>NZ_CAKAKC010000001.1:0-4564300 GCF_916618735.1 Escherichia sp. Marseille-Q3837 | reverse complement strand
TTGCCTGGCGGCCGTAGCGCGGTGGTCCCACCTGACCCCATGCCGAACTCAGAAGTGAAACGCCGTAGCGCCGATGGTAGTGTGGGGTCTCCCCATGCGAGAGTAGGGAACTGCCAGGCATCAAATTACGAAGAATGGCACTGACCTTTGAGGCAGTTCACTACTCGATAAGAGAGTAGGACAAAAGCGAAAGCTTTTGAACGTTGCGAAGCAACGGCCCGAAGGGTGAATCACGAAGTGATTCATAAACTGCCAGGCATCAAATTAAGCAGTAAGCCGGTCATAAAACTGGTGGTTGTAAAAGAATTCGGTGGAGCGGTAGTTCAGTCGGTTAGAATACCTGCCTGTCACGCAGGGGGTCGCGGGTTCGAGTCCCGTCCGTTCCGCCACTTATTAAGAAGCCTCGAGTTAACGCTCGAGGTTTTTTTTCGTCTGTATTTCTATTATTGCCAAAATCGCAAAAATCCTCTGCATTTTACGCTCTTTTTCCGCAACAGTCTGAAGCCCATAATCATCTCAGTTAACGAACATAGCATTAGAAGAGGCATATTATGGCTATCCCTGCATTTGGTTTAGGTACTTTCCGTCTCAAAGACGACGTTGTTATTGCATCTGTGAAAACGGCGCTTGAACTTGGCTATCGCGCAATTGATACCGCACAAATCTATGATAACGAAGCTGCAGTAGGTCAGGCGATTGCAGAAAGTGGCGTGCCACGTAATGAACTCTATATCACCACTAAAATCTGGATTGAAAATCTCAGCAAAGACAAACTGATCCCGAGTCTGAAAGAGAGCCTGCAAAAATTGCGTACCGATTATGTTGATCTGACGCTAATCCACTGGCCGTCACCAAACGATGAAGTCTCTGTTGAAGAGTTTATGCAGGCGTTGCTGGAAGCGAAAAAACAAGGGCTGACGCGTGAAATCGGTATTTCCAACTTCACGATCCCGTTGATGGAAAAGGTAATTGCTGCTGTTGGCGCTGAAAACATCGCTACCAATCAGATTGAACTCTCTCCTTATCTGCAAAACCGTAAAGTGGTCGCCTGGGCTAAACAGCACGGCATTCATATTACTTCCTATATGACGCTGGCGTATGGGAAGGCTCTGAAAGATGAGGTTATTGCTCGTATCGCAGCTAAACACAATGCGACCCCGGCACAAGTAATTCTGGCGTGGGCAATGGAGGAAGGCTACTCAGTAATACCGTCTTCCACTAAACGTGAAAACCTGGAAAGTAATCTTAAGGCACAAAGTTTACAGCTTGATACAGAAGACAAAAAAGCGATCGCCGAACTGGATTGCAACGACCGCCTCGTAAGTCCGGAAGGTCTGGCTCCTGAATGGGATTAAGCCTCTCTGACAGCTCCTGCGGGAGCTGTTTTTATATGCTCGCTAAGGAAATCGATAAAGGCCCGGATGCGAGTACTTACCGCGCGGTCGCTGTAATAGACGGCGCTGAAGGGCATTTCCACTGGCAACACTTTATCTGCCATTAACTCCACCAGTTCACCACGAGCAATTTCTCTGTCGATCATATAGTCGGACAAACACGCAATCCCGTTGCCACTCAGGCAAAGCTGTTTCAGTGTTTCTCCACTATTGGATGACAAACCGTACTTCACCTCATGTAATTGTCCATCACTACAGGCTATCGGCCAGGTATTGAGGGAAGCGGGTTCAGTAAATCCCAGGCAAACATGTTGCTTTAAATCGTCGATAGTTTCTGGCTTCCCGTAGCGGGCAATATAGTCGGGGGAGGCGATAATTTTTCGATAACTGTTAAATAACGGCCTGGCTCGTAAGCTGGAATCCGTTAACGTACCGGCGCGTATCGCGACATCCACTTTTCTTTCGATCAAATTAATAATCGTTTCGGAGGAGACTAGCGATAAAGTGACTTCCGGATAGCGTTCGCGGAAAGGCTTAATTAACGGCATCAGAAAGTGTAGTACCACGGGGGTTGCGGCATCGATCCGTAACAGTCCGCGCGGTGTATTACGCGTCTCCATAATTTCTGATTCTGCCGCTGCCATCTCCTGCAAAATTGACTGTACGCGACGAAAATAACGCTCGCCTTCTTCCGTCAGGCTAAGTTGTCGTGTGGTTCGATTAAGTAGGCTGACGCCAAGTTTCATTTCCAGCTTTTTTACCGCACGGCTGACCGCTGAGTTTGCTTGCCCTAATTGTTCCGCTGCCCGGCTAAAGCTGCCGCTTTCGACGACCGAAACAAAAATGGCGAGTTCTTCCGACGTGGCTTTCATTTTTGCTCCTGTTGCAAAATAGAAGAGATATTTTGAATTTATTTGTTATTAAACCATCAGGATACGTAATATGTCATCCGATTTAATGTTCTCAATAATGAGCAAAATTCTGTGCGGTGTAAGCACTTGCTTACATAACAATATACAATTGCTCGTTGAAAGAGTGAGCTAAAATCCCTATAACAGTAGAACCCTCCCGAGTGCGGAAGGGTTGACGTAATAGAGGTTTCAAAGTCAAAAGTGCGAAAAAATACCTATGCCATGCGCTATGTAGCCGGACAACCTGCGGAAAGGATCTTACCGCCGGGGTCATTTGCGAGCATCGGCCAGGCATTACCACCCGGAGAACCGTTAAGTACCGAAGAGCGTATTCGGATCCTGGTGTGGAACATTTACAAACAGCAACGCGCTGAATGGTTGTCGGTATTAAAGAACTACGGCAAAGATGCACATCTGGTGTTATTGCAGGAAGCGCAGACAACGCCAGAGTTAGTGCAGTTTGCGACCACTAACTATCTTGCTGCCGATCAGGTGCCCGCTTTTGTTCTGCCACAACATCCTTCCGGCGTAATGACCCTTTCGGCAGCGCATCCGGTGTATTGTTGCCCGTTACGCGAACGTGAACCTATTTTACGTCTGGCGAAATCGGCACTGGTGACGGTCTATCCATTACCTGACACCCGCCTGTTGATGGTAGTCAATATCCATGCGGTCAACTTCAGTCTGGGCGTGGATGTTTATAGCAAGCAGTTGCTTCCTATTGGCGATCAGATAGCCCACCACAGCGGTCCGGTCATTATGGCGGGAGATTTCAATGCCTGGAGCCGTAGAAGGATGAACGCGTTATATCGCTTTGCGCGAGAAATGTCGCTGCGCCAGGTGCGTTTTACTGATGATCAGCGCCGCCGGGCGTTTGGTCGCCCGCTCGATTTTGTTTTCTACCGTGGTCTGAATGTCAGCGAAGCTTCCGTACTGGTTACGCGCGCTTCTGATCACAATCCGCTACTCGTTGAATTCAGTCCCGGCAAGCCTGATAAATAAGGTATGTCAGGTCTGCCACAGGGCAGACCAACGTTTGGCGCTGCCTTTTTATACTCAAACAACAAAAGGACAGTGCAATGACAACACAATCCCACCATGAGCACGTAGAAAAGCAATTTAGCTCGCAGGCCAGTGAATATTTAACCAGTGCCGTGCATGCATCCGGGCGCGACTTACAGCGCCTGGCGGCGTGTCTGGCAGAGTATCCTGACGCTTGCGTACTTGATATGGGCTGTGGAGCAGGACATGCCAGCTTTGTCGCTGCGCAAAACGTGCAGGAAGTGGTGGCGTATGACTTATCTTCCCAAATGCTGGATGTTGTTGCACAGGCTGCAGATACCCGACAACTGAAAAATATCACCACCCGCCAGGGGTATGCCGAAAGCCTGCCTTTTGCCGATCACACCTTTAATATTGTTATTAGTCGTTATTCTGCTCACCACTGGCATGATGTCGGTGCGGCATTGCGTGAAGTGAATCGGGTCTTGAAGCCCGGCGGTATGCTGATTGTGATGGACGTAATGTCTCCGGGTCACCCGGTACGCGATATTTGGTTACAGACGATAGAAGCATTGCGCGATGCTTCTCACGTGCGTAATTACGCCAGCGGTGAGTGGTTGACGTTAATCAATGAAGCATATCTGCTTGTCGATAATGTGATCACCGATAAATTACCTCTGGAATTCTCTTCGTGGGTTGCGAGAATGCGTACGCCAGAAGTGTTAGTGGACGCTATTCGCGTTTACCAACAGAGCGCATCGACAGAGGTGAAAACGTATTTTGCCTTGCAGAATGATGGCTCTTTCACCAGTGATATCATCATGGTTGAAGCACATAAAGCGGCATAAATAAAAAAGGCACCGGGGGAATCGGTGCCTTTCTGTTATCTGGTTTGTCAGGAATCTGGCATATTGTTGTTTTTCACAAACAACGTCAGCTTGTCGCCTGGTTGCAGATTCGCAGTATCGCTGTTCCAGCGCATCACATCTTTGATGTTTACGCCGTGACGCTTAGCAATGCTTGAAAGCGAATCACCTTTGCGCACACGATACGTAATGCTATCGCTGTTGTTTGCCAACCGCTGTGCGCTACTACCAGCGCCAATTGTCAGACTTTGACCTGGTTTCAGCTTAGAACCGCGCAGATTGTTCCACTGCTGCAAATTCTTTGTGCTTACGCCGAGACGTGAAGCGATGCTTGAAAGCGTGTCGCCAGAGCGTACGGTGTAAACGCGGCTATTAAGCGGCGTATTGTCGGCAACCAGTGTCGACTGTACGGCAGCAATTTCGCCTGAAGCCAGAGATTCACGCAGTTGATCTGCATGTTTCTTTGGCACCATCACGTACTGGGGACCACTTGCGCCCAGCGTGGAGCCTTTCACGCCAGCGTTGAAGGTCTTCAGTTTGCTGACGGAAATTCCCGCCATATCTGCAACCTTCGCCATTTCAACCGGGCTGCTCAGGTGCACACGCGCCAGAGCACGGCTTTCATCGGTCGTTGGCAGACGTACGCCATAACGCTTGCTGTTTTTGAGAATATCACTCAATGCCAGCATCTTAGGCACGTACTGCTTCGTTTCCTGCGGCAACGGTAACGACCAGAAGTCCGTGGATTTCCCACGCGCTTTGTTCGTTTTAATTGCCTTCATGACCCGACCTTCGCCGCTGTTATAAGCCGCTACGGTCAGAAGCCAGTCGCCGTCAAACATCTTGTTCAGACGCTGCATCATGTTCAGCGCGGCAGTTGTTGAAGCAACAACATCGCGACGCGCGTCATAATTGCGGGTCTGTTTCAAACCATAATTGCGCCCCGTGCTCGGAATGATCTGCCAGATGCCTGCGGCATTGGCGCCAGACGTCGCGTGAGGATCAAAAGCGCTCTCCACTATGGGTAGTAGTACCAGTTCCATAGGCATGTTACGTTTTTTAACTTGCCCGGCTATCCAGTACATATACGGCTCTGCCCGTAAAGTTACATCGTGGAGATAGCTCTTATTGCGTAAATATTTCTGTTTCTGTTCGCGAATCCGGTCGTTTTCCGGAATTCCCATCTTTAGCTCGTCGCCTATGAAAGCCCACAAGTCACCATCCGGCGCGATAGACGTCCCATCGTCCATCCATCGTGCCTGACTTGTAAACTTTGCTGCTTCCCCTTGACCAGCTGCAGAAAGGCTCTGTGCGTGCTGTTGAACGTTACCAGTACTCTGGCAACCCACGAGCAGGACAGAGGCGAGTAATATCGCTTTTGCCTTCATGTGTGTGTCAATAGTTGCTTAAAAGACGACCGATCATAACGGCGAACGAAGCTGATGACAAGAAAGTTTTATCAGAATCTATCTTTCTTTGACCTTAACCAGGCAAAACGTTCTTCAGGTTGTTGCAATAATGTTTCTTTATTAATTACATTAATTAAATCAATATATTCTGTTCTCAAAAAAACATTATTTTGCCGCTCATTTTTCAGAATTACGGGTAGTGTTATTTGATTTTTTGCCCGTAACTCCTTAACTTTACGATAATAATCATTTATAGACAAATCGTGCGGAAGAATGCTCAAAGCAAACTTCATATTTGATAAAGTATATTCGTGAGCGCAACACACCAGAGTATCGTCAGGAAGTTCACTTAATTTTTTAAGTGATTGATACATCTGTGATGCAGTGCCTTCGAATAGTCTACCGCAACCGCCAGAAAACAGAGTGTCGCCACAAAATAGATAAGGTTCGCTAAAGTAACAGATATGTCTTAAAGTGTGACCTGGCGTAGCAATTACACTAAATTCATGCCCCAAAACGAAGGCAGTATCGCCATCTTTGACTACCTGCGTTGTTCCCTTATCTTGTGTCTCTTCTGGCCCATACACCACAATTTGCGGATACTTTTCTACCAGTTCTTTTACACCGCCAACGTGATCGTGGTGATGGTGGGTGAGGAAAATCGCTACTGGTTGCCAGTTGTTAGCTGAAATCGCCTTTAATACGGGTTCTGCCTCTCCTGGGTCGACAATCAGGCAACGACCTGCTTCATCAGACAAAACCCAGATGTAATTGTCATCAAAGGCGGAAATACTGTTAAGATTCATATATTACCTCTCAGTGCGAAACGGAAGGTTGTGATGAAACCGGCAAGGATCCCCCAAACTGTCGTGGCTCCTGATTGCTGGGGCGATTTGCCCTGGGGAGAGCTTTATCGCAAGGCGCTGGAACGCCAGCTCAACCCGTGGTTCGCTAAAATGTATGGTTTTCATCTGCTTAAGATTGGCAATTTAAGCGCAGAAATCAATTGCGAAGCGTGCGCGGTTTCTCATCAAGTGAATGTTTCAGCGCAAGGAATGCCCGTCCAGGTGCAGGCGGACCCACTTCATCTTCCTTTTGCCGATAAATCCGTCGATGTTTGTCTACTGGCGCATACATTGCCGTGGTGCACCGATCCGCATCGTTTATTGCGCGAAGCCGATAGGGTATTGATTGATGATGGCTGGCTGGTTATTAGCGGCTTCAATCCCATCAGTTTAATGGGATTACGCAAACTTGTGCCGGTATTGCGAAAAACATCGCCCTATAACAGCCGGATGTTTACTCTGATGCGGCAACTGGACTGGCTCTCTTTGTTGAATTTTGAAGTGCTACACGCCAGCCGTTTCCATGTTCTCCCGTGGAACAAGCACGGTGGAAAACTATTGAGCACGCACATTCCTGCGCTTGGTTGCTTACAACTTATTGTTGCCCGGAAACGGACTATTCCTTTAACGCTAAATCCGATGAAACAGAGTAAAAACAAACCGCGAATTCGCCAGGCGGTCGGTGCCACCCGGCAATGTCGTAAACCACAGGCTTAAACTTCGACTTGATAGCCCGTATCTTCCAGCGTGGGATTCATTGCCGCAGCACGAGCCAGTTCATCACAGCGTTCGTTTTCCGGGTGTCCGGCATGGCCTTTTACCCATTCCCATTTGATTTGATGCTGTCCCAGCGCGGCATCAAGACGTTGCCAGAGATCGACATTTTTTACCGGTTTTTTGTCTGCGGTTTTCCAGCCACGTTTTTTCCAGTTATGGATCCACTGGGTAATCCCCTGGCGGACATACTGGCTGTCGGTACTCAAAATGACTTCGCAATGTTCTTTTAACGCTTCCAGCGCGACAATAGCAGCCATCAACTCCATACGGTTATTGGTGGTGCGGGTGTAGCCTGCGCTAAAGGTTTTCTCGCGTCCGCGATAACGTAAAATAGCGCCGTAACCCCCAGGTCCTGGATTACCCAGACACGAACCATCGGTGAAAATTTCTACCTGTTTAAGCATCTCTGGTAGACTTCCTGTAATTGAATCGAATTGTAAAACGACAAGTCTGACATAAATGACCGCTATGAGCACTGCAATTACACGCCAGATCGTTCTCGATACCGAAACCACCGGTATGAACCAGATTGGTGCGCACTATGAAGGCCACAAGATCATTGAGATTGGTGCCGTTGAAGTGGTGAACCGTCGACTGACGGGCAATAACTTTCACGTTTATCTTAAGCCCGATCGGCTGGTGGATCCGGAAGCCTTTGGCGTACATGGTATTGCCGATGAGTTTTTGCTCGATAAGCCTACGTTTGCCGAAGTAGCTGATGAGTTCATGGACTATATTCGTGGCGCGGAGCTGGTGATCCATAACGCAGCGTTCGATATCGGCTTTATGGACTACGAGTTTTCGCTGCTCAAGCGCGATATTCCGAAGACCAATACCTTCTGTAAGGTCACCGATAGCCTTGCGGTAGCGAGGAAAATGTTTCCTGGTAAGCGCAACAGCCTCGATGCGTTATGCGCCCGCTACGAAATAGATAACAGCAAGCGTACATTGCACGGGGCATTACTCGATGCCCAGATCCTTGCGGAAGTTTATCTGGCGATGACCGGTGGCCAAACGTCGATGGCTTTTGCGATGGAAGGTGAAACACAACAGCAACAAGGTGAAGCAACAATTCAGCGCATTGTGCGCCAGGCAAGTAAGTTACGCGTTGTTTTTGCGACGGATGAAGAGCTAGCAGCGCATGAAGCTCGTCTCGATCTGGTGCAGAAGAAGGGCGGAAGCTGCCTCTGGCGGGCATAAATACATGTAAAAGGTGCTAAAAATAGCGAGTTGGGCGATTTTTGCAGCAAACGATTCAAAAGATGAGAAAAACAATTGACGAAGGGCGGGGCAATCCGTAGTATTCGCCTCGTTCCCAACGGAATAAAACGCGGAGCGGTAGTTCAGTCGGTTAGAATACCTGCCTGTCACGCAGGGGGTCGCGGGTTCGAGTCCCGTCCGTTCCGCCAATATTTAGAAAGCCTGAATCAGCAATGGTTCAGGCTTTTGTCGTTTCTGGCTTTCGGGATTTTTCACCCCGGAAGTTAAATGGATTTAATCCAGAAAATAGTTACACCATATAATGACCAGTAGTTATAAGTTCTGGTCATTTTGGTTATTCCTGCGCATCCCACTTCTCCAGCAGTTCTGCTGGAACTTCATTGATTATCTCCGAAAAGCGTTTACCGACCAGTCGTTCCGCCTGACGCAACAAAGGAATGGTCGGACTGCTTGGTTCACTGTGCTCAAACCAGCGGCGGATGACTCGCAAGCGTTTCAGTGCGTCGTTCCGATCGCTGATTTGCTGTGGCTCTGCGATGATCTTTGCGGTCGTTTCGGCTGGTATATCCACTGTGGGAGCGACATGCCCTGCTAGTGTCAGTCCGGTATTATCGATAGCAGCATGTTTCGGCTGATCAGCCTGCGGTTTTGGTTGTGGGATTTCTGGCGTAGTGGTCTGTACCGCCCCAGGCAACAGGGTCAGCAGTTGCGTCAGACGCGAAAAGTCCGGGGCCAGGTCATTCAGCGTTTCACGAGCATGGTGTTGCAGTCGCTCAGTGATCTCGGCGGCCTGGTGAAATGCGTCCAGCGGCAGTGCGCCGCGTGCTTCCAGGTCGGCCAGTTGCTGACGTACTGATTCCGGTGCCAGCGCATCCGCCGGGCGTGATGCAGACAGCGAACGTTCCACATCCCGAACCTGAAGGCGCATGGCGGCGTTGTTTGATAGCGTAATGCCACGAATATCAGCCATTACGCCTTCGTGGTCCAGTAGCGCCGACAGCGCGTTACTGCGTGCTACAGCCGCATCTTCGGCGGTGGTATCTTCAGCCGTAAGCAGTTGTGGATGGATGGTGTCCGGGTTTGTGACACACAACGTTTCCAGAAGCGTGAGTGTCTCCACCAGCCCTCTGGCTCCTGCCTGCTGGATACGGCAGCGCAGCAGGACAACCAGGATGCGGATATCTTTACTGCGTGCCAACAGGCGGCGGGCGTCCCGCTCCAGCTCCGCCCAGTTAATAGTTTCCGGCGTACTGACAAAATCGCCATATTGCGCCTCTTCACGCGCTAAGGCGCGGGTAAACAGCAACAAGTACTCTGGATCATACTCCAGATCCGGGCCGCAGGGGCATTCAGCCGAAATAGGGTCAGACAGGGGGGTATCCATTAAATTATCCTCAGTGTGCCAGATAGTGTTCAGGTTCGAAAATCATGCCCGTCACCGGGTTGTCGTGCAGGGCTTTCCCTGCCCAGGCGGTCCAGCCAAGCTGATATGGACCGCCAGTAACAGCCGGAGGGGCTGCGTGTGGTTTAAGCTGTAGCTCAATTTCCCAGCAGTATTCAAACCCGGTAAATGCACGAACCAGTTCCGTTAGTACTGGCAGGTTATTACCACCAGGCAGGAAACGCCGGTAGTCAGCCAGTGTCAGCGGGCCAATCACCAGCCGGAACTTATATTGCATGTCCGGCACGGCCTGGCCGATGAGTGCGCCGTTGCCAATGACGGAAGAGGGGGCTGGTATCCCCAGTCGGGTAATTTCATCATCAGCCACCGTTATCCAGTGCAGGACATACTCTTGTATCCGGAAAGGCACACTGAAATAGTGCGCCAGCGTGGCGGCCAAGCCGTCCGGGTTGCGGGATTCGCGCACCAGATGGGCCGATGCCGCCAGGCGAACGTGATCCGGCAGCGAGCTGTCTGCACTTTCCCGTAAATCCTGCCCGCTGAGGCTGGCGATATAAAAGGCAAAACGGTCATATTCCTGTTTATCCAGACCTCCCCCGGCGGACTGGGCGCTGCGCCATGCCTGATAAAACTGCGTCAGCCAGCGGTGATGAAAAAGATCGGTAAAACGGGTCAGGGTCGGATCGCAGCGGCTTTCGGTCCGATTGCGCGCGAGTTCAGTGTAATGCAGTGGCAGCGGACCGTTCGGACCCCACAGTCCAAGGCTGTAAAGGCTAAGGTGCAGGCGTCCTTGTTGCCAGCTCACATTGGCGATTTCCCGTGGCGCAAAGGTCAGTGTAGGTGTTTGTCCCAGGCGAAATTTTTCCATGCCTGGTTGCCAGGCACTACCTGCGGGGACGGTACACAACTGCACATCCACGCGGCGCATCAGGTTCAGAAAACCATAGCGCCAGGGCGTTTTCTGCGCTTGGGTGAAATCGCCGCTCATACACTTCCCCGTAGTCCGGCTCTGACCGGCCAGGTCATAATTTTCCCACGTTGCATACTGTGCAGCGTCATCTGCGAGAAGGTATTAATGGAAACATGACGAGCGATATATTGCTCCAACACCAGACCGAACAGATACGGGCTAATACCAGAGAATCCATCTTCATCCACCGTCAGCTCACAACTGACGCCGCGACCATAAACCAGCAGCCCGGAACCGGGCAGACGGCGGGTAACAGGCGTTGTTTTACAGCCAATCAGGCTGCGTACCTGACGCGACTGCGGACTGTCATGCGCCGGAATAAACAGGTTCAGCAGATCGCGCAGTGCCTGACCGCCGGTGCGGTGATCCAGATCGGCCAGCGGCAGATAATTAAAGGATAACTGGCGGATCAACCGCCAGGCCATTTCACGTTCCGCCAGTGGTGGCTGTGGTGGACGAGGTGGACGGATAAGCCCCACACCTGCCACAGGGATGGCCGCATCCACGGTCAGATCGTCCCGGCCATTGCGTGCGATAAGACAGGGCAGATCGCGGTTGGTGACCATGGCAGTGATGGTGATATGGCGCAGATTTTCCGGGTATGGGGCTTCATACTGGTCAACCAGCGACAGGAATACTTCCGAACCCGTATAGGGTGTGCGGGTGCCGTAGCGGCGGGCGTTCTCAGACAACCGACGCGGCTCCCGGCGCAGGGAAAAATAACGCCCATGATTGCCTTCATCATTATTGCGGGTGTGGTAGAGCGGGCGAAATGTCATCTTCCGCGTGGTGTCGACTTCCAACCCTTCCACTTCCTGGACCGAAAACACCTCATAGTCGAGCGGATGGGTTCTGTCCACCACCAGGTGCTGCTCCGTCGTGCTGTGAGTGATATCGATCCGGGCGGTGACGCGGGGAAACAGGTTGATCACCGGGGTACAGAACAGGCTGAACTGTGCAGCATTTGTCTGGTGGATCAGCCAGTCTGGCGGCAGGCGGTTCAGTAAGATAACAATTTCCGCCACACCGCTGTGAATTTTTTGTAACCCGGCAGACAGACCCGTCGGGGTGAAAAAATAAAAGCGTTCCGGGCAGGCAAAATATTCATGCAACAGGTTATGGCCGTGGAACACGTTCCACGCCAGCGGCAATAGCCCTTGATCCGGCTCCAGACCCTCGTACATGACGGGCTGTTTCAGATTCACATCCAGTACGCCGTCAAAATGACCCGGAACGCCAGCCAGTGTGGCAATGGCGCTGGTGTGCAGCAGTTCGAACAGGTGTGAGGTCGTGCGCTCCTCGCCGCAGAGATAGAGCGGCAGCTTGTCCAGCCCGGCAAGCTGGCTGAAGGTCAGTTCACCGAAGGTGCGCAGGGTAATGCGTAGTGCTCCGGCGACGTGAATGTTAGCTGGCAGGTAGCGGTGCAGGGCGGGCATATCCGGCGGCGCGGCGGTCAGGCGCGCCTCTTCGATGGCAAGCGGCCACAGTGTCACATCCTGGCTGCTACGAAACTGGCAGGCGGCGCTTTCACCTTCCGGAATGGAGGAAAAAAAGGCAGTGTTGCGTGGGACGGTGAATCCCTTCGCCAAATCACCTTCTTCCGGATCGGGATGTAGTTGTGCCACGCTCATTGAGGGGGTTGGGGTGATGTAATTGGGACTGACGACCTCCAACAAACGCTGGGTGAAGCGGGGAAATTCAGCGTCAATTTTAAGCTGCGTGCGGGCGGTCAGGAAGCTGAAAGCTTCGATCATACGCTCCACATAGGGATCGGCAATATCCGCTCCCTGCATTCCCAGACGGGCGGCGATTTTGGGATGACGGGCGGCAAATTCGGCTCCCGTTTCCCGCAGGTAGCTCAATTCGCGGTTGTAGTATTCCAGTAGCCGTGGATCCATCACTCACCCTCTATATTAATAAAACGTAATGCGGCTGTGCTCCATATCCAGCGCACTACGTACCCGGAATGCTGTCGGATACGGCTGCGTGAGGATCTCACCGCAAATTTCAAACTGTAATGTGTTATGGCCATTCTGGCGTTGTTCATCCTGTAGCGGGATGATTTGCAGTGTGGAGGTCTTCAGCCGGGGTTCAAACCGGGTAATAGTACGCAAAATGGCTCTGCGGATATCATCCCACTTATGTTCATACAAAAAGCTCCCCGCCAGCGGCGGCAGGCCGTAGTTCACTACGGAAGCAGCCGCCTGCGGGTAACGCGCGGCATCAATATCATCTTCATGGCTGATGGTGTTGAGCAGAAACGACAAATCCCGGCGGATGATCTCTTTAAGCTGAGCTGGGCTAACACTGATATCGTGGTCGCGCTTCTGGTTTGGGGTGTCGTCGCACAGGCGGTCAAACAGAGTGGGTAGTAAGTGTTTGCCCGGGCGCTGGTGGGAGGCATTCATGCATCTTGGCCTTCAGGTGAATTAAAGGTGCAGGTGCTCAAATCCAGCAGGCTGATATCTCCGTGGCTGGTGAGCCACATTTTTTGCCCCAGAGCCTGTACCAGGGTTTCTCCGGAACCATCCTGCCAGACGGTTTTGCGGCACAGACACAGGGTATCGGAGGCCTTTTCTGAACCGCTGTAGCGGGAAAATAGCCAGGCACCATGCACATCACCATTGTGAAGTGTGATATTGACGGGTTTCCAGATCAGATCGGTCAGACTCGCTGGCGGGGGCGATTTCAGTGAGCGAATTTGCGAAAGCGGCAGCCAGATATACATGCCACCAGTGACAAGTTCCAGCACTGAGCCGGTACGGGAGTCGCTGTCGCTTATCCAGTCAAATGTGCCGCCATTCCACTGTCCGGCAGTGTCTGTTATGGTCTCAAACGCGCGGCTGCGGTGGGCATCGGCATCTGACGTTTTACCATGGGCGTTACAGGCGAGGGCGACAAGCAGATCCTCCATCCAGACGGGCGGAGGGAGAATAAAGCCGGGACGTTGTTCACCATGAAAGCAGGACTGGCGGTATATCTCACAGCGAATCAACTCCCCAAATACCTGCGCTTCTCGGGTATAATTTGCATCCAGTCGGGCGCACAGTTGGATTTGTTGCAGCGCTCGTGACCAGTTGCCGATCACGCACAATAACTGAAACAGGCTGTGCCGATGTAAAGCCTTAGTTGGGTGCATCTTTACTTGTTGCTCAGCCATCTGAATACCTTCCGCTACAGAATAATTCCGCAGCAGTGCCGACAAGGTAGCCGGTAGCACGTTATTGCTTGTCATGATAGATATCTCCGTGTTGTACCGGGTTTACCCGGTAATGGCTGTCAATGCCAATGATGCGGTGCTCACGTTGTGTCAGATCGGGTAAGACGGCGCTATGCACCATTTCCGATGCGTATTCCGGGGAAAGCAAGTGCAGAATATCGGGGAGAACCGTTTCGGTAGGCCAGATCGTTTCTCCTTCGCCGGTGGTATCCAGGACATCGAGAATAGCGTCAATGCTTAACCCTCCTGTGACCATATCCTGCAATGAATCAGCTTCAGTGGTCAGATTGCGCAATGAGGCCAGATCCAGCGTAACTGCCTCTTCATTAAGGGGAAATGGATCGGCATAACGATGGATATCTTGTTCAGGGGACAATAATGCCTGGCGGTATTCCTGGTAAAGTAGGGTTAGTGGGTTATCTGTTTCTGGGGTGCCTTCGGTGGCGACTGTGCCATGAACCGGAATGATATCAAACGGATTTTGCGACTGCCGTTGCTGTTGTCGAAACCAGTCAAGATCGAGATATTCGCTTATTGTTTCCAGCGAAACAGCAGTCTGTGGTGTCGTCTTTTCCTCACGTGGAGTAAGAGACGTCGGATTGTTACGAACAAGACACCAGGAAGATAATCCCCATTCAATCAGATCCCCTTCATTCAGGCGCATACGGTGATGCGGCTCGACAATCTGATCATTTACCGTGCAACAATATTCATCGGACTGATTGATTATCCACCACGCCTCTTCGTGGCGAGTCAGGCTGAGAGCAATTTTCGCATTCTCATCCACCTCAAAAACAGGAAGCCAGGGCGCGTTGACGGTGAAGATAATCTGTGTTCCTGCAGTCGCGTAAATTGTGCTATCGGTAACCCCGTGCGCTTGTATTTTTTGTAGTCCCCAGGAAATATTTCGTTTCATTACGTATCGCTGTATAGAGTGTTCTTTTCAATAGAAGAATAATTTCAATTTTTTAGATAAGTAATGCTGAACAATTTATTTTATCAATATTAATTCCTGCAGAAATGTATTGTGATAATTTTGATATAATATATTCATAATGTATATGTGATTGATTTTCTGTATTGAAAAAAAACATAAAAAAGATACTAACCGCTATATTACATTGCGTTCTGTGATATGCATCATTGTTTCATTCTGGAATTTTGATGATTCTATTAATTAGAAGTTCTAATCGGTACATTTATGTTTATGTATCATTTATATGTTCTTACATCATCAGGTGTAACAGATGGACACTCCTGTTTCACGCAGTGCACTATATGGAAAGCTAACAAAACCTTTATTCAGGTCTTTGGAGTCTGCGACAACGTTCTGTAAATTACGCGCTAATCCTTATGTCGAACTAACGCATTGGTTGCATCAGCTAATACAACAACCAGAGAATGATATTCACCATGTTCTTCGGCATTACCAAATAACATCTTTTGATGTAGAGAATGCGTTAATTCAGCAATTGGATATATTGCCTGCCGGAGCTAGCGTAATTAGCGACTTTTCCCACCATATAGATCTTTCTGTTGAAAAAGCCTGGATGTTGGCAAGCATCCGTTTTGGCGATCACAAAATTCGTAGCGGATGGTTACTACTAGCCTGGTTAACCACACCAGAATTGTATCGAGTGTTAAAAAATATCTGTGCGCCATTGGCTGGGTTACCGGTAAATGAACTATTGGATATTCTTCCGTCTTTAATCTCATCATCCCCTGAAATATCAGAGATTCCATATGATGGTTCGGATTTGAATTCTGCGGTTCCGGGAGAAAGCAGTCAGGCATTTTCCAGTAAATCAGCAGGGAGTAAATCCGCGCTGGCGAAATACTGTCAGGATCTGACTGCACAGGCTCGCGAAGGTGGCATCGATCCAGTCACCGGTCGAGAGCACGAAATTCGTACTATGACGGATATTCTGCTGCGCCGTCGGCAGAACAATCCGCTGCTAACTGGCGAGGCAGGCGTCGGGAAAACGGCTGTGGTGGAAGGGTTCGCGCTGGCGATTGCCGAGGGGGAAGTGCCGCCCTCACTGCGTAACGTGCGGTTGCTGTCGCTGGATGTCGGGGCGCTGCTGGCGGGAGCGTCTATGAAAGGCGAATTTGAATCCCGCCTGAAGGCGCTGCTGGAAGAGGCTGCGTGCTCGCCGCAGCCGGTGATTCTGTTTGTCGATGAGGTTCACACCCTGGTAGGCGCCGGAGGTACATCCGGTACAGGTGACGCTGCCAACCTGCTGAAACCGGCGCTGGCGCGTGGCAGTCTTCGAACGATTGGGGCGACCACCTGGAGTGAGTATAAACGCCATATAGAGAAAGATCCGGCATTGACCCGGCGATTTCAGGTGTTGCAGGTGGCAGAGCCGGAAGAGGCTGCCGCTGTTGAGATGGTACGCGGGTTAGTCACTACGCTGGAAAAGCACCATAGCGTACTCATCCTTGATGAAGCCGTGCGTGCTGCTGTACAGCTTTCTCACCGTTATATCCCGGCTCGACAGCTACCGGACAAAGCCATCAGTTTGTTGGATACAGCCGCAGCCCGCGTGGCGCTGTCGCTGCACACTCCACCAGCGAATATCCAGTTTCTGCGTCAACGGCTCAAAGCCGCTGAAATGGAGCAGGAACTGCTATTAAAACAGGAAAAAATGGGAATCCGCGCAGAGCGAGGCGACACACTGGCGTCGCAGATTATATCGCTGAAAAGAGAACTATTTGATGCGGATGAACGCTGGCAGCAAGAACTAGAGCTGGTTAACAGATTACAGGAGCAGCGTGCTGCAGAAACCCGCGAGCGTGATGAAATCACACTGCAACAGTCAGAAGCAGCATTAAGAGTCTGGCAGGGTGAAAACCCCATCGTGTTTCCGGAAGTGAATGCGGCGGTGGTAGCGGCGATTGTCTCCGACTGGACCGGCATTCCCGCTGGGCGCATGGTAAAAGATGAAGCCAGCCAGATCCTGGAACTGCCTGCCCGCCTGGCGCAACGTGTTACCGGGCAGATGGATGCTCTGGCGCAGATTGGTGAGCGTATCCAGACCGCGCGGGCGGGGTTAGGCGATCCGCGCAAACCTGTGGGCGTCTTTTTGCTGGCCGGGCCGTCCGGTGTTGGCAAGACCGAGACCGCGCTGGCGCTGGCAGAAGCAATCTACGGCGGTGAGCAGAATCTGATTACTATCAATATGAGCGAGTTTCAGGAGTCTCACACCGTCTCCACGCTGAAAGGCGCGCCGCCCGGCTATGTTGGCTATGGCGAAGGCGGTGTGTTGACGGAAGCTGTACGCCGTCATCCCTGGAGCGTGGTGTTGCTGGATGAAATTGAAAAAGCCCATCACGACGTCCACGAGTTGTTCTACCAGGTATTCGATAAAGGTGCGATGGAGGATGGCGAAGGTGTCCACATCGATTTCAAAAATACCACGCTGTTGTTGACCACTAACGCAGGTGCGGAGCTTATCAGCCAGCTCTACGAGGATCCGGCGCTGATGCCCGATTCAGCAGGGCTAAAAGAGGCGTTAATGCCGGAGTTATGCAAACACTTCCCAGCGGCTTTCCTGGGGAGGGTGACGGTTATCCCTTATTTGCCGTTGGATGAGAAGGCGCGAGGTGTTATTGCCCGTCTGCATCTTGGCAGACTGATGGATCGTATGGCGGAGCAGCATAGCGTTTCACTCATCTATGGCGACGAACTCATTACGCACATTGTGGCGCACTGCCCGATGCACGAAACAGGGGCACGCTTGCTGATTGGTTATATCGAGCAGCATATTCTGCCGCAACTGTCCCGTTACTGGTTGCAGGCGATGACAGAGAAAACAGCTATCACGCAAATCTGCATCCGTGTTGATGAGGATGAACAGATTATTTTTGAAACGGATTAATGGAACATCTTTATTGCAAAAGAATTAAGTGGTGCATTGTGGGTTAGTCGCTTTCCTGGAGATTCTTCCACCAATGATTTGCAGGGGGCTTTTTGTGCATCGGTAGATAAATTTTTGCGCACGCCTGCTAATGCGCGTGCAAGGGGCTGTATTTCTGCAACATATCGCCCTCCCGCCAGAGCATATCTCATGCGCTGGTCAACTGATGGACATTAAGTATGGCATTTCGTTATCCGATGTTGTTGACATTCCTGTTAATGATGTTCGCCCCCTGTGTTCAGGGGGAACCGCCTTTACCACAGGATGTGCAGCATTTTCTGAGTAATGCGGAAATGTGCCAGCATCTTGCTGGTGAATGGGACAGCTCTTTACCAGAGAAGGATAAAAGAGACATCGAAAAAGGGGTTGATACCTGGTGTCCTCCGGCGAAGAAATCACTCCCTGTGTTGCGGAAAAAACAAAAAGAAAACAAAGAGATTATAAAAATACTCTCTGCGTATGATTTTTAAACTGTACCGTCGGACCACTCCCCTGGTGTCGTCGGCTGACTGATAAGGAAATGAAGGATTATGGCTATCAACAACAGCGCGCAGAAGTTTATTGCCCGCAACCGCGCGCCCCGCGTGCAGATTGAGTATGACGTAGAGATTTACGGCTCCGAGAAAAAAATCGAACTGCCGTTTGTCATGGCGGTGCTGGCCGATCTGGCCGGTAAACCACGCGAAGAGCTGCCACCGGTCACCGATCGTAAATTCCTTGATATTGATATCGATAACTTCAACGAGCGGATGAAAGCCATTGCGCCGCGCGTGGCATTTGCTGTCCCCAATACGCTGACGGGCGAAGGGCAGTTAATGGTCGATATCACGTTAGAGAATATGGACGATTTTTCGCCTGCGCAGATTGCCCGTAAGGTGGATGCCCTGAACCAGTTGCTGGAAGCACGTACTCAGCTTGCCAACCTGCAAACCTATATGGATGGTAAAGCGGGAGCAGAAAATCTGATCAACAAACTATTACAAGACCCAACGTTACTGAAAGCTCTGGCCAGCGCGCCAAAACCTGTCGCTCAACAGGAAAGTGTCTTATCAGGTGAAACGGGAACAGCAGACTAACTGCGATTTTATTAAGGAACTTTCATGGTAAACGATACTCTTCTGGCGACTGGCGACCTCTCTACTGCGCAAACCACTGCCTATCAGGAAACGGAGTTTGATTCGCTCTTGGATAAAGCCTTCCGTCCCAAGACACCTCAGGCTGCAAAGGCGGTTGAGGCGGCAGTTCAGACGCTGGCTCAACAGGCTCTGACAAATACGGTCATCGTTAGTGACGATGCTTATAAAAGTATTGCTGCGATTATTGAGCAGATCGATTTCAAATTAACGGAACAGATCAAGCTAATCCTGAGTCATCCAGATTTTCAGAAACTGGAGTCCTCCTGGCGTGGGATGGAACATTTGGTTTACAACACTGAAACCGATGAAAAATTAAAAATCCGCTTTATGAACCTTTCGAAGGATGAATTGCGGAAAAATATGAAACGTTACAAAGGGATCGCGTGGGATCAAAGCCCCATGTTCAAAAAGCTTTATGAAGCCGAATATGGGCAGTTAGGCGGAGAACCTTACGGTTGTATCATTGCGGATTATTATTTTGATCACACCCCGCCGGATGTGGATCTGCTCGGCTCCATTGCCAAAGTGGCAGCCTCCGCCCATGCGCCGTTTATTGCCGGGGCCTCTCCATCAGTGTTGCAGATGGATTCCTGGCAGGAACTGGCCAACCCGCGTGACCTGACCAAAATTGTGACCCAGAACCTCGAATATGCACCGTGGAACTCACTGCGTAAAAGCGAGGATTCTCGTTACATTGGCCTGACGATGCCGCGTTTTCTCTCCCGTTTGCCTTATGGCGCGAAAACAAACCCTGTCGATGAGTTTGATTTTGAAGAAGATGCGGATGGTGCAGATCACAGCAAATATGTCTGGAGTAATGCCGCCTATGCAATGGGGGTAAATATCAACCGTTCTTTCAAACATTACGGTTGGTGTACGTTGATCCGTGGTGTGGAATCTGGTGGGGCGGTAGAAAATCTGCCCTGTCATACCTTCCCGACCGATGACGGCGGCGTGGACATGAAATGCCCGACGGAAATCGCCATCTCTGACCGCCGTGAAGCGGAACTGGCAAAAAATGGCTTTATCCCGCTTATCCATCGCAAAAACTCTGATTACGCCGCCTTTATTGGCGCACAGTCGCTGCAAAAACCTCAGGAATATTACGACCCGGACGCCACGGCCAACGCCAATCTCTCAGCCCGGTTGCCATATCTGTTCGCTTGTTCAAGGTTTGCGCACTTCCTCAAGTGCATCGTGCGCGACAAGATCGGCTCGTTCAAAGAACGTGAAGATATGCAGCGCTGGCTCAATGAATGGATCATGAACTACGTTGATGCCGATCCGGTGAACTCCTCACAGGAAACTAAAGCTCGTCGGCCGCTGGCGGCTGCTGAAGTGGTGGTGGAAGAAGTGGAAGGTAATCCGGGTTATTACGATGCCAAATTCTTCCTGCGCCCGCATTTCCAGCTTGAAGGATTAACGGGGTCGCTGCGTCTGGTCACAAAACTGCCGTCAGTAAAACAGGGTACTGCCTGATTTTTATGAATATTTTAATGAATGATGTCAGATAATACTCAGGGGGAGATATGGCATATGTTTATGGCCTGGTAGATTCATTGCAGGGCACTGAAATGGTGGGAATGGCGGGAGCAGGAGACAGAAAGGAATGTGTGTTCTTAGTTCAGGTATATGCACATGTAGGGCATACCGGAACGTGGAAGCAGGGGCGGAAAGTTTTCGGAGATAAATCGATCCGCAGAGGAACAGCAATCGCGACTTTTGTGAATGGGAAATATCCACCGAGGGAAGATGCTCATAAACATGCTGCTTTCTATCTCGAACAAGATGATTCGTATATTTATGTTATGGACCAGTGGACAGGTAAAGCCTCGAATGTATCGGCGCGCAAAATCTCCAGAAAAGGCGGAATGCGCAGTGATGGATCCTATCCTGATGCCAGTAATAATGCGGAAGCTTTTTATGTTATTGAGTAGAGAATAGATGCTATGGAGACGCGTTTTATTTTTTCTCTGTTATTGGGTTATATATTGTTTTATCCACAATATGTTGCAGCGTGGGAAGTCAGTTGTCCCGTGTTTATCAATATAAAATCCTCAACGACAGTACTGGAGTCGGATGTACCTACATCGTGGCAGGAATCTTCCCGCTATGAACCCCGTCTGTGGCTGGACGGCGTAGGGATGTCGCAGGGAAAACCTGAAAACCGGGTAGATCTAAAACCAGAGACAGAGAAAATAAAGGGTGAAACCAGGCAAATATGGGATACCACAATGAACAGTAATCAGGATAGTGAACGTTACTGGGTTTCCTGTATTTATAACCACGGACAGGTTTGGTTATCACAACCAGTACCTGCATCGGCGACACAGTGTCAGGTATCTTCTCTGTCGGGTCAGCGGGAACAAGGAGAGTCACCGGTATCTGTGATATGTAAATAAATATAATCCATTCAGTTTATGAATTAATTATATGCCGGTATCTCATTACCGGAAATTATACAGCCTTCTGTTCTTCTGAAAGGGGGTTCTGTACGGCAATGATTTACCTGTATCCAGATGTACAGATAAATCAGAGATTATTTTTAAGTAATTCTTAATAAGGAAATGAAAATGGCTTATGACATTTTTCTGAAAATTGACGGCATTGATGGCGAGTCAATGGATGACAAACATAAAAATGAAATTGAGGTACTGAGCTGGCGCTGGAATATCCATCAGGAGTCCACCATGCACGCAGGCAGCGGTCTGGGATCCGGTAAAGTCTCCGTGACTAACCTGGAGTTTGAACATTACATCGATCGCGCCAGCCCGAATCTGTTCAAATACTGCGCCTCCGGTAAGCATATTCCGAAGTCCATCCTTGTCATGCGTAAAGCAGGCGGCAATCCACTGGAATACCTCAAGTACACCTTTACTGACCTGATTGTGGCTGTGGTTTCCCCCAGTGGTAGCAAGGAGGGCGAGATAGCTTCCCGCGAGAGAGTCGAACTCTCTTTCAGCACCGTGAAGCAGGAATACGTGGTGCAGAACCAGCAAGGTGGCAGCGGCGGCACCATCACCGCAGGCTACGACTTCAAGGCCAATAAAGAAATTTAAGCGGTACTTTTCCGGCCCGGAAAATAGCCGGGCTGGTTTTTATTGTTTGATTTTAAAGGAAATTATAGTGAATAAATGGCGTAACCCCGGCGGGTGGTTATGTGCGGTAGCTTTGTCTTTTGTCTGCCTGCTTTCCGGGTGCAGCATTGACAGCGACGACGTGCCGGACCTGATGTCACAAAGACTCGATCTGGTGATTAAGGCTTCCGATAAGGTGAATCCTGACAATCAGAAAAAAGCCGCGCCCATAGAGATACGCGTTTATGAACTGAAAAATGATGCAGCCTTCACGGCGGCGGACTGGTGGTCACTTCAGGACAATGACAAGGCTGTTCTTGCCGATGATTTACTGCACCGCGACAGCTTTATCTTGCGCCCGGGCGAGGAGAAAAAACTGCGCCGCTCTCTCAATAAGGAAACCACCACGCTGGGGATCCTCGCCGGATACCGCAATCTGGGAAAATCGGTCTGGCGAGCCACATATAAAATTCCTGATCCACCGGAAAAAAGTTGGTACAGCCGCTTTATGCCGAAGAAAAAAGTCGAACTGGATGCTGACATAGAGCAAAGCGCCATCGTGATTAAAGAACGGGATGAGTAAATTATGAGTTGGAATAACCGGGTGGTCTGGAGTGAAGGACAATTTTTGCTGCCACAGATGTTTCAGCAGCAGGAACGCTATCTGGAACACGTTATTCACTACCGCAGTCTGCCGCTTTCCCCCTTTTTCTGGGGCTTCAGTGAATACAGCATTGACAGTGAGGCGCTGAACATCGGCAAACTGGTACTGAAAGAGGCTGCCGGGGTGTTTGCGGACGGTACGCCGTTTAATGCGCCGGGCCATACGCCGCTGCCGCCGCCGTTGACCATTCTGCCGGAGCATCTTAACCAGCAGATTTGCCTGGCGGTGCCGGTACGCACGCCGAACAGCGAGGAAACCAGCTTCGACAATAACCCGGAATCGCTGGCGCGCTTTTCGGTGCATGAAAATGAAATTCGCGATGCCAACTCGCTGGGGCGTGGCGCACAATTGTTGCAGCTCAGCCACCTGCGCCTGCGCCTGTTGCCGGAAAAAGCAGTGACGGATGCGTGGATCGGCCTGCCGCTGACGCGCATTACGGCTCTGCATCCCGATGGCCGGATCGAGCTTGACAAAGATTTGATCCCGCCAGTGGTGAACTACCAGGCAAGTTCACTGATATGCACCTGGCTGTCGTGGATCAACGATCTGATAAAAATGCGCGCAGATTCACTGGCGGAACGGTTGACGGGCAGTGATAAACACGGCCATGAGGCAGCGGAAGTGTCGGATTACCTGCTGTTACAAATTCTCAATCGTTTTGGCCCATTACTGATCCATCTGGCGAAAACGCCGCTGTCGCCGGAAGTGCTCTATCGTAACCTGTCCGAACTGGCCGGTGAACTCTCGACCTATGTGCGACCACAAACTCGCCGCCCGGAAGAATATAAAGAATATAAACACCTGACGCCTTATGCAGGGCTGAAATCGGTGGTGGACGAGGTACAGTACCTGCTGAATGCCGTGCTGATCCGGGGGGCGCAGCGGATTCCGCTGGAAGAGGGGGCTTATGGCATCCTCAATGCGGTGGTTGAACCTTCCGAACTATCGGGTTTCAGCGCGCTTGTGCTGACGGTGAAGGCGCAGATGTCTGCCGACGCCCTGCTGCAATATTTTTCCGCCCAGACCAAAATCGGGCCGTCCGAACGCCTGCCGGAACTGATCCGCTCGCACCTGCCGGGGCTGACTTTGCAGGTGCTGCCGGTCCCCCCGCGTCAGATTCCGTTCCAGTCCGGGTACATCTATTACGACATTCGCCGCGATGGCGTGCTTTGGGAACATATTGCCCGCTATGGAGGCATGGCCATGCACACTGCCGGAGAGTTTCCGGGGCTGGAGATGGCTCTGTGGGGAGTGCGTGATAAATGACCGACGATATCCTGACGCCGCAGGCGGCGAATACCCTGCCATTTCAGCCATCAACCGGGGGGGGAAAGGCACCCGACAATGACGGTTACGGCGCGGCCATAAAGGACACTCTTCGCAAGGAGGAGAGCAAGGTGGTCGTTGAGGACGGCCCGGATATGAAACTCCGGCTGGCTGAAATCACTGCCGCCGCTAATCCCCTGCTGGCGGCGGCAAGTCCTCTGTTATGTGCACTGGCGCAGATGCCCCGCGAACTCGCCCCTGGTTTTATCGAACATTACCGCGCCCTGCTAGAGCGGGAGGTTCGCCGATATCAGACGCTGTGCGACCAGGCAAACCTGCGCCGCGAGCATGTGCTGGCGGTTCGCTATTGCTTGTGTACGGCGCTGGATGAAGCCGCCAACAATACAAGCTGGGGGCGACGTGGGGTTTGGGCTGGAAAAAGCCTGCTGATCACCTTTCATGGCGAAAGTGAAGGTGGCATCAAGCTGTTTCAGATAATTGGTCGTCTGGCCTCCAGCTTCCAGGAGCACAGCGATGTGCTGGAAATCATTTACCACATACTGGGGCTGGGTTTTGAGGGGCGTTACAGCGTGCGCCCCGACGGGCGTAAACAACTGGACGATATCCGCCAGCAACTGCTGACTCAACTGATCCAGCGCCGCGATCCGGTAACACCAACACTTTCGCCTGGTTTCACCGGTGCCGTCGGCGGTCGGATTCGGCGGATGCAGCGAGTGCCTGTCTGGCTGAGTGGCGGAATAGCCCTGCTGGTGATGTTGACCTTATTTGGTTTTTACAACTACCGGATGAGTCTCGCCACAGAAGCCGTACAGCAGCGTATTGATGCCATTGGTAAACACCTTCCACCGCCACCGGTTCCGGTACATAAACTGCGGCTGAAAATTCTGCTGGCGAATGAAATCACCCGTGGCTTGCTGACGGTGGAGGAAGATGAGCATCACAGTCGGGTGGTCTTCCGGGGCGACACGATGTTTGTGCCGGGGCAGAAAACCGTGAATGACGCGCTCCGCCCGGTGATTGATAAGGCCGCGCGCGAGATTGCGCGAGTGGGGGGCGCAGTGACGGTGACTGGTCACACTGACAGCCAGCCGATCCATTCTGCGGAATTCCCATCTAACCAAGAGTTATCGGAAAAAAGGGCGACGGAAGTGGCTACGCTGTTGAAGTCCGGTGGTGTTTCTACCAGTCGAATCCGGGTTGTCGGGAAGGGGGATACCGTGCCGGTGGCTGATAACCGCACTAAAACCGGACGAGCGCAGAATCGCCGGGTAGAAATTCTGGTGGTGGAGTAAATTAATAATGGAAAAGCTGGAGTGTAATGCGTCTAACCATTCGCCAGTGTGGGGAGTAACAGAATTTATATTCTGGAAACTGGCGCCTAAAAAATGGGGGGGAGGAGTAGCATTTGGGCGTTATTTTAAAGATGGTTGGGTGAAGCATAACAGCCTTTTGATCAATGCAGCTGCAAATGCCTGGCATTTACCTGCTCCCTTGCTTGCTGGAGTTTGTTGGATTGAAGTAGTGGGAGATCCTCAGATTGTAGACACGTTGGCATTTGAATTTCGTGCTATGAGTTGGAGTGGGCCTGAGTGGGTTGATGAACATATCACAATAGCTTCGAAACCAGAAAAAACATCTTTTGGTGCGGTGAGTATGCAATTGCGAACTGCAGCCAAAACACTCGGGCTTGATGAGACTAAAATGGATAATTCTCAGTTGCGTGAGTTGGAGAATTACCTCCAACATGATGTTTTTAATATAAAATTAGCTGCAAGGCATCGTTATCAATTGGCTGAAAAAGATGGCTTTCAGGTATCCTTACCTCACCTGACAGAAGAACAAATAAGAATTATTGAAGCTCGTTATAATCGAGGTATTTCTCTTAGTCTGGAAAAAATAAAGCAAGATACCAGCTATGGCGATTTTATTATCAACAAATGGTTGCATTTCTCTGGTTTATTAATGACTGTCTGGGAGTCCTCATGAGAGAAATAATTAAGATAACAGGATGGTTATTATTCATTATGGGGTTGGTCACTATCATGCTTTTTTCCGGGAATGAGTATCAGTGGATGCAGGATATGGAGCCTTCAATGACAGCATTGCCTCAGAGAAATGGAAATAGAGAGGTAATCAGAAGATTAATTTATTTTATTTCAGCGGCTATTCAGATTGTTCTTTATTTTCTTTCAGTATCACGTACAGGAAAGGGGTTTTCAGTCCTGGGTATTTTGCTATTACTGATTATCGCATGGAGCTCTGAACAATAATGCAAAAATTTCTCAGTCTGCTGTTTTCCCGCCGCGCATTGGCGATTGTCGGCGTGGTGATGCTTGCGCTGCTGGTCTGGTTTATCGGACCGCTGGTGGCGTTTGACACCCTGCATCCGCTGGTGTCCGTGAGCAGTAGGGGGGTGACCATCGTTCTATTACTGATGCTGCTCATCCTGTGGCTGGTGAACTGGTCAATGAGCATTATTGGCGTTACGGTTCTGTGCCTGATCATCGGTTTTGTGTCACCGTTGCTGGCCTTTGGCGACGTTCGCCCGTTTGCGCCACTGTGGCTGCGTCTGACGCTTATCGGCCTGATCCTGCTGACTTATGCACTATACGGCCTGTACCGCCTGTGGCGGGCGCTGCGCCTGGATGAACAATTGCTGCGCCGTTTCCTGCATCCACGTGGGGAAGACGTGCCGGTGGCCGGGGAAATTAAAGCTGATTTGCGCACCGTCAGCAATATTGTCACCCGCGCCATCCGGCAACTAAAACAACTACGAGTAGATCAGCCATTCTGGCGTAAGGCACTGGAAGGAAAGCGTTTTCTGTACGAGTTACCGTGGTTTATGGTCATCGGCAGTCCGGGCGATGGTAAAACTACCGCGTTGCTCAACACTGGATTGCAGTTCCCACTAGCAGAACAGATGGAACAGACCGTACATATCCTGAATGTACCTGGTGGCGGCACGCTGCATTGCGACTGGTGGTTTACCAACGAAGCGGTACTTATCGATACCGCTGGGCGCTATGCCCGCCACGATGATGGCGGCGAAACGAACGCGACACAGCGTAACGCCGGAGAGTGGCAAGGATTTTTGGGGTTGCTGCGAAAACACCGCCCCAACGCGCCGTTGAACGGCGTGCTTCTGACGCTGAACGTGGCAGATCTAACCGCGCAGTCATCGGCAGAACGCCTGGCTACTTGTGCAGCCCTGCGTGCACGGCTGGCAGAACTGAGAGAGACGCTAGGGATCCGTTTTCCTGTGTATCTTATTGTCACAAAAATGGATCTGTTACCGGGCTTTACGGAGTATTTTCGTGGTCTTACCAGTCACCTTCGTACCCAGGTATGGGGCTTTACTTTGCCTTACAGCCGGAAACGTAATTCCGCAGATCTGCAGTCGCGACATGCGCTCTGTGGGCAGGAACTGGCAAATCTGACGCTGCGGCTGGATCAGGGGCTGGATACCCGGTTGCAGGAAGAGTACGACCTTAAAAGCCGCCAGCGGCTGTATCGCTTCCCGCGTGAATTTGCCGCGCTGGGTGCGCCATTGCTGGAAGCCATTGAACAGATCTTCCTCGATTCAAAATTCGATGCCACCCAGCTTAACAACACCTTGCGCGGCGTATTTTTCACCAGCGCGGCACAGGCGCAGGCGGACGCCGTGGCAGACCATACGGGCATCTGGCCGCGTTTTGTCCGGGCAATAAAAGGGAAGGCGGATTCACCGTCTCATACCCTGCCGGACGGCAACCGCAGCTATTTTCTCCACGATCTACTGAAACAGTTAATCTTCCGCGAAGCGCACCTGGTGGAGCCGAATCTCCAGTGGGCATGGCGTTACCGGCTACTGCGTACCGGCGGGCATCTGCTGGTACTGGCGCTGGCTTTCTGGTTATGGCAGGGAATGCAGGGCAGCCAGCAGGGTAACAACGGGTATCTGAATGAAATCGCCACCCGGACGGCTAAACTGGATACTGATGTCAAAGCCTATACCGGAAAACCTGCGATGCACCCGGTTCCCGCATTACTGAACCAGGCGCGGGCGCTCTCTGCCTGGCCGGGGCTGGATCCGGACTCACCGCCGTTGGCCTGGCGTTACGGGCTGTACAGCGTTCCGCCGGTGATGGAGAGTGTGGCCTCTCTGTACGACCGCCTGCTGGACCAGCTGCTGTTGCCGCCGCTGGTGAAACGCATGGAATATGTGCTTTCGGATGCGATAGCACGTCAGAACAGCAAAGCCGCCTATGACACCCTGCATGTTTATCTGCTGCTGAACCTCGATAAAGACCACGAGGACAAATACAACGCGGCGGAAATTCACTCATGGGTACTGAATGACCTGGACAACCGCGACAGCGTGGCGGAGTTTGGTGGTCGTGCAGCCGTGCTGGAACATATCGACGCTCTGTTTGACGGTAGCCGCGTAGTGCATTCGCCCTACGAAAAAGATGAGGGGTTGATCCGCCAGGCGCGAACTTTCCTCGATGGACACACCAGCACTGAGCGTATCTATGCCCGTGCACTGGCTTCTATGGAGAGTGAAGCACCGCAGGAGTTTTCGCTGGTGCGCGCTGTAGGGGCAGATGCTGGAACCGTCTTTGTTCGCACGGATGGCGCGCCGCTGGATCGGGGCGTACCGGGCATCTTCACCCGCGAAGGCTACCGGGAGTTATTCGACAAACGACTGCCTGAATTTGTTGCCGCAGCGTCAGCGAATGATGCCTGGGTGATGGGGCGGGAAAATGCGCAAAAAAAAACGACTGAGAGTGTAATGAGTCAGCTACCGGGACAGGAACTCCCGGTTACCCGTGAAGTCCGTCGCCTGTACCTGACTGAATATGCCCGCCGGTGGCAGGATTTTCTGGTCAGTATTCACAGCATCAACAGCGCCGGGGAGGACGGTGGTCCGGGGCTGGCCTATGATCTTCAGGTGCTCCGTACCCTGGCCTCGCCAGATTCACCGTTGATGCGGCTGAGTAAAGCCGTGGTGGAGCAGACCACCCTGGTACCGCCGCTGGATGCACAGGCCAGACAAAAGCAGATGGCCCAGCGAGCGCAGGATCGGCTTTCCGGTAATGCGGGAAAAGTGGTACAGACGGCGAAGCTGTTCCAGGACATCCATCCAGAAGAACGTCTGGAGAAAACGCTGGTGGATGATCGTTTTGCCGCATTGCGGGAAGTTGTTTCCGGGCGTATGGACAGCGGACAAGGGGGCGGTGCACCACAGCTTAATTCGCTGCTGACGATGCTCAATGAATATTACACCCAGCTCACCATTGCAGACAGTGCACTGGCGGCCAGCACATTACCGGGCCGCATTTCGGCGGCGGATAAACTTCAACTGGAGGCAGCAAAACTACCCGCGCCGCTGAAAAATATTCTGCTGGATTTAACACTACAGGGGACACGCAAAATCAATGCCGGAACGGGTGAAGTGCTGAATGCGCAAATGGAGGCGGTGATCGGTGATGAGTGCCGTGACGCCATTGACGGGCGCTATCCCTTTACCGACAGCCCGCAGGAGGTCAGCGCGGACGATTTTAACCGTATCTTTGCCAGCGGCGGCGTGCTGGATGCGTTCTGGACGAAACAACTGGCCCCGCTGGCGGACATTGCCAGCAATCCGTGGCGTTACAAACCGACCGAAGGCAACATGACGCTGCACGGGCCAGATCTGGTGCCGTTTCAGGAGGCAGAACAAATCCGCCGCGTCTTTTTTAACGGGGAAGGCGGGAAAAAGTTTTCCTGGGCGATGCAGGTCCGCGTCGTGGATATGGATCCGGCCATCACCGAGCTGGTGATTGACATTGATGGGCAGGTGCTGCGTTACGCTCACGGCCCGGTCAGGGCGCTGAAAGTAAGCTGGCCTGGACCGCGTAATGGCTCAATGGCGGAAATTACCGCTAGCCCGCGCATCCGCCAGGACACCTCGACGCTGCTGACTAACGGGCCGTGGGCGCTGTTTCACCTGCTGGACGCGGGTAACGCGCAGGATACAGCGGTACGGGGAACGCAGCAGGTGGAGTACAGTTTTGATGGGCGACGGGTAGTGCTGGAAATCACCGCCGGGAGAGACTTTGACCCGGTGAACCGGGGACTACTGCAACGTTTCGCCTGCCCGGAGAGGGCGCTCTAATGCGCCGTGCTACGGCAGTATCGACCCCGGCGATGTTCGGTAGGTTGCCGGACCAGCGTGATTATGTGCGCTGGCGGGTGAGCGCGAACGAAGGACAGGTGTGGCAGGCGTGGCTGAACCAGCAGACGTGGCTTGGGCAGGGGCGGCATATTGTACTGCCGGACGGAACGGATGCCGTGACGACGGGAGAGAATGACGGTTGGATGCACTTATCACCGCGTGAAAAGTCGGTGCTGCCGGAGCACCATCCGCTGCCGTGGAGCTTCGTCCTGTCGCCGAGGTTTTTACCCATTGGCGGGCGTGATGAATGGCTGACAGGGGTACTGACCGCCTCGCGAGACAGCACGGGCAGGCCGTGGCCGCTGGTGATTTACCAGCGTGCCGGACGGGAATGGCTGGAAGAGAGTCTGGATGAAACGCAAGGCTGGCTGTACTGGCTGGCAAGACTGGCGGCAGTACATGTCTCACCACAGACAGAACGCTGCGGGCGACTGGCGGAGCAGGCAGACCAGCTGTGGGCGATGTGGCGACCGGGGCCGCGCTGGGCGCAGTGGTTGCGTGGTTTGCGGCGTGTACCGCAGCGCAGCCGGGAACTCACCGGCCTGCCGGACGCACCGGTAGTGGAACTGCCCGGCGTGCGGCACCTGCCGTGGCCGGGCTGGCCGGACAAAATGCTGACACAGGCACAACAAGGGCAGGGCTGGTTCTGGCAGCAGAACAGCGAGGGGCGGTATGTGGATGCGCTACGGCTGGAGAAAAAATCATGTGCCACGAATGCTGAGAATAGCTATACAAAAATATGACGATAAACGTGTAGATGGGAAACAAATATACCCATGAAATTCAAGTTGATTGCTATCTTCAGACTATCCCTGGTCCCGTCTGCGTTGGTGGATAAGCAAGCATCTTCAGGTTTATTGGATATATAGCAATATACGGAGGTGAACATGGGTAACTCTCATGATGAGGCTATTCAGCAGGCATATGATGCTTATGACGACTTAATGCTGGATAAACGATATATCAGGGACAATGATGCCTGGGGCGATTTAAGAATTGACCGTGAAAATGGTGCAATCTCATTATTGCTGAGATGGAAATATAATTGGATAAAAAGATGGGATGCAAAAACTGATTGGACAGATATGGAGAAAAATGCCTTTCATGGGAAGGTTATTTTTGTCATTAATCAAACATGGAATAATAAGGTTTTTTTATCCGTTTCTGGGAAGTCTGAGTTTGTTAGTAAGTTTAATGGTAAGGACTTACCCTTCACAATAGAAATAATTCAGACTGATCGTCATGGGTATTGGGATGTAGTGGTGTTTAAAATTGATAATGATGATCCAAATAGCTTTCGTCAGAGTAACATTGTCTGGAATAGTCGATACGTTGAATTTGACTCTAAAGATATAGTTGCAGCAGCTAAATGTCTTGGTTCATCAAAAGTTTGCCATGAGCAAATAGGGCTGTCTCACGAGCTTGGGCATATTATTGGATATCTTACTGATGAATACTATAGTGACGATGCAGATAAAGCAACTACACCATTCTCCGGCGACGCCAGTGCGTTAATGAATATTGGTATGGAACTGCGCTCTCGTTATATGGAAAATGTCATTGAGCGGTTAAATAGAATGGTTCCGGGTTCTGAATTTTTTGTGAAAAGCGTAAAAAAATGAAGCTAATATACGCTGTGATTATTTTTTTGATAGTGGGTGGGGCGAAAAATAGCATGTCTGATATCCCTGAACATGCTTATCTGAATGCGAGTGGTGTGTATAATGGAGTTGAAGAGAATGTTTTGTTAAATAACTATGGTAAGCCAGAGTATGAATTTATAAAGCCTCGTTATAAACTTGTCGGCGAGTATTATATCGAAATTGAAAATACCTATCGCTCAACAAATCCTGAATTCAAAAATATCCCCATCAAAGAAATGTTTTGGCATTTGCGGCAGGATTTAAATCTTACATGTTTTTTTCATTATAAAGATGGACAGTGGCGGGTTATTTCTTATTTTTTCTGGTCGCCGGGCGCTAAATTCTAATCCGATATTAAAGGAATAAATATCATGAGTTTTGTATCTACGGGTAATAAATCTGGCAGTAACGGTGGGCCAGCTATCTCCACGCCACCGATAGCCGGAGGAAGTAGTGCTATAAGCGCAAGTTCAGCCGCAACCGATGTAGCTGATGCAGCCGAACAGATGGCAGAACAGGCAGTTGCAGATCTATTTGGTGCGCTTCCAGAACCGTCAGGACTGGTTAAAGCTGCAGTAGCTGCTGCGCAGGCCGCCGCCGCCGCGTCAGGGATCTCGGATATGGCTGGTGCAGCTCAGGATGCGGCGGCATCGCTTGCTGCCGCTGGTCCGGGGGCGCATAACGTCACAGTAAGTGGTAGTGCGGTGCCGGCGCAGATGCTGCTGTTTGCAGGTATGAATGGTTCGGAAGGGCTTGGGAATCTGTTTTCCTATACAGTACAGCTTAAAACGCCTGACACCCTGAACCTCGGATATGTCTCCCCTGCTGCCAATCTGCCGCTCAAACCGATGGTGGGCAAAGACCTGTGCGTCAATATTGAACTGGATGGCGGCGGCAAACGGCATATCAGCGGGCTGGTGACGGCTGCGAGGGTAGTCGGTCACGAGGGGCGCTCGGTCACGTATGAATTGCGCATTGAACCGTGGCTGAAGCTGCTGACCCACACCAGCGACTACAAAGCGTTCCAGAACAAAACCGTGGTGGATATTCTCGATGAAGTCCTGGCTGAATATTCTTTTCCGGTGGAAAAACGGCTGGTGGAAAATTATCCGCCCCGCGCCTGGCAGGTGCAGTATGGTGAAACCGATTTTGATTTCATCCAGCGCCTGATGCAGGAATGGGGTATCTACTGGTGGTTTGAGCACAGCGAGAACAGCCACACGCTGGTACTGGCTGATGCCATCAATGGTCATAAAACGTGCCCGGACTCGCCGCTGGTAGAGTGGCACCAGGAAGGACTGAAGCTCGATAAGGAATTTATCCACACCATTACGGCCAGTGAGAGGCTGCGTACTGGAAAGTGGGTGCTGGACGATTTTGATTTTATGAAGCCGCGTTCACTGCTGAAAAGTACCGTGGCTAATCCGCGTGATACCGGTCATGCTGAATATGAGCATTACGAATGGCCTGGTGATTACTTCACTATGGGGGAAGGCGAGATGCTGACGCGCATTCGTATGGAAGCGCAGCGCAGCCCTGGCAGCCGGGTTGGAGGGGCGGGGAATATCCGCACCCTCATGACTGGTTACACCTTTACGTTGATGAATCATCCGACGGCGGAGGTCAACCAGGAATATCTGCTGGTGCAGACCACACTGTTTTTACGGGACAATGCGCAGTACAGCGGCCAGGACCAGCATTTTACCTATGTCACCACGTTCGAACTGCACCCCACCAGTGAAGTCTACCGCCCACAGCGAACCCTGAGCAAACCCCATACCAAAGGCCCGCAGAGCGCCATCGTCACCGGTCCGGCGGGGCAGGAGATCTGGACGGATAAATATGGCCGGGTGAAGGTGCAGTTTGGCTGGGATCGTTATGGTAACAATGACGAAAACAGCTCCTGCTGGGTCCGTGTTAGCTATCCGTGGGCGGGAAAAGGATTCGGCATGATCCAGATCCCGCGTATTGGCCAGGAAGTGCTGGTGGATTTCAAAAATGGTGACCCGGATTTACCCATCATCGTGGGGCGTACCTATAACCAGGACACGATGCCGCCGTGGGGATTGCCTGGCGCAGCGACGCAAAGTGGGTTTTACAGCCACACAATTGGTGGGGGGCCGACGAATGCCAACGCCCTGCGTTTTGAGGATAAACCTGGTGGGGAAGAGGTCTGGTTGCATGCCGAGAAAGATCAGCGCATTGAAGTAAATAATAATGAAAGTCACTGGGTGGGGAATAATCGACTTAAAGTTATTGATAAAACAGAAACAGCGATTATTGGTGAGAAACGTTCTCTTACAGTTCAGACGGATGATACTTCCCTTGCCGGAGGAGATAAAACAATTCAGACCGTACAGAATTTACGCTTTGCAGCGGGAGATTCCATTATTCTTAGCTGCGGAGAAACTATCCTACAAATGACCAGTGACGGAATATTTAATATAACCTGTAAGAACTTTAATATTACGGCAACAGAGAACGGAAAAATAAATACACAATCAGGGCAGCTTGATTTAAACATGAATGACAGAAAGGCAGATATATCGCCGCCTGGCACATTAGAGAAAACTACTCTTCAGACGGCGATAGATATTACCTTCATGACTGAAAAATAAATCACAACCATTATTAAATATTTTATTCAAAGGGACTCTTTCCATTATGACGGAATATTATGTAAATGAAGCCGTTCTGTCTTTCGACGGCAATATATCTCAGGACAGTACCATTAATATGCTGCGCCTCAGTGATCCCGATGCCGCATTAATTATCAGCCGGGGCCAGATGCAGGAGGGAGACGAATTAGCCTCTCAGGTTGAACAGCAGATGAAAAAACTGGAAAAGCAGGTTAAGGAGCTGCACTACACGCCCGTGCAGGTAACCCGGGTGGGGATTAATGACGGCGAAGAAGGGCTGGAGATACAGAGTCAGTTTCTCCGGGGTAACGAGCAGGTGTACCAGTGTCAGGTGGCATTTGTATCGCCGGGTGAGCGGGTCATGATGGCCTTCACCTACGCCAGAACCACACCGCTGACCCCGGCAGACATGACGCGCTGGGCTGAAATTAAAAAGAATCTGCGCTTCAGGATGCGGCAGGAAGCCAGGACGAATTAATCACACAGGGAACGGGACATGGAAGAGGCATTCTGGGCGGCAAGGCAGGGGGATGCCCTGCTGCATACGTCGTTTATGGCAGATGTGCTGGGGGCTGTGCTGGAAGTGGCGGCAAATGTCGTTATTGATGCCCTGATTGTCGGCGCTGCCACGGTGCTGGCAGCGTCAGCGGGGGTGACGCTGGGGTGCACGGCCGTCGTGCTGACCGGTTTTGTGGCGGGGGTGGCGATGGTGTACACCGGCGTGACAGAAACGGTCAGCGAAGCCTGTTCTGCCCTCGCTGATATGTTGTTCCCGCCTCAGACTGAAGGTTACATCCTCACCGGCTCTGGTGACACATTGATCAACAGCAAACCTGCCGCGCGGGCAGCAGCCACTGCGGTATCGCGGCAGGAGATTGAGGCGCAGGAAGCGCAGGCGAAGGCGGAACAGGAAGAAGCGCAGCGTCAGGAGGACGCCAGAACATTCCGGGATGTGGCCGGGGAATATCTGGAAATGGCGGGGGCCATAGCCCTGGCGGTTAACCCGGTGACAGGACCTGTGCTGATGTCCCGGGCGCTGTCCGGCCAGCTCAGTACGGAAGAAGGGCGTGCTGAGCTGGTGGATGGCGTGACACATTTTGTGTCGGAACTGTGGCAGCCCACTGTGGCCAGTGCGGCTCCGGGCTCCACCCCGACCCCTGACGATAAAATCGACTGCCATAAACATCCCTCCTCACTGACTCAGTTACTCGCACAAAAAAAAGCCGCCTTTCTGGATGACCCTGCGGGAACGGTCCTTAACCTGTTCAGTCCGGACGGTATGCTGGAAACCGCCTTTCAGGGCGTGAATGCGGTTATTGGCAGTATCAGCAATCTGTTCAGAGATGATGACGAACCGCCAGCGGCGGAGTATATCGCGGAAGGCGCTCGGGATGTGCGTATCAACAGCCAGCCGGCGGCACGCAGCGGGGCACGCTGTACCTGTGAGGCCCGGGTGGTGAATGAGCCGGGGGACGGGGCGTTTGTGTCACCGGATGTCCGCATTGGGGGGCCGTTACTGGTGGTCAGGGATATCAGAAGCGGCAGGTCGCAGATAACCCTGGTGGCAACCGTGGCGCTGATGTTTCTCCGCCCGGGCAAAATGCTTTCTAAAATCGCCTGTTTTGCTGCCGGTGTCGGGATGAGCATGATAACACAGAAGGCCATCAGCGCCCTTCCACATCCGGTCAACGCCGCCACCGGAGCCAAATATCTGGCGGATGACGACGATTTCGACTTCAGCCTGCCGGGTCACTTTCCGCTGGACTGGCAGCGTGTGTACAGCAGTCGTGACGAGCGCACGGATGGGATGTTCGGTCAGGGCTGGAGTGTGATGTATGAAGTGAGCCTCGAGCGCACACCGGGTAACGCGGACGAAAACTGCATGACCTTTGTGTCGGGTATGGGGCGACGCCTGGATATGGAAGCCGTGCTGCCGGGGAGCGGGTTTTACAGTCCCGGTGAAGGACTGGCAGTACGGCGTGGTGAGCAGGGGCACTGGCTTATCAGCAGCGATGATGGACAGTTTTTTCTGTTTGAAGCCGACCCGCATCACCCGCAGCGCCAGCGGCTGAAAATGCTGGGCGACCGTAACAGCAACTGTCTGAATCTGTACCACGACGAGCTGGGGCGCATCACGCAAATCAGCGGCGAACAGCGGCGTCCGTGCATCCGTCTGCATTACGACCTGGCGGCGCATCCCCGGCGGGTGACGCAGATTTATCAACATTTCCCTGATACTGCACCTTTACTGCTGCGTCGTTACAGTTATGACGCCGCCGGGCAGCTGACCGGCGTGTACGACAGTACCGGCCACCTGCTGCGCGAGTTTGCCTACAACGATAATCACTGCATGACCCTGCACCGCCAGCCGGGCGGCGAGGGATATTATTATCAGTGGGGCTGGTATGACGGTCCGGATGACGCAGCGTGGCGGGTGACGGGGCACCACACGGACAGCGGTGAACGGTACCGGCTGGCGTGGAACCTGGCGGCGCGCAGGCTGTGCGTGACGGACGGTCTGGGGCGCACGCGTTATCATCAGTGGGATGCGCAGAACCAGGTGACGGCGTACCGGGACGAGGCCGGGCAGGTGATGACGTTCCGCTGGAGCGACGAAGAACGGCTGCTGCTGGGGATGACCGATGCTCAGGGCGGCAGATGGCGCTATGTGTATGACCGTCAGGGGCATATCACGGAGACGCACGACCCAATGGGGCGGGTGTCGCAGACGCAGTGGCACCCGGTGTGGCACGAACCGGAGACGGAGGTGGATGCGGGGGGCAACAGCTGGCGCTGTGAGTACGATGAACGCGGCAATCTTCTTGCCGTGACCGACCCGCTGCAACAGAGCTCCCGGTATCAGTATGACCGCCACGGCCAGGTGGTGCAGATAACCGACGCACGCGGGGGAAATAAATACCTTCAGTGGAACGAAGACGGGCAGCTGATGCGGCACACGGACTGCTCCGGCTCGCAGACGGCCTGGTTCTATGATGAACGCACGCGGCTGATACGGATGACAGACGCGCAGAGCCACAGCACGCGCTACGGGTATGACGACAGCGGTCACCTGGTGGAGGTGATACTGGCGGACGGTCGCACGGCGCGTTACCAGCCGGATGCGGCGGGCAGGCTGGTGAAATACACCAGCCCGGCAGGGCAGATAACGCGCTGGCAGCGCGACGGGCAGGGGCGGGTGCGCATCCGCACGGACGCGGCGGGGCGCAGGACGGGGTTCGGGTACGACGCCTACGGGCGTCTGGTCACGCTGACAAACGAGAACGGAGAAAGCTACCGGTTCCGCCACGATGTGCTGGACCGTCTGGCGGAGCAGATAAATCCGGACGGCTGCCGTCAGGCGTACCGTTACAACGCGCTGAACGCGGTCACGGAGGTGGTGTTCACGGGCGACCAGGGCGGAGAAATCCGCCACCGGCTGATGCGTGATGCAGCGGGCCGGCTCACCGCAAAGGAGACGGCAGAAACCCGCACGGAATACGTTTATGACGCGGCAGACCAGCTGCTGGAAATCCGCTGCCGGCGGCACGACGCAGACGAAACCGGCGCGCCGGAGATAATCCGCTTCAGTTACGACAGACCAGGCCGGATGCTGAGCGAGGAGACGGCGCAGGGCGTCCTGACCCACCGGTACGACGAACTAGGCAACCGGACTGCCACCACGTTTCCGGACGGCAGAACGCAGCGGCATCTGTACTACGGCAGCGGTCATCTCCAGCAGATAAATCTGGACCGGGAAGTCATCAGCGAGTTCACGCGTGACAGCCTGCACCGGGAGGTACTCAGAAGCCAGGGGCGGCTGAGCACGCGGCAGCTTTATGACCCTGCCGGGCGGCTGAAACGTAAGGAGACCTGCAGCGGAATGCGCGGGGTGGTGCCGGAGACGTTCACGGACCGGCAGTACAGCTACAACGGTCAGGACGAACTGCTGAAGACACGGCACAGCCGGCGGGGCGAAACGGATTACTTTTACGACAGCACGGGGCGCATCACGGCGTGCCGCCTGGAGGATGAGGGGTATCTGGCGAGCTGGCAGTACGACGCAGCGGGAAACCTGCTGGACCGGCGTGCGGGGGAAAGGGCCACGGCAGAAAACAGCGTGGTGCCGTTCAGCAGGCTGATGTCTTACCGTGGTGTGCACTACCGTTATGACGAATATGGCCGGATGGTGGAAAAGCAGGGCCGGAGCGGAACGCAGAGTTACCGCTATGATGCGGAGCACCGGATGGTGGAGGCGAGGACAGCGCGGGGGACATACCGGTATGTGTACGATGCGCTGGGGAGGCGGACGGAAAAACAGCATATCAGCCATGACGGTAAAGCGTACAACCGGACAAAATTTTTATGGGACGGGATGCGGCTGGCGCAGGAGAGCAGGCCGGAAGGGAGCAGCAGCCTGTATATTTACAGTGCCCCGGGGAGTTATGAACCGCTGGCGCGGGTGGATAAGGCGGGCAAAGGGGAACCGGCCCGGGTACTGTATTTTCACACGGATGTGAACGGCGCGCCGGAAGAGCTGACGGACAGCGACGGGAAAATCGTGTGGGAGACGGGATACCAGGTCTGGGGAAACACAATACAGGAGAAGGATCACGGCGGGGTGGAGCAGAGCCTGCGCTACCAGGGACAGTACCTCGACAGGGAAACGGGGCTGCACTACAATCTGCACAGGTACTATGATCCGGATGTCGGGCGGTTTACGCAGCCGGACCCGATAGGGTTGGCGGGTGGGCTAAACTTATACCAATACGCGCCGAATCCGCTGGGGTGGATTGATCCACTAGGTTTAGCAACGGTGACGGGAAAAACTGCTGGAGGGATGGACAGAGAAACTTCAGCTTGGCGTGATCGTTATGGTCCGGCCTCAATGAGGGATCATCATTTAATTCCTCAGGCGCTGATGAACGACAAAGCGTTCATAGCGCAAATGGAAAAAGCAGGAATACTGAAACCTACAGATTATATTCATCGGCAAATATCACGTATTCCTAGTGCTCAACACAGTGCAGTTCATGATGCTGGGTGGAATGATCAGTGGAAGGCTTGGTTTACCCAAAATCCTGATTTTAGTAAATCTGATCTCCAAAGAAATATAAAAAATATGATGAAAGAGCATAAGATAGCGGCTTCATCAAGGAATTTTAATAAAAGATACGGGTGTAAGTAACTGCCATGAAATCCAGTATTGAATTAAAAAAAGCACTTTTATTGTTAGATTATGGTAAGTTAGATAAAGGTCGCGCACAATTAGAGAATGTCATTTTACAGGCCGAAAATGAGAATGATTTTGTAATATTGGTTCGTGCTTTAGTATGTCTTGGTGATTTACTTTTTGAAGTTGGATCATTGGAAGACGCAAAAATATATTTAAATAAGGCATTAAGTTATAAAGTTAATATTAATGACGATCTTTTAGATTATGAGTTTTCGCGCGCTAGTGAATTATTATTAAAGTTAGCTTAATGATAATGAAGCCGGGCGGTTATTTAAGCCTCCCGGCTTTTTATGACTTAACTCTCGTTCAGCACACTAAACATCCCGTCACGCATCCTCTTAACTGCCTGTTTAAACTGATAAAGTTCCCTGCGCAGTTCCTGTGCTTCGTTGTTATCCGCTAGCAGGATCAGGCAACCTTCCGAGATCTTCACGGTAACGCCCGTGCCGATCTCAAATCCCGCTTCTCTCAGCCATTTGGCGCTGATTTTGATCACCGGCGTGTCACTGCGGTTGGGCAGATAACCCACGGTACAGCGGCGCTGTGTTTTGGAAATGGTGACTTCTGGCGTAATATCGTGTTCAGCCATGATTAACTACCTTGATTAGTTGCGTGTGGTGAGCGGTGATTAAGGGGGGGGGGGGCAGCCCCAGGGAAAGATCACATAACGTTGTTTTTTGCACTAAATAATTCGCACTATATATTCAATAATTGAGTAATTCCTTATTACTCAAAACTGTTTTTCACAGCTTATATATAATCAAATACTCCTTACATAAATAAGGAGAACAAAATGGTACTTAAAAAATGATGGAGCATATTTCTATTATCCCTGATTACAGACAAGCCTGGAAAGTGGAACATAATTTGTCAGATATTCTACTGTTGACTATTTGTGCCGTCATTTTCGGGGCTGAAGGATAGGAAGATATAGAAGATTTTGGCGAGACACATCTTGATTTCCTGAAGCAATATGGTGATTTTGAAAACGGTATTCCAGTTCATGACACAATAGCCAGAGTTGTATCCTGTATCAGTCCTACAAAATTTCACGAACGTTTTATTAACTGGATGCGTGATTGTCATTGTTCAAATGATAAAGACATTATCGCAATTGATGGAAAAACGCTCCGGCACTCTTATGATAAGAGTCGCCGCAAGGGAGCGATTCATGTCATTAGTGCGTTCTCAACTATGCACAGTCTGAGCCTTGGGCAGATTAAGACAGATGAGAAATCCAATGAGATTACAGTGACCGCGCGTCAGTCCTTGCGGAGGGCGTCTACCCAGTCCCTTCCCTAAAAACAACGCCCACTCACAGCAACCTGAACCCATCCGCGTCCTGCCATGCCGGGAATTTTTCACGATATTCTCGTAATGCCACCATCGAAAGTTCTGCATCAATGCGTGTGGCCTGGTGTGGTTCGGCGCTAGCGAGAGTTTCGCCTTGCGGATTAATCACCCGACTGTCGCCGCGATAGTGGCAGCCATTGCCATCGCTACCCACGCGATTACATCCCGCCACATACGCCTGATTTTCAATAGCGCGAGCCGTCAGCAAAGCCTGCCAGTGCAGAGAGCGCGGGGCAGGCCAGTTGGCGACGTAGATTGCCAGGTCATAATCGTTGAAATTGCGCGACCACACCGGAAAACGTAGGTCGTAGCACACCAGCGGCAAAATACGCCAGCCGCGCCATTCCACAATCACTCGCTCATTGCCCGCTTTATAATGCAGATGCTCATCCGCCATGCGGAACAGATGACGCTTGTCATAAAAATGTACCGTGCCGCTCGGCTCAACCAGCAAAAAGCGATTAACCGAACCTGAGTCCGTTTGTAATGCAACACTGCCCGCAATCAACGCATTGCACTGTTGCGCTTTGGCGCTCATCCAGTCCACCACGTTCTCTTGCGATAGCGATGAAACCGCCGCTTCCATGGCAAAGCCGCTGGTGAACATCTCTGGTAGAACGATCGCATCGCGCCCGGTAATACCTTCCAGTTGACGATCAAAATGGCGCAGGTTGGCAGGACCATCCATCCACACCAACGGTTGCTGCAAAAGCGTAATCTTCAAACCAGGCACGGTGTACAACTCCTTTATTCGAGGGGTTTTATAACTTTAACACGTTATCAGGCTATTACCTTACTGCGGAATAAATTGATAACAAATGCAGATATTGGAAATATCTGATTTGCAAAATATCGTGTTATCGCCAGGCTTTAGGGTGTTAATAACATGGGCAGGATAAGCTCGGGAGGAATGATGTTTAAGGCAATAACGACAGTCGCCGCTTTGGTCATCGCCACCAGTGCAATGGCGCAGGATGATTTAACAATTAGCAGCCTGGCAAAGGGCGAAGCCACCAAAGCTGCGTTTAATCAGATGGTGCAAGGGCATAAGCTACCAGTCTGGGTGATGAAAGGCGGTACTTATACCCCCGCACAAACCGTAACGTTGGGCGATGAGACTTATCAGGTGATGAGTGCGTGCAAACCGCATGATTGCGGCTCGCAACGTATTGCGGTGATGTGGTCCGAGAAATCTAATCAGATGACGGGTCTGTTCTCAACCATTGATGAGAAAACTTCGCAAGAGAAGCTCACCTGGCTGAATGTGAACGATGCGCTCTCGATTGATGGTAAAACGGTGCTGTTCGCGGCGTTGACTGGCAGCCTGGAAAACCATCCAGATGGATTTAATTTCAAATAATTAGCTGATAAAGAAACGGAGCCTTTCGGCTCCGTTGTTCAATTACGCGGCTTCAACTTTCCGCACTTTCTCCGGCAACTTTACCGGCTTCGTCGCCAGCTCTTCCGGTTCAAAGTCATCAACGTTAATACTGCGCAGACGGCTCTCTTCCGCTTTCACCAGAATGGCGGCTTCGTCTTTATCAATTAGCCCTTTCGCCAGCGCGTTGTGTGCCAGTTCATCCAGACGGGTAAATGGCAGATTTTTACCCAGCTCTTTACAGATCCGCTGATGAATTGGATCGGCGGCAATCACATCTACCAGCGCCTCTTCCAGCAAGCCAACCGGATTATGCTCACTCGGCGTCAGGTACTGACCGCGACCAATGCGAGAACGGGTGGCGTTTGGCACTTGTAAAATCTTCGCCACCTTATGATCCAGCTTGTCAGACGGCGCCAGATAGTGACGACCGGTTGGGAAGATCACCACATTCAGCAGTCCGGCAACCACGCGGTTCGGGAAGTTTTGTAGCAAATCATCCATCGCCTGTTCAGCCTGATACAGCGCATCCTGAACGCCCCAGTGCACCAGCGGCAGGTCAGCTTCATTGCGGCCTTCGTCGTCATAACGTTTCAAAACGGCGGAGGCGAGGTAAAGCTGACTTAAAATATCCCCCAGACGTGCCGAGATACGCTCACGGCGTTTCAGGCTACCACCCAGCACCGCCATCGACACATCAGAAAGTAGGGCAAGGTTGGCGCTCAGGCGGTTCAGGTGCTGATAATAACGTTTAGTTGCATCGCCGGTTGGCGTACTGCTGGTTAACCCGCGCGTCAAACCAAGCCAGAAGCTACGAACTTTGTTACTACCGACGTGACCGATATGTTTGAACAACAGTTTATCGAACGCGTTGACGTCATTGTTTTTTGCCGCTTCCATCTCTTCCAGCACATATGGATGACAACGAATCGCCCCCTGACCGAAGATCATCATGCTACGGGTCAGAATATTCGCCCCTTCAACGGTGATGGCAATCGGAGCCCCCTGGTAAGCACGCGCCAGGAAGTTGCTCTGACCGAGCATAATGCCTTTACCACCAGTAATATCCATCGCATCGATAATCGACTGCTGCCCACGGTGGGTACAGTGATACTTAACGATAGCCGACAGCACGGCCGGTTTTTCACCGAGCATAATGCCGTAGGTAATCAGCGACGCCGCAGCATCCATTACGTACGCATTACCAGCAATACGCGCCAGCGGCTCTTCAATCCCTTCCATCTTACCGATAGAGATTTTGAACTGACGACGAATGTGAGCATACGCGCCCGTTGCCAGCGCCACCGACTTCACGCCGCCGGTTGAGTTGGAAGGCAGGGTGATGCCACGACCTACCGAGAGACACTCCACCAGCATCCGCCAGCCTTGTCCGGCCATTTTGGGGCCGCCGATAATGTAATCGATCGGTACGAAGACATCTTTGCCACGCGTCGGTCCGTTCTGGAACGGTACGTTCAGCGGGAAGTGGCGACGACCAATTTCCACGCCCGGTGTGGTGGTCGGGATCAGCGCACAGGTAATGCCTAAATCTTCGTCTCCGCCGAGCAGTTTGTCCGGGTCGGAGAGTTTAAACGCCAGCCCAAGCACGGTCGCAATTGGTGCCAGCGTAATGTAGCGTTTGTTCCAGGTCAGACGCATTCCCAGCACCTGCTGGCCCTGCCACTCACCCATGCAGACAATCCCGGTGTCCGGAATAGCGCCCGCATCGGAACCCGCTTCCGGGCTGGTCAGCGCAAAGCAAGGGATCTCCTGACCACGCGCCAGACGCGGCAGATAGTGATTTTTCTGCTCATCAGTGCCGTAATGTTGCAGCAGCTCGCCCGGGCCTAATGAGTTCGGCACGCCGACGGTAATCGCCAGGATCCCGCTCACGCCGGAGAGTTTTTGTAGCACGCGAGACTGGGCATAAGCCGAGAACTCCAGCCCGCCGTACTCTTTTTTGATGATCATCGCGAAGAAACGATGCTCTTTCAGATATGCCCACAGCTCCGGCGGCAGATCTGCCAGTTCATGGGTAATCTGGAAATCATTCGCCATCCGGCAGGCTTCTTCTACCGGGCCGTCGAGAAACGCTTGCTCTTCTGCGGTCAGGCGCGGCTGCGGATAGTTATGCAGCTTTTTCCAGTCCGGCTTGCCCTGGAACAAGTCGCCCTCCCACCAGGTGGTGCCCGCATCAATCGCTTCTTTCTCAGTGCGCGACATCGGTGGCATCACCTTACGGAAACCGCGAAATACCGGCGCTGAAATCATCGACTTACGCATTGGCGCAAAGTTAAATGGCACGAGGATAATGGCCAGAGGCACCAGTATCCACGCCGACCACAGACCAGAGACGCCGAGGGCGGCTGTCCAGGCGAGCAAAATCAGACTGCTGATAAATAAGCTCACGCGGTGATAAAACAACGCGCCGAGCAGGACAACCGTAGCGAGAATACTCAAAATCATCATAACGAAAAGCCCCTTACTTGTAGGAGGTCTGACCACTTGTGATGATATGGTTGTAGTGGATGTGAAAACATTTAGCAATGTGTTTACAATATAATTACAACAAAGCTCACATTGTTGCTGTTTTTATCCGCACTTCAGGTCAAAAAGTCCTGGTCATTCCGCCGCACTGGTCTTCTCGCTTCTGGCGGTATCCGGTACACTGCATTTTGTCTAATTCATTTATGCTGAAGGATATCCTCATGTACCAGGATCTTATTCGTAACGAACTGAACGAAGCGGCGGAAACGCTGGCTAACTTTTTAAAAGATGACGCCAATATTCACGCCATTCAGCGCGCGGCGGTCCTGTTAGCAGACAGTTTTAAAGCCGGTGGCAAAGTGCTTTCCTGCGGCAACGGCGGCTCCCATTGCGACGCCATGCACTTTGCAGAAGAACTGACGGGGCGCTACCGTGAAAACCGTCCGGGTTATCCGGCGATTGCCATTTCTGATGTCAGCCACATCACCTGTGTGGGGAATGATTTTGGGTTTAACGACATTTTCTCCCGTTACGTTGAAGCAGTAGGTCGCGAAGGTGATGTGCTGCTGGGGATCTCCACCTCGGGTAACTCTGCAAACGTAATCAAGGCGATTGCGGCGGCGCGTGAGAAGGGCATGAAAGTGATCACCCTGACCGGTAAAGACGGCGGCAAAATGGCTGGCACGGCGGATATCGAAATTCGCGTTCCGCACTTTGGCTATGCCGATCGCATTCAGGAGATCCACATTAAAGTTATCCATATCCTGATCCAGTTAATTGAAAAAGAGATGGTTAAGTAAGAGCACTTCCCCCTCTCCCTTTCAGGGAGAGGGTCGGGGTGAGGGTAACAGCACTCACCTTTTTACTTTTTAATCAATCTTCGCCGGGGCATTTCCCCTGCTGTTGTGGAGGTTACCGATGTGCGAATTGCTCGGGATGAGTGCCAACGTCCCTACCGATATCTGCTTTAGTTTCACCGGGCTTGTACAGCGCGGTGGTGGAACCGGGCCACATAAAGATGGCTGGGGCATTACCTTTTACGAAGGCAAAGGTTGTCGCACATTTAAAGATCCACAACCCAGCTTTAATTCCCCTATCGCTAAACTGGTTCAGGACTACCCGATAAAATCCTGCTCGGTAATCGCTCATATTCGCCAGGCAAATCGGGGCGAGGTGGCGCTGGAAAATACTCACCCGTTTACCCGTGAGCTATGGGGACGCAACTGGACTTATGCGCACAACGGGCAACTGAAGGGCTATAAATCACTGGAAACCGGCAACTTCCGTCCGGTAGGTGAAACCGACAGCGAAAAAGCCTTCTGCTGGTTGTTGTATAAACTGACGCAGCGTTACCCGCGCACGCCGGGCAACATGGCGGCGGTGTTTAAATATATCGCCTCACTGGCGGATGAGTTGCGGCAGAAGGGCGTTTTCAACATGCTGCTTTCAGACGGGCGCTATGTAATGGCGTATTGCTCGACTAATTTACACTGGATCACCCGGCGCGCGCCGTTTGGCGTGGCGACGTTGCTGGATCAGGATGTGGAAATCGACTTCAGCTCGCAGACCACACCGAATGATGTGGTCACGGTGATTGCGACTCAGCCGCTGACGGGCAATGAAACCTGGCAAAAGATTATGCCAGGCGAATGGCGCTTATTTTGCCTCGGGGAGCGTGTAGTTTGATGCCAGTTGTGGTTGCACAACTTCGTGGCTTAACGGCTTGCTGACCACGTAACGGCCATTGACCACAGAAACGGTCGGTGGCTTACGAGTCTGTTCAAAGTAGTCGTAGCCCGGCTTCAGTTGCTCCCAGAAGTCCTTAAAGTTGGAATACTTATGGCGCTTCATATTGGCGTCGGTCATGCGGAACGGGTAAATACTCACCTGCACGCTCGGCTGACCAAATACCAGCGCACCAGTAACGAACTGGAAGATCTCATCAATACCCTGATTGGTCATCGCGTAGCAGCCGATGGAAACACAATCGCCGTGAATCATCAGGTATTTCCCTTCGTAACCATGCGCGCGGTCATAGGCATTAGGGAAACCAATATTAATCGCTTTGTAGTAACGGCTGTCTGGTTTTAATTGATTACGCTGAACGCTATAAAACCCTTCCGGACTTTTGAAATCGCCCTGACGCTGTTTGGGGCCTAACCCGCCGGAATATTTACAGATTTTATAACTGTCGAGCAGTTGATATTGCTCGCCCATTTTGACGTAGAGATCGAGCGTGCGCTCTTCCTTGAAGATTTGGATGTAGACAGGAGATCCCATCAACTGCTGCTTATACTCTTTGCTCACTGGCGTGGTGGAACTACCGCTGCCCAGCAAACTGGCAAACGAAACGCACGGGATCAACAACATCGCAAGAATTAATGCGATTTTACGCATACTGCTTATTCCTTGATAAAACGGTTACACACGCCAGGGCGGCAAAATAGATCCCAAATCGGAATAGTCTGGATTTGGAAGGCTCACATTAGCACCAAAAGAGTTTTACGCAAGCCTGTCGGTGCAGGGTTTACAAATTTAGCATAAGAGACGATTTTCAAAAGTCCGAAAAGCGTATGTATCGCGGATTAATTACTTATTTCCTAAGATTATGAAACCCCAATATTAATATGCAAATAAGCAATTAATAATCCCGTTTACTCCCTCGGTCTTTTAAAATTCTCACCTTCATTCAGCCGGTTTATGTCCTTCATGTCTTCGTTCTTTCACGGCAGATTTCTGCATCCAGGCGTGTTTTCGTTATGCGTTTTGCTTCCTGTACTCGCCAGCGCCACCACATCACACATCTCTTTCAGCTACGCCGCCCGCCAGCGGATGCAAAACCGTGCGCGTTTATTAAAACAGTACCAAACCCATCTGAAAAAACAGGCCAGCTACATTGTGGAAGGTAATGCCGAAAGCAGAAAGGCGCTGCGGCAGCATAACCGCGAACAGATAAAACAGCATCCTGAATGGTTTCCTGCGCCACTCAAGGCGAGTGACAGACGCTGGCAGGCACTGGCAGAGAACAACCATTTCTTAAGCAGCAATCATCTGCACAACATTACCGAAGTAGCGATCCACCGCCTGGAGCTGCAGCTTGGCAAGCCCTACGTCTGGGGCGGCACGCGGCCCGATAAAGGCTTCGACTGTAGCGGGTTAGTTTTTTATGCCTACAACAAGATCCTCGAGGCGAAACTTCCGCGCACGGCGAATGAGATGTATCACTACCATCGGGCGACGATTGTGGCGAACAACGACCTGCGCCGGGGGGATTTGCTGTTTTTCCATATTCATAGCCGTGAGATAGCTGACCATATGGGCGTGTATCTGGGCGATGGACAGTTTATCGAGTCGCCGCGCACCGGGGAAACCATTCGGATAAGCCGGTTAGCCGAACCTTTCTGGCAGGATCATTTTTTGGGCGCGCGGCGGATTTTGACGGAAGAGACGATTTTGTAAATGGGTAATATTGACGATCAGGCAAAGGGTCGGATGCCATGCGGCATCCGGCCTGTTTACATCTGGGCTGAAAACTCACGTTCTAAGACATCAACAATGAGCTGGTTTTTTGAAATGGAATGTTGCCTGGCGACGATGGTCAGCCGTGAATCGATGTGATGAGGAACGCGCAGCGTCAGGCGTTTTTGCTCTTCTTCTTCACGAAAAGGGGCAATGCCGTCCTCTTCACAATCTGCAATCCACTCATCCAGCGCGCTTTCACCTTCACGGTACAATGCTTCAATGCTTGTGGCCACAAAGTCGCAATAACCATTTACATTAAGGAATTTGCCGCGAAATGCGTTGATATCAGCTTCAAATGTCACTGCGGCTGGTTGACCTTTAATCGTAATAATGTTCGATGCTTTATTCATAATCTACCCCTACACAGTTAACAAACCACTCCTTAAGACCTGCTACTGCGCCTTTATCCATCACATTTTTTGGATGTGGCTCATGTGTACTGAATTTGGTCGTTCCAATCTGAAATTTCCGTCTGGAACCATTGTTATTTTTTATTGTTCCACCCACGGCTTTAATGAGTGCAACAACATCATCCCATTTAATTCCAGATTTTGGCGGCTCCGTCATAACATCGTCGAATGTTTTTCTATGGCGAGAGCCTAACGCGCTGACCTTAATCATACTATCAATCCATGACGTCATTGTATGGTGTCATCGTAGTCCGATTATAATATGACGTCAACCAATGGTGTCAGATTCTGCAAAGGGTGAAATAATCCCCCCAATCAACTCAACGCCCCCATAATCTTCAACTCCAGCTCATCCGGCACTTCGTTATACGACAGCACATGCAGCCCCGGCGCAAACAATCTCGCATAGCGCGCCAGTAAAGGGCGTAACTGCGGCGGCACCAGCAGCACCGGATCTTTCCCCGCCGCTTTCATCTGCTCTTTCACCTGCGGCATCGTGCTCTGGAACTGGTTGAGCATATTCGGGTCGACCGGCACGCTGTCGAGCATCACTTTGCCGCCCTGTTGCGCCTGATTCACCACGTTGGTCAGCAGATTTTCCAGCTCATTGTTCAGCGTATACACCGTCAGCTCCTGCTTGCGAACAAACGGATGGGTAATGCTGCGCCGCAACGCCAGGCGCACATCAGCTGCCAGCAGAATATGATCTTTGGTCACCGCACTACTGGCAACCAGCACGGTGGCGATGGTGACGATATCGCGCAGGGAAACGCCTTCGGTCAGCAGCGCGCGGTACACTTTCAGCAACTGGCTGTAATTCAGCGCCGCGCTCAAATCTTCCGCCAGGCGCGGTGCCATCGACGACAGGCGATTATGCAACTGCGTGATGTCGTCATAGTTAAATAAATCAGGGATATAGCTGCGCACAATCTTGTTCACATGGGTGGCAATCACGCTGGCGCTGTCGATCACCTGATACCCCATATTCAGCGCCTTCGCTTTCTGCGCAGGTTGAATCCAGGTCACCGGCATCCCATACGCCGGGTCATTCCCCAGCACGCCATCAATCTCGCCGTAGGTTTCGCTGGAGGGCAGGGCCATCAGTTTATCCGCCGGAATATCCGCTTCATCAGCCTTAATGCCGTTGATGAAAATAGCGTACTGGCTGGGCTTGAGGCGGAAGTTTTCCCGAATACGGATCTCCGGTAGCAGCACGCCGTTGCCGTCGGAAATCACCTGCCGCACGCCGCGAATACGCTGGGTGAGCGGGTTACCCTGTGCTTTATCGACCAGCGCCACCAGCTTATAACCGAGGCTTAAACTGATGGGTTCGATCAGCGGAATGGTCTCCCAACTGACCTGTTGCTCGCTGGTTTCGGTGATAGTGCGGGTCAGCGTTTCGAGGCTTTTCTCTTCCGCCTCCGCCGCCTGAGGGCGTTTGCTCATCCGCCAGCCGGTAAAACCAAGCAGGGCGCTGAACATCAGGAACGGGAAGTGTGGCATTCCCGGCACCACCGCCAGCACGAACATAATCCCGGTGGCGGTGTAGAGCACCGACGGGCTTGCCAGCAACTGGTGGCGCACGTCGTGGGCGATATCGCCGTTGTCGCTGACGCGGGTGACAATAATCGCCGCCGCAGTGGAGAGCAGCAGGGAAGGGATTTGCGCTACCAGCCCGTCGCCGATGGTCATCAGCACATACTGCTGGAAGGCGGCATCGGCGCTCAGGTTGTATTTGAAGAGCCCGATACAGACACCGCCGATCAGGTTGATTGCCAGAATCATCATCCCGGCGATGGCGTCCCCGCGCACAAACTTCGATGCCCCGTCCATCGCGCCGTAGAAATCGGCCTCGCTGGCAACATCTTTACGCCGGGTTTGCGCCTGCGCCTGGTTGATCAACCCGGCGTTAAGGTCGGCGTCAATCGCCATCTGCTTACCGGGCATCGCGTCTAAGGTAAAGCGGGCAGAAACCTCGGAAATACGCTCGGCCCCTTTGGTGACGACGATAAAGTTGATGATCATCAGAATGATAAACACCACGAAACCGACAACAAAGTTGCCGCCAATCACCACCTGACCAAATGACTCAATCACCTTACCCGCCGCACCTGCGCCGAGATGGCCGTGCAGCAGCACCACGCGCGTGGAGGCGACGTTCAGCGTCAGGCGCATTAAGGTGGTGATCAGCAAAATGGTCGGGAACAGGCTGAATTCCAGCGGCCTTTTCGCCGACACCGCCACCAGCAGTACCATCACCGCCAACACAATGTTGAAGGTGAACAGAATATCCAGCAGCGCAGGCGGCAGCGGCAGAATAACCATCGCCAGAATACACAGGATCACCAGCGGCACGCCGAGATTGCCGCCGCGCAGCAGCGCGAGGAACGATTTAGTTGTTTTCGCCATCCAGTTTAAGCACCTCTTTGGGAATGGAAATATGTCTGTTCAGAGCCGGACGCGGCTGTGCGCCGTCGCGCCAGTGTTTCATTTGCAGGACGTAGGTCAGAACGTGGGCGATGGCCCGGTAAAGCTGAAACGGAATTTGCTGATTCACCTGGGTGGTGTAGTAAACCGAGCGCGCCAGTCGCGGGAACTCGACCACTTCCACCTGATTTTCAGCAGCGACCTGGCGAATATAGAGCGCAATTTCATCGGTGCCTTTCGCCACCACAAACGGCGCGGCGGCACGCGACGAGTCATACTGCAACGCAACGGCGTAGTGGGTTGGGTTGGTGATCACCACGTTGGCTTTCGGCACCACTTTGCGGATTTGCCCCATCGCCAGTTGCCGTTGCAGACGCCGCACGCGCGCCTTCACTTCCGGCTTACCTTCCTGATTTTTGTACTCTTCTTTCAGCTCCTGTTTGGTCATCTTCAGCCCTTTGGTAAACAGGGCTTTCGCCAGCGGCACGTCGATCAGCGCAAAGAAGATAAACAGGATGACAAAGTTGCGCATCACGCTGGCGTAGAGCGACAAACCATCGTTAATTGCCAGTTTGAACGGTAGCGCCTGCAGGCCGAGAAAGGCGGCAAAGTTATTGCGCAGGCTAATCCACAGCATCACCAGCACCACCACCGATTTCACCGTCATCTTTCCCGTTTCCGCCAGATGCTCACTGGAAAACAGCCGCCCAATGCCTTTTAACGGGCTGATTTTGCTGAAATCCGGGAGGATTTTTTTCGGCAGAAATAGCCAGCCGCCCGGCACCAGCGAAGAGAGCAGCGCGGCGGCGGGCATCGGCAGCAAGGTGAGAATAAACTTGCCGAGAATTAACAGATGATGGCGCAGAAACTGGCCGATAACGTCCGGATTATTAATCTCCTGCGCGTACTGATGCACGCTGATAAAACTCTCGCGCGCAAAATCGGCATACCACGGGAAGCTGCTGGAGATCACCACAAACGCCGCAAACAGGCTCGCCGCGAGCCCCATATCCTTCGAGCGCGGCAGTTGCCCCTCTTCGCGCGCTTTACGCAGCTTTTGCGCCGAGGGCTTTTCTGTTTTTTCTTCGCTGCTGCTATCCGCCATAGTGACCTTTCAGCGCGTCGAGTTGCTGCAATACAAAATTCGCCAGATGCAGATAGTGATCCGGCAGGTTGTAGAGCAGGGTGGCAAAGCAGACCAGCCCCGCCAGCATGTTGATGGGAAAGCCGAGCGAAAAGAGATTTAGCGGCGGCGCAATGCGGTTGAGCAGGCCAAAGCAGCCCTGCACAATCAGCATGATAAAAGTGGTCGGCAGCGCCAGCAGCGATGCGGACGCCAGCACCCAGCTAAAGGCCAGCGCGATAGTGCGCAGAGTTTGCGGATGCAGCGCGTTGCCAATCGGCCAGTAGGTGAAGCCCTTGTACAATACGCTCACCAGCAGTAGATGCCCGTCCATGGCGAAAAACAGCAGGATCGCGTAGACGTTGATAAGCTCCGCCAGCACGGTGGTCGATGCGCCGCTGCTTGGGTCGTTCATCACCGCCATGCTCATCCCCATATTGAACGAGAGAATTTGCCCGGCCAGTTGCAGCGCCAGAAACAGAAACTGAAACATCAGCCCGAACAACATGCCCCATAAAATTTGCTCTACCGTCAGGATCAGGCTGTTGAGTGAAAGCAGATCGTGGGGAACAGGATGGGGGATCAAGGGCGTGATGATAATTGCCAGCGCCAGCGACAAAATAATCCGCACGCGCACGGTCAGCGCGCTGTTATCCAGCACCGGCACATAGCGCAGAAACGCCATAATGCGCACGAAGGGAAACCATAGCCCCAGCGCCAGATCCGTCAGTTGCGTAACGTCGCTTGTGCGCATCTTAATGCACCAGCAACGCAGCCTGGCTAAAGAGGTGAATGCACAGGTCATGCAACTGGATAATCATCCATTTGCCGCACACGCCAAGCACCACCAGCGTGACAATCAGTCTCGGCAAAAAGCTCAGAGTCTGTTCGTTAATCTGCGTTACTGCCTGGAACACGCTCACCAGCAGGCCGACCAGCAGGCTCGGCACCACCAGTACGGAAACCAGCAAAATCACCACTTTTATGCCGCTGGCGACAATGTCGGCGGCTACGTCTACGGTCAACATAATCAGCCCAGCCCCAGCCCGCGAATGCTGGTGGTGAGCGTGCCGATGGTCAGCGACCAGCCGTCGATCAGTACAAACAGCATCAGCTTAAAGGGCAGCGAAACAATCAGCGGCGACAGCATCATCATCCCCATCGCCATCAGTACGCTGGCGACAATCAGGTCGATAACCAGAAACGGGATGTAAATCATAAAGCCAATCTGGAAAGCGGTTTTCAGCTCGCTCAACACATAGGCGGGCACCACGATCGAGAGATCCTGATCGGCAGCATTGCCCTTCGCGCCGCCGATGGTCATGATTTGCGCCATCGCTTTTTTGTCAGTCTGCGCCAGCATAAAGCGTTTCAGCGGCGTCGCGGCGGTGCTTAACGCATCGGTCAGGGTAATTTGATCGTTTTCGAACGGCACCACAGCGTGGTCGTAAATATTGAGCCAGATGGGGCGCATCACCAGCATGGTGAGGGAGAGCGCAATGCCAATCAGAATGCGGTTCGGCGGCGTTTGTTGCAGCCCCAGCGCCTGGCGCAGCAGCGACAGCACGATAATAAAGCGCGTAAAGCAGGTCATCATCAGCACCATCGTCGGCAACAAACCGACGAGAGTCATCAGAATCAACACCTGAATTTTGACGCTGTATTCCTGAGTGTTGCCGTGGGTCACCACGTTAAGCAGCGCAATATCTCCGCCCTGAGCCAGTGCCAGCGGCGCGAGCGTCAGTAACGCCAGACCCAGCGTCAGTTGAGTGCGGCGTTTCATGGCGCCAGATCGTTGATGTCGCGGGTGTTAAACTCCAGCACGCGCAGGCCGTACTTTTCGTTGACCACCACCACTTCCGCTTTGCCCAGCAGGATATTGTTCACTTTAATATCCAGCGGCTCCCCGGCGAGTTTATCCAGTTCAATCACCGTGTCGTCGTCGATGTTAAGCAGGTCGGCTAACATAATTTCCACCGACGACACCTCCAGCGTTAAGGTCACCGGAATGCGTTTCAGCAGCGTCATCGAGTCGGAAAAGCGGTCTTCCAGGCGGGTGACCAGCGTTTCGGCGTCGGGGGATTTCGCGACAGGCACAACTTCATCAGTGAGGCCAAAATCCCCGGCTAAAATATCTTCTTGCTTACTCATGGCTATTCTCATTTTTGCCCGCCAGCTCCGACAAAAACAGTTTGTCTTTGTCTTCCACAATCAGGGCGCTAAATAATTCAGATTGCCCAATCGCCACCGGGAACGTTTCCCCCAGTGATATGGGTAAAATATCCCCGGCTTTTATCTGCGCCAGATCGGCGACATTCATCGATAGCTCGGCAATTTTGACGTTCAGGGTTAGCGGCAGGGATCGGATGATTTCTTTAATCAGGGCCGGTTTATTGACCGGTTTCGCCGCCTGCTGCGGTTTACTGTGTTCGCTATGGCGAATTAGATTTAAAATAAAATCGGTGTGGGCGTCGTCGAGCAAAATACGAAAGCTGCTCTCTTCGTCGCCCGCAAGGGTAAAGGTTAATTGATATGCCCAGTGGGTAATAACCGTGCTGCTGTCCAGCTTTAATTTCAGCGCAATACCGGAGGTTTGCAGATTAAAAATCAGGGTGCAGATATCCAGCGCCAGACGGTTCTTTAAACGCGTTTCGGTTTTGGTTGGCAGCCCGTTGTGCGCTTTCGCCTCTTCGAGAGATGATTCCAGACCATAAAAATTGCCCAGCAGCATTAATAGCAAGGAGCGATCAATATCAAACGCCAGATGCCCGACCTGGGAAACCATCAGTTCAGCGTTTTTATTAATAATATCCATTTCGCAGCCAATCTTTTTTAAGGTGATATTGCTGCGATGCTTTTTGAGAAAATAGCTGCCCAGATGTGAATCAATCACATCAAAATTCCCCGTAAACAGGGTCGGCAGGCGATGGTAGGGGCGTCCGAGCCGATTACCTTCTAATTTAAAGATGCCTGGCGTTTTACTGTACTTCAGCATGGCTTACTTTCTCTGCTGTAATGGTATGGGTGTTTCTGTGTCCGCAAGTCCGGCAGTGACACAAGGTGAGGTATTAAATAGAGGGAGCGATAAAGGGGCAAATTATTAATCGGGTGAAAAAATAATTAATCGATTAATTGCTTAATGGGAGTGATTTTCGCCAATCAGTCTGCGGTCTGTCCCCTCGCCCCATCCGGGGAGAGGGTTAGGGTGAGGGGGCGTCACAGATGTCGCAATTAGCAGTATTAATATCTAACTCATTGTTTAAACTAAAATAATATTTTTATTATCGTTTAATTCAAACTTATTAATCCTGCCGGTGATACGCTTCAGAACATCCTGATTATTGTCGCTACTGATATCGTTCACCCTATGTCTGAACTTATTGCAACTGCCGCTTCCAGCATTAACGCTTTTACTCTGGCAAAGCGTGTCGCCGCCTTTAACGTGCCGGTCCTGATTCAGGGCGAAACCGGCGCGGGCAAAGAGTGCGTGGCAAAATATATTCACACCGTAGCCTTTGGTGAAAATGAAAACGCGCCCTATATCGGCGTGAACTGCGCGGCGATCCCGGAAAACATGCTGGAATCCACCTTATTTGGCTACGATAAAGGCGCATTTACCGGTGCCATTGCCAGCGTGCCGGGGAAAATGGAACTGGCGAATAATGGCACCTTATTACTCGATGAAATTGGTGAAATGCCGCTGGCATTACAGGCCAAAATATTACGCGTGTTGCAGGAACAACAGGTCGAGCGATTAGGCAGCAACCGACAAATTAAACTCAATTTTCGCCTGATTGCTTGTACCAATAAAAATCTTGAGCAGGAAGTGGCTGCCGGGCGTTTTCGTGAAGATCTCTATTATCGTCTGGCGGTTATTCCCATTACCATGCCGCCGCTGCGTGAACGCCTGAACGATATTATTCCGCTGGCAGAGTCATTTATTAAAAAATACTCAACGGTGCTGGTGAAAAACATCACCCTTTCAGAATCTACCCGCCGGGCGCTGCTGAATTACCGCTGGCCCGGCAACGTTCGTCAACTGGAAAACGCCATTCAGCGGGGAATGATTTTAAATCGCGACGGCGTGATTTTCCCGGACGCATTAGGTCTGCCAGAAACAGATGTAACCGAAAAGACAGAATTGCAATGGCCTGTTCAGCCCACCGCACACATTGCCGAAACCCGCGATTTAGGTCAGCACGGGCGTAGCGCGCAATATCAATATATCGCCGACCTGATGCGTAAATATCAGGGCAACCGCAGCAAAATTGCCGACCTGTTAGGCATTACCCCGCGCGCACTGCGCTATCGACTGGCCTCCATGCGCAAGCAAGGTATCGAAGTTTTCTCCTGACCCGGAAGTTAAAAATGAGCATTACCACAATCAACAGCACCATGCAGGCGCAAATCATGCAGGACGTGCAGCGGATGCAGGCCAACGCCCAGGCACCGGTGCTGCTCGCCATGACCTTCAGTTCCACCGACCCGGACGTTTCGTTTAACCGCATAATGTCCGGCGCGTTCAGTCACGTTGACCAGTTCCAGCAGGTGGCGGAGCAGCAGCAAACGGCTATCGACACGGGCAAAAGTGATGACCTGGCAGGTGCGATGATCGCCAGCCAGCAGGCATCGCTCTCTTTTTCCGCGCTGGTGCAGGTGCGCAATAAAATCGCCACCGGGTTTAACGACCTGATGAGTATGTCGATCTAACCCTATGAATGCACAAATAAAGAAGTTAACCCAGGCGTTTCCGGCGTTTCGACTGCGTCTCGCCGATAACAAACGCTGGGCGCTGATGGCGGGCGTGGGGCTTGCCGTTGCGGCGACGGCGATTATCGTCAGCGTGCTGTGGACTGGTAATCGCGGCTACGTCTCGCTCTACGGACGCCAGGAAAATCTGCCTGTGTCGCAGATTGTCACCGTGCTGGACGGCGAAAAACTTACCTACCGCATCGACCCGCAAAGCGGGCAAATTCTGGTGCCGGAAGATGAATTGTCGAAAACGCGCATGACCCTTGCCGCCAAAGGCGTGCAGGCGCTTTTGCCTAGCGGCTACGAGCTGATGGACAAAGACGAAGTGCTCGGCAGTAGCCAGTTCGTGCAGAACGTGCGCTACAAACGCAGCCTCGAAGGGGAGCTGGCGCAGAGCATCATGTCGCTGGATGCGGTGGAGAGCGCGCGGGTGCATCTGGCGCTCAACGAAGAAAGCTCGTTTGTGGTCAGTGATGAGCCGCAAAATAGCGCCTCGGTGGTGGTACGCCTGCACTACGGCGCGAAGCTGAATATGGACCAGGTGAACGCCATTGTGCATCTGGTTTCCGGCAGTATTTCGGGGCTACAGGCTAATAAAGTCAGCGTCGTCGATCAGGCGGGAAATCTGCTGACCGACGGCATTGGCGCGGGCGAGGCGGTTTCTGCCGCTACCCGTAAACGCGATCAGATCCTGAAAGATATTCAGGACAAAACCCGCGCCAGCGTGGCGAACGTGCTGGATTCGCTGGTCGGTACGGGAAATTACCGTGTCAGCGTGATGCCGGATCTCGATCTCAGCACTATCGACGAAACCCAGGAACACTACGGCGACGCGCCGAAAATCAACCGTGAAGAGAGCGTGCTGGACAGCGACACCAATCAGGTGGCGATGGGCGTGCCCGGTTCGCTCAGCAACCGTCCGCCGATTGCGGCGAATCAGATGACCAACGGTGCGGAAGAAAATCGCTCGCCGGAAGCGTTATCCAAACACAGCGAAAGCAAGCGTGACTATTCATACGACCGCAGCGTCCAGCATATTCAGCATCCCGGCTTTGCGGTGAAACGCCTCAACGTGGCGGTGGTGCTCAATCAAAACGCCCCGGCGCTGAAAAACTGGAAGCCGGAGCAGACCACACAGCTTACTGCGCTGCTGAACAATGCCGCCGGTATTGATGCCCAGCGTGGTGACAATCTCTCGTTATCGCTGCTCAACTTTGTGCCGCAGGCAGTGCCGGTCGAGCCAGTCATCCCGCTGTGGAAAGATGACAGCGTGCTGGCCTGGGTGCGGCTGATTGGCTGCGGCCTACTGGCACTGTTGCTACTGCTCTTCGTGGTGCGTCCGCTGATGAAACGCCTGACGGCAGTACGTGCGCCGGTTATCACACCAGAACCGGAAGCCGTCAGCGAACCATGGATCGCCATGCCGGAAGAGGAGCGTAAAAACGTCGATCTGCCGTCGCTGCCCGGCGATGACAGTCTGCCGTCCCAGAGTTCCGGCCTCGAAGTAAAACTCGAGTTCCTGCAAAAACTGGCCATGAGCGACACCGATCGCGTAGCCGAAGTTCTCAGACAATGGATCACCAGCAATGAGCGAATTGACAATAAATAAGAGCAACAGCTACCTGGAACAGGCGGCGATCCTGCTGCTGTGTCTGGGCGAAGAAGCGGCGGCGACGGTGATGCAAAAACTCAGCCGCGAAGAAGTGGTGCGCCTGAGCGAAAATATGGCGCGGCTTTCCGGCGTCAAAACCAGCATGGCGCGCAAAGTGATCAACAACTTTTTTGATGAGTTCCGCGAACAGAGCGGGATTAACGGCGCATCGCGCTCTATGTTGCAGGGCATTCTTAATAAAGCTCTCGGAACGGAAATTGCCAGCAGCGTGATCAACGGCATTTATGGCGATGAGATCCGCTCGCGGATGGCGCGCCTGCAATGGGTGGAACCGCGCCAACTGGCGATGCTGATCTCCGAAGAGCATCTGCAATTGCAGGCGGTGTTCCTCGCGTTTCTGACACCGGAAATCTCGGCGGCGGTGCTTTCATATCTCAACGAATCGGTACAAAACGAAATTCTCTATCGGGTGGCGAAACTCAACGACGTCAACCGCGACGTGGTGGATGAACTGGACAGGCTGATCGAACGCGGCCTGTCGGTGCTTTCGGAGCACGGCTCGAAGGTGAAAGGCATCAAACAGGCGGCGGATATCGTCAACCGCTTTCAGGGTAACCAGCAGGTGATCCTCGACCAGATGCGCGAGCGCGACAAAGACGTGCTGGAACAGCTTCAGGATGAGATGTACGACTTCTTTATCCTCAGCCGCCAGAACGAAGAGGTGCGTAGGCGCCTGCTCGACGAAGTGCCGATGGAAGACTGGGCGGTGGCGCTGAAAGGTACTGAAGCTCTGCTGCGCCGTTCCATTTACGCGGTAATGCCAAAACGTCAGGCTCAGCAACTGGAAGCGATCACCGCGCGTCTGGGGCCGGTGCCGGTCAGCCGTATCGAACAGATCCGCCGCGAAATCATGGGCATTGCCCGTGAGCTGGAAGAGGCGGGCGAAATTCAGCTACAGCTTTTTGCGGAACAGACGGCGGAGTAACCCATGACCATTGAAACACTGCGCGGGCGTTATCGTCTGCACCGTTTTCCGCCGCGCCAGCGAGCTATGGCGAGTGAACCACTGACCGCAGGGATCAGCGCCGCCGACTACCAGCGCCAGTTAAAAGACGGTTTTCAGGAAGGGCTGCAAAAAGGCTTTGAGCAGGGGATGACCGAAGGGATCGACCAGGGATTTCTTGAAGGTCATCAAAAAGGGTTTGAAGATGGGCGACGTCAGGGCTACACCGAAGGCAGCCTCGCCGGGCAGCAGGAAGGGCGCAAACAGTATGTCGAGGCGGCGCAGCCGCTGGAAGCCATTACCGGTAAAGTAAACGACTTCCTCGCCCATATCGAACGTAAACAGCGGGAAGATTTGCTGCAACTGGTGGAAAAAGTCACCCGCCAGGTGATCCGCTGTGAACTGGCGCTGCAACCGACGCAATTGCTGGCGCTGGTGGAAGAGGCGCTGGCTGCGTTCCCTTCCATGCCGGAAACCCTGCAAGTGATGATGAGTGCGGAAGAATTTAACCGCATCCGTGACGCGGTGCCGGAAAAAGTCAACGAATGGGGGCTGATGCCGTCACTCGACTTAGCGCCGGGCGAATGCCGGGTGATCACCGATAAATCAGAACTGGATATCGGCTGCGAGCACCGCCTTGAACAATGCATGACCGCGCTGAAAGAAACGCTGACGCCGGAGTCGCAGGGTGAGTGATTTTTCTGCTTTCGATAATGCGCTGCGCTCGCTGGAGTCGATTCCATTAGCCCGCGTCGCCGGGCGGCTGGTGCGCCTTAACGGCATCCTGCTGGAGAGCGTCGGCTGCCCGTTAATGACCGGGCAACTGTGCCGAATTGAAAGCGCCAACCACACGCTGATTGACGCGCAGGCCGTGGGCTTTAATCGCGACGTCACCTACTTAATGCCGTTTAAACAGCCGGTCGGTCTGATGGCTGGCGCGCGCGTCTTCCCGGAAGAAAAAGCCCACGACATCCTGATAGGCGAAAGCTGGTTAGGCCGCGTGGTTAACGGCCTCGGTGAACCGCTGGATGGCAAAGGGCGCCTGAACGGCAACGACCTTCTGCCGCCGCTGCCGCCATCGGTCAATCCGTTAACCCGCCGTTCGGTGGGCGAACCGTTAGACGTGGGCGTGAAGGCGATCAACGGCCTGCTGACCATCGGCAAAGGCCAGCGCGTCGGGCTGATGGCGGGAAGTGGCGTGGGGAAAAGCGTACTGCTGGGGATGATCACCCGCCAGACCAAAGCCGACATTGTGGTGGTCGGGCTGATTGGCGAACGCGGGCGCGAAGTGAAAGAGTTTATCGACCACTCGCTGGGCGCGGACGGGCTGGCAAAGTCTATCGTTGTTGTCGCGCCCGCCGATGAATCCCCACTGATGCGCCTGAAAGCCACTGAACTGTGCCACTCTATTGCTGCCTGGTTTCGCGACCGTGGACATCACGTTTTACTGTTGGTGGATTCCCTGACCCGCTATGCGATGGCGCAGCGTGAAATCGCCCTCTCGCTTGGCGAACCACCCGCCACCAAAGGCTATCCACCATCGGCATTCGGCATGATCCCCAAACTGGTAGAAAGCGCAGGCAACAGCGAAAGCACCGGCTCGATGACCGCCATCTACACCGTGCTGGCGGAAGGCGACGACCAGCAAGATCCGATCGTCGATTGCGCCCGCGCGGTGCTGGACGGGCATATCGTATTAACCCGCAAACTGGCGGAAGCGGGGCACTATCCGGCCATTGATATCGGCCAGTCGATCAGCCGCTGCATGAACCAGGTCACCCGCCCGGAACATCAGCAATCTGCCCGCGCGATGAAACAACACTACGCTGCCTATATGGAGATCAAACCGCTGATCCCGCTCGGCGGCTACGTGCCAGGTGCGGATGCCAGCGTCGATAAAGCGGTAAAAATGTACCCGACCATCGAGCGATTTCTACGTCAGGAGATTCGTGAACCTGCCTCCCTCGAACTGGTGCAAAGCCGCCTGCAAATCCTCTTTCCCGCCACTAAAAAGGCAGAACAGTAATCATGCGACAAATCATCGACACGCTGGCGCAGTTGCAGCGCCTGCGGGATAAATCGGTCAAGGACAAAACCGTCGAGCTGGCAAAGCAAAAACAGATCTGCGCGGGCTATGACAACAATATTAAAGCATTAGGTTACCTGGTGGAGAAAACCTCTGCGGGCGCGGCGGCATCGGTGGAATCGCTGAAAAACGTCAGCGGCTACAAAGGCACCCTGCGCAAGGTGATCGCCTGGCAGGAGCAGGAAAAAACGCTGGCCAACATCAAAGCTACGCGAATGCAGAAAAACCTGACGGCGGCGGCGTGCGAAGAGAAAGTTGTAGCTCTGACGCTGGACGACAAACGCCACGAGCAGCAAGAAAGCGCGGCAGCGAAAGCGCAAAAAGCGGTGGATGATATCGCCGTGCAGTGCTGGCTGCGGCACAAATTAGCGGAGTAGCCATGAAAACGGTCATCACCTTCGGCACCTTCGATGTGTTTCATGTCGGTCATCTGCGCCTTTTACAACGCGCCCGCGCATTGGGCGAGCGGCTGCTGGTCGGCGTGTCGTCAGACGCCTTAAACATCGCCAAAAAGGGCAGAGCGCCGGTTTACCATCAGGATGAACGCATGGCGATTATCGCCGGGCTGGCGTGTGTGGATGGCGTATTTCTGGAGGAATCGCTGGAGCAGAAAGCGGAATATTTGCGCCGCTACAGTGCGGATATTTTAGTGATGGGCGATGACTGGGCGGGGAAGTTTGACAGCTTCGCGTATATTTGTGAGGTGGTGTATTTTCCCCGCACGCCGTCGGTGTCGACGACGGGGATCATTGAGGTGATTAGGGGTAAATCAGCCACCTACTGATTTAATTCTCGAAGTGAGAGAAGATGATGCCGTTTAGCTATGTTAAATATGTTTAAAAGATCGCGTTTTTTCGACATATCGCCAAAACATGTCGATGGCATAAACGTATTCCAACGACATGTTTAAAAAATCGAATTTTATCGACATATCCCTGACGGTTCCTTGCCCGCCAGCGCCTCCATAATCACCATCGCCGCCCGTTCTCCCGCTTTGCCATCCATAAACGCATCGCAATAGTGATGGCGAATTTCCGCCAGCTTCGCCTGCAACGCCTTCCAGTCAAACGCCTCTGACAGCAGATAACGCAGTTCCGCCATATCGTGGGCGACGGGTAATATCGCGCGGATTTGCTGGTCGGCGCTTTCGGGCGAGGAGTAGCTTTTCTCGCCATCGAGCAGTTCCGTCATGCCCGGAAAGTCGAGCAGGATCACCCGCTTATCAACATGGATAGCATCGAAAATAAAACCGCTGTTATCGGTCAGCACATAATCCGCTTTATCCAGCAGTGCCAGCGTGTGCTGAGCAGAGTCGGTGCGCGGTTTTAAATGCCTGCGCGCCAGGGCCAGCGATGCCGCTTCTTCCGGGCGCGAGCGGGTGCCGTGGTGCAGTTTGCAAATCAGGTTCACATCACCGCTTAAGCGTCCCAATTTTTCAGCCCAATGGGGCAGGGAGCTTAATGCACCAAACGTTGGGGCGTAGAGTACGGAAGGTTTACGCTCGTCCAGTTTGATATTTTCTGGCAACGCACGGTTGAACGTGCCGTTATGCCAGGCGTCAAAGCGCGGATTACCAACCACTTTCGCGCTGCCAAAATGCGCCAGCGCCTGCTGGCTGTAGTGGCTGTAACACAAAATGCGCTGATAAAAACGGTTCCAGTCGGCGTGGTTCCACGTTTCTTTGGCTAAGCCGTACATGGCGCGGACATTCACCGCTGCCAGGCCATTGAGCGCGAGTGTGTGGTAGGGGCTGACCAGGCATTTCACTCGCTGACCGTGTGCCTGCATTTCTGACAGACGCATACCTTTAAGCTGCGGATCGTCGATGCTTTTCAGCGTTTCCAGCATTTCATCAAGAAACGGTTTAAACACGCGGTCGTTGATCACCAGCGTGCAGTTTTGACCCTGCGACTGTAGGGCGGTGATGATTGGGCGGTACAGCGCGTAGTGGAAGGAGGTTTCCATAAAAAAGCCGATAGTGTCGGCGATGGGTAACGCAGATGGCTTTGTCGCTACAGGTAACTTATTGAAGTAGTGACTAATGTTGTCAGTTACTTTTTTCTCGATATCACTAAAGCCTGGTCGCTGGTAACAAAGGCTCGGATAACAGGCCAGCCATTTGTCGGCGCGCAGCAGCGGCTGCCAGCAGGCTTCCAGCGAGTGCTCATCGTTGCTCATCTGCTGCGCCAGTTGCGGATAGTAGCGACTGTTCACCAGATAAGCACACACTTTGTGGCAGTCCCGCGCGTGCACCAACCCCGGCAAGCTTTTTAGCATCGTTCCTTGCGAAATTTCGCCACCCAGAATCATCACCTGCCAGGGGATTTTCGTCAGGCTGGCAAGCAGGGTGTTCAGCACCTGAATATGTTTCTCCTGCTTGAGAATGACCGCATCATCTTCCAGCAACAGATAGTTTTGCCAGCCGTGCTGTTGCGCCAGGCGCAGCGCCTGCAAGTGCGATTGAAGGCGGCCTCGTTGACCGTTTTCATCTTCGCAGGCGGCAATGCGGGTGATCTTCTCGGGCGGAATATGCAGCAGTGCCAGTTCTTCACGGATCTGCTGTAAGCGATCCGGGCGTTTATCCAGATTGATCAATACGACCTGATCGATCGCCTGATGGTTGATCGTCTGGTGATGAGTGGCGTTATGCAGACTCAGATAAGCATTGCGTAGCAGCGGATCGCCGACGATTTCACCCAGTTCGGTATTTACCGGCGCACTGGCTGCGAGAATAAAATCTTTATCAAAGGTGTTATGGCTGTGCGAGATACACAGAATGGTACGCTCGCCGGGCAGTTGTAGCGGGTTAACGCTGAAATTGTCGGTGAAACTTTTCTCTTCGCCAAGGCTGCAATTATCGTCGTAGCGGTGCTTTTTCAGGTAGTTACGGTGATAGCAAAAGGTGCCGTTGAGGATGTTATGCGAGCCAAAGCTGCGGCTTTGAAAGATGCGGTTGATATGACTGTACCAGATAGGGATTTGGTCAGAACCGGAGATGAGCGCCCGGTGTTTTTGCATCATGGCGATGGTGTACGAGATTTTATCTGCCGGGTAGTAGTCGTCATCGTCCATGCAGAGGATGTATTCGCCGCGCGCCAGTTCGTTGAGCATATTACGTTTTTTGCCCAGCGGCAGTTTTTCCGGGTGATGGATGTAGCGGATGTTAAAGGCGTCCGGCGTGCCATTGGTCAGGCGGTCGATGATGTGTTGATGGCTTTGCGGGGAGTCGTCGAGGATGATGAGTTCACGGCGGTCTGCCGGGTAATCCTGATAGCGGTACATGTAAAGCAGGTACGGCAGGAATGTGCTGCGGTTCCAGGTTGGCGTAACGACGCTGACGAACGGTTTTTCGCGGTGGGTGGCGAGTGTTTTGATGATGGTTGGTGTTGGCATGGTGTTTGGGTAAGTTAATGGGTGAATGTGATGAATGTGCGCGCTGATGCCCTCACCCCGACCCTCTCCCACAGGGAGAGGGAGAAAACCAGCGCCGATTTTAACACCGTGCTCGATCGGTCCCCTCGCCCCTTTGGGGAGAGGGTTAGGGTGAGGGGCAAAGCGCGCACAGAGCGACTCACGTCAGCAGCGAAAAAGCTGACAGCAGTGGCTCTGCGGCACATAATGACTGAATTTGCTGGCGAATCGCCGCAGCATTTTCACTCACTCGCCAGCGTTCAAACATGGCGAAAAGGGCGAAAATATCCTCTTGTCGCAGTGGAGAATCATCCAGCGTCCACAAACTGATTAACGTGAGGAGGAGATAAAAATCGCACACCAGCGGGAAATAATCCGCCCCGTCTGCCTGCCCGATCGCATCGTGGTAAACGCGGTAGATCAGGTAATTACGCAAAATCCAGGGTGAAGTGGTGAAATGCTGCTGCCAGGTAGTTTGCCACTGCGCCTGAAGCTGCTGATGTAACAGGGCTTCGCTGTTGGCGTCATGCAATGTCAGTAAAGAAACCTGCAACGGCAGCGAGGCTTTGCGCGGGCTTTCCGGCAGAATCGACCAGTCAAACGCAAAACTTCCGAGCAGCGTCACCAGCTGGCGTGCCAGCTGTGGCACAGGTGGCAACTGGGCGAACTGTGCCTGTAGCGTACCTTTTCGCGCATGGTCGGCCAGCGCCTGCGGCAGCGTCGTCAAACGGGCCAGAGTATCGCCATTCTTGCCCGGCATTTTACTGGCGCGGGAGAGCAGGATACCGACGGCATACAGTGACAATTCCGGGGTTAAATCGGCGAGCGTAAGGGTGCTCAAAATGACCTGGTTTAATATCACATCGCGTGCGGAAAGCTCACCGGCACTCTCTTCCATAGACCGATAGGTGAGCTGTAATTTAAACGCATTGGCATCGTTGAGCACCGCTTCGCAACTTTCTGGCTCTGTAAGCATCAGACTCAGGCGAATTTCATTTTTCCATACCTTGCGGACATACAAAGGCGAACCGGGATGTTGCGCGATAAATTTGCGCACAAATTCTGGTTCGTAACATTCAATAAAACTCATAGGAGGCTTCCAGTCTTTAATGCTGAACAGGAATAGCAATTACCGTGCCGGAAAATTTTTTAATATAAAACAAAGAATTGTTTTTCAGGCGGAAAATCCATTTCCGCTATGGGGGAAGGAATGGTCATTATTCCTGATAAATAAAATCCGCTTCGCTGCCTAAAAAAGACTGAATAAATTCATACTGACGAATCAACAGTTCGCCGTTTTTATCGTTGTAGGCTTTGCAGCGTTCCGCTTTTTGCTCAAGACGTTGCCACAACTGCTGTGCCGCCGCCTTTTGAACCGCCGGAAGCCAGGCGAAAACCTGCGCCAGCCCGTCACGATTGACGCTTACACCCAGCATTTTCAGCAGGCTGTGCCGCTGATGGCTATGGCTGTTTAACCGATCGTAGTGATGCGTTATCTCATCATTCACCGCCAGCAATTCCTCGCTGGCGCGGCGAATCATGCAGATCCGCTGTCGCTGAAGCAGTTCGCGCAGGGAATCATACAGCGCGTCATCGTCGCGAATGCCCTGTAGCAGCGCCTTTACCTGTTGCAACCGAATACTCACTTTATCGGCCTCTTAGTTCTGGAAAAAACTCAGCATGTCGCTGGCTAATTGTTCGGTGTCCACTTGCAGACTGCCAGAGGCCAGCATCGCCTGCATTTGCGCCACTTTGTCGCTGTCGATATCGCTCTCTTGCTGGTCGTTCAGCGTTTGCTGGGCAGACTGCAATCCTGCCTGGGTAATGTCGTCGGCGCTCAGCGTGGTGGTGGTGGTCGCCGCGCTTTTGCTGGTCTGGCGGGTGCCAGCAGCGGTAGCAATTGGGCGATTGCCAGGCATAGTCGGGGTGATTTTCATCGCAACCTCGTCTCTGTTTGAAGGTGTGTTACACCGGTAAAGCGGTGAATGTGGGGCAAAACTTTAATCGCCTGCGCAAATTACTCTGCGGTCACTGTCGTCACCACGCCGCTTTCCGCCACCATCGCGCTGATGACCCGCTGGCTGCTGGCGTTACGTACTTTCACCATCTCCCCTTTGCGACCATTTTTCAGCGCCACGCCGGGCATCGACGCGGTGATCCCCACGCTCTGGTAAACAATCATCACCGGTTGATCGCGCCCGACCAGCACCGGAGAAACCAGTTCTTCTTTGGTGATGGGTTTACCCGGTTGCAGCGCGTGTTTACTGCTCAAACCAATCGCGTCATCAAGAGCCATCAGCACATCCCGTCGCTGGGCGCTGACGTTGTAGGGCTTCAACTCCACATCATTTGCCGTAAGCGGCGTATCGCGGGCAATCACTGACTTTGCCATTACCACCGGCACCCGCACATCCGGGCGCACCGCCACGTTCATCTGCCAGCTTTGCGGGCAACTGACGGTGAAGTTCATCCGGTTGAGGGCTATGTCAGTTGGCGAAGTCAGCGTGACGGCGGGTGTAGTCGCACAGGGCGCGGCAGTCGCAATCTGTGAGGGAATGTAGACGTTAAAGGTGTAGCGATAGTCATGCCACTGCCGCTGCTGTGCCAGTGATTCAATCTGCTGGCTGGCGGCGCTCAGCACCTGGGCGTTGATCTGTTCCCGCGCGCTGTGTTGCACGGGATGGATGGCGGCGTAGCCCGGTAAGGCCAGCGCCAGGAGGAAGAACATCTTCCGCCCGCAAAATTGAAAACTCATAAACCCTTTCTCATCAGTTACTTAAAAATTGGCACAGCGATTGCTTAGCGTATGCGGATTGAAGCAGGAGTGACGCAGAGAATGGGGATCAGTTTTCAACAAGCATTGGGAGTGCATCCGCAGGCAGTGAAGTTACGTCTTGAGAGGACCGAGCTACTGACTGCGAATCTGGCGAACGTTGATACGCCAAATTTCAAGGCTAAAGATATTGATTTTGCCAGGGAGATGCAACGGGCAAATAACGCGGCGGTGGATGTCCAGTACCGCGTACCGATGCAGCCGTCGGAAGATGGCAACACCGTGGAACTGAACAGCGAACAGGCGCGATTTTCACAAAATAGTATGGATTATCAAAGCAGTCTGACCTTTCTGAATCTGCAAATCAGCGGCATCAGAGAGGCCATTGAAGGGAAATAAGCATGTCATTTACTGATATCTATCAGATTTCCGGCTCGGCGATGACGGCGCAAACGCTGCGTCTGAATACCGTCGCCAGTAACCTGGCGAATGCCAATGCGCCCGCCAGCAGCGAGGCGCAGGCGTATAAAGCGCGCAGCCCGGTGTTTGCGGCGGTGTATCACCACAGCTTGCTGGCGGGAACACATCGCCATGTCATTGACGGTGCCAGCGTGCAGGTGCAGGACGTGCTGCAAACCGGCGGGGCGGTGAAACGCTATGAACCGCATTCGCCGCTCGCCGATGCTAACGGGGATGTCTGGTATCCCGACGTCAACGTGGTGGAGCAGATGGCGGACATGATGTCGGCTTCGCGCGATTTTGAAACCAACGTCGATGTGCTCAACAACGTGAAAAGTATGCAGCAAAGCCTGCTGAAACTGGGAGAAGCCTGATGAATACCCTGGCGCTGAATGCGCAATCGCCGCAGCCGACCGCCACGGCGGAAAGCAATAACGTGGCGGTCAGCGACACGACAAGCAGCAGCGATAGCTCGCCCGTCGATACTTTCCTGACGCTGTTTGTCGCTGAGATCCAAAACCAGGACCCGACCGACCCGACCGACGCCACCGAATATATCGACCAGCTTTCGTCGATGGCGCAGGTAGCGATGATGGAAGAGATGAGCGTGCAGGCCAACACCAATGCGGTGCTGATGAGCAACATTCAGGTGATGGCGCTCGGCAACCTGGTGGGCGACGACATTATGGTACAGACCACCGCTTTGCAGGTGAGCGATCAGACCATTAACGGTCGCGCCACGCTGGACGACGCCTGTACCACCGCCGATCTCCACTTTACCGATGCCGCAGGTGATGACTACACGGTGTCGCTGATCCCGGAGGGTAGTTCTTCCGTGGGGCCAGGCCAGGTTGATTTCTCGGTGGATCCCGCCGATTACGGCATCCCGCCCGGTGATTACGACGTTTCGGTGGTGACCAACACCGGGGAAGAAGAGGTGCCGATTGAAGTCTCCGGCGAAGTGGAAGATGTGCGCATCCCGCTCGACGGTAGCTCTCCGGTGCTCAACGTCGCAGGCGTGGGCGAAGTGCCGTTCACCATGATTAGCCAGTTTGGCGTACCCGATACCGACAGTGATGTAGCGTGATTTTGTAGGCCGGATAAGGCGTTCACGCCGCATCCGGCAAAACAACGGGCACGCTGCCAAAATCTGGAATTAACAGGAAGACACAATGAGTTATGAAATTGCCGCGACGGGGCTGAATGCCGTTAACGAACAACTGGACGGGATCAGTAACAACATCGCTAACGCCGGAACGGTGGGCTATAAGTCGATGACCACTCAGTTTTCAGCCATGTATGCCGGAAGCCAGGCGATGGGCGTCAGCGTGGCAGGCACCGCGCAAAGTATTTCCCGTGGCGGCTCGCTGGTCTCCACCGGTAACGCGCTGGATCTGGCGATTAACAACGATGGTTTTTTTGTTACCTGCGACAGCGCGGGCAACATTTCTTATACCCGTGCCGGTTCGTTTGAAACCGACAAAGACGGCTATATCGTCAATGCCTCGGGCGCTTATTTGCAGGGCTATCCGGTCGATGACAGCGGCACTCTGCAAACGGGTACGGTCACCGATATTCAGATCAAAACCGGCAATATTCCGGCGCAGGCCAGCAGCAGCCTGACCTTTACCGCCAACTTCGATGCCAGCGACGCGGCTATCGATCGCACATCCGTGCCGTTCGACCCGGCCAACAGCAGTTCATACACCGACAGCTACACCACCACGGTATATGATTCATTAGGCAACGAACACTCGGTATGCCAGTACTTCACCAAAACCAGCGATAACACCTGGGAAGTGCAGTACACCTTCGACGGTCAGCAGCAGACCGGCGTTCCGGCGACCACCTTAACCTTCGATCCGAATACCGGGAAACTGACCTCGCCAACCACGCCGCAGACCATTGAGTTTCAGACCGACGCCGCCGCACCCATCGATTTAACCGTCGATTACGCCACCTGTACGCAATACGGTTCTGACTTCTCGGTTACCACCAACGCCGCCAATGGCTACGCCTCCGCTACGCAAAACGGTGTGCAGGTCGATGATGATGGCAAAGTTTACGCCACCTACAGCAACGGCGAGCGCATGTTGCAGGGGCAGGTGGTGCTGGCGACCTTCCCGAATGAAAACGGCCTCGAAGCGGTGAGCGGCACCGCGTGGGTACAAACGGGCGAATCCGGCACACCGCTGATTGGCGTTCCCGGCTCCGGCACCTGCGGCACGCTTACGTCCGGCGTGCTTGAAAGCTCTAACGTCGATATCACCAGCGAACTGGTCAACCTGATGACCGCCCAGCGTAACTATCAGGCCAACACCAAAGTGATCGCCACCAGTACACAGCTCGATGACGCGCTGTTCCAGGCAATGTAATGGATCGCCTGATTTATACCGCCCTGAGCGGGGCTTCTCAGACGTTGTACGAGCAGCAAATTAGCGCCAACAACCTTGCGAACGTCAACACCAACGGTTTTCGTGCCGATATGGCGATGGCGACCAACGACAAGGTGAAAGGCGGTGGCTTCGACACGCGCTATATGGCGCAAGAAGGAGCCAGCGGCGTGAACGACAGCACTGGCGTGGCGGAGAAAACCGAGCGCCCGCTGGACGTGGCGATTCAGGGCGCGGGTTACATTGCAGTGCAGGATAAAAACGGCAACGAAGTCTATACCCGCAACGGCAACATTCAGCAGGACGATCAGGGGCAACTGACCATCAATGGCAATCTGGTGTTGGGGGATAACGGGCCGATCATTCTGCCGCCGAACGCGATTGCCTCGTTTGGCAGCGACGGCACGTTGTCGGTGACGCCCGATGACGGCGACGTGACCGCGACGATGGATATCGACCGCCTGAAGCTGGTGGATATTCCGGTTGCTGACCTGGCGAAAAACGGCGAAGGGATGCTGATAACGGCAGACGGCGTTCCGGCTCAGCGCGATGAAAACATCAAAGTCAGCGGCGGTTTTCTCGAAGGCAGTAACGTCTCGGCGGTGAGCGAAATGATGTCGTCTATCGCTATGAACCGCCAGTTTGAAGCGCAGATCAAGATGATGAAAACCGCCGAAGACATCAGCGACGCGGGTAACCGCTTATTGCGCGGCTCGTAACCGCACATCGTAGGCTGGATAAGGCGTTCACGCCGCATCCGGCAATCGGCGGCAAAAAACAACACGGAATTTACCACCATGAACGCAGCACTATGGATTAGCAAAACTGGCCTCTCGGCGCAGGATGCTGAAATGAGCGCGATTGCCAACAACATCGCTAACGTTAACACCACCGGCTTCAAGCGCGACCGGGTGATGTTTCAGGATCTGTTCTACCAGACCCAGGAAGCGCCGGGCGCGATGCTTGACCAGAACAACATCATGCCGACCGGGCTGCAATTTGGCAGCGGCGTGCGCATTGTCGGCACCCAGAAAACTTTCACCGAAGGCAACGTTGAAACCACCGACAACGCGATGAATGTCGCCATTATGGGGCAGGGGTTTTTACAGGTGCAAAAGGCTAATGGCGATATTGCCTATACCCGCGACGGTAATTTGCAGGTGAACGCCGACGGCGTGCTGACTAACTCGCAGGGCTTGCCGTTGCAGCCTGAAATCGACGTTCCGGCGGGGGCGACCAACGTTGCGTTTGGTGAGGATGGCACGGTGACGGCGATCTTACCCGGCGACAGCGATGTGACCGAGTTAGGGCAACTGACGCTGGTCAACTTCGCTAACCCGGCGGGGCTTTCCGCTGAGGGTGACAACCTCTATCTGGAAACCGCTGCCAGCGGTCAGCCGACCGAAGGTGTGCCGGGCGAAGATGGGCTTGGCACCTTGCAGGACAACGCGCTGGAAGGCTCGAATGTGGATATCGTCAACGAAATGGTGGCGATGATTACGGTGCAACGCGCTTATGAGATGAACGCCAAAATGGTGTCGGCTGCGGACGATATGTTGCAGTACATCAGCCAGACGCTGTAAGGGCGTGGGGGCGGTGCGGTCTGATGCCCTCACCCCGGCCCTCTCCCACAGGGAGAGGGAGAAAAGCGGTGCACTATGTAACAACGTGCACAGGTCAGTCCCCTCGCCCCTTTGGGGAGAGGGTTAGGGTGAGGGGAACAAACAGCTCCACACCCACCAAACAACCGGCCACCCCCGTGGCCTGCAACACTAAACAGGCAGAACGTGAAAAATTATCTCTGGCTGGTGGCGCTGCTTCCCCTGCTTAGCGGGTGTGAATCGCAGGCCATTCTGGTCAAAAAAGACGACGCATACTTTGCTCCACCGAAAACCGAAGCGCCGCCTCCGGCAGACGGGCGTGCCGGAGGTGTGTTTGAAACTGGCTACAACTGGTCGCTCACCGCCGACCGACGAGCTTACCGTGTGGGCGATATCCTGACGGTGATCCTCGAAGAATCGACCCAGTCGAGCAAACAGGCGAAAACCAATTTCGGCAAGAGCAACAGCGTCGATATCACCGCGCCAACGGTGTTCGGTCACACCAAAGATAAGCTTTCCGGCTCCATCGACGCCAACCGCGACTTTGACGGCAGCGCCACCTCCCAGCAGCAGAATAGCCTGCGCGGGGAGATCACCGTTTCCGTCCATGCGGTGCAGCCCAACGGCATCCTGGAAATTCGCGGCGAGAAATGGCTCACCCTCAACCAGGGTGATGAGTACATCCGCTTGAGCGGCCTGGTACGCGCCGATGATATCCAGAACGACAACTCGGTTTCCTCTCAGCGGATCGCCGATGCCCGCATCTCCTATGCCGGACGCGGCGCGTTAAGCGACGCCAACGCTGCAGGCTGGCTGACGCGGCTGTTTAACCATCCTCTGTTCCCGATTTAATGCCGGAGAGTGCAATGCAAAACTGGATAAAGACGGTGATGATCGCCGTAAGCCTGGTGCTGCCCGGCGTGGCGCTGGCGCAATCGCTGGAGTCGCTGGTCAACGTACAGGGCGTGCGTGAAAACCAACTGGTCGGCTATAGCCTGGTGGTCGGCCTTGACGGCACTGGCGATAAAAACCAGGTCAAATTCACTAACCAGACCATCACCAATATGCTGCGCCAGTTTGGCGTGCAACTGCCGAATAAAATCGACCCGAAGGTGAAAAACGTGGCGGCGGTGGCGGTGAGCGCCACGCTGCCGCCGATGTACTCACGCGGGCAAACCATTGACGTCACCGTCTCGTCGATTGGTGATGCCAAAAGTATTCGCGGCGGCACTTTGCTGCTGACCCAATTGCACGGCGCAGATGGCGAAGTTTACGCGCTGGCGCAGGGTAGCGTGGTGGTGGGCGGGATGAATGCCACCGGGGCCAGCGGCTCAAGCGTAACGGTTAACACGCCGACCGCCGGGTTAATTCCCAACGGCGCGACGGTGGAGCGTGAGATCCCCAGCGATTTTCAGATGGGCGATACCATCACCCTCAACCTGAAACGCCCGTCGTTTAAAGATGCCAACAACATTGCGGCGGCGATCAACGCCTCGTTTGGCGGCATCGCCACCGCGCAGAGTTCCACCAACGTTACCGTGCGTGCCCCCACCAGCCCCGGCGCGCGGGTGGCGTTTATGTCGCAACTGGATGATGTGCAGGTGCAGGCGGAGAAAATCCGCGCCCGCGTGGTGTTTAACTCGCGCACCGGTACGGTGGTGATGGGCGACGGCATCGCGTTGCATGCGGCGGCGGTGTCGCACGGCAGTCTTACTGTCTCGATTAACGAAACCAGCAACGTCAGCCAGCCGAATGCCTTTGCCGGTGGGCGCACGGCGGTGACGCCGCAGAGCAATATCGCGGTGAATCATGCCCGTCCGGGCGTGGTGAGTTTGCCGGAGTCGAGCAGCCTGAAAACGCTGGTGAATGCCCTGAACAGTTTAGGCGCAACGCCGGACGACATTATGTCGATTTTGCAGGCGCTGCATGAAGCGGGCGCGCTGGATGCCGACCTGGAGGTGATCTGATGAAAATCAACGGTAGCGGCGGGATTGACGGCAGCGATGCGTTAATGGGGCCGAAAGTTCAGGCCAATGATATCAGGCAGGCCGCCGAACAGTTCGAGGCGATTTTTTTACGCAACATGTTGAAAGAGATGCGTAAAACCAACGAATTGTTTGATTCGAAAGATAACCCGTTTAACAGCGATTCGGTGCGCATGATGCAGGGGTTTTATGACGATGAGTTGTGTAACACCCTGGCGCAACAACACGGGATCGGGATTGCGGCGATGATTGTGAAGCAGTTATCGCCGAAGCATAGGTGAGGGGAGGTACGCGCTTTGCCCCTCACCCTAACCCTCTCCCCGAAGGGGCGAGGGGACCGATCGAGCGCGGAGGTGAATATGGCGCAGGTTTTCCCGCTATTCCAAAAGTAGCGAGGGGACCGATCGAGCGCGGTATTGAACAGGGCGCTGGTTTTCTCCCTCTCCCTGTGGGAGAGGGCCGGGGTGAGGGCATCAGCGCGCACCATTACCCACTTAAGAATCGACAACTTCACGCCGCTTTTAACCGGAACGATTTACCGGTAAGGATCCAACATGGACATGATTAACATCGGCTACAGCGGCGCCTCAACCGCGCAGGTGGAGCTGAACGTCACGGCGCAAAACACCGCTAATGCTATGACCACAGGCTACACCCGCCAGGTGGCGGAAATCAGCACCATCGGTGCCAGCGGCGGTTCGCCGAACAGCGCCGGTAACGGCGTACAGGTGGACAGCATTCGCCGCGTCTCTAACCAGTATCAGGTGAATCAGGTGTGGTATGCCGCCAGCGATTACGGCTATTACAGCACCCAGCAAGGCTATCTCACACAACTGGAAGCGGTACTGAGCGACGATAACAGCAGCCTGAGCGGCGGCTTTGATAACTTCTTCGCCGCCCTTAACGAAGCGACCACCAGCCCTGACGATTCCGCTCTGCGCGAGCAGGTGATCAGCGAAGCCGGGGCGCTGTCGCTGCGTATCGACAACACGCTGGATTACATCGACTCGCAAAGCACGGAAATCATCAGCCAGCAGCAGGCGATGGTCTCGCAAATCAATACGCTCACCAGCGGCATCGCCAGCTATAACCAGCAAATCGCCCAGGCCGAAGCCAACGGCGATAACGCCTCCGCGCTGTATGACGCGCGCGATCAGATGGTGGAAGAACTCAGCGGAATGATGGATGTGCAGGTCAATATCGACGACCAGGGCAACTACAACGTCACGCTGAAAAACGGTCAGCCGTTGGTGAGTGGGCAGCAAAGTTCGACCATCGCGCTGGAAACCAACGCCGACGGCACGCCGACCATGTCGCTGACCTTTGCCGGAACTACCTCGACGATGACCACCGATACCGGCGGTTCATTAGGCGCGCTGTTTGATTATCAAAACGATGTGCTGACGCCGCTGACCGACACCATCAACAGCATCGCCTCGCAGTTTGCCGATGCGGTCAACAACCAACTGGCGCAGGGATACGATCTCAACGGCAACCCCGGTGAGCCGCTGTTTATTTACGATGCCAGCAACGCCGATGGCCCGCTGACCGTCAACCCGGATATCACTGCCGATGAGCTGGCGTTCTCCAGTTCACCGGACGAAAGCGGTAACAGCGACAACCTCCAGGCGCTGATCAACATCTCCACCGAACCGCTGGAGATCGACAACCTTGGTAGCGTGACGGTAGGGCAGGCGTGCTCGTCAATCATCAGCAATATCGGCATTTACAGTCAGCAAAACCAGACCGAAGTGACCGCCGCGTCCAATGTCTATTCCGCAGCGCAAAACCAGCAGAGCAGCGTCAGCGGCGTCAGCATGGACGAAGAGGCGGTGAACCTGATCACCTATCAACAAATTTATGAAGCCAATCTGAAAGTCATTTCCGCCGGCGCCGAGATTTTCGATTCGGTGCTGGAAATGTGCAGCTAAGCGGGAGCGCGAGAATGCGAGTAACCACCCAACAAACCTACGTCTCGATGACGCAAAGTTTTAATAATCTCTCTGGCGACCTGGCGCATGTGGTCGAGCAGATGGCAACCGGCAAGCAGATTTTGCAGCCGTCGGATGATCCTATCGCCGCCACGCGTATCACCCAGTTGAACCGCCAGCAGTCGGCGATTGAGCAGTATCAGAGCAATATCGACTCTGCGTCGGCGGGGCTTAGTCAGCAGGAATCGATTCTCGATGGCGTCAACAACAGCCTGCTGGCGGTGCGCGACGACCTGCTGGAAGCGGCGAATGGCACCAATACTGCCGATTCGCTCGCCAGCCTGGGCCAGGATATTCAGTCGCTGACCGAATCGATGGTGGCGGCGCTTAACTATCAGGATGAAGACGGGCATTACGTGTTTGGCGGCACCATCAACGATCAGCCGCCGATTGTTGCGGTGGACGATGACGGCGATGGTGTCACCGACAGCTACAGCTATCAGGGCAACAGCGACCATCGCCAGACCACCGTGTCGAACGGCGTGGAAGTGGATACCAACGTGGCGGCGAGCGATTTCTTCGGCAGCAATTTAGACGTGCTCAACACGCTCAATTCGCTCTCTCAGGAGTTGCAAGACCCCAACGTTGACCCCGCCGATCCGCAGGTGCAGAGCGATATTCAGAACGCCGTTGATGTGGTGGACACCGCCTCGAACGACCTCAACGCCTCCATTGCGTCGCTTGGCGAGACGCAGAACACCATGTCGATGTTGAGCGATGCGCAGACCGATATATCCACTTCTAATGATGAGTTGATTGGTTCATTACAGGATCTCGATTACGGCCCGGCGTCGATCACCTTTACCGGACTGGAAGTGGCAATGGAAGCTACCCTCAAGACTTACTCGAAAGTGAGTGAGTTGAATTTGTTCAGCGTTCTCTAACTCTTTCAGGAACAGTATGCAGGTCGGACTTACATCTTCATCACTCGCCACCGGTGGGGCGCATAGCTCTGCGGTATCGTCGTCAACCGTTGCGCCCACTCAGGCGGTGCGGCAAAAACTCCCGGCGACGGCGAGTGAATATCCGGCCTCGCCGCTGATTACCACTCGCCCGCAGCGTTACAGCGTGCAGCTTAACGATCAGCTCACCACCTTGCAGCAGGCAGACCATTATCTTGGGCAACTGGAACAGCAGTTGCTCGATTATCGTCATAGCCAGCGCAAAGGCGGGCAGGCGCAGAGCTCGGTGCTCATGCAGATGCTGGACAAACGCGCCGCGCTTTCCGGCGGCGCGGTGAACCGCCAGTTGCAGCCGGTGTTGCAGGGCGAAGCGCGGGTAACCTTTCACTCGCCAGATCTGGCGAATCTGGTGCACAACCCTACGCCGGGAACGCGGATGTTCAGCGTTTCTGACGGGCGTCAGACCCAGCTTGCAGCGGTGATGTTATCTGATGATGATAGCGCCGGGCAGTATCAGACACGGCTGACCAACGCGCTGCGCCGCGTGGGGGTGCAGATGCATCAACACGCCGATGGCATCAGTTTCTCCACGTCAGAAAAACAGTGGCCTGACATCGAGCGCACCTTAAGCGTGCGCACTGATGGCGATAAATCGGCGTTTATGCCGCTAAAAACGTTTGCCGAGCCGTCGCAGGTCGACCGTTTAGTACAAAGTTTGCAACAGGGCGGGGCGGGGATTTCTCAGACGTTAGAAAGTATTAGTCAGCAACGTGCGCAAATGGCGGTGCAGCAGGAGAAGGCGCGGCAGTTGATCGACAGCATGTCCCGCTTCCCGGATGCGGAGAATGCGGTGCAGGCATCGGAAAACCTCGGCGGGGTGCTGGATAGCGCCAATCATAATTATCAGGTGTTATTACAGGCGGTGAACGGTCAGGCGCGGATTTCCAGCCAGACGGTGAGGAATTTATTGGGCTAATTATATGAATGCCGGATAAGAAAACGTCGCATCCGGCATATGTTGGCGCGCATCAGCATTTCTGCACAGTATTTAACAACTTCTCTAAATTCTGATACATCGCACTACTAATATCGCTATTCTGCCAGCTTTCCACATTAAAGGTTAATTGCCAGCTACCGTTGCACTGGTTACGCAGAACGATATCACTCTCCAGTCGGTTACGAACATATTTATAATAGGTTGTCATGGTCATATTATGCGCTGACAATAAATTATCGAGTTTGTCTTTTCCTGGTGCGAGAGTTTGTGACAGTAATGGTAAGGAATTATTTTCTTTTCCAGAGCTAAGATGAAATATTTTTATTCTTGGACTGTTAATTGATTCTTTTACCAGTTGCGGGGCATCAGGTGTACTTTTTAAGTGTGGATAACCCACGGTCGAGCCAACGAATATAACAGCAGCGGTTAACGCCAGCCCCATCATTCCTTTATGTTTTTTTCTAACAGGCACAGGCGGTGTTGTCGAAGATATCTCTTCTGGCACAGTTTCCTGTACCTGATTGGTAATAATCAGCGCCTCCGCAGGCGATGATTCCGGAAAAGCTACATACTCTTTATTGCACAAGTAACCTTTTTTCGGAATGGTTTTAATAATGTTCTGTTGTTTACCATCATCGTCAATGGCAACACGCAAGGCGTGGATCGCCGTCGGCAAGCTGTTTCCGCCGACAATGCGATTTTTCCACACTTCAGCACATAAATAAGATCGCGATAAAACTGTCTCGGCATTTTTTGCTAATGTTTCCAGCAAAATAAAATGGTATTCGCCAAGACGACGTGTTTCACCCGTTTCACAATGAATTAAGGCATTAAGCGACGGGTCCATCCGCCAGTTATTGATAATAATACTCATGGTTGAGTTTACCTTAGCAAGGGATAAATGTTTCCTGATAGTCCGCTGCATTAAGCAGAGTCTTATACATCCTTGAGAAGATGGTTTTACCGCGTAATAATTAATATTTAATGGTAATAGGATTATTCTTAATCTGTATATGGCGTGAGAATGTAACGAAATGGATGACGAGTCACAATAGTAAAATGTGTGTTATTTGCAACGCAATGTAAATTTTGGCATCAGTTCGTTGGGTAATAATCAATTTTTCTGATAGTAATCTGAATGATAACAAGCATTTGAGGCTGACATTTTTTGTCACCTGGCCATGTGGCATATATTGCTAATAATCTTTTTATCTGAATTTGATTCTGTTTTTTTTAGCTAAAAGTGGCATCCAATAAAAGAGACGGAAAAATTTTTAATAGTCATTTTAAGTTTGCTCGTGGGGTGTCGTTTTTACAGGGTATCGAAACGAACACGATTAATCCCAAGGAGCAGTATCATGTTATCTATGAATACCAATAACGCATCAATGGCCGCCGTTAACGCAATCAGCAAAAGTAGCGCGTCTCTTTCTACTTCTATGGAACGCCTTGCGACTGGTAACCGTATTAACTCTTCAGCAGATGATGCGGCGGGCAAACAGATTGCTAACCGTTTAACTGCACAGTCCAGCGGTATGGGCGTGGCGCTGAGCAACATTAACGATGCCACCGCGATGCTGCAAACGGCCGACAGTATGTTCGACGAAATGTCTGATGTACTGGGGCGTATGAAAGACCTCTCCACTCAGGCAGCGAACGGCACCTACAGCGACGACGACCTGCAGGCGATGCAGGACGAATACGACGAACTGGGTCAGCAGATGTCTGACATGCTGCAAAACACCACCTACGGCGGCACCAACCTGTTCGGTGTTTCCGGCACCAGCAACACCGGTACTGACGGCTTGTTCCAGAGCGCGGTAACTTTCCAGGTGGGTGCGGAATTTTCTGACACCATGACCGTGAATATTTCAAGCCAACTGAATACGCTGGTGACAGACCTTTCTGCGATCAGCAACTCCTTTAGCGCGGATCAGGCAGACACCACGGGTACTGCGGGCGTTTCTGGCGGTACTGAACTGACCGCGTCTGGCTCGGCTAACCAGATGATCACCAGCATTTCTACCGCGATGGATGATGTTTCTCAGATCCAGTCCAAGCTGGGTGCGTCTATCAACCGTCTGAACGATACCGCCAACAACCTGACCAGTATGCAGGACAACACCGAAGTCGCTATCGGTAACATCATGGATACCGACTACGCGACGGAAGCGTCCAACATGACCAAACAGCAGGTGTTGATGCAGACCGGCATTACCATGCTGAAACAGTCCAACAGCATGTCCAGCATGGTTTCTAGCCTGCTGCAGTAAGTTCGGATTGTCCTCTTGACCTTTTGGGGAGAGGGTTAGAGTGAGGGGCTGTGCGGGCTTTGACCCTCACCCCGGCCCTCTCCCTGGAAGGGCGAGGGGGAAAAAAGACACCGCCTGCGGGCGGTGTTGTCCTTTCTGCGGCAGGCACTCTTCCGCCAGACCGGAAATGGCCTTTCCGCCTTTTTTTCCAATTTATTGATTATTCACATAAAAATTATTGGCACGCCTTTTGCCAATAACCTGACATCGTTATCCGGAGTCATCAATGATCAACCCAAGAACCATTGCCCAAGAAATTGCGTATGCCGATGTTGCCACTCAGGCGGCAAATTTGCAGGAGAAGCAGACCGAGCTGGATGCCGAAAGCAGCGGCCTGGACTCGCTCAGCTCGGCGTTGAGCGATTTCCAAAGTGCTGTCGATGCGCTGAACAGCGATACCGACGGCCCGGTGACTTTTGCCGCTTCCAGCAATAATGACTCGGCGACCGTTTCCGCTAACTCGCAGGCGCAGGCGGGGAGCTACTCATTTTTCGTTGAACAACTGGCACAGGGACAGCAGACCACTTTCAGTATGGGCGACGACGCCTTTTCCGCCACCGGCACCTTCGAAATGACGATGGGCGACAGCACCATGGATATCGATCTGGCGGCGGCGGATCAGAATGGTGACGGCGACGGTTTTATCGACGCCAGCGAACTGGTGAACGCGATTAACGACTCCGATGATAATCCAGGCGTTTCGGCGGCGTTGGTGAAAACCGACGGCACCACCACCATCATGCTGACATCAGACAGCACCGGCGCGCAAAGCGCGTTTTCGTTCAGCGTAACGGGGCATGATGCAACAAACGACAGCGCGAGTGCGCCCATTCCCACGGATGTTTCCTCCGCTCAGGACGCAATTATTCATCTTGGCAGCGCCACCGGACCCGCCATTACCAATAGCAGCAACACCTTTGATGATGTGATCCCCGGCGTCACCATGACCTTTACCGAGGTTAGCGATTCTGACAGCGATCTCACCACTTTTAACATCAGCGAAGATTCCAGCGCCAGCCAGGAGAAAGTACAGACCTTCGTTGATGCCTATAACTCGCTGATTGATACGGTTGATTCGCTGACCACCCACGGTGATGACAGTAGCAGCGCCGGGGTATTTGCGGGCGACGCCGGACTAAGTTCACTGGCGAACCAGCTCGATGACATCGCCCATGCCAGCTACAACGGCGTGTCGATTGTTGACTATGGCATCACCCTCGATTCTCACGGTCATTTGCAGATCGACTCTGACCAGTTCAACGACGAAATGGCGAAAAATCCCGACGGTCTGACCTCTATTTTTGTCGGCGATAACAGCATGGTGGCGAAGATGGATGACCTGATCGACACCTATACGGACTCCAGCAACGGCATCATTACCCTGCGTCAGCAAAACATTGACGATCAGATGAGCAAAATTCAGGACGAAGGCGACCAGCTTACTGACACCTATAACGCTAACTACGATCGCTATCTTGAGGAGTACACCAACACGCTGGTCGAGGTGTACACCATGAAAGCCAGCATGGCGGCATTCGCGTAATTAACAAGGAATATCCCTAAAGATGTACGAAGTACAGGACGGCTATTCGCAATATAAAGAGATTGACCTTGCGGCTCGCACGGCAGCGGCGTCACCTCTGGAACTGGTACTGGTGCTGTTTTCCGGCCTGATGGATGAGCTGGAACGCGCCAAAAGCCATATCGCGGCGAAGCGATTCGAAAAGAAAGCTCAGAGCATCAACAAATGCATCGACATTCTCAACGCGCTCACTAGCTCGCTGGAGTTTGAAACCGGCGGCGAGCTGGTGGTGAATCTTTCGCGTCTCTATGACCATTGCGTCTGGCGTTTATATGAAGCCAGCGGTGAATTGTCGGCGGAAAAAATCGATGAAGTGATGCTCATCTTAAGCAATCTGCGTGAAGGCTGGGAAGGGCTTTCGGGCAAGCTGGGTTAAGACGATGGAAAAACAACGCAGGCAACTTTTCGCGCTGGTTGAGGCGATGAATGAGGCGCTGGATAAACAACGCTGGCGACGCCTTCCGGCGCTGCATCAGCAGTTGATGCGCCAGTTTCACGACTACGCGGTGGCAGAAACCGATGCGGCACAGTTGGATGCGGTGAAGGCGCAACTGTACAGCGCGTTTAACGCCCTGATTAAACGGCGCGAGCAGCGCGCAGATGTGTTAAAGGCGCGCATGGAACAGCATCAGCGGCATCAGGAAGGCGTACTGGCCTACTCAATTGTTAATTTATTCTCGGAGAAGTCATGAATCCGGCATTGCTTGCCACGCTCGGAACGCTTGCAGAAACGGCATCGCTGAAAACGGACATCTTACCGCCGGTGAGCGGGGAAAACGCGCCTGCGTTTACGCTGCCGAAAATGGCCGTCGCGGCGGTGGCAGAGCGTGTGCATAGTGCTAAACCCCCCCAACAGCAGGCGACGCGTGCGCAGGAGAACGATCCGGCGGCGATGCAGGCCTTGATGGCGCTGTTACTGCCGCAATCTGCCGCGCCTCAAGCGCAACAGGCAGCCGTGCAGCCGTCGCTGACGGTAGCTGTATCGCCGGTGATGCAACATCTGGCTAAGGCGATCGTACAACATGCGTCGCAGCAAACTCTTGCGCCAACAACGCAGGAACTGCCGCCACAGTTGCAGGAGGCTCTCGCCCAGTTGCCGCAGGCAAAACCCGAACAGCAGGCCAGACTGGCGACTTACGCCAGCGAAGATTTACGCGCCATTGCACCCTCGCAGCCACGCGTATCAACACAGCCTGCTCGCCCAAAACCTGAGACAAACCGCGTGACCGTGCGCCCGCAGGTCGAGCGTAAAGCGGAAAAAGTATCGGACAGCGAGCCGGTGATGCCGCGCGCGGTGTTGCAGGTTAAGACGCCGGAGCAGGTCAGCGATCCTCATGAGATCGCCGGCAGACCTGCCACGCTCTCGATGGATGAACTGGGCGAAAAACTGACGACGCTTTTGAAAGATCAGATCCACTTTCAGCTCAATAAACAGCAGCAGATCTCCACCATCCGCCTTGATCCGCCGTCGCTTGGCAAACTCGAGATTGCCGTACAGCTCGACAACGGCAAACTGACGGTGCACATCGGTGCGAACCAAAGTGAGGTCTGCCGCGCGTTACAGCAGTTTAGCGACGATCTCCGACAACATCTGACGGCGCAAAATTTTATGGAGGTGAACGTACAGGTCTCCTCCGAAGGGCAGTCGCAGCAGCAACAACAGTCGGGCCATCAGCAGGAGGAGGTGAGTGCAGCCTTACTTCTCGACGATGCGCCTCAATTTCAACAGAACGAATCCGTTTTGATCAAAGTGTAAAGGCAATATGAAGAAAATCGTGGTGGCGGGCGTGGTCAGCGCCGTTCTGGCGCTGGTGGTCGGTGCCGGGGCTGGATGGGGAGTCTGGCATCATTATGCCGGAAAAGGAAAACCGATTGCCGCTGCGCGGGCGGAATCGGTGGAAACGATGGATGAAAGCAAAAGCGTATTTGTGACCTTGCCGGAAACCATTGTCACGCTGCATGACAATAACGGCGCTGACCATTATTTGTCGGCAGAATTAGTGATGGTGGTCGCCAGTGACAAAGAAGCGGAAAAAATAAAACATCAGGAGCCGCTGTATCAAAGTATTGCGGTTGAATGCCTGACGGAAATGAAATTTGAAGATTTGCGCGGCATGAAAATATCTGCCATCCGCAAACTGATTTCTGACGCGTTAAAGAAAGATCTGCAGCGTCGCAAAATGAGCGCACCGTATAAGGATTTGCTGGTGAAAAAAGTGGTCTTCCAGTAATCACCAGGCGGATATAAACATGCTACAGGACGTATTCGAGTCAGAAGAATTTGCTGCCGCGCCGGTATTAACCCCGCAGCAGGAGAGTCATTATTTGCAGGCCTATTTACCACTGGTGCGTAAAGTGGTGCGGCAACTTGCTCCGCAGTGTAACTGCATTATTGACCGTCAGGATATGGAGCAGACGGCGTTAATGGGGTTGCTTAACGCCATTCGCCGATACGGGCTGCCGGATGAAGGTTTTGCAGGTTACGCCGTGCACCGTATTCGCGGCGCGATCCTTGATGAGCTGCGCGCCCTTGACTGGCGACCGCGCCAGCTTCGGCAGAAATATCATCAGATGAAAGACCTGATTCGTGAAACGCGGAAAAAACTGGGGCACGAACCGGAGTGGTCAGAACTGGCCGGGGAAGGGATCTCGCATGAAGACTACCTCGAATATCAGCAACTGGAAGGGGCGGAAACCCTCGCCAGTCTTGATGAGTTGCTCAACGGAGAAGGTCCTGGCATTCCGCTTGCGGGCAGAGAACTGGAAGAGCAGTTTGTCACCCAGAAAATGCTGCAATACGCGCTGGCGCAATTAAGTGAAAAAGAGCAACTGATCCTTTCAATGTATTACCAGCATGAGATGAATCTAAAAGAGATTGCGCTGGTATTAGGGCTGACTGAAGCCAGAATTTGTCAACTGAATAAACAGATCGCACAGAAAATTCGTGATTGTGTCTGTCCGAATTAATGTGAAGAGGAAATCATGCAAAAGATTTTAGGCTTGTTGGTGGTGCTCGGCTGCGTATTTGGCGGCTATTTTGAAGCAGGCGGGCAATTAGTGGCTATCTGGCAACCGGCGGAAATGATCATTATTTTAGGCGCCGGTTTCGGGGCAATGATTATTGGTAACCCGAAACATGTGCTGAAAGAGATAGCCCATCAAATTAAAGGTGTGATCAGTAAAAAACAGCTCGGGCCGGAGTTTCAGCGTCAGCTTTTAATGTGCCTGTATGAGTTGCTCGAAATGGTGCAAAACGGCGGTCTGCGGATGCTTGATCAACATATTGAGCAACCGGAAGAGAGCACTATTTTCCAGAAATACCCGCTGGTGTTAACCCAGAAGCGGCTGGTGACTTTTATTGCCGATAACTTTCGCCTGATGGCGATGGGCAAGATTGACGCCCATGAACTGGAAGGCATTCTCGATCAGGAGCTGGACACCGCTGAAGAGTCTCTGTTAACGCCGTCACGCTCGCTGCAACGTACCGCTGAAGCGATGCCGGGATTTGGCATTTGTGCGGCGGTGCTGGGCATTATCATCACCATGCAGTCAATCGATGGCTCTATTGCTCTGATTGGCCTGAAAGTGGCGGCGGCGCTGGTGGGTACGTTTTTAGGCGTGTTTATCTGCTACTGCCTGATGGATCCGCTCGCCAACGCCATGGAACAGCAGGCACGGGCGGAACATTCGCTGCTGGAGTGCGTGCGTACCGTGCTGGTAGCCCAGGCGGGCGGCAAACCGACGCTGCTGGCGGTGGACGCCGGGCGTAAGCTGCTGCATCTGGCGTCCAAACCGACCTTCGCCAATCTCGATGCGTGGGTGAATGCGATGCTGGAGCAAGAATAAGCATGAGAAAGACGGGCAACCGCCGCGAGCGTGGGGCAAAAACCACCATCGTCCGGCGGCAGATCAAAAAGAATCATGCCGGGCATCACGGCGGCGCGTGGAAGGTGGCATTCGCCGACTTTACCCTGGCGATGATGGCGCTGTTTATGACCCTGTGGATTGTGAACAGCGTCAGTAAATCCGAGCGTGAAAGCATTATGGCGGCGCTGCATGGGCAGTCGATCTTCAACGGTGGCGGGCTGTCGCCGTTAAATAAAATAAGCCCGACTCATCCGCCGAAACCGACTACCGTGGCGGTGCCGGAAGAAACCGAGAAAAAAGCACGTGATGTGAACGAGAAAACGGCGCTGCTGAAGAAGAAATCCGCCACTGAACTGGGCGAGCTGGCGACCAATATCAACACCATCGCCCGTAATGCGCATATGGAAGCGAATCTGGAGATGGAGATTGTTCCCCAGGGATTACGCGTGCTGATTAAAGACGACCAGAACCGTAATATGTTTGAGCGCGGCAGCGCCAAGATTATGCCGTTCTTTAAAACGCTGCTGGTGGAGCTCGCGCCGGTATTCGACTCGCTCGACAACAAAATTATTATTACCGGGCATACCGATGCGATGGCCTATAAAAACAATATCTATAACAACTGGAACCTTTCGGGTGACCGCGCGCTTTCGGCCCGTCGGGTGCTGGAAGAGGCCGGAATGCCGGAAGATAAAGTGATGCAGGTGAGCGCAATGGCGGACCAGATGCTGCTGGATGCCAAAAACCCGCAAAGCGCGGGCAACCGGCGCATTGAGATTATGGTGCTGACCAAAAGCGCGTCCGATACGTTGTATCAATATTTTGGTCAGCATGGGGATAAAGTGGTGCAGCCGCTGGTGCAAAAACTGGATAAGCAGCACGGGTAGCAAAAACGGCCTCCTGTTGGTCAGATAAGCGCAGCGCATCCGGCAATAAGGGGACTGATTGCAGAATCTTTACGCATTTCTCAAACCTTAAAATCACTGTATACTTTACCAGTATTGAGAGGTGAGCGATGCGTAAAATCATTCATGTGGATATGGACTGCTTTTTCGCAGCGGTGGAGATGCGTGATAATCCCGCCCTGCGCGATATCCCTGTTGCTATTGGCGGTAGCCGCGAACGTCGGGGGGTGATCAGCACCGCCAATTATCCCGCGCGTAAATTTGGTGTACGCAGCGCAATGCCGACCGGCATGGCGCTCAAATTATGCCCGCACCTCACCTTGCTTCCGGGGCGCTTTGACGCCTACAAAGAAGCCTCAAATCATATCCGCGAAATCTTCTCGCGTTACACTTCGCGCATTGAGCCGTTGTCGCTGGATGAGGCCTATCTCGATGTCACTGACAGCGTGCATTGCCACGGTTCTGCGACTCTCATCGCCCAGGAAATCCGTCAGACAATCTTTAACGAGTTGCACCTGACGGCTTCTGCGGGCGTGGCGCCGGTTAAGTTTCTCGCCAAAATCGCCTCTGACATGAACAAACCCAACGGTCAGTTTGTGATTACACCTGCTGACGTTCCTGCATTTCTGGAAACGTTGCCGCTGGCGAAGATTCCTGGTGTCGGCAAAGTATCAGCGGCAAAACTAGAGGCGATGGGGCTGCGCACCTGCGGTGATGTACAAAAGTGTGATCTGGTGACCTTGCTCAAACGCTTTGGCAAATTTGGCCGCATTTTGTGGGAGCGTAGCCAGGGTATCGACGAGCGCGATGTTAACAGTGAACGGCTGCGTAAATCCGTCGGTGTGGAACGCACGATGGCGGAAGATATCCATCACTGGTCTGAATGTGAAGCGATTATTGAGCGGCTTTATCCTGAACTGGAGCGCCGTCTGGCAAAGGTGAAGCCTGATTTACTGATCGCCCGCCAGGGAGTGAAATTAAAGTTCGATGATTTTCAGCAAACCACTCAGGAGCATGTCTGGCCGCGTTTGAATAAAGCTGACCTAATCGCCACTGCGCGTAAAACCTGGGATGAACGTCGCGGCGGACGCGGTGTACGGTTGGTGGGGCTGCATGTGACGTTGCTTGATCCGCAAATGGAAAGACAGTTGGTGCTGGGATTATGAATAACATTCAAATAAGAGACTATCAGTCTGGCGATTTTCAGCAACTATGCGCTATTTTCATTAGAGCGGTTACGATGACTGCCAGTCAGCATTATTCACCGCAACAAATTGCCGCCTGGGCGCAGATTGATGAATCTCGCTGGAAGGAGAAACTCGCACAATCACAAGTGCGGGTTGCGGTGATTAATACACAAACGGTCGGCTTTATTACCCGTATTGAACATTATATCGATATGCTATTTGTTGACCCGGAATACACCCGCTGTGGTGTCGCCAGTGCCTTGTTAAAACCTTTTATTAAGTCTGAATCCGAACTTACGGTGGATGCCAGCATAACTGCAAAACCCTTTTTTGAACGTTATGGTTTTCAGGTGGTTAAGCAACAGCGCGTTGAATGTCGGGGGGCGTGGTTTACTAATTTTTATATGCGATATAAACAGCAACATTAAATCCAGCTTGCAATGAAAATAGCGCCCGCCTAATATGTGCGCGTTTTTTTATTCCACAAACTGCAAGGAGGTAAATCATGACAAATCCTTTATCAATGACTCTTTGCAGACCTTTCCAGGATTAATTCTTTTTTTCTTGCCCTGGATTCGTCTGCCATTTTCTGATTTTTATATTTATATACTCTAAATAATTCGAGTTGCAGGAAGGCGACAAGCGAGTGAATCCCCAGGAGCTTACGAAAGTAAGTGACTGGGGTGAACGAACGCAGTCGCAGTACATGCAACTTGAAGTATGACGAGTATAAATGGAATGGTACATGGGCAAATATATTCGTCCCTTATCCGATGCGGTATTTACCATCGCATCTGATGACCTGTGGATCGAGAGTTCAGCGATCCAACAATTACACACCACGGCAAATTTACCCAACATGCAACGCGTAGTTGGGATGCCAGATTTACACCCCGGACGCGGCTACCCGATTGGCGCAGCGTTCTTCTCCGTTGGTCGTTTTTACCCGGCACTGGTCGGCAATGATATCGGCTGCGGCATGGCGCTATGGCAAACAGATATTCTCGCTCGCAAATACAACGCCGATAAGTTTGAAAAGCGATTATCAGCTTTGGATGACGTTGCTGAAGAAAGCTGGCTGGAGGAAAACCTGCCGTCAGCGTTTGCACAGCATTCGTGGCGCAGCGCGCTTGGCTCTATCGGTGGCGGAAACCACTTCGCAGAACTGCAACAAGTTGATCAAATTATCGACGCGGAACTGTTTGCACTGGCTGGTCTGGATGCGCAGCATCTGCAACTGCTGGTTCATAGCGGCTCGCGGGGTTTGGGGCAGTCTATTTTACAGCGACATATTGCCTCGTTTTCGCATCATGGTTTGCCTGAAGGCAGTGATGACGCGCTACGGTATATTGCGGAACATGACGATGCGCTGGCGTTTGCGCGTATTAATCGCCAGATGATCGCTCTGCGCATAATGCAACAGGTGAAAGCCAGCGGAAGTCCGGTTCTGGATGTGGCGCATAACTTTGTTAGCGCGTGTCAAATCGGCGATCAACAGGGTTTCTTGCATCGTAAAGGTGCCACGCCGGATGACAACGGTCTGGTGATTATTCCCGGTTCACGCGGTGATTACTCCTGGCTGGTTAAACCTGTTGCGAACGAAAAAACGCTTCACTCGCTGGCGCATGGGGCAGGGCGTAAATGGGGGCGCACCGAGTGTAAAGGGCGGCTGGCAGCTAAATACACGGCGACGCAACTCTCGCGTACTGAACTTGGCTGCCGGGTAATTTGTCGCGATAAACAACTCATCTTCGAAGAAGCGCCACAAGCCTATAAATCGGCAGAAAGCGTGGTGCAATGTCTGGTGCAGGCCGGTTTAATTATTCCTGTCGCGCGGCTGCGTCCGGTGCTGACGCTCAAAAACAGTGGAGGGAAAAAAGGATGATTTTGCTACAACTCTCCTCAGCTCAGGGGCCGGAAGAATGTTGTCTCGCAGTCAAAAAGGCGCTGGACAGGTTGATTAAAGAAGCTACCCGACAAGACGTCGCGGTAACGGTGCTGGAAACAGAAACGGGTCGCTATTCTGACACGCTGCGTTCGGCGCTGATTTCACTTGATGGCGACAGCGCATGGGCATTAAGCGAAAGCTGGTGTGGCACTATTCAGTGGATTTGTCCGAGTCCGTATCGGCCTCATCATGGGCGCAAAAACTGGTTTCTGGGTATTGGGCGTTTTACCGCTGATGAGCAGGAGCAATCCGATGCGATCCGGTATGAGACGCTGCGTTCGTCGGGGCCGGGCGGTCAACATGTTAATAAGACCGACTCGGCGGTGCGCGCCACGCATCTGGCAACCGGAATTAGCGTGAAAGTACAGTCCGAGCGCAGCCAGCATGCCAATAAACGGCTGGCACAATTACTGATTGCCTGGAAGCTGGAACAACAGCAACAGGAAAATAGCGCAACGCTGAAATCGCAGCGGCGAATGTTCCATCACCAGATTGAACGTGGTAACCCGCGACGGACATTTACAGGGATGGCTTTTATCGAAGGATAGTGAAGGGAAACTGCCGGAAGGCGATTAAACGCCATCCGGCAGCAAATCAAATAATTACTTCGCCGGAATTTCTTTCAGCAGTTCAGTCAGAAGCGTCCAGTAATGACCAACGCTTTCGATATGAACTTGCTCATCCGGAGAGTGTGGTCCGGTGATAGTCGGCCCGATAGAAACCATGTCCATTTCCGGATACGGTTTTTTGAACAGACCACATTCCAGACCCGCGTGGATAATCTGGATGTTCGGCGTCTTGTTGAACAGACGCTGATAGGTTTCACGTACCAGATGCATCACCGGAGAGTTAGCGTCCGGCTGCCAGCCAGGATATGCGCCTTTCGCTTCGGTTTTCGCGCCTGCCAGTTTACCCAGCGAATCCAGCATACTGACCACGTAGTCTTTACCGCTGTCGATCAGAGAACGGATCAGGCAGTGAATTTGTACGTTATTGTCGGTCATGGTTACCACACCGACGTTCAGTGAGGTTTCAACCACGCCTTTTGCCACGTCGGAGTTACGGATCACACCGTTCGGGGTGGCGTTCAACAGGCGAATAAAGGTATCGCGAGATTTGGTGGTCAGCGCAGTTTTGTCGTTCGCTACTGAATCCAGCAGTAATGCCAGGTTTTTCTCTTTCTCGGCCAGCTCGTTTTTCAGGATCTCCTGATAGGTATTCACCAGCGATTTCAGCGCGTCGACTTTATCAGCTGCGACAGCGATGGTTGCAAAGGCTTCACGCGGGATGGCGTTACGCAGTGTGCCGCCGTTGAAATCGATAAGGCGCAGATCCAGTTCTTCCGCATGACCTGCCAGGAAGCGCACCAGCAGTTTGTTTGCATTACCCAGGCCAACGTGGATTTCGCCACCAGAGTGACCGCCTTTCAGACCTTTTAAGGTTAATTTAAAGGTTTCAAAGCCAGCCGGAACTGTTTCACGGTCTAAATGCAGGTTGGAGGTGAAGTCGATACCACCCGCGCAGCCCATGTAGATTTCACCTTCTTCTTCAGAGTCGGTGTTAATCAGAATATCTGCCTGTAACCAGTTGCTCTGTAAGCCGAACGCACCGTCCATACCGGCTTCTTCGGTCATGGTCAGCAGCACTTCCAGCGGGCCGTGTACCACGTTGTCATCGGCAAGCACCGCCAGTGCAGACGCCATGCCAATGCCGTTATCTGCACCGAGCGTGGTGCCGCGCGCTTTAACCCATTCGCCATCGATATAAGGCTGGATAGGATCTTTAGTGAAGTCGTGCACGGTATCGTTGTTTTTCTGCGGCACCATATCGAGGTGAGCCTGCAGGACGACCGGTTTACGATTTTCCATACCTGCGGTGGCAGGTTTACGAATCAGGATATTCCCCACTTGATCGCGTTCGACATGGAAACCTTTTTCTTTTGCCCAACCTACAATGTATTCAGCAAGCTGCTCTTCGTGGTAGGACGGGTGAGGAATAGAACAGATTTTGGCAAAAATATCCCACAGCGGCTGTGGAGATAATTGAGACAGTTCAGACACGTTAAGTCTCCTTGTCGATCACCCGCAAAACAGTATTGCAGGTCACAGGGTTAGCAGAAAATGTTGTCAGCACAAGTCAGGCTTGCGAGATATGTTTGAGAATACCACTTTATCCAGCGACAGGTAGTAGCAGTGCGCAAAAAGACGCGGACTTATGTGAAATACTGGTTTTTAGTGCGTCAGATCTCTATAATCTCGCGCAACCTATTTTCCCCTCGAACACTTTTTAAGCCGTAGATAAACAGGCTGGGACACTTCACATGAGCGAAAAATACATCGTCACCTGGGACATGTTGCAGATCCATGCACGTAAACTCGCAAGCCGACTGATGCCTTCTGAACAATGGAAAGGCATTATTGCCGTTAGCCGTGGCGGTCTGGTGCCGGGTGCGTTACTGGCGCGTGAACTGGGTATTCGTCATGTCGATACCGTTTGTATTTCCAGCTACGATCACGATAACCAGCGCGAACTGAAAGTGCTGAAACGTGCAGAAGGCGACGGTGAAGGCTTCATCGTCATTGATGATCTGGTGGATACCGGCGGTACTGCGGTTGCGATTCGTGAAATGTATCCTAAAGCGCACTTTGTCACCATCTTCGCTAAACCGGCTGGTCGTCCACTGGTTGATGATTATGTTATTGATATCCCACAAGATACCTGGATTGAGCAACCGTGGGATATGGGCGTGGTATTCGTTCCGCCTATCTCTGGTCGCTAATCTTTTCAACGCCTGGCTTCGCCGGGCGTTGTTCTTTTTAACTGCAGGCGAGTTACAATAGCTTCCAGTAAGTATTCCTGGAGGTTGCATCCATGACACAGGCAAACCTGAGCGAAACCCTGTTCAAACCCCGCTTTAAACACCCTGAAACCTCGACGCTTGTCCGCCGCTTTAATCACGGTGCACAACCGCCTGTGCAGTCGGCTCTTGATGGCAAAACTATTCCCCACTGGTATCGCATGATTAACCGCCTGATGTGGATCTGGCGCGGCGTTGATCCGCGCGAAATCCTCGACGTCCAGGCGCGTATTGTGATGAGCGATGCCGAACGCACCGACAATGATTTGTACGATACGGTGATTGGTTACCGTGGCGGTAACTGGATTTATGAGTGGGCCACCCAGGCGATGTTGTGGCAACAGAAAGCGTGTGCGGAAGAAAATCCACAAGTCAGCGGTCGTTACTGGCTGCACGCAGCGACGTTGTACAATATTGCTGCCTATCCACACCTGAAGGGTGATGATCTGGCAGAACAGGCGCAGACGTTATCAAACCGCGCTTATGAAGAAGCGGCGCAACGTCTGCCAGGAACGATGCGGCAAATGGAATTCACTGTGCCAGGGGGCGCGCCCATCACCGGGTTTCTCCATATGCCAAAAGGCGATGGTCCGTTCCCGACAGTATTAATGTGTGGTGGTCTGGATGCGATGCAAACGGACTATTACTCCCTTTATGAGCGTTATTTTGCGCCGCGCGGCATTGCGATGTTGACTATCGATATGCCTTCGGTTGGTTTTTCTTCAAAATGGAAACTCACCCAGGATTCCAGCCTTCTGCATCAGCATGTGTTAAAGGCTCTGCCTAATGTGCCGTGGGTGGATCACACACGCGTTGCGGCCTTTGGTTTCCGTTTTGGTGCTAACGTCGCTGTACGTCTGGCTTACCTTGAATCGCCGCGTCTGAAAGCTGTGGCCTGCCTTGGTCCGGTGGTTCACACCTTGCTGAGTGATTTTAATTGCCAGCAACAGGTGCCGGAAATGTATCTTGACGTTCTGGCGAGTCGTTTAGGGATGCACGATGCTTCCGACGAAGCGTTACGTGTAGAGTTGAATCGCTATTCATTGAAAGTGCAAGGGTTGCTGGGGCGTCGCTGCCCAACGCCAATGTTATCAGGCTTCTGGAAGAACGATCCGTTCAGCCCGGAAGAGGATTCACGATTAATCACTTCGTCATCTGCTGACGGTAAATTGTTAGAAATTCCATTTAATCCGGTGTATCGGAATTTTGACAAAGCACTCCAGGAAATTACTAACTGGCTCGAAAAGCGATTGTGTTAAAAATTTGCTAAATTTTGCCAATTTGGTAAAACAGTTGCTTCACAACAGGAGATCGCAATGACGTTACCGAGTGGACACCCGAAAAGCAGATTGATCAAAAAATTTACCGCACTAGGCCCGTATATTCGTGAAGGTAAGTGCGAAGATAATCGATTCTTTTTCGATTGTCTGGCTGTATGCGTCAATGTGAAACCGGCGCCGGAAGTGCGTGAGTTCTGGGGCTGGTGGATGGAACTGGAAGCGCAGGAATCCCGTTTTACCTACAGTTACCAGTTTGGTCTGTTCGATAAAGCAGGCGACTGGACGCATGTTCAGGTAAAAGATGCGGAAGTGGTTGAGCGGCTGGAGCACACTCTGCGCGAGTTTCATGAAAAGCTGCGTGAACTGCTGGCGACGCTGAATCTGAAGCTGGAACCGGCGGATGATTTTCGTGATGAGCCGGTGAAGTTAACGGCATGAGTGAAAAGTGCCGGATGTGATGTTTGAGCATCTCTTCCGGCCTGAAATAGTGGTTTTCGTAGGCCGGATAAGGCGTTCACGCCGCATCCGGCAATATTATTAAAACTGATATGTCATTCCTATCGCGACAATATCATCATTATTAATATTCAACTTATTATCGCTATCCAGTTGGTTGATTTTATAATCAACAAACGCTGACATATTTTTGTTGAAATAATATGTAGCACCGACGTCGATATAATTGACCAGATCTTCATCACCAATACCTTCAATATCTTTCCCTTTCGATAAGACATAACCCAGCGATGGACGCAGACCAAAGTCAAACTGATATTGAGCGACCGCTTCAAAATTCTGTGTCTTATTAGCAAAACCGCCAGAAATTGGCGTCATTTTACGCGTTTCAGAATAGAAGGTTGCCAGGTAAATATTATTGGCATCGTATTTAAGACCCGTTGCCCACGCTTCGGCACGTTTGCCCGTACCACGGCTTTGCAGATTCTGCTCGTTGGTGCGATCTGAGTTGGTATAGGCCCCACTAATGGCGAAATCGCTGCCGCCAAAGTCATATGTCAATGACGTGCCGAAGCCATCGCCGTTTTGCTTTTTAACGTCGCGGTTTTCGTTTTTCCCTTGATATTGCAGGGTTAAGTTCAGGCCATCGATAACGCCGAAGAAGTCGGTGTTACGGTAAGTCGCCAGCCCGCTGGCGCGTTTGGTCATAAAGTTGTCGGTCTGCGCCGAGGAGTCGCCACCAAATTCCGGGAACATATCGGTCCAGGCTTCGACGTCATACAGCGCGCCCAGGTTACGTCCATAATCGAAAGAACCTAAATCCTTATATTTCAACCCGGCAAAAGCGAGACGCGTTTTTTGCTGTGCGGTATCACTCTCCGCTTTATTTCCTGCAAACTCCGCTTCCCACCGACCATAACCGGTCAGTTGATCGTTAATTTGTGTTTCGCCTTTAAAACCAAAACGGATATAACTCTGGTCGCCATCTTTACTGTCATTATCACTCATATAATGCATGGCTTTAACTTTGCCATAGAAATCCAGTTTATTACCGTCTTTGTTATATATTTCTGCGGCCTGTACGGATGCAGATGCCACAATACCCATCACCACTAATGCCAGAGTGCTCTTTTTCATTTTCATTCCTGATTTTAATTAACGCGCGAATATTCAGCGGGAGAGACCCATTGAAAACAGGAAAGTTTTTAACCTGAGATTGTTAAAGATATATTACAGATTAATAATATTCTTAAAATGTGGTAATTTATTAAATCTGTAATAAAAACGTAAACAACTGCCGCTACGCTTGCTGATCCCGCGCAACAAAACGCTATGCTTTGCTCGCAGATGGTTGGCAACCGGCGACAGTCCTGCTAAAACGTTCGTTTGATATCATTTTTCCTAAAATTGAATGGCAGAGAATCATGAGTGACAGCCAGACGCTGGTGGTAAAACTCGGCACCAGTGTGCTAACAGGCGGATCGCGCCGTCTGAACCGTGCCCATATCGTTGAACTTGTTCGCCAGTGCGCGCAGTTACATGCCGCCGGGCATCGGATAGTCATTGTGACGTCGGGCGCAATTGCCGCCGGACGTGAGCACCTGGGTTACCCGGAACTGCCAGCGACTATCGCCTCGAAGCAACTATTGGCGGCGGTAGGGCAGAGTCGACTGATTCAACTGTGGGAACAACTCTTTGCAATTTACGGCATTCACGTCGGGCAGATGTTACTGACCCGTGCCGATATGGAAGACCGTGAACGCTTCCTGAATGCCCGCGATACGCTGCGTGCGCTGCTCGATAACAACATCGTTCCGGTAATTAATGAGAACGATGCTGTTGCTACGGCAGAGATTAAAGTCGGCGATAACGACAACCTTTCTGCGCTGGCGGCGATTCTGGCGGGTGCCGATAAGCTGTTGCTGCTGACCGATCAAAAAGGTTTGTATACCGCTGACCCGCGCAGCAATCCGCAGGCGGAACTGATTAAAGATGTTTACGGCATTGATGACGCACTGCGGGCGATTGCCGGTGACAGTGTTTCAGGTCTTGGAACCGGCGGCATGGGCACCAAATTGCAGGCGGCGGACGTGGCTTGCCGTGCGGGGATCGACACCATTATTGCCGCAGGTAACAAGCCGGGCGTCATTGGTGATGTGATGGAAGGTATTCCTGTCGGTACGCTGTTCCATGCCCAGGCAACGCCTTTAGAAAATCGTAAACGCTGGATTTTTGGCGCGCCACCTGCGGGTGAAATTACCGTTGATGAAGGGGCGACCGCCGCTATTCTTGAACGCGGCAGCTCCCTGTTGCCGAAAGGTATTAAAAGCGTGAGCGGCAACTTCTCGCGTGGTGAAGTCATTCGTATTTGCAACCTCGAAGGTCGCGATATTGCCCACGGCGTCAGCCGTTACAACAGCGATGCATTGCGTCGCATTGCCGGACACCACTCGCAAGAAATTGATGCAATACTGGGATATGAATATGGCCCGGTTGCCGTTCACCGTGATGACATGATTACCCGTTAAGGAGCAGGCCGATGCTGGAACAAATGGGCATTGCCGCGAAGCAAGCCTCGTATAAATTAGCGCAACTCTCCAGCCGCGAAAAAAATCGCGTGCTGGAAAAGATCGCCGATGAACTGGAAGCACAAAGCGAAAATATCCTCAACGCTAACGCCCAGGATGTTGCAGACGCGCGTGCCAATGGCCTTAGCGAAGCGATGCTTGACCGTCTGGCACTGACGCCCGCACGGCTGAAAGGCATTGCCGACGATGTGCGCCAGGTGTGTAACCTCGCCGATCCGGTGGGGCAGGTAATCGATGGCGGCGTATTGGACAGTGGCCTGCGTCTGGAGCGTCGTCGCGTCCCACTTGGCGTGATTGGGGTGATTTATGAAGCGCGCCCGAACGTGACGGTTGATGTCGCTTCCCTGTGCCTGAAAACCGGTAACGCGGTGATCCTGCGCGGTGGTAAAGAAACCTGCCGCACCAACGCTGCAACGGTGGCGGTGATTCAGGACGCCCTGCAATCCTGCGGTTTACCGGCAGGCGCAGTGCAGGCGATTGATAATCCGGATCGCGCATTGGTGAGTGAAATGCTGCGTATGGATAAATACATCGACATGCTGATCCCACGCGGTGGCGCTGGTTTGCATAAGCTGTGCCGCGAGCAGTCAACGATCCCGGTGATCACCGGCGGTATTGGCGTCTGCCATATTTATGTTGATGAAAGTGCAGAGATCGCTGAAGCCCTGAAAGTAATTATCAACGCGAAAACTCAGCGTCCGAGTACGTGTAATACGGTAGAAACGTTGCTGGTGAATAAAAACATCGCCGATAGCTTCCTGCCCGCATTAAGCAAACAAATGGCGGAAAGCGGCGTGACATTACATGCTGATGCAGCTGCGCTGGCGCAGTTGCAGGCAGGCCCCGCGAAGGTGGTTGCTGTTAAAGCCGAAGAGTATGACGATGAGTTCCTGTCATTAGATTTGAACGTCAAAATCGTCAGCGATCTTGACGATGCCATCGCTCATATTCGTGAACACGGCACCCAGCACTCCGATGCGATCCTGACACGTAATATGCGCAATGCCCAGCGTTTTGTTAACGAAGTGGATTCTTCTGCTGTTTACGTCAACGCCTCTACACGTTTTACCGACGGCGGCCAGTTTGGTCTTGGCGCGGAAGTGGCGGTAAGCACACAAAAACTCCACGCGCGCGGCCCGATGGGGCTGGAAGCACTGACCACTTACAAGTGGATCGGCATTGGTGATTACACCATTCGTGCGTAAATAAAACCGGGTGATGCAAAAGTAGCCGTTTGATTCACAAGGCCATTGACGCATCGCCCGGTTAGTTTTAACCTTGTCCACCGTGATTCACGTTCGTGAACATGTCCTTTCAGGGCCGATATAGCTCAGTTGGTAGAGCAGCGCATTCGTAATGCGAAGGTCGTAGGTTCGACTCCTATTATCGGCACCATTTAAATCAATAAGTTACACATCATTAGTACCTTCCTTATTTTTTGACTGGGACAAATTTGGGACCGATGGGTTCAGGATCGAGTCTATTTGCCGTGCGTGTTCGGTAAGGTGATTAGGTGCGAGGTGAGCATATCGACGAACCATTTCGATAGACTCCCAGCCTCCCATTTCCTGTAACACTGACAACGGGACACCGGCTTGAACCAGCCAACTTGCCCAGGTGTGTCTCAAGTCGTGAAATCTGAAATCATCAATACCAGCCCGTCTCAGCGCCGCTTTCCAGGCTGTGTTTGCGTCATACCGCATCTTCCTTACTGTTGGCGCTTTCGTTCCGTCTGGTTTGGTACAGCTTTCCTTGTACACAAATACCCAACGGTGATGATTCCCGATTTGTTTTTTCAATACGCGACATACAGTATCATTCAGCGCAACGCCAATTGCGCGGTTTGATTTACTCTCTTCCGGGTTTATCCATGCCACCCGGCGCTGCATATCTATTTGTTGCCATTCAAGGTTGATGATGTTCGAGCGTCTTAAGCCTGTTGCCAGTGCAAATTCAACAACAGACTTTAATGGCTCCGGACATTCATCAATCAGCCTTTGTGCTTCATGGGGCTCCAGCCAGCGGATCCGTTTATTCTTTGGTTGAGGCACTTTAATAATTGGTGCCTTATCCAGCATTTTCCATTCACGCTCTGCGGCTCTTAGCAGGGCCTTTATAAATGAAAGATGCGTTGCCTTCGTTGCAACGGACGCTGGTTTTGGCGTGTATTCTGGAACTGGTTTCCCTTTTTTTCTGCATGCTTCTGCCCTGAGTTTCCAGTTTTCCTCATGACGCCGGTTCGTCATTTTCTGAATTGCTGAATAAATTTTTGATTCAGTAATGTCTCTTAATTGCATCCCTGCGAAATGTTGAAGCCAGAATCCGATCCGGCTTTTGTCATCGTCCAGTGATTTTTTATGTGCTTTCTCTTCAAGCCACCTGACACACGCTTCCTCGAACGTCATATCAGGTATTTCACCAAGTTTGCTGACCCGCCATGCTTCAGCCTTTAGCTTGTCATGGAGCTCTGTCGCCTGCCTTTTGTCCTTTGTTCCAAGAGACTGTTTAAATCTTTTACCGTTCGGCAATGTGAAACTGGCGTACCATATTTCACTTCTGCGGAAGAGTGACATTTTCTTTCCTCTGTTATGCCATCACCCGCGCTCACCTTGATAGTATGCAGCGGAGACTGAAGCGCCGCAATGCAGGCTTGTCGCGTTGTGAGGTAAGGAGATTTTGGTTTAGTGGGGTCTTTGCGTGTTGCCTGTAGGCGGCCTGTTCGTATCCAGTTGGTAGCGGTAGGTCTGGATATCTTGAGAAACTGACAGGCCTCATCGAGTGTGAGGCTGTATGATTCCATGGTTACCTCTGCTTTTTGAACGCATGTCACGTAACTTCTTAATGTGTTCTGCCGTTTCGATCTCTTCTGCTATCCGATCTGCATCAGCTTTATTCACAGGTTCAAAGTCATGATTAAAGCGGAACATGCTGGCGATACATGTTCTGCCTTTTCGGATGTAGTGAACTTTGTTGTGGGTAGAACGCAGGATTTTGCAGGGAGTGCCGTGGTGGTCGACGTACCAGGTGTTAGGCAAAATGATTCTGAACATTTTTACACCTCAGTTGGACGATGTTGAAATTTGCTCCTTTGAGGTCATCACAATCCCCATTGTTTGTTCTTAAGTTCGATCTCCTCCTGGCAACTTGCACAAGTCCGACAACCCTGAACGGCCAGGCGTCTTCGCTTATCTATGGGATCGCCACACTCACAACAATGAGTGGCAGATATAGCCTGGTGGTTCAGACGACGCATTTTTATTGCTGTATTGCGCTGTAATTCTTCGATTTCTGATGCTGAATCAATGATGTCTGCCATCTTTCATTAATCCCTGAATTGTTGGTTAATACGCTTGAGGGTGAATGCGAACAATAAAAAAGGAGCCTGTAGCTCCCTGATGATTTTGCTTTTCATGTTCATCGCTCCTTAAAGACGCCGTTTAACATGCCGATCGCCAGGCTTAAATGAGTCGGTGTGAATCCCATCAGCGTTACCGTTTCGCGGTGCTTCTTCAGTACGCTACGGCAAATGTCATCGACGTTTTTATCCGGAAACTGCTGTCTGGCTTTTTTGATTTCAGAATTAGCCTGACGGGCAATGCTGCGAAGGGCGTTTTCTTGCTGAGGTATCATTGAACAAGTCCCATGTCGGCAAGCATAAGCACACAGAATATGAAGCCCGCTGCCAGAAAAATGCATTCCGTGGTTGTCATGCAGCCTCCCGACGGGCAAAAATCCTTGAGCCGAACGCCATCAACTCGCCACGATCAACGGTCGTAAAGTGGCAGTGTGTACGGGGGTATGGGTGCCAGATAATGAGCATCGAGCCTTTATTATTTCCACTCACGGGTTTCCCGGTGAGTGGGTTAATAAATGCCAGTCGTCCTGCCGTGATGAATCTGACCTCACTGGCGGTTTGTATCGCTTCATGAAACCATCCGACAGACGTGTCAGCAGGCAATAACATTACACATCCCACACTACTGAATTTGTTTTCAGTGGCTGCCTTTTTCACAAAAGGGGAAATATTGCTGTATGGTGGATTCAGCCAGACATAACCAGAGGCATATCCCATTGCTTCAGGCCATGAAGTGGTTAATGTGTTCTGCTCCTGTGAGATAAAAAGCCGACATAGCCGGTTTTTTTCGTTGGCTGCAGCATCAAGTTGAAAAACGAACTCTGCATTCAGCGCAGCAAAAATCTCTGGTGGTGTGCGCCAGCTGTCGCGATGTTCGGCAGGAGTATTGCTTCCGGTGAAATCAGTCATACAGTCCCCCGTTTATTATTTATCGCCTCAGCCAGCCGCTGTGCTTTCAGTGGATTTCGGATAACAGAAAGGCCGGGAAATACCCAGCCTCGCTTTGTAACGGAGTAGACGAAAGTGATCGCGCCTATACGCGCATTGCAAATGAGTTGCTGGAAGTTGTAATGCTGGCCGGATTAACACAGCACCAGCTTCTGGTCTTCCTGGCTGTCATGCGCAAAACATATGGCTTTAATAAAAAACTGGATTGGGTGAGCAACGAGCAATTTTCCGAGTTAACCGGGATATTGCCGCACAAGTGTTCTGCTGCAAAAAGTGTTCTGGTAAAGCGTGGGATTTTAATTCAGAGCGGGCGGAATATCGGCATCAATAATGTGGTCAGTGAATGGTCAACATTACCCGAATCAGGTAAGAAAAATAAAGTTTACCTGAAAGAGGTAAATTTACCTGAATCAGGTAAGAAAAGTTTACCTAAATCAGGTAAAGGCGTTTACCCGAATCAGGTAAACACAAAAGACAAACTAACAAAAGACAATATAAAACCTTTTTCGTCCGAGAATTCTGGCGAATCCTCTGACCAGCCAGAAAACGATCTTCCTGTGGAGAAACCGAATGCTGCAATTCAGAGCGGCAGCAAGTGGGGGACAGCAGAAGACCTGACCGCCGCAGAGTGGATGTTTGACATGGTGAAGACCATCGCGCCATCAGCCAGAAAACCGAATTTTGCAGGGTGGGCTAACGATATCCGCCTGATGCGTGAACGTGACGGACGTAACCACCGCGACATGTGCGTGCTGTTCCGCTGGGCATGCCAGGACAACTTCTGGTCCGGTAACGTGTTGTGTCCGGCCAAACTCCGCGACAAGTGGACACAGCTCGAAATCAACCGAAACAAGCAGCAGGCTGGCGTGACAGCCGGCAAACCAAAACTCGACCTGACGAACACTGACTGGATTTACGGGGTGGAGCTATGAAAAACATCGCCGCACAGATGATTAATTTTGACCGTGAGCAGATGCGCCGGATCGCCAACAACATGCCGGAACAGTACGACGAAAAGCCGCAGGTACAGCAGGTAGCGCAGATCATCAACGGTGTGTTCAGCCAGTTACTGGCAACTTTCCCGGCGAGCTTGGCTAACCGTGACCAGAACGAACTGAACGAAATCCGCCGCCAGTGGGTTCTGGCTTTCCGGGAAAACGGGATCACCACGATGGAACAGGTTAACGCAGGAATGCGCGTAGCCCGTCGGCAGAATCGACCATTCCTGCCATCACCCGGACAGTTTGTCGCCTGGTGCCGGGAAGAAGCATCCGTTAACGCCGGGCTGCCAAACGTCAGCGAGCTGGTTGATATGGTTTACGAGTATTGCCGGAAGCGTGGCCTGTATCCAGATGCAGAGTCTTATCCGTGGAAATCAAACGCGCACTACTGGCTGGTTACCAACCTGTACCAGAACATGCGGGCCAATGCGCTGACTGACGCGGAATTACGGCGTAAGGCTGCCGATGAGCTGACCTGTATGACCGCGCGAATTAACCGTGGTGAGACGATACCTGAACCAGTAAAACAACTTCCTGTCATGGGCGGTAGACCTCTAAATCGTGCACAGGCTCTGGCGAAGATCGCAGAAATCAAAGCTAAGTTCGGACTGAAAGGAGCAAGTGTATGACGGGCAAAGAGGCAATTATTCATTACCTGGGGATGCATAAGAGCTTCTGTGCGCAGGACGTTGCTGCGGTAACAGGCGCAACAGTAACCAGCATAAATCAGGCTGCGGCTAAAATGGCGCGGGCAGGAATCTTAGTCATTGATGGTAAGGTCTGGCGAACGGTGTATTACCGGTTCGCTACCAGGGAAGAACGGGAAGGGAAGGTGAGCACGAATCTGATTTTTAAGGAGTGTCGCCAGAGTGCAGCGATGAAGCGGGTTTTATTTGTTTATGCGGCGGGGGGAGGAAATCAGTGAGGTTGACGATAACTCGTGTCTGGCGTTATATTTTGCCCGTTGCCGCAAAATCGGCACACGGGATTGGCGTCCCGGAATACTACTCAACGCATACCGCGTTAAGCGGTTTTTTTATGCGCTAAGCACGGCTACGCCCAAATTATGGTGGGCTGTGTGAGGGCTTCTTCGGGAGCGCCGGGTTTGAGTAGCCGGTTACGCCAACCTTGCACAGTTCACCACCAGTCGATTGGCGTCGTTGGTGGTGATGGTTAACCTGATGAGGTGATACTATGACTACTCAATTAGCATTCCACAAAACGACTTTTACCCCAATTTGCCACAATAACAGAATTTGGCTTACTGCCACTGAAGTTGGTTTAGCTCTGGAATATGCGGACGATAAAGCAGTTCAGCGCATTTACTCTCGTCACTCAGATGAATTTACAGATATGATGACAAGGGTGGTCAAAGTGACCACCCCTCGTGGAATGCAGGAGTCTCGAGTATTTAGCCTTCGCGGAGCCCATTTGATCGCCATGTTTGCACGAACTCCTGTAGCCAAAGAGTTCCGTCGCTGGGTTCTGGATATTCTCGATCGAGAAGTTCAACAATCCCCGATCACAAAACAATTCACTGATAACGAATTTTGCACACTTGCTTGGTTATGGCGAGCTGGGGATGCGATGTTAACCGCCTGCCAGAATGTTACTCCACTTCTTCAGGTTGCGGAGCATCGTGAAGCCGGTCGCTTTACTGCCATCGCTCAAGAATATCCCAAGGTACTCAACAGAGCGCGAGCAATCCTCGCCAGAGAAACGGCGCATGTAAAATTCCAACCTTGGCAGGATGATAAGTGGAGCAGAGTATTGTCGCATTTGCGTTCTGAGCAGTAGCAATAAAGTTTCCGGTGAGAAATGTCACCAGCATTTTGTTATGAAACGGGTATTGGCGGTATATGGGAGATAGGGGCTTTAGTTATTAGGTGTCGAGAATTAATTGTTTGTAGCAATATAAAAAGGAACGCTTAAGTCCGTTTATTATTTAAACTTCATATACATAGTGGATAAAAATGAGAACCACCCGCTGAGCGGGTGGTTTTGCGCAAGTTAAATTTTATAATTTCAGTGAATCTTTACGCTGTAATAATGCAAATGATAGTTGAAAAAAAGCACAATCAGTCGATGGATTCTCCGTAGGATGCAACTGCTTGAGCGGGGTATCCAGAAGCAAGCTGCTGTCTTCTTCCATAATCACTCAGATAATAATAATTATTATTATCTTTATTAAAAGCGTAAATGCAACAAAAATCCTCAAACTCACCACTTGTGTGCCATCCACTATTAGATAACTTGCCCCATTCCTGGTAAAGCCCTGCGTTAACTTCTCGCTCGATAATATGCGTTGCATAATGATCATCATAATCGTAACTATCGATATCACGTGCTTCAGGAAGTTCTCCGTTCATGTTTTCAATCCACGGTAAAATATCTTTAACTGACTTATAAGTTTCAATGCTGTATTTGAAAAAACGCTTCACGATAAAAATATAGATGCCGGCAGATTTATTCGTTGATTTATCAGTGGCGAAAATAACAAAAATCTTCCCAACGCACTTTTCATCTACGCCCGGAAAAGTTACTGTGCCATCCTGGCTAACTGCCAGAACATTATTGTCTGCATTAGTGCTACAGCTCCATGTTACCTTGTCATTATTAATAGGGTCATTATCAATGACCATCTTGAAGGTGGCTCCTGGAAACAAACTGTTGGGGAAACAGTAACCACTCTCCATATCATTTTTAATATCATAGATATGGCTATCAACTAACACGCCTGTAATTTTGCTCATCATTGAACTCTCTTTGTTTGTTAAATAAAAAGTTTTATTCCTGAACAACGGAACACGCTGATATTAATGCAACCAATGAATTGTTGTTGTTATTTGGAGATTATATAGTGGTATGAATATTATTATGTGATGTCTCTGAGTGATGGAGTAAGTATTATATGATTCGCTTTTGAGATTTACCTATGTCAGGCGTTGCTGTTCATGTTCGTCCCCGTTGTCAGTCTTCTTAGCCTGAGCTAATGTCATCATCAATGGGTTATCAGTTTTCTCTGTAGTTATATAATTAATTGAGCACCATGGGACATTATTGAATTTCATCTTCAATTGATTTTCCATAATCAACTCGCCATAATCATGTCATCGGAGCCTGAACACCCCCGATGTAGTGGTCAACAAAAACTGGCCACAGCTTTAGAGTTTTTCCAGAACAATCGTTCTGATTCATTCGGCGTCAAACCACCATTATATTGATGAGGTCTGAGCTGGCTGTAATATCCTGTGATGTAATTCGTTATTGCCGTGCTGGCTTCGCTAAAATTCGCGTAGCCATTATCCGGTACCCACTCTGTTTTCAGGCTTCTGAAGAACCGTTCCATTGGGCTGTTATCCCAGCAATTTCCCCGGCGACTCAGGCTTTGCTTTATCTGATATCTCCACAGTAACTGTCTGAAATTCCTGCTGGTATAGTGACTGCCTTGATCCGAGTGATACAGTAAATTAGCCGGTTTCCCCCGTGCTTCCCAGACCATCGACAGGGCTTTACCTGTCAGTGCGGAATCAGGGAAAAATGACATCGCCCAGCCAACCGGTTTGCGGGAAAACAAATCGAGTACAACAGCCAGATAAGCCCAGCGTTTTCCCGTCCAGATATAAGTCACATCACCGCACCAAGCCTGATTAGGCTCGGTAACAGCAAACTGGCGATCCAGATAATTAGGGATCTCAATGTGTTCCTTAGACGCCTTCTTATAACGATGGCCAGGTTGCTGACAGCTGATAATATTGAGCGCTTTCATCAGCTTTGTTGCCCGCCAGCGGCTCAGTTTTATACCTTTGGTGGTGACCATTGCGGCAATGCTTCGCGCTCCTGCTGAACCGTTACTTTCGTGATAAACTTCACGCACAAGGCTCAGTAATGCCACTTTCGTGGCGTCAGGCTTCCTGGGCTGCCGCCAGTATTTATAACTGCTGCGATGAACCCCAAACATGTTGCACACAACGGCAACAGGAAACCGCGCCCTGAGTTTCTCAACTAATGAGAATTGTTCAGGGAGTCTGACATCAAGAGCGCGGTAGCCTTTTTTAATATATCCCTTTCCATTTCAACGCGTTGAAGTCTTTTCTTCAACTCACGTATTTCAATCTGCTCAGGTGTCATGGGTGAAGCTATGGGTGATTTTCCCGCTCGCTCTTCTTTCAGTTGTCGAACCCATTTATCCATCGTGGATTTGCCGACATTCATCGCAGTGGCAGCGGCGGCAACGGTGTAATGCTGATCGAGTACAAGCTGGGCAGCCTCGAGGCGAAACTCGGGGCTAAAATTGCGTCTGTTACGTCCGGTCATAATGTCACCTGTTTTGACTATGAGGTGATGATATCACCTCTATTCAGGTGGCCAAATTCACTATGCCACTACACTCCTATTATCGGCACCATTTAAATCAAGCAGTTACTCCATATTTAAATGCTCCATGTTTTCCCTCCTATGCCGTATTTGTGCCATTGCAACCCTGGCAATTTATCAAAATACATGCTCTGGCATGAGGCAGTGTAGGTGCAGATAATTAAGCCAATTGCTGTCGCCATTCCTTGACGTGGTCAATCAGGGCGCGGAGCTTTGGTGCAATATTGCGACGCTGAGGGAAATACAGATAGAAGCCAGGAAATTGTGGAAGAAAGTCATCAAGCAGAGATACGAGCTTACCACTTTCAATATACGGCCTGAAAGTTTCCTGAGTGGCAATTGTTATGCCTCCGCCGGCAAGAGCCAGCCTCAACATCAGACGCAGATCATTAGTCGTAATCTGCGGTTCAATCGCAAGGTCGAAAGCTCTCCCGTTTTCTTCAAATGGCCAGCGATAAGGCGCAACATCCGGGGATTGACGCCAGCCGATACACTTATGATTCACAAGTTCACGCGGATGAACAGGTGTGCTGTGGGCTGCGAGATAGGAGGGAGAGGCAACCACCATTTCACGCTGCCTGGCGGTAAGGGGAACAGCAATCATGTCTTTTTCAATGACTTCTCCGAGCCTTACGCCAGCATCGTAACCTGCGGCTACGATATCGAATTCCTCATCTGTGACTACAATATCAAGCGTAACGGCGGGATTGGCAGCAGCAAACGAAGCGATTAGCGGACCTGAAAGAAATTCTTCAGCTATCGACGTCACCGCGATTCTGAGAAGTCCACGTGGCATATGGTCAGATACCATTTCTTCGAACGCCGCCTCAATACCGGATAAAGGTAATGACAGCGATTTGTGCAGCCGTTCTCCTGCTTCCGTCAAATTAACTGAGCGCGTGGTCCGCATTACAAGCATTGTCCCGAAAGTATCTTCAAGCCGTCTTATTCCCTGACTGACCGCTGAACGGGTAACGCCCAGCCGTGCGGCGGCTTTACTGAAATTACTCTCTTCTGCTACCGCGATAAAAATGGGTAAAAGATTAAGATCGATTTTCATTGTTTAATGCCGCTAACCACTGAGTACATTGAAAGCAGGATACTGGAACCAATCATAAAGTTCTATTATCTCTCCGAACACATTTGAAGGAGAACGTAATGGATAAGGTCATATTAATCACCGGCGCATCAAGTGGTATTGGGGAAGGTATTGCCAGAGAGTTGGGAACGACAGGTGCGAAGGTTTTACTGGGAGCACGCAGACTTGAGCGGATCGGAGCCATTGCAGCAGAAATCTGTCGCGCAGGCGGTATTGCTAAAGCGCGGGCGTTGGATGTTACAGACCGACAGTCCATGAGCGGTTTTGTGCAAGCTGCGCTGGATAGCTGGGGCCGGGTTGATGTTCTTATCAATAATGCGGGCGTTATGCCGCTTTCACCGCTTGCAGCAGGAAAACAGGATGAATGGGAGCTCACTATTGACGTGAATATCAAGGGCGTGCTTTGGGGAATTGGCGCCGTACTTCCGGTGATGGAAGCACAGGGTTCCGGTCAGATCATCAATCTTGGTTCTATTGGTGCTCTTTCTGTCGTGCCTACTGGCGCAGTCTATTGTGCAACTAAGTTTGCTGTACGGGCTATTTCTGATGGCTTACGGCAGGAAAGTTCGAAAATACGCGTGACCTGCGTAAATCCCGGCGTTGTAGAAAGTGAGCTAGCGTCAAGCATTACCCATGTGGAAACCATGAAGGCAATGGACGCCTACCGTTCTGTTGCACTTCAACCCGCAGATATAGCTCGTGCAGTAAGGCATATTATTGAATCTCCTGAAAGCGTTGATACAACTGAAATTACCATCAGACCCACTGCGTCTGCAAACTGAAGGATAACGTTAATGTTTACATTCCCGTTTTATTCAATATATCGGGAGGAAATTTCATATCCCTCTGTCGTGCCTGGCAAGATTCACTAAATTATGCATTCTCACTCCGAGGGAGATAGAGTTTTAATTGCAGTAAAATGATTTTATCAGGGAATAAACTGTCGCTTGTTTAATTCCTTTGCATATAAAAAGTCATACTCTTAATTATCATGATAATAACCATGAATACTACGTATTCTTTAATTGTCATTGCCGCTCTGTCTTTATTGTCCTTCAGTAGCGTCGCCAAAACTGTTACTGCCGTCGGTTCAACCATTGACAGTGCTGAGAAAGAAATATCTTTACAGGCAGAAAAACAAGGAAAATCATATAAAATTCTTGGAGTGTTTTTTAAGAACAGAGTTTATATGATCGCAAAGTTAACACCTGTCAATAAAAAACGCTTTATAAAGCAAATGAATTAAATTGTAATACATTACCAGAAAGCTTGTATATTGATTCAAAATTGTCATTCTTATGGCAATGGAATGCCTGACAAATGACTCTATTCCAACCTACTGTACCAGTTATTCTGCTAATTTTACGGATGCTTCGGTTTGGTGTGCTAAAGTAATATTTGCCACAGTTTTATTTACTCTCTCTTTCGCATTCTATAAATGAATAGGAATAATACATCCTTAAGTGGTTAATGCTGGTGTAATCAATAGGCCAGCATTAATCACAGATGATTATGTTGCCAGTCAGACAGATATTGTTAAACCGTCAAATTCATAATCAACACTTTTTCTTACGCCGCTAAATAGCTTGAAAAGCAGGGGGGTACATATTTTAAATATCACGCAAGTGAATTGTTTTATGATGTTATTAATAGAAATGGAGGAACAAATAGGCGTATTCTACAATTGCAACAAAAACAACGATATTAATCAGTTTATTACTGATTTGCTGTATTTTATTCTCTTTCATTGGTACTTCCTCGCTTTAAAAAAGAGTGCACTTCGTAAGTGCCCTTATATAAATAACGAGTTTGGTCAACCAATTTTTTGAGGTGTATCACAAATTTGAAAAGATGTATCATATCAGCCATCACTTATGACAGCAAAGTCATCGATATACGTCGCCTGAAATCAGTTCCGGGGATGCGTCTGCTCTAATGAGTGGCCAATGCTGGCGTCGATTGGCACAGGGGAAACATATCACAACTGTTCAGAATGTCGGATCTCTCAGGGGGTTTGAAGTGGTTTACTGAATTTGTCCACCTGAACAGAGGTGATATGCTCACCTCAGAACAACACAGGTGTCACAATGAAAAGAAGAAATTTCAGCGCAGAGTTTAAACGTGAATCCGCTCAACTGGTTCTTGACCAGACCTACACCGTTGCAGATGCGGCCAGTGCTATGAATGTGGGTCTTTCTACCATGACGCGATGGGTAAAACAGCTTCGTGATGAACGACAGGGAAAAGCGCCAAAAGCCTCCCCATAACCCCGGAGCAGATCGAAATACGTGAGCTCAGGAAAAAGCCACAACACATTGAAATAGAAAACGAAATATTAAAAAAGGCTACCGCGCTCTTGATGTCAGACTCCCTGAACAGTTCTCGTTAATCGGGAAACTCAGAGCGCATTATCCTGTGGTCACACTCTGCCACGTATTCGGGGTCCATCACAGCAGTTACAAATACTGGAAAAACCGCCCTGAAAAGCCAGACGGCAGACGGGCTGTATGACGCAGTCAGGTTATGGAGCTGCATAACATCAGCCATGGTTCTGCCGGCGCAAGAAGTATCGCGACTATGGCAACCCAGAGAGGCTTCAGAATGGGCCGCTGCCTTGCCGGCAGGCTCATGAAAGAGCTGGGACTGGTGAGTTGTCAGCAGCCCACTCACCGGTATAAACGTGGTGGTCATGAACACATAGCTATCCCGAATCACCCTGAGCAGCAGTTCGCAGTGACAGAGCCTACCTAATCAGGTGTGGTGCGGCGACGTTAGTAGGTTTAATGACCTGCGCCATGATGTTATCCGGACCCTGTTTCCTAATCACTACACCGGTATTTAATTACTCAGGTCAACTTCAGGCTGTTACAGGGACGATAGCCGTTATCTCATCAGTGCGTGCAAACTTATTTAAAGATGTTTTCTGTAATTTGCTGTTTTTATTTAATTCATCGCTACGGCCTTCTGCATATTAAAATCAACACCATTGCTCAAAACACGCCAGATAATTCTCGTCAGCTTATTCGCCAGCGCAACCGTGGTTTTCAGGAACCCTCGATGGACCTCCAGCTTTTGCAGCCAACTACTCAGACTGTCATCCCGATTTTTCACACAGCGCATTACAGGTCTCGCACCATGAATAATGAGTGTTCCCAGACTCCGGTTGCCATTTTTTGTCACAGAAGACAGGCGCTGTTTTCCGCCCGAACTGTGCTGTCGGGGAACCAGTCCGCACCACGCTGATAATTCTCGCCCACTCGAGAACTGTGTGGCATCAACTTCACTGAGAAATGCTGCTGCAATCAGGGGACCGACGCCCGGGATTGTTAATAGTTGCCGGTACGCGATTTGTTGTGATGACAGCGCTGCAATTTACTTATCCAGACCGGTAATTCGTTCATTTAATGCCTGCATATCTTCCCGTAGTGAGGACAGCAGTCGACGAAGAGTGAATGTCAGGTTGTTTGAGGCATCTTCAATCAGTTTCGGTAGTTTTTGCTGGTGACGCAGGAGCCCGACAGGAATAGCGAAGCCATATTCAGCGAGCAGAGAACGAAGCTGGTTGGCCAGCGCCGTTCTCTGCTTAACCATCAGTTGACGTGTGTTCCGGAGCGCCTTGATATCCTGTTGTTTTTACAGAAACAAAGTGAATACCCGGGCGAAATGCTGTCTCGCAAATTGCCAGCGCATCATTGGCATCATTTTTCTGGCTACGGACAAAAGCCTTTATGTGTTGTGCAGGGATGCGCCTGACACAATAGCCCATAGATGTAAGGGTTCGCCCCCAGAAATGCGAAGTGGCGCAAGCCTCCTTAGCAACAAGAGTTCCTGGTTCAAACTGTCGGATAGTATCCAGCAATTTAGAACGAGAGATTTTTTTGTTCAATGTGACGGGGCCATCGACCATCCAGACACAGACCTGAAAAACTGATTTGGCGATATCAATACCAACAACTCAGATCGTACTCATGTGATTTACTCCCGTAGCAAACACAGACGGTAAAAGTATGGCACTGACTGCTTCAGGAAAGGACGTCCATCACATCACTTCAATCTGAAATACACCAAAACCCAGCAAGGGCATTTCAATACCGTTGTTCAGTCTTACAGTTTGCATAGTGTTAGCCTCCCGTTATTGTTCATTGGAAGCATAACGTAAAGAGAGTTATTCAATTAGACGGCGGGATTTGTCAGGGGCTATGAACAAAATTCATTAATCTGCCTCAATGCTGATTGAGTAGCACTGTTATCGTGTAGGTCTATTTTATTGATGAATTATTTGCATAAGTGAAATCGATATTTACATACTAATCGAGAGTCGTATTTTAACTTAGAATAATAAGTCATACCTGATGGTGATGGAGGTGCTTACCGTGGTGTTTTCTGTATTAAGCAACAACCTAAAAATGCCAATGATAGGGTTTGGGGTTTTTCAGGTTACCGATAAAGAAGAGTGTAAACAGTCAGTGTTAAGTGCTATCCGAACCGGGTATCGTCTTATCGACACGGCTGCGGTATACGGTAATGAAGATGCTGTCGGTGAAGCTGTTCGTGAGGCCATTTCGGAAGGTCTTTGTACCCGTGAGGAGTTATTTATTACGTCAAAACTGTGGGTGCAGGATATGGTTAATCAGGATACAGCAAAAGCAGGAATTGAAGCATCGTTAAAAAAATCGGGACTTGAATATTTTGACCTCTATTTATTGCACCAGGCGATGCGTGATTATTTCAGTGCGTGGCGAGCCCTGGAAGCCGCTTATGATGAAGGCAAACTGAAAGCGATTGGTGTTTCCAATTTCTATCCTCATGTATTAGCAAACTTTTGTGAAACAGTCAGAATAAAACCAATGGTGAACCAGGTTGAGCTGCATCCCTATTTTGCACAACCAGAGGCGCTGGCAACCATGAAGCACTATAATGTGCAACCTGAAGCCTGGGCTCCGCTAGGCGGTGGAAGACATAATCCATTTGAAAACAGAATGCTTCAGAGTATTGCTGATGCCCACCAAAAAACGATTTCTCAGGTGATATTGCGCTGGAATATTCAACGTGGCGTGGTTGTTATCCCAAAATCAACTCATCAACAGCGTATTGAAGAGAACTTCGCCATCTGGGATTTTTCACTGACAGAGGCAGAAATGGAGCAAATTAGTTCGCTTGATTTAGGCTATGTTGGCGAATCTGTAAAACATTTTAATCCTGAATTTGTTCGTGGTTGTCTTGGCGTAAAAATACATGACTGATTTTAGTATTTGTTGAGCTATATTATTTGGATAATGACGTTTTTATCTGAGCTTACAGGTTTTGTTTTATAAAATAGTAAATTCAGACAATATGGGTTTTAACCAGCGATTTAAGTATATGATTCTTAAATTATTAATCATTTCATAATGAAGAGGCACTTTATGAAAACTATCGGTTATGCCGCACTCTCTTCCGACGCAAAACTGGTTCCTTATCATTTTAAACGTCGTGAGTTACGGGACAATGATATTGCCATTGAAATTCTTTATTGTGGTGTTTGTCACTCAGATTTACATACAGTTAATGGTGACTGGGGGCCTCAGCCTTATCCGTTAATTCCGGGGCACGAAATTGTCGGTATCGTGAGAGCTGTGGGGCAGGGGGTTAAAAAATATCAAGTAGGCGATCATGTTGCCGTTGGCTGTATGGTTGATAGCTGTATGCATTGCGACCAGTGTGAACAAGGCGAAGAACAGTATTGCCGCCACGGGATGACGCCAACCTACGGTGCTAAGGATCGGATCAGCGGCGAAATTACTCAGGGAGGCTACTCCAAACATATTGTGGTTCGTGAGGAATTTGTACTGCGGATCCCTGAAAATATGGATTTAGCCAAAACTGCACCGATTCTCTGTGCCGGAATTACCACATTCTCACCATTACGAACCTGGAATGTTGGCCCAGGCAGCCGTGTTGGCGTTATTGGGTTAGGCGGTTTAGGTCATATGGCTGTAAAACTGGCTGTCGCGATGGGGGCTGACGTTACTGTGATCAGCCGGACTAAAAGCAAAGAGGCAGACGCAAAATTGCTCGGTGCAAAAGGCATTCTCCCGTCTTCAGATCCTGAGGCATTACAGATGTCAGCCTGTGCATTCGATTTGATTATCGATACAGTTCCCGTTAAACACGACCTGAATATCTACACCCCATTGTTAGATATTGATGGTGCATTAGTTATTGTTGGACAGGTTGGGCCAATGGAAGAACCGTCTACGATCCCTCTGATTATGGGGCGTCGCCGTGTTGCTGGCTCACTCATCGGCGGTATTGCAGAAACACAGGAAGTGCTGGATTTCTGCGCGAAGCATAATATCTATCCCGAATGTGAAATGATCAATATTGATCAGATAAACGATGCTTTTGCTCGCCTTGCAAAAGGGGATATGGCACATCGTTTTGTTATTGATATGGCGTCACTGAATGCTGAGTAACGGAATAATTTACAGCAGTGTATATTTTCCAGCAACTCACAAGAAAGGCGTTCAATAATGGAACCAAAAATGTGTTTGAGAGCAGGAATTTGCGCTGAGCACTAACAGACATAATGATATTAAAAAGCCAGAGCCTTGCGATAGCCCTGGCTTTTGTCTGCCTGATGTTCAGTTTTTTTTATGATGGCGTAGCGCATCAACAACCAGCTGGAATGCTTTTGAGTGATTTCTGTTTTCCGGGTAATAAATATAATAACCATCCCAATAAGGACACCAGTCTTCAAGTACACTGATCAGTTCGCCGCTGGCGATGTGTTTTTCCGCAATATCGCGTGGAACATGCGCCAGGCCGTAGCCCTCTAACGCCGCCTGCAAATTTTGATAGATACGGCTAAACACCAGTTGACCGCTGACTTTTACATTCAGGCTTTTTCCTTCTTTTTCAAACTCCCACGCATACAGATTGCCATGCGTTGGAAAACGAAGATTAATGCAGTTATGACTAATAAGGTCATCTGGATGTTTTGGCAAAGGGTGTTGAGAAAAATATGCTGGCGAACCGACAACAGCAAAGCGCACGTCGGGATCAATACGTACAGAGATCATACCGCTGGATATCTGTTCTCCCAGGCGCGTTCCTGCATCGAATCGGCCGGATACAATATCCGTTAAAGTATAATCATCAATTAATTCCAGATTTATATCCGGATATTCTTTTAGTAATGGCTCAAGTTTTGGCCAGATGACAGACCTGATAGCGTAATCAGATGTGGATATTCGAACGGTTCCAGCAGGCTTCTTGTTGAGATCTTTTAGTTGCTGCAATGTTCCCTGAATCCCATCAATATAAGGCCCCAGCTCATCAAGCATTGATTGCCCTACATCCGTCAGCGATATGCTGCGGGTGGTGCGAGTGAGGAGTTTCATACCCAGACGAGATTCAAGGGTGCGCATACTGTGACTCAAAGCTGATTGTGATATCCCCAATTGAGCAGCAGCCCTGGTGAAACTCTTTTCACGCGCAACAACGATGAATGCCATTAAATCATTAAGATTTTCTCGTGCCACTCTCTGCCTCTCATTGCGGAAAAAAGATATCTGTTTACATGTTAGCGTGAGAGATATGGTAAGCCCCAACCTTAAACAAGGAAACATTGAGCATAAAAATAGCGTCAGCCTTACCTGTACAAAGGGAAAACTGACGCCTGAAAAATTAAACAACAGATTCTGTTCTGATTATAAAGGGTTAAATTTTAAAATCTGAATATGACTCATTACTTCGTTGTTTAAGGATTTCCCGCGCCGAATCAGCCATTATCATGACTGCGCCAGCCAGCATCAGGGTATCTTTCAACACCAGACGACCGGCTCCGGATAAATAGGGAAAACCATGATGAGCATCCCCCAGAGCAGGCACCCAGGCTTCAGGAGTGGTGATTAAAAATGAGAGTGTTACCAGCGGTGTGGCAAATGACATTAATCCACCCAATAAACCCAACCACCGGTTAACAGGATTTGCTAACACCAGCAGAGCAATCATCACCTCCACGACGCCAAGGCCATTGGAAAAACCATAGGTATTATTAGCAATTTGCCATGTCCGGGCTTCCGGCTTATATTCGCCTTCGTGAGTCAGGTACTGTTTATATTCTTCTGGATGTTCATAAAAGAACGACATTAGCGGACTGTTCGCGACGAATGGTGTAATGCTGTCGGCCTCGTAAGGGACAAACTTTAATAACCCAATCCACATAAAAACAATCGCAATGCTCAGACGAATCAATGTCAGGCCAATTTTATCTCCCCGACTTAACAGGTGCAGGTATTTTTTCATTATCAACGTCCTTATTTATACAATACTGCCGTCGCGGTTGAGTTGTTATCAATCCGCATGGAGGTAATTTTCCATGATGATGCGTCATGTTTTCTGGCGATATCAGCAATGGCATCCTCCAGAACTGTCGGTGATGCTGATACTGACGAGACGCTGACATGTTTCAGAACTATTTTGTCATCTGCATTGGTAGAAAAAGCCATAATACCAGATAATAGCATTGCAAATAAAACAGTTTTTTTAAACATATAAAATACCATCAATGAAGTGATTGAGGAATTATAGAATAAGCAAAAATTGATAAAATTGTTTTCTCTGAGACGCCAGAATATTTGTCCTGGCGTCTGATTTTAGGTTTATTTGACTAATGAAAATAGATCATTGAGTGATTCGCTCATCGACGGATGAGTAAATATCTGATCGCGTAATATGCTATAAGGCAGCCCGGCATCCATCGCCATTTTCACAATATTGATCATCTCGTGGGAGTCAACACATAGCAGTGATGCCCCTAATATACGTTGGGTTTTATTATCGATAATCGCTTTTAATACCCCACGGGTATCGTTCATCACTCTGGCGCGCGGAATTGCCGCTACAGGCAATGTAACCACCTGAATATCTGCACCACTCTCTCTGGCTTGTTCTTCTGTCATACCAACCCGAGACAGTGGAGGAGTCATGAATACGGAATAAGGCACATTTTTCCGATCATCAGTACTACGTCTGCCTTCTCCCAGTAACTCATCGCGCACAATGCGGTAATCATCCAGTGAAATATAAGTAAACTGCAGCCCGCCGGTAACATCTCCCATAGCCCAAATATTGTCTGCGGTGGTATGTAATCGCTTGTCAACGACAATTGCCCCGCGCTCGTTCACCGCAACCCCGGCATTTTCTGGTTTTAACGAGGCGGTAGCAGGCTGGCGACCGGAAGCAATTAACAGGACATCCACCGCCAGTTGAGTGTGTCCGGTATGCACTTGTACTTTATTTTTATCGTGGCTGATACGCTGCACATGGGCGTTGAGGATAATATCCACTCCCTGCTCGCGTAAAATAGTCGCGATATTATCAGCAATGTCCCGATCTTCCCGAGGCAAAAATAGAGGCGCTGCTTCAAAAATAGTCACCTTACTGCCAAAATTAGCGAACATAGAGGCGAACTCAACGCCAATATATCCCCCGCCTAAAATGCCCAAATGTTCGGGTAATTCCTTCAGGTTAAGTAATCCGGTACTGTCATAGACGCCTGGCGTCGTGGTTATTCCTGGAATTGATGGAACCACAGTTTGTGCGCCGGTATTAATAAAAATTTTCTCACCGTGAATCTCCAGATTTCCCTCTGGTCGATGAATACGCAGAATATGATTATTGATAAACTCCGCTTGCCCGACGATCACGTCGATATTGGGCATATCCGCAAGATTATGGAAATTCTTATTGCGTAAGAATTTGACGACCTCATCTTTACGCTGCATGGCACGGGAAAAATCTGTGTGCTGTTGTGCGTCATGAACCAATGTTTTGGTTGGGATGCAGCCGATATTAATACATGTCCCGCCATACATTGCATTCGATTGTTCGATGAGAGCCACACGCCAACCCGCTTTAGCCAGCGTGACGGCTAATGTTTTTCCTGCCTTACCAAAACCAATAATAACTGCCTGATATTTATTCATGATAATTTCCTGTCGAAACGTATTCATTTGACGTAATGACTATAGACGTAAATGCGCAAATAACACTTCTTCACAACGCTTGATATTTTGTCTTATCGTCTGATGTTCGTTGTTTTTTAATCAGGGTCACAATATAACGATGATGATTAACTAATTGATGATATTGGCTTAAGGCTTATATAAGATTATTGATTCTATAATCAAAAAACTACTCAGGAGTCTGATATGGATGCCCTTAGCCGTTTGTTGATGCTTAACGCTCCACAAGGAACGATCGATAAAAATTGCGAGTTAGGAAGTGACTGGCAGCTTCCACATGTTGCGGGGGAACTATCGGTTATTCGTTGGCATGTGTTAACACAAGGTGCGGCGAAACTGGAAATGCCGGCGGGGCAGACCTTTACATTGCGCCCTGGGAATGTGGTTCTGCTACCACAAAACTCAGCTCATCGCCTGAGTCACATTGAAAATGAATCGACCTGTATCGTATGCGGCACTCTTCGGCTGCAACGTTCGGCGCGTTATTTTTTGACCTCTTTGCCGGAAGCTCTGTTTTTGGCACCGGAAAGTGACAGCGTGGAGTTTAACTGGCTGAGGGAGGCGATTCCTTTTTTACAACAGGAATCCAGAGCGGCAATGCCGGGAGCGGATGCTCTGTGTAGCCAGGTATGCGCCACACTCTTTACACTCGCCGTGCGTGGATGGATCGTACAGGCTAATACGGAGAAAAATATTCTCAGTTTGTTGCTTCATCCGCGCCTTGGCGTGGTGATTCAGCAAATGCTGGAAATGCCTGGCCATCCCTGGACAGTCGAATCGCTGGCCAGCAGCGTTCACATGTCCAGGGCAAGTTTTGCCCAACTTTTTCGTGATGTTTCTGGGACCACGCCACTGGCTGTATTAACAAAGTTGCGGCTACAAATAGCGGCTCAGCGGTTTTCCCGGGAAACGCTCTCCGTCGTGGTGATCGCTGAGTCAGTAGGCTATGCCAGTGAATCATCCTTTCACAAGGCTTTTGTTCGCGAGTTTGGCTGTACTCCAGGTGAATATCGGGAAAGAGTCAGACAGCTTCAGGAGGTTATCTTATAAGCTAAGTATGGATAAGATTATCTGTTATAAAAATAGAGCAAGTCATACTCAGCGTAGCGGGGAAAAACAGCCGGATGTTCTGGTAGAAATAAAGAACATCCAGGCATTCTAAAGGTAAGATTTCTGTTACTTAATCTTTGTGTGCATCCTTATCCATATAAAAGCGTATGGTTAAGAAAACCACTTTATCGCATAAACCAGAAATAAAAGAGACCTACTTTTAAGCCAAGTATTGCGATGTAAGCACAGCAGTATTTCATGGTGCCAGACATTATTTGATTGGCTTGCCCTTCCATTTTTGTGGCAGAAACGGCAATGGCAATACTTTGCGGTGAAATCATTTTCCCACCCGTGGCACCGGAAGTATTTGCCGCCGCCAGCCAATTGGGATCGATATGCAGCTTGCTGGCTGCAATAGTTTGTAGTTTGCCAAACAAAATATTCGAGTTAGTGTCGCTGCCGGTGACAAAAGTACCCAGCGCACCAATGACCGGCGCGAGAAAGACGTATGAACTTCCGGTGAGATCGACAATTGACCGTGCCAACGTAGAAATAATGCCGCTGAGATCCATAACTGTTGCCATGGCGACAATGGCCATAATCGCAATAATAGAATTTTTAAGCTGGAATACGGTTTTGATAAATACTTCCAGCATACCGCGTGCTGATGCTCCCTGAATAAAACCGCCGAGAATAGTTGCAAAGATAATCAACATTCCAGGCGTTGTGAGCCATTCTATTTTTAACGCTAATGTCCCGCCATCGAGCAGTGAAAAATGCAGCACTGAAGCCAGCTGAGATGCTGCTGCTTTTATCGTTGGGAATAACGGTGAGCACAGCAGAATAAAGACAAAAATAAACAGGTAAATAGAACCGACCCGGAACAGCACCTTTGCCGAACGTGGTGCCATTTCACGGGTATGGCTGGCTTCAATACGCCACTCTGGGTCTACTTCACCTTTGCGCAGACGGCTGGCAATTGCGACAGCGAAAAGGCTAGCCAGGCTGCCAGCAAAAGCGGGCAATTCGGCACCAAGATGGACGGCAACAAAGTATTGCGGAATAAGTGTCGCGATGCCACATAGCAGTGTGATAAGGAATACGCCGCGAATCGCTTTCACGCCGCCGCCAATAATACAAATAATGACAAAGGGCAGCAGGAGATTAAAAATCGCTAATTGCAGAATAATTGTGCCACCTAAGGTGTAAACAGACAGATTAACCTGCTCGGCGAGGATTGAAACCGGAATACCTACCGCCCCAAACGCTGTAGGCACCGTATTGGCAACCAGTGAAGCAATTGCGGCTTTCAGTGGGTTGAATCCCAACGCGATGAGGATACCAATAGGAATGGCGACTGCAGTACCGTAGCCGGCAGCAGCCTCAAGAAAACCACCAAAACACCATGAAATAAGGAGCACCTGGATACGCTTATCTTCGCTAATACTGGCGAGAATATCGCGGAGAATATCCAGAGCTTTGGTTGCCTGCATGACGTTATAACTGAATATTGCACCGAGGATCACAATCACGATCGGCCATAATCCTTTGAGTGCGCCATAACCCACTGAGGCTTTCAGATTCTGTATTGGCATGTCCCAGAACAGGACAGATAAAGCCGCTGTAAATGCCAGTGATATCAGAACTGAATAATGAACAGGCATCTTCAGTTTCAGAATCAAAAATACCATAAGGAGCAAAGGTGAGAGTGCAATAGCAAACATTAAATATCCGTGCATTTCTATTCCTGACTATATTTATCGACCTTGTTTATCTATTTTTCCGATGGAGGTTATCTCATTATTAAAATAAAAAATGCAAACTGAATCGCTTCAGTAAAATAAAATTACACATTGTTAATGTTTGTATATTTATTGTTAGCATTCTGATTTATAAAATAATGTATGTATATTTTAACAGCCCCTTAATGAGTAACTCTAAATAGGTATTCAAGGTCGGGTTTATGAATTTTGTGACCCACTTAAATCAAATTTTCACCCCAGTGTTGATAGCTGGTGTCTTTATAAAAATGTGAGCGATGCCGAAAGAAATAAAATTAGTTATTGCATCCAGGTATTGAATGACGGATTATCTGTTTTGTCATACAAATGAGTTTGGAATTGTATTTTATTACTTAATAAAAAAGAGCCCCTATTTTTATTGATGATTGATAACCCAGAAGGGGTGGTTGCCATCGGGCATAAACAGAAATGAAGTAATGGAGTGTTGGTTGTGAATGTAAATTTCTTTGTTACCTGTATTGGTGATGCACTGAAATCAAGGATGGCACGAGACTCCGTGCTGCTACTGGAAAAACTCGGCTGTCGCGTAAATTTCCCGGAGAAACAGGGATGCTGCGGTCAGCCTGCGATCAATAGTGGTTATATCAAAGAAGCGATTCCGGGGATGAAAAATCTGATCGCTGCACTGGAGGATAACGACGATCCCATTATTTCACCTGCTGGTTCCTGCACCTATGCCGTAAAAAGTTACCCGACGTATCTGGCGGATGAACCTGAATGGGCATTACGTGCCGAAAAGGTTGCCGCGCGTATGCAGGATCTCACCTCTTTTATTGTTAATAAATTAGGGGTAGTGGATGTCGGCGCCAGCTTGCAGGGGAGAGCGGTGTATCACCCATCTTGCAGCCTGTCCCGTAAGCTGGGGGTGAAGGACGAGCCACTTACGCTGCTGAAAAATGTACGCGGACTGGAGCTGTTGCCCTTTGCCGAACAGGACACTTGCTGCGGGTTTGGCGGCACGTTCTCGGTCAAAATGGCCGAAATATCCGGCGAGATGGTGAAAGAAAAGGTTTCGCACCTGATGGAAGTCCGCCCTGAGTATTTAATTGGCGCTGACGTGAGTTGCCTGCTGAACATTAGTGGGCGATTACAACGTGAAGGGCAGAAAGTCAAAGTGATGCATATTGCTGAAGTGCTGATGAGCCGCTGAGGATATAAAGATGTCGATCAAAACCAGTAATACAGAATTTAAGACACGCATCCGTCAGCAAATTGAAGATCCGATCATGCGCAAAGCGGTGGCAAATGCGCAGCAGCGTATTGGTGCAAATCGGCAAAAAATGGTTGATGAACTAGGGCACTGGGAGGAGTGGCGCGATCGCGCTGCCCAGATACGTGATCATGTTCTGAGTAATCTTGACGCTTATTTGTACCAGCTCTCAGAAAAAGTGACGCAAAACGGCGGTCACGTCTATTTTGCAAAAACCAAAGAAGATGCTACCCGCTACATTTTACAGGTCGCCCAGCGTAAAAATGCGCGGAAAGTGGTGAAGTCGAAATCAATGGTGACCGAAGAGATTGGCGTCAACCATGTGTTGCAGGATGCTGGCATTCAGGTGATTGAAACCGATCTGGGGGAATACATTCTGCAGTTGGATCAAGATCCGCCATCTCATGTTGTGGTTCCGGCTATTCATAAAGATCGCCACCAGATCCGCCGGGTGCTACACGAACGCCTGGGTTATGATGGCCCGGAAACGCCTGAAGCGATGACCTTATTCATTCGCCAAAAGATCCGCGAAGATTTCCTCAGTGCTGAAATCGGTATTACCGGCTGTAATTTCGCGGTGGCAGAAACCGGTTCGGTATGTCTGGTGACTAATGAAGGTAATGCGCGAATGTGTACCACGCTGCCTAAAACGCACATTGCGGTGATGGGTATGGAGCGTATCGCCCCCACGTTTGCCGAGGTAGACGTATTGATCACCATGCTGGCGCGCAGTGCCGTTGGTACGCGTTTGACGGGATATAACACCTGGCTGACAGGACCGCGCGAAGCAGGACATGTTGATGGCCCTGAAGAGTTTCATCTGGTTATTGTTGATAACGGACGCTCCGAGGTGCTGGCCTCTGAATTTCGTGATGTGCTGCGCTGTATTCGCTGCGGAGCCTGTATGAATACCTGCCCGGCATATCGCCATATTGGCGGTCACGGATATGGCTCTATTTACCCAGGACCAATTGGTGCGGTGATTTCTCCATTGCTTGGCGGCTATAAAGATTTTAAAGATTTGCCTTACGCCTGCTCTTTATGCACGGCCTGTGACAGCGTTTGTCCGGTGCGTATTCCTCTGTCGAAACTGATTTTACGCCATCGTCGGGTGATGGCTGAAAAAGGAATCACCGCAAAAGCAGAGCAACGGGCGATCAAAATGTTTGCTTATGCCAATAGTCATCCGGGATTGTGGAAAGTCGGAATGATGGCTGGCGCCCATGCGGCAAGCTGGTTTATCAATGGCGGCAAAACACCGCTCAGGATCGGCGCAATTAGCGACTGGATGGAAGCACGCGATCTTCCTGAAGCTGACGGAGAGAGTTTCCGTAGCTGGTTTAAGAAACATCAGGCGCAGGAGAAAAAGAATGGATAATCGGAGCGAATTTTTGAACAACGTTGCTCAGGCGCTGGGTCGCCCGCTGCGACGTGAACCGCAAGCAGAAGATGCGCCGCTTAACAACTATGCTAACGAGCGGCTTACCGAACTTAATCAACAGCAGCACTGTGATGCGTTTATCCAGTTTGCCAGCGATGTCATGTTGACGCGTTGTGAACTGACCAGCGAGGCGCAGGCGGCAGAAGCGGCATTACGTTTGTGTAAAGAGCTGGGAGATCAGTCGGTCGTGGTGAGTGGCGACAAGCGACTGGAGGAGCTGGGGATCAGTGGACGTTTACAGCAGGAATGCAATGCCGCTGTTTGGGATCCGGCGAAAGGTGTCGAGAATATCGCTCTGGCGGAGCAGGCGAAAGTTGGCGTTGTGTATGCTGAATATGGCTTAACAGAGTCGGGAGGTGTGGTTCTTTTTTCCGCTGCTGAGCGCGGGCGTTCATTGAGTCTGCTACCTGAGTCCTCTATTTTTATCTTGCGTAAAAGCACTATTTTGCCCCGAGTGGCGCAGCTGGCAGAAAAATTGCACCAGAAAGCGCAGGCTGGTGAACGTATGCCATCCTGCATTAACATCATCAGTGGCCCCAGTTCAACAGCGGACATTGAACTTATCAAAGTCGTTGGGGTTCACGGGCCGGTGAAGGCGGTGTACCTGATTATTGAGGATTGTTGAGAGAGATTGGCGGCCATTCTGGTATGAACATCCAGAATGGCGCTGTCATATTGAACGGAATAACTGCTCTATCTGGGCGCTCAGAAACGGGAGCGCATATACCAGGGTGATGGAAAAATAGGCAGTTAAAACACCCGTTCATTTGTGTTATGTTTGGTGGATAAAAATAAACCGAACGTCGATTGTTTGTGTCATTATAGTTTTACGCTGTAAAGATTTAGTGTAAAAATCCACGCTTATATTTTTACAGCATTCAGATGCTTTCCTTGTAATCACAGTTAAATCCCGCTGAGATTTATTCTTTTCTTAATAATATCTTATATTTTTGCTGAATGGATTCAGTCCTAAGTTGATATATTATTTTTAATAAGATAAGTCTTATATTTATATACTCATTTAGTGTTACCAATTTTTCTTATATTAATATGAGGTCTCATTGCTTTGCTTTGGGCTATATTTTGAGTTGATCTGGATTCGTAGATACATATAATGCGCCTGTGTTCAAAACTGGAAGTTAATGTAAGGATGATGTTGCGGTTGTTAATTTGGAAAACGTGTCCAGTGGAGAGTTAGCCCTATATTACCCTCTGAACTGTATGCCTGAATTATACAGTTTTCGATATTATGCAGTCTTTTTGAATTTTTATATCTCTCATGAGTCGAGGTGCAGAATTTAATTCACCTCGGTGTATGAGAGCTTGGTTTTGTCTGGATGCATTGCTGGAGAGTCTCATGAATAAAATATATCGGCTAAAGTGGAACAGGTCCCGTAACTGTTGGTGCGTTTGCTCTGAGCTGGGAAGTAGAATAAAAGGAAAGAAGGCAAGAGCCGTTTTAATTAGCGCGATAGGTTTATATTCATCTCTGGCGTTCTCTGGTGATGTCACCGTGAACCAGGACAAGACTATTGATTTTGGCAAGGCCGATCAGAACATCGATTACCGTATTACGGTTACTGATAATGCTAATCTGGTTATCGACGTTACAGACACTTCTCGTCCACGTTTCACGCTCAATTCTGGTGGTGGGTTGGATATCACCGGAGGGAAAGTGTATATCAATGGTCAGCTTGATGTATTGCTGAAAGGGACGGGTTTTCTAAACGTTTCAAATGCCGGTAGTGAATTGTATGCTGATGATCTCTATGATTCAAACTCTGGCTCCAGGCACGATCGCGGCTATTTTAATGTCTCCAACGGCGGCAAAATTCATGTTAATGGCACCAGTCGTCTGACTTATACGCAGGGAAATGTCAGTGGCGAAGGCAGCCAGGTAAATTCCAAAACTTTCTTCATGGGCGTTTACAGCAGTTACGGTGGAGATCAGTACCTGTCTGTTAATAACGGTGGTGAAGTTAATGCCAGTGAGCAAATTAGTCTGGGCTATTATAATCAAAACTCCGATACCACACTTGCTGTTTCAGAAGGCGGCAAAATTTCTGCACCGAAAATTAGTTTAAGCACCAATTCGGAGTTGGCGTTAGGTGCACAGGAAGGGAGTGATGCGAAAGCAGCAGGGATTATTGATGCCGAAAAAATTGAGTTTGTGTGGGCTTCGACATCCGAAAAGAAAATCACATTAAACCACACGGATAAAAACGCGACTATTTCCGCTAACATTGTCAGTGGTAGTGAGGGGCTGGGCAATATCAATGCGCTCAGTGGCACGACTTACTTAACCGGTGATAATTCTGCATTTAGCGGCAAAGTAACGATTGGCCAAAATGGAGCTTTGGGGATCACTCAAAATATAGGCACGGCAGATATCTCTAATCGCGGAAAATTACACCTGAAGGCTGACGATAGCATGACCTTTGCCAATAAGATCTCCGGCAACGGTACAATCAGTATCGACAGTGGGACGGTTGCTTTGACCGGTAATAATTATGCATTCAGCGGATATATTGATGTTGCCTCCGATGCTGTAGCTGTTATTACTGAAGAAAAGAACATCGGTAATGCGGATCTGGATGTTGATGGCAAATTGCAAATTAATGCCAACAAAGATTGGGTATTTGATAACGATCTTCAAGGTAAAGGCATTGTTGAAATAGACATGGGGAATCATGCATTCTCCTTCGATGAGTTTGCTTACACCGACTGGTTCCAGGGGGCACTGGCGTTCCAGAACACGACATTTAACCTGGAACAGAATGCTGAGTTTCTGCAGAGAGGCGGGATCACTGCGGGTCAGGGAAGTCAGATAACGGTGGGTAATGGTACTCACTCCATTAGCACTCTGGGGTTCTCCGGCGGAACCGTTGATTTTGGTGCTCTGACAACTGATGCACAGATGACAGAAGGAACCGTCAAAGTTAGCAAAACGCTGGATCTACGGGGCGAGGGGGTTATTCAGGTTGCCGACCGCGACGTTGTAAGCTCAGTATCTCGTGATATTGACTCTGCATTATCGCTCACTGAAGTTGATGATGATAACAGCGCCATTCTGCTGGTTGATGCGCAGGGGGCGGAGGTGCTGGGGGATGCGGGCAATCTGCAATTGCAGGATAAAAATGGACAAACTCTCTCCAGCAGTGCGCAACGTGATATTCAGCAGAATGGGAAAAAAGCTGCCGTTGGCACTTATGACTATCGTCTGACGAGTGGGGTAAATAATGACGGCCTGTATATCGGCTATGGCCTGACGCAGCTTGATTTGCAGGCTACTGACAGCGATGCCCTGGTGCTGAGTGCCAATGGTAAAAGCGAGAATGCCGCCGATCTCAGCGCAAAAATTACCGGTAATGGTGACCTGGCATTCTGCAGCCAGAAAGGCCAGACTGTATCGCTTTCTAACAAAGACAACGACTATACCGGTGTTACCGATCTGCGTAGCGGGACGCTCTTGCTGAATAACGATAATGTGTTGGGTAATACCCAGGAACTGCGTCTGGCGGCAGAAACTGAAATGGATATGAATGGTCATAGCCAGACCGTGGGTACGCTCAATGGTAGCGCCGATTCGCTGTTGAACTTAAACGGCGGAACTCTGACTCTTGCCAACGGGGGGACTGCAACCGGTTCATTAACGGGGAGCGGGACGCTGAATGTTCAGGGTGGCACGCTGGATATCGCGGGCGATAACAGCAGCCTGACGGCGAATATGAATATTGCTAACTCAGCTCATGTCCTGGTAAGCCACGCACAGGGATTGGGTAGCGCAAACGTTGAGAACAACGGCACCCTGGTGTTGAATAATAGCGGTGAAAAAAGAGCGGCTGTGCCTGTGAGTTACAGCCTGGGTGGCAATTTGACCAACAACGGCACGCTGATGACCGGGATGTCAGGACAGCAAGCGGGCAATGCGTTAGTGGTGAAGGGGAACTACCACGGTAATAACGGTCAACTGGTTATGAATACGGTACTGAATGGCGATGATTCAGTGACTGATAAACTGGTTGTTGAGGGCGATACCAGCGGCATGACGTCCGTTACGGTGAATAACGCTGGCGGTACAGGCGCTAAAACCCTTAACGGTATCGAACTTATCCATGTAGGTGGTAAGTCCGAGGGGGAGTTTGTTCAGGCGGGGCGTATCGTTGCGGGCGCGTATGACTACACTCTCGCACGTGGTCAGGGGGCAAACAGCGGTAACTGGTATCTGACCAGCGGTGGTGAGTCAGTTGAACCGCAACCGGAGCCAGAGCCGATGCCGAATCCGGAGCCGAATCCGGAGCCGAATCCGACGCCAGAGCCGACGCCAGAGCCGACGCCAGAGCCAACGCCTGTTCCTGACCAGACTCTGGATAATGACCTGCGCCCGGAGGCTGGTGGTTACATCGCGAACCTTGCGGCAGCCAACACAATGTTTACCTCCCGACTGCATGAACGTCTGGGGAGCACATACTATACCGATCTGGTCACGGGTGAGCAGAAACAAACCACCATGTGGATGCGTCATGAAGGGGGCCACAACAAATGGCGTGATGCAAGTGGCCAGTTGAAAACCCAAAGCAATCGCTATGTTCTGCAACTGGGGGGCGATATCGCGCAGTGGAGTATAAGTGGCAACGACCGCTGGCATCTGGGGGTCATGGCTGGTTACGGTAACAGTGACAGCAAGACTATCTCATCGCGCACCGGTTATCGAACTAAAGCAAGCGTGAATGGTTACAGCACGGGGTTATATGCGACCTGGTATGCGGATGATGAGTCACATAACGGGGCGTATCTCGACAGTTGGGCGCAGTACAGCTGGTTTGATAACACAGTGAAAGGTGATGATTTACAGAGCGAATCTTATAAATCAAAAGGGGTTACCGCTTCACTGGAGGCTGGATACAAGCACAAATTAGCTGAATTTAATGGCAGCCAGGGAACGCGGAACGAATGGTATATCCAGCCACAAGCACAGATTACCTGGATGGGAGTAAAAGCTGATAAGCATCGCGAAAGCAACGGTACTCTGGTGCGAAGCGAAGGAGACGGTAATATTCAGACCCGACTGGGCGTGAAAACCTGGCTTAAGAGCCACCATAAAATGGATGAAGGCAAATCCCGCGAGTTCCAGCCATTTATGGAAGTGAACTGGCTACATAACAGTAAGGATTTCAGCACTCGCATGGATGGCGTGTCAGTCTCTCAGGATGGAACCCGAAATATTGCCGAGATAAAAACCGGGGTGGAAGGACAGCTAAATGCCAACCTGAATGTCTGGGGAAATGTGGGCGTTCAGGTTGCTGACAAGGGATATAATGACACCTCCGCGATGATTGGCGTTAAGTGGTCATTCTGAACTGAATAATTCGTAAAAGGAGAGGGAGTCGGATGAGTGACAATTCGACTCTCTGTATTATTTTTTTGCCGCCAGCTTTTTCTGCCAGAAAGGAGACAAGCGGATTTAGCTGGCGCACATGATTTAAGCAAGGTGTGTTAAATGGCTTCGCATGATTTGAGTGTTTTTCTTGAAGAGTTCGGGGCAACCGTTAATCTGACGTTGCCTGGTATTGTGTCCGAGAAAGAACGGCTTTTACTCAAGCTGCTGATGGAGGGGATGTCTGTTACAGAAATATCACAATATAGAAATCGCAGCGCAAAAACAATTTCACATCAAAAGAAACAACTGTACGAAAAACTCGGTATTCAGAGTGATATTACCTTCTGGCGGGATATCTTTTTTCAATATCATCCACAGGTAGTCACCGCCACAGGTAATAAAAATAAATTCTATATCCCTGACAACCGTTGTCACCATATTGTCACGCCTGAAGCCATCAGCCTGGCGCTGGAAAACCATGAATTTAAACCGTGGATCCAACCTGTTTTCTGCGCACAGACAGGGGTACTAACAGGCTGTGAAGTGCTTGTTCGCTGGGAGCACCCGCAAACGGGAATTATCCCTCCGGATCAGTTTATTCCTCTGGCGGAGTCATCTGGCCTTATTGTCATAATGACCCGCCAGTTGATGAAACAGACTGCGGATATTCTGCTGCCGGTAAAACATTTGCTACCGGACAATTTCCATATTGGTATCAACGTCTCGGCGGGCTGTTTTTTGGCTGCGGGATTTGAAAAAGAGTGTCTGAACCTGGTCAAGAAATTAGGTAATGATAAAATCAAGCTGGTTCTTGAGCTGACAGAACGTAACCCCATTCCGGTAACACCAGAAGCCAGAGCGATATTTGACAGCCTTCATCAGCACAACATTACCTTTGCGCTGGATGACTTTGGTACGGGCTATGCGACCTATCGTTATCTGCAGGCGTTTCCGGTCGATTTTATTAAAATTGACAAGTCGTTTGTGCAAATGGCGAGTGTTGACGAAATCTCCGGCCATATTGTGGACAATATTGTCGAACTGGCGCGTAAGCCTGGTCTGAGTATCGTAGCGGAAGGGGTAGAAACCCAGGAGCAGGCGGACTTAATGATCGGTAAAGGTGTTCACTTTTTGCAGGGCTATTTGTACTCTCCGCCGGTTCCGGGTAATAAATTTGTCTCTGACTGGGTAATGAAAGCCGGTGGTTGATGTAAGCCGCTATTCACAGCGCATCGGGAGGTTGGCAGCGATTAATTCTCCCGATGCAGTAAATCCTGATAGATCCCCGTTAATATGCCATTTGGCGCAAATTGCCTTTTAATCCACTGCGTCACCTGACCCGTTGCAGAGTGCTGGGTCGCCAGTAACATGCGTGAATCCTGGCGCGGATTATGAATTTGTCGGGTAACCAGCAGTGATTGCGCCATCGCTTCACGAACCATGTAATCTGGCAAAAAACCAATCCCTTCACCTAAAATCTGGCACTGACATTTGGTGTTGAAATCAGGCACCAGAATCGACTCCTGCCCATGCAGCAACCAACCCACCTTTTTATTAATCGTATGCGCGGTGTCCTCCACCATAATATTAGGGTAGAGACGCAGCTGGCTTTCGGCGATCGGCTCCGGCACAAAGGCTAACGGGTGATCCGGGGCGATAGCAAAAGCCCAGCGAATCGCACCAATCTCGGTGTAATCAATGCCGCCACCGTCCAGCAGCGTATCGGGCGCGCCGATGGCGATATTCGCCTGGTTATTGATAATCGCATCCCAGACGCCGTTATACACTTCGGTGGTGACGGTAATCTGGCAGGTAGGAAACTGCTTTTTCAGCACCTGTAATAAGCGTGCGGTGTGTTTGGGTGTATAAAGTAGCTGATTAATACAAATGCGCACGCGTGCTTCTATGCCCTGCGAAATAGTATCGATGCTGCGTTTGATGGCGTGAAAATCATTCAGCAGGTCGGTGGCCTTGCGGAAAAAATAACGCCCGGACTCCGTTAACTCAATGCTGCGGGTATTGCGGGTGAACAGCACTACATCCAGCCCCGTTTCCATTCGCTTGATGGTGTAGCTAATGGCGGAAGTGGTTAAACCCAACTCTTCTGCGGCTTTGCTGAAACTGCCAAAACGCGCAGCGGTAGTAAATGCCAACAGGTTTTCTTCGGTAAAAATTGAGTTCATTAAACCATTCCCGCCATTTTCTAATATGAATTTCTCCAGCCATGACTGTAGAGGTATCGGTTAAAGATAGATAATCATTTTTGAATAACTTTTAATACCCGTCGCGTTTAGTTGTCGCTTCGCTTAATTTTTGTCCGCCATATTCGGAAATTATCCCCACGCAGTTACCCGCCAGAAAACCCAGTAACGTTACCGTCCAGTTCATCCCGCTGGCAAAAAATAGCGTCATGCCGAGAAAGCCACCGGGAATGAATGACAGTAACCAGAAACGTCCTTGCCAGACCACCACCGCTGAGAAGGGCACGGTAGTAATCACGCTTGCCCAGAATCCAGAAAGACCACTTACAGAAGCCAGCCAGCCGGCAGCCAGCGCGGCGAAAAACGCCCACACCATCCCGGAATAATTAACCGCCAGGCTTCTGATAAACCCCGATTTACCGCCGCCTGCGGCATAAAAACTGCAAAAGGCGACGAAGCCAATCGTTCCTAATAATTCCCATCCCTGAGAGAGCCCGACATGTGAAGACACTAACTGCCAAAGCCCTGCACAAATACCGACGGTGACACCCGTTGCCGTGAGTCCGTTCATCTTGTTCCCCTCTGGTTAGACATGGACGAAAGCTACTCTTACATGTGCAGACTATAGAGAAATAAAACCTGATTGAGTGAAAGGGTATCGGGTCAAAGAAACAAATATTGCACTACCGCACACTGCGAAAAGATTGTTGAACATCTTTCAACAAAAAGGCGAAATACGGCGAATTAAATTTAAGCGGGTTCTTTTATCAGATTATCGTTGCTATTCTCAATTCATCGAAAACAGCCACAAAAACCAGGGGAATGTGAATGACTATAAAAAATCTACCTGCCGACTATTTATTGGCTGCGCAACAGGGTGATATTGATAAAGTAAAAACCTGCCTTGCGCTGGGTGTCGATATTAATACCTGCGATCGTCAGGGGAAAACGGCAATTACGCTGGCAAGTTTATATCAGCAATATGCTTGCATTCAGGCATTAATTGACGCCGGAGCGGATATTAATAAACAAGATCATACCTGTTTAAATCCTTTTTTAATTAGCTGTCTGAACGATGATTTAACGCTACTACGAATTATTTTACCGGCTAAACCCGATCTTAATTGCGTAACCCGTTTTGGCGGTGTCGGCCTGACGCCTGCCTGTGAAAAAGGCCATTTAAGTATTGTAAAAGAGCTTTTGGCGCATACGGAAATTAACGTTAACCAGACCAACCATGTTGGCTGGACGCCATTACTGGAAGCGATTGTGCTTAATGATGGCGGTATTAAACAGCAGGCGATTGTCCAGTTATTGCTGGAACACGGGGCCAGCCCGCATATGACCGATAAATATGGCAAAACACCGCTGGAACTGGCGCGGGAACGCGGTTTTGAAGAGATTGCGCAATTGCTGATTGCCGCAGGTGCATAATCCGGGAGGCTTGCTATCGACACACCAGAAAGACGGTGTGTGTGGGCGCTAACTGCGGATGCGGATTTTCTGGCGCAGCGGGGGCAAGGACAGGTTGAACAGGTCTTTGCCAGAGCGGTAAATATCGCACTCCCGGCTCGCCAGCAGTTGCTGACGCTGCTTTGTGAAGAATACGACAATGCGCCAAACAGTTGTCGGTTGGCACTCACTCACTTTGATGGTCTGTTCCATCATGGCGATAAGGTTCAGTTTGACGAGCATGGGATTACGATTGGTAAAGATATTCATATAGATAAGCATCGTTGTCAGCGTTGGCTGTCCCCAACACTGCAAATGACCGCTCTGAATTTTCACCTTATCGCCTGGCAACAGTGGCACGACATTATTCATCAGCACCTGGGGGAAAATGAAACCCTGTTTAATTATCGCGGCGATAATCCATTTTATCAGGCGTTAAATAAAGAATTACATATCAGGCGACGTGCTGTTATTCATGCATTAAACGATAAACAAAATATCGCGTCAGCGGTCGCTAATATGATTGGGTTAGGGATTGGTCTGACGCCTTCAGCCGACGATTATTTAACAGGTCTGGCGCTTGTTTTATTTATTTCCGGGCATCCGGTAGAAAAATACAAAGAGGAATTTTATCTCGGCCTGCAACGCGGCAGAAATAATACCACGTTATTAAGTGCCATAACGCTGGAAGCCGCATTACAACAACGCTGTCGGGAAAATATTTATCACTTTATTCACGGCATCATTAATGACATCCCTGAGAACGCCACTCAGACAATAGAAAAAATTAAACATATTGGCTCCAGTTCCGGCTGCGACATGCTGTATGGCATGGCCGATGGTTGTGCGCTGAGCCAAACCTACGGAGGGAATTATGTCAGTTAAAATAGTCATTAAACCGAATACCTATTTTGATTCTGTCTCGTTGATGTCCATCTCCACGCGTGCAAATAAACTCGACGGTGTCGAGCAGGCATTTGTGGCGATGGCGACCGAAATGAACAAAGGCGTGCTGAAAAATTTAGGGCTGCTGACACCGGAACTGGAGCAGGCGAAAAACGGCGACCTGATGATCGTTATCAACGGCAAAGCGGGCGCGGACAACGAGCAGTTGCTGGTGGAGATTGAAGAACTGTTCAATACCAAAGCGCAAAGTGGTACGCACGAGGCGCGTTATGCCACTATCACCAGCGCCAAAAAGCATATCCCGGAAAGTAACCTGGCGGTGATTTCCGTCAACGGCCTGTTTGCCGCTCGCGAAGCGCGTCAGGCGCTGCAAAATGACCTCAACGTGATGCTGTTCTCCGATAACGTCTCGGTTGAAGATGAACTGGCGCTCAAGCAGCTCGCTCACGAAAAAGGGCTGCTGATGATGGGGCCAGACTGCGGCACGGCGATTATCAACGGCGCGGCGCTCTGCTTTGGTAACGCCGTGCGTCGTGGCAACATCGGTATTGTTGGTGCGTCCGGCACCGGCAGCCAGGAACTGAGTGTCCGCATCCATGAATTTGGCGGCGGCGTTTCACAACTGATCGGCACCGGCGGGCGCGACCTGAGCGAGAAAATTGGCGGCCTGATGATGCTCGACGCCATCGGCATGTTAGAAAACGATCCGCAAACTGAAATCATCGCCTTAATTTCTAAACCGCCAGCGCCGGCGGTGGCTCGCAAAGTGCTGGAACGCGCGCGCGCCTGCCGCAAGCCGGTGGTGGTCTGCTTCCTCGGTCGTGGCGAAACGCCTGTGGATGAGCAGGGGCTACAGTTTGCTCGCGGCACCAAAGAAGCGGCGCTGAAAGCAGTGATGCTTTCCGGCGTGAAACAAGAACATCTCGACCTGCATACGCTAAACCAGCCGTTGATTGCTGACGTGCGCGCTCGCCTGAAGCCGCAACAGAAATACATTCGTGGCCTGTTCTGCGGCGGCACGCTGTGCGACGAAACGATGTTCGCGGTGATGGAAAAACATGGCGATGTGTACAGCAACATTCAGCCCGATCCTGAATTCCGCCTGCAAGATATCAACCGCAGCATCAAACACACCTTCCTCGACTTTGGCGATGACGACTTCACCAACGGCAAACCACATCCAATGATTGACCCCACCAACCGTATCAGCCGGTTGATCGAAGAGGCGCGCGATCCCGAAGTGGCGGTGATCGTGATGGATTTTGTGCTCGGATTTGGATCGCATGAAGATCCGGTCGGCTCCACCATCGAGGCGATCAAAGAAGCAAAAGCGATCGCCGCTACCGAAGGGCGCGAGTTGATCATTCTCGCCTATGTGCTGGGCACCGATCTCGATACGCCATCATTAGAACAACAGAGCCAGATGCTGCTTGATGCCGGAGTGATTCTGGCGAGCAGCAGCACCAATACCGGATTGCTGGCGCGTGAATTTATCTGCAAAGGGGAGGAAGCCTGATGAGCCCGTCACTGTTTAGCCAACCGTTGAACGTTATTAACGTCGGCATCGCCATGTTTAGCGATGACCTGAAAAAGCAGCATGTAGAAGTGACTCAACTCGACTGGACGCCGCCGGGGCAGGGCAATATGCAGGTGGTGCAGGCGCTGGATAACATTGCCGATTCGCCCCTGGCAGACAAAATCGCCGCCGCTAACCAGCAGGCGCTGGAACGCATTATCCAGTCGCATCCGGTGCTGATTGGTTTTGATCAGGCGATTAACGTGGTGCCCGGCATGACGGCGAAAACCATTCTTCACGCCGGGCCGCCGGTCACCTGGGAAAAAATGTGCGGCGCGATGAAAGGCGCGGTCACCGGGGCGCTGGTGTTCGAAGGGCTGGCGAAAGACCTCGACGAGGCGGCTGAACTGGCGGCTTCCGGGGAGATCACCTTCTCGCCGTGCCACGAACATGATTGCGTGGGGTCGATGGCGGGGGTTACCTCGGCCTCGATGTTTATGCACATCGTGAAAAACAAAACCTACGGCAACATCGCTTACACCAACATGAGCGAGCAGATGGCGAAGATTTTGCGTATGGGCGCCAACGACCAGAGCGTGATCGACCGCCTCAACTGGATGCGCGATGTGCAGGGACCAATGCTGCGCGACGCGATGAAAATTATCGGTGAGATCGATCTGCGCTTAATGCTGGCGCAGGCGCTGCATATGGGCGATGAGTGTCATAACCGCAATAACGCCGGGACGACGCTGCTGATTCAGGCGCTGACGCCGGGGATTATTCAGGCGGGCTATTCCGTCGAGCAACAGCGCGAAGTGTTTGAGTTTGTCGCCAGCAGCGACTACTTCTCCGGCCCGACGTGGATGGCGATGTGTAAAGCGGCGATGGATGCGGCGCACGGCATCGAATACAGCACCGTGGTCACCACGATGGCGCGAAACGGCGTCGAGTTCGGCCTGCGGGTCAGCGGCCTGCCGGGGCAGTGGTTTACCGGCCCGGCGCAGCAGGTCATCGGCCCGATGTTTGCCGGTTATAAGCCGGAGGATTCGGGGCTGGATATCGGCGACAGCGCCATCACCGAAACCTACGGTATTGGCGGATTTGCTATGGCGACCGCGCCTGCGATCGTCGCGCTGGTGGGCGGCACGGTGGAAGAGGCTATCGATTTCTCCCGTCAGATGCGAGAAATCACCCTCGGTGAAAACCCGAATGTCACCATTCCGCTGCTCGGTTTTATGGGCGTGCCGTCGGCAATCGACATCACCCGCGTGGGCAGCAGCGGCATTCTGCCGGTGATCAACACCGCCATCGCCCATAAAGATGCGGGCGTCGGCATGATTGGCGCGGGCATTGTGCATCCACCATTCGCCTGCTTCGAGAAAGCCATTCTTGGCTGGTGCGAACGTTACGGCGTCTGACCTACATGTTTATGCCGGATGCGGCGTGAACGCCTTATCCGGCCTACGAATGGCACAAGAGTTTGTAGGCCTGATAAGACGCGCGAACGTCGCATCAGGCATTTTTCACCATTGCCGGATGGCACAAGAATCTGTAGGCCTGATAAGCGTAGCGCATCAGGCAGTCTGGCGTTGGTCATAACCCCATCACCCTCTGTCGCGGACATAACAACATGAAAGAACTTGTGGTCGTTGCCATTGGTGGCAACAGCATTATCAAAGATAACGCCAGCCAGTCGATTGAGCATCAGGCGGAGGCGGTGAAAGCCGTCGCCGATACGGTGCTGGAAATGCTGGCTTCCGATTACGACATTGTGCTGACCCACGGCAACGGGCCGCAGGTCGGGCTGGATTTACGCCGCGCGGAGATTGCCCACGAGCGTGAAGGGCTGCCCTTAACGCCGCTGGCGAACTGTGTGGCAGATACGCAAGGCGGCATTGGCTATCTGATCCAACAGGCGCTGAACAACCGACTGGCGCGTCACGGCGAGAAAAAGGCCGTCACCGTGGTGACTCAGGTTGAAGTGGATAAAAACGATCCGGGTTTTGCTCATCCCACCAAGCCCATCGGTGCATTCTTTAGTGAAAGCCAGCGTGACGAATTACAAAAGGCAAACCCTGACTGGCATTTTGTTGAGGATGCCGGACGGGGCTATCGCCGCGTTGTCGCCTCGCCGGAACCGAAACGCATTGTGGAAGCGCCTGCTATTAAGGCGCTGATCCAACAAGGCTTTGTGGTGATTGGCGCGGGCGGTGGCGGAATTCCGGTGGTGCGCAGTGAAGCAGGCGATTACCAAAGCGTGGACGCGGTTATCGACAAAGATCTCTCCACTGCACTGCTGGCGCGCGAAATTCACGCTGACATTTTAGTGATTACCACCGGTGTCGAAAAAGTGTGCATTCACTTTGGCAAGCCGCAGCAGCAGGCGCTGGATCGGGTGGATATTGCCACCATGACCCGCTATATGCAGGAAGGGCATTTCCCGCCCGGCAGCATGTTGCCAAAAATTATCGCCAGCCTGACATTTTTAGAACAGGGCGGCAAAGAAGTGATTATCACCACGCCGGAATGCCTGCCAGCGGCGCTGCGCGGTGAAACGGGCACCCATATTATTAAAACGTAAGGACGTAAGATGAAAGAAAGCAATAGCCGTCGTGAGTTTTTGAGCCAGAGCGGTAAGATGGTTACCGCCGCCGCGCTGTTTGGTACGTCTGTGCCGCTCGCCCACGCGGCAGTCTCTGGCACCGCAAACTGCGAAGCGAATAACACCATGAAAATCACTGACCCGCACTACTATCTCGACAACGTGTTGCTGGAAACCGGTTTTGATTACGAAAACGGCGTAGCGGTGCAGACCCGCACGGCGCGCCAGACCGTGGAAATTCAGGACGGCAAAATTGTTGCCCTGCGCGAGAATAAGCAGCATCCGGACGCCACGCTGCCGCACTATGACGCTGGCGGTAAGTTGATGCTGCCCACCACCCGCGACATGCATATTCATCTCGACAAAACCTTTTATGGCGGGCCGTGGCGCTCGCTCAATCGCCCGGCAGGCACCACAATCCAGGACATGATCACGCTTGAGCAGAAAATGCTGCCGGAGTTGCAACCGTACACTCAGGAGCGGGCGGAAAAACTGATCGATTTATTGCAGTCGAAAGGCACCACCATTGCCCGTAGCCACTGCAATATCGAACCGGTTTCCGGCCTGAAAAATCTGCATAACTTACAGGCGGTGCTGGCGCGACGTCAGGCGGGCTTCGAGTGTGAAATTGTTGCCTTCCCGCAGCACGGTTTGCTGTTGTCGAAATCGGAACCCTTAATGCGCGAAGCGATGCAGGCGGGGGCGCATTACGTCGGCGGGCTGGATCCCACCAGCGTTGATGGCGCGATGGAAAAATCTCTCGACACCATGTTCCAGATTGCGCTGGACTACGACAAAGGCGTCGATATTCACCTGCACGAAACCACGCCGGCAGGCGTGGCGGCCATCAATTATATGGTTGAAACCGTAGAGAAAACGCCGCAACTGAAGGGCAAGCTGACCATCAGTCACGCCTTTGCGCTGGCAACGCTTAACGAGCAACAGGTGGATGAACTGGCAAACCGCATGGCGGCGCAGCAAATTACTATCGCCTCGACGGTGCCGATTGGCACGTTGCATATGCCGCTCAAACAGTTGCACGACAAAGGCGTAAAAGTCATGACAGGAACTGACAGCGTTATCGACCACTGGTCACCTTACGGCCTTGGCGACATGCTGGAAAAAGCCAATCTGTACGCGCAACTCTATATTCGTCCTAACGAACAGAACCTCTCCCGATCGCTGTTTTTAGCCACTGGCGATGTCCTGCCGCTGAATGAAAAAGGCGAGCGCGTCTGGCCAAAAGCGCAGGATGACGCCAGCTTTGTGCTGGTGGACGCCTCCTGTTCCGCCGAGGCGGTGGCGCGTATCTCGCCACGTACCGCAACGTTCCATAAAGGGCAACTGGTATGGGGGCGTGTGGCAGGTTGATGTCCGTTTGAAATGTCTTCAACGGTGAGTCGTAAGAGATTTATCGCCCCAGGGAGTGGGGCAACTTGAATATGGGTTTGTTGGCCTTGATTCTTCTGAGCCGGAGACATTGTGTGTGGTACCGCTAACCACACAGTAAACCTTACGAGCCGCCTTAAGCATCCGGCAACGCATAACACTTCACCGGTTTTCCGTCTTTCATTTCCACCAACATGCGGCTGGTCTGCAACGGCTTGTCCAGCATATTTTGCTGGAATTGGTCGAACGCCATGCGGGCTTCCTTAATTGCGACTTTTTGCGGCATTAAGCGGTTATTGCACCATTTTCGCAAAATGACTTTATTGGCGCTGGTGGTATTCGCCTGTTCCGCTACGGCGCCGATGCTATCAATTCGTGACTGTAATTGTTTTTCTACCTTGCTGATAACCGTATCGAACTGCGCATAATGATGTTCTATAGCCTGCTGACGACGTTCTACCAGTATCGTCTGACCCTCACTATGGCTGACCAGATGTAATGCTTGCCCGCGTACCCTCATCGCTAAATCCCACTCCATCGTCCGTTCTTCAATAATTTTTTGTTGCGCCTGAATTTTACTGGTGATGGTTGCGCTACTGAAAAAACTGCCGTCATTTATAGAGGCTACCTTCTCGCCAGCAAAGGCAATATCCGTCAGCAGATGATCCTGGAGCGTTGAAAAATCCTTTTCGATAGCTTCAAGTATTTGCCGTATTTCTGGCGAAGATTGCCCCTCAATGACGACAGGTGTGATTTGCTGTAAATACTGAATAGCGCCGACAATTTCAGATTTGCGGGCATTGTTCTGGAACGCAGAAATCTCCCGAATAGTTTCAATTATCTGCGTCAGTTTATTGCTGATATCTGCCAGATGTTTTTGTGCCAGTATCGCCGAAGCGACATTCAGTAATATGCTGGCATTGACTAATTGATTCAGTTTGTCAGGGTTCAGCAAAACTGCGTGCGCTTTAATTCCTTTTTCCCCGAGACTGAAGCCACGATATCCCGAGCCATCTTTCACTTTCGCCAGTGCGCCATCAATTATGACTTCCATATAGTGATGACTGGCGACATGGGCGGCGGTGGCGAGCGAAGGAAGCGTCTGTAAGAGTGGGCCTAACCGTGAAATTTCAGTAATGTCATGTCGTATCAGAGTGTCGGGGTGGGTAATTTCATTTAAAGCGATAGACGATACAGTTAAAACGCGCTGCGACTTTTCATTTTCAAACACCCAGCGATTGCCATAGTTTGCGGTTGACATTGCCGTTGATGATACCGATTCGCTCAGACGGTGATGGCGGGAATTTTTTAAGCGAATCCAGGCAATTTGCACTACACAGGGCAAGGTGATTCGGAACGCCGGGTTGGAAATATCATAAGCGGTATATAAACCGGTGAGGGCTAACCCGACAGGACCGGTGAGAACGCCCAACACGCGACCTATCCCCAGACCCGCAATTAGCGGGAGTGCCTTCCCCGTGGCGATCTGCGCCAGACCGCTTGCTACCATTGCCGCACGTTGCAAAAGTGGCAGCTCCATACGTGACAACTTATCCAGGCTAATACTGGTGTTAATTCCCATATCACGGAGAAGCTGACGGCGATCGTCATCTGACATTTTGTTCCAGGATGACGCAAAAACGGCATCGATAATCAGTGATTCTTTTTCTTTTACCGGTGCATTTTTCGCGACTTTAATTTTCAGATGGCTGGCGACATCGTCAACAATTTCGCTATAGCTAACGCCATTGCGTCGGAACAGATTCATTACGGTGTTACCGCCAAAATGTTGCAGTTCGCGAATCAGCAAACGCAATGTTTCCTCATCAACAGCTTCGCTATTTTTACCATCGCGCAAGGCCTTTTTAACGCGGTCAGACTGGGAAAAATTAAATTTTCCGTCTGGGGTAATGTAATCAATCAGCAGATCGATATCGTTTTTGTCGGCGTTCAGTAGCAGAGCAACCAGCGTTTCATCGCCCTTAATGTCAATCTCACTCATTTAATTGTCTCGTTGAATAGTGACTGGACGTTATTAGAAGCAGCGCGCCCTACGAAAAAGTTTCATACGTAAGTCTGGCGGCGAAAAAAATAAAATCCCCAATTTTTGTGTCATAAAGCATAAATTCTGTGAATTATTTTCACCAAGCGATTTAAATTTCTTACATATGCGTGTGATCAATGTTTTTGTGAGATATATAACGTTTTATTGATGTAAAAATCGAGACTTTTCCTATAATGAGCGGGCGATTTTTTTCCTTGCTGGTGATGTTCTGCCCTGCAAATTTCTTTTCCTTCACTCAAGGTATTTAGATGTTTTCGCTGACTTCGTTCCTCGACACGTTAACCTCTGTTAATCCAGAAAATGTGCCGATTTATGTCGCTATTGTGGTTGGGGTTTTGTTGTTGGGTTTCATTGTCCGTTACGCTATTCCTTCATTTAGGGTTTCAGCGCGCTTTAAACAAAAAGCGAAAGCAATTCGGCAACTTGGCAATGAAAAACCGGCACAACAACTCGAAAAATTAGACGCGTTATTCTCTGATAAATTTTTTGCGCATCCCTGGAGCGAATTTAAAGAGTCTCTACATCGCCAGTTTGAGTTTGACGAAAACAGCGGGCAAAAAAAAATTAGCGCCATCCGTTCAACGGCTCCGTCGTCAGCATGGTTTACGGAACCGTTATTAGTCGAAATTCCTCTCTATACGGAAGCGTTTAAACATCTCCCTGGCATCCTGACCGGAATTGGGATCATCGGCACCTTTTCGGGGCTGATGATTGGTTTGCACCATTTTGACCCCAGCACGCCAGAGCAGGTCAGCGCCAGCGTCGCTAACCTTTTACGCGACGTTCTGTATGCGTTTTTAGGTTCGGCGTTTGCTATTACGTTTTCCATTCTGGTCACCATGTTTGAAAAATGGCGACTGGCGCAATGTTATAAAAACCTTGAACTTCTTACCGCCAGCATTGACCAGCTTTTTGAGGGCGGCGTCGGTGAAGATTACCTTTCGCAACTTCTTTCCAGTACTAAAGAAAACACCACCCATGCGCGGCAACTTAAGGATGGTCTGGTCACTGACCTGCGCGAAATGCTGCAAAACCTGGTGGATAGCCAGGTGCGGGAAAATCAAAAGCTGGCAGAGACATTATCAACAACATACCGCGAGTCAGGCCAACAGTTTGCTGAACAGGTCAGTGGTGCTATCGAAACCAGTCTGAAAAATCCGCTGGATAAAATTGCTGGTGTGGTGCAAACCGCCTCCGGCGATCAGAGCCATCGTGTGCAGTCGATGCTGGAGAACGTCCTGACCGCCTTTATGAGCAAAATGGATAACACCTTTGGTCAGCAATTCACCACCATGCAGGAGATGATGGGGCGTTCTGTGGAAGCCATTCAGTCTATGCAAAGCGGCTTCTCAACGTTGTTGCAGGATATGCGTCAGGCCGGGGATGACTCACGTCAGGGCAGCGCGCAACTGATCTCTCAACTGTTAAGCGAAATGAAAAGCGGTCAGCAGGAGATGCAGGCAGGGATGAATGAGATGCTGCGCAGCTTGCAGGAATCCGTTGCCCGTATTGGCGCAGAAGGTGAGGGCGCGGGCGAACGGATGGCGCAAAAACTGGAAAAAATCTTTGCCGACAGCGAAGCGCGTGAAAAAGCGATGGCGGAACAGATGCGCGCGTTTATTGAGGCTATCCAGTCCAGTGTTCAGCAAGGGCAAAATGAAACCATGGAGAAAATGGCAGCTTCCGTGGATACGCTTGGCAGCCATATGGCGACGCTCTTTGCACAACTGGAAAATGGTCAGCAGCAACTTAATCAGCAGCAAAACCAGGCGCAAAATCTGCTGATGGGCAATATGAGCAAAGGTATCGAAACGCTGACGCAAAACCTGGCGGGTGTATTCAGCCAACTGGAGTCCGGGCAAAAACAGATGAGCCAGACTCAGGAACAGGGGCAACGCGTGCTGCATGAAGAAACTCAGCAGCTTCTGGCACGTAGCGAAGCGCGTGAGCAGGCGGCGGCTGAGCAACAGCAACAGTTTATGACGTCGTTACAGCAAACCATGCATTCCGGTCAGGATGCCCTGCGAGAGAAAATGACCAGCGGTATCGATCACCTGGGTAGCCAACTTGGCAACCTGTTTGGGCAACTGGAAGAAGGTCAGAAGTCGCTCAGTCAGCAACAGCAATCTGCGCAGAGTGCGTTACAACAGGAAGCGCAGCGAATCATTGGTCAGCTTGAAAGTCAGGTTGAGTCGCTGATGCAGATGCTGCGTGAACAGCAATCTGCTTCAGGCGATCTGCTGCAACGGATGGCGCAAAACACCACGCGCCATCTGGAAGAGATACAAACAGGAGCCGATAAAATGCGCGTGGCTGCCGACCGCTTTGAGGCTGCGGGCGATCGTGTTGCTGAGGCTAATCAGTTGACCGCTGAGGTGCTCAATGGCACGCAACAGGCAGGACGCACGCTTTCCAGTGCCAGCGCGGAGTTGGGTGCATTGATTGCTGATTATCGTAATACCCGTGAAGTCGTGGCGAATGCCATAACGGCACTCGAAACGCTGATTAACCGTAGCCATGATGAACAAACATCGCGCAGCCGTTTTGTTGACGATCTGAAAGCGTACTCTGAACGCCTGCAACAATATAACCGTGAGGCTCAGGAGTTCCTGCATAACATTGCCGAGGTAATGGGAACCAGTTTTGAATCCTTTACGACCGGAGTGGAAAACGGCCTGAATCGTTCACTGCAAGAGATGGATACGCAACTGACGAAAGCGGCGGGAGCCTTAAGTTCTTCGGTTGAGATTATCGGTGAAAGCGTGGATACGCTGGAAACAGTACTCCGTCATCGTCGCGCGTAAGGAACAGGCTGATGTTTAACCGGGTATTTAATGGCAGGCAACGGCGCAGCGATGAAGCGGAAAAACCCTTCTGGATCTCCTATGCAGACCTGATGACCGCCATGATGGTGCTGTTTCTGGTGGTGATGGTGGCGTCACTTAGCTCTGTTACGCAGCGGATCCAGCAGGCGGAGGCGGGGGAGAAATCGCGCGGGCATGATATCGCTCGCCTGTGTGAAAAACTTGAGCTTCAGGCAAAGAATCTCAATAAGACGATTCAGGTTGACTGCCATGACAACCGTATCAGCTTTGGTGAAGCAGGGCGTTTTGAGCACAATCGCTTTGCGCTTAACGCCGAAGGATTACAGGCGCTACAGGATGTGGTGCCGTTAGTGCTGGAGGCGGCAAATAGCGATGAAGGCAAAAAATGGTTTAAGCAAATTGTTATAGAAGGTTTTACGGATACTGACGGTTCTTATCTCTATAACCTGCACCTTTCGTTGCAACGCTCGGAATGGGTGATGTGCAGTTTGCTGGATAGCAGAAGCGCGCTACAGCAAAAAATAACCCCGGAACAACAGGTCCAGATCCGTAAATTATTTCTGGCGGGCGGGGTTTCGTTCAACAATGCGAAAGAGAGCAAAGAAGCCAGCCGTCGCGTAGAACTGCGGATGCAATTCTTTGGCCTGAAAGACAAAAAGCGCGACGAAAGCATGGATGTTGTTCCTGGCATTAGTCAGGAAACCTGTCAGTTGGGAGCCATGCAATGACTTCTGCTATTGAAAAACTGAAAACCCGTTTGCTGCCCTATCGGGAGCAGAACGTGCAGCCGACGGTAAGTCATGCTTTTCACTATCTTCAGCGCGTTATCGCGCAACTTGAGAGGAAGGTAGATGCTCGCGCGGTGCAGATGGTTCCCCCTCTGGAGAAACGCCGACAGGCCATTGCCCGGCTGCGTGCGGGGGATACGCCAAAGCCCTTCGAGTGGAAGATGATTTTTTTTGGCCTTAATGACGTGGCAGAAGGCGATCTGTTTGAAATTGCATTGATTGATGATGCAACAAACTTCGCGAGGATTATCGCTGAAATTGAACAAAAAATTGCGCAGCAGCGGTTAACACGCCGCGAATGGCTGGCGCTATGTACCAGCTACTTTGGTCATTCCAGCGATACACCGGAAAAGAATCCGCAGTGGCTTCAGCTACGCACGCAGATTGCTCGTGGGTTTCAACAGCTAAAAGAGAGTGCGCCGCGTCAGATGTCTTGGATGTCGGTCATTGACACCTATAGCGATATTTTTACCGATAATGCAGGTTTTCTTCTCGGACAACAGCTTGGGCGTGGAGAAATCACGGATATTTCGGTGCTGGAGAAAGTCGCGCAAATTCCGCAAACCAGCTGGTTATGGCGCAAAATTGTTAACCACCTGGTCAATGAGATTTTTTGCCTGACTGACGATGCTTTTCAGCAGAAAATTCATTCTCTTATCGCCTTAAGCCGCCAGCTTACGCGGTTTAAAGATAATATTCTGGCAGCCACTCTGACCCGTTATTATCAGTCGGCTTTTAAACATCAAACGCATTTCGAACTCAAGCAATTGGCCCTGGAATATTGGGGAAATCCGCAGTTAACCAGCCGTAATAAAAGCTGGCAGGTTCACGTTGAAAATCCGGTATTACTGATGGTGCAAGGATGGTTCGCCAAAGACGACCTGAAACTGTTCTTTGAATTGCTGAAAGGCAATCGGGATGTTGACCATGCGCGCCTGTTCTACTGGCTACGTTTTGCCAACCAAATGAGCTATACGCGCATTGTGCTGGGCGAAGATGCGCTGCGATCCAAAGATGCCGATTATGTTGAATTCAGGGCGAAAAACGCAGGGCGATTAAGCCGTCTGCAAGGTTCTGGTTCACGCGATAACAATGCCATGATTATGCGCATTGGTGATTATCTGTTTGTCGAATTTTCGAAAGTGGGGGCGATGTATGCCTACCATATGGGGAATGCGCCCTTTAATCCGGAAACCGGCATTCTTGATATTGATTATGATCTGAAAGATAAGCGGAATAACCGCCGTAAAGTCCGGTTGCGTTTACCGCATTTGTCGCCGGTATTTCTCTACTCACTCAACCGAATTGAGGGGTGGATGAGCCGATATGACGAAGAACTTCGTAAGCTGGGTATTGATTACGTTGCGGAAGATTTAAATCAGTCCTCTGTCACTTTGGATATCTCTCGCTTCAATGCCTCAAAGACCGTGAGTCGGCCTGAACCTGCATCGTTATCTGAACATGAAGTCAGTGATGCAAAGTCAGACCGGGAAGAGCAAATCAAAATCATCGCCTCCTCGTTAAAAGCCAAAAAAGATCTCCCCGACCGAGAACAACAAATCCGGGAGATTATTCGTTCGGTCGATTGCAAAGTGATGGATAAACGAGGGCTGGGGGGCGCAATCCATATTCAGTTCAATGAACCAGACCATGAAGCGGCGCAAAAATTACTCAGCCTTGGGTTTAAACCTGTGCTGGGTAAATTTACTTACTGGAGCAAATAGTGTTCAAAAAATTGTTGGGTAAATTTATTAAAGAGAATACTTCACTACCTGCTTCATTTGCGCCGGTGTATGTAATGAAAGAAGAGGGTTTTGCTTTCCCCTTTAGTCTTGCCGATAGCGAAGATAACTGGCCTGTCGCCTCATGCCTGGAACAGCTTCATGAGGAAGATTATGTTTCACACTGGTCTGATTGCTGGTTTCTTAGCTGGGATGATTTTTACCGCATCCGGAAAAATGACGACTATGCCAGCAGTCTGGCGATTTTTGCTTTCCCTTCACAGCGCAATCTGACGGCTCATCTTGCTGCAACAGGAAGCATTAGCGATGACACTTTTCGCGTTTTCATTGATAAATGGACCCTACCTGATGACTATCGCCCTGTTGAGATAACTTGCACAGGCGCCAGCTTTTCCTCTGCGGAAGGCACCTTTGTGTTAAGTGAAGAGAACTGGCAACTTCTGGACGCACTACAGCAACTCAGGTTGCAGCAGCGACAGACGCCGGGCGAAACGGTCAACCAAACCCGTTGGGCCAAAATACGGCGGCAGGCCAAAAAAGCAGGGGCAAAACTGGATGACTATCTCGCGAAAACGATCGTCATCAGGCCGGAATCGTTGCAGTTAAAACTGCGAAAATCGCTGGTGGTGGATACTCCGGTGCTGGAAATTGAACCTGTTTTTGATGAGCAGCCTGCCAACTGGTTACAGAGTTTTGACCGCACGCAACAGGTGCAGGATCGTTACCGTGTTTTAGGGGACGATGGTGTCTTAAACCATGTCATTCTTTCTCCTGAAGTCAAAGACGTCCTGACCTCCGTGCACGCTATTACGGGGCGTCGCGTGGCGGGGGATGATGCGCTCTCATTTGTTCGCAACCCCTACACCTGGATTGGTGAAGAGGCGAGCCTGGTGCTTGATCCTGACGTTTATGAGCAGAATTTGCAGGACGCCGGGATCTACTTTTATGATTTCCGTCTGGAGCCGCAGATTGATGAAAACAGGCAAATTGCGGCGGTAACGCTTCTTCTCAGCCCCAGAACTGAGCAATCTGTGGCGGATGAAACCTATATCTTTAAACGTCCAGGTGAACTGGCGGCGTTGCTCTCTGAACTGGAGCAAAAGTTAGCGGCACAACTGCCCGCCGGAGTCTGGCAGGGTTACGATCTGGAGCTTTCCAGATTCAGCCAGGAAGAACTGCAAGGTTATCAGGCGTTGCTTGAAAACTGGCAGCACCAGGCGGCGGGAATGAATTTTACCCACGTCCTCGATCTGAACAAATACAGCGACCGGGTTATCGGGATCGGTGAATTTGAAAAAATAAGTTCGCCTTATCTGGTCAAAAGTGAAAGTGAAAAATGGCTTCCGGAGAACCTTGTGCAAGAGATGTGCGAGGCCATGTTCTCTGGCTGGGATCTCGATAATCATCAACATTTTCAGGAACTGGAAGAGCGGCTGGAAGAGGCAAAAGCTACGGATGCGCCGGAAGTCGCCATGCCCTGGAACGACAACCTTTTGCCCCGTGAAGAAGCAGAAATTTTCCACGATAAATGGAAAAAGAAAATCGACGGTGAAACAAATGATGGCGTCAGTAGTGAGCCGGTCAGTCGCGCCGTTCTGCTGATAGAACAAAATATCGAGCAGGCGCTGTATGTTAAACAACGGCGGGACTCTTTGCTCGGTGCACATCAGGCAGAAGTCGAACTGCCGATGATCCTCAAAACGTCCATTCAGCTACGTGAACACCAGCGTAAAGGGGTAGCGTGGCTCCAGCAGTTGTATCTAAAGTCGCCAATAGAGACGGCGGGATGTTTACTCGCAGACGATATGGGGCTGGGTAAAACCTTACAGATTCTAACTTTTCTCATCTGGCATCGTGAACGTTTCCCGGATGCTCCTCCTTCGCTGATTGTTGCTCCGGTGTCGTTACTCGATAACTGGGAGCGTGAGGTTGGGAATTTCTTCCTGCGCGAGCAGGTGTCGATTTTAAAACTCTACGGTAATGAACTTAAGGCTAAGAAATGCGCGAAAGAGAGTATTCCACAGGCGCTTAAAAGTAAGGGGATTAAGAACTTACTGCAAAGTGACTGGGTGGGTGACGCGCATATTGTTCTTACCACTTATGAGACGTTGCGCGATCAGGAATTTTCCCTGGCTCGTCAGCCCTGGTCCATAATGGTGTGCGACGAAGCGCAGAAAATTAAAAATCCGGCGGCATTAATTACCCAATCGGCAAAAGCCATTCAGGCACAATTTAAAGTCGCATGTACCGGAACACCGGTCGAAAATACCCTTGTCGATCTGTGGTGTTTATTTGACTTCGTGCAGCCAGGTTTGTTGGGGGCTTTAAATAATTTTGGTAAAGATTATCTGCGCCCCATTGAGCAACAGAATGATAATGCTGTCCTCGAATCGCTACGTAAATTAATAGAACCGCAGACGCTGCGCCGCACCAAAGAAGAAGTGGCGAAAGACCTGCCGGATAAGATTGAAGATCAACGCTGTAAACAGTTGAATATGCTGCCATTGCAACGGGATCTCTATACCCACTCGGTTGCAAGCTGGCGAAACCAACAGGAGATCAGCGAAGGGCTGGATCAACGAGGCTCAGGTATGCTGGGGTTACTGCATCGCCTGAAACTTATTTGCGCATGGCCTTATTCCGTCAGTGCAGATTTGCGCTTACGGAACGATGCCCCGAAAGTAAAATGGTTGCTGGAGACATTAAATATGATTCGCCAGTCATCTGATGACAAAGTGATTATTTTTACGGAACTGCGCGATATTCAACGAGAACTGCAACATCTGATTGCGCAGCATTTTGGCTTTAAGCCTTTTATTATTAATGGTGATACCAGCACCAAATCTGGCAGCGATCAAAATCGTCAGAGTCTGATCGATACATTTCAGTCAACGCCCGGTTTTAACGTCATTATTTTATCCACCATTGCGGTTGGGTTTGGCGTCAATGTCCAAAAAGCAAATCATGTCATCCACTTTACCCGTTGCTGGAATCCGGCGAAGGAAGATCAGGCGACCGATCGGGCCTACCGTATCGGGCAGCAGAAAGATGTTTACGTCTATTATCCGACGGTGCGTGATAGCCAGTTAATGACTTTTGAAGAAACGTTGGATGAATTACTGAACCGACGCCGGGCATTGGCGAGAGATATGCTCAAAGGGGCAACCGATCTGAGCGCCGCAGATTTTGAAGCGGTGCTGGCGGGTACTCCCCTGGCGTAGGGAATGCCATGGGCGAGTAAATCGACAGGGATTCGCTATTGCTTTATTAATGAACAACGAAGATATTTTGTGAATGTATGAGTTGACATTCATATGAAAAAAATCATAATTCCGTCATGTTCGCGTAGGGCAGTTTCTGTATCTTATGCATCGCACCAGGGCCTGACAGGAAATATGCTGTAAGGTTCGTATCAAAAAACCGCCATTAGCTCATCAGGAAGAGCAGACGACAACCAGGATTGTTGTATGGTACGGGGTTCGAGGCCTCGATGGCGGTCCAATTTCTCAATTGGGTTGGTTACAATTATCAGCTCACCGATGTGTCACTCCTTCATAAATCAGCCGTAGCGCAAAGACACCAATAATCGCACCAATAACCCGACTGGCAACGCGCTGCATACGCCCGTATGCACGACGCACGGCGGGTAAAGAAAACGCCTGACTAAGAAATACACGCCAGATAATAGATGCGAGCACAATCCCCGCCCAGGCCATAAACCGTGCCCAGGTCGGCGTTTCTGCGCTTAACGTCACTGAGAAGATACTGATAAAAAATAAAACTGTTTGTGGATTCGAGAGATCGGTAATTAATCCACGGCGGAAAAATACATACCAGGGGGCGCTAAGGGGCTGCTGTAACGCGCTCATCTGTGGTGTTGATTGTCGGCGCATACTGTTCCAGGCAAACCATAAGAGATAAGCACCGCCGACGATTTTAATGAGTGAGAAAATCTCTTCACACTGAGTAATGAGCGTTGCCATCCCAAATAATCCCAGCCCGGAATAGATGGCGTCGCCCAACGCCACACCAAGCCCGGTGAGTACGCCCGCGCGACGACCAGAAGCCAGACTGGTTTGAACCACGACAAAGAGATTTGCGCCTGGATTAAAAAACGTGATGACGAACAGTCCGACGGTCAGGTAAACGGCGTGCAAAGGATCCATAGTGATTTCATCCATAAATAAGCTGAATTAACTTCATCATATTTATAGTAAAAATGACTGAATGCGAGCGCGATCACAAAGACCGTGGATCTAAAAAGAGTGCCGCCCGTATCGTGACGGGCGGCAAAGTGGCATTAAAAGAGATATTTCATGCCCAGCATTCCCTGGGTATCGCTGTAACCGTTGTCCCCCAACTGCTGGGCGACGTTGCCCCACAGTTGCAGACGTGGATTAAGCTGACCTTCCACCCCAACTTTTAGCTCGCCGATGTTACGCGTGCCGATGATTTCATCGCTGATGCCATCCATCTTCACGCTGTAATTGCGGGAGTTATAAATCCAGTTGGCTTCCACGAAAGGCTGGAAGGAACGCGCTTTATGATCATCAATAGCATTGTGACCCTGCAGGTACGCTTTCACCCCCAGACGCGTTTGCAGGTTGCCTTCGGTGCTGTCCTCAACCAGAGTGCCATTGTCTTCAGTATGATTGTCTGCCTTCACATCCATCCACGTCAGTTGCATTTTAGGCTGCAACCAGTAGCTGGTGCGGGCATCTGCGCTTTCACCAAGACGGAAGGTATAACCCGCTTCAATGGCGGCGGTGATACCGTCAGAGTGATATTTTTCACTGGGCAGATACTCGCCGGAGACGGTGTTATCAAACCAGTTATAGAGCAACCAGCTATCAACATAAGTTCCTGTTTTATCTGCTTCGTTAGCGTACCAGGTGCCATACACCCCCACACTGTAGCCGTCGATTTGCCCACGAGAGCTGTACCCGGTCAGGCTGGAATGCGTGTGACTCTTGCTGTTGGCATAGCCAGCCATCAGGCCGAGATGCCAGCGATCGAGTGCGTTACTGCTCCATTGTGCAAGATCGCCGCCAAGTTGCAGAACATAACGGTTGCTCTGAGTGCTCAGTTCATCCGAGCGATCTTTAAAACGATTGTGTCCACCAATGTTACGCATCCACAAGCTGGTCACTTTCTGCTCACCGGTCAGCAGGTCGGTATATTGTGTTTCCCCCAGACGGTCATGCAGTCGGGTATTAAACAGCGTATTTGCCGCCTGAATATTGGCAAGATAGCTACCAATTTCCGGGCGATACAGATGTTTTCGTTCTGGTTGTGGGACAGATGGCGTAACAGGCGGCTCCGGTGTCACAGGCGGTTCTGGTGTTACAGGGGGCTCAGGATCTGGTTCCGGGATGACGGGCAGTTCCGGTGGAGTATACGGTCCTGCGGGAATTTCACTGGTTAAAAACCAGTTCTGATTGTCGCTTTTTACCACGTTGTAGTCATAGGGACCGGCAACAATGCGACCTTCTTTACTGAAAACGCCCTCTGACAGGCCATCAACCTCTACAATTTTTATCCCTTCCAGAGTATTCGCGCCCAGACCGCCCGCATTGTTGACCATAATGCGGGTACTACCGGAAGTATCACCTTTTACGATGAGTTTATCCGTTACGGAATTATCATCGCCTAATACAGTATGCATGACTAACAGGCCATCATTGGCGGTGTAGTTGCCGTTAATGGTCAGTGTGGTCGGCGTGAACTCGTGACCCTGTTCATACGAAGACAACGTTGTTGTTCCAGCCAGCGTCAGCGTTTTTAACGCCTGCGAATAACCGTTTAAATCGAGATGCCCATCGTTGTCGACAATATAATCGGAGTTGGGGCTGAAGGTATTTTCTTTACCTGCGCGTAGGCTGCCTTTTGTTATATAGGTATTACCGGCATAGTTATTCGAGCCGGATAATGTGGTTGTCCCGGAACCTACCTGGTTAACCTGACCATTTCCCTGGATAGGTGAGGCCAGAACAAAATCGGCACTGGAGTGATTAAAGTTTACTACCGACGAGGAGGAAGCATCTGCGGCTCCCAAATGAATAAATGGCGTATTAATCGAACCTGCAGGCTGTTCAGCCTCACCTTGCGCACCACCAATATTTAAAACGCCTGTGGCGCCAGGGGCGAGAGTAACCCAGATAAACGAATTGGCATTGATTGTTGCACCGTTATTAACGGTAAGGATACCGGTAGTATTAAAAGCAACATCTGGGCTGAATCCACCAAGATAAACATATTCAGCATTCAATGTTGAATTTTTACCGTCAACCAGAACCTCGCCATAACTATTACGATTTTTTGATATATCATTGGCTGGATAAGCATATCCAATAGCTACCTGAGCTGAGGTAGTGAGTGTGCCGCCATTAGTTATACGTAAATTGCCGGTTCCCTGATCGCCAACAAGAGTAATGTTAGAGGAAACTGATGAGTTTTCCCCATCAATAACCATCAACCCCTTGGCATCACCATAATATTCACCAACCCTTAGTTCCTGCAGGCCACTTATCTTACTGCCTTCTAACACATATACGGTGCCGGAACCTTCATTTGTACCCAAAAACAATTTGGATGTAGGGGTATCAAACTGCCAGTTGGTATGGTTGGATAAAGTGAGGGAACCTTCAGAATTATTACCTACGGTAGCATTAGCAGTAATAAGTGAAATATTATCAATGAGTAGTGAGCCATTAGAGTTTTGGCCTACATTCAAAGAAGTAAAATGATTCCATCCAGGATCGTAACCTTCGGAGGCAATAACTTTTGCCTCTTCGCCATTATTAATGATAACAACGCTATTTGCATCTGTGGGTGGGGTTACGGCCAGGGATACGGGTGTAAATAATACTGTTGAAATTGCTATCGCCCGTGTCGATAAGCTTTTTTTTGCTGATTTCATATCACTCACTTTCATCCTTAAATTTAAATGGCGAGATGTTTTTTATTGCACTGTTTTTCTTCCTGAAGCCTTGTAAGGCGCATACATGCAAGTTACTAAATAAGAATATATGTAATATTAGATGTAATAAATTTATTAAAGTGTTAGTTGTTCATTACATTGATTGGTTTTAGTGGTTTGTAAGTGGAGTTAATGCAGTTTTTTTATGTCGTTTAGAAAAAATACATCTAATAATCCTAAAGTTTATGTAAGTGAAATAACGAAAGGGTATGGAAATCACATTAATAGATGGGTGGTGGTTTTTTGTCCAGAAAAGTAATATGGCTTATGTGAATTTTATATTGGATTTTAGCGGAGGCAGGAATTTGAGATTTTTATGAAAATTAAATTAAGGAACACCAGCGATAATTATCGTGAGCATTATTCAACAACAGGAGAAATGTGGCTGTTTTTGAGAAAAATAGAAATATATCCTCTTTTTTTGTAGATTTTTCCTAACCGCTGAACTAATTATTAATCAACCCTGATGATGATTGATAGCTTTAGTGCATTGGCCTAATCACACATCATGGCCGGGTACGACGGTACCGTAAGAGAGGTCGGATATACGAATGCAACTAACTTCCGTTACACAGATGAAAAATAACTTGCACAACGGGAGGGGTTATATACGGCGTGCAAGGGAGCCATAGTCATTTCACCCATGAATAAGCTGAATTAACTTCATCATATTTATAGTAAAAATGACTGAATGCGAGCGCGATCACAAAGAACGTTGATCTAAAAAGAGTGCCACCCGCACGTGACGGGCGGCAAAGTGGCATTAAAAGAGATATTTCATGCCCAGCATTCCCTGGGTATCGCTGTAACCGTTGTCCCCCAACTGCTGGGCGACGTTGCCCCACAGTTGCAGACGTGGATTAAGCTGACCTTCCACCCCAACTTTTAGCTCGCCGATGTTACGCGTGCCGATGATTTCATCGCTGATGCCATCCATCTTCACGCTGTAATTGCGGGAGTTATAAATCCAGTTGGCTTCCACGAAAGGCTGGAAGGAACGCGCTTTATGATCATCAATAGCATTATGACCCTGCAGGTACGCTTTCACCCCCAGACGCGTTTGCAGGTTACCTTCGGTGCTGTCCTCAACCAGAGTGCCATTGTCTTCAGTATGATTGTCTGCCTTCACATCCATCCACGTCAGTTGCATTTTAGGCTGCAACCAGTAGTTGGTGCGGGCATCTGCGCTTTCACCAAGACGGAAGGTATAACCCGCTTCAATGGCGGCGGTGATACCGTCAGAGTGATATTTTTCACTGGGCAGATACTCGCCGGAGACGGTGTTATCAAACCAGTTATAGAGCAACCAGCTATCAACATAAGTCCCTGTTTTATCTGCTTCGTTAGCGTACCAGGTGCCATACACCCCCACACTGTAGCCGTCGATTTGCCCACGAGAGCTGTACCCGGTCAGGCTGGAATGCGTGTGACTCTTGCTGTTGGCATAGCCAGCCATCAGGCCGAGATGCCAGCGATCGAGTGCGTTACTGCTCCATTGTGCAAGATCGCCGCCAAGTTGCAGAACATAACGGTTGCTCTGAGTGCTCAGTTCATCCGAGCGATCTTTAAAACGATTGTGTCCACCAATGTTACGCATCCACAAGCTGGTCACTTTCTGCTCACCGGTCAGCAGGTCGGTATATTGTGTTTCCCCCAGACGGTCATGCAGTCGGGTATTAAACAGCGTATTTGCCGCCTGAATATTGGCAAGATAGCTACCAATTTCCGGGCGATACAGATGTTTTCGTTCTGGTTGTGGGACAGATGGCGTAACAGGCGGCTCCGGTGTCACAGGCGGTTCTGGTGTTACAGGGGGCTCAGGATCTGGTTCCGGGATGACGGGCAGTTCCGGTGGAGTATACGGTCCTGCGGGAATTTCACTGGTTAAAAACCAGTTCTGATTGTCGCTTTTTACCACGTTGTAGTCATAGGGACCGGCAACAATGCGACCTTCTTTACTGAAAACGCCCTCTGACAGGCCGTCAACCTCTACAATTTTTATCCCTTCCAGAGTATTCGCGCCCAGACCGCCCGCATTGTTGACCATAATGCGGGTACTACCGGAAGTATCACCTTTTACGATGAGTTTATCCGTTACGGAATTATCATCGCCTAATACAGTATGCATGACTAACAGGCCATCATTGGCGGTGTAGTTGCCGTTAATGGTCAGTGTGGTCGGCGTGAACTCGTGACCCTGTTCATACGAAGACAACGTTGTTGTTCCAGCCAGCGTCAGCGTTTTTAACGCCTGCGAATAACTGTTTAAATCGAGATGCCCATCGTTGTCGACAATATAATCGGAGTTGGGGCTGAAGGTATTTTCTTTACCTGCGCGTAGGCTGCCTTTGGTTATATAGGTATTACCGGCATAGTTATTCGAGCCGGATAATGTGGTTGTCCCGGAGCCGACCTGGTTAACCTGGCCGTTCCCCTCAATAGCGGAGGCCAGGACAAAATCAGCGTTGGTGTGATTAAAGTTTACTACCGAAGAGGAAGAGGCATCCGCTGTGCCTAAATGAATAAATGGCGTATTAATCGAACCTGCAGGCTGTTCAGCCTCACCTTGCGCACCACCAATATTTAAAATGCCTGTGGCGCCAGGGGCGAGAGTAACCCAGATAAACGAATTGGCATTGATTGTTGCACCGTTATTAACGGTAAGGATACCGGTAGTCGTAACCGGAACATCAGGGCTAAATCCGCCAAGATAAATATATTCAGCATTCAATGTTGAATTTTTACCGTCAACCAGGATATTTCCATAACTATTAAGATTTTCTGATATACCATTGACTGGAGAAGCATAGCCTATATTTAGTTGAGCTAAGGAAGTGAATGTACCGCCATTAGTAATACGTAAATTGCCGGTTCCCTGATTGCCAACAGTAGTAATGTTAGAGGTAACTGACGAGTTTTCCCCATCAATAAACATCAATCCTTTGGCATCACCATAATAATCACCAATTTTTAGGTCTTGCAGGCCACTTATCTTACTGCCTTCTAACACATATACGGTGCCGGAACCATCATATGTCCCCAGCTCCATCCTGGGTGCAGTGAGATTAAACTGCCAGTCGGTATGGTTTAATAAAGTGATGGAACCTTCAGAATTTCTACCTATGGTAGAGTATCTGGTAATAATTAACATATTATCAAGGATAACGGAGCCATTAGAGTTTTCGCCCACCATCAAAAAACCAAATTGCTTCCATTTGGGATTGTAACCCTCTGAAGCAATGAGTTTCAATTCTTCATTATTATTGACGACAACTCTACTATTTAGATTTGAGGGAGGGTCAACGGCCAGAGATACTGGTGTGTATAGTATTGTTGAAATGGCTATAGCCAGGGTTGATAAAGCATGTTTTGTTAACTTCATATCACTCATATCACTCATATCACTCACTTTCATCCTTAAAATATAAATAGCGAGATGTGTTTTATTGCACTGATTTTCTTCCTGAAGACTTGTTGGGTGTAAGCATGCAAGTTGCCAAATAAGAATATCTGTAATATTAGATACAATAAATTTATTAAATTGTTAGTTGTTCATTGTATTGATAGGTTTTAGTGGTTTGTAAATGGTGTGAGTGAAGTTTTTTACTATTATCATTAAAAATAATAGTAAATCGTCTTAAGGTTAATAAGGAATAAAATAAACAATGCTTATAAAAATCAATCCAATAGATGGTTGGTTTTTTCTTGTTCAGAAAAATAATGTGGATAATGTAAGTTTTATATTGAATCTCTGGCAGGGTGAAAATATGAGATTTTTATGAAAAATAATTCAAATAACACCAGCGATACTTGCAGTGAAAGTTATTAACCAGTTGGACAAGAGTGGTTCGCATTAAGAACAATACAAATATATTCTCTTTTCCTATAGATTTTTCCTAACCGCTGAACTACTTATTAATCAACCCTGATGATGACTGTTAGCTTCAGGGCATTAGCCAATCACACATTATGGAGTTCACTTATGAAAACTGGAACTAAGCTCTTAGTTGGTGCGTTAGCTTTTGTTGTTACAAACGTCTATGCTGCTGAATTGATGACCAAAGCGGAATTTGAAAAGGTTGAATCGCAATATGAAAAAATAGGTGATATTTCAACAAGTAATGAAATGTCGACTGCAGATGCAAAAGAAGATTTGATCAAAAAAGCGGATGAAAAAGGTGCTGATGTGTTGGTACTGACCTCCGGTCAGACTGACAATAAGATCCACGGTACGGCAAATATCTATAAGAAGAAGTAATTCTGAAGCCCCTGTAAATATGCCCGATGCGCACGTCTATCGGTGAGCGTAATATATTGAAATTCATGGTTTTGTAGGCCGGATAAGGCGTTCACGCCGCATCCGGCAATTTAATTTTTCAGCCGCCGCCAGAACGTCGTCCGGCTGACGCCTAAATAATTCGCCGCTGCTGTTTTATCACCATTAAATTTATCCAGTGCCTGTTGGGGTGTCAGCAAAGGGGAGGCGGTAATTTTCGCCGACTCGTGGACTAATTCCGGCAGTAGCTGTTGCAAAAACTGCGGTGTTAAATCCGGCGTCGGTTCCACACTTAAAAATAGCGCCAGTCGCTCCATCATATTGCGTAGTTCACGAATATTTCCCGGCCACTCATAGTGCAATAAAACCACCTGGCAGGTATTTAACCCCTCGCGTAATGCAACAGAAAACGGGGCGGAGAGCGCCGCCAGAGACGCTTTCAAAAAGCTTTCCGCCAGCGACAGAATATCCGCATCTCGCTCGCGCAATGGTGGCAATTGCAGACGCAGAATACTCAGTCGATAAAACAGATCACGGCGAAAATGTCCTTGCTGCATATCCTCTTCCAGATTGCAGTGGGTGGCGCTGATGACCCGCACATCCACCGGAATCGGTTGATGTCCGCCGACGCGAGTGACCTCTTTTTCTTCCAGAACCCGCAGCAGGCGAGTCTGCAAAGGAAGCGGCATTTCGCCAATCTCATCAAGAAACAGCGTGCCGCCGTGGGCGATTTCAAACAGCCCGGCGCGGCCTCCGCGTCGTGAGCCGGTAAACGCCCCTTCTTCATAGCCAAACAGCTCCGCTTCCAGCAATGATTCAGCAATCGCCCCGCAGTTGACGGCAACAAACGGATGCGACTTTTTGCCCTGTCGCGCATCGTAGCGGGCAAAGTATTCCCGATGAATCGCCTGAGCCGCCAGCTCTTTACCGGTTCCCGTTTCTCCCTCAATCAACACCGCCGCACTGGAGCGGGCATAGAGCAAAATGGTTTGCCGCACTTGTTCCATCTGTGGTGATTGACCAAGCATATCGCTCAGAACGTAACGAGTACGCAGGGCGTTGCGGGTAGTATCCTGGGCGTTATGCCGGAGAGACATGCGCGTCATATCCAGCGCATCGCTGAACGCCTGGCGCACGGTGGCAGCGGAATAGATAAAAATTCCGGTCATTCCGGCTTCTTCTGCCAGATCGGTAATCAGCCCGGCACCGACCACGGCTTCGGTGCCGTTAGCTTTTAGCTCGTTAATCTGCCCGCGTGCGTCTTCTTCGGTGATGTAGCTACGTTGATCAAGGCGCAAATTAAAGGTTTTTTGAAACGCGACCAGCGCCGGAATGGTTTCCTGATAGGTGACAACGCCGATAGAAGAGGTGAGTTTTCCGGCTTTTGCCAGTGCCTGTAACACATCGAATCCGCTGGGTTTGATCAGAATCACCGGCACCGACAGGCGGCTCTTCAGATACGCGCCGTTAGAGCCAGCGGCGATGATAGCGTCGCAGCGTTCGCTGGCCAGTTTCTTGCGGATGTAGGTCACCGCTTTTTCAAAGCCAAGCTGGATAGGCGTAATGTTCGCCAGGTGATCAAACTCAAGGCTGATATCGCGAAACAGTTCGAACAAGCGCGTCACTGATACCGTCCAAAAAACGGGTTTGTCGTCGTTCAGCCGTGGTGGATGTGCCATAGCACCCTAAAGAATTAAGAAACCGAATATTGGGTTTAGTCTTGTTTCATAATTGTTGCAATGAAACGCAGTGAAACATTGCCTGAAACGTTAACTGAAACGCATATTTGCGGATTAAATTAAGGATTTTAAGCTAACTTATTGAAAATAAAAATTTAATTACATTCATGCAATTGTGGCACATCCCTTGCTTTGTGTTTATTAACGCAAATAACAAGTTGATAACAAAGGATGTGCTATGTCTCTACACTCTCCAGGTAAAGCTTTTCGCGCTGCACTCACTAAAGAAAATCCATTGCAGATTGTCGGCACCATCAACGCTAACCATGCGCTGCTGGCACAGCGTGCCGGGTATCAGGCGATTTATCTCTCCGGGGGCGGTGTGGCGGCAGGCTCGCTGGGGTTGCCCGATCTCGGTATTTCTACCCTTGATGATGTACTGACCGACATTCGCCGTATCACCGACGTTTGTTCGCTGCCGTTGCTGGTGGATGCTGATATTGGTTTTGGCTCTTCGGCCTTTAACGTCGCCCGCACCGTGAAATCGATGATCAAAGCAGGGGCGGCAGGCTTACATATTGAAGATCAAGTCGGCGCGAAACGCTGCGGTCATCGTCCGAACAAAGCGATCGTCTCAAAAGAAGAGATGGTGGATCGGATCCGCGCGGCGGTGGATGCGAAAACCGATCCTGATTTTGTGATCATGGCACGCACCGATGCGCTGGCGGTAGAGGGGCTGGATGCCGCGATCGAGCGTGCGCAGGCCTACGTTGAAGCCGGTGCCGAGATGTTGTTCCCGGAGGCGATTACCGAACTCGCCATGTACCGCCAGTTTGCCGATGCGGTGCAGGTGCCAATCCTCGCCAACATTACCGAATTTGGCGCAACGCCCCTGTTCACTACCGATGAATTACGCAGTGCCCATGTTGCAATGGCGCTGTACCCGCTTTCAGCGTTTCGCGCCATGAACCGCGCCGCTGAACATGTCTACAACGTCCTGCGTCAGGAAGGCACGCAGAAAAGCGTGATCGACACCATGCAGACCCGCAACGAGTTGTACGAAAGCATCAACTATTACCAGTACGAAGAGAAGCTTGACGACCTGTTTGCCCGTAGCCAGGTGAAATAAAACACAACGAAAAATATCTCGACCCTACAAATGACGAGGACAATATGAGCGACACAACGATCCTGCAAAACAGTACCCATGTCATTAAACCGAAAAAATCTGTGGCACTATCCGGCGTTCCGGCGGGCAATACGGCGCTCTGCACCGTGGGTAAAAGTGGCAATGACTTGCATTACCGTGGTTACGATATTCTTGATCTGGCGGAACATTGCGAATTTGAAGAAGTAGCGCATCTGCTGATCCACGGCAAACTGCCGACCCGTGACGAACTCGCCGCCTACAAAACGAAACTGAAAGCCCTGCGTGGTCTACCGGCTAACGTGCGTACCGTGCTGGAAGCCTTACCGGCGGCGTCACACCCGATGGATGTTATGCGCACCGGCGTTTCCGCGCTCGGCTGCACGCTGCCAGAAAAAGAGGGGCATACCGTCTCTGGTGCGCGGGATATTGCCGACAAACTGCTGGCGTCACTTAGCTCGATTCTTCTCTACTGGTATCACTACAGCCACAACGGCGAACGCATCCAGCCGGAAACCGATGACGATTCCATCGGCGGTCACTTCCTGCATCTGCTGCATGGCGAAAAGCCATCGCAAAGCTGGGAAAAGGCGATGCATATTTCACTGGTGCTGTACGCCGAGCACGAGTTTAACGCCTCCACTTTTACCAGCCGGGTGATTGCGGGCACCGGCTCTGACATGTATTCAGCCATTATCGGCGCGATTGGTGCATTGCGCGGGCCGAAACACGGTGGGGCGAATGAAGTGTCGCTGGAGATCCAACAACGCTACGAAACGCCAGACGAAGCCGAAGCAGATATCCGCACACGCGTGGAAAACAAAGAAGTGGTCATTGGTTTTGGGCATCCGGTTTATACCATCGCTGACCCGCGTCATCAGGTGATCAAACGCGTGGCGAAGCAGCTCTCGCAGGAAGGCGGCTCGCTGAAGATGTACCACATTGCCGATCGCCTGGAAACAGTGATGTGGGAGAGCAAAAAGATGTTCCCCAATCTCGACTGGTTCTCAGCCGTTTCCTACAACATGATGGGCGTTCCCACCGAGATGTTTACGCCACTGTTTGTTATCGCCCGCGTTACTGGCTGGGCGGCGCACATTATCGAACAACGTCAGGACAACAAAATTATCCGTCCTTCCGCCAATTATGTTGGCCCGGAAGACCGCCCGTTTGTCGCGCTGGATAAGCGGCAGTAAGAAGAACGGAGCAGGAGGTAACCGCGTGCACAATTTGCCCGTTAGGGTGAGGGGGAAGGTCAGCTCAGGTGCGAGCACAGACCCTCACCCCGGCCCTCTCCCTGGAAGGGAGAGGGGGAAAAACGCGCCCCATTTGACCGGGTGCACGAACAATTCCCTCGCCGGCCCACTCCCCGGAAGGGAGAGGGGGAAAAACGCGCCCCATTTGACCGGGTGCACGAACAATTCCCTCGCCCCGGCCCACTCCCCGGAAGGGAGAGGGGGAAAAACGCGCCCCATTTGACCGGGTGCACGAACAATTCCCTCGCCCCGGCTCACTCCCCGGAAGGGAGAGGGGGAAAAACGCGCCCCATTTGACCGGGTGCACGAACAATTCCCTCGCCCCGGCTCACTCCCCGGAAGGGAGTGGGGGAAAAACGCGCTCCATTTGACCGAGTGCACGGACAGTTCCCTCGCCCCTCCGGGGAGAGGGTTAGGGTGAGGGGAAAGGCCTGCTCAGAAGCAAACACTCACTCTCGATAACAGAGTAAAAAATAATCACTTTAACTTTATAAAAAATCCGAAGGAAACGTACCCAATGTCAGCTCAAATCAACAACATCCGCCCGGAATTCGACCGCGAAATTATTGATATCGTCGATTACGTAATGAACTTCGAAATCAGCTCCAGAGTGGCCTACGACACCGCACATTACTGCCTGCTCGACACTCTCGGCTGCGGTCTGGAAGCTCTCGAATACCCGGCCTGTAAAAAACTGCTGGGGCCAATTGTCCCCGGCACCGTCGTACCTAACGGCGTGCGCGTCCCCGGAACTCAGTTCCAGCTCGACCCTGTCCAGGCGGCATTCAACATTGGCGCGATGATCCGTTGGCTTGATTTCAACGATACCTGGCTGGCGGCGGAGTGGGGACATCCTTCCGACAACCTCGGCGGCATTCTGGCAACGGCGGACTGGCTTTCGCGCAACGCGGTCGCCAGCGGCAAAGCGCCGTTGACCATGAAACAGGTGCTGACCGCAATGATCAAAGCCCATGAAATTCAGGGCTGCATCGCGCTGGAAAACTCCTTTAACCGCGTCGGACTCGACCACGTTCTGTTAGTGAAAGTGGCTTCCACCGCCGTGGTCGCCGAAATGCTCGGCCTGACCCGCGAGGAAATCCTCAACGCCGTTTCGCTGGCGTGGGTAGACGGTCAGTCGCTGCGCACCTATCGCCATGCGCCGAACACCGGCACGCGCAAATCCTGGGCGGCGGGCGATGCCACTTCCCGCGCGGTACGTCTGGCACTGATGGCGAAAACCGGCGAAATGGGTTATCCGTCAGCCCTGACCGCGCCGGTGTGGGGCTTCTACGACGTCTCCTTTAAAGGCGAGTCGTTCCGTTTCCAGCGCCCGTATGGTTCCTACGTTATGGAAAATGTGCTGTTCAAAATCTCCTTCCCGGCGGAGTTCCACTCCCAGACGGCAGTTGAAGCGGCGATGACGCTCTATGAACAGATGCAGGCAGTAGGCAAAACGGCAGCAGATATCGAAAAAGTGACTATTCGCACCCACGAAGCCTGTATTCGCATCATCGACAAAAAAGGGCCACTCAATAACCCGGCAGACCGCGATCACTGCATTCAGTACATGGTGGCGATCCCGCTGCTGTTCGGGCGCTTAACGGCGGCAGATTACGAAGATAACGTTGCGCAAGATAAACGCATCGATGCCCTGCGCGAGAAGATCAATTGCTTTGAAGATCCGGCATTTACCGCTGACTACCACGACCCGGAAAAACGCGCTATCGCCAATGCCATTACCCTTGAGTTCACCGACGGCACGCGCTTTGAAGAAGTGGTGGTGGAGTACCCGATTGGTCATGCCCGTCGCCGTCAGGATGGCATTCCGAAACTGGTCGATAAATTCAAAATCAATCTCGCACGCCAGTTCCCGACTCGCCAGCAGCAGCGCATTCTGGACGTTTCTCTCGACAGAACTCGCCTCGAACAGATGCCGGTCAATGAGTATCTCGACCTGTACGTCATTTAAGTAAACGGCGGTAAGGCGTAAGTTCAACAGGAGAGCATTATGTCTTTTAGCGAATTTTATCAGCGTTCGATTAACGAACCGGAGCAGTTCTGGGCTGAGCAGGCTCAGCGTATTGACTGGCAGACGCCCTTTACACAAACGCTCGATCACAGCAATCCGCCGTTTGCCCGTTGGTTTTGTGAAGGCCGAACCAACTTGTGCCACAACGCTATCGACCGCTGGCTGGAGAAACAGCCAGAGGCGCTGGCATTGATTGCCGTCTCTTCGGAAACAGAAGAAGAGCGCACCTTTACCTTTCGCCAGCTTCATGACGAAGTAAACGCGGTGGCGTCAATGCTGCGCTCACTGGGTGTGCAGCGTGGCGATCGGGTGCTGGTGTATATGCCGATGATTGCCGAAGCGCATATTACTCTGCTGGCCTGTGCGCGCATTGGTGCTATTCACTCGGTGGTGTTTGGTGGTTTTGCCTCGCACAGCGTGGCGGCGCGGATTGATGACGCTAAACCGGTGTTGATTGTCTCGGCAGATGCCGGAGCGCGCGGCGGCAAAATCATTCCCTATAAAAAATTGCTCGACGATGCGATAAGCCAGGCGCAGCACCAGCCGCGCCACGTTTTGCTGGTGGATCGCGGGCTGGCGAAAATGGCGCGCGTCAGCGGGCGGGATGTCGATTTCGCGTCGTTGCGCCATCAGCACATCGGCGCGCGGGTGCCGGTGGCGTGGCTGGAATCCAACGAAACCTCCTGCATTCTCTACACCTCCGGCACGACCGGCAAACCTAAAGGCGTGCAGCGTGACGTCGGCGGTTATGCGGTGGCGCTGGCGACCTCGATGGAAACCATTTTTGGCGGCAAAGCGGGTGGCGTGTTCTTTTGCGCGTCGGATATCGGCTGGGTGGTGGGGCATTCGTATATCGTCTACGCGCCGCTGCTGGCGGGGATGGCGACCATTGTTTACGAAGGATTGCCGACATGGCCTGACTGCGGCGTGTGGTGGAAAATCGTCGAGAAATATCAGGTGAGCCGGATGTTCTCAGCGCCGACCGCCATTCGCGTGCTGAAAAAATTCCCTACCGCTGAAATTCGCAAACACGATCTTTCGTCGCTGGAAGTGCTCTATCTGGCTGGAGAACCGCTGGACGAGCCGACCGCCAGTTGGGTGAGCAATACGCTGGATGTGCCGGTGATCGACAACTACTGGCAGACCGAATCCGGCTGGCCGATTATGGCGATTGCTCGCGGTCTGGACGACAGGCCGACGCGTCTGGGAAGCCCCGGCGTGCCGATGTATGGCTACAACGTGCAGTTGCTCAATGAAGTCACTGGTGAGCCGTGTGGTGTCAATGAGAAAGGGATGCTGGTGGTGGAAGGACCATTGCCGCCGGGCTGTATTCAGACCATCTGGGGCGATGACGACCGCTTTGTGAAGACTTACTGGTCGCTGTTTTCCCGTCCGGTTTACGCCACGTTTGACTGGGGTATCCGCGACGCTGACGGTTATCACTTTATTCTCGGGCGTACCGACGATGTGATTAACGTTGCCGGGCATCGGCTGGGCACGCGCGAGATTGAAGAGAGTATTTCCAGTCATCCTGGCGTTGCCGAAGTGGCGGTGGTTGGGGTGAAAGATGCGCTGAAAGGGCAGGTGGCGGTGGCGTTTGTCATTCCGAAAGAGAGCGATAGCCTGGAAGACCGCGACGTGGCGCACTCGCAAGAGAAGGCGATTATGGCGCTGGTGGACAGCCAGATTGGCAACTTTGGCCGCCCGGCGCACGTCTGGTTTGTCTCGCAATTGCCAAAAACGCGATCCGGAAAAATGCTGCGCCGCACGATCCAGGCGATTTGCGAAGGGCGCGATCCGGGGGATCTGACGACCATTGATGATCCTTCATCGTTGGATCAGATCCGCCAGGCGATGGAAGAGTAAGGTATTGTCGGATGCGTCGCGCGCCGCATCCGACATCGTGCGCAGATGCCTGATGCGACGCTGACACGTCTTATCATGCCTACCCACTGTTTTTACACTGATAAATTTTTCCCCATCTTTTTTATTCATTCATATAAAAAATATATTTCCCCACGGAAACGATTGCTTTTTATTTTCAGATGAATAGAATGCGGCGGATTTTTTGGGTTTCAAACAGCAAAAAGGGGGAATTTCGTGTCGCAAGATAACAACTTTAGCCAGGGGCCAGTCCCGCAGTCGGCGCGGAAAGGGGTATTGGCATTGACGTTCGTCATGCTGGGATTAACCTTCTTTTCCGCCAGTATGTGGACCGGCGGCACTCTCGGAACCGGTCTTAGCTATCATGATTTCTTCCTCGCAGTTCTCATCGGTAATCTTCTCCTCGGTATTTACACTTCATTTCTTGGTTACATTGGCGCAAAAACCGGCCTGACCACCCATCTTCTTGCTCGCTTCTCGTTTGGTGTCAAAGGATCATGGCTGCCTTCACTGCTGCTGGGGGGCACCCAGGTTGGCTGGTTTGGCGTCGGCGTGGCGATGTTTGCTATTCCGGTGGGCAAGGCAACCGGCCTGGATATTAATTTGCTGATTGCCGTTTCCGGTTTACTGATGACCGTCACCGTCTTCTTTGGTATTTCGGCGCTGACGGTTCTGTCTGTAATTGCGGTTCCGGCGATTGCCTGCCTGGGCGGTTATTCCGTGTGGCTGGCCGTTAACGGCATGGGCGGTCTGGAGGCATTGAAAGCGGTCGTTCCCGCACAACCGTTAGATTTCAATGTCGCGCTGGCGCTGGTTGTCGGTTCATTTATCAGTGCGGGCACGCTCACCGCTGACTTTGTCCGGTTTGGTCGCAATGCCAGATTGGCGGTGCTGGTGGCGATGGTGGCCTTTTTCCTCGGCAACTCGTTGATGTTTATTTTCGGTGCGGCGGGCGCTGCGGCACTGGGGATGGCGGATATCTCTGATGTGATGATTGCTCAGGGTTTGCTGCTGCCTGCGATTGTGGTGCTGGGGCTGAATATCTGGACCACCAACGATAACGCGCTGTATGCGTCAGGTTTAGGTTTCGCCAACATTACCGGTATGTCGAGCAAAACCCTTTCGGTGATTAACGGTATTATCGGTACGGTCTGCGCACTATGGCTGTATAACAATTTTGTCGGCTGGCTGACCTTCCTTTCGGCAGCTATTCCTCCGGTAGGGGGCGTGATCATCGCCGACTATCTGATGAACCGTCGCCGCTATGAGCACTTTGCGACCACGCGTATGATGAGTGTCAATTGGGTGGCGATTCTGGCTGTCGCGCTGGGGATTGCCGCAGGCCACTGGTTACCGGGAATTGTTCCGGTCAACGCGGTATTAGGTGGCGCGCTGAGCTATCTGATCCTTAACCCGATTTTGAATCGCAAAACGACAGCTACAATGACGCATGTGGAGGCTAACAGTGTCGAATAACGCTTTACAGACCATTATTAACGCCCGCTTACCCGGCAAAGAGGGGCTGTGGCAGATTCATCTGCACGACGGAAAAATCAGCGCCATTGATGCACAATCCGGCGTGATGCCCGTAACAGAAAATAGCCTGGATGCCGAACAAGGTTTAGTTTTACCGCCGTTTGTGGAGCCGCATATTCATCTGGACACCACGCAAACCGCCGGGCAACCGAACTGGAATCAGTCCGGCACGCTGTTTGAAGGTATTGAACGTTGGGCCGAGCGCAAAGCGTTATTAACCCATGACGATGTGAAACAACGCGCATGGCAAACGCTGAAATGGCAGATTGCCAACGGTATTCAGCATGTGCGTACCCATGTCGATGTTTCGGATGCAACGCTGACCGCATTGAAAGCAATGCTGGAAGTGAAGCAGGAAGTCGCGCCGTGGATTGATCTGCAAATTGTCGCCTTCCCGCAGGAAGGGATTTTGTCGTATCCCAACGGTGAAACGTTGCTGGAAGAGGCGTTACGCTTAGGGGCTGACGTAGTGGGGGCGATTCCGCATTTTGAATTTACCCGTGAATACGGCGTGGAGTCGCTGCATAAAACCTTCGCCCTGGCGCAAAAATACGACTGTCTCATCGACGTTCACTGTGACGAGATTGATGATGAGCAGTCGCGTTTTGTCGAAACCGTTGCCGCCCTGGCGCACCGTGAAGGAATGGGCGCGCGAGTCACCGCCAGCCACACCACGGCAATGCACTCCTATAACGGGGCGTATACCTCGCGCCTGTTCCGCTTGCTGAAAATGTCCGGTATTAACTTTGTCGCTAACCCGTTGGTCAATATTCATCTGCAAGGGCGTTTCGATACGTATCCAAAACGTCGCGGCATCACGCGCGTTAAAGAGATGCTGGAGTCCGGCATTAACGTCTGCTTTGGTCACGATGATGTCTTCGATCCGTGGTATCCGCTGGGAACGGCGAATATGCTGCAAGTGCTGCATATGGGGCTGCATGTTTGCCAGCTGATGGGCTACGGGCAGATTAACGATGGCCTGAATTTAATCACCCACCACAGCGCCAGAACGTTGAATTTGCAGGATTACGGCATTGCCGCCGGAAACAGCGCCAACCTGATTATCCTGCCGGCTGAAAATGGGTTTGATGCGCTGCGCCGTCAGGTTCCGGTGCGTTATTCGGTTCGTGGCGGTAAGGTGATTGCCAGTACACAACCGGCACAAACCACCGTGTATCTGGAGCAGCCAGAAGCCATCGATTACAAACGGTGATCGGCTGGGCTGTGTGTTGACAAAGCGAGCGTAGTTTATGCCGGATGCGGCGTGAACGCCTTATCCGGCCTACGTAGAGCACTAAACTCGTAGGCCTGATAAGCGTAGCGCATCAGGCAATTCCAGCCACTGACCTGTGTCAGTGGCTACCGTGATTCATTCCCGCCAACACCGCGTATTCATCCAACGCCATGTGCAAAAATGCCTTCGCGGCGGCTGTCTGCCAGCTATTTTTCCGCCGCAACAAAACCGCCGTTCTCTCCAGTAGTGGCGGGGCAAGAGAAATAGCTTTAAGCCCGTCATGTTGTGTGACAATCGCTGCTGGTAACAATGTGGAAAGGGACGTGCGGCGAATCAGCTCCAGAACCGCGCTAATTGAGTTCGCCTCAATGACCACCTGTGGATGTAACCCCGCTTTCTCGCTGTAGTGGTCAATTTGCTCTCTGGTGGCAAATTCCGCGCTGAGCAGGACCAGTTTTTCATCATGCAAGCGACTCAACGCCACCTGTTCACAGGCAGCCAGCGGATGATGTTGCGCCACGACTAACGCTAAACTTTCTGTCAGTAGAGGAATTGCCTCAAGCTCCGGCGAATGTACAGGCGCGAACGCAATTCCAACGTCCAGCTCGTCGCGGCAAAGCAGATCTTCGATTTTCTCCTGCGACATTTCCTGTAGCCGGAGCGTGATGCCGGGGTAGCGCGCATAGAAATCCGCCATTAAGGGGCCGATAAAGTAGCTCGTAAAGGTGGGAGTGACGGCGATACGCAGCGATCCTCGCGTCAGATCGGCAACATCATGAATCGCCCGTTTACCCGCTCCCAGTTCCTGTAATGCCCGGCTGGCGTACTGTCGCCAGACTTCTCCTGCATCAGTGAGACGAATCGTTCGCCCGCTACGGTCAAACAGCGGCACGCCTAAACTCTCCTCTAACTGGCGAATCTGCTGGGAAAGCGCAGGCTGGGAGACGTGCAACGCACTGGCGGCACGGGTGAAGCTGCCATGTTCAGCCACGGCAAGAAAATAATTGATATGTCGAGAGAGCATTCGCCAACCTATAAGTAAATCCAATAGAACTCATCATAAATGAGACTTTTACCTTATGACAATCGGCGAGTAGTCTGCCTCTCATTCCAGAGACAGACAGAGGTTAACGGTGAAAGAGATTATTGATGGATTCCTTAAATTCCAGCGCGAAGCATTTCCTGAGCGGGAAGCCTTGTTTAAACAGCTGGCGACACAGCAAAGCCCGCGCACCCTTTTTATTTCCTGCTCCGATAGCCGTCTGGTCCCTGAGCTGGTGACACAACGCGAACCCGGCGATCTGTTTGTTATTCGCAACGCGGGCAATATCGTTCCTTCTTATGGGCCGGAACCCGGTGGCGTTTCTGCTTCGGTGGAGTATGCCGTCGCTGCGCTTCGGGTATCTGACATTGTGATTTGTGGTCATTCTAACTGTGGCGCCATGACCGCCATTGCCAGCTGTCAGTGCATGAACCATATGCCTGCCGTCTCCCACTGGCTGCGTTATGCCGATTCTGCCCGCGTCGTTAATGAGGTGCGCCCGCATCGCGATTTACCGTCCAAAGCTGCGGCGATGGTGCGTGAAAACGTCATTGCTCAGTTGGCTAATTTGCAAACGCATCCATCGGTGCGCCTGGCGCTCGAAGAGGGACGGATCGCGCTGCACGGCTGGGTCTACGACATTGAAAGCGGCAGTATCGCAGCCTTTGACGGCGCAACCCGCCAGTTCGTACCACTGGCAACCAATCCCGGCGTTTGTGCCATACCGCTACGCCAGCCAACCGCAGCGTAACCTTATTTTTAAACCATCAGGAGATTTACCATGATTCAGTCGCAAATTAACCGCAATATTCGTCTTGATCTTGCCGATGCCATTCTGCTCAGCAAAGCGAAAAAAGATCTCTCATTTGCCGAGCTTGCCGACGGCACCGGTCTGGCAGAAGCCTTCGTGACCGCTGCTTTGCTGGGGCAGCAGGCGCTTCCTGCCGACGCCGCCCGCCTGATCGGGGCGAAGCTGGATCTCGACGAAGACGCCATTCTACTGTTGCAGATGATTCCGCTGCGTGGCTGCATTGATGACCGTGTTCCAACCGACCCAACGATGTATCGTTTCTATGAAATGTTGCAGGTTTACGGCACCACTCTGAAAGCGTTGGTTCATGAGAAGTTTGGCGATGGCATCATCAGCGCGATTAACTTCAAACTCGACGTCAAGAAGGTGGCGGATCCGGAAGGTGGCGAACGCGCGGTCATCACTTTAGATGGCAAATATCTGCCGACCAAACCGTTCTGACAGCCATGCGCGACCATCAAAAGACGTTCACGATGCTGCTGGTTCTGGTGCTGATTGGTCTTAATATGCGACCACTGCTCACTTCCGTCGGGCCACTGCTACCGCAATTGCGCCAGGCGAGCGGAATGAGCTTTAGCGTGGCTGCCCTGTTGACGGCTCTGCCGGTGGTCACCATGGGCGGGCTGGCGCTGGCCGGAAGCTGGCTTCATCAGCATGTCAGCGAACGTCGCAGCGTCGCCATTAGCCTGGTGCTGATTGCCGTCGGTGCATTGATGCGTGAGCTTTACCCTCAAAGTGTGCTGCTGCTTAGCAGCGCACTGCTCGGTGGGGTGGGGATCGGCATCATTCAGACGGTGATGCCTCCGGTGATTAAACGGCGGTTTCAGCAGCGCACGCCACTGGTGATGGGGCTGTGGTCTGCGGCTCTGATGGGCGGCGGTGGACTTGGTGCCGCCCTGACGCCCTGGTTAGTTCAACACAGCGAGATTTGGTATCAAACACTCGCCTGGTGGGCGCTGCCTGCCGTTGTTGCGCTCTTTGCCTGGTGGTGGCAAAGCTCCCGCGAGGTCGCCTCTTCCCACAAGACAACAACCACTCCGGTTCGCGTAGTATTCACTCCCCGCGCGTGGACGCTGGGACTTTACTTCGGTCTGATTAACGGCGGTTACGCCAGCCTGATTGCCTGGTTACCCGCCTTCTATATTGAGATTGGCGCCAGCGCGCAGTACAGCGGTTCTTTGCTGGCGTTGATGACGCTTGGGCAAGCGGCGGGAGCGTTACTGATGCCTGCTATGGCTCGCCATCAGGATCGGCGCAAACTTTTGCTGTTGGCACTGGCGTTACAACTGGTGGGTTTCTGCGGCTTTATCTGGCTGCCGCTGCAATTGCCGGTATTATGGGCGATGGTGTGTGGTTTAGGTCTGGGCGGCGCATTTCCGCTCTGTTTGCTGCTGGCGCTCGATCACTCTGCGCAACCGGGTATTGCTGGCAAGCTGGTGGCGTTTATGCAGGGGATCGGTTTTATTATCGCCGGGCTTGCTCCCTGGTTTTCTGGTGTGCTGCGTAGCATCAGTGGCAATTACCTGATGGACTGGGTGTTTCATGCGCTGTGCGTTGTTGGGTTGATGATCATAACCCTGCGCTTTGCACCGGCACGTTTTCCGCAGCTGTGGGTCAAAGAGGCATGAGGCGACGCCTGTTCCTGCGCTTTGTTCATGCCGGATGCGGCCAACGTAGATCACTGAATTTGTAGGCCTGATAAGCGAAGCGCATCAGGCAATTTTTATAATTTAAACTGACGATTCAACTTTGTAATCTTTGAAATAATACTGCTTATCCCGGTCGTTTATTTCGCGAATAACCCGACAGGGAACGCCCGCAGCTACGACGTTTGGTGGAATGTTTTTTGTGACGACGCTACCTGCGCCAATAACCGAATTATCCCCGATGGTGATGCCTGGATTAATGACCACATGACTCCCGATCCAGACATTATTGCCTATCGTTATCGGAAAAGAGTACATCTCTCCGTTTTTTCTTAATTCATGGTGTACCGGGTGCCCCGTAACGGAAAGAGTAACGTTGGGGGCAATCAGTACGTTATCACCGATCGTTACCGTGTAATCATCGACGATGGTTAAATTGAAATTTGCATAAAAATTGCGGCCTATATGGATGTTGGAACCGTAAGAGAAATAGACAGGCGGTTCTATCCAGGCATTTTCTCCTACCGTGGCAAACATTTCTTTAAGCAGGCTTTCCCTTTTTTCAACTTCCGCTGGATGCGAGTGATTAAACTCATACATTAACGTTTTCCCACGAAGTCTTTTTTCAGGTAAGCCTTCGCACATATCGGTAAATAGCTTTCCTGCTTTTATTCTTTCTGTCATCGACATGTTCATTGCGATCATTCCGTCCTGATATGTTGGTCGGATAAGGCGCTCGCGCCGCATCCGACATTGATTGCTTAAGCGACTTCATTCACCTGGCGACGCAGCAGAGAAAGCGGGCCGGGGCCGCTGAGCGTGAACACGGAAATTAAGGTGAAGCCCAGCGCCACCAGACCCAGCACCAGATACGCGCCCTGGAAACCGATGCTTTCATACATATTGCCCGCCAGTACAGACATAAAAATCATCGCCAGTTGCTTAAAGAAGCAGAAACAGACCAGATAAATCGTCGCTGAAAAACGCACTTCAAACTGGCTGGTAATATATTTAAAGCAGCCCACCAGCAGGAACGGGACTTCAAACATATGCAGCGTTTTTAGAATAACCACTTCCAGCGCCGAGGTGGCGAACGATGAGCCAATAATACGTACTGACATAATGGTGCCAGCCAGTAGCAGGGCGTTTTTCCCGCCGATGCGATTAATGATCAGCGGCGCAAAGAACATAATCGAGGCGTTAAGTAATTCGCCCATTGTTGTGACATAGCCAAATACCCGCGTACCTTGCTCTCCGGTGGCAAAGAACGAAGTAAAGAAATTAGCAAACTGTTGGTCAAAAACATCGTAGGTGCAGGAAACGCCAATAACATACAGTGACAAAAACCACAGCTTTGGCTGTCTGAACAGTTCCAGCGCCAGCTTAAGGCTAAATGCCGAATGGTTGGCACCTACGGCATTGGCAACCGTGGCGGAAGAAGGGGCATCTGTTTTGGCGAAAAAGAGCAATACAGCGAGGATGAGTGCACAGCCAGAACCCAGCCAGAAAACAAACTGGTTGTTGATGGTGAACATGATGCCGACAATCGAGGCACACAGCGCCCAGCCAACGCAACCAAACATTCGCGCGCGACCAAATTCGAAATTACTGCGACGGCTGACCTTCTCGATAAATGCTTCTACTGCTGGCGCTCCGGCATTAAAACAAAAACCAAGATAAATACCGCCAACAACCGAACCCAATAAAATATTGTATTGTAACAGCGGGCCAAAGATAAAAATAAAGAATGGCGCAAACATCACTAACATGCCGGTAATAATCCATAGCAGATATTTGCGCAGCCCAAGTTTGTCAGAAAGCAAGCCAAACAGCGGTTGGAATAACAGAGAGAACAAAGAAATAGCGGCAAAAATAATACCCGTATCACTTTTGCTGATATGGTTGATGTCATGTAGCCAAATCGGGAAAAACGGGAAGTAGGCTCCCATGATAAAAAAGTAAAAGAAAAGAATAAGCCGAACATCCAAAAGTTTGTGTTTTTTAGATAGAACATAATGGATTTCCTTACGCGAAATACGGGCAGACATGGCCTGCCCGGTTATTATTATTTTTGACGCCAGACCAACTGGTAATGGTAGCGACCAGCACTCAGTTGGTATTCTGCCGACACTGACGGGCTCCAGGAGTCGTCGCCACCAATCCCCATATGGAAACCGTCGATATTCAGCCAACTGCCTTCTTCTGCGTGCAGCAGATGGCGATGGCTGGTTTCCATCAGTTGTTGTTGGCTGTAGCGGCTGATGTTGAACTGGAAGTCGCCGCGCCACTGGTGTGGGCCATAATTCAATTCGCGCGTCCCGCAGCGCAGACCGTTTTCGCCTGGGAAGACGTATGGGGTATACATGTCAGACAATGGCAGATCCCAGCGGTCAAAACAGGCCGCAGTAAGGCGGTCGGGATAGTTTTCTTGCGGCCCCAGCCCCAGCCAGTTAACCCGTTCTGCGACCTGTGCCAGTTGGCAGGTCAGGCCAATCCGCGCCGGATGCGGTGTATCGCTTGCCACTTCAACATCGACGGTAATCGTCATTTGACCACGACCATCAATACGGTAGGTTTTGCGGCTGATAAATAAGGTTTTCCCCTGATGCTGCCAGGCGTGGACAGTCGTAATCAGCACCGCGTCGGCAAGCGTATCTGCCGTGCACTGCAACAACGCCGCTTCGGCCTGGTAATGTCCTGCTGCTTTCCAGCGTTCTACCCAGGCGTTCGGGTCAATGCGGGTCGCTTCACTCACGCCAATGTCGTTATCCAGCGGCGCACGGGTGAACTGATCGCGCAGCGGCGTCAGCAGTTGTTTTTCATCGCCAATCCACATCTGCGAAAGAAGACCTGACTGCCGGTTAAATTGCCAACGTTTATTACCCAGCCCGATGCAAAAATCCGTTTCGCTGGTGGTCAATTGCGGGGAGGAGTGGGGCGCGGAGAGGGGCGTCACACTAAGGTTTTCCGCCAGACGCCACTGTTGCCAGGCGCTGATGTGTCCGGCTTCTGACCATGCGGTCGCGTTCGGTTGCACTACGCGCACTGTGAGCCAGAGTTGTCCGGCGCTCTCCGGCTGTGGCAGTTCAGGCAGCTCAATCAACTGTTTACCTTGTGGAGCGACAGTCAGAGGCACTTCGCCACTTGCCAGCGGCTTGCCATCCAGTGCCACCGACCAGTGCAGAATTTCGTTATCGCTATGACGGAACAGGTATTCGCTGGTCACTTCGATGATTCGCCCGGATAAACGGAACTGGAAAAACTGCTGTTGGTGTTTTGCTTCTGTCAGCGCCGGATGCGGCGTGCGATCGGCAAAGACCAGACCGTTCATACAGAACTGGCGATCGTTCGGTGTATCGCCAAAATCACCGCCGTAAGCCGACCACGGGTTGCCGTTTTCATCATATTTAATCAGTGACTGATCCACCCAGTCCCAGACGAAGCCGCCCTGTAAACGTGGGTACTGACGAAACGCCTGCCAGTATTTAGCGAAGCCGCCAAGACTGTTACCCATCGCGTGGGCGTATTCGCAGAGGATCAGCGGGCGTAACTCACCTGGCAGCGAAAGCCATTTTTTGATTGACCATTTCGGTACTGCCGGGAAGGGTTGATCTTCATCCACGCGTGCGTACATCGGGCAAATAATATCGGTTGCGGAGGTGTCTGCACCGCCGCCTTCATACTGTACCGGGCGGGAAGGATCGACGGATTTGATCCAGCGATACAGCGCGTCGTGATTAGCACCGTGGCCTGATTCATTACCCAGCGACCAGATAATTACGCTCGGGTGATTACGATCGCGCTGCACCATCCGCGTTACGCGCTCGCTCATCGCGGGCAGCCACTGCGGATCATCTGTCAGGCGGTTCATCGGCACCATACCGTGAGTTTCAATATTAGCTTCATCCACCACATACAGGCCGTAGCGGTCGCACAGCGTGTACCACAGCGGATGGTTCGGATAATGCGAACAGCGCACGGCGTTAAAGTTGTTCTGCTTCATCAGCAGGATATCCTGCACCATCGTCTGCTCATCCATGACCTGACCATGCAGAGGATGATGCTCGTGACGGTTAACGCCGCGAATCAGCAACGGCTTGCCGTTCAGCAGCAGCAGGCCATTTTCAATCCGCACCTCGCGGAAACCGACATCGCAGGCTTCCGCTTCAATCAGCGCGCCGTCGACGGTGTGCAGTTCAACTACCGCACGGTAAAGGTTCGGGGTTTCTGCGCTCCACAACGCCGGGCTTTCGACGTTCATACTTAGCGTGACGCGATCGGCATAACCGCCGCGCTCATCGATAATTTCGCCGCCGAAAGGCGCGGTGCTGCTGGCGACCTGCGTTTCCCCCTGCCATAAGGATACCGTTACCCGCAGATCGTCGCGCAGTTCGCCACACATGCGGACTTCAGCGTCGAGAACGGCATGGCTGAAATCGTCATTAAAATGGGTAGCAACATGGAAATTGCTGATTTGCGTGGTCGGTTTGTGCAGCAGCGAGACGTCGCGGAAAATGCCGCTCATCCGCCACATATCCTGATCTTCCAGATAACTGCCGTCGCTCCAGCGCAGCACCATCACCGCGAGGCGGTTTTCTCCGGCGCGTAAAAAGTTGCTCAGGTCAAATTCAGACGGCAAACGGCTGTCCTGCCCGTAACCGACCCAGCGTCCGTTGCACCACAAATGGAATGCTGAGTTAACGCCATCAAAGATAATCCGCGTCTGGCCTTCCTGTAGCCAGCTTTCATCAATATTAAATGTGAGCGAGTAACAGCCCGTCGGATTCTCTGCGGGAACAAACGGTGGATTGACCGCAATGGGATAGGTTACGTTGGTGTAGATGGGCGCGTCGTAACCGTGCATCTGCCAGTTTGAGGGGACGGGGAGTGTATCGGCGTCAGGAAGATCGCACTCCAGCCAGCTTTCTGGCACCGCGTCTGGGGCGGGAAACCAGGCAAATTGCCATTTGCCATTCAGACTGCGCAACTGGCGGGAAGGGCAATTCTCGCGGGCTTCTTCACTATTTCGCCAGCTGGCGAAAGGGGGATGCGCCGCAAGGCGGTTGAGTTGGGTAACGCCAGGGGTTTCCCAGTCACGACGTTGTAATACGACGGCCAGTGAATCCGTAATCATGGTCATTGCTGTATCCTGTGTGAAATTGTTATCCGCTCACAATTTCACACAACATACGAGCCAGAAGCATAGAGTGTAAAGCCTGGGGTGCTTAATGAGTGAGCTGACTCACATTAATTGTGTTGCGCTCACTGCCCGGTTTCCAGCCGGGAAATTTGCCGTGCCAGCTGCATTAATGAATCCGCCAACGCGCGGGGAGAGGCGGTTTGCGTATTGGGTGGCAGGGTGGTTTTACGTGTCACCAGTGATACGGGCAATAGCTGATTTCCCTTCACCGCCTGGCCCTGAGAGAGTTGCAGCAAGCGATCCACGCTGGTCTGCCCCAGCAGGCGAAAATCCTGTTTAATGGTGGTTAACGGTGGGATATAACACGAGCTGTCTTCGGTATCGTCGTACCCCACCACTGAGATATCCGCACCAACGCGCAGCCCTGACTCGGTAATGGCGCGCATTGCACCCAGCGCCATCTGATCGTTAGCAACCAGCATTGCGGTGGGGGTAATGCCCTCATTCAGCATCTGTATGGTTTGTTGAAAACCAGACATGGCGCTCCAGTCACCCTCAAGCTCCGCTATTGGCTGTAGTTGATTGCAATCGAGATATTTGTGCCAGCCCGCCAGACGCAGACGCGCCGAGACAGAACTTAATGGACCCGCCAACAGCGCAATTTGCTGGTGACCCAACGCGACCAGATGTTCCACGCCGAGCCGTGCGCCGTCATCATGGGAAAAAATAATGCTGTTAATGGGGGATTTGTCGGAGACATCAAGAAACAAAACCGGCACGTGGCCGCAGGCTGCCTCTACGGCGATGGCATCTTGTTCATCCAGGGGATAGTTGATAATCAGGCCGCTGACGCGTTGTGCGAGAAGATTATGAACCGCCGCTTTACAGGCTTCGACGCCACTGCGTTCCACCATTGATACCACTACGCTGGCACCGAGTTGATCGGCGCGGGATTTAATTGCCGCAACAATTTGTGAAGGCGCATGAAGCGCCAGGTTGGAAGTGGCAACGCCAATCAGCAACGACTGTTTGCCCGCTAGTTGCTGTGCCACGCGGTTGGGAATGTAATTCAGCTCCGCCATTGCCGCTTCCACTTTTTCCCGCGTTTTCGCAGAAACGTGGCTGGCCTGATTTACCACGCGGGAAACGGTCTGATAAGAGACTCCGGCATACTCGGCGACATCGTATAGCGTTACTGGTTTCACATTCACCATCCTGAATTGACTCTCTTCCGGGCGTTATCATGCCATACCACGGAAGGTTTTGCGCCACCCGGCAGGGCTGACACCAAAGTGAAATTTAAAATGCTGACGCCAGGTCACAGGAGAGAGAAAGCCCACTTCGATACACTCACTGTATTTACAGGTATACTCGCAAAAATTATTCAGCGGGTTTGGAAATAAAGATGGCAAAACTTACCTTACAAGAGCAGTTGCTCAAAGCAGGATTAGTCACCAGCAAAAAAGCGGCGAAGGTCGAGAGAACGGCGAAAAAATCGCGTGTTCAGGCGCGTGAAGCACGGGCGGCGGTAGAAGAAAATAAAAAGGCACAGCTTGAGCGTGATAAACAGCTTAGTGAACAACAAAAACAAGCGGCATTAGCGAAAGAATATAAAGCTCAGGTGAAGCAGCTTATCGAAATGAACCGTATCACCATTGCTAATGGCGATATCGGTTTTAACTTCACCGACGGCAATCTGATTAAGAAAATTTTTGTAGATAAGCTCACGCAAACGCAGTTGATTAATGGCCGCCTGGCAATTGCCCGTCTGGTTACTGACGGCAATAGTGAAGGTGAATACGCCATTATTCCGGCAAGCGTTGCCGACAAAATCGCCCAACGTGATGCCAGCAGTATTGTGTTGCACAGTGCACTCAGCGCCGAAGAGCAGGATGAAGACGATCCGTATGCCGACTTTAAGGTGCCTGATGATTTGATGTGGTAATTATATGTCCGTCACCATCCGCGAACAGGATGGCGACGGTTCGTTACGTGCGGGATATTAATAACGGATCACGGTTCGAATTGATTTGCCTTCATGCATTAATTCAAAGGCGTCATTAATTTCATCCAGACTCATGGTATGCGTTACAAACGGCTCCAGGTCGATATTACCTTTCATCGCATCTTCAACCATACCCGGCAACTGGGAACGACCTTTCACGCCGCCAAACGCGGAACCTTTCCATACGCGACCGGTGACCAACTGGAATGGACGGGTTGAGATTTCCTGACCGGCGCCAGCCACACCGATGATCACCGACTGACCCCAGCCACGGTGAGCACTTTCCAACGCCGCGCGCATCACATTGATGTTGCCGATGCACTCAAAGGTATGGTCGATACCCCATTTGTTGATATCCAGCAGGACATCTTTAATCGGTTTGTCGTAGTCATTCGGATTAATACAGTCGGTAGCACCGAAGCGACGCGCCAGATCGAATTTCTTCGGGTTAGTGTCGATAGCGATAATCCGTCCCGCTTTCGCCTGACGAGCGCCCTGAACAACCGCCAGACCAATCGCACCAAGACCGAATACGGCAACGGAATCACCAGGTTGAACTTTAGCGGTGTTGTGTACTGCGCCAATGCCGGTGGTGACGCCACAGCCCAGCAGGCAGACGTGTTCATGGTTTGCTTCTGGGTTAATTTTTGCCAGAGACACTTCCGCGACCACGGTATATTCACTGAAGGTGGAACAGCCCATGTAGTGATAAAGCGGTTGCCCGTTGTAAGAAAAACGTGTTGTGCCGTCTGGCATCAGACCTTTGCCCTGGGTTTCGCGAACCGCGACACAGAGGTTGGTTTTACCGGAACGACAGAATTCGCACTCGCCGCACTCTGCGGTGTAAAGCGGGATCACATGGTCGCCAGGTTTAACGCTGGTCACGCCTTCACCGACTTCAACCACAACGCCAGCCCCTTCGTGACCGAGAACGACCGGGAATACACCTTCCGGGTCATCGCCGGAGAGGGTAAATGCATCAGTATGGCAGACGCCGGTATGAGTGACTTTAATCAGCACTTCACCTTTCTTCGGTGGCGCTACGTCAATTTCAACGATTTCCAGTGGTTTACCGGGAGCAAATGCAACGGCAGCACGTGATTTCATATTTCGCTTTTCCTCAATAGGGTAGTGGTTTCTGCTATTTAAGATAGGCACGAACCAGTTCAATCGTGTCATCAACGGATTGGCTGACTTCGCGGCTGTAGCAGTCATTTCGGTCAAACGTTTCCCGGATATGGCTTTCAAGCACTTCTGCCATCAGCCCGTTAGCCGCGCCCCGAACGGCAGCGATCTGCTGGAGTATGGCACGGCATTCGGCATCACCTTCCAGTGACCGTTCCAGAGCATCAATCTGCCCCCGAATACGACGAACTCGAGTAAGCACCTTTTTCTTCTCTTCCGGAGTACTGGGCATTTCGCACCTCATCATCTGTACGCAATATACTATAGGGGGGTATGCTATATGTCAATGCATACCCCCCTATAGTATATAACACTGGAGAATAAAATTTATCCGATGAATGTGGGGGATATCTGGAGGAAACGAAGAGGAAAGAAGAGTGTTTGGGCGCTAATCTCGTGGGATTGCCGCCCGGATAGCAGGCGGCGGAAGGAATCAGAATTTCCAGGTCAGATTGGCAGCGAATTGCAGGCCGTTATAATCATCGGTCGGCGTGTCATACCACACTTTACCGGCAGTCAGCCCCAGATTCAGTTGCTCTGTCAAAGGCTGAATACGTTGTAAACTGGCGCTCTTCATGCTCCCGTGACGCGTCTCCGGAGACCAGTCGTAGGTGTAAGCTCCCGTCCCACGACTAAGCCAAAGTTGAGTATAACCGCCGCCGCGAGGGTCATTCAGACGCAAGGAAATCATATTGCTGTAACTGCCGCCAGCATCGCTGGAGTCATAATGGGTATAGCGATAGCTGGTGATCACCGGGCCAGTGTAGAGCGATACGCCGCCTTGCCAGGCATCGACTTCAACATCATCGTAATATTTAGTGTAGCGATAACCAGTCGTGAACAGCGTTTTTGGCAGCAAAGCCAGGTTAATATCCTGACGAAAATCCTGGCGGGCAAAGACCGGTGTATTATCGGCAAAGGCAATACCCGTGCGGGTTGTCAGCCAGTTATTCCATTTGTACCAGACAGCGCCCTGACCGCGTGTAGCATTGAAACGTTCAGTCTCATAATCACGACGCCCCTGGGAAAGATTAAAAAGCAGCGTTGCGTTTTCAACTTTCGCCACCAGTTCAGCATACGCTAAATTACGGTTGCCATGATCGCCAGAATAATCGGTAAAATCGTAGCCTGCGGTAATGGAAGTTAACCCGGCATAAGCGGGCAATGTGCTAAAGATTGCCGCTGCTAATAACGTCCGTTTTATCATTTTAATCTCCTGTACGGATAAGTTCTTGCCGGAGTGAATAATTTCCGGTAGGTAAATTGCGTTCTACAATAACGCGCGGGCCAAGTTGCGTGTTTGGCGAAATAATTCGGCCAGGTAAAATAATTACCTGCACGCCAAGACGTGAACGCTGATCAATATAACAACCTAATTTATCGCAGCCGGTAGCGATAATACCCTCTGGGGTGCGAACCGATACTGGCTGTTCATCCAGTCGATGGTTACTGGTACGCACCTGTGCGCCCAAATATGCCTGGCTTGCAACAACGGAATCGGCAATAAAACATTGCGGTCCAATCATCGCTTCCGCCTCAATAACCGCATTTTTGATTTCAGTGGCAAAACCAATTTTTACGCCATTGTTGATTACCGTACCGGGGCGAATAAACGCATAATTACCTATCAGGCAGTTTGCACTAATCACTACCGGCCCTTGAATAACCACACCGTGGCAAATGCGGGTATTGGCACCGATAACAACTTCACCGGCACTTTCATCAATAATCACCTGGTCAGCAATCTGAATATTTTTCTCTTTAACATTAAGCTTCAGATAGCTTTTCAGTTCCTGCGACAGAAGGTTGGGAATAAGCGGTTGGCGCTTCCACCAGTGCGGAATAACGGGTGGGTTTGTCGCGCTGAGGTTCGCGTCCAGTAAAAAAGGCAATAAGTCCATAAATAATCCAGATGGCATAAGCTAATAATACATACACAACGGAAAGTGGCGCTAAAGGCACCAACAACCAGCAACGATGAAACCAGGCGCTAAAAGCACCAATAACACAAACTACGCCGACCCAGATAAGCGGAAACATGGCCAGTACCACGCCATGTGGCCCGGTGGTGATTAATTCATTAAACCAGGTGGTTAGATAAATCCCAACGCCATAGAGCACGACCAACAGCATAGGGAAAATACTGAAGATGCCGAAACGGCTAAATAAAAGCCTTTTATGCAGACGCATACAGACCGCGTAACCCACAATCCAGCGCCGCCAGCGACGCCACTCCTCACGCGGGTTGTTGCATTCCTGAGGGTATACAATACAGCGATTCGCCTGACGAATGCGGTAACCATTGGCGACCAACGTCCAGGTGAGATCCAGATCTTCGACTTTGGTACGATCCGAGAAACCAAATTTACGCAATACATCGGTACGGAACATCCCACAGGCACCGCTGATAATAAAGGGCGCGCCGCCCAAAAGCTGTTGTAGCGTGCGCTTCATAACGATCATCGGCAGTTTTACCGTGGCGCGAATATGAGGCAGCAAACCTGCGCCTTTTAACGCTGTGGAAGGAATGCCGCCGACGGCATCAGCGCCGCGCTCAATTTCCGCCAGCATATAACCCATTCCGTCTTTATCGGGCGGAACATAGGTGTCAGCATCGCTTAAAAAAACCTGGTCGCAGGTGGCGTAGTTCAGGCCGTTCATCAGAGCGCCGCCTTTGCCGGTATTTTTTTGCGTAACAGCAACAAAGCGGTCGCCCCATTTGCGTTTGACTTCCGCCATTACCGCTTCGGTATTATCCGTGGAGCCGTCGTTAACACAAATTACCCGGCAGAAATAAGGATTGCGCAGCAGATTATCCAGTGATTGTGCCAGACAGGGGCCTTCGTTATAGGCAGGAATAATCGCGTCAATACAGCCTTTCTTTTGGCTGGGCTTACGCCTTAACGTACTCAAAAACCATAGCAATATTGCTACGGCCATAAATATAAAGATCCAGGTTTTCATTAAGTCTGCTCAAAGAATCATTTTATGAATAACAAAGCCTTCACCCAGATCACTATTGACCTGTTGTCCGCGAAATTGTGCAACAGCACGTAAACGTTCATGACGCATATAATCACGTCGCTCCTGGCTTTTATGTTTTTTTAACGCTGCAAGTTTTACGGTAAAATATTCTTCTTTTACGGATTCAAAAACCTGGGGCATAAATGAAAGCCAGGTGCTTGGCGTTTCATAGCCGAGGATCTGTGGAATAGTGCGGCAGGCAACCATTGATGCCTGATAAACTGCCAGATGATCCTGATGGCGGTCAGCATCATGCATGGTATATACCCGTATGATTTCTACATCAGCGGGAATTTGATTTTTAATAATATCTTCCAGGGAGGAAATCATATCATTGAGTTGCAGATGTGTACGGGTGTCTGAAAAATTAAGATGAATAGTTTTCTGACACCCCAACATCTTTAATGCTTCGCGAGATTCTTCATGACGATCGATGATTTCGCTTACACCCGAATCGCCAGCAGTCATGACAACGGCGGTGATATAAAATCCTTTCTGCGCAAGACGAGCAAGCGATGCGCCACAACCTAATTCAATATCGTCAGGATGCGCACCAATCGCAAGAATACCTTTCCTCTTTTCTGCTGAAGAATGCAACGCAGAATTTAAAACCTTATCCAATTCATGACACTCCATTGTAATTATTATGCTGAAAGCGCGACGAATGCAGAGCGGCAACCCTCTGCAACATACTCAGATGTTAAAAATGACACGCGGTAAAAAAGAATAATCCTGAGAACAGGTCAATTAATGCCCGGAGGGCCGTAAGCGGTATAAGTTTGATTTGTGTGCATCATATGTTAAACATTTGTGTGTTTTGTGAGCGTGATTATATTTTTTACATATTGTATTTAGATGTGATTTAGTTTGTCAATTAATTGCATTTAAAAAATATCTTCTATCAACCATTACTTTTTATATTCGTTTTATGAATGAATTGGTATGGCAAAGAGGTTTTGAAGATTGCATTATATAAAATAAAAATAATATATATATTTATTATTGGTTGTCTGGTTGGTGGAGGGTGAAATAAATTTTTATTGTTTGAATTTTTATTCGTATATAAAAGTAAATGTGGCATTGCTTTGTAGGAAAACGGTTGGTAAATGCATAACTCATCTATCGTTTGCCATTTTTTTGCTAAGAATAAAAACATATTGTCCATAATGATTAATTCTTTTATCAAATATCTTTCTCCGCGAATACTGCTCTCATAACAAGACAGGGGAGCAGACAATTATGGCAATTTCATCGCGTAACACACTTCTTGCCACACTGGCATTCATCACTTTTCAGGCGCAGGCGGTGAACGTCACCGTGGCGTATCAAACCTCCGCCGAACCGGCGAAAGTGGCTCAGGCTGATAACACCTTTGCCAAAGAGAGCGGGGCGACCGTGGACTGGCGCAAGTTTGACAGCGGAGCCAGCATCGTTAGGGCGCTGGCTTCTGGCGACGTGCAAATCGGTAATCTCGGTTCCAGCCCGTTAGCGGTTGCTGCCAGCCAGCAGGTGCCGATTGAAGTTTTCTTGCTGGCGTCAAAACTGGGTAACTCCGAGGCGCTGGTAGTTAAGAAAAACATCAGCAAACCCGAAGATCTGATTGGCAAACGCATCGCCGTGCCGTTTATCTCCACCACGCACTACAGCCTGCTGGCAGCGTTGAAACACTGGGGCATTAAACCCGGACAAGTGGAGATTGTGAACCTGCAACCGCCAGCGATTATTGCCGCCTGGCAACGGGGAGATATTGATGGCGCTTATGTCTGGGCACCTGCGGTTAATACGCTGGAAAAAGACGGCAAGGTGTTGACCGATTCTGAACAGGTCGGGCGGTGGGGCGCGCCGACGCTGGACGTTTGGGTAGTGCGCAAAGATTTTGCCCAGAAACATCCTGAGGTGGTGAAAGCGTTCGCTAAAAGCGCCATTGATGCCCAGCAACCGTACATTGCGAATCCGGACGCGTGGCTGAAACAGCCGGAAAACATCAGCAAACTGGCGCGCTTGAGCGGTGTACCGGAAGCGGACGTACCGGGGCTGGTCAAGGGAAATACCTATCTGACGCCGCAGCAGCAAACGGCAGAACTGACCGGAGCGGTGAACAAAGCGATCATCGACACCGCGCAGTTTTTGAAAGAGCAGGGTAAAGTTCCCGCCGTGGCGAATGATTACAGCCAGTACGTTACCTCGCGCTTCGTGCAATAAAAGGAGGCGCGAATGCTGCAAATCTCTCATCTCTATGCCGATTATGGCGGTAAACCGGCGCTGGAAGATATCAACCTGACGCTGGAAAGCGGCGAACTGTTGGTGGTGCTGGGGCCGTCCGGCTGCGGCAAAACCACTTTGCTGAATCTGATTGCTGGTTTTGTGCATTATCAGCAAGGCAGCATTCAACTGGCGGGGATGGAGAAAAAGCAACGTCTGGAAATCGCTCACCAAATGCTGAAAAAAGTCGGGCTGGAAGGTGCGGGAAAACGCGACATCTGGCAGCTTTCTGGCGGTCAGCGTCAGCGGGTAGGGATTGCCCGCGCGCTGGCGGCTAATCCCCGGATGTTATTACTCGACGAACCGTTTGGCGCGCTGGATGCCTTCACCCGCGACCAGATGCAAATACTGCTGCTGAAACTCTGGCAGGAGACAGGCAAGCAGGTGTTGTTGATTACCCATGATATAGAAGAAGCGGTGTTTATGGCGCCCGAACTGTTTCTGCTTTCCCCGGGGCGGGGTCGTGTGCGGGGGCGTCTGCGGCTCACCTTCGCCCGCCGCTTTGTTGCGGGAGAGTCTAGCCGCAGCATCAAGTCCGATCCACAATTCATCGCCATGCGCGAATATGTTTTAAGCCGCGTATTTGAGCAACGAGAGGCGTTCTCATGAGTGTGCTTATTAATGAAAAAATGCATTCGCGTCGGCTGAAATTGCGCTGGCCGCTCTCGCGTCAGGTCACTTTAAGCATTGGCACACTAGCGGTTTTACTGACTTTATGGTGGGCAGTGGCGGCGCTGCAACTGATTAGCCCGCTGTTTTTGCCGCCGCCGCAACAGGTACTGGCAAAACTGCTCACCATTGCCGGAACGCAAGGATTTATGGACGCCACGCTGTGGCAGCATCTGGCAGCCAGCCTGACGCGCATTGTGCTGGCGCTACTTGCGGCGGTGTTAATCGGCATTCCGGTTGGGATCGCCATGGGGCTAAGCCCGACGGTGCGCGGCATTCTGGATCCGGTAATTGAACTGTATCGCCCTGTGCCGCCGCTGGCCTATTTGCCGCTGATGGTGATCTGGTTTGGTATTGGTGAAACCTCGAAGATCTTACTGATCTATTTAGCGATTTTTGCACCGGTGGCGATGTCGGCGTTGGCAGGGGTGAAAAGCGTGCAGCAGGTTCGCGTTCGTGCCGCGCAGTCGCTGGGCGCCAGTCGCACGCAGGTGCTGTGGTTTGTCATTCTGCCTGGCGCGCTGCCGGAAATTCTCACCGGATTACGTATTGGTCTGGGGGTTGGCTGGTCTACGCTGGTGGCGGCGGAGCTGATTGCCGCGACGCGAGGCTTAGGTTTTATGGTTCAGTCAGCGGGTGAGTTTCTCGCAACTGACGTGGTGCTGGCGGGGATCGCGGTGATTGCGATTATCGCCTTTCTTTTAGAACTGGGTCTGCGTGCGTTACAGCGCCGCCTGACGCCCTGGCATGGAGAAGTACAATGAGTGAACGTCTGAGCATTACCCCGCTGGGGCCGTATATCGGCGCACAAATTTCGGGTGCCGACCTGACGCGTCCGTTAAGTGATAATCAGTTTGAACAGCTTTACCATGCGGTGTTGCGCCATCAGGTGGTGTTTCTGCGTGAACAAGCCATTTCGCCACAGCAGCAACGCGCGCTGGCCCAGCGTTTTGGCGAGCTACATATTCATCCTGTTTACCCTCATGCCGAAGGGGTTGACGAGATCATCGTGCTGGATACCCATAACGATAATCCGCCGGATAACGACAACTGGCACACCGATGTGACATTTATTGAAACGCCGCCAGCGGGAGCGATTCTGGCAGCGAAAGAGTTGCCATCAACCGGGGGCGATACGCTATGGACCAGTGGTATTGCGGCGTATGAGGCGCTCTCTGTTCCCTTCCGTCAGTTGTTGAGCGGGCTGCGCGCGGAGCATGATTTCCGTAAATCGTTCCCGGAATACAAATACCGCAAAACGGAGGAGGAGCATCAACGCTGGCGCGAGGCGGCAGCGAAAAATCCTCCTTTACTACATCCGGTGGTGCGAACGCATCCGGTGAGCGGTAAACAGGCGTTGTTTGTTAATGAAGGATTTACCACGCGAATTGTCGATGTCAGTGAGAAAGAGAGCGAAGCCTTGCTAGGCTTTTTATTTACCCATATCACCAAACCGGAGTTTCAGGTGCGCTGGCGCTGGCAGCCAAATGATATCGCGATTTGGGATAACCGCGTGACTCAGCACTATGCGAATGCAGATTATCTGCCACAGCGGCGGATTATGCATCGGGCGACGATCCTCGGGGATAAACCGTTTTATCGGGCGGGGTGAAACGAGCGCGGACGGTCCCCTCGTGTGGCGAAAGAAAGGTGATTTAGATAAAACGAATACGGACGGTCCCCTCGAGCGGCGAAAGAACGGTGATATAGATGAAGCGAGTGCGGACGGTCCCCTCGCCCCTTGGGGAGAGGGTTAGGGTGAGGGGGCGTTCACCGTACTTTCAACAGGTTAACTCCCCCTTTCTGAGAGGAAACAAAATTAACGCAGAATCTTCTTCTCAGCCAGATCCAGCGCAAAGTAGCTGAAAATCAGATCCGCACCCGCACGCTTAATCGAACCTAAGCTTTCGAGCACTACTTTCTCTTCATCTATAGCACCCGCCAGCGCGGCGAACTTAATCATCGCGTACTCGCCGCTTACCTGATACGCGCCAATCGGCAGTTCAGTACGTTCACGCAGCTCACGCACGATGTCCAGGTACGCTCCGGCTGGTTTAACCATCAGGCAGTCTGCGCCCTGAGCTTCATCCAGCAGTGATTCACGAATCGCTTCGCGACGGTTCATTGGGTTCATCTGATAGCTTTTGCGGTCACCTTTTAATGCGCTTCCGGCAGCTTCACGGAACGGACCATAAAAGGAGGAAGCGAACTTGGTCGAATACGACATGATCGCCGTATCTTTAAAACCCGCAGCGTCCAGCGCCTGACGAATCGCCTGTACCTGACCGTCCATTGCGGCGGAAGGGGCGATGAAGTCTGCACCTGCAGCAGCAGCGACCACTGCTTGTTTGCCTAAATTTTCGAGGGTCGCGTCGTTGTCGACGCCGTGCTCGCACAGCACACCGCAGTGACCGTGAGAGGTGTATTCGCAGAAACAGGTGTCTGACATAACGATCATTTCAGGCACGGTCTGCTTGCAAATGCGTGACATACGCGCCACCAGACCATCTTCCCGCCAGGCATCGCTGCCCGTTTCATCGGTATGGTGAGAGATGCCGAAAGTCATTACTGACCGAATACCGGCGTTGGCGATACGTTCGATTTCGCGCGCCAGATGTTTCTCTGGAATACGCATTACGCCCGGCATGGCTTCAACGGCTTTGTAGTCGTCAATTTCTTCTTCAACAAAGATCGGCAACACCAGGTCGTTAAGGCTAAGTGTTGTCTCTTCAAACATAGCGCGCAGCGCAGGAGATTTGCGCAGGCGACGAGGGCGTTGGATTAAGTCTGTCATGGTCTGCCTGATGTTTGTGGAATCGAGGGACATAGTATACCTGAAGCAGGGCGGGGGTGTTTTACGAAAGTTGTCGCGATGTTGACAAGAAGAGAATGAAAGACCGGCCTGGACATCTTTTTAATATAAATAGCAATATTTTCATATTCACTGAAAATATTTTTAATTTTTATTAATTCCCCCTAATTATTGTTTTTGGGAGCTTGACTGCGCTGTTAAAAATAGAATGACTTAAAGTTCATTGTTTATTAATACATTATTTGTCTAATTTGCTGATGTAATATTTGTAGAGTATATAACTTTGAAATCAATGCTGTCATTAACAGATTGAAATGTTAGGTTTTTGTCTGTTTTTGTGATCTGTGTTTACACGTTATTCATATATGTCCACATTCGGACTTAGGGGAAAGAATAATTGAACCATTCATCTGTAACGCCGCATAATCGTAAACGCGAAACATAATATGTTTTCTATGCATTGATAATTGATGGATCAACTTATTACGTCCCTGAGGAGGGATGACAAATGCACTCCTGGAAAAAGAAACTTGTAGTATCACAATTAGCATTGGCTTGCACTCTGGCTATCACCTCTCAGGCTAATGCAGCGACCAACGATATTTCTGGTCAAACTTACAATACTTTCCATCACTACAACGACGCCACCTATGCTGATGACGTTTACTATGATGGTTATGCAGGCTGGAACAACTATGCCGCAGATAGCTACTACAACGGCGATATTTACCCGGTCATTAATAACGCTACCGTTAATGGCGTGATTTCTACTTACTATCTGGACGACGGTATTTCTACCAATACCAACGCCAATAGTCTGACAATCAAAAACAGCACTATTCACGGTATGATTTATTCCGAGTGCATGACCAAAGACGGTTGTACAGATCGCGCGAATGATTACTATCATGATCGTCTGGCGCTGACTGTTGATAATTCAACAATCGACGATAACTACGAACACTACACATATAACGGCACCTACAATAATGCCGCTGATACTCATGTTGTAGACGTTTATAACATCGGTACTGCCATCACTCTGGATCAGGAAGTTGATCTGTCCATCTCTAATAACTCTCACGTAGCAGGTATTACGCTGACTCAGGGTTATGAGTGGGAGGATATCGACGACAACACAGTTAGCACTGGCGTAAATAGCAGCGAAGTGTTTAATAACACCATCACTGTTAAAGATTCTACCGTGACCTCTGGTTCATGGACTGATGAAGGTACTACTGGCTGGTTTGGTAATACTGGTAATGCCAGCGAATATAGTGGTAAATCTAACTTTGTCACCGCAGATACTGACGGAGATGGTGTTGCTGATAGCACTATTGCAAGCTGGGATGATGTTGCATTAGCTGTAGTTGCACATCCGAATGCTGATAATGCTATGCAGACTACCGCTGACTTTAGTAACTCTACTTTGATGGGCGATGTAATCTTCTCTAGCAACTTTGATGAAAACTTCTTCCCGCGTGGTGCAGATAGTTATCGCGATGCTGATGGTGAAGTAGACACCAACGGTTGGGATGGAACAGATCGCTTGGATCTGACATTAAATAACGGTAGTAAATGGGTAGGGGCAGCACAATCTGTTCATCAAACAGGTTCTATTGATGTTGATGGAGATGGTAAAGGTGACATCGCTACATACGGTGTTGGCACCGAAGCAACTGCAACTCTGATTGATATTGCGACTAATAGCCTGTGGCCGTTATCAACCGTTGGTGTTGAAAACGATGATACAAGTTACAGTGAATTCGACCATATTACTGGTAATCAGGTTTACCAGAGCGGTCTGTTCAATGTGACCCTGAACACTGGTTCACAGTGGGATACCACCAAAACTTCTCTGATTGACACCCTGAGCATCAACAGTGGTTCAACTGTTAATGTTGCTGATTCAACGCTGATTTCTGATTCTATCTCTCTGACAGGTCTTTCTGCGCTGAACATCAACGAAGATGGTCATGTTGCAACTGATTCACTGACTGTCGACAACAGTACCGTAACCATTTCTGATGAAGTTTCTGCTGGTTGGGCTGTAGGTGATGCTGCTCTGTATGCGAACACCATCAACGTTACTAACGACGGTATTCTGGATGTCGGTAACACTGCGGCGAATGCTCTTCAGGTTGATACTCTGAACCTGACCAGCACTACTGATACCAGTGGTAACATTCGCGCTGGTGTGTTCAACATCGAAAGCAACCGCTTCGTACTTGATGCAGACCTGACCAACGACCGTACCAACGATACTACCAAGTCAAACTACGGTTATGGCTTAATCGCAATGAACTCTGATGGTCACCTGACCATTAACGGTAACGGCGATAACGATAACACTGCTTCTATCGAAGCCGGTCAGAACGAAGTTGATAACAACGGTGACCATGTTGCAGCTGCAACCGGTAACTACAAAGTCCGTATCGACAACGCTACTGGTGCTGGTTCTATCGCTGACTACAACGGCAACGAGCTGATTTACGTTAACGACAAAAACAGCAACGCTACCTTCTCTGCTGCTAACAAAGCTGACCTGGGTGCATACACCTATCAGGCTGAACAGCGCGGTAACACCGTTGTTCTGCAACAGATGGAGCTGACCGACTACGCTAACATGGCGCTGAGCATCCCGTCTGCAAACACCAATATCTGGAACCTGGAACAAGACACCGTTGGTACTCGTCTGACCAACTCTCGTCATGGCCTGGCTGATAACGGCGGCGCATGGGTAAGCTACTTCGGTGGTAACTTTAACGGCGACAACGGCACCATCAACTATGATCAGGATGTTAACGGCATCATGGTCGGTGTTGATACCAAAGTTGACGGTAACAACGCTAAGTGGATCGTCGGTGCAGCAGCAGGCTTCGCTAAAGGTGACATGAACGACCGTTCTGGTCAGGTAGATCAAGACAGCCAGTCTGCCTACATCTACTCTTCTGCTCGCTTCGCGAACAACATCTTTGTTGATGGTAGCCTGAGCTACTCTCACTTCAACAACGATCTGTCTGCAACCATGAGCAACGGTACTTACGTTGACGGTAGCACCAACTCCGACGCTTGGGGCTTCGGTTTGAAAGCCGGTTACGACTTCAAACTGGGTGATGCTGGTTACGTGACTCCTTACGGCAGCGTTTCTGGTCTGTTCCAGTCTGGTGATGACTACCAGCTGAGCAACGACATGAAAGTTGACGGTCAGTCTTACGACAGTATGCGTTATGAACTGGGTGTAGATGCAGGTTATACCTTCACCTACAGCGAAGACCAGGCTCTGACTCCGTACTTCAAACTGGCTTACGTTTACGACGACTCTAACAACGATAACGATGTGAACGGCGATTCCATCGATAACGGTACTGAAGGGTCTGCGGTACGTGTTGGTCTGGGTACTCAGTTCAGCTTCACCAAAAACTTCAGTGCCTATACCGATGCTAACTACCTCGGTGGTGGTGACGTAGATCAAGACTGGTCCGCGAACGTGGGTGTTAAATATACCTGGTAATATTCTTCACTGCGAAGAAATAGGTAATTTAATCTAAATAATGCCCGTCAAGGATTTGACGGGCATTACTGCAAAGGACGCGCAAATGTTATCTGTAGTTAAACCGCTTCAGGAATTTGGTAAGCTCGATAAATGTTTGTCCAGATACGGCACTCGCTTCGAGTTTAATAATGAAAAGCAAGTTATATTTTCAAGTGACGTTAATAGCGAAGACACATTCGTTATTTTAGAAGGTGTTATCTCTCTGCGTAGAGAAGAAAATGTACTTATCGGTATTACCCAGGCTCCTTTTATTATGGGACTGGCTGATGGTTTAATGAAAAACGATATACCATACAAATTAATATCAGAAGGAAACTGTACGGGATATCATCTGCCTGCCAAACAAACCATTTCTCTGATTGAACAACATCAACTCTGGCGTGACGCTTTTTACTGGTTAGCATGGCAAAATCGAATTCTGGAATTACGTGACGTTCAGCTTATTGGACATAATTCTTACGAACAAATTCGTGCCACTTTATTATCAATGATTGACTGGAATGACGAATTACGCGCACGTATTGGTGTGATGAATTATATCCATCAACGTACACGCATATCACGTTCCGTCGTCGCAGAAGTTCTCGCGGCTTTGCGCAAAGGCGGCTATATCGAAATGAATAAAGGCAAACTGGTCGCTATCAACCGTTTGCCTTCAGAGTATTAATCAGGACGCGGGGATGACCAGCGGTTTATTCCCGCTCAGTTCGGTTACCAGATCATTGATACCATCGCTCATGTTTTTAAAGCGAGTCAACGGCGAGCGAGTGACGACCACAAAAGCACCAATATTTTTTTGCGGGATCATCGCCATATAGGTAATGAATCCGCCGCCGCCACCAGTTTTCTGAATAATTCCCGGACGCCCATCTTTCGGCGCCATATATACCCAGCCTAAACCGAGCGCATCCGCTCTGCCAGGTACATCCATGCCGATCACTTTCGTAAACTGCGCGCGTTGATAAATCAGCGTCTGCATACGATCCGCCTGGTTACTGCGCTGATAAAAATCAGACGACAAATACTGCTGCATCCAGCGCATCATATCGCCAGGCGTGGAATAGACGCCGCCGCTACCGATTGCCGCCAGCGTGTTATTGCACGGACTGGCACCGCGCTCGGCAACCATTAAACGTCGGCACTGATCTGGCGATGGCGTGTAGGTGGTGTCTTTCATCCCCAACGGACGAGTGATCTGCTCTTCAAACAACTGTGTATAAGGCTTTCCGGACGCATTCGCCAGCGCATCCGCCAGCAGATCAAACGCAAGGTTAGAGTATGCAGCCTGACTGCCGGGCGCGGCTTTCAGCTTCGCCGTAGAAAGGTATTTCCAGCGTTGTTCGCGTGTCGGCCAGACAAACACCGGACGATTTGCTGCACCGCCAGGCTGTTCACGCGGCAGGGCGCTGGTATGGGTTGCCAGATTCACCAGCGTAATGGGCTTTCCATTGTAGGTCGGCACGCGTGTGCCTGGTGGAGCATATTTACTTAACGGGTCGTTTAACTTCACCGTGCCTTGATCGAGCAGCTTAACCAGCATTTCACTGGTCATCAGTTTAGTGAGGGACGCAATTCGCACCACAGAGTCTAATTGTGGGCGAACGTTATTACCGGGACGCGTTTCCCCATAACTGCGAAAGACGCGCTGATTACCGTCAATAACGACCAGTGCCATCCCCGTGGCACCGCTGCCGTAAAAAATATGATCGGCATAGCGATCGACAATATCAGAGGCGAACTCCGGTTCGGTGATCGGCTGTGCCGCATGGACGGAGGTCAATGACGCCGCACACAGCACGGCAGAAAAAAGCAGACTACGTTTCAACGGTGGTGTCCATAAATTAAATGAAGGTAACTGAGCGTATTTATACTACTCATAGATGGATTGCAAAGGGCGAATTAGTGCAATAATAGTGCTAAAAACGTAACGGCGCGTAAACACGATCTTTTTCCTGAGCACCAATGCCTGCATTTGTGATCCTGCGCGTGTGAATCTGCTAATGTAAACAATCCTTTGTTTGTGAAATCCGTCGAAACAATTCTTACGGTCAGCATGACGAACTAAGTACCTTGCCGTTGGTCACAATGGGCGGTTTCATTTAGCTGGCTCCTCGGAGCAATCATGCGGTTAATGCACAGCAGTTGTTAAAACGATAAGAAGTTAGCAGGAGAGCATATGTTTAAGTCTTTTTTCCCAAAGCCGGGAGCCTTTTTTCTCTCGGCCTTTATTTGGGCACTGATTGCCGTGATCTTCTGGCAAGCCGGTGGTGGTGATTGGGTGGCGCGTATCACCGGAGCTACTGGGCAGATCCCGATTAGCGCCGCACGTTTCTGGTCGTTAGACTTCCTGGTTTTTTACGCTTACTACATTGTTTGTGTAGGGCTTTTTGCGCTGTTCTGGTTTATCTACAGTCCGCATCGTTGGCAATACTGGTCAATACTCGGCACTGCGCTGATTATCTTCGTAACCTGGTTTCTGGTGGAAGTTGGGGTTGCCGTCAACGCCTGGTATGCACCGTTCTATGACCTGATTCAAACCGCGCTAAGTTCGCCGCATAAAGTCACCATCGAACAATTTTATCGCGAAGTGGGCGTCTTTCTTGGAATCGCGCTGATTGCTGTGGTAATCAGTGTGCTGAACAACTTCTTTGTCAGCCATTACGTGTTTCGCTGGCGTACGGCGATGAACGAATATTACATGGCGAACTGGCAACAACTGCGTCATATCGAAGGTGCCGCCCAGCGTGTGCAGGAAGATACTATGCGTTTTGCCTCAACGCTGGAGAATATGGGTGTCAGTTTTATTAACGCTATCATGACGTTAATCGCTTTCTTACCGGTACTGGTGACGCTCTCCGCACATGTACCGGAATTGCCGATTATCGGGCATATACCATATGGACTGGTGATTGCAGCCATCGTATGGTCGTTGATGGGAACCGGATTGCTGGCGGTTGTGGGTATCAAACTGCCGGGGCTGGAATTTAAAAACCAACGCGTAGAAGCGGCTTATCGTAAAGAGTTGGTCTACGGTGAAGATGATGCATCGCGCGCGACGCCGCCAACGGTACGTGAGTTGTTCAGCGCCGTGCGGAAAAACTATTTCCGCCTCTATTTTCACTATATGTATTTCAACATCGCCCGTATCCTCTATTTGCAAGTCGATAACGTTTTCGGTTTGTTCCTGCTGTTTCCGTCGATTGTTGCCGGTACGATTACGCTCGGACTGATGACGCAAATTACCAACGTTTTCGGTCAGGTTCGTGGTGCTTTCCAGTATCTGATTAACTCGTGGACTACGCTGGTTGAGCTGATGTCTATCTACAAACGTCTGCGTAGCTTTGAACATGAGCTGGATAGTGACAAAATTCAGGAAGTAACCCATACGTTGAGTTAAAAAGGAGAGGTAATGTCGCAGGTCACTCGTCTTTCTTCGCTTTCATTATTGGTAGTTCTGGTTTTAGCGGGGTGTAGTAGTCAGGCTCCGCAACCGTTGAAAAAGGGTGAAAAAGCGATAGATGTGGCGAGCGTGGTGCGGCAGAAGTTACCCGCCAACGTGAAAGACCGCGATGCCTGGGCGAAAGATCTTGCCACCACTTTTGAAAGTCAGGGGCTGGCACCGACGCTGGAAAACGTCTGCTCGGTGCTGGCAGTGGCGCAGCAGGAGTCAAATTATCAGGCAGATCCGGCTGTTCCGGGCTTAAGCAAAATTGCCTGGCAAGAGATTGACCGTCGCGCCGAACGGATGCATATCCCCGCGTTTTTGGTTCATACCGCGCTAAAAATTAAATCGCCAAACGGCAAAAGTTACAGCGAACGATTAGATTCTGTGCGTACAGAAAAGCAGTTAAGCGCGATTTTTGATGATCTGATCAGCATGGTGCCGATGGGGCAGACGCTGTTTGGTTCGCTCAACCCGGTACGCACCGGTGGGCCGATGCAGGTCAGCATTGCTTTTGCCGAACAGCACACCAAAGGTTATCCGTGGAAAATGGACGGAACGGTACGTCAGGAAGTCTTCAGTCGTCGCGGTGGCTTGTGGTTCGGTACTTACCATTTACTGAATTATCCTGCGAGTTACAGTGCGCCAATCTTCCGTTTTGCCGATTTTAACGCTGGCTGGTATGCCAGCCGGAATGCCGCGTTTCAGAACGCGGTCAGTAAAGCCAGCGGCGTGAAGCTGGCGCTGGATGGTGATTTAATTCGCTATGACAGCAAAGAGCCTGGGAAAACAGAATTGGCAACGCGCAAACTGGCGGGCAAACTGGGAATGAGCGACAGCGAAATCCGCCGACAGTTAGAGAAAGGGGATAGCTTCTCTTTTGAAGAGACGGCGCTGTACAAGAAAGTTTATCAGCTTGCAGAAGCGAAAACGGGGAAATCTTTGCCACGAGAGATGTTGCCTGGCATTCAGTTGGAAAGCCCGAAAATCACCCGTAATCTTACCACCGCATGGTTTGCGAAGCGCGTTGATGAACGACGTGCGCGTTGTATGAAACAGTGATCGATCGAGAACACCAGGCCAGATAAGGCGTTTTAGGCCGCATCTGGCAAAGTAAATCTTACTGGCGGCGATGTCGCCAGTGCAGCCATAGCGCCACCACTGCAAAAATGAAGCAGCCAACTAAAAACGGGATCAGCCCGAAAATAGTGCCGACTCCCAGACCAATTTCCACCCGTGGACGGCCTGTCTCTTGCACCTGCATCAAACGCTCATAAACGCCGGGCGCATGTACCAGGAGATTAAGCAATTGCGCCCCAGCCCAAAAGCAAAACAGTACAAACAGCGCATAGGCAATGTTGCCAGGCGTTGAAGAGGCGTTGCGATATTTTCCGCTAAACAGCGATTTTGACAGGGTGAAATCAGCCATAAAAACCTCCGGAAGTCATCTGCTTCTCTTCTGGTGTGATACCAGCGGCTTATGGCAAGTCTGACAGGTCATTTAGATTGTCAATATCAGAATCATGGTAAATTGATGGTGGGAATATTCCCGAAGCGTGAATATTCGCCATGAGTCACAAAAAGGTAACTTTAAGTTAAATTTTTTAACGATACGGGAAATGCTGTCTACACCACAGACGTATGTTATCGATTATGCGAGGATGTTATTTTTCGTTAACGGAGCCGCCATGAATCTGCCTGTAAAAATCCGCCGTGACTGGCACTATTATGCGTTCGCTATTGGCCTGATTTTCATTCTTAACGGTGTGGTGGGGTTGCTGGGATTTGAAGCAAAAGGCTGGCAAACCTATGCAGTCGGTCTGCTGACGTGGGTGATTAGCTTCTGGCTGGCGGGAATGATTATTCGTCGTCGCGAAGAGGATACTGAAAACGCCCAATAACAGAGGATTGGGCGTTCTGGAGTGCTGACAAAGTGCTCGTTGTTTTGCCGGATATGGCTTGAACGTCTTACCCTGCCTACAAAATAGTGCAAAATCAATACATTGCAATTATCTGGTAGGCCTGGTAAGCGAAGCGTATCAGGCAATCTTACCTTTGCTATCAGTCTTAAACGCCCAATAAAAATATTACCGGGCGATTGAAAATTACATAGTGGTTTTCAATGCGTTATCCGCAGCATGACGTTCCAGTGCCAGCTCAATCAAACGCGTGATCAGGTCGGTGTAACTCAGGCCGCTGGCTTGCCACAATTTCGGATACATGCTGATATTAGTGAAGCCTGGCAGCGTGTTGATCTCGTTGATCACCACTTCGTTTTCCGGCGTTAAAAAGACGTCTACACGCGCCATGCCAGCACATCCCAACGTCTGGTAAGCCTTAACCGCAATCGCCCGGATCTTATCGTTGATTTCTGGCGCAATGGCAGCCGGAACTACCACTTTCGCGCCATCTTCGTCAATGTACTTGGTGTCGTAGGCATAGAAATCGCTGGTGAGTACGATCTCGCCACAGGTGCTGGCTTGCGGATTGTCGTTGCCCAGAACTGCGCATTCGATCTCACGACCTTTGATCCCTTGCTCAACGATCACTTTATGATCGAACTCGAACGCCAGATCGACGGCAATTGCGTACTGTTCTTCACTGGTTACTTTGCTGACACCAACAGAAGAGCCCTGATTAGCCGGTTTTACAAACAGCGGTAACCCCAGTTTAGACTCCACTTCGGCAAAACTGATGTTGTGACGATTAGCGCGCGTCAGGGTAATAAATGGCGCAATGTTTAGCCCGGCATCGCGCAGCAGACGTTTGGTGACATCTTTATCCATACATGCAGCAGAAGCCAGAACATCGGAACCAACAAATGGTAAATTGGCGACGCGTAACATCCCCTGCAGGGAGCCATCTTCGCCCAGCGTACCGTGGACAATCGGGAAAATGACATCCACCGTTGGTAATGGTTGACCATTCTGTGCATCAATAAGCTGGTGTTCATGTTTACCCGGCACCTGCGCAAGGCTGGTCGCCGAAGGACGCAACGCAATATGGGCAGGATCGTCTGCGTTTAGCAGATAATTGCTGGCATCGCTGACGTGCCATTGCCCTTGTTTATCAATGCCCAGCAGCACAACGTCGAAGCGACTTTTATCAATGGCATCAACAATGTTTTTTGCCGATTGCAAAGACACTTCATGTTCCGCTGATTTTCCACCAAAAACGATACCTACCCGCAGTTTTTCCATCTTAAAAACCTATCCCGTCGAACATAAAGCACATACATTACCACGACAAAACGGTTGATTCGCGGCCTTCTGACAGAATGTTGCAATCTTCTGGTCACAAAGCGCCCAGCGTACTGACTGAGAAATATCAATGGCTAAATTATGTGCGTTAGATCACAAAAATGATGAACGGGAAGCTAATTTATCTCTGGTATTAACCATGGTTCAATCAGTGAATAGCTTAATAATAAGTTAACGAAGTAAATATATTTCATAACTTTTTATTATATTAATGCTTTATAATTGAATAGCTGTTTTATTTATAAGGGAATTATTTAAATAAGAGAAACGTTTCGCTGATAAATATGTGCAAATATTTTTGCAAAGTATTTCCTGTGTCATAAAAATACTACTTACAACCCCTATGCAGTTATGAAGCATAATGTTAACTTCTCCATACTTTGGATAAGGAAATACAGACATGAAAAATCTCATTGCTGAGTTGTTATTTAAGCTTGCCCAAAAAGAAGAAGAGTCGAAAGAACTGTGCGCGCAGGTTGAGGCACTGGAGATTATAGTCACCGCGATGCTTCGCAATATGACGCAAAAAGACCAACAGCAGTTGATTGATCAGGTTGAGGGGGCTCTGTACGCGGTAAAGCCCGATGCCAGCATTCCTGACGACGATACGGAGCTGCTGCGCGATTACGTAAAAAAGTTATTGAGGCATCCTCGTCAGTAAAACGTTAAACCTTTTCAACCGTTGTCATAAAGCTGTCACGGCAGAGACTTATAGTCGCTTTGTTTTTATTTTTTACTGTATTTGTACATGGAGAAAATAAAGTGAAACAAAGCACTATTGCACTGGCTCTCTTACCGTTACTGTTTACCCCTGTGACAAAAGCCCGGACACCTGATGTACCCATTCTGGAAAAACGAGCTGCACAGGGAGATATTACTACGCCGGGCGGCGCTCGCCGTTTAACTGGCGATCAGACTGCTGCCTTGCGTGATTCTCTTAGCGATAAACCGGCGAAAAATATTATTTTACTTATTGGCGATGGGATGGGGGATTCGGAAATAACTGCCGCACGAAATTATGCCGAAGGTGCGGGCGGTTTTTTTAAAGGAATCGATGCCTTACCGCTTACCGGACAATACACCCACTACTCGCTGGATAAAAAAACCGGTAAACCGGACTATGTCACCGACTCCGCTGCATCAGCAACCGCCTGGTCAACTGGCGTCAAAACTTATAACGGCGCGCTGGGCGTCGATATTCATGAAAAAGATCATCCAACGATTCTGGAGATGGCAAAAGCCGCAGGACTGGCGACCGGCAACGTTTCAACGGCAGAATTGCAGGATGCCACACCCGCCGCGCTGGTGGCGCATGTGACATCGCGCAAATGCTACGGACCGAGCGTGACCAGTGAAAAATGTCCAAGTAATGCGCTGGAAAAAGGCGGTAAAGGTTCCATTACCGAACAACTTCTTAACGCCCGTGCCGATGTTACGCTTGGCGGCGGTGCAAAAACGTTTGCAGAAACGGCAACCGCCGGTGAGTGGCAGGGAAAAACGCTGCGTGAACAGGCGCAGGCTCGCGGCTATCAGTTAGTGAGTGACGCAGCGTCGCTGGAGGCAGTAACAGAGGCAAATCAGGATAAACCGCTACTTGGGCTGTTTTCTGACGGCAATATGCCAGTTCGTTGGGAAGGGCCGAAGGCGTCTTATCACGGTAATATCGATAAACCCGCAGTAACCTGTACCCCGAATCCGCAACGAAATGACAGTGTGCCGACGTTAGCGCAGATGACCGATAAAGCTATTGAGTTATTGAGTAAAAACGAGAAAGGATTCTTCCTGCAAGTTGAAGGTGCATCTATCGATAAACAGGATCATGCCGCTAATCCTTGTGGGCAAATTGGTGAGACGGTTGACCTCGATGAAGCGGTACAACGTGCGCTTGAGTTTGCCAAAAAAGATGGCAATACATTGGTGATAGTTACCGCTGACCACGCTCACGCCAGCCAGATTGTCGCGCCGGATACCAAAGCTCCGGGTCTGACTCAGGCATTAATGACCAAAGATGGTGCAGTGATGGTAATGAGCTACGGTAACTCGGAAGAAGATTCACAAGAACATACCGGCAGCCAGTTGCGTATTGCCGCTTATGGTCCGCACGCTGCCAACGTGGTTGGTCTGACCGATCAGACCGATCTCTTCTACACCATGAAAGCCGCGCTGGGTCTGTAGTCAAAACGCATCCGGCGGTGAATTTTTGCCGCCGGTTGGTATTTTTTCTGTTAGCAACCAGACTTAAAGGCAGATCACGGGCGCAAACGCTCTTGGTTAAAATGTGAAGAGGGATGGTGCTATGAAAATAACATTACTGGTTACCCTGTTATTCGGTTTAGTTTTTTTAACCACTGTCGGCGCTGCCGAGAAGACGTTAACCCCGCAACAACAACGTATGACCTCCTGTAACCAACAGGCGACGGCGAAGGCGTTGAAAGGGGATGCCCGTAAGACGTATATGAGTGATTGCCTGAAGAACAGTAAATCTGCGCCCGGCGAGAAGAGCTTGACGCCGCAGCAGCAGAAGATGCGTGAATGCAATGGCCAGGCGACGCAGCAATCTCTGAAAGGCGATGATCGCAATAAGTTTATGAGTACCTGTCTTAAGAACGCCGCCTGATCCCTGATAGTGCTAACGGGTGAGCTAAGAAAATGGCTCACCCGAAATATCATACTTCCGCTTTTCGCCCCGTCTCTATAATTTGGGAAAATTGTTTCTGAATGTTCCCAAAAATAATGAATGATGAAAATTTTTTCAAAAAAGCGGCGGCGTACGGGGAGGAACCACCATTAACTCCTCAAAACGAACATCAGCGTTCCGGGCTGCGCTTCGCCCGGCGCGTCAGGTTACCCCGTATGGTAGGACTGGCGGGGATGTTCTTACCGATTGCTTCAACGCTGGTTTCGCATCCGCCGTCGGGCTGGTGGTGGCTGGTGTTAGTGGGCTGGGCTTTTGTCTGGCCGCATTTAGCCTGGCAGTTAGCGAGCAGAGCCATTGATCCGCTTGGTCGGGAAATTTACAACTTAAAAACCGATGCGGTGTTAGCGGGAATGTGGGTAGGCGTGATGGGCGTAAACGTGCTGCCTTCGATCGCGATGTTGATGATTATGTGTCTGAATTTGATGGGAGCCGGTGGCCCTCGTCTGTTCGTCGCTGGTCTGGTGCTGATGGTCGTTTCCTGCCTTGTCACCCTCGAACTGACGGGTATCACGGTGTCACTAAATAGTGCGCCGCTGGAATGGTGGCTCTCACTGCCCATTATCGTCATTTATCCTTTGCTGTTTGGCTGGGTTAGCTATCAGACGGCAACAAAACTTGCAGAACATAAACGCAGATTGCAGGTAATGAGTACCCGTGATGGCATGACGGGCGTTTACAACAGGCGTCACTGGGAACTAATGTTGCGCAATGAGTTTGATAATTGTCGGCGACATAACCGCGATGCGACGTTGTTAATCATCGATATCGACCATTTCAAAAGTATCAACGACACCTGGGGCCACGATGTGGGCGATGAAGCGATAGTTGCTCTCACCCGTCAGTTACAAATTACTCTGCGCGGTAGTGATGTGATTGGTCGTTTTGGGGGGGATGAATTTGCGGTGATTATGTCTGGTACGCCAGCAGAAAATGCCATTACCGCCATGTTACGGGTACATGAAGGGTTAAATACATTACGTTTACCAAATACGCCGCAGGTAATGTTGCGGATAAGTGTCGGTGTCGCGCCGCTGAGCCCGCAAATGAGTCACTATCGTGAGTGGCTGAAATCGGCAGATATGGCACTTTATAAAGCAAAGAAAGCCGGACGTAACCGCACCGAAGTGGCGGCCTGACGTCCGGGGAGAGTGCATCAGGACTTGCTAAGTTTTTCTGATTTTTCCATACACTTCGTCATTGCTTCGATCACTGCGGCACGGAAACCTTTCTCTTCCAGTACGCGCACCGCTTCAATGGTGGTGCCTCCTGGTGAGCAAACCATATCTTTCAACGCGCCCGGATGTTCTCCGGTTTCCAGCACCATTTTTGCAGAACCCATTACCGCCTGGGCGGCAAATTTATACGCCTGCGTGCGTGGCATTCCCCCCAGCACGGCTGCGTCGGCCATCGCTTCGATAAACATAAAGACATAGGCAGGAGAAGAACCACTCACGCCGACCACCGGATGGATCATTGGTTCGGCAATCACTTCCGCCTCGCCAAAGCAGCGGAAAATATTTAGCACATCAGCGGTATCTTCAGGCGTAACCAGCGCGTTTGGCGTTACGGAAGTCATCCCGGCATTGACCAGCGCAGGGGTATTTGGCATAGCGCGGATAATTTTCCGGTCATGGCCCAGTGCGCGGGCAAGTTGGTCGAGTGTGACGCCCGCTGCAATAGAGACAACCAGCGAGTCTTTATTCAGGCTGGACGTGATTTCACTAAGCACTTTGATCATGATGCCCGGTTTAACGGCGGCAAAAACGATGTCGGTGATTTGTGCCACTTCCTGCGCTGACTCTGCGGCGTTGATGCCGAATTGATCGTGTAAAGCAGCGACTTTATCCGGGGAGGGGGTATACACCCAGATTTGCCCTGGAAGCACCTGACCACTGGCAATCAGACCGCCGAGAATGGCTTTTCCCATATTACCGCAGCCAATAAAACCGATTTTCTTTTCCATTGCCTCACTCCTGCCGTGAAATTCATTGTTTTGATAATCGCTGGCAGAAGCATAAACAGAACTATGCCGGAAGGCAAAAGCGCGACACAATAGAGGATTACCCAACAAAGGATGAGTTTATGACAATTTGGGTGGACGCCGATGCGTGTCCCAATGTAATTAAAGAGATTTTGTATCGCGCGGCTGAACGTATGCAAATGCCGCTGGTACTGGTGGCTAACCAGAGTTTACGTGTACCGCCATCGCCATTTATTCGCACGCTGCGCGTCGCGGCAGGTTTTGACGTTGCCGATAATGAAATTGTACGTCAGTGTGAAGCGGGCGATTTGGTGATCACCGCAGACATTCCTCTGGCTTCTGAAGCCATTGAGAAGGGAGCAGCGGCACTTAATCCACGTGGTGAACGTTACACGCCAGCGACCATTCGTGAACGTCTGATGATGCGCGATTTTATGGATACCTTACGCGCCAGTGGTATCCAGACCGGAGGGCCAGATAGCTTTTCGCAGCGTGACCGCCAGGCATTCGCAGCAGAACTGGAAAAGTGGTGGCTGGAAGTGCAACGTAGTCGCTCATGAATGTAATTTATTAGTTACACTTCTTTCTTGAGCATTTCTTGGTATAGTAAAGAGTGTATTGAAAATTTCACCCTAAGTGGAATTATTTCTTTACAATCGAAATTGTACTAGCTTGATGGTATGATCGCTATTCTTACGAACCCGGCTTTCGCCGCATTGCGACCTTTTGGGGAAAACCCACGATGACACAACCTCTTTTTCTGATCGGGCCTCGGGGCTGTGGTAAAACAACGATCGGAATGGCTCTTGCCGATTCGCTTAACCGTCGGTTTGTCGATACCGACCAGTGGTTGCAATCACAGCTCAATATGACGGTCGCGGAGATCGTCGAAAGGGAAGAGTGGGCCGGATTTCGCGCCAGAGAAACCGCAGCACTGGAAGCGGTGACAGCACCATCGACCGTTATCGCCACGGGGGGCGGCATTATTCTGACGGAATTTAATCGTCACTACATGCGTAATAACGGGATTGTGGTTTATCTGTGTGCGCCAGTAGCGGTACTGGTTAATCGCCTGCAAGCGGCACCCGAAGAGGATTTGCGGCCAACTTTAACCGGAAAGCCGCTAAGTGAAGAAGTTCAGGAAGTACTGGAAGAACGCGATGTGTTATATCGTGAAGTCGCGCATATTATCATTAACGCTAATAATGAACCCAGTCAGGTGATTTCTGAAATTCGTAGCGCCCTGGCACAGACGATCAATTGTTGACTCCCGAGCGCCTATACTTAACGTTCATCCCGTGAAATAAGGAAGAACGATGCCAACGAAACCGCCTTATCCTCGTGAAGCATATATTGTAACGATTGAAAAAGGAAAACCAGGGCAGACCGTAACCTGGTATCAGCTCAGAGCCGATCATCCCAAACCTGACTCTTTAATCAGCGAACATCCGACCGCTCAGGAAGCGATGGATGCTAAAAAACGCTATGAGGATCCTGACAAAGAGTGACCGTATCAGACTGCTCGGAAGGGACTCTGAGTGCTACTACAAAGGATCTGCGTCACATTTTTCACAATTCATGTTTTTCAAATAATTAGAATATTAAACAATAACAATCTATTACTGGAATCATTTGGAATCTTTACATTATTCCGGGCGCGTCTACTGCTACGCTTTTTGTCATTTGTAGCACAGGTAAGTGCCAGCAGTGGTGCTTAACATTTGCCCGGTAATTAACGACGAAGTAAAAGTAAGGTGGAATAACAATGAGTGCGTCGTTGGCGATCCTGACCATCGGCATTGTACCTATGCAGGAAGTTTTACCGCTCCTGACTGAGTACATTGACGAAAATAACATTTCCCATCATAGCCTGCTGGGGAAGTTAAGCCGCGAAGAAGTGATGGCGGAGTATGCGCCAGAAGCAGGCGAAGAAACGATTCTTACATTATTAAATGACAATCAACCGGCTCACGTCTCGCGTCGTAAAGTAGAACGCGATCTGCAAAGCGTGGTTGAAGTGCTTGATAACCAGGGTTACGACGTCATTTTGTTGATGAGTACGGCAAACATTAGCAGTATGACGGCGCGTAATACAATCTTTCTGGAGCCGTTGCGTATATTGCCACCGCTGGTTTCTACCATTGTCGAAGGTCATCAGGTCGGTGTAATCGTACCGGTTGAAGAACTGTTGCACGTTCAGGCACAAAAATGGCAAATCTTGCAGAAACCGCCCTTGTTTTCCCTGGGGAACCCTATTCATGATTCTGAACAGAAAATCATTGATGCCGGGAAAGAACTACTGGAAAACGGTGCGGATGTCATCATGCTGGATTGTTTGGGATTTAATCAGCGCCATCGTGATTTACTGCAAAAACAGCTCGATGTTCCTGTTTTGCTCTCTAACGTATTGATTACAAGGCTGGCTGCAGAATTACTGATGTGATTTTGCGTGACAGCCAGCGCCTCTGGCCCCTATAGTGAAGTAGACGTTCAACTACCAGACAGGGCCAGTTTATGCTTCAAAGTAATGAGTACTTTTCCGGCAAAGTGAAATCGATCGGCTTTTCCAGCAGCAGCACTGGTCGCGCCAGCGTTGGTGTCATGGTTGAAGGCGAATACACCTTCAGCACCGCCGAACCTGAAGAGATGACGGTAATCAGCGGGGCGCTGAATGTGTTACTGCCTGACGCGACCGACTGGCAAGTGTATGAAGCCGGCTCTGTATTTAATGTTCCCGGCCACAGCGAGTTCCATCTGCAAGTTGCTGAACCGACCTCTTATTTGTGCCGCTATCTGTAATATCTCGCCTTCCCATTTAATGGGAGGGCATTTTTCTGGAATATTCTTTATTTTGGTAATAATAAACGCCAGTGGCTGCTGGTTTTTATATTTTCGATATATACATAAAATATCAAATTGATATAAACCTTAGCGAAGATTGTGAATAAAAATAATAGGTTGATAACTTGTATTACTGACTTTGACGAACCGTCTATAAATTCATTGCATCAGTTATCCGCGCGTAATTTAAAATAGTGGAAACACCGGTTATCGCCTTAAAAATCGCGAATGATTATATCAATGTCAGGTTTGACTTTTTACGCCGGATAAGACGCGCCTGGCGTCGCATCCGGCATTGAAGGCAAATCAGCAATTAACGTTGTGCTTCGCCACCCAATCCTTCGATCAGGTTTTGAATTAATGCCGCCAGTTCACCGGTCATCAGGATGAAATCGGCGTCAAAACGCTGGGCGAAATCTTCTCGGTCGATATCTTCGTTTTGATCGCGCAGTTCGTCGCAGAATTTCAGGCGTTTGAGCGAACCATCATCACACATCACAAACTGAATGCGCTGCTGCCAGTCGAGCGCCAGTTTAGTCACCACTTTTCCGGCTTCAATGTGATTGGTGATCTCTTCGCTGGTCAGATCCTGTTTCTTCGCGCGGATCACGCCGCCATCTTCCAGCAGCGATTTCAGCTCGGCTTCATCAAGCAACTGGAAGCCCTGCGCCGCGCTACCGGAGCGTACCCATTCGGTCAGCGTCAGTTCAATCGGGTTTTCCATGGTCAATGGCACAACCGGTAACGACCCCAGGCTTTTACGCAGCAGTGCCAGCGTATCTTCTGCTTTTTTGGCGCTGGCGCAGTCCACCATAATCAACCCGTTAACCGTGTCGATCCACATCATGGTCTGGCTGAAGCGGCTAAAAGCGCGCGGTAACAGAGAGTGCAGCACTTCATCTTTGAGCGAATCTTTTTCGGTTTTCTTCAGCTTACGCGCCTGTTCTGCTTCCAGTTTGGCGATTTTCGCTTCCAGCGCCTGTTTAATCACCGGAGACGGAAGGATTTTTTCTTCTTTACGCGCGCAGATAACAATTTGACCATTGGCAACGTGCGTTAATGCATCGCTGTGCGATCCCATCGGAGGAACCCAGCCCATCTTCGCCATGTCCTGGCTGCCGCATGGGGTAAATGCCATCGAGGCTAGCTGTTTTTCCATCTCTTCTGCACGCAGCGAAATCTCGCGGCTAAGACGGTAAACCATTAAATTTTTGAACCACAGCATGATAATTTCCACGGCCTTGTCGTTAAATTTAGCGGGCATGATAACGAATTGTCGGCGGCCTTGCATTGCCAATCCGGTTGTCCGTCTCTACGCTATTGATATTGAAAAAAATAAGGAGAGTACCGTGCGTATAGGTATCGATTTAGGCGGCACCAAAACTGAAGTGATTGCACTGGGCGATGCAGGGGAGCAGTTGTACCGCTATCGTCTGCCCACGCCGCGTGATGATTACCAGCAGACTATTGAAACGATCGCCACGTTGGTTGATATGGCGGAGCAGGCGACAGGGCAGCGCGGAACGGTAGGTATGGGCATTCCAGGTTCGATTTCGCCCTACACCGGTGTGGTGAAGAATGCCAATTCAACCTGGCTCAACGGTCAGCCATTCGATAAAGACTTAAGCGCGAGGTTGCAGCGGGAAGTGCGGCTGGCAAATGACGCCAACTGTCTGGCGGTTTCAGAAGCAGTAGATGGCGCGGCAGCGGGAGCGCAGACGGTATTTGCCGTGATTATCGGCACGGGATGCGGCGCGGGCGTGGCATTCAATGGGCGGGCGCATATCGGCGGCAATGGTACGGCAGGCGAGTGGGGACACAATCCGCTACCGTGGATGGACGAAGACGAACTGCGTTATCGCGAGGAAGTCCCTTGTTATTGCGGTAAACAAGGTTGTATTGAAACCTTTATTTCGGGCACGGGATTTGCGACGGATTATCGTCGTTTGAGCGGACATGCGCTGAAAGGCAGTGAAATTATCAGCCTGGTTGAAGAAAGCGATCCGGTAGCGGAACTGGCATTGCGTCGCTACGAGCTGCGGCTGGCAAAATCGCTGGCACATGTCGTGAATATTCTCGATCCGGATGTGATTGTCCTGGGGGGCGGGATGAGCAATGTAGACCGTTTATATCAAACGGTTCCGCAGTTGATTAAACAATTTGTCTTTGGCGGCGAATGTGAAACGCCGGTGCGTAAGGCGAAGCACGGTGATTCCAGCGGCGTACGCGGCGCTGCGTGGTTATGGCCACAAGAGTAAAAAACCCAGGCAATTGGCGCATCATGCCTGATGCGACGCTTGCCGCGTCTTATCAGGCCTACAAAATGTGCCAGAACCGCGTAGGGCGGATAAGGCGTTCACGCCGCATCCGGCAATAAGTAATTAGCACCGAGACTATAACCTACCCCAGTGGTTTCGCCAGCACCGGAGTATCCGCCGCTTGCTGGCGCTTATAGCGACCATACAGCAGCAATGACGACATAGCAGCAAACGAAAGCAGGGCGGCAGGCAGCGCCACGTAATTATATGTCAGCCCCAGCGTCAGCATCATACCACCGCAATATGCGCCGACGGCGCTACCGAGGTTAAACGCTATTTGCCCACCTGCGGCACCTAATAACTCTCCGCCTTTGGCGTTTTGCAGTAACAATATTTGTAGAGGTGCTGAAAGGGCAAATAATCCCGCGCAACAAATAAATGCAAAAATAAGCGACGTTGTTTTCATGCCGCCGAAGAAAAAGAGCATCAGCAGTGCCAGGACAATGATAAAGTCAGTCACTGCTGCAATGCGCAGTGGTGAATAACGTCCTGAAATCCTGCCACTTAGCATATTTCCCAGCACCATCCCTAGCCCAACTAACATCATAATAAAGGTCATCGCCGTTTCCGAAAAACCGGAAATAAACATCATGTATGGCTTTACGTAGCTGAACCAGGCAAACACACCTGCGTTGCCAAACATGGTGGCGGCGAAAATTAACCACGGGGCCGGGCTGCGTAAAAAGTGAAATTGTTCGCGCAGCTTTCCTTTCGTCTCGTCGCGAATATCCGGCACCCAAAAATAGACCGATGCCATCACCGCAATATTAAAAACAGCGATCAATAAAAAGGTGTAACGCCAGCTAAATTCCTGACTTAAATACGTTCCCAGCGGAATGCCCAGCAAATTGGCGACTGTCATCCCGGAAACCATCCCCGCCACGGCGGCGGTGACTTTTCCGGGTTTGATAATTTTCGATAACACGATCGCGCCGACGCCAAAAAATGCGCCATGCGGAAAGCCGGAAACCAGGCGACCAATGGCAAGCATCAGGTAAGACGAAGAGAGCGTGAACATGGCGTTACCAATGACGCACAACGCCACCAGAAACAACAAGATATGTTTGAGTGAGTAGCGGCTGGAAAAGAGAGCGATGATTGGCGCACCGACCACCACCCCCAGCGCATAATACGAGATCATATGCCCGGCGGCAGGAATCGAAATTCCTACGTTATGCGCCAGCTCCGTGAGCACGCCCATAATGCCAAATTCGGCCATCCCCAAACCAAACGTGCCCAGAGCCAAAGATAAAATGACTTTTTTCATACCACCATCACAACCACCAGAACGGCTACCAATCACCGTAGCCAATAAAGTGATAGCTTGCAGGATAACGACCAGCGAGGCCAAGAGATAATTCGCCCTTCTGTATTCATTATCCTGCTGAATAGTTATTTCACCGCAAACGTGTTGTCCAGTTTGCTGTAGCCCAGGCCGTTGATCTTCTTCACTTTGATCTGCACCGGAATACGCTCTTTCATCGCTTCAACGTGGCTAATCACGCCGATAGTTTTACCACTGGCGTTCAGGGCATCCAGCGCATCAAGGGCGGTATCCAGCGTTTCGCTATCCAGCGTGCCGAAACCTTCATCGAGGAATAACGAGTCAATGCGCGTTTTATGGCTGACCAGATCCGAAAGCGCCAGCGCCAGTGCCAGACTGACGAGAAAACTCTCTCCGCCGGAAAGCGTTCGGGTATCGCGTACTGCATCCGCCTGCCAGGTATCGACAACCTCGACTTCCAGCGCCTCGCTGGCTTTACGCTGTAACAAATAGCGCCCGTGCAGGCGGGTAAGTTGCTGGTTAGCGAGATGAACTAAATTATCCAGCGTCAGCCCTTGGGCAAACTTACGGAATTTATCGCCCTCTTTGGAGCCAATCAGCGAATTGAGATAACCCCAGTCTTCAACCTGCTGTGTTGTCTGGGCAATTTGCTGCATTAAGGTTTGTTGTTGCTGACGGTTGTCTGCATCCTGCTTCAACTGCTGGCGAATTTCGCCTTGACTCGTGGTGTTTGCACGCAACTTTTGGTTAGTTTGCGCTAACTCTTGTTGAATCTGCTCCACCGTCACAGTGAGAGCTAACTCGTCAGGTCGGTGTTGCTGGTGCTGTGCCAGCGTTTCTGCTGTTTGAGTGGCCAGCGTTTGCGCCTGACGACGCTGGTTTTCCAGGTTCTGTTTGAGCTGTTCCAGTTGCGTTAGTGTCTGTTCATCCATTAGCGCCGCAAGGAACGCCTGCTGATCGTCAAAGACGCTGGCCTGTAGCGCGGTGTCAAACTGTGTCTGGGCTTTTTGCAGACCTTGCGCCGCCAAAACCTCTTGTTGCTGCAAGGTTTGCCGCTGGCTTTGCAACGCGAGACATTGCTCATGAACTTGCCGCCAGTTTTCCAGCGTCACAGTAGCTTCGCTGTGTGGCAGTTCATCATTTTGCGGCAATGTGTCCAGAATCGGCGTCAGCTGTTGAATACGGTTTTGCAGCTCGGTTAATTCGTTCTGGCGCTGCTGCCAGCCCTGCGCTTCTTGCTGACGTGTCGCCAACCAGCTCACTTCTTCATCTTCTTGTGGCAGTGCCAGCGTGTAACCCGTTAACGCCGCAGAGAGTTGCTGATGGCGTTGTTCAATCTGCTGTTGATACTGGATAATTTGCTGATGGTGCGCGGCAATTTGCTCCTGTAATTCATGACGCTGATTGAGTAATTGCAGTTGCTTTTCATGCTCTTCCTGGGTGGCAAGCCATGGTTGAATATCGTCCTGCGGCTGCAAGGTGATACTGAGGCTGGCAGTTAGTGTATGCCATTCCTGAGTAAGTGCTTGCTCATCTTGTCGGAGGCTTTGTGCTTCGTTCTCATCCCGCTGAAGCTGCTTCGTTAAGGCGTCCAGTTGCCCACGTAGCGCCGCGCCTTCTTCACCGAGCTTTTTAACTTCATTTTCCAGCGCCAGTAATCGAGACTGATTAACCCCCGGTTCCAGCGCCCGATACGCCTCGACCGCCGGGTGGCTGGTGGAACCACAAAGTGGGCAAGGCTGACCTGCCTGTAACTGCGCACGTTGAGCTTCCAGGGTTTTGATGCGTGCTTCCTGCTCGCAAATGGTTTTGACATCGGCAAGCTGTTGCGTCTTTTCTTTATAACGTTGGCGCATTTCAGTGAGCGCGGCGTTACGTTGTGTCTGTTCCTGCGTAACGCTCTGAATAGCGGTCTGTAGCTGCGACAGGCGTTTTTGCTGGGGAACAATCTGCCCATATAGTGCGATCAGGCGCTGACGCAGCGGACGTTGTTCGGCATGTTGTGCCTGCGCAGCGGCAACTTCGGCGGCGGTTAAAGTTAAAGAGATCGCCGGAAGGGCATTAAGTTTTTGCTCTGCATGGGTTAATTGCTGTTGCCATTGCCGCAGATACTTGCGATCGCTGGCCTGTTGGGCGAACTGCGCCCGCCAACCCGCCAGTTCGTTATTCCACTGCCGGAAGCGGTCGTGTTCGTGTAACCACGCATTCAGATTTTGTTGCTGCTGTTGTAATTCTGCCGACTGCTTCGCCGCGTGGTGACGAATATTTGCGCGAAGCGCCATTGTGCGCTGTAAGCGAGTATTTACTTCTTCAATCTGCTGACGAGTATGCGTTAGTGCCGCAGTGTGTTCTGCGATGCGTTCCCAGTGCGGACGAAGATTTCGTGCCGGTTGTGCCAGACTGAGCGCCGCCAGTTGAGGTTGCGCTTTTTCTTCTTCGGCGAGCGCCTGTTGCAAGGCCTGCTGACGACGGCTGGCTTCTTGCTGCAATTCGTCCAGACGCGTTAACCAGTTTAGCGATTGTTGTTCTTGCTGCTGTGCGATAAGTAACTGTTTTTCTTCGTCAGTAAGTACCTGCAAACTTTCTGTCAGCGATTGCACTTGTTCTGGCGTAAGCAACGCGACGCCGCTGGCCTGCGCTTGCAGCTTCTCCAGCTCATTGCGGGCCGATTTGTGCTGCTCAAAAACCATCGCCGAAATTTGCCCGTAGATTTCAGTGCCGGTTAACTCCTCGAGCAATTCCGCGCGTTCTTTGGGTTTGGCATTCAGGAAGGCAGCAAATTGTCCCTGCGAAAGCAGCATCGAACGGGTGAAACGCCCGTAATCCAGCCCGGTTAACGTCGCTGTCATTTCCAGCTTATCTTTCACTTTATCAGCGAGGATTTTGCCGTCTGCACAGCGCGCCAGCTCTACGCGCGGCACCTGCAAATTACCGTCCGGCTGGTTACGTGCCCGATTCTGGCTCCAGAACGCGCGGTACGCTTCACCTTTCACTTCAAATTCCACTTCCGCCAGACATTCGGCGGTATCGCGGGTCATCAGATCATTTTGCGATTGTGAAACGTTGGAGAGACGCGGAGTCTCGTGATACAGCGCCAGGCAGATGGCGTCGAGCAGAGTGGTTTTCCCCGCGCCAGTCGGGCCGGTAATCGCAAACAGCCCGTTGCTGGCAAACGGTTCGCGGGTGAAATCAATCTTCCATTCGCCTTTTAATGAGTTCAGGTTTTTCAGGCGCAGGCTGAGAATTTTCATGCTTCGTGTTCTCCGGCGAGGGTCTGCAATGTCGTGGCGAAAAGATGTTGCAAGCGTTGATGCTGCGATTCATCAAGTTCTTCCAGTGCCAGACGGCGATTAAAAACATCTTCGACGCTAAGTTCGCTGAGGGTTTCACGCCGTTGGCTGGCTAACACACGCTCGCGCTGTTCACGACTCCGGCGTACCAGCAATACTTCGACAGGCAGTGATTCGGTTAATGCCTGGATTTTGCGCTGAATATCATGCAGATACTCATCGGTAGTGATTTCAATATCCAGCCAGACAGGTGTCTCCTGTGGCACATCGCGCCATTGTTCAAGCTGTTCGGTAATCGACGCCAAATCGCCTTTCAGCACCGCCATCGGTTGTGTTACCGGTACGTTCAGGTTTTCCACGCTCTCTAATTTGCCGTTTGAAAAAGTTACCAGATGGACATATTTACTCTTGCCGCACTCATCAAAACTCAGTGGGATGGGGGATCCGCAATAGCGAACATGTTCCATGCCGCCAATAATTTGCGCGCGGTGAATATGTCCAAGCGCGATGTAGTCGGCTGGCGGAAAGTTTTGTGCCGGAAATGCGTCCAGCGTGCCAATATAAATGTCACGCACGGCGTCACTTTTACTGGCACCCACAGTCGTTAAATGCCCCGTGGCGATGATGGGAAGAGGTTGATTGCCGCGCAGCTTGCAGGCATCTGCATAGTGTTGTTGATAATAATCGGTGATCGCTGCCAGCAAATGTTGCTGTTTTTCCATGCCGTTAAGTCCCGCCTGGCTGGTAATAATGTCACGCGGGCGTAAAAAAGGAATGGGACACAGCACTGCGCCTGGCGTCCCGTCGCGACGAGGCAAGATTTGCGGCGCATGTCCGGCGCTGGCGACCACAGTAGTATTGAGGAACGCCATGATATCGCGCGATTCATTCAACGTGGCGACCGAGTCATGGTTTCCCGCCAGTACCACCAGATGACAGCCAGTTTGCTGTAAATTGACAACAAAACGATTGTATAACGTGCGGGCGTAACTGGGCGGCGAGCCGGTATCGAAAACATCACCGGCAACAATAATCGCATCCACCTGATGGGTTTGTGCTGTCTCCAGCAGCCAGTCAAGAAAAGCCTGGTGTTCAGCTTCGCGGCTTTTACTGTAGAAGTTCTGGCCGAGATGCCAGTCTGAGGTGTGAAGGATGCGCATAACGATTCTCTGGCGAAAAAGCATGGGCGCGATTATACCCAAACAGATGTGTCATTTGCTTTTTTCTGCGCCACGGAAATCAATAACCTGAAGATATGTGCGACGTGCTTTTCATAAATCTGTCATAAATCTGACGCATAATGGCGTCGCATTAATGATCGCAACCTATTTATTACAACAGGGCAAATCATGGCGAGACGTATTCTGGTCGTAGAAGATGAAGCTCCAATTCGCGAAATGGTCTGCTTCGTGCTCGAACAAAATGGCTTTCAGCCGGTCGAAGCGGAAGATTATGACAGTGCTGTGAATCAACTGAATGAACCCTGGCCGGATTTAATTCTCCTTGACTGGATGTTACCTGGCGGCTCCGGTATCCAGTTCATCAAACACCTCAAGCGCGAGTCGATGACCCGGGATATTCCAGTGGTGATGTTGACCGCCAGAGGGGAAGAAGAAGATCGCGTGCGCGGCCTTGAAACCGGCGCGGATGACTATATCACCAAGCCGTTTTCGCCGAAGGAGCTGGTGGCGCGAATCAAAGCGGTAATGCGTCGTATTTCGCCAATGGCGGTGGAAGAGGTGATTGAGATGCAGGGGCTAAGTCTGGATCCGACATCTCACCGGGTGATGGCGGGCGAAGAACCGCTGGAGATGGGGCCGACAGAATTTAAACTGCTGCACTTTTTTATGACCCATCCTGAGCGCGTGTACAGCCGCGAGCAGCTATTAAACCACGTCTGGGGAACCAACGTGTATGTAGAAGACCGCACGGTCGATGTCCACATTCGTCGCCTGCGTAAAGCACTGGAGCCCGGCGGGCATGACCGCATGGTGCAGACCGTGCGCGGTACAGGATATCGTTTTTCAACCCGCTTTTAACGCCTTGCTCATCGGACGCAGAGCAGGGCTTATGATTTCATAACTGGAGTATCTTACGTGCTGGAACGGCTGTCGTGGAAAAGGCTGGTGCTGGAGCTGCTACTTTGCTGCCTCCCGGCTTTCATCCTGGGTGCATTTTTTGGTTACCTGCCGTGGTTTTTGCTGGCATCGGTAACAGGACTGCTTATCTGGCATTTCTGGAATTTATTGCGCCTTTCATGGTGGCTGTGGGTTGATCGCAGTATGACGCCGCCACCGGGGCGTGGTAGCTGGGAACCGCTACTATATGGCTTACACCAGATGCAGCTGCGAAATAAAAAACGCCGCCGCGAGCTGGGCAATCTGATTAAACGCTTTCGTAGTGGCGCGGAGTCGCTGCCCGATGCGGTGGTGCTGACCACGGAAGAGGGCGGTATTTTCTGGTGTAACGGACTGGCGCAACAGATTCTTGGCCTGCGCTGGCCGGAAGATAACGGGCAGAACATCCTTAACCTGCTGCGTTACCCGGAGTTTACGCAATATCTGAAAACGCGTGATTTTTCTCGCCCGCTCAATCTGGTGCTCAACACCGGGCGGCATCTGGAAATTCGCGTCATGCCTTATACCCATAAACAGTTGCTGATGGTGGCGCGTGATGTCACGCAAATGCATCAACTGGAAGGGGCGCGGCGTAACTTTTTTGCCAACGTAAGCCATGAGTTACGCACGCCGTTGACGGTGTTACAGGGTTACCTGGAGATGATGGATGAGCAACCGCTGGAAGGCGCGGTTCGCGAAAAAGCGTTGCACACCATGCGCGAGCAGACTCAGCGGATGGAAGGGCTGGTGAAGCAGTTACTGACACTGTCGAAAATCGAAGCCGCACCGACGCAGTTGCTCAATGAAAAGGTTGATGTGCCGATGATGCTGCGTGTTGTTGAGCGCGAAGCTCAGACTCTGAGCCAGAAAAAACAGACATTTACCTTTGAAATAGATAACGACCTCAAAGTGTCTGGCAATGAAGATCAGCTACGCAGTGCGATTTCGAACCTGGTCTATAACGCTGTGAATCACACGCCAGAAGGCACGCATATCACGGTACGCTGGCAGCGAGTGCCGCACGGTGCCGAATTTAGCGTTGAAGATAACGGGCCGGGCATCGCACCGGAGCATATTCCGCGCCTGACCGAGCGTTTTTATCGTGTAGACAAAGCGCGTTCCCGACAAACAGGCGGTAGCGGACTGGGGTTAGCAATTGTTAAACATGCGGTAAATCACCACGAAAGCCGCCTGAATATTGACAGTACGGTGGGCAAAGGTACGCGTTTCAGTTTTGTTCTGCCGGAACGTTTAATTGCCAAAAACAGCAATTAATCTGCCTTTGTCATTTTTTGTTGCCATAAGCCAGCCGATGCTGGCTTTTTTTCTTTGCAGTCAAAAGATGGACGCTAAATTTTTACAACGGCTGGTGATTTTTTGTTCGCATGATAAGCCATATCTTTTTCACGGAAATAGTGTTTTATACTGGTTGGTGATTTCTTATCGTTATATCCCTCTGGTTTTTAGATCCCTTCTTGCTTTAAAACGTTATAAGCGTTTAAATTGCGCTTCAGGTGCTGTCATACTGACTGCATTCACGCGGTAAATCGAAAAACTATTCTTCGCCGCGCCTGGTTGGGAGTATTTCCCGCTAAAATTGTTTAAATATACCGCTGTATCATCCCCAGGGATTGGCACAAAAATTTAACGTTACAACACCACATCCACAGGCAGTATGATTTATGACCCATCAATTAAGATCGCGCGATATCATCGCTCTGGGCTTTATGACATTTGCGTTGTTCGTCGGCGCAGGTAACATTATTTTCCCTCCAATGGTCGGCTTGCAGGCAGGCGAACACGTCTGGACTGCGGCATTCGGCTTCCTCATTACTGCCGTTGGTCTGCCGGTATTAACGGTAGTGGCGCTGGCGAAAGTTGGCGGCGGTGTTGACAGCCTGAGCACGCCAATCGGTAAAGTCGCTGGCGTACTGCTGGCAACGGTTTGCTACCTGGCTGTGGGGCCGCTGTTCGCCACGCCGCGTACAGCCACCGTCTCCTTTGAAGTGGGGATTGCGCCGCTGACGGGTGACTCCGCGCTGCCGCTGTTTATCTACAGCCTGGTCTATTTCGCTATCGTTATTCTGGTTTCGCTCTATCCGGGCAAGCTGCTGGATACCGTGGGCAACTTCCTTGCGCCGCTGAAAATTATCGCGCTGGTCATCCTGTCTGTCGCCGCGATTGTCTGGCCTGCGGGTTCTATCAGCACGGCGACTGAGGCTTATCAAAACGCTGCGTTTTCTAACGGCTTCGTCAACGGCTATCTGACAATGGATACGCTGGGCGCAATGGTGTTTGGTATCGTTATTGTTAACGCGGCGCGTTCTCGTGGCGTTACCGAAGCGCGTCTGCTGACCCGTTATACCGTCTGGGCTGGCCTGATGGCGGGTGTCGGTCTGACTCTGCTTTACCTGGCGCTGTTCCGTCTGGGGTCAGACAGCGCGTCGCTGGTTGATCAGTCAGCAAACGGTGCGGCTATTCTGCACGCTTATGTTCAACACACCTTTGGCGGCGGCGGTAGCTTCCTGCTGGCGGCGTTAATCTTCATCGCTTGCCTGGTAACGGCAGTTGGCCTGACCTGTGCTTGTGCAGAATTTTTCGCCCAGTACGTACCGCTCTCTTACCGTACGCTGGTGTTTATCCTCGGCGGCTTCTCGATGGTGGTGTCTAACCTCGGTTTGAGCCAGTTGATTCAGATCTCTGTGCCGGTGCTGACCGCCATTTATCCGCCGTGTATCGCACTGGTTGTATTAAGTTTTACACGCTCATGGTGGCATAATTCGTCCCGCGTGATTGCTCCGCCGATGTTTATCAGCCTGCTTTTTGGTATTCTCGACGGGATCAAAGCATCTGCATTCAGCGATATCTTACCGTCCTGGGCGCAGCGTTTACCGCTGGCCGAACAAGGTCTGGCGTGGTTAATGCCAACAGTGGTGATGGTGGTTCTGGCCATTATCTGGGATCGCGCGGCAGGTCGTCAGGTGACCTCCAGCGCCCACTAAATCACTGATAATTTGTTTTAACCACGGGGCTGCGATGCCCCGTGGTTTTTTTATTGTGTTGATGGGTTAGGAATTGATGGAAAGTAAGAACAAGCTAAAGCGTGGGCTAAGTACCCGACACATACGCTTTATGGCACTGGGGTCAGCAATCGGCACCGGGCTGTTTTACGGTTCGGCAGACGCCATCAAAATGGCCGGTCCGAGCGTGTTGTTGGCCTATATTATTGGTGGTGTCGCGGCATATATCATTATGCGTGCGCTGGGGGAAATGTCGGTACATAACCCGGCTGCCAGCTCTTTCTCGCGTTATGCGCAGGAAAACCTGGGGCCGCTGGCAGGTTATATCACCGGCTGGACCTACTGCTTTGAAATCCTTATTGTCGCCATTGCCGATGTGACCGCTTTCGGTATCTATATGGGCGTCTGGTTCCCGACAGTACCACACTGGATTTGGGTGCTGAGTGTGGTGTTAATCATTTGCGCCATCAACCTGATGAGCGTGAAAGTGTTCGGCGAGCTGGAGTTCTGGTTCTCGTTCTTTAAAGTTGCCACCATTATCATCATGATTGTCGCCGGTTTCGGTATCATCATCTGGGGGATTGGCAACGGTGGGCAACCGACGGGTATCCATAACCTGTGGAGCAACGGCGGCTTCTTCAGTAACGGCTGGCTTGGCATGGTGATGTCGTTACAAATGGTGATGTTTGCCTATGGTGGTATCGAAATTATCGGCATTACCGCCGGGGAAGCAAAAGAGCCAGAGAAATCCATTCCTCGCGCGATTAACTCAGTGCCGATGCGTATTCTGGTGTTCTATGTCGGTACGCTGTTCGTCATTATGTCTATTTACCCTTGGAATCAGGTTGGCACTGCCGGTAGCCCGTTCGTGCTGACGTTCCAGCATATGGGGATTACCTTTGCCGCCAGCATTCTTAACTTTGTTGTGCTGACCGCTTCGCTGTCGGCAATTAACAGTGACGTGTTTGGCGTAGGTCGTATGCTGCACGGCATGGCAGAGCAGGGCAGCGCACCGAAAATCTTCAGCAAAACCTCGCGTCGCGGTATTCCATGGGTAACTGTGCTGGTGATGACCACTGCGCTACTGTTTGCGGTGTATCTGAACTACATCATGCCGGAAAACGTCTTCCTGGTGATCGCTTCGCTGGCAACTTTTGCCACGGTGTGGGTGTGGATTATGATTTTGTTGTCGCAGATTGCCTTCCGTCGCCGCCTACCGCCAGAAGAAGTTAAGGCGCTGAAATTCAAAGTGCCTGGCGGGGTGGCAACGACTATCGCGGGGCTGATTTTCCTGGTCTTTATCATCGGACTGATCGGTTATCACCCTGAAACGCGAATCTCTCTGTACGTTGGTTTCGCGTGGATTGTTCTGCTGTTGATTGGCTGGATGTTTAAACGCCGCCATGACCGCCAGTTGGCTGAAAACCACTAATTCCCACGTTTGTAAGCCGGTTCAGGGTAGAGCCTGAACCGGTTATTCCGAAAGTTATCCGCCCCCGACCTCCTCCCCCAAATATCCTTCAGACGATGAGTGATCCTGCAGTAGGCTATGGCAATGTGATCAGATTTTCATCACAGGGGAATTATAATGTTGAATACATGGCACCTGCCGGTGCCCCCATTTGTTAAGCAAAGCAAAGATCAACTGCTTATTACACTGTGGTTGACGGGTGAAGAACCGCCGCAGCGCATTATGCTGCGCACGGAAAACGATAACGAAGAAACGTCAGTACCGATGTACAAACTGCGCAGTCAGCCACAGCCGGGCGTAACGGCATGGCGGGCGGCTGTCGATCTCTCCACCGGACAACCTCGGCGGCGCTATAGCTTCAAATTGCTGTGGCACGATCGCCAGCGATGGTTTTCGCCGCAAGGTCTTAGCCAAATACCGCCAGCGCGGCTGGAACAGTTTGCTGTTGATGTACCAGATATTGGGCCACAATGGGTCGCAGACCAGATTTTTTATCAGATCTTCCCGGATCGTTTTGCCCGTAGCTTGCCACGCGAAGCCGGGCAGGATCATGTCTATTACCATCACGCAGCTGGACAAGAGATCATATTGCGTGACTGGAATGAGCCGGTTACGGCGCAGGCGGGTGGATCAACGTTCTATGGCGGAGATCTGGACGGTATCAGCGAAAAACTGCCGTATCTGAAAAAACTCGGCGTGACGGCGCTGTATCTCAATCCTGTGTTCAAAGCTCCCAGCGTGCATAAATACGATACCGAAGATTATCGCCATGTTGACCCGCAGTTTGGCGGCGACGGGGCATTGCTGCGCTTACGCCACAATACACAGCAACAGGGAATGCGGCTGGTACTGGACGGTGTGTTTAACCACAGTGGTGATTCCCATGCCTGGTTTGACAGGCACAATCGCGGGACGGGTGGTGCTTGTCACAACCCCGAATCGCCCTGGCGTGACTGGTACTCGTTTAGCGATGATGGCACGGCGCTCGACTGGCTGGGCTATGCCAGCCTGCCGAAGCTGGATTATCAATCGGAAAGTCTGGTGAATGAAATTTATCGCGGCGAAGACAGCATTGTCCGCCACTGGCTGAAAGCACCGTGGAATATGGACGGTTGGCGGCTGGATGTGGTGCATATGCTGGGGGAAGCGGGCGGCGCGCGTAATAATTTGCAGCACGTCGCCGGGATCACCGAAGCGGCGAAAGAAACCCTGCCGGAAGCCTATATTGTTGGCGAGCATTTTGGCGATGCACGACAATGGCTACAGGCAGATGTGGAAGATGCTGCCATGAACTATCGCGGCTTCACATTCCCGTTGTGGGGATTTCTCGCCAATACCGACATCTCTTACGATCCGCAGCAGATTGATGCCCAAACCTGTATGGCCTGGATGGATAATTACCGCGCCGGCCTTTCTCATCAACAGCAATTGCGTATGTTTAATCAGCTCGATAGCCACGATACTGCGCGATTTAAAACCTTGCTCGGTCGGGATGTTGCGCGCCTGCCGCTGGCGGTGGTCTGGCTGCTCACCTGGCCTGGCGTGCCCTGTATTTATTACGGTGATGAAGTGGGGCTGGATGGCAATAACGATCCATTTTGCCGTAAGCCATTCACGTGGCAGCCGGAAAAACAAGATGCTGAGCTATTTTCGCTGTACCAGCGAATGATTGCGCTGCGTAAGAAGAGTCAGGCACTGCGTCGCGGTGGCTGTCAGGTGCTGTACGCGGAAGATAACGTGGTGGTGTTTGTGCGCGTGCTAAATCAGCAGCATGTGCTGGTGGCGATCAACCGTGGCGACGCCTGTGAAGTAGTGCTACCCGCATCGCCGTTGCTTAATGTCGCGCAATGGCAACGTAAAGAAGGTCACGGGCAACTGGCGGATGGCATTTTGACATTGCCTGCGATATCGGCGACGGTGTGGATGAATTAACGTCTTATAACGCCTTGCGCGACGCCTGCGCCATCATCCGGGGATAAAACTGCCAGAAGCGGGTTTCAAGGGCATCATAATGGGCGTCTAAATCGTACCAGGAGTCACGCAGGGCATCCAGGCGTGGGCGACGGCTAGCCATACCGTTTAACACGCTCTGGATGAAATCCATATCGCGATAGCGCACCAGCCACTGCTCTGACCATAAGTAGTTGTTCAGATTGATAAAGCGTGGCGGTGAGTCCGGCAGAATAGTGATCACTTGTTCGCGGGCATAACAGACAAATTCCTCTAGCGGAAAATTGGGTGACAGCTGCGACCAGTGGCGGGAAAGAAAATGATCCCACATGACATCCAGCGTGATAGGCGCAACCCGGCGGGTTTCACTACGAAACCACTCCCGCGCTTCGCGGACTTCCGGCAGGTTGTCGGTTAATACGTCGATTCGCCGATGCATATGAATACCAGCCACGACGTCGGGTGGATAAATTTCATCGGGGTTTCCGCGAACGAAATCTGCCAGTAAATTGCCGGAAAGCGAGCTTTCCGCCAGGTGAGCTAAATGCAGGTGAGCTAAAAAATTCATCGATTATATTCTATCCAAAGGGGGGTAAAGGTTGCAGGGAGAGCGCCCCGGCACTAGACTACCCGCCTCTTATTTTAGTCTGAGTCAGTGTCATGCGCGTTACCGATTTCTCCTTTGAATTGCCCGAATCCCTGATTGCCCACTATCCCATGCCTGAACGCAGTAGCTGTCGTTTACTGTCGCTGGACGGGCCAACGGGCGCGCTGACGCACGGTACTTTCACCGATTTACTCGATAAGCTCAACCCCGGCGATCTTCTGGTTTTTAACAATACCCGCGTGATCCCGGCACGCCTGTTTGGGCGTAAAGCCAGCGGCGGCAAGATTGAAGTGCTGGTTGAGCGGATGCTCGACGACAAACGCATTCTTGCGCATATTCGCGCTTCGAAAGCACCAAAGCCGGGCGCTGAACTTCTGCTGGGCGATGACGAAAGCATTAAAGCAACAATGACAGCCCGCCACGGCGCATTGTTTGAAGTCGAATTTAATGATGATCGTTCGGTGTTGGATATTCTCAACAGCATCGGTCATATGCCGTTGCCGCCGTACATCGACCGTCCGGACGAAGATGCCGACCGCGAACTTTATCAAACGGTTTATAGCGAAAAACCGGGCGCGGTAGCCGCGCCGACCGCCGGACTGCATTTTGACGAACCTTTGCTTGAAAAATTGCGTGCCAAAGGCGTGGAGATGGCATTTGTGACCTTGCACGTTGGCGCGGGTACTTTCCAGCCGGTGCGCGTCGACACTATTGAAGATCACATCATGCACTCGGAATACGCTGAAGTGCCGCAGGAGGTGGTTGATGCGGTGCTGGCAGCGAAAGCGCGCGGAAATCGGGTGATTGCGGTTGGCACAACCTCTGTACGCTCTCTGGAGAGCGCAGCGCAGGCGGCGAAAAACGATCTCATCGAACCGTTCTTTGACGATACCCAAATCTTTATCTATCCGGGCTTCCAGTACAAAGTGGTCGATGCGCTGGTGACTAACTTCCACCTGCCAGAGTCGACGCTGATTATGCTGGTTTCGGCATTTGCCGGTTATCAACACACGATGAATGCCTATAAAGCGGCGGTAGAAGAGAAATATCGCTTTTTTAGTTACGGTGATGCGATGTTTATCACGTACAATCCGCAGGCAATTAATGAGCGCGTCGGGGAGTAATTCTGCGGCGCTGGTTTAAACGTTGGACTGTTTTTCTGACGTAGTGGAGAAAAAATGAAATTTGAACTGGATACCACCGACGGTCGCGCACGCCGTGGTCGCCTGGTTTTCGAGCGTGGCGTAGTGGAAACGCCTTGTTTTATGCCTGTTGGCACCTACGGCACTGTAAAAGGGATGACGCCGGAAGAAGTTGAAGCGACCGGCGCACAGATTATCCTTGGTAACACCTTTCACCTGTGGTTGCGCCCAGGTCAGGAAATCATGAAGCTGCATGGCGATCTGCACGATTTCATGCAATGGAAAGGCCCAATCCTCACCGATTCCGGTGGTTTCCAGGTCTTCAGCCTTGGCGATATCCGTAAAATCACCGAACAGGGCGTACACTTCCGTAACCCGATCAACGGTGATCCGATTTTCCTCGATCCTGAAAAATCGATGGAGATTCAGTACGATCTTGGTTCAGATATCGTCATGATTTTTGACGAGTGTACGCCGTATCCTGCTGACTGGGATTACGCAAAACGTTCGATGGAGATGTCTCTGCGTTGGGCGAAGCGTAGCCGTGAGCGTTTTGACAGTCTCGGAAACAAAAATGCGCTGTTTGGTATCATTCAGGGCAGCGTTTACGAAGATTTACGTGATATTTCTGTTAAAGGTCTGGTAGATATCGGTTTTGATGGCTACGCTGTCGGCGGTCTGGCTGTGGGTGAGCCGAAAGCAGATATGCACCGCATTCTGGAGCATGTGTGCCCGCAAATTCCGGCAGACAAACCGCGTTACCTGATGGGCGTGGGTAAACCGGAAGATCTGGTTGAAGGCGTGCGTCGCGGTATCGATATGTTTGACTGCGTAATGCCAACACGTAATGCGCGTAACGGTCATCTGTTCGTGACCGATGGCGTGGTGAAAATCCGCAATGCGAAGTATAAGAGCGACACAGGGCCGCTCGATCCTGAGTGTGATTGCTACACCTGTCGCAATTATTCACGTGCCTACTTGCATCATCTCGACCGTTGCAACGAAATATTAGGCGCGCGACTCAACACCATTCATAACCTTCGTTACTACCAGCGTTTGATGGCGGGTTTACGCAAGGCTATTGAAGAGGGTAAATTAGAGAGCTTCGTAGCTGATTTTTACCAGCGTCAGGGGCGAGAAGTACCACCTTTGAACGTTGATTAATATTAATAATGAGGGAAATTTAATGAGCTTTTTTATTTCTGATGCGGTAGCGGCAACGGGTGCTCCGGCACAAGGTAGCCCGATGTCTTTGATTTTGATGCTGGTGGTATTCGGTCTGATTTTCTATTTCATGATCCTGCGCCCACAGCAGAAGCGCACCAAAGAACACAAAAAGCTGATGGACTCCATTGCTAAAGGTGATGAAGTTCTGACGAACGGTGGCCTGGTTGGTCGCGTAACCAAAGTAGCGGAAAACGGCTACATTGCTATCGCGCTGAATGACACCACTGAAGTAGTTATTAAACGTGACTTCGTAGCTGCCGTTCTGCCGAAAGGCACCATGAAGGCGCTGTAATTCAAATTTTTCCCTAAGGGAATTGCCGTGTTAAACCGTTATCCTTTGTGGAAGTACGTCATGCTGATCGTGGTGATTGTCATCGGTCTGCTGTATGCGCTTCCCAACCTGTTTGGTGAGGATCCGGCTGTTCAGATCACTGGTGCGCGCGGAGTCGCCGCCAGTGAGCAAACGCTGATCCAGGTCCAGAAAACGTTACAAGAAGAAAAAATAACTGCTAAGTCTGTGGCACTGGAAGAGGGCGCTATTCTTGCGCGCTTCGACTCCACTGACACCCAACTGCGCGCTCGTGAAGCATTAATGGGCGTTATGGGTGACAAATACGTCGTGGCGCTTAACCTTGCCCCGGCAACGCCGCGCTGGCTGGCAGCTATTCACGCTGAGCCGATGAAGCTCGGTCTTGACCTGCGTGGCGGCGTTCACTTCCTGATGGAAGTGGATATGGACACCGCGCTTGGCAAGCTCCAGGAGCAAAATATCGATAGCCTGCGCAGCGACCTGCGTGAAAAAGGCATCCCATATACCACCGTTCGTAAAGAAAACAACTACGGCCTGAGCATCACCTTCCGTGACTCTAATGCGCGTGATGAAGCCATTGCGTATCTGAGCAAGCGTCATCCTGATCTGGTGATTAGCAGTCAGGGCAGCAACCAGCTGCGTGCGGTAATGAGCGATGCACGTCTGAGCGAAGCGCGTGAATATGCGGTGCAGCAGAACATCAACATTCTGCGTAACCGTGTAAACCAGCTTGGTGTTGCTGAGCCGGTGGTACAGCGCCAGGGCGCTGACCGTATCGTTGTTGAACTGCCAGGTATCCAGGATACCGCTCGCGCGAAAGAGATTCTGGGCGCGACGGCAACGCTGGAATTCCGTCTGGTAAACACCAACGTTGACCAGGCCGCTGCCGCGTCTGGCCGCGTACCGGGTGACTCTGAAGTGAAACAGACCCGCGAAGGTCAGCCGGTTGTGCTGTACAAACGCGTGATCCTGACCGGTGACCATATCACCGACTCCACTTCCAGCCAGGACGAATACAACCAACCGCAGGTTAACATCTCGCTCGACAGCGCAGGTGGCAACATCATGTCTAACTTCACGAAGGACAACATCGGTAAACCGATGGCGACCCTGTTTGTGGAGTACAAAGACAGCGGTAAGAAAGATGCAAACGGTCGTGCGGTACTGGTGAAACAGGAAGAGGTGATTAACATCGCTAATATCCAGTCTCGTCTGGGCAATAGCTTCCGTATCACCGGCATCAACAACCCGAACGAAGCCCGCCAGCTGTCACTGCTGCTGCGTGCTGGTGCATTGATCGCGCCAATTCAGATTGTTGAAGAACGTACCATTGGCCCGACTCTGGGTATGCAGAACATTGAACAGGGGCTGGAAGCGTGTCTGGCTGGCCTGCTGGTTTCTATTCTGTTCATGATCCTCTTCTATAAGAAGTTTGGTCTGATTGCGACCAGTGCTCTGGTTGCCAACCTGATCTTGATCGTCGGTATTATGTCACTGTTGCCAGGCGCAACGCTGAGTATGCCAGGTATCGCGGGTATCGTCTTAACCCTTGCGGTGGCGGTCGATGCGAACGTACTGATCAACGAACGTATTAAAGAAGAGTTGAGCAACGGGCGTACTGTTCAGCAGGCAATTGATGAAGGTTATCGCGGTGCATTCAGTTCCATCTTTGATGCGAACATCACCACGCTGATTAAAGTCATCATCCTGTACGCAGTGGGAACCGGGGCAATTAAAGGGTTCGCGATTACTACCGGTATCGGTGTGGCAACGTCGATGTTTACCGCGATTGTTGGTACGCGTGCCATCGTAAACCTGCTATATGGCGGCAAGCGCGTCAAGAAGCTGTCAATCTGAGGAGTGCGATGTGGCACAGGAATATACTGTTGAACAACTAAACCACGGCCGTAAAGTCTATGACTTTATGCGCTGGGACTACTGGGCTTTCGGCATTTCTGGTCTGCTGTTAATCGCCGCTATCGTCATTATGGGCGTGCGCGGCTTTAACTGGGGGCTGGATTTCACCGGTGGTACAGTTATTGAAATTACGCTCGAAAAGCCGGCTGAAATTGACGTAATGCGTGATGCATTGCAAAAAGCCGGTTTTGAAGAGCCGATGCTGCAAAACTTTGGTAGCAGCCACGACATCATGGTCCGTATGCCGCCTGCTGAAGGCGAAACCGGCGGTCAGGTGCTGGGCAGCCAGGTTCTGAAGGTGATTAACGAATCCACCAATCAGAATGCAGCAGTGAAGCGTATTGAGTTCGTCGGTCCGAGCGTGGGTGCAGACCTTGCGCAAACCGGCGCAATGGCGTTGATGGCGGCGCTGCTGTCTATCCTTGTGTACGTAGGTTTCCGCTTCGAGTGGCGACTGGCGGCAGGGGTCGTTATCGCGCTGGCGCACGACGTTATCATTACGCTGGGTATTTTGTCGTTATTCCATATCGAGATTGACCTGACCATTGTGGCATCGCTGATGTCGGTCATCGGTTACTCGCTTAACGACAGTATCGTGGTATCGGACCGTATTCGTGAAAACTTCCGCAAGATCCGTCGCGGTACACCTTACGAAATCTTTAACGTGTCCTTGACCCAGACGCTGCACCGTACCTTGATCACATCCGGTACTACCTTGATGGTTATCCTGATGCTGTATCTCTTCGGTGGTCCGGTGCTGGAAGGCTTCTCGCTGACTATGCTTATCGGTGTTTCCATCGGTACGGCATCTTCCATCTATGTTGCATCGGCGCTGGCTCTGAAACTGGGCATGAAGCGTGAGCACATGCTGCAGCAGAAAGTGGAAAAAGAAGGGGCGGATCAGCCGTCAATTCTGCCTTAATCAAGTTTCAGTTGATGTTGAAAATCCCGGTCAGAAGATCGGGATTTTTTATATGAGGTGATTGCGAAAATCTCCCCATCTTGGGAAACTGCGCGTAACCCTACATTTTATCCAGGTAACTTTTCATGGCTATCATCCCAAAAAACTATGCGCGGTTAGAAAACGGTTATCGCGAAAAGGCGCTGAAACTCTATCCGTGGGTGTGCGGACGTTGCTCCCGTGAGTTTGTTTATTCCAACCTGCGTGAGCTTACCGTTCACCACATTGATCATGACCATACCAATAACCCGGAAGATGGTAGTAACTGGGAATTGTTGTGTCTGTATTGCCACGATCATGAGCATTCGAAATATACCGAAGCGGATCAGTATGGTACGACGGTTATCGCAGGGGAAGATGCGCAGAAAGATGTCGGTGAAGCGAAATACAACCCTTTCGCTGATTTAAAAGCGATGATGAATAAGAAGAAGTGATAAAAAATGCCGGATGTTGCATCCGGCATTTCAACTATTAGAAGTTGTAACCTACCACCAGGTAACCACCCCAACCGGTAGAGCGAACGTTGAAGTTGCCGTTACCGAAGTTCAGCTCTGCATCGTCGTTCCACTGACCACCGTCGTGCCAGTAACGAGCAACGACAGAGTAGTGCCAGTGATCATAGTTCAGAGCCAGAATATGGCTGGAAGCGATAGAGTTATTGGTACGCGTCTTAATACCGTTGATTGCGTTACCGCTGTCATCACCCAGATCGGAACCCCAGTCAAAGTTGGTGAAACCGATGTAGCTTAACTGACCGCCCCACAGATCGGTAATCGGCACAAAGTATTTAACTTTGAAACGGTAACCGTCCCACTCGTTTTCGTTCGCTGCACCGTAGTTCTGCCACTGGTATTTCGCATACACGTTCAAGGACAGGCTCATCGGCAGGCCAGTGTCGATGTCCGTACCCAGACCCATGTACCAGGTGCTCTGGCGACCATCTTTATTACGACCCATGTCGTAAATATAGTTGTTCGCGAAGTACCACTCTTTGAACGGACCGAAGCTAAGGTCAGTATTGGTCAGCTTGTCGATGGAGAAACGCGGTTCGATTTCCATAAACAGCGGAGAACCGTGGTTCCAGATACCTTTTGCATCGGAGTTACCGCCGAAGAATACCGGCGCATCCGCATAACCATAAAAGTCGAACCAGTCTTTTTTAGCGAATGCTTCGTACTCCAGGTAGGTATCGTTGCGGATCTGCGGTCCGAAACGGGTGTGATAACTTCCTACGACGTTAACGCTCTGGTGCCACCAGTCGGAGAGATACTGCGGTTTGTCGTTTTCAGCTGCGTTGACAGTAAAAGACGAAGAGAGCGCCAGTACCGCGCCGGCTGCCAGTAATGTTTTTTTCATATGTATGCCACTGTTTGAAAATCCCTTGCGGGAGTGAAAAAGGCGCAAATTGCGTTTCTAAATATTACGTATACAGAGGAGCCTATTATAAAAATCATTGCTCACAAAAATATGTTTCGTTTCACAGTTCTATCATTTACGTAATCGATTGCGTTCACGTTTACACATATTCGGGCGGGGATTGTACTGACTTTCACCCTTGTTGCAAACTTTTACTATCAATCCGGGTGATGTAAGCGGAGTAACAAAATAATAGGGGAAGATGTTGCGGGACGCACAAAACACCCCGCCAAACGTTTATTGCATAACAGGCTGAATGTCGTGAATGCGTACAAAGCCTAATTGTTCAGGCGTGATGCCATTTAACTGTAGTGGGATGTCAACATCGCTGGGCGCGAGGAGACTTGCTGGTGCATTAATCAATTGATTTTGCACATTGATTTCCTGAAAGTTATCTATTGTTCCCTGAATTTGTCCATATTCAACGGTTCCGCTGAATGCGGGTAAAGGGTCATTGGATTCGCCCTGAATCCGTAAGGTCAGCGTAGTGCCCTCTGCATTTGGCGCAATATCCATAAGCGACATTCGTAAGGTGCCGATCTGGCTTTCCAGACGTGCGGCTGTTTTCGAGCCCGGCAGAAGGTAAACCCCACTGCTGGATTTTTCATTCAGCCTGTTTTGCTGAGTGATTTTGACGGTCTCTTTATTGAGCTGCGTCATCTCTTTATTCAGCGTGCTGACGCTTTGTTTCATCTGGCGTACTTCGCTTTGCTGTACGCAGGCGCTTAAGCTGAACAGGCTTCCCAGCAGGAATAGTCGAAAAGGTTTAGTGTTCATAGGTCGTCCCTTTCTTGTCGCAATTAGCTTAATAGTAGAGCGTAAAAGCAGCGAAAACATCGCTCCTTTATCTCAAAAGCGTTGCGCCTTTGTTGTATCGTCAGTTCAGGGTAAAATAGGTTTCTGTTAACCACCTGGTCAGGACGCCGTATGCATTGCCCATTCTGTTTCGCCGTGGACACTAAGGTTATTGACTCTCGTCTCGTGGGCGAGGGTTCATCTGTACGCCGCCGTCGGCAGTGTCTGGTGTGTAATGAACGTTTCACCACTTTTGAGGTGGCGGAACTGGTTATGCCGCGCGTTGTAAAAAGCAACGACGTGCGCGAACCGTTTAATGAAGAGAAATTGCGCAGCGGAATGCTGCGGGCGCTGGAAAAACGTCCGGTAAGTTCCGATGACGTCGAAATGGCGATCAACCATATAAAGTCACAGCTACGTGCCACCGGTGAGCGTGAAGTGCCGAGCAAGATGATTGGCAATCTGGTGATGGAACAATTGAAAAAACTCGATAAAGTCGCCTATATCCGTTTTGCCTCTGTCTATCGCAGTTTCGAAGATATCAAAGAATTTGGCGAAGAGATCGCGCGCCTGGAGGATTAAACCGTGCAGGACGAGTATTACATGGCGCGGGCGCTAAAGCTGGCGCAACGAGGACGTTTCACTACTCACCCAAACCCAAATGTTGGGTGTGTCATTGTGAAAGATGGTGAAATTGTCGGCGAAGGTTACCATTACCGTGCGGGTGAACCACATGCCGAAGTACACGCGTTACGTATGGCGGGTGAAAAAGCCAAAGGTGCGACCGCCTATGTCACACTCGAACCTTGCAGTCATCATGGTCGAACGCCGCCGTGCTGTGACGCACTCATCGCCGCTGGCGTAGCGCGCGTGGTCGCTGCGATGCAGGATCCGAACCCGCAGGTCGCTGGACGTGGACTTTACCGTCTGCAACAGGCTGGCATTGACGTCAGCCACGGGCTGATGATGAGTGAAGCCGAGCAATTGAATAAAGGCTTTCTCAAGCGGATGCGCACTGGCTTTCCTTATATCCAGTTAAAACTTGGCGCATCGCTTGATGGTCGCACGGCGATGGCGAGCGGTGAGAGCCAGTGGATCACTTCGCCTCAGGCGCGGCGCGATGTACAACGTCTGCGTGCGCAAAGTCATGCCATTTTAACCAGTAGCGCCACGGTGCTGGCGGACGATCCGGCCTTAACGGTGCGTTGGTCTGAACTGGATGAACAAACTCAGGCGCTCTATCCGCAACAAAATCTCCGCCAGCCGGTACGCATCGTCATTGACAGTCAGAATCGCGTGACGCCGGAACACCGCATCGTGCAGCAGCCAGGCGAGACCTGGTTTGCCCGAACGCAGGATGACACCCGCGAGTGGCCGGAAACAGTGCGCACTTTGCTGATCCCGGAACATAAAGGTCATCTGGATTTGGTTGTGCTGATGATGCAACTGGGCAAGCAACAAATTAATAGTGTGTGGGTAGAGGCGGGGTCAACGCTCGCTGGCGCACTGCTGCAGGCGGGTTTAGTCGATGAGCTGATTGTCTATATCGCACCTAAACTTTTAGGTAGCGACGCCCGTGGATTATGTACGCTGCCAGGGCTTGAGAAATTAGCTGACGCCCCCCAATTTAAATTCAAAGAGATACGTCATGTAGGCCCGGATGTTTGCCTGCATTTAGTGGGTGCATGATCTCCCGGCTCGAAAGGGAAGCAGCGCACGAAATATTATGCTAAAATCCGCCCCCCTGCGGGGCCATACTCGAACCCGAAGGAAAAAAATGAACATTATTGAAGCTAACGTTGCTACCCCGGACGCTCGCGTCGCCATCACCATTGCGCGTTTCAACAACTTTATCAATGACAGCCTGCTGGAAGGTGCGATTGACGCACTGAAACGTATTGGTCAGGTAAAAGATGAAAACATTACCGTTGTTTGGGTGCCAGGTGCCTATGAGCTGCCGCTGGCGGCTGGTGCACTGGCTAAAACCGGTAAATACGATGCGGTGATCGCGCTGGGTACGGTTATTCGTGGTGGCACTGCCCACTTTGAATACGTCGCTGGTGGTGCAAGCAACGGCCTGGCGCATGTTGCCCAGGACAGCGAAATTCCGGTTGCTTTTGGGGTTCTGACCACTGAAAGCATTGAACAAGCGATCGAACGTGCTGGCACCAAAGCTGGTAACAAAGGTGCAGAAGCTGCACTGACCGCGCTTGAAATGATTAATGTATTGAAAGCCATCAAGGCCTGAAATTAGTAAGGGGAAATCCGTGAAACCTGCTGCTCGTCGCCGCGCTCGTGAGTGTGCCGTCCAGGCGCTCTACTCCTGGCAGTTGTCCCAGAACGACATCGCTGATGTTGAATACCAGTTCCTGGCTGAACAGGATGTAAAAGACGTTGACGTCCTGTACTTCCGTGAGCTACTGGCCGGGGTGGCGACTAACACCGCATACCTCGACGGACTGATGAAGCCATATCTTTCGCGCCTGCTGGAAGAGCTGGGCCAGGTAGAAAAAGCAGTACTACGCATTGCGCTGTACGAGCTGTCTAAACGTAGCGATGTGCCGTATAAAGTGGCCATTAACGAAGCGATCGAACTGGCGAAATCGTTCGGCGCAGAAGACAGCCATAAGTTCGTCAACGGCGTACTCGATAAAGCAGCACCTGTGATTCGCCCTAACAAAAAGTGATATCCAGGCCGGCAGAGTAACGGAAAGCATTTCCGTACTCTCCGGCCTTTTCTTTTTTACCTGCTGAGGCATAACGTATGGCATGTGGCGAGTTCTCCCTGATTGCCCGTTATTTTGACCGTGTAAGAAGCTCTCGTCTTGATGTCGAACTTGGCATCGGTGACGATTGTGCACTTCTCAATATCCCCGAGAAACAGACCCTGGCGATCAGCACTGATACGCTGGTGGCGGGCAACCATTTCCTCCCTGATATCGATCCTGCTGATCTGGCTTATAAAGCACTGGCGGTGAACCTAAGCGATCTGGCAGCGATGGGGGCCGATCCGGCCTGGCTGACGCTGGCATTAACCTTACCGGACGTAGACGAAGCGTGGCTTGAGTCCTTCAGCGACAGTTTGTTTGATCTTCTCAATTATTACGATATGCAACTCATTGGCGGCGATACCACGCGTGGGCCATTATCAATGACGTTGGGTATCCACGGCTTTGTTCCGATGGGACGCGCCTTAACTCGCTCTGGGGCGAAACCGGGTGACTGGATCTATGTGACCGGTACACCGGGCGATAGCGCCGCCGGACTGGCGATTTTGCAAAACCGTTTGCAGGTTGCCGATGCTAAAGATGCTGACTACTTGATCAAACGTCATCTCCGTCCATCGCCGCGTATTTTACAGGGGCAGGCACTGCGCGATCTGGCGAGTTCAGCCATCGATCTCTCTGACGGTCTGATCTCCGACCTCGGCCATATCGTGAAAGCCAGCGACTGCGGCGCACGTATTGATCTGGCGTTGTTGCCATTCTCTGATGCACTTTCACGTCATGTTGAACCTGAACAGGCGTTGCGCTGGGCGCTCTCTGGCGGTGAAGATTACGAGTTGTGTTTCACTGTGCCGGAACTGAACCGTGGCGCGCTGGATGTGGCTCTCGGACACCTGGGCGTACCGTTTACCTGTATCGGGCAAATGACCGCCGATATCGAAGGGCTTTGTTTTGTTCGTGACGGCGAACCTGTCACGTTAGACTGGAAAGGATATGACCATTTTGCCACGCCATAAAGATGTCGCGAAAAGTCGCCTGAAAATGAGTAACCCGTGGCACTTATTGGCTACGGGGTTCGGGAGTGGGTTAAGTCCGATTGTCCCTGGTACGATGGGCTCGCTGGCGGCGATTCCGTTCTGGTATCTGATGACCTTTTTGCCCTGGCAGCTCTATTCGCTGGTGGTGATGCTGGGGATCTGTATCGGTGTCTATCTTTGCCATCAGACGGCGAAAGATATGGGCGTGCACGATCACGGCAGTATCGTCTGGGACGAATTTATTGGCATGTGGATCACCCTGATGGCGCTGCCGACCAATGACTGGCAGTGGGTTGCCGCCGGGTTTGTGATTTTCCGTATTCTGGATATGTGGAAACCGTGGCCGATCCGCTGGTTTGATCGCAATGTGCATGGCGGCATGGGGATCATGATCGATGATATTGTCGCTGGGGTGATTTCTGCTGGAATACTCTATTTTATCGGCCATCACTGGCCGATGGGTATTCTGTTGTAAGCCGAATAAGGCGTTCACGCCGCATCCGGCGGTTGCGCGCCGATGCCTGATACGACGTGAACGCCTTATCAGGCCTGGATATCTATTTAAATCCTACTATCGGATGGGGTTTATACGGCGTTTCCAGTTCGGCAATCTGCTCTGGTTTTAGCGTGATATCCACCGCGTTCAGCAACTCATCAAGCTGTTCTTCCCGCGAAGTTCCGATAATCGGCGCGGCAATGCCCGGTTTGCTCAATAGCCACGCCAGCGCCACTTGTGCTCGCGTAGCCCCCAATTCTTCACTCACGCCCGTTAATCGTTCTGCAATCTGCGCGTCATTTTCGTCGCTTTCGTTGTAGAGATTTTTTCCTACTTCATCGGAAACTAATCGTGCGGTGGTTTCTCCCCACGGACGAGTCAGACGTCCCCGCGCCAGCGGGCTCCACGGGATCACCGCGACGCCCTCCTGATAACATAGCGGCAGCATCTCGCGTTCTTCTTCGCGATAAATCAGATTGTAGTGATCCTGCATACTGACAAACTGCGCCCAGCCGTGCTGTTTTTGCAGCTCCAGAGCCTGAGCAAACTGCGAGGCGTGCATGGATGACGCGCCGATATAACGCGCTTTCCCGGCTTTTACCACGTCGTTCAGGGCTTCCAGCGTCTCTTCGATCGGCGTGTTGTAATCCCAGCGATGAATTTGCAGGATATCAACATAATCCATGCCGAGACGGCGCAGGCTGTCGTCAATAGAGCGCAGAATTTGCGCACGAGATAAACCTTCCGGTAAATCACCAACGCGATGGAATACTTTGGTGGCAACGACCACGTCTTCACGGCGGGCGAAATCCCGCAATGCGCGACCGACTATCTCTTCGCTGCTGCCGTCAGAATAGCTGTTGGCGGTATCAAAGAAATTTATGCCGCCTTCCAGCGCACGTTTGATGATTGGACGGCTGCTCTCTTCCGGCAGTGTCCATGCGTGATTACCGCGATCTGGCTCGCCAAAGGTCATACAGCCAAGGCAAAGTCGGGAAATGCGAAGGTCGGTTTTTCCTAAGGGGTTGTATTGCATGCTGCCACTCCTGCCATACTCGTCATACTTCAAGTTGCATGTGCTGCGGCTGCATTCGTTCACCCCAGTCACTTACTTATGTAAGCTCCTGGGGCTTCACTCGTTTGCCGCCTTCCTGCAACTCGAATTATTTAGAGTCTATGAATAATTTGTTAAGCATAGCAGGAGTAGAGTAGGGATTATGCCAGCCAGGCCTTGATTTTGGCTTCCATTCCGGCGGCATCGAGGCCGAGCTCGGCGCGCATTTCTTCCTGAGTTCCTTGCGGAATAAAGAAGTCCGGCAGGCCAATGTTCAGTACCGGCACCGGTTTACGATGAGCCATCAGCACTTCGTTCACGCCACTGCCCGCGCCGCCCATAATGGCGTTTTCTTCAACGGTGACCAGCGCCTCATGGCTGGCGGCCATTTCCAGAATTAACGCTTCATCAAGCGGCTTCACAAAACGCATATCGACCAGCGTAGCGTTCAGCGATTCGGCGACTTTCGCCGCTTCTGGCATTAGCGTACCAAAGTTGAGGATCGCTAGCTTTTCACCACGACGCTTCACGATGCCTTTGCCAATCGGCAGTTTTTCCAGCGGCGTCAGCTCCACGCCGACGGCATTGCCGCGCGGGTAGCGCACCGCTGACGGCCCCTCGTTATAGTGATAGCCGGTATGGAGCATTTGGCGACATTCGTTTTCATCGCTCGGGGTCATAATGACCATTTCCGGAATGCAGCGCAGGTAAGAGAGATCAAACGCGCCCTGATGGGTTTGACCGTCAGCACCAACAATGCCCGCGCGGTCGATGGCGAACAGAACCGGTAGCTTTTGAATCGCCACGTCATGCAGTACCTGATCATAGGCGCGTTGCAGGAAGGTGGAGTAGATCGCCACGATTGGTTTGTACCCCCCAATCGCCAGACCCGCAGCAAAGGTCACTGCGTGTTGCTCAGCGATTGCCACATCAAAATAGCGATCCGGGAATTTACGTGAGAATTCGACCATGCCAGAACCTTCACGCATCGCCGGAGTAATCGCCATCAGCTTGTTGTCTTTCGCTGCGGTTTCGCACAACCAGTCGCCAAAGATTTTTGAATAGCTCGGCAAACCGCCGCTACTTTTCGGCAAACAACCGCTGGAGGGATCAAATTTAGGCACGGCGTGGAAGGTGATAGGGTCTTTTTCTGCCGGTTCATAACCACGACCTTTTTTAGTCATGATATGCAGGAACTGTGGGCCTTTCAGGTCGCGCATGTTCTTAAGCGTGGTGATAAGCCCCAGCACATCGTGACCGTCAACCGGGCCGATGTAGTTAAAGCCCAGCTCTTCAAACAACGTGCCAGGCACTACCATGCCTTTAATATGTTCTTCGGTACGTTTGAGCAGTTCTTTAATTGGCGGAACGCCGGAGAAAACTTTTTTCCCGCCTTCGCGCAGTGAAGAGTAAAGCTTACCAGAAAGTAGCTGCGCCAGATGGTTGTTGAGCGCGCCGACATTTTCGGAAATCGACATTTCATTGTCGTTGAGGACCACCAGCATGTCAGGACGGATATCACCCGCATGGTTCATTGCTTCAAACGCCATGCCAGCGGTAATCGCGCCATCGCCAATGACACAGACGGTGCGGCGATTTTTGCCTTCTTTCTCGGCAGCAACCGCAATACCAATTCCGGCACTGATGGAGGTTGATGAATGCCCGACGCTTAATACGTCATATTCGCTTTCGCCGCGCCACGGGAACGGATGCAGGCCGCCTTTCTGACGGATGGTGCCGATTTTGTCGCGGCGTCCGGTCAAAATTTTATGCGGATAAGCCTGATGCCCCACATCCCAAATCAATTGGTCAAAAGGAGTGTTGTAGACATAGTGCAGCGCCACGGTCAGTTCGACCGTGCCCAGCCCGGAGGCGAAGTGCCCGCTGGAACGGCTCACGCTGTCGAGTAAATAGCGGCGCAGTTCGTCGCAGAGTTTCGGTAAACTCTCTTTCGGCAACAGTCGTAACTCCTGGGTGGAGTCGACCAGTGCCAGGGTCGGGTATTTGGCAATATCAAAACTCATCAGGGGCCTATTAATACTTATTGTTTATTTATTACGCTGGATGATGTAGTCCGCTAGCGCTTCCAGTGCCGAGGTATCGAGTGACTGTTCAGCCAGTTGCTTCAGCGACTGACGGGCATCGTCGATCAGATCCCGGGCTTTCTTCCGGGCTTGCTCAAGACCCAGAAGTGCAGGGTAGGTACTTTTACCAAGTTGCTGGTCGGCACCCTGGCGTTTTCCCAACGTTGCAGTATCTCCCACCACATCCAGGATGTCATCCTGAACCTGGAAGGCAAGGCCGATGCTCTCTGCATACTTGTCGAGTACTGGCAGAGCACGACGTCCTTTATCTCCGGCGCTTAATGCACCAAGGCGAACGGCGGCGCGAATCAATGCGCCGGTTTTATGACGATGAATACGCTCAAGCGCGTCCAGAGGTACGTGTTTGCCTTCCGCGTCTAAATCTAATGCCTGACCACCGCACATTCCGGCAATACCGCTGGCGCTCGCCAGCTCAGAAATCATCGAAATTCTGTCGCGATCGGACACTTCCGGCATATCGGCATCGCTTAGAATCGAGAACGCCAGCGTTTGTAAAGCGTCACCAGCGAGAATCGCGTTTGCTTCGCCAAACTTCACATGGCAGGTCGGCAAACCGCGACGCAGATCGTCATCATCCATCGCCGGTAAATCATCATGAATTAATGAGTAAGCGTGGATACACTCTACGGCGGCAGCGGGTGCGTCTAACGTGCTCATGCTAACGCCGAGCATTTGACCAGTAGCATAAACCAGGAACGGTCGCAGACGCTTACCACCTAATAATGCGCCATACTGCATGGTTTCGACCACGGGAGTGTTCTGAAAGGGCAGTGGGGCGATAAAACGGCTCAGCGCCTGGTTGGCCTGCTTAACGCAGGCTTCGAGTTGCTGCGGAAAGTCCATTACTCATTGTCCGGTGTAAAAGGGGTTAGAGAGGCGTCTTCATTGTCAGACAGCAGAATTTGTACGCGCTGTTCGGCTTGTTGTAATTTGGCCTGCCCCTGACGTGCCAGCTGCACGCCGCGTTCGAACTCGTTCAGCGCCTCTTCCAGCGGCAGGTCGCCACTTTCCAGACGGGTTACAATCTGTTCCAGCTCGCTCAGCGCCTTTTCAAAGCTGGCGGGCGCCTCATTTTTCTTCGGCATAATGAATGTCTGACTCTCAATATTTTTCGCCCCGTCATGGTAACGGACTCAGGGCAAATAGCAAATAACGCGCAATGGTAAGGTGATGTGCGCAGCAAAGCGATGTTAGTGGTATACTTCCGCGCCTGGATGCAGCCGCAGGTGTGGGCTGCTGTATTTTTCCCTATACAAGTCGCTTAAGGCTTGCCAACGAACCATTGCCGCCATGAAGTTTATCATTAAATTGTTCCCGGAAATCACCATCAAAAGCCAATCTGTGCGCTTGCGCTTTATAAAAATCCTTACCGGGAACATTCGTAACGTTTTAAAGCACTATGATGAGACGCTCGCTGTCGTCCGCCACTGGGATAACATCGAAGTTCGCGCAAAAGATGAAAACCAGCGTCTGGCTATTCGCGACGCCCTGACCCGTATTCCGGGTATCCACCATATTCTCGAAGTTGAAGACGTGCCGTTTACCGACATGCACGATATTTTCGAAAAAGCGTTGGTTCAGTATCGCGATCAGCTGGAAGGGAAAACCTTCTGCGTACGCGTGAAGCGCCGTGGCAAACATGATTTTAGCTCGATTGATGTGGAACGTTACGTCGGCGGCGGTTTAAATCAGCATATTGAATCCGCGCGCGTGAAGCTGACCAATCCGGAAGTGACTGTCCATCTGGAAGTGGAAGACGATCGTCTTCTGCTGATTAAAGGCCGTTACGAAGGTATTGGCGGTTTCCCGATTGGCACCCAGGAAGATGTGCTGTCGCTCATTTCTGGTGGTTTCGACTCCGGCGTTTCCAGTTATATGTTGATGCGTCGCGGCTGCCGCGTGCATTACTGCTTCTTTAACCTTGGCGGCGCGGCGCATGAAATTGGCGTGCGTCAGGTAGCGCATTATCTGTGGAACCGCTTTGGCAGCTCCCACCGCGTGCGTTTTGTCGCTATTAATTTCGAACCGGTCGTCGGGGAAATTCTCGAGAAAATCGACGACGGTCAGATGGGCGTAATCCTCAAACGTATGATGGTGCGTGCCGCGTCTAAAGTGGCTGAACGTTACGGCGTACAGGCGCTGGTCACTGGCGAAGCACTGGGCCAGGTGTCCAGCCAGACGCTGACCAACCTGCGCCTGATTGATAACGTCTCCGACACGCTGATCCTGCGTCCGCTGATTTCTTACGACAAAGAGCACATCATCAACCTGGCTCGCCAGATTGGCACCGAAGACTTTGCTCGCACGATGCCGGAATATTGTGGCGTGATCTCCAAAAGCCCGACGGTGAAAGCGGTTAAATCGAAGATTGAAGCGGAAGAAGAGAAGTTCGACTTCAGCATTCTCGATAAAGTGGTTGAGGAAGCGAATAACGTTGATATCCGCGAAATCGCCCAGCAGACCGAGCAGGAAGTGGTGGAAGTGGAAACCGTCAATGGCTTCGGCCCGAACGACGTGATTCTCGATATCCGTTCTGTCGATGAACAGGAAGATAAGCCACTGAAAGTCGAAGGGATTGATGTGGTTTCTCTGCCGTTCTATAAACTGAGCACCAAATTTGGCGATCTCGACCAGAACAAAACCTGGCTGCTGTGGTGTGAGCGCGGGGTGATGAGCCGTCTGCAGGCGCTCTATCTGCGCGAGCAGGGCTTTAACAATGTGAAGGTATATCGCCCGTAATTTGTGGTTTTTACGTCGCATCTGGTCAGATGCGACGTTTGCCGCATCCGACACTACTCGTAATAATTATAAATCCCTGCCGCCATCACCAGTTGTGATGCCACTTCATGGGCTTTTTCACGCCCAACCAACAGGTCGATAATTTTCAGACCAAAATCAATAGCCGTACCTGGCCCCTGGCTTGTCAGCAATTTTACCCGTGCATCCCAGACGACGCGCTTGTCCTGCCATTGTTCGGCGGGAATTTTGTCTTTCAGCGTCGGGAAGCCGGTCATATTACCAATCGGGAAGATATCGTGCGGCACCAGCACGGTGGCTGGCGCGGCGCAAATAGCCGCGACGATACGCCCGGAACGGTGGAACTGTTTAACGGTTTCAACCAGCAGGGTGCTATCGCGAAAACACTCTGCGCCTTTAATACCACCAGGCAGCACAATCACGTCATATTCGCCATCAGCCACTTCGACCAGCGGCGCATCCGCCAGCAGCTTCACGCCGCGCGAGCAGGTAATGGCCAGGTTGCCATCGCTGGCGACGCTGGCAGTGGTGACTTTGATTCCGCCACGAACCAAGAGGTCGATCGTGGTGACGGCTTCAGTCTCTTCACTACCAGGGGCGAGGCAAACCAGTGCCGATGCGCTCATATTCACTCTCCTTTCTTTTTACCATTTCAAACAGGCGGGTGTTTTCCGGTACGGCAATCCCATGCGCGCGGGCGCGGCGTAAGAGAAAACCATTGATATAGTCGATTTCAGTGTGGCGCAGCGCGCGGATATCCTGCAACATCGACGAGATATTTTCCGCTGTGGCATCAATCACCTGCATCACGTAATCACGCAAATCTTCCGCTGAAGTATGATGCCCTTCGCGTTTGATCACTGCCGCGACTTCTTCGCATATCTGCATAATTTCTTGCGGATGATGACGTAATTCACCGTTCGGGCAATTCCAGATGGCAGTGAGCGGATTAATCACACAGTTTACCGCCAGCTTGCGCCACAGCTCGGCGCGAATATTGTTATGCCAGGCAACGTCAGGCAACACGGTTTGCAAAATATCCGCCAGATAACTGTAATCACCGTCCTGTTGCCGTGCCGGGCCGATATGTGTGATACCGTTTGCCACGTGAATGATGACGTTGCCGTCGCGGCGCGCTGCATGGGTGGTCGTGCCCATCAGTAACGGTTGCCCGATGTTCTGTAACTCTTCAATGGTGCCCATGCCGTTGTGGATCAGCAGAATTGGCGTGGTTACAGGTAGCGTCGACGCCAGGCTTTTGACGGCATCAGATACCTGCCAGGCTTTCAGCGTCACCAGGAGTAGATCGCTGGTGGCCAGAAAATCAGGATCATTGGCGGTCAGCGATTCGTTAAATATCGAACCGTCTGTCTCCACCAGATTCACGCTACAATAAGGTTGCGGTACGCGCAGCCAGCCCTGAACCTCGTGACCTTGTTTGCAAAATGCTGTAAGCCATAATTGCCCTAAGGCACCGCATCCTAATACGGTAATTTTCATTGTTCCTCCTCACCCGCAACCACACCGGGTGTTCAATAAGGCTATCCCTTAATTGTGCATGGTGTTGTGACTATGCACAATTAAGGGATACGTCCTGGCGCAGGACTGTCTGTTATTTAACTTTGCAGGTATTATGCTTCGCATCAAAAATGAAGGGAGAGAAAAAGATGCCATCTTTCGATATTGTCTCTGAAGTTGATCTTCAGGAAGCGCGTAACGCGGTCGATAACGCGAGTCGCGAAGTAGAGTCTCGTTTTGACTTCCGTAACGTTGAAGCGTCGTTTGAGCTGAACGACGCAAACAAAACTATCAAAGTGCTGAGTGAGTCCGATTTCCAGGTCAATCAGTTGCTGGATATTCTGCGTGCCAAACTGCTGAAACGCGGCATTGAAGGCAGTTCGCTGGATGTACCGGAAAATATCGTTCATAGCGGTAAAACCTGGTTTGTGGAAGCGAAGCTGAAGCAGGGCATTGAGAGTGCGACCCAGAAGAAAATCGTCAAGATGATCAAAGACAGCAAACTGAAAGTGCAGGCGCAAATTCAGGGCGATGAGATCCGTGTGACCGGTAAATCCCGTGATGATTTGCAGGCTGTTATGGCGATGGTACGCGGTGGCGATCTCGGCCAGCCGTTCCAGTTCAAAAACTTCCGCGATTAATCTCGATAACGTCCGCTCTGTTCATGCCGGATGCGGCATGATCGCCTTAACTGGCCTGCAAAAGTTTGTGATTTCAAAAGATTACAGCAACTTTGTAGGCCTGATAAGCGTAGCGCATCAGGCAATTTAGCCTCGTTTTTATGCCTGGCGAATTGCCTGTTCAACCTCAAAGCGATTCGTCACTTTGCTGTCGATTTTCACGTAAGCCGAATGTTCTTCTTCTGCAATCAACACTTCTTTGACGCCAGCCGTTTCCAGTAAACGAACTTTTAACAAATCATTTGCGGCAACTTCAGCCGGGATTTCAATGCGCAAGCTGCTGACATACGGCGGTTCTTTCATCGTACTGGCGACCGCCAGCCACACCGCCGCCAGTATTGCACCTGCCAGAAAAACCCCCTGACCGTCAAACATGCCGTCAATCCAGCCGCCCAGAGAACCGCCAATCGCCACGCCAAGAAACTGGCTGGTGGAGTAAACACCCATCGCCGTGCCTTTGTAACCTGCTGGCGACTCTTTACTGATAAGTGAAGGCAGGAGGGCTTCCATCAGGTTAAACGCCACAAAGAAAAGCTGCACGCCGACCACTAACTGCCAGAACTGCGTTTGTGCGTTCCACAACACGATTTCCGCAATGACGATCAGCCCGACGCAGAAGATAAAGACCTGTTTCATTTTGCGCTTAACTTCGGCGTAGATAATGAAAGGCACAACCGAGCCAAAGGCGATTAACATCGTCGCCAGATAGACCTTCCAGTGTTCAGCTGCCGGAAAACCCGCGCCAGCCAGTTGCCCTGGCAGGGCAACAAACGTCGACATCAGCAACATGTGCAGACACATAATGCCGAAGTTGAGTTTCAGCAGGCGTGGTTCCGCCAGCACTTTACTGAAACTGCCTTTCACCATTCCTGACTCACGATTAAGTACGTGCGTGCGGCTGTTAGGCACAACCCAAATGGTCAACGCAATGCCGGTCGTTGCCAGAATAGCGATCATCCAGAACAGCGCATGTAGCCCAAGTTTGTGAGTGATGATCGGACCAAGCACCATCGCAATGGCGAAGGTAATGCCAAAACTGACGCCGATAAATGCCATCGCTTTGGTACGGTTTTGTTCGCGAGTCAGATCAGAAAGTAGCGCCATAACGGCTGCGGCTATGGCGCCAGAACCTTGTAACGCACGACCCAGAATGATCCCCCAGATGGAGTTGGAAAGCGCGGCAATCACGCTACCCGCGACGAACACAGCTAACCCGCCAACGATAAGCGGTTTGCGGCCTATGCGGTCGGAAAGCAGGCCAAATGGAATCTGAAAAACGGCCTGAGTCAGACCATAAATGCCAATCGCAATCCCGATCAACGCTTCACTGGCGCCTTGCAGAGCCATGCCGTACGTGGTCAGAACCGGCAGAACCATAAACATGCCCAGCATACGCAATGAAAATACGGTTCCTAAACCCCAGGTCGCGCGCCGCTCGCCTGGCGTCATTTTATAATCGTTCATTACCACCTCTGTTTTAAATTCGCGACTAGTGTAAAGCGGCAAACGAATGGGGTAAACATGCGGATTTTTTAGTAAATATTTCGTGAGGGATATGTTTCTAATGCTAAGAAAAAAGGTGCCGTAGCACCTTTTTTAACAGGGAAGTCGCAGTTACCAAACGCCAGCCAGCAGCGTATGCGAGTCCGGCACCATAAAATCAACGGACATCATCACCGAGAGGGCAGTGATGGCGATGATAGAGAAGCCGAACAGCTTGCGCGCCCAGATTCGGTCATCAGCAACTTTATAACCACGCAGGGCCATACCTAACCACCAGACGCTGACTGCCGCAGCGACCACCAGATATTTGTATCCAGCGTAACCGCCAAGAGAGAGCATCAGCGTGGCAACAGCAAAGGCGATGATATACAGCGTGATGTGATTCTTCGCCACTGAAATGCCTTTCACCACCGGCAGAACCGGAATGTTCGCCGCCTGATAATCCTTAAAGCGGAAAATGGCGATGGCATAAGAGTGGGGCATTTGCCACAGGCTGAAGATAGCCAGCAGGATTGCAGCGCCGCTATCGAAGTCGCCTGTCACCGCACAGTAACCGATCACCGGCGGCGCAGCGCCGGAGAGCGAACCAATCAACGTGCCGTAGACCGAGTGGCGTTTCATATACAGGCTATAGACGCCGACATAAACCACAAAGCCCATCACCCCCAGCCAGCAGGCCAGCGGATTCGCGCCAAACCACAGCAGCATAAAGCCAGCAATACCCAGCACGGTGGCGTACACCAGCGAGACAGCAGGAGAGATCAGGCCTTTAACCAGCACCCGATTCTTCGTCCTTTCCATCTTTCTGTCGATATCCCTGTCGATGTAGTTGTTAAACACACAACCCGACGCCACAACCAGTGACACTCCAACCAACGTGTAGATAAACAGGGGATAATCAATGCTGCCCTTTGAGGCCAGCAGGAATCCCCCAATCACCGAGATCAGGTTGCCAAAGATGATGCCTGGTTTCGTTACTTGCAGGTATTGCTTAAACATCATAACCGCCGCTCTTAGTGCATCATCATGTTGTAGTTGAGGTTCCACATGATCCAGATGGAGCCTACAACCAGAATCGCGATGATTAGCACGGTGAAGACAAACGCCGTCATGTTCCAGCCTTCATCTGATTTAGTATTCATGTGCAGGAAGCACACCAGATGCACCAGAACCTGTACCACTGCCATTGCCAGGATTGTTCCCAGAATTACGGCCGGAGAGGCAGAACCTGACATCACCATCCAGAACGGAATCACCGTCAGAATGATCGACAGGATAAAGCCTGTCATATAGGTTTTTACGCTGCCATGGGATGCGCCGCCGCTCACGTTAGAATGACTCATTACATCGCCCCCATCAGATAAACAACAGTGAACACACAGATCCACACCACATCCAGGAAGTGCCAGAACAGGCTCAGACACATGATGCGGGTACGGTTAGTGCTGGTCAGGCCGCGACGGGCGATTTGCACCATCAGCACCGCCATCCAGATAAGACCGGAAGTGACGTGCAGACCGTGTGTCCCGACCAGCGCAAAGAACGCTGACAGGAAGCCGCTGCGATCCGGACCCATGTCGTTAACAATCAGATGATGGAATTCATAGAGTTCCATCCCGATAAATCCGGCACCAAACAACCAGGTCAACGCCAGCCAGGAGATAACCTGGCTTTTGTTGTTTTTGTACATGGCGATAGCCGCCATGCCGTAGGTGATGGAGCTGAACAACAGCAAGAAGGTTTCAACCAGAACGAACGGCAGTTCGAAAATGTCCTTACCTGTCGGGCCGCCTGCGGTACCGTTCACCAGAACGGCATAGGTAGCAAACAAGATGGAGAACAGAATGCAGTCGCTCATCAGGTAGATCCAGAATCCGAAGATTTTGGTTCCGCCTGCATCGTGGTGCCCGTGTTCGTGCGCGTGGGCAGTCGCGTGCGTCAAAGTATCAGTTGCCATTTTTCAGCCCTGCCTTAGTAATCTCATCGAAATGCTGGTTTTCCAGTTTTTCGATTTCTGCCACCGGCACGTAGTAATCCACGTCCTCGTCGAAGCTTTTCACGATCCAGGTGATGATCATGCCTGCGAAGCCAACAATCGCCAGCCACCAGATATGCCAGATCATGGCGAAACCGAAGATGGTGGAGAAAGCCGCAATGACAATACCGGCGCCGCTGTTTTTCGGCATATGAATTTCTTCATAGTGGTCAGGCTTTTTGTACGCTTCGCCTTTCTCTTTCATTTCCCAGAATGCATCACGCTCGTGAACGTGCGGCACAACGGCAAAGTTATAGAACGGAGGCGGGGAAGAGGTTGCCCACTCCAGCGTACGGCCACCCCACGGGTCGCCAGTCAGATCACGGTTTTGGTCGCGGTCGCGAATAGAAACGTACATCTGAATCACGAGGCAGAGAATACCCAGTGCAATTAGTACCGCACCGCTGGCTGCAATCATCAGCATGGTGTGGAACTGCGGGTCAATCTGTTGACTTAAACGACGGGTCATACCCATAAAGCCCAGCGCATACAGCGGCATAAAGGCAACGAAGAAGCCGATGATCCAGAACCAGAACGCGCGTTTACCCCAGGTTTCGTTCAGTTTGAAACCGAACGCTTTAGGCCACCAGTAGGTCATCCCTGCGAAGCAGCCGAAGACCACGCCGCCGATGATCACGTTATGGAAGTGCGCAATCAGGAACAGGCTGTTATGCAGAACGAAGTCTGCGCCCGGTACTGCCAGCAGCACGCCAGTCATACCGCCCACCGAGAAGGTGACGATAAAACCGATGGTCCACAGCATCGCGGAATGGAACACGATGCGACCCTGATACATGGTGAACAGCCAGTTGAAGATCTTCACCCCGGTCGGGATGGCGATAATCATTGTGGTGATACCAAAGAAGGCGTTTACGTTCGCGCCCGCACCCATCGTAAAGAAGTGGTGCAGCCAGACGATGAACGACAGCACGGTGATACAGACGGTTGCCCATACCAGCGAGGTATAACCAAACAGACGTTTACGCGAGAAGGTTGCCGCAATCTCGGAGAACACACCGAAAACAGGCAGGATCAGGATGTAAACTTCCGGATGTCCCCATGCCCAAATCAGGTTGATGTACATCATCATGTTGCCACCCATATCGTTGGTAAAGAAATGGGTGCCCAGATAGCGATCCAGGGTCAACAACGCGACGGTAACCGTCAGAATTGGGAAGGAAGCAATAATCAGAATGTTTGCGCACAATGATGCCCAGGTAAATACTGGCATCTTGAACATGGTCATGCCCGGTGCGCGCATCTTCAGAATGGTAACGAAGAAGTTGATACCAGTTAGCGTCGTACCAATACCGGATAGCTGGAGACTCCATATCCAGTAATCGACACCGACCCCCGGACTGTACTCTATTCCCGATAGCGGTGGATAGGCCAGCCAGCCGGTCTGCGCAAACTCGCCCACGCCGAGAGAAACGTTAACCAGAATCACACCAACAACGGTAAACCAGAAGCTTAAGTTGTTGAGGAACGGGAACGCAACGTCACGCGCGCCGATCTGCAGCGGAACCACCAGGTTCATCAGACCGATAACGAAAGGCATCGCCACGAAGAAGATCATAATCACGCCGTGCGCGGTGAAGATCTGATCGTAGTGGTGAGGCGGCAGGAAGCCCGCTTCGCCCGCTGAGGCAAGAGCCTGCTGGCTACGCATCATAATGGCGTCAGCAAAACCACGCAGCAACATCACAATTGCCACGATGATATACATGATACCAAGGCGTTTATGGTCGACGGAGGTCAGCCACTCTTTCCACAGGTAGGTCCACTTACCGAAGTAAGTGATCAGGCCAACGAGCGCCAGACCTCCCAAAATAATGGCAGCGATCGTAACCATGACGATAGGTTCATGGAACGGGACTGCATCAAGTGATAATTTTCCGAACATCTTTATTCTTCCTCAACCCCTTTAATGGGCGGATTCCGCGTGGCTCATGTCCATGCCTTCCATACCTTCGTGTGCGCTGTGCTCACCTTCTGGCTGGGTCATGTCCATGCTCTTACCGTGAGCCATAAACTTGTTAATCACATCGGCAAACAAATCTGGTTTCACGTTGGAGAAATATTCCACCTGGTTGTATTCGCTAGGCGCGGCCAGTTTTTCGAACGCAGCCATGTCAGACATGGTGTTCGGCGACTGTTTGGCTTTTGCGACCCATTGGTCGAATGCGGCACGATCCGGTGTTGCGATAGCTTTGAACTTCATGCCTGAGAAGCCCGGGCCGCTGTAGCTGGCGGAGATACCGTCATAAGTACCGGGTTCGTTGGCGATCAGATGCAGGCGAGTCTGCATACCGGCCATGGCATAAATCTGGCTACCCAGACGCGGAATAAAGAAGGAGTTCATCACGGAGTTGGAGGTCACTTTGAAGTACACCGGAGTGTTCGCCGGGAAAGCGATTTCATTCACGGTTGCAATGCCCTGTTCCGGGTAGATGAAGAACCATTTCCAGTCCATGGAAACCACTTCAATGGTAATGGGCTTCTCGTCGTGTGCCAGCGGCTTGCTAGGCTCAAGAGCGTGAGTGGTTTTCCAGGTTAGTACCGCAAGGAAGATGATGATTAAGATAGGCACCGTCCAGACCACAGCTTCCACTTTATTGGAGTGTGACCAGTTCGGGCTGTACTTAGCATCTTTATTGCTCGCACGGTACTTCCAGGCGAAACCAACAGCCATCAAGATTGCGGGAATAACGACAATCAACATCAGGCCAAATGCCGTCAGTATCAGTGAACGTTGCTCCAGACCAATCTGTCCTTTGGGATCTAACAGCGCAGAATTACAACCACTGAGCAATACAGTGCCTGCAAATAATGACAACCATCCCAAACTTTTATTGTATTTCCTGAGTCTCATTTAACGACCTCAATTCCACGGGATCTGGTGGCGTTTAAAGTGTGTGGGCATTTTACGGGAAGGTTACATTACTGTAAACATGATTAAATTCCTGTTACTTGGATTTGGCTGTCAGGTCACATATGTTGCAAAACATATCAGGTTGATTTTAAGAAGCTGTTACAAAAGGGCGTTATAACGAAAGGGGACTACAGAAGGGGGTGGGGATGGCAATTGGTATAACCAATCTCAAAATAAAACAATTATTTAACAAATAATCATCATTGAGGTGACAAATCAGGCGTAGGGAAATAAAGAGTCATCAGCTGAATCGTGTAAAAAAATAAAACATATAGATTCAGTCAATAATTTTAGAAATCTAAGCCGCACAAAAGAACAAATATTATTAAGCGATGCTGATGTTTATTTAGCCGTAATAATTACGCCGGGTGATTACTACAGCTAAATTATATTCACAGATTACGTCAGATGCGTTTTTCGTAGCGCCAGATAATCCAGAAAACCACCAAGCACGACGCCGCCCAGGGCGACTAAAACGCCGACTTCCAACAGCGCAGGCAGGAAAGAGAAGTGGGTCAAATCCAGCGCGTCCATTGTCAACAGCAGTAACCACACGGCTAACAGACCGACGCCCGCCGCCAGTGTCCACATGGCAAAAGCATAACCTGACGGATATTCGGTACGTGGGATAAAGTTGTCGTTGACCCGTGTATATTCAAGCGTCTGGCGACAAACCAGCAGCAAAATAAGCCCTGGTACAGCGGCCGCAACAGAGAACAGATAAAACGTCGGCCAGCCGTGTGATTCAACAAACCAGCCCGCCACGGGGCCGACATATACCCGTCCGACAGCGGAAAGCGCCGAGAGCAGGGCAAACTGAGTAGCGGAAAATGACTTATTACACAGCGTCATTAACAGCGCCACAAATGCCGATGTGCCCATCCCGCCACACAGGTTTTCGAAAAAGACGGCTGCGCCCATGCTGTAGAGATGCTTATCAGTCACCGAAAGCAGCCAGTAACCGGCGTTGGACGCACCTTGTAAAAGGCCGAAAATCAGTAGTGCACGGAACAGCGAAAGACGCTGCATCAGAATACCACCGTACAACGCGCCGACGATGGTCGCCAGCAAACCGAGCGTTTTGTTAACCACGCCCACTTCACCGGCATCAAACCCGACGCCGCGAATCAAAAAGGTGGTAGTCAGACTCATGGCGAAAGCATCGCCCAGCTTATACAGCACGATTAAAAGCAGAATCAGCCATGCGTTATTGCGACCGAAGAAATCACGTAACGGTGCTACAACGGCTTGTTCTAGTGTTTTGGGAACAGGAATAGTGTCGGTTGGTTCTGGCGCAAGCAACGTTGCGATAATACAGGGGATCAGCAGAGCCGCCATCAACCAGTACATGCCTTGCCAGCCCAGCCATTTATCTGCCAGCCATAAGGCTAAACCACCAGAAACCAGCATCCCTAAACGGTAACCCAGCACGCTGATTGCTGCACCTGCGCCACGTTCTTCCGCAGGAAGCACATCCGTTTTCCATGCATCAAAGACGATATCCTGAGAAGCGGAGCAAAAAGCGATAACCACCGCCAGTGCCGCCATCCAACGAAGTTGAGTACCCGGTTCGAGAAACCCCATCGCCGCAATCGCCAGTAACAGCAACGCTTGCGTAGCGAGCAGCCAACCGCGTCGACGTCCGAGGAACGGCGGGGTATAGCGGTCCATCAGCGGTGACCAGAGGAATTTAAAGACGTATGCCTGACCCACCAGAGAGAAGAAACCAATGGTTTTAAGATCGATATTCTCGACGGTCATCCACGCCTGTAAGGTGCCGGATGTCAGGGCGAGCGGCAGCCCGGAAGCAAAACCCAGGATCAGCAAAATAGCTGAACGTGGCTGTTGGAAAATACGTAAATATTGACTGGACATGGGCGTCTACAGGCCCGATTTACACCGGGCCAGAGGGCAGAAATTAACGTGCGTTCTGCTTGATAAATTCGTGGATGCTGGTGTCCTGAGACATATCAGCAATGGTGTCGGTCAGCACACTGTTAACCGCATCGGCGATGTTTTTGTTGGAGGCCTGGAATGCACCTTCAACGTTGTAGCTGGCACGATAGTTTTTAGTCATTTTGTTGCCATTCTGCGCGGTGGCAATGATGGCGATATCTGCTTTAGTAGCAATGTTGTAGCGCACGTTGCCCTGGGACACGTCGGCATACAGTTGGCTAACGATGATTTGCAGATTAACCGGGCCATTCGGGCCAACCATATAACCGCGAGCGGTCATCTGTTTTTCCAGCACTTCTTGCAGCAGGAAACGCAGATCGCGGGAAGCGGTCAGGGTAACGATTTGATTATCGCGGGTGACTTTTGCCAGCGCCTGATCGGTACGCTGATCGGCACCATTAATGCTAACGGTGATGCCCATCAGACTTGGATCTTGCTGTGGCAGCGTCATCGTCGGAGAAACTTCAATGGTTGTTGGCGGTTTTGCACATCCTGCAAGCATAAACAGAGCAACTAACGGGAAGAGGATTTTTTTGAACATGTTCTGGCTCTCAGAGACTTTTTAGCGTGTTTGGTAAAGATTCCCGCCATCATAACATCGCCAACGACGAGGGGAAGTGGGTAAGACATGTAAATTCATTATGTTGACGAAATAATCGCCTTGGGTAAAAGAAACACCGATGTGAAGCCGGTGAATCAATCTTTAAATCAGTAAACTTCATACGCTTGACAGAAAAAATAGGATGAAAGCTAATTATTTGTTGTTAAGCTGTAATGGAAACGGTTAAAGCGGCTAGTATTTAAAGGGATGGGTGACATCTCAGCGTTGTCGGAGGAGATATTTCATGATGATACGTGAGCGGATAGAAGAAAAATTAAGGACGGCGTTCCAACCCGTATTCCTCGAAGTTGTGGATGAAAGCTATCGTCACAATGTCCCAGCCGGCTCTGAAAGCCATTTTAAAGTTGTGCTGGTCAGCGATCGTTTTATGGGTGAACGTTTTCTGAATCGTCATCGAATGATTTACAGTACTTTAGCGGAGGAACTCTCTACTACCGTTCATGCGCTGGCTCTGCATACTTATACCATTAAAGAGTGGGAAGGATTGCAGGATACCATCTTTGCTTCTCCTCCCTGTCGTGGAGCTGGAAGCATTGCCTAAACGCATTTGCAACAGTTAGCGTTTTTCCAGTATGTTGTTAAAGATTTTATGAAAAACGGCCTGCGGGCCGTTTTGTTTTGTCTGGATTTTGCGCTTTTTGCCCAGCATTCAGACGAAAATTACCTGAGAATTGTGAAAAAATACGCGGCAGCGCGCAATAACCGTTCTCGACTCATAAAAGTGATGCCGCTATAATGCCGCGTCCTATTTGAATGCTTTCGGGATGATTCTGGTAACAGGGAATGTGATTGATTATAAGAACATCCCGGTTCCGCGAAGCCAACAACCTGTGCTTGCGGGGTAAGAGTTGACCGAGCACTGTGATTTTTTGAGGTAACAAGATGCAAGTTTCAGTTGAAACCACTCAAGGCCTTGGCCGCCGTGTAACGATTACTATCGCTGCTGACAGCATCGAGACCGCTGTTAAAAGCGAGCTGGTCAACGTTGCGAAAAAAGTACGTATTGACGGCTTCCGCAAAGGCAAAGTGCCAATGAATATCGTTGCTCAGCGTTATGGCGCGTCTGTACGCCAGGACGTTCTGGGCGACCTGATGAGCCGTAACTTCATTGACGCCATCATTAAAGAAAAAATCAATCCGGCTGGCGCACCGACTTACGTTCCGGGCGAATACAAGCTGGGTGAAGACTTCACCTACTCTGTAGAGTTTGAAGTTTATCCGGAAGTTGAACTGCAGGGTCTGGAAGCGATTGAAGTTGAAAAACCGATCGTTGAAGTGACCGACGCTGACGTTGACGGTATGTTAGATACTCTGCGTAAACAGCAGGCGACCTGGAAAGAAAAAGACGGCGCTGTTGAAGCAGAAGACCGTGTGACCATCGACTTCACTGGTTCTGTAGACGGCGAAGAGTTCGAAGGCGGTAAAGCGTCTGATTTCGTACTGGCGATGGGCCAGGGTCGTATGATTCCGGGCTTTGAAGACGGTATCAAAGGCCACAAAGCGGGCGAAGAGTTCACCATCGACGTGACCTTCCCGGAAGAGTACCACGCAGAAAACCTGAAAGGTAAAGCAGCGAAATTCGCTATCAACCTGAAGAAAGTTGAAGAGCGTGAACTGCCGGAACTGACTGCTGAATTCATCAAACGTTTCGGCGTTGAAGATGGTTCCGTAGAAGGTCTGCGCGCTGAAGTGCGTAAAAACATGGAGCGCGAGCTGAAGAGCGCCATCCGTAACCGCGTTAAGTCTCAGGCGATCGAAGGTCTGGTAAAAGCTAACGACATCGACGTACCGGCTGCGCTGATCGATAGCGAAATCGACGTTCTGCGTCGCCAGGCTGCACAGCGTTTCGGTGGCAACGAAAAACAAGCTCTGGAATTGCCGCGCGAACTGTTCGAAGAACAGGCTAAACGCCGCGTAGTTGTTGGCCTGCTGCTGGGCGAAGTTATTCGCGCCAACGAGCTGAAAGCTGACGAAGAGCGCGTGAAAGGCCTGATCGAAGAGATGGCTTCTGCGTACGAAGATCCGAAAGAAGTTATCGAATTCTACAGCAAAAACAAAGAACTGATGGACAACATGCGCAATGTTGCTCTGGAAGAACAGGCTGTTGAAGCTGTACTGGCGAAAGCGAAAGTGACTGAAAAAGAAACCACTTTCAACGAGCTGATGAACCAGCAGGCGTAATTTAAGCAGCATAACGCGCTAAATTCGCACAAAGGCCCGTCACCGCCAGGTGGTGGGCTTTTTTTTGTCATGAATTTTGCATGGAACCGTGCGAAAACCCTCTTTCGGTGTTAGCGTAACAACAAAAGATTGTTATGCTTGAAATAGGATGATGCCGTACCCATAACACAGGGACTAGCTGATAATCCGTCCATAAGGTTACAATCGGTACAGCAGGTTTTTTCAATTTTATCCAGGAGACGGAAATGTCATACAGCGGCGAACGAGATAACTTTGCACCCCATATGGCGCTGGTGCCGATGGTCATTGAACAGACCTCACGCGGTGAGCGCTCTTTTGATATCTATTCTCGTCTACTTAAGGAACGCGTCATTTTTCTGACTGGCCAGGTTGAAGACCACATGGCTAACCTGATTGTGGCGCAGATGCTGTTCCTGGAAGCAGAAAATCCAGAAAAAGATATCTATCTGTACATTAACTCCCCAGGCGGGGTGATCACTGCCGGGATGTCTATCTATGACACCATGCAGTTTATCAAGCCTGATGTCAGCACCATTTGTATGGGCCAGGCGGCCTCGATGGGCGCTTTCTTGCTGACCGCAGGGGCAAAAGGTAAACGTTTCTGCCTGCCGAATTCGCGCGTGATGATTCACCAGCCGTTGGGCGGCTATCAGGGCCAGGCGACCGATATCGAAATTCATGCCCGTGAAATTCTGAAAGTTAAAGGGCGCATGAATGAACTTATGGCGCTTCATACGGGTCAATCATTAGAACAGATTGAACGTGATACCGAGCGCGATCGCTTCCTTTCCGCCCCTGAAGCGGTGGAATACGGTCTGGTCGATTCGATTCTGACCCATCGTAATTGATGCCAGAGGCGCAACTGTGCCGCTATACTTATCCAGGGCGGCACAACGCTGTAAGCGGCTTGCGCCTGAGAATGGCATTTGCGTCGTCGTGTGCGGCACAAAGAACAAAGAAGAGGTTTTGACCCATGACAGATAAACGCAAAGATGGCTCAGGCAAATTGCTGTATTGCTCTTTTTGCGGCAAAAGCCAGCATGAAGTGCGCAAGCTGATTGCCGGTCCATCCGTGTATATCTGCGACGAATGTGTTGATTTATGTAATGACATCATTCGCGAAGAGATTAAAGAAGTTGCACCGCATCGTGAACGCAGTGCGCTACCGACGCCGCATGAAATTCGCAACCACCTGGACGATTACGTTATCGGTCAGGAACAGGCGAAAAAAGTGCTGGCGGTCGCGGTATACAACCACTACAAACGTCTGCGCAACGGCGATACCAGCAATGGCGTCGAGTTGGGCAAAAGTAACATTCTGCTGATCGGTCCGACGGGTTCCGGTAAAACGCTGCTGGCCGAAACTCTGGCGCGTCTGCTGGACGTCCCATTCACCATGGCCGACGCGACCACGCTGACCGAAGCCGGTTATGTGGGCGAAGACGTTGAAAACATCATTCAGAAGCTGTTGCAAAAGTGCGATTACGACGTACAGAAAGCACAGCGTGGGATTGTCTACATCGATGAAATCGACAAGATTTCTCGTAAGTCGGACAATCCTTCTATTACCCGAGACGTTTCCGGTGAAGGCGTACAGCAGGCACTGTTGAAACTGATCGAAGGTACGGTTGCCGCCGTCCCACCGCAGGGTGGACGTAAGCATCCGCAGCAGGAATTCTTGCAGGTAGATACCTCTAAGATCCTGTTTATCTGTGGTGGTGCGTTCGCTGGTCTGGATAAAGTCATTTCCCATCGTGTAGAAACCGGCTCCGGCATTGGTTTTGGCGCGACGGTAAAAGCGAAATCTGACAAAGCAAGCGAAGGTGAACTGCTGGCGCAGGTTGAACCAGAAGATCTGATTAAGTTTGGTCTGATCCCTGAGTTCATCGGTCGTCTGCCAGTTGTCGCAACGCTGAATGAACTGAGCGAAGAAGCCCTGATTCAGATCCTCAAAGAGCCGAAAAACGCCCTGACCAAGCAGTATCAGGCGCTGTTTAATCTTGAGGGCGTGGATCTGGAATTCCGTGACGAGGCGCTGGATGCTATCGCTAAGAAAGCGATGGCGCGTAAAACCGGTGCTCGTGGTCTGCGCTCCATCGTAGAAGCTGCGCTGCTCGATACCATGTACGATCTGCCGTCCATGGAAGATGTCGAAAAAGTGGTTATCGACGAGTCGGTAATTGATGGGCAAAGCAAACCGTTGCTGATTTATGGCAAGCCGGAAGCTCAGCAGGCATCTGGTGAATAATTAACCATTCCCATACAATTAGTTAACCAAAAAGGGGGGATTTTATCTCCCCTTTAATTTTTCCTCTATTCTCGGCGTTGAATGTGGGGGAAACATCCCCATATACTGACGTACATGTTAATAGATGGCGTGAAGCACAGTCGTGTCATCTGATTACCTGGCGGAAATTAAACTAAGAGAGAGCTCTATGAATCCTGAGCGTTCTGAACGCATTGAAATCCCCGTATTGCCGCTGCGCGATGTGGTGGTTTATCCGCACATGGTCATCCCCTTATTTGTTGGGCGGGAAAAGTCTATCCGTTGTCTGGAAGCGGCGATGGACCATGATAAAAAAATTATGCTGGTCGCGCAGAAAGAAGCTTCAACGGATGAGCCGGGTGTAAACGATCTTTTCACTGTCGGGACCGTGGCCTCTATATTGCAGATGCTGAAACTGCCTGACGGCACCGTCAAAGTGCTGGTTGAGGGGTTACAGCGCGCGCGTATTTCTGCGCTCTCTGACAATGGCGAACACTTTTCTGCGAAGGCGGAGTATCTGGAGTCGCCGACCATTGATGAGCGGGAACAGGAAGTGCTGGTGCGTACCGCAATCAGCCAGTTCGAAGGCTACATCAAGCTGAACAAAAAAATCCCACCAGAAGTGCTGACGTCGCTGAACAGCATCGACGATCCGGCGCGGCTGGCGGATACCATTGCCGCGCATATGCCGCTGAAACTGGCTGACAAACAGTCCGTTCTTGAGATGTCCGACGTTAACGAACGTCTGGAATATTTGATGGCGATGATGGAATCGGAAATCGATCTGCTGCAGGTTGAGAAACGCATTCGCAACCGCGTCAAAAAGCAGATGGAGAAATCCCAGCGTGAGTACTATCTGAACGAGCAAATGAAAGCTATTCAGAAAGAACTCGGCGAAATGGACGATGCGCCGGACGAAAACGAAGCCCTGAAGCGCAAAATCGACGCGGCGAAAATGCCGAAAGAGGCAAAAGAGAAAGCGGAAGCAGAACTGCAGAAGCTGAAAATGATGTCTCCGATGTCGGCAGAAGCGACCGTGGTGCGTGGCTATATCGACTGGATGGTGCAGGTGCCGTGGAATGCGCGTAGCAAGGTCAAAAAAGACCTGCGTCAGGCGCAAGAAATCCTTGATACCGACCATTATGGTCTGGAGCGCGTGAAAGATCGCATCCTTGAGTATCTTGCGGTTCAAAGTCGTGTCAACAAAATCAAGGGGCCGATCCTTTGCCTGGTTGGGCCGCCGGGGGTAGGTAAAACTTCTCTGGGGCAGTCCATCGCCAAAGCTACCGGACGTAAATATGTCCGTATGGCGCTGGGCGGCGTGCGTGATGAAGCGGAAATCCGTGGTCACCGCCGTACTTACATCGGTTCTATGCCGGGTAAATTGATCCAGAAAATGGCGAAAGTGGGCGTTAAAAACCCGCTGTTCCTGCTCGATGAGATCGACAAAATGTCTTCTGACATGCGTGGCGATCCGGCCTCCGCACTGCTTGAAGTGCTGGATCCAGAGCAGAACGTGGCGTTCAGCGACCACTACCTGGAAGTGGATTACGACCTTAGCGACGTGATGTTTGTCGCGACGTCGAACTCCATGAACATTCCGGCACCGCTGCTGGATCGTATGGAAGTGATTCGCCTCTCCGGTTATACCGAAGATGAAAAACTGAACATCGCCAAACGTCACCTGCTGCCGAAGCAGATTGAACGTAATGCGCTGAAAAAAGGTGAGTTGACCGTCGACGATAGCGCCATTATCGGCATTATTCGTTACTACACCCGTGAGGCGGGCGTGCGTGGTCTGGAGCGTGAAATCTCCAAACTGTGCCGTAAAGCGGTTAAGCAGTTACTGCTCGATAAGTCTCTAAAACATATCGAAATTAACGGCGATAACCTGCATGACTACCTCGGTGTTCAGCGTTTCGACTATGGTCGCGCGGATAACGAAAACCGTGTCGGTCAGGTAACGGGTCTGGCGTGGACGGAAGTGGGCGGTGACTTGCTGACCATCGAAACCGCGTGTGTACCGGGCAAAGGTAAACTGACCTATACCGGTTCGCTGGGTGAAGTCATGCAGGAGTCCATTCAGGCGGCGTTAACGGTGGTTCGTGCGCGTGCGGAAAAACTGGGGATCAACCCTGATTTTTACGAAAAACGCGACATCCACGTGCACGTACCGGAAGGTGCGACGCCAAAAGATGGTCCGAGTGCCGGTATTGCCATGTGCACCGCGCTGGTTTCTTGCCTGACCGGTAACCCGGTTCGTGCCGATGTGGCGATGACTGGCGAGATTACTCTGCGTGGTCAGGTGTTGCCAATCGGTGGTTTGAAAGAAAAACTGCTGGCGGCACATCGCGGCGGGATTAAAACAGTGTTAATTCCGTTCGAAAATAAACGCGATCTGGAAGAGATTCCGGACAACGTGATTGCCGATCTGGACATTCATCCTGTGAAGCGCATTGAGGAAGTTCTGACTCTGGCGCTGCAAAATGAACCGTCTGGTATGCAGGTTGTGACTGCAAAATAGTGACCTTGCGCAAATTGCACTAATAAAAAGAGGGCTGGCGGGCCAATTCGGACTTGCCAGCCTTTTTTTGTCTCGTTAAGTTAGAGGGCGGATTAGGCTTGCCCTTATTAAGGGGTGTTGTAAGGGGATGGCTGGCCTGATATAACTGCTGCGCGTTCGCACGTTGAAGGATTCAAGTGCGGGATAAATTATAAAGAGGAAGAGAAGAGTGAATAAATCTCAATTGATTGACAAGATTGCTGCAGGGGCTGATATCTCTAAAGCTGCGGCTGGCCGTGCGTTAGATGCTATTATTGCTTCCGTAACTGAATCCCTGAAAGAAGGGGATGATGTAGCACTGGTAGGTTTTGGTACTTTTGCCGTTAAAGAGCGTGCCGCCCGTACTGGTCGCAACCCGCAGACCGGTAAAGAGATCACCATCGCTGCCGCTAAAGTACCGAGCTTCCGTGCAGGTAAAGCACTGAAAGACGCGGTAAACTAAGGATTATCCCCATTGGGGATGTGACGAAGTTCAAGGGCGCATCTACTGATGTGCCTTTTTTATTTGTATTGCGTGACTTTCTGCGAGTTGTGGGCTGACAATTGCCCCCGTTTCTTGTCACAATAGGCCTTTGCGCGCAGCGATATGTTGCGTGAAGTACACAGTCATCTACAGCGGAGTGTTGTTACACCATGATGGACAGCTTACGCACGGCTGCAAACAGTCTCGTGCTCAAGATTATTTTCGGTATCATTATCGTGTCGTTCATATTGACCGGCGTGAGTGGTTACCTGATTGGCGCAGGCAATAACTACGCCGCAAAAGTGAATGACCAGGAAATCAGCCGTGGGCAGTTCGAGAACGCCTTCAACAGCGAGCGTAATCGTATGCAGCAACAGTTGGGCGATCAATACTCTGAGCTGGCGGCGAACGAAGGCTATATGAAAACCCTGCGTCAACAGGTGCTGAATCGTCTGATCGACGAGGCGCTGCTGGATCAGTACGCTCGTGAACTAAAACTGAGTATCAGCGATGAGCAGGTTAAACAGGCGATTTTCGCAACCCCAGCGTTTCAGGTTGACGGCAAGTTCGATAACAGCCGCTATAACGGTATCCTCAACCAGATGGGGATGAGTGCCGATCAGTACGCGCAGGCACTGCGTAATCAGCTCACTACCCAGCAGCTGATTAACGGCGTTGCGGGCACCGACTTTATGTTGAAAGGTGAAACCGACGAACTGGCTGCGCTGGTCGCTCAACAACGTGTAGTGCGTGAAGCGACTATCGACGTTAACGCGCTGGCGGCTAAACAAGCTGTGACCGAACCAGAAATCGCCAGCTACTACGAGCAAAACAAAAACAATTTCATGACTCCGGAACAATTCCGCGTGAGCTACATCAAGCTGGATGCCGCAACGATGCAGCAACCGGTTAGCGATGCGGATATCCAGAGCTACTACGATCAGCATCAGGATCAATTCACCCAGCCACAGCGTACTCGCTACAGCATCATCCAGACTAAAACTGAAGATGAAGCGAAAGCAGTACTTGAGGAGCTGAATAAAGGTGGTGATTTTGCTGCGTTAGCAAAAGAAAAATCTGCCGATATTATCTCTGCCCGTAACGGCGGCGATATGGGGTGGTTAGAAGATGCCACTATCCCGGATGAACTGAAAAATGCAGGTCTGAAAGAAAAAGGCCAACTGTCTGGCGTCATCAAATCTTCGGTCGGTTTCCTGATTGTGCGTCTGGATGATATTCAGCCGGCGAAAGTGAAGTCATTAGACGAAGTGCGTGACGATATCGCGGCGAAAGTGAAACACGAAAAAGCCCTCGATGCGTATTACGCGCTGCAGCAGAAAGTGAGCGATGCGGCAAGCAATGACACCGAATCTCTGGCTGGCGCAGAGCAGGCTGCGGGCGTTAAAGCTACCCAGACTGGCTGGTTCAGCAAAGATAACCTGCCGGAAGAGTTGAACTTCAAGCCGGTTGCAGATGCTATCTTTAACGGCGGTCTGGTAGGTGAAAACGGCGCGCCGGGCATCAACTCTGACATTATCACCGTAGACGGCGATCGCGCATTCGTGTTGCGTATCAGCGAGCACAAACCGGAAGCGGTGAAACCGTTGGCAGATGTTCAGGAACAAGTTAAGGCACTGGTTCAGCACAACAAAGCTGAGCAACAGGCGAAAGTGGATGCTGAAAAACTGCTGGTTGAGCTGAAAGCGGGCAAAGGTGCGGAAGCTATGCAGGCTGCCGGTCTGAAATTTGGCGAGCCGAAAACCTTAAGCCGTTCCGGTCGTGACCCGATTAGCCAGGCGGCGTTTGCACTGCCACTGCCAGCGAAAGACAAACCAAGCTACGGTATGGCGACCGATATGCAAGGTAATGTGGTTCTGCTGGCGCTGGACGAAGTGAAACAAGGTTCTATGCCGGAAGATCAGAAAAAAGCGATGGTGCAGGGTATCACCCAGAACAACGCACAAATCGTCTTTGAAGCTCTGATGAGTAACCTGCGTAAAGAGGCGAAAATCAAAATTGGCGATGCGCTGGAACAGCAATAATCCGGAAGCCGCCTCGCAAAAAAATGCTTTGCAGCTGTAACAAGAAAAGGTCGCTTTCGCGGCCTTTTCCATTTCTGAACATTGCCATTTGTTTACTGTTTTCGCTGCCGTTAAGGTGATTCCACTGTTAACAAACAAGGAGAAAACAGTATGAAACACGGAATTAAAGCACTGCTCATCACCCTGTCTCTGGCCTGTGCCGGAATGTCTCATAGCGCGCTGGCGGCAGCTCCTGCGGTGAAACCGGCAGCGGTAGAAACCAAAGCGGAAGCTCCTGCAGCACAAAGCAAAGCGGCAGTACCGGCGAAAGCCAGTGACGAAGAAGGCACCAGGGTCAGCATTAATAATGCCAGCGCGGAAGAGCTAGCCCGCGCGATGAATGGCGTTGGTCTGAAGAAAGCGCAGGCAATTGTCAGTTATCGCGAAGAGTACGGCCCGTTTAAAACGGTGGGGGATTTAAAACAGGTGCCGGGAATGGGCAATTCGCTGGTGGAACGTAATCTGGCGGTATTAACCCTGTAATTAATTTGCATAGTGGCAATTTTTTGCCAGACTGAAGAGGTCATACCAGTTATGACCTCTGTACTTATAACAGTTCTTATAACAACAACGTAAGGTTATTGCGCTATGCAAACACAAATCAAAGTTCGTGGATATCATCTCGACGTCTACCAGCACGTCAACAACGCCCGCTACCTTGAGTTTCTCGAAGAAGCCCGCTGGGATGGGCTGGAAAATAGCGACAGCTTTCAATGGATGACTGCCCATAACATCGCTTTCGTGGTGGTTAATATCAATATCAACTATCGCCGCCCGGCGGTATTAAGCGACCTGTTAACCATTACCAGCCAGTTACAGCAATTAAATGGTAAAAGCGGCATTTTGAGTCAGGTCATCACTCTTGAGCCGGAAGGGCAGGTGGTGGCGGATGCACTTATCACGTTTGTTTGTATCGATCTCAAAACGCAGAAAGCATTAGCTCTGGAAGGGGAACTGCGCGAAAAACTGGATCTGATGGTTCAGTAAACGTTTTGTTGGCCGGATGCTCAAGCCGCATCCGGCGACACCCGAATAATTACTGCAACCCGGTTTTCTGCTTCATCGCTGCCATCACCGCCGGTTTGTCGGCCAGATAATGATTCAATCCGTTAGCGCGCAGATTACATGCAGCACAATGACCACAACCATCGCCTTTAATGCCGTTATAACAGGTCAGCGTTTCGTTACGCACTAAATCCAGTTTGCCGTAATAATCCGCGAGCGCCCAGGTTTCCGCTTTATCAATCCACATCAGCGGTGTTTCAAATCGAATATCTTTCGCCATGCCCAGACTGACGGCATGGTTCAGTGCTTTCACAAACTCATCGCGACAATCCGGGTAACCGGAGAAATCCGTTTCGCAGACGCCGGTGATCACTGCTTCTGCTTTAACCTGATACGCATATATCGCCGCCAGCGTCAGGAACAGAATATTACGCCCTGGGACAAACGTATTCGGGATACCATCGGCTTTAGGTTCATAATCAGGCACCGGAATGCTGTCACGCGTCAGGCTGCTGACCGCCAGCTCGTTGAGTAGCGTCACATCCAGCACCTTATGCGCGCGTGCACCCAGTTTCAATGCCAGTTCGCGTGCCACGTCAATCTCTGCGCGATGGCGCTGACCGTAATCGAACGTCACGCAATGGACTTCATCATATTGCTGCAATGCCTGTACCAGACAGGTGGTGGAATCCTGACCTCCACTAAACACAACGACGGCACGTTTCATAGATAATCCTGCTAAATCGATAAAAGCGTTATGGTAACGCCTGCGGTTAACCCCGACCAGTGCTTCATTGCGATGGCGCGGGAAGCCAGGCTTCGGTAAATTCAAACCAGCCGCGCGGTGTTAGCCGCACACCGTTCACTCCGGGCGGGGCGCTAATGCGATAGTGATAATTGAACAACGGGGTCAGCGTTGCATCTTCCATTAACTGGCTAAACACAGTTTTCAGCGCGTTATTCCGCTTTTCCTCATCAGCCATCAACTGCACGGTATCCAGTGTCGATTGCAGATGTGCATATGCTGAAGCGTCGAAAACATATGACCAGAGTGGATCGCAACGCAGCCATTGCTCCAGAGTATATTCCGGCGCTTCGCCAATTAGCCTGTCGCCCATCATCAAATCTGCCTGTGCCAGCGGGGTCGTGTCGTCCCAGTTTTTCGCGTTATGAAAAACAATCGTTAATTCGCAACCTTCTGCTGCCAGCGTCGTTCGTAATTGTTCTGCCATTACATGAAGTTCCACTGGCAGGTGATAAACCAACGTCAGGGTTTCCGGTAATTTGACCTCATCCGGTACATCCCATTGTGGAATAGCCCAGCCAGGCAGCAATGCATTACTGGCAGTGATCAGGTTTTCTCCGACTTCTAACGTTTGTAGTAAACCGGATTGATGGATAATGGAAATCACTTTTCGCGCCTGCCAGAGGGAAAGGCGGGGGCTTTTGCGCAACGTTAAATAGCAAAAACCTAAACTGATGCCGCTACTGACCTGGCTGACCCGTGGCAACTCTTCAGGTTTACCGATGGTGATTTGTACTGGATGCTGACAACTGGTTCCCAAATCTTTTTCAAAAAGTGGTGGGGTTATCCAGTACTCAACCGCTTTTAGCAGTGGGTGACGTAAATGGTAATAATCATGGCTTTCGAGTCGCACCAGTTCTGTTGTGAATTTTGTTAAGCGAAAAGGACCGGTTCCCACCAGCGATAATTGCGGATGCGCCAGATGACTACAATAGCTCGCCAGCCTGTGTGCCAGCCAATAATCAGGGCGATGTAAAAAGAAGGTCAGACACTGTGGATGGGTGACCTCAATACGCTTCACGCTAATCAATAATTTCCCCAACGCTGGCAGTTGTAGCAGCATCAATAATCGCTGGTGTAGTTGCGTTGCTTTTACCACATCGCCGTTATGCCAGTGCAGCGTTGAACGAAGATAAAAATCCCAGCGTAGCCCGTCAGCAGAGATTTCCCAGTGATGTGCTAAATCGCCAATCGGGCGTTGGGTATTATTGTCGAAGCGGGTCAGACCGGAAAATATCTGCCCGGCGAGATGCTGCTCGGCACGACCGGGTAAAAAGCCCGGTTGTAGCGGTTCGAGCGGGCGATAATAGGGAATACGCAACGTTGGCGTATCGTTTTGCCATTGCCCGCCCATAAACGGTTGTAATAGGGTGCGCAGTTCACCAGGAGCCAGTTGCGCCAGCTCCAGCACATCTTGCTGTTTTCCGGTTTCCAGTGCCTGTTCCATCATCGCGTTGCGCAGGGATCCCGGTGTCACCAGAAAACGCAGGTGCCCGCGTTTTCCGCGTCCTGATTGCGCCTGCCACTCCAGCCATCCCGACTCCTGAGCCTGACGTAACAGGGTGCGCACGTGGCGTTCGCTGCAAAAACAGCGTTCGGCCAGTTCGCTGACGGTGACGGATTGCGGCTCTCCGGCAGAAGGTTGCCACAGACGTTGATACTGGTTAAGACGGTTTAGCAGTCGCATATAAACCCGGAACAATATTATTTAACTATTCACTATTACTTCCGTATATATCAGGTGATACTCAATCACCATTAACCGTGTCACAGAGTGGAGAAAGAAATGGCTCGTCTGGCAGCATTTGATATGGACGGCACTTTATTGATGCCCGATCACCATTTAGGTGAGAAAACCCTCTCGACTCTGGCGCGTTTGCGTGAACGCGATATTACCCTCACTTTTGCTACGGGGCGCCATGCGCTGGAGATGCAGCATATTATCGGGGTGCTATCGCTGGATGCGTATTTAATTACCGGCAACGGTACGCGTGTGCACTCTCTGGAAGGCGAACTTTTACATCGTGATGATTTGCCTGCGGACGTGGCGGAATTAGTGCTGTACCAGAAATGGGATACCCAGGCCAGTATGCATATCTTCAATGACAATGGCTGGTTTACCGGGCAAGAGATCCCAGCATTGTTGCAGGCATTTGTGTATAGCGGTTTCCGTTATCAGATTATCGATGTCAAAAAAATGCCACTCGGCAGCGTCACCAAGATCTGTTTCTGTGGCGATCACGACGATCTTATGCGCTTGCATATCCAACTAAACGAAGCATTAGGCGAGCGCGCACATTTGTGTTTTTCTGCGATTAATTGCCTGGAAGTGCTGCCAGTGGGGTGTAATAAAGGCGCGGCGTTGGCGGTGCTGACCCAACATTTAGGTTTATCGTTGCGCGATTGCATGGCCTTTGGTGATGCGATGAACGATCGCGAAATGTTAGGCAGCGTCGGTAGCGGATTTATTATGGGCAATGCGATGCCGCAACTGCGCGCGGAACTCCCTCATTTACCAGTGATTGGACATTGCCGAAATCAGGCGGTCTCTCACTATTTGACGCACTGGCTGGACAATCCACATCTACCTTATTCCCCCGAATAACGAGATCTCTTCCAGCGCCGGGCAATAGCCCGGTTTTTTTTACTTTGAATTTGTCATTTTGTGCAGTGGCGTTTAAACCGCACAGAATAAATTGTCGGTATTTCGTCTTTAAAATAGAATTAAAAGAGAAAAAAATTCTCTGCGGATTGGCTATGTTAGATAAAATTGACCGTAAGCTGCTGGCCTTACTACAGCAGGATTGCACCCTCTCTTTGCAGGCACTGGCAGAAGCCGTTAATCTGACAACCACGCCTTGCTGGAAGCGTCTGAAACGGCTGGAGGATGACGGTATCCTTATCGGCAAAGTCGCCCTGCTGGACCCGGAAAAAATTGGCCTCGGGCTGACTGCTTTTGTGTTGATTAAAACGCAACATCACAGCAGCGAATGGTATTGCCGCTTTGTCACGGTGGTAACGGAAATGCCAGAAGTGCTGGGGTTCTGGCGCATGGCCGGTGAATATGATTATCTGATGCGTGTTCAGGTTGCCGATATGAAACGCTATGACGAATTTTATAAGCGTCTGGTAAACAGCGTTCCAGGTCTGTCGGACGTTACTTCCAGCTTCGCGATGGAACAGATTAAATACACCACTTCTTTACCCATCGAATAAATATCCAGAATCAGGTCAGGACACAACGCGTGCGATTATTTGCTCAACTAAGCTGGTATTTCCGTCGGGAATGGCGTCGCTATCTCGGGGCTGTGGCCTTGCTTGTTATTATCGCGATGCTGCAACTGGTTCCGCCGAAAGTGGTCGGTATTGTTGTCGATGGCGTGACGGAACAACACTTTACTACCGGGCAGATCCTGATGTGGATCGCCACCATGGTGCTGATTGCAGTCGTGGTTTATCTCCTGCGTTATGTCTGGCGCGTACTGCTGTTTGGCGCGTCTTATCAACTGGCTGTTGAACTGCGTGAAGATTATTACCGCCAGCTAAGCCGCCAGCATCCAGAGTTTTACCTGCGTCATCGTACGGGCGACCTCATGGCTCGTGCGACCAATGACGTCGATCGGGTCGTGTTTGCCGCCGGAGAAGGGGTGCTGACGCTAGTGGATTCACTGGTGATGGGCTGCGCAGTGTTGATTATGATGTCAACGCAAATTAGCTGGCAGTTGACCTTATTTGCACTATTGCCGATGCCAGTGATGGCAATCATGATTAAGCGCAACGGCGATGCTTTGCATGAACGCTTTAAGCTGGCGCAGGCGGCGTTTTCCAGTCTCAACGATCGCACCCAGGAGAGCCTCACCAGTATCCGCATGATCAAAGCCTTTGGTCTGGAAGATCGCCAGTCGGCGCTATTTGCCGCAGATGCTGAAGACACCGGCAAGAAAAACATGCGTGTGGCGCGTATTGATGCCCGTTTTGATCCGACTATCTATATCGCGATTGGCATGGCGAATTTGCTGGCGATTGGCGGGGGAAGCTGGATGGTGGTGCAGGGCAGCTTAACGCTGGGGCAGCTCACCAGTTTTATGATGTATCTGGGGTTAATGATTTGGCCGATGCTGGCGCTGGCCTGGATGTTTAACATTGTGGAACGCGGCAGCGCGGCATATAGCCGTATTCGGACGATGCTGGCTGAAGCGCCGGTGGTGAATGATGGTAGCGAACCAGTGCCACACGGGCGTGGCGAACTGGATGTAAATATTCGCCAGTTTACTTATCCACAAACTGATCATCCTGCGCTGGAGAATGTCAGTTTCGCACTCAAACCCGGTCAGATGCTGGGTATTTGCGGACCGACCGGTTCTGGCAAAAGTACTCTGCTGTCACTCATTCAGCGTCATTTCGACGTCAGCGAGGGGGATATCCGCTTTCATGATATTCCCTTGACGCAGCTGCAACTCGATAGCTGGCGTAGCCGCCTGGCGGTGGTCAGCCAGACGCCGTTCCTTTTTTCCGACACCGTGGCGAATAACATCGCGCTGGGTTGCCCGAATGCCACCCAGCAAGAGATTGAACACGTAGCGCGGTTAGCCAGCGTACATGACGATATTTTGCGTCTACCGCAAGGTTACGACACAGAAGTGGGCGAGCGCGGCGTGATGCTTTCCGGTGGACAAAAGCAGCGCATATCCATTGCTCGTGCGTTATTAGTCAACGCAGAAATCCTTATCCTTGATGATGCGCTTTCGGCGGTGGACGGACGCACAGAGCATCAGATCCTGCATAACCTGCGCCAGTGGGGGCAGGGAAGAACAGTAATCATCAGTGCCCATCGCCTTTCTGCGCTGACGGAGGCCAGTGAGATTATTGTGATGCAGCACGGACATATCGCCCAGCGTGGCAATCATGATGCGCTGGCGCAACAAAGCGGCTGGTATCGCGATATGTATCGCTATCAACAACTGGAGGCGGCGCTTGACGATGCTCCGGAAATTCGTGAGGAGGCCGTCGATGCGTAGTTTTAGCCAACTCTGGCCGACTCTCAAACGCCTGTTAGCGTATGGTTCGCCGTGGCGCAAACCACTAGGGATTGCGGTTCTGATGATGTGGGTTGCGGCAGCGGCAGAAGTCAGTGGACCGCTACTCATCAGCTATTTCATCGATAATATGGTGGCGAAAAATAATCTGCCGTTGAAAGTGGTTGCCGGTCTGGCGGCGGCGTATGTGGGGCTGCAACTGTTTGCCGCTGGACTGCACTACGCACAGTCGCTGCTGTTTAATCGGGCGGCAGTTGGCGTTGTACAACAGTTGCGTACCGATGTAATGGATGCTGCGCTACGCCAGCCATTAAGCGAGTTTGATATCCAGCCTGTCGGGCAGGTGATTTCCCGCGTCACTAATGATACTGAAGTGATCCGCGACCTCTACGTTACCGTAGTGGCAACCGTTCTGCGTAGCGCCGCACTGGTGGGCGCGATGCTGGTAGCGATGTTCAGCCTCGACTGGCGGATGGCGCTGGTGGCGATAATGATTTTTCCGGTCGTGCTGGTGGTGATGGTGATATACCAGCGTTACAGTACGCCGATTGTCCGCCGTGTGCGCGCCTATCTGGCGGATATCAACGACGGCTTTAACGAAATCATCAACGGTATGAGCGTCATCCAGCAGTTCCGTCAGCAGGCACGATTTGGTGAACGCATGGGTGAGGCCAGTCGGTCGCACTATATGGCGAGGATGCAAACCCTGCGCCTCGACGGTTTTTTACTGCGGCCATTACTGAGTCTTTTTTCGTCGCTCATCCTTTGTGGCTTGTTGATGCTGTTTGGCTTCTCCGCCAGCGGCACCATTGAAGTGGGCGTGCTGTATGCGTTTATCAGCTATCTTGGGCGGCTTAACGAACCATTAATCGAACTGACCACGCAACAGGCGATGCTGCAACAGGCTGTTGTTGCTGGTGAGCGCGTGTTTGAGCTGATGGACGGACCGCGCCAGCAATATGGCAATGATGATCGCCCGTTACAGAGCGGCACCATCGAAGTCGATAATGTGTCGTTTGCTTATCGCGACAACAATCTGGTACTGAAGAACATTAATCTCTCTGTGCCTTCGCGTAACTTTGTGGCGCTGGTCGGGCATACCGGCAGTGGCAAAAGCACCCTTGCAAGTTTATTGATGGGGTATTACCCGCTAACGGAAGGTGAGATTCATCTCGACGGTCGTCCATTAAATTCGCTAAGTCACAGCGCATTACGTCAGGGCGTGGCGATGGTGCAGCAAGATCCGGTGGTGCTGGCGGATACTTTCCTCGCCAACGTGACGCTGGGGCGTGATATCTCCGAAGAGCGTGTCTGGCAGGCACTGGAAACCGTGCAACTGGCGGAGCTGGCGCGCAGCATGAGCGACGGTATTTATACGCCGCTGGGCGAGCAGGGGAATAATCTTTCGGTCGGGCAAAAGCAACTGCTGGCGCTGGCGCGCGTGCTGGTGGAGACGCCGCAAATCCTGATCCTTGATGAGGCAACCGCCAGCATTGATTCCGGTACTGAACAGGCGATCCAACACGCACTGGCGGCGGTGCGTGAACATACCACGCTGGTGGTGATAGCTCACCGCTTATCAACCATTGTCGATGCCGACACCATTCTGGTGCTTCATCGTGGGCAAGCCGTGGAGCAGGGCACGCACCAGCAACTGCTGGCGGCCCAGGGGCGTTACTGGCAGATGTATCAACTGCAACTTGCGGGCGAAGAGCTGGCAGCCAGCGTGCGTGAAGAGGAATCATTGAGCGCCTGAATAGCGCAATATTTCATCGTTGGTGCAAAAATGTAACGCACTGTGCACTGTCATAGTGCGTTTTCATTTTCAATCTTCTTAACTTCCTGCTCTCTTTCTCGTTTTTCATTTCTGGCACACCGCTTGCAATACCTTCTTCGTGTAGCAGAACCATTACCGAATTCTGACCGGAGGGGATCTATGAAGCTGGTGACCGTGATAATCAAACCATTCAAGCTGGAAGACGTTCGTGAAGCGTTATCTTCCATTGGTATTCAGGGGCTGACCGTCACCGAAGTGAAAGGTTTCGGGCGTCAGAAAGGACATGCTGAGCTGTACCGGGGGGCGGAATACAGCGTCAACTTCCTGCCAAAAGTAAAAATTGATGTGGCGATTGCTGATGACCAACTCGATGAAGTGATCGATATCGTCAGCAAGGCGGCTTACACCGGAAAAATTGGCGACGGCAAAATCTTCGTCGCTGAATTGCAACGCGTCATTCGAATTCGTACCGGCGAAGCCGACGAAGCGGCGCTGTAATCTCTGGCACACAGCAACAGGAACGAAAAATGAAGATAGCGACGATAAAAACTGGGCTTGCTTCACTGGCGATGCTGCCGGGACTGGTAACGGCTGCACCTGCGGTGGCCGATAAAGCCGACAATGCGTTTATGATGATTTGTACTGCGCTGGTGCTGTTTATGACTATTCCGGGAATTGCCCTGTTTTACGGTGGGTTGATTCGCGGCAAAAACGTGCTGTCGATGCTAACGCAGGTGACCGTGACGTTTGCACTGGTCTGTATTCTCTGGGTGGTTTACGGCTACTCGCTGGCGTTTGGTGAAGGCAACAATTTCTTTGGCAACATTAACTGGTTAATGCTGAAAAACATCGAACTGACGGCGGTGATGGGAAGCATTTATCAGTATATCCACGTGGCGTTTCAGGGATCGTTTGCCTGCATTACCGTAGGCTTGATCGTTGGGGCGCTGGCGGAACGAATCCGCTTCTCAGCTGTGTTGATTTTCGTGGTGGTATGGCTGACGCTCTCTTACATTCCGATTGCGCATATGGTGTGGGGCGGTGGTTTGCTGGCTTCTCACGGTGCGCTGGATTTCGCGGGTGGCACGGTGGTGCACATTAACGCCGCAATCGCCGGTCTGGTGGGTGCTTATCTGATAGGCAAACGCGTGGGCTTCGGCAAAGAGGCGTTTAAACCGCACAACCTGCCGATGGTCTTTACCGGGACTGCCATTCTCTATATCGGTTGGTTTGGCTTTAACGCCGGGTCAGCGGGCACGGCGAATGAAATCGCGGCACTGGCATTTGTGAATACTGTGGTCGCAACGGCGGCGGCAATTCTTGGCTGGATCTTCGGTGAATGGGCGCTGCGTGGTAAGCCTTCACTGCTGGGAGCGTGTTCTGGCGCGATTGCCGGTCTGGTCGGCGTGACGCCAGCCTGTGGCTATATTGGGGTTGGCGGTGCGTTGATTATCGGCGTGGTAGCTGGTCTGGCGGGCTTGTGGGGCGTTACCATGTTGAAACGCCTGCTGCGGGTGGATGATCCCTGCGATGTCTTCGGGGTACACGGTGTTTGTGGCATTGTCGGCTGTATCATGACCGGGATTTTTGCCGCCAGTTCGCTGGGTGGTGTGGGCTTCGCCGAAGGTGTGACGATGGGACATCAGCTGTTGGTACAGCTGGAAAGCATCGCCATTACGATTGTCTGGTCTGGTGTGGTGGCATTTATTGGCTACAAACTGGCGGATTTGACAGTTGGCCTGCGCGTGCCGGAAGAGCAGGAGCGCGAAGGACTGGACGTCAACAGCCACGGTGAAAATGCTTATAACGCGTAACAAGCACTGCAAAAAAATAGCCGGACGGTTTTCACCTCCGGCTGTTTTTTTTAATTGTGATTACGCATTACCCCTTCCTGAACGGTCGAGGCAACCAGCACGCCGTCCTGGGTATAAAACTCCCCGCGCACAAAGCCGCGTGCGCTGGACGCCGAGGTGCTCTCCACGCTATACAACAGCCATTCATTCAAATTAAACGGGCGATGGAACCACATGGAATGGTCAATGGTGGCAATCTGAATCCCCGGTTCAAGAAAACCGATGCCGTGCGGCTGTAAAGCAACCGGCAGGAAGTTAAGGTCAGAAGCGTAACCGAGCAGATACTGATGAACGCGCAGATCATCTGGCACGCTACCATTTGCGCGGATCCATACCTGACGATGCGGTTCTGCAACGTGCCCTTTCAGCGGGTTATGAAACTCTACCGGACGAACCTCCAGTGGACGATCGCAGATGAATTTATCTTTTAGCACCGGCGGCAGCAGGTGCGCCAGCGATTGGGCGATTTGCGTTTCCGAAGGCAGGCCATCAGGCGCTGGCGCGGGCGGCATCTCTTTTTGGTGCTCGAATCCAGCCTCTGGCGCCTGGAAAGAGGCCGTCATATAGAAAATCGGTTTACCGTTTTGAATAGCAGCAACCCGGCGGGCGCTGAAGCTGTTGCCGTCGCGTAGCGTTTCTACATCATAAATAATGGGTTTTTTGCTATCGCCAGGGCGAAGAAAGTAGCTATGAAACGAATGCACCAGACGCTCTTCCGGGACCGTCTCTTTTGCTGCATATAGCGCCTGACCAACAACCTGGCCGCCAAAGACCTGGCGTAAACCTAAATCCTCACTCTGGCCGCGAAAGAGTCCTTCCTCAATTTTTTCCAGATTTAACAATGTCAGTAAATTTTTTAGCGCCTGACTCATATAACTCTCCAGTAACAAAGCTGCCGCAGCAAGCCAAAGTGAGTTGAGTATAACGCAATTTTGGTACTGGTCCGATGGGTGCAATGGTCTGAATTACGGGCTAAATGCAGGCGTTAATACGTGACATGTGCCACACTTATTGATGTTACTATTTTGTTAACCACTCTTCCGGCGAGGAAAGTTAGCCCGCTGGTGCATTGATAATAAGGAGAAGTGAATGAAACTCGTGCACATGGCCAGTGGTTTAGCGGTTGCAATTGCGTTGGCAGCTTGCGCGGATAAAAGCGCGGATATCCAGACGCCAGCACCGGCTGCAAATACGTCTATTGCAGCGACACAGCAACCTGCTATACAACAACCGAATGTTTCCGGTACGGTCTGGATCCGTCAGAAAGTCGCACTGCCGCCTGATGCTGTGCTGACCGTGACACTTTCTGACGCGTCGTTAGCCGATGCGCCTTCTAAAGTTCTGGCGCAGAAAGCAGTACGTACCGAAGGTAAACAGTCACCGTTCAGTTTTGTTCTGCCATTTAACCCGGCAGACGTTCAGCCGAACGCACGTATCCTGTTGAGTGCGGCGGTTACCGTGAACGACAAATTGGTGTTTATCACCGATACCGTTCAACCGGTGATCAATCAGGGCGGAACCAAAGCTGACCTGACATTAGTGCCGGTTCAGCAAACCGCTGTACCGGTTCAGGCCAGCGGTGGCGCAACGACCACCGTACCTTCGACTTCACCAACCCAGGTGAATCCGTCTTCGGCAGTTCCAGCCCCTACGCAATACTAAGCGCCACTAACCCTCTCCGCTGGAGAGGGTTAGTAAATCCAGCGATAACGCTGTAAGTCGATTTGCCCGCTTCCCGACACCATCACTCCTTCTGCCAGTAATGCCTGCCGTTGACGCTGCAAATCCGGGCCGGTTAACGAGATTGTGCCGTGGCGATTAACCACCCGATGCCAGGGGAGGGTGCTGCCTTCGGGTAGACGCTTTAACACACCGCCCACCTGGCGCGCAGCACGGGGTGATCCTGCCAGTTTTGCGACGTCGCCGTAAGTGGTGACGTAGCCTTCGGGAATAGCGGCTACGATTTGCCAGACGCGTTGGGGAAATGAATCTTCTTTTTCCATCTTTTTTTCCTGGGGTAATTTTTCAGCATAATCTGGAAAAACGTCTGAGTGAAGCCGCATTGCGCAAGAAACCAGCATCCGGCACGCAATGGGTTGCAATTAGCCGGGGCAGCAGTGATAATGCGCCTGCGCGTTGGTTCTCAACGCTCTCAATGGGGGCTCTGTTGGTTCTCCCGCAACGCTACTCTGTTTACCAGGTCAGGTCCGGAAGGAAGCAGCCAAGGCAGATGACGCGTGTGCCGGGATGTAGCTGGCAGGGCCCCCACCCATTTCTGCTCCTGCCGTTTCGTCAAAAAATCCCAATGTGGCTAAACTTTAACCACGACTGACGCCGCAAGAATTGTCTGGCTGCGCAGTACGCTTCGGAGGTATTTCTGATGAAGTATGTTGATGGTTTTGTGGTTGCTGTTCCTGCCGAAAATAAAGATGCCTATCGAGAAATGGCCGCAAAGGCCGCGCCATTGTTTAAAGAGTTCGGCGCGCTTCGTATTGTTGAATGTTGGGCCAGCGATGTGCCAAACGGCAAAGTGACCGATTTTCGCATGGCAGTGAAAGCGGAAGAGAATGAGGAAGTGGTGTTTAGCTGGATTGAATACCCTTCAAAAGAGGTCCGCGACGCTGCCAATCAAAAAATGATGTCTGACCCACGAATGAAAGAGTTCGGCGAATCAATGCCGTTTGATGGCAAACGGATGATTTACGGCGGGTTTGAGTCAATCATCGACGAGTAGCGTGACGGGCTGTGCGGCGTGCCGCCAGCCCCCAAAATTTACAGATGGTATTCTGCCCAGCGTATGAAATCTTCTTTTGGCAACGCTTTGCTGTACAGCCAGCCCTGACCGTAATGCACGCCATGCTGATGTAGCCACTCTTCCTGTTTACCCGTTTCGATCCCTTCCGCCACCATTTTCAGTTTCAACGTTTTTGCCATTTCGATGATATGCGGTGTGACATTTTTATATTCCAACGCATCAACGAAGGATTTATCGATCTTCAGAATGTCGACATCCAGATCCTGTAAATAACTTAAACTTGAATACCCCGTACCAAAATCATCCAGGTAAATATCATGACCCGCTTCCCGGTAGCGCGAAATTATCGGGGCGCTGGTTTTCGGATCGGCAAATTCGCGCTCTGTGAGTTCAAGAGCGATCTGTTTGGGGTTAACCTGGTAGTGATTGATCATGTCTCGCAGCAGTTGCGGAATTTTTTCCGAGGCGAGCACGGTGGATTCAAGATTGATGGAAATATGTTGTTCCGGGTGTTGTCGCAGCCAGTCGCCCATATCTTCAAACACGTTTCTTATAATCAGCAGCGTCAGTGGCTCAGAAAGACCCGTTTGCTGTGCCAGCGGAATAAAACTATCTGGCGACAACCAACTACCGTCTGTCTGCGGCCAGCGCGCCAGTGCTTCGGCACCGACAATTTTGCCATTGGCTAAGGAGACAATCGGCTGATAGTGCACACAAATATCACGATTTTCGATGGCATCCTGCAAGCGATGATGCGGAGACTGGATACGACGCAAAATACGCAGCACAAACATGGCTGCCAGCAGGCCAATTAACAACCCTACAGGTAACCAGATAAAGACCTGCCGATGCCAGCCTTTTTGCAACGTTTTCGTTGAAGCCCAGGTGATGATGGAAATATTCATCTCTGGTAAGGGCAGAATGTCGTAAATGATCCCATTATTTTCGATGTGCTCACCGGGTGTTTTTTGCAATTGGGTAATAATACCCCGGGCAATTTCGTCGCTGCTGGTTATGACTATATTACGGGCATTGCCAATAATAGCGGCATCAATTTGCCATGAGCTATAAGGAATCACGTCGATAAAGGAGGCGGGGTCGATCATCACTACGTAATGTGCGGTTCCCATAGCAACCATGTAACGGGTAATACCTAAGTCATTGTGTGAGGTTAACCAGACCCGATAACCATCTTTTGAAATCTTCCCCGGCTCCGGAAAGGTATCCGGTGGGCTTTCGTGTTCCAGAGAAGAGCATTGGGGAACGTTGTTATCGATATAAACCACTTCCTGAATATAGCGATAGCTGTATGAAACCCGCCGCATTTCCATGAGATGCTCTTCACTACAGGCACCGCCTTGCCATCTTTCCAGCTCTTGTAGTGCATCTTTCCCTTGCGTCGCCACTTTATTGGCTCGAATAGCGACGCGGGAGGAATAGGTATTCAGCTCTTCAACAAACGACGCTTCTACCTGCTGATGAGCCAGCCAGATGCTTAAGCCGACAGGCAGTAGTACTGAAAGTATAAGCACTCCCGAAATCAGGCCGACCAAATGTCGTGTTCTCACCAACATGTCCTTATCAACACAATGTAGGGAAAGTATATCTGATTGTGGAAAAAGGCTGGCAGGAGATAAGTGGGTAAGGTCAGTATTTCATGAAATGATAGGTGGCAACGATCATTGTCAATTGACCAGGCGCAGAGCTTACGCCTGGTGTGACAGTCTGACTTAAGATGTTGATTCGGCGCGAGCGAGAGTGAAAATATCGTAAAAAGACAGCTCGCCTTTACGGGCGATCATTTTTTGCAGTTGTTCTTTATGAACATCTGCGACACGCGGCGAGTTCAGTATGGTTTCAACCAGCGCGGCAGGGACAAAGCGCGTGTTATACCATTCGCCGTTATAGCAAACTCGAAAATCCAGCACGTCGATGTCTTCGTAGCGGTAGCGTGGGTAGACATCGAAAAAGAAGAAACCGTTGAGCAGGATGAATAGCACGACAAGGAGCCAGACTGAACCTGATAGCGTTTCGGACTGCAACATCACTGCCAGCGTAGCAAAAAAAGCAACATACATGCCAATAAACAGCCCCGGATGTTTGCGGATAAAACTGATACTAAAGCGGGGCTTGTTGTCGCGTTTTTCGCGCGTATTCAGAGATTCAATTGTTTCGGTCAGTAGGCGTTGTATTTCGGTCATCTTTTGCCTTCGTGGTATCTGCAACTCTCCAGGGAACACCCTATTTTAACGTGGGAATGACATGAGAAAAGTAACAGATTAACTACAATTTTGCATAACAGTTGCAAATTGTAGTTACAGTTTTTTAATGACTCTGGCTGGGTTACCGCCTACGACAACATTATCAGGGACATCTTTGGTGACGACGGCACCTGATGCCACTACGACGTTATCGCCAATGGTAACGCCCGGGTTAATGATGGCACGACCACCAATCCAGACGTTGTTACCGATAGTCACCGGTTTCCCCAGTTCAACACCGCTATTACGTGCTACAGGGTCGATGGGATGTGTTGCCGTGTAGATATGGACACCAGGCGCCAGCATACAATTATCGCCGATATGAATAGGGCAGACATCAAGCATCACGCAATCGAAGTTCGCGTAAAACCCTTTACCGAGAAAAATGTTATAGCCATAGTCGCAGCGAAAGGAGGGCTCAATATACGCATCCGCAACCTGACCGAGTAAATCGGCGAGGATTTTTTGGCGTAAGGATTGATCTTCCGGCGAGGAATGATTGTATTGGTGAATAAGCTGACGAGCGCGCAGGCGATCGCGAGATAAAGTCTCATCTGCCGATCGATACAACTCACCAGCAATCATCTTTTCTTTTTCTGTGCTCATTACTGACGACCCGGTTGCTGGAAATGGGGCAACACAGTAATACGAAATGTCAGTGATGAGAACGTTCCCGTCACCTCTGTGTGACAGAAGTCACACGCGGCATGTCGTCATAGTAAAAATAAAATATATCTAATAAACAGATGGTTATAGTCCAGTGCTTATACTGTTTAATTATCGAATAAATTTCCACACCGAGGAAGGGATCTTGTCGTAAAGCTTATTCATGGTCAATTCTGCAAGACGGTGATCTGCGGCTGAGTAAAATACCGCCAGTTCATTATCTGATAATTCGTATTTATTTTTCTCGATAACACGTTCCAGCGTGTCAATTGTCTGACAACGACGCAAACGCATCAAATAATCGGTTTTCGTTAAAGGCTTATCGGACATACTTCTACCCATGGTTGTAATAATTAGAACAAGATAAACTCGCAGGATTCTCTTTAGTGGCGTTCACAAAACAACGGAACAGTCGGTTACCTGACTTCCGCCATTTCTGGAGATCCTGCATATTAATACCATAACTACTGAACAACATAAAGGTGTCGTCCAGATATTCATCTATCTGCTCAATGAGCTTATTGTCTTCATTATACTTAATTTTGTAATTAAGTGCGAAGGTCGCAATATGCTCAATGAGTTCATTAAGCTGCAGATTGATAGCCGAGGTAGGGTCGTTAACCCAACCATGATTGCTTTCTTCAAGGTTTGCAAGACAGTCATGATACAGGGTTTCGCAGAGAAATTTAAGCTGTGCAATATCATGTCTTTTTGGTGAGTATTCATCCATAACGCGTCCCCTTCTTAGTGGTTGAACTAACGGACACCTTTCGGGGTGGGAAAACTTACTGACCTGGACTTGCCCTCACAGTTGTTAGATTAACTATAATCCACTCTATGAAGGTTTTCATCGCATTATTACGAAAAATTACAATTAGTGGGAGGAGAGGGAAAAGGCTTACTTTTTCACCCTGCATCAACCACGTAAAGGCTAAAGCAGTTTGTTTGATGCTATTCATAACGTAATCAGGATCCTTGCGTCGGGGGTGATAAAATGAGACGGGAATTTGTCACACTAATACCCAGGATTACTCTGATTATGATGTAATTGATATGAATAAATAAAGGATTGCCGCAAATAATTAAGAATAGCCTCTAGATGTCTATGGGTTATTATACCTATTACTACCACTTAATATAAATTAACTAACAATAAGCATTTTTTATGAATTTTATGTAGCGTTAAAACTAACTTCCGTTTGCGAGCTTAGCTGTAAACATTGTTATTTTAAGATTATACGTATTAAAAAGGCCGCTTGCGCGGCCTTAGTGATTACGAGATCTATCAATGATGATCGACAGTATGGTTATGTTCGATATCTTCATTCTTGCGACTAAAGCGGCGGCGAACCACCACAAAGAACACCGGAACGAAGAAGATTGCCAGTACTGTTGCCGTCACCATCCCGCCCATTACGCCAGTACCTACCGCATTTTGTGCGCCAGAGCCAGCACCAGTGCTGATAACTAGCGGCATAACGCCGAGGATAAACGCCAGCGAGGTCATCAGGATTGGGCGTAAACGCATACGTACCGCGTCCAGAGTTGCTTCAATCAGACCCTTACCTTCTTTATCCATCAAGTCCTTGGCGAATTCGACGATAAGTATCGCGTTCTTCGCCGACAACCCAATGGTTGTAAGCAGGCCCACCTGGAAGTATACGTCATTGGTTAAGCCACGGAAGGTGGCTGCCAGCAACGCACCGATAACCCCTAGCGGAACAACCAGCATAACGGAGAACGGAATCGACCAGCTCTCATACAGCGCCGCCAGACACAGGAACACCACAATCAACGAAATTGCGTACAGCGAAGGTGCCTGGTTGCCGGAGAGACGTTCCTGATAGGACATCCCCGTCCAGTCGTAGCCAACCCCCGTAGGCAGTTTGCTCGCCAGTTGCTCCATCAACGCCATCGCTTCACCGGTACTCTTGCCTGGTGCTGCCTGGCCTAAGATCTCCATGGATGGCAGACCGTTGTAACGTTCCAGACGCGGCGAACCGTATTCCCAACGGGAAGAGGAGAACGCCGAGAATGGCACCATCTGACCATTAGCCGCGCGGACATACCAGTTACCGATATCTTCTGGCAACATGCGGTATTTCGCTTCTGACATCACGTAAACTTTCTTCACGCGACCACGGTCGATAAAGTCGTTCACGTAGCTGCCGCCCCATGCAGCACCCAGAGTGGTGTTAATGTCGTTGATAGAAACACCCAGCGCCTGAGCTTTTTCCTGGTCGATATCAATTTTAAACTGCGGCGTGTCTTCCAGACCGTTCGGACGCACGCTGGTCAGCATATCAGGATGCTTCGCCGCTTCGCCCAGCAACTGGTTACGTGCCTGAGTCAGTTTTTCGTGACCGAGGCCGGCCTGGTCAATCAACTCAAAGTCAAAACCGGTTGCCGTACCCAGTTCTACAATCGCTGGCAGGTTAAAGGCGAACACCATCGCATCTTTAATCTGCGAGAAAGCGCGCGTTGCACGCGTGGTAATTGCTTCAACTTTGTTCTCATCACCCGGACGGTCAGCCCAGTCCTTCAACGAAACGAACGCAATACCCGTGTTCTGACCACGTCCTGCAAAACCGAAGCCGTTAACGGCGAACACCGATTCAACGTTGTTCTTTTCTTTGGTCAGATAGTAATTCGTCACTTCGTTGAGCACTTTCTGCGTGCGTTCCTGCGTTGCACCTGCAGGCAGCTGAACCATGGTCATAAATACGCCCTGGTCTTCATCTGGCAAGAAGGAGCTTGGCAGACGCACGAACAGATAGGCCATGCCGACCACGATGATCAGATACAGCACCAGATAACGCCCCGTACTGCGCAGAATTCCGCCTACGCTGTCGGTGTAGTGGTGCGTGCTCTTCTCGAACATGCGGTTAAACCAGCCGAAGAAGCCTTTCTTGCCTTCCCCGTGATCGCCTTTGGCAATCGGTTTCAGCATGGTCGCACAAAGCGCCGGAGTCAGGATCAATGCCACCAGTACCGACAGTGCCATTGCCGAAACAATGGTAATGGAGAACTGACGATAGATTGCACCAGTCGAACCGCCGAAGAAGGCCATTGGTACGAATACCGCAGACAGCACCATCGCGATACCCACCAGTGCGCCCTGAATCTGCCCCATCGATTTACGTGTAGCTTCTTTCGGCGGCAAACCTTCTTCCGCCATCACACGTTCCACGTTTTCTACTACAACGATGGCGTCATCCACCAACAGGCCGATAGCGAGCACCATCCCGAACATCGTTAGCGTGTTTATCGAGAAGCCAAAGGCAGCAAGAACCGCAAAGGTTCCCAGCAATACCACCGGTACGGCAATGGTCGGAATCAACGTCGCGCGGAAGTTCTGCAAGAACAGATACATGACCAGGAACACGAGGATGATCGCTTCAACCAGCGTTTTAACCACTTCGTGAATGGAGATTTTCACGAACGGCGTAGTGTCGTATGGATAAACGATTTTCAGACCCGATGGGAAGAACGGCTCCATCTTCGCCAGTTCAGCACGGATTGCCGCAGCCGTATCCAGCGCGTTCGCACCGGTCGCCAGTTTGATACCCAGACCAGAAGCGGGTTGTCCGTTAAACTCTGCGATGATGTCGTAGTTCTCACCACCCAGCTCAATTTTCGCCACATCACGCAGCAGTACGCGGGAACCATCCTGATTCACTTTCAGCAGAATTTTGCCGAACTCTTCAGTGGAGGTCAGACGCGTCTGAGCAATAATAGAGGCGTTAAGCTGCTGGCCTTTCACCGGCGGCGTACCACCGAGCTGACCGGCCGCGACCTGGGCGTTTTGTGCTTTGATAGCGGTAATGACATCAACCGGCGTTAACTGGTATTTGTTCAGCTCATTCGGGTTCATCCAGATACGCATCGCATACTGTGAACCGAACAGCTGAACGTCACCGACGCCTGATGTACGGCTGATGGCATCTTTCATATTCGCCGCTACATAGTCGGAGATATCCTCCTGCGTCATGGAGCCATCGGTGTTGATAACGCCGACAACCATCAGGAAGCTACTGGAGGATTTCTCAACGCTCACCCCTTGCTGCTGTACTTCCTGCGGCAGTAATGGCATCGCCAGTTGCAGTTTGTTCTGCACCTGAACCTGCGCAATATCCGCATCAGTACCAGACTCAAAGGTCAGGGTGATCTGCACAGTACCCGTGGAGTCACTGTTGGAGGACATGTACATCAGGTTATCGATACCGTTCATATTCTGTTCGATAACCTGTGTAACAGTGTCCTGCACCGTTTTTGCATCAGCGCCAGGATAGGAAGCGGAGATCGTTACTGCCGGCGGTGCAATCGTAGGATATTGCGCCACCGGCAGTTTGAGGATCGCCAGCCCCCCTGCCAACATGATGATGATGGCGATCACCCACGCAAAAATCGGGCGATCAATAAAGAAATTAGGCATGTCTTAACGGCTCCTGTTTAAGTTAAGACTTGGACTGTTCAGGCTGAGCACCGCTTGCGTCTTGCTGGTTGTTATCAGCGGTTATCTCTTGTGCTTTCACCTGGACACCAGGACGCACTTTCTGCAGCCCACTTACTACTACTCGTTCGCCTGCTTTCAGACCCTCAGTCACCAGCCACTTATCGCCAATGGCCTGGCTTGCGACGATCGGACGAGTTTCCACTTTGTCATCCGCGCCAACTACCAGAACGGTAGCTTCGCCGCGTGGTGTACGAGTTACACCTTGTTGCGGAACTAAAATGGCGGTTGGATTAAGCCCTTCTTCCAGACGTGCGCGCACGAACATACCCGGCAGCAGGGTGTGATCCGGGTTCGGGAAGATAGCGCGTAAAGTGATAGAACCGGTGGTCTGATCAACGGTAACGTCAGAGAACTCCAGCGTACCGTCCTGCGGGAACTTAATACCGTCACTGGTGATTAGCGAGACTTTGGCTTTACCGTTCTCTTGCTTCAGTGTGCCGTTGGCGAGTTCTTGTTTCAGACGCAGGAAATCGTTACTGGACTGAGTAACATCAACGTAGATCGGATCAAGTTGCTGTACGGTCGCCAGCGCAGTCGCCTGGCCGTTTTGCACCAATGCGCCTTCCGTCACGTTCGATTTACCAATACGGCCGGTAATCGGAGAGGTGACTTTGGTGTAAGCCAGATTGATGCGCGCGGTTTCAACAGCCGCTTTCGCCGCAGTAACAGCCGCATTTGCCTGTTGCGCATCAGCCAGCGCCTGATCGTACTCTTGCTTACTGATGTACTGAGTACCCAGCAGCTTCTGGTAACGATTAACAGTCAACTGCGCGATATTGGCTGCTGCCTGCGCTTTAGCCAGATCGCCTTTTGCACTGTCGTACGCTGCCTGATAGGTCGCAGGATCAATCTGATAGAGAGAGACACCTGCTTCGATGTCGCTACCTTCTTTGAAATTACGCTTCAGGATAATCCCGCTAACTTGAGGACGAACTTCTGCGATCCGGTAGGCACTGGTGCGACCCGGAAGCTCGGTTGTGATCTGCAGAGGTTCAGTTTTGACTGTTACTACCCCAACAGCGGGCATCTGCTGGCCACCTTGTTGGGCCTGTTTGTCGTCACATCCTGTAAGCGCTAAGCTGCCTGAGAGCATCAGAACGATCGCCAGAGGCGTAAACCCTCTGTTTTTGTTCATATGTAAACCTCGAGTGTCCGATTTCAAATTGGTCAATGGTCAAAAGTCGATAAACCCATTGCTGCGTTTATATTATCGTCGTGCTATGGTACATACATTCATAAATGTATGTAAATCTAACGCCTGTAAATTCACGAACATATGGCACGAAAAACCAAACAAGAAGCGCAAGAAACGCGCCAACACATCCTCGATGTGGCTTTACGTCTTTTCTCACAGCAGGGGGTATCATCCACCTCACTGGGAGAGATTGCAAAAGCAGCAGGCGTTACGCGTGGTGCAATCTACTGGCATTTTAAAGATAAGTCGGATTTGTTCAGTGAGATCTGGGAGCTGTCAGAATCCAATATTGGTGAACTAGAGCTTGAGTATCAGGCAAAATTCCCTGACGATCCACTCTCAGTATTAAGAGAAATACTAATTCATGTTCTTGAATCGACGGTGACTGAAGAGCGGCGGCGATTATTGATGGAGATTATTTTCCACAAATGCGAATTTGTCGGAGAAATGGCTGTTGTTCAACAGGCACAACGTAATCTCTGTCTGGAAAGTTATGACCGTATAGAACAAACGTTAAGACATTGTATTGAAGCGAAAATGCTGCCCGCAGATTTAATGACGCGTCGCGCAGCCATTATTATGCGCGGCTATATTTCCGGCTTAATGGAAAATTGGCTCTTTGCCCCGCAATCTTTTGACCTCAAAAAAGAAGCCCGCGATTACGTTGCCATATTGTTGGAAATGTATCTTCTTTGCCCTACGCTTCGTACACCGGCCACCAACGAAAAATCCTGAATCAGACTCCAGGATTTTTCCTGGACATTTTCTCTGTTGCTATTCTGGCTCTCTACGGCGTGCTATTCTAGCCGCTTGACTATTTCAGGTCGTCCTTCAGGTTCAGAAACCTTCATTCATCATGACTATGTTCCAGTATTACAAACGATCACGGCATTTTGTTTTTTCAGCATTTATTGCTTTTGTTTTGGTCTTGTTATGCCAGAACACGGCCTTTGCGCGGGCGTCATCAAATGGTGACTTACCGACGAAAGCGGATCTACAGGCACAGCTTGACTCGCTTAATAAACAAAAAGATCTTTCTGCTCAGGACAAACTGGTTCAGCAGGATCTGACAGACACATTAGCCACTCTCGATAAAATCGATCGCGTAAAAGAAGAGACGGTTCAGTTACGACAAAAAGTGGCTGAAGCGCCAGAAAAAATGCGCCAGGCGACCGCAGCGTTAACCGCACTTAGCGATGTGGACAACGACGACGAAACGCGCAAAATTCTGAGCACGCTTTCGTTGCGCCAACTGGAAACTCGCGTTGCCCAGGCGCTGGACGATTTGCAAAACGCACAAAACGATCTGGCGTCTTATAACAGCCAGTTAGTTTCTTTACAGACGCAGCCTGAGCGCGTGCAAAATGCGATGTATACCGCCTCACAGCAGCTGCAACAAATTCGCAGCCGCCTGGATGGCACGGAAGTCGGTGAGACAGCCTTACGTCCCAGCCAGAAAGTGCTGATGCAGGCGCAGCAGGCTTTGTTGAATGCCGAGATTGACCAGCAACGTAAAAGCCTGGAAGGGAACACCGTCTTACAGGATACCCTGCAAAAGCAACGCGATTATGTGACGGCGAACAGCACTCGTCTGGAACATGAGCTGCAACTATTGCAGGAGGCGGTTAACAGCAAGCGTCTGACATTAACTGAAAAAACGGCGCAGGAAGCGGTAACGCCGGACGAAGCTGCGCGTATTCAGGCTAATCCGCTGGTGAAACAAGAGCTGGAAATTAACCAGCAGTTAAGTCAGCGTCTGATTAGCGCCACTGAAAACGGCAATTTGCTGATGCAGCAAAACATAAAAGTCAAAAACTGGCTGGAGCGGGCGCTGCAATCGGAACGCAATATCAAAGAGCAGATTTCTGTCCTGAAGGGCAGTCTGCTGCTGTCACGTATTCTTTATCAGCAACAACAAACGCTGCCCTCGGCGGACGAACTGGAAAATATGACCAACCGCATTGCGGATTTGCGTCTCGAACAGTTCGAAGTGAACCAGCAGCGTGACGCACTCTTCCAGAGCGATGCTTATGTCGCCAAACTGGAAGAGGGTCATGCGAATGAAGTCAACGACGAAGTCCGTGACGCATTGTTGCAAGTAGTTGATATGCGTCGCGAATTGCTGGATCAGCTTAACAAACAGTTGGGCAACCAACTCATGATGGCCATTAACCTGCAAATCAACCAGCAACAGTTAATGAGCGTATCGAAAAACCTGAAATCCATCCTGACCCAGCAGATTTTCTGGGTGAACAGTAACCGCCCGATGGACTGGGACTGGATTAAAGCGTTCCCACAAACGCTGCAGGATGAATTCAAGTCGATGAAAATTACGGTGAACTGGGAAAAAGCCTGGCCTGCCGTCTTTATCGCTTTCCTCGCAGGTTTGCCGCTGCTGCTCATCGCCGGGTTGATTCACTGGCGTCTGGGATGGCTGAAAGCGTATCAACAAAAACTGGCTTCCGCCGTAGGTTCCCTGCGTAACGACAGCCAGCTCAACACACCAAAAGCGATCCTTATCGATCTGATCCGCGCGCTGCCGGTGTGTCTGATTATTCTCGCCGTCGGTTTGATTCTGCTCACCATGCAGCTCAACATCAGTGAATTACTGTGGTCGTTCAGCAAAAAACTGGCGATTTTCTGGCTGGTGTTTGGCCTGTGCTGGAAGGTGCTGGAGAAAAATGGCGTTGCTGTTCGTCACTTTGGTATGCCGGAACAGCAGACCAGCCACTGGCGTCGGCAAATTGTCCGCATCAGCCTCGCGTTGCTGCCAATCCATTTCTGGTCTGTGGTGGCAGAACTTTCCCCGCTGCATCTGATGGATGATGTGCTGGGGCAGGCGATGATTTTCTTCAACCTGCTGCTGATTGCCTTCCTGGTATGGCCGATGTGCCGCGAAAGCTGGCGCGATAAAGAGTCGCACACCATGCGACTGGTCACCATTACCGTGCTGTCGATTATCCCGATTGCGTTGATGGTGCTGACCGCCACAGGTTATTTCTACACCACGCTGCGCCTCTCCGGGCGTTGGATTGAAACCGTTTATTTGGTGATCATCTGGAACCTGCTGTACCAGACGGTATTGCGCGGCTTAAGCGTAGCGGCGCGGCGTATCGCCTGGCGTCGTGCGCTGGCGCGTCGGCAGAATCTGGTGAAAGAGGGCGCAGAAGGTGCCGAACCGCCGGAAGAACCCACCATTGCACTGGAGCAGGTTAACCAGCAGACGCTGCGTATTACCATGTTGCTGATGTTTGCGCTGTTCGGTGTCATGTTCTGGGCAATTTGGTCCGATTTGATCACCGTGTTCAGCTATCTCGACAGCATCACGCTCTGGCATTACAACGGCACTGAAGCCGGGGTTGCGGTGGTGAAAAGCGTCACTATGGGCAGTCTGTTGTTTGCGATTATCGCATCGATGGTTGCCTGGGCGCTGATCCGCAACCTGCCTGGTTTGCTGGAAGTGCTGGTGCTCTCGCGACTGAATATGCGCCAGGGCGCGTCGTATGCCATTACTACCATCCTTAACTACATCATTATTGCCGTTGGTGCGATGACGGTGTTCGGATCGCTTGGTGTGTCGTGGGATAAACTCCAGTGGCTGGCAGCGGCATTATCTGTAGGTCTGGGTTTTGGTTTACAAGAGATCTTCGGTAACTTCGTTTCTGGTTTGATCATCCTGTTCGAACGTCCGGTGCGCATTGGCGATACGGTAACCATCGGTACTTTCTCCGGAACAGTCAGTAAGATTCGTATTCGTGCAACGACTATTACGGACTTCGATCGCAAAGAAGTGATTATCCCGAACAAAGCGTTCGTAACCGAGCGTCTGATCAACTGGTCGTTAACCGACACCACCACTCGTCTGGTGATCCGCCTGGGTGTGGCTTACGGTTCTGATCTGGAAAAAGTACGCAGAGTCCTGCTTCAGGCAGCGACTGAGCATCCAAGGGTGATGCACGAACCGATGCCGGAAGTCTTCTTTACTGCGTTTGGCGCCAGCACCCTGGATCACGAGCTGCGCCTGTACGTTCGTGAACTGCGCGACCGTAGCCGTACTGTCGATGAACTGAACCGTACCATTGATCAGCTGTGCCGTGAAAACGACATCAACATTGCCTTTAACCAGCTTGAAGTGCATCTGCACAACGAGAAGGGCGATGAGGTGACGGAAGTAAAACGCGACTACAAAGGCGACGATCCGACGCCAGCGGTAGGGTAATAACGAAAGGGGGCGACATTTATCCGCCCCCGAGATTGCTGACAAAGCCCGGCATATGCACGGACGATCCCCTCGCCCCATCGGGGAGAGGGCTAGGGTGAGGGGGGCAGGCCAGCGCCTGTGCGAATAATACCCTCACCCCGACCCTCTCTCTAAAAGGGCGAGGGGGAAAGCCGTGCCCGTTTTGACCCGTAAGCGAGTTTGTCAGCAATCGCAGGGACGGCATCTAGCCACCCCATTTATTTTTCGCTTTGCGCCTCATCATCGCGCGTTAATTTCTTTTCATAATCACGTTTTACAATATCAAGGGCGCGCAGCACGGTACTGGCAGGGATCTGATTTTCCTCCAGCAGCACAATCAAATCGACGGCCAGTTTGACATCGTCAGGGGCATTTTCCAGTGACATACTCTCTCCATTGTTAGCGGGTTAAACGCGCTAACCTGTTTTCGATTTTTTCCAGCGCATGGCGACACCGCGCCAGACGCGCTTCATAGGCTTCTACTTCACGATGCAGCGTTTGCTGCTCTACGAGATCGGTTGCCTGCGCCAGACGGGATTTACGTTCCGCTACCATCTCACGTAATCGCCGTTCAAAATCCTGATGTTGAATCCTTTTTCGTTGCCAGCGGGCAATTTTGGGTGGCGCGCTGTCCCACTCGCGCAGTGACCAGGATGCCGCTTCACGGGCAATCGCTTCCAGTTGGGCGACCAGGTGTTCTGCCAGCCAGGCTACTTGCGGCAGCTGCTGCTGTTCGACTGCGTGACGAAGCGCAGCCATGTTATCGCCCGCCTCATCAAGACAAGCCTGTAACGTTGTCGCGCGAGTCTGAAAAAGATGCCTGTCGAAACGGGCGCTTAACGTGCTGAACTGCGCCACCGGGACACAACGCTGGCGCAGCGTGGCGAGCTGACCTTCCAGTTTTTCCAGCAGCAAGGTAGTTTTCACGATAAGACCTCAATGAAAATGATAATTGTTATGCTAAAGTAGCCACTCTGTAAGCTGACAACACTCAATATGCAACGAATCATTTTAATCATCATTGGCTGGCTGGCGGTAGTGTTGGGGACGCTGGGCGTGGTATTACCGGTATTGCCGACTACGCCGTTTATCCTGTTGGCGGCCTGGTGCTTTGCGCGCTCTTCCCCGCGTTTTCACGCCTGGCTGTTGTACCGCTCATGGTTTGGCAGCTATTTACGTTTCTGGCAGAAATACCATGCAATGCCGCGTGGCGCAAAACCACGGGCGATTTTATTGATACTCGTGACTTTTGCTATTTCACTATGGTTTGTGCATATGGTGTGGGTACGCATTTTGTTGCTGGTGATCCTCACTTGTTTGCTGATTTTTATGTGGCGAATCCCGGTGATTGATGAAAAGCAAGAAAAGCACTGAAGCACAACAATCGCTGTTGCAATTATCGCGCACAGCCAGTACATTCTGGCGTTTTCGAGCACAGGCGCAGGCGGTCAAAGGTTAAACAAAAGTTACTTTTGATACGTTTAAAACGCGCCGTGAGTACCACCGTAACAAGCAGGCATACACTTATGACCGCGACTGCACAGCAGCTTGAGTATCTCAAAAATAGCATCAAAAGCATTCAGGACTACCCAAAACCCGGCATTCTGTTCCGTGATGTCACCAGCTTACTGGAAGACCCGAAAGCTTACGCTCTCAGCATCGACCTGCTGGTTGAGCGTTACAAAAATGCGGGTATTACCAAAGTTGTCGGCACCGAAGCACGTGGCTTCTTGTTTGGTGCTCCGGTAGCATTGGGTCTGGGCGTAGGTTTTGTACCGGTACGTAAACCGGGCAAACTGCCGCGCGAAACCATCAGCGAAACTTACGAACTGGAATACGGCACCGATAAGCTGGAAATCCACGTTGATGCCATTAAACCAGGTGACAAAGTATTGGTAGTCGACGATTTGCTGGCAACTGGGGGCACCATTGAGGCGACAGTGAAATTGATCCGTCGTCTGGGCGGTGAAGTCACTGACGCTGCATTCATCATTAATTTGTTCGACCTCGGCGGTGAACAGCGTCTCGAAAATCAAGGCATTACCTGTTATAGCCTTGTCCCGTTCCCGGGCCACTAATTTTCGACAGCCCGCGCCATGGGCAGCACAAGATGTACATTCAGCCTCGCCGTTCTGACGGGGCTGTGTTAGCATTACCCCTTCGTGAATCCACCTTCCAGCGTTTCAGAGCCTGCCAATGAGTTATCAGGTCTTAGCCCGAAAATGGCGCCCACAAACCTTTGCTGACGTCGTCGGCCAGGAACATGTGCTGACCGCACTGGCGAACGGCTTGTCGTTAGGGCGTATTCATCATGCTTATCTTTTTTCCGGCACCCGTGGCGTCGGAAAAACCTCTATCGCCCGACTGCTGGCGAAGGGGCTAAACTGCGAAACAGGCATTACCGCGACGCCGTGCGGCGTATGCGATAACTGCCGCGAAATCGAACAGGGGCGCTTTGTTGATCTGATTGAGATCGATGCCGCCTCGCGCACCAAAGTCGAAGATACCCGCGACCTGCTGGATAACGTTCAGTACGCGCCAGCGCGCGGTCGCTTTAAAGTCTATCTGATCGACGAAGTGCATATGCTGTCGCGCCACAGCTTCAACGCACTGTTAAAAACCCTTGAAGAGCCACCAGAGCATGTGAAGTTTCTGCTGGCAACCACCGATCCGCAGAAATTGCCGGTGACGATTTTGTCGCGCTGTCTGCAATTTCATCTCAAGGCGCTGGATGTCGAGCAAATTCGTCATCAGCTTGAGCACATTCTCAACGAAGAACATATCGCCCACGAGCCTCGGGCGCTGCAACTGCTGGCGCGCGCCGCTGAAGGCAGCCTGCGAGACGCGTTAAGTCTGACTGACCAGGCGATTGCCAGCGGTGATGGTCAGGTTTCGACCCAGGCGGTCAGTTCGATGCTCGGTACGCTCGACGACGATCAGGCGCTGTCGCTGGTAGAAGCGATGGTGGAAGCCAACGGCGAGCGCGTAATGGCGCTGATTAATGAAGCCGCTGCTCGTGGTATTGAGTGGGAAGCGTTGCTGGTGGAAATGCTCGGCCTGCTGCACCGCATTGCGATGGTACAGCTTTCGCCTGCTGCGCTTGGCAATGACATGGCTGCCATTGAGCTGCGGATGCGTGAACTGGCACGTACCGTGCCGCCAACAGATATTCAGCTTTACTACCAGACGCTATTGATTGGTCGCAAAGAATTACCGTATGCGCCGGACAGACGCATGGGCGTTGAAATGACGCTATTGCGCGCGCTGGCGTTCCATCCGCGTATGCCTCTACCCGAACCGGAAGTGCCGCGCCAGTCCTTTGCGCCAGTCGCGCCGACGGCGGTAATGACGCCAATGCAGGTGCCGCCACAGCCGCAATCAGCGCCGCAGCAGGCACCGACCGTACCGCTCTCAGAAACCACCAGCCAGGTGCTGGCGGCGCGCCAGCAACTACAGCGCGCACAGGGAGCAACCAAAGCAAAAAAGAGTGAACCGGCAGCCGCTACCCGCGCGCGGCCGGTGAATAACGCTGCGCTGGAAAGACTGGCTTCGGTCACCGATCGCGTTCAGTCGCGTCCGGCACCATCGGCGCTGGAAAAAGCGCCAGCCAAAAAAGAAGCGTATCGCTGGAAGGCAACCACCCCAGTGATGCAACAAAAAGAAGTCGTCGCCACGCCGAAGGCGCTGAAAAAGGCGCTGGAACATGAAAAAACGCCAGAGCTGGCGGCGAAACTGGCGGCAGAAGCCATTGAGCGCGATCCGTGGGCAGCACAGGTGAGCCAACTTTCGCTACCAAAACTGGTCGAACAGGTGGCGTTAAATGCCTGGAAAGAGGAGAACGGCAACACGGTGTGTCTGCATTTGCGCTCCTCTCAGCGTCATTTGAATAACAGCGGTGCACAACAAAAACTGGCTGAAGCGTTGAGTACGTTAAATGGCTCAACGGTTGAACTGACTATCGTTGAAGATGATAATCCAGCGGTGCGTACGCCGCTGGAGTGGCGTCAGGCGATATACGAAGAAAAACTTGCGCAGGCGCGCGAGTCCATTATTGCGGATAATAATATTCAGACCCTGCGTCGATTCTTCGATGCGGAGCTGGATGAAGAAAGTATCCGCCCCATTTGATCGTAAGCACAGCTTACGATCGTCATCCTTAACGTGATTGAGAGAGAAACCTATGTTTGGTAAAGGCGGTCTGGGCAACCTGATGAAGCAGGCCCAGCAGATGCAAGAAAAAATGCAGCAGATGCAGGAAGAAATCGCGAAGCTGGAAGTGACCGGCGAATCCGGCGCAGGTCTGGTGAAAGTGACCATCAACGGCGCACACAACTGCCGTCGCGTTGAGATCGACCCAAGCCTGCTGGAAGATGACAAAGAGATGCTGGAAGATCTGGTTGCTGCGGCATTCAACGATGCGGCGCGTCGTATCGAAGAAACTCAGAAAGAAAAAATGGCCTCTGTTTCCTCCGGAATGCAGTTGCCGCCAGGCTTTAAGATGCCGTTCTGATGCAAACCAGCCCGCTGTTAACACAGCTTATGGAAGCACTGCGCTGTCTGCCGGGCGTTGGCCCGAAGTCAGCGCAGCGTATGGCGTTCACGCTGCTTCAGCGCGATCGTAGCGGCGGGATGCGTCTGGCGCAGGCGCTCACCCGGGCGATGTCGGAAATCGGTCACTGCACCGATTGCCGCACCTTCACTGAACAGGAAGTCTGTAACATCTGTTCAAACCCGCGTCGTCAGGAAAACGGTCAGATTTGCGTGGTAGAGAGTCCTGCGGATATCTACGCCATTGAGCAGACGGGGCAGTTTTCCGGTCGTTATTTTGTGTTGATGGGGCACCTGTCACCGCTGGACGGCATTGGCCCGGATGATATCGGACTTGATCGTCTGGAACAGCGTCTGGCGGAGGAAAAAATCACCGAAGTGATCCTCGCCACCAACCCAACGGTCGAAGGTGAAGCCACCGCTAACTACATTGCCGAGCTTTGCGCGCAGTATGACGTGGAAGCCAGCCGTATTGCCCACGGCGTACCGGTTGGCGGCGAACTGGAAATGGTCGATGGCACCACGCTGTCGCACTCACTCGCCGGGCGTCATAAGATTCGTTTTTAAGCAAACGAGAGCAGGATCACCTGCTCTCGCTTGAAATTACCCCCTCTTGTCCCCATCTCTCCCTCATCCTGTTTTTAACCTTAAAATGGCATCATTGAGGTAGACCTACATGAAAGGACAAGAAACTCGTGGTTTTCAGTCAGAAGTGAAGCAGCTTCTGCATCTGATGATCCATTCTCTCTATTCCAATAAAGAAATCTTCCTGCGTGAGCTTATCTCTAACGCCTCCGATGCGGCGGACAAGCTGCGTTTCCGCGCGCTCTCTAATCCGGATCTGTACGAAGGTGATGGCGAACTGCGCGTTCGTGTCTCTTTCGATAAAGACAAGCGCACGCTGACTATTTCCGACAACGGCGTGGGGATGACCCGCGACGAAGTGATCGACCACCTGGGGACTATCGCTAAATCCGGCACCAAATCGTTCCTCGAATCTCTGGGGTCTGATCAGGCGAAAGACAGCCAGCTGATCGGTCAGTTTGGTGTTGGTTTCTACTCCGCATTTATCGTGGCCGATAAAGTGACCGTGCGTACTCGCGCGGCAGGCGAAAAACCAGAAAACGGTGTTTTCTGGGAATCGGCTGGTGAAGGTGAATACACCGTTGCCGACATCACCAAAGAAGATCGTGGTACTGAAATCACCCTGCATCTGCGAGAAGGCGAAGACGAGTTTCTCGATGACTGGCGTGTGCGTTCCATCATCAGCAAATACTCCGACCATATCGCGCTGCCGGTAGAGATCGAAAAACGCGAAGAGAAAGACGGCGAAACCGTTATCTCCTGGGAGAAAATCAACAAAGCGCAGGCGCTGTGGACTCGTAACAAGTCGGAAATCACCGATGAAGAGTACAAAGAGTTCTACAAACACATCGCCCACGACTTTAACGATCCGCTGACCTGGAGCCACAACCGCGTTGAAGGTAAGCAGGAGTACACCAGCCTGCTGTACATCCCGTCGCAGGCACCGTGGGATATGTGGAACCGCGATCACAAACACGGCCTGAAACTGTACGTCCAGCGTGTGTTCATCATGGACGACGCAGAACAGTTTATGCCGAACTATCTGCGCTTCGTGCGTGGTCTGATTGACTCCAGCGATCTGCCGCTGAACGTTTCCCGTGAAATCCTCCAGGACAGCACGGTAACGCGTAACCTGCGCAATGCGCTGACCAAGCGTGTGCTGCAAATGCTGGAAAAACTGGCGAAAGACGACGCGGAAAAATACCAGACCTTCTGGCAACAGTTTGGTCTGGTACTGAAAGAAGGTCCGGCGGAAGATTTCGCTAACCAGGAAGCGATCGCCAAACTGCTGCGTTTTGCTTCTACCCATACCGATTCTTCTGCGCAGACCGTGTCTCTGGAAGACTATGTTTCCCGCATGAAAGAAGGGCAGGAGAAAATCTACTACATCACCGCAGACAGCTACGCGGCAGCGAAGAGCAGCCCGCACCTGGAACTGCTGCGTAAGAAAGGCATCGAAGTTCTGCTCCTTTCTGACCGCATCGATGAGTGGATGATGAACTATCTGACTGAGTTCGACGGTAAACCGTTCCAGTCTGTGTCCAAAGTTGACGAGTCGCTGGAAAAACTGGCTGACGAAGTTGATGAGAGCGCGAAAGAAGCGGAGAAAGCACTGACTCCGTTTATAGACCGTGTGAAAGCCCTGCTCGGCGAGCGTGTGAAAGATGTCCGTCTGACTCACCGTCTGACCGATACGCCAGCGATTGTGTCTACTGACGCGGACGAAATGAGCACTCAGATGGCGAAACTGTTCGCTGCGGCGGGTCAGAAAGTGCCAGAAGTGAAATATATCTTCGAACTGAACCCGGATCACGTGCTGGTGAAACGTGCGGCAGATACTGAAGATGAAGCGAAGTTCAGCGAGTGGGTAGAACTGCTGCTGGATCAGGCGCTGCTGGCAGAACGCGGTACGCTGGAAGATCCGAACCTGTTTATTCGTCGTATGAACCAGCTGCTGGTGTCGTAAGCCTTTTACCCCCTTACCCTAACCCTCTCCTCAAAGGGGAGAGGGGATCGATCGTGCAGATATTAAAGAACTGCGCTGGTTTTCACCCTCGCCCCTTTGGGGAGAGGGCCGGGGTGAGGGGCATCAACCGCACTTTCCCCCAAACTTTCTCCCCTTAACCGTTTCAGCCCCATGTGCCTTTCTTGAGGCAATTGCCTGTTGGTGGTATCGTTTATCGCTTTTTCAAAAAATTCGACACATTTTAAGGGGATTTTCGCAATGCGTATCATTCTGCTTGGCGCTCCGGGCGCGGGGAAAGGGACTCAGGCTCAGTTCATCATGGAGAAATATGGTATTCCGCAAATCTCCACTGGCGATATGCTGCGTGCTGCGGTCAAATCTGGCTCCGAGCTGGGTAAACAAGCAAAAGACATTATGGATGCTGGCAAACTGGTCACCGACGAACTGGTGATCGCGCTGGTTAAAGAGCGCATTGCTCAGGAAGACTGCCGTAATGGTTTCCTGTTGGATGGCTTCCCGCGTACCATTCCGCAGGCAGACGCGATGAAAGAAGCGGGCATCAATGTTGATTACGTTCTGGAATTCGACGTACCGGACGAACTGATCGTTGACCGTATTGTCGGTCGCCGCGTTCATGCGCCGTCTGGTCGTGTTTATCACGTTAAATTCAATCCGCCGAAAGTAGAAGGCAAAGACGACGTTACCGGTGAAGAACTGACTACCCGTAAAGACGATCAGGAAGAAACCGTGCGTAAACGTCTGGTTGAATACCATCAGATGACTGCGCCGCTGATTGGCTACTACTCTAAAGAAGCGGAAGCGGGCAACACCAAATACGCAAAAGTCGACGGCACCAAACCGGTTGCTGAAGTTCGCGCGGCTCTGGAAAAAATCCTCGGTTAATTCGAAAGCGCGCACGGATAGTCCCCTTGCCCTCGGGGAGAGGGTGAGGGGAACAGGCTCGCACAAGCAAACTTATCAGCAATCTCAGGCCGGATTTTCATTCGGCCTTTTACAAAAACCTCAATCTGCGTTATTCCTTTTTCTGATTTGACCTCTCACAGCAATTAGTTCTTCTTCCTCACTTTTCCGCTACAATTATCAACAAGTTGAATCGATAAGAGGCGGTAATGCGTCAGACAAAAACCGGTATCCTGCTGGCAAACCTGGGCACACCCGATGCCCCCACACCTGAAGCGGTAAAACGCTACCTGAAACAATTTTTAAGCGACAGACGCGTAGTCGATACTTCACGGCTGTTGTGGTGGCCATTGCTGCGCGGCGTGATTTTGCCGCTGCGCTCGCCGCGTGTGGCGAAGCTGTATGCCTCTGTCTGGATGGAAGGTGGCTCGCCGCTGATGGTTTACAGCCGCCAGCAACAACAGGCGCTGGCACAACGTTTACCGGAGACGCCCGTGGCGCTGGGAATGAGCTACGGCACGCCATCGCTGGAAAGCGCCGTAGATGAACTACTGGCTGAACATGTTGATCATATCGTGGTACTGCCGCTCTACCCGCAATACTCCTGTTCAACGGTCGGTGCGGTGTGGGATGAACTGGCTCGCATTCTGGCGCGCAAACGTAGCATTCCGGGGATATCGTTTATTCGCGATTACGCCGATAACCACGATTACATTAATGCGCTGGCGAATAGCGTTCGCGCCTCTTTCGCTAAACATGGCGAACCGGATCTGCTGTTGCTTTCTTATCATGGCATTCCGCAACGTTATGCGGATGAAGGCGATGATTATCCGCAACGTTGTCGCACAACGACTCGTGAACTGGCGTCTGCGCTGGGAATGGCACCGGAAAAAGTGATGATGACTTTCCAGTCGCGCTTTGGTCGGGAACCCTGGTTGATGCCTTATACCGACGAAACGCTGAAAATGCTGGGAGAAAAAGGTGTCGGCCATATTCAGGTGATGTGTCCGGGCTTTGCTGCGGATTGTCTGGAAACACTGGAAGAGATTGCCGAGCAAAACCGTGAAGTCTTCCTCGGTGCAGGCGGAAAAAAATATGAATATATTCCGGCGCTTAATGCCACACCGGAACATATCGAAATGATGGCTAATCTTGTTGCCGCGTATCGCTAAAGCTGAGCGGTAAAGAATTGAGCGCCGTCGCGAAGAGCATCGTCGGCGGTTTTCATCATCCGTGAATAATGCAAAAAGGCGTGCAGCGTGCCTGGGTAGAGTTTGAACTCACAGGGCTGCTGATGCGCCGCTAACGTCTGGTAAAGCAGACGGCTGTCATCCAGCAGCGGATCGAACTCCGCCCCGGCAATAAAACAGGGCGGAACTTCGCGAGTGAGATCATTATTAAACAGACAGTAATACGGCGACTCGCGGTCCGCGTCGTTGCTTAAATACGCCTCTTCATACATCTGCAAATCCTGTTGCGTTAAGCCATCCCAGTCACCCCCCAACAGACGACGAGTCACGGAATCGCGTAATCCGTAAAGCCCATACCACAGCAAAACACCCACAACTTTGCCGCAATCGATCTGCTTTTCACGCAACCATAAAGCACTGGCGAGCGCCAGCATGGCGCCAGCGGAATCACCGGCAAAACCAATGCGTGACATATTGATCTGATAATCGCCCGCCTGCTGGTGGAAGTGACAACAAGACGCCACGATTTCCTCTATCGCTTGCGGAAAACGCGCTTCTGGCGAAAGGGTGTAATCAATGCCAATCACCGTACACTGGGTGTACTTTGCCAGCAGACGCATAATGCGATCGTGGGTATCGAGATTGCCGAGAATAAAACCGCCGCCATGTAGATAAAACAGCGTCGCCGGGCTATCCGGGTTCGGACAAAATTGCCGTGCTTCTACCTGACCATATTTTGTCGGAACCGCGTAAGCTCTGGTTTCCATTTCTGGAGCGTCAGCGTTCCAGAATCGGCGCTCAAGCGTATAATGCTGGCGTTGTTCGGCAATCGTTCCCGTTGCGGGCCAGGGCGGTAAATCGGGCTGATGAGTGTTAACAACCGCCTTCATTTCGGCAGAGATTAGCTCCAGCACGGGTAGTTTGTTTTCCGGCTTCATGCAAAAACTCCTTTCAAATTGCGTCATTGTAAGGAACATCTCCCATGAAAATGCGATCCCGTCGGCTGATATTGAAACTGCCTGCGTCTCGCGCGTTCAGGCATGATTGTGTTAACATTCGCCGCTCAGTTAACCACCCGTAAAAACAACCATGAAATTTCCCGGCAAACGTAAATCCAAACATTACTTCCCCGTAAATGCACGCGATCCGCTGTTGCAGCAAATCCAACCAGAAAACGAAACCAGCGCAGCCTGGGTGGTCGGTATCGACCAGACGCTGGTGGATATTGAAGCCAAAGTGGAAGACGATTTTATTGAACGTTATGGATTAAGCGCCGGGCATTCACTGGTCATTGAAGATGATGTTGCTGAAGCACTTTATCAGGAGCTGAAACAGAAAAACCTGATTACTCATCAGTTTGCAGGTGGCACTATTGGCAATACCATGCACAACTATTCTGTACTGGCAGACGACCGTTCGGTGCTGCTGGGCGTGATGTGCAGCAATATTGAAATTGGCAGCTACGCCTATCGTTACTTGTGCAATACATCCAGCCGTACCGATCTTAACTATCTGCAGGGTGTGGATGGCCCGATTGGTCGTTGCTTTACGCTGATTGGCGAGTCTGGCGAACGTACCTTTGCTATCAGTCCAGGTCATATGAACCAGTTACGGGCAGAAAGCATTCCGGAAGATGTTATCGCCGGAGCCTCGGCGCTGGTATTAACGTCCTATCTGGTGCGTTGCAAGCCGGGTGAACCGATGCCGGAAGCGACCATGAAAGCCATTGAGTATGCGAAGAAATATAACGTACCGGTGGTGCTGACGCTGGGCACTAAATTTGTCATCGCCGAGAATCCGCAATGGTGGCAGCAATTCCTCAAAGAACACGTCTCCATCCTTGCGATGAACGAAGAAGAAGCTGAAGCGTTGACCGGAGAGAGCGATCCGCTGCTGGCATCTGATAAGGCGCTGGACTGGGTTGATCTGGTGCTGTGCACCGCCGGGCCAATCGGCTTGTATATGGCGGGCTTTACGGAAGACGAAGCGAAACGCAAAACCCAGCATCCGCTGTTGCCGGGCGCTATCGCGGAATTTAACCAGTATGAGTTTAGCCGCGCCATGCGCCACAAAGATTGCCAGAATCCGCTGCGCGTCTATTCGCACATTGCGCCGTATATGGGCGGGCCAGAAAAAATCATGAACACTAACGGTGCCGGTGATGGGGCGCTGGCGGCGCTGTTGCATGACATTACCGCCAATAGCTATCACCGCACTAACGTGCCAAATTCCAGCAAGCATAAATTCACCTGGCTGACTTATTCGTCGTTAGCGCAGGTGTGTAAATATGCTAACCGTGTGAGCTATCAGGTACTGAACCAGCATTCACCACGTTTAACGCGCGGTCTGCCGGAGCGAGAAGACAGCCTGGAAGAGTCTTACTGGGATCGTTAAGCCATTGAACCAATGACAGTCGGATGCGGCGTAAACGCCTTATCCGACCTACGGAAGATGGCACCTGTGGGCCGGATAAGATGCGGCAGCATCGCATCCGGCAATGGCGTCAATGTATTACCCCGTCACCACTTCACCCGCCGGTGGCGTTTCCAGCAGTTCCAGCATAGTACGGGCGATTTCACGTTCACCCATCACTACCTGATTCGCGCCACGTTCGGTGATATACGCCACCTCATCGTCATAATGGGCGCGGGCGATAATCTCAATATCCGGGTTTTTGGCGCGAGCAGAGGCCACAATCTCGCCCGCTTCGTAACCGTTAGGAATGGTCAGAATCAGCCATTTCGCGCACTCCAGATGCGCCAGTTGCATGATCTCTTCATTCGCCGCGTTGCCCAGTACCGCGCGAACGCCGCGCTCTCGCAGCTCATCAACACGGGTTCGTGATGTTTCAATCACCACTAACGGAATATCAGAGGCGAGTAATTTCTCCCCCAGCAGACTGCCTACACGACCGTAGCCCACCAGTAGCGCATGGTTGCAAATATCCACCGGGATCTGCTTCTCTTCTTCGATAGCTTCTTCCAGCGTCTGTTCTTCCAGCGTTTCGGTTTTTGCCAGATATTTCTCCAGCAGCGCGAACAGCACCGGGTTGAGCATAATCGACAGGATCGCGCCTGCCAGTACCAGGTTTTGTCCGGCCTGCGGCAGTAAATTCAATGCCATTCCCAGTCCCGCCAGGATAAACGCGAACTCACCAATCTGCGCGAGGCTGGCGGCGATGGTTAACGCCGTGCGCTGGGAGTGACCAAACAGCCGAACGAGGAACAGTGCCGCGACAGATTTACCAAACAGAATAATTGCCAGCGTTGCCAGCACTGCCAGCGGTTGCTGAATCAGAATTAACGGATCAAATAACATCCCGACGGAGACAAAAAACAGCACCGCAAAGGCGTCGCGCAATGGCAGCGTATCGTGTGCGGCGCGGTGGCTAAGTTCGGATTCATTCAGCACCATCCCAGCGAAGAATGCACCGAGCGCAAAGGAGACGTCAAACAGTTCTACCGCACCAAAAGCAATGCCTAACGCCAGTGCCAGCACCGACAGGGTAAACAGTTCACGCGAACCGGTTGCCGCGCTGCGTGCCATAATCCACGGCACCAGACGGCGACCCACTAACATCATTATGGCGATAAATGCTACCACCTTGCCGATGGTGATCCCCATATCAACCGCCAGCGTCGCGAAGCCCACATCGCCCTGTTCCAGCATCCCTGCCACTGCGGGCAGCAACACCAGCGTCAGAACCATCACCAAATCTTCCACAATCAACCAGCCGATGGCGATTTGCCCGCGCTGACTGTCTATTAATTGCCGTTCTTCAAGTGCGCGCAGTAACACCACGGTACTGGCGGTGGAAAGACATAAACCGAACACGATACCGGTCATTAACGACCAGCCCAGCACGGCAGAGAGCGCCATACCCAGCAGCGTCGCCACGGCTATCTGGGCGATCGCGCCGGGAATGGCAATGGACTTTACCGCCATCAAATCCTTGAGCGAAAAATGCAAACCGACGCCGAACATCAGCAAAATAACGCCCAGCTCCGCCAGTTCCGGCGCCAGCTTGGTATCGGCAACAAACCCTGGAGTGAATGGCCCTGCCAGCACGCCCGCTAACAGATATCCCACCAGAGGAGAAATACGCAGTTTATTAGCAATCATGCCGAGGATAAAAGCGAGCACAAGGCCGCCAACAATGGTGGTGATAAGCGGGGTGGCGTGATGCATTCCGTCTCCTGTTCCTGGTGGTTGTTGTCCATTTTTGGCTGGGAAAACCAAAATTACAGGTAATAGTTTATGACAATTTCATGGTTGATGTTTATGAATAATTGTTGAATTTTGCAGAAAAATGGAATTAACCGCAAAAAAGGCACGGATCGGAAAAGTGATAAGGTGTATGAAGAGGAAAGGCTTATGGCTACTGCAAAATGAAGCAGCCAAAGTTTACCTTTGGCTGCATGGAAATCAGGATTTATGCCGGTTATCAGGCAGGAATATGGTCAACATACCAAGAAGTGGAAGGAAAGCACAGATTTTATAAACTAACTCGATACTGGTATGATCGGCGATAAGCCCCAGAACCGCAGCGCCCAGCCCCCCCATACCGAAAGCAAAACCGAAAAACAGTCCAGAAACCATGCCGATACGTCCCGGAAGTAGCTCCTGAGCGTAGACCAGAATGGCGGAAAACGCCGAGGCGAGGATAAATCCAATAATCACCGTTAAAACCCCCGTCCAGTACAGGCTGGCGTAGGGTAAAATCAAGGTAAATGGCGCAACGCCGAGGATAGAGCCCCAAATCACATATTTTCGACCGATTTTATCGCCTACAGGCCCGCCAATCACCGTACCCGCCGCGACGGCAAACAGGAAGGCAAACAGATGAAGCTGGGCATTCTGGATAGATAATCCGAATTTTTGCATCAGATAAAAGGTGTAATAGCTGCTGATGCTCGCCATATAGAAATATTTCGAGAAAATCAGCACTAACAGCACACAGACAGCCAGCACGACCTTATTACGCGGCAGTGGATTGATTATTATTGCTTTCGGTTTGCCTTTACTCATCCGATGCTGTGCAGAGTACCAACGGCTGATTTGCGCCAGTACCACGATAGCCAGCAATGCCGCCAGCACAAACCATGCAACGTTGCCTTTGCCGTAAGGGGCGATGATCACCGCCGCCAGCAATGGCCCCAACGAACTACCAAAGTTACCGCCTACCTGGAAGATAGATTGCGCCAGGCCATGACGTCCACCAGACGCCATACGCGCCACGCGGGAAGATTCCGGGTGAAAGACCGACGAACCCGTACCGACCAGCGCCGCCGCCAGCAGAACCGTGCCAAAACTACCCGCCAGCGCCAGCAGTATCAGGCCGCTCATGGTAAAGCACATGCCAATCGGTAATGACCACGGCATTGGGTATTTATCTGTCCAGTAACCGACTACCGGTTGCAACAGCGAAGAGGCGAGCTGAAAGGTGAGGGTAATCATCCCAATCTGCATAAACGTCAGGGAAAACTCTGACTGAAGCAGCGGATAAATCGCCAGAATCAGCGATTGGATCATGTCGTTCAGCAGATGCGAGAGGCTGATTGCGCCTAAAATACCAAATGATGTGCGAGCCTTAGTGGTCGATGCAGCCGCGCCCGCCGCAGGCTGGGTTTGTTCACTCATTGCCATAGGAAAGTCACTTTTTCAGAGTTGCGATGTAAAGAATGATCTTATTTGTGATTATTACCCGACTAACATACCTGTATGCGCTGTCTGAAGGAAGTCTCAATGCTTAATACAGAATTTCCATTTTTGTATGTAGATTTACCATCACCGAACACAGACTTGTCTATTATGTCGCGTCATACTAATTTTCAACACGTTGATATCTGGTCAGGGAGAGAGAAATATGAAGTTTTTGCAGCGGGGTGTGGCATTAGCACTATTAGCCGCATTTACACTGGCGAGTGAAACCGCCCAGGCTTATGAGCAGGATAAAACCTACAAAATTACGGTACTTCATACCAACGACCACCACGGTCATTTCTGGCGTAATGAATATGGCGAATATGGTCTGGCGGCGCAAAAAACGCTGGTGGATGGTATCCGCAAAGAAGTCGCGGCTGAAGGTGGTAGCGTGCTGTTACTTTCTGGAGGTGACATTAACACTGGTGTTCCAGAGTCTGATTTACAGGACGCCGAACCGGATTTTCGCGGCATGAATCTGGTGGGTTATGACGCGATGGCAATCGGTAATCATGAATTTGATAACCCGCTCACCGTATTACGTCAGCAGGAAAAATGGGCAAAGTTCCCGTTGCTCTCCGCCAATATCTATCAAAAAAGTACCGGCGAGCGTTTGTTTAAACCCTGGGCGTTGTTTAAGCGTCAGGATCTGAAAATCGCGGTAATTGGTCTGACGACCGATGACACGGCGAAAATTGGTAACCCGGAATATTTCACCGACATTGAATTTCGTAAACCTGCCGACGAAGCGAAGCTGGTGATTCAGGAACTGCAACAGACAGAAAAGCCGGACATTATTATTGCAGCCACACATATGGGGCATTACGACAATGGCGAACACGGTTCAAACGCACCGGGCGATGTAGAGATGGCGCGCAGCCTGCCTGCCGGATCGTTGGCGATGATTGTCGGCGGTCACTCGCAAGATCCGGTCTGCATGGCAGCAGAAAATAAAAAACAGGTCGATTATGTGCCGGGTACACCTTGCAAGCCGGATCAACAAAACGGCATCTGGATTGTCCAGGCGCATGAGTGGGGCAAGTATGTGGGACGAGCCGATTTTGAGTTTCGCAATGGCGAAATGAAAATGGTCAATTACCAGTTGATTCCGGTGAACCTGAAGAAAAAAGTGACCTGGGAAGACGGAAAAAGCGAACGCGTGCTGTACACCCCGGAAATCGCCGAAAACCAGCAAATGATCTCGCTGTTATCACCGTTCCAGAACAAAGGCAAAGCACAGCTGGAAGTGAAAATTGGTGAGGTTAGTGACCGTCTTGAAGGCGACCGCAGCAAAGTTCGTTTCGTACAGACCAATATGGGACGGTTGATTCTGGCAGCACAAATGGATCGCACCGGAGCCGACTTTGCGGTGATGAGCGGAGGCGGAATTCGTGACTCCATCGACGCGGGTAACATCAGTTATAAAAACGTGCTGAAAGTGCAGCCGTTCGGCAATGTGGTGGTGTATGCCGACATGAGCGGTAAGGAAGTGATTGATTACCTGACCGCCGTTGCACAAATGAAGCCGGATTCCGGTGCCTATCCGCAATTTGCCAACGTCAGCTTTGTGGCGAAAGATGGCAAACTTAACGACCTGAAAATCAAAGGCGAACCGGTCGATCCGGCAAAAACTTACCGCATGGCGACGTTAAACTTCAATGCCACCGGCGGTGATGGTTATCCGCGCCTTGATAACAAACCGGGCTATGTCAATACCGGCTTTATAGATGCTGAAGTGCTGAAAGACTATATCCAGAAAAACTCGCCGCTGGATGCGAGCGCGTATGAGCCGAAAGGTGAGGTGAGCTGGCAGTAATCTGAAAGTGCCGGATGTTTGCATCCGGCACAATGCTTAATCCCGGCGGGCGATATCGGCAAATTTCGCATCGAGGATCTTCGCCAGATCGCCTGCCGCAAGTTCAATATCCAGTCCGCGCTTGCCACCGGAAACATAAATAGTGGCAAATTCTTGCGCGGGGGCATCAATAATCGTCGGCAGACGTTTTTTCTGTCCTAGTGGGCTAATTCCCCCAACTAAATATCCCGTCGAACGCTGTGCCACCATCGGATCGGCCATCTCTACCTTTTTGGCACCCAGCGCCTTTGCCACCTTTTTAAGATCCAGTTGACCGGCGACCGGCGTAACGGCCACCGCCAGATGTTTCATATCGCCGTTCACTGCGACCAGCAGCGTTTTGTAGACCTGATCTGCATTCAAGCCTAATTTTTTGACCACTTCATCGCCAAAGTTGGTTTCAGCCGGATCGTGATCGTAGGTATGAATCTGGAATGAAATTTTGTTTTTTTCGAGTAATTTAACTGCGGGTGTCATCGTAATTTTCCTGCCTTAAACAAAAAAACGGAGAAAGCATACGCCTGATGGCGGCTCAAAAAAAAGAGTCATCTTGCCTAATAGTATTGGCAGGATGGTGAGATTGAGCGACAATCGAGTTACACCGTCGCTTAAAGTGACGGCATAATAATAAAAATATGAAATTCCTCTTTGACGGGCCAATAGCGATATTGGCCATTTTTTTTAGCGCAACATTTGTGGCAAATTCCCTTCTCCATACAGATGTAACGCACCGACCGCGACCACATAGCGCCCCGGTGGCATAGCCCGTAATTTATCCCGCCAGGCAAGATTTCGCTGATGCATCAACACGTCGTACAGCGACTGGCTGAACGTATTGGGCAGCGTTATTTCATTATTTTGCGGCGGCGCATTCAGCCACCAGCTCATCATTTGTTGTAGTAGCCGTGCGTTGGTATGCCAGTGGGTCAGCGTATCGTCCAGCAGCGCCAGTCCTTTGTCGGGGAGCTGGAGCAACATGGCAATCTGATTTTCTGCCCCTTCCAGTTCAATCACGGGCTTATGTTGTTGTTTCGCCGCCTGCAATAGCTGGTAATCGATACCATATTCTGCCCGCAGCCCCAGTTTTTGCGCCTGCGTCGCCTGGAGAACCATCGCGATTTGCCACAGTGGTTGGGTAGAAAAGAGCGACGGAGAAATGCCCATTTCCTGGCTGATGTGCTGCAGATTTTGTAATTGTTCTTCGCTGATGCGCTCTTCCAGCGCCTCGCAGGCAGGCAAATTAGCAAAAGGCGTATCGCTGGTGGAAACATCTGCCTCGACAATCAGCGCATCGGCTTGTTTGAGCTTTTTAAGCAAACGGGCGGGTAGAGGAGCCATATCGTGGCTACCCATATGAATACTGCCAATCAGATGAAAATGGCGATTGCCGGGGAGGGAGATATCGATGGCAGGCCAGGTGTAATGATTACCGCGCAGCGCGGCCCAAAGTGTTTTTACCCGGTACAACAGATCCATACGACCTCCCTTTGTGAAATATCATGCTAGCGCGCGGGGAGGGATGGCGCAAATGGAGTTGATTATTGCACTTATGCACAGTGCTTGTGTGCATTATAATGATTAAATAATGGACAAGGAGATGAGAATGGAATGGCTCAAAAAATCAACATAAGGAGTTTTCGTGATCCCTGGCTGGCTGATTTTTTTGTCCACTCAACGCCACATCGAAAGATCCCTGCTGAAATCCATAACGCGTTATCAAGAAAATTGGACATCATTAATGCTGCCACTTCCCATCGGGATTTACGTTCCCCACCAGGAAACCGGTACGAAGAGTTATCGGGGAAATTGCAGGAATACTCCTCCATTAGAGTGGATAAACAGTACCAACTGATATTTAAATGGGTTAATGGCAAGGCCGAAGAATTGTTTTTAGATCCACACAACTACTAAAACATAGCTGTCGTATTGACGAGAAAGGTAAAACCATGAAACAGGCAACAAGAAAACCGACGACACCCGGAGATATTCTTCTCTATGAATATCTGGAACCGCTCGATTTGAAAATCAATGAGTTAGCAGAGTTGCTGCATGTTCATCGTAATAGCGTCAGTGCACTGATCAATAATAATCGTAAACTCACCACTGATATGGCATTTCGTCTGGCGAAAGTTTTTGATACCACAGTCGATTTTTGGCTAAACCTCCAGGCGGCAGTTGATCTTTGGGAAGTTGAAAACAACATGCGCACCCAGGAAGAATTGGGACGGATTGAAACAGTGGCTGAATATTTGGCACGCCGTGAAGAGCGTGCAAAAAAGGTCGCGTAGAATCATTTCCCTATAACGGATGCGCCACCCTAAAGCAGCGCATCCGCAATGACATACTTATTCCTTCGGTTTAAACCGCAGCAATCGGTTAGCGTTACTCACCACCGTAATCGACGAGAGCGCCATTGCCGCTCCGGCGACCACCGGGTTAAGCAGTGTTCCGGTGAACGGCCACAAAATACCGGCGGCGACCGGAATACCGATACTGTTGTAGATAAACGCGCCAAGCAGGTTTTGCTTCATATTGCGTAGCGTCGCGCGGGAGATGGCGAGTGCGTCTGCAACCCCCATCAGGCTATGGCGCATCAGGGTAATCGCCGCTGTTTCAATGGCAACATCACTCCCGCCACCCATTGCAATACCGACATCCGCCTGGGCCAGCGCCGGCGCGTCGTTAATGCCGTCGCCCACCATTGCTACCTGGCGACCCTCGCTTTGCAGACGTTTAATCGCTTCGGCTTTTCCATCCGGCAATACACCCGCAATCACTTCATCAATCCCTGCTTCTTTGGCGATCGCATTGGCGGTGGTTGGGTTATCGCCGGTTAACATTACCAGACGATATCCCGCTTTATGCAGACGTTGCAGCGCCGCCACGCTATCGCTACGCAATGGATCGCGTACCGCCAACAGAGCCACCGCTTTGCCATCAACGGCCAGTAACACCGGCGTTGCGCCTTGTGATGCCTGGGCTGAAATATCAGCTTCAATCGCTTTCGTATCGACTTGCTGGTCATTTAACAGAGCCTGATTCCCCAGCAGCAGTGAATGGCCTTCCGCTTCTCCACTTACCCCCAGTCCGCGCAATGTACGGAAGCTATTGACCTGTGGCAGTGTGATATCGCCTGCTTTATCGAGGATTGCCCGCGCCAGCGGATGGCTGGAACCTTGCTCCAGTGCCGCCGCCAGACGCAATGCCTGCGCTTCATCAACATCAGCAAACGTTTTTACTGCGACAACCTGTGGTTTACCTTCGGTCAGCGTCCCGGTTTTATCGAACACCACGGTGTCGAGCGTACTGGCACGTTGCAGCGCATCGGCGTCACGCACCAGCACCCCAAATTCTGCCGCGCGCCCGACGCCGGAAATAATCGACATCGGCGTTGCCAGCCCCAGCGCACACGGACAGGCGATAATCAGCACCGTGGTGGCAATCACCAGGGTATAAACAATTTGCGGTGCGGGTCCAAAGAAATACCAGATTGCCGCACTGATCAACGCAATCACCACTACCACCGGCACAAACACGGCAGAGATTTTATCCGCCAGTTGACCGATTTCTGGCTTACTGCTCTGAGCCTGGCGCACCATGCGAATGATCCGCGACAGCGTGGTATGGCTGCCGACTGCGCTGGCGCGAAACAGCACACTACCGTCCTGTACCACTGTCCCGGCATGAACGCTATCGCCTTCGCCTTTTTGCTGTGGAATAGGTTCGCCCGTTAACATCGCCTCATCCAGCCACGCTTCACCCTGAGTGATTTCGCCATCCACCGGCACACGGTCACCGGTTGTCAGGCGCAGCAACATACCTAGCTGAACGTCTGCCAGCGGCACACTCTTTTCACCTTCGTCAGTAACCAGTCGCGCCGTCGGCGGGGTTAAATCGAGTAATTTCTCCAGCGCCTTTGAAGAACGCTGACGCGCACGCGCTTCCAGCATATGACCGAGGTTGATCAGACCGATAATCATCGCGCTGGCTTCGTAATAAAGATGTCGTGCTTCCATCGGAAACCACTGCGGCCACAGGTTAACGCTCATTGAATAGAGCCATGCCACGCCAGTACCCAGCGCCACCAGCGTATCCATCGTCGCCGCGCCGTTGAGCAGGCTCTTCCATGCACTGCGGTAAAAATGTCCGCCAGCGAAAACCATAACCGCCAGGGTTATCAGCCCAATAACCAGCCACAGGCTGCGGTTGTCGGCGGTGACCATCATGTTATCGCCGATCATCCCCCAGACCATTACCGGGATACCCACCGCCAGAGCGACAATCGCCTGCCAGCGGAAGCGTTTCATGGTAGCGACGGCTGTTTCCTGCTGGCGCTCACGTCGTTTAGCGTCATCTTCAATCGCTTCTGCGCCGTAGCCCGCTTTTTCCACCGCCTGCACTAAATCTTGTGCGGAGGCACTGCCCATCACCAGCGCAGTGCGCTCCGCCAGGTTTACCCGTGCCTGGGTGACGCCCGGTACGCTTTGCAGCGCATTTTGTACGCGGGTGACACAGCTGGCGCAGCTCATGCCGCTCAACAGCAACTGCTGGCTATCGTCGTCATCGGCGGTTGCTGCCGGAAGCTCATCAGAAACCGCTGTCAGTGCTTCCGACGGGATTGATGACTCCGCCAGCGGTTTAGCCTTTGGGTGGCTTACAGATGCGTCATAACCCGCTTGCTTGATGGTTTCGATAAGCTGTTCCGCGCTGGCAGTACCGGTGACGTGCGCTTCAGTAATTGACACATCTGCCTGCTCAACGTCCGGGCGCTGTTCGAGACTTTCTTTCACGCGTTTAACGCAGTGACCGCAGGACAGGCCGTCCAGGGTCAGGTCGATAGTTTGTGACATAACGTACTCCTTTAAGACAGTTTTGACTGACTGTGATAAAGGGTAAACCTTCCAGCAAGGGGAAGGTCAAGAAATTATTTCGTAGCGCAATGAAAACGCGGTGGAGATTAAAAGATTGGCTCAATTTGCATCAGGATTAGACATTTATCTCTTTGTTTTCCTTTGGTTAAGTTGCGGGTGCTAAGTTAAATCAGGATGCCTGAAAATTGGCATCGGGATGAGGAATAGCCTCCCGCATCTATAAAAAGGAGTTAACAACAGATGTCAGATGCAAAAAATTTACAGCAGGCAGTGGATCAGGCATATGTCCAATTTCACTCACTTAGCGGCGGGCAAAATGCCGATTACATTCCCTTTCTGGCGAATGTCCCCAGCCAACTGGCGGGGGTAGCTATTGTGACTTGCGATGGCAACGTCTATCGCGCGGGTGATAGTGATTACCGCTTTGCGCTGGAATCCATCTCGAAAGTCTGTACTTTAGCCCTCGCGCTGGAAGATGTCGGCCCGCAGGCGGTGCAGGACAAAATTGGCGCTGACCCGACCGGATTGCCTTTTAACTCAGTCATTGCCTTAGAACTTCATGGTGGCAAGCCGTTGTCGCCGCTGGTGAATGCAGGCGCTATCGCCACTACCAGTCTGATCAAAGCCGATAATGCTGAACAACGCTGGCAGAGAATTTTACACATCCAACAACAACTTGCTGGTGAGCAGGTGGCGCTTTCTGAGGAAGTGAACCAGTCGGAACAGACCACCAACTTCCACAACCGGGCGATTGCCTGGCTGCTGTATTCCTCTGGATATCTCTATTGCGATGCGATGGAAGCCTGTGATGTGTACACCCGCCAGTGCTCCACGCTTATCAATACCGTTGAGCTGGCTACGCTTGGCGCGACACTGGCGGCGGGCGGTGTTAATCCGCTAAGCCAAAAACGCGTTCTCCAGGCTGACAATGTGCCGTACATCCTGGCCGAAATGATGATGGAAGGGCTGTATGGTCGCTCTGGTGACTGGGCGTATCGCGTTGGCTTACCCGGCAAAAGCGGCGTCGGTGGCGGCATTCTGGCGGTAGTGCCTGGCGTGATGGGGATTGCCGCGTTCTCGCCACCGTTGGATGAAGAAGGCAACAGTGTTCGTGGACAAAAAATGGTGGCATCGGTCGCTAAACAACTCGGCTATAACGTGTTTAAGGGCTGATCATGATGAACACGGAAGGTAATAACGGTGACAAACCTCTGGGACTATGGAATGTGGTTTCCATAGGTATCGGGGCGATGGTGGGGGCGGGGATCTTTGCCCTGTTGGGGCAAGCGGCGTTGCTAATGGAAGCCTCGACCTGGGTCGCTTTTGCTTTTGGCGGCATTGTGGCGATGTTTTCCGGATATGCCTATGCGCGCCTTGGTGCAAGTTATCCCAGCAATGGCGGGATTATTGACTTCTTTCGCCGGGGGTTAGGCAACGGTGTTTTTTCGCTGGCGCTCTCGTTGCTGTACCTGATGACGCTGGCGGTGAGTATCGCGATGGTTGCCCGTGCCTTTGGTGCTTATGCTGTGCAGTTTTTGCATGAGGGCAGCCAGGATGAGCATCTTATTTTGCTCTACGCGCTGGCGATCATTGCCCTGATGACGCTGTTCAACTCCTTAAGCAACCATGCGGTAGGGCGACTGGAAGTGATCCTTGTCGGCATCAAAATGATGATCCTGTTGTTGCTGATTATTGCGGGCGTCTGGTCGCTGCAACCGGCGCATATTTCCGTCTCTGCGCCCCCCAGCTCCGGCGCATTCTTCTCTTGTATCGGGATTACCTTCCTTGCTTATGCGGGCTTTGGCATGATGGCAAACGCGGCGGATAAAGTGAAAGATCCGGCGGTCATTATGCCGCGAGCATTTTTGCTGGCGATAGGCGTTACCACACTGCTCTATATTTCCCTGGCACTGGTGCTGCTTAGTGATGTTTCGGCATTAGAGTTAGAAAAATATGCCGATACCGCCGTAGCGCAGGCCGCTTCTCCACTGCTTGGGCATGTGGGTTATGTGATAGTGGTGATAGGTGCTTTGCTGGCGACGGCATCAGCCATCAACGCAAACCTGTTTGCGGTGTTTAATATCATGGACAACATGGGCAGCGAGCGTGAACTGCCGAAGCTAATGAATAAATCCCTGTGGCGGCAGAGTACGTGGGGTAACATCATCATAGTGGTGTTGATCATGCTGATGACGGCGGCGCTTAATTTAGGTTCCCTGGCCAGTGTTGCCAGCGCCACCTTTTTGATCTGCTACCTTGCGGTGTTTGTGGTGGCGATCCGTCTGCGTCATGATATTCACGCCTCGTTGCCAATCCTCGTTGTCGGTATGATGGTCATGCTATTGGTAATCATCGGTTTTATTTACAGTCTATGGTCCCAGGGCAGCAGCGCACTGATGTGGATTATTGGCGCACTATTACTAAGCCTTATTGTGGCAATGGTAATGAAACGGAATAAAACCATATAAAATCTACCTGCGCGCAGTGCTTTCTGTGCTGCGCCTTTATTTTTTTTCTTAATCAAACCCTCCGTCTTATACTTTTAATAAATAAGTCACAAAAAAATGGTATATACACGATAAAACTGTGATTCTTATCACTTCTTACTATGGATTATTCTCAATGCGGATGATGGTAATCTAAAACTCGTAGTGTATTCTTAATAAATAACGTATAAGCTTTTTAGCTGCATTTCTTTTAATAGGGGGAATAAAAACGAAAGAGATGCACAAGTTATTACCCTTCTTAAATAAAATGAGGCTGGTTATAAAAACTAGTTAAAATAATGACCTGGAAGGAAGTGACTTATCTATGGCGCGATTACAATTAAAAAACCGTAAAAATAAATGCCTGATATTTTTAATAAGTTTTATTGTGATGGGAGAAAACGCGCTTGCAGCGCCATTACCACAATGGGCTAACGCCCCTGCGGTTACGTCGGTTGCCAGTTTATCCTTACAGGAAAGTATATTACGCGCATTTGCGCGAAACCCCGACGTCACCCAACAGGCGGCGCAGATAGGTATTGGCGAAGCGCAAATCGATGAAGCCAAAAGTGCCTGGTATCCGCACGTTGGCTTAACCGGTAACGCGGGGCCGTCCCGACAAACGGACTCCAGCGGCAGGCTTGATAACAACGTTTCGTATGGCATAACCCTGACGCAGTTGGTGTATGACTTTGGTAAAACGAACAACGATATCAAACTGCAAACTGCCGCTCGTGACAGCTACCGCTTTAAATTGATGGCAACCCTAACCGATGTCGCAGAGAAAACGGCGACCACCTATATGGAAGTTAGCCGTTATCAGGCTTTGTGCGATGCGGCTCAACGTAATATCCACTCGCTGGAAAATGTCTACAACATGGCGGCACTGCGCGCCAACGCCGGCCTGAACTCATCTTCTGATGAATTGCAGGCTCAGACACGCATTGCCGGAATGCGCTCGACGCTGGAGCAATATCAGGCGCAAATGGCGAGCGCCAAAGCGCAACTGGCGGTGCTGACTGGCGTACAGCCGGAGGCGATAGCCGCGCCACCTGCGGAATTAGCCGAGCAGCCGGTATCGCTAAAAAATATTGATTACCAGTCCATTCCGCTGGTGCTGGCGGCAGAAAATTTACGCCAGTCGGCACAGTACGGCGTGGAAAAAACCAAAGCGCAATACTGGCCGACGCTTAGTATTCAGGGAGGCAAAACGCGCTACCAGACCAGCGATCGCTCGTACTGGGACGACCAGTTACAGCTGAACGTTAACGCGCCGTTGTATCAGGGCGGTGCGGTTTCTGCCCAGGTACAACAGGCCGAAGGGCAACAAAAAATCTCCGCCTCGCAGGTCGAACAGGCAAAACTGGATGTATTACAACGGGCATCGGTGGCGTATGCCAACTGGACTGGCGCACGGGGGCGCGAAGAAGCCGGTTTAGCGCAATCCGAAAGTGCGCACAAAACGCGAGATGTGTATCAAAATGAATATAAATTAGGTAAACGCAGTCTGAATGATCTATTAACCGTCGAGCAAGATGTCTTTCAGGCGCAATCGGCTGAAATAAATGCCAGTTATGATGGCTGGGTTGCCGCAGTAAATTATGCCGCTGCGGTTAATAACCTTATTCCATTAGCGGGAATTAAACAGGGCTTATACAACGACTTACCCGATTTAAAATAATCCTGCCATTATTAATATCAGGTAGGCATCGTTGTTGAGTTATTACCTTTGTCTTATTTAGATAAATGGACTCGCTAAGGATGTGCGCCATTTATCAGGAATGCCATTATGAGCCTGATTATTGATGTTATTTCGCGTAAAACATCCGTCAAACAAACGCTGATTAATCCTGGCGCGTTACGGTTGTTATTTATGAGCCCTCTGTGGTGCAGGTTCATGCTCAGGCATCTGCCGTTGCGCGTTACGTTCGCGAAGGAAATGATCTGCTGATCTATATGCAGGATGGCACGGTTATCCGTTGCAACGGCTATTTCCTGCAAGCGGCAAATACCACTGAACAATCGGAACTGGTGTTTGCTGATGGGCAACAGCTAACCCACGTCACCTTTGCCGATGCCGCAGCGGGGGGATTAGCCCCCGTAGAACTGACTGCCCAGACCACTGCGATTGAAAGCATTGCGCCATTTCTTGATACCGTTGCTCAGACCAGCACCTTCCCGTGGGGATGGTTAGCCGGTGCGGCGGTAGGTGGCGGTGCGCTTGGCGCTTTACTGGCAAGCGGTGGCGATGACGATTCAAAAACTGAAGTGGTTAACAACCCTCCGCCACCCGCCGAGCCAGGCAATGCGACCCCATCATTTTTAGTCACCGATAATCAGGGCGATCAGCGCGGTATTCTTGCCACCAATGACATCACCGATGACACCACGCCAACCTTTAGCGGTAGCGGGCAGGCGGGTGCGACCATCCAAATCAAAGACAGCAACGGCAATACTATTGCCAGTGCTCAGGTAGACAGCAACGGGCACTGGAGCGTCTCTTTACCCACGCAAAGCGCAGGTGAACATACCTAGTCAGTGGTGCAAATTGTCGGTAGCACCATCACTGACGCTGGTTCGATAACGTTAACCATCGACGACAGCCAGGCCAGCGTGCAGGTCGCCACCACCGCAGGCGATAACATTATTAACGCCAGCGAACAGGCCGCCGGATTTACGCTTTCAGGTACGACGAGCAACTTGCCGCAGGGAACAGAACTCAGCGTCACGCTAAACGGTAAAACCTACACGACCAGCGTAGGTGCTAACGGCGCGTGGAGCGTGCAGGTGCCGACCGCTGACGCCCAGGCGTTAAGCGAAGGGAATCAGGCTGTACTGGTCAGCGGGAAAGATGCCACGGGCAATACGGTCACCGGCGCGCAGCTGTTAACCGTCGATACCCAGCCGCCGACGCTTGCTATCAACACTATCGCCCAGGACAACATTGTCAGCGCCGCAGAACATAACGCCGCGCTGGTACTGAGCGGGACTTCGAATGCTGAAGCCGGGCAAATCGTTACACTGACAGTAAACGGTAAAAGCCATACAGCAACCGTCGGTAGCGATGGCACATGGCAGGTGGCGCTGCCTGCCGCAGAAGTGCAGGCGTTGGCAGATGGTAACTACGCCGTAAATGCCAGCGTCAGCGACCGGGCAGGAAACACCACCAGCAACAGCGCGAATTTCGTGGTAGATACCAGCGCGCCGACGATTAACGTCAACACCGTGGCGGGCGACGATATTCTTAATAATGCCGAACAGGCCGTCGCACAGATCATCTCCGGAAATGTCAGCGGTGCTTCTCCTGGCGATACGGTGACTGTGAAATTGGGCGCTCATGTCCTGACGGGCGTCGTGCTGGCAGACGGTAGCTGGAATGTGGCGCTGGATCCGGCGGTAACCCGCACGCTGGATCGCGGAGCCAATACGATTTTCGTCACCGTGACAGATGTCGCCGGAAATACCGGCGCGGCGTCTCGTGCAATCACGCTGGTAGGTGTTTCTCCGTTGATCACCATTAACACCGTCTCCGGCGATGACATTATCAGTGGCGCAGAAAAAGGTGCGCCACTGACCCTTACCGGTAGCACTCAACAGGCCGAGACAGGACAAACCGTCACAGTAACCCTGGCTGGACAGAGTTTTACCACTACCGTGCAGGCCGATGGCTCCTGGAGTCTGACAGTACCCGCTGCCAATATGGGTAATCTGCCTGACGGTGCCGTAGCGATTACCGCTTCTGTGACGGATCTCAGTGGTAATACCGGCAACACCTCCCGCACCATTACCGTCGATAGCCAGGCGCCGGCCTTAAGCATTGATCCACTGACCGCCGACAACATCATCAACGCCGCCGAAAGCGGGCAGGATCTGCCCATCACTGGCACCACTGACGCCCAGCCGGGGCAGACGGTAACGGTGACGCTTAACGGGCAGACGTATCAGGGCATCGTGCAACCAGATGGCACATGGAGTGTGACGGTTCCCGCCGCCAACGTTGACGCACTGGCTGACGGCAACGCCACGGTCACCGCCAGCGTGAACGATGTTGCTGGTAACCCGAGCAGCGTTTCACGCGTGGCGCTGGTCGATGCCACGCCGCCTGTGGTGACCATTAATCCGGTGGCGACTGATAACGTCATTAACACGCCGGAACATACCCAGGCGCAAATCATCAGCGGCACGGTTACCGGCGCGCAGGCTGGCGATATTGTCACCGTGACGCTGAATAATGTGGATTACACCACGGTGGTGGATGCTTCCGGCAACTGGAGCCTGGGCGTTCCGGCTTCCGTTGTCAGCGGGCTGGTGGACGGCAGTTATCCGATCAACGTTTCAGTGACTGACCGCGCCGGAAACAGCGGCAGCCAGGCACTCACCGTCACGGTTAATACCGCCGCGCCAGTGGTTGGAATTAATACCATTGCTGGCGATGATGTGATTAACGCCAGCGAAAAAGGAGCCGATGTCCAGATTACCGGCACCAGCGATCAGCCTGTTAATACCGTCATCACCGTGACGCTGAACGGGCAAAATTACACCACCACGACCGACGCCTCCGGCAACTGGAGCGTCACCGTTCCGGCGTCGGCGGTAACCGCATTAGGCCAGGCCAACTACACGGTGACGGCAGCGGTGACCAGTAGTATTGGCAACAGCGCCACCGCCAGCCATAACCTCCTGGTCGACAGCTCACTGCCCGGCGTGACCATTAACCCGGTAGCAACCGACGATATTATTAACGCCGCCGAAGCGGGCGCTGCGCAAACCATCAGCGGACAGGTGACTGGTGCAGCCGTTGGCGACACGGTAACTATTACGTTGGGCGGTAATACCTACACGACTACCGTCCAGGCTGGTTTAAGCTGGAGCGTGAGCGTTCCGGCAGCAGATATTCAGGCGCTGGGTAATGGTGATTTAACGGTTAATGCCTCGGTCACCAATCAAAACGGTAACACCGGCAGCGGCACGCGGGATATCACCATTGACGCCAATCTGCCTGGCCTGCGGGTCGATACGGTAGCGGGTGATGATGTGGTCAATATCATCGAACATGGACAGGCGCTGGTAGTCACCGGCAGCAGTTCGGGGCTGGCTGAAGGCACGCCGCTTACCGTCACAATTAATAACGTCGAATACACTACTGCGGTGCAGGCCGATGGTAGCTGGAGCGTGGGTGTTACAGCGACGCAGGTTAGCGCCTGGCCTGCGGGGACGGTGACGGTTGCCGTGTCCGGGGAAAGTAGCGCCGGAAATCCGGTGAGCATCGCCCATTCCGTTACGGTCGATCTCACACCGGCGGCGATCGCCATCAATACCATCGCCACGGACGATGTGATTAACGCCGCAGAAAAAGGCGCTGATTTAACCCTTTCCGGCACCACCACTAACGTAGAAGCCGGACAAACGGTCACCGTCACTTTTGGCGGTAAAAATTACACAGCCACGGTTGCAGGCGATGGTAGCTGGACAACCACTGTACCCGCTGCCGATTTAGCGTCATTAACCGAGGGCAGCGCCTCCGCGCAGGCCAGCGTCAGCAATATCAACGGCAATAGCGCCTCGGCGGTGCACAGCTACAGCGTCGACAGCAGCGCGCCAACCATCATTATCAATACCGTCGCCAGCGACAATATCGTCAACGGCAGCGAAGCCGATGCGGGCGTGACGGTGAGCGGCAGCACCACCGCCGAAGCGGGGCAGATTGTTACGATAACGCTTAACAGCCCGACCGTGCAGACGTATCAGGCAACGGTACAGGCCGACGGCAGCTGGAGCATTAACATTCCGGCGGCAGATCTTGAGGCATTGACGGATGGCAGCCACACCCTGACCGCGACGGTCAATGACAAAGCGGGCAACCCGGCGAGCACCACGCACAATCTGGCGGTGGATCTCACCGTTCCGGTACTGACTATCAACACCATTGCGGGCGACGATATTATTAACGCCGCCGAACACGGGCAGGCGCTGGTGATTTCCGGTTCCAGCACCGGCGGGGAAGCGGGGGATGTCGTCACCGTCACGCTAAACAGTAAAACCTATACAACAACGCTGGACGCCTCCGGCAACTGGAGCGTCGGCGTTCCGGCGGCGGATGTCACCGCGCTTGGTAGCGGCCAGCAAACTGTTACCGCCACGGTGACTGATGCGGCAGGCAACAACGATAGTGAGACGCACACGGTCAACGTTAACCTTACCGCGCCGACCATTGGCATTAACACCATCGCCACCGATGACGTGATTAACGCCACGGAAAAAGGCGCGGATCTGCAAATCAGCGGCACCAGCAACCAGCCCGCAGGCACCGCAATTACGGTGACGCTTAACGGGCAAAATTACACCGCCACGACGGACGCAGCAGGTAACTGGAGCACCACGGTGCCCGCTTCCGCAGTAGGTGCGCTGGGCGAAGCCAGCTACACGGTGACGGCGAACGTCACCGACAGCGCAGGTAACAGCAATTCCGCCAGCCATAACGTGCAGGTCAATACCGCGCTGCCTGGCGTCACCATTAATCCGGTGGCGAGCGACGATATTATTAACGCCGCCGAATCGGGCGTGGCGCAGACCATCAGCGGCCAGGTGACGGGCGCGGCGGCGGGCGATACCGTCACCGTAACGCTTGGCGGGAAAACCTACACCGCTACCGTGCAAGGCAATTTAAGCTGGAGCGTGGACGTTCCGGCGGCGGATATTCAGGCCATCGGTAATGGCGATCTGACGGTTAACGCCTCGGTAACCAACGGCGTTGGCAATACCGGCAGCGGTTCGCGCGATATTGTGATAGACGCCAACCTGCCGGGTCTGCGCGTTGATACCGTGGCGGGCGATGATGTGGTCAACAGCATCGAGCACGCTCAGGCGCTGGTGATCACCGGTAGCAGCAGTGGGCTGGCGACGGGCGCGGCACTGACGGTGGTGATTAACACGGTCACTTACGCTGCAACAGTATTAGCCGATGGCACATGGAGCGTTGGCGTTCCGGCGGCAGATGTGGGCAACTGGCCTGCGGGGACGGTGAATATCACGGTTTCAGGCGCCAGTAGCGCCGGAACCCCGGTCACTATTACCCACCCGGTCACCGTCGATCTGGCGGCGGTGGCGATCTCCATTAACACCGTTTCCGGTGATGATGTGATTAACGCCGCCGAAAAAGGGGCAGATTTAACCCTGTCCGGCAGCACCTCTGGCGTGGAAGCGGGGCAAACGGTCACCGTCACCTTTGGCGGAAAAACCTATACCGCGACCGTAGCGGGCGATGGTAGCTGGACAACCACCGTGCCTGCCGCCGATCTCAACGCGTTACGCGATGGCGACGCCACGGTACAGGCCAGCGTCAGCAACGTTAACGGCAACACGGCTTCGGCGACACACGCCTATAGCGTCGATGCCACGGCACCGACACTTGCCATTAACACCATCGCCACTGACGATATTCTTAACGCCGCCGAGGCGGGCAATCCGTTAACCATCAGCGGCACCACTACCGCCGAAGCGGGGCAGATGGTCACCGTTACCCTTAATGGCGTGACTTATACTGGCACCGTCCAGGCGGACGGCAGCTGGAGCGTCAGCGTACCGACGGCGGATCTCAGCAATCTGACCGCCAGCCAGTACACGGTCAGCGCCTCGATAAGCGATAAAGCGGGTAACCCGGCGACCGCCACTCACGGCCTGGCGGTGGATCTCACTGTTCCAGTGCTGACCATCAACACTGTCTCCGGCGATGACATAATTAACGCTACCGAGCACGGGCAGGCGCTGGTGATCTCCGGTTCCAGCACTGGTGGCGAAGCGGGCGATGTCATCACCGTCACGTTAAACAGTAAAACCTACACCACCACGCTGGACGCTTCCGGCAACTGGAGCGTCGGCGTTCCGGCGGCAGATGTCACTGCGCTGGGCAGCGGCGCACAAACCATCACCGCGACCATTACCGACGCGGCAGGCAACAGCGACGACGCCAGCCGCACGGTTACTGTGAATCTCACCTCGCCGACAATTGGCATCAACACCATTGCTACAGATGACGTGATTAACGCCACGGAAAAAGGTGCGGATCTGCAAATCACCGGCACCAGTAATCAGCCAGCGGACACTACGGTTACGGTGACGCTAAACGGTCAAAATTACACTGCCACTACCGATAGCAACGGCAACTGGATCGCCACGGTGCCAGCCTCGGCGGTTAGCGCGCTGGGTGAGGCCAACTACACAGTAACGGCAAACGTCACTGACACGGCAGGCAACAGTAATTCCGCCAGCCATAATGTGCTGGTCAACAGCGCGCTGCCTGGCGTTACCATTAACCCGGTGGCGAGCGATGACATCATTAACGCTGCTGAATCCGGAAACGCGCAAACCATCAGCGGGCAGGTCACGGGTGCGGCGCAGGGAGATACGGTCACCATTACGCTGGGCGGCAATACCTACACCGCCACGGTGCAGGCTAATTTAAGCTGGAGCGTCAGCGTTCCGGCGGCGGATATTCAGGCGCTGGGTAACGGCTCCTTGACGGTTAACGCCTCGGTGACCAACGTCGTCGGCAACACCGGCAGCGTCTCGCGAGACATCACTATCGATGCCAATCTGCCTGGCCTGCGTGTCGATACCGTAGCGGGTGATGATGTTATTAACAGCATTGAGCACAATCAGGCGCTGGTGATCACCGGGAGCAGCACCGGATTAACGGTGGGAACCGCGTTAACGGTCGTTATCAATAACGTCACTTACGCCGCGACGGTGTTAGCCGACGGCACATGGAACCTCGGCGTTCCGGCGGCAGACGTCAGCAACTGGCCTGCGGGTACGGTAGATATTACGGTAAGCGGCACCAACAGCGCCGGAACAACCTCCACCATCACCCATCCGGTCACCGTCGATCTGGCGGCGGTCGCCATCACCATTAACACACTCTCTGGCGATGATGTGATCAACGCCGTCGAAAAAGGCGAAACGCTGGTCGTAAGCGGCAGTACCAGCGGTGTGGAAGCTGGGCAGACGGTGACCGTCACCTTTGGCGGCAAAAATTACACCACTACTGTGGAAGCCAACGGTAGCTGGACGGTGAATGTACCGCCTGCCGATCTCGCTGCGCTGCCGGACGGCGCGGGCAACGTGCAGGCGAGCGTCAGCAACATTAACGGCAATAATGCCCAGGCGGATCGCGCGTACAGCGTCGATGCCACCGCGCCGCTTGTGACCATTAACACCATCGCCAGTGACGATATTCTCAACGTGAGCGAAGCGGGCACGGGAGTAACCATCAGCGGCACCACCACGGCGCAGGCCGGGCAGACGCTGACCGTCACGCTCAATAACAACACGTACCAGACCACCGTTCTCGCGGATGGCACCTGGAGCGTGAATGTTCCGGCATCGGATTTAAGCGGATTAACCGCCAGCAGCTATACCGTGACCGCCACGGTGAGCGACAAAGCGGGTAACCCGGCAAGCGCCGACCACGCGCTGGCGGTGGATGTCACCGCGCCGGATCTCACCATTAATACCGTCGCGGGCGATGACATTATCAACGCTATCGAACATGGTCAGGCGCTGGTGGTGAGCGGCACCAGTACGGGCGCGGCGGCGGGCGATGTGGTCACGGTTAATCTGAACGGTAAAAACTACACCACCACGCTGGACGCCTCCGGTAACTGGAGCGTGGGTATTCCGGCGGCGGATGTCACGGCGCTGGCGACCGGCAGCCAGACGATCACCGCCAGCCTGAGCGATCGCGCGGGCAACAGCGACAGCACGACTCACGATGTGACCGTTGATCTTAGCGGCCCGACGCTGACCATTAACACCGTCTCCGGCGATGACATCATTAACAATACCGAGAAAACCCAGGATCTGACCATCAGCGGCGGCTCCAGCGGTCTGGCGACCGGCACCACGGTCACCGTGATGTTGAACGGCCTGGCGTACAGCGCCACCACCGATAGTGCTGGCAACTGGAGCGTTACCGTGCCTGCTTCGGCGGTCGGCGCATTGGGCGAGGCGGTTTATTCGATTAGCGCCAGCGCCACCGACAGCGCGGGCAACAGCGGCAGTACTACCCATACGGTGAATGTCGAATCGCTCCTGCCTGGGGTGATCATTAACACCGTGGCAGGTGATGACATTATCAACGCAGCTGAAATCGCCGTTAACCAGACTATTAGCGGCCAGGTCACGGGAACGGCGCAGGAGGGGAATACGGTGACGGTCACGCTTGGTGGCAACCAGTATACCGCTACCGTGCAACCAGATTTAAGCTGGAGTGTCAGCGTGCCGGCGGCAGATTTGCAGGCGTTGGGTAACGGTGAGCTGACCATCAGCGCCTCGGTGACCAACACCACAGGCAATACCGGCACCGCCACGCACGACATCGTGATAGACGCCAACCTGCCTGGTCTGCGCGTCGATACCGTGGCAGGCGATGATGTGGTCAATATTATCGAACACGGTCAGGCGCTGGTTGTCACTGGTAGCAGTACCGGACTGGCGGTGGGGACGCCACTAACCGTGGAAATCAACAGCGTCACCTATGGCGCAACGGTATTAGCCGATGGCACCTGGAGCGTGGGCGTTCCGGCGACGGATGTCGCTAACTGGCCTGCGGGGACAGTCGATATTACGGTTACAGGCACTAACACCGCCGGAACAACTACCAGTATTAGCCATCCGGTCACGGTCGATCTCGCTGACGTGGCGATTACCATCAATACACTTTCCGGCGACGATGTGATTAACGCCGCCGAAAAGGGCAGTGATTTGCAGCTTTCCGGCACCACCTTCGGCGTGGAGGCGGGGCAGACTATTACCGTTATTTTTGGCGGCAAAAGCTACACCACGACGGTTGCTGCGGATAATACCTGGGGGATGACAATCCCAGCCGTCGATCTCACGGCTTTACCAGACGGCGCAGCAAACGTACAAGCCAGCGTCAGCAACGTAGCAGGCAACATCGCCCAGACAACACATGCTTACAGCGTTGATGCCACCGCGCCCTCTGTCACCATCAACACCATCGCCACGGACGATATTCTTAATGCCGCCGAAGCCGGAACGGCGCTGACCATCAGCGGCACCAGCACGGCAGAAGCCGGGCAGATGGTGACCGTGACGCTAAACGGCGTCAATTACAGCGGCAATGTGCAGGCAGACGGAAGCTGGAGCATCAGCGTACCAACTGGCGATTTAGCGAATCTCACCGCCAGCTCGTATACCGTCAACGCAGCGGTCAGCGACAAAGCCGGAAATCCGGCCTCGGCAACGCATAATCTGGCGGTGGATCTGATTGCCCCAGTCGTCACCATCAACACGGTGGCGGGCGACGACATCATCAACGCCACTGAACACGGACAGGCGCAGATTATCAGCGGCTCGGCAACGGGCGCGACCACAGGTAACACGGTTTCCGTGACGATTGGCACGACCACCTACACCACCGTGCTGGACGCCAACGGCAACTGGAGCATCGGCGTGCCTGCCAGCGTGATTTCCGCACTGGCGCAGGGCGATGTGACCATTACCGCCACGGTCACCGACTCCGCAGGCAACAGCGGCACAGCCTCGCACATCGTCAGCGTGGCGCTCGGTGCTCCGGTACTCGACATTAACACCATCGCCGTCGACGACATCATCAACGCCACCGAGAAAGGCGCGGATCTGGCGATTTCCGGCAGCAGCAACCAGCCTGCGGGCACGCAGGTAACCGTGATGCTCAACGGGCAAAATTACACCACCACAGCCGATGCTTCCGGTAACTGGAGCGTGACCGTTCCGGCGTCCGCTGTGAGCGTGCTCGGTGAAGCCACTTACACGGTGACCGCCGCCGCTACTGACTCCGCTGGCAACAGCGGTTCCGCCAGCCATAACGTGCAGGTTAATACCGCGCTGCCGGGCGTCACCATTAACATTGTGGCAACGGACGATATTATTAACGCTGCCGAAGCAGGGGCAGATCAAACTATCAGCGGTCAGGTTACAGGCGCGGCGGCGGGCGACACGGTGACTGTCACGCTGGGTGGCGAGACTTACACGGCGACAGTGCAGGCCAATTTAAGCTGGAGTATTAATGTTCCGGCAGCCGCTTTACAGGCGTTGGGCAACGGCGAGTTGAGCATTTCGGCTTCGGTGACGAACAGCGTGGGCAATACTGGCAGCGGTACGCGTGACATTACCATTGACGCTAATCTCCCAGGTCTGCGGGTCGATACCGTCGCTGGCGATGATGTGGTGAATATCATCGAGCACGGGCAGGCACTGGTGGTAACCGGCAGCAGTTCTGGTCTGGCAGCGGGTGCCGTACTCACGGTTTCGATTAATAGCCAGACCTATAGTGCAACGGTTTTAGCCGATGGTTCATGGAGCGTCGGCGTTCCGGCGGTGGATGTCAGCGCCTGGCCTGCGGGGACGGTCACGATTACGGCGAGTGGTAGCACCACCGCCGGAAATCCGGTCAGCGTCACGCACCCGGTCACCGTCGATCTCACGGCGATTGCCGTCAGCATCAACGCCATTACCGCTGATGATGTGATTAACGCCGCCGAAAAAGGCGCGGCGTTAACGCTCTCCGGCAGCACGTCCGGCGTGGAGGCCGGGCAAACGGTCACCGTCACCTTTGGCGGCAAAAACTACACTGCAAGCGTCGCGGCGAATGGTTCGTGGAGCACCACGGTTCCGGCGGCGGATATGGCAGCCCTGCGTGATGGCGATGCCAGCGCACAGGCCAGCGTCAGCAATGTTAACGGCAACAGCGCCATCACTACCCACGCGTACAGCGTCGATGCCAGCGCGCCAACGGTGACCATCAACACTATTGCGGGCGACGACATTCTTAACGCCACCGAAGCGGGTACGGCGCTGACCATCACCGGCAGCAGCACGGCGGAAGCGGGGCAAACGGTGACCGTCACGCTCAATGGCGCAAACTATACCGGCACCGTACAAACGGACGGTAGCTGGAGCGTCAGCGTGCCGCCAGCAGCGTTAAGCGCCTTGACCGCCAGTAACTACACCGTCAGCGCGGCGGTGAGCGACAAAGCCGGAAACCCGGCCTCCGCTAACCATAACCTGACGGTGGATACTTCCGTTCCGGTTGTCACCATCAACACGGTGGCGGGTGATGATGTGATCAACGCGACTGAACACGCCCAGGCGCAGATTATCAGCGGCTCCGCCACGGGTGCGGCAACCGGTAGCACCGTCACGGTGACTATCGGCACCAATACCTTCACCACGGTGCTGGATGCCAGCGGTAACTGGAGCGTCGGCGTACCGGCAAGCGTTGTCTCGGCACTGGCGAACGGCACGGTGACCATCAACGCCAGCGTCACCGATGCCGGGGGCAACAGCGGCAGCGCCACGCATCAGGTGACGGTTAATACCGGGCTGCCGACCATTACCTTTAACGCCATCAGCGGCGATAACGTTTTGAACGCCGATGAAAAAGGTCAGCCGTTGACCATCAGCGGCAGTAGTACGGGGCTGGCGACCGGCGCACAGGTTACCGTCACGCTCAACGGTCATAACTACAGCGCCACCACCGACGCGGCGGGCAACTGGACGTTAACCGTACCGGTGAGCGATCTGGCGGCCTTAGGCCAGGCTAACTATACGGTCAGCGCCAGCGCCACCAGTGCGGCAGGCAACACCGCCAGCAGCCAGGCGAATTTACTGGTCGACAGCGGCCTGCCGGGCGTCACCATCAACACCGTGGCAGGCGACGATATTATCAACGCCGCCGAAGCAGGGGCCGATCAAACCATCAGCGGAGTGGTGACCCGCGCCGCCGCAGGCGATATGGTGACCGTCACGCTGGGCGGCAATACTTATACTGCACAAGTTCAGGCCGATTTAAGCTGGAGCGTCAGCGTTCCGGCAGCCGATTTACAGGCGTTGGGTAATGGTGATTTGACCATTACCGCTTCAGTCACCAACGCCAGTGGCAACACCGGTAGCGGCACGCGAGATATCACCATTGACGCCAACCTGCCAGGTCTGCGCGTGGATACCGTCGCGGGCGATGATATCGTCAACAGCATCGAACATGGGCAGGCGCTGGTGATCACCGGCGGCAGTAGCGGCCTGAATGCAGGTGTGCCATTGACGGTCACCATTAACGGTACGGCTTATGCCGCCACGGTACAGGCGGATGGTAGCTGGAGCGTAGGTATTCCGGCGGCAAACGTCAGCGCCTGGCCTGCGGGGCCGTTAACCGTTGAAGTGACAGGCCAGAGCAGCGCCGGAAACCCGGTCAGCGTCAGCCATCCGTTCACCGTCGATTTAACAGCGGTGGCTATCAGCATCAACACCGTTGCCAGCGACGACGTAATTAATGCCGCTGAAAAAGGTGCCGATCTGACCCTTTCCGGCAGCACCAGCGGGATTGAAAGCGGGCAAACCGTCACCGTCACTTTTGGCGGCAAAACCTACACCGCAAGCGTCGCCGCCAACGGAAGCTGGAGCGTAACGGTTCCGGCGGCAGATCTGGCAACTCTGCCAGACGGCGCGGCGAACGTGCAGGCCAGCGTCAGCAGCGCGAGCGGCAATAACGCTTCGGCAACCCATGCGTACAGCGTCGATGCCAGCGCGCCGACGCTCACCATAAACACCATCGCCAGCGATGACATTCTTAACGCCACGGAGGCCGGAAGCCCACTCACCCTCAGCGGCACCAGCACCGCCGAAACCGGGCAGACGGTGACCGTCACCCTTAACGGCGTAACCTACACCGGTAATGTACAGACGGACGGTAGCTGGAGCGTCAGTGTTCCTACTTCAGCCTTAGGCGCGCTGACCGCAAGCAATTACACCGTCAGCGCCACGGTCAACGACAAAGCGGGCAACCCCGGCAGCGCCAGCCATAATCTGGCGGTAGACACCACCGCGCCGGTTCTCACCATTAACACCGTCGCGGGCGATGACATCATCAACGATGCCGAACACGCGCAGGCGCTGGTGATCTCCGGCACCAGCACCGGCGGGGAAGCGGGCGATGTGGTGAGCGTTGTGCTCAACGGCAAAACCTACACCACCACGTTGGACGTCTCCGGTAACTGGAGCGTCGGTGTACCGGCGGCGGATGTGACGGCGCTGGGTAGCGGTGCGCAGACCATCACCGCCAGCGTCAGCGATCGGGCGGGCAACAGCGACGACGCCAGCCGCACCGTTACCGTCAGCCTCACTGCGCCAGTGATTGGTATCAACACCATCGCGGGCGATGATGTGATCAACGCGACGGAAAAAGGATCTGATCTGGCGCTTTCCGGCACCAGCGATCAGCCTGCGGGTACGGCGATCACCGTCACGCTGAACGGACAAAACTACAGCGCCACCACCGACGCCTCCGGCAACTGGAGCGTCACCGTTCCTGCCTCGGCGGTCAGTGCGCTGGGTGAGGCGACCTACAGCGTGACGGCGAGCGTCACCAACGCTCAGGGCAACAGCAGCACCGCCAGCCATAACGTACAGGTCAATACCGCGCTGCCGGGCGTCACCATCAATCCGGTGGCGACGGACGATATTATCAACGCCGCCGAAGCCGGCAGCGCACAAACCATCAGCGGCCAGGTAACCGGGGCGGCGGCGGGCAGCACCGTCACCGTTGAACTGGGCGGTAAAACTTACACCGCCATCGTCCAGCCAGATTTAAGCTGGAATGTGAGCGTACCAGCCGCCGACTGGCAGGCGCTGGGGAACGGTGAGTTAACCGTTAACGCCTCGGTGACCAACGCCGTTGGCAACACCGGCAGCGGCACGCGCGCTATCACCATCGATGCCAGTCTGCCAGGTCTGCGGGTGGATACCGTTGCGGGCGATGATGTGGTCAATATCATCGAACACGCTCAGGCACAGGTGATTACCGGCAGCAGCTCCGGCTTTGCCGCAGGTACGGCGTTGACGGTGGTGATAAATAACCAAACTTACGCCGCCACGGTGCTGGCGAACGGCACCTGGAGCGTCGGCGTTCCGGCGGCGGATGTCAGCAACTGGCCTGCGGGAACGCTGAATATTACCGTTAGCGGGGCGAACAGTGCCGGAACGCAAACCAGTATTACCCATCCGCTGACCGTTGATCTCACCGCCGTCGCCATCAGCATGAACAGCATCACCAGCGATGATGTGATTAATGCCGTTGAAAAAGGTGCAGCGTTAACGCTCTCCGGCAGCACCTCCGGCGTCGAAGCGGGGCAAACCGTCACCGTCACCTTTGGCGGTAAAACCTACACCACCACGGTGGCGGCAAACGGTAGCTGGAGCACCACCGTTCCGGCAGCGGATATGGCGGCTCTGCGTGATGGCGATGCCAGCGCCCAGGTGCGGGTGACTAACGTCAACGGCAACAGCGCCACGGCAACGCACGAATACAGCGTCGATAGTGCCGCGCCAACGGTGACCATCAACAGCATTGCCAGCGATAACATCATCAACGCCAGCGAAGCGGCGGCGGGCGTGACGGTGTCCGGCACCAGTACGGCGGAGGCGGGGCAAACGCTCACCGTCACGCTAAACGGTACTAACTACCAGACCACGGTGCAGGCAGACGGGAGCTGGAGCTTAACGCTGCCCTCCAGCGACTTAACCGCGCTTGCCAATAACGGCTACACCCTGACCGCTACGGTCAGCGATCTGGCGGGTAACCCTGGCAGCGCCAGTAAAGGCGTGACCGTCGATACCACCGCGCCGGTGATCAGTTTTAACACCGTGGCGGGCGATGATGTGATTAACAACGTCGAACACACCCAGGCGCAGATTATCAGCGGCACCGCCACGGGCGCGGTAGCTGGTGACCGCCTGGTGGTGACCATCGCCGGGCAGCAGTATGTCACCAGCACCGATGCCAGCGGCAACTGGAGCGTCGGCGTGCCTGCCAGCGTAATTTCCGGTCTTGCGGATGGCACGGTGACCATCAGCGCCACCATCACCGACAGCGCAGGCAACAGCAGCACGCAGACCCACAACGTGCAGGTGAATACGGCGGCGGTATCGCTCTCGGTCAGCACCATCAGCGGCGATAACCTCATTAACGCCGCCGAAGCAGGCAGTGCGCTGACCCTTAGCGGCACCGGCACCAATTTTGCGACAGGCACAGTGGTGACCGTGTTGCTTAACGGCAAAGGCTACAGCGCCACCATTCAAAGCAACGGGAGCTGGAGCGTGAATGTGCCAGCGGCAGACGTTGCGGCGCTTGCGGATGGCACCAGCTATACGGTTAGCGCCTCCGCTCAGGACAGCGCCGGAAACAGCGCCACGGCCTCGCGCAGCGTGGCGGTAGATCTCACCGCGCCGGTTATCAGCATCAACACCGTTTCAACGGACGACCGACTCAACGCCGCCGAACAGCAGCAGCCGTTAACCCTTAATGGCTCGACCAGCGCGGAAGTGGGGCAGACGGTCACCGTGACCTTTGGCGGCAAAACCTATACCGCAACGGTAGCCGCCAATGGCACCTGGGCGCTGAACGTACCTGCGGCGGATCTGGCAACGCTCGGGCAGGGCGCGCAGACCATCACCGCCAGCGTGAACGATCGCGCCGGTAACCCCGGTCAAACCACGCACGCCCTGACCGTCGACACCGCTGCGCCGACGGTGACCATCGCCACGGTAGCGGGCGACGATATTATCAACAACGCCGAGCAGCTTGCCGGGCAGACCATCAGCGGCACCACCACCGCCGAAGTGGGACAGACGGTAACCGTCACCTTTAACGGTCAGAGCTGGAGCGCAACGGTTGGCAGCGGTGGAAGCTGGTCAGTGTTTATTCCGGCGCAGCAGTTTGCCGGATTAAGCGACGGCAGCTACACCATTAGCGCGTCGGTCAGCGATCAGGCCGGAAACCCCGGCAGCGCCAGCCGTGGCGTCACGTTGAACGGCGACGTCCCCACCGTCACCATCAACACCTTTGCGGGCGATGATGTGGTGAACGCGGCGGAACACGGTTCGTCTCTGGTTATCAGCGGCACCACCACCGCGCCGGTCGGCCAGACGCTGACTCTTACCTTAAACGGCAAAACCTATACCACCACGGTGCAGACCGGCGGTAGCTGGAGCTACACCCTCGGTAGCGCCGATGTCACCGCGCTGGCAGACGGCAATGCCTACGTGATTAACGCCTCGGTGAGCAACTCTATCGGCAATACCGGCAGCAGCAATCACACCATTACCGTCGATCTCAGCGCCCCGGCGATGGGGATTAATATCGATTCCCTGCAAGCCGACACCGGCCTTAGCGCCAGCGACTTTATCACCAGCGTCAGCCCGGTGGTGGTCAATGGCTCACTCACCGCCGCGCTTGCCAGTAACGAGACGGCGCAAATCAGTATCGACGGCGGCGCAACCTGGAGCACGCTCACCGTGACCGGCACGACCTGGCGCTATAACGACAGCCGCACGCTGACTGATGGCAACTATCTCTATCAGGTGCGGGTGATTGATGCGGCGGGCAACGTCGGCGCGACTGACAGCCAGAACGTGGTGATCGACACCATCGCGCCAGATCCAGCGGTGAAAACCATCGCCATCAGCGCGATCACCACCGATACTGGATTGATCACTAACGATTTTATCACCAGCGACACGACGCTGGCGGTGAGCGGCACGCTGGGGGCGACGCTTTCTGCCGGCGAGTTCGCGCAAATCAGTATCGATGGCGGCACCACCTGGCAGAATCTTTCGGTAAGCGGTTTGACCTGGACGTACCTTGATGGGCGCACGCTGACTGACGGCAACTACAACTATCAGGTGCGGGTTATCGACATCGCCGGAAATATCGGCGCGACCGCCAGCCAGATTGTCACCGTTGACACCAGCGCGCCGCTGGCGAGCAAAACCATCGTCATTGCGGGCATTAGCGATGACACCGGCTTAAGCAGCAGCGATTTTGTTACTCGCGACACGACGCTGACCGTGCGCGGGACGCTCGGCGCGGCGCTTGCCGCCGATGAACGGGCGCAAATCAGCCTCGACGGCGGTGTCACCTGGACTACGTTAACCGTTATCGGCACCAGCTGGAGCTATGCCGATGGTCGCACACTGACCGACGGCACCTGGAACTACACGGTTCGGGTGGTGGATCTGGCGGGGAACGTCGGGCAGACCGCGACGCAAAACGTGGTGGTCGATACCACCAGCCCGGAAGCGGCGAAAAGCATCACCATTACCGGTATCAGCGATGACACCGGAGCCAGCAGCAGCGACTTTATTACCAGCGACACCTCGCTTACCGTGCGCGGCGTACTGGGCGCGGCGCTCGGCGCTAACGAGTTCGCGCAAATCAGCACCGACAACGGTGCAACCTGGGTGAACGTAACGCTGGCGGCAGATGGTCTGAACTGGAGTTACGTTGACGGACGCACGCTCACCAACGGCACAACCACCTGGCAGGTGCGGGTGGTCGATCTGGCGGGCAACGTTGGCGCAACCGGCAGCCAGTCGGCGCAGATCGATACCGTTAACCCGGCGCAGGTGCTCACCATCGCCAGCATCAGCACCGATACGGGGAGTTCGGCAACCGACTTTATCACCAGTGATACCACGCTCACGCTGACCGGCTCGCTGGGAGCGGGGCTTGCCAGCGGCGAAGTAGCGCAGATTAGCCTTGATGGCGGCGCGACCTGGACTACGCTCACCACCAACGGCACGCAGTGGACTTACACCGACAGCCGCACATTGACCGACGGCAGCTACGTTTATCAGGTGCGGGTGCTGGATCTGGCGGGAAATACCGGCCCGGTGGTGTCGAAAACGGTGGTGGTCGATACGATTAACCCCACCGCCACGCCAGGCATTGTGTCGTATACCGATGATGTCGGGCAACGGCAGGGGACGTTAAACAGTTCTCAGGCCACCGACGACACCACGCCGCTGCTGAACGGTGTGCTCTCCGGCCCGCTGGCCAGCGGTGAAGTGGTTTACCTCTACCGCAATGGCCTGCTGTTAGGCGCGGTGACGATGGTCGGCGCGCTGAACTGGACCTACAGCGACAGCGGGCTGGTCAGCGGTGCCTATACCTACAGCGCGCGAGTGGTGGATCTGGCGGGGAATATCACCTCCTCCAGTGATTTTATCCTGACAGTCGATACCTCTATTCCGACGACGCTGGCGCAAATCACCAGCCAGACCACGCGTGACACCACGCCAATTATCAGCGGCGTAATCACCGCTGCGCTTGCCAGCGGGCAGTATGTTGAAGTGGTGATCAACGGCAAAACCTACACCTCACAGCCGGGCGGCGCGGTGGTAGTCGACCCGGCGCACAACACCTGGTATGTGCAACTGCCGGATACCGATGTGCTGGCAGCGTCCGCAACTGCTTATAACGTCACCGCGCAGGTGAAAAGCTCGGCGGGCAACGGCAACACCGCCAACGTCAGCAATGGCACGGTGACAGTCAACGCGGCAATTGATTACACGCCAGCCTGGACGACCGCCAATAAAACAACGGCCTGGGGGCTGACCTACGGCCTCGACACGCACGGAATGTGGACGGTGCTGGCCAACCAGCAGGTGATGCAATCTACCGACCCGCTTACCTGGTCGAAGACCGCCCTGACGCTGTATCAGAGCGGCAACAACTACGCCACCAGTTCCATTGCCGATTACGACCGTAACGGTACGGGCGATCTGTTTATTACCCGTGATGATTACGGCACGGGCTATATCAACGGCTTTACCAATAACGGCGACGGCACGTTTTCCAGTGCCATTCTGGTCGCCGTTGGCACTCTGACGTGGTATGGCTCGGTAGTGGCGTTTGATAAAGAGGGCGACGGCTATCTTGATTTCTGGATTGGCGACGCCGGGGGGCCAGACTCCAATACCTTCCTGTGGAATAACGCGGGCACCCTGGTAGGCAACTCCACTGTTGCCAACAACGGGGGGAGCGCCACGGTCGGTGGGGCGGTGACGGGGTATCTTTCGCTCAACGAGGGTTCTGGCGTTGATCTTAACAACGACGGCAGGATTGACCTGGTTCAGCACACTTTCAACCTGAATAACTATTACACGCTGTCCTCGCTTATCAGCCAGGGCAACGGCACGTTTGTCTGGGGGCAGAACACCATCAATACTTTCCTCAGCACGGCGGGCAGCGGCGGCAACTCGACGTCTGTCTCCATGACTTGGGCGGATTTCGATGGCGACGGCGATATGGATCTCTTCCTGCCCGCCAGCCAGGGAAGAGCTAACTACGGCTCCCTGTTATTCAACACCAACGGCGTGCTGGGAAATCCGGTGGCGGTGGGGGCAACGGCGACGACCTACGCCAGCCAGTTTAGCCTGGCGGTGGACTGGAACCACGACGGTCTGATGGATATCGCCCGTATTGCCCAGACCGGACAATCCTACCTTTACACCAACGTTGGCGGAGCCAGCAACTGGACGCAGTCGGTACTCGGCGGCAGCCAGAGCGGCACCACCAGCGGCGTGGCGGCAATGGACTACGACTGGGACGGCGCGGTGGATGTACTGGTGACCAAACAGTCGGGCAGCGTGTTCCTGATCCGCAACACCAACACGGTGAGCTACGGCACTTCGCTGCACCTGCGCATTACCGATCCCAACGGCATTAACGTCTATTACGGCAATACCGTAAAACTGTACAACTCGGCGGGAGTGCTGGTCGCCACGCAAATCATCAACCCGCAGTCGGGGATGGGGGTTAACGACACCTCGGCGCTGGTCAACTTCTACGGGCTGAACGCCGGAGAAACCTATAACGCGGTGCTGATCAAATCCACTGGCGCGACTGCCAGCAATATCGATCAGACGGTAAACACCACCTGGGGCGGCTTACAGGCTACCGATGCCACTCACGCTTACGATCTCAGCGCCGAAGCCGGGACGGCGAGCAATAACGGTAAGTTTGTCGGCACCGGTTATAACGACACCTTCTTCGCCACCGCAGGCACTGACACTTACGACGGCTCCGGCGGCTGGGTGTACAGCTCCGGCACCGGAACCTGGCTGGCGAACGGCGGGATGGACGTGGTTGATTTCCGGCTTTCGACGGTGGGCGTGACCGCTAACTTAAGCAGCACCGCCGCCCAGGCTACTGGCTTTAACACCTCGACATTTACCAATATTGAAGGCATTTCCGGCTCGAATTTTAACGACACTCTGACCGGCAGCACGGGTGATAACCAACTGGAAGGACGCGGCGGTAATGACACCATTAACATCGGCAACGGCGGGCACGACACCTTGCTCTATAAACTGCTCAACGCCAGCGACGCTACCGGCGGCAACGGCTCAGACGTGGTGAATGGCTTTACGGTAGGGACATGGGAGGGCACCGCCGACACCGATCGCATTGATATTCGTGAACTGTTGCAGGGCAGCGGCTACACCGGAAACGGCAAAGCCAGCTACGTCAACGGTGTGGCAACGCTGGATGCGCAGGCCGGAAACATCAGTGATTTTGTCAAAGTTACCCAGAGCGGCAGCGACACCATCGTGCAGATCGACCGCGACGGCACGGGCAGCGGCTTTGCGACAGCTAACGTGGTCACGCTGACGGGCGTGCATACCGACCTCGCCACCTTACTGGCGAATCATCAGTTGATGGTGGTGTAGATAATGAAAAAAAATGCCCAGTCCGTGGAAGCCTGGCTGGAGGCGATGATCGCCGTGGCGCGTTATTACCGCCTTGATTTTTCTCAGGAGAACGTGCGCGCGACCGTCAACTGGGAGCGCGACAGTAAGCGGGAGGAGTTGCTCACCGATATGGCGCGGCAGTTGGGAATGGGGTTACGGCTGGTCGAGTTCTCCGCCGACTCGCTTAACCCGTGGCGTCTGCCGCTGATCGCGGTATTTGATAATCAGCAGATTGGCGTGATCACCCGCCGCGATAATCACGACAATATCAGCGTTCAGTTCAGCGGTGACGAAGGGCTGGAAACCACGCTTAACGTCGCGGATATTGAAGATAACATCGTCGAACTGGCGCTACTGCGCCCGCTCAGCGCCATCCCTGACGCGCGGGTGGATGACTATATTCGCCCGTATCAGGCGAACTGGTTCTGGAATCTCTCGCTGAAAGACTGGCGGCGCTATGGCGATATTATGCTGGCGTCACTGGTGGCGAACGTGCTGGCGCTGGCGGCGATGGTGTTCTCGATGCAGGTTTACGACCGGGTAGTTCCGGCGCAGTCCTACCCGACGCTGTGGGTACTGTTCGCCGGGGTGATGATGGCGATCCTGTTTGAGTTCTGTATGCGCATGGTGCGCACACATCTTTCCGATGTGATTGGTAAACGGGCGGATTTACGCATTTCGGATCGCGTTTTTGGTCATGCGTTACGGCTGAAAAACAACGTGCGATCGAAATCCACCGGGTCGTTTATCTCGCAGATCCGCCAACTGGAATCGGTGCGGGAGCTTATTACTTCCACCACCATCGGTGCGGTGGCGGATCTGCCATTCTTCCTGCTGTTTGTCTTTATTCTGTGGATGATCGGCGGCTGGCTGGTGCTGGTGGTTTTGCTGGCGCTGCCGTTGCTGGTGATCCCCGGCCTGCTGGTGCAACGCCCGCTGGCGCGGCTGGCGAACGAAGGGATGCGCGAGTCGGCGGTACGCAACGCGACGCTGGTGGAAGCCGTGCAGTCGATTGAAGACATTAAACTGCTGCGCGCCGAACAGCGTTTCCAGAATCAGTGGAATCACACTAACGACGTGGCCTCGTCCATCAGCATGAAGCAACGTTTTCTCACCGGGCTACTGCTCACCTGGACCCAGGAAGTGCAGTCCATCGTCTACGTGGTGGTGCTGTTGGTGGGCTGTTTTATGGTGATGAACGGTGACATGACCACCGGCGCACTGGTCGGGACGACGATCCTGGCTTCGCGCACCATTGCGCCGCTGTCGCAGATTTCCGGCGTACTCTCGCGCTGGCAGCAGGCAAAAGTGGCGCGTAATGGCCTTGATGAACTGATGAAGCGCCCGGTGGATCAGCCCGAGCACGGCAAACTGGTGCATAAAGCGGTACTGCACGGTAATTATCAGTTCAGCAACGCGGTGTTTTATTACGACGAAGAAGAGAAGATTGCCGATGTGGCAATTGGCAAACTCAACATTCAGGCCGGAGAGAAAATAGCCATTCTCGGGCGCAACGGCGCGGGTAAATCAACGCTACTGCAAATGCTCGCCGGAATGCGTATCGCCCAGCAGGGGCAGGTGCTGCTGGATAACATCAGCATCGGGCAGCTTGATCCGGCGGATCTGCGCCGCGACATGGGGCTGCTCAGCCAGACCGGGCGACTGTTCTTCGGTTCGCTGCGGGAAAACCTCACTATGGGGATGCCGGAAGCCAGCGATGAAGATATCGAACGCGCATTAACCCTCAGCGGGGCGCTGCCATTTGTGCAGAAGCAGAAAAACGGCCTCAACTACATGATTCAGGAAGGGGGATTTGGTCTTTCTGGCGGTCAGCGGCAAACGCTGCTGCTGGCGCGGCTACTTATCTCTCAACCCAATATCGTGCTGCTCGACGAACCCAGCGCCTCGCTGGATGAAATGGCGGAAGCGCATTTAATCGAACAACTGAAGCAGTGGATTGGTCATCGCACGCTGGTCATCGCCACTCACCGCACGGCGATGCTGCAACTGGTGGACAGGATAATCGTGATGGATCAGGGGCGCATTGTGATGGACGGCGCGAAAGAGACTATTTTGCGTGAACAGGGCGAACCCACGGCGCGACGCGTGGTGTTGCAGGAGAAGAATAAGGGGTCTGCCGCATGAACGGACAACTGCAATACAACCGTGGCCTGACTGAACCTCGCCTGCCGCGTTCGGCGCTGGCGGTACGCGTTACCGCTGTGATGCTGCTCTGTTTTCTCGGCTGGGCGTGGTACTTCCAGCTTGATGAAGTCACCACCGGCAGCGGCACGGTAGAACCCTCCGGGCGCGAACAGGTGGTGCAGTCGCTGGAAGGCGGAATTCTGTATCATCTCGACGTGAAGGTTGGCGATATTGTTGAACAGGGCCAGCCGCTGGCGCAGCTTAACCGCACCAAAACGGAATCCGACGTCCAGGAAGCGATGTCGCGGCTGTACGCGGCGCTGGCAACCTCGGCGCGGCTGCGGGCGGAAGTGAGTAATAAACCGCTGGTCTTCCCTGACGAACTGAATAAATTCCCCGAACTTATCGAGTCGGAAACGGCGTTGTACAACACTCGCCGCGACGGGTTGAACAAAGCCACCACCGGGCTGACGCAGGGGATTAGCCTGGTCAACCGTGAACTGGCGATGACCCAGCCGCTGGTGAAACAAGGGGCTGCGAGCAGCGTCGAAGTGCTGCGCCTGCAACGCCAGGCCAATGAACTGGAAAACAAACTCAGCGACGTGCGCACGCAATACTACGTACAGGCGCGGGAAGAGTTAGCGAAAGCCAATGCGGAAGTGGAAACCCAGCGTTCGGTGATCCGTGGGCGTGAAGACTCCCTCACCAGGCTCAACTTTACTGCGCCAGTTCGTGGCATTGTTCAGGATATTGATGTCACCACGGTTGGCGGCGTCATTGCCCCCGGTGGTAAACTGATGACCATTGTGCCGCTGGATGAGCAACTGCTGATTGAGGCAAAAATTTCCCCGCGCGATGTGGCGTTTATCCATCCGGGGCAAAAATCGCTGGTGAAAATAACCGCTTACGATTACTCCATCTATGGCGGCCTGCCGGGAGAAGTCGCGGTGATATCACCGGACACCGTGCAGGATGAAGTGCGGCGCGATGTTTATTACTATCGGGTGTACATTCGCACTTTCAGTAATCATCTGGAAAATAAAAGCAAACAGCAGTTTCCGATATTTCCCGGCATGGTGGCGACGGTCGATATCCGCACCGGCAAAAAGAGCGTGCTGGATTATCTGTTGAAACCCTTTAACAAAGCACAGGAGGCGTTGCGCGAACGATGAACATTAGCGATGTAGCAAAAATTACCGGCCTGACCAGCAAAGCCATTCGCTTCTATGAAGAGAAGGGGCTGGTGACACCACCGATGCGCAGCGAAAATGGTTATCGCACCTACACGCAGCAGCATCTCAACGAACTGACCTTACTGCGCCAGGCGCGCCAGGTGGGCTTTAACCTGGAAGAGAGCGGCGAACTGGTGAATCTGTTTAACGACCCGCAGCGCCACAGTGCTGACGTAAAACGGCGCACACTGGAGAAGGTGGCGGAGATCGAGCGACATATCGAAGAACTGCAATCCATGCGCGACCAGTTACTGGCGCTGGCGAATGCCTGCCCCGGCGATGACAGCGCCGACTGCCCGATTATCGAAAATCTCTCCGGCTGCTGTCATCATCGGGCGGGGTGAAAAATCAGTTAATCCCCGTTTGCACCGAAAGAATATGCTGCAAACTTTCTACCATAATGCGTCCCGTCTGAAATAAGCCTTCCTGTATTGCGTTGCTGGCATTAACCGCGTGAACCAGGGAGGCTAATAATACTACTTGCAAGAAGGCAAAAATAAACGCACCGATAATCAGAATATGTGTCAGGGATATTTTCTTTTCATCCTTCATTTTAAATAGCCCACAAACTCTCCTTCCTTCATTAATGCGACTTTTCCTGTGTGATGATAAACAATCACGTTATACAGACCCGACTGATAAACCGTAGCATCGGCATTATCTTCATCAATCGCACATAATGAATCATTGAGATAAGCAAAGTTTTTGCTGCTCATTCTAAAGGTCATGCCAAATCCTTTATAAATGGCTTTCTTTGTCGCCTGGGCATGTTGTGCGGCTTCTGCATTTTTAAATGCCTGCGCTTCGGATGCACTTAAAATAGCCGCCTGACGCTGTTGTTCGGCAAGATAACAGGTGTCATGAGATACGCCTTGCGCCTGGCAGTCTGCAATGCGAGACGCGGGAGAGCTACAACCAGCCAGCATGATTAACGCCAGCAGGGAAATCGATTTAATGGTGCTATTCATCATTGTTAACCTTAAATAATATGAGAATTAATGAAGAGGTGATATTAGGCAAACGTCCTTGCTCTAATTTATTCAATAGTTCTGTTTTTTATTGGTATTTATAAGGTGTCTGGTAAAATTTTAGAACGAATATCCCACACCGACACCAGCACCGAAATCAGATTGCGTATCCGCAGAAACACCCGCTTTAAGCACTGTATGCGTTCCGGCATTAAAAGACGTGCCGACAGATACCGCTGATTCACCATTAAACGTTCCCGCGCCCGCAGACACCATCATTAAATCACCGGTTTTTACCTGCGGCTGTGAGGCAATGGCAATAGCTGACGCAATCCCCGCATTGGCATCTTTACGGTTGTCTTCAACTTCGTTTTTCAGTGAGCTGAAATGGTTATTGAGCGTATTAATTTGTTGGCTGTTATCCGCTACTCGTTTTTGCGTGGTTGATAACTGATGATGTGTATCGGTGGAATCCTGCACCAGATTTTGAATTTGTTCACCGTAATGAACGCTATCAATCTGTTGTTGTGCCGCCAGCTTACTTACCGCAGTGTTGGTTTTTGTTATATCGCCATGAATTTCTTCCAGTTCTTTTGATTGGTTCTCGGTGGCAACACTTTGAGATACCGTCGTCATGGTAGAAGAAAGAGCGTCAATTTTTTTCCCTTGCTCCGCAGAAGCGCGCGTGCTGGTTTCATTTTCCGCAGCCAGTTTAGCATTGACCATACTCTGATAACGGGCGGCGGTCTGAACATCACCGGTGGCAGCGACCGTTTTTTGTGTGGCTTCGATTTGCTTTTGTTGCTCGGTAATCTGCGTTTGTTGGGCTTCGGCTTGTTGCTGCTGTGCGTTATCCGCAGCCTCCTGACGGGCGTTTACCATACTCTGATAACGCGCTGCGTTTTGGACATCACCGGTAGCGGCGACTGTTTTTTGTGTATCGTTAATTTGGTCTTGTTGAGCTCTAAGAATGTTCTTCTGTTCGATAATGTCGTCAGTATTTTTATGAATAGCCGCTTTGCTGGCGTCAATCTCGGTTTGCGCTGACGTAATGGCCTGGTGCGCTTCATTGGCGGTCGACACTGCTGTGTTAGCGGTGGTTTGCGCATTCTGGATGGCTGTATCCTGTGCCGCATCGCGGTCTGCCTGGGTCTGTTCCGGGGAGATATTTTCGCCCGTCTCTGAAGATATATACCCATGCGAAAACAGATAGTCTTGCGCGGCTTCTGTATTTCCAGTACGAATCATGAAGCGTCCAATTTTCTGGTCAACTTCTTCATGTGACATCCCTGGTTGGATTGCCTCCAGTTCTGTCGCTGCCGCCTCAATCGTATCACCCGCAAAGGCAGATGGACTTACAGCAGTAGCAATAACGACAGCCAGTAAAGATATCTTTACAGTTTTCATTCATTTTTTCTCAATCAAAGTAAGTCGCATTTATGTTTCTTATAGCAACATTAATTGTTGTTATAAGAAATATTATGCGTTTCGTATTGATCGAAATCTACGCTGGCATTTGTGTGATGTAAAGCGCGTTTTTATACGATGTAAGCGTAAACACCGACTAATGGAAACTAAAAAAGTTTCCATTAGAATAAAATGGAAAATCATTTTGTGCTATTTCTCAGTAACAAACCGTAAAGACTTGTTTTGATAAGCGAAATAAATGCTGTTTCTGCACTAAACGTGATGCTGTTGCTGATGTATGTTAGAATGCGTTTCTTTGATAAATCTCAATTTTTAAGAGGTTTACGCTAGGCAGGAAAATTAAATGAATGAATTTGAGAAGATTTTTAATGAAATGAATCTGGACAGGGCGTTACTCCCTATCCTTTTTCGTTCGAATCGCTCCACGGTGTGGAAGTATTTAAGCGGCGATAGTACGGCTCCTGCCTCTGCCATGTCGCTGATCATGCTGTTGCAGTTGATCCAGAAGAGAAACCCCGATTTGTTAGCCGAATGGTTAACGCTTTCTGATTTCACCATTCCGCCAGAAGTTTACCTGGATCAGCCCGATTACTGGAAAGGGTGGGTGTATACCCAACATAAGGTCAATAAAAACGTCCTGGAATATTTAAAAAAACATTATCCGGATGAAGACCAGAAAAGTATGGGTAAAACCACAGAAGAGTAAATTGCCATTCCCCGCCCACATGCCGGATGCGGCGTAAACGCCTTATCCGGCCTACGTTCGCGCACAGACTGGCTAGTTTTGTAGGCCTGATAAGACGCGTCAGCGTCGCATCAGGCGATGACCGCACGGATGATCAACGTTATCCCTTCAATCGCAATCACCTCAACATGCGTACCTGCGCCGAGATCCTCGCTGGCGCTGACAGGCCATGAACTGTCGCCGACGCGCATATGACCGCGCCCGTTGACCAGCGGCGATTCCAGCACAAACCGCCTGCCAATCAACTGCTGGCCACGCTGGTTTAAATGACTGTCGCTGTGCTTTTGTTCGCGTACCCGCCGTGACAACCATTTCCACCACAGCCAGGCGGCGAGCAGCGTCAGGACGGCAAAGATCACCCCTTGCCACTCCCAACCCAGCGGCAGCAGCCAGACCACCAGACCAGTAATCACCGCCGCGACACCGCTCCACAACAGATAACCGTTTCCGCCCAGCATCTCGGCAGCCAGCAATAAACCGCCGAGACTCAGCCAGAAAATATGCGGGTGTACTACCAGCAGCTCGATCATGATTTATTTCGCTCGTTGGCGCTGTCTTTCACCAGTTCGGCAATCCCGGCAATCGACCCCATCAGGCTGCTGGCGTCTAATGGCATCATCACCACTTTGCTGTTACTGGACGAACCGATTTGTTGCAACGCTTCGGTGTATTTCTGCGCTACGAAGTAGTTCACCGCCTGAATATCACCGGAGGCGATGGCTTCAGACACCATTTGGGTCGCGCGAGCTTCCGCTTCGGCGGAACGTTCTCGCGCTTCAGCCTGTAAAAACGCCGACTGACGTTCGCCTTCCGCTTTCAGGATTTGCGACTGTTTTTCACCTTCGGCTTTGAGGATTTCCGCCTGACGGATCCCTTCCGCCTCAAGGATGTAAGCGCGTTTGGTACGTTCCGCTTTCATCTGCGCGTTCATCGAAGAGATAAGCTCTGCCGGTGGGCGCACATCACGAATTTCAATACGGGTGACTTTAATCCCCCACGGGTTGGTGGCTTCATCGACAATATGCAGCAGGCGCGAGTTAATGCTGTCGCGCTGGGAGAGCATTTCGTCCAGTTCCATTGAGCCAAGCACGGTACGGATGTTGGTCATGGTCAGGTTGATGATTGCCAGCTCCAGATTGCTGACTTCATAAGCGGCGCGCGGGGCATCAATCACCTGAATAAAACAGACTGCGTCGATGGTCACGTTGGCGTTATCTTTCGAGATAACTTCCTGGGAAGGGATATCGAGCACTTGCTCCATCATATTGATCTTGCGACCAATGCGATCCATAAATGGCACCACCAGACTGAGCCCCGGCTGTAACGTTTTGGTATAGCGACCAAAACGTTCTACCGTCCACTGATAGCCCTGCGGCACGATTTTGACGCCCGCGCCAACAATGACCAGCGCGACAAAAATGAGAATCGGGATAAAAATAAGCATCGGAAAAACCTCCTGTTGTACCGTCCATAATCAGCAAAATTGCTGCTTGATTAAACAAATTATACCTGATTACTGAAAGAGAGTTCCCCCTTATTCTTGCGGAGGATAAACTGTTTTTAGTAAAAATCAGAAAAAGGGATGGGTAATGCAGGAAAATAGTCTTTTGCTCCAACTGCAAAATGTTGGATATCAGGTGGGCGATACGAAGATTCTCAATAACATCAATTTTTCGCTGCGTGCTGGCGAATTTAAGTTAATTACCGGCCCTTCCGGCTGCGGCAAAAGTACGCTACTAAAAATTGTTGCTTCATTAATCAGTCCGAGTAGTGGAACGTTACTATTTGCAGGCGAAGATATATTCACCCTGAAGCCAGAGGAGTATCGCCAGCAAGTCTCCTACTGTGCCCAGACACCAGTGTTGTTTGGCGACACGGTATACGATAATCTGATCTTTCCCTGGCAGATCCGTAACCAGCAGCCTGACCCGGCCATTTTTCTCGATTTTCTCGAACGCTTCGCTTTGCCGGACAGCATTTTGACGAAGAATATCGCCGAGCTATCTGGTGGTGAAAAACAACGCATCTCATTGATTCGTAACCTGCAATTTATGCCGAAGGTTTTATTGCTGGATGAAATCACCAGTGCGCTGGATGAAAGTAATAAACATAACGTTAATGAGATGATCCACCGGTATGTGCGCGAGCAAAATATTGCCGTGCTGTGGGTGACACACGATAAAGACGAAATTAATCATGCGGATAAGGTGATTACACTGCAACCGCATGCCGGAGAAATGCAGGAAGCACGCTATGAACTCGCATAATATTACTAACGAATCATTGGCACTGGCATTAATGCTAGTGGTGGTGGCAATCTTAATTAGCCATAAAGAAAAACTGGCGCTGGAGAAAGATATTCTCTGGAGCGTCGGGCGAGCGATAATTCAGCTGATTATTGTTGGCTATGTGCTGAAATATATTTTCAGCGTTGATGATGCCAGCCTGACATTATTGATGGTGTTATTTATTTGCTTTAATGCGGCGTGGAATGCGCAAAAACGCAGTAAATATATTGCTAAAGCTTTTATCTCGTCGTTTATTGCCATTACGGTCGGGGCGGGAATTACCCTCGCGGTGTTAATTTTATCGGGTTCGATTGAGTTTATCCCGATGCAGGTGATCCCTATCGCCGGGATGATAGCCGGTAACGCCATGGTAGCGGTGGGGTTGTGTTACAACAATTTAGGGCAACGGGTCATTAGCGAACAGCAACAGATTCAGGAGAAACTGAGTCTTGGCGCGACGCCGAAACAGGCTTCAGCGATATTGATTCGCGACAGTATTCGCGCGGCTTTAATTCCGACGGTCGATTCAGCAAAAACGGTTGGCTTAGTGAGTTTACCAGGAATGATGTCCGGGTTGATATTTGCCGGGATTGATCCGGTGAAGGCGATTAAATATCAGATTATGGTGACCTTTATGCTGCTCTCAACCGCCAGCTTGTCGACCATTATTGCCTGTTATTTAACCTATCGGAAGTTTTATAATTCGCGCCACCAGTTGGTGGTGACGCAATTGAAGAAGAAATGATGCGATACCGGATGCGCAGCATCGCATCCGGCGTTGTGGTTCATGTGCCGATCAACGGAATATCAATACAACAATGCATACAACTGGCGGCGATATTTCGACGCCAGCGCATCCCCCGTACCCAGCGCAGCGAGGATCTCCTGGAACGTTTTACGTGTCTGACCGTCTGCGGCGGTGAGATCTTTACGCAGATGCCCGAACAGTAACTCCAGCGCCTCTTCATTGCGCCCAACCTGATGCAACTGTAGCGCCAGTTGCGTTGCCAGTGCGGCATCTTCAGGATTCTCCGCTACCTGCTGTTGCAACTGTTGAATTTCCGGCGTATCAGCCGCCTGCTTCAGCAGTTCGATTTGCGCCACCAGCCCCTGATAGCGGGTGTCCTGATCCTGCAACGGAATGGTTTTCAGCACGGCTTCTGCATCTTCAGAACGGTTCAGCGCAATCAGCGTTTCTGCCAGTAGCAGGCCGATCTCCCCGTTCTGATTCGACAACTGCCAGGCGTCTTTCAGCAATGGCAGGGCGTCGGTGTAATTGCCTTCCTGCATCAGTTGCATCGCCTGCTGCGCTTTCAGCTCTTCTTCGCGCGGCAGCACTTTATCCAGCAGGGCGCGGATCGCCTCTTCCGGTTGCGGCCCCTGGAAGCCGTCTACCGGTTGCCCGTTCTGGAACAGATATACGGTCGGAATCGCGCGCAGACCAAACTGCGCGGCAATCATCTGCTCCGCATCGCAGTCCAGCTTCGCCAGAATAAATTGCCCGTTGTACTGCGCCGCGAGGCTTTCCAGAATTGGGGTTAACTGCAAACAGTGCTGGCTACGTTCAGACCAAAAATAGAACAGCACCGGTGTGGTCATCGACTGTTCAAGAACCTGTTGCAGGTTAGATTCGTTAATGTTGACAATATTTTCTACGGACATGGAGTCGCTCTCTGTTGTCGATATTTTCTTTGACATGGGGGCTTAAGCGCGCGCTTCAACTCACCCCTGCAATATTTTGTCCATCACGCGCCCCGGCAGCAGGCGTTTGAGCACCATTACCGCCCAGGTCACCAGCGTCACCGGATAGCGCATCTTCGGCTTCTCGCTAATAAAAGCATGGCGCACTTTGGCGACCACCGCTTCCGGCCCCAACGTAAAGCGGGCAGCAATGCCAGGGTTTTCGACCGGTTTATCACTTTGCGTCTGGTTGACGTTGTCGGTAAAGCGAGTACGAATAGGCCCCGGCTCAATCAGGCTGACTTTAATTCCGCTGTGGCGCAGCTCCATGCGCAGCGCGTCTGACCACGCCTCCAGCGCATATTTACTGGCCGCGTAAGCGCCACGACCCGGTGTGGAGATTAATCCCATCACCGATGAGGTCATCACAATACGCCCTTCACCGTGCGGCAACATCGCGGGTAACAGGCGCATGGTGAGCTGGTGTGCGCCGAAAAAGTTGGCGGAAAACTGCTGTTCCATCTGCGCACGGCTGATGGTGGAAAGGGGGCCATACATGCCGAATCCGGCATTGTTAAAGATCCCATACAGACAATTATCGGTCAGGGCGATCACTTCGTCGGCTGCGCGATCAACACTTTCTGGCGAATCCAGATCGATCAACACGCCGGTAAATCCCATGCTGTTCATGCGCTCAACATCATCCGGTTTCCGGCAACCTGCCAGCACATGAAAACCCTGGCGTTTTAATTCGAGCGCGCTTTCCAGGCCAATTCCACTGGAACATCCGGTAATTAAGACCGATTTTTGCATAACTTTACCTGTCAGGATCTCCGTTGCTTTATGAGTCATGATTTACTAAAGGCTGCAACTGCTTCGCCATCCAGTCGGCAATAAACGGCTGGGCGTCGCGGTTGGGATGAATACCGTCATCCTGCATCCATTGTGGCTTGAGGTAGACCTCTTCCATAAAAAAAGGCAGCAGCGGAACATCAAACTCTTTGGCGAGTTTGGGGTAAATGGCGCTAAAGGCTTCATTATAACGGCGACCATAGTTTGCAGGCAGACGTATTTGCATTAACAATGGTTCAGCGTTGGCGGCTTTGACATCCTGCAAAATCTGGCGCAGCGTTTGCTCGGTTTGCTGTGGCTGAAAACCACGCAATCCATCATTGCCGCCCAGTTCAACCAGCACCCAGCGCGGCTGATGCTGCTTCAGCAAAGCCGGAAGGCGCGCCAGCCCTTGTTGCGAGGTGTCGCCGCTGATGCTGGCATTAACTACCGACGTTTTACTCTGCCACTTATCATTCAACAAGGCAGGCCAGGCCGCGCTGGCAGACATTCGATACCCGGCGCTCAGGCTATCACCCAGAATTAATAACGTGTCCGCTGCGGCGGCACGGAAGGTTAACAGAACCAGGAACAGGAAGGGCAAATGCCAGCGGAAAACATTGTTGAAGTTCATCATCTTAAGAAGTCCGTCGGTCAGGGGGAGCATGAACTCTCCATCCTCACCGGAGTTGAGCTGGTTGTCAAACGTGGCGAAACTATCGCACTGGTGGGCGAGTCGGGATCGGGTAAATCAACCTTACTGGCGATCCTCGCCGGGCTGGATGACGGCAGCAGTGGCGAAGTGAGTCTGGTGGGACAACCGCTACATAATATGGACGAAGAAGCGCGGGCAAAGTTGCGCGCGAAGCACGTAGGCTTTGTTTTTCAATCATTTATGTTAATTCCTACCCTTAACGCGCTGGAAAACGTCGAGCTTCCGGCGCTGCTGCGCGGTGAGAGTAGCGCAGAAAGTCGTAACGGAGCGAAAGCGTTGCTCGAACAGTTAGGGTTGGGTAAACGTCTTGATCATCTTCCGGCACAGCTTTCCGGCGGCGAACAGCAACGTGTGGCGCTTGCGAGAGCCTTTAACGGTCGGCCTGATGTGCTGTTTGCCGACGAACCCACCGGCAACCTTGACCGCCAGACGGGCGATAAAATTGCCGACCTGCTGTTTTCCCTCAACCGTGAACATGGCACCACGTTGATTATGGTGACTCACGACCTGCAACTGGCGGCGCGCTGCGACCGTTGCTTACGGCTGGTTAACGGGCAGTTGCAGGAGGAAGCATGATTGCACGTTGGTTCTGGCGCGAATGGCGCTCGCCGTCGCTATTAATTGTCTGGCTGGCGCTAAGCCTGGCGGTGGCCTGCGTGCTGGCGCTGGGCAATATCAGCGATCGCATGGAGAAAGGTTTAAGCCAGCAAAGCCGGGAGTTTATGGCGGGCGATCGGGCGTTGCGCAGTTCGCGCGAAGTGCCGCAAGCGTGGCTGGAGGAAGCGCAAAAGCGCGGCCTGAAAGTCGGCAAGCAGCTGACTTTCGCCACAATGACCTTTGCAGGCGACACACCGCAGCTGGCGAACGTCAAGGCGGTGGATGATATCTACCCGATGTATGGCGATCTGCAAACTAATCCCCCTGGCCTGAAACCGCAGGCGGGCAGCGTATTGCTGGCTCCACGCCTGATGGCGCTCCTTAACCTGAAAACGGGCGACACCATTGACGTGGGCGATGCCACACTGCGGATTGCCGGAGAAGTAATTCAGGAACCGGATTCTGGTTTTAACCCCTTCCAGATGGCTCCGCGTCTGATGATGAATCTGGCGGATGTCGATAAAACCGGAGCCGTGCAGCCGGGGAGTCGGGTCACCTGGCGTTATAAATTCGGCGGCAGCGAGAACCAGCTCGATGGCTATGAGAAATGGCTGTTACCTCAGCTTAAACCCGAACAACGCTGGTACGGTCTGGAACAGGACGAAGGCGCGCTGGGGCGATCGATGGAACGCTCGCAGCAGTTCCTGCTGCTTTCGGCGCTTCTGACCTTGCTGCTGGCAGTGGCAGCGGTGGCTGTGGCGATGAATCATTACTGTCGCAGTCGCTACGATCTGGTGGCGATCCTCAAAACGCTGGGAGCAGGGCGAGCGCAACTGCGTAAGCTAATCGTCGGTCAGTGGTTGATGGTGCTGACGCTTTCAGCCGTTACCGGTGGGGCGATAGGTCTGTTGTTCGAAAACGTGTTGATGGTGCTGCTCAAGCCCGTTCTGCCTGCCGCACTACCGCCAGCCAGCCTCTGGCCGTGGCTGTGGGCGCTCGGCACCATGACGGTCATCTCGCTGCTGGTGGGGCTGCGACCGTACCGCCTGTTGCTGGCAACGCAGCCTTTACGCGTATTACGTAATGATGTGGTAGCGAACGTCTGGCCGCTGAAGTTTTATCTGCCGATTGTCAGTGTGGTGGTTGTGCTGCTGCTCGCCGGATTAATGGGTGGCAGTATGCTGCTCTGGGCGGTGCTGGCGGGCGCGGTAGTGCTGGCTTTGCTGTGCGGTGTGCTGGGCTGGATGCTGCTTAATGTATTACGCAGCATGACGCTAAAATCGCTACCTCTGCGTCTGGCAGTCAGCCGCCTGTTACGTCAGCCGTGGTCAACGTTAAGCCAGCTTTCGGCATTTTCGCTCTCCTTTATGCTGCTGGCACTGCTGCTGGTGTTGCGTGGCGATCTGCTCGACCGCTGGCAACAGCAGCTACCGCCAGAAAGCCCGAACTACTTTTTAATCAACATCGCCACAGAACAGGTTACGCCGCTAAAAGCGTTCCTCGCGGAACATCAGATAGTCCCGGAATCGTTTTATCCGGTAGTGCGGGCGCGGCTGACGGCGATTAACGGCAAGCCGACAGAAGGCAATGAAGATGAGGCGCTCAACCGCGAACTCAACCTCACCTGGCAAAATACGCGGCCCGATCATAACCCGATTGTCGCCGGTAACTGGCCGCCAAAAGCGGATGAAGTGTCGATGGAAGAGGGGCTGGCGAAACGCTTAAAAGTTACCCTCGGCGATACCGTGACTTTTATGGGCGATACCCAGGAGTTCCGCACTAAAGTGACCAGCCTGCGCAAAGTGGACTGGGAAAGTCTGCGGCCTAATTTCTATTTTATTTTCCCGGAAGGGGCGCTGGACGGGCAGCCGCAAAGCTGGCTCACCAGTTTCCGCTGGGAGAACGGCAACGGCATGTTGACGCAACTTAACCGCCAGTTCCCGACCATTAGCCTGTTAGACATTGGCGCGATTTTAAAACAGGTCGGTCAGGTGCTGGAGCAGGTAAGTCGGGCGCTGGAAGTGATGGTGGTGCTGGTCACCGCCTGCGGTATGTTGCTGTTGCTGGCGCAGGTGCAGGTGGGAATGCGTCAGCGCCATCAGGAGCTGGTGGTGTGGCGCACTCTCGGTGCGGGCAAAAAACTGCTGCGCACGACATTGTGGTGTGAGTTCGCCATGCTCGGGTTTGTTTCTGGCCTGGTAGCCGCGATTGGCGCGGAAACGGCGCTGGCGGTACTGCAATCGAAAGTGTTTGATTTCCCGTGGGAACCGGACTGGCGATTGTGGATTGTGCTGCCGTGCAGCGGTGCGCTGCTGCTGTCGCTTTTCGGCGGCTGGCTGGGCGCGCGACTGGTTAAGGGGAAGGCGCTGTTCAGGCAGTTTGCGGGGTGATGACAGGCGTAGCGCATCCGGCATGAATAGTGCGCCCTTTGGCAACAATCTGAAACCGACTGTCATGTCGGTTTTTTTATATCTGTATTCTGTTGCAATCATTCTGTTCTCACGACAATCGCCGTTTCAGAATACCGCTCATCACCGCGCCCTAACCCACGCCATCACTTCCGCCCACTCACCGCGAAAGACAACCTTTTCCGCTTTTTTCTCAAGCTGATAGCGGTACATCGGGTCGTAATACTCTTCAAGCAGTGGCACTAGCCAGGCCATATGACCGTCGGTGCTGCCGGTTGCGAGTTGCGTTGTCAGCGCCGCATCCAGCCGGGCAGCCAGTTCATTATATCGTTGTAGCCCCAGCCGACGCTTAATCGCCGAAAGACCGTGATGCAGATATTCGCAATACGCTTGCCATCCCTGTTCGTCGCCGTACGCATTGGTAAAATCATGATGCATACGCAAGAAATATTCTTCGTTCAGGCGTTCAAGACGGATCTCAAACGGGTCTTCTACCACGGCAATCGCCGCCTGGGTCATTTGCTCGCGCAGACATTCCGGCAGATGGTTTGAACCAATCATCCGGCTTTCATCTTCCAGCACCCACAGGCGCAGATCCTGACGGGCGTCAGTTTTTAGCATCTCGGCAGCCAGCAGGTTTTCAAAACTCGCCTGGCTAAGTTGCGGCTGTAACGTGCGACCAAAAGCAGAACCGCGATGGCGCGCCAGCCCTTCCAGATCGACACCGTTCGGCTGTTGCTGCACTAACAGCGTTTTACCACTGCCGGTACAACCGCCAATCAGCACTATCGGTTTTTGTGACAGTTCAATGGTCGCCTGAATCGCGGTCTGGCGCAGTGCCTTATAACCGCCTTCCACCAGCGGATAATCAATCCCCGCTTCATGCAGCCAACGTTGCACAATATGTGAACGTTGACCGCCACGGGCGCAGCAGAGAATACCTTGCGGATTTTGCAGGCACGCTGCCCGCCAGGCGTCCATGCGCTGCTGACGAATTTCACCCGCCACCAGTTTATGCCCCAGCGCCAGCGCCGCGTCTGACCCTTGCTGTTTATAGCAGGTGCCAACGGCGGCGCGTTCATCGTTATTCATTAACGGCAGGTTGATAGCGGCGGGCATTGCGCCTTGCTCAAACTCGATGGGGGCGCGAACATCAATAATGGGCGTATCAGCAATCAGCAGGGCACGATAGTCCTGTTCCGTGTGTCTCTCTTGCATAGTTAAAAGTGAACCTCAAATCAGCTTGCGCGCTATTTTACGCGCCAACGCGCGAGGAAACTTGATTTTTAACTGTGTGAGTTGCCGAAAATTTCTAAAAATCCGCTGATTTCTGGTCTGCGCTGGGTAAACAAGGTCACAATATCTTCTACCGCTTTGCCGCTACCAAATTTGCGCCATGCCAGACTCAATGGCGAAGGAGGGCGCATCGTTGGGATGACCCGGCTGACCAGTTGTTGATTATCGATCATTGACTGGCAAAGTGATTTTGGCAAAAAACCGATACCAACGCCCGCCAGATGGGCAGCGATTTTCGTCTCCATGTCCGGAACGAGAATCTCTTTTTGCCCCGGCAATCGCCAGGCGACTCGCTTTGTTAAGGTGCGGGCGCTGTCTTCAATATTGACCGCCGGAAAGCGCCGTAACTGCGCTTCTGTGAGCGGCTCTTCAACGTTCGCCAGCGGATGATCCGCCGCCATGACAAAGCGCCATTGCACCGAACCTAAAGGATCAAGGCTAAAAGTATTTGCCAGCGCCTCGGTTCCTGTGACGCCGATAGCCAGTGAAAAACCTTCGTACAATAGAGAATCCCAGACGCCCATATAGATTTGCCGGGAGATGTGAAACTGGGTAAACGGGTAACGTTCATTCAGCCACGCCAGCAATTGGGCGACGGCCTGGGGGGTGTAGAGCAGGTTGTTGATGACAATATTCACCTGGCGTTCTACGCCATCATTCACCTGTTGCAGCTCGCTGGGCATACTTTCCAGCCAGCTCAGCCAGTCTCTGGCCTGACAAAGCAGATGCTCGCCTGCCGCTGTCAATGTCACGCTGCGAGTCGTGCGGAAAAACAACGCCACCCCGGTATTCTCTTCCAGAAGTTTAATGCGATAACTGATGGTCGCCGTGGTTTTGCATAATCGTTCTGCCGCTTTTGAAAAACTTCCTGTTTCAGCAACCGCAATGAAAGTCCGCAAGGTTTCTGGATCAAACATCTTCAGGTATCCCCTTTTAAATCCGCAAGTTGCGTGATTTTGCTGTCCTTTGATTTACTTGTATTTTTACATGATAACCCTGTGTGATTTGTGGGCTAAATCTAGTTTTGGAAAAATATTCCAACTTTTGTGTTGATGTTGTTCTCTTAAGGTTTTAGATTGCCTGTTATTGAAACCAAGCTGACCGGTCGGCGCTGGTTGAACGGAATTATGTTACAAGGACAACAAGATGAAACTTCAGGTATTACCGTTAAGTCAGGAAGCCTTCAGTGCTTATGGCGACGTAATCGAAACGCAGCAACGGGATTTTTTTCATATTAACAATGGCCTGGTGGAGCGTTATCACGATTTGGCGCTGGTTGAGATTCTTGAGCAAGACCGTACTCTGATTAGCATTAACCGCGCGCAACCTGCCAGGCTGCCGCTGACCATTCACGAACTCGAACGTCATCCGCTGGGCACTCAGGCGTTTATCCCGATGAAAGGGGAAGTGTTTGTGGTGGTCGTGGCGTTAGGTGACGACAAACCAGACCTGACAACGCTGCGGGCGTTTATCACCAACGGTGAGCAGGGGGTGAATTACCATCGTAATGTCTGGCATCACCCGCTTTTCGCCTGGCAGCGCGTCACCGATTTTCTGACCATCGATCGCGGCGGCAGTGACAACTGTGATGTCGAAAGTATTCCTGAGCAGGAGCTCTGTTTTGCGTGACGCCTACAACCGACTTGCATAAGATAAACGAATTGTTCATTGTTTATGCTCACTTGTAGGTCGGAGTTAACGTAGGTATGACGGAAGTTAGACGGCGCGGCAGGCCAGGACAGGCGGAGCCTGTGGCACAGAAGGGCGCACAGGCGTTAGAGCGGGGAATTGCGATTCTGCAATATCTGGAAAAAAGTGGGGGAAGTTCGTCAGTTAGCGATATTTCTCTCAATCTGGATTTGCCGCTCTCCACGACCTTTCGCCTGCTGAAGGTTTTACAGGCAGCGGATTTTGTCTATCAGGACAGTCAGTTAGGCTGGTGGCATATAGGATTAGGTGTTTTTAACGTCGGTGCGGCGTACATCCATAACCGCGATGTCCTCTCCGTCGCCGGGCCGTTTATGCGCCGCCTGATGTTACTTTCCGGCGAAACGGTCAATGTCGCGATTCGTAACGGCAATGAAGCAGTATTAATTGGTCAGTTAGAGTGTAAATCGATGGTCAGGATGTGTGCGCCGCTGGGCAGTCGTCTGCCGTTACATGCTTCCGGCGCAGGCAAGGCGCTGCTTTATCCGCTGGCGGAAGAGGAGCTGATGAGCATCATCCTGCAAACCGGTTTGCAGCAGTTTACGCCAACTACGCTTGTGGATATGCCCACCTTGCTGAAGGATCTGGAACAAGCGCGTGAACTGGGCTATACCGTAGATAAAGAAGAGCATGTTGTTGGCCTGAATTGCATAGCTTCAGCAATTTACGATGATGTGGGTAGTGTTGTTGCCGCTATCTCCATCTCCGGGCCTTCATCAAGACTGACAGAAGATCGTTTTGTCAGTCAGGGTGAGCTGGTCAGAGACACCGCCCGCGATATCAGCACGGCGTTGGGACTGAAAGCACATCCATAGTGTCTGTCGCATCCCGCTCTGCGGAGCGGGTTTTTTTGACAAAATTTGAAAGTTGGAAAATTTTTCCAATTAATTGAGGTAGGAAGAAAATGGCAAAAATGAGAGCCGTTGACGCGGCAATGTATGTGCTGGAGAAAGAAGGTATCACCACCGCCTTCGGCGTTCCGGGAGCAGCAATCAATCCTTTCTATTCAGCGATGCGTAAGCACGGCGGTATTCGTCACATTCTGGCGCGTCACGTGGAAGGTGCGTCGCACATGGCGGAAGGCTACACCCGCGCAACGGCAGGGAATATCGGCGTATGTCTGGGAACATCGGGACCAGCAGGCACTGACATGATCACCGCGCTCTATTCCGCTTCTGCTGATTCCATTCCTATTTTGTGCATTACCGGCCAGGCTCCGCGCGCCCGTTTGCATAAAGAAGATTTCCAGGCCGTTGATATTGAAGCAATTGCTAAACCGGTCAGTAAAATGGCGGTTACAGTACGTGAAGCGGCGCTGGTGCCTCGTGTGCTGCAACAGGCATTTCACCTGATGCGTTCTGGTCGTCCGGGGCCGGTACTGGTGGATTTACCGTTCGACGTTCAGGTAGCGGAAATCGAGTTTGATCCTGATATGTACGAACCGCTGCCGGTCTACAAACCTGCTGCCAGCCGTATGCAGATCGAAAAAGCCGTAGAAATGTTAATCCAGGCTGAGCGTCCAGTGATCGTTGCCGGGGGCGGGGTTATCAATGCTGACGCAGCCGCGCTGTTACAACAGTTTGCTGAACTGACCAGCGTTCCGGTGATCCCAACGCTGATGGGCTGGGGCTGTATCCCGGACGATCATGAACTGATGGCCGGGATGGTGGGTCTGCAAACTGCGCATCGTTACGGTAACGCAACATTGCTGGCGTCCGACATGGTGTTTGGTATCGGTAACCGTTTTGCCAACCGTCATACCGGTTCGGTAGAGAAATACACCGAAGGGCGCAAAATCGTCCATATCGATATTGAACCGACGCAAATTGGCCGCGTACTGTGCCCGGATCTGGGTATTGTCTCCGACGCCAAAGCGGCACTGACGCTGCTGGTTGAAGTGGCGCAGGAGATGCAAAAAGCCGGTCGTCTGCCGTGTCGTAAAGAGTGGGTCGCCGACTGCCAGCAGCGCAAACGCACTTTGCTGCGTAAAACTCACTTCGACAACGTGCCGGTGAAACCGCAGCGCGTGTATGAAGAGATGAACAAAGCCTTTGGTCGCGATGTTTGCTATGTCACCACCATCGGTCTGTCACAAATCGCTGCGGCGCAAATGCTGCATGTCTTTAAAGACCGTCACTGGATCAACTGTGGTCAGGCAGGCCCGCTGGGCTGGACCATTCCGGCGGCGCTGGGTGTGTGTGCGGCTGATCCAGAGCGTAATGTGGTGGCGATTTCCGGTGACTTCGACTTCCAGTTCCTGATTGAAGAATTAGCCGTTGGCGCACAGTTCAATATTCCGTACATCCATGTGCTGGTTAATAACGCCTATCTCGGCCTGATTCGTCAGTCGCAGCGTGCATTTGATATGGATTACTGCGTACAGCTTGCGTTTGAAAATATTAACTCCAGTGATGTGAACGGTTATGGCGTTGACCACGTGAAAGTGGCAGAAGGTTTAGGTTGTAAAGCGATTCGCGTTTTCAAACCGGAAGATATTGCACCGGCCTTTGAACAAGCGAAAGTCTTAATGAATCAGTACCGAGTCCCGGTGGTGGTGGAAATTATGCTGGAGCGAGTAACCAATATTTCGATGGGTAGCGAACTGGATAACGTTATGGAATTTGAAGATATCGCCGATAACGCAGCGGACGCGCCGACTGAAACCTGCTTCATGCACTATGAATAAGGGAGATAAATAATGTTACGTTTCTCTGCTAATTTATCGATGTTATTTGGCGAATATGATTTTCTCGCCCGTTTTGAGAAAGCCGCGCAGTGTGGTTTTCGCGGCGTTGAATTTATGTTCCCTTATGACTACGACATTGAAGAGTTAAAACAGGTGCTGGCGAGTAATAAACTCGAGCATACGCTGCATAATTTACCTGCGGGTGACTGGGCGGCGGGCGAGCGGGGTATTGCCTGTATTCCTGGCCGTGAAGAAGAGTTTCGTGATGGCGTAGCAGCGGCGATTCGTTATGCCCGTGCGCTGGGTAATAAAAAAATCAACTGTCTGGTCGGTAAAACTCCGGCGGGTTTCAGCAGTGAACAGATTCACGCAACGCTTGTGGAAAACCTGCGTTATGCCGCGAATATGTTGATGAAAGAAGATATTTTATTACTGATTGAACCTATCAACCATTTCGATATCCCTGGTTTCCATCTCACCGGAACTCAGCAGGCGCTGAAACTGATTGATGATGTAGGCTGCTGCAATTTGAAAATTCAGTATGACATTTATCATATGCAGAGGATGGAAGGTGAATTAACCAACACCATGACCCAATGGGCCGATAAAATTGGTCACCTGCAAATCGCCGATAATCCACATCGTGGCGAACCGGGAACCGGAGAAATTAATTACGATTATCTCTTTAAGGTAATTGAAAATTCTGACTACAACGGTTGGGTTGGCTGTGAATATAAACCCAGAACCACCACGGAAGCCGGTTTAGGCTGGATGAAACCGTACCGTTAAAACGTAACGCTGTTCAGACAATGCTTTTTTAGGCCGCTACGTCGGCAGGGGATCGCGTTGTCTGAATTCAGGAAAAGCGACATTTAAAAGAGGCTAAATATGAAACTGGGATTTATTGGCTTAGGCATTATGGGTACTCCGATGGCCATTAATCTGGCGCGCGCCGGTCATCAACTGCATGTCACAACTATTGGTTCGGTTGCTGATGAATTACTGTCACTCGGTGCCGTCAGCGTTGACACTGCGCGCCAGGTAACAGAAGCGTCAGACATCATTTTTATTATGGTACCGGATACGCCACAGGTTGAAGAAGTTCTGTTTGGTGAAAATGGCTGCACCAAAGCGTCTCTGAAGGGCAAAACCATTGTTGATATGAGCTCCATTTCACCGATTGAAACTAAACGTTTCGCCCGTCAGGTGAATGAACTGGGCGGCGATTATCTCGACGCGCCAGTCTCCGGCGGCGAAATCGGCGCCCGTGAAGGGACATTGTCAATTATGGTTGGTGGCGACGAAGCGGTATTTGAACGTGTTAAACCGCTGTTTGAACTGCTCGGTAAAAATATCACCCTCGTGGGCGGTAACGGCGACGGTCAGACCTGTAAAGTAGCAAACCAGATTATCGTGGCGCTCAATATTGAAGCGGTTTCTGAAGCCCTGCTGTTTGCATCGAAAGCCGGTGCCGATCCGGTGCGTGTGCGCCAGGCGCTGATGGGCGGCTTTGCTTCCTCGCGCATTCTGGAAGTTCACGGTGAGCGAATGATTAAACGCACCTTTAATCCGGGCTTCAAAATCGCTCTGCACCAGAAAGATCTCAACCTGGCGCTGCAAAGTGCGAAAGCACTGGCGCTGAATCTGCCAAACACCGCAACCTGCCAGGAGTTATTTAATACCTGTGCGGCAAACGGCGGCAGCCAGTTGGATCACTCTGCATTAGTGCAGGCGCTGGAGTTAATGGCGAATCATAAACTCGCCTGATAAAAAGGCATCGTTGCCGATAAAGCCTCGATGCCTGCAATAAAAATGGCCGATATCAAATAATTGATTCGGCCAGCAGTAAAAAAAGAAAGCAGCCAACGACGTTGCTTCAGTATTAAAAATTATTTTTTATTTTATTAGTTCCTCATGGCTAGATTAAAACAGCGTTATTCGATACGTGAAATTAAGAGGGATTTATGGAACATCAGAGAAAACTATTCCAGCAACGCGGATATAGCGAAGATTTATTACCGAAAACACAAAGTCAACGTACCTGGAAAACATTTAACTACTTTACCTTATGGATGGGTTCGGTTCATAACGTTCCCAATTATGTAATGGTCGGCGGCTTTTTTATTTTCGGCTTGTCTACTTTTAGTATTATGCTGGCAATTATCCTTAGCGCCTTTTTTATAGCTGCGGTAATGGTATTAAACGGTGCTGCGGGCAGTAAATACGGCGTGCCTTTTGCTATGATCCTGCGAGCTTCGTATGGCGTGCGTGGCGCACTGTTTCCCGGACTGTTAAGAGGCGGGATTGCCGCCATCATGTGGTTTGGTTTGCAGTGTTATGCTGGATCGCTGGCCTGCTTGATCCTGATTGGCAAAATCTGGCCGGGATTTTTAACTCTCGGCGGTGATTTTACCCTGTTAGGGCTTTCTCTACCGGGCTTAATCACTTTCTTACTCTTCTGGCTGGTTAACGTTGGTATTGGTTTTGGCGGTGGCAAAGTTTTAAATAAATTCACCGCTATTCTTAACCCGTGCATCTATATCGTCTTCGGCGGTATGGCAATTTGGGCGATTTCGCTGGTAGGGATTGCTCCAATCTTTGACTACATTCCTGGCGGTATTCAGAAAGCAGAAAATAGTGGCTTCCTGTTCCTGGTGGTGATCAACGCGGTGGTTGCGGTCTGGGCGGCACCGGCGGTGAGCGCATCAGACTTTACGCAAAACGCTCACTCTTTCCGTGAGCAGGCGCTGGGGCAAACGCTCGGTTTGGTTGTGGCCTATATTCTGTTTGCGGTCGCCGGGGTATGTATTATTGCCGGAGCCAGTATTCATTACGGCGCTGACACCTGGAACGTGCTGGATATTGTTCAGCGTTGGGACAGCCTGTTTGCCTCGTTCTTTGCGGTACTGGTTATTCTGATGACAACCATCTCCACTAACGCCACCGGTAATATTATTCCGGCTGGTTATCAGATTGCCGCTATTGCACCGACGAAACTGACCTATAAAAACGGTGTACTGATTGCCAGTATTATCAGCCTGCTGATCTGCCCGTGGAAATTAATGGAAAACCAGGACAGTATTTATTTGTTCCTCGATATTATCGGTGGGATGTTGGGGCCGGTAATTGGTGTGATGATGGCGCATTATTTCGTAGTAATGCGCGGGCAAATTAATCTTGATGAACTGTACACCGCACCAGGTGATTTTAAATATTACGATAACGGTTTTAACCTCACTGCATTCTCAGTCACTCTGGTGGCGGTTATTTTATCTCTCGGCGGTAAATTTATTCCGGTCATGGAGCCGTTATCGCGTGTTTCATGGTTTGTCGGCGTCATCGTCGCCTTTGCGGCCTACGCTTTATTAAAGAAACGCACAGCAGTAGAAAAAACAGGAGAGCAAAAAGTCACAGGTTAATTAATCCCGATATTGAACATTGAGTTAAAAAACAATCTGTATTTTACAAGGAGTTTGTTATGTCTTTTGATTTAATTATTAAAAACGGCACCGTCATTTTAGAAAACGAAGCTCGCGTTGTAGATATCGCCGTTAAAGGCGGAAAAATTGCCGCTATCGGTCAGGATCTGGGCGATGCAAAAGAAGTTATGGATGCGTCTGGTCTGGTGGTTTCTCCGGGCATGGTCGATGCGCACAGCCATATTTCTGAACCGGGTCGTAGCCACTGGGAAGGTTATGAAACCGGCACTCGCGCAGCGGCAAAAGGCGGTATCACCACCATGATCGAAATGCCGCTCAACCAGTTGCCAGCAACCGTTGATCGCGCATCGATTGAACTGAAGTTCGACGCCGCTAAAGGTAAGTTGACTGTCGATGCGGCACAACTGGGAGGCCTGGTCTCTTACAACATCGACCGTCTGCACGAACTGGATGAAGTGGGCGTTGTCGGCTTCAAATGCTTCGTTGCGACCTGTGGCGATCGTGGTATCGACAACGACTTCCGTGACGTAAACGACTGGCAGTTCTTCAAAGGCGCGCAGAAGCTGGGCGAAATGGGGCAGCCGGTGCTGGTGCACTGCGAAAACGCTCTGATCTGTGATGAACTGGGCGAAGAAGCGAAGCGTGAAGGTCGCGTAACCGCACATGATTATGTGGCTTCTCGTCCGGTATTTACCGAAGTGGAAGCGATTCGCCGCGTACTGTACCTGGCGAAAGTTGCCGGTTGCCGTCTGCACGTTTGCCACATCAGCAGCCCGGAAGGTGTTGAGGAAGTGACTCGTGCGCGTCAGGAAGGTCAGGATGTTACCTGTGAATCCTGCCCGCATTACTTTGTGCTGGATACCGATCAGTTCGAAGAAATTGGCACCCTGGCGAAGTGTTCACCGCCGATCCGCGATCTGGAAAACCAGAAAGGCATGTGGGAAAAACTGTTTAACGGTGAAATCGACTGCCTGGTTTCCGACCACTCTCCATGCCCGCCGGAAATGAAAGCCGGTAACATCATGAAAGCATGGGGCGGTATCGCCGGTCTGCAAAGCTGCATGGACGTGATGTTCGATGAAGCAGTACAGAAACGCGGTATGTCTCTGGCCATGTTCGGCAAATTAATGGCGACTAATGCAGCAGATATCTTCGGTCTGCAGCAAAAAGGTCGTATCGCCCCAGGAAAAGATGCCGACTTTGTCTTCATTCAACCGAATAGCAGCTATGTTCTTACCAATGACGATTTGGAATATCGCCACAAAGTCAGCCCGTATGTTGGCCGAACCATTGGCGCGCGTATCACGAAAACCATCTTACGTGGTGATGTGATTTACGACATCGAACAGGGCTTCCCTGTTGCGCCGAAAGGTCAATTTATCCTTAAACATCAGCAGTAATCTGGCCCCTGCAATGCCCGCCTTCGCGGCGGGCATTCTCCGGTTAAGGTGTGTTTATGTTCAATTTTGCAGTGAGCCGCGAAAGCCTGTTATCAGGATTTCAGTGGTTTTTCTTTATTTTTTGCAACACGGTTGTGGTTCCTCCTACGCTGCTTTCGGCTTTTCAGTTGCCGCAAAGTAGTCTGCTTACGCTCACCCAATATGCTTTTCTTGCTACTGCACTGGCCTGCTTCGCTCAGGCGTTCTGCGGTCATCGTCGCGCTATTATGGAAGGGCCAGGCGGCCTGTGGTGGGGAACTATCCTCACTATCACCCTTGGCGAAGCATCGCGCGGAACGCCTGTCAATGATATCGCCACCAGTCTGGCGGTGGGGATTGCGATTTCCGGCGTGCTGACGATATTGATTGGACTTAGTGGATTAGGTCATCGCCTTGCGCGGTTGTTTACTCCGACGGTGATGGTGCTGTTTATGCTGATGCTGGGCGCGCAGCTGACTACTATCTTTTTCAAAGGTATGCTCGGGCTGCCGTTTGGCATAGCCGACCCGAATTTTAAAATTCAGTTACCGCCGTTCGCGCTCTCGGTGGCGGTGATGTGCCTGGTACTGGGGATGATTATCTTCCTGCCGCAACGTTTTGCCCGTTACGGCCTGTTGGTCGGCACGATAACCGGCTGGTTGTTGTGGTACTTTTGCTTTCCTTCTTCGCATTCGCTCTCCGGTGAGTTGCACTGGCAGTGGTTCCCGCTCGGCAGTGGCGGTGCGTTGTCGCCGGGAATTATTCTGACGGCGGTGATTACAGGTCTGGTGAATATCAGTAATACCTACGGTGCGATTCGGGGCACGGATGTTTTTTATCCGCAGCAGGGCGCGGGGAATACGCGTTATCGTCGCAGCTTTGTGGCAACCGGATTTATGACGCTGATAACCGTGCCGCTGGCGGTAATACCATTCTCGCCGTTTGTTTCATCCATTGGTTTATTAACCCAGACTGGCGATTACACGCGGCGTTCGTTTATTTATGGCAGCGTTATTTGCCTGCTGGTGGCACTGGTTCCGGCACTCACGCGACTATTTTGCAGTATCCCTTTACCAGTGAGTAGCGCGGTCATGCTGGTTTCTTATCTGCCTTTACTCTTTTCCGCGCTGGTGTTTAGTCAGCAAATAACGTTTACCGCGCGCAATATTTATCGACTCGCATTGCCGTTATTTGTCGGCATATTTTTAATGGCATTACCGCCTGTGTATCTGCAAGACCTTCCATTAACGCTTCGTCCTCTGCTCAGTAACGGCTTACTGGTCGGAATTTTACTGGCTGTTCTTATGGATAACCTTATTCCGTGGGAACGCATCGAATAATTTGTTGAAAAAGGATTGATAATGAAGATTGTCATTGCGCCAGACTCGTTTAAAGAGAGCTTAAGTGCAGAAAAATGTTGTCAGGCAATTAAAGCCGGGTTTTCGACCCTCTTTCCCGATGCGCACTATATCTGTTTGCCAATAGCAGATGGCGGCGAAGGAACGGTGGATGCGATGGTTGCCGCGACGGGCGGCAACATCGTGACGCTCGAAGTCTGTGGGCCGATGGGCGAAAAAGTGAATGCTTTTTATGGCCTTACCGGCGACGGGAAAACGGCGGTGATTGAGATGGCGGCAGCAAGTGGCCTGATGCTGGTCGCGCCTGAAAAGCGTAATCCGTTGCTGGCGTCAAGTTATGGCACCGGCGAGCTGATTCGTCATGCGCTGGATAACGGCATTCGCCATATTATTCTCGGCATTGGCGGCAGCGCGACGGTAGACGGTGGTATGGGCATGGCGCAGGCGCTCGGTGTGCGTTTCATTGATGCCGACGGTCAGGCGCTGGCGGCAAACGGCGGCAATTTAGCGCGTGTGGCAAGCATTGAGATGGAGGAATGCGATCCGCGTCTGGCGAGCTGTCATATTGAAGTGGCGTGTGATGTTGATAACCCGCTGGTAGGGGCACGCGGCGCGGCGGCGGTGTTTGGCCCGCAAAAAGGGGCAACGCCGGAGATGGTCGAAGAGCTGGAGCAGGGGCTGCAAAATTTCGCCCGTGTTTTGCAGCAGCAAACGGAAATCAATGTCTGCCAGATGGCGGGCGGCGGCGCGGCGGGCGGTATGGGTATTGCGGCGGCGGTATTTCTCAATGCGGATATTAAACCGGGTATTGAGATTGTACTGCGGGCGGTCAACCTGGAGCAGGCGGTGCAGGGGGCGGCGCTGGTGATCACCGGGGAAGGGCGCATCGACTCGCAAACGGCAGGCGGTAAAGCGCCGCTGGGCGTGGCGTCGGTGGCGAAGCAGTTTAATGTACCGGTGATTGGGATTGCTGGCGTATTGGGTGATGGCGTGGAAGTGGTGCACCAGTACGGCATTGACGCGGTGTTCAGCATTTTGCCACGTCTGGCACCTTTAGCCGAAGTGCTCGCCAGTGGTGAAACCAATCTCTTCAACAGCGCGCGAAATATTGCCAGCGCCATTAAAATAGGTCAGGGAATTAAACCCTGATTCTTACCTTTAAAGCGGATGCGGTTCATATCGCATCTGCTTCTGATTGCTACGAGCATGGCTTTCCCCCTCTCCCCAAAGGGGCGAGGGGATTGTCTGTGCGGTTTTCAGCCTGAAGCGGATGCATTTTATCCCGCATCTGTTTTTTACCTGAATTTACCGCAAAAAAAGCCACGGTATAAACCGTGGCAAAATCCAACATAGCTAAAAATAATCAGGCGAGTGGTATGACTTAAATTTCTACGTCGCGGTTGCAATCTTTCGAGTAAATATAGCTGAACGCTTCACCACGCCCTACGCCATAACCGGCCTGTAAAGAATAAGCGCCCATAAAGATGTAATCGCCTTTTTTTACCGGGATCCAGTTATTATCGAGGTTATAAACTCCCTGACCGGAAAGAATATAAGCACCGTGCTCCTGAACGTGGGTTTCGATATAACCGTGGCTGGCACCTGGCGCAAAAGAGAGGATATGCATATTCATATCAAAACCTAACTCTTTGGGCAGAAAATCCAGCAGAATAACATCGTCCATGCCTTCATAATGAATGTGTTCCAGTTCGCTGGCATTGCCAGAAACCAGCCACGGCGCATGACCTTCTACCGGAACATAGCGGCGCTTATACAAGAAGATTTGGCTGTCTTCGGCCTGGGCATTAACAAACGTCATTAAGGAGCCTGGCGGGCAATAAAGATAGCCACCTTCGCTTAAGGCAAATGTTTTTCCTTCGGCTTCGGCAGTGATATTTCCAGAAATGACATACAGGAACGTTTCAATTCCTTCTCCGCCGAATCCCTGCTGATTACCGCCGTTTTGATGCAGCGTCACCAGATAATCGACAAACGTAGCGCCAAGCTTTGGTGTGGACAGGATTGTCGCGTCACAATTTTCAAAGCCAGGAATAATATTTTTTACCAGACCATCCGGGGTTAACAGCGCGAAATTACCGTGTTTAACAATCGCACGGTTAGCCAGTAAATCATCGCGGTAACCGGTGACGTTATTTAAATATCCCATTTATAACTCCTTATTTCTGCCAGGCAAGTTGATAAAGCATGAGTGCCAACGTTTTGACCCCTTCGGCAAGGTCGGTAATATTGGTGCGTTCCGCCGGGTTATGGCTGATCCCGTTAATGCTGGGAATGAAAATCATGCAGGTCGGCACGCGAGGCGCGAAAATTTGCGCATCGTGCCCGGCACCACTGTGCATCACCCGGTAATTCAGTTTTTCTGTTTCACACAGTTCCGTCAGGGTGGTGACCAGCTCTTCGTTCATCGGCACCGGTTCTTCGTCCATCCATAAATCGATATCAATACCAATGTCCATTTCATCGCAAATCGCCCGCATGTCGTTTTCTAACTGTTGGGTGAAATCGCGCAGCACGGCAGCGTCGGTGTGACGACAATCAATGGTGAACGTGGTTTTACCCGGCACTACGTTAACCGTATTTGGGCGCGGCTCCACTTTGCCAAAGGTCAGCACCAGCGGATCGCCCATCTTTTTCGCTTTGGCTACGGACTGATTGCAAATGCGGCTAAACGCATAAACCGTGTCACGACGATAGCCCATCGGCGTGGTGCCTGCATGGTTTGATTCGCCGTTCAGCGTCACCGTATAGCGACGTTGCCCGACAATTGCATTCACCACGCCAATTGACTGCCCATTACTTTCCAGCACACAGCCCTGTTCGATATGCAGTTCGACAAAGGCTTGAATATCCTGACGCGGAGTTAGTGGGGCGTTCGGCAGAGTGAATCCGCAAGCCTTCATCGCATCGACAAAACTATTTCCTTTGGCATCACAGATATTCCGCACGTCGTCAGGATTCGCCAGCCCAAAGATATTTTTACTGCCCCAGAAGACATACGGGAAGCGGCTGCCTTCTTCTTCCGCCATCGCCACCACTTCGACAGTACGTAGCGGCGCGCCGTATTGTGTTTTCAGCCAGTCAATTGCCAGCCACGCCGCCAGTGCGCCGAATTGCCCGTCGAGGTTACCGCCGTTAACCACGGTATCGATATGCGAACCGCTCAGAACCACTTCCTGTGGATATTCGCTGCCACTCAGGCGACCGTATAAATTCCCCACGTCATCGAAACGTGTTTCCAGCCCACTTGCTGCCATTCTTTTTTTAAATTGCTGCTGGGTTTCCAGTCATTCCGGCGAATAAAGTAAACGGGTCATCCCACCCGTTGGATCCGCGCCAAAAGAGGAAAGCCAGGGCAGCGTTTCTTCTATAGCGTGACGAAAATGTGTAATCATAAGAAAGTCCTGTCTCAATAATTATTGCGCAAAGGGATTTTTCGTTTCGTATGACGTGTTATAAAGCGCGTCGGAAATTAAATACTGGTAAATGTCATCAACAATTTCGATGCCTTCGACGGCGGCTTTTTGTTGTTTAATATCCTGATCCTGACCGGGATAATAAACCTGGTTAAAACCGGGCGCGGGGGTAATGGCATTTAATTCACGCATGGTCTGGCTAAGATGTTGACGGAATATTTCGCTGGAGGAGAAAAAGTTCGGGTTAATAACTACATGTAATTGCCCCAAATTACGCCCGGCGTGTAAATCGTCATACATCGAACTAACCTGTCGCCCGAACGGTAAGCCGAGTAACACGCCTGAGAGGACGTCAATCATCATCATCAGGCCATACCCTTTCGGCCCAGCGGCGGGGAGCAGAGCATGTACCGCGAACGGATCGGTTGTTGGTGCACCGTTTTTATCGACCGCCCAGGTATCCGGGATAGACATATTACGCGAGCGGGCGTCGAGCACTTTTCCCCATGCCTGTACGGTAGTCGCCATATCAAAGGTAAGGATCTCGTTGCCTTCTCCCGGCGCGGCAAAGGCCAGTGGGTTAGTACCGTAGTAAATTTCCGCGCCGCCAAACGGCACCACCATTGGATCGGACTGGCACATCGAAATACCAATTAATCCGGCGCGAGCTGCCTGCTGCACAAAGTAAGAGATTGCGCCGCTGTGACCCATCCGGCTGATACCGACCACCGCAACGCCATTTTGTTGTGCTGTTTTAATGGCATGTTCCATGCCCATTTTCGCGGCGACCTGCCCGGCGGCATTGTCGGCATGTAAAATTGCCGAACACGGTCCCGTCTCTTCAAGACGGAACTCCGGTTCGCGGTTGGTGCCGCCTTTTGAAATACGTTCTGCGTAGTATTCCACGCGTACCGCGCCATGAGAGTGGATCCCTCTGGCATCGGCATAAACCAATACTTCAGCCACGGTTGCAGCGTGCTCACGTTTTAATCCAGCCTGGCAGAGTTTATTCTCGATTAGCTGGTGGAGTGTTTCCCGACTGATTTTCATCTGTCTTCCTTTTTAACGACGGTGTGAAGCATGACTGCAATTAACATACAGGGAAAATATCTGGATTATGTGATCCAGACAGGCAAAAAAATATAGTTAGAATTTATTTGATAATCCGCGCACTTTTGGTTTGTTTTTTAAAATAACCCTGCTTGTTAAAAATTAGCAGATAATAGTCTGGCGGTTATTTGAATTCTTTTGCTAATAATTCCTGTGTGATATTCATCACCTTATTTTTCATCGGTCATCGATACCGTGATTGACACATTAACACTGCTCGTGCAATTGCCATGGGTGCAATTTTTAAGGAGTTGTTATGATCCACGCCTTTATTAAAAAAGGGTGTTTTCAGGATTCGGTCAGTTTAATGATTATTTCACGAAAACTCAGCGAATCAGAAAATATTGATGATGTTTCCGTAATGATGGGTACGCCCGCCAATAAAGCGTTATTAGATACCACAGGTTTCTGGCATGACGATTTTAATAACGCCACGCCGAACGATATTTGCGTGGCAATTCGTAGCGAAGCGGCGGATGCGGGGATCGCGCAGGCGATTATGCAGCAGCTTGAAGAGGCGCTAAAACAACTGGCGCAAGGTTCAGGCAGCAGCCAGGCGTTGACGCAGGTGCGTCGCTGGGACAGTGCCTGTCAGAAATTACCCGACGCCAATCTGGCGCTGATTTCAGTGGCTGGTGAGTACGCGGCAGAGCTGGCGAATCAGGCGCTGGATCGCAACCTCAACGTGATGATGTTCTCCGATAACGTCACGCTGGAAGATGAAATCCAACTCAAAACCCGCGCGCGGGAAAAAGGCTTGCTGGTGATGGGGCCGGACTGCGGTACGTCGATGATTGCCGACACGCCGCTGGCTTTCGCCAATGTGATGCCAGAAGGCAATATTGGTGTCATTGGCGCTTCTGGTACAGGGATTCAGGAACTGTGCTCGCAGATTGCGCTGGCAGGTGAGGGAATTACTCACGCGATTGGTCTTGGCGGGCGCGATCTCAGTCGTGAAGTGGGCGGGATCAGTGCGCTGACGGCGCTGGAAATGTTGAGTGCCGATGCGAAAAGTGAAGTGCTGGCGTTTGTCTCTAAACCACCTGCCGAAGCCGTGCGCCTGCGTATCGTTAACGCGATGAAAGCGACGGGTAAACCGACGGTGGCGCTGTTTTTAGGTTATGCCCCGGCGGTGGCTCGTGAAGAGAATGTCTGGTTTGCCTCCTCGCTGGATGATGCCGCGCGCCTAGCTTGCCTGCTTTCACGCGTTACGGCGCGACGTAACGCAATAGCGCCTGTCAGCAGCGGATTTATTTGCGGCTTGTATACCGGCGGTACGCTGGCCGCCGAAGCGGCGGGATTACTCGCCGGGCATCCTGGCGTGGCAGCCGACGATGCCCATCATCACGGCATGATGCTGGACGCTGATGGTCACCAGATCATTGACCTGGGCGATGATTTCTACACCGTCGGGCGTCCCCATCCGATGATCGACCCGACCTTACGCAACCAGTTAATTGCCGAGCTTGGTGCAAAACCACACGTGCGCGTATTGCTGCTTGATGTGGTGATTGGCTTCGGTGCGACCGCCGATCCTGCGGCCTCGCTGGTAAGCGCCTGGCAGAAAGCCTGTGCCACGCGTTCAGACAACCAACCGCTGTACGCCATTGCCACGCTGACAGGCACCGAACGTGACCCGCAATGCCGCTCGCAACAAATCGCCACGCTGGAAGATGCGGGGATCGCGGTAGTGAGTTCGCTGCCGGAAGCCACCTTGCTGGCGGCGGCGTTAATTCATCCGCTCTCGCCTGCCACACAGCAACACACACCGTCATTACTGGAACACGTCGCCGTGATTAACATCGGATTACGCAGTTTTGCGCTGGAACTACAAGGCGCCAGCAAACCGGTCGTGCATTACCAATGGGCGCCAGTCGCTGGCGGCAATAAAAAACTGGCTCGTTTATTAGAACGTTTGCAATAAGGGGTTCCCATGTTTACATCAGTGGCGCAAGCCAATGCTGCGGTTATCGAACAAATTCGTCGCGCTCGTCCACACTGGCTGGATGTGCAACCGGCGTCTTTACTCATTAGCGAATTGAATCAGGGCAAAACACTGCTTCACGCCGGGCCGCCGATGCGCTGGCAGGAGATGACCGGCCCCATGAAAGGGGCGTGTGTAGGGGCATGTCTGTTTGAAGGCTGGGCGAAAGATGAAGCGCAGGCGCTGGCAATGCTTGAACAAGGGGAAGTGAACTTCATTCCTTGTCACCATGTGAATGCCGTCGGGCCAATGGGCGGCATTACTTCTGCCAGTATGCCGATGCTGGTGGTCGAGAACGTGACCGACGGCAACCGGGCGTACTGCAACCTGAATGAAGGTATCGGTAAAGTGATGCGTTTTGGCGCTTACGGCGAAGATGTTCTGACCCGTCACCGCTGGATGCGCGACGTGTTAATGCCGGTATTAAGCGCCGCGCTGGGGCGCATGGAGCGCGGTATCGATCTCACCGCGATGATGGCGCAGGGCATTACGATGGGCGATGAGTTCCATCAACGCAATATTGCTTCCTCAGCATTGTTAATGCGTGCGCTGGCCCCACAAATTGCCCGCCTCGATCATGATAAACAGCACATCGCCGAAGTGATGGATTTCCTCAGCGTGACCGATCAGTTCTTCCTCAACCTCGCGATGGCCTATTGCAAGGCGGCGATGGATGCAGGTGCGATGATCCGCGCGGGCAGCATCGTCACGGCAATGACCCGCAACGGCAACATGTTCGGGATTCGGGTAAGCGGGTTGGGCGAACGCTGGTTTACTGCGCCTGTAAACACTCCGCAAGGTCTGTTTTTCACCGGCTTCTCGCAGGAGCAGGCAAACCCGGATATGGGCGATAGCGCGATTACCGAAACCTTTGGTATTGGCGGAGCCGCAATGATCGCAGCACCTGGCGTAACGCGCTTCGTCGGTGCAGGTGGTATGGAAGCTGCCAGAACGGTTTCTGAAGAGATGGCGGAAATCTTCCTTGAACGCAATATGCAGTTGCAGATCCCCGGCTGGGATTTCCAGGGTGCGTGCCTGGGGCTGGATATTCGTCGCGTGGTAGAAACCGGCATTACGCCACTTATCAATACCGGTATCGCCCATAAAGAAGCGGGGATCGGGCAGATTGGTGCAGGCACTGTGCGGGCGCCGCTGGCGTGCTTTGAACAGGCGCTGGAAGCACTGGCTGAAAGCATGGGAATTGGTTGAGGAACGCGCAATGACGATCATCCATCCTCTGCTTGCCAGCCGTAGCGCACCGAATTATCGCCAGTCCTGGCGGTTAGCGGGCACCTGGCGGCGGGCGATTAATCTGATGGCGGAAAGCGGCGAACTGTTAACGCTGCATCGTCAGGGAAGTGGTTTCGGCCCCGGAGGATGGGTGCTTCGCCGCGCGCAATTCGATGCGTTATGCGGTGGATTATGCGGCAATGAACGACCACAGATTGTGGCACAAGGGATTCGCCTCGGGCGTTTCACGGTTAAACAGCCACAGCGTTATTGTTTGCTGCGTATTACGCCGCCTGCGCATCCTCAACCGCTTGCAGCAGCATGGATGCAACGCGCGAAGAAAACCGGGCTTTTCGGGCCACTGGCGTTGGCGGCAAGCGATCCGCTGCCCGCTGAATTACGTCAGTTTCGTCACTGTTTTCAGGCCGCGCTCAATGGCGTTAAGACCGACTGGCGGCACTGGCTGGGTAAAGGCCCCGGATTAACGCCAAGTCATGATGACACGCTGACGGGAATGCTGCTGGCGGCCTGGTATTTTGGCGCTTTAGATGCGCGCTCCGATCGCCCGTTTTTTGCCTGTTCCGACAATCTTCAACTCGTTACCACGGCGGTGAGCGTCAGTTATTTACGTTATGCCGCGCAAGGATATTTCGCCTCGCCACTCCTGCACTTTGTTCATGCTCTGAGTTGCCCGAAACGTACCGCTGTTGCGATTGATTCGCTGCTGGCGCTGGGGCATACGTCAGGGGCAGATACGCTGCTGGGGTTCTGGCTTGGTCAACAATTATTACAAGGAAAACCATGAAAACACTGGTTGTAGCTCTTGGGGGCAATGCCTTGCTTCAGCGCGGTGAGGCGCTGACGGCAGAAAATCAATATCGCAATATCGCCAGTGCTGTACCTGCGCTGGCGCGCCTGGCCCGTTCTTATCGGCTGGCGATTGTTCACGGCAACGGGCCGCAGGTGGGGCTGCTGGCGTTACAGAATCTGGCGTGGAAAGAGGTAGAACCGTATCCGCTGGATGTGCTGGTGGCGGAAAGTCAGGGGATGATTGGCTATATGCTGGCGCAAAGTTTGAGCGCGCAGCCGCAGATGCCGCCCGTCACGACAGTGCTGACGCGCATTGAGGTTTCGCCTGATGATCCGGCGTTTTTGCAGCCAGAGAAGTTTATCGGTCCGGTTTATCAGCCAGAAGAACAAGAGGCGCTGGAAACGGCTTATGGCTGGCAGATGAAGCGTGACGGTAAATATTTACGCCGGGTGGTGGCGTCTCCGCAACCGCGTAAAATTCTCGACAGCGAAGCCATCGAACTGTTGCTCAAAGAAGGGCATGTGGTGATTTGCAGTGGTGGCGGCGGTGTGCCTGTGACGGAAGACGGGGCAGGGAGTGAAGCGGTGATTGATAAAGATCTCGCCGCTGCGTTGCTCGCCGAGCAGATTAATGCCGATGGACTGGTGATCCTCACCGATGCTGATGCGGTATATGAACACTGGGGAACGCCGCAGCAACGTGCCATCCGTCATGCCACACCGGATGAGTTAGCGCCATTTGCCAAAGCCGATGGTTCGATAGGGCCGAAGGTAACGGCGGTGAGTGGCTATGTCAGAAGCCGTGGTAAACCCGCGTGGATTGGGGCGTTATCGCGGATTGAAGAGACGCTGGCGGGCGAGGCGGGGACCTGTATTTCGCTGTAGTTGTAGGCATTAGACATTTGTGCCTGATGCGACGCTTGACGCGTCTTATCAGGCCTACAATGGGTGCCGGATCTGTAGGCCGGATAAGGTGTTCACGCCGCATCCGGCAAGAAAATGAGTACCTGATTAACTGAATTTATTCTGCGCCCAAATCACGCCGCTGGCATATTCCGGCGGCAGCAGCGGGATTAAGGCTTCCAGCGTCGCGGTCAGACGCGATGTATCGCTGTCGGTCAAATTCAGATGCCCCACTTTACGCCCCGGACGGACTTCTTTGTCGTACCAGTGCAGGTGCACCAGCGGCAGTTTCAGCCAGTCATAATTCACATCGCTACCAATCAGGTTGATCATCACCGACGGACTATTCACCACCGGTTGTGGTAACGGTAGATTGGTAATCGCCCGCAGATGCAGCTCAAACTGGCTGATGCTGGCGCCGTTTTGCGTCCAGTGACCACTGTTATGCACACGCGGAGCCAGTTCGTTGATCAGCAGACCTTGCGGGGTGACAAAACACTCCATCGCCATCACGCCCACATAGCCCAGCTCCTGCATAATCGCCGACAGCATCTCTTCGGCTTGCGCCTGCTGCTGCGCATTGGCCTGCGGAAAAGCGACGCTGGTGCGCAAAATACCGTCCTGATGCAGGTTATGCGTCAGCGGATAAAACACGGTGCTGCCATCAAAGCCGCGCGCGCCAACCAGCGACACTTCACCAGAGAAGTTAATACCCTGCTCGACAATACATTCGCCGTAGCATTCAGCCGGTAACTGTTCGGTTTCATCGGCGCGTAAACGCCATTGACCGCGACCGTCATAGCCACCAGTGCGACGCTTAACAATCGCCAGTTCACCTAAACGATCAAACACCGCAGGCCACTCGCTGCGATCGGCAAGTAACTGCCACGGCGCGGTCGGCAGGTGGAGCTTATCGAAAAGCTGCTTCTGAGTCAGACGGTCGGCAATAATCGGGAACACATCGCGGTTCACAAAGGCCGGATGGCGCGCCAGCTCGCGGGTTAATGCAGTTTCCGGCCAGCGTTCGATCTCAGCGGTAATCACGCTTTGTTGAAAAGGCACCGCCGCAGGTTCAGCGTCCAGCCCGACCGGCCAGACAGCAATGCCTAACGGTTCGCCTGCCTGACGCAGCATACGGCCTAACTGCCCGTTACCGAGGACGCAAACCTGTTTCATGCCGCACCTCGCGGGTCCGGGTTTTCCAGCACTTCGTCGGTCTGGGTTTTACGCCAGTCATTCAGACGCTGGTGCAGTTCTTTATCATGAGTCGCAAGAATTTGTGCTGCCAGTAACGCCGCGTTTGCCGCGCCAGCTTTACCAATCGCCAGCGTACCCACCGGAATGCCGCGCGGCATTTGTACGATGGAGTAGAGACTATCGACACCGCTCAGTGCGGCGCTCTGTACTGGCACGCCCAGCACTGGCACCAGCGTTTTGGCGGCAATCATGCCTGGCAGATGCGCTGCGCCGCCTGCGCCCGCAATAATCACCTGATAACCGTTTTCTTCGGCGCTTTCGGCAAAGCTGAACAGTTTATCGGGGGTGCGGTGAGCAGAAACCACTTCAACGTGGTGCGGGACATTCAGGATTTCGAAGATTTCGGCGGCGAACTGCATGGTAGCCCAGTCGCTTTTGGACCCCATCACGATGGCGACACGCGCCGGATTATTGCGGGAAGACATGCGTCTAAAAACTCCTGTGGTGCACAACTCTCGGCTTTAGAGGGCACAGAGAATAGCACGGAAAGAGAGCAAGGAAAACGGTTGCGTGGCTGTGGAATCAGCAAACTTGTGCGTTATTAAAACGGGAAATGGATTAGCTCAACGTCATCCGCCGTGACTTTCACCATCGAACCTTCGGTATGCCAGGCACCCAGTACCACGCGAAAAGCAGGTTGCTGATTGGCGATGAATTCATGCACCGCCGGGCGATGCGTATGCCCGTGGATCAGCCATTGCACCTGATGTTTTTCCATCGCACTGACCACCGCGTTTTGGTTAACGTCCATGATCGCCAGCGATTTGCTGCTGTTGGCTTCTTTACTGTTCGCTCGCATTCGTGCGGCAATGCGTTTGCGTACAAACAACGGCAGGGTGAGGAACAGTGTTTGCAGCCACGGTTTGTGGACTTTGGCGCGAAAAGCCTGATAACCCGCATCATCGGTGCACAGCGTGTCGCCATGCATAATAAGCACCCGACGACCATAAAGTTCGAGCACCTTTTCTTGCGGCAATAACGTCATGCCGCTTTCACGGGCAAAGCGTTTGCCGAGCAGAAAATCACGGTTGCCATGAATGAAATAACAGGGAACGCCGGAATCGGACACCGCTTTGATCGCTGCTGCTATCTGGCGATGGAGAGGGTTGGGATCGTCGTCGCCAATCCACGCTTCAAACAGATCGCCAAGAATATACAGCGCGTCGGCCTTGCGGGCTTCCCCCGCTAAAAAACGCAGAAAACCGGCGGTGATCGCCGGTTCTTCCACGCAGAGATGAAGATCTGCAATAAAGAGTGTCGCCACGATTACTCGCTAACGGTCACGCTTTCAATGATAACGTCTTCTTTTGGCACGTCCTGGTGCATACCGCTACGACCGGTTGCAACACCTTTGATTTTGTCTACCACGTCCATGCCTTCAACCACTTCAGCAAACACGCAGTAGCCCCAACCTTGCAGGCTTTCGCCAGAGAAGTTCAGGAAGTCGTTATCAACTACGTTGATGAAGAACTGTGCAGTTGCAGAGTGCGGAGCCTGAGTACGGGCCATTGCTAGCGTACCACGGGTATTTTTCAGGCCGTTGTTGGCTTCGTTTTTGATCGGTTCTTTGGTGGCTTTTTGTTTCATGCCCGGTTCAAAACCGCCGCCCTGAATCATAAAACCGTTGATAACACGGTGGAAAATGGTGTTGTTGTAAAAACCTTCGCGGCAGTAGTCCAGGAAGTTTTTAACTGTTTCAGGTGCTTTATCGTCAAAAGTTTTGATGACAATATCGCCGTGATTGGTGTGGAAAGTAACCATTTTTGCATCCTGTTCCGTTTGATTGGTGCTTCAACCCGGTTCGGGTCATATATAGGGTGGTGTTATAGCATAACCGCACGATCGGATCATCTCGCAATGTATGCTGAATCGCGCGGGAAATATGGGTATTATACGCAACTCAATTACCCACACATGTCTAAACGGAATCTTCGATGCTAAAAATCTTCAATACTCTGACACGCCAAAAAGAGGAATTTAAGCCTATTCACGCCGGGGAAGTCGGCATGTACGTGTGTGGAATCACCGTTTACGACCTCTGTCATATCGGTCACGGGCGTACCTTTGTTGCCTTTGACGTGGTTGCACGCTACCTGCGTTTCCTCGGCTACAAGCTGAAGTATGTGCGCAACATTACCGATATCGACGATAAAATCATCAAACGAGCCAATGAAAATGGCGAAAGCTTTGTGGCGCTGGTGGATCGCATGATCGCCGAAATGCACAAAGATTTTGATGCTTTGAACATTCTGCGCCCGGATATGGAGCCACGCGCGACGCACCATATCGCAGAAATTATTGAACTCACTGAGCAACTGATCGCCAAAGGTCACGCTTATGTGGCGGACAACGGCGACGTGATGTTCGACGTACCGACCGATCCAACTTATGGCGTGCTGTCGCGTCAGGATCTTGACCAGCTGCAGGCAGGCGCGCGCGTTGACGTGGTCGACGACAAACGCAACCCGATGGACTTCGTTCTGTGGAAGATGTCGAAAGAGGGCGAACCAAGCTGGCCGTCTCCGTGGGGCGCGGGTCGTCCAGGCTGGCACATTGAGTGTTCGGCAATGAACTGCAAACAGCTGGGTAACCACTTTGATATCCACGGCGGCGGCTCTGACCTGATGTTCCCACACCACGAGAACGAAATCGCTCAGTCCACCTGTGCGCATGATGGTCAGTATGTAAACTACTGGATGCACTCCGGCATGGTGATGGTTGACCGCGAGAAGATGTCCAAATCGCTGGGTAACTTCTTTACCGTGCGCGATGTGCTGAAATACTACGACGCTGAAACCGTGCGTTACTTCTTAATGTCCGGTCACTATCGCAGCCAGTTGAACTACAGCGAAGAGAACCTGAAGCAGGCGCGTGCGGCGCTGGAGCGTCTCTATACTGCCTTGCGCGGCACAGACAAAACTGTTGCACCTGCCGGTGGCGAAGCGTTTGAAGCGCGCTTTATTGAGGCGATGGACGACGATTTCAACACCCCGGAAGCCTATTCCGTGCTGTTTGATATGGCGCGTGAAGTGAACCGTCTGAAAGCAGAAGATATGGCAGCGGCGAACGCAATGGCGTCTCACCTGCGTAAACTTTCCGCTGTATTGGGTCTGCTGGAGCAAGAACCGGAAGCGTTCCTGCAAAGCGGCGCGCAGGCAGACGACAGCGAAGTGGCTGAGATTGAAGCGTTAATTCAACAGCGTCTGGATGCCCGTAAAGCGAAAGACTGGGCGGCGGCAGATGCGGCGCGTGACCGTCTTAACGAGATGGGGATCGTGCTGGAAGATGGCCCGCAAGGGACCACCTGGCGTCGTAAGTAATTGCGCTATTGCCGGATGCGAGTTTTCGCATCCGGTTATCGTCTGCGCCACCACAACATTCCCATCAGTAGCATCCCCGGCAACCACACCCACATCAATTCAGAAATAATCACCTGATGCCCGTACGGCGTGGTGTAACGAGACAATGCAAACGGCGCGACTTTAATCACCTGCCAGGGAGCGAAAAAGCGTTCATCTGACCACGGCCACAGCCAGCCAACCCCTTTACCGCCAGTGGTTACCGAATCCAGCAAGCTGTGCGATAGCAACGAGACGGTTAAAAACAGCCAGCAGCGAATCAGCCCAGCCCTGAACCATCGGCGTCCAATCAGCACACATAACAGCGGGACAACAAACGCAAACACCAGCGAATGGGTAAACCCGCGATGACCAAAAACATTGCCGTAAGCAATGCCAAATTTAAACGACAATACGTCGGCGTCGGGCAGCATCGCCAGGATGATTCCGGCAAATAACAGACGCGGAGGGATGATTTTCGATCCCAGACCTAAACCAATACAAAGGGGAACGGCGGCGTGAGTAATAACGGTTGGCATGATGCTCGCTTCGGCAAAATGTCGACGCTATCAGCATGGATGAAAGCGACGAAGAGGGCAAAGGTCTGAAAAGAGAATCGGCCTGCATACCGGCAGGCCGAAGTGGGATCAGGCAACAACCTGTACGCTGTGGCCTGCAAAACTCACTGTCTGACCGGCGACGATTTTGCAACGTTTGCGTGTTTCAACCGCGCCGTCGACTTTCACCTGGCCTTCGGCGATCGCGATTTTCGCCTGCGCGCCGCTTTCGCTCCAGCCTTCCAGTTTCAGCAAGTCGCACAGCTCAACGTGCGGATGTTTACCTAAAGAAAATGTCGCCATGTTACTCACCCTGTGGATCATGATATTCAACGCACGCCTGGAGCGTGTTTTCAATCAGCGTGGCAACCGTCATCGGGCCAACGCCGCCGGGAACTGGCGTAATGTAAGAAGCGCGCTTAGCCGCTTCTTCAAACACTACGTCGCCCACAACTTTGCCATTTTCCAGACGGTTGATGCCGACATCAATCACAATTGCGCCTTCTTTGATCCAGTCACCTGGAATAAAGCCCGGCTTGCCGACGGCAACGATCAACAGATCGGCGTTTTCTACATGATGACGCAGATTTTTAGTGAAACGGTGGGTCACGGTGGTGGTGCAACCTGCCAGCAGCAGTTCCATGCTCATCGGGCGACCGACGATATTTGATGCGCCAATCACCACAGCATTAAGACCAAAGGTATCAATGTTGTAACGCTCAAGCAGCGTGACGATACCGCGCGGAGTGCAAGGACGCAGACGCGGCGCGCGCTGGCACAGACGACCGACGTTATAAGGATGGAAACCGTCCACGTCTTTGTCCGGGTGAATACGTTCCAGCACTTTGATGTAGTCAATTCCCGCCGGAAGCGGCAACTGCACCAGAATGCCGTCAATAGTGTTGTCGGCGTTCAGCGCATCGATAAGCTCAAGCAGTTCTGCTTCGCTGGTGGTTTCCGGGAGGTCATAGGAGCGGGAGACGAACCCGACTTCTTCACAAGCCTTGCGTTTGCTTGCGACATAAATTTGCGATGCAGGGTTGCTACCCACCAGCACAACGGCCAGTCCTGGCGCCCGCAGTCCGGCCGCAACGCGCGCCTGAACTTTTTGAGCAACTTCAGAGCGCACCTGCTGCGCAATCGTTTTACCGTCAATAATCTTTGCTGCCATCAGAGAGAGGATTCCATCTGTTACGTAGGTCGAAGGGGATGCATCTATTTTGTCAGAAGCGGGGCGTGCTGTCAGTTTTCGTTTTCTGAAAAGTAAAACCTTCTGTACCTGGCGATAATGATAACCGTCGTTGGTTTGCCGCCGTAGCGAGATAAATCAGATGCGGTCGTACACTTGTTCAGCAACCAGTTCAAAAGCCATTGACTCAGCAAGGGTTGACCGTATAATTCACGCAATTACACGCACATTGTGGTGTCAATGCGCCCTTAGCTCAGTTGGATAGAGCAACGACCTTCTAAGTCGTGGGCCGCAGGTTCGAATCCTGCAGGGCGCGCCATTAAAATTCAATCAGTTACGCCTTCTTTACCTCCTCCATAATTTCACAGTGGGACATATTTGGGACATCATCGTCAAAATGTCGTCTGTTTTCCTTGCGTGCTTCGTCAAATGATTAGGTGCAAGGTGAGTATATCTACGCACCATTTCTATGGATTCCCATCCGCCCATTTCCTGAAGCACTGATGAAGAACATCAATGAATGCACCAGAATGAATCCGGTGAGTTAAGTTCAAACTGTAGTACAATTCGCTCCGGTATTAACAGGAAAGAATATGCTATGAACCCTTATATTTATCTTGGTGGCGCAATACTTGCAGAAGTCATTGGTACAACTTTAATGAAGTTTTCAGAGGGTTTTACACGGTTATGGCCCTCTGTTGGTACAATTATTTGTTACTGTGCATCATTCTGGTTATTAGCTCAGACGCTGGCTTATATTCCTACAGGGATTGCTTATGCTATCTGGTCAGGAGTCGGTATCGTCCTGATTAGTTTACTGTCCTGGGGATTTTTCGGCCAACGGTTGGATCTGCCAGCCATTATCGGCATGATGTTGATTTGTGCCGGAGTGTTGGTAATTAACTTATTGTCACGAAGTGCACCACATTAAAAATAATTACTTTTGAATCGAGTGAAATATGGCAGTCCGTATGTTTATATGGGCTGCTTTTTTATAGTGCGGGTAAATTTTTTTTGGCAAGTGGAGCAGGGGATTACCTCATTTGCGTTTTGAACAGTAGCAATAAAGTTTTCGGTGAGAAATTCTGTCGACATTTTATGATTAAATGGTTTATAGCAATATAAAAATAAACTCTTAAGTCTGTTTATTTTGTTAAGCTCATACACATCGTAAATAAAAATGAGAACCACCCGCTGAACGGGTGGTTATGCGTAAGTTTAATTTTATAATTTCAGTGAATGTTTACGCTGTAATAATACAAATGATAGTGGACAAAAAGCACAATCAGTTGATCGATTCACCGTAGGATGCGACTGCCTGAGTATGGTAACCTGCCCCAAATTTCTGTCTGAACCCATCATTGCAAAGATAATAATAAGCATTATTATCTTTATTAAAGGCGTAAATGGCACACAAACCGGAGTGCTCATTAATTGTGTTCCATCCACTATTAGCTACATTACCCCATTCCTGGTAAAGTCCTGCGTTAACTTCTCGCTTGATAATATGTGATGCATTATCATCATCATAATCGTAACTATCGATATCATGCGCTTCAGGAAATTCTCCGTTCATGCTTTCAACCCACGGTAAAACCTTTTGAACTGAATCATAAGTTTCAATGCTGTATTTAAAAAAACGCTTAACAGTAAAAATATAAATACCGGCAGTTTTGTTCGTTGATTTATCAGTGGCGAAAATAGCAAAAATCTTCCCAATACACTTTTCGTCAACGTCAGGAAAAGTTACTGTGCCATCCTGACTGACCGCCAGAACATTATTGTCTGCATCAGTGCTACAGCTCCATTTTACCTTGTCATTATTAACCGGGTCATTATCAATAACCATCTTAAAGGTGGCGCCTGGAAACAAGCAGTTAGGAAAATGGTAACCATTCTTCATATCATTGTTAATATCATAGATATGGTTGTCAACTAAAACGCCTGTAATTTTACTCATCTTTGACTCTCTTTGTTTATTAAATAAAAGGTTTTATTCCTGTGTAAAGGAATATGCTGATGTTATTGCAATCAATGAATGATTGTTCTTATTTACAGGTTATATAGTGGCATGAATATAACTATATAATGCCTCTGAGTAGTGGCTACACCGATTATTTGTGTCACGGCTATCTTCTTATTGGCTATGCAGGTCGTAGTGGGGCAAAACCGAGACGCATAAAATGCGTTGAAAAAAGAGAATCTGCTAAACAATTAATACAAACAGGATTCTGATTAGGAAAGTGAAAAGGAAGGGAGCAAGCAAAGTTGCTCCCTTAAACAATTAATATTCGAGGATGCCACGCGCGACGGGCAAATAGCGCAGGGAGAAATAGAGCAAGTCCTTGCCGCAGGAGGAGCGTTTTGCTAATAGTGAGGCGATCTCCGCATCCGGTTTTGGTTTAGCTTCAAACGTTTTACCTTTGCCCGCGACAAACAATTCATAAACAATGCCGTTGGCGGGTGAAGCCGTCTGGCAATCTGCACTGGCTTGCAGATAACGTTCGCGCTGCCCGGCGGTGAGTTTATCCACGCCGCTGCCATCCTGTACCCAGACATTAACGCCGGTTGCTTTAACTTGTTCCAGCAGTTGCCGATAGCCATCAGGCGACATATTTCCGGCGAAGAAACTACTGATATAAACCGGTTTTGCCGAAACATCACTAAGCAGTCGCTGAGCATTGTTTAACCATTTCAGCAATGGCTGACGGGCGGCTTCGCTGCGCCAGTTCAGATCGTCAATTTCCGCACTGATGTACCAGCCATCCAGCGTTACGCCCGGTGCGGCGCTCCATAATCTGGCTTGCTGGAGATCGGCCGCCAGCAGGCGATTAAGATAGCTCTCCAGCGCCGCAGATGACTGCTTCTGATGCATAAAAAATTCCGGATCGGCATTCAGGCCAACAATCAGCTTCAGGCCAGCGTGCTGCGCTGCCGCTGCTCGTCTGAACAATAATGCACGCTGTTCTGGCTGGGTGAACGCATCGCCGTAACGGGTCCATTGCAGAATCAGGGTGTCGAATCCTTGCAAATGCAACTGACTCATCAGTCCCTGCCACTGGGCGTCGGTGACCTGACTGTCACGATTTTGCGGTTGCCAGATGATACCTTTCATCGCAAAGGAAAAAGGGCTGACCAGCAGCAGTGTCAGCATTACGAAAATTAACTTACGCATTTACCAGTGCACTCCAATGGTGAGAAACGCGTTGTTGCGCTCCCCGCTACGTTGATTAATCGCCTTAAAGGTATGCTGATATTCGACGCCGAGACTGACTTTGTGCGGCCAGGCATCATAGTGCGTCTCGCCGGTCCAGATATTCCAGCGCACGCCAACACCGCCAAGCTGCGCGCCCTGAGTGCCTTTATCACGATAGCCGGTGTCCTGAACGTGAGCGTAAGGCTCAATGGTTTGTCCGTTCGCCACCTTCTGATGCCAGCTCACGCGATAATCTGCCGTCCACGCCTGAATATCCTGGCGGACATATTGCGCCGCATCGAGATACAGGTTTTGGGCAAACCAGCCTGAACCGTTCGGGTGCCACTCGTCGCTGTATTTGCCGCCGTTAAAGAACGAGGCACTGGCGCGCAGCATGGTATCGGAGGCGCCATTTTGTCCGTTCAGCGGCAGCTGCTGTTCAACGGCGAGGAAAAAGATTTGATCGCGCAGGGGCTTCCAGCGCAGGCCGGTGCCGGACATCGGATTTTTCACCGGCATTGCTACACCGTTTTCTCCGGTATCGGCAAAGACGCGGCTGTAAACCGAAAGCAGGTCGCCTTCCAGCAGCATATTGCGCCCGATGCGGTACTCGGCTTCCAGTTGCGCGTAGCTACGATAGCTTTTCCCTGGCGCAGCGCCGCCAACATTGTTGTTAGCGGTACTCATCGCCCCGGAACGCAAGCCGATGGAAGAATCGAAACTGAACGTCCAGCGGCGACCGACATCTTCATGCAGACGGCGGAAATTGAAGCGTTGCTGATTTTGCTCTGGCGTAAGTGGGGTTATCAGCGCCTGGTTATCAATATCATCAATTACCCGCCGGGCGTACTGTTGTGTTGCAGGCATATCATCCAGACGCTGGTTCACGTAGGCCAGTTGTCGGATCAGTGCCGGATCGTCCGGCAATCCTTTATGTGCCTGTTCCAGCATTTCCCGCGATTGCGCGATATCACCGCTATCCCACAAGGCGTAACCGAGCGCCGCCTGGGTATTGCTGTTATTGGGTTCCAGTTCCAGAGCGGCGCGCAAATCGCTCACCGCCGCTGAGACATTATGACGTTGGCGATAAATCGTCGCCCGCGCAACGTAAGCGTTAGCAGAAGGTGCAATGTTAATTGAGCGCGTGAGATCGTTCAGTGCGAGTTCCGGCTGACCAGGAATATAACGTTGTGCATGTAGCCACCAGTACAGAGCATTGTTTCCCAGCCCGCGTTGTTCTGCCTGCTGAAGCCAGCGATCGCGAGCCGCGCCATTTCCTGCCGCCTGAGCGGTATTGGCGGCAGCAAGTAGATCTTCATTGCTCATGTCGTGAAGGCTGATTTTCTGCCAGGCCGCCAGTGCGGTGGCGTAGTCCTCAACCTGATACGCCTGATAAGCCACCGCGCGATGTTGCCAGGCGTTCGGTTGCCGTTGTTCGGCCTGAAGCCATGCATACAACGCTACACCGGGTAGCGTGTCCCGATAACACTTCGCCAGACGGTTCCAGGCCGCAGCATCGTAGGAAGGCGACATATCGCCCAGCAGGCGGACTATCGCCGGGCAATTATCTGCAATACCCGGCAACTGACTTTGCCACTGACGTTGCTCCGCCAGCGGTAAGGGTTTCGATAAAATCGCCACTTTCGCAGGCGTTGCCAGGTAAGGATGACTTTCCAGCAGAGACGCCAGTCGCGCCATTAGAGTCTGGCTGACACGCGCATCGCCCTGGAAAGGATAGCGGTGCAGCAATAAATCGGCAGCTTCGCGTGACTGCTCGTTCTGCATCAGTTGCCAGGTCAGTTGATCCAGGCGGGTAAGATTTGCCGGTTCTTGCTGATACAGCAATCGTGCCAGACGCAGAGCTTCAGCCTTGTTACGGGTCGCTACGCTAACGGCATAACGCTCCTCAAGCATTTCATTGGCGGGGAGGGTGGCGAGCAGTTTTTGCGCTGCGTCGTACTGACCTTCTTTTAAAAGCACCGGTAGCGTTGCGCCAACAACATACTGGCGGTTATCGGCAAACTGCACCGTATAATTCGCCAACGCCTGAACGGGGTTGGCGCTGTATTTAGATAACAGATAGAGCCAACTTTTCTCTTGTGCGTCCGTGGTAAACAGCGGCTTATTTTCAATGAGATAATGCTGGAGGCGTGCTTTCTCGCCACGATAAGCCAGCGCGGTCGCATAAGTAATATATGACTGTGGATCGGTGAAGATCCCCTGTGATTGCAGCGCCAGGATCCGATCGTCCAGCTGCCCGGCGAGCAGAACATCAAACCACTGACGGCGCTCAGCTGCGTTTAATGTATTTTGTTGCCGTGATTCACTGAATAACGCTTCTGCCAGCGGCCACTGCTTGAGGTAGATTGCGCGGTGCAGCAGATCGGTACGCAACGTTTTTCCTTCCGGCGATGCGGCAAACTTCGCATCGTTCAGTTGCGCTCTGGCGACAGGCAACTGTGCCAGTCGCAGGGCATTCTGCCCGACTTCACTGCGACAACGCAGGGTCGGCTCAGCATCGCACGCTTTTTGCTGAGCCAGCAGTTCTTCAATGGTATTAACGGTTTTGACTTCTACTGGAATAGCCGCAAGATTGCGTTCAAGGCGGGCATCACCAGGATGACGTTTCAGTTGATCTTCAAGCAACAGCCGCGCGCGATCATCATGACCAAAATGGCGATAGGCTTCCGCCAGATATAACGTCAACGGAATATTATCCGGCACCTGCTGATGAATATATTCAAATTCGCGGATGGCGGTTGCTTCGTCGTTATTTTTCTGTGCCTTTAGCGCCTTATCGAGACGGGGATAAATAACAAAATGGCGATAGTCGCTAAGCCCCAGCTCTTCTGCGCTGGTGCCGATAGTGTCTGCGAGTGCGCTGGTACTCAATAAAGACGTCAGCAGTAAACCAGACCATCCGATGACGCGATTAAGGTTATTCTCCTTCATTTTCGGACTCCAGTTGCGCAACCTGTTCTGTGTTTAAACCTGCTTTGAGTAATAGTGATTGCATCGAAACTTGTAATTCGCGTTGAATTGTCAGGACGCGATCCAACGTTTCCTGGCTGATAACGCCTTCGGTGACCAAAAATTTACCGAGCGGCAGTGAGCTGCGTTCATGGCGCAATAACAACACGTTAATTGCAGAACGATTAATATGGCCGAGCGTGGTCAGTATTTCGGCGAACAGGAACTGATGCGGTACATATTGCTGCCAGATGTCGCTGGCCTGCTGTTCAGTGAGCCATTGCTGCTGAACCGCATTGTGCAACATTGCTCGTGGGTCATAACCGCGACGACGCGCATACCAGTGACGTAAACCGGTGACGATTTGCCCGCGCAGAACAATGACGTAACGCACCTTGCGTCCGACCTTACGTGTCAGAGCCGCCAGTGAAACCGGATCGATACCATCTTCGCTGCCGACAATTAACTCATCGTTTTCCAGACGCAGCGGCAGTACCGCATAATGTAGCGCCACGGACGCAGGCATTTCGTCAATCAGCGAGGAAGGGATCTGCCAGGCATCGATCGATTCCCACGCCACGCCGTTTTGCTCCGCCAGTGCCTGCGCCAGTTGCTCGGCGCTAATCAATCCCTGCATCAGCATCGAACCGCCGAGGCGTAGACCTTCAACACGATTACGCAGTGCTGTATCGAGTTGCTCTTCAGTGATGACCTGATTTTCCAGCAGGATTTGACCTAACGGGCGCAACGAACGGGTATCGCCAGTCACGCTGGGGAAATCATGCGTCGTTTTATCCCATGCCACGCGACGCGGGTCGCCGTGCTGAAGAACCTGTTTCAACGCGCGCCAGTTGGCCATAAAGTTAATCAGGTTGCCCCAGAATAGCCGCAGGACGGAGAGTAAACCTTGCGTCAGGCCGTAGTAGCCGGTGACAAAAATCACCCGTTGCACAATGCGGTTGATCATCAAGCCAAAGTTTAGCCACAGCAGGGTCATTAACCATGCGCTGCCGCTGAAAATAGAAAGAAAATGCCAGGCATCGGAGCACAAACTTTCATACGCCATCAACAGCAAAAGCTGGAGCATCACCAGCATCGCGAGGAAGCTGACAAAGTTACTGATTGCCCCTTTGCGGTCGCGCCAGAGAAAGTAGTTCAGCGTCAGGCTGGAGGTCCATTTATGGGTTTTAAAGCCCTGGAAAACAATGCCGATGATCCAGCGAGATTTTTGTCGAACCGCAGTCGAAAAGGTATCGGGGAAATATTCGCGCACGCAGATCATGTTTGACGTCCGTGCGTGCTGTAAAAATTTACGCTGCTCGCGTTCTTTGGCTTCGTCCACCACCGGAAAACGGACAAAAATTTCCGTCATACCTTTTTCTTTCAGGCGGAAGCCAATGTCGTAATCTTCAGTAAGACTCTGCACGTCGAAAGCAATACCGTCACCGTCAGCTAACAGTGCGGTCACGGCGCGGCGGCTGAAGCAGGTGCCGACGCCTGCGCTAGGCACCTGTCCGGCGAGAGCTTCACGCACCGGAACATCTTTGCCATGCAGTTCTGAAAATTCATCGATATAGGTCATGCTGGTGAAGTGTGTCCACTCGCGTTCAAACGGATACACCGGGATCTGAATCAGATCTTTACGCTCAACCAGATAGTTGAACAGACGCAATTCCATTGGCGAAATCACGTCTTCGGCATCATGCAGAATAAAACCAGCAAAAGCGAAATTGGCGCTACGCTCAAACTGGGTGATGGCGTCCAGCACGTTGTTCAGGCAGTCGGCTTTACTGGTGGGGCCAGGACGCGCGCAGACCACCTTATGCACGTTCGGAAAGCGAGCGCACACTTCGTCAACATCACGCTGAGTATCGGGGTCGTTGGGGTAAGTGCCAACAAAGATATGATAGTTTTCGTAGTCGAGCGTGGTCGCCGCCAGCTCGGCCATATTGCCGATGACGCCCGTTTCATTCCACGCCGGAACCATAATCGCTAACGGTTTTTCATCCGGCTTATACAGTTCGCGATAACTCATTCGCGGGTAGCGGCGATAAACACTCAACTTGCGCTTAATGCGGCGTACCCAGTAGACGACATCAATAAAAAAATCGTCCAGCCCGCTGATGAACATGATGACCGCTAACGTTATCGCGATGACTTTTAAGCCGTAGAGCCAGGTAGCAAAAACATCAAGAAGCCAGTCCACACAAAAACCTTACATTAACGCTGGTTATGTTTAGGGTGGCGTATATTAAGGTTTTTTATGAATTGTGACAGCTTTTTACCATTAATAGGTAGGATTATTGCGGCACGTTATTTTTACACTGGTTATAAAAGTTGCCGATTGCTGAATGATTAAGCGGGTAATGTGATCACAAACCTTGTCCCCCGCGCATCTGACGTTACCGCAACCGTGCCTTTATGCGCGACTACAATCGATTTCACTATCGCCAGGCCAATACCACTGCCTTCGCCTTTTCGCTGGCGGGAGGGGTCAACGCGGTAGAAGCGGTCAAACAATCGCGGTAAGTGCTCGGGTGCAATGGGCGTACCAGGGTTTTCGACAGTAACTTGCACCTGGTGATCGACCGTCTGGCAACGAACTACAATCGCCTCACCGGGCGGTGTATAACGCAGGGCGTTAGAAAGCAGGTTACTTAACGCCCGGCGCAGCATCAGCGGATCGCCCACAACCTGACACTCGTCGCCAATAAACCGCAGTTCCACGCCGCGATCTTCCGCTAACGCCTCGAAAAAATCGAACACCTTGCTGACTTCATCCGCCAGGTCGAGCATTTTCTTTTCGGGGATTAACTGGTTGTTATCGGCCTGGGCGAGAAACAGCATATCGCTGACCATTTTCGCCATTCGCGTCAGCTCTTCGAGATTAGAGTAGAGCACATCTTCCAGTTCCTTCTGGCTGCGCGACTGGCTGAGGGCGATTTCCGTTTGCGTAATGAGATTAGTAATCGGCGTGCGAATTTCGTGGGCGATATCCGCTGAGAAATTGGACTGGCGGGTAAAGACATCCTCAATACGCTCGATCATATGGTTGAACGACAGTACCAACTGTTCCAGCTCAATCGGCACGGTCTGCGGGTCAAGGCGAACATCGAGATCTTTTGAAGTAATGTTCTGGATCTGACGACTGACGCTGCGAATTGGCGAATGGCCTTTATGTACTGCCAACAGCACGATAAAGACGATCAGGATGCTGATGATCGATGCGGTCATAATAAGTTTATTCATCAAATCATTTATGTAATGAAGATGAAAATCGATCGAAAGTGCGATATAGAGCGTATAAATCGGTTTGCCGTCCGCTAGCGGGCCAACCGGCAAGCTAATCATCCGCCAGTTGCTGTGTTTCATATGCCCATGACCGTGGCCCGGCATCATCATCGTCGGGCCAGAAAGGAGAAACACCTCGCCATTCCGGGCGTCTTTATCGGGTATGGCGTCGCGCGCAAACTCGCGGATATCCGGCGCGTCGGGGGAGTGATACACCGTTTTTCCGTGGCTATCTGCCAGGGAAATCAACACGTTGGAATAACCACTGACAATGTCTTCCAGCGTCATTAAGCGTCGGGCTTGTGTCTCTTCGGGATGATTAAGAACGCGCTTTAGCGTGGTGCTAATCTCTTTTAAATCATTAATATCCTGCTCGGCAAAATGCACCTTTACCGAGTGGATCATGATCCATGCAAAGGCGAAAAATGCCGCGATGGTGGCCAGGCTGATAAAAAAGGTCAGGCGGGTTGCCAGTGAAAACGGGCGCTGAAACGGCTTACTGGCCATCCGGCACCTCGAGCATGTAACCCACGCCGCGCACGGTCTGAATCAGCTTTGGTTCAAAGTCGTTGTCGATTTTGCCGCGCAGCCGCTTCACCGCCACATCAATGGCGTTGGTATCGCTGTCAAAATTCATGTCCCATACCTGCGAGGCGATAAGCGAGCGGGGCAGCACTTCACCCTGATGGCGGAGAAAAAACTCCAGCAGAGTAAATTCTTTACTGGTCAAAGTGATGCGCGTGCTGCTGCGGGTGACTTTGCGGCTGACGAGATCGACCATCAAATCGGCAACCTGAAACTGACTTTCGATAATCACCGCCGCCCCGCGCCGCAGTAGAGTGCGCACCCGCGCCAGCAGTTCAGCAAAAGCGAACGGCTTCACCAGGTAGTCATCCGCTCCCAGCTCCAGTCCCTTGACGCGATGTTCAATCGTACCCAGCGCGCTGAGCAACAGAATCGGCATCCCTTTATTGGCAGAACGCAACATGCGCACGATATCCCAGCCGTTCACGTCCGGCAGCATAATATCGAGGATTATCAGGTCATAATCACCGGTCATCGCCAGATGGTAGCCATTCAGCCCGTTGTCGGCTAAATCGACCACAAAACCGGCTTCAGTTAACCCTTTGGTTAGGTATTCGCCAGTTTTCTTTTCATCTTCGACAATCAACAGTTTCATATTTCCTCCGCATGTTGCCCGGGCAATTCTAGAGTAGCGGGATCAGATGGCAATCGCTTATTGGCAAAATGACAATTTTGTCATTTTCCTGTCACCGGAAAATCAGAGCCTGGCGAGTAAAGTTGGCGGTATAAAATCACCAGAAATTATGAGCCTATGTCTCCTTGTAAACTTCTGCCATTTTGTGTGGCCCTTGCGCTAACCGGTTGTTCACTGGCACCGGATTATCAGCGTCCGGCAATGCCCGTGCCGCAGCAGTTCTCACTCAGCCAGAACGGGCTGGTTAACGCAGCAGATAACTATCAGAACGCGGGCTGGCGCACCTTTTTTGTTGATAATCAGGTGAAGACGCTGATTAGCGAGGCGCTGGTGAATAACCGGGATTTGCGCATGGCGACGCTGAAAGTGCAGGAAGCGCGTGCGCAATATCGTCTGACCGATGCCGATCGCTACCCACAGCTCAATGGCGAGGGCAGCGGTAGCTGGAGCGGCAATCTTAAAGGCGATTCAGCCACGACGCGGGAGTTCTCGACTGGCCTTAACGCCAGCTTTGATCTCGATTTTTTCGGTCGCTTAAAGAACATGAGCGAAGCCGAGCGACAAAATTATTTAGCCTCTGAGGAAGCTCAGCGCGCGGTGCATATTCTGCTGGTTTCTAATGTCGCGCAAAGCTATTTCAATCAGCAACTGGCTTATGCGCAATTACAAATAGCCGAAGAAACGCTGCGTAATTATCAGCAGTCATATGCGTTTGTCGAAAAACAACTGTTAACCGGCAGTAGTAATGTTCTGGCGCTGGAACAGGCTCGCGGGGTGATTGAAAGTACCCGCAGCGATATCGCTAAACGTCAGGGGGAACTGGCGCAGGCGAATAATGCATTGCAACTGTTACTGGGAAGCTACGGCAAGCTGCCGCAAGCGCAGACAGCGGATAGCGACAGCCTGCAAAGTGTTAAATTACCGGCGGACTTGTCGTCACAAATCTTGTTGCAGCGCCCGGATATTATGGAAGCTGAACACGCGTTAATGGCGGCTAATGCCAATATTGGCGCCGCACGCGCGGCATTTTTCCCGTCTATAAGCCTGACCAGCGGAATATCGACCGCTAGTAGCGAACTGTCGTCATTATTTAACGCCAGCAGCGGGATGTGGAATTTTATTCCCAAAATTGAGATCCCCATTTTTAATGCAGGGCGCAACCAGGCCAATCTGGATATCGCCGAAATTCGCCAGCAGCAGTCGGTAGTGAATTATGAACAGAAAATCCAGAACGCCTTTAAAGAAGTGGCTGATGCGCTGGCATTACGTCAAAGCCTGAATGATCAAATTAGCGCCCAGCAGCGTTATCTGGCGTCGCTACAAATTACCCTGCAACGGGCGCGGGCATTATATCAGCACGGCGCAGTAAGTTATCTGGAAGTGCTGGATGCCGAACGTTCTTTATTTGCAACCCGACAAACTTTACTCGACCTGAATTATGCCCGTCAGGTTAACGAAATTTCTTTATATACCGCACTTGGTGGCGGTTGGCAGCAATAAATTTTAACTCCAGGAGAAAATAAATGAAAAAAGCACTGCAAGTCGCAATGTTCAGTCTGTTTACCGCTATTGGCTTTAATACTCAGGCTAACGAACATCATCATGAAACCATGAGTGAAGCACAACCGCAGGTCATTAGCGCCACCGGTGTGGTAAAAGGCGTTGATCTGGAAAGCAAAAAAATCACCATCCATCACGATCCGATTGCCGCAGTCAACTGGCCGGAGATGACCATGCGTTTTACCATCACCCCGCAGACGAAAATGAGCGAAATTAAAACCGGCGACAAAGTGGCGTTTAATTTTGTCCAGCAGGGCAATCTCTCTTTATTACAGGATATTAAAGTCAGCCAGTAACCCAGGTTTAATTCAATGAAAAAAATCGCGCTTATTATCGGCAGCATGATCGCGGGCGGCATTATTTCTGCGGCGGGTTTTACCTGGTTTGCAAAGGCGGAACCGCCAGTGGAAAAAACGCCAACCGCAGAACGTAAAATCTTATTCTGGTACGACCCGATGTATCCCAATACGCGGTTCGATAAACCGGGGAAATCGCCGTTTATGGATATGGATCTGGTGCCGAAATATGCCGATGAAGAGAGTTCTGCGTCTGGTGTGCGCATTGACCCGACTCAGACGCAGAACCTTGGGGTGAAAACGGCTACCGTCACGCGCGGGTCGCTGACGTTTGCCCAGAGTTTCCCGGCGAATGTCAGTTACAACGAGTATCAGTTTGCCATTGTACAGGCTCGCGCCGCCGGGTTTATCGACAAAGTTTATCCGCTTACCGTGGGCGATAAAGTGCAAAAGGGCGCGCCGCTTCTCGACCTGACCATTCCCGACTGGGTGGAAGCGCAGAGTGAGTATTTACTGCTGCGCGAAACCGGCGGTACGGCGACCCAGACTGAAGGCATTCTTGAGCGGCTGAGACTGGCGGGAATGCCGGAGGCCGATATTCGCCGCCTGATCGCCACGCAAAAAATCCAGACTCGCTTTACGCTCAAAGCGCCCATTGATGGCGTGATCACCGCGTTTGATCTGCGCGCGGGAATGAATATCGCCAAAGATAACGTGGTAGCGAAAATTCAGGGTATGGATCCGGTGTGGGTCACTGCTGCGATCCCGGAGTCCATCGCCTGGCTGGTGAAAGATGCCTCGCAGTTTACACTCACCGTTCCGGCGCGACCCGATAAAACGCTCACCATCCGCAAATGGACGCTACTACCGGGCGTGGATGCCGCGACCCGCACTTTGCAACTGCGTCTGGAAGTCGATAACGCCGACGAGGCACTAAAACCGGGAATGAACGCCTGGTTGCAACTCAACACCGCCAGCGAACCGATGCTGCTCATTCCGTCACAGGCGCTGATTGATACCGGCAGCGAACAGCGGGTGATTACCGTTGATGCCGACGGGCGCTTTGTACCGAAACGCGTTGCCGTTTTCCAGGCATCGCAAGGTGTCACCGCGCTACGCTCTGGTCTGGTGGAAGGGGAAAAGGTGGTTTCCAGCGGCCTGTTCCTGATTGATTCTGAAGCCAATATTTCTGGCGCACTGGAGCGGATGCGCTCTGAAAGTGCTGACCATGCGCATTGAGGGAATAGCCAATGATTGAATGGATTATTCGTCGCTCGGTGGCGAACCGTTTTCTGGTGCTGATGGGCGCGTTGTTTCTGAGCATCTGGGGCACCTGGACCATCATTAACACGCCAGTGGATGCACTGCCAGATCTCTCCGATGTGCAGGTGATTATTAAAACCAGCTATCCCGGTCAGGCTCCGCAAATCGTTGAAAATCAGGTCACTTATCCACTGAGCACCACGATGTTGTCGGTGCCTGGCGCGAAGACCGTGCGCGGTTTCTCGCAGTTTGGTGATTCTTATGTGTATGTCATTTTCGAAGATGGCACCGATCCGTACTGGGCGCGCTCGCGGGTGCTGGAGTATCTCAACCAGGTGCAGGGTAAGCTGCCTGCAGGAGTCAGCGCCGAGCTGGGGCCAGACGCTACGGGCGTTGGCTGGATCTATGAATACGCGCTGGTGGATCGCAGCGGTAAGCACGATCTGGCTGATTTACGCTCATTGCAGGACTGGTTTCTCAAATATGAGCTAAAAACCATCCCAGACGTTGCGGAAGTGGCGTCGGTGGGCGGTGTGGTGAAAGAGTATCAGGTGGTTATCGATCCCCAGCGCCTGGCGCAATATGGCATCAGTCTCGCTGAAGTGAAAAGCGCGCTGGATGCCTCAAACCAGGAAGCGGGTGGTTCGTCGATTGAACTGGCGGAAGCGGAATATATGGTGCGCGCCAGCGGCTATCTGCAAACGCTCGATGACTTTAATCACATCGTTTTAAAAGCCAGTGAAAATGGCGTGCCCGTTTATCTGCGTGATGTTGCGAAAGTCCAGGTAGGGCCGGAAATGCGCCGGGGCATTGCGGAACTGAACGGCGAAGGCGAAGTGGCGGGCGGAGTGGTGATCCTGCGCTCCGGCAAAAACGCCCGTGAAGTGATCGCCGCCGTGAAGGACAAGCTGGAAACGCTGAAAAGCAGTCTGCCGGAAGGCGTGGAGATAGTTACAACATACGATCGCAGCCAGCTCATTGATCGCGCCATCGACAACCTCAGCGGCAAGTTGCTGGAAGAGTTTATTGTGGTGGCGATAGTCTGCGCGCTGTTTCTCTGGCATGTGCGCTCGGCGCTGGTGGCGATTATTTCGTTGCCGCTGGGGTTGTGTATTGCTTTTATTGTCATGCACTTTCAGGGACTGAACGCCAATATTATGTCGCTGGGCGGCATTGCGATTGCCGTCGGGGCGATGGTCGATGCCGCTATCGTCATGATCGAGAATGCGCATAAACGGCTGGAAGAGTGGCAGCACCAGCATCCTGACGCCACGCTGGATAATAAAACGCGCTGGCAGATTATCACCGATGCATCTGTTGAAGTGGGGCCGGCACTGTTTATCAGTCTGCTGATTATCACGTTGTCATTTATCCCGATCTTCACCCTGGAAGGGCAGGAAGGGCGTCTGTTTGGCCCACTGGCGTTCACCAAAACCTATGCGATGGCGGGTGCGGCGCTGCTGGCGATCGTGGTGATCCCGATCCTGATGGGCTACTGGATACGTGGCAAAATTCCGCCAGAAAGCAGTAACCCGCTCAACCGTTTTTTGATTCGTATTTACCATCCGCTGTTGCTGAAAGTACTGCACTGGCCGAAAACCACGCTGCTGGTGGCGGCGCTTTCGGTGCTGACGGTTATCTGGCCGCTGAATAAAGTTGGCGGGGAATTTTTACCGCAGATCAATGAAGGCGACTTGTTATATATGCCATCGACGCTGCCGGGGATTTCCGCGTCGGAAGCAGCGAGTATGTTGCAAAAAACCGACAAGCTGATTATGAGCGTACCTGAAGTGGCGCGAGTGTTTGGCAAAACAGGGAAAGCGGAAACTGCCACCGACTCCGCTCCGCTGGAGATGGTAGAAACGACCATTCAGCTTAAGCCGCAGGATCAGTGGCGACCAGGCATGACGATGGACAAAATCATCGAAGAGCTGGATAACACCGTGCGGCTGCCGGGGCTGGCGAATCTGTGGGTGCCGCCAATCCGTAACCGCATCGACATGCTCTCGACCGGCATTAAAAGCCCCATCGGCATTAAAGTTTCCGGCACTGTGCTGGCGGATATCGACGCGATGGCGGAGCAAATTGAAGACGTGGCGCGAACGGTGCCAGGCGTGGTTTCGGCCCTTGCCGAGCGTCTGGAAGGTGGGCGCTATATCAACGTTGAGATTAACCGTGAAAAAGCCGCGCGTTACGGTATGACGGTGGCGGATGTGCAGTTGTTTGTCACCTCTGCGGTGGGCGGGGCGATGGTTGGCGAAACGGTGGAAGGAATTGCCCGTTATCCGATTAATCTGCGTTATCCGCAAAGCTGGCGCGATAGCCCGCAGGCGCTGCGACAGTTACCGATCCTGACGCCGATGAAGCAGCAAATCACCCTGGCGGACGTGGCCGACGTTAACGTCTCCACCGGACCGTCGATGCTGAAAACCGAGAATGCGCGCCCGACAAGCTGGATTTATATCGACGCCCGCGATCGTGACATGGTGTCAGTGGTTCACGATCTGCAAAAAGCGATTGCCGAGAAAGTGCAGTTGAAACCGGGCACCAGCGTGGCGTTTTCCGGTCAGTTCGAGCTACTGGAGCGCGCCAACCATAAGCTGAAACTCATGGTGCCGATGACGCTGATGATCATCTTCGTGCTGTTATATCTGGCGTTCCGTCGCGTGGGGGAAGCGTTACTGATTATCAGCAGCGTACCGTTTGCGCTGGTGGGCGGCATCTGGTTCCTGTGGTGGATGGGCTTTCATCTTTCCGTCGCGACGGGCACCGGTTTTATCGCTCTCGCCGGAGTCGCTGCCGAGTTTGGCGTGGTGATGCTGATGTATTTACGTCACGCCATAGAGGCAGAGCCGTCGCTGGATAACCCGCAGACCTTTAGCGAGCAGAAACTGGATGAGGCGTTGTATCACGGCGCGGTACTGCGCGTGCGCCCGAAAGCGATGACGGTGGCGGTGATTATCGCCGGTTTGCTGCCGATTCTGTGGGGAACGGGGGCGGGCTCAGAGGTGATGAGCCGCATCGCCGCGCCGATGATTGGCGGCATGATTACTGCACCTTTGCTGTCGCTGTTTATTATCCCGGCGGCGTATAAGCTGATGTGGCTGCACCGGCATCGGATTTAGGCAAAATTGCCTGATGCGCTACGCTTATCAGGCCTACAGCGTGAATTATAATTTATTGAATTTGCACATTTCTGTAGGCCAAATAAGGCGTTAATACCCTAATTGGCAATAACAAGGTACTTTTTGTCGGCAATTTGCATAAGAAAGGGATACCCGGTTTAACTGTGTGGATTGTGTCTTGCGACGACCAGCACTAAATGTTAAAAGGAGCCCCTCAATAAAAAAGACACACAGGGGAAAGGCGTGAAAAACGCGTCAACCGTATCGGAAGATACTGCGTCGAATCAAGAACCGACGCTTCATCGGGGATTACATAACCGTCATATTCAGCTAATTGCGCTGGGTGGCGCCATTGGTACAGGTCTGTTTCTTGGCATTGGTCCGGCGATTCAGATGGCGGGGCCGGCTGTATTGCTGGGCTACGGCGTCGCCGGGATCATCGCTTTCCTGATTATGCGCCAGCTTGGCGAAATGGTGGTTGAGGAGCCGGTATCCGGTTCATTTGCCCACTTTGCCTATAAATACTGGGGACCGTTTGCGGGCTTCCTCTCCGGCTGGAACTACTGGGTAATGTTCGTGCTGGTGGGAATGGCAGAGCTGACCGCTGCGGGCATCTATATGCAGTACTGGTTCCCGGATGTTCCAACGTGGATTTGGGCTGCCGCCTTCTTTATTATCATCAACGCCGTTAACCTGGTGAACGTGCGCTTATATGGCGAAACCGAGTTCTGGTTTGCGCTGATTAAAGTGCTGGCGATCATCGGTATGATCGGCTTTGGCCTGTGGCTGCTGTTTTCTGGTCACGGCGGCGAGAAAGCCAGTATCGATAACCTCTGGCGCTACGGTGGTTTCTTTGCCACCGGCTGGAATGGGCTGATTTTGTCGCTGGCGGTGATTATGTTCTCCTTCGGCGGTCTGGAGCTGATTGGGATTACTGCCGCTGAAGCGCGCGATCCAGAAAAAAGCATCCCTAAAGCAGTGAATCAGGTCGTGTATCGCATCCTGCTGTTTTATATCGGTTCACTGGTGGTTTTACTGGCGCTCTACCCGTGGGTGGAAGTGAAATCCAACAGTAGCCCGTTTGTGATGATTTTCCATAATCTCGACAGCAACGTGGTAGCTTCTGCGCTGAACTTCGTCATTCTGGTAGCATCGCTGTCAGTGTATAACAGCGGAGTTTACTCCAACAGCCGGATGCTGTTTGGCCTTTCCGTCCAGGGGAATGCGCCGAAGTTTTTGACTCGCGTAAGCCGTCGCGGTGTTCCGATTAACTCGCTGATGCTTTCCGGAGCGATCACTTCGCTGGTGGTGTTAATCAACTATCTGCTGCCGCAAAAAGCGTTTGGTCTGCTGATGGCGCTGGTGGTAGCAACGCTGCTGTTGAACTGGATTATGATCTGCCTGGCGCACCTGCGTTTTCGTGCGGCGATGCGACGTCAGGGGCGTGAAACCCGCTTCAAAGCTCTGATGTATCCGTTTGGCAACTATCTTTGCATTTCCTTTCTCGGCATGATTTTGCTGCTGATGTGCACAATAGATGATATGCGCTTGTCAGCGATCCTACTGCCGGTGTGGATTGTGTTCCTGTTTGTGGCGTTTAAAACGCTGCGTCGGAAATAAGGCATTCACGCTACATCCGACAAAACGATGTCCGCTCTCATCCATTCGATGAGAGCGGTTTTTTTAATTACTGCTTAAATGCACCCGCCAGAGAGCGAATATCATTGCCGGTTGGCGACTGATGAAGTCGCAGACCAAACTCTTCGACAATGGCAAATATATGGTCAAAAATATCCGCCTGAATGCTTTCATATTCCAGCCACACTACGGTATTGGTAAACGCATATATCTCAAGCGGTAAACCATTATCGCCCGGTGCAAGCTGGCGTACCATTAAGGTCATATCTTTACGAATACGTGGATGGTTACGTAGATATTCGTTCAGATAGGCACGAAATGTTCCAATATTCGTCATTCGGCGCAGGTTTAATACTGACTCCGTAGACCCTTGCTGGCGGTTCCACTCATTAATTTCCTGATGGCGGCTGGTTAAATAAGGCTTTAACAGATGCGCTTTATTCAGCCGCTGCATTTCGGTTTCATCAAGAAAGCGAATGCTGGTGACATCAATACTGATACTGCGTTTAATGCGTCGTCCACCAGAGGCTGACATTCCGCTCCAGTTTTTAAAGGAGTCAGAAACCAGAGACCAGGTGGGAATAGTGGTAATGGTATTGTCCCAGTTACGTACTTTGACGGTGGTTAAACCAATATCGATCACCGCGCCATCCGCGCCGTATTTCGGCATTTCCAGCCAGTCGCCCAGTTTCAGCATATCGTTCGCGGAAAGCTGAATACCTGCCACCAGACCAAGAATCGGATCTTTAAATACCAACATCAGCACGGCAGCCATTGCGCCAAGACCACTGATCAGAATGGTCGGTGACTGACCAATCAGCAGCGAGATCATCAAAATGCCGACCAGAATAGCGCCGATCAGCTTTATCCCCTGAAATATCCCTTTCAGCGGTAACTGTTTTGCTGCCGGGAATTTCTGCGCCAGATTTAAAATAACATCCAGCAACGAGAAGACTGAAAGCAGCGCATACATCATGATCCACAACTGTGCGCAGGTGGTCAGAATATCAGCCGCTTCGGTGCCTTTTTGCAGCCAGAATACCGCCTGAATATTGACGATAATCCCCTGCAGGGTAAAAGCTAAACGGTGAAATAGTTTATTCTGGGTAATGATTTGCAGCCACAGCCGTGAACTGGCAATGGCGCGTTTTTCGAAGGTACGTAATACCACCCAGTGCAAAATAATATGCACTACAACGGCGGTCAGAAAAATAATACCGAAAATCATCACCATTGAGGTGGTGTGATCAATCTCAATACCCGCTAAATCTTCAACCTGGGATATTAAATCCTGCATAACGTCTCCTGTATACAACAGCGGACTATGATGACGGCTGAAACAGGGTTATGCAAATCAGGAAAATCTGATGTGAAATAGCCGGGATCAGTTCCCGGCTATAAAGGAGAATTACACTTCAGTTAAGGTGATACTTTGCGGCAGACGAGATTTTGGCAGGGTAGCGTTAAAATCTTCCACGCTGTGATGGCCTACCGGTACGACCACCAGACTGGTGTAACCTTTCTCTTTCAAACCAAATTCTTCATCGAGGATCGCCGCGTCAAAACCTTCGATTGGCACCGCGTCCAGACCCAGTGCCGCAACGCCCAGCAGGAAGTTACCGACGTTGAGATAAACCTGTTTTGCCATCCACTCTGCATCATCATGCAGATCTTTACGGTGCATATCGGCGAAGAACTTACGGCCTTTATCGTTCGCCGCTTTGGCTTCCGGCGTGGCAAAGCGACCATCGGCATCTTCCTGGTCAACAACCAGCTTCAGCCAGGCATCGTCCATTGCGGTTTTCGCGCAGAACACCACGACGTGCGAGGCATCAAGTATTTTACGTTCGTTGAACACGTAATTGTCGGCGGCGGATTTAGCGACACGCGCTTTACCTTCTTCCGTGCTGGCCACAATAAAATGCCATGGCTGGGAGTTGGTGCTGGATGGGCTGTACTGCAACAGGGTTTTGATCTGCTCGGCTTGTTCCGGGGTAAGTTTTTTGCTGGCATCAAATGCCTTAGTGGAATGACGCTTTAGGGCGACAGAAATGATATCCATAAAGACTCCTTGTGAAAGATGTTTGTGTGCCAGCAGATTACAAGGATCGAAGTAAAATGGTAAGCGAGAAAAATGCGCTATAGATTTCCGCTTTAGTCTGGACGTACTCTTTTTTGATCGCGTTTAGCCAGGCCATCAACCACTAAGTTCCACGAATCGTTAATCAGATCGCTGAGCAACGATTCAGAGATTTCGTCGCCGGGATACACCGAAATCCAGTGCTTTTTATTCATGTGATACCCAGGCTTAATGCTCGGGTATATTTGCTGATTTAACAGGGATTTTTGTGGATCGGACTTCAGATTGATAAAGGGGACGCCGCGCAGTTCTGACGACAGCATAAAAATCTTGCCGCCAATTTTAAAAACATCGAACTCCGGGCCAAAAGGCCAGCAAAGCTCGACAAAGGGTAACTCAAGAGCCAGGCGTTTCGCCGTTTCGTGCAGTGATTGCTTATCCATAAACGTTCCTTTAGGCGAAGGAGAATAAGCAAAGTATGCCGCGAAGTTCGGCGATAATCGACGTTTAATCCGCTAGCGAGAACCAGCGTCGCCAGATAAAGCGCAGAACAAAATACTCAATAGCGCCCAGTACTAAAAACCACAGGCAAAACAATAAAGTGTAAAGCTGGCTAAGATCCATCAGATGAAACATGGTCACCAGTTTTTGTGCCAGCATCAGCCCCAGTGCGGGGGCGGGCAGCAGCAGGCAAGAGAGGAAAGCCATCAGCAAAATGCCTGCTGCGGTAGTTAAGGTTTCTAAGGGGTGTTTCATAACATTGTTAAATGTAAGTTAAAACACCATTGTCGGGGATATTTCTGCGTAACGCAATTCTCCGCTTAGTCTCCAGCCCAAATCTCACAATGCTTTTTCACCAGCCCAATCAGCGAGCCGCCATCGGCGACAAAATCTCGCATCAGCTGCGCTTCATTCAGACCGCTGATAACCTGGCGGTGCAGTGCTTCAATTGCACTGGATGCGCCAATTTTATGTGCAGAAGGAGCGATTTTTTCCAACAATCGCAAGGTGTCTTCTGTCAGTGGACGACGATCGCCGGTGTGCGGATCGGTAACGACGCCTTCCAGACCATAACGGCAGGCCTGGAAACGGTTGAATTTATACAGCAGATAATCTTTCTCCTGATGTTTGAACGAGCGTTCCGTCAGCAACCAGTGGGCGGTGGCCTGAATCAATCCCGCCATATTTACCGCATGGCTAAGGGTTAACGGGGTATCCATCACCCGAACCTCCACCGTGCCAAAATGAGGGCTAGGGCGAATATCCCAGTGCAGATCTTTAATGCTGTCGATCATCGTGGTGTAACTCAGGCAGCGAAACAGGGCTTCAAATTGTTGCCAGTTACTGACCCACGGCATTGGACCATTATCGGGAAAGGCAGAAAAAATATTCGGTCGTGAGGAGGCAAAACGTGTATCCGTTCCCTGCATATACGGCGATGCGGCAGAAAGGGCGATAAAGTGCGGTACAAAGCGTGATAAGCCGTGCAGCAAATAAATAGCGTCATCACCACTGGCGCAGCCAACGTGAACATGCTGACCAAAAACAGTCGCTTGTTGAATGAGATAGCCGAAGTTCTCCAGCGTCCGTTGATAACGTTCGTTATCGCACACCTCCTGACGCTGCCATTTCTGAAACGGGTGCGTACCACCGCCGCAAATTTCCAGATGATGGTCTGCGGCTGCCTGCAATACGACTTTCTGCATCGCTGAAAATTGCCCGGCAGCCTGGTTGATATCACGGCAAACATCCGTCGCCAGTTCCAGCATACTTTCGGTGATATCGTGCTTCACCTCCCCGGCAGTGATCTTGCTTTTTACCGCGTCAATCAGCGTTGAAGAGTCCTGGCTAAGGTCATATCCCGGAGGATTAACCACCTGCATTTCCAGTTCAATACCGAGGGTAAAAGGTTCAGAGACATGAAAATCGGGTAATGGCATAGGTTTCTCTTATGTTGGCGTTTTCATTCCAGTATAGAAGTGTCAGCGGCAGGGCGAGATGCGGAAGTTCTGGAATGTTTCTTTTTTTGGTGATGGTGAACTGATTGCTACTGAAGCAATTTGGCTACTTTTGCAATGTGACAAGTAGCGGCAGAGCTGGCTGGCGGCGAAGAATTTTGACGATTGGGGCGTGCAGAAAAAAACTGGCTCAGCTTCGGTTGAGCATATGAGTAGTGTGAGAAGTCCGGAACAGGATTTACTGTATAAATAAACAGATATTTTGCTAAGGAAGGGTAAGATAACAGCGGGTGCCTGAAGCTTTCCGGTTTCAGGTTTACTCTGAGGTCTGGAAAGATGAAGCCCCAGGAGATATTTCTATCAACTCTGGGGCTGCCACTCCAAACCCGAACAATTTGGATGGTAGTCCCTTCTTCGCATGGAGGCAATATAAACATGCTGACGAAATATGCCCTTGTGGCGGTCATAGTACTGTGTTTAACAGTGCTGGGATTTACGCTTCTGGTCGGAGACTCGCTGTGTGAGTTCACCGTAAAGGAACGTAATATTGAGTTCAGGGCTGTTCTCGCTTACGAACCGAAGAAGTAGCCGTTGTGCGGGGAGCAATCCCCGCATATCCGGTTGTCAGGTCTGGATGGTAAGGCACCTGCTTTACACTTTCGCCCGCAGTCAGTGATGGCTGCGGGCGATCTCGTTTTAAGAGCAATGATGAGTTTTGCCGACAGAAGTCCGAAACAGGACTCACTGTATAAATAAACAGATATTTTGCTAAGGAAGGGTAAGATAACGGCGGGTGCCTGAAGCTTTCCGGTTTCAGGTTTACTCTGAGGTCTGGAAAGATGAAGCCCCAGGAGATATTTCTATCAATCCTGGGGCTGCCACTCCGAACCTCAACAACTCGGATGGTAGTCCCTTCTTCGCATGGAGGCAATATAAACATGCTGACGAAATATGCCCTTGTGGCAGTCATAGTGCTGTGTTTAACGGTGCTGGGATTTACGCTTCTGGTCGGAGACTCGCTGTGTGAGTTCACCGTAAAGGAACGTAATATTGAGTTCAGGGCTGTTCTCGCTTACGAACCGAAGAAGTAGCCGTTGTGCGGGGAGCAATCCCCGCATATCCGGTTGTCAGGTCAGAGTGGTAAGGCACCTGCTTTACACTTTCGCCCGCAGTCAGTGATGGCTGCGGGCGAATCGTACCAGATGTTGTCAATTAATCGTGTTGGCACAGAGTTATGACTATTTTTTCTTTTATCTGCCAGTGCACAGCAAACATCTCATTCTCACGATGAATGATGACCTGCTGTTTATTCCAGCTAATTATCTGATAGTCCAGAAAACCTGCATCAGTTTGGATCTCACTTGCCTTAAATGCGCTCTCTTTGGCGGAAAATGCCAGTGTCAGCGCCAGAGAAAAGGCTAAACCGCAGTCTGCGAGTCGCTCGTGTTCTGCTGGTGTAATAATGTTGTCTGTCAATTCGGTCGCTGTTTGCGCAGAAAAAATTTCTTCGATATCAACGCCAATCGGTTGACGGGAAACCACGGTTAATGCCGTAGTCCCGCAGTGGCTAATACTGCCGTATACCTCCGCAGGCCACACCGGTTGGCGTAGCTCGCCGATTGCGGGCACACATTTATAGCCATATTCCCGCAAGGCATAAACAGCAGCGATCCGTCCGGCTAAATGCTCTGTTTTACGTTTACGTCCAGCGTGTTGCAGTTGCGCATAATGCGGCAGCCAGAGTAAATCCTGTTCGTGAAAACTTGCTGGATCGAACTCAACAAAATGCAGCGTATGTCCGGCAAAGGGGAGGGAGGTATGCGTAGTTTTCATGTCGACCATATTAGAGACTGATGACAAACGCAAAACTGCCTGTTGCGCTGCGCTTATCAGGCCTACGTGATCCTGCAATATATTGAATTGGCAAGATTTTGTAGGCCGGATAAGGCGTTCACGCCGCATCCGGCATGAACGACGCGCACTTTGTCAACAATCTGACGTTAGCATCAGAAGTGAGTGTTTACGCTCATATACCAGGTACGTCCCGGCTCGTTATAGGTATACGCACCGGCACCGGCAATATAGTTGGCTCCTGCCAAATCACCTGTGGTCTGGGCATTACCCGCACGCCACAAACGCTTGTCGAACAGGTTGTCCACGCCGCCGGTCAGACTGACGTTCTTCGTCACATCCCAGGTCGCGCTCAGGCCAACAATGCTGTACGGACTGATTTCTTTGGTTTCCGGCCCAACCGCTGGCTGGCCTTTGTAGTTGTACTTCTTCGGTTGCTGCTTGCCGTACCAGGTGAAGGTTGTTTGCATCGACAAATCTTCCCGCGCCTGCCAGCTCAGCGTTGAGTTCAACGTATATTCCGGGATGATCGACAAACGGTCGCCCGTGGTTTTGTTTTCACTCTTCAGCATATAAGTGATGTTGTTGGTCCACATCACCGTTTCGCTAACCGGTACGTTTAACGATCCTTCCAGACCTTCAACCACCGCTTTCGGTACATTATCCCACTGATAGAGGTCAGTGCCGACTGCGTTTTGCCCTACAGCCACATAGCCCGCTTCAATCTTATTGCGATAATCGTTACGGAACCAGGTGACGCCCGCCAGCCAGCCGTCGCGTTTGAACTCCAGACCAATCTCCTTGTTGATACTGGTTTCCGCTTTCAGGTCATCATTACCTTGCAGATAGCAGCCGCCCGCGCTGGCATAGCAACCCTGACCTTTACTGTAGAGAATGTAGTTCGGGTTAGTCTGGTACAGACTCGGCGCTTTATAAGCACGGGCAATGCCCATTTTCAGCGTGAAGTCATCGCCTAAACCTTGCGATATGTTCAGCGCCGGGCTCCAGTTATTGCCGACAATACTGTGATGATCGAAACGCAGCCCCGGCGTTACGATGGTGCTGTCAGTCAGCTCCATGTTGTTTTCGGCAAACAGCGAGAAAATTTCTGCTTTTGAATACGGGCTACGGTCGGTGGCACTCACACCATCAATAGCACCGCCGGTATTCGTCCCGGTTAGCGCCTGGGTGTTGGAACTCAAGTCCTTCATCCGCTGCTGATTCCACTCCGTACCCAGCGTCAGCGTCTGGTTAACGAGGAAATCAATCGGCAGGTTAACTTCGCTGTGCAGCATCACGTCATCGAGATCGATATCGACGAAGTCTTGTGTCGCTTTTTCGTTAAATTTCCCTTCGGTGCCGCCCGCCAGACCTTCCGGAATACGCGAGTTACGAGTGTGTTCGTACTGCACCCAGTTACTGGTGGTCACACCGTTATCCCAGCCACCGTTCCAGGTCAGCGAGTAGTTCTGGCGATACAGGCGGTTGGTTTCATCGCCGTATTTAGAGCGGGTATAAGCGTCGGAGTTGGTGTTCTGGGTATCGCCTGCATACAGGTTGCCCTGGCGGCTGTAACCCGCTTCCAGTTCCAGCGATTGCAGAGGCGCGAAGTCCCAACGAACTACGCCGTTAATATCTTTGTTGATCACCCCTTCGCGCCCGGCTGGTAGGGTAGTTGCATAGGTTCCGGCACGCGCGGACTGATGACCCTGGTTAATATCCCACGCATCGGCCTGGGTTTTGTCGAGATTGCCATACAAGCGGAAGCTGAATTCGTCGCCCAGCGGACCGGTCAGGCTGAAGTTGGTGCGTTTGGTGGCACCTTCCTCTTTATGTTCTGGCGCATTGAAATAAGCGTCCCAGGAACCGTGCCACTCACCGCTGCCTTTTTTGGTAATGATGTTAACCACGCCGCCCGCCGCGCCGTTGCCGTAACGCGCAGCTGCCGGACCACGCAGAACTTCAATACGTTCAATCATTTCAGGTGGCACCCAGGAAGTATCACCACGGGTATCGCGCTCGCCACGCCAGCCCTGACGCACCGAGTTACGGCTGCTGACCGGTTTGCCGTCAATTAAAATCAGCGTGTTTTCCGGCCCCATGCCGCGAATATCAATCTGGCGGTTATTACCGCGCTGACCACTGGTGGAGTTACCGGTCAGGTTAACGCCTGGCATGGTACGGATGATCTCCGATACATCGCGGGCAACCGGATTTTTGCGGATTTCATCTGCGGTGATGGTCGAAACGCCAGGCGCCTGCAAGTTCTGCTCGGCGGCGGTAACGACAATGGTATCGTCATGTGAAACAGGGGGATCGGTTGGCTCTTGTGCCTGCGCTACCCCATAAATCCCCAGGTTGACCAACAAGGCCAGGGAATGAATCTTCTTGTTCATTGTTTTATTCCTGCATTTTTGCCACGAATTGCAACTGTCGGGCATGGTCGTCATCAGCATGACGCATCCCGCTACCGCGAAAACCTTTGATCCTGAAAGACACGCAGTGCAGTTGGTTAATTAATGTCCGCGCTTGACATGGCGCGCCAATACGCTATTGCAAATGCAAATAGTTATCAATAATATTATCAATATATTTCTGCAATCAATGAAAAATTGCACAGTAAACATGGGGTTATGGTGTGACGGTGTTAAATGTGGGAAATGAGAGCTGGTGGCAGTCGAAACATGGCCCGGAATGGCAGCGTCTTAATGACGAAATATATCAGGTCACTTTCTGGTGGCGTGACCCTCAAGGTTCTGAAGACCGCTCGACGGTGAAGCGCGTATGGGTTTACATCACTGGCGTTACCGATCACCATCAGAACAGCCAGCCCCAGTCGATGCAGCGCATTGCAGGCACCGACGTCTGGCAGTGGACGACACAACTCAATGCTAACTGGCGCGGCAGTTACTGTTTTATTCCCACCGAACGCGATGACATTTTTTCTGCACCATCACCCGATCGCCTCGAATTACGCGAAGGTTGGCGAAAACTATTACCCCAGGCGATAGCCGATCCGCTGAATCCGCAAAGCTGGAAAGGAGGGCGAGGGCACGCTGTTTCCGCACTCGAAATGCCGCAAGCGCCGCAGCAACCCGGCTGGGATTGTCCGCAAGCCCCCGCTAACTCAGCAAAAGAAATAACCTGGAAAAGTGAACGGTTGGGAAATTCACGTCGTGTATGGATTTTTACCACCGGCGATACGCCAGTCGAGGAGCGTCCGTTAGCTATTCTGCTCGATGGTGAATTTTGGGCGCAAAGTATGCCCGTCTGGCCTGCGTTGACTTCGCTGACCCGTCGTCAGCAGCTTCCTCCCGCCGTGTATGTGTTGATTGACGCCATCGACACCGCGCACCGTGCCCGCGAACTGCCGTGTAATGCGGATTTCTGGCTGGCAGTACAGCAAGAGTTACTGCCGCTGGTGAAAACGATCGCCCCTTTTAGCGATCGTGCCGATCGCACAGTGGTCGCCGGGCAAAGTTTTGGTGGGCTTTCCGCGCTGTATGCCGGATTGCACTGGCCTGAACGCTTTGGCTGTGTATTAAGCCAGTCAGGATCGTACTGGTGGCCGCATCGGGGCGGTCAGCAAGAGGGCGTGTTACTTGAACAGCTTAAAACTGGCGAAGTTAGCGCCGAAGGTCTGCGCATTGTGCTGGAAGCGGGGATTCGCGAGCCGATGATTATGCGAGCCAATCAGGCGCTGTATGCGCAACTATATCGCATAAAAGAATCCATTTTCTGGCGTCAGGTTGACGGCGGACATGATGCGCTTTGTTGGCGCGGTGGCTTGATGCAGGGGCTAATTGACCTCTGGCAACCGCTTTTCCATGACAGGAGTTGAATATGGCATTCAGTAATCCCTTCGATGATCCGCAGGGCGTGTTTTACATTTTGCGCAATGCGCAGGGGCAATTCAGTCTGTGGCCGCAACAGTGCGCGTTACCGGCAGACTGGGATGTTGTGTGTCAGCCGCAGTCACAGGCGTCCTGCCAGCAGTGGCTGGAAGCCCACTGGCGTACTCTGACACCGGCGAATTTTACCCAGCAGCAGGAGGCGCAATGAGCCAACATTTACCTTTGGTCGCCGCACAGCCCGGCATCTGGATGGCAGAAAAACTGTCAGATTTACCTTCCAGCTGGAGCGTGGCGCATTACGTTGAGTTAACCGGAGAGGTTGATGCGCCATTACTGGCTCGCGCGGTGGTTGCCGGATTAGCACAAGCGGATACGCTACGGATGCGTTTTACGGAAGATAACGGCGAAGTCTGGCAATGGGTCGATGATGCGTTGACGTTCGAACAGCCAGAAATTATCGACCTGCGTGCCAACATTGATCCACACGGAACTGCGCAGGCATTAATGCAAACCGATTTGCAACAAAATCTGCGTGTCGATAACGGTAACCCACTGGTCTTTCATCAGCTGATACAGGTGGCGGATAACCGCTGGTACTGGTATCAGCGTTATCATCATTTGCTGGTTGATGGTTTCAGTTTTCCGGCAATTACCCGCCAGATCGCCAATATTTACTGTGCATGGCTGCGTGGCGAACCAACGCCTGCTTCGCCGTTTACGCCTTTCGCTGAAGTGGTGGAAGAGTACCAGCAGTATCGGGAAAGCGAGGCCTGGCAGCGTGATGCGGCATTCTGGGCGGAACAGCGTCGTCAACTGCCGCCGCCTGCGTCACTTTCGTCTGCACCTTTAGCGGGGCGCGGCGCCTCGGCAGATATTCTGCGCCTGAAACTGGAATTTACCGATGGGGAATTTCGGCAGTTGGCAGCACAACTGCCGACCGTACAACGTACCGATTTAGCTCTCGCGCTGGCGACCTTATGGCTGGGGCGATTGTGCAACCGCATGGACTACGCTGCCGGATTTATCTTTATGCGTCGAATGGGGTCGGCGGCGCTTACGGCGACCGGTCCCGTGCTCAACGTTTTGCCGTTGGGTATTCACATTGAGGCGCAAGAGACGCTGCCTCAGTTGGCAATCCGCCTGGCGGCTCAACTGAAAAAAATGCGCCGTCATCAACGCTACGATGCCGAACAGATTGTCCGTGACAGCGGGCGAGCGGCAGGTGATGAACCGCTGTTTGGTCCGGTACTCAATATCAAGGTATTTGATTACCAACTGGATATTCCTGGTGTTCAGGCGCAAACCCATACACTGGCAACCGGTCCGGTTAATGACCTTGAACTGGCGCTGTTCCCGGATGAACACGGTGGTTTGAGTATTGAGATTCTCGCCAATAAACAGCGTTACGATGAGCCAACGTTAATTCAGCACGCCGAACGGCTGAAAATGCTGATTGCGCAGTTCGCCGCGAATCCGGCGCTGTTGTGCGGCGATGTCGATATTATGCTGCCAGGTGAGTATGCACAGTTGGCGCAGATCAACGCCACACAGGTAGAAATCCCTGAAACCACGCTGAGCGCGCTGGTGGCAGAACAAGCGGCAAAAGCACCGGATGCACCGGCGCTGGCAGATGCGTATTACCAGTTCAGCTATCGGGAAATGCGCGAGCAGGTGGTGGCGCTGGCGAATCTGCTGCGTGAGCGCGGCGTTAAACCTGGCGACAGCGTGGCGGTGGCGCTACCGCGCTCGGTCTTTTTGACCCTGGCACTACATGCGATTGTTGAAGCAGGTGCGGCCTGGCTACCACTGGATACGGGTTATCCGGACGATCGTCTGAAAATGATGCTGGAAGATGCGCGTCCGTCGCTGTTAATCACCACCGACGATCAACTGCCGCGCTTTAGCGATGTTCCCAATTTAATAAGCCTTTGCTATAACGCCCCGCTTACTCCACAGGGCAGTGCGCCGCTGCAACTTTCACAACCGCACCACACGGCTTATATCATCTTCACCTCCGGTTCCACCGGCAGGCCGAAAGGGGTGATGGTCGGGCAGACGGCTATCGTTAACCGCCTGCTGTGGATGCAAAATCATTATCCGCTTACAGGCGAAGATGTCGTTGCCCAAAAAACGCCGTGCAGTTTTGATGTCTCGGTGTGGGAGTTTTTCTGGCCATTTATTGCGGGGGCGAAACTGGTGATGGCTGAACCAGAGGCGCACCGCGATCCGCTCGCTATGCAGCAATTCTTTGCCGAATATGGCGTAACGACCACGCATTTTGTGCCCTCTATGCTGGCGGCATTTGTTGCTTCGCTGACGCCGGAAACTGCTCGCCAGAGTTGCGCGACGTTGAAACAGGTTTTCTGTAGTGGTGAAGCGTTACCGGCTGATTTATGCCGCGAATGGCAACAGTTAACCGGTGCGCCGTTACATAATCTGTATGGCCCGACGGAAGCTGCGGTGGACGTTAGCTGGTATCCGGCTTTTGGCGAGGAACTGGCACAGGTACGCGGCAGCAGTGTGCCGATTGGCTACCCGGTGTGGAACACGGGGCTGCGTATTCTTGATGCGATGATGCATCCGGTGCCGCTGGGGGTGGCGGGTGATCTCTATCTCACCGGCATTCAACTGGCGCAGGGGTATCTGGGACGACCCGATCTGACAGCCAGCCGCTTTATTGCCGACCCTTTCGCCCCCGGTGAGCGGATGTACCGCACCGGAGATGTTGCTCGTTGGCTGGAAAATGGCGCGGTGGAATACCTCGGGCGCAGTGACGATCAGCTAAAAATTCGTGGTCAGCGTATTGAACTGGGCGAAATTGATCGCGTGATGCAGGCGCTGCCGGATGTCGAGCAGGCCGTTACCCATGCCTGTGTGATTAACCAGGCGGCAGCAACCGGCGGCGACGCTCGCCAGTTGGTAGGATATCTGGTGTCGCAATCAGGCTTACCGCTGGATACCAGCGCATTGCAGGCGCAGTTGCGCGAAACCTTGCCACCGCATATGGTGCCCGTGGTTCTGCTACAACTTCCACAGTTGCCACTTAGCGCCAATGGTAAGTTGGATCGCAAAGCCTTACCGTTGCCTGAACTGAAGACACAAGCGCCGGGGCGTGCGCCGAAAGCGGGCAGTGAAACGATTATCGCCGGGGCGTTCTCGTCATTGCTGGGTTGTGACGTGCAGGATGCCGACGCTGATTTCTTCGCTCTTGGCGGTCATTCGCTACTGGCAATGAAACTGGCGGCGCAGTTAAGTCGGCAGTTTTCCCGCCAGGTGACGCCGGGGCAGGTGATGGTCGCGTCAACCGTCGCCAAACTGGCAACGATTATTGATGGTGAAGAAGACAGCACCCGGCGCATGGGATTCGAAACCATTCTGCCGTTGCGTGAAGGTAATGGCCCGACACTGTTTTGTTTCCATCCGGCGTCCGGTTTTGCATGGCAGTTCAGCGTGCTCTCGCGTTATCTCGATCCACAATGGTCGATTATCGGCATTCAGTCGCCGCGACCTCATGGCCCCATGCAGAAGGCTGCAAACCTGGATGAAGTCTGCGAAGCGCATCTGGCAACGTTACTTGAACAACAACCTCACGGTCCTTATTACCTGCTGGGTTATTCACTTGGCGGTACGCTGGCGCAGGGCATTGCGGCGCGGTTGCGTGCCCGTGGCGAACAGGTGGCATTTCTTGGCTTGCTGGATACCTGGCCGCCAGAAACGCAAAACTGGCGGGAAAAAGAGGCTAATGGTCTGGATCCGGAAGTGCTGGCGGAGATTAACCGCGAGCGCGAGTCCTTCCTGGCGGCACAGCAGGGAAGTACTTCAACGGAGTTGTTTACCACTATTGAAGGCAACTACGCTGATGCTGTGCGCCTGCTGACGACTGCTCATAGTGTACCGTTTGATGGTAAAGCCACGCTGTTTGTTGCCGAACGCACACTTCAGAATGGTATGAGTCCTGAACGCGCCTGGTCGCCATGGATAGCTGAGCTGGATATTTATCGTTTAGATTGTGCGCATGTGGATATTATCTCGCCAGGGGCGTTTGAAAAAATCGGGCCAATTATTTTGGCGACGCTAAATAAATAACTTTATCTTAAATAAAATCCATAATCATTATAAATGATTGTGGGTTTTATTATTTATTATTATGATGAATCCTCAGTTGCTTCTCTGAAAACACGCTTAATGTTGTGTTCGGTGAGGGGAATTTACAAAGTTCAGCTTCGGATAATTCTTGCTAACTGATAAAGTGAGCGCCGTGGAGATTTAATCTTATTGGACTCATTTCAGGTCATATCGCATGTCATCACTGAATATTAAGCAGGGAAGCGATTCTCATTTTCCCGATTATCATCTGGCATCGCCCAGTAATAATGAAATTGATTTACTTAAACTTATCGAAGTTTTGTGGTACGCAAAAACGCGGGTAATCGCGGTGGCCTTAACCTTTGCCTGTATCGGGTTACTGGTGTCTTTCATTCTGCCGCAAAAGTGGACCAGCTCGGCAGTCATCACGCCCGCAGAGGCTATTCAGTGGCAAGATCTGGAGAAAACCTTCACCAAACTGCGGGTGTTGGGACTTGACGTGAATATTGATCGTGGTGATGTATTTAATCTGTTTATCAAAAAGTTTCAGTCTGTTAGTTTGCTGGAAGATTATCTGCGTTCGTCACCGTATGTCATGGATCAATTAAAAGAGGCGAAAATCGATGAACTGGATTTGCATCGCGCTATTGTCGCATTGAGCGAAAAAATGAAAGCGGTTGATGATAACGCCAGTAAGAAAAAAGATGAGTCCGCGTTGTATACTTCCTGGACATTAAGTTTCACCGCACCCACCAGTGAAGAAGCGCAGACAGTATTGGCAGGGTATATCGATTATATCTCTGCTATCGTGGTGAAAGAGTCGATTGAAAATGTGCGTAATAAACTGGAAATCAGAACCCAGTTTGAAAAAGAAAAACTGGCTCAGGATCGTATTAAAACGAAAAACCAGCTTGATGCAAATATTCAGCGCCTCAATTATTCACTGGATATTGCCAATGCGGCAGGAATTAAAAAGCCTGTTTACAGTAATGGTCAGGCCGTTAAAGACGACCCTGATTTTTCTATTTCTCTCGGCGCAGACGGTATTGAACGCAAACTTGAAATTGAAAAAGCGGTCACCGATGTTGCGGAACTGAACGGTGAATTACGTAATCGTCAGTATCTTGTCGAGCAATTAACAAAAGCAAATGTCAACGATGTGAATTTTACGCCGTTTAAATATCAGTTGCGTCCGACTTTGCCGGTGAAAAAAGACGGTCCGGGCAAAGCGATTATTGTGATCCTTTCCGCGTTGATCGGCGGTATGGTTGCTTGTGGCAGTGTGCTCTTGCATCATGCAATGGCATCCAGAAAACAGGATGCCATGATGGAAGATCGGTTAGTTTAAATCACGGCGGTTGACGGTGCCGTTCGTCCGAGCGGCACCACTAACGGTGTTCCTGCTACCGGATCATCAATAATCATGCAGCGCAAACCGTAAATACGCTCGATCAGTTCAGCAGTGACAATCTCTTTCGGCGCTCCCTGAGCGACAATTTTTCCTTCTCGCAGCGCAATCAAATGGCTGGCGTAGCGACAGGCCTGATTAAGATCGTGCAGCACCGCCGCCAGCGTATAGCCTTTCTCGCGGTTCAGTTCGCTCAATAATTCCAGTAGATCAATCTGATGACTGATATCCAGCCAGGTGGTCGGCTCGTCGAGCAGCATAATTGCCGTTTCCTGTGCCAGCACCATGGCAATCCACGCTCGCTGCCGTTGCCCACCGGAAAGGGTGTCCACGCTTTGATTCGCCAGATGAGTAATGCCCGTGGCCTGCATCGCTTTCATTACCGCTTCTTCATCTTCTTTGCGCCAGCGGGTAAACAGCGGTTGATGCGGGTAACGCCCACGCGCCACCAGCTCCTGCACGGTGATATCGCCCGGCGTGGTGGCATTTTGCGCCAGCAAGCCAATCCGGCGTGCGACCTCTTTACTGGCGTAATGTTGAATGTGCTCGCCATCCAGCCAGACATGCCCGTGAGCAGGCGTCATCAGGCGGCTTAAGGTACGCAGTAACGTGGATTTACCGCAGCCATTTGGCCCGATAATTGCCGTGAAGTGACCGTCAGGAATTTCTACAGTAAGATTTTCCGCGACGGTATATTTGCCATATCCCAGGGTTAACTGTTCGCCGCGCAAACGGGCTACTGATTCGGTCATTTTTTGCGAGACTCCTGAATTAACAAGACGATAAGGTAAATACCGCCGAGACTGACGGTAACGACGCCAACCGGAAGTTGATACGGCATAAACAGTTGCTGAGCGCAGAGATCGGCCGCCAGCAGTAACAACGCCCCGCACAGCGCCGCCTGAGTTAGCCCCCAGCGAGCAGTGCCGCTAATGCGTCGGGCAATGTGCGGTGCAACCAGCGCGATAAAGGAAATTGGCCCCGCCAGGGCAGTGGCAGCTGCGGTAAGTATTACGGCGACCAGCATCATTAACAGACGCGAGCGTTCGACGCTTACGCCCAGTGCGCAGGCGGTGTCATCGCCCATCTCCAGCAAGCGCATCCGCCTTACCAGCAAGGCGGCGGCAATGAGCATCAATATAATAATGGGTGCGGAGGGCGAGGTTTTTGCCCACGTCAGGCCATTGAGCGATCCGGCATTCCACAACCCCGCTGTTAGCGCCGTTTCTAAAGACGCTTTCAGCAGCAGCCAGGTATTAAAGGCCACCAGCATGGCGCGAACGCCGATGCCGATAATAATCAATCGAAAGGTGTCGATGCCGTTACGCCAGGCAAGCAGCCAGACCAGTAGAGAAGTGGCAATGCCGCCCGCCATTGCTGCCAGCGCGATAGCTGTCAGATCCTGACCAAACAGTACCATCGCCACCAGTACGCCGCTCCACGCCCCGGTGTTAAAGCCCATCACATCCGGACTGCCGAGCGGGTTACGCATCAGCGACTGAAAAATCGCGCCGCTGACGCCCAGCGCCGCACCAATCAATAGCGCCATCAGCACGCGCGGTAAACGCCATTCGGTGACCACCATCGTCATACTGCGTGGGGCGTCACCCATCAGCGCGGCGAATACCTGCGACGTTTCCAGCATGACGGCACCGCTACGTAATCCCCAGATACCTGCAACTACACAGGCGGAAACCAGCAGCAAACAGGTGATGATTAATCGGCGAGAGACGTAAATCATGCGCCACCTCGCGTTTTACGTCGGACAAGAAAGATCAACACCGGTGCGCCAATAAAGGCGCTGACTACAGAAACGCGCAGCTCGCCGGGCACAATCACACGCCCGATGATATCGGCAAACAGCAGCAGGGCAGGGGTAGCAAGTAGCGTGACGGGGAGTGACCAGCGATGATCGGCACCCACCAGCCAGCGCGCCATGTGCGGCATCATCAGGCCAATAAAGGCAATCGGGCCAACTACCGCCGTCGCACTTCCGCAAAGCACGGTAATCGCCAGCAGACCAATTAACTGTGTTCGCGCCACGCGGCTGCCCAGCGCCGTCGCCGTGTCGCTACCGAGGCTCAAACTGTTCAGCGCGCGGCTCAGTAATAGCGCGGTTGCTCCGGCGAGTAGCACCGGGATCAGCACCACTTTTAAGGTGTGTAAATTACGAATATCCAGCGAACCGGCTTGCCAGAAACGCAGTTGATCGTAGACGTCAGGATTAAGCAGGGCGATGCCGCTGGTCAGCCCTTCCAGCACCGCCGCCAGCGCCACGCCCGCCAGGGTTAAACGCACCGGACTTAACTGCCCGCCGCCCTGGCTGCCGGTAAAGGCAACAATCAACGAGGCCACCAGCGCCCCGGCGAAAGCCATCGCCAGTTGTTCCTGCGCGGAAGAGTAACCAAACAGCGCCGCGCCGAGCACAATGGCAAAGCTGGCTCCGGCGTTTACGCCAAGCAAACCGGGATCGGCAAGCGGGTTTCGGGTGAGGGTTTGCATTAACGCCCCGGCAAGACCAAGCGCGCCGCCAGCCAGCAATCCGGCAAGGGTGCGCGGCAGTCGGGCGTCGAGCACGATGGTGCAGTCGGCGCTCTGGCAGGTGCCGGAGAGGGCCTCCAGCACTACGGAAGCGGGGAGTGATTTTGCTCCAATGAGCAGGCTTAATGCCGTCGCGATAATCAGTAATAACAGCAATCCGGGCACGGCAATGGCGCGTGTCACGGCAACAGAACCAGACATACGAACTTCCATGATAATGAAATTAATTATCGTTATCGATCTTATTTGGATATGTTAGCATGTGCAGCCTAAGAATAGGTATTTAAAATATTTGATGGCAAGGCATTGTAATGAATAAACAATCCTGGCTGCTTAACCTCAGCCTGTTGAAAACGCACCCGGCGTTTCGCGCAGTATTCCTCGCTCGTTTTATCTCAATTGTGTCTCTGGGTTTGCTCGGCGTCGCGGTGCCGGTGCAGATCCAGATGATGACGCATTCTACCTGGCAGGTGGGGCTTTCGGTGACGCTCACCGGCAGCGCGATGTTTGTTGGCCTGATGGTTGGCGGCGTGCTGGCGGATCGCTATGAGCGCAAAAAAGTGATTTTGCTGGCGCGCGGCACCTGTGGCATTGGCTTCATTGGACTGTGCCTGAACGCGCTGCTGCCGGAGCCGTCATTGCTGGCAATCTATTTACTTGGTTTATGGGATGGTTTTTTCGCATCGCTTGGCGTTACGGCGCTACTGGCGGCGACACCTGCACTGGTAGGGCGTGAAAACTTAATGCAGGCCGGGGCGATCACCATGTTGACCGTGCGCCTGGGTTCGGTGATTTCGCCCATGATTGGCGGTTTATTGCTGGCGACCGGTGGCGTGGCCTGGAACTACGGGCTGGCGGCGGCGGGAACGTTTATTACCCTGCTGCCGTTGTTAAGCCTTCCGGCGCTGCCACCGCCACCGCAGCCGCGTGAGCATCCGCTGAAATCGCTTCTGGCAGCGATTCGTTTTCTGCTCGCCAGCCCGCTGGTGGGGGGAATTGCGCTGCTGGGGGGGTTATTGACGATGGCGAGTGCGGTGCGGGTACTGTATCCGGCGCTGGCTGACAACTGGCAGATGTCAGCGGCACAGATTGGTTTTCTTTATGCGGCGATCCCGCTCGGTGCGGCTATTGGCGCGTTAACCAGCGGGAAGCTGGCACATAGTGCGCGACCAGGTTTATTGATGTTGCTCTCCACGTTGGGATCGTTCCTCGCCATTGGTCTGTTTGGCCTGATGCCGATGTGGATTTTAGGCGTGGTTTGTCTGGCGCTGTTCGGCTGGCTGAGTGCGGTTAGTTCGTTGCTGCAATATACAATGCTGCAAACGCAGACCCCGGAAGCAATGTTAGGGCGGATTAACGGTTTGTGGACGGCGCAGAACGTGACGGGCGATGCCATAGGCGCGGCGCTGCTGGGCGGTTTGGGAGCGATGATGACGCCGGTTGCTTCCGCAAGCGCGAGCGGTTTTGGTTTGTTGATTATCGGCGTGTTGTTATTGCTGGTGCTGGTGGAGTTGCGACGTTTTCGCCAGACGCCGCCGCAGGTGACAGCGTCCGACAGTTAGCTAAAGGTGCATTTTCCCCTCACCCTAACCCTCTCCCCAAAGGGGCGAGGGGACTGTTAGTGCTCTAATTGTATGTTTTATCAATCTTTTTTAAACAGTGAATTAAGTCTGTCCAGCACTTGCATGGCGCTGTAGTAATCCAGGCGGAACGTCTCGGTTCCCAGCGCATAAACCTGCTTGTTTTGTACTGCGGGCAGGTGTGCGAGCAGCGGATTAGCATAAATAGCATCGGCATCTTTCTGATCACCGGCGAACAGGAATAGTGACTCGCCATTTAACCCTGCAGCCAGATTTTCCCCACCAAGCTGAATGATGTCATGGCGTTTGCCCTGGCTTTGGCTGGCGTTTAAGCCTGCGGGCAACTTCGCCAGCGTAAAGCCGAGTTGTTCCAGCATCTGCCCTTGTGCTGATTCCGGCGTCCAGAGATTGGCACTGTGTGCAGCGGCAGTATAGACAATGGCAGTGATCGGCTGCGGCGGTAATTTGATTTGCTCTTTCGCCGCCGCCAGTTGCTTATCAAACTGTGCAATCCGCTCTGCCGCTTGTTTCTCATGCCCGGTAATTTCGCCAAGCTGCGTTAACAGCGACTGCCAGCTTTTGTCGTCGTAATTGATGATTAATGTCGGGGCGATGGTGGAAAGCTGATCGTACAGCGCCAGCGCCGAATCACCGCCGGTTGCGCTAATTAAAATCAGATCCGGCATTTGCGCGGCAACGGCTTCGGCGCTCGGTTCGCCGATATAGAGCCGTTGCAGTTTGCGTTCTTTCGCCACCTTGCTCCACTGGCGTAAAAAGCCCTGGTCATCCGCTACGCGGTTATTCGGCGTGGTCGCGCCGCTGGCAATCACTGGAGCATCGATCGCCAGCAGTGAGCCGGTCAGGGTGACGCTGGTGGAAACAATACGCTGCGGCTGGCTTTCCAGGGTATGAGTGCCACGGCTGTCAGTAATCTGACGCGGCCAGTCGGCGGCCTGAACGGCGGCTATTCCTGAAAGCAAAATTCCTGTTAATAGAAGGGCGTTGCGGTAGAGCGGGGCGAGTCTCACAAATCAGCTTCCTGTTATTAATAAGGTTAAGGGCGTAATGACAAATTCGACAAAGCGCACAATCCGTCCCCTCGCCCCTTTGGGGCGAGGGTTAGGGTGAGGGGAACAGCCAGCACTGGTGCGAACACTGACCCTCACCCCAGCCCTCTCCCTGGAAGGGAGAGGGGGCAGAACGGCGCAGGACATCACATTGCGCTTATGCGAATACATCAATAATGCTTCTCATTTTCATTGTAACCACAACCAGATGCAACCCTGAGTTGCAGATTGCGTTGCCTCAAGAGTTGACATAGTGCGCGTTTGCTTTTAGGTTAGCGACCGAAAATATAAATGATAATCATTATTAAAGCCTTTATCATTTTATGGAGGATGATATGGATACGTCACTGGCTGAGGAAGTACAGCAGACCATGGCAACACTTGCGCCCAATCGCTTTTTCTTTATGTCGCCGTACCGCAGTTTTACGACGTCAGGATGTTTCGCCCGCTTCGATGAACCTGCTGTGAACGGGGATTCGCCCGACAGTCCCTTCCAGCAAAAACTCGCCGCGCTGTTTGCTGATGCCAAAGCGCAGGGCATCAAAAATCCGGTGATGGTCGGGGCGATTCCCTTCGATCCACGTCAGCCTTCGTCGCTGTATATTCCCGAATCCTGGCAGCCATTCTCCCGTAAAGAAAAACAAGCTTCCGCGCGCCGTTTCACCCGCAGCCAGGCGCTGAACGTGGTAGAACGTCAGGCAATTCCGGAGCAAGCTACTTTTGAACAGATGGTCGCCCGCGCCGCTGCACTCACTGCCACGCCGCAGGTCGACAAAGTGGTGTTATCACGGTTGATTGATATCACCACCGACGCCGCCATTGACAGCGGTGTACTGCTGGAACGGTTGATCGCGCAAAATCCGGTTAGTTACAACTTCCATGTCCCGCTGTCCGATGGTGGAGTTCTGCTCGGTGCCAGCCCGGAACTGCTGCTGCGCAAAGACGGCGAGCGTTTTAGCTCCATTCCGTTAGCCGGTTCCGCGCGTCGTCAGCCGGATGAAGTGCTCGATCGCGAAGCGGGTAATCGTCTGCTGGCGTCAGAAAAAGATCGCCATGAACATGAACTGGTGACTCAGGCGATGAAAGAGGTACTGCGCGAACGCAGTAGTGAGTTACACGTTCCTTCCTCTCCACAACTGATCACCACGCCGACGCTGTGGCATCTCGCAACACCCTTTGAAGGTAAAGCTAATTCGCAAGAAAACGCACTGACACTGGCCTGCCTGCTGCATCCGACCCCCGCGCTGAGCGGTTTCCCGCATCAGGCCGCGACCCAGGTTATTGCTGAACTGGAGCCGTTCGACCGCGAACTGTTTGGAGGCATCGTTGGCTGGTGCGACAGCGAAGGTAACGGCGAATGGGTGGTGACCATCCGCTGCGCGAAGCTGCGGGAAAATCAGGTGCGTCTGTTTGCCGGGGCGGGGATTGTGCCTGCGTCGTCACCGTTGGGTGAGTGGCGCGAAACAGGCGTCAAACTTTCTACCATGTTGAACGTTTTTGGATTGCATTAAGGAGCGAGGATGAGCATTCCATTCACCCGCTGGCCGGAAGAGTTTGCCCGTCGCTATCGGGAAAAAGGCTACTGGCAGGATTTGCCGCTAACCGACATTCTGAAACGCCACGCCGCGAGTGACAGCATCGCGGTTATCGACGGCGAGCGGCAGTTGAGTTATCGGGAACTGAATCAGGCGGCGGATAATCTCGCCTGTAGCTTGCGCCGTCAGGGCATTAAACCCGGCGAAACCGCGCTGGTACAGTTGGGCAATGTCGCTGAACTGTACATTACCTTTTTTGCCCTGCTGAAACTGGGCGTTGCGCCGGTGCTGGCGCTGTTCAGCCATCAGCGTAGTGAACTGAACGCCTATGCCAGCCAGATTGAACCCGCATTGCTGATTGCCGATCGCCAACATGCGCTGTTTAGCGGGGATGATTTCCTCAATACTTTCGTCACAGAACATTCCTCTATTCGTGTGGTGCAACTGCTGAACGATAGCGGCGAGCACAATTTGCAGGATGCGTTTAACCATCAGGCAGAGGATTTTACTGCCACGCCGTCACCCGCTGATGAAGTGGCCTATTTCCAGCTTTCTGGCGGCACCACCGGCACGCCGAAACTGATCCCGCGTACCCATAACGACTATTACTACAGCGTGCGTCGTAGCGTCGAGATTTGTCAGTTCACGCAACAGACGCGCTACCTGTGCGCGATTCCGGCGGCGCACAACTACGCCATGAGTTCACCGGGATCGCTGGGCGTATTTCTTGCGGGCGGCACTGTCGTTCTGGCGGCCGATCCCAGCGCCACGCTCTGCTTCCCATTGATTGCAAAACATCAGGTCAACGTTACTGCGCTGGTGCCGCCGGCGGTAAGCCTGTGGTTGCAGGCACTGGCTGAAGGCGAAAGCCGAGCTCAGCTTGCCTCGCTGAAACTGTTACAGGTCGGTGGTGCACGTCTTTCTGCCACGCTGGCGGCGCGTATTCCCGCAGAGATTGGCTGCCAGTTACAGCAGGTGTTTGGCATGGCGGAAGGGCTGGTGAACTACACCCGTCTTGATGATAGTGCGGAGAAAATTATCCATACCCAGGGCTACCCAATGTGCCCGGACGATGAAGTATGGGTCGCGGATGCTGACGGAAATCCACTGCCGCAAGGGGAAGTCGGACGCCTGATGACGCGCGGGCCGTACACCTTCCGTGGCTATTACAAAAGCCCGCAGCACAATGCCAGCGCCTTTGATGCCAACGGTTTTTACTGTTCCGGCGATCTGATCTCCATTGATCCAGAGGGTTACATCACCGTGCAGGGGCGCGAGAAAGATCAGATCAACCGTGGCGGCGAGAAGATTGCTGCCGAAGAGATCGAAAACCTGCTGCTGCGCCATCCGGCGGTGATCTACGCCGCACTGGTGAGCATGGAAGACGAACTGATGGGCGAAAAAAGCTGCGCTTATCTGGTGGTAAAAGAGCCGCTGCGCGCGGTGCAGGTGCGTCGTTTCTTGCGTGAACAGGGTATTGCCGAATTTAAATTACCGGATCGCGTGGAGTGTGTGGATTCACTTCCGCTGACGGCGGTCGGGAAAGTCGATAAAAAACAATTACGTCAGTGGCTGGCGTCACGCGCATCAGCCTGAAGGAGAGAACACGATGGCTATTCCAAAATTACAGGCTTACGCACTGCCGGAGTCTCACGATATTCCGCAGAATAAAGTCGACTGGGCCTTTGAACCGCAACGTGCCGCGTTGTTAATCCATGATATGCAGGACTATTTTGTCAGCTTCTGGGGTGAGAACTGCCCGATGATGGAGCAGGTGATCGCCAATATTGCTGCGCTGCGCGACTACTGCAAAAAGCACAATATCCCGGTTTATTACACCGCCCAGCCGAAAGAGCAGAGCGATGAAGATCGGGCGCTGCTGAATGATATGTGGGGGCCGGGTCTGACCCGTTCGCCGGAACAGCAAAAGGTGGTGGATCGCCTGACGCCAGATGCCGACGACACGGTGCTGGTGAAGTGGCGCTACAGCGCGTTTCATCGTTCCCCGCTGGAGCAAATGCTGAAAGAAAGCGGACGTAACCAACTGATTATCACCGGGGTGTACGCGCACATTGGCTGTATGACCACCGCGACCGACGCATTTATGCGCGATATTAAACCGTTTATGGTGGCGGATGCGCTGGCTGATTTCAGCCGTGACGAGCATTTGATGTCGCTGAAATATGTGGCCGGACGTTCTGGTCGGGTGGTGATGACTGAAGAGTTACTGCCAGCACCAATCCCTTCCAGTAAAGCGGCGCTGCGTGAGGTGATCCTGCCGCTGCTGGATGAGTCCGATGAACCGTTCGATGACGACAACCTGATCGACTACGGTCTGGATTCGGTGCGCATGATGGCGCTGGCGGCGCGCTGGCGCAAAGTACATGGCGATATCGACTTTGTCATGCTGGCGAAAAACCCAACCATTGATGCCTGGTGGAAACTGCTCTCCCGCGAGGTGAAATAATGGATTTCAGCGGCAAAAATGTCTGGGTAACCGGTGCGGGGAAAGGTATCGGTTACGCCACGGCGCTGGCATTTGTTGAAGCGGGTGCGAAGGTCACGGGCTTTGATCGGGTGTTCGCGCAGGAGCAATATCCCTTTGCGACCGAAGTGATGGATGTTGCCGATGCCGGGCAGGTTGCGCATGTGTGTCAGCGGCTGTTAGCGGAAACGGAACGACTGGACGTGCTGGTCAATGCAGCGGGAATTTTACGCATGGGCGCGACCGATCAGCTCAGCAAAGAAGACTGGCAGCAGACCTTTGCGGTCAACGTTGGCGGTGCGTTTAACCTGTTTCAGCAAACCATGAACCAGTTTCGCCGTCAGCGGGGCGGGGCGATTGTTACGGTAGCGTCCGACGCTGCACACACGCCGCGTATTGGTATGAGTGCTTATGGTGCGTCGAAAGCGGCGCTGAAAAGCCTGGCCTTGAGCGTCGGGCTGGAACTGGCGGGTAGTGGCGTGCGCTGTAATGTGGTTTCCCCTGGTTCCACCGATACCGATATGCAACGCACGCTGTGGGTGAGCGATGACGCCGAAGAACAGCGTATTCGTGGCTTTGGCGAGCAGTTTAAGCTCGGCATTCCGCTGGGGAAAATCGCCCGTCCACAAGAGATCGCCAACACGATTTTGTTCCTCGCCTCTGACCTCGCCAGCCATATCACGCTACAGGATATCGTGGTGGATGGCGGCTCAACGCTGGGAGCATAAGCATGATCTGGAAACGCCATTTAACGCTCGACGAACTCAACGCCACCAGCGACAACACAATGGTGGCGCATCTGGGAATTGTGTATACCCGTCTGGGCGATGATGTGCTGGAAGCCGAAATGCCGGTTGATACCCGTACTCATCAGCCGTTTGGCCTGCTGCATGGCGGCGCATCGGCGGCGCTGGCGGAAACGCTGGGATCGATGGCCGGATTTATGATGACCCGCGACGGGCAGTGTGTGGTAGGCACGGAACTTAATGCCACACATCATCGTCCGGTGTCTGAGGGAAAGGTGCGCGGCGTCTGCCAGCCGCTGCATCTTGGGCGGCAAAATCAGAGTTGGGAAATCGTCGTTTTCGATGAACAGGGGCGGCGTTGCTGCACTTGTCGGCTGGGCACGGCGGTTTTGGGATGAACCCGACAGAATTAAATGAGATTGCAGGAAAACTCGGTTAACGGAGTGATCGAGTTAACATTGTTAAGTTAAATATTGGTTTCAACTCCGATTTGCATGGTTACTGTGTTGTTAAATTATCCAGAAATGTTATAGAAACAAAATGTAACATCTCTATGGACACGCACACGGATAACAACTATGAACAAATCAGGGAAATACCTCGTCTGGACAGTGCTCTCTGTAATGGGAGCATTTGCTCTGGGATACATTGCTTTAAATCGTGGGGAACAGATCAACGCGCTGTGGATTGTGGTGGCGTCGGTCTGTATCTATCTGATCGCTTATCGTTTTTATGGTCTGTATATCGCCAAAAATGTGCTGGCGGTTGACCCGACGCGTATGACGCCAGCGGTGCGCCATAACGACGGGCTGGATTATGTGCCGACGGACAAGAAAGTGCTGTTCGGTCACCATTTTGCGGCCATTGCCGGAGCTGGTCCGTTGGTGGGGCCGGTGCTGGCAGCGCAAATGGGCTACCTGCCGGGGATGATCTGGCTGCTTGCCGGGGTGGTTCTCGCCGGTGCGGTACAGGATTTCATGGTGCTGTTTGTTTCTACGCGCCGTGACGGTCGCTCGCTGGGTGAGCTGGTCAAAGAAGAGATGGGGCCAACCGCCGGGGTGATTGCGCTGGTTGCCTGCTTTATGATCATGGTCATCATCCTTGCAGTGCTGGCGATGATCGTGGTGAAAGCCCTCACCCATAGCCCGTGGGGAACGTATACCGTTGCGTTCACCATTCCGCTGGCGCTGTTTATGGGGATCTATCTGCGCTATCTGCGTCCAGGTCGTATTGGCGAAGTGTCGGTCATTGGCCTGGTGTTCCTGATTTTCGCCATTATCTCTGGCGGCTGGGTGGCAGAAAGCCCAACCTGGGCACCGTACTTTGATTTTACCGGCGTGCAGTTGACCTGGATGCTGGTGGGTTACGGTTTTGTGGCGGCGGTGCTGCCCGTATGGCTGCTGCTGGCTCCGCGTGACTACCTCTCTACCTTCCTGAAAATCGGGACTATCGTCGGTCTGGCGGTAGGCATTTTGATCATGCGCCCGACGCTGACCATGCCTGCGCTGACCAAATTTGTCGATGGCACTGGCCCGGTATGGACCGGTAACCTGTTCCCGTTCCTGTTTATCACCATCGCTTGTGGCGCGGTGTCTGGCTTCCATGCGCTGATCTCTTCCGGCACCACGCCGAAGATGCTGGCGAACGAAGGTCAGGCGTGCTTTATCGGCTATGGCGGAATGCTGATGGAATCCTTCGTGGCGATTATGGCGTTGGTTTCTGCCTGTATCATCGATCCGGGCGTGTACTTCGCTATGAACAGCCCGATGGCGGTGCTGGCTCCGGCAGGGACGGCGGATGTGGTCGCTTCTGCGGCGCAGGTGGTGAGTAGCTGGGGCTTTGCGATAACTCCGGATACGTTAAACCAGATTGCCAGCGAAGTGGGTGAACAGTCGATCATTTCCCGTGCGGGCGGTGCGCCGACGCTGGCAGTGGGGATGGCCTACATTCTGCACGGTGCGCTGGGCGGCATGATGGATGTGGCCTTCTGGTATCACTTCGCCATTCTGTTTGAAGCACTGTTTATTTTGACGGCGGTAGATGCGGGTACGCGTGCTGCGCGCTTTATGTTGCAGGATTTGCTGGGCGTGGTGTCTCCGGGTCTGAAACGGACAGATTCTCTGCCTGCTAACCTGCTGGCAACGGCGCTGTGTGTGCTGGCGTGGGGCTACTTCCTGCATCAGGGCGTGGTCGATCCGCTGGGCGGTATTAACACCCTGTGGCCGCTGTTTGGTATTGCCAACCAGATGCTGGCAGGGATGGCGCTGATGCTCTGTGCCGTAGTGCTGTTCAAGATGAAACGTCAACGTTACGCCTGGGTGGCGCTGGTGCCAACAGCCTGGCTGCTGATTTGTACCCTGACCGCAGGCTGGCAGAAAGCGTTCAGCCCGGATGCGAAAGTGGGCTTCCTGGCCATTGCCAATAAGTTCCAGGCAATGATCGACAGCGGCAACATTCCGTCGCAGTATACCGAGTCACAACTGGCGCAACTGGTGTTCAACAACCGTCTGGATGCCGGGTTGACCATCTTCTTTATGGTGGTTGTGGTGGTTCTGGCGCTGTTCTCGATTAAAACGGCGCTGGCGGCATTGAAAGAGCCGAAGCCAACGGCGAAAGAAACGCCGTATGAGCCAATGCCGGAAAATGTCGAGGAGATCGTAGCGCAGGCGAAAGGCGCGCACTAAAGTCAGAGTAAGGGGGGATGTTGGCGAATGTTGGCATAGTGCCGAGGGTTCCCCCTCACCCTAACCCTCTCCCCGGTGGGGCGAGGGGACTGACCGAGTGCGTTGATAGCTATTAATGCACTCTCTCAGCAATCTGATTACCGGAGGTATTGATGTTTGATTCACTGGCAAAAGCCGGAAAATATTTAGGTCAGGCGGCGAAGCTGATGATAGGTATGCCTGATTACGACAACTATGTCGAACATATGCGGGTTAACCATCCCGATCAAACGCCGATGACCTACGAAGAGTTTTTCCGTGAGCGGCAGGACGCGCGCTACGGTGGAAAAGGCGGCGCGCGCTGCTGCTAAATTTGTACGTCAGGCTTTAAACGATTCCACTTTTTTGAACGCTGCACGCAACGTATCTGGTGTCAGCGTAACAGGCAGGTAATGAATGGATTCCACCGGACGTAAGGTGTGGGCAATCACTTTGTCGATCTCCGCCTGATTATTGATATCCACTTCCAGCTCCGCCAGCGTAGTCGGCAGATGAAAACGGTGATACGCCTCGGTTAATTGCGCCAGCACATCATCTTGTCCCAGCAAGGCGCTTTGCACCAGAATGCCGTAGGCGACTTTGGTGCCGTGGAGAAACTTCTCGGTTTGCGGCAGCACAGTCAGACCGTTATGTACGGCATGAGCCGCCGCCACACGCGTAAAACGATCGCCCAGACCTCCCACCATTCCGCCCCCGGCGATAATGGCATCAACCACATCGCAAAATGATTGCGTTAACTGCTGATTTTGCTGATCGAGCAGCGCCTGTTCGCTACTGCTTAATAAAACATCGCGGATGGCCTGCGCATTATTGATCCCCAGCCGCACGGTTAGCGGCAAGGTTTCTGGTTGTGGAGCCAGCACCACCGCTTCATACCATTTCGCCAGTGTGTCGCCGATCCCCGCCAGTAGATATTGTTGTGGTGCTTTGAGGATAATCTCTGGTTCCACCAGCACCATAAAATTGGCGTCGTCGAAAATTTCATAATGTAGCGCCTGTCCGGCATCGTTATACCAGACGGAGAGCGGTGTCCAGGCGGCGCAGGTAGCGGCGATCGTTGGAACGGCAACAAACGGCAGACCGAGACGGCGAGCGAGGGCTTTCGCGGTGTCGAGCAGTGCGCCACCACCGACGCCAATCACCACGCTGCGATCGTCACCGGACTCAGCCGCCAGTTGATGTACATCGCTTTCGCTGCAATGACCGCGAAACAAAATATGCTTTGCTCCTGGCAGTTCAAACGCTGGTGGAAGTTTGGTTTGCGCCGCAGCAATGGCGCGTTCGCCGTAGATCCACACCGCGCGAGAAAGCTGTTCATCAGTGAAAAAGTCGTGCAGGTGATTGAAACTTCCTGGATGTGAAAAATAGTTAGCCGGGCCGACGACGACGCGGATAGGATTGTGAGGCATGTTGTGTTGTCCTTGTTGTTTTATTTAGACATCTAAACGTCTTGATTGCCAAATACTAGCATCGTGTTATAGTGCCTTCAACACGCAACTTCGTCAGGCACAATAAAAATGACAAATAACCCTCTGATTCCACAAAGCAAACTTCCACAACTTGGCACTACCATTTTCACCCAGATGAGCGCGCTGGCGCAGCAACACCAGGCGATTAACCTGTCGCAAGGCTTTCCTGATTTTGATGGTCCGCGCTATTTACAGGAGCGGCTGGCGTACCACGTTGCCCAGGGGGCAAACCAATACGCGCCCATGACCGGCGTGCAGGCCTTGCGCGAGGCGATTGCTCAGAAAACGGAACGTTTGTATGGCTATCAACCAGATGCCGATAGCGATATCACCGTAACGGCAGGGGCGACGGAAGCGTTATATGCAGCGATTACCGCATTGGTGCGCAATGGTGATGAAGTGATCTGCTTTGATCCCAGCTATGACAGTTACGCGCCCGCCATCGCGCTTTCGGGGGGAATAGTGAAACGTATTGCACTGCAACCACCGCATTTTCGCGTGGACTGGCAGGAATTTGCCGCATTGTTAAGCGAGCGCACCCGACTGGTGATCCTCAACACCCCGCATAACCCCAGTGCAACTGTCTGGCAGCAGGCTGATTTTGCCGCTTTGTGGCAGGCAATTGCCGGGCACGAGATTTTTGTCATTAGCGATGAAGTTTACGAGCACATCAACTTTTCACAACAGGGCCATGCCAGCGTGCTGTCGCATCCGCAGCTGCGTGAGCGGGCGGTAGCGGTGTCTTCGTTTGGCAAGACCTATCATATGACCGGCTGGAAAGTGGGCTATTGCGTTGCGCCTGCGCCCATCAGCGCCGAGATACGTAAGGTGCATCAGTATCTGACCTTTTCGGTGAATACCCCGGCGCAACTGGCGCTTGCGGATATGCTGCGGGAAAATCCTGAACATTATCTTGCACTACCAGACTTTTATCGCCAGAAGCGCGATATTCTGGTGAACGCGTTAAGCGAGAGTCGGCTGGATATTTTACCGTGCGAAGGTACATACTTTTTGCTGGTGGATTACAGCGCCGTATCTACCCTGGATGATGTTGAGTTTTGCCAGTGGCTGACGCAGGAGCACGGTGTAGCGGCGATTCCGCTATCGGTGTTTTGCGCCGATCCCTTCCCACATAAACTGATTCGTCTCTGTTTTGCCAAGAAGGAATCGACGTTGCTGGCGGCGGCTGAACGCCTGCGCCAGCTTTAGCTATTTAACCGTCCAGGCGCGGGAATATTGACGGTCGGCAAACAGTTCTTGCAGGCCGTTAATTTGCTTGAGGCGCAATACTTCGTCGCTATCCATACCCAGCTCTTTACTGATTTTATTATCGTCCCAACCTAACTGGCTGAGTTCTCGAACAATTTCTGACATTGCCGTGACCTGGTGGCGACCACGCGCCCGGTTGTGGCGAATAGTTGCAGCGATACGTTCGTTACGTGTTCCTTCCAGACAGGTGACCGGTAAATACCCTTTTAATCGCAATTTTAACGTGTTAGAGCCTTTACCAATTTCATGACGGTGAAAACCATCAACAATTTCAAGTGTGCTGGCTCGTGTATTGGTCACCACAATTGGCTGGGTAAAACCATCGATCTCAATTGATTTTTGTAGTAATCGTTTCTCTGGCGGCGCGACGTTATTCGGATTGTAATCATTGGGAGTGAGTTGGGTGTTCTTAACCCACAAAACACAATCGACTGGTTCGTCGCGAAATGGACTCACTTGATGGATCGCCGTTCTGATCTCATTGATCGCCTTAATGCGATCTTCTTCTGCCAGACTGGCGAGAAATTGAGTTAAATCCTGCGTTAATCGCTGCTGCATAGTATTCCCCATTCCTGACGTTTTCCTTTAATCCGTTCGTTATAACGTTGATAATTTTTGGCTTTTGTGGGGCTGAATGATAATGCCCGACACCAATAATCATTGTTGAGCAATACCTTGCAGATACGTCGCCAGGAAGGGACGTCTTTTGAGCCAATATCTCCATGCTGTGTCTGAGGGATCTCGATGCCTTTTTTTTGATACCAGTGCAAATAAACAGCAATTTTATTGCGATAATGTTCAGCCGTTTTTTCCGGCATACTGTTAAGCAGTAATAAGGCATATTCCTGCCAGTCTAGATGGTCGGGCTTAAGGATCTTCCTGTGACCATAAAATTGATTGTCATGACCTGCGTAAATTCCACCGCTTTTTATGCCACTGACCCGGGCGCACATTGCGGCCCATCGGTCAGGTTCAAGAACATGATATAGCCACAAACCTTGCCGTTGTTCTGGGCCAAAAGGTTCGCAGATTCGCATAAGACGCAGAGGGACGCCAGCCTGGTACATCAGGTTATACAAAGGGTTAGATAGAGACTGGTGTTTAGCATACCAGGTCCAGATATCGGCCACCTTCCAGTCATAAATGGGATAAATATACCAACAATGGCCACCTGGTGCGGCGGTGGTCCACGGTTTATCGTCAGCAAAACGTTGTTTATTTAAGCTGGCAATGGCGACGAAACGATTATAAGACTCGTCGGCACGGATACCGACCATCATTGCGGCTGGGCGATGTTGTGAAAACCATTCGGCAAATTCACGCACGAAATGTTCAAAGCTCATGCCAGATTGATAAAACGAGAAAAATGCGGGATCGGTTATCGCATCTTCTGGCGGTTGACGAACCCATTCAATATCAGGCTGCCAGCACTGCCATTCGGGTTGATATTGGGATAATGAATTTTGCGTTGTTAGCGGTAGTGCCACCCAATAAAACTCTTCGATAACATCGGCATACTGCTCACGTAGCGATTGAACATAGTCAATCGTACAAGAAAACTGAGCTTCCCAGTCGATAAACAGGACGTGTATTTTTTTTCCCATTTTTCTGGCCAGATCTGCGGTCAAATGGAGCATTAAGCCAGAATCTTTACCACCAGAAAAAGAGACGCATACGCGAGGCAGAGTATTAAGTGTCCAGGTGATACGGTCTTGTGCTGCTTCCAGGATATTGAGAGGTAGCGGAATTTTATAAATGGACATCTGAAGACGCTCTCTTAACGTGACCGTGAGAAAAGTGCGATAGTTTCCTGATTATAATATTAATAAATTAAAATGAGGTATCTTATTTTATATTCATATAATAAATCTTTCTGGCGGATATTATCCATACTGGCAGATGTTTAACAAAAGTTATCATTCAAGCGGTCAATAAAACGAGAGAAGCTCAGGTTGTTTAATGATGATTTATTATAGGAAATATAAAGAGTATTAGAAGGTAGATTTTGTTCTAGTTTTATTTGTTTTAATTGAAGGTTTTTTTGATAGTTACGATATAATTCGAAGGGGACAATACCCAGTAAATCGGTTACTGCAATAGTATTGACAATAGTAAACAGTGACGAGCTACGAAATGCTATTTTTCGGTTTGCCAGAATCGCTTCTATTTCCATCTGAAAATCTTCAAGGCCAGGTGCTTTTGATGCCAGGGAGGTGAACTCTTCATCAAGAATTTCTTCGCGGCTACTGTTTTCCGTTATTCTCGGATGGGTTGCGCTACAGATAAGCGTGTTTCGTATCGACTGAAAAGGCATGCAGATCACCGAGCGACTGATGACAGGCATTAATGTGATGACCAGATCTGCTTTGCGATAAGTCAATAAATCTTCGGCGCTTTCTGCTGACATCATAATGTCATGGTGTTCAATTTCTACGGCTGTATCTTGTCGTAGACATCCGATCAAAAGGCTACTGTTAGTTGAAGAGATGAGTTGCGGGCCATAAATAATAAATTTTTTCTTCAGTTCTGCTTTATTGACAATGTTGATAGTTTGTTCAAGGTTTTTAAGATTCTTCTCAAGGTGATGATGCAAATTTAACCCTGTTGTTGTTGGTGCAATACCTTTCCCGGAGCGAATAAACAAGGGGTCATTAAATTGTGCGCGTAGACGTTGTAAAGATTGGCTTACCGCAGAAGGTGTTATATATAACGATTCTGCGGCCTTGCTAATGCTAAGATGCTGATATATGCATTCAAAAATGACAAGCAAGTTTAAATCAAATTTTTTTAAGTCGTAAAGATTAGCCATGATGCACTCCATTCATATGCTTGCTCTCATAATATTCATCAAGTCAATGATATGGCTTTATGTATTTTTATATATTATGTTGTTTTACTTAATTTACGATTAAGTTTTTCTAAAATAGCATAGTTGGTATGAGTGGGGTGAACAATACTTGCGATTTTATGGATAACTGAAAAAGAGTGATCTATTCCAATTATCCATAAAATTTATGCTATTTATTTCCCATAATAATATTTAAGGTCTTTTGATCCGGTAATCCGACAGCCTGCTGCAATGTGTTCTCTTGACTCATGTAATAAATCGCAGGTGTGACATTTGCACCCAATTCGTCCATCAACGCCTCATTGGCACTTAGAATCTTCATCTGCTCCGGGCTCACGCTCCCGGAGAGGTTCAGCTTTAACTTGCCGCCTGATGCTTCATACTCTTGCCACGTTTTTGCCGGATCCTTAGACGCAAGGATTGCCGCCGCAGTGGCTGGGCTTTCGGGTTTTATCACGCCAACCAGTAGGGTACGAATTTGTACTTTACCGGCATCAACCCAGGGGCGCGCTTGTTGCCAGAATTGTTTGCAATATGGGCAGAAAGGATCGGCAAAAACATAAACCACGACGGGTGCATCTTTTTTACCGTCAAGTAACCAGCTTGATTGTTCCATGCGCTGCCACATTTCTCGTCCGGCAGGTGCGTAAATCTCTTTTTCAATAAGGGCGTTACTGAGGTTTTCTCCCTTTTCGTTGTACATATAGCCAGAGATGGCATGTTTGCCGTCAGGCGTAAGGTAGATAGTGACTCCCATGTCCTGATATTTCCCCAGATAACCTTTCATGCCACCCGGTGCATCGAACGATCTAATAATCGTAATCCCCTGTTTTTCAATCGCTTTAACGGGCGCAGGAAGCTCTTCGGCGTAAGCTAATCCTGGGAGTAGGGTTAAAAAAATTATCTTTTTTAACATTGCTTTGTCCTTTTCGTTCAGTGCAAATACACAATAAAAGGCTTAACCTATCACTGTCATAGTTAAGACCTTATGTCAGATGATTGCCCTTTGTTTATGAGGGTGTTGTAATCCCTCTCGTCGTTGCGATCATCATTGCAACACCGCAGCCTGTTGAACAGGCGCTGAAGATACCAAAGGGTAGTTCAGGTTATGCGGTCACCTGGAAAGGGGACCCTTTTTACTTTTTATCGCCGCTGGCGGTGCAAAGTTCACAAAGTTGTCTTACGAAGGTTGTAAGGTAAAACTTATCGATTTGATAATGGAAACGCATTAGCCGAATCGGCAAAAATTGGTTACCTTACATCACATCGAAAACACGGAGGAAGTATAGATGTCCTTGATTAACACCAAAATTAAACCTTTTAAAAACCAGGCATTCAAAAACGGCGAATTCATTGAAATCACCGAAAAAGATACCGAAGGCCGCTGGAGCGTCTTCTTCTTCTACCCGGCTGACTTTACTTTTGTATGCCCGACCGAACTGGGCGACGTTGCTGACCACTACGAAGAACTGCAGAAACTGGGCGTAGACGTATACGCAGTATCTACCGATACTCACTTCACCCACAAAGCATGGCACAGCAGCTCTGAAACCATCGCTAAAATCAAATATGCGATGATCGGCGACCCGACTGGCGCCCTGACCCGTAACTTCGACAACATGCGTGAAGATGAAGGTCTGGCTGACCGTGCTACCTTCGTTGTTGACCCGCAGGGTATCATCCAGGCTATCGAAGTTACCGCTGAAGGCATTGGCCGTGACGCGTCTGACCTGCTGCGTAAAATCAAAGCAGCACAGTACGTGGCTTCTCACCCAGGTGAAGTTTGCCCGGCTAAATGGAAAGAAGGTGAAGCAACTCTGGCTCCGTCCCTGGACCTGGTTGGTAAAATCTAAATTTCCTTCGTCTTTCACGCCATAGCGGCGTTGGCGTCGCCCGCTCACCCCGGTCACTTACTTGTGTAAGCTTCCGGGGATTCACAGGCTAGCCGCCTTGCTCTGGCGTGAAATACTTCGGAAATTCACCTAATTCTTCGGGTGCTGCGGCACCCGATTTTCTTCCCCGCACCATGATGCAAGCTGCATCCAGGTAGCCGATGAGGCCGCTTGCATGATGATGTTTAAAGCCCAGGAGATAAACATGCTCGACACAAATATGAAAACTCAACTCAAGGCTTACCTTGAGAAATTGACAAAGCCTGTTGAGTTAATTGCCACGCTGGATGACAGCGCAAAATCGGCAGAAATCAAGGAACTGTTGGCTGAAATCGCTGAACTGTCAGACAAAGTCACCTTTAAAGAAGATAACAGCTTGCCGGTGCGTAAGCCGTCATTTCTGATCACCAATCCAGGTTCCAACCAGGGGCCGCGCTTTGCAGGTTCCCCGCTGGGTCACGAGTTTACCTCGCTGGTACTGGCGCTGTTGTGGACCGGCGGTCATCCGTCGAAAGAAGCACAATCTTTGCTGGAGCAGATTCGCCATATCGACGGTGATTTTGAATTTGAAACTTATTATTCGCTCTCCTGCCATAATTGCCCGGACGTGGTGCAGGCGCTGAACCTGATGAGCGTACTGAACCCGCGCATTAAGCACACGGCGATTGATGGCGGTACGTTCCAGAACGAAATTACCGATCGCAATGTGATGGGCGTTCCGGCTGTGTTCGTGAATGGTAAAGAGTTTGGTCAGGGTCGTATGACTATTTCCGAAATCGTTGCCAAAATCGATACGGGTGCGGAAAAACGTGCGGCAGAAGAACTGAACAAACGTGATGCTTATGACGTATTAATCGTCGGTTCCGGCCCGGCAGGTGCAGCGGCGGCCATTTATTCCGCACGTAAAGGCATTCGTACCGGTCTGATGGGCGAACGTTTTGGCGGTCAGATCCTCGATACCGTCGATATCGAAAACTACATCTCCGTACCGAAAACCGAAGGCCAGAAACTGGCTGGTGCGCTGAAAGTTCACGTTGATGAATACGATGTTGATGTAATCGACAGCCAGAGCGCGAGCAAACTGATTCCTGCGGCGGTTGAAGGCGGGCTGCATCAGATTGAAACGGCCTCCGGGGCGGCGCTGAAAGCACGCAGCATTATCGTGGCGACCGGCGCGAAATGGCGCAACATGAATGTACCTGGTGAAGATCAGTATCGCACTAAGGGCGTAACCTACTGCCCGCACTGCGATGGCCCGCTGTTTAAAGGCAAACGTGTGGCGGTGATTGGCGGCGGTAACTCCGGTGTGGAAGCGGCAATCGACCTGGCAGGTATTGTTGAACACGTAACCCTGCTTGAGTTTGCTCCGGAAATGAAGGCAGACCAGGTATTGCAGGACAAACTGCGCAGCCTGAAAAACGTCGATATCATTCTGAACGCGCAAACCACTGAAGTAAAAGGCGACGGCAGCAAAGTGACCGGCCTTGAATATCGCGACCGTGTTAGCGGCGATATTCACAACATCGAACTGGCCGGTATTTTCGTCCAGATCGGTCTGCTGCCGAACACTAACTGGCTGGAAGGCGCAGTAGAACGTAACCGCATGGGTGAAATCATCATCGATGCGAAATGCGAAACCAACGTTAAAGGTGTGTTTGCTGCTGGTGACTGTACGACTGTTCCGTACAAGCAGATCATCATCGCCACTGGCGAAGGTGCCAAAGCCTCTCTGAGCGCCTTTGACTACCTGATTCGCACCAAAACTGCATAAGAAGAAGTAAGATTCACCTGCTATTGTTTAGCCGCCGGGGTCAAATCTGGCGGCTTTTTTTCGTTATAAAAAACCTGCCGGGATTGCTCCGGGCAGGGCATCATAAATACGTTAATCTGTTAACGAACGACTAATACAGGCAGGTTGGTGTGGCGGATCACACTGGAAGCATTAGATCCTAACAGATGAGTTGAAATTGATGGATTACGCGAACCGATAACCACGACATCTGCATTCAGTTCTTTGGCTAACTCGTTCACCTCATCTCGCACGCTACCAAAACGTACATGAGTTTTGATACGGGAGGGATCAATATTGAAATGACCAACCATTGTCTGCAGGCGTTCTTCCGCCTCATGTTGCAAATGCTCTTCGAAACGACGCACATCGGCAGCAAAACGGTGCAGACTAAGGCTTGCGGCGCCAGGTAATACATGGAGTAAATGAATTACACCATCATCCTGGGCGAGAAATTCAGCATGACGAACGGCTTTGTCGCTTAATTCCATTTCAAATACGTCTACCGGCATAATGATTGTTTTGTACATAAGCATTCTCTCCTTGCTGTTGCATGAATACATAACATCACATTATTGATTGCAGTTCTGTGATTTGCGACGTTGATTTTATATCTATTAAGTATTGATTGGTAAAATATATTCACATAAACACTACCAGTGTTGCTCAAGGTATAGCACCGCGACAACGAGTATTGCCGCGATGAAAATATAAAACACTGTAATACCAAGAGCTTCACTCATAATGGAGTCCGCAGGTTGATAACCAGTTCAGATTAGAACGTAGCGGGGAAGAGCAAAATGATAAGTCTGGTTGATATTTGAACAGAAAGAGGATGCGGATGCATCCTCTGGGCAAAGCGAGTAAACGCTTGTGCAGATGGGATTAAAGCAGGTAGTCGCCAGCGGCTTCAGGCTGGTATTCGAGTTCCAGCACTTCAAGGTGGGTTGCGGTGCCGCCCGGAAGTTCCCAGTGAATGGTATCGCCAACGCGAAGTCCCAGCAGTGCGGCACCCACCGGAGCCATCACGGAAAGCTGAGTATTGCTGTCGGTCATTTTGGCCGGATACACCAGTGTGCGTACACGCACTTCGCCATCGCTAAGATTGCGGAATTTTACCCGGCTGTTCATCGTCACCACGTCGTGTGGCATCTCTTCTGGCCGACACATTTGGGCGCGATCCAACTCTGCGTTTAACGCGTCGGCGATTGGCAAACCGGCATAGGCGGGTTGCTCCAGCAGAATATCGATGCGTTCGGCATCCAGGTCGTTAATGATGATAGTTGGTCTGGACATTTTTACTCCATGTCGTCGGTACTGCGAGTGTCGCAGATAAACATACCCAAAAGAAAACCCTCACCGTCAGGCGGCGAGGGTTTAACTCATATGATGATACTGACTGTTGCTCACTCTTTGAAGTGATATACGTCACATTCAGGTAATTCCTCAATGCAGCGCATTATGTATATATATTAACCATCATGTTTTACGTAAAACGCGCGACGACGTTTTACAGATCAGATGATTAATAACCCACTTTATCAATCACAAAGGCTTTGCCACAGTTGCCAGGGTGTGGTTGTGGTAAGAATGAGTTTGCTGAGAGCGGTGCGTTGATGGCGTCAGCTTTTATCGAAATCTGGATTTCAGTCAAATACGCCGGGTTACCCTGGCACGTTAACTTGACCGCTTTGACGTTCTCTTTCCCCCAACTTTTGGCAAAGGCCGCGTCAAAGTCACTGCGGCTTACGGTTTTACCGTAGTTATCCGCAAGGAATTTTCCGGCTGTGCTCTCTTTAATTTCTTGATTCAGACGCACCATCGTGCCGAAATAAGCGTCCGGGTCAAAACCAAAACAGGCACCATGTTTCGCGTATTCGTAACGTTCCAGACAGGAGCGTCCGCCAGCCCCTGGCATAACTTCACTCAGTTTAGCTGCGGTTTCCAGCGATAACCCGGTTTCCGGTGATGAACACATCCGGCTGGCGCGAGTTTCCGGCAAGTTCGGGATTGGACGAGTGGCGCATCCGAAGCGCATCCAGCGGCGTTCATCAACGCCACGCGCTGCGACTGATTTTGGCAACCCCGGCCACAGGCCATGTACGGTCAGAAAATCAGCTTTGTTGGTCGTTTCGGTTTGCAGGCGACATTCATCTCGTTCGTTACGATTTCGATCGTGTTGACTCTGGCAAAATCCTGTTTGCCAGGAGAGAGCCAGGACATAGCGGTCAAAATCGCCATACTGTTTTGCCTGCAACGCAGCGGCGTTGACAGAAGATAAGGAGAGCAGAGAAGCCGTCAGTAAAGCGGCGTTACGCCAGAATGCTTTCATAATGGGTGTGGAACTCATACATACACTGAATACTATCTATTAAATCATAAAAAAGCCCGCCAGGTGGGGTTACCTGGCGGGCGTGATGATTTATTCAGCGTTTGACGAACGTATTAGTTCCACATGGCGAGAATCGGCCAGCCTACCAGAAGCAGCATGGCAATATAAATCACCCCGAAGATAGCGCCAAGACGCCAGTAATCTTTCGATTTCACATAGCCACAGCCGTAAATAATCACCCCAGGACCGGTTGCATACGGCGTCAGACAGCCCATGATACCGATAGACAGCACCAGCAGGATACACAGTTGTTCCATTGGTACGCCCGGAATCCCTTTACCGACGGCCAGAATGACTGGCAGCATAGTTGCGGTATGCGCAGACAGGCTGGCAAACAGGTAGTGCGCAAAGTAGAAGACCAGAACCAGTACAATCACTGTTGCGTTTGGTGAGAAACCTTCCAGGTGCGTACTCATGGTGCTGGCGAACCAGTCGATAAAGCCAGAACGGGTCAGGCCATTAGCCATGACAACCAGCGTTGCCAGGTTAACCAGCGTGTTCCATGCGCTGTTATAGCGGGTAATGTCTTTCCACGGCACAACGTGCAGCGCCAGCATCAGCGAAACTGCCAGCAGGCCAACCGCAGTGGCGTTAATCACTTCGCTGCCAAATACCCACAAACCTAAGCTGAGCAGTACCAGGCCAATCAGCGTCCACTCTCTGCGTGTTAGCGCACCCATGGTTTTTAGTTCATCACCCGCCCAGGTTGCCACTTCTTCACTGTGTGTGATTTCCGGTTTGTACAGCACGTAGGAAAGCCACGGTGCAATGATAAGTAAGATAACCCCAACAGGCAGGAAGCAGAGGAACCACTGCAACCAGCTAATCTGGATACCGGCAATTTTGCTGACGAACTCCAGACCCAGCACGTTCGGTGCCGCGCCGGTGACAAACATGGAGGAGCTAAGGCTGGTACTGATGACCATCATCCACATTAAATAGCCGCCAATACGACGCGCGGACGGATCGTTCGGGAATGATTTAAACAGCGGCGGCAGGTTTTTAATGACCGGGAAAACCGTACCCCCGGTACGTGCGGTGTTAGACGGTGTAAACGGAGCCAGCAGGATGTCAATAATGACAATTGCATAACCCAACGTCAGCGTGCGTTTACCCATGAATTTCACCAGGAAAAGGGCAATACGACGGCCTAATCCGGAAACTTCATACCCTAATGCAAAGATAAATGCGCCAAATACCAGCCAGACAGTGGTACTGGAAAAACCAGCCAGTCCCCATTTCAGCGCCTGTTTTTGGGCATTAAAAGCGGGGTCAGCTAATTCTTTGGCGTCAAAGAGCAAGTAATTACTGCCAATAACGCAAATAGTCACTGCAATAAAACTGATCGCCGTTGCCGGAATTGGCTCGAGGATCATGCCGACAATCATTGCCACAAACACGGCGAAGTAATGCCATGCCTGCGGCGGCATACCGTCGGGTACAGGGATAAGAAACATGACGCCCATCACCACCAGTGGGGCCAATAATTTCCATATCTTATCTTTTGCTAAAGACATACGGGTTCTCCGAAAATTAATATTTCCAAATTTATCAAGTGCTTAAATTATTAAATCTGTGCTAAAAACCAGGTAAGGATCAGCAGGTCGGCGCTGCCGCCTGGACTGAGATTTCGTTCGATACACTCCCTGTCGAACTGCCGGAGATAATCGAGATCGGCGGGGGTTCGGATGCCCCCTTTTTGCAATAATGTTTGCGCCTGGCGCTGTAGCCAGCGCAGGCCCCCCTCGCCACCGCGCGATGCGACGTTGGTATCGCCGTTGATCGCCATCAGTAGCAATAAGGTATCGAGCAATGCCAGTTCAGGATCTAACCCCTGATCCAGCAGTGTGAGGTAGTGCGGGAGGGCGCGGTTGGTAACCAGCGGGTAACCCGCTTCGGCTTCACCGCGTGCACCGGTAAGGCCAAGCTGCTGGTATAACCGTTGACCTGCCGTCAGTTGTGGATTATTGGTGCGCAGTTCGCGATCGATCAGACCATGGCAGAAACTGGCTGCCGTCGCACAAACGGTTTTGGGCGTTACCGGCTGGTTGAGCTGAAGCAAACGACCAATTGCCGCACACATCAGCCCTAAAGAAAAAATACTGCCTTTATGGGTGTTTACACCAGCGGTAGCGCGGAACATATCGCCTTCGCAGGCCATACCAATTGGGCGTAATCCGCTGAGTACTGATTCTGGTGCCATTTCTGCACTACAGGCACCAAATTCAATGAAACGTGGTAGCCAGCCCTGAATCGCCAGCGCGCTACGGTGGAAATCTTCCAGCGACATATCTTTGTGCGCACCGCAGTTAATGCGATCCACGAGACCGGGTTTCGGTGACAGATTGACTTCAGTCAGCATGGCGCGCCAGCCCAGCAGGGCGTAGTCATTGATTAATGACGTCGCAAGCTTTGTGGTTTTAGTTGACGTTGCAGGTATCGACATCGTTCAGCAGCGCCTCCATACGGTTGAGTAAATCGGTCAGTTGGTGGGTTTTCCCACGCGCACAAACTGCCGCACTTTGCTCGCACAACAGGCAGCGGCGAGGCGGCAGTGAATAATTGCGGCGGGAGAGAATTTCGCCTTCGGGCGTCAGGACATCGATATCCCACAAACGTCCAAGAGCATGACTATGTTCAAGCTCAATGGTGGCGAGCTTGAGGTCGCGAGCCGGTACGGCAATGCTCAACATGCCCTCCGGCCCGCTGGCGGAAACCAGTGCAGCCTGCTCCTGAATTTGCCAGCCCTGTTTTGCGGCTAAAGCACGCAGGGCAGTCACACCATGATTAAAAATCCGGCGTGTGACCTCGCTGTCTTTAATCGGCCCAGGCGCAACCACGGTAAAGGAGACCAGTGGAACAGGATGGCGCTTGAGCCAGGCGTGTTGCCGTGCTTGCCTTTCATCCCGGCTGATGAGCAACTCGGGAATCGAAACCGCATGGTGGCTGGCGAGTTCAGGGAGCAGGTGCATGGCTTATTCCTTCACCTGATGTACAACATCAATCACTGAGCCATCGCGGTAACGCACGACGGCAACGACGCGGTCGGTGAATTCAATCGGCTGTGGTTCACCGGTCAACAGACGCGCACGTTCGCGCAGCCACTCAATGGAAACCACTTTAATGCCCGCTTCCTGCAGACGTTCTGCCAGTTCAGGACGTGCCGGGTTAACAGCGATACCGTGGTCGGTAACCAGGATATCGACGCTGGAACCCGGGGTGATGCAGGTCAGCACGTTATCCACCAGAGTCGGAATACGACCGCGCACCAGCGGTGCGACGATGATGGAAAGGGCGGATGCAATCGCGGTATCGCAGTGACCGCCGGAAGCGCCACGCAGTACGCCGTCAGAGCCAGTCAGCACGTTGACGTTGAACTGGGTGTCAATTTCCAGCGCGCTCAGTACCACCACGTCGAGACGATCAACCGATGCACCTTTCGAACCCCAGTTGGCGTACTGGTTGGCGCTGATTTCGATATGATTCGGGTTACGAGCCAGCGATTGCGCAGCGTGGCTGTCAAAGCTCTGCACATCCAGCAGTTTGCGGATCAGCCCTTTTTCGTGCAGATCAACCATCGTTGCGGTAATGCCGCCGAGGGCGAAGTCGGCGCGAATATCGCGGCTACGCATTTTGTCTTCCAGAAAACGGGTTACCGCAAGCGAAGCGCCGCCGGTGCCTGTCTGCATGGAAAAACCTTCTTTGAAGTAGCCAGAGTTGACAATCACATCTGCTGCGCTGCGGGCAATCAGCAGTTCGCGCGGGTTAGTGGTCATACGGGTCGCGCCTGCGCCGATTTTTGCGGCATCGCCAACGCGATCAACTTTGACGATCAGATCAACCTGATCCTGTTCAATACTGGCCGGGTTATGCGGATAAGGCAGCAGTTCCTCGGTGAGCATGACTACTTGTTTCGCATTGTCGGCATCGACCATCGCATAGCCGAGGGAGCCGCAGCAGGCTTTACCGGTGTAACCGTTGGCATTACCGAATGCATCACAGGACGGGACGCCGAGAAAAGCAACGTCGATATTCAGTTCACCGCTCTGTACCAGATGTACACGACCGCCGTGAGAGTGGATTTGTACCGGTTCAGCCAGCAGACCACGGGAGATTTCTTCCGCCAGTGGGCCGCGCAGACCAGAGGTATAAATGCGGGTGACCACTCCCTGACGAATATGTTCTACCAGCGGTGCATGGCAGTCGCTCAAAGAGCTGGACGCCAGTGTCAGGTTTTTAAAGCCCATCTTCGCGATGACGTCCATCACCATATTGACGGTCAGGTCACCGCCACGGAAAGCGTGGTGGAAGGAGACGGTCATGCCGTCCTTTAAACCAGAACGACGAATAGCGTCTTCCAGGTTGGCGCACAGTTTGCGATCGCGCGCTTTTTCAGCCTGGTAGGTTTGCTTTGGCGAGTTCTGGAAAGCGGCAAGATCGCATTCAGCGCGACGATTCCAGGCCGCTACCCGTTCTTGTCGTTGAGATTGTTCAATTTTCTGCGTCATTTTGATTGCCTTATTCTTCGCGGATGCCGGAAAGTTCTGCGCGGGAGAGCACCAGACGGGCACGATCGATAACCGGACCGTCAACCATCTTGCCGTTCAGGGAAACCACACCGAGGCCTTCGCGAGCGGCGGCTTCAGCGGCTTCTACGACGCGGCGTGCGTGATCCACTTCTTTCTGGGTTGGTGCGTAGAGGTTGTGGAGCAGATCAATCTGACGCGGGTTGATCAGCGATTTGCCGTCAAAGCCCAGCTGTTTGATGTGGGCGGCTTCTTGCAGGAATCCGGCTTCGTTGTTGGCGTCGGAATAGACGGTATCGAACGCCTGGATACCGGCAGAGCGCGCGGCTTGCAAAATGGAGCAGCGAGCGAACAGCAGTTCCGTACCTTCCGGTGAGCGTTCAGTGCGCAGGTTACGCACGTAGTCTTCCGCGCCCAGCGCGATACCGATTAAACGTTCAGATGCGTGAGCGATTTCTACCGCGCGGGTAATACCCAGCGGAGATTCAATTGCCGCCAGCAAACCGGTGCTGCCCGGTTCGCGTCCACAGGCTTTTTCAATACGCAGGATCTCTTTTTCGATATCCAGCACATCCTGAGCGGTATCAGTTTTCGGCAGACGCACAACGTCTGCACCGCCGCGAACGACAGCTTCCAGGTCGTTAACACCCCATTCGGAATCCAGCGCGTTTACACGCACAATGGTTTCAATGTCGCGATACAGAGGATGTTGCAGTGCGTGGTAGACCATGCGGCGAGCGGTGTCTTTTTCACGCAGCGCCACGGAGTCTTCGAGGTCAAACATCAAGGCATCAGCCGGGTAGATGAAAGAGTTGCTGACCATCGCGGCATTAGCGCCAGGCACAAACAACATGCTGCGGCGGGTGCGGGTTTTACGTTGTTGCAGCGAAGCGGAAATCATTGGCAATCCTCCCATGGCAGAGCCGGGATACCGCTGGCGCGCGCCAGCAGGGCTTCCAGTCGTGCACGTAAAATGCAGTCCAGTGCGCCTTTGTCATCGACATTCAGCTGTACGCCGCGCACGTTATAGCGGGCGAGAACGTCCAGGATGGTGGTGCGAATCGCATCACCAAACTGTTTCTCAACGCTGCTGTTGATTTGCAGGTCGATATCCTGCGTATCGAGCGGGGCGATGCGTATCATCACATCCCCAGACTCAAGGGTGCCTGCAACGGCGGGCTGGTTTATTTTCATTTTTCACCTGTTTCTCATGCGGGGGTCTTTTGACGAGCTGCCGCGTCCTGACGGGAGTGTTCAAGCAGATTCTGCAAGTAATGCAGCGTGGCTGCCGGAACCAGCGGCGCGATAGCCGTGAGATCGTTTTTCACCAGCAGTTGGCGTACCCGGGAAGCGGATATCGGCATCTCCTGGTAACGCAGCCGCTCAATTTCAACCAGTTCAATGGGCGGTGCGGAGATAGTCGGTGTTTCCAGCCAGTAGCGCATATCCTGGTTGTACTGGGCGGTCACGCGGCAATAAGGTTCAGTACCGACAAAGCGATGGGTAACGCCCAATGCTGGAGCGAGGTACTGACGGAAAATCTTCAGATCAATTTCGGTGTAGCAATGGTTAATGACGCTCTGTTCTTTAATGAAGTAGCAGGGGAACGTGGCGCGGGAGATGATGTATTCGGAGCCGCGATGCACGGTCAGGCGCGGAATATCGGCGGTGCCTTTCAACACCAGATCCAGCCGGTCTTCATAGGGAAAGCGCGAAGAATCTTCTTTGACTAAAAACAGATGCAGCCAGTCACACTGTGCCGCTGCCTGTTGAATCAGATAACGGTGACCGTTAGTAAAGGGATTGGCGTTCATCACAATGCAGCCAATTTTGTTCCCTTCATGACGAAATTTTTTTAGTGACTCGGCATAGCGTTTCAGACGTGTGGCACTGTTTTCCATCAACACCATCACGCCTGGTACGCTGGTCAGCGTGTAAAAACCGCACTGGCGGAACAGCGCCTCGTATTCGGTTTTGGTATAAATAAACAGATGCGTGCTGTGCCGTTCATAGGCGAGGTTTATCAGTTCGGTGGCTAATGTCAGCGCCAGTCCTTCACCGCGAACAGATTCGCTGATAGCGACGCACTTAATAATATTTCCGGCGATTCCACCGCAAGCGATAAGCTTTTCATTGCGGGTTACGGTAATAAATACTTCGACTGTTGTGTCAACGCTCAAATTATTGTCATGCAGAAATTGGGCAATTTCTGCCATTTTTTTATTTTCTGAACGTTTTACCCGGGTGAAAATATCATTGCCGAACATAATAAGTCATATCCTGAAGGTATGTGTTGTTATCAATTTGCAATGAATGTTAGTCAGTGTTGCAAACTGATAACCTTTTATTTTCAGTTGGGAGAAAGGGCAGCGAGCGAGGTATATCTGTTTCTCCTTTTGCCATACATCCTAAGGAGTATTGTGGCGTGAAATTTTGATTTATTTCACATAGAGTTAGTGGTTTTTTATTTATTTAATGGTTTTAAGTTTTTTAATTAATGTAATTGCGGATTAGTGCGTGGTTTTAAGTTATTTAATTGATTTAATGAATGAATTTTGCCACGATCATATTTGATTTTTATATATCGAGATTCAACATTTTAATTACATTCACCAAAAGACAGGGTTTACCCCGCAAGGAAAACAATGTTGCAGTTTAATGAGAATAAACAGTTTGCTTTTTTCGAACGACTGGCATTTCCGTTGCGTATCTTCCTGCTGATTCTGGTGTTCTCAATATTTGTCATCGCAGCACTGGCGCAATATTTTACGGCCAGTTTTGAGGACTATTTAACGCTTCATGTGCGCGATATGGCAATGAATCAGGCGAAAATTATTGCCTCCAATGACAGCATCATCACGGCGGTTAAAGCGCGTAATTACAAACGGCTGGCGACCATTGCCGATAAATTACAAAGAGATACTGATTTTGACTATGTGGTGATAGGTGACCGCAACTCGATCCGCCTTTACCATCCTAATCCCGAGAAAATTGGTTATCCTATGCAATTCACCAAACCCGGCGCGCTGGAGAAAGGGGAGAGCTACTTCATCACGGGTAAAGGGTCGATAGGTATGGCGATGCGTGCCAAAACACCGATCTTTGATGATGATGGCAAAGTCATCGGCGTGGTGTCGGTGGGTTACCTTGTCAGTAAAATTGATAGCTGGCGTGCCGAATTTTTATTACCAATGGCCGGCGTATTTGTCGTGCTGCTGGGTATTCTGATGCTGTTGTCGTGGTTCTTAGCCGCACATATCCGCCGCCAGATGATGGGGATGGAACCGAAGCAAATTGCGCGGGTTGTTCGTCAGCAAGAGGCGCTGTTTAGTTCGGTTTATGAAGGGCTGATTGCAGTGGATCCGCACGGTGACATAACCGCCATCAACCGTAACGCAAGAAAAATGCTGGGGCTGAGTTCCCCTGGGCGGCAGTGGCTGGGCAAACCCATTGCAGAGGTGGTCAGACCCGCCGATTTCTTCACCGAGCAGATTGATGAAAAACGCCAGGATGTGGTGACAAATTTTAACGGCCTGAGCGTCATTGCTAATCGGGAGGCTATTCGTTCTGGTGACGATTTACTGGGGGCAATTATCAGCTTTCGTAGTAAAGACGAAATTTCCACCCTCAATGCACAACTGACGCAAATTAAACAATATGTCGAAAGCCTGCGCACATTGCGTCATGAACATCTCAATTGGATGTCTACGCTCAATGGTCTGTTGCAGATGAAAGAGTATGATCGCGTGCTGGCGATGGTTCAGGGGGAGTCCCAGGCTCAGCAACAGCTTATTGACAGTCTGCGCGAAGCCTTTGCCGATCGCCAGGTGGCGGGGCTGTTGTTTGGTAAAGTACAGCGCGCCCGCGAACTGGGGCTAAAAATGACAATCGTCCCCGGCAGCCAGCTTTCTCAACTGCCGCCAGGGCTGGACAGCACTGAGTTTGCGGCGATTGTGGGCAACTTACTCGATAACGCTTTCGAAGCCAGTTTGCGCAGCGATGAAGGGAATAAGATAGTCGAGTTATATTTGAGTGATGAAGGCGATGATGTGGTGATAGAAGTCGCCGATCAGGGTTGCGGTGTCCCAGAGGCTCTGCGCGACAAAATATTTGAGCAGGGCGTCAGTACGCGTGCTGATGAACCCGGTGAGCATGGCATTGGGTTGTATCTTATTGCCAGCTATGTAACGCGCTGCGGTGGAGTTATCACTCTTGAAGAGAATGACCCCTGCGGTACTTTATTTTCAATCTATATTCCGAAAGTGAAACCTAATGACAGCTCCATTAACTCTATTGATCGTTGAGGACGAAACGCCGCTGGCAGAGATGCATGCGGAATATATTCGTCATATTCCCGGATTCAGTCAGATATTGCTGGCGGGAAACCTGGCGCAGGCCCGAATGATGATCGAGCGTTTTAAGCCGGGGCTTATCCTGCTGGATAACTATCTCCCTGACGGTAGAGGTATTAATTTACTGCATGAACTGGTGCAGGCGCATTATCCCGGTGACGTGGTGTTTACTACTGCTGCCAGCGATATGGAAACGGTATCTGAAGCAGTACGCTGTGGTGTGTTTGATTATCTGATCAAGCCAATTGCTTATGAGCGTCTGGGACAGACATTGACCCGTTTTCGCCAGCGTAAACATATGCTGGAAAGTATTGATAGTGCCAGTCAGAAGCAAATTGATGAGATGTTTAACGCTTATGCGCGTGGCGAACCGAAGGACGATCTTCCGACTGGTATTGATGCGTTGACACTTAACGCAGTGCGGAAACTTTTCAAAGAGCCAGGTGTGCAACATACGGCGGAGACGGTAGCGCAGGCATTGACCATCAGTCGCACTACCGCCAGACGTTATCTTGAATATTGCGCCAGCCGCCATCTTGTTATTGCTGAAATTGTTCACGGTAAAGTTGGCAGGCCGCAGCGCATTTACCACAGTGGCTGAAGAGAGTGCCGGAGGAAGCATACCTCCGGCAAGGAGAATTATTTACCTGTAACTGCGGCGGCTGTTCCGGGTACAATCAACTCTGTAGCCACGATGACAATCACCAGCCCAACAAGCACCGGCACCGAGGTGCGTTTAACCACTTCAAAAGGCGAAATTTTTGCCATCCCGGCAACCGCAACCACAACGCCAGAGACAGGCGAAATCGTGCGACCCAGGTTTGACGCCTGTAGCATTGGAATAGTCAGGTATGCCGGGTTAATGCCTGAAGAGTGCGCCAGTTTCGGGATCATCTCAACAAATGCATAGAATGGCGCATTGCCGGAACCCGTAGTCACCGCCGCCAGCATCGTCAGGATAACCAACACCAGCATGAGGATAATGCTCGCTGAACCAAACGAGGTAGCGATTGAGATCAGGCTCTGGATAAAACCGATGGTGCTAAGTCCCTGGGCAAATACCCCCGCAGCAACTAATAGCATTACCACGTTAGCGAAGGCATCAGCCATGCCGCGATAAGCCACTTCGAGGCCAGAAAAGACTTTTTGTGTATTAAAGCTGCGAATAAATTCCAGAACGGAGGCAATCAGCATACATATCACCAGAATGGTGATGATGTGCAATTGCGGACCCCATTTGCCGTCAAAAAATAGCACGCCAATGATCGGTGTGAACGGCAGAATGGCGTAAAACGCGGGGGCGGTGGTAGTGATTTCGCTGACATCTAACATTTCATGAGAGATGTGCTCTTTTTTATCCAGATAACGCTGCCAGAAAAAATGGGCTATCGCCATGCCGATAATTGCGGCAATTGAGATAGGCAGCGTCGTTTTGAAGGCGAAGTCAATTAATGGCATTTCGGAAGCCTGCGCCGCCAGCACCACATCACCAGAAGTTGGTGCGAGAATAATTGCCGCCGGTGAGGCGCAAATGGCAGCAGCCGCGCCGCGACTAATACCCACGTTCACCATGACCGGGAACAACGTTGCCATCAGTAAAACGCCCAGGCCCGTTGCGGAGGAAACTGCCAGTGACATCAGGCAGGCAACAAAATAGGCGGCAATCATCAGCAGGTAAGGGGAGTTTATGTACTGCAGCGGTTTTGACGCCAGCTTGACGACCATATCGTTCGCGCCGATATGGGTCATATAAGCGGCAAAACCACACAGCATCATGATCATCATGCCAAGGTCGCCACCGCGACTCATCAGCAATATTTTAATGTATTCAACGATATCCGTGGCACTATAGCCCGTTGAAGTCTGGCTGGCAGGTAAAACTTTGTGCCCCATAATGGCACTGATAATCAGCAATAACAGACCACCTGCAAATAATACCCCGGTGGCGGAGTACCCTTTAATGATGTAGCGAGCTACACCCACAATAACCATAACTCCAATAAGGAGCTCAATGAATGTCAGCATAATTTTTCCTGTTCCAGACTCCAAGATAAATAATAACAAATTCCTAAGACTAAAGAAAAAATATGCCGAATAAATGGGTGGCGAATGCTGATTAAAATCAAGAAAAGCTACCATTAATACATTGATGTTTTTGTTTTTTATACCTGAATAACAAAATGCGTTTTTATGACCGGTATTTATCAATGTGATTATGTATGCTAATTGATAAGTAATTGATGCAGTTTTGTTAATCGCTTGATGGGAGAACCTTTTCTTACTTAAAAAATGATTTTCTGTATACGCGTGATGAGAGTGTAGGAGATGTTTATCTGCTGACTTATTATTTCATCTGGTTAAAAAATAAGGTTTTTTTTCTGTTGTAGATTGCGAACCGTGCTGGGATGAATTTTGTGATTAAGCAGCTATATGAAAGAAAAATACAACTTAAGTCTCCGGAATAATTTGATGATATTTTCTTGTATAACGCTATTAAATATTAAGTTTGTTCTTTAGGTTGAAGTAATTAAGGTTTGTTTATTTTAGTTTAGCTATGCTGACAGTGGATTTCTGATAAATATTTTATGGCCACTAATGGGCGCAAGTAAATGTATTGCCGTAATTCCCCTTGTTTTTATTGAGCGAATCCGTGTTGACTAAGTTTCTGCTGGTACGGATCTATGGATTACTACATTTAGATAGAATCTCGGTAAAACCTGGCATTCACTTTTCGCTTATAACAAAGAAAAAACGATCGCTATAACGAAAAATCGTGGGGCAGCGGTTTGGGTCAGTTGCGTTGGGATGAGAAAAGTAACGGGTACGGTTTGTACGTAACGACGCGTGATAACGGGAACGACATACCTGTCCCGGTGTACTGCCATTGGTTTGTGTGGGCTATGAGCTGGCTACTTTTCAGATGACCTATATTCCTGGCACCTACAACAATGGCAATGTTTACTTTGCCTGGATGCGGTTTCAGTTTTAGACAAGTTATGCTTTTACAAAACCCTTAAAAATCATAGCGTAAGGCAAGTATCACCAAAAATAACGCGACTTTTATCACTTTTTAGCAAAGTTGCACTGGACAAAGCGTACCACAATTGGTGTACTGGTAACCGACACAGCATTTGTGTCTATTTTTCATGTAAAGGTAATTTTGATGTCTAAGATTAAAGGTAACGTTAAGTGGTTTAATGAGTCCAAAGGATTCGGTTTCATTACTCCGGAAGACGGCAGCAAAGATGTGTTCGTACACTTCTCTGCAATCCAGACTAATGGTTTTAAAACTCTTGCTGAAGGTCAGCGCGTAGAGTTCGAAATCACTAACGGTGCCAAAGGCCCTTCTGCTGCAAACGTAATCGCTCTGTAAGATACGTCAGCAAGAATTCAAAACCCGCTTAATCAGCGGGTTTTTTTTGGTCTTTAGTGTGCGGTTGATGCTGAAAACAACCAGAAAGCCAGTGCAGTCATGGCAAAAGAACCTAACAGGTTTACGAAGACGTTCAGTAATGCCCAACCAAAACGCCCTTCCTGCAACAAAAACACCACTTCTGCTGAAAATGTTGAGAAGGTTGTCAACCCGCCACAAAATCCGGTGGTGATTAACACTTTCCACACTGGATCAATGTTTGTCATCCGACTGAACCAGGCAAATCCCATACCTATGATGAATGCGCCGATCAGGTTTGCTGCCAATGTTCCCAAAGGAATCGCCTGATGCAGCGGGTTAAATCGCATACTTAACAGCCATCTCGCCACGCTTCCCGTACCACCGCCAATAAAAACTGCTAAAAGGAGTTGTAACACTGCAAAATCCTGCTATTTGATTTGTATGAGTGATAAGTGTAACGCCGAATAATCATCGTTGGCGAATTTTACGACTTTGGCAGGAGGTGGTAATGCTGGTTGCCGCAGGACAATTTGCTGTTACATCCGTGTGGGAAAAGAACGCTGAAATTTGCGCCTCGTTGATGGCGCAGGCGGCGGAAAACGACGCCTCGTTGTTTGTCCTGCCGGAAGCCTTGCTGGCGCGGGACGATCATGATCCGGATCTATCTGTTAAATCAGCGCAGCTGCTGGAAGGCCAATTTATCGGGCGTTTATTGCGGGAAAGTAAACGTAACATGATGACGACGATTCTGACGATTCATGTTCCCTCTACGCCGGGGCGAGCATGGAATATGCTGGTGGCTCTTCAGGCAGGAAAAATTGTCGCTCGTTATGCCAAATTGCATCTTTATGATGCGTTTTCCATTCAGGAGTCGCGTCATGTTGATGCAGGTAATGAAATAGCCCAGTTACTGGAGGTCGAAGGCATGAAGGTCGGTCTTATGACCTGCTATGACTTACGCTTTCCGGAGCTGGCGCTGGCACAGGCTATACAGGGAGCAGAAATCCTGGTTCTTCCGGCAGCCTGGGTTCGCGGACCGCTCAAAGAGCACCACTGGTCAACGTTGCTTGCTGCTCGTGCTCTGGATACCACCTGTTATATGGTGGCGGCAGGGGAGTGCGGGAACAAAAATATCGGGCAAAGCCGGATTATCGATCCCTTTGGCGTCACCATTGCGGCGGCGGCAGAAATGCCGGCCTTAATCATGGCGGAAGTGACACCTGAACGCGTGCGTCAGGTACGTGCACAACTCCCCGTCTTAAACAACCGACGGTTTGCGCCACCGCAATTATTATGATGTTTTTTTATTCGGCGCTTGATTCACCTTGTTACAGATTGCTATTGTGTGCGCGCGTCGAATGACCGTTAATATTCTCTGGTTTTTAAGGCGCGTTCTGTTGCCGGTTTTATGTCAAGAAGGTATCTATGGGTGAGATTAGTATTACCAAACTGCTGGTCGTTGCGGCACTGGTCGTTCTGCTGTTTGGGACTAAGAAGTTACGTACGCTGGGCGGAGACCTTGGAGCGGCTATCAAAGGATTCAAGAAAGCGATGAATGATGACGATGCTGCGGCGAAGAAAGGCGCAGACGTTGATCTTCAGGCTGAAAAGCTCTCTCATAAAGAGTGACGTGGCGAGCAGGACGCTCCCTCTATATCTTGTTCGATAAAAAAACCCGCTTCAGATAGCGGGTTTTTATCAGACAGATGTAAGTAATTATTACGGGATTACTTAACTTCCATCCCTTTCGCCTGCAAATCAGCGTGGTAGGAAGAACGGACAAACGGACCACATGCAGCATGGGTAAAGCCCATCGCCAGTGCCTCGGCTTTCATTTCGTCGAACTCATCCGGGCTAACGTAACGTTGAACTGGCAGGTGATGGCGGCTTGGCTGCAAATATTGCCCCAGCGTTAACATGGTCACACCATGACGACGCAGATCTCGCATCACTTCAATAATTTCTTCATTGGTTTCGCCCAGACCCACCATTAAACCCGATTTGGTCGGGATTTCCGGATGCGCTTCTTTAAAGCGTTCTAAAAGTTTCAGCGACCAGTTGTAATCCGCGCCCGGGCGTACCTGACGGTAAATACGCGGCACGTTTTCCAGGTTGTGGTTGAACACGTCTGGCGGCGTGGCGGTCAGAATATCCAGCGCGCGATCCATACGACCACGGAAATCCGGCACCAGAGTTTCAATTTTGATTTCCGGGCTTTTTTCCCGAATGGCAGTAATGCAATCCGCAAAGTGCTGGGCACCGCCATCGCGCAGGTCGTCACGGTCAACGGAGGTGATAACCACATAACGCAGTGCCATATCGGCAATGGTCTGCGCCAGTTTCACCGGCTCATTGGCATCCGGAGCTACCGGGCGACCGTGGGCAACGTCACAGAACGGACAACGGCGGGTACAAATAGCGCCGAGGATCATAAACGTTGCTGTACCGTGGTTGAAGCATTCTGCCAGGTTAGGGCAGGAGGCTTCCTCGCAGACAGAATGCAGGCCATTTTTGCGCATTGCGGCTTTGATGCCCTGGATACGTGTAGAGTCTGCAGGAAGCTTGATTTTCATCCATTCCGGCTTGCGCAGCAGGGCTTCGCGCTCTGTTGCCACGTTTTTAACCGGGATAAGGGCCATCTTATCGGCATCGCGGTATTTTACACCGCGTTCCATCACAATGGGTTTACTCATAGCGTGCGTGTTCCAGTTGCGAATTACGAAGGAAAGCGTTCAACTCAATAGATTGTTGTAATTATCAACTATTTTTGAATTAACGACTGGCAGTATATCATTGAAACGGTCCAGAAAGCAGCCAAAGCGGTCGCGAAAATGTAAAATTGTTGTTGGTTTGTGCCATTTTGTCGTTTATCTCTGTGATCTGGCTGTAACAATAATTTTTTCAAATGACGTTGTCGGTAACATCAATCACTCATGAAGTCTGAGCACGCTGGATGAATGTGTTGTAATAGACAGCAAAATCCATTTGCCCCTCATTTAATGCTGAAAAGAGCTATTTCTCCAGAGGCCTGCAACGGTTAAAGAGGACATAAATGTGGGCATGAGTAATGACCCAGTACAAGTTGGGTCATTTATGAGCGTCGTTAAGCAGATATATATTCTACGGCAGGATTATTTAGCAGGGCTAAAATATTTCTCAGCAAGCGTGGCGCAACATTGTCGGTTGTTGCATCAGGTCTCCATTGCGATATTTTAGCCATTTCCATTCCCGCATACCCACAAGGGTTAATGCGTAAAAATGGCGAAAGATCCATATTGACGTTTAATGCCAGGCCGTGGAATGAACAACCGCGACGAATACGTAAGCCGAGCGAGCAAATTTTCTTTTCCCCGACATAGACACCCGGAGCATCTGCACGAGGATGTGCATCAATATCCAGTTCAGCCAGGGTATTTACAACCGTTTGTTCGAGTAAGGTCACCAGCTCACGCACACCCAGTTTGCGGCGTTTAAGATTAAACAAAACGTACATTACCTGCTGACCTGGGCCGTGATAAGTCACCTGACCGCCACGGTCGCTCTGGATCACCGGAATATCACCCGGCATTAAAATATGCTCCGCTTTTCCTGCTTGTCCCTGCGTGAATACCGGATAGTGCTCGACCAGCCAGATCTCATCAAGGGTACTTTCATCGCGGGTATCGGTGAATTCATGCATAGCCTGGGAGATTGGCTCGTAAGGCTGAAGACCGAGCTGGCGGACAAGAATTTTATCCTGATACAAAACGGCATCTCCGTGGAGAATGAGTAAAAGTGGAGAAAAAGTATATCACAGAGGAGGGAGGGGAGTTACCCGACCAGGAGGCCGGGTAATGGTAAAGCGAGTTACAGAACCATGCGGACAATATCGATTTTGCCCAGTTCTTCATACAGTGTTTCAACCTGCTCGATATGAGTGGCGTTGATAGTGATAGATACCGAGTGGTAGTTGCCTTTGCTGCTTGGTTTTACCGTTGGGGTGTAGTCACCTGGCGCATGGCGCTGTACCACTTCAACCACCTGATCAACCAGCTCAGGTAACGCCTGCCCCATAACTTTGTAAGTAAAAGGAGTAGGGAATTCAAGCAGTTCGTTAAGTTTGGTTTTCATGTCAGCTCCGGCGTAACGTAATTAAATAGCAACTCCCGCCAGAAGGCGGGAGTTTTTACTGATGCTTAGTATATGGGGGCGGAAATCACACTTTCAAGTGTTCAATTTTTAACCAAACCAGTGATGGAACATTAATTTAATGTAATCAATGATTTTGCCGAAGAAGTTGCCTTCCGGGATTTCCTGCAACACCACCAGCGGACGTTGCTCAATGGTTTTACCGTCAAGCTGGAAGTTAATAGTACCAACGACCTGATTCTTTTGCAGCGGCGCATGAAGCTCACTGCTGTTCAGCACGTAGCTGGCTTTCAGGTCTTTCATGCGGCCACGTGGGATGGTCAGGTAAACGTCTTTATCAACACCTAACGAAGCGCGATCAGAATCACCAAACCAAACCGGTTCAGAGGCGAACTCTTTGCCTACTTTCAGCGGGTTAACGGTTTCGAAGAAACGGAAGCCCCAGGTCAGCAGTTTTTTACTTTCGGCTTCACGGCCTTTGAAAGTGCGTCCGCCCATGACTGCGGAGATCAGACGCATCTGACCTTCTGTCGCGGAAGCAACAAGGTTGTAACCTGCCTTGTCAGTATGACCGGTTTTGATACCGTCAACATTCAGGCTGTTATCCCACAGCAGGCCGTTACGGTTGAGCTGACGAATACCGTTAAAGGTGAACTCTTTCTCTTTATAGATAGAGTATTCATTTGGCACGTCACGAATCAGCGCCTGACCGATCAGCGCCATATCTCGTGCAGAGCTGTACTGACCGTCAGCGTCGAGACCGTGTACGGTCTGGAAATGGGTATTTTTCAGACCCAGCGCGTTAACGTAGCTGTTCATCAGGCCAACAAAAGCATCCTGACTACCGGCGGCAAAGTCTGCCATAGCAACACAAGCATCGTTACCGGATTGCAGGTTAATACCACGGATAAGCTGCGAAACTGGAACCTGCATACCAGGTTTGAGGAACATCAGCGAAGAACCTTTAAACACCGGGTTACCGGTAGCCCAGGCGTCGTTGCCGATGGTCACTAAATCAGTTTCTTTAAATTTACCGGCTTTCATTGCCTGGCCGATAACGTAGCTGGTCATCATTTTGGTCAGGCTGGCAGGATCGCGGCGGACATCTGCGTTCTGTTCGGCGAGCACTTTGCCGGAGTTATAGTCGATCAGGATGTAGGACTCCGCGTCGATCTGCGGTACACCCGGGATCATAGTTTTGATATTCAGGTCATCGGCATGTGCAGCAGAGATAAAGGCTGTGCAAAGAGCCGTGGTGAGCGCCAGGCGCTTCATGATACGAGCGGAAGAAATGGTATTCATGGTCTGAACTACGACATCCGTGATGGAATTAAAAAAAGTGCCCTACTATAGCAAATGCACTACCGACAGGCATCTGACTTTCCGCGTGACTTTGTTAACGTCATTTACAGAAATTGACACTTCAGTTGCCTGCTTTACGCTATTGCGCGGTGGTAATAAATGACTGTAATTGGGCTTCGGTTTGTAAACGTTGCTGCAAGGTACTGGCTTCGGCTTTGCTGGCAAATGGGCCAAGCTGGATCCGCCAGACTGCGCCGTTTTGGGTCACTCGACCGGGGACGCCGAACTTCTGTCCTAACTGCTGTTGATACTGTTGAGCGCGAGCCTGATCGCTAACAGCACCGACTTGCACCATAAAGTTACCGCTGGCATTTTGCGAAGCAGCTTGCGGTGTCACCATTGCAGGTGTTGTTGCAGGTGTTGTTGCAGGCGTTGAAGCCGGTGCTGTGACCACTGGCTGTGGTGTCGGCGTCGGTTCACTGCCTTCCAGTACACCAGGCGCTAAGGTGGTTGGTGCGCCGAGGAAACCGCTGCTGGTGACAGGCGCGCCGGTCGGATCTTCACTTTTCAGCGTCGAATTGCTGACCGGAAGAATATCACCCTGCGGGCCAGATACTGAATTTGTTCCCGCTCCGCCGCTTAAGTCGGGGGGCGCTGGCAGGGCATAAGTCTGTTTGGCGACAGTGGTACAAGCCATGCCTGGACCAGAAAGAGAACCATCCTGGGCGACGATAATCGGATCGATACGAACTTTGGTGTTGTTCGAGGTGTTAAGACGGTCGGCTGCCGCGCGGGAAAGTGAAATTACGCGATCGTTGCCGTAGGGACCACGATCGTTAATGCGCACCACAATCATCCGACCATTAGCCAGGTTCGTGATTCGCGCGTAGCTGGGGATCGGCAGCGTCGGATGTGCCGCTGTTAGCTGCATCGGATCGAACGCTTCACCTGAGGCCGTCAGATTGCTGCCCGGTTCGGCATCATAAATAGCCGCCAGGCCAGCCTGACTAAAGCGTGAGGGATCCTGCACGATTTTGTAGCTTTTGCCATCGCGCTGGTAATCCTGATTCGCTGTCGCGTTCAGTGGTTCGAAACGCGGTTCTGCCCCGCCAATCTCAACTATTGGGCCGTTACATACCGCAGGCTGCGGTACACTTACCGTCTGTTGCTGACCATCATCGCTTGTACATGCCGCGAGCATTCCTGCCGCGATGCAGATCACGAGCCACTGCTTACGCATTGCGCACCTCTTACACGCTTTTCGACAACATTTTCCTGTGGGTGTGGATTGACATTACAATCCCAAACCCAGCCATCAGCACAATTAGCGCCGATCCTCCATAACTGACCAGTGGGAGCGGAACCCCTACAACCGGCAGAATACCGCTTACCATACCAATATTTACGAAGACATAAACGAATAATATCAGCATTAAACCGCCAGCCATGACGCGACCAAAGGTGGTTTGCGCTCTGGCGGCTATCCACAGTCCGCGCATAATTAGCAGAATATAGAGAGCGAGCAGAATCAAAATACCCACTAATCCCAGTTCTTCTGCCAGTACTGCGAAGATAAAGTCGGTATGGCGTTCGGGCAGAAATTCAAGCTGTGACTGAGTGCCGTGCAGCCAGCCTTTGCCGCGTAATCCGCCGGAGCCAATAGCTATTTTAGACTGAATAATGTGATAGCCCGCGCCAAGAGGGTCTGATTCTGGGTCGAGGAGCATCATTACGCGCTGGCGCTGGTAATCATGCATCAGGAAGAACCACAGAATCGGAATGAACGCTGCTACCAGCACCACTGCAACGCCGATCAGGCGCCAGCTAAGGCCAGAGAGGAACAGTACGAACAGACCGGAAAGCGCAACGAGAATTGACGTCCCCAGGTCAGGCTGCGCTGCGACCAGCAGCGTGGGCATAAATATCAGCACCAGGGCGATGGCGGTATTTTTTAACGACGGAGGACAAACGTCGCGGTTGATAAAGCGTGCCACCATCAGCGGCACAGCTATTTTGGCAATTTCCGACGGCTGGAAACGAACGATACCGAGATCCAGCCAGCGTTGAGCACCTTTGGAGATGGCGCCAAAGGCATCTACTGCTACCAGCAAAATAATACAGATGATATAGAGATAGGGCGCCCAGCCCTCATAAACGCGCGGAGGGATTTGCGCCATTACCACCATAATGACCAGACCCATTGCGATCTGACCGATTTTACGCTCCATCATGCCGATATCCTGGCCGCTGGCACTCCAGATTACCAGAGCACTGTAGACCAGCAATGCCAGTAAAATCAGCAGCATCGTGGGATCAAGATGGACTTTATCCCAGAATGTTTTTTTATTCGGATTATCCGTCATGATTAATGGTCCTCCGCTGCGGTAACCGCTGGGTTTTCCGCAGGCAGATCGGTGTTGTTATCGCCCAGCATAATGTGGTCGAGGATCTGGCGCATCAGCGTACCGACCGCCGGACCCGCGCCGCCGTTCTCCAGAATCATGGCGACAGCCACTTGCGGATTGTTATACGGCGCAAAGGCGGTCATTAATTTGTGGTCACGCAGACGCTCAGCAATTTTGTGCGCATTATAGGTTTCGTTCGCTTTCAGACCGAATACCTGAGCCGTACCAGATTTCGCCGCAATTTTGTACGGTGCGCTGGCAAAGTATTTATGCGCCGTACCGTTAGGGCGGTTAGCAACCCCGTACATACCGTCTTTCGCCAGCTCCCAGTAACCGGAATGAATATCGCCAACTGGCGGTTCATGCGGTTGTACCCATGGCACCTGTTTGCCGTCTTCGGCGGTGCTCATCAGCAAATGCGGAACTTTCACGACACCGTCATTAATCAGGATCATCAGTGCCTTACTCATCTGGATTGGGGTCGCTGTCCAGTAACCCTGACCGATACCGACCGGAATGGTGTCACCCTGATACCACGGTTTTTTAAAGCGTTTCTGTTTCCATTCGCGGGTAGGCATGTTGCCGGAACGTTCTTCTGCCAGGTCGATACCGGTGTAATGGCCATAACCGAATTTACCCATCCATTCGGAAAGACGATCGATCCCCATATCGTAGGCCACTTGATAGAAGAAGGTATCCGCAGATTCTTCCAGCGATCTTGTGACATTCAGGCGTCCGTGACCCCATTTTTTCCAGTCACGGTAACGTTTTTCCGAACCAGGCAGCTGCCACCAGCCTGGGTCAAACAGCGTAGTATTGCGCGTGATCACCCCAGCACTTAATGCTGAAACTGCTACATAAGGTTTAACCGTAGACGCCGGTGGATAAACCCCCTGCGTGGCTCGGTTCACCAGCGGTGTGTTCGGGTCGTTCAGCAATGCGGAATAATCTTTGCTGGATATACCGTCAACAAACAAGTTTGGGTCATAGCTTGGCGTGGAAACCAGCGCCAGCACACCACCTGTGCGCGGATCGGTGACTACCACAGCCGCGCGGCTGCCTGCCAGTAGTGTTTCAATATACTGCTGGAGTTTGAGATCTATCGTCAGGTAAATATCGTGCCCGGCTTGTGGCGGTACTTCTTTTAACTGGCGGATGACGCGACCACGGTTGTTAACTTCAACCTCTTCATAACCGGTCTGACCGTGCAACACATCTTCATAGTAACGCTCAATGCCTAGCTTACCGATATCATGCGTTGCCGCATAATTGGCTAGTTTGCCGTCATTATTCAGGCGTTCGACATCTTTATCGTTGATTTTCGACACATAGCCGATGACGTGGGTCAGCGCCGAACCGTAAGGATAGTAACGGCGTTTATAGCCTTTAACTTCGACACCCGGAAAACGGTACTGATTGACGGCAAAGCGCGCCACCTGTACTTCAGTCAGGTTAGTTTTCACTGGAATCGAGGTGAAACGGTGTGAACGTGCGCGCTCTTTTCTGAATGCAGCGATATCATCATCGGTCAGATCGACCACGCTGCGCAAAGCGTCCAGCGTTTGCTGCACGTTATCGACTTTCTCCGGCATCATCTCTACCTGATAGATAGTGCGGTTGAGTGCCAGAGGGATGCCGTTACGATCGTAGATAATGCCGCGACTGGGGGCGATAGGCACCAGTTTGATGCGGTTTTCATTAGAACGGGTCTGATAATCGGTAAAACGAACAATTTGCAGATTATACAGGTTGGCGATAAGCACGCCGGTCAGCAGCAAAATTCCCAAAAAGGCGACCAGAGCCCGGCGCACAAACAGTGCGGACTCTGCCGTATAGTCGCGAAAAGAGTTCTGTAGTTTCATCCGCTGCGTTTTCTACTCAAAGCTTTCTTATCACTCACGGTGATAAGGATGGTTGGTGGTAATGCTCCACGCCCGGTACAGACTCTCTGCGACCAGTACGCGAACCAGCGGATGGGGGAGGGTCAGCGCGGAAAGCGACCAGCTTTGTTCTGCCGCTGCTTTACAGGCAGGTGATAACCCTTCAGGCCCGCCAATAAGCAGGCTGACGTCGCGGCCATCAAGCTTCCATCGTTCCAGTTCAGCGGCTAACTGCGGTGTGTCCCAGGGCTTGCCTGGAATGTCGAGGGTGACAATGCGGTTTTTGCCTGCGGCTGCCAGCATCTGCTCACCCTCTTTGTCGAGTATGCGCTTGATGTCCGCGTTCTTGCCGCGTTTCCCGGCCGGAATTTCAATCAGCTCAAAAGGCATATCTTTCGGAAAACGACGCAGGTACTCGGTAAAACCGGTTTGTACCCAGTCCGGCATTTTCGTTCCCACGGCCACAAGTTGCAGCTTCACACATTAACTCCAGAGTTTTTCCAGTTCATACAGGCGACGGCTCTCTTCCTGCATGACATGGACAATAACTTCGCCCAAATCAACGACAATCCAGTCGGCGCTGTTTTCACCTTCTACGCCGAGCGGCAATAGACCAGCAGCACGAGACTCCTGCACAACGTGGTCAGCAATGGACATAACATGACGGCTGGACGTACCCGTACAGATGATCATGCAGTCGGTGATGCTGGATTTGCCCTGAACGTCTAAGGCGATGATGTCCTGACCTTTGAGGTCATCAATTTTGTCGATAACAAAATCCTGGAGTGCTTTACCCTGCAAGTTTTCCCCCTGGGTGAATTAAAAAGATAAAAAACGGTCTGCCAGTATACCTGAACCAGAGGCGATTTCGGGACAATTGTCGCCGAATCGGCTTTCGAAAGTGGGCTATCATCCCACCCAGCGCCGCAGATTGCATCGCCATTTTTGTAAAACAATTTCTACAAAGTCGTGTTTAGCGGAAAAAGTCCGGCTGCGGAGAATATCAGCCTGTCCGGGGCTGTCAATGGGCGCTGCACCTTACATGCAAAAAAACAGAAAAGTCATGCATCCCTGTGCCATATAGCACGGCTATTGAGGACACGTAGAGTTGCGAATGCGTCATTGATTTCAATGGCGCTCCAGCAGCCCTGGTCTACACGAAAATGCCACATCGCCCCGGCTGGCATACCAAGTAAGCGTGCAATTAACAGACTCAACACGCCCTGATGGCTGATGACTAATATATTTTTGTGGTGCTGATATTCAACAAATCCGGCAATAAACCTTTCTACCCGTTGCGAAAACGCCTGAAAACCTTCGCCGTTAGTTGGGACGGCATACTGCCAGTCATTGCACCATGCGCTATAGTTTTCGGCATCTTCTTGCATCAAATCGCGATGATGCCGCATCTCCCAGTCACCAAAAAACATTTCATTAAGCTCAGGGACGGTTTGTACAGGGAGCTGGCGGTCACTGAGAACCAGCCGCGCGGTATGCTGCGCGCGTTCCAGCTCACTACATAAAACCATATCGAAGGGAACATCACGCAACAGGGTATTCAGGCTTTGAGCTTGCTCGATACCGCGTGCAGTCAGTGGCGTCGGCGTATGACCGCTGTACAATCCATCGACATTTGCCTGCGTTTCGCCGTGACGAATTAACCACAGTCGCATCATTCCCTCCGTGATGACAGGTATCAGCGATACAAGCCTTGTTGGTTAATGTAGGTCAATACCGATTCCGGTAACAAATCTTCACATGATTCGCCGTTTTGCAAGCGTTCGCGGATGATGGTCGCCGAGATGTTAAACCACGGCGTTTCAGCGAGGTAAATTTTACCGGCAGACTGAAGGTGCAGATCTTCTGGATTATGCGTCAAATGATCTTCCAGCCACTGCTGGTATTGTGGTTGCGCCATTTCAAGCGGGTAACCGGGACGCCGACAGACAATTAAATGCGCATTGTCGAGAATTGTTTCGTATTCGTACCAGGTGGGAAAAGTCAGCAGTGAATCCTGACCAATAATAAACGCCAGTGGCACATCGTCACCTTGTTCCTGTCGCCACTCTTTGAGTGTTTGCGCAGTGTAAGAGGGGGCATTGCGCTTTAACTCACGTTCATCAAGGGTAAACAGTGGTTTGTCGGCAATAGCCAGTTCAAGCATGTGTTTTCGCTGCGCGCTGTTTGCTTCCGGCTGTGGACGATGCGGAGGAACATTGTTAGGGATGATAGTCACTTGCGTCAGACCAATCAGATTCGCCAGAGTTTCCACGGGTTTAAGATGACCATAGTGCACCGGATCGAAGGTGCCGCCAAACAGAGCCTGTAAAGATTTCATATCAACCATCGATAAATACGTCTGCCAGTGGTTTATGGCACAACAGAAGAGATAATCCCTCCAGATCTGCCCACACCGACTGGCCGTAATCTTGTTTGAGGGTGAGTTCCGTTCGTGTCAGAAGTTGCACGGCCTGACGTAACTGCGGCTGGCTTAAGCGATTTAATGCCTCGCCCATCATGCCCCGCCGGTTCTGCCAAACGCGATGCTTATCAAACAACGCGCGTAGCGGCATATGGGCAGACTGACGTTTCAAATTAACCAGTAACAACAGTTCACGTTGTAATGTGCGCAACAAAATAACCGGCTCGCTGCCTTCCAGACGCAGTTGCTGAAGAATGTGCAATGCGCGCTTGCTTTTGCCCATCAACAAAGCATCGACCCAATGAAAAGGGGTGAAATGCGCGGCATCATTCACTGCCTGCTCAACGCGCGGTAATGTCAGTTTGCCGTCCGGCCAGAGAAGCGATAAACGCTCCAGCGCCTGTGCCAGCGCCAGCAGGTTACCTTCATAACAATAGCAGAGCATCTGATTTGCAGCGTCATCCAGTTCTAAGTTGAGCTGTTTTGCACGCGCAGCAACCCAGCGAGGAAGCTGAGCCTGCTCCGGTGTCTGACAGGTTACCTGCACGCTTCGATTAGCAAGAGCAGTAAACCAGGCAGCATTTTCCTGCGCTTTGCTTAATTTATTGCCGCGCACGATCAGCAGCAAATCGTCATGCAGCAGTCCGGTCAGTGTCAGAAGTTGGTCATTGATCGCCGCATTTGGTCCGTTTTCTGGTAACAGCAGCAATAGCGTTTGTCGACTGGCGAACAGGCTCATGGCCTGGCATAGCGAAAATATCGCATTCCAGTCGGTGTTGGGATCAATGGAAAAAGTGTGGTGTTCTGCAAATCCTTGTGCTGCAGCTACCTGACGAACAGCGTCCTGGCTTTCCTGCAACAACAGAGGATCGTTACCAAGCAAAAGATACGCCGCGCGCAGCCCTTCATTGAGCTGCGCGCGGAGTTGTTCCGGGTACAACCGAATCATCAGTTACCCAGCGTAGTAGAGACGCGTGCAGGCGTTGCTGCAGTATCCGTTGTTTTCGACGTATCTTCGTCGGAACGGATATCCGCAGCGCGGATGCTTGGCAGCTTACGTATCAGCTGTTCGGCAGCACGGTCGTACATCTCTTGAATGATCATGCTTTGCTCATTATCTTTCGCTAACGCCATTTGCGGGTTATCGAAGAACGAACGGAAGACTTTGGCGCTAATCGGGTAGATGTCACGGCCAGGGATCAACACGGTCGCATTAACCGTCATGATCATCTGATACTCTGCTGTTTGACCGTTACGGAATACCGAGGCGGTATCTTTCGCGATGCTCACTTTACCCAAACGCAGGGATGGAACATCCTTACGCGTGGTTTCTTTATCAAGCAACTCAACACCGTTCAGACGCAACTGATTACGCACCGCACGGCTTAACGGCCCGTTCGGGTCGCCAGAGTCCAGGATCATGACCTTCATAGTGGAAGGAACCTGCGTGGTATCACGCAGATGCCAGCCACACCCGGCGGTGATTAACACCGCCAGAGATAACAACAATGTTGCCAGATATCGCACGCTTCCTCCCGCGCTTAGCCAACGACCAGATTGAGGAGTTTACCCGGTACGTAAATCACTTTACGCACGGTAACGCCATCAAGATATTTTGCTACCAGATGTTCCTGGCCAGCACGTTCGCGAACCTGTTCTTCCGTTGCATCTACCGGAACGGTGATTTTGGCACGGACTTTACCGTTAACCTGCACCACCACCAGCGTGGAATCTTCCACCATCGCTTTCTCGTCTGCAACCGGCCACGGCGCGTTGTCGATATCGCCTTCGCCTTTCAGTTCCTGCCACAGCGTGAAGCAGATGTGCGGGGTGAACGGGTTAAGCATACGGACAACGGCCAGCAGTGCTTCCTGCATCAGAGCGCGATCCTGCTCACCATCGGTCGGTGCTTTCGCCAGTTTGTTCATCAGCTCCATAATCGCCGCAATTGCGGTGTTGAAGGTCTGACGACGACCGATATCATCGGTCACTTTAGCGATAGTTTTATGAACATCACGACGTAGAGCTTTCTGATCTTCAGTCAGTGCGTCAACGTTCAGCGCCGCAACATCACCTTTCGCAGTGTGCTCGTAAACCAGTTTCCAGACACGTTTCAGGAAGCGGTTAGCCCCTTCAACGCCGGACTCCTGCCATTCGAGAGTCATATCCGCCGGAGAAGCGAACATCATAAACAGACGAACGGTGTCCGCGCCGTAACGTTCAACCATCACCTGCGGGTCGATACCGTTGTTCTTCGACTTGGACATTTTGCTCATGCCGGTATACACCAGTTCATGGCCTGCCGCGTCTTTCGCTTTCACGATACGGCCTTTCTCGTCGCGCTCAACGATAGCATCAACCGGGGAAACCCAGTTACGTTCGCCGTTTTCGCCTACATAGTAGAAGGCATCTGCCAGCACCATACCCTGACACAGCAGCTGTTTCGCTGGCTCGTCAGAGTTCACCATGCCTGCATCACGCATCAGTTTGTGGAAGAAGCGGAAGTAGAGCAGGTGCATGATGGCGTGTTCGATACCACCAATGTAGATATCCACTGGCAGCCAGTAGTTAGCTGCTTTGGAATCCAGCATACCCTCTTTGTACTCCGGGCAAGTGTAGCGCGCATAGTACCAGGAGGACTCCATAAAGGTGTCGAAAGTATCGGTTTCACGCAGTGCCGGCATACCATTAACGGTGGTTTTCGCCCACTCAGGATCTGCTTTGATCGGGCTGGTAATACCATCCATTACCACATCTTCCGGCAGGATCACCGGCAACTGGTCGTCCGGAGTAGGCATCACAGTGCCGTCCTCCAGCGTCACCATCGGAATCGGTGCGCCCCAGTAACGCTGACGGGAAACACCCCAGTCGCGCAGGCGATAGTTTACTTTACGCTCGCCAACGCCCATTGCCGTCAATTTGTCGGCAATGGCGTTAAAGGCCGCTTCATGGTCAAGACCGTTGAACTCACCAGAGTTGAACAGCACGCCTTTTTCAGTCAGAGCTTGCTGGGAGAGATCCGGTTCAGAACCATCTGCCGCCAGGATAACCGGCTTGATGTTCAGGCCGTATTTAGAGGCAAACTCGTAGTCGCGCTGGTCGTGACCCGGAACCGCCATGACTGCGCCAGTGCCGTACTCCATCAATACGAAGTTTGCTGCCCAAACCGGAATTTCTTCGCCCGTTAATGGGTGAACCGCTTTAAAGCCGGTATCGACACCTTTTTTCTCCATTGTCGCCATTTCAGCTTCGGCAACTTTGGTGTTACGGCATTCGTCGATAAAGGACGCCAGTTCAGGATTATTTTCTGCCGCTTTCTGTGCCAGCGGATGACCCGCCGCTACCGCCAGATAAGTACAACCCATAAAGGTGTCCGGGCGGGTAGTGTAAACGGTCAGCGTGTTGTCATAGTCGTTAACGTTGAAGGTGATTTCCACGCCTTCGGAACGACCGATCCAGTTACGCTGCATGGTTTTAACGGTGTCTGGCCAGTGATCCAGTTTATCCAGATCGTTGAGCAGTTCGTCAGCGTAAGCGGTGATTTTGATAAACCACTGCGGGATCTCTTTACGTTCAACTTTGGTATCGCAGCGCCAGCAGCAGCCGTCGATAACCTGTTCGTTCGCCAGTACGGTCTGGTCGTTCGGACACCAGTTGACCGCAGAAGTCTTCTTATATACCAGGCCTTTTTTATACAGCTCGGTGAAGAATTTCTGTTCCCAACGGTAGTATTCCGGCGTACAGGTTGCCAGCTCGCGGCTCCAGTCATAACCAAAGCCCAGCATTTTGAGCTGGTTTTTCATATACGCGATGTTGTCGTATGTCCACGGTGCCGGTGCGGTGTTGTTTTTTACCGCAGCGCCTTCCGCAGGCAGACCAAACGCGTCCCAGCCGATCGGCTGCAGGACGTTTTTGCCCAGCATACGCTGGTAGCGGGCGATCACGTCACCGATGGTGTAGTTACGTACGTGGCCCATGTGTAGTCGACCAGAAGGATAGGGAAGCATAGACAGGCAGTAATACTTCTCTTTGCTCTCGTCTTCGGTTACTTCAAATGTGCGCTTCTCATCCCAGTGAAGCTGTACTTTGGATTCTATCTCTTCCGGGCGGTATTGCTCTTGCATGGCAGCCAGTGGTCCTGTTTTCAATACGGCTACAAATGTAGCGTTGAGGTGGTTTTTCAGATCCGCATAGCATAGCCCAAACGTCCGCGTCAAAACAGCCTTTCGCGCACTCGACGTTGAAATGATGCCCGGATTATTCATACATTAATTTACAGAGTTTGTGGGCGTATTAGCAAAGTAAGGAACAAAGAACGTCTATTATTATAGTCAGTTAACGACCCGGGAGATGAAACGATGAACAAGGTTGCTCAATATTACCGTGAACTGGTCGCGTCATTGAGCGAACGCCTGCGCAATGGCGAACGTGATATCGACGCACTGGTGGAACAGGCGCGTGAGCGCGTAATAAAAACAGGGGAGTTAACGCGAACCGAGGTCGATGAGTTGACGCGAGCTGTCAGGCGTGACCTGGAAGAGTTCGCCATGAGCTATGAAGAGAGCCTGAAAGAAGAGTCTGACAGTGTTTTTATGCGGGTGATTAAAGAAAGCCTCTGGCAGGAACTGGCGGACATCACCGATAAAACGCAGCTTGAATGGCGCGAAGTTTTCCAGGATCTCAACCATCACGGGGTTTATCACAGCGGAGAAGTGGTAGGGCTGGGGAATCTGGTCTGCGAGAAATGTCACTTTCATCTCCCGATCTACACGCCGGAAGTCCTAACGCTATGCCCGAAATGTGGTCATGACCAGTTCCAGAGACGCCCGTTCGAGCCGTAATGGTAGTGCCGGATGACGTGATGCCATCCGGCGAGTTATTAAGCGTAAAATTTAAGCCGTTCAGCCAGTAAATCAACAAAGCCCTGACGATCAACATCGACCATGACGGTGGCATTCGGTTTATTGCCAGTCAGATAATAATAATCAACAACCGTCATACCCTGGGTATATTTCCCCTGTGTTTCCACGCCGACCCAGCGTTCAACGGTGGTGAACAGTTCAGGTTTCAGTAGCCAGGCGATGGTGCATGGGTCATGCAGCGGTGCGCCAACAAAGCCCCATTTTTCGTCTTTATGATATTCGAGGAAGAAATCCAGCAGTTCGGCAACTATGGTGGAAATCGGGTTGCCAATCGCGCGGAAACGCTCGGTGTCCTCAACGTGAATTTGCGCTTTGTGAGTGACGTCCAGACCTGCCATCACCACCGGGATCCCTGACTGGAAGACAATTTCTGCCGCTTCCGGGTCAACGTAAATATTAAATTCAGCCGCAGGCGTCCAGTTACCAAGCCCCATTGCACCGCCCATAATCACGATACGGGCGATTTTACTATGTAGTTCCGGATGGCTATTGAGCAGCAAGGCGACGTTAGTTTGCGGTCCGGTAGAGACAATGGTGACGGGTTCAGCACTTTCGCGCAGCGTTTTCGCCATCAGCTCCACCGCCGTGCAATTTTGCGGCGCAAATGCGGGTTCCGGTAATGCCGGACCGTCCAGTCCACTTTCGCCGTGCACGTTGTCGGCGATAATCAACTCACGCATTAACGGTTTCACCGCGCCGCCTGCTACCGGAATATCGGTGCGATTAAGCAAGGTCAGCATACGCAGAACATTGCGTAAGGTTTTTTCTGGTGTCTGGTTTCCGGCGGAAGACGTAATTGCTTTGACATCAAGCTCAGGTGAGGCGAGGGCGAGAACTATTGCGATAGCGTCATCATGACCTGGGTCGCAATCTAACAGAATTGGCAGTGCCATTGTTGCTCCTTGTTGTGTGCTTCTTTGCGACAAGGGTAACGCCAGGATGTAACAGATACGAGGGGCGAAACGATAAAGCGTGAGATGGCGCGCACTTGGCTATGCGCGCCAGAGTGATTAATGCAGGATTTTCGCGAGGAAGTCTTTTGCGCGGTCCGATTTCGGATCATCGAAGAAAGCGTCTTTCGGCGAGTCTTCGACAATCTTTCCCTCGTCCATAAAGATCACCCGATTCGCCACTTTGCGGGCAAAGCCCATTTCATGGGTCACCACCATCATGGTCATTCCTTCGTTCGCCAGTTCCACCATTACGTCCAGCACTTCGTTGATCATCTCCGGATCCAGCGCCGATGTCGGTTCGTCGAACAGCATCGCAATAGGATCCATACACAGCGCGCGAGCGATCGCCACACGCTGCTGCTGACCACCGGAAAGCTGTGCCGGAAATTTATTGGCATGTGCGGAAAGTCCCACGCGCTCCAGCAGCTTGAGTGCTTTTTCACGAGCTGGTGCTTTATCGCGTTTAAGAACTTTCACCTGCGCCAGCGTCAGGTTTTCGATAATCGACAGGTGAGGGAACAGCTCGAAGTGCTGGAACACCATGCCGACGCGGGAACGCAGCTTCGCCAGGTCGGTTTTTTTATCGTTAACCACGATGCCATCGACGGTGATTTCACCTTGCTGCACCGGTTCGAGGCCGTTGACGGTTTTAATCAGCGTTGATTTGCCGGAACCTGACGGCCCACAAACCACCACAACTTCGCCTTTTTTCACTTCGGTTGAGCAGTCGGTCAGCACCTGAAAGTGACCATACCATTTTGAAACATTTTTCAGGGTAATCATTATGCTGTCCTTCTTTTCAAGTAGCTGACCAACAACGACGCGCTAAGGCTAATAACGAAATAAACAAATCCGGCAAACAGGATCATCTCAACCTGCGTACCATCACGTTCACCAATGGTTGAGGCGGTACGGAAGAAATCGGCCAGAGATAACACATACACCAGCGAGGTATCCTGAAACAGTACGATGCCCTGAGTGAGCAGTAGCGGCACCATTGCACGGAATGCCTGCGGCAGAATAATCAGTTTCATTGACTGCCAGTGGGTCATGCCGAGTGCCAGGGCGGCGCTCGACTGCCCACGGGAGATACTTTGAATACCGGCACGGATAATCTCTGAATAGTAGGCCGCTTCAAACATCGAAAACGCCACCATGGCAGAAATTAAGCGGATGTCGGTCTTCGGCGATAATCCCAGCACGTTTTGCAGAAAACCAGGCACAATCAGGTAAAACCACAGCAGAACCATCACCAGTGGGATTGAACGGAACACGTTAACGTAGGCTTTGGCAAACCACGCCACGGGCGCAAAGCTGGACAGGCGCATCACCGCCAGCATGGTGCCCCATAAAATACCAATCACGACTGCCGTGACGGTGATTTTCAGGGTGATCACCAGCCCGTCCAGCAGATACGGCAGGGAAGGAACTATGGAACTCCAGTCAAACTCGTACATTACTTGCCTCCCATGTTGCCGGGCAGGCGAACTTTACGTTCAACCAGCGTCATCACCAGCATGATAACCGCGTTAATCAATACATACGCCAGCGTAATGGCGGTAAACGATTCCCAGGCGTGGGCGGAGTAATCGAGCAATTTACCGGCCTGCGCCGCCATATCCACCAGCCCGATGGTCGAGGCGATGGCGGAGTTTTTCACCAGGTTCATCATCTCGGACGTCATCGGCGGGACGATAACGCGATAAGCGTTAGGCAACAGCACGTAGCGATAAGCCTGTGGCAGCGTCAACCCCATCGCCAGCGCGGCATTTTTTTGCCCACGTGGCAGCGACTGGATCGCGGCGCGCACCTGTTCGCAAACACGAGCGGCGGTAAACAGCCCCAGACAGAGCATGGATGAAAGGAAAAACTGAATATTGGGATCCAGCTCGGCCTTAAACCACATGCCGATCTTCTCCGGCAGTAGCTCCGGGATCACCAGATACCAGGTAAAGAACTGCACAATCAGTGGCACGTTGCGGAACAGTTCGACATACAACGTACCCAGACCGGAGAGAAAACGGTTAGGAACGGTACGCAAAATGCCGAATAACGAGCCGACGAGGAAAGCGATAATCCAGGCGCAGATCGACAAAGCGATCGTCACCTGAAAGCCGCTCCAGATCCAGCCAAGATAGGTGGTGTTGCCGAACGGGGCTTGTTGTAAAAAAATACCCCAGTTCCAGTCTATAGACATAAATCTACTCCAGAAAAAAGAGGGTAGCAGCGTTAACTGCTACCCTCGAAGATTGTTACCCAGCGTATTGCGGTTTTCAGGCCCGATGGGGAACGACCATCAGGCGTATAGTCTGTCCGTGCTACGTAACAATCGAGAGGGCTGGAATTTCCGCCCCTGGTTCTTGTAATTAGTTCAGTGCCTTGTCATTCGGTTCTTTGAACAGTGCTTTCATTTCGTCTGACAGTTCGAAATTCATGTTCAGGTTTTTTGGCGGAATTGGATTTTTGAACCACTTATCAAACCATTTTTCCGCTTCACCGGAGGTCTGCACCTGAGCGATGGTGTCATCCATCAGCTTTTTGAACTGCGGATCATCTTTACGCAACATGCAACCGTAAGCTTCCTGAGACTGCGGCTTGCCGACGATTTCCCAGTTGTCTGGTTTCTTCGCTTTCGCACGTTCACCGGCCAGCAGAGCGTCATCCATCATAAAGGCAACGGCACGACCGCTTTCCAGGGTGCGGAAAGAGTCACCGTGATCTTTGGCGCTGATGATGCGCATATTCATTTTTTGCTCTTCATTCAGTTTGTTGAGCAAAACTTCAGAGGTAGTGCCGGAAGTGACGACTACGGCTTTGTCTTTCAGATCGGCAAAATCTTTGATATCGCCACCTTTTTTGGTCAGCAGGCGCGTACCGACCACGAAAATGGTGTCAGAGAAAGCTGCCTGTTTCTGGCGTTCGAGGTTGTTGGTGGTTGAACCACATTCAAAATCGAAAGTGCCGTTTTGCAGCAGCGGAATACGGTTTTGTGAGGTGATCGGAATCAGTTTCACCTGCAAGTCCGGTTTGTTGAGTTTCTTTTTCACTGCTTCAACAATGGCGTTGGAGTAATCCTGCGAGTAACCCACCACTTTTTGCTGATTGTCGTAATAAGAGAAAGGTACTGAAGATTCACGGTGACCGACGACAATCACGCCGTTTTTGGCGATTTTGTCCAGCGTACTGCCCGCTGCCGGGGCAGCGTCTTCCGCCTGTGCCAGTCCAGCAGAAAGCGCCAGGGCCAGGATTGCTGTGGCAGGTTTACGTAATTGCATATCCAACTCCTTTATCTCCTGCGTTAAGAACGCATGGATACCCGTTGTGAGTGTTTGTGTTGTTATCGTCTGCAACTTTATTGTGCAGTGTTGTGCCTGTTAGGTAACATTTAGTTTGGCTAAATGTAAAGATATTGCTGTTTTATTGTTTGTTTTTGCGAGATGTACCGCACCATTCCGAAGCAAAATTCTTAAAATGCACCTTTTTGGTGCTATTGCTGTATTGCTGTGGTGCAACCGGGTTGCGCTAATGCCGGTTCAGGGTTTGCCTTGTATAACAAAGCAATAGATGTGCCAAAGTTGGATAGGGGAATTTTGTTATCCGGATAACGCACTGATGCCGCATCCGGCGAGCGTGCCGAAATACGGGATGTATTCCGGCACGATAAGAAGGGGTTATTTACGTCGCTGACGCAGGCTCATCAACACAGCGGCAAAACCAAACAGTGCCGTCAGCACCCACAGCGGCCAGTTGCCGGTACGTGCGTAAGGTGTGAGTCCGGTGGTCGGCGTCACGTGAGTGGTTAACACCTCGCGGGTGAACTGCGGGATCATCGCCTGAATCTCACCCTGCGGGCCAATCACCGCTGTAATGCCGTTGTTGGTGCTGCGCAACAGTGGGCGCGCCAGCTCCAGCGCACGCATTCGCGCCATCTGGAAGTGCTGCCACGGGCCAATAGACTTGCCGAACCACGCATCGTTGGAGATAGTCAGCAGATAGTCGGTATCCGGGCGGAAGTTATCACGCACTTGCTCGCCGAGAATGATCTCGTAGCAAATAGCCGCAGTAAGCTCAATACCATTCACCGACAGCGGCGGCTGGATATATGGTCCACGGCTGAATGAGGACATCGGCAGATCAAAGAACGGCGCTAACGGACGCAGAATCGACTCCAGCGGGACAAACTCGCCAAATGGCACCAGATGGTTTTTGTTATAGCGATCGGCTGATTCGTAGCTGTACGGTGCACCTTTACCCAGCGTGATGATGGTGTTGTAGGTATCGTAGCGGTTCTGTTTATTGAGACGCGCGTCAACAATCCCGGTTACCAGCGAGCTACCTTTATCGCGCAACTCACCGTCCAGTGCTTTGAGGAACGGTTGCTGATTAATTTCCAGATCGGTTATCGCCGACTCCGGCCAGATAATCAACGATGATTTGCCCATCAGCGGTGCCGTTGCGTTGTAGTAAATCTTCAGCGTATTAAGAAGCTGGCCTTCGTCCCATTTCAGCGATTGCGGAATATCGCCCTGAACCATCGAAACCTGAATGGTTTTCTCCGGTTGCGGGGTAAACCACAGGATGTAACGCAGCGGGAAGGGAAGTGCGAACAGCACGACGGCCACCACCAGCGGACGCCAGTTGCGTTTGACCAACGCCAGCGCCAGCAGGCCGCTTACCATCATCAGCAGGAAGTTAATGGCTTCCACGCCCATTATCGGTGCCAGTCCTTTTAACGGGCCGTCAATCTGGCTATAGCCGAACTGTAACCACGGGAAGCCGGTCAGCACCCAACCGCGCAGAAACTCGGTCACTTGCCAGAGAGCAGGGGCGGCAATCGCCACGCGCAGCCAGGTTGTTTTTGGCCACAGACGCGACAGCACGCCAGCAAATAGTCCGGTATACAGCGACAAATACGCCGCCAGCAGCACCACCAGGAAGATGTTAACCGGGCCAGGCATTCCACCAAAGGTCGCGATGCTGACATAGACCCAGTTAATACCGCTGCCAAAGAGGCCAAATCCCCAGCAAAAGCCAATAGCGGCAGACTGGAGTGGACGACGGTTAAAGGTCAACGCCTGAAGCCCCATCAGCGAAACAATCGCCGCAGGCCAGACGTCGTAAGGAGAGAAGGCCAGCGTTCCGCAGGCACCGAATAATAACGCCAGCAGCAGGCGAATGCGCTGGCGTTCAATTAATGAGGCAAAGGCCATGTAGTTATCTATCCAGTTTCGGTTTTATTCATCCAGCTTCGGCTGGGGTGAGTCATCCGGGATTTTGACATGAACCTGAATAATACGCCGACTGTCAGCCATCGCCACTTTGAACTGGTAACCGTCGATGTCGATGGTTTCACCACGTGCCGGAAGATGCCCAAACGCCTGCATCACCAGACCACCGATAGTGTCGACCTCTTCATCGCTAAAGTGAGTGCCGAACGCTTCGTTGAAGTCTTCAATGGAAGCCAACGCGCGCACGGTCCAGGTATGACGACTCAGCTGACGGAAGTCGATATCATCTTCTTCGTCATACTCGTCTTCAATCTCACCAACAATCAGTTCCAGGATGTCTTCAATGGTCACCAGACCGGAAACACCACCGAATTCGTCAATGACGATCGCCATGTGGTAACGCTGAGAGCGAAACTCTTTCAGCATCCGGTCTACGCGCTTACTTTCAGGAACGACAACCGCCTGACGTAACACTTTGTCCATGCTGAAGGCTTCGGCATCGCTGCGCATAAACGGCAGCAAGTCTTTCGCCATCAGAATCCCTTCAATGTGATCTTTGTCTTCGCTAATCACCGGGAAACGTGAGTGGGCAGACTCGATGATGACATCAAGGCATTCGTCCAGCGTCTGGTTGCGTTTCAGGGTAATCATCTGGGAGCGGGGGATCATGATGTCGCGGACGCGTTGGTCTGCGATGTCCATCACCCCTTCGAGCATATCGCGCGTATCTTCATCGATAAGGTCGTTCTGCCCGGAATCACGGATCAGCGCCAGCAGTTCGTCACGGTTTTTGGGTTCACCGTGGAAAAGTTGGCTGAGTAACAGGGAGAAAAATCCCTTCTTGTTGCTTATCGTGTCACTACTGTGTGAATTGTCGTCGCTCATGGCGTCGTATGGGTTCTCATGTTAGTTAATCAAAACGCCGTCGTTAATCACCAACGGCGGGGACGTCTGCCAGTCAAATGCCTGGCAAATTATTCTTTCTCGGCAATGTACGGATCCTCATAGCCCAGAGCAAGCATAATCTCTGTTTCGAGGGCTTCCATCTCTTCTGCTTCGTCATCTTCGATATGATCGTAACCTAACAAATGCAGACTGCCGTGCACCACCATATGCGCCCAATGCGCCTCCAGTGGTTTGCCTTGCTCCTGTGCTTCCTTCTCAACCACCTGACGGCAGATAACCAGATCGCCCAGCAGCGACATCTCCATGCCAGGCGGCACTTCAAACGGGAAGGAGAGCACGTTGGTCGGCTTATCCTTACCGCGATAGGTCAGATTCAGACTGTGGCTTTCGGCGGTATCGACCAGGCGAATAGTCACTTCCGATTCTTCCTGAAACTGCGGGATCACCGCATTCAGCCATGTTTGAAACTGGCTCTCTTCCGGTAGCCCGGAATTATCTTCACATGCCAGTTGTAAATCGAGGATCACCTGACTCATTTTTGTTCCTGTTCTTCGCGCTTGCGTTCTGCCGCCAGCGCCGCTTTACGTTTTTGTTCGGCTTCTTCCCAGGCTTCATAAGCGTTAACGATACGCGCTACCACCGGGTGACGAACCACGTCTTCGCTGTGGAAGAAGTTAAAGCTGATCTCTTCGACATCGGCCAGCACTTCGATGGCATGACGTAAGCCTGATTTAGTATTACGCGGCAGGTCGATCTGTGTGACGTCGCCGGTGATAACCGCTTTTGAGTTAAAACCGATACGGGTCAGGAACATCTTCATCTGTTCGATGGTGGTGTTCTGGCTCTCATCAAGAATGATAAACGCGTCGTTCAGCGTACGACCACGCATATAGGCCAGCGGCGCGACTTCGATAACGTTGCGCTCAATCAGTTTCTCGACTTTCTCAAAGCCCAGCATTTCAAACAGCGCGTCGTACAGCGGGCGCAGATACGGGTCTACTTTCTGGCTTAAATCGCCAGGCAGGAAGCCCAGTTTCTCACCGGCTTCTACTGCCGGACGAGTCAGCAGAATACGGCGAATTTCCTGACGCTCCAGGGCATCAACTGCCGCAGCCACTGCCAGGTAGGTTTTACCCGTACCCGCCGGGCCAACGCCGAAGGTAATGTCATGGTCGAGAATATTGGCGATGTACTGCGCCTGGTTTGGCGTGCGCGGCTTAATTACGCCGCGTTTGGTTTTGATATTGACCGCTTTGCCGTACTCCGGCACGCTCTCCGCGCTTTGCTCCAGTACCCGCGCTTCTTTAATCGCAAGGTGGATCTGTTCCGGTTCGATATCCTGAATCTGACCGCGCATCGGGGCAGTATCGACATACAGGCTACGCAGAATGTCTGCCGCAGCGGTGACGCAAATCGGACGGCCGGTCAGTTTAAAGTGGTTATCGCGGCGATTGATCTCGATGCCGAGACGGCGTTCGAGTTGTTTGATGTTGTCATCAAACGGGCCGCACAGGCTCAACAGACGCGCATTGTCTGCTGGCTCCAGGGTGATTTCGCGAGTGTCTATGTTCAAACCGTTCCTCTTATCTGTATGCCGCCGGAAGCTGAACATTCACCGGCCTATAAGGAAATTATTCACGCCACAGGAAAAAGGCGCAAGCATTGCGATAAAGATGGGGATAAAGAGAGAAAAAACAAGGCCCACCGGAACGGCGGGCCTGAGAATTACGGCTGATAATAACCCACGCCAAGGTCGTTTTCTTTGCGGGTACGGGCAATGACCGATTCCGGTGTTTCTGCCACGCGCAGACCCATTTCATCTTCAGTTCGCACCACTTTACCGCGCAGAGAGTTCGGGTAGACGTCGGTAATTTCTACATCGACGAATTTACCGATCATATCCGGTGTGCCCTCGAAGTTGACCACGCGGTTATTTTCTGTACGTCCAGAAAGCTCCATGATGCTCTTACGCGACGTACCTTCTACCAGAATACGCTGGGTGGTGCCGAGCATCCGGCGGCTCCATGCCATCGCTTGCTGATTAATACGTTCTTGTAGAATATACAGACGCTGCTTCTTCTCTTCTTCCGGAACATCATCAACCATGTCGGCGGCTGGTGTACCCGGACGTGCAGAGAAGATAAAGCTGTAGCTCATGTCGAAATTGACGTCGGCAATCAGCTTCATCGTTTTCTCGAAGTCTTCGGTGGTTTCGCCAGGGAAGCCAACGATGAAGTCAGAACTGATCTGAATATCCGGACGCGCCGCACGCAGCTTACGGATGATCGCTTTGTACTCCAGCGCCGTATGGGTACGTCCCATCAGGTTCAGAATGCGATCGGAACCGCTCTGTACCGGCAGATGCAGGAAGCTCACCAGCTCCGGTGTATCGCGATACACTTCGATAATATCGTCGGTAAATTCGATCGGATGGCTGGTGGTAAAGCGAATACGATCGATCCCGTCGATCGCTGCAACCAGACGCAGCAGATCGGCAAACGATCCAGTGGTGCCGTCGTAGTTTTCACCACGCCAGGCGTTCACGTTCTGACCGAGCAGGTTGACTTCACGCACGCCCTGAGCCGCAAGCTGGGCAATCTCAAACAGAATATCGTCGGATGGACGGCTTACCTCTTCACCACGGGTGTAAGGCACCACGCAGTAGGTGCAATATTTATTGCAGCCTTCCATGATGGAGACAAATGCGGTCGGCCCTTCGGCGCGCGGTTCCGGCAGACGGTCAAACTTCTCAATTTCCGGGAAGCTGATATCTACAACCGGGCTGCGGTCGCCGCGCACAGAGTTGATCATCTCCGGCAGACGGTGCAGCGTTTGCGGCCCAAAAATTATATCGACATAGTGGGCGCGCTGGCGAATGTGCTCGCCTTCTTGCGATGCCACGCAGCCACCGACGCCGATAATCAGGTCTGGATTCTTCTCTTTTAACAGTTTCCAGCGACCCAACTGATGGAAGACTTTTTCCTGAGCCTTCTCGCGGATTGAGCAGGTGTTCAGCAGCAGCACATCCGCTTCTTCCGCCACGTCGGTCAGTTGATAGCCGTGGGTGGCATCCAGCAGATCGGCCATCTTCGATGAATCGTACTCGTTCATCTGACAGCCCCAGGTTTTAATATGGAGTTTTTTGGTCATCGACTTGCTCTTGCGAAATAGTAGCCAGGAATGCAGGGCGCATAGTGTAATGCTTTGCTGCCGTTGTGACCAGTATGAGCGTTATCAGCCCTTGGGGGTAAAAATCCTGTAAACTTAAAGCATATTGCTAACAGGATGATTGACCATGACAAATCAACCAACGGAAATTGCCATTGTCGGCGGAGGAATGGTCGGCGGCGCACTGGCGCTGGGGCTGGCACAGCACGGATTTGCGGTAACGGTTATCGAACATGCAGAGCCCGCGCCGTTTGTCGCAGGCAGTGAGCCGGACGTGCGGATCTCGGCGATCAGCGCGGCTTCGGTATCATTGCTTAAAGGGTTAGGGGTCTGGGATGCGGTACAGGCCATGCGTTGCCATCCTTATCGCAGACTGGAAACCTGGGAGTGGGAAACCGCGCATGTGGTGTTTGACGCAGCTGAATTAAAGCTGCCGTTGCTTGGCTATATGGTGGAAAACACCGTCCTGCAACAGGCGCTGTGGCAGGCGCTGGAAGCGCATCCGAAAGTAACGTTACGTGTGCCAACCTCGCTGATTGCGCTGCATCGCCATAATGATCTTCAGGAGCTGGAACTGAAGGGCGGTGAAACGATCCGCGCGAAACTGGTGATTGGTGCCGACGGCGCAAATTCGCAGGTGCGGCAGATGGCGGGAATTGGCGTTCATGCCTGGCAGTATGCGCAGTCGTGTATGTTGATTAGCGTACAGTGTGAGAACGATCCCGGCGACAGCACCTGGCAGCAATTTACCCCGGACGGACCGCGTGCGTTTCTGCCATTGTTTGATAACTGGGCATCGCTGGTGTGGTATGACTCTCCGGCGCGTATTCGCCAGTTGCAGAATATGAATATGGCGCAGCTCCAGACGGAAATCGCGAAGCATTTCCCGTCGCGTCTGGGTTATGTGACACCGCTTGCCGCTGGTGCGTTTCCGCTGACGCGTCGCCATGCGTTGCAGTATGTGCAGCCAGGGCTTGCGCTGGTGGGCGATGCCGCGCATACCATCCACCCGCTGGCGGGGCAGGGGGTGAATCTTGGTTATCGTGATGTCGATGCCCTGATTGATGTTTTGGTCAATGCGCGCAGTCATGGGGAAGCATGGGCCAGTTATCCAATCCTCAAGCGTTACCAGATGCGGCGCATGGCGGATAACTTCATTATGCAAAGCGGTATGGATCTGTTTTATGCCGGATTCAGCAATAATCTGCCGCCGCTGCGTTTTGTGCGTAATCTCGGGTTAATGGCGGCAGAGCGTGCTGGCGTGTTGAAACGTCAGGCGCTGAAATATGCGTTAGGATTATAGCCTTACAACATTGCCGGATGCATGCCAACCGTAGGTCGGATAAGACGCGGCAGCGTCGCATCCGACATTGAAGGATAAGACGTGTCAACATCGCATCCGACATTGAATATACGCAGAAAAGCAAAAAGCTCGCCGAAGCGAGCTTTTTTAATGTGGCTGGGGTACGAGGATTCGAACCTCGGAATGCCGGAATCAGAATCCGGTGCCTTACCGCTTGGCGATACCCCAACAGGGCGCACTTACAAAGTAAGCGACTTGAATAAATTGGCTGGGGTACGAGGATTCGAACCTCGGAATGCCGGAATCAGAATCCGGTGCCTTACCGCTTGGCGATACCCCAACAAATTGGTTTTTGAATTTGCCGAACCTATTCGACACATTCAGAATTTGGTGGCTACGACGGGATTCGAACCTGTGACCCCATCATTATGAGTGATGTGCTCTAACCAACTGAGCTACGTAGCCAGATTGTTTCTTCGATGGCTGGGGTACCTGGATTCGAACCAGGGAATGCCGGTATCAAAAACCGGTGCCTTACCGCTTGGCGATACCCCAATAACCGGGCGGTGAACCGCTTACTCGAAGAAGATGGCTGGGGTACCTGGATTCGAACCAGGGAATGCCGGTATCAAAAACCGGTGCCTTACCGCTTGGCGATACCCCATCCGTACAACGCTTTCTGGTGAATGGTGCGGGAGGCGAGACTTGAACTCGCACACCTTGCGGCGCCAGAACCTAAATCTGGTGCGTCTACCAATTTCGCCACTCCCGCAAAAAAGATGGTGGCTACGACGGGATTCGAACCTGTGACCCCATCATTATGAGTGATGTGCTCTAACCAACTGAGCTACGTAGCCATCTTTTTTTCGCGATACCTTATCGGCGTTGCGGGGCGCATTATGCGTATAGAGCCTTGCAGCGTCAACCTCTTTTTCAAGGAAAATTGCTCGAAAGTGACTGTTTGGTTAGGTTGCGAACAGCGTGGCGCTATATTCGTCAATTATTGTTTACTTTGTGTTTTTTCCCCACCCTACAGCCATTCTTTTGTCGTACAGGATGAAATTCGGAATTCAACAATAGTGGTGGGAAATTAATCTATGAAGTACTGGCCTACAGTGATGAATTGTCAAACAGTGATGTGGCAAATCCGGAACATTTCCTCACTGCGTATCAGAATCAACAAGCTCCCCAGTAACTGAAATTGCCCCGGAATTCTCCGGGGCGTTAATACACTTCTTATTTATATGCCGACTGGTGAACGCCGACCGCGCGGCCAGACGGATCGTCCATTTTCTTGAACGCTTCATCCCACTCGATCGCTTTGGCAGAAGAACAGGCGACGGATGGGCCGCCCGGTACGCACTCAGCGGCGCTCGGAAGCGGGAACAATTCTTCAAAGATTTCCCGGTACAGATACGCTTCTTTTGAGGTCGGTGTGTTGTACGGGAAGCGGAAGCGGGCGGTTTCCAGTTGTTGATCAGAAACTTGCTGCGCCGCCACTTCTTTCAGGGTGTCGATCCAGCTATAACCGACGCCATCCGAGAACTGCTCTTTCTGCCGCCAGGCCACGCTTGCGGGCAAATACGATTCAAAACATTCACGCAGGATGTGTTTTTCCATTTTGCCGTTACCGCACATTTTATCCTGTGGGTTAATACGCATCGCCACATCAAGGAATTTTTTGTCGAGGAACGGAACGCGTGCTTCCACGCCCCAGGCTGACATCGCTTTGTTGGCGCGCGCGCAGTCATACATATGTAGAGCCAGCAGTTTACGTACTGTCTCTTCATGTAGCTCTTTGGCGTTCGGCGCTTTGTGGAAGTAAAGATAACCACCAAACACTTCGTCAGAACCTTCACCGGACAGCACCATTTTAATGCCCATCGCCTTGATCTTACGCGACATTAAATACATCGGTGTTGAAGCACGAATAGTCGTCACGTCATACGTTTCGATGTGGTAAATCACGTCGCGGATGGCATCGAGACCTTCCTGTACGGTGAAGTGAATTTCATGATGTACAGTACCCAGATGGTTTGCCACTTCCTGTGCCGCTTTCAGATCCGGTGAACCCGGCAGACCCACGGCAAAAGAGTGCAACTGCGGCCACCAGGCTTCGGAACGTTCCTGATCTTCCACGCGACGGGCGGCGTATTTCTTGGTGATAGCGGAAATAATTGAGGAATCCAGACCACCAGAGAGCAGCACACCGTAAGGCACATCAGACATCAGATGGTTTTTCACGGAATCTTCCAGTGCCTGACGTAGCTCGTTTTTGTCGGTCACGTTATCTTTCACCGCATCGTAGTCGAACCAGTCACGGTGATAATAAGAACGGATTTCGCCGTCCTGACTCCACAAATAGCTCCCCGCCGGGAACTCTTTAATCGTGCGGCAAACCGGCACGAGGGCTTTCATTTCTGAGGCCACATACAGCTGACCGTGTTCGTCATAGCCCATATACAGCGGGATGATCCCCAGATGATCGCGACCAATCAGGTAGGCATCTTTTTCGCTGTCGTACAGGGCAAAGGCAAACATGCCCTGCAAGTCGTCGAGAAATTCCGCCCCTTTTTCCTGATATAGCGCGAGGATCACTTCGCAGTCAGACCCGGTCTGGAACTGGTAACGATCGCCATACTCAGCACGCAGTGCCTGGTGGTTGTAGATTTCACCGTTTACTGCCAGCACATGAGTTTTTTGTTGGTTGTAGAGAGGTTGCGCCCCCGCGTTAACGTCAACAATTGACAGACGTTCGTGAGCGAGAATGGCGTTATCGCTGGCATAAATACCGGACCAGTCCGGGCCACGATGACGCATCAGGCGTGACAGCTCGAGTGCTTTTTTACGCAGTTCAACTGCGTCTGTTTTGATATCGAATACGCCAAAAATTGAACACATAACCTTCTCCGTTAACCTGGTATTTGTTGCTTGTTGTGTTTGCTTGTTTAAAAAAATGCCGCAAAGCAGCACTGTGCGCAAGCGATTTGGCGGTGGAAAAATAAAAAACGTAATGGTGATTGCTGATTGATGAAAAAGGGTAGGGTATGGTGGCGTGTTTATTGATGAATCGATAATTTTTAGCGGGTTTTATTGAATGGTTATATTTTACGGGGGCCAAATTGCTGACAAAGTGCGATTTGTTCATGCCGGATGCGGCGTGAACGCCTTATCCGGCCTACAAAAGCATGAAAATTCAATGTATTGCAGGAGCTGCGTAGGCCTGATAAGCGTAGCGCATCAGGCAGTTTGGCGTTTGTCATCAGAGCCAACCACGTCCGCAGACGTGGGTGGTATTCAGATAACGTCGATTTCAGCGACCGACGGGTAAATCCAGCTGGGGCGGAACGGCATACTGTCGATATCGTCGAGCGACGAAACACCAGAAAGCACAAGAATCGTTTCCAGACCTGCCTGGAAGCCCGCCAGAATATCGGTACGCAGGTTATCGCCGACAATCACCGTTTCTTCTGAATGCGCCTGCATTTTGTTTAATGCCGCGCGGATGATCCACGGACTTGGCTTACCGACATAAAACGGTTTGCGCCCGGAGATTTTCTCAATCCCTGCACACAACGCGCCGCAGGCGGGATAAAAACCGCGCCCGTGAGTATCCGGGTTGGTGGCGATAAAGCGCGCACCGTTGGCGACGAAATACGCCGCTTTATGCATCATGTCCCAGTTGTAGGAGCGCGTTTCGCCAACAATCACAAAATCAGGATTCACATCGGTAATAGTGAAACCGGCTTTGTACAGCTCATGGATCAGCGCGCCTTCGCCCACTACATACGCTTTTTTACCTTCCTGGCGACGCAGGAAATCGGCGGTCGCCATCGCGGAGGTATAAAACACGCTGTCCGGTACATCGACACCGGCAGTGGCAAAGCGGTTCGCCAGATCTTGCCCGGTCTGCGAAGGATAGTTGGTCAGCAACACCAGCGGCAGGCCTTTATCCATAATCCCGTGCAAAAATTCCGCTGCACCTGGTACGGCGACATTATCGTGCATCAGCACGCCGTCGATATCGCAAATTACATTTTTAATGGTCATGGACTACCCAGAATATTGACAACAATAAGCGCCACTATAAAAGCACATTAATTTTCCAGCAAATGCTGGAGCAAAATACCGTTGAGCATGGCGCGTTTTACCAGCGCAAAAGCGCCGATTGCTGAGCGGTGATCCAGCTCAGAACGTACCACCGGCAGATTAGTGCGAAATGCCTTCAGCGCCTGGGTATTAATGCAGCTTTCAATAGCAGGGAGCAGCACTTTATCGGCTTCGGTGATTTCACCGGCAATAACAATTTTTTGCGGATTAAATAAGTTGATAGCAATGGCGATGGTTTTACCCAGATGACGACCGACATACTCAATCACTTCCGACGCCAGACCGTCACCTTTGTTCGCGGCTTTGCAGATAGTTTTGATGGTGCAGTCGTCCAGTGGCACACGGCTCTGGTAGCCCTGCTTTAATAAATTCAACACCCGTTGTTCAATGGCAGCGTTGGCAGCGATAGTTTCCAGACAACCAAAGTTGCCGCAGTGGCAGCGTTCACCCAGCGGTTCGACCTGAATATGACCAATTTCACCGACGTTGCCGTTGCGACCGATAAAAATGCGCCCGTTAGAGATGATTCCAGCCCCCGTTCCGCGATGCACGCGCACCAGAATGGAGTCTTCGCAATCCTGACTTGCACCGAAGTAGTGCTCTGCCAGCGCCAGACTACGGATATCGTGGCCGACAAAACAGGTCACTTTAAAACGCTCTTCCAGTGCTTCTACCAGCCCCCAGTTTTCCACCTGAATATGCGGCATGTAATGAATTTTGCCGCTGTCCGGGTCAACAAGCCCAGGCAGGATCACGGAAATCGCGATCAGCTCGCGCAGTTTGCGCTGGTAGCTATCAATAAACTGAGCAATGGCATTCAGCAGGGCATGTTCCAGCGTCTGCTGGGTTCGTTCAGGCAGCGGGTAATGTTCTTCTGCCAGCACTTTGCTACTGAGATCAAACAGGGTGATGGTGGCATCGTGACGACCAAGTCGTACGCCGATAGCGTGGAAATTACGAGTTTCAGTGACGATGGAGATAGCGCGGCGGCCTCCGGTGGAGGCCTGCTGATCGACTTCTTTGATCAGCCCGCGCTCGATAAGCTGACGTGTAATTTTGGTTACGCTGGCGGGGGCAAGCTGGCTTTGCTCAGCAATCTGAATTCGCGAGATTGGCCCGAACTGGTCAATCAGGCGATAAACCGCCGCGCTGTTAAGCTGTTTTACGAGATCAACATTACCTATCTGAGCTTGTCCGCCTGGTGTCATACTTTCTCTTATTGAGTTACGACCTCGTTACCATTAACGATGGTCTTAGTGATTTTAAAATCAGGTGTGAATGCGGTCAGGTTGGCCACTTTGCCTGCGGCGAGCGTGCCGAGACGTTTTTCAACGCCAATTGCACGTGCCGGGTAGAGCGTCGCCATACGCAAAACTTCATCCAGTGCGATACCGCAATGTTCGACCAGATTGCGCACGCCTTCAATCATGGTTAAGGATGAACCACTTAACGTACCATTTTCATCCACACAAAGTCCGTTGCGGTAGTATATTGTTTTACCCGCAAAAATGAACTGTTCAATATTGGCGCCTGCTGGTGCAGTAGCGTCGGTGACCAGACACAGTTTGTCGCCTTTCAGACGCTTGGCGTTGCGGATGTTAGCGTAATCAACGTGCAAGCCATCGGCAATAATACCGCAATAAATGTCGGCGTCATCGAGGATCGCGCCCGCCAGACCTGGCTCGCGACCGGTAATATACGGCATCGCGTTGTACAGATGGGTGGCAAAGGTAATCCCTGCGCGGAAACCGGCTTTCGCTTCTTTCAGTGTTGCGTTGGAGTGACCGGCAGAAACTACAATCCCGGCATTTGCCAGTTTGCTGATCACTTCCGCAGGAACCATTTCCGGTGCCAGGGTAACTTTAGTAATCACATCAGCGTTTTCGCACAGGAAATCAACCAGCGCAGCATCGGGTTTACGCACGAAGTTCGGGTTATGAGTGCCTTTTTTCACCAGGTTCAGCCACGGACCTTCCAGATGCAAACCTAGCGCCTGGTTCGGATGGTTTGCCAGGTACTCGCGCATTACGCGCACACCCTGTTTCATCAGGTCATCGCTGGTGGTGATAAGCGTTGGCAGATAGTTAGTACAGCCAGATTTCTCATTGGCTTTTTGCATGATTTCCAGCGTTTCAACGCTTACCGCTTCCGCAGTATCGTTGAACTGTACGCCGCCGCAGCCGTTTAACTGCACATCAATAAAACCGGGGGAGAGAATGGCTCCGTTCAGTGAACGTTGTTCAATCTCTGGCGGCAGTTCCGCTACCGGACAGACACTTTTAATCAGGCCATCAGCGATAACAACCGCGTGGTCATCAAGAAATTCGTGACCGGTAAAGATCCGGCCCTGGGTTAATGCATACATTCCGACCCCCGATTTTAAAAATAATATTGCCCTGAGCAAGGTGTCAGGGCAGGGATAACAATTACAGACCTTTGATATTTTCTGCTTCTAATTCATTGAAATATCTTAAAGTCTTAACTTTCAGCTCCATGGTGGAAGGTTCATCGCACACCATGATCGCTTTCGGATGCAGTTGCAGACAGCTGATGGTCCACATATGGTTAACGCAACCTTCAACTGCGGCTTGCAGCGCCAGTGCTTTCTGGCTACCCAGAACCAGAATCATCACTTCTTCGGCATCCAGCAATGTACCAACACCGACAGTCAGAGCATATTTTGGCACCTGATTGACATCGTTATCAAAGAAACGAGAGTTAGCAACGCGAGTGTCATGAGTCAGGGTTTTGATACGGGTGCGAGAAGCCAGGGAGGAGGCTGGTTCGTTAAATGCGATGTGACCGTCGTTACCTACGCCGCCCATAAACAGATGAATTTTACCGTAAGAGCGGATTTTTTCTTCATACTGGCGGCACTCGGCGTCGATATCCGGGGCGTTACCGTTGAGAAGGTTGATATTTTCTGCTGGAATATCAACGTGATCGAAGAAGTTACGGTGCATAAAGCTGTAGTAGCTTTCCGGATGCTCTTTTGGCAGACCGACATATTCATCCATGTTGAAGGTGACAACGTGCTTAAAGCTGACCTGGCCTGCTTTATGCATTTCGACTAACGCTTTATAGGTGGTCATTGGTGTGCCGCCGGTCGGCAGACCGAGCACGAACGGACGATCGGCAGTCGGTTTGAACGCGTTGATACGATTAACGATATGGCGAGCAGCCCATTTGCCGACCTGTTCAGCGGTAGTCAGGGGGATCAGTCTCATTATTCACCTCAATAAGTAAAATGTAAGCCGTTGGCGGATTAGGCATCTTTAAGCGTAACCTGGATTTGCGCAGACAGGCGTCAATCCGACCTGATTTTTTGAATGATAAAATAAGTTTTCTGGTTTAGCCAGTAAAAGGGAGTGATGATAACGATATTTGGTGACAAAACTCACAAAAGACACGCGTTTAATTTGCGGTACGAATTAATTTTTTACACACTCTGTAGCAGATGATCTAACAATATGATTACAGAACATCGGCAGTACAGTTTGCAGCAAAATAAAAATACGGCGTTAAACAAGCCAAATAGGGTTCTCGTAGGGGGAATAAGATGAATATTTTAGGGTTTTTCCAGCGACTCGGTAGGGCGTTACAGCTCCCTATCGCAGTACTGCCGGTGGCGGCGCTGTTGCTGCGATTCGGTCAGCCAGATTTACTTAACGTTGCGTTTATTGCCCAGGCGGGCGGCGCGATTTTTGATAACCTCGCATTAATCTTCGCCATCGGCGTGGCATCCAGCTGGTCCAAAGACAGCGCAGGTGCGGCGGCGCTGGCGGGTGCGGTAGGTTACTTTGTGTTAACCAAAGCGATGGTGACCATCAACCCGGAAATCAATATGGGTGTACTGGCGGGTATCATTACCGGCCTGGTCGGTGGTGCAGCCTATAACCGTTGGTCCGATATTAAACTGCCGGACTTCCTGAGCTTTTTCGGCGGCAAACGTTTTGTGCCGATTGCCACTGGCTTCTTCTGCTTGGTATTGGCGGCTATTTTTGGTTATGTCTGGCCACCGGTGCAGCACGCTATTCATGCTGGTGGTGAATGGATCGTTTCTGCGGGCGCGCTGGGTTCCGGTATCTTTGGTTTCATCAACCGTCTGCTGATCCCAACTGGTCTGCATCAGGTACTGAACACCATTGCCTGGTTCCAGATTGGTGAATTTACCAACGCGGCAGGGACGGTTTTCCACGGCGACATCAACCGCTTCTATGCCGGTGACGGCACTGCGGGGATGTTCATGTCCGGCTTCTTCCCGATCATGATGTTTGGTCTGCCGGGTGCGGCACTGGCGATGTACTTCGCAGCACCGAAAGAGCGTCGTCCGATGGTTGGCGGGATGCTGCTTTCCGTTGCTATCACCGCGTTCCTGACTGGTGTTACCGAGCCGCTGGAATTCCTGTTCATGTTCCTTGCGCCGCTGCTGTACCTCCTGCACGCACTGTTGACCGGTATCAGCCTGTTTGTGGCGACGCTGCTGGGTATTCACGCGGGCTTCTCTTTCTCTGCGGGCGCCATCGACTATGCGTTGATGTATAACCTGCCGGCAGCCAGCCAGAACGTCTGGATGCTGCTGGTGATGGGCGTTATCTTCTTCGTTATCTACTTTGTGGTATTCAGTGCAGTTATCCGCATGTTCAACCTGAAAACGCCAGGCCGTGAAGATAAAGAAGACGAAATTGTTACTGAAGAAGCCAACAGCAACACTGAAGAAGGTCTGACTCAACTGGCGACCAACTATATTGCTGCGGTTGGCGGTAGCGACAACCTGAAAGCGATTGACGCCTGTATTACCCGTCTGCGCCTGACGGTGGGTGACTCAGCCCGCGTCAACGATGCGATGTGTAAACGTCTGGGGGCTTCTGGGGTGGTGAAACTGAACAAACAAACCATCCAGGTGATTGTTGGTGCGAAAGCGGAATCTATCGGTGATGCGATGAAGAAAGTCGTTGCTCGTGGCCCGGTAGCTGCTGCTTCTGCTGAAGCGGCTCCGGCAACTGCCGCGCCGGCAGCAAAACCACAGGCTGTACCAAATGTAGTGTCTATCGCTGAGCTGGTATCGCCGATTACTGGTGATGTTGTCGCACTGGATCAGGTGCCAGACGAAGCGTTCGCCAGCAAAGCGGTGGGCGACGGTGTAGCGGTGAAACCGACGGATAAAATCGTTGTATCACCAGCCGCAGGGACTATCGTAAAAATCTTCAACACCAACCACGCGTTCTGCCTGGAAACCGAAAAAGGCGCGGAGATCGTCGTCCACATGGGTATCGACACCGTGGCGCTGGAAGGTAAAGGCTTTAAGCGTTTGGTGGAAGAGGGGGCGCAGGTAAGTGCAGGGCAACCGATTCTGGAAATGGATCTGGATTACCTGAATGCTAACGCTCGTTCGATGATTAGCCCGGTGGTTTGCAGCAATATCGACGATTTCAGCGGTCTGATCATTAAAGCCCAGGGTCATGTTGTGGCGGGTCAAACGCCGCTGTATGAAATCAAAAAGTAATCTGTTTCATGCCTGATGCGACGCTTGACGCGTCTTATCAGGCCTACAAAAGCTCAGTGTAGGTTGGATAAGACGCACCAGCGTCGCATCCAACAATGACACAGGGGTGGCAAAAGCGGCAGATATCATCTTCGCCGCTTTTTTTTTCATCAATCATCCCCATAATCTCAGTGAGATTTTCTATTTTCTCTAACTAACAGTTGTCAGCCTGTCCCGCTTATAAGATCATACGCCGTTATACGTTGTTTACGCTTTGAGGAATCCACGATGAGTGAGGCAGAAGCCCGCCCGACTAACTTTATTCGTCAGATCATTGATGAAGATCTGGCCAGTGGCAAGCACACCACAGTACACACCCGTTTCCCGCCAGAACCAAATGGCTATCTGCATATTGGTCATGCGAAATCTATCTGCCTGAACTTCGGGATCGCCCAGGACTATAAAGGCCAGTGCAACCTGCGTTTCGACGACACTAACCCGGTAAAAGAAGATATCGAGTACGTAGAGTCGATCAAAAACGACGTTGAATGGTTAGGTTTTCACTGGTCTGGTAACGTTCGTTACTCCTCCGACTATTTTGATCAGCTCCATGCCTATGCGATCGAATTGATCAATAAAGGCCTGGCGTATGTCGATGAACTGACGCCGGAACAGATCCGCGAATACCGTGGCACCCTGACGCAGCCGGGTAAAAACAGTCCGTACCGCGACCGTAGCGTTGAAGAGAACCTGGCGCTGTTCGAAAAAATGCGTACCGGTGGTTTTGAAGAAGGTAAAGCCTGCCTGCGTGCGAAAATCGACATGGCTTCGCCGTTTATCGTGATGCGCGATCCGGTGCTGTACCGCATTAAATTTGCTGAACACCACCAGACTGGCAACAAGTGGTGCATCTACCCGATGTACGACTTCACCCACTGCATCAGCGATGCGCTGGAAGGTATTACGCACTCTCTGTGTACGCTTGAGTTCCAGGACAACCGTCGTCTGTATGACTGGGTTCTGGACAACATCACCATTCCTGTTCATCCGCGCCAGTACGAATTCTCGCGCCTGAATCTGGAATACACCGTGATGTCCAAGCGTAAGCTGAACCAGTTGGTGACCGACAAGCACGTTGAAGGCTGGGATGACCCGCGTATGCCGACCATTTCCGGTCTGCGTCGTCGTGGTTACACTGCGGCTTCTATTCGTGAGTTCTGCAAACGCATCGGCGTGACCAAGCAGGACAACACCATTGAGATGGCATCTCTGGAATCCTGTATTCGTGAAGATCTCAACGAAAACGCGCCGCGCGCAATGGCGGTTATCGATCCGGTGAAACTGGTTATCGAAAACTATCAGGGCGAAGGCGAAATGGTCACTATGCCGAACCATCCGAACAAACCGGAAATGGGTAGCCGTCAGGTGCCGTTTAGCGATGAGATTTGGATCGATCGCGCCGATTTCCGCGAAGAAGCTAACAAGCAGTACAAGCGTCTGGTGCTGGGTAAAGAAGTGCGTCTGCGTAATGCTTACGTGATTAAAGCAGAACGCGTGGAGAAAGATGCCGAAGGCAATATCACCACCATCTTCTGTACTTACGATGCCGACACTTTAAGCAAAGATCCGGCTGATGGTCGTAAAGTGAAAGGCGTTATTCACTGGGTAAGCGCGGCACATGCGCTGCCGGTTGAAATCCGCCTGTACGATCGTCTGTTCAGCGTGCCGAATCCAGGCGCTGCGGATGATTTCCTGTCGGTGATTAACCCTGAATCACTGGTCATCAAACAGGGCTTTGCTGAACCGTCTCTGAAAGACGCGGTTGCGGGTAAAGCGTTCCAGTTTGAGCGTGAAGGTTACTTCTGCCTCGACAGCCGCCATTCCACTGCGGAAAAACCGGTATTTAACCGCACCGTTGGGCTGCGTGATACCTGGGCGAAGGTTGGCGAGTAATTTTAAGTTCTACCAGGCCGGGTGAAGCGTTTACGTCGCATCCGGCAATAAATAGACAATAAATTTCAAATGCTAAATTGCCTGATGCGCTTCGCTTATCAGGCCTACATGATCTCTGCAATATATTGAATTTGCGTGCTTTTGTAGGTCGGATAAGGCGTTTACGCCACATCCGGCATGAAACATACAAACAATCCCAAACGCCGCGCTCTGCGGCGTTTTTTCTGCTTATCATCGCGAATTAATTCCGCTTCGCAATTTATCCGTAAAATAAATTTAAAAACACAAATCATAATTAAATAAAATGTAACCGCTTTCATCCTACTGGAAAGCCACATATTTTTTCTTCTACAAACTCTTCTGCTGCAAACTTAAATCCTGTAACAAAAATCATCAAAATATGTGCGGTTGCTCATGTTCTTACATTCTCGTTACAGAAAGAGATTGATAATTCGCGTCGCGAAAAATAGTCTGTTCCTGTAGTCAGCGAGACTTTTCTCAACGCTACTTTTTTAATTTTTATTTTTTTCGCTGTTCACCTGTGGTGCAGCAATTTATACGTCAAAGAGGATTAACCCATGCGTGCGTTTAGTGGCAAACGTAGTACGCTGGCGCTGGCTATCGCCGGTGTTACAGCAATGTCGGGCTTTATGGCAATGCCGGAGGCTCGCGCCGAAGGATTCATCGACGATTCAACCTTAACCGGCGGTATCTATTACTGGCAGCGTGAACGCGACCGTAAAGATGTTACCGACGGTGACAAATACAAAACCAACCTTTCTCACTCCACCTGGAACGCCAACCTCGATTTTCAGTCTGGTTATGCTGCTGATATGTTCGGCCTTGATATTGCCGCATTTACGGCGATTGAAATGGCAGAAAACGGCGACAGCTCTCACCCGAACGAAATCGCGTTTTCAAAAAGTAATAAAGCCTATGACGAAGACTGGTCCGGCGATAAAAGCGGTATAAGCCTGTATAAAGCAGCGGCCAAATTTAAATACGGTCCGGTGTGGGCGAGGGCTGGTTATATTCAGCCAACCGGTCAGACGCTGTTAGCGCCGCACTGGAGCTTTATGCCGGGTACTTATCAGGGTGCGGAAGCCGGGGCGAATTTTGATTACGGCGATGCCGGTGCGTTGAGTTTCTCCTACATGTGGACCAACGAATACAAAGCGCCGTGGCATCTGGAAATGGATGAGTTTTATCAGAACGATAAGACTACCAAAGTTGATTATCTGCACTCCCTCGGGGCGAAGTACGACTTCAAAAATAACTTCGTACTGGAAGCGGCGTTTGGTCAGGCGGAAGGGTATATCGATCAATATTTTGCCAAAGCCAGCTATAAATTTGATATCGCCGGTAGCCCGTTAACCACCAGCTACCAGTTCTACGGTACGCGCGACAAAGTTGACGATCGCAGCGTCAACGATCTTTATGACGGCACCGCCTGGCTGCAGGCGTTGACCTTTGGCTACCGGGCGGCTGACGTAGTGGATTTGCGCCTCGAAGGCACCTGGGTTAAAGCCGATGGTCAGCAGGGATACTTCCTGCAACGTATGACCCCAACCTACGCTTCCTCGAACGGTCGCCTGGATATCTGGTGGGATAACCGCTCTGACTTTAACGCCAACGGCGAAAAAGCGGTCTTCTTCGGTGCGATGTATGACCTGAAAAACTGGAATCTTCCCGGCTTCGCCATCGGCGCTTCCTACGTTTATGCATGGGATGCCAAACCAGCGACATGGCAGAGCAATCCGGATGCGTACTACGACAAAAACCGGACTATCGAAGAGTCTGCTTACAGTCTGGATGCGGTCTACACCATTCAGGACGGTCGCGCCAAGGGCACGATGTTCAAACTGCATTTCACCGAATACGACAACCACTCCGACATCCCAAGCTGGGGGGGCGGTTACGGCAACATCTTCCAGGATGAGCGTGACGTGAAATTCATGGTTATCGCGCCGTTCACTATCTTCTGATGCCCGACGCGGCAGGTATTTCGCCTGCCGCGCGTTTGAGGAATTTGCTATGAAAAAACTGATTCTCATCACCATGATGGCATCGGGGCTGGTGGCTTGTGCGCAATCAACCGCGCCACAGGAAGACAGTCGTCTGAAAGAAGCTTACAGCGCCTGCATCAACACAGCACAAGGCTCGCCGGAAAAAATTGAGGCCTGCCAGAGCGTGTTAAACGTGCTGAAGAAAGAGAAACAACATCAGCAGTTTGCCGACCAGGAAAGTGTGCGGGTACTGGATTATCAGCAGTGTCTGCGCGCAACGCAAACCGGTAACGACCAGGCAGTGAAAGCCGATTGCGATAAAGTCTGGCAGGAAATTCGCAGTAATAACGCTACGCAGTAAAAACAAAAAAAGCGAGGGCTGTAACTCTCGCTTGTTCTTATTTCCCTGGTATAAAAAAGCCAACCCGCAGGTTGGCTTTTCTCGTTCAGGCTGACTTATTTGCCTTCGTGCGCGTGCTCATCTTCGCGGCAATCGCCTTCGGCGCAGTGACCGTAAAGATAGAGACTATGGTTAGTCAGGCGAATACCATGTTTCGCGGCGATTTCACGCTGACGCGCTTCGATAGATTCATCACTAAATTCAATAACCTTGCCGCAGTCGAGGCAGATCAGGTGATCGTGATGATGTTGCTGGGTCAGTTCAAATACGGATTTACCGCCTTCAAAATTGTGGCGGGTGACGATACCGGCATCGTCAAACTGGTTCAGTACGCGATATACCGTAGCCAGACCAATTTCTTCACCCATATCGATCAGACGTTTATATAAATCTTCCGCACTGACGTGATGGTTGTCCGGCTCCTGAAGAACTTCCAGGATTTTTAAACGAGGAAGCGTTACTTTCAGGCCAGCTTTCTTTAGGGCGGTATTGTTATCAGTCATGCGGAATCTGTCCTGTTACTAAGCGGTTCACTTCATTAGGAGAAGTGACAGAATTTGCTCTTGAGATAATGCGTATCATTATAGAATTGCCACGCCTAAATGAAAACTACAAGTCCCTGGCAAATATTGTTAATAAAAACGTGGCTTAGCTTACATTTACATCGGCAAGGCCACTTCAATACTGGAACATTGTACAGGTACTACGGCAAAAGTTACAAATTTGTAGCAATTATTTTGATTGGCATTATCTATTAATACGGCGTAGACATTAGCCTACACCGCATCACATCAGGCGTTGATAATTTCGTCGAGATGCAGCTCTTCAGAAATTTGCTTAACCCATTTTTCCACGCGTTCAGCGGTCAGTTCCGGCTGACGGTCTTCGTCAATAGCCAGGCCGACAAAGTGATCGTCATCTGCCAGACCTTTTGATGCTTCGAAATGGTAGCCCGCAGTTGGCCAGTGACCCACGATAGTCGCGCCGCGCGGTTCGATGATGTCACGGATAGTGCCTAATGCATCACAGAAATATTCGGCGTAATCTTCCTGGTCGCCACAGCCAAACAGGGCAACCAGTTTACCATTGAAATCAATCTCTTCGAGAGTCGGGAAGAAGTCGTCCCAGTCACACTGTGCTTCGCCGTAATACCAGGTTGGGATACCCAGCAGCAGAATGTCATAAGCTTCCAGATCTTCTTTGCTGCTTTTTGCAATGTCATGGACATCGGCAACGTCTTTACCAAGCTGTTTTTGAATCATTTTTGCGATATTTTCGGTATTACCGGTGTCGCTGCCGAAAAAGATGCCAGTGATAGCCATGAGTGAAATAACCTCTTGAAACTTATTGAAATGGGGGTGGCAAATTGCCCACGGATAAAGGCAATCATAGCAGAACAGGCAGTCTTGCGGAATCAGCAAACGGGCAGGACTGCACACTGTGCTACATGAAAGTGGAAATTTAAACGATGCCTTGACTACGCAGTGCCGCCAACTGCTGCATCAAAATCTCTTCGATCAGTTCGCTACGGCTCATATTGCGCGACTCTGCCAGCTCATTCAGCGCCTCGACAGCTTCCGCGTTCAGCTTCAGTTCGACACGCTTAAGACCACGTACTTTGTCGCGTTTTAGCTGGTTGCGTTTATTAATACGCAGCTGTTCATCGCGCGAAAGCGGATTGGTTTTCGGTCGTCCCGGTCGACGCTCGTGCGCGAACAGATCTAATGTCGTACGGTCCGTTTGTTCTTTGGCCATGATCTTGGTGACTTCGGGGGAAACAATCAGCCGGGCGTCTGCCCGGATGGATAGCGCGCCATAATACATCAGCGCGATGAGTCACGCCAACGCCCACGCGCGGAAAGCGACGCGGACGCTGGGTTTTTAATCAGTTGCGTTAATCATTGAGATAGCGACGGATGGCGCGCAGTACCGCATCAGGTTTTTCGGCGTGTACCCAGTGACCCGCACCCGCAATCACATGCGCCCGTGCCTGCGGGAATTGCGCCAGTAAATCATCACGATATTGTTCAGTGACATACGGTGAATTACCGCCGGGGATAAACAGGGCAGGGTGATCCCATGCCGGGATTTTCTCCCAGCCAACAATATGCGGATACTGATCCCACAACACTGGCACGTTAAAACGCCATTCACCATCAACGTAAGATTTCAGCAGAAACTGAATCACCCCTTCTTCATTCAGATGTTGGCGCATCACCGTTGCTGCCTGCTGTCGTGTTTGCGCGCTGGATTCGCTGACGGCGTTGATGGCGGCGAAAATCTCATCATGACGACGCACGTGATAATCAACCGGCGCAATATCGATCGCCACCAGCTTATCGATGCGATCGGGGGCTAGTGCAGTTAGCGCCATAACGGCTTTACCGCCCATAGAGTGACCGATAAACGTCGCTTTTTCGATCTGTTGTGCATCCAGCGTATCCAGCAGATCTTGCGCCATTGTTGGATAATTCATCACAGGATCGCGCGGTGAAAGTCCGTGGTTACGCATATCGACCTGGATAATATTGTGGTCGCTCACCAGGTCGCGCGCCAGAACGCCGAGGTTGTCGAGACTACCAAACAAACCGTGGACGAGGACGATGGGAGAATTATTATGCTGGTTTTGTGCAGATTGCGCGCGGATATTCAATTTCATGGCAAAGTTCTTTTTTTCGCGAAGTCGGGTTAGGGTATTATGTTGACCATTGTGCCACAGGGCTGCAACAAATAAGGTTTAATCCGAGTTTTTCTGCAAGCCAGGCTTGACGCTATCCGCTGCCGGGATTTATTCATATACTCCTGGCGACTTGTATTCAGCTAAGACACCGCACTGGATTAAGATGAAAACGATTGAAGTTGATGATGAACTCTACAGCTATATTGCCAGCCACACTAAGCATATCGGCGAGAGCGCATCCGACATTTTACGGCGCATGTTGAAATTTTCCGCCGCATCACAGCCTGCTGCTCCGGTGACGAAAGAGGTTCGCATTGCGTCGCCTGCTATCGTCGAAGCGAAGCCGATCAAAACGATTAAAGACAAAGTACGCGCAATGCGTGAACTTCTGCTTTCCGATGAATACGCAGAGCAGAAGCGCGCGGTCAACCGCTTTATGCTGCTGTTGTCTACACTATATTCTCTTGACGCTCAGGCGTTTGCCGAGGCAACGGAATCGTTGCACGGTCGCACGCGCGTTTACTTTGCGGCAGATGAACAAACGCTGCTGAAAAATGGTAATCAGACCAAGCCGAAACATGTGCCAGGCACGCCGTATTGGGTGATCACCAACACTAACACCGGCCGTAAATGCAGCATGATCGAACACATCATGCAGTCGATGCAATTCCCGGCGGAATTGATTGAGAAGGTTTGCGGAACTATCTAAAACGTTGCAGATAAAGGACAAAGCAATGGCAATCCACAATCGTGCAGGTCAACCTGCACAACAGAGTGATTTGATTAACGTCGCCCAACTGACGGCGCAATATTATGTACTGAAACCAGAAGCAGGGAATGCGGAGCATGCGGTGAAATTCGGTACTTCCGGTCACCGTGGCAGTGCAGCGCGCCACAGCTTTAACGAGCCGCACATTCTGGCAATCGCTCAGGCAATTGCTGAAGAACGTGCGAAAAACGGCATCACTGGCCCTTGCTATGTGGGTAAAGATACTCACGCCCTGTCCGAACCTGCGTTCATTTCCGTACTGGAAGTGCTGGCAGCGAACGGTGTAGACGTTATTGTGCAGGAAAACAATGGCTTCACTCCGACGCCTGCCGTTTCCAATGCCATTCTGGTTCACAACAAAAAAGGTGGCCCGCTGGCAGATGGTATCGTGATTACGCCGTCCCATAACCCGCCGGAAGATGGTGGTATCAAATACAACCCGCCAAATGGTGGCCCGGCTGATACCAACGTCACTAAAGTGGTGGAAGACAGAGCTAACGCACTGCTGGCCGATGGCCTGAAAGGCGTGAAGCGTATCTCCCTCGACGAAGCGATGGCATCCGGTCATGTGAAAGAGCAGGATCTGGTGCAGCCGTTTGTGGAAGGTCTGGCGGATATCGTTGATATGGCGGCGATTCAGAAAGCTGGCCTGACGCTGGGCGTTGATCCGCTGGGCGGTTCCGGTATCGAATACTGGAAGCGCATTGGCGAATATTACAACCTCAACCTGACCATCGTTAACGATCAGGTCGATCAAACCTTCCGCTTTATGCACCTCGATAAAGACGGCGCGATCCGTATGGACTGCTCTTCTGAGTGTGCGATGGCGGGTCTGCTGGCGCTGCGTGATAAGTTCGATCTGGCGTTTGCTAACGACCCGGATTATGACCGTCACGGCATCGTCACTCCTGCAGGTTTGATGAATCCAAACCATTACCTGGCGGTGGCAATCAACTACCTGTTCCAGCATCGTCCGCAGTGGGGCAAAGATGTTGCCGTGGGTAAAACGCTGGTTTCTTCTGCGATGATCGACCGCGTGGTCAACGATTTGGGGCGCAAGCTGGTAGAAGTACCGGTAGGCTTCAAATGGTTTGTTGATGGTCTGTTCGACGGTAGCTTCGGCTTTGGCGGTGAAGAGAGCGCGGGGGCTTCCTTCCTGCGTTTCGACGGTACGCCGTGGTCAACCGATAAAGACGGCATCATCATGTGTCTGCTGGCTGCGGAAATTACCGCAGTCACCGGTAAGAACCCGCAGGAACACTACAACGAACTGGCGAAACGCTTTGGTGCGCCGAGCTACAACCGCTTGCAGGCAGCTGCGACTTCCGCACAAAAAGCGGCGCTGTCTAAGCTGTCTCCGGAAATGGTGAGCGCCAGCACCCTGGCAGGTGACCCAATTACCGCGCGCCTGACTGCTGCTCCGGGCAACGGTGCTTCTATTGGCGGTCTGAAAGTGATGACTGACAACGGCTGGTTCGCCGCGCGTCCGTCAGGCACGGAAGACGCATACAAGATCTACTGCGAAAGCTTCCTCGGTGAAGAACATCGCAAGCAGATCGAGAAAGAAGCAGTCGAGATTGTTAGCGAAGTTCTGAAAAACGCGTAAACATATTAAATAAGAAAAAGGGCGGTCGGAAGATCGCCCTTTTTACTTATGACTGCCTGATGCGCTACGCTTATCAGGCCTACGAGGATAGTGCAATCTATTGAATTTACGCTATTTTGTAGGCCGGATAAGGCGTTCACGCCGCATCCGGCATGAACAACGAGCACTTTGTTAATAATCCCAAAGGGCGATCATTCGATCGCCCTTTTTTACTTCGCTTTATTAACCGTGTTTATTTTTCAGTTCAAAGCGGGGTGATACCAGACCATACAGTGTCCAGCCGAGGAAGGTCACGATGGAGCCATACAGCATGGCCTCTTCCCCAGACGAGTACAGCGCATAGAAGCTGTACATCGCACCAATAAAGGCAACAAAGTTAGCCACTTTCGCTTTAGCAGCCGGAACATTCGCTGCTTTCTGGATGATTACCAGTGCTGCCATCGACAGAATATACGGGATGATATTGGTCACCACGGCCAGGTTAACCAACACGTTGAACTGGCTGTTCAGCGACGGGCTAATGGTCATCAGCGATAATCCACTCTGGATAATCACAATGGTCAACATTCCCTGAACCGGTGCATCTACTTTGGTTACACGAGAGAAAATTTTCGGGAAGTACCCTTCATCGGCAGAAGATTTAAACACCTGGGCGATGGTGAACTGCCAGCCGAGCAATGAACCGCAGCAGGACATCACCATCAACGCCATAATCACTTTACCGACTTCTGGTGTGAACATTTGCGCGAAGGCCACTCCAAACGGTGCCGTTGAATTTGCCAGCTCCATATTTGGCACAATCCCGGCAATCACGTTAGTAGAGACGATATAAATTACTGCCGCACCCAACGTACCGCCAAGAACAGCAATTGGCACGTTACGTTCCGGGTTTTCTACCACTTCAGCATTCGCACAGGCAGACTCCAGACCGAGAAAAGCCCACAATGTCATGGCGATGGAAGAACCAACCGCGCTAAAGAAGGGCGCATGATGCGGATTCCAGGAGTCAGCGTAAAGCGTCGGGCTGAACCAGAACCAGCCGATAATGCACAGGCCAATTACCGGAATAATGACACCCCACACGGTAATGCTACTGATTTGCCCGGTAATGCGTGCACCACCAAAGTTAGCCACGGTACATACCCACAGCACAGCAATAGTGGCAAGACCAATCTGAACAGGCGAAAGGGTTGTGTCAAACAACTCAGTACCGTAGCCAACGGCGGAAATAGCGATGGCGACATTGGCAATCAGTAGCGACACACCGTAGGTATAGTTCGCCATGAAGTTACCGGATTTACCGAAGGCATATTCGGCATAACCCCCCATACCACCTGGTTTACGGCTATACATACCGCATTTTGCAAAGGCCCAGGCCAGCGCCATTGATCCTACAGCCGTCACTAGCCAGGAGATAATCGAGATCGTCCCGACTTCGGCTAGTTTGGTCGGCAGCATAATGATGCCGGAACCCATCATGTTGACCATCGTCAGTATGGTTAACTGCACGACGCCCATTTTATTCGCTTTAGCCTGACTCATAATTTTTCTCCCTTCAGCAGGGCGCTTTGTGCTTCGCTTGATTTGATGACATAGCACCAGACCTGTTTGCGACCGTCATGTTCTTCGATGTAGACCCCCTGTAATTCCGGCGCAAAACCTGGCAGCAGGTTAATGCCTTCTTCCAGGGCAATGAAGTAACGCAGAACTGAACCGCCCCAGACTTCACCCGGAACAACACACAGCACGCCCGGAGGATAAGGCAGGGCACCTTCGGCTGCGATACGCCCTTCTGCATCCGGCAGACGAACCAGCTCCACCTCACCGCGTAAGTAGGCGTAGTTAGCTTCTTGTGGATTCATGCTGACGCGAGGGAAGTGTTCCTTACGGAACATCTCTTTTTGCAGTTGTTTCACGTTATGACGGGCATACAGGTCGTGCATTTCCTGGCACAACTGACGCAGGGTATAACCGGCGTAACGGGCTTCATGCTGTTTGTAAATGGAAGGCAGTACGTCCGCCAGAGGCGCATCATCTTCCAGCAGTTTTTCGAAACGTGCCAGCAGGGCGACAAGCTGTTGTAGTTTGGCCATATCTTCTGCCGGAGTCAGCAGGAATAAAATGGAGTTAAGGTCGCATTTTTCTGGAACGACACTATTTTCACGCAGGAAGTTAGCGAGAATGGTTGCAGGAACACCGAATGCCTCATATTCGCCGTTACGTGCATCAATGCCTGGGGTAGTCAGTAGCAGCTTGCACGGATCGACAAAATATTGGTTTTCTGCGTAGCCTTCAAAAGAGTGCCAGTGTTCTCCTGGTACAAACTGGAAGAAGCGCAGGTCATTGGCAATTTCAGCGGTGGGGTATGACTGCCATGGCTTGCCATCCACCAGTTCAGGAACGAACGGACGAATATGATGACAGTTTTCAAGGATCAGTTTGCGTGCATCAATGCCATTCGCCACGCAGTCCATCCACATATTGCGACCGCTTACGCCTTCATGCATTTTAGCGTTGACGTCCAGTGCCGCGAACAACGGATAGAACGGGCTGGTAGAGGCATGCATCATAAAGGCATTGTTCATGCGTTTATGCGGTACATAACGCGGTTGCCCTTTGATATGGCGGTCTTTTTTATGAATTTGTGAAGTCTGGGAAAAACCTGCCTGCTGTTTATGGACTGATTGCGTAACCAGAATGCCCGGATCGTTTTCATTAAGCTCCAGCAGCAGCGGCGAACAGTCAGCCATCATCGGGATAAACTGCTCGTAGCCGACCCATGCGGAGTCAAACAGAATGTAGTCACACAGATGACCAATTTTATCCACCACCTGGCGGGCGTTATAAATAGTGCCGTCGTAGGTGCCTAACTGAATAACCGCGAGGCGGAACGGACGAGCCTCTTTTGCCCGCTGCGGTGCGACTTCTGCAATCAGTTCGCGCAGGTAATTTTCTTCGAAGCAGTGCGCATCAATGCCACCGATAAAGCCATACGGGTTACGTGCCGTTTCCAGATAAACCGGTGTTGCACCAGCCTGTAGCAACGCCCCGTGGTGATTAGATTTATGGTTATTGCGGTCAAACAGCACCAGATCGCCCGGTGTCAGCAGTGCGTTTAATACCACTTTGTTTGAAGAGGAGGTGCCGTTTAAAACGAAGTAGGTTTTATCGGCATTAAACACTTTTGCCGCATGTTGTTGTGCGATACACGGCGCACCTTCATGAATCAGCAGATCGCCCATCGCCACGTCAGCGTTGCACAAGTCGGAACGGAAAAGAGTTTCACCAAAATACTCTACAAACTGGTTACCTGCCGGATGGCGACGGAAAAATTCGCCGCCCTGATGACCGGGGCAATCAAACGCGCTGTTACCCTGATTGACATAATCAACCAGTGCGCGGAAGAAAGGCGGGCGCAGCTGCGTTTCATAATGGCTGGCTGCGGTTTCTAACTGGCGACCATAAAACGTTTTCCGCGCTTCGCAATGTTCGAAGACACCCGAAATACGTGACAGGTATTTTGCAGGCACATGTTCTTCATTTTCCGTGGCAATAAATACAGGAATGCCATAGCCAGTAGCGTCTATTTCATCGAGTTTTCCACGTTCAACATCATCGACCGATAAAACAATGGCAGCAACGTCAATATAATTACTTTCTTCAATATTCACGCATACACGATGAGTGGAAAAGTAATTCTGGCAAGAACGACTAACGGCAATTTTTAATTCTGACATTTTTCATCTCTTTATTTCAGGTAATAGCAGGTCCTCAATTTCTCAAAAGAGAAATTGATAACGCCGGAAAAAAGCAAAACATCACCCCTGATAAATAAATCAGTAGTTTGCTTTTTGTAGATGCAATAACCCGACCAGCCCGGTAACTGGCAATACTCTACCTATCCAGATTGCGGCGTAGCGATCTGAATTAATAAGGGTATAAAAGGGTTAGCAATGTATGAGCACCAGGGGATACAGGTATTAACCTGTTATGCTTAAAGACAGGGAGACCTGTATTTTGAGGTGCCCTTTAGTCAGAAGACTAGCGGGCATTAAAGAAATGAAAGTCAAAGCTATTGCGATGGGAAAACTTCATAATATGAGTTGTTCGCCTTATATGAGGCATTGCACGGTTATTATTTTCCATTTTCCTTTACCTTTTTCTGTATCAGTTGAAGGTGAAATTATTCTATCCATGAAAAGTCTCCGATCTGTGAAGAAGATCAAAAAAATAATCAAATCTAAATCGCTTAATCATTAAGCATCAATGACCCAGAATAGATTGTTATCTTGTTGTTTTGAGATTGTGAGTTCATTGTTTTTTATTCGCAGGTGCCTTAGTTCGGCCGAATAATATTTCAGCAGAACTAAGGTTAAAATTTAAAGCATGAAAAATGAATAAACATTCAAAGCATAAACCGATACCCAATACCGGTTTCAGTAATAAAATGGCGAGGCCGAGCCGGGTCTTGTTCCAGTTTTTGCCGCAGATGCCCCATATAAATCCGCAAATAGTGGCTGTGTTCAACCGCATTTGGCCCCCACACCTGGTTGAGTAACTGGCGCTGGGTGAGCACTTTCCCGGCGTTATTAAGCAGCACCGCCAGCAGGCGAAACTCAATCGGGGTAAGATGCACCTCCTCTTCACCGCGATGGATCACCCGAGCCGCTAAATCGACGGTAACATCAGAAAATTTCACCACCGGATCGGGCGCGGCGGTAGCTGAGTGGCGGCGTAAAGCGACGCGCAGACGCGCCTGCAATTCGCCAATGCCAAACGGTTTACTCAGGTAATCATCAGCTCCGGCATCCAGCGCGGCGATTTTGTCGCTCTCTTCACTACGTGCGGAAAGCACAATCACCGGCACCGCGCTCCACTGGCGCAGGTCGCGGATAAACTCAATCCCATCACCGTCGGGCAGACCGAGATCGAGAATAATTAAATCCGGCTTGCGGGTTGCCGCTTCCAGTAAGCCGCGTTGCAGCGTTTCGGCCTCAAAGACGCGCATACCATCGCCCTCCAGCGCCGTGCGCAGAAACCGACGAATAGCCTGTTCATCTTCAACAATCAGAACGTTTGTCACATATCCTCATGAAATTCTTCAAGTTCAGGGGCAGTTTGCTGGGGAAGTGTAACACGAAAACAGGCACCACCTTCCGGTCGGTTGAACGCGGTAATGGTGCCGCCGTGTACATCCACAATCGCCCGACAAATTGCCAGCCCAAGCCCTACACCCGGCACCGCCGATTCTTTATTCCCACGCGCAAACTTATCGAATATCGTCTGCTCCTGGCCTGGCGGAAGACCGGAGCCATTATCCCAGACATCCAGTTGTAGCTTCTCGCCCTCAACGTGGGCATCAATACCAATTTCGGCCTGCGCACCCGCGTATTTCACCGCGTTCTCCAGCAGATTAATCAGCACCCGTTCAAAGAGTGGTCCGTCAACGTGGATTAAAGTCAGCGGTTCTGGCAGAGAAAGGTTGATGGGCGACGATAATCCCGGTTCCAGCATTTGCAGCGCGCTGCCGACCACTTCTTCCAGCGTTAACCACTCTTTCTTCAAATTAAAGCCGCCGGACTGAATTCGCGCCATATCCAGTAGATTATTCACCAGTCGGGTAGTGTTCAGCACATGCTGGCGAATCTCGCTGGCCTGGCGGGCGTGGGGCGATCCTTCGCTTGCCAGATCGAGCGTTAAGATTTCAGCCTGACCGAACAGCACCGTAAGCGGAGTGCGTAAATCATGCGAAAGTGCCGCCAGCAGGGCGTTGCGGATCTGTTCACGTTCGCTTGCCATCCGCGCCTGTTCTTCGCTGGCGGTCAGCGTCAGGCGTTCCAGGGCATTGGCAACTAACAGCGTAAACGTCTCCAGCAGGCGCTGCTGTTCCGGGATCATCAACTGGCGCAGATTCCCCGGTTCCACCACCACCAGACCGTAGGTTTTCTCGCCGCTTTTTAACGGCAAAATCTGGTACGGCACGCCGGGTAACGTGTCGGTGCCCGCGCCCGCAGGCAGGCCTTTATCAAAACTCCACTGCGCGATGGCATCGTCCCACGGCGTCATTCCTTGCGGATGTGTCATTGGCTGCAATTTTCCATTGTCATCAGGCAGCAACACCTGACTGCGAGCATGAAACGTGGAGGCAATAAACTGTTCGCTGGTGGCGGCGATATCCTGCGAACTGCGGCCCACAGCCAGAGCTTTCGACATTTCATATAAGTGTCGTGTGCGTTGCTCGCGGTAGCGGGCTACCCGCGCCTGATAACGCACGCCAGCAGTAAGGTTCCCGATCACCAGTCCGACGGTTAACATCACCGTGAAGGTCAGCAGATACTGCACATCAGAGACGGCGAGCGTGCCGCGTGGGGCGATAAAAAAGAGATCGAAACTCACCACATTAATGACGGTGGCGACCACTGAAGGCCAGCGCCCATAAAATAGCGCCACCACTACTACGCCTAACAGATACAGCATCACCAGGTTGGCGGCATCAAACGCCATCAGCCACTGCATGGCAATTAAGGTGATAACGGCGCATAACGCGGCGGCAACCACGCATCCCTGAATCTGTACCCGCCACTTGTCTTTAAAAGAGCGGCTATCCGGCGCGTTGTTAATCGTGCGGGCGGGTGGTTCATCAAGCGCGACCAGCACCTGATCGAGATCGGGGGCGATGCGCGCCAGTCGGTCAGCAAACGTTTCCCGACGCCACCAGCGGCGCGAGGCCGGACGACCGAGAATAATCTTGCCGAGATTATGTTCACGGGCATAACGCACTACGGCTTTTTCTTCCGCTGGATCAGAAAGTGTTGCCGTCTCTGCGCCCAGCTCCTGCGCCAGACGTAAGGCGCGGAGAATTGCCCGACGTTTTTTCTCCGGTAAGCGGTGCAGGGCAGGGGTTTCAACATACACCGCGTGCCAGACGCTCCCCAGCCTTGACGCCAGCCGCGCCGCTGCGCGAACCAGTTTTTCGCTGCCGGTGTTATGGCCGATGCATAAAAGGATCGCGTCACGCGTGTGCCAGACTTTCTCTTCGCCAGGGTGCCCCCGCCAGGCGCGCATTTGCTCATCTACGCGATCGGCAGTACGGCGCAGAGCCAGTTCGCGCAGGGCGATCAGATTGCCTTTGCGGAAAAAATGTTCAATGGCGCGCTCCGCCTGCCCGGCAATGTAGACTTTGCCTTCTTTCAGCCGTTGACGTAGGTCGTCCGGGGGCAAGTCCACCAGCACCACGTCGTCGGCGGCATCGAAAAAAGGATCGGGCACGGTTTCCCGTACCTGAATTCCGGTGACGCCGCTGACCACATCGTTCAGGCTTTCCAGGTGCTGAACGTTAACGGTAGTGAAAACATCAATGCCAGCTTCCAGCAGCTCTTCGATGTCCTGCCAGCGTTTGGGATGACGGGAACCTGGCGCATTACTGTGCGCCAGTTCGTCCATTAAGATCAGTGCCGGACGGCGGGCGAGGGCGGCATCGAGATCAAACTCGCTGATGTGCCGCCCACGGTACGCCTGGCGTTTTAGCGGCAGAACAGCCAGCCCTTCCAGCATTGCGGCAGTATCTTTCCGACCGTGGGTTTCTACCACGCCAACCACAATATCCAGCCCTTGCGCCCGCAGTCGCTGTGCTTCTGCCAGCATCGCCCAGGTCTTCCCGACGCCTGCACAGGCACCGAAGAAAACTTTTAGCTTCCCCCGATGCGGCGCGGCAGTTTGTTCCAGCAGACGATCGGGGTCGGGACGTAAGGGTTCGTTATTCATCAAGTTTATCCAGCGCCAGATTGAGTTCAACAATGTTGACGACCGGCTGGCCGATAAATTTCACCAGCGGTTGTTGGCTGTATTTTGCGATCAGTTGCGTGAGCTGTTCAACGCTGAGATTACGCGCTTTCGCCACGCGTGGGATCTGCCAGGCCGCCGCTTGCGGGGTAATGTTATTGTCCAGCCCGCTTGCCGACGCCGTCACCAGTTCAACCGGAACGCTCGTGCTGGCATCCGGGTTTGCTGCCCGTAAGGCGGCAACGCGTGCAGCTATCTGTTTATCCTGCTCCGGGTTACTGACCGCCAGATTACTCCCGCCAGAAGCCTGTGGATTATAGGGCATTTCTGCCGTTGCCGATGGGCGACCATGAAAATAGCCGTTGCCGGTAAAATTCTGCCCGATTAACGCTGAGCCGCGTACCGTATCACCTTCACGAATCAACGAACCGTTGGCCTGCCAGGGAAACCACCATTGCCCCAGCGCGGTGGTCAGCAGCGGGTAAACACCGCCGGTAATCAATAACAGAAAGAGAAATGTCGATAATGCCGGACGTAATCCACGCATGGTAACCCTCACACCAGACCGCAAACGGTCAGCAGTAAATCAATCACTTTGATACCGATAAACGGCACCAGCAGCCCACCCAGACCGTAAATCCATAAGTTACGGCGCAACATGGCAGAAGCCGTAAGCGGTTTATAACTCACGCCTTTTAACGCCAGAGGAATCAAAAAGACGATAATCAAGGCGTTGAAAATCACCGCACTGAGAATGGCGGAGTCGGGCGAATGCAGGCGCATAATGTTCAGCGCATTTAACTGCGGATACGTTGCCGCGAACGCCGCCGGAATAATGGCGAAGTATTTCGCCACATCGTTAGCGATGCTGAAGGTGGTGAGCGAGCCACGGGTCATCAGCATCTGTTTGCCAATGTGCACCACCTCGATCAACTTGGTCGGGTTGGAGTCGAGATCCACCATATTGCCCGCTTCTTTCGCCGCCTGGGTGCCGGAGTTCATCGCCACCGCGACATCTGCCTGCGCCAGCGCCGGAGCATCGTTGGTGCCGTCGCCGGTCATCGCCACTAAACGGCCTTCTGCTTGATACTGACGAATCAACGCCAGCTTGGCCTCCGGTGTCGCTTCGGCGAGGAAATCATCGACGCCCGCTTCCGCAGCAATCGCGGCGGCAGTCAGACGGTTATCGCCGGTAATCATCACCGTTTTAATGCCCATTTTGCGCAGTTGCGCGAAACGCTCTTTTATGCCGCCTTTGACGATATCTTTCAGTGCAATAACGCCCAGCACACGGGAACCTTCTACTACTACCAGCGGCGTGGCACCCTGACGCGCAACGTTATCAACTTTTTGATCGACATCGGCAGGGAAGTGACCACCGTTAGCTTCAACATGGCGGCGAATGGCATCGACAGAACCTTTACGGATCATACGGTTGTCGATGTTGATCCCACTCATCCGGCTTTGCGCAGTAAACGGCACAAAAGTAGCGTGAAGCGACTGCACATCGCGCTCGCGCAGGTTAAAACGCTGCTTGGCGAGGATCACAATACTGCGGCCTTCCGGCGTTTCGTCGGCCAGCGAAGCCAGTTGTGCGGCATCGGCCAGCGTTTTTTCCTCTACGCCCTGCGCGGGGATAAACTCCGACGCCTGACGGTTACCTAGCGTGATGGTGCCGGTTTTATCCAGCAGCAGAACGTCAACGTCGCCTGCCGCTTCAACGGCACGTCCGCTGGTGGCGATCACATTGGCGCCCAGCATCCGGCTCATCCCGGCGACGCCGATCGCTGAAAGCAAGCCGCCAATAGTCGTTGGGATCAGACAGACCAGCAGCGCCACCAGTACCGTTACGCTGACCGCGTTACCGCCCCAGGCAGAAAATGGCCATAGCGTTGCGGTTGCCAGTAAAAAGACGATGGTCAGGGCAATCAGCAGGATGGTCAGGGCAATCTCGTTCGGCGTTTTGCGTCGCTGTGCGCCTTCCACCATCGCGATCATCCGATCCAAAAACGTCTCGCCGGGATTAACGCTGCACGCGATCACCAGCCAGTCAGAAAGAATACGCGTGCCGCCAGTGACGGAGGCAAAATCGCCGCCGGATTCACGGATCACCGGTGCCGATTCCCCGGTGATGGCGCTTTCATCGACCGATGCCCCCCCTTCAATAACTTCACCATCGCAGGGGATAATATCGCCAGCTTCTACCAGTACGATATCGCCTTTACGCAGTTGATCGGCAGGTACTTTGTCCGCCGCAGCGCCATATTTCGGCTCGCGCAGCTTGCGGGCAAAGGCGGTTTTTTTGACCCCTTTCAGACTGTTGGCCTGCGCTTTACTGCGGCCTTCTGCCAGCGCCTCGGCGAAATTAGCGAACAGCACGGTGATCCACAGCCAGCCACTAATTGCCGCGCTAAACAGCGCATTGCCAGGCATCGCGCCGCTTGCCATCGCGATGCTAATAACGGTGGTCAGCAGACTGCCTATCCAGACGATAAACATCACCGGATTGCGCCATTGCGCCTGCGGGTTTAATTTTTTCACCGCTTCTTTCAGCGCCTGAACGACAAGTGTTGGTTCGAATAGCGCCAGTTGTTTACGACTCATATTCAGTGCTCACTCAAGATCATCAGGAGAGATATTCCGCCACCGGACCAAGCGCCAGGGCAGGGATAAAGGTCAGTGCGCCAACCAGCAACACGGTGCCGATTAACAGGCCAACAAACAGCGGGCCGTGCGTAGGCAGCGTGCCGGAGCTGGCGGGTTGGCTCTTTTTACTCACCAGCGAACCGGCAATCGCCATCACCGGAATAATCACCCCGAAGCGACCGACAAACATGCAGAACGCCAGTAAACAGTTCCAGAATGGTGAGTTGGCGCTTAAGCCGGCAAAGGCGCTGCCATTGTTGTTGGCGGCGGACGACACGGCGTACAGCACTTCGCTAAAACCATGCGGGCCAGGGTTGAGCATGGCGCTACGTCCGGCGTCGGTCATCATTGCCAGCGCCGCGCCCATCAGCACCAGCGTCGGGGTGACCAGAATCGCCAGCGCGGTCAGTTTCATCTCGCGCACGTCGATCTTTTTACCCAGATATTCCGGTGTGCGACCAATCATCAGCCCGGCAATAAACACTGCCAGCAGGACGAACAGCATCATGCCGTAAAGGCCAGAACCAACGCCGCCGAATACCACTTCACCAATTTGCATCAACCACATCGGCACCATGCCACCAGGAGCGGTAAACGAATCATGCATCGCAATCACCGCACCGCAGGAAGCTGCTGTAGTCACGACTGCAAACAGGCTACTGACCAGCACGCCAAAACGGCTCTCTTTACCTTCCATATTGATGTTGCTGTCTGCGCCGAGTGCCAGCAGATGCGGATTACCCTGAACTTCTGCCCACATCACCACGCCTACGCAGATGACAAAAATCACCGACATCGCCCACAGCAACATGCGCCCCTGGCGGCGATCGCCCGCCACTTCGCCAAAGGCAAAACACAGCGCCGTTGGGATCAAGAAGATCGCCAGCATCTGCACGAAGTTGGTCAGTGCGGTTGGGTTTTCAAACGGATGCGACGAGTTGGCATTAAAGAAACCGCCGCCGTTAGTGCCGAGCATCTTGATCGCTTCCTGAGAAGCTACTGGTCCCATCGGTAACAGTTGTTGTACACCTTCAACGGTCGTCACCGGCTGATAGGGCAGAAAATTTTGCAGCGCACCTTGTTGAATAAAAAACAGTGCGATCAACAACGCCACAGGGGCTAACACCCATAACGTGATGCGTAGCAGATCGACCCAGGCATTGCCGAGCGTGCTCATGCTCTGGCGGGTAAATGCGCGGATGAGGGCAAAAATCACCGCAATCCCGCTGGCGGCAGAAAGAAAGTTTTGCACTGTTAAACCCGCCATCTGGCTGAAATAGCTCAACGTGGTTTCACCGCTATAAGATTGCCAGTTGGTATTCGTGACAAAGCTGACGGCGGTATTGAGCGCCAGATCCCACGACAGCCCCGGCAACTGCTGCGGATTAAGCGGCAGATAGTGCTGACCGAGCAACATAAAAAACAGCACCGCCAGCCCCAGCATGTTCAGGCAGAGAATGGCAGAGAGATATTGCTTCCAGTTCATCTCGCGACCAGAGACGCCAAGTGCGCGAAAGAGTACGCACTCAATGCCCGCCGTACCGGGAAGAGGAATATCATTAATCAGCCGCGCCAGCCCGCTGCCTAAAGGGCGCGCCACCACCATCAGCACCAGTAAAAACGTGGCGATCAGTAAGAACCCTTGCGCAGCCATCAGAACGCCTCCGCATTGATCAGGGCATAAACCAAATAACCCAGTAATAAAAACACCAGCAATACGCCGGCTATCACGCCTGCACTCACAGTGCACCTCCAGTGGCCTAAAAGTGATACCGGAAGGGTAGAATTCTGGCTGCAAAGATTTCGCAAAAATCTGCGGGCGGGGTGTAAAAAAAGTATAAAAATGGCAAAAGCCATGATTTAACTAATGATTAGTATTAATTTAACTTTCATGTAACTTAATTACACGGTGAATGTAAATAAACCATCAATAAGCAAAAATAAGTGGTCGGATGAGTAGTAAAATTACACAAAAGGCGGTACTATTTTCATCAGATAAACAAATTCATTTTTCCGGTGCCATTCACCGGGTAGATACAAAAAGGGGGAGAAAAGTATGGAACTCTACAGAGAATATCCTGCATGGCTTATCTTTTTACGCCGTACTTATGCGGTTGCAGCGGGCGTTCTGGCGCTGCCTTTCATGCTTTTCTGGAAAGACCGCGCCCGCTTTTACAGCTACCTGCATCGCGTCTGGTCGAAAACCAGCGAGAAACCGGTGTGGATGGATCAGGCCGAAAAGGCAACCGGTGATTTTTATTGATTGCTAAACACTAAGTTCAAAGAAAACCGCCAGCGGAAACGCTGGCGGTTTTTTTGTTTTCGCCGTCTACACTTACTCCTGTAAACCGCTCAGGAGCAGTAATGAATCAGCAACTTTTTGATGAAAGCACCCTAATCCGTATCTTCGCGCTTCACGAGTTACACCGTCTTAAAGAGCGAGGCTTAACGCGCGGTATGCTCAACGATTATCACAGCCGCTATAAACTCGTATTTCTGGCTCATTCTCAGCCCGAGTACCGCAAGCTCGGCCCGTTCGTGGCAGATATTCACCAGTGGCATAATCTGGAGGAGTATTACAACCAGTATCGCCAGCGCGTAATTATTTTGCTTTCTCACCCCGCCAACCCGCGCGATCACACCAACGTTTTGATGCACGTTCAGGGGTATTTTCGTCCCCATCTTGATTCCACAGAACGTCAGCAACTGGCGGCGCTTATCGACAGTTATCGATGTGGCGAGCAACCGCTTCTTGCGCCGCTGATGCGTATCAAACACTATATGGCGCTTTATCCTAATGCCTGGCTTTCAGGGCAACGTTATTTCGAACTTTGGCCGCGTGTTATTAACTTGCGCCATGCAGGAGTTTTATGACCACCCATCTGGTCTGGTTTCGCCAGGATTTACGTCTGCACGATAATCTCGCGCTGGCTGCTGCCTGCCGCAATTCATCTGCACACGTGGTGGCGCTGTTTATTGCCACACCGCAGCAGTGGGCAGCGCATAATATGTCGCCGCGTCAGGCTGAACTTATCAATGCTCAACTGAACGGGCTACAAATCGCGCTGGCGGAAAAAGGTATTCCTTTGTTATTTCATGAAGTGGATGACTTTGCTGCCAGCGTCGAAATGGTTAAACAGGTGTGCGTGGAAAACGGCATTACCCATTTGTTTTATAACTATCAGTATGAAGTGAATGAGCGAGCGCGGGATGCTCTGGTTGAGAAAACGCTTTGTAACGTGGTGTGTGAAGGATTTGATGACAGCGTGATCCTGCCACCTGGCGCGGTGATGACCGGTAACTATGAGATGTACAAAGTCTTTACGCCATTTAAAAATGCCTGGCTGAAACGGCTGCGGGAAGGGATGCCGGAGTGCGTCGCTGCACCAAAAGTACGTAGTAGCGGATCGATAGACCCCGCACCATCCATTTCGCTGAATTACCCTCGTCAGCCTTTCGACACAGCATATTTCCCGGTGGAAGAAAAAGTGGCGATCGCGCAATTACGCCAGTTTTGCCAGAACGGAGCAGGGCTGTACGAGCAACAGCGTGATTTCCCGGCAGTGGAAGGCACCAGCCGTTTGTCCGCTAGTCTGGCAACGGGAGGATTATCGCCTCGCCAGTGTTTACATCGCCTGCTGGCGGAACAACCGCAGGCGATGGAGGGCGGGGCAGGTAGCGTCTGGCTTAATGAGTTGATTTGGCGCGAGTTTTACCGTCACCTGATAACGTATTACCCCTCGCTGTGTAAACATCGTCCGTTTATTGCCTGGACTGACCGCGTACAGTGGCAAAGCAATCCCGCGCATTTAAAGGCCTGGCAGGAAGGCAAAACGGGATACCCGATTGTCGATGCCGCCATGCGTCAGCTTAACAGCACTGGCTGGATGCATAACCGTCTGCGGATGATCACAGCTAGCTTTCTGGTGAAAGATTTGTTGATCGACTGGCGCGAAGGGGAGCGGTATTTCATGTCGCAGCTGATTGATGGTGATTTGGCAGCCAATAACGGTGGCTGGCAGTGGGCGGCTTCCACCGGAACCGACGCTGCGCCGTATTTTCGTATTTTCAACCCGACAACCCAGGGCGAGAAATTTGACCGCGAAGGCGAGTTTATCCGCCAGTGGTTACCGGAGCTGCGCGATGTGCCGGGAAAATCGGTGCATGAGCCGTGGAAGTGGGCAGAGAAAGCGGGTGTGAAGCTGGATTATCCAGAGCCGATTGTCGATCACAAAGAAGCGAGAGTACGAACGTTGGCAGCGTATGAGGCGGCGAGGAAGGGGAAATAACAAACGCATCAGGCAGTTGTGCCCAGATGCCGGATGCGACGTGAACGCCGTATCCGGCCTGATAGTGCAAATTTAATGAGCCATTCAGGCGTGATAAGACGCGTCAGCGTCGCATCAGGCGCTTATTAAGACTCCAGCGCCAGCGCGCGATTTCTGAACTTCAGCGTCTGGTACAGCCAAATCATCAGTACCAGTCCTACACACGCCAGTGCGCCCCAGGTAATTTGATCAAATACTTCAATATATGCATTGATGGAGTAGTTGATCGCCCCGGAAGCATCAAACGAAGCTTGCGATGTCTGATCGGCAATTACACCCGCCAGATAGTTCGCAATCGCGCCGGAAAGCAGCATATAAATTCCGGTTAATACGCCGGTCACGCCGGGGATTTCAATACGCGTAATTTGCGACATGGCTACCGGATCGATGAACAGTTCGGCAAAGCCCATCACTGCCAGCCCCAGAACCATCAGCGGCAGGGAAGAGTGTCCATATATCGCAGACCAGCGGGCGCTTAAGGTCAGAATGCAGAATCCGGCGCTCATCAGACCGAGGCCAAGAGCAAATTTTCCCCAAATGCGCACGGTACGATTTCCCGCGACGCTCTCTTTTACCACCCACGCAAGGAACACCCCACACAGCATGACCGCGAAGGCATTAATCGACTGGAACATCGCCGTAGGAACGGTATAACCGAAAATATCGCGGTTAACGAAACGGTCGATATAAAGGCTAATCGAACTGCCGCCCTGTTGTGCGAAGGCCCAGAACAACATACTGAAGAAGGTAAGGGTAACAATCAGCCCCAGTTCTTTACGCTGTTTCTGATTTTCTGCCTTGCGATAAATTTTTGCCAGCACCGCCAGTCCAATCACCGTGGCAACAATTAAGGCGTATACCGACCACTCTTTCCAGAACAATACAGTAATCAGCGCGGGCGTTGCGACCAGCAGAACCAGCAGCCATCCCCAGTTTGGCAGGAGAAAGTTTTTCGCACACAGCACCTCTTTATTAACGCCCCGGGTATGAGCGAAATGACGATTGCCGCATAAGAAAATGACCAGTCCGGCGATCATCCCGACCGCAGCCAGGCCAAAGCCCATTGCCCAGCTGTATTCTTCCTGGGCGTAACCACAGGCGATAGGGGCGATAATAGAACCCACGTTACCCGCCGCATACATCAGCGAGAAACCGCCATCACGACGCGGATCGGTTGGCTCATAGAGTTCGCCAAGCAGGCAACTGACGTTGGATTTAAACAGGCCATAGCCGCAGACGATAATCGCCAGCGACAAATAGAGGAATGTCGGATGGATCTCGCTGGCGCCCAGCACCAGATGCCCGATCGCCATCAACAACGCTCCCAGCATTACCGCCATACGGTTGCCGAGCACTTTATCGGCCAGGAAACCGCCAAGAATTGGCGTGACATATACCAGTGAACAGTAGGCACTGAATAACGCGTAAGCGTGGGTATCGTTGTACTTCAGTTGATTGGTGAGATAGAGAATCAGCAGGGCGCGCATTCCGTAGAAGCTAAAATATTCCCAGATTTGTAGCGCGACAACGTAGTAGATAGCGCGCGGCTGTGATGCGTGTTTATTCATAATAATTCCACAGTTGGATGCGACGCCACGTAATAAAAGCGCGGTGTGCGTGTGTTTCCTTAAAGTTAAAACCTTGATACAGATCTGATTATTTATGCAATATGCTGTCTGTTTGCATAAATATACATGAACTGAGGTGTGGTGAAATAAACAATTTGCGCCTTTTGGCCGCCTGTTTGTTTCTTAATATGTCAAAAGATTGGCTATCGACGAACAGGCGAGGTAACGCTATGTTAACGGTGTAGCTATCAGAATACGGAAGGCGCGAAGATGAAAAACACCGAACTGGAACAACTGATTAACGAAAAACTGAACAGCGCGGCGATAAGTGATTACGCGCCGAATGGTTTGCAGGTGGAAGGCAAAGAGACGGTGCAAAAAATTGTTACCGGTGTCACCGCCAGCCAGGCGCTGCTCGATGAAGCGGTGCGTCTGGGCGCGGATGCGGTCATTGTGCATCATGGCTATTTCTGGAAAGGCGAATCGCCGGTCATTCGCGGCATGAAGCGTAACCGTTTAAAAACCTTGCTGGCGAATGATATCAACCTGTATGGCTGGCATCTGCCACTGGACGCACATCCGGAGCTGGGTAATAACGCACAACTGGCGGCGTTACTGGGGATCACGGTCATGGGCGAAATTGAGCCGTTGGTGCCGTGGGGCGAACTGACCATGCCTGTGCCGGGGCTGGAACTGGCTTCCTGGATTGAAGCGCGTCTGGGACGCAAGCCGTTGTGGTGTGGCGATACCGGACCTGATGTAGTGAAACGCGTCGCCTGGTGCACGGGCGGCGGGCAAAGTTTTATCGATAGCGCCGCGCGTTTTGGCGTGGATGCATTTATTACTGGCGAAGTTTCTGAACAGACCATTCATTCAGCCCGCGAGCAGGGATTGCATTTTTATGCCGCAGGTCACCATGCCACTGAACGCGGCGGTATTCGCGCGTTGAGCGAGTGGCTGAATGAAAATACCGATCTTGATGTGACCTTTATTGATATTCCTAATCCTGCATAACGAATAATCAGAGGGATCGAAAGTGCAACGAGCGCGTTGTTATCTGATAGGTGAAACGGCGGTAGTGTTGGAACTGGAACCGCCAGTGACGCTGGCTAGCCAGAAACGGATCTGGCGACTGGCGCAGCGTCTGGTGGATATGCCGAATGTGGTGGAAGCCATTCCCGGCATGAACAATATCACGGTGATTTTGCGCAATCCTGAGTCGCTGGCGCTGGATGCCATTGAGCGTTTGCAACGCTGGTGGGAGGAGAGTGAGGCGCTGGAACCGGAGTCACGCCATATCGAAATCCCGGTGGTTTACGGCGGCGTTGGCGGGCCGGATTTGGCGGTGGTCGCGGCGCATTGTGGGTTGAGCGAGAAACAGGTTGTTGAATTGCACTCCTCCGTGGAATACGTGGTCTGGTTTTTAGGTTTTCAACCGGGCTTCCCGTATCTCGGGAGCTTGCCGGAACAACTACACACGCCACGGCGCGCTGAACCGCGCTTGCTCGTTCCGGCAGGTTCTGTCGGGATCGGCGGGCCGCAGACCGGTGTTTATCCGCTGGCAACGCCGGGTGGCTGGCAGTTGATTGGTCATACCTCACTCAGCCTGTTTGATCCGGCGCGTGACGAACCCATCTTATTACGTCCTGGAGATAGCGTGCGCTTTGTGCCGCAGAAGGAGGGAGTATGTTGAAAATTATTCGTGCGGGGATGTATACCACCGTGCAGGATGGTGGTCGTCACGGTTTTCGCCAGTCGGGTATCAGCCATTGCGGCGCACTGGATATACCCGCGCTGCGCATTGCTAATCTGCTGGTGGGGAATGATGCCAACGCTCCCGCACTGGAAATTACGCTCGGTCAGTTAACGGTTGAATTTGAACGCGATGGTTGGTTTGCCCTGACCGGCGCAGGTTGTGAAGCGCGGCTGGATGATAACGCCGTCTGGACCGGCTGGCGCTTGCCGATGAAAGCAGGCCAGCGTTTAACCCTTAAACGTCCGCAACATGGTGTTCGTAGCTATCTGGCGGTGGCGGGCGGTATTGATGTCCCGCCAGTGATGGGGTCATGCAGTACCGATCTCAAAGTGGGGATTGGCGGGCTGGAAGGGCGTTTACTAAAGGATGGTGACCGGCTCCCGATTGGCAAAGCGAAGCGGGATTTTATGGAAGCACAGGGCGTTAAACAGCTACTGTGGGGCAACCGCATTCGCGCCTTGCCGGGGCCGGAATATCATGAGTTCGATCGCGCCTCGCAGGATGCATTCTGGCGTTCGCCCTGGCAACTTAGCCCGCAAAGCAACCGGATGGGCTATCGCTTACAGGGGCAAATCTTAAAACGCACCACCGATCGTGAACTGTTATCTCACGGTTTGCTACCGGGCGTGGTGCAGGTGCCGCATAACGGGCAGCCCATTGTGCTAATGAACGACGCGCAAACCACCGGCGGTTACCCGCGCATTGCCTGCATTATTGAAGCCGACATGTATCATCTGGCGCAAATCCCACTCGGACAGCCCATTCATTTTGTCCAGTGTTCACTGGAAGAGGCACTAAAAGCGCGGCAAGATCAGCAACGTTATTTCGAACAATTAGCGTGGCGGCTGCACAATGAAAATTGACCTGAACGCCGATCTGGGCGAAGGCTGTGCCAGTGACGCTGAACTGTTAACGCTGGTTTCCTCAGCCAATATTGCCTGTGGATTTCATGCAGGCGACGCGCAAACCATGCTGGCAAGCGTGCGTGAAGCAATAAAAAATGGCGTAGCGATTGGCGCGCACCCGAGTTTTCCCGACAGGGAAAATTTTGGTCGTAGCGCCATGCAACTGCCGCCGGAAATGGTTTATGCCCAGACGCTGTATCAAATTGGCGCGCTGGCAGCGATTGTCCGTGCAGAAGGTGGTGTGATGCGCCACGTCAAACCGCACGGTATGTTGTATAACCAGGCGGCGAAAGACGCACAACTGGCAGATGCCATCGCCAGAGCGGTATACGCTTGCGATCCGGCATTGATTCTTGTCGGGCTGGCGGGAAGCGAGCTGATCCGTGCAGGCAAGCGTAATGGCCTGACAACGCGCGAGGAAGTGTTTGCCGATCGCGGTTATCAGGCTGACGGCTCGCTGGTGCCGCGAAGCCAGCCAGGCGCGTTGATTGAAAACGAAGAACAGGCGCTGGCGCAGACGCTGGAGATGGTGCAACACGGCAGAGTCAAAAGTATCACCGGCGAATGGGCGAAGGTCACGGCGCAAACGGTCTGCCTGCATGGCGACGGCGAGCACGCACTGGCGTTCGCCCGCCGACTACGCGCTACATTTACCAAAAAGGGGATTGTTGTCGCAGCATAATCCCGCTGAACAAAGAACGAAAAAAGGATATCACCATGCCTGAAGGCCCGGAGATCCGCCGTGCAGCGGATAACCTGGAGGCGGCGATCAAAGGCAAACTACTAACTGATGTCTGGTTTGCCTTCCCGCAGTTAAAACCGTATCAATCACAACTTATTGGTCAACACGTCACCCATGTGGAAACTCGTGGTAAGGCGTTGTTAACTCATTTTTCTGATGGTTTAACGCTCTATAGCCATAATCAGCTTTACGGCGTGTGGCGCGTGGTTGATACCGGCGAAGAGCCGCAGACCACGCGGGTGCTGCGGGTAAAACTGCAAACGGCTGACAAAACCATTCTGCTTTATAGCGCCTCGGATATTGAGATGTTGACCCCGGAACAACTGACCACACATCCGTTTTTACAACGCGTTGGCCCCGATGTGCTGGATCCGAATCTGACGCCGGAGGTGGTGAAAGAACGGTTATTATCGCCGCGCTTTCGTAATCGGCAGTTTGCTGGATTACTGCTCGATCAGGCGTTTCTGGCAGGGCTTGGCAATTATTTGCGGGTGGAGATCCTCTGGCAGGTCGGGTTGACCGGAAGTCATAAAGCGAAAGATCTCAATGTGGCGCAACTGGATGCACTCGCGCACGCGCTACTGGATATTCCGCGTCTTTCTTACGCTACGCGGGGGCAGGTGGATGAGAATAAACATCATGGGGCGCTGTTTCGCTTTAAAGTTTTTCATCGTGATGGCGAGAAGTGCGAACGCTGTGGCGGCATCATTGAGAAAACCATGTTGTCATCGCGCCCGTTTTACTGGTGTCCAGGCTGCCAGCACTAGGCCGACCGCTTCGGCGCATAAGTTGAAATAAACCGTGCAATGGCAGGCCCCGTCAGCAAAATACTGAACAAGCGCAGGGTTTGCATCGCCATGATGAACGCCATATCGGCATTGCTCCCTGCGGCGATGACCGCCACCGTATCAAGCCCGCCGGGGCTGGTGGCGAGATAGGCGGTCATAAAATCAATATGCATAAACCGGGTCAGCCCCCACGCCATACCCGCACAAATAGCCAGCAGAGCAAAAATCGACAGCAGGATTTGCGGTAGTGGGCGCAATGCCCGCAGTAATATTTGTTTATCGAAACCAAGACCAATCCGCCAGCCAATTGCCATATACGTCATCGCCAGCAGCCATTCTGGTAGTTCGATGGTGATGAGCTGACCAGACTGGAGCACTGCGCCCGCCAGCATCGGGATGAGCATCGTGCCGGAAGGAAGACGTAGCAGGCATCCCACTGTACCGGCAACCACTGCGAGCAAAATCGTAAGCATAAGATTAATGCTCACTGGCGGGAACCAGATAATCTGTTGATTAACCGCTTCAGCGTTATCGCCCAGCATCATCCGCGTAACCAGAACTGCCGCACCTGCGACAAACAGTACCCGCAGATATTGCATAAACGCCACCAGACGGATATCTGCGCCGTAATCCTGCGCCATAGCGACCATTGCCGCTGCGCCGCCGGGGGAGGAACCCCAGGCACCGGTATTCCCAGGCAGTGAGCTATAGCGCACCAATAGCCAGCCCACGATGGCGCTGGAAAGCAGCGTCACCAGTAAAATAGCTAACACGATCGGCCAGTTAACGGCCAGGGTGGTGAGAATCGAACCAGTGAGGTTTTGCGCAATCATGCAGCCAAGAATGGCCTGCGCAGCAAGAAAAGCGGAGCGAGGGAGTTGCAGAGTTATTCCGCGCATACTGAAGATGATCCCGGCGATCATCGGCCCAAGTAATAGCGCCGCCGGGAGATGTACCGCGAGGAAGCCAATAGAAAGGAGAAGTGATAGTACACATAACATTCCCCACTGCAAAACTGGCATCCTTCGCTCCTTCATTATTATCTCTTTGGTGTATCGATACAGCATAAAGAAAGCCGGGTCTGGAAAAAATAACGGTAATCAAGGAAAAGGAGGAAATGAGTAATTATCTGAATGCGATACCCTTCTCGACTGAAAAGGGCATCATCTCGATTCAGTTGTAGTTAATCTTAAAAAGCACCACAGTATCGAAGGGACCAGCCTCGATGGGGGTGCCTGGAATGGACGAAAGTTCAGCCGTATAGTTTTTTTCGTAGATCAGCATGTCGCTGGTGAAATCGGCATATTCGCTGTATTTATTGAAGGTATAGGGCGAGGCGTTTTCGTCCAGTAAACGTAGTTTAAGTCCATTACCAATCAACAATGCTTTATCTTCTTCAACCAACGTTTCTTCGGTATAAAACGAGGAACTGACTTTAAATCCGTCGGTGCACTGGTCATTTTGTGATTTTGTCGTCTTAATACTAAAATTTTTCGACATCGTGTGGCGGCGAATATCCAGGACGTTAAATTTACCAAAATCAATCACCTGTGTTTCAGGCGAAATAGAAAAGTTAACGCTGCAATCCAGTACACGAATGTTTTCCAGACCGGTAATGTGATATTTCAGGTTTTGGGCAGAAGGATCTTCATTAACACTGCCAGCGCCATCGAATTGCACCACAATATAGTCGCTCAGCGTACTTTGATAATCATGCGGCGGCATTTCACGAACTTTAACATAGAGCCGCATACGAGCGAGAAATGTACGCGACATATGAATATTGTTGGAATCGCCGGAACAAATCTTATTTTGCCACCCCATAGCAATGATCTGCTCTGGTGTGTAGATACCAATTTTCTTGCTGTCGATACACTGGTTGGTGTCGATTCGACTTTTCCCGAGACTGGCATCGTAATCAACGCCGTTATATGTTACGCCAAGTTGATAATAGCGATCCTGCATTCCGGGGTAGGGGTTTACCCAGGCATAAACATGCTCGCTTTCAAAGTTGCCGTTAGTATTGTTGTCACAATAGACGGGAATTTTAATATCGTCAGATTCCCAGATTTTATCGCCAGGTTTAGCATTGCCCGGCACAGCAAAGGGTTGAATAGCTTCTGATTTTTCTACAGATCCGCCAGATGTGCCAAAATAGCAGTTCAGCGCCAGCGCAGACTTCAACGGTAGAAATAACAGACAGATAACGAACAACAATCCCTTGCCAGCACTCATTTCTTCGCCTCCACCGCCTGTAAACGACATTGTCCGTTACAGTTCAGAGTATTCATCCGTAATGCGCCGTAATCATCCATGTAACCCAGGTAAAATTGATTACCGTTATAGCTTCCTGTATTCGTTGTGACGGTGCTAAAAGGGGCAATCATCACCGATTTAAAACCGGGGAGCACACCTTTATCATTTTGCCCAAGATAGGCAATCGTCAGGTAATAGGCGGTAGGGTTTTTCAGGGTAAGTTCGTTGCCCTTCTGGCTAACCTGTAACTGTAACTCTATGTGTTCACCTGTTTTCTTGCGCAATGCCGCAGGTCGCCAGAACAACTTAATACGGCTTTGGATCGCGACCTGAAGTATCGCATGGTCGCTGCTTTTATCCGGCGCTGGCGGAATTTCGCGCATGTTATAGTAGAACAACGTTTCACGATCGCTGGGCAATTGTGTGGTTGACGCTTGCTTTACAATCCGCACCTGCGATGTTGCTTTTGGTTCCAGGCGCTGTATTGGTGGCAGGGCGACCAGAAGATCGTCGCTTTTCTCCCCTTTATGATTTTCTATCCAGGAATATGCAAGGTAAGGCAGTTTGTCACTTTGGTTTTCTATGCGCAGGCTGGTGGCTTTGTCGTTGGCGTTAAACACAACTCGTGTGCGATCGGGTTGCACTGCAGCGTTGCTACCCAGGCTGACGGCTAACAGAATCAGGGGCAATCCTTTAATAAATGTCATTCTCTTTTCCTTAATTAATGACAAGGTAAAATCAGGCGTTTGGTCGTGTCTTCCAGACGTTCTGGCAGATGAATAATGCAACTTTGTTTATCGCCCCAGAGCACAGTAAATTGCTGGTTTTCAGCTACTCCGCCAAGCCAGGCATGGCCTTCCTCGCTAACCATACCGACACTAATTCCACTGCCATTCTGCTGAATATTGGCACCGAGAGGGGGATAGTGACCGCTGGCGTCGCGAATAATAATGTTAACGTCTTTACCAGAACGGGAAGCCAGCGATTTGTAACCAATAGCGCCTTCAATCCACGTTTCTTTGATGATATTTTCAGCAACCGTTACGCCATCAGGTAAATCATTCATGTTGACTGCCACGGTGGAAGGTTGGTAACTGGAAATTAGCGGCACTACCGCAATACCAAAATGGTTGGTGTAGTCGAGATTACCCTGAACCGGAATATTTGCCACGCCGTCGGTGCTGACCATCAGCCGAGGCTCATTGGTTGAACTGCGGCGATGGAAGGCTGCGCCATATTGAGTGGCGGTAAAGGAACCGCTCCAGCTACTGCTGACAGAGCTGTAATCATTGGCGGCATAAGTGCCAGACAAATCCCATTCGCCGGCTGAACTCAGGTGTTGATAGTTACCACTCACCTGGGCGCCATTGTCAGGACGGTCGGATTGCAGCCCGGCAGACATGCCCCAGCTATTACGTTCATCCAGCGTATCGTTCCACGACATGCGGTGCGTGGTGCTGTTACTACTGTTTTGCATGTCATAGCCGACTCGACCACCGTTACCGACAGGTAATGAAATCGACAGGTAAATCTGGTTGTCGCGATCTTTGTCTTCGTAGTGGGTTGTGTTGAATGACGTCGAGATCGATATATCTTTCCAGTCACCGATATCAATATTAAAACCTGCCGTTATGTTGGCGGTCGTGGAGGTATTTGCGTTCCACCAGGTCTGATGTAACAGGTTGGCGTACAGGTTGAGGTTCAGAGGGGTTATCGGTTGGCCTACTGATAAGCTGATCGTCTGTTTTTCGTCTTGTGCATCGTTGTCGTTGTATTTGTGATCCAGATAGTTGGCGTAGCTGTGAAAATGACGATCGGAGAAGCGATAAGCAGCGAGTGAAATCGTACTATTTGTGGCGTCCACTTGTTTGCTGTAATTGAAACGGTAGCTTAAGCCCCGCTCGTCCTGCTGGGTATCAAATTGGCTACTGGCCCAGGTGACATCAAATGACAACGCCCCCAGCCAGAGCATATTTTGCCCGATGCCTATTGCGCCAGAATGGTAGTCATCTCCGGAGAGTAGCAAACCGCCATATAACGAGGTATTCGAGAGCATCCCCCAGGATATTTCATTACTAAAAAAGGTTTCATTTTCAGTTTGATGAGACATTGAGGTTCGCGGCTGACCAACAGCAAGTTTATAGCGAACCTGACCCTGGCGCGTCAGGAAGGGCGTCGAGGCGGCCGAAACCTGAAAGTTGTTCACACGTCCATCGTCTTCCGTCACTTTGACATCCAGCGTGCCCTGAACAGACTGATTGAGGTCATCAATAATAAACGGGCCTGGCGGGACTTTTTTCTGATAAATAACTCGCCCCGAATGACTTACGGTGACAGTGGCGTTGGTTTGCGCGATACCGCTGATTTGTGGGGCGTAACCACGCAATTCCCAGGGCAACATCCGGTCATCGCTGGTCAGTGCCGCACCGGTATAAGAAAAACCGTCGAAAATATTGGAACTAAAATCAGTTTCGCCCAGGGTTAATTTCGAACCTAATTGCGGTAGTGGGCGAAAAAGATAAGTACGTGATATTCCGCCGCTCTGGTCATGGGCATCGTCGCTTTCGGAGCTGCTCAGCTGGTAATCGCTGCGTAAGCGCCATGCACCCATGTTAATACCGGCAGTACCGTAAGCGTTCAGGTTGGTGTTGCTGCTACTGCCCTGTGGACGGTAGTTGCTGGCAAACAGGTTGTAATCCATCAGGACGCCGGCTACACATTCTTTCCATGTTGATGGCGGCATCCAGTTTTCTGAGTGCCATGCCAGCCACGCTTGCGGAATGGTGATATTGAGTTGCTGATTGGCTTGATCGAAATTGAAGAGTATTTCTGGATGCGAACTAAAATCAACACACTGATTTATCTGTACTAATGATTGACGGAAGTCTGGTTTTAAACCAAATTTATCCACCAGTGATTCATCGATGCACGGAATGGTTTTATCACCGCTTTTTTGCCAGCTAATTTTTTGCCCGTTACTTATTTGGTTATTATTAACGGTAATGCTAACAAAATATTCACCGGGGGCAATCACCCCTTTGTCTTTTAATAATGAAATATCAATGCTATCACGCATCGATTTGTCGAGGACGCTCAGGTTAAATTCGACCGCCAGCGCGGACGGCATTACCATCGTCAGGCAGGATACAAAAGAGAGTCGATAAATATTCACGGTGTCCATACCTGATAAATATCTGCAGAAAGGCGGCTACGTCGCCGCCATAATTATTCTTATTTATAATCCAGAACGTAGGTCGCGTTAGCGGTTACGGCACCGGCAGTGACATTGACTGCATTGTCAATTTGTTCCATCCAGGCAAAGAAGTTCAGCGTTTGTTCTGTTGAGCTTGCATCCAGGTCGAGGTCTGGCGCAGCTGTACCCAATACGATGTTTGTGTCATTTTTGTCCATCAGTCTTACGCCGACACCTGTTGCTTCGCCAGCACTGGTATTGCTCAACAGAGGTGTTGCCCCCGTCGTTTTAGCCGAACCGTCGAAGGTTACGGCAACTTTGGATATTGGCGAACCGCTACCATTATCAGAACCTGGCAGGTCACAGTTTATTAAGCGAATGTCGACGGCCACTTTATTGCTGTGATGATCCCGGTTTATATGGGTTGTCGTGACTTGTCCAAGGTCAATATTTTTATCAACATCATCTGGATGAATGTCACAAGGTGCTTCAATAATTTCACCTTTAAAGTGAATTTCACCAGAGCCTTCGTCTGCGGCATAAACAGGAGCAGTGAACAACAGAGATACGGCCAATGCGGCCAATGTTTTTTGTCCTTTAAACATAACAGAATCCTTTAAGGAAATAGAAAAATAGTATAGCTCTACCAGATTATCTGATTTTGCGTGAGGATTGTTTTTAGTTTTGCTTAAAAATATATTTAGTTTTATTAAATGCAAATGCAATTGATTGGTGTTGTGAATTAATCAAGACGTAGAAAATAGAAGTGAATTATGGATATGCATAATATTCAGTGGATTATAAACAGGACGGAGAGAACAATTATTTTTATGAAGATATTGCATTGACTGCTATTTGAACTGGTTGTTTTTTATTTGGCGTCCGGTTTTTGATTTTATTTTTACATTTTTTTATGCTTAAACCAACAAAAAATAACCCGCCATATAAACGGCGGGCTAAATTATTTGCTGCTCAGTAATCACCGATTAACGTTTGATATCGCTTTTAAAGTCACGTTTTTCATAGCCAGTATACAGCTGACGCGGACGGGCAATTTTCATGCCGTCACTGTGCATTTCGCTCCAGTGGGCGATCCAGCCAACGGTACGTGCCATTGCGAAAATGACGGTGAACATGGAAGACGGAATCCCCATCGCTTTCAGGATGATACCGGAGTAGAAATCGACGTTCGGGTACAGTTTTTTCTCGATAAAGTACGGGTCGTTCAGCGCGATGTTTTCCAGCTCCATTGCCACTTCCAGCAGGTCATCTTTGGTGCCCAGCTCTTTCAGGACTTCATGGCAGGTTTCACGCATTACGGTGGCGCGCGGGTCGTAATTTTTGTACACGCGGTGACCGAAGCCCATCAGGCGGAAAGAGTCATTCTTATCTTTCGCACGACGAACAAATTCCGGAATGTGTTTAACGGAGCTGATTTCTTCCAGCATTTTTAGCGCAGCTTCGTTAGCACCACCGTGAGCCGGCCCCCACAGCGAAGCAATACCTGCTGCGATACAAGCAAACGGGTTCGCACCCGAAGAACCAGCGGTACGCACGGTGGAAGTCGAGGCGTTCTGTTCGTGGTCAGCGTGCAGGATCAGAATACGATCCATTGCACGTTCCAGAATTGGATTGACTTCATACGGTTCGCACGGGGTGGAGAACATCATGTGCAGGAAGTTTCCGGCGTAGGAAAGGTCATTGCGCGGGTAAACAAATGGCTGACCGATGGAGTATTTGTAACACATCGCTGCCATGGTCGGCATTTTCGACAGCAGACGGAACGCGGCGATTTCACGATGACGCGGATTATTGACGTCAAGTGAATCGTGATAAAACGCTGCCAGCGCGCCGGTGATACCGCACATGACCGCCATCGGATGAGAGTCGCGACGGAAGGCGTGGAACAGACGGGTAATCTGTTCGTGGATCATCGTATGACGAGTAACGGTAGTTTTAAACTCGTCATACTGTTCCTGGGTCGGTTTTTCACCATTCAGCAGAATGTAACAGACTTCCAGGTAGTTAGAATCGGTCGCCAGCTGATCGATCGGGAAACCTCGATGCAGCAAAATACCTTCATCACCATCAATAAAAGTAATTTTAGATTCGCAGGATGCGGTTGAAGTGAAGCCTGGATCAAAGGTGAATACACCTTTTGAACCGAGAGTACGGATATCAATAACATCTTGACCCAGCGTGCCTTTCAGCACATCCAGTTCAACAGCTGTATCCCCGTTGAGGGTGAGTTTTGCTTTTGTATCAGCCATTTAAGGTCTCCTTAGCGCCTTATTGCGTAAGACTGCCGGAACTTAAATTTGCCTTCGCACATCAACCTGGCTTTACCCGTTTGTTATTTGGCTCGCCGCTCTGCGAAAGAGGGGAAGACCTGGGTACAGAGCTCTGGGCGCTTGCAGGTAAAGGATTCATTGATGACGAATAAACGGCGAATCAAGCACTTAGCAATCCGAATTATTAAACCTGTCTATCACTAATAACTGTCCTGGATGGATTGGTCAATACTTCCACACTGTTACATAAGTTAATCTTAGGTGAAATAGTGACCCCATAACTTTTACGCATTATATGCTTTTCCTGATGATGTTTGTAACAACTTTGTTGAATGATTGTCAAATGAGATGGTTAAAAATTAAATAAATGTTGTTATCGTGACTTAGATCACTGTTCTGGATAAAACCCGACAAAGCATATGTAGGTTAATTGTAATGATTTTGTGAACAGCCTATACTGCCGCCAGGTCTCCGGAACACCCTGCAATCCCGAGCCACCCAGCGTTGTAACGTGTCGTTTTCGCATCTGGAAGCAGTGTTTTGCATGACGCGCAGTTATAGAAAGGACGCTGTCTGACCCGCAAGCAGACCGGAGGAAGGAAATCCCGACGTCTCCAGGTAACAGAAAGTTATCCTCTGTACCCGTAGTCCCCAGGGAATAATAAGAACAGCATGTGGGCGTTATTCATGATAAGAAATGTGAAAAAACAAAGACCTGTTAATCTGGACCTACAGACCATCCGGTTCCCCGTCACGGCGATAGCGTCCATTCTCCATCGCGTTTCCGGTGTGATCACCTTCGTTGCAGTGGGCATCCTGCTGTGGCTTCTGGGTACTAGCCTCTCTTCCCCTGAAGGTTTCGAGCAAGCTTCCGCCATTATGGGCAGCTTCTTCGTCAAATTTATCATGTGGGGCATCCTTACCGCTCTGGCGTATCACGTCGTCGTAGGTATTCGCCACATGATGATGGATTTTGGCTATCTGGAAGAAACATTCGAAGCGGGTAAACGCTCCGCCAAAATCTCCTTTGTCATTACTGTCGTGCTTTCAATTCTTGCAGGAGTCCTCGTATGGTAAGCAACGCCTCCGCATTAGGACGCAATGGCGTACATGATTTCATCCTCGTTCGCGCTACTGCTATCGTCCTGACGCTCTACATCATTTATATGGTCGGTTTTTTCGCTACCAGTGGCGAACTGACATATGAAGTCTGGATCGGTTTCTTTGCCTCTGCGTTCACTAAAGTGTTCACCCTGCTGGCGCTGTTTTCCATCTTGATCCATGCCTGGATCGGCATGTGGCAGGTGTTGACCGACTACGTTAAACCGCTGGCTTTGCGCCTGATGCTGCAACTGGTGATTGTCGTTGCACTGGTGGTTTACGTGATTTATGGATTCGTTGTGGTGTGGGGTGTGTGATGAAATTGCCAGTCAGAGAATTTGATGCAGTTGTGATTGGTGCCGGCGGCGCAGGTATGCGCGCGGCGCTGCAAATTTCCCAGAGCGGCCAGACCTGTGCGCTGCTCTCTAAAGTCTTCCCGACCCGTTCCCATACCGTTTCGGCGCAGGGCGGCATTACCGTTGCGCTGGGTAATACCCATGAAGATAACTGGGAATGGCATATGTACGACACCGTAAAAGGGTCGGACTATATCGGTGACCAGGACGCGATTGAATATATGTGTAAAACCGGGCCGGAAGCGATTCTGGAACTGGAACACATGGGACTGCCGTTCTCGCGCCTTGATGATGGTCGTATCTATCAACGTCCGTTTGGCGGTCAGTCGAAAAACTTCGGCGGCGAGCAGGCGGCACGTACAGCGGCAGCGGCTGACCGTACCGGTCACGCACTGTTGCACACCCTTTATCAGCAGAACCTGAAAAACCACACCACCATTTTCTCCGAGTGGTATGCGCTGGATCTGGTGAAAAACCAGGATGGCGCAGTGGTCGGTTGTACCGCACTGTGCATCGAAACTGGTGAAGTGGTTTACTTCAAAGCTCGTGCTACCGTGCTGGCGACTGGCGGGGCAGGGCGTATTTATCAGTCCACCACTAACGCCCACATTAACACCGGCGACGGTGTCGGCATGGCTATCCGTGCAGGCGTACCGGTGCAGGATATGGAAATGTGGCAGTTCCACCCAACCGGTATTGCCGGTGCGGGCGTACTGGTCACCGAAGGTTGCCGTGGTGAAGGCGGTTATCTGCTGAACAAACATGGCGAACGCTTTATGGAGCGTTATGCGCCGAACGCCAAAGACCTGGCGGGGCGTGATGTGGTGGCGCGTTCCATCATGATCGAAATTCGTGAAGGTCGTGGCTGTGATGGCCCGTGGGGACCACACGCAAAACTGAAACTCGACCACCTGGGTAAAGAAGTTCTCGAATCCCGTCTGCCGGGCATTCTTGAACTCTCCCGTACCTTCGCTCACGTCGATCCGGTGAAAGAGCCGATTCCGGTTATCCCAACCTGTCACTACATGATGGGCGGTATTCCGACCAAAGTGACCGGGCAGGCGCTGACGGTGAACGAGAAGGGCGAAGATGTGGTGATCCCTGGCCTGTTCGCGGTGGGTGAAATTGCTTGCGTATCGGTACACGGCGCTAACCGTCTTGGCGGCAACTCGCTGCTGGACCTGGTAGTCTTTGGTCGTGCGGCAGGTCTGCATCTGCAAGAGTCTATCGCCGAGCAGGGCGCACTGCGCGATGCCAGCGAGTCTGATGTCGAAGCTTCTCTGGAGCGCCTGAACCGCTGGAACAACAACCGTAACGGTGAAGATCCGGTGGCGATTCGTAAAGCACTGCAAGAATGTATGCAGCATAACTTCTCGGTCTTCCGTGAAGGTGATGCGATGGCGAAAGGGCTTGAGCAGTTGAAAGTGATCCGCGAGCGTCTGAAAAATGCCCGTCTGGATGACACCTCCAGCGAGTTCAACACCCAGCGCGTTGAATGCCTGGAACTGGATAACCTGATGGAAACGGCGTATGCAACGGCTGTTTCTGCCAACTTCCGTACCGAAAGCCGTGGCGCGCATAGCCGCTTCGACTTCCCGGAGCGTGATGATGAAAACTGGCTGTGTCACTCCCTGTATCTGCCAGAGTCGGAATCCATGACGCGACGTAGCGTCAACATGGAACCGAAACTGCGCCCGGCATTCCCGCCGAAGATTCGTACTTACTAATGCGGAGACAGGAAAATGAGACTCGAGTTTTCAATTTATCGCTATAACCCGGATGTTGATGATGCTCCGCGTATGCAGGATTACACCCTGGAAGCGGAAGAAGGTCGCGACATGATGCTGCTGGATGCGCTTATCCAGCTGAAAGAGAAAGATCCCAGCCTGTCGTTCCGTCGCTCCTGCCGTGAAGGTGTGTGTGGTTCCGACGGTCTGAACATGAACGGCAAGAATGGTCTGGCCTGTATTACCCCGATTTCGGCACTCAACCAGCCGGGCAAGAAGATTGTAATTCGTCCGTTGCCAGGTTTACCGGTGATCCGCGATTTGGTGGTAGACATGGGACAATTCTATGCGCAATATGAGAAAATTAAGCCTTACTTGTTGAATAATGGACAAAATCTACCAGCTCGTGAGCATTTACAAATGCCCGAGCAACGTGAAAAACTCGACGGGCTGTATGAATGTATTCTCTGCGCATGTTGTTCAACCTCTTGTCCGTCTTTCTGGTGGAATCCCGATAAGTTTATCGGTCCTGCAGGCTTGTTAGCGGCGTATCGTTTCCTGATTGATAGCCGTGATACCGAGACTGACAGCCGCCTTGACGGTTTGAGTGATGCATTCAGTGTATTCCGCTGTCACAGCATCATGAACTGCGTCAGTGTATGTCCGAAAGGGCTGAACCCGACGCGCGCCATCGGTCATATCAAGTCGATGTTGTTGCAACGTAATGCGTAATGCCCCGGCCTGATGGTCAAGGCAAAAATGTGCACGAACGGTTCCCTCGCCCCTTTGGGGAGAGGGTTAGGGTGAGGGGAAAAGGTCAGCGCCGGTGCGGACAATGACCCTCACCCCGACCCTCTCCCTGGAAGGGCGAGGGGGAAAATCGAGCCTGCGTTAACAATTAAGCAGGTTTGTTAGGAACCGTAGGCCTGATAAGACGCGCAAGCGTCGCATCAGGCAACCAGCGCCGGATGCGGCGTGAATGCCTTATCCGGTCTACAAAAGAAATGCAGGAAATCTTTAAAAACTGCCCCTGACACTAAGACAGTTTTTAAAGGTTCCTTAGCGGACGCAGAAAATACGACAAGTCCGCAACAAGTGAACCCCGGCACGCACATCACTGTGCGTGGTAGTATCCACGGCGAAGTAAGCATAAAAAAGATGCTTAAGGGATCACGATGCAGAACAGCGCTTTGAAAGCCTGGTTGGACTCTTCTTACCTCTCTGGCGCAAACCAGAGCTGGATAGAACAGCTCTATGAAGACTTCTTAACCGATCCTGACTCGGTTGACGCTAACTGGCGTTCGACGTTCCAGCAGTTACCTGGTACGGGAGTCAAACCGGATCAATTCCACTCTCAAACGCGTGAATATTTCCGCCGCCTGGCGAAAGACGCTTCACGTTACTCTTCAACGATCTCCGACCCTGACACCAATGTGAAGCAGGTTAAAGTCCTGCAGCTCATTAACGCATACCGCTTCCGTGGTCACCAACATGCGAATCTCGATCCGCTGGGACTGTGGCAGCAAGATAAGGTGGCCGATCTGGATCCGTCTTTCCACGATCTGACCGAAGCAGACTTCCAGGAGACCTTCAACGTCGGTTCATTTGCCAGCGGCAAAGAGACCATGAAACTCGGCGAGCTGCTGGAAGCCCTGAAGCAAACCTACTGCGGCCCGATTGGCGCCGAGTATATGCACATTACCAGCACCGAAGAAAAACGCTGGATCCAACAGCGTATCGAGTCTGGTCGCGCGACGTTCAATAGCGAAGAGAAAAAACGCTTCTTAAGCGAACTGACCGCCGCTGAAGGCCTTGAACGTTACCTTGGCGCAAAATTCCCTGGCGCAAAACGCTTCTCGCTGGAAGGCGGCGACGCGTTAATCCCGATGCTTAAAGAGATGATCCGCCATGCTGGCAACAGCGGCACCCGTGAAGTGGTTCTTGGGATGGCGCACCGTGGTCGTCTGAACGTGCTGGTGAACGTGCTGGGTAAAAAACCGCAAGACTTGTTCGACGAGTTTGCCGGTAAACATAAAGAACACCTCGGCACGGGCGACGTGAAATACCACATGGGCTTCTCGTCTGACTTCCAGACCGATGGCGGCCTGGTACACCTGGCGCTGGCGTTTAACCCGTCTCACCTTGAGATTGTAAGCCCGGTAGTTATCGGTTCTGTTCGTGCCCGTCTGGACAGACTTGATGAGCCGAGCAGCAACAAAGTCCTGCCAATCACCATCCACGGTGACGCCGCAGTGACCGGACAGGGCGTGGTTCAGGAAACCCTGAACATGTCGAAGGCGCGTGGTTATGAAGTTGGCGGTACGGTACGTATCGTTATCAACAACCAGGTTGGCTTCACCACCTCTAACCCGCTGGATGCCCGTTCTACGCCGTACTGTACGGATATCGGCAAGATGGTTCAGGCACCGATTTTCCACGTAAACGCGGATGATCCGGAAGCCGTTGCCTTTGTGACCCGTCTGGCGCTCGATTTCCGTAACACCTTTAAACGTGATGTCTTCATCGACCTGGTGTGCTACCGCCGTCACGGCCACAACGAAGCCGACGAGCCGAGTGCAACTCAGCCGCTGATGTATCAGAAAATCAAAAAACATCCAACGCCGCGCAAAATCTACGCTGACAAGCTGGAGCAGGAAAAAGTGGCAACGCTGGAAGATGCCACCGAAATGGTTAACCTGTACCGCGATGCGCTGGATGCGGGTGATTGCGTGGTGGCAGAGTGGCGTCCGATGAACATGCACTCCTTCACCTGGTCGCCGTACCTCAACCACGAATGGGACGAAGAGTACCCGAATAAAGTTGAGATGAAGCGCCTGCAGGAGTTGGCTAAACGCATCAGTACGGTGCCAGAAGCCATTGAAATGCAGTCTCGTGTTGCCAAGATTTATGGCGACCGTCAGGCAATGGCGGCTGGTGAAAAACTGTTCGACTGGGGCGGCGCGGAAAACCTCGCTTACGCCACACTGGTTGATGAAGGCATTCCGGTTCGCCTGTCGGGTGAAGACTCTGGTCGCGGTACGTTCTTCCACCGCCACGCGGTGATCCACAACCAGTCCAACGGTTCAACTTACACGCCGCTGCAACACATCCATAACGGCCAGGGCGCGTTCCGTGTCTGGGACTCCGTACTGTCTGAAGAAGCAGTGCTGGCGTTTGAATACGGTTATGCCACCGCAGAACCACGCACTCTGACCATCTGGGAAGCGCAGTTCGGTGACTTCGCCAACGGTGCACAGGTGGTTATCGACCAGTTCATCTCCTCTGGCGAGCAGAAATGGGGTCGGATGTGTGGCCTGGTGATGCTACTGCCGCACGGTTACGAAGGGCAGGGGCCGGAGCACTCCTCCGCGCGTCTGGAACGTTATCTGCAACTTTGCGCTGAGCAAAACATGCAGGTGTGCGTACCGTCTACTCCGGCACAGGTTTACCACATGCTGCGTCGTCAGGCGCTGCGCGGGATGCGTCGTCCGCTGGTCGTGATGTCGCCGAAATCGCTGCTGCGCCATCCGCTGGCGGTCTCCAGCCTCGAAGAACTGGCGAACGGCACCTTCCTGCCAGCCATCGGTGAAATCGACGAGCTTGATCCGAAGGGCGTGAAGCGCGTAGTGATGTGTTCTGGTAAGGTTTATTACGACCTGTTGGAACAACGCCGTAAGAATAATCAACACGATGTCGCCATTGTGCGTATCGAGCAACTCTACCCGTTCCCGCATAAAGCGATGCAGGAAGTGTTGCAGCAGTTTGCTCACGTCAAGGATTTTGTCTGGTGCCAGGAAGAGCCGCTCAACCAGGGCGCATGGTACTGCAGCCAGCATCATTTCCGTGAAGTGATTCCGTTTGGGGCTTCTCTGCGTTATGCAGGCCGCCCGGCCTCCGCCTCTCCGGCGGTAGGGTATATGTCCGTTCACCAGAAACAGCAACAAGATCTGGTTAATGACGCGCTGAACGTCGAATAAATAAAGGATACATAATGAGTAGCGTAGATATTCTGGTCCCTGACCTGCCTGAATCCGTAGCCGATGCCACCGTCGCAACCTGGCATAAAAAACCCGGCGACGCAGTCGTACGTGATGAAGTGCTGGTAGAAATCGAAACTGACAAAGTGGTACTGGAAGTACCGGCATCAGCAGACGGCATTCTGGATGCGGTTCTGGAAGATGAAGGTACAACCGTAACGTCTCGTCAGATCCTTGGTCGCCTGCGTGAAGGCAACAGCGCCGGTAAAGAAACCAGTGCCAAATCTGAAGAGAAAGCGTCCACTCCGGCGCAACGCCAGCAGGCGTCTCTGGAAGAGCAAAACAACGATGCGTTAAGCCCGGCGATCCGTCGTCTGCTGGCTGAACACAACCTCGACGCCAGCGCGATTAAAGGCACTGGTGTCGGTGGTCGTCTGACCCGTGAAGATGTGGAAAAACATCTGGCGAAAGCCCCGGCGAAAGAGTCTGCACCGGCAGTTGCTGCTCCGGCGGCGCAACCGGCACTGGCTGCACGTAGCGAAAAACGTGTACCAATGACTCGCCTGCGTAAGCGTGTGGCAGAGCGTCTGCTGGAAGCGAAAAACTCCACCGCCATGCTGACCACGTTCAACGAAGTCAACATGAAGCCGATTATGGATCTGCGTAAGCAGTACGGTGAAGCGTTTGAAAAACGCCACGGCATCCGTCTGGGCTTTATGTCCTTCTACGTGAAAGCGGTGGTTGAAGCCCTGAAACGTTACCCGGAAGTGAATGCGTCTATCGATGGCGATGATGTGGTTTACCACAACTATTTCGACGTCAGCATGGCGGTTTCTACACCGCGCGGTCTGGTGACGCCGGTACTGCGTGATGTCGATACCCTAGGCATGGCAGACATCGAGAAGAAAATCAAAGAGCTGGCAGTTAAAGGCCGTGACGGCAAGCTGACGGTTGAAGATCTGACCGGTGGTAACTTCACCATCACCAACGGTGGTGTGTTCGGTTCCCTGATGTCTACGCCGATCATCAACCCGCCGCAGAGCGCAATTCTGGGTATGCACGCTATCAAAGATCGTCCGATGGCCGTGAATGGTCAGGTTGAGATCCTGCCGATGATGTACCTGGCGCTGTCCTACGATCACCGTCTGATCGATGGTCGCGAATCCGTGGGCTTCCTGGTAACGATCAAAGAGTTGCTGGAAGATCCGACTCGTCTGCTGCTGGACGTGTAGTAGTTTAAGCTTCACCTGCACTGTAGACCGGATAAGGGATCGCCCTCTTCGGCAATGGAAGCCTGATGCGACGCTGGCGCGTCTTATCAGGCCTACGGGTGACCGACAATGCCCGGTAGCGATACGTCATACTCGGTCTACGGTTTAAAAGATAACGATTACTAAAGGATGGACAGAACACATGAACTTACATGAATACCAGGCAAAACAACTTTTTGCCCGCTATGGCTTACCGGCGCCAGTGGGTTATGCCTGTACTACTCCGCGCGAAGCAGAAGAAGCCGCTTCAAAAATCGGTGCTGGTCCGTGGGTAGTGAAATGTCAGGTTCACGCTGGTGGCCGTGGTAAAGCGGGCGGTGTGAAAGTTGTAAACAGCAAAGAAGATATCCGTGCTTTTGCAGAAAACTGGCTGGGTAAACGTCTGGTAACGTATCAAACAGACGCCAATGGCCAACCGGTTAACCAGATTCTGGTTGAAGCAGCGACCGATATCGCTAAAGAGCTGTATCTCGGTGCTGTTGTTGACCGTAGTTCCCGTCGCGTGGTCTTTATGGCCTCCACCGAAGGCGGCGTGGAAATCGAAAAAGTGGCGGAAGAAACCCCGCACCTGATCCACAAAGTTGCGCTTGATCCGCTGACTGGCCCGATGCCGTATCAGGGACGCGAGCTGGCGTTCAAACTGGGTCTGGAAGGTAAACTGGTTCAGCAGTTCACCAAAATCTTCATGGGTCTGGCGACCATTTTCCTTGAGCGCGACCTGGCGCTTATCGAAATCAACCCGCTGGTTATTACCAAACAGGGCGATCTTGTCTGCCTCGACGGCAAACTGGGCGCTGACGGAAACGCACTGTTCCGCCAGCCTGATCTGCGCGAAATGCGTGACCAGTCGCAGGAAGATCCGCGTGAAGCACAGGCTGCACAGTGGGAACTGAACTACGTTGCGCTGGACGGTAACATCGGTTGCATGGTTAACGGCGCGGGCCTGGCAATGGGCACCATGGACATCGTTAAACTGCACGGCGGTGAACCGGCTAACTTCCTGGACGTTGGCGGCGGCGCAACCAAAGAACGTGTAACCGAAGCGTTCAAAATCATCCTCTCTGACGACAAAGTGAAAGCCGTTCTGGTTAACATCTTCGGCGGTATCGTTCGTTGCGACCTGATCGCTGACGGTATCATCGGCGCGGTAGCGGAAGTGGGTGTTAACGTACCGGTCGTGGTACGTCTGGAAGGTAACAACGCCGAACTCGGCGCGAAGAAACTGGCTGACAGCGGCCTGAATATTATTGCAGCAAAAGGTCTGACGGATGCAGCTCAGCAGGTTGTTGCCGCAGTGGAGGGGAAATAATGTCCATTTTAATTGATAAAAACACTAAGGTTATCTGCCAGGGCTTTACCGGTAGCCAGGGGACTTTCCACTCTGAACAGGCCATTGCATACGGCACTAAAATGGTTGGCGGCGTAACCCCAGGTAAAGGCGGCACTACCCACCTCGGCCTGCCGGTATTCAACACCGTGCGTGAAGCCGTTGCCGCCACTGGCGCTACCGCTTCTGTTATCTATGTACCAGCGCCGTTCTGCAAAGACTCCATTCTGGAAGCCATCGACGCAGGCATCAAACTGATTATCACCATCACTGAAGGCATCCCGACGCTGGATATGCTGACTGTGAAAGTGAAACTGGATGAAGCAGGCGTTCGTATGATTGGCCCGAACTGCCCGGGAGTAATCACTCCGGGTGAATGCAAAATCGGTATTCAGCCGGGTCACATTCACAAACCGGGTAAAGTGGGTATCGTTTCCCGTTCCGGTACACTGACCTATGAAGCGGTTAAACAGACCACGGATTACGGTTTCGGTCAGTCTACCTGTGTCGGTATCGGCGGCGATCCGATCCCTGGCTCTAACTTTATCGACATTCTCGAAATGTTCGAAAAAGATCCGCAGACCGAAGCGATCGTGATGATCGGTGAGATCGGCGGTAGCGCCGAAGAAGAAGCGGCTGCGTACATCAAAGAGCACGTCACCAAGCCAGTTGTTGGGTACATTGCCGGGGTGACTGCGCCGAAAGGCAAACGTATGGGTCATGCTGGTGCTATCATTGCCGGTGGTAAAGGGACTGCGGATGAGAAATTCGCCGCTCTGGAAGCCGCAGGCGTGAAAACTGTTCGCAGCCTGGCTGATATCGGTGAAGCACTGAAAACTGTTCTGAAATAAATATCTGTAATAAGAAATAGCCCTCGCCGCTTCCCTCTACAGGAATGGCGAAGGGCTGTCGGTTTCGACATGGTTGGCCATCTTATGATGGCCTTTTTTGTTTTTATTCGGGCGCTAATCTGAAAAGCTTTCCCGCTGCTTTTTTTCCCATCCCTTGCGTAATAATGCCCGGCGAAATATCTCTTCTCCATTCAGTAAAAGGATTTATACATGAAGACAATTATTCTGCCGGTTGCTCTGACCCTGATGGGTATAAATGCGGACGTTTATGCGGCCGATGTAAAGATCGATATTTTAAGTGCGACAGTGAAAGATAAACGCATTGAGGGGGCATCGGTGACGCTGCAACGCAATGGCGCGCAGTCTGTTTCTGGTATCACAAATGCCTCGGGCGGCGTTAGTCTGGGGTCTTCATTTGCTGATAATCAAGATGCTTTATTAATCGTCAAAAAAGACGGTTATTCCAATCTTTTAACGACACCACATTAGACGTCAGTGATTTAGCCACTGTGTTAACGCCAGCGACAGGTACTGCAACTCCGGCTGCGCTTGCAATGCAAAACAGTGGAGATACTCAACTGGCAAGAAAATATAATCGTGAAGGTGAAGCTGTTTACAAAACCGGTCAACTTGAGCAAGCCATTCAACTCTTCCAACAGGCAACAGAATTAGACGGCAATTACGGACAGGCATTTAGTAACCTGGGTCTGGCTTATCAGAAAAATGGCAACATAGCAGAAGCGATTTGGGCAAATCGTAAAGCGATCTCGTTAGCCAGTGGAGCAAATGCGGCGACAACGCGCGCTAACTCCTATTATAACATTGCTAAAATTTATGAAATCGCAGGTCAGAACGCCGATGCCTTGCAGCATTATCAACTGTCGTATGCGGAAAAAAATAAGCCCTCTTATGAAGAAGCTATCGCACGTGTAAAAGCAAAAATGTAAATCAGCTGTATTTTGAGGGCAACTGATGATGCCCACTGTTTACGAACATTTTATTTTCCGGTTACACAGTTTCCTGATTTGACCTGCGTGAGAGGCGCAGGTCATTAATCATTTCAAACGTGAACTACGGTCGAAAATATTATTTCAGTATGAATTAATATATATTTTTTTTGGGGCTTTATAAGTAGCTGGTGCTTCTTTACAATGCGATTGTATAAAAAACTTTTTTAATGTAATTAGTTATATCACTCGATGTACTACTGAATTATCAACTATTACTTTAAGGTTCAGTAGTCGTAAAGCTGTATCTCCAGATAACTAAATTTCTGACATCTTACAATATCATCATCTTCAAATAGTTAATTTTAGAATATTACACTGCTAAAACAGGTAAATTAAAGCAATCTATTAGATGTTGCAGAACAACCTTGATTCCAACGGCGAAATCGCTGCTGCTCATATGGAGCTGAATATCACTCAGTTCATGCTTGATGAGTCGATATCGCTATATCCATAGATAGGGGAGAGTACAATCGCATCAACGCCAATCACATGTGTTGCTTTCTTCATGGGGAATCCTTTGTAAGGCAGAGAGTTAATATTTTTTAGACAAGGTAGCGTGTATCCGAGAATATCCAGTGTTTTCTAACGCCTGGTTATAATTCCGTTTGGTTGTTTCGTATCACTGCTATAACAATTTCTCTTGATTTTCGATCGTTGAGCGAATCATTGAATACCGATCAGGAAATATCAATACCATATATCATTTCTTTTGAAAATTCTTGTTCTATCTGACTATACCGAAGGTATCTATTTCTTTTCGTGATTATTACCAGAAAAACAATAAGTGACGGATTTACAGTATGTTGCTCATAAAGACAACAATCAATTAACTTTGATAAAAATTTGTTATGTGGAATAGCAACAAATTGGCTACTCTAATCAATTAGGATTACAAAAAGTCGATAAGGCGGCTCTGTTAAATAAAATACTGGTTTTTTATCTATATATTTCCATGCCGGTAATTTTACTGTGTTATTTGGTTACAATAAATTAACAATAAAATTACTAGTGGCTCATGATTTACACATAATTAACATATCTGATTGATTTTGATATAAATCAATTTTTAATTCTTGAAAAAAATCTGCAAAACGAGATAAATTGTCGTAGATCAAATTGGTGAGATGGTGACAATTTCGCTATAAATTGATCACTGTCGAAAAATGCAATTTTGCTCAATAAAAACCTGTTTATTGTAAGGATTTTGCGGCGTAATATAATTACGGGATCAATTTGGTTTATTCATTAACATATTTGTAACTTTTTTATCATTGTCTTTCCTCTTTTGATGAAATGGCAACGGTAGGGGCGAGCAAATAATTTTGTATTGGGGCATGCGTGTGACCCTTTCTAACGGGGTTCACTCTCGGAGTCTTCATGCGATGAGCAAGGAGTCATGATGTTAGATATAGTCGAACTGTCGCGCTTACAGTTTGCCTTGACCGCGATGTACCACTTCCTTTTTGTGCCGCTGACGCTCGGTATGGCGTTCCTGCTGGCCATCATGGAAACGGTTTACGTCCTTTCCGGCAAACAGATTTATAAAGATATGACCAAGTTCTGGGGCAAGTTGTTTGGTATCAACTTTGCTCTGGGTGTGGCAACCGGTCTGACCATGGAGTTCCAGTTCGGGACTAACTGGTCTTACTATTCCCACTATGTAGGGGATATCTTCGGTGCGCCACTGGCAATCGAAGGTCTGATGGCCTTCTTCCTCGAATCCACCTTTGTAGGTCTGTTCTTCTTCGGTTGGGATCGTCTGGGTAAAGTTCAGCATATGTGTGTCACCTGGCTGGTGGCGCTCGGTTCAAACCTGTCCGCACTGTGGATTCTGGTTGCGAACGGCTGGATGCAAAACCCAATCGCGTCCGATTTCAATTTCGAAACTATGCGTATGGAGATGGTGAGCTTCTCCGAGCTGGTGCTTAACCCGGTTGCTCAGGTGAAATTCGTTCACACTGTAGCGTCTGGTTATGTGACTGGCGCGATGTTCATCCTCGGTATCAGCGCATGGTATATGCTGAAAGGTCGTGACTTCGCCTTCGCAAAACGCTCCTTTGCTATCGCTGCCAGCTTCGGTATGGCTGCCGTCTTGTCTGTTATTGTTCTGGGTGATGAATCTGGTTACGAAATGGGCGATGTGCAGAAAACCAAACTGGCTGCTATTGAAGCCGAGTGGGAAACTCAACCTGCGCCCGCCGCCTTTACTCTGTTTGGTATTCCTGATCAGGAAGAGCAGACGAACAAATTTGCGATCCAGATCCCTTACGCGCTGGGTATTATCGCAACGCGTTCCGTGGATACACCGGTTATCGGCCTGAAAGAACTGATGGTGCAGCACGAAGAACGTATTCGTAACGGGATGAAAGCGTACTCTCTGCTCGAACAACTGCGTTCTGGTTCCACCGATCAGGCTGTACGTGACCAGTTCAATAGCATGAAGAAAGACCTCGGTTACGGTCTGCTGCTGAAACGCTATACGCCAAACGTGGCAGATGCGACTGAAGCGCAGATTCAACAGGCAACCAAAGACTCCATTCCACGTGTAGCGCCGCTGTACTTCGCGTTCCGTATCATGGTGGCGTGTGGCTTCCTGCTGCTGGCAATTATTGCGCTCTCCTTCTGGAGTGTCATCCGCAACCGCATTGGCGAGAAAAAATGGCTGCTGCGCGCTGCGCTGTACGGTATTCCGCTGCCGTGGATTGCTGTAGAGGCGGGCTGGTTCGTTGCTGAATATGGTCGCCAACCGTGGGCTATCGGTGAAGTGTTGCCTACCGCAGTAGCGAACTCGTCGCTGACTGCAGGCGATCTCATCTTCTCGATGGTGCTGATTTGCGGCCTGTATACCCTGTTCCTGGTGGCAGAATTGTTCTTAATGTTCAAATTTGCACGCCTTGGCCCAAGCAGCCTGAAAACCGGTCGCTATCACTTTGAGCAGTCTTCAACGACTACTCAGCCGGCACGCTAAGACAGGAGTCGTCAAATGATCGATTATGAAGTATTGCGTTTTATCTGGTGGCTGCTGGTTGGCGTTCTGCTGATTGGTTTTGCAGTCACTGACGGTTTCGACATGGGGGTGGGGATGCTCACCCGTTTCCTCGGTCGTAACGACACCGAGCGTCGAATTATGATTAACTCTATCGCGCCACACTGGGACGGTAACCAGGTATGGCTGATCACCGCAGGCGGCGCGCTGTTCGCTGCCTGGCCGATGGTCTATGCCGCTGCGTTCTCCGGCTTCTATGTCGCGATGATCCTCGTGCTGGCGTCTTTGTTCTTCCGTCCGGTCGGTTTTGATTACCGTTCCAAGATTGAAGACACCCGTTGGCGCAACATGTGGGATTGGGGCATCTTCGTAGGTAGCTTCGTTCCACCGCTGGTGATTGGCGTGGCATTCGGTAACCTGTTGCAGGGCGTACCGTTCAACGTGGATGAGTATCTGCGTCTGTATTACACCGGTAACTTCTTCCAGTTGCTTAACCCGTTCGGCCTGCTGGCAGGTGTGGTGAGCGTAGGGATGATCATTACTCAGGGCGCGACCTATCTGCAGATGCGTACCGTGGGCGAACTGCACCTGCGTACCCGTGCAACAGCTCAGGTGGCGGCGCTGGTGACACTGGTCTGCTTCGCACTGGCTGGCGTATGGGTGATGTACGGTATCGACGGTTATGTCGTTAAATCGACAATGGATCATTACGCAGCATCTAACCCGCTGAATAAAGAAGTTGTTCGTGAAGCTGGCGCATGGTTGGTGAACTTCAACAATATGCCGATTCTGTGGGCTATTCCGGCGCTGGGTGTTGTTCTGCCGCTGCTGACCATCCTGACTGCACGTATGGATAAAGCCGCGTGGGCGTTTGTGTTCTCCTCCCTGACGCTGGCCTGTATCATCCTGACTGCCGGTATTGCAATGTTCCCGTTTGTGATGCCGTCCAGCACCATGATGAACGCAAGCCTGACAATGTGGGATGCAACTTCCAGCCAGCTGACGCTTAACGTCATGACCTGGGTTGCGGTGGTTCTGGTTCCGATCATTCTTCTCTACACCATCTGGTGTTACTGGAAAATGTTCGGACGTATCACCAAAGAAGATATTGAACGTAACACCCACTCTCTGTACTAAGTAAGGAGCTAATAATGTGGTATTTCGCATGGATTCTGGGAACGCTTCTTGCCTGTTCATTTGGGGTAATCACCGCGCTGGCGCTTGAGCACGTCGAATCAGGTAAAGCCGGTCAAGAAGACAGCTAATGAGCAAGATTATCGCAACCTTGTATGCGGTAATGGACAAGCGCCCTCTGCGGGCGCTTTCCTTCGTGATGGCGCTTCTGTTAGCAGGATGTATGTTTTGGGATCCATCACGTTTCGCCGCGAAGACCAGTGAACTGGAAATCTGGCATGGTTTATTGCTGATGTGGGCCGTCTGTGCTGGCGTGATTCACGGCGTGGGTTTTCGTCCGCAGCAGGTTCTTTGGCAAGGGATTTTTTGCCCACTGCTTGCCGATATTGTTCTCATTGTCGGGCTGATTTTCTTCTTCTTTTAAATCAGAATTCTCTTTAAAAATTTATGGACCTTCAACAGTCCATAAATTTTTACGCTCCCTTAACTTGCCCTCATTCCCAAACCTCAATCGCACGCGTATAGTAGCAGCGTTTAAAAGTTCTAACTTTTGTTGCATTACCGGGATGTAAAGTGAATACAACGCTGTTTCGATGGCCGGTTCGCGTCTACTATGAAGATACCGATGCCGGTGGTGTGGTGTACCACGCCAGTTACATCGCTTTTTATGAAAGAGCACGCACAGAGATGCTGCGTCACCATCACTTCAGTCAACAGGCGCTGATGGCTGAGCGTGTTGCCTTCGTGGTACGTAAAATGACGGTGGAATATTACGCACCTGCACGGCTCGACGATATGCTCGAAATACAGACTGAAATAACATCAATGCGTGGCACCTCTTTGGTTTTCACGCAACGTATTGTCAACGCTGAGAATACTCTGCTGAATGAAGCCGAGGTTCTGATTGTTTGCGTTGACCCACTCAAAATGAAGCCTCGTGCGCTTCCTAAGTCTATTGTCGCGGAGTTTAAGCAGTGACTGACATGAATATCCTTGATTTGTTCCTGAAGGCTAGCCTTCTGGTTAAACTTATCATGTTGATTTTGATTGGTTTTTCAATCGCATCTTGGGCCATTATTATCCAGCGGACCCGTATTCTGAACGCTGCGGCGCGTGAAGCCGAAGCGTTTGAAGATAAATTTTGGTCTGGAATCGAACTTTCTCGCCTCTATCAGGAGAGCCAGGGAAAACGGGATAATCTCACTGGTTCGGAACAAATCTTTTACAGCGGGTTCAAAGAATTTGTGCGCCTGCATCGTGCCAATAGCCATGCGCCGGAAGCCGTAGTAGAAGGGGCCTCACGAGCGATGCGTATCTCGATGAACCGTGAACTGGAAAATCTGGAAACGCACATTCCATTCCTCGGTACGGTAGGTTCCATCAGCCCATATATTGGTCTGTTTGGTACAGTCTGGGGGATCATGCATGCCTTTATCGCTCTTGGCGCAGTGAAGCAGGCAACGCTGCAAATGGTTGCGCCCGGTATCGCAGAAGCGTTGATTGCGACGGCAATTGGTCTGTTCGCCGCAATTCCAGCGGTAATGGCTTATAACCGCCTCAACCAGCGCGTAAACAAACTGGAACTGAATTACGACAACTTTATGGAAGAGTTTACCGCGATTCTGCACCGCCAGGCGTTTACCGTTAGTGAGAGCAACAAGGGGTAAGCCATGGCCAGAGCGCGTGGACGAGGTCGTCGCGATCTCAAGTCCGAAATCAACATTGTTCCGTTGCTGGACGTACTGCTGGTGCTGTTGCTGATCTTTATGGCGACAGCGCCCATCATTACCCAGAGCGTGGAGGTCGATCTGCCAGACGCTACTGAATCGCAGGCGGTGAGCAGTAACGATAACCCGCCAGTGATTGTTGAAGTGTCTGGTATTGGTCAGTACACCGTGGTGGTTGAGAAAGATCGTCTGGAGCGTTTACCCCCAGAGCAGGTGGTGGCGGAAGTGTCCAGCCGTTTCAAGGCTAATCCGAAAACGGTCTTTCTGATCGGTGGCGCAAAAAATGTGCCTTACGATGAAATAATTAAAGCACTGAACTTGTTACATAGTGCGGGTGTGAAATCGGTTGGTTTAATGACGCAGCCTATCTAAGCATCTGCGTTTCCCTTGCTTGAAAGAGAGCGGGTAACAGGCGAACAGTTTTTGGGAACCGAGAGTGTCAAAGGCAACCGAACAAAACGACAAGCTCAAGCGGGCGATAATTATTTCAGCAGTGCTGCATGTCATCTTATTTGCGGCGCTGATCTGGAGTTCGTTCGATGAGAATATAGAAGCTTCAGCCGGAGGCGGCGGTGGTTCGTCCATCGACGCGGTAATGGTTGACTCAGGTGCGGTAGTTGAGCAGTACAAACGTATGCAAAGCCAGGAATCAAGCGCGAAGCGTTCCGAAGAGCAGCGCAAGATGAAGGAACAGCAGGCTGCTGAAGAACTGCGTGAGAAACAAGCGGCTGAACAGGAACGCCTGAAGCAACTTGAGAAAGAGCGGTTAGCTGCTCAGGAACAGAAAAAGCAGGCTGAAGAAGCCGCTAAACAGGCCGAGTTAAAGCAGAAGCAAGCGGAAGAGGCGGCAGCGAAAGCGGCAGCAGATGCCAAAGCGAAGGCCGAAGCGGATGCCAAAGCAGCCGCAGAAGCTGCGAAGAAAGCGGCTGCAGACGCGAAGAAAAAAGCGGAAGCAGAAGCCGCCAAAGCCGCTGCTGAAGCACAGAAAAAAGCCGAGGCTGAAGCCGCTAAAGCTGCTGCGGCGCTGAAGAAGAAGGCGGAAGCAGCAGAAGCCGCAGCAGCAGAAGCGAGAAAAAAATCGGCTGCCGAAGCTGCTGAAAAAGCGAAGGCCGAAGCTGAGAAGAAAGCAGCGGCAGAAAAAGCTGCTGCTGATAAGAAAGCGGCAGCAGAGAAAGCCGCAGCCGAGAAAAAAGCAGCAGAAAAAGCGGCTGCTGAAAAGGCTGCTGCTGATAAGAAAGCAGCTGCAGAAAAAGCCGCCGCAGACAAAAAAGCGGCAGCGGCAAAAGCAGCCGCTGAAAAAGCCGCTGCAGCAAAAGCTGCCGCAGAGGCAGATGATATTTTCGGTGAGCTAAGCTCTGGTAAGAATGCACCGAAAACCGGTGGTGGTGCGAAAGGGAACAATGCTTCGCCTGCCGGGAGTGGTAATACTAAAAACAATGGCGCATCAGGGGCCGATATCAATAACTATGCCGGGCAGATTAAATCTGCTATCGAAAGTAAGTTCTATGACGCATCGTCCTATGCAGGCAAAACCTGTACGCTGCGCATAAAACTGGCGCCAGATGGTATGTTACTGGATATCAAACCTGAAGGTGGCGATCCCGCACTTTGTCAGGCTGCGTTGGCAGCAGCTAAACTTGCGAAGATCCCGAAACCACCAAGCCAGGCAGTATATGAAGTGTTCAAAAACGCACCATTGGACTTCAAGCCGTAATCGCGATGTTGACCGTCACGGCGGTTAACATCAAACATCGGTTGTCGCTGGGTTCTGGTAGTTTTGTGTATTTGAGTTTGTTAACATTCTGCTAAATTATCGTGGGCTATCTGTCCAGATAAGGGAGATATGATGAAGCAGGCATTACGAGTAGCATTTGGTTTTCTCATACTGTGGGCATCAGTTCTGCACGCTGAAGTCCGCATTGTGATCGACAGCGGTGTAGATTCCGGTCGTCCTATTGGTGTAGTTCCTTTCCAGTGGGCAGGCCCTGGCGCGGCACCCGAAGATATTGGTGGCATCGTTGCTGCTGACTTGCGTAACAGCGGTAAGTTTAATCCGTTAGATCGCGCTCGTCTGCCACAGCAGCCGGGTAGTGCGCAAGAAGTGCAACCTGCTGCATGGTCTGCATTGGGCATTGATGCTGTCGTTGTAGGTCAGGTCACTCCGAATCCTGACGGCTCTTACAATGTTGCTTATCAGCTGGTTGATACCGGCGGTGCGCCGGGTACTGTACTTGCTCAGAACTCATATAAAGTTAACAAGCAATGGCTGCGTTATGCTGGTCATACCGCCAGTGACGAAGTGTTTGAAAAACTGACCGGCATTAAAGGTGCGTTCCGTACCCGTATTGCCTACGTTGTTCAGACCAATGGCGGTCAGTTCCCGTATGAACTGCGCGTATCTGACTATGACGGTTACAACCAGTTTGTGGTTCATCGCTCACCGCAGCCGCTGATGTCTCCGGCGTGGTCACCGGATGGCTCTAAACTGGCATATGTCACCTTCGAAAGCGGTCGTTCCGCGCTGGTCATCCAGACGCTGGCAAATGGCGCTGTACGTCAGGTAGCTTCATTCCCTCGTCACAATGGTGCGCCTGCATTCTCGCCAGACGGCAGCAAACTGGCATTCGCTCTGTCGAAAACCGGTAGCCTGAACCTGTACGTAATGGATTTGGCTTCTGGTCAGATTCGTCAGGTGACTGATGGTCGCAGCAACAACACCGAACCGACCTGGTTCCCGGACAGCCAGAACCTGGCCTTCACTTCTGACCAGGCCGGTCGTCCGCAGGTTTATAAAGTGAATATTAACGGCGGTGCGCCACAACGTATTACCTGGGAAGGTTCTCAGAACCAGGATGCGGATGTCAGCAGCGACGGTAAATTTATGGTAATGGTCAGCTCCAATGGTGGACAGCAGCACATTGCCAAACAAGATCTGGTAACGGGAGGCGTACAAGTTCTGTCGTCAACGTTCCTGGATGAAACGCCAAGTCTGGCACCTAACGGCACTATGGTAATCTACAGCTCTTCTCAGGGGATGGGATCCGTGCTGAATTTGGTTTCTACAGATGGGCGTTTCAAAGCGCGTCTTCCGGCAACTGATGGACAGGTCAAATTCCCTGCCTGGTCGCCGTATCTGTGATAATAATTAATTGAATAGTAAAGGAATCATTGAAATGCAACTGAACAAAGTGCTGAAAGGGCTGATGATCGCTCTGCCTGTTATGGCAATTGCGGCATGTTCTTCCAATAAGAACGCCAGCAATGACGGCAGCGAAGGCATGCTGGGTGCCGGCACTGGTATGGATGCGAATGGCGGCAATGGCAATATGTCTTCCGAAGAGCAGGCTCGTCTGCAAATGCAACAGCTGCAGCAGAACAACATCGTTTACTTCGATCTGGACAAGTACGATATCCGTTCTGATTTCGCTCAAATGCTGGATGCACACGCAAACTTCCTGCGTAGCAACCCGTCTTACAAAGTCACCGTAGAAGGTCACGCGGACGAACGTGGTACTCCGGAATACAACATCTCCCTGGGTGAACGTCGTGCGAACGCCGTTAAGATGTACCTGCAGGGTAAAGGCGTTTCTGCAGACCAGATCTCCATCGTTTCTTACGGTAAAGAAAAACCTGCAGTGCTGGGTCATGACGAAGCGGCATACTCCAAAAACCGTCGTGCGGTACTGGTTTACTAAGAGAATTGCATGAGCAGTAACTTCAGACATCAACTATTGAGTCTGTCGTTACTGGTTGGTATAGCGGCCCCCTGGGCCGCTTTTGCTCAGGCACCAATCAGTAGTGTCGGCTCTGGCTCGGTCGAAGACCGCGTCACTCAACTTGAGCGTATTTCTAATGCTCACAGCCAGCTTTTAACCCAACTCCAGCAACAACTCTCTGATAATCAGTCCGATATTGACTCCCTGCGTGGTCAGATTCAGGAAAATCAGTATCAACTGAATCAGGTCGTGGAGCGGCAAAAGCAGATCCTGTTGCAGATCGATAGCCTCAGCAGCGGTGGCGCAGCGGCGCAATCAACCAGCGGCGATCAAAGCGGTGCGGCGGCATCAACGACGCCAACAGCTGATGCAGGTACTGCGAATGCTGGCGCGCCGGTGAAAAGCGGCGATGCAAACACGGATTACAATGCAGCTATTGCGCTGGTACAGGATAAATCCCGCCAGGATGACGCAATGGTGGCATTTCAGAATTTCATCAAAAATTACCCTGATTCAACTTACCTGCCAAACGCCAATTATTGGCTGGGTCAGTTAAACTACAACAAGGGTAAGAAAGATGATGCGGCCTACTATTTTGCTTCGGTGGTGAAAAACTATCCGAAGTCACCGAAGGCTGCGGATGCGATGTTTAAAGTTGGCGTCATCATGCAGGACAAAGGTGACACCGCGAAAGCGAAAGCCGTGTACCAGCAGGTTATCAGTAAATACCCTGGGACTGATGGCGCAAAACAGGCGCAAAAACGTCTGAACGCGATGTAATGCATAACACACGACCAGAAGTCGCATTATTTCTGGTCGTGTCGTGCGAATCATAAGCAGTTGAGTGATCTACATCGAAATTTTTGTTGCGCTCAAATCTGAAATCAGTAATATATGCCGCCGTTGCCACGGGATATCAAACAACTCGAAAGCAACGCAAAAGTGGGTCGTTAGCTCAGTTGGTAGAGCAGTTGACTTTTAATCAATTGGTCGCAGGTTCGAATCCTGCACGACCCACCACTTTAAGTAGTATCCAGCGTAGTATCGGGTGATTAGCTCAGCTGGGAGAGCACCTCCCTTACAAGGAGGGGGTCGGCGGTTCGATCCCGTCATCACCCACCACCGGGTCGTTAGCTCAGTTGGTAGAGCAGTTGACTTTTAATCAATTGGTCGCAGGTTCGAATCCTGCACGACCCACCACTAATTACGGTGGGTTCGGTGGAAGTAGTTTGTAGTATCCAGCGCAGTATCGGGTGATTAGCTCAGCTGGGAGAGCACCTCCCTTACAAGGAGGGGGTCGGCGGTTCGATCCCGTCATCACCCACCACTCGGGTCGTTAGCTCAGTTGGTAGAGCAGTTGACTTTTAATCAATTGGTCGCAGGTTCGAATCCTGCACGACCCACCAATTTTAATATTGGCATCAAGTAAAAAATCTTTCAGGTAACACCCGTATGGGTCGTTAGCTCAGTTGGTAGAGCAGTTGACTTTTAATCAATTGGTCGCAGGTTCGAATCCTGCACGACCCACCAATTTAAAGGTGGTCTCTGGTAGAGAACGTGAAGGATAACGTTGCGTTAGCAACGGCTCGAAGGGCGAGACGAAGTCGAGTCATCCTGCACGACCCACCATCCTGAATGATTAAAGCAGCATAATCCCGCAAGGGGTCGTTAGCTCAGTTGGTAGAGCAGTTGACTTTTAATCAATTGGTCGCAGGTTCGAATCCTGCACGACCCACCAATGTAAAAAAGCGCCCTAAAGGCGCTTTTTTGCTATCTGAGATATTCAAAGATTCGAACCTGCAGCAGGTTCGAGTTGAGCGCAGCGAAACAACGGAGCCGCTCGCGGCGACGACCCGAAGGGCGAGCGAAGCGAGTCATCCTGCACGAACCACCAGTGTAAAAAAGCGCCCTAAAGGCGCTTTTTTGCTATTCAGGCATTCCACAATTTCAATTCTTAACCCTGATGACATACTTTGCGCTTGCTGCGTAAGCAACTCTACGTCGGTGGAAATAAGATACCTGGCATTACATCCGACATCTCATACGTAATTCGAGTGACTTTCCCCCACTGTTCGGCTATCTTGTTTAGCATATAAAACGAATAAAACCGATAACGGCGAACATCACGCTTTATATCGGTTTAAATGTTAAGCCTGTAAAACGAGATGGCAAGATGAGCGTGATGTTTGATCCTGAAGCGGCGATTTATCCTTTCCCCCCGAAGCCGACGCCGTTAAGCATTGATGAGAAAGCGTATTACCGTGAGAAAATAAAACGTCTGCTAAAAGAACGTAATGCGGTGATGGTTGCCCACTACTATACCGATCCTGAAATTCAACAACTGGCAGAAGAAACGGGTGGTTGTATTTCTGATTCTTTAGAAATGGCGCGCTTTGGTGCCAAACATCCCGCTTCAACGCTACTCGTAGCCGGGGTGAGATTTATGGGAGAAACTGCCAAAATTCTCAGCCCGGAAAAAACAATTCTGATGCCGACACTTCAGGCTGAATGTTCACTGGATCTCGGCTGCCCAATTGAAGAATTTAACGCATTTTGTGATGCCCATCCCGATCGCACTGTCGTGGTCTACGCTAACACTTCTGCTGCAGTAAAAGCGCGTGCAGACTGGGTGGTGACTTCAAGTATTGCTGTTGAACTCATTGATCATCTGGATAGTCTGGGTGAAAAACTCATCTGGGCACCAGACAAACACCTGGGGCGTTACGTACAAAAGCAGACGGGGGCAGATATTATATGCTGGCAAGGTGCCTGCATTGTGCATGATGAGTTTAAGACTCAGGCGTTAATCCGTTTACAAAAACAACACCCTGATGCAGCCATACTGGTGCATCCGGAATCACCACAAGCCATTGTCGATATGGCGGATGCGGTCGGTTCCACAAGTCAGTTGATCAATGCTGCGAAAACATTGCCGCATCGGCGCCTTATTGTGGCGACTGACCGGGGTATCTTCTACAAAATGCAGCAGGCAGTGCCAGACAAAGAGTTACTGGAAGCACCAACCGCTGGCGAGGGAGCAACTTGCCGTAGCTGCGCGCATTGCCCGTGGATGGCCATGAATGGCCTTCAGGCCATCGCAGAGGCATTAGAACAGGAAGGAAGCAATCACGAGGTTCATGTTGATGAAAGGCTGCGAGAGAGGGCGCTAGTGCCGCTCAATCGTATGCTGGAATTTGCGGCTACACTACGTGGATAACGAATAATAAGGCGTAACGTTACGCTTTGGGGGAAAGATGGATTTTTTTAGCGTACAGAATATCCTGGTACATATACCAATAGGGGTGGGCGGTTACGATCTTTCATGGATCGAAGCGGTAGGCACGATCGCCGGGTTGCTGTGTATTGGCCTTGCCAGTCTGGAGAAGATCAGCAACTACTTCTTTGGCCTGATCAACGTCACCTTGTTTGGCATTATTTTCTTTCAGATTCAGCTGTATGCCAGCCTGCTATTACAGGTGTTTTTCTTTGCCGCGAATATTTACGGCTGGTATGCGTGGTCGCGACAAACCAGTCAGAACGAGGCGGAGTTGAAAATTCGCTGGTTACCATTGCCGAAGGCATTAACCTGGCTGGCGGTTTGTGTCATTGCTATTGGTCTGATGACGGTATTTATCAATCCGGTGTTTGCATTTTTGACCCGCGTGGCAGTCATGATCATGCAAGCATTAGGATTACAGGTTGCGATGCCTGAACTGCAACCGGACGCCTTCCCGTTCTGGGATTCCTGCATGATGGTACTCTCCATCGTGGCAATGATTCTGATGACGCGGAAATACGTCGAAAACTGGTTGCTGTGGGTCATTATTAACGTAATTAGCGTGGTGATTTTCGCCTTGCAGGGCGTCTATGCCATGTCGCTGGAGTATCTGATCCTGACGTTTATTGCCCTCAACGGCAGCCGAATGTGGATCAACAGCGCACGCGAAAGAGGTTCACGCGCGCTGTCCCATTAATGGTGATGATGTGAATGGCCAGACACCCCTTCATTCAGGTGGCAGTCTGGCCCATGACAAGGTTGATATTCCATCTGGATGGTGGCGTGCTCAATCTGATAGTGATCCATCAGATAATGTTGGATCTTGTCCAACAACGCATCGTGATCGTGTGGCGGGATCACCTGCACATGCAGCGTCATTACTGGCTTCTCACCCACCATCCACACGTGTACATGATGCACATTGCGGACTTCCGGAATTTCCCGACACATACGGCGCTTGAGTTCAGCGATATCCAGCGACACCGGCGCACCTTCAAGTAATTCATTCACGCTGTCTTTCAATAATCGCCACGCGCTGCGCAGAACCAGAAGCGACACCAGTATCGAGAGAATGGGGTCAGCAGGCGTCCAGCCGGTCCAGATAATAATCAACGCGGCAACGATAGCACCAACCGAACCCAGAAGATCTCCCAGTACATGCAGTGCCGCTGCGCGCACATTGAGGTTTTTCTCTTCGCTGCCGTGATGCAGTAACCAGAAAGAAAGTATATTTGCCAACAACCCAGCCACGGCAATTGCCATCATCATGCCGCCCTCGACCGGACGCGGCGTGCGGAAGCGTTCTATCGCCTCCCAGACAATCAAAATGGTAATCACCACCAGGGCGATGGCATTCACAAACGCCGCGAGCGTGGTCAATCTTAGCCAACCGAAAGTGTGGCGGATGGTGGGAGGACGACGTGAAAATTGTACGGCAAGCAGGGCGAAAAGCAGGGCGGCAGTATCGGTCAACATATGACCCGCGTCGGCCAGCAACGCCAGAGAGCCTGAGAGAAAACCGCCAATAACCTCAACCAGCATAAACCCGGCAGTCACGCCGAAAGCATACAACAAGCGACGAGCATTATTATCTTCTGGCAGGTGTGAGGAAGCGTGTGAGTGTGAGTGCGCCATGACGAGTCATCCCTTAATTTATCTCACTTAACTTTATGACATCATACTGCTTTTAGAAGGGAAAAATTAAAAAGGAGAGCCTCCGCTCTCCCATTATCAGCCATATATCCTGGCTTACTGCGTAGTACCGTCGGTTTTGGTATCGACATCATTGTTGATGCCATCACCGGTTTGTACTTTTTTATTAATGTCCGGGCAGCGACCATCTTTGCACATCGTATTTTTGTGCTCTTCATCTTTGGTCATGCCGTCATTGTCCATTGATGAACCGTTCGGGTGCAGCATGGTGCCGCCTGAGTTGTTATTAACCCCGCTATTATCAACGTTATTTGGTGCGACATTTTCACGGGCGTCCGGGGCAACCTGACCCGCATCAGCTGCGGCGTTTGCCTGGCCATTATTGGTTTGCGCTCCGCTATCGGCAGCCAGCGCGGCACCGCTGGCAAGGCTTAGAGTGGCAGTCAGAAATAGTGTGGCCAGTTTTGTCATTTTCATAGGATGCTCCTGTTATGGTCGTTATGTCGGATAACCTCTTCCAACAGTGCATTTGCAGGTGAATATCAGGTAATGGTTTAAGATTTCAGCCAGAAGAATAAATCCAGCAGAGAATCTTGAAAAAATTAATAAACAGAGAAGTTACAGTTAGAAATTGTAGGTCAGATCTCGTTTTTCGCGACAATCTGGCGTTTTTCTTGCTAATTCCAGGATTAATCCGTTCATAGTGTAAAACCCCGTTTACACATTCTGACGGAAGATATAGATTGGAGGGATTGCATTCACCAAGATAAGTATGGCAACACTGGAACAGACATGAATTATCAGAACGACGATTTACGTATCAAAGAAATCAAAGAGTTACTTCCACCTGTCGCACTGCTGGAAAAATTCCCCGCTACTGAAAATGCCGCGAATACGGTTGCCCATGCCAGAAAAGCGATCCATAAGATCCTGAAAGGTAATGATGATCGCCTATTAGTGGTGATTGGCCCGTGTTCTATTCATGATCCCGTCGCGGCTAAAGAGTATGCCACTCGCTTGCTGGCGCTGCGTGAAGAGCTGAAAGATGAGCTGGAAATCGTTATGCGCGTCTATTTTGAAAAGCCGCGCACCACGGTGGGCTGGAAAGGGCTGATCAACGATCCGCATATGGATAACAGTTTCCAGATCAACGACGGTTTGCGCATTGCCCGTAAGTTGCTGCTCGATATTAACGACAGTGGTCTGCCAGCGGCGGGTGAATTTCTCGATATGATCACCCCGCAGTATCTCGCTGACCTGATGAGTTGGGGCGCAATTGGTGCACGTACAACCGAATCTCAGGTTCACCGCGAACTGGCGTCCGGTCTTTCTTGCCCGGTAGGTTTCAAAAATGGCACCGACGGTACGATTAAAGTGGCTATCGATGCTATTAATGCCGCCGGTGCGCCGCATTGCTTCCTGTCTGTGACCAAATGGGGGCATTCGGCGATTGTGAATACCAGCGGTAACGGTGATTGCCATATCATTCTGCGCGGCGGTAAAGAGCCTAACTACAGCGCGAAGCACGTTGCTGAAGTGAAAGAAGGGCTGAACAAAGCAGGCCTGCCAGCACAGGTGATGATCGATTTCAGCCATGCTAACTCGTCCAAACAATTCAAAAAGCAGATGGATGTTTGTGCTGACGTTTGCCAGCAGATTGCCGGTGGCGAAACAGCCATTATTGGCGTGATGGTGGAAAGCCATCTGGTGGAAGGCAATCAGAGCCTCGAGAGCGGGGAGCCGCTGGCCTACGGTAAGAGCATCACCGATGCCTGCATCGGCTGGGAAGATACCGATGCTCTGTTACGTCAACTTGCGAATGCAGTAAAAGCGCGTCGCGGGTAAGGTTTAATTGTCGGATGCACCGCCAGAGTGGCGTATCCGATTAATCACCGTAGGCATGATAAGACGCGCAGCGTCGCATCAGGCAATGTGCTCCTGCTCCATTGTTAGCAACAAAAAAGCCGACTTATTTGCAGTCGGCTTTCTCATTTTTAAACGAATGACGTTTACTTCGCTTTACCCTGGTTTGCAACGGCTGCTGCTTTCGCCGCGATCTCGTCAGCATTACCCAGATAATAGCGTTTCAGCGGTTTGAAGTTCTCGTCAAACTCATAAACCAGCGGCACGCCGGTCGGGATATTCAGCTCAAGAATCTCTTCTTCGCTCATGTTATCGAGATATTTCACCAGCGCACGTAACGAGTTACCGTGTGCTGCGATGATCACGCGCTCACCGCTCTTCATACGCGGCAGAATGGTTTCATTCCAGTAAGGGATCACGCGATCAATGGTCAGCGCCAGACTTTCAGTCAGCGGCAGTTCTTTCTCGCTCAGCTTCGCGTAACGCGGATCGTGACCCGGATAACGCTCATCATCTTTAGTCAGCTCCGGCGGAGTCACCGCAAAACCACGACGCCACTGTTTCACCTGCTCGTCGCCATACTTTTCAGCGGTTTCTGCTTTGTTCAGACCCTGCAACGCACCGTAGTGACGTTCGTTCAGTTTCCAGGATTTCTCAACGGGCAGCCATGCCTGATCCAGTTCGTCCAGCACATTCCACAGGGTATGGATAGCGCGTTTCAGCACAGAGGTGTAAGCAAAGTCAAAGCTGTAACCTTCCTCTTTCAGCAGCTTACCTGCTGCTTTTGCTTCGCTTACGCCTTTCTCAGACAGATCCACGTCGTACCAACCGGTGAAACGGTTTTCTTTGTTCCACTGACTTTCGCCATGACGAACCAGAACCAGCTTAGTTACAGCCATATACTTACTCCTCAAATCATCTTTTAATGATAATAATTCTCATTATATTGCCGTGGCGAAGCAACAGCAATGCTTACGCATAACCATAGCGAAAATAGTGTCGCAGTGTAAGGTTGTTGTGAATATTGAGTTGCAAATATGTCGGTGTTTGCTGGTGATTTGGACAATATGAAGATAAAGCCCTCATGACGAGGGCTTCAGGTTACTCAGCAATAAACTGATATTCCGTCAGGCTGGAATACTCTTCGCCTGGACGCAGGAAGCAGTCCGGTTGCGGCCATTCAGGATGGTTAGGGCTGTCCGGCAGAAACTCGCTTTCCAGAGCCAGCCCTTGCCAGTCGGCGTAAGGTTCGGTTCCTCGTGACGGCGTGCCGCCGAGGAAGTTGCCGGAGTAAAATTGCAAAGCCGGAGCGGTGGTGTAGACCTTCAGCTGCAATTTTTCATCTGCTGACCAGACATGCGCCGCCACTTTCTTGCTATCACCTTTGGCCTGCAACAAAAACGCGTGATCGTAACCTTTCACTTTGCGCTGATCGTCGTCGGCAAGAAACTCACTGGCGATGATTTTGGCACTGCGGAAATCAAAAGATGTCCCGGCGACAGATTTCAGGCCGTCGTGCGGAATGCCGCCTTCATCAACCGGCAGATATTCGTCCGCCAGAATCTGCAACTTGTGATTACGCACGTCAGACTGCTCGCCGTCGAGGTTGAAATAGACGTGGTTAGTCATATTCACCGGGCAAGGTTTATCAACTGTGGCGCGATAAGTAATAGAGATACGGTTATCGTCGGTCAGACGATACTGCACCGTCGCGCCGAGATTCCCCGGAAAGCCTTGATCGCCATCTTCTGAAGTCAGGGCAAACAGCACCTGACGATCGTTCTGGTTAACAATTTGCCAGCGGCGTTTGTCGAACCCTTCCGGGCCGCCATGCAGCTGGTTAACACCCTGACTTGGCGAAAGCGTCACGGTTTCACCGCCAAAGGTATAACGACTATTGGCGATACGGTTGGCATAACGACCAATAGAGGCTCCCAGAAACGCGGCCTGATCCTGGTAGCATTCCGGGCTGGCGCAGCCGAGCAGCGCCTCGCGGACGCTGCCATCGGAAAGCGGAATACGGGCTGAAAGTAAAGTCGCACCCCAGTCCATCAGCGTGACTACCATCCCTGCGTTGTTACGCAAAGTTAACAGTCGGTACGGCTGACCATCGGGTGCCAGTGCGGGAGTTTCGTTCAGCACTGTCCTGCTCCTTGTGATGGTTTACAAACGTAAAAAGTCTCTTTAATACCTGTTTTGGCTTCATATTGTTCAGCGACAGCTTGCTGTACGGCAGGCACCAGTTCTTCCGGGATCAGCGCGACGATACAGCCGCCAAATCCGCCACCGGTCATGCGTACGCCACCTTTGTCGCCAATCACAGCTTTTACGATTTCTACCAGAGTGTCAATTTGCGGCACGGTGATTTCGAAATCATCGCGCATAGAGGCATGAGACTCCGCCATCAGCTCGCCCATACGCTTCAGGTCGCCTTGCTCCAGCGCGCTGGCTGCTTCAACGGTACGGGCGTTTTCAGTCAGGATATGACGCACGCGTTTCGCCACGATCGGATCCAGTTCATGCGCAACCGCGTTGAACTCTTCAATGGTGACATCGCGCAGGGCTGGCTGCTGGAAGAAACGCGCACCGGTTTCACACTGTTCACGACGGGTGTTGTATTCGCTGCCAACCAGGGTACGTTTGAAGTTACTGTTGATGATGACGACAGCCACACCTTTCGGCATGGAAACGGCTTTGGTTCCCAGAGAGCGGCAATCGATCAGCAAGGCATGATCCTTCTTACCCAGTGCGGAAATTAGCTGATCCATGATCCCGCAGTTACAGCCAACAAACTGATTTTCTGCTTCCTGACCGTTAAGCGCGATTTGTGCGCCGTCCAGCGGCAGATGATAAATCTGCTGCAATACGGTTCCGACCGCGACTTCCAGTGAGGCGGAAGAACTTAACCCGGCACCCTGCGGCACATTGCCGCTGATCACCATGTCCACACCGCCGAAGCTGTTGTTACGCAGTTGCAGATGTTTCACCACGCCACGAACGTAGTTCGCCCATTGATAGTTTTCATGCGCGACAATGGGCGCATCGAGGGAAAACTCGTCAGTCTGATTTTCATAATCGGCTGCCATTACGCGAACTTTACGGTCATCGCGTGGCGCACAGCTAATCACGGTTTGATAATCAATCGCGCAGGGCAGAACGAAACCGTCGTTGTAGTCGGTGTGTTCGCCAATAAGATTCACGCGCCCAGGCGCCTGAATGGTATGAGTGGCAGGGTAGCCAAATGCGTTGGCAAACAGAGATTGTGTTTTTTCTTTCAGACTCATTTCTTACACTCCGGATTCGCGAAAATGGATATCGCTGACTGCGCGCAAACGCTCTGCTGCCTGTTCTGCCGTCAGGTCACGCTGGGTCTCTGCCAACATTTCATAACCGACCATAAATTTACGTACAGTGGCAGAGCGCAACAGAGGTGGATAAAAGTGCGCGTGCAGCTGCCAGTGTTGATTCTCTTCGCCATTAAACGGCGCGCCGTGCCAGCCCATAGAATAGGGGAAGGAACACTGGAAGAGGTTGTCATAACGACTGGTCAGCTTTTTCAACGCCAGCGCCAAATCGCTGCGCTGGACGTCGGTCAAATCGGTGATCCGCAAAACGTGGGCTTTGGGCAACAGTAGCGTTTCGAACGGCCAGGCAGCCCAGTAGGGCACTATGGCTAACCAGTGCTCGGTTTCGACAACGGTACGACTACCGTCTGCCAGTTCACGCTGGACATAATCCACCAGCATTGGCGATTTCTGTTCGGCGAAATATTCTTTTTGCAGGCGGTCTTCACGCTCAGCTTCGTTAGGCAGGAAGCTATTTGCCCAAATCTGACCGTGCGGATGCGGGTTAGAGCACCCCATCGCCGCACCTTTGTTTTCAAAAACCTGCACCCACGGGTATGTTTTCCCTAGTTCTGCGGTTTGCTCTTGCCAGGTTTTGACGATTTCTGTCAATGCTGCAACGCTGAGCTCTGGCAGTGTTTTACTGTGATCCGGTGAAAAGCAGATCACCCGGCTGGTGCCACGCGCGCTCTGGCAACGCATCAGCGGATCGTGACTTTCCGGCGCGTCTGGCGTGTCGGACATCAGCGCCGCAAAGTCATTGGTAAAAACGTAAGTCCCGGTGTAATCGGGGTTTTTATCGCCTGTCACCCGCACATTACCTGCGCAAAGGAAGCAATCTGGATCGTGCGCAGGTAACACCTGTTTGGCTGGCGTTTCCTGCGCCCCCTGCCAGGGGCGCTTAGCGCGGTGCGGTGAAACCAGAATCCATTGCCCGGTGAGTGGGTTATAGCGGCGATGTGGATGATCAACGGGATTAAATTGCGTCATGGTCGTTCCTTAATCGGGATATCCCTGTGGATGGCGTGACTGCCAGTGCCAGGTGTCCTGCGCCATTTCGTCAAGAGTGCGCGTTACGCGCCAGTTCAGTTCGCGCTCGGCTTTGCTGGCGTCCGCCCAGTAGGCCGGAAGGTCGCCTTCGCGACGCGGTGCAAAATGATAATTAACCGGTTTGCCGCAGGCTTTGCTGAAGGCATTAACCACGTCCAGCACGCTGCTGCCTACGCCTGCGCCGAGGTTGTAGATGTGTACGCCAGGCTTGTTCACCAGTTTTTCCATCGCCACGACGTGACCGTCTGCCAGGTCCATTACGTGGATGTAATCGCGCACGCCAGTACCGTCTTCGGTCGGATAATCGTTACCAAAAATCGCCAGCGAGTCGCGACGGCCTACAGCAACCTGGGCGATGTACGGCATCAGGTTATTCGGAATGCCTTGCGGATCTTCGCCCATATCGCCCGACGGATGCGCGCCAACCGGGTTGAAGTAGCGCAGCAGGGCAATGCTCCAGTCCGGATGGGCTTTTTGCAGATCGGTGAGGATCTGTTCCACCATCAGCTTGCTTTTGCCGTAAGGGCTTTGCGGTGTGCCGGTCGGGAAGCTTTCAACGTATGGAATTTTGGGCTGATCGCCATAAACGGTGGCGGAGGAGCTAAAAATAAAGTTTTTGACGTTAGCGGCGCGCATGGCGCTAATCAGGCGCAGAGTACCGTTGACGTTGTTGTCGTAATATTCCAGCGGTTTTTGTACCGATTCGCCAACGGCTTTCAGCCCGGCGAAGTGGATCACGGTGTCGATAGCGTGATCGTGCAGGATCTCGGTCATCAACGCTTCGTTACGGATATCGCCTTCAACAAACGTCGGATGTTTGCCGCCTAAACGCTCGATAACAGGCAGTACGCTGCGCTTACTGTTACAGAGGTTATCAAGAATGATGACATCATGACCGTTTTGCAGTAATTGCACGCAGGTATGACTTCCAATGTAACCGCTACCACCGGTAACCAGAACTCTCATAATTCGCTCCATCAGGCTTATGGTATGAAATAACCATAGCATAACAAAGATGCGAAAAGTGTGACATGGAATAAATTAGTGGAATCGTTTACACAAGAATTTAGCCATTTTCTATGCGCAATTAAATGATTATAAAACAGAGGGTTTATGAATGATTGCGCCTTTTATCTGAAAAAAAGCGCGTTTTCATGACTGGATGCGTTAAACCGTAGACCGGATAAGGCGTTCACACCGCATCCGGCACAGTCACTCAATTTATTTTGGTAAGCGCATAACGATAGAGGTCACCGTCTGGCACGAACTCCAGACGATGGGTAATACAGGCTGGCGCATCTTCGGCGTGGTGTGAAACAAACAACAACTGCGTTTCACCTTCGCTAATCAGCACATCAACAAATCTACGGATAAGCTGGCGATTGAGTGGATCAAGCCCCTGCAATGGTTCATCAAGAATAAGCAAGGTCGGATGCTTCACCAGTGCCCGGACGATCAATGCCAGACGCTGTTGTCCCCAGGAAAGGCTATGGAAAGGGGCGTCTGCGGTGCGTTTATCAATGCCGAGAATATCCAGCCACTGTTGCACCAGTTTTTGCTGGCGATCCGAAACGGCCTGATAAATGCCAATCGAATCAAAATAGCCAGAAAGGATCACATTACGCACAGTGGTGCTGACGCGGTAATCCAGATGCAAACTACTGCTGACGTAACCGATATGCTTTTTGATATCCCAGATGGTTTCGCCGCTGCCACGACGTCGTCCGAAAAGCGTCAAATCGTTGCTGTAACCTTGCGGGTGATCGCCAGTAATCAGGCTTAATAACGTCGATTTTCCCGCGCCATTTGGCCCGATAATTTGCCAGTGTTCGCCTGGATTCACCTGCCAGCTAAGGTTATTAAGAATGGGGCGATCATTATAAGAAACCACGCCGTTGTTCAGCACAATGCGCGGTTCGCTGGCGGGTAAGGCGTGACGTGCTGAAGGTTCATCCGGCTCTGGTAGCTGCACGCCAGCAAGTTTCTCGCTGTGCGCCAGTTGTGCGACGAGTGCCTGTTGGAACAGTTCTTCTTTCGCGCCAGTTTCCGCTAACGTGCAATCCGCCAGCACACCGGCAAACTGGACAAATTCCGGGATCTCATCGAAGCGATTGAGCACCAGTACCAGAGTAATACCAGACTGATGTAACGAGGCGAGCAGTTCTGCCAGTTGCTGACGTGAGGCAACATCAAGGCCATCGAATGGTTCATCAAGAATCAGTAAATCAGGATCTGACATCAGCGCCTGACAGAGCAGGGTTTTACGCGTCTCGCCAGTGGAAAGGTATTTAAAGCGTCGGTCGAGGAGAGCGGTAATACCGAACTGCTGTGCCAGCTGCGCACAACGCTGTGCATCTTTAACGTCATCCTGAATGATCTCAGCCGTGGTACGCCCGGTGTCAGCTTCGCCAGGACTCAGCATATCGGTATTATTCCGCTGCCATTCGTCGCTGACGAGCTTTTGTAACTGCTCGAAGGAGAGACGAGTGATGCGGGAAAACTGGTTTTGCCGTTCGCCTTTCAAAAGCGAAAGTTCACCGGCCAGCGCGCGAGCCAGCGCCGACTTCCCGCTGCCATTTGAACCGACAAACGCCCAACTATCACCCGCGTTTAACGTTAGCTGAGACAATTGCAGCGTTTTTGTGTCGCTAAGACGAAACGTGCCTTGCAAAATTCGCAACGATGACATTTTATATCCCATTTTTTGCAGCGATTACTGACAGGGATACGTGTTTCATAACAAATTGTCAACACGCTTAGCACAGCGTGGCGATAATCACGCTATCGGCATTAAAGTAGGCCGTGACATTCTGCCCTTGCTCAAGAGAAGCTGCTTCATTTAACGGCACCGTAGCGCACAGGGTTTGCCCGTCGGGTAGCGCCATTAATACTTCGCACTGCTCCGCGCCGCGCTCAATATGACTAATAATGCCCGGCAATTGGTTGTCGGCGTTTTGTGCGACCGCCTTGTCCTGAGTAATACCTACCCACGGCGCTTTCAGCAGTATCAATACTTCTTTGCCTTCATCCAGACCCAGACGCGCGCCGCTTTGCGCGGTAATCGCGACTTTTAATCGTGTTTTACTATCAGCCAGTAAGACATCAACATGCTGTTGAACGTCATCATGATCGCGGGCGGTGATGGTGCCGAACCACTGGTTACGGGCGCTGGTCTGCAGTGAAAAACGTGAGATAGCTGCCAGCAGGCTGTTCAGCGGCAGGGCGTCGTCGTCACTTAATACATCAAAGGCTTTTTGCTGGATCTGCGCCAGGAGGTCATAGAGCTGAATCAGCCGCTGACCATAGCGGGTCAGGACTGCGCCGCCGCCACCTTTACCGCCTGTTGCACGCTCAACCAGAATATGCTCACTTAACTGATTCATCTCGTTAATGGCATCCCAGGCACTTTTATAGCTGATACCGGCATCTTTCGCCCCCTGGCTGATAGAACCGGAAAGGGCAATGTGTTTTAGTAGCGAAATGCGGCGTGGGTCGGCAAAGAGCTTTTGTTGAAGCTTAAGGGTGAGAAGGATTTCGGCCTGCATAACAATGTCCTGGCAAAAGTCTTATTGTGACGGAAAACGAACGCCACGCAAAGCTGACCGCACAAAAGGGGAGTGCTTTTCTGTGCTTAGCGGTTAGAATAGTGACAGGACTATATCTGGAGTTGACCATGTTAGAGTTATTAAAAAGTCTGGTATTCGCCGTAATCATGGTACCTGTCGTGATGGCCATCATCCTGGGTCTGATTTACGGTCTTGGTGAAGTATTCAACATCTTTTCTGGTGTTGGTAAAAAAGACCAGCCCGGACAAAATCATTGATTCCCTGAATGCCCGCTTAGTCGGGCATTTTCTTTTTTCTCAACTTCCTGCTTTTCCTGCCGATATTTTTTCTAGCTACCTCTCAAAGGTTAACAATAACTGCTGGGAAAATTCTGAATCAGTCGTTATATTGTTGCCTACATAACGTTACATGAAGGGGTTACCAATGGCTCGTAAATGGTTGAACTTGTTTGCCGGAGCGGCGCTCTCTTTAACTCTTGCAGGCAATGCGCTGGCAGACGAAGGGAAGATTACAGTTTTTGCGGCAGCATCACTGACCAACGCAATGCAGGACATCGCTACGCAATATAAAAAAGAGAAAGGCGTGGACGTCGTTTCTTCTTTCGCCTCGTCTTCTACCCTGGCTCGTCAGATTGAAGCGGGTGCGCCTGCGGATCTGTTTATTTCTGCCGATCAGAAATGGATGGATTATGCGGTTGATAAAAAAGCGATCGATACTGCCACGCGCCAGACATTGCTCGGCAATAGTCTGGTCGTTGTAGCACCGAAAACCAGTGCACAGAAAGATTTCACTATCGACAGTAAAACCAACTGGACTTCGCTGCTGAATGGCGGTCGCCTGGCGGTTGGCGATCCGGAACATGTCCCCGCTGGCATTTATGCGAAAGAAGCACTGCAAAAACTGGGCGCATGGGATACGCTCTCCCCGAAACTGGCTCCGGCGGAAGATGTTCGTGGGGCGCTGGCGCTGGTCGAACGTAATGAAGCTCCGCTGGGCATTGTTTACGGTTCTGACGCAGTTGCCAGCAAAGGGGTAAAAGTGGTTGCCACCTTCCCGGAAGATTCACATAAAAAAGTGGAATATCCGGTTGCTGTTGTTGAAGGGCATAACAATGCGGCAGTGAAAGCATTTTATGATTATCTGAAGGGACCGCAGGCTGCGGAAATCTTTAAACGTTACGGATTTACAACTAAGTAATGATACTGACCGATCCAGAATGGCAGGCGGTTTTACTAAGCCTGAAAGTTTCTTCCCTGGCTGTGCTGTTTAGCCTGCCGTTTGGGATCTTTTTTGCCTGGTTACTGGTGCGTTGCACGTTTCCGGGCAAAGCTCTGCTCGACAGCGTACTGCATCTACCGCTGGTGTTACCGCCCGTGGTCGTTGGTTACTTGCTGTTAGTCTCTATGGGACGGCGCGGATTTATCGGTGAACGCCTGTATGACTGGTTTGGCATTACCTTCGCCTTTAGCTGGCGCGGTGCGGTTCTCGCTGCCGCCGTCATGTCTTTTCCGCTGATGGTGCGGGCAATTCGTCTGGCGCTGGAAGGGGTTGATGTCAAACTGGAACAGGCCGCAAGAACACTGGGTGCCGGGCGCTGGCGCGTTTTCTTTACCATCACGTTACCGCTGACCTTGCCGGGAATTATTGTCGGTACGGTGCTGGCTTTCGCTCGTTCGCTCGGTGAGTTTGGTGCAACTATCACCTTTGTTTCTAACATTCCTGGTGAAACGCGAACCATTCCTTCAGCCATGTATACCCTGATCCAGACTCCTGGCGGGGAAAGCGGTGCGGCGAGACTTTGCATCATCTCTATTGCGCTGGCGATGATCTCTCTGTTGATTTCAGAATGGCTGGCCAGAATCAGCCGTGAGCGGGCGGGGCGCTAATCATGCTGGAACTGAATTTTTCCCAGACGTTGGGCAACCATTGCCTGACCATTAATGAAACGCTGCCCGCCAACGGCATCACTGCTATCTTTGGCGTCTCCGGTGCCGGAAAAACCTCGCTGATTAACGCCATCAGTGGACTGACGCGTCCGCAAAAAGGGCGGATTGTCCTCAATGGTCGGGTACTAAATGATGCCGAAAAAGGTATCTGCCTGACGCCAGAAAAGCGTCGTGTTGGATATGTGTTTCAGGATGCGCGGCTGTTTCCGCATTACAAAGTGCGTGGCAATCTGCGCTACGGCATGGCGAAAAGCATGGTCGATCAGTTCGATAAGCTGGTGGCGCTTTTAGGCATTGAACCGTTGCTTGACCGTTTACCGGGCAGCCTGTCCGGAGGCGAAAAACAGCGTGTGGCGATTGGGCGGGCTTTGCTGACAGCACCGGAATTGCTGTTGCTGGATGAACCGCTGGCGTCACTGGATATTCCGCGTAAACGCGAACTGTTGCCTTATCTGCAACGTCTGACGCGGGAAATCAACATTCCGATGTTGTATGTCAGCCATTCTCTGGATGAGATCCTCCATCTGGCAGACAGAGTGATGGTGCTGGAAAACGGTCAGGTAAAAGCCTTTGGCGCTCTGGAAGAGGTATGGGGCAGCAGCGTGATGAATCCGTGGCTGCCGAAAGAGCAACAAAGCAGCATTCTGAAAGTGTCGATACTGGAACATCACCCGCATTACGCAATGACCGCGCTGGCGCTGGGCGATCAGCATTTGTGGGTCAATAAGCTGGACGCGCCGCTGCAAGCTGCGCTACGTATCCGCATTCAGGCTTCCGATGTCTCGCTGGTTTTACAGCCTCCGCAGCAAACCAGCATTCGTAACGTGTTGCGCGCAAAAGTGGTCAATAGCTATGACGACAACGGCCAGGTTGAGGTCGAACTGGAAGTCGGTGGTAAAACGCTGTGGGCGCGTATTAGCCCGTGGGCGAGGGATGAACTGGCAATCAGACCAGGCCTGTGGCTGTACGCGCAAATTAAAAGTGTGTCGATAACCGCCTGATTAAATCAGGTGACTATAAATGAACTGAGCAATGCTGTCGGTGGTGTTATCTCCAATCACAATATTGGCGCGGGCTTTTACTGCGTCATCGGCATTGCCCATCGCCACACCCGTCCCGGCGGCTTCCAGCATACTGATATCATTAAAGTTATCGCCAAACGCAATCACATTTTCCATCGACCAGCCTTGCGCCTCAATCCATTTCGTCAGGCGTCTACCTTTGCTGTTGCCGCCGCGTGCAATATCAACCTGATCGTGCCAGGACCATTCGCACTCCAGTCCCAATTCATGTTCAACATGCTTACCAAAATGCTGCAATCGCGGCAGGTCATCGTGCGTCAGGGCGAACTTCCACACCGCCTTAACTTCTTGTGCCGTCTCGGCCAGTGAGGCAACCTGGGTAAAGGTAGGACGCTGTTCTGGTGGCAGGGTTTGCGCCCAGTTAGAAGTACGAATGACATGCCCGGTCGGGTGTTCATACACCATTGCATCATCCACATACATCAGCCCGTGAATGTGGTGTTCATTCAGCATCTCAATGAGTTGCAGGGCTTTGTTTACGGGCATTGGATCGGCTTCCAGCACGGTTTTTGCATGATAATCATACAAATAGGTGCCATTACAGCAAATAGCAGGTGTATCCAGCGCCAGCGCCTGATAAAAAGGATGAATAGCGACGTGATGGCGACCTGTGACGATGATTAATTGATAGCCTGCTTCGCGAGCGCGGGCCAGGGCTTCTATCGATGAAGGAAGCAAGGTCTTTTTCGGGGTCAATAAGGTGCCGTCTAAGTCGAGAGCAATCACGCGTGTGGTCATGGCGTATTCCAGATTAAGGTTAAGAATTTTCGTCTGAGCGAATGGTACACCGATACCACTATCGGACAAAATTCTGCGCTTTAATTCAGCATTCACCGCCAAAAGCGACTAATTTTAGCTGTTACAGTCAGTTGCTAAATGCAAAGGAGCATTCATGAAGCAAACAGTTTATATCGCCAGCCCTGAGAGCCAGCAAATTCACGTCTGGAACCTGAATCATGAAGGCGTACTGACGCTGACGCAGGTTGTTGATGTGCCGGGGCAGGTGCAGCCGATGGTGGTCAGCCCGGACAAACGTTATCTCTACGTTGGCGTTCGCCCTGAGTTTCGCGTCCTGGCGTATCGTATCGCCCCGGACGATGGTGCACTGACATTCGCCGCAGAGTCGGCGCTGCCGGGTAGCCCGACGCATATTTCTACCGATCACCAGGGGCAGTTTGTCTTTGTAGGTTCTTACAATGCGGGTAACGTGAGCGTAACGCGACTGGAAGATGGTCTGCCAGTGGGCGTCGTCGATGTGGTCGAGGGGCTGGACGGCTGCCATTCCGCCAATATCTCACCGGATAACCGCACGCTGTGGGTTCCGGCATTAAAGCAGGATCGCATCTGCCTGTTTACGCTCAGCGATGATGGTCATCTGGTGGCGCAGGACCCGGCGGAAGTGACAACCGTTGAAGGCGCCGGCCCGCGTCATATGGTGTTCCATCCAAACGAACAATATGCGTATTGCGTCAATGAGTTAAACAGTTCAGTGGATGTCTGGGAACTGAAAGATCCGCACGGCAATATCGAATGTGTCCAGACGCTGGATATGATGCCGGAAAACTTCTCCGACACCCGTTGGGCGGCTGATATTCATATCACCCCGGATGGTCGTCATTTATACGCTTGTGACCGTACCGCCAGTCTGATTACCGTTTTCAGCGTTTCGGAAGATGGCAGCGTGTTGAGCAAAGAAGGTTTCCAGCCAACGGAAACCCAGCCGCGCGGCTTTAACGTTGATCACAGTGGCAAGTATCTGATTGCCGCCGGGCAAAAATCTCACCACATCTCAGTTTACGAAATTGTCGGCGAGCAGGGGCTACTGCATGAAAAAGGTCGCTATGCGGTCGGGCAGGGGCCGATGTGGGTGGTGGTGAACGCACACTAACCGTTGAGTTACCCGGCGCAGTATTTCCTGCGCCGGGGTATTACCCCATCTCCTGTAACGCATGTCTCTGGCGTTCGACGATATTGGTCCATAAATTGTCTTTATCATCAGTCCACAAATTAATCAGCAAGGCAAAAAAGCGTTCTGCTGCCGGAGAAAGCACGGCATCTTTGCGACGAATAATCCCCAATGTCCGACGTATAACGGGTTCCACCAGCGGGATACCAATAATAGAAGAATAGGGCGCATGAGGCATTGCCAGGCCAGGAAGCGCCGAAATCCCCAGTCCTGCTTCCACCAGTCCTAATGACGTCGAAAGATGACGCACTTCGTAAAACCAGTCCAGCTTCCAGGGTTTGTCGGACAATTTTTGCTCAATCAGCAGTCGGTTGCCGCTGGAGGAGCGCACGCCAATCATTTTGTAACCTACCAGTTCCTGCCATTCCACCAGCTGCTTTTTGGCTAATGGGTGGTCACGCCGACAGGCCAGCACAAACGGCTCGTTGACCAGTGGCGTAAAATCGATGGATGAATTTGTGATGTTGTTCATGTTTATGCCAAAGTCCGATTCGTTGCACAGCACCGATTCCATGCAATTATTCGTGCCTTGTTCCAGAATTCGCACTTTAATATTGGGATATAACTCATTAAATTTGCCAATTGCCAACGGCAAGAAATAAAACACAGCGGTAGGAATACACGCTAATGTCACCATACCACGATGATAAATATTCATATCGCGAATATTAAACAGTGTTTCATCGAATTTCTTTATTAATTCCCGCGCATCAGGAAGCAACATTCTCCCCGCTTTTGTTAAAGTAACCTTGCGAGTTGTACGCTCAAAGAGTTGAATATGTAAATCCTCTTCCATCTTTTTTATTCTGCGCGTTAATGCAGGTTGCGTAATATTAAGTAATTTAGCAGCATTGTTAAATGAACTGGACTCTGCCAGCGTGACAAATGCTTTCATACTTGATAACTCATGCTTCATTATTACTCCGGAAAATGGAAGCGGTGCTTTTTAGTGATTTGCAGTTAAACCAGTTTAACTGCCTTTTAATCACTTAAATTAATGAAAAAATGTTATTAATCGTGAAGCTAAAGTCATTAGAGATGCTTTGCCCTTAATGTAACCATATCGCAATAAGTTATGTTTTTAAATTGAGGGCATTATTATGAAAAAAATACCCTGCGTGATGATGCGAGGTGGAACCTCGAGGGGCGCGTTCCTGTTAGCGGAACATTTACCCGAAGATCAAACGCAGCGCGATAAAATATTGATGGCAATTATGGGTTCCGGTAATGATCTGGAAATTGACGGTATCGGCGGCGGTAATCCGCTGACCAGTAAAGTCGCCATTATTAGCCGTTCCAGCGATCCGCGTGCTGATGTCGATTATTTGTTTGCGCAGGTAATCGTCCATGAGCAACGTGTCGATACCACACCTAACTGCGGCAATATGTTGTCTGGTGTTGGGGCATTCGCCATTGAAAATGGTTTGATTGCAGCGACATCACCGGTCACCCGCGTGCGTATCCGTAACGTCAATACAGGCACGTTCATCGAAGCCGATGTTCAAACGCCAAACGGTGTCGTCGAGTATGAGGGTAGCGCCAGAATTGATGGTGTACCAGGGACAGCCGCGCCGGTCGCGCTCACTTTTCTGAATGCAGCAGGAACGAAAACCGGAAAAGTCTTCCCGACAGATAAACAAATTGATTATTTTGACGATGTCCCGGTGACTTGTATCGATATGGCGATGCCAGTCGTTATTATTCCAGCTGAATATCTGGGAAAAACAGGCTATGAATTACCAGCGGAACTGGATGCCGACAAAGCATTATTAGCCCGCATTGAATCTATCCGTCTACAAGCGGGTAAAGCAATGGGCTTAGGCGATGTCAGTAATATGGTTATCCCTAAACCTGTACTTATTTCTCCAGCACAGAAAGGTGGGGCAATTAATGTGCGTTATTTTATGCCGCATTCTTGCCATCGCGCGCTGGCGATAACTGGTGCTATTGCCATTTCCAGTAGCTGTGCGCTGGAAGGCACCGTCACCCGACAAATCGTCCCTTCTGTAGGATACGGCAATATCAATATTGAACACCCCAGTGGTGCGCTTGACGTTCATTTAAGCAATGAAGGTCAGGATGCCACGACGTTACGTGCATCTGTTATTCGGACGACCAGAAAAATATTTTCCGGTGAAGTTTATCTTCCCTGAAAAAATTCGTTGTCAGGATAAGGACAATCAATAAAGGACTTCTGTATGAGTCATACAGAAAGAACAGGATTTTAAATGAATAAGAAATCGTTATGGAAGCTAATTCTGATATTAGCGATCCCATGTATTATTGGCTTTATGCCTGCTCCGGCAGGATTAAGCGAACTGGCGTGGGTACTGTTTGGTATCTACCTGGCGGCAATTGTGGGTCTGGTTATTAAGCCATTCCCGGAACCTGTCGTACTGTTAATTGCGGTTGCCGCTTCAATGGTCGTCGTGGGTAACTTATCCGATGGTGCGTTTAAAACCACCGCCGTATTAAGCGGTTACTCTTCCGGTACAACCTGGCTGGTGTTCTCGGCGTTCACCTTAAGCGCCGCGTTTGTTACCACCGGCTTAGGCAAACGTATCGCCTATCTGCTGATTGGTAAAATTGGTAGCACCACCTTGGGTCTGGGTTACGTTACCGTATTCCTCGACCTGGTACTGGCTCCGGCAACACCGTCTAACACCGCGCGTGCGGGCGGCATTGTGTTACCGATCATCAACAGCGTGGCGGTGGCTTTGGGGTCAGAACCGGAAAAAAGCCCGCGTCGTGTTGGACATTACCTGATGATGTCCATTTACATGGTCACCAAAACCACCAGCTATATGTTCTTTACCGCAATGGCGGGGAACATTCTGGCGCTGAAAATGATCAACGACATTCTGCATCTGCAAATTAGCTGGGGTGGATGGGCGTTGGCCGCTGGTTTGCCTGGCATCATTATGCTGCTGGTCACTCCGCTGGTGATTTACACCATGTATCCGCCAGAAATTAAGAAGGTGGATAACAAAACTATCGCTAAAGCGGGTCTTGCCGAACTGGGGCCGATGAAAATTCGCGAAAAAATGCTGCTCGGTGTCTTTGTGCTGGCGCTGCTGGGCTGGATTTTCAGTAAGTCTCTGGGGGTTGATGAATCCACTGTGGCAATCGTTGTTATGGCAACCATGCTGCTGTTGGGTATTGTGACCTGGGAAGATGTGGTTAAAAATAAAGGCGGCTGGAATACCTTAATCTGGTACGGCGGTATTATCGGTTTAAGCTCCTTATTATCGAAAGTTAAATTCTTCGAATGGTTAGCTGAAGTCTTTAAAAATAACCTGGCATTTGATGGTCACGGTAACGTTGCTTTCTTCGTTATTATTTTCCTCAGCATCATCGTGCGTTATTTCTTCGCTTCTGGTAGCGCCTATATCGTTGCTATGTTGCCGGTATTTGCCATGCTGGCGAACGTCTCCGGCGCACCGTTAATGTTAACTGCGCTGGCGCTGCTGTTCTCCAACTCCTACGGCGGCATGGTCACTCACTATGGCGGCGCGGCTGGTCCGGTTATCTTCGGTGTTGGCTATAACGACATTAAGTCCTGGTGGCTGGTCGGTGCGGTTCTGACGATATTAACCTTCCTGGTGCATATCACCCTCGGCGTGTGGTGGTGGAATATGCTGATCGGCTGGAACATGCTGTAAATATACTCGTCATACTTCAAGTTGCATGTGCTGCGTCTGCGTTCGCTCACCCCAGTCACTTACTTATGTAAGCTCCTGGGGATTCACTCGCTTGTCGCCTTCCTGCAACTCGAATTATTTAGAGTATATCCATTTATTATCTTTCTGCGCACTTTACGGTGCGCAGATATCTGGAGCATTTGATGATCAAGTTATCTGAAAAAGGCGTGTTTCTCGCCAGTAATAACGAAATAATTACCGAAGAACATTTCACCGGCGAAATTAATAAAGAAGAAGCAAAAAAAGGCACTATTGCCTGGTCTATTCTCTCTTCTCATAATACATCCGGAAATATGGACAAACTTAAAATTAAGTTTGATTCATTAGCCTCTCACGATATTACCTTTGTTGGTATTGTACAGACCGCTAAAGCGTCCGGTATGGAACGTTTTCCGCTACCGTATGTGCTGACCAACTGCCATAACTCACTGTGCGCAGTTGGCGGCACCATTAACGGTGATGACCATGTTTTTGGTTTATCGGCAGCGCAGCGTTATGGCGGTATTTTTGTGCCTCCGCATATTGCTGTAATCCATCAATATATGCGTGAAATGATGGCAGGCGGCGGCAAAATGATCCTCGGTTCAGACAGCCACACCCGTTACGGTGCATTAGGGACAATGGCGGTCGGTGAGGGCGGCGGCGAGCTGGTAAAACAACTGCTTAATGATACCTGGGATATCGACTATCCGGGCGTTGTTGCGGTGCATTTGACCGGAAAACCAGCACCTTATGTGGGACCGCAAGATGTGGCGCTGGCGATCATCGGCGCGGTGTTCAAAAACGGCTACGTCAAAAATAAAGTGATGGAGTTCGTGGGGCCGGGTGTTGCTGCGCTCTCTACCGATTTCCGCAACAGCGTTGACGTGATGACCACTGAAACCACCTGTTTAAGTTCCGTCTGGCAAACCGATGAAGAAGTCCATAACTGGCTGGCCCTGCACGGTCGCGGCCAGGATTACTGCCAGCTTAACCCTCAACCGATGGCGTACTACGATGGCTGCATCAGCGTTGATTTAAGCGCCATCAAACCAATGATTGCGCTGCCGTTCCACCCAAGCAACGTGTATGAAATCGACACGCTGAACCAGAACCTGACCGATATTCTGCGTGAGATTGAAATTGAGTCCGAGCGCGTGGCGCACGGTAAAGCCAGACTCTCGCTGCTGGATAAAGTGGAAAATGGACGCCTGAAAGTACAACAGGGGATTATCGCAGGCTGTTCTGGCGGTAACTATGAAAACGTTATCGCCGCAGCAAATGCGCTGCGCGGTCAATCCTGTGGCAATGATACCTTCTCGCTGGCGGTTTACCCGTCATCGCAGCCGGTGTTTATGGATTTAGCCAAAAAAGGCGTGGTAGCAGATTTGATTGGCGCAGGCGCAATCATCAGAACCGCGTTCTGCGGCCCATGCTTTGGGGCGGGTGATACGCCAATCAACAACGGTTTGAGTATTCGCCACACCACGCGTAACTTCCCGAACCGCGAAGGCTCTAAGCCAGCTAATGGGCAGATGTCAGCGGTTGCATTAATGGACGCCCGTTCTATCGCTGCGACTGCGGCAAACGGTGGCTATTTAACCTCTGCCAGCGAACTTGATTGCTGGGACAACGTGCCGGAGTACGCCTTCGATGTAACGCCGTATAAAAACCGTGTTTATCAGGGCTTTGTGAAAGGGGCAACCCAGCAACCGTTGATCTATGGACCGAACATCAAAGACTGGCCGGAATTGGGTGCGCTGACTGACAATATCGTCCTCAAAGTGTGCTCGAAGATCCTCGACGAAGTGACTACCACTGACGAATTGATTCCTTCCGGTGAAACCTCTTCATATCGTTCAAATCCGATTGGTCTGGCGGAGTTTACCCTGTCACGCCGCGATCCAGGCTATGTTGGCAGAAGTAAAGCCACTGCTGAGCTGGAAAATCAACGTCTGGCGGGGAATGTCAGCGAGCTGGAATCCGTATTTGCCCGTATTAAACAGATTGCTGGTCAGGAACATATTGATCCGCTGCAAACTGAAATTGGCAGCATGGTTTATGCGGTCAAACCAGGTGATGGTTCTGCGCGTGAACAGGCGGCGAGCTGCCAGCGTGTGATTGGCGGTCTGGCGAATATTGCCGAGGAATACGCGACTAAACGTTACCGTTCTAATGTCATCAACTGGGGGATGTTACCGCTGCAAATGGCAGAAGTGCCGAACTTTGAAGTGGGGGATTACATTTATATTCCTGGCATTAAAGCGGCGCTGGATAATCCAGGTACGACCTTCAAAGGTTATGTGATCCATGAAGATGCGCCGGTTACGGAAATTACGCTGTATATGGAAAATCTGACTGCGGAAGAGCGCGAGATTATCAAGGCGGGTAGTTTGATTAACTTCAATAAAAACCGTCAGATTTAAAAAGCGCCATGTGAATGTTGGTCGCATCCGGCACATTTGTCGGATGCGATGCTGGCGCATCTTATCCGACCTACGAATCGCATCGACCCGTAGGCCGGATAAGGCGTTTACGCCGCATCCGGCAAATAGTTAACAACGCTTATTTCTTTGCTTCTGCAACCACTTTGCTACCCACGCCACGGTTATTGTATTCCCACATGCGGTTGTAGTTAGTGTCATTCAGATTGCGCTGTACTTCGTCGTTATCATCAACGCTGCCGGTATTACCCGCAAATGGACGATTAGAAATCACCGCGTCGGCCCACGGTTTAGCCGTGTTAAAGCCTTCGTTGATGGCGCTATCACGGATCACTACCTGACCGTTGGTATTGGCATCAACATCCAGCGAGCGGCCCAGCTGTGCGACGCCATCACCGGAGGCATTGAAACGGCTATTTACGGCAAGGAAACCGTAGTAAATATTGGACAGCGTAGCCGGTGCGAACACATACGCTTCTTGCTGAGTACGTGAGTTCACCACGCGGAATTCGGTATTATCGAACACCACTGCACCACGGCCGGAAACGATATCCACATCCCCTTCGATGTAGCTATTAGTTACCAGAGTACGCGGCTGACGATTCGTTTCCAGACGGTTTTGCACACCGCTGTTGGTGACAAAGAAGGTATTCTGACGACCAAGAATGTTAACGTTGTTGATCTGTACTTTGTCGCCATCAGTACGCAACGCCACCGCCGGATGGTTACCCGCATCTACGCTATCGCCCAGAGTGTTTTCGATGGTCAGGTTTTGCAGTTGCAGGCCATTGTTTTGTGACCAGAAGACCGCAGAACAGAGAACGCCGATGCTGTTGCTGCGTTTGCTCTGGCAACTATCGTACATATACCACGCTGGTTTACCGGGCATATATTTGCCGCGTGGGTTAACGTCATGACGCCAGTCAGCAGGGCTCATGCCACCATCAAGGGAAAGTCCAATTTTCACATCAATCGGTTTTTCGCCCATGCCGTAGACAGTGATTCCGCCCGGTGCCGCAGGGACATAAACCGTACCTTCATACTCACCTGGCATCACGGCAATATACTGGCGCTTATTAGTACGCTTGATAATTGCCGCATCTACCGCCGCCTGAATCGTGGTATGCGTTACACCTTGAGTACCCGCCGGGCCGACAACAAAGTCAGGTTGCGCAGGCAGGGTAATCGGGGAAGGATTCCATGCTGCAGCACCTGGTGTCAGGGACGCAAAATAGTGTTGAGCATCGAAATTCTGCGCTTCTTTTGCCGACAGAATCGGGCGAGAAGAGGTACCAGGCGCGGTTTGATCAGAAGGACGTTGATCGGGCGGTGTTGAGCTACAGGCGGTCAGCGTCACGCCAAAAGCCAGTGCCAGCGCCAGACGGGAAACTGAAAATGTGTTCACAGGTTGCTCCGGGCTTTGAAATGGAAAAATGAATCCGTTGAAGCCTGCTTTTTTATACTAACTTTAGCGAAACGGGAAGGTAAAAAGACAAAAAGTTGTTTTTAATACCTTTAAGTGATGTCAGATGGCCTTGCACCATCTGACAGAACATTTAACTGAACATCGCGGTAATTGATGCGCTGGCGAGAGAGTGGAAATGAACGTTAAAACCGACCATCGCGCCGCTGGCTCCTTCATCGACATCAATACGTTCTACATCCAGCGCGTGAACAGTAAAAATGTAGCGATGAGTTTCGCCTTTCGGCGGCGCTGCGCCATCGTACCCGGTTTTACCAAAATCGGTGCGTGTCTGGAGCACGCCATCAGGGATTGCTACCAGACCAGAGCCAAATCCTTGCGGCAATACACGGGTATCGGCAGGCAAGTTAACAACTACCCAGTGCCACCAGCCGGAGCCGGTTGGCGCATCCGGGTCGTAGCAGGTGACAACAAAACTTTTCGTTCCCGCAGGAACATCATCCCACGCCAGATGTGGCGAAATATTATCGCCATCGTAACCCATGCCGTTAAAGACATGACGATGCGGCAGCTTATCGCCATCGCGCAGATCGTTACTGATGAGTTTCATGAACCCTCCTTTCTTGTTTGCAGAAAGTGTAGCCAGAAACCCTCACGCTGACTTCCCGTTATTGGCAAAAAAATGTTTCATCCAGTACGGCGCGATTTACCGCTGCGGTCAGGCGCTGCAACTGTTCCGGGCGAATAATATAGGGCGGCATCAGGTAAATCAGCTTGCCAAAAGGCCGTATCCACACACCCTGCTCGACAAAGAATTTTTGCAGTGCTGCCATATTCACCGGACGAGTGGTTTCGACTACGCCAATTGCCCCCAGTACGCGCACATCGGCAACCAGTTCGGCGTCACGGGCTGGGGTCAGTTGCTCGCGTAGTTGCGCTTCAATCTTTGCCACCTGCTGCTGCCATTCGCCAGATTCGATAATCGCCAGGCTGGCGTTCGCTGCCGCGCAGGCCAGCGGATTGCCCATAAAAGTTGGCCCGTGCATAAAGCAGCCGGCTTCGCCGTTACTGATGGTTTCTGCAACCTCGCGCGTGGTGATCGTGGCGGAAAGGGTCATCGTGCCGCCGGTTAAGGCTTTACCGAGGCACAAAATGTCCGGCGCGATTTCTGCATGTTCACAGGCAAACAGTTTGCCGGTTCGACCAAATCCGGTGGCGATTTCGTCAGCAATCAGCAAGATACCTTCACGATCGCACATTTTGCGGATTCGTTTTAACCATTCCGGATGGTAGATGCGCATCCCGCCTGCGCCCTGGACAATCGGCTCAATAATCACCGCAGCGATTTCATGACGATGCGCCGCCATCAGGCGCGCAAAGCCCACCATATCGCGCTCATCCCATTCGCCGTCCATGCGGCTTTGCGGGGCTGGAGCAAACAAGTTTTCTGGCAGATAGCCTTTCCACAGGCTGTGCATTGAGTTGTCCGGATCGCACACCGACATCGCGCCAAAGGTATCGCCATGATAACCATTGCGGAAGGTCAGAAAACGCTGGCGCGCTTCGCCTTTGGCTTGCCAGTACTGCAACGCCATTTTCATCGCCACTTCCACCGCTACGGAACCGGAGTCCGCGAGAAAAACGCACTCCAGCGGTTGCGGCGTCATCGCCACCAGTTTGCGGCACAGCTCAATGGCTGGCGCATGAGTGATACCGCCAAACATCACATGCGACATGGCATCAATTTGCGTCTTCATCGCCGCATTAAGCTGCGGGTGATTGTAGCCGTGGATCGCCGCCCACCAGGACGACATACCGTCAACCAGGCGTCTGCCGTCAGACAAAATTAGCTCGCAACCTTCCGCGCTCGCCACCGGATAAACCGGCAGAGGGGAGGTCATGGATGTGTATGGGTGCCAGATATGGCGTTGGTCAAAGGCAAGATCGTCCGTTGTCATAATCGACTTGTAAACCAAATTAAAAAGATTTAGGTTTACGAGTCTACACCGAATTAACAACAAAAAACACGTTCTGGAGAAGCCCCATGGCTCACCGCCCACGCTGGACATTGTCGCAAGTCACAGAATTATTTGAAAAACCGTTGCTGGATCTGCTGTTTGAAGCGCAGCAGGTGCATCGTCAGCATTTCGATCCTCGTCAGGTACAGGTCAGCACTTTGCTGTCAATTAAGACCGGAGCTTGCCCGGAAGATTGCAAATACTGCCCGCAAAGCTCGCGCTATAAAACCGGGCTGGAAGCCGAGCGGTTGATGGAAGTTGAACAGGTGCTGGAGTCGGCGCGCAAAGCGAAAGCGGCGGGATCGACGCGTTTCTGCATGGGCGCGGCGTGGAAGAATCCGCACGAACGCGATATGCCCTATCTCGAGCAGATGGTGCAGGGGGTAAAAGCGATGGGGCTGGAGGCGTGTATGACGCTGGGGACATTAAGTGAATCCCAGGCGCAGCGCCTCGCGAATGCCGGACTGGATTACTACAACCACAACCTCGACACCTCGCCGGAGTTTTACGGCAATATCATCACCACGCGCACCTATCAGGAACGCCTCGATACGCTGGAAAAAGTGCGCGATGCCGGGATCAAAGTCTGCTCAGGTGGCATTGTGGGCTTAGGCGAAACGGTGAAAGATCGCGCCGGATTATTACTGCAACTGGCAAACCTGCCGACGCCGCCGGAAAGCGTGCCAATCAACATGCTGGTGAAGGTGAAAGGTACGCCGCTGGCGGATAACGATGATGTCGATGCCTTTGATTTTATTCGCACCATTGCGGTAGCGCGGATCCTGATGCCGACCTCTTATGTGCGCCTTTCTGCCGGACGCGAGCAGATGAACGAACAGACTCAGGCGATGTGCTTTATGGCAGGTGCAAACTCGATTTTCTACGGTTGCAAACTGCTGACCACGCCGAATCCGGAAGAAGATAAAGACCTGCAACTGTTCCGCAAACTGGGGCTGAATCCGCAACAAACCGCCGTTCTGGCGGGCGATAACGAACAACAGCAACGTTTGGAACAGGCGCTGATGACCCCGGACACCGACGAATACTACAACGCGGCAGCCCTATGACCTGGCAGGAGAAGATTAACGCGGCGCTCGATGCGCGGCGTGCTGCCGATGCCCTGCGTTGCCGTTATCCGGTGGCACAAGGCGCCGGACGCTGGCTGGTGGCGGACGAACGGCAGTATCTGAACTTTTCCAGTAACGATTACTTAGGTTTAAGCCATCATCCGCAAATTATCCGTGCCTGGCAGCAGGGTGCGGAGCAATTTGGCGTCGGTAGTGGCGGTTCCGGTCACGTCAGCGGTTATAGCGTGGCGCATCAGGCGCTGGAAGAAGAACTGGCCGAGTGGCTGGGTTATTCGCGGGCGCTGCTGTTTATCTCCGGTTTTGCCGCTAATCAGGCGGTCATTGCCGCGATGATGGCGAAAGATGACCGCATCGTTGCCGACCGGCTTAGCCACGCCTCCTTGCTGGAAGCGGCCAGTTTAAGTCCGGCGCAGCTTCGTCGTTTTGCTCATAACGATGTCGCTCATCTGGCGCGCCTGCTTGCTTCCTCCTGTCCAGGGTTGCGACTGGTGGTGACAGAAGGCGTATTCAGTATGGACGGCGATAGTGCGCCGCTGACGGAAATCCACCGTGAGACGCAGCAGCACAATGGCTGGTTGATGGTCGACGATGCCCACGGTACGGGTGTTATCGGTGAACAGGGGCGCGGTAGCTGCTGGCAACAGCAGGTGAGGCCGGAATTGCTGGTTGTTACGTTTGGCAAAGGATTTGGTGTCAGCGGTGCGGCGGTGCTTTGCTCTGAAACTGTGGCGGATTATCTGCTGCAATTTGCCCGCCATCTTATCTATAGCACCAGTATGCCGCCCGCTCAGGCGCAGGCATTACGTGCGTCGCTGGCGGTCATTCGCAGTGAAGAAGGTGACGCGCGACGCGCAAAACTGGCAGCACTCATTACGCGTTTTCGTGCCGGAGTACAGGATTTGCCGTTTACGCTTGCGGATTCATGCAGCGCCATCCAACCATTGATCGTCGGTGACAACAGCCGTGCGTTACAACTGGCAGAAAAACTGCGCCAGCAAGGCTGCTGGGTCACGGCGATTCGCCCGCCAACCGTACCCGCTGGCACTGCGCGACTGCGCCTGACCTTAACCGCAGCTCATGAAACGCAGGATATCGACCGTCTGGTGGAGGTGCTGCATGGCAACGGTTAATAAACAAGCCATTGCGGCGGCATTTGGTCGGGCTGCCTCACAGTATGAGCAACACGCAGAGTTACAGCGTCAGAGCGCCGATGCCTTGCTGGCAATGCTCCCGCAACGCAAATACGCCCGAGTGCTGGATGCTGGCTGTGGACCTGGCTGGATGAGCCGCCACTGGCGCGAGCGCAGCGAGCAGGTGATGGCGTTAGATCTCTCGCCGCCAATGCTTGCCCAGGCACGCCAGAAGGATGCCGCAGATCATTATCTGGCGGGGGATATCGAATCCCTGCCGTTAGCGACTGCGACGTTCGATCTTGCATGGAGCAATCTCGCGGTGCAGTGGTGCGGTAATTTATCCACGGCATTAGGTGAGCTTTGTCGCGTAGTACGCCCCGGCGGCGTGGTGGCATTTACCACGCTGGCGCAGGGATCGCTCCCTGAATTACATCAGGCGTGGCAAGCGGTAGATGAACGGCCTCATGCTAATCACTTTTTACTACCCGCTGACATTGAACAGGCGCTGAAAGGCTTATGTTATCAACACCATCTTCAACCCATCACCCTGTGCTTTGATGATGCGCTCAGTGCCATGCGTTCGCTGAAAGGCATTGGCGCAACGCATCTTCACGCAGGGCGCGATCAGCGAGTATTAACCCGTTCACAGTTACAACAACTGCAACTGGCCTGGCCGCAACAGCAGGGGCGATATCCTCTGACGTATCATCTTTTTTTGGGAGTGATTGCTCGTGAGTAAACGTTATTTTGTCACCGGAACGGACACCGAAGTAGGGAAAACTGTCGCCAGTTGTGCACTTTTACAAGCCGCGAAGGCAGCAGGTTATCGGACGGCAGGTTATAAACCGGTGGCCTCTGGCAGCGAAAATACCCCGGAAGGCTTACGTAACAGCGACGCGCTGGCGTTACAGCGCAACAGCAGCCTGCAGCTGGATTACGCAACGGTAAATCCTTATACCTTCGCAGAACCCACTTCGCCGCACATCATCAGCGCGCAAGAGGGCAGGCCGATAGAATCATTGGTAATGAGCGCCGGATTACGCGTGCTTGAACAACAGGCTGACTGGGTGTTAGTGGAAGGTGCTGGCGGCTGGTTTACGCCGCTTTCGGATTCCTTCATGTTTGCAGATTGGGTAACGCAGGAACAACTGCCGGTGATTCTGGTCGTTGGGGTAAAACTGGGCTGCATCAATCATGCAATGCTGACAGCACAGGCAGTACAGCAGGCAGGACTAACTCTCGCAGGCTGGGTGGCGAACGATGTCACTCCGCCAGGCAAACGTCATGCTGAATATATGGCTACGCTCACCCGAATGATCCCCGCGCCGCTGCTGGGGGAAATTCCCTGGCTTCAGGAAAATCCAGAAAGTGCGCTAACCGGAAAATATATAAATCTCACATCACTGAAGTAGCAAAAAAATTGGTTGAATTGCGAGCGAGATCGCGTCTTCGGTCGCCCGTAATTTAACCAACCAAATGCTAAAAAAATCGCGAAAAAAATTTTACCCCGGCATTATACGATTAGTATGGGAATTGCCCAGGCGGCTGGACATAGGGGCTGCAGGCAGTTATCCACTATTCCTGTGGATAACCATGTGCATTAGAGTTAGAAAACGTAAGGTAAGCGAGAGAATACGCGGCTTGCACGCAAATTGGCGCTAAAGACGGCTTAAATAAATATTTTTTATTTTTCAATCTGTTAGATAAATGCAATGGCTGTCAGGAAAGTGTTATCTCCTGCAATAAATCCGTCATCAGCCATCTTGACAAATGTTAAAAAAGCCATTGCTCTGGGGATAACCCTGCAGACCAGAGTTTTATCTCGTCACAGCGTCAATTTTGCCTACGGTTTAGACCTTAGTTTACGGCGTAACAGAAATGTTGTGGTGTGAGACTGTTTTTTTATCCAGTATAATTTATTGGCATTATTAATCATGACGAGTAAAATTACACACCTGCCCGCCCATTCCTTCAGGTAGCAACTCATGAGTAAACCATTCAAACTGAATTCCGCGTTCAAACCTTCTGGCGATCAGCCGGAGGCGATTCGACGCCTCAAAGAGGGGCTGGAGGATGGCCTCGCGCATCAGACTCTGCTTGGCGTGACGGGGTCGGGGAAAACCTTCACTATTGCTAATGTCATCGCTGACCTGCAACGCCCAACTATGGTGCTGGCGCCCAACAAAACGCTGGCAGCGCAACTATATGGTGAGATGAAAGAGTTCTTCCCGGAAAACGCGGTGGAGTATTTCGTCTCCTATTACGATTACTATCAGCCAGAAGCCTATGTTCCGAGTTCAGATACGTTTATTGAGAAAGATGCCTCAGTAAACGAACATATCGAACAGATGCGACTTTCAGCAACCAAAGCGTTGCTGGAGCGGCGAGATGTTATTGTCGTAGCGTCAGTTTCCGCAATTTATGGTCTGGGCGATCCTGATTTATATCTCAAGATGATGCTGCACCTCACGGTCGGTATGATTATCGATCAGCGCGCGATCCTGCGTCGCCTGGCGGAGTTGCAATACACCCGCAACGACCAGGCATTCCAGCGCGGCACTTTTCGCGTGCGGGGTGAGGTGATCGACATCTTCCCGGCAGAGTCCGACGACGTTGCGCTACGTGTAGAATTGTTCGACGAAGAAGTGGAACGGCTCTCGCTTTTCGACCCACTAACCGGGCAGATTATCTCGACCATTGCGCGTTATACCATCTACCCGAAAACGCACTATGTTACGCCGCGCGAGCGCATTGTGCAGGCGATGGAAGAGATTAAAGAAGAACTGGCGGATCGGCGCAAGGTACTGCTGGCAAATAACAAGTTGCTGGAAGAGCAGCGGCTGACCCAGCGTACTCAGTTTGATCTGGAGATGATGAATGAGCTGGGATATTGCTCGGGCATCGAAAACTATTCTCGCTTTCTTTCCGGGCGTGGGCCTGGCGAGCCACCGCCGACGCTGTTTGATTACCTGCCTGCCGATGGGCTGCTGGTGGTTGATGAATCACACGTCACCATTCCGCAGATAGGCGGTATGTATCGCGGCGACCGGGCGCGTAAAGAAACGCTGGTGGAGTATGGTTTCCGTCTGCCATCTGCGCTGGATAACCGTCCGCTGAAGTTTGAAGAGTTCGAAGCATTAGCCCCGCAAACCATCTATGTTTCCGCGACGCCCGGCAACTATGAACTGGAGAAATCTGGCGGCGACGTGGTGGATCAGGTGGTGCGTCCAACCGGATTGCTTGATCCGATTATCGAAGTGCGTCCGGTCGCGACCCAGGTCGATGATCTTCTTTCGGAGATTCGTCAGCGAGCGGCAATTAACGAACGCGTTCTGGTGACGACGCTGACCAAGCGGATGGCGGAAGACCTCACCGAATATCTCGAAGAACACGGCGAGCGCGTGCGTTATCTTCACTCCGACATTGATACCGTTGAACGTATGGAAATCATCCGCGACTTGCGTCTGGGCGAGTTCGATGTGCTGGTTGGCATCAACTTACTGCGCGAAGGTCTGGATATGCCGGAAGTGTCGCTGGTGGCGATCCTCGACGCCGACAAAGAGGGCTTCCTGCGTTCTGAACGTTCGTTGATCCAGACCATTGGTCGTGCGGCACGTAACGTTAACGGTAAAGCGATTCTCTACGGCGATAAGATAACCCCGTCAATGGCGAAAGCGATTGGCGAAACCGAACGTCGCCGCGAGAAACAGCAGAAGTACAACGAAGAGCATGGCATTACACCACAAGGGCTGAACAAGAAAGTGGTCGATATCCTGGCGCTGGGGCAGAACATTGCTAAAACCAAAGCCAAGGGCAGAGGGAAAGCGCGCGCGATTGTTGAGCCGGATAATGTGCCGATGGATATGTCGCCAAAAGCGTTGCAGCAGAAAATCCATGAACTGGAAGGGCAGATGATGAAACACGCGCAAAACCTGGAGTTCGAAGAGGCGGCGCAAATTCGTGACCAGTTGCATCAGTTGCGTGAGCTGTTTATTGCGGCTTCGTGACGAGATGAAAAAGCCGGAATGTTTTTCTGGTTTGAGGCTGATGAGAAACGCGAAATTGCCTGATGCGCTACGCTTATCAGGCCTACATGCACTCTGCAATATATTGAATTTGCGCGATTTGTAGGCCGGATAAGGCGTTCACGCCGCATCCGGCATGAACAACGCGCACTTTGTCTGCAATCTGACGCCGGAATGTTCTTCCGGTTTTCCGTTAACCCAACGCCTGTAACGCCTTTTCCAGTGCGTTATGTAACAACTGGCGGTCATGACGATAGGGGATATCGCTGGCCTCCAGTACGTCCTGAATCACTATTCTGTCGGTGACCGCAGAAACATCCACTTTCGGCCCAACGACGACGGCATCAATAACCTTCTTGCCGACATACTGCTCCATAATCGCCAGCTTATTTTCCAGTTTCAGATTCGCCGCTGGTAGGCTAAGTTCACGTCCCAGATTGCCGATATAGACCATCGGTGCTGGCGTGCGGCGTAATGCCTGCGCCATTTCCTTAAGCAGCAGGATCGGCATCAGGCTGGTATAAAAACTGCCTGGCCCGATAAGAATCAGATCTGCTTCATTGATAGCATGTACAGCTTCACGCGTAGCAGGCACATTAGGGGTTAACAGTAATTCCTGAATCGGCGTGGTTAACTGGTCAATATTTACCTCGCCGTAAACTTCATGCCCCTGATCGTCAATCGCCATCAGATCAACGGGATGCTCTGACATCGGAATCAAATGTGCATCCACTTTCAGCAGATTACGAATTAAATTGATGGCTTCCAGAGGCCGCACGCTAAGGTGGTCCAGCGCCTTTAACATCAGGTTTCCAAGGTTATGCCCGGAAAGCTCGCCATTACCGCCAAAACGATATTCAAACATCGCGGAAGCGACGCTGGGTTCTGTAATTAACTGATTAAGACAGTTGCGCATATCGCCCCAGGCAATACCGCCTTCTGAGCGGCGAATACGCCCTGTTGAACCACCGTTATCGGTGGTGGTCACAATGCCCGTTAAACGAGAACCCAAAGACGAAAGTGATGAGAGAACGCGTCCCAGTCCATGCCCTCCGCCGAGAGCAACGACACGATCAAGGTCAGCCAGCGTACGATTGCGCATATAAATTCCTGAAGTCAGATTATCCGCGCTACAGTAGCGCAACTGACAGGGAAACAGCAATTAACCCGCCAAAATTGAGGATACAAATAATTGTTTTCTACCTCTAAAGGACGATATACGCACTGCATTGCTGATGATGTACATCAAAGTAAAACCATCATTTTCCCTTATTCTGTAGGGAAATAGCACGATCATGACGCTATATACATGATTACATAGCGGAAAGTGTGAATGGTAAAAATCTCATTTACACGCTAGTATCGGCATAACCACTAAACACTCTAGCCTCTGCACCTGGGTCAACTGATACGGTGCTTTGGCCGTGACAATGCTCATAAAGATTGCCACCAGGGCGAAGGAAGAAATGACTTCGCCTCCCGTATCTGGAAAGGTGTACATGGCTTCACAACTGACTGATGCATTTGCGCGTAAGTTTTACTACTTGCGCCTGTCGATTACCGATGTGTGTAACTTTCGTTGCACCTACTGCCTGCCGGATGGCTACAAGCCGAGCGGCGTCACTAATAAAGGCTTCCTGACCGTCGATGAAATTCGTCGGGTTACTCGCGCCTTCGCCAGTCTGGGCACCGAAAAAGTGCGTCTGACAGGCGGCGAGCCGTCTTTACGTCGCGACTTTACCGATATCATCGCCGCTGTGCGGGAAAACGACGCTATTCGCCAGATTGCGGTCACCACCAATGGTTATCGCCTGGAACGCGATGTCGCGAACTGGCGCGATGCAGGCCTGACGGGCATTAACGTCAGCGTTGATAGCCTCGACGCCCGTCAGTTTCACGCCATTACCGGGCAGGATAAATTCAACCAGGTAATGGCAGGCATCGATGCTGCATTTGAAGCCGGGTTTGAGAAGGTTAAAGTCAATACCGTGCTGATGCGGGATGTCAATCATCATCAACTCGACACCTTTCTGAACTGGATCCAGCATCGCCCCATTCAGCTGCGTTTTATCGAACTGATGGAAACGGGCGAGGGCAGCGAACTCTTCCGCAAGCACCATATTTCTGGTCAGGTTCTGCGTGACGAGCTGCTGCGTCGCGGCTGGATCCATCAGCTTCGTCAACGCAGCGACGGCCCCGCACAAGTCTTTTGTCATCCGGATTACGCCGGAGAGATCGGCCTTATCATGCCGTATGAAAAAGACTTCTGCGCCACCTGCAACCGCCTGCGCGTCTCCTCCATTGGTAAACTCCATCTCTGCCTGTTTGGTGAAGGCGGCGTTAACCTGCGCGATCTGCTGGAAGACGATACCCAGCAACAGGCGCTGGAAGCGCGTATTTCGGCGGCGCTGCGGGAGAAAAAACAGACCCATTTCCTGCATCAAAACAACACCGGTATTACGCAAAACTTATCGTACATTGGCGGTTAAAACGTCAAAAGGAGAGATCAGATGAGTCAGGTAAGCACTGAATTTATCCCGACCCGTATTGCTATTCTTACGGTTTCTAATCGTCGCGGTGAAGAAGACGATACCTCCGGTCACTATCTGCGCGACTCGGCGCAGGAAGCAGGCCATCACGTTGTCGATAAAGCCATTGTCAAAGAAAACCGCTACGCCATTCGCGCTCAGGTATCTGCGTGGATCGCCAGCGACGATGTACAAGTGGTGCTGATTACAGGTGGTACTGGCCTGACAGAAGGCGATCAGGCGCCAGAAGCACTGTTGCCGCTGTTCGATCGTGAAGTCGAAGGCTTCGGCGAAGTGTTCCGTATGCTGTCGTTCGAAGAGATTGGCACCGCAACCCTGCAATCTCGTGCGGTGGCGGGTGTTGCTAACAAAACGCTGATTTTCGCGATGCCCGGCTCGACTAAAGCGTGCCGCACCGCCTGGGAAAATATCATCGCCCCGCAGCTGGATGCCCGTACGCGTCCGTGCAATTTCCATCCACATTTGAAGAAATAAGTATGTCGCAACTGACCCATATCAACGCCGCTGGCGAAGCGCACATGGTGGATGTCTCCGCCAAAGCGGAAACTGTGCGTGAAGCGCGCGCCGAAGCCTTTGTCACCATGCGCAGTGAGACGCTGGCGATGATCATTGATGGTCGCCATCACAAAGGCGACGTATTTGCCACTGCGCGCATTGCCGGTATTCAGGCGGCAAAACGCACCTGGGATCTGATCCCGCTTTGTCATCCGCTGATGCTCAGCAAAGTTGAAGTCAATTTACAGGCTGAGCCGGAACATAATCGGGTACGAATTGAAACGCTTTGCCGCCTGACAGGGAAAACGGGTGTCGAAATGGAAGCATTAACCGCAGCCTCCGTGGCGGCGCTGACCATTTATGACATGTGCAAAGCGGTGCAAAAAGATATGGTGATTGGTCCGGTACGTTTGCTGGCGAAGAGCGGCGGCAAGTCGGGTGATTTTAAGGTGGAAGCGGATGATTAAAGTTCTTTTTTTCGCTCAGGTGCGCGAGTTGGTAGGAACGGATGCAACCGAAGTGGCTGCGGATTTCTCAACCGTAGAAGCATTACGCCAACACCTGGCAGCGCAGAGCGATCGCTGGGCGCTGGCGCTGGAAGATGGCAAATTGCTGGCTGCTGTCAACCAGACGCTGGTGAGTTTTGACCATCCGCTGACTGACGGCGACGAAGTTGCTTTCTTCCCGCCGGTAACCGGAGGTTAAGATGGCAGAAACCAAAATTGTTGTCGGACCTCAGCCTTTTAGCGTTGGGGAAGAGTACCCGTGGCTGGCTGAGCGTGACGAAGATGGTGCAGTGGTCACGTTTACCGGTAAGGTGCGCAACCATAATCTGGGCGACAGCGTCAAAGCATTAACCCTCGAACACTATCCGGGGATGACGGAAAAAGCACTGGCGGAAATCGTGGATGAGGCGCGTAACCGCTGGTCGCTGGGGAGAGTCACGGTGATTCATCGCATTGGCGAATTATGGCCGGGCGATGAAATCGTATTTGTCGGGGTCACCAGCGCGCATCGTAGCAGCGCGTTTGAAGCCGGGCAGTTTATTATGGACTATCTCAAAACCCGCGCACCGTTCTGGAAGCGCGAAGCCACGCCGGAAGGTGATCGCTGGGTCGAAGCTCGGGAGAGCGATCAGCAGGCGGCGAAACGCTGGTAGTTTTTTGTTGGCCGGATAAGGCACCGCTGCGTCCGGCAATTTCACCGCTCAGTACATGCGTTTACGCTGCGTCGATGCACACCCTCATCATTTGCAGTATCCTTTAGATATTCCTTATATCTTCAGGAGAAAGTCATGGACAGATTCCCACGTTCAGATTCAATCGTACAACCCCGTGCTGGCTTGCAAACCTATATGGCGCAAGTCTATGGCTGGATGACAGTTGGTTTGTTACTGACCGCATTTGTTGCCTGGTATGCAGCCAACTCTGCTGCCGTTATGGAGCTGCTATTCACTAACCGTGTCTTCTTAATCGGTTTGATAATCGCGCAATTAGCTCTGGTTATCGTGTTATCAGCGATGATTCAAAAACTCAGCGCGGGCGTAACGACGATGCTCTTTATGCTTTATTCGGCGCTAACGGGCTTAACGCTCTCCAGTATTTTCATTGTCTACACTGCCGCCTCTATTGCCAGTACCTTCGTTGTCACCGCCGGGATGTTCGGCGCGATGAGTCTGTATGGTTACACCACGAAACGCGATTTAAGTGGCTTCGGCAATATGCTATTTATGGCATTAATTGGTATCGTCATAGCCTCTCTGGTGAACTTCTGGCTGAAAAGCGAAGCATTAATGTGGGCAGTCACCTACATCGGCGTGATTGTCTTTGTTGGACTGACGGCGTATGACACTCAGAAACTGAAAAATATGGGTGAACAGATTGATACCCGCGACACGTCGAACCTGCGTAAATATTCCATTCTTGGCGCCTTAACGTTGTATCTGGACTTCATCAACCTGTTCCTGATGTTGCTGCGGATATTCGGTAACCGCCGTTAAACGCATTTCTTATAAAAATCCCGGAACGACACCGGGATTTTTTTGTCTATTCGATAATAAGTATATATTTAAAAAATAGACATAAAGATATAATTCACATTGATTATATCTATGCATATGATGCATTTTTATAAATCTGGTATACCTAAAAGAAAATAGAGTACAATCCTACGGTTTTATTAATGGCTGGCGATATTCATCTGTTAAATAAATGCTTGCGGGTAAAAATCAATCATCTGCTGATAATATATTTCAATGGGATTAATTTTTAAATATATATTCATATAATAAATGGGTCAGGGTTCTATGTCTTTCGTATTACCATCGATAACGGCTTATCCTCGGCAGTCAAAAAAATACATTTTCATCGCATTGCTACTTGTGTCTGTATTACTCCAGCTTTGGCCTGTTTATTTTTTACAGCCATTGAGAGTTATCCTGCGCGTCGGTATCTGCAACTTGCTAATCATCCTGTGTTTGACAGGGTGTTATCGATTATTTGTTGGGAAAATAGTGGCATTGAGTGTGTCACTATTATTGACCATTAATTTTATGGTCGCGCTTTGTACATGGCAAATTTATCAAAGTGAATTTAATATTATCTTTGCAATGAGTATCATGGAAACCCACTGGTCTGAAGTGAAAGCAATGTCGGGGTTATATCTATCCTGGATGCCAGTATGTGTTGTTTATTTCTTGCTGACTTATTTTTCTATACCCATGGGCGTTAAGTGTGTGTCTACTAAGGTTCAATGTGCATCACTGGTGATACTATTAATATTTATCTCATGGTTTAGTTACAATCAATGGAGTAAACAGAAAAAAGATGGTCTTGGAGGATACTCTCCATTAAGCTCCAGGGTGTTAAGATTTACACCATTTTATACCGCTGCCGATTTTATTATTGCTTATCGAGATATTTCTTTTGCCAGAGAAATAAAACAAATTGATGTGGATTTACCGGGATTGATTGCTAAAGAAACGGATATTGAAAATTATGTTATTATCGTAGGGGAGTCTGTACGGCGCAGTAATATGAGTTTGTATGGCTTTGGTATCAATACAACGCCTGTACAAAATGAGATTGGACCACAGGCGCTTATCTTTGATAATGCGGTTTCCCCAGCGGCGGCAACAGTAACTTCTGTTCCGATGATCCTTAGTAAAGCGACAACAGAAAGTTTTACCACTGCGGACTTATCAAATAATGTTATTGCCGTAGCTAATAAAGTGGGGTATCAGACTACCTGGTTAAGTACCGTGGGTATGTCCGGGAAGCATAATAACTATATTACGCTCATTGGTCGTTCCAGTAATAATACACATTGGGTAAGCGAGGAATACGATGATAGCCTTCTGCCGTTGTTGGATGAAGCATTAAAAGTCAAGGGTAAGAAATTAATACTGCTACATGGTAATGGTAGCCATGAAATTGCCTGTACACGCTACCCTGAATGGGCAGATAAAATTAAAACTGGGGATAAATACGAGGATTGCTACAACAACTCCATACGATTTACCGATTACATCATTGGCGAAATCATGAAAAGACTGGAGGGAAGTAAATCCTCATTACTCTATTTTTCTGACCACGGTCTGGAGAAAAATCCCAATATTCCATCGTATTATATGCACGCCGCAGATACTCCCAGTAAAGAAGCCTACGATGTACCGCAATTTATCTGGTATAGCCAGGCTGCTATCGCCAGTCAACCGCGTAAACTTGGACACATTCAAGAAGTTTATTCATTGCTTAATAACTATGCGATGATTCTTGACTGGCTGGGCATCTCTACCCACGAAGAGCATTGCAATTCGCCATTATCTCAGTGTTATCGTCCGCACTCCTCTATTCCAGTAACGGATGGCACCCGAGCTAAAATATATGAATATAAAGATCTGCGAGACACCTTTACATCACCGAAGAAAAAGGTTTCTTATCGCGAAGCCAGTCCGAATCCGCTGTAATTTTATGCTGAGAGGACATCGCCAGATGTCCCCTGATGATTATTAAGGAAACAACAAACATTACTCTGGCGTAAAACATACTTTGTTAAAGGGCTGTAGCGTATCAGAATGCAGGAAAGCATTAGTTGTGTAGGGCGGGTAAGGCGTTCACGCCGCATCCGCCATGAACAAATAGCACGTTGCTAACAATCTGCACAAACCAAAGAACTTAACTAAACATCACATCGCCGCTTCATTTTTCGCCCGTAGCTTCTTCGCCTGACTTTCCAGTAGCAGGTAACAGATCAGCGCCAGCAGCAGTGGGATAAAGTAATACAGCACACGGTAAGCGAGTAGGGCGGCGATAATTGTACCTTTGGAGGTATGCTCCCCAGCCAGTAGCGCGATAAATACCGCTTCCAGCACACCAATTCCCGCCGGAATATGCACGATGACGCCAGCAATACTACTAACCAGCAACACGCCCAGTACAAAGAAATAGTTCACGCTTTGACCGAGTAACAGCCAGATAATCGCTCCCATTACCATCCAGTTAACGCTGGAAATCAGCATCTGGGCGAGGGCGAATTTCCATGAAGGCAGCACCAGCTTTTGTCCTTTGATGGTCATATGGCGGTGCTTCGCGAAAGCGCAAAACCACAAATAAACCGCGATAATCATCAGTAAGCCAATGCCGAGAATACGCAGCGTGGTTTGATCGACATACCAGTGGTCCGGCAGCTCCACCACGCCTGCGGTAAAGATAATCCCCGCCAGCAAAATATAGCCCAGCCAGTTGGTGGTAATACTCAGCGAGAAAATCCGTGTAATAGTGCTACCCGGTAATCCCAGGCGGGAGTAAAGACGATAGCGCATACCAATGCCGCCAACCCAGGTACTAAGCGTCAGGTTGAAGGCGTAGCAGATAAACGACACCAGCATCACCTGGCGCTTCGCCAGTTTATGACCGCAGTAAGAGCGAGCAAGCAGGTCATAGCAGCCGTAAATCAGATAGCTGACGACCACCAGCCCAACCGCACTGAGCAGCGCAACGCGATTGTAGTCACGGATGACCTTCCAGACCTCTTCCCAGTCCACCTTTTTGGCGTAGACCACCAGCAACACAATCACCGCGATAAAAAACAGCCAGGTGAGGATCTTCTTTACTAAGCGCCAGCGCGGGTGTGATTTACTCATCAGGGTTTCACCCCCGTATTTTCAGTTTCTACCCGATCCTGAGTTTCCATTGCCGGCTGCGCGGGCGGATCAACTTGCGCCAGACGTGGCGTGTGCGCCGGAAGCCAGCCCACCAGTGCCGGGAAATGGCGTAAAAAGTGGAATGCCAGCACGCTTTTGGTCAGGTTCCACCAGGTGCGTTTTGGCAGCATGGTTTCATCTACCTGCTGGCAGTCAGCGGCGATGATGCCATTCAGATTGTCGCGTAGCGTCTGGTTAAAATGACGATCGTGGATAATAACGTTTGCTTCAAGATTCAGCGACAAACTGAGCGGATCGAGGTTACTGGAGCCCACCGTCGCCCAGTGATCGTCCATCAATGCCACTTTGCCGTGGAGCGGGCGGCGGCGATATTCAAACACCTGAACGCCGCCTTTAACCAGATAGTTATACAGCAAGCGCGCGCCGACTCTGACAATAGGCATATCCGGTTCACCCTGAATAATCAGTTTGATCCGCACCCCGCGCCGTGCCGCTTTACGCAAGGCGTGCAAAAATCGATAGCCGGGGAAGAAGTAGGCGTTGGCGATAATCACTTCCCGCCGCGCCTGAGTGAGCATTTTCAGATAGTGACGTTCGATATCATCGCGATGTTCTTCGTTATCGCGCCAGACCAGCAATACCTGCGCTTCTCCCGGCTGGCGGTTCTCTTCCGCTTTGTGATGACGTCGCCACCAGCGTCGTGCCGCGCTCTGTCCTGGCAGGTTTTCCAGCTCAAACTGGAGAATATCTTCGACAATCGGCCCTTCGAGGCGTACCGCGTAATCCTGTTTAGCCTCTGGACCGTAGCTGGACATATGCTCGGCGGAGTAATTCAGCCCGCCAATAAAGGCGATACGTGCGTCGATCACCACAATTTTGCGATGCATCCGGCGAAACACATTGGTGCGCATACCGAACAGGCGAGGGCGGGGATCGTAATAACGAAACACCACGCCAGCCGCCGTCAGTTCATTGACAAACTCATCGCTGAGATCCGGCGAACCGTAGCCATCCAGCAAGACTTCCGCTTTAACCCCGCGTCGTGCAGCGTCCAGCAATGCTGCGTGTAATTGTTTACCGACGTCATCCTCGAACCAGATAAACGTTTCAAGAATAATGCGTTCTTGCGCCTCACCAATCGCTTTAAATACAGCGGGATAATATTGCTCGCCGTTCTCCAGCAACTGGATCTTATTGCCTTCGCGCCAGCTACATTTCATAAATGAATCTCCGCACTTAGAGGGGCATGATCAGAAAGGTGTCGCCATGTCCGCAGCGGCAACGCGGTTGGCGCGCTGGCGCTGGCATTTTTGACATAGATCCTGTCCAGACGTAGTAGAGGAAATTGCACTGGAAACGTGCGCGCCGGGCGTCCGTGGGCGCGGGTAAATATCTCATCCAACCCGGCCTGTACTTTTAAGGGATGATTGGCTTTTTGCCGCCAGTCGTTGAAATCACCCGCCACTAAAACGGGTTCGTCGGGCGGAAGCTGGTTCACCCATTCGGCGAGCATCGCAAGCTGCGCCTGACGGTGCGCCTCACGCAGGCCAAGATGCACGCACATCACATGAATCGCTTTCCCGGTCACCGGTGGCACAATGCGGCAATACAGTACGCCACGTTTTTCCGCTCCATCGACAGAAACATCACGATTTTCATAATGTTCAATGGGATAGCGTGACAGCACCGCGTTTCCGTGATGCCCTTCTGGATACACAGCATTGCGACCGTAGGCAAAATCGCTCCACATGGTGTCGGCAAGAAACTCGTAGTGCGAGGTATCGGGCCAGTTTTCCACATGCAGCGGATGAACTTCGTGCGCGCCCATCACTTCCTGCAGGCAAACAATATCGGCGCTGACGGTGCGCACGGCGTCGCGAAGTTCCGGCAAAATGAAGCGTCGGTTAAACGCGGTAAAGCCTTTGTGAATATTGATGGTGAGTACCTTGAACGAAAATTGTTGTGTTTGATCGGGCATAATTTTCCTGTCTTTGCCTCTTATCTCATTGAAATAGTGTAGTCGGCGTCACAAAAAGGTGCGGTCTTACGGAATTTTCCGTAAAGTTCGGTACTCTGAGTTAGTAGAGATAAATTCTTCAGGAGAGAAGCCATGAAGTGGCAACAACGTGTTCGTGTCGCAACTGGCCTAAGTTGCTGGCAGATTATGTTGCATTTACTGGTAGTGGCGCTGCTGGTGGTGGGCTGGATGAGTAAAACCCTGGTTCACGTCGGCGTGGGATTGTGCGTGCTGTATTGCGTAACGGTAGTGATGATGCTGGTGTTTCAGCGCCACCCCGAACAACGCTGGCGCGAGGTGGCAGACGTACTGGAAGAGCTGACCACCACCTGGTATTTTGGCGCGGCGCTGATTGTGCTGTGGCTGTTGTCCCGCGTACTGGAAAACAACTATTTGCTGGCAATTGCAGGGCTGGCGATCCTTGCCGGCCCGGCGGTGGTGTCGTTACTGGCGAAAGATAAAAAGTTACATCACCTTGCGTCTAAACATCGCGTACGCCGCTGACCCTGTCGTGGCCGTTATCACCAGTAGCGGCCACAAACTGTTCCACACAATATCCAGACTCGCATCCTTCAAATAAATCTGCTTGGTAATGTCCGTAAAGTGGCGGATAGGGTTAATCCACGTCAGGTTTTGCAGCCACACCGGCATGTTTTCCACCGGCGAAACGTAACCGGAAAGCAGAATGGCGGGCATCATAAAGACGAATACGCCGATAAACGCCTGCTGTTGTGTTGCACAGAGTGATGAAATCAGCAGACCGAATCCCACCAGTGACAAACCGTAAATCACCATCGTGAAATAGAACAGCGCCAGCGATCCGGCGAAGGGGATTTGATACGCCCAGATACCAATCGCCAGCACAATGGTGGCCTGAAACGTGGCGACAATTAACGCCGGTACGGCTTTACCGATGAATATCTGCCAGGTGGTGAGGGGCGAAACCAGTAGCTGATCGAGCGTACCTTGTTCACGTTCACGAGCGACGGAAAGTGAAGTGACGATCATTACGCCGATAGTGGTGATCATGGCGATCAGCGACGGCACCACAAACCATTTGTAGTCGAGATTCGGGTTATACCAGTTGCGTACCACCAGCTCGCTGTTGTTGGGTTTCGGTTTTCCTTCCAGCAGCTCCTGCTGATAATTTTTGACGATCTGTTGCAGGTAGTTGGCGGCGATTTGCGCACTGTTGGAGTTACGCCCGTCGAGAATTAACTGCAACGGTGCGGTCTGGAAAGTATCCAGTTTGCGTGAGAAGTCAGCCGGGAAACGCACCAGCAGTAGCGCCTTTTGCGTGTCGATGGTCGGGCGGATCTCCTGCGGACTTTTCAACAGCAGCACATGGGTAAAGGCGCTGGCGCGGGCAAAACGTTGAGTAAGTTCTACCGAATGCTCGCCGTTATCTTCATCGTAGATGGCGATGGTGGCGTTGGTCACTTCCAGCGTGGCGGCAAACGGGAACAGGATCACCTGAATAAGCACGGGTAAAATCAGAATCGCTCGCGTCTGCGGTTCGCGCAGCAGCGACTGCAATTCTTTGCGGATTAACGTCCATAAGCGATGAAACATGCTCTTCTCCCTAATCCAGCCGACGTTTGGTTTTCAGCCACGTCAGGCCGATAAACATTACCGCCGAAGCGATCAAAAACAGCACGTTTACCACCAGTACCACCGGAATATTCCCGGCGAGGAACAGGCTTTGCAGGGTGCTGACGAAATAACGTGCGGGAATAATGTACGTCACCGCGCGGATCACCGCTGGCATACTGTCTATCTGAAATATAAAGCCGGAAAGCATAATCGACGGCAGGAAAGCGGCGTTCAGTGCCACCTGAGCGGCGTTGAACTGGTTGCGGGTAATCGTAGAAATCAGCAGCCCCATCCCCAGCGTACTGAGTAAAAACAGACTGGTGATAAAAAACAGGATCAGCAGCGAACCGCGATAGGGTACGCCGAGAATAAACACCGACACCAACATACAGAGCAGCATCGCCAGCATACCGAGGAAATAATAGGGGATCAGCTTACACAGCAGCAGTTCCGTGCGGGTAATCTCAGTAGAGAGCAAAGCCTCCATAGTGCCGCGCTCCCACTCCCGCGCCACCACCAGCGAGGTGAGGATCGCGCCGATGACCGTCATGATAATGGTTACCGCACCGGGGATAATAAAGTGCTGGCTTATCGCCGCCGGGTTAAACCAGTAGCGTGTCTGGACGTCGATAAGCGGTTCAAAGGTCTGCCCGTTGTCCTCTGCCCGCTGCATTTGCCAGATCTGCCAGATCCCTTCGACATACCCCTGCACAAAGTTAGCGGTATTCGGCTCACTGCCGTCGGTGATCACCTGAATCGGCGCGGTGGCGTTGGCGCGCTCCATCTGTTCGGCGAAATCCACGGGAATCACCACCAGACCACGAATTTTCCCCGCCTGCATTTTGGCGATCAGTTCCTGACGGTTATCGCTGATGGTGGCGTCAATATAGGGCGAGCCGGTCATAGTGTGGGTGAAATCCAGCGCCGCTTCGCTACGCTGCTCCAGCAAAATCCCGACGCGCAGCTTGCTGGAGTCGAGGTTAATGCCGTAACCAAAAATAAACAGCAGCAACAGCGGGATCACCACCGCAATCAGCCAGCTACTTGGATCGCGAATGATCTGCCGCGTCTCTTTGACGCACAGCGCCCGCACGCGACGCCAGGAAAGGATCGGGTTACTCATTGCCATGCTCCTTATCCCAGTCGTGGATCAATTGAATAAAGGCTTGCTCCATGGTGGGATCGGGTTGCTCATCGTTAGCCGACTGCGCTTTCAAATCGTCCGGTGTACCGCTGGCAATCAGCTTCCCGCGATATACCAGCCCGATGCGGTCGCAATATTCCGCTTCATCCATAAAGTGGGTGGTGACCATCACCGTGACGCCTTTCTCTACCATGCTGTTGATATGCAGCCAGAACTCGCGGCGGGTGAGGGGATCGACGCCGGAGGTCGGTTCATCAAGAAACAGAATGTCCGGTTCGTGCATTAGCGAGCAGGCCAGCGCCAGCCGCTGTTTAAAACCCAACGGCAGTTCATCGGTGGCATGTGAGGCGATACTTTTCAGGCCGAATGCCTCGCTCATACGGGAGATTTTTTCGTTCTGCGCCCGACCGCGTAAGCCATACACGCCGGAGAAAAAACGTAAATTCTGTTCGACTGTCAGATTGCCATAGAGCGAAAACTTTTGCGCCATATAGCCAAGATGCTGGCGCGCTTTACCGGAACTCTCTTTCAGATCCATGCCCAGCACCAGCGCCTGACCAGAGGTCGGCACCAGCAAGCCGCACATCATCTTAAAGGTGGTCGATTTACCCGCGCCGTTTGGCCCCAGCAAACCAAAAATCTCCCCACGTTTAACGGCAAAGTTGACGTGATCGGTGGCGGCAAAATCACCAAATTTCTTGGTCAGTTCTTTCGCTTCGATCACTGTCTCGCCGGGAGTGCCTTCTACCGTATGTAATATTGCGCCCAGCGGCGATTCTGAGGTTCCGGCACCGCCCAGCAAATCAATAAACGCATCTTCAAAACGTGGTGTGGTTTCGTTGATGTTGATTTCCGGCATCCCGTCGGCGCGACGAATATCGTCTGGTGTGGCCTCTTTTTTGAGGATCAGACGTACCGATTTCCCCTGAATCATGCAGTCGCTGACCTGCGGCAGTTTCAATGCCCGTTGCAGCAATTTGCGGTTGCCCTCGTGCGGGCTGGTCATCAGAAAACTGCGTCCGGCCATAGTCTGCGTCAGAGCCGTCGGTTCCCCCTGATACAACAACTCGCCTTCGTTCATCAGCAACACGTCACGGCACTGCTCGGCTTCATCGAGATACGAGGTGCTCCAGAGGATCAGCATCCCTTCGCCCGCCAGCTCATGCACCATTTGCCACAGTTCGCGCCGTGAGATAGGGTCAACGCCGACGCCGGGTTCATCGAGCAGTAACACTTTCGGTTCGCCCACCAGGGTACAGGCCAGCCCGAGTTTTTGTTTCATCCCGCCGGAGAGCTTACCCGCCAGGCGCCCGGTAAACGGGCCAAGAGACGTAAACTCCAGCAGGCGAGCAAAAGTCTGTTTACGTGCTTCACCGGTGACGCTGCGTAAATCCGCGTACAAATTGAGGTTTTCCATCACCGTGAGATCTTCATACAGACCGAATTTCTGCGGCATATAGCCGAGCACCGCGTGCAGCGCAGCGTCGTTTTTGATCGGATCAAAACCGATAACTGTGGCCCTGCCGCTGTCAGGTTTCAGCAACCCGGCCAGCATCCGCATCAGCGTGGTTTTGCCCGCGCCGTCCGGCCCTACCAACCCCGTCACATAACCAGCGTGAATGGTGCAGTCGAGCGGCGCGACGGCGGGCTTATCCATGCCCGGAAAGCGTTTTTCCAGGCCGTTCAGCGTGATAACGGCATCATTCATGTCCTGCCTCGTCACCGAATTGCACCGTCACTGGCATTCCCTGGCGTAACGCATCATCGGCGTCGGTCACCACAATACGCAGGCGATAGACGAGGTCGGTACGCAGATCCGGCGTTTCGACGGTTTTCGGGGTAAATTCAGCAGTCGGCGAAACGAAACCAATCTGCCCGTGATACGGCTTGTCCGGGCGACCATCGGTATAAAGCAGCACTTTTCGCCCCGGCTGGGCCTGGTCAAGATTACGTTCGTCAACATAGGCACGCACCCACACCGGACGAGTTAGTGAAACGGTAAACACCGTGCCACCTTCATTGAGAACCGTGCCTGGCTCCACCGCGCGCGTTAACAGCGTGCCATCAGACGGTGCTATCAACGTTGAGTCCTGTAAATTCAGCTCCGCCTGCGCCAGTTGCGCCTGCGCCTGTTCGAGGCTGGCTTTCGCCTGGGCGATGTCCTGTTCACGGTTACCGGAACGGTACTGACGTAATTTATCCTGAGCTGATTTCAGCGTTGCCTGCGCCTGGTCGCGCGAGGAGCGGGCATTTTCCAGGTCATTTGCCGAAATGGTGCGGCTTTTCCACAACCCTTGCTGACGGTTATAGAAGTTCTGCGCATAGTCATACGCGGCTTGCGCTTGTTTCACCGCTGCGGCGGCCTGAGCGATTTCTTCATCGCGATACCCGGCAAGCATCAGGTCGTACTGCGCCTGTGCCACCGAAACGCCTGCTTTCGCCTGCATCAGGGCAATCTCATACGGCTTATGATCCAGTTCGCCCAGAACCTGGCCCGCTTTGATCGCATCACCTTCGTCTACTGCCAGCGACTCAACACGACCACCGACACGGAAGCTTAGATTCACGGTGCGAATATCCACATTGCCATACAGCGTCAGGCCGTTATCCTGGCGGCTTTGATACCACCAGTAGCCTCCGGCAACCACGGCGGCAAGTACCACAACCACCAGTCCAATCACGACAGGTTTTTTCATCACTACAAACTCCTTTGCGATAATCCTTGCAAAATCAGGTCGATATGACAGGTTACCGTCTGGTTAATCAGTTCGGTCTTTTCTTCATCGAACGCGCTCCAGCCGGTACGTAACAGAATCGTTTCTTTGCCGAGACGAAACGCCAGAATCTCGCCAAGTAATGCATGGGTATGGAGGATCATACGGGTATCGTTGGCATCACAACCGGTCCAGGCGGCGATCAGACGCGTAAGATGGCTGTGTAACGGGCTAATCACCTGTTCGTGCACCAGATGGTAGGCCGCCGTAGGAGAGAGCTGCTCACGGGAGATAAACTTACTGAGGTTGACGGTGTCATCCTGGGTGAGCAGCTTAATCATGTTCCTGCAGGCGCGAAGGATCAGTTCACGGATAGCTGCGCGATCAGGCTGTGGTTGTGCGAACAAGCGTTCGGCTTCTTCGGCGTGCGGACGGAACTGCTCGCCAATAAAATCGGCAATCCACTGGGCGCAGGCGAGATATAAATCTTCTTTCGAACCGAAGTAATAGGTAATAGCAGCGATATTCTGCCCGGCCAGGGCGGCGATATCGCGGGTGGTGGCGTTCATTCCATACTCACCAAACTGCGCCAGTGCAGCAGCAATCAGCTGCTTTTTCGCCTGTTCACCTTTGGTTGTCATGGCAGGACTATTCATAGCACAGCCCATTCTTAATCAAATGATTGATTAAGATTATGACTCATTTTTCGCGTTGTCCAGTATGGCTAAGAATTTGAGCAACGTCAGTCACAGGGATAATTTATGCGCTGCGTCACAAAAACTGCTACACTCCGCTCCCTCATGACATTGTGGTTTTTGTCATTTTCCTTTTCAGTATCTCCCTGAAAACTACACCGGTAACGGTCGGGGCGGTTCGGAGTAGTTATGTCTTTCGATTCTTTGGGTTTAAGCCCTGATATCCTGCGCGCCGTTGCCGAGCAAGGTTACCGTGAACCCACCCCTATTCAGCAGCAGGCGATCCCTGCGGTGCTGGAAGGTCGCGACCTGATGGCCAGTGCCCAGACCGGCACCGGCAAAACAGCGGGCTTTACGCTGCCGCTGTTGCAACACCTGATTTCCCGCGAGCCGCACGCCAAAGGGCGTCGTCCGGTGCGCGCGCTCATTCTTACCCCGACCCGTGAACTGGCGGCGCAGATTGGTGAAAACGTCCGTGATTACAGCAAATACCTGAACATTCGTTCGCTGGTGGTGTTTGGTGGCGTCAGCATTAACCCGCAGATGATGAAGCTGCGTGGCGGTGTTGATGTGCTGGTGGCAACGCCGGGGCGTTTGCTGGATCTGGAACACCAGAACGCGGTGAAACTGGATCAGATAGAGATCCTCGTCCTTGATGAAGCTGACCGTATGCTCGATATGGGCTTTATCCACGATATTCGTCGTGTGTTAACAAAACTGCCCGCGAAGCGCCAGAACCTGCTGTTCTCCGCGACTTTCTCTGACGATATTAAAGCTCTGGCGGAAAAACTGTTGCACAACCCGCTGGAAATCGAAGTGGCACGCCGCAATACCGCGTCTGAGCAGGTAACCCAGCACGTTCACTTTGTTGATAAGAAACGCAAACGGGAATTGCTGTCACACATGATTGGTAAAGGCAACTGGCAGCAGGTGCTGGTGTTTACCCGTACCAAACATGGCGCTAATCATCTTGCTGAACAATTAAATAAAGATGGTATTCGCAGTGCGGCGATCCACGGTAATAAATCGCAAGGTGCGCGTACCCGTGCATTGGCCGATTTTAAATCTGGTGATATTCGTGTACTGGTGGCAACTGATATCGCCGCGCGTGGCCTGGATATCGAAGAGTTGCCACACGTCGTCAACTATGAGCTGCCAAACGTACCGGAAGATTATGTCCACCGTATCGGGCGTACCGGTCGTGCCGCCGCCACCGGCGAAGCGTTATCGCTGGTGTGTGTTGATGAGCACAAACTGCTGCGTGATATTGAAAAACTGCTGAAAAAAGAGATCCCGCGCATTGCAATTCCGGGCTATGAGCCGGACCCGTCAATCAAAGCCGAACCGATCCAGAATGGTCGCCAGCAACGCAGTGGCGGCGGTCGTGGGCAAGGTGGTGGTCGCGGTCAACAGCAGCCACGCCGCGCTGAAGGTGGAGCGAAGTCTGGTAACGCGAAACCCGCAGAAAAACCATCTCGTCGTCTCGGCGATGCCAAACCGGCAGGCGAACAACAACGTCGCCGCCGTCCGCGTAAACCTGCCGCTGCGCAATAATCTTTTATGCCGGGCTATGCCCGGCATAAGATTGCTGACAATGATGTTTCTCCCGATGCGGGAAATCCCCACATCCGGAAAACGTTATTGCGAGCCGCTTTCCAGAAACAGAAAAACCATTACCCCTGAAAACCGAAAAATGCCACAATATTGGCTGTTTATACAGTATTTCAGGTTTTCTCATGGCATTAACCGCCGCGCTTAAAGCGCAAATTGCCGCCTGGTATAAGGCGCTTCAGGAACAGATCCCCGACTTTATTCCCCGTGCGCCGCAGCGGCAGATGATTGCGGACGTCGCCAAAACGCTGGCCGGAGAAGAAGGGCGGCATCTGGCGATTGAAGCACCCACCGGCGTTGGGAAAACGCTCTCCTATTTGATTCCTGGCATCGCCATTGCCCGCGAAGAGCAAAAAACGCTGGTGGTCAGTACCGCCAACGTGGCGTTGCAGGATCAGATCTACAGCAAAGATTTACCTTTGCTGAAAAAGATCATTCCCGATCTCAAATTTACCGCCGCTTTCGGGCGTGGGCGCTACGTTTGCCCGCGTAACCTGACGGCGCTCGCCAGCACTGAACCCACGCAACAGGATCTGCTCGCTTTTCTTGACGACGAACTGACGCCTAATAATCAGGAAGAGCAAAAACGCTGTGCAAAGCTGAAGGGCGATCTCGACACTTATAAATGGGATGGCCTGCGCGATCATACGGATATCGCTATTGATGACGATCTCTGGCGCCGTTTGAGTACCGACAAAGCCAGTTGCCTAAACCGCAACTGTTACTACTACCGCGAATGCCCGTTTTTTGTGGCTCGTCGGGAGATTCAGGAAGCGGAAGTGGTGGTGGCAAACCATGCGCTGGTGATGGCGGCGATGGAAAGCGAAGCGGTATTGCCAGACCCGAAAAACTTGCTGCTGGTGCTGGATGAAGGGCATCACCTGCCGGACGTGGCGCGGGATGCGCTGGAGATGAGCGCCGAAATCACCGCGCCCTGGTATCGGCTGCAACTTGACTTGTTCATGAAACTGGTCGCCACCTGCATGGAGCAGTTTCGCCCGAAGACGATCCCGCCGCTGGCAATCCCTGAACGTTTGAATGCGCATTGTGAAGAGTTGTATGAGCTTATCGCCTCTTTAAACAACATTCTCAATCTCTATATGCCTGCCGGGCAGGAGGCTGAGCACCGGTTTGCGATGGGCGAACTGCCTGATGAAGTGCTGGAGATCTGCCAGCGGCTGGCGAAACTGACAGAGATGTTGCGTGGTCTGGCAGAACTATTCCTTAACGATTTAAGCGAGAAAACCGGCAGCCATGACATTGTGCGCCTGCATCGGCTTATTTTGCAGATGAACCGCGCGCTGGGGATGTTTGAGGCGCAAAGCAAACTCTGGCGGCTGGCCTCGCTGGCGCAATCTTCCGGTGCGCCAGTGACCAAATGGGCGACGCGGGAAGAGCGTGACGGGCAGCTACATCTCTGGTTTCACTGCGTGGGGATCCGCGTCAGCGATCAGCTGGAAAGGCTGCTGTGGCGCAGCATTCCGCACATTATTGTCACTTCCGCGACCTTGCGTTCGTTGAACAGTTTTTCGCGTTTGCAGGAGATGAGCGGGCTGAAAGAAAAAGCGGGCGATCGCTTCGTGGCGCTGGATTCACCGTTCAACCACTGTGAGCAGGGCAAAATTGTTATTCCCCGGATGCGCGTTGAGCCTTCTATCGACAGCGAAGAGCAGCATATTGCCGAAATGGCCGCTTTTTTCCGTGAGCAGGTGGAGAGCAAAAAGCATCTCGGCATGTTGGTGCTGTTTGCCAGCGGACGGGCGATGCAGAGGTTTCTCGACTATGTGACGGATTTACGTCTGATGCTGTTAGTGCAGGGCGATCAGCCGCGCTACCGCTTAGTTGAACTGCATCGCAAACGCGTCGCTAACGGTGAACGCAGTGTACTGGTAGGTTTACAGTCATTTGCCGAAGGGCTTGATTTGAAAGGCGATCTGCTCAGCCAGGTGCATATCCATAAAATCGCCTTTCCGCCTATCGACAGTCCAGTGGTGATTACCGAAGGCGAATGGCTAAAAAGTCTTAACCGCTACCCGTTTGAGGTGCAAAGCCTGCCGAGTGCTTCGTTTAATCTGATTCAGCAGGTTGGGCGTCTTATTCGAAGCCACAGTTGCTGGGGCGAGGTGGTTATCTACGACAAACGCTTGTTGACCAAAAATTATGGCAAGCGACTACTGGACGCATTACCGGTATTTCCGATAGAGCAACCGGAAGTCCCTGAAGGTATAGTTAAAAAGAAAGAAAAAGCGAAATCCCCACGCCGTCGGCGGCGTTAATGATGTGAGTCAGGTAAGGAGTCGTAAATGGACTATCGCAAAATCATCAAAGAGATCGGGCGCGGAAAAAACCACGCGCGCGATCTGGATCAGGATACGGCGCGCGGTCTGTATGCCCATATGCTCAATGGCGAAGTGCCTGACCTTGAGTTGGGTGGTGTATTGATTGCACTGCGTATCAAAGGGGAAGGGGAAGCAGAGATGCTCGGCTTTTACGAAGCCATGCAAAATCACACCATCAAGCTAACGCCCCCCGCCGGCAAGCCGATGCCGATTGTCATCCCCAGTTACAACGGTGCGCGTAAACAGGCCAACCTGACACCGTTGCTGGCGATTCTGCTGCATAAACTCGGTTTTCCGGTGGTGGTTCACGGCGTGAGTGAAGATCCGACTCGCGTGCTGACCGAAACCATTTTTCAACTGATGGGGATTGCGCCAACGCTACATGCCGGACAAGCACAGGCGAAGCTTGACGAGCACCAGCCGGTATTTATGCCCGTAGGCGCGTTTTGCCCGCCGCTGGAAAAACAACTGGCAATGCGCTGGCGGATGGGCGTGCGTAACAGTGCGCATACCCTGGCGAAACTGGCGACACCGTTTGTCGAAGGTGAGGCACTGCGTCTTTCCAGCGTCTCGCATCCGGAATACATCGGGCGAGTCGCGAAATTCTTTAGCGATATTGGCGGACGGGCGCTGTTAATGCACGGCACCGAAGGCGAAGTCTATGCTAATCCGCAACGCTGCCCGCAAATAAATCTTATTGACCGCGAAGGGATGCGGGTGCTGTATGAAAAACAGGACACTGCTGGCAACGAGCTACTGCCACAAGCAAAAGACCCGGAAACCACGGCGAAGTGGATTGAGCGTTGCCTGGCAGGCAACGAACCAATTCCTGAGTCACTGAACATCCAGATGGCTTGCTGTCTGGCGGCGGCGGGCGAAGTGGCAACCATTAGCGATGGTCTGGCGCGCATTAAACAATCCTTTTAATTTCTTCCTCAGCCGGATGATGACTGTCATCCGGTCTTTACTCCACTGCACCATGAAAGTGCAGCATCTTTATTGACCTTCCCGTGTGCGGCGCGCAGCATAAAAAAACAACAGGCATATAACATAAACAGGAGTTAACCATGGAAAGTGGTCATCGCTTTGATGCCCGGACGCTGCACAACTTTGTCCTGACTGTGTTTCGTCAGATGGGTAGCGAGGAACAGGAAGCAAAATTAGTAGCAGATCATTTAATCGCAGCAAATCTGGCAGGACATGATTCACATGGTATTGGCATGATCCCGAATTATGTGCGTTCCTGGCAGCAGGGCTATTTGCAGATCAACCATCACGCCAAAATTGTCAAAGATGCGGGGGCTGTGGTCACGCTTGATGGCGATCGTGCATGTGGTCAGGTCGCTGCATATGAGGCCATGGCTCTGGGGATTGAAAAAGCACGTCACCACGGCATTGCTGCCGTGGCGCTGCGTAACTCACATCATATCGGGCGCATTGGTTATTGGGCGGAACAGTGCGCGGCGGCGGGTTTTGTCTCTATCCACTTTGTCAGTGTGGTAGGGAGTAAGGCTGTCGCGCCGTTCCGTGGTCGTGACAGTCGCTTTGGCACAAATCCGTTCTGCGTGGTCTTTCCCCGAAAAGATAATTTCCCGCTGTTGCTTGATTACGCCACCAGCACCATTGCGTTTGGTAAAGCGCGTGTGGCCTGGCATAAAGGCGTGCCTGTACCACCTGGTTGCCTGATCGACGTTAATGGCGTGCCAACGACCGATCCGGCAGTCATGCTGGAGTCACCGTTAGGAGCGTTGCTGGCCTTTGCTGAACATAAAGGTTATGCCCTGGCAGTGATGTGCGAAATTCTCGGTGGTGCACTTTCTGGCGGCAAAACTACTTATCAGGAAACATTGCAGCACAGCCCCGATGCCGGTTTTAACTGCATGACGACCATTATCATTAACCCGGAGCTGTTCGGTGCGCCAGATTGTGCAACGCAGTCCGAAGCCTTTGCCGAGTGGGTGAAAGCCTCGCCGCATGATGACGATAAACCGATTTTGCTGCCGGGTGAGTGGGAAGTGAACACGCGTCGCGAACGGCAGGAGATGGGGATCCCGTTGGATGCCGGAAGCTGGCAGGCAATTTGCGACGCAGCGCGGCAGATTGGTATATCAGAAGAGACGTTGCAGGCTTTCTGCCAGCAATCAGTCAGCTAAAAAAAGCCCGTCCAGTGACGGACGGGCAAACAAGGGTAACATAGGATCAATGAGGGTTGGAGCACATGCGTCTGTCGGCAAACAGACAGGGAAATACTTGTGCTGGACGTAGCGTAAACGCCTGATCCGTCCAACGGTTCGGATTTTGTAGGCCTGATAAGACGCGGTAGCGTCGCATCAGGCATCTGTTGCCGGATGCGGCGTAAACGCCTTATCCGTCCTACGAATTACTTATAAATTACCGCAGTACCGCTTAATTTATTGTTGTTGGTGGCGGAAGTAATGCTGTATCCACTAGCACCGGCTGCTGCCGCTTTCTCAGCCAGTTTTGCTTCCAGGGCATCGAGGGTGGATGCGCCATCGGCAGAAACCACGCCGATTTTATTCATGTTCTGTGCCTGGGATGCTGTTATCGGTTCCGCCGCGAACACGCCAAATGACAGAGTTGAAAGAGCCATAGCAGCAACAACAGTATTGATAGTTTTCATAATTAATCTCTCGCAGGTGATTTTTGTATAAGTGACGTTGTTTCGTCGATGTGATGAGTATCACGTTTTTTTACGAGAGATAAAATCGAAGAGAATTGACCGCCTTGTTCAAATAAATTGATTGATATCTAACATACTGATAAACCATTTATTTGTTGTACTTATGGACTTGTTTTATGCAGCGTGGCAGTCACAGCAGCGTTAAAGGCACGGAATGCCACGCAAAATACAAATTATACTCGCTATGCATCTCGCCAGTTGTAGTTAACGTAACTGGCTGTCTTTCGAATCTCTGCGATTATATCCTGTATAATCTGGTTTTTGTAAATCTTTCTCCTGCTGACAATGAATGCATAAGCGCACGCCAGGAATGGCTTCCCGACGGGCTTGCGGGATGGGGGCACCGCACTCTTCACATTCATACAGGCTTTCGCCACGCGAAATTTCACCCCGAGCGCGGGCAATCGCATCTTCAATTGTACTGTTGATCTGTTCGTTGACGGCGTCATCGTTAGCCCAACCGGATGCCATATCGTCCTCCCCATATCAATGCTTGTACAGTTAAGTGTAGCTAATCCAGGGACGAACCTGGGCAGTTCAAGCGTCAGATCTCCGACCATTCCCGCAGCAGATTATGATAAAGATTGAGTAGCGACAGGATCTCTTCTCCTTCGCCGTAGCGGCTTTTGAGTGACTGAATATTGTTGTCCAGTTCGAACAGCATGGCGCGCTTTTTATCATCGCGGATCATTGATTGTATCCACATAAATGATGCCACCCGTACGCCGTGCGTTACGGGGGTCACACAGTGCAGGCTGCTGGAGGGATACAACACCAGATCGCCAGCCGGGAGTTTTACCCGATGTTGCCCGAAGGTGTCATTGACGACCAGTTCGCCGCCTTCGTAACTTTGCGGATCGCTCAAAAATAGCGTGGCGGAAAGATCGGTGCGCATCCAGCCGTTTTGTGGATGACTGCGTACTGCGCCATCCACATGAAAACCATAGGTTTCATTGTTCCGATAGCGATTAAACAGCGGCGTGGAAATGGTACGCGGCAAGGCAGCGGCAAAGAACAAAGCATGTTGATTAACCGCGTTCAGCACTTCATTTTGTAATGCGGCATATAACGCGCTGCGGGTGTCTACCTGTTGATTATTCTTGACCTGCGCGCCTTGTGCACCGGTGGTGACGCGTCCATCAATCCATTCGGCTTGTTCCAGTTGTGCACGAAAGCGGGCGACGTCTTGTGGCGATAACACGCCGGGAATGTGGTACATCATATAAGTTCTCCAAAAAATGGGGCTTTCACCCCACATCTGAATCAGAAATGCATATTGGCGGTGAGCAGGAAAGTTCTTGGCTCGCCCGGGTGATAACGGTAGCCGCTCTTGTTGATTGAGGCGACGTAATCGGTATCAAACAGGTTGTAGACGTTTAGCTGGAAGTCGAGATTGCGATTAACCCGATACCCCAGTTTGGCGTCGGCGACCCAGTAACCTTCGGTAAACGCTGGCGTTCCCACCGCGCCGTCTGAACCTTTATGCATACTGCCGATATAGCGTGCGCCCGCGCCAACAGAGATATCATCGGTTGCCTGATATTGGCTCCATAAGGTGAAGGCGTGCTCCGGGGTATACGGCAGCGATGAGGAACCATCCTGGGCAACATCTTTGCCGTTTTTGATGGTTGCTTTTTGCTGGGTATAGCCGCCAATCACCTGCCACGCGGGAGTGATATTCCCGGCCACGGATATCTCATAGCCTTCGACGCGTTTCTTACCGTATTGCGAATAAGTCCCGTCATCATTTTGCTCAACTTCATTTTCGATATCAGTACGGAACAGCGCGGCGGTGAGCAACAGGCGTTTATCCAAAACCTGCCATTTGGTGCCAATCTCACTGGTGTTGGCTTTTTGCGGTTTGAAGTCGGTGCGGCTGGCGCTGTTACCGCTGCCAGACTGCGCAAGGGCGAAGTTGTTGCCGCCCGGCGGCTGCTGGGAAACGGCATAGTTAATATAGACATTGCCGTTTTCCGTCAGGTGATACAGCGCCCCGGCTTTCCAGTTCACCAGATTGCCCGACTTGGCGGTGTCGACGGTGGTGACCGGAGAACCTTTCGCTACGCCATCAGGGCAGGTGATGGCACCGCGTCCGCTGCCGCCGCAGGCGGTGGCACTGTCATATTCAGTATGATAATTGTCCAGCCGAACTCCGCCGTTTAGCTCAAAATCACGGGTGATTTGCAGCGTATCGAAGGCATAAATCGCGAAGGTATCCGTCTGACCATTAGCGTTTGCGCCATTGCGCGTCAGGCCGCCAGGATGAATGCTACTGTCAGGATGATAAATATTCACCGCCGGTAACGTCACCGGATTAACGCCGTAGTTGGTCTGCGTTTCGCGGGTAAATTCCACGCCGGTACTGACGTCATGACCAATTGAACCGGTATAAAATGCCGATGTCAGGTTAGTCTGGTTGGTGAGGATTTTATTGCTTACATCTTTGGTATTCGCCGTGCGTGACCATGTCCAGCTATCCACATTGCTGGTGGGCTGGGTAATATTTGACGCCCCTCCCATAATCGCCGTCATCAGATAATCCTGCTTCACGCGCGACCAACGTGTGGTATTGCGAATCGTGGTGTTATCGCTGATGTCGTGCTCAAAACGCATGGTGGCAGTATCGGTGGTCGAATCGTCGTAATCGGAATCCGTACCATAAAAGTTATGCGTATCAACTTTTCCGGAATGATTCAGCGCCGCCGTACCCGCAGAAGGTGCGGAATAGCCCGGTAAACCAATGGTCGGAATGCCGCCGTCTGGCGTATTGTGCTGGGTAACGTGTAAATAGTTGAGATACAAACGATTCGATGTACCAAGACCAAATGCCACGGAAGGGGCGACGCCATAACGCTCATTTTTGACTTTATCGCGCCCGGCATCGTGCGTTTTTTCGCCCATCATATTAAGACGTACCGCAGTGGTATCGCCAATGACCTGATTAACGTCCAGAGTGCCGCGACGGAACCAGGCGCTGCCAATACTGGCGGAGGCGTCAATGCCGGAATCATTGCGCGGCTGTTTGCTGATCATATTGATCGAGCCTGTCGGTGCGCTGCGCCCGTAGTCGGTGCCGGACGGCCCTTTAATCACTTCGACCTGCTCGGTATTGAAGGTGTCGCGCGAGACGCTGCCAATATCGCGAATGCCATCAATATAAATGCTGTTAGAGGTATCGGCGCCGCGCATATAAATAGCGTCGCCAGTGGTGGAGTTACCGTTCTCACCAGCAAAAAACGCACCCACGCCGGGAACGTTTTTGAGCGCGTCGGTAAGGTTGGTTGCGCCCTGATCTTTAATCACTTGTTCAGAAATCACCGTCATCGTGCGGGTAGTATCCGCTACCGGACGCGAGAATTTCGGATCGGCAGATTGTTGTGGCGCATAAAGCGAAGGCGTTGATGCTTCGACAACCAGCGTGTCATCCGCGTTAGTTTGCCCTTCGGCGGCGAGTGCCTGAGCCACAGGCGTGATGCCAATACAAAGACCGGCAAAGAACGTGAGCGAATGAAATTGTCTGGCAGGGAAATTGCGATTGTTTTCCATTTTTGCAGGTGACTTTTTCTTATATGTTGAAATTTTCACTGTCACGAGAAAGCATCTCTGCGGATGCGATGCCACTGTTAATCCCGTAAAAGTGTTCGTGCAAGTGATAATAATTTTGATAAGCATTATCACTTGGCGCGATTTTCTATCACCCATTGCACGAAAAAGAAATACATTTATTTACATTGTGTTCATATTTGATGTTTTTTGATTACAAATTGGGCGAAAACTGCATCCAGAGGTGAATGCAGTTGCGTTGGTGGGGTTATTTGTAGATGGTTGCAGTACCGAACATCTGGTCATTTCCGCCTGCGGAATTAATGACATAACCTTTCGCGCCTTGTTCGCGCGCTTTTTCTGCCAGTTTATCCTCCAGATCGCTTAGGTTAGATGCGCCGGTCGCCGAAACGGTTCCGGCGGGTCGTAGTTGACCGCTGTCCTGGTTACTCAGTGGTTGCGCGGCATAAGCCGTGAAGGTGATTCCGCTCAGGACGGTGGCAATCAGTAGTGCGAGGCACTTTTTCATAATGACATCCTCATAAATACAACGAGTAGTGCATGATAAGTGTAGGTCTCCTGTGCGATGGAAATGACGCAAAAAATTGACAGAGATGTGCTTATTTTTTGAACAAAATAATTTTACAAAACCAGACAAATCAATGACATGAAGAACACTGATTTTTATGATGAATTGATAAAAAATGAAGTCGGGTTAAGGTTTTGAAGCATGTTAAACGCAGCCAGATATTTACCCTGCTGCGTTATGCGGGTATCTTACGCCGCTGCTTAAAGGAGAATGCTATGTCCGCCCAGAAACCGGGGTTACACCCGCGCAATCGTCATCACAGTCGCTACGATCTCGCCACGCTTTGTCAGGTGAATCCTGAACTGGCGCAATTCCTTACGCTTACCCCTGCCGGTGAGCAAAGCGTTGACTTCGCCAATCCGCTGGCAGTGAAGGCGCTCAACAAGGCGCTGTTGGCACATTTTTATGCTGTGGCGAGCTGGGATATCCCTGACGGTTTTCTCTGCCCACCAGTGCCGGGGCGGGCAGATTATATTCATCATCTTGCCGATTTACTGGCTGAGGCAAGCGGAACAATTCCAGCCAATGCCAGTATTCTGGATATCGGTGTTGGTGCGAATTGTATTTATCCGCTGATTGGTGTGCATGAATATGGCTGGCGTTTTACCGGTACAGAAACTAACAGCCAGGCGTTAAGCAGTGCGCAGGCGATCATCAGCGCCAATCCGGGTCTTAACCGCGCTATCCGTCTGCGTCGGCAAAAGGATACCGGCGCCATTTTTAACGGCATCATCCACAAAAACGAGCAATACGACGCAACCTTGTGCAACCCGCCGTTCCATGACTCCGCAGCAGCAGCGCGTGCAGGCAGCGAGCGCAAACGGCGTAACCTGGGGCTGGACAGAGATAACGCGCTGAACTTTGGTGGTCAACAGCAGGAATTGTGGTGTGAAGGCGGCGAAGTGGCCTTTATCAAAAAGATGATTGAAGAGAGTAAAGGCTTCGCAAAGCAGGTGATGTGGTTTACCTCGCTGGTATCTCGTGGCGAAAACTTACCGCCTTTGTATCGTGCACTGACGGATGTTGGTGCGGTGAAAGTGGTCAAAAAAGAGATGGCCCAGGGGCAAAAGCAGAGTCGCTTTATTGCCTGGACCTTTATGAACGACGAACAGCGCCGTCGTTTTGTCAATCGCCAGCGTTAAAGCGTTGGCTCCCCCGATGGCAGTGGTGCTACCGGGGGCGTTCCCGGTGCAGGCAGCACCTGATAAGTTTGCACCGGCGCGCGAACACCCGCCAGGTCGAAATGCTTTTTCACCTGGCTGTCGAGGGCAAAGCGTACCGTCCACTGTTTGAGTGGCAGTGTGGTGAACGAAACACGCAACGTAAACGCGGTATTGCTTAAGCCGACAATGCCGGCAAAGTTCGGTTCACCAATAATCAGCCCGCGAATTTCTTCATTTTCCATCAATTCCGCTACCGCATCTTTCAGTGCCTGATTGGCTTTATCAGCATCTTCATGACGATCGACATCATAATTTGCGACCACCGAACCAATGCCACGGACGAAGTTAGCAAAGGTGGTTATCGAAGACCACGGAATAATGTGATATGCCCCGGTATCCTGACGCACGCCCACGGAGCGAATCGACATTCGTTCCACCGTGCCGGTCAACGGCCCGATGGTAACCAAATCTCCAGTGTTCATGCCGTTTTCAAACTGAATGAACACGCCGGTAATAATATCTTTTACCAGCGTTTGCGAACCAAACGAGATAGCCAGGCCTAATGCCCCGGCACCTGCCAGCAGTGGCGCGATATTGACGCCGATTTCCGACAACACAATCATGATGGTGATGGTACTGATGATTACCGCCAGCGCATTACGGAACAGCGTCAGCAGGGTGCGCGTGCGGGCGCTGGGCAGCGGGCGGCCATGAATATCCGAAGCCAGCCGGTTTTCGATCAAACTGGCGAGCACTGTCCAGCCAACCGCCGAGAAGAAAAGGATGAGCGCGATACGGATCAGGATATCCACGGTTTTCTGCCCCGCGCCGTTTTGCAGCCAGTTCCAGAAATCGAACAGCCCCCAGGCGCTGAGTAGCAGCATCACTGCCACGCATACCGTCAGAATACGCGCCGTTTTCAGCGCCGCTGATAGCCAGCCGTTCAGCCGTTTTTGCAGCTCCGGATAGTTACGCTGAGTATGTGGCGAGAGGGTGATGGTCTTCGCCAGCCAGCGGGAAAACATACCGGAAACAAACGCTGCGATACCAATAATCGCCAGGCTGCGCACCGTTGCACCCATCATAAATTTCAGGCTGTTGCCCGGATCGAACAACGAAAAGAAAAACAGCACAATAAAATAGGCGCTTGCCAGCCAGTGCCACACCAGCGCAAAAGCGCGAATAAACAGGCTGAAGAATGCCAGCGAGTGCTCCGCGAAGTTGAGCAGATGCTGGGTGATCTCTTTTTTATTACGAAAGATCAGATACAGCGCCCAGACGGTCATGCACAGCATGATTATCACGTTGGCGAGCGCCCCGATTTGCACATTCACCTGATTAGAGATAATTGGCACTGCCACAATCAGTCCATAACCAATCAGACTGCTTAACCAGCTAAGGCGGCGGCACCAGTAGCGGGCGCTTTCATCCTGAATATTGAACGGGCGCAGCTCTGCCACGTTCGGGCAGAAAATCAGGCGTAAAACAGCTTTGAAAAACTCAATCAGAGCGAAAGCATTGAGAAACAGGCTTTGTTGAAAAGCAATGGTTTTACTACCGGCGTTCAGGTTGTCGCTTAATACCTGGCCGACAAATAACGTCAGTGCCAGCAACAGCAAATCGATAATAAACGCCCCGATAATCATCGCCGGAAGCTGTAACCAGTTGCTGCGCTCACGGTTTTTTTGCCGCGCCCACTGACCCATTTTGCGATATAACGGCAGCGCGCACAGGCGAATCAGCCAGTAAAAGCCAAACACCAGCACCGCTAGCATTGAAAAATGGGTCAGCGCGTTGTTGAAGGTTTGCGGGTTAAAGGGTTTATGCGGGGAGCCAGTGATATTACGGTAAAGTTGCCCGAAGCGCGCGGAGAGTGCTTCGCCATAATGGCGGCTGATTTCAGTCACCTTTTGCAGCACGGTTTGCTCTTCAACCAGCGTCGGCGGTACGATTTTCGGTACGGGGTCTGTGGGGGGCGTGGCGGCAACGGTGCGTAGCTGGTCGATCAACTCTTTGCGCGAGGTGTCATTATCCAGCACGTCCGCCAGTGCGCCATAGGCCGCTTTTTTTTGTTCGATATCCGGTTCTGAAACCGGTTCAGAGGTTGAATCTGTTGTTGCTGTGGTTGTTACGCCGGGTATGGACACCGCGTGGGCAGGTGCGCCCAGCAGGCAGATGAGGATGAACAGGATCCACCGCATGACTCCTCCAGTGAGAAAATAAAGCAAAAAGATAAGTATAGATGCTGGGGGAGGGGCGATTTGAAATGAGAGGAATCTGGTGTGCCTCCCTTTCAGGGGAAAGGGAGGCTGAGAAGTTAAGAGACGTGCTGTAAAAATTCCTGCAAACGCTGGCTCGGCGGGTTCTTGATCAACACCTGCGGATCGCCATCTTCCGCAATCCGGCCTTTATCAATAAAGATTAGACGTGAAGCCACTTTCTCAGCAAAACCGATTTCGTGGGTCACGATCACCATCGTCATCCCTTCTTCAGCCAGATCCTGCATAACCTTCAGCACTTCATGGCGCAGTTCAGGATCGAGAGCGGAAGTCGGTTCATCGAACAGCATCATTTTCGGCTTCACTGCCAGCGCACGGGCAATCGCCACACGCTGTTGCTGACCACCAGAAAGTTCGGAAGGGTAGTGATGCGCGCGTTCTGCCAGACCAACTTTCGCCAGCAACTCACGTGCCAGTTTTTCTGCCTCTTCTTTGTTTGCGCCACGCACGCGTAGAGGGCCAAACATCACGTTTTCCAGCGCCGTCAGATGCGGGAAGAGGTAAAACTGCTGGAACACCATGCCCGCTTCCTGGCGAATCAGACGCTCGTCAACTTTCGGATCGTTAACCTTCAGACCATCAACAATCAGATCGCCAGAGGTAATTTCTTCCAGTTTGTTGATGCAGCGTAGCAGGGTTGATTTACCGGAACCTGATGGCCCGATGATCACCACCACTTCACCCTGGGCAATGTTCAAATCGATATTGTGCAGCACCTGGGTTGGCCCAAAATGCTTGGAGACGTTTTTAAATTCAATCACAGGATTTTCATCCTTCTTTCCAGACGACGCAGAATAAAGCTCAGCACCAGGGTAATCATCAGATAGAACACCGCCACGGCGCTCCAGATCTCAAGGGCGCGGAAGTTGCCGGCAATAATTTCTTGCCCCTGACGAGTCAGTTCCGCCACGCCGATAACAATAAACAGCGAGGTGTCTTTAATGCTGATGATCCACTGGTTGCCCAGCGGCGGCAGCATACGGCGCAGTGCCAGCGGTAAAATGACGTAGCGAATGGTTTCCCAACGTGAAAGACCAAGTGCCAGCCCGGCTTCACGGAAACCTTTGTGGATTGACAGCACTGCGCCACGCGTGATTTCCGCAATGTACGCGCCGGAGTTGATCATGATGGTGACCACCGCCGCAGTAAACGGGTCGATGCGTAAGTCGTTAAACGCCATCGGCAGGGCGAAGTAGATAAACATCACCTGGACGACGATAGGTGTGCCGCGAATCACTTCAATAAAGACTAGCGCGACGTGGTTGGCTATCCAACCGCCAAAGGTGCGTGCAAAACCTGCCGCCAGTCCGATCACCAGACCGCCAGCCAGACCGAGGATCGAAATCCACAGGGTCATTTTGGCGCCTTCAATCAGAATCGGAATGGCAGGCCAGATGGCACTCCAGTCAAACTGCATATGTTGTTCCTGTTACCGTGGTGTAAATAATCAAATTCAGGGTAATTAATGGCGTTGGAGCAGGCTTGTGCCCCTCACCCTAACCCTCTCCCCAGAGGGGAGAGGGGACTGTCCGTGCGCTTTACAGGCGTGGTGTTATTATTTCGGTTCAGTACCGAACCACTTTTTGTAGATTTCGTTGTAAGTTCCGTTTTCGCGCAGAGTTTTCAACGCGCCGTTAACTTTGTCACGCAGCTCGTCGCTACCTTTCGGGAAAGCAATACCGTATTGCTGTGCTTCCAGAGAGTCACCCACCGCTTTAAACTGGCCGTTACCAGCGGTTTTGATGAAGTAAAGAATGTTTGGTGTATCGTGCAGGACGGCGTCTGCGCGGTTAGTACCCAGTTCCATATAGGCGTTATCGATGTTCGGGAACTGTCGCAGATCTTTGGTTTTGATGTTCGTCTTCGCGTAATCAACGGAGCCAGTGCCGCTCTTCACTGCAACCACTTTACCGTCGAGATCTTTCACGCTTTTCACATCGTTGTTGTTCGCTTTCACCATCACTAACAGACCGCTTTTGTAGTAGCCGTCAGAGAAATCGATCGCTTTTTTACGCTCGTCGGTGATAGTGATGCCCGCCAGCGCCAGATCGACGTTTTTGGTTTGCAGCGCCGGAATGATACCGCTGAAATCCATCGGTTTCAGCTCGTAATCCAGCTTCAGTTCTTTGGCGATTGCCGCCCACAGATCGACATCAAAGCCCACGTATTTGTCGCCCTGTTTAAATTCAAACGGAACGAAAGCGGTATCTGTCGCGACAACTAATTTTTTATCTGCGGCATGGGAAGAAACCGCAAAAGCCAGGGTCAGTGCTGCCAGTGAAACTTTTAATACAGACTTCATAGCATTTCCTTTTTTCTATCCACGGGACGATCCCCTGCGTAACATTTACCTATATGAAAAAATCGTGCCAGTTTTGCAACTCGTTGATTTTTCGAGAGGCGATAAAAATGCATTGCACGATTTATGAGGCAACACCGTTAGATTGCACCATTATGGGGCGCCAAAGTGGTGCGCTAAAATAGTGCAGTCAACACAATGATTATTTAGCGTAAATCCTGATGAAAAAACAATCTTTATGTAACGATTGTGTGATGATGTTGATACAAAAAGTTTACTTTATCAGGCTGGAAGGGCAATGGGATGCACTAAAAAAGTGCGTAGAGACAGGGCATCAAAAAAAACGGCCCCTTTCAGGAAGCCGCTTTTATTGTTTGTTAACGTTTTGAACCATCAGCGGTGGTGTTATTCGATGTTAGATTCGATAAACCACAGGAATTTATCCAGGTCGCGGGAGGCGGCGGTCAGGATATCTGCAGTATCATCATCTTTTGCTTCACCAATGGCTTTACGTACATCATTGGCGACAATTGCATAACGATCCGCCAGCTCTTTCAGGTGATCCTGAACGTTGTGGATGTCCAGCGGGTAGCTTTTCAGCGGTGTTTTGCTATTGATAACTTGAGTGGTGCCAAGGGCAACGCCGCCCAGTTGTACCGCGCGTTCAGCCATGGTATCCAGATGATCGATCAGAGCGGTACGGAAGCCATCCAGCATTTCATGTACGGCAATGAAGTTAGCGCCGCGCATATTCCAGTGTGCCTGTTTGGTAATCAACGAAAGATCAATAAACTGGATAACCTGACGATTCAGCAACTCTACTGTCGCTTTTTTCTCGCTGTCAGAGACATCGTTGCGGGTATAAAGCAGATTGGTCGCTTTTGATTTAACTAATTTAGCGGTACTCATAATTTCATATCCTCTTGATGTTATGTCCCAGTAATTAACGAGACTAAGTATAGCACCGGCTATGTGTTCCGCTATTCTGGCTGTTCCTATCACACTAATAGTGGTAACAAACGTAAAAAATAAAACTGCATAAAATACAGTTGGTTATATATTATAGTAAGAATAATTCTTATTTATATATTCACCAGGAATTTTCGGAATAAATATGCTTTTGTATAGTCAGATATATAAGGATGTGGCAGGTGAAATTTAGCGAAATATTCTGCATGGTTATGCATAACCATGCAGAATTGTAAATTTAATTAATATCTATTTCTTCTATTTTGCTCTCTTTGCGTGCTGTCAACGTGGAGCCCATTGAAGCGGCAATGATAGCGCCGAGCGCCAGAATCTGTATTGGCGTCAGCATCTCACCGAGGAAAATCATCCCGGAAATGGCGGCCAGTGCTGGTTCCATGCTCATCAGCGTACCAAATGTCCGCGTCGGCAAACGGGTGAGGGCAATCATCTCCAGCGAGTAGGGCAGAGCGGTCGAGAGAATTGCGACAGCTAAACCTAATGGAACAACCGACCAATGCCAGAGAGCCTCTCCAGCCTGTAACGCACCGATTGGCACGAAAATTAATGCCGCAATCAGCGAACCGATCGCCACCGTCGCAGGGCCGTGTTCAGCACCAGCACGTTGCCCACTTAATATGTAGATAGCCCAACAAGCACCGGCACCGAGCGCCAGCGCACAGCCGGTTAAATCGACATGGGAAACATCTTGCCCCAGCGGCAGCAGGAACCACAGACCGAGCACTGCCAGCAAAACCCAAACGAAATCTACCGGACGACGAGAGGAGAACAGCGCCACCGCCAGTGGCCCGGTGAACTCCAGCGCAACTGCAATTCCCAGAGGTACAGTCTGAATAGAGAGATAAAAGAGATAGTTCATCCCACCCAGAGATACACCGTAAAACAACAGCGGCAACCGTTGTTCTCTGGCAAAACGCAGCCGCCACGGTTTAAAGAAAGCGATAAGAATCAGTGTTCCCAGTGCAAGGCGCAGCGCAGTCACTCCAGGCGCGCCAACCAGTGGAAAAAGTGATTTTGCTAATGAAGCCCCACCCTGAATAGACGCCATGGCAACGAGCAATATGACTATTGGTAACCAGACCGGCATTTTACGTAATGACCCTGGCATCCTTTCTCCCATAAAGTTGTATAGCAAGGTAAAGCGTGGAGTGTACTGGATGTACCAGTGGGTGGTTGAGCATTTGTTGAAAAATTTTTTCCCCGTTTTGGCTAAAATGCGCCAGGATTGATGGATTCATCAGTTTGCTGATTAAGAATAATCTGGATGAGAGAGTGTGAATATATGCGTAATACTTACGCAGTTCACTGAAAAAATGATTTAAATTTAGATGGATAGCGGTGAATGGAAACGTTCTGTTACACGAAATGGCCCGTTAGACATCACAAATCGCCAAGAGTTTCCCATTAATTTTTGATATATTTAAAACTTAGGACTTATTTGAATCACATTTGAGGTGGTTATGAAAAAAATTGCATGTCTTTCAGCACTGGCCGCAGTTCTGGCTTTCACCGCAGGTACTTCTGTAGCTGCTACTTCTACCGTAACTGGTGGTTATGCACAGAGCGACGCTCAGGGCAAAATGAACAAAATGGGCGGTTTCAACCTGAAATACCGCTATGAAGAAGACAACAGCCCGCTGGGTGTGATCGGTTCTTTCACTTACACCGAGAAAAGCCGTACTGCAAGCTCTGGTGACTACAACAAAAACCAGTACTACGGCATCACTGCTGGTCCGGCTTACCGCATTAACGACTGGGCAAGCATCTACGGTGTAGTGGGTGTGGGTTATGGTAAATTCCAGACCACTGAATACCCGACCTACAAACACGACACCAGCGACTACGGTTTCTCCTACGGTGCTGGTCTGCAGTTCAACCCGATGGAAAACGTTGCTCTGGACTTCTCTTACGAGCAGAGCCGTATTCGTAGCGTTGACGTAGGCACCTGGATTGCTGGTGTTGGTTACCGCTTCTAATCACTTCGGTGATATAAAAAATCCGCCTCTCGGGGCGGATTTTTTGTTTAAGGTTTCGGGTCGAAAATATCTGTTCCGAGATGGTTGTAATCTACCTTCTGTAACTGGAAGTTGGTGATGTATATCGGCCCGGCTTTCTTCTCAGATATAAACGGGTATTTGATGTTAATTTCCTTCGCTTTAATTCCCGTCCACTGGGAGAAAAAACCTAAGAAGTCATTGGCTGAGCGGCGGGCTTTAATCACCCGATGCGCTTTATCGTCGCTGGAAATGACCATAAAAGGCACCTGGAAATTTTGCTGATATTTATCGTCATGAGCCAGATATTGCACTTCTTTACCGCGTTCTTTAAAGGCCAGACCGTGGTCAGAAAAGTAAACCAGCGAGAAACTGCTACCGCTGTTGCGTAACTGGTCATAGAGTTTGCGCAGTAAATCGTCTGTTTGCGTCATGGTGTAGAGATAGCATGACGTCTCTTTCGATTGCACAAAGGTTTCGTATTTGCCTTGTGTCCGGTCGCAGGCCTGCGGATGTGAGCCCATCAGATGCAAAACAATCAGTTGCGGTTGCGAGTGTTCTTGCGCCAGCACCTGAGCGGTCATGTCCAGTAACGCTTCGTCTTTGGTGTTCTTATCTGCTTCAAAATTACCTTCTTTCAGGAAGTGCACTTCATCTGCACGTTTGGCAATGCTGGCGATGGCGGTATCGTACTCACCAATTTGTCCCTGATTGGAAAACCACCAGGTCTGAAAACCTGCGCGGTTGGCAAGGGTGACAAAGTTATCCTGAAATTGTGGTTTGCCATCGACGACGCGGTTAAGCGTTAAGCCGAGCGATTTTTGCGTGGAGCCGCTGGCGGCAATGTAATCAGCGAAGAGCAGACCGTTAACGCTGCTGGCAAACGGGGTGTTATTCCAGTGACCGCCAAAGGCACCGAGAGCGTCGCGACGTGCGCTTTCACCGATCACCACCACATAGGTCTGATATTTCGGTTTAACTGCAGTAACCGTCCAGGTATCTTTCATCCCGGAAAGTTTTGCCATCCGTTCTTGCTCTTCAATCACCTCGTTATTATTGACGATGACATCCTTAGCAAAACGAAATACCGGATAGCCAGTATCTTTCAGTTTAAATACGCCGCCCCAGGCCAGGTTTTGCACGGGAGCAACAAAAAATGTCGCCACGCTGAATACCAGACACAGGCTGTCGAATTTACTCCAGCGCGTTTTTTCACTCTCTTTTTGTCGCCGGACAGCTATCACGCCGAGCGCAAAAATAAATAAGCCGACCAGATAGCTGTACCACGGAAAAATCGTCAGGATTTCAGTTGACTCTTCCATATTGGTGGAGTGCAGGGCCAGCAAGGTATTGAAGTTAGGCGCGCCGTAGGCCTGAGCAAAAGGGAAATAACAGGCTGCCACTAATGAACTGACGCCGACCAGGACTTTTTGCACGCGAGGCAATGTCCGCCATAGCAAAAGCAAAATAGCCGTAAACGCGGCGGTGTAGAGAAAACTGAAGGGATAGCCTAAGCCGAGATTAATTAATAGCGACTGTAAAAAGTAGAACGCAGTCCACGGGCTAAATACCCGGCTACGGGTAACAAGCGATTCTTTGAGGGTTAAATTCATATGCCACTATCGTAACAAACGCCATGTGCTTACCCTGGCGTCAAGGGTCAATACCTGCAAGAGTGCGTGAAGAGGGGAAAAGGGTCCGCATCCGCGAGCCGCAATATACGCAGGGCTGCAAGAAGATAGAGCGAGCCGCCGTTCAGGTCAACTACTGACGAACAAATCTTTTGCGAAGAAGATTGCAAATCTGACAAAAAGTGGGGGTTTTCAGGCAGTAAAGATTTATGCCTGCAATAAAGCAGGAGTGAAGCGGCGTACCGCGACGCCGCTATTTATTGGAGGGTTTATCCTGCTGCGGTTTATTGTTGACCATATCGCACAACATCGAGAGCAGCATTAACCGTACTTTAAAGGGAGAATGACTAAACACGCGCATACACCTCTTGAACTCATTCATAAGACCTCCTGACTTGCTAATCCCGTCACTCCTTGAGGGATGATTGCATTACATACAGATATAGCACAGGCTATATTATATAGCTATTGCTAAAACGTTAATTTTTTGTGCCTTCGCAACTCTGGTTTACAATGTGCGCACGAAATAAGAACGCTATATATGTGTCACCATAATGAGGAAGCACAATGAGTCGTCGCGCAGGTACGCCAACAGCAAAAAAAGTGACGCAGTTAGTGAACGTGGAAGAGCACGTTGAAGGGTTTCGCCAGGTAAGAGAAGCGCATCGCCGCGAACTTATTGACGATTATGTTGAGCTGATTTCTGACCTGATAAGAGAAGTGGGGGAAGCCCGTCAGGTGGACATGGCTGCTCGTCTGGGCGTTTCGCAACCGACGGTGGCTAAAATGCTTAAGCGGCTGGCAACCCTGGGGCTGATTGAAATGATCCCGTGGCGTGGCGTGTTTTTAACGGCGGAAGGAGAGAAGCTGGCGCAGGAAAGCCGCGAGCGCCATCAGATAGTCGAAAATTTCTTGTTGGTGTTGGGCGTCAGCCCGGAAATTGCCCGTCGCGACGCGGAAGGCATGGAACACCATGTCAGTGAAGAGACGCTGGACGCCTTTCGTTTGTTTACCCAGAAACACGGTGCCAAATGAGCCTGCCTTTTTTACGCACGCTGCAAGGCGATCGCTTTTTTCAGTTATTAATTCTCGTTGGTATCGGATTAAGTTTTTTTGTTCCCTTTGCGCCGAAATCCTGGCCTGGCGCTATCGACTGGCACACCATCATTACCTTAAGTGGCCTGATGCTGCTGACCAAAGGTGTTGAATTAAGCGGTTATTTTGATGTGCTTGGGCGCAAAATGGTGCGCCGTTTTGCTACTGAGCGTCGGCTGGCGATGTTTATGGTGCTGGCGGCGGCGCTGCTTTCTACCTTTCTGACCAACGATGTCGCGCTGTTTATTGTTGTCCCGCTGACCATCACGCTGAAAAGACTGTGTGAGATCCCGGTTAATCGGCTGATTATTTTTGAGGCGCTGGCAGTGAATGCTGGATCGCTGCTGACGCCGATTGGTAATCCGCAAAATATCCTTATCTGGGGACGTTCGGGTCTTTCGTTTGCCGGTTTTATTGCACAGATGGCACCGTTGGCTGGCGCAATGATGCTGACATTGCTGCTGCTGTGCTGGTGTTGTTTCCCTGGAAAGGCGCTGCAATATCATACGGGGACGCAAACGCCGGAGTGGAAACCACGGCTGGTGTGGAGTTGTCTGGGACTGTATATCGTCTTCCTTACGGCGCTGGAGTTGAAACAAGAGCTGTGGGGGCTGGTGATTGTGGCAGTGGGGTTTACGCTGCTGGCGCGTCGCGTGGTGCTGAGTGTGGACTGGACGTTGCTGCTGGTGTTTATGGCGATGTTTATCGACGTCCATTTACTGACCCAGCTTCCGGCGTTGCAAGGCGTGTTGAGTAACGTGAGTCATTTATCCGAACCCGGATTATGGTTAACGGCGATTGGTTTATCGCAGGTGATCAGTAACGTGCCGAGCACGATTTTGCTGCTCAATTATGTACCACCGTCTTTATTACTGGCATGGGCGGTAAACGTAGGTGGTTTTGGCTTATTACCCGGATCGCTGGCAAATTTGATTGCGCTACGGATGGCGAACGATCGCCGGATCTGGTGGCGTTTCCATCTCTATTCGATACCGATGCTGTTGTGGGCGGCGCTGGTAGGATACGTTTTGTTAGTTATGTTCCCGGCAGTGTAAGAGCCGACAAATAAAAAAGGCGGATTATAAGTCCGCCTTTGCTTTAAGTTTTAAAGATTAATTCAGACGAACCGGCATCCCGGAACGGTTTTGAATAGCCTGATCCAGAACAGCCTGATCGACATCCGGCTGACCAGTCACTGTCTGCACGCTCTTGGTTAGCGTAATTGGCACAATTTCCTGACCTTCAAATTGGGCTTCGGTGGTAGACAGCGGGTTATGGACTTCAATATAACGGCTGCCGTCCGGCTCGGTGGTCGCTTTTACCGGCTCATCAATAAACTGTACGCGAGTACCGACCGGCACTTTCTCGAACAGGAATTTGATGTCTTCGTTACGCAGGCGCACACAACCGTGGCTTACGCGCAGGCCGATACCAAAGTTGGCGTTGGTGCCGTGGATAGCGTACAGGCGACCGATATACAGTGCGTACAGCCCCATCGGGTTATCCGGGCCAGCCGGAACGACAGCCGGAAGCGGTTCACCCGCAGCGCGGTATTCTGCATGCATTTTGGCGGTCGGCGTCCAGGTCGGGCCTGCTTTCTTACGCTCTACTTTGGTGGTCCAGTTGATAGGTGTGTCTTTGCCTAACTGACCAATGCCGATCGGCAGTACGATAACGGTGTTAGTTCCTTTCGGATAGTAATACAGACGCATCTCTGCGCTGTTAATCACAATGCCTTCATGAACAGTGTCCGGCAGGATCAGTTGCTGCGGAATATTCAGTACGGTGCCGCCTTTCGGCAGGAAGGTATCCACACCCGGGTTCGCTTCCATCATATTGGAAAGCCCCATCTGATACTCCGCCGCAAAGTACTCCAGCGGCTGAGTGTTACCTTCAGGGATAGTGATCACCTGATTCTGACCAACCAGGCGACTCCCGTCGGTTGGCAGAGGATAAGTTACCGCTGAAGCGGTACTGCAAAAGCCGACAACAGCGAAGGCCGCTGCGAATAACGTTTTCAATTTCATATTCATGTTAAGCGAGATTTCGTGCCTGGCAGGCCATTAGGTTGAGAATATTAGAGTATTGGAAGCGCATTATATGTTCATTCCAGCTAACAGTGAAATCAGATGTGTACTAAATCACATTTTTTGCCTTTGGGAAGAGTGTAGACCTTAAGCGGGGGACGGGATCTTCTTTCAGACTTATGGCATAATGCGCGGTTTGTCATATCTCTTTTCAGGATACGCCTGTGTTAGTTTCCAGTAACGTCACCATGCAGTTCGGCAGTAAGCCGTTGTTTGAAAACATTTCCGTCAAATTTGGCGGCGGCAACCGTTACGGCCTGATTGGCGCGAACGGTAGTGGTAAATCCACCTTTATGAAGATCCTCGGCGGCGACTTAGAGCCGACGCTGGGTAACGTTTCCCTCGATCCCAACGAGCGCATTGGTAAGCTGCGTCAGGATCAATTTGCCTTTGAAGAGTTCACCGTGCTGGATACGGTGATCATGGGGCATAAAGAGTTGTGGGAAGTGAAGCAGGAGCGCGACCGCATCTATGCTTTGCCGGAAATGAGCGAAGAAGATGGCTATAAAGTTGCCGATCTGGAAGTGAAATACGGCGAAATGGACGGTTACTCTGCGGAAGCTCGCGCCGGTGAACTGTTGCTTGGTGTGGGAATTCCAGTGGAACAACACTACGGCCCGATGAGTGAAGTTGCTCCTGGCTGGAAGCTGCGTGTGCTGCTGGCGCAGGCGCTGTTTGCTGATCCAGACATTCTCCTGCTCGACGAACCGACCAACAACCTCGACATCGACACCATTCGCTGGCTGGAACAGGTGCTGAACGAGCGTGACAGCACCATGATCATCATCTCGCACGACCGTCACTTCCTTAACATGGTTTGTACCCACATGGCGGATCTGGATTACGGCGAGCTGCGCGTTTATCCGGGCAACTACGATGAGTACATGACGGCGGCGACCCAGGCGCGTGAGCGTCTGCTGGCTGATAACGCCAAGAAGAAAGCGCAGATTGCTGAGCTGCAATCTTTCGTTAGCCGCTTTAGCGCCAATGCCTCGAAATCTCGCCAGGCAACTTCGCGCGCGCGCCAGATTGATAAAATCAAACTGGAAGAGGTGAAAGCCTCCAGCCGTCAGAACCCGTTCATCCGTTTTGAGCAGGATAAGAAACTGTTCCGTAACGCGCTGGAAGTGGAAGGGCTGACCAAGGGGTTTGATAACGGTCCGCTGTTTAAAAATCTCAACCTGCTGCTGGAAGTGGGTGAAAAGCTGGCGGTACTCGGCACCAACGGCGTCGGTAAATCGACTTTGCTGAAAACGTTGGTGGGTGATCTGGAACCGGATAGTGGCACCGTAAAATGGTCAGAGAACGCGCGCATTGGTTACTACGCGCAGGATCACGAATATGAGTTCGATAATGACCTGACCGTGTTTGAATGGATGAGCCAGTGGAAACAGGAAGGCGATGACGAGCAGGCGGTGCGCAGCATTCTCGGTCGTTTGTTGTTCAGCCAGGACGACATCAAAAAGCCAGCGAAAGTGCTTTCCGGTGGAGAAAAAGGGCGGATGCTGTTTGGTAAGTTAATGATGCAGAAGCCGAACATTCTGATCATGGACGAACCGACCAACCACCTGGACATGGAATCCATCGAGTCACTGAACATGGCGCTGGAACTGTATCAGGGCACGCTGATCTTTGTTTCACACGACCGTGAGTTCGTAAGCTCCCTGGCGACCCGTATTCTGGAAATCACGCCGGAACGCGTGATTGACTTTAGCGGTAATTACGAAGATTACCTGCGTAGTAAAGGGATCGAGTAAGTTATAGTCAGTAGCCCTGGTTATGTCAGGGCTACTGATGACAAATACAAGATTGCTATCAGGCCTATGCAGTACCTGCAATATATTGAATATGAAGGACTTTGTAGGCAGGATAAGGCGTTAACGCCGCATCCGGCATGAACAAAGCGCACTTTGTCAGCAATCTGAGCAACATCGAACCTACTTTCTTAACCTCACATCAATTCACTTCCACTAATCCATCACTTCTCAAACATCCATGCCCAGCGCGCGTTTACCGTGAACGTTCAGATCTTCCAGTGTAAATCGGCCTTGCCAGTTTGTTTCATAATCTTCCCGTGGGAAGTCTCCCGGCGATGCACCTTTTTCCAGTGCTTTCCTGACATTGTGCGCATAAACCCGGTTTTTCTCGCACATCGGCGCGGCAGGAATATACATCACATTCCCCCAGCCCTGTTGATTGTCTACCGGTGCGACACAGTGGATCACATCGCAGTGCCACCAGACAGAATCCCCCGCTGTTATTGCCGGAATTGACGTTAGTGCTTTCATCAATAAGGGATGCCATTTCTCTGAAACAGGCAGAACTTTACCAGGCGCAACACCGCACAGCTCGTCGTCCGGTACGTCATCCAGCAACGGACGCAGCAGAACGTATGCCATCGCTTCCGGGATCGGCACCACGTGTAACAATCCCTGGCCTGGTAACATATCGGAAAGTGCCGTCCAGCCCTGGAACGTGCGGAACACCGAACATTTGGTGGTGTTATCGACGGTGTATTCTTCTACTTCGGTACGGTGTGCGGCATCCCACGGATCGTAATCATCAAAATTACCGTTGAAAACATGGGCAAAAACGCGCTGATAAGCAGGTAATAACCAGCGTTCCAGTGCGCCAGAATCAGTGTGTGCCCCCAGACCTTTGGACGTCGTGCCCGGTGGGCGGCGGCGGATCCTGTCTGGATAGATCACGCTGACATCGGGATCAAACCATTGTTTGCCGTTGCTTTCAGACTTCCACAGACGGTTAAGGAAAGATTGCACCGCAGCCATATTGTCGCTCTGCCGCGCCTGCATCTGTGCCTGTGACCAGTAAATGGGATAGATTTCGGGGCGAGACGCCTCCAGCGAGCCGAAAAAGCTGTCACCGGGACCTTTATACACATCATCAAAGTGATTGGCATCAAGGTAGTTGAGCATTGCGCGATCCCACGCCAGCGCCTGCTCGCGGGGGAAATTGCCTTTTATTACCGCGCAACCGCGACGTTTTATCTCATTGCGCGTGGCTTCACTCACTGTACCTGCTGCAATGTCGCTATAAGGAACTTCCGGCCAAACCGGCAATCCTTGCGCTTTCAGTGCGTCTATTTCTGCTACACGCGCTTCGATTTTTGCAGAGAGTTTTTCGAAGACCTGTTGTACATCGCCGATCTGTTGTCGCAGCTTCGCTTTCATTTCACGGATAGCCGTTTTCGCATCTGTTGGCAACGTCTCATAGGTAAAAGTCATATCAACCTCGCAACTTTCGTTCGAAAGTGAAAATAGTTACGATTGATACTTTAAGTTAAAAATAAGTTAACGCAAGATAAAAATCTTGAGTCAGTGCACAAAGTGAGCAAAAAAGAGAGATGCCGGAACGGTCGCTCCGGCCGGGAGAAGATTACTTATTGAAAGGAGCGGAGCTATCCAGCACCGCCTGAATCACATTCAGCGCGCCTTCATGATTATTATCATCGGTAGCGTAACGGGCGATTTGTTTAATGTTTTCCGCAGCATTGCCCATCGCAAAGGAATAATGCGCCATTTTAAGCATCTCTGCGTCGTTACCGCTGTCGCCAATCGCTACCACATTTTGCGGTGACAGACCCCAGCGTTTTAACAACCGCGAAATACCATTTGCTTTATGCAAGCCGGGAATAATCAGGTCGATAAAACCCGCGCCACTGGTGACAGGTTTCATAATGCCATCGAGCGCAACGTGCAGTTTGTCGACAACCAGCGGGATTTGTTCATCCGGCAGGTTGAGCGAAAACTTGAAAAGCACGTCATCAATCTCCTGGTAATCCTTCACAGGTTTCAGTCGATGGTAGTGTTTTTCCATCAGTACGACGAATGCTTCCGGCGCATTTTCACTGATGTATGCGCTTTGCAGACCACAGGCGACAAAATTGAGTTGTTTATCTTTCAGCAGTTCCCCAATGACAATCCTGGATTCATGCCGGGTCAGTTCGCCGTGGAACAACTGCTTGCCATGTTCGTAGACCAGCGCGCCATTTTCCGCGACAAAAGAGATTTCATCTTTTAGCTCAGGAAAGAAGGAAATAAGCTGGTAATACTGGTTACCACTGGCGACAACGAACTCAATATCGCGCTTTTTCAGTTCCTGATACTGCGCCATAAAACGTGACTGGTTGTACATTTTGGCGTCGTTAAGAAAAGTACCGTCCATATCGCAAACGATAACTTTTACAGTCATAAAAGTGCTCCCGGCAATGAATGCAAACGCCACAGTGTAATGACAATGTGATGCGGAGCACAAACTAATTTCGAATGAAAGCGAGAGTAAAATTGATTTCGTGAATGTTTTAGCCCGGCGACGCCGCCGGGCTGAGGGGATTACAGCATGTGTTCGGTGCGGGCGATGATATCGTCCTGAGCGTCTGGAGAGAGCGCGGTGAAGAAGGCGGAATAGCCCGCTACGCGCACGACCAGATCCCGGTACTGATCCGGATGTTTTTTCGCTTCCAGCAGCGTTTCGCGGGAAACGATGTTGTACTGAATATGCCAGCCTTTATGCACTTCGAAGAAGGTGCGTAGCAGGATCATCAGTTTCTGCTTGTCAGATTCGTTCTCCAGCGTCGCCGGGTTTAGTTTCTGGTTGAGCAATACACCGCCGAGAATCGCTGCGGTAGGCAGTTTACCCACCGAGCCAATGACCGCCGTTGGGCCGAGATGGTCAGTACCGGAAGCCGGGCTTGCGCCTTCCGCCAGCGGGGTATGTGCTTTACGTCCGTCCGGCGTTGCCATTGTTTGCGCGCCAAACGGTACGTTAGCGGAGATAGACGACGTACCTGCGTAATAGTTGCCGCCAACCGGACCACGACCGTAGCGCGGGTTGTGGTACTGCTTCAGTTCGTCAATATAGGTCTGATAGGCGCGAGCCAGCAGCGTATCGACGCTATCATCGTCGTTGCCATACTTCGGCGCGCCGTTAATCAGACGCTGACGCAACTGCTCATGAGTCAGGCCATCGAAGTCATCCGCCAGCGCGGCAGCCAGTTGTTGTTGACCAATCGCGCCCTGTTCAAATACCAGTTTCTTCACTGCCGCCAGGCTGTTGCCGAGGTTGGCAATGCCCACCTGCAGGCCAGAAACCCAGTCATATTTCGCGCCGCCTTGCTTGATACTTTTCGCTCGCTCAATGCAATCATCCACCAGCGCCGAGCAGAGAATATCGTGCACGTTCTCTTCCAGCATGGTGTCGACCACATATTCGATTTCGATCGATTTGCGGGTGTAGTAACGGATTTGCGTATCCCACGCGTCCATTACTTCATCGAAGTTGTTGAAGTTACCCGCTGACAACGCTTTTTCTTGCGGCAGGAACACGTTGCCGCTGGTGGCATCACGACCGCCTTCCAGCGCCGCCAGCATCACGCGGGCGAAGTTGATAAAGCTCATGCCGGTGCAGCGATAGCCCCATTTGCCGCCGACGGCGGTTTCGATACAACCAATCGCTGCGTAGTCGTAAGCGTCCTGCGGTTCAATACCGAGTTTAATAAATTCCGGGATCACGATTTCGTCGTTGTTGAACGCTGGCATCCCGAAGCCGCAGCGGATCACCTGTACGCAGGCGTCGAGGAAATCGTTACTCATTCCCGCATGGTAACGCACGCTGAGGTTAGGCTGAGTGGAGCGCAGACGACCGCAGGATTCCAGGATCGCGTAAGAGAGCGGATTCACTGCGTCCATCGGCTGACCATCAACCAGATTTTGCCCGCCAATGGTGACGTTCTGATACAGCGGACTTCCCGCAGAGGCTTTCGAGTGCGAGCCTGAGCGGATCTTGTTCACCTCAAGCAGTTTCAGCCAGCAGCTATGCAGCATCTCGATGGCGTGTTCGCGATCCAGCGTCTGGTTGAGTTCAACGTCGCGGCGATAGTACGGATAGAGATACTGGTCCATACGACCAAACGACACCGAGTGACCGTTAGATTCGATCTGTAAAATCAACTGGATGAAGTAGCACAGTTGCAGCGCCTGCCAGAACGTCTGCGGCGGCTGGTGGGCGATAAGATCGCAATTTTCTGCCATTGCCAGCAGTTCATCGCGACGGCTTTCGCGGGTTTCGGTGGCTGCCATTTCACGCGCCAGGGCAGCGAAACGTTCAATATGTTCACTGACTGCAACCAGCACGATATCAATCGCTTTCAGGAACTGCTCGCCGTGCAAATCTTCCAGCACAGTCAGGTTGATACGCGAGCGACGCTCCGCCACTTTCTCGCGCAGACCATCAAGCCCTTTTTCCAGCAGCAGCGGGAAATTGACCGCCAGGTGTGCATCGCCGGAGGTCATATTGCCTTCTGCTTTGATAATACCGGTCGCCAGCAGGCCTTTTTGCTCATCGGTAAACATGCCGTAGCAGCGATCCTGTACGGTCTGACCGCGCCACCACGGGCACACTTCATGCAGAACGCGTTTGTTCTCTTCGCTCACCGCAAAACCCGCGCCGGGACGATCGGCCAGATCATCAATCTCTTTTTCGATCCACGACACGGTATATTCCGGGAAGATTGGCGCGGCGCGAACTTCGCTTGCCTGGTTGCCGATGATCAACTCATCGTGTTTGATCCAGATGGTGCGATTCGCCAGGTGATGCGCCAGCGCCAGCGCGCGACGAACCGGGATCGGCTTATCGAGATGTTGTTGATACATCTCGGTATAGTGCTGCGCGCGCTCGGTACAAACCGGCGGTTTCACAATATGCACCAGCGCATTTTTGTGCGCTTTAATGCGGTCGCTGAGCGTGTCCAGTTTCAGTGTTGTCATGGTTGTTATCCTCGTAAAGTCGCGGTTAACCCTTTCTGGCAGGCATACTGCTGGGCAAAGTCGAGCAGTTCTGGCGCATCAAGCGGTTTTTCCGGGGCGTCATAGGGCAGATTAAGTAAGTGATATTTGTTGATGCCCAGCGTGTGGTAGGGCAGGAAATGAATTTCGCCAACGTGCAGCTCGTCGGCGGCAAAATCGGTAATGGCTTTTACAGAGGTTTCGTCAGCATTAAAGCCCTGAATCAGCGGCACGCGGATAATGATTTTTTTCCCCGCTGCGGCGAGTTTTTTCAGGTTATCCAGCACTCTGGCGGCGTTACCGTCGGTCCACTGTTTAAACGGCACGTCGGCGACGTGTTTTAAATCGGCAAGAAACAGATCGATATAGGGCAGAGAAGGGGCGATATATTTCCACGGCACATGCAGGCAGGTTTCTACCGCAGTATGAATGCCGGCCTCGTGGCTGGCTTGCAGTAGTGCCATCGCCATTTCCGGCTGCATAAAGGGTTCACCGCCAGAAAGCGTTAAGCCGCCGCCGCTGCGATCGTAAAACGGTTTATCGCGCAAAACGGTCGCCATGATCTCCTCAACGCTTTTCACTTCACCACACACGGTTAACGCCTGTGTCGGGCAGCAGTTGGTTAACGCCGTCAGATGCTCCGGGGTTAACTTTTCCCGATGAATAAGCAGGCCATTCAGCGTGCGCTCAATCACTTCCGGCGCGGCCTTAGCACATAGCTCGCAGCCCTCCAGGCACAGACGTGCGTCATACAGTAGATCCTGCGTGCGGGCGCGGCTTTCAGGATTCTGACACCAGCGACAACCCAGCGAGCAACCTTTCAGAAAAACCACTGTGCGAATGCCGGGGCCATCGTGGGTCGAGTAGCGTTGAATATTGAAGATCATAGATGCCTCTCTGTTTCGTTCAAACATTAAATTACTTTCGAATGAAAGTTATGTTGATGTGCGTCAACTGTTCAGAGAGTTTTCTCGTGGTAGTCTGGTTTCAGACAAAAAGTACATTTTGAGGATGGTTATGGAACTGTATCTGGATACTTCAGACGTTGTTGCGGTGAAGGCGCTGTCACGTATTTTTCCGCTGGCGGGTGTGACCACTAACCCAAGCATTATCGCAGCGGGTAAAAAACCGCTGGACGTTGTGCTTCCGCAACTTCACGAGGCGATGGGCGGTCAGGGGCGTCTGTTTGCCCAGGTAATGGCTACCACTGCTGAAGGGATGGTGAATGACGCACGTAAGTTGCGTTCTATTATTGCGGATATCGTGGTGAAAGTCCCGGTGACCGCCGAGGGGCTGGCAGCTATTAAGATGTTAAAAGCGGAAGGGATCCCGACGCTGGGCACGGCGGTGTATGGCGCGGCACAAGGGCTGTTGTCGGCGCTGGCGGGCGCGGAATATGTTGCGCCTTATGTCAACCGTATTGATGCTCAGGGTGGTAGCGGTATTCAAACCGTGACCGATTTGCATCAGTTACTGAAAATGCATGCGCCACAGGCGAAAGTGTTAGCCGCGAGTTTCAAAACCCCGCGTCAGGCGCTGGACTGCTTACTGGCAGGATGTGAATCCATCACCCTGCCGCTGGATGTGGCACAACAGATGATTAGCTATCCGGCGGTTGACGCTGCCGTAGCGAAGTTTGAGCAGGACTGGCAGGGCGCGTTTGGCAGAACGTCGATTTAACGGGATGTTCTGCATCCTCATAAATTGCTGATGACGTGGCGGAGTGCCGCGTCTTATCAGGCCTGGAGGTGGTAATTACTGCCCGCAAACCTCACACCCCGGATTACGCATCAGTTTCATTTCGCGAAACTGACAGGTCATCGCATCGTACATAACGATTTTTCCGCTGGCAGGTTTCCCATAGCCTGCCAGCAGTTTGATCGCTTCCATTGCCTGCAACGAACCAATTACGCCAATCAATGGCGCCATCACGCCTGCTTCCACGCAGGTTAACGCGTTTTCGCCAAACAAACGGCTAAGGCAGCGGTAGCAAGGCTCGCCGTCCTGATAAGTAAAGACGGTGATTTGACCTTCCATACGAATTGCCGCGCCGGAAACCAGCGGCACCTTCGCGGTAAAACAGCCTGCGTTCAGTTGATTACGTACCGCAACGTTATCCGTACAGTCGAGCACCAGATCGTGTTTAGCAATCAACGCAGCAAGCTCAGCATCATCAAGTAACGCATTCACTGGTGTAATTGCGATATGTGGATTGATCCGTGCCAGTGCATCACGGGCAGATTCAACCTTCGGTTGCCCGACCGTAGCGTCACTGTGTAGCGTCTGGCGTTGCAGATTCGAGAGCGAAACCGTGTCGAAGTCGAGCAGCGTCAGGTTGCCGACACCGGCGCTTGCCAGATACTGCGAGGCTGCGCAACCGAGTCCACCGAGGCCGACGACCAGCACGCGAGAATCTTTCAACGCTTCCTGGCCGTCAAAATCAAAACCACGCAGGATGATTTGCCGGTTGTAGCGCAGCATCTCCTGATCGCTGAGTTCCGCCATTACAGGCCTCCGAACAACGCGTTAAACGGCTCGACTTCCACCCATTCGCCCGCTTCAACATTGCCGCGATCGCGTTCCAGCACGATAAAGCAGTTGCCGAGGCTAAAAGAGCTAAATATATGGGAGCCCTGATGTCCGGTGGTCATCACTTCCAGTTCGCCGTCGGCATTGCGTTGCAGCACACCACGCTGGAAATCAAGACGACCAGGCGTTTTCTTGAGGCGAGAAGCCGTGCGTACACGCTGGCGCGTAGGCAGGCCGCTGGCGGTGTTGCCGCTTAATTTTGCCAGTAACGGCTGTACCAGTTGGTAGAATGTCAGCGTTGCTGAAACCGGATTACCCGGCAGGCCGCAGAACCAGCTATTGCCGAGTTTACCGAACGCGAACGGTTTACCCGGTTTAATCGCCAGCTTCCAGAAGGCGATTTCGCCCAGCTCTTCGAGAATGGTTTTGGTGTAATCTGCTTCACCAACCGAAACACCGCCAGAACTGATCACTACATCCGCCTGACTGTCGGCTTCAATAAATGCTGTGCGCAAGGCGTGGGGATCGTCGCGGATAATCCCTAAGTTGATCACCTCGCAACCCAGTTGTTCTAACATCAGGTGTACGGCGAGACGGTTGGTATCGTAGATTTGACCGTCGCCCAGTGGCTGACCTGGCAACTGGAGTTCATCACCGGTGGAAAACAGCGCCACACGCACTTTGCGAATCACCGGAACGTCGGCAATTCCCAGCGAAGCAATCACCGGCAGCTCTGCGGTAGTCAGGCGAGTCCCCGCCGGGAAAACAATCGCACCCGCAGAGATATCTTCACCGCGACGACGAATATTTTGCCCGCTACGCACTTCAGCGGTAAAACGCACTCCTGCATCCGTTTGTTCGGTCTGTTCCTGCATCACCACCGCTTCACAGCCTTCCGGCACCGGAGCACCGGTCATAATGCGAATACAGGTGCCAGCAGGCCATTCACCATGATACGGCTGCCCGGCAAACGATTTGCCAGCAACGGGCAGCGGTTGCCCGGAGGCGATATCGGCTAAACGAACCGCGTAGCCGTCCATTGCCGAGTTATCAAACCCAGGGACATCGAGCGGCGAAACCACATCGCTCGCCAGAATACGACCAAAACACTGAACCAGTGGCAGCGTTTCCTGAGCAGTCAAAGGGGTAACGCGAGAAAGCATCTCATTAAGCGCGGTGTCGAGCGACATCAAACCGGTGGTAAATTCCATGAAAACACTCCTGCGGGGCAAAATCGAATCCGCCTATTATGTCAGAAAAACGCCACGGACTGTATGCCACCTCGGTCGTAGAGCGGGCTCCTGCCTTTACATGCCATATACATCTTTCTATATTCAAAAATTGAATGAGTAATTCATAAAAATTCTGATATTTATAGCAAAAGTGGCGAGCCACCCTTAATGGACGAAGACTATGGGCAAAGCAGTCATTGCAATCCACGGCGGCGCAGGCGCAATTAGCCGCGCACAGATGAGTCTGCAACAGGAATTACGCTACATTGAGGCGCTGTCTGCCATTGTTGAAACCGGACAGCAAATGCTCGAAGCGGGTGAAAGCGCGCTGGATGTGGTGACAGAAGCGGTGCGCTTGCTGGAAGAGTGTCCGCTCTTTAACGCCGGAATTGGCGCCGTCTTTACGCGTGATGAAACGCATGAACTGGACGCCTGCGTGATGGATGGCAACACACTGAAAGCGGGGGCGGTGGCGGGCATTAGCCATCTGCGCAACCCAATTCTTGCTGCTCGTCTGGTGATGGAGCAAAGCCCGCATGTGATGATGATTGGTGAGGGGGCGGAAAACTTTGCTTTTTCTCATGGCATGGAGCGCGTCTCGCCGGAGATTTTCTCCACGCCTTTGCGTTATGAACAGCTGCTGGCGGCGCGTGAGTGCGGGGAAACCGTCCTCGACCATAGCGGCGCTCCGCTGGATGAAAAACAAAAAATGGGCACCGTGGGGGCCGTGGCTTTGGATTTACACGGCAATCTGGCGGCAGCCACGTCCACGGGCGGAATGACCAATAAATTACCCGGACGAGTGGGCGATAGTCCCTTAGTGGGTGCCGGATGCTACGCCAATAACGCCAGTGTGGCGGTTTCTTGTACCGGTACGGGCGAAGTCTTCATTCGCGCGCTGGCGGCGTATGACATCGGCGCGTTAATGGATTATGGCGGTCTAAGCCTCGCGGAAGCCTGCGAGCGGGTGGTGATGGAAAAACTCCCTGCGCTTGGCGGCAGCGGTGGCCTAATCGCTATCGACCACGAAGGTAACGTCGCACTACCGTTTAACACCGAAGGAATGTATCGCGCCTGGGGCTACGCAGGCGATACACCAACCACTGGTATCTACCGCGAAAAAGGGGACACCGTTGCCACACAGTGATGAACTTGATGCCGGTGATGTCCTGGCGGTCGATAATCTCAACATTGCCTTTATGCAGGACCAGCAGAAAGTGGCTGCGGTGCGCAATCTTTCTTTTCGGCTGCGACGCGGTGAGACGCTGGCCATTGTCGGGGAATCAGGTTCCGGTAAATCCGTCACAGCACTGGCGTTGATGCGTCTGTTAGAACAGGCGGGGGGGCTGGTGCAGTGCGACAAAATGTTATTGCGGCGCCGCAGTCGTGAGGTGATTGAGCTTAGTGAGCAGCAGAGCTCCCGGCAAATGCAGCATATACGCGGTGCGGATATAGCGATGATTTTCCAGGAGCCAATGACGTCGCTAAATCCGGTATTTACCGTGGGCGAACAGATTGCCGAGTCTATCCGTCTGCATCAGAACGCCAGTCGTGAAGAAGCGATGGCGGAGGCGAAACGGATGCTGGATCAGGTTCGCATCCCGGAAGCACAAACCATTCTTTCGCGTTATCCGCATCAACTCTCCGGTGGGATGCGTCAGCGGGTGATGATTGCCATGGCGCTGTCATGTCGCCCGGCGGTGCTGATTGCCGATGAGCCGACGACTGCACTGGACGTCACCATTCAGGCGCAGATCCTGCAATTAATCAAAGTGTTGCAAAAAGAGATGTCGATGGGCGTCATCTTTATCACTCACGACATGGGCGTGGTGGCGGAGATTGCCGATCGGGTACTGGTGATGTATCAGGGCGAGGCGGTGGAAACGGGCAGCGTCGAACAGATTTTTCATGCGCCACAGCATCCTTATACCCGTGCGCTATTGGCTGCTGTTCCGCAGCTTGGCGCGATGAGAGGGCAAGATTATCCCCGACGTTTCCCGTTGATATCGCTTGAACATCCGACTCAACAGGAACGCCCTGTCGAGCAGAAAACGGTGGTTGATGGCGAACCTGTTTTACAGGTGCGTAATCTGGTCACCCGTTTCCCTTTGCGTAGTGGGTTGTTGAATCGCGTAACGCGGGAAGTGCACGCCGTTGAAAAGGTTAGTTTTGATCTCTGGCCGGGTGAAACGTTGTCGCTGGTGGGGGAGTCTGGCAGTGGTAAATCCACCACCGGACGGGCGTTGTTGCGCCTGGTTGAAAGTCAGGGCGGAGAAATTATCTTCAACGGCCAGCGAATCGATACTCTGTCACCCGGTAAACTTCAGGCATTGCGCCGCGATATTCAGTTTATTTTTCAGGATCCTTACGCCTCACTGGATCCACGCCAGACGATCGGTGATTCGATTATCGAACCGCTACGTGTTCATGGATTATTGCAGGGTAATGAAGCCGCTGCACGCGTTGCGTGGCTACTGGAACGCGTTGGTCTGTTACCCGAACATGCGTGGCGCTACCCGCATGAGTTTTCCGGCGGCCAGCGTCAGCGTATCTGTATTGCCCGTGCGCTGGCGTTGAATCCCAAAGTCATTATTGCCGATGAAGCCGTGTCGGCGCTGGATGTTTCTATTCGCGGGCAGATTATCAACTTGTTGCTCGATCTCCAGCGTGATTTCGGCATTGCATATCTGTTTATCTCTCACGATATGGCGGTCGTGGAGCGGATCAGCCATCGTGTAGCGGTGATGTATCTTGGACAAATTGTCGAAATAGGCCCCCGGCGCGCGGTCTTTGAAAATCCACAGCACCCTTATACGCGTAAATTACTGGCGGCAGTTCCGGTTGCTGAACCGTCCCGGCTGCGACCACAGCGCGTACTGCTATCGGACGATCTTCCCAGCAATATTCATCAGCGTGGCGAAGAGGTTGCAGCCGTCTCGTTGCAATGCGTCGGGCCGGGGCATTACGTCGCACAACCACAATCAGAATACGCATTCATGCGTAGATAACATTCAGGCGGAGAATCAAATGGCAAGAGCTGTACACCGTAGTGGGTTAGTGGCGCTGGGTATTGTCACAGCGTTGATGGCATCTTGTGCATTCGCTGCCAAAGATGTGGTTGTGGCGGTGGGATCGAACTTCACCACCCTCGACCCGTATGACGCGAATGACACGTTGTCACAGGCCGTGGCGAAATCGTTTTACCAGGGGCTGTTCGGTCTGGATAAAGAGATGAAGCTGAAAAATGTGCTGGCGGCGAGTTATACCGTCTCCGGTGACGGCCTCACTTACACCGTGAAATTGCGTGAATGGATTAAGTTCCAGGATGGCACCGACTTCAACGCGGCGGCGGTAAAAGCGAATCTGGATCGGGCCAGTGACCCAGCGAATCATCTTAAACGCTATAACTTGTATAAGAATATTGCCAAAACTGAAGCGGTCGATCCGACAACGGTGAAGATTACGCTTAAACAGCCGTTCTCCGCGTTTATTAATATTCTTGCCCATCCGGCGACAGCGATGATTTCTCCGGCGGCGCTGGAAAAATATGGCAAAGAGATTGGTTTTCATCCGGTGGGAACCGGGCCGTATGAACTGGACACCTGGAATCAGACCGATTTTGTGAAGGTCAAAAAATTCACCGGTTACTGGCAGTCAGGACTGCCCAAACTGGACAGCATTACCTGGCGTCCGGTGGCGGATAACAACACTCGCGCGGCAATGTTGCAAACCGGTGAAGCGCAGTTTGCTTTCCCCATTCCCTACGAGCAGGCCGCGCTGCTGGAGAAAAACAAAAATATCGAGCTGATGGCCAGCCCGTCGATTATGCAGCGTTATATCAGTATGAATGTGACGCAAAAGCCGTTCGATAACCCGAAGGTACGGGAGGCGCTGAATTATGCCATCAACCGTCCGGCGCTGGTGAAAGTCGCGTTTGCGGGATATGCAACGCCCGCCACTGGCGTGGTGCCGCCGAGTATCGCCTACGCGCAAAGTTACCAACCGTGGCCTTACGATCCGGCAAAAGCGCGCGAATTACTTAAAGAGGCGGGATATCCCAACGGTTTCAGTACCACGCTGTGGTCGTCACATAACCACAGCACCGCGCAGAAAGTGCTGCAATTTACCCAGCAGCAGTTAGCGCAGGTAGGAATTAAAGCCCAGGTGACGGCGATGGATGCCGGACAGCGGGCGGCAGAAGTAGAAGGTAAAGGGCAAAAAGAGAGCGGCGTGCGACTGTTCTACACCGGCTGGTCGGCATCGACCGGCGAAGCTGACTGGGCGTTATCGCCGCTGTTTGCGTCACAGAACTGGCCACCGACGCTGTTTAATACTGCGTTTTACAGTAATAAACAGGTGGATGATTTCCTGGCTCAGGCACTGAAAACTAACGATCCGGCGGAAAAGACCCGCTTATATAAGGCGGCGCAGGATATCATCTGGCAAGAGTCGCCGTGGATCCCGCTGGTGGTCGAAAAACTGGTGTCGGCACACAGTAAAAATCTGACCGGTTTTTGGATCATGCCAGACACCGGCTTCAGCTTTGAAGATGCGGACTTGCAATAAGCAACGCAGGGAGTGGAATGCTTAATTACGTTATCAAACGCTTACTGGGGTTGATTCCGACGCTGTTTATCGTCTCGGTGCTGGTGTTTTTATTTGTCCATATGCTGCCCGGCGATCCGGCGCGATTGATTGCCGGCCCCGAAGCCGATGCTCAGGTCATCGAACTGGTGCGTCAGCAACTGGGTCTGGATCAGCCGCTGTATCACCAGTTCTGGCACTACATCAGCAACGCAGTGCAGGGAGATTTTGGCCTGTCGATGGTGTCGCGTCGTCCGGTTGCCGATGAGATTGCCAGCCGCTTCATGCCAACGCTGTGGCTGACCATAACCAGTATGGTCTGGGCGGTGATATTTGGTATGGCGGCAGGAATTATCGCCGCCGTCTGGCGTAACCGTTGGCCGGATCGATTGAGTATGACCATCGCGGTGTCGGGGATCTCCTTCCCGGCATTTGCCCTGGGGATGCTTTTGATACAGGTTTTCTCCGTTGAGCTGGGCTGGCTGCCTACCGTAGGTGCAGACAGTTGGCAGCACTACATTTTACCCTCCCTGACGCTCGGCGCGGCAGTGGCAGCCGTGATGGCGCGCTTTACCCGTGCGTCGTTTGTCGATGTCTTAAGCGAAGATTATATGCGTACCGCGAGGGCGAAAGGGGTGAGCGAAACCAGGGTTGTCCTCAAACATGGGCTACGCAACGCGATGATCCCGGTAGTGACTATGATGGGCTTACAGTTTGGCTTTTTGCTCGGAGGTTCCATCGTGGTGGAGAAGGTTTTCAACTGGCCCGGACTTGGACGCTTACTCGTTGACTCCGTAGAAATGCGCGATTACCCGGTGATTCAGGCGGAAATTCTGCTTTTCTCGCTGGAATTTATTCTTATCAACTTAGTGGTGGATGTGCTTTACGCCGCCATTAACCCGGCTATCAGGTACAAGTAAGGATGCGATTATTTAACTGGCGTTGTCAGGCGGTGTTAAACGCCATGCCACTAGTAAAACCTGAGCAGGTGCGTACTCCGTGGCATGAGTTCTGGCGACGTTTTCGCCGTCAGCATATGGCGATGACCGCCGCATTATTCGTCATTTTGTTGATTGTGATGGCAATTTTTGCACGCTGGATCGTCCCCTATGACGCCGAAAATTATTTCGATTATGACAATCTGAATAACGGACCTTCTTTGCAGCACTGGTTTGGCGTCGATTCACTGGGGCGCGACATTTTCAGCCGTGTCCTGGTTGGTGCACAAATCTCGCTGGCGGCGGGCGTGTTTGCGGTGTTTATCGGTGCGGCGATTGGGACGTTGCTGGGTTTGCTGGCTGGATATTACGAAGGCTGGTGGGATCGGCTGATCATGCGTATTTGCGATGTGCTGTTTGCTTTCCCTGGCATTTTGCTGGCTATTGCTGTTGTCGCGGTGCTGGGAAGCGGCATTGCTAACGTGATTATCGCCGTCGCTATCTTTTCTATTCCTGCGTTTGCCCGACTGGTGCGCGGCAACACGCTGGTGTTAAAACAGCAAACCTTTATTGAATCAGCGCGCAGTATTGGTGCCAGCGATATGACCATTTTGTTGCGCCACATCTTACCGGGGACAGTCTCTTCCATCGTCGTGTTCTTTACCATGCGCATTGGCACCTCAATTATCTCCGCCGCCAGTCTGTCGTTTCTCGGTCTGGGAGCGCAGCCGCCGACCCCGGAGTGGGGAGCGATGCTCAACGAAGCGAGAGCGGATATGGTTATCGCGCCGCATGTGGCGGTTTTTCCGGCACTGGCTATTTTCCTGACCGTGCTGGCGTTCAACTTGCTGGGTGATGGTTTGCGTGATGCGCTGGACCCCAAAATTAAAGGATAGTCACGGTTAAATATTGCTTGAAAGGGTAATGACCTCAGAGGAAATTATTGCCTTAAGCAAGTGTTGTAACTTTCTTCTAATTTTGTAGAATCGGGTAATTTGGTTAAAAAGCCGCTGTGAGGGACTATTTATGCAGCGGCACAGCGTACTGACAGTTATTTTGTTAAATGTATTAACATGCTGAGTTTATACGAAAAGATAAAGATCAGGCTGATAATTTTATTTTTATTGGCTGCGCTGTCATTTATTGTTCTTTTTTTCATCATTAACTATCAGCTGGTATCGGAGCGTGCGGTAAAACGTGCTGATAGCCGCTTTGAACTTATTCAAAAAAACGTTGGCTATTTCTTTAAAGATATTGAACGTTCCGCTCTGACGTTAAAGGACTCACTTTATTTATTGAAAAACAGTGAGGAGATTAAACGAGCTGTCATCCTGAAAATGGAAATGATGCCATTTTTAGACTCAGTGGGGCTGGTACTGGATAATGATAAATATTATCTATTTTCGCGGCGGGCGAATGATAAAATCTTTGTTTATCATCAGGAAAAGGTAAATGGTCCCCTTGTTGATGAGGCAGGACGCGTCATCTTTGCCGATTTTAATCCGTCGCAGCGCCCGTGGTCAGTAGCTTCGGATGGCTCTGATAGTAGCTGGAATCCGGCATATAATTGCTTTGATCGTCCGGGGAAAAAATGTATTTCTTTTACACTACGAATTAACGGCAAAGACCGTGATTTGCTGGCTATTGATAAAATTCATGTCGATTTAAACTGGCGATACCTGAACGAATACCTTGATCAAATCAGCGCAACTGATGAAGTGTTGTTTCTGAAACAAGGCCATGAAATCATTGCCAAGAACCAACTCGCCCGTGAAAAATTGATTATTTATAATAGCGAAGATAATTATAATATTATTGATTCTGTCGATACAGAGTATATAGCAAAAACATCGCGCGTACCCAATAACTCGCTATTCGAAATCTATTTTTATTATCCTATGGGGAAACTATTTAACGCGTCAGATAAACTTTTTTATTTACCGTTTGTTTTCATTATTGTCGTATTGCTGGCGGTTTACTTAATGACGACCCGTGTGTTCCGTCGCCAATTTTCAGAAATGACAACGCTGGTCAATACGCTGGAGTTTTTACCTGACTCTGCGGATCAAATGCAGACACTGAAAATTCGTGACGGCGATGCGAAAGAGATTATCAGCATCAAAAATTCGATCGCGGAAATGAAAGATGCTGAAGTTGAGCGTTCAAATAAATTGCTCTCGCTGATCTCCTACGATCAGGAAAGCGGTTTTATCAAAAATATGGCGATTATTGAGTCAAACAATAATCAGTATCTGGCCGCCGGGATCATCAAACTGTGCGGACTGGAAGCCGTCGAAGCCGTGTTTGGTGTCGAGGAACGCAACAAAATCGTCAGGAGGCTGTGTCAGCGAATTGCCGAGAAATATGCACAATGCTGCGATATCGTGACATTTAATGCCGATTTATATTTATTATTGTGTCGGGAAAATATACAGACGTTTACTCGTAAAATAGCGATGATAAACGATTTCGACAGTAGCTTTGGCTATCGCAATCTGCGTATACACAAATCTGCCATTTGTGAACCTCTGAAGGGCGAAAATGCCTGGAGCTACGCAGAAAAACTGAAGCTGGCGATTTCCAGCATCCGTGACCATATGTTCTCTGAGTTTATTTTCTGTGATGATGCGAAACTCAGCGAAATTGAAGAGAATATCTGGATTGCGCGCAATATCCGTCATGCAATGGAAAAAGGCGAGCTATTCCTGGTTTATCAACCGATTGTTGATATTAACACCCGTGAAATTCTGGGCGCTGAGGCACTGTGCCGCTGGGTTTCTGCGGAGCGGGGGATCATCTCGCCACTGAAGTTTATTGCTATCGCGGAAGATATCGCTTTTATCAATGAACTGGGTTACCAAATTATTAAAACGGCGATGGCTGAATTCCGCCATTTTAGCCAGCGTGCGCTCCTGAAACAGGATTTCTTACTGCATATAAATGTTTCGCCCTGGCAGTTAAACGAACCTCATTTTCATGAGCGTTTTATCGCCATCATGAAAGAACATGAACTGACAGCGAAAAGTCTCTGTATTGAGATCACTGAAACTGTGATTGAGCGAATTAGTGAACATTTTTATCTCAATATTGAACAGCTGCGTAAACAAGGGGTACGAATATCGATTGATGACTTTGGTACGGGTTTGTCAAACCTGAAACGTTTTTATGAAATTAATCCTGATAGCATAAAAGTGGACTCGCAATTTACCGGCGATATTTTCGGCACTGCGGGTAAAATTTTGCGCATTATCTTCGACCTGGCACGCTATAACCGGATCCCGGTGATTGCAGAAGGTGTTGAGAGCGAAGAGGTTGCGCGTGAATTAATCAAATTAGGGTGTGTTCAGGCCCAGGGGTATCTGTACCAGAAGCCGTTGCCATTCTCTGCCTGGGACAAAAGTGGAAAGTTAGTAAAAGAGTAGTTTAGGTATGTCCAGAATCAATAAATTCGTACTTACAGTCAGTCTGCTGATTTTTATCATGATTTCAGCAGTTGCCTGCGGGATCTATACCCAGATGGTAAAAGAACGGGTGTATGGCCTGAAACAGTCCGTTATTGATACTGCTTTTGCGGTGGCAAATATTGCTGAATATCGGCGTAGTGTGGCAATTGATCTCATTAACACGCTTAACCCGACTGAAGAAGAATTGCTGGCTGGCTTGCGCACAGCTTACGCTGACTCGGTTTCACCTTCTTATTTGTATGATGTTGGTCCTTATCTGATTTCCAGTGATGAGTGTATTCAGGTTAAGGAGTATGAAAATAATTATTGTGCAGATATTATGCAAGTTGTTAAGTATCGGCATGTTAAAAATACGGGGTTCATCTCTTTTGACGGCAAAACCTTCGTCTATTATCTCTATCCGGTTACTCACAATCGCAGTTTGATATTTTTGCTTGGGCTGGAGCGATTTTCGTTACTGTCAAAGTCACTGGCAATGGATAGCGAGAACCTGATGTTCTCACTGTTTAAGAACGGCAAGCCAGTTACCGGTGATGAATATAATGCCAAAAACGCCATCTTCACCGTTTCGGAAGCGATGGAACATTTCTCCTATTTGCCGACCGGATTGTACGTATTTGCTTATAAAAAAGACGTTTATTTGCAGGTATGTACGCTGATTATTTTCTTTGCTGCCTTGGTGGCAGTTATTTCAGGCACAAGTTGCCTCTATCTGATACGCAGAGTGATTAATCGTGGCATTGTTGAGAAAGAAGCCATTATTAATAACCATTTTGATCGCGTGCTGGACGGTGGGCTTTTCTTTTCGGCGGCGGATGTCAAAAAACTCTACAGCATGTATAACTCGGCGTTTCTTGACGATCTGACAAAAGCAATGGGCAGAAAATCCTTTGACGAAGATTTAAAAACCTTACCGGAAAAAGGCGGTTATTTATGCCTGTTTGACGTCGATAAATTCAAAAATATTAACGATACCTTCGGTCATTTGTTGGGCGATGAAGTGTTGATGAAGGTCGTGAAAATCCTTAAATCACAAATTCCGGTGGATAAAGGCAAAGTCTACCGCTTTGGCGGCGACGAATTTGCGGTGATTTATACTGGCGGAACCCTGGATGAGTTGCTATCGATTTTAAAAGATATCGTCAATTTCCAGGTGGGGAGTATTAATTTAAGCACCAGTATCGGCGTGGCGCATTCAAATGAATGTACTACCGTTGAACGGTTAAAAATGCTGGCGGATGAGCGGCTGTATAAAAGTAAGAAAAACGGCAGGGCACAGATTAGCTGGCAGTAATTTTTATTAACGAACCGGGCAAATGATTTTGCCCGGCCTGAATTAATTAAACCCGACTACCCCACAAATCGTACTCGTCGACATGCTCGACTTTCACACGCAGGATATCGCCCGGCTTAACGTTGGTTTCACCATTGAGATAAACCGCGCCGTCGATTTCCGGAGCGTCTGCCATGCTGCGGCCGATTGCGCCTTCTTCGTCCACTTCGTCGATAATGACCAGAATTTCACGGCCCACTTTTTCTTGCAGGCGCTCGGCGGAAATCTGCTGCTGCAGTTGCATGAAGCGATTCCAGCGTTCTTCTTTCACTTCTTCCGGAACCTGGTCAGGCAGGGCATTGGCGTCTGCGCCTTCAACCGGGCTGTATTTAAAGCAGCCAACGCGATCCAGACGTGCTTCTTTCAGGAAGTCGAGCAGCATCTGGAAATCTTCTTCCGTCTCGCCAGGGAAGCCGACAATAAAGGTTGAACGCAGGGTCAGTTCCGGGCAGATTTCGCGCCACTGTTTGATGCGTGCCAGTTGGCGATCTACAGAACCCGGGCGCTTCATTAGTTTGAGAATGCGCGGGCTGGCGTGCTGTAACGGAATATCCAGATACGGCAGGATTTTGCCTTCAGCCATCAGCGGGATAACGTCATCTACATGCGGGTAAGGGTAAACGTAGTGCAGACGTGTCCAGATCCCCAGTTTTGATAACTGTTCGCACAGGCTGACCATACTGGTTTTTACCGGCTCGCCGTTGTAAAAGCCTGTACGGTGTTTAACATCAACGCCATACGCGGAAGTATCCTGGGAGATCACCAGAATCTCTTTAACGCCCGCATCTACCAGGCGTTTCGCTTCGCTTAACACTTCGCCAATCGGACGGCTCACCAAATCGCCGCGCATAGACGGAATAATGCAGAAGGTGCAGCGATGGTTACAGCCTTCGGATATCTTCAGATAAGCGTAATGACGTGGCGTCAGCTTAACGCCTTGCTCAGGCACCAGGCTCAGGAATGGGTTGTGTTTCGGTTTTGGCACGTAGTGATGAACGTGCTCCAGAACCTGCTCATAGCTATGAGGGCCAGTGATTTCCAGCACTTTCGGGTGGACTTCGCGGATCTGATCTTCTTTCGCCCCCAGACAACCGGTCACTATTACCTTGCCGTTTTCATTCAACGCTTCGCCAATGGCTTCCAGTGATTCTTGCACCGCACTGTCAATAAAACCGCAGGTGTTGACGATTACCATGTCTGCGTCGTCGTAGCTCGGTACTACGTCATAACCTTCAGTGCGCAATTCGGTCAGAATACGCTCTGAATCGACGAGGTTTTTCGGACAGCCGAGGGAAACAAAGCCGATTTTCGGCTGGGGAGTTACTTTGCTCATAGCTTAAAAAATATTCAGTTACAGGAAAGGTCAGGGCAGGGATTCTACAGAGTTCTGGATAAAATTTGTATCGTAATCTGGTCAACAGGCGAGGAAAACGCCCCAAATATCGGGGCGCAAATGGTTATCAGGCTACAGGGTTTTCAGTTAGCGCCTTTGCAGGCTGGTTGCTGGATTTGTCCCGCAGCGTAAAGACCGAAATAAGCGTGAAGCAACCGGCAATCGCCCCCAGGATGAGATAGGTTTCAGCAAAGCCAATGGTGTCATACAGATAGCCGGCAATAGGTGAATAGATTGCCGTGGCGATGGATGCCACAAAAAGCACCAGCAGGTAGACCGTCGAAGAGAGTTTATGATCAAAGTTAGCTGCGATAAATTTAAACACAGATACCAGGATCAGTGGTTTTTCGATGGCGTGCATCATTTTAACGGCTGCAATCCACACTGGTCCCAGTTGGATTGCAGAACCGGCAATGCGCAACGACATAATGGTTCCGGCAATCACTAATGCCCATTTTGCGCCAGTGCGGTTAACAAACCAGGGCATCAGACAGAGAAATAAGGTTTCTCCGCAGACCTGGACAGAAGCCAGAATCCCGTACCAGCGATTGCCTTCTTCTGGCGTCGGAAATTGCAGCGAAAAATATTGTGCGAATTGTTGATCGTAGGTGTCATAAATCTGCGTTACGAACAGAGTGAACATCAATAAAAACCAGAATTGACTATTTTTCGCCAGTTCAAGCGCATGGATAGCTTTCAGCGAATTGGTTTTTTCAATTTCCGCCTCGGTCAGTTCAATTTTGGTAAACATAAAGCAGATTGCGGCGACCACAATGGCACAGCTTGCCAGCCAGAAAGAGAGATTAGGGCTGGTATCAATGTATTTCCCCACAATCCACGCGGCGGCGGCCCATCCCAGAGAGCCCCACATTCTTACGCGACCATATTCAAAATGATAACGACGCGAAACTTTATCTATCCAGGAATCCAGAACGCCACAGCCAGAATTAAAAATGATCCCCAGGTAAACGCCACCCAAAACAGCGCCCAGCCAGAAGTTATGAACCAGAAGCGGGGCGTACACATAAATAAAGAATGGGCCTACGGGAAGTAATAATGCGACGAGGAGCCAGATGAGTTGTTTCTTAAGACCAAATTTATCGGAGATGAAACCGAAGAACGGTTGCATTAATAACGCAATGAAAGCATTAACGGAATAAAGTAATCCTGTGCGTGTGGCGGTAATTTCCAGATGCTGTGTCGTCCATATGACAAAAAATGCCATCGTTGCCGACCAGGCAAAGAGGTACAGGAAATCGAAAATACTGAGCAAAATATAATTACGTTTACCGGGCAATAACATAGCCATATCCTCAATCACTGGCGTTGGGTCATTTACCGTTGGCACAGGCATTCGCTGTGCTTACTGGTTATTGTTTTGGTATGCATCTCCGGAAAATGTCATACGTTAACAATTTCATTTTTACTCTGACCCTGACCGCGATGATTAGGCAATGTGTTAAATGAATGTTTGCGATTTGCATCACAATTATTGCTGGTAATAAAAAAGATTTAGCGAAATAGATCACTAAATCTTTTTATGAGAACGTATTACTTTTATGCCTTGCGTGTTAGCTCATCCGCCAGTGTGCGAAGGTGTTCAGCAATATTCATCAGATCAGTCTGTGGTGAGTGCAGAGGGCCAGCAGAGTTACGCACGACCAGGCGACTGGGAAGGATGGTTGAAGAGCGGAGCATCGCATGTTCATCGTCCGGCTGTAAAATCTGTTGAACGGCAATTTTCCCTTGTAAATCAAAGTCGATTGCGACGGTCGTTAGCGAAGGTTCAAAAAACGCACTCTCATAGGTGTCGTCATAGCCAATGACAGAAATATCTTGCGGGATTTTACGTTTTTGTTGATGTAAGGCGCTTAACGCCCCCAATGCCATCTGATCATTGGCGATCAGAAGAGCGGTCGCCTGTGGCGTTTCACGTAGCATCTGTAACGTCGCCAGATAGCCGCTTTGAGCGTCCCAACTACCGTAATGAATGGCCAGCGGCGTCAGTTGGAGTGAGGAGAGGGTATCGCGCCAGGTATTGAGTCGTAGCCGCGCCGGTACTGAGTTTTCTGGGCCAGAGATCAGGCAAAATTGACGATGCCCCAAATCGTAAAGATATTTCACGCTGGCGCGTGCACCTTCTGCGGGATTAAAGGTGACGTTAAATACCGGGCTATAAGGATCCACGTCGAGAAACAGACACAACACATCGCTGTTTTCAGCAACCAGAGTTTCAGCCAATGCCGTTTCCAGCGGTGCGTTGATAATAATCTTTGTTACCCGTTGTGCTTTTAAGTCATTAATTGCAGCCTGAATACCTTTAATATCAATATCATCGATCATGGATATCAGCACCTGATATCCCTGTTCTCCGGCATATTTTTTCACTGCTGCCGCAATTTGCGAGGGGGCATGTAGGGCGAGCGAAGTTGTAACCAGCCCGATCGTTTTGCTCTCTTTCCCTACCAACTGTTGAGCTACGCGATTTGGAACGTATTTAAGTTCGGCAATGGCTTGTTCAATTTTTTGACGTGTTTTGGCAGACACGTTCGCTGAATTGTTAAGCACCCGCGACACTGTCTGATAAGAAACATTGGCATGACGAGCAACATCGGCAAGGGTTGCAGCTTTGGTTTTCATATTCGCCCCGGCTAAAAGATTTGTCACAGTATACCGCAGTGAATGTCATACGTATCACGCTCACCTGTCTCAGTGCTGGTAAGCTGAACCGACGAACCTGTTTGAAGGGAAAAAACGCGTACTTGATCACATTCTTGCCGGACATTCCTTGCATAGCGAAGCAATTAATTACTAGATGACATCGTTGTGAACGAATAACATTTTTTGTCTGTTTAAAACAATTCAGGAGTCAGCATGGACAAGCACCCACCGATCATCCCCAGAGCCCCATGGTTACTTCATGGTGCTGATTACAATCCGGAGCAATGGTTACATGTCCCTGGGATTCTGGAGAAAGATATCGCCATGATGCAACAGGCTGGTTGTAACACCATGTCGGTGGGCATTTTTAGCTGGTCAATGCTGGAACCCACAGAGGGTGAGTATCGCTTTGACTGGCTGGATGAAGTGCTGGATAAACTTCATGCTGGCGGGATTTCTGTCTTCCTCGCAACACCAAGCGGAGCAAAACCCGCCTGGCTTGCAGCTCGTTATCCAGAGGTTCTGAGAGTTAGCGCCTCACGCGAGAAAATGCTTCACGGAGGTCGCCATAATCATTGCCTTTCTTCGTCAGTGTATAAAGATAAAGTGACGCAAATTAACCGTAAGCTGGCGCAGCGATACGCCAATCATCCGGCGGTTCTGGGGTGGCATATCAGTAATGAGTATGGCGGAGAGTGTCATTGTAAGGGATGCCAACAGGCGTTTCGCCGTTGGTTGCAGACTCGTTACACCACTCTTGAGGCGCTTAATCAGGCATGGTGGACTGGCTTCTGGAGCCATACATACAGTGACTGGTCACAAATTGAATCGCCTTCCCCATTAGGTGAGATGTCTAACCACGGTTTGAATCTTGACTGGCGGCGCTTTGTCACATCGCAGGTAAAAGAGTTCTACCAAATGGAGATCGCGCCGTTAAAAGCTGAACGCCCAGATTTACCTGCGACGACCAATTTTATGTGGTATTTCAATGACTACAACTACTGGGCATTGGCCGAAGTGGTTGATTTTGTGAGTTGGGATAGCTATCCCATGTGGCATAAACAGGAAGATGAACGCGCCGTTGCCTGTAAAACAGCGATGTATCACGACCTGATGCGTACCTTGAAAAATAAACCGTTTATTCTGATGGAATCCACGCCCAGCCAGACAAGCTGGCAGCCAACCAGCAAATTGAAAAAGCCGGGAATGAATATTCTTTCTTCCTTACAGGCCGTCGCTCACGGCGCAGACGGCGTGCACTATTTTCAGTGGCGTAAGAGTCGTGGCGCCGTGGAGAAGTTTCATGGTGCGGTAGTTGATCATGTCGGTCATCTGGAGACGCGTACCGGGCGCGAAGTCATACAACTGGGGCAACGGCTGGCTCATCTTAACCAATTGGTTGGGACGAAAACGCAGGCAAAAGTTGCCATTATTTTCGACTGGGAAAACCGCTGGGCGGTCAATGATGCTGCCGGGCCGCGCAATTGCGGTATCCACTACGAGCAAACGGTAGTGGAGCATTACCGACCTTTCTGGGAGCAGGGCGTGGCGGTCGATATTATCAATGCTGATTGTGATCTTACGGGTTATCAGTTAGTTATTGCCCCAATGCTCTATATGGTTCGCGATGGATTTGCTGCTCGTGCTCGCGCCTATGTTGACGCTGGTGGCAATTTTGTCACCACTTACTGGTCCGGGATTGTCAATGAAACCGATTTATGTCACCTGGGTGGGTTCCCTGGCCCGTTGCGTGACCTGATGGGTGTGTGGGCTGAAGAGATTGATAGCCTTAATGATTATCAGCATAACGAAGTTATCTGTGAGCCGAATGCGTATGGACTGCAGGGGCAATGGCAGGCACGGGAATTATGTGCGGTTATTCACGCCGAAGGTGCACAGGTTCTGGCGCGCTATGGCGAGGATTTTTATGCGGGTACGCCTGCGTTAACGGTAAATCACGTCGGACAAGGTCGAGCTTTCTATGTGGCTTCGCGTAATGATGCGTCATTTCATCAAGCGTTTGCCGCGATGTTGATCAACACACTTCATCTCCCAAAAGCACTTGCTACTGAACTTCCTGCTGGCGTTATTGCAACGCGTCGGACAGACGGCGATCAGGAATGGGTTTTTGTACAAAACTACACTGCTCATGTACAAAATATTGTGCTTCCTGGAGCGTGGCGAGTGGCGGAAACAGGTAAAGCTTGTTCACAAGACTTAGAACTGGCGCCGTGGGGATGCGAGGTGCTGGAAAGAGAAATAATGTAAATTCTTATTAATAAAATGTGAAGTATTGATCCCTGACAGCTTTTTGTACAAAAAGTAGCCATACTATTTAATTGCACAAAGGCTGCAAAGAGGAGGATCGAAGTATGTTCGTTGACAGACAGCGAAGCGATCTACTTAACCGGTTGATCGATGCAAGAGTTGACCTCGCCGCATATGTGCAACTGAGGAAGGCCAAAGGATACATGTCCGTCAGCGAAAGCAATCATCTACGAGATAACTTTTTTAAACTGAATCGCGAACTGCACGATAAATCGCTGCGGTTGAATCTTCATCTGGATCAGGAAGAGTGGAGTGCTCTTCATCATGCTGAAGAAGCATTAGCGACAGCCGCAGTATGTTTGATGAGCGGGCATCATGATTGCCCGACTGTTATTACCGTCAACGCCGATAAGCTTGAAAATTGTCTGATGAGCTTAACGCTGAGTATCCAGAGCCTTGAAAAGCACACCATGCTTGCGCAGGCCTGAAAACTAAGGGGGAGAAAGCGTCTCCCCCTTCATGTTTAAGTTTTTGTAAAAATGAATTTGTCATCTCCTCCACTGACTACGCTTTAAGCCAGAGTCAATCCGGAGGCGTTATGCATCGACAATCCCTTTTCCTTGTGCCCTTTCTCTGTGTTTCTTCCTCTCTCTGGGCGGCTCCCGCGCCGGTAAATGTCGAAGTACTGCAAGACAAACTCGACCATCCGTGGGCGCTGGCCTTTTTACCTGATAATCACGGCATGTTAATCACCCTGCGCGGTGGCGAGTTGCGTCACTGGCAAGCAGGAAAAGGATTATCTGCGCCGCTTGTCGGTGTGCCGGAAGTCTGGGCGCACGGGCAGGGCGGCCTGCTGGATGTGGCATTAGCGCCTGATTTTGCCCAGTCGCGCCGCATCTGGTTAAGTTATTCCGAAGTTGGCGATGATGGCAAAGCCGGAACTGCCGTGGGGTATGGCCGCTTAAGTGATGATCTCTCAAAAGTGACCGACTTCCGCACCGTTTTTCGCCAGACACCAAAACTTTCTACCGGCAACCATTTTGGCGGGCGGCTGGTCTTCGACGGTAACGGTTATCTTTTTATTGCTCTGGGCGAAAACAATCAGCGTCTGACGGCGCAAGATCTGGATAAATTACAGGGCAAACTGGTGCGTCTGACCGAACAGGGCGAGATCCCGGATGATAATCCCTTTGTAAACGAATCCGGTGCGCGAGCCGGGATCTGGTCTTATGGCATTCGTAACCCGCAAGGGATGGCGATGAATCCGTGGAGTAATGCGCTGTGGCTGAATGAACATGGCCCGCGCGGTGGTGATGAAATTAATATCCCGCAAAAAGGCAAAAACTACGGTTGGCCGCTGGCAACCTGGGGCATTAATTACTCAGGTTTTAAAATACCGGAAGCAAAAGGGGAAATCGTCGCCGGAACCGAGCAACCGGTTTTTTACTGGAAAGATTCGCCCGCCGTGAGCGGTATGGCCTTCTATAACAGTGACAAATTCCCCCAGTGGCAGCAAAAATTATTTATTGGCGCGCTGAAAGATAAAGATGTCATCGTGATGAGCGTCAAAGGCGACAAAGTGACGGAAGATGGCCGCATATTAACGGACAGGGGGCAGCGAATTCGTGACGTTCGCACTGGACCCGACGGTTATTTATATGTTCTCACCGACGAGCCCAACGGGGAATTACTCAAAGTTAGCCCACGCAATTAGCTAACGGGGATCATCACCACTTTGCGCACTGCGGGGCGTTCGGTGAGTTGCTGATACCAGCGTTGCAGATTCGGACGCGGTGTCCAGGTCAGGCCAACGTTAAACAAATTGTAAATAAACGGTGCGATAGCGATATCGCCCACACCAAACTCGTCGCCAGAAAACCATTTTACTTTTGCCAGCTCCGCATCGAGTAGGGCAAACAGGGCATCGCACTCTTTGCAGCTGGCATCAATGGCGGCCTGATTACGTTCTTCTGGTGGCGTTCTGACTAATCCCATCAGGATCCCACGATGGGCATTGCTGAGCGTCTGGTTTGCCCAGTCCATCCACTTTTCGGCTTCTGCGCGACGTGCCGGTGAGTCGATCCACAGACGTTCTTGCCCGTACTGTGCCGCCAGATAGCGGACAATGGCGTTTGATTCCCAAAGAATTAAATCACTTTCGTCATCACGCAACAGCGGCACCAGCCCGTTAGGGTTCATCGCCAGAAAATCGGCGTCATGGTTTACCCCAAACTCACGACCCGCCAAAATTTGCTCATAAGGCAGTTCCAGTTCTTCGAGCGTCAGCAACACTTTTTTAACGTTGGTTGAATTATTCCGACCCCACAACGTAATCATACTCACCCCTTTTCCGACAGGCAGCCACAGGCTGAACAGGACTCCGATGGTGAAGTAAAGTTAACTTTTAAGCAACAGCGAGTAAAAAAATGACGCCAGAAGCAGCGAAGCGGCAGGATATTGCATAAACTTTAAAAACTTTACCAACTTACGGTTTCTTTAAACTTGTGTGTGCGTTATTAATCACCGAACTTATCATACGGCGATATAACGTATTTTTTTTGAATGGATACTCGGGTGGCATTTATGACGCAATACTCCTCTTTCCTTCGTGGTCTTGCAGCGGGTTCTGCATTTTTATTCCTTTTTGCCCCAACGGCATTCGCGGCAGAACAAACCGTTGAAGCGCCGAGCGTGGATGCGCGTGCATGGATTTTAATGGATTACGCCAGCGGTAAAGTGCTGGCAGAAGGCAATGCGGATGAGAAACTGGATCCCGCGAGTCTGACTAAAATCATGACCAGCTATGTGGTTGGGCAGGCGCTTAAGGCCGATAAGATCAAACTCACCGATATGGTGACGGTCGGTAAAGATGCCTGGGCGACGGGAAACCCGGCACTGCGCGGTTCGTCGGTAATGTTCCTCAAACCGGGCGATCAGGTTTCGGTGGCGGATTTGAACAAAGGTGTGATTATCCAGTCCGGTAATGACGCCTGTATTGCGTTGGCCGATTACGTTGCCGGGAGTCAGGAGTCATTTATTGGTTTGATGAATGGTTATGCCAAAAAACTGGGCCTGACCAACACCACCTTCCAGACGGTGCACGGTCTGGATGCGCCGGGGCAATTCAGTACCGCGCGCGATATGGCATTGCTGGGTAAAGCGTTAATCCACGATGTGCCGGAAGAGTACGCTATTCATAAAGAGAAAGAGTTTACCTTTAACAAAATTCGTCAGCCTAACCGTAATCGTCTGCTGTGGAGCAGCAATCTGAATGTTGATGGCATGAAGACCGGAACCACGGCAGGTGCGGGATATAATCTGGTTGCTTCGGCTACCCAGGGTGATATGCGTTTAATCTCCGTAGTGCTGGGGGCAAAAACTGACCGCATCCGTTTTAATGAGTCTGAGAAATTACTGACCTGGGGCTTTCGCTTTTTTGAAACCGTGACGCCAATTAAACCTGATGCCACCTTTGTGACTCAGCGCGTCTGGTTCGGTGATAAGAGCGAAGTGAATCTCGGCGCAGGCGAAGGGGGATCAGTGACCATCCCACGCGGGCAACTGAAAAACCTGAAAGCGAGTTATACGTTAACGGAACCGCAGCTCACCGCGCCGCTGAAAAAAGGTCAGGTTGTCGGCACCATTGATTTCCAGCTTAACGGTAAATCTATTGAACAGCGTCCGCTGATCGTGATGGAAAATGTGGAAGAGGGTGGGTTCTTTGGTCGGATGTGGGACTTCGTGATGATGAAATTCCATCAGTGGTTCGGCAGCTGGTTCTCTTAATCTTCTGATGACCGGATGGCGCGGAAACGTCATCCGGTTATGCGTCATTAATACATCAACTTAATACGCTGCGCCTGCGCATACTTCACATACTCATCTTCCGGACAACAATCGCTCACCACAATATCAAAGCGTTTCAGCTCGCCCATGCGCGCCGGACGTACCTTGCCAAACTTACTGTGGTCGACAACCAGCACGTGCTTTTGTGCCATCGACATCGCCCAGTGTTTTACCGGCAACTCTTCAAGATTAAAACAGGTTGCGCCTTTACTGACATGCACGCCAGCTGCGGAATAAAAAGCGATATCCGGGCAAAAATTATTCAGTGTTTGCTGAAAATCAATGGGTTTGAAAATAGCGTTGCTGGCGTGAAATTCACCACCGCAAAGAAACGCGCGACAATGGGGTTTCTCTTTCAGCGCCAGAAAGGTATTTAGTGAATAACAAATGGCGGTGAAAGGGATTTCATTATCTATCGCTTCAATAATCCACGGCGTGGTGGTGCCACAGTCAAAAAAGAGGGTCTGATCGGGTTCTACCAGCGTCGCAGCCAGTTTTGCCGCCCGGCGTTTTTCTTCCACCAGGCGGGATTTTTGATCGCTTAACAGGTAATGGCTGGCACTGCGCGGTTCCAGAACAATATAGCCGCCGAGTAGTACGACGGGGGCACTGTTGTTATTCAAATCACGACGAATCGTCATCTCTGAAACCCCAAGCAGGGCGGCGGCGTCCTTCAGGTGTAACTTATCGCTGCGTTTTAATTCTTGTAGTAACTGCCCTATACGCTCTTCGCGACGTGTTTCCATATTCCCTCTGAATAGTTATTGAAGCGAGCCGCCTGATATTACACTTTTTATCCGAAATCAGCCACGCACCCAGCCTTTACGTATAGGTAAGGCGAAACAGAAGCGATACCATAATTGCAGCTTCTGGTAGAGCATTGCCCCCACAGCCTGCCAGATAATCTGGGCGCTAAGGCAACCAATCATTCCTGCCAACAATCCACCGAGCATGTCCAGCGGCCAGTGAACACCGAGATAAACACGTGACCAGGCAATGACCACCGCCAGCGTCATGAGGATTGCGCCTGACCACAGGCGATGCCAGCATAAAAATGCCAGCGCAAAGGTAAATATCACCGTGCCGTGATCGCTTGGGAAAGAGTCATCCGCCGCATGATGCAGGAAGTTATAGCCGATATGATCAACAAACGGACGGTCGTGCGGAAATAAGTGCCCCATCGTCCAGGAAACAAACAGGCCGACCGCCAGCGCGATAGCGATTTTTATCACCAGTTGCCGTTGCGCTGTAAACCCCCATAGCCAAAGCACCGTAGCCAGCAGCGGTAATACAGTAATTAAATCTTTGGCAATAAAAATCGCTAACGAAATCATCCATGCGGATGAGTCTGGCGTCGCGTTAATAAGAGAGAATAATGAGTAATTCAGATTTTCCAGCATAACTTTCAGACTCAAAAGGTGATTATTGGGGAGCCATCAGGCAAGTCGATGAGCATAAAGTGCATGTTAAACAGGGTAAAGCGGCATCGTCTTATTTCACTTTCGGATTGGTTTACAACAGGGAATAGTAACGCGAAGGAATTAAATAAAGCTTAAAGAAAGAGTAGCTATACTCGGAATAATGTAAGAATGTGCTTAAGCGTGGTTTCACCTACAAAATTTGCTTTCTCGTTTGCCGCGCTTTTATTAAACTTTGCGCGATTATTATTGGCGAAGAAATTGCATGCAAAATAGATTAGCTTCCGGTGCCCTGCTTGGACGTCAGGCGTTACTTTTTCCTCTCTGTCTGGTGCTCTACGAATTCTCGACCTATATCGGCAATGATATGATTCAACCCGGTATGCTCGCTGTAGTGGAAGAGTATCAGGCAGGTATTGACTGGGTTCCTACTTCGATGACCGCTTACCTGGCGGGCGGGATGTTTTTACAGTGGCTCCTGGGACCGCTGTCGGATCGTATTGGCCGCCGTCCGGTGATGCTGGCGGGCGTGGTGTGGTTTATCGTCACCTGTCTGGCAATATTGTTGGCGCAAAACATTGAACAATTCACGCTATTACGCTTCCTGCAAGGGATAAGCCTTTGTTTCATTGGCGCTGTCGGATACGCCGCGATTCAGGAATCCTTCGAAGAGGCGGTTTGTATCAAGATCACCGCGCTGATGGCGAACGTGGCGCTGATTGCTCCGCTACTCGGTCCGCTGGTGGGCGCCGCGTGGATCCATGTGCTGCCCTGGGAGGGGATGTTTGTCTTGTTTGCCGCATTGGCAGCGATCTCCTTTTTCGGTCTGCAACGCGCTATGCCGGAAACCGCCACGCGTATTGGTGAGAAACTGTCCCTGAAAGAGCTTGGGCATGACTACAAGCTGGTGCTGAAGAACGGTCGCTTTGTTGCCGGAGCTCTGGCGCTGGGGTTCGTCAGCCTGCCGTTGCTGGCGTGGATCGCCCAGTCACCAATTATCATTATCACTGGCGAAAAGTTGAGCAGCTATGAATATGGTTTGCTGCAAGTGCCAGTTTTCGGGGCGTTAATTGCGGGTAACTTGCTGTTAGCGCGTTTGACCTCGCGCCGCACCGTTCGTGCATTGATCATCATGGGCGGCTGGCCGATTATGATTGGCCTGTTAGTCGCCGCTGCCGCAACGGTTATCTCATCGCACGCGTATTTATGGATGACCGCCGGGTTAAGTATTTATGCTTTTGGTATTGGCCTGGCGAATGCGGGGCTGGTGCGATTAACCCTGTTTGCCAGCGATATGAGTAAAGGTACGGTTTCTGCGGCGATGGGGATGTTACAAATGCTGATCTTTACCGTCGGTATCGAAATCAGTAAACATGCCTGGCTGAACGGGGGCAACGGCCTGTTTAATCTCTTTAACTTTGCCAACGGAATTTTGTGGCTGCTGCTGATGTTTATCTTTTTAAAAGATAAACAAACAGGAAATTCAAACGACGGATAAGAAAATGCCTGGTTGCTTTGCACAATCAGGCATTCATAGATTAATGGTGATGGTCGTCGATTTGATGTTCGATAACCATCCCTTCGCCTACGCTGGCAAGGTGACGAACATACGGATGTGGGCGGTAAGCCGGCGCTGGAGTAGGCGCCACATAGACAGTTTGCGGTACAGTCGCGACGCTGACCGCTTGTGGAACGCTGACTGAATCGGGGACTACCACCACTTTGTATCCGCTCGGCACATCAACGGTGACACTTTGCGCCATTGCCACACCAGTAAAACTCAACAGAAACGCGCCCAGCAGTACACAATTTTTCATCATCATTTCGCCTGAAATAATCCAGAAGGGGAATTTCCGCGAATTATGCATCCTTCATTCAGGCATTGTGTTGCCGGGCGTGCTGCCGTTTTATTGATTAAATGGCGCTTCGTGCTTAAGAACTTTATCGATCACATCCAGTACGCCTTCACGGTTATTGGAGCCTGCGCGGTATTTCGCCGCAGCTACGACCGCGTTGCCGGCATTTTCCATCGCAAAGCTAAAGCCAGCCTGGCGCAGCATTTCGATATCGTTACCGCCATCGCCAAAGACCACCACTTCACTGTCGTCTATTCCCCATAACTTCTGGAGTTGCCGCAGGCCATTGGCTTTATGTACGCCGGGGATAATCAGATCGATGCTACCGTTGCCGGTGTGAACCGGCACCATAATATCGCCAATCGAATCATGTAACTCTTTTTGCACTTGCGGAATCAGTTCATCGGAAAGATTCAGGCCAAACTTAAAGAAGATATCTTCTAAGTTGTCAAAGTTATCGACATATTCCAGACGGTGATAATACATTTCCGCCACCGTTTTCATGGCATCGTCATATTTTTTGAGGGTATAGGCGCTATTTTTTCCGCAGGCAATAATTTCCACTTCCGGGCGCATCAGTAAATGTTCCACTACAGTGGTAAATGCATTTTTCGACAGCTTGCCATTAAAAACATCTTTGCCTTCGCTCACTACCCAACCGCCGTTTTCTGCCACAAAGGCTATTTCATTAGCAATTTCCGGAAAGAAAGAGATCAACTGATAATATTGATTCCCGCTGGCGACCACAAAGCGAATGCTGTGTGCTTTCATTTGCTGATACTGAGCCATAAACCGCTCACGGTTATAGGTTTTTTGATCGCTTAAGAAAGTACCATCCATGTCTACCGCAATTAATTTAATGCTCATCAATTATTCTCCATCGCCGTCTGCGTTTTGGTATCGGGTTTGGCGACGGCTTTCGCGACAATAGCCGCGAGAATAACCAGCGCCAGTACAACCAGCATTGCACTACGTAGTCCATAATGTTCGCCGAGATAGCCCAGCAGCGGCGGCCCGACGAGGAAAGCCAGATAACCGGTCGTTGCTACTACGCTGACGCGGGTCGGTGCATCGGGGCCGGTATCGCTGGCGGCAGAAATGGTCAGTGGGAAGCCCAGAGAAGCTCCCAACCCCCAAAGGACAACAGACACCCCCGCGACCCAGGCGCTATCGACAAAAATAATCAGCCCAATACCCAACGCCCCCATTAGTGCACTGGCCCGAACCACGGCAACGCGACTGTAACGGTCTATGAACCAACCGCCAGTGAAGCGTCCAACGGTCATCCCCAGGGTAAAACCGGCATAAATCAGCGAGCCGGAAGTAGGGCTAAAACCGTGACCATCAACCATTAATAAGGGTAACCAGTCGTTGGCTGAACCTTCTGCAAACGCCATCGCCAGCACCACGACACCAATCAATAGCAACTGGATATCGCGATAAAAAGGTACGCCTTTTTCGCCATGCTGCGTGCCATCGGCGGCATTTTTTCCTGTTCCGTCAGGGATTGCCTGAATGGCGATATAAATAGGTGCGATGCCGACCAGTGCCGCCAACAAAATATGCACAGTTGCCGGAACGCCAAAGGCCGTCAGCGCCATCCCGACACCAGCACCTGCCAGCGTGCCCAGGCTATAAAAGCCGTGCATCATCGGCAAAACCGTTTTATTCATTTCTCGCTCAACGGCGGCACCTTCAACGTTTATCGCCACTTCCGCAGAACCAAAACTGGCTCCAAAGACGCCAAGACCCACGGCAAAGAGCACGGGCGATGTCAGCCAGAGCGCCAGACTTAATATCATCATCCCGATCAACGCGCAGGACATCGTGACCAGGATGACATTACGCGTCCCAAAACGTTTCACTAACCACGCCGAGCAGAGAATTCCGCTCATCGAACCGATCGACAGGCCAAAGAGGACACCGCCCATTTCAGCGATCGAGACAGAAAGAATATCGCGGATAGCAGGCGTACGGGTTGCCCAGGATGCCATTAACAGGCCTGGCAAAAAGAAGAACATAAACAGCGCCCAGGTTCGGCGTTTCAAGGCATTACGTGAAGAATTTACGGTCATAGATCACGTCAAAAAAAGAAGAGGGAAGACAACATTAGCAAGGTTGTGTACATTTGTACACAATTGCAAAGAGAGGAAATGACATGCGTCGCGCTAACGATCCGCAACGGCGAGAAAAAATCATTCAGGCCACGCTGGAGGCGGTGAAACTTTACGGAATACATGCCGTTACACACCGCAAAATCGCTACCCTTGCCGGAGTGCCGTTGGGGTCGATGACCTACTATTTTTCAGGAATTGATGAGCTGCTGCTGGAGGCGTTCAGCAGTTTTACAGAGATAATGTCTAAGCAATATCAGGCATTTTTTAGTGATGTCAGTGATGCTTCAGGCGCCTGCCAGGCCATAACTGACATGATCTACAGCTCGCAGGTTGCAACGCCGGATAACATGGAACTGATGTATCAACTCTACGCATTGGCCAGCCGAAAACCGCTATTAAAAACGGTGATGCAAAACTGGATGCAGCGCAGTCAGCAAACGCTCGAACAATGGTTTGAACCCGGAACCGCCCGCGCGCTGGATGCGTTTATTGAAGGGATGACACTGCATTTTGTCACTGACCGTAAGCCGCTATCGCGCGAGGATATTTTGCAGATGGTGGCGCAATTGGCAGGGCAGGAGATAAAATTCAGGCAACAAAAAACCCACCAACCTTGAACCGAAATGGCGGGGTTGATGGGCTCCACAAAATGGGGACATCAAAGAAAAGCAGTGGCACTAATTAAGACTGATGCCCCGAGGAAAAGTTCTGCGGTTGTGCAAAAAAATTTCATTTTTGGGGCAACTTCAGTTTTATCCGAGTCCTGGCCATACCATTACGATGATTGTCCCTGCCAACGTCAGCAGCACGTTAGCTATTGCATAAGTGCCCGCATAACCTAATGCCGGAATGTTGCTGCGCGCAGTGTCGCTGATGATCTCCATTGCTGGAGCACAAGTACGCGCGCCCATCATTGCACCGAATAACAGCGCGCGGTTCATGCGCAGCACATAAGCGCCAAACAGGAAGCAAATCACAACGGGCACCAGGCTGACAATTAACCCGGCAATCAACATCTGACCGCCAATCGCGCCCAGGCCGTTATTGATGCCGCTGCCGGCACTTAAACCAACGCCCGCCATAAATACCATCAAACCGAACTCTTTCACCATGCTTAACGCGCCCTGGGGAATATAGCCGAAGGTCGGGTGGTTCGCTCGCATAAAGCCCAGCATAATACCAGCGAATAACAATCCGGCGGCGTTACCCATGCCGAAGCTGAATGTGCTGAACTGGAAGGTGATCATCCCGATCATCAGACCGATGACAAAGAACGCGCAGAATGCCAGTAGATCAGTAACCTGGCTGTGAATCGAGATAAAGCCGATGCGATCGGCGATGGTTTTCACGCGACGGGCATCGCCGCTCACCTGCAATACATCGCCTTTATTAAGCACCACGTTATCGTCGATCGGCATTTCGATCTGGCTGCGAATGACGCGGTTAAGGAAACAACCGTGATCGGTCAGCTTCAGTTGTGCCAGACGTTTACCGACAGCGTTATGGTTTTTGACGACCACTTCTTCAGTGACGATACGCATGTCGAGAAGGTCTCGATCAAAAACTTCTTTACCATTACGGAAGCTGGGATCGAGTCGGGCGTGGGCGTCGGGATAGCCTACCAACGCTATTTCATCGCCCATCTGTAGCACGGCGTCACCATCCGGATTTGCCAGAATCCCGTTACGACGAATACGTTCAATGTAGCAACCGGTTTGTCGATAAATACCCAGTTCACGCAAGTTTTTGCCGTCGGCCCAGGCGACCAGTTCCGGCCCGACGCGGTAGGCGCGAATTACCGGCAGATAGACTTTACGGCTGGCGTCGGTATCCAGACCTCGTTCACGAGCGATTTGCTGGGCGCTGGTCTGTAAGTCCTGATGCTGCAACTTAGGCAAGTAACGCGCACCGACAATCAAACTCACCAGGCCAATCAAATAGGTTAATGCATACCCGAGGCTTAAATTATCCAGTGCCACAGAGAGTTGCCTGCTTTCTATTCCAGAGTGGCGTAAGGTATCGCCCGCACCAACCAAAACCGGTGTTGATGTCATTGAGCCAGCCAACATACCGGCCGTCAGGCCGATGTCCCAGCCAAACAACTTACCCAGCCCTAAGGCGATCAGCAGCGCACTACCGACCATTACCAGGGCTAACATTAGGTAATTTTTACCATCGCGGAAAAAAATGGAAAAAAAGTTGGGTCCGGCTTCGACCCCGACGCAGAAAATAAACAGCATAAAGCCAAGATTAAGCGCGTCGGTGTTAATACTGAAATGTTGTTGACCTAATAACAGTGATACGACTAAAACGCCAATGGAATTACCCAGTTGGATTGAACCAAGTCGTAATTTTCCGAGACATAGCCCAAGCGCGAGGACCACGAATAATAACAGAATGTAATTCCCATTTAACAATTCGGCGACGTTTATATTCACGGAGACTAACTTCTTGTTTACGAGTAAGCTGTTGAAAGAAATGGTAATTTAAGATAATGTTTTTACCTGAATTCAGAGCGCAGATTCATTCAGCGCACTTAATCAATAGTAAAGTAACAATATATTTTACTAGTGTAATCACATTAGATACCAACGGCTATAAGAATTGTGTTGGCCTATATTAGCATGGAATGCGAAGCGGCTTTATCTTACTGAGCGCCACACCGGCGAAAAATGTGTTCGATAGAGGCAGTGTCAGGAGGAACATGTGAAACATAAACAACATTGGGCGGGGGCAATTTGCTGTTTTGTCCTCTTTATTGTGGTGTGCCTTTTTCTGGCGACACATATGAAGGGAGCTTTTCGGGCTGCCGGGCACCCTGAAATCGGCTTACTGTTTTTCATTCTTCCTGGGGCTGTAGCCAGCTTTTTTTCGCGGCGTAGGGAAGTCCTTAAACCACTGTTTGGCGCAATGCTGGCAGCACCCTGTTCTATGTTAATTATGCGTCTGTTTTTTTCACCATCACGCTCATTCTGGCAGGAGCTGGCGTGGTTGTTGAGTGCCGTCTTCTGGTGTGCGCTGGGCGCGTTATGTTTTTTGTTTATTAGTAGCTTGTTCAGGCCACAACACAGAAAAAATCAATAAAGCCCTCAAACAGAGAGGGCTTATCCGGTAATCAGGCGTCAAGATTCTCTTTCACCCAGGCAGCAAAATCGGTATAGCCACCGATGTGTTGCTGATCGACAAAAATCTGCGGTACGGTTTCTACCGGCTTGCCAGCTTTCTGTTGCAGATCCTCTTTCGTGATCCCTTCAGCACGAATATCCACATACTGATAGTGAAAATCATCGTGTTCATTACTTAACTTTTGTGCCAAATCTTTGGCACGCACGCAGTAAGGGCAACCCGGACGACCGAAAATAACGGTTTGCATTGGCTTTCTCCATTTATCTGTCATGTGTGCATGATCACGCCAAATCTTATTCGCTGAAAGTAGGTTTAACCTGTTGCATTGATTGCTTAAAGCTATAACTGTTAAGCACAACGCGGCGAAAGGTTTTAAACTGGCAGCTCACTTTGCAGAGGGAAGTTTATGCGCGCGATCGGTAAATTGCCTAAAAGCGTGTTGATACTGGAATTTATTGGAATGATGTTACTGGCGGCGGCGCTGCTGTCGATAAGTGACAACTTTTCGCTTCCAGCGCCGTTTTCTACGCCAGAAGCGCAAATTCTGATGATTTTTCTCGGTGTTTTGCTCATGCTTCCCGCTGCGGTGGTGGTTATTCTTCAGGTGGCAAAACGGCTGGCCCCGCAACTGATGAATCATCCACTGGAATCTTCACGTTCAGAAAGAGAAAAAGATAATGACGCCAACCATTGAACTTATTTGTGGTCACCGCTCCATTCGCCATTTCACTGATGAACCTATCTCCGCTGAACAGCGTGAGGCGATTATCAACAGCGCCCGTGCGACCTCCAGTTCCAGCTTTTTGCAGTGTAGTAGCATTATTCGCATTACCGACCCCGCATTGCGTGAAGCCCTGGTGCCGCTGACCGGCGGGCAAAAACATGTTGCGCAAGCGGCGGAGTTTTGGGTGTTTTGCGCCGACTTTAACCGTCATTTGCAGATCTGCCCGGATGCTCAACTCGGCCTGGCAGAACAGTTGTTGCTCGGTGTTGTTGATACGGCGATGATGGCGCAAAATGCCTTAACCGCAGCGGAATCGTTGGGGTTGGGCGGTGTATATATTGGCGGCTTGCGCAATAACATTGAAGCGGTGACGGAGCTGCTGAAATTACCAAAGCATGTTCTGCCGCTGTTTGGCCTGTGTCTCGGCTGGCCTGCGGATAACCCGGATCTCAAGCCGCGTTTACCGGCCTCCATTTTGGTGCATGAAAACAGCTACCAGCCGCTGGATAAAGATGCTCTGGCGCAGTATGACGAGCAACTGGCGGAATATTATCTTACCCGTGGCAGTAATAATCGCCGGGATACCTGGAGCGATCATATTCGCCGGACGATTATCAAAGAAAGCCGTCCTTTTATTCTCGATTATTTGCATAAACAAGGTTGGGCGACGCGCTAAAACCGTTACGGCGATGTATTATACGCGGGCTTTTGACCAGGTCTGACAGAGAGGTGCAGGGTGAAAATTGCCATATTGTCCCGGGATGGAACGCTCTATTCGTGTAAGCGGTTGCGTGAAGCCGCCATACAGCGTGGTCACCTGGTTGAAATTCTCGATCCGCTTTCTTGCTACATGAACATAAATCCTGCGGCGTCTTCCATTCACTATAAAGGCCGCAAACTCCCCCATTTTGACGCGGTGATCCCACGCATTGGCACTGCTATAACCTTTTATGGGACGGCGGCGCTGCGCCAGTTCGAAATGCTGGGCAGTTATCCGCTGAACGAATCGGTCGCGATTGCCCGAGCGCGTGACAAATTGCGTTCAATGCAACTGCTGGCGCGTCAGGGCATTGACCTGCCTGTCACGGGGATTGCGCATTCGCCGGATGATACCAGCGACTTAATCGATATGGTCGGTGGTGCGCCGCTGGTGGTTAAGCTGGTCGAAGGCACGCAGGGAATTGGTGTGGTGCTGGCGGAAACGCGCCAGGCGGCAGAAAGCGTGATTGATGCTTTTCGCGGCCTGAACGCTCATATTCTGGTGCAGGAATATATCAAAGAGGCGCAAGGGTGCGATATCCGCTGTCTGGTCGTCGGTGATGAAGTTGTCGCGGCGATTGAACGGCGGGCGAAAGAGGGCGATTTTCGCTCCAATTTGCATCGTGGCGGCGCGGCAAGCATCGCCAGTATCACGCCGAAGGAGCGTGAAATCGCCATCAAAGCCGCGCGAACGATGGCGCTGGATGTTGCCGGTGTGGATATTCTGCGTGCCAATCGCGGGCCATTGGTGATGGAGGTGAATGCGTCGCCGGGGCTGGAAGGAATAGAAAAAACCACCGGTATCGACATTGCGGGTAAAATGATCCGCTGGATCGAACGCCACGCCACGGCAGAATATTGCCTGAAAACGGGTGGTTAGTCGCAATCACATTACTGATCATGGTTTTGCCTGCGCTTTTTGCGTAAGCTGTGCCAGTCTTTTTATCGGAAGAGGTTGTACAAAATTATGACATCGCTGGTCGTTCCTGGTCTGGATACGTTGCGTCAATGGCTCGATGACCTGGGGATGAGTTTTTTTGAATGTGATAACTGTCAGGCTTTGCATCTGCCCCATATGCAGAATTTCGACGGTGTCTTTGATGCCAAAATCGACCTGATTGATAACACAATCCTGTTTTCTGCCATGGCGGAAGTCAGGCCTTCAGCCGTGTTGCCGCTGGCGGCGGATTTATCAGCCATCAATGCCAGCTCACTGACCGTGAAAGCATTTCTCGATATGCAGGATGATAATCTGCCAAAGCTGGTGGTTTGCCAGTCTTTATCTGTTATGCAGGGCGTAACCTATGAACAGTTTGCATGGTTTGTACGCCAGAGCGAAGAGCAGATTTCAATGGTCATCCTCGAAGCTAATGCCCATCAGCTGCTGTTGCCGACTGACGATGAAGGGCAAAACAACGTTACCGAAAACTATTTCCTTCACTGATAACTTTCTTCGAGCACGCAGTCGCTGCCGCAGTGACTGCGCGTCGTAATATTTCCTGCTGATTTTAACCTTTCATTAAAGATTATTTCACTTCTATTGTGCCAGATTTGCTTTATCACATAGAGCAAATGCGCATAAAAATTTGTTAAATACCGTTTTTTAATTACAGCTATAGTTTCAAACCCTGGCTAAAGTTATTCTTGCGAGGCTTTTATATAGCGAGCAATGCTGGCCGGGAGAGAGTTCTCTTTTCTTGTACCGCGCCGATAAAAAATATGCGCGTTTATTGCATATCTTTCAGTGTGACAACTTTTGTTCGTTTGTTAACGAACTTTCAGAAGGAAAGAGATATGACCGCCTTAAATAAAAAATGGCTATCGGGTCTGATTGCGGGTGCTCTGATGGCCGTCTCTGTCGGCACGCTCGCGACTGAACAAAAAACACTCCACATTTATAACTGGTCTGATTATATCGCCCCGGATACGGTGGCAAATTTTGAAAAAGAGACCGGTATTAAAGTCGTCTACGATGTTTTTGATTCCAACGAAGTGCTGGAAGGCAAATTAATGGCGGGGAGTACCGGTTTTGACCTGGTCGTGCCGTCAGCCAGCTTTCTGGAGCGCCAGTTGACTGCGGGAGTATTCCAGCCGCTGGATAAAAGCAAATTGCCGGAGTGGAAGAATCTCGATCCAGAACTGCTGAAGCTGGTGGCAAAACACGATCCCGACAATAAATTTGCTATGCCGTATATGTGGGCGACTACCGGGATTGGGTATAACGTCGATAAAGTCAAAGCGGTGCTGGGCGAAAACGCGCCGGTCGATAGCTGGGACTTGATCCTCAAACCAGAAAATCTGGAAAAACTGAAAAGCTGTGGTGTCTCTTTCCTCGATGCGCCGGAAGAAGTTTTTGCTACCGTGCTGAATTATCTCGGTAAAGATCCCAACAGCACTAAAGCAGATGATTACACCGGACCGGCAACCGATCTGCTGTTAAAGCTGCGCCCGAACATTCGTTATTTCCATTCATCTCAATACATTAACGACCTGGCAAACGGCGATATCTGCGTCGCTATTGGCTGGGCGGGTGATGTCTGGCAGGCTTCTAACCGTGCGAAAGAAGCGAAGAACGGCGTGAATGTCTCCTTCTCGATTCCTAAAGAAGGGGCGATGGCGTTCTTTGATGTTTTCGCCATGCCGGCAGATGCCAAAAACAAAGACGAAGCGTATCAGTTCCTGAATTATCTGCTGCGCCCGGATGTAGTAGCACATATCTCTGACCATGTGTTCTATGCCAACGCCAATAAAGCAGCTACGCCGCTGGTGAGTGCGGAAGTGCGTGATAATCCAGGTATTTATCCTCCGGCGGACGTTCGCGCCAAAATGTTCACCCTGCAAGTACAGGATCCGAAAATCGATCGTGTGCGCACCCGCGCGTGGACCAAAGTGAAGAGCGGAAAATAATCCGCTGCCGTAGATGCCGGACGGGCGCACCACTCCCGCCGGCAATTCGCACCATCCTGGTGCGCTTGCACACATTAAATGCCGGAGAGCAGCCGTGAATGACGCTATCCCTCGCCCGCAGGCGAAAAGTCGTAAGTCGCTGACACCACTATTAGAAATCCGCAATTTGACCAAATCTTACGAGGGTCAACATGCGGTCGATGATGTCAGTCTGACCATTTATAAAGGCGAAATCTTTGCACTGCTGGGCGCATCCGGCTGTGGCAAGTCCACACTGCTGCGTATGTTGGCAGGTTTCGAACAACCTTCTGCCGGGCAAATTATGCTTGATGGTGTTGATTTGTCACAGGTTCCGCCTTATCTGCGCCCCATCAACATGATGTTCCAGTCCTACGCGCTATTCCCCCATATGACCGTGGAGCAAAACATTGCTTTTGGTCTGAAACAAGACAAGTTACCAAAAGCGGAAATTGCCAGTCGGGTCAATGAAATGCTGGGGCTGGTGCATATGCAGGAGTTTGCCAAACGCAAACCGCATCAGCTTTCCGGTGGCCAACGTCAGCGAGTGGCGCTGGCCCGAAGCCTCGCTAAACGCCCGAAACTATTACTGCTCGATGAACCGATGGGCGCGCTGGATAAAAAACTGCGCGACCGGATGCAGCTTGAAGTGGTGGATATTCTGGAGCGTGTCGGCGTGACCTGTGTGATGGTAACGCACGATCAGGAAGAGGCGATGACCATGGCGGGGCGCATCGCGATTATGAATCGCGGTAAATTTGTTCAGATTGGCGAGCCGGAGGAAATTTATGAGCACCCGACGACACGATATAGCGCCGAGTTCATTGGATCGGTCAATGTTTTCGAAGGGCTGCTAAAGGAACGCCAGGAAGATGGCCTGTTGCTTTATTCGCCTGGGCTGGTGCATCCGTTGAAAGTCGATCCCGATGCGTCGGTGGTGGATAACGTGCCGGTGCATGTGGCGCTGCGCCCGGAAAAAATCATGCTCTGTGACGAACCGCCTGCTGATGGCTGCAATTTTGCAGTGGGAGAGGTGACACATATTGCCTATCTCGGTGATTTGTCTGTTTATCATGTCCGCCTGAAAAGCGGGCAGATGATCAGCGCCCAGTTACAAAACGCCCATCGTTTTCGCAAAGGGTTACCGACCTGGGGCGATGAAGTTCGTTTGTGCTGGGAATCAGACAGTTGTGTGGTGCTGACGGTTTAAGGAGCAAAGATGAGTACACTTGAACCTGCTGCCCAGCCGGGCGGATTAAAGCAGTGGCTTACACAGTGGCAAATGAAGCACGGGCGCAAACTGGTGATTGCGCTGCCGTATATCTGGTTGATTTTGTTGTTTCTGCTGCCATTTCTTATCGTCTTTAAAATAAGCCTGGCTGAGATGGCGCGCGCCATTCCGCCTTATACCGAACTGATGGCGTGGGCTGACGGGCAACTGTCTGTCACCCTCAATCTCGGCAATTTCCTGCAACTGACTGACGATCCGCTCTATTTCGATGCTTATCTCCAGTCGTTACAGGTGGCGGCGATTTCGACCGTTTGTTGCTTATTGCTCGGCTATCCGCTGGCGTGGGCAGTGGCGCACAGTAAACCGTCGACCCGCAATATCCTATTGCTGCTGGTGATCCTGCCTTCGTGGACCTCATTTTTGATCCGCGTTTACGCCTGGATGGGGATACTAAAAAATAATGGGGTGCTGAATAACTTCCTGCTGTGGCTGGGGGTTATCGATCAGCCGCTGACCATTCTGCATACCAATCTGGCCGTTTATATCGGCATTGTTTACGCCTACGTACCGTTTATGGTGCTGCCGATCTACACGGCCTTGATTCGTATTGATTATTCGCTGGTGGAAGCCGCGCTGGATCTCGGCGCGCGTCCGCTGAAGACTTTCTTTACGGTGATTGTGCCGCTTACCAAAGGTGGGATTATCGCCGGATCGATGCTGGTTTTCATTCCGGCGGTGGGTGAGTTTGTGATCCCGGAACTGCTCGGCGGCCCGGACAGCATCATGATCGGGCGCGTTCTGTGGCAGGAGTTTTTCAATAACCGTGACTGGCCGGTGGCCTCAGCGGTGGCAATCGTTATGTTATTGCTGCTGATTGTGCCAATTATGTGGTTCCACAAATATCAGCAAAAAAGCGTGGGGGAACACGGATGAATAATTTACCGGTCGTTCGTTCGCCCTGGCGAATGGTGATTTTGTTGCTGGGCTTCACCTTTCTCTATGCGCCGATGCTGATGCTGGTCATCTATTCATTTAACAGTTCGAAGCTGGTGACGGTGTGGGCCGGTTGGTCAACGCGCTGGTACGGCGAGTTATTGCGTGATAATGCGATGATGAGTGCGGTCGGCTTAAGTCTGACGATTGCCGCCTGTGCGGCGACGGCGGCGGCAATTCTTGGGACTATCGCGGCGGTTGTGCTGGTACGCTTTGGGCGGTTTCGTGGATCAAATGGCTTTGCCTTTATGATCACCGCGCCGCTAGTCATGCCGGATGTGATCACTGGCCTGTCGCTGTTGTTATTGTTCGTTGCTCTTGCTCATGCCATCGGCTGGCCTGCCGATCGCGGTATGTTAACTATCTGGCTGGCGCACGTCACTTTCTGTACAGCTTATGTGGCAGTCGTTATTTCTTCGCGTCTGCGGGAACTGGATCGCTCCATTGAAGAAGCGGCGATGGATCTCGGCGCGACGCCGCTGAAGGTGTTTTTCGTCATTACACTACCGATGATCATGCCGGCGATCATTTCTGGCTGGTTACTGGCTTTTACTCTGTCGCTTGATGATCTGGTGATCGCCAGCTTTGTTTCCGGGCCGGGAGCCACCACCTTACCGATGCTGGTCTTTTCCAGCGTGCGGATGGGGGTGAATCCGGAAATCAACGCCCTGGCAACATTGATTCTCGGCGCGGTAGGAATTGTCGGATTTATCGCCTGGTATTTAATGGCGCGCGCAGAAAAGCAGCGGATACGCGATATCCAGCGTGCAAGACGTGGCTGAAGACACTAAAATTTGCCAACCTGGCTACATAATGCCGCGCATGTCGCGGCATTGTTTTCATGGAAGACGAAACGTTGGGATTTTTTAAGAAAACATCTTCATCACATGCTCGCCTGAATGTGCCTGCACTGGTGCAGGTGGCGGCGCTCGCCATTATTATGATCCGTGGCCTCGACGTGCTGATGATTTTCAATACGCTGGGCGTGCGCGGTATCGGCGAGTTCATACATCGCAGCGTACAAACCTGGAGTTTAACGCTGGTCTTTCTAAGCAGCCTTGCGCTGGTTTTTATTGAAATCTGGTGTGCGTTTTCGCTGGTGAAAGGGCGTCGCCTGGCGCGCTGGCTGTATCTGCTGACGCAAATCACGGCCGCCAGTTATCTGTGGGCAGCTTCGCTCGGTTATGGTTACCCTGAGCTGTTCAGCATTCCCGGTGAATCGAAACGCGAAATCTTCCATAGTCTGATGTTACAAAAGCTGCCGGACATGCTCATCTTATTGCTGCTGTTTGTTCCCGCCACCAGTCGGCGGTTCTTCCAGTTGCAATAATGTGTATAATCCTCGCCCCTGATGATGTGAAGGTCAATGTATGCAGTGCGCACTTTACGACGCGGGTCGCTGCCGCTCCTGTCAGTGGATAACGCAGCCGATTCCAGAGCAACTCTCCGCTAAAACCACCGATCTTAAAAATCTGTTGGCCGATTTTCCGGTCGCGGAATGGTGCGCGCCGGTGTCTGGCCCGGAACAAGGGTTTCGCAATAAAGCCAAAATGGTGGTGAGTGGTAGCGTTGAAAAACCACTGCTCGGAATGCTACACCGCGACGGTACGCCAGAAGATCTTTGCGACTGTCCGCTTTACCCTGCCTCATTTGCGCCTGTTTTTGCGGCGCTAAAACCGTTTATCGCCCGTGCGGGGCTGACGCCCTACAACGTGGCGCGCAAGCGTGGCGAACTGAAATATATTCTGCTGACTGAAAGCCAGATGGATGGCGGTATGATGCTGCGCTTTGTACTGCGCTCTGAAACCAAGCTGGCGCAACTGCGTAAGGCGCTGCCGTGGTTACAGGCGCAACTGCCGCAGCTAAAAGTCATTACCGTCAATATTCAGCCAGTGCATATGGCGATAATGGAAGGGGAGACGGAGATCTACCTGACCGAACAGCAGGCGCTGGCAGAGCGTTTTAATGACGTGCCGCTGTGGATCCGCCCGCAAAGTTTCTTCCAGACTAATCCGGCGGTCGCCAGCCAGCTGTACGCCACCGCGCGTGACTGGGTGCGGCAATTGCCGGTAAATCATATGTGGGATCTGTTCTGCGGCGTTGGTGGTTTTGGTTTGCATTGCACAACGCCAGAAATGCAGCTAACGGGGATTGAAATTGCGCCAGAAGCGATAGCCTGTGCGAAACAATCTGCTGCTGAACTGGGTCTAACGCGTCTGCAATTTCAGGCGCTGGACTCCACTCAGTTTGCCACCGCTCAGGGCGAAGTGCCGGAGCTGGTGCTGGTTAATCCACCGCGTCGCGGCATTGGTAAACCGCTGTGTGATTATCTTTCGACGATGGCACCGCATTTTATTATCTACTCAAGCTGTAACGCCCAAACGATGGCGAAAGATATCCGCGAACTGCCAGGATATCGCATTGAGCGGGTACAGCTTTTCGATATGTTCCCTCACACCGCACATTATGAAGTGCTGACGCTGCTGGTGAAGCAATAAAAAAGCCGCATCTGCGGCTTCAGATCGCAGACCTGGTGCGCTTTGTTCATGCCGGATGCGGCGTGAACGCCTTATCCGGCCTACAAATCGTGCTCAATCAATACATTGCAGAGTCGATGTTGGCCTGATAAGCGTAGCGCATCAGGCATCTTACTTTCGTCTCAGTCTCAATTACTGCGGAAACCACTGATCGCTGATTTTCTGATATGTACCGTCTGCTTTAACGGCTGCCAGTGCGTTATTCAGTTTCTCCAGCAGAGCTTTGTTATCCGGACGTACAGCGATGCCCAGACCGGTGCCGAAGTACTGCGGATCGGTTACTTTCTCAGTCGCAACGCCCAGTTGCGGATTGGTTTTCAGCCACTCATTAACTACCGCTGTATCACCAAATACCCCATCAATACGACCATTTTTCAGGTCGATAAATGCATTCTGATAACTGTCATAAGAGACGGTTTTCACTTCCGGATGCTGATCCTGAATATATTTTTGGTGGGTAGTGCCGTTTTCCATACCAATACGTTTACCTTTCAGGTCGGCAAAAGTCTTATAGGTATCTTTTTTGGCAATCACAACGGCTGAGTTTTCGTAATAGGGGGTGGTAAAGGCGACCTGTTTGCTACGTTCCGGTGTGATGTCCATCCCGGAAATCACAGCGTCATATTTTCTGAATTTCAGTGACGGGATCAGGCTGTCGAAAGCGTGATTAGTAAAAGTACATTCTGCCTGCATTTGTTTGCATAACGCCTTTGCCAGATCGATATCAAAGCCGACGATCTGGTTGTTTGCATCCATCGATTCGAATGGCGGATAAGTGGCAGAGACGCCGAAATTGATTTTCTCTGCGGCAGAAGCGCCGAATGCACAGGATGCAAGTAATGCGGCAAGAACTAGCTTTTTCATGATGGAACTCCCGTCTGTCAATCTTATGATTATTAGCCGTGTCTGCGGCATGGATTTACAATGCCATCAAATGAATTTATATGCAATAAATATGATTAAATAGTTTGTGAGGGATAAAAAAAGACGGACAACTTAGTGGGTTGTCCGTCTTCATTATAAGGATTTATGCACTATGTGGGCCGGGTAAGGCGTTTACGCCGCATCCGGCACAGGCACCGTGCAGGTGTCTGATGCGACGCTGGCACGTCTTCTCAGACCTACAAAACCCCCCGGCGAATGTGTACGCAGTCACATTAATTCCGACGTTCAAATGCCAGTGCTTTACGCTCAATCAGACGCATCATCAGCGTCAGCAGGCCGTTGACGACGAGGTAAATAATCCCCGCCGCGCCAAACACCATTACGTCGTAGGTGCGTCCGTACAGTAACTGGCTGTAGCCCATCACTTCCATTAGCGTAATGGTGTATGCCAGAGAGGTACTTTTGAACACCAGCACCACTTCGTTGGAATAAGACGAGAGCGAGCGTTTAAAGGCATACGGCAGAAGGATCGCCAGCGTATCTTTTTTGCTCATTCCCAGCGCGCTACAGGACTGCCATTGACCTTCCGGGATCGCGCGAATCGCCCCGTAAAACAGCTGCGTGGTATACGCCGCACTGTTCAGCGACAATGCAATTAGCGCACACAGCCACGGTTCCGACAGCAAATGCCACAGCGCCGGATACTCCTGCAACGTCGGGAACTGACCTGGTCCGTAGTAAATCAGGAAGATTTGCACCAGCAGCGGTGTACCGGTAAACAGCGTGATATAACCACGCACCAGCCACACCAGCACCGGCGTTTTTAGCGTCAGGATGATGGTAAAAATCAACGCCAGAATCAGCGCCACAATCAGCGAGGCAACCGTCAGGGTCAGGCTGGTATGCAGCCCTTTCATCAGTTCGGGTAAATACTCAAGCATCAGCCAGGTCTCCGCTCAAAACGTGTCGCGCGCAGGTCAATGCGTTTGAGAATGTACTGGCTCAACAGGGTAATCACCAGGTAAATCGCCGCCGCCACAATGTACCAGGTGAACGGTTCCTGGGTACGGGTGGCGATGCTTTTGGTTTGCAGCATTAAATCATTCACACTAATCAAACTGACCAGCGCGGTATCTTTCAGCAGTACCAGCCACTGGTTGCCGAGACCAGGCAGCGCATGACGCCACATCTGCGGCATCACCAGACGGAAAAAGATAGCCGATTTCGACAGCCCCAGCGCCTGACCCGATTCCCACTGACCCACCGGCACCGCTTTCAGTGCGCCACGCAGAGTTTGCGAAGCATAAGCGGCATACAGCAGTGACAGAGCGATAACACCGCAAAGGAACGGACTGACATCGAAGTTTTCAATCTGCATCTGCACCGGGATCTCTACAATCCCAAGATTGATGGTGAAGCCATCCGCAAGCGTCAGCAGTAACTGCGAGGAGCCAAAATAGATAAACAGCACCACCAGAATTTCTGGCAGGCCGCGCAGAATCGTCACCAGCGCCGAACCTGCCCACGCAACAGGGCGCCATTTTGCTGACTCCCATACTGCAAAGAACATCGCCAGCGCCAGTCCGACAATCAATGCACAAACGGCAAGGCCGACGGTCATCCCGGCGGCGCTTGCTAAAGGAAAAAATTCATTCATCAGGAATTACTTCTGGAACCATTTGTTGTAGATGGTTTCGTAAGTGCCATCTTTCTTCACTTTTTCCAGCGCAGTATTAAATTTCTGCTGCAGTTCAGTGTTGCCCTGACGTACTGCGATGCCGAGGCCAGTACCGAAGTAATCTTTATCGGTCACTTTGTCGCCCACTGCCGCCAGTTTCGGGTTATCTTTCAGCCATTCGGTTACTACTGCGGTGTCACCGAATACACCGTCGATACGCCCGTTTTGCAGATCCAGTTTTGCGTTCTGGTAGCTGTCATACGGAACTGTGGTGATTTCCGGATGCTTATCCATAATGAATTTTTGGTGTGTCGTCCCGTTCTGCACACCGACTTTCTTGCCTTTCAGCTGATCAACGCTGATGTATTTACCTTGCTGACCCACAAACAGGGCGGAGTTGTCATAGTACGGGGTGGTGAACAGCACCTGTTTTTCGCGCTCTGGAGTGATATCCATACCCGCCATAACGGCGTCCACACGGCGGAATTTCAGACTCGGGATCAGGCTGTCAAATGCCTGGTTGGAGAAAGTACAGGTTGCATCAATCTCTTTACACAGCGCCTGTGCGAGGTCGACGTCAAAACCGACGATCTGGTTATTCGCGTCTATAGATTCAAACGGAGGATAGGAGGCTTCGGTAGCAAAACGAATGGTTTCGGCAGCTGTGGCGGAAAGACTAAAACCTGCAATTAACGCGGCAATCAGAACTTTTTTCATTGTCGTTATCCCGAATCTTTAGTGAGAGAGATAGTTTTTAAATGCTTCGGTTTGCGGCTCGGTAAAGCAGCGCGCGTCGCCTTGTTCAACGATGTGACCGTTTTCCATATACACCACACGGCTGGCGGTTTTACGCGCCACTTCAACTTCGTGGGTGACGATCACCTGGGTAATATTGGTCTCCGCCAGCTCACGAATGATGCTGACGATTTGTGCCGTAATTTCCGGATCCAGCGCGGCGGTCGGTTCATCAAACAGCAGTACCTGCGGCTCCATCATCAGCGCACGGGCAATAGCAACACGTTGTTGCTGACCACCAGAAAGGTGCAGCGGGTAACGATCGCTATAAGGTTTGAGACGCAGACGCTCCAGCAGTTTTTCTGCACGAGCCAGCGCCTGATCTTTACTCAAGCCGAGTACGCGGCATGGCGCTTCGATCAGGTTTTGCTGTACGGTGAGATGCGGCCACAGATTGTATTGCTGAAACACCATGCCGACGTTGCGACGCAGGTCGCGAATCGCTTTGTCTGACGGTGTTTTGGTGAAATCGAAATGGTTGCCTGCAATGTTGAGCGTACCGGAGCGCGGCATCTCAAGCAGATTGAGTACACGCAGCAGCGAGCTTTTCCCCGCGCCGCTGGGGCCAAGTAACACCAGCGTTTCGCCCTGCGGGCAATCCAGCGTGATATCGAACAGCGCCTGATGTGCGCCGTAGAAGCAATTAATGCCGTTTAATTGAATACTCATTGACACTCGTATACTGGCAGTCTGATAGCTATTGAGGTCGAAGATAGTACCTTTGACAGAATAATTATGCAATATTTCTGCTTTAAAAGTTAAAAGCAAAGCGCATTATTCAATAAACATAGCACAAAATAACGGGGGCGTTGTTCGGCGAGCATAAATGTCGGCATTCCTCTCAGAATGCCGGACAATTTATGGGGGTTATAATCTAATCAAGGGATTAACGATTCTCAATGGACTGGCGTAATGTCCCCGCTTTGGCGTGAACGCTGCCACCTAAATAGCGCACATCGTCGATGACCCAACACTGGCCTTCCTGAATCATCAGCACCTCATCCTGCCAGCTCTGGTCGCCTTGTTTCAGATCCACGCGCAGCGGAATATTACGTGCATCGCGATTCGGGATGGTAGAAGCACTGGCGACGCGGGCGCTGTCTGGCAAGGTGGTACGACTGGAGAAGGGATCGCTGCTTAACAATTCGCGTTGGTTGTTATCGCGGCTGGCATCACTGAGCAGTGCCGCCAGTTTGTCACTCAAGTACGGACGCAGAGCGGTAATGTCGTTACTGCGATGCTGAATACGGTAGTCATAGAATTGCTGAGCCACGCTGTCAGGGCCGCCCTGGACGCAAGAACCTGTGCGGGAGCCGTTGTCTTTATAGGCTGGCGTGACGGTGGTGCAAGCACTGAGTAACAGTGCGCAAGGGATAAGCATGGTCAATTTGCTGTAGCGCATAATGATTTCCTTATAAGCGAACACCTTGAAAGCGTTCTACGATAATAATGATATCCTTTCAATAATAGCGTATCAGTCCGATAATGCTTTTGAGATCGAAGGCTTAGCAAACAAGGAGATCGATCATGCAATTTTCCACAACCCCAACACTTGAAGGTCAGACCATCGTTGAATATTGCGGTGTGGTGACGGGCGAAGCGATTTTAGGCGCCAATATTTTTCGTGATTTCTTTGCCGGTATCCGCGATATCGTCGGCGGTCGTTCAGGGGCTTACGAAAAGGAACTGCGCAAAGCCCGGGAGATTGCGTTTGAAGAATTAGGCTCCCAGGCACGGGCGCTGGGAGCGGACGCAGTGGTTGGCATTGATATCGACTACGAAACTGTCGGGCAAAACGGCAGTATGCTGATGGTCAGCGTCAGCGGAACGGCGGTGAAAACACGTCGATGAGAAGCGTTTTCTGGCTGGTTGCGGCGATCCTGTTACTGGCAGGGTGTGCAGGCGAAAAAGGCATTGTCGAGAAAGAGGGATACCAACTCGATACCCGACGCCAGGCGCAGGCGGCGTATCCGCGCATTAAAGTGCTGGTGATCCACTACACGGCGGATGATTTCGACACGTCGCTGGCGACGCTGACCGATAAAAAAGTCAGCTCGCACTACCTGGTGCCAGCCGTGCCGCCGCGTTTCAACGGCAAACCGCGTATCTGGCAACTGGTGCCGGAACAAGAACTGGCCTGGCACGCGGGGATTAGCGCCTGGCGCGGGGCGACGCGGATTAACGATACCTCTATTGGCATTGAGCTGGAAAATCGCGGCTGGCAGAAATCAGCGGGGATGAAATATTTTACGCCGTTTGAACCAGCGCAAATTCAGGCGCTCATTCCACTGGCGAAAGATATTATCGCCCGCTATCACATCAAACCAGAAAACGTAGTGGCACATGCGGATATTGCCCCACAGCGCAAAGACGATCCTGGTCCACTGTTCCCGTGGCAGCAACTGGCGCAGCAGGGGATTGGTGCCTGGCCGGATGCATCGCGCGTTAGCTTTTATCTGGCCGGGCGCGCGCCCCACACGCCGGTAGAAACCGCATCGTTGCTTGAGCTTTTGGCACGCTACGGCTATGACGTAAAACCTGAAATGACGCCGCGCGAACAGCAGCGAGTGATTATGGCGTTTCAGATGCATTTCCGCCCGACGTTATATAACGGCGAAGCGGATGCAGAAACTCAGGCGATTGTCGAAGCGTTGCTGGAGAAATACGGTCAGGATTAGCGCGGCAGTTTTCCGTGGTCGCGCAGCCAGGCGGCAGTTTGCTCAATACCTTCATTTAGCGTGATGATCGGCTGATAACCTAACTCTTCCTGCGCACGCGTAATATCCAGCGTAAAGTCAAAATTCAACTTGGAGACGCCGTAATGGGTCAGCGGCGGCTCTTTTGCTGACTTGCGTCCTAAACGCTCCATACTGCGGGCAATCATATCCAGCATCGGGTAAGGCACCGACCGGATACGGCAATCAATGTTCAGTTCGTCGATCAGTTTCTGCACGATGCTGCGCAGAGTGCGATGTTCGCCGTTGGTAATGTTGTATGTACGACCAGAAGGCAACTTATCGCACGCTTCCTGACTCGCCAGCCACATAGCGTGCACGGCATTTTCATAGTAGGTCATATCGACCAGCGCGCTGCCACCGTGGGGTAACAGGATGCTGCCGTAGTGGTGCATCATATGCGCCAGACGGGGAATAAAAACTTTATCGTGCGGGCCGAACAGACTTTGTGGGCGCAGAATAGTAAAGCGCGTTTGTGGGTTGGTCTGCGAAAGCATATTGATCACCTCTTCGCTGGCGGCTTTGCTGCGGGCAAATTCGTTGGCGAAGCGGTGAGGGCGAAAATCTTCTTTGATATCGCGATGGTGGTGATAGTCGAAGTACAGGGAGGGTGAAGAGATATGAATAAAGTTACGTACACCCCAGGCGACAGCCCATTCGCCCAGGCGGCGAGTGGCACGAACGTTTGCCAGATCGAAAGCCTGCTGCGTTCCCCATGGCGAGGTAAAGCTGGAACAGTGCCACAGTGTATCAATGCCTGCGAGCATCACCTTCGCCTGCGATGAGACCAGCTCAGTCAGATCCGCATGGACAAACTCTGCACCTATTTTTTCCAGCAATTTGCCCATCGCTTCGTTGCGACCGGTTGCTCTCACACTGATGCCTTTCCGGCATAAAAACTCAACCGCGTTTCGACCTAAACCGCTGGTGGCGCCGGTAACCAGTACCTTCATATCATTCCACTGTTGTTGATAAAACGACGAGCGCATTCTTCCGTGATTTCCTCCTTGATGCAATGGGAAACGTGAAAGAATAACGCAGGTTTTTTTCGATTAATCTGTGCTTTGTTCTGCAAGTCTGGCGATTCGTTTTGCCATGCCGCGAAAAATAAACAGATGCGCTGGGATCATCAGTAGCCAGTAAAACAACCCTGGCATACCGTGAGGATGCCAGAAGGCGCGTACATCAATAGTGCGATAGTCGCCTTTATCTTCCAGAGTAAAACACAGTCTTCCCAGCCCCGGCGCTTTCATGCCAAATAACAGGGTAAGTTGTTTTTCCGGTTCGACGATAATCACTTTCCAGCTATCCACCGCATCGCCTGTTTGCAGATATTCCCGTGCGGGGCGACCTTTCGCCAGTTTGTGACCTATCGCGCGATCCATTAGCGCCCGGGTCTGCCACAAAATATTGCCAAAGAAATAACGCTCTTTACCGCCGATTTGATTCACCACCTGCCATAAAGCCTGAAGGCTGGCGGAAGTTTTAACGGTAAACCCCGCCTGTTTGGCGAAATAACCGTATTCTGGTCGCCAGCGGGCAAAGGCCTGAGCGTCGTATCCCCAGTCGCTGGAGTTGACCAGTTTTTCTTCCTCTTTCAACGTGCTACGTACCGCATCATCGAAAGCGATCAGCGGTTGTGGAATGAGTGCACGTAACGCGGTGTCATCTGCTAACAGATCGTGTTTCAGCCCCTGAATCAACGCTTTGGCGGTGGTGGGCGGTACGGAAGTAATCACATTGAGAAACCATACCGAAATCCAGCGGGTGGGAAAGGGGATGGGGATCAACCAGCGGCGCTTACCGCTTACGGTCATAAAATGTTCAAATTGTTGTTGATAACTGAGCACCTCTGGTCCGGCAGCTTCGAATATGCGGTGTTCGCTGGCCGGATGATCTAACAGCGCCACCAGATAGTGCAGCAGGTTTTCCAGCGCGATGGGTGTGGTGCGTGAACGAACCCAGCGCGGCGGGGTTAGCACCGGCAGGTTGTATACCATATCGCGCATGACTTCGAACGCCGCTGAACCTGCGCCAACGATAATTCCGGCACGCAATTCGGTCACCGGGACACCCGCTTCACGAAGAATGTCCGCCGTAGCCTGACGGGCGCGCAGATGGTCTGACTGCTCATGTGGCGGGGCTTGCAGTGAACTGAGGAAGATTAATTGCTTAACCGGCACTTTGCGCAGCGCATCGCGGACGTTGAGAGCCACCTGGCGCTCCTGCGCGATAAAATCGCCGCCTTCGCCCATGCTGTGCACCAGAAAATAGACGGTATCGATATCCTGCAATAGTGCCGGTAGGTTATCCGGCCAGCTAAGATCGACTTTATGGCAACTGACATTAGCCAGTTGCAGCTTCGAAAGTCTGTCGACGTGACGTGCCGCCGCCAGGATCTGATGCCCCTGCTGGCTGAGTGTGCGCACCAGATGCTGACCAATGTAGCCACTGGCACCGAGAACTAAAATGCGTTGCGGCACGTCTCTCTCCTTAACGCGCCAGGAATGCGCGCCAGTGGGCGGCGACTTCCGCCAGTTGTTCGCGCGAGACGTCAAGATGCGTCACCAGGCGGACAATCGGCGAGGCGTTGATCAGTACGTTTCGCGCTTTCATGTATTCACCTAACGCGGCAGCTTTTTCTTCCCCGACGCGGACAAACAGCATATTAGTGTCCTGACGCATCACATCCGCGCCTGCTTCACGCAACTGCTCCGCCATCCAGGCGGCGTTGTCGTGGTCTTCCTGCAACCGTGCAACGTTGTTTTTCAGCGCATACATCCCGGCGGCAGCCAGAATGCCGGACTGGCGCATCCCGCCGCCGGTCATTTTCCGCCAGCGGATGGCGCGTTTAATATAATCACGATTGCCGACCAGTAACGAACCGACTGGCGTACCAAGACCTTTCGACAGACAAATGGTGAACGAATCACAATATTGCGTGATCTCTTTCAGTTCGCAGCCGTAAGCCACTACGGCATTAAAGATGCGCGCGCCGTCAACGTGTAGCGCCAGATTGCGCTCGCGGGTAAATTCCCATGCTTCTTTCAGGTATTCACGCGGCAGCACTTTGCCGTTGTGGGTGTTTTCCAGACTGAGTAATTTGGTGCGGGCGAAGTGGATATCGTCAGGTTTGATTTTCATCGCCACTTTATCCAGTGGCAGCGTGCCGTTGGCGTCTGCGTCGATAGGTTGCGGCTGAATACTGCCCAGCACCGCCGCACCACCAGCTTCAAACAGATAATTATGCGCGGCCTGACCGACAATATACTCTTCGCCGCGTTCGCAGTGACTGAGCAGAGCGACCAGGTTAGCCTGGGTGCCGGTCGGCAGAAAGATGGCGGCTTCTTTACCGGAAAGCTCTGCGGCGTAGTCCTGCAAAGCATTAACGGTAGGGTCGTCTCCGTAAACGTCGTCCCCTACCGGGGCGGCCATCATCGCTTCGAGCATGGCGCGGCTCGGTCGGGTTACGGTATCACTGCGTAAATCAATCATGGCATGTCCTTATTTATGACGGGAAATGCCACCCTTTTTACCTTAGCCAGTTCGTTTTCGCCAGTTCGATCACTTCATCACCGCGTCCGCTGATGATCGCCCGCAGCATATACAGGCTAAATCCTTTGGCCTGTTCAAGTTTGATTTGCGGCGGAATGGCTAATTCTTCTTTGGCAACCACCACATCCACCAGCACCGGGCCGTCGATGGAGAAGGCGCGTTGCAGAGCTTCATCGATTTCAGAGGCTTTTTCTACGCGGATACCCGTAATACCGCACGCTTCGGCAATGCGGGCAAAGTTGGTGTCGTGCAGTTCGGTGCCGTCAGTCAGGTAGCCTCCGGCTTTCATCTCCATCGCCACAAAGCCCAGTACGCTGTTATTAAAGACGATAATTTTCACCGGCAGTTTCATCTGCACTACTGAGAGGAAATCGCCCATCAACATGCTGAAACCGCCATCGCCGCACATGGCGACCACCTGACGTTCTGGCTCTGTTGCCTGCGCCCCCAGCGCCTGTGGCATAGCATTAGCCATTGAACCGTGGTTAAACGAACCCAACAGGCGACGCTTGCCGTTCATTTTCAGATAACGCGCTGCCCATACTGTTGGCGTGCCGACGTCACAGGTAAAGATGGCGTCATCGGCAGCAAAATGGCTAATTTGCTGCGCCAGATATTGTGGATGAATGGCTTTCTCGCTCGGTTTAGCTAAATCGTCCAGCCCTTTGCGGGCATCGCGGTAATCTTCCAGCGCCTTATCGAGGAACTTGCGATCGGTTTTTTCTTCCACCAGCGGCAGCAATGCACGCAGAGTCGCTTTGATATCGCCGACCAGTGCCATATCCACCTTGCTGTGTGCGCCAATGCTCGCTGGGTTGATATCAATCTGAATAATTTTGGCATCGGTCGGGTAGAACGCGCGGTAGGGGAACTGGGTGCCGAGCAGCACTAACGTGTCGGCGTTCATCATCGTATGAAAACCTGACGAGAAGCCGATTAATCCCGTCATTCCGACATCATACGGATTGTCGTATTCGACATGTTCTTTACCGCGCAGGGCATGGACGATTGGCGCTTTAATTTTTCCGGCAAACTCGACTAACTCTTTATGCGCCCCCGCACAGCCGCTGCCGCACATCAGGGCGATATTGCTGGAGTAACGCAGCAGTTGCGCCAGTTTGCGTAACTCTTCTTCTTCCGGTGTGACTACCGGCTGTGGCGCATGATACCAGTGCGAGGTCGCCCCTTCTGGCGCAGGTTTTAACGCCACGTCGCCCGGTAAAACGACAACGGAAACGCCACGGTTAAGCACCGCTTTGCGCATGGCAATCGCCAGCACTTGTGGGATCTGCTCCGGGCTGGAAACCAGCTCGCAATAGTGACTACATTCGCGGAATAACTCTTGCGGGTGGGTCTCCTGGAAATAGCCGCTGCCAATTTCGCTGGAAGGGATGTGGGCGGCAATCGCCAGTACCGGAACGTGATTACGATGACAATCGAACAGGCCGTTGATTAAGTGCAGGTTGCCGGGGCCGCACGATCCGGCACAGACCGCCAGTTCTCCCGAAAGCTGGGCTTCAGCGCCAGCGGCAAAGGCCGCGACTTCTTCATGGCGAGTCGGCATCCACTCGATAGTGCCCATGCGATTAAGACTGTCGCTAAGACCGTTCAGAGAGTCACCCGTGACTCCCCAGATGCGTTTCACGCCTGCCGATTCGAGAGTTTTGGCGATATAAGCTGCAACCGTTTGTTTCATGGTTCTCCGTCTCCTGAATGTGATAACGGTAACAAGTTTAGTAGATGCTGCCTGTTGCGCTGGCTGAATACTGATATTTCTGTTGCTTTTAATCCGGGAATCGCCAAGGCTGATGCGAATGGCATTTTTACGATAAAAGGAGTTAATTCAGATGGTTACACCAATGTTAAATGCAGTGAACCGGATGCTGACGCATGAGGATTTTGGCAAATTATTGTTACGCCTGGCGGTGGGAGGATTGATGCTTTTCCACGGGATACATAAGTTATTTGCCGGAATTGACGGTATTAGTGGAATGCTGGTTGCAAAAGGTTTTCCTGGCTTTATTGCCTACGGCGTACTGATTGGGGAAGTGGTTGCGCCGATATTGATTATATTCGGTATTTTGACGCGACCTGCCGCATTGGTTATCGCCCTGACAATGGTCGTGGCGTGGTTGATGGTGGGAATGGGAAAAACAGGGATGCTGGATAAAACCGGAGCCTGGGCGATTGAAAGCCTGGTTTATTTCTTTATTGCAGCTCTCGCCGTCGCTTTTCTTGGTGCCGGACGTTATGCCGTGGCGGGTAATTCTGCCTGGCGATAATTCCTTAAAAAATGCCCGGCTAAGTTTGCCGGGCATTAAACTTTAGGCGAGCACCATATCCCCCTGCGGATGACATGAACACGCCAGTACGTAACCTTCAGCGATTTCGGCGTCGGTCAGCGTCATGGTGCTGCTCACCGTATATTCACCGGAAACCACTTTTGTCTTACAGCAGCCGCAAACACCCGCACGGCAGGCGGCGACAACCGGAACTTTGTTGCTTTCCAGCGCCTCCAGCAGCGTGGTGCCAACCGGTGCGTAAAATTCTTGCGCCGGTTGCAGTTTGGTGAATTTCAGACCGCTGGTCGCCGCTTCCGCCACTGGCGTAAAGAATTTCTCTTTAAAGAAACGTGTCACGCCAAGCGTCTTCACTTCCTGTTCCACCCAATCCATATACGGCGCCGGGCCACAGGTCATCACAGTACGCGAAGCCAGGTCAGGAACGCTTGCCAACAGTTCACGAGTGAGACGCCCAGCGATAAAGCCCTCACTGACGTTATTTTCTGCCACCAGCGTCACCGGATAATTACGCCACTCATCGGCGAAAATGACGTCCTGCGGCGTACGCACGTTGTAGATCACCTGTACATCTGCCTGCGGACGATTTTTCGCCAGCCAGCGACGCATCGACATAATCGGCGTGACGCCGCAGCCGGCCGCCAGTAACAGGAATTTATCTTCAGATTTATCGTCGCAGGTAAATTCCCCCATCGCGTCCGAAAGCCAGAGATAGTCACCGCGTTTCACTTCGCGGGTCAACCACTGGGAACCGACACCGTCATCAATCCGCCGCACGGTCAGGGTGATGTATTCACTCACACCAGGTGTGGAAGAGATGGTATAAGCACGCAGCGTTTCGGCTGAGTTTCGCACGCTGACCAGCGCATATTGCCCGGCGCGATACGGATAGTAATCGTGGCAAATCAGGGAAATCGTCCACACATCCGGCGTTTCTTGCTTAATGTGATGAACCTGCATCCGCCACGGGCATTGATTCGTTGGCATCGTCATCGACAAACTCCTTACGCGCTCAACAGTTGCTTCATGTCTTCTTCAACAGTGGTGATAGAACGCAGGCCGAATTTCTCATTCAGCACCGCCAGCAGGTCTGGGGTCAGGAAGCCAGGTGCAGTCGGGCCGGTGACGATATTTTTCACGCCCAGAGAAAGCAGTGTCAGCAGAATGACAATCGCTTTCTGTTCAAACCAGGAGAGCACCAGCGACAACGGCAGATCGTTGACACCGCAGCCCAGTTTTTCTGCCAGCGTTACCGCCAGAATAATCGCCGAGTATGCATCGTTACACTGACCGGCATCCACCAGACGCGGCAGACCTTCGATATCGCCAAACTCAAGTTTGTTAAAGCGATATTTACCACAGGCGAGGGTCAGGATCAGGCAGTCATCCGGCACGCTGGTGGCGAAATCGGTGAAGTAGTGACGTTCGCCGCGTGCGCCGTCACAGCCGCCAAGCAGGAAGATATGACGCAGTTTTTCGCGGCTGACCAGATCAATCAGCGTATCCGCCGCGCCAAGCAGCGTCTGGCGACCAAAGCCCACAGTGATCAGGTGCGGAATTTCGCTGTACGGGAAGCCCGCCATTTGTTGCGCCTGGGCGATAACCGCAGAGAAATCTTCGCCATCCAGATGACGTACACCCGGCCAGCCAACAATACTGCGGGTCCAGATACGATCGTCATAAGCGCCCACGGTTGGGTCGATGATGCAGTTAGAGGTCATCACGATGGGACCAGGGAAGCGAGCGAACTCAACTTGTTGATTCTGCCAGCCGCTGCCATAGTTACCGACCAGATGTTTGAATTTACGCAGTTCCGGATAGCCATGCGCTGGCAGCATTTCGCCGTGGGTGTAGACGTTAACGCCCGTGCCTTCGGTCTGTTCCAGCAGGTTGTAGAGATCTTTGAGATCGTGACCGGAAATCAGGATGCATTTACCCGCCGTCGCTTTCACGTTGACCTGAGTTGGCGTCGGGTGACCATATTTACCGGTTTCGCCTGCATCCAGAATGCTCATCACTTTGAAGTTCATCTGACCGATTTCCATTGAACATTCGAGAAGTGCGTTCATATCGGAAGGCCACGTCCCCAGCCATGCCATGATTTTATGGTACTGGGCGTAAATATCGTTGTCGTATTGACCGAGAACGTGTGCGTGTTCCATATAGGCCGCCGCACCTTTCAGGCCATACAGGCAGAGCAGACGCAGGCCGAGAATGTTTTCGCCAATCGCCGCTTTATCTTTGTTCGGAGTAAATTCTGCTGCCTGACGTTGCAGTTCGCCGAGATCGTCGCTCGCCAGTTGTAAGTCCGCCATCGGATTATCGACGTGGGCGTTGGCATCTACAACCAGGCATTGTGCTTTCAGCGCCTCACGCAGGGCAATCGCTTCACGAGCGTAGCCGACAATACGCGGAGAATCGAAGTTAACGTTGGTCAGGGTTGAGAAAAATGCGCGTGGCGCAAAGCTGTCTACATCGTGGTTGATGATGCCGTATTCACGCGCTTTAACCGCCCAGGCTGAAAGCCCTTGCAGCGCCGCGATGAGTAAATCCTGAAGGTCAGAGGTTTCCGCCGTTTTACCACACATCCCCTGCGCGTATGAGCAGCCGTTTCCTGCCGGAGTACGGATAGTTTGTTCACATTGCACACAAAACATGATCACACCTTTAAAGTTATATTTAATATACATGTTTAAGATTAAGACTCTTCAAGACGGGATAAAAGGGGTTTTTCATGCAACTTTAAGGGAGATTGATTTAGCGCAATTTTGGCGGCAGGGATCTACCGCCAGAGAGGTATTACGCAGAGAAAAGGGCGATCAGAATCGGCACTAACAGACTAAGAATAAAACCGTGAACAATCGCCGCTGGAACCATCTCCAGCCCGCCTGTCCGCTGAAGCACGGGCAGGGTGAAATCCATTGATGTGGCACCGCACAAACCCAGTGCCGTTGAGCGACTGCGACGGATAAGACCGGGGATTAACATAATGGCGATTAGCTCACGAGCCAGATCATTAAAAAACGCCGCGCTTCCGATTACTGGCCCAAAAGATTCGGTCAACAAAATACCGGAAAGAGAATACCAGCCGAAACCGGAGGCCATTGCCAGCGCGGTATTGATGGGGAGATCAAGAATAAAGGCGTTAATTAAGCCACCAATTAAAGAACTGGCAACCACCACTACAGCGACAATCATTCCCCGGCGATTAAGGACAATCTGCTTTAAGGTCATGCCATTATTGCGTAGCTGAATACCGACGAGAAAAAGTAACAGAATTAAGGTGTATTCGCTGGCTTCAGTGGCGTGTTGTAAGAAACCTAATCCGCTAAGGCCAATGGCAAAACCAATTACGACTACGCCGCACAGTTTTAGCGACTCCAGCGCCATCGCAATACGTGACGGGAGTTTTTCTTGCTGATGGTGATTACGCCACGGCAAACCGCGCTCCAGCCACATAAGGGCGGCAATATTACACAGTAAAATAACGGTAATACTGACGGCAGAATAATGCAGAATCGCCAACAGGTTACTGGCGAGGTTATCGAGAAACGCCAGACTGATACCCATAAAAAAGAGAATAAGGTAAACCATCCAGCTTAATAGCTGATTAATAACTCTTAATGCAGCTTTTTGGCGAAGAGGAATGAGGTAACCCACAATCAGGGGAACCAGAATGATTAACAGCCCAGAAAACATGAAAACCCAGTCCTTGCAAAGATGAAGTCGAAATGCGCGATGACACACTACTGAAAGCGGAAGGACGAGTAAAGTTGCAATTAAAAGGAAATGTTATGCACAAGAAGGGGACTGCGTTGAGCTTAAAGATCTCGTCATTCTATTTGAGAGCTTAACATTGTTGCACTCCTTTCATGTGCAATGCCATATAAAGCCACTGGTGCAAGGAGCGCGCAGGGGGCGGCCAGTCGCCGCCGCCCCCTGCACCCCCGGGCTCTGGCGAACAAAATCGCCGCTGCGCGGTGCCTTCAGCTTATCCCCTTCGGCTACCGGGTCGGGCGCGAGGTAACGTCCCTGTAAGACGCGCCCTCAGCCCACATCCATGTGGGCTACCCCGGCCTTCGGGGAACGCTTCAGCGATTTTGACGCCACCAACACCCGTGCGGTTTGTAACGTCGAAGATAAAACAATCAGGGCAGATAAAATGCCAATGCTAATTAATCACGCTTTTCCAGCAGAGTACGGTAAATCAGACCACCGATAATACCGCCGACAATTGGCACCACCCAGAAGAACCACAGTTGTTCTAATGCCCAACCGCCCTGGAAGATAGCAACCGCAGTACTGCGCGCCGGGTTAACGGAAGTGTTAGTCACCGGAATACTGATTAAGTGAATCAGTGTTAATGCCAGACCAATGGCAATGGGTGCAAAACCCGCCGGAGCGTATTTGTCGGTTGCACCGTGGATCACCAGCAGGAAACCCGCACTCAGTACCAGTTCAACCACCAGTGCAGAAAGCATGGAATAACCGCCCGGTGAATGCTCGCCATAACCGTTAGAAGCAAAACCGCTGGCTGCCGCGTCAAATCCAGCTTTGCCGCTGGCAATTAAATACAGCAATGCCGCCGCCACAATACCGCCGACAACCTGGGCAATCACATAGCCAACGACTTCTTTTGCCGGGAAACGACCGCCTGCCCATAAACCAATAGTGACCGCCGGGTTAAAATGACCACCAGAAATATGACCGACAGCGAAGGCCATGGTCAGTACGGTCAGACCAAAAGCCAGCGCGACACCAGCAAAACCAATGCCTAATTCCGGGAACGCTGCTGCCAGCACTGCGCTACCGCAGCCACCAAATACAAGCCAGAAAGTACCAAAACATTCAGCTGCTAATTTTCTGAACATATCCACCTCAATTAAAAATTGACCCTGTGAAAAATATGGTCGTTTTATAGGGTCGTCGTAAAAAAGTGACGACAGAAATAATGCGTGGGTATTTTAAAAACGAAGGCGAGTCATTCGCCAGATAAATAAATCCAGTAATTTTGATTTAGGGCAATAGTCAGTTCCCTCATATAGTCATTTGCCTGATTGACATTGTAGTGCAAACAACTGAATTAAGCCTTTGGTGGTAACAAAAATAATTCATAAGCTAATTATTTGATTTTGTTGTTTTTTCGGGGGGATCGTTAAGAGGGTATATAACACAATTATTCGCTCATTTTTCAGTCATTTGCCATGCTTAATTGTGCTGTCATCACGTATTGTCACCGTCTTTCTCGTTATACTGCCGGAGTAGAAGATAAATAACATATTTCTGGAGGGGATATGATTCTTGAGCGCGTTGAAATTGTGGGTTTTCGCGGTATCAACCGTTTATCGTTGATGCTGGAACAAAACAATGTCCTGATTGGGGAGAACGCGTGGGGTAAATCCAGCTTGCTGGACGCTTTAACCCTGCTGTTATCGCCAGAGTCAGATCTCTACCATTTTGAGCGCGACGATTTCTGGTTTCCGACGGGAGATATCAATGGGCGGGAACATCATCTGCATATCATTTTGACCTTCCGCGAATCGCTGCCAGGCCGGCATCGGGTGCGCCGCTATCGTCCGCTGGAAGCGTGCTGGACGCCGTGCGCCGATGGCTATCACCGTATTTTTTATCGCCTGGAAGGGGAGAGTGCGGAAGACGGCAGTGTGATGACACTCCGCAGTTTTCTCGATAAAGACGGACATCCGATTGATGTCGAGGATATTAACGATCAGGCACGCCATCTGGTGCGTTTAATGCCGGTGCTGCGCTTGCGTGATGCCCGTTTTATGCGCCGTATTCGTAGTGGCACGGTGCCAAATGTCCCCAATGTGGAAGTCACCGCACGCCAGCTCGATTTCCTCGCCCGTGAGTTATCCTCGCATCCACAAAATCTCTCTGATGGGCAGATTCGTCAGGGACTTTCGGCAATGGTGCAACTGCTTGAGCATTATTTCTCTGAGCAGGGAGCCGGACAGGCGAGATATCGTTTAATGCGGCGGCGAGCCAGCAATGAGCAACGAAGCTGGCGATATCTGGATATCATCAACCGGATGATTGACCGGCCTGGAGGTCGCTCGTATAGGGTTATTTTGCTCGGCCTGTTTGCCACTTTATTGCAGGCAAAAGGTACATTACGGCTGGATAAAGACGCCCGTCCATTATTGCTGATAGAAGATCCAGAAACCCGTTTACACCCCATTATGCTTTCAGTTGCCTGGCATCTGTTGAATCTTCTGCCATTGCAGCGCATTGCCACCACCAACTCGGGTGAGTTGCTTTCGTTAACGCCGGTAGAGCATGTTTGCCGACTGGTGCGTGAATCTTCTCGCGTTGCCGCCTGGCGTCTGGGGCCGAGTGGCTTGAGTACTGAAGATAGCCGACGCATATCCTTTCATATTCGTTTTAATCGTCCGTCATCGCTGTTTGCTCGCTGCTGGTTGCTGGTGGAAGGGGAAACAGAAACCTGGGTTATCAATGAACTGGCGCGCCAGTGTGGACACCATTTCGATGCCGAAGGGATCAAGGTCATTGAATTTGCCCAGTCCGGGCTAAAGCCACTGGTTAAATTTGCCCGGCGAATGGGGATTGAATGGCATGTACTGGTCGATGGCGATGAAGCAGGGAAGAAATATGCCGCTACGGTACGCAGCCTGTTGAATAACGATCGGGAAGCTGAACGAGAACATTTAACGGCGTTACCGGCGCTGGATATGGAACATTTTATGTATCGCCAGGGATTTTCCGATGTGTTCCACCGCGTGGCGCAGATCCCGGAAAATGTGCCGATGAATCTGCGCAAAATTATCTCGAAGGCGATCCATCGCTCTTCCAAACCCGATCTTGCCATCGAAGTGGCAATGGAGGCCGGCCGTCGTGGTGTGGAATCCGTACCGACGCTGCTGAAAAAAATGTTCTCACGCGTGCTGTGGCTGGCGCGCGGTCGGGCAGATTAACCGCGAAACATCGTTGCCATCTGTGGCTGAATGGCGTCGAGCATCTCATAGCGCCGACGGTATTCAGCTCGTTTTTTACTGGCGATTTCGGCAACTTCTTTTCGTGCTATCAGTGCCGGAAGGCGGTAATGGCGTTCAGCATCACATACGCCGCCAACCGATTCCCAGAAAGCGTTGTAATCTGCATGGATCTTGCCTTCTTTATCGCGATAACGCAGGCTGCGGTAAATATGCGTTTCATTACTGACGGCAATGATTTGCTCTACCTGCAAACGTTGGGCAAACAGGCAGGCCGCTTCCATCACGAGGCGTTTTGGGAATAGCCCGTGGCAGGCTTTCGTCGCATTCTGAATTTCCTGATGCGGAATTTCCCATTTCGCACCTTGCAGTCCACCAATAAACATCGTTCTTTTCCCTTGATATTCACACAGGGTAAAAGTGATCTCTGCCAGAGGAATACCTTCACTGTTGCGGAACAGGATTGTGCTGTCACCTTCTTTATCCATTGAGATCATCATGGTCAGCTCAAGCGTGAACGGCTCACCATTTTTACCTTCCAGCTTCGCCAGTTGCAGGCCGGGGGTATTCAAATATAAGCTGAATTCTTCTGCCGACATACACGCACGCAGCAATGCATAATGGTAACGTAGCGCCTCGAGTAATTGCTTACGGCTAAGATTGGCGGCAAGGTAAGGGCGATGCAGACGAACAGGCAGTCGCGGCTGGCGTGTTAACAGCGTATTGAGATTAGGCCAATGGGAAAGTTCGTTCATCCACTCAACGCTTAAGCGCGGCATAATCAACGAGCGCAGCAAAAATTTCTGACGAAAGCTACGTCGGTGCCAGAATTTACCTGGTCGACACTGTCCGCGTGCCAGACTAAGAAAAAGAGACAGGCTGCTGAGAGATTCAGATGGCGTAAAGGACCGTTCAGTTAGCTGCGACATATTCATGAAATCAATGGTTATACATGACGCCGATTTCACCATTGCGTATCTTAACCAAACATCAATAGTGTGATTACTAACGTAAATTTTAGGGTTTTGTTGATATTTCGTTGAAGTTGATGACCCGGATTGGCATATGGAGTATTCAGAATATTTATGAAAAATCGGAGAACCGTGAAGAAACGTTACGTTATTGCGCTGGTGATAGTCATCGCCGGGCTGATTGCGTTATGGAGAATTCTCAACGCGCCCGTGCCGACTTATCAGACACTGATTGTTCGCCCCGGTGATTTGCAGCAAAGCGTACTGGCGACCGGAAAGCTGGACGCGCTGCGTAAGGTTGACGTGGGCGCGCAGGTTAGCGGTCAGTTGAAAACGCTGTCGGTGGCGATTGGCGATAAAGTTAAAAAAGATCAGCTTTTAGGGGTTATTGATCCTGAGCAGGCTGAAAACCAGATCAAGGAAGTGGAAGCAACACTGATGGAGCTGCGCGCGCAGCGGCAACAGGCGGAAGCGGAGTTGAAACTGGCGCGGGTGACGTATTCACGTCAACAACGTCTGGCGCAAACGCAGGCGGTTTCACAACAGGATCTCGACACCGCCGCGACGGAGATGGCTGTGAAACAGGCGCAAATCGGCACTATTGACGCGCAAATCAAGCGCAATCAGGCCTCTCTCGACACCGCTAAAACCAATCTTGATTACACCCGCATCGTTGCCCCGATGGCTGGGGAAGTCACGCAAATCACCACTCTGCAAGGTCAGACGGTGATTGCCGCACAACAAGCACCGAACATTCTGACGCTGGCGGATATGAGCACCATGCTGGTAAAAGCGCAGGTTTCTGAAGCGGACGTCATTCACCTGAAGCCGGGGCAAAAAGCCTGGTTTACGGTGCTTGGCGATCCGCTGACGCGCTACGAAGGGCAGATTAAAGACGTGCTACCGACGCCGGAAAAGGTTAACGACGCCATTTTCTACTATGCCCGTTTTGAAGTCCCAAACCCCAATGGTTTGCTGCGACTGGATATGACCGCACAGGTTCATATTCAGCTCACCGATGTGAAAAACGTGCTGACGATCCCTCTGTCAGCGTTAGGCGATCCGGTTGGTGATAATCGTTATAAGGTTAAATTGTTGCGTAATGGTGAAACACGCGAGCGTGAAGTGACGATTGGCGCACGTAACGATACCGATGTTGAGATTGTCAAAGGGCTGGAAGCGGGCGATGAAGTGGTGATTGGTGAGGCCAAACCAGGAGCTGCGCAATGACGCCTTTGCTCGAATTGAAGGATATTCGCCGCAGCTATCCCGCTGGGGATGAGCAGGTCGAGGTGCTGAAGGGCATCAGCCTTGATATTTATGCCGGTGAGATGGTGGCGATTGTCGGCGCTTCGGGTTCTGGTAAATCGACCCTGATGAATATTCTCGGCTGCCTGGATAAAGCCACCAGCGGCACCTATCGCGTTGCCGGTCAGGATGTTGCCACACTGGACGCCGATGCGCTGGCGCAACTGCGCCGCGAGCATTTTGGCTTTATTTTCCAGCGTTACCATTTGCTTTCGCATTTAACCGCCGAGCAGAACGTTGAAGTACCCGCCGTCTATGCCGGTCTTGAGAGGAAACAGCGACTGCTGCGCGCCCAGGAGTTACTGCAACGACTGGGGCTGGAAGACCGCACAGAATATTACCCTGCGCAGCTTTCCGGCGGTCAGCAACAGCGCGTCAGTATCGCGCGGGCATTGATGAACGGCGGGCAGGTGATCCTTGCCGATGAACCGACCGGCGCACTGGACAGCCATTCTGGCGAAGAGGTCATGGCGATCCTGCATCAGTTACGCGATCGCGGGCACACGGTGATTATTGTCACCCACGATCCGCAGGTCGCTGCTCAGGCCGAGCGGGTGATCGAAATTCGCGACGGCGAAATCGTGCGCAATCCGCCCGCTATTGAAAAGGAGAATGTTGCTGGCGGGACGGAGCCTGTAGTCAAAACGGCGTCTGGCTGGCGGCAGTTTGTCAGCGGTTTTAACGAGGCACTGACGATGGCGTGGCGGGCGCTGGCAGCGAATAAAATGCGTACTTTACTGACCATGCTGGGGATTATTATCGGTATTGCGTCGGTGGTTTCTATTGTCGTGGTGGGCGACGCCGCCAAACAAATGGTGCTGGCGGATATTCGTTCTATTGGTACGAATACTATTGATGTCTATCCCGGGAAAGATTTTGGCGATGACGATCCGCAATATCAACAGGCGCTGAAATACGACGACTTAATCGCTATTCAAAAACAGCCGTGGGTCGCCTCTGCCACCCCCGCTGTCTCGCAAAACCTGCGCCTGCGTTATAACAATGTTGATGTTGCTGCCAGTGCCAACGGCGTGAGCGGCGATTATTTCAATGTCTATGGCATGACCTTCAGCGAAGGCAACACCTTTAATCAGGAGCAACTCAACGGTCGCGCGCAGGTCGTCGTTCTCGACAGTAATACCCGCCGTCAGCTTTTCCCGCATAAAGCGGATGTGGTTGGCGAGGTGATTCTGGTTGGTAATATGCCAGCGAGGGTCATCGGCGTAGCGGAAGAAAAACAGTCGATGTTTGGTAGCAGTAAAGTGCTGCGCGTGTGGTTGCCTTACAGCACGATGTCCGGGCGAGTTATGGGACAGTCGTGGTTTAACTCAATTACCGTAAGAGTGAAAGAAGGCTTTGACAGCGCCGAGGCGGAACAGCAACTGACGCGTTTGTTGTCGCTGCGTCACGGCAAAAAGGATTTCTTCACCTGGAACATGGACGGCGTCTTGAAAACCGTCGAAAAGACCACACGTACTTTACAACTGTTTCTGACGCTGGTGGCGGTGATTTCGCTGGTGGTTGGAGGCATTGGTGTAATGAACATTATGCTGGTGTCAGTGACCGAGCGAACGCGGGAAATTGGCATTCGCATGGCTGTGGGTGCGCGAGCCAGCGATGTACTGCAACAGTTTCTGATCGAAGCCGTGCTGGTTTGTCTGGTGGGTGGCGCGTTAGGGATCTCTCTTTCGCTGTTAATCGCTTTCACCTTGCAGCTTTTTTTACCCGGCTGGGAAATTGGCTTTTCTCCGTTGGCGCTGCTGCTGGCGTTTCTTTGCTCGACCATTACCGGGATTTTATTCGGCTGGCTGCCTGCGAGAAATGCGGCACGGCTGGATCCAGTGGATGCTCTGGCGCGAGAGTAGTATTTGAGATAAAAATGCCAGCCGATCGGGCTGGCATTTTGCCTGTAGGATGTACACAATGAGACAGAAGAGCTATGCGACTGCCGCTTCTACTTCGACGGGCACAATAACACTGGCATGATTGCCTTTTGGCCCCTGGTGGACATCAAACTGAACGGATTGCCCAGCTTTTAGCGTTCTGTAACCATCCATCTGGATGGTGGAATAATGAGCGAAAATATCTTCGCCGCCGCCTTCAGGGCAGATGAAACCAAACCCTTTGGCATTGTTGAACCACTTAACAGTACCCTTTTCCATGCTTCGACATCCTTCGCAAATCTTATACAAGTAAGATGGAATAAACCGGGGTCAGAGAGGGGGCAGTTCAAAACCTCGCCAACTCTAGAAATACAATTTAGAGAAATAGGGCGAGTCGTCAAGCGTTTGACAGGGGCCAGGGGGTAGGTATGCATCAAAAATTTGAAGCAGTTAACGCTATTGACAGTAATGTGACTGATGTCGCTGATGCCAACGATAGATGATACTTATCTATTATGTGGAGTAGATTGGTCAGGCAAATAAGCTCTTGTCAGCGGCAGAGCGTTCTGCCGATAACCGTAACCGAAGATGATAACTGACAATGGGTAAAACGAACGACTGGCTGGACTTTGAACAACTGGCGGAAGAAAAAGTGCGTGACGCGCTAAAACCGCCATCTATGTATAAAGTGATATTAGTCAATGATGATTACACTCCGATGGAGTTTGTTATTGACGTGTTACAAAAATTCTTTTCTTATGATGTAGAACGTGCAACGCAATTGATGCTCGCTGTTCACTACCAGGGGAAGGCCATTTGCGGAGTCTTTACCGCCGAGGTTGCAGAAACCAAAGTGGCGATGGTGAACAAGTACGCGAGGGAGAACGAGCATCCATTGCTGTGTACGCTGGAAAAAGCCTGAATGCAGGCATAAAAATTGGGGGAGGTGCCTATGCTCAATCAAGAACTGGAACTCAGTTTAAACATGGCTTTCGCCAGAGCGCGCGAGCACCGTCATGAGTTTATGACCGTCGAGCACTTGTTACTGGCATTGCTCAGTAATCCGTCTGCTCGGGAGGCGCTGGAAGCATGTTCCGTGGATCTGGTGGCGCTCCGTCAGGAACTGGAAGCCTTTATTGAACAAACCACACCCGTTCTGCCTGCCAGTGAAGAGGAGCGCGACACACAGCCGACGCTGAGTTTTCAGCGTGTACTGCAACGTGCGGTCTTCCATGTTCAGTCCTCCGGTCGCAGTGAGGTTACCGGTGCGAATGTTCTGGTTGCTATCTTTAGCGAACAGGAGTCACAGGCGGCGTATCTGTTGCGCAAACATGAAGTCAGCCGTCTCGATGTGGTGAACTTTATTTCTCATGGCACGCGTAAAGACGAGCCATCTCAGTCTTCTGAACCAGGAAACCAGCCGAGCAGTGAAGAACAAGCTGGTGGGGAGGACCGTATGGAGAATTTCACGACTAACCTGAACCAGCTTGCACGCGTGGGAGGAATCGACCCGCTGATTGGTCGTGAGAAGGAACTGGAGCGCGCCATTCAGGTTCTCTGTCGCCGCCGTAAAAACAACCCGCTGCTGGTCGGGGAGTCTGGCGTCGGTAAAACCGCCATTGCGGAAGGTCTTGCCTGGCGTATTGTTCAGGGCGATGTACCGGAAGTGATGGCTGACTGTACGATTTACTCCCTCGATATCGGTTCTCTGTTAGCGGGCACCAAATATCGCGGCGACTTTGAAAAACGTTTCAAAGCATTGCTTAAACAACTTGAGCAGGATACAAACAGCATCCTGTTTATTGATGAGATCCACACCATCATCGGCGCAGGTGCAGCCTCTGGCGGTCAGGTGGATGCAGCTAACCTGATCAAACCGTTGCTCTCCAGCGGTAAAATTCGCGTAATTGGTTCGACAACCTATCAGGAGTTCAGCAACATTTTCGAGAAAGACCGTGCTTTGGCGCGTCGCTTCCAGAAAATTGATATTACTGAACCGTCGATCGAAGAAACTGTTCAAATCATCAACGGCCTGAAACCGAAGTACGAAGCGCACCACGACGTGCGTTATACCGCGAAAGCGGTGCGTGCGGCGGTAGAGCTGGCGGTGAAATACATAAACGATCGTCATCTGCCGGATAAAGCGATTGACGTTATCGACGAAGCGGGCGCTCGCGCACGCCTGATGCCGGTAAGCAAGCGCAAGAAAACGGTCAATGTGGCGGATATTGAGTCCGTGGTAGCCCGTATTGCACGTATTCCAGAGAAGAGCGTTTCTCAGAGTGACCGCGATACGCTGAGAAACCTCGGTGATCGCCTGAAAATGCTGGTCTTCGGTCAGGATAAAGCCATTGAGGCGCTGACTGAGGCTATCAAGATGGCGCGTGCGGGTTTAGGCCACGAACATAAACCGGTCGGTTCGTTCCTGTTTGCTGGTCCAACTGGGGTCGGGAAAACCGAGGTGACGGTACAGCTTTCCAAAGCCCTGGGCATTGAGCTTTTACGCTTTGATATGTCCGAGTATATGGAGCGTCATACCGTCAGCCGCCTGATTGGTGCACCTCCGGGATACGTTGGTTTTGATCAGGGTGGTCTGCTGACCGATGCGGTGATCAAACATCCGCACGCGGTGCTGCTGCTGGACGAAATCGAGAAAGCGCATCCGGACGTATTCAACATTCTGTTGCAGGTGATGGACAACGGCACGCTGACCGATAACAACGGACGCAAGGCAGATTTCCGTAACGTGGTGCTGGTGATGACCACCAACGCCGGGGTACGTGAAACCGAGCGCAAATCTATTGGCCTTATCCACCAGGATAACAGCACCGATGCGATGGAAGAGATCAAGAAGATCTTTACGCCAGAGTTCCGTAACCGTCTCGACAACATTATCTGGTTCGATCATCTGTCAACCGACGTAATCCATCAGGTGGTGGATAAATTCATCGTCGAGTTGCAGGTTCAGCTGGATCAAAAAGGTGTTTCTCTGGAAGTGAGTCAGGAAGCACGTAACTGGCTGGCCGAGAAAGGTTACGACCGGGCAATGGGTGCACGTCCGATGGCTCGCGTCATTCAGGACAACCTGAAAAAACCGCTCGCTAACGAACTGCTGTTTGGCTCGCTGGTGGACGGCGGCCAGGTCACCGTTGCACTGGATAAAGAGAAAAATGAGCTGACCTACGGGTTCCAGAGTGCGCAAAAGCACAAGGCGGAAGCAGCGCATTAATCTGATGGTGTAAAGCCTTTTAAGTAGGTTGATAAAGTCCGTAATCCTGTATGGGGTTACGGACTTTTTTGTTTGTGAGGTGAGGGCGGTTGTAACCCTAATTTTTATGGTTTCTGTAACTTATTGATAATTAACGCTGCTGGAAGGCAAGGATAAAAAAGGGTGGCAGCAGGGAAATTGGATAGTTTTACTTTATTAACAACGGGCTAAACGTGTAGTATTTGAGTTCACTGCCGTACAGGCAGCTTAGAAATGGTGCATGGCATCTTTGTCTGTGATTCGTTCGTTCACTGCCGTACAGGCAGCTTAGAAAACACTGGATCAGGAACAACTTGCAGGGTTAGGGTTCACTGCCGTACAGGCAGCTTAGAAAAGCCTCGCATGTTCCGAAACTCCTGTTCGATAGTTCACTGCCGTACAGGCAGCTTAGAAAGTCAAGCGTTGACCGCCATCAAAAATGGTACAGTTCACTGCCGTACAGGCAGCTTAGAAATACATCTGACGCGACAAAACCAGCACCATTAAGTTCACTGCCGTACAGGCAGCTTAGAAAGGTTCCGGTAGCTGCACCGATTGCGCCTGCACGTTCACTGCCGTACAGGCAGCTTAGAAAGCTCGGTACCTCTACCAACCCATCCACATATAGTTCACTGCCGTACAGGCAGCTTAGAAAAGACACTCTCTGGTGGAGAGAAGCGGAAGATTGTTCACTGCCGTACAGGCAGTTTCACAATACGTAATGGTAGACGTTTGGTCATATCATGATGCTCTCAACGTCAAAACATTAGCCTTAGCACACAATAACAATTGTAATAATTGCGACAGAAATCAATTTCCTGCACAGAAATCAATGTTGTACTAATCCTAACGCCTTAAAACAAAAATAATCACAGGATGTGTTTATGTCTTCAAATTACCTTACTCCTTCTGACCTCAAAACTATTCTCCACTCCAAACGCGCCAATATTTATTATCTGGAAAAATGCCGGGTACAGGTGAATGGTGGGCGGGTGGAGTATGTTACCAGTGAAGGCAAGGAGTCGTATTACTGGAATATCCCCATTGCGAATACCACGGCGTTGATGTTGGGGATGGGAACTTCCGTTACCCAGGCGGCGATGCGTGAATTTGCCCATGCGGGGGTGATGGTAGGATTTTGTGGTACGGATGGCACACCGCTTTACTCCGCCAATGAAGTAGATGTTGATGTCTCCTGGCTCAGCCCACAAAGCGAATATCGTCCTACCGAGTACCTTCAGCAATGGGTTTCTTTCTGGTTTATTGAAGACAAACGACTTGCCGCCGCGAAACGTTTTCAGTTAATCCGCCTGACACATATTGATAAGCACTGGACCAGCGCGAAAATGCAGCGTGAACACGCATTTCAACCTGATACCAGCGAGCTCCAGACCTTGATAAATCGCACTCGCGAAGAAATAGACGCGGCAGAAAACCATACGCAGCTTATGCTCGTAGAAGCCAAAATGACCAGGGCGTTATACAAAATGGTCAGTCAAACAGTGGGCTATGGCGATTTCACCCGCGCAAAACAGGGCGGTGGGATTGATATGGCCAACCGTTTCCTCGATCAAGGGAATTATCTGGCCTATGGCCTGGCGGCAGTGGCGGCGTGGGTAACAGGTATTCCCCACGGTTTAGCGGTAATGCACGGTAAAACACGTCGCGGTGGGCTTGTTTTTGACCTTGCCGATCTGATTAAAGATGCCCTTGTTATGCCACAAGCATTTATCGCCGCAATGGCGGGAGAGAATGCTCAGGAGTTTCGTCAACGCTGCATCAATATCTTTCAACAAGCGGATGCGCTGGATGTCATGATCACCTCTCTGCAGGAAACGGCTCAGGCACTGCCTAAGGGTGACCAATGAACGTCCTGATTATTTCGCGATGCACAAAAAATGCTCGTGTTGAGAGTTGCCGTATTATTGATCAGTTTGCCGAACGCACAGGTGATGCCGCATGGCAAACGGTGATTACTCAGGAAGGTGTTAACACTTTACGCCGTTTACTGCGCAAAACGGCAAGACGAAACACAGCGGTTGCTTGTCACTGGCTGAAGAAGAATGGGCAAACGGAGCTGATGTGGATTGTCGGCAATATTCGTCGCTTTAATGCTCAAGGCCGCGTTCCCACAAATCGAACAACGCAAACCAGCCTGGTGAACAAAGAAGAACATCGCTGGCAGTGCGCGGAAAGCATTGCGCTGCTGGCGGCTATTGCTGGGTTATTTCATGATTTTGGTAAAGCAGGACGCAGCTTTCAGCAAAGCCTGACCAAAAAGAGTGCACGAAGTTATCAACCTTACCGGCATGAGTGGATTTCGCTGCGGCTTTTTCAGGCTTTTGTCGGTAAGCAGTCAGATGATGTGTGGCTGGAAAAACTTGGGGAATTAACGGCAGATGATGAAACCGCGATTCTTGAGCGCCTGCAAAAGGACACGCCTCATTTTTCCAATAGTCCATTCAGTTCGCTGCAACCACTCGCCAAAACGGTAGGCTGGTTGATCCTTTCCCATCATCGAATGCCGGAGAATCTTTCGCCACAACCGGAACAATCATGCAAAGGCTGTGAAAGTTGGCTGGAGAAGCAACTCAATGCTGACTGGAATGCCGTTAACCACCGTAAGAATGACTGGTCACCTCAGGATTTCGAGCAAGTCTGGCAGTTTCCGGCAGGCACTCCGCTTCAAAGCGCGAGCTGGCGAGAAAAAGCGCGTCAGATTGCCCGTCGGGCGCGTAACGCTGTCGGTTTAAAGGAATGGGGGCTGATGGAGCAACTGTTTCCATTACATATGGCGCGTTTTTGCCTGATGCTTGCCGATCACTACTATTCATCTAACGACGCGCAGCAAAAATGGCAAGATCCGAATTATATCGTCTGGGCAAATAGCGATCGGCAGAGCGGCACGCTCAAACAACGGGTAGATGAGCATCTTGTGGGCGTCGCGCATCATGCGTATTTGCTTGGGCGGCAACTGATGCACACACGGGCATCGCTTCCGGCAATTGCCCGACATAAAGGTTTTAACCAGCGAGCTACAGATGCGAAATATCGCTGGCAGGACAAAGCCTGGGATGTGGCGCGTGCGTTACGTGAACGCAGTCGGGAAGATGGCTTTTTCGGTGTCAATATGGCCTCGACGGGGTGCGGTAAAACCTTTGCTAACGCCCGCATTATGTATGCGCTTGCTGATGAGCGTGAAGGGTGTCGTTTTACCATCGCATTGGGATTACGTACGCTGACTTTACAAACGGGTGATGCTCTGCGCAGCCGGCTTGGACTCGGTGAGGATGAGCTGGCTGTACTGATTGGTTCGGCGGCAGTCAAACAACTCTGGCAGCAGGAAAAAACAGACAATGATTGTGGAAGTGCTTCGCAAGAGTCGCTGGCAGAGGAGCAACAGTTTGTTAAATACGAAGGCAGTCTTCATACCGGGGCGCTGGAAAAATGGTTGAAGGATGACAGCAAACTTAAGGAGTTAGTAAGCGCACCGATTCTGGTAGCAACGATTGATCATCTTATTTCCGCGACCGAAGGTGTGCGTGGCGGGAAACAGCTTCCGGCGATGTTGCGTCTGTTAACCAGTGATTTAGTGCTCGACGAACCTGACGATTTTGATATTGCCGATCTCTATGCAGTATGTCGTCTGATGAACTGGGCCGGAATGTTGGGAACGCGGGTATTACTTTCTTCCGCGACGTTGCCGCCAGATTTGATTCAGGCTCTGTTCGCGGCTTATCTTGCCGGGCGCAAAATGTGGCAGGCGTCATGCGGTACGAACGGCAGACCCGTCAATATCTGCTGTGCCTGGTTTGATGAAAAAGATGCTGATGCCACACAAATTGGTGATGGCGCTACTTTTCGTGAGACGCACAAAAAGTTTGTTGCGCGACGAGCGTTAATGTTGGCTGAAAAAGAACGACTGCATTTCGGGCGTATAGCTTCGATTTCATCCCCATCAAGCGCGATTCAGGATGTTATCGAAAGCGTGGCTCAGACGGTACATGAGCAAATGCTGAAGTTGCATCAGGCGCATCGCCAGCAACACGAAAGCGGCAAAACTGTTTCGCTGGGTCTGGTGCGCTTCGCCAATATTAATTCTCTGGTCGCGGTGGCCAAAGCTCTGATTACCATTCCTTCACCAGAAGATGTCTGCATTCATTATTGCGTTTACCACTCCCGACATCCGCTGGCGGTACGTTCAAATATTGAGAAGCGGCTGGATCGCGCTTTTACTCGTCATAGAGAAGATGATTTCTGGAAAAACGAGGATATCGCTGAAGCCTTACATAAAAGTCCGGAATCGCACCATATTTTTGTGGTGTTGGGCACATCAGTTATAGAAGTGGGGCGTGACTGGGATGCGGACTGGGGAATTATTGAACCGAGTTCTATGCGTTCGATTATTCAATTTGCCGGACGTATTCAACGCCACCGCAGAAATGTGCCAACCAGTGAGAATCTGGTTATTTTGCGGAGCAATATCAAAGCATTGCAGAAAAAATGCCCCGCATTTTGTAAACCGGGTTTCGAAACAAAAGATCGCGTGCTGAATAGCCATGATATTTGCGAGCTGATACCACTCACGGACTACCGGACGATTAATGCCTTACCACGGATCTTACCTGCCAATAATGAAAATAAACTGGCGGAACTTGAGCATAGTCGTTTATTCACCGAGTTGATGAGTAGTAAAAGCAAACATGTGGTAGCTGCGCAATGGTGGCGCGCACCGCTAAGCTGGAACGGCTGGATGCAGCGCCAGACGCCTTTTCGTTATTCGTCGTTACCGGAAGCGGTGTTTTTTCTGCATATGGATGACGAAGAAAGTAAAGCGAGTTTCTATTCCCGCATGGGCGACAACGAGCGTAAAGAGCAGGGGAATTTCAAACGAGAAGAAGTGATATGCGCCAGCGGCGTTGCTTGCTGGGGCATGATGGATTACCAACAAGTTTTGTTGGATCTGGCTGTTGAGCACAGTTGTGAGATTAATCGTGTCGGGGAAAGGTTTGCTGAAGTGAGAGTACCCGTCTGTGACGAAGATGCGCTCAACGGCTGGCATTATCACCCATGGTTAGGGGTGTTTCGCGCCCCGTGAAGGGGCGCGAGCTGCCTGTACGGCAGTTTACAAGTCCGTATCCGGAGATACATCTATTTCTAAGCTGCCAACGGCAGTGCGTGAATATTAATCTCGCAACTATTATGTTTCAAATGATTTATGCATGGTAATATAACTTTGGTTTATTGCATTGGGTTTAGCTAGATTAATGCGTAGATACATCTAGGTGAACTATCCATGATTATCACCACGGGTGTTGTCCCTTTTGCTGTATGCGTCGTTGTACTGAAGCCATGTTGAGCTACGGAGATTTTTCAGTGAAGTTAGGGAACAACTTTAATTTGATGGATTAACGAAAGGAGCCGAGATGGAAAAAACGGCGCTAATACAATTTATTACTGATTACATCGCTTCGCGAAGGCAACCCAAAATCGATGCCTTTGAAAAAGAAGCAGCAAAGAGGCTGGAGCAGGGCGATGATGCCAGCGCCATCGCTCAGGAACGGCAGGAACTTGAAGCACGCTACCTGCCTCGTAACTGGTTAACGGATGCGGCGAAGCGTGTTCGTTCTATAAGGATAATCTCCCACGGGGCAAAATATAGTAATGGTGACTCCAAAGCATATGGACGTTATTTGGAGAAATTCGTCAGCGAGGGATATTTAAATACAGCATCACTGGCAATTATTAAAGAGGATGCTGAAGGCAACGCTGCATTTTATGATGTTGCAAAAATACTCCTAACAGATGTTCACGGAGATTCGTTACTCGCCAGCTTAAAACGTGGCGATTATCAATCATTAAATGCCTTTGCGTTGGATGATGAACAACTAAAACAATGGGTTGAATGCTTTAGTCAAGCATATGCATCGGAGTGGATAAAAGCGCACAAACTATCGAAGCAAATCTATTTCCCTGTGGATGATGGTTATCACCTGTTATGCCCGCTGTTTTCCAGCTCACTGGCGCAGGCAATGTATGAAAATCTAACCGCTGTGCGCTTTAGCGAGGAATCAAAAGCCATTCGCGATGCGCACAAGGCAGGTAAATGGCACTCACAGCCAGATATTCGTTTCCCTAATCTTGCTGAGATGCATTATGGAGGTGGAAATCAACAGAATATCTCCCTGCTAAACAGTGCCAGAGTTGGACGCGTCTGGTTGTTGCCATCAATGCCGCCTACCTGGACGACGCAGGAGCGCGCACCACAAAACATGCGCAGTATTTTTGCCTTACGCGGCGATTTCAATCGCTCAGCTTCGGGCACTATCGCCAGGATGACCTACTTACTGAAAGTTGACATAAACAATGTTCATATCCGTACTGCGCGCGCGAAATATATTGATGAGTTGATAGATTTGCTGTTCATGCAGGCATCCTCTTTTCAGCAAGAAAAATGGCAGGGATGGTCAGCACAATCACCAGAATTACCTCGTCACCAGCAGCTTTGGCTGGACCCGTGGCGAAGCTTGTCAGATGAGGCTTTCAAACTGGAGCGTGAGAAAAACGACTGGCAGAGGATAGTCGCTGATGACTTCGCGCGCTGGCTGAACTATCGCCTGAAAAAAGCAAGTTTCGATGTGGGAGCCGTCGAGCAAAGAGAGTGGCGTAGTCAGTCCCTGTTCACTCAACGGATGCGTGAAATGGAAGCCGTTTTGCAGGAGGCGCTGAAATGAGTTATCTGCTCTTGTTACCCCATATACGCATAGAAAACGCTAACGCCGTTTCCGGGTTGACCTGGGGATTCCCGGCGATGACCCATTTTCTCGGCTATGTTCATGCGCTTTCTCGCAAAGTGGTGGATGAATTTGGCGTAAGTTTTGCCGGTTGCGCAGTCGTTAGCCATGAACAGCATATTCAGGCGTACAGTTCCGGGCGCGATTTTCAGTTCGCTCTCACCCGTAACCCATTAACCAAAGAAGGTAAAACTGCCTCGTTCAATGAAGAGGGGCGTATGCACCTGACGGTTTCTCTACTTGTTGAATGTAATGGCGAAATTACTAATGGTGAATACGGTAGAAAAGCCCTGTGTGACCATCTGAAAATGCTTTGCCAGAGCCATAAACTGGCGGGTGGCAGCATTGTCAGTATGCGCGATCCGCAGCTTTTTCATGCACCTGAAGATGAAAAGCAACTGCGTAAAATCATCTGGCGTTTAATGCCGGGTTACGCGCTTTACGATCGCAGCGAATGGCTGGCTGAACATCACCAACAACATCCTGACATATCGTTGCTTGATGCCTGGCTCGATTTCGCCGCCATTAAATATCAGGCCGAATCCCCGGCTGAAGACAATAGCGCACAATGGACATACCAGCCGAAGCCAATGCCCGGTTTCCTCGTGCCATTAATGTGTGGTTACCAACGTATTTCTCCTGTGTACGCCTCTGGTGAAGTTGAAAATGCGCGCGACACCGTGACGCCATTTGCTTTTGCCGAAGCCGTTTATGGGATTGGTGAATGGCGCGGATTACATCGCATTACTGACCTGCAACCGCTGATGTGGCGCTACCGTACAACGGACACTGGATACTATTGCTCGGCAATACCACTCGTTGACGACCCTATAACTCATGAAGATGACGATTCAGAATAAGGACATAATTATGGCAAAGGCTCCTGTAGCAATAAAAACAGCATCGGTACTGGCATTTGAACGCAAACTGGCAACCTCTGATGCGGTGATGTATGCCGGTAACTGGCAAGGAAATGAATGGCAACCCATTGAAATTCAGGAGAAAGCGGTTCGTGGAACCATCTCTAATCGCCTGAAGAACACGATTACCAGCGATCCCACCAAACTGGATGCTGAAATCCAAAAAGCCAACCTACAACGGGTGGATGTGGCTTCGCTTCCGGTAGATGCAGATACGCTAAAAGTGGTGTTTACGCTGCGAGTGCTGGGTAATTTATCTTCACCTTCAGTATGTAATGATATGGCCTATCAGGAGGCGCTTTCTGAGGTCATTGAAGGTTACATCAGCGAGCATGGCTTTAAAGAGCTGGCGTTACGCTATGCGCTGAATCTGGCAAATGGTCGTTTTTTGTGGCGCAACCGCATTGGTGCTGAGCAGATCCTGGTGAAAGTTACTGCGAATGATACTTCATGGACTTTTAACAGCCATGACTTCTCTTTACGTCAATTTGGTCAAGGCCAGAGTAGCGTCACAGAACTGGCGGCAACGATTGAACAAGGGTTAAGCGGAAAAGAGTGGGTCATGCTTACGGTTGAGGCACAGGTTCGCCTCGGTGCCGGGCAAGAAGTCTTCCCATCACAGGAACTGGTGCTCGACAGTAACAGTAGCAAAAGTCGTGTGTTGTACCAGGTTGCAGGCATTGCCGGTATTCACTCCCAAAAAATTGGCAACGCTTTACGTACCATTGATACCTGGCATCCGAAGGTTGATGAGTTGGGAGCTATCGCTGTGGAACCTTATGGTTCTGTAACCAGTCGCGGTGTCGCTTGTCGTCAGCCAAAAGAAAAACTCGATTTTTATACCTTACTGGATAATTGGGTGACTAAAGGCGTCAAACCGGAAGTTGATCAGCAGCACTACGTGATGGCTGTCTTGATTCGTGGTGGTGTTTTTGGTGAGAAAGCGGAATAAGGAGCTGTCAATGGATCACTATCTTGAGATCCGTGTTCTGCCCGATCCTGAATTTTCGAGTGAAATGTTGATGGCGGCGTTATTTGCCAAATTGCACCGGACATTGGGTGCAAGAGGGCAAGGTGATATCGGCGTGAGTTTCCCGGACATAAACGTTACGCCAGGAGCGCGCTTACGCTTACATGGTAGCGCCCCGGCATTGCAGGAGCTTGAAGACTCAACGTGGCGTAAAGGGCTTACGGATTATTGCCAATGTTCGCCTGTCACTCCCATTCCTGAAATAAAGGGCTGGCGAGTGGTAAGTCGTGTACAGGTTAAAAGTAACCCACAGCGTCTGTTAAGGCGTTCAGTGAAAAAAGGCTGGCTTACTGAAGAACAGGCGATTGAGCGACTGGCGACGCAAGCTGAACAGCGGACCGATTTACCTTTTCTTAATATGAAGAGTTTGTCGAGTCAGCAACAGTTCAAGTTGTTTATCCAGCACGGTGATTTGCGCGCAGAACCGGTTAAAGGGGAATTCAGTAGTTATGGATTAAGCGCAACAGCAACCATACCCTGGTTTTGATGTTTTGCAATTATTAAGATGCCTGGCCGTGCGGCTGGGCTTTTTTTTAGTGTGGACTGGCCGTTGAGAAGATGTGTTGGATATTAATTGTTCATATCCGGGATGTTGTTTTCTTTGCTAAACCATTTCCTGGAGAGAGAGTTATTAAGCTGGGAGGTATACGAAGCCATCTATATGCGAAAAAAAAGCCCGTACTTTCGTACGAGTTCTTCTTAAAATATGGCGGTGAGGCGGGGATTCGAACCCCGGATACGTTGCCGTATACACACTTTCCAGGCGTGCTCCTTCAGCCACTCGGACACCTCACCAAATTTTTGTTGCCTGACCTCATGGGGGCAACGGGGCGCTACTATAGGGAGTTGGAGTAAAACGGTCAAGAAGAATTTATTTAGATTGGTTTGTTTGGTTATGCATTGTTCATGCGGTTCATCCGTCCAGGATTGTGACTGTACATGCTCTGGGCAAGTATTTATCAAAAGCTACGCTGGAAATATGAGATTGAAGACATTCTAATCGACCCTTTTTTCAGGGTGAGATGTAACTCATTGATTTTATTTATTACTATTTTGATGCCTCGAAAAAGGGTATGAATTGGAGATTTTGTAAGTTTTAACAGTAAATCAATCGGATAGTCTGCTATTATTCCAGTTCACTGCCGTACAGGCAGCTTAGAAAAGCTGCGTGGAGTAAGGCCTGTTATTGCGTGTGTTCACTGCCGTACAGGCAGCTTAGAAATGCACACACTGAACGGCGGGATATACAACCTCGTTCACTGCCGTACAGGCAGCTTAGAAAAAACGGACACCCGCCGTAATCCGGGATGGAGTGTTCACTGCCGTACAGGCAGCTTAGAAAGTTCTGGATAGGCAAGCTATCCTGAATATATTGTTCACTGCCGTACAGGCAGCTTAGAAAATCTTCGGTTATACGTTCTTTCACTGCCGTGCAGTTCACTGCCGTACAGGCAGCTTAGAAATCACTAAATCCCTGTTAGACGCGTTATTTGATGTTCACTGCCGTACAGGCAGCTTAGAAATGGGTAAACCCCGCATGACCCGCGCAGACAAAGTTCACTGCCGTACAGGCAGCTTAGAAATTGACGATACTAGAGGGATTTCTTACAGGGAAGTTCACTGCCGTACTGGCAGCTTAGAAACGGGGGTCTCTGGCATACGCTGCTAGAGAATCGTTCACTGCCGTACAGGCAGCTTAGAAAGCCGAAGCCCGGCGTAGCCGGTACGGATCATCGTTCACTGCCGCACAGGCAGTTATAAAATCCATAACCCAATATTTATTTTCTTCCTTAACTCCAGACGCAAAAAAGGCCGGTTAAACCGACCTTTTACTCGTTCTTTCTCTTCGCCCATCAGGCGGCAAAACAATCAGCGACTACGGAAGACAATGCGGCCTTTGCTCAGGTCGTACGGGGTCAGTTCAACAGTCACTTTGTCGCCCGTCAGGATGCGGATGTAGTTTTTGCGCATTTTACCGGAGATGTGTGCAGTAACCACGTGACCGTTTTCTAACTCTACGCGGAACATGGTGTTAGGCAACGTTTCAAGAACGGTGCCTTGCATTTCAATATTGTCTTCTTTGGCCATCTAATCCTCTGGGGTATCACTACCGTAATTTGAACCGGCAAGATAATGCCGAAGTTCTGTAAATAAGTAAAGATTTGCGCGCTAAATCGCAACAAACAGGTTTGGCACATAACTCCGAAAACACACGGCTAAGCCGCACCAAAAGCGCAACGTATAAGGGAGCGGTGAGATAAACGATGGGCGTTACCTGACGCGAAAAATTCCTTATCGGCAGCGGAGTAATGAGCGTAACCAACTCTGCGACCGCAATTATAACACTCTGGAGAGAAATGTGCCGAAAACATTCATTTCTGAGGCGAAAACAATTGCCGTGGCACCCAGAAGTTATTCGGCAATCGTTCCGGGCGCATTTGATTAAGATAATTGAGGTAATCCCTGCGGGGAATTTCGCAGGCGCCAAGCGAAGCTGTGTGATCATTAAGCACCTGACAGTCGATTAATTTGCCACCGTGATGGATAAATTCTTCGCAGAATACCAGGAGCGCCGTTTTGGACGCATTTTCCATGCGGCTGAACATCGACTCACCACAAAATAACGTTCCCTGCGCCACGCCATATATGCCGCCGACAAGCTCGTCTTCACGCCAGACTTCAATCGAGTGGGCATGACCCAACTCGTGCAGGCGGTAGTAGGCTTCAACCACGTCGCGCGTGATCCAGGTTCCTTCTTCGCGATCGCTGGCACAACCTTCAATAACCTGACCAAAGGCGTAATTCATTGTGACACGATAGGGCGAGCGTTTATGAAAGCGTTTCATACTGCGACTAATATGCAGTGATTCTGGCCATAATACCGCGCGCGGATCGGGCGACCACCACAGAATGGGGTCGCCAGGAGAAAACCACGGAAAAATACCGCGTTGATAAGCCATTAACAGACGCGCAGGGCTTAGATCGCCCCCCAGCGCCAGCAAGCCGTTAGGCTCACGTAATGCGCCTTCCGGGGAAGGGAAGGCTATTGAATGGCGAGAAAGCTGAACCAGGCGCATGACCGCAAAACTCCACTACGCAAGTCGGATCGTTCAATAATAGCTCACAAACCCTGCTTAAACTGGTAATAACGCCCCTGTCTGGCAAGCAGTTCTGCGTGAGTACCTTGCTCAATAATTTGTCCGTTGTCCATCACAATTATTTGCTGGAAACGAGAGAGACCGCGAAGTCGATGGGTGACCATTAACACCGTTTTCTCACGCATCATTTCTGCAAGTAATTCAAGGATCTGACTTTCAGTTGTGGCATCTAAGCCTTCGGTTGGTTCGTCCAGCAATACCAGTGGCGCATCGTGTAATAGCGCACGGGCGATAGCCAGACGGCGCAGTTCGCCACCGGAGAGTTGGCGTCCACCTTCACCCAGCCAACTGTTGAGTCCTGCGTCTTCAAGCAGCTTCTCCAGACCGACGCGGCGCAAGATCTCCGCCAGAGCCTCATCACTGCTGCCTGGTGCTGCAAGTAACAGATTATCTCGCAGCGTGGCGCTAAACAGATGTACACGCTGTGGCACAACGCTGATGGTCTGGCGCAGAGTCGCTTCATTCAGGCTGGCTATAGGGCTACCGTTAAGCAAAATTTCGCCCTGTTGTGGGTCCCATGCGCGAGTCAGCAGTTGTAACAGTGTTGATTTACCGCATCCCGTTCGACCGAGAATCGCAATATGTTCTCCGGCGTTTGCCTGAAGGGAAATCCCTTTAAGAGCTTGCTGTGATTGCTCAGGATAAGTGAACTGAACATCACGTAACGTCACGGAAACCTGATCGGCAACATGGGTTTGGGTATCAGGGAAGGTGACTTCCGGTTTTTGATCCGTTAAGTCAGTGATCCGTACTGCAGAGGCAATGACTTGCCCCAGATGCTGAAATGCACCTGTCACCGGCGCCAGAGCCTCAAACGCAGCTAACGCACAGAAGACAAACAGGGCAATTAACGCGCCGGGTTGAGGATTGCCACCAACGCCGCCAGACGCCATCCACAGCATCAGGATCACCGCTAACGCGCCAATGAGCAGCATTATCGCTTGCGATAAAGCGGTTAGTTCAGATTGACGGCGTTGCGCTTCCAGCCACTGAATTTCAGTATTCTCTAACTGCGTACGATAACGATCGCTGGCACCAAAAATGGTCAGTTCAGCTTGCCCTTGCAGCCAGGCTGTCAGTTGCTGGCGATACTGCCCGCGAAGATGAGTCAGATTATGCCCTGTGCTTTTACCAGCACGATAAAATAGCGGAGGCATCAGGAACAACGTCAGCAACATAATGCCGCCCAGCGTGAAGGCGAGGGTGAAATCGAGGAAGCTTAACCCAATTGTCACCACCATAATCACCACAAAAGCGCCCACCAGCGGTGAGATAACGCGCAAATAAAGATGATCGAGCGTATCAACATCCGCCACGACGCGGTTGAGCAATTCGCCCTGACGATAGCGCGCCAGCCCGGCAGGGGAGAGCGGCAAAAGTTTACTGAAGGTGTAAATGCGCAGATGCTGCAATACGCGGAAAGTCGCGTCATGACTCACCAGACGTTCAAAATAACGCCCTGCGGTACGGGTGATTGCCGCGCCACGCACCCCTGCGGCGGGGAGCATATAGTTGAAGCTGTACAGTCCTGCAACGCCCGCAACCGCTGAGGCGGAGAGGAACCAGCCGGAAAGCGTCAACAGACCGATACTGGCGAGCAGAGTAATAATCGCCAGCACAATACCAAGGCTTAACATCCATTTATGACGTTTATACAGAGCCAGATAGGGTAGCAAAGCGCGCATTTAAATCTCCTCCTGACGATGAGCCAGCAATGTAGCGAAAGGACCGTTAGCCACGCTTAATTCCGCGTAACGTCCTTGCTCAATAATCTGACCATCCTGCATTACCCATATGGCGTCCCAGTCAGCAAGATCTTCTAACTGGTGGGTGACCATTAACGTAGTCTGGCGCAAAGAGGCGGCATTCAGCGCCTCCATCACTCGCTGTTCACTGTGTGCATCCAGGCTGGCAGCGGGTTCATCCAACAGTAATAGCGAACAGGGATGCAGTAATGCGCGAGCCACCGCCACGCGTTGCGCCTGCCCCACGGAAAGGCGGGCAGCCTGGTCGCCAACAGGCGTATCAACTCCTTGTGGCAGGAGCGGTAGAAACTCACTGACCCAGGCGTTATCCAGTGCTGTTTGTAACTCTTGTTCGCTGGCATCAGGTCGCGCCAGTAGCACATTGTCCCGTAGTGTTGCTGCTGGTAATTGTGGATTTTGCCCAACCCAGGAGAGATGTTTACGCCACGATTCCGGTGATAAATCACGTAATTCTATCCCGTTGACCCGTAGTGATCCCTGATATGAGAGAAAACCGGAAAGCGCATTAAGCAGTGAACTTTTACCTGAACCGCTACGACCAACCAACACCGCACGTTGACCTGCTGGCAAAGTAAAGTTCAGCGGTCCGGCCAGCGTTTTACCTTCTGGCGATGTGATAAACAGATCCTCGGCCTCAATGGTCACCGGATCGGTCGATGTTAATTCCGTCTCACCGCGCTGCGGATGGGCGAGCGGGGTTTCCATAAACGTTTTCAGACTGTCCGCCGCGCCAACAGCCTGGGCTTTAGCATGATAAAACGTACCGAGATCGCGCAATGGCTGGAAAAACTCAGGCGCAAGTATCAGCGCCAGAAAACCCGCAGCCAGCGTCACGCCAGTATCATAGTGACCAAAATCCAGCTCGCCGAGATAGGAAAAACCAAAGTACACCGCCACAAGGGCAATCGACAGCGAGGTAAAGAACTCCAGTATGCCGGAGGATAAAAATGCCAGCCGCAGCACTTCCATTGTCCGTTGACGGAAATCTTCCGAAGCAGAACGAATGCTTTCAATTTCAGCTTCACCACGACCAAAAATACGCAGCGTTTCCATGCCGCGCAGGCGATCGAGGAAATGCCCACTTAAGCGAGCAAGTGCGAGAAAGTTACGTCGGTTAGCATCGGCGGCGCCCATTCCAACTAACGCCATAAACAACGGGATTAACGGCGCAGTGCCCAGCAGAATAAGCGCCGCAGCCCAGTTAGAAGGGAATATTGCTACCACAATCAGCAGCGGCACCGACACTGCCAGCGCCATTTGTGGCAGGTAGCGAGCATAGTAATCATGCATATCGTCAATTTGCTCGAGTACCAGCGTCGCCCAACTCCCCGCTGGTTTGCCCTGAATCCACGCCGGTCCTGCTTGCTGCAAACGGTCGAGAACCTGGCGGCGGATGGCAAAACGGATATGCTGCCCGGCGTGATAACCCACCCGTTCGCGCAACCAGACCACCCATGCGCGCAACACAAAGGTCAGCACCAGTAAAGTAAAGGGCAGAAGCAGGGCTTCGCGGGGGATGTTCTCCATAATCATGTGCTGCAGAATACGCGCCATGAACCAGGCCTGGGCAATTATCAATATGCCACTCACAAAGCCCAACAGACGAGAAATATTCAGCCACCGTTGGGAGATGACGCTTTGCTGTTTTAACCAGCGGGTTAACTCTTTTTGACGGGATTTATTCATTGCACGCTTAGCAGGTGAGTTATCAGAATTTTTTGCAGGGCAATGTTACAACGGAGGAATAATAAAGGCGACCCATAGTCGCATGGTGTCGCCTTCTTTACTTTTGTTACTGATTTGTAAAATTATTTTGCGTCAGCTAAACCGTCGAGGTAGCGTTCAGCATCCAGTGCCGCCATGCAGCCTGTACCGGCGGAAGTAATGGCCTGGCGATAAATATGATCCATCACATCACCTGCGGCAAAGACGCCCGGAATGCTGGTCTGGGTGGCATTACCATGAATACCCGATTGTACTTTGATGTAGCCGTTTTCCAGCTCCAGTTGCCCTTCGAAAATGGCGGTATTCGGGCTATGACCGATAGCAACAAACAGACCGGCAACGTCGAGCGACTCGATGTTATCGCTGTTTTGTGTATCACGAAGACGAACGCCAGTGACACCCATCTGATCGCCGGTCACTTCTTCCAGCGTACGGTTGGTGTGCAGAATGATGTTGCCGTTCTCCACTTTATCCATCAGACGCTTAATCAGAATTTTTTCTGCGCGGAAAGTATCGCGGCGGTGAATCAGGTGTACTTCAGAAGCAATGTTAGAGAGATACAATGCCTCTTCAACAGCGGTATTACCGCCGCCGATAACCGCAACCTTCTGATTACGGTAGAAGAATCCATCGCAGGTCGCACAGGCAGAAACCCCACGTCCTTTAAAGGCTTCTTCAGAGGGCAGGCCGAGATAGCGAGCAGAAGCTCCGGTAGCAATAATCAGCGCATCGCAGGTGTACTCGCCGCTGTCGCCAGACAGACGGAACGGACGATTCTGCAAATCCACTTTGTTGATGTGATCAAAGATGATTTCAGTTTCAAATTTGGTGGCATGTTCATGCATGCGTTCCATTAATAACGGACCGGTCAGATCGTTTGGATCGCCTGGCCAGTTTTCCACTTCCGTGGTGGTGGTCAGTTGGCCGCCTTTTTCCATGCCGGTAATCAGCACGGGTTGCAGGTTGGCGCGCGCCGCGTAGACAGCAGCGGTATAGCCCGCCGGGCCTGAACCCAGGATAAGCAGTTTACTGTGTTTGGTCGTGCCCATGAGATCCCCATAGTTGTTGGCAGACAATGGGCAGGATTGTAGGGAATTTACAGACGTAAAAAAAGAGTATGACGATTTTGTTAACGATTTGTGCAATCGTCAGAAGCGATAAGCATGTCAAATTCTTCTGTCATTATCACGCCTGCTACTTAATTTTTCCGGTTTATAAGCCGATTAAATGATGATTAAACGCGACTGTTAATGAATAACTGGCATGTTGTACTAAAAAACGATGTTTTGCTTTGACAATCACCTGGTGTTTTGCGAAAACATTCGAGGAAGAAAAAAACAGTATTCTTATATGCGCATAATCATGCATGTAAATACCATGTTTACCGTGCTAGTGAAATCTACGCATGGCGTGGACAGACGCCATTCGTGATGTCGATAGCAGCCTCCAGGCAACGGTCTTCTCACCGTAGACCCAGGCATTGCGCGCCGTGAATCTTAATGATTTCGGTCTATCGTGACGGGTAGCGACTCTGAACAGTGATGTTTTCAGGGTCAGACAGGAGTAGGGAAGGAATACAGAGAGACAATAATAATGGTAGATAGCAAGAAGCGCCCTGGCAAAGATCTCGACCGTATCGATCGTAACATTCTTAATGAGTTGCAAAAGGATGGGCGTATTTCTAACGTCGAGCTTTCTAAACGTGTGGGACTTTCCCCAACGCCGTGCCTTGAGCGTGTGCGTCGGCTGGAAAGACAAGGGTTTATCCAGGGCTATACGGCACTGCTGAACCCGCATTATCTGGATGCATCACTTCTGGTATTCGTTGAGATTACTCTGAATCGTGGTGCTCCGGATGTGTTTGAACAATTCAATACCGCTGTACAAAAACTTGAAGAAATTCAGGAGTGTCATTTAGTATCTGGTGATTTCGACTACCTGTTGAAAACACGCGTGCCGGATATGTCAGCTTACCGTAAGCTGCTGGGGGAAACTCTGCTGCGTCTGCCTGGCGTCAATGACACACGGACATACGTTGTTATGGAAGAAGTCAAGCAGAGTAATCGTCTGGTTATTAAGACGCGCTAACACGGAACAGGTGCAAAATCGGCGTATTTTGATTACACTCCTGTTAATCCATACAGCAACAGTACTGGGGTAACCTGGTACTGTTGTCCGTTTTAGCATCGGGCAGGAAAAGCCTGTAACCTGGAGAGCCTTTCTTGAGCCAGGAATACACTGAAGACAAAGAAGTCACATTGACAAAGTTAAGCAGCGGGCGCCGACTTCTGGAGGCGTTGCTGATTCTTATTGTCCTGTTTGCCGTCTGGTTGATGGCAGCTTTATTGAGTTTTAACCCTTCGGATCCTAGCTGGTCGCAAACGGCCTGGCATGAGCCTATCCATAATTTAGGTGGGGCTCCTGGTGCGTGGCTGGCCGATACCCTGTTCTTCATTTTTGGCGTGATGGCTTACACCATCCCCGTCATCATTGTCGGTGGCTGTTGGTTTGCGTGGCGTCATCAGGCCAGCGACGAATACATTGATTATTTTGCCGTTTCGTTACGTATTATTGGCGTGCTGGCGCTCATCCTTACCTCCTGTGGTCTGGCAGCCATTAACGCCGACGATATCTGGTATTTTGCCTCTGGTGGCGTAATCGGTAGTTTATTAAGCACCACGTTGCAGCCTCTGCTACACAGCAGTGGGGGAACTATTGCGCTGCTTTGCGTCTGGGCAGCTGGCCTGACGCTGTTTACCGGTTGGTCCTGGGTGACTATTGCCGAAAAACTGGGCGGCTGGATTTTAAACATTCTCACCTTCGCCAGTAATCGCACCCGTCGCGATGATACCTGGGTCGATGAAGATGAGTATGAAGACGACGAAGAGTACGAAGATGAAAACCACGGCAAACAGCATGAATCGCGCCGTGCTCGTATTCTTCGTGGCGCGCTAGCGCGTCGTAAACGCCTGGCGGAAAAATTCATTAATCCGATGGGGCGGCAAACAGACGCTGCGTTATTCTCCGGCAAGCGGATGGATGATGAAGACGATGTTACCTACACTGCGCGCGGCGTAGCAGCCGATCCTGATGACGTCCTGTTTTCGGGCAATCGTGCAACGCAGCCAGAGTATGACGAATACGATCCTTTATTAAATGGTGCGCCGATTACCGAGCCTGTCGCTGCCGCAGCGGCTGCAACCACGGCGACGCAAAGCTGGGCCGCAGCGGCTGCAACCACGGCGACGCAAAGCTGGGCCGCGCCGGTTGAACCTGTTACTCAGACGCCGCCTGTTGCCTCTGTTGATGTTCCACCTGCGCAACCTACTGTTGCCTGGCAGCCTGTGCCGGGGCCGCAAACGGGCGAGCCGGTTATTGCTCCTGCAGCGGAAGGTTACCCACAGCAGCCACAATATTCGCAGCCTGCGGTGCAATATAATGAGCCGCTGCAACAGCCTGTACCGCCACAGCAGTCGTACTATACGCCTGCTGCGGAACAACCGGTTCAGCAACCTTACTACGCCCCTGAACAAGCTGTTCAGCAACCATCTTACGCGCCTGCTGCGGAACAACCTGTTCAACAGCCGTATTATGCCCCTGCACCAGAACAGCCGGTGGCTGGTAACGCCTGGCAAGCCGAAGAGCAGCAATCCGCTTTTGCTCCACAGTCTACAAACCAGACGGAGCAAACTTACCAGCAGCCAGCCGTTCAGGAGCCGTTGTACCAACAGCCGCAACCTGTTGAACAGCAGCCTGTCGCGACACCTGAGCCTGTTGTAGAAGAGACAAAGCCTGCGCGTCCGCCGCTTTACTATTTTGAAGAAGTGGAAGAGAAGCGTGCCCGTGAACGTGAACAACTTGCGGCCTGGTATCAACCGATTCCTGAACCGGTTAAAGAACCAGAACCGATCAAATCTTCGCTGAAAGCAACTTCTGTTGCAGCAGTACCTCCAGTAGAAGCCGCTGCCGCTGTTTCACCGCTGGCATCGGGCGTGAAAAAAGCGACCCTGGCGACGGGAGCCGCAGCGACGGTTGCTGCGCCTGTTTTCAGCCTGGCAAATAGCGGTGCGCCGCGTCCGCAAGTGAAAGAGGGCATTGGCCCGCAGTTACCTCGACCGAAGCGTATCCGCGTACCAACACGTCGTGAACTGGCGTCATATGGCATTAAGCTGCCCTCACAGCGTGCAGCGGAAGAGAAGGCTCGTGAAGCCCAGCGCAACCAGTACGATGCTGGCGGGCAGTATAACGATGATGAAATCGATGCGATGCAGCAGGATGAACTGGCTCGTCAGTTCGCCCAGACGCAGCAGCAACGCTATGGCGAGCAATATCAACATGATGTGCCAGTGAACGTGGAAGATGCAGATGCTGCGGCAGAGGCTGAGCTGGCTCGTCAGTTTGCCCAGACTCAGCAGCAGCGTTATTCCGGTGAACAACCGGCTGGGGCGAATCCGTTCTCGCTGGATGATTTCGAATTTTCACCGATGAAAGCGTTAGTGGATGATGGTCCACACGAACCGCTGTTTACGCCAATTGTTGAACCTGTTCAGCAGCCGCAGCAACCGGTAGCGCCACAGCCGCAATATCAGCAGCCGCAACAACCGGTAGCGCCACAGCCGCAGTATCAACAGCCGCAACAACCGGTAGCACCGCAGCAGCACTATCAACAGCCGCAACAACCGGTAGCGCCACAGCAGCAATATCAGCAGCCGCAGCAACCGGTAGCGCCACAGCAGCAATATCAGCAACCGGTAGCGCCGCAGCCGCAGGATACCCTGCTTCATCCGCTGTTAATGCGCAATGGCGACAGTCGTCCACTACACAAACCGACGACGCCGCTGCCTTCTCTGGATTTGCTGACGCCGCCGCCGAGCGAAGTGGAACCCGTAGATACCTTTGCGCTTGAGCAAATGGCGCGTCTGGTAGAGGCGCGTCTGGCTGATTTCCGCATTAAAGCCGATGTCGTCAATTATTCTCCGGGGCCGGTTATCACCCGCTTTGAGCTGAATCTGGCACCGGGCGTAAAAGCGGCGCGTATTTCTAATTTGTCACGTGACCTCGCTCGTTCGCTATCAACCGTGGCGGTTCGTGTCGTTGAAGTTATTCCGGGTAAACCTTACGTAGGTCTGGAGTTACCCAACAAAAAACGCCAAACCGTTTACCTGCGTGAAGTGCTGGACAATGCTAAGTTCCGCGATAACCCATCGCCATTAACGATAGTGCTGGGTAAAGATATCGCTGGCGATCCGGTCGTTGCCGATCTGGCAAAAATGCCGCATTTGTTGGTTGCGGGCACTACCGGCTCCGGTAAGTCAGTCGGTGTGAACGCCATGATCCTGAGTATGCTCTATAAAGCGCAGCCGGAAGATGTGCGTTTCATCATGATCGACCCGAAAATGCTGGAGCTTTCGGTATATGAAGGTATTCCGCATCTGCTAACGGAAGTCGTGACCGACATGAAAGATGCTGCCAACGCTTTACGCTGGTGCGTCAACGAAATGGAGCGTCGTTATAAACTGATGTCTGCGCTGGGTGTGCGTAACCTGGCGGGTTATAACGAAAAAATTGCTGAAGCTGACCGTATGATGCGCCCAATACCAGATCCGTACTGGAAACCGGGCGACAGTATGGATGCTCAGCATCCGGTGCTGAAAAAAGAGCCTTATATTGTTGTTCTGGTCGATGAATTTGCCGACCTGATGATGACGGTGGGTAAAAAAGTGGAAGAGCTGATTGCACGTCTGGCGCAAAAAGCCCGTGCCGCAGGTATCCACCTCGTACTGGCAACGCAACGTCCATCAGTTGATGTTATTACAGGTCTGATTAAAGCGAATATTCCGACCCGTATCGCCTTTACGGTATCCAGTAAAATTGACTCACGAACCATTCTCGATCAGGCTGGTGCCGAATCGTTACTGGGCATGGGGGATATGCTCTACTCCGGGCCGAACTCCACCATGCCGGTACGTGTTCATGGTGCCTTTGTTCGGGATCAGGAAGTTCATGCCGTGGTGCAGGACTGGAAAGCGCGTGGTCGCCCACAGTATGTTGATGGCATCACCTCCGACAGTGAAAGCGAAGGTGGCGCGGGCGGTTTCGATGGCGCTGAAGAACTGGATCCGTTGTTCGATCAGGCGGTGCAGTTTGTCACTGAAAAACGCAAAGCGTCAATTTCAGGCGTACAGCGTCAGTTCCGCATTGGTTATAACCGTGCGGCGCGTATTATCGAACAGATGGAAGCGCAGGGGATCGTCAGCGAACAGGGGCACAACGGTAATCGTGAAGTGCTGGCCCCACCGCCGTTTGACTAATGGATGTGTAGGCCGGATAAGACGCAATAGCGTCGCATTCGGCACTCTATCAACTGAAAATTCAGTATTTTCTTCTTTCCTCAAGCTGATTATTAGCCTGGAATAGAGTAGAGGGAACTCCCGTTTGGGAGTGACGTAATTTGAGGAACAATGATGAAAAAAATTGCCATCACCTGTGCATTACTCTCAAGTTTAGTGGCGTCCAGTGTTTGGGCTGATGCCGCAAGCGATCTGAAAAGCCGCCTGGATAAAGTCAGCAGCTTCCACGCCAGCTTCACGCAAAAAGTGACTGACGGTAGCGGTGCGGCGGTGCAGGAAGGTCAGGGCGATCTGTGGGTGAAACGTCCTAACTTGTTCAACTGGCATATGACTCAACCTGATGAAAGCATCCTGGTTTCTGACGGTAAAACACTGTGGTTCTATAACCCGTTCGTTGAGCAGGCTACGGCAACCTGGCTGAAAGATGCTACCGGTAATACGCCGTTTATGCTGATTGCCCGCAACCAGTCCAGCGACTGGCAGCAGTACAATATCAAACAGAATGGTGATGACTTTATCCTGACGCCGAAAGCCAGCAATGGCAACCTGAAGCAGTTCACCATCAACGTGGGGCGTGACGGCACAATCCATCAGTTTAGCGCGGTGGAGCAGGACGATCAGCGCAGCAGTTATCAACTGAAATCCCAGCAAAATGGCGTTGTGGATGCAGCGAAATTTACCTTCACCCCGCCGCAAGGCGTAACGGTAGATGACCAACGTAAGTAGAGGCACCTGAGTGAGCAATCTGTCGCTCGATTTTTCGGATAATACTTTTCAACCTCTGGCCGCGCGTATGCGGCCAGAAAATTTAGCACAGTATATCGGTCAGCAACATTTGCTGGCTGCGGGGAAGCCGTTGCCGCGCGCTATCGAAGCCGGGCACCTGCATTCAATGATCCTCTGGGGGCCGCCGGGTACGGGTAAAACGACCCTTGCTGAAGTGATCGCCCGCTACGCAAACGCTGATGTGGAACGTATTTCTGCCGTTACTTCTGGTGTGAAAGAGATTCGCGAGGCGATCGAGCGCGCGCGGCAGAACCGCAACGCCGGACGCCGCACCATTCTGTTTGTTGACGAAGTACATCGCTTCAACAAGAGCCAGCAGGATGCGTTTCTACCGCATATTGAAGATGGCACCATCACTTTCATTGGCGCGACGACTGAAAACCCCTCGTTTGAGCTTAATTCGGCGCTGCTTTCACGTGCCCGCGTCTATCTGCTGAAATCATTGACGACCGAGGATATTGAGCGAGTACTTACTCAGGCGATGGAAGACAAAACGCGCGGCTATGGTGGGCAGGATATTGTTCTGCCAGATGAAACACGCCGTGCGATTGCTGAACTGGTGAATGGTGACGCGCGTCGGGCGTTAAATACGTTGGAAATGATGGCGGATATGGCCGAAGTCGATGGCAGTGGCAAACGTGTCCTGAAGCCCGAATTACTGACGGAAATCGCCGGTGAGCGTAGCGCCCGCTTCGATAACAAAGGCGATCGCTTTTACGATCTGATTTCCGCACTGCATAAATCTGTGCGTGGCAGCGCACCTGATGCGGCGTTGTACTGGTATGCGCGAATTATTACTGCTGGTGGTGATCCGTTATATGTCGCGCGTCGCTGTCTGGCGATAGCGTCGGAAGACGTCGGCAATGCTGACCCACGTGCGATGCAGGTAGCGATTGCTGCATGGGATTGCTTTACCCGTGTTGGTCCGGCAGAAGGCGAACGCGCCATTGCCCAGGCGATTGTTTACCTGGCCTGCGCGCCGAAAAGCAACGCTGTGTATACGGCGTTTAAAGCCGCGCTGGCCGATGCTCGCGAACGTCCGGATTATGACGTGCCGGTTCATTTGCGTAATGCGCCGACGAAATTAATGAAGGAAATGGGCTACGGGCAGGAATATCGTTACGCTCATGATGAAGCAAACGCTTATGCGGCCGGTGAGGTTTACTTCCCACCGGAAATAGCACAAACACGCTATTATTTCCCGACAAACAGGGGGCTGGAAGGCAAGATTGGCGAAAAGCTCGCCTGGCTGGCTGAACAGGATCAAAATAGCCCCATAAAACGCTACCGTTAATGTTATCGTTGCGGTAATGTTGTTACTGTATCCCTGTGGTCGCAGGCTGTGGCCACATCTCCCATTTAATTCGATAAGCACAGGATAAGCATGCTCGATCCCAATCTGCTGCGTAATGAGCCAGACGCAGTCGCTGAAAAACTGGCACGCCGGGGCTTTAAGCTGGATGTAGATAAGCTGGGCGCTCTTGAAGAGCGTCGTAAAGTATTGCAGGTCAAAACGGAAAACCTGCAAGCGGAGCGTAACTCCCGATCGAAATCCATTGGCCAGGCGAAAGCGCGCGGGGAAGATATCGAGCCTTTACGTCTGGAAGTGAACAAACTGGGCGAAGAGCTGGATGCAGCAAAAGCCGAGCTGGATGCTTTACAGGCTGAAATTCGCGATATCGCGCTGACAATCCCTAACCTGCCTGCAGATGAAGTGCCGGTGGGTAAAGACGAAAATGACAACGTTGAAGTCAGCCGCTGGGGCACCCCGCGTGAGTTTGACTTTGAAGTTCGTGACCACGTGACGCTGGGTGAAATGCACTCTGGCCTCGACTTTGCAGCAGCGGTTAAGCTGACCGGTTCGCGCTTTGTGGTGATGAAAGGGCAGATCGCACGTATGCACCGCGCATTGTCGCAGTTTATGCTGGATCTGCATACCGAGCAGCATGGCTATAGTGAAAACTATGTCCCGTATCTGGTTAACCAGGATACGCTTTACGGTACAGGTCAGTTGCCGAAATTTGCTGGCGACCTGTTCCATACCCGTCCGCTGGAAGAAGAAGCAGACACCAGTAACTACGCGCTGATCCCAACGGCAGAAGTTCCGCTGACCAACCTGGTTCGCGGTGAAATCATTGATGAAGATGACCTGCCGATTAAGATGACCGCCCATACGCCATGCTTCCGTTCTGAAGCCGGTTCTTATGGTCGTGATACCCGTGGTCTGATCCGTATGCACCAGTTCGACAAAGTTGAAATGGTTCAGATCGTGCGCCCGGAAGACTCTATGGCGGCGCTGGAAGAGATGACCGGTCATGCAGAAAAAGTCCTGCAACTGCTGGGTCTGCCGTACCGTAAAATCATCCTTTGCACTGGTGACATGGGCTTTGGCGCGTGCAAAACTTACGACCTGGAAGTATGGATCCCGGCGCAGAACACCTACCGCGAAATTTCTTCCTGCTCTAACGTCTGGGATTTCCAGGCGCGTCGTATGCAGGCACGCTGCCGCAGCAAGTCTGACAAGAAAACCCGTCTGGTTCATACCCTGAACGGTTCCGGGCTGGCTGTTGGTCGCACGCTGGTTGCGGTAATGGAAAACTATCAGCAGGCCGATGGTCGTATTGAAGTACCAGAAGTTTTGCGTCCATATATGAACGGACTGGAATATATTGGCTAATACCCAATTTTTCTGAATCTAAAAAGCGCCTGCGGGCGCTTTTTTTGTCTCCCTTTGATACCAAACAATAATTACTCGTTACTTAAGCGCAATACTACTTACGAGTGAAAATCTACCTATCCTGTTGATTTTCAAATCATTCGATGTATACAAACCTATATAGCGCCAGCTATAAAAATAATTACACAATACGGTTTGTTACTGGAATTAATCGTGAGCAAGCTTGAGTGAGCCATTATGAAAACGAAAATCCCTGATGCGGTATTGGCTGCTGAGGTGAGTCGCCGTGGTTTGGTTAAAACGACAGCGATCGGTGGCCTGGCGATGGCCAGCAGTGCATTAACATTACCTTTTAGTCGAATAGCGCACGCTGTCGATAACGCCATTGCGGCAAATTCTGACGAGAAGGTTATCTGGAGCGCATGTACAGTTAACTGCGGTAGCCGCTGCCCACTGCGAATGCATGTTGTGGACGGTGAAATCAAATACGTCGAAACAGATAATACCGGTGATGACAATTACGATGGCCTGCACCAGGTACGCGCCTGTTTGCGTGGACGTTCCATGCGTCGCCGCGTTTATAACCCAGACCGCCTGAAATATCCGATGAAACGCGTCGGGGCGCGCGGTGAAGGCAAATTCGAGCGTATTAGCTGGGAAGAAGCCTACGACATTATCGCGACCAATATGCAGCGCCTGATTAAAGAGTACGGTAATGAATCCATCTATCTGAACTATGGTACAGGTACGCTGGGCGGCACCATGACCCGTTCCTGGCCACCGGGAAATACTTTGGTCGCGCGCCTGATGAACTGCTGCGGCGGTTATCTGAACCATTATGGTGATTATTCCTCCGCGCAAATTGCAGAAGGTCTGAACTATACCTATGGCGGCTGGGCGGATGGCAACAGCCCGTCAGATATCGAAAACAGTAAGCTAGTGGTGCTGTTTGGTAATAACCCGGGCGAAACGCGAATGAGCGGCGGCGGGGTAACTTATTACCTTGAACAGGCACGTCAGAAATCAAATGCTCGCATGATCATCATCGATCCGCGCTATACCGACACCGGTGCCGGGCGTGAAGATGAGTGGATCCCAATTCGTCCGGGAACAGATGCCGCACTGGTTAACGGTCTGGCGTACGTCATGATCACCGAAAATCTGGTTGATCAGGAATTCCTCGATAAATATTGCGTTGGCTACGACGAGAAAACCCTGCCAGCCAGTGCGCCGAAAAATGGCCACTACAAAGCCTATATTCTGGGTGAAGGGGCAGACGGCGTTGCCAAAACGCCGGAATGGGCATCGCAAATCACCGGTGTTCCGGCAGACAAAATCATCAAACTGGCTCGTGAAATCGGCAGTACCAAACCGGCGTTTATCAGCCAGGGGTGGGGGCCGCAGCGTCACGCTAATGGTGAAATCGCAACCCGTGCTATCTCGATGCTGGCGATTCTGACCGGTAACGTTGGTATCAATGGAGGGAACAGCGGCGCGCGTGAAGGTTCATACAGCTTACCGTTTGTCCGTATGCCGACTCTCGAAAATCCGATCCAGACCAGCATATCCATGTTTATGTGGACCGATGCCATTGAACGAGGCCCGGAAATGACGGCGCTGCGTGATGGGGTTCGCGGGAAAGATAAGCTGGATGTGCCGATCAAGATGATCTGGAACTATGCCGGTAACTGCCTGATTAACCAGCATTCAGAAATTAACCGCACCCATGAAATCCTTCAGGATGATAAGAAGTGCGAGCTGATTGTGGTTATCGACTGCCACATGACCTCATCCGCGAAATACGCTGATATCCTGCTGCCGGACTGCACCGCTTCCGAACAGATGGACTTTGCGCTGGATGCATCCTGCGGGAATATGTCTTACGTGATTTTCAACGATCAGGTGATTAAACCGCGCTTTGAATGTAAGACCATCTATGAAATGACCAGCGAACTGGCAAAACGTCTTGGCGTTGAGCAACAGTTTACTGAAGGCCGTACACAGGAAGAGTGGATGCGGCATCTGTATGCCCAGTCGCGGGAAGCGATTCCTGAACTGCCAACGTTTGAAGAGTTCCGCAAGCAGGGGATCTTTAAAAAGCGCGACCCACAAGGGCATCACGTTGCTTATAAAGCCTTCCGTGAAGATCCGCAGGCTAATCCACTGACCACGCCATCAGGCAAAATTGAGATCTATTCACAGGCGCTGGCTGACATTGCCGCTACCTGGGAATTGCCGGAAGGCGACGTGATCGATCCACTGCCGATCTACACGCCAGGTTTTGAAAGTTATCAGGATCCGCTGAACAAACAGTATCCGCTGCAACTTACAGGTTTCCACTATAAATCTCGCGTTCACTCCACCTACGGCAACGTAGACGTGCTGAAAGCGGCTTGCCGCCAGGAAATGTGGATCAACCCGCTTGATGCGCAAAAACGTGGTATCAGCAACGGCGATAAGGTCAGGATCTTTAACGATCGTGGTGAAGTTCATATTGAGGCGAAAGTGACGCCACGAATGATGCCGGGCGTGGTCGCACTGGGCGAAGGTGCCTGGTATGACCCGGATGCAAAACGTGTCGATAAGGGCGGTTGTATCAACGTACTGACCACTCAACGTCCGTCTCCTCTCGCCAAGGGGAATCCGTCGCATACAAACCTTGTTCAGGTTGAAAAGGTGTAAGGAGTAACCGATGACAACCCAGTATGGATTTTTTATTGATTCCAGCCGTTGCACCGGTTGCAAAACCTGCGAACTGGCTTGTAAAGACTACAAAGATTTGACGCCTGAAGTCAGCTTCCGCCGCATTTATGAATATGCTGGTGGCGACTGGCAGGAGGATAACGGTGTCTGGCATCAAAACGTATTTGCCTACTATCTCTCGATTTCGTGCAATCACTGCGAAGATCCGGCGTGTACCAAAGTCTGCCCGAGCGGTGCGATGCATAAACGTGAAGATGGTTTTGTCGTTGTTGATGAAGATGTGTGCATCGGCTGTCGTTACTGCCATATGGCTTGCCCGTATGGCGCACCGCAGTATAACGAAACCAAAGGGCATATGACCAAATGCGATGGTTGCTATGACCGTGTCGCGGAAGGTAAAAAGCCGATCTGCGTTGAATCTTGTCCGCTGCGGGCGCTGGATTTTGGCCCTATCGACGAGCTGCGTAAAAAACATGGCGATCTGGCGGCCGTTGCGCCATTGCCACGAGCGCACTTTACCAAACCGAATATTGTGATCAAACCTAACGCCAACAGCCGCCCAACCGGGGATACCACTGGCTATCTGGCAAATCCGAAGGAGGTGTGAGATGGGAAGTGGATGGCATGAATGGCCGTTGATGATCTTCACGGTCTTCGGGCAGTGCGTCGTGGGCGGTTTTATCGTTCTGGCATTTGCCTTGTTGAAAGGCGAACTTCGGGCTGATACCCAACAGCGGGTGATTACCTGTATGTTTGGCTTGTGGGTACTGATGGGCATTGGCTTTATCGCCTCAATGCTTCACCTTGGCTCACCCATGCGCGCCTTTAACTCACTCAACCGGGTTGGCGCTTCGGCATTGAGTAATGAAATCGCCAGTGGTTCGATCTTTTTTGCCGTAGGTGGCATCGGCTGGTTGTTGGCAGTGCTGAAAAAACTGTCACCGGCATTACGCACGCTGTGGCTGGTGGTGACGATGATTCTCGGCGTGGTGTTTGTCTGGATGATGGTGCGAGTTTATAACAGCATCGATACCGTACCGACCTGGTACAGCATCTGGACACCGATGGGCTTCTTCCTGACTATGTTTATGGGAGGCCCGCTGCTGGGATATTTGTTACTGCGTCTGGCGGGGGTTAATGGTTGGGTGATGCGTTTACTTCCGGCCATTTCAGTGCTGGCACTGGTGGTGAGCGGCGTAATGTCTGTAATGCAGGGGGCTGAACTCGCTACGATTCACTCTTCTGTACAACAGGCAGCGGCGTTGGTGCCGGATTATGGTGCGCTGATGGCCTGGCGGATTGTGCTTATCGCCGTGGCACTGTGCTTGTGGATTGTACCTCAGTTAAAAGGTTCTCAGCCTGCGGTATCGCTGCTTTCCGTGTCATTCATCCTGCTTTTGGCTGGTGAATTAATCGGGCGTGGCGTGTTCTACGGGTTGCATATGACTGTGGGGATGGCCGTTGCCAGCTAAGATGTTTATAACCGGGGTCTCGGCCCCGGTTTTCTTTTATTTCTGTTTCGTTAAGGTGTCATAACTGGTCATCAAATTACGATAATCAGGAATGTGGTTAGAGAACAGCGTCGCCAGACCTTCGATATCGTTGCGCCAGTCACGGTGCAGTTCGCAGGCGACACCAAACCACGTCATCAATTGTGCCCCTGCTTGTGACATACGATCCCATGCCGAATGCCGGGTAATTTCGTTAAAGGTTCCTGACGCGTCAGTCACCACAAAGACATCGAAACCTTCTTCAATCGCCGAAAGCGCCGGGAATGCTACGCAAACTTCGGTGACCACTCCGGCGATAATCAACTGCTTTTTACCTGTCGCCTTGACCGCTTTAACAAAATCTTCGTTATCCCAGGCGTTAATATTTCCCGGACGGGCAATATACGGTGCATCCGGGAACTGTGCTTTCAGTTCAGGGACTAATGGGCCGTTAGGACCGGTTTCAAAACTGGTAGTAAGAATGGTGGGTAGATTGAAATATTTGGCTAAGTCACCCAGCGCCAGCACGTTATTTTTAAATTTGTCAGGTTCAATATCCCGCACGAGGGAAAGTAAACCGGCCTGGTGATCAACTAACAAAACAGCAGCATCATTTTTATCGAGACGAACATACGGTTTGGTCATTCTCTTCTCCTTTCGAGAGTCAGTGGTACGCCTGAAATCGTTCAGACGCGATGCGTTGCCCTGAAAGCATAGACGGGAAATTCAGGTTTGCAGTGACCATGAAATTTTTCGACTGAACTAAACATATGAACGTTATGTTAGATCAATAAAAACAATTAGATGAGACTGATTATCTTTTCGTTATTAGTGTTATGAATGAGTAATATAAATCGATAATACAGCCGCTGCGTTATGTACGTATTTTCACCCATTGACAATGTTTTTGGCGGTGGCATGATGCGCATGAAATTTGAACTTCCTCACGGTTTTCATTCATGTCCACGTATACCCGGCCTGTCATGCTTTTGCTGTCTGGCCTACTTTTGTTGACTCTGGCGATCGCGGTGTTAAATACACTCGTGCCGCTATGGCTCGCCCAGGTACACTTGCCCACATGGCAGGTCGGCGTCGTCAGTTCGTCTTATTTTACCGGCAACCTGGTTGGTACTTTACTGACAGGGTATGTCATTAAACGCTTTGGGTTTAATCGCAGCTATTACCTTGCTTCCTTTATTTTTGCTGCGGGTTGTGCCGGGCTTGGCTTGATGATTGGTTTCTGGAGCTGGTTAGCCTGGCGGTTCGTCGCAGGCGTTGGTTGCGCCATGATTTGGGTGGTGGTAGAAAGCGCGCTGATGTGCAGCGGAACGTCACGTAACCGTGGGCGGTTACTTGCCGCCTATATGATGGTTTATTATGTGGGGACGTTTTTAGGCCAGTTACTGCTCAGTAAAGTTTCAACCGAGTTGATGAGCGTATTGCCGTGGGCTACAGGGTTGACCCTGGCAGGGATCTTGCCGCTGCTGTTTACTCGTATCGTGAATCAGCAGGCTGAGAACCATGCTTCGACGCCAATTACGTCAATGCTAAAACTTCGTCAGGCGCGGCTTGGCGTGAACGGTTGTATTATCTCGGGAATCGTTCTGGGTTCTTTGTATGGTCTGATGCCGCTGTACCTCAATCATAAAGGGATTAGCAACGCCAGCATTGGCTTCTGGATGGCGGTTCTGGTTAGTGCTGGTATCCTTGGGCAATGGCCAATTGGTCGTCTGGCAGATAAATTTGGTCGCCTGCTGGTACTGCGCGTTCAGGTATTTGTCGTCATTCTCGGTAGTATTGCGATGTTAAGTCAGGCGGCAATGGCACCTGCGTTGTTCATCCTCGGTGCAGCCGGTTTTACGCTCTATCCGGTGGCGATGGCCTGGGCTTGCGAGAAAGTTGAACATCATCAGCTGGTGGCAATGAATCAGGCGTTATTGTTAAGTTATACCGTCGGTAGTCTGCTTGGCCCGTCTTTTACTGCCATGTTAATGCAGAATTTCTCTGATAATCTGCTGTTTATCATGATCGCCAGTGTGTCGTTTATTTATTTACTCATGCTGCTTCGCAACGCCGGTCATACACCAAAACCCGTTGCTCACGTGTAAATGAATGAGTGCAGAGTGTGAACTGGCTGTTTCGCACTCTGTTTTTTGTTTCCACTGTACAACTATTTTTTAGCAAATTTTATTCGTTAAAAAATAAAGTGTGCAGCAGGTTATAATTTTGCATTCCGCTATTTCCGCACGTCTTGTTTGCCGCGCATAATTCCTCGTTTTCGAAATATCCATTAAATATTGGCGAAGGATCGAACTATGGCTGGGAACGTTCAGGAAAAACAGTTGCGATGGTACAACATTGCTTTGATGTCATTTATTACCGTTTGGGGCTTTGGCAACGTTGTAAATAACTATGCCAACCAGGGACTGGTGGTTGTTTTTTCATGGGTATTTATTTTTGCGCTCTATTTCACACCTTATGCCCTGATTGTCGGCCAGTTAGGTTCGACCTTTAAAGACGGGAGAGGGGGCGTTAGTACTTGGATTAAACATACCATGGGGCCAGGGCTGGCTTACCTTGCAGCATGGACCTACTGGGTGGTGCATATTCCTTATTTGGCACAAAAACCACAGGCAATACTGATCGCGCTCGGTTGGGCGATGAAAGGCGATGGTTCGTTAATCAAAGAATATTCGGTCGTAGCGTTACAGGGGTTAACGCTGGTGCTGTTTATCTTCTTTATGTGGGTTGCCTCCCGAGGCATGAAGTCACTGAAAATTGTTGGTTCTGTGGCAGGGATTGCGATGTTTGTCATGTCGCTCCTCTATGTGGCGATGGCGGTAACCGCGCCTGCGATTACTGAAGTGCATATTGCGACTACTAATATTACCTGGGAAACATTCATACCACATATCGATTTCACCTACATTACCACCATTTCAATGCTGGTTTTTGCGGTTGGTGGTGCTGAGAAGATTTCTCCTTACGTTAACCAAACACGCAACCCAGGAAAAGAATTTCCAAAAGGGATGTTGTGTCTGGCGGGCATGGTAGCAGTATGTGCGATTCTCGGCTCACTGGCGATGGGGATGATGTTTGACTCGCGCAATATTCCCGATGATTTGATGACTAACGGTCAGTATTACGCCTTCCAGAAGCTGGGGGAGTATTACAATATGGGTAATACCTTAATGGTGATTTATGCCATTGCGAACACTCTGGGGCAAGTTGCCGCACTGGTATTTTCGATTGATGCACCGCTTAAAGTGTTATTAGGCGATGCCGACAGCAAATATATTCCAGCAAGTTTATGTCGTACCAACGCTTCTGGTACGCCGGTTAATGGTTATTTTCTGACTCTGGTGCTGGTGGCGATCCTGATTATGCTACCGACTCTCGGCATCGGTGATATGAACAATCTCTATAAATGGCTGTTGAATCTTAACTCGGTAGTGATGCCGCTGCGTTATTTGTGGGTATTTGTTGCGTTTATTGCTGTCGTTCGCCTGGCGCAGAAATATAAACCAGAGTATGTCTTTATTCGTAATAAGCCGATGGCAATGACCGTCGGGATATGGTGTTTTGCCTTTACCGCTTTTGCCTGCCTGACAGGAATTTTCCCTAAAATGGAAGCCTTCACTGCAGAGTGGACATTCCAATTGGCACTGAACATTACTACGCCATTTGTCCTCGTTGGGCTGGGGCTGATATTCCCGCTGCTTGCACGTAAAGCGAATACAAAATAGTCATCATGCCCCGGTTCGCCGGGGCTGTGATATCAAATAGACTAAAATTAGATCAGGCCTGATAAGGCAAAAGTTAAGTTTTTCTTAAGAGATGAAAGAAAATCAACGCTACCGTGATAATACGAATTTTAGTTATCGGAGACCATTATTTTTAGATATGGTGATAGTTTTAATTATTGGTTATTTTGCAAGTTATTATTTTGGGCTCTGGAGTAAACTCTTGCGCATAGTAATAACATGATTTTTACGGCTAAATTTTCAACAAAGATTGGTAATGTAAACTCGTATTTTTTGATCTGCATCAATGAATTCGCACGTTGCTAATTATGGTTAAATTTGCTGAGAATGATTGCGGTTATTGTTTGGATATGCAGATGGTATATTGATTTATCGGTGTAATATTCTGACAAAATGAAATTTTATAGTGTTTTAATCTGACAAAAATCATCTCCCGACAGAATCCGCTCATACCTGGTGTAGTTCACAGTCTTTTTTTTATAAATAAAATAGTGCTCTGATGTTGCATCTATTGTTTTATCAAACGCGTATTCCTGAAAATATTTATCTGTTAGGGTGTTGGACAAATTACAGTCACTGGCAGTGAAATTTTGATGCCCACTATCTGACTGAACCTTACCTTAAGGTTATTAATTAATATATTTTTGGCTCAGAGAGCCGTATTACACATGTCTCAAAAAAGATAAATAAACAGAAAGGATTACTCACAATAGATACTAATAACACTTTTGGATAGTTATAGAGTAGAAGCCACGACTCAGCAGGATGTAGTAGCTGTGTTGTTATAAGTTAATTTTTTCATGGCTAAATTATTTCGTTGAAAAATTAACGAAAGGCGGTAGCGTGGGTGAAAGATACAAAATGAGTGTTACATATAACAATATTACCTTGGTTAAAATAGAATGAATGATAATCACTTGTGGAAATTAAGAAAAAAGTAATCTTCTCATCATGACATATTTGTTATATGGGAATAATGAAATTAAGAAAGTCATAAAGAGGAGGGTAACATCGGCTAATATACAGAACTTTATACGATCTTATATTAAAGCTATTGATAACATTTTAGTCAGAACACCAGTATGTATAGCATTACCGAAAAATTAAACTCAAGATTTAACACTGCGGTTATATTAGCTGTTACTGTCTATATTGTCTTGTCATTTATTACCGCAATTGATTTCCATAAAAAAATAGCAGAAAACTCTGCACAGATTAACCTTATACTCATCAATAACAATTTGAATAATTTTTTTTCTAAAGTTGAAAAAGAGGCTGATGCATTAAAAGATGCAATCTATCTGTTACATGATGAAGATGAAATAAAGCGAGCAGTCCTTCATCGCATGAAAAAAATAGACGCGGTTAATTTAGTAGGGATAATGCTCAATAATGGAAAATATCTTAGCTTTATTCGAACTGAGAATGGGGAGGTAAAATTTCTGGGGCAATCAGAACCCGGTAAACCTTTTATTGGTGACGATGGTGATATCAGTGATAACTACTTTAATCCGGAATCACGCCCATGGAATAAATTACCGGGGGGGACTTATTCAAAATGGTCACCATGGTATAATTGTTATGGTATCGCCGGAAAAAAATGTTTTTCGTTTTCACTACGACCATCCGAAGAAGAAAAAAATTCATTTGCTTTGAAGTTAATACATCTGGATGTTGATGAAAAATATTTCAGTAATTTTTTAAATAAACTGGGTGGTGATTCTGATATTTTATTCATGGAACAAAACAAAAGGATTATGGTGGGTAATGAAAAATCAATGTTACATCTTATTGTCCGTGATTTATCGGGAAGTTATAACATAATCAATAATAGTGGCAACTATACAGACAATGTTATCTCACTCCCCAGGCTTCCTGATGTCAGATTCCATTATTTCCACTATCAAAAATCAGAAGATACAAACATCAATAAATATTTTACACTGATGTTTTTATGTGGCTTGGTTTGTTTCTGTTTATTATGGTATATCGTTGAAAAAATAACAAGAAAAATCAAAGGTGAATCCAGCAAACTGATAGAACATCTGAAAAAATTAGCTAATTCAGTATATCGAAACGACACAATTGATATTGTGCAAAATGACAGTGGTGAGATTGTTGAACTCAAAAAAATCATTAATAATATCAGCGATAAATACAAGGAGCGTATGGACCGATTACTTAATCTTGTGTCCTATGAACAAGGAAGTTGCTTTTATATTAATAAGGCTATTATTGAAACTAATAATAAAACCTATTTGGCAATTGGTATGCTTTGCATCTATGGATTAGAGTTTGTTGAAGCGGTATATGGGAGTCAGAAATTTCATGAAATTTTTAATGATATAAAATCTAAGATATCACAAAAATATTCAAAATATTGTGATATCGTAAAAATATCAACTGAAACATACTTGTTGCTATGTCACACTGATTGCGAAGAGTTCATCGAAAAATTATCGGTTTTAAACTTTCCTGAACATATATTTTGCATAAGAAATATATATATCCACAAGATTGCCATTTGCGAAAATTTTTCAGGGGAAAATGTATCGATTTATGAAAGGAAACTGAAACTGGCATTAACAGCTATGCGGGAAAATAAAGAATCTGAATTTATTTTTTATGATGACATCAAAGTCCATGAACTTGATCAAAAGGTCTGGGTGGCAGGAAATATAAAAAAAGCGATTGCGAGTAATGAGCTTTATTTAGTATATCAACCGATTGTTGATATGGATAATAATAGGGTTGTAGGCGCGGAGGCGTTATGTCGCTGGTTGTCCTGCGAAAATGGAGTAATACCGCCATCAATTTTTGTACCTGTTGCTGAAGAAATAGGATTAATTAAAGAACTGGGTGATTTTGTTCTCGAAACAGCTATTAGCGAATTTGGGGTGTTTAGTTGTGAATATGAGGTTGCTAACGATTTTCTCCTGCATATCAATGTTTCTCCCTGGCAATTAAATGAATTTGACTTCCACACTCGTGTTCTTACTTTAATTAATGCATTTGGTGTAAATGCTGATCAAATCTGCCTGGAGATCACCGAATCAGCAGTAAAAGATATAAATGATAGCTTTTACAATAATATAAATATTTTAAAAGAAAATGGTATCAAGATTTCCCTTGATGATTTCGGAAGTGGATTAGCTGACCTGAAAAAACTTTATAAAGTAAGACCTGATAGCATTAAAATTGATTCAGAGTTTACCTCTGGTATTTTCGATGAAACTAACAAGGTTGTATATTTTATATCCAATCTTGCTCGTGAAGAAAATATGCCGGTAATAGCTGAAGGTGTTGAAACTGAAAGTCAGGCTAGAGAATTGCAAAAATTAGGATTTTCTCATGTTCAGGGATACTTATACCAGAAACCGTTACCGTTTTCAGAATGGCATATAGACAGCAAACCGAAAAAAAGAAAATAAGCAATGTTCAAATATAAAAAAAAGGCGGCAGTGATCTGTTTTTTGTATTTTTTGTGCGTCGCTGTAGTAACTTGTTATTTGTACACCATTCATGTTAAAGGCCGTATAAATTCGGTGAAGGTATCTATTGTAGATAGTGGGCTTGCAATAGCTAATGTTTCTGAGTATCGCCGCTCAGTATCTAATAATATATTTTATGAACTTGAGGTTTCGCCAGAAGAGTTGTTAAAAAAAATACGCAATAGCTTTGCTGGCTATGAAAACCCTGGATATTTATATGATCTCGGTCCTTATATGATTAGCGATGGTAAATGTATCAAAGTTACAACGAAAGGGGATAATTTTTGTGACGACATAGTTTCCTCTATTCGGGTAATTAATGAATTTGAAAGAGGCATTATTAGCTTAAAAAATAAGTGCTATGTTTATTATGCTCATCCCATTGCAAAACGTACAAGTTTGATATCAGTGGTAGATCCTGAACGTTATTTATCTTTGATAAGAAATCAATCAGGGGAACGAGAAGATATCTATGTCTCATTTTATGATATTAATGATAATGAAAAGAAAATCGCAGGTGATGATTTTTTGATAAATGATGCAGTATTTGAGATGTCAGCTATCACTCTGTCGTATTCTTATCTTCCAGAAATGATGTTTATTGTCGCCTATAAAAAAAGTAAATATCTATATATATGTGCGTTTTTCGTTTTTGCATCGGCAATATCTGCAGTCATAATGTATGTTTATTATGTTAAATTATTGCGTGATATTATAAATAAGGGTAGGTTGGAAAAAGAATCTATATTGTCGAATCATCAATATGATTTACGTGGAGAAAATCTATTCTTTAATACGGAAGAGATTAATGCAATTCGAGAGATATATGACTTTGGCACTTGTGATGCATTAACCAGGGCTTCTGGTCGCCGGAGTTTTGATAAAGAAATCAAGATACTGAGAAAAAGTTTTGGCTACCTGTGTCTATTTGATGTGGATAAATTTAAAACCATTAATGATAAGTTTGGTCATTTATTTGGTGATGAAGTACTCATCAAACTTGTTAATATCATTAAAGAAGAGTTACCCCGTCGTGAAGGGGAAATATACCGGTTTGGCGGTGATGAGTTTGCTATTATTTATTATGAGAAAGATAAAAATAAGCTATCAAGAATTTTGCACAGAGTTGTTCATTTCGCCATTGGTGGGTTAAATTGTAGTTGCAGTATAGGTGTTGCCAGCACAGATGAGTGCATGAATAACATTGAACGGTTGAAATTGCTGGCAGATGAACGGTTATATAAAAGTAAGCAAAATGGCCGAGCACAGATAACGTGGTGTTGATATTTTAATTTGCATGTCATTGGTCATCGATGTTTACAAAAATCACACAGTTCAAGTTATATTATTAATGAATCGTTAAGTGCAATGCTCATAAAAAATAAAGTAATATTAAACAAAATCCTTTTGGTTGTTGCTATACTGCTATGTTTTGTTTTTTTATCAATTGTTGAACAGCCCCTTGGATTTTATCAACAAACATTATTTTCAATTATTATTTGTATCGCTGCTATCTTCCTTAATTTTCTCAAAGGAAGGATGATTACTCTGATTCTAATGGGTGTTGGAATACTCATATCATCCCGATATCTATGGTGGCGTTACTCTTCTTCAGTAATCCTGGATGAATTTCCAGACTGTTTATTTTCAGTCACGCTATTAGTTGCTGAGACGTATGCATGGTTTGTTTTATTACTTGGTTACTTTCAGGTTTGCTTCCCGCTGAACCGAGAAAGTATACCCTTACCAGAGAATAAAGAAGAATGGCCCGTTGTTGATATATTAATACCCACATATAACGAACCCTTTACAGTCGTGAAGAATACAGTTTATGGTGCGTTGGCCTTAGACTGGCCAACGGATAAACTAAATATCTGGCTCCTTGATGATGGAGCCAGGGACGAGTTCAGGAAATTCGCGAACGAGTCAGGAATTTACTATGTCGCAAGAGAAACACATGAACATGCTAAGGCCGGAAATATAAATAATGCGCTTAAAATAGCTAATGGCGAATTTGTTGCTATTTTCGATTGCGATCATATACCTTCAGTTTCTTTTTTAAAGAAAACGATGGGCTGGTTTATCGCCGATAAAAAATTATCTATGTTGCAAACACCACATCATTTTTTTTCCCCCGATCCTTTTGAGCGAAATTTGGGACAGTTCCGGCAAAAGCCAAATGAAGGACACCTTTTTTATGGATTAATCCAGAATGGTACGGATACATGGAATGCTTCATTTTTTTGTGGTTCATGTGCAATCATCCGTAGATCTGCTCTGGATGAGGTTGGAGGCATTGCAGTCGAAACAGTAACAGAAGATGCGCATACGTCGTTACGCTTGCATCGTGCAGGTTATAACTCTGCGTATCTTCGCTATCCTCTGGCTGCCGGGCTAGCCACCGAAACATTGTCTGCTCATATTGGACAACGGATTCGGTGGGCTCGAGGCATGATTCAAATCTTGCGTATTGACAATCCATTATTGGGCAAGGGGCTGACATTATCACAGCGCCTTTGCTATCTCAGCAGCATGATGCATTTTTTATCAGGTGTGCCACGCCTGATTTTCTTGTTCGCACCGTTATGTCCTATTTTCTTTTCGGTCAATCTGATCGATGCATCAGTTGCAGATATTATGTCTTATGTTTTACCTTATCTATTTGTTATTATTTTAACTAATTCAAGAGTACAAGGTAAATACAGACATTCATTCTGGAATGAGATTTATGAAATGGTTCTGGCCTGGTATATTACGCTACCAACGCTTGTAGCTTTACTTGCGCCAGCAAAAGGTCGTTTTAACGTTACGGCCAAAGGGGGACTGATAAAAAATAAGTTTGTTGACTGGCGAATTTCCTATCCCTATCTTATTTTTGCTATTTTAAATGTAATCGGGCTGATAATAGGTGTTATTAATGTTTATAGTTTGCAAGGGCATATCGCCATCCTGAATTTTTTTTGTTTGATTTGGCTATTTTATAATACAATTATTATTGGCGCAACTTTGGCTGTTTCTATTGAACAAAAGCAGGTGCGTTTTTCTCCCCGTATTGATGTTTCTTTCAAGGGCGTTATACAACTGGATGATGGACGGCGCTATCCTTGTTCTGTTCTTGATTTTTCCGAAGGAGGATTAGGTGTAATCCTTGATAATATCTCCGACGTAAAAGATATGCTTAAAGCACAGCAATTGTCTCTTTATCTGGATGATAGCAACGGGAAATGTGATATTCCGGTAGAAATAGTTCATGCTTACAATAATAAAATTGGTCTGAAGATTATGCCAATGAGTTATGAACAAAGTGTTAATTATGTAAGAGCAACGTTTTCTCGTGATTCATTATGGCAAGAGTGGAATAATAAAATTAGACGGGACAATATTCTAAAGAGTTTTTTTGAAATATGTTTCATCTCTCTGAAAGGTTATTGCAATATGGTTTTTTATATTCTGCGGACGCTGAAAAGCAGTTCCAAAAGTTAGTTCTAATTTCTGACTGCTAATTAAATATATTGTTTGTGTTTATTATGGTTGTTGAATTTTTTAAAATGGAAAGAAAATTTTTGAGATTAAGTGCTGCGATAATTGGCTTGGGGTTATTATGTTTTTACCAGGCAAATACAGCATCGGCTACAGATACAGTAATCAGTAAGTCTTCCTCTGGAGAAGTATTACCATCTATCCAGAAGACAAATATCTCTGCTTATGCGAAAGAGTCGTCTCGCCATTTTAAACTCCCATTTACACAAATCGCACCAGCGCCAGGAAACATAGTCCTGAATGGCGTTAACCCACAGGGGCAAATTGAGTTTGGTATGCGTAGCGATGAAATAGTATCAGAAGCGAAACTAAAACTTGAATACACACCATCACCGTCGCTGATCCCTGTCCAGTCACAGCTTAAGGTCTATCTTAATGACGAGTTGATGGGGGTATTGCCGATTACCAAAGAACAACTGGGAAAGAAAACGCTGGCGGAAATAACTCTTAACCCATTGTATTTTTCTGATTTTAATCGCTTGCGCCTCGAATTAATTAGTCACTACCAGAGCGCCTGTGAAAACCCGACCAGCAGCAATTTGTGGCTTGATATTGGACGTACCAGTGAACTTGAACTGGTATTTCAGAGACTTAATCTGAAAAATGATCTTTCATATTTTCCTGTACCGTTTTTTGACCCGCGAGATAACCGCACTAATACATTGCCGATGGTTTTTGCCGGTACTCCTGAGACTGGTTTGCAGCAGGCATCAGCTATTGTCGCTTCGTGGTTTGGTGCGCAATCTGGCTGGCGTGGTCACCGATTTCCGGTTTTCTATAACCAGTTACCGGAAAGTAATGCAGTGGTCTTTGCCACTAACAATAGACGCCCGGACTTTCTGCGCGAGCATCCGTTGGTGAATGCACCTGTTATTAAAATGATCAGTCATCCACAAAATCCTTTTATCAAATTGCTGGTACTTTTGGGCCGCGATGACAAAGATTTATTACAGGCGGCAAAAGGCCTTGCACAGGGAAATATACTTTTTCGCGGCGATAGTGTGATCGTAAATGAAGTGACGCCGTTACTGCCGCGTAAACCTTATGATGCGCCAAACTGGGTACGCACTGACCGTCCTGTAACTTTCGCAGAGCTTAAAAATTATGAAGGGCAGTTACAGGCAAGTGGCCTGGAGTCTGCGGCAATTAATGTTTCATTTAATTTGCCACCTGATCTTTTTCTATTGCGTAATCGTGGGGTTGATATGAAGATTAACTATCGCTATACCACGCCAACGATAGGTGGTTCACGCATGGATGTCAGCCTTAATAACCAGTACCTTGAATCTTTCCGGCTAAGTCCGCAATCTGCTACCGATAGATTGTTGTTACGTTTACCGTTATTGCAAGAATTGTTGGATGGTAATAATGGAATTACCATTCCTGCGCTGACGTTGGGGGCGCTTAATCAATTGCGATTTAATTTTGAGTACATTAATACAATGCCGCGTTCTGATGCTGATAGCTGTATTATTTCCAGGCCTCTAAAAAATCATGCGGTTATTGCAGATGATTCCACTATCGATTTTTCAAAGTACCATCACTTTATCGCAATGCCAGATTTACGCGCTTTTGCCAGCTCAGGCTTTCCATTTAGCCGCATGGCCGATCTATCAGAAACGGTTGTGGTTATGCCTGAAAATCCTGGTACAACGCAAGTTGAAACATTATTAAATACCCTTGGACTGATTGGTGCTCAAACTGGATTTCCGGCAATTAATCTGACAATTACTGATGATATAGGTTCTGTCCAGGGTAAGGATTCAGATATTCTGCTTATAGGAACACTTCCGCAAGAATTTGCAGATAAACAGCAAATTAATCTGCTCATTGAGGCAACAACAAGTTGGGTAAAAAGCCCAATGCGGAACACTGATTACGCAAAAATTATGGCAGATAAAAACGATCAAAAACCTGAAATACAAACAACTATAAATTCCCCATTGCCAATGGCGGCGATAGTTGGTTTTCAGTCTCCATATCATACCCAACGCAGCGTAATTGCTTTAATGTCCGAGGGATCACGCGGAGATACGCTACTCAACAATGCGTTAATTAATAGTACAAAACGCGGCAATATTTTTGGTTCAGTCGCGGTTATTCGCGAATCTGGCGTCAATAGTTTACAGGTTGGAGATACTTATTACGTTGGGCATCTCCCCTGGATTGAACGAGTGCAATATGTGTTAGCCAGACACCCCATTCTACTGGCAGTGCTGGCAACTCTCAGTGTGGTGCTATTGGCGTGGGTAGTATGGAGTCTGTTACGTAACATTAGTCGCCGTCGTCTGAACCCTCATCAACAGTAATTCATCATCATTTCTATTTTGCGGCTCCATTCTGTCCTGACTTTATACAGGCAGGGAGCTGCGCCCGTTCTGTTTTTAATAAAAAGTGAGTTAACACCTGATTGAGGCAGGCATGTACAAATTCACCCTAAATTTACTCACAATATCCCTTGGTTTGGCGGTAATGTCGATGGCGAAAGCCACACCAACTGCACACAAGCTGTTAATGGCGCAGATTCGGTTAGGCGAAGACATTCATCGTGAAGATCTGGTCGAACAGTCGCTTTATCGTCTTGAATTGGCGGAACCTGATAATCCAGATGTCGTTGCGGCGCGTTTTCGCTATCTGCTGCGTAAGGGGGATATTGAAGGCGCGCAAAAACAACTTGCCAGACTTTCCCTGCTCGCTCCTGATTCAAAAATATATAAAGCATCGCGCACGGCCATGCGACTTTCTTCGCCTGAGGGGCGTCAGGCACTGCAAATGGCACGCTTACAAGCTATCTCCGGGCGACATAAAGAGGCTATCGACAGTTACGACAAGCTATTTAACGGGGCACCGCCAGATATCGAAATGGCGCTGGAATACTGGGGGGCAATGACGCAAATTGCCTCCCGTCGCAACGAAGCGATTCGTCAGTTGAAAATACTTAATATTGATAATCCTGACTCTGGTGCCATATTTGGGGCGCTGGGGCAGGCGTATTCCCAGAATGGCGATCGCGCTAATGCGGTGGCGAATCTGGAAAAAGCCCTCGCGCTGGATCCGCACAGCAGCAACAACGACAAATGGAACAGTCTGCTGAAGGTGAATCGCTACTGGCTGGCGATCCAGCAGGGCGATGCTGCGCTGAAAGCCAATAATCCCGACCGGGCAGAACGCCTGTTCCAGCAGGCGCGCAATGTCGATAACGCCGACAGCTATGCGGTGCTGGGGCTGGGCGATGTGGCGATGGCGCGCAAAGATTATCCCGCCGCTGAACGCTATTACCAGCAGACGCTGCGCATGGACAGCGGCAACACTAACGCCGTGCGCGGGCTGGCGAATCTTTATCGCCAGCAGTCGCCGGAAAAAGCCGAAGCGTTTATTGCCTCGCTCTCTGCCAGCCAGCGGCGCAGCGTTGATGACATCGAACGCAGCCTGCAAAACGACCGCTTATCACAGCAGGCGGAGGCACTGGAAAATCAGGGTAAATGGGCGCAGGCGGCAGCACTTCAGCGTCAGCGACTGGCGCTCGATCCCGGCAGTGTGTGGATTACTTACCGGCTTTCGCAGGATCTCTGGCAGGCCGGACAACGCAGCCAGGCCGATACGTTAATGCGCAATCTGGCGCAACAGAAGCCGAACGACCCGGAGCAGGTTTACGCTTACGGACTGTATCTTTCCGGTCACGACCAGGACAGAGCCGCGCTGGCGCATATCAACAGCCTGCCGCGCGCGCAGTGGAACAGCAATATTCAGGAACTGGCAAACCGCCTGCAAAGCGATCAGGTACTGGAAACCGCCAGCCGCCTGCGTGAAAGCGGTAAAGAGGCAGAAGCGGAAGCGATGCTGCGCCAGCAGCCACCGTCCACGCGCATTGACCTCACCCTGGCCGACTGGGCACAGCAGCGACGTGATGACACCGCCGCCCGCGCGGCGTATCAGAATGTCCTGACGCGGGAGCCAGCTAACGTTGATGCCATTCTTGGCCTGACGGAAGTGGATATCGCCGCCGGTGACAAAGCGGCGGCACGCAGTCAGCTGGCGAAACTGCCCGCCACCGACAATACCTCACTGAATACACAGCGGCGCGTGGCGCTGGTACAGGCGCAGCTTGGCGATACCGCAGCGGCGCAGCAGACGTTTAACAAGCTGATCCCGCAGGCAAAATCTCAGCCGCCGTCGATGGAAAGTGCGATGGTACTGCGTGATGGTGCAGGGTTTGAAGCGCAGGCGGGCGATCCGGAGCAGGCGCTGGAAACCTACAAAGACGCGATGGTCGCATCCGGTGTGACCACGACGCGTCCGCAGGATAACGACACCTTTACCCGTCTGACCCGTAACGATGAGAAGGACGACTGGCTGAAGCGCGGCGTGCGCAGCGATGCGGCGGATCTCTATCGTCAGCAGGATCTTAACGTCACCCTGGAGCACGACTACTGGGGATCGAGCGGCACCGGTGGCTATTCCGACCTGAAAGCGCACACCACCATGTTGCAGGTGGATGCACCGTATTCTGACGGACGGATGTTCTTTCGCAGTGATTTCGTCAATATGAACGTCGGCAGTTTTTCCGCCGACGCCGAGGGTAAATGGGATAACAACTGGGGCACCTGTACGTTGCAGGACTGTAGCGGCAACCGCAGCCAGTCGGATTCCGGCGCCAGCGTGGCGGTCGGCTGGCGAAATGACGTCTGGAGCTGGGATATCGGCACCACACCGATGGGCTTCAACGTGGTGGATGTGGTCGGCGGCATCAGTTACAGCGATGATATCGGGCCGCTTGGTTACACCGTTAACGCCCATCGTCGCCCCATCTCCAGTTCGTTACTGGCCTTTGGTGGGCAGAAAGACTCCCCGGGTAATACCGGGAAAAAATGGGGCGGCGTGCGTGCCGATGGCGTGGGGCTGAGTCTGAGCTACGATAAAGGTGAAGCGAACGGCGTCTGGGCATCCCTTAGCGGCGACCAGTTAACCGGCAAAAATGTCGAAGATAACTGGCGCGTGCGCTGGATGACGGGCTATTACTATAAGGTCATCAACCAGAATAATCGCCGCGTCACTGTTGGCCTGAACAATATGATCTGGCATTACGACAAAGACCTGAGTGGGTACTCACTCGGTCAGGGCGGTTACTACAGCCCGCAGGAATACCTGTCGTTTGCCATACCGGTGATGTGGCGTGAGCGGACGGAAAACTGGTCATGGGAGCTGGGCGCGTCTGGCTCGTGGTCGCATTCGCGCACCAAAACCATGCCGCGTTATCCGCTGATGAACCTGATCCCGACGGACTGGAAAGAGGATGCCGCCAGCCAGACCAACGACGGCGGCAGCAGTCAGGGCTTTGGCTACACGGCGCGGGCGTTACTTGAGCGTCGGGTCACGTCCAACTGGTTTGTCGGCACGGCAATCGATATCCAGCAGGCGAAAGATTATGCGCCAAGCCATTTCCTGCTCTACGTGCGGTATTCCGCCGCCGGATGGCAGGGCGACATGGATTTACCGCCGCAGCCGCTGATACCTTACGCCGACTGGTAACGAGGTAGAATCAGAAGGTTAAATCTCGGAAATTAAGTCCAGTAAATCAGCGTCGAGCATGTTCTCAACGCTGATTTACTCATTACTACTAAAGGAAGGGCCCCAGGTCGAAATATGATGTTTTAGAACATCACCTTATGACCATATTGCTCAAGAATCCCTTTTACGCGCTCCATGGTTTCTTTTTTCGGTGGTTTCACACCGTCGAGTTTGTACTCTTCGCCCATCGCCACCCACTTATGTTTGCCTAACTCATGGTAGGGGAGGAGCTCGATTTTTTCGACGTTACCCATATCGCGAGTAAATTCACCGAGGCGATGAGCTGAATCGTCATCGTCAGACCAGCCAGGTACTACGACATAACGTATCCAGACTTTCACATTTTTGTTCGCCAGATATTTAGCAAACTCGAGTGTACGATGGTTGGAAACGCCCACCAGATTCTGGTGGATTTCGTCGTTCATCTGTTTGAGATCAAGCATTACCAGGTCGGTCACTTCCAGCAGTTCATCAATTACTGGATCGTAACGACGAACAAAACCGTTAGTGTCGAGACAGGTATGAATGCCTTCTTTTTTGCAGGCGCGGAACCAGTCGCGAACGAACTCGGCTTGCAGGATTGCTTCACCGCCGGATGCGGTAACGCCGCCGCCGGAAGCGTTCATAAAGTGGCGATAGGTCACCACTTCCTTCATTAAATCTTCAACGGTAACTTCTTTACCGCCATGCGTGTCCCAGGTGTCGCGGTTATGACAATACAGGCAGCGCATCAGGCAGCCCTGGAAAAAGGTGATAAAGCGAATACCTGGACCGTCTACGGTTCCACAGGATTCAAAGGAGTGAATGCGACCAATAACTGACATTGCGGTGTTTCTCCAGATGTGGCCCATCTGAGGCCGTGTTGGTGCGCAGCTCGAAGGCTACGTCGAGTCTGTTTTGGCAGTTACCTTAAAGTATAGATAGCTGACAAAAAAGGCTCTCTTGCTAAAAAAGGCCCCACTTTCGTGGAGCCTTTATTGTACGCTTTTTACTGTACGATTTCAGTCAAATCTAATTACATAGACTGAGTGAAGGTACGAGTAATAACGTCCTGCTGCTGTTCTTTAGTCAGCGAGTTGAAACGTACTGCGTAGCCAGATACACGGATGGTCAGCTGCGGATATTTTTCCGGGTTTTCCATCGCGTCGAGCAGCATTTCACGGTTCATCACGTTAACGTTCAGGTGCTGACCACCTTCGATGGACGCTTCGTGGTGGAAGTAACCATCCATCAGACCTGCCAGGTTAGTCTTACGAACTTCGTCGTCTTTACCCAGTGCGTTCGGAACGATAGAGAAGGTGTAGGAGATACCATCTTTAGCGTAGGCGAACGGCAGTTTAGCAACGGAAGTCAGAGAAGCTACAGCACCTTTCTGGTCACGACCGTGCATCGGGTTAGCACCTGGTCCGAACGGCGCGCCAGCACGACGACCGTCTGGGGTGTTACCCGTTTTCTTACCATACACAACGTTAGAAGTGATGGTCAGAACAGACTGAGTCGGGATAGCGTCACGGTAGGTGTGCAGTTTCTGAATTTTCTTCATGAAACGTTCTACCAGATCAACAGCCAGGTCATCTACACGCGGATCGTTGTTACCAAACTGCGGGTATTCGCCTTCGATTTCGAAGTCGATAGCCAGACCGTCTTCGTCACGAATCGGTTTAACTTTCGCATATTTGATTGCAGACAGGGAGTCAGCAGCAACGGACAGACCAGCGATACCACACGCCATGGTGCGGATAACGTCACGGTCGTGCAGCGCCATCAGAGAGGCTTCGTAGCTGTACTTGTCGTGCATGTAGTGGATGATGTTCAGTGCAGTGATGTACTGTTTAGCCAGCCAGTCCATGAAGTGATCCATGCGCTCCATCACTTCATCGTAGTTCAGGAGATCGCCTTTGATCGGTTCAGACTTCGGACCAACCTGCATTTTCAGTTTTTCGTCAACGCCGCCGTTGATTGCGTACAGCATGGTTTTCGCCAGGTTTGCACGCGCACCGAAGAACTGCATTTGTTTACCAACGATCATCGGGCTTACGCAGCAAGCGATAGCGTAGTCATCGTTGTTGAAGTCCGGACGCATCAGGTCATCGTTCTCATACTGCAGAGAAGAGGTGTCGATGGACACTTTAGCGGCGAATTTCTTGAAGTTCAGCGGCAGTTTTTCAGACCACAGAATGGTCATGTTCGGTTCCGGAGACGGACCCATGGTGTACAGGGTGTTCAGGAAACGGAAGCTGTTTTTGGTAACCAGGGTACGACCGTCGAGGCCCATACCACCGATAGATTCGGTTGCCCAGATCGGGTCGCCAGAGAACAGTTCATCGTACTCCGGAGTACGCAGGAAGCGAACCATACGCAGTTTCATGACCAGGTGGTCAACCATTTCCTGCGCTTCTTGTTCGGTGATCTTGCCAGCTTTCAGGTCACGTTCGATGTACACATCCAGGAAGGTGGAGGTACGACCGAAGGACATTGCAGCACCGTTCTGAGACTTAACAGCAGCCAGGTAGCCGAAGTAAGTCCACTGGATAGCTTCCTGAGCGTTGGTAGCCGGACCAGAGATGTCGTAGCCGTATTTAGCAGCCATTTCTTTCATCTGACCCAGAGCGCGGTGCTGTTCAGCGATTTCTTCGCGCAGACGGATGGTCTGTTCCAGGTTTACGCCGTTTTCCAGATCAGCCTGCAGAGAGGTGAACTGTGCCAGTTTGTCTTTCATCAGGTAGTCGATACCGTACAGCGCAACGCGACGGTAGTCACCGATGATACGACCACGGCCATAAGCATCTGGCAGGCCGGTCAGAACACCGGATTTACGGCAACGCAGGATGTCCGGAGTGTAAACGTCGAACACGCCCTGGTTGTGAGTTTTACGGTATTCAGTGAAGATTTTTTTGATCATCGGATCCAGTTCGCGGTTGTACGCTTTGCAGGAACCTTCGATCATTTTGATACCACCGAACGGGATAAGAGCACGTTTCAGCGGAGCTTCAGTCTGCAGACCAACGATTTTCTCAAGCTGCTTGTTGATGTAGCCAGCGTCGTGAGAAGTGATGGTGGAAGCAACAGCGGTGTCAAAGTCAACTGGCGCGTGAGTGCGGTTTTCCAGTTTAACGCCTTCCATTACTTTGTCCCACAGGGTGGTGGTCGCTTCAGTAGCACCAGCCAGGAAGGACTCGTCACCCTCGTACGGAGTGTAGTTTTTCTGAATGAAGTCACGGACGTTTACTTCATTCTGCCAGTCACCTTTGGTAAAACCTTCCCAGGCTGTGGCTAACTTTTCATTAAGCTCGGACATGTAACACCTACCTTCTTAAGTGGATTTTTTATTTACTGCGTACTTCGACAACCATTAATGGCTGTCGTTTTCACGCAGGTAAATGACCCAGTATGTCAACCCAACCAACAAACCACCGCCGATAATATTACCGATCGTAACCGGAATCAGGTTATCAGTGATGAAGTTCATCACGGTCAGGTGAGAAAAATTTTCCGGTGCAGAACCGACAGCGGTCCAGAATTCCGGAGATGCGAAGTCGCGGATTACAATACCCATCGGGATCATAAACATGTTTGCGATACTGTGCTCAAAACCGCTGGCAACAAACATCGCGACCGGCAGCACCATGATAAACGCTTTGTCCATCAGGCTGCGGCCAGAATAGCTCATCCATACCGCCAGGCATACCATCAGGTTAGCCAGGATACCGAGGCAGACAGCCTCAATAAAAGTATGGTGTACTTTGTGGTCGGCGGTTTGTAGGACGTTAAGTCCCCATTGACCATTGGCGGTCATATACTCGCCGGAAAGCCACATTAAAAGCACAAATAACAACGCGCCGACCAGGTTGCCAAAATAGACGTTCAGCCAGTTTTTCGCTAACTGACCCCAGGTGATGCGCCCACTCGCCTTGGCAACAACAATCAACACTGTAGAAGTAAAGAGATCGGCTCCGCAGACAACACAAAGAATCAGCCCCAGAGAGAAGCAAATGCCGCCAACCAGTTTAGCCATGCCAAAGGGCATTGTGCCTGTGCCAGTAGTTGCTGTGATATAGAAGACGAATGCGATTGAGATGAAAACACCGGCGGTAATCGCCAGATAGAAAGTCTTAAGCGGATGTTTCGTTGCTTTATAGACACCTGCCTCTTCGGCCACTTTGGCCATTGCTGCAGGAAGTAAAAGATCAAAAGGGTTGTCAGCTTTCACACTAACTCTCTCTTTATTAAGTCGGCGACGAGATACTAACAAAGCATTATAGATGAGAAATTGATATAGATCATATCTCGCCTGGCTTATAGGCCCGTAACTCGCATGGTTTTTATGCAAATACGGAGTAAATATTTGATTATCCAAATAAAAATAAATTTTAAAAATTAACAAATGAGTTGAATTTTTTCCACATCCTCCGCTAAAACAGTTAATTAAAAGGGAGCATCAGACAAATAAAGTAACAATATCGATCGTATTTACTAAATACAAATTACCGATATTTAACTTTATAATTACAATTATTTTATTAATGCAAATATATGTAAAGCGGGGCATTAAAAAAACGCCCCGTAATATAACTCAGCCGAATCATTAAGCCTACATTGCGTAGGCTATTTGATTTTATTTTGCCCAGAATGCCGCTTTGGCACGCTGCAGCTTTTCGTAGGCTTTTAACAGCGACTGATGCGCAGCAAACGCGTGTAGATCGTTATCTACCGGTTGCAGGCCATAAAACGCCGCTTCGCCACTCATTGCCGCACTGGCCGCTTCTACCGCGTCTGCGCCGTACATACGAACGAAGGCATTCAGATATTGCAGCGGCTGGCGATCTTCTTCCTGCGCCAGTAATAACAATGTTTGCAGGCAGCGATAATAGTTGGCGCGTTCCGGACTGAACACCGATGAGTTAAATTCCATCGTCCATTCAGTCCAGACCAGAGCTTGTTCCAGATCGCCGCCAGCCAGTGCCAGCATTGCTTTTAATTCACCGATACGCAGGGTATACCAACCGTTATCTGACCCGGTCGCCAGACCTAACAGCTCACGCACGCGGGTAAAGTCATCAAAACCTTCTTCATCCAGTTGTTCGATGAGGTTAAGGTAATCTTCTTTTTCCCACTCACTGCCTGGCAACGAAAGAATCGTTTCACGTAAATGGCTGCCCATACTGTTATTTGCCAGCCACAGATCTTCCGCCGGATAAATATCGGACATACCCGGCACGATAATGCGGCAAGCATAAACGCCCAGATGCTCGTAATCGGCAATATAAACTTCTTTATCCTCTTTGTTGAAGATAGCCATCAGCGTGGCAAACTCTTCTTCAGTGGTGCCAGAGAAATTCCAGTCCACAAACGGATAATCGGCATCTTGTTTGAAAAGATCCCAGGAGATCAAACCGCTGGAATCGATAAAGTGCGTTTCGAGGTTAGTATGTTCGGCGACTTCTTCATCATCGAAGGTCGGCGGAGTAAACACATCCAGATCTTTCAGGCCACGACCCTGCAGCAGCTCGGTCACGGTACGTTCCAGTGCAACGCCAAAATCAGGATGCGCGCCGAAGGAGGCAAAACAAGTGCCATTGGTCGGGTTGAACAGTACGACGCAGATCACTGGATACTGACCGCCAAGCGAGCCGTCATAAGCAAAGATTGGGAAACCTTCCGCTTCCAGTGTTTCGATCGCTTCAACTACAGCCGGATAACGCGCAAGTACCTCTGCCGGGATCTCCGGCAAGCTGATGCTTTCAGCAATAATGCGGTTTTTCACGTAGCGTTCGAAAACTTCGGACAACCCCTGAACGCGCGCCTCGTTGCGGGTATTGCCAGCGGACATACCATTGGAAACGTACAGGTTACCGATAATATTCATCGGAATATAGACGGTCTGATTGTCAGACTGGCGCGTAAACGGCAGGCCACATATACCGCGATCGTCATTACCTGATTGCAGATCAATCAGCATACTGCCGGTCAATTCATTTTCCGGGTCGTAAAATGCGCGCAGACGGTCATCAAGCAGGCCTTCCGGCACATCGTCGTTTTCGGTTAGTGGAAACCATTTTTCGTTGGGATAATGGACGAACGGACCGTTGGCGATAGTTTCGCCCAGCCAGAAATCAGCAAAAAAGTAGTTGGTTGAGAGACGCTCGAAATATTCACCCAGAGCAGAAGCCAGCGCCGCTTTTTTGGTTGCGCCTTTACCGTTGGTAAAACACAGCGCGCACTCTTTGTCGCGAATATGTACAGACCAGACGTTAGGCACCGGATTCAGCCAGGAAGCTTCTTCAATCTGAAAACCGAGGTCGGAGAGTTTTTGCTGGAAGCGAGCGATGGAATCTTCCAGGGCGGCATCTTTGCCGGGGATAAATGTTTGTGTCATGAAAATCACTTTAGTCGTACGGAAAGCGCGCAATAATACGGGTTTTATCTCAAAGGCGCTATCACCGCCGCCACGCCGGTGAACTGTTGACTATGCTTTTAGCGGATAAATTACGATAAGAGCATAAAAATGAAGGCGTTCGATCTCCACCGTATGGCATTCGATAAAGTGCCGCTGGATTTTCTTGGCGAAGTCGCTCTACGCAGTCTCTATACCTTTGTACTGGTCTTTCTGTTTCTTAAAATGACAGGTAGGCGTGGAGTGCGGCAAATGTCGCTGTTTGAAGTGTTAATCATTCTGACACTGGGGTCGGCAGCAGGGGATGTGGCGTTTTACGACGATGTGCCGATGATCCCGGTGCTTATCGTCTTCATTACCCTGGCGTTGTTATACCGCCTTGTGATGTGGCTGATGGCGCACAGTGAGAAACTGGAAGATCTGCTGGAGGGCAAGCCGGTTGTCATTATTGAAGATGGCGAACTGGCCTGGTCGAAACTCAATAACTCCAACATGACGGAATTTGAGTTCTTTATGGAGCTACGATTGCGCGGTGTAGAGCAGTTGGGGCAAGTACGTCTGGCGATTCTCGAAACCAACGGGCAAATCAGCGTCTATTTCTTTGAAGATGACAAGGTGAAGCCGGGGTTACTTATTTTACCCAGTGATTGTACCCAGCGTTATAAAGTGGTGCCGGAGTCGGCGGACTATGCCTGCATCCGTTGCAGTGAAATCATTCACATGAAGGCGGGTGAAAAACAATTATGTCCGCGCTGTGCAAATCCAGAATGGACGAAGGCAAGTCGGGCAAAACGAGTGACCTGACAGCAAAAATATCGGTTTTTTTCCAATAATCCGAGATTTTCTATTGTGTGACGCGTACCGCATTTTGGCTCTCAACGGTTTTACCCATTGCGATGCGTGTCACTGAATGATAAAACCGATAGCCACAGGAATAACGTATTACCTGCGGTCGCAATCGATTGACCGGGGTTAATAGCAACGCAACGTGGTGAGGGGAAATGGCTCAAATCTTCAATTTTAGTTCTGGTCCGGCAATGCTACCGGCAGAGGTGCTTAAACAGGCTCAACAGGAACTGCGCGACTGGAACGGTCTTGGCACGTCGGTGATGGAAGTGAGCCACCGTGGCAAAGAATTCATTCAGGTTGCAGAGGAAGCCGAGAAGGATTTTCGCGATCTTCTTAACGTCCCCTCCAATTACAAAGTATTATTCTGTCACGGCGGCGGTCGCGGTCAGTTTGCTGCTGTACCTCTGAATATTCTTGGTGATAAAACCACCGCAGATTATGTTGATGCCGGCTACTGGGCGGCAAGCGCCATCAAAGAAGCGAAAAAATACTGCACGCCAAATGTGTTTGACGCCAAAGTGACTGTTGATGGCCTGCGCGCGGTTAAGCCAATGCGTGAATGGCAACTCTCAGATAATGCTGCTTATATGCATTACTGCCCGAATGAAACCATCGACGGTATCGCCATCGACGAAACGCCAGACTTCGGCAAAGATGTGGTGGTCGCTGCCGACTTTTCTTCAACGATTCTTTCCCGCCCGATTGATGTCAGCCGTTATGGCGTGATTTACGCTGGCGCGCAGAAAAATATCGGCCCGGCTGGCCTGACGATCGTTATTGTTCGCGAAGATTTGCTGGGTAAAGCAAATATCGCCTGCCCGTCGATTCTGGATTATTCCATCCTCAACGATAACGACTCCATGTTTAATACGCCGCCAACATTTGCCTGGTATTTATCTGGCCTGGTCTTCAAATGGCTAAAAGCGAACGGTGGCGTGGCTGCAATGGATAATATCAATCAGCAAAAAGCAGAACTGCTGTATGGCGTGATTGATAACAGCGATTTCTACCGTAATGATGTGGCGAAAGCTAACCGTTCGCGGATGAATGTGCCGTTCCAGTTAGCAGATAGTGCGCTTGACAAGCTGTTCCTCGAAGAGTCTTTTGCCGCTGGTCTTCATGCGCTGAAAGGTCACCGTGTAGTCGGCGGAATGCGCGCTTCTATTTATAACGCGATGCCGCTGGAAGGCGTTAAAGCTTTGACAGATTTCATGGTTGAGTTCGAACGTCGTCATGGCTAATGCCTAAAATTTGCTTAATCCCCACAGCCAGACTGTGGGGTTTTTATTTCGGTTGTAGAGAGTTGAGTTCATGGAATCCCTGACGTTACACCCCATCGCCCGTGTCGATGGCACTATTAATCTGCCTGGTTCCAAGAGCGTTTCTAACCGCGCTTTATTGCTGGCGGCATTAGCACACGGCAAAACAGTATTAACCAATCTGCTGGATAGCGATGATGTTCGTCATATGCTGAATGCGTTGCAGGCATTGGGAGTGAGCTATACGCTTTCTGCCGATCGTACGCGCTGCGAAATCATCGGTAACGGCGGTCCATTACATGCGGAAAATGCGCTGGAGTTGTTCCTGGGTAATGCGGGAACAGCGATGCGTCCGCTGGCGGCGGCACTTTGTCTGGGAAGCAATGATATTGTCCTGACGGGTGAGCCTCGCATGAAAGAGCGCCCGATTGGTCATCTGGTGGATGCGCTGCTCCAGGGCGGGGCGAAAATTACTTACCTGGAACAAGAGAATTACCCACCGCTGCGTTTACAGGGGGGTTTTGTGGGGGGCAACGTAGAAGTCGATGGCTCCGTTTCCAGCCAGTTCCTCACCGCACTGTTAATGACCGCGCCGCTTGCGTCGGAAGATACGGTTATTCGTATTAAAGGTGATCTGGTTTCTAAACCTTATATCGACATCACGCTCAACCTGATGAAGACGTTTGGTGTTGAAATTGAAAATCAGCACTATCAACAATTTGTCGTAAAAGGCGGGCAGTCTTATCAGTCTCCGGGGACTTATTTGGTCGAAGGCGATGCATCTTCAGCTTCTTACTTCCTGGCAGCAGCAGCAATCAAAGGCGGCACTGTAAAAGTGACCGGCATTGGACGCAACAGTATGCAGGGTGATATTCGCTTTGCTGATGTGCTGGAAAAAATGGGCGCGACCATTTGCTGGGGCGATGATTATATTTCCTGCACGCATGGTGAACTGAACGCCATCGATATGGATATGAACCATATTCCCGATGCGGCGATGACCATTGCTACAACGGCGCTTTTTGCGAAAGGCACCACCACGCTGCGCAATATTTATAACTGGCGCGTAAAAGAGACGGATCGCCTGTTTGCGATGGCAACAGAGTTGCGTAAAGTCGGTGCGGAAGTAGAAGAGGGACATGATTTCATTCGCATTACGCCGCCGGAAAAACTGAACTTTGCCGAGATAGCCACTTATAACGATCACCGGATGGCGATGTGTTTCTCGCTGGTGGCCTTGTCAGATACGCCGGTGACAATTCTTGACCCAAAATGTACGGCCAAAACATTTCCGGATTATTTCGAGCAACTGGCGCGGATTAGCCAGGCTGCCTGAATAAACGATGGGCAATAAATATCCGAATCTTTCTTTATCAAAACGTCGACACATTGTCGGCGTTTTTTTTCGGACATTGTGAACCATTTTTATTGATGGTAGCGTTAACTGTCAATGTAAGTTGTTGATACATAATATTTATATATGATTAATCAACGGATGATTCACATGAAGAATACTAAATTACTGCTGGCGATTGCGACCTCTGCAGCATTGCTGACGGGGTGTCAGAATACGCACGGTATTAATACCGATCTGGCCATCAGCTCCGGTTTAAATGCCTATAAAGCTGTAACGTTAAGCGATGCCGATGCAAAAGTGATTGCCAATCAGGGCTGTGCCGAAATGGACAGCGGCAATCAAGTCGCAAGTAAATCCAGCAAGTACGGTAAACGTCTGGCAAAAATCGCCAAAGCATTGGGTAACAATATTAACGGCACGCCGGTCAACTATAAGGTTTATATGACCAGCGACGTCAACGCATGGGCGATGGCGAACGGCTGTGTTCGTGTCTACAGTGGCCTGATGGACATGATGAACGACAACGAAATTGAAGGGGTTCTGGGCCATGAACTGGGCCACGTCGCATTGGGACACTCGCTGGCTGAAATGAAAGCCTCTTATGCGATTGTTGCCGCACGTGATGCGATTTCCGCCACCAGCGGTGTTGCTTCCCAGCTTTCCCGTTCACAATTAGGTGATATCGCAGAAGGCGCTATCAATGCTAAATACTCCCGCGATAAAGAGTCTGAAGCAGATGATTTCTCCTTTGATCTGCTGAAGAAACGTGGCATCAGCACCCAGGGACTGGTCGGTAGCTTTGAAAAACTGGCTAGCCTGGATGGCGGTCGTACCCAGTCCATGTTTGACTCTCACCCACCATCAACAGAGCGTGCGCAACACATCCGTGATCGTATCGCCTCTGGTAAGTAAATCATTGTCATCTTTCGGGCTGGTCTTCTGCCAGCCCGCTATAATTGCGCAATAAATCCCCATCTGAATACAGACAAAACTGGTTTTTGCACACAACGTTAACGATTTGTGGCGCCGACGCGTATAATGCGCGCGGTTATGTTAACGGTACGCCTGTTTTAAGGAGATAAAGATGACGGCAATTGCCCCGGTTATTACCATTGATGGCCCAAGCGGTGCAGGGAAAGGCACCTTGTGTAAGGCTATGGCGGAAGCGTTGCAATGGCATCTGCTGGACTCGGGTGCAATTTATCGCGTACTGGCGCTGGCGGCATTACATCACCATGTTGATGTGGCGTCAGAAGACGCTCTGGTGCCGCTGGCATCCCACCTGGATGTACGTTTTGTGTCAACCAATGGCAATCTGGAAGTGATCCTCGAAGGGGAAGATGTCAGCGGTGAAATTCGTACTCAGGAAGTGGCGAATGCCGCTTCACAAGTCGCCGCATTTCCCCGTGTTCGTGAAGCATTATTGCGTCGCCAACGTGCGTTTCGCGAATTGCCGGGCCTGATTGCCGATGGCCGCGACATGGGAACAGTGGTATTCCCTGATGCGCCAGTGAAAATATTCCTTGACGCCTCTTCGGAAGAACGTGCGCATCGCCGAATGCTACAGTTGCAGGAGAAGGGCTTTAGTGTTAACTTTGAACGCCTTTTGGCCGAGATCAAAGAACGCGATGACCGCGATCGTAACCGAGCGGTAGCGCCACTGGTTCCGGCAGCCGATGCTTTAGTGTTGGATTCCACCACCTTAAGCATTGAGCAAGTAATTGAAAAAGCGTTACACTACGCGCGCCAAAAATTGGTTCTCGCATAAGCGACCGAATTTGCAGTACCCCCGTTGCAATGGAATGACAGCGGGTATGTTAAACAACCCCATCCGGCACGGAGCCAGGTGGACGTTAAATATAAACCTGAAGATTAAACATGACTGAATCTTTTGCTCAACTCTTTGAAGAGTCCTTAAAAGAAATCGAAACCCGCCCGGGTTCTATCGTTCGTGGCGTTGTTGTTGCTATCGACAAAGACGTAGTACTGGTTGACGCTGGTCTGAAATCTGAGTCTGCCATCCCGGCTGAGCAGTTCAAAAACGCCCAGGGCGAGCTGGAAATCCAGGTAGGTGACGAAGTTGACGTTGCTCTGGACGCAGTAGAAGACGGCTTCGGTGAAACTCTGCTGTCCCGTGAGAAAGCTAAACGTCACGAAGCCTGGATCACGCTGGAAAAAGCTTACGAAGATGCTGAAACTGTTACCGGTGTTATCAACGGCAAAGTTAAGGGCGGCTTCACTGTTGAGCTGAACGGTATTCGTGCGTTCCTGCCAGGTTCTCTGGTAGACGTTCGTCCGGTGCGTGACACTCTGCACCTGGAAGGCAAAGAGCTTGAATTCAAAGTAATCAAGCTGGATCAGAAGCGCAACAACGTTGTTGTTTCTCGTCGTGCCGTTATCGAATCCGAAAACAGCGCAGAGCGCGATCAGCTGCTGGAAAACCTGCAGGAAGGCATGGAAGTTAAAGGTATCGTTAAGAACCTCACTGACTACGGTGCATTCGTTGATCTGGGCGGCGTTGACGGCCTGCTGCACATCACTGACATGGCCTGGAAACGCGTTAAGCATCCGAGCGAAATCGTCAACGTGGGCGACGAAATCACTGTTAAAGTGCTGAAGTTCGACCGCGAACGTACCCGTGTATCCCTGGGCCTGAAACAGCTGGGCGAAGATCCGTGGGTAGCTATCGCTAAACGTTATCCGGAAGGTACTAAACTGACTGGTCGCGTGACCAACCTGACCGACTACGGCTGCTTCGTTGAAATCGAAGAAGGCGTTGAAGGCCTGGTACACGTTTCCGAAATGGATTGGACCAACAAAAACATCCACCCGTCCAAAGTTGTTAACGTTGGCGATGTAGTGGAAGTTATGGTTCTGGATATCGACGAAGAACGTCGTCGTATCTCCCTGGGTCTGAAACAGTGCAAAGCTAACCCGTGGCAGCAGTTCGCGGAAACCCACAACAAGGGCGACCGTGTTGAAGGTAAAATCAAGTCTATCACTGACTTCGGTATCTTCATCGGCCTGGACGGCGGCATCGACGGCCTGGTTCACCTGTCTGACATCTCCTGGAACGTTGCAGGCGAAGAAGCAGTTCGTGAATACAAAAAAGGCGACGAAATCGCTGCAGTTGTTCTGCAAGTTGACGCAGAACGTGAACGTATCTCCCTGGGCGTTAAACAGCTCGCAGAAGATCCGTTCAACAACTGGGTTGCTCTGAACAAGAAAGGCGCTATCGTAACTGGTAAAGTAACTGCAGTTGACGCTAAAGGCGCAACCGTAGAACTGGCTGACGGCGTTGAAGGCTACCTGCGTGCTTCTGAAGCATCCCGTGACCGCGTTGAAGACGCTACCCTGGTTCTGAGCGTTGGCGACGAAGTTGAAGCTAAATTCACCGGCGTTGATCGTAAAAACCGCGCAATCAGCCTGTCTGTTCGTGCGAAAGACGAAGCTGACGAGAAAGATGCAATCGCAACTGTTAACAAACAGGAAGATGCAAACTTCTCCAACAACGCAATGGCTGAAGCTTTCAAAGCAGCTAAAGGCGAGTAATTCTCTGACTCTTCGGGATTTTTATTCCGAAGTTTGTTGAGTTTACTTGACAGATTGCAGGTTTCGTCCTGTAATCAAGCACTAAGGGCGGCTACGGCCGCCCTTAATCAATGCAGCAACAGCAGCCGCTTAATTTGCCTTTAAGGAACCGGAGGAATCATGACCAAGTCAGAATTGATAGAAAGACTTGCCACCCAGCAATCGCACATTCCCGCCAAGACGGTTGAAGATGCAGTAAAAGAGATGCTGGAGCATATGGCCTCGACTCTTGCGCAGGGCGAGCGTATTGAAATCCGCGGTTTCGGCAGTTTCTCTTTGCACTACCGCGCACCACGTACCGGACGTAATCCGAAGACTGGCGATAAAGTAGAACTGGAAGGAAAATACGTTCCTCACTTTAAACCTGGTAAAGAACTGCGCGATCGCGCCAATATTTACGGTTAAGTTTTTACTCAAACTTGAACGAGAGAAAAGCACCTGTCGGGTGCTTTTTTCATTTCTCTAATCTGGAACTGGAAGCTGCTTCGCAGAGTTTTGAGCAGTTTTCACCCTTTCGTTAAATTCTTCTGAACGTGCCTCGGGGAACGCAAAATTCCCACCAGACAACCGCTCAACAAAGTTGCACACTTTCCATAAACAGGGAGGGGTGCATGAAAATAACGACAGTCGGCGTATGCATAATTTGCGGAATTTTTCCGTTGCTGATTTTGCCCCAATTGCCTGGGACATTAACCCTTGCGTTTCTGACTCTCTTCGCCTGCGTACTGGCATTTATCCCTGTTAAAACCGTCCGTTATTTCACGCTAACATTGCTGTTTTTCCTTTGGGGCGTATTGGCGGCAAAGCAAATTTTGTGGGCAGGAGAAACCTTAACTGGCGCGACGCAGGATGCAATTGTCGAAATTACTGCTACTGACGGCATGACCACTCATTACGCTCAAATTACCCATCTACAAGGTCGACGTCTTTTCCCTGCGCCAGGCATCGTGCTGTATGGCGAGTATCTGCCACAAGCGGTTTGTGCCGGACAACAATGGTCAATGAAACTCAGAGTTCGTGCGGTTCACGGTCAGCTTAATGATGGCGGCTTTGACAGCCAGCGTTATGCTATTGCCCAGCACCAGACTCTAACCGGGCGTTTTCTTCAGGCAAGAATCATTGAACCGGGGTGTAGTCTGCGGGCGCAATATCTGGCCTCTTTGCAAACGACCCTGCAACCTTATCTGTGGAAAGCGGTGATTCTTGGCTTAGGTATGGGTGAACGGTTATCTGTGCCTAAAGAAATCAAAGATATTATGCGCAATACTGGTACAGCGCATTTAATGGCTATATCGGGATTGCACATCGCTTTTGCGGCGTTGCTGGCAGCCGGGCTCATTCGCGTTGGGCAAATTTTCCTCCCTGGTCATTGGATCCACTGGCAGATGCCATTAATTGGCGGAACCTGCTGTGCTGCTTTTTATGCCTGGTTGACGGGAATGCAACCTCCGGCACTGCGTACCATCGTGGCGCTTGCTACGTGGGGAATGCTTAAGTTAAGTGGGCGACAGTGGAGTGGCTGGGATGTATGGATATGTTGTCTGGCGGCAATTTTGCTGATGGATCCTGTTGCCATTCTCTCGCAAAGTTTATGGCTCTCTGCCGCTGCGGTCGCGGCACTGATTTTTTGGTATCAGTGGTTTCCCTGTCCTGAGTGGCAACTGCCGCCGGTATTGCGTGCAGTTGTTTCCCTCATTCATTTGCAACTGGGAATCACACTCCTGCTTATGCCCGTGCAAATCGTCATATTTCATGGCATTAGTCTGACCTCGTTTATTGCAAATCTATTTGCAATTCCCTTGGTGACATTTACCACGGTTCCGTTGATCCTCGCCGCGATGGTTGTGCATTTAAGCGGGCCGTTAATCCTGGAGCAAGGGTTATGGTTTCTTGCCGACCGGTCTTTGGCTTTACTTTTCTGGGGGTTAAAGAGTTTGCCGGAAGGGTGGATCAACATTGCTGAACGTTGGCAATGGCTATTATTTTCCCCATGGTTCTTACTGGTGGTATGGCGATTAAACGCCTGGCGAACGTTGCCAGCAATGTGTGTGGCTGGGGGCTTGCTGATGTGCTGGCCGCTGTGGCAAAAACCTCGACCTGACGAGTGGCAAGTGTACATGCTTGATGTTGGGCAAGGGCTGGCAATGGTAATTGCGCGAAACGGCAAAGCGATTCTCTATGATACGGGGCTCGCCTGGCCAGAAGGTGACAGCGGGCAACAACTGATTGTCCCTTGGCTACGCTGGCATAACCTTGAACCGGAAGGCGTCATTCTGAGTCATGAGCATCTGGATCATCGGGGAGGGCTGGACTCGATATTACGTGTCTGGCCGACGTTATGGGTCAGAAGTCCTTTAAACTGGGAACATCATCAGCCCTGTATGCGTGGTGAAGCGTGGCAGTGGCAAGGATTACGTTTTAGCGCACACTGGCCTTTACAAGGTAGCAACGATAAAGGAAATAACCATTCCTGTGTGGTTAAGGTTGATGACGGAACGTATAGCATTCTTTTAACCGGTGATATTGAAGCATTCGCTGAACAAAAAATGCTAAGTCGTTACTGGCAACACGTGCAGGCAACATTACTTCAGGTGCCCCATCATGGCAGTAATACCTCATCATCATTGCCATTAATTCAGCGTGTGAATGGAAAAGTGGCACTGGCATCGGCATCGCGCTATAACGCATGGCGACTACCCTCCAGTAAAGTTAAGAGACGCTATCAACTTCAGGGATATCAATGGGTTGACACCCCGCATCAGGGGCAAATAACCGTCGATTTTTCAGCGCAAGGCTGGCAGGTACGCAGCCTAAGAGAGCAAATTTTACCTCGTTGGTATCATCAGTGGTTTGGCGTGCCAGTGGATAACGGGTAGAATATGCGGCTATTTCAACAAATGCTGGTTTTTTGAATGCATAACGACAAAGATCTCTCTACGTGGCAGACATTCCGCCGACTGTGGCCAACCATTGCGCCTTTTAAAGCGGGTCTGATCGTGGCGGGCATAGCGTTAATTCTCAACGCAGCCAGCGATACCTTCATGTTATCGCTCCTTAAGCCACTTCTCGATGATGGCTTTGGTAAAACCGATCGCTCCGTGCTGATGTGGATGCCGCTGGTGGTTATTGGGCTGATGATTTTACGTGGTATCACCAGTTATATTTCCAGTTACTGCATCTCCTGGGTATCAGGAAAAGTGGTAATGACTATGCGTCGCCGCCTGTTTGGTCACATGATGGGAATGCCGGTGTCATTTTTTGACAAACAGTCAACTGGGACACTGCTTTCACGTATTACTTACGATTCTGAACAGGTTGCTTCGTCGTCTTCCGGCGCGCTGATTACGGTGGTGCGTGAAGGTGCTTCCATTATCGGTCTGTTCGCCATGATGTTCTATTACAGCTGGCAGTTGTCGATCATTTTGATTGTGCTGGCGCCGATCGTCTCGATTGCGATTCGTATCGTATCGAAGCGTTTTCGCAGCATCAGTAAAAACATGCAGAACACCATGGGGCAGGTGACCACCAGTGCAGAACAGATGCTGAAAGGCCACAAAGAGGTGCTGATTTTTGGCGGCCAGGAAGTGGAAACGAAGCGTTTTGATAAGGTCAGCAACAAGATGCGTTTGCAGGGAATGAAGATGGTATCAGCCTCTTCTATCTCTGACCCAATCATTCAGCTGATTGCCTCTTTGGCGCTGGCGTTTGTTCTGTATGCAGCGAGCTTCCCAAGTGTAATGGATAGCCTGACAGCAGGTACGATTACCGTTGTCTTCTCTTCGATGATTGCACTGATGCGTCCGCTGAAATCGCTGACCAACGTTAACGCCCAATTCCAGCGTGGTATGGCGGCCTGTCAGACGCTGTTTACCATTCTGGATAGTGAACAGGAGAAAGACGAAGGTAAACGCGAGATTGAACGAGCAATCGGCGACGTCGAATTTCGCAATGTCACTTTTACCTATCCGGGGCGTGAAGTTCCCGCTCTGCGTAACATCAACCTAAAAATTCCGGCAGGGAAAACGGTCGCTCTGGTCGGACGTTCTGGTTCAGGTAAATCAACAATCGCCAGCTTGATCACGCGTTTCTACGATATTGATGAAGGCGAGATCCTGATGGATGGTCACGATCTGCGCGAGTATACCCTGGCGTCGTTACGTAACCAGGTTGCACTGGTATCGCAGAATGTCCATTTGTTTAACGATACGGTTGCCAACAACATTGCTTACGCACGTACAGACCAGTACAGCCGTGAGCAAATTGAAGAAGCGGCGCGTATGGCTTATGCCATGGACTTTATCAATAAGATGGATAACGGTCTTGATACGGTGATTGGTGAAAACGGCGTGTTGCTCTCTGGCGGTCAGCGCCAGCGTATCGCTATCGCTCGAGCTTTGTTGCGTGACAGCCCGATTCTGATCCTTGATGAAGCCACCTCGGCGCTGGATACAGAATCCGAACGTGCGATTCAGGCGGCGCTTGACGAGCTACAGAAAAACCGTACCTCACTGGTGATTGCTCACCGTTTGTCTACCATTGAAAAGGCAGACGAAATTGTGGTCGTTGAGGATGGTGTCATTGTGGAACGCGGCACGCATAACGATTTGCTTGAGCACCGTGGTGTCTACGCGCAACTTCACAAAATGCAATTTGGTCAATGATCGAAAAAATCTGGTCTGGTGAATCTCCTTTGTGGCGGCTGTTGCTGCCACTCTCCTGGTTGTATGGTCTGGTGAGTGGCGCTATCCGTCTTTGCTATAAACTAAAACTGAAGCGCGCATGGCGTGCCCCGGTGCCAGTTGTGGTGGTCGGTAATCTCACCGCAGGTGGCAACGGGAAAACCCCGGTCGTTGTCTGGCTGGTAGAACAACTGCAAAAACGTGGTATTCGTGTTGGTGTTGTATCCCGGGGCTATGGCGGTAAGGCCGAGTCGTATCCGATGTTATTGTCGGCAGAGACCACCACAGCACAGGCGGGTGATGAACCGGTGCTGATTTATCAGCGTACTGGCGCGCCTGTTGCAGTTTCTCCCGTGCGTTCTGATGCGGTAAAAGCCATTCTGGCGCAACATCCTGATGTGCAGCTCATCGTAACCGACGACGGTTTACAGCATTATCGTCTGGCGCGTGATGTGGAAATCGTCGTTATTGATGGTGTGCGTCGCTTTGGCAATGGCTGGTGGTTGCCGGCGGGGCCAATGCGTGAGCGAGCGGGGCGCTTAAAGTCGGTTGATGCGGTAATCGTCAACGGCGGTGTCCCCCGCAGCGGTGAAATCCCCATGCATCTGCTGCCGGGTCAGGCGGTGAATTTACGTACCGGTACGCGTTGTGACGTTGCTCAGCTTGAACATGTGGTGGCAATGGCGGGGATTGGTCATCCGCCGCGCTTTTTTGCCACGCTGAAGATGTGTGGTGTGCAACCGGAAAAATGTGTGCCGTTGTCCGATCATCAGTCTTTGAATCATGCAGATGTCAGCGCATTGTTAAGTGCCGGGCAAACACTGGTTATGACTGAAAAAGATGCGGTGAAATGCCGGGGCTTTGCAGAAGAAAATTGGTGGTATTTGCCCGTTGACGCACAGTTTTCGGGCGCTGAGCCAGAGAAACTGCTCGCGCAACTTTCCTCGCTGGCTTCTGGCAACTAATTCGCAGCAGCAGCGTTCAATTGATGGAGCCATGAATGACGCTGCCGTATATCTCTCTTGCTGATGCACGTAATCTTCATCTCGCTGCGCAAGGTCTGTTAAAAAAATCTCGTCGTCGCGCGTTGCCGCAAGATATTCTGGCAGCTATCTCCCGCATGTCCTTGCTGCAAATCGACACTATCAATATCGTTGCTCGCAGCCCTTATTTAGTGCTTTTTAGTCGTCTGGGTAATTATCCTCCGCAGTGGCTGGACGAGTCGCTGGCGCATGGCGAATTAATGGAATACTGGGCGCATGAAGCCTGCTTTATGCCACGTAGTGATTTTCATCTCATTCGCCACCGGATGCTGGCGCCAGAAAAAATGGGCTGGAAATATCAAGACGCCTGGATGCGGGAACATGCAGAAGAAATTGAACAGTTACTTCAGTACATTCAGGATAACGGACCCGTACGTTCAGCCGATTTTGCTCATCCCCGCAAAGGGGCAAGCGGTTGGTGGGAGTGGAAGCCGCATAAACGCCATCTGGAAGGGCTGTTTACTGCTGGAAAGGTTATGGTGATTGAAAGGCGTAATTTCCAGCGCATTTATGATTTAACCCATCGCGTCATGCCGCACTGGGATGATAAGTGTGACCTCGTTTCGCAAACAGAAGCAGAAATCACTATGCTGGATAACAGTGCGCGTAGCCTGGGAATATTCCGCGAACAGTGGCTGGCGGATTACTATCGCCTTAAACGCCCGGCGCTGGCTGCCTGGCGTGATGTGCGTGCTGAACAGCAGAAAATTATCCCCGTAAATGTGGAGAGGTTAGGACAACTCTGGCTGCATATTGATTTGTTGCCTCTTCTCGAAACAGCTCTCGCGGGGAAACTCACCGCGACGCATAGCACTGTACTGTCACCCTTTGACCCTGTCGTCTGGGATCGCAAACGCGCAGAGCAGCTTTTTGATTTTAGCTACCGGCTGGAATGCTACACGCCGGCACCGAAACGCCAGTATGGCTATTTCGTTCTGCCGTTACTGCATCGTGGACAATTAGTCGGGCGAATGGATGCTAAAATGCATCGCCAGACGGGCGTCCTTGAAGTTATCGCCCTTTGGTTACAGGATGGCATCAAACTGACTGCTTCTCTTCAAAAAGGATTACGCCAGGCGATTACCGATTTTGCTGGCTGGCAGCAGGCAACGCGAGTGACATTAGGGCGCTGCCCACACGGTCTCTTTAGTGATTGCCGCACAGGCTGGGAAATAGCCCCCTGGGCATAAATGATTATGATAAGATTTATGCATTCATAACCCGATCCATCTGGAGGAACTATGGATCATCGTCTGCTTGAAATCGTTGCCTGCCCGGTTTGCAACGGCAAACTTTGGTATAACCAGGAAAAACAAGAACTGATTTGCAAACTGGATAACCTGGCTTTCCCGCTGCGCGATGGCATCCCTGTGCTGTTGGAAACGGAAGCCCGCGTGCTGACTGCTGATGAGAGTAAATCATGAGTTTTGTGGTGATTATTCCTGCACGCTACGCTTCTACGCGTCTGCCTGGTAAACCGTTGGTCGATATTAACGGTAAGCCGATGATCGTTCATGTTCTTGAACGCGCCCGCGAATCAGGAGCCGATCGCATCATTGTCGCAACCGATCATCAAGATGTTGCCCGCGCTGTTGAAGCGGCAGGAGGGGAAGTGTGCATGACGCGCGCCGATCATCAGTCAGGCACCGAACGCCTGGCGGAAGTTGTCGAAAAATGCGCGTTCAGCGACGACACGGTGATTGTTAATGTGCAGGGCGATGAGCCAATGATCCCTGCGACAATCATTCGTCAGGTTGCTGATAATCTCGCCCAGCGTGAAGTAGGCATGGCTACTCTGGCTGTACCTATCCACAGTGCGGAAGAAGCCTTTAATCCGAATGCGGTTAAAGTGGTGCTTGACGCTGAAGGTTATGCGCTTTACTTCTCACGAGCCACCATTCCGTGGGATCGTGACCGTTTTGCAAAAGGTCTGGAAACCGTTGGTGATAACTTCCTGCGTCATCTTGGTATTTATGGCTACCGTGCAGGCTTTATCCGTCGTTACGTCACCTGGCAGCCAAGTCCGTTAGAACACATCGAAATGTTAGAGCAGCTTCGCGTACTGTGGTACGGCGAAAAAATCCACGTTGCTGTTGCCCAGGAAGTTCCTGGCACAGGAGTGGATACCCCTGAAGATCTCGAGCGCGTTCGCGCTGAAATGCTCTAAGCTGATTTCACGACACTCCACCTGATTTTGGGGGGAGTGTCGTACCGTTACGATTTTCCTCATTTTTCTTTTCAACAATTGATCTCATTCAGGTGACATCTTTTACATTGGCGCTCATTATGAAGGCAGTAGCTTTTATGAGGGTAATCTGAATGGAACAGCTGCGTGCCGAATTAAGCCATTTACTGGGCGAAAAACTCAGTCGTATTGAGTGCGTCAATGAAAAAGCGGATACGGCGTTGTGGGCTTTGTATGACAGCCAGGGAAACCCAATGCCGTTAATGGCGAGAAGCTTTAGTACGCCAGGCCAAGCCCGCCAGTTGGCATGGAAGACCACCATGCTGGCGCGCAGCGGGACTGTTCGTATGCCAACCATCTATGGCGTGATGACACATGAAGAACATCCTGGCCCCGATGTCCTGTTACTGGAGCGGATGCGTGGTGTTTCTGTAGAAGCTCCCGCGCGTACACCGGAACGCTGGGAGCATCTGAAAGAGCAAATTGTTGAAGCTCTGCTGGCCTGGCATCGACAGGACAGTCGAGGTTGCGTCGGCGCAGTCGACAACACTCAGGAAAATTTCTGGCCCTCCTGGTATCGGCAACATGTTGAAGTGCTATGGACCACGCTCAATCAGTTCCATAACACCGGACTAACGATGCAGGATAAGCGTATCCTGTTCCGCACTCGCGAATGTCTTCCGGCCTTATTTGAAGGCTTTAACGACAATTGTGTGCTGATTCATGGCAATTTCTGTTTGCGCAGCATGTTGAAAGATTCTCGTAGCGATCAATTACTGGCGATGGTAGGGCCGGGCCTCATGCTTTGGGCGCCACGTGAGTATGAGCTGTTCCGGTTGATGGATAACACTCTGGCAGAAGATTTACTCTGGAGTTACCTGCAACGCGCGCCAGTGGCGGAGTCTTTCATCTGGCGGCGTTGGCTGTATGTGTTATGGGATGAAGTTGCGCAACTGGTCAATACTGGACGGTTTAGTCGGCGCAACTTCGATCTGGCATCAAAATCACTCCTTCCCTGGCTCGCCTGACGAACCTTTCAGCCACTGCCAGATGCGACCAAGCGTTTCATAGCCTACACGGTCGCTATGCATCAACCAGACCGGAGAGGGAATTGCCCGTTCCCACGGATTAAGCGGCGAGTCGATTGCCAGCTGATTCGCCGGGGCTGGCAGCGGATTCAGGCCTTCCTGCTGGAAAAAGATCATCGCGCGCGGCAAATGAGACGCAGATGTCACCAGCAGGAAAGGGGCGTCACCAATGGCCTGTTTCACTGCGGCTGCTTCTTCTTCGGTATCTTTTGGCAAATCCAGCGTAATAATTTGTTCACGCGGCACGCCCAGCGATTGCGCCACTCTGGCACCTACTTCCGCTGTACTCACCGTATTGGTTTTTGCTACGCCTCCCGTGAAGATCAGTTTTGATCCCGGATTCTCGCGCCATAAACGAATACCTTCATTCAGACGCGGCAAACTATTATTGATTAAATTTGAACTTGGTGCCCACTGCGGGTTCCAGGTATAACCACCTCCGAGCACCACGATATAGTCCACTTTTTGTGCATTATTCCATGTCGGATAAGTGCTTTCGATGGGACGCAGCAGGCGGTCGGCTACCGGTTGCAAACTTAATAACAAAAGCGCCAACCATCCTGCGCTAATAAATATCTTTCCAGTTTTTTGAAAACGGCTAAACCACAGTAGCACCAGACCCACACCGATAATCAACAACATTAGCGGAAGCGGCAGCAGCATACCGCCAATCACTTTTTTCAGTGTAAAAAGCATCCTTTCTGGTTCCTTTTTTAACCATATAGCGAGGGATCGACAGTGATATTACACCAGACGGGTTCATTCTCGCCGTGGCTGTGACAAAATAGCGCCTTTATCAGAAAACGTCTTAGCCAACCGGTGGAGAAAGCAATGCAGGATCGCAATTTTGATGACATTGCGGAAAAGTTTTCCCGTAACATTTACGGCACCACCAAAGGACAGCTTCGACAGGCTATTCTGTGGCAGGATCTCGATCGTGTGCTGGTGGATATGGAACCGCAAAAACTGCGTGTGCTGGATGCCGGTGGTGGAGAAGGACAGACCGCGATCAAAATGGCCGAACGAGGGCATCAGGTCATTTTATGCGATCTCTCCGCCCAGATGATCGACCGCGCAAAGCAGGCGGCAGACGCTAAAGGTGTGAGCGACAACATGCAATTTATACATTGCGCCGCTCAGGACGTTGCTTCGCATTTGGAAACGCCCGTTGATCTGATATTGTTCCATGCGGTGCTGGAATGGGTGGCTGATCCCCGCAGCGTATTGCAAACGTTGTGGTCAGTGTTGCGCCCAGGCGGCGTGTTGTCATTAATGTTCTACAATGCGCATGGCTTGCTGATGCATAACATGGTCGCAGGGAATTTTGATTACGTGCAGGCGGGAATGCCGAAAAAGAAAAAACGGACGCTTTCGCCAGACTATCCACGCGACCCGGCGCAGGTATATCAGTGGCTGGAAGAAGCTGGCTGGCAAATTATGGGTAAAACCGGCGTTCGCGTGTTTCATGATTATCTGCGTGAAAAGCACCAGCAGCGCGACTGCTACGAAGCATTACTTGAATTAGAAACGCGTTATTGCCGTCAGGAACCGTATATCAGCCTGGGGCGTTATATTCATGTCACCGCGCGCAAACCGCAGAGCAAGGATAAAGTATGAGTGAATTTTCCCAGACAGTCCCCGAACTGGTTGCCTGGGCCAGAAAAAATGACTTCTCCATCTCGCTGCCGGTAGACCGACTCTCTTTTCTGCTGGCGGTTGCCACGCTGAATGGCGAGCGTCTGGATGGTGAGATGAGTGAAGGCGAGCTGGTGGATGCATTCCGCCATGTGAGTGATGCGTTTGAGCAAACCAGCGAAACCATCGGCGTGCGCGCCAACAACGCGATCAACGACATGGTGCGTCAACGTCTGCTGAACCGCTTTACCAGTGAGCAGGCGGAAGGGAATGCTATATATCGTCTGACGCCGCTCGGCATAGGCATTACTGACTACTACATCCGTCAGCGTGAGTTTTCTACGCTACGTCTTTCTATGCAGTTGTCGATCGTTGCAGGCGAACTGAAGCGTGCGGCGGACGCGGCAGAAGAGGGCGGCGATGAGTTTCACTGGCACCGCAATGTCTATGCTCCGCTGAAATATTCGGTAGCAGAAATTTTCGACAGCATCGATCTAACGCAACGTCTGATGGATGAGCAGCAGCAGCAGGTGAAAGATGACATCGCTCAGTTGCTGAATAAAGACTGGCGCGCGGCGATCTCCAGCTGCGAATTGTTGCTTTCAGAAACCTCCGGTACGCTGCGTGAATTGCAGGATACGCTGGAAGCGGCAGGTGACAAATTGCAGGCTAACCTGTTGCGCATCCAGGATGCGACCATGACGCATGACGATCTGCATTTTGTCGATAGTCTGGTGTTCGATCTGCAAAGTAAGCTCGATCGTATTATCAGCTGGGGACAGCAATCTATCGACTTGTGGATTGGCTACGATCGCCACGTACACAAATTTATCCGTACTGCTATCGATATGGATAAAAACCGCGTCTTTGCTCAGCGGTTACGTCAGTCGGTACAAACCTATTTTGATGAACCGTGGGCGCTGACTTACGCTAATGCCGATCGTCTGTTGGATATGCGTGACGAAGAGATGGCGCTGCGCGACGAAGAAGTGACCGGGGAGCTTCCGCCAGATTTAGAGTACGAAGAGTTCAACGAGATCCGCGAACAACTGGCGGCGATCATCGAAGAACAGCTCGCCGTGTACAAAACCAGACAAGTACCGCTGGATCTTGGTCTGGTGGTACGCGAATATCTGGCGCAGTATCCACGTGCGCGTCACTTTGACGTTGCGCGTATTGTTATTGATCAGGCGGTACGCCTCGGCGTAGCGCAAGCAGATTTCACCGGACTGCCTGCGAAATGGCAGCCGATTAATGATTACGGAGCCAAGGTACAGGCGCATGTCATCGACAAATATTGAACAAGTGATGCCGGTTAAGCTGGCGCAGGCGCTGGCGAATCCGTTATTTCCGGCGCTGGATAGCGCCTTACGTTCAGGCCGTCATATTGGCCTCGACGAACTGGATAATCATGCATTCCTGATGGATTTTCAGGAATATCTGGAAGAGTTTTACGCACGTTATAACGTGGAGCTTATTCGCGCGCCGGAAGGTTTTTTCTATTTGCGCCCACGTTCTACCACTATTATCCCGCGCTCCGTATTGTCGGAACTGGACATGATGGTCGGGAAAATCCTCTGTTATCTCTATCTCAGCCCGGAACGGCTGGCGAACGAGGGGATTTTTACTCAGCAGGAACTGTATGATGAACTGCTCACCCTGGCTGATGAAGCGAAACTGCTGAAACTGGTAAACAACCGTTCTACCGGTTCGGACGTGGATCGCCAGAAGTTGCAGGAAAAAGTACGCTCTTCGCTCAACCGTCTGCGCCGCTTAGGCATGGTGTGGTTTATGGGGCACGACAGCAGCAAGTTCCGCATTACTGAATCGGTGTTCCGTTTCGGTGCGGATGTCCGTGCGGGCGACGATCCGCGCGAAGCCCAGCGTCGCCTGATTCGCGATGGTGAAGCTATGTCGCTGGAAAACCACCTGCAACTCAACGACGAAACTGAAGAGAATCAGCCAGATAGCGGAGAGGAAGAATAATGATTGAACGCGGTAAATTTCGCTCACTGACGCTGATTAACTGGAATGGCTTTTTTGCCCGTACCTTTGACCTTGATGAGCTGGTCACGACGCTTTCCGGCGGTAATGGTGCGGGTAAATCAACCACCATGGCGGCGTTCGTTACGGCGCTTATCCCCGACCTGACCTTATTGCACTTTCGTAACACCACGGAAGCCGGAGCCACCAGCGGTTCGCGCGATAAAGGCCTGCACGGTAAGTTAAAAGCGGGTGTCTGTTATTCAATGCTCGACACCATCAACTCGCGCCACCAGCGCGTGGTGGTTGGTGTGCGTCTACAACAGGTTGCCGGGCGCGATCGTAAAGTTGATATCAAACCGTTTGCCATTCAGGGGCTGCCGATGTCGGTGCAGCCGACGCAACTGGTGACCGAAACCCTGAACGAACGTCAGGCGCGCGTGCTGCCGCTTAACGAGCTGAAAGACAAACTCGAAGCGATGGAAGGCGTGCAGTTTAAGCAGTTCAACTCCATCACCGATTACCATTCGCTGATGTTCGATCTGGGCATCATCGCGCGTCGTCTGCGTTCTGCTTCTGATCGTAGTAAATTCTATCGTCTGATCGAAGCCTCGCTGTACGGCGGTATTTCCAGCGCCATTACCCGTTCTCTGCGCGACTACCTGCTGCCAGAAAACAGCGGTGTGCGTAAAGCGTTCCAGGACATGGAAGCGGCGCTGCGTGAAAACCGCATGACGCTGGAAGCGATTCGTGTCACCCAGTCTGACCGTGACTTGTTCAAGCATCTGATTAGCGAAGCCACCAACTACGTGGCGGCAGACTACATGCGTCACGCTAACGAGCGCCGTGTCCATCTCGACAAAGCTCTGGAGTTTCGTCGTGAGCTACACACTTCGCGTCAGCAACTGGCGGCGGAGCAGTACAAACACGTCGATATGGCGCGTGAGCTGGCAGAGCACAACGGTGCCGAAGGCGATCTGGAAGCGGATTATCAGGCGGCCAGCGATCACCTGAACCTGGTGCAGACTGCACTGCGTCAGCAGGAAAAGATCGAACGTTACGAAGCGGATCTCGATGAGCTGCAGATCCGTCTGGAAGAGCAAAACGAAGTGGTGGCAGAAGCCATCGAGCGCCAGGAAGAGAACGAAGCGCGTGCGGAAGCCGCCGAACTGGAAGTGGATGAGCTGAAAAGCCAGCTTGCTGACTACCAGCAGGCGCTGGACGTCCAGCAAACGCGCGCGATCCAGTACAACCAGGCGATTGCTGCGCTTAATCGTGCCAAAGAATTGTGTCATCTGCCGGACTTAACCGCCGACAGCGCCGCCGAATGGCTGGAAACCTTCCAGGCGAAAGAGCTGGAAGCGACCGAAAAAATGCTCTCTCTTGAGCAGAAAATGAGCATGGCGCAAACCGCGCACAGCCAGTTTGAGCAGGCTTATCAATTGGTAGTAGCAATCAACGGTCCGCTGGCGCGTAACGAAGCGTGGGAGGTCGCCCGCGAACTGCTGCGCGAAGGGGTCGATCAGCGCCACCTGGCAGAACAGGTTCAGCCGCTGCGGATGCGCTTAAGCGAACTGGAACAGCGTCTGCGCGAGCAGCAAGAAGCCGAACGCCTGCTGGCAGAATTCTGCAAACGTCAGGGCAAGAATTTCGATATCGACGAACTGGAAGCCCTGCATCAGGAGCTGGAAGCGCGCATTGCCTCTCTTTCTGACAGCGTGTCTAACGCCCGTGAAGAGCGCATGGCGCTGCGTCAGGAACAGGAACAACTACAATCACGCATTCAGAGTCTGATGCAGCGTGCGCCGGTTTGGCTGGCGGCGCAAAACAGCCTCAATCAGTTGAGTGAGCAGTGCGGTGAAGAGTTCACTTCCAGCCAGGACGTCACTGAATACATGCAACAGTTGCTGGAGCGTGAGCGCGAAGCGATTGTTGAACGTGACGAAGTGGGGGCACGCAAAAACGCCGTTGACGAAGAGATTGAGCGTTTAAGCCAGCCGGGCGGCTCTGAAGATCACCGCCTGAATGCGCTGGCAGAACGTTTTGGTGGCGTGCTGCTGTCAGAAATTTATGACGACGTTAGCCTTGAAGATGCGCCGTACTTCTCTGCACTCTATGGCCCGTCTCGTCACGCGATCGTCGTGCCGGATCTGTCGCAGATTGCCGAACAACTGGAAGGTTTAACCGATTGCCCGGAAGATCTCTATCTGATCGAAGGTGATCCGCAGTCGTTCGATGACAGTGTGTTCAGCGTTGATGAGCTGGAAAAAGCGGTAGTGGTGAAAGTTGCCGACCGTCAGTGGCGTTACTCTCGCTTCCCGGAAGTTCCTCTGTTTGGTCGTGCGGCGCGCGAAAGCCGCATTGAAAGCCTTCATGCTGAGCGTGAAGTGCTCTCTGAACGTTTTGCTACGCTCTCCTTTGATGTACAGAAAACCCAGCGTTTGCATCAGGCATTTAGCCGCTTTATCGGCAGCCATCTGGCGGTGGCGTTTGAGTCCGATCCGGAAGCCGAAATCCGCCAACTCAACAGCCGTCGCGTCGAACTGGAGCGGGCGTTGAGTAATCATGAAAATGATAACCAGCAGCAACGTATTCAGTTTGAGCAGGCGAAAGAGGGCGTTACCGCGCTGAACCGCATTCTGCCGCGTCTCAACCTGCTGGCTGATGACAGCCTGGCAGATCGCGTCGATGAAATCCGCGAACGTCTGGATGAAGCCCAGGAAGCCGCGCGTTTTGTTCAGCAGTTCGGTAATCAACTGGCGAAACTGGAGCCGATGGTTTCAGTATTGCAGAACGACCCTGAACAATTCGAACAGTTAAAAGAAGATTACGCGTACTCCCAGCAGATGCAGCGCGATGCCCGTCAGCAGGCATTTGCCCTGACTGAAGTTGTGCAGCGTCGTGCGCACTTTAGCTACTCCGACTCGGCAGAAATGCTCAGCGGTAACAGCGATCTCAACGAAAAACTGCGTGAACGTCTGGAGCAGGCAGAGGCGGAACGTACCCGCGCTCGTGAAGCGTTGCGTGGTCATGCAGCGCAGTTGAGCCAGTACAACCAGGTACTGGCCTCGCTGAAAAGTTCTTACGACACCAAAAAAGAGCTGCTTAACGATCTGCAACGCGAATTGCAGGATATCGGTGTGCGTGCCGATAGCGGGGCAGAAGAACGGGCGCGCATTCGCCGTGACGAACTACATGCGCAACTGAGCAATAACCGTTCTCGTCGCAACCAACTGGAAAAAGCACTTACCTTCTGCGAAGCGGAGATGGACAACCTGACCCGCAAACTGCGCAAGCTGGAACGTGATTACTTTGAGATGCGCGAGCAGGTGGTGACCGCTAAAGCGGGCTGGTGTGCAGTCATGCGCATGGTGAAAGATAACGGTGTTGAGCGTCGCTTGCACCGTCGCGAGCTGGCTTATCTCTCCGCTGATGATTTGCGTTCCATGTCGGATAAGGCGTTAGGTGCGCTGCGTCTGGCGGTAGCGGATAACGAACATCTACGCGACGTGCTGCGTATGTCGGAAGATCCAAAACGTCCGGAACGTAAAATTCAGTTCTTCGTGGCGGTTTACCAGCATCTGCGTGAACGTATTCGTCAGGATATTATTCGTACCGATGATCCGGTTGAAGCTATCGAGCAGATGGAAATCGAACTTAGCCGTCTGACCGAAGAGTTAACTTCCCGCGAACAGAAACTGGCGATCAGTTCTCGCAGCGTGGCAAACATCATTCGTAAAACCATTCAGCGCGAGCAGAACCGCATCCGTATGCTCAACCAGGGATTGCAGAACGTTTCGTTCGGTCAGGTGAACAGCGTGCGTCTGAACGTGAACGTGCGTGAAACTCACGCCATGCTGCTGGATGTCCTTTCTGAACAGCATGAACAACATCAGGATCTATTTAACAGCAACCGTCTGACCTTCTCGGAAGCCCTGGCGAAACTGTATCAGCGTCTTAACCCGCAGATTGATATGGGCCAGCGCACACCGCAGACCATTGGTGAAGAACTGCTGGATTACCGCAACTACCTGGAGATGGAAGTTGAGGTTAACCGTGGTTCCGATGGCTGGTTGCGTGCGGAATCGGGCGCACTATCTACCGGTGAAGCAATTGGTACAGGTATGTCGATTCTGGTGATGGTGGTACAGAGCTGGGAAGATGAATCACGCCGACTGCGCGGTAAAGACATTTCTCCTTGCCGCCTGCTGTTCCTCGATGAAGCAGCGCGACTGGATGCTCGTTCTATCGCCACGCTGTTTGAATTGTGTGAGCGTTTGCAAATGCAGCTCATCATCGCGGCGCCAGAAAATATTAGCCCGGAGAAAGGCACCACCTACAAACTGGTGCGTAAGGTATTCCAGAATACCGAGCACGTTCATGTGGTTGGTTTACGTGGCTTTGCGCCGCAGCTTCCAGAAACGCTTCCAGGGGCTGACGAAGCGTCTTCCCAGGCAAGTTAAGATTAAGGCGGCAGCGATGTCGCCTTTTTTCAGAAAACTCCGTTTCTGCACTAAAAAAATGCCGCATTACGGCGCGCTTTTCTTTAAACTTCTTTACATTAGGTTGTGTAAAAACGTATCGGTGTTTATATACTGAAGGTAAGCCTGATAAGTAACAGGCTTGCTCGTCATACTTTCGTGAGTATTGGCGTTGTACAGGCAAGTAGAGAAAAGCAGCCTGGCTATTCAAAGTATGATAAAAACAGGGGGCAAGGGATGTTGCTTAACATGATGTGTGGTCGTCGGCTTTCGGCAATAAGTTTGTGTCTGGCCGTAACATTCGCTCCACTGTTCAGTGTGCAGGCTGATGAGCCTGAAGTAATCCCTGGCGACAGCCCGGTGGCTGTTAGCGAACAGGGAGATGCACTGCCGCAAGCGCAAGCTACGGCAATTATGGCGGGACTTCAGCCGCTACCAGAGGGTGCGGCGGAAAACGCTCGCACACAAATCGAATCTCAATTACCCGCAGGTTATAAGCCGGTTTATCTTAACCAGCTTCAACTGCTGTATGCCGCACGTGACATGCAGCCTATGTGGGAAAACCGTGATGCGGTAAAAGCCTTCCAGCAGCAACTGGCGGAAGTGGCGATTGCCGGTTTTCAGCCGCAGTTTAATAAATGGGTAGAGTTACTGACTGATCCTGGCGTTAACGGTCTGGCACGCGACGTAGTGCTGTCGGATGCAATGCTGGGCTATCTCCATTTCGTTGCCAACATTCCGGTCAAAGGTACGCACTGGTTGTACAGCAGTAAACCTTATGCGCTCTCTACACCACCGCTCTCGGTCATTAACCAATGGCAGGTGGCGCTAAATAATGGTCAGTTGCCAACGTTTGTTGCAGGACTGGCTCCGCAGCATCCGCAATATGCCGCGATGCATGAATCTTTATTGACCTTACTCAGCGATACGAAACCGTGGCCACAACTGACCGGTAAAGCAACGCTGCGTCCTGGCCAGTGGAGTAATGACGTACCAGCACTGCGCGAGATTTTGCAGCGTACGGGAATGCTCGAAGGCGGGCCGAAAATTGCGCTCCCTGGCGATGAAACACCCGCAGATGCAGTCGTGAGTCCGTCCGCCGTTGCCGTCGAAACAGCAGAAACTAAGCCGATGGACAGGCAAACTACGGCTCGCAGTAAACCTGCGCCAGCCGTACGCGCTGCCTACGATAATGAGCTGGTGGAAGCCGTTAAACGTTTTCAGGCATGGCAAGGATTGGGAGCCGATGGCGCTATTGGTCCGGCAACTCGGGACTGGTTAAATGTAACGCCAGCCCAGCGTGCAGGTGTGCTGGCACTCAACATCCAGCGTTTACGCTTGCTGCCTGCGGAGCTTTCTACTGGCATCATGGTCAATATACCCGCCTATTCTTTGGTCTATTACCAGAACGGTAATCAGGTGCTGGACTCGCGGGTGATTGTCGGCCGTCCTGACCGCAAAACACCGATGATGAGCAGTGCTTTAAACAATGTGGTGGTGAATCCGCCGTGGAACGTACCGCCGACGCTGGCACGCAAAGATATTCTGCCGAAAGTGCGTAACGATCCGGGTTATCTGGAAAGTCATGGCTATACGGTGATGCGCGGCTGGAACAGCAAAGAAGCGATTGATCCGTGGCAGGTTGACTGGTCAACGATTACCGCCTCGAATTTACCGTTCCGCTTCCAGCAAGCTCCTGGCCCACGAAATTCGCTAGGACGGTATAAATTTAATATGCCGAGTTCAGACGCTATCTACTTGCATGACACGCCTAATCACAATCTGTTCAAGCGTGATACACGCGCGTTAAGCTCAGGGTGTGTGCGGGTGAATAAGGCATCTGATCTGGCAAATATGCTGTTGCAGGATGCAGGCTGGAATGACAAGCGTATTTCCGACGCCCTGAAGCAGGGAGATACCCGTTACGTCAATATCCGTCAGTCGATCCCGGTTAATCTCTACTACCTGACCGCTTTTGTCGGTGCAGATGGTCGTACTCAATATCGTACAGATATTTACAATTATGATCTGCCTGCGCGATCCAGCTCGCAAATTGTATCGAAAGCGGAACAATTAATCAGATAAATGAAGTAGTTCGGGTAAATCAGTTGTCGTAATAATTGGCAAAATTGGGGGCTATTCTCGCTAGCCCCCATCACTGCTGGGATTGAGTCATCTTGACGTTAGCTTTATGCGCGGTTAAGGTGCCTCTTGTGCGCCAGAAGTGCATATAAACGATAACATTGACCTGTAGACTTGATTATCATGGACAAATTCGACGCTAATCGCCGTAAACTGCTGGCGCTTGGTGGCGTTGCACTTGGTGCCGCCATCTTGCCGACCCCTGCGTTTGCGACACTCTCTACCCCACGTCCGCGTATTTTGACACTCAACAATCTCCATACCGGAGAGTCCATTAAAGCGGAGTTTTTCGATGGCAGAGGCTATATTCAGGAAGAATTGGCAAAACTAAACCATTTTTTCCGCGATTTCCGCGCGAACAAAATAAAGTCCATCGACCCAGGATTATTCGACCAGTTGTATCGCCTGCAAGGGCTGTTAGGCACCCGCAAACCGGTGCAACTCATTTCCGGTTATCGCTCCATTGATACCAACAATGAACTACGCGCGCACAGCCGTGGGGTAGCGAAGAAAAGCTATCACACCAAAGGCCAGGCGATGGATTTCCATATTGAAGGTGTCGCGTTAAGCAATATTCGCAAAGCAGCGTTATCTATGCGTGCAGGTGGTGTAGGATATTACCCACGTAGTAACTTTGTGCATATTGATACCGGGCCAGCACGGCACTGGTAACAATCGCTTAACAAAACAGGGGCAGTATGAATTATCGTATTATTCCGGTCACTGCATTCTCCCAGAACTGCTCATTGATCTGGTGTGAACAAACTCGCCTGGCTGCACTGGTTGATCCTGGCGGCGATGCGGAAAAAATCAAACAGGAAGTTGATGCCAGCGGCCTGACGCTAATGCAGATCCTGCTGACGCATGGTCACCTTGATCATGTTGGCGCGGCGGCGGAACTGGCGCAACATTACGGCGTGCCGGTTCTTGGGCCGGAAAAAGAAGATGAGTTCTGGCTGCAAGGCTTGCCTGCGCAAAGCCGTATGTTCGGTCTGGAGGAGTGTCAGCCACTAACGCCGGATCGTTGGCTGAACGAAGGCGACACTATCAGCATAGGGAATGTGACTTTACAGGTGTTACATTGCCCTGGGCATACGCCGGGTCATGTGGTCTTCTTTGATAATCAGTCAAAACTACTCATTTCTGGCGACGTTATTTTCAAAGGCGGAGTAGGGCGCAGTGACTTCCCTCGTGGTGACCATAATCAACTGATCTCTTCGATTAAAGATAAACTGCTGCCACTGGGCGATGACGTGACATTTATTCCGGGTCACGGGCCATTATCCACTCTTGGTTATGAGCGCCTGCATAATCCCTTCCTGCAAGACGAAATGCCCGTCTGGTAAAGGCATATAAAAAAGCCCGCTTTCAATGCGGGCCTGGATTTCTGGCAAAGTGCGCTTTGTTTATGCCGGATGCGGCGCGAGCGCCTTATCCGGCCTACAAAATCGTGCAAATTCAAAATATTGCAGGGGACGCGTAGGCCTGATAAGCGTAGCGCATCAGGCAATGCTGCGTTTGTCAGCAACCTCAGCCCGCTTTCAGCGGGCTTCATTGGTTTTAATGCTTACAGCACAGCCACAATCGCTTCGCACAGCGGAGCCATGTTGTCTGGCGTCATCCCGGCTACGTTAACACGACCGGAAGCCACCGCATACACGCCAAACTCTTCACGCAGACGCAGTACCTGTTCTTTAGTCAGACCGCTAAAGGAGAACATGCCATTCTGTTTGATGATGAAACTGAAGTCGCGGTTTGCACCTTTCTCCTGCAACGTATTAACGAACAACTGACGCATACGCTGAATGCGCTGGCGCATATCGGTCAGCTCTTGTTCCCAAATCGCACGTAACGCATCGTTGCTCAGGATGGTGGCAACAACCGAAGCGCCGTGTGCTGGTGGGTTAGAGTAGTTAGCGCGAATCGCCGCTTTCATTTGGCTGAATGCGCGATCAACGGTTTCACTGTCAGCAGCAACCAGAGTACAAGCGCCAACGCGCTCGTTGTACAGGCCAAAGTTTTTAGAGTAGGAACTGGCGACGATCAGTTCTTTATGCAGACCAGCGAAAACGCGCAGACCTTCAGCATCTTCTTCCAGACCGCGAGCAAAACCCTGGTAAGCGAAGTCAAACAGCGGTAACCAGCCTTTCTCAACGGAAAGCTGCGCCAGCGTTTGCCATTGCTCCAGTGTAGGATCGATACCGGTTGGGTTATGGCAACAGCCATGGAACAGCACTACGTCGCCAGCCTGAGCTTCGTTCAGGCTGTTAATCAGTGCATCGAAGTCAAGGGTGTGATTTTCCGCATCATAATAAGCGTATTCACGAACTTCCAGACCTGCAGAGTTAAAGACGCTCTTATGGTTCGGCCAGCTTGGGTTGCTTACCCACACACGCTTAACGCTGGTATTTTTTGCCAGGAAATCGGCAGCCACGCGTAGTGCGCCAGTGCCACCCGGAGTCTGTGCTGTGCGAGCACGTTTGTCATTGATCAGGGCGCTACCTTTACCAAACAGCAGTTCCTGAGTGCAGCGACCAAATTCAGGGATGCCGTCAATGCCGAGGTAGTTTTTGGTGGTTTCATTTTCGAGCAGATACTGTTCAGCCTTTTTAACGCTGGTCAGCACCGGGGTTTTGCCCGTCTCATCTTTATAGACACCAATCCCAAGGTTAATTTTGCCGGGACGTTCATCGGCACGAAACAGATCGGCCAGACCCAGAATTGGGTCGGCAGGAGCGGCGGTAATGTTCTCAAACATGACGAGGTTCCATTATGGTTACAGAAGGGAAGTCCGCTATCAGGGTAACGGGAGATTTACAAAATTCCAACTATTACTGATGAAAACGCCGACTGTTTTTGCAAGACGTGAGATTGCTCTGGAAGGCATAAAAAAAACAGGACCAAAGTCCTGTTTTTTCGGCATTTAACAAAGAGGTCTGCTATTAGAACTGGTAAACGATACCCACAGCAACGGTGTCGTCTGAACCTACGCCCAGTTTGTTGTCAGAATCGATCTGGTTGATGATGTAGTCAACGTAGGTGGACATGTTTTTGTTGAAGTAGTAGGTTGCGCCCACTTCAAAGTAGTTCACCAGATCAACATCACCGATACCTTCTACGTCTTTCGCTTTAGATTTGGTGTAAGCGATGGACGGACGCAGACCGAAATCGAACTGGTATTGTGCAACTAACAGAACGTCTTGTGTTTTGTTGGCAAAGCCGCCAGTGATCGGCGTAGCGTTACGGGTTTCACCGTAGTTTGCCGCCAGGTAGATGTTGTTTGCATCATACTTCAGGCCAGTAGCCCACTGTTCAGCTTTTTTACCCTGGCCAAGAGGCTGAGCTTCCTGCAAGTTGGTGCGGTCAGCAGCACCATAAGCACCAACGATACCAAAGCCTTCGAATTCGTAGCTGATGGAGCCGCCAACACCGTCGCCGTTAGAACGACGTGCGGTGTCACGTTCGTTTTTACCCAGGTACTGAACAGCGAAATTCAGGCCGTCAACCAGACCAAAGAAGTTGGAGTTACGGTAAGTTGCAACGCCGCCAACACGGCCAACGAAGAAGTCATCGCTGTATGCAGTGTCACCACCAAACTCTGGCAGCATATCGGTGTAACCCAGTGCATCATAAACAACACCATAGTTACGACCGTAATCGATTGAGCCAGCATCAGCAAATTTCAGACCAGCGAACGCCAGACGGGTTTTATTGCCATTTTGGGCATCAGAACCCTCAGAGTTGTTACCCTGGAAGTTGTATTCCCACTGACCGTAACCGGTCAGGTCGGAATTGATTTGAGTTTCCCCTTTAAAACCAAGACGGGCATAGGTCATATCGCCATTGCCACCGTAACTGTTTTCACCGTTACCCTTGGAAAAATAGTGCAGACCGACAGCTTTACCGTACAGATCTACTTTGTTGCCATCTTTGTTATAGATTTCTGCAGCGTTTGCAGTACCTGCTACTAACAGAGCAGGGACGATCACTGCCAGAATGTTGCGCTTCATCATTATTTATTACCCTCATGGTTTTTTTTATGACACCTGCCACTGCCGTCAATAAGTTTCGTCAATAAATATTTACGGAGCTATTGATGAAAGTTTGGTGTCTTTATGTATCTGCAGGCATCTTTCCATTCAAACTAACGTTTCGCTACCGTGAAAGTGCTACAAATATAAAGATATAGTTACAAAAAGAAAAAATATGTAACCAAAGGTAAATTTTAAGGAACTTTGTGAACGCCGTCATATTTCCATTAGACTTTAATGATATTTGCAGAGAGTTTGATCTATATATATGATTTCCTTATATTAAATTTAGCTAAACGAAAATTTTCGCTCTGATAATTCCTCTCAGTGGCTTCGCTAAAACACAGGTTCAGACGTCCAGAAAGCCAATAAGAAGTATAAAAATTGTGCTATCAGCTAAGAAATAACTAATCCGCAATAAGAATGCGGATTATTTTTTGTTCATAAATATTACGTGGAAATATTACGTAACAGGAAGGTTGTTGTGACAGGGTTGCAAATAGATTGATTGACTTAACAAACAGATAACTTGACAGAAGGGAATAGAAAAGAGCCAGCGGGCGCTGGCTCTCGGAAAAACTAAATTAGAAGCTGGCGTTACGCGGAGTACGCGGGAACGGAATCACGTCACGCACGTTTTGCACACCAGTCACGTAGGCGATCAGACGTTCAAAACCAAGACCGAAACCGGAATGCGGAACAGTACCGTAGCGACGCAGATCGCGATACCACCAGTAATCTTCTTTGTTCAGGCCCATCTCCAGCATACGCTCGTCCAGTACGTCCAGACGTTCTTCACGCTGTGAACCACCAATGATCTCACCGATGCCCGGAGCCAGAACGTCCATAGCCGCAACGGTTTTACCGTCTTCGTTGAGGCGCATATAGAACGCTTTAATATCTTTCGGATAGTTTTTCACCACGACCGGCGCTTTAAAGTGTTCTTCTGCCAGGTAACGCTCATGCTCGGAAGAGAGATCCACGCCCCAGTAAACCGGGTTTTCAAATTTCTTACCGCAATTTTCGAGGATGGTTACCGCATCGGTGTAATCAACCTGCGCAAAGTCGGCTTCAATGAAGCGTTCCAGACGGCTGACAGCATCTTTATCTACGCGTTCAGCGAAGAATTTCATGTCGTCTGCACGTTCTTCGAGAACCGCTTTGAAGACATATTTCAGCATGGCTTCAGCCAGACCGGCGATATCGTTCAGGTTAGCAAACGCCACTTCCGGCTCCAGCATCCAGAATTCCGCAAGGTGACGGCTGGTGTTGGAGTTTTCTGCACGGAAAGTCGGGCCGAAGGTATAAATTTTGGACAATGCGCAAGCGTAGGTTTCACCGTTCAACTGACCAGATACGGTCAGGAAAGACTCTTTACCGAAGAAGTCTTTGTCGAAATCCACTTTGCCCTGATCGTTACGCGGCAGGTTTTCCAGATCCAGCGTTGAAACGCGGAACATTTCGCCAGCGCCTTCGGTATCAGATGCGGTAATCAGTGGCGTTGAAACCCAGAAGAATCCCTGCTCGTTAAAGAAGCGATGCAGCGCCTGTGCCAGCGTGTGGCGAACGCGCGCAACAGCGCCAATCAGGTTGGTACGTGGACGCAGGTGAGCGACTTCACGCAGATACTCAATGCTGTGGCGCTTTGCTGCCATCGGGTAAGTATCTGGATCTTCAACCCAGCCGGCAACTTCAACGTTGCTGGCCTGAATTTCAAATTGTTGCCCCTGACCCGGCGACGCCACGACTTTACCCGTCACAATGACCGAGCAACCGGTGGTCAGACGCAGGACGTCTTCATTGTAATTGGGCAGAGAATTATTGATGACAGCCTGTACAGGATCAAAGCAGGAACCGTCATAAACGGCGAGGAAGGAGATGCCAGCTTTTGAATCTCGGCGGGTACGCACCCATCCGCGCACGGTGACTTCGCTGTCAACGGCTACGCGGCCCTGGAGTACGTCGGCTACAGGCACAACGCTCATAATATTCTCTCTGTTAATAGTCGGAAAAAATAAACACTTGTCCACCCGTCAATGGGGGGATACCTATGTTACCTGGCATCTGCAATCAGACAAGCAGAATTCGCAGATGGGACAAAAGATTTCGGAATAAAAGGCAAAAAAGGGAGCCGTTATGGCTCCCTGATGATATTAACTGGCTTTTTTAATATGCGGAAGGTCGAACGCTTTACGCAGCGCACGGACAAACGCTTTGTCATGGCAGATAGTTTTGCCAGGGCTGTCAGAAAGTTTCGCCACCGGTTTACCGTTACACTCCACCAGCTTAATCACAATATTCAGTGGTTTGACCTGGGGGATATCGCAGGTCAGGCGTGTACCGATACCAAAACTTAATTGCACACGGGAAGAGAAGTGGCGATAAAGCTCGACCGCTTTGCGTAAATCCAGATTGTCAGAGAAAACCAGCGTTTTGCTCTGCGGATCAATTCCCAGCTTCTCATAATGTGCAATGGCTTTTTCGCCCCATTCTACCGGGTCGCCGGAATCATGGCGAAGCCCCTGGTAACGACTGGCAAATTCCACGCCGAAATCACGCAGAAAGGCATCCATAGTAATGCAGTCGGTTAACGCAATGCCAAGTTGGTCAGGATATTCTTCCAGCCACGCAGCAAGTGCAGCGCGCTGACTATTGGCAAGATCCGGGCTGATTTGTTGATGCGCCTGGAACCATTCATGCGCCTGTGTTCCCATCGGGGTGAGGGAAAGCCGACGTGCCAGATCGTAGTTACTGGTGCCAACGAACCAGGGTTCCTGTTGCAAACGTTTAACGATGGTTTCTTGTACTTCGCGGGAAAAACGGCGACGAGTGCCGAAATCCATCAGATGGAAGCGCGACATCTCGAGATCGGCGGTTAATGCCGAAAAGTCGACTAATTTGCTTTCCAGGGTATCGAGGGCTTGCGCAACGTCGGCCTGCGGTGAGCGATAGCGATGTACCAGTTCACTGATGACCGCCAGTAGAGGAACTTCCCAGAGGATGACTTCACGCCACGGGCCGCTTAAACGAATATCCAGCTTACCGTTATCGTTGGTGACGGTGACCTGTTCCGGGTTAAAGCGGAACTCGCGTAGCCAGTTGAGATAGTCGGCCTTAAAAAAAGGCAGGGCAGAGAGCCATTGATATTCATCATCCTGCAGGCGCAGGTGCTGCATCGCCTGAACCTGTTCACGAATAGCATCGGCATAAATACCCAGCAGATCGTCACCTCGGCAACGAAACTCCGCCGCGACATGCACATCATAATAGTGATGAAACACGGCTTGCTGCATATGCAACTTATAAGCATCTGTATCCAGCAACGAGTGCAGAACAGGAGAAGCGAATTGTGTCATAGGTGCGCAGTAGCGTCCTCGTACGGGAGCGTTTAGTACAATAAACATCTTCAGGAACTGCTGGAGTATACCTTGTTTCGCAATTTATTGAACCCCGATCACACCATATGCCACCTTTATGGTCGATGGCATTGCGCACCTTATGTTATAAAAATGTAGCAATAAAAGCGTTTGTACCTGAAAAGATGAAGATTCTGCGTAGCGAGATTTATGCAACAGGAATAGACTGAACACCTGACTCTATAAAAGATGCTAAAGGTTATTTATGACTCAACAGCCACAAGCCAAATACCGTCACGACTATCGTGCGCCGGATTACCAGATTACTGATATTGACTTGACCTTTGACCTGAACGCGCAAAAGACGGTGGTTACCGCGATCAGCCAGGCTGTCCGTCATGGTGCATCAGATGCTCCGCTTCGTCTGGACGGCGAAGCCCTTAAACTAGTCTCTATTCATATTAATGATGAGCCGTGGACAGCCTGGAAAGAAGAAGAGGGCGCACTGATCATCAGTAATTTACCGGAACGTTTTACGCTCAAGATTGTTAATGAAATTAGCCCGGCGTCCAACACCGCGCTGGAAGGGCTTTACCAGTCAGGCGATGCGCTCTGCACCCAGTGTGAGGCTGAAGGTTTCCGCCATATTACGTACTATCTTGATCGCCCGGATGTGCTGGCGCGTTTTACCACCAAAATTATTGCGGATAAAACCAAATACCCGTTCCTGCTTTCCAACGGTAACCGTGTTGCGCAAGGCGAACTGGAAAATGGACGTCACTGGGTACAGTGGCAGGATCCGTTCCCGAAACCGAGCTATCTGTTTGCGCTGGTAGCTGGTGACTTCGATGTACTTCGCGACACTTTCACTACCCGCTCCGGTCGCGAAGTGGCGCTGGAGTTGTATGTCGATCGCGGCAATCTTGATCGCGCGCCGTGGGCGATGACCTCGCTGAAAAATTCCATGAAGTGGGATGAAGAACGCTTTGGTCTGGAGTATGACCTCGACATCTATATGATCGTTGCAGTGGATTTCTTCAACATGGGCGCAATGGAGAATAAAGGTCTCAACATCTTTAACTCCAAATATGTGCTGGCGCGTACCGACACTGCAACCGATAAAGATTATCTCGACATTGAGCGTGTCATCGGTCATGAATATTTCCATAACTGGACCGGCAACCGCGTTACCTGCCGTGACTGGTTCCAGCTCAGTTTGAAGGAAGGCTTGACTGTTTTCCGCGATCAGGAGTTCAGTTCTGACCTTGGTTCCCGCGCGGTAAACCGTATCAACAACGTGCGCACCATGCGCGGATTGCAGTTTGCGGAAGACGCCAGTCCGATGGCGCACCCAATCCGTCCGGATATGGTCATTGAAATGAACAACTTCTACACCCTGACCGTTTACGAGAAGGGCGCGGAAGTGATTCGTATGATCCACACTCTGCTGGGTGAAGAAAACTTCCAGAAAGGGATGCAGCTCTATTTCGAGCGTCACGATGGTAGTGCTGCGACCTGCGACGATTTCGTTCAGGCGATGGAAGATGCGTCAAATGTCGATCTTTCCCATTTCCGTCGCTGGTACAGCCAGTCCGGTACGCCGATTGTGACTGTTAAAGACGACTACAATCCGGAAACCGAGCAGTACACCCTGACCATCAGCCAGCGCACACCAGCCACGCCGGATCAGGCAGAAAAACAGCCGCTACATATTCCGTTTGCTATCGAACTGTATGACAACGAAGGCAAAGTGATTCCGTTGCAGAAGGGTGGCCATCCGGTCAATCCGGTATTGAATGTCACCCAGGCGGAACAGACCTTTGTCTTCGATAACGTCTACTTCCAGCCTGTGCCTGCGCTGCTTTGCGAATTTTCTGCGCCGGTGAAACTGGAATATAAGTGGAGCGACCAGCAACTGACTTTCCTGATGCGCCATGCGCGTAATGATTTCTCTCGCTGGGATGCGGCGCAAAGCCTGCTCGCAACCTACATCAAACTGAACGTCGCCCGTCATCAGCAAGGTCAACCATTGTCTTTACCAGCACATGTTGCCGATGCTTTCCGCGCGGTACTGCTCGATGAGAGGATTGATCCGGCGCTGGCGGCAGAAATCCTGACGCTGCCTTCCGTCAATGAAATGGCAGAACTGTTCGATATCATCGACCCGATTGCCATTGCTGAAGTGCGCGAAGCTCTCACCCGTACTCTGGCGGCTGAACTGGCGGATGAGTTGCTTGCTATTTATAACGCGAATTACCAGAGCGAGTACCGCGTTGAGCATGAAGATATTGCAAAACGCACTCTGCGTAATGCCTGCCTGCGTTTCCTCGCTTTTGGTGAAACGCATCTGGCTGACGTGCTGGTGAGCAAGCAGTTCCACGAGGCCAACAATATGACCGATGCGTTGGCGGCGCTCTCGGCGGCGGTTGCTGCGCAGTTACCATGTCGTGATGCGCTGATGCAGGAGTACGACGACAAATGGCATCAGGACGGTCTGGTGATGGATAAATGGTTTATCCTGCAAGCCACCAGTCCGGCGGCGAATGTACTGGAGACGGTGCGCAGCCTGTTGCAGCATCGTTCGTTCACCATGAGCAACCCGAACCGTATTCGTTCGTTGATTGGGGCGTTTGCGGGCAGCAACCCGGCTGCGTTCCATGCCGAAGATGGCAGCGGTTATCAGTTCCTGGTGGAAATGCTCACCGACCTGAACAGCCGTAACCCGCAGGTGGCTTCGCGCCTGATTGAGCCGTTGATTCGCCTGAAACGTTACGATGCTAAACGTCAGGCGAAAATGCGTGCGGCGCTGGAGCAGTTAAAAGGACTGGAAAATCTTTCTGGTGATCTGTACGAGAAGATCACCAAAGCTCTGGCTTGATACAAACATGCCTGATGCGACGCTTGCCGCGTCTTATCAGGCAACCTGTTGAAATTGCTGGTTTTGTAGGCCGGATAAGGCGTTCACGCCGCATCCGGCAACCGTGCCCAACGGCCTGATGCGACGCTTGACGCGTCTTATCAGGCCTACAATTCCATTGAAATTGCTGGTTTTATGCGCCGCATCCGGCATATTAACCATGACGTCGAATCGGTTGTTCAGAATGCCCACGCTGCATCACCCGCTGCAACACTTCCGCTTCCAGCTCTGCTAATCGTACCGACCCTAACCGGCGCGGACGGGGTATATCCACCGTCAAATCCAGACCAATTTTTCCTTCTTCAATTAACAGCACCCGGTCAGCCATCGCCACCGCTTCGCTCACATCATGCGTTACCAGCAAGACGGTAAAACCGTGCTCCTGCCAAAGTGACACAATCAAATCCTGCATCTCCAGTCGCGTTAAGGCGTCCAGTGCCCCGAGCGGTTCATCAAGCAACAATAAACCCGGTCGATGAATTAACGCTCTTGCCAGCGCCACACGCTGTTTCTGCCCGCCAGACAGCGCCGCAGGCCATTCCCCGGCGCGATTCTCCAGCCCTACCGCAGCCAGCGACTGACGCGCGGCATTGCGCCACTGGCCTTTCAGACCTAACCCAACGTTATCAATTACCGATTTCCACGGCAGCAGACGGGCATCCTGAAACATCATGCGTGTATCGTCCTGAATTTCGGCAAGTGGCGTTGTACCCGCTAACACATCGCCTGCGGTTGGCGTTTCCAGCCCCGCCAGCAGGCGCAGCAGGGTACTTTTGCCACCACCGCTGCGACCGACCACTGCCACAAACTGACCCGCTGGAATATGCAAATCCAGGTGGTTCAGGACGATATTATCCGCGTAATGTTTGCATACCGCATTGAGCAACAGCGGTGTGCCCTGGTTCAGACGAGCAGTATTCATACCGTGGCCTCCTTCAGATGATAAGCCGGGTTCCAGCGCAACCAGAGGCGCTCTAATAGTTGCGCGCTGACGTCAGCAAGTTTGCCGAGCAGGGCGTAAAGAATAATGGCGACCACCACCACGTCCGTTTGCAGAAACTCCCGCGCATTCATTGCCAGATAACCAATGCCTGAATTGGCAGAAATGGTTTCGGCAACAATCAGCGTTAGCCACATCAGACCCAACGCAAAACGCACGCCGACCATAATTGAGGGCAGGGCTCCGGGCAGGATCACATGGATAAACAGCGGCACGCCGGATAAGCCATAGCTGCGCGCCATCTCTACCAGCCCGCGATCGATATTACGGATCCCATGCCAGGTGTTGATATAAATGGGGAATAGCGTGCCAAGCGCCACCAGGAAAATCTTTGCGGATTCATCAATGCCAAACCACAAAATCACCAGCGGGATCAGCGCCAGATGCGGTACGTTGCGCAACATCTGAATTGAGGTATCCAGTAGTCGCTCCCCCCAGCGCGACAGTCCGCTAATCAGTCCCAGAATCAAGCCCAGCGATCCGCCAATGGAAAAACCAATCAGCGCCCGCCAGGAGCTGATCGCCAGATGCTGCCACAATTCGCCGCTGGCTGAGAGCGTCCAGAACGCCGCGACCACCCCTTGCGGCGAGGGCAAAATACGCGTCGACAACCAGCCAACTGACGAGGCCAGTTGCCACACCGCCACGATGCCCACCGGTAAAAACCAGGGGGCAACGCGCAATAACCATTTTTTCACTGGCGTTGCCATCATCGTGTTCCTTAGCTTTGCGCGACTTTACGTGGGATAAACTCATTTGCCACCGCTTCGCCTTGCAGGTTCAGCGGCTGCGGTTGGGGAATCTGTGGGATGGCGACATCCAGATGTGGGAACAACAACTCGCCAACCCGATACGCTTCTTCCAGATGTGGATAGCCAGAAAGGACAAAACTGTCGATGCCAAGCGCGGCGTATTCGTTGATTCGCGCAGCGACTGTCGGCCCATCGCCCACCAGCGCCGTTCCGGCACCGCCGCGTACTAAGCCAACTCCCGCCCATAAATTGGGGCTGATCTCCAGATTGTCGCGCTTACCGTTATGCAGCGCCGCCATTCGTTGTTGACCGACTGAATCCGTCCGGGCAAATGCTTCTTGTGCTTTGGCAATCGTCTTATCATCAAGATGGGAGATTAACCGTTCGGCGGCCTGCCAGGCTTCGTCGTTGGTTTCGCGGACAATTACATGCAGACGAATACCGAAACGAATTTTGCGCCCATGCGCGGCAGCTTTTGCCCGCACTTGTTCGATCTTCTCTTTTACCCGCTCCGGCGGTTCGCCCCAGGTGAGATAAAGATCAACCTGTTCAGCAGCCAGATCCTGAGCAACGTCGGACGATCCGCCAAAGTAAAGTGGCGGATACGGCTGTTGAATCGGCGGGAAGAGCAGTTTTGCTCCGCGCACATGAATATGTTTACCGTTGAAATCGACGGTTTCTCCCTGCAATAAACGTCGCCAGACCTGAGTAAATTCCGCCGAGGCTTCGTAACGCTCGCTATGATCAAGGAACACGCCGTCGCCTGCCAGCTCTTGCGGATCGCTGCCTGTGACCAGGTTAAACAACGCGCGTCCATTAGAGAGGCGATCAAGCGTGGCAGCCTGGCGAGCGGCTACGGTAGGCGATGTCACACTTGGGCGTAGAGCGACGAGGAACTTAAGCCGTTGCGTCACCGGGATCATCGATGCCGCCACCAGCCACGCATCTTCGCAGGAACGGCCTGTTGGGATCAGCACGCCGGTATAGCCAAGACGATCCGCCGCTTGTGCAATCTGTTGCAGATACCCATGATCAACCGGGCGAGACCCTTCTTCCGTTCCCAGATAATGACCGTCACCGTGCGTGGGTAAAAACCAGAACATATTCAGACTCATAATTGTTTTCCTTCCAGTTGAGTGGGCTGCCAGATGCGTTGGCGGATATCGACTTTTTTCGGCACCAGACGATTTTCATAAAACAGGTCGGCAGTGTGTTGCTGTAAAGCAGCAACCTCGGCGTTCACGGGTTTGATGGTGGTAGGGGGGCGATGGTCAAGATATGAGGCAATGACCGGCGCCGGTAAACCCATTGTTTTTGCCAACAGGGCGATGCTTTGTTCGCGCTGGCTATGGGTTAACGCATCGGCCTCGCTAAAGGTTGCCAGTACGCCCTGAATAAATGCGCCGTTTTTTTCTGCATACGGACGGGCTGCCAGATAAAACGATCCGGTTTGATTGAGATCGGTGCCATCTTTCAGCACCCGCACGCCGCCCTGCAATAACGCAGCGGAATAGTAGGGATCCCAGATAGCCCAGGCGTCGACGTTACCCTGCTGAAATGCAGCGCGCGCATCGGCGGGCGTCAGATAGGTCGGCTGAATATCAGTGAAATTAAGCCCGGCCTGTTGCAGTGCGCGCAGTAAAAGGTTGTGCGAACTTGAACCTTTCTGAAACGCGACTTTGTGGCCCTTTAGTTCAGCCACAGTTTTGATCGGGCTGTTTTCGAGCACCAGAATCACTTCGGCTTTTGGTTTCGGTGGCTCGACACCGACGTAGACCAAATCAGCACCGGCGGCCTGAGCAAAAATTGGAGGAATGTCCCCCGTACTGCCCAGATCGATACTGCCGACGTTTAACGCCTCCAACATTTGCGGACCAGCGGGAAACTCCACCCACGAGATTTTGGTTTGCGGATAGCGTGTTTCCAGTAACTGGTGGCTTTTTGCCAGCACCATGCTGATGCTGCCTTTTTGATAACCTATCCGTAACGCTTCAGGAGAAGACTCCGCAGCAATCGTGAGCGTAGAGACGCTGAATAATCCCATCAGCACCAGTTTAAAAATATTACGCATGAGCGTTACCTCGCAGAGAGAGAAGGTCAGGAACCTGGACATCGCGGCGGTGCTGCGCCTGCCAGAAGGTATCGAGCGCGGTATCTAGACGGGATTGCAGATTCGGCGTGAATTGCGGCTTATGTTGGAAATCAAGCACCTGCGAGTCATCGGCAAATACGCCGTGTAGGATCTCCTGGGCTTTTAGTGCGCTTAAAACTGGTTTAAGTGCGTAATCAACCGCCAGCAGGTGAGCCACCGTGCCACCTGTCGCCAGCGGCAACACCACTTTTCCTTGTAGTGCGCGTTCTGGTAGCAGGTCGAGAAGCGTTTTCAGTGCGCCGGAATAGGCGGCTTTGTAGACGGGAGTGGCGACAATCAGCCCATCAGCCTCTTGCAACTGAGCGGTGAAAGTCTTGAGTGCCGGACTATCGAAACGGGCATAAAGCAAATCTTCCGGGGCGAAGTTTTGCAGATTCCAGTGATAAACTTCCACATCCAGGCCATTCAATTTTTCCCGCGCATATTCCAGCAAAGAGCTGGAGCGAGAAGGAAAGCGAGGACTTCCTGCCAGGGTAATGACACGCATACTCTCTCCTTATAACCAATAGTTCTTGTTTTGTTAAAATTGATAACAATTCGGTCAGTCTGACAGAGAGAGCTTGTGAGTCGAAATGATTTATCTGATGAAGAAAAGCAAAAAAAAGCATAAAAAAAGCACAACAAGAAAACGTTTGCTATTTATTGCCACAGGTCAATTCCCTTTTGATTCGAACTCGCACATAATACGCACCCGGTTTGCACACCGGGAATCCAGGAGAGTTCATGTACTACCCCTTCGTTCGTAAAGCCCTTTTCCAGCTCGATCCTGAGCGCGCTCATGAGGTTACTTTTCAGCAATTACGTCGCATTACCGGAACGCCGTTTGAAGCACTTGTTCGACAGAACGTTCCAGCGAAACCGGTTAACTGCATGGGACTGACCTTTAAAAATCCGCTTGGTCTGGCTGCCGGTCTTGATAAAGACGGGGAGTGTATTGACGCTTTAGGCGCAATGGGATTTGGATCGATCGAGATCGGCACTGTCACCCCTCGTCCACAACCAGGAAATGACAAGCCGCGTCTCTTCCGTCTGGTGGATGCTGAAGGTTTGATCAACCGTATGGGCTTTAATAACCTCGGCGTTGATAACCTCGTTGAGAACGTTAAAAAAGCACATTATGACGGCGTTCTGGGAATTAATATCGGTAAAAATAAAGATACACCGGTTGAGCAAGGCAAAGATGACTATCTGATTTGTATGGAAAAAATCTACGCCTATGCAGGATATATTGCCATCAATATTTCATCACCGAATACTCCAGGATTACGTACTCTGCAATATGGCGAAGCACTGGATGATTTATTAACGGCAATTAAAAATAAGCAAAATGATTTGCAAGCGATGCACCATAAATATGTGCCGATCGCAGTGAAGATCGCGCCGGATCTTTCTGAAGAAGAGTTGATCCAGGTGGCCGATAGTTTGGTACGTCATAATATTGATGGCGTTATTGCGACTAATACCACCCTCGATCGTTCTTTAGTTCAGGGAATGAAAAATTGCGATCAAACCGGTGGCTTAAGTGGTCGTCCGTTGCAATTAAAAAGCACAGAAATTATTCGCCGCTTGTCGCAGGAATTAAACGGTCGTTTACCGATCATTGGTGTTGGTGGTATTGACTCGGTTATTGCTGCCCGTGAGAAGATAGCAGCGGGGGCTTCACTGGTGCAAATTTATTCTGGTTTTATTTTTAAAGGACCACCGCTGATTAAAGAAATCGTTACTCATATCTAATTATTTCTTTCACTTTCTCTTTATAAGATAATCAGGGCTTTATTTTCAGCCCTGGTTGTTTTATATTCATTCCTGTTACTTATTTAGACATTTTGTACTTTTCTTGTTGAGGTTATTAAGCAAAGCGACAATGGAATGTGTTGCAGTGAATTTATAGGGTAGAGGAGAGGCATATGCGAATTAAACCAGACGATAACTGGCGTTGGTATTACGATGAAGAGCATGATCGAATGATGCTTGATTTAGCCAATGGTATGCTGTTTCGCTCACGTTTTGCGCGTAAAATGTTGACGCCGGATGCTTTTTCTCCTGCGGGATTTTGCGTTGATGACGCCGCGCTCTATTTCACGTTTGAAGAAAAATGCCGCGACCTTAACTTATCAAAAGAACAAAAAGCTGAACTGGTGCTTAATGCACTGGTAGCGATTCGTTATCTCAAACCGCAAATGCCGAAAAGCTGGCATTTTGTTTCTCATGGCGAAATGTGGGCTCCAGCGTCAGGTGATGCTGCCTGTGTCTGGTTAAGCGACACCAATGAGCAGGTCAATTTACTGGTTATTGAATCTGGCGAAAATGCCGCACTGTGCCTGCTGGCACAGCCTTGCGTCGTCATCGCCGGGCGCGCCATGCAACTGGGTGACGCCATCAAAATTATGAATGACAGGCTGAGACCGCATGTGAGTTATGACAGCGTCAGCCTTGAACAAGCCGTTTAACTTTTCAGTTTCAATGCAGTCTTCGGTACGCAACTACAGCAAAGAATTGTTCCATCGTCGCTCATAGCTGATTTTTTCAGCGGGGTGACTTCGCCTTCGAGAAGCTGAACACGACAACTTCCGCATATGCCGGCACGGCAAGAATAGGGAATACGAATCCCTTGATTTTCTAATTGTTCCAGCAGTACCTGTTGGTTATTACCGCGAAATGCCCGCCCTTGCCAGTTGATGTCAACATTCGCGTTTGGTTGTTGTGTCGCGGAGAAAGTATCGTCGGCTGCGGCCGCACCGTAGACTTTTGCCGGTGCTGTCGCCAGGATTTCCACCTCATCGCCAACACGGATAACACCACTGTTACGGGCAATTAAGTTTTGACCGAAATCGACATCGCCGTTATCCTGGGCTGTACGGAAAGATTGCAGCGTTTTTAATGGTTCGCCAGCCGGATGCTTTTGCCCTTTTTCCGGGCTAACGGTGGTGAAAATACAACGGCTACAAGGTTTCACCACATCGAACACCACATCGCCAATACGAATCACTTTCCAGGTGTCTTCTTCCCACGCGGCTACGCCAGAAACAACCAGATTGGGGCGGAATTGTTCCATTTTGACGCTTGCCGGACAGCGTTGTTGGAGATCGCGCAATGAAGCTTCATTGACGAGCAGATACGGATAGCCATCAGCGAATGACAGGGGTACAGTGTTGTGGCGTTTTACGCGCCGCGTCATCTGTGGCCCCACCCAGCGCAATTGCACGTCGCGGGAGAAAAATCCGCTTAACCATTTGTTTATCTCATCTGGCGCAATGCGCGCAGTAAAATGGTTACCCCACACTTCCGTTGGTGCGTCCTGTTCGGCGAAATCGGCAAAGCGTACCCACGCACTACTACCATCGGGCGCAGTGAGATGCAGACCGTCATGAACGGGAGATGGGGTAAAGCGCACCATCTGTGGAAACTGACGGGCGGTAATAAATGTACCGTCGGGTTCTGTCAGCATAAAAATGCGATCGAAGGCCAGCCCGCTGATATCTGCAAGAGCGTGTGTCAGACCGATGCCACGCATGGATTTAACAGGATGAATAAAAAGCCGGGTTAATGTCGCCACGGTGCGGTCCCCAAATGAAAATAAGCCCTCAACTTTATGACATGACGGACTTATTAGCTATAATGCGCAACAATTTTCTTAGAGTAAAAGTGACGATATGAATTCTCTGTTTGCCAGTACGGCCCGTGGGCTGGAAGAGCTGTTAAAAACTGAACTGGAAAACCTGGGGGCCGTTGAATGCCAGGTGGTTCAGGGTGGGGTCCATTTCAAGGGCGACACGCGGCTTGTATACCAGAGCCTGATGTGGAGCCGCCTGGCCTCGCGTATTATGTTGCCGCTGGGCGAGTGTAAGGTTTACAGTGATTTAGACCTCTATCTCGGCGTTCAGGCGATCAACTGGACAGAGATGTTTAATCCTGGCGCGACCTTTGCTGTCCACTTTAGTGGTCTGAATGACACTATCCGCAACAGCCAGTATGGCGCGATGAAAGTTAAGGACGCAATTGTTGATGCTTTCACGCGTAAAAATCTGCCGCGACCAAATGTTGATCGCGATGCGCCGGATATTCGCGTTAACGTCTGGCTGCATAAAGAAACCGCCAGTATCGCTCTCGACTTAAGTGGTGATGGTTTGCATCTGCGTGGTTATCGTGACCGTGCCGGTATTGCGCCAATCAAAGAAACACTGGCGGCAGCCATTGTGATGCGATCTGGCTGGCAGCCAGGAACACCACTGCTCGACCCGATGTGTGGTTCCGGTACGTTGCTGATTGAAGCCGCGATGCTGGCGACCGACCGCGCGCCGGGCTTGCACCGTGGGCGTTGGGGATTTAGCGGCTGGGCGCAGCACGACGAAGCCATCTGGCAGGAAGTGAAAGCGGAAGCACAAACTCGCGCCCGTAAAGGTCTGGCAGAATACAGCTCTCATTTCTACGGTTCCGACAGCGATGCGCGGGTGATTCAACGTGCGCGTACTAACGCCCGCTTGGCGGGGATTGGCGAACTGATCACTTTTGAGGTGAAAGATGTCGCGCAACTGACCAATCCGCTACCAAAAGGACCGTATGGCACCGTACTGAGCAACCCGCCATACGGTGAGCGTCTGGACAGCGAACCGGCGCTGATTGCGCTGCATAGCCTGCTGGGCCGAATCATGAAAAACCAGTTCGGTGGCTGGAATCTCTCTTTATTCAGCGCCTCGCCGGATTTGTTAAGTTGTCTGCAATTGCGCGCAGACAAACAGTACAAGGCGAAAAATGGCCCGCTGGACTGCGTGCAGAAAAACTACCACGTTGCCGAAAGTACCCCGGACAGCAAACCGGCGATGGTGGCGGAAGATTACGCCAACCGTCTGCGTAAGAACCTGAAGAAATTCGAAAAATGGGCGCGGCAGGAAGGGATTGAATGTTACCGCCTGTATGACGCCGATTTGCCAGAATACAACGTCGCTGTTGACCGCTACGCCGACTGGGTGGTCGTGCAGGAGTACGCGCCGCCGAAGACCATCGATGCGCACAAAGCGCGTCAACGTTTGTTCGATATTATCGCTGCGACCATTTCGGTACTGGGGATTGCGCCAAACAAACTGGTGCTGAAAACCCGTGAACGCCAGAAGGGCAAAAATCAGTATCAGAAACTGGGCGAGAAGGGCGAGTTTCTTGAAGTCACCGAATATAACGCGCACCTGTGGGTGAACCTGACGGATTACCTTGATACGGGTTTGTTCCTCGATCACCGTATCGCCCGTCGTATGCTCGGTCAGATGAGTAAAGGCAAAGATTTCCTCAACCTGTTCTCCTATACCGGTAGCGCCACCGTGCACGCGGGCTTAGGCGGCGCGCGCAGCACCACCACAGTGGATATGTCGCGTACTTATCTGGAGTGGGCAGAACGCAACCTGCGTCTGAATGGCTTAACCGGCCGTGCGCATCGCCTGATTCAGGCCGATTGTCTGGCGTGGTTGCGTGAAGCTAATGAACAGTTCGATCTGATTTTTATCGATCCGCCAACCTTCTCTAACTCAAAACGAATGGAAGATGCGTTTGATGTTCAGCGCGATCATCTGGCGCTGATGAAAGATTTGAAGCGTCTGCTGCGTGCTGGCGGGACGATCATGTTCTCGAACAACAAGCGTGGCTTCCGTATGGATCTTGACGGACTGGCAAAACTGGGACTGAAAGCACAAGAAATTACGCAAAAAACGCTCTCCCAGGATTTCGCCCGTAACCGCCAGATCCACAACTGCTGGCTGATTACCGCAGCCTGAAAGGAATAGTAATGTCATTAATCAGTATGCATGGCGCATGGCTGTCGTTCAGCGACGCGCCGCTTCTCGATAACGCAGAACTGCATATCGAAGATAACGAACGTGTTTGTCTGGTGGGCCGTAACGGCGCAGGCAAATCGACGTTAATGAAAATCCTCAACCGTGAACAGGGGCTGGATGACGGTCGGATAATCTATGAGCAAGATTTGATCGTTGCGCGTTTGCAACAAGATCCGCCGCGTAACGTTGAGGGCAGCGTTTATGATTTCGTTGCCGAAGGCATCGAAGAACAGGCGGAATACCTGAAACGCTATCACGATATTTCGCGCCTGGTGATGAATGACCCGAGCGAGAAAAATCTCAATGAACTGGCGAAAGTCCAGGAGCAGCTTGATCACCATAATCTGTGGCAACTGGAAAACCGCATCAACGAAGTATTGGCACAGCTGGGATTAGACCCCAATGCTGCGCTGTCGTCACTTTCCGGCGGTTGGTTGCGTAAAGCGGCGTTGGGACGCGCGTTGGTGAGCAATCCGCGCGTGTTACTGCTCGACGAACCGACTAACCACCTGGATATCGAAACCATCGACTGGCTGGAAGGGTTCCTTAAAACCTTCAATGGGACGATTATTTTCATCTCCCACGACCGTTCGTTTATTCGCAATATGGCGACGCGCATTGTTGATCTCGATCGCGGCAAGCTGGTGACCTATCCAGGGAATTACGACCAGTACCTGCTGGAAAAAGAAGAAGCCCTGCGCGTGGAAGAGCTGCAAAACGCCGAGTTCGACCGCAAACTGGCGCAGGAAGAGGTGTGGATCCGTCAGGGGATCAAAGCGCGTCGTACCCGTAACGAAGGTCGCGTGCGTGCATTGAAAGCGATGCGTCGTGAACGTAGCCAACGCCGGGAGGTAATGGGTACGGCGAAGATGCAGGTCGAAGAAGCCAGCCGCTCCGGTAAAATAGTCTTTGAAATGGAAGATGTTTGCTATCAGGTTGAGGGCAAACAACTGGTGAAAGACTTTTCCGCTCAGGTACAACGTGGCGACAAAATTGCGCTGATTGGCCCGAATGGCTGCGGTAAAACCACGCTGTTAAAACTGATGCTGGGGCAACTTCAGCCAGACAGCGGACGTATTCACGTTGGCACCAAACTTGAAGTGGCTTATTTCGATCAGCACCGCGCGGAACTGGATCCCGATAAAACGGTGATGGATAACCTTGCCGAAGGTAAGCAAGAGGTGATGGTTAACGGTAAACCACGCCACGTGCTGGGTTATTTGCAGGACTTCCTGTTCCATCCGAAACGGGCGATGACGCCGGTACGTGCGCTTTCTGGCGGGGAACGTAACCGTCTGCTGTTAGCACGTTTGTTCCTTAAGCCAAGCAATTTACTGATCCTCGACGAACCGACCAACGACCTTGACGTCGAAACGCTCGAACTGCTTGAAGAGCTAATCGACAGCTACCAGGGGACGGTGTTGTTAGTAAGCCACGATCGTCAGTTTGTCGATAACACTGTGACAGAATGCTGGATCTTCGAAGGCGGCGGCAAAATTGGTCGTTATGTTGGCGGTTATCATGATGCCCGTGGTCAGCAAGAACAGTATGTGGCGCTTAAACAGCCGGTGGTGAAAAAAACCGAAGAAGCGGCAGCGCCAAAAGCAGAAACTGTAAAACGCAACACTAGCAAACTAAGCTATAAATTGCAGCGCGAACTGGAACAGCTTCCGCAATTGCTTGAAGATCTGGAAGCGAAGCTGGAAGCCTTACAGGCGCAGGTGGCAGATGCCTCCTTCTTCAGCCAGTCTCATGAACATACGCAAAAAGTGCTCGCTGATCTGGCTGCTGCGGAGCAGGAGCTGGAGCAGGCTTTTGAACGCTGGGAGTATCTTGAAGCGTTAAAAAATGGTGGCTGATCGCAAAACAGTTGATTGATATAGAGGCTGATGACAAAGGTAAAGTTGCCTGATGCGCTACGCTTATCAGGCATGGGGGAAATCATTTGTATTCTCTCAGACCGGTAAAGGCACCAATGCTGCATCCGGCATGAAAAAAGGACACTTTGTCAGCAATCTGTAGAATAGCGCATCATTAAGGAGTACCAATGTGCGAACATCATCATGCCGCGAAGCATATCTTGTGCTCGCAGTGTGACATGCTGGTGGCATTACCCCACCTTGAGCATGGTCAGAAAGCGGCATGTCCTCGGTGTGGCACAACGTTAACCGTTGCGTGGGACGCGCCCCGGCAGCGTCCTACCGCCTATGCGTTGGCCGCACTGTTCATGCTGTTGCTGTCCAACTTATTCCCTTTTGTGAATATGAACGTCGCAGGAGTTACCAGTGAAATTACATTACTGGAAATTCCGGGCGTGCTGTTTTCTGAGGACTACGCCAGCCTCGGCACTTTTTTCTTGTTGTTTGTGCAACTGGTTCCTGCATTTTGCCTGGTTACCATACTGCTTCTGGTGAATCGCGCCGAATTACCGGTACGTCTGAAAGAGCAACTGGCACGGGTGCTCTTTCAACTCAAAACCTGGGGAATGGCAGAGATTTTCCTCGCGGGTGTGCTGGTCAGTTTCGTCAAACTGATGGCCTACGGCAGTATTGGTGTGGGCAGCAGTTTTCTCCCCTGGTGTTTATTTTGTGTGCTGCAACTGCGCGCCTTCCAGTGCGTTGATCGTCGCTGGTTGTGGGATGATATCGCGCCGATGCCAGAGCTACTTAAGCCGTTAAAACCGGGCATTACGGGTATCCGACAAGGATTGCGCTCTTGCTCTTGCTGTACGGCGATCCTTCCCGCCGATGAAACGGTGTGTCCACGTTGCGGTACGAAAGGATACGTTCGGCGCAGAAATAGCCTGCAATGGACGCTGGCGCTGCTTGTTACGTCCATCATGCTGTATCTCCCGGCTAATCTTTTACCCATCATGGTGACTGATTTATTAGGCTCTAAGATGCCGTCAACGATTCTCGCCGGGGTCATCCTGTTGTGGAGTGAAGGCTCTTATCCTGTTGCTGCAGTTATCTTTTTAGCCAGTATCATGGTGCCAACGTTAAAGATGATCGCCATCGCATGGTTGTGCTGGGATGCCAAAGGGCACGGCAAGCGTGACAGCGAAAGAATGCATTTGATTTATGAAGTTGTTGAGTTTGTAGGCCGCTGGTCGATGATTGACGTTTTCGTGATTGCGGTGCTCTCGGCGCTGGTGCGTATGGGAGGTTTAATGAGTATTTATCCTGCAATGGGTGCGTTAATGTTTGCTTTAGTCGTCATAATGACAATGTTTTCTGCAATGACGTTTGATCCACGCTTGTCGTGGGATCGTCAACCTGAATCAGTGCATGAGGAGTCCTGACAGTATGGAATCTAATAATGGGGAAGCCAAAATCCAGAAAGTGAAGAACTGGTCTCCCGTGTGGATATTTCCTATCGTCACGGCGCTTATAGGGGCGTGGGTTCTTTTTTATCATTACAGCCATCAGGGACCGGAAGTTACCCTGATCACCGCGAATGCGGAAGGGATTGAGGGCGGCAAGACTACCATTAAAAGCCGTAGTGTTGACGTCGGCGTGGTCGAGAGCGCAACGCTAGCCGATGATTTGACGCACGTTGAAATCAAAGCGCGCCTGAACGCCGGTATGGAGAAGCTGCTGCATAAAGATACCGTCTTCTGGGTGGTAAAACCGCAGATAGGTCGAGAAGGTATTAGCGGCCTGGGCACACTGCTTTCCGGTGTGTATATCGAACTGCAACCGGGGGCGAAAGGCAGCAAACAGGCAAGTTATGATTTGCTCGATTCGCCACCGCTGGCACCGCCTGATGCGAAAGGTATTCGTGTGATTCTTGATAGCAAAAAAGCCGGACAACTCTCGCCGGGAGATCCGGTGCTGTTCCGTGGCTATCGGGTAGGTTCGGTTGAAACCAGCACCTTCGATACGCAAAAACGCAATATCAGCTATCAACTGTTTATCAATGCACCTTATGACCGGTTGGTGACCGGCAATGTTCGCTTCTGGAAAGATAGTGGCATTGCGGTTGATCTGACGTCAGCGGGAATGCGCGTAGAGATGGGATCGTTGACAACGCTACTCAGCGGCGGCGTCAGCTTTGACGTGCCTGAAGGTCTGGATTTAGGGCAGCCTGTTGCGCCGAAAACCGCATTCGTTTTGTATGACGACCAGAAGAGCATTCAGGATTCGCTATACACCGATCACATTGACTATCTGATGTTCTTTAAAGATTCGGTACGTGGCCTGCAGCCTGGCGCTCCGGTAGAATTCCGGGGTATTCGCCTGGGTACAGTAAGTAAAGTTCCTTTCTTTGCGCCGAATATGCGTCAGACATTTAATGATGATTACCGTATTCCGGTACTCATACGCATCGAACCGGAACGGCTGAAAATGCAGCTTGGCGAAAATGCGGATGTCGTTAAGCACCTTGGAGAGTTGTTGAAACGTGGCTTGCGCGGATCGCTGAAGACCGGAAATCTGGTCACTGGTGCGCTCTATGTTGATCTCGATTTCTATCCAAATACGCCTGCAATAACCGGTATTCGTGAATTTAATGGTTATCAGATTATCCCGACCGTTAGCGGCGGTCTGGCGCAAATCCAGCAACGTCTGATGGAAGCATTAGATAAGATCAACAAGCTGCCGTTGAATCCGATGATTGAGCAGGCGACCAGTACGCTGTCTGAAAGCCAGCGCACGATGAAAAACCTGCAAACGACGCTGGATAGTATGAACAAGATCCTCGCCAGCCAGTCGATGCAGCAGTTGCCAACGGATATGCAGTCAACGTTGCGTGAGCTGAATCGCAGTATGCAGGGCTTCCAGCCAGGCTCCGCAGCCTACAACAAGATGGTAGCGGATATGCAGCGGCTTGATCAGGTGTTGCGTGAACTGCAACCGGTGCTGAAAACGCTTAACGAGAAGAGTAACGCGCTGGTATTTGAAGCGAAGGACAAAAAAGATCCAGAGCCGAAGAGGGCGAAACAATGAAAAAGTGGCTAGTGACGATTGCGGCACTGTGGCTGGCCGGATGCAGCTCCGGCGAGATCAATAAAAACTATTACCAGTTACCTGTTGTGCAGAGCGGTACGCAAAGTACCGCCAGCCAGGGCAATCGCCTGTTATGGGTAGAGCAAGTCGTTGTTCCAGACTATCTGGCGGGGAATGGGGTGGTTTATCAGACCAGTGATGTGAAGTATGTGATTGCCAACAACAACCTGTGGGCCAGCCCGCTGGATCAACAGTTGCGCAACACCCTGGTGGCGAATCTGAGTACGCAACTCCCCGGTTGGGTGGTTGCCTCCCAGCCTCTGGGAAGCGCACAGGACACGCTCAACGTAACCGTAACGGAGTTTAACGGTCGCTATGATGGCAAGGTCATTGTCAGCGGCGAGTGGTTGTTGAATCACCAGGGACAATTGATCAAACGACCGTTCCGTCTGGAAGGGGTGCAAAATCAGGATGGCTACGATGAAATGGTCAAAGTGCTGGCCAGTGTCTGGAGTCAGGAAGCCGCTGCTATTGCGCAAGAGATAAAGCGTCTACCTTAATTATAAATATTTGTAAATATAACCGTCTCCGGCATGTAGCCTGAGGCGGTTTTTTTGTTTAATTCACCGAGAAAAACTTGTTCCGCTTCACATTTTTTGTACAACCAACATGCCCGTGTGGCTCACAAATATGACAGTGGCGTGAATTTTGCGCATTGACGGCAGTTATGATTCGCGGTATTGCTTAACTGTGATTGCACATTTAGTAATCACTGTTTTCTTTTCCACCAGAAACCAGTATGAGGGAAACGAGGCATGAAGAGACAAAAACGAGATCGCCTGGAACGGGCACATCAACGTGGTTATCAGGCCGGCATCGCCGGACGCTCAAAAGAAATGTGTCCCTATCAGACGCTGAATCAAAGGTCACAATGGCTGGGAGGCTGGCGAGAAGCCATGGCGGACAGGGTAGTAATGGCCTGATTCTGTCTCTTTAAAAAGAAACCTCCGCAATGCGGAGGTTTCGCCTTTAATATGTAGCCTGATTTAAATCAGAATGCAGAAGTATCCTGGAACAGACCGACTTTCAGGTCGCTGGCGGTGTAGATCAGACGACCATCTACCAGTACTTCGCCGTCTGCCAGACCCATGATCAAGCGACGGTTAACAATGCGTTTAAAGTGAATACGGTAGGTCACTTTTTTCGCGGTAGGTAGAACCTGACCAGTGAACTTCACTTCGCCTACACCCAGTGCGCGGCCTTTACCTTCGCCGCCCAGCCAGCCAAGGTAGAACCCTACCAGCTGCCACATCGCATCCAGACCCAGACATCCCGGCATTACCGGATCGCCGATGAAGTGGCAGCCGAAGAACCATAGGTCTGGATTGATATCCAGTTCTGCTTCGACATAGCCTTTGTCGAAGTTACCACCGGTCTCGGTCATTTTGACCACTCGATCCATCATCAGCATGTTTGGTGCTGGCAATTGCGGGCCTTTAGCGCCAAACAGTTCTCCGCGACCAGAGGCAAGAAGGTCTTCTTTTGTATAGGATTCGCGTTTATCTACCATGTTCTCTGTAAGCCTTATTTTAGTGAAGCACGCAGGATAGCTAACACGTGTACGCTGAACAAGTCCGATCAGTTCGGAATAAACCAGTTCAGCCAACGTAATGGCCATGGAAAACGGTGACGTCCTTCCTGTTGCGATGCTTGCGCAATACGTTCCTGGATAGTTTGCATCAGCGTTGTCTGGCCTTCACCATCCCACACAAGATTTAATAATAAAGGCAGTGCGTCAGTCACATCGTCTACTGCCCAGATGGTGAATTTGCCTTCCTCTACCGCTTTCACCAGTTCACTGTGAAGACTTAAATGGCGAACGTTAGCGGTGGGGATAATGACACCTTGTTTCCCCGTTAACTCACGTTGCTGACAAATAGCAAAGAAGCCTTCGATTTTCTCATTCAAACCACCGACCGGCTGGGCGCGACCGAACTGATCGACTGAACCTGTGATAGCGATACTCTGATTCACCGGCACATCGGCAAGGGCACTTATCAGGGCGCAGAGTTCCGCCATCGAGGCGCTATCGCCGTCCACTTCGCTATATGACTGCTCAAACGTCAGCGATGCTGAGAAAGGGATCTGTTGCTCAAGCTGAAGCTCCGACATCAGGAACGCCTGCATGATCATCATCCCTTTAGCGTGTATGTTGCCGCCAAGCTCGGCCTTGCGTTCGATATCGGTAAATTCGCCATCACCAATATGCACAACGCAGCTAATGCGAGAAGGTTCGCCAAAAGCGCGTGGATGACCCGGAAATTCAATGACCGAAAGGGCATTGATTTGCCCGATGCGTTCGCCTTCGGTTTCAATCAGGATCTGCTCCTGAAGGATCTCATCCTGCATTCGTTCGGCAAGGAAGCCTTCGCGCCATTCCCGTTGTTGTAGCATTAAGTTTAGCTGCTCGCCGGTAAAGCTATTGCCTTCGCACAAGGATGCGACCTCTTTACACTGGCGGAGGATCCACTGCGGGCTAAGCGGCAGTGTTTCTTGTTCACCGGTGTAGCGTGCTGCTTCGCGGATAAGTACCGGCCAGGCATCCGCTCCCGGAGCAGGTAAGTGGTTATGTCTGGCGGTAAATGTCACCCAGCGACACCACTGGTTTACTGACTCCGCATCGACAATCTGCAGAGTATCTTCAAATTCGCTATAAATAGCCTGCTCAGAAAGCTCTGGCTCCATCTCCTGGAAATCAGCCAATGATTCGCGTTCGCCTACCAGAATGACTTTCAGCTTCAGTGGCATCGAAGGCACAGAGACGGGGAGAGGGCGCGACTCATCAAACGCTACCCAGTCAAAACGCTCGCGGTTAACGATGTTTTTCAGCCGCATCCACAGCAGAGGTTGCGCCAGCAGAGTACGCAAAGAGATGATGAGAATACCGCCATTTGCCTGATGCACCAGGCCTGGCTGCAAGGTAATGTCGCCATTAAACTGGCGCAGGCAGCCAAAGAGTTGTTCCGCTTCTACCCAGTCGGCAGCGACAACCTGCGTTAAAGTCGCAAAATTATCATCTACGCTCACTGCGTTACTTAAGCGAATGGTGTGGCCGGAAACCTCATAGTGACCACCCACCAGTTGGCCTGCATCGCTTTGTAGCGCACGTGCGGCATCGGCAATAAGATTCAGATACTCAGACTCTTCCGGGGCCTTTGCCAGCATAAAAGAGGAGGATGCTCGCGTATGCAGCAGCTGCTCCAGCGCAAATTGCAGTCGCGGTTGAGTATCACTGAATAAAGGATCGTTTTCGTCAATCAAATGTGGCTGAGCAAATATTTCCTGATAGCTATCGGTATCAGGAACCAGGTCACGCCATGCAAGTTTCGTAATGGTCAAAGTTGATGTTTTTTAGTCTGTTGTCAAAGCCGCGATTATACCGTAACCGGCACTGCAGCACACGTAGAAAGCACCGACAATACTCCTTGCATGGGCGTTAAAGCTCACAGGATGGAGATTCTTTTCATCACACAGTTAAAAAACTGATATTCTGTAAAGAGTTACACGGTAACATTGAGATCGCTATGAAATATCAACAACTTGAAAATCTGGAAAGCGGTTGGAAATGGAAGTATCTGGTGAAGAAACACCGTGAAGGGGAGCTAATTACCCGTTACGTAGAAGCCAGTGCCGCCCAGGAAGCCGTTGACGTGTTGCTATCGCTGGAAAATGAACCCGTGCTGGTAAATGGCTGGATTGACAAGCATATGAATCCAGAGCTGGTCAATCGCATGAAGCAGACTATTCGAGCCAGACGGAAACGCCATTTTAATGCGGAACATCAGTACACGCGTAAGAAATCAATCGATCTGGAATTTATTGTCTGGCAACGGCTGGCTGGTCTTGCACAGCGGCGCGGTAAAACACTTTCCGAAACGATTGTCCAGCTGATAGAAGATGCGGAAAACAAAGAGAAATATGCAAATAAAATGTCTTCTTTGAAGCAGGATTTGCAGGCTTTACTCGGAAAGGAATAACTTGCCAGGGTTATTTATTTTACTGAAGACGAAAAAAACCCCGCATGAAGCGGGGTTTTTTTACCAGACGAGAACTTAAGCCTGCGGCTGAGTTACAACGTCTTTGATGCCTTTAACTTCGATCTCTACGCGACGATCCGGAGCCAGGCAGTCAATCAGTGCAGCGCGTTGTTTCACGTTGTCACAGGTGTTGCCGGTAACCGGGTTGGATTCGCCCATACCACGTGCGGAGATCTTGTCAGACGGGATACCTTTAGAGATCAGGTAATCAACGACGGACTGAGCACGACGCTCGGACAGACCCTGGTTGTAAGCATCAGAACCGATGCGGTCAGTGTAACCCAGAACAACTACGGAACCGTCTTTCGGATCCAGGTTGCTCAGCTGGCTGTACAGCTGATCCAGAGCAGCCTGACCTTCCGGTTTCAGGGTTGCTTTGTTGAAGTTGAACAGAACGTCAGACTTCAGAGTGAAGTGCTTGGTCTGTACTTCCGGAGCTGGAGCCGGAGCCGGAGCAACTACCGGAGCTGCTTCGCCCTGACCGAAACGGTAGGAAACACCCAGGCTCAGCAGACCGTTGTCCGGACGAGTACCGATGGTGTGTGCGTCACCGATGTTGTTGGTCCACTGGTATTCCAGACGGGTAGCGATTTCAGGAGTGATCGCGTACTCAACACCACCTGCGAATACCGGAGAAACGCCGGTGTCGTGGTCTTTATAGGATGCGCCACCAGGTACATTAGCCTTGGTGTCTGCACGCCATACCATACCACCCAGACGAGTGTAGATGTCCAGATCGTCAGTGATTGGGTAACCCAGTTTAGCGGTCAGCTGAACGCCCTGAGCTTTGTATGCGCCATTGATGTTGTCGCCTTTGTACGGCATACGACCTAACCAGTCGTAACCCATTTCAAAGCCAACATACGGGTTAACCTGGTAACCACCAAAAGCACCTGCACCCAGTTGGTTTTCGTGGGTCGGACCATTGTTAGGAATGAAACCAGTGTCATGGTACTGGGACCAGCCCAGTTTAGCACCAGTGTACCAGGTGTTATCTTTCGGAGCGGCCTGCGCTACGGTAGCGAAACCAGCCAGTGCCACTGCAATCGCGATAGCTGTCTTTTTCATTTTTTGCGCCTCGTTATCATCCAAAATACGCCATGAATATCTCCAACGAGATAACACGGTTAAATCCTTCACCGGGGATCTGCTCAATATTAACTCTACCGATATCTTCGGCTTATGCCGAGCACCCCTGGCGATGTAAAGTCTACAACGTAGTTGAAAACTTACAAGTGTGAACTCCGTCAGGCATATGAAAAAAAAGATTTGTATAAGGCGCGTTTAACCTTTTTTGTTAACGACACTTTACAGCATAAAATCGCGGAAACCGCTTCAGACAAGCCTCCGCAGGGAAAGTTAGCCATGAGTGAAATCATCAGACGGGCGATAAAAAAAGTTCCAGGATTAATCCTAAATTTACTTAATGATACAAATTAGAGTGAATCTTTACCCCGGAAAGTTGTCTCGTGGCGTGAGAGGTTGTGCTTACTGGACGCATAATAAACCCCATTGCGTTACCTTCATTAGCGGCATCCACAAGCTCTGCATGTTCTTCTTCTGTCAGATCATCTGCTAACCAACCGATCACCACGCTGTAATTTCCCGTGCGTAAAGCGCGAACCATTGATTCCACCGTGTGGCAAGGGGAAAGCTGGTTTATCTGCATCACTTTCGTTAAAGGTAGCCCAGCAGCCTGAACCCATTCACGACTCAGTTTTTGTTTTGGTGTTAACCATAGTTGCCAACGTGATTGCTGACCGAGTTGCTGCAACAATGGCAAAAGCAGCAGTTGCGTCATCATGGGCTGATCTTCGCGATAGACAACTTCACTAATTAGCCCGGCTGTAGTGTTTTCCGTGGAGACACGCGCAATTTTGCTTGCTGCGGATGAGAACAACGAAGAACGATGTGCATAGCCTGAAGTGTACATAATCAATCCAGCCCTGTGAGTTACTGTATGAATATACAGTACATCCAGTGGCATCAAAGATCAACCCTAATTTCGGAAAGAGCCTCGCAAATTTTGTCGTTCGTGACCTGAAAACTTAAATTAATCTTGCCCCTTGATAATAAGTTGCCTATTTTCGTATTTAACGGATCCGTTAATGTGAATCATTCTTTTATATTATGATTTTAAAAGGAATTTTATGAAAAGCCTCTCTTATAAGCGGATCTATAAGTCACAAGAATACCTGGCTACGCTGGGCACCATTGAATACCGATCATTGTTTGGTAGTTACAGTCTGACCGTTGATGACACGGTATTTGCAATGGTTTCTGATGGCGAGTTGTATCTTCGGGCTTGTGAACAAAGTGCACAATACTGTGTAAAACATCCGCCAGTATGGCTGACATATAAAAAGTGTGGGCGGTTTGTTACCCTCAATTACTACCGGGTCGATGAAAGCCTATGGCGAAATCAACAAAAGCTGGTGCGCCTGTCGAAATTTTCTCTGGACGCCGCGCTTCAAGAGAAAAGTACGCGCAATATCCGGCAACGGCTGAAAGATTTACCCAATATGTCTTACCATCTTGAGGCTATTCTCGGGGAAGTGGGGATTAAGGATGTACGGGCGTTACGTATTCTTGGGGCGAAAATGTGTTGGCTGCGACTGCGGCAACAAAACAGTCTGGTGACAGAAAAAATCTTATTTATGCTTGAAGGCGCAATTCTCGGTATTCATGAAGCTGCGCTCCCGGTGGCACGCCGCCAGGAGCTTGCAGAATGGGCAGATTCTCTTACGCCGAAACAGGAGTTTCCTGCGGAACTTGAGTAATTCTGCGCTGCAGACGACCAATTTCTGGTAGTAATGCAATCAATAATCCGACTTGCTGTACAACCAGAGGTTCTTTGCTGTCTGCCCGTGGTTCAAGTTGCTGCATCTGTTGTTTCAGGCCAGCTAATGCCTGATTGACGCGTTCTTCATCAGCAGGTTGATGATGTAACGCGTCATCCACATAGCAAACTGCGTCATCAAGAAACGCCAGAATTTCAGGGTTAGTTAACTGCTCACGGTGTGCTCCGAGGGCAGAAATGTAACTGGTAAACGTATGGTTAAGGCAGAGTAACCGGAACGCGTCCTCGCGAATTTGCGGTGTGACATTCGGTTCGCTGGACATATTCGACACCACCGACGCCAGCTCTGCATCACGATTGTGTGCATCGCGACGAGCAATACGATATGCCAGACGGTTATCGCGCCCCTGGTGGTATTGTTCGAGAATAGCATCGAGATAACGGCAGTTGGCATCGGTTGCGCGCTCAAGCATTCGGGGCAGATTACGAAACCGCCAGTCTGGCCAGATGTAACTTACCGCTGCCCATGCAATGGCACATCCGATTAGCGTATCGATTACGCGAGGCAATGCCACTTCAAAACCTTCACCCAGCAAGTTAAAGCACAGTAGCACCAGAAGCGTAATGAACATCGTTGCATGAGCGTATTGCACGTTACGGAAGGCAAAAAAGAGAACACCGGTAATGACCAGCAGCACCAGTTGCCCTTCCAGTGACGGCACAAACCACAGCACAGGAATGCCAATCGCAATACCCACCAGCGTACCAATAATCCTTAATTTCAGGCGGTGGCGCGTGGCGTTATAGTTTGGCTGGCAGACAAACAAACTTGTCAGCAAGATCCAATACCCGTGATGCATCCCGGTTATCTGAATGATGGCGTAGCCGAAGCACAAGACCAGTGACATTCTTACCGCATGACGGAAGAGGGCGGATTCCGGCGTGAAGTGACGGCTAAGACGCAGCCAGATATCGCTCAACCCGTGCGGGCTGTCATCTGCGAGTTCATTTTCGTCATTATTATGGGGCAGCGCCTGTGCCTGTTCTGATTCAATTGTTGCCAGTTGGGCATCAATGGCACGTAAATTGTTCAGCAAAAATCCCAGTGTTTTGAGTAAATCGGCGGGCGCGCCGTTATCGCGCATCCGCTCAAGCGCAGCATCAATATGCGTAAAAGCGCGTTCAAAATGCGGATCGTGTTGATAAGGCTGACGCAGCAAAATACAGCGTGACAGTTGCTGGCAGGCCTGTCCCTGCATTGACATCAGTCGCTGGAAACGGAACAGCACGTCACTGTGGCGAAAATGTTCCCGCAACGTTTGATACTGAATATGGGAAGAGCTGGCACGCTCGTGGATATCCTGCGCTACAAAGTAGTAATGCAATGTGCGACGTGTCCCCCGCTGACCACGATCGCCGCGTAAACGAGTCAGCAACGAGAGTTTCGTCTGATTCAGTGTCGCCATCAGTTGCCCGTTGGCGAGAGCCAAATCGTACAGCGGTGCCTGGCTTTCATCCTCTATATCAGGATCGAACATGCGTGATTTCAGTTCCAGATAACGCGCCAGTTGTTCATAGCAACGCGCCAGATTGTCCTGCAATGGGCGGACAGGGAACAGTAGATGACCAATAAGCGTCAGAACGTTGTACCAGACGGCACCAGCAAGCAGATACATCGGCTGCTGATACCAGTGCTCATAGAGAGACGTCCCCAGCATGGTGTAAATGGCGATCAGCAACGCACCAAAGGCGATTGTTGCATAGCGTTGACCCAAACCGCCAAGCAAAATGAAACCGCTGGTGGAGAGCGTTAAGCCAATGGCAAATAACCAGGGCCAGGGGAAAAGGAGTTCTACCGAGGCCGAGGCAATAAAAAAGCAGAACAGCGTAATGATGAGGTTACGCAGACGCCCAGCCAGTCGGTCGTCGAGATCGGTTAGCGCCGCTGCCACCATTCCCAGTGTCAGCGGAATCGTCAGTTTTACATCACCCAGCCACCACGGAAACGCTGTGGTTCCACAAAGCGCAATAAAAATACGCGCGTAATACAGCCAGGCGCTGTTCCAGGTATAGCGTTTGAGCAAAGGACTTAGCATAAAAGCCATAATGTTAGATTATTCAAAACGACGTCGCGCATTGGCTTCACGCGCAGCACGAGCTGTTTCCACAGAAACTACGCGGCGACCGACTGGCCACAGTGCAATAGCGGCAATTTTAAAATTCGCAATGCCAACCGGAATGCCAATGATGGAAATGCATTGTGCGATACCTGTCGCAATGTGCATCAGGCATAACCACCAGCCAAAGAAAATCAGCCAGAAAATATTCAGTACCGTACCGCCAGTATTCAGCAGTACATTTTTACCTGCCGGATTCAGTTCATCGACATGAATGGCCTCATTGCCGTAAGGCACCAGAGACAGTTTGGTGATCTCCCAGCAGGATCGTGTCAGCGGTAAGGTAAAAATCAGCACAATACTGACCAGGGTTGCCAACAGCCAGCCCAGAGTGGTGGCAAATCCGCCAAGCACAAAGTTCAGAATGTTCAAAACGGTACGCATAAAACCTCGCTTTACTGTGGTTTTCAGTAATGGGCGGCAATTGTAACGTTTTTTTGGGCTGGAGCACGTTTTCTCTGACGGTTACACTGATAAGAAATAACATCGTGTGGATCTACAGAGTCATGGAACTGAAAGCGACAACTCTTGGCAAACGTCTGGCACAGCACCCTTATGATCGGGCGGTGATCCTCAATGCCGGGATAAAAGTCTCCGGCGATCGTCACGAATATCTCATTCCTTTCAATCAATTACTGGCAATTCACTGCAAGCGCGGTCTGGTATGGGGTGAGCTGGAATTTGTACTGCCTGATGAAAAAGTAGTGCGTCTGCACGGCACCGAATGGGGTGAGACGCAGCGTTTTCACCGCCATCTTGATGCTCACTGGCGGCGCTGGAGCGAGGAGATGAGCGAAATTGCGGCTGGCGTATTACAGCAGCAATTGGATCTTATCGCCGCACGCACCAACGATAATAAATGGCTGACGCGGGAGCAAACTTCTGGCGTGCAGCAACAAATCCGCCAGGCTTTGTCGGCGTTGCCGTTGCCGGTTAATCGACTGGAAGAATTCGATAACTGCCGTGAGGCGTGGCGCAAATGTCAGGCTTGGTTGAAAGATATTGAAGGCGCTCGGTTGCAGCATAATCAGGCGTATACCGAAACCATGCTTAATGAGTATGCGGATTTTTTCCGTCAGGTTGAATCTTCACCGCTTAATCCGGCGCAGGCTCGGGCAGTCGTTAATGGCGAACATTCTCTGTTAGTGCTGGCAGGCGCAGGAAGCGGTAAAACATCGGTGCTGGTAGCGCGTGCAGGCTGGTTGCTGGCGCGTGGTGAAGCGTCCCCTGAGCAAATTTTATTGCTGGCGTTTGGTCGCAAAGCCGCTGAAGAGATGGACGAGCGTATTCGCGACCGGCTACATACCGAAGACATTACCGCACGCACGTTTCACTCACTGGCGCTACATATTATTCAGCAATGTAGCAAAAAAGTACCCACAGTCAGCAAACTGGAAAATGACACCGCTGCCCGACATGAACTCTTTATTGCTGAGTGGCGCAAGCAATGCAGCGAGAAGAAAGCGCAGGCGAAGGGCTGGCGGCAATGGCTGACGGAAGAAATGCAGTGGTCAGTGCCAGAAGGTAACTTCTGGGATGATGAAAAATTACAGCGTCGTCTTGCCTCACGCCTCGATCGCTGGGTAAGTCTGATGCGGATGCACGGCGGTGCACAGGCAGAAATGATTGCCAGCGCGCCCGAAGAGATTCGCGATCTGTTCAGTAAACGTATCAAGTTGATGGCCCCGTTATTAAAAGCCTGGAAAGGTGCGCTGAAGGCAGAAAACGCCGTCGATTTTTCGGGCCTTATTCACCAGGCGATTGTGATTCTGGAGAAAGGTCGCTTTATCAGCCCCTGGAAGCATATTCTGGTTGATGAATTTCAGGATATCTCGCCGCAGCGCGCAGCGTTGTTAGCGGCATTACGCAAGCAAAACAGCCAGACGACGTTGTTTGCCGTTGGCGATGACTGGCAGGCGATTTACCGCTTCAGTGGCGCGCAAATGTCGCTCACCACGGCTTTCCATGAAAACTTTGGTGAAGGCGATCGCTGTGATTTAGACACGACTTACCGTTTTAACAGTCGTATCGGTGAGGTGGCAAACCGGTTTATTCAGCAGAACCCAAGCCAGCTGAAAAAGCCGCTAAATAGCTTAACCAATGGAGACAAAAAAGCCGTCACGTTATTGGATGAGAGCCAGCTTGACGCTTTGCTGGATAAGCTCTCTGGTTATGCCAAACCGGAAGAGCGCATTCTGGTTCTGGCGCGTTATCACCACATGAGGCCTGCCAGCCTGGAAAAAGCGGCAACACGCTGGCCGAAGTTGCAAATCGACTTTATGACTATTCATGCCAGCAAAGGGCAACAGGCGGATTACGTCATCATCGTTGGCTTGCAGGAGGGGAGTGATGGTTTTCCGGCTGCGGCGCGGGAGTCGATTATGGAAGAGGCGCTACTGCCACCGGTTGAGGATTTCCCGGACGCTGAAGAACGGCGGTTAATGTACGTGGCGCTGACCCGCGCACGCCATCGGGTATGGGCACTGTTTAACAAAGAGAATTCCTCTCCCTTTGTGGAAATACTGAAAAATCTGGATGTGCCGGTGGCGAGAAAACCGTAAGAAACAGGTGGCGTTTGCCACCTGTGCAATATTACTTCAGGCGTTCTGCGAGATAACGCTGATAATCGGGGATCAGAATATCGACCGCGTCGTTGAAATGCGGCGACTGGATGATGAAATCTGCCGTTGCCACGTTGGTGGCGACCGGAATGTTCCACACCGTCGCCAGGCGCAGTAACGCTTTCACGTCAGGATCGTGCGGTACGGCGTTTAATGGATCCCAGAAGAAAATCAGCACATCAATTTTTCCTTCCGAAATCAGTGCGCCCACCTGCTGGTCACCGCCCATTGGGCCGCTCAACATGGCGTTAACATTCATACCGGTAGCGCGGGAAATTAAGTTACCCGTGGTGCCCGTCGCATAAAGCTCGTGCTGTTCCAGTAATGGTTGATGCCGTTCCACCCAGCTCATGAGCATTTGTTTACAGTGATCGTGTGCCACCAGCGCAATATGTTTCCGCGCTGGTAAAGTGCGAGTCGTCAGTTCCATAATTTACATCCATAGTTAACTTTCCTACAGATTACTGTAAGCACTTATCGCTGCAAGATAAAGACCGAAAAAGCCTGCGCACAGGCACAAAAATCTCAGGAAGATGGTTGTTTTTCCGCCCATTGCAGGAAGTTATTGCGCGTTTGCGGATCTGCCAGTTTAAACCAATACTTCAGCCGTTGTTCAGTGAGCACCTGGGACTGTGGTGGGATGGCATCCAGTTCGGAAACACCAGAGAGCAGTGTACTGTCATCTGCCATCATGGTGGCAAATTGCGGTAGAGAAGCGCGTTTCGCGGATTTGTTATAACGCTCGACCTCGACTTCATAATCAATCGTTTTTGCGGTTGAAGTAATAGCCAGAATATCCAGCTTTACCGGAATCGGCGTCGCATCGCCATCTAACAATTCAAGGCGCGGCGTTGTGTCGAAATGATTGGCTTCCCGTTCATTCTCCAGGCGTGGCAGGCGAAAGTTCACCTGGCTAATGAGCTGTGTATTAAAACTGACGACCAGCGGCGGGGAGATATAAAGCCGTTCTTCACTACTGGAAAGATGGATAGTCTTCTCGACGCGAAACACTAACTGATGCGGTCCATTATCCAGTTCAATGCTATCCGCTCCGCGTAACAGAGAGCTTGAAACCTTTTTGCCGTCGAGTACCAGAAGATCAATATCGCTGGACAGCCGTAGCGTGGTGGCAAAAACGGATACCGGCAAACATAATGCAATCAAGGTGGTCAAAATGCCGGTTTTCATAGATAGCTCCTGTCTAATGACCGCCTGAATAATAATGTATCAAAATTTTTCTTTAATCATACTTACTAACATATAGACATGTTTTCCGCTTTTGCTCTCATTCATTCGTATTAGCTGCATGGTTGGTATGTTGGGATTGTCGTACACTTTGATAAATAGTCTGGAGGAAATGATGAAAGAGACCGATATTGCAGCCATTTTAACGTCCACTCATACCATTGCGCTGGTAGGGGCAAGTGATAAACCCGACCGTCCAAGTTATCGCGTGATGAAATACTTGCTTGATCAGGGCTATCACGTTATTCCGGTCTCACCTAAAGTCGCCGGTAAAACGCTGCTGGGTCAGCAGGGCTACGGCACGCTGGCAGAGGTTCCGGAAAAAGTCGATATGGTCGATGTTTTCCGTAATTCGGAAGCCGCGTGGGGCGTGGCGCAGGAAGCTATCGCCATTGGTGCGAAAACCTTATGGATGCAGCTAGGGGTGATTAATGAGCAAGCGGCTGTACTGGCACGTGATGCCGGGTTACAGGTAGTCATGGATCGCTGCCCGGCAATTGAGATCCCTCGCCTGGGGCTGGCTAAATAAAAAATACCCGGAAGGTTTTTGCCTTCCGGGTATTTGTATGGGGGTTAGTTACGCAGACGCGGCGCCTGGAGTTGTTTGCGGATGGTCTGCGCCAGCTCATCCATGGATGGCTGTTCAGGATGTTCATCCTGCAATTCGCTACTTAGCTGGGCTTCAGCCAGGTAGGTATGAACCGGTAGGCCGTTGTCATCCTCCATCACCACGTGATACCACGGAGCGGCGCGAAGCTCATCGTTCACCGCCAGCTCATCAGGCGACGGTTCAGAGAGCGAATAAACCGGGTCGATATCCACGACCACTCCGAGATAACCTAACAGGGAATGGCGGACCTGCTGGCCGATACCGAATTTGCTGGCAATCATAGTCACCTCCCGGGAAATCTTCACCTTTGATATAAGGGTAAAATTCCACATTTCAAGTTACATGACGCGACAGGCAAACCCTTTCAGATATAGCCCTTCCGGGTAGGTAGCGATCACCGGATGATCGGCTGCCTGACGGAACTGCTCTATAAATTGTATATCACGACCGGCATCAATTGCGGCATCCGCGATGATTTTCTGAAATAAATCGCTGGTCATCAGACCTGAACAGGAGAAAGTCAGGAGAACACCGCCCTCATTCAGCAACTGAATCGCCAGCATGTTGATGTCTTTATAGCCCCGGCAGGCGCCCATCAACTGGCTTTTGTTCTCAACAAACTTCGGCGGATCCATCACGATAACGTCAAATTTCTCCCCGCGATCGCGATAAGTTCGCAGCAATTTAAAGACGTCATCACGCACGAACTCTGCCTTGCTCAGATCCAGTTTGTTCAGCTCAACGTTCTGCCGTGCAATGTCCAGTGCTTCCTGGGAGGTATCAACGCTAACAACGTTGCTGCAACCGCCCATTAATGCCGATACCGCGAAACCACCGGTATAGGAGAAACAGTTCAGTACGCGTTTATTTTCAACGTAGCGGCGGGTTGCCAGGCGGCTGTCACGCTGATCCAGGTAGTAGCCCGTTTTGTGCCCGTGCTGAATGTCCACCAGCAGCTTCATACCGTGTTCTTCAATCGGCAGCAGGGCAGGCGGCAACTCGCCGGTGACGGGGCCCTGGGTCAACTCCATCCCTTCTTTTTTACGTACCGCGACGTCGCTGCGATCGTAAATCGCACATTCCGGGTACAGCGTTTGCAGGGCACTAATTAATGCCGCGCGCTGATATTCTGCGCCAGCACTCAGCAGTTGCAGCACCAGAAAATTACCGAAACGATCGATAGTAATACCCGGCAGGCCATCAGATTCTCCGGCGATTAAACGATAGCTGTCGAGGCCATCTTTTTGCGCCAGCCAGTCGCGCCACTTTTGCGCCTGTTGTAAGCGTCGGGTGAAAAAGGCAATGTCGATGGATTCCGAAGGATCGAAAGTCCAGACGCGAGCGCGGATTTGCGAAGCCGGCGAATAAGCGCCGCGTGCTAACCATTTTCCCTGATGATCAACAATATCGATGGTTTCACCGAGGCTGGCTTTACCTTCCATGCGGGCAACGGCCCCGGAAAAGACCCACGGATGGCGACGAAGTAATGATTTTTCGCGCCCTTTGGCTAACACTAAACGTACACTCATAATTTACTATTCTGTCGATGCAAAGAAATGGGCGCCATTGTCCGGAGTTTTCCATGGATTTGCAACGCAGCTATAAGAATAAGGAGAGCGGTGATGTCGAAAGTATGCATAATTGCCTGGGTTTTCGGGCGAGTTCAGGGGGTAGGCTTTCGCTATACCACGCAGTACGAAGCGAAAAAACTGGGATTAACCGGGTACGCCAAAAATCTTGACGATGGCAGCGTGGAAGTGGTTGCCTGCGGTGAAGAAGGGCAGGTGGAAAAATTAATGCAGTGGTTAAAGAGTGGCGGCCCGCGTTCTGCGCGTGTGGAACGGGTGCTCAGCGAGCCGCATCATCCCTCGGGGGAATTAACCGATTTTCGTATCCGTTAAATACATTTTACCGGTTTTGGCAGGCCAGCAATTTTGGTGGCTTGCTTAGCCGGACCTTTCGGAAACAGTCGGTATAAATATCGGCTGTTACCTTTTTCTTCGCCAAATTTATTCGCCATCGCTTTTACCAGCATACGAATCGCCGGAGAAGTATTAAATTCCAGATAGAAATCACGCACAAAACGCACCACTTCCCAGTGTTCTGGCGACAGCGAAATCCCTTCGTTCTCTGCAATCACCACTGCCAGCGGCTCACTCCACTGGCTGCTTTCTTTGAGATAGCCTTCGGTATCGGTCTCTATCTCTTTACCTTCGAAGATCAGCATAATTATTACTACCTTAATCAGACTGGCGGCAGTGTAACAAAAAACAAAGCCCCGCATAAAGCGAGGCTATGAAAGTGTTAGCGGGTGAGATTAATCGCGGCTGGCGAAGCCCAGAATGCTCAGCAGGCTGACGAAGATGTTGTACAGCGACACATACAGGCTAACCGTGGCACGAATGTAGTTCGTCTCACCGCCATGAATGATGTTGCTGGTTTCAAACAGAATTGCGCCAGAGGAGATCAGAATGAATACCGCACTGATTGCCAGATGCAGGGCAGGCAGTTGCAGGAAGATATTCGCTACCATTCCAATCAACACCACCACAATACCCGCCATCAGCATACCGCCGAGGAACGACATATCTTTGCGGGTGGTCAGCACATAGGCAGAGCAGCAGAAGAACACTAACGCCGTGCCGCCCAGTGCCATAGCGATTACGTCACCCATTCCGGCAGACAGATAGGTGTTCAGAATCGGGCCGAGGATATAACCCAGAAAACCGGTAAAGGCGAACGCGGAGATAATCCCGGTCGGCTTATTCGCCGTTTTATAGGTCAGGAACATCAAACCATACATCCCCACCAGCGTCAGAATCAGACCCGGAGATGGTAGCATCAGAACCGTACTGGCAGTCGCGGTAATCGCAGAAAAGGCCAGCGTCAGGCTCAGCAAGAAATAGGTATTACGCAGCACCTTATGGGTGCTAAGTAGCGATGTACGGTCATGTGAAGAACTAACTATACGATCCATGGAGTCACTCTCTATGACAGGTGTAATTAATAAAGCAGCATAATGATATTGCCGAAAGCTACCCAGAGGTTTTACCCATCTTTACGCATTTGATCTGGAACAGGTTTAGCAAAGACAGATTAAGTCATTGGGATGGCATAACGGCATGGTGATTTTGACAGATAAAAGAAAAAGGGGTTAGCATTTAGCTAACCCCTTATCTTATTTGGCGGAAGCGCAGAGATTCGAACTCTGGAACCCTTTCGGGTCGCCGGTTTTCAAGACCGGTGCCTTCAACCGCTCGGCCACACTTCCGGAATGACGCGAACTATAAACATCCCGATGCGTCGTGTAAACCCCCAATGTGTTTGTTTGCCTGAAAAACAGACAAAATCGTGTTGGTTGCGTGAAATAACAGCAATTTGCGCATTCCATCGCCATAAAAATCGCTTCATAACCTTCCTGCGGCAAACCTTAAGGAAAATAAGGTTCATTTTTATCGCTAAAAGATAAATCCACATACTCTGTGTTGTTTTGTGCAAAAGTTTCACTACGCTTTATTAACAATACTTTCTGGCGACGTGCGCCAGTGCAGAAGGATGAGCTTTCGTTTTCTGTCTCTCTCGTGAAGCGATGGTTTGCCTTGCTCCAGGGACGTCGCTTGCCGACCAAAAGCGCCCGGCACTCCAGTCGGTGTCGCAAGGAGAAGAGACGTGCTATATGAATAACGAGGAAACCTTTTACCAGGCTATGCGACGTCAGGGGGTTACCCGGCGAAGTTTTCTTAAATATTGCAGTCTGGCTGCCACGTCGCTGGGATTAGGCGCGGGGATGGCACCAAAGATTGCCTGGGCGCTGGAGAATAAACCGCGCATTCCAGTGGTGTGGATCCACGGTCTTGAATGCACCTGCTGTACCGAATCTTTTATCCGTTCTGCTCATCCGCTGGCGAAGGATGTCATTCTTTCCCTTATTTCTCTCGACTACGACGATACTCTGATGGCTGCCGCAGGCACTCAGGCAGAGGAAGTCTTTGAAGACATCATCACGCAATACAACGGCAAATATATCCTCGCAGTAGAAGGTAACCCGCCGCTGGGCGAGCAGGGGATGTTCTGTATCAGTAGCGGTCGACCGTTTATTGAGAAACTCAAACGTGCAGCTGCCGGAGCCAGTGCAATTATTGCCTGGGGCACCTGTGCGTCCTGGGGCTGTGTGCAAGCCGCCCGACCCAATCCGACGCAGGCCACCCCCATCGACAAAGTCATCACCGACAAACCGATCATTAAAGTGCCCGGCTGCCCGCCGATCCCGGATGTGATGAGCGCCATCATTACTTACATGGTGACATTCGATCGTCTGCCGGATGTCGACAGAATGGGGCGTCCGCTGATGTTCTACGGTCAGCGAATCCACGATAAATGCTATCGCCGCGCTCACTTTGATGCCGGAGAGTTCGTCCAGAGTTGGGATGATGACGCCGCGCGTAAAGGTTACTGCCTGTACAAAATGGGCTGCAAAGGGCCTACCACCTATAACGCCTGTTCCTCCACACGCTGGAATGATGGCGTTTCTTTCCCAATCCAGTCTGGTCATGGCTGCCTGGGCTGTTCTGAAAATGGTTTCTGGGATCGCGGTTCGTTCTATAGCCGCGTGGTCGATATTCCGCAGATGGGAACGCACTCTACCGCCGATACCGTGGGCTTAACCGCGCTTGGTGTCGTGGCTGCGGCTGTTGGCGTACATGCAGTCGCCAGCGCCGTTGACCAGCGCAGACGTCATAACCAGCAACTTGCAGAAGCCGAACAACAGCCGGGCAACGAGGATAAACAGGCATGAGCACTCAGTACGAAACTCAGGGATACACCATCAACAATGCCGGACGCCGCCTGGTGGTCGACCCGATTACGCGCATCGAAGGTCATATGCGCTGCGAAGTGAATATTAACGATCAGAATGTGATCACCAATGCTGTTTCTTGCGGCACTATGTTTCGCGGGCTGGAGATCATCCTGCAAGGCCGCGATCCGCGTGATGCGTGGGCGTTCGTTGAGCGTATCTGCGGCGTCTGCACTGGCGTACACGCTCTGGCTTCGGTCTATGCAATTGAGGATGCCATCGGCATTAAAGTGCCGGACAACGCCAATATCATCCGTAATATTATGCTGGCGACGCTCTGGTGCCACGACCATCTGGTGCACTTCTATCAGCTCGCCGGGATGGACTGGATAGATGTATTAGATGCGCTGAAAGCCGACCCACGGAAAACGTCAGAACTGGCGCAAAGCCTCTCCTCGTGGCCGAAATCATCCCCTGGCTATTTCTTCGACGTACAAAACCGCCTGAAGAAATTTGTTGAAGGCGGGCAGTTGGGGATCTTCCGCAATGGCTACTGGGGGCACCCGCAGTACAAACTGCCGCCGGAAGCCAACCTGATGGGCTTTGCCCACTATCTCGAAGCCCTCGATTTCCAGCGGGAGATCGTCAAAATTCACGCCGTTTTTGGTGGTAAAAACCCGCATCCGAACTGGATTGTCGGCGGGATGCCGTGCGCCATTAACATTGACGAAAGCGGCGCGGTCGGGGCGGTCAATATGGAACGCCTGAACCTGGTTCAGTCGATCATTACCCGCACGGCGGACTTCATTAACAACGTGATGATCCCCGACGCCTTAGCCATCGGTCAGTTCAACAAACCGTGGAGTGAAATCGGCACTGGTCTTTCTGATAAATGCGTCCTTAGCTACGGCGCATTCCCGGATATTGCCAACGACTTTGGCGAGAAAAGTCTGCTGATGCCAGGTGGTGCGGTAATCAATGGCGACTTCAACAATGTGCTGCCAGTGGATTTGGTTGATCCGCAGCAGGTGCAGGAGTTTGTCGATCACGCCTGGTATCGGTATCCCAACGATCAGGTTGGGCGTCATCCATTCGATGGTATTACCGACCCGTGGTACAACCCTGGCGATGTCAAAGGCAGCGATACCAACATTCAGCAACTGAATGAACAGGAACGTTACTCGTGGATCAAAGCGCCACGCTGGCGCGGTAACGCGATGGAAGTAGGGCCGCTGGCGCGCACGTTAATCGCCTACCACAAAGGCGATGCTGCGACCGTTGAGTCGGTCGATCGCATGATGTCGGCGCTGAACCTGCCGCTTTCTGGCATCCAGTCAACGTTAGGCCGCATTCTGTGCCGCGCGCACGAAGCGCAGTGGGCCGCAGGTAAGTTGCAGTACTTCTTCGACAAGCTGATGACCAACCTGAAAAACGGCAATCTCGCCACTGCCTCCACTGAAAAATGGGAGCCTGCGACCTGGCCGAAAGAGTGCCGTGGCGTCGGCTTTACCGAAGCGCCGCGCGGGGCGTTAGGTCACTGGGCCGCCATTCGCGATGGCAAGATTGATCTCTACCAGTGCGTGGTGCCGACCACCTGGAACGCCAGCCCGCGCGATCCCAAAGGGCAGATTGGCGCATATGAAGCGGCGCTGATGAACACCAAAATGGCGATCCCCGAGCAACCGCTGGAGATCCTGCGTACTCTGCACAGCTTTGACCCGTGCCTCGCCTGTTCAACACACGTGCTGGGCGACGACGGTAGCGAGCTTATCTCCGTGCAGGTGCGTTAACAGCGAAGGAGAATCATCATGCAAGAGAAAAGCGACAACGTTGTCAGCCACTATGTCTTTGAAGCGCCAGTCCGTATCTGGCACTGGCTGACGGTGTTATGCATGGCGGTGTTGATGGTCACCGGTTACTTTATCGGCAAGCCGCTGCCTTCGGTCAGCGGCGAGGCGACGTATCTGTTCTATATGGGCTACATCAGGTTAATTCACTTCAGCGCCGGAATGATTTTTACCGTGATATTGCTGATGCGGATTTACTGGGCGTTCGTGGGTAATCGCTATTCACGCGAGCTTTTCATTGTGCCGGTATGGCGTAAAAGCTGGTGGCTGGGCGTGTGGTATGAAATCCGCTGGTATCTGTTTCTGGCAAAACGCCCGAGTGCCGACATCGGTCATAACCCCATCGCCCAGGCGGCGATGTTCGGCTATTTCCTGATGTCGGTCTTTATGATCATCACCGGTTTTGCGCTGTACAGCGAACACAGCCAGTACGCTATTTTTGCGCCATTCCGTTATGTGGTGGAGTTTTTCTACTGGACGGGCGGCAACTCGCTGGACATTCACAGCTGGCATCGGCTGGGGATGTGGCTAATTGGTGCGTTTGTGATCGGTCATGTCTATATGGCGCTGCGTGAAGACATCATGTCTGATGACACGGTGATCTCCACGATGGTGAACGGTTACCGCAGCCACAAGTTTTTTAAAGTCAAAAGCAACAAGGAGCGTTCATGAGCGAGCAGCGCGTGGTGGTGATGGGGCTGGGCAACCTGCTATGGGCCGATGAAGGTTTCGGCGTGCGGGTGGCGGAACGGCTATATGCACATTATCACTGGCCCGAAAACGTGGAGATTGTCGATGGCGGCACTCAGGGGCTGAATTTGTTGGGCTACGTTGAAAGCGCCAGTCACTTGTTGATCCTCGATGCCATTGATTATGGGCTGGAGCCAGGAACGCTACGGACATATGCCGGAGAGCGCATTCCGGCATACCTTAGCGCAAAGAAAATGAGTCTGCACCAGAACAGTTTCTCCGAAGTGCTGGCGCTGGCGGATATTCGTGGACATTTGCCTGAACAAATCGCCCTGGTCGGGCTGCAACCGGCAATGCTCGACGACTACGGTGGCAGCCTGAGCGAACTGGCACGGGAGCAACTGCCCGCTGCGGAACAATCGGCGTTGGCGCAGCTGGCTGCGTGGGGAATTGTGCCGCAACCGGCTAATGAATCGCGCTGTCTCAATTATGACTGTCTGTCGATGGAAAACTATGAAGGCGTTCGCTTGCGCCAGTACCGGATGACACTGGAGGAGCAGGGATGAGCAACGACACGCCATTTGATGCGTTGTGGCAACGAATGCTGGCGCGCGGCTGGACGCCGGTCAGTGAATCCCGTCTTGATGACTGGCTTACGCAAGCGCCAGACGGCGTGGTGTTATTAAGCAGCGATCCGAAACGCACGCCAGAGGTCAGCGATAATCCGGTAATGATTGGCGAATTATTGCGCGAGTTTCCCGATTATACATGGCAGGTAGCGATTGCTGACCTTGAGCAAAGCGAAGCCATCGGCGATCGCTTTGGTGTTTTTCGCTTTCCCGCCACACTGGTGTTTACCGGCGGTAGCTATCGCGGCGTGCTGAATGGTATTCACCCGTGGGCGGAGCTGATAAACCTGATGCATGGGCTTGTCGAACCGCAACAGGAGCGTGCCTCATGAGTGACACTTTTTTCCATTTACTGGGGCCAGGAACGCAACCTGATGACGACAGCTTCAGTATGAATCCGCTGCCGATCACCTGCCAGGTGAATGATGAACCGAGTATGGCGGCACTGGAACAGTGTGCTCATAGCCCGCAGGTGATTGTGCTGTTAAACGAACTGCAACAACAGCTAAGTCAACGTATCCCCCCTTTGGGCGAGGTACTGGCAGTCGATCTGTTCAATCTCAACGCTTACGATCGCCACTTTATCAATACGCTTCTCGGGGAAGGGGAAGTGTCAGTTCGCATCCAACACGTTGATGGCAGTGAAAGTGAAATTCAGGAGGCAATTTTTTGCGGATTATGGCGAGTGCGCAGACGTCGCGGAGAGCAGTTACTGGAAGACCGTCTGGAGACTGGCTGCGCGCCGCTGCCTTTGTGGCAGGCGGCAACGCAAAACGTCTTGCCGACAGATTCGCTGTTACCGCCACCCATCGATGGCCTGATGAACGGACTGCCGTTGGCTCATGAATTGCTGGCGCATGTGCGTAACCCTGACACGCAGCCGCACAGTATTAACCTGACGCAATTGCCCATCAGCGAGGCTGACCGGCTGTTTCTCTCGCGCCTTTGCGGGGCGGGGAATATTCAGATTCGCACCATTGGCTATGGCGAGAGCTATATCAACGCCACCGGGTTACGCCATGTCTGGCATTTACGTTGCACGGACACCCTAAAAGGCCCGCTGCTTGAGAGTTATGAAATCTGCCCTATACCGGAAGTTGTGCTGGCAGCGCCGGAAGATTTGGCTGATTCTGCGCAGCGGTTGGGCGAGGTGTGTCAGTGGCTGGTGGAAAACGAGCAACAGTGAAAACGGCGGCAAATGTCGCTTTCAGTCTTATGAATATCGCAATCAGCGAATACGACCACCTACAAACTGTAAGGATAAAAAGGGAGATCTACTATTAAAGGGTTATTTCCCTCTCTTCGCCTACAGGAGTTCGCATGTGGGATGTTATTGATTTATCGCGCTGGCAGTTTGCACTGACCGCGCTGTACCACTTTTTATTCGTGCCCCTTACCCTGGGGCTGATTTTTTTGCTGGCTATCATGGAAACCATTTACGTGGTCACCGGCAAAACAGTCTACCGCGATATGACGCGTTTCTGGGGTAAGCTCTTCGGTATCAACTTCGCTCTCGGTGTGGCCACCGGCCTGACGATGGAGTTTCAGTTTGGTACTAACTGGTCATTCTATTCCAACTATGTGGGCGACATTTTTGGCGCACCGCTGGCGATGGAAGCATTAATGGCCTTCTTCCTCGAATCCACCTTTGTCGGTCTGTTCTTCTTCGGCTGGCAACGGCTGAATAAATACCAGCATCTGCTGGTGACCTGGCTGGTGGCATTCGGTTCCAATATCTCCGCATTGTGGATTTTGAATGCTAACGGCTGGATGCAGTTCCCGACCGGCGCGCATTTCGATATCGACACCCTGCGTATGGAGATGACCAGTTTCAGCGATCTGGTTTTTAACCCTGTCAGCCAGGTGAAATTTGTCCATACGGTGATGGCGGGCTATGTGACCGGGGCCATGTTTATTATGGCGATCAGCGCCTGGTATTTACTGCGCGGACGGGAGCGTGATGTTGCGCTACGTTCGTTCGCCATCGGTTCGGTCTTTGGCACACTGGCGATAATCGGCGCGCTGCAACTTGGAGACAGTTCTGCTTATGAAGTCGCACGCGTTCAGCCGGTAAAACTGGCCGCAATGGAAGGGGAGTGGCAAACCGAACCCGCACCTGCGCCGTTCCATCTCGTTGCCTGGCCGGAACAGGATCAAGAACGTAATGCCTTTGCCATCAAAATTCCCGCACTGTTAGGGATCCTCGCCACTCACTCATTAGATAAGCCCGTTCCGGGGCTGAAAAATTTGATGGCTGAAACCTATCCACGCTTGCAACGCGGACGTATGGCCTGGCTGCTGATGCAGGAGATCTCGCAAGGTAACCGGGAGCCACATGTGTTGCAGGCATTCCGGGAGTTGGAAAGCGACCTTGGTTACGGCATGTTGCTCTCCCGCTATGCGCCGGATATGAATCATGTCACACCGGCGCAGTATCAGGCAGCAATGCGTGGCGCTATTCCACAGGTTGCGCCGGTGTTCTGGAGTTTCCGCATCATGGTGGGCTGCGGTTCGCTGCTGTTACTGGTAATGCTGATTGCGCTCGTTCAGACGCTGCGCGGTAAAATTGACCAGCATCGTTGGGTGCTGAAAATGGCGCTCTGGAGTTTGCCACTGCCGTGGATTGCCATTGAAGCCGGGTGGTTTATGACCGAGTTTGGTCGTCAGCCGTGGGCGATTCAGGACATCTTACCGACATACTCCGCGCACTCCGCGTTAACCACGGGACAACTGGCTTTCTCACTGATCATGATCGTAGGGCTTTATACCCTGTTCTTAATCGCCGAAGTCTACCTGATGCAGAAATATGCCCGTCTGGGGCCGAGCGCGATGCAGAGTGAACAACCGACGCAGCAACAGGGGTAAAGGAGAGAATCATGTTTGATTATGAAACATTGCGCTTCATCTGGTGGCTGCTGATTGGCGTCATCCTGGTGGTCTTTATGATCTCCGATGGATTTGACATGGGGATTGGCTGTCTGTTGCCGCTGGTGGCGCGTAATGATGATGAACGTCGGGTATTGATTAACAGCGTTGGCGCACACTGGGAAGGCAACCAGGTCTGGTTGATTCTTGCGGGCGGTGCATTATTTGCCGCCTGGCCCAGAGTCTATGCAGCGGCGTTTTCCGGCTTTTATGTGGCGATGATTCTGGTGCTGTGCTCGCTGTTCTTTCGCCCGCTGGCTTTTGATTATCGTGGAAAAATCGCTGATGCGCGCTGGCGTAAAATGTGGGATGCCGGTCTGGTCATCGGTAGCCTGGTGCCGCCGGTGGTCTTCGGTATCGCGTTCGGCAATTTGTTACTTGGCGTGCCGTTTGTCTTCACGCCGCAATTACGCGTGGAGTACCTCGGTTCTTTCTGGCAATTGCTGACACCGTTCCCATTACTGTGTGGTTTGCTCAGTCTGGGCATGGTGATTTTACAAGGTGGCGTCTGGTTGCAACTAAAAACGGTCGGAGCTATTCACCTGCGTTCGCAACTGGCGATCAAACGCGCTGCGCTGTTGGTCATGCTGTGCTTTTTGCTGGCGGGGTACTGGCTGTGGGTGGGTATTGATGGCTTTGTATTGCTCGCCCAGGATGTTAACGGCCCGTCCAATCCGTTAATGAAACTGGTTACAGTACTGCCCGGTGCCTGGATGAATAATTTTGTTGAATCGCCGATTTTGTGGATCTTCCCGCTGCTGGGTTTTTTCTGCCCATTACTGACGGTGATGGCTATTTATCGGGGTCGCCCCGGTTGGGGATTTCTGCTGGCCTCATTGATGCAATTTGGCGTTATCTTCACGGCGGGCATCACGCTGTTTCCGTTTGTCATGCCTTCGAGCATCAGTCCGATCTCCAGCCTGACGCTGTGGGACAGCACCTCCAGTCAGATGACGTTGAGCATTATGTTAGTAATTGTGCTGATATTTTTGCCTATTGTGTTGCTCTACACTGTATGGAGCTACTACAAAATGTGGGGGCGCATGACAACTGAAACGCTTCGCCGTCACGATAGTGAGCTGTACTAAGGAGGGATGATCAATGTGGTATTTATTGTGGTTCGTCGGAATTTTGTTGATGTGTTCACTCTCCACCGTGGTGTTGGTATGGCTGGAACCGCGTCTGAAAGGTTGATTTGACGCACAACAAACGTAGGCCTGATGAGACGCATCAACGTCGCATCAGGCAATAATGCGAAACATGAAAAACGGAAACCTGGCGATGAAAGCGATTTTGATCCCCTTTTTTTCTCTTTTGCTTCCGTTAACTCCGCTACCTGCATTTGCTCAGGGGGCGCCGGAACTGAAGCTGGAAAGTGTGGTGATTGTCAGCCGTCATGGTGTGCGAGCACCCACCAAATCTACGCAAATCATGCAGGACGTTACTCCAGACACCTGGCCTGGCTGGCCGGTGAAACTGGGTTGGCTGACACCACGAGGCGGTGAGCTGATCTCTTATCTCGGACATTACCAACGCCAACGCCTGGTGGCTGACGGTTTGCTGGCAAAAAATGGTTGCCCGAAAGCTGGGCAGGTCGCGATTATTGCCGATGTTGACGAGCGCACTCGTAAAACAGGCGAAGCCTTTGCTGCCGGGCTGGCTCCCGACTGTGCAATAACCGTACATACTCAGTCAGACACTTCCCGTCCCGATCCGTTATTTAATCCCCTGAAAACCGGTGTTTGCCAACTGGATAAAGTGAACGTAACTGAGGCGATTCTCAGCAGGGCAGGCGGCTCTCTCGTTGATTTTACCGATCATCGGCAAACGGCATTTCACGAACTGGAGCGGGTACTCAATTTTCCGCAATCAAGTCTGTGCCTCAAACGAGAGAAACAAGACGAAAGCTGTTCGTTCACGCAGGCATTGCCCTCTGAACTCAAGGTGAGTGCTGATAACGTCTCATTAACGGGTGCGGTAAGCCTCGCATCCATGCTGACGGAGATATTTCTCCTGCAACAAGCACAGGGAATGCCGGAGCCTGGCTGGGGACGAATTACTGATTCACATCAGTGGAACACCTTGTTAAGCCTGCATAATGCGCAGTTTTATTTGCTGCAACGTACCCCGGATGTGGCTCGTCGTCGTGCCACACCGCTGTTGGATTTAGTTCTGACGGCGTTGACGCCAAACAACCCGCAAAAATCGAACTATGGAATTACGCTGCCGACTTCACTGTTGTTTATTGCCGGGCATGATACCAACCTGGCGAATCTGGGGGGGGCACTGAAGCTTAACTGGACGCTGCCGGGTCAACCGGATAACACCCCGCCGGGTGGTGAACTGGTATTTGAACGCTGGCGGCGGCTAAGTGATAACAGTCAATGGATTCAGGTTTCGCTGGTATTCCAGACCTTGCAGCAGATGCGTGATAAAACGCCGCTATCGCTAAAAACGCCGCCTGGAGAGGTAAAACTGACACTGGCAGAATGTGAGGAGAGAAACGCGCAGGGCATGTGTTCACTGGCGGATTTTACGCAAATAGTGAATGAAGCGCGTATTCCGGCATGTAGTTTACATCAGGATAAATAAACATTTGCCGCTGTTGGTCCTCGCAGGCCATTTACGCGGCAAAATTCTACGCGTAATCCTGGGATGAGCACTTCTGCGTCGCGGGGACTGAATGCGGAAACATGAACCTGGACTTCTTTACGACCGTCGGAGGGGGTGATGAATCCTTTGCCGCTTTTGCGATCAAAGGTTTTGACAATTCCTGTCATTTTACGGGACAAACAAATTCCTTACTAAAAATACTGCGCCGCACTATACGGTGTTAATAAAATAAAGCCAGCGATATTTAAGACCGCCGGACGGCTAAAATAAAATTTGCTTAATCATATTTATCATGCGTTAATAGCTGCGTCGGTTTGAAAGACAGACAGCATACAAAGTAGTTTACTAAAGCAGTTCTCATTATCAGGCATTATCCCCTTCTTTTGAGTCTCTCTCCTGAACACTAAGTAGTTTCTGTAATAAAGCCCTGTTTGCCGAAAGGCTCAAAATGAAGGAAGTAAAATATGTCTAATAAAATGACTGGTTTAGTAAAATGGTTTAACGCAGATAAAGGTTTTGGTTTTATCACTCCTGATGATGGCAGCAAGGACGTTTTCGTTCATTTCACCGCCATCCAGAGCAATGAATTCCGCACGCTGAATGAAAATCAGAAAGTCGAATTTTCTATTGAGCAGGGGCAACGTGGCCCCTCGGCAGCGAACGTTGTTACGCTCTAAGGTTGCCGTTATTACTCAACATCTCCATTTCCGCTGTCCATGTTGTCATGGTTCACAGTACCGCACATCGGCATTCGATGTGACGGAGCGAAACCCTTTGGGCGCTAAGTGTATTTTCTGTAAATCGACGATGATCACCTTTGATAACGTTGCCTTGCAAATACGCACTGACCATGCGCCGCTGGATTTCACAAAATAATATCAGGCTCCCTCGCGGAGCCTTTTTTATATCTTCTGTTTGCACTTATCCCTGTACGCATATTGAGCGATAACCTACTGATTATTGAATCTTTCATGCAGATGGCTTATAACATTTCTAACCTGACCAGGGGATCGGAACCAACACCTTGCTGGCGTGTTGCTGTCTTTTAAGACCAGAAGAGGTTAACAGTGAATATTGAAGAGCTAAAAAAACAAGCCGAAACGGAAATCTCCGACTTTATTGCGCAAAAAATCGCCGAATTGAGTAAGAACACAGGGAAAGAAGTCTCTGAAATTCGCTTTACTGCGCGGGAGAAAATGACCGGGCTTGAAGGTTATGACGTCAAAATCAAAATAATGTGATTTTGTGAACATCACCCCGTGCGAGGTGATGTTCCGCTTGTTGCTAATTTAGTGACCAATCATTGGCGCTTGTGGAATTAAGCGTCGATACAATTCTTCTGGCACCGGGCTTTGCCATACACCCGCATACATCGCATATCCAATCACCGCAAACATAATCCCCAGAACCAATAGCGTCATTAACCAGCCAGACAACGCAAAGGCCTTTTTATTTGCCGCAGGTTTTTGCAGCGAAAAAGTTAATGTTGAAGTGACCGGACATGACTCTACGCAAGTCATACAGCCGGTACATTCCACTGTTCGTACCTGAATTAATTTATCGACCGGGATCCGTGATGGGCAATTTTTTGCGCATTTGCCACAATCGATACAACTTTCGGCATTGCGACGAATCTTAAACGGCGAAAATAACGAAACCACGCCCATCAGCGCGCCATATGGGCAAAGATAACGACACCAGGCATGGCGAATAAACAGGCTGGCAATCAGCAAAACGGTCACGCTGATTAATGTCGCGGTTCCCATATGACGAAAGAAATCGAGCATTTTAACGTCCATCACCACGCTGTAGGGCGATAGCATAAAATAGTGAATTGCCTGAGCGGGCATCAATAACGCGATATAGAGAAAAAAACTCAACAGCAAATACTTCACTGCGCGCAGAGGAATATCCAGCCAGCGGGGAAGGGCAAATTGCCGACCAAACAGTTTTTTCCCGAGATCGCCGATTAATTCAGAAAGCGTACCAATCGGGCATAACCATGAACAAAAGGCCTTTTTCAGCAACAGACTGATGATGATAAAAGCGACCAGCAACAGCATCGCGGCGGCATGGACGGAAGGTAGCTGGCCTGTTTCAAAGCTATATTTCAGATTCATCAGGCCGGCAATCGGTAGCCAGCCTTCGATGCCTCCTGGTCTGGCGACAAATGTCGTACTACCTGCCGTTTCGTAATAGCGCACCCAGTACCAGAAGGTGACGGCAATATAAATATTGATTGCTAACAGTAATAATTGCGTCGCTTTACGCCAGGTCGCGGCATTATGCCAGTCATTCCACGGTAATTTGCCGCCCGTCGTGCCTGGCCGCCGCTGCCAGCGGGTTCTTTTTTTCTCTGTCATGATTTTGCCAGCCCGTTAAGTTGCATGCTAAATACCACTATTCTAAATATTCTTAACTGGCTGATATTGATTCAAATCGCGTTCAGGTCTTTCTTATTCAACCATGCTTCCAGAGCGGCAACACTGTGTGTAATTTCTTCGTGTGGGAGGGGGGCAGATAATGGTTGCTGCTCCAGTTGCGCGCATAGCTGGCTGGCGCTACGCATTCCCAGACTCGCGCAGCTGCTTTTTAGCTGGTGCGCGGCACGTTTAATTTTTTCGCCGTCCTGCCTGGCGCGGGCTGCGTCTATTTCATCGAGAAGTGGCAGGGCATGTTGTTTAAATAATGTCAGCCATTCGCGAATACTCTCCGTCCCCATTAACTGAGCATCTTCATGGAGTTGCGATACATCCAGCGATTGATCTTTATTGGTTTGCAGTTGGAGATAGTGCGCCAGTAACTGACCGAGCACTTCACGCGGCACTGGTTTAGGGATAATCCCGCGAAAGAGCGAACTGGTTCGCTGGCGCAGCGTTTCGTCGATGACATGGGCGCTAAAGCCAATCAAAACCAGCGACGGATATTGCTGTACCAGTTGTCGGGCAAGGGTAATGCCGTCGATATCCGGCAGATCAAAATCCACCAGTGCGGCAGCAAATGGTTCACTATTTTGCAGCGTTTCTATCGCCTGCGCGGCATTGCCAACAGCCACGACCTGCGCACCACTGGTGTTTAGCATCTCAACGGTAATTCGCTGGGTTAGCGGGTTATCTTCAATTAACAGCAAACGTAAACCGTCCAGACGTACCGCCTGATTGACTGTTTTTGGCACGGGGGCAGTGGCAACACGTAACGGCAAGCGTAAACAAAAACAGCTTCCAGCCCCCGGCGTGCTGGTGGCGCTCAGTTCGCCGCCCATCGCCTGAGCCAGACTGCTACTGATAGTCAGCCCCAGACCGGTGCCGCCGCGTTTGCCGCTTACCTGAACAAATGGCTGGAATATTTCTGCCAGTTTCGCGGGATCAATACCGCAGCCGCTGTCTTCCACTTCGACCAACCATTGCTCGCCATCAGTGCGACTGCGCAGGACGATCTGCCCCTCGTCAGTGAAACGCACGGCGTTGCTCAACAAGTTGGTAATAACCTGGCGAATACGTCGCGGATCGCCCATTAACGCGCTCGGTACATCGTTGGCAATTGCCGTTGCCAGGCGAATCGGGCGACCTTTCACCCGCCCGCTCATTAATTGCAGGGTACTTTCCAGCAGCGGGCGTGGTTCAAAGGGTTCATCGCTGACCGAAACATTTTTGCCCCCCGCTTCGATAGCCGAATAATCGAGGATATCGTTAAGGATGGTCAGCAGCGATTCGCCGGAGTCGGTAATTGCCCGCAAATCATCACGCTGGGCGTTAAGTGCGGGGTTATCTGCCAGCAGTTGCGCGGTGCCGAGAATACCGTACAGCGGTGTGCGGATCTCATGGCTCATTGCCGCCAGAAATGCCGATTTTGCCTGGCTGGCTTTTTCAGCTTCCGCACGAGCCTGTCGGTGTTCTATCACCAGTTCCTGTAATTCAGCCGTGCGCGCTTTTACTTGTGCCGCCAGCTGTTCGCGCTGGCGATTCAGCGCATGAACGCTGCTGCGAAACGCATCCATCAGCCGCCCGATGGTATCCAGCTCCCGCACGCCAGCGGTTTCCGGGAAAGGGGAGTCGATATCACCGTCCAGCAAGCGTTGCAGCGCCTGCGTTTGTTCAGCAAGTGGACGTGTGACAGAGCGATAAACCACGCGCCAGAGGATCAGAATCAGTGCGCAAAGTGAAACCATCCCCAGCAATAACAGGCTGTATTGCCCGCGTGCACTGGCTTTTTCGAGATGCGCCAGTCCGTGCTGATTGCGCAGCTCAATGGTGTCGACCAGCTGACTGACTTCACTACTAAACTGCGCGAACTGGGCGATGTTATTTTGGGCGAGAGTTTGCAGGTGATTGCTGATTTCACTGTCCTGCTGATACAGCGCCAGCAAATCGCTATATTGGCTAACGGTAGTTAACGTTGTCGCAACCTGAGCACGAACACCCGGATCTTCAATGCGTATTTGCCGACGTTGCAGAATTTTCACCGCATTATTGAGCTGCTTTTCCAGCGTTGGCGCATTTTTCTGGATCTGTTCCAGCCCCAGATTCATCACCATTTGCTGCACCCGCAGAGCACTAAGGCGCAGTTCATTCATCTGGTTAACATACTCAAGATCGATATCAATCAGCCTGTCGAGTGCACTTTCAGCAGCCTGACGCTGATGTTGTTCGATCAAATCGTAAATCCCGGCCTGGGTAGCTCCGGCGGAGGTTGCCGCATTATTCGCCTGACCTTGCGCCAGGCGTGCGATTTCATCGGCGGCGGCGACTATCTGCTGACTGAGTTGCTGTTGTTGCTGGCGCAGTTGCAAACGCTGCCCCACCAGCTCCCCTTGTTGACGTAACGAACGGGAAATCTCCTGCTCCTGTTGTTCAATAGCGGTGGTATCAAAACCTTGTTCCCGTAACGCTTGCAGCAACGCATTAATCTTCAGACTTTGTGCGGTGAGCATTCGCCCCTGCGCCTGCCACATCTTTTCGTTATCGGCACTGGTCAGGTTCTGCGCGGCGAAAAGTTCCCAGGCGCTGGCTTCGCTCAACTGGCGCGCCATATTCATGGTAGGAATCAATGCCTGAGTGTTGTCTTTTTCCACCTGGCTGATAAAGCGCAGGTTGTACCATCCCACCAGGGTACTGGTCAGGGTTAACAGCGCCATCAGGGCAAAGCCCATCCAGAGTCTTCGGGTCAGGGTTAAATTCACGGTCGGTGTACTTAAGGTGAATAAGTTGTATATTTAAAATCTCTTTGACTATCAATTAATTAACGTAAGCAGGTCATTATTAGTCAAAATAAAATCATTTGTCGATTTCAATTTTGTCCCATTCCCGTCCACGGCTGTCCCTATACCGCGCCGCCATTGAATCTGATTTATACCCGAGAAGACGTTGAGCAAACTTATCGCCAATCTGGTTCCGGTATAGCCTCGCTGACAGGCTACGCAGTTCATGGAATGTTGGCGGGTTTCCATCAAATGAGAGTCCAGATGCATTTCTCGCCTCTGTAAAATACTTCGATACTGTTTTCGGTGAAAGCGGATCGTGATGCTTTGATGCGATTATAGTTTCACTGCCGCTGGCCTCCCTGCATTTCTGTAGTGTATCAGCCAATGAGATATTGAGCGCGTCAATCGTTAGCGTCAGCGGAATGGCGAGCTTAGCCCCTGTTTTACCCTGCTCAATGTGAAGATGGTTGTCGTTTATGTCTGACCACTTCATTTTGCACAAATCGCCCACTCTCTGCCCTGTAACGACAGCCAAATCCATTGCCAGCCTCAGCCAGATTGGGAGAGGTTCGGCTGCATGGTAAATCGCGACATACTCATTAGCTGTCAGCCTTGAGCGCCTCAGGCTTTGCTTTATCTGATATCTCCACAGTAACTGTCTGAAATTCCTGCTGGTATAGTGACTGCCTTGATCCGAGTGATACAGTAAATTAGCCGGTTTCCCCCGTGCTTCCCAGGCCATCGACAGGGCTTTACCTGTCAGTGCGGAATCAGGGAAAAATGACATCGCCCAGCCAACCGGTTTGCGGGAAAACAAATCGAGTACAACAGCCAGATAAGCCCAGCGTTTTCCCGTCCAGATATAAGTCACATCACCGCACCAAGCCTGATTAGGCTCGGTAACAGCAAACTGGCGATCCAGATAATTAGGGATCTCAATGTGTTCCTTAGACGCCTTCTTATAACGATGGCCAGGTTGCTGACAGCTGATAATATTGAGCGCTTTCATCAGCTTTGTTGCCCGCCAGCGGCTCAGTTTTATACCTTTGGTGGTGACCATTGCGGCAATGCTTCGCGCTCCTGCTGAACCGTTACTTTCGTGATAAACTTCACGCACAAGGCTCAGTAATGCCACTTTCGTGGCGTCAGGCTTCCTGGGCTGCCGCCAGTATTTATAACTGCTGCGATGAACCCCAAACACGTTGCACACAACGGCAACAGGAAACCGCGCCCTGAGTTTCTCAACTAATGAGAATTGTTCAGGGAGTCTGACATCAAGAGCGCGGTAGCCTTTTTTAATATATCCCTTTCCATTTCAACGCGTTGAAGTCTTTTCTTCAACTCACGTATTTCAATCTGCTCAGGTGTCATGGGTGAAGCTATGGGTGATTTTCCCGCTCGCTCTTCTTTCAGTTGTCGAACCCATTTATCCATCGTGGATTTGCCGACATTCATCGCAGTGGCAGCGGCGGCAACGGTGTAATGCTGATCGAGTACAAGCTGGGCAGCCTCGAGGCGAAACTCGGGGCTAAAATTGCGTCTGTTACGTCCGGTCATAATGTCACCTGTTTTGACTATGAGGTGATGATATCACCTCTATTCAGGTGGCCAAATTCACTATGCCACTACAAGAGTTGATGAACTTGAGTCAGAATTAAAGTTGTTATCAACTTCCCGAAGTGATATCTGATAAAGGAGGAATAATGGATATAACACCTTTCCTTCACGCACTTTGTGCTGTGGCTGCGCAGGTACTGGTTGGTTTTTTTACCGGAAACTGGGCTTACGGAGCGATAGCTGGTTGTACGTTCTTCATCGCTCGTGAACATACCCAGGCAGAATATCGCTGGATTGAAATGTTCGGGCATGGCAAGCGTATGAATATGCCGTGGTGGGGCGGTTTTGACCCACGTGCGTGGGATGTAGCAAGCCTGATGGATTTTGCTGTGCCGGTGGTGGTGTGTCTGCTGGTCTGGCTGTTGTTTCGATGAATATCGTACAAGGCCGGATAATATGTATGGGGTACTGGCAGAATGATTCTGCCAGTGGGGGCATATTAACGCAGAAGCTGCAGAACGTTCTGCGGAACCTGGTTAGCCTGCGCCAGAACCGAAGTGCCAGCAGACTGCAGGATATTAGCGCGGCTCATTTCAGACACTTCAGACGCAAAGTCAGCGTCGAGAATACGGGAACGAGACTCGGACAGGTTGTTGACGGTGTTGTTCAGATTGCTGATAACAGAATCGAAACGGTTCTGCACAGCGCCAAGGCCAGAACGCAGTTTGTCAACCTGGGCAAGTGCCGCGTCGATTGTTTTCAGCGGGTTGGGTGTCAGAGTATGGGAGTTAGCAACCGCAACGCCCGTATCGGTAAAAGTACTCATTAATGATGAACCCACTATCTTTAATGATAGGGCGCTCTTGGTCATGTGTCCTTGGCCATCATCTACATAGAAATTCCCATTGCCGTCCGTTTCCAGTGTTTTACCACCACTCGGAGTAAAATCGACGAAGGCATTAAATGAATATGTTTTACCAAGCATGCTGCTTAGTTTTGCCGGATCTGGTTTTTGCTCAAGACTAGGAGCACTTTTAAATCCTAGAGCTCCGTCATGCTGTTGAGTTATAGTATAATATTTACCATTAGCTTCCGCATAAAGTATACCCGTGTCTTGGTCTTGTACTATATCTTGCGGTACGACAGGTGGGGTTCGATAATCAATCGTATACCCGATCTGATAAGTTGAGTGTGCAAGGGTACTCATTCCGGGATACAATGGTATGAGTGGAGTTCCTTTAATATTGTCTTCAACTGTGAAATCGTCCATGCTCAGACTTTTAGTATCCATTTTTTTAAGCTGGATATCGATGGTTTCACTGTCATTTGCACCTACCTGAATAGACAGAGACTGGTCACTACTTAGAACCTTGACGCCGTTAAATTCCGTCTGATCGGAGATACGGTTAATTTCATCCAGGCGAGCGTTAATTTCATCCTGAATAGATTCGCGGTCAGAAGCTGAGTTAGTACCGTTTTGTGCTTGTACGGTCAGGCGACGGATATTCTGCAGGTTATCGTTAACTTCGTTCAGAGCACCTTCGGTTGTCTGAGCGATGGAGATGCCGTCGTTAGCGTTGCGGGAAGCCTGAGTCAGGCCTGAGATGCTGGCGGTGAAACGGTTGCTGATAGCCTGGCCTGCAGCATCGTCTTTTGCGCTGTTAATACGCAGACCCGAAGATAGGCGCTGAATTGCCGTACCCAGAGTGGACTGCGACTTGTTCAGGTTATTCTGTGCAACAAGGCTCAGAGCATTAGTATTGATTACTTGTGACATCTATATGTTTCCTATGCGTTGGGCGGAACGAGCCGCAGACATATAATTAAAACAAAATATGAAAAAGTGTTTGGCAGCGTAAACTGTTTGAATATGATTTAAAAAATATATGCAATGCTGCTGCCGTATGTTGAATATCGGCAACGAAATGAAATGACTAAAGGGATGGAATCGGAGATTACACAATGAAAAACGCAGGTGTGTTGTACAAGAACGCGCTGCGACTGGCTGGAGAACTTTCTATAGTACGAGTATTGAATGATTTCCAGCCTTTATCGATTTTACGCATTTTTGCATGAGAGGATTTGCAACTCCTCTCACAGCTCATAACAGACATTCACTTCAGTTGTGGCAGAAAGGTATGCATACTGGGTGGGAAAAGTGTGAAAGAAAGGAAAACTGCTGCGCCGTTTGTCGTCGCGTTTATCTTCTTACTGGTTATGCAGGTCGTAGTGGGTGGCACACAAAGCTTTGCGGATTACAAGGCTTTGTGCTTCTCTGGAGTGCGACAGGTTTGATGACAAAAAATTAGCGCATGAAGACAAAAATCACCTTGCGCTAATGCTCTGTTACAGGTCACTAATACCATCTAAGTAGTTGATTCATAGTGACTGCATATGTTGTGTTTTGTCGCGTTTTGCAGTCTATTATTTAATCATTAAGTAATCTAATACTATGATTTTTAAATTATTTATGTGATTTTATCATCCTTTAGGTGAAAAAGGTTGAGTCGCAAAGCGGAATGCATCTAGCATAAAGCCTTATTATTGATGAGGCTATCATGCGCGTACTGCTATTTTTACTTCTTTCCCTTTTCATGTTATCGGCATTTTCGGCTGATAACCTGTTGCGCTGGCATGATGCGCAGCATTTCACGGTGCAAGCCTCTATGCCGCTTAAAGCCAAACGCGTATGGAAACTGTGCGCGCTTTATCCCAGCCTGAAAGATTCATACTGGTTATCGTTGAACTATGGAATGCAGGAGGCTGCCCGCCGCTACGGTGTGGATTTAAAAGTGCTGGAGGCAGGCGGCTACAGCCAGTTGGCTACCCAGCAAGCACAAATCGACCAGTGTAAAGAGTGGGGCGCAGAGGCCATTTTGCTCGGTAGTAGCACGACGTCATTTCCCGATCTGCAAAAGCAGGTAGCAAGTCTGTCGGTGATCGAACTGGTAAATGCTATTGATGCTCCCCAGGTGAAAAGCCGCGTTGGTGTGCCCTGGTTTCAGATGGGCTATCAACCAGGGCGATATCTGGTGCAATGGGCGCACGGTAAACCACTGAACGTGCTGTTGATGCCCGGCCCCGATAACGCTGGGGGCAGTAAGGAGATGGTTGAGGGTTTTCGAGCAGCCATTGCCGGAAGCCCGGTGCGTATTGTCGATATTGCGCTCGGTGACAACGATATTGAAATCCAGCGTAACCTGTTGCAGGAGATGCTGGAGCGCCATCCAGAAATCGACGTCGTTGCCGGAACGGCCATTGCGGCAGAGGCGGCAATGGGTGAAGGGCGTAACCTGAAAACGCCGCTTACCGTGGTGTCGTTTTATCTTTCACATCAGGTGTATCGCGGGCTGAAGCGGGGAAGAGTGATTATGGCTGCCAGCGATCAAATGGTCTGGCAGGGGGAACTGGCAGTTGAGCAGGCCATCAGGCAATTACAGGGAGAATCGGTGTCTGATAATGTCAGCCCACCGATTTTAGTTCTGACGCCGAAAAATGCCGACCGTGAACATATCCGCCGCTCGCTGTCGCCAGGGGGATTTCGTCCGGTCTATTTTTATCAGCACACATCAGCGGCTAAGAAATAACCTTCGCCATGTTGCGTCACCAGTAAATCCGCGCTGAGTTTATGGCGTAAACGACGAATTAACACATCGACGGTGCGCAGGTCAGGGTTTTCCACCCGACGCGCAGAAAGCATACGCAGCAGACGTTCACGGCTGAGAATTTCGCCCGGATTCGTCACAAATGCCACCAACATTTCATACTCTGCGCGGGTCAGTTTAATCGGCTCGCCATCCCGCTCCAGCGTATGGCGCGACACATTCAGGCAATAACCCGCAAAGCGATAGCAGTTGTCCTGAGTGTGCGGTTGAGCTTGTCGCGCGAGGTCGATTCGCCAGAGCAGATTTTTTACCCGTACTACCAGTTCGCGCAGTTCCAGCGGTTTGGTGACGTAATCGTCTGCGCCCATTTCCAGCCCAACAATACGGTCAATTCGATCGCTGCGTCCGGTAACCAGAATAATCCCCACCGTCGAACGTTCCCGCAGGGCGCGGGTTAACATCAGGCCATTTTCATCGGGTAAGTTGATATCCAGCAGAATTATATCTACCGGCTGATTCTGCATAATTTCCCGCAGCCCGGCACCGCTCGCCGTAACGGAAACGGTATACCCCTCCTGAGTGAAGTAGGATTGTAATCGTGCCTGGGTAACTGGATCATCTTCAACAATAACAATGTGATGTGGCATCAGAGGGTTTTACTCATTCTGTTCATATCTGTTCATATTCTGCCGTAAGCCGTTCATCCTGACCAGTGCCGCTGTTCATATTTGCTCATTAAGATCGCTTCACTAAACCATAATTTTACAGGGGCTATTATGCGGAAACTCTGGAACGCGCTACGCCGACCCAGTGCTCGTTGGTCGGTACTGGCGCTGGTCGCTATTGGGATTGTGATTGGCATTGCGCTGATTGTATTGCCACACGTTGGGATCAAAGTCACCAGCACAACCGAATTTTGTGTCAGTTGCCACAGTATGCAACCGGTGTATGAAGAATATAAACAGTCGGTGCATTTCCAGAACGCCTCCGGCGTGCGAGCTGAATGCCATGACTGTCATATCCCGCCGGATATTCCAGGCATGGTGAAGCGCAAACTGGAAGCGAGCAACGATATCTACCAGACCTTTATTGCCCACTCCATTGATACACCTGAAAAATTCGAAGCTAAACGCGCGGAACTTGCCGAGCGTGAATGGGCGCGAATGAAAGAAAACAACTCGGCAACCTGCCGCTCCTGCCATAACTACGATGCGATGGATCATGCGAAGCAGCATCCGGAAGCGGCACGTCAGATGAAGGTGGCAGCGAAAGATAATCAATCCTGCATCGACTGTCATAAAGGTATTGCCCACCAGTTACCGGATATGAGTAGCGGCTTCCGTAAGCAGTTCGACGAGTTGCGCGCCAGTGCTAATGACAGTGGTGACACGCTGTACTCCATTGATATCAAGCCGATTTATGCGGCGAAAGGCGATAAAGAAGCGTCTGGTTCACTGCTGCCTGCTTCGGAAGTGAAAGTCCTTAAACGTGACGGCGACTGGCTGCAAATTGAGATTACCGGCTGGACAGAAAGCGCCGGACGTCAGCGTGTACTCACCCAGTTCCCAGGCAAACGCATCTTTGTTGCCTCGATTCGTGGTGATGTGCAGCAGCAGGTGAAAACGCTGGAGAAAACCACCGTTGCCGACACCAATACCGAGTGGAGCAAGTTACAGGCCACCGCGTGGATGAAGAAAGGCGACATGGTGAACGATATCAAACCTATCTGGGCTTATGCGGATTCGTTGTACAACGGCACCTGTAACCAGTGCCACGGCGCACCGGAAATCTCCCACTTTGACGCTAATGGTTGGATCGGCACGCTCAACGGCATGATTGGCTTTACCAGCCTCGATAAACGTGAAGAACGCACCTTGTTGAAATATCTGCAAATGAATGCGTCTGACACCGCAGGTAAGGCTCACGGCGATAAGAAGGAAGAAAAATAATGAACAATAACGATCTCTTTCAGGCATCACGTCGGCGTTTTCTGGCGCAGCTCGGCGGCTTAACCGTCGCCGGGATGCTGGGGCCGTCATTGTTAACGCCGCGCCGTGCGACTGCGGCGCAAGCGGCTACTGAGGCCGTCACCTCGAAAGAGGGCATTCTGACCGGATCGCACTGGGGGGCTATCCGCGCGACGGTGAAGGATGGTCGCTTTGTGGCGGCAAAACCGTTCGAACTGGATAAATATCCGTCGAAAATGATCGCCGGATTGCCGGATCACGTACACAACGCGGCGCGTATTCGTTATCCGATGGTACGCGTGGACTGGCTGCGTAAGCGCCATCTGAGCGACACATCCCAGCGCGGTGATAACCGTTTTGTGCGCGTGAGCTGGGATGAAGCCCTCGACATGTTCTATGAAGAACTGGAACGCGTACAGAAAACTCACGGGCCGAGTGCCTTGCTGACCGCCAGTGGTTGGCAATCGACGGGGATGTTCCATAACGCTTCGGGGATGCTGGCGAAAGCTATTGCCTTGCATGGCAATAGCGTGGGTACGGGCGGAGATTATTCTACCGGTGCTGCGCAGGTGATCCTGCCGCGTGTAGTTGGCTCAATGGAAGTGTATGAACAGCAAACCTCCTGGCCGCTGGTATTGCAGAACAGCAAAACCATTGTGCTGTGGGGCTCCGATTTGCTGAAAAACCAGCAAGCGAACTGGTGGTGCCCGGATCACGATGTTTATGAATATTATGAGCAGTTGAAAGCGAAAGTCGCCGCCGGTGAAATTGAGGTCATCAGCATCGATCCGGTTGTTACATCCACCCATGAGTATCTGGGACGCGAGCATGTGAAGCACATTGCGGTTAACCCGCAAACTGACGTGCCGCTGCAACTGGCGCTGGCACATACGCTGTACAGTGAAAACCTGTACGACAAAAACTTCCTCGCTAACTACTGTGTGGGTTTTGAGCAGTTCCTGCCGTATCTGCTGGGTGAGAAAGACGGTCAGCCGAAAGATGCCGCATGGGCTGAAAAACTGACCGGCATTGATGCCGAAACCATTCGTGGGCTGGCGCGGCAGATGGCGGCGAACAGAACGCAAATTATTGCTGGCTGGTGCGTACAGCGTATGCAGCACGGTGAACAGTGGGCGTGGATGATTGTCGTTCTGGCGGCGATGCTGGGGCAAATTGGCCTGCCAGGTGGTGGCTTTGGTTTTGGCTGGCACTATAACGGCGCAGGCACGCCGGGGCGTAAAGGCGTTATTCTGAGTGGTTTCTCCGGCTCTACGTCGATTCCGCCTGTTCACGACAACAGTGACTACAAAGGCTATAGCAGCACCATTCCGATTGCCCGTTTTATCGATGCGATCCTCGAACCGGGGAAAGTGATCAACTGGAACGGTAAATCGGTAAAACTGCCGCCGCTGAAAATGTGTATTTTTGCCGGAACTAACCCGTTCCATCGCCATCAGCAGATCAACCGCATTATTGAAGGCTGGCGCAAGCTGGAAACGGTTATCGCCATAGATAACCAGTGGACCTCAACCTGCCGCTTTGCCGACATCGTGCTGCCTGCGACCACGCAGTTTGAGCGTAACGATCTCGACCAGTACGGCAACCACTCCAACCGTGGCATTATCGCCATGAAACAGGTCGTGCCGCCGCAGTTCGAGGCGCGCAACGACTTTGATATTTTCCGCGAGCTGTGCCGCCGCTTTAATCGCGAAGAAGCCTTTACCGAAGGGCTGGACGAAATGGGCTGGCTGAAACGCATCTGGCAGGAAGGTGTACAACAGGGTAAAGGACGCGGCGTTCATCTGCCCGCGTTTGATGACTTCTGGAATAACAAAGAGTACGTCGAGTTTGACCATCCGCAGATGTTCGTTCGCCACCAGGCATTCCGCGAAGATCCGGATCTCGAACCGCTGGGCACGCCGAGTGGCCTGATTGAGATCTACTCGAAAACCATCGCCGACATGAACTATGACGATTGTCAGGGGCATCCGATGTGGTTTGAGAAAATCGAACGCTCCCACGGTGGACCCGGCTCGCAGAAGTATCCGTTGCATCTGCAATCTGTGCATCCCGATTTCCGACTTCACTCACAGTTATGTGAGTCGGAAACGCTGCGTCAGCAATATACGGTAGCGGGTAAAGAGCCAGTGTTCATTAACCCGCAGGATGCCAGCGCGCGCGGTATTCGTAACGGTGATGTGGTACGCGTGTTTAACGCTCGCGGTCAGGTGTTGGCAGGAGCAGTAGTTTCTGACCGCTATGCACCCGGCGTGGCGCGAATTCACGAAGGGGCATGGTACGATCCAGATAAAGGCGGCGAGCCTGGTGCGCTGTGCAAATACGGTAACCCCAACGTGTTGACCATCGACATCGGAACTTCGCAGCTGGCGCAGGCGACCAGTGCGCACACTACGCTGGTGGAAATTGAGAAGTACAACGGAACAGTGGAGCAGGTGACGGCGTTTAACGGCCCCGTGGAGATGGTGGCGCAGTGCGAATATGTTCCGGCGTCGCAGGTGAAATCATGACCACGCTGACAGCACAACAGATTGCCTGTGTTTACGCCTGGCTGGCGCAGTTGTTCTCCCGTGAACTGGACGATGAACAACTGACGCAAATCGCCAGTGCGCAGATGGCTGAATGGTTTTCGTTGCTGAAAAGCGAACCGCCGCTCACAGCGGCGGTGAATGATCTGGAAAACCGTATTGCCACGCTGACAGTACGTGACGATGCCCGTCTGGAACTGGCCGCTGACTTTTGCGGCCTGTTTCTGATGACCGACAAACAAGCGGCGCTGCCTTATGCTTCGGCCTACAAACAGGACGAGCAGGAGATTAAACGCTTGTTAGTTGAGGCGGGGATGGAAACCAGCGGCAATTTCAACGAACCGGCAGATCATCTGGCAATCTATCTGGAGTTGTTAAGTCACCTGCATTTTTCACTGGGAGAGGAGACTGTTCCTGCGCGAAGAATCGACAGTTTGCGGCAAAAAACACTGACGGCGCTGCGGCAATGGTTACCAGAGTTTGCTGCGCGTTGCCGTCAGTATGATAGCTTTGGTTTCTACGCGGCACTAAGCCAGTTGTTGCAGATGTTGGTGGAGTGCGACAACCAAAAGAGATAATGCCGATTTGTAGGCCTGATAAGACGCGGTAAGCGTCGCATCAGGCATTATGGCAGAGCCGCCGGATGCGGCGTGAACGCCTTATCCGGCCCACAGGAACTGTAATCTTTGTAGACCGGTTAAAATGCGTCATCACATCCGGCAAACACATATCACGGATGAGCCACAAACCGGGAAAGCCGCTGGCGCAGCAGGCGGTTTTCCTGTTTCAGATGTGCAATATCATCCATTAACGTCAGCGCCACCGCGATCCCCGGCCAGTCCAGCGCCAGCTCATTACGCAGCCGTACTGCGCGTTGCACCACGATGGCGGCATGGTCGTCAAATACCCAGGTTGTTTCCTGGATCTCACGCGGTTCAACCACCCCCAAACCGACAATTTCATTCAACTCCTCTTCAGAGATGCCGGTATGCAGGCAAAATTCGGTAATGGTAAAAGTCACCATAACATTAGCCATCATGCTTTCCCCCAATCTTTGCGTGGATCAAAAGACGACTGGGCGTCTGCCAGTTGCTGCCACAGCGCGGCAGTGTTTTCATCTGGTTTCGGCGGCATCACGATTTTCAGTACCGCATACAGATCGCCGGTCTGTTTTTTGCTCACCAGACCTTTGCCTTTAACGCGTAATCGTTGCCCGGCCTGACTGCCTGGCGGGATAGTCAGCAAAATGCTTTCTTTCAGTGTTGGGACGGTGACTTTAGCACCCAGCGCCGCTTCCCACGGGCTAACCGGCACCACAATTTCCAGATCCTGACCGACAATATCAAACAGCGGATGCGGCGCAATATGAATCACCAGCCACAAATCGCCATTCGGGCCACCGTTTTCGCCCGGCGTCCCCTGGCCTTTCAGGCGGATGCGTTGACCATTGCCGACGCCCGCCGGGATCTTCACATTCAGCGTTTTCGGGATTTCCTGTTCGATCATGCCAAAGGCGTTATAAACCGGCAGGTTATAGCTGATGGTACGCTTGTGCTCAGTAAGCGTTTCTTCAAGGAATACCGCCACTTCGATTTCAATATCGTGGCCACGTGTAGCGGGGCGTTGGCGGCTCTGGCGGGCATGTTGACCGAAAATTGACGAGAAGATATCGTCAAAATCTTCGGCGTTAAAACTCTGACCGTCGCCATGATGGAACTGACGGTTAAATTGCGGATCGTTGCGATGTTGCCACATCTGATCATACTCAGCGCGACGTTGCTCATCACTCAACACTTCCCACGCTTCAGCGACCTCTTTGAAGCGGGCTTCGGCATCGGGTTCTTTACTGACATCGGGATGGTATTTACGGGCCAGTCGACGATAGGCGGTCTTGATTGTCTTGAGATCGTCCGTCGGTTTCACGCCCATGATGGCGTAATAATCCTTTAATTCCATAGCGTTATCTCGCGTAAATCAATACAGACAAAGGGAAACCCCTGACAAGGTATCAGTGTTAAGTGTAGGGGAAATCAGAAAAAATCGTAGGCCAGAGACAACAACATAACTAAAAATGATATTTTCAGCCTGAATGTTGGCAGGTAAAAGAGGGGACGTTTAACCTTCAGGGATGCCCCATGACGACCTTGCCAGGGGGCAGAAAATGGGGGCTTATCCCGCTTTTACCGCAGTTACCATCACTTCAACCAGAATCTCCGGGCGGGCCATCTCAGCTTGTACGGTAGCACGTGCCGGGCTATATCCTTCTGGTATCCAGCTAACCCATACGTCGTTGAAATCGGCAAAATCGCGGCTGATATCTTTTAACCATATCTGAGCGGACAAGAGATGAAATTTATCACTGTCAGCTGCCGCAAGTAATTCGTCGATTTTCTCCAGCACTTCGCGCGTTTGTTGCGCGATGGACGGGGTATTGCTCTTCGGTGTCTGACCGGAGAGAAAAACAAGATTGCCATATTCCACGCTGGCGGCAAGACGCGGTTGTGGGTTATTACGTTTGATATTCAAGCTGATTGGCTCCATGTCAGTCCATCAAGTGAAATTGCAGGGTCTTCGCCCGACAGCAGAGCGCCTAACACCACGGCACTACCCGCCGCCAGCGTAAAGCCCAGACTGCCCTGACCAAGATTCATCCATAGATTTTGATACTTCGCCCGTCCTAATAGTGGCGGACCCGCAGGGGTGGATGGACGCATACCCGTCCATAATTCGGCCTCATCGATACCTTGTAGTTGCGGAAAGCTGGCCGCTACGATCTGTTTTAAAGCGCCAATGCGTTCAGAGCGCAGTTCATTACCGTCATAGCCAATATCGACCATGGCGGCGATGCGCAACCGGTCACCGAGTCGGGCATAGACAATTTTATGACCATAGTCGGTGACACTGATTTGTGGTGCGATCCCCATTTTTTGTGGGAAGGGGAGCGTCAGACTGTAACCTTTCAAACCGCAGAGCGGTACGTGAGTCCCGGTTCCGGCAAGCAAATGCGTGCTGCCATTACCGGCGGCAACGACATAATCATCCGCAACCAGCGTTCCAGTGCGGGTGGTAATAGAGACAATGCGCTCACCTTTTTTATTCAACTGCAAAACTTCACAATCGGTTTGTAGCGAAAAATTCGCGCTGGCATTAAGTTTGGCAAGTAATGCCTGACAGAACTTATAGCAATCCGCCGTTTCATCGCCGGGGGAGTAAATACCACCGCACAGGGAATGACCAATATGTTTTAGTGCAGGTTCAAGATGAACACACTCTTCGCGTGATAAAGCCTGTTGAAATTGCGGATCAATGCCTTTTGCCGCTTTGGCTAAATCTTGCTGACGGCGATGAATAATCAGTTTGCCAGAACGGCGCCAGTGAAAATCATCAAGATTATCTTCCAACAACCATGCTTCCATGACCTGACGACTTAACAGTGATAAGCGTAAAATATGGTCGCCATTGAGTTTATTTGTCCGGCTATTACAGGACATTAAAAACGCCAGCAACCAGCGCCACTGGCTAAATGACAGGCGCAAACGCATATTCAGAGGGGAGTCACTTTTCCCCATCCATTTAAGCCCCTGCATCGGTACGCCTTTATCCGCCAGAGGGGCAACGTAGCGATAGCTGAGTTGCCCGCCATTAGCGAAACTGGTGGCGACGCCTGCCTGACTGTTGCGTTCTAACAATTGCACCTGATGGCCCTGTTTTACTAGCACCCATGCTGTCGCCAGACCAATTACCCCGCCGCCAATAACTACAATGCGTTTTTTCATCACCTGAGATATCCACCGCTAATAAGTGCGTTGGGGATATGTCAAAACATTTAGGCCTGAGGAGCAATTGACTTTTTATTTTCAGGGTATAACTCAAGGTTAATGGCTCGCAGTTGCTGACGTAATTGCTGACAGAGGAAATCGACAAATTTTTGTGTAATAGGGCTAAGCGAAACATCGGCACGGCGTAGCAAACAAAGGTCAATTTTCATTGGGGGGGCGATGGGGTGAATCGTCTCTGCCGGGAGGTTATGACGGGCAGAGAAAATATCGGTAATACTGCATCCCATTCCTCGTTTTACAAATTCAGTCGCCATGTAATAGGTCTGGACATTCAGGCGTGTCGTCAAAAAATCACGTCGTTTAGCTATTGCATCAGAAAGGGAATAGGGGCCGGGAGAAATCCAGCGTTGTTGGTCAATCTTGTCTATTTCTACCGCGCCCTGTCGATAGTCCCGGTCGATATAAACCAGCGGAACTTCGGCTATCAGCGTCGTCATAATCTCCCCCTGTTGAATCGGCTGTAGCGTCAGAGCCAGATCAATCTCGCGCAGATCAAGTTTTTTAACCAACGTTTCGGTGTGCTCTGTCGTCAGTGTCATTACCAGATTCGCATTCTGCTGGTAAAACGCAGTGACTATTTCCGGCACCAGACTTAATCCCAGGCTTGGCAGACATCCCAGAGCTATTCTGGCTCGCGGATCTCGCGTCAGGTTATCGGCCAGCAGTCGCAGGTTATCGAGTTCGTGATAAATCGACTGCGCTTTTTCAAAAAGTGTGATCGCTTCGCTGGTTGGAAGAAGCTTGCCACGCACTCGCTGAAAGAGCTGAAACCCGAGTTTTTGTTCAGCGTTTTTTAACGCTTTACTGGCGGCCGGCTGGGAAATATTCAGCGATTCCGCTGCCCGGGAAAGTGTCCCGCATGTCATTACGGCATAGAAGATTTCCAGGTGGCGCAGTTTCATTAAGAGTTAACCCAGAGTTATAGACAATAGATAAAAAGTCATTTCATGGTAACACCAAGTTAACATAAATTTAATCTGTAACGCCTGTTCTGGTAACAATGCGTTATTTGCCCACCTAAAGGGGTTAATTACGAACTCAGAATAATACCTGTAGTACCCGGACAAACCCTCAGTGCATTTTGCTAACAATAATAACGAGGGGGGATATTTTCTGAGCTGTCCAAATACATCGGCTGATATTGATGGTCGATTCGATGGGGTTAAGGAGTTATATGAGTGACTCAATGCTCGCTGGTGGTTCGCTAACCAGACAAAATATCACCAAAAAGAATGTCATTATTGGTTTACTGTTGGTTGTTTTTTTACTGACAGCGTTCTGGTGTCAGGGGCGTCCAGGTAATGAACTCGGACTGCTTGGTTTTACACCGCTGGTAGCGTTAGCGGTGCTCTCGTTGATAGGCGTCGATATTGTTCTGGCGGTTATTTCATCGATTATTATTGCGATGATAATGACTTCCACCGGCTTACCTGAAATGGGCACCATGCTGGCAAAATCGACGGGATCGTTTATCGCCACAGTTGGTCTGATCATTATGCTTGGTGCCGGTGTCGGGGAAGTGGCAACACGTACCGGAGCCGCCGTTGAACTGGTCAAATTTGTGGTACATCGTATCGGGCTTTCCAGCCAGACGCGGGTCAAATTTGGCATCGTTGTCTCTTCCATTCTCATCTGTGGCGCGCTGGGCACTATGGCAGGCGGTAATGCCATTATTGTCGCGGTGATTATTCCTGTGGCGGCGGCAGTACGGCTGACGCCTCCCACGGTGGCTGCACTGATGATGACGGCGGGCTCAGTGGGATTGTTTACCGGGCCATTTACTCCCAGTACCGTGACGATTTTACAACTCGGCGGCCTGACTTATCCGCAATACCTGATGTACGTCGGGCTACCAATGAGTGCCGTGACGTTATTCGCTGGCTGGATCATGGCCGGGCGAATTCAGAAGATGACGGAAGGAAAATTACATTACGAGGTGGATCTCTCTGAGAAAACTCAGGAAGAAGAGCAGCCCGCCCGTGTTCGCCGTCGCAAGCTCAGCGCGCTGGCATTTGCCGCAACCATTATTGTTATGGCGGTTATCGGTGTAGTGATAAAAGCAGGTTTTAGTTTTGCCATTATCGTGATGTTACTGGTGGCTTTGATCACCGGACTGGTGGGAGGATTAAGCCCTGCCGGGATACTGCAGGCGCTGTATAAGGGGTGTGGCAGACTGGTGTGGATGTTTCTGCTCTACTGGCTGTATAACCCGATTCTGGAACTTATGGATAGCCTGCAGGCGTATCAGGGGTTGCTCGAATACACTCAACCTCTGTTAACCGGGATATCACCAGCATGGCTTTGCTTCTGTATTTTTGCCTTTAACATTATCGGTCATGTGCCAGGCGCCGCTGTTGCTCAGATGACCTTTACGCACAAAATATTTGGTCCGATGTTGATGGCTGCGGGAGTGCCGCCACAGGGGACAACGGCGGTATTGTTGGCCTCATCGCAAGTGGACTGGTTTGGGCCTTTCCCTTCATCGGATATGTTTGGTCAAATGGGGCTGGCACAATCAACCCATCTGAAATATATGCTTTATAACGGTTGGACCATTGTCATTGCCAATATCATTCTTTTTGCCGTGCTGTTTCAGATATTAGTTTAACGATACAAACCAGGCGATAGCGCAGCTACTGTCAGTCATCGCCTGGTGCCCTGCAAGTTTCCCGCCTCGTTATCTGCTAATTTGCGAACCGGTTCCCGGAAATAAGTCATATTTCTGTCACACTCTTTAATCATTGATAACAAAAGAGGTGTGAGGAATGAAAAAAACGCTAATCGCCGCAGCCGTGGCAGGGATGGCTTTGCTTTCTTCAAATACTCAGGCACAGGCTGTACCGGAGGGCTATCAGCTACAGCAAGTGCTTATGATGAGTCGCCATAACTTACGCGCACCGCTGGCTAATAATGGCAGTGTGCTTGAGCAGTCGACGCCGAATAAATGGCCAGAATGGGATGTTCCCGGCGGGCAGCTCACCACTAAAGGTGGCGTGCTGGAAGTGTATATGGGGCATTACATGCGTGAATGGCTGGCAGAGCAGGGGATGGTAAAGTCGGGTGAATGCCCGCCACCGGACACCGTTTATGCCTACGCAAACAGCCTGCAACGTACCGTCGCTACCGCACAATTCTTTATTACTGGCGCATTCCCTGGATGTGATATTCCTGTTCATCACCAGGAAAAAATGGGCACTATGGATCCAACCTTTAACCCGGTCATCACCGATGATTCCGCCGCATTCAGTGAGCAGGCGGTAGCGGCAATGGAGAAAGAGTTCAGCAAACTACAACTGACTGACAGCTATCAGCTACTGGAAAAAATCGTTAACTATAAAGACTCTCCAGCCTGTAAAGAGAAGCAGCAATGTTCGCTGGTGGATGGCAAAAATACCTTCAGTGCTAAGTATCAACAAGAGCCGGGCGTTTCCGGGCCATTGAAAGTCGGCAATTCGCTGGTAGATGCGTTTACTTTGCAATACTACGAAGGTTTCCCGATGGATCAGGTGGCGTGGGGGGAAATTAAATCTGACCAACAGTGGAAGGTGTTGTCGAAGCTGAAAAACGGCTACCAGGACAGCTTGTTTACCTCACCGGAAGTAGCGCGCAATGTTGCGAAACCGCTGGTCAGTTATATCGACAAAGCCCTGGTCACCGATCGTGCCAGCGCACCGAAAATCACTGTGTTAGTAGGGCATGACTCTAATATTGCCTCGCTGCTCACCGCGCTGGACTTTAAACCCTATCAGTTGCATGACCAGAACGAACGCACGCCAATTGGCGGCAAAATCGTTTTCCAGCGTTGGCATGACAGCAAAGCCAATCGTGATTTGATGAAAATTGAATATGTTTATCAAAGTTCGGAACAGTTGCGTAATGCCGACGCGTTAACGTTACAGGCTCCGGCTCAGCGGGTGACGCTGGAATTAAGCGGTTGCCCGATAGACGCTGATGGTTTCTGTCCAATGGATAAGTTTGATAGCGTGTTGAATGAAGCAGTGAAATAACAGAAAACTCCCCCGCGAGAAACGGGGGAGTCACTGGTTAAACGTTTTTACGTTCGATGGTCTGTTCGCCCCAAAAAAGCGAATCTTTATCGGTTTTGGCAAAGGCTTTGACTAACACTTCATCGCTACCTTCTTCCCAAATTTTTTCCGCCATTTTCTCGTCGTACCCGGCGACTTCAAAAATGGCCTCGGCTATTTCCGGCGACGTATTGCGCAGAGATGCCCATTCACCCACGTGATGAGCTTTCGCTTCTTGAGTTGGCATGCGTATCCTCCTGTTGAAGATTAGCCATTAAGTTTGACTGCCAGACCAGCAACATATTCCCCCTGGTAACGTGCGATAGACAACTCTTCCTGACTGGGCTGGCGCGAACCGTCACCGCCTGCAATGGTGGTCGCGCCATAAGGCGTTCCGCCGCGAACCTGCGAGACGTCAAATAATTCCTGTGCTGCGTAGCCAATGGGGACAATCACCATGCCGTGATGTGCAAGGGTCGTCCAGGTTGAAGTGATAGTCTGTTCCTGACCGCCGCCGGTGCCGGTCGAACTAAAGACGCTCGCCAGTTTGCCGTACAGAGCGCCGGAAGCCCACAGGCCGCCAGTCTGATCCAGGAAAGTACGCATCTGGCCTGACATATTGCCAAAGCGGGTTGGTGTACCAAAAATAATCGCGTCGTAATCGGCCAGTTCTTGCGGGGTTGCAACGGGCGCAGTTTGCGTTTTACCGCCTGCTTTTTCGAATAATTGCGGCTGCATGGTCTCCGGTACACGCTTAACGACAACTTCTGCGCCATCGACTTTGCTTGCGCCTTCAGCGACTGCACGCGCCATCGTTTCGATATGTCCGTACATGGAATAATAAAGCACCAGAACTTTAGCCATTTCTAACCACTCCTCGTGTTATCTCTATTCCGTAGCGATTCGCTACCACTCATTTAAAGATAAGACGTCCTATTCAGAGTGCAAATTTCACAACCACTTATTTGATTTATAACAATTTTCACAAGCATGTAATTTTGTCGCAAAATGATACATTTTTATCCCATAGTGTTTTTTTAATCATAAGAGCGGCTTATGGCTGATTACCGGAAATGATATCTATTCTCGCTAAGAAGCTGTTGCAGGATATTACCAAACGCAGGCTTACCCGCGTCAGTTCACTAAGCTTAGTCCCACGTAGCGAAAATATGGCACCCGCCATACGCCGCGTTAATCCTGGGCACTATGATGACGGAGGTCAGTAATGGCAAACCATCGAGGCGGTTCCGGCAATTTTGCAGAAGACCGCGAAAGAGCATCAGAAGCAGGGAAAAAAGGTGGACAGCACAGCGGGGGGAATTTCAAAAATGACCCGCAGCGCGCATCTGAAGCAGGAAAAAAAGGGGGCAAAAGCAGTCACGGCAAAAGCAACAACTAGCCGGGCTACTCTATGACGAATGCGTTTTGTCTGACGCGCGTCAATACGCCACTGCCGCCGGTAATTCCGGCGGTTTTTCGTTCTGGTACTCTCCTTAATATCCTTACGTTAATACCTTTCTCGCTCATTCCACCATTATTCATTCGTGCCGTGAATGTTGATGGTCGAGGCATCGTGCTGATTTTGCTATCCTGTTGCCAGTCTACAAGAGGGGTGAGCGCATGACGCAAGGCGCAGTGAAAACAACGGGTAAACGTTCGCGCGCAGTGAGTGCGAAGAAAAAAGCGATTCTTGGTGCGGCACTGGACACTTTTTCACAATTCGGTTTTCACGGCACAAGGCTGGAGCAGATCGCAGAGTTGGCGGGCGTGTCAAAAACCAATCTGCTGTATTATTTCCCGTCGAAAGAGGCACTGTATATTGCCGTGCTGCGGCAAATTCTCGATATCTGGCTGGCACCGTTAAAAGCGTTTCGTGAAGATTTCGCCCCGTTGGCGGCAATCAAAGAATACATTCGTCTGAAGCTGGAAGTCTCCCGTGATTATCCGCAGGCTTCACGCCTGTTCTGTATGGAGATGCTGGCAGGCGCGCCGCTATTAATGGATGAGCTGACGGGGGACTTGAAGGCGTTAATTGATGAGAAATCGGCGCTGATTGCCGGTTGGGTCAAAAGCGGCAAACTCGCGCCGATTGACCCGCAGCATCTGATTTTTATGATTTGGGCTTCCACTCAACATTACGCCGATTTCGCTCCGCAGGTGGAGGCGGTGACAGGCGCGACGTTGCGCGATGAGGTGTTTTTCAATCAAACGGTTGAGAACGTGCAGCGGATTATTATTGAAGGGATTCGACCACGTTAATGATGCCGGAGGAAGTTGCAACATCCTCCGGCTATCTGTTTAACCGATCGTCATTAAACTGGCGTTACCGCCAGCGGCAGCGGTATTCACACTCAGCGAACGTTCGATATACAGCCGTTCCAGCAGGATATTGCTTTCGCCACGGGCAAAACCTTGCACCGAAACAATTGCGCCATCCCGCGCGGCAACCGCTTCACACAGTGCACGAAGCTGATCCGAATCACCGTGGAAGATCACCGCATCAAACGGTTGAGCGGTTATATTTTCCGCTTTCGCCAGTTGAATACGTTCGCTGACTGCCGATGGCAATGCCTTCACTAACTGACGATGCAGCGCGTCATCCGGCCACAGTACCTGGCTGCCCACCGCCAGCACGGCGGCGAGCTGAGTCAGCGCATCCTGTTCATCATCGGCAATACACAACACGCGCTCACGCGGCAGCAGCGTCCAGGTGTTGCGTTCACCCGTCGGCCCCGGCAGCAATCGTTGTGTTCCTGCCTGCGCCAGCTCACCATATTGCGCACATAACGTCTGCAATTCTGCCCGGTTTGCCGCCCATTCCCGCAGTGCATTCAGTGGCTGAGTCAATGCGGCTTTCAACTGTGCATCGACCGGATACTCTGCATCCTGACGCGCGAGTGTCACTGCCAGCGCGCTTTCCGGGCGATTCGCCAGCAGACGGTAGAGATAGAGCGGACCGCCTGCTTTCGGACCTGTACCGGACAACCCTTCGCCGCCGAACGGCTGCACACCAACCACCGCACCAACCATATTGCGATTAACATACAAATTACCGACATGCGCCGAGCCAGTGACCTGGGCAATGGTTTCATCAATACGCGTATGGACGCCGAGCGTCAGACCATAACCGGAAGCGTTAATCTGCTCGATCAGCTCCGGCAATTGATTACGGTTGTAGCGCACCACATGCAGCACCGGACCAAAGACCTCTTTTTGCAATTCGGCAAAGTCATCCAGTTCGATCAGCGTCGGAGCAACAAAAGTGCCGCTTTGCCATTCACGGGCATCTTCGCTGTTTTCCCGCACCGCCTGGAACACCGGACGGCCTTTGCTGCGCATGGTCTGAATATGACGCTCAATATTGGTTTTCGCTTCGCTATCAATTACCGGCCCGATATCGGTGGTCAGGCGACCCGGATTACCCATTCGGCACTCAGCCATTGCGCCGCGCAGCATTTTCAGCGTGTGGTCGGCAATCTCATCTTGCAGGCACAGTACACGCAGCGCCGAACAACGCTGACCTGCACTGTCGAACGCCGAAGCCAGTACATCCACGACGACCTGTTCGGTCAGTGCTGAAGAATCGACAATCATCGCGTTCATGCCGCCGGTTTCAGCAATGAGCGGAATGGGGCGACCCTGAGCGTCCAGGCGGCTGGCGATATTGCGTTGCAGTAACGTGGCGACTTCGGTTGAACCGGTAAACATCACCCCGCGCACGCGATCATCCCCCGTCAGTTGCGCACCTACGGTTTCACCCTGACCTGGCAGCAACTGCACTACGCCTGGCGGTACACCCGCTTCCAGCAAAATGGCGATCCCTTGCGCGGCAATCAGCGGCGTTTGTTCTGCCGGTTTTGCCAGTACGCTGTTACCTGCCGCCAGTGCGGCAGCGATCTGCCCGGTGAAAATCGCCAGCGGGAAGTTCCACGGGCTGATACACACCACAGGCCCTAATGGACGGTGGGTTTCGTTAGCGAAATCATCCCGCACCTGTCCCGCGTAATAGTGGAGAAAATCGACGGCTTCACGCACTTCGGCGATGGCGTTACTGAAGGTTTTTCCGGCTTCACGCACCAGAATACCAATCAGTTGCTGCATCTGGCTTTCCATCAGCACGGCAGCGCGATGCAATATCGCCGCACGTTCAGCCGGAGGAGTGGCAAACCAGATTGGCGCGTTATTGACAGCATTTTCCAGTGCCTGTTCCACTTCACGCGGCGTGGCTTCACGCACATAGCCCACAATATCTTTCGGTTCCGCAGGGTTAATAACGGGTGATATTTCACCTGTCGAAACCGGCTGTTCCAGCATTGGCAGGGCCTGCCATTTTTGCAGTGCACTATTGAGCAGGGCAGAGGAGAGCGATGCCAGACGATGTTCATTGGCAAGATCTAATCCTGCCGAGTTATCGCGCCCCTGACCGTAAAGATCGCGCGGCAGGGGAATTTTCGGATGCGGTAAGCCTGTTTGCCCTTCCTGTTGCGCAATTTTTTCTACAGCCGCGACCGGATCTGCAACCAGTTCATCCAGTGGCAAAGAGGTGTCGGCAATACGGTTAACAAACGAGGTGTTGGCACCATTTTCCAGCAGGCGACGCACCAGATACGCCAGCAGCGTTTCATGTGTGCCGACAGGGGCATAAATACGACACGGACGATTAAGTTTACCGTCGGCGATTTTCCCGGTGACCTGCTCATACAGTGGCTCGCCCATACCATGCAGGCACTGGAACTCGTACTGACCCGGGTAGTAGTTTTGACCCGCCAGTTGATAAATTGCCGCCAGCGTATGGGCGTTGTGCGTCGCGAACTGCGGATAAATTAAATTCGGCACCGCCAGCAGCTTTTTCGCACAGGCGAGATAAGAAACGTCGGTATACACCTTACGGGTATAAACTGGATAACCTTCAAGGCCGTCCATTTGCGCACGCTTGATTTCACTGTCCCAGTACGCGCCTTTCACCAGGCGAATCATCAGACGGCGACGGCTGCGGGTGGCGAGATCAATCAGGTAATCGATCACCAACGGGCAGCGTTTTTGATAAGCCTGAATAACAAAACCGATGCCGTTCCAGCCTGCCAGTTCCGGCTCGAAACAGAGTTTATCCAACAGATCGAGGGAGATCTCCAGACGATCGGCCTCTTCGGCATCAATGTTAATACCAATATCGTACTGACGCGCCAGCAGGGTGAGTGATTTCAGACGTGGGTAAAGCTCTTCCATTACCCGGTCATACTGGGCGCGGCTATAACGCGGATGCAGCGCCGACAGTTTGATTGAAATGCCCGGCCCTTCATAGATGCCACGACCGTTAGACGCTTTACCAATGGCGTGAATCGCCTGCTGATAGGAAACCATATACGCCTGTGCATCTGCGGCGGTCAGCGCGGCTTCGCCCAGCATATCGTAAGAGTAACGGAAACCTTTCTCTTCCAGCTTGCGGGCATTGGCTAACGCTTCCGCGATGGTTTCGCCAGTGACGAACTGCTCGCCCATCAGGCGCATCGCCATATCCACACCTTTGCGGATCAGCGGTTCACCGCTCTTACCGATAATGCGGTTCAGCGAGCGGGAGAGGCTGGCTTCGTTATGGGTGGAAACCAGTTTGCCGGTAAACAGCAGCCCCCAGGTGGCGGCATTAACAAACAAAGACGGGCTACGACCAATATGTGACTGCCAGTTACCGTTGCTGATTTTGTCGCGAATTAACGCATCACGGGTGGCTTTGTCGGGAATACGCAATAACGCTTCTGCCAGACACATCAGCGCCACGCCTTCCTGCGATGACAGTGAAAACTCCTGTAATAGCCCCTGAACCATGCCTGCGCGACCACTGGCGTTTTTTTGATTACGCAGTTTATCTGCCAGTTGATATGCCAGTTTGTGCGCCTGTTCAGCAACCGGCTGCGGCAGACGAGCTTGTTCCAGCAGCATAGAAACCGCTTCGGTTTCCGGGCGGCGATAGGCAGCGGTGATGGCAGCACGGGAAACTGACTGCGGCAAAATTTGCTCGGCAAAGTCGAGGAATGGCTGGTGTGGTTCCTCTGCCGGAGTCGGTGCTTCATCGCTCTCATTGGCAGCGCCAGAAAGCAGCGCAGGCAGCTCCGGCAGGGTATCGCTGTTCTCCAGTTGTTCAAGATAAGAAAAAATCGCCTGCTTAATTAACCAGTGTGGCGTGCGATCGATACGTGTCGCGGCAGACTTAATACGCTCACGCGTCGCGTCGTCCAGCTTAACCCCCATGGTGGTGGTTCCCATGCCATTACTCCTGTTGTTCTGAAAGGTGCAACTTAACGTTATCGTGAAATATCTATTATGTTGCAACTTTGTGCAACCATGTTAAATGTGACTTACGTAGCAAGCTTAAAAATGAATTAAATGTTAATAAAAGAAATCGATATGACAGGGAATAAAAAAATAACGCAGACTTTTTCTCTGCGGCAGTTAACATTTTTGACAGGTGCAACCGCAAAAAATGTGAGGGAGTGCAACCTGATGAAAAATAGTATCGCTGGGCACTAAAATTTAATGTAAATGATGTGTTAAATCGATTGTGAATAACCAACGCTTCCGGCAGGATACGGTCGCCCTGGTAAACATAAACTCTGTTACCCCGTTCCGGTGGCAGATATAACGGCAAGTTTCGACATTGCCGATAATAATTTTTTGGAGACTTTAGATGGCTATTAGCACACCGATGTTGGTGACATTTTGTGTCTATATCTTTGGCATGATATTGATTGGGTTTATCGCCTGGCGATCGACTAAAAACTTTGACGACTATATTCTGGGCGGTCGCAGCCTTGGGCCGTTTGTGACGGCGTTATCGGCGGGTGCGTCGGATATGAGCGGCTGGCTGTTAATGGGATTGCCAGGCGCAGTCTTTCTTTCCGGGATTTCTGAAAGCTGGATCGCTATTGGCCTGACATTAGGCGCATGGATTAACTGGAAGCTGGTGGCCGGGCGGTTGCGTGTGCATACCGAATACAACAATAACGCCTTAACCTTGCCGGATTATTTCACCGGGCGCTTTGAAGATAAAAGCCGTATTTTGCGCATTATCTCCGCGCTGGTTATTTTGCTGTTCTTCACCATTTATTGCGCTTCGGGCATTGTGGCAGGCGCGCGTCTGTTTGAAAGCACCTTTGGCATGAGCTACGAAACGGCTCTGTGGGCAGGTGCAGCGGCGACCATCCTTTATACCTTTATTGGTGGGTTCCTCGCGGTGAGCTGGACCGATACCGTACAGGCCAGTCTGATGATTTTTGCCCTGATCCTGACGCCGGTTATTGTCATTATCAGCGTCGGTGGATTTGGCGACTCGCTGGAAGTGATCAAACAAAAGAGCATCGAAAACGTTGATATGCTCAAAGGGCTGAACTTTGTCGCTATTATCTCGCTGATGGGCTGGGGGCTTGGTTACTTCGGGCAGCCGCACATCCTGGCGCGTTTTATGGCGGCAGATTCTCACCACAGCATTGTCCATGCGCGTCGTATCAGTATGACCTGGATGATCCTCTGCCTGGCAGGGGCGGTGGCTGTCGGCTTCTTTGGGATTGCTTACTTTAATGATCATCCGGCGGTAGCAGGTGCGGTAAATCAGAATGCCGAGCGCGTGTTTATCGAACTGGCGCAAATTCTGTTTAACCCGTGGATTGCCGGGATCCTGCTGTCGGCGATTCTGGCTGCGGTGATGTCAACGTTAAGCTGCCAGCTGCTGGTATGTTCCAGTGCGATTACCGAAGATCTGTACAAAGCGTTTCTGCGTAAACATGCCAGCCAGAAAGAACTGGTGTGGGTAGGGCGTGTGATGGTGCTGGTGGTGGCGCTGGTGGCCATTGCGCTGGCGGCAAACCCGGAAAACCGCGTGCTGGGGCTGGTGAGCTATGCATGGGCAGGTTTTGGCGCGGCGTTTGGTCCGGTGGTACTGTTCTCGGTGATGTGGTCACGCATGACGCGCAACGGCGCACTGGCGGGAATGATCATCGGTGCGCTCACGGTTATCGTCTGGAAACAGTTCGGCTGGCTGGGTCTGTACGAAATTATTCCGGGCTTTATCTTCGGCAGTATCGGGATTGTGGTGTTCAGTTTGCTGGGTAAAGCGCCGTCAGCGGCGATGCAAAAACGTTTTGCTGAAGCAGATGCGCATTATCATTCGGCGCCGCCGTCACGGTTGCAGGAAGGTTAAGGGAAGGCGTTTTACCGAAAACCCCACGTCATAATGGGAAGCAGACAGTGGGCAATCAGTGATTGCCCTCTGTGTTTTCTCTCAAAATATTTTTACATTTCCTCATCATTATCACTACATTCCGCTTGTGTTTTTCTCCGCCGTAATGATAATCGCTATCACTGCGATTTACTTTTCTTTGCATAGATTGACTCAGAAAAACGTTTAAGGGTGGGTGGCATGTTTGTTCCGTTTCTCATTATGTTGCGCGAAGGACTTGAAGCCGCGCTGATTGTCAGTTTGATTGCCAGCTATCTTAAGCGTACCCAGCGAGGCCGATGGATTGGTGTGATGTGGATTGGCGTGTTGCTTGCCGCTGCGTTGTGCCTGGGGTTGGGTATCTTCATTAATGAAACTACCGGCGAATTTCCGCAAAAAGAACAGGAACTGTTCGAAGGTATCGTGGCGGTGATCGCCGTGGTGATCCTTACCTGGATGGTTTTCTGGATGCGCAAAGTGTCGCGCAACGTCAAAGTGCAACTGGAGCAGGCGGTCGATAGCGCATTGCAGCGCGGAAATCATCACGGCTGGGCGCTGGTGATGATGGTCTTTTTTGCCGTTGCAAGGGAAGGGCTGGAGTCGGTCTTTTTCCTGCTGGCGGCATTTCAACAAGATGTCGGGATCTGGCCGCCGCTCGGCGCAATGCTTGGCCTCGCCACTGCCGTGGTGCTTGGTTTCCTGCTCTACTGGGGCGGTATTCGCCTCAATCTTGGCGCATTTTTCAAATGGACCAGCCTGTTTATTCTCTTCGTCGCCGCAGGGCTGGCAGCAGGTGCCATTCGCGCATTTCATGAAGCCGGATTATGGAACCACTTTCAGGAAATTGCCTTCGATATGAGCGCGGTGCTCTCAACTCACTCGCTGTTCGGCACGCTGATGGAAGGTATTTTTGGTTATCAGGAAGCGCCGAGCGTCAGCGAAGTCGCCGTCTGGTTTATTTATCTCATCCCGGCGCTGGTGGCGTTTGCTCTGCCGCCACGTGCAGGAACGACAGCGTCTCGCTCCGCGTAACAAATACGACGCAAACTCTTGCTTAGTTACAACATACTCTAAAGGGATAGTCTCGTCATGACCATTAACTTCCGTCGTAGCGCACTGCAATTAAGCGTGGCTGCGCTGTTCTCTTCTGCTTTTATTGCTAACGCCGCCGATATTCCGCAAGTCAAAGTGACCGTGACGGATAAGCAGTGCGAACCAATGACTATTACGGTTAACGCCGGGAAAACGCAGTTTATCATTCAGAACCACAGCCAGAAGGCGCTGGAGTGGGAGATCCTCAAAGGCGTGATGGTGGTGGAAGAGCGGGAAAATATCGCCCCTGGTTTTAGCCAGAAAATGACGGCGAATTTACAGCCTGGTGAATACGATATGACCTGCGGTCTGCTGACTAACCCGAAAGGGAAGTTGATCGTCAAAGGCGAGGCGACAGCGGATGCGGCGCAAAGTGATGCACTGTTAAGCCTCGGCGGTGCAATTACCGCATATAAGGCGTATGTCATGGCGGAAACCACGCAGCTGGTGACCGACACTAAAGCCTTTACCGACGCCATTAAAGCGGGCGATATCGAAAAAGCGAAAGCACTGTATGCACCGACGCGCCAGCACTATGAGCGCATTGAACCGATCGCTGAACTGTTCTCCGATCTGGATGGCAGCATTGACGCCCGTGAGGATGATTACGAGCAAAAAGCCGCCGACCCAAAATTCACCGGTTTCCACCGTCTGGAAAAAGCCTTGTTTGGCGACAACACCACCAAAGGAATGGATCAGTACGCTGACCAGCTTTATACCGATGTGGTTGATTTGCATAAACGCATCAGTGAACTGGCTTTCCCACCTTCAAAAGTGGTCGGCGGCGCAGCGGGACTGATTGAGGAAGTGGCAGCCAGCAAAATTAGCGGTGAAGAAGATCGCTACAGCCACACCGATCTGTGGGATTTCCAGGCTAACGTTGAAGGCTCGCAGAAAATTGTCGATCTGCTGCGTCCACAACTGCAAAAAGCCAACCCGGAACTGCTGGCAAAAGTCGATGCCAACTTTAAAAAGGTCGATACCATTCTGGCGAAATACCGTACTAAAGACGGTTTTGAAACCTACGATAAATTGACCGATGCCGACCGGAACGCGCTGAAAGGGCCGATTACTGCGCTGGCGGAAGATCTGGCGCAACTTCGCGGTGTGCTGGGACTGGATTAAGCGTTATGCAGTATGAAGATGAAAACGGCGTGAATGAACCGTCACGCCGACGTTTACTGAAAGGGATTGGTGCACTGGCGCTGGCGGGAAGTTGTCCGGTCGCTCATGCACAAAAACCGCAAAGTGCACCGGGCACGCTTTCACCGGATGCACGCAATGAGAAACAGCCGTTTTATGGTGAGCATCAGGCAGGGATCCTGACGCCACAACAGGCCGCAATGATGCTGGTGGCGTTTGATGTGCTTGCCAGCGATAAACCCGATCTTGAACGGTTGTTTCGCTTGTTGACTCAGCGTTTTGCTTTTCTGACTCAGGGCGGAGCGGCACCAGAAACGCCAAATCCGCGCCTGCCGCCACTCGATTCCGGCATTCTCGGCGGCTACATTGCGCCCGATAATCTCACCATCACGTTGTCTGTTGGTCACTCGTTGTTTGATGAGCGGTTTGGCCTTGCGCCACAGATGCCGAAAAAGTTGCAGAAGATGACGCGTTTCCCCAACGACTCGCTTGATGCAGCGTTATGTCATGGAGATGTGTTGCTACAGATTTGCGCCAACACCCAGGACACGGTGATCCATGCGCTGCGCGATATCATTAAACACACGCCGGATTTGCTCAGCGTGCGCTGGAAGCGGGAAGGGTTTATTTCCGATCATGCGGCGCGAAGTAAAGGCAAAGAGACGCCAATTAATTTGCTGGGCTTCAAAGACGGCACTGCTAATCCCGACAGCCATAATGCGAAGTTGATGCAAAAAGTGGTGTGGGTCACGGCAGATCAGCAGGAACCTGCCTGGACCATCGGCGGCAGCTACCAGGCGGTGCGGTTGATTCAGTTTCGGGTGGAGTTTTGGGACAGAACGCCACTGAAAGAACAGCAGACGATTTTTGGTCGTGATAAGCAAACCGGTGCTCCGCTGGGAATGCAGCACGAGCATGATGTGCCCGATTACGCCAGCGATCCTGAAGGTAAGGTGATTGCGCTGGACAGCCATATCCGGCTGGCGAATCCGCGCACGCCAGAGAGTGAGTCCAGCCTGATGTTGCGCCGTGGCTACAGTTATTCACTGGGCGTCACCAACTCCGGGCAACTGGATATGGGGTTACTGTTCGTTTGCTACCAACACGATCTGGAAAAGGGCTTTCTGACAGTACAAAAAAGACTGAATGGCGAGGCGCTGGAGGAATACGTCAAACCTATCGGTGGCGGTTATTTCTTTGCATTGCCAGGGGTGAAGGACACGAACGATTATCTCGGAAGCGCATTATTGCGGGTTTAATGTTTTTAGGCGGATAGGCGTTTACGCCGCATCCGACGTTCGTGCGCTGGTGCCTGATGCGATGCTTGCGCATCTTATCAGGCCTACAATCGGTGCCGGATCGGTAGGCAGGATAAGGCGTTTACGCCGCATCCGGCATTCGTGCGCTGGTGCCTGATGCGATGCTTGCGCATCTTATCAGGCCTACAATCGGTGCCGGATCGGTAGGCAGGATAAGGCGTTTACGCCGCATCCGGCATTCGTGCGCTGGTGCCTGATGCGACGCTTGCGCATCTTATCAGGCCTACAATCGGTGCCGGATCGGTAGGCAGGATAAGGCGTTTACGCCGCATCCGGCAAGCACAAGGCTCATTTTACCAGCAAACGCGAATCCTGCTGAAAGTACACAGCTTTTACCATCACTGTCATCACTCTGTCATCTTTCCAGTAGAAGCTAATGCCATCTAAATGGTGCTTTATGGTTAAATATAAGTAAATATATTGTTGCAACAAATGCGAAAACTGTTGTACTTATTAAGTAACAGCGGTAGTTCCCGGCAGTGATAGTCAGTCACTATGGAGATCGCGGATGGTAACGTCCTGTACTGGACAATGTTTTGTTAAGCAACGCTCCACCACTCGCGGAGATTTCTCCTCCGGTAGTCATCTCGTCACTCTGTATTTTTACCCACTTCCTTTCTTTATTCGTGTTACCGACGCCTTTAACGGTGCGCGTAGCCGTTTTCGGTGTTATTTCCAAAAGCAAACTATGGCTTACAAGGAAGCCAACCCTCTGATGTTCGTGCGCATAATCGCGCTGCCAACGGCGCGTGTGATGAATACAAACAACTCAAGGTGCTCTCCATGGGAAGACAAAAAGCAGTGATCAAAGCTCGTCGCGAGGCAAAACGTGTGCTGAGACGGGATTCGCGCAGCCATAAACAGCGTGAAGAAGAATCGGTCACCTCGCTTGTGCAGATGAGCGGCGTAGAAGCCATTGGCATGGCTCGCGACAGTCGCGATACCTCGCCAATCCTCGCGCGAAATGAAGCGCAATTGCACTATCTGAAGGCTATTGAGAGTAAGCAACTGATATTCGCCACGGGCGAAGCCGGGTGTGGTAAAACCTGGATCAGTGCGGCAAAAGCGGCAGAAGCCCTGATACATAAGGATGTCGACAGGATTATCGTCACCCGTCCTGTTCTGCAAGCCGATGAAGATCTTGGCTTCTTACCTGGAGATATTGCAGAAAAGTTTGCTCCTTATTTTCGTCCGGTCTACGACGTGCTGGTTCGGCGGTTGGGCGCTTCCTTTATGCAATACTGCCTGCGACCGGAGATAGGGAAGGTCGAAATCGCGCCGTTCGCCTATATGCGTGGACGTACATTTGAAAATGCGGTCGTCATTCTTGATGAGGCGCAGAATGTGACTGCCGCACAAATGAAAATGTTTTTAACCCGTCTGGGGGAGAACGTGACGGTTATTGTTAACGGAGATATTACACAGTGCGATTTACCTCGCGGTGTGCGCTCCGGCTTAAGTGACGCGCTGGAACGTTTCGAAGAAGATGAAATGGTCGGGATTGTCCGATTCGGTAAAGAGGATTGCGTACGTTCGGCACTTTGCCAACGTACGCTACATGCCTATAGTTGAGAGTTTTAATGGTACAAAGCCCTGGCGTGGAGTGCACCCCAAAAGTTGGACACCCAACTGAGTAAGGTGCAGTCCACTCACTGCGTTCGCGGACTGTCGCCAGTTGTCGAACCCCTGTCGGGGCTTCTCATCCCCCCGGTGCGTGCAATATGCGAAAAAAAAGCCCGTACTTACGTACGGGCTCTTCTTAAAAGATGGCGGTGAGGGGGGGATTCGAACCCCCGATACGTTGCCGTATACACACTTTCCAGGCGTGCTCCTTCAGCCACTCGGACACCTCACCAAATTGTCGTTCCTGTCTTGCTGGAACGGGCGCTAATTTAGGGAAATCACGGCCTGAGGTCAACAAACTTTTTTAAAAAATAGCGCGTTTATTCAAACTTCAATCAATCTGCGCTTTTAGTAAGCAGAGTTTGCTTTTTTTGCCACCGGTAGTGGATTTGTTATGCTGAGGTGCTTTGTAGATCATAATGATAAGTGCGGGTAAATTCCGCACAACCGCTTTCGGGAGTCAGTATGGATATCATTTTTTATCATCCTGTGTTCGATACCGCCTGGTGGATTGATGCACTGGGTAAAGCTATTCCTCAGGCCAGAGTCAGAGCATGGAAAACCGGTGATAATCATCCTGCGGATTATGCTTTGGTCTGGCATCCGCCTGTTGAAATGTTGGCAGGTCGTGACCTTAAGGCCGTGTTCGCATTGGGTGCCGGTGTTGATTCGATTTTGAGTAAATTACAGACGTACCCTGAAATGCTGAAACCGTCTATTCCGCTTTTTCGTCTGGAAGATACCGGTATGGGCGAGCAAATGCAGGAATATGCTGTCAGTCAGGTGCTCCATTGGTTCAGACGTTTTGACGATTATCGAGCGCAGCAAAATGCTTCGCTTTGGCAACCTCTGCCTGAGTATCAACGGGAAGATTTTACTATCGGCATCCTGGGGGCTGGCGTATTAGGCAGTAAAGTCGCACAGAGCTTGCAGACCTGGCGTTTTCCGCTGCGTTGCTGGAGCCGTAGCCATAAAAGCTGGCCCGGTGTACAAAGTTTTGCCGGAACTGAAGAGTTGGGCAAATTTTTGAGTCAATGTCGTGTATTAATTAATCTGTTACCGAATACGCCTGAAACCGTCGGCATTATTAATCAACAATTATTAGAAAAATTACCGGATGGCGCATATCTCCTCAACCTGGCGCGTGGCGTTCATGTGGTAGAAGATGACCTGCTTGCGGCGCTGGATAGCGGTAAAGTTAAAGCGGCGATGCTGGATGTTTTTAATCGTGAACCTTTACCGCCTGAAAGTCCGCTCTGGCAACATCCACGCGTGACAATAACACCACATGTTGCAGCCATTACCCGACCCGTTGAAGCGGTGGAGTACATTGCTCGCGCCATTACACAACTCGAAAAAGGGAAGACGGTCAGCGGACAAGTCGACCGTGTACGAGGCTACTAATAAACCATACGGATTCCTGCTATCCTTGGCGGGAATTGAATACAGGAGAGAGTTATGTATCCCGTCGACCTTCATATGCATACCGTTGCCAGTACACATGCATATAGCACATTAAGTGATTACATTGCCCAGGCCAAACAGAAAGGCATTAAACTTTTTGCGATCACCGATCATGGCCCTGATATGGAAGATGCACCGCATCACTGGCACTTCATTAATATGCGTATCTGGCCGCGAGTCGTCGATGGGGTGGGGATCCTGCGTGGCATCGAAGCCAATATCAAAAATATTGATGGTGAAATTGATTGCAGCGGCAAAATGTTTGACTCGCTGGATCTGATCATTGCTGGTTTTCATGAACCGGTTTTTGCGCCGCATGATGAAGCTACGAATACTCAGGCCATGATTGCCGCGATGGCGAGTGGGCATGTGCACGTGGTTAGCCATCCCGGAAATCCACGATATCCAATTGATTTTAAAGCTGTTGCTGAAGCTGCTGCTAAGTATCAGGTGGCGCTGGAAATCAATAACTCCTCATTCTTACATTCGCGTAAGGGCAGTGAAGATAACTGCCGTGCGGTTGCCGCTGCGGTGCGCGATGCCGGAGGTTGGGTCGCGTTAGGATCGGATTCTCATACCGCTTTTACCATGGGCGATTTTGAAGAATGCCGTAAGATCCTCGACGCAGTGGATTTTCCGGAAGAGAGAATATTGAATGTTTCGCCACGCCGTTTGCTGAATTTCCTTGAATCTCGCGGCATGGCGCCGATTGCGGAATTTGCTGATCTTTAATTGCTATTAACGGAAATAAATTAATGAACGAGTTTTCTATCCTGTGTCGTGTGCTGGGTTCGCTCTATTACCGTCAACCGCAGGATCCTTTACTGGTTCCGCTGTTTACCTTAATTCGTGAAGGGAAACTGGCGGCGAACTGGCCGCTGGAACAGGATGAATTGCTGGCGCGTTTGCAGAAAAGCTGTGATATGGCGCAAGTTTCTGCCGATTACAATGCATTATTCGTCGGTGATGAATGCGCAGTTTCACCTTATCGCAGCACCTGGGTTGAGGGCGCCACAGAAACAGAAGTCCGTACTTTCCTTTCCGAACGCGGTATGCCGTTAGCGGATACGCCAGCCGATCACATTGGTACTTTGCTGCTGGCCGCTTCCTGGCTGGAAGATCAGTCAACAGAGGATGAAAGCGAAGCTCTGGAAACACTGTTTAGCGAGTATCTGTTGCCCTGGTGCGGCGCATTTCTCGGTAAAGTTGAGGCTCATGCGACTACACCGTTCTGGCGCACCATGGCACCGCTAACCCGCGATGCAATCAGCGCAATGTGGGATGAACTTGAGGAAGAATCAGAGGAATAAATGTGATCGGAATCACTCATTACTGCAATCTATATATAGCTGTTGCATAAAATGTGTGCTCGATCTCATTCATAGTCGCGTTTTCTGCTATTATGCGCGGCATGAACATACTTCTCTCTATTGCAATCACAACAGGCATTCTCTCCGGTATCTGGGGCTGGGTAGCTGTTTCCCTTGGCTTACTTAGCTGGGCAGGTTTCCTGGGCTGTACGGCCTACTTTGCCTGTCCGCAAGGTGGGCTAAAAGGGCTGGCTATTTCCGCTGCAACACTGCTTAGCGGCGTGGTGTGGGCGATGGTTATTATTTACGGCAGTGCTCTGGCATCACATCTGGAAATTCTCGGTTATGTCATAACCGGTATTGTCGCTTTTCTGATGTGTATTCAGGCGAAACAGGTATTGTTGTCGTTTGTTCCGGGGACGTTTATTGGCGCATGTGCGACGTTTGCCGGGCAAGGGAACTGGAAGCTGGTGCTACCTTCGCTGGCGCTTGGGCTGGTGTTTGGTTACGCAATGAAAAACAGCGGTCTTTGGCTGGCGGCGCGCAGTGCTAAGTCCGCTCACCGTGAGCAACAAGTCAAAAATAAAGCGTGAGGAGCACTCACGCTTTAGATTGAATCGTAAAGGGCCGGAATAAACTCCGGCTTTTTTATGTATCAGGATTCCGGTGGTACTGATAAGTGACGGTATTTCACCAGAATGTCATTCTGCCGCTCTGATTTATTCTGTAAATCCCACAAGCCACGGTCGATGCCGTCGTTAATCAGGAAGATAACGCCTGTTTCGATGGCGGACATTAGACAGAGCATAACCGGTTCGTTAGAGGTATAACCCACTTCCCCTTCCAGTAACCGCTGGTAGTCAATAAAGCGGAAGACACCCGCCTGGACTTCATAGGAAAGGATCGTCTTACTGGTGTTCACCGAAGAGAGGATCTCACCGGTACTTACATTGACGACGCGCAGGTTCACGGCAATCTGATCAAGTTGGTATTGCGTATCTGCACCAATACCAAAATATCTCGCCCCAACACCGCCCGATTTGACGTTGCTTTCATAACCAATAATAGAGCCTTCAACCATGATATTGGCTGCGGTCAACGATTGAAGCGGGATTCGGTTGTTTACCGCGACAGTGCCGTTTTCCTGTGCCGCACGAATAATCTTGCGTTCGTTGAGCAGGTTTTGTAAGCCCTGACGTTCCAGCGGTATAAACCAGCGAGAATCTTTCAATGCCGTGACCAGCATCGCAGTGGCGCTTTGCGGAACAGCAGTGGAGAAGTTACTCGCCGGGTAGGGTTTAAATTGCCCGGTTTCGTCCTGAATGTTGTATACCGAAACAAAGATCTTACCCGTTGGCGCTGGCAGGTGGGTCAAATCTTTGTAGCTCTGGGCACGAGGCATTAATGTCGGTCTGGCGGCTTCTTTAGGTGGGGCGGTTAAGCATCCGCTCAGCAACATGACGGCAACCAAAACAAATAAGCGCTGCATGATTATTTTCCTTATGAAGCTGGGGCTTAAAAATCGGTTGAGTTATTTTGTAAACCCGAAACCTGGATGGTCGAGGTTTGTCCTGTCTTGCGATCCGTCACATTCAACTGCAATTGACCATCGCGGTTGGCAATATCAACAATATATTCATTGGTCACCATTCTCCCTGGCTGACCCGTGTTAATATTCGACAACAGTCCACCTAAAATTTGGGACTGAATGGCCTGAGTAAAGTTATCTAACGCCGATGGCGTTTCAATACCAAAGTCATCGTCATAGCTCGGATCTTTATACGAGTTCTGCGCCTGGGCACTATTTAATAAAAAAGCGCCGTTATTCGGGTTACCACCAAAGTTTGGATTGCGGAACTGGAAAGTCATATTTCCTGCCCAACTTAATGGTGAAATAAGCATGAGTAGAACTACTGCATGTTTGACACGCATTGCAGCCTCCGAACAATTTTTTATTTAAAATTCATCATGCGCCAAATCGCCCGTACTCAATAACGCCTGATTTATCTGGCGACGATTTAGTGCTTCTTCAGTTTGAATCAGTGCAAAGACAACAGTTTTCTCGAAGTCTCTTTTCAATGGGAATAAAAATGTCTGGAAAATAACGTCCTGATTCACCGTTATTGTGATCCAGCTTCCCCATCGTGCACTGGGTCTTTCATTAATTGTTAAGTTACCGGTGTAGTCACTTTCCCATTTATCACTAAAGGCACGGTAAAAATCATGGCCAATAGAGGAAACAGTATGGTCAGTTAACAATCCCGGTACTTCTACTTCAACGGCGTGAACATTTCCCGCAGCGAAGAGAAGTTCTACTGCTACAATCCAGCATAAATAACGTTTCATGGCTTTATCGCCTGAGGTTATCGTTTGCCCATGAGACCGCTTGTGTTCGGTTTTTAACTGCTATCTTTTTGAAAAGATTATAAAGATGCGTTTTTACCGTGTTTTCGCTGATGAACAGCGAACGAGCAATCTCGTTATTGGAGGCGCCGATACGCAGCTTATTAAGGATCTCTTTTTCCCTATGAGTAAGGAGGGCAGATTCCGTGCTGTTATAACGATAGTTACCGGAATGTGTAATCAAGTAACTGGCAAGCTTTTGCGTAAAGTAGCATTCACCACGTAAGACGCCTTGCAACCCATTGACTACGCGTTCTTGATCCTCCATGGCGTAAAAAACACCATTGATATGCGGCCAGTTTTCAATGTCGCGGTACGGGTAATCATCTGGAGTATTTAACAACAGCGTTTTAATGTTGTTGTGTTTTCTGCTTAATGTATCCTGCCAGTAATGAATGAGCTTTTTATCTGCTTCCATCATATCCAACAGAATAATGCAGCCAGAAGATATATCGTCCAGAGAACGTTGAATATTATGCAGTTTTCCTGTGATTGCCAGCGATTGTTTTAAATGCTGCAATAACGCGGTCGCCTGCAAAGAAGGTTTAGTGATCAACAGTAATGTATGACCATGAATACTATGGACTTCATTAAACATGATGAAACCCCGCTTTTTTTATTAATCGCACACCTGACAGCTGCCTTTATAAAATAGAGGCACCAGAAGTACTGACAGATGTTGCACTGCTGTGTGTAGTAATAAATCAACCCTAAATGGGTAAAATATAAAACTAATGGATTACATCTGATTTCAATCTAGCCATTACAAATCTTAAATCAAGTGTTAAACGTGTAACAAAATGTAATCTGGAATTTTAAAATGTTAATGCAGCGTGATTGTGGAGTTTAGAATTGATAGAAAAGTTGTACATATGGCTTTTATTGCACAATTTTAAAAAGTCATACAAATTACGCTAAATACATAATTATCCATATAAAAATTATTTTCACATAGTTCTTTTGTCGTGTGAAAATTTCTTACTTTCTCTGATGTTGCCCATGGACAATTTTTTGCCGTAAAAAGACGATGTTTGTCACGGCTTGTCAAACAGACATATCGACGTAATCTTCGCGAATCATGAAGGAAGGCTGACTGTCGATTTTTTGCTGTCAAAAAACGGTACTTTAAAAGAAAACAAAATAATTTTTGCGTAAATAACAGCGTATTTGCGCGAGTTTTAATACTTTGGTATGAACAAAAAAAGAAAAATACAACGCGCGGGTGAGTTATTAAAAATATTTCCGCAGACATACTTTCCATCGTAACGCAGCGTTAACAAAAAACGGTTTGCGTTAACAACCAAGTTGAAATGATTTAATTTCTTAAATGTACGACCAGGTCCAGGGTGACAACATGAAAAACAAATTGTTATTTGTGATGTTAACAATACTGGGTGCGCCTGGGATTGCAGCCGCAGCAGGTTATGATTTAGCTAATTCAGAATATAACTTAGCGGTAAATGAATTGAGTAAGTCTTCATTTAATCAGGCAGCCATAGTTGGTCAAGCTGGTACTAATAATAGTGCACAGTTACGGCAGGGAGGCTCAAAACTTTTGTCGGTTGTTTCGCAAGAGGGTAATAGCAACCGGGCAAAGATTGACCAGACAGGAGATTATAACCTTGCATATATTGATCAGGCGGGCAATGCCAACGATGCCAGTATTTCGCAAGGCGCATATGGTAATACTGCAATGATTATCCAGAAAGGTTCTGGTAATAAAGCAAATATTACGCAGCATGGTACTCAAAAAACGGCAATTGTAGTGCAGAGACAGTCGCAAATGGCTATTCGCGTGACACAACGTTAATTTCCATTCGACTTTTAAATCAATCCGATGGGGGTTTTACATGAAACTTTTAAAAGTAGCAGCAATTGCAGCAATCGTATTCTCCGGTAGCGCTCTGGCAGGTTCTATTCCTCAGTACGGCGGTGGCGGCGGCAACCACGGTGGTGGCGGCAATAACAGCGGCCCGAATTCAGAGCTGAATATTTATCAGTACGGTGGCGGTAACTCTGCTGTTGCATTGCAGGCTGATGCCCGCAACTCTGATCTGACTATTACCCAGCACGGCGGCGGTAACGGCGCGGACGTAGGACAAGGTTCTGATGACAGCTCAATTGAACTGACCCAGCGTGGCTTCGGTAACAGCGCCACTCTTGATCAGTGGAACGGTAAAAACTCTGAAATGACTGTTAAACAGTTCGGTGGTGGCAACGGTGCAGCAGTTGACCAGACTGCATCTAACTCCAGCGTCAACGTAACTCAGGTTGGCTTTGGTAACAACGCGACCGCTCATCAGTACTAATACAGAATTTGTATGACAGAAACAGGGCGCAAGCCCTGTTTTTTTTCGGGAGAATAGTATGAACGCGTTATTACTTCTCGCGGCACTTTCCAGCCAGATAACCTTTAATACAACCCAGCAAGGTGACATGTACACCATTATTCCTGAAGTTACTCTTACGCAATCATGCTTGTGCCGGGTTCAGATATTGTCACTACGCGAAGGCAGTTCGGGACAAAGTCAGACGAAGCAAGAAAAGACCCTTTCATTACCCGCTAATCAACCCATTGCCTTGACGAAGTTGAGTTTAAATATTTCCCCGGACGATCGGGTGAAAATAGTTGTTACGGTTTCTGATGGACAGTCACTTCATTTATCACAACAATGGCCGCCCTCTTCAGGAAAGTCTTAATGTATTAATAGTTGAGCATAAAACGAGCCGGAAGAGAACGGTCTGATGCGAATCGACCAACCTGAAAGCATGGATAACCCCCTCAAGGATGATTAATCATTGAGGAAACAGAATAGATGTTCAGACCGTTGTTAAACTCCCTTATGCTCGGCAGCCTGGTTTTTCCTTTCTTTGCAACAGCGGAAAGCAATGCGCAAGGTGGCGTGATTCATTTTTATGGTCAAATCGTGGAACCCGCGTGTGACGTGAGCTCTTTGCAAACGCCAGTTGAAATGACCTGTATGCAAAATGGTCCAGTACAGAGCAAAACGTATTCCAGCAAAGAGTTAATGAGTGGCAAAGTTAAAAATGCGCAAATTGCCTCAGTAAAAGTGCAGTATCTTGATGAGCAGAAAAAGCTGGCTGTGATGAACATCGAATATAACTAAGTTTCTGAACTACTCACGTTGCTGACAAGAAAAATGCGATTTACCTAAAAACACTGCTGTACACTTAAGAAACAAGAGGGTGTAAGGAGGCGTTATGAAATCGCGTATTCATGTTGTGCAGGGTGATATTACTAAACTAGCCGTTGATGTTATTGTTAATGCGGCTAATCCGTCATTAATGGGGGGCGGCGGCGTTGATGGCGCTATTCATCGCGCAGCCGGCCCGGCGTTGCTGGATGCCTGTTTGAAAGTTCGCCAGCAACAGGGCGATTGCCCCACGGGACATGCAGTGATTACTCTTGCGGGCGATCTCCCTGCCAAAGCTGTTGTGCATACCGTTGGGCCTGTCTGGCGCGGTGGCGAACAAAACGAAGACCAGTTATTGCAGGATGCCTATCTCAATAGTCTACGACTGGTAGCGGCGAACGGCTATGCGACAGTGGCATTTCCTGCCATCAGCACCGGCGTTTATGGTTACCCGCGTGCTGCAGCGGCTGAAATAGCAGTAAAAACCGTTTCAGAATTTATTACCCGTCACGCTTTGCCTGAGCAGGTATACTTTGTCTGTTATGATGCAGAAAATGTCCACCTCTACGAAAGACTCCTTACCCAACAAGGAGATGAATGATTTGCCCCGGCTGGCGAGCGCGGTGCTGCCGCTGTGCTCGCAACATCCTGGGCAGTGCGGCATTTTCCCCCTTGATAAAAGTCTGGATGCGTTTGCTGCACGATATCGTCTGGCAGAAATGGCGGAGCATACGCTGGATGTTCAGTATTACATCTGGCAGGACGATATGTCGGGGCGATTGCTGTTTTCGGCTCTGTTAGCCGCAGCGAAGCGTGGCGTTCGCGTCCGTTTGCTGCTGGATGACAATAATACTCCCGGTCTTGATGATATTTTACGCTTGCTCGATAGTCACCCGCGTATTGAAGTTCGACTTTTCAATCCTTTCTCTTTTCGCTTGTTACGTCCGCTTGGTTATATCACCGATTTTTCCCGCCTCAATCGTCGTATGCACAATAAAAGTTTTACCGTCGATGGCGTGGTAACGCTGGTGGGCGGGCGCAACGTTGGCGATGCCTATTTCGGCGCGGGAGAAGAGCCACTTTTTTCAGATTTAGATGTCCTGGCAATAGGGCCGGTTGTTGAGGATGTTGCCGATGATTTTGCCCGCTACTGGTATTGCAAATCAGTTTCACCGTTGCAGCAGGTGCTGGATGTTCCCGATGGCGAAATGGCTGACCGTATTGAGCTACCTGCGTCCTGGTACAACGACACCGAGACACATCGCTATTTGTGCCAAATGGAGTTAAGTCCGTTTATAAATCAACTGGTTGACGGAACATTGCCGCTTATCTGGGCAAGAACGCGTTTATTAAGTGATGATCCGGCAAAAGGGGAGGGCAAGGCAAAACGGCATTCACTGTTACCGCAGCGCCTGTTCGATATCATGGGCTCCCCCAGCGAACGTATTGATATTATCTCTTCCTATTTTGTGCCAACGCGCGCGGGAGTGGCGCAGCTTTTACGAATGGTCAGAAAAGGGGTCAGGATAGCTATCTTAACCAATTCACTTGCCGCTAACGATGTCGCTGTCGTTCATGCCGGGTATGCTCGCTGGCGCAAAAAATTGCTCCGCTATGGCGTTGAGTTATATGAACTGAAACCGACGCGGGAACAAAGCAGCACGTTGCACGATCGCGGTATAACTGGTAATTCCGGCGCAAGCCTTCATGCTAAAACATTCAGTGTCGATGGCAAAATAGTGTTTATTGGCTCATTCAATTTCGATCCGCGTTCAACGCTGCTCAATACTGAAATGGGCTTCGTGATAGAGAGCGAAACGCTGGCACAATTAATCGATAAACGCTTTATTCAGAGCCAGTATGATGCGGCCTGGCAGCTCCGTCTGGATCGGTGGGGACGAATCAACTGGGTCGATCGCCATGGGAAGGAGGAAATTATCCTCAAAAAAGAACCCGCCACCAGTTTCTGGAAGCGGGTTATGGTCAGACTGGCGTCAATATTGCCCGTTGAATGGTTATTGTAAGTATGGTTTAGCGAGCTGGCGCTTTGTCATTCTCGCGTTTTACGATCGGTTTGCCGGAGAACAAAAACTTCAACAACGGAATGCGTAAATGAATTTCGTACAGAATTATCGCAATCCCTACCACAAATATCAGACCGCAGAGGAAACCCAGCAGATTTGATGTAATGTGCGGAGTGATGTAAGCACCGAAAAAGAGCGTTAACGGGTGGTGAACCAGATAAATAAATAGCGACGCGTTTACAAAATAGGTTACCCGCGCTGACTGGAAATTAAGCAAACGGTGGCCAAAGGAGAAGACCACATTCACCATCCACAGGCCGAGCACCATCGTGATCACTGACTCGGTTTCATACATCCAGGCATCGCCGCTGCCGTAGCGTTGATTGAGCAAATAAGCAACAAATGCCAGTGCTGCCGCGAGAGTACATCCACGAGACGGTGTGGTAAACAAGGCTTTTAGATTAGGAAAAATGAAAGCCAGCGCACCGAGAATAAAGAACGGCATATAAAACAGCGTCTGCATGAAAATAAAATTGAACATGCCATCGCTTAAAATGGGTGGATAAACGATAAATAGCGTTCTTCTTATTGCTGCATAGCCAATTCCCAGACAGAAAAATAGTATCGATAGCTTAACCATCGAGAAAGTTTTATTTGTCTTATCTGAATTTTCTAAATTATTTCTTATTCGTTTAAATATCCACACGCAAAGTGTCGTCATAACGACCAACACCAGTAAAAACCACAGGTGTGAAATTAACTCCCAGGCCAGAGTATTATATTTGTCATACAATGATAGCCCAGGCCAGCTTTCCGCTTTGCCCTTGACATATTGCAGCATAATGAATTGCGGCAAGGTGAGCAGGGGAATAGCCGTTAACATCGGGATCCCTACGCGTTCAACGCGCACTTTCCACCATTTTTTCAACGGGTAGCGCAAAAACAGCATGTAGGAAAAATATCCGGAAATAACGAAAAATACCTGCATACGGAAGGCGTGGATGAAATCGTTAAAAAGCGTCAGCCACCATGACGGTTCTGCGCTATTCACATGCCAGGTGTGGCTTGAATAGATTAAAGAAATATGAAAAGGGATCCCTAACAACATCAACCATGCGCGGATGGAGTCGAGGAAATATTCACGCTGCGCGGGTACTGGATTCATATATGGTTAACTAATCTCGGATTTTTCGTCTTATCCCCGCCGGGTAATGCCTTTAGGCTTTTGCCGTAACGACACTGACCTGCTGCATGAGGTGCAGGCTTCAAATGTGTTTTTGCGCGGCATAGCCGCAATCACTAACCAAAATGGAAGCGCCTGTAAGACGGTTGATAAATAAATTTGCCGGCAAACCCTACACGAACTCGCTCCTTCTGTCTTTAGGATAAGCACGGAAAGTGAAAACGGTTGCAATCAGGTGCTTAATCCATGAGCCGGCGCGCTGAATAATACCGGGATTCTGTTGTCGGAATGGCTGGTTATCCATTAAAATAGATCGGATCGATATAAGCACACAAAGGGGGAAGTGCTTACTTATTATGAAACATAAACTACAAATGATGAAAATGCGTTGGTTGAGTGCTGCAGTAATGTTAACCCTGTATACATCATCAAGCTGGGCCTTCAGCATTGACGATGTCGCAAAGCAAGCTCAATCCTTAGCCGGGAAAGGCTATGAGGCGCCTAAAAGTAACTTGCCCTCCGTTTTCCGCGACATGAAATACGCGGACTATCAACAGATCCAGTTTAATCATGACAAAGCATACTGGAACAATCTGAAGACCCCATTCAAGCTCGAGTTCTACCATCAGGGTATGTACTTCGACACACCGGTCAAAATAAATGAAGTCACTGCAACGGCAGTAAAAAGAATCAAATACAGCCCGGATTATTTCACTTTCGGCGATGTTCAGCATGACAAAGACACGGTCAAAGATCTTGGTTTTGCCGGTTTTAAAGTGCTTTACCCGATCAACAGCAAAGATAAAAATGATGAAATCGTCAGCATGCTCGGGGCCAGCTATTTCCGCGTGATTGGCGCAGGTCAGGTTTACGGTCTTTCTGCCCGAGGCCTGGCTATTGATACCGCTTTGCCATCAGGTGAAGAATTTCCACGCTTTAAGGAGTTCTGGATCGAGCGTCCAAAACCGACCGATAAGCGTTTAACGATTTATGCGTTGCTTGATTCGCCGCGTGCGACAGGCGCTTACAAGTTCGTTGTTATGCCGGGACGTGACACGGTTGTTGATGTGCAATCGAAAATCTACCTGCGCGATAAAGTCGGCAAACTGGGCGTTGCGCCGTTAACCAGTATGTTCCTGTTCGGGCCGAACCAGCCATCTCCGGCGAATAATTATCGTCCGGAATTGCACGACTCCAACGGTCTGTCTATCCATGCTGGTAACGGTGAGTGGATCTGGCGTCCGCTAAACAACCCGAAACATCTGGCGATCAGCAGCTTCTCGATGGAAAACCCGCAAGGCTTCGGTCTGTTGCAGCGCGGCCGCGATTTCTCCCGCTTTGAAGATCTCGACGATCGTTACGATCTCCGTCCAAGCGCGTGGGTGACACCGAAAGGGGAGTGGGGCAAAGGCAGCGTTGAGCTGGTGGAAATTCCAACCAACGATGAAACCAACGATAACATCGTCGCTTACTGGACGCCGGATCAGTTACCGGAACCAGGTAAAGAGATGAACTTTAAATACACCATTACTTTCAGCCGTGATGAAGACAAACTTCACGCGCCTGATAACGCCTGGGTGCAGCAGACGCGTCGTTCAACGGGGGATGTGAAGCAGTCGAACCTGATTCGCCAGCCTGACGGCACTATCGCTTTTGTGGTCGATTTTACTGGCGCAGAGATGAAAAAACTGCCAGAGAATACACCGGTCACTGCACAAACCAGCATTGGCGATAATGGTGAGATTGTAGAAAGCACGGTGCGCTATAACCCGGTCACCAAAGGCTGGCGTCTGGTAATGCGTGTGAAAGTGAAAGATGCCAAGAAAACCACTGAAATGCGTGCTGCCCTGGTGAATGCCGATCAAACGTTGAGTGAAACCTGGAGCTACCAGTTACCTGCCAATGAATAAGACAACCGAGTACATTGACGCAATGCCCATCTCCGCAAGCGAGAAAGCGGCATTGCCGAAGACTGATATCCGCGCTGTTCATCAGGCGCTGGATGCTGAACACCGAACCTGGGCGCGAGAGGATGACTCCCCGCAAGGGTCGGTAAAAGCACGTCTGGAACAAGCCTGGCCAGATTCACTCGCTGATGGACAGTTAATTCAAGACGACGAAGGGCGCGATCAGCTTAAGGCAATGCCGAAAGCAAAACGTTCTTCTATGTTCCCCGATCCGTGGCGTACTAACCCGGTTGGTCGTTTCTGGGATCGTCTGCGTGGGCGCGATGTGACGCCGCGCTATCTGGCGCGATTGACCAAAGAAGAGCAGGAGAGCGAGCAAAAGTGGCGTACCGTCGGCACCATCCGTCGTTACATCCTGCTTCTTCTCACTCTGGCGCAAACCGTCGTCGCTACCTGGTATATGAAGACCATTCTGCCTTATCAGGGGTGGGCGCTGATTAATCCAGTTGATATGGTCGATCAGGATTTGTGGGTTTCCTTTATGCAGCTTCTGCCTTACATGCTGCAAACCGGTATTCTGATCCTCTTCGCTGTTCTTTTCTGCTGGGTGTCAGCCGGTTTCTGGACGGCGTTGATGGGCTTCCTGCAACTGCTTATTGGGCGCGATAAATACAGTATTTCCGCTTCAACCGTTGGCGATGAACCGTTAAATCCGGAGCATCGCACAGCATTGATCATGCCTATCTGTAACGAAGACGTGAATCGCGTTTTTGCAGGTCTGCGTGCAACGTGGGAATCCGTGAAAGCGACTGGTAATGCCAAACACTTTGATGTTTATATCCTGAGTGACAGCTACAACCCGGACATCTGTGTGGCAGAACAAAAAGCCTGGATGGAGCTGATCGCCGAAGTGCAGGGCGAAGGCCAGATTTTCTATCGCCGTCGCCGCCGTCGCGTGAAGCGTAAAAGCGGTAACATTGACGATTTCTGCCGTCGCTGGGGTAGCCAGTACAGCTACATGGTGGTGCTGGATGCGGACTCGGTGATGACCGGTGATTGTTTGTGCGGTCTGGTGCGCCTGATGGAAGCCAACCCGAACGCCGGGATTATCCAGTCGTCGCCGAAAGCGTCTGGTATGGATACGCTATATGCACGTTGCCAACAGTTTGCGACCCGTGTCTATGGGCCATTGTTCACTGCCGGTTTGCATTTCTGGCAGCTCGGCGAGTCGCACTACTGGGGGCATAATGCGATTATCCGCGTGAAACCGTTTATCGAGCACTGCGCGCTGGCGCCGCTGCCTGGTGAAGGATCATTTGCGGGTTCAATCCTTTCGCACGACTTCGTGGAAGCCGCACTGATGCGCCGTGCAGGCTGGGGGGTATGGATTGCTTACGATCTCCCTGGCTCTTATGAAGAACTGCCGCCTAACCTGCTTGACGAGTTAAAACGTGATCGCCGCTGGTGCCATGGTAACCTGATGAACTTCCGTTTGTTCCTGGTTAAAGGGATGCACCCGGTTCACCGCGCGGTGTTCCTGACGGGCGTGATGTCTTATCTTTCCGCACCGCTGTGGTTTATGTTCCTTGCGCTCTCTACCGCATTGCAGGTCGTGCACGCCCTGACCGAACCGCAATACTTCCTGCAACCACGGCAGTTATTCCCGGTCTGGCCACAGTGGCGTCCTGAACTGGCGATTGCGCTGTTTGCCTCGACGATGGTGCTGCTGTTCCTGCCGAAGTTGTTGAGTATTTTGCTTATTTGGTGCAAAGGGACTAAAGAGTATGGCGGCTTCTGGCGAGTTACGTTATCGCTGCTGTTAGAAGTGCTGTTCTCCGTGCTGTTGGCGCCGGTGCGTATGTTGTTCCATACGGTATTCGTGGTTAGCGCCTTCCTTGGCTGGGAAGTGGTGTGGAATTCCCCGCAACGTGATGACGACTCTACCTCCTGGGGCGAAGCGTTTAAACGCCACGGCTCACAGTTGCTGCTGGGGTTAGTGTGGGCGGTCGGTATGGCGTGGCTGGATCTGCGTTTCCTGTTCTGGCTGGCACCGATTGTCTTCTCGCTGATTCTGTCACCGTTTGTTTCGGTGATCTCCAGCCGTACAACCGTTGGGCTGCGCACGAAACGCTGGAAACTGTTCCTGATCCCGGAAGAGTATTCACCGCCTCAGGTACTGATCGATACCGATCGTTTCCTTGAGATGAACCGTCAACGTTCTCTCGACGATGGCTTTATGCATGCAGTGTTTAATCCGTCGTTTAACGCTCTGGCAACGGCAATGGCCACTGCGCGTCACCGCGCCAGTAAGGTGCTGGAAATCGCCCGTGACCGCCATGTTGAACAGGCGCTGAACGAGACGCCAGAGAAGCTGAATCGCGATCGTCGTCTGGTGCTGCTAAGCGATCCGGTGACGATGGCTCGTTTGCATTTCCGCGTCTGGAATTCCCCGGAGAGATATTCTTCATGGGTGAGTTACTACGAAGGGATAAAGTTGAATCCACTGGCATTGCGTAAACCGGATGCGGCTTCGCAATAAAAGTGTAGATACTTGCAATATATTGAATTTGCAAGGTTTCGTAGGCCGGATAAGGCGTTCATGCCGCATCCGGCAAAAACAACAAGCATTTTGTCAGCAATAAAAATACCGGCGTTATGCCGGTATTTTTTTACGGAAGAGGGTTCAAATGCGTTTCATCGTAGTCAGCATCATGGTTACCTTGCTGAGTGGTTGTGGCAGCATCATTAGCCGCACCATACCGGGACAGGGGCATGGCAACCAATATTATCCCGGAGTGCAATGGGATGTACGTGACTCCGCATGGCGCTATGTCACAATCCTTGATCTCCCTTTCTCTTTAGTCTTTGATACCTTACTGCTACCGATCGACATTCATCACGGAGCATATGAGTAATTAACGCTCATCCCACTCATCTGCTGCTGCGCGTCCTTCTTCGGTATCCAGCGGTGGTTCAAGCTGAAATTCACCTTCGTCCCATTCATGCAGGGTATTTTCTTCCTGCCATTCCTGGCGGATTTCAATCTCATCATAGTCGCCATCAAAGATGCTTTGTGCGGCTTCTCCACTGAACATTGGCAGGCATTCACCTTCTTCGCCCTCATCGGCTAAAAACTCAACCTGCCACATAATGTCGCCATCTTGCAGAATATATTTCTGGACATTGAACTGTTGCACATTCGCTTCTTCGGCGTCGATGCCGGGGTTGTCAGCAAGAAATTCTTCGCGTGCGGCATCAATGGCTTCTTCAAGCGTTGCGTACATAGTCATCACGACTCTCCCTTTGATTTGCTGAGGTGTTCAGGGAAAGAATAGCTGATTCTCCGCTTTTGCAAGTATGAAAGGCGAAAAATCAGTTCGATACCTGGGGGAGTCGGCGACGGCGCAGGCTGTTCCACGAATAGACCGCGTTAAACAAAACGACTCCGGCGGTAACCAGAAATACAGCACGAAAGCCGTAGTGTGCTGAAATAGCTGCGCCCATCAACGGCCCCGTAACGTTGCCAATATCGCGAAACGACTGGTTATAGCTGAAAATGCGTCCGGCGATTTGGTTGGTCGAATTATAAACCAGCAACGTTTGTACGGCTGGGAGCAGAGCGCCGTCTGCGGCGCCGAGCAAAAAGCGTAAAATCCCCAGTTGCAGTGGTGTCTGGACATAAGACATTGGGATCAACAGCAGCACAGAAAAGATCAGCGCAGTTATCAGGATCTTTTCTGGCCCGATACGATCGCCAAGTTTACCGAGTCGTGGAGCACTTAGCAGTGCAGCAACGCCGGGCACGGAGGCGATCATGCCGCTAATAAAGGCGATATTACTGACATTTCCTGCCAGTTCGCGGACATACAGCGTCAGGATTGGCGCGATAGATCCAGTAGCAATCTGGATGATTAATGTTGTGACAAACAGGCTAAGTACCAGTTTCGGGCTTTTAAGCGATGTCACGACTTCCCGCATGTGCAGCATCTCTTTTTTGCTGACTGGCTGGAATTTTTCTCTGATACAAAACAGGGTGACGAAAAAGCAGAGTATGAGCACACTGGCGGTAATAAAGAATACCGGACGTAAGCCGTAGTTATCAGCGAGTAAGCCACCAGCCATCGGGCCGAGCAACGCGCCGCTAACGCCGCCGGTGGAGAGCGTGCCCAGCGCCCAGCCGCTTTTATTACGCGGTACTTGTGTGGCGATAAGAGCATTGGCGTTGGGGACAAATCCGCCAAGCAAACCAAGCAGCGCCCGCAGAATCAAAAACTGCCAGATATTTTGCGCCAGCCCCATCAGCACCATCACGATGCCCATGCCGAGAGCAGAACGCAATAACATGATTTTTCTGCCTTTGCGGTCGGCAAGCCCGCCCCAGAAAGGGGAGGCGATGGCGGAAAATAAAAAGGTAATACTGAAGACAATCCCCGACCACATATTCAGCGCGCTGTGGCCGGTGATGCCAAGTTGCTCAACGTAGAGGGGTAAGAATGGCATCACCAGACTGAAGGCGGCACCGGTAAGAAAACAACCTAGCCAGGCAACGATCAGGTTTCGTTTCCAGTTTATGGGGGTGTCATTTTCACAGAGTGACATAGCAATCCGCTGTTGGTGCGCCAGGCGCGGTGATTAAAAGAAGAAAAAGTAAGCACACTAATTATGCGCCTGACTTATAGGTGACGCAATGTACAGAGCTTTTATCGCTAAATCAGGAGGATTTGTAGTGGTAATGCCGGATGCAGTTCGAAACATCCGGCAAGGGAGATTTAATAGCGTGAAGGTACGCCTTCCGGGCGCGTTTTAAAGCGACGATGCAGCCACATATACTGTTCCGGTGCCATCATGATGCATTTTTCGACCACTTTATTCATCCATGCAGCGGTGATTTCAGCGTTATCCAACGGAGGTGAACACTCTGGCGGCAGCATGATCAACTGATACCCTTTGCCGTCTGGCTTACGACGCGGAACAAACGGCACCAGGCACGCACCAGACATTTTCGCCAGCATCCAGGTGCCACTGGTGGTCGCCGCCTGCTCAACGGCAAACAGCGGCACGAAAACACTTGAGCGCGGGCCGTAATCATGATCTGGCGCATACCAGACCACTTCGCCTTTCTTTAGTGCCCGGATCATTCCTTTTAAGTCTTTGCGATCAAGCATCGACTTATTCGAACGCAGGCGCCCCCAGGTTTGCAGCCAGTCGAGCAACGGATTATCGTTTGGGCGATAGACGCCGATACCCGGTTCCTGCATACCAAATTGCCTTGCGCCCAGCTCCAGCGTCAGGAAATGGATGCCGACCAACAGAATGCCGCGCTTTTGCGCCTGCACGTCACGGATATGTTCCATGCCAATCACTTCCGTCCAGCGGGCAATTCGACGATCCGACCAGAACCACGCCATGCCGGTTTCCATCAACCCCATACCAACGGATTCGAAATTCTTCACCATCATTTCATGGCGTTCTTGTTCGCTCATCTCCGGGAAGCACAGTTCCAGGTTGCGATGTACAATTTTGGCGCGACGTTTCATAACATGTAACGCCAGTTTTCCTAATCCACAACCGAGACGGTAGATGACCGGGTAGGGCAATTGCACGACCAACCAAAGTACGCCAATACCCAACCAGGTTAACCAATAACGCGGATGAAGCAGTGCAGTGGAGAACTTGGGTAGATTCGTCATATCAATCCTGTCTTTCAACCTATACGGGCAATTGTATGTATTGTCGCATTTTTTCGTCCGCAACCAAAATTTGTGACCGAAGACTGGGCGAAATTACCGCGTATGTAAATCATTAATAATTTTTAATGCGCAAATGTAGCGTAAAATGTATGGATGTTAATTGTCGATAATTGCTATATCATGCTGCGGATTTTTACTTTCCCACCCTGCAGGAACCGTACACCATGCCAGTGTTACACAACCGCATTTCTAATGACGCGCTGAAAGCCAAAATGCTGGCCGAGAGCGAACCACGTACCACCATTTCGTTCTATAAATATTTCCACATTACCGATCCCAAAACGACCCGCGATGCTTTATATAAGCTATTTACCGCGTTGAATGTCTTTGGGCGGGTCTATCTGGCGCATGAAGGGATCAACGCACAAATCAGCGTACCGGCGAGCAACGTAGAGACATTTCGCGCACAGCTTTATGCTTTTGATCCTGCTTTAAACGGTTTACGTCTGAATATTGCGCTGGATGATGACGGGAAATCCTTCTGGGTGCTGCGCATGAAGGTTCGCGACCGAATTGTTGCCGACGGTATTGACGATCCTCAATTTGATGCCAGTAACGTGGGGGAATACCTGCAAGCAGCGGAAGTGAATGCCATGCTTGATGATCCCGATGCGCTGTTTATCGATATGCGCAACCACTATGAATATGAAGTGGGGCATTTTGAAAACGCGCTGGAAATTCCGGCAGATACCTTTCGCGAACAACTGCCAAAAGCGGTTGAGATGATGCAGGTGCATAAAGATAAAAAAATCGTGATGTACTGTACCGGTGGTATTCGTTGCGAAAAGGCCAGTGCCTGGATGAAACATAACGGATTCAATAAAGTCTGGCATATTGAAGGCGGGATTATTGAATACGCTCGTAAGGCGCGTGAACAAGGTTTGCCTGTCCGCTTTATTGGTAAAAATTTTGTTTTTGACGAGCGGATGGGCGAGCGGATCTCTGACGAAATTATTGCGCATTGTCATCAGTGCGGCACACCTTGTGACAGCCATACCAATTGTAGAAATGATGGCTGTCATCTGTTGTTTATCCAGTGTCCGGCATGTGCCGAGAAATTCAAGGGCTGTTGTAGTGAGATTTGCTGTGAAGAAAGCGCATTACCGCCAGAAGAACAGCGCCGCCGTCGTGCCGGGCGAGAAAATGGCAATAAGATCTTTAATAAATCGCGTGGACGGCTGAACACGACGCTGGTCATTCCTGAGCCAACAAAATAAACATTCGTGCCGGATGCGCGTCATCCGGCAACATCTATGCATTACTTCTGCTGTACACCTTCCACCGAAATAATCAGATCAACCTCCTGCGAAGCTGGACCTAAATCAGTCTTAATGTTGAAGTCTTTCAGCTTAATTTTGCCTTCTGCCTCGAAGCCCGCACGTTTACCGCCCCACGGATCGTCGCCCTGACCAATCAATTTTGCTTCCAGCGTTACTGGTTTGGTTACGCCATTGAGTGTCAGATCACCCGTAATATCCAGCTCATCACCGTCTTTCTTCACGCTGGTAGAAGTGAACGTCGCCTGCGGATATTTTGCGGTGTTGAGGAAATCTGCGCTGCGAAGATGCTTATCACGTTCGGCGTGATTGGTATCGACGCTGGTGGTGTTAATTGTCACATTCACTTTATCAGCAGCTGGGTTCTTTTCATCAAAGGTAAAAGTACCGTCGAAATCTTTAAAGGTGCCATATAACCAGCTATAGCCAAGATGCTGGATGCGGAAATTGACAAAGGCGTGCTGACCTTCTTTGTCAATTTTGTAATCGGCGGCGACAGCTGAACCGGCAGAGAACATCAGGGAAGCGAAGGTTAAACCAAGCAGGCTTTTTTTCATTTTATACTCCATAGTCAGATGACGATTTTCCCAGCATACGCTTCAGGGTGTCGTCTTTATCGATGAAATGATGCTTCAGGGCCATAAATCCGTGCATAACGGACAGTACGACGACGCTCCACGCTAGCCAAAAATGCAGGGCACCGGCTAAGTCAGCCTGTGCGCCAGCATCGGCAAGGGTCGCGGGGATGTCAAACCAGCCAAAAACGCTGATTGGTTTGCCATCGGCGGTCGAGATGAGATAGCCGCTGATGCCAATGGCGAAGAGCAAAAGGTATAGCGCGAGATGTCCAATTTGTGCGCCGAGACGCGTCATGGTCGAATAACTTTGCAACGGACCAGGTGGTGGGGATATAACACGCCACAGAATGCGTATAACCAGCCCCATCATGAGCAGAATACCGACGCTTTTATGCAGCTCTGGTGCTTTGTGATACCAGCCATCGTAATAACTGAGTGTTACCATCCATAGCCCTAAAGCAAACATGCAGTAGATAATGATTGCACTCAGCCAATGAAAGGTCATTGATATAACACCATAGCGTTTGGGGGTATTTGTAAGGGACATCAGTGCATCCGAAACTTATTTGCGAAAGAATGAAAATGGCGCGTTGGAGAATGAATTGCAACTTAAAAATAACAATTCAAATGATATTTATTTTTATTTCAATAATTTTGATTTAATAATGAAAGAATCTTCATAAGTTTAGTGGTTTCAGGATGAGGTATGTCTGGGGAATGAAGTTAAGAGAGACATAAGCTTATTCAATTTTTCACACCAAATGAAAGAGAGATTAAGTTTTTGTCAATTTATGTCAGTGCTGCGTGGTTAAAAATAAATCACGTAGATCAGATCCATAATGGCCAATAATCCCCACAGAAAAAGATAAAGCATCAGATGCTCGCGAATATTATTGATGAGATAGTTCAACAGCCGACGCATTAAATACTCCTGTAAAAACGGCCTCATTTTGAGGCCGTGATGATGATTATTTGAAGCGGGAAAGTCTGAATGGCGTCAAATCAAAATCGCTATTTATACCTTGCGCAAAATCGGCGGCTATTTCCCCTAATACCGATGCAAATTTAAATCCGTGACCACTCAGGCCGGTAATCAGCAGCGTATTATCGTGACCGGGCAGGGTGTCGATAATAAAATCTTCATCAGGCGAATTATCGTAGGTACAGGCAGCTCCGTACAGGCAGCAACCAATGCCCGGCAGTATGCTACGTAAGAAGGGAAATGCTTCAGAACCGTCACTGGCGATTTCAGCAAACGGAACGCGTTCATCCGCTGAATGAATCACCTGACCACCATTATGTTTTCCAATTTTCAGAGCGTCATTTTCGGCGGGAAAGCCGTAATACTGATCGCCATTGGGCAGTTCTCCGGTAAAGGCCGGAAATTTATTTTTCACGCTATAACGACCATCGGCCTGATACCAGGCGAACACTTTGCGTACTGGCTGGACAGGCAGTTCTGGCAGCAGGTCTTTTACCCAGGTTCCCGCGCAGACGATCGCTTTTTTCGCCTGATACTCGCCGTCAGCTGTTTCAATAGTTACGCCGTCATCGTCATGACGAATTGCGGTGACCGGGCAGTTGAACAGTTGGGCACAGCCAGCTTCCTTCGCCAGTTGGATCCAGGTTTTAATTGCCAGTTCGCTGCGCAGAAAGCCAGAATCAGCCTCAAACAAGCCGATGTAATTGTCAGGGACGCGTATTTCAGGCCAGCGAGCCATAATGGTTTGCGCATCCAGTTTTTCGACGTTGAGTTGCCATTGTTCCGCGCTGTGGGCGACATTGGCGAGGAATTCGGAGTCGGCTGGGCCGAGGTTAATGACGCCAGAGCGCACAAAAATGGGGTCTTCTTCGTTGTAACGGGAGAGTTCATCCCACAGGGTTTGCGCGCGAAGTACCAACGGAACATACTTTTCACCTTCACCATAAGCATGGCGAATTAATCGTGTATCACCGTGGTGGCTGCCGTGTTGGTGCGGCGGCATATGGGCGTCGGTCATCAGCACTTTCAAACCGGCCCGAGTGGCATAATACCCGGCTGCAGCGCCTACGGAGCCGCTGCCAATAATGATGAGATCGTATTTCATTTTTTTCTCTCTGCTCTCATGGTTTAAGCAGAGTAATTAAGTGAATGCAGATATACAACCCAGAAATAGTAAAGGCACCAATCTGGTGCCTTTTGGGTGGATGGTCATGTCAAGTTAATGACGACGATACTCATTTACATGGAAATCACCAGATTCAATTTTGGCGATTCCTGCTTCTAATATCGAAATAAATTGTCTGGCAACATCAGTAGTTAACCAGAGTGTCTGACCAACTTCAGTCCCTTCCTGCTCGGACTTATTTGGGGTCTGGTAGTGCAAACGCAACATCAGAGCATCATAGCTATCAACGGTGCTGATGTCCCACCCTACGAGCGGATGAGTCTGAATGACTTCATTGTTTTTTTCCATCATGGCCCCCTAATTCGTGTTACTAGACAACGTTATTCGAGGTTCAATGCATTTTTATCTGAAGCAACTTCAGTATACCAATAAGTAAGGGTATCCACAGAATTTTTAAAGGGGGAAAGAGATATTTTTTTGTTTTTAAGATTTATATGAACAATAAAACAGCATGTCATTCATATTTTTTTAGCATATCGTGCAATTATTTTGAGGAAGTGTAGAAATTTTGTGCTGAAAATAAAAAAGCCGGGGCGACCCGGCAAAAACAAACATTACTGCATATTATTCGCTAACGAACCAGTCATCTGCGCTTTCCCATGTTTCTTGCAGAATTTCGCTAATGCGCTGTTTATCTTCTTTTGTTGCGCCAATAACCGATAAATTATTAGCTGCGGCATAACGAACAGAAACATGACCTTCGTTATCAGGAAACGCATATTGAATACGGCGGGAAAGTTCAACTGCCAGAGCGTCAATGGCTCCGGCAGGTAATGGAGAAGTTTTCGCTATGGTGACTTCAATTCTCATAATAGCCCCCTGTTTAATATACTGGTTATTTATACAGGTAAAATAACCTAATGACAACAGGGAACTACGTTTTTTATTGTTTAACTGTCCAGCGTACTGTTTCTCCGGCCAGGAATGGCACCAACGTGTCGTCAGTCAGAGCGATGCTTTCAGCCACTTTCTGCTCTTCGCGTACCAGTTCAATAAACGATTCGTTGACTGGCAAACCATAGAACTGCGGGCCGTTTAAAGAACAGAATGCTTCAAAGTGCTGTAACGCATTCATTTCTTCAAAGACAGTGGCGTAACTGCCCAGCGCCGTTGGGGCATTAAAACAGCCGGCACAACCGCAGCTACTCTCTTTGCGATGACGCGCATGTGGCGCGGAGTCAGTCCCAAGGAAAACGCGACTAAAGCCACTGGCGACCAGTTCACGCAGCGCCTGTTGATGCACATTACGTTTGAGAATGGGCAGGCAGTACAGATGCGGACGTATGCCACCAACCAGCATATGGTTACGGTTAAACATCAAATGCTGGGGTGTAATGGTAGCAGCCAGCAGTTCATTACCGTCACGAATATATTCAGCGGCATCTTTCGTAGTGATGTGCTCAAAAACCACTTTCAGCCCAGCCAGACGTTGGCGTAGTGGCTCCATAACAGTTTCAATAAAGCGCGCTTCACGGTCAAAAATGTCGATGTCGGCGTGTGTCACCTCCCCGTGTACCAGCAGTGGCATACCCATTTTTTCCATTCGCTCCAGTACGGGCATGATAGCGTCAACCGACGTCACGCCGTGGCTGGAGTTGGTGGTCGCGTTTGCTGGGTAAAGTTTTGCAGCGGTGAACACGCCTTCGTTAAACCCTCGCTCCAGTTCGTCTGCATCCAGTGAATCAGTTAGGTAGCAGGTCATCAGCGGGGTGAAGTCGTGCCCGGCAGGGACGGCGTCAATAATACGTTGACGATAAGCCACGGCAGCTTCAACGGTCGTCACGGGCGGTGCCAGATTGGGCATAACGATGGCCCGACCATAGGTTTGGCTGGTATACGGCACGACAGTTTTTAACATGTCGCCATCGCGGAGGTGAAGGTGCCAGTCGTCTGGGCGGCGGATCTTTAATACCTGGGATGGTGCAGTCATTAATCTCTATGCTCCGGCTGAAGGGATGTTTTTGCCGGACACAAAGGATAAGCGGAAACGTTTTCCTTTGCACGAAAAATAAAGGGCGCGAATGCGCCCTCGTGTTTAATCAGTAAACGGAATGACAATTTCGCCAGGTTTCACCTCAATGCCTTTCGCCAGTTTTTTCGCCATTGCTTCACCTTTGCTGCCATCTTCGCGCAGAATGTAAGCCGGTTGCTGGTTAAAGTAGTTGCGTAATGCCTGATTCAAATAGGGGAGCAACGTTTGCATGACTGTCTGCATTTTTTCCGGTTGTACCGTCGCATCGACCACTTCCATTTCCTTCAGGAAGATAGCGCCTTTTTCTTTATCGAAAACCGGCAGTGCTTTCAGTTTTAGTTTCATGGTCGCTTTCTGGCTGCCGAACAGGGAGTTCATATCCAGATTTGCATCCCCGGTTAAGGTTATCTTATTCGGCTCTTCGCGACCAATTTGGCTGGCCAGGTTTGTCAGAACAATATGGGCATCCGCTACGCCGGGCAAACCGATATCTTTCGAGAAATTATTATGTTTCTCAAGTGACTGGTTAATTTCTTGTTCGCTAATCGTGTACTGGGTGAGTTGATTACAGCCAACGAGCAGGCCGCTGACGAGCAATGCAGCGGCAAATAAAAACTTGTTCATGGTAGTCCTCGACATGAAATCTGCGTCAATATCCTGACACAACGCAGCATGTGCCACCAGCGTTAAACTCGCCAGCAGAAAAAACTGAATTCTGCGGCGGCAGGTAATAACAAGCTGTTAAGGCGCGTCAGGTTGACAGGGCGAGCAATGGTAACAGAAAGCATCGCGTTTTCAGGCGTCACGTTCCAGCAACCGACGCGCCGCGCGTTTCTGGCTAAATTGCCAACCCAGCGCAAGGAAGGTGATTATGCCAATAATGCCCAACATCATCCACGGTAACTCTGGTTGTTGTGCCGACTTTCCCAGATCAAACAGCCAACCGCCGCCGATATAGCCAATAGCGCCGCCAATGGCCAGACCCAGACGGCTAAAACCCATATAGCTGCCGCGTGCTCGCGCATCCGCCAGCGAGGCGCTTAAGGTTTCACGCGCAGGTTCGGCAATGATCGAACCGATATAAAACAGACAAATCAGGGTGAAAAGTTGTTGCAGGCTGCTGACCATGCCCACCGGCATCATGCTTAATGACATTATCAACAACCCAGCCATCAACCGGTGTTCCAGACGAAAGCGCCTTTCGCTCCAGCGAGCGATAGGGTAGAGCAAGGTTAAGGAGAGACATGCTTCAATGGCATACATCCATTTAACGGCAGAGGGCGCTCCGGCGACGTCGTTGACCATAATCGGCAGCATCAACATCACCTGAACGGCAAGCATGTAGTAGCCCGCCAGCGTCAGGACGTAGGTGACAAAACGTTTATCACGCATCACGCGAGCCATGCCTTCGCGGACTGGCGTGCGCACGGTAGAGAGTTTCCATGCCGGTAACAACCAGGCATTAAACGCTGCACACAGTACAAATAGAATCGCCCCTGTGGCGCAGACCAGGCGGAAATCATATTGCAACAGCCAGCTTCCCAACAAAGCGCCAATGACCGCACCGGCACTGTCCTGCATCATCAACAACGAGAAAAAGCGCCCACGTTGCTGCGGGCGAATCAATTTGACCACCAGCGCCGAACGCGGCGGATCGAAAAGAGTGCCGCCAAGACCTGAGAGAAGGCAGGAAAACCACAGTAACCAAGGCTCCTGGGCGATGCCCATAGTGGCGAATCCGGCGGCGCGCATCAGCATACCGGTGACAATCATTGGTTTAGCGCCAAAGCGGTCGGCAATTGCGCCGCCAAAAATACCCAACCCTTGCTGAATGAACTGACGCAGACCGAGGGCAATACCGACCATCACGGCGGCCCAGCCCATTTGATCAACGAAGCGGATGGAGATCAGCGGGAAGACAACAAAGAACCCCAGCACGACCAGCATATTATCGATGAGCAGGAAATATTTACCCAGGTTCCTCGCCTGCGACACGCGCGACATTTCCCCTCCCGGGAAATAAAAGATGAGCACTTTCTATTCTGCATGGTCGCTAATACTTTTCCCACAATTCCCGGGACAATATTTTTTTATCGAAAGCCCTCTTTGATAGAGAGTTTTTATCAAATATGTGAATAATGCAGGAAATGGCATTTTGGACTTTTCACAGGCTCTGGTTGCGCAGGTATAGTAATACTTACAGCGTATTAAAGACGTTACGGGAAGGAGTAGGTATAGAATGTTTGGCTATCGCAGTAACGTGCCAAAAGTGCGCTTAACCACGGACCGACTGGTCGTGCGTCTGGTGCATGATCGTGATGCCTGGCGGCTGGCGGATTATTACGCAGAGAATCGCCATTTCCTCAAGCCCTGGGAGCCAGTGCGCGACGAAAGCCACTGCTATCCTTCAGGCTGGCAGGCCAGGTTAAGCATGATTAATGAATTTCATAAACAAGGTTCTGCATTCTATTTTGGGTTGTTCGACCCGGATGAGAAAGAGATTATTGGCGTTGCCAATTTTTCTAATGTGGTGCGAGGATCTTTTCATGCCTGCTATCTCGGTTATTCGATTGGGCAAAAATGGCAGGGCAAAGGGCTAATGTTTGAAGCCCTGACCGCCGCCATTCGTTATATGCAGCGCACCCAACATATTCATCGCATTATGGCCAACTATATGCCGCACAATAAACGCAGCGGTGATTTACTTGCGCGACTGGGTTTTGAAAAAGAAGGCTATGCGAAAGACTATCTGTTGATTGATGGACAATGGCGCGATCACGTACTGACGGCATTAACCACCCCAGACTGGACGCCCGGCCGCTAAGGAGAATCTCATGAAATATCAACTTACTGCACTGGAAGCCCGCGTGATTGGCTGCTTGCTGGAAAAACAGGTGACAACGCCGGAGCAATATCCGCTTTCTGTAAATGGTGTAGTAACGGCCTGTAATCAGAAAACGAACCGTGAACCGGTAATGAATCTGAGTGAATCCGAGGTGCAGGAGCAGCTGGATAATCTGGTCAAACGTCATTATTTACGCACGGTGAGCGGTTTTGGTAATCGGGTCACCAAATATGAGCAACGCTTTTGTAATTCAGAATTTGGCGATCTGAAACTGAGTGCCGCAGAAGTGGCGTTGATAACCACTTTGTTGTTACGCGGTGCCCAGACGCCAGGCGAATTGCGCAGCCGCGCGGCGCGGATGTATGAATTTAGCGATATGGCGGAAGTGGAGTCCACGCTGGAACAACTGGCTAATCGTGAAGACGGGCCTTTTGTGGTTCGCCTGGCTCGTGAACCGGGTAAACGTGAAAGCCGTTATATGCATCTTTTCAGCGGTGAGGTTGAGGATCAGCCGGTGTTAACGGAGCCGTCGAACGCGGTTGACGGCGATTTACAGGCTCGTGTCGAAGCACTGGAAATCGAAGTGGCAGAACTGAAACAGCGTCTTGATTCATTGCTGGCCCATCTGGGAGATTAAAGTGAAAAAATTACGTATCGGCGTAGTGGGATTAGGCGGCATCGCGCAAAAAGCGTGGTTACCGGTGCTGGCGGCAGCATCAGACTGGACGTTACAAGGCGCGTGGTCGCCAACGCGTGAGAAAGCCCTGCCAGTTTGTGAAAGCTGGCGCATTCCCTACGCTGATTCGTTATCCAGCCTCGCCGCCAGTTGCGATGCGGTTTTCGTGCATTCAAGCACTGCCAGCCACTTTGAGGTTGTCAGTGCGCTGTTAAATGCGGGGGTGCATGTTTGTGTTGATAAACCGCTGGCGGAAAATCTGCGTGATGCCGAGCGGCTGGTGGAACTGGCAGCACGGAAAAAACTCACCCTGATGGTCGGTTTTAACCGCCGTTTCGCACCGCTCTACTGTGAGTTAAAAACGCAACTCGCTACGGCGGCCTCGCTAAGAATGGATAAGCATCGTAGCAATAGTGTCGGGCCGCACGATCTTTATTTCACGTTGCTGGATGATTATCTGCATGTGGTGGATACCGCGCTGTGGTTGTCTGGCGGCAAAGCCTCTCTGGATGGCGGCACACTACTGACTAACGACGCTGGCGAAATGCTATTTGCCGAGCACCATTTTTCTGCGGGTTCTTTGCAGATTACCACCAGTATGCATCGCCGTGCCGGAAGTCAGCGTGAAGCCGTGCAGGCCGTGACTGACGGTGCGCTCATCGACATTACGGATATGCGTGAATGGCGTGAGGAGCGCGGGCAGGGGGTAGTGCATAAACCGATTCCAGGCTGGCAGAGTACCCTTGAGCAGCGTGGATTTGTTGGTTGCGCACGTCACTTCATTGAATGCGTGCAAAATCAGACAGTTCCGCAAACCGCCGGTGAACAGGCTGTGCTGGCGCAGCGCATCGTTGACAAGATCTGGCGCGACGCGATGAGTGAATAAACCCTGTAACATCTGGCGGTAGCAATTCACCATAATCCAGGTAGACTATTCGCCTCTTTCAGCGCCTGCCTTGCAGGCGTTTTGCCCGTGGGTCTGGATTAGAACACCGATGAATTTATTAAAATCGCTGGCCGCCGTCAGCTCGATGACCATGTTTTCGCGTGTGCTTGGCTTCGCACGTGACGCAATTGTCGCCAGAATCTTTGGCGCAGGGATGGCAACCGACGCCTTTTTTGTCGCTTTTAAACTTCCTAACTTGTTGCGCCGTATTTTTGCTGAAGGGGCATTTTCCCAGGCATTTGTACCGATTCTGGCGGAATATAAAAGCAAGCAGGGTGAAGACGCCACGCGGGTCTTTGTCTCTTATGTTTCTGGTCTGCTGACACTCGCGCTGGCGGTTGTGACGGTTGCCGGGATGCTCGCCGCGCCATGGGTAATCATGGTGACCGCGCCGGGCTTTGCTGATACTGCCGACAAATTTGCCCTGACTACCCAGCTATTACAGATTACTTTTCCCTATATTTTGCTGATCTCCCTGGCGTCGCTGGTGGGGGCGATTCTCAATACCTGGAACCGTTTTTCGATTCCGGCATTTGCCCCGACGTTACTTAACATCAACATGATTGGTTTTGCGCTGTTTGCCGCGCCGTACTTTAATCCGCCTGTGCTGGCGCTGGCGTGGGCTGTAACGGTGGGCGGTATCCTGCAACTGGTTTATCAGCTACCGCACCTGAAGAAGATAGGCATGTTGGTTTTGCCACGCATTAACTTCCACGATGCGGGTGCGATGCGCGTGGTGAAACAGATGGGACCGGCGATTCTTGGCGTCTCTGTCAGTCAGATCTCCTTGATCATTAACACCATTTTTGCCTCGTTTTTGGCATCCGGTTCTGTGTCCTGGATGTATTACGCCGACCGTTTAATGGAGTTCCCGTCTGGCGTACTGGGCGTGGCGCTGGGCACCATTTTGCTACCGTCGCTGTCGAAAAGTTTTGCCAGCGGCAATCACGATGAATACAACCGCTTGATGGACTGGGGGCTGCGTCTTTGTTTCTTGCTGGCGCTGCCAAGCGCGGTGGCGCTGGGTATCCTTTCCGGGCCGTTGACCGTTTCACTGTTTCAATACGGTAAATTTACCGCCTTTGATGCGCTGATGACCCAGCGGGCGTTAATTGCTTACTCGGTGGGTTTGATTGGCCTGATTGTGGTGAAAGTGCTGGCTCCGGGCTTTTATTCCCGCCAGGACATTAAAACACCGGTAAAAATAGCCATCGTCACGCTGATCCTGACGCAATTGATGAACCTGGCGTTTATCGGCCCGTTGAAACATGCCGGATTGTCGCTTTCCATTGGTCTGGCGGCTTGCCTGAATGCTTCGCTGCTGTACTGGCAGTTGCGTAAGCAGAAAATCTTCACCCCGCAGCCCGGCTGGACTGCGTTTCTGTTGCGTTTGTTGGTAGCCGTATTGGTGATGTCAGGCGTGCTGTTAGGTATGTTACACATCATGCCAGAGTGGTCATTGGGCACTATGCCCTGGCGCTTACTACGCTTGATGGCGGTTGTTGTTGCGGGGATCGCGGCATACTTTGCCGCGCTGGCGGTGCTGGGCTTCAAAGTTAAAGAGTTTGCCCGTCGGACGGTGTAATAATGCGTTCCGGCCTGCATTGCAGGCCGGAGAAAATCTTCAGATAGATATCTTTTTACTGCCGCGATGGGACGTTGAGGTTTGACCGTTAGCCCCGTACAGCGTCGGTTCCTGATGCGGTTTCAGCATCTCCAGCGCCTGTTGATTGCGCTCAATCTGTCCTTCCAGAAGCCAGCCGTTATGTTGATTTAACTGGCGCAGTTGCTGCGTTTTCACGGTAATTTCCTGCCATCGCTGTGCGATCTCGTCGCTGTTTACAGTATCCAGTGTTTGCCGACGTAACTGCTCAAGGTAATCCAGCGTTGCCAGCAGTGAGCTTTTTTGTTCTGTAGTCCATTGCAACTGGCTGCCGTTGATCTGCCCCATAGAGAGATGTTGTTGCTCTTGATCCATCACCATTTTAAGCTCGTTAAGCACTGCGGACATCTGGTCGAGGATCTCTGCAAGACGCGTCATAAGCCTATTTACTCAGTAAGTCTTGTTGTACTTCGCTGATCAGCGCGTCGGCAATTTTGCCGATATCCATTTTTAGCTCACCGTTACGAATCGCCTGTCTCAACGCTTCTACGCGTTCAAGATTGATATCACTGCTGCCTGGCTGCATCAATTTTGCCTGCGCATCGCTTAACGTGACGTTGGTGCTGGTGGCTGCGGTCGTTTTAGTCGAGCGGGTATTGGCTACCGGCGCGTCAGTGTTTTCGCGTGGCTGAACGGTGCTTACGGGCTTCAGAGGTGAAGTGCGGTCAATACTCATGGTTTATTCCTCATTGAGGGCGCTTTTATCATTTGTTGCTTATTTATCGGCAATAGTCGGTCAATCTTTAACAGCTTACAGGTTTATAAGAATATTCCCATCAGCATCCACCACGCCACTGACCACCTGACCCGACACCATGCGGACACGGGCATTTTGCGCGACGGCGGCATTGTTCAGTGCCTGACCTTCAGCATTGGCGCTGAATCCCTCCCCGCTGGCAATCACATTGACGCGTTGACCGGCTTTGACTCGCCAGGCCTGGCGCAGCATGGTTAGCTGTACAGGCTGTTCGGGCGCCAGATCGCGCAGGCTGACGGCATCAACAAGTTGATTGACATCCAGCACAGTACGCGGCGGTAAGGTATCCAGCCGTCCGCGTTTTAGTTTGACACTGCCAGATTCCAGTTTTCCCCCACGCACAACGGGCATCGCAGCAACCACATAATTTCCCGTGGCCTGCACATTAACCTGCAAATATCGTTTGTCGTTGCCGCAGCGCGCCAGCACATTCACATTGCCCCACAGGCGGGAATTGCTGGTCATCGACAGCAATGGCTGTTCACACGGAGGCAGTAAATGGGGCGCAGTACGAATAGAGACCCGGACTTCATCACTCAGTCCTGCCAGTTGTGCGGCAAAAAAGGTTTGCAATTGTGATGTGAGATCGCCAGCCGCACTCAGCGGACTGAACAGTATCGCGATGATCGCCATACAACGCTTCATTGCCAGCATTTTCACCTCCAGCCATTTCTACAGGCCAAATTGTACCCGCGCGCTGTGACCATCAACGGCATAAATAGCGACCCATTTTGCGTTTATTCCGCCGATAACGCACGCGTAAAGCCTTTAAGCTGACGGCAGAATTTTGATACCTGCGGAGGAGATATGCTCGATAAGCTCGACGCCGCCTTACGTTTTCAACAAGAGGCGCTCAATCTGCGCGCCCAGCGTCAGGAAGTGCTGGCGGCAAATATCGCCAATGCTGATACCCCTGGTTATCAGGCGCGCGATATAGATTTTGCCAGTGAACTTAAAAAAGTGATGCAGCGTGGACGAGATGAAACCAGCGTGGTTGCGCTGACCATGACCTCAACGCAACACATTCCGGCGCAGGCGCTGACGCCTCCTTCCACAGAACTGCAATACCGTATTCCGGATCAGCCTTCGCTGGACGGCAATACCGTCGATATGGATCGCGAACGTACCCAGTTTGCCGATAACAGCCTGCAATACCAGATGAGCCTTAGTGCGTTGAGTGGGCAAATCAAAGGCATGATGAACGTTTTACAGAGCGGAAATTAACGGATGGCACTGCTGAATATTTTTGATATCGCCGGATCGGCGTTAACTGCTCAGTCCCAGCGTCTGAACGTGGCGGCCAGTAATCTGGCTAATGCCGACAGTGTGACTGGCCCAGACGGACAACCTTATCGGGCAAAACAGGTGGTGTTCCAGGTGAACGCCGCGCCAGGCGCTGCTACGGGCGGCGTAAAGGTTGCCGATGTTATTGAAAGTCAGGCTCCGGACAAACTGGTTTATGAGCCGGGTAATCCGCTGGCGGACGCGAAGGGCTACGTGAAAATGCCAAACGTTGATGTTGTCGGGGAGATGGTTAACACCATGTCGGCGTCGCGCAGCTATCAGGCCAACGTGGAAGTGCTTAACACGGTGAAAAGCATGATGCTGAAAACCCTCACGCTCGGTCAATAAAGGAGAAAGCCATGTCCATTGCGGTAACCACCACCGATCCGACAAATACCGGCGTCAGCTCTACCAGCAGTAGTTCGATCACGGGCAGTAACGCCGCAGATTTACAAAGCAGTTTTCTGACCTTGCTGGTGGCACAACTAAAAAACCAGGACCCGACCAATCCAATGGAAAACAACGAGCTGACGTCGCAACTGGCGCAAATCAGCACGGTCAGTGGGATTGAAAAACTCAATACTACGCTCGGTTCGATTTCCGGGCAGATAGACAACAGTCAGTCGCTACAGGCCAGTAACCTGATTGGTCACGGTGTGATGATCCCCGGCACCACTATTCTTGCCGGAACCGGCAGTGAAGAAGGTGCGGTAACCACGACCACACCGTTCGGTGTTGAACTGCAACAGGCGGCAGACAAAGTCACTGCCACTATCACTGATAAAAACGGCGCGGTTGTGCGCACTATTGATATCGGTGAACTGACCGCCGGCGTCCACAGTTTCACCTGGGACGGTACGTTAACTGATGGCACAACCGCTCCAAATGGTTCTTATAACGTGGCGATTAGCGCCAGTAATGGTGGTACGCAGTTAGTGGCTCAACCGCTGCAGTTTGCTCTGGTACAGGGCGTGATTCGCGGCAACAACGGGAATACGCTGGATCTTGGTACTTACGGCACCACCACGCTCGACGAAGTACGGCAGATAATCTAAGCCTTCACATTTCAGGAGTCAGTCATGGCCTTTTCTCAAGCGGTAAGCGGATTAAACGCTGCCGCCACCAACCTCGATGTCATTGGCAACAATATCGCCAACTCCGCCACCTATGGCTTTAAATCCGGCACGGCTTCATTTGCTGATATGTTCGCGGGTTCTAAAGTGGGACTGGGAGTAAAAGTTGCTGGCATCACCCAGGATTTTACCGATGGCACGACCACCAATACCGGACGTGGTCTTGACGTTGCTATCAGCCAGAACGGTTTTTTTCGCCTGGTAGACAGCAACGGCTCGGTGTTTTATAGCCGTAACGGGCAATTCAAACTCGATGAAAACCGCAACCTGGTGAATATGCAAGGTTTACAGTTGACAGGTTATCCGGCAACCGGCACGCCGCCGACCATTCAGCAAGGGGCGAATCCGACCAATATTTCGATTCCAAATACCCTGATGGCGGCAAAAACCACCACCACGGCGTCGATGCAGATCAACCTGAACTCCAGTGATCCGCTTCCGTCGGTGACTACCTTTGATGCCAGTAATGCGGATAGCTATAACAAAAAAGGCTCGGTGACTGTTTTCGATAGTCAGGGGAATGCTCATGACATGAGCGTCTACTTTGTGAAGACCGGGGATAATAACTGGGATGTTTATACCCAGGACAGCAGTGATCCAACAGGCACAGCGAACCACGCAACGACGCTAGCGTTTAATGCCAATGGCATATTGACTTCGGGGGGGACAGCGAACATTACCACCGGCGCAATCAATGGCGCAGATCCTGCCTCATTCTCGTTAAGTTTCCTCAATTCTATGCAGCAAAACACCGGCGCAAACAACATTGTGGCAACCACGCAGGATGGCTACAAACCTGGCGATTTGGTGAGCTATCAAATCAACGATGACGGCACGGTAGTCGGTAACTATTCCAACGAACAAACCCAGTTGCTGGGGCAGATTGTGCTGGCAAACTTCGCTAACAACGAAGGGCTGGCTTCCGAAGGCGATAACGTCTGGTCTGCGACGCAATCTTCTGGTGTGGCGCTGCTGGGGACTGCCGGAACGGGTAATTTTGGCAGTCTGACCAACGGCGCGCTGGAAGCGTCCAACGTCGATCTCAGCAAAGAACTGGTCAATATGATTGTCGCCCAGCGTAACTATCAGTCCAATGCTCAGACCATCAAAACCCAGGATCAGATCCTTAACACGCTGGTTAACTTACGCTAATTGCTGACGGAATAGCTCAATGGATCACGCAATCTATACCGCAATGGGCGCCGCCAGCCAGACGCTGAATCAGCAGGCGGTGACCGCCAGTAATCTGGCAAATGCCTCGACACCGGGTTTTCGCGCGCAGTTAAACGCCTTACGTGCGGTGCCGGTGGAAGGGCTTTCTCTGCCCACGCGTACGCTGGTGACCGCGTCAACGCCGGGTGCAGACATGACTCCCGGCAAGATGGATTACACCTCGCGCCCGCTGGACGTCGCATTACAGCAGGACGGCTGGCTGGCCGTGCAGACTATTGACGGTAGCGAAGGGTATACGCGTAACGGCAGCATCCAGGTTGATCCCACCGGGCAACTGACGATTCAGGGGCATCCGGTGATTGGCGAGGCGGGACCGATTGCTGTACCGGAAGGGGCAGAAATCACGATTGCCGCCGATGGCACGATTTCGGCGCGGAATCCCGGCGATCCGGCAAATACCGTCGCGCCAGTGGGGCGTCTGAAACTGGTGAAAGCCACGGGTAGTGAAGTACAGCGTGGTGATGACGGTATTTTTCGTTTAAATGCGGAAAGCCAGGCAACGCGTGGCACGGTGCTGCAGGCTGACCCGACGTTGCGTGTGATGTCGGGCGTTCTGGAAGGCAGTAACGTCAATGCCGTTTCGGCAATGAGCGACATGATTGCCAGCGCGCGGCGTTTTGAAATGCAGATGAAGGTGATCAGCAGCGTCGATGATAACGCGGGGCGTGCCAATCAACTGCTGTCGATGAGTTAATTCAACGATTGATGACATTGCAATAAAAGCGCGCGGACTATTCCCTCGCCCCTTTGGGGAGAGGGTTAGGGTGAGGGGAAATTCACACTGTCGCGTGCTTTTGCTCTGCTTGTCAGCAATCCACCACAGGATATTTTATGATCAGTTCATTATGGATCGCCAAAACGGGTCTCGACGCCCAGCAAACCAATATGGACGTTATTGCCAACAACCTGGCAAACGTCAGCACCAACGGTTTTAAGCGCCAGCGGGCGGTGTTTGAAGATCTGCTTTATCAAACCATTCGCCAGCCTGGCGCACAGTCTTCCGAACAAACCACCTTACCATCCGGGTTACAAATTGGCACCGGTGTGCGTCCGGTCGCCACTGAACGTTTACACAGTCAGGGCAATCTGTCGCAAACCAATAACAGCAAAGATGTTGCCATCAAAGGGCAGGGTTTTTTCCAGGTCATGTTACCGGATGGCTCATCAGCCTATACCCGTGACGGCTCTTTCCAGGTGGATCAGAACGGGCAACTGGTGACGGCCGGTGGCTTTCAGGTGCAGCCAGCAATCACCATTCCGGCGAATGCGTTAAGTATCACCATTGGTCGTGATGGCGTGGTAAGCGTTACCCAGCAAGGTCAGGCGGCGCCGGTTCAGGTTGGGCAACTCAATCTCACTACCTTTATGAACGACACCGGGCTGGAGAGTATTGGTGAAAACCTTTACACCGAAACGCAATCCTCCGGCGCACCGAATGAAAGCACACCGGGTCTGAACGGTGCAGGACTGTTGTATCAAGGGTATGTTGAAACATCTAACGTCAACGTGGCGGAAGAACTGGTCAACATGATCCAGGTACAGCGCGCCTACGAAATCAACAGTAAAGCGGTATCCACTACCGATCAAATGCTGCAAAAACTGACGCAACTCTAAGGCATACCGGTGGGGACTCTCACCGGTTTACTGATTTTGAAGATGATAGCCATGCAAAAAAACGCTGTGCATACTTACGCCATTTCCAGCTTGTTGGTGCTTTCACTATCCGGCTGTGCCTGGATACCCTCCACGCCGCTGGTGCAGGGGGCGACCAGTGCACAGCCGGTTCCCGGCCCGACGCCCGTTGCCAACGGTTCAATTTTTCAGTCTGCCCAGCCGATTAACTATGGCTATCAACCGCTGTTTGAAGATCGCCGACCGCGCAATATTGGTGACACGCTGACCATTGTGTTGCAGGAGAACGTCAGCGCCAGCAAGAGTTCCTCTGCGAATGCCAGCCGTGACGGTAAAACTAATTTTGGCTTTGATACTGTGCCGCGCTATTTGCAGGGGCTGTTTGGTAACGCCCGCGCCGATGTCGATGCCTCTGGTGGCAATAGTTTCAACGGTAAAGGCGGTGCTAATGCCAGCAATACCTTTAGCGGCACATTAACAGTGACGGTCGATCAGGTGCTGGTCAACGGTAACCTGCATGTAGTGGGCGAAAAACAGATCGCCATTAATCAGGGCACTGAATTTATTCGCTTCTCTGGCGTGGTTAATCCACGCACTATCAGCGGCAGCAATACCGTACCGTCTACTCAGGTGGCGGATGCGCGTATTGAATACGTAGGCAATGGCTACATTAACGAAGCGCAAAATATGGGCTGGTTGCAGCGTTTCTTCCTTAACCTGTCGCCAATGTAAGTGAGGCTGTGGTGATTAAATTTCTCTCTGCATTAATTCTTCTACTGGTTACGACGGCGGCTCAGGCTGAGCGTATTCGCGATCTCACCAGTGTTCAGGGGGTAAGGCAAAACTCACTGATTGGCTATGGTCTGGTGGTGGGGCTGGATGGCACCGGTGACCAGACAACCCAGACGCCGTTTACCACACAAACGCTTAATAACATGCTCTCACAGCTGGGAATTACCGTTCCGACGGGCACCAATATGCAGCTAAAAAACGTCGCTGCAGTAATGGTGACGGCGTCGCTTCCGCCATTTGGTCGCCAGGGGCAAACCATCGACGTGGTGGTTTCTTCTATGGGGAACGCCAAAAGTCTGCGTGGCGGCACGTTGTTGATGACACCGCTTAAGGGCGTTGATAGCCAGGTGTATGCGCTGGCGCAGGGCAACATTCTGGTTGGCGGTGCGGGCGCATCGGCGGGGGGCAGCAGTGTCCAGGTTAACCAACTGAACGGCGGACGGATCACTAATGGTGCGATTATTGAGCGCGAATTGCCCAGCCAGTTTGGCGCTGGCAATACCCTCAATTTGCAGCTAAATGAGGAAGATTTCACCATGGCGCAGGAAATTGCCGATACCATCAACCGCACACGTGGATACGGTAACGCGACGGCGTTAGATGCGCGGACTATTCAGGTACGCGTGCCGAGTGGCAACAGTTCCCAGGTGCGTTTCCTTGCTGATATCCAGAATATGCAGGTTAATGTCATCCCGCAGGACGCCAAAGTGATTATTAACTCGCGTACTGGTTCAGTGGTGATGAATCGTGAAGTGACGCTGGACAGTTGCGCGGTAGCACAGGGGAATCTCTCGGTTACGGTAAATCGTCAGGTTAACGTGAGTCAACCAGACACACCGTTTGGTGGCGGGCAGACCGTTGTCACGCCACAAACCCAGATCGACTTACGCCAGAGCGGCGGTTCGCTGCAAAGCGTACGTTCTAGTGCCAGCCTCAATAACGTGGTGCGCGCGCTCAATGCGCTGGGCGCTACGCCGATGGATCTGATGTCCATACTGCAATCAATGCAAAGCGCGGGATGTCTGCGGGCAAAACTGGAAATCATCTGATGATTAGCGACAGCAAACTACTGGCAAGTGCCGCCTGGGATGCGCAATCGCTTAACGATCTGAAAGCGAAAGCGGGCGAAGATCCGGCGGCAAATATTCGTCCGGTTGCCCGCCAGGTGGAAGGGATGTTCGTGCAGATGATGCTGAAAAGTATGCGTGAAGCCCTACCGAAAGATGGCCTGTTCAGTAGTGAGCACACTCGCCTCTACACCAGTATGTATGACCAGCAGATTGCCCAACAGATGACGGCGGGCAAAGGTCTGGGACTGGCGGAGATGATGGTAAAACAGATGACGCCAGAACAACCACTGCCAGATGAAGCGACGCCAACGGCACCGATGAAATTCCCGCTCGAAACCGTGGTGCGTTATCAAAATCAGACACTCACGCAGCTTGTGCAAAAAGCCGTGCCACGTAACTACGATGATTCGCTGCCAGGTGACAGTAAAGCATTCCTCGCCCAACTCTCATTGCCCGCCCAACTGGCAAGCCAGCAAAGCGGTGTGCCACATCATCTGATCCTCGCCCAGGCCGCGCTGGAATCAGGCTGGGGTCAACGGCAAATTCGTCGTGAAAATGGTGAACCAAGCTATAACCTGTTTGGCGTCAAAGCCTCTGCCAACTGGAAAGGGGCGGTGACTGAAATTACCACTACCGAATATGAAAACGGCGAAGCGAGGAAAGTGAAGGCGAAGTTTCGGGTCTACAGCTCTTATCTTGAAGCATTGTCGGATTATGTAGGACTGTTAACGCGTAATCCGCGTTACGCTGCCGTGGCGACCGCCCCAAGCGCCGAGCAGGGCGCGCAGGCATTACAGGACGCGGGCTATGCTACCGATCCTCATTATGCCCGCAAACTCACCAAGATGATTCAACAGATGAAATCGGTAAGCGACAAGGTGAGTAAGACCTACAACATCAGTATCGATAATCTGTTCTGAACAACTCAAGTCCGGCGGGTCGCTGCCGATAATGCTCTGTAATTGAAAGCTTATAAGGAACCTCCATGTCCAGCTTGATCAATAACGCCATGAGCGGACTTAACGCGGCTCAGGCGGCGTTAAATACGGCGAGTAATAATATTTCCAGCTATAACGTTGCCGGATATACCCGTCAAACGACCATTATGGCGCAGGCCAATAGCACTCTGGGGGCAGGCGGCTGGGTTGGCAATGGCGTCTACGTTTCCGGCGTACAGCGTGAGTACGACGCCTTTATTACCAACCAGTTACGTGCGGCGCAGACCCAGAGTAGCGGCCTGACTTCCCGCTATGAACAGATGTCGAAAATCGACAATATGCTCTCTGGTAGCACCACGTCGCTGGCAACACAGATGCAGGACTTCTTCACCAGTCTGCAAACGCTGGTCAGCAACGCGGAAGATCCAGCAGCACGTCAGGCATTGATTGGTAAATCAGAAGGGCTGGTGAATCAGTTTAAAACCACCGATCAGTATCTGCGCGACCAGGACAAACAGGTCAATATCGCGATAGGTGCCAGCGTTGACCAGATCAACAATTTCGCTAAACAAATCGCCAGCCTGAACGATCAAATTTCACGCCTGACAGGTGTGGGGGCAGGGGCGTCACCCAACAATCTCCTGGATCAACGCGATCAACTGGTGAGTGAATTAAACCAGATTGTTGGTGTAGAAGTCAGCGTTCAGGATGGCGGCACTTATAACATCACGATGGCCAATGGTTACTCGCTGGTACAAGGTAGTACGGCGCGCCAGCTGGCGGCAGTACCGTCCAGCGCCGATCCTTCTCGTACCACTGTCGCTTATGTTGATGGGACAGTAGGCAATATTGAGATCCCGGAGAAGTTGCTGAATACCGGGTCGCTGGGCGGCATTCTGACATTCCGTTCTCAGGATCTTGACCAGACGCGCAATACGCTCGGGCAACTGGCGCTGGCATTTGCCGAGGCTTTCAATACCCAACATAACAAGGGATTTGATGCCAATGGTAAGGAAGGGCAGGATTTCTTTGCCATCGGTAAGCCGGCTGTACTGGAGAATACTAAAAACCAGGGTAACAGCGCGATTAGCGCCACAGTGACCGATGGCTCTGCCGTGCTGGCGACAGATTACAAAATCTCCTTTAGCAACGATCAGTGGCAGGTCACCCGCCTTGCCAGCAATACCACTTTTCCGGTGACGCCGGATGCTGACGGTAAAGTCACGTTTGATGGTCTGGAGTTGACGTTTACTGGCACACCAGTCGCTAACGACAGCTTTACGCTGAAACCGGTAAGCGATGCCATCGTCAATATGAACGTTTTAATCACCGACGAAGCAGAAATCGCCATGGCGAGTGATAAAACGGCTGGTGAGAGCGACAACCGCAATGGTCAGGCGCTGCTGGATTTGCAAAGCAACGGTAAAACGGTGGGCGGGGCGAAATCCTTTAACGACGCCTATGCCTCGTTGGTCAGCGACATCGGTAATAAAACCGCTACGTTGAAAACCAGCAGTACCACGCAAGGTAATGTGGTAACGCAACTTTCTAATCAGCAGCAATCTATTTCCGGCGTCAACCTCGACGAAGAGTACGGCAACCTGCAACGCTTTCAGCAGTATTACCTGGCGAATGCGCAGGTTTTGCAGACGGCGAACGCCATTTTTGATGCGCTGATTAACATTCGCTAAGGGAGAGAAAAAATGCGTTTCAGTACTCAAATGATGTACCAGCAGAACATGCGCGGTATCACCAGTTCTCAGGCGGAATGGATGAAGTACGGCGAACAGATGTCGACGGGTAAGCGAGTCGTTAACCCTTCAGATGATCCCATTGCTGCATCACAAGCCGTAGTGCTCTCACAAGCGCAGGCGCAAAACAGCCAGTACACGCTGGCGCGTACTTTCGCGACTCAAAAAGTATCACTGGAAGAGAGTGTGCTTAGCCAGGTGACCACTGCTATCCAGAATGCTCAGGAGAAAATTGTCTATGCCAGCAACGGCACCTTGAGTGACGATGACCGGGCATCGCTGGCAACGGATATTCAGGGGCTCCGTGACCAGTTGTTGAATCTGGCGAATACCACTGACGGTAACGGGCGCTACATTTTTGCGGGTTATAAAACAGAAACCGCGCCGTTTAGCGAAGAGAAAGGTAAATATGTCGGCGGAACAGAAAGTATTAAGCAACAGGTAGATGCTTCGCGTTCGATGGTGATAGGGCATACCGGCGACAAAATTTTTAATAGCATTACCAGTAATGCAGTAGCGGAACCAGACGGTAGCGATTCTGAAACCAATCTTTTTGCCATGCTGGATAGCGCCATCGCTGCGCTTAAAACACCGGTTGCGGATGGTGAAGCGGATCAAGAAACCTCCGCTGCGGCGTTAGATAAAACCAACCGTGGCCTGAAAAACTCGCTGAATAATGTGCTCACCGTACGCGCGGAATTAGGTACGCAGCTGAACGAGCTGGAGTCGCTGGATTCTTTAGGTAGCGATCGCGCTTTAGGCCAAACGCAGCAGATGAGTGATTTGGTTGATGTGGACTGGAACGCGACTATTTCATCTTACATCATGCAGCAAACAGCATTGCAGGCGTCGTACAAAGCGTTTACTGATATGCAGGGGTTATCGCTTTTCCAGCTCAACAAATAAGCACTTTTTCAAACATATCATGAAACTGGGTATGTTTTGTCTGCCTGCTCTGGGATCGCCGGGGCGGGCATTTTTTTTGCCTGATTTGAGTAGTTGGCTAGCAAGAATGCCATTTGATGAATTTGAATATGTTGATTCAAAGATGAAATAAAAAGCCCCGGCGGTTGCCAGGGCTTGATTACTTTGAGCTAATGATTACTCAACAGGTTGCGGACGCGCAGGAGCGGCAGAGGCATGATGCGTTGCCGTATGACCACCTGCGGCACCTTTACCTTCAAAGGCAAAAGTAGGGCGCTGCCAGTCACTGTGACGCGGTGCTTCCGGAACATATTCCGGTGCCGGAGCGCGTGTCATCGGTGCGGTAGCGTGGTTATGCTCAACGGTAATCTCAGGTTCAACAGCGGCTACCGTTTCAACTTCTGCTGCGACTTCAGCGACCACAGGTGCGGCAGGTTGAGCGACAACTTCAGGTTCGGCAACTACAACTTCGGCAGTTTCGGCAACTTCTTCAATATCTGCCGTCTCTTCCTGCGGTTCAACTACCGGTTCCGCGTGTTCTGCAACGTCCTGCGCTACAGCAACATCAGCCTCGGCAATCACCTGTGGCTGTTCAGTTACCGCTGCGGCAATCACTTCAGGATGCGTCGTTTCAACCACTTCCGGTTGCGCTTGTGCAACCGGAACCGGTGCTTCTATAGTTTCGGTCACTTCTTCAATAACCGGCGCGGCAACGACAGGTTCGACAGCGGCGGCGACAGGGACTTCAGTCACCATCGGCTGCATCTGTACTTCTTCCTGTTCGCGTTGCTCTTCAACCTGTACATCTTGCGGACGTACAACCGGATAGCGGATCCAGACTTTGCCAGAGGCCAGTTCCGGAGACGCACACGCTACGGTTAACGGCATTGGTGACTGAACCGGATAACGCTCGTCACGATAGCGACGACGACGCTGACCACTCACGCGCAGATGGCGAGGCGAGCGACGAGAACGACGCGGCATACCGCCGTTGTCACGGTTATCGACATTGTTCTCTTCTTGTTGTTCCGGCGCAGTTTGTGCAACGACTGGCAATGGTACTTTCACCAGTTCAGTACGTTGGGCAGACGCTTCCTGCATAACAGGTTCGGCGGCGACGGTTTCTTCAACCACCGGAGCGGCTACCACTTCTTCCGCAACGCTTTGCTCGTAACGCACTTTCTGATTTAGCTGGCGCTGTTTACGACGCGGTTGAACCGGACGTACACGCTCCTCCTGTTCTGTTTCCTGAACAGATTGCTCCTCAACATTCAGTGCCTTCGCTTCTTGTTGTACCTGACGTTTATCATCGTTGCGGCGACGACTACGCTCACGACGCGGTGTTTGCTGCTCGTCGGTGGTACGCGCTTTTTCTGTTACATCAGCCTGCTGACGGCTCTCACGCGTCTCGGCAGTTTGCTGCTGTGACTGGCGACGATTACGACGGTTTTCTTCGCGATTATCGCTACCCTCTGTACGTTCGCTACGCGTGTCGCGGCGTTCATTACGGTCACGGCGATTGTTCTGACGAGGCTTACGGCGATCCTGTTGACGTTCCGGTTTCGTTTCTGCTTTTGGTGCAGGTTGCTCGGTTGGTTTGGTTTCTTCACCACCGCTGAACAGCGATTTCAGGGCGCTGAAGAGACGGCTTAACAGGCCTGGTTGTGCAGGAGCAGCAGGTGTTGTCGGCGCGGCTTTAGGCGCTGTGGCTGCCGCAGGCGTTACAGGTTCTGCCGGGGCTGGAGCTGGTGGCACATCCGGCATGGCAAAAGTCGCCAGTGCAGGTTGTTCTGGACGTTTACGCTCCGCAAACTCTTCTTCTGACGGCAGCGCCATTGCTTCTTCATGCAGCTTCGGCAGCATGTAGCTTAAGGTCGGCGTCTCTTCCCCTTTACGCACGCGCAGTACGTGGTAGTGCGGGGTTTCCATCTGATCGTTTGGTACAATCACACAGCGCACGCCGTCCTGACGGGTTTCAATTGCATTTACCGCAGAACGTTTTTCGTTCAGCAGGTAAGAGGCAATAGGGACAGGAACAATGGCGTGGACTTCCTGGGTGTTCTCTTTCAGGGCTTCTTCTTCAATCAAACGCAGAATAGAGAGCGACAGGGATTCATTATCACGCACGGTGCCAGTACCGGAGCAACGCGGGCAGACGTGATGGCTGGATTCACCCAGCGACGGGCTCAGGCGCTGACGGGACATCTCGAGCAGGCCAAAGCGAGAAATATGGCTGATTTGAATACGCGCACGATCCTGACGTACCGCTTCACGCAGACGGTTTTCCACCGCGCGCTGATGGCGTACAGGCGTCATGTCGATGAAGTCGATAACAATCAGACCGCCGAGGTCACGCAGGCGTAGCTGACGAGCAATCTCATCGGCTGCTTCCAGGTTAGTGTTAAATGCAGTTTCTTCGATATCGCCGCCGCGAGTTGCACGCGCGGAGTTGATGTCGATGGCGGTTAACGCTTCGGTGCTGTCGATAACAATGGAGCCACCAGACGGCAGACGGACTTCACGCTGGAAGGCGGACTCGATCTGCGATTCGATCTGGTAGTGGCTGAACAGGGGAATTTCACCCGTGTACAGTTTGATTTTGCTGCTGAAATCCGGGCGACCCAACGCGGCGATATGCTGACGCGCCAGTTCGAGTACTTTCGGATTATCGATAAGGATTTCGCCGATGTCCTGGCGTAAGTAATCGCGAAATGCGCGAACGATAACATTGCTCTCCTGATGGATCAGGAACGGAGCAGGGCGGCTTTCAGCGGCTTTTTTGATGGCTTCCCAGTGTTTCAGGCGGAAGCTTAAATCCCATTGCAGCGCCTCAGCAGATTTGCCGACGCCAGCGGTGCGCACGATAAGCCCCATGCCTTCCGGCAGTTCAAGGCTCGCCAGTGCTTCTTTTAATTCGGTACGGTCGTCGCCTTCGATACGGCGAGAAATGCCACCCGCGCGCGGGTTGTTCGGCATCAGAACCAGATAGCTACCCGCCAGGCTGATAAAGGTGGTCAGTGCCGCGCCTTTGTTGCCGCGCTCTTCTTTATCGATCTGAACAATGACTTCCTGACCTTCGCGTAACACATCTTTAATGTTAGGACGGCCATGAGCACTGTAATTAGCAGGGAAATATTCGCGGGCAATTTCTTTTAGTGGGAGGAAACCGTGACGTTCAGCGCCGTAATCAACAAAAGCAGCTTCCAGACTCGGTTCAATGCGGGTGATTTTACCTTTGTAGATGTTCGCCTTTTTCTGTTCATGCCCTGGACTTTCGATATCCAGATCATACAGACGCTGCCCATCTACAAGGGCAACGCGCAACTCTTCCTGCTGAGTTGCGTTGATTAACATTCTTTTCATCGTAACTTACTCATTATTCTTACATTGACGACTAAGCTGCGGGCAAAGTAACGCCTTTCCGGGTGTGAACCGATGGCCTCGTGTCTAGTCGCGTCGCCAACCTCACGGTTATCGTCAGCTCAAAGAGGCGCAGAGTGTCGGTTGCCCGTTTTTCATGCGGAAAAACAGCGCAATTATCAGAGAAACAGACTGGGTATTACTCTCCAGAAATATTTCCATCTACCGGTAAGGACTGCAACCCGCAGCCCGCTAACTGCCTGAAAGATCAATACGTCTTACGCCATTGCTGCGTTGATGATCGGTCGGGCAAAATGGGGTATTCCGTAAAATTTCTTGTTTTAACAAGGTTGGACACGGAAACGTTCTCATTATTCCACTGCAAGCCTTGTTATAGCAAGATGACTTTTACCATTTATCACCCACTTACTCACAGTTTTTTCACTTCTTACTGGCGATTGGTTTAATAACCATCAATTAAGTGATTGCACTGGGAAGTAATAAGGTGCAGAACTAAATATAAGCATAGAAAAATGAGTGGCGCGAATCCTGTTGGCTATTTAGAATCGCCCACCATGAAAACAGAGACTCCATCCGTAAAAATCGTTGCTATTACCGCTGATGAAGCGGGGCAACGTATCGACAACTTTTTGCGCACCCAATTGAAAGGCGTACCAAAAAGTATGATTTACCGTATTTTGCGTAAAGGCGAAGTGCGGGTGAACAAAAAACGTATTAAGCCTGAATATAAACTCGAAGCCGGTGATGAAGTGCGTATTCCGCCGGTTCGCGTTGCTGAACGGGAAGAAGAGGCCGTTTCGCCGCATCTGCAAAAAGTGGCGGCGCTGGCGGACGTCATCTTATATGAAGATGATCATATCCTGGTGCTGAATAAACCCTCAGGTACGGCGGTGCATGGCGGCAGTGGTTTAAGTTTCGGCGTTATTGAAGGGCTGAGGGCGTTGCGCCCGGAAGCGCGATTCCTTGAACTGGTGCATCGACTCGACCGGGACACTTCAGGTGTATTGCTGGTAGCGAAAAAACGTTCGGCGTTACGTTCTCTGCATGAGCAATTACGTGAAAAAGGGATGCAAAAAGATTATCTGGCGCTGGTGCGCGGTCAGTGGCAGTCACACGTGAAGAGTGTCCAGGCTCCGCTGCTGAAGAATATTCTGCAAAGCGGTGAACGTATTGTGCGCGTGAGCCAGGAAGGTAAACCGTCAGAAACTCGCTTCAAAGTGGAAGAACGCTATGCGTTTGCCACGCTGGTTCGTTGCAGTCCGGTTACCGGACGTACGCACCAGATCCGTGTGCATACTCAATACGCTGGTCATCCGATTGCGTTTGATGATCGCTACGGTGACCGTGAATTTGACAGACAGCTCACTGAAGCAGGCACGGGATTAAATCGTCTGTTCCTGCACGCCGCAGCGTTGAAGTTTACCCATCCGGGAACGGGTGAGGTGATGCGTATCGAAGCGCCGATGGATGAAGGTTTGAAGCGGTGTTTGCAAAAGCTGCGTAACGCGCACTGATACAAGCATATAAGCCTGATAATGGGCGGTTGGCCTGATAAGGCGTTTACGCCGCCTCAGGCCGCCAGCACCGATTGCCGGATGCGACGTAACCGCATCCGGCGCAAACAACTATCCCATCAGTGGGTTTTTCCCTTCCCGACGTAACATCTGACAGAGTGCGATGAGCGGCAAACCAACCAGCGTGTTAGGGTCACGTCCTTCTAAACGCTCGAATAACGTAATGCCAAATCCTTCACTCTTAAAACTGCCAGCGCAGTGCAGGGGATGTTCTTTACGCACGTAATTATCAATCTCCGCCTCGCTTAAGTGGCGGAAATGAACGTCAAAAGGTTCCACTTCTGTTTGCAGATGCCCATTCGCCGAATTAAACAACGCCAGTCCAGTATAGAAGGTGACGATATTGCCGCTGGCTTTGCGTAATTGCAGACGCGCATTTTCTTCCGTTAACGGTTTACCGGTGATTTCCCCATCAAGAACACACACCTGGTCTGAACCAATAATTAAATGAGAGGGATAACGTGACGCTAAGGATTGCGCTTTTTCTTGCGCCAGCCGGAGCACCAGCTGGCGCGGTGATTCATCGCTATGCGGGGTTTCGTCGACCTCCGGGGCGGCACATTCGAAAGAGATTTGTAGTTTTTCAAGTAGGGCGCGGCGCCAGGGCGAAGTGGAGGCTAAAATAAGTTTAGACATATTTTTTTCCATCAGATATAGCGTATTGATGATAGCCATTTTAAACTATGCGCTTCGTTTTGCAGGTTGATGTTCGTTATCAGCACTGAACGAAAATAAAGCAGTAACCCGCAATGTGTGCGAATTATTGGCAAAAGGCAACCACAGGCTGCCTTTTTCTTTGACTCTATGACGTTACAAAGTTAATATGCGCGCCCTATGCAAAAGGTAAAATTACCCCTGACTCTCGATCCGGTTCGTACGGCTCAAAAACGCCTTGATTACCAGGGTATCTATACTCCTGATCAGGTTGAGCGCGTCGCCGAATCCGTAGTCAGTGTGGACAGTGATGTGGAATGCTCCATGTCGTTCGCTATCGATAACCAACGTCTCGCAGTGTTAAACGGCGATGCGAAGGTGACGGTAACGCTCGAGTGTCAGCGTTGCGGGAAGCCGTTTACTCATCAGGTCTACACAACGTACTGTTTTAGTCCTGTGCGTTCAGACGAACAGGCTGAAGCACTGCCGGAAGCGTATGAACCGATTGAGGTTAACGAATTCGGTGAAATCGATCTGCTTGCAATGGTTGAAGATGAAATCATCCTCGCCTTGCCGGTAGTTCCGGTGCATGATTCTGAACACTGTGAAGTGTCCGAAGCGGACATGGTCTTTGGTGAACTGCCTGAAGAAGCGCAAAAGCCAAATCCATTTGCCGTATTAGCCAGCTTAAAGCGTAAGTAATTGGTGCTCCCCGTTGGATCGGGGATAAACCGTAATTGAGGAGTAAGGTCCATGGCCGTACAACAGAATAAACCAACCCGTTCCAAACGTGGCATGCGTCGTTCCCATGACGCGCTGACCGCAGTCACCAGCCTGTCTGTAGACAAAACTTCTGGTGAAAAACACCTGCGTCACCACATCACTGCCGACGGTTACTACCGTGGCCGCAAGGTCATCGCTAAGTAATCACGCATCTGCGTGATGAAGCTTAGTGAGGATTTTCCCCAGGCAACTGGGGAAAGACCAAACCGGGCGGCGACGATACCTTGACACGTCTAACCCTGGCGTTAGATGTCATGGGGGGCGATTTTGGTCCTTCTGTGACAGTGCCTGCAGCTTTGCAGGCACTGAACTCTAATTCGCAACTCACTCTTCTTTTAGTCGGTAATCCCGACGCCATCACGCCATTACTTGCTAAAGCTGACTTCGAACAACGTTCTCGTTTGCAGATTATTCCTGCGCAGTCAGTTATCGCCAGTGATGCCCGGCCTTCGCAAGCTATCCGCGCCAGTCGTGGTAGCTCAATGCGCGTGGCGCTGGAACTGGTGAAAGAAGGTCGAGCGCAAGCCTGTGTCAGTGCTGGCAATACCGGGGCGCTGATGGGGCTGGCTAAATTATTACTCAAGCCCCTGGAGGGGATTGAGCGCCCGGCGTTGGTGACGGTGTTACCGCATCAACAAAAGGGCAAAACGGTGGTTCTCGATTTAGGAGCCAACGTCGATTGTGACAGCACAATGTTGGTGCAATTTGCCATTATGGGCTCAGTTTTGGCTGAAGAGGTGGTGGAAATTCCCAATCCTCGCGTGGCGTTGCTCAATATTGGTGAAGAAGAAGTAAAGGGTCTCGACAGTATTCGGGATGCCTCAGCGGTGCTTAAAACAATCCCTTCTATCAACTATATCGGCTATCTTGAAGCCAATGAGTTATTAACTGGCAAGACAGATGTGCTGGTCTGTGACGGCTTTACAGGAAATGTCACATTAAAGACGATGGAAGGTGTTGTCAGGATGTTCCTTTCTCTGCTGAAATCTCAGGGAGAAGGGAAAAAACGGTCGTGGTGGCTACTGTTATTAAAGCGTTGGCTACAAAAGAGCCTGACGAGGCGATTCAGTCACCTCAACCCCGACCAGTATAACGGCGCCTGTCTGTTAGGATTGCGCGGCACGGTGATAAAAAGTCATGGTGCAGCCAATCAGCGAGCTTTTGCGGTCGCGATTGAACAGGCAGTGCAGGCGGTGCAGCGACAAGTTCCTCAGCGAATTGCCGCTCGCCTGGAATCTGTATACCCAGCTGGTTTTGAGCTGTTGGACGGTGGCAAAAGCGGAGCTCTGCGGTAGCAGGACGCTGCCAGCGAACTCGCAGTTTGCAAGTGACGGTATATAACCGAAAAGTGACTGAGCGTACATGTATACGAAGATTATTGGTACTGGCAGCTATCTGCCCGAACAAGTGCGGACAAACGCCGATCTGGAAAAAATGGTGGATACCTCTGACGAGTGGATTGTCACTCGTACAGGCATCCGCGAACGCCACATTGCCGCGCCAAACGAAACCGTTTCAACCATGGGCTTCGAAGCGGCGACGCGTGCAATTGAAATGGCGGGCATCGATAAAGACCAGATTGGCCTGATCGTTGTGGCAACGACTTCTGCCACGCACGCCTTCCCGAGCGCAGCATGTCAGATTCAAAGCATGTTGGGCATCAAAGGTTGCCCGGCGTTTGACGTTGCTGCAGCCTGTGCAGGTTTCACCTACGCGTTGAGCGTAGCCGATCAATACGTGAAATCTGGTGCGGTGAAGTATGCTCTGGTCGTCGGTTCCGATGTACTGGCGCGCACCTGCGATCCGACAGATCGCGGGACCATTATCATTTTTGGCGATGGCGCGGGCGCTGCAGTGCTGGCTGCCTCTGAAGAGCCAGGAATTATCTCAACGCATCTTCATGCTGATGGCAGCTATGGTGAATTGCTGACGTTGCCTAATGCCGACCGTGTGAATCCTGAAAATTCAATTCATCTGACCATGGCGGGCAACGAAGTCTTCAAGGTTGCAGTAACCGAGTTGGCGCACATCGTTGATGAGACGCTGGCGGCGAATAATCTTGACCGTTCTCAACTGGACTGGCTGGTTCCGCATCAGGCTAACCTGCGTATTATCAGCGCAACGGCGAAAAAACTCGGCATGTCGATGGACAATGTCGTGGTGACGCTGGATCGCCACGGTAATACTTCTGCCGCTTCTGTCCCGTGCGCGCTGGATGAAGCTGTACGTGACGGGCGCATTAAGCCGGGGCAGTTGGTTCTGCTTGAAGCCTTTGGCGGCGGGTTCACCTGGGGCTCCGCGCTGGTTCGTTTCTAGGATAAGGATTTAAAGATGACGCAATTTGCATTTGTGTTCCCTGGACAGGGTTCTCAAACCGTTGGAATGCTGGCTGATATGGCGGCGAGCTATCCCATTGTCGAAGAAACGTTTGCTGAAGCTTCTGCGGCGCTGGGCTACGACTTGTGGGCACTGACCCAGCAGGGACCTGCCGAAGAATTGAATAAAACCTGGCAAACCCAACCAGCACTGTTGACGGCATCTGTTGCGCTGTACCGTGTGTGGCAGCAGCAGGGCGGTAAAGCACCGGCGATGATGGCCGGTCACAGCCTGGGTGAATACTCCGCGCTGGTTTGCGCTGGTGTGATTGATTTTGCTGATGCGGTGCGTCTGGTTGAGATGCGTGGCAAGTTCATGCAGGAAGCTGTACCGGAAGGGACAGGTGCAATGGCGGCAATTATCGGTCTTGATGATGCGTCTATTGCTAAAGCGTGTGAAGAAGCTGCAGAAGGTCAGGTCGTTTCTCCGGTAAACTTTAACTCTCCGGGGCAGGTCGTTATTGCCGGTCATAAAGAAGCGGTTGAGCGTGCAGGCGCTGCCTGTAAAGCTGCGGGCGCAAAACGTGCGCTGCCGTTGCCTGTAAGCGTACCGTCACACTGTGCGCTGATGAAACCGGCTGCCGATAAATTGGCTGTTGAATTGGCGAAAATCACCTTCAATACCCCAACCGTTCCGGTTGTGAATAACGTTGATGTGAAATGCGAAACTAATGGCGATGCTATCCGTGATGCGCTGGTACGTCAGCTGTATAATCCGGTTCAGTGGACGAAATCTGTTGAATACATGGCAGCGCAAGGCGTTGAACATCTTTATGAAGTCGGCCCGGGCAAAGTGCTTACTGGCCTGACGAAACGCATTGTCGACACCCTGACCGCCTCGGCGCTGAACGAACCTTCAGCGATGGCAGCGGCGCTCGAGCTTTAAAAGAGGAAAAATATGAATTTTGAAGGAAAAATCGCACTGGTAACCGGTGCAAGCCGTGGGATTGGCCGCGCAATTGCTGAAACGCTCGCAGCTCGTGGCGCGAAAGTTATCGGTACTGCGACCAGTGAAAGCGGCGCTCAGGCGATCAGCGATTATTTAGGTGATAACGGTAAAGGTCTCATGTTGAATGTGACCGACCCGGCATCTATCGAATCTGTTCTGGAAAAAATTCGCGCAGAATTTGGTGAAGTCGATATCCTGGTCAATAATGCCGGTATCACTCGTGATAACCTGCTAATGCGAATGAAAGATGATGAGTGGAACGATATTATCGAAACCAACCTTTCATCTGTTTTCCGTCTGTCAAAAGCGGTAATGCGCGCTATGATGAAAAAGCGTCATGGTCGTATTATCACTATCGGTTCTGTGGTTGGTACCATGGGAAATGGCGGTCAGGCCAACTACGCTGCGGCGAAAGCGGGCTTGATCGGCTTCAGTAAATCCCTGGCGCGCGAAGTTGCGTCACGTGGTATTACTGTAAACGTTGTTGCTCCGGGCTTTATTGAAACGGACATGACACGTGCGCTGAGCGATGACCAGCGTGCGGGTATCCTGGCGCAGGTTCCTGCGGGTCGCCTCGGCGGCGCACAGGAAATCGCCAACGCGGTTGCATTCCTGGCATCCGACGAAGCAGCTTACATCACGGGTGAAACTTTGCATGTGAACGGCGGGATGTACATGGTCTGACCGCGATTTGCACAAAATGCTCATGTTGCGCGCAGTCTGCGTGGTTATGAGTAATAATTAGTGCAAAATGATTTGCGTTGTTGGGGGGTATGGCCTCAAAATAACGTAAAATCGTGGTAAGACCTGCCGGGATTTAGTTGCAAATTTTTCAACATTTTATACACTACGAAAACCATCGCGAAAGCGAGTTTTGATAGGAAATTTAAGAGTATGAGCACTATCGAAGAACGCGTTAAGAAAATTATCGGCGAACAGCTGGGCGTTAAGCAGGAAGAAGTTACCAACAATGCTTCTTTCGTTGAAGACCTGGGCGCGGATTCTCTTGACACCGTTGAGCTGGTAATGGCTCTGGAAGAAGAGTTTGATACTGAGATTCCGGACGAAGAAGCTGAGAAAATCACCACCGTTCAGGCTGCCATTGATTACATCAACGGCCACCAGGCGTAAGTGAACATCTCCAGGCGGTCGTTCGACCGCCTGAGTTTTATCTTTTTGTCCCACTAGAATCATTTTTTTTCCCTCCCTGGAGGACAAACGTGTCTAAGCGTCGTGTAGTTGTGACCGGACTGGGCATGTTGTCTCCTGTCGGCAATACCGTAGAGTCTACCTGGAAAGCTCTGCTTGCCGGTCAGAGTGGCATCAGCCTAATCGACCATTTCGATACTAGCGCCTATGCAACGAAATTTGCTGGCTTAGTAAAGGATTTTAACTGTGAGGACATTATCTCGCGCAAAGAACAGCGCAAGATGGATGCCTTCATTCAATATGGAATTGTCGCTGGCGTTCAGGCCATGCAGGATTCTGGCCTTGAAATAACGGAAGAGAACGCAACCCGCATTGGTGCCGCAATTGGCTCCGGGATAGGCGGCCTCGGACTGATCGAAGAAAACCACACATCTTTGATGAACGGTGGTCCACGTAAGATCAGCCCATTCTTCGTTCCGTCAACGATTGTGAACATGGTGGCAGGTCACCTGACTATCATGTATGGCCTGCGTGGCCCAAGCATCTCTATCGCGACCGCCTGTACTTCCGGCGTGCACAACATTGGTCATGCTGCGCGTATTATCGCGTATGGCGATGCTGACGTGATGGTTGCAGGTGGCGCAGAGAAAGCCAGTACGCCGCTGGGCGTTGGCGGTTTCGGCGCGGCACGTGCATTATCTACCCGCAATGATAACCCGCAAGCGGCTAGCCGCCCGTGGGATAAAGAGCGTGATGGTTTCGTACTGGGCGATGGTGCCGGTATGCTGGTGCTCGAAGAGTACGAACACGCGAAAAAACGCGGTGCGAAAATTTACGCTGAACTCGTCGGCTTTGGTATGAGCAGCGATGCCTATCATATGACGTCGCCGCCGGAAAATGGCGCAGGCGCAGCTCTGGCAATGGCAAATGCTCTGCGTGATGCAGGTATTGAAGCGAGCCAGATTGGCTACGTTAACGCGCACGGTACTTCAACGCCTGCTGGCGATAAAGCCGAAGCGCAGGCAGTGAAAACCATCTTCGGTGAAGCTGCAAGCCGTGTGCTGGTAAGCTCCACGAAATCCATGACCGGTCACCTGTTAGGTGCGGCGGGTGCGGTAGAGTCTATCTACTCCATCCTGGCGCTGCGCGATCAGGCTGTTCCACCGACCATCAACCTGGATAACCCGGATGAAGGTTGCGATCTGGATTTCGTACCGCACGAAGCGCGTCAGGTCAGCGGAATGGAGTATACCCTGTGTAACTCCTTCGGCTTCGGTGGCACTAATGGTTCTTTGATCTTTAAAAAGATCTAAGTTGCTATTTCCCACCTGTATAAAAGGTCCGCTTGCGGGCCTTTTTTCTTAGGTTTTATTCAGACTTGTTCCGCAGTGAACATGCTGCCACACTAACAATCCTCTGATAAGGAGCCGGTATGTTCTTAATTAACGGTCATAAACAGGATTCGCTGGCAGCAAGCGATCGGGCAACGCAATTTGGTGATGGTTGTTTCACCACAGCCAGAATTATCGACGGTGAAGTCAGTTTGTTATCCGCGCATATACAGCGACTACAGGAAGCCACTCAGCGGTTAATGATCGCCTGTGATTTCTGGTCGCAGCTTGAGCAAGAGATGAAAACGCTGGCAGCAGAACAACAGAACGGTGTGCTGAAAGTGGTGATCAGTCGCGGCAGTGGTGGGCGAGGATACAGCACATTGAACAGCGGTCCGGCAACACGCATTCTCTCCGTTGCGGCTTACCCTGCACATTATGACCTCTTACGCAAAGAGGGTATTACTCTGGCGCTAAGTCCAGTACGCCTTGGACGTAATCCTTATCTCGCAGGAATTAAACATCTTAATCGGCTTGAGCAAGTACTGATCCGCTCTCATCTTGAGCAGACAAACGCCGATGAGGCGCTGGTTCTTGACAGCGATGGGTGGGTTACGGAATGCTGTGCGGCTAATTTGTTCTGGCGCAAGGGCAACGTAGTTTATACGCCGCGTCTGGATCAGGCTGGTGTCAACGGCATTATGCGACAATTCTGCATCGGTTTACTGGCACAATCCTCTTATCAGCTTGTCGAAGTACAAGCCTCGCTGGAGGAGGTGATGCAGGCAGATGAGATGGTAGTCTGTAATGCGTTGATGCCAGTGATTCCCGTGCGTGCCTGTGGCGAAGCCTCCTTTTCGTCAACAACGCTATATGAATATTTAGCCCCACTTTGTGAGCACCCGAATTAGTCATGAAAAAAGTGTTATTGATTGTCTTGTTATTGCTGGTGGTACTGGGTATCGCCGCTGGTGTGGGCGTCTGGAAGGTTCGCCATCTCGCCGACAGCAAATTACTTATTAAAGAAGAGACGATATTTACCCTCAAACCGGGAACCGGACGTCTGGCGCTCGGTGAACAGCTTTATGCCGATAAGATCATCAATCGCCCACGGGTATTTCAATGGCTGTTGCGTATCGAGCCGGATCTTTCTCATTTCAAAGCCGGAACTTACCGCTTTACACCGCAGATGACTGTGCGTGAGATGCTGAAATTGCTGGAAAGCGGTAAAGAAGCACAGTTTCCACTACGCCTGGTGGAAGGGATGCGTCTGAGCGATTACCTCAAACAATTGCGTGAGGCACCGTATGTCAAGCATACGCTGAGCGACGATAAGTACGCCACCGTAGCGCAGGCACTTGAACTGGAAAACCCGGAGTGGATTGAAGGCTGGTTCTGGCCAGACACCTGGATGTATACCGCCAATACCACCGATGTTGCGTTACTCAAGCGAGCACACAAGAAAATGGTGAAAGCGGTTGATAGCGCCTGGGAAGGGCGTGCGGACGGTCTACCTTATAAAGATAAAAACCAGCTGGTGACGATGGCATCAATTATCGAAAAAGAAACCGCCGTTGCCAGTGAGCGAGATCAGGTTGCCTCGGTCTTTATCAACCGTTTACGCATTGGTATGCGCCTGCAGACCGACCCGACGGTGATTTACGGGATGGGAGAGCGTTATAATGGCAAACTTTCTCGTGCAGATCTGGAAACGCCAACAGCGTATAACACCTACACCATTACCGGTTTGCCGCCAGGCGCGATTGCTACGCCGGGGGCTGATTCGCTGAAGGCTGCTGCGCATCCGGCAAAAACGCCGTATCTCTATTTTGTGGCCGATGGTAAAGGTGGTCACACGTTTAATACCAATCTTGCCAGTCATAACAAGTCTGTGCAGGATTATCTGAAAGTGCTTAAGGAAAAAAATGCGCAGTAAGTATATCGTCATTGAAGGGCTGGAAGGCGCAGGCAAAACCACCGCACGCAACGTGGTGGTTGAGACGCTTGAGCAACTGGGTATCCGCGACATGGTTTTCACTCGGGAACCTGGCGGTACGCAACTTGCCGAAAAGTTAAGAAGCCTGGTGCTGGATATCAAATCGGTAGGCGATGAAGTCATTACCGATAAAGCCGAAGTTCTGATGTTTTATGCCGCGCGCGTTCAACTGGTAGAAACGGTCATCAAACCTGCGCTGGCTAACGGCACCTGGGTGATTGGCGATCGCCACGATCTCTCCACTCAGGCGTATCAGGGCGGCGGACGTGGTATTGACCAACATATGCTGGCAACGTTGCGTGATGCCGTTCTTGGGGATTTTCGCCCTGATTTAACGCTCTATCTCGATGTTACCCCAGAAGTCGGCCTTAAGCGCGCGCGCGCGCGCGGCGAGCTGGATCGCATTGAGCAAGAGTCTTTTGATTTCTTTAATCGCACCCGCGCCCGCTATCTGGAACTGGCTGCACAAGATAAAAGCATTCACACTATTGATGCAACACAATCGCTGGAAGCCGTCATGGACGCGATTCGCACCACCGTGACTCACTGGGTTAAGGAGCAGGGCGAATGAGATGGTATCCATGGTTACGACCTGATTTCGAAAAACTGGTAGCCAGCTATCAGGCCGGAAGGGGTCACCATGCGCTACTGATTCAGGCATTACCTGGCATGGGCGATGATGCCTTAATCTACGCTCTTAGCCGTTATTTACTTTGCCAACAACCGCAGGGGCACAAAAGTTGTGGTCATTGTCGCGGATGCCAGTTGATGCAGGCGGGGACGCATCCCGATTATTACACTCTTGCTCCCGAAAAAGGGAAGAATGCTCTGGGCATTGATGCCGTGCGTGAAGTCACTGAAAAGCTGAATGAACACGCACGATTAGGCGGTGCGAAAGTTGTCTGGGTCACCGATGCCGCCTTGCTGACCGATGCTGCTGCCAATGCCTTGCTGAAAACGCTGGAAGAGCCGCCAGCGGAAACCTGGTTTTTCCTCGCTACACGAGAACTTGAACGCTTACTGGCAACACTGCGCAGCCGTTGTCGCTTACATTACCTTGCACCGCCGCCAGAACAGTACGCAGTGAGCTGGCTTGCGCGTGAAGTGACAATGTCACAAGAGGCCATAATAACCGCATTGCGTCTGAGCGCCGGTTCGCCTGGCGCGGCGTTGGGGTTGTTTCAGGGAGATACCTGGCAGGCACGTGAGATACTTTGTCAGGCATTGGCACACAGCGTGCAATCGGGTGACTGGTATTCGATGTTGTCGGCACTGAACCACGAACAAGCTCCGGCGCGTCTGCACTGGTTGGCAACTTTGTTGATGGATGCGCTCAAATGCCATTATGGTGCTTCACAAGTCACCAATGTTGATGTTCCTGGTGTTGTCACCGCACTGGCAAACCAGCTTTCTCCCTCTCGCCTGCAGGCTATACTGGGGGATGTTTGCCAAAGTCGTGAGCAGTTAATTTCTGTCACAGGCGTAAACCGCGAGCTTGTCATCACCGATCTTTTACTGCGTATTGAGCATTACCTGCAACCGGGTGTTGTGTTACCGGTTCCTCATCTTTAAGAGAGACATTATGTTTTTAGTCGACTCACACTGCCATCTCGATGGTCTGAATTATGAATCTTTGCACAAGGACGTGGATGACGTTCTGGCGAAAGCCGCTGCGCGCGATGTGAAATTTTGCCTGGCGGTCGCCACAACATTGCCCGGTTACCTGCATATGCGGGATCTGGTCGGTGAACGTGACAACGTCGTTTTTTCTTGCGGCGTGCATCCGCTAAATCAGAATGATCCCTACGATGTGGAAGATTTACGCCGTCTGGCAACAGAAGAGGGCGTTGTTGCGCTGGGTGAAACCGGGCTGGATTATTATTACACGCCGGAAACAAAAGTCCGTCAGCAAGAATCCTTTATTCACCATATCCAGATTGGTCGCGAACTGAACAAGCCGGTTATCGTCCATACGCGTGACGCCCGCGCCGATACGCTGGCTATTCTGCGCGAAGAAAAAGTGACGGATTGTGGTGGCGTACTACACTGTTTTACAGAGGACAAAGAAACGGCGGGCAAGTTACTGGATCTCGGATTTTATATCTCCTTTTCCGGCATTGTGACCTTCCGTAATGCGGAACAACTGCGCGATGCCGCGCGTTATGTCCCGCTGGATCGACTCCTGGTGGAAACTGATTCGCCTTACCTGGCGCCAGTGCCACATCGAGGAAAAGAGAATCAACCTGCAATGGTTCGTGACGTTGCAGAATACATGGCTGTGTTGAAAGGTGTTGCCGTTGAAGAACTGGCGCAGGTAACCACCGATAACTTCGCCCGTCTGTTTCACATCGACGCTTCCCGCCTTCAGTCCATCAGTTGAATGAATTTTTTTTAAGCTCGTAATTAATGGTTAAAACGAGTAAAGTTCACCGCCGCAAATTGGGCGGTGGCTAACCATGTTTGTAATATCTTGACATATGTTTTGTCAAAATGTGCAACTTCGCTAAAGACCTGAAGTTGAAACGTGATAGCCGTCAAACAAATCGACACTGAATTATTTTACTCTGTGTAATAAATAAAGGGCGCTTAGATGCCCTGTACACGGCAAGGTTCTCCCCCCTTGCCACGCGTGAGAACGTAAAAAGCACCCATACTCAGGAGCACTCTCAATTATGTTTAAGAATGCATTTGCTAACCTGCAAAAGGTCGGTAAATCGCTGATGCTGCCGGTATCCGTACTGCCTATCGCAGGTATTCTGCTGGGCGTCGGTTCCGCGAATTTCAGCTGGCTGCCAGCCGTTGTATCGCATGTTATGGCAGAAGCAGGCGGTTCCGTCTTTGCAAACATGCCACTTATTTTTGCGATCGGTGTCGCCCTTGGCTTTACCAATAACGATGGCGTATCCGCTCTTGCCGCAGTTGTTGCCTATGGCATCATGGTAAAAACCATGGCTGTGGTCGCGCCGCTGGTACTGCATTTACCTGCTGAAGAAATTGCCGCTAAACATCTGGCGGATACTGGCGTACTTGGGGGGATCATCTCCGGTGCGATTGCAGCGTACATGTTTAACCGTTTCTACCGTATTAAGCTGCCTGAGTATCTTGGCTTCTTTGCCGGTAAACGCTTTGTACCGATCATTTCTGGTTTGGCTGCCATCTTTACTGGCGTTGTGCTGTCCTTCATTTGGCCGCCGATTGGTTCCGCAATCCAGACCTTCTCCCAGTGGGCTGCTTACCAGAACCCGGTAGTTGCGTTTGGTATTTACGGCTTCATCGAACGTTGTCTGGTGCCGTTTGGTCTGCACCATATCTGGAACGTACCTTTCCAGATGCAGATTGGTGAATACACCAACGCAGCAGGTCAGGTTTTCCACGGCGATATTCCGCGTTATATGGCGGGTGACCCGACTGCGGGTAAACTGTCTGGCGGCTTCCTGTTCAAAATGTACGGTCTGCCGGCAGCTGCGATTGCTATCTGGCACTCTGCTAAACCAGAAAACCGCGCTAAAGTTGGCGGTATCATGATCTCCGCTGCGTTGACCTCGTTCCTGACCGGTATCACCGAGCCGATCGAGTTCTCCTTCATGTTCGTTGCGCCGATCCTGTACATCATCCACGCGATACTGGCTGGTCTGGCATTCCCAATCTGTATTCTGCTGGGAATGCGCGACGGTACGTCGTTCTCACACGGCCTGATCGACTTCATCGTACTGTCTGGTAACAGCAGCAAACTGTGGCTGTTCCCGATTGTCGGTATTGGTTATGCGATTGTTTACTACACCATCTTCCGTGTGCTGATTAAAGCTCTGGATCTGAAAACGCCGGGCCGTGAAGACGCAACTGAAGATGCGAAAGCTACCGGCACCAGCGAAATGGCACCGGCTCTGGTTGCCGCATTTGGTGGTAAAGAAAACATCACTAACCTCGATGCATGTATTACTCGTCTGCGCGTCAGCGTTGCTGATGTGTCCAAAGTGGATCAGGCTGGCCTGAAGAAACTGGGCGCAGCGGGCGTAGTGGTTGCTGGTTCTGGTGTTCAGGCAATTTTCGGTACTAAATCCGATAACCTGAAAACCGAGATGGATGAGTACATCCGCAACAACTAATCAGTAAAATGTTGGGGAGACTAAGGCAGCCGGATGGCTGCCTTTTTTACAGGTGTTAATCAGAACTGATACGTGCCGGTAATACTAAAATTACGTGGTGCGCCGTAGACGACAGAACCTTCCACGTTAGTGTCATAGGTTTTATCGAACAGATTATTGACGTTACCCTGCAACGAGAAGTTTTTTGTCACCTGGTAGCGGGTGAACAGATCCACCAGCGCGTAGCTACCTTGCTCGACGCGGAAGGTGCCATACGGTGTCACGGTGTCGGTATACACGCGATTTTGCCAGTTAACACCACCGCCGACCGTCAACTCTGGCATGACAGGCAACCGATAGCTGGTAAACATTTTAACCGTGGTACGCGGCAGATTCGGGTTAACGGCATTCCCTTCGTTATCTTCCGCCAGATAGCGCGTTGCGCCAAACGTCAGTTGCCAGTTGTCGGTAATTGCGCCGTTAAGTTCAAATTCCACGCCTTTACTTACTGTCCCATCCACCGCTTTATAGGCGGTTTCGCCGTTACTGCCGGGGATAGGCATTCCGGTGGACTGGGCGACATTATCCTGCTCAATACGGAAGATGGCTAACGTGGTGGTCAGACGGCTATTCATCCAGTCTGATTTCAGACCCAGTTCGTAGTTGTTACCGGTGATCGGCGCCAGATATTTGCCTGAACTGTCACGATCATTTTGTGGCTGGAAAATAGAGGTATAGCTGGCGTAGGTCGACCAGTTGTCATTGATGTCAAACACCAGACCAGCATAAGGCGTGGTGTGGTTTTTCTCCATGCTGTAAGTCAGCGTATCAACCCGCCAGTTGGTATAACGTGCGCCGAGGATCAGATGCAGCGGATCGGCAAGGGTGACGCGGGTGGCGGCATATAACGATTTCATATGTGTGGTATCGTCCTGTGCCAGGCTTTGCGGTGCCCAGTTGGTCTGCGGGAAGTTACCGTTGAAGTTGTAGAAACTGCCAATTTCATTGGGGAAAACGTTGGCCCAGGAGCTGAAATAGCGGTTGTTTTGTTTACTGTAGCTACCGCCGAGCATCAGATTGTGCTGGCGACCAAACACTTCATAACTACCGTCGGCAAACAGATCCAGCGCGTCAACTTTACGTTTGCCACTGTTCCAGCCAGTGCCGCCCACATAATCAAATCCGGGGCCATAGCTGCCATATGGTCCCACTAGCGTTCCATCTGCTTTATTTACGTAGGCGTCGACATACATCATTTTGCTGTCAAATTCGACTTCGGAATGGGTGGCATTCAGCGTCGCCTGCCAGGTATCGGCAAATCGTTGCTTCAGTGACAGAAAGACTTTGTTGATCTCTTTGTCGTTATACGCCCAGTCAGGCGCGGTGCTGCGGGCGCGATCGTAACTGTTGCTGCTGCCATCGGTATTCCAGCGTGGCAGGCCACCCCAGGTTGGGCTATTAACATCAATACGTTGATATTCATAACCGGCAGAAAGCGTGGTCAGCTCGCCCAAATCAGCATCCACAATGCCGGAGAAGAAAGTTTTTTCGCTGTTGTAGCGATCCAGCCATAAATCGTTGTTCTGATAGCCGCCGACAATTCGCGCGCGGACTTTACCATCTTCCGTGAGCGGACTTTGTAAATCCGCCACATAACGTTCTTTGTTCCAGCTTCCGTATTCCGCCGAGACATCGCCTTTAAATTCACGGCTGGTGGCATGTTTACGAACCATATTAATCGCCGCAGAAGGATTGCCAGTACCCGTCATTAGCCCGGTCGCGCCACGCACCACTTCTACACGCTCGAACAACGCCATATCAGTGAGTGCATCGCCCAGATTCCAGCGTGATTCAAAATAGGTGGGAATACCATCGACCATATAGTTATCGATCTGGAATCCACGCGAATAATAGAGGGTACGGTCGGAGTCAGCCTGGCTTTTGCTAATCCCGAGGGTATTTTCCATCACTTCGCCCAGCGTTTGAAGTTGCTGATCCTCCATTCGCTGCTGGCTGACAATAGTGACCGACTGTGGAATATCACGTTGGGTCATCTGCATTTTAGTACCTACAGAGGTAGACGTTACGCTGTAATCATTTTCGTCATCAACTGGAGCATTGGTTGCTCCCTCAACAATCACCGTTTCTTCGGCGGTTGGCACGGCCAGAGTGGAGGAAGGAAATAAGGCCAGAGCAATGCAGGCTGCGAGCAGCGACGGCGTGGCTGCGGCTTGATGCTGATTATCCCTGTTAAATTGTGTCGAAAGCATCTGAAATCTCTTGATTTATGTTGTAGTCAGGCTCATTCCAGAGGAAGGTGATGAGCGTTTATATTTAGCGCGCTAATAATTCTGCATGGTAATGCAAATGAGAAATATACGCATTCATATTTAACATGTAAACCAAAGAGAAAGTGTGTTTTCGGTTCATTCATAGGCATAAAGGGGAATAATGGCGATGTATGCGGCAGTAAAACGGTTTTTTGCTTAATAAATCGTGGGTTAAGGTTGAAAGAGCGGGTTTAACTCGACCATACTCTATACTCGCAGTGTGGCGCGGCGTAGCATGGCGCAACGCATGGCTATTTAAAAAAGGAAAATGTCGTGGCAGAAGAAACTATTTTCAGCAAAATTATTCGTCGTGAGATCCCCTCCGATATCGTCTACCAGGATGATCTGGTAACGGCGTTTCGCGATATTTCGCCGCAAGCGCCAACACATATTCTCATCATTCCTAATATCCTGATTCCTACCGTGAACGACGTCTCTGCCGAGCATGAGCAGGCGCTGGGGCGCATGATCACTGTAGCGGCAAAAATTGCTGAGCAAGAAGGCATTGCCGAAGATGGCTATCGTCTGATCATGAACACCAACCGCCATGGCGGGCAAGAGGTGTACCACATCCATATGCACTTGCTGGGTGGCCGTCCTCTTGGCCCAATGCTGGCGCATAAAGGTCTGTAACGATGAGAAAAGGATGCTTTGGGCTGGTGTCTCTGGCGCTGCTATTGCTGGTGGGGTGTCGTTCACATCCGGAAATTCCGGTGAATGAAGAACAGTCGCTGGTGATGGAGTCATCTCTTCTGGCTGCGGGCATCAGTGCAGAAAAGCCCGTTCTTTCAATGTCTGATATTCAGCCTTCAGCATCCTCGACGCTTTATAACGAAAGGCAAGAACCCGTTACCGTTCATTATCGTTTTTACTGGTATGACGCCAGAGGGCTGGAGATGCATCCTCTGGAAACGCCCCGCAGCGTTACCATTCCCGCACGTTCGGCGGTAACTCTGTACGGCAGCGCCAATTATCTGGGGGCGCACAAAGTCAGACTTTATCTATATTTGTAAGGGGTGAATCTTGATGACAAAAATGAGTCGCTACGCCTTAATCACCGCGCTGGCGATGTTTCTCGCCGGGTGTGTGGGGCCTCGAGAACCTGCACCGGTAGAAGAGGTGAAACCTGCGCCGGAGCAACCAGCCGAGCCGCAACAGCCAGTACCAACCGTGCCATCGGTGCCGACGATCCCGCAGCAGCCAGGGCCAATTGAGCACGAAGATCAAACTGCACCGCCTGCGCCGCATATTCGTCATTATGACTGGAACGGCGCAATGCAGCCGATGGTCAGTAAAATGCTTGGGGCTGATGGTGTGACCGCAGGCAGCGTTCTGCTGGTTGATAGCGTTAATAACCGTACTAACGGTTCGCTGAATGCTGGAGAAGCGACTGAAACGCTACGTAATGCGCTGGCCAATAACGGTAAATTTACACTCGTTTCTGCCCAACAGCTTTCAATGGCCAAACAGCAGTTAGGTTTGTCGCCGCAGGACAGTTTAGGCACTCGCAGTAAAGCGATTGGCATTGCCCGTAACGTCGGCGCTCATTATGTGCTGTACTCCAGTGCCTCTGGTAACGTCAACGCACCGACCCTGCAAATGCAACTCATGCTGGTGCAGACGGGTGAAATTATCTGGTCAGGTAAAGGTGCCGTTCAGCAACAATAATCCCATCACGCGCGACGAATTATTGTCGCGCTATTTCCCGCAGTATCATCCCGTCGCGACGTTTAATCATGGACTTAGCGGCGGGAGTTTTCTCATTGAACATCAGGATCTGCGTTTCGTTGTGCGTCAGACTCACGATCCTGATGCACCGCAGTCCGTGTTTCTGCGCCAGTATCGGGCGTTAACACGATTACCGGCATACCTTGCACCGAAGCCACATCTCTATCTCCGTGGCTGGATGGTGGTTGACTATTTGCCCGGCGAGGTAAAAACGCAATTGCCGGATACCGACGAACTGGCAGGCTTGCTGTATTATCTGCATCAACAACCGCGTTTTGGCTGGCGAATAACCCTGCTACCGTTACTGGAACGGTACTGGCAGCGAAGCGATCCGGCGCGGCGGACAGCGGATTGGCTGCGACTATTAAAACATCTGCGCAAAATACGGGAACCACAGCCATTACGCTTAAGCCCATTGCATATGGATGTTCATGCCGGAAACTTAGTGCATAGTGAGTCAGGGTTAAAACTCATTGACTGGGAGTATGCCGGTGATGGCGATATCGCGCTGGAACTGGCGGCGGTGTGGGTGGAAAATACTCACCAGCATCGGCAATTGGTCAATGACTATGCCGCGCGTGCGAAGATTAATCCGGCGCAATTATGGCGTCAGGTCAGGCGCTGGTTTCCCTGGTTGCTGATGCTCAAAGCAGGGTGGTTTGAGTACCGTTGGCAACAAACCGGCGATCAACAATTTATCAGGCTTGCCGATGACACCTGGCGGCAGCTATCAATAAAACAATAAGGAGAGCAGTGTGGGTCCAGTAATGTTGGATGTTGAAGGTTACGAACTGGACGCGGAAGAGCGTGAAATACTGGCGCACCCGCTGGTGGGAGGGCTGATTCTCTTTACGCGTAACTATCATGATCCTGCGCAATTACGCGAACTGGTGCGCCAAATCCGCACAGCTTCGCGCAATCATCTGGTGGTGGCGGTGGATCAGGAAGGTGGGCGAGTGCAGCGTTTTCGTGAAGGTTTTACCCGCTTGCCAGCGGCGCAATCATTCGCTGCGCTGTTGGGAATGGAAGAAGGCGGCAAACTGGCGCAAGAGGCAGGCTGGTTGATGGCCAGCGAAATGATCGCCATGGATATTGATATCAGCTTTGCACCCGTGCTGGACGTAGGGCACATTAGCGCGGCGATAGGCGAGCGTTCTTACCATGCCGCTCCCGAAAAAGCCCTCGCAATCGCCAGCCAGTTTATTGATGGTATGCATGAAGCCGGAATGAAAAGCACCGGTAAACATTTTCCTGGCCACGGTGCAGTAACGGCAGATTCGCACAAAGAGACACCGTGCGACCCACGTCCGCAAGCGGAAATTCGCGCCAAAGATATGTCGGTCTTCAGTACGTTAATTCGCGAAAATAAACTCGACGCCATTATGCCTGCGCATGTGATCTACAGCGATGTTGATCCACGTCCGGCTAGCGGTTCTCCCTACTGGTTGAAAACTGTTTTACGTCAGGAGCTGGGGTTTGACGGCGTGATTTTCTCAGACGATTTATCGATGGAAGGTGCCGCGATTATGGGCAGTTATGCCGAACGTGGGCAGGCATCACTGGATGCGGGTTGCGATATGATCCTGGTCTGCAATAATCGTAAAGGGGCCGTCAGCGTGTTAGATAATCTGTCACCGATCAAGGCAGAGCGTGTTACACGTTTGTATCATAAAGGTTCATTTTCGCGACAGGAGCTGATGGACTCGGCTCGCTGGAAAGAGATCAGCGCCCGTCTGAATCAGTTACATGAACGCTGGCAGGAAGAGAAAGCAGGTCACTAACCCTGGCTTATGTGAGGAAGCGATGATTATCTATTTACACGGTTTTGACTCTAACAGTCCGGGTAACCACGAGAAAGTTTTACAATTGCAGTTTATTGACCCGGATGTACGCTTGATAAGCTACAGCACTCTGCATCCGAAACATGATATGCAGCATCTGCTCAAAGAAGTAGACAAAATGCTGCAACTGAATGTTGACGAGCGCCCGCTAATTTGCGGCGTTGGTCTGGGCGGATACTGGGCGGAACGGATTGGTTTTCTCTGTGATATCCGCCAGGTGATCTTCAACCCTAATTTGTTCCCTTACGAGAACATGGAAGGGAAGATTGATCGCCCGGAAGAGTACGCCGACATCGCGACTAAATGTGTGACTAACTTCCGCGAGAAGAATCGCGATCGTTGTCTGGTGATATTGTCGCGTAATGATGAGGCGCTTAATAGTCAGCGGACATCTGAAGAGTTGCATCATTATTACGAGATTGTCTGGGACGAAGATCAGACGCACAAATTCAAAAATATCTCTCCGCATTTGCAGCGCATTAAGGCGTTCAAAACCCTCGGTTAAAGCTATCCTCGGTCGCATCAGGTAACCTTGCCTATATCTGATGCGCCCCGGATTTTGTAGGTTGGATGAAGCGTCCACGCCACATCCGACAGCCGTGTACCAATGCCTGATGCGATGCTGCGCATCTTATCCGGCCCACCAACTGCCCTCTATATACGCCTCACTCTCCCGAGTCCGCTTAAATAATAAACAATAAACTCTGTTTTTTGATCTCACCCGGTAAAGTCGCCTATCTTTTCAGCAACAAAACTTGATTAACATCAATTTTGGTATGACCAATGCACCATTCATGTTATTCTCAATAGCGAAGAACATTTTCATTGCTGTAACCTGTTGTTAATTAAGAGCTATCTTAATAACTATTAATTAACAATTGGTTAATAAATTTAAGGGGGTCACGTTGACTACGCCATTGAAAAAAATTGTGATTGTCGGCGGCGGTGCTGGTGGGCTGGAAATGGCGACACAGCTGGGGCATAAGCTGGGACGCAAGAAAAAAGCCAAAATTACGCTGGTCGATCGTAACCACAGCCACCTGTGGAAACCGCTGCTGCACGAAGTGGCGACTGGCTCGCTTGATGAAGGCGTCGATGCACTGAGCTACCTGGCTCATGCGCGTAATCATGGTTTTCAGTTCCAGCTGGGTTCCGTAATTGATATTGATCGTGAAGCGAAAACAATCACTATTGCAGAACTGCGCGACGAAAAAGGTGAACTGCTGGTTCCGGAACGTAAAATCGCCTATGACACGCTGGTGATGGCGCTGGGCAGCACCTCTAACGATTTCAATACGCCGGGTGTAAAAGAGAACTGTATTTTCCTCGATAACCCGCATCAGGCGCGTCGTTTCCATCAGGAGATGCTGAATCTGTTCCTGAAATACTCCGCCAACCTGGGCGCGAATGGCAAAGTGAATATTGCGATTGTTGGCGGCGGCGCGACGGGTGTAGAACTCTCCGCTGAATTGCACAACGCCGTCAAGCAACTGCACAGCTACGGTTACAAAGGCCTGACCAACGAAGCGTTGAACGTAACGCTGGTAGAAGCGGGCGAACGTATTTTGCCTGCGCTGCCGCCACGTATCTCTGCTGCCGCCCACAATGAGTTGACGAAACTGGGCGTTCGCGTGCTGACGCAAACCATGGTCACCAGCGCCGATGAAGGGGGGCTGCACACTAAAGATGGCGAATATATTGAGGCTGATCTGATGGTGTGGGCTGCCGGGATCAAAGCGCCAGATTTCCTGAAGGATATTGGTGGGCTGGAGACCAACCGTATCAACCAGCTGGTGGTGGAACCGACGCTGCAAACCACGCGCGATCCAGACATTTATGCTATTGGCGACTGTGCGTCATGCCCGCGTCCGGAAGGGGGTTTTGTTCCGCCGCGCGCTCAGGCCGCACACCAGATGGCTACCTGCGCAATGAACAATATTCTGGCGCAGATGAATGGCAAACCGCTGAAAAATTATCAGTATAAAGATCACGGTTCGCTGGTATCGCTGTCGAACTTCTCTACCGTCGGTAGCCTGATGGGTAACCTGACGCGCGGCTCAATGATGATTGAAGGACGTATTGCGCGCTTTGTGTATATCTCGCTGTACCGAATGCATCAGATTGCGCTACATGGTTACTTTAAAACCGGATTAATGATGCTGGTGGGGAGTATCAACCGCGTTATCCGTCCGCGTTTGAAACTGCATTAATCAACTTGTACTGGCGGATGCGGCGTAAATGCCTTATCCGCCCAGGATAAATAGTATGAGCGGCAGGCCTGATAAGACGCGTTAAGCGTCGCATCAGGCATTCCCTCAGACTTCTCCGAATCCTTAAGTATTTCCTGCCATTCCTGCGCTTTTCATCTTCTGTCTGATGGTTGTTTCACCCCTTCGCTTGCATGATTGACATAACTGCAAAGAAGGAGGTGTTCCCGTGAATAAATCAATGTTGGCGGGTATCGGGATTGGTGTCGCGGCTGCGCTGGGCGTAGCGGCAGTGGCCAGCCTGAACGTGTTTGAACGTGGCCCGCAATACGCTCAGGTTGTTTCTGCAATCCCAATCAAGGAAACGGTTAAAACACCGCGCCAGGAGTGCCGCAATGTCACAGTGACTCATCGCCGACCGGTGCAGGATGAAAATCGCATTGCGGGTTCGGTTCTGGGCGCTGTGGCTGGTGGGGTGATAGGGCATCAGTTTGGCGGTGGTCGCGGTAAGGATGTTGCTACAGTCGTCGGGGCGCTTGGTGGTGGATATGCTGGTAACCAGATTCAGGGCTCTCTCCAGGAACGTGATACTTACACCACCACCCAACAGCGTTGTAAAACGGTGTATGACAAGTCAGAAAAAATGCTCGGCTATGACGTGACCTATAAGATTGGCGATCAGCAGGGCAAAATCCGTATGGACCGCGATCCGGGTACACAAATCCAATTAGATAACAACGGACAACTGGTTCTGAATAACAAAGTATAACAAGGCTGTACTCTGCAATTTAGCCCCTCATTCGCTCAGGCTGAGGGGCTTTTTTTGCGCTTTATTTCACCAGTTCCGGCCATAAACGCAAAGTGGTTCGGGCAATCTGCATCAGTTTTTCCAGCGATGCGCCTTCGCGGGCGCTGATCGACATCCCCTGAATAATACAGTTAAGGAATTCCGCCAGATGCGTTACGTCACAGTGGGCAGGGATTTCCCCGCGCGCCTGGCGTTGACATAAAAACTGATGCAAGGTGCGTTCTTGCATCGCGTGGCGTGATTTCAACGTATTGGCGATATCTCCTGAATCCGGGGAGAGCGTGGTGCAGTTGTTGATCATAAAGCAGCCAGCAGGGGTGTCTTTGCTGGTAAAGCAGTTGGCGATGGCAGCGAAATAGTCAGTCAGCGCAGACTCCACGCTTTTCTCTTCACAAAACAGTTGTGCTTCGTGCTTTGCGGCAAAACGGTCGATATAGCGATCAAGTACGGCGCGGAATAATCCCTCTTTATTGGTGAACTCCGCATATAGCGTTGGCGCTTTGGCTCCGGTCGCTTCGACGAGATCGGCAAGAGAAGTGGCTTCATAACCATGCTGCCAGAACAACTTCATGGCCTTATCAAGCGCGGCTTCCCTGTCGAACACTTTTGGGCGACCACGGCTTTTTTTTACACAATGTGTTGAGTCAGTTGCCATGATGCCGTTGTACCTTGTAGCTGTGAATGAACGGTTATTATAAAAATAATCACTTCCGTTCACCAGTCCAGAAGACAGAAAAATAATTTCCCTCTATTTAACTGAAATTCAAAGGGTTTTAATTTAACTAATGATTGTTATAAAAAACATCTTGTATGTGATCAAGATCACATCTATCATTTAGTTATCGATCGTTAAGTAATTGCTTGCGACGCTATTCATCTGCATAAGGTCACTATTATGAAAAATGTAAAAACCCTCATCGCTGCGGCGATTTTAAGCTCCATGTCATTTGCCAGCTTTGCGGCTGTCGAAGTTCAGGCAACACCAGAAGGTCAACAAAAAGTGGGCACTATCAGTGCTAACGCGGGGACAAATCTGGGATCGCTGGAAGAACAACTGGCACAAAAAGCAGATGAGATGGGCGCAAAATCTTTCCGTATTACTTCAGTAACCGGTCCGAATACCCTCCACGGAACGGCAGTAATTTATAAATAAGCATTAACCCTCATTAATGCCTGTTATTGCTGCTATTTCCCCGCAACACCCTGTGCTGCGGGGATTTTTTTGTCCGCGATTTACAGCGTTTGCTGATTCACTTGATGACGACGCACATCAACCGGCATTCCGGAACGCATGTCCATTACGTGCTGCATCACTTCGGCGTCAGTTTGCGCAGCATTTTTAAATGCCTGCATCGCACTGTTGAGCGTAATCGGCAACAATTGCGGATCGTCATCTATCTTCTCTGACAGCGGCTGGTGCACTTCCACCAGACGTGCGCCGTTTGGTTCGGCGGAGACTTTAATCGGCGTGTTGATAATGTTCACTTTGGTGCCGGGGCTGACCTGGCTGAAAAGTGTTTTGATATCGTCATCACGCAGACGAATACAGCCAGAACTTACCCGCATACCAATACCGAAATCGGCGTTCGTACCGTGAAGCAAATAGACACCGCCATAGGCCGCCAGACGAATCGCATGATGGCCCATGGGGTTATCCGGTCCTGCCGGAACGACTGGTGGAAGCTCAATCCCCTGGGCTTTATAACGGGCGCGGATGTTTGCAGTCGGCGTCCAGGTTGGGTTTGCACGCTTGTCCGAAACGGTAGTCACCATTGTCGGCGTCAGCGTGTCACCCCCCAACTGACCAATGCCGATGGGGTACACGGTCACTGAATTTTTGCCCGGTGGGTAGTAATAGAGACGCAACTCCGCAATGTTGATCACAATGCCTTCACGCGGCGCGTCTGGCAGTAAAGTTTGCAATGGAATGGTTAACACACTGCCTGCGCGCGGTACATACGGATCAATGCCGGGATTAGCCTGTAACAGAGCGAGGAAACCGACGTTATATTTTTTGGCGATCGCTTCCAGCGAACCGCCGTCATTTTCCACCACATGAAATTTGTTTTCGCCCACCAGACGACTGCCCGCAGGCGGCAGCGGCCAGGTGTTGGCTTTTGCCGGTAGCGTCAGCGCCACGGCAGCGGCGAACGTAAAAAACGTTAGCCAGCGAGAAAAACGCGTTTTGATCATCACCAAAAGTCCATAATAAATATAAGGTTATTGTAATAAAAAGATAAGTCTGAATTATGGATGGTGACAGTGTCGGATAGTGCAGGGAAGTGCAAAGAATTTGTAAATGTTGGGGATGGGGGCGAAGAAACGCCCCCAATTTACCATTAAGCGATCGCGTTCTCTTCCAGTTCACGCATAAACTGGCGCACCCATTCGATTCGCGTTTTCCGCTCGCTCAAATCCTGAATAAACTTCAGGCGCGTCGGGCCATCAAGGCGGTAATGCTGCGGCTGTTTTTGCAGCAAACCAATCAGCCAGGCAGGATTCACGTGATTCTTCTCAGCAAATTCGATCACACCGCCTTTCTCGTTCCCTTCCAGCTTCCTGATCCCCAGCTTCTGCGCTTGCTGGCGCAGACGGGCAATATCCAGTAGGGTTCGCGCCGGATCCGGCAGCAGGCCGAAGCGATCGATAAGTTCGACTTTGATCTCTTCCAGCTCGCTTTCCGTTTTGGCGCTGGCAATACGTTTATAGAACGACAGACGGGTATTTACATCAGGAATGAAGTCATCCGGCAACAGCGACGGCATCCGCAGTTCGACTTCCGTTTGCTGGCTGGTGAGATCTTCGAGCGACGGCTCGCGTCCGGCTTTCAGTGCATCGACGGCATTTTCCAGCAACTCCATATAAAGCGAGAAACCGATAGTTTCCATCGAGCCACTTTGTTCTTCGCCGAGCAGTTCACCGGCGCCGCGAATCTCCAGATCGTGCGTTGCCAGCGCAAAGCCCGCGCCAAGGTCTTCCAGAGAAGCAATCGCTTCGAGACGTTTTTGCGCATCGGTAGTCATCGCTTTCGGGTGCGGCGTCAGCAGCCATGCATATGCCTGGTGATGCGAACGTCCGACGCGGCCGCGCAACTGGTGCAGCTGCGCCAGACCGAAGTGATCTGCGCGTTCAATAATAATGGTGTTGGCGGTAGGGATGTCGATCCCGGTTTCGATAATTGTGGTACAAACCAGCACGTTAAAACGCTGATGATGGAAATCATTCATCACCCGTTCCAGTTCGCGCTCACGCATCTGCCCGTGACCGATGGCGATCCGCGCTTCTGGCACCAGTTCTGCCAGCCGTTCGGCGGCTTTCTGGATGTTTTCCACATCATTGTAGAGATAATAAACCTGTCCCCCGCGCAGAATTTCACGCAGGACAGCCTCTCTGACCACCAGACTGTCATACTCACGGACAAAGGTTTTAACTGCCAGACGACGAGCGGGCGGCGTGGCGATAATCGACAGATCGCGCATTCCGCTCATCGCCATATTCAGCGTTCGTGGGATCGGCGTTGCGGTAAGTGTCAGAATATCCACGTTCGCGCGCATCGCTTTAATGCGCTCTTTATGACGCACCCCGAAGCGGTGTTCTTCATCGACAATCAGCAGGCCTAAATCTTTAAACTTGACGTCACTTTGCAGCAGTTTGTGCGTACCGATCAGAATATCGATTTTCCCTTCCGCCACTTCCGTAAGGATTTGCGTCTGCTCTTTGGCGCTGCGGAAACGGGAGATCATTTCGATGCGTACCGGCCAGTTGGCGAAACGGTCGCGAAAGTTGTCGTAATGCTGCTGCGCGAGCAGAGTTGTTGGCACCAGCACCGCCACCTGCTTGTGGTTCTCTACCGCCAGGAAAGCGGCGCGCATCGCTACTTCTGTTTTACCAAAGCCAACATCGCCGCACACCAGACGATCCATTGCCAGCGGCTGACACATGTCGCTAAGCACCGCATTAATGGCCTGCGCCTGATCCGGCGTGGTTTCGAACGGGAAGCTGTCGCAGAACAATTGATATTGCTCACGATCGTGTTTAAACGCGAACCCCTCTTTGGCGGCGCGTTGAGCGTAGATATCCAGCAATTCCGCCGCCACATCACGCACTTTTTCTGCCGCTTTCTGCCGAGCGCGTGACCACGCATCGCCGCCAAGTTTATGCAGCGGGGCATTTTCTTCTGCACCACCCGCGTAACGGCTAATCAGATGCAGCGACGACACCGGAACATACAGTTTGGCGTCGTTGGCATAGGTGAGCATCAGATACTCGCCGGTAATGCCGCCAGCTTCCAGCGTGGTCATTCCGGCATAGCGCCCGACACCGTGCTCCAGATGCACCACCGGCTGACCAATATGCAGTTCCGCGAGGTTGCGGATCAGTGTATCGGGGTTGATGGCGCGGCGAGAATCCTGACGACGACGGGCAACGCGTTCACCGAGCAGATCGCTTTCGCAAATCAGTGCCAGATTACGCACCGTATCGACAAAACCATGTTCGGCAGCGCCAATCATCAGATAACGCCCACGGTCGCTGGCCTCATCGAGGCGCATAATGCGTTGCGGAGCAATTTTAATACGGGCGAGCAGTTCACCGAGTGCTTCACGGCGACCTTCACTTTCTACCGAGAACACCACCGGGCCGTCGAAAGATTCAAGAAATTTACGCAGCGCATCCAGCGGGGCTTTTTGCTGCGCCTGAACGGCAAGGTCTGGCAGTTTCTGAAAGCCTAAATTGGCATTCGCTGCTTTTGTCGGTAAATGTTCATTTTTTAGCTGTACACGCGGCCAGTTTTTCAGCTCTGAGAACAGTTCATCGACCCGCAGCCAGAGCGATTGTGGCGGCAGTAGTGGACGCATCGGATCGACGCCGCGATTCTCAAAACGCGCCAGCGTGTCAGCCTGGAAACGTTCGGCACTGTTTTCCAGATCGCCAGTATTCACCAGCAGTGTATTTGCAGGGAAATAACTGAACAGTGGCGGCAACGGTTCGCTGAAGAACAGCGGTTGCCAGTACTCGATCCCGGCAGGCAATGTGCCTTTGCTCACTTGTTGATAAATATGTTCTGGATCGCGTTTTACTTCGAAGGTATCGCGCCACTGGCTGCGGAACAGTTCAATTGCCGCTTTATCGGTCGGAAATTCGTGGGCGGGCAGCAGATTGATCGCTTCTACTTCCTCCAGCGTGCGCTGGCTATCGACATCAAACACCCGCAGGCTGTCGATTTCATCATCAAAGAAATCAAGACGATAAGGTAGCTCACTCCCCATCGGGAAGAGATCCAGCAACGCGCCGCGCGTGGCGTATTCGCCGTGCTCCATCACTTGGTCAACATGACGATAACCGGCGCTGTCCAGTTGGGTACGCAATGCATCTCGTGACAGGCGCTGACCTTTTTTCATCACCAGCGCATGGCCGTGGAGAAAACTGTGCGGGCAAACGCGCTGCATAAGCGTATTCACCGGAACAATCAGTACACCACGCTGCATTGTTGGTAACTGGTAAAGGGTGGAAAGACGCGAGGAGATAATATCCTGATGAGGCGAAAAACTGTCGTAAGGGAGGGTTTCCCAGTCCGCCAGATTCATCACCATCTGGTCGGTGAACTGGCTGATTTCATCATGCAAACGCAGAGCATTTTGCATATCTGGTGCGATGAGCACCACCGGTCCGGCGTGACGTTCGGCAATTTCCGCTACCAGCGTCGCACAGGCAGCGCCGGTTAACTCGCCCAGCAGACGCTGTTCACCCGCTTTGACGGGCAGCGTATAACGATATTGTTCAGGCATAACGGTTGTCAGATTCTCGTTAGGATATGCCTCAACATATGGGGGCATATCTCTGATAAGCAATGCTGTTCATTATCCGGAATCGACATGGTTTAGCAAATTGAATCGCCCCGGCTGGGGCGATGGCTTAGCGAGAGTAACTGGTTGTAGGCAGAGAAGGCGGGGAGAACAACAGATCGCTGAATGCGCGTTGTGAAATTTTGCGTACCAACAAGCCAGCAACAGTACAAATCAACAAACTGACAAAGGGGTAAACCAGCAGGAGCGTCAGTTCGAGTTGCGGCGACCAGCGCGCCGCGTTCATTTGCGGAATCAGACTCAAGCTGAATATCTCTACCAGAATGCGATGGGTGGTGTAGATGGCAATGGTGTTGGAACCAATCACATTCAGCAGGCTGGAGGAGCGCATACCGAAACGCTGCTCGTACTGATAAAACAGCTTCATGATCACCACAATCGATACCAGCGACAGGAGTAGCGACACGTTAAACAACCAGGCACTGACCGCCAGAACGGCCAGCAGCGAAGACATCAGCAGATGGCGGCGCAACGGTACTTCTTTAACACAGGTCATTAATGTTGCGCCAAACCAAGCGCCAAGGCTGTAATAAGGCAAATTGCGGATCACACTGTTCATTCCCCACCACGGCGTGGGAACGAAATTAACAGCCACACTCATCAGTACAAACAGGGCGAATAATGGCAGCGCCTGGCGGTTAAAAATTTTACACACCACGAAATAGACAATTAAAGCATACAGATACCACAAGCTGGTGCTGGCGGTGATCATCCCGTGCAGGAACTCACCGGTGGAATCGGCATAAGCAGCATTTGAGGCATTGCTGTAATCGCGCTCAGGTGCCAGCCACTGATTCAGTGCGCTCAGCGCCAGCCACTGGACGATACCCCACAGCGCCAGCACCCAGAAGATGCTCCAGATCCGTTTATCGAGACAATTTCCCCACGGCACACTGTCGATATAGCGGCGAATCAAATAGCCGGAGATAAAGAAAAAAACCGGCATACGGAAGGGCGCAAGGTAAAGATTGAAATAGATCCAGCATTTGCTCAGGACTTCCGATAACGGATGCTGAAAAGTGGTCATATGCGGATAAAAGGTAATGACCGAGTGATAAACCACCACCAGACAGATGCATAACCCTTTGATCTGGTTAATCCATAGTTCTTTTTGTTTCATCAGAAGAACACGCTCTTTTATTAATTTACCAACAACTGATCCTGCTGGTTATTAACCGAGGTGTAATGGGTATCTGTCTGTATTAGATGATTTTTCAGATTAAGATCAGGCTGCAAGCCTGCTGGTAAAATATGGCAATTTAGCCGATTGATTTATGGATGCTTTTCAGATTAGCCCTGATGATCACTTACAGTTCAGGCGTTTACCCATCCTGCTTTCGCTTATATACTCGTGTCTTTGCTAACAGCAACCAGACGGATTTCATGTACCAACCTGTCGCTCTATTTATTGGCCTGCGTTACATGCGTGGGCGTGCAGCGGATCGCTTCGGTCGTTTCGTCTCCTGGCTTTCTACCATCGGCATTACCCTCGGGGTGATGGCGCTGGTCACAGTATTGTCAGTGATGAACGGCTTTGAGCGCGAGCTGCAAAACAACATCCTTGGCCTGATGCCACAGGCGATCCTCTCTTCGGAGCAGGGCTCTCTTAACCCGCAGAAACTCCCTGAATCGGCAGTCAAACTGGACGGCGTAAATCGCGTCGCGCCTATCACTACTGGTGATGTGGTGCTGCAAAGCGCACGCAGCGTGGCGGTTGGCGTCATGCTAGGTATCGATCCGGCGCAAAAAGATCCGCTAACCCCGTATCTGGTCAATGTGAAGCAAGCCAACCTCGAGCCGGGGAAATATAATGTCATCCTCGGTGAACAGCTTGCCTCACAGTTAGGTGTCAATCGCGGCGACCAAATCCGCGTGATGGTGCCTTCTGCCAGCCAGTTCACGCCGATGGGGCGTATTCCAAGTCAGCGTCTGTTCAATGTGATTGGCACTTTTGCCGCCAACAGTGAAGTCGACGGCTATGAAATGCTGGTGAATATTGAGGATGCCTCGCGTCTGATGCGTTATCCGGCAGGTAATATCACCGGCTGGCGTCTGTGGCTGGATGAGCCGCTGAAAGTGGATTCGTTAAGCCAGCAAAAACTGCCAGAAGGCAGTAAATGGCAGGACTGGCGCGACCGTAAAGGTGAGCTGTTCCAGGCCGTGCGTATGGAAAAAAATATGATGGGCTTGCTGCTGAGCCTGATTGTCGCCGTTGCGGCGTTTAACATTATTACCTCGCTGGGGCTGATGGTGATGGAGAAGCAGGGCGAAGTGGCGATTTTGCAAACGCAAGGTTTAACTCCGCGACAAATCATGATGGTCTTTATGGTACAGGGTGCCAGCGCCGGAATTATTGGTGCGATCCTGGGCGCGGCGCTTGGTGCGCTGCTTGCCAGCCAGTTGAATAATCTGATGCCGATAATCGGCGTCCTGCTTGATGGCGCGGCGCTGCCGGTCGCTATCGAACCTTTACAGGTCATTATTATTGCGCTGGTGGCGATGGCTATCGCGCTGCTTTCTACGCTTTACCCTTCATGGCGCGCTGCCGCCACACAACCCGCTGAGGCTTTACGTTATGAATAAGATCCTGTTGCAATGCGACAACCTGTGCAAACGCTATCAGGAAGGCAGTGTGCAAACCGACGTGCTGCACAATGTCAGTTTCAGCGTGGGTGAAGGCGAAATGATGGCTATCGTCGGCAGTTCAGGTTCCGGTAAAAGTACCTTACTGCACCTGCTGGGCGGGCTGGATACGCCAACTTCCGGCGATGTGATTTTTAGCGGTCAGCCGATGAGCAAACTGTCGTCGGCGGCAAAAGCAGAACTGCGCAACCAGAAGCTGGGCTTTATTTATCAGTTTCACCACCTGCTACCGGATTTTACCGCCCTGGAAAACGTAGCTATGCCGCTGCTGATTGGCAAGAAAAAGCCCGCTGAAATCAACAGTCGAGCGTTGGAAATGCTAAAAGCGGTGGGGCTGGAGCATCGCGCGAATCACCGTCCATCCGAACTTTCCGGCGGCGAACGTCAGCGTGTGGCGATTGCCCGTGCGCTGGTCAATAACCCGCGTCTGGTACTGGCAGATGAACCTACCGGTAACCTTGACGCACGTAACGCCGATAGCATCTTCCAGTTGCTTGGGGAATTGAATCGCTTGCAGGGCACCGCCTTCCTGGTGGTTACTCACGACCTGCAACTGGCGAAACGTATGAGCCGCCAGTTAGAAATGCGTGATGGTCGTCTGACGGCGGAACTGAGCCTGATGGGGGCGGAGTAATGGCGATGCCTTTATCGTTATTAATTGGTCTGCGTTTTAGTCGCGGACGGCGGCGTGGCGGCATGGTGTCGCTGATCTCCGTCATTTCTACCATTGGCATTGCACTTGGCGTGGCGGTATTGATCGTCGGCTTAAGCGCGATGAACGGCTTTGAACGTGAACTGAATAACCGCATTCTGGCGGTAGTACCGCATGGCGAAATTGAAGCAGTGGATCAGCCGTGGACTAACTGGCAGGAAGCACTGGATAACGTGCAAAAAGTGCCAGGTATTGCCGCTGCTGCGCCGTATATCAATTTCACGGGGCTGGTGGAAAGCGGAGCAAATCTGCGCGCGCTTCAGGTTAAAGGGGTTGATCCGCAACAGGAACAGCGCCTAAGTGCGCTGCCCTCGTTTGTCCAGGGTGATGCCTGGAACAATTTTAAAGCCGGTGAGCAGCAGATTATTATCGGCAAAGGCGTAGCGGATGCGTTAAAAGTGAAGCAGGGCGATTGGGTGTCGATCATGATCCCAAATTCGAATCCCGAGCATAAACTGATGCAGCCAAAACGTGTGCGCTTGCAAATTGCCGGAATTTTGCAGCTGAGCGGTCAACTCGATCACAGTTTTGCCATGATCCCGCTGGCGGATGCCCAACAATATCTTGATATGGGTTCCAGTGTGTCAGGTATTGCCCTTAAAATGACGGATGTATTTAACGCCAACAAACTGGTGCGTGACGCGGGCGAAGTGACCAATAGCTATGTTTATATCAAGAGCTGGATCGGCACTTACGGCTATATGTATCGTGATATCCAGATGATCCGCGCCATTATGTATCTGGCGATGGTACTGGTGATTGGCGTAGCCTGTTTCAACATCGTCTCCACTTTAGTGATGGCGGTAAAAGACAAGAGTGGCGATATCGCAGTATTAAGAACGCTGGGCGCGAAAGACGGTTTAATTCGCGCCATTTTTGTCTGGTATGGATTACTGGCAGGGTTGTTCGGCAGCTTGTGTGGTGTGATTATCGGCGTAGTGGTTTCGCTGCAACTTACTCCGATCATCGAGTGGATTGAAAAGCTGATCGGTCATCAGTTCCTCTCCAGCGATATCTATTTTATTGACTTCCTGCCATCGGAATTGCACTGGCTGGATGTCTTCTACGTACTGGTCACAGCATTGTTGCTGAGTCTTTTGGCAAGTTGGTATCCGGCGCGGCGCGCCAGCAATATTGACCCTGCGCGAGTCCTTAGCGGCCAGTAAAGGCAGTACATTAAAACAAGGAGCGGCAATGTATTACGGGTTTGATATTGGTGGAACAAAAATTGCGCTTGGCGTATTTGATAGCAGTCGGCAGTTGCAGTGGGAAAAGCGGGTGCCGACACCGCGTGACAGCTATGACGCATTTTTAGATGCAGTGTGCGAGCTGGTCGTCGAAGCCGATCAGCGTTTTGGCTGTAAAGGTTCTGTCGGCATCGGTATTCCGGGAATGCCGGAAACAGAAGATGGCACGCTGTATGCCGCCAATGTCCCCGCTGCCAGCGGTAAACCGCTGCGTGCCGACCTGAGCGCACGTCTTGAGCGCGATGTGCGACTTGATAATGACGCGAACTGTTTTGCCCTTTCTGAAGCCTGGGATGATGAATTTACCCAATATCCGCTGGTGATGGGGTTAATTCTCGGCACCGGCGTTGGCGGTGGACTGGTGTTTAACGGTAAAGCGGTGACGGGTAAAAGCTATATTACCGGCGAGTTTGGTCATATGCGTCTGCCGGTCGATGCGTTAACCATGATGGGGCTTGATTTCCCATTACGCCGCTGCGGCTGTGGTCAGCATGGCTGCATTGAAAATTATCTGTCTGGTCGCGGTTTTGCGTGGCTGTATCAACACTATTATCATCAACCGTTGCAGGCTCCCGAAATTATTGCGCTTTATGATCAAGGCGATGAGCAGGCAAGGGCGCATGTTGAGCGTTATCTGGATCTATTAGCGGTTTGTCTGGGAAACATCCTGACCATTATTGACCCTGATCTGGTGGTCATTGGCGGTGGTTTATCCAATTTCCCGGCAATCACAACGCAACTGGCGGACAGGCTGCCTCGTCATCTCTTACCTGTAGCTCGTGTTCCGCGCATTGAACGCGCGCGCCACGGTGATGCAGGCGGAATGCGTGGAGCTGCCTTCCTACATCTAACCGATTAAACAACAGAGGTTGCTATGCTGTCGCGTCGGGGTCATCGGTTAAGTCGTTTTCGTAAAAATAAACGCCGCCTGCGGGAGCGTTTACGTCAGCGTATTTTTTTCAGAGATAAAGTGGTGTCGGAAGCAATGGAAAAACCAAGAGTACTCGTACTGACAGGGGCTGGTATTTCTGCGGAATCAGGTATTCGTACCTTTCGCGCCGCAGATGGCCTGTGGGAAGAACATCGTGTTGAAGATGTTGCGACGCCAGAGGGCTTTGATCGCGACCCTGAACTGGTGCAAGCGTTTTATAACGCTCGTCGCCGACAGTTACAGCAGCCAGAAATACAGCCTAACGCCGCGCATCTTGCGCTGGCTAAACTGCAAGATGCCCTCGGCGACCGCTTTTTGCTGGTGACGCAGAATATCGATAACCTGCATGAACGCGCAGGCAATACCAATGTGATTCATATGCATGGAGAATTGCTGAAAGTACGTTGTTCGCAAAGCGGGCAGGTTCTCGACTGGACTGGTGATGTTACGCCAGAAGATAAATGTCATTGCTGCCAGTTTCCGGCTCCGCTGCGCCCGCACGTGGTGTGGTTTGGCGAAATGCCGCTTGGTATGGATGAAATTTATATGGCACTGGCGATGGCGGATATTTTCATTGCCATTGGCACATCCGGGCATGTTTATCCGGCGGCCGGTTTTGTTCATGAAGCAAAATTGCATGGCGCGCACACCGTGGAACTCAATCTTGAGCCGAGCCAGGTTGGTAACGAATTTGCCGAGAAATATTACGGCCCGGCAAGCCAGGTGGTGCCAGAGTTTGTTGAAAAGTTGCTGAAGGGATTATAAATCAGGAGTAATTGCCTGATGCGCTACGCTTATCAGGCCTACGATAGGGCGCAATTAATTGAATTTGCGGGTTTTGTAGGCCGGATAAGGCGTTAACGCCGCATCCGGCATAATACACGCGCACTTTATTGGCCTCTTTTAACTTTTACTCGTATGAATTTTTTCATGGGCGGGACTTCCTGTTCCTGCGTGATTTTTTAGAGGAGGGGACCATGATTATCAGACCGATACCACCGAAAATAATGCCTGCTATGCCAACAAAGCCCCATTCAAAAAAATTAACCCAGGGATTGTTTATTTCGGCTTCTTCTGGATGCCCTGGCGGATAATAGACATTGACTTTGTCACCTTCGCTATCTTCATAAAAATCACTACCAATATTTGAATTAAAAATTAGCGTGTAATCTGGTGTAGGGCGAAAGGCAACCACTGGATACCAGGAACCATTATCACCGACGTCGTTTGAATGATTGTTGTACCAGACGGCATCAACAATGACCCCTTCGGTATGCATCGCATTTTTGGTATAGGTGAACTGGTTGTAAAATATAACAACAGAAATAACGAGCAGTACCAAACCAATACCGACGAAAGAGCGGGATAAAACGTTACTGTCCTGACTCATATGTCACTTCCTTGCTAAATAAAAAACGGGCGGTAATACCACCGCCCGTTTGCTGAATTAACGTCCTGCTTTCAGCTTCTGATAATACTCTTCATAAATGCTGCTGGCTGCGCCAACGTCATTCTGCCATTCACCATTTTTAATGGTTTCAGCATCCGGGTAGAGCGTTTTATCGTTCGCTACTTCCGGGCTTAACAGCTTACGCGCCGCAAGGTTTGGCGTTGGATAACCGATAGTTTCGGCAACCTGTTTTGCCACATCCGGGCGCAGCAGGAAGTTGATCAATTTCAGCGCGCCTTCTTTGTTTTTGGCATTTGCCGGGATCGCCAGGCTGTCCATCCAGAAAATGCCGCCTTCTTTCGGCCACACCACGTCAATTGGCGTACCCGCCTGGCGCGCAACGAAAGCAGAACCGTTCCAGATCATGCCGAGGTTAACTTCGCCTTCCATGTACGGGTTAGCCGGGTTATCGGAGTTAAACGCTGCGACGTTTGGCATCAGTTTTTTCAGCTCGTTATATGCAGCTTCAATCTCTTTCGGATCGGTGGTGTTACCGGAATAGCCCAGCTTACGCAGCGCCATCTGGAACACTTCACGGGCATCGTCGGTCAGCAGCAGGCTGCCTTTGTACTCAGGCTTCCACAGATCGGCCCAGCTGGTAACGGATTTCGGATCCACCGCATCACCGTTAACGCCAATCGCCGTCGCACCCCAGATATACGGAATGGAGTAGTCGTTATTCGGGTCAAAAGGCTTGTTGAGCATGTCTGGATCGAGATTGCTGAAGTTCGTTAACTTCGACTTGTCGATCTTCTGGATCATCCCTTCTTTACGCATTTTATCGACGTAATAGGTTGAAGGAACCACCAGGTCATAGGCACCGTCTTTGTACGTTTTCAGCTTGGCATACATGGTTTCGTTCGACTCGTAAGTCGAATAGATAACCTTAATACCGGTTTCTTTGGTGAACTGTTCAAGCAGTCCTGGCGGCACGTACTCGGTCCAGTTGTAGAAATACAGCGTGTTGTTGTCATCGGCGTGAGCGGCGCTCATGCCCAGTGCCAGAGCACCCGCCGCGAGCAGGTGGCGTGACCATTTTTTCATTTAACGTCCCCTGTGTTACCTTTCGTTTTATCACGAGCAATAAGCTGGCTGGCAATTACCATTACCAGCGACAGCACCAGTAATATGGTTGCCAGCGCGTTAACTTCCGGCGATACGCCGACTTTGACCATCGAATAAATTTTTAACGGCAGAATTTCATAACTTGGTCCGGTGACGAACGAAGAAACTACCACATCGTCCATCGACAGGGTAAAGCTTAACACCCAGCCCGCCGCTACCGCTGGCATTGCCAGTGGCAGAATGATTTTTCGCAGAATGGTAAATTCGCTGGCACCGAGATCTTTCGCCGCTTCCAGCATTCGCACGTCAAAACCTTTCAGGCGCGAATACACTGTCACCACCACAAATGGCAGGCAGAAGGTGATATGCGAGAACAGCAGCGACCAGAAGCCAAGCTGAATACCCAGCAGCATAAACAGCACCAGCAGCGAAATCGCCATCACGATATCTGGTGACATCATCACCACAAACAGCATTCCGCTAACGAACGGCTTACCACGAAAGCGATAACGGTACAGCGCAACTGCCGTCAGTGAACCGATAAGCGTAGCAAACGTCGCCGAAAACACCGCCATTGTTAGTGAATGCTGCGCTGCCTGTAACAGGCTGTCGTTGTTCATCAGCAGGCTATACCATTTGGTAGTAAAACCCTGCCAGTTAATGCCAAAGCGCGAGCTGTTAAAGGAGTTCACAATCAAAATAATGATTGGGATATACAGGTACGCGTAGATAGCGGTCATAAAACCGCCGCGAAGCAGTCGACCGATCATTCGAGTTCCACCTTCTTGTTCAGCAGACGAGAAGCGCGCCAGTAAACCAGTAACATCAGGCCCATTACGATAGTCAGCGTAATGCTGGTGGCTGCACCAAATGGCCAGTCACGAATATTGAGGAACTGTACCTTGATGACGTTACCGATCAGCAGGTTTTTCGCACCTCCCATCAGGTCGGATACATAGAACAAGCCCATAGCTGGCAGCATCACCAGCAGACATCCGGCAATAATTCCCGGCATCGTCAGCGGAATAATAATACGGATAAAAGTCTGCAATTTGCTGGCACCGAGATCGCGCGCCGCTTCCAGTAAAGGTTTATCCAGTTTTTCAATACTGGAATAGAGTGGCATCACCATAAACGGCAGCAGAATGTAAACCAGACCGATAATCACCGCGCCGGGGGTGAACATGATGCGAATTGGGGTATCAATAACGCCCAGCCACAGCAGGAACTCGTTGAGATAGCCTTTGGTGCTGAGGAAAATTTTTAGCCCGTAGATACGAATCAGCGAGTTTGTCCAGAACGGAACAATCAGCAGAAACAGCAGCAGCGGTCGCACTTTATGCGGCAGTTTTGCCAGAAACCAGGCAAACGGGTAGCCCAGCACCAGGCAGGCGAGAGTGGCGATCAGCGCCATATTCAGTGAGTGCACGAGCACTTCAAAATAGAGCGGATCGAGCAGACGTGTGTAGTTATCCAGCGTAAAGACCATTTTGACGAAACTTGCGTCGTCGCGGGTCAAAAAGCTGGTGCCAATGATCATCAGGTTGGGCAGAAAGACAAACAACACAAGCCAACCGACGATAGTGACAATCACTACATTCTGGAACTTACTTGTGTTCTTCATCAGCCAGTACGACCTCCCAGCTTTCTACCCAATTAATGGCCATTTTCTGGTCGAGTGAGTGGTCAAAGTCAGGATCGTCTTCGTTGAAGAATTCGCTGACCATCACCATCTTGCCATTTTCCAGTTCGACAACCGACTCCAGCGTCATGCCTTTGTAGTTACGCTCGCGAACGTAACCAATCAGCCCTTCGACGTGGTTGTCGTCGTTAATCTCTTCAACACGTAAGTCTTCCGGGCGCAGCAGAACATGCAGTTTTTGCCCCGGTTCAACGGCGAAGTTAACGTAGATATTACACTCGCGGCCTTCAACGTTGGCGCGTACGCGTTGCTCGTCGAGACGTTCGATCACCGTGGCGTTAAACATATTGATTTCGCCAATGAATCCGGCAACAAACAGGTTTTTGGGTTCTTCGTAGATTTCACGTGGTGTGCCGTCTTGTTCAATGCGACCATCGCGCATCACCACAATCCGGTCAGACATAGTGAGTGCCTCTTCCTGGTCGTGGGTAACGAAGACGAAAGTAATGCCAAGTTTTCGCTGTAACGCTTTTAACTCGTTCTGCATCTGTTTGCGCAGTTTGTAATCCAGCGCGGAAAGCGATTCATCAAGCAACAACAGACGAGGCTTGTTAACCACTGCGCGGGCAATGGCCACGCGTTGCTGCTGACCGCCAGAGAGTTGATGCGGTTTGCGTTGAGCGAAGGTTTCCAGTTGTACCATCCGCAGGGCTTCCATCACGCGAGGCGTAATTTCAGCAGCGGGGGTTTTTTGCATACGCAAGCCAAAGGCCACATTTTCGAATACGGTCATGTGGGGGAATAACGCGTAGCTTTGGAAAACGGTGTTCACATAGCGGTTTTCCGCCGGAACGTGGGTGATGTCCTCGTTATCCAGCATGATGCGCCCGGAATCAACAGTTTCCAGACCCGCAATCAGGCGAAGAACGGTTGTTTTACCGCAGCCAGAAGGGCCAAGCAGCGTGAGGAACTCGCCATTGTTGATAGTCAGATCAAGCTGGGGAATGACTTCTTTACCATCAAAGCATTTGCGAATTCCCGCCAATTGCACCAGCGGTGAAAGCGAACTCGGTTGTTTATTCAATTTTTTACTCTGTCCCATGTAAACGCAACGGATGGCTTACCGATGCGGGGTTTGTGGTTAACCACCTTGGTGACTCTTAATGAGGGCGGTAATTCTACGGCAAACCATCGGAATCGCCAATCCTTGTTGTGAATTACTGGCTTAGCTTTATATTGATTAAGGTAATGTTGATAAATATTCCCGCTTGCAGGGGTAAAAGTGACCTGACGCAATATTTGTCTTTTCTTGCTTCTTAATAATGTTGTCACGAAAAGTGAGGGTGACTACATGGATAAACTACTTGAGCGTTTTTTGAACTACGTGTCTCTGGATACCCAATCAAAAGCGGGAGTGAGACAGGTTCCCAGCACGGAAGGTCAGTGGAAGTTATTGCATTTGTTGAAAGATCAGCTCGAAGAGATGGGGCTTATCAATGTGACCTTAAGCGAGAAAGGAACGCTAATGGCGACGTTACCGGCTAACGTTCTTGGCGATATCCCGGCGATTGGTTTTATTTCTCATGTGGATACCTCTCCGGATTGCAGCGGTAAAAATGTAAATCCGCAAATTGTTGAAAACTATCGTGGTGGCGACATCGCGCTGGGTATTGGCGACGAAGTCTTGTCACCAGTGATGTTCCCGGTTCTGCATCAATTGCTGGGGCAGACGCTGATCACCACCGATGGCAAAACGCTATTGGGCGCTGACGATAAAGCCGGTATTGCGGAAATTATGACCGCGCTGGCGGTATTGCAGCAGAAAAACATTCCGCATGGCGATATTCGCGTCGCCTTTACGCCAGATGAAGAAGTGGGGAAAGGGGCGAAACACTTTGATGTTGACGCCTTTGATGCTCGTTGGGCTTACACCGTCGATGGTGGTGGCGTAGGCGAACTGGAGTTTGAAAACTTCAACGCCGCATCGGTGAATATCAAAATTGTCGGTAACAACGTTCACCCAGGCTCGGCAAAAGGCGTGATGGTTAACGCGCTATCGCTGGCCGCACGCATTCATGCAGAAGTTCCGGCGGATGAAAGCCCAGAAACTACCGAAGGTTATGAAGGTTTTTATCACCTGACGAGCATGAAAGGCACCGTTGAGCGCGCCGATATGCACTACATCATTCGTGATTTCGATCGTAAACAGTTTGAAGCGCGTAAACGTAAGATGATGGAGATTGCCAAGAAAGTGGGCAAAGGGCTGCACCCTGATTGCTACATTGAACTGGTGATTGAAGACAGTTACTACAACATGCGCGAGAAAATTGTGGATCATCCGCATATTCTCGATATCGCCCAGCAGGCGATGCGCGATTGTGATATTGAACCGGATCTGAAGCCGATCCGTGGCGGCACCGACGGCGCGCAGTTGTCGTTTATGGGATTACCGTGCCCGAACCTGTTCACTGGCGGTTACAACTATCATGGTAAACATGAGTTTGTGACCCTGGAAGGAATGGAAAAAGCGGTGCAGGTGATCGTGCGTATTGCCGAGTTAACGGCGCAACGGAAGTAAGCGAAAAGGGATGCGGCATGTGATGCCGCATCCGGCTTACATCCAAACTTACCCTTCGAAGAACCAATACCCGCTATTGACCAGCGCCGCGAGCATCGCGAGGAATGATGGATCTTCCAGCGCATCGCCAAAATTCTCGGCAGTCAGCACAATATTACTGGCGAGCGCATCCAGTGCCGGACGGTGCGGAGAATCGATCTTTTCACCATTGGCGTATACATCATCACCAATGCGCAATACGCGCAGACCACCCAGGCGCACCAGCACATCACCTTGTTTCAGCGCATCGTAGATTTCATCCGGCTGATAAGGCGGCTCTGGCGGCGCGATATCCAGTTCATGACGTGACTGGGAAATAAACTCGCCAAACCATTGCTTAAAGTGCTCCGGCTGGTTGATCAGTTCAAGCATCATCTCACGCAATTTATCCATCTCTTGCGGCAGAACATCAGCCGGATGGGCGCGAGGAGGGATATCCGGATCGCTGTAATAATTACCGCCCAGCTCACGTTGCAGAACATAATCGGCAAAACCGCTGATCAGCTCCCGCGTATTGGGCGCACGAAAACCGACAGAGTAGTTCATCGCATTTTCCAGCGCGTAGCCTTCGTGCGGGAATCCCGGCGGAATATAAAGAATATCGCCAGGCTCCAGCTCTTCATCGATGATGGCTTCGAACGGATCGACCTGTAACAGATCCGGGTGCGGGCAGTGCTGTTTCATTTGCAGCTTTTCGCCCACTCGCCAGCGACGACGACCGGTTCCCTGGATAATAAACACATCGTATTGATCGAGATGCGGGCCGACGCCGCCGCCGGGTACGGAAAATGAGATCATCAGGTCGTCAATGCGCCAGTCCGGCAGTTCACGAAACGGACGCATCAGCGCGGCGGTTGGTTCATGCCAGTGATTTACTGCCTGCACCAGCAATGACCAGTTGGTCTCACCGAGATGATCGTAGCTTTCGAATGGACCGTGGCTGACCTGCCATTTACCATCCTGGTGACTGACCAGCCGACTGTCGACTTCGCTTTCCATCGCCAGACCCGCTAACTCGTCTGGAGAGATTGGGTCAATAAAATTATTAAAGCCGCGTTTTAACACTACCGGACGTTTCTGCCAGTGGCGTTCAAGAAAATCGGGCCAGTTAAGGGTAAGTTGGTATTCCATGTTAAGCATCCACAGGCTGGTATCTGCAACCGATTATAACGGATGCTTAACGTAATGCGTGAAGAAAGGGCATATTTATTCACTCTTTGGCGAAGAATGCTGGCGACCAAAAATCACTTCCATTCGTGCACCGCCGAGCATACTCTCTCCGGCGATGATTTTTCCGTCGTATTGCTCGGTAATTTCACGTGCGACTGCCAGACCGACACCTTGTCCTGGGCGCAAAGTGTCAACACGTTGACCACGGTCGAAAATGACCTCTCGCTTGCTTAATGGAATACCGGGGCCATCATCCTCGACAACAATATAGAGATGATCATCGGTTTGTCTGGCTGAAATTTCGACAAACTCAAGACAGTATTTACAGGCGTTATCCAGTACGTTGCCCATCACTTCGACAAAATCATTCTGCTCACCCACAAAGCTGATTTCTGGCGAGATATCGAGGGAAATATTAACCCCTTTACGCTGATAAACTTTGTTCAGCGCCGAGGTGAGATTGTCCAGCAGTGGGGCGACAGGATGCAATTCGCGGCTAAGTAATGTTCCACCGCGCATACTGGCGCGATGCAGGTAGTAGCCAATTTGTTGCGAGATGCGGCTGATTTGTTCCAGCATTACTGGCTCTGCTTCGCTGACGCTCATCTTCTCACTACGCATGGAACGTAGCGTACTTTGCAGCACCGCCAGCGGTGTTTTCAGACTGTGCGTCAGGTCGGTGAGCGTAGTGCGGTATTTGTCATAACGTTCACGCTCACTTTTTAACAGTCGGTTCAGGTTACGTACCAGGCTGGTAAGTTCCCTCGTGGTGGTAGGGTTGAGTAGTTCCCGGTTGTGCTCTTCCAGTTCGCGGACTTCTTTTGCCAGGGCTTCGATAGGGCGTAAACTCCACCAGGCGGCGACCCATAACAGAGGGATCACTAACAGCAGGTTGGCTGAGAGCACATAGACAAACCAGCTCCACACCATATAGGAACTTTTAAGCTCTACAGGGATGGTATCAACCACCACAATGGTTAACTTTGGCATCTGCGACGTTGCCGGATAGATGTTTACTGCCACCGAGTGAGTCATCTCAGCGTCGTCGTCATCCTCCCGTACTTCCTGCAACTGTTGCTGTATAGAATGATCTTCACTCAGCAAGATGCTGGTATCGTTAACATCCGCTTCTATTTCATGGAAGCCATTAGATTTCAGCCAGTCAGGCTGGATCATTTTCATCAACCAGGGAACGTCACGCTGCGCCCATAAAAGTTGCCCGTTCTCATCATAGATCAGTGTCATAGTAGGGCTTTGCTTGTCGATATTTTCTGGCAATTCGACATGCAATTTGTTGTTTTCCCACTTCGCGAGGGTATAGAACAGGTTGCTCTCGCCACGTAACAGCCGAAACGTGGTTTTATCGAAACTGACGCTATAACCGATCAGCGCGACCATCCCGTAGGCAAGCGAAAGCACCAGCACTACCGCTGCCGTTGCCAACAGAAAACGAACCCGTAGCGAGAGTGGGGAAAAAATACGCAGTAATTTTTTCATCAGCGCAATTCGAACAGATAGCCCTGGCCGCGAACGGTGGTAATCACTTCTTGCGGATATTGCGTCTGAATTTTCTTACGCAGTCGGCCCATTAATACATCAATGGTATGGCTTTCCCGCAGTTCGGCATCCGGATAGAGCTGTAACATCAGCGAATCTTTGCTGACCACTTTGCCGTTATTACGGATTAGCGTTTCCATAATGGTGTATTCAAACGCGGTCAGTTTGATCACTTCGTCGTTAATGGATAATTCACGGCGGGAGAGATCAACCTGAAACGGTGGCAGCGAAATAACCTGTGAAGCCAGACCGCTATTACGCCGCATCAACGCCTGCATACGCGCCATCACCTCTTCAATATGAAACGGTTTGGTCACGTAATCATCAGCACCGGCACTTAAGACTTCGACTTTGTCCTGCCAGCTTTCACGGGCGGTTAATACCAGAATCGGTAGTGAAACATCATTGCTACGCCAGCGGCGGATCAGCGACAGACCATCTTCATCAGGCAAGCCAAGATCGACAATGGCAATATCCGGTAAATGTTCATTGAGATAATAATCTGCTTCTTTGGCATCTTCTGCGTCATCGACCTGATGACCAGCGTCCTGAATCTGAACTTTAAGATGGTGACGTAACAACGCATTGTCTTCGACAACCAGTACGCGCATTTTTATTTCTCCCTGTCTTAATTATTAAAATAGTGTAACGCGATTATGTATTTATGGGAGTAAACATTAATTAAACCAGCGGGTAGGGGAGGTAACACAGGAAAAGATTCGCTTAAGAAGCAGGCCGGACAGCATCGCCATCCGGCCTTGACAGGGGATTATTTCAGCTCATCAACCATCGTGATGGCACGACCAATATAATTAGCCGGCGTCATCGCTTTCAGGCGCGCTTTCTCTTCTTCTGGCAGCGCCAGACCGTCGATAAATTGCTTCATGCCTTCGGCGTCAACGCGCTTACCGCGAGTCAGCTCTTTCAGCTTTTCATACGGTTTTTCAATGCCATAGCGACGCATGACTGTCTGGATCGGCTCAGCCAGCACTTCCCAGTTGTGATCCAGTTCATCCAGCAGATGGTCACGGTTCACTTCCAGTTTGCTCACGCCTTTCAGGGTAGACTGGTAAGCAATCAGTGCATAACCAATACCCACGCCGAGGTTACGCAGCACGGTGGAGTCGGTCAGGTCACGCTGCCAGCGGGAAACCGGCAGTTTGCTGGCCAGGTGCTGCAACACTGCGTTGGAAAGCCCCAGGTTCCCTTCGGAGTTTTCGAAGTCGATCGGGTTAACCTTATGCGGCATGGTGGAAGAACCAATCTCACCAGCAATGGTTTTCTGTTTGAAGTGGTTAAGAGCGATATAACCCCAGACGTCACGGTCAAAGTCGATCAGAATAGTGTTAAAGCGCGCAACGCAATCAAACAGCTCGGCAATGTAGTCGTGCGGTTCAATCTGCGTGGTGTACGGGTTCCACTGAATACCCAGCGAGGTGACGAACTCTTCGCTAAACTGATGCCAGTCAACTTCCGGGTAAGCGGCGATGTGGGCGTTATAGTTACCGACGGCGCCGTTGATTTTGCCGAGGATCTCCACCTGGTTAAGTTGGCGGTACTGGCGTTCCATACGGTAGGCAACGTTAGCCATCTCTTTCCCGATGGTTGACGGCGTGGCTGGCTGACCGTGGGTACGGGACAGCAGCGGAATATCGCGGTACTGAATAGCGAGATCTTTAATACCGTCAATCAGTTGACGCCAGTATGGCAGGATCACTTCATCACGCGCGGTTTTCAGCATCAACGCGTGGGAGAGGTTATTGATATCTTCCGAAGTACAGGCAAAGTGAATGAATTCAGATACCGCGTGCAGTTCCGGGATATCTGCCACTTTTTCTTTCAGGAAATACTCAACCGCTTTAACGTCGTGGTTAGTGGTACGCTCGATGGTTTTGATGCGTGCAGCATCTTCTTCGCTGAAATTAGCGACGATTGCATCAAGGTAACCGATTGCGTCGGCAGCAAAAGCAGGAACTTCCTTGATCGCTGCGTGCGCGGCTAGTTTTTGCAGCCAACGTACTTCAACTTGTACACGGAATTTCAGCAAACCATATTCGCTGAAAATCCCGCGCAGCGCGCTGACTTTATCGCCGTAGCGTCCATCGACAGGGGAAACGGCGGTCAGTGAGGATAATTCCATAGATCACAACTCCGGGGTTAAATGAGCAAGAATTTGTTTTGCCTGAGTGGTCAGGCGATTACGAGAAAACATCAGTTGCAGACGTCCACCGCCGACCTGGTGCCAGAGCACGGCGGCGCGAATGCCTGCCAGCAGGGTTGCGCGAACTTTCGCCTGCACCTGCGGGCTTTGCAGTACAGCAGGGGAACCGGTGACCTGAATGCGCGGGCCAAGCGGGCTGATAACATCAACATAGATAGCAGCCATCGCGCTCATCAGCGTTTCGGACTGTAAATCGAAGTGTTCGAGCTGGCGTTGCAGGCCGTTGATCCGGTTGCCCAGAGTGTCGAGCGCACCTTTGGCAGATGAAAGTTTACGCTCAAGCACCATCAGGCTAAGGGTGTAGCGGGTTAACTCAGCGTTCAAACCCTGACGGCTGCTGGCATTGAGCACGCCGAGCAGGGTTTCCAGCCCGACGCGTAGGTTGGCTTCGCTACCGCCAAAAACCGCCAGCGTGGAGCTGGGGTTCATATCAATAATACTGTTGAGTGAAACGTGTAGCGCATCGGCATCACAATGCCCCTGGTGAGCGAGTTGTTGCACCAGGCGAGCCGACTGACAAATACCGGCCAGGGCGAGGGTGATGTCATAGTAATTCTTTGCCACGTTCACTGCTTCCTTGTTTTAAGTAAAGATAATAATCAGACCGGCAGCGGCAGACGCTGCTCAATAATACCGCCACCGAGGCACACTTCACCGTTGTAGAAGACGGCAGACTGGCCCGGCGTCACGGCGGCAACCGGCTCATCGAAAATCACTTCAATGCGATCATCGCCCAGCGCCTTGACGGTGCATGGGATGTCGGTCTGGCGATAGCGGGTTTTCACCGTGCAACGCATAGTGCCGGTGAACGGTTCACGATCGACCCAGTGCAACTGCTGGGCAATCAACCCAACAGACATCAGACGTGGATGCTCATGACCCTGCGCGACAACCAGAATGTTATTCTCGACGTCTTTATCGACGACGTACCACGGTTCTTCGGTGCCATCTTTAGTGCCACCGATACCCAGACCTTTACGCTGACCGAGGGTGTGATACATCAGCCCCTGGTGTTCGCCAATTTCATCGCCATCAACGGTAATTATTTTGCCCGGTTGCGCCGGGAGATAACGCCCCAGGAACTCGCGGAATTTACGTTCGCCAATAAAGCAAATGCCGGTAGAGTCTTTTTTCTTCGCGGTAACCAGACCGAGATCTTCAGCAATCTTACGCACCTGCGGTTTTTCCAGTTCGCCGACCGGGAACAGGCTTTGCGCAATCTGCTCATGGCTAAGCGTGTAAAGGAAGTAGCTCTGGTCTTTATTGCTGTCCAGACCACGCAGCAGGCGGCTCTTGCCATCGACATCTGCCCGACGTACGTAATGACCGGTAGCGATATAATCGGCACCTAAATCTTCGGCGGCAAATTCGAGGAAAGCTTTAAATTTGATCTCTTTGTTGCACAGAATATCCGGATTCGGCGTGCGACCGGCTTTATATTCGGCAAGGAACAGTTCGAAGACGTTGTCCCAGTACTCGGCAGCAAAGTTAACGGTGTGCAGTTCAATGCCGAGCTTGTCGCAGACAGCCTGGGCATCAGCCAGATCCGCTGCCGCCGTGCAATATTCCTCACCGTCGTCTTCTTCCCAGTTCTTCATAAACAGGCCTTCGACCTGATATCCCTGTTGTTGCAACAGCCAGGCAGAAACGGAGGAATCGACACCGCCGGACATGCCGACGATTACTTTTTTTGCGGTTTCAGACATTGGATCACTCACGACATTGAACTTCAAGGCGGCGTATTCTATCACGCAGCCTTTTAGATGACACCCTTTGTAAAAGGCCAGTTAAAATCGCCAATCATCTCCAGCGGATAGCGTTGCCCGCTTTGATAACAACGAATACTTTCCGCCACCAGCGGCGAACGCAGATTTGACGCCTGTAAAATTTCTTCGGCGCTGACCCAACGGCAGCAGTCGATATCGCTGTCATGAGGCTGGGTCGGGCATATTTGCTCAAGCTCAATGGCAAACAGGAAGCGCAAAAACGGCGTCTTATCCGGCGCAATCCACTGATGCATACGAATAAAGTGTTGCGGTTGCGCGCTGATGCCCGTCTCTTCCCACAGCTCACGCGCGGCGGCTTCCACTAAGGTTTCATCTGCTTCCAGATGCCCGGCAGGTTGGTTCCATAACGCTTTACCATTAATCGTCTCTTCAACGACTAAAAATTTGCCTTCTGCGTGCACCACGCAGGCAACGGTAACGTGCGGTTTAAACATTGTGCTTCCTTATTCTGTGGTTTCTCGCCATTCGCCATTAGCAAGATTATCCAGCGTGTAACTCCCCATCGCATAGCGAATCAGTCGCAGTGTGGGGAAACCAACATGGGCGGTCATGCGGCGTACCTGGCGATTACGTCCTTCATATAAGGTGATCTTCAGCCAGCTGGTGGGAATACTTTTTCGTTCACGAATTGGCGGATTACGCGGCCATAACCACTCCGGTTCTTCAGCCAATTCCACGCCAGCGGGCAGGGTAGGGCCATCATTTAAGGTTACGCCATTGCGCAAGGCTTCAAGAGCGTCTTCCGTAGGAATGCCTTCCACCTGCACATAATAGATTTTCCCGGTGCGTTTGCCCGGCTGGGTTAAACGCGCCTGTAACGCGCCATTATTAGTCAGCACCAGTAACCCTTCGCTATCTCTGTCGAGACGACCAGCCGCATAAACGCCCTGAACCGGGATGAATTCTTTTAATGTTTTACGCCCTGCTTCATCGGTGAACTGCGGAAGAACATCGTAGGGTTTATTGAACAGGATCACGCGCGTGGGCTGGTTTTCAGGTTTTCGCCTGGTAGAACGTTGCGAGCTGAATCGCTTAACCTGGTGATTTCTAAAAGAAGTTTTTTGCATGGTATTTTCAGAGATTATGAATTGCCGCATTATAGCCTAATAACGCGCATCTTTCATGACGGCAAACAATAGGGTAGTATTGACAAGCCAATTACAAATCATTAACAAAAAATTGCTCTAAAGCATCCGTATCGCAGGACGCAAACGCATATGCAACGTGGTGGCAGACGAGCAAACCAGTAGCGCTCGAAGGAGAGGTGAATGGAAAGTAAAGTAGTTGTTCCGGCACAAGGCAAGAAGATCACCCTGCAAAACGGCAAACTCAACGTTCCTGAAAATCCGATTATCCCTTACATCGAAGGTGATGGAATCGGTGTAGATGTAACCCCAGCCATGCTGAAAGTGGTCGACGCTGCGGTCGAGAAAGCCTATAAAGGCGAGCGTAAAATCTCCTGGATGGAAATTTACACCGGTGAAAAATCCACACAGGTTTATGGTCAGGACGTCTGGCTGCCTGCTGAAACCCTTGATCTGATTCGTGAATATCGCGTTGCCATTAAAGGTCCGCTGACCACCCCGGTTGGTGGCGGTATTCGTTCTCTGAACGTAGCCCTGCGCCAGGAACTGGATCTCTACATCTGCCTGCGTCCGGTACGTTACTATCAGGGCACTCCAAGCCCGGTTAAACACCCTGAACTGACCGATATGGTTATCTTCCGTGAAAACTCGGAAGACATTTATGCGGGTATCGAATGGAAAGCTGACTCTGCCGACGCTGAGAAAGTGATTAAATTCCTGCGTGAAGAGATGGGCGTGAAGAAAATCCGCTTCCCGGAACATTGCGGTATCGGCATTAAGCCGTGTTCTGAAGAAGGCACCAAACGTCTGGTTCGTGCCGCGATCGAATACGCAATTGCTAACGATCGTGACTCTGTGACCCTGGTGCACAAAGGCAACATCATGAAGTTCACCGAAGGCGCGTTTAAAGACTGGGGCTACCAGCTGGCGCGTGAAGAGTTTGGCGGTGAACTGATCGACGGCGGCCCGTGGCTGAAAGTTAAAAACCCGAATACCGGCAAAGAGATCGTTATTAAAGATGTGATCGCTGATGCGTTCCTGCAACAGATCCTGTTGCGTCCGGCTGAATACGACGTTATCGCCTGTATGAACCTGAACGGTGACTATATATCTGACGCCCTGGCAGCGCAGGTTGGCGGTATTGGTATCGCCCCTGGCGCAAACATCGGTGACGAATGCGCGCTGTTTGAAGCCACCCACGGTACTGCACCGAAATATGCCGGTCAGGATAAAGTTAACCCAGGCTCTATCATCCTCTCCGCTGAGATGATGCTGCGCCATATGGGCTGGACTGAAGCCGCAGATCTGATTGTTAAAGGTATGGAAGGCGCGATTAACGCGAAGACCGTAACCTATGACTTCGAACGTCTGATGGAAGACGCTAAACTGCTGAAATGTTCAGAGTTTGGTGATGCGATCATCAAGAACATGTAATCTCTATATGTGTTAAATATTGAAACGGGCGTGTTATACGCCCGTTGTTTTATGATGATGTAAAATCTTCCCCAAAACTTTCCCCAAAACCCTTCCCCAAAACTGGCTATTTTCTATGCTGTTTTGATATCTACGATAATCCAGTCTTTACCACGATCATCATTGTATCGGTCGGTCATTTTTCTGGATTTATGGCCTAACAACTTTTGCGTATCCAGACCCTGTTCCCGATATAACCGTTCTGACAGAGATCGCTGCTCATGAAATGTGGGCGCAGTTCCTTGCTCCCATTTTATGCCACATTTTTCCCTGGCCTTTTTAAAAGCCGTTGTCAGAGTATTTGCAGAAACCTGGTCTCCTCTGTTTGCTTGAGAGGTAGTGTGACGGTAATGGACCAGATATTTACTAACAACAGCATCCCTGCACTGAGATATAACTTCACGAAGGGTAATATTCAGAGCATCGCATTTCAGGTTAAGTGGAATAGCAAGTTTTGAACCGGTTTTTTCCTGAGTAATGTGCAACATGTCGTCCCAGATATCAGAGAATTTCAAATTGCAGATATCGCCTAAACGTTGTCCAGTAACAAGAGCAAGTAGCATCCCGCATTTTAAATAGGGCTGCCGTTTGCTTACGCTGTCAAATATTGCCTGCCATTCTGGCAGTGACAATCTTTGGCGGTTTACTCGATTTCGCGGTTGTTTTGTTGCCTGCGCTGGGTTAAATCCTGGCGGAACATGTCCTGCGTGTTGTGCTTCTTTGAAGACGTCGATCAACACCATTCTAACGACTTGCGCCATCCTGTTATGGCCTTCAGCCTTTATAGCATCAATTATTTCGGCAATATCAAGTGCGGTAATATCCTTGAGGTGTTGCATTCCACAATGCTCACGGAAAAGACGAATGGGTTTGCCTTTTTGCCGATAGGAGTTGGGTCTTAGTTCATTATGTTGCAACCTGTCCTCCTGGATAGAAATATATTTATCAAGCCATTCTGTCACCGTAATGTCTGAGCGCCTGCCTTTCATTCTTTCCAGACGCTCATTGACGCTTAATATTTGTCGGGTACGTTGTTCAGCAATAATGGTATTTGCTTCAGTAGCAACTTGTTTTGCTTCATTCTCATCAGTTCCTAAGCTATGAAAACGACCGGATAGTGGATGTTTGTATTGCCAATATACCTTTCCGGTTCGCTTATCTAATTTGCAATATAAATTGGGTATAGAGATTTTGTGAGATCGGGGTCTAGCAGCCATCAGCGATTATCCGTTGGAGTTTTGGGTTTGCGTTTATTGGGAGTTGCGGTTCTGCAAGCGTTCCTACAAAACGGGAATTTCGGTCAATCATCCAGTAGCGACCAACTTTTATAGCGGGTGGGACCATCATTTTCCCTTGCGCGTATTTTTTCAGAACTCGCTCACTTGGTGCTAAGTCCCCAAATTCTTCTTTAGCCCAGTCCTGTAAAGTGATTAGTCGAGACATTTGTCCTCCTCTTAGCTGCTGAGGGAGTTTGTGACCGATATATCTGACATGATATTAAGCTCATGGCAGGTACATCTCTTGACTGATCATAGAGATAAATTTAATGCTGAGAAATGCAGTATTGAATTTATCAATTTTTCTATTTCCTGCGTATGGCACGTAACTTCTTAATGTGTTCTGCTGTATCGATCTCTTCGGCTATCCGCTCTGATTCCACTTTACTGACAGGTTCAAAGTCATGATTAAAGCGGAACATGCTGGCGATACATGTTCTGCCTTTTCGGATGTAGTGAACTTTGTTGTGGGTAGAACGCAGGATTTTGCAGGGAGTGCCGTGGTGGTCGACGTACCAGGTGTTAGGGTAAATCACTCTGAACATTCTTGACCTTGTGTTGTGCGGATTGATATTCAGTGCTGATATTCACCTTTATAGCGAACACCTTTACCGGTTTATCGCCAAAGTGCGGATGTGTGATTGTCTTCACTTCATATCCATCATACGGAACATCAATTCTGCGACTGAAATCGTCGCGCTTCGGATATCCCTTCGTGATGATCAGACAGCCATACTCGCGGTTAACGAGGCGCTTTTTCCAGTAGTCATTACACAGGCGATACTCTTCCGTTTTCTCTCCGCGAATCATGGCATCGAAGTATTCACTTTTAACAGCAAGTTGCAGGTTAGCCATCACTTAATCCCCCTTTGCTTGCGGATAAGCTCCAGATCTTGCTGGCAGCTGGCGCAAGTCCGACAACCCTGAATGGCCAGTCGTCTTCGTTCATCTATCGGATCGCCACACTCACAACAATGAGTGGCAGATATAGCCTGGTGGTTCAGACGACGCATTTTTATTGCTGTGTTGCGCTGTAATTCTTCAATTTCTGATGCTGAATCAATGATGTCTGCCATCTTCCATTAATCCCTGAATTGTTGGTTAATACGCTTGAGGGTGAATGCGAATAATAAAAAAGGAGCCTGTAGCTCCCTGATGATTTTGCTTTTCATGTTCATCGTTCCTTAAAGACGCCGTTTAACATGCCGATTGCCAGGCTTAAATGAGTCGGTGTGAATCCCATCAGCGTTACCGTTTCGCGGTGCTTCTTCAGTACGCTACGGCAAATGTCATCGACGTTTTTATCCGGAAACTGCTGTCTGGCTTTTTTGATTTCAGAATTAGCCTGACGGGCAATGCTGCGAAGGGCGTTTTCCTGCTGAGGTGTCATTGAACAAGTCCCATGTCGGCAAGCATAAGCACACAGAATATGAAGCCCGCTGCCAGAAAAATGCATTCAGTGGTTGTCATACCTGGTCTCTCTCATCTGCTTCTGCTTTCGCCACCATCATTTCCAGCTTTTGTGAAAGGGATGCGGCTAACGTGTGAAATTCTTCGTCTGTTTCTACTGGTATTGGCACAAACCTGACTCCAATTTGAGCGAGGCTATGTGCCATCTCGATACTCGTTCTTAACTCAACGGGAGATGCTTTGTGCATACAGCCCCCCCCGTTTATTATTTATCTCCTCAGCCAGCCGCTGTGCTTTCAGGGGATTTCGGATTACAGAAAGGCCGGGAAATACCCAGCCTCGCTTTGTAACGGAGTAGACGAAAGTGATTGCGCCTACCCGGATATTATCGTGAGGATGCGTCATCGCCATTGCTCCCCAAATACAAAACCAATTTCAGCCAGTGCCTCGTCCATTTTTTCGATGAACTCCGGCACCATCTCGTCAAAACTCGCCATGTACTTTTCATCCTGCTCAATCACGACATAATGCAGGCCTTCACGCTTCATGCGCGGGTCATAGTTGGCAAAGTACCAGGCATCTTTTCGCGTCACCCACATGCTGTACTGCACCTGGGCCATGTAAGCCGACTTTATGGCCTCGAAACCACCGAGCCGGAATTTCATGAAATCCCGGGAGGTAAACGGGCATTTCAGTTCAAGGCCGTTGCCGTCACTGCATAAACCATCGGGAGAGCAGGCGGTGCGCATACTTTCGTCGCGATAGATGATCGGGGATTCAGTAACATTCACGCCGGAAGTAAACTCAAACAGGGCTCTGGCGTCGTTCTCGTACTGTTTTCCCCAGGCCAGCGCCTTAGCATTAACTTCCGGAGCCACACCGGTGCAAACCTCAGCCAGCAGGGTGTGGAAGTAGGACATTTTCATGTCAGGCCACTTCTTTCCTGAGCGGGGCTTTGCTATCACGTTGTGAACTTCTGAAGCGGTGATGACGCCGAGCCGTAATTTGTGCCACGCATCATCCCCCTGTTCGACAGCTCTCACGTCGATCCCGGTACGCTGCAGGATAATGTCCGGTGTCATGCTGCCACCTTCTGCTCTGCGGCTTTCTGTTTCAGGAATCCAAGAGCTTTTACTGCTTCGGCCTGTGTCAGTTCTGACGATGCACGAATGTTGCGGCGAAATATCTGGGAACAGAGCGGCAATAAGTCGTCATCCCATGTTTTATCCAGGGTGATCAGCAGAGTGTTAATCTCCTGCATGGTTTCATCGTTAACCGGAGTGATGTCGCGTTCCGGCTGACGTTCTGCAGTGTATGCGGTATTTTCGACAATGCGCTCGGCTTCATCCTTGTCATAGATACCAGCAAATCCGAAGGCCAGACGGGCACACTGAATCATGGCTTTATGACGTAACATCCGTTTGGGATGCGACTGCCACGGCCCCGTGATTTCTCTGCCTTCGCGGGTTTTGAATGGTTCGCGGCGGCATTCATCCATCCACTCGGTAACGCAGATCGGATGATTACGGTCCTTGCGGTAAATCCGGCATGTGCAGGATTCATTGTCCTGCTCAAAGTCCATACCATCAAACTGCTGGTTTTCATTGATGATGCGGGACCAGCCATCAACGCCCACCACCGGAACGATGCCGTTCTGCTTATCAGGGAAGGCGTAAATTTCTTTCGTCCACGGATTAAGGCCGTACTGGTTGGCAACTATCAGCAATGCGATGAACTGCGCATCGCTGGCATCACCTTTAAATGCCGTCTGGCGAAGAGTGGTGATCAGTTCCTGTGGGTCGACAGAATCCATGCCAACACGTTCAGCCAGCTTCCCTGCCAGCGTTGCGAGTGCAGTACTCATTCGTTTTATACCTCTGAATCAATATCAACCTGGTGGTGAGCAATGGTTTCAACCATGTACCGGATGTGTTCTGCCATGCGCTCCTGAAACTCAACATCGTCATCAAACGCACGGGTAATGGCTTTTTTGCTGGCCCCGTGGCGTTGCAAATGATCGATGCAGAGTGATTCAAACAGGTGCTGGGACAGACCCTTTTCCATGTCGTCTGCCAGTTCTGCCTCTTTCTCTTCACGGGCGATCTGCTGGTAGTGACGTGCCCAGCTCTGAGCCTCAAGACGATCCTGAATGTAATAAGCGTTCATGGCTGAACTCCTGAAAATGGCTGTGAAAATATCGCCCGCGAAATGCCAGGCTGATTAGGAAAACAGGAAAGGGGATTAGTGATTCAGTCCGTTGCCTCGTCCGTCGAGAAAAACTTCCACGAGCAAATCACGGGTATAAGTGCGCTCGATGCCGCGATGCAGATATAGCCGTCCGCGTAAATTAGCTGATGCAGTCCAGGTACCATCTTTGTGTTTGACCAGCATTCCTGGCATGACCGCACCGCGATTAACGGTCTGCGTTCCGTAATGTTGATGAACCATAAAAACTCCTGCCCGTAAGCTGGGCTGCTGAACATATAGAGACTTCTGCGCGTATTCAGGCGGTGGATGGCCGCCGGTTGTCATAACTAAGTCGCCTCGTTGAAGCGACTGAGGTATGAAGTGTTGAGTTGATTTCAGCTGGTCACACCGACGTTCACGCGTCCGCTTCACCCCTCGCACTCCCCGGAGCCTGCTGAAATTCAAGCTGCGGATCTAAGCGGTCATCGCAACGGTGAATCAGGTGATTGCCGTATCGTTGTGTTGTTGCGATGAATTCATTTAAAACTATAGTTGTTTTATCGTCAACAACAAAAGTTGTTTTGTTGGTTGTTTTAGATATAACTGGTTGTATTTAAGATGGATTTATTTTGTGACTTGCATCGCATAGCGATAACTGAAGCGAGGTCGTGGTGGTTTTTTGAACGGTTTGTGTGATGAGGGGAGGCAAAAGAAAACCCGGCAAGGCCGGGTTACTTATGCTTTGACAGATTAAGTAATTGCATCAGGAGCATGCCAATATGGATTAGTGACGTACCTGATAAACCAATAGCGATTGATGGTAGCATTAGTATAGGATTTTTACTTGTTGCAAGTAAAAACAAGCCATTAAAGAAAAGTACTCCTAGCTCGCAAAAAGTTAATCCATACATGATTATGATTGATGTCATATAGCCATATGTTTTCAATTTGCGAATATTCCTGCCTCCCAGCCCCATCAGAAATGTTAAAGCGGCTATAAGTATCGCAATTGTAGTACCAGAATAAGCGGCAATAGCGCCCCCCAGCGCATCTCTGTGCTCGCTAAAAGCCATACCCGGAAACATGTGGCGGATTAGATAATACGCACTTATAATAATTGGGAATGGCAAAAGAAAAAGTATTATTGCTGGCGCTATCCTGTGCCGTGACTTCATATAGCCCCCCAATATTATAGTGGTAACTCATCTCCAAATGTTCTATTATAACTTTCCATTATAATCAATTTCATCCTGAGATAGCAAGTTGACATTTCGGATGCTATGTCTTCATTCGATGATTTATAGATATTTGCTCCAATGTGGCCTTTGTCAGAAAGATAATATTCTGTAAGAATATCTGCAGCTTGTTCTTTACCCTTCAGGTGAATGCTCTCATGTTGTTCATCCACATTGCTAATAATCCCTTTGGCAACAGATTTTATATTTCGTAAACGTTTAGGCTTCACGGTTATTTCCAGTCCTTCTAAGAGCTCTTCGTCAACTGCTTGTGCACCAAGCACTCTAAGTAGGGGGCTGAGAAGTTTTGACCCATTTTCAACCCTTACCGTTGTTCTTCCTATAAACTGCATGCTTAAAGCATCATCCTTTGTTATATCTCTCATCAAAGGTTCTATGAATAGTGAGTATCCATCAGGTATTGCTCCCTTTCCTTTTAGGTAAGCCGCAAGATCACGAGTTTTTGGGCCGAATAATGTATTTGCATATCCGATAATATTTTTTCTTATTAATAAAAATGATGGGAATCCTAATGACTCATCTGAACTAAGCGCATTTCTTATTTCATCAACCGAAAGTGTTTTTCTATTGATTTTTTTAACTAGTTCTGAATCAAATGTTTTTGTCAGGATAAAACTATCATTAATTATATGATGTGCAAAAACATAGTAGTCTTCAATCTGCTGAGCATGATTCTTAGCGTTTATTACCTGCTCTGTCAGAAATGACAATAAATCTATAGGTTGTTTTTTCAGAGAGCTAGTATTTTGAATGTATACGGCATAAAAGTTAAGCTTCATTGCTATTCCATCTATGTATCAAAGAAAAAATGTTGATATGTATAGTCTTTTTACGTAGTTATAGTATTCGATTCGGTAGTTACCCATGCTTCCTGTATGTCTGCGGCATGCTCCCAATAACCTTACCGAAGATGAATACCCGGTTCATCTCGTCTTTCTCAATTGGGTCCCACGGCGAGTAGCTCTTGTTATCAGAGATAACAAGTAGCTTATCCTTCATCATTTGCAGGCGCTTTACATGGGCTGTGTCGTCGTACAGAAACGCATAGATACCATCACCGTCGAAAGATTTAACCGTGATATCAACGAACAGAAGATCACCTGGTTCGATCGTTCCTGACATGCTGTCACCGCGTACGTTAATGATGCGGATATTTTCTGCCTTCCTACCATCGAACATGTGACGAGCATCGTCAAACGAGTACTCAACCGAGCGTAGAACTTCTACAAACTCACGGTTGATGACTCCCGGCCCGGCACTCACTTCTATATCAAGAACGTCAATCTTAAAGTATTTGGAATGGCTGACAGTTGATTGTATTGGTTGCACTGTACTGTCTGACATATTTCCAACGCCAGAAGATAACCATTCTGCGCGCACACCCAAAGCGTTCGCGATCTCCACGATTTTAGTTGTTTGGTTAGCTTTCCCTGTTTCGATTTTCTGAATAGCAGCTTGGCTAACCCCGACCAAATCCCCAAGCGCCTTTTGTGTAAGGCCTCGCGCTAATCTAGCTTCTTTAAGTCTTTCTGAGAGTGTTGTTTTCATAGTCCAAATGTACAACCAAGGTTTTATTCCATCAAACGAAAATGGTTGTTGACTAAAAACAACCATAGTTTTAATCTTGATTCAAATTAACCACGGAGGTTGTTATGAACCCAGCTATCAAAACAGCGATCAATATCGTTGGCTCACAAAAGAAACTGGGCGCTGCCTGCGAAGTTTCACAGCAGGCCGTCTATAAGTGGCTTCACAACAAAGCAAAGGTATCCCCTGAACATGTCGGCAGCATTGTTACGGCTACTGGTGGAGTAGTGAAGGCATACCAGATTCGCCCGGATCTTCCGAAGTTGTTTCCACACACCGAAAAGAACGCAGCTTAAATTTCCATTTCACGCTCTTTAACAATAAGCAATCAACTTAACAGTCAATTCAAACTAAAGGAGTCAATTATGCAACCACTTACATACCAACAGACTAGCGGATTTAGCCCGACTGCGGTGATAAATCGTTCTCAAACAAAACAGGTGCCAGGCCACGAAAAAATCCGTGATGCCGTCCGCGCCTGGTCGGCTGTAGATAATCAGGATGTCGTTGCCACACTCATTGTGAATGAGTATCGGGAGCAGGGCGGCGGCACCATCGATTTCCCTGATGATGTCAGCCGTGCACGCCAGAAGCTGTTCCGCTTCCTCGATAACAAATTCGATTCTGAAAAATACCGAAATAACGTGCGTGAACTGACCCCGGCAATTCTGGCGGTACTACCGCTGGAATATCGCGGTTACCTGGTTGAGCAGGATAGCTTCATGGCTAGGTTGGCTGAAATGGAAAAGGAACTCAGTGAGGCAAAACAGGCTGTCATTCTCAACGCACCACGCCACCAGAAACTGAAGGAAATTAGTGAAGGTATTGTATCGATGTTTCGTGTGGACCCAGATCTGGCTGGTCCATTGATGGCGATGGTTACTACCATGCTGGGGGCGATATGACAGGTTCAGAAATGGCGAAAGCCGGTCTGCTGGAACAGAACCGACTTTCAGGTGCAAATCGTAACACACTCATTGCGGGAGGAATTATGGCAAACACTGCTGAGATATTCAATTTTCCAGTGCCGGATGCGGCACAAAAGGAGCCGCGCGTGGCAGATCTCGATGATGGTTATACGCGCATTGCAAATGAGTTGCTGGAAGCTGTGATGCTGGCCGGATTAACACAGCACCAGCTTCTGGTCTTCCTGGCTGTCATGCGCAAAACATATGGCTTTAATAAAAAACTGGATTGGGTGAGCAACGAGCAACTGTCCGGATTGACCGGGATATTGCCGCACAAGTGTTCTGCTGCAAAAAGTGTTCTGGTAAAGCGTGGGATTTTGATTCAGAGCGGGCGGAATATCGGTATTAATAATGTGGTCAGTGAATGGTCAACATTACCCGAATCAGGTAAGAAAAATAAAGTTTACCTGAAAGAGGTAAATTTACCTGAATCAGGTAAGAAAAGTTTACCCAAATCAGGTAAAGGCGTTTACCCGAATCAGGTAAACACAAAAGACAAACTAACAAAAGACAATATAAAACCTTTTTCGTCCGAGAATTCTGGCGAATCCTCTGACCAACCAGAAAACGATCTTCCTGTGGTGAAACCAGATGCTGCAATTCAGAGCGGCAGCAAGTGGGGGACAGCAGAAGACCTGACCGCCGCAGAGTGGATGTTTGACATGGTGAAGACCATCGCACCATCAGCCAGAAAACCGAATTTTGCAGGGTGGGCTAACGATATCCGCCTGATGCGTGAACGTGACGGACGTAACCACCGCGACATGTGCGTGCTGTTCCGCTGGGCATGCCAGGACAACTTCTGGTCCGGTAACGTGCTAAGTCCGGCCAAACTCCGCGACAAGTGGACCCAACTCGAAATCAACCGTAACAAGCAACAGGCAGGCATGATAGCCAGCAAACCAAAACTCGACCTGACAAACACTGACTGGATTTACGGGGTGGATTTATGAAAAACATCGCCGCACAGATGGTTAACTTTGACCGTGAGCAGATGCGTCGGATCGCCAACAACATGCCGGAACAGTACGACGAAAAGCCGCAGGTACAGCAGGTAGCGCAAATCATCAACGGTGTGTTCAGCCAGTTACTGGCAACTTTCCCGGCGAGCCTGGCTAACCGTGACCAGAATGAACTGAACGAAATCCGCCGCCAGTGGGTGCTGGCTTTTCGGGAAAACGGGATCACCACAATGGAACAGGTTAACGCTGGAATGCGCGTAGCCCGTCGGCAGAATCGACCATTCCTGCCATCACCCGGGCAGTTTGTCGCCTGGTGCCGGGAAGAAGCATCCGTTACCGCCGGGCTGCCAAACGCCAGCGAGCTGGTTGATATGGTTTACGAGTATTGCCGGAAGCGTGGCCTGTATCCGGACGCAGAGTCTTATCCATGGAAATCAAACGCGCACTACTGGTTGGTTACCAACCTGTACCAGAACATGCGGGCCAATGCGCTGACTGACGCGGAATTACGGCGTAAAGCTGCCGATGAGCTGACCTGTATGACCGCGCGAATTAACCGTGGTGAGGCGATACCTGAACCAGTAAAACAACTTCCTGTCATGGGCGGTAGACCTCTAAACCGTGCACAGGCTTTGGCGAAGATCGCAGAAATCAAAGCTAAGTTCGGACTGAAAGGAGCAAGTGTATGACGGGCAAAGAGGCAATTATTCATTACCTGGGGATGTATAAGAGCTTCTGTGCGCCGGACGTTGCTGCGGTAACAGGCGCAACAGTAACCAGCATAAATCAGGCTGCGGCTAAAATGGCGCGGGCAGGAATCTTAGTCATTGATGGTAAGGTCTGGCGAACGGTGTATTACCGGTTCGCTACCAGGGAAGAACGGGAAGGGAAGGTGGGCACGAACCTGATTTTTAAGGAGTGTCGCCAGAGTGCCGCGATGAAGCGGGTGTTGGCGGTGTATGGAGATATGAACTTAAACTTGCTGTGACGGTTTTCATCGGTAACACACCATGTAATCAGCAGTCAGCTTAGAAATAGGAGCGGCAGTTAAAGATTTTTCAGTTAGTAGAAAATTACTGTTATTGCAGGGATCTAATCACCGGAGAGTCGTTCCATTTGTCTTATGATTACCTGAAGTCCGTTAGTTCGTTGGTAATCACCGTTTTTGTTAGAGAAGTAAGCATCGCTGACAAAATATTCTCAACGATGCCTGCTTTATTGCTACTACAAATTAATTAAATTGCATCTGCAAACTCTGGGGTTTTTCGCTCAGGTATAATTGATGAGTTGCTGTTGTCACTTTTTTTATTTTCATGATTACGAATAGCCAATGACTCATTAAAGTCTTTTGCGACTGCTGTCTCAATAAATTCAATTTCTGAATCAGAGTGTTTTTTAACAGCTTCTTTGATCTCATCCAGAGTAACATAGAAAAACTCTTTTCTACGATTTACAAGATTGACTCTCTTTTTATCGAAGACATCATGTAGTTTTTTTTCTAATGATGGAGCGTCCTCCGAATAAATCATGGCATGTACATCAAAAATAAAAGGAACAGATGCATCACCGAGCTCATTTACACGGTCTTGCGGATCAAGACGTCGTGTCATGCCTATTTTATAAACATTCTCCCCAAAAGAACCTATGTTCGAAATAATATAAACATGACCTTGTTTGGTTTGTTGTGCCATGGATAATGCTCTTTGATGCTTTGATTCAGCCTGCGACAAACTCTGTTCTAGTTCGGCAATGCGATTTTCGAGGCGCTGCTTCATGTCACCAGTAACTTTTTCCATTTCCTTTCTTGCAGCTTCAATTGCTTTTTTATAACGGCGCTCTTCTGCCTCTGCGTCTTGCATGGCCTTTTCTATTTCTCGTTGTGCACGCTCCTCCTCTCTCATTTGTGCCCTTATTTCTGCCTGTTCTTCTTTTTCTTTCTGTTTTTGCTCACGATATTCATGGGTAAGCCACAATTCCTCAAGTTTTTTATTGAGGTATTTAGTGTTTATATATATGTGATTTTGCTCGTTTAGTTTATTTATGGCCTCAAATGCCTTTGTGATGCGTTCTTCCATTTTAGTGATGTTTTTCCACGTGCAATTGCTAATTGCAGCATCACATTCATTATTAAATGCTCTAGTAGTTAGCCTGATATTTCTGTCTGTCATTTTTTTACCCTCTGCTCGAGAGCCTTCAACAGTCCATTGGGTTGTACAATATACTGCGCCAGAGTGGGTTTTATCCCGCAGCATTAATTTCTGTTCATCCCTGATGGATTTTATTTTGTTTTTAAATTGCTCTGAATCTTCAAAATTAAAATGAGGTTCGTAAAATCCTAGTTCGGCTAGCTCAACATCTTCTGAATAAATAGAAATTTGCCTTACTAGTTTATCATATATTTCTTTCTTCTCTTTATAAGTTCTTCTTAGCTCTTGGATTTGTTTATTGATACCATCCATTTTTTCAATGGTGTTTGTTAGTTCATTATTGGCATTTTCTTTTACTTTTAGGGATTCTTCTTTTATTATGGAGCATTCTTGCTCTGTTTTCTCAATAAGCTTCTTACATTCTTCTTCTACATTAAAATAATCTGCAAAGCGAGATTTGTATTCTTCATTTTTTTGATTGCTATCACTTAATTCTAATTGTATTTTTTTGATGCGTTTGATTGCAGCTATATAAAGAACAAGAACAACCAATAAAAATATGATTGCAAGTAATAGAGGAGTTTGAGTCATTCGTGCTATTCCTTACGGACAATTTAAGACGTTTTGTATTAAATCCTGTTCAATGTGTATGCGGGTGATTGCTACCGCTTACAATCTTCATAATTATCAGTTAGATAGACTCGCTAGTAAATAATTTCATTTTTTGCAATATTCTTATTGAATATTTCAATTTATGAAATGAACTCTTTATCCTTTCAAGGCGAAAGGTTTCTTCTTCGGAAATATTTGCTCTCGTGTGACGTATAAAGACCTTTGATTTTCAAAAATCAGTAGGGAATAATATAGTTACTGTCGGCCTGAACACCCGGTGGTGGGGTTGCGCTAAACGGGGACGTTTATGCGCACACACAATCCAAACTCTCATCTCCATTCACAGATGCAGAAATGCACCTACGATTTTTTACATTCGGTGTTTTACTTCGACAGCCAGAATTGGGAGTCTCTATTCGTCTGGCGGCTAAAGGTGATATGGAAATCGTTATGTTTTGGCCTGAGGTAGTTGTAACTGTTGTAGCAGCTATGGCTGTGATCATCATGGTGTCCATTTACTGGGGTTGACGACATGATTTATCCGGCGCTATATTCTGTGCGTTGCCGCAAAATCGGCACACGGGATTGGCGTCCCGGGATACTACTCAACGCATACCGCGTTAAGCGGTTTTTTTGTGCGCTAAGCACGGCTATGCCCAAATTATGGTGGGCTGTGTGAGGGCTTCTTCGGAAGCGCCGGGTTTGAGTAGCCGGTTACGCCAACCTTACACAGTTCACCACCAGTCGATTGGCGTCGTTGGTGGTGATGGTTAACCTGATGAGGTGATACTATGACTACTCAATTAGCATTCCACAAAACGACGTTTACCCCGATTTGCCACAATAACAGAATTTGGCTTACTGCCACTGAAGTTGGTTTAGCACTGGAATATGCGGACGATAAAGCAGTTCAGCGCATTTACTCTCGGCACTCAGATGAATTCACAGATATGATGACAAGGGTGGTCAAAGTGACCACCCCTCGTGGAATGCAGGAGTCTCGAGTATTTAGCCTTCGCGGAGCCCATTTGATCGCCATGTTTGCTCGTACTCCTGTGGCCAAAGAATTCCGCCGCTGGGTTCTGGATATTCTCGATCGAGAAGTTCAACAATCCCCAATCACAAAACAATTCACTGATAACGAACTTTGCACACTCGCCTGGTTATGGCGAGCAAGTGATACGATGTTAACCGCCTGCCAGAACGTTACGCCCCTTCTTCAGGTCGCAGAGCATCGCGAAGCAGGTAGATTCACTTCAATCGAACAAGAATATCCTCGGATACTCAACAGGGCGCGAGAAATCCTTGCCAGAGAAACGGCGCATGTAAAATTCCAACCGTGGCAGGATGATAAGTGGAGTCGTGTGTTACCATATTTCCGTCAGAATCTGTTGCAATAAAGTCACTAGTTAGAAATACTGCCAGCATTCTGCGATGACGGAAGTGCTGGCATTTTTTTTGGTAATGTGCGAGTCCATTTCATAAAATACGGGTACTGGAACTGGACGATATAATCTAAAAGATACCATTATCAGTAGCATTAAAATCGCTATGTGCCGATACGGATATAAATTATATTGATTGTTCACATACCTTATTGGATATTACTGAGGGGTGTTTATATAAGGTGTAACGATGATGTGGAACTTTGACAGTGCCGACTTAAGTGCAATAGCAGCAGGCATTTCTGCGTTTGGCACATTAGCCGCAGCGGGGTCGGCGCTTGCAAGTTGGTGCACGTCAAAAAAAGCGCTGCAGCTACAAAATAGAGTTTACCTTTATGAGTCTTTAAAGGCTTGCGCTGAGAGAGCCAATTCATCAGCTAAAGATAAGCGCGGATCTGAATGGAGCGTTAATGATGCAGCGGATATCATCAGGTGCCTAGTACGGGCGATGGAGCTCATCAAGCAGGATAGCCAGCAGAAAGAAGGTAATCAGGCATTAATGTTGAAACAGTACTTTGTTAATCTGCTAATAATGGAACTGTACGAGGAAGTTCATAACGGTGATGCGGCTGATTCTGTTTTTAAAAGTACGGAACCTACACAAGTACTTGATAACTTATGGAGCAAATGGCAGGAGGCTATAGCTTTTTTTGATATTTGGAATTACCCAGTTGCGACTGAGGAAGACTTGGCAGACTAATTTTCAGCACATTTGATTTCCAATAATCAACCAGCCATAATCATGCCATTGGAGCTTGAACAACTCCGGTGACTTCTGCGCTAAACGGGGACGTTTATGCGCACATACAATCCAAACTCTCTTCTCCCTTCACAGATGCAGAAATGCACCTGCGATATTTTGCATCCAGCGTTTGATCTCTGCGGAGGTGAAGCGTGAACCTCCCACAAGATGGTATCAAATTGCATCGCGGTAACTTCACCGCTATCGGTCGGCAGATCCAGCCTTATCTGGAGGACGGCAAATGCTTTCGCATGGTGCTTAAACCGTGGCGCGAGAGACGCAGTCTTTCCCAGAATGCACTCAGCCACATGTGGTACAGCGAAATCAGTGAATACCTCATCAGCAAGGGTAAAACGTTCGCCACTCCAGCTTGGGTAAAAGATGCTCTCAAACACACATATCTCGGTTATGAAACCAAAGACCTGGTTGATGTCGTAACCGGTGATATCACCACTATCCAGTCGTTACGCCATACCTCCGATCTTGATACCGGAGAGATGTATGTCTTCCTCTGTAAGGTTGAAGCCTGGGCGATGAATATTGGCTGCCACCTGACTATTCCGCAGAGCTGCGAGTTCCAGCAGCTCCGCGACAAGCAGGAGGCGTAATGGCTACACCGCTTATTCGTGTCATGAACGGACACATCTACAGAGTACCAAATCGTCGTAAGCGTAAGCCTGAGCTGAAGCCATCCGAAATACCAACACTGCTAGGGTATACCGCCAGCCTGGTTGATAAAAAATGGTTGCGACTGGCAGCAAGGAGGAATCATGGCTGATTTGAGAAAAGCAGCGCGTGGTCGGGAATGCCAGGTAAGAATCCCTGGCATATGTAATGGCAACCCTGAAACGTCTGTACTGGCACATATCCGGCTGGCTGGATTGTGTGGCACCGGTACCAAACCGCCAGACCTGATTGCCACCATTGCATGTTCTGCCTGTCACGATGAGATCGACCGTCGCACGCATTTTGTTGACGCTGGATATGCAAAAGAATGCGCGCTGGACGGTATGGCGAGAACACAGGTTATCTGGCTGAAAGAGGGGGTTATTAACGCGTGAATACCTACAGCATCACATTACCCTGGCCTCCGAGCAATAATCGCTATTACCGCCATAATCGCGGGCGCACGCACGTCAGCGCAGAGGGACAGGCATACCGCGATAACGTCGCTCAAATCATTAAAAACGCAATGCTGGATATCGGCCTGGCTATGCCAGTGAAAATCCGCATTGAGTGTCACATGCCGGATCGCCGTCGCCGTGACCTGGATAATCTGCAAAAAGCCGCTTTTGACGCACTCACTAAAGCAGGTTTCTGGCTGGATGATGAGCTGGTCGTTGATTACCGCGTTGTGAAGATGCCTGTTACCAAAGGTGGGAGGCTGGAACTGACCATCACCGAAATGGGGAATGAATGATGTTTGAGTTTAATATGGCAGAATTTCTTCGCCACCGCTGGGGGCGTCTGCGCTTATATCGTTTCCCCGGTTCTGTTTTGACCGATTACCGAATACTGAAGAATTACGCCAAAACCCTGACAGGAGCAGGAGTATGAAGTCAGAGATAACAATCAACTAATACTGTTTTGTTGATTTTTGCTTGTAATTGGCGTTCTGGTCTGATTTTTGTGGAGTAAGTTGATGCGTGATATTCAGATGGTTCTTGAGCGTTGGGGAGCGTGGGCGGCTAATAATCATGAAGATGTGACCTGGTCGTCCATTGCCGCCGGTTTTAAGGGATTAATTCCTTCAAAAGTAAAATCTCGCCCGCAATGTTGTGACGATGACGCGATGATCATTTGCGGGTGCATGGCCCGTCTGAAAAAGAACAACAGCGATTTGCATGATTTATTGGTGGACTATTATGTCGGCGGCATGACTTTTATGGCGCTTGCACGTAAGCATGGGCGATCTGATTGTTGGGTTGGCAGGATGCTCCAGAAAGCTGAGGGCGTAGTGGAGGGTATGCTGATGGTGTTGGATCTCCGATTGGAGATGGATGCTGATTGTTCGAAATAATTAAAGGAAAAGTTGCTGTCTGATTGTCATTAGTCTAACATTTTAAATGTTGGAATCGCAACGTAGTTATTATCATATAACAGCTTGTTTCCTGATTTAGCCAGCCTCCCCAAAGGCTGGTTTTTTTCTAATAAGTATCATTTCGGGTAGGGATTTTATTGTTTAACCCATAATAATTCATTGACATTGAATCCCAACTTTTGAGCGGTTCGCACATAGTCTGCTTTTACTTTATCTGGAATAGTTGAGGTCCTTGCCAGAATCCATAGGTATTCTCTGTTCGGACCACTGACAAGAGCATACTTATACTCATCATCCAGTTTGATTACATTATAGCCACCATAGAAGGGGCCAAAAAACGAAACCTTCAACGCTGCAGTTTTAGTATCTCCAGTAAAGTATGCTTTACCTTCGCTCTCGCTCCATTTATTTTTCGTTGGATCGTATCCACGGTTAAGTACACGAATCCCTCCGTCGTTCCGTTTTCCATAAGTAGCGCTGACCTGTTCCAGACCACGTTCGAACCGGTTCTCGAGGCGAGCTATTTCATACCATTTTCCGAGGTAGCGGTTGGCGTCAAAATTTGTAATCGGCTGCACACCTTTAGGTGGTGTCGGGGCCTTACATGCTATAAGAGTGAAAGAGAGCGCAATGCCAGTCAACACAGGCCATAACTTCATAATAAATCCTGTACTTTTGATAGTTGAGAGTAAGTATGAAAGATAGATGATTACGACCGATCACTTAAAGAACTTTCATACTATATTAGGAATAGTCCATAACAGAAAAATTGTCAGTGATGACGCCAGAAAGGCAATTTATTCCGTGCACTACACAGTTTATGTGTTAATGAATTAGTCAAGGGGGAGGATATGATAAAAAAACCTGTGATTGGAATCAGCGGTTGTTTGGCCGGTTCTGCTGTTCGTTTTGATGGTGGTCACAAAAGAGCTGACTTTTTAATGGACAAATTAGTGGAATGGGTAACATTCAGACCAGTATGTCCGGAAATGGCTATAGGGCTGCCAGTTCCGCGTCCTGCTCTACGTCTTGTGCGCTCGACGCAAGGAAATATACGGATGTGTTTCAGCCACGACCAGAATGAGGATGTGACAGAGAGAATGACAGAGTTTAGTCGTTCTTATATGGACAAATTAAAGGATGTATCGGGGTTTGTGGTTTGTGCTAAATCTCCCAGCTGTGGCATGGAGCGCGTGCGTGTCTATGATGAAAATGGTAATCGAGGTCGTAAAGATGGAGTGGGACTATTTACGAGCACTTTGATGGAAAAGTTTTCCTGGCTACCGGTTGAAGAGGATGGGCGATTACATGATCCAGTGCTTCGTGAGAATTTTGTTGAAAGAGTTTTTGCTTTGCATGTGGATTTGCCCCTATATTTCCAGACACCTGTTATCACTTAACCCATTACTGGCTTGCTGCCGTAGATATTCCCGTGGCGAGCGATAACCCAGTGCACTATGCGGATGCCATTCGTTATAATGCTCGAATGCCTCTGCAAGGTTCTTTGCTGCCGTTAACCCGTCTGGTTTGGGCATGACACTGATGTAGTCACGCTTTATCGTTTTCACGAAGCTCTCTGCTATGCCGTTACTCTCCGGACTCCGCACCGCCGTGTTCTTCGGTTCAAGCCCCAACATCCGGGCAAACTGCCGTGTTTCATTAGCCCGGTAGCATGAACCATTATCCGTCAGCCACTCTACTGGAGACGCCGGAAGCTCGTTGCCGAAACGGCGTTCCACCGCTCCCAGCATGACGTCCTGTACTGTTTCACTGTTGAAGCCGCCCGTAGTGACCGCCCAGTGCAGTGCCTCACGGTTACAGCAGTCCAGCGCGATCGTGACTCGCAGTTTTTCTCCGTTATCACAGCGCAACTCGAACCCGTCAGAGCACCATCGCTGATTACTTTCTTTCACAGCCACTCTGCCGGTATGTGCCCGTTTCGATGGCGTTACAGCGGGTTTTCGCTCAAGCAACAGAGCATTCTGGCGCATGATCCGGTAAATACGTTTGGCATTGATCGCAGGCATACCATCAAGTTCGGCCTGTCTGCGAAGCAGCGCCCATACCCGACGATAACCATATGTGGGCAGCTCTCCGATAACATGGTGTATACGGAGAAGCACATCCGTATCATCTGAGTGACGGCTGCGGCGACCATCTTTCCAGTCATCGGTTCGTCTGAGAATGACGTGCAACTGCGCACGCGACACCCGGAGACAACGGCTGACTAAGCTTACTCCCCATCCCCGGGCAATAAGGGCGCGTGCGCTATCCACTTTTTTGCACGCCCGTATTCAACGGCTTCTTTAAGGAGTTCATTTTCCATCGTTTTTTTGCCGAGCAGGCGCTGGAGTTCTTTAATCTGCTTCATGGCGGCAGCAAGTTCAGAGGCAGGAACGACCTGTTCTCCTGCGGCCACAGCAGTAAGACTTCCCTCCTGGTATTGCTTGCGCCAGAGAAATAACTGGCTGGCTGCCACACCGTGTTGCCGGGCAACAAGGGAGACTGTCATTCCCGGTTCAAAACTCTGCTGAACAATAGCGATCTTTTCCTGTGTAGTACGCCGTCTGCGTTTCTCCGGTCCTAAGACATCAATCATCTGCTCTCCAATGACTAGTCTAAAAACTAGTATTAAGACTATCACTTAAATAAGTGATATTGGTTGTCTGGAGATTCAGGGGGCCAGTCTAACATGAGCTCAATCACCTTTACAAGGAGAAATTATCAAGAAGAGAGTTATTAGCTTTTCATAGTCGTTATAAGCTTCAGTTGTTGGCGCATAGTCAGGCAGGCTATAAAGATATGGGACCATTTGTGGCTGCAATACACGAGTGGGCGGACCTTGAATCATACTTTGAGGTGTATCGTGATAAGCTGATGGCGATTCTCAGAAAACCTGCATCACGTAAAAATCACACGAATGTGCTGATGCATATACAGGGGTATTTTAGTAACTACTTAAGTACACGCCAGCGTAAAGAGTTGAGCGAGGTTATACTTAACTATCGTTCTGGCACATTACCTCTTCTTGCGCCGTTGACTCTGCTGAAGCATTATCTGGGTGAGTATCCTAATGATTACTTGCTTACACAGAATTACTTCGATCCCTATCCGGACGAACTGGCTCTAAGACTGATGGTAAATTAATTGTATGCGATATCATCCAAAAGGATGAGTTCCTGCATGCAGGATATTTACAATCGTAAAAACTACACTATGATACCCAGAGTGTCAGTTTGTATAAAAACTCTGTTTACGCTGAAGAAACCATTGAGATGCAACTTAAAGTTGGTAAACATGCCAGTCAAAATATATAATATTATGATTCCACGCAGCTATATATAATATAACAGATTGGTTTAATAATTTGTCTTTGTGAGTTAAATACATAATTTTATACTTGTGATGCAATGAGATTTTCCTTATTGTTGAACTGGCGAATATTGATTTTCCACCTATACTTACCTGGTGTAACCCCAATGATATCAGGTGGATAATATGCCATACATATGTTCTATCATTTTGGTGTTGAACTCGTTTGATGTCCGAATTGGTAAAGAAGATATTTTGTTTAAAAAAGGAAGTGCTGTTCTCATTGATTACAATTTAAAAGATTTTTTTTCATCAAATATAGATCATGTAATGATCGTAGATGTTGAAGAGAAAACAGTTAATGATTTCTTTAAAAGCAACACACTCTCACCTTTTTCTGTAAGAAGGTTTTATCCGGCATACTTGATGGTGGAATGTGAAGATTTTTCATTGTTAAAGAACTTGATTGCATGCTTGAATTGTGATGGCAGAACTGTGGATTTTGTTAGAAATCAAATATCACTTGCATGTCTTGCTATCTTATCTTCAGAGAAAATAGTGCAAAGTTTTTTATTTGGATGTCTTAATAGTTTAGGAAGTAAAGTTAAGGCTATTATTCACACGGATATATCTGCAGCATGGAGACTTTGTGATATATCTTCAAGACTGTATCTGAGTGAAAGTCTGTTAAAAAGAAAATTAAAGCACGAAGGCTTATCATTTAGTAAATTAATTCTTGAAGAGCGAATGGTGATGGCGGAAAGGTTATTAAGCTACAATTTATATTCTGTTGGAAAAGTTGCTGAGATATGCGGTTATGAAAATACGTCATATTTTGTAAGTGTTTTCAGAAGATATTTTGGTGTTCCTCCCCATCAATATTCATCAAGATTTTTTTTAGAAAAAGACATGATGTAACGTGATGCGTTTTAATGATTTTGTAATTTTCGTATTTGATAATTGTATGATGCTTTCAGCTACGCCAGAATAATCGCTGGCGTTTTTCTTTTTGAATAGATGTTCAAGCCTTACGCTAATGTAACTTCTATACCTTTCCTCTTCGTTCCGAACCGTGTACACCATCCGTTATTTGCGGAGGTGAGGCTATGAAATCCATGGATAAGTTAACAACGGGCATTGCCTACGGCACCTCCGCAGGCAGTGCTGGCTACTGGTTTTTACAGCTGCTCGATAAAGTCACGCCCTCACAGTGGGCAGCAATAGGTGTGCTGGGTAGCTTGGTATTTGGCTTGCTGACGTACCTGACAAACCTTTATTTCAAGATTAAAGAAGATAAGCGCAAGGCTGCGAGAGGTGAATAATGCCTCCATCATTACGAAAAGCCGTTGCTGCTGCTATTGGTGGCGGAGCAATTGCTATAGCATCAGTGTTAATCACTGGCTCAAGTGGTAACGATGGTCTGGAGGGTGTCAGCTACATACCATACAAAGATATTGTTGGTGTATGGACTGTATGTCACGGGCATACAGGAAAAGACATCATGCTCGGTAAAACGTATACCAAAGCAGAATGCAAAGCACTCTTGAATAAAGACCTTGCCACTGTCGCCAGACAAATTAACCCGTACATCAAAGTCGATATACCGGAAACAACGCGCGGCGCTCTTTACTCATTCGTTTACAACGTGGGTGCTGGCAATTTCAGAACATCGACGCTTCTTCGCAAAATAAACCAGGGCGATATCAAAGGCGCATGTGATCAGCTACGTCGCTGGACATATGCTGGCGGTAAGCAATGGAAAGGTCTCATGACTCGTCGTGAGATTGAGCGTGAAATCTGTTTGTGGGGTCAGCAATGAACAGAGTAACCGCGATTATCTCCGCTCTGGTTATCTGCATCATCGTCTGCCTGTCATGGGCTGTTAATCATTACCGTGATAACGCCATTACCTACAAAGCCCAGCGCGACAAAAATGCCAGAGAACTGAAGCTGGCGAACGCGGCAATTACTGACATGCAGATGCGTCAGCGTGATGTTGCTGCGCTCGATGCAAAATACACGAAGGAGTTAGCTGATGCGAAAGCTGAAAATGATGCTCTGCGTGATGATGTTGCCGCTGGTCGTCGTCGGTTGCACATCAAAGCAGTCTGTCAGTCAGTGCGTGAAGCCACCACCGCCTCCGGCGTGGATAATGCAGCCTCCCCCCGACTGGCAGACACCGCTGAACGGGATTATTTCACCCTCAGAGAGAGGCTGATCACTATGCAAAAACAACTGGAAGGAACCCAGAAGTATATTAATGAGCAGTGCAGATAGAGCTGCCCATATCGATGGGCAACTCATGCAATTATTGTGAGCAATACACACGCGCTTCCAGCGGAGTATAAATGCCTAAAGTAATAAAACCGAGAAATCCATTTACGAATGTTTGCTGGGTTTCTGTTTTAACAACATTTTCTGCGCCGCCACAAATTTTGGCTGCATCAACAGTTTTCTCCTGTCCAATTCCCGAAACGAAGAAATGATGGGTGATGGTTTCCTTTGGTGTTACTGCTGTCGGTTTGTTTCCAACAGTAAACGTCTGTTGAGCACATCCTGTAATAAGCATTGCCAGAGCGGCAGAAAACAACATTTTTTTCATCTTATTATCCTGCATTGTTAAAAACGGCAGAATCCTATGTGACAACAATTAAACGATAGTTAAATGGATTGATGAAAATTAAAACTATATAGGTGGATGCTCAGCCTATTGGAGGAGGGGGGGGCACTCAGAATCCTGTGGAATGAAATAAACCGCTCTATCTGTCCATTACCCTTTTAGCTGCGCTGTATCGTCGCCGTATTCCCGCATTAACCATGACCGTAGCCCGACGGGGAATTCCTTCTGCGTGAGTGTGCGGGAATAATCAAAAACGATGCACACCGGGTTTTTACCGCGTTTATGGTTCGCGGGGGTGTCCCTCATGCTCGCCAGTCCTGTGCGGGGGTGGAAGAAACAGGACGTGTATTCAGGTCTGTGTGACTGTGGTCGCAAGACTTTTGTCGTTCAGCTATTAAATCCCATTACGAAGTAGACCAGAACGGCCAACGGGTCCTTTCCGGCGATCCGACAGGTTACGGGGCGGCGACCTCGCGGGTTTTCGCTATTTATGAAAATTTTCCGGTTTAAGGCGTTTCCGTTCTTCTTCGTCATAACTTAATGTTTTTATTTAAAATACCCTCTGAAAAGAAAGGAAACGACAGGTGCTGAAAGCGAGCTTTTTGGCCTCTGTCGTTTCCTTTTTCTGTTTTTGTCCGTGGAATGAACAATGGAAGTCAACAAAAAGCAGCTGGCTGACATTTTCGGTGCGAGTATCCGTACCATTCAGAACTGGCAGGAACAGGGAATGCCCGTTCTGCGAGGCGGTGGCAAGGGTAATGAGGTGCTTTATGACTCTGCCGCCGTCATAAAATGGTATGCCGAAAGGGATGCTGAAATTGAGAACGAAAAGCTGCGCCGGGAAGTTGAAGAACTGCGGCAGGCCAGCGAGACAGATCTCCAGCCAGGGACTATTGAGTACGAACGCCATCGACTTACGCGTGCGCAGGCCGACGCACAGGAGCTGAAAAATGCCAGAGACTCCGCTGAAGTGGTGGAAACCGCATTCTGTACTTTCGTGCTGTCGCGGATCGCAGGTGAAATTGCCAGTATTCTCGACGGGATCCCCCTGTCGGTGCAGCGGCGTTTTCCGGAACTGGAAAACCGACATGTTGATTTCCTGAAACGGGATATCATCAAAGCCATGAACAAAGCAGCCGCGCTGGATGAACTGATACCGGGGTTGCTGAGTGAATATATCGAACAGTCAGGTTAACAGGCTGCGGCATTTTGTCCGCGCCGGGCTTCGCTCACTGTTCAGGCCGGAGCCACAGACCGCCGTTGAATGGGCGGATGCCAATTACTATCTCCCAAAAGAATCCGCATACCAGGAAGGGCGCTGGGAAACACTGCCCTTTCAGCGGGCCATCATGAATGCGATGGGCAGCGACTACATCCGTGAGGTGAATGTGGTGAAGTCTGCCCGTGTCGGTTATTCCAAAATGCTGCTGGGTGTTTATGCCTACTTTATAGAGCATAAGCAGCGCAACACCCTTATCTGGTTGCCGACGGATGGTGATGCCGAGAACTTTATGAAAACCCACGTTGAGCCGACCATCCGCGATATTCCGTCGCTGCTGGCGCTGGCTCCGTGGTATGGCAAAAAGCACCGGGATAACACGCTCACTATGAAGCGTTTTTCCAATGGTCGTGGCTTCTGGTGCCTGGGCGGTAAAGCGGCAAAAAACTACCGTGAAAAGTCGGTGGATGTGGCGGGTTATGATGAACTTGCTGCCTTTGATGAGGATATTGAACAGGAAGGCTCTCCGACGTTCCTTGGCGACAAACGTATTGAAGGCTCGGTCTGGCCAAAGTCCATCCGTGGCTCCACGCCCAAAGTGAGAGGCACCTGCCAGATTGAGCGTGCAGCCAGTGAATCCCCGCATTTTATGCGTTTTCATGTTGCCTGCCCGCACTGCGGGGAGGAGCAGTATCTTAAATTTGGCGACAAAGAGACGCCGTTTGGCCTCAAATGGACGCCGGATGACCCCTCCAGCGTGTTTTATCTCTGCGAGCATAATGCCTGCGTCATCCGCCAGCAGGAGCTGGACTTTACTGATGCCCGTTATATCTGCGAAAAGACCGGGATCTGGACCCGTGATGGCATTCTCTGGTTTTCGTCATCCGGTGAAGAGATTGAGCCGCCGGACAGTGTGACCTTTCACATCTGGACGGCGTACAGCCCGTTCACCACCTGGGTGCAGATTGTCAAAGACTGGATGAAGACGAAAGGGGATACGGGAAAACGTAAAACCTTCGTGAACACCACGCTCGGTGAGACATGGGAAGCGAAAATTGGCGAACGTCCGGATGCTGAGGTGATGGCGGAGCGGAAAGAGCATTATTCAGCGCCCGTTCCTGACCGTGTGGCTTACCTGACCGCCGGTATCGACTCCCAGCTGGACCGCTACGAAATGCGCGTATGGGGATGGGGGCCGGGTGAGGAAAGCTGGCTGATTGACCGGCAGATTATTATGGGCCGCCACGATGATGAACAGACGCTGCTGCGTGTGGATGAGGCCATCAATAAAACCTATACCCGCCGGAATGGTGCAGAAATGTCGGTATCCCGTATCTGCTGGGATATTGGCGGGATTGACCCGACCATTGTGTATGAACGCTCGAAAAAGCATGGGCTGTTCCGGGTGATCCCCATTAAAGGGGCATCCGTCTACGGAAAGCCAGTGGCCAGCATGCCACGTAAGCGAAACAAAAACGGGGTTTACCTTACCGAAATCGGTACGGATACCGCGAAAGAGCAGATTTATAACCGCTTCACACTGACGCCGGAAGGGGATGAACCGCTTCCCGGTGCCGTTCACTTCCCGAATAACCCGGATATTTTTGATCTGACCGAAGCGCAGCAGCTGACTGCTGAAGAGCAGGTCGAAAAATGGGTGGATGGCAGGAAAAAAATACTGTGGGACAGCAAAAAGCGACGCAATGAGGCGCTCGACTGCTTCGTTTATGCGCTGGCGGCGCTGCGCATCAGTATTTCCCGCTGGCAGCTGGATCTCAGTGCACTGCTGGCGAGCCTGCAGGAAGAGGATGGTGCAGCAACCAACAAGAAAACACTGGCAGATTACGCCCGTGCCTTATCCGGAGAGGATGAATGACGCGACAGGAAGAACTTGCCGCTGCCCGTGCGGCACTGCATGACCTGATGACAGGTAAACGGGTGGCAACAGTACAGAAAGACGGACGAAGGGTGGAGTTTACGGCCACTTCCGTGTCTGACCTGAAAAAATATATTGCAGAGCTGGAAGTGCAGGCCGGCATGACACAGCGACGCAGGGGACCTGCAGGATTTTATGTATGAAAACGCCCACCATTCCCACCCTTCTGGGGCCGGACGGCATGACATCGCTGCGCGAATATGCCGGTTATCACGGCGGTGGCAGCGGATTTGGAGGGCAGTTGCGGGCGTGGAACCCACCGAGTGAAAGTGTGGATGCAGCCCTGCTGCCCAACTTTACCCGTGGCAATGCCCGCGCAGACGATCTGGTACGCAATAACGGCTATGCTGCCAACGCCATCCAGCTGCATCAGGATCATATCGTCGGGTCCTTTTTCCGGCTCAGTCATCGCCCAAGCTGGCGTTATCTGGGCATCGGGGAGGAAGAAGCCCGTGCCTTTTCCCGCGAGGTTGAAGCGGCATGGAAAGAGTTTGCCGAGGATGACTGCTGCTGCATTGACGTTGAGCGAAAACGCACGTTTACCATGATGATTCGGGAAGGTGTGGCCATGCACGCCTTTAACGGTGAACTGTTCGTTCAGGCCACCTGGGATACCAGTTCGTCGCGGCTTTTCCGGACACAGTTCCGGATGGTCAGCCCGAAGCGCATCAGCAATCCGAACAATACCGGCGACAGCCGGAACTGCCGTGCCGGTGTGCAGATTAATGACAGCGGCGCGGCGCTGGGATATTACGTCAGCGAGGACGGGTATCCTGGCTGGATGCCGCAGAAATGGACATGGATACCCCGTGAGTTACCCGGCGGGCGCGCCTCGTTCATTCACGTTTTTGAACCCGTGGAGGACGGGCAGACTCGCGGTGCAAATGTGTTTTACAGCGTGATGGAGCAGATGAAGATGCTCGACACGCTGCAGAACACGCAGCTGCAGAGCGCCATTGTGAAGGCGATGTATGCCGCCACCATCGAGAGTGAGCTGGATACGCAGTCAGCGATGGATTTTATTCTGGGCGCGAACAGTCAGGAGCAGCGGGAAAGGCTGACCGGCTGGATTGGTGAAATTGCCGCGTATTACGCCGCAGCACCGGTCCGGCTTGGAGGCGCAAAAGTGCCGCACCTGATGCCGGGTGACTCACTGAACCTGCAGACGGCTCAGGACACGGATAACGGCTACTCCGTGTTTGAGCAGTCACTGCTGCGCTATATCGCAGCCGGGCTGGGTGTCTCGTATGAGCAGCTTTCCCGGAATTACGCCCAGATGAGCTACTCCACGGCACGGGCCAGCGCGAACGAGTCGTGGGCGCACTTTATGGGACGGCGAAAATTCGTCGCATCCCGTCAGGCGAGCCAGATGTTTCTGTGCTGGCTGGAAGAGGCCATCGTTCGCCGCGTGGTGACGTTACCTTCAAAAGCGCGCTTCAGCTTTCAGGAAGCCCGCAGTGCCTGGGGGAACTGCGACTGGATAGGCTCCGGTCGTATGGCCATCGATGGTCTGAAAGAAGTACAGGAAGCGGTGATGCTGATAGAAGCCGGACTGAGCACCTACGAGAAAGAGTGCGCAAAACGCGGCGACGACTATCAGGAAATTTTTGCCCAGCAGGTCCGTGAAACGATGGAGCGCCGCGCGGCTGGTCTTAAACCGCCCGCCTGGGCGGCTGCGGCATTTGAATCCGGGCTGCGACAATCAACAGAGGAGGAGAAGAGTGACAGCAGTGCTGCGTAATCTCCCGCATATTGCCAGCATGGCCTTTAATGAGCCGCTGATGCTTGAACCCGCCTATTCGCGGGTTTTCTTTTGTGCGCTTGCAGGCCAGCTTGGGATCAGCCGCCTGACGGATGCGGTGTCCGGCGACAGCCTGACTGCCGGAGAGGCACCCGCGACGCTGGCGTTAGCCGGTGATGGTGACGGACCACGACAGGCCCGCAGTTATCAGGTCATGAACGGCATCGCCGTGCTGCCGGTGTCCGGTACGCTGGTCAGCCGGACGCGGGCGCTGCAGCCTTATTCGGGGATGACCGGTTACAACGGCATTATCGCCCGTCTGCAACAGGCTGCCAGTGACCCGATGGTGGACGGCATTCTGCTCGATATGGACACGCCCGGCGGAATGGTGGCAGGGGCATTTGACTGCGCTGACATCATCGCCCGTGTGCGTGACATAAAACCTGTATGGGCGCTGGCCAACGACATGAACTGCAGTGCAGGTCAGCTGCTTGCCAGCGCCGCCTCCCGGCGTCTGGTCACGCAGACCGCCCGGACAGGCTCCATCGGCGTCATGATGGCTCACAGTAATTACGGTGCTGCGCTGGAGAAACAGGGCGTGGAAATCACGCTGATTTACAGCGGCAGCCATAAGGTGGATGGCAACCCCTACAGCCATCTTCCGGATGACGTCCGGGAGACACTGCAGTCCCGGATGGACGCAACCCGCCAGATGTTTGCGCAGAAGGTGTCGGCATATACCGGCCTGTCCGTGCAGGCTGTGCTGGATACAGAGGCTGCAGTGTACAGCGGTCAGGAGGCCATTGATGCCGGACTGGCTGATGAACTTGTTAACAGCACCGATGCGATCACCGTCATGCGTGATGCACTGGATGCACGTAAATCCCGTCTCTCAGGAGGGCGAATGACCAAAGAGACTCAATCAACAACTGTTTCAGCCACTGCTTCGCAGGCTGACGTTACTGACGTGGTGCCAGCGACGGAGGGCGAAAACGCCAGCGCGGCGCAACCGGACGTGAACGCGCAGATCACCGCAGCGGTTGCGGCAGAAAACAGCCGCATTATGGGGATCCTCAACTGTGAGGAGGCTCACGGACGCGAAGAACAGGCGCGCGTTCTGGCAGAAACCCCCGGAATGACCGTGGACACGGCCCGCCGCATTCTGGCCGCAGCACCACAGAGTGCACAGGCGCGCAGTGATACTGCGCTGGATCGTCTGATGCAGGGGGCACCGGCACCGCTGGCTGCAGGTAACCCGGCATCTGATGCCGTTAACGATTTGCTGAACACACCAGTGTAAGGGATGTTTATGACGAGCAAAGAAACCTTTACCCATTACCAGCCGCTGGGCAACAGTGACCCGGCTCATACCGCAACCGCGCCCGGCGGATTGAGTGCGACAGCGCCTGCAATGACCCCGCTGATGCTGGACACCTCCACCCGTAAGCTGGTTGCATGGGATGGCACCACCGACGGTGCTGCCGTTGGCATTCTGGCGGTTGCTGCTGACCAGACCAGCAACACGCTGACGTTCTACAAGTCCGGCACGTTCCGTTATGAGGATGTGCTCTGGCCGGAGGCTGCCAGCGACGAGACGAAAAAACGAACCGCGTTTGCCGGAACGGCAATCAGCATCGTTTAACTTTACCCTTCATCACTAAAGGCCGCCTGTGCGGCTTTTTTTACGGGATTTTTTTATGTCGATGTACACAACCGCCCAGCTGCTGGCGGCAAATGAGCAGAAATTTAAGTTTGATCCGCTGTTTCTGCGTCTCTTTTTCCGTGAGAGCTATCCCTTCACCACGGAGAAGGTCTATCTCTCACAAATTCCTGGACTGGTAAACATGGCGCTGTACGTTTCGCCGATTGTTTCCGGTGAGGTTATCCGCTCCCGTGGCGGCTCCACCTCTGAATTTACGCCGGGATATGTCAAACCCAAGCATGAAGTGAATCCGCAGATGACCCTGCGTCGCCTGCCGGATGAAGATCCGCAGAATCTGGCGGACCCGGCTTACCGTCGCCGTCGCATCATCATGCAGAACATGCGTGATGAAGAGCTGGCCATTGCCCAGGTCGAAGAGATGCAGGCAGTTTCTGCCGTGCTTAAAGGCAAATACACCATGACCGGTGAAGCCTTCGATCCGGTTGAGGTGGATATGGGCCGCAGTGCGGCGAATAACATCACGCAGTCCGGCGGCACGGAGTGGAGCAAGCGTGACAAGTCCACGTATGACCCGACCGACGATATCGAAGCCTACGCGCTGAACGCCAGCGGTGTGGTGAATATCATCGTGTTTGATCCGAAAGGCTGGGCGCTGTTCCGTTCCTTCAAAGCCGTCAAGGAGAAGCTGGATACCCGTCGTGGCTCTCATTCCGAGCTGGAGACAGCGGTGAAAGACCTGGGTAAAGCGGTGTCCTATAAGGGGATGTATGGCGATGTGGCCATCGTCGTGTATTCCGGACAGTACGTGGAAAACGGCGTCAAAAAGAACTTCCTGCCGGACAACACGATGGTGCTGGGGAACACTCAGGCACGCGGTCTGCGCACCTATGGCTGCATTCAGGATGCGGACGCACAGCGCGAAGGCATTAACGCCTCTGCCCGTTACCCGAAAAACTGGGTGACCACCGGCGATCCGGCGCGTGAGTTCACCATGATTCAGTCAGCACCGCTGATGCTGCTGGCTGACCCTGATGAGTTCGTGTCCGTACAACTGGCGTAATCATGGCCCTTCGGGGCCATTGTCTCTCTGTGGAGAAGTCCATGACGAAAGATGAACTGATTGCCCGTCTCCGCTCGCTGGGTGAACAACTGAACCGTGATGTCAGCCTGACGGGGACGAAAGAAGAACTGGTGCTCCGTGTGGCAGAGCTGGAAGAGGAGCTTGATGACACGGATGACACTGCCGGTCAGGACACCCCTCTCAGCCAGGAAAATGCGCTGACCGGGCATGAAAATGAGGTGGTATCAGCGCAGCCGGACACCATGATTCAGGATGCGGCTGAACTGGTCACGGTCATGGCAATGGTGACGCTGCATACTGATGCACTTCACGCCACGCGGGATGAACCTGTGGCATTTGTGCTGCCGGGAACGGCGTTTCGTGTCTCTGCCGGTGTGGCAGCCGAAATGACAGAACGTGGCCTGACCAGAATGCAATAACGGGAGGCGCTGTGGCTGATTTCGATAACCTGTTCGATGCTGCCATTGCCCGCGCCGATGAAACGATACGCGGGTACATGGGAACGTCAGCCACCATTACATCCGGTGAGCAGTCAGGTGCGGTGATACGTGGTGTTTTTGATGACCCTGAAAATATCAGCTATGCCGGACAGGGCGTGCGCGTTGAAGGCTCCAGCCCGTCCCTGTTTGTCCGGACTGATGAGGTGCGGCAGCTGCGGCGTGGAGACACGCTGACCATCGGTGAGGAAAATTTCTGGGTAGATCGGGTTTCGCCGGATGATGGCGGAAGCTGTCATCTCTGGCTTGGACGGGGCGTACCGCCTGCCGTTAACCGTCGCCGCTGAAAGGGGGATGTATGGCCATAAAAGGTCTTGAGCAGGCCGTTGAAAACCTCAGTTGTATCAGCAAAACGGCGGTGCCTGGTGCGTCAGCAATGGCCATTAACCGCGTTGCTTCATCCGCGATATCGCAGTCTGCGTCACAGGTTGCCCGTGAGACAAAGGTACGCCGGAAACTGGTAAAGGAAAGGGCCAGGCTGAAAAGGGCCACGGTTAAAAATCCGCAGGCCAGAATCAAGGTTAACCGGGGGGATTTGCCCGTAATCAAGCTGGGGAATGCGCGGGTTGTCCTGTCCCGCCGCAGGCGTCGTAAAAAGGGGCAGCGTTCATCCCTGAAAGGTGGCGGCAGCGTGCTTGTGGTGGGTAACCGTCGTATTCCCGGCGCGTTTATTCAGCAACTGAAAAATGGCCGGTGGCATGTTATGCAGCGTGTGGCCGGGAAAAACCGTTACCCCATTGATGTGGTGAAAATCCCGATGGCGGTGCCACTGACCACGGCGTTTAAACAGAATATTGAGCGGATACGGCGTGAGCGTCTTCCGAAAGAGCTGGGCTATGCGCTGCAGCATCAACTGAGAATGGTAATAAAGCGATGAAACATACTGAACTCCGTGCAGCCGTACTGGATGCACTGGAGAAGCATGATACAGGGGCGACGCTTTTTGATGGTCGCCCCGCTGTTTTTGATGAGGAAGATTTTCCGGCAATTGCCGTTTATCTCACCGGCGCTGAATACACGGGCGAAGAGCTGGACAGCGATACCTGGCAGGCGGAGCTGCATATTGAAGTTTTCCTGCCTGCTCAGGTGCCGGATTCAGAGCTGGATTCGTGGATGGAGTCCCGGATTTATCCGGTGATAAGCGATATCCCGGCACTGTCAGATTTGATCACCAGTATGGTGGCCAGTGGCTATGACTACCGGCGCGACGATGATGCGGGCCTGTGGAGTTCAGCCGATCTGACTTATGTCATTACCTATGAAATGTGAGGACGCTATGCCTGTACCAAATCCAACAATGCCGGTGAAAGGGGCCGGGACCACACTGTGGGTTTATAAGGGGAACGGTGACCCTTATGCGAACCCGCTTTCAGACGTTGACTGGTCGCGTCTGGCTAAAGTTAAAGACCTGACGCCCGGCGAACTGACCGCTGAGTCCTATGACGACAGCTATCTCGATGATGAAGATGCGGACTGGACTGCGACCGGGCAGGGGCAGAAATCAGCCGGAGATACCAGCTTCACGCTGGCGTGGATGCCCGGAGAGCAGGGGCAGCAGGCGCTGCTGGCGTGGTTTAATGAAGGGGATACCCGAGCCTATAAAATCCGCTTCCCGAACGGCACGGTCGATGTGTTCCGTGGCTGGGTCAGCAGTATCGGTAAGGCGGTGACGGCGAAGGAAGTGATTACCCGCACGGTGAAGGTCACCAATGTGGGACGCCCGTCGATGGCAGAAGATCGCAGCACGGTGACGGCGGCCACCGGCATGACGGTAACGCCAGCCAGTGCTTCCGTAGTGAAAGGGCAGAGCACCACGCTGACCGTGGCCTTCCAGCCGGAAGGGGCAACCGACAAGAGCTTCCGTGCGGTGTCTTCGGATAAAACAAAAGCCACCGTGTCGGTCAGTGGTATGACCATCACCGTGAACGGCGTTGCTGCAGGCAAGGTCAACATTCCGGTTGTATCCGGTAATGGTGAGTTTGCTGCGGTTGCAGAAATCACCGTCACCGCCAGTTAATCCGGAGAGTCAGCGATGTTCCTGAAAACAGAATCATTTGAACATAACGGCGTGACCGTCACGCTTTCTGAACTGTCAGCCCTGCAGCGTATTGAGCATCTTGCCTGGTTGAAAGAGCAGGAAAAAAAGGCTGAATCCAGTGGCAACCTGCAGGTGTCTGTAGAGGATCTTATCAGAGGCGGGGCGTTTCTGGTGGCGATGTCTCTGTGGCATAACCATCCGCAGAAGACAAAGCTGCCGTCCATGAATGAAGCCGTTAAACAGATTGAGCAGGAAGTGCTTACCACCTGGCCCACGGAGGCAATTGCTCAGGCTGAAAACGTGGTGTTACGTCTGTCCGGAATGTCTGAGTTTGTGGTGAATAATGCCCCTGAACAGGCAGATGACGCCGGGCCTGCAGAGCCTGTTTCTGCGGGAAAGTGTTCGACGGTGAGCTGAGTTTTGCCCTGAAACTGGCGCGTGAGATGGGGCGACCCGACTGGCGCGCCATGCTTGCCGGGATGTCATCCACGGAGTATGCCGACTGGCACCGCTTTTACAGTACCCATTATTTTCATGATGTTCTGCTGGATATGCACTTTTCCGGGCTGACGTACACCGTACTCAGCCTGTTTTTCAGCGATCCGGATATGCATCCGCTGGATTTCAGTTTGCTGAACCGGCGTGAGGCTGACGAAGAGCCTGAAGATGATGTGCTGATGCAGAAAGCGGCAGGGCTTGCCGGAGGTGTCCGCTTTGGCCCGGACGGGAATGAAGTTATCCCTACTTCCCCGGATGTGGCGGACATGACGGAGGATGACGTAATGCTGATAACAGTATCAGAAGGGATCGCAGGAGGAGTCCGGTATGGCTGAACCGGTAGGCGATCTGGTCGTTGATTTGAGTCTGGATGCGGCCAGATTTGACGAGCAGATGGCCAGAGTCAGGCGTCATTTTTCCGGTACGGAAAGTGATGCGAAAAAAACAGCGGCAGTCGTTGAACAGTCGATGAACCGGCAGGCGCTGGCTGCACAGAAAGCGGGAATTTCCGTCGGGCAGTATAAAGCCGCCATGCGTATGCTGCCTGCGCAGTTCACTGACGTGGCCACGCAGCTTGCAGGCGGGCAAAGTCCGTGGCTGATCCTGCTGCAACAGGGGGGTCAGGTGAAGGACTCCTTCGGCGGGATGATCCCCATGTTCCGGGGGCTTGCCGGTGCGATCACCCTGCCGATGGTGGGGGTCACCTCGCTGGCGGTGGCGACCGGTGCGCTGGCGTATGCCTGGTATCAGGGCAACTCAACCCTGTCCGATTTCAACAAAACGCTGGTCCTTTCCGGCAATCAGGCCGGGCTGACGGCAGATCGTATGCTGGTCCTGTCCAGAGCCGGGCAGGCGGCAGGGCTGACGTTTAACCAGACCAGCGAGTCACTCAGCGCACTGGTTAAGGCGGGGGTAAGCGGTGAGGCTCAGATTGCGTCCATCAGCCAGAGTGTGGCGCGTTTCTCCTCTGCATCCGGCGTGGAGGTGGACAAGGTCGCTGAAGCCTTCGGGAAGCTGACCACTGACCCGACGTCGGGGCTGACAGCGATGGCGCGCCAGTTCCATAACGTGACGGCGGAGCAGATTGCGTATGTTGCTCAGTTGCAGCGTTCCGGCGAAGAAGCCGGGGCATTGCAGGCGGCGAACGAGGCCGCGACGAAAGGGTTTGATGACCAGACCCGCCGCCTGAAAGAGAACATGGGCACGCTGGAAACCTGGGCAGACAGGACAGCACGGGCATTCAAATCCATGTGGGATGCGGTGCTGGATATTGGTCGTCCTGATACCGCGCAGGAGATGCTGATTAAGGCAGAGGCCGCGTTTAAGAAAGCGGACGATATCTGGAATCTGCGCAAGGATGATTATTTTGTTAACGATGAAGCGCGGGCGCGTTACTGGGATGATCGTGAAAAGGCCCGTCTTGCGCTTGAAGCCGCCCGAAAGAAGGCTGAGCAGCAGAGTCAACAGGACAAAAATGCGCAGCAGCAGAGCGATACCGAAGCGTCACGGCTGAAATATACCGAAGAGGCGCAGAAGGCTTACGAACGCCTGCAGACGCCGCTGGAGAAATATACCGCCCGTCAGGAAGAACTGAATAAGGCACTGAAAGACGGGAAAATCCTGCAGGCAGATTACAACACGCTGATGGCGGCGGCGAAAAAGGATTATGAAGCGACGCTGAAAAAGCCGAAGCAGTCCGGCGTGAAGGTGTCTGCGGGCGATCGTCAGGAAGACAGTGCTCATGCTGCCCTGCTGACGCTTCAGGCAGAACTCCGGACACTGGAGAAGCATGCCGGAGCGAATGAGAAAATCAGCCAGCAGCGCCGGGATTTATGGAAGGCAGAAAGTCAGTTCGCGGTACTGGAGGAGGCAGCGCAACGTCGCCAGCTGTCTGCACAGGAGAAATCCCTGCTGGCGCATAAAGACGAGACGCTGGAGTACAAACGCCAGCTGGCTGCACTTGGTGACAAGGTTACGTATCAGGAGCGCCTGAACGCGCTGGCGCAGCAGGCGGATAAATTCGCACAGCAGCAACGGGCAAAACGGGCAGCCATTGAGGCGAAAAACCGGGGGCTGACTGACCGGCAGGCAGCGCGGGAAGCCACAGAACAGCGCCTGAAGGAACAGTATGGCGATAATCCTCTGGCGCTGAATAATGTCATGTCAGAGCAGAAAAAGACCTGGGCAGCTGAAGACCAGCTTCGCGGGAGCTGGATGGCAGCCCTGAAGTCCGGCTGGAGTGAGTGGGAAGAGAGCGCCACGGACAGTATGTCGCAGGTAAAAAGTGCAGCCACGCAGACCTTTGATGGTATTGCGCAAAATATGGCGGCGATGCTGACCGGCAGTGAACAGAACTGGCGTAGCTTCACCCGATCCGTGCTGTCCATGATGACAGAAATTCTGCTTAAGCAGGCAATGGTGGGGATTGTCGGGAGTATCGGCAGCGCCATTGGCGGTGCTACCGGTGGCGGGGCATCAGCGTCAGGTGGTACAGCCATTCAGGCCGCTGCTGCGAAACTCCATTTTGCGACCGGGGGATTTACGGGAACCGGTGGCAAATATGAACCTGCCGGGATTGTTCACCGTGGTGAATTTGTCTTCACGAAGGAGGCAACCAGCCGGATTGGCGTGGGGAATCTCTACCGGCTGATGCGCGGCTATGCCACCGGCGGTTATGTCGGTACACCGGGCAGCATGGCGGACAGTCGGTCGCAGGCGTCCGGGAAGTTTGAGCAGAATAACCATGTGGTGATTAACAACGACGGCACGAACGGTCAGATAGGGCCACAGGCGCTGAAGGCGGTTTATGACGTAGCCCGTAAGGCGGCAATGGATGTTGTGACCGGGCAGATGCGTGATGGTGGTCTGTTCTCTGGAGGTGGACGATGAAAACCTTCCGCTGGAAAGTGAAACCGGGTATGGATGTGGCTTCGACTCCTTCCGTCAGGGAGGTGCGCTTTGGTGATGGTTACTCCCAGCGCGCGCCTGCCGGGCTGAATGCCAACCTGAAAACGTACAGCGTGACGATTTCTGTCCCCCGTTGGGAGGCCACGGCGCTGGAATCGTTTCTGGCAGAGCACGGAGGCTGGAAAGCCTTTCTGTGGACGCCGCCTTATGACTGGCGGCAGATAAAGGTGATCTGCGCAAAATGGACGTCGCGGGTCAGTATGCTGCGTGTTGAGTTCAGCGCAGAGTTTAAACAGGTGGTGAACTGATGCAGGATATCCGGCAGGAAACACTGAATGAATGCACCCGTGCGGAGCAGTCGGCCAGCGTGGTGCTCTGGGAAATCGATCTGACAGAGGTCGGTGGTGAACGTTATTTTTTCTGTAATGAGCAGAACGAAAAAGGTGAGCCGGTTACCTGGCAGGGGCGGCAGTATCTGGCGTATCCCATTCAGGGGAGTGGTTTTGAACTGAATGGCAAAGGCACCAGTACGCGCCCCACGCTGGCAGTCTCTAACCTGTACGGCATGGTCACCGGGATGGCGGAAGATCTGCAGAGTCTGGTCGGCGGAACGGTGGTCAGGCGTAAGGTTTACGCCCGTTTTCTGGATGCGGTGAACTTCGTCAACGGAAACAGTGATGCCGATCCGGAGCAGGAGGTGATCAGCCGCTGGCGCATCGAGCAGTGCAGCGAACTGAGCGCGGTCAGTGCCTCCTTTGTGTTGTCCACACCAACGGAAACGGATGGTGCTGTTTTTCCGGAGCGCATCATGCTGGCCAACACCTGCACCTGGACCTATCGCGGTGATGAGTGCGGTTATAACGGTCCGGCTGTCGCTGATGAATATGACCAGCCGACGTCCGATATCACGAAGGATAAATGCAGCAAATGCCTGAGTGGCTGTAAGTTTCGCAATAACGTCGGCAACTTTGGCGGCTTCCTTTCCATTAACAAACTTTCGCAGTAAATCCCATGACAGAGACAGAATCAGCGATTCTGGCGCACGCCCGGCGATGTGCGCCAGCGGAGTCGTGCGGCTTCGTGGTGAGAACGCCGGAGGGAGACAGATATCTTCCCTGCGTAAATATCTCTGGTGAGCCGGAGGAGTATTTCCGGATGTCGCCGGAGGACTGGTTGCGGGCAGAAATGCAGGGTGAGATTGTGGCGCTGGTGCACAGCCATCCCGGTGGTCTGCTCTGGCTGAGTGAGGCCGACCGGCGACTGCAGGTGCAGAGTGATTTGCCGTGGTGGCTGGTCTGCCGGGGGGCGATTCATAAGTTCCGCTGTGTGCCGCATCTCACCGGGCGGCGCTTTGAGCACGGGGTGACGGACTGTTACACGCTGTTCCGGGATGCTTATCATCTGGCGGGGATTGAGATGCCGGATTTTCATCGCGAGGATGACTGGTGGCGTAACGGTCAGAATCTCTATCTGGATAATCTGGAGGCCACAGGGCTGTATCAGGTGCCGTTGTCATCAGCACAACCGGGCGATGTGCTGCTGTGCTGTTTTGGTTCATCGGTGCCGAATCATGCCGCCATTTACTGTGGTGATGGCGAGCTGCTGCACCATATTCCTGAACAACTGAGCAAACGAGAGAGGTATACCGACAAATGGCAGCGACGCACACACTCCCTCTGGCGTCACCGGGCATGGCGCGCATCTGCCTTTACGGGGATTTACAACGATTTGGCCGCCGCATCGACCTTCGTGTGAAAACGGGGGCTGAAGCCATCCGGGCACTGGCCACACAGCTCCCGGCGTTTCGTCAGAAACTGAGCGACGGCTGGTATCAGGTACGGATTGCCGGGCGGGATGTCAGCACGTCCGGGTTAACGGCGCAGTTACATGAGACTCTGCCTGATGGCGCTGTGATTCATATTGTTCCCAGAGTCGCCGGGGCCAAGTCAGGTGGTGTATTCCAGATTGTCCTGGGAGCAGCCGCCATTGCCGGATCATTCTTTACCGCCGGAGCCACCCTTGCAGCATGGGGGGCTGCCATTGGTGCCGGTGGTATGACCGGCATTCTGTTTTCTCTCGGTGCCAGTATGGTGCTCGGCGGTGTGGCTCAGATGCTGGCACCGAAAGCCAGAACTCCCCGCACACAGACAACGGATAACGGTAAGCAGAACACCTATTTCTCCTCACTGGATAACATGGTTGCCCAGGGCAATGTCCTGCCTGTTCTGTACGGTGAAATGCGCGTGGGGTCACGTGTGGCATCTCAGGAGATCAGCACGGCAGATGAAGGGGACGGTGGTCAGGTTGTGGTGATTGGTCGATGATGCAAAATATTTTATGTGAAACCGCCTGCGGGCGGTTTTGTCGTTTATGGAGCATGACGAATGGGTAAAGGCAGCAGTAAGGGGCATACCCCGCGCGAAGCGAAGGACAACCTGAAATCCACGCAATTACTGAGTGTGATCGATGCCATCAGCGAAGGGCCGGTTGAAGGTCCGGTGGATGGATTAAAAAGCGTGCTGCTGAACAGTACACCGGTGCTGGACAGTGAGGGGAATACCAACATCTCCGGTGTTACGGTGGTGTTCCGGGCAGGTGAGCAGGAGCAGACACCGCCGGAGGGATTTGAATCCTCCGGTTCCGAGACGGTGCTGGGTACGGAAGTGAAATACGACACGCCGATCACCCGGACCATCACGTCTGCAAACATCGACCGTCTGCGCTTTACCTTCGGTGTGCAGGCACTGGTGGAAACCACCTCAAAGGGTGACAGGAATCCGTCGGAAGTCCGCCTGCTGGTTCAGATACAACGTAACGGTGGCTGGGTGACGGAAAAAGACATCACCATTAAGGGCAAAACCACCTCGCAGTATCTGGCCTCGGTGGTGGTGGGTAACCTGCCGCCGCGCCCGTTTAATATCCGGATGCGCAGGATGACGCCGGACAGCACCACAGACCAGCTGCAGAACAAAACGCTCTGGTCGTCATACACTGAAATCATCGATGTGAAACAGTGCTACCCGAACACGGCACTGGTCGGCGTGCAGGTGGACTCGGAACAGTTCGGCAGCCAGCAGGTGAGCCGTAATTATCATCTTCGCGGGCGCATTCTGCAGGTGCCGTCGAACTATAACCCGCAGACGCGGCAATACAGCGGTATCTGGGACGGGACGTTTAAACCGGCATACAGCAACAACATGGCCTGGTGTCTGTGGGATATGCTGACCCACCCGCGCTACGGCATGGGGAAACGTCTTGGTGCGGCGGATGTGGACAAATGGGCGCTGTATGTCATCGGCCAGTATTGCGATCAGTCAGTGCCGGATGGCTTTGGTGGTACGGAGCCGCGCATCACCTGTAACGCTTACCTGACCACACAGCGTAAGGCGTGGGATGTGCTCAGTGATTTCTGTTCGGCGATGCGCTGTATGCCGGTATGGAACGGGCAGACGCTGACGTTCGTGCAGGACCGACCGTCGGATAAGGTGTGGACCTATAACCACAGTAATGTGGTGATGCCGGATGATGGCGCGCCGTTCCGCTACAGCTTCAGCGCCCTGAAGGACCGCCATAATGCCGTTGAGGTGAACTGGATTGACCCGGATAACGGCTGGGAGACGGCGACAGAGCTTGTTGAAGATACGCAGGCCATTCTCCGTTACGGTCGTAACGTCACGAAGATGGATGCCTTTGGCTGTACCAGCCGGGGGCAGGCGCACCGCGCCGGGCTGTGGCTGATTAAAACGGAACTGCTGGAAACGCAGACCGTGGACTTCAGCGTGGGTGCCGAAGGGCTTCGCCATGTACCGGGCGATGTCATTGAAATCTGTGATGATGACTATGCCGGTATCAGCATCGGTGGTCGCGTGCTGGCGGTGAACAGCCAGACCCGGACGCTGACGCTCGACCGTGAAATCACGCTGCCATCCTCCGGTACCACGCTGATAAGCCTGGTTGACGGAAGTGGCAATCCGGTCAGCGTGGAGGTTCAGTCCGTCACCGACGGCGTGAAGGTAAAAGTGAGCCGTGTTCCTGACGGTGTTGCCGGATACAGCGTATGGGGGCTGAAGCTGCCGACGCTGCGCCAGCGCCTGTTCCGCTGTGTGAGTATCCGTGAGAACGATGACGGCACGTATGCCATCACTGCCGTGCAGCATGTGCCGGAAAAAGAAGCCATCGTGGATAACGGGGCGCACTTTGACGGCGACCAGAGCGGAACGGTGAACGGTGTCACGCCGCCAGCAGTGCAGCACCTGACCGCAGAAGTCACCGCAGACAGCGGGGAATACCAGGTGCTGGCGCGCTGGGATACGCCGAAGGTGGTGAAGGGGGTGAGCTTTATGCTTCGCCTGACCGTGGCAGCGGATGACGGCAGTGAGCGGCTGGTCAGCACGGCCCGGACGACGGAAACCACATACCGCTTCAGGCAACTGGCGCTGGGAAACTACAGACTGACGGTCCGGGCGGCAAATGCCCGGGGGCAGCAGGGCGATCCGGCGTCGGTATCGTTCCGGATTGCCGCACCGGCAGCACCGTCGCAGATTGAGCTGACGCCGGGCTATTTTCAGATAACCGCCACGCCGCATCTTGCCGTTTATGATCCGACGGTACAGTTTGAGTTCTGGTTCTCGGAAAAGCGGATTGCGGATATCAGGCAGGTTGAAACCACAGCCAGCTATCTTGGCACGGCGCTGTACTGGATAGCTGCCAGTATCAATATTAAGCCGGGTCATGATTATTATTTTTACGTTCGCAGTGTGAACACCGTTGGCAAATCGGCATTCGTGGAGGCTGTCGGCCGGGCGAGCGATGATGCGGAAGGTTACCTGGATTTTTTCAAAGGCCAGATAACCGAATCCCATCTCGGCAAGGAGCTGCTGGAAAAAGTCGAGCTGACGGAGGATAACGCCAGCAAACTGGAGGAGTTTTCGAAAGAGTGGAAAGACGCCAACGATAAATGGAATGCCATGTGGGGCGTCAAAATTGAGCAGACCGAAGACGGCAGGCATTATGTCGCGGGGCTTGGCCTCAGCATGGAGGATACAGAGGAAGGCAAACTGAGCCAGTTCCTGGTTGCCGCTAACCGTATCGCGTTTATTGACCCGGCAAACGGGAATGAAACGCCGATGTTTGTGGCGCAGGGCAACCAGATATTCATGAACGACGTGTTCCTGAAGTATCTGACGGCTCCCACCATTACCAGCGGCGGCAATCCTCCGGTATTTTCCCTGACACCGGACGGGCGGCTGACGGCGAAAAATGCCGATATCAGCGGTAACGTGAATGCAAATTCAGGGACGCTCAACAACGTCACGGTAAATGAAAACTGTACGATTAAGGGCATGCTGGAGGCGAACCAGGTCAGAGGTGACTTCGTTAAAACTGTATCCAAACCATTTCCGAAAAAGGCTGGTACGTGGGGTAACACGGAAACACCAAACGGGACGGTTACAGTCACCATTTACGATGATCATAACTTTGACCGCCAGATTATTATTCCGCCCATTATTTTTAACGGTGTGGCGTATGACGATCCGGGGAGCGGTAATAACCCGGGAGGTACGCGATACACGGGTTATGGTTTTGAAGTTCGCAAAAATGGCGTATTAATCGCATCCAGAGAAACTAAAGGAGCCATTCCCGGTAGTTACAGTGCGGTTATTGATATGCCGAGTGGTGGTGGTAGCGTCACTCTGGAGTTTAAGATTTTCCAGAAAGGCAATCAGGGCGCAGGTAACATCACAGACTGTACGGTGATTGTGACCAAAAAAGCTGCTTCCGGTATCAGTATCCGTTGAAATATTTATAACCCCAATACGGGCGCCAGAAATGGCGCCTTTTTTATTGCAGAAAAGCGAGAGGTAATTATGCGTAAATTATGTGCTGTTATTCTGTCTGCAGTAGTCTGGCTGGCCGCCGCTGGTACGCCAGCGAGTGCAGCAGAGCATCAGTCCACACTAAGCGGCGGCTATCTTCAGTCCCATACTGATATGCCCGGCAACGATGACCTGAAGGGCATTAACGTAAAATACCGTTATGAATTTACGGACACGCTGGGGCTGGTGACGTCATTCAGCTATGCAGGAGACAAGTATCGCCAGATTACCCGTTACAGCGATACCCGCTGGCATGAAGATTCAGTGCGTAACCGCTGGTTCAGCGTGATGGCGGGGCCGTCTGTACGCGTGAATGAATGGTTCAGTGCTTATGCGATGGCGGGTGTGGCTTACAGCCGTGTTTCGACGTTCTCCGGGGATTATCTCCGCGTAACTGACAACAAGGGGAAAACGCACGATGTGCTGACCGGAAGTGATGATGGTCGCCACAGCGACACGTCTCTGGCGTGGGGAGCTGGCGTGCAGTTTAACCCGACCGAATCCGTGGCCATTGATATTGCTTATGAAGGTTCCGGCAGTGGCGACTGGCGTACTGACGGTTTCATCGTGGGTGTCGGTTATAAATTCTGATTAGCCAGGTAACACAGTGTTATTACAGCCCGCCGGTTCAGGCGGGCTTTTTTGTGGAGTGGATATGGCAGCAGTAAAAATCTCAGGTGTGCTGAAAGATGGTGCGGGAAAACCAATACAGAACTGCACTATTCAACTGAAGGCAAAGCGTAACAGCACCACGGTACTGGTGAACACGGTGGCCTCTGAAAATCCGGATGAAGCCGGGCGTTACAGCATGGATGTTGAGTATGGCCAGTACAGCGTCACCCTGCTGGTTGAAGGTTTTCCGCCTTCACATGTCGGGATCATTACCGTCTATGAAGGTTCCAGACCCGGTACGCTGAATGATTTTCTCGGTGCCATGACGGAAGATGACGTCATGCCGGAGGCATTGCGTCGTTTTGAGGCAATGGTGGAAGAAGCGGCACGCAACGCCGAAGCCGCCTCTCAGAGCGCAGCGGCGGCAAAGAAATCCGAAACGGCTGCGGCATCATCGAAGAACGCGGCGAAAACCTCAGAAACGAATGCAGCTAACAGCGCACAGGCGGCAGCGGCCTCGCAGACTGCATCGGCAAACTCCGCGACAGCAGCCAAAAAATCAGAAACCAACGCGAAAAATAGCGAGACAGCCGCAAAGACGAGCGAAACCAACGCAAAGTCCAGCCAGACGGCAGCGAAAACCAGCGAAACGAATGCCAAAGCCAGTGAAACTGCGGCGAAAAATAGCCAGAATGCAGCAGCCGAAAGCGAGAGTGCGGCAGCTGGTTCTGCGACTTCAGCAGCTGGATCAGCAACTGCTGCGGCTAACAGCCAGACGGCAGCGAAGACCAGCGAAACGAATGCCAAAGCCAGCGAAACTGCGGCGAAAAGCAGTCAGGATGCAGCAGCTGAAAGCGAGAGTGCCGCAGCTGGTTCTGCAAGTGCGGCGGCTGCTTCTGCCACTGCATCAGCAAACAGTCAAAAAGCTGCAAAAACCAGTGAAACCAATGCAAAGACAAGCGAGACTGCAGCGGCGAACTCGGCGCAAGCATCGGCAGCAAGCCAGACAGCAGCTAAAGCAAGTGAGGATGCAGCCAGAGAGTATGCAAGCCAGGCTGCGGAGCCGTATAAACAAGTATTGCAGCCGCTTCCTGATGTGTGGATACCATTTAACGATTCGCTGGATATGATTACGGGTTTTTCGCCATCATATAAAAAGATTGTTATTGGTGATGATGAAATAACGATGCCTGGCGACAAGGTTGTTAAGTTTAAACGCGCATCGAAAGCAACCTATATTAATAAATCTGGTGTGCTGACAGAGGCTGCCATTGACGAGCCACGGTTTGAACGTGATGGCCTGCTTATTGAGGGGCAAAGAACGAACTACATGCTCAATTCGGAAAGCCCTGCCAGTTGGGGGCGATCGTCAAATATGGATGTTCCCGAAACCGGGACGGATAGTTTTGGTTTTACCTATGGAAAGTTTGTCTGTAACGATTCTCTGATTGGGCAAACCTCAGCCATTAATATTGCATCAATTGCTGCAACAAAGTCAGTTGATGTCTCAGGCGATAATAAATACGTGACAACCTCATGTCGTTTTAAAACAGAACTGCAGGTAAGGTTGCGTATCCGATTTGATAAATATGACGGTAGCGCAACAACTTTTCTTGGTGATGCGTATATTGATACACAAACGCTTGAAATTAATATGACAGGTGGTGCTTCCGGTAGAATTACGGCACGAGTCAGGAAGGAGGAAACTACAGGATGGATTTTTGCTGAGGCAACAATTCAGGCAATTGATGGTGAGTTAAAAATAGGCTCTCAGATACAGTATTCACCTAAGCAGGGAGGGGCAACCGTATCAGGTGACTATATTTATCTGGCTACCCCACAAGTAGAGAATGGGGCTTGTGTATCATCTTTTATTATATCAGGAACGACGGCGGCGACTCGTGCGAGTGATATGGTTACGATCCCGACCGAAAACAACATTTATAACAGACCGCTTACTTGTTTGGTCGAGGTTAACAGGAATTGGGGCGATATTCCTCCTAATGTAGCACCGCGTATTTTTGATTTTTCTGGTGTGCCGCCTATTGAGTCAATCACATACGCTTTTAACACAACCGAGAAATATTACGGTCAGCTTTATATGCAAACTTATAAAGCGTCGACAAGTAGTTACGTTTCTAGTTTGTTTACTGGTCGAACGGATGTTCGAAAATTCATTGGTGGTTTTAATATTTATTCTGATGGTACTAAACGAGTAGTTTCTAACGGTGAGGCTACTAAAACCATGAAAACGGAATGGACGGGAGTAAAAACGCGGACCTTTATTCGAATAGGAGGTCAAGCCACATCAGGGACACGTCATCTATTCGGCCATTTGAGAAATCTTCGTCTCTGGCATAAAGAATTAACTGATGCGCAAATGGGGGAGAGTATTAAATGAAAGATTTAACACTTAAATTTGCCGACAGGGCCGATTTTTCGGCCTTTATGGATAGCACTGGCTATTATGATGATGAGTCGATGCAGGATGATATTCTTATTGACGTGATAGGTAACGTGTACAAAGAAACCGGAGAACTGACTGAAGATGGCGAACCGGTATGTGTTAAGGAAGACGAATATTTTGTAAACGTGCGCATCATTAATGATGTGAAAACACCGTCAATATTCGATGAATACGTGGTTGCTGTTGAGCATCAACTTCGTGGCTGGATGTGAGGAAGAAAAATGGCTACATCGACAGTAATTCCTGATGACATCAAAACGCTAAAATCCGACGTTAGCAAATTAAAAAACGATCAAGGAAGCTACGCAACAAAATCATATGTAGACAGCAAAGATGAAACCGTTGGTGACTGGTCTGCTTCATGGTATCAGCAAGTATTGCCAACTAGCGGAGCTATATTTGGGAGAAAACTCCGCTCAACTCACAGGACGGCAGGTGTTGAGGATGCGTATTGCGAACTATACCTCAAAAAATGGATAGACAGTCCAGGTAACGCAATGGCGCGCCTTAACCTGAACGATAACGGGACAAACATTTGCTGGGACTTTACCAACCTTTATGGCGGTACGATGATTTTTCCCGGTGACAGCGGATACCTCAAAATGGGTAACTGCCTTATGTCATACAGCAAGCGTGGAAGTAACGCGCTTATTAAATTTGATTACACCGACACATTACAGATCAAATATGCTAATCATGGGTCAACCATGACATTAAACACACAGGGAACCGCTCACGCTGGCGTAACAACTAGACTATGGGGTAATTCTAGCCGTCCGGTTGTTTATGAAGTTGGCGTAGATGAGGCTCTGTATATGTTCTACGCACAGAAAACTACCAGCAATACCTACGAATTAACGGTTAACGGCGCGTGCAATGCAAGTGCATTTAATCAAGGCTCTGACCGGGATCTGAAAGACAATATTCAGGTGATCGATAATGCAACCGACCGCATTCGTAAAATGAACGGCTATACATACACGCTTAAAGAAAACGGTATGCCTTACGCTGGTGTTATTGCACAAGAAACCCTGGAAGCCATCCCCGAAGCCGTAGGGGCTATGATGAAATATCCAGACGGCGGGAGTGGATTAGATGGAGAAGAAGGTGAACGGTATTACACTGTAGATTATTCTGGTGTTACTGGCTTGCTTGTTCAGGTAGCCAGAGAGTCAGACGACAGGATAACAGCACTGGAAGAAGAAAACGCAGAATTAAGACAAAGATTATCTGCAATTGAGGCGGCGCTTGCGTCTAAATAATATTAAGGGGCCGAGCGCCCCATTTTATTGGGTAGGATGAAAATGGATATAACACCTTTCCTTCATGCACTTTGTGCTGTGGCTGCGCAGCTACTGATTGGTCTTTTTACCGGGAACTGGGCTTACGGAGCGATAGCCGGTTGTACGTTCTTCATTGCGCGTGAACACACCCAGGCAGAATATCGCTGGATCGAAATGTTCGGGCATGGCAAGCGAATGAATATGCCGTGGTGGGGCGGTTTTGATACACGTGCATGGGATGTGGCAAGCCTGATGGATTTTGCTGTGCCGGTGGTGGCGTGTCTGCTGGTCTGGCTGTTGGTTAATCGTGGGTGAAAAAAGGTGAGCTGTATATGCAACGGAGGAAGAAACCCCGTTGCTGGAAGCCTGGAAAAAGTATCGGATGCTGCTAAACCGTGTGGACACTTCCGTAGCACCAGATATCGAGTGGCTTATTCAACCATAATAAACAGTATGTATATCATAGGTTATTAATTGTGAGTTTTTTCGGTGTGTTATTTGTTTGTTTGATGTTATGCTTTTGCGCCCCAAAAGGTTGTTTAGATGTATTTTATCAATTGATTTTCAATATCGTTTAATAAAGAAAAATTAAGCAAGCTGGATGTTGGTTTTTTGTTAATTGAATGGTTCTAATAATGTTTTTTTACTGTTGTTGAATGTGACTTGATAAGAAATGCAAGTAAAAATGATACTCTTTTTATTTTAAATTCAAACGGTTGACATATATATAGCAAGAGGTTTCAGGTGCGTTGTAGTGAGTTTATGTTAATAAAAAGCATAGTAATCGTTGAAAAAAATGTAACTTTGAAATACGTTAGAATAAAAAACAATATACATATAATAATTTAATCTTAAATGAAATTTATTAAAATTTGCAAACTATAATTTTGTGTATAAAAATATAAATGCACATCATCCTGATTATGATTGTGTATTTAATTGGTTGTTATTTGACTACTATCAACTTGTTTTAATTTTATGATAGGTGCAAGATGGATTATGTTTGCTCCGTAGTTTTCATCTGTCAATCATTTGATTTAATTATAAACAGGAGAGTTATCTCGTTCAAAAAAAATTCATTGTTTATTGTAAGCGACAAAATTAGAAGAGAGTTACCAGTATGCCCCTCTAAACTAAGAATTGTTGATATAGATAAGAAAACATGTTTATCCTTTTTTATCGACGTGAATAATGAGTTGCCTGGCAAATTTACTCTTGATAAGAATGGCTATATTGCTGAAGAGGAACCTCCATTATCGCTTGTTTTTTCTCTGTTTGAAGGGATTAAAATAGCAGACTCACACTCCCTTTGGTTAAAAGAAAGACTATGTATATCCTTACTTGCCATGTTCAAAAAACGCGAAAGTGTAAATTCATTTATACTAACAAATATAAATGCATTTACCTGTAAAATTACTGGAATAATCAGTTTTAATATTGAGCGGCAATGGCATTTAAAAGATATTGCGGAATTGATTTATACGAGTGAAAGTTTAATAAAAAAAAGATTAAGGGATGAAGGAACGTCATTTACTGAAATATTGAGAGATACTAGGATGAGGTATGCAAAAAAACTCATAACTTCAAACTCTTATTCTATCAATGTCGTAGCCCAGAAATGTGGCTATAACAGTACTTCATATTTCATATGTGCATTTAAAGATTATTATGGTGTCACGCCATCTCATTATTTTGAGAAAATAATCGGCGTCACAGATGGAATAAACAAAACAATTGACTGATAATATTTATTACAAGTTGTCTACATGTTAATTATAATATTATACAGCGTGTTTTTTGATGTGATATTCTGGAACCATTAATTTGTAATTGGGTTGCTGTCGCCTATTTTATACACACTATAATTGATGGTTTTCTATGTGATTTAGTTAATAACCTTCTGGGTTTATTTTAAGGGTTAATTGTTACATTGAAATGGCTAGTTATTCCCCGGGGCGATTTTCACCTCGGGGAAATTTTAGTTGGCGTTCTTAAAATGTGTACTTAAGACCAGCAGTAGTGATGAAGTTATAGTTTTCTATGCCTGCTCCATTTTTGCTGTAGTCTGAAGTGTTATTATTGTGATCATAAAGTGAAGTATTACCTTTTTTATTCGTAACCCGATTCCATGCGCCTTCAACATAAACTTTTGCGTTAGGTGTGACGTAATAACCTGCATTGACTGCAACAGAATAGTAATTTTGGTCTTTGACCTTACTGCGATAAGTGATTCTTTTTCCCGGGTCATAGTGTTCATCGTTATCAGATGATTCCACCCAGCCGCTGTATTTAAATGTGCCACCTAGCTCAAAATCTTCATAACGATAACTTCCAGTCAAGCCAATGTAGGGCATTTTAAAACGTTGTTTGTAGCCGATTGCTCTTTCTCCATTCGGGAAGGAGCCGATATCATCTCTGAATCCCTCCTCAGAACTGTAGATATAGGAACCACCTCTGGCTGTAAAGCTATAACGGCTTTCCTGATATCCGGCCATGAGTCCCAGGCGGTAATTGGGTTCGTTGAGGAGCCAGCCTTTGATATTCAGATCAAATTCGTTGGCATAATTGAGTTGTGTATCAGGATGTCTACTTTCATCCGTCCAGGTTCCGGGGTTACTGGAATCCATCCAGTCCTGATCGACCATATTGCCACCTCGGCTGCCGAGTGTTGTCCAGCCAGCAGCCCCGATAGATATCTGAGGCATCAAATCCCAATTAATTGCACCTTTAATAATTGCAGCGTTATTGAATTTCCAGTCAAGTTGACTGACTTTTCGGCTTCCTTCTTCGGCTAGATAAACACGCTCTTTTGTTTTTCCGCTCAGAGTTCCAAGACTAATGTCCGCATTTATGTTGTCAGGAGTAAACGATAAAGTCTCGGTAGAAGCAAAAGAGTTGATCGCAATAGGGGTTGTCAGGACTATTCCCAGAAGTTTTGCCCGCATAAAAGTTCTCCATTCAATCGTTTTAATGATTGAATATGTATTTTTTATATCTAACTTAATGAGTCAATTACATATTGCTCCACTGTTTATATTTTGTTTAGTATTGAATGATTATCACAATGCGCTATCTGTTTTTGGTTTAATTATCTGTTATTGTTTCATATTGCGGTTTTACTGTGTGGTTTTTTTATGATTTTGTGGTGCTTTTATCTATTTAAGTGCCATGCCTTTAGAGGCATATAAGCGAAAATAGCATGAGGTTTATCCTCAATTACTATGTTTTTTAGTACAAAAAAGAGGGACAAAACTGAGACACATAAGGCCTCACAAAGGTCTGCAAGGCCTCACATGTATTGAGATGTTAATAAAATGTAGGCTTGTAATTTTGATATAAATGGTAGATAAAACCTTTCCCCAAAATAAAAACGAACGTCAATGAAATCAAACGGTTGAATAAAGTTGATTTTGGCTAATAAAAAGACAATAAAATAATTTTTATCATTAAATATCAATGAATTGAACTTAATGTTTTTATATACTGCTGCGCCATATGGGTTGGACTGAAGCCGCAGACCTGATTGTTAAAGGTATGGAAGGCGCAATCAACGCGAAGACCGTAACCTATGACTTCGAACGTCTGATGGAAGGCGCTAAACTGCTGAAATGTTCAGAGTTTGGTGATGCGATCATCAAGAACATGTAATTTCTGCATGTGTTAAAAACTGTAACGGGCGTATAACACGCCCGTTGTTTTTTGTTAGCTTGCTAAGGGTTATCAAAACCCCCTGATAGTTTGGTGGGGCAGATAGCAGTTCTACTCATTGTAGCGATGCTTTTTTCTCCGGCTGAACCGTGGCTGATGCCATGTAGCTCCAGTACCTGACTGCGTAATACAGCACATCTGCCGTCTGGTTTTCCTCCAGTATTTGTAGCTACTGCGATGAACCCCGAACACGTGGCAGAGAGCGCCCTGAGTTTCCCGATTATCGAGAACTGTTCAAGGGAGCCGCATCAAGAGCACTGTAGCCTTTTTAAATATTTCGTTTTCCATTTCAATTCGTTGTCGCTTTTTCTTTAGCTCACTTTTTCCCGTATCTGTGATAAGTTAAGCGCAATGATAGACTTTTTATGTCTGTGTTAGGATTTTAATACAAACCCGCAGATATACAGTTTTTTGCATCGTTAATTCACAGATAAACCCGAAAAAGATCTTTGCCAGCGGACTGTCGGAGATGAAATGTTCAGCCTTGATTTATGTTCAACAATTTCGGAAAACTGATTTGTTGATAAATATATATGTGGTCTGTAAATACATTGATTGTGAACGTCAATATCTTGTCAGGGTCTCACTACATAGTCGCAATGCATCATTCAGAACCTTATAACTCTCCTGTGTTGCATCTTTTATACCAGCCTCCCTTATTGGTCTTCCTTCTGTTGAATATTCGATCCAGAATGAACCGGAGAAGTTTGACATTTTATATGTTGCGAATTCTTTTGCATTAATAGGCAGCCTGGTGCCGTTTAGATCCATTATATAACCACTTTCCTGGATGGAGCGGGAAAGACAATTGATTATTTCGTTTGTTGGTATCCTACTGTCTAAGTGAGGATGATCCACAACGGCTCCTGTACAGAGAATACTTAAAAATATTATAAAAACATTTTTTTTCATAGTTAAGATTTTTTGTAATATTTTTGATACGTGGTCTATCCTAGTGATAGATATACTTGTTGAATCCTTTTGTTGCAAGATGTGATGAAGTCTTTGTTTTGATAATGGCTAAAGCTTTATTTTTTTACAGGGTGATATAAATCATCAAAATATACAATGCGATCAATATCTGTAATAGATAAGAAAATATCAATTTTTTGTTTTTTATTAATAATGCGATAATGTAGACTGTATATATGTACTTTTAACGAAGCAAATTTGTTTTTCTGACTCTTTAGCTCAGTGGTGAGTGTGAGCGGCCCATAATCGCCAGGTCGCTGGTTCAAATCCAGCAAGCGCCACCAACCATACAGCCATTAGCTCATTGGGGGAGAGAGCGCCAACCTTCGAACTTGGCTGCGCGGGGATATCAACAGGTCACTATTACTCCTTTTGCTTTATTTGAGCAAATTTTGATATTGTGCCGAAATAGTATAAACCTGCCGTTGAGTGGATTTTGTTGTTTCGGATGCAGGAAAATCCGTAATTAACATATTCCGATAACAAATTAATTGTATTTGATAAAATTATGTGTTTTCGAGATTATGGTATTGATGCCATTTTTCTTATTTGTTAAAAAATCACCTGCATGGTGAATCCCCCTGTGCGGAGGGGCATATCAGCAAGGTTGCAAATATCCTTCGGCTTTAGCGGCAATATTGCGGGTTCGGATGCTGATGCCGGACTCACCGGGAGGCACCCGGCACCATGCAAATGATGGAACATTGCGCATACAAAAACCTGCCCTTCATCTCCGGAAGGGCTTTTTTATGGGCAAGTATCATGATTTATATATCGGATATTTTTATTGCCTTTCGATATTAATTACATGGTACAGGACTGTGCAATACCTGAACCCATATGTAATGTGTTGAATTCATAAGATTGCCAGTAGGCGCCCTTTTTATTTTCTGACGTTAGCCTGATTGCTCACTACAATCTGATTTATTGAACAGTCCCTCTTCGGGGGTAATATCGATAATCAGACGGTACAAGAAGCTGAGGACGTTTCCTTTACTGATATGCAGTTGCGCCAGTGCGATGTTGCTGCACTCGATGCGAAATACACGAAGGAGTTAGCCGATGCGAAAGCAGAATGCTGTGTGAATATATCCACATACTTGTGGAGATCCCATCGAAAATGAGCGTATCGAGGTTTATGGGCTATCTGAAGGGTAAATGCAGTCTGAGGCCCTATGAGCAATTTAGAGAACTAAAATTCAAATACAGGAACAGGGAATTTTGGTGTAGAAGTTATTATGTAGATACGCTGGGTAAGAACACAGCAAAGATACAAGAATATATAAAGCACCCGCTCGAAGAAGATAAAATTGGCGAACAATTATTGAACCCATATCCAGGCAGCTCGTTTACGGGGCGTAAGTAACGAAGTTGAATGCAAATGTTAGATCATATGCACCAGTTAGGGCGCAGTTGGAAACAGTGCCTTATAGGTGCATCTGAAAAACCTCCGGCATAGCCGGAGGATATTTATAATTAGAGATTAGCAACGTTATGATATACTTTTTGGACATCATCGTCATCTTCAAGGGCATCAACAAGCCCTTCAAAGATTTCTAAATCTTCTGGTGAAAGTTCTACTTCTGATTGAGCAATCAATTCTAATTCTGTTGTTGAAAAATCAGTAATTCCAGCGGCTTTTAGAGCTGCAATTCCTTTGTGAAGATCTGTAGGTTCAGTATAAATAACGATGCTTCCTTCTTCTTCAGTCACATCACGAACATCTACTTCAGCATCAAGCAAAATTTCAAAAATATGGTCAGGATTTGTTCCTTTAAATACAATCACACCAGTATTGTCAAACATATAGCTGACAGAACCTGCTGCTCCAATATTCCCGCCTTTTTTATTGAAAATTGTGCGAATATTAGCAATTGTACGATTAACATTTGAAGTCAACGTTTCAGCGATAATCATTGAACCATTTGGTCCAAAGCCTTCATAACGCCCTTGTACGAACGTTTCATCTCCGCCACCTTTGGCTTTATCAATGGCTTTATCAATAACGTGTTTTGGAACTTGTGCCTGCTTCGCACGTTCAATAACGAATTTTAAAGATGTGTTTAATTCTGGGTCTGGTTCACCTTGTTTAGCGGCAGCATAGATTTCCACACCGAATTTTGCATATACTTTAGACGTTGCACCGTCTTTAGCCGTTTTTTTAGCAACAATATTGGCCCATTTACGTCCCACTGGAATGATCTCCTCGAAATTTATTTACATTACTGACAAGTTGATAACCTGTGTTTATTCGCCATATTATAACATAACACGAAAAAACTCGTCTATGAAAAATAAAATATGATAATGCTACAGACGTGCTTTAATTTTATCAATGGTCTTAATTATTGATGGGGTGTTATATGATTTATTTTGGTTTTTTCTGTATTTATTATTAATGGATTAACCGCGACAGTAATGTCGCGGCATAGTTAGTTTCGCTACCTGGATATATTGTTGAGGATGGCGATCGTAAGGAGCTAATTAAACTCGAAAAAGTTTTTAAATTGGAGGTAGTCCATATTTAGCTCGAGCGCGATTACATGCCTCATTAATTTCTCCATGCTCGCCTGACATGGCGAACTCTCTACATGTGGAAGAGCGGTTTTTATATATTGTGCAGCAGGCGTTTTTTCCAGGCGTTCCTGCCAGGGCAATACAGCGTGGGTTCTTCTGGTTAGTTCCGCACATACATCGGTGGTAAGGGGATATCTGCTCAGTAAGATGAGCCGGTATGGTTCCGCCTGCATCATCAGCTTCGGCCCAGTAAAAAGAGACGCGGAAAAATGCACAACAGGCACCACACGCCATGCATGGATTCAGATTGCTCATAATTCACCAGTACTTCTATATAAATATCACAACAAAACCGCAGACACGTCGTATAAAGGCGCGTGCCTGCGGCAGGCTGGCGAACTTTCTATAGTGCGAGTATTGAATGATTACCAGCCATTATCAATTTTACATATCTATTTAGATATGACCAGACAAGTTGAATACAAATAGGAAGAGTTAATCTTTACAATTTGTAACATGGGGTTTTGTGAAAAGAAAATGTCTTACGCACCAGAGTTCGCATTATATGGTTTCTATAGCCTGACTTGCTAAATAAGAATATATCGCTCTCTTTCTTATTCTAACTGGTTTCTGATGTTATCAGAAAAAGTTATTTCTCTGGTTTTTAAGAGTATAAAAAATCCACGTTTGACTTGTGCAACTTATATTACTGCTATCGATTCTTCACATTCCTTCCAGTGATATTGCTGTATATAATGGAGCTGATTTTGGATGCCGCTATTGATGGATACCGTTTGTTATGAGCAGGTGTCGTGTGCTGTTGAAGAAAAAGCTGGGTCGCGTAGAGTAACAATTTGCACTGCCTTACCTCGGTATAACCTTTACTGTCCCCATCGACGTTGTACCAGTTCAGCATATCCTTACTCATTGATACAGTTAAGTATTAAAGGATGAGTACACAGAGAACGTTGCCTACCCAATATTCTTGTTCTGGTTTGTTGCTCAATCGTCTTCTCTGTCCTGGGGGCAGTCAATTAACGCTCACTTGAGATTTTTATCCAACATTGAAGGTATTACGGCATAGCGGGGTGAAATTTCATCAAGAACGTGGATATTTCTGATTCTCTCTACCATGCTCTCTGTAGACGCCAGATTGAGCGAATGAACAGAGAAAAATGGTCCTGGGACACGCGAATGCGCAATACACTTATCCCCATCCTCGTTGCGGTGTGCCTGTTTATTACTGGCGTCTCTATTTTGAATGTTCAGCTCTGGTATTCCGCAAAAGCAGAGAGCCTGGCGGGGGCGAAGTACGCCGCCAACAACATTAATCATATTCTTGAGGAAGCGTCACAGGCGACTCAAACGGCGATGGAAATTGCAGGGAAAAGGTGCGATCTGGATGAACAATATCAGCTAGGTACAGAGGCCGCGCTGAAACCCCATCTGCGGACGATCATCATTCTCAAACAAGGTGCTGTCTGGTGTACATCGCTGCCGGGTAATCGGGTACTGCTATCCCGTATTCCTGAGATACCAGACAGTAATTTGCTGTTGGCTCCGGCGCTCGACACTGTAAATAGATTACCCATTCTGCTCTATCAGATTCAGTTCGCTGATACGCGTATCCTGGTGACTATTAGCGACCAGCATATCCGTGGGGCGCTCCATGTGCCGTTGAAGGGGGTGAAATATAGTTTGCGCGTGGGGGATAATATTATTGGGCCGTCGGGAGATGTGACAACTCTCAATGGCAGACATCAACTTTCTGGACGGGTTAACTCCACTGAATATCATTTCAGTATTATCTATAACCAGCCGCCGCTATTTAGCTTTACCAGAATGATCGACAAAGGCTTGGGTATTTTGATATTCAGCCTTTTAATATCCTGTTCCGCTGCCTTTTTACTTGATAAATATTTCAATAAGACAGACACACCTGAAGAGATTCTGCGTAGGGCGATAAGTAATGGTGAGATTGTGCCTTTTTACCAACCGGTAGTTAATGGTCGGGAAGGGACGTTACGCGGCGTAGAAGTTCTTGCCCGATGGAAACATCCTCGTGGAGGATATATTTCACCTGTAGCGTTTATTCCACTTGCTGAAAAATCAGGGTTGATAGTTCCGCTCACCCAAAGTTTGATGAGTCAGGTCGCCACACAAATGAACGCGATCGCCAGTAAACTGCCGGAAGGATTTCATGTTGGGATCAATTTTAGCGCCTCGCATATTATTTCGCCGACATTTGTTGAAGAATGTCTGAAATACCGCGACAGCTTCACTCGCCATGATTTGAATCTCGTTCTTGAAGTTACTGAGCGTGAAGCGTTACATGTTGATGAAAATTTGGTTCAGCGATTGAACATTCTGCATGAAAATGGTTTTGTTATCGCGCTGGATGATTTTGGTACGGGCTACTCAGGGCTTTCTTATCTCCATGATCTGCACATCGATTATATTAAGATTGATCACAGTTTCGTCGGTCGGGTCAATGCAGATCCTGATTCCACCCGAATTCTGGACTGTGTGCTGGATCTGGCGCGCAAACTTTCTATCAGTATTGTCGCCGAAGGCGTCGAGACGAAGGAGCAGCTCGACTATTTGAACCAGAATAATATTACGTTCCAGCAAGGGTACTATTTCTATAAACCGGTGACGTATATTGAACTCGTCAAAATTATTCTCTCAAAACCGAAGGTGAAAGTGGTTGTTGAGTGAATATTGCACTAATTGATATAGCATGATGATATTTGGCTGAAAATTGATCAGCAAGGCGATGAAATGGTGCAATTGTAGACAGGTAATTAGCTCGTTGCTTCTTGTTACTATTGTTCATTATTTTGTTTGCTATAATTGTCTGAAGATTTTGTCAGGATCACCGTAAGTAGCATGAACAAAAGTAATAGCCTGGATTATTTCACTTTGTATATCATCTTTTCCATTGCGTTTATGCTGATCTCCATCCTGATTATCCTGATCGCCAAACCCAGCATCTGGCTAGGAGAAGTGCTTGTTACCATAAATTTAATCAATGCACTGGTTTGGCTGGTAATCAATTTGCTTAACCGGTTAAGAGAGAAGCTGGTAAGCCAAAGGGATCAGCATTAACCCTTCTTTTAAATACGTTTTGACAATTTGGGCTGACAGGATATTTGATCAGAAATGCTTATAAATCCAATCAGTAGATGATTAATCTTTGAAACTGGAAAAACTGGTCAGGTTTAGTTTTGGGAAAATTACTCTGCGGTGAGGCGGGGGTATACGGATATGATTGCAGTAAAATAGTTTTTGATACAGTGAAAACTGACGGAATAAACCAAAGCCAAATACTAACACTTCATTTTTGTTTATAAGCACATCCATCCGCTAAAAATATACCGCGTCGAATAAATCGACGCGGTACTACATTAACTATTATTTTTTGCCGATGGCACGCATGGTGTCATCAATTGCGGTAATTAACAGCATTTGCGGATCTTTAGCACAAACCTGATTCAGTTTTTCTACCACTTTGGCACTCAGTTCTGGAGATTGCTCAATTTTTAAATCACGGCTAGTAACGCTGGCATTACCCATTACAGCGACGATATCTGCAACCTGTGCGCTGTCAGTTTTTGCCATTTCGTTGGCTTCTGCGCAAGTAATGTAGGTTTCTGCCGGCAGGCCGTTCTTAATATTATAATCCTGCGCCCAGGTCATTGGTGCGAAAACAAACAGTCCAGCCAGTAAAGCAAATTTTTTCATCATCATACCTTATTTCATTTTACCCAGAATGGCACCACCTGTACCACCAATCACAGCACCTTTAATCGCGCCTTCCAGACCATTGCCGGTCAGGACGCCAGTGACTGCGCCAACGGCCGCACCTACTTTTGCGCCTTTACGGGCATTTTTACCATCGCGACCTTTTTCAGTGACTGCGCCAACACCTGCACCTACAGCAGCACCTTTCAGTACGCCATTTACGCCATTGCCAGTCAGTAAGCCTACGCCTGCGCCTAACAATGCGCCTTTAGTGGTGCGATTCATATCCGCCATGGCTGGCGTGGAGCAGAGTAATATTGAGATGAGCCCGAAGGCGAGTGTTTTTTTCTTCAACTTAGATGTCCGGTATTAAGTAAGTTGCACACACAATAATTTCGTCTTCAATTAAGAGCAGCTTAACTAAAGAACGCTCGATATTATTCAGATCATTCAAAATGAGCGCGGTTTGTATAATAAGAGTTATGTTTTTCGCTTGAATGGGAATAATCTTAAATAATAATTAACTCATTGATTTTGAATATTTTATTCAAGAAATGTCATCAAGTGTTAACATTGCATTGCAAAGGTAAGGCAATCTGAAATATCAATGTTATTGTGTAATTTATATGTGAACAATATTTATCAGAAAACGTAATGTCAGTGATTTTATTCTGGTGGCGATAATGTGAATTAGTTGCGACTTAATTTGACGCTGGAGCTTGAATGGGGAGTGTTACCGTTTATACAAAACATGAGGTAATTCCCATTTCCTGTACTAACAACGCAGCAACCAAATGAGCGAACTCAACGGAGGGAAGGGGGTTGTGCCTGGACGCCGATGACAACATTACTTAATAGCGAACCGGGGAAGAGAAAAATTTAACCAGAGTGTAATCTGACAGATACCTGTATAAATAACCGGTAACTGTCAGATCGGACCTGAGCTAATACAGCTTATTTCAGCTCTTCTGCTTCCGGCAGGGTCACGTTCAACTCAAGAATGGAAATATCACCATCTTTTTGCTCAAGCTGTACGGTCACCATCTCGGGATCGATTTGTACGTATTTACAAATGACCTCAAGAATATCTTTACGCAACTGGGGCAGATAGTGTGGTTCTGCATCGCTGCGACGGCGTTCAGCAACAATAATTTGCAACCGCTCTTTTGCAATGTTGGCCGTGTTTTTCTTCCGTGAGAGAAAGAAATCGAGTAATGCCATAACTTATCCTCCGAACAAGCGTTTGAGGAAGCCTTTCTTCTCTTCTTCAATGAAGCGGAAAGGACGTTCTTCTCCCAACAGACGTTCTACGGTATCAGCGTAGGCTTTACCCGCATCGGCGTTGATATCGAGAATAACCGGTTCCCCCTGGTTAGAGGCGCGCAATACTGATTGATCCTCTGGGATCACGCCGACGAGCTTGATGCGCAGGATCTCCAGCACGTCTTCCATGCTCAACATGTCTCCTTTGTGCACGCGACCAGGGTTATAGCGCGTTAACAGCAGGTGCTCTTTTATGGGTTCTTCGCCGTTTTCTGCGCGACGTGATTTCGACGCCAGAATACCTAAAATACGGTCAGAGTCACGCACTGAGGAGACTTCCGGGTTGGTGGTAATAATGGCCTCATCAGCGAAATAAAGAGCCATTAATGCACCGGTTTCAATACCCGCCGGTGAGTCACAAACGATAAACTCAAAGTCCATCGCTTTCAGGTCATCAAGAACTTTGGCCACCCCTTCGCGGGTGAGGGCATCTTTATCGCGAGTTTGCGAAGCTGGGAGAATATAGAGGTTATCAGTACGCTTATCCTTAATTAACGCCTGATTTAGCGTTGCATCGCCCTGAATGACGTTGACGAAATCGTAAACGACCCGGCGCTCGCAACCCATAATCAGGTCGAGATTACGCAAGCCGATATCAAAATCGATCACGACAGTTTTCTTTCCCTTCTGGGCCAAACCAGTGGCGATGGCCGCGCTGGAGGTTGTCTTTCCAACGCCCCCTTTCCCCGAAGTAACAACAATAATGCGTGCCATAAAAATTCCTTGTTAAAAAGGGATCAATTTAACGATTGAACGGTCAAAGCGTTTTCGACTAATTGCAGTCGTGCTGCTTTGCCATAAAATTCTGCTGGGATTTTATCACTCAGCCAGTATTCACCGGCGATAGAGACCAGTTCTGCCATCAGACTCGTACAAAATATTTGTGCTTCCCGGTCACCACTTGCCCCGGCTAGCGCACGACCGCGCATCATGCCATAGACATGAATGTTACCATCTGCGATCAATTCAGCCCCTGCACTAACATGGCTTGTAACAATCAGATCACATTGTGGCGCATAAATGCGCTGACCGGAACGTACAGGGGTATCTATTAAGCGCGTTTTTGTGTCCGGTGTTGTATTTTTCGCAGGAACCTGGGGAGTCGGTGCTGGACGTGGCGCTTTTTCCTTTCCTTCAGTCAGGATCGGCAACCCCATCTTTTCGATTTCAGCTTTCAGCTTCGCATTTTTGCAGCCACTGACACCAATGATCCGCAAGCCTGTTGCTGAGATAGCTTTGTGCATTGCTGGCCAGTTGACCTGTTCTTCGAGGCCACTGACATTGAGTACGATGGGAGCATGATTTAAAAATGCCGGAGCCTGAGCGATTTTGTCTTCCAGCGCCTGATGAATAACCTTAGGTTCTGCCTCATGCAGATGAACCACAGATAAGGTGAAGCTGCTACCTTTAAGCTCGATTGGCGTGTTTGACATCCTGGCCTTACTCAATTAGCTAATTACCATCATCATCAGCGTGCGATGATATTACGAAGACTATAAGGCATGTTATAGTCTGGATTATATTGAGGCAAGTCACCCCCCCATTTATTCAGAGTAAAATTATGTTTTGTGTGATCTATCGAAGTAGTAAACGTGACCAGACCTATTTATATGTTGAAAAAAAAGACGACTTTTCACGTGTTCCAGAGGAGCTGATGAAAGGTTTTGGTCAACCGCAACTTGCGATGATTCTTCCATTGGACGGGAGAAAAAAACTGGTAAATGCCGATATTGAGAAAGTTAAACAGGCCTTAGCTGAGCATGGCTATTATCTTCAATTGCCACCTCCTCCTGAGGATTTGCTGAAGCAACATCTTTCTGTGATGGCGAAAAATACAGACAGCACTAAAAAATAACCAATATCCGGCGGTGGCATCATATTTGTCGGAGCGGGTTTTAAGATCCACGATGAAGTGAGAGGAACGTTATGTATCAACATCACAACTGGCAAGGTGCACTGCTGGATTATCCGGTGAGTAAAGTAGTTTGTGTTGGCAGTAATTATGCCAGACATATTAAAGAGATGGGGAGTGAAGTACCTGAAGAGCCCGTGTTGTTCATTAAACCTGAAACGGCACTGTGCGATCTGCGCCAGCCATTGGCTATTCCCTCAGATTTCGGCGCGGTTCATCATGAAGTAGAACTGGCTGTGTTGATTGGCGCGACGCTACGTCAGGCTACGGAAGAGCATGTGCGCAAAGCCATTGCAGGTTACGGCGTGGCGCTCGATCTGACATTACGTGATATTCAGGCAAAAATGAAGAAAGCCGGGCAGCCGTGGGAAAAGGCCAAAGCGTTTGATAACTCTTGTCCTCTTTCCGGGTTTATTCCTGCCGCAGAGTTCACTGGCGATCCGCAAAATACATCGCTGGGTCTGAGCGTTAACGGCGAACAACGCCAACAAGGTACGACTGCGGACATGATCCATAAAATCGTTCCGCTGATTGCTTATATGAGCAAGTTTTTTACCCTCAAGGCCGGTGACGTTGTGTTAACAGGCACGCCTGATGGTGTCGGCCCGCTATACAGTGGCGATGAATTGACTGTTACTTTCGATGGTCATTCTTTGACAACTCGCGTTTTGTAATACTTTTTTGCCGCCTGAATGAGGCGGCAAAACTTGCATCGCTATGCCAGACTGGTTATAAGGTGCGTTTTAACGTAATGGCGGAACACCTGATGAGCGATATACCTTTCTGGCAAAGTAAAACCCTTGATGAAATGAGCGATGCAGAATGGGAGTCGTTGTGTGATGGTTGTGGTCAGTGCTGCCTGCATAAACTGATGGATGAAGACACCGACGAAATCTACTTCACTAACGTCGCTTGCCGTCAGCTTAATATTAAAACCTGTCAATGTCGGAACTACGAACGCCGCTTCGAGTTTGAACCTGACTGCATCAAATTAACCCGCGAAAACCTGCCAACATTCGAATGGCTACCGATAACCTGTGCATATCGATTGCTGGCGGAAGGGAAGGCATTGCCAGAGTGGCATCCGCTGATGACTGGTTCGAAAGCGGCAATGCACGGTGAGCGAATCTCTGTACGTCATATTGCGGTGAAAGAATCAGAAGTGATCGACTGGCAGGATCATATACTCAATAAACCGGACTGGGCGCAGTGAGCATTTGAAACAGAAGGGATTACTTTCTCGTTTTGAACGGGGCACTGTTGGTGCATCAGAACTGAAATTTACATTCAGAATTGCCAGGGGATTGTCATTATTATCTGCCTCCAATGCGAACAGAAAAATGCCCCTCTGTGCAGTAATGAAGATTGGATTTACTCCTGCACTTAATGCCCTGCGAGCAAATGTGCTGCGATTCATACGCTGTACGAACTTATACTGATACTCCTATTTCTCGGTGCTACATTCCTGTATTTATTGCCAGTTTCCAGAGACTGCTTATCTGCTCACTCACGTTTTTTCGAGAGAACGATAATATTTTTCGTGGGGAAATAACTGCAAAGGAGAATTCTTAATATCGTCGTTTAATTTGTCGAATGCGGACATGGATTTTATGCAGACCATATAAACATTCTCTGGTCGCTTGTTCTTAACAGAATGTTTTTTGCTGATACTCGCAATGTGGTGACCTGGTCGATGAAACTGGCACTGTATAGTGCCAGTCGCAACTTAGTTGGCTTGCTTTTTCATCATACTGATAATAAACAACAGCGCCGCACACAGCACCACCGACGGGCCTGCTGGCGTATCGTAAAACGCGGAAAAGGTTAAACCACCAGTTACGGCAATCATCCCCACCAAAACAGCGACACCAGCCATCTGCTCCGGCGTGCGGGCAAAACGACGTGCAGTAGCCGCAGGAATAATCAGCAGCGAGGTAATAATCAACGCGCCGACAAATTTCATTGCCACGCCAATCGTCAATGCCGTCACCAGCATCAACAATAATTTTACGCGCTGTAATTTCACGCCATCGACAAACGCCAGATCCGGGCTAATCGTCATCGACAGCAAATTGCGCCATTGCCAGAACAGAATTGCCACCACGATGACCACGCCAATCGCAATGGAGATAAGATCTTCCGGCGTCACTGCCAGCAAATCACCAAACAGGTATGCCATCAAGTCAACGCGAATGTTAGACATCAGGCTGACGACGACCAGACCCAGCGACAAAGCACTGTGCGCCATAATTCCCAATAATGTATCGATCGCCAGTTGTGGGCGCTTTTCCAGCCATACCAGACCGCCCGCCAGCAGCAGCGTAACCGCAATCACTGCATAGAAAGGATTCACATCCAGTAGCAGGCCAAACGCGACGCCAAGTAAAGATGCATGTGCCAGCGTGTCGCCGAAATAAGACATACGGCGCCAGACAACAAACGAACCCAGCGGACCTGCGGCACAGGCCAGCATGATCCCGGCTAACCAACCAGGAAATAATAATTCAATCATGAGCGATCATTTCCCCGACGCAGAATAATCCGCCCCTGTAAATCATGGCGGTGATTATGATGATGGCGATAGATACCCAGTTGCTCAGCACCGCGAGGTCCAAACATCGAAATAAATTCTGGATGCAGGGAAACGACTTCCGGTGTGCCGGAACAACAGATGTGGTGATTGAGGCAAAGTACTTCATCGGTTTTTGCCATCACCAGATGCAGATCGTGAGAAACCATTAATACGCCACAATCCAGTTCGCGGCGCAGTTGATCAATCAGGTCGTACAACGCAACCTGACCATTTACATCCACGCCTTGAGTGGGTTCATCCAGCACTAATAATTGCGGTTGATTTAACAACGCGCGCGCCAGCAGTACACGCTGCGTTTCGCCGCCAGAGAGCTTTTGCATTGGCGCGTCAATCAGATGCCCGGCCTGAACGCGTTTCAGTGCGGGCAGAATGTCTTCTTTATATGTACCGGGGCGTAAGCGTAAAAAACGGTTTACGGTCAGTGGCAACGTGGTGTCGAGATAGAGCTTTTGCGGCACGTAGCCGATACGCAGTTTTCCGTGGCGCTTGATAACACCTTCATCTGGTGTTACCAGCCCGAGCACAACCCGCACCAGCGTCGACTTACCTGCGCCGTTCGGCCCAAGTAAGGTCAAAATTTTTCCAGGTTTAAGTTCCAGCGACACATCAGAGAGGACGCGGCGTTGGCCAAAAGAAACCGAGACATTTTCCAGGGAAACCAGACTTGTCATGTTAATTTTAGTCTTGCAGTAGTCATGAAATGTTATAATATCACACTTCTTGTATTCATTACGATGATTGGTCGCATTATGTTACATAAAAAAACGCTTCTTTTCGCAGCATTATCCGCCGCTCTCTGGGGTGGTGCAACACAGGCGGCAGATGCCGCCGTTGTTGCTTCGCTTAAACCTGTTGGATTCATCGCTTCCGCCATTGCTGATGGGGTAACAGAGACTGAAGTATTACTGCCTGATGGTGCTTCAGAACACGATTATTCACTGCGTCCATCGGATGTAAAACGCTTACAGAACGCGGACTTAGTCGTCTGGGTTGGCCCGGAGATGGAAGCGTTTATGCAAAAGCCGGTGAGCAAATTACCTGAGGCGAAACAGGTAACGATTGCGCAGCTTGAGAATGTAAAACCGATGCTGATGAAAAGTATTCACGGCGATGATGATGATCATAACCACGCGGAAAAAAGTGACGAAGATCACCATCACGGCGATTTCAACATGCATCTTTGGCTCTCCCCAGAGATAGCGCGGGCTACAGCGGTTGCAATCCATGGAAAATTAGTGGAACTTATGCCGCAAAGTCGAGCCAAACTTGACGCCAACCTGAAGGATTTTGAGGCACAATTAGTTGCAACCGATAAACAGGTTGGTAATGAGCTCGCGCCGCTCAAGGGAAAAGGTTATTTCGTTTTTCATGATGCTTACGGCTACTTCGAAAAACAATTCGGACTGACACCGCTTGGTCATTTTACCGTTAACCCAGAGATTCAACCGGGCGCGCAGCGTTTACATGAAATAAGAACACAGTTGGTTGAGCAAAAAGCAACCTGCGTTTTTGCTGAACCACAGTTCAGGCCAGCGGTCGTTGAAAGCGTCGCACGAGGGACATCCGTTCGTATGGGAACGTTGGATCCCCTTGGGACGAATATCAAACTGGGTAAAACAAGCTATTCAGAATTTCTGAATCAATTAGCCAACCAGTACGCGAGCTGCCTGAAAGGAGATTAATGAGGAAGTGATTACGTGCAACAGATAGCCCGCTCTGTCGCCCTGGCGTTTAATAATTTACCGCGACCACACCGCGTTATGTTGGGGTCGCTCACCGTTCTTACTCTGGCCGTCGCTGTCTGGCGGCCCTATGTTTACCACCGCGACGCCACGCCAATTGTTAAAACCATTGAGCTGGAACAAAACGAAATCCGTTCACTCTTACCTGAAGCCAGTGAACCGATTGATCAAGCCGCACAAGAAGATGAAGCCATTCCGCAAGATGAACTGGACGACAAGATCGCCGGAGAAGCGGGTGTGCATGAATATGTTGTTTCTACAGGCGATACGCTAAGTAGCATCCTCAATCAATATGGTATTGATATGGGTGATATCACCCAACTGGCTGCTGCGGATAAAGATCTGCGTAACCTGAAAATTGGTCAACAACTCACCTGGACATTAACCGCAGAGGGCGATTTACAACGTCTGACCTGGGAGGTTTCTCGTCGGGAAACGCGTACCTATGACCGCACTGCAGCAAACGGTTTTAAAATGACCAGCGAAATGCAGCAAGGGGAGTGGGTTAATAATCTACTGAAAGGCACTGTAGGGTCGAGCTTTGTTGCCAGCGCCAGAAGTGCTGGTTTAACCAGTGCTGAAGTGAGCGCAGTGATTAAAGCGTTACAGTGGCAGATGGACTTTCGGAAGGTTAAAAAAGGCGATGAATTTGCGGTATTAATGTCACGTGAAATGCTTGATGGCAAACGTGAGCAAAGCCAGTTACTGGGCGTACGTTTGCGTTCTGAAGGTAAAGATTACTACGCTATCCGTGCCGAAGATGGCAAGTTCTATGATCGTAACGGTACTGGTCTGGCGAAAGGATTCTTGCGATTCCCGACGGCGAAGCAGTTCCGTATCTCGTCTAACTTTAACCCGCGTCGTCTGAACCCGGTAACAGGCCGCGTTGCGCCGCACAGGGGCGTTGATTTCGCGATGCCACAGGGTACGCCGGTACTTTCGGTGGGTGACGGTGAAGTGGTTGTAGCCAAACGCAGTGGCGCCGCAGGTTATTATGTTGCGATCCGTCATGGCCGCACCTATACCACGCGTTATATGCACCTGCGCAAGATTCTGGTGAAACCGGGGCAGAAGGTAAAACGAGGCGATCGTATCGCGCTTTCCGGTAACACCGGGCGTTCAACCGGGCCGCATTTGCACTATGAAGTATGGATCAACCAGCAGGCCGTAAACCCGCTGACGGCGAAACTGCCGCGTACCGAAGGGCTGACTGGCTCCGATCGCAGTGAGTTCCTGGCGCAGGCCAAAGAGATTGTGCCGCAGCTACAGTTTGATTAATTAACACCCATTCGCAGCCGGTACGCAGTCAGTACCGGCTTTTTTATTTGGTGCGGGGCAAGTTGCGCCGCTACACTATCAGCAGATTGATATTTGCCTTATCCGAAACTGGAAAAGCATGGAAACGAAAAAAAATAATAGTGAATACATTCCTGAGTTTGATAAATCCTTTCGCCATCCGCGTTACTGGGGAGCCTGGTTGGGTGTGGCGGCGATGGCCGGCATTGCCTTAACGCCTCCGAAATTCCGCGATCCCATTCTGGCGCGGCTGGGACGTTTTGCCGGACGATTGGGTAAAAGCTCACGTCGTCGTGCGTTAATCAATCTGTCTCTTTGCTTTCCAGAACGTAGCGAAGCTGAACGCGAAGCGATTGTGGATGAGATGTTTGCCACAGCGCCGCAGGCGATGGCGATGATGGCAGAACTGGCGATACGCGGGCCGGAAAAAATTCAGCCGCGCGTAGACTGGCAGGGACTGGAAATCATCGAAGAGATGCGGCGTAACGACGAGAAAGTGATCTTTCTGGTGCCGCACGGCTGGGCGGTAGATATCCCCGCTATGCTGATGGCCTCGCAAGGGCAGAAAATGGCGGCGATGTTCCATAATCAGGGCAACCCGGTTTTTGATTATGTCTGGAACACCGTGCGTCGTCGTTTTGGTGGTCGTCTACATGCGAGGAATGACGGCATAAAACCGTTCATCCAGTCGGTTCGTCAGGGGTACTGGGGCTATTATTTGCCCGATCAGGATCATGGCCCGGAGCACAGTGAATTTGTTGATTTCTTTGCAACTTATAAAGCGACGCTGCCCGCGATTGGTCGTCTGATGAAAGTGTGTCGTGCGCGTGTCGTACCGTTGTTTCCGATTTATGATGGTAAGACGCACCGCCTGACAATTCAGGTTCGTCCGCCGATGGATGACTTGTCAGAGGCAGATGACCATACCATTGCGCGGCGGATGAATGAAGAAGTCGAGATTTTTGTTGGTCCGCGACCAGAGCAATACACCTGGATTTTAAAATTGCTCAAGACTCGCAAACCGGGCGAAATTCAGCCTTATAAACGCAAAGATCTTTATCCCATCAAATAGAAAAAGCCTCTCACAAAGAGAGGCTTTCGTCTGATGATAAATTCAAGTTTGCTTCAGAAGATTTGAAATCTGTCGAATTATCATTGAATTGCAGGCCGGATAAGGCGTTTTCACCGCATCCGGCAACGTACTTACTCTACGGTTAAAATACGCGTGGTGTTGGTAGAACCCACGGTACTCATCACATCGCCCTGGGTGACAATTACCAGGTCACCAGACATCAGGTAACCTTTATCGCGCAGCAGATTTACCGCTTCGTTGGCTGCAACCACGCCATCATTCGCGCTGTCAAAATAGACCGGCGTTACACCACGATAAAGCGCAGTCAGGTTCAGGGTACGCTCATGGCGAGACATTGCGAAAATCGGCAGTCCGGAGCTGATACGGGAAGTCATCAGTGCGGTACGACCTGACTCGGTCATGGTGATGATAGCGGTAACACCTTTCAGGTGGTTAGCCGCATACATCGCGGACATGGCGATGGCTTCTTCCACATTGTCGAACTGAACGTCCAGACGATGTTTAGACACGTTGATGCTTGGGATTTTTTCCGCACCCAGGCAAACACGCGCCATGGCTGCAACGGTTTCTGACGGATACTGACCCGCAGCGGTTTCTGCAGACAACATTACTGCGTCAGTACCATCCAGCACGGCGTTTGCCACGTCCATAACTTCTGCACGAGTCGGCATTGGGTTGGTAATCATTGACTCCATCATCTGGGTCGCAGTGATTACCGCACGGTTCAGCTGACGCGCGCGACGAATCAATGCTTTCTGAATGCCGACCAGTTCAGGATCGCCAATTTCTACGCCGAGGTCACCACGTGCAACCATCACCACGTCAGAGGCGAGAATAATGTCGTCCATCGCATCCTGGCTGCAAACGGCTTCTGCGCGTTCAACCTTGGCGACAATTTTCGCATCACAACCAGCGTCGCGCGCCAGACGGCGTGCATAGTTCAGGTCTTCGCCGCAGCGTGGGAAGGAGACCGCCAGGTAATCCACGCCAATCAGCGCCGCAGTCTGGATATCTGCTTTATCTTTCTCGGTCAGGGCTTCAGCCGACAGGCCGCCGCCGAGTTTGTTGATCCCTTTATTGTTGGAGAGCGGGCCGCCGACGGTCACTTCGGTGAACACTTTCATGCCCTGAACTTCCAGCACTTTTAACTGAACGCGACCGTCGTCCAGCAGCAAGATGTCGCCAGGCACGACGTCAGCAGGCAATCCTTTATAGTCGATGCCGACTTTTTCTTTATCGCCTTCACCTTTCCCCAGGTTGGCGTCCAGCAGGAATTTATCCCCAATATTGAGGAATACCTTACCTTCTTTAAAGGTAGATACACGAATCTTTGGCCCCTGAAGGTCACCCAGAATAGCCACATGACGCCCCAGTTTTGCGGCAATTTCACGAACTTTATCCGCGCGCATTTTGTGATCTTCAGGCGAGCCATGAGAAAAGTTCATACGTACAACGTTCGCGCCGGCAGCGATAACTTTTTCAAGGTTATTATCGCGATCAGTAGCAGGGCCTAACGTGGTAACGATTTTGGTTCTGCGAAGCCTTCTGGACATGTAATACTCCGTTGACTGAAACAACAAGGTGTTGCTTGAACATGAAATCCGAATGAAATAAAGCCATTGTGGCGATAAATTAATCTCATTCGGATGTCGTATAAGATTAGAACAATGGCAATCGTTTTAACGATCGTCACTTAAATTAAGTAACTGCTTATCAAAACGCGATTCCTTAAGAGCTTCCTTGACCCGCTTCAAGTTATCTCTGAATTTTGCGCCGCGTCGCAAAGTAAATCCTGTTGCCAGCACATCTATCACGGTCAACTGGGCAAGTCGAGAGACCATGGGCATATAAATGTCAGTATCTTCCGGTACGTCGAGGGTAATTGCCAGCGTCGCTTCTTGGGCGAGTGGTGTACCAGCAGAGGTGAGGGCGATCACCATTGCGTCGTTTTCCCGCGCCAGTTGCGCCAGTTCAACCAGATTTTTGGTTCTGCCGGTATGGGAAATCAACACAACGACGTCTCCATCGCTACAGTTCATACAACTCATTCGCTGCAGTACGATATCGTCCGAGTAGATCACCGGAACATTGAAGCGAAAAAACTTATTCATTGCATCGTGGGCAACAGCGGCAGAAGAACCTAACCCGAAAAAGGCAATTTTTTTCGCCTGGGTGAGGAGATCAACAGCGCGATTGACGGCGGACTTATCCAGCGAGTGGCGGACGTGATCGAGAGTAGCCATTGCCGACTCAAATATTTTCCCTGTGTATGATTCAACGCTGTCATCTTCACTGACGTTGCGATTAACATAGGGTGTGCCATTAGCCAGACTTTGCGCCAGATGCAGTTTAAAATCAGGAAAACCGCGTGTGTCCATGCTGCGACAGAAACGATTGACCGTCGGTTCGCTAACATTGGCTTCCAGTGCCAGAGCAGCAATACTCGAATGGATCGCGTTGTCGGGCGAGACAAGAATGACCTCGGCAACTTTGCGTTCTGATTTGCTCAGATGTTCCAGTTTAGACTGGATTTTTTCCAGCATATTCATGATGTAAAGAGACTCACGGGTAATGACGATTTCCGCACGGAAAGAAATCGAAATGCAGTTTTGTCAGATATTACGCCTGTGCGCTGTGTTAATGACAAAAGCAGATAAAAAAGTTGTTATTTTTTTTCATAACATGATCAGTGTCAGATTTTTACCCAAAGGAAAACGATGGTTTTTTTATCAGTTTTGCCGCACTTTACGCGCTTTTGCCGTAATCGCACGGGTGGATAAGCGTTTACAGTTTTCGCAAGCTCGTAAAAGCAGTACAGTGCACCGTAAGAAAATTACAAGTATACCCAGGCTTAAGTACCGGGTTAGTTAACTTAAGGAGAATGACATGGCGGTAACGCAAACAGCCCAGGCCTGTGACCTGGTCATTTTCGGCGCGAAAGGCGACCTTGCGCGTCGTAAATTGCTGCCTTCCCTGTATCAACTGGAAAAAGCCGGTCAGCTCAACCCGGACACCCGGATTATCGGCGTAGGGCGTGCTGACTGGGATAAAGCGGCATATACCAAAGTTGTCCGCGAGGCGCTCGAAACTTTCATGAAAGAAACCATTGATGAAGGTTTATGGGACACCCTGAGTGCACGTCTGGATTTTTGTAATCTCGATGTCAATGACACTGCTGCATTCAGCCGTCTCGGCGCGATGCTGGATCAAAAAAATCGTATCACCATTAACTACTTTGCCATGCCGCCCAGCACTTTTGGCGCAATTTGCAAAGGGCTTGGCGAGGCAAAACTGAATGCTAAACCGGCACGCGTAGTCATGGAGAAACCGCTGGGGACGTCGCTGGCGACCTCGCAGGAAATCAACGATCAGGTTGGCGAATATTTCGAGGAGTGCCAGGTTTACCGTATCGACCACTATCTTGGTAAAGAAACGGTGCTGAACCTGTTGGCGCTGCGTTTTGCTAACTCCCTGTTTGTAAACAACTGGGACAATCGCACCATTGATCATGTTGAGATTACGGTGGCAGAAGAAGTGGGGATCGAAGGGCGCTGGGGCTATTTTGATAAAGCCGGTCAGATGCGCGACATGATCCAGAACCACCTGCTACAAATTCTCTGCATGATTGCGATGTCTCCGCCGTCTGACCTGAGCGCAGACAGCATCCGTGATGAAAAAGTCAAAGTACTGAAGTCTCTGCGCCGCATTGATCGCTCTAACGTGCGTGAAAAGACGGTGCGTGGGCAGTACACCGCAGGTTTTGCACAGGGCAAAAAAGTGCCGGGTTATCTGGAAGAAGAGGGCGCGAACAAAAGCAGTAACACGGAAACCTTCGTGGCGATCCGCGTCGACATCGATAACTGGCGCTGGGCTGGCGTACCGTTCTACCTGCGTACCGGTAAACGTCTGCCGACTAAATGCTCTGAAGTGGTGGTCTATTTCAAAACGCCAGAACTGAATCTGTTTAAAGAGTCGTGGCAGGATCTGCCGCAGAATAAACTGACTATCCGTCTGCAACCTGATGAAGGCGTGGATATCCAGGTACTGAATAAAGTTCCTGGCCTTGACCATAAACATAACCTGCAAATCACCAAGCTGGATCTGAGCTATTCAGAAACCTTTAATCAGACGCATCTGGCAGATGCCTATGAACGTCTGCTGCTGGAAACCATGCGTGGTATTCAGGCATTGTTTGTACGTCGCGATGAAGTGGAAGAAGCCTGGAAATGGGTAGACTCCATTACTGAGGCGTGGGCGATGGACAATGATGCGCCGAAACCGTATCAGGCCGGAACCTGGGGACCTGTTGCCTCGGTGGCGATGATTACTCGTGACGGTCGTTCCTGGAATGAGTTTGAGTAATATCTCGACTTATCCTTACGGGTTATTTTACCGGTAACATGATCTTGCACAGATTGTAGAGTAATTTTTACACTTTTGAGCCTCGTGTGGATTCACCCACGAGGCTTTTTTTATTACACTGACTGAAACGTTTCTGCCCTATGAGCTCCGGTTACAGGCGTTTCAGTCATAATTTTCCTGAATGAAACGCGTTGTGAATCATCCTGCTCTGACAACTCAATTTCAGGAGCCTTTATGAATCCACAATTGTTACGCGTAACAAATCGAATCATTGAACGTTCGCGCGAGACTCGCTCTGCATACCTCGCCCGGATCGAACAAGCGAAAACTTCGACCGTTCATCGTTCGCAGTTGGCATGTGGTAACCTGGCACACGGTTTCGCTGCCTGCCAGCCAGAAGACAAAGCCTCTCTGAAAAGCATGTTGCGTAACAATATCGCTATCATCACCTCCTACAACGACATGCTCTCTGCCCACCAGCCTTATGAACACTACCCGGAGATTATTCGTAAAGCACTGCATGAAGCCAACGCGGTCGGTCAGGTTGCTGGTGGTGTTCCGGCTATGTGCGATGGTGTAACCCAGGGGCAGGACGGCATGGAACTGTCGCTGCTAAGCCGCGAAGTGATTGCAATGTCTGCGGCGGTGGGGCTGTCCCATAATATGTTTGATGGCGCGCTGTTCCTCGGCGTGTGCGACAAGATTGTCCCTGGGCTTACGATGGCTGCTTTGTCGTTCGGTCATCTGCCTGCGGTATTTGTGCCATCAGGTCCAATGGCAAGCGGGTTGCCAAATAAAGAAAAAGTGCGTATTCGCCAGCTTTATGCCGAAGGCAAAGTGGATCGTATGGCACTGCTGGAGTCAGAAGCTGCATCTTATCATGCGCCGGGTACATGTACTTTCTACGGTACTGCCAACACCAACCAGATGGTGGTGGAGTTTATGGGGATGCAGTTGCCGGGCTCTTCTTTTGTTCATCCGGACTCCCCGTTACGTGATGCATTAACCGCAGCCGCAGCGCGCCAGGTCACACGCATGACTGGCAACGGTAATGAATGGATGCCGATCGGTAAGATGATCGACGAAAAAGTGGTGGTGAACGGCATCGTGGCACTGCTGGCGACCGGCGGCTCCACTAACCACACAATGCACCTGGTGGCGATGGCGCGTGCGGCGGGTATTCAGATTAACTGGGATGATTTCTCTGATCTTTCTGATGTCGTACCGCTGATGGCGCGTCTCTACCCGAACGGTCCGGCCGATATTAACCATTTCCAGGCAGCGGGTGGCGTACCAGTGCTGGTGCGTGAACTGCTCAAGGCGGGCCTGCTGCATGAAGATGTCAACACGGTAGCGGGTTTTGGCCTTTCGCGTTATACCCTCGAACCGTGGCTGAATAACGGTGAGCTGGACTGGCGCGAGGGCGCAGAAAAATCGCTCGACAGCAATGTGATTGCTTCCTTCGAGCAGCCTTTCTCTCATCATGGCGGGACAAAAGTGTTAAGCGGTAACCTGGGCCGTGCGGTTATGAAGACCTCTGCCGTACCGGTAGAAAACCAGGTGATTGAAGCGCCTGCGGTTGTTTTTGAAAGCCAACATGACGTTATGCCTGCCTTTGAAGCGGGTTTGCTGGATCGCGATTGTGTGGTTGTTGTCCGTCATCAGGGGCCAAAAGCGAACGGAATGCCAGAATTACATAAACTCATGCCGCCACTTGGTGTATTATTGGACCGGTGTTTCAAAATTGCGTTAGTTACTGATGGACGACTCTCCGGTGCTTCAGGTAAAGTGCCGTCAGCTATCCACGTAACACCAGAAGCCTACGATGGCGGGCTGCTGGCAAAAGTGCGCGACGGGGACATCATTCGTGTGAATGGACAGACAGGCGAACTGACGCTGCTGGTAGACGAAGCGGAACTGGCTGCTCGCGAACCGCACATTCCTGACCTGAGCGCGTCACGCGTGGGAACAGGACGTGAATTATTCAGCGCCTTGCGTGAAAAACTGTCCGGTGCCGAACAGGGCGCAACCTGTATCACTTTTTAAGATGACAAATTTGTAATCAGGCGAGAGAAAACTCTGATGAAAAACTGGAAAACAAGTGCAGAATCAATCCTGACCACCGGCCCGGTTGTACCGGTTATCGTGGTAAAAAAACTGGAACACGCGGTGCCGATGGCAAAAGCGTTGGTTGCTGGTGGGGTGCGCGTTCTGGAAGTGACTCTGCGTACCGAGTGTGCAGTTGATGCTATCCGTGCTATCGCCAAAGAAGTGCCTGAAGCGATTGTGGGTGCCGGTACAGTGCTGAATCCACAGCAACTGGCAGAAGTGACCGAAGCGGGTGCACAGTTCGCAATCAGCCCGGGTCTGACTGAGCCACTGCTGAAAGCGGCGACTGAAGGTACAATCCCTCTGATTCCAGGGATCAGCACTGTTTCCGAACTGATGCTGGGTATGGACTACGGCCTGAAAGAGTTCAAATTCTTCCCGGCTGAAGCTAACGGCGGCGTGAAAGCCCTGCAAGCGATCGCAGGTCCGTTCTCCCAGGTGCGTTTCTGCCCGACTGGTGGCATTTCTCCGGCTAACTACCGTGATTACCTGGCGCTGAAAAGCGTACTGTGCATCGGTGGTTCCTGGCTGGTTCCGGCGGATGCGCTGGAAGCGGGCGATTACGACCGTATTACTAAGCTGGCGCGTGAAGCAGTAGAAGGCGCTAAGCTGTAAGAGTCAAAATGCCCGATCGAGAATCGGGCATTTTTGAGGATGATGACAAACGCAACATTGCCTGATGCGCTATGCTTATCAGGCCTACAAGTGAATTGTAATATATTGAATTCATAAGATTTGTAGGTCAGATAAGGCGTTTACGCCGCATCTGACATAAACAAAGCGCACTTTGTCAGCAATCTGAAATGCCCGATTGTGAATCGGGCATTTTTGTAGCTTGTTTTTAACAGATTTAACCTTGCACTTTCACCTGACCGGCGGCGTGCTTCGCGCGTTTAATGGCCTCATCAATACTCTCTGCAGTAGCCAGTGCCACACCCAGACGACGGCTGCCATCAATTTCCGGCTTACCAAATAATCGAATCTGTAGACCTGCGCCTACGGCATTCTGCACATTATCAAACGTGACATTCTGACTGGTCAGTTGCGGCAGGATAACCGCAGAAGCGGCTGGACCATACTGGCGGATCCCACCAACAGGCAGTCCAAGGAACGCGCGTACATGTAGGGCAAATTCTGAGAGATCCTGAGAAATTAACGTCACCATCCCGGTGTCATGCGGGCGAGGGGAGACTTCACTGAAAATCACCTCATCACCACAGACAAACAACTCGACACCAAACAGCCCATAACCTCCCAGCGCCAGCACCACTTTACGGGCAATCTCCTGCGCACGTTCAAGGGCAAGGGGGCTCATTTGCTGCGGTTGCCAGGATTCACGGTAATCTCCATCTTCCTGACGATGGCCGACTGGCGCACAGAAATGGACACCATCCACGGCGCTGACGGTCAGTAGTGTAATTTCGAAGTCAAACTTAACCACGCCTTCAACAATCACACGACCTGCTCCAGCGCGACCACCTTGCTGGGCGTACTCCCACGCCTGAGCAAGCTGTTCGGCAGAGCGAATAAATGTCTGCCCCTTGCCGGAAGAACTCATCACCGGTTTAACAATACAGGGATAGCCAATGGCGGCAACCGCCTCGCGGAAAAGGTTTTCGCTGTCGGCAAAACGATACGTTGAAGTGGGAATTTGAAGCTCTTCTGCCGCCAGACGGCGGATGCCCTCGCGATTCATGGTTAATTTTGTCGCGCGCGCGCAGGGGACAACATTCAGTCCTTCCTCTTCAAGCTGGATCAGCATATCGGTGGCAATAGCTTCAATCTCCGGTACGATATAGTGCGGCTTTTCCAGTTCAACCACGCGGCGCAATGCATCACCATCCAGCATATTAATGACATGGGAGCGGTGTGCGACATGCATGGCTGGCGCGTCGGCATAGCGATCAACCGCAATTACCTCTACGCCGAGGCGCTGGCACTCGATTGCCACTTCTTTACCCAGTTCACCGGAACCTAATAACATCACGCGAGTTGCTGCCGGACGCAGCGCAGTGCCTAATAACGTCATAACGAATATCCCCTGATTAATTTCGCGTGAAGTATAAACGAAAACGTTTGCGTGTGTCTTTATTGCTTGATTGCTTGCGTTGATTACTCGATTGAAAAGAAATATACTGTATAAAATTACAGTTATGATGAGAGGCTGCAAATGGCGGTTGAAATTAAATACGTAGTCATTCGTGAGGGCGAAGAGAAGATGTCGTTTACCAGCAAAAAGGAAGCCGATGCTTATGACAAAATGCTTGATACGGCGGATCTGCTCGACACCTGGCTGGCAAATTCCCCGGTCAAAATGGAAGACGAGCAACGTGAAGCCCTTTCACTGTGGCTGGCAGAACAGAAAGATGTCCTGAGTACCATCCTGAAAACAGGCAAATTACCGTCTCCGCAGGTGGTCGATAATAACAACGATGCGGAAGATGAGACCCACGCCGCCTGAAGCAACTTGCGCTCCTGACAATTTGTACCATGCTTTCTCCTGAATCATTGTGCTATGGAGAAAAACATGAAAAAAAGAGGAGCGTTGTTGGGGCTGTTACTGCTTTCTGCCTGCGCATCAGTTTTTGCTGCAAATAACGAAACCAGCAAGTCAGTAACTTTCCCAAAGTGTGAAGGTCTGGATGCAGCCGGAATTGCCGCGAGTGTAAAACGCGATTATCAACAAAACCGCGTAGCGCGCTGGGCAGACGATCAAAAAATCGTTGGTCAGGCAGATCCGGTTGCGTGGGTTAGTTTGCAGGATATTCAGGGTAAAGATGATAAATGGTCAGTTCCGCTGACCGTGCGCGGTAAAAGTGCCGATATTCATTATCAGGTAAGCGTGGACTGTAAAGCGGGAATGGCGGAGTATCAGCGTCGTTAATGGCTATTAGTCATTGCGCATAATTCCTGGCGGATGTGGTGTAAGCACCTGTCCGCCTTACAATGCATCAGACCCCGTAGGCATGATAAGGCGCGACAGCATCGCAGTAGGCAATCAGCAGCAGATAATCCCAATCAATCCTTCCTCCACATTCCCACCATAGCCGAGTTCCTTATCTGACGCGAATTTCCGTCGCTGACTTCCTTTCGGTCCGTTTATTTGCGCATCTTTTGCCGCGATATACACTTTCTGACATCCTCATCCGCTATGCTACAGGCACTAAAAATGGTTATTGAGGAGCAAATATGGCTAACTGGTTAAATCAGCTGCAATCCCTGCTTGGGCAAAGCAGTTCTTCTACCTCCTCGTCTATGGAGCAGGGATTGGGCAAACTTTTAGTGCCGGGCGCATTAGGCGGGCTGGCAGGGTTGCTGGTCGCAAATAAATCAGCACGTAAACTTCTCACGAAATATGGCACCAATGCGTTGCTGGTTGGCGGCGGAGCGGTAGCGGGTACGGTGCTGTGGAACAAATACAAAGATAAAATTCGTGCGGCGCATCAGGATGAACCGCAATTCGGCACTCAAAGCACGCCGCTGGATGAGCGTACGGAACGTTTGATCCTTGCACTGGTCTTTGCCGCTAAAAGTGATGGTCATATTGATGCCAAAGAACGTGCAGCTATCGACCAGCAATTGCGTGAAGCCGGCGTGGAAGAGCAGGGGCGTGTACTCATTGAGCAGGCAATTGAACAACCGCTGGATCCGCAGCGCCTGGCGAACGGGGTTCGTAATGAAGAAGAGGCGCTGGAAATCTATTTCTTGAGCTGTGCAGCTATTGATATTGATCATTTCATGGAGCGTAGCTACCTGAATGCATTGGGCGACGCGCTGAAAATTCCCCAGGATGTTCGTGAAGGGATCGAACGCGATCTCGAACAGCAAAAGCGCACTTTGGCGGAATAATTCCGCTCTCTGGATAGCCTGACAGTGGACTATTTCGGGCTATCCAGAACCGCACAGCCATTTGAACGGACTGATTTTCTCTGTCAGCATATCATTCGATATCCACGCCATTACCTGTCATCATCTGAGCAATGACTACCCTGTTTCGCTTGCATACCGGGTGAGTTTTGCCACCCTTATAAGATGTTTCAACCAGAAAGAACAATAACATGCTACCAAAAGCCGCCCGCATTCCCCACGCCATGACGCTTCATGGCGATACGCGTATCGATAATTACTACTGGCTGCGGGACGACACGCGCTCACAGCCGGAAGTGCTGGACTATTTGCAACAAGAAAATAGCTACGGTCATCGGGTGATGGCTTCGCAACAAGCCTTGCAGGATCGCATATTAAAGGAAATCATCGACCGCATTCCGCAAAGAGAAGTCTCTGCGCCCTACATCAAAAATGGCTACCGCTACCGGCATATTTATGAACCTGGCTGTGAATATGCCATCTACCAGCGTCAATCGGCGTTCAGTGAAGAGTGGGATGAGTGGGAAACATTGCTCGATGCCAACAAGCGCGCGGCGCACAGTGAGTTTTATTCGATGGGCGGAATGGCAATTACCCCCGATAACACCATTATGGCGCTGGCGGAAGATTTCCTTTCCCGACGCCAGTACGGCATCCGTTTTCGCAATCTTGAAACGGGCAACTGGTATCCCGAATTGCTGGATAATGTCGATCCCAGCTTTGTCTGGGCGAATGACTCGTGGACTTTCTATTATGTGCGCAAGCATCCGGTGACGCTGCTGCCTTATCAGGTCTGGCGACACGCCATCGGGACTCCGGCATCGCACGATAAACTGATCTACGAAGAAAAAGACGATACCTATTACGTCAGTTTGCATAAAACGACATCGAAGCACTATGTAGTCATTCACCTGGCCAGCGCCACCACCAGTGAAGTTCGCTTGCTGGACGCGGAAATGGCCGATGCCGAGCCGTTTGTTTTTCTGCCGCGCCGCAAAGATCACGAATACAGTCTTGATCACTACCAGCATCGGTTTTATCTGCGTTCCAACCGCAACGGCAAAAACTTTGGTTTATACCGTACCCGTATGCGTGATGAACAACAATGGGAGGAGTTAATTCCGCCACGCGATAACATCATGCTGGAAGGGTTTACGCTGTTTACCGACTGGCTGGTGGTTGAAGAGCGTCAGCGCGGGTTAACCAGTTTGCGCCAAATTAACCGCAAGACACGGGAAGTCATCGGCATTGCCTTTGATGATCCGGCCTACGTGACCTGGATTGCCTACAATCCAGAACCTGAAACCGCGCGATTGCGTTACGGTTATTCCTCCATGACCACGCCAGATACTTTGTTTGAACTGGATATGGATACCGGTGAGCGTCGTGTATTAAAACAAACGGAAGTTCCCGGTTTTGATGCGGCGAATTACCGCAGTGAACACCTGTGGATAGTCGCCCGTGATGGCGTCGAAGTTCCGGTTTCGCTGGTCTATCATCGCAAACATTTTCGCAAAGGACACAACCCGCTACTGGTGTATGGCTACGGTTCTTACGGCGCAAGTATTGATGCCGATTTCAGTTTTAGCCGCTTGAGTTTGTTGGATCGTGGATTTGTCTACGCCATTGTCCATGTTCGCGGTGGTGGCGAGCTGGGGCATCAATGGTACGAAGACGGTAAATTCCTGAAGAAGAAAAATACGTTTAATGATTATCTTGATGCCTGCGATGCATTGTTAAAACTGGGCTATGGCTCTCCTTCGCTCTGTTATGCAATGGGAGGCAGTGCGGGGGGAATGCTGATGGGGGTCGCTATCAACGAACGCCCCGAGCTGTTCCACGGCGTTATCGCCCAGGTGCCGTTTGTTGATGTCGTAACAACGATGCTTGATGAATCAATTCCTCTGACCACTGGCGAATTTGAAGAGTGGGGGAATCCGCAAGATCCGCAATATTACGAGTACATGAAAAGCTACAGCCCGTATGACAACGTCACCGCACAGGCTTATCCGCATTTGCTGGTAACGACCGGTTTACACGATTCACAGGTGCAATACTGGGAACCGGCAAAATGGGTGGCTAAATTGCGTGAGTTGAAAACCGATGACCATCTGTTATTGCTGTGTACCGACATGGACTCAGGGCATGGCGGTAAATCGGGGCGCTTCAAATCTTACGAAGGTGTGGCGATGGAATATGCTTTTCTGGTCGCGCTGGCGCAGGGGACATTACCCGGTCAGCCAGCGGCTTAAGCATTCTCCAGGTAATGCTTCAACGTTAAACGCAATTCCGGGCTCATACTGTCGAGGTTATTAAACAACCAGCGCAGGTAGCCCGGATCGCGCTCTGCAACTTCTGATACTGCTTTACCGCGATACTTGCCAAACGTGAACGTCGTTAACAATGATGGACGTCCAGTGATATCCGCCATTTGTTCCACCGTCCAGCCGGATGTGTTCATAATATCGATAAGCAAGGCAGCGGTGATGTAACAGTCATACAGCGCACGGTGGTGATGCAAGCCTGGCGGCGTTTGTACACTGAGTTTACGCGTTTTATACAACGCCATATTGCTGTACTTGATTCCTGGCCACAAACGACGAGCCAGTTTCATCGTGCAGATCCACTCGCCAGGCATTTCAGGCAATACGCGGCGGTCAAAGCTGGCATTGTGGGCGACATACCATTCACTACCGTAGTAGTGCGGGATCACCTCTTCAATCCACGGCTTGTCGGCGACCATGGCTTCGGTGATGCGATGAATCGCCATAGCTTGCGGAGTAATGGGACGGTCGGGGCGCACCAGGTGGCTCATGGGGTTGACGATTTTCCCATCAACAACATCAACTGAGGCGATCTCGACGACCCCTCCCTGTAAACCGCAGGTTTCTGTATCGATAATACGCAGCATGGCAAAACTCCGGGCCGAAAACGCCTAGCGTAATGGAATGATATCGCCTTGCCAACCCTGCGCTGTGCGTTGACCAACTAACAATAACGAACCGCGATCGGCGCGAACAATAAGGCTGCCATGTTCATCCCACAGTGCGCTGTTGCCCCGGGCATTAGCCATCAGTACGGCGATGGAGAACTGATGTGAGAAAAATTGTAAGTGGCGAGTAGAAGCCAATAGTTCTGGCTCACTGATGCACTGACCGGTGGTAAACAGTGAACAGGTTGGGGGCATATCAATGCCTTCAGGTTGTCCATCCACCACAGTGATGGTTTTAGAATGTCGATCCAGACATGCTCCGTGGCTTTGATGATAAATTCCGGGCGCGTTCATCCCTGGCGCGAATACGGCAATACCACGAATAAAACGTTCATTATGTTCAACGGGGAGGCCGGTAATAATGGTCATTCTCCATGTTGTCGCGGCATAACAAAGCGGGGCTAACAGCGAAAGGTCGGGCGGGGCAGGAAGAGAGCGTCGCTTATAATCACATCCCAGTAGAGAAAGCGAGGGGAAAACTAAAAGTTCGCACTGCTGTCTGGCGGCAGCCCTCACGAACTCCAGATGATGGGCCACCTGCTCAGTGAGTGAGGCATTACGAGGCTCATATTGTGCTGCTGCGACTTTCCTGTATGTCATAATGACTTCCTTTTCACAGTGTCCGCAAATATTGATGCGTATAAGAAAATACTCACAATTTAGCAGGCGCTATGTAAGAAAGTGTAACTTAATATAAGGTTTATTTAAGTTTAGGCTCGTAAGGTAAGCGTGACAGATTTACAGAGGCAAGGCGGTGGGTAATAAGGCGCTCACGAAACCAGCTTCGCAGGTGTTCCGGTTGTTCACGTTCAACCGCCTCAGCAATTACCGGCATATTGTAACGTTCTTTAAATGCCACCCCGGCAGCCGCCAGATCGACATTAACTTTATCCATTTCAGTTTGATCCAGTTTAGCCAGATTCTTCAGCATATTGTGTCTCCTCGTTAATTGCGGGCAAAAGTTACTAAGAGTCAGCCAGGATGGCAAGCCGGAATTGATGATCCTCGACTCTATCATTAGACAAGGTTATGCTCTGTAAAAAAGTTATTACAAAAAGGAATAGATAATATGGTTTCAACTGCACGTTCTCTTCGTTACGCACTCGTATTATTTGCCGCTTCGCTGGCGCCTTCTGTCTGGGCACATGCGCATCTGACGCATCAGTATCCTGCGGCGAATGCGGAGGTTACTACTGCCCCACAGGCCATTACGTTAAACTTCTCTGAAAGTATTGAACCCGGATTCAGCGGCGCCAAAATCATCGGTTCAAAGAATGAAGATGTTAAAACATTACCCGCGAAGCGTAATGAACAAGACAAAAACCAATTGATTGTTCCGCTTGCCGACGCCCTGAAGCCCGGAAGTTATACCGTCAACTGGCATGTTGTCTCGGTGGACGGGCATAAAACCAAAGGGCATTACACCTTTACAGTGAAATAAAACATGCTGGCGTTTACCTGGGTCGCATTGCGATTTATCCATTTTACCTCCCTGATGCTGGTCTTTGGCTTCGCGATGTATGGCGCATGGCTGGCACCAATAGCAATTCGTCGCTTGCTGACGAAACGTTTTCTGCGTTTACAACAACATGCTGCCGTCTGGAGTTTGAGCAGCGCCGCTGCGATGTTCGCCGTACAGGGCGGGTTGATGGGCGCGGGATGGTCGGATGTGGTTTCGTTGAACATTTGTCAATCAGTGTTACAAACGCAGTTTGGTGGTGTCTGGATTTGGCAAATCGTTCTCGCCCTCGTTACGCTAACCGTCGCTCTGATGCAACCAGGGAACATGCCACGTCTGTTGTTTGTGCTAACTACCGCGCAATTTATCCTGATGGCGGGAGTAGGACATGCGACGTTAAACGAAGGATTAACGGCGAAAATCCATCAGACTAATCACGCTGTACATCTGATTTGCGCGGCGGCATGGTTTGGTGGCTTGCTGCCGGTCGTCTGGTGTATGCGGTTGGTAAAAGGGCGCTGGCGACGTCAGGCCATTCATGCACTGATGCGATTCTCCTGGTGTGGACATTTTGCGGTAATTGGCGTGCTGGCAAGCGGTGTGCTTAATGCATTATTCATCACCGGATTTCCCCCAACACTTGCGACTTACTGGGGGCAGCTTTTATTTCTAAAGGTCATATTGGTGATGATTATGGTAGCCATTGCACTGGCAAATCGTTATGTTCTGGTGCCACGGATGGGGCAAGATGAAGACCGTGCGGCTCCGTGGTTTGTTTGGATGACAAAACTCGAATGGGCGATAGGTGCGGTAGTGCTGGTGATTATCAGCCTGCTTGCAACTCTCGAACCTTTTTGATGGATTACGAAAATGATGAAAAAAAGTATTCTGGCATTTGTATTGCTTACCAGTTCGGCAGCGGCGCTGGCAGCGCCACAAGTGATCACCGTTAGTCGCTTTGAAATTGGCAAAGACAAATGGGCATTTAATCGTGAAGAAGTGATGCTGACATGCCGACCGGGCAACGCGCTGTATGTCATTAACCCCAGCACCCTGGTGCAGTACCCTTTGAACGATGTCGCGCAAAAAGAAGTTACCAGCGGAAAGACCAACGCCCAGCCTATTTCAGTGATCCAGATTGATAATCCTAACAAACCAGGTGAAAAAATGAGTCTGGCACCGTTTATTGAAAGAGCTGAGAAACTCTGTTAATCATCTACAGTAAATGTTTAATTTCAAATAAAAAACCGCCTCAGTTCTTTCACCAGAACGGGCGGTTTTTAACATTTAAGACGATGACAAGCACGCTTTTTATTGACCATTTTGCACGCAAACTGGCAAACCTGGTGTCGTCATCTATTCTTAAAGGGCAAGGCAACTAAGCCTGCATTAATGCCAACTTTTAGCGCACGGCTCTCTCCCAAGAGCCATTTCCCTGGACCGAATACAGGAATCGTATTCGGTCTCTTTTTATCTATAAAGCCAGTTTGATGATTACATCACAGCTTTTACTGCACTGACTTTACCATCAACCATAACACACACTCTACTGCTTCAGTCCAGGCTTTTTTAACATTTTTGTTAAGGTAATGTGATCTTTCGCGCGGGAGTAAGGAATTGATGAAACAGGCAAGACACATCTATCAGAAGATTGATGGTAGTCAGTGGCGACATATCTGGCTGGTGGGGGATATTCATGGCTGCCTGGCGCAACTGCGTAAGAAATTATGGCACTGCCGGTTTGACCCGTGGCAAGACTTGCTGATCTCGGTTGGTGACGTTATCGATCGTGGCCCGGAGAGTTTGCGCTGCCTGCAATTACTGGAACAACGCTGGATCAGAGCGGTAAGAGGCAATCATGAGCAGATGGCGATGGATGCGCTGGATTCGCAGCAGATGTCTTTGTGGTTTATGAATGGCGGCGACTGGTTCGCAGCACTGACAGAGCGCCAATGCGAGCAGGCGAGAATAGTGCTGGAAAAGTGCTGGTCTTTGCCGTGGATAATTGAATTAAGCTGTAGTAGCGGACTGCATGTCATCGCCCATGCGGATTACCCCAATGATATTTATGAGTGGCATAAGGAAGTCGATCTGCATCAGGTGTTGTGGAGTCGATCGCGATTGCGTGGGGGTCAAAAAGGGCAGGGAATTACAGGTGCCGATCATTTCTGGTTTGGGCATACGCCATTACGTCATCGCGTGGATATCGGTAACTTGCATTATATTGATACCGGCGCCGTCTTCGGAGGTGAGTTGACTCTTGTGCAACTGCAATAATTAAAAGTCACTGTAATCCTGTGCAGGTCGCCAGAAACCATCAATAAAATCCTCAATCGGAAAACAGCCGCCGTGGCGGATCCGTTGATCGTCCATTGAATAGAGGCACTGCTGTTCCGTATTGTAGATATCAACCACAATATCGTCACAGCCAGCGTCCAGATAGCAAACAAAAAGTACCAGCGCGAACATTTCATCCTCGAAGTGCGGTGCCGTACCGTTAAGTTTAGGGGAGATTTTACAACGGGGGAAATAACCAGGATAAATAACCCGTCATGCCGACGGGTTCTTTTTGGATCAGGCAAGACGCATAATCCAGGCATCAGACTTTTGATCGTAGCGGGTACGGTAAAGGACAGAGTGTTCGCCGTTTAGCAGGGCTGGGATGCTGGTTTCGGCGTCCCAGGCATCAAGTTGCATACATAAATCCGGGTCAGATTTACAGGGGATGGTTAACGTTCGGTCACCAGGCGATTCGCCGGTTAACTCGCCGTCGTCGATTTCAAAAGCGCCTATGCGTACACTGGTTTTCATCTTCGTGCTCTCCATTTAAGTGCCGATTGTGGTACGACCAGTTCGATCGTACCATTTTTCAGCCTAGTCAAGGCAGTCAGATTCGCCAGTCAAAAAGTGCGCTTTTTTGTGTGCGGTCAGGCTTTACCGGTAAAAAGTTTCCCGTCGCGCACCAGCTCCCGTGGGTAACTGTTTTTCAGCCGTGAACCAATACGTTTGGCTAAACCGACTGGCTGATGCTGGAAGGTGACCAGCACATCATCCGTAGTTGGCGCGGTTTGTGGGTAGACGTCGCGCCCGCGATACCACTCTTCCGCTTCCTGTGGTGTCAGTTCAAACGCGTTAGCATGGGCGACTGAAGCAAGGGCAATGACAGCTTCATGCTGCCAGCGATAACCTTTGTTATGCGTTTCAGCAAGTTTAATCCCCAGACGGGAAAATCGGACTTTACCTATCAACGCTTCAATGCCCACCGGGAATAACCAGATTTCTTTATCGCGCTGCCAGAGGCGCAGGTTTTCATCCCAGTTTAAGCCGACACTCGCAGCCGCCTGATGAATTTGTCCGGCTTCGCGATCTTTCACTATGGTAAACGGGAAATTGCCCACTTTATATTTCGGCGCAGGCAACGCGGGAATCGCCTGAGTTTTACGCAGACGAGCAACGAAAAAACCTTCGCAATCATAAATTTGTGGGAAGACGTGCAAAAAGCCTTCCTCGGTCAGCGCCTTGTACGCGCCAGGGAATAGATCGCCCAGCGGTAAAAACTCTACTGCATCAGGGTAAGTCTCTTTCAGCCACAGGCAAACGGCTTCGTTTTCTTCCCGGTTTAAGGTGCAGGTTGAGTAGACCAGGGTGCCGCCAGGACGTAAGGCATGAAAGGCACTGTCGATCAGTTCCCGCTGCGTGGCGGCGATTTCCTGATTGCTTTCCGGTGACCAGTTTTTCAGCGCATCGGGATCTTTACGCACCACGCCTTCGCCGGAGCAGGGGGCATCCAGCAAAATAGCATCGAACATTTCTGGCAATGCCGCACCAAACACGCGGCCATCAAAATGCGTGAGCGCAACATTACTGATGCCACAGCGGCTGATATTGGCATGTAACACTTTAACCCGGCTGGCGGAAAACTCGTTGGCAAGGATCGCCCCTTCGTTATTCATCCGTGCGGCAATTTGCGTAGTTTTTGAACCCGGTGCAGCAGCGACATCCATCACCCGTTTTGGGGCGTTACCATCGGCAAACAATGCAGCAACCGGTAACATTGAACTGGCTTCCTGAATATAAAACAGGCCACTCAAATGTTCAGCGGTACTGCCCAGCGGCAATGCGTCTTCATCGTCACGTTCGATCCAGAAACCGTCTTCACACCACGGGATTGGCGTTAGCGTCCAGCCATAAGGAGCGGTTAATTGCCGGAAATCTGCAACGGAGATTTTCAGCGTATTAACGCGAATGCTGCGGCGCAATGGGCGCTGACAGGCGGCGAGAAAATCATCAAAAGAGAGCGTCGAAGGCATTGCTTCACGCATTTGCGTCAGAAAGGCGTCCGGGAAATAAACGGTGTGTTGGGCCACGAGCATGTACCACTGGCAAAAAAACAGGCGCGCAGTTTAGCATAAACGCTCCGGCGCAGGTACGCCGGAGCAGTGCGCATTATTTGGGTAGCGCGGTTCCCCACTCACGCCACTCTTTCGGTTCGCTTTCCAGCAACAAGAAGTGTTTGCCTTCCTGGGCTTTCGGTGCCAGCGGAGTACCAGGCGGAGTGGCAAAGGCGATCCCGCCACGGATAAACTGGTTAAATGTACCGGTTTTCACTACGCCGCCCGTAAGACCAAAGTCCAGACTGTAGCCCGATGCCAACCAGAAGACGGAATTGTTCCGCACCAGGTGCTGGTAGCGTTTACTGATGCGCATCGCAATCATCACCCGATCCGATAGTGTACCCAGCGTCATTCCAGTGACCGTACCCACTTCCAGACCACGGAACAGTACCGGTGTACCGATGCCTAACGATCCGGCTTCTGGCGCTTCAACAATAATGCTTAAGCCATCCAGGTAACGAGAGTCGGTAATGGTAGCCTCCTGTAATTCAAAGTCGCGGCGAGGATTTCCACGACCGGGTTCGACATTGATATACGGCTGGAGGATGGTATCAAGGTGCTCAACGCCGGCTGCCGAAATCTGCGGTGTGACCACCGAAAAGCGTGTACCACCGCGAGCGAAAGTCTGGACATATTCCGGATAGAGCACCGCTTTTGCCTGTACTTCATTACGTGCGGTTATCAGATCCAGCGTCTGGATTTGCCCGATATCAATACCGAGGTAGCGAATTGGCATACCGACCGCCAGTTTTCCGGCATCAAAAGCGTGGAGCGTAATCTGTCCGCCGACCGCACGAGCCGCCGTTTCTGACGCATAAAGAATACGCTTATCGCCTTTACGCTGGCTGGCGCTGGCGCCGCTGAGGTTATCGAAGCTGATAGCACCCTTTAACGCCCGTGAAAGCGGCGAAGCCTGTACGGTCAGGCCGCTACCATTAAGCTGAACTTTCGCCCCGCCTTCTGCCCAGAACACGCTGTTGTTGGTCAGAAGGTTGCGATATTCCGGCTTAATATGCAGATCGATATCAAAGGCGTTAGCTCGTGGGCGCACGGTGATGACTTCGCCAACCTCAAACTTACGGTACAGCACTACCGATCCCGCCTGCACGTCTGGTAATGTTTCTGCACTTAAACTCACGGTCGTGGTGGGCAAATCGCTAAGGCTGTTTTCCAGGGCTTTTTCCAGATTGGCATACAGCGGATAGCTGGCTTTCATCTCGCCTTTATCGCCCGGCAGAATACGTATCCCTCCGTTGATCCATTCAGAGGCGCTGGCACCGAGAAACTCGACGCCGTCCAGTCCCACTTTCACGTCCACACGGCTGTTGACGACGAATTTGCTGTCGCCTTTTACCAGCTCGCGATGCTGTGGTTCAATGGCGATGGTAAAGGTGACGCCTTTGCTGGTGAGTTTACGTTCAATTACCTGACCGACCTGTACACCATGCAGAATGAGTGGCTGACCGGCATCAATACCGTAACTTTCTGGCGCGGTCAGGGTCAGCGTCAGAACATCAGGTTCATGCAGCAGGGCTTTCTCGCCAGGCACAACGACAAACTCCTTGCGTGGCTCACCATCGCCCGGCACCAGTTCGAAGGTTTTGCCCGTGAGCAGGGCGCTGAGATTCGCATCGCTGAGGGATAATTTCGGGTTACGTAATTCGATGCGGGTATTTTCCCGTAACAGCGTTACGACGCTGGGATCAACGGTCATTTCTCCGGTGACTTTGCCGCCTGGGTTTAAATCCAGTTTCGTCAGTTGTCCGACTTCCAGACCCTGATACATTAACGGTGTTGAGTCGGCGGTTAATCCGGCACCGCTCGGCAGTTCCAGTTTTATGATTACCCCACGCTGGCTGTGGGCGAGATCTTCATACAAACCAAAGGTATCTTCCGCTTCGGCGGGTTTCGACTCTTCCGGCGAATCGAAGGCAATCGCACCGTTAACCAGCGCAGCCAGACTTTCCAGTTTCACCTTCGCGCCACTGATACTGACATTGGCATCAACGCCAGAAACGTTCCAGAAGCGACTCCCTTTTTTCACCAGATCGGTAAAACGCCGCTCAATCAGGACATCAATCACCACGCCCTGGTTATTGGGATTGATCGCATAGTCGTAGACACGTCCCACCGGGATCTTGCGAAAATAGACCAGCGAACCACTATTCAGCGAACCAAGATCGGGAGCCTGTAGGTGGATCATTAGATCACCATTATCCAGCCGATATTTCGGTTGGGTATCGAGGGCGACAAAGTGATCCTGCTCTTTGCCTTTGCCTGGCATCATGCCAATATAGTTACCCCCAACCAGCGCATCCAGTCCGGAGACACCTGCCAGCGAGGCCTTTGGCGTCACCAGCCAGAACTGCGTCTCTTCGCGCAGCGCATCTTTCATATCGGACTTGATGCTGACCCTGACTTCAATCTTACGAAGATCATCGCTAAGGCTGACATCCTGAACGGTTCCGACTTCAACACCCTGATAACGAACAGGTGTGCGACCAGGGACAATGCCATCCGCCGACATAAAGTCGATGGTGACGGTGTTCCCCCGATCCTGATAACTGTCCCAAATCAGCCAGCCGGCAATCATTAGCGCGATGAACGGCAGCAGCCAGAAAGGTGAGATACGGCGTTTAGTTTTAATCTGCGCTTCAGTCGTCGAAGCGGGCGTTTCCTGACTCATGTGCATCCCAAAGTAAGCGGCTGTCCAGCCATTCCACTGCAAGAATAGTTAAAATAACCGCTGCGCCGAAATAAAACGCAGCCGGTCCCATAGTAAAAGCGAGGATCTGATCGCGATTGATCAGCGACATAGTTAAAGAAATGACAAACAGATCGAGCATCGACCAGCGACCAATCCAGGTCACCATTCGCAGTAACAGTATTCGCGTGCGTAATCCTTGTTGGCATTTAAAATGAATGCTCAATAATAAAGTGAACATCACAATCACTTTGGTAAACGGCACCAGAATACTGGCGATAAACACAATTCCGGCGACCGCAATGTTGCTGTTTGCCAGCGACATGATGCCGGAAAGAATCGTATCTTCTTGTCGTCCACCGTTCAGATAAATGATCGAGATAGGCAACAGGTTAGCTGGTAACAACAAGACGACTGAAGCCAACAACGCCGCCCAACATTTTTGAAGACTATGATGACGACGCAGGCGAAGCGGGATATGGCAGCGGGGGCAGCGACCGCGCGGATCAGGATAGCCGGTAAAGTGACACCCCAGGCAAACACGTAGTTTCGCGTCCCTGCGCGTGGCAGGGCGTTCAGGATAAAATCGCTCCCACAGCTGTTCAACATTAAGATGTGACAACGTCACCGTCGTTAAAATCACCAACGCTACAAAAGAGAATAAGCCGACACCCGCCTGGATATGGGCATAATCCTGTACCTTTATAGAAGCAACACCAATGCCGACCAGGTAGATATCCAGCATCACCCACTCTTTCAGTCGCTCAAGCATCAGCAGTACCGGGCGTAAGTTCATCCCCAGTCGGTTGCCAAACCACAAATAAGCAATAGATGTGACGAGGATAAGTGGGGCGCCGATAACGCAGAAAAAGACCATCGCCCCCGTTATCGCATCGCCCTGTTTGGTCATTTGCCAGATGCCTTGCATGACGTTGGCGTCAATACGAATACCTAACAGCCAGATATGCAACAGTGGTTCGCCCCAGGCAAATGGCATCAGCAATAGCATGGTGAACGCCATTGCCGCCAGGCGCGTTAGCGACCAGTCACGCCCGTCACGAATTTTGGCCTGACAGCGCGGACAATAGGCACTTTGATGAGAATTTATCTCGGGCAGGCTAAACAGCATGTCACATTGCGGGCAACGTTGATAATCACCACGCGGCAGTTCCTTGCTGATTGAGCTCACTGTTATCTTTTTTGTTGGCGTAATTTGCGGGGTGTTAAGTGCCATGACGTGCCAAATGTAATAAGAATTAACATTAATCTTAACCCATGATGGGAATGATCTTGAGCATTAACGCATTTAATGCTTATTTTAATAGGCTGGCAGTTCCAGGTAAGACAACCAAGTGATTATATAATGAACAAAACAGAATTTTACGCGGATTTAAATCGCGACTTTAACGCGCTGATGGCGGGAGAGACCAGTTTTCTGGCAACGCTGGCAAACACCAGCGCGTTGTTATACGAACGTCTGGCAGACGTAAACTGGGCCGGTTTTTATTTGCTTGAGGACGATACGCTGGTGCTCGGACCATTTCAGGGCAAAATTGCCTGTGTACGGATCCCCGTCGGGCGCGGCGTGTGCGGCACTGCGGTTGCCCGCAATCAAGTACAACGAATCGAGGATGTTCACGCTTTTGATGGGCATATTGCCTGTGATGCGGCGAGTAATTCTGAAATTGTCCTGCCGCTGGTGGTGAAAAATCAGATTATTGGTGTTCTCGACATCGACAGTACCGTCTTCGGTCGCTTTACAGACGAGGACGAGCAAGGCTTACGTCAGCTTGTGGCACAGCTTGAAAAGGTGCTTGCAACGACGGATTACAAAAAATTCTTTGCGAGCGTCGCAGGATAATCAACGGATAACGTAGCATTTACTGATGGCGTCATTATAATGACGCCTGTTCATGCCTGCGCTTGTTGGCTACGTCCGTTGTAATCAGGAAATTTCATGGAAAATCAACCTAAGTTGAATAGCAGTAAAGAAGTAATCGCGTTTCTGGCCGAACGTTTTCCCCACTGTTTCAGTGCGGAAGGTGAAGCGCGTCCGCTGAAAATCGGTATTTTTCAGGATTTGGTCGATCGTGTTGCCGGGGAAATGAACCTGAGCAAAACGCAACTGCGATCCGCTTTACGTCTCTACACTTCGAGCTGGCGTTACCTTTACGGTGTTAAACCCGGCGCAACGCGTGTCGATCTTGACGGCAACCCATGCGGTGAGCTGGACGAGCAGCATGTAGAACATGCTCGCAAACAGCTTGAAGAAGCGAAAGCACGCGTTCAGGCTCAGCGCGCTGAACAGCAAGCGAAAAAACGCGAAGCTGCCGCAGCTGCTGGTGAGAAAGAAGATGCACCACGCCGCGAACGTAAACCACGTCCTGCCGCGCAACGCCGTAAAGAAGGCGCCGAGCGCAAACCTCGCGCGCAAAAACCGGCTGAGAAAGCGCCAAAAACAGTAAAAGCACCTCGCGAAGAACAGCATACCCCGGTTTCTGACATTTCAGCTCTGACTGTCGGACAAGCCCTGAAGGTGAAAGCTGGTCAAAACGCGATGGATGCCACCGTATTAGAAATCACCAAAGACGGCGTCCGCGTCCAACTGAATTCGGGTATGTCTTTGATTGTGCGCGCAGAACACCTGGTGTTCTGAAACGGAGGCCGGGCCAGGCATGAACATGTTTTTTAGGCTTACCGCGTTAGCTGGCCTGCTTGCAATAGCAGGCCAGACCTTCGCAGTAGAAGATATTACGCGTGCTGATCAAATTCCGGTATTAAAGGAAGAGACGCAGCATGCGACTGTGAGTGAGCGCGTAACGTCGCGCTTCACCCGTTCCCATTATCGTCAGTTCGATCTCGATCAGGCGTTCTCGGCCAAAATCTTTGACCGCTACCTGAACTTGCTTGATTACAGCCACAATGTGCTGCTGGCAAGCGATGTCGAACAATTTGCGAAAAAGAAAACCGAGTTGGGCGATGAACTTCGCACCGGCAAACTTGACGTTTTCTACGATCTCTACAATCTGGCGCAAAAACGCCGCTTCGAACGTTACCAGTATGCGTTGTCTGTACTGGAAAAGCCGATGGATTTTACCGGCAACGATTCCTATAACCTGGATCGCAGCAAAGCGCCCTGGCCGAAAAACGAGGCCGAGTTAAACGCGCTGTGGGACAGTAAAGTTAAATTCGACGAGTTAAGCCTGAAGCTGGCAGGTAAAACGGATAAAGAAATTCGTGAAACCCTGGCTCGCCGCTACAAATTTGCTATTCGTCGTCTGGCGCAAACCAACAGCGAAGATGTTTTCTCGCTGGCAATGACGGCGTTTGCACGCGAAATCGACCCACATACCAACTACCTTTCTCCGCGCAATACCGAACAGTTCAATACTGAAATGAGTTTGTCGCTGGAAGGTATTGGCGCAGTACTGCAAATGGATGATGACTACACCGTTATCAATTCAATGGTGGCGGGTGGGCCAGCAGCGAAGAGTAAAGCTATCAGCGTTGGTGACAAAATTGTCGGTGTCGGACAAACCGGTAAACCGATGGTTGACGTGATCGGCTGGCGTCTTGATGATGTCGTTGCCTTAATCAAAGGGCCGAAAGGCAGTAAGGTTCGTCTGGAAATTCTGCCTGCGGGTAAAGGGACCAAGACCCGGACAGTAACGCTGACGCGTGAACGTATTCGTCTGGAAGACCGTGCAGTTAAAATGTCTGTGAAGACTGTCGGTAAAGAAAAAGTCGGTGTGCTGGATATTCCGGGCTTCTATGTTGGTTTGACGGACGATGTCAAAGTTCAACTGCAGAAACTGGAAAAACAAAATGTCAGCAGTGTCATTATCGACCTACGTAGCAACGGCGGGGGGGCGCTGACTGAAGCGGTATCGCTCTCTGGGCTGTTTATTCCATCAGGTCCGATTGTGCAGGTTCGTGATAACAACGGCAAGGTTCGCGAAGATAGCGATAACGACGGTCAGGTTTTCTATAAAGGCCCGTTAGTGGTGCTGGTTGACCGTTTCAGTGCTTCGGCTTCGGAAATCTTTGCGGCTGCCATGCAGGATTACGGTCGTGCGCTGGTTGTGGGTGAACCGACATTTGGTAAAGGCACAGTCCAGCAGTATCGTTCTCTGAACCGTATCTACGATCAGATGTTACGTCCTGAATGGCCGGCGTTGGGTTCAGTACAGTACACAATCCAGAAATTCTATCGCGTTAACGGCGGCAGTACGCAACGTAAAGGCGTAACGCCAGATATCATCATGCCTACGGGCAATGAAGAGACGGAAACCGGTGAGAAATTTGAAGATAACGCGCTACCGTGGGATAGCATTGACGCTGCAACCTATGTGAAATCTGGAGACTTAACGGCGTTTGAACCGGAGTTGCTGAAGGAACATAATGCGCGTATCGCGAAGGATCCTGAGTTCCAGAACATCATGAAGGATATCGCTCGCTTCAACGCCATGAAGGACAAACGCAACATCGTTTCTCTGAATTACGCTGTGCGTGAAAAAGAGAATAACGAAGATGATGCGACGCGTCTGGCGCGGTTGAACGATCGCTTTAAACGCGAAGGAAAACCGGAGTTGAAGAAACTGGACGATCTGCCAAAAGATTACAAGGAGCCAGATCCGTATCTGGATGAAACAGTGAACATCGCGCTTGATTTGGCGCGTCTGGAAAAAGCCAGACCTGCGGAACAGCCCGCCCCCGTCAAGTAACATCAATCAGGCACAAGAAATTGTGCCTGATTTTTTAACAGTGGCAAGATGCCGTAAATCAGATGCTACAAAATGTAAAGTTGTGTCTTTCTGGTGACTTACGCGCTATCCGGACTTGAAAATAGTCACGTAGCCCATACGATGTGGGTATCGCATATTGCGTTTTGTTAAACTGAGGTAAAAAGAAAATTATGATGCGAATCGCGCTCTTCCTGCTAACGAACCTGGCCGTGATGGTCGTTTTCGGGCTGGTACTGAGCCTGACAGGGATACAGTCGAGCAGCGTTCAGGGGCTGATGATTATGGCCTTGCTGTTCGGTTTTGGTGGTTCCTTCGTTTCGCTTCTGATGTCCAAATGGATGGCATTACGATCTGTTGGCGGGGAAGTGATCGAGCAACCGCGTAACGAAAGGGAACGTTGGCTGATCAATACTGTTGCAACCCAGGCGCGTCAGGCTGGAATTGCTATGCCGCAAGTGGCTATCTACCATGCGCCGGATATCAACGCCTTTGCAACCGGTGCGCGCCGTGATGCCTCTCTGGTTGCTGTCAGCACCGGTTTGTTGCAAAACATGAGCCCGGATGAAGCCGAGGCAGTAATCGCTCACGAAATTAGCCACATTGCCAATGGTGATATGGTTACGATGACGCTGATTCAGGGTGTGGTGAACACCTTCGTTATCTTTATTTCTCGTATTCTCGCGCAACTGGCCGCTGGCTTCATGGGCGGTAACCGTGACGAAGGTGAAGAGAGCAACGGTAACCCGCTGATCTACTTTGCAGTCGCGACGGTGCTGGAACTGGTATTTGGTATTCTGGCGAGCATTATTACCATGTGGTTCTCGCGTCATCGTGAATTCCACGCCGATGCGGGTTCAGCGAAACTGGTTGGCCGTGAAAAAATGATTGCCGCGCTGCAGCGTCTTAAAACCAGCTATGAGCCGCAAGAAGCAACGAGCATGATGGCTTTCTGCATTAACGGTAAGTCAAAATCGCTCAGTGAGCTGTTCATGACTCACCCGCCGCTGGATAAACGTATTGAAGCTCTGCGCACCGGTGAATACCTGAAGTAATATGAAGTAAATGCTAAAAAGCGCGTCCTGGTCGACGCGCTTTTTTTATGCCTGGGATCGTGGCTGGGTAATCCGTAACCCACTGACGCAGGCAGCAATCACAGCCAGAATAGCCGCAGTCATCAGCGAGACGTGCGTACCATTATCGCCAAACTGATTTAACATCAGAGCCACCAGAGCCGCGCCGCTACTCTGACCAAGCAGACGAGCTGTACCTAACATGCCACTGGCACCACCGCTACGTTCGCGAGGGGCGGAGGTAATAATGGTGTGGTTATTGGGGGACTGAAATAAGCCAAATCCAGCGCCGCATAAGATCATTGGCCAGATAATGTTGATATCCGCAGGAGAAGCGGGCAGCAGAACCAGTGAAAACAGACCCGCTGCCATAATGAACAAACCTAAAGCACCAAGTAATCCTGCATGTACGCGCTCTATCAGATAGCCTGCAAGCGGTGCCATCACCATGGTAGCTAACGGCCACGGCGTCAGGAGTAAACCCGTTTCTACTTCACTGCGCCCAAGCACGGTTTGCAGGTAAAAGGGCAGAGAAACCATTGCCAGCATCTGTGCGCAGAAAGAGCAAATAGACGTGCAAATAGAAAGTGAAAACAGCGGAATGCGCAGTAAATCCACCGGTAGCAGCGGTACGGGAAGAGAAAGCTGGCGGCGAATAAAGAATATACCCACGACAACCATTACCGCCAGTTCTGCTGCAATCAACGTCAGCGATTGCCCCTGAGCGAAACCACTCAACGCAGTAATAAGCAGGCCGAAGGTTAACGCATTCATTACTGCACTGGGCAGGTCAAAACGAGGTTTACTGGAACGCGAGCCATTAGGTGGCAGAAAACGTATCGCCAGAAGCAGAGCGATAATACCCAACGGCACGTTGATTAAAAATAACCATTTCCAGGAAGCAAAGGAAAGAATTGCCGCTGCAATTGTCGGACCGGCAGCCGAGGAGACGGCAACAATAAACGAGTTAATTCCCATCCCCCTACCCAGAAAACGCTGCGGGTAGATCAGGCGGATAAGTGCAGTATTGACGCTCATCAGTGCTGCGCCGCCGAAACCTTGTATTACACGCGCCAGGGTGAGCATTTGCAGCGAATCAGAAAGGGCGCAGAACAGCGAAGACAACAGAAAAACGACCAGTCCGCATTTATAAATACGTCGATAGCCAAACATATCTCCCAGAAACGAGAATGAGAGCAGAGAGACGACAATGGCAATTTGATAGGCGTTCACTACCCAGATGGAGCTGGCTGGCGTGGCATGAAGGTCTGTGGCGATTGTTGGCAAGGCGACGTTAGCGATAGCGCCGTCGAGGACCGCCATCGAAATACCAATAATAATGGTTAAAATCGCGCCGTATCGCTGAGGCAACGGCAGACCATCGGCCTGAACTTTTGGCATAGGAATTTTATATCTTTTGGTAATAATCAACAGGGGTATGATTCTAGCACTGATATTCACGGCGAATGTCGCAGAATTGTAACTAACCGGCAAAAGATGGATTGCGACCACCCTGGCACGAAATTATAATAAAAAACAGTTCTGATTTTTATAAAACACTCGCAATGAGGTGATAAATGGCTAACGCAGATCTGGATAAACAGCCTGATTCTGTATCTTCTGTACTGAAAGTTTTTGGCATTTTGCAGGCGCTGGGCGAAGAGCGTGAAATAGGGATAACCGAGCTGTCACAGCGCGTCATGATGTCAAAAAGCACCGTTTATCGCTTTTTACAGACCATGAAAACCCTGGGCTACGTGGCGCAGGAAGGGGAGTCAGAGAAATATTCGCTGACCCTGAAATTGTTTGAACTGGGCGCCCGCGCGTTACAAAATGTTGATCTTATTCGTAGCGCAGATATCCAGATGCGTGAGCTTTCCCGCCTGACCAAAGAGACCATCCACCTTGGCGCGCTGGATGAAGACAGCATTGTTTACATCCACAAAATTGACTCTATGTACAATTTGCGCATGTATTCTCGGGTTGGTCGTCGTAATCCGCTTTACAGTACTGCGATTGGTAAAGTATTGCTGGCCTGGCGCGATCGTGATGAAGTGAAGCAAATCCTTGAGGGCGTTGAGTATAAACGCAGTACCGATCGTACCATTACCAGCACAGAAGCGTTATTACCGGTGTTGGATCTGGTGCGTGAGCAAGGTTATGGCGAAGATAACGAAGAGCAGGAGGAGGGGCTGCGCTGTATCGCAGTTCCGGTATTTGACCGCTTTGGCGTGGTTATTGCTGGTTTGAGTATTTCCTTCCCGACCCTGCGTTTTTCTGAGGAACGTTTGCAGGAGTACGTGACTATGCTGCATACGGCGGCGCGTAAAATTTCCTCTCAAATGGGGTATCACGACTATCCGTTCTGATTAGAGGAAGAACCTGTCTGTATAATATTCAGACAGGTTCTGTATTTCGCGCGGGTTAAATAAAGTTACAAATGGCGTAACATAGTACGCTATGGCGATGAATGTACTTTTTATCTTCGGTTTAAGTAGTTATTTATGCCTTTAGCCATTATCTACAACGTTATTGCTTTTACGTAACAGCGGGCAATCTGTTATTCCGAAAAGCCCACTTTTAGTGTGTAGGTATTGTACCGTGCTGGTGCCTCTGGCGGTCAGATAGGAACATTGCAAACCTAACCCAGCGGCATTTTCCTTGCTTCCAATCAGAACGCCATATCCGCTTAGTAATAATCCTGTCCATACCAGTGCTATCAACATAATTGTGCGAATAATGAATCGCATTATGACCTCATCTCTTTTTTGTTCGCCTAATCGTAGCGGTAATATGGGCTGAAGCAAGCGTATAGTTCCGAAAAAGCACGAATATCGACATAGTTAGGCGCTGTTTAACTAACGCATGATAGTTTAATGACATAAGGTAGTTTAAACGGAGACTGGAGTGAAAAAGTTTCGATGGGGCGTTCTGGTTGTCGCTGTGCTGGCTTGCTTGCTGCTATGGGCGCAGGTGTTCAATATGATGTGCGATCAGGACGTACAATTTTTCAACGGAATTTGTACCATCAATCAATTTATCCCGTGGTGATATCATTTTTTCAACGGTAGATTTCCTTCCTGTGTGGCAGTGGTAGAATGGCGCCTCTACTTAGAGGTGGTGAAATGAACGAAGTTGTAAATTCAGGCGTGATGAACATTGCGTCTTTGGTTGTATCGGTGGTAGTTCTCGCTATTGGGCTCATCTTGTGGTTTTTCATCAACCGTGCCAGTTCACGGACTAACGAACAGATTGAACTTCTTGAGGCATTGCTGGATCAGCAAAAACGGCAAAATGCGCTGTTACGTCGTTTGTGCGAAGCAAGCGAACCTGAAAAAACAGATACCAGTGCTGCAGAGAACCAAAAAGCGGCTGAAGATGACGATATCATCCGCCTGGTAGCTGAACGGTAATCCGTCCTCAAATTTGAGTAACCCTGGTGTTAACGGGTTACTCATCTTATCATTCATATATGCACTATAGTGGTGCAATTGATTTAAATTAATACTCTGGTCTGACTTCAATTATTTATCGTGTTATTTATTTAATAACATCGATATCGGAAAAAGATATTTACCCCGCTAAGTTATTGGGATGTTTACATCGGAATTGTGATCAATCACGGTATTGTTTATTAGCGAAACGTTTCTCTTCTCACTTTTTAGTATTTCATCAATTTTTCTTATTTTAAAATAATAATATGCCTTAAGTATAGTTTCTTTATTGTACTCGAGTTTGTTGTTAACTGACTGTTTTATGGAGTGAATTTATATAATATTTTATTCGTTATATATCATAAAAAGTGATATCGCTCGCATTGCGTAATAAGTTGTAGTGCTGCTCTGGAAGAACTGAACTTATTGAACTATGTTAGAAACTACATCAGATCAAGTATCTGTTTGTAATGGTATGGTTAAGTGCATCGATATATCGACATGTATTCCGTTGCATAAATGTGCAAAAAAGTGGAAGGCGTATCGAGATTTGTGCGGCTGATCGAGACATGTTTAAAAATGGCTTGCCATAATTAACGTTGTATGTGATAACAGTTTCGGGTTAAACGAGGTACAGTTCTGTTTATGTGTGGCATTTTCAGTAAAGAAGTCCTGAGTAAACACGTTGTCGTTGAATACCGCTTCTCTGCCGAGCCTTATATTAGTGCCTCATGCAGTAATGTGTCAGTTTTATCTCTGTAATGCCTGCGGGCGAAGAAAACAATCTAAGGAATTTTTCAAATGGCAAAGATTAAAGGTCAGGTTAAGTGGTTCAACGAGTCTAAAGGTTTTGGCTTCATTACTCCGGCTGATGGCAGCAAAGATGTATTCGTACACTTTTCCGCTATCCAGGGTAATGGCTTCAAAACTCTGGCCGAAGGCCAGAACGTTGAGTTCGAAATTCAGGACGGCCAGAAAGGTCCGGCAGCTGTTAACGTAACAGCAATCTGATCGAAACCACTGATCTGAAGTGTAAACGCGCTTCAATCTCGCTATCAAGCCTCGTCCAAATGCGAGGCTTTTTACTTTGTTTTATTCGCGCTCTTGCCTGCGGATATTTGCCCGTCGCGCAATTCGCGTTACACTTGCGGCCTTTAGTATCCTGCCGGAGTTGTCATGTCGTTTTCCTGTCCACTTTGTCATCAGCCGCTATCGCTTGAAAAAAACAGCTATATCTGTCCCAAACGGCATCAATTTGATATGGCGAAAGAGGGATATGTTAATTTGCTGCCCGTTCAGCATAAACGATCCCGCGATCCGGGTGATAGTGCGGAAATGATGCAAGCGCGGCGTACATTTTTAGATGCCGGTCATTACCAGCCGCTTCGTGATGCGATAGTTGCTCAGTTGTGTGATTGTCTTGATGAGCACGCAACGGCAATACTGGATATTGGCTGTGGGGAAGGGTACTACACTCATGCTTTTGCCGAGGCATTGCCGGGTGTGACTACTTTTGGTCTGGATGTCTCTAAGGTTGCGATTAAAGCTGCGGCGAAACGCTATCATCAGGTTACCTTTTGTGTCGCTTCCAGCCACCGTCTGCCGTTTTCTGATACCAGTATGGATGCCGTTGTCCGTATCTACGCGCCGTGCAAAGCAGAAGAATTAGCGCGCGTGGTCAAACCGGGAGGATGGGTCATTACCGCTACCCCGGGACCACGACATTTAATGGAGCTGAAGGGGCTGATTTACGACGAAGTACATCTACATGCGCTCCATACGGAACAACTGGAAGGTTTTACATTACAGCAGAGCGATGAATTGTGTTATCCGATGCGCCTGCGCGGAGATGAGGCCGTTGCGTTGTTACAGATGACACCGTTTGCCTGGCGCGCCAAGCCAGAAGTCTGGCAAACGCTGGCGGCAAAAGAAGAATTTGATTGCCAGACGGACTTTAATATTCACGTCTGGCAACGAACAAATTAGCCGTGGTAGTGCGTCCAGAGGATCTGGACGCCAATGCCAATAAGCACCAGCCCGCCAAGAATTTCTGCTTTTTTGCCAATAATTGAACCGATAAAGCGACCCACCATCATACCTAATGTTGACATGATCAAGGTGGCGCAGCCAATCGCCAGTGCAGTAGCAATAATATTAACTTGCAGGAAGGCCAGACCAACACCAACCGCCATGGCATCCAGACTGGTGGCAATTGCGGTAGTTACCAGCAACCAGAAACCGTGACGACGACGCGGTTCTTCATCCTCATCGTCTCCACCACGAAAACCCTCAATAATCATTCGCCCGCCGAGAAATATCAGCAGTACAAACGCAATCCAGTGGTTCCACTCGAGAACAAAACGGCTGGCTAACATGCCCATACCCCAGCCAATCAGCGGCGTCAGCGTTTCAACGGCACCAAAAATAAGGCCAGTGCGCAGGGCTTCAGAAAATTTCGGTTTATGGAGGGTGGCACCTTTACCGATTGATGCAGCAAAGGCATCCATCGACATACCAAAAGCAAGAAGAACAGTAGCAGTGATATTCATGACAACGTCCTGACCGGGGTATCCATAAAACACATCACCGCCCCCAGCAAACATGCACACATGAACGACAAGAAGCGCCCATGCAGGCATAGCGATTGATGTGCATATGGTCTCGCCTGACTGAAGGTGTTCAGTCCGTACGTGCCACGTTTTGCAACGAGTATGTTGACACGTACATTTCCGGAATCTGGAAATCGGCTACTCCCCAAATGAGGGCGCAACCTTAACATATTTTGAGAATATAAAACAACTGTTGGGATATATTATTGCATTGTATTATTGATAACGATTTTCATTTAGATTTATATATCAATAAAACGTTAAAATAAATAACAAATAAGAGAAGGAATAATATAGCCTAAGCTATGTCTGGTTATTAAAAATACACTAAACATAGCTTCGGCTAAATCTATAACTTATTGAGTTGACACGAGAAGTTTATAAATTTTTTCCAGATCGTCGATATTTCGAACGCGGATTAATAAACGGCGCTGTTCTAATTGCATCACCAGTACGCCATCTTCCGATAAGTTCATCGCTTTAATTCGGCGATATTCAATCCAGACATTGGCGAAGAAAAAACCTTGCTGTTTAAAAATGATTTTCGGAACCCGGATCCAGAAAATATAAAAGCCCATTAGCGCCAGTGCACTTAATAACCAGGTGGTTATTTGTGCGCCATGGTTGGTCACATTGTTATAAATAAGAATGACAATCAGCCCGACGAAGATAACGCTATCGATGCGACCGCGCCGGAGCAAAGGAATTGCCAGCAGGGTGGGGCCGTTGCGTCGGGGCATGATGAACTGATCGTATATCGCAAAGGCCAGGAGTGCGGCGATGAACAGAATCAGTACCAGATCCGTGATTGTCATTAATCCTCCAGATAAAAAAACGGGGCCAATAGGCCCCGGTAGTGTACAACAGTATTACAGTCCCAGCAGGCCGCAAGCGTAACCAGCGATACCGATGACGAAGAAGCCAACGATGATCCACAGAGGGTTAACTTTTTTGCGCAGCAGCCACATACAGGCGAAAGTCAGCAACAGCGGCACCAGGCCTGGCATTAACTGGTCAAGAATGGTCTGGACAGTGGTAACGTGCTCTTTACCCGTCTGGTCGGTGATGCGAGAGACTACCAGCGGGATGTTGACATGTGTCCACTTGTTAACCAATGCCCCCATGACAAACAGGCCGAGAATAGACGCCCCTTCCGTCAGTTTTTGCAGGAAGCCGCCACCCATATCTTTAACGATATCGATACCTTTGGAGTAACCATACGCTACGCCGTAGTAACGGGTTGCCAGGCGTACCAGGTTAAACAGAATAAAGAACAGCAGCGGACCTAACAGGCTGCCGCTCATTGCGATCCCGGCACCCAGCGCCGCGAATACCGGACGTACCGTACCCCAGAAGATCGGGTCGCCCACGCCTGCCAGCGGCCCCATCAGACCTACTTTGATACCGTTGATAGCACCGTCGTCGATCTCTGCGCCGTTAGCGCGCTGTTCTTCCAGCGCCAGGGTTACGCCGAGGATTGGCGCCGCCACAAACGGTTGGGTGTTAAAGAATTCGAGGTGACGTTTAATCGCCTGTTTACGGGCATCGTTGTTCTCAGGATAGAGGCGACGAATCGCCGGAACCATAGAGAAGCAGAAACCCAGTGCCTGCATACGTTCGAAGTTCCATGAACCCTGGAAGAGGTTAGAACGCAGGAAGACGCCACGAATATCACTCGGAGTGAGTTTTTTCTCGGTGGTAGTTTGAGTTGTATCAACCATTTCGCTCACCTGTTAGTCCAGTTCGTTATCGAGATCGTTGTTACCAGCAGCCTGAACAGGCGCACCGGCTACGCGGTTATATTTCGGGCTAAGTTGGATGTAGAGCACTGCCATAACAGTACCAATCACACCCAGAGCAACCAGGTTAAAGTTGGTGAATGCTGCGGTTACGAAGCCGAGGTAGAAGAACGGCATCAGGTATCCAGCACGCATCATGTTGATAACCATCGCATAACCAACCACCACGATCATGCCACCGGCGATATTCAGACCATTAGTCACCACTTCCGGAATGGCGTTCAGCATGTTCTGAACTTCACTGGTGCCTACAGACAGCGCAACAATCACGGCCGGGATAGCCACACGCATCGCTTGCAGGAACAGAGAAGAAACGTGGATCCAGGAAATTGCCGTCAGGTTGCCATTATCAGCCGCCTTATCCGCAGCGTGCTGGAAAGCAACGGTGATGGTACGAACGATGATGGTCAGCACCTGACCCGCAGCGGCCAGCGGGATTGCCAGCGCGATACCGGCACCGATGCTCTGATGACCAGCGATAACCAGAATGGTAGAAATGATGGAAGCCAGAGCGGCATCAGGCGCAACTGCGGCACCGATGTTCATCCAGCCAAGTGCGATCATTTCCAGAGTCCCACCGATAATAATACCGGTTTTCATATCGCCAAGAACGATACCCACCAGGGTACAGGCGATTAGCGGACGGTGAAACTGAAATTCATCGAGGATTGATCCCATACCTGCGATACAGGCTACGATAAATACCAGCACAATTTGAAGAGTGGTAATCTCCATTGTACTTCTCCTGTTTACGTAAGACTTAAGTGTGAAAACTGAGTGATAATCAACACAATACGTTACTTATCGATTTTGCTGATCAGATCCATCATTTTCAGTTTCGGATCGGTGGAAACCTTACGGACTTCCAGTTCGATACCACGCGCATTCAGTTTTTTGAACGCTTCGATATCTTTTTCATCAACCGAAACCGCGTTATTCACCTGGGTTTTACCCTGACGGAATGCCATACCGCCAACGTTAACAGAGGTAATTTTCACGCCGCCTTCAACGAGGCGCTCAACATCTGTCGGGTTGGTGAATAACAGCATTACACGTTCGCCAGCATATTTCGGGTTGTTGTAGACACGGATCATCTTGGCAACATCAACCACGTGTGCTGTTACGCCCGGAGGTGCAACCTGGGTGAGCAGTGTCTTACGAACGGTATCCGCAGCCACTTCATCACTAACAACGATAATACGGGAGACATTGGTTTCTTTGGTCCAGCGGGTAGCGACCTGACCGTGAATCAGACGATCGTCGATACGCGCAAGGCCAATAACCATGTAGTCATTTGGTCCCATTGGTTTTGCCGGAGTTGGAGCCGCTTTTGGTGCGGCGGCGGCGGGTGCTGGCGCTGCTTTTTCAACCGGTTTGGCTTTCAGTGCTTTCACGCCTTCACGGCCTGTTTCTACTGCCAGCGCCACCAGTTCATCAAAGCCAGGGTCATCATCACGAGCCATTAACGTTTCCACCAGCATTGGAATGTTAACGCCTGCGATCACTTCATAATGCTCTTTGTCGACGACAATACGGCTGGCAGCATTGAACGGGCTGCCGCCCCATGTATCAACGAGAAACAGCACGCCTTTAGTGGTGTCGAGTTTTGCCAACTGAGCGTTGTACTTTTCAATCAGCGTTTCGGCATTTTCACCTGGAACGAAATCGATCCAGCCGACGTTTTCCTGCTCGCCTAACAGCATCTCTGCCGTTTTAAGCAACTGCTCTGCAGCCCAACCATGTGTGCCTATAACAATAGCAATGGTCACTTGCTACCTCCTTTATTATTGTTAACACCTCAACGTGCCAGATGTATTTTTTGAATCGTCGTCCACAATCGAATCGATTCAGATAAGGGTTACAACCAAAAACCCCCTGCGTTTCGCGATTTATTTTAGATAGCGAAAAAAATATTTTATGTGATGAGGATCCGTAATTTAACTTTGGATTAGCAAAATTCCGAAAGGTAAAATACCCTCGTTACATTCGTTTGCAAAGGAAGGTAAATCTTTGCCAAATCAGAGTTCTCTCTGATATGTTTAACTCCCGTTTAACAATCAAGGAGTATGGGGCAGCAGCCCGCAGTATGGATCGTCACCGACGTCATTTCAGCATCAGGCCTTTCAGCGCCTGCCTTTCTGGCATTTTTTGCCGCACCTTTTGTTTGCATTTTGTCGTTACGGCTGCATTATTTCTGGCGCCGAATAGCTATTCCTTAAGCAGGAGCTTGTCATGGAATTCTTAATGGACCCCTCGATTTGGGCGGGGCTACTCACGCTTGTCGTTCTTGAAATCGTGCTGGGTATCGATAACCTGGTTTTTATCGCCATTCTTGCCGATAAACTGCCGCCAAAACAACGTGATAAAGCACGTTTGTTGGGGCTGTCGCTGGCGCTGATCATGCGTCTGGGACTGTTATCGCTGATTTCATGGATGGTCACCCTGACCAAACCGCTATTTACCGTGATGGATTTTTCCTTCTCCGGCCGCGATCTGATTATGTTGCTTGGGGGGATATTCTTGCTGTTTAAAGCGACAACGGAGCTACATGAACGGCTGGAAAACCGCGATCATGATTCTGGTCATGGCAAAGGCTATGCCAGTTTCTGGGTGGTCGTAACACAGATTGTCATCCTTGATGCCGTCTTCTCGCTGGATGCGGTGATTACTGCAGTAGGGATGGTCAACCATCTGCCGGTGATGATGGCAGCGGTGGTGATTGCGATGGCAGTCATGTTGCTGGCATCGAAACCGCTGACGCGATTCGTTAACCAGCATCCAACGGTAGTGGTGCTCTGTCTGAGCTTCCTGTTAATGATTGGTCTGAGTCTGGTAGCAGAAGGCTTTGGTTTCCACATTCCGAAAGGTTACCTGTATGCCGCGATTGGCTTCTCGATCATTATCGAAGTATTTAACCAAATTGCGCGCCGTAACTTTATTCGTCACCAGTCGACTTTACCGCTGCGTGCACGTACTGCTGATGCCATCCTGCGTTTGATGGGCGGTAAACGTCAGGCGAATGTGCAGCATGATGCGGATAACCCGATGCCGATCCCGGTGCCGGAAGGTGCGTTTGCCGAAGAAGAGCGATACATGATTAACGGTGTACTGACTCTGGCGTCGCGCTCTCTGCGCGGGATTATGACGCCGCGCGGCGAAATCAGCTGGGTTGACGCTAACCTTAGTGTCGATGAAATCCGTGAGCAGTTGCTTTCTTCTCCACATAGCCTGTTCCCGGTATGTCGCGGAGAGCTGGATGAAATCATCGGTATCGTGCGTGCGAAAGAACTGCTGGTGGCACTGGAAGAGGGCGTTGATGTAGCGGCGATTGCTTCGGCGTCTCCGGCGATTATCGTTCCGGAAACCCTCGATCCGATCAATCTGCTGGGCGTGCTGCGTCGCGCTCGCGGTAGTTTTGTGATCGTGACCAACGAGTTTGGTGTGGTGCAAGGTCTGGTTACGCCTCTGGATGTGCTGGAAGCCATTGCCGGTGAGTTCCCGGATGCTGATGAAACGCCGGAAATCATTACCGACGGCGACGGCTGGCTGGTAAAAGGTGGTACAGACCTCCACGCCTTACAGCAGGCGCTTGATGTTGAGCACCTTGCTGATGACGATGATATCGCGACGGTCGCAGGTCTGGTGATTTCTGCAAATGGTCACATCCCGCGTGCGGGCGATGTGATTAACGTAGGGCCGTTGCATATTACCATTGTTGAAGCTAACGATTATCGTGTTGACCTGGTTCGTATTGTTAAAGAGCAACTGGCGCACGACGAAGACGAATAATCATTAACGAAATGGCATAACGGGCGTGATATGCCCATTATGCCGGGCGGGCGGCGGTTGGCTGCCCGCCAGCCATTTTGGGAAATCACGCAGCGGCATTGGTTGCGCGTACAAATATCCTTGTAAAATATGCACCCCATGACGGCGTAAATATTTTGCCTGTTCTTGCGTTTCTACGCCCTCCGCCACCAGTTCAATATTCAGTCTTTGCCCCAACGCAATGATGATATCGGTTATCGTCGAGTTAACCGCGTCTGAACCAATTGCAGCGGTGAATGACTTATCAATTTTCAGGACGTCAGGGCGTAACGTTTCCAGCCAGGAAAACGAACTGTTGCCGGTGCCGAAATCATCAATCGCCAGTTTGACGTTTTTACGATGCAGTTCGCGGGCAATCCGATAATCAACATCCAGTAAGGCATCGCGCTCGGTTATTTCAAGGATGAGTTGCTGAATCGGGTGAGCACTGAACCAGTACTGATTAAGATCTTTCAACAGCACGCCACGGCGAAAATGGCTGGGGGCGACGTTAATCCCAATGTGAAACTGGTTGCTTATTGGAAAAACGTGGATTTGACGGATGGTTTCCATCATCACATAACGGGTAAGCGGCACTATCAGGTGATGTTCTTCCGCAATAGGGATAAACACATCCGGCGAGATCCAACCCTGACGTGGGTTATTCCAGCGCAGCAATATCTCTACGCCAATACATTGCTGACTACGTGCGTTTAGTAAAGGTTGACAGAATAGCTCGAACTCATGTTGCGCAAGGCCAAGATTAATTTCGCGCGAAAAACTCATTCTGTGTGCGGTTGCAAGCCATGCAACATAACCCACCAGTAAACTCAACAGTACAGCCAGCGGGAGCTGGCTGGGAAGATGATGCAACGCCAGTTGCGTCGCACCAGGTCCGCTGACGCTAATGGTAAAAGGAAAATTTTGCGATGAAACCTGGTAACGTTCATTGCCATTAAGCGGAGGTAAAGAATCAACCAGACCGTCATCATAGAGTAAATGGCGATCGGCCACCGTCAGGCTGGCGTTTCTAATTTGCGGCAACTGCGGCTCCAGTAACATCGTCGTCAATAACCCAATGTTGATCATCTCCAGAACGCCATCACCGCTATGTGATGACAAGGGATACCACTGGATCAGCACTGGGCTACCTTTAATCAACACGCGATCGGTGGAAAGACGCAGAAGAGGCCGTGGGGCAGGCAAATCGGCTTGAATATCATAAACAGGGACATTTCGATAGCCAAAAATACTGGAGCAATAGAGCGTACCGTTTTGAACCAGACCAATAGAACGCACGGTTTGCAGTTTTGCGGCCTGCTTGCGTAGAGGTAAATGAGCGACTGAGCAGGGAAGGCCAATCAACGGAAGTAAAAGCTCGCGTCCTTCCTGAAGGGGCTGCAAGACTTTATCCAGCTCTTCAACAGCGTGATTGGCGAAGAGGATCACCCGCTGTTGATTTAAGTTACGCTGTGAAATAAACCGCACGCTTAGTGTCGCTACAAGCGTAAAAAGTGCGCAAATTGTACAAACAATCATTCGATTACGGCGATAGGTTTTAATGATCCGTTGTGCTTTTTGCATGCGGGCCGCCCTGTAAGCGCATGGCAACAAACGCCTGACGCAACAGTGGAAGTGTAGTGGGGAAATTTACAGCAGACGAGAAAGCGGGAGAAATTCGCCCATCCGTTGCAGATGGGCGAAAGAAAAGTATTAGTCACACTGGACTTTAATTGCCAGACCGCCGCGAGAGGTTTCACGGTATTTGGCGTTCATGTCCTTACCTGTTTCGTACATTGTCTCGATGACCTTATCCAGCGAGACGCGCGGTGCACTGGTGCGGCGTAAGGCCATGCGTGCAGCATTGATCGCTTTCACAGAGGCAATGGCGTTACGTTCAATGCACGGCACCTGAACCTGACCTGCAACCGGGTCACAAGTCAGACCAAGGTTGTGTTCCATGCCAATTTCCGCCGCCACACAAACCTGTTCCGGGCTACCGCCCAACAGTTCTGCAAGACCCGCAGCAGCCATTGAACAGGCAACACCCACTTCGCCCTGACAACCCACTTCAGCACCGGAAATAGAGGCATTCATTTTATATAATGCGCCAATTGCCCCGGCCGCCATAAAGTAACGGGTATAGATGTCCGGGCTGACCGATTCAATAAAGTGGTCATAGTAAGCCAGCACTGCCGGAACGATGCCGCAGGCTCCGTTGGTTGGTGCAGTTACCACGCGACCACCGGCGGCGTTTTCTTCGTTTACCGCCAGCGCAAACATATTTACCCAGTCGATGACATTCATCGGATCGTTAGACAGTTTATCGCTGGAAACCAGCATCCGGCGCAGGGCAGACGCACGGCGTGGAACACGCAGCGGGCCAGGCAATACGCCTTCGGTATTCATTCCGCGATCGATACATGCCTGCATGGTTTGCCAGACATGAGCAAAATATTCATCGATCTCTTTTTTGCTGTGCAGCGCCAGTTCGTTTTGCATTGCCAGACCGGAAAGGGAATAGCCAGTTTCATTACAGTACGCCAGCAGCTCAGTGGCGGATTTGAACGGATACGGCACGCTCACGTCGTTTGCGGCATCCTGACCAAAATGTTCTTCATCGACGATAAAGCCGCCGCCGATGGAATAATAAGTTTTGCTGTAGACGACTTCATCACCGTTATAAGCATGGATTTGCATACCGTTTTCATGCAACGGCAGGTTGCCGTTATGAAAACGCATACCGTTGTCACGCGGAAAATCCACTTCATGCCGTCCCTGCGCCAGCAGCAGGCGTTCGCGCTCTTCTACGTCGCGAATAAAACCGGGAATACTGTCGATATCCACGGTGGCAGGTTCGTTACCTGCAAGACCCATAATAATGGCGATATCGGTATGGTGGCCTTTACCCGTCAGCGACAGTGAACCATAAACGTCCACGGCAACGCGGGTAACGCTATCCAGTAAGCCTTTTTCGACCAGATCATCGACGAACTGTTTACCTGCCTTCATAGGCCCTACGGTATGGGAAGATGAGGGACCAATCCCCACCTTAAACATGTCGAATAGACTAATCACGATAATACTCCTGACAAGGTGACTGGACATCCAGTAACGAACTAATAACAACGCATAGTGTAAGAGGGAACGCGGCGACAGGCTTAACTATTCACATGAATTAAACTAATCAAAAACCGCGATTTAACTAATATTGCGATGATTGTCTCAAGTAGTGTTTTGTAGATGTAAAGATAAGTATAGTCAGGATTTCACACCAATTTGCAGCGCCAGCTCACGAATTATGCCTGCGGTCATTCCCCATACAAAATACTGTTCGTACCAGGAAAGCCATACCCGATGTGAATCACCACGGCGGTAGATATCTAACGGGTGATAACGACCCAGATGTAATGCCTGGGCGAGCGGCATTTCAAACACTGCGGAAACTTCATCTTCACTGGCACGATAAGGTAAATCAGGTGGGATAATGCCAACCACTGGCGTTACCTGGTAGCCCGTTACGCTATCGACGGGCGGCAGCACGCCGATAACTTCGACGGCGGAAGGGGGGATAGCAACCTCTTCTTCGGCTTCGCGCAACGCAGCGGCAATAACTGACGAATCAGTGTCATCTACTGCACCACCAGGAAACGCCACCTGTCCGGCGTGTTTGCGCAGATGAATAGAACGTTGAGTGAGCAATAACCCCGGCTGCGATCGGCGAACGATAGGGATTAATACGGCAGCCTGACGATGATTTAAGGTTTCCCGGTTTATTTGCGGGCGTAAAAGTTGAAAGCGCGATAAAAAATCATCAAGCGTCAGGCTACGGTAGTCCACGTCTTACTTCTCCAGTTGGCGTAATATCCTATTAACTTTATCAAAAGTTTCCTGATATTCCGCTTCTTCCTGACTATCGGCGACAATACCGCCGCCCGCAGAACAGTAAATTTGACCGTTAATGGCAGTCAGCGTGCGGATAGTGATGCTGGTATCCATATTGCCACAGAAGCTCAAATAGCCAATGCTTCCGCACCAGGCGTTGCGTCGCTGCGGTTCCAGTTCATCGATAATTTCCATTGCCCGAACTTTCGGTGCCCCGGTGATTGAGCCACCAGGAAAAGCCGCGCGCAGCAGATCGCTGGCATGAAGTTGTTCGGGTAGTTGAGCTGTAATGGTGCTCACCAGGTGGTGCACAGCGGGAAAAGGTTCCACCACAAACAGTTCCGGCACTTTTACTGAACCAGGCACCGCAACGCGACCAATATCATTACGCATTAAATCAACAATCATCAGGTTTTCAGCGCGATCTTTTGGCGAGTTCGCCAGTTTTTCTGCCTGTTTGCTATCTTCCAGAGGAGCGGGCAGACGTGGCAGTGTGCCTTTAATCGGACGGGTCTGGATCTCACCGTCATCACAAAGAATAAAACGCTCTGGCGAGAGGCTTAAAATTGTGCCTTGTTCCAGACGCAGAAATGCACTAAACGGCGCGTGATTGGCCTGATTAAGCTGAACGAATGCCTGCCATTCATCACCGCAATAGGTAGCCTGAAAACGCTGGGCGAGATTCACCTGGTAACAGTCGCCACTGTGCAAATATTCCTGCACCTGACGAAATTTTTCGCCATACTGTTCGCGGCTCATATTAGATTGCCAGGCTGAGGTTAGCGCAAAATCACCCTGCGGTGTGATTTGCTGGTTTTCCAGCCAGGCCTGACGGGCATTGACATCATCATGACTCAGCAAAGAAACAGCCTGGCGCTGGTGGTCGACAATCAGTGCCCAGTCGTAAATACCTACCGCCATATCAGGCAGGTCGATATCTCTCTGCGCCACTTCTGGCAGTGACTCAAAACGGCGACCCAGATCGTAACCAAATAAACCCAGCGCGCCACCCTGAAATGGCAAATCATCGTTATGCGGCGGGTGAATGTTTGCACGCTCCAGCGCCTGCTGGAGTACTGTTAACGGATCGTCAGCGGTTGTTGTGCGGGTTTCGCCTTTACACAAAACAGTTTCACCGCCGTAAGTTGTTAAGGTGCAAATCGGGTCTGCCACCACAATATCAAAGCGGCTATACGGATGCTCGGCATAGCCAGAGTGCAAAAGCATCGCCCATGGCAGGTGGCTTAAGCGGGAAAAATAAAATTCAGCGGCGTCCTGACGCCAGGGTAAAGTAATCACAGCGGGAGATAACGTCTTCATCAGTCCTGACTCTACTGGCTATGTGCCGGGTAGCATGAAATAATTAGCGCCAACAATTTAGCAGGAGTTAACAATGTTTGCAGGTTTACCTTCACTCACCCATGAACAGCAGCAAAAAGCCGTTGAGCGTATTCAGGAACTGATGGCACAGGGGATGAGCAGCGGTCAGGCAATCGCACTGGTAGCTGAAGAGTTACGCGCCAACCATTCCGGCGAGCGGATTGTGGCGCGTTTTGAGGATGAAGACGAGTAATACAATGTTAGTTTCAACAGGGCGCATTATGACAAGCGAACCCTTTGGCCCGTAGCGTTTGAACCAGAAAATTGAGGGGCTGTACTGGTTGAATGAATTAAGTAGTGTTTTTGATGGTTAGAAAAAAAGGACGCTTTTATGTGATAAAAAAGCGTCCTGGCTCATTTGGGCTGGTAGAGATTTAACTTATACCAGTGCTTTAAGCTCTTCCTGCATATAGGACGAGAAGTATTCTGGATTTTTAATCACCACGCGTTCGCCAGATTCCATTTTTTTTGCCCATCCCACCATTTTTTCCGTGAATCCAGGATTCCAGCCTTCCTGTTCGGCTCGCGCAGTAATATCGGCGGTACTCGCGGGTACTCCCAGTTCTTTCAAATATTTAAATATTCCCTTCGCCGTACTTTCATTCATAGAGCTGGGGGTTGGTGTTGATATATCCATGGCACCAATAAAATCCAGGGCTTTATCTATTACAGCAGGCATATTCTTGTCCTTAAATTAACCACGTGATCGATAAGGCTATATATGACATTAAATTGCGCCTAATATCAAAAGGATTATAACGATATCTCATTAGTTAACCTGTTGACATTCAGGTATTTTAAAGGTAGCAGGTCATGGCGGGTTATCTAGTGATGTGCCGAAAATTAACAGCAAATCGTAGTACCGCAGCCAAGTTGTTCAGGCAAGGAAGGGCAAGAAAGAAAAGCAGCGTAAGTTAATCAAGTGATTAACATAATGGTTTGATTTTTGCGATTAATATCATTTTTGTATAAATGCAGCAGGAATCATAAAAATAAATTATCATCCAGGGTACTACCCATTTAAAGTAAGACCTTAAGCACTGGCCGATTTGTTCACGATCGACCAGTTTTTCGATAAATTATCGTGTGATTTTTGCCTTGATATAATTATCTTCCGGAATTAAACCGCCGCAATAATTTTAATTTCAACTTTATACTTCGGGTTCATCAAACCCGCTTGTACCGTGCAGCGCACCGGCGCATGACCCGCGACAACCCAGGCGTCCCAGGCTTTATTCATTGCAGCGAAGTCGTTTTTATCAGCCAGGAAAATGGTGGCATCCAGAATGCTCGATTTATTGCTGCCCTGTTTTTCCAGCACGGCGTCAATCTGCGCCAGCGTGTTGGCGGTTTGCTCAAAAGCATCGGCGTCGAGGTTTTCCGGTACACCAGTGTAGTAGAGCGTGTTGTTGTGGATCACCACATCAGACCAGCGGGCTTCAGCATCGATACGAACGATAGTCATCATTTTGTCCTCATTATACTTCCATTTTCGTGCTGCAAAGACTGCCACAATGTGAGGTCGCCGTCATCACTTCAACTGGCGAAAGCGCCCTCATCCTGACATAATCCCTGTTCAAATCAACAGGGGGTAGTGTGACGGACGATTTTGCACCAGACGGTCAGCTGGCGAAAGCGATACCAGGCTTTAAGCCGCGAGAACCACAGCGACAGATGGCGGTAGCCGTCACCCAGGCGATAGAAAAAGGCCAGCCGCTGGTGGTGGAAGCCGGAACCGGTACGGGCAAAACCTACGCTTACCTGGCTCCTGCGCTGCGGGCGAAAAAGAAAGTCATTATCTCGACCGGCTCAAAAGCGTTGCAGGATCAGCTCTACAGCCGCGATTTGCCAACGGTCTCAAAGGCATTGAAATACACGGGCAATGTGGCGTTGCTGAAAGGGCGCTCAAACTACCTCTGCCTCGAACGTCTCGAACAGCAGGCGCTGGCGGGGGGCGATCTGCCGGTACAAATCTTAAGCGATGTGATCCTGCTGCGCTCCTGGTCTAATCAAACAGTCGATGGTGATATCAGCACCTGCGTCAGCGTGGCGGAAGATTCACAGGCGTGGCCGCTGGTCACCAGCACCAACGATAACTGCCTTGGCAGCGACTGCCCGATGTATAAAGATTGCTTTGTAGTCAAAGCACGCAAAAAAGCGATGGACGCCGATGTGGTGGTGGTAAACCATCATCTCTTTCTGGCGGATATGGTGGTGAAAGAGAGTGGATTTGGCGAACTGATCCCGGAAGCTGACGTGATGATCTTCGACGAAGCCCACCAACTGCCCGACATTGCCAGCCAGTATTTTGGTCAGTCACTCTCCAGTCGACAACTGCTCGACCTGGCAAAAGACATCACCATCGCCTATCGCACCGAATTAAAAGACACTCAGCAGTTACAAAAATGCGCCGACCGTCTTGCCCAGAGTGCGCAGGATTTTCGTCTGCAATTAGGCGAGCCAGGTTATCGCGGAAACCTGCGCGAACTGTTAGCTAATCCGCAAATTCAACGGGCGTTTTTACTGCTCGATGACACCCTGGAACTTTGTTATGACGTGGCGAAACTGTCGCTGGGGCGTTCCGCCTTGCTGGATGCGGCATTTGAGCGCGCCACGTTGTATCGCACGCGGCTGAAACGGCTAAAAGAGATCAATCAGCCGGGCTACAGCTACTGGTACGAATGCACTTCGCGCCATTTTACTCTGGCACTCACGCCGCTCAGCGTGGCGGATAAATTCAAAGAGTTAATGGCGCAAAAACCAGGTAGCTGGATCTTTACCTCAGCAACGCTGTCGGTGAATGACGATCTGCATCATTTTACCTCGCGGCTTGGCATTGAACAGGCAGAGTCGTTGCTGTTACCCAGCCCGTTTGATTACAGCCGCCAGGCGTTACTCTGTGTGCCGCGCAACCTGCCGCAAACCAATCAACCGGGTTCCGCAAGGCAACTGGCGGCAATGCTGCGACCGATCATCGAGGCTAACAATGGTCGTTGTTTTATGCTTTGTACCTCGCACGCCATGATGCGCGATCTGGCCGAGCAGTTCCGCGCTACCATGACGCTTCCCGTTTTGTTGCAGGGGGAAACCAGCAAAGGGCAACTGTTGCAGCAATTTGTCAGCGCCGGTAACGCGCTTCTTGTGGCAACCAGCAGCTTCTGGGAAGGGGTGGACGTGCGCGGCGATACGCTGTCGCTGGTGATTATCGACAAGTTGCCGTTTACCTCGCCAGATGACCCGCTGTTAAAAGCGCGCATGGAAGATTGCCGTTTGCGTGGCGGAGACCCGTTCGATGAAGTGCAGCTACCGGATGCGGTGATTACTCTTAAACAGGGCGTAGGGCGACTGATTCGCGACGCCGACGATCGCGGTGTGCTGGTGATTTGTGACAATCGGCTGGTGATGCGCCCTTACGGTGCGACGTTCCTCGCCAGCCTCCCGCCCGCACCGCGTACCCGTGACATTGCCCGTGCGGTTCGTTTCCTTGCGATACCATCCTCCAGGTAATTTGTTATTGAGTATGGTATGATGCGCGCCTTTTTATTGATCTAAGCACGAAGACCCATGCGAATTCTGGCTATCGATACCGCGACAGAGGCCTGCTCTGTCGCCCTGTGGAACGACGGTACTGTCAACGCTCATTTTGAGCTTTGCCCTCGTGAACATACTCAACGAATCTTACCGATGGTGCAGGATATCCTGACCACCAGCGGAACTTCCCTGACTGACATAAACGCTCTGGCTTACGGACGTGGCCCTGGTAGCTTTACCGGCGTGCGCATCGGTATTGGCATTGCGCAAGGGCTGGCGCTTGGCGCGGAGCTGCCGATGATTGGCGTCTCCACGCTAATGACGATGGCGCAAGGGGCGTGGCGCAAAAACGGCGCAACCCGCGTGCTGGCAGCCATTGACGCGCGAATGGGCGAAGTTTACTGGGCCGAATATCAGCGTGATGAAAACGGTGTCTGGCACGGTGAAGAAACCGAAGCCGTACTCAAACCCGAACTCGTTCATGAGCGGATGCAGCAGCTTTCCGGAGAATGGGTGACGGTGGGAACGGGCTGGCAAGCCTGGCCGGATCTCGGTAAAGATAGCGGGCTGGTTTTGCGCGATGGCGAAGTGTTACTGCCCGCCGCAGAAGATATGCTGCCGATTGCCTGCCAGATGTTTACCGAGGGTAAAACGGTAGCGGTGGAACATGCCGAGCCGGTTTATTTACGTAACAACGTCGCCTGGAAGAAACTTCCGGGCAAAGAATGAATCTTAAGAGTATGCCCTGAGAAAAAAAGGAGTCGCATCATGGCGGTTCAAAAGAATGTTATCAAAGGCATACTGGCAGGTACGTTTGCGCTAATGCTGAGCGGTTGTGTCACTGTGCCGGACGCCATTAAAGGCAGCAGTCCCACGCCGCAACAAGATTTAGTTCGGGTGATGAGTGCGCCGCAGCTGTACGTTGGTCAGGAAGCGCGCTTTGGCGGCAAAGTGGTTGCGGTACAAAACCAGCAGGGGAACACCCGTCTGGAAATTGCCACCGTACCGCTCGATAGCGGAGCCAGGCCGACGCTGGGAGAACCTTCTCGCGGTCGCATTTATGCCGATGTGAACGGTTTTCTGGACCCGGTGGATTTCCGTGGACAACTGGTCACAGTTGTTGGGCCAATCACCGGTACGGTTGACGGCAAAATCGGCAACACGCCCTATAAATTTATGGTGATGCAGGTAACGGGTTATAAACGTTGGCATTTAACCCAGCAGGTGATTATGCCGCCTCAGCCGATTGATCCGTGGTTTTATGGCGGTCGTGGCTGGCCCTATGGCTACGGCGGATGGGGCTGGTATAATCCTGGTTCCGCGAGAGTACAAACAGTTGTAACTGAATAATTGCTTGTTTTTAAAGAAAAAGAAACAGCGGCTGGTCCGCTGTTTCTGCATTCTTACGGTAACGATAAAAATAAATAGTGACGCGCTTCGCAACCTTTTCGTTGGGGAATTATCAAGCTGGTATGATGAGTTAATATTATGTTAACGGCATGTATATTACTTGGGGTTGCGATGACGACGAACACGCATTTTAGAGGTGAAGAATTGAAGAAGGTTTGGCTTAACCGTTATCCCGCCGATGTTCCGACGGAGATCAACCCTGACCGTTATCAATCTCTGGTGGATATGTTTGAGCAGTCGGTCGCGCGCTACGCCGACAAGCCAGCGTTTGTGAATATGGGGGAGGTGATGACCTTCCGCAAACTGGAAGAACGCAGTCGCGCGTTTGCCGCTTATTTGCAACAAGGGCTGGGGCTGAAGAAGGGCGATCGCGTTGCGCTGATGATGCCTAACTTATTGCAATATCCGGTGGCGCTGTTTGGTATTTTGCGTGCCGGGATGATCGTCGTAAACGTTAACCCGTTGTATACCCCACGCGAACTTGAGCATCAGCTTAACGATAGCGGCGCATCGGCGATTGTCATTGTGTCTAACTTTGCCCATACCCTGGAAAAAGTGGTCGATAAAACCGCCGTCCAGCACGTTATTCTGACTCGTATGGGCGATCAGCTTTCCACGGCAAAAGGCACGGTAGTTAACTTCGTTGTTAAATACATCAAACGTCTGGTGCCGAAATACCATCTGCCAGATGCCATTTCATTTCGTAGCGCCCTGCATAACGGCTACCGGATGCAGTACGTCAAACCTGAACTGGTGCCGGAAGATTTAGCTTTCCTGCAATACACCGGCGGCACCACAGGTGTGGCGAAAGGCGCGATGCTGACTCACCGCAATATGCTGGCGAACCTGGAACAGGTCAACGCCACCTATGGGCCGTTGCTGCATCCAGGTAAAGAACTGGTAGTAACGGCACTGCCGCTCTATCACATTTTTGCACTGACCATTAACTGCCTGCTGTTTATCGAACTCGGCGGGCAGAACCTGCTTATCACTAACCCACGTGATATTCCGGGGCTGGTGAAAGAGCTGGCGAAATATCCGTTTACCGCTATCACCGGCGTAAACACCTTGTTCAATGCGTTGCTGAACAATAAAGAGTTCCAGCAACTGGATTTCTCCAGTTTGCATTTGTCCGCAGGCGGCGGGATGCCCGTTCAGCAAGTGGTGGCAGAACGCTGGGTAAAACTGACCGGACAATATCTGCTGGAAGGTTATGGCTTAACCGAGTGTGCGCCACTGGTGAGCGTTAACCCGTATGATATTGATTATCACAGCGGTAGCATTGGATTACCGGTGCCCTCGACGGAGGCCAAACTGGTGGATGATGACGATAACGAAGTACCACCGGGGCAACCGGGCGAACTTTGTGTCAGAGGTCCTCAGGTGATGTTGGGCTACTGGCAGCGTCCGGATGCCACCGATGAAATCATCAAAAACGGTTGGTTACACACTGGCGATATTGCGGTAATGGATGAAGAAGGATTCCTGCGCATTGTCGATCGTAAAAAAGACATGATTCTGGTTTCCGGTTTTAACGTCTATCCCAACGAGATTGAAGATGTGGTCATGCAGCACCCTGGCGTACAGGAAGTGGCGGCTGTTGGCGTACCTTCTGGCTCCAGTGGTGAAGCGGTGAAAATCTTTGTGGTGAAAAAAGACGCGTCGCTCACTGAAGAGTCACTGGTGACCTTTTGCCGCCGTCAGCTTACGGGCTACAAAGTACCGAAGCTGGTGGAATTTCGTGATGAGTTACCGAAATCTAATGTCGGAAAAATTTTGCGACGAGAATTACGTGACGAAGCGCGCGGCAAAGTGGACAATAAAGCCTGAGCGTTAAGTCAGTCGTCAGACGCCGGTTAATCCGGCGTTTTTTTTGACGCCCACTAAAGAGAATACAATTTGAATTACCAAATGATTACCACGGACGATGCGCTGGCTTCTTTGTGTGAAGCCGTCCGTGCCTTTCCGGCGATAGCCCTGGATACTGAATTTGTACGTACGCGCACGTATTACCCGCAACTGGGGTTGATTCAACTTTTTGATGGCGAGCATCTGGCGCTAATCGATCCTCTTGGGATCAGCGACTGGTCACCGCTAAAGGCAATCTTGCGCGATCCTTCCATCACCAAATTTCTCCATGCGGGCAGTGAAGATCTGGAAGTATTCCTCAATGTCTTTGGCGAATTACCTCAACCCCTGATTGACACGCAAATCCTCGCCGCATTCTGCGGACGCCCGATGTCATGGGGTTTTGCCTCCATGGTGGAAGAGTATTCCGGTGTTACGCTGGACAAGAGCGAATCGCGCACCGACTGGCTCGCCAGACCGTTAACCGAACGTCAGTGCGAATACGCGGCGGCGGATGTCTGGTATCTGTTACCGATCACCGCAAAGCTGATGGTTGAAACCGAAGCCTCTGGCTGGCTACCTGCGGCGCTGGATGAATGTCGCCTGATGCAAACACGTCGTCAGGAAGTCGTTGCGCCGGAAGATGCCTGGCGTGATATCACCAATGCCTGGCAGTTACGCACACGCCAACTGGCCTGTCTGCAACTGTTAGCCGATTGGCGACTGCGTAAGGCTCGTGAGCGCGATCTGGCAGTGAACTTTGTCGTGCGTGAAGAACACTTGTGGTCGGTAGCGCGTTATATGCCAGGGAGTCTGGGTGAGCTGGACAGTCTGGGTTTATCCGGTAGCGAAATTCGCTTCCACGGCAAAACGCTGCTGGCGCTGGTAGAGAAAGCGCAGGCATTGCCGGAAGAGGCCTTACCGCAGCCAATGCTTAACCTGATGGATATGCCCGGTTATCGCAAAGCGTTTAAAGCGATTAAGTCGCTGATTACTGACGTGAGCGAAACGCACAAGATCAGCGTCGAATTGCTGGCATCGCGTCGGCAAATCAACCAACTGCTGAACTGGCACTGGAAATTAAAACCGCAGAACAATTTGCCTGAGCTGATTTCCGGCTGGCGTGGTGAGTTGATGGCGGAAGCATTACATAATTTATTGCAGGAATATCCGCAGTAAAACGTTCGTAAGCCGGACAAGGCGCAACCAGCGCCGCATCCGGCTTCGGATAAACTACAAATCCAACACCAGTCGTTTACCCTTCGCGCGCGAACAACAGATCAACATACTCTGCTGGCTGGCGCGCTCTTCATCGCTAAAATACTGGTCCCGATGATCGGCTTCACCTTCCAGAATTGCTGTTTCACAGGTTCCGCATACCCCTTCACGACATAAACATTCCACTTTTGCCGCTTTGTTATTTTCAATGACCTGCAAAATGGTCATCTCTTCTGGTACTACAAACTCTTTTCCAGAACGGGCGAGTACCAGCGTAAAGGCATCGCCGGTTTTGTCTTCAATAGCAAACTGCTCAAAGTGCAGCGTATCGGCGGAGATGCCCAGACGCGCTGCTTCACTTCTCACCGCGTCATTCAGAGCTTCGGGGCCACAGGTATAAATGTGTGTGCCAGGGGCGACATCCGCCAATAATCGCACTAATTCGAGTCGCGTTCCGATCGATGAGTGATGAAAATGAATCTTATCAGTCTGCGGATGTTGGTTTAATTCATCACGAAATGCGCAACTTACTGGACTCCGCGAACAATAATGTAACTGCCAGTCGACGTCCGTGTGTTGCAACTCTGCCAGATGCGACAGGAAAGGGGTGATACCAATGCCGCCTGCGATAAACAGATGCTTTCGAGCCGTGGGAACCAGAGCAAACAGGTTATTGGGTGTCGAGATGGTCAATCGATCGCCCGCTTTTACCTGCTGATGCAAAAAGCGCGAACCGCCGCGCGAGTTCTCTTCCAGCCGAACGGCAATCTGATAACAAGAGGTGTCGAGTGGCGAACTTAGTAGTGAATAAGCATTGCTGTACTGGTTATCACCATCACTCATCTGCACAATGACGTGACTTCCGCCGGTGAACGCAGGCAGCGGTTTGCCATCGGTTGACACCAGCGTGAAGCGTTTCACCTGTTCGGTAAGCGGTTCAATCTGGCTCACCTGTACTTCAAACATTTGATAGTCTGACATTGCTGTACTCCATCAAAAATCAGCCCGGCGGCGGAAAATACCGCCGCCGATGTCATTAGTCCTTAAACACCTGCGCCAGCAGATTATGGAAATGGGCGATACCGTGTTCGGAAATTCCGCTACCGCTACTGTCGGCCATGATGCGCCCCTGACCACGATAGTCACGCGATTTCAGCCCTTTCTGTACGCTTTCAACCAGACGTAAATCTTCCGGACGGAACACATCGCGATACCACTCAATCAGCGATTTTTGCTCATCGGTTAGCTCTTCATTGGTGAAGTAGATATCGTAGTTTTGCAGGGTAGTTTCAGAATCCACCGGGAATTCATAAATGACCGTCATCATCCCTTTGATTGGCGTCACGTTCAGCATCGTGCACGGCCACAACCAGAAACCGTGGAATGCCGCATCCGTGCCCTCTTCGAATTTGAAAGACTGTTCTGACGGTTTGGCGAAACCGTATTGCAGCGTCCAGTTACCGTGCATGGTGTGCCAGTAACGATCAACCTGAACGGAGTCGGAGAAACCTGGATGCGCCGGACCACAGTGGTAGCACTCAAGATAGTTATCGACAATGTTCTTCCAGTTGGCAGGCGTGCGGGTGGTAAAGCGGGCCGCCAGTTTCAGGTCGTGGACTTCCGGGCAGGCTTCCAGCACTTTTGCCGCCAGGCCTGGTAACTGATCTTCTACGCTGGTGGCGTTGGGATCCATATTGATGAAGACGAATCCGGCATATTCTTCCAGACGCACCAGAACCAGTTGCGCTTTGTCACTATCGAAATTGGCGACGTTTTCACAGTTACGCGCATGAGCCAGGTTGCCATCGAGTTTGAATGCCCATGCGTGATATGGGCAGGTAATCACATTTTTTGCTTTTCCTTCACCGCTCAACAACTGATGACCACGGTGCGGACACACGTTATAGAACGCGCGCAAAACCTTATCACGACCGCGTACCAGCACGATGCTTTCACCAATGATCTCACGCGTCACATAATCATTGGCATTCGCCAGTTCGCTGCTGTGAGCGACGCAAATCCAGCTTTTGGCGAAGACGTTCTCTTTTTCGTGTTCAAAGGCGTTCTGATCGGTATAAAAACGGGCAGGAATGGTCCACGCCTCTTGCGGGTTAGCGCAAAAATTTTCGGGTAGTACAAAGTCAGGGCTCAGATTGCTCATAGGGATACCTTTATCGTTAGGATGATGGCGCTCAGTTGTCGCCTTTGAATACGGTTCCCGCAGGGAGCACTGGCGTTTTTTCCGGGGCTTCAACCGGTGTCTGCGGGAGATAATGTTCAATTTGATGAGCCGGAATATCGGCGTAATCCTGTTTCAGCCAGCGAATAAATCCGCCCACTTTCACCAGTAAAATGACGAGAAAGGGAAGGGCTGTAAGTACGACGGTAGTTTTCATGGTTTCCAGCGACGCGCCGGTGAACAGAATTGAAAGCGGGATCAGGGTGATTACCACGCACCAGAAAAGACGCAGCCCACGGTCTGGATCATCACCTTCCTGAAGATTTCGCGTGCTGGTCGCCGCCATGGTGTAGGCCACCGCATCCATATGCGAGGCGAGGAAAATAATCATCACGCCCAGATAAGCGGCAAGGAACAATTTACCGGCTGGCAACGACATCAGAACTTGTTGAACAGCCGTTTCACCGCCCAACGTTTCCAGCACCTGCGGAACGTTGATTATCCCTTTGATAAACTGATGAATGGCGAAGCTTTCCATCACGCCGAAGAAGAACCAGCAGCCGACGGTGCTACCGAGGATCAGCCCCCAGATAACTTCTTTGATCTTACGACCACGTGATACGCGGGTGACAAACATTGCCACGCCGGGGGTGTAAGAGATCCACCACAGCCAATAGAAAACGGTCCAGTTGCGGGTAAATGAACCATCGCCAAGCGGATCGGTAAATAAGCTCATCTGTAAGAAGTTTTGTGTGGTCAGGCCGATGGCATTGATGATGCTGTTGGTAATAAACTCGGTTGGACCGACAATCAAAACCAGCAATGGCAGCAGGAACGCGCCCCAGCCGACCATTTTGCTCAGACGTTGTAAACCGTTGTTGATACCTATCCACGAGCTTAGGCAAAAAATGCCGCCGGAAAGCAGGATCACAAATGCCTGCACGGTGAAGTTATCGGGTAAACCGGTCAGCGCGGAAAGCCCACGGGTAAAGGTTGCTGCGGTGACAACAAGGGAAATGGTCAGTGCGCCGACAGTGGCGATCAGGAACATTAAGTCCACCAGTTTTCCCCATGGGCCTTGCGGGCGAACGCCGGTAATAGCAGCAATAATGCCGGAAAGACTCAGCCCTTTATTTTTCCGCACATGAAAGTGGTAAGCCATGATTAATGAGGCCAGCGTATAAGTTGCCCAGGCGCTGATGCCCCAATGGAAAAAGGAGTAGGGAACGCTAAATTCCAGTGCCTGCTGTGAACGCGGCACGATATTTAAACCCGGCGTTTGATAATAATAGGCCCACTCCGCTACGCCCCAATAAAGCGTGGAGGAACCTAATCCGGCGCAAATAAACATAAACAGCCAGGAGAGCGTACTGTATTCCGGTTTACCTTCGCCAAGACGAATATTGCCGTATTTGCTGGTGGCTAAATAAATTACCAGCCCCATTGCCAGCAAAACTAATACCTGTACGGCGGAACCCAGCGTGCGGGTAACTAAACTGTATATTGTGTTGGCCGCGTCGGCCGACTGTTGCGGAAAAAGGCTTAATGTGGCTGCGATGAAAAGAATGGCCACCAGGCTGATGCTAATCAGCGGCAAATCTTTTTTCTTAACATTGCTCATCATGAGTCATCTCCTGGGCATAAAAGCCCGTCGCTGGCTTTTGCCAGTTGTAATTATTTGCAGGGTAATGAACTTTTGTTGTGTTTAACAAATTGATTATTTGCATGTTACATAAACTAAACAATTAAGAATACGGAAAGCCATAAAACACGAAACGGAAACAATAAAAGGTGAAATGACGCAGGTTATTTACTGTAAAGAACGAATAAAAAAACCGCGTCAGTGACGCGGTTCAAATAAACTGGTTTGACCTTAACGCAAAATAATTTTGCAAATCGCGTCGGCAACCTGTGGCGTGGTGGCATTACCTTTCATATCGGGTGTTTTCGGCCCGTGAGCAATCACTTCTTCAATCGCTGCCAGAATGTCGTTGTGCGCTTGCTGGAAACGCTCATCGCCATTGCCAAGGAAATCCAGCATCATTGCCCCGGCCCAAATCGTCGCGATAGGGTTGGCAATATTTTTACCGTAGATATCTGGCGCGGAACCGTGGACTGGCTCGAAGAGCGACGGGAAAGTGCGCTCCGGATTCAGGTTGGCTGAAGGCGCAATACCAATCGTGCCGGTGCAGGCCGGGCCAAGATCGGAAAGAATATCGCCAAATAAATTAGACGCTACCACCACATCAAAGCGTTCCGGCTGCATCACAAAGCGCGCGCAGAGTATATCAATATGCTGCTTGTCCCAGTGGATTTCCGGGTAATTTTCTGCCATTGCTTCTACTCGCTCATCCCAGTACGGCATACTAATGGCTAAACCGTTAGATTTCGTGGCAGAAGTCAGGGTTTTGCGCGGGCGGCTTTGTGCCAGCTCAAAAGCATATTGCAAAATGCGATCGACGCCACGGCGGGTAAATACCGATTCCTGGATGACAACCTCATGTTCCGTTCCTTCATTCAGTCGACCGCCCAGAGACGAGTATTCGCCTTCCGTTTTTTCGCGCACCACGTAAAAATCGATGTCGCCAGGCTGTTTCCCCGCCAGTGGGCAGGGAACGCCGGGAAAGAGGCGTACCGGGCGCAGGTTAACGTACTGATCAAACTCGCGGCGAAATTTCAGCAGCGACCCCCATAACGAAATATGATCCGGAACGGTGTCCGGCCAGCCGACGGCACCAAAGTAGATAGCGTCGAAACCGCTGAGTTGTTCATGCCAGTCGTCCGGCATCATTTTGCCGTGATGGATGTAATACTCGCAACTTGCCCACTCCATCTGCTCAAAACTTAAGGCAAAGCCCCAGCGTTCAGCAGCAGCCTGTAACACACGAATCCCTTCAGGAAGGACTTCTTTGCCAATCCCGTCTCCAGGGATCGCAGCAATACGCATCGTTTTCATCATTAGGTTCTCACTTCCTGATCAGCAAAATTGACAACTCCACCATCCTATAATTGACTGATCAGGAATTAATCCCCGCAACTGGTGAAACATAAAACACGAATCATGAATAATTTACCGCTGCTGAACGATTTGCGCGTCTTTATGCTGGTGGCTCGCCGGGCCGGTTTTGCTGCCGTGGCGGAAGAACTGGGCGTTTCACCGGCTTTCGTCAGCAAGCGCATCGCCTTGCTGGAGCAAACCTTGAACGTGGTGCTATTACACCGCACCACCCGTCGCGTCACCATTACCGAGGAAGGCGAGCGGATTTATGAATGGGCGCAGCGGATTTTGCAGGATGTCGGGCAGATGATGGATGAGCTTTCCGACGTGCGCCAGGTGCCGCAGGGAATGCTGCGTATTATCAGCAGTTTTGGGTTTGGACGGCAGGTGGTAGCTCCGGCACTGTCAGCACTTGCGAAAGCGTATCCGCAACTGGAGTTACGTTTTGATGTGGAAGACCGGTTGGTCGATTTGGTCAATGAAGGGGTCGATCTGGATATTCGTATTGGCGACGACATTGCACCTAACTTAATTGCCCGCAAACTGGCGACCAATTACCGTATTCTCTGCGCATCGCCGGGGTTTATTGCGCGATATGGTGCACCGAAACATTTAACGGATCTTTCTGCGTTACCCTGCCTGGTCATAAAAGAGCGCGATCATCCGTTTGGTGTCTGGCAATTGCGCAATAAAGAAGGTCACCATGCCATTAAAGTCACCGGATCGATGTCGTCTAATCATGGTGAAATTGTCCATCAGTGGTGTCTCGATGGGCAGGGAATTGCGTTGCGCTCCTGGTGGGACGTTAGTGAAAATATTGCCAGTGGGCATCTGGTACAGGTTTTACCTGAATATTATCAGCCAGCAAATGTCTGGGCTGTTTATGTCTCAAGGCTGGCGACATCCGCAAAAGTACGGATTACGGTAGAGTTTTTGCGCCAGTATTTTGCAAATCATTACCCGAATTTTTCACTGGAATGAGTGCAATTTTTTACTCTGTTCTCAGGTTACAACCTGATTTTCTCCTTTCTAAGCCGTTGCGGATTGGTTAGCATATTCACCTTTAATCGCGCATGATCCAAAGAGAATTAAAGAGGTTAATGTGTTCGCAGAATATGGGGTTCTGAATTACTGGACCTATCTGGTTGGGGCCATTTTTATCGTGCTGGTGCCAGGGCCGAATACCCTGTTTGTGCTTAAAAATAGCGTTAGTAGTGGAGTGAAAGGCGGTTATCTTGCAGCCTGTGGTGTATTTATTGGCGATGCAGTATTGATGTTTCTGGCGTGGGCCGGTGTAGCAACCTTAATTAAGACCACACCGATATTATTCAATATTGTACGTTATCTTGGCGCGTTTTATTTGCTCTATCTGGGGAGTAAAATTCTTTACGCAACTCTGAAGGGTAAAAATAGCGAGGCCAAATCAGATGAACCTCAATATGGCGCTATTTTCAAGCGTGCGTTAATTTTGAGTCTGACCAATCCAAAAGCCATTTTGTTCTATGTGTCGTTTTTCGTACAGTTTATCGATGTTAATGCCCCACATACGGGAATTTCATTCTTTATTCTGGCGACGACGCTGGAACTGGTGAGTTTCTGCTATTTGAGCTTCCTGATTATTTCTGGTGCTTTTGTCACGCAGTACATACGTACCAAAAAGAAACTGGCTAAAGTGGGCAACTCACTGATTGGTTTGATGTTCGTGGGTTTCGCTGCCCGACTGGCGACGCTGCAATCCTGATGCTTTCAGCCCGCGATGCTGCGGGCTTCCCTCCTGAAATACATCTATATTCACCGCCTGGATGACGCTAAAAAGTAACCAATAAATGGTATTTAAAATGCAAATTATCAGGCGTACCCTGAAACGGCTGGAATAAATGGTTTTCAGCACATTTACCGAAGGAGGGAAAAGGATGCTGCAAATCCCACAAAATTACATTCATACGCGCTCAACACCTTTCTGGAATAAACAAACTGCGCCTGCCGGAATATTCGAACGTCATCTTGATAAAGGAACGCGTCCGGGTGTTTATCCACGCCTGTCCGTTATGCATGGGGCGGTCAAATATCTCGGCTACGCCGATGAACACAGCGCAGAACCTGATCAGGTGATCCTCATCGAAGCAGGTCAATTCGCAGTGTTCCCGCCGGAAAAGTGGCACAATATTGAAGCCATGACTGACGATACTTATTTTAACATCGACTTCTTCGTTGCTCCTGAAGTCCTGATGGAAGGTGCAAAACAGCGGAAAGTCATTCATAGCGGGAAATGAATTATGGGCAAAGCAACGTATACCGTAACCGTCACCAATAACAGTAATGGCGTTTCTGTCGATTACGAAACAGAGACGCCGATGACATTACTGGTGCCAGAAGTGGCGGCCGAAGTGATCAAAGATCTCGTCAATACCGTGCGCTCTTATGACACGGAAAATGAGCATGATGTTTGTGGTTGGTAATTATTGCTAATGTAGATGGCGCTAATTCTGCGGCATTGTAAAAAAAAATGCTCTGTGACACATATCACAATTCTTGCCTCTCTTATGTTGTGCTATGCTTTTTATCAGCGACTAACCCGCTAATGCAAAACAGATAAGTGAGGAAACAATGGGCATTCTGTCATGGATTATTTTTGGACTTATTGCCGGTATTCTGGCGAAGTGGATCATGCCTGGTAAAGATGGTGGTGGATTCTTTATGACCATCCTGCTGGGAATTATCGGTGCCGTAGTTGGTGGATGGATCAGTACACTGTTTGGTTTTGGCAAAGTCGATGGCTTCAACTTTGGTAGTTTTGTGGTTGCCGTGATTGGTGCGCTTGTCGTGCTGTTTATCTACAGAAAAGTCAAAAGTTAATACTGAAAAGTACAAAGGCTGCCTACAGGCAGCCTTTGCTATTTTATCGACGCGGTATTACCACCATCCCAGCTCGGTGCCAAGAACGACAATAATCGCCACGCCCATCATAATAATCGTTGTTTTTTTCATCTTTATGCCCCTGGGGCCGCATAGCCACCAATAAAAAACCACGCTAAAAATACGACTGCCGTAATAAAGATCACGACGGGAAAAACAATACCGATTCGCATGTTACCACCAAAGAAAAGGATGTGAATACGCCTCAGGAGTGCCTGTCTGAATGCGCGACAAAAGGGGTTTTCAGTTTGTGTTTTTTCTCCTGATACATCGCGATATCGGCAGCATGTAGGGCACTGTCGGCATCGGTGGTTTCAGGATCCACTTCTACTACGCCAAGACTGGCGCCAGGATAAAACAGATCAATATCACCCAAGTGATATTCTCCACGTATTTGCTGTTGGATACGCTCACGCAGTGACTGGATATCGGCGTTTTCATTAGCCAGGGAAACGACCAAAAATTCATCACCGCCAAGACGACCAATAATCTCGCCATTCTGATGTAGCCTGGTGAGGCGCTCGCCAACCTGAATAAGAAACAGATCGCCACTATTGTGGCCAAATCGGTCGTTGATTAATTTGAAGTTATCCAGGTCGATAAAAGCAATAATTGCCTTACGTTTCAGATGTCGTGCGAGGGAAAACAACGTCGTCAGATTATCAAAAATAGCCCGTCGATTTGGTAGGCCGGTCAACGAGTCGGTGTAAGATTGCGCAATCAGAGCGGCATTGGCTTCACGTAATTGCTCAACCAGCGCCTCTTTTTGAATATATTGTGCAATCAGTCCGGCGAATAGCTGCAAAACCTGCTCTGCGCGTTCACTCCACGGGCGCTTTTCACTGCTGGCGGCGCAAAGCGTGCCATAGAATGATCCATCCGGTAAGTGAATTGGTGTGCTCAGGAATGTGGTAATACCGAGATTGCGTGCCGCAATGCAGTCACCCCAACGGTCGGGAACTTCATCGCTGAAAAAACAGTTTTCATCAATGGCGCGTTTGCACAACGAGTAATCCCACGAGACGGTAAAATTCTCCGGGATGTGCATTTTCTGGCTGTTACGGGCAAACAGGATATGTTGCAGACGCGCGTCAATATCCACCTTTGTCAAATAGGTCGATTCCATGTCGGTGACCATTTCCAGCATCTCCAGAAGTTGTCGAACCAGACTTTCCAGAGAATGTTCTGAGGCGAGTGACTGCGAGACGCGGGCAATAATCTGATCTGACACGAAAGAACTCCAGGATACGGCGGGTAAAATGCTGATTATTTAATCTTTGCAGGCATGATAAAACATCATCAAAGAAGATGAAACTAGCCGTAATATATTTTAAGTGAATGTAAAATAAATAGTGCTGCAAAACAAAACGATACCGCGATACTCTAAGGCGTAGATAAACGTGTGAGATCAACGAATGAAAATTATCAGTTTTACTCTGCCTTGCCTGTTAATTCTTGCGGGATGTTCAACCACTTCTCAACCCGATGCACCAAAACCGCCGCATGTTGGGATGGCGAATCCGGCGTCGGTCTACTGCCAACAGAAAGGCGGTACGCTCATTCCCGTGCAGACATCGCAAGGGGTCAGCAACAATTGCAAATTAGCGGGCGGTGAAACGATTGATGAATGGGCATTATGGCGACGGGATCATCCGGCGGGTGAAAAATAACCGCCGGATGCCAGGCTAAAATCACAAGCTTCGCAGCCAGTCGGCCAGCACCAGCGCATGGTTTTGCGTGGTATTTTTTGCTGAGTAGAGCAGGGTCAGCGGCTGTTTTTGGGCGATTTCCGCCAGCCGCTTCCCTTCTGGCTCGTGTTGCGCCAGTTCTGCAATATATTGTTCGCGAAAGGTTTTAAAATCGATCGCTTCGCCGTGAAAGGCTTTGCGCAGTTCCGTTGACGGCGTGATCTCTTTGTCCCACTCATCAAGTGCTAAGTCTGTTTTCTTGATACCACGCGGCCAGAGACGGTCGACCAGTACGCGATAACCATCGCTCTGTTCAGCCGGATCATAAACGCGTTTACACTGAATATTCATCGTGTTTGTTCTCCCTTTCACGCATGATTTATCACGTCACTATAGCACCGGACATCAACGAATTTCTTTGTCTCTTCCGGCGCAAAGTCCAAAAATCGCCATCAGCAGCGAAAGAATTGCGACAACAACCAGTGGCGTGGACCAGTCACCGTTAGCATCGTGTATTTTGCCCATTAGCGGCGGCCCACAAGCTGCCAGCAGATACCCGACGGATTGTGCCATACCCGAAAGAGCAGCAGCCTGATGCGCAGAGCTTGCTCGCAGTCCGATAAACGTTAGTCCAAGTATCATTGTTGCCCCGGAACCAAAACCGAAAAGCAGAGTCCAGGTGACAGCGTGTGCTGGCATAAAGCAGAGCCCAACCGCACCCACTGCGCACATTAAGGCGACCAGAGCGGCAATAACGCGCTGATCTTTCACATGATGTAAGAAAAGTGGGATCAGCAAACCGGGAGCAGCAGTGGCTAATTGCAACAAACCATGCAGCGAACCAGCCTGTGCCTCGCTGTAGCCGTGGCTGATGAGGATCGCCGGAAGCCAGCCGATAATCACGTAATAGACCAGTGAGTTGATACCGAGAAACAACGTCACTTGCCAGGCAAGCGGCGAACGCCAGATACGCCGGGTATGTAAGGCGCGTGAGGTACTCAAATTCACATGTTGTTGATTACGCCATTGCGGCAGCCATATAAATAGAGCCAGCAGAGGAAAACACATCAGCATGAGCAACGCGCCCTGCCAGCCAAAACCGTTCAAAGCCAGCGGCACCACCAGAGCTGACCCCAGCGCCGCTGCAGCGCCCATCGTCAGGGAATATGCGCCGGTAAGTCTGGCGACGGAATGGGGAAAATCGCGTTTAATGAGACCAGGTAGCAAGACATTCCCTAATGCAATCCCACAGCCAATGATAATCGTACCGCCAAATAATAAGTAAGCCGAAGGAAGAGAGCGAATTGCTATGCCAGCACAAATCAAAAGTAATGCAGCCACCAGACTGCGCTCTATACCAAAACGACGAGCCACCGACGCGGCAAGAGGGGATATCAGGGCAAAGGCTAATAAAGGTAAGGTCGTCAGTAACCCTGTTTGCGCCGTCGTCAGTGAGTAAGCGGAACGAATGGTATCCAGTAACGGTGCTACGCCGGTGAAGGTAACACGGAGTGTGGTGGCAATCATTAGAACGCCGGCTATCAGGACAATCCTGTTTTTGCCGCTTAATGAAGTTGAACGGATCATAGATATCTCATTGTTACAAGCGAGGCTGTACCTTAGCGTTTTTATTGCTATGTTGAATCAAGCTAAAATGACAAATTATCGCTAAATTCGGACAAAATGATGCACAGGTTAAATCTCAATGGTTATGAACCCGATCTTCACCATGAAACGGCGGTCGCATTTTGTATTCATGCCGGAAAGGATGAATTGACCAGTCCTGTACATCAGCACCGCAAAGGACAACTGATACTGGCGCTGCGTGGAGCCATTACCTGTACGGTGGAAAATGCGCTGTGGATGGTGCCGCCACAATATGCAGTATGGATTCCCGGTGGTGTGGAGCATAGTAATCAGGTAACAGCGAATGCCGAGCTTTGTTTTTTATTTATTGAATCCAGTGCGGTGATAATGCCGGGCAAATGTTGCTCGCTGAAAATTGCGCCTTTATGTCGTGAATTAATTTTAACGCTGGCAAAAAGAACAGCAGCTCAACGTGCTGAACCAATGACGCGCAGATTAATTCAGGTGCTGTTTGATGAACTTCCTCAGCAACCGCAACAACAGTTGCAGTTACCCGTTTCTTCACACCCCAAAATCCGCGTGATGGTGGATACGATGGCAAAAGAGCCCGTTGAATGGGGGACATTAGGGCAATGGGCAAATTTTTTTGCGATGAGTGAACGCAATCTCGCCAGATTGATAGTTAAAGAGACGGGGTTGAGCTTTCGTCAGTGGCGTCATCAGTTGCAGCTCATTCTGGCACTTCAGAGGTTAGTGAAAGGCGATAGTGTTCAGAAAGTGGCGCATATGCTGGGGTATGATTCAACAACGGCTTTTATTACCATGTTTAAGAAAGGCCTGGGGCAAACCCCAGGCCGATATATTGCGGGATTAACTACTGTTTCCCGATGATCAGGGAGACCAGACCTGCGGCAATAAGCGGACCGACCGGCACACCGCGAAACAGCGCCACGCCTAAAATCGTGCCCACCAGCAGCCCGGCAACCAGTTGCGGCTGACTGCCCATCAAGGTCACGCCGCGTCCGCCAAGCCAGGAGACAATAACGCCTACTGCAATTGCCACCAGCGATTTCCAGTTCAGAAACGAGTGAATAAGTGTCGAGGGTGGCAGTGTCCCGCTGGCTACAGGAGCCATTACGCCGATAGTCAGAATGATTATCCCGATACTCAGTCCTTGTTTTTCGATCCACGGGAAAAAGGTGCTTAACGGTGTGACGCGGACAATGATCAACACCAGAATTGAAACAGCGACAGTGGTGTTGTGGCTGATAAAGCCCAGCGCAGCTAACCCGAGCAGGATCAGCAAAGTGACATCAAACATCGTGGTTTCCTTGCCAAAAAATAATAAACCTGCCTACTTTACGCCTGCTGATGAGAGGAAGCAGAGAACAATTACGTGCTATGCATAAAAAATCAGGCAAATTGTCATCAAATTGCCATTTGTGCGCGCTAACAATAACGTGAAAACAGGTATCTCCTGGGGTAAGACCATGAACGATCAAATGCTCGTTGAGACACTGATTATCACGTCATCGTTTTTTGCCATTGCAGTTGTGCTGGTGCTGTCTGTTCTGCTTATTGAACGGAGCAGCTAGTTACGTAGTACGACGGAATTTGACCAGCTCTGGTTGTGCAATGCGTAAATAATCTGCGGTGTTCAGGATAACGGATTTATCCAGCATACCCGCATTGAAGGCGATCTCATCGAATCGCTCAAAAAGTAGCGGGTCGGCGACCAGTTTGAGTTTTGGATGGAAGCTGAATGGAGGGATAGCACCGAAGACACAGCCTGTCAGTTCATCGACTTCAGCCGGGCTGGCCAGCGAAGCACGCAACCCACCGATATGGCTGGCGAGTTGGCTAAGGTCGGCCTGTTGATCGGCAGCGAGGATCGCCAGAACATGCTGATTTACGCCATTACCTTTGACTTTACACACCAGTGCCTTAGCACCCTGACCCAAAGCGGTGCCACGAATTTCTGACACCGCTTCGCATTTACCCACCGCGTCGTGGGTAACGATGCGGAAGTTAGCGCCTTCTTGTGATAATAAAGCGATTAACCGCTGATGCGTCACGCTTCCTTTAGCCATTTCAGTCATTTCACGCTCCTGGGATTACAAGCAAACAACCACAGAAGATTATCATGAACGGCTGTTTTTGTTCTGCTTATTGACATATAAACGCTCATCGGAAGCTTTATATGCATCATGCAGCGTATCGTGTTCTTTCATCGCGTAAATACCGGAAGAGAAGCCGATCTCTTTCTGCGGCGCGATATGTTGCAGACGTTTTTCGATACGTTCAGGCAGTTGTGCTGCAATTTGCGGCGTCGAATCGACAAGAATGATACAGAATTCATCGCCACCGAGACGGATAGCATAATCGCTTTTACGAATCGACTGTTTAATCGCCTGAGCTAATAACGTAATGGCTAAATCCCCCTCCTGATGACCGAGGGTGTCATTTATTTGCTTTAACTTGTCCATGTCAATTGCAATAAACATCACCGAAGAACCGGATTGCACCAGTTTCTGCAAACGCTGCTCAAGTTCAGGCGTTAATATTTTGCGATTATACAGTCCGGTCATCGCATCACTGATATTTTCACGAGTCACGTTTTGGTACAGGCGGAAGTGCATCCGTACCATGTTGAGTAATATCAATGCTGTCAGCAGCCAGAATACAACGCTTTTCCATGATGATGTAATAAAGTAAAGAATATCAATGGATAACGAAACACGAATGCCGCCAGGCAAGTCATGGACGTAACTGACATACTGAAACAGATTATCTTCGCTCTGATTGATAATAATGTCGCGTCCCGAATCTGTATCGGTTAGCGTAACATTGAGAAAACGCCAGAGGAGAGGGCGGTCATGAGTATAAAAAATATTGCGCAGATTGTTTTTACTAATATCCAGCAACACAATACCTTTTAATTGCCCGGCAACATAGACGGGCGTCAGCAAACTCATCACGTTCTGTTTAGTACGCTGATCCTGGTAAATGCTCGATAATACGGTGCGACCGGTAAACACTTTTTCAATATCTTTACGATCAATACCAATGCTTCCTGACTGCAAGAAGGACCAGTTATTCATCGCGAAGTATTCAACATTTACCGGCTCATAAAAATAGACATAGCGATCATTGAGATCGAGATAATAGTGAAATTTCTCTTCGGCCATCCCAAGGCCGGAACCGTAATCATCCTGGTGGCGGTTACCTTCCACCGCCTGATCAAATGCCGGTAATAGCGCCGCTGCTTCGACAATTGTGTCGCAGTCAGTGGATGCAGTCTGCAATGTTCCGTGTAAATCTGCATAAGTATGGGCAGTCAGGTTTAAGCCATGGGTATTGTTGGCAGACTCAAAAGCCTCACAGATGGCCCGTCGCTGTTCTGGCGACACCTCAGACTGTTTAGCAGCAAGTGCGCGCATCACATGTGCGGCAATACTCTGATTTTGATACTTGTCGTAGAGAAAGGAGGAGTCTGCTTTCTGGACGATATAGCGCAAATAAGCACTCATTGCCCTGTCGCTGGCGACAAGTTCAAAAATAAGGAAGGAAGATGTCAGCACAATGACACTTGCGGCGATAAAATGCCGGAGCATTCTATGGTGCAATTTCATGATAAATGGCACTCCTTCGGTTAGTGAAACGAGAAAACCAGATAAAGTTCGATTGCGGCCTGGTACAGGGGCGCTAATTATACTCATCTCTGCGCCGCTGGGGAGGGGAAATTTAGGGGTATTGGTAATAAATTGTATGCCAAAGCCACGCAAAATGCATGACTGTGAATAATTTTGCACTCAAATATAATGAATAATCACTTTGTTACCGCCATCGGTTTTCGCTTCACGTAACGCTTTATCTGCTTCTGTCATGACAAGCGAGATATTACGCGTATCACCCGTGGAAAAAACACAGCCAATGCTGATGGTCATTTGTTCAGGGACATTATATCTATTACTAAAACCGGTCAGGAGCTCGACATTTTTACGCACCCGATCGGCGATAATTTTTGCCTGGGCGGTATTCAATTCGGTAAATATCAAGCCAAACACTTCACCATCCAGACGTGCGAAGATGTCATCGGGGCGGATACTTTGCTGGATAATATCGACAATTGAAACCAGAACTTTATCGCCCACATGATGACCCCATTGAGCATTTATGCGTTTGAACTGGTTAATATCTACCAGCATAATACAAAAATCCTTCACAACAGGGCGAGAGAGTAATGACTCTACACTGTTGAAAAAGTGACGACGGTTATAAATATTGGTTAGTACATCATGAACCGCCAGTTTGCTGGAAAGTTGTAGTTCCTGAAATATGTTATATATCAAGAAGGTGACAACAAACAGTTTACTCGAAACCTCAATGCCACGACTGATATACCAGATGGTATAATTATATTCATCCAGAGTCAGTAGTAACAAGTTACAGCAGAGCGATGCCAGACATAATAATGCAATTGACGGCCACATCTCGCTTGCTAATTGTGTACGCATGATAATAAAAAACAGTAAACACGCCCACAGACAAACCAAAATCTTGGTGTAGTTAATTCCCCAGCTCGCCGTATGACTATCCGGACAGTAATCTACGACATATAAAGAGTAGTCAGGATTATAGCTGCTCAGGTTATGTGCCAGAAAAGGGAAAAATATAAAAGGTATCAGCGCCAGCAACAAGATACAGGTTTTTTTCTTGTTGTTCGTCAGGATGCTATTTCGTCCATAACAGTAGAGAGCCAGTGCGGTTAAGAAAATAAAACTTAGCTGGCGAAATAGATATAATATGGAAACATCATTCGCCTTCGTCTGAATAAGGATGTTATCATTGATAGGTTTATGAATAATGAAAATAGTTTCAGTTAAATAGAAAAGGCCACTTAAAAAAGCAAGGCTTAAAATGAGTGTTGGAAAAATATCACGATTAGTGAAATATTTCATTAGCATGAAAAGAAAGATGATGGAGTTGAGGAAAAATAAAGCCACAACAACCATCAGGTAATTCATCTGTGGGATGAGTTTTACATTGGTGTTTTCATTATATAAGGTGGTGATGCAAAATAAAATTAATGTCAGTAACAAGCTGAAAATAAAAAAGCTTTGTGCTTTTAATTTTTGTGTACCCATAGGAACCATAAAAAGGAGAGCAATGTGAGTGCTGGATTTTATTGATGGCAGAGATATATGGTTTTGACCAGGATCAAATTTCTTTGCCGATAAAAAAATAATTAAAGAATACCCCTGAAAAAAAGCGTGTTAACAGAATCATTTTTTCCGAATGATTTTTTTATGGAACTAAATTCTGTAAAGCTGATGCTGACATATTTAAAACAATTGTAAGGTAATGTATGTAATAAATGAATTAATTTACAGTGAGCTAAAAATCAGCCAGGTAACAATGACCCGGCTGACTATTTTAGTCTTTAGTCGTTGCATTTTGTTTATGGAATAGCTCGCGGAACACGGGATAAATATCATCCTGATCGCGTATATGCTGCATCGCAAAGTTTTCGAAAGTAGATTGCAGATGCTCATATTCCCGCCACAATGTTTGATGAGCGCGGCGGGTAATTTCGATATAGCTGTAATAACGAACAACGGGTAACAATTTTTTCGCCAGAATCTCATGGCAAAGCGGAGAGTCATCAGCCCAGTTATCGCCGTCTGACGCTTGTGCAGCATAGATATTCCACTGCGCCGGGTTATAACGCTCTTTCACCACCTCATCCATCAGTTTCAGGGCACTGGAAACAATGGTGCCGCCAGTTTCCTGTGAGTAGAAAAACTCATGTTCATCAACTTCTTTCGCCTGGGTATGGTGGCGGATGTAAACGACTTCGACGTTCTTGTATGTTCTGCTGAGAAACAGATACAGCAATATATAAAAACGTTTGGCCATATCTTTGGTGGATTGATCCATCGAACCGGAAACGTCCATCAGGCAAAACATTACGGCCTGACTGGAGGGATCGGGGCGTTTCTCATAATTCTTGTAACGTAAATCGAAGGTGTCGATGAATGGAACGCGTTCAATTTTGGCGCGTAATTCGGCAATCTCTTTGCGCAGCCGTTCCTCCTCCAGTAATTGCGCAGGTTCACTGTTGCTGATGATGGCCAGATTTTCTTCCAGAGCATGAAGTTCCCGTCGCTTGCCTGCGGTCATCGCGGTACGCCGCGCCAGTGAGTTCTGCAATGAACGCACCACGCTGATATTGGCAGGAACGCCGTTAGCGGTGTAGCCTGCCCGATGCGTTTTATATTCGGTCAACTGGCGTTGCTGGTTTTGTTTCAGATTTGGTAAGGCTAAATCTTCAAACAGCAGGTCGAGATATTCGTCTTTCGAAATCTGGAAGACAAATTCATCCTGACCTTCACCGTCCTGGCTGGCTTGACCCTGACCACTGCCGGAGCCACCTCCGCCGCCCTGGGGACGTTCAATTCTGTCATTCTGTACAAAATGGTCATTGCCCGGATGAACGCGATGGCGCAGGCCGCCACGCCCCTGATGAAACATCGGTTCGCTAATATCTTCCGTTGGGATAGAAACGGACTCGCCGCTGTCGACGTCGGTCACCGAACGCTTATTGATGGCCTCGGAGATCGACTGTTTAATTTGCGCTTTATAACGGCGTAAAAAACGCTGGCGATTCACCATGCTTTTGTTTTTGCCGTTCAGACGCCGGTCAATAAACCAGGTCATATGCCCCCCGTACTGCATTTGCCAACAGTATGTTGCACCTGTATTGCCGGATGCGCTTTGCTTTTCCGGCCTACGGTTCGCTGTCATTGTCGGCCCGGTAACATGTGCACCGGGCCATTGTGTTAAGACGATTTACGTACGCGCAAATACCATTCGCACAGTAAACGCACCTGTTTACGGGTGTAGCCTTTTTCCATCATACGGTCGACAAAATCGTCGTGTTTCTTCTGCTCGTCGGTTGAGGTTTTGGCGTTAAACGAAATGACCGGCAACAACTCTTCGGTATTGGAGAACATTTTTTTCTCGATAACCGTGCGCAGTTTTTCGTAGCTGGTCCAGTTCGGATTGCGTCCGCTGTTATTCGCTCTGGCGCGCAGCACAAAGTTGACAATCTCGTTGCGGAAATCTTTCGGATTGCTGATCCCCGCCGGTTTTTCGATTTTCTCCAGCTCGGCGTTAAGAGATTCGCGGTCAAACAACTGACCGGTATCCGGGTCGCGATACTCCTGATCCTGGATCCAGAAATCCGCATAGGTGACATAACGGTCGAAAATGTTTTGCCCATATTCGGAATAGGATTCGAGATAAGCTGTCTGGATCTCTTTACCGATAAACTCGGCATATTTCGGGATCAGATAACCTTTCAGGAACTCCAGATAGCGTTCTGCCTGCTCTTGCGGGAACTGCTCGCGTTCAATCTGCTGTTCCAGGACGTAGAACAGATGAACCGGGTTAGCCGCCACTTCCACGTGATCGAAGTTAAACACGCGCGAGAGGATCTTAAACGCGAAACGCGTGGACAGACCATTCATCCCTTCATCGACGCCTGCGTAATCACGATATTCCTGATACGACTTGGCTTTCGGGTCGGTATCTTTCAGGCTTTCGCCATCGTAAACGCGCATCTTTGAATAAATGCTGGAGTTTTCTGGCTCTTTCAGGCGCGAAAGAATGGAAAAACGAGACAGCGTTTCCAGCGTGCCAGGCGCGCATGGGGCGTGAGTCAGTTCACTGTGATTAAGCAGTTTCTCGTAGATTTTGATCTCTTCGGAAATGCGTAAGCAATACGGAACCTTCACGATATAGACACGGTCGAGGAAGGCTTCGTTGTTCTTGTTATTACGGAAAGTGACCCATTCGGATTCGTTCGAGTGAGCGAGAATAATCCCGTTAAATGGCAGGGCGGAGATACCTTCCGTCCCGTTGTAGTTACCTTCCTGGGTGGCGGTCAACAGGGGATGCAGCACTTTGATCGGTGCTTTAAACATCTCGACAAATTCCATGATCCCCTGGTTTGCACGGCACAGCGCACCGGAATAACCATAGGCGTCCGGATCGTTTTGCGCGTAGTGTTCGAGCTTCCGAATATCGACTTTCCCTACCAGCGCGGAGATGTCCTGGTTATTCTCATCGCCCGGTTCCGTTTTGGCGATGGCAATTTGTTGCAGAATAGACGGCCAGACCTTCACAACCCGGAATTTTGTGATGTCACCACCAAACTCATGCAGACGCTTCGCAGCCCACGGCGACATGATGGTGCCGAGATAACGGCGAGGAATGCCATACTCTTTTTCCAGAATCTGCGCATCTTCCTGTGGATTGAACAGACAGAATGGATGATCGTTGACCGGGCTACGCTCACCATTGGCGCTCAATACATAAATAGGCACGAGCTGCATTAATGATTTCAGTCGCTCAGCAAGCGATGATTTACCCCCACCTACAGGCCCCAGCAGATACAGGATTTGTTTCTTCTCTTCCAGCCCCTGAGCCGCGTGTTTCAGATAAGAGACAATCTGTTCAATCGCGTCTTCCATGCCGTAAAACTCTTCAAACGCCGGATAACGTGCAATGACCCGGTTGGAAAAGAGTCGAGAAAGTCTGGGTTCCTGGGCCGTATCGACCATGATCGGCTCACCAATAGCCATCAATAGCCGCTCAGCCGCGTTGGCATAAGCACTGCGATCTTGCCGACAAGTGGTAAGAAACTCCTGCAGTGTGAACTCTTCGTCCTTGGCAGCTTCATATCGCTGGCGATAGTGATCGAATATATTCATGGTATGCCGTCCTTTCGTTTTTTAGCACAGGTTAAGAGCCGTTCATATGAATAGTAGAGGCTCCCGGAAGAGGTAAACTGAACGACGTCGCTTGCTAAAACACAGCAACTCTCATGCCATCTTACCGATTGTGAGAACAACGTGCCCGGTGATACACCTTCAAAATTAAGCGTAGATGGCAATTGGAAAACTTGCCTGCATGGCTTTCTGGATTTCAATGGCATATCAACAACTCATCCATAAAAATTGCATAATTAATGTAAAGAATATTGCCGCCAGTAACGCAAAATTCATTCAGGTGTAAGCCCGATGTCATCAGCGTCAGGAAAATTAAACAGTTACCTTTAGAAATGAAAATGTAAAAAGGTTGGGTTTCGATGTATTGACGGGTAAACTTTGTCGCCCGCTAAACATTTGTTTAAGGAATGATTAATTGTGACCAAACTCAAACTTCTGGCACTTGGAGTGCTTATCGCAACGTCTGCAGGCGTAGCGCACGCTGAAGGTAATTTTTCCCTGGGCGCAGGCGTAGGTGTCGTTGAACACCCCTATAAAGATTACGATACCGATGTTTACCCAGTACCAGTAATCAACTATGAAGGCGATAACTTCTGGTTCCGTGGCTTAGGTGGTGGTTACTACCTGTGGAATGACGCAACGGATAAACTTTCAATTACCGCTTACTGGTCGCCGCTCTACTTCAAAGCCAAAGACAGTGGTGATCACCAAATGCGCCACCTGGATGACCGTAAGAGCACTATGATGGCTGGTCTGTCCTACGCACACTTTACCCAGTACGGTTATCTGCGTACCACCCTGGCAGGAGACACACTGGATAACAGCAACGGTATCGTGTGGGATATGGCCTGGTTGTACCGTTACACCAACGGCGGCCTGACCGTGACTCCGGGTATCGGTGTGCAGTGGAACAGCGAAAACCAGAACGAATACTATTATGGCGTATCGCGCAAAGAGTCCGCTCGCAGCGGTCTGCGTGGCTATAACCCGAATGACAGCTGGAGTCCTTACCTGGAGCTGAGTGCCAGCTACAACTTCCTCGGCGACTGGAGTGTTTACGGCACCGCACGCTACACCCGCCTGTCTGATGAAGTTACTGACAGCCCGATGGTGGATAAATCCTGGACTGGTCTGATTTCTACCGGGATCACCTACAAATTCTGATAATGCATCTTTCCAGGGCATTTTGTGCATAAAAACAGGGCGTCACGCCCTGTTTTGCATTACGGTGGTGCAAAAACCGGGAGGAAACAATGCAACAAAAAATGATTCAGTTCAGTGGCGATGTCTCACTGCCAGCCGTAGGGCAGGGAACATGGTATATGGGCGAAGACGCCAGTCAGCGCAAAACAGAAGTTGCTGCACTACGCGCGGGCATTGACCTCGGTTTAACCCTCATTGATACCGCCGAAATGTATGCCGATGGCGGTGCCGAGAAGGTGGTCGGTGAAGCATTAACCGGTCTGCGTGATAGAGTCTTTCTCGTCTCTAAAGTCTATCCGTGGAATGCTGGCGGACAAAAAGCGATTAACGCATGTGAAGCCAGTTTACGCCGCCTCAATACTGATTATCTCGATCTTTACTTATTACACTGGTCTGGCAGTTTCGCTTTTGAAGAGACTGTCGCAGCAATGGAAAAATTGATCGCCCAGGGAAAAATCCGCCGCTGGGGCGTTTCTAACCTTGATTATTCTGACATGCAGGAGCTCTGGCAGGTGCCGGGTGGAAATCAGTGTGCCACTAATCAAGTGCTTTATCATCTCGGCTCGCGAGGGATTGAGTATGATCTACTCCCCTGGTGCCAACAACAGCAAATGCCAGTGATGGCTTACAGTCCGTTGGCGCAGGCCGGGCGCTTACGTAATGGTTTGCTAAAAAACGCAGTGGTCAACGAAATAGCTCATGCTCACAATGCCACTGCCGCGCAAGTGTTGCTGGCGTGGGTAATCAGCCATCAGGGCGTGATGGCGATTCCAAAAGCGGCAACTATCGCCCATGTTCAACAAAATGCAGCTGTGCTTGAGATTGTGCTTTCGTCAGAGGAATTAGCCATGCTGGACAACGCGTATCCGGCACCAAAAGGCAAAACTTCGCTGGATATGGTGTGATGTTGGGAAATGCCGGATGCATCGCACCCGGCACATAAACTAGCACAAATTAACGTTTGGCAACGCGAATGGATTGTGCCAGATGGGAAGGTTTCTCTTTAGTCACTTTTTGAGTTTCTGAAGCGTAAGCTGTTTCTACACAAACAAAAGTCTTGTAGCCATCATCCGGCATATCGCCCATGCTGACTGAAAGTGCCGGGCCAGGGTTCCAGCCGACGACGTTCAGATGATGCTGGTGACCAACGGTAATAGTACGATTCAACGCTTCGTCATTAATCACACTGCAATCTTGCGGATTCAGATACACGCGATCGGTACGATCAGGGAAGGTCTGAATACCGTCGATCAGTACATCTTCTTTCGCGTCGTTCACTTTATCAATGAAGCGATCGCCCAGACCACTGACGCTTACCTTAGCAATATCACCCACGTTAAAGTAAGTATGCAGAGCAGAGGTGGTTTCAAATTCGCCGTGCGCTTCAAGATCGATTTCACAGGTTTCACCCACGCGGAAATGCGCTAACAGCGTAAAGTCGTGCGGCCAGTATTTTTTTGTCTCGTCGCTTTGCGTCAGTTCGAAAGTCAGTGTCACGCTATCGGCATCTTCACTATGCGATTTCAGCGTCCACGGCAGAATACGGGCAAAACCGTGCGCAGGCAGACCTTGTTGTGCTGCCGGACCAAACCACGGCCAGCAAACCGGCACGCCACCGCGAATGGCGACGCCATTTTTGAATGGAGTGTTATTGCTCAACCACAGGACGTCTTCTTCACCCGCAGGTTTCCACGAGAGAAGGTGTGCGCCCTGTAATGTAAAAGAGGCTTTTACCTGGGGATGTTCGACCACAATAAGGTCCAGTTCATCCAGTTTACGACGGGAGAGGACAGGGGAAATTTGTTCGATGACCGGAAGGGCAAAAATTTTCTTAATCATGACGCAGTCCTTTAACTTCATTTCATCAGGTAAAAAAAAGAGCGACCGAAGTCGCTCTTTTTAGATCACAAAGTCATCTCAACTTATTTGGAGATGTGAGCGATCAGATCCAGAACTTTGTTGGAGTAACCGGTTTCGTTGTCGTACCAGGATACCAGTTTCACGAAGTTGTCGTTCAGAGCGATACCCGCTTTAGCATCGAACACGGAAGTGCAAACTTCGCCGTTGAAATCGGTAGATACTACGTCATCTTCGGTGTAGCCCAGAACGCCTTTCATTTCGCCTTCAGCAGCAGCTTTAACGGCAGCTTTGATCTGCTCGTAAGTTGCAGCTTTTTCCAGACGAACGGTCAGGTCAACTACGGATACGTTCGGGGTTGGAACGCGGAACGCCATACCAGTCAGTTTGCCATTCAGTTCTGGCAGTACTTTACCTACAGCTTTAGCAGCACCGGTAGAGGACGGGATGATGTTCTGAGAAGCGCCACGGCCGCCGCGCCAGTCTTTGTGAGACGGACCATCAACGGTTTTCTGAGTAGCGGTAGTAGCGTGAACGGTGGTCATCAGACCTTCGATGATGCCGAAGTTATCGTTGATAACTTTAGCCAGCGGAGCCAGGCAGTTGGTGGTGCAGGAAGCGTTGGAAACGATGTCCTGGCCAGCATATTTGTCGAAGTTAGCGCCTTTAACGAACATCGGAGTGTTGTCTTTAGACGGACCAGTCATAACCACTTTTTTCGCACCAGCGGTGATGTGTTTACGAGCAGTTTCGTCAGTCAGGAACAGACCAGTTGCTTCAGCGACAACGTCAACACCAACTTCGTCCCATTTCAGGTTAGCCGGATCACGTTCAGCGGTAACACGGATTTTTTTACCGTTAACGATCAGATGACCGTCTTTCACTTCAACGGTGCCGTCGAAACGACCGTGAGTGGAGTCATATTTCAGCATGTATGCCATGTAATCAGCGTCTAACAGGTCGTTGATTGCAACGATCTCGATGTCAGAACGTTTCTGAGCAGCACGGAAAACAATGCGACCGATACGGCCAAAACCGTTGATACCTACTTTGATAGTCATATATTCCACCAGCTATTTGTTAGTGAATAAAAGGTTGCCTGTAAAATTACAAAAACCTTACGCAGCGTCAAGCGGAATCGTGTCAATCATTGCGACAAATCAATCCTGTGCCTAAGCATTACGCGACTGACTCGCCTCACTCTTCCTTTGGGCTTGAGACCACATGGGGTCGGCGCCCCGAATTTTAAAGGGCAATTACGATAAAAATGTGATTTTTATCACGTTTTAAGTGCTGCCATTTCGTTGAGATCAAGTTTAGAACAAAATTTTGCGAGTTGGTGTTAATGTTTTGTTAGAATAAGTCACGTAATGTGAGCGTGATTGAAGTGAGATGTGAGCAAATGGCTAACAAACCTTCGGCAGAAGAACTGAAAAAAAATTTGTCCGAGATGCAGTTTTACGTGACACAGAATCACGGGACGGAGCCGCCATTTACTGGACGTTTATTGCATAATAAGCGCGACGGCATTTACCACTGTTTGATCTGCGACGCCCCTCTGTTTCATTCTCAAACCAAGTATGATTCAGGCTGTGGCTGGCCCAGTTTTTATGAGCCGGTGAGTGAAGATTCAATCCGTTATATCAAAGACTTGTCACATGGAATGCAGCGGATAGAAATTCGTTGTGGAAACTGTGATGCTCATCTGGGGCATGTTTTTCCCGACGGCCCACAACCCACAGGCGAACGCTATTGTGTTAACTCGGCATCATTGCGTTTTACTGATGGCGAAAATGGCGAAGAAATCAACGGTTGAAAAAACGATTCAGCAACTTATTCCACAGGAGCGGGAAAATTATGAATCTTGATGAAATAATCAACAGCATGACGCCTGAGGTTTACCAGCGTTTATCGACAGCCGTTGAACTGGGTAAATGGCCAGACGGTGTTGCCTTGACGGAAGAACAAAAAGAGAACTGTCTGCAACTGGTGATGCTGTGGCAAGCCCGTAACAATACCGATGCGCAGCATATGACTATTGATACGAACGGCCAGATGGTCATGAAGAGCAAACAACAGTTGAAAGAAGATTTTGGTATCACGGCAAAACCAATTGCCATGTTTAAGTGAATGAATTGTCCCCTTTGTAGCGCGTTTACGAAGGGAGGGGATAATCTTTACTGTCACGTGTTGGTTGTTTGATTTAACAACCAACATGCCAGAGGCACCGCTGCCGCACTTTATTTGGCCTACAACGACAGTACAGAATTGTAGGCCTGCGTAAAATTATCCCTGCGTCTCTTCCCAGTCCGCCAGTGTATATAGCGTTGCCCCAGCCGCTGACATCTCCATAAACGCGTGCGCGCTGTCCTGTGGCTGGATATTCACGCCGCGACAGCCATCGGTAATCACGTTCACGCTATAACCTGACTGCAACGCGTCCAGCACGGTAAACTTCACGCAATAGTCGGTCGCCAGACCCATAACGATCAATTCATTGATTTCATGATCGCGCAACCAGTCATCAAGCGCGGTTTTCTGCCGACGGCCGTTATCAAAAAAAGCACTGTAACTGTCAACTAAAGGGTTTTCGCCTTTATGGAACACGGCTGCGATCGCTTTTTGATTCAGTAACGGATGTAATTGTGCGCCTTCACTGTTCTGCACACAGTGTTCAGGCCAGAATGTTTGCGCCAGGCCGTCGAGTTGTCCCTGCGTATAAGGCTCTACACCGTGCTGGCGGGCAAAGCTGCCATGATCAGCCGGGTGCCAGTCCTGACTGGCAATAACCGCTTCTCCGCGCGACTGGCACCAGTCAATCAGGCGGTTAGCAACATCCACTGTGCTGTCACCTTCCGGTACGGCGAGCGCGCCACCAGCACAGAAATCATTTTGTAAATCGACCAGTAACAGGGCGCGATGGGGCATTGCAGTCTCCTTAATCATCCGGCGTCAGTTCGCCGCGCAGGTTTTGGCTCATGGCCTTGCGAATGGTTTCGGTATCCAGTCCCTGGCTAAGCAGGTAGTGCAGTTTGGTTAATGTGGCTTCTACAGTCATATCCGCGCCGCCAATAACGCCGGCATGGGCGAGGGCATTACCGGTAGCATAACCGCCCATGTTCACTTTACCGGACATACATTGTGTCAGGTTGACCACCACAATACCGCGATCGCTGGCCTCTTGTAATTCTTGCAGGAAGGCTTTGTTTTGGGGCGCATTGCCCACGCCATATGAGCGCAAAATCAACGCTTTCACCGGTTGACGGAGGAAATTGCGCACAACGCCAGCAGAAATCCCCGGATAAATTGTTACCACGCCGATCGGTTGTGGCGTGATTGGATGAACGATCAGTTCACCTTCGCCGTGCGGTGCTGGTGGCGTATTTAAACGACGGATGTGAATACCCGCTTCCAGCAATGGAGGAAAATTTGGTGACGCGAAGGCATCAAAACCATCGGCATGGGCTTTGGTGGTGCGGTTACCGCGATACAGACGGTTATTAAAAAAGAGTGTTACTTCGTTGATCGGGTAATTCGCCGCAACGTATAACGCATTCAACAGATTGATTTGTCCGTCAGAGCGTAACTCGGCTAATGGAATTTGTGACCCTGTCACAATGACCGGTTTGCCGAGATTCTCGAGCATGAACGACAGCGCAGAAGCGGTATAGGCCATCGTATCGGTGCCGTGCAGAATGACAAAACCATCATAGTCGTCATAGTGCGCTTTAATATCTTCAGCAATATGCTGCCAGTCTTCCGGCGTCATATCAGAAGAATCCATCAGCGGCGTATATTCATGAATAGTGAAATCTGGCATCTCCGGGCGATGGAACTCCGGCATCAGCGCCAGTTGGCGTTGTAGATGACCTGACACCGGAATATAACCCTGCTCGGAACGCTGCATCCCGATGGTTCCGCCCGTGTAGGCGACATAGATAGATTTCTTTTGCATGATATTGATATGAATGATGTAGAAAGAGCAAAAGTATATACGTGAGGCAGGGGGAGCGCACCTGATACTATGCGGATAAGGAAATATGGGGCGAAACAGCGGGAAGGGGGATTCGTAGACGTAAAAAATAAGTGGCCGACGATCTGTCGACCACTCAGTACAAGACTTAACGCACGTTGGCGCAGGTCAGGCAAAACGCATAACGGTTTTGCGGATCGTTAAACGCTGCCAGCTTGTCGCTTTCGCTTTTTACGGTAGAGGCTACCGAGGCCAGCGGGGCAGGTAACATGGCCTGAAGCGCATCTGGCAACATCGCCCGGACAGAACCTGACATGTTGTCCATCACTTTGTCGAAGAAGGTCGGTTCATCGACGTAATATTCCAGATGCCACTGCTTCAGTTTTGCCAGTTCTGCCGCTTTTGCGACCGCATCATCGAAATCACCGAGGCTATCGACCAGGCCGTTAGCTTTCGCATCCTGACCCGTCCAGACGTGCCCCTGAGCGATTTTATCAATCTGTTCCGGCGTCGATTTGCGCGCATCGGCAACCAGCGTGATAAAGCGTTTGTAGCCATTCTCAATGCTTAGCTGCATCATCTGCTGCGCTTCCGGCGGCAGTGCTTTAGTGATGGAAACATCCGCCAGCGGTGAAGTTGAGACGCCATCGGTATGAACACCAATCGAATCCAGACTGTTTTCTACGGTGGTGATCACGCCGAAAATACCAATAGAGCCGGTCAGGGTGCTGGGGTTAGCCACAATGTAATTAGCCGGAGTGGAGATCCAGTAGCCACCGGATGCCGCCATGCCGCCCATTGACACAACCACAGGTTTGCCCGCTGCTCTGGCTGCTGCCAGTTCAGAGCGGATCACCTCAGAAGCCGTAACGCTGCCACCAGGGCTATTAACGCGCAGAACAATTGCTTTCACTTTTGGATCAAGACGAGCATCGCGGATTTGTGCCGCAGTGGTATCACCGCCTACATTCCCCTGAGTTTCCTCGCCATCCATAATTGCACCATTGGCAAACACTACACCAATGCCGTCACCGTTATCTGCCGGCGTTTTCAATGCGTAATCGTAATAGCTAATGGCGCGATAATTTTTATCAGCCTTACTCCAGCCAAACTCTTTGGTCAGGGCTTTTTCGATTTCGGCACTTGACGCCAGCGCATCCACCAGTTTGTTATCCAGCGCATATTTCGCGGTATCGCCGCCAGTTTTGGTTAAACCATCAAGCAAACCTTGCGCCCCAGGGAATACCTGCTGGGCAGGGATCTGGCGGTTAGCGGCAACGGTATTAAGATAGTTTTGCCACAGCTCACCAATCCAGCGGCTGTCAGCTTCGCGGGCTGCCGGTGACATATCATCACGAATAAACGGTTCAACGGCAGATTTATACGTGCCTACGCGAAACACATGAGTGGAAACTTTTAACTTATCCAACAACGATTTGTAGTACAGACCGTTGGTGGCAAGGCCATGCAGATCGACCACACCCTGCGGGGAAAGCCAGATTTTATTGGCGAAACTGGCAAGATAATACTGCCCCTGACTGTAGTTCTCGCCAATGGCATAAACCGGTTTACCGCTGTCACGAAACTCTTTCAGAGCTTTGCCGATGTACTGCATGGAAGGCTGATCGCCGCCCGCGAAGTTTTTCAGATCCATCACGATACCGGTGATATTGCGGTCGTCCTTCGCCTGGCGAATGGTGTTGACGATATCAAACAGCGAGTTTTCCTGCAGACGATCGGAACTGGCACCAAGCAACTGACGACTTAACTTACTAAACCGCTGCGAACTGTCGGGCTTATCGACGATCACACCAGAAATATCAAGCAGCAGCGCGCCACGGCTGGCGGTTTCTTTCGAATCACCACCGCTGACTTGCATCCAGATCCCCACGCCAACCAGCACGAGAAAAATAAAGAACAGGTTAAGTACCATTTCACGGACGAAATTCAGCAGACGCCACGTCCATTTAAAAAATCCGGCAATAAATCGCCAAAGGGTTCGCATGTATTCTCCCAGACTAAAAGTTACACCTGTTACAGGTGCAAGTGATGTGGTTATCGTAATGACCCAACCGGCACTTGTCAGCAGGAATCATGGACTGTGCTGTAACAAAATCCACTCTCGTGTTAATTTTGTGAATAAACATCATGACAGGAGTTAATCAAATGGATGCACTCGAACTATTGATCAACCGCCGTAGCGCCTCCCGTCTGGCTGAGCCAGCGCCAACGGGTGAGCAACTGCAAAATATCCTGCGCGCGGGTATGCGTGCGCCAGACCATAAATCCATGCAACCGTGGCATTTCTTTGTGATTGAAGGGGAAGGGCGTGAGCGTTTCAGTGCCGTTCTGGAGCAGGGGGCGATTGCTGCCGGTAACGATGAAAAAGCAATCGACAAAGCGCGTAATGCGCCGTTCCGGGCGCCGCTCATCATAACGGTGGTGGCGAAATGCGAAGAAAATCATAAAGTCCCGCGCTGGGAGCAGGAAATGTCGGCGGGTTGCGCGGTTATGGCAATGCAAATGGCGGCGGTTGCCCAGGGCTTTGGCGGCATCTGGCGCAGTGGCGCATTAACTGAAAGCCCGGTGGTGCGTGACGCATTCGGCTGTCGCGAGCAGGATAAAATTGTCGGATTTCTCTATCTCGGTACGCCACAACTGAAAGCGTCAACATCGATAAACATTCCGGACCCGACACCGTTTGTGACTTATTTTTGATAAAAACGGCAAAACTGTGTGGATTGTGAGCAAAGGCGCAGTAATTCAGACACTCTCACTTATCACTTCACGGAATGAGGGTTACCATACCCGGATTGCATTGACAGGAGATGTCCATGAGCGAGAACTCGATTCGTTTGACCCAATACAGCCACGGAGCCGGTTGCGGCTGTAAAATTTCCCCAAAAGTGCTGGAAACCATCCTGCACAGCGAACAGGCGAAGTTTGTTGATCCGAATTTGCTTGTGGGTAACGAAACCCGCGACGATGCGGCGGTATACGATCTGGGCAATGGCACCAGCGTTATCAGCACCACCGACTTCTTTATGCCGATCGTTGATAATCCTTTCGATTTTGGCCGCATTGCCGCGACTAACGCCATCAGCGATATCTTCGCGATGGGCGGAAAACCGATTATGGCAATTGCGATCCTCGGCTGGCCGATTAACAAACTGTCCCCGGAAATTGCCCGCGAAGTCACCGAAGGTGGTCGCTACGCATGTCGTCAGGCGGGTATTGCGCTGGCTGGCGGTCACTCCATCGACGCGCCGGAACCGATTTTCGGTCTGGCGGTCACGGGGATCGTTCCAACTGAGCGGGTGAAGAAAAACAGTACCGCACAAGCCGGATGTAAACTGTTCCTGACGAAACCGTTGGGGATTGGCGTTCTTACCACTGCGGAGAAAAAATCACTGCTGAAACCGGAACATCAGGGGCTGGCGACGGAAGTGATGTGCCGGATGAACATCGCAGGCGCGTCCTTTGCCAACATCGAAGGCGTAAAAGCGATGACTGACGTGACTGGTTTTGGTCTGCTGGGGCATTTGAGTGAAATGTGTCAGGGCGCAGGCGTACAGGCACGTGTCGACTATGACGCGATCCCGAAACTGCCGGGCGTGGAAGAGTACATTAAGCTGGGTGCAGTACCTGGCGGCACCGAACGCAACTTTGCCAGCTATGGTCATCTGATGGGTGAAATGCCGCGTGAAGTGCGCGATCTGCTGTGCGATCCGCAAACCTCCGGCGGTCTGCTGCTGGCGGTGATGCCAGAGGCTGAAAACGAAGTAAAAGCTACCGCTGCCGAATTTGGTATCGAACTGACGGCGATTGGCGAACTGGTGCCTGCGCGCGCTGGTCGTGCCATGGTTGAGATCCGTTAATTCAATGCGGTTATTTATTGCCGAAAAACCGAGTCTGGCGCGCGCTATTGCTGATGTCCTGCCCAAACCGCACCGTAAAGGCGATGGCTTTATCGAGTGCGGTAACGGTCAGGTGGTGACCTGGTGTATTGGTCACCTGCTTGAGCAGGCGCAGCCAGACGCCTACGACAGTCGCTATGCGCGCTGGAACCTGGCCGATCTCCCCATTGTCCCGGAAAAGTGGCAATTACAGCCACGACCCTCCGTGACCAAACAACTTAACGTCATCAAACGCTTTCTGCATGAAGCCAGCGAAATTATTCATGCCGGAGACCCGGATCGCGAAGGGCAATTGCTGGTGGATGAAGTGCTGGACTACCTGCAACTGGCACCGGAAAAGCGCCAGCAGGTGCAGCGTTGCTTGATAAACGACCTGAACCCGCAGGCGGTTGAACGGGCGATCGATCGTCTTCGTTCCAATAGCGAGTTTGTACCGCTATGCGTTTCTGCGCTGGCGCGAGCGCGTGCCGACTGGCTGTATGGCATCAATATGACCCGCGCGTACACCATTCTCGGTCGCAATGCGGGTTATCAGGGCGTACTTTCCGTTGGACGCGTGCAGACGCCAGTGCTCGGGCTGGTGGTGCGCCGCGACGAAGAAATTGAAAACTTCGTGGCGAAAGATTTCTTTGAGGTCAAAGCGCATATTGTGACGCCTGCCGATGAGCGATTTACCGCTATCTGGCAACCGAGCGAAGCGTGTGAGCCGTACCAGGACGAAGAAGGGCGCTTGCTGCATCGTCCACTGGCGGAGCATGTGGTTAACCGCATCAGCGGTCAACCGGCGATTGTCACCAGTTATAACGATAAACGGGAATCAGAATCCGCGCCGTTGCCGTTTTCACTTTCGGCGTTGCAGATTGAAGCAGCAAAACGCTTTGGTCTGAGTGCGCAGAACGTACTTGATATCTGCCAGAAGCTGTACGAAACGCACAAACTGATCACTTATCCGCGTTCCGATTGTCGTTATTTGCCGGAAGAACATTTTGCCGGATGTCAGGCGGTAATGAATGCCATCAGCGTTCATGCGCCGGGCTTGTTACCGCAGCCGGTGGTTGATCCAGATTTACGCAATCGCTGCTGGGATGACAAAAAGGTCGATGCGCACCACGCCATCATCCCGACCGCGCGGAGTTCTGCCATCAACCTGACGGAGAACGAAGCGAAGGTCTATAACCTGATTGCCCGTCAGTATTTGATGCAGTTCTGTCCGGATGCGGTGTTCCGCAAATGTGTTATCGAACTGGACATTGCCAAAGGCAAATTTGTCGCTAAAGCCCGTTTTCTTGCTGAAGCAGGCTGGCGCACGCTGTTAGGCAGCAAAGAGCGTGATGAAGAAAACGATGGTACACCGCTGCCGGTGGTAGCGAAAGGCGATGAGTTATTGTGTGAAAAAGGTGAAGTGGTAGAGCGGCAAACTCAGCCACCACGTCATTTCACCGATGCAACGCTGCTTTCAGCGATGACCGGGATCGCGCGCTTTGTGCAGGACAAAGATCTGAAAAAAATCCTTCGTGCGACCGATGGACTGGGGACGGAAGCAACTCGTGCCGGGATTATTGAACTGCTGTTCAAGCGTGGTTTCCTGACCAAAAAAGGGCGCTATATCCACTCCACCGACGCCGGTAAAGCGTTATTCCATTCGCTGCCAGAGATGGCAACGCGACCGGACATGACGGCACACTGGGAATCGGTGCTGACGCAAATCAGCGAAAAGCAGTGTCGCTACCAGGACTTTATGCAGCCGCTGGTGGGGACGCTTTACCAATTGATTGATCAGGCAAAACGTACGCCGGTGCGGCAGTTTCGCGGCATAGTGGCACCGGGTAGTGGAGAAGAGAAGAAAAAGGCTTCACCACGCAAGCGAGCGGTGAAAAAAAGCCCGCCATCAGAAGACGCGGGCAGTGGAGCGATAACATAAAGGTCTGATGCAGTAGATTTTTGTAGGCCGGATGAGGCGTCCACGCCGCATCCGGCGCAAACGCCTGATGACTTAAATTACGCCCTGCGCCAGCATCGCATCGGCAACCTTCACAAAGCCTGCAATATTCGCGCCCTGCACGTAGTTGGTTTGCTCACCTTCACCACCATGTTCAACACAGGCATGGTGGATATCCAGCATAATATGGTGCAAACGCGCATCAACTTTCTCGGCTTTCCAGCCCAGACGTGCAGCGTTTTGCGCCATTTCCAGCCCCGATGTCGCGACGCCGCCAGCATTAGCCGCTTTGCCCGGTGCAAACAGTACGCCTGCCTGCTGGAACAGTTCAGTCGCTTCGATGGTAGTTGGCATATTTGCCCCTTCCGCCACCGCTTTAACACCATTAGCGATAAGCTGGTGCGCGGCATCTACATCCAGTTCGTTCTGGGTCGCGCATGGCAGGGCGATATCCACCGGCACAGACCACGGCTGTTGGCCTTCGAGATAGACCAGGCCAAATTCTTTGGCGTAATCTGCCACGCGACCATCGCGGCTGGCTTTGATTTCGATAAGACGCGCCAGTTTCTCTTTCGTGAATCCGCTTTCATCAACCACGGTGCCGCTGGAATCTGATGCGGTAACCACGCGAGCGCCAAATTCCATCGCTTTTTCGATAGCGTACTGGGCGACGTTGCCGGAGCCAGAAACGGAAACGCGCATTCCTTCAAAACCCATACCGTGGCGTTTCAGCATCGCTTCAGTGAAATAAACCAGACCGTAACCGGTCGCTTCCGGGCGAATCAGACTGCCGCCAAAAGATAGCCCCTTGCCGGTGAAGACGCAGGCGGTATTGTTGGAGAGCTTTTTCATCATCCCCGCCATAAAGCCGACTTCACGACCACCAACGCCGATATCGCCCGCCGGAACGTCGGTATCTGCACCCAGATGACGGTACAGTTCGGTCATCAGCGCCTGGCAAAAACGCATCACTTCGCCTTCACTTTTCCCTTTTGGATCAAAATCACTGCCGCCTTTACCACCGCCCATCGGCAGGGTAGTCAGGGCATTTTTAAAGGTTTGTTCGAAGCCGAGGAATTTAAGAATGGAGAGATTTACGGACGGATGGAAACGCATACCGCCTTTATACGGGCCAATGGCGGAGCTGAACTGGACACGCCAGGCACGGTTAACTTGTACCTGATTGCGATCATCAACCCACACCACGCGAAACTGGATCACGCGCTCCGGTTCAACCAGGCGCTCCAGTAACGACATCTGGCGATATTTTGGATTTTGTTCAAGAAAAGGCCAGAGAGTGGTCATTACTTCACGAACGGCTTGCGCGAACTCGGTTTGATTCGGGTCGCGCTTTTGGACATGGTTGAGGAATGACTCCAGAGAATATGTCTGATCCATAGATATAAAACCCTTATATATTAATACGATTGTGCTTATGTTGTTTATGTCATGTGCTTTTGCAGTTTTTGACTATACCATCAAGAATGTGACGGTAAGCAAGAAAAAAATGACACCGGAAAGCAAATTAATAATGTGTGGTAGTTATAAAAGTCACCTAATGTCAGGTGCGTTTTATCAGACCTGAAAAAACGGGCGCATTTTCAAGAGTGGAGCGTAGGCGGATAAGGCGTTCACGCCGCATCCGGCTACCAGATGCTAAAGTTTTTCCGCCTGGTAACCGTTATCAGTACCAGAGGCAACGAAAAATAAGGAGTTTCCTGTGAGTCGAACATTACTCGCCGTAGCGTTGGTATTTCCATTATTTGCGCTGGCTAACCCGCAATACCGTCCGGATGTGGAAGTGAATGTGCCGTCGGAGGTGTTTAGTTCTGGCGGGAAATCGGCGCAGCCCTGTAACCAGTGCTGCGTTTATCAGGATAAAAATTATTCGGAGGGCGCAGTGATTAAAGCGGAGGGGATACTGCTGCAATGCCAGCGGGATGACAAAACCATTAGCACCAATCCGCTGGTCTGGCGGCGCGTAAAGCCATAAACGCATGTAGTAGTGGAATATCAGCAGGAGCCAGCGGATATTGCAATGCTTCCTCTGGCAGACACCAGACCAGCGCCTGATGTTCGTGTGCCTGTAACGTCCCGTGGAAGTCCGGTACGTGCCAGGCATGAAGATGGATAATCCGGCCAGACACTTCCCGCTGATGGCTGGCAACATATTCACCAACCGTTGCGTCAATGCCCAGTTCTTCGCGCAATTCCCGTACCAGCGCCTGTGGCTGACTTTCATCCGCCTCGACTTTGCCACCGGCAAACTCCCATAACCCCGCCTGATCGCTATGGGCGGGGCGTTGTGCGAGTAAAATTTTGCCATCCCTTTCGATAATGGCGGCAACAACTTCAATCATTTTCATAAATTACCCACGGTCGAATACAGGAAAAATGTCATAATATCCGCAGTGTTGCCCGATCAGAAGGGCTTTATATGTAAGGAGTACCTGTGTTAGACCGCCATCTTCATCCGCGAATTAAACCGTTGTTGCATCAGTGTGTGCGGGTTCTTGATAGACCCGGTATAACGCCAGATGGTTTAACGTTAGTGGGGTTTGCCATCGGCGTGCTGGCCTTGCCGTTTCTGGCACTGGGATGGTATCTGGCGGCGCTGATTGCCATTTTGCTCAACAGGTTGCTTGATGGACTGGACGGCGCGCTGGCGAGGCGCAGAGGGTTAACTGACGCAGGCGGTTTTCTTGATATTTCTCTCGATTTTCTCTTTTACGCGCTGGTGCCGTTCGGGTTTATTCTCGCCGCACCGGAACAAAATGCGCTGGCGGGCGGTTGGCTGCTGTTTGCGTTTATTGGCACGGGCAGCAGTTTTCTCGCATTTGCTGCGCTGGCGGCGAAACATCAGATTGATAACCCCGGTTATGCGCACAAATCGTTTTACTATCTGGGCGGGTTGACTGAAGGCAGCGAGACGATTTTGCTGTTTGTTTTAAGTTGTCTCTTTCCGGCGTATTTCCCGTGGTTGGCGTGGGTATTTGGCGCGCTGTGCTGGATGACAACATTTACGCGAGTGTGGAGTGGGTATCTGACGCTGAAGTCGCTTCAGCGTCAGTAATTGCCGTGTTATTTGCTACTGTCCGGGGCGCGTTCACCGGTTGCTACCGGATTTTTCGGATCGCTGCTCCATTCATACCAGCCGCCATCGTAAACGGAGACATTCTTCCAGCCCATCGCGCGCGCATACATAAAGGTTTCTGAGGCGCGCCAGCCGGTGCCGCAATAGAACGAGACTTGTTGATCTGGCCGGATATTCCATTCTTTCCACATTGCCGCGACGTCATCCGCAGTACGCATGGTGCCGTCCGGATTATGGAAATCTTCCATATGCGTTGAGTCGCTGCCTGCATGACCCCAACGAGCACCTGGGATATCTCCTTTTGGCTTGATGTAGTCATAGCCGCTGGTGGTGCCAATAAATTCAGCCCATGAACGAACGCTTACCAGTGAAGCATCCTGACGATGCAGCAGTCCACGTGCCTGCTCCATATCGAGCATCAGTTGCGGTTGCGCCGGGATCTTCACGCCGAAGTCAGGTTCCGGCTTCACTTTCGGTGGCGTACCGCGCTCAACGGGCAGCCCCGCATCGGACCAGGTTTGCCAGCCGCCGTCCAGAAGGCGTACATCTTTCACGCCTGCGTACAGCATAATCTGCGCCACACGTGCTGCTGCGTAAACGTCTCGCCCGTACAGAATGACCGTGGTGTCATGGCGAATGCCGTGTTTTGCCAGCATCGCTTTCAGTTGCTCATCGGAGACTTTGTTCCACAGCGGTTCGCTTTCAACTTCGTTGGTATCGATGTAGTCAGCGCCGGGAATATGGCTGATAAGGTAAAACTTTGGTGCGCCCCAGGCTGCTTCAATGACTTTCCAGTCACCGGTAGGTTTTGCCGTAACCTCTTTACCTTGTTGCAGGTCATGCAGCCATTGCGGGTAAACCAGTTGCTCAAAGTGCGGCAATTTTTGCAGGCGGGAAGGTTCGCTTAGCGCGTCACTCAGGATGGAGATATGCGTAAAGCCTGCTTTTTGCAGTCGCGTTTTGACGGCTTCGACGTCTTTAGTATTACCGTATAACGCCACTGGCGTATCGGTTTTCAGGTTATGCTGCTTGATCCACTCGTTGAGCTGTTCGGCGCTCATTTTGTCGAGCCAGCTAGCAGAAAGGTTTAAGGCGGCAGGTTCATGACCGGAAGGGCCATTTAAAGTTTGTGGCCAGCCGTTATAAAACGCGCTGGGGCGAGTATCTATCGCTTTGCCATTTTGTTGTTGAAGCTGGTCAAGAGTAAGAGGCTTCGCCAGTTCAGCGGCCCACGAAGAAGCGCAAGCCAGCCCTAAAGCCATTGCCAGCGCGGTCATTTGAGAAACACGTTTCATCGAAAATCCCGACATTGTAGTTTTGAGTGCGCCATTCTGAACTGACGCATTGAGAAAAACTTTGCGTTATCGCAGTTTGTTGTAATTTTCTGACCACTGCGCCATATCCAGAACAGAACTATCAGGAGGAACATCCTGGAGATCGTGAGTTACCTGAACGACGGGGATCGCCAGGGCGCGAACTTCGCTGAACACCCACTGGCGAAAATTATCACGCAGAGCCACATCAAGACGGCTGAACGGTTCATCGAGTAATAATGCTTTGGGTTGGGCGAGAAGGGCGCGTAGCAGGGCCACGCGCGCCCGCTGACCACCAGACAGAGTTGCCGGGTCCTGATGGAAAGTATCACCAAGTCCCGCACGCTCAAGCGCATCATTCACGGCATTGCGCCTTGCAACACCTTTTAGTGTCGCCGGTAGCGCCAGCAGCAAATTTTGCCCGACGCTGAACTGGTCAAATAGCAGCGCATCCTGGAAAAGGATACCAATCTGGCGCTGTGCAGTCGGCAGGCTATCGAGGCGTTGCTCATTGAGCCAAAGCTCACCTGTACAAGAAAACTGCCCGGACAGCGCGCCAATCATCCAGGAAAACAGCGTAGATTTCCCACAGCCAGACGGTCCCATTAACGTGACAATGTCACCTTTAGCGACCGTAAAGTTGACGTCCTTTAGCAAGCAGGTTTCTGGCAAACGTAGCGAAACATCTTTCACGCAGAGCATTAGCGGAGTCCTTGTCTGACATAACCTAACCATTTTGCAAGCAGGGCGGTCAGGGCAAAAATAATAAGCGGCAACAGCAGTTGCCATAAAGCCTGGGCGGCGAGAATACCGTTGCTGCCGCCGCTGCTTAACGCCACCGCTTCGGTCGTCAGCGTCGGGAAACGTCCCGCACCGAGCCACTGCGTCGGCATATATTGCGCAATACTCACTGAAAATCCGACAGCGAATGCAATTAGCGCAGGGCGTAGCATAAGAGGACATTTCACGTAAAAGAAGATTTTGGCACGCGACCAGCCTAGCGTCTGCGCAATTAAAATTAACCGTGAGTCAATACGCCGCCAGGCAGGTTGCAGGATAAACAGCATCCACGGCATTACCCACAGCAGATGCCCCCAGACCACCGCAATCCAGCTACCATCCAGATTCAACCATAATGCCAGCGTGTACTGGCCTGCCACTAATGGCAGTGCCGGTAATAAAATGGGCATCCATAGCCATAACTGGCGATGCGTTACCCCCCATTCCAGCCACAGCAGTAACAGGATCAAAGAGATGAATGTCGCGACCAGAGCCATAGTCAGGCTATTGATGAGCGCCTCGTGATTGATCGTCGACTGATCCGCGAGGATCGCCAGCAGAACCACACAGAGCACACCGGTTAATGGTAAAAACCTCGCCAGCGTATAGCCGGGCAGTAAAGGCGCAGCCGGCTTGCGAACGCCATCTTCACGGGGAATGGTGTGCCGCCAGGCGCTCCATAACAGATAGCCCAGCAAAACACAGGCGACGAGTAACGCCATCAGTAGCAGGCTGGCAAGTGCGCCTTTCATTTGTTGATCGGTGTCGCCCTGGGTTAACCACTGCCAGCTTATTACCGCCAGCGTCGGTGGATTACCTGGCCCGAGGATAATTGCCACATCCACGACCGACAGCGTCCATGCGACAATCGCCAGCATCGCCATTGCCAGAGCAGGAGCGACGGAGGGCAACAGCAGCCAGTTCAGGCATTGCCAGCGGCTGTAGCCCAGTGAATCCATCACTATAACCTGCTGTAGCAGCCGTTTTTCACTTAGCGCGGCTGACAAGATCCATAGCAGAAATGCGCTTTCTTTCACCGCCAGAGTGAAACCCAGCCCAATACTCAATTTGTCCATTGGTGGAGTGAAATACGGGAAATAGTCGTAAAGCAGGCCGCCGTCAGCAAAGAGCAGAAGGGCGCTGGTGGCAAAAGCCACGTGGGGAATGGCGAGCAGCCACGGCAGACGGGCGCACATACGCAGCCATTTTGCGCCAGGCCACAGCGCCACAATCACCAGCAGGGCAATCAACAGCGCCCCGACCGCCGCGATAGTCGTCGAAACCAGCGTCGCCAGTAATGCCTGCGGTAACTGCGGGTCGGCAAATAACGCCTGCCAGTGCGTCAGCGACAAGGCTGGCGCTATCAGCGTGAAAGCAGCCGGGATCAGCGGTGCATAAATCACCGCCACCATCGCCCACAGCAGAAAGATTAATGCGTACCGTAACGGCGTAGCCATTCTTGTTCCAGCGCATTTACCCAACCCGCGTGCGGTTCAGCCAGTACCGGTGGCAGCTCCTGCGGCATTCTTGATTGCAATGTTTCACGCTGCGTGTCAGGCAGTTTTTGTGGATCGAGAACCGAAGGATCGCCCCAGACAGCAGGATCTGCTTTACGCAGTTGCGCATCGGGTGAGAGCAGGAAGTTGGCGACAACTTTCGCCGCAGCACTGGCATTCGCGTTGGCAGGAATGGTGACGAAATGCACGTTGCCAATCATCCCCTCGCTAAAGCCGAAGCTGTAACTGCTTGCTGGCAAATCGTCGCTGGCTATTTTTTGTTTGGCATGAGCGGGGTTAAAGGTTAGCGACAGGCGCAATGTACCGGCTTTTAGCAGTGCATCCATCCGCGCGGGCGAAGGCGGGAAATCCTTTCCTTCGCGCCACAAATACGGATGCAGCGCATCAAGATATTGCCACAAGGGAGCAGTGACACGGGCGAAAGTCGCATCGTCCGGCGCTTCTTTTAATGCGGCGGGATCGGGCGTCAGCATAATCAGCAACTGTTCCAGAAACGCCGTGCCTGTGAAGTCTGGTGGGCGCGGATAAGTAACCGTGCCGGGATTGGCTTTGGCAAACTCCAGCAATGCTTGCGGCGTTTGTGGTGGCTGTGGCGTAACATCGCGGCGGGCGATAAACGTCAGTTGTGCGCCACCCCACGGAGATTCTGCACCTTCGACAGGTACAGAAAAATCTTCCCGTACCGGCAGTTGCGTATCGACGTAATGCCAGTTGGGTAGAGTCTCCGCCCAGCCCGTTTGTAATAAATTGGCCTCTTTTAAGGTGCGGAAGTTTTCGCCGTTCACCCAGAGCAGATCCACCGAACCGCCTGTTTTGCGCCCGGCTGCGGCTTCGGTCTGAATGCGTTTTACTGCATCTGCGGCATCCGCCAGACGGACAATCTTCAGGTTTATAGCGTAATGGGTTTTCATCTCGCCGCTAACCCAGTCGAGATAGCGGTTAATTGCGGTATCGCCGCCCCAGGCGTTAAACCAGACGGTTTGCCCTTTGGCGTCGTTTTTGATTTCCTGCCAGTCACTGGCATGTGTTGCCAAAGAAAACAGCGATAACAATCCCAGCAACCACACACAATGGCGCATCATCTCTCCTTAAGAACGTTTTTCAGGAATACGGCACAGCCCCTGAGCGGGAATGTCCATGGCAGAGTTAAAACGGGCTGACATATTTTGCAGGCCGATCAATGCTGTCAGCTCGGTGAGCGCCTGAGCGTCAAAATGGGCAGCCAGTCGGGTACGCAGGGCATCATCGACCGTTGGCGGTGTAACGCTCGCGGCTTCGGCGTATTCCAGCGCCAGCCGCTCCTCATCGCTGAACAGCGGGCTTTGCCGCCAGTCAGCCACCGCCAGCAGTTTGTCAGTGCTGCCGGTACGCTCCGCGACTTTCATACTGGTGATATCTACGCAAAATTCACACAGACACATTTGTGCAATGCGTGCGCTGACAAGCGATCGCACCACCGGATCGAGCGGTGAGCGTTTGCGCTCCAGCCAGCCGACAAACATCGACACCAGATAAAAGATAAACGGAATTCGCCCCCACCAGCGAATAGGACTTAGCACCTCGCCATAATGGCGACGATGCAGCCACGCCTGCGGACGTAAAATCAAAGGAATTTTGCTAAGCGGCGGTAACCCCATCAGGCATTCCTCTTCTGGCGTTCAAGCCATATTTTTTTCGCCATAAATATCACCACGGTCAGGGCAAACAGAATAAACAGCCCGGTGACAAACCAGAATGTGCCTCCCGTTAACATGCTGCCCGCCCAGGAATAGACGATGGTTGCGGGTAGCTGACCAAGCCCGGTGGCGATAAAAAACGAGCGAAAACGTATTGAAGTCAATCCGGCAGCATAGCTGATAGGATCGAAAGGGACAAAAGGCAATAACCGACATACCAGGATGGTGTGTTTGCCGTAGCGAGTAAAAAAGCCGTCCATGCTGTTAAGCACGGTTTTGCCGGTTAACTTTTCCACCACTTCGCGGCCCATCACTCTGGCGATAAAAAAGCACAGCGCCGCGCCCGCCATCGAACTGGTCCAAGACAGCAAGCCGCCCCAGAATGCGCCAAACAGCGACGCATTGGCAAAGGTTATCAAAAACGCAGGCAGCGGCGCGGCAATGGCCTGTAAGATCATCAAGAAGAACGAGACCACAGCCGCTTGTGTGCCGTAAGACTGAATAAAGCGTTCTATACCCTGTTGATCGACGGCGGCAAACGCCGCAACGCTGCGATTGATAAACTCATGGACGCCAGGAAGCAGCGCCCATGCCAGCAGCGAAGCGATCAACAGGATGACGATGGTGGCACGGTAGTACCAGATTTTACGCGATTGCATTTTCATCATCCTTTATCCTGGTTTTATTCGGCGATTTTAAAGGTAACCGTTGCCAGCGTGTTATCTGCCGGGAGAACCGACGCATTACCTTTGAATTGCACTTCACCGCGTTTTTCCACTGCCCCATAAGTGTATGTCGCATTGCTGACGATACCGACCGGACAGCTATCGAGACACACAAGGCAGCCAGTTTTCTTCTCTTCTGCCGCTGCTAAATTACCGCCAAAGCGCATGTCCAGTTTCTTGCCATTGCTATCGACAATCACCTCATCGAAGGAATACGCTTTTGCCGCCCCTTGCCAGTTGACCGAAATATCCAGTTTGCTGCCCGCCACATGGGTCGTTTCTTTATTATCCATCGTCATGTTTTCGCCCGGCGTGCCACCGGCCTGTTTCAGGGCTTCATAAAATGCTTTCGGGGTCGCATAACCCATAAACAGCGATTTATGTCCGTTGGAGCCATCTTTAAACACAATGCCGTGGCGGGTATCGTCTGTCAGAAAACGGCCATTAATTTGCACTCACATGGTGACCGTATGGTTATTGGCATCGACACGCAGTGGCTGGCTGGCGGAAAGCCCGTCGTATTCCACTTTTGCTCCGGTGTTCTCTTTTTGATCGCAGCCACTAAGCCCTGCGGCTGCCAGTAAACACAGTGCAGCCAGTCCTTTTTTCCATGACGCTGAATAATGTTGCAACATCGTTCTATCCTTCATTTTTGGGGTGAGTTAGTGGGCTGCGGAGCGAAGCAGACAGATCCACGTGTTTGTGTCGGGCGTAGAGTCTGGCGAGCTGGACGAGAATAAACAGCGCCAGTCCTGCCAGACAGAGTTTTAAAATAAAGCGCAGCGTAATGCCTTCACTGGCGAGATCGCTTGCCATTACGGTATAAATTACTATTCCGGGCAGAGTAGTTAATGCCGAAATAAGGGTATAAGGCCAGAAGGAGATGGCGGTTAATCCATAAGCATAATTTTGAATATTGTAAGGAAATAGCGGGATTAAGCGGGTCAAAATAAGAAAATCGATACCGTTACGCGTAATACCTTTTTCTATGGCCTGGAAAGTGTGGCTATGACCAACGTATTTCAGCAGTAAATCACGCCCCAGCCAGCGCGCCAACAGGAAGGAGCATGATGAGGCCAGCGTGGCGGCAATTAGTGAAAGAAACGTCCCTAAGAGCGGGCCAAAGACTATTCCACCGGCGATCACCAGTATGCTACCCGGCAACAGAAAGAGGGTGGCGATGATGAATAACAGAATATAGAGGCTATAACCGAAAAACCCGCTCTGGCGAATGAGTGTCTGCAAGTGGGGTAAATCGGTGAGCAGATCGAATAAACCGAAAGTGTGGATAGCGTAAATGACCAGCGCAAAAATAAGGCAGGCAAAAAGAAATTTACGCTCAGCGTTCATCGTGGAGTTTCCTATATCAAACTTGATAATAGAGAAGTGGTCAGACAACTAAAAACGCAGTGACGGTATAACAAAGGACGGCAGGCAACAAATCATTACTGACAGTTTGTTGATTTTTCTCAAGGTTAATTCTCCTGACCCAGAGCGAGTCAGGAGAACAGAGAAATTAGCGGCGGAAGGTCGCCCACACCGGGGCGTGATCTGACGGTTTTTCCATGCTGCGGATTTCATAGTCGATGCCGGTTTCTACGCAGCATTCCGCCAACGGCTGGCTGGCGAGCAGCAGGTCAATGCGCAGACCACGGTTATCATCAAAACCTTTTGAGCGGTAATCAAACCATGAGAAGCGATCTGCCGTTTCCGGGTTCGCATGGCGGAAAGTATCCACCAGACCCCAGTTAATCAGTCTCTCCATCCATTCGCGTTCTTCCGGCAGGAAAGAGCATTTACCGGTACGCAGCCAGCGTTTGCGGTTCTCTTCACCAATGCCGATATCGAGGTCGGTGGGGCTGATATTCATATCGCCCATAATCAGCACCGGATTGTCACGCTTGAGTTCGGTTTCCAGGTAGTTTTGCAGGTTCTGATAGAACTGCGCTTTCGCCGGGAATTTAATCGGATGGTCACGGCTTTCGCCCTGCGGGAAGTAACCGTTGATTACGGTGACATTACCCAGCGGCGAGGGAATTTCCGCCATAATAATTCGTCGTTGAGCCTCTTCGCCGTCGCCGGGGAAGCCGCGACGCACAGTAATCGGCGTCTCTTTGGTCAGCAGCGCCACGCCATAATGGCCTTTCTGCCCGTGGTAAAAGACGTTGTAGCCAAGCTTTGCCACTTGTTCGAGCGGAAACATATCATCATGAACTTTTGTCTCCTGCAGACCAATAACATCCGGTTGGTGCTTTTCGACGATGGCTTCAAGCTGGTGTGGTCTGGCGCGCAGACCGTTGATATTAAAAGAGACAAATTTCATAGTCGCTGCCATTTATTCAGATAAAGAGTGCGTGGATGTTAGCAGAAATTCGCCGCGCTTACTGCCTGTTGTTAAGTGATTTGATCGATGGTTGTTAATGATGCCAACGATGGCGCAAAAAATGCCCGTTTTTGGTGCGGCTGCGTCAGAATGGCGCAGTAATTTCCAGTAAATTTCGTCAACGATCACAATTCCAGAATTATATTTTACTTCTGCATAACATTTCGTTTTTTATTCTTTTTATTAATCAGTATCGCAAACGTATTCACTTTATATGCACTTCAGGTGCATATCGCTGGGTTGTAACGCCTTGATTTCCAGTTAACTGCCGCCGTTTATGCACTTTTACCACTGGCTGGCACGAACCCTGCAATCTACATTTACAGCGTAATCGTCACTTATTATTAACATATAAATAACTATTTATTTACTGTAGGGGTCGCTATGTCTCAGCCAATTACGCGTGAAAATTTTGATGAATGGATGATACCTGTTTACGCTCCGGCACCGTTTATTCCGGTACGTGGCGAAGGTTCGCGCTTGTGGGATCAGCAGGGGAAAGAGTATATCGACTTCGCGGGTGGCATTGCAGTGAACGCACTGGGTCATGCGCATCCGGAACTGCGGGAGACGCTGAACGAGCAGGCGAGTAAGTTCTGGCATACCGGTAATGGTTACACCAACGAGCCGGTATTACGGCTGGCGAAAAAGCTCATTGACGCGACGTTTGCCGATCGCGTGTTCTTTTGTAACTCCGGCGCGGAGGCTAACGAAGCGGCGCTGAAGCTGGCGCGCAAATACGCTCACGACCGCTACGGTAGCCATAAGAGCGGCATCGTGGCGTTTAAAAATGCTTTCCACGGGCGCACGCTGTTTACCGTTAGTGCGGGCGGGCAGCCAGCCTATTCACAGGATTTCGCGCCACTGCCGCCGGATATCCGCCACGCCGCGTATAACGATATTAATTCTGCCAGTGCGCTGATTGACGACTCCACCTGCGCGGTGATCGTCGAGCCAGTACAGGGCGAAGGCGGCGTGGTGCCAGCCAGCAAGGCATTTTTGCAGGGATTGCGTGAGTTATGCGATCGCCACAATGCATTGCTGATTTTCGATGAGGTACAAACCGGCGTCGGGCGCACCGGTGAACTGTATGCCTATATGCACTACGGGGTGACGCCCGATCTGCTGACCACCGCTAAAGCCCTGGGCGGCGGTTTCCCGATTGGTGCGCTGCTGGCAACCGAAGAGTGCGGCCGGGTGATGACCGTTGGCACTCACGGCACCACTTATGGTGGTAATCCGCTGGCCTCGGCGGTGGCGGGTAAAGTGCTTGATCTCATCAACACGCCAGAGATGCTTACTGGTGTCAAACGGCGTCACGACTGGTTTGTTGAGCGTCTTAATACCATTAATCATCGCTGCGGTTTGTTCAGTGAAATTCGCGGATTAGGTCTGTTGATTGGCTGTGTGCTGAATGCGGATTACGCCGGACAAGCGAAACTGATCTCTCAGGAGGCGGCGAAAGCAGGCGTGATGGTGCTGATTGCGGGTGGCAACGTGGTGCGTTTTGCACCGGCGCTCAACGTCAGCGAAGAAGAAGTGACAACCGGCCTGGATCGCTTTGCCGCTACTTGCGAACACTTTGTTAGCCGGGGTTCATCATGATGGTCATCCGTCCCGTTGAGCGTACCGATGTCGCAGCCTTAATGCAGCTTGCAGGTAAAACGGGCGGTGGCCTGACGTCGCTCCCTGCCAATGAAGCCACGCTTTCGGCGCGTATCGACAGATCCATTAAAACCTGGCAGGGCGAATTACCCGAAAGCGAGCAAGGTTATGTGTTCGTGCTGGAAGAGAGCGAGACAGGCACCGTGGCGGGTATTTGTGCCATTGAGGTGGCTGTCGGGCTGAACGATCCCTGGTACAACTATCGCGTCGGTACGCTGGTTCACGCTTCGAAAGAGTTGAATGTCTATAACGCGCTACCGACGCTGTTTCTCAGTAATGATCACACCGGAAGCAGTGAGTTATGCACGCTGTTTCTCGACCCGGAGTGGCGCAAAGAGGGCAATGGCTATTTGCTGTCGAAATCGCGCTTTATGTTTATGGCGGCTTTTCGTGACAAGTTTAACGACAAAGTGGTCGCCGAAATGCGCGGCGTGATTGACGAACACGGCTATTCGCCGTTCTGGCAAAGCCTCGGTAAACGCTTCTTTTCGATGGATTTTAGCCGCGCTGATTTTCTCTGCGGTACTGGTCAAAAGGCGTTTATCGCTGAACTGATGCCAAAACATCCGATCTATACGGACTTTTTATCCCAGGAAGCGCAGGACGTTATCGGCCAGGTGCATCCGCAAACAGCTCCCGCGCGTGCGGTGCTGGAAAAAGAAGGTTTTCGCTACCGTAACTATATCGACATCTTCGACGGTGGACCGACGCTGGAGTGTGACATCGACCGCGTTCGCGCCATCCGCAAAAGTCGGCTGGTGGAAGTAGCGGAAGGGCAGCCAGCGCAGGGGGATTTCCCGGCCTGTCTGGTCGCCAATGAAAATTATCACCATTTCCGCGTGGTACTGGTGCGTGCCGATCCGGCAACCCAGCGTTTGATTTTAACCGCCGCACAACTGGACGTTCTCAAGTGCCACGCCGGGGATCGCGTTCGTCTGGTGCGCCTGTGCGCAGAGGAGAAAACAACATGACTTTATGGATCAACGGCGACTGGGTGACGGGGCAGGGCGAACTTCGCGTGAAGCGTAATCCAGTATCGGGCGACGTATTATGGCAAGGCAATGATGCCGATGCCGCTCAGGTGGAGCTGGCTTGTCGTGCTGCACGCGCCGCGTTTCCGCGTTGGGCGCGGCTCTCCTTTGGCGATCGTCAGGTAAGAGTTGAACGCTTTGCCGGACTGCTGGAAAGCAATAAAGCCGAATTAACGGCGATTATTGCCAGAGAAACGGGTAAGCCGCGCTGGGAAGCGGCAACCGAAGTGACGGCGATGATCAATAAAATCGCGATATCAATCAAGGCATATCATGTGCGCACGGGCGAGCAGCGCAGCGAAATGCCAGACGGTGCGGCGAGTTTGCGCCATCGCCCGCACGGCGTACTGGCCGTGTTTGGACCGTACAATTTCCCAGGGCATTTGCCGAACGGGCATATCGTTCCGGCGCTGCTGGCAGGCAACACAATTATCTTTAAACCCAGCGAACTGACACCGTGGAGCGGCGAGGTGGTAATGCGCTTATGGCAGCAGGCAGGCTTGCCGTCGGGGGTGTTGAATCTGGTGCAGGGTGGGCGCGAAACGGGTCAGGCGCTGAGTGCGCTGGAAGACCTCGACGGTTTGCTGTTCACCGGCAGCGCCAACACGGGCTACCAGTTGCATCGCCAGCTTTCTGGTCAGCCGGAAAAAATCCTCGCCCTTGAAATGGGCGGCAATAACCCGCTGATTATTGATGACGTGGCGGATATCGACGCCGCAGTGCATCTGACTATTCAGTCAGCATTTGTCACTGCGGGGCAACGCTGTACCTGCGCCCGCCGTTTAATGCTGAAAAGCGGGGCTCAGGGCGATGCGCTCCTTGCTCGCCTGGTTGCCGTCAGCCAGCGGTTAACGCCGGGTAACTGGGATGACGAACCACAGCCATTTATTGGCGGGCTGATTTCTGAACAGGCCGCGCAGCAGGTTGTTACTGCCTGGCAGGAACTGGAAGCGATGGGGGGCCGAACGCTGCTTGCGCCACGCTTACTGCGCGCAGGAACATCGTTACTGACGCCAGGGATCATCGAAATGACGGGCGTTGCCGGCGTGCCGGATGAAGAAGTGTTCGGGCCGCTATTGCGCGTCTGGCGTTATGACACCTTTGATGAGGCGATTAAGATGGCGAATAACACTCGCTTTGGCCTCTCTTGCGGGCTGGTGTCATCGGAGCGGGAAAAGTTCGATAGACTGTTACTGGAAGCGCGGGCGGGGATTGTCAACTGGAACAAACCGCTTACCGGTGCAGCCAGTACTGCACCCTTCGGCGGTGTTGGCGCTTCCGGCAACCACCGACCAAGTGCCTGGTACGCCGCTGATTATTGTGCCTGGCCGATGGCAAGTCTTGAATCATCTTCATTAACGCTGCCCACTACGCTTAATCCCGGGCTTGATTTTTCCGATGAGGTAGCGCCATGAACGCCCGGGAAGTGAATTTCGACGGGCTGGTGGGGCTGACGCATCATTACGCTGGCCTGTCGTTTGGTAATGAAGCCTCTACCAGTCACCGTTTTCAGGTGTCTAACCCGCGACTGGCGGCGAAACAGGGCTTACTGAAAATGAAAACCCTTGCTGATGCGGGATTCCCCCAGGCGGTGATCCCTCCGCACGAGCGACCGTTTATCCCGGTTTTGCGTCAACTGGGATTTAGCGGCAGCGATGAACACGTTCTGGAAAAGGTTGCCCGTCAGGCTCCGCACTGGCTTTCCAGCGTCAGTTCCGCTTCGCCAATGTGGGTAGCGAATGCGGCAACGATCGCGCCATCTGCCGATACGCTGGATGGCAAAGTGCATCTCACCGTTGCCAACCTGAACAATAAATTTCACCGTTCGCTGGAAGCGCCCGTCACCGAGTCGCTGTTAAAAGCGATTTTTAACGATGAAGAGAAGTTCACTGTTCATTCTGCTCTGCCGCAGGTGGCGATGCTGGGGGATGAGGGGGCGGCAAACCACAATCGGCTCGGTGGTAACTATGGTGATCCGGGTATACAGGTTTTCGTCTATGGCCGAGAAGAGGGCAATGGCACGCGACCTTCCCGTTATCCGGCGCGGCAAACCCGCGAAGCCAGTGAGGCGGTCGCCAGGTTGAATCAGGTGAATCCACAGCAGGTGGTTTTCGCCCAGCAAAACCCGGACGTTATCGACCAGGGCGTTTTTCATAATGATGTGATTGCGGTGAGCAACCGCCAGGTGCTGTTTTGCCATCAGCAGGCGTTCGCCCGCCAGGCGCAATTACTGGCAAACCTGCGCGCGCGGGTGAACGGTTTTATGGCGATAGAAGTTCCGGCGGCACAGGTTTCCGTAGCGGATGCTGTCTCGACTTATCTGTTTAACAGCCAGTTACTGAGCCGTGATGATGGTTCGATGGTGTTGGTGCTGCCACAGGAGTGTCGGGAACATGCTGGAGTATGGCGTTATCTCAATGAATTGCTTGCTGCCGATAACCCGATAAGCGAGCTGAAAGTTTTTGATTTACGCGAAAGCATGGCAAACGGCGGAGGCCCGGCGTGCCTACGGTTACGTGTGGTGCTGACGGCAGAAGAATATCAGACGGTAAACCCGGCTGTGATGATGAACGATACCTTGTTTAATACGCTCAATGACTGGGTGGATCGCTACTATCGCGATCGTCTTACTGCCGCCGATCTTTCCGACCCGCAATTGCTGCGTGAAGGAAGGGAAGCCCTGGATTCGCTGACCCGTTTACTGAATCTCGGTTCGGTTTATCCGTTTCAGCGTGAGGGAGGGAGCAATGGATAATTTTCTTGCCCTGACCTTAACGGGCAAAAAACCAGCCATGAGTGAGAGGGAAAGCAACGGTATTCGCTGGCGCTGGCTGGGTGATGGTGTGCTGGAACTGACGCCGTTAACGCCACCGCAAGGTGCGCTGGTGATTTCTGCGGGAATACACGGTAATGAAACCGCGCCGGTAGAAATGCTTGATGCTTTGCTTGGCGCGATTCTCCACGGCGAGATCCCTCTACGCTGGCGGTTACTGGCGATCCTTGGAAATCCCCCGGCGCTGAAGCAAGGAACACGTTATTGCCATAGTGATATGAATCGCATGTTTGGCGGACGCTGGCAGCGATTTGCCGAAAGCGGCGAAACGTGCCGTGCGCGCGAGCTGGAACAGTGTCTGGAAGATTTTTATGAACAGGGTAAAGAGTCTGTCCGCTGGCATCTTGATCTGCATACCGCGATTCGTGGTTCGTATCACCCACGGTTTGGTGTTTTACCGCAACGTAATATTCCCTGGGACGAAAACTTTCTGACATGGCTGGGTGCGGCAGGGCTGGAGGCATTGGTGTTTCACCAGGCGCCGGGGGGCACGTTTACCCATTTTAGTGCCGAACATTTCGGTGCACTGGCGTGTACGCTGGAACTTGGTAAAGCATTGCCATTTGGCAAAAACGATCTTCGCCAGTTTTCACCCACCGCCAGCGCGATTGCTGCGCTGTTATCTGGCGTGAGTGTCGGTACTGAGAGAAAGTCGCCGCTACGCTATCGGGTCGTTTCGAAAATTCCCCGCCACTCATCATCCTTCGAACTGCATATGGCAAGCGAGACGCTGAACTTCACTCCGTTTAAGAAAGGAACGTTGTTGGCGCAGGATGGTGAGGAACACTTTACTGTGACTCATGATGTTGAGTATGTGTTATTCCCTAATCCATTGGTGGCGACGGGATTACGTGCGGGATTAATGCTGGAAAAAATAACCTAATACTTGCCCGCAGAAATCATTCTGCGGGTATTTACTGGCTTTTTAATGAAATAATGCGGATTAATCCTGGTTATTTGCTTTATTTATCACCAGTCATCAGGTATAGTTCTTCATAATTTCTGCAAAATCAGTGTGTTGTAATATTTCATCATCACTCTCCATCAAATTTTCTTTTTTTCTCCATAATTGGCGCAAAAGTGTTTTTTACACTTTCATTGTTTTACCGTTGCTCTGATTAATTGACGCTAAAGTCAGTAAAGTTAATCTCGTCAACACGGCACGCTACTTAAGAAAGCCGTAATAAATAACTGAAAGGAAGGATATAGAATATGCGTAAATTAACTGCACTGTTTGTTGCCTCTACCCTGGCTTTTGGCGCGGCTAACCTGGCCCATGCCGCCGATACCACTACTGCAGCACCGGCTGACGCGAAGCCGATGATGCACCATAAAGGTAAATTCGGTCCGCATCACGACATGATGTTTAAAGATCTGAACCTGACCGACGCGCAGAAACAGCAGATTCGCGAAATCATGAAAGGTCAGCGTGACCAGATGAAACGCCCGCCGCTGGAAGAACGCCGCGCAATGCATGACATTATTGCCAGCGATACCTTCGACAAAGCGAAAGCTGAAGCGCAGATCGCAAAAATGGAAGAACAGCGCAAAGCTAACATGCTGGCGCACCTGGAAACCCAGAACAAGATTTACAACATCCTGACGCCGGAGCAGAAAAAGCAATTTAATGCTAATTTTGAGAAGCGTCTGACAGAACGCCCTGCGGCAAAAGGTAAAATGCCTGCAACTGCTGAATAATCTTTCAGCCTGACAACTTAAGACCGCCGGTCTTGTCCACTACCTTGCAGCAATGCGGTGGACAGGATCGGCGGTTTTCTTTTCTGTTCTTCAACTTTTGCAAAAAAAGTCTAATCACCACTAAGGTAAATCACCCGAGTTGCCGATAACAATCCACGGTTGCCTGAACGATAACAATGAAAAGAGCATGCCGGGAGCGAGTATGGAATACTTTGATATGCGTAAAATGTCGGTGAACCTGTGGCGAAACGCTGCCGGTGAAACTCGTGAAATCTGTAGCTTTCCTCCGGCAAAACGTGATTTTTACTGGCGTGCCAGCATTGCTTCCATTGCGGCAAATGGTGAGTTTTCTTTGTTTCCGGGAATGGAAAGGAGCGTGACGCTGCTGGAAGGCGGTGAGATGCTCCTTGAAAGTACTAACCGTTTTAGCCATACCTTAAAACCGCTACAGCCTTTTGCTTTCGCTGCGGATCAGGTGGTAAAAGCGAAACTGACTGAAGGTCAGATGTCGATGGATTTCAACATTATGACGCGCCTTGATGCCTGTAAGGCGAAAGTCAGAATTGCCGATCGCACGTTCACCACTTTTGGCTCACGCGGTGGGGTGGTGTTTGTAATTAGTGGCGCGTGGCAACTGGGCGACAAGCTGTTGACTACCGACCAGGGCGCGTGCTGGTTCGATGGCAGGCACACCCTGCGGCTTTTGCAACCGCAAGGCAAACTGCTGTTCAGTGAAATTAACTGGCTGGCAGGCTATTCACCGGATCAAGTTCAGTAATTTCATAGTTACCGGAAAGCAGAGGTTTACAGAGGATTTTATAACCGTCGTGATCAAACCCAGCGGGTGTGCGAATTAACGTTGCTGCCTCTTCCGGCGAATTAACGGCACCCAGCCACAGCCAGTTATGAATAATATGATATTGCGTCATTTCCGGATGCTGTTCTTTCAGCGCCACCGCACCTCGCCATGGCCAACAAACAACCCGCAAACGCTCCAGAGACTGACGCAAACGTAGCGCATGAGCGTCATGGCTCTCTTTACCGCAGCACGCCCCGGCGCAACGTTTTAGCGCCGAACGAAAACAAGCGCGCCCGCGACTTAACGGTTCCAGCCCGAGCAAGCCATAACAAAGTTTTTGTTCATCGGCGATGGTCTGTAATGCTTGTAAAGCCGCACGACGGTTGGCAAACAGGCCGAATAAGTTTGCTGCGGCAGAAAAATCCACGTCTTTGGCATACACCACATCGACACGCTTTTCATTCAGTTGCAGGGCACAGAGCTGGCGATTACGGCGCAAGCGTTTATTAAACAGTGGCTGTTGTTCTTTAATTAATCGCGCTTCAAGGAGTAGCGCACCGATTTCGCCTGCGGTGCAGATCCAGCTAATTCGCCGGGATTGCCGCAGCATGGCGGCTTCATCCGGAGTGCGTAAATGAGAAAGCACCCGGCTGCGGATATTAACGCTTTTGCCGATATAGAGCGGCATGGTGTCACTTTCGCCATGAAACAGATACACCCCTGGTCGGGTGGGTAAGTCATTAAGGAATGAACGTAAATGTTCGGGATATTCGTAGATTGCCGCCGCTTCAAATTCTGGCCGCAGGGAAGTTAAACGCCGTACCACTGTTGACTCCAGGTGCTGGTTATCTATCCAGTGTAACAGGCGGGAAACGATTAAAAAAGAGGCGGGTCGATGACAAAAGTAACGCCGCCTGCAATGAATTGAATTTGCGAAGTTTTGTAGGTCGAATAAGGCGTTCACGCCGCATCCGGCATGAACAAAGTATGTTTTTGCGTACAAGCCATTATGTGCAAATTATTACTTTTTCCAGAAATCATCGAAAACGGTAATTGGCGGACGGCGTTTATGTTCGGTTTTCAGATACCAGTTTTCTATTGTTCTGGCGACCTGTTCGGGCACGGCTTTCCCTTCCAGATAGTCATCAATGTTGTCATAAGTGACGCCAAGCGCCACTTCATCCGGCAGAGAAGGGCGGTCATCTTCCAGATCGGCGGTGGGTGCTTTCTTATAGAGATGTTCCGGGCAACCTAATGCCGCCAGTAACTGTTTACCCTGACGCTTGTTCAGACGGTATAGCGGGTTAATGTCAGTACCACCGTCACCGTATTTAGTAAAGAATCCGGTAATGGCTTCTGCCGCATGATCGGTGCCAACCACGACACCGTTGGTCATGCCTGCAATGCTGTATTGCGCTTTCATCCGCTCACGCGCTTTTTCATTGCCGCGAACGAAATCGCTTAATTCAATACCTGCTTCGCGCAGCGCCTGTTCGCTGGCCAATACCGCGCCCTTGATATTCACGGTTAATACGCGATCCGGTTGAATAAAGGCAATGGCGTCCTGACAATCCTGTTCATCAGCCTGAACACCGTAGGGCAGGCGCACGGCAATGAATTGCAGTGCCTCGTTGCCCGTTTCCTGACGAAGCTCGTTAATTGCCATTTGACACAGTTTCCCGGCAAGAGTGGAGTCCTGACCACCACTAATACCAAGTACGAGTGATTTAATGAACGGATAGGTTTGCAGATAGCTTTTCAGAAAATCGATGCTGCGGCGAATTTCTTCTTCGGCATTAATCTGCGGTTTTGCGCCCAGCGCCTTTATTATTTGTTGTTGCAATGTCATTGAACCCCTCCAGACAGAAAAATAAAACTTCCTTAAAGCTAACCCGTTGCTACTGAAACGACAAGTGACAGCAGGTTGAATGGCGGTTAAAACGTCATACAGGAATCCTCTGAAAGCGGAGCCGTTTCGTTCACAGGCTTGAAAAAGCCCTCGATGTGTTCCAGGCTTATCTAACACGCTGATAAACAAGAGGACGGAATATGAACAAGAATATGGCAGGAATTCTGGGTGCAGCGGCGGTATTAACCATGCTGGCAGGTTGTACGGCGTATGATCGTACCAAAGACCAGTTTGTACAGCCTGTGGTGAAAGACGTCAAAAAAGGCATGAGCCGGGCGCAGGTTGCACAAATTGCGGGTAAACCTTCGTCTGAAGTGAGCATGATCCATGCTCGTGGTACTTGCCAGACCTATATCCTGGGTCAACGTGATGGTAAAGCAGAAACCTATTTTGTCGCCTTAGATGATACCGGACATGTTATCAACTCTGGCTATCAGACCTGTGCCGAATACGACACCGATCCACAAGCAGCGAAGTAATTTCTTCGCCTGAAAGCTTGAGTTACACCGGAAACCGGCCATTGCGCCGGTTTTTTTTTGCCCCGTGTTCTTATTTATTGTCGCGAATTATTTAACCGAAATGTGAAGGAGGTCATAACAACAGGTCAAGGAGAGACAATTTGTATGGTCAAAGAAATACTATCGTTCAGGTCAATACCGTATACTCTTTTCAGCCACCAAAAAAAGTCATGTTGGTTTCGCAAGTTACCCAGAGCATGGAAGCAGGTGAAGGCTTGCGGAGTGTCTGGCTGACAGATAATCGTTGATGAGGGCAGTTTTATGGAAAAGAAACACATTTATCTGTTTTGTTCTGCGGGCATGTCTACCTCTTTACTGGTATCAAAAATGCGCGCACAGGCAGAAAAATATGAAGTTCCGGTCATTATTGAAGCATTTCCGGAAACACTGGCGGGTGAAAAAGGTCAGAATGCCGATGTCGTGTTATTAGGGCCGCAGATTGCTTATATGTTGCCCGAAATCCAGCGTTTGTTACCCAACAAACCCGTTGAAGTCATTGATTCACTGTTATATGGCAAAGTCGATGGTTTAGGCGTGCTTAAGGCTGCAGTTGCAGCAATTAAAAAAGCCGCAGCAAATTAATTTTTAAATTTTTCCGTCAAAGAGTTATTTCATAAATCTATACCGCAATACTTTAATTGCGGTTTTTAAGGGTATTTTTCTATGAGTAATGTTATTGCATCGCTTGAAAAGGTACTCCTCCCTTTTGCAGTCAAAATAGGAAAACAGCCACACGTTAATGCAATCAAAAACGGTTTTATTCGCTTAATGCCGTTAACCCTTGCGGGGGCCATGTTTGTATTAATCAATAACGTTTTTCTGAGCTTTGGGGAGGGGTCGTTTTTTTACTCCTTAGGTATTCGCCTCGACGCTTCAACCATTGAAACACTTAATGGCCTGAAAGGTATTGGCGGAAACGTATACAACGGAACATTAGGGATTATGTCTTTAATGGCGCCGTTTTTTATCGGTATGGCGCTGGCAGAAGAGCGTAAAGTCGATGCGCTCGCGGCAGGGTTGTTATCCGTTGCGGCATTTATGACCGTCACGCCTTATAGTGTCGGTGAAGCTTACGCGGTCGGCGCTAATTGGTTAGGTGGCGCGAATATCATCTCCGGGATTATTATCGGCCTGGTGGTGGCAGAAATGTTTACCTTTATTGTCCACCGCAACTGGGTGATTAAATTACCCGACAGTGTACCGACATCGGTCTCACGTTCTTTCTCAGCATTAATTCCCGGCTTTATTATTCTTTCTGTGATGGGGATTATTGCCTGGGCGCTGAATACCTGGGGCACTAACTTCCATCAGATTATTATGGATACCATCTCGACGCCGCTGGCATCGTTGGGTAGCGTGGTCGGCTGGGCGTATGTGATCTTTGTTCCGCTGCTGTGGTTCTTCGGTATTCACGGCGCACTGGCGCTGACCGCGCTGGACAACGGCATTATGACGCCGTGGGCGCTGGAAAACATCGCCACCTATCAACAATATGGCTCCGTCGAAGCGGCGCTGGCAGCCGGTAAGACCTTCCATATCTGGGCCAAGCCGATGCTGGATTCCTTTATTTTCCTTGGTGGCAGTGGTGCGACTTTAGGCCTGATCCTGGCTATCTTTATCGCTTCTCGCCGTGCTGATTATCGTCAGGTGGCAAAGCTGGCGCTGCCGTCGGGCATCTTCCAGATTAACGAACCGATTCTGTTTGGCTTGCCGATTATCATGAACCCGGTGATGTTTATTCCGTTTGTTCTGGTGCAACCGATTCTGGCGGCAATTACCCTAGCGGCGTACTACATGGGCATCATCCCACCGGTGACAAACATTGCACCGTGGACCATGCCAACTGGTCTGGGAGCCTTCTTTAATACTAACGGTAGCGTCGCCGCATTGCTGGTCGCACTCTTCAACCTTGGCATCGCAACGCTGATATATCTGCCATTTGTCGTGGTGGCAAACAAAGCGCAGAACGTGATTGATAAAGAAGAGAGCGAAGAAGATATTGCTAACGCCCTGAAATTTTAATCGATGCCGGTACGGGCAATCGTGCCGGTAAGAATAGAGAGGAACGATGTATGATGGATCTCGATAATATTCCTGATACGCAAACGGAAGCTGAGGAACTGGAAGAAGTGGTGATGGGGCTTATCATCAACTCCGGACAAGCGCGCAGCCTGGCGTATGCGGCGCTGAAGCAGGCGAAGCAGGGTGATTTTGCAGCGGCAAAAGCCATGATGGATCAGTCGCGGATGGCCTTGAATGAAGCGCATCTGGTACAGACGAAACTGATTGAAGGCGACGCGGGTGAAGGCAAGATGAAAGTGAGTCTGGTGCTGGTTCACGCCCAGGACCATTTAATGACTTCCATGCTTGCACGTGAACTGATTACCGAATTAATTGAGCTTCATGAAAAACTGAAGGCATAAGGAGTCGATGATGCAGCCAGTGATTAATGCGCCGGAAATTGCCACTGCCCGTGAACAGCAGTTGTTTAATGGCAAAAATTTCCATGTGTTTATCTACAATAAAACGGAAAGTATTACTGGATTGCATCAGCATGACTATTATGAATTTACCCTGGTTTTAACTGGTCGTTATTTCCAGGAGATTAACGGTAAGCGCGTGTTGCTGGAACGGGGCGATTTTGTTTTTATTCCGTTAGGATCACACCATCAAAGTTTTTATGAGTTTGGTGCCACGCGCATATTGAACGTTGGGATCAGTAAACGTTTTTTTGAACAGCATTATTTGCCGTTGTTGCCTTATTGCTTTGTTGCTTCACAGGTTTACCGAACTAATAATACTTTTCTTACCTATGTGGAAACTGTGATTTCTTCATTGAATTTCAGCGAAACCGGTCTGGAAGAATTTGTTGAGATAGTCACTTTTTATGTCATTAACCGTTTACGTCATTACCGCGAAGAACAGGTGATTGATGATGTGCCACAGTGGTTAAAAAGTACGGTTGAAAAGATGCATGATAAAGCGCAGTTCAGTGAAAATGCGCTGGAAAATATGGTGATGTTATCGGCTAAATCGCAGGAGTATTTGACGCGTGCGACTCAGCGATATTATGGCAAAACGCCGATGCAGATTATTAATGAAATCCGCATTAACTTTGCCAAAAAACAACTGGAAATGACCAACTATTCTGTGACTGATATTGCATTTGAAGCCGGTTATAGTAGCCCAAGCCTGTTTATTAAAACGTTTAAGAAACTAACATCTTTTACACCAAATAGTTATCGTAAGAAATTGACTGAATTTAATCAGTAGCTATTGTCACTGATCATTAAATTTACATGCGTGCCTTATTTATCCTGGGGAGACCGGGATATTCCTGACGTAGAGGCAGGTATGAAGAATATCAGTATTTCCTGATGAAGGGAGAAATTATGAGCCAGAAATTAAAAGTCGTCACTATTGGTGGCGGGAGTAGTTATACCCCGGAACTGCTGGAAGGGTTTATTAAGCGTTATCACGAATTGCCAGTGACTGAATTATGGCTGGTGGATGTCGAAGGTGGTAAGGCAAAACTGGATATTATCTTTGATCTCTGCCAGCGAATGATCGATAACGCTGGTGTACCGATTAAACTTTATAAAACGCTTGATCGTCGTGAGGCGCTGAAAGGGGCTGATTTTGTCACTACCCAACTGCGCGTAGGTCAATTACCAGCACGCGAACTGGATGAACGTATTCCGTTAAGTCATGGTTATCTTGGCCAGGAAACTAATGGTGCGGGTGGCCTGTTTAAAGGTCTGCGCACCATTCCTGTGATTTTTGACATCGTAAAAGATGTCGAAGAACTTTGTCCGAATGCGTGGGTGATCAACTTCACTAACCCGGCGGGAATGGTCACTGAAGCCGTTTATCGTCATACCGGATTTAAACGCTTTATCGGCGTGTGTAATATTCCGATCGGCATGAAGATGTTTATTCGCGATGTTCTGATGCTGAAAGACAGCGATGATTTATCTATCGATCTGTTCGGCCTCAACCATATGGTGTTCATTAAGGATGTGCTGGTAAATGGCAAATCACGCTTTGCCGAATTGCTTGATGGTGTGGCATCCGGGCAGTTAAAAGCATCTGGCGTTAAAAATATTTTCGATCTGCCATTTAGCGAAGGCTTAATTCGTTCTCTGAATCTGTTGCCGTGTTCGTATTTGCTTTATTACTTCAAGCAAAAAGAGATGCTGGCTATTGAAATGGGCGAATACTATAAAGGCGGCGCACGAGCGCAGGTAGTACAGAAAGTCGAGAAACAACTTTTTGAGCTCTATAAAAACCCGGAGTTGAAAGTTAAGCCGAAAGAACTGGAACAGCGCGGTGGAGCTTATTACTCTGATGCAGCGTGCGAAGTCATTAACGCTATCTACAACGACAAGCAAACGGAACATTACGTTAATATCCCGCATCATGGGCATATTGATAATATTCCGGCAGACTGGGCGGTAGAAATGACCTGCACGCTGGGGCGCGATGGCGCGACGCCACATCCGCGCATTACGCATTTCGATGACAAAGTGATGGGGCTGATTCACACCATCAAAGGCTTCGAGATTGCGGCCAGCAACGCAGCACTTAGCGGGGAATTTAACGATGTGTTACTGGCGCTAAACCTTAGCCCGTTGGTGCATTCCGATCGCGATGCTGAGTTGCTGGCGCGTGAGATGATTCTGGCGCATGAGAAATGGCTGCCAAATTTTGCCGACTGCATAGCAGAACTCAAAAAAGCACATTAACCGGGGCTGATTATGGAACGCTTACTGATTGTTAATGCCGATGATTTTGGCTTAAGCAAAGGTCAGAACTACGGCATTATCGAGGCCTGTCGAAACGGTATTGTCACGTCAACGACGGCGCTGGTGAATGGTGAAGCTATCAACCATGCGGTGCAGTTGAGTCGTGATGAACCGAGCCTGGCAGTTGGGATGCATTTTGTTCTCACCATGGGCAAGCCGCTGACTGCAATGCCGGGTTTAACCCGCGAAGGCGTGCTGGGGAAGTGGATCTGGCAACTGGCGGAAGAAGATGCTTTACCGCTAAAGGAAATTGCTCAGGAACTTGCCTGTCAGTATCTGCGTTTCATTGAGCTATTTGGGCGCAAACCTACACATCTTGATAGCCATCATCATGTGCATATGTTCCCGCAGATTTTCCCGATTGTGGCAAAGTTTGCGGCTGAAGAGGGGATTGCGTTGCGCATCGACCGTCAGCCGTTATTTAGCGATGGTGATTTACCCGCTAAATTGCGCAGTTCGCAGGGCTTCAGTAGCGCGTTCTATGGTGAAGAGATTAGCGAGTCACTGTTTCTGCAAGTGCTGGATGATTCCAGCCATCGCGGTGAACGTTCGTTGGAAGTGATGTGCCATCCGGCGTTTGTCGATAATACAATTCGCCAGAGTGCTTATTGCTTTCCACGGTTAACGGAGCTGGAAGTGTTGACATTAGCATCGTTGAAGTATGCCATTGCCGAGCGAGGTTATCGGTTGGGTAGTTATCTTGATGTGTAAGATAGTTTGTAAAGTCACTCCCCTGGGGGAGTGACTTTATTCATATTTACGCCGGAATTTTATCAATCTTAGGAATACGTGACCATACGCGGTGCGCTGCCATTAGCGTTAATAGTTCATCCATAAAACTACCGTCGGCGCTGTCGGCTTCCACGATCCCTTCTTCACCCTGGTCATCAACCTTGATTGTCGCCTTAAACTTGCGAGCGTCTCCTGCCAGCGCAATCGGTTTAAGGTGTTTGTAGGCTTCCATCAGGTAATAGTTTGCATCGCCGTTGTCGGCAATATCGGCGATATTGCCGCAAGGGACAATCACCGCATCGACCGTCAGCGATGGTGCCCCGGCAAAGGTAGCGGCTATTGGCAGCACCGTACCGTCATCGGCAGTCACTTCCCCCATCCGCGAATAAAGCAGTTTGGCATGAACGCCTTTAGCTTTCAGCGCCTTGAGGATTGACAGAAGGTCTGCCGATCTCACTTCATCATTAAGCAAAATCGCTACCACACGACCTTTCACATCACCATCAGGAATGGCATACAGACTCAACGCAGGATCTTTTATCAGCCCGTTTACGTCAGGTGGCGGCGTAATATTCAGCTGATCGTCAGTCAGTTCGATACCGAGATTTTTTGCTACCGCCTGCGCCAGAGTCAGATCAATATGCGCCAACTGGTCAACGACGCGTTCACGAATATAAGGTCGTACAACTTTGCTTAACTCAAAGCTGAAACCATCGACAATATGGCGTTGCTCGAACGGTGTCTGACTTAACCAGAACAGGCGCGGATGCGAATAGTATTCGCCAAATGATGGGCTGCGCTCCCGCACTTTATTGCCTTCCACGCGCTCCTGGTATGATTCAAATCCACCGCGTTTTGGCCCCGGCGGCGTTTCGCGCGGCCAGTTATCGTTGATCGAGTTCGGTTCGTAATTCGCCGGGTTAGTGTCGATTCCCATCCGATGCATACCGTCACGCTGGAAATTGTGGTACGGGCAGGTAGGGCGATTAATCGGAATTTCATGAAAATTCGGCCCGCCAAGACGGCTGATTTGTGTATCGGTATAGGAGAACAAACGCCCCTGCAACAGCGGATCGTTGGTGAAATCCAGACCGGGGACAATATGACCAGGATGGAAAGCTGCCTGTTCGTTTTCGGCAAAGAAGTTATCCGGGTTACGGTTAAGCACCATTTTGCCGACGCGCTGAACGGGGACTAACTCTTCCGGGATGAGTTTCGTTGGGTCAAGCAGGTCGAAGTCGAATTTGAATTCATCTTCTTCGGGGATCAACTGGAAGCCCAGTTCATACTCCGGGAAGTCGCCTGCTTCAATGGCTTCCCACAGTTCGCGGCGGTGGAAGTCTGGATCACGTCCGGTAAGTTTCTGCGCTTCATCCCAAACCAGCGAGGCTTTACCTGCCAGTGGTTTCCAGTGGAAACGCACAAAGGTTGCTTTACCTTCGGCGTTAATCAGGCGGAAGGTGTGAATGCCGAAGCCTTCCATGGTGCGGTAACTGCGTGGTATTCCGCGATCTGACATCGCCCACATCACGTTGTGGAGCGTTTCTGGTTGCAGGGAAACATAATCCCAGAAGGTGTCGTGGGCGCTTTGCCCTTGCGGAATTGCCCAGTGCGGTTCTGGTTTTACCGCATGAACAAAGTCCGGAAATTTGTGTGCATCCTGAATAAAGAAGACAGGCGTGTTGTTACCCACAAGATCAAAAATGCCTTCTTCGGTATAGAACTTGGTGGCGAAACCACGGATATCACGCACCGTATCTGCCGAACCTGCGCCACCCTGAACGGTAGAGAAACGCACGAACACCGGGGTAATTTTGTTCGGATCTGACAGGAAGTCGGCTTTGGTGATATCGCTTAAGTTTTTATATGGCTGGAAATAACCGTGAGCGGCTGACCCACGCGCGTGAACGATACGTTCCGGGATACGTTCATGGTCGAAGTGGGTGATTTTCTCGCGCAGAATAAAATCTTCCAGCAGCGTTGGACCACGGCTACCGGCTCGCAGTGAGTTTTGATCGTCGGCGATGCGCACGCCCTGATTAGTGGTCAGCGCATAATTTTCACTGCCTTTGCGTACGTCTTCCAGAGAGTTTAGTTTTTCGTTACGCGTATCAGGAGCTTTCAGACTCCCAGGGGCGGTAGGTTGTGCGCCTGGCGGGGTCGGTTCAGCCGCTGGACGATGAGATCCGTCTTCAGGTGCCAGTGAGTCCATTCCCGGTTTCGCTTCGCTGGAGTCGTGTAGTGGTGACTGGTGCTGATGTGGGTTCTTTTCGTTATGTTGCGACATTGAACTCGTCTCCTTAATTCATTACTGAAAGGGCCGCTGTTTTGGTCAAAAAACCCTCTAACTATAGACCATCAGGGTGATCTCGCTCTGGAAGCGGTGCCAGAGAAGGTATTCGGGAATATACGCAAAGCAGGACGGACGGGGGGTAAATCAGCTAAACTACAATTTTTCTGATTTTTAATATGCGTTTAGTGAAGCCAGTAATGAAGAAACCGCTACGTCAGCAAAACCGCCCGATTATTAGCTATGTTCCTCGCACGGAACCTGCGCCGCCAGAACATGCGATTAAGATGGATTCGTTTCGCGATGTCTGGATGCTGCGTGGCAAATATGTTGCGTTTGTGCTGGTTGGGGAATCATTCTTGCGCTCACCTGTGTTTAATGTGCCGGAGTCGGCTCAGCGTTGGGCTAATCAGGTGCGCCAGGAAAATGAGATCGAAGAATAAATAAACGCCTGTCGAAGGACAGGCGTTTTGCGTTATAAACCAGGATTAACGGTGTGCCAGTTCGGCGTCGTCTTCGCTGTCCAGAATGGACTTATCGGTTTGCTTAAGCCACTGGCTGGTCAGCGTACCTGCGGTCATTGAGCCGCTCACGTTCAATGCAGTTCGACCCATATCGATAAGCGGTTCAACGGAGATTAACAAAGCCACCAGCGTTACCGGCAAGCCCATTGCTGGCAGAACAATCAACGCGGCGAATGTCGCACCACCACCAACACCTGCAACACCGGCAGAACTGACGGTAACAATACCGACCAAAGTTGCAATCCACATCGGATCCAGCGGGTTAATACCCACCGTTGGCGCTACCATTACGGCCAGCATTGCCGGATACAACCCGGCACAGCCGTTTTGACCAATGGTCGCCCCGAAAGAGGCGGCAAAACTGGCGATAGATTCAGGAACACCCAGACGACGCGTTTGTGCTTCAACGTTCAGTGGAATAGACGCAGCACTGGAACGGCTGGTGAAAGCAAATGTCAGCACCGGCCACACTTTGCGGAAGTATTTCAGCGGGCTGACGCCATTAATACCCAGCAGAATGCCATGCACCGCAAACATAATGATAAGACCCAGGTAGGACGCGACAACGAAGCTACCCAGCTTAATGATGTCTTGCAGGTTGGAACCGGCAACCACTTTGGTCATCAGCGCAAGCACGCCGTAAGGGGTGAGTTGCATGACCAGGCGAACCAGTTTCATCACCCAGCTTTGCAGTGTGTCGATAGCTGTTAAGACGCGTTCACCTTTCGGCGCATCATCTTTCAGCAGTTTCAGCGCAGCTACACCCAGGAATGCCGCAAAAATTACCACGCTGATAATTGATGTCGGATTCGCACCGGTCAGATCGGCAAACGGATTTTTCGGGATAAAAGACAGAATGAGTTGCGGAACACTTAAATCTGCGACTTTACCGACATAGTTGCTTTCAATAGCGTTCAGGCGAGCAGTCTCAGCGCCACCCTGAACCAGACCTTCAGCAGTCAGACCAAACAGGTTAGTCACCAGCACACCAACCAGCGCCGCAATCAGCGTGGTAAACAGCAGCGTACCGATGGTCAGAAAACTGATTTTTCCTAACTGAGATGCGTTATGCAGGCGAGCAACCGCGCTCAGAATAGAGGCGAATACTAACGGCATAACGATCATTTGCAGTAGCTGGACATAGCCGTTACCGACAATGTTAAACCACTGTACAGAATCTTTAAGTACCTGGCTGTCAGAACCATAAATGGTATGCAGAGCAAGGCCAAAGACCACGCCCATCACCAGACCCACCAGCACTTTTTTTGCCAGACTCCACTGTTTGTGGCGGGCCTGAGCCAGCACAAACAGTAGAACAACGAACACTACGATGTTCGCAATTAATGGAAAGTTCATCCCCGTTCTCCTGATCTTATTATTTCTATCACTGTGTAACAGTCATAGTGTTGGCGCAAGATTAACAGAACTGTGAGCTGGCTCTTATATTCAAATGGAATTGCTTATTCCAGAAAGGTGATTTTTGCCTTTTTAGTATTCAACCTGGTGCTTAATAAGGCGATGAAACTGGATCTGCAAGGTATTGATCATTTGCGATGACCAACGAACCGCGCTGTTTTCAGGCAGGGAATGGGGCATCCACACCGACCAGACAAATAATGCCATGCAGAGAAAACGTTCCAGCTGATTGCCCTTTTGTGGCACCAGAATTGGCAGGCGAAAGCGCCAGCGACACGGCCAGAGCAGGGGAACACCAGCCGGTGTCAGCATATCGGCAAGAATATGACTCAAATAACCCAGCACCATACCTTGCAGTGCATCAGCCGGAATAAACCAGCTTTCCGGCACCTTGAGATAAAAGGTTGCCAGCAGGGCAAATACAGCCAGCAAACTGTGGGTAAATCCACGGTGTCCAAATGCGCGGGCAATGGGTTTTGATATCCACCTTAATCGCTGCCCAAGAAACGATTTTGGGTGGTCGATGTCCGGTAACAGACACGTTAAGATCGCGGAAGGGACAATATGCCACCAGTCACCCTGTGCCAGCACGGGCGTCAGCTCGGCATTTTTGGCAAATACCGCACAAGCAATAGAAAAGAGAAGGTGACCTTCCGCCGTCATGATAAAACTCACTAAACTGTCGATACGTACAGTATAGGATTTTTATACAGTGCGCGGAAGTGGTGACGGTGTAACTCTTTATCACAAAATGATGATAAATCCGCCAGTTGAATAAGAATTCAGATAAAAAGCCAGGGGCAGTTATGGCACTGCCCGATTTTATTAGCCGAGGAGGTCGGTCGCGGTCAATTCGGTGAGAGAGGAAAGTTTTACGTTCGCCAACACAAAACGGGGATCATTTTGCGCTTCGGGCGCGGGGACGACGATAGAACGCATACGTGCCGCTTTAGAGGCGATCATGCCGTTTACAGAGTCTTCCAGCGCCACGCAGGCGAGAGGATCAACGCCCAGTTTTGCTGCACAGTCGAGATACACTTGTGGATGCGGCTTGCTGTAAGGCAGCTTTTCGGCGGAGGTGAGGGCATCGAAACTATCACGTAAGTCAAACATGGTCAGTACTTTCTCCAGCATATGTAACGGTGACGCGGAGGCCAGACCTACCAATAATCCTTGTTCTTTGCATAGCGCAACGGCCTCACGCACACCAGGCAGTAATGGTCGTGTCTCTTCAACCAGTGAAATGGCACGGGCAATAACCCGTTCAACTACCTCCTGACGACTCGGCCCATTCCACGGTTGCCGGGCATACCACAGATCGACCACCATATCGATGCGTAAACCTAAGGTGTCCGGTAGCTCGTTACGACGGGAGATATCTACCCCCAGGCTTGCCATCACATCCAGTTCGGCTCGATCCCATAAAGGTTCTGAGTCGATAAGTAATCCATCCATATCGAAAATTGCAGCAAGAATCTGACGCGGGGTTGACATTACAACCTCTCCTTTAGAGCATTATGTGTAAGGTATTAAGCAGTGCTTATGATTAAGTGCCTATCATATCGCCTTTAAAGAATGGGCGAAAACAGATATCTACAGGTAAACTAATTGAAACGACGCGTCTTAATCAAGGAGAACTCATGACGTATCAACAAGCTGGACGCATTGCTGTTTTGAAAAGGATTTTGGGTTGGGTGATTTTTATACCGACACTTGTTTCCACGTTAATTTCCTTGCTGAAGTTTATGAATGTCCGGCAAGAATCCCAGGAAGGTATCAATGCTGTAATGCTCGACTTTGCGCATGTCATGATCGATATGATGCAGGCGAATACGCCTTTTCTGAATCTGTTCTGGTACAACTCACCGACGCCCAATTTTAATGGTGGCGTGAACGTTATGTTTTGGGTGATTTTCATCCTGATATTTGTGGGGCTTGCGCTGCAAGACTCTGGTGCCCGTATGAGCCGCCAGGCGCGCTTTTTGCGCGAAGGTGTTGAGGATCAACTCATTCTGGAGAAGGCTAAAGGGGAAGAGGGGTTAACGCGTGAACAGATTGAGTCACGCATTGTTGTGCCACACCATACTATTTTCTTACAGATTTTCTCACTCTATATCCTGCCGGTAATTTGTATTGCTGCGGGGTATGTGTTCTTTTCTTTGCTTGGATTTATTTAAGCAAAAGGCCGCATGGGGCGGCCATTATCATCAATCCACATCACGCTGCTAACAATCTATCCAGTGACTGCTGGGCAATAACCAAATGCTGCCCGCCAAACAACCTTGCACGGTTAAGCAACGTGTAGAGTTGGTAAATTGGTTGACGTTCGAGGAAATCTGCCGGTAGCGGTGAAACGGACTGATAGCCGTCATAGATTTGTGGCGGCTGTTCGGTATGCAGTGGCAACATCGCCAGATCGCACTCTCTGTCGCCCCAGTAACAAGCAGGGTCGAATATATACGACCCCTCCGGGCCCAGAGCGCAGTTTCCAGACCATAAATCGCCGTGTAACAGTGATGGCTGTGGCTGATGAGAGCTCAGGCGTTGCTTAATATGCTCGACGATGGAGTCGATATTGCCGAAGGCGATCCCTTTTTCTGCTGCCAGTTCCAGTTGCCAGCCAATACGTTGTTCAGCAAAGAACGTTGACCAGCGACGTTGCCAGGTATTGGGTTGTGGAGTAGTGGAAAGTGCGTTATCGAAATCGAGGCCAAATTGCGGCTGGTCACTCCATTGATGCAGGTGCGCAATTTGCTGTCCTAAAATAAATGCGTTATGTGCATCCAACGGGCGGGGCGGGAGATAGTCCATCACCAAAAAACTGTAGTCGCGGTCAGCGCCAACAGCCCAGACTTTAGGCACGCTGACGGTTTTACTGCGCGACAGTAATTCCAGCTGGTCGGCTTCGGCGGTAAAACCGGAAAGCAGTTCCCTTTCATCACATTTGACGAAAAAGTCACGTCCTGCGTAGCGTAAATGCCATGCGGCATGGACTTCTCCGCCAGGCAGTTCATTACGCAGTTCGATTTCGCCTTCACCTAACTGCTCGCTCAAAAGACGACTGATTGCCTGCCACATGATGTCTCTCCCATGTTGTCTGCCAGATCATAAGGTTAGCGCAGGAATGCGGTGCAAAAACACGAGCTAACGCACACCACAGACTGATTATTGCCCAAAAACCATTTATTTTCTGTTGCTATGCCAGTCCTCCCAGGTGGTGATTATGATCTCTGGGTCTTTGCCTGTGGCGCTTTGGGTGAGTGCGGCAACCAGCTCTCTTATTTCATCTTCACTTTGAGTACTGATAAGCCCAAAGGTGTTCGTTCCCAGCTCATGGATATTTCCGTCATCATCCGTCATGGTCAGTAAAAAACCGTCGCGTGTCAGAAAGTTATTTAACTCATTAATTTCAGTTAATGTGTCTTCATGCAACATGACAGTAATGACATAACGGACAAGATCGCCACCAGCCATAATTCACCTCTTTGTTATCACGTGATTTTTTAGCATAGTCGGAGAAACGCGTTGTCGACAGGTTTATGGTGATTCCTCCAATGATTGGGGGAATATCTCTATAAGTGGGAAAGGTAAGCGTAAATTTTTTGCGTATCGTCATGGGAGCACAGACGAGTTCCTTGATTGAGCGTGGCGGCGCTGCCCGCAGCGACCCCAAAACGAACCATCTCTGCAAGAGAGGCATTTTCTGCCAGCTTCAGCGTCATCGCGCCGACCATGCTGTCACCTGCACCGACGGTACTCTGGCTTTTCACCGGTGGTGGCACAACCTGAATGCAGTTTTCGCTGTCCACCCCCAGCGCGCCCTGCGGGCCAAGGGAAACGACAACCCGTTTGGCCTTGCCGCTATTAACGATTTCCTGCGCGGCTTTGCGTACATCATCAGGCTGGGTGAGTTCGCGGTTAACCAGTGCGCTTAGCTCTTTCTGGTTAGGTTTAACCAGTTCAATGTTGCCAATGGCCAGGGCTGCACTTAAAGCCTCGCCAGAACTGTCGACGATGCAGCGAATCCCTTGTCTTTGCGCAGCTGAAATAAGCTGAGTTAATTTTTCCAGCTTCACACCTGGGGGCAGGCTTCCGCTTATGACCAGAATGGCTCCAGATTCAATTTCCAGAACTTGCTCTTCAAGTTGACGAAATTCATCGTCACTTAATGTCGCGCCAGGCATGACAAATCGGTACTGTTCACCTGTAGACTCCACATGTACGTGCAGATTCTGGCGGGTCCAGTCTTTTGCTTCGACAGTCGCAACCGGGACATTTTCATCAGACAGCAGTGAAACCAGATGTTCGCCAGTCGCTCCGCCAGCCGGGAAGATTGCCGTGGCGCTCCCACCAAGGTGGGCAATGGCGCGGGCGACGTTAATACCGCCGCCACCAGGCTCGAACACCGGTGCGGTACAACGCAGTTTTCCTTCGGGATAAATTTGCGGGGTAATTGTTGCGCTATCGAGAGAGGGCGCAAGTGTCAACGTATAGATACGTACCATCATTTCCTCCTATAGGCTGATTTCAGTCTGGCACTGAATCAGTGGAAAGTGAAGAAATTAACAATATGATTTATTGGATATTTATATGAAATTAATAAGATGAAGATATATAAATAAATATTTGTTTTCATAATGTGCTTATTCAAAAAATGAAATAAGAAGTCGTTGCTAAGTTTTTCACTCCTTTTTATAATTTGTCACCTTTCCAGGGACGCTACTCTTTGATCCTTAAGAAAGTTTCCGGGACCGCGATGGTCTCTTTTTTTGTTGTACGGACTTTTAATAAATGAAGCTTTTGAAGACAGTTCCTGCCATCGTTATGCTGGCGGGGGGTATGTTTGCGTCTCTGAATGCAGCTGCCGATGATTCCGTTTTTACTGTCATGGACGATCCTGCCAGCGCCAAAAAACCTTTTGAAGGTAATCTGAATGCAGGCTACCTTGCACAATCAGGTAACACGAAAAGTTCTTCACTAACGGCTGATACCACTATGACCTGGTATGGGCATTCTACTGCCTGGTCGCTGTGGGGGAATGCCAGTAATACTTCTTCTAACGATGAGCGTTCTTCGGAAAAATATGCGGCGGGCGGGCGTAGCCGTTTTAATTTAACTGACTATGACTATTTATTTGGTCAGGCAAGCTGGCTGACAGACCGCTATAACGGTTATCGCGAACGCGATGTGTTGACTGCGGGTTATGGTCGCCAGTTTTTGAATGGCCCGGTACACAGCTTCCGCTTTGAATTCGGTCCTGGCGTGCGTTACGACAAATATACCGACAATGCCAGTAAAACCCAGCCGCTGGGTTATGCTTCCGGGGCTTACGCGTGGCAGTTGACCGACAACGCGAAAATTACCCAGGGTGTTTCCGTCTTTGGCGCAGAAGATACGACACTGAACTCGGAAAGCGCGTTAAATGTGGCTATTAATGAACATTTCGGTCTGAAGGTGGCGTACAACGTTACATGGAACTCTGAACCGCCTGAATCGGCTCCAGAACATACCGATCGCCGAACAACGTTATCGCTGGGATATAAAATGTAATTACTGCCGGGCCGCGACGAGCGGTCTGGCTTTTTCGTTAGCTAATAGCGTTCTACCATTCAACCCCAAATCATTGCCGCCCAACGCAGTAACAGCATAGCGCCACAAATAGCCAGTAGCACCACCACCATCTTCCAGTGTTTTTTGTCAAAACGTTTTGTCGGCATGTGTTTTCCTGCGTATTTCGAGTGGTCAATATCCGAGTGTAACAAAATGGGCAGGCGTTGCCTGTATTGATTTATATCATTTCGATCATGATGATTGCCGCTTTGCCCGATAACAAATACCGTGTAAACTGCCAGACGGTATTATCAGAAAGTGGGTGTAGGTCTGGCATCGCTAATCAGCATGTTGTGACATATTTCGCAGAGTGAAGCGGGAATCAGCCCAAACCTTTTTGGTAAATTTCATATGAATCTTTGTATGTGATCTTGCGTATGGGTCACCACTGCAAATAAGGATATAACATGCCTGTTATTACTCTTCCTGATGGCAGCCAACGCCATTACGACCACGCTGTCAGTCCCATGGATGTTGCGCTGGACATTGGTCCAGGTCTGGCGAAAGCCTGTATCGCAGGGCGCGTAAATGGTGAGCTGGTTGATGCTTGCGATCTGATTGAAAACGACGCACAACTGTCGATCATTACCGCAAAAGACGAAGAAGGTCTGGAGATCATTCGTCACTCCTGCGCGCACCTGTTAGGGCACGCGATTAAACAACTTTGGCCGCATACCAAAATGGCAATCGGCCCGGTTATTGACAACGGTTTCTATTACGACGTTGATCTTGACCGCACGTTAACCCAGGAAGATGTCGAAGCACTCGAGAAGCGGATGCATGAGCTTGCTGAGAAAAACTACGACGTCATTAAGAAGAAAGTCAGCTGGCACGAAGCGCGTGAAACGTTTGTTAAACGCGGCGAGAGCTATAAAGTCTCCATCCTGGACGAAAATATTGCCCATGATGACCAGCCAGGCCTCTATTTCCATGAAGAATATGTCGATATGTGCCGTGGTCCGCACGTACCGAATATGCGTTTCTGCCATCATTTCAAACTGATGAAAACGGCAGGCGCTTACTGGCGCGGCGACAGCAACAACAAAATGTTGCAGCGTATTTACGGTACTGCGTGGGCAGATAAAAAAGCCCTCAACGCTTACCTGCAGCGCCTGGAAGAAGCCGCTAAACGCGATCACCGTAAAATCGGTAAGCAGCTTGACCTGTATCATATGCAGGAAGAAGCACCGGGTATGGTATTCTGGCACAACGACGGCTGGACAATCTTCCGCGAACTGGAAGTATTCGTTCGTTCTAAACTGAAAGAGTACCAGTATCAGGAAGTAAAAGGTCCGTTCATGATGGACCGCGTCCTGTGGGAAAAAACCGGTCACTGGGACAACTACAAAGATGCGATGTTCACCACGTCTTCAGAGAACCGTGAATACTGCATTAAGCCGATGAACTGCCCGGGTCACGTACAAATTTTCAACCAGGGGCTGAAGTCGTATCGCGATCTGCCGCTGCGTATGGCCGAGTTCGGTAGCTGCCATCGTAACGAGCCGTCAGGTTCTCTGCATGGCCTGATGCGTGTACGTGGTTTTACCCAGGATGACGCGCATATCTTCTGTACTGAAGAACAAATTCGCGATGAAGTTAACGGATGTATCCGTTTAGTCTATGATATGTACAGCACTTTTGGCTTCGAAAAAATCGTGGTCAAACTTTCCACTCGTCCTGAAAAACGTATTGGCAGCGACGAAATGTGGGATCGTGCTGAGGCGGATCTGGCGGTTGCGCTGGAAGAAAACAACATCCCGTTTGAATATCAACTGGGTGAAGGCGCTTTCTACGGTCCGAAAATTGAATTTACCCTGTATGACTGCCTCGATCGTGCATGGCAGTGCGGTACAGTACAGCTGGACTTCTCCTTGCCGTCTCGTCTGAGCGCCTCCTATGTAGGCGAAGACAACGAGCGTAAGGTTCCGGTAATGATTCACCGCGCAATTCTGGGGTCAATGGAACGTTTCATTGGTATCCTGACCGAAGAGTTCGCTGGTTTCTTCCCGACCTGGCTTGCGCCAGTGCAGGTTGTTATCATGAATATTACCGATTCTCAGTCTGAATACGTTAACGAATTGACGCAAAAACTATCAAATGCGGGCATTCGTGTTAAAGCAGACTTGAGAAATGAGAAGATTGGCTTTAAAATCCGCGAGCACACTTTGCGTCGCGTCCCATATATGCTGGTCTGTGGTGATAAAGAGGTGGAATCTGGCAAAGTTGCCGTTCGCACCCGCCGTGGTAAAGACCTGGGAAGCATGGACGTAAATGAAGTGATCGAGAAGCTGCAACAAGAGATTCGCAGCCGCAGTCTTAAACAATTGGAGGAATAAGGTATTAAAGGCGGAAAACGAGTTCAAACGGCGCGCCCTAACCGTATCAATGGCGAAATTCGCGCCCAGGAAGTTCGCTTAACAGGTCTGGAAGGCGAGCAGCTTGGTATTGTGAGTCTGAGAGAAGCTCTGGAGAAAGCAGAAGAAGCCGGAGTAGACTTAGTCGAGATCAGCCCTAACGCCGAGCCGCCGGTTTGTCGTATCATGGATTACGGCAAATTCCTCTATGAAAAGAGCAAGTCTTCTAAGGAACAGAAGAAAAAGCAAAAAGTTATCCAGGTTAAGGAAATCAAATTCCGTCCTGGTACAGATGAAGGCGACTATCAGGTAAAACTCCGCAGCCTGATTCGCTTTCTGGAAGAGGGTGACAAAGCCAAAATCACACTGCGTTTCCGTGGTCGTGAGATGGCGCACCAGCAAATCGGTATGGAAGTGCTTAATCGCGTGAAAGACGATTTGCAAGAACTGGCAGTGGTCGAATCCTTCCCAACGAAGATCGAAGGCCGCCAGATGATCATGGTGCTCGCTCCTAAGAAGAAACAGTAAGGCCATCAAGTAATCATTCCTGTGGGCTTCGGCTCACAGGGTGATTCGCCTTTGTTTCTGTTTATCAACAATGCGAAGTGGAAGTTATTAAAATGCCAAAAATTAAGACCGTACGCGGTGCTGCTAAGCGCTTCAAAAAAACCGGTAAAGGTGGTTTTAAGCACAAGCACGCTAACCTGCGTCACATTCTGACCAAAAAAGCGACCAAACGTAAACGTCACCTGCGTCCGAAAGCCATGGTTTCCAAAGGCGATCTGGGTCTGGTAATCGCGTGCCTGCCGTACGCATAAGCCGTTAACGTTTTTAACTTTTTAATTAGAATATAGATACAGGAGAGCACATATGGCTCGCGTAAAACGTGGTGTTATTGCACGCGCACGTCACAAGAAAATTTTGAAACAAGCTAAAGGTTACTACGGTGCGCGTTCTCGCGTATACCGCGTTGCCTTCCAGGCTGTTATCAAAGCTGGTCAGTATGCTTACCGTGACCGTCGTCAACGTAAGCGTCAGTTCCGTCAACTGTGGATTGCGCGTATCAACGCAGCAGCACGTCAGAACGGTATTTCTTACAGCAAATTCATCAATGGCCTGAAAAAAGCCTCTGTTGAAATCGACCGTAAGATCCTGGCTGATATCGCTGTATTCGACAAAGTAGCGTTCACCGCTCTGGTTGAAAAAGCGAAAGCAGCTCTGGCATAAGCCAGTTGGAAGAGGGAGCTAGTCTCCCTCTTTTCGTTTCAACACCATCAGAACATTGACTTTTATCGTCGCAACCTTTTCAATAAAGGTCTTTTGAAGAGTACCAAAAGGTAACGCAAGCAATGAATGCTGCTATTTTCCGCTTCTTTTTTTACTTTAGCACCTGACACCAGGAGGCTAGCGCGTGAGAAGAGAAACGGAAAACAGCGCCTGAAAGCCTCCCAGTGGAGGCTTTTTTTGTATGCGCGTTTTGAAGAATAAAAAGCTTGTCTCATCAGGCGTAATTATCGCCGCCATTCTGGACACGGACAGTGCGGAGAAACCGGAGCGTACTTTTCAGTACGTGAGGCTTTCGAGCACTGCCCAGGACAAAATGGCAAGTAAAATAGCCTGATGGGATAGGCTCTAAGTCCAACGAACCAGTGTCACCACTGACACAATGAGGAAAACCATGTCACATCTCGCAGAACTGGTTGCCAGTGCGAAGGCGGCCATTAGCCAGGCGTCAGATGTTGCCGCGTTAGACAATGTGCGCGTCGAATATTTGGGTAAAAAAGGGCACTTAACCCTTCAGATGACGACCCTGCGTGAACTGCCGCCAGAAGAACGCCCGGCAGCCGGTGCGGTTATCAACGAAGCGAAAGAGCAGGTGCAGCAGGCGTTGAATGCGCGTAAAGCCGAACTGGAAAGCGCGGCGCTGAATGCGCGCCTGGCGGCGGAAACTATTGATGTCTCCCTGCCTGGTCGCCGTATTGAAAACGGCGGTCTGCATCCGGTGACTCGGACCATTGACCGTATCGAAAGTTTCTTCGGTGAGCTTGGCTTTACCGTGGCGACCGGACCGGAAATCGAAGACGATTATCATAACTTCGATGCTCTGAATATTCCTGGTCACCACCCGGCGCGCGCTGACCACGACACTTTCTGGTTTGATGCAACCCGCCTGCTGCGTACTCAGACGTCTGGCGTACAGATCCGTACCATGAAAGCTCAGCAGCCGCCGATTCGTATCATCGCGCCTGGACGTGTTTATCGTAACGACTACGACCAGACCCACACGCCGATGTTCCATCAGATGGAAGGCCTGATTGTTGATACCAACATCAGCTTTACCAACCTGAAAGGCACGTTGCACGATTTCCTGCGTAACTTCTTTGAAGAAGATTTGCAGATTCGTTTCCGTCCTTCTTATTTCCCGTTCACCGAACCGTCTGCAGAAGTTGACGTCATGGGTAAAAACGGCAAATGGCTGGAAGTGCTGGGTTGTGGGATGGTGCATCCGAACGTGCTGCGTAACGTTGGTATCGACCCGGAAGTTTACTCTGGTTTCGCCTTCGGGATGGGGATGGAGCGTCTGACCATGTTGCGTTATGGCGTCACCGACCTGCGTTCATTCTTCGAAAACGATCTGCGTTTCCTCAAACAGTTTAAATAAGGCAGGAATAGATTATGAAATTCAGTGAACTGTGGTTACGCGAATGGGTGAACCCGGCGATTGATAGCGACGCGCTGGCGAATCAAATCACCATGGCGGGTCTGGAAGTTGACGGTGTAGAACCGGTTGCCGGTAGCTTCCACGGCGTGGTTGTTGGTGAAGTGGTTGAGTGTGCCCAGCATCCGAATGCGGACAAACTGCGTGTGACCAAAGTTAATGTCGGCGGCGATCGTCTGCTTGATATCGTCTGCGGTGCGCCAAACTGCCGCCAGGGCCTGCGTGTGGCGGTAGCGACCATTGGTGCTGTACTGCCGGGCGATTTCAAAATTAAAGCGGCGAAACTGCGTGGTGAACCGTCTGAAGGGATGCTGTGTTCCTTCTCTGAGCTGGGGATTTCTGACGATCACAACGGCATTATCGAACTGCCAGCGGATGCGCCAATTGGCACCGACATCCGCGAATACCTGAAACTTGATGATAACACCATCGAAATCAGCGTTACGCCAAACCGTGCCGACTGCTTAGGCATCATTGGTGTTGCGCGTGACGTAGCTGTGCTGAATCAACTACAGCTGATTGAACCGGAAATCGTTCCGGTTGGTGCGACCATCGACGACACGCTGCCGATTGCAGTAGAAGCGCCGGAAGCCTGCCCGCGTTATCTTGGCCGCGTTGTAAAAGGTATTAACGTTAAAGCGCCAACCCCGCTGTGGATGAAAGAAAAACTGCGTCGCTGCGGTATTCGTTCCATTGATGCGGTAGTTGACGTGACCAACTATGTGCTGCTCGAACTGGGTCAACCGATGCACGCTTTCGATAAAGATCGCATTGAAGGCGGCATTGTGGTGCGGATGGCAAAAGAGGGCGAAACGCTGGTGCTGCTTGATGGCACTGAAGCGAAGCTGAATGCTGACACCCTGGTCATTGCCGATCACAACAAGGCGCTGGCGATGGGCGGCATCTTCGGTGGCGAACACTCTGGCGTAAATGAAGAAACGCAAAACGTCCTGCTGGAATGTGCTTTCTTCAGCCCGCTGTCTATCACCGGTCGTGCTCGTCGTCATGGTCTGCATACCGATGCGTCTCATCGTTACGAGCGTGGTGTTGATCCGGCACTGCAGCACAAAGCGATGGAACGTGCGACCCGTCTGCTGATTGACATCTGTGGCGGTGAAGCTGGTCCGGTAATCGATATCACTAACGAAGCAACGCTGCCGAAGCGTGCGACCATCACTTTACGTCGCAGCAAACTGGATCGTCTGATTGGCCATCATATTGCAGATGAGCAGGTGACCGACATTCTGCGCCGTCTCGGCTGTGAAGTGACCGAAGGTAAGGACGAGTGGCAGGCAGTTGCGCCGAGCTGGCGTTTCGACATGGAGATTGAAGAAGATCTGGTCGAAGAAGTGGCGCGTGTTTACGGCTACAACAACATCCCGGATGAACCGGTACAGGCAAGCCTGATTATGGGCACTCACCGTGAAGCTGACTTGTCACTCAAGCGCGTGAAAACGCTGCTCAACGACAAAGGCTATCAGGAAGTGATCACCTATAGCTTCGTTGATCCGAAAGTTCAGCAGCTGATCCATCCAGGCGTTGAAGCCTTGCTGCTGCCTAGCCCGATTTCCGTTGAAATGTCGGCAATGCGTCTTTCTCTGTGGACTGGCCTGCTGGCAACCGTGGTGTACAACCAGAACCGTCAGCAAAACCGCGTGCGCATTTTTGAAAGCGGTCTGCGTTTCGTACCAGATACTCAGGCACCGTTGGGCATTCGTCAGGATCTGATGTTAGCTGGTGTTATTTGCGGTAACCGTTACGAAGAGCACTGGAACCTGGCAAAAGAGACCGTTGATTTCTATGATTTGAAAGGCGATCTTGAATCCGTACTCGACCTGACCGGTAAACTGGCTGACGTTGAGTTCCGTGCAGAAGCGAATCCGGCACTGCATCCGGGACAATCCGCAGCGATTTATCTGAAAGGTGAACGTATTGGTTTTGTTGGGGTTGTTCATCCTGAACTGGAACGTAAACTGGATCTTAACGGTCGCACTCTGGTGTTCGAACTGGAGTGGAACAAGCTCGCAGACCGCGTGGTGCCTCAGGCGCGCGAGATTTCTCGCTTCCCGGCGAACCGTCGTGACATCGCCGTTGTGGTCGCAGAAAACGTTCCTGCTGCGGATATTTTATCCGAATGTAAGAAAGTTGGCGTAAATCAGGTAGTTGGCGTAAACTTATTTGACGTGTACCGTGGTAAGGGTGTTGCGGAGGGGTATAAGAGCCTCGCCATTAGCCTGATCCTACAAGATACCAGCCGTACACTTGAAGAAGAGGAGATTGCCGCTACCGTCGCCAAATGTGTAGAGGCATTAAAAGAGCGATTCCAGGCATCATTGAGGGATTGAACCTATGGCGCTTACAAAAGCTGAAATGTCAGAATATCTGTTTGATAAGCTTGGGCTTAGCAAGCGGGATGCCAAAGAACTGGTTGAACTGTTTTTCGAAGAGATCCGTCGCGCTCTGGAGAACGGCGAACAGGTGAAACTCTCTGGTTTTGGTAACTTCGATCTGCGTGATAAGAATCAACGCCCGGGACGTAACCCGAAAACGGGCGAAGATATTCCCATTACAGCACGGCGCGTGGTGACCTTCAGACCCGGACAGAAGTTAAAAAGCCGTGTCGAAAACGCTTCGCCCAAAGACGAGTAATCTGATCTAACTAAAAAGGCCGCTCTGCGGCCTTTTTTCTTTTCACTACTGGCGAGTCACCGTAAAATCAACGAAATGACTCTTCAGCAGAACGGATACCATGCTGACACTTGCCCGCCAACAACAGCGACAAAATGTACGCTGGTTATTTAGCCTGTCAATATTAATGCTGCTGGCGCTTCTTTTAAGCCTTTGTGCTGGTGAACAATGGATCTCGCCAACTGACTGGTTTACTCCACGAGGCGAGCTTTTTGTCTGGCAAATACGTCTTCCACGCACGCTGGCTGTATTGCTGGTTGGTGCTGCGCTGGCGTTATCCGGCGCAGTAATGCAGGCGCTATTTGAAAACCCGCTTGCAGAACCAGGGTTACTCGGCGTCTCTAATGGTGCAGGTGTAGGGCTTATCGCCGCTGTATTGCTGGGGCACGGGCAATTACCTGAGTGGGCGCTGGGGCTTTGTGCCATTGCTGGTGCACTCATTATCACTTTAATTCTGTTGCGTTTTGCCCGCCGTCATCTTTCGACCAGCCGATTATTGCTGGCGGGAGTTGCATTAGGGATTATCTGTAGCGCATTAATGACGTGGGCCATTTACTTTTCCACCTCGGTTGATTTACGTCAGTTAATGTACTGGATGATGGGCGGCTTTGGCGGCGTTGACTGGCGGCAAAGCTGGCTGATGGTGGCGTTGATCCCGGTATTGTTGTGGATTTGCTGTCAGTCCAGACCGATGAATATGTTAGCTCTTGGCGAGGTCTCGGCGCGACAGCTGGGGTTGCCTCTTTGGTTCTGGCGCAATGTGCTGGTAGCAGCGACCGGCTGGATGGTCGGCGTCAGTGTGGCGCTTGCTGGTGCTATTGGATTTATTGGTCTGGTGATCCCGCATATTCTGCGGCTGTGTGGGTTAACCGATCACCGTGTTTTACTTCCTGGCTGTGCTCTGGCAGGCGCTACGGCATTGCTACTCGCCGATATTGTCGCTCGTCTGGCACTGATTTCCGCCGAGCTGCCAATTGGTGTAGTCACCGCTACGTTGGGCGCACCGGTGTTTATCTGGCTATTGTTAAAAGCAGGACGTTAGCCGCAAAAAGACGGTCTATGATTAAAAGCTAAGATTTTTACTGACCACATCCAGGAGACACGATGCAAGATTCCATTCTGACCACTGTAGTGAAGGATATCGACGGTGAAGTGACCACGCTGGAGAAATATGCCGGTAATGTACTGTTGATTGTCAATGTCGCCTCAAAGTGTGGCTTAACGCCGCAATATGAGCAGCTGGAGAATATTCAGAAAGCCTGGGCCGATCGTGGTTTTGTCGTGCTGGGATTCCCGTGTAACCAGTTTCTGGAGCAAGAACCGGGCAGCGATGAAGAGATTAAAACTTACTGCACCACCACCTGGGGGGTGACGTTCCCGATGTTCAGTAAGATTGAGGTCAATGGCGAAGGTCGCCATCCGCTGTATCAAAAACTGATTGCCGCAGCGCCGACCGCAGTCGCGCCGGAAGAGAGCGGATTCTATGCCCGTATGGTCAGCAAAGGTCGTGCACCGCTGTACCCTGATGATATTTTATGGAATTTTGAGAAATTTTTAGTTGGCAGGGACGGATTGGTCATCCAGCGTTTTTCCCCGGATATGACGCCGGAAGATCCCATTGTGATGGAAAGCATTAAACTGGCGTTGGCAAAATAATGTCTATTGTGATGCAGTTACAGGATGTTGCGGAATCTACCCGCCTGGGGCCGCTTTCTGGCGAGGTTCGGGCAGGGGAGATCCTGCATCTGGTGGGGCCGAACGGCGCGGGTAAGAGTACCTTGCTGGCGCGAATGGCCGGAATGACCGGCGGTAAGGGAAGCATTCAGTTCGCGGGGCAACCACTGGAAGCATGGTCCGCAACAAAACTCGCGCTGCATCGCGCCTATCTTTCACAGCAACAAACACCGCCATTTGCTATGCCGGTCTGGCATTACCTGACCCTGCATCAGCATGATAAAACGCGTAGCGACCTGTTAAACGATGTCGCCGGGGCGCTGGCTCTTGATGACAAACTCGGACGCAGCACCAATCAACTTTCTGGCGGTGAATGGCAACGTGTACGTCTTGCTGCGGTAGTGCTGCAAATCACACCACAAGCCAATTCCGCAGGCCAATTACTGCTTCTTGATGAGCCGATGAACAGCCTTGACGTTGCGCAACAAAGTGCGTTAGACAAAATTCTGAGCGCGCTGTGCCAGCAAGGGCTAGCGATTGTGATGAGCAGTCACGATCTCAATCACACATTGCGTCACGCGCATCGGGCATGGCTGCTAAAAGGTGGAAAATTATTGGCCAGTGGACGCAGGGAGGACGTTCTGACACCGCCGAACCTGGCGCAGGCCTATGGGATGAATTTCCGCCGTCTGGACATTGAAGGTCACAGAATGCTGATTTCGACAGCCTGATAACAATAGCATCTTGAAAATCGGGTAATTTCGACGCTAAATTAATGCAAGAATAAAAAACAGAGGATTCGTACGGAATGCGTTTCTGCCTTATTTTAATCACAACACTGTTTCTGGTCGGGTGTAGCCACCATAAAGCGCCGCCACCAAACGCCAGACTTTCTGACTCTATTACCGTGATTGCTGGTTTGAACGATCAACTACAAAGCTGGCATGGTACACCTTATCGTTATGGTGGTATGAGTCGTCGCGGGGTTGACTGCTCAGGCTTTGTGGTCGTAACGATGCGCGATCGTTTCGATTTGCAGTTGCCGCGTGAAACAAAGCAACAGGCCTCTATCGGTACTCAAATTGATAAAGACGAGTTGCTGCCAGGCGATCTGGTTTTCTTCAAAACCGGCTCTGGGCAAAATGGTTTACATGTGGGTATTTATGATACCAACAACCAATTTATTCACGCCTCTACCAGTAAAGGGGTGATGCGCTCTTCCCTTGATAATGTCTACTGGCAGAAAAATTTCTGGCAAGCGAGACGAATCTAGTATGTCGAAAAGGACGGTGATGATACATCACCGTCCTTTTACTTCTGAATGCCGTAGTATTTTTCAGACAAAAATTCCGTAAATGGAATATTCGTTTATAATTAGAATAATCTAAAAAAGGACCCATGAAAAAGTGGTTAACAAGGAACAAATGAAAGTTATCCCTTCTGTTTTTTTTATACTTTATGGCCTCATCCTTTTTAGCCGGATTTGTAAAAATATTTCTGGAGAAGGGCGATTACCATGAAGATTTTACTAGATAATGTTTATCATTCTGATTGCTATTTCCTGCCGATAAGAGATAGCCGGCAAAATCTTGTTGGGGTTGAAATAATAACCCATTTCTCCAGTGAAGACGGTATGGTTCGCATCCCGACGACGCGGGTTATGGCGCAGCTTTCTGAGGAACAGCATTGGCAGCTATTTGCCGAGCAGTTAGAATTACTTAAATCATGCCAACATTTTTTTATTCAACACAAAATTTTTGCATGGATTAATTTAACGCCACAAGTAGCAAAATTATTATTAGGTGCTAATAATTACGCAGACCAACTATTAAAATTTCCTTTTATTGAATTGCGGATTAATGAAAATTATCCACAACTTAATGAGGGGAAAGATAATTGTAATCTCTTGCGCTTATCTCAAATTTGTCCATTGGTGTTGGGGGATTTAGGTGCGGGTAACAGCACCATGAAAGCAATATTTGATGGTCTTTTCACTCGAGTTATGTTGGATAAAGGCTTTGTTCAGCAACAAATAGCTAATACATCCTTCGCACCATTTATTCGTGCTATTCATACGCAAATTTCGCCTTGTTGCAGCTATATCATTGCGGCAGGTATCGATACCCCAGGAATGTTGGCGCGAATCACACCGTATGGTTTTCATGCCCTACAAGGATGCTTATGGCCAGCAGTTCCCGTAAGTCAGGTAACAACGCTGGTTCAGCGATAACCCTTTTGTTTGCTGGTGTTTAAGATGAGGGTAACCGTCTACACTATCAGACAGGAGGATCTATGACCCTGTCTTTTATTACCCGCTGGCGCGATGAATTGCCAGCAACCTATACAGCACTTTCCCCCACGCCTTTAAATAACGCCCGGCTGATTTGGCATAATGCAGAACTGGCTAACACGCTGGGTATTCCCTCGTCGCTGTTTGAAAGTGGCGCCGGCGTGTGGGGGGGAGAAACATTACTACCTGGCATGTCGCCACTGGCGCAGGTCTACAGCGGTCATCAGTTTGGCGTCTGGGCGGGCCAGTTGGGTGACGGGCGTGGCATTCTTCTCGGTGAGCAACAACTCGCCGATGGCACAACAATGGACTGGCATCTGAAAGGGGCGGGGCTGACGCCTTATTCGCGAATGGGCGATGGACGGGCGGTATTGCGCTCTACGATTCGTGAAAGTCTCGCCAGTGAGGCGATGCATTATCTGGGTATTCCTACGACGCGCGCTTTAAGCATTGTTACCAGCGATACGCCAGTTTATCGGGAAACGGTAGAATCAGGCGCGATGTTAATGCGCGTGGCACAAAGCCATCTGCGATTTGGTCACTTCGAACACTTTTACTATCGCCGCGAGCCGGAAAAGGTTCGCCAGTTGGCTGACTTTGCCATCCGACATTACTGGTCACATCTTGAGGATGATGAGGATAAATACCGTCTCTGGTTTACCGATGTTGTCGCACGTACCGCGTCGTTAATGGCTAACTGGCAGACAGTCGGTTTTGCTCATGGTGTTATGAACACTGACAACATGTCGATTCTTGGCCTGACCCTCGATTACGGGCCGTTCGGCTTCCTCGATGATTACGAGCCTGGCTTTATCTGTAACCACTCGGATCATCAGGGGCGTTATAGTTTTGATAATCAGCCTGCCGTCGCGTTGTGGAATTTACAGCGTCTGGCACAGACATTGTCGCCATTTATTTCTGTAGATGCGCTCAATACGGCGCTGGACAGCTATCAACAGGTTCTGTTGACGCATTACGGACAACGTATGCGGCAGAAGCTGGGCTTTATGACGGAGCAGAAAGAGGATAACGCGCTGCTGAATGAATTATTCAGTCTGATGGCGCGTGAGCGCAGCGACTATACCCGTACATTCCGCATCCTTAGCCTGGTTGAACAGCGCAGTCCGGCATCGCCACTGCGTGATGAGTTTATTGATCGTGCGGCATTTGATGACTGGTTTGCCCGTTATCGGGCGCGTTTGCAGCAAGATAACGTCACCGACAGCGAACGTCAGCAACTGATGCAAAGCGTCAATCCGGCGCTGGTGTTGCGCAACTGGCTGGCACAACGAGCCATTGAGGCGGCGGAACAGGGCGATATGACGGAATTACACCGCCTGCATGAGGCGTTGCGAAATCCTTTCAGCGACAGAGATGATGATTATGTCAGCCGCCCACCGGACTGGGGCAAACGACTGGAAGTCAGCTGTTCGAGTTAAACGCTACTTTGTCAGCAGCAGCTTGCCAGCCTGTGTTTTACGGAGCAGATATTCTTGTCCGTCATGATCAATGATCAGTTTGCCATCCGGACCTAACAGTGTCTGGCTGGTAATCCGTCGAACAGGCTGTGGGGAAGAGATCTTCTGATTTGCATCCGTTTTAGGCGTGAGTCTGCTGCTGTCCGTATAGCTCATAAAAACTAATAATAATTGGTATAACAATGATTCTTATTATCAATACAATCTTGCGCCAGGGCAAGTAATAATTCATTGATAAGACAAGATATTGAGTAGAAATGCCCATTCCCGACGGAATGGGCACGCATTCAGAAGCGGGTATCTACCGCAGAGGCGAGTTTTTCGATCAGGTGTTCAGTATCTTCCCAGCCTAAACATGGATCGGTAATTGACTGACCGTAGGTGAGTGGCTGACTGCTAACAATTTTTTGTGTACCTTCACGCAGGAAACTTTCCGCCATAATTCCGGCAATCGCCGTAGAGCCATTGCGGATTTGCTGGCAAATATCCTCACAAACTTCTAACTGACGGCGGTGCTGCTTCTGACAGTTGCCGTGGCTGAAATCCACCACCAGATGTTCTGGTAAATCAAATTCGTGCAACGTATCGCAGGCGGCGGCGATATCATCGGCATGATAATTTGGTTTTTTGCCACCACGCATAATAATGTGCCCATACGGGTTGCCACTGGTCTGGTAGATGGTCATCTGGCCGTTCTTATCTGGCGAGAGGAACATATGGCTGGCGCGCGCCGCGCGAATCGCGTCCACGGCAATACGCGTGTTGCCATCAGTACCATTTTTAAAGCCTACAGGGCATGAGAGCGCGGACGCCATTTCGCGGTGGATCTGGCTTTCGGTAGTGCGTGCGCCAATCGCGCCCCAGCTAATTAAGTCGGCAATAAACTGACCGGTCACCATATCGAGAAATTCGGTCGCGGTGGGGACGCCCAGCTCATTTACCTGTAACAGTAACTTACGCGCCAGTTCGAGGCCGTGATTTACGCGATAGCTGCCGTTTAAATCCGGGTCGGAAATTAATCCTTTCCAGCCGACAACGGTTCGTGGTTTTTCAAAATAGGTGCGCATTACGATTTCCAGCCGTGACTGGTACTGGTTGCGCAGTGCCTGCAGACGGGTGGCGTACTCCATTGCAGCGGTAAGATCGTGGATCGAGCAGGGGCCAATAATGACCAACAGTCGCTTGTCTTCACCATTCAGTATTTTTTCAATTCTACGGCGGGAATCGGTGACATGGCTGGCGACGCCAGGCGTTACGGGATACCGTAGCGCGAGTTCGGCGGGCGTTACCAGACTCTCGATACGCGCAGTACGGAGTTCGTCAGTTCTGTTCATTACAAGTCTCAGAAATTTGTTGCTTCAACGGCAGGGATGCCAAGAAGTGATGCGCATCACGATAAACCAATCCCTGCTGATTTCAAGTGCGAGGCAGGCAACACTTCGCTCAATTGACGGCATAATAACAAAAAAACGAACCTTTATACTAGTTCCCTAGTACATTCGGCGACTAAGACCCATGATATCGAGGATCTTGGTGGCAATCTCTTCTACCGAATAATTGGTACTGTTGATCCACGGGATCTGATTTTTACGGTACAACGCTTCTACTTCCGCGACTTCCATCCGGCACTGACGAAGCGAGGCATAGCGGCTGTTTTCCCGACGTTCTTCACGAATAGCCGCCAGACGCTCTGGGTCGATGGTCAGCCCGAACAGTTTATGCTGTAGCGGTTTAAGTGACGCGGGCAGCACCAGATTATCCATGTCATCAGCAATGAAGGGGTAGTTTGCCGCGCGAATACCAAACTGCATCGCCAGATACAGACTGGTGGGAGTTTTACCGCAGCGAGAAACGCCGAGCAGGATCACTTGTGCCTGATCCAGATTGCGCAACGAAATACCGTCATCGTGGGCGAGGGTGTAATCAATCGCCGCAATACGTGCATCATATTTATTCAGATTATTGGGATTCAGGCCGTGAGTACGGTGAGCAATCGGCGTTGGGTCCAGTTTCATCTCTTGTTGTAGCGGGGCAACCAGCGCCTGAACGATATCCTGGCAAAAGCCTTCACTTTGCAAAATGATGGCGCGAATTTCCGGCAACACGATGGAGTAGAAGACCAGCGGGCGCACACCTGTCTGCTGATAAATCGCGTCTATTTGGTCTTTCACCGCCCGTGCACGGCTCTCATTTTCGACAAACGGCAGCGTAATGCTGCTGATAGTAACAGGAAATTGCGACATCACTGCGTGTCCTAATACCTCCGCAGTTATTGCCGTACCATCAGAAATATAAAAAACGTGGCGATCAACAGCATTATCCATTTTGTTCTTCCTGTGATGCAGACATAATTCTATGAAAGCATAAATTAAAAATGCACAGAAGCGTAGAACGTTATGCCGGGTTTATAAAATGAACCTTCAATTTTATTTTTTATGAAAACAGCATTTCATTTTTCGGTTTCGTTTATACCGATGGTTTATGTGGGAATTATCGAAGATAACAGATTTGCGCAACGCTGGGATCAGTCTTAAAAAGTAAAAAAATATATTTGCTTGAACGATTCACCGTTTTTTTCATCCGGTTAAATATGCAAAGATAAATGCGCAGAAATGTGTTTCTCAAACCGTTCATTTATCACAAAAGGATTGTTCGATGTCCAACAATGGCTCGTCACCGCTGGTGCTTTGGTATAACCAACTCGGCATGAATGATGTAGACAGGGTTGGGGGCAAAAATGCCTCCCTGGGTGAAATGATTACTAACCTTTCCGGAATGGGCGTTTCCGTTCCGAATGGTTTCGCCACCACCGCCGATGCGTTTAACCAGTTTCTGGATCAAAGCGGCGTAAACCAGCGCATTTATGAACTGCTGGATAAAACGGATATTGACGATGTTACTCAGCTTGCGAAAGCAGGCGCGCAAATCCGCCAGTGGATTATCGACACTCCCTTCCAGCCTGAGCTGGAAAACGCCATCCGCGAAGCCTATGCACAGCTTTCCGCCGATGACGAAAACGCCTCTTTTGCGGTGCGCTCCTCCGCCACCGCAGAAGACATGCCGGACGCCTCCTTTGCCGGTCAGCAGGAAACCTTCCTCAACGTTCAGGGTTTTGACGCCGTCCTCGTGGCAGTGAAGCATGTCTTTGCTTCTCTGTTTAACGATCGCGCCATCTCTTATCGCGTTCACCAGGGTTACGATCACCGTGGCGTCGCGCTCTCCGCCGGTGTTCAGCGGATGGTGCGTTCCGACCTCGCGTCCTCTGGCGTGATGTTCTCCATTGATACCGAATCCGGTTTCGACCAGGTGGTGTTTATCACTTCCGCATGGGGTCTCGGTGAGATGGTTGTGCAGGGCGCGGTTAACCCGGATGAGTTTTACGTGCATAAACCGACGCTGGCGGCGAATCGCCCGGCTATCGTGCGCCGTACCATGGGGTCGAAAAAAATCCGCATGGTCTACGCGCCGACCCAGGAGCACGGCAAGCAGGTCAAAATTGAAGATGTGCCAAAGGAACAACGTGACATCTTCTCGCTGACCAACGAAGAAGTGCAGGAGCTGGCAAAACAGGCCGTACAAATTGAGAAACACTACGGTCGCCCGATGGATATTGAGTGGGCGAAAGACGGCCACACCGGCAAACTGTTTATTGTGCAGGCGCGTCCGGAAACCGTGCGTTCACGCGGCCAGGTCATGGAACGTTATACGCTGCATTCACAGGGCAAGATTATCGCCGAAGGCCGTGCTATCGGTCATCGCATTGGCGCGGGGCCGGTGAAAGTCATTCATGACATCAGCGAAATGAACCGCATCGAACCCGGTGACGTTCTGGTCACTGACATGACCGACCCGGACTGGGAACCGATCATGAAGAAAGCATCAGCCATCGTCACCAACCGTGGCGGTCGTACCTGTCACGCGGCGATCATCGCACGCGAACTGGGTATTCCGGCGGTGGTTGGCTGCGGCGATGCGACCGAACGGATGAAAGACGGTGAGAATGTCACTGTTTCTTGTGCTGAAGGCGATACCGGTTACGTTTATGCCGAGTTGCTGGAATTTAGCGTGAAAAGCTCCAGCGTGGAAACCATGCCGGATCTGCCGCTGAAAGTGATGATGAACGTCGGTAACCCGGATCGTGCGTTTGACTTCGCCTGCTTGCCAAATGAAGGCGTAGGTCTGGCGCGCCTGGAATTTATCATCAACCGCATGATTGGCGTTCACCCGCGTGCACTGCTTGAGTTTGACGACCAGGAACCGCAGCTGCAAAACGAAATCCGCGAGATGATGAAAGGCTTTGATTCTCCGCGTGAATTTTACGTTGGTCGTCTGACTGAAGGGATCGCGACGCTGGGCGCAGCGTTTTATCCGAAGCGCGTCATTGTCCGTCTCTCTGATTTTAAATCCAACGAATATGCTAACCTGGTCGGTGGCGAACGTTACGAGCCGCATGAAGAGAATCCGATGCTGGGCTTCCGTGGCGCCGGTCGCTACGTTTCTGATAGCTTCCGCGACTGCTTCGCGCTGGAGTGTGAAGCGGTGAAACGTGTGCGCAACGACATGGGGTTAACCAACGTTGAGATCATGATCCCGTTCGTGCGTACCGTTGACCAGGCGAAAGCGGTGGTTGAAGAACTGGCGCGTCAGGGACTGAAACGTGGTGAGAACGGTCTGAAGATCATCATGATGTGTGAAATTCCGTCCAACGCCTTGCTGGCAGAACAGTTCCTCGAATATTTCGACGGCTTCTCTATCGGCTCAAACGACATGACGCAGCTGACGCTTGGCCTGGATCGTGACTCCGGCGTGGTGTCTGAACTGTTCGATGAGCGCAACGATGCCGTGAAAGCACTGTTGTCGATGGCAATCCGTGCCGCGAAGAAACAGGGCAAATACGTCGGGATTTGCGGTCAGGGGCCATCTGACCACGAAGACTTTGCAGCATGGTTGATGGAAGAGGGAATCGACAGCCTGTCTCTGAACCCAGACACTGTAGTGCAAACCTGGTTAAGTCTGGCTGAACTGAAGAAATAAAATATAGCCCCGGCGGCATATTGTCGCCGGGGCTAGCTATTCGCGGATACGAATCTTATTCAGTAATTCCGCAATGACCCTCGGTTAATCGCTGAATAATATCTTTCCTGAGTAAAAATTTTTGTATTTTACCGGATGCAGTGCGGGGTAACTTTTCAGTTATCACGATATGTTCAGGGTATTTATATTTCGCGACCCGTTTACGGCTAAAAAATGCTACCACATCTTCCAGAGATAATGAATGATGTGGCGATTTTAATACAATATAAGCACACGAGCGTTCGCCTAAGCGTTCATCGGGCATCGCAACCACGCAGGCATCATGAATTTTGGGATGCTGCAACAATATATCTTCCACTTCACGGCTGCTAATATTCTCGCCGCCACGGACAATAATATCTTTCTTACGTCCGGTTATTTTTATATAGCCAGCCTCATCCATGCGGCAGAGATCACCGCTGTAATACCAGCCTTCTTCATCCAGCGCGCGGGCGGTTAATTCAGGTTCATCAAAATAACCCATAAACACATTGGGGCCACGCGAGGCCTCTTCACCTTCACAACCGGCCGGTAAGGTCTTGCGTGCGTCATCGACGACTTTGATTTCCACGCCAGCGGCAGCGTAACCATCGGTATGCATAAAGCGTGACAACGGATCGTCGAGATTCACCACCGCGTGCGGCGAGCTTTCTGTGGAGCCATAAACACTTAACAATTTAATGCCGCGCTGTTGGCATTCACGCGCCACTTTTTTTGGGATCGTGGTGCCACCGCAAAGGAAGAAACGCAGCGCAGAAAGATCTGCGGGCTGTTTCTCCAGTAAATTCAAAAGGTCATAGACAAACGGCGTTGCGCCGAGCATACAGGTGCAACGTTGTTGCTCAAGTAGCGAGAGACAGGCTTCAGGGGTGAAAATATCTAACAATACGCTCCGTGCGCCTACCAAAAACGGCGCCGTTACGCCATGCAGAAAACCTGTCGCATGACCCAGCGGCGCAGGCATCATAAAAACATCCTGCCATGTCAGATTCAGCCGCGCACAATATGCCCGCTCGCTGGCGAGAATATTATTATGTGTCAGCATCACGCCCTTTGGCATACCTTCAGTTCCGGAGGTAAACAGCACTGCCGCTAATTCATCGCCGTGAACCGATATCGACGTCGTCAGCGGGGTATTATCGGTAATAATCTGGCGTAACGAGAGAGACGATGTGGCGGGAGCCAGTTTGTCCACGCCGACAATTTGTTGCAGATGTGGAAGCTGATTTTGCAGCGGCAGGATTAACTCTACCGGACGCGTTTGTTTAAACAACGTCGGGGCAAAAAACATTTTGGCCTGGCACTTATTGAGCACCCACACCAGTTCCGCTTCCCGCCAGGAGGGTAACAGCGGCACGGATACCGCACCGGTTTTCAGGCAGGCAAGATAGATAACGGTAAATTCACACCAGCCCGGCAGTTGAAACGCGACGCGATCGCCGGCTTCAATACCGTTCGCCAGCATCCAGCTTGCCAGACAGCTCGCGGCCTGATCGAGCGCGCTATAGGTGTACGATGCACCATGATTATCGACCACAGCTATTTTGTCAGGCATCGCTCGCACAGTTTGCTGCCAGTAGTCAGCCAGCGAAGCATCACCCCATAACCCTTGCTGCCGATAGGCAGCACGACGCTGCGCGTTAAACGTTAATGTTACTTTCATTTTGGACTCTCGAAACAAAACGTCAGGCCCGACGTACAGGCCTGTGGGATGCGTGATTAACCGTAGCGGAAATCAATACCGAAAGTGCCAGCAGGGTATTGCCATTGTTCGAGGATAGTGTTGCCGCAAAGCACCCGACAGGTTCCGCATTCGAGACAACCGGCAGAATCAAAATGAATATTTCCTGCGTCATCCTGCTTATAAAGTCCGGCCGGGCAGGCTTTCATTAATTTACGAAATTCATTGATATCGGGATTTGCCGCCAGAATGATGTGCGGATGTCCCTCATCAACATGGAATTTATTGACGCCTAATTTGACGTCAACATTAACCGTAGAATTCTGGCTCATAGTGCGGTTGCTCCCTTAATGCCATCTTTCAGCAAGTTGATCAGCCCAATTTTCTTCGCGTGTCCCATGATCATTTTGCGTACCGGCTGGTTAGGTTTACCGTCGATGGTGAACATATCGTTCATGATGTCAGCGGCCATTCGTGGGTATTGGCTAAACAGGCGCGGGTTTTCCATCAGCGCCGGGATTTTGCGAAAATGCTGCATATCGCGCATGACGCAACTCTGTTCCAGCTCACGTTTGTATTGCGCCAGGCTGCTGGTGGAAAAATCCGCGCGTTCTTTGGCGGCAATCACCGTTGTGGCAGCAGCCTGTGCCGACGCGATGGCTAAATCCATTCCGCGAACCGTAAAGCCAAGATTGAGGCAGAAACCGGCGGCGTCACCGACGATCATCACACCATCGTTAACCAGTTGCGGCACCATCGCCAGGCCACCTTCCGGCACCATATGCGCGGAATATTCAAGCAGTTTGCCACCGCTAATCAGCGGACGTATGGCGGGGTGCTGTTTAAAATCTTCCAGCATTTGCGGCACGCTTTTTTGCGCATGGGCGATATCACCCAATCCGCAGACCAGACCCAACGATACGGAATCGTTGTTGGTATAGAGGAATCCACCGCCCATAAGGCCGTCAGAAGGGGAACCGGCAAACAGCCAGGCGGCACCTTCATCGCCGGTGACGTTAAAGCGATCGTTGATTTGTTCTGGCGTGAGGCCAATGACCTCTTTAACACCAACAGCGTAATGATGCGGATCGGAGGCGGGAACCATGCCCAGCGAACGACCAAGTATTGAGTTAACGCCATCGGCCAATATGACCACATTCGCTTCGAGAATATCATCCCCGGCCTGAACGCCAGTGACCTTGTTTCCCTCACGAACCAGGGCATCGACGCGAACGCCCGGGATAAACTGCGCACCCGCCTGTTCTGCTTGTTCCATCAGCCACGGATCGAGGCGGTTGCGCAATACGGTATAAGACGCTTGCTGCGGGGCATCCGGTTGCTCACGGTGAAAATCGAGGGTAACGGCGCTTTCTTCGGTTAAGAAAGAGATTTTCTCGCGTGTGACCTTGCGTTCAACCGGTGCAGATGCAGCAAAGCCGGGAATAATAGCCTCAAGCGTGTGGGCATAAAGACGCCCGCCAGTCATATTTTTGCATCCGGCGCTATCGCCACGTTCTATTACCAGGACATCCAGCCCGGCTCGCGCCATCACCAGTGCGGCGACGCTACCGGCAACGCCCGCACCGACCACAATGGTATCAAATTTGTCATCCGACATGCGTTATGCTCCCTTCCCGCTGCGTTTACAGCGGGAGATGTGGTTGAAAAGAAATTAGCGGCTCAACTGGCTAATCAGGGCGGGGACGACTTTGTAGATATCGCCCACCAGACCGTAGTCGGCATAGTTGAAGATTGGCGCGTTTTTATCTTTATTGATGGCGACAATCACTTTTGCGCCGTTGCCGCCGACCATATGCTGGATCTGCCCGGAAATCCCCAGCGTCAGGTAGAGTTCGGATTTCAGCAACACCCCGGAGACACCGATATAACGTTCACGTTCCATCCAATTCTCGCCTTCGGCAATCGGGCGTGAGCAGCCGACTTCAGCATTCAGTGCCGCCGCCAGTTCGTGAACCATTTTCAGGTCATCCTGCGCTGCCAGACCGCGACCGACGCCGACCACGCGTTTTGCTTTACTCAGATCCACACTGCTTGCCGCTTTCGCACGGCGTTCGCGACAGAGAATTTCATGACGCGGGGCAACGTAAGGCACCGTTTCAATCGGGCATTGATGAGAAGCATTGCTCGTGCACGGTTCCTGAACACCGGGCGCAAGGGTAATTATCGCCAGCGGGCTGGTGATCTTTTCCTGAGCGAACGCTAGCCCGCCATACATACGGTGTTCGGCGCAAATGTGACCATCGACAATATCCACCGCCGTGGCATCGTTCACCAGCGCCGCATTCAGTTGCACACTTAACCGTGCTGCCAGAGCTTTACCGCGTTTCGTCGCGGCCATCAGCAACATAGCGGGGTGTTTATCTTTAAGCAGGGCAGCAATGCTTTCAGCGTAATTTTCAGTGCGTTGCAGCGCATCGTTTTGCTCAAGAACATAAATACATTTTGGGCCATAAGGCATAACCGCCTGCGCCTGGTCGGCATTTTGCACAATGGCATACACCTGTTGCCCCCATTGCTGCGCACCGCCAAACAGTTCAGCATAACGATCAGGGTTATCGCTAAAGACCCAGACGCTGTTTAATTGACTCATCGTTTCTTCTCCGTTGGCTTTAGTTCAGGGCTTTCTTCAGGTGTTCCGCCAGCTCGGCAATCGCTTCCGGCGAATCGTTATCGAGAATGATGTGTTTACGTTCTGTTTGCGGCGGTACGCGAATGCCGGTTAGTTCAGCAAGTGGCGTGGTCTGGCTCCAGCCGATGTCACTCGCCTGCCACTGGTTCACCGGTTTTTTGCCTGCACCGAGAATGGCTTTCATGGAGGGGATACGTGGAACGTTGATATCAGACGTGACGCAAAGTACGGCGGGAAGCGAGAGTTCAATAACTTCAACTTCCTCTTCGAGTGTGCGTTCAACCACCAATGTATCGCCCTGACGCGCAATGGCACTCACTGCATTAATCACCGGAAGTTGCAAGATTTCCCCTACCAGCAGACCAACCTGCTGGGCATAGAGATCGCCGGAACCTTCGCCAAAGATCAGTAAATCAAAGCCGATTTTTTCTGCTGCGGTTGCCAGCGCCTTTGCGGTATCGACGGGCAGCGCGTGTTCAAGTTGGGCATCCTGCACCATATACAGGCTGTGTGGCCCGCGTGATAACACGTCTTTGCGCACCTTCGAGTTCTGCAATAACGAACCGCCAACGGTCAGCGCGGCTATCTCATCGTCATCTGTTGCAAGCTGGCTTGCAGCTTCAATGGCATTGAGATCGAACTGGCTGATTTTGGCGTCGGCATTGTCGAAATTAAGGGTGTATTCGGGAGTGACAACAATGTCCTGTTCTTCAGGCACCAGCTTAAAGCAGGTTATTATTTTCATGATTTCTCCTGTGGGTCGCATACGGAACCATCTCCGATGGAAGGTAAAAATGGCCTGAAAATAGTGTGCGATAGCAGGAAGGTGTTTTCGACGGAGCAAGCTGTTTTCCTTGCCAACAATCTTGCAAAAAAAATGCGATCGCTAAAACAAAAGTGCAGTGAGCGGCAATATTGTTATGCCGTGACCGTACAATCTTGCATTCGGTGTAAATAATCTTGTTTAGCTCTCGCTAAACGCGGTTGTATAACCGTAATACACGCCGTATTTTATCCGGCATATATTGCTTTTGCTTGCTCATGGAATAGGGAGGTTGTCATGTATCAACGCTGTTTTGATAATGTCAGCGAAACGCTGTTTGTCGCTGGAAAAACGCCACGGCTTTCACGTTTTGCATTTAGCGATGATCCAAAATGGGAGTCTGGACATCACGTTCATGACAATGAAACTGAGCTGATTTATGTCAAGAAAGGCGTGGCAAGGTTTACCATTGACTCCTCGTTGTATGTAGCCCATGCCGATGACATTGTGGTGATAGAACGCGGCAGACTTCATGCGGTGGCTTCTGATGTCAACGATCCTGCTACGACCTGTACCTGTGCACTGTATGGCTTTCAGTTTCAGGGGGCAGAGGAAAACCAGCTTCTGCAACCGCATTCTTGCCCGGTAATTGCCGCAGGGCAGGGAAAAGAGGTCATTAAAACCTTATTTAATGAGCTAAGCGTTATTTTGCCGCAAAGTAAAAATAATCAGACATCTTCATTATGGGACGCTTTTGCCTATACATTAGCAATTCTCTACTACGAAAATTTTAAAAATGCGTATCGTTCGGAGCAAGGATATATTAAAAAAGATGTGCTGATTAAAGATATTCTTTTCTATCTGAATAATAATTATCGCGAAAAAATCACTTTGGAACAGTTATCGAAAAAATTTCGTGCCAGCGTCAGTTATATTTGCCATGAATTTACCAAAGAGTATCGCATTTCCCCTATTAACTATGTTATTCAACGGCGTATGACGGAAGCGAAATGGTCACTCACCAATACTGAATTATCACAGGCAGAGATCTCCTGGCGTGTGGGTTATGAAAATGTCGATCACTTTGCCAAACTGTTTTTGCGCCATGTCGGCTGTTCGCCCAGCGATTACCGCAGGCAATTTAAAAACTGTTTTGCGGAACAAGAAATCTTATCTGAATTTCCTCAACCCGTAAGTCTTGCCGGATAAATCAGGCGGCGCAGTTTTGTAAGAAGCTGCGCCGCCTGGAGATTATTTATTCTGGTAATCTTTCAGAATCTGCCGACCTGCAACGTAAATCATAATTTCGTCTGTACCGCCGCCGATACGTTCACAGCGAACATCGCGCCAGAAGCGGGAGACGCGCGCCTCATCGGTATAGCCCAGACCACCCATGATTTGAATCGCATCATCAATGACTTCCATCGCGGTACGTGCGCAGTACAATTTTGCCAGCGCCGCGCTGGTGCGCAATGACTGATGCTGGTCAGCTTGCCATGCCACTTTCAGCACCATATTGCGCATGTTGTCGATCTTAATCGCCATCAGTGCCAGTTTTTCCTGGATCATCTGGTTATGCCCAATCGGCTTACCAAAAGCGATACGCTGGTTGGCATAGCGGGCGGCATCTTCAAAGGCACACTCGGCAAAGCCGGTGCTGCGCGCGGCGTTGATCAGGCGTTCCATCTCAAAGTTGTACATCACATTGAGGAACCCCATTCCTTCTTCGCCCACCATGTCGCTCTCTTCAACTTCCACGTTGTCGAGATAGACTTCGCAGGTGCTGAGCATATGCCAGCCGATTTTATGCAGCGGGTTAATCTTAATGCCGGGCTTACTGGAGTCGACCCACCACAGGGTGAAGGCCTTTTTCGGATCTTTCGGTTCTGGATCGCGCGCCAGCACCAGCATATACGGGTACTCTTTCGCACCGGTAATAAAGGTTTTCTGTCCGTTGATATAAACCTTGCCATTTTTACGCGTGTAAGTGGTAGTGGCACTGTTGTTGTCTGAGCCTGCGCCTGGCTCCGTCAACGCCAGGGCATAGGCGGGATCACCCGTTTCCAGTGTGCTTTCTGCCGTTTTGCGTAACTGCTCCGCAGAACCGAAACGGCGCATACTGTGAATACACTGACCGTTGGTAATCAAAAACGCCGGAGCACCGCATTTTGACACTTCCATCAGCGCCAGCATTTGGGTGACGTAATCCGCAGGGATACCACCAAATTCTTCCGGCACGCCAAGCATGGAAATACCGTTATCCGCCAGCGCCCGCATAAACTCACGCGGATATGTACCGTTTTGATCGCAGGTGCGGAAATACTCTTCCGGAAAGTTAGTCGTAATCAGTTCGCGAATACTGGCCAGCAGCAGTTCTTGTTCTTCAGTTAAAGAAAAATCCATCATTATACTCCTGTTAATGAGCCGCTTCAGGCAGGACAAAACCCATCGCTGCATCGATAAATAATCTCTCATCCATCAGTTTGAGTTCTGGTGAAATCACTGGGGTGAAATCCATTTTGTCGAGAATATCTTTTTGTAAATCGACGCCAGGAGCGATTTCGATTAAATGCAGTCCGTCTTCTTTCAGCGTGAATACTGCGCGCTCAGTGATATAACGAACATCTAGCCCTCGCTCGAGAGCGATTTTTCCGCTAAAAGTAATTTCCGGTAGTTCCCGAATAAATTTCTTCACCCGTCCTTCCTGGATAATATTTAATTTGCCGTTGGCAATTTCTGTTTTTAAACTTCCTGCGGTTAACGTGCCACAGAAAATAATTTTCTTCGAGGTGGCGCTGATATCAATAAATCCGCCGGTGCCCATGATTTTGCCATTGAATTTATGCACACCGACGTTGCCGTGCTGGTCGACTTCGGCAAAACTCAAATAACAAACATCCAGACCACCGCCGTGATAAAAATCGAACTGGGACGTCATATCCAGAATGGCGCGGGTATTAACATTTGCGCCAAAGGCGATACCTTGCGAGGTAATACCGCCAATCGGACCCGTTTCCACCGTCAGAATAAAGTCATCAGCACATCCTTCTTCACGGGCGACCAGGCCAATGCCGTCGGCAATACCGACACCGACATTTCCCACCGCGCCTTTGCGCATTTCGAATAATGCACGCCGCGCAACTAATTTACGTTGGTTTAGGGGCAGACTAAGTTTGGTGCTGTCATCAAGGGTGAAGTCACCAGAAATAAAGCGGTTAACCGGCGCACCGCCATACAGTTGGGTTTGATCCGGATCGACCACCACAATATCCACCAGATAACCCGGAATACGGACAGATTTAGGATGCAGCGTGGCTTTCTTAACCATTTTCTGCACCTGCATCATCACAATACCGCCGTTATTGTGTACCGCCTGGGCAATAACCAATGCGTCGAGATACATCACCTCATCTTCAAAAGTGGCGTAGCCTTCGCTGTCGCAGGTGGTAGCGCGAATAAAAGCGATATCCGGCGCAATCGCTTTGTAATAGAGATATTCTTTATTATCAAACTCGACCAGTTTAATCAGCTCTTCTTTGGTCACTTCATTCAGTTTTCCGCCTTGTTGGCGAGGGTCAACAAATGTACCGATACCAATATCGCTAATAATTCCCGGCTGGTGGGCAGCGGCGGCGCGCAATGTTTGGGTGAGTACACCTTGTGGATAGTTATAGGCAACAATTTTATTTTGTTCTGCGAGATCAGAAATACGCGGCGATTGTCCCCAGTGACCGCATAATGCCCATTTCACCAGACCTTCTTGCGCCAGCGGACTAATACCGCGATCGGCGCGATCGCCAAGCCCTGTTGGACTAATAATCGATAAATTACGTGGCGTTTGAGTCTGTTTATATTTATCAGCAAGAGCAGTAATTAACGTGGTGGCTTCCAGAATACCGCCGCCAGCGCCTAACACACAAAGTGTTGCTTCGTCGGGAATATAATTCACCGCTTCCTGTGCCGACAGGACCGGCACTCGTCCATTAATACGAGGTGGTTTTACAGGTTTCATTGTTAATTCCTGATTCAGGTGTGATTTTCCCTACACCAGATGGAGAATTAGCGCACAGAGACTCACGAAATATTTTTATTAAATACGGTTAAATATATTTTTTTAGTTCGGCGGGGGAGGATATTCCCGCCGAAATATTATTGCTTATGCCTGATGTAAAATAGTTAATACTGTGCGCAAATCATTTACCGAGATTTGCCCTGGTGCAGAGGCTTTTTTTACCGCACCAAAAGTTGCCGCCGAGCCAAATACTTCACCAGCCAGACGAGAAATTACGCCAGTTTTTGCCATTGACATCGTGATGATTGGACGATCGGCATACTGCTCCTGCATCTCCAGGGTCGCAGCAAGCAACGTCAGCACATCGCTGGTACTTTGCGGCATCAGCGCAATCTTAGGAATATCGGCATCGAAGGACTGCATTTTGCGCAGACGGGCAATGATTTCTTCGGCTTCAGGCGTTTTATGGAAGTCATGGTTGGACATGACAACTTTCACATCATGCGCGTGGGCGTAGGCGACGGTTTCTTTAACCTGATCATCGCCGGTAAATAACTCCAGATCGATCATATCAACCAGGCCGCTGTCGATGGCTGCACGATTGAGTGCAATATAAGCCTCGGTGGAAATCGCCTGCTCGCCGCCTTCTTTGGCACTGCGGAAGGTAAACAGCAGCGGTTTTTCTGGCATGGTCTCACGGAGAATTTTTGCCGCCGCCATGACCGACTCCACACAGGTGAGGTCGGCAAAGTGATCCACGCGCCATTCCAGAATATCAAAGTCCGCTTCACGATAGACAAGAGCTTCAGATTTCACGCTGGCGATATCTTTCGCCATCAGCGAGACGATGATTTTTGGTGCACCCGTGCCAATGACGAGATCTTTTACAGTTACGGTTTTCATTTCTTACCCTTTCTGCACGCGGTCAGCCTGTCAGGCGCCGAACCCCATGACCTGTTTAACGTATTCCAGAGGGAAATTTTTGCCAGTCCATAACGTGAACTGTTCAGCCCCTTGCCACAACAACATGCCGTATCCATCAATCGTTTTGCAACCTGCTTGTTGCGCCTGCTGCAATAACTTCGTCATATGCGGGTTATATACGCATTCGGTGACCAGAAGTCCTGGATGTAACAGACTGATATCATTAACCAATGATTCATTTTCAAGGGGTTTCATACCCACTTTAGTGCCGTTGGTTAAAATGTCGGCAGAAGCCAGCGCCTCGGCAAAGGCCTGCTGATCGGCGAGATCCGTCACTGTGACGACGCAATCGGTGTTTTCGTTGACCCGTTGCGCGAAGGCGAGGGCTTTATCGAAAAACTCATCCCGACGGTTAAAGAGTTTAATTTCTTTTAACCCTTCAATCGCACCCTGCGCGCCAATCGCCGTTGAGGCGCCACCGGCACCTAACAGCACCATCGTTTTTCCTTTGATATCAAAACCGCTCTCTTTTATGGCGCGAATATGGCCTGTGCCGTCGGTGTTATAACCACGCAGGTAGCCGTTATCATTAACGATGGTATTGATGGCGCCCACCAGTTTCGCCGCAGGCGTTAATTCATCAACATATTCACACGCCAGTTGTTTGTTCGGCATCGACACACCGGTGCCGCGCATTTTGAGGGCTTTTAATCCTTCAATTGCTCCGGCAAAGCTATCGTTATCCACTTCAAAGGCCATATAGGTAAATGGCAATCCCGCTTTTTCTAAGGCTTTATTCTGCATTTCAGGCGATAAACTGTGGCGGATAGGATAGGCCATCAACCCAATCAATTCGTATTTTGCGGTAACATCCATAATTCACTCCTTTAACCTCTGTGCTTAATTGTGTTTAAAATAACGTTCGCCTAACCGGATATCATTTTTGGGAATAATGAATACGCGGTAATAGCGAATGAAAACAATAATCGCGGTAATCAGAGCCAGCAACGCGAAAGTAAAATCGAGAACGATGATATATTGCAGGCCGATATTTGACAGATAACCGGTAATCAGTGGAATAATAAAGTTTGCCAGACCGCCCATCATCATATAAATACTGGTGACTTTGGCCTTGCTTTTGGGGAAAAACTCTGACATGACCGAAACACCGAGTTGTAAAATGCCGCCAGCCGCTGAGAAACCGATAACAAAGGCTCCGGCATTACACACCAATGGGGAAGGATACAAGTAGATAATGGCGGCGGTTACCGTTGCCAGTGCAGAGTTAAATACGTTAGCCCAGATGGGGCGTACTATTTTTTTCAGTAACGCGGCAAATATAAAGACACAGACCAGCGAACCCATACTGTAATAAGAGATGGTTTTTAATGCTTCGGCTTCCGACATACCAGCAAATGCCATTGCATATTTGGGCATCCACACCACAATCACATAAAAGGTCGAGAATGCGGCAACACCGAACAGTACCGACGAAACACCTTCCAGCCAGACTAACGGTTTACTGTTCATTATCGGCAATTCATTGGCAACACTGGCGTCCACCAACTGGCTGGGGAATTTGCTTTTCAACAGCATCAGCGTGATCAGTACAAACAGGATGCCAGGAATAATCAGCCCATAGCCGTACCAGATGTTATTCAGCAGCATATAACTCACCAGCATTGGATAGAACATTTGCCCGAATGACACCATTGCTTTAACCAGTATTACCGCCGACCCGGAGGCTTTCGGAAAGCATTCCATCAACGCCGGGTAACCACCGGTATCCAGCGCCGAGTTAGCGATACCTACGCACACTGCCAGACAGTAAGCGAGCGTTAAATTCGGGCAAGCGGGAATACCAAAGAAGAACAGTAGATACATTATTACTGCCATTAATATGACTGCGCGCCGTCCAAATTTGTCGGAGATTACACCGAAGAATAAAATACTGATCAGGCGACCCAGGCCAATACCGGAAATTAAATAAGCAATACCCGCGTTGTCCGTTGAAAATTTTTCTGCCAGAGATGACATGTTCTGTGCAAGTGTAATAACACTAATGCCGTGCAGGAAATAGCTGAAGTATATACAAAGAACAGCCAGGATAAATGGCGTGCTGAAAGCCTTATTTTGAGACATTTTCACAGCTCCTTGCTGAAAGATAATTTTGTTACTGTACGTATTGTTCTTCGACGGTTTACATAATCACTATACTGAAGATGATTTTCTCCGGATACATGGCATAAAGTTTATGTTTCCAGGTATATTGCATGAGATAGTTTGTTTTGGATCGTGATTTCCCTTAATTAGCGCAGAAAGATTAATTTATCCGTAAGATCTTGCATGTCCTGAAAAGAATATTGCATTACCCGCCCGTGGCGACATTTCCCTTTAGCGATGGATGTTGTGTTTCCTTGTGGCTGCGTAAGCCAATAAACAGCGCCAGTAAAAAACCGACGGCAGCGATGCCAGTATCGAACCACATAATATCGGCAATACTTCTTTGTGATAGATGAGCCGTAATCAACGGAATGGTAAAGGTCGCAATACTTCCCGCACTGTAATAAATCCCGGTTGCTTTACCTTTAGCGTAGGGAAAACGTTCAGCCATTAACGTCAGGCCAATTTGTACAACGCCTCCAGCGGAGGTAAAACCAATAACGAAAGCGAATGTTATTACCACATAAAATATGGGATACAGGCAAACGGTGAGCAGGGCAATAAATGAGATAAACGTGTACAGCATCAACAATGTTGTCGGGTGAATCGCTTTACGAATGAGCGGTGCACTAATAAATACGCAAAGCAGCGATCCCACGGTGTAGATGCTGAGTAATTTGATCGACATTGTGTATGACATGCCAGCGACAAATTGTCCGTATTGTGCCAGCCACTGGCTGACCAGATAAAACGTTGCCATTGATATATAGCCATATAAGGTATAACTGGCTAAATCGATTATTGAGCAGCGATGCCCCGCAGAAGTGGTTGTTTTATTTACTGCCGGTAAGCGACGACCCGGATGCGGTGGAAAGGTACTGCGGTATAAAAACAGACCGTTAATAATCATAATGCCTGCGGCAATCATAAAAGACCAACCAAACCACAGTTCGGCCCATACCAATAAACTAATGATTAACGGCAATAAAAATTGTCCGCAGGAAACAAACGCTTTAATTAAAATATTGGCTGTACCCGGTGAATGAGGAAAGGCTTCCATCAGGCTGGGATAAGTACCTGCATCGAGAAAACTGTTTGCCATTCCGGCCAGAAAGCCAAAAACATAAGCGATAATGATGTTATTGGTGTGCAGGATGCCAAAAAAGAAGGCGATATAGCAGCACATACCGAGAATGATAAACGGTCGGCGACCTAATCTATCGGATAATAAGCCAGAAAGAAACAGGACGCTTAGTCGACCAATGCCTAATGATGAGATAACAATCGAGACACCTGCCGCATTGGTATGCCAAAGTGTCTCCAGCGAGGCCATATTCAGGGTCATCAAAATGACGCCCATACCATGCACCAGGTAATTGAAATACAACCCCAGCGCGGTAGGGAGATAGGGATTTTTCATAAGATCCACTTAGCAACTGTGCTTTAAAAAATGTGGCGATATTGCGTCAATATCCGTTCATTATTTTTGTAATGATGACTGTTGATTCCCGTTAAAATATCAACAAAGGCGTTCAAGATCGTGCGCATATAACTCAGCGGCTACTGATTGATAAATCTTCCAGTCAATAAAATCGCCGTCAGGGTAGACACGTTGAAACGCGGTTAAGTCAGGGAAAAAACGCATGGTGTTATTGCCGATGCGGTTATTTATTTTCTCTATGATGGCGTGAAGATGTTTTTTTCTTTGCTGACGCATAGCCAGCAATTTTTCAACGACGCTATCAGGAATGGCGCTTTTGCCATTTTCCCACCGCCGCCAGCTTTCGCTGTCATCTGTCTGGGCAATCCAGGTCGCGCATTCATCAACAGTCATGGCAAAAATATGGCGTAGTGCCTGGAGTTCATAAGCGTTCATAGGTAATGGCTGCATCAAAAAATAGAATAAAATATAAATAACATTATCAGCCTGCTAACGGCTTGAAGAGAGTCACAGTATCTTGTGCAACATTATTGGAAAGAATGAATGGCGAGGTAAGGAAACGGAAAAATGTTAAAAAAAAGCCCATCGTGGGAGATGGGCAAAGACTACACACAGCAATTCGTTGTTTCACTCAGGGGATTTCCATGCTTATAAATCAATATGTTGATTTATAACCGTGAGCTAATAGTAGGCATACGGACTTTTTGCGTCGATCAGATTCGTCTCATTAGTTTAAAAACTGTAAAGAATTTGCGACAGGTACTACCAGCTGAATGGAGGTAAGCAGGGAAATACGAGGTTGAGAAATGAAATATCAATTAGCGATGGTTAACAATCAGGCGGCAGAGCCGCCTGATGAGAGAGTTACTTATTCGGCTTTTCAATTTCGCCCAGTTCTTCGAGAATTTCTTCCGGCTGGTCAGTCGGTGGCGGGACTTCTTCCACCCACGCAGCAAACAGACGCCAGGAAACGGCTAACAGAACCGGACCAATAAACAGACCAATCATCCCGAAGGCAATCAAACCACCGATAACCCCGGAGAGGATCAGGATCAGCGGTAAATCGGCGCCCATGCGAATTAACATCGGGCGAATCACGTTATCCAGTGTGCCAACCACACCACTCCACACCAGCAATACCGTGCCCCAGGTGGTATCACCGGTCCAGTAGAGCCAGATAATCGCCGGAATCAACACCGGCAGCGGGCCAAGCTGGACAAGGCAGGAGAGGATCATTAACACCGTCAGCAGCGTTGCGTAAGGAACGCCGGATACCGCCAGACCGATACCGCCAAGTACCGCCTGCACCAACGCTGTTACCACCACGCCCAGCGCCACCGCACGGATAGCCTGCGCCGCCAGCAGGACTGCGGCATCACCGCGAGCGCCTGCCAGACGAGTGGCAAAATGGCGAATGCCTTGCGCTACCTGTTCACCGCGCCAGTACAGCAGGGCGCTGAAGAGAAGCATTAATGCACAATGCACCATAAAGCGCCCGATATGCGCCGCCTGCCCAACAAACCAGGTGGTGGTGGTGCCAATATAAGGACGGACTTTCGCCATGATCGCCGTACCCCCCATATCCAGCAAATTGTGCCAGCCTGCATACAGCTTCGCACCAATCACCGGAATGGTATTAAGCCACGCCAGATCGGGTAACGTCATGTCGCCGCTGGAAATGGCTTTAATCAACGGCCCACTGCCATCGACGATACTGTTAACCAATAAGGCGATAGGGATGATAAACACCATCACTAATAACAGCGTCATCACCAGAACGGCGAGCGAACGGCGACCAAACATGATCTTTTGCAAGCGTAACAATACCGGCCAGGTAGCGATAACCACCGTACCGGCCCACGCAAAGCCGAGAATGAAGGGTTGAACAATCCACAGACATGCCACAATCATGATGGCTAAAAACAGCACCGAAAGCAGAATTTGTGCGACATCCCTGGGCTGACGAACATTTACCATAACTACTTTTCACCTTTTTTGTGCGTCAAATCGTCGACGCGACGTGAACACGCGAAACTCACCTGCATAATGATGAGCAATTTCAGCGGTTTTTAACAGGCCGATTCTGCCCTTAATTCTGATGGGCGTGTAAGAAAAAAATGTGGTACAACAATTCAGGCAACACGCAAACGGTTTACTCGTCGTATTTCAAGTTGCATGTGCTGCGGCTACGTTCGTTCACCCCAGTCACTTACTTTTGTAAGCTCCTGGCGTTCACTCGCTTGCCGCCTTCCCGCAACTCGAAATCCATAGAGTAAACATACATCACCTTTCAGTGCGCTATTGCAGTAGCCTGAAAGAACTGTGTATCGACCTACATCACAGACCGCAGGAAAGGGTCAATATAATGATTCCACAGATTTCCCAGGCACCCGGCGTCGTTCAACTGGTGCTTAATTTTTTGCAAGAGCTGGAGCAACAGGGTTTTACCGGCGATACGGCGACAAGTTATGCCGATCGTCTGACAATGTCGACCGACAACAGTATTTACCAACTTCTCCCCGACGCAGTGGTATTTCCGCGTTCGACCGCAGATGTGGCATTAATCGCCCGTCTGGCTGCGCAGGAACGCTATTCATCGTTGATCTTCACCCCGCGCGGTGGCGGCACCGGCACTAACGGTCAGGCGCTCAACCAGGGGATTATTGTTGATATGTCCCGTCATATGAACCGCATCATCGAAATTAACCCTGAAGAGGGCTGGGTGCGCGTTGAAGCGGGGGTTATTAAAGATCAGCTTAACCAGTACCTGAAACCGTTCGGCTACTTTTTTGCACCAGAACTTTCGACCAGCAACCGGGCAACGCTCGGCGGGATGATCAATACCGATGCTTCCGGTCAGGGCTCGCTGGTCTATGGCAAAACGTCAGATCACGTGCTCGGCGTGCGGGCAGTGTTGTTGGGGGGCGATATTCTCGATACGCAACCTTTACCCGTCGAGCTGGCGGAAACGCTGGGCAAAACCAATACAGCTATCGGGCGTATCTATAAAACGGTTTATCAACGCAGCCGTCAGCAACGGCAGTTAATCATCGACAAATTTCCCAAACTTAACCGCTTTCTTACCGGTTACGATCTGCGTCATGTCTTTAACGATGAGATGACCGAGTTCGACCTGACGCGCATTCTGACGGGTTCAGAAGGGACGCTGGCCTTTATTACCGAAGCGCGACTGGATATTACTCGCTTGCCGAAAGTGCGCCGTCTGGTGAACGTCAAATATGACTCTTTTGACTCCGCGCTGCGTAACGCGCCGTTTATGGTTGAGGCGCGCGCGCTTTCAGTTGAGACGGTGGATTCTAAAGTGCTGAACCTTGCGCGGGAAGATATCGTCTGGCATTCCGTCAGTGAGTTGATTACCGATGTGCCCGACAAAGAGATGCTCGGACTGAACATTGTGGAATTTGCTGGTGATGATGAGGCGCTGATTGACGAGCGGGTAAATGCACTCTGTACGCGGCTGGACGAACTTATCGCTAGTCAGCAAGCAGGTGTCATTGGCTGGCAGGTGTGCCGCGAGCTGGCGGGTGTTGAACGTATCTATGCGATGCGCAAAAAAGCTGTTGGCCTGCTTGGCAATGCTAAAGGCGCCGCTAAGCCAATTCCGTTTGCCGAAGATACCTGCGTGCCGCCAGAACACCTGGCGGATTATATTGCTGAATTTCGCGCGCTGCTCGACAGTCACGGCTTAAGCTACGGTATGTTTGGTCACGTCGATGCGGGGGTTTTGCACGTTCGTCCGGCGCTGGATATGTGCGATCCGCAACAAGAGATGTTGATGAAGCAAATTTCTGATGACGTGGTGGCGCTGACTGCGAAATACGGTGGTTTGTTGTGGGGCGAGCACGGCAAAGGTTTTCGCGCCGAATACAGCCCGGCGTTTTTCGGTGAGGAACTTTTTGCAGAACTGCGCAAAGTGAAAGCGGCATTTGACCCGCATAACCGACTCAACCCAGGAAAGATTTGCCCGCCAGAAGGTCTCGACGCGCCGATGATGAAAGTGGACGCGGTAAAGCGCGGTACATTTGATCGGCAGATCCCCATCGCGGTACGCCAGCAGTGGCGCGGTGCGATGGAGTGTAACGGCAACGGTTTATGCTTCAACTTTGATGCCCGCAGCCCCATGTGCCCGTCGATGAAGATCACCCAGAACCGGATTCATTCACCGAAAGGGCGCGCAACGCTGGTGCGTGAATGGCTACGTTTGCTGGCTGACCGTGGTGTTGATCCTCTAAAACTGGAACAAGAACTGCCGGAATCGCGAGCCAGTTTGCGGACGTTAATTGCCCGCACGCGCAATAGCTGGCACGCAAATAAAGGCGAATATGACTTCTCCCACGAAGTGAAAGAGGCGATGTCAGGCTGTCTGGCCTGTAAAGCCTGTTCGACCCAGTGCCCTATCAAAATAGATGTGCCAGAGTTCCGCTCTCGTTTCCTGCAACTCTATCACACCCGTTATTTACGCCCGCTGCGCGACCATCTTGTGGCGACGGTCGAAAGTTATGCGCCGCTGATGGCGCGAGCGCCGAAGACGTTTAACTTCTTCATTAACCAGCCTCTGGTTCGCAAACTGTCGAAAAAACATATCGGCATGGTCGACTTGCCGCTGCTTTCGGTGCCGTCGCTGCAACAACAAATGGTGGGGCATCGCTCGGCAAACATGACGCTGGAACAGCTTGAAGCTCTCAATGTTGAGCAGAAAGCGCGCACGGTGTTGGTGGTGCAAGACCCTTTCACCAGCTATTACGATGCGCAAGTGGTGGCGGATTTTGTGCGTCTGGTCGAAAAATTAGGTTTCCAGCCTGTGTTACTGCCATTCTCGCCGAATGGTAAAGCCCAGCACATCAAAGGGTTCCTCAATCGTTTTGTGAAGACGGCGAAAAAGACGGCGGATTTCCTCAACCGTATGGCGAAGCTGGGAATGCCAATGGTGGGTGTCGATCCGGCGCTGGTACTTTGTTATCGCGACGAATACAAACTCACTCTCGGCGAGGAACGCGGCGAGTTTAACGTTCTGCTGGCGAATGAATGGCTGGCAAGCGTACTTGAGTCACAGCCAGTGGCTGCGGTCAGCGGTGAACCGTGGTATTTCTTTGGTCACTGTACCGAAGTCACCGCCTTGCCGGGCGCGCCAGCACAATGGGCCGCGATATTTGCCCGTTTTGGCGCGAAGCTGGAAAATGTCAGTGTGGGTTGCTGCGGTATGGCGGGGACTTACGGACATGAAGCGAAAAATCATAAAAACTCGCTTGGGATCTATGAGTTATCCTGGCATCAGGCGATGCAGCGTCTGCCGCGAAATCGCTGTCTGGCGACCGGATATTCCTGCCGTAGTCAGGTAAAACGGGTTGAAGGTACGGGGGTACGCCATCCTGTGCAGGCATTACTGGAGATTATTAAATGATATGGAAACGTAAAATCACCCTGGAAGCACTGAATGCCATGGGTGATGGAAACATGGTGGGATTGCTGGATATTCGCTTTGAACATATTGGTGATGACACTCTGGAAGCGACAATGCCGGTAGATTCGCGGACAAAGCAACCTTTCGGGCTGCTGCATGGCGGTGCGTCCGTGGTGCTGGCCGAAAGTATTGGCTCCGTTGCCGGTTATTTATGTACCGAAGGTGATCAAAAAGTCGTTGGTCTGGAAATCAATGCTAACCATGTTCGATCAGCGCGAGAAGGGCGAGTTCGCGGCGTTTGCAAGCCGCTGCATCTTGGTTCACGTCATCAGGTCTGGCAGATTGAAATATTCGATGAGAAAGAGCGTTTGTGCTGTTCGTCACGATTGACGACCGCTATTTTGTGACGTTGTCACCAGAAAAGTGTGACGCATATTGCCTTTGGTTATTATCTGCACAGTAAACGGTGGTATACTGTGCAGGTCTTGTCTAAAAGCGAGGATGCTATGTCTACTCAACTTGATCCCACCCAACTGGCCATTGAATTTTTACGCCGTGACCAGAGCAATCTTTCACCTGCCCAATATCTCAAACGTCTGAAACAACTAGAACTTGAATTCGCTGATCTGCTTACTCTCTCTTCTGCTGAATTAAAAGAAGAAATCTACTTTGCCTGGCGTTTGGGCGTGCATTGATTCTGGCTGAACGCAGTTAGTGTGCCCCATCGACCTGGATTAACTCCAGTCCAGGTCTGACGACTTTCTTCTGACTTCTCCCATTTTTACCCGCTTGATTTTGTTCAAAAAGAATACAAATCGCAGGTTGTGTTAAAACGCTGGCTTAGCTTTATGAGATTATTCTTATCGTCCCTTCAAGAGCTAAGCCACTGTGAGTGCCGGAGATAAGCGCCGGATGGGGTAGAAACCCTTAAGCCTGTGTAGCACAGACTTAAGGGTTTTCTTATTTCTGAACGAGCCACTTTTTTACCTATCTCTTAAATAGTCATTTTCAATACAACTTTTTCTTTTCCATCACAGTCTTAAATGTCCTCCGGTAATAATCATTAACTAACAATGAGATACCTAATTCTTAGCGTGCCTGTTAAGCCGCACATCAGGGTCTATGCTTATTAAATGCAGGTAAAAAGCATGTTTTACGGTAAAGCCCCTGCGTTTGTCGGGTTGAACTGATAATCATTATCACTAACATGCTGTTATACGCTGAAAGCGATGAAGTGAGGTAAATCGATGGACATGCATTCAGGAATCTTTAATCCACAGGATTTCGCCTGGCAAGGCTTAACGCTGACACCCGCAGCGGCGGTGCACATCCGCGAGCTGGTGGCAAAGCAGCCAGGTATGGTCGGCGTGCGCTTAGGCGTGAAGCAAACGGGTTGCGCGGGCTTTGGCTATGTACTCGACAGTGTTAGCGAGCCGGACAAAGACGATCTGCTGTTTGAACACGACGGCGCGAAGCTGTATGTCCCGCTACAAGCAATGCCGTTTATTGATGGCACGGAAGTCGATTTCGTTCGCGAAGGACTCAATCAGATATTCAAATTTCACAACCCGAAAGCCCAGAATGAATGTGGCTGTGGCGAAAGCTTCGGGGTATAGGCGGTACTATGTCTCGTAATACTGAAGCAACTGACGATGTCAAAACCTGGACTGGCGGCTCGCTGAATTATAAAGAAGGATTCTTCACCCAGTTAGCCACTGATGAGCTGGCTAAGGGCATAAACGAAGAGGTGGTGCGCGCAATCTCGGCGAAGCGTAATGAACCGGAGTGGATGCTGGCGTTTCGTCTCAACGCCTTTCACGCATGGCTGGAGATGGAAGAGCCGCACTGGTTGAAGGCGCACTACGATAAGCTGAATTATCAGGATTATAGCTATTACTCCGCGCCTTCATGTGGTAACTGCGATGACACCTGTGTTTCTGAACCGGGCGCGGTGCAACAAACCGGCGCAAACGCTTTTTTAAGTAAAGAGGTTGAAGCGGCATTTGAGCAGTTGGGCGTACCGGTGCGGGAAGGCAAAGAGGTGGCGGTGGATGCCATTTTCGATTCTGTTTCGGTTGCCACCACTTATCGCGAAAAACTGGCGGAGCAGGGGATCATTTTCTGTTCCTTTGGCGAAGCGATTCATGAGCACCCGGAGCTGGTGAAGAAATATCTCGGCACCGTGGTGCCTGGGAATGACAACTTTTTTGCCGCGCTCAATGCGGCGGTGGCTTCCGATGGTACGTTTATTTATGTACCTAAAGGCGTGCGCTGCCCGATGGAACTTTCCACCTATTTTCGCATTAACGCAGAAAAAACCGGGCAGTTTGAGCGCACCATTCTGGTAGCCGACGAAGACAGCTACGTCAGCTACATTGAAGGCTGCTCCGCACCAGTGCGTGATAGCTACCAGCTACACGCGGCGGTGGTGGAAGTCATCATCCATAAAAACGCCGAGGTGAAATATTCCACGGTGCAAAACTGGTTCCCTGGCGATAACAACACCGGCGGTATTCTCAACTTCGTCACCAAGCGTGCTCTGTGCGAAGGCGAAAACAGCAAAATGTCGTGGACGCAATCGGAAACCGGTTCAGCCATTACCTGGAAATACCCAAGCTGCATTCTGCGCGGCGATAACTCTATCGGTGAGTTCTACTCGGTGGCGCTGACCAGCGGTCATCAGCAGGCTGATACCGGCACCAAGATGATCCACATCGGTAAGAACACCAAATCGACCATTATCTCGAAAGGGATCTCTGCCGGACACAGCCAGAACAGCTATCGCGGCCTGGTGAAAATCATGCCGACGGCAACCAATGCGCGCAACTTCACTCAGTGCGACTCAATGCTGATTGGCGCTAATTGCGGGGCGCATACCTTCCCGTATGTCGAATGTCGCAATAACAGCGCACAACTGGAGCACGAGGCAACGACATCGCGTATTGGTGAAGATCAGCTCTTTTACTGCCTGCAACGCGGGATCAGCGAAGAAGACGCCATCTCGATGATTGTTAACGGTTTCTGCAAAGACGTGTTCTCGGAACTGCCGCTGGAATTTGCCGTTGAAGCACAAAAACTCCTCGCCATCAGTCTTGAACACAGCGTCGGATAAGGAATAAACATGTTAAGTATTAAAGATTTACACGTCAGCGTGGAAGATAAAGCTATCCTGCGCGGATTAAGCCTCGACGTTCGTCCCGGCGAAGTTCACGCCATTATGGGGCCAAACGGTTCGGGCAAAAGTACCTTATCGGCAACGCTTGCCGGGCGAGAAGATTATGAAGTGACGGGCGGCTCGGTGGAGTTTAAAGGCAAAGATTTGCTAGAGCTGTCGCCGGAAGATCGTGCAGGCGAAGGGATCTTTATGGCTTTTCAGTATCCAGTGGAAATCCCTGGCGTCAGTAACCAGTTTTTCCTGCAAACGGCGCTCAATGCGGTGCGTAGTTATCGCGGTCAGGAAACCCTCGACCGCTTCGATTTTCAGGATTTGATGGAAGAGAAAATCGCCCTGTTGAAGATGCCGGAAGATTTATTAACCCGTTCGGTTAACGTTGGTTTTTCCGGTGGCGAGAAAAAGCGCAACGATATTTTGCAAATGGCAGTGCTGGAACCGGAGTTATGCATTCTTGATGAGTCGGACTCCGGGCTGGATATCGACGCATTAAAAGTGGTTGCCGATGGTGTGAACTCGCTGCGTGATGGCAAGCGTTCATTCATCATCGTGACGCACTACCAACGCATTCTTGACTACATCAAGCCTGATTACGTCCACGTGCTGTATCAGGGGCGAATTGTGAAATCCGGCGATTTCACGTTGGTCAAACAACTGGAGGAGCAGGGTTATGGCTGGCTTAGTGAACAGCAGTAACGTGCTGCAACAGTGGCATCACTTGTTTGAGGCTGAAGGGGCAAAACGCTCCCCGCAAGCGCAGCAGCATTTACAACAATTGCTGCGTACCGGTCTGCCGACGCGTAAACATGAGCACTGGAAATATACGCCGCTGGAAGGGCTGACCAATAGCCAGTTTGTCAGCATTGCGGGGGAGATATCCCCACAGCAGCGTGATGCCTTAGCCATAACGTTAGACGCCGTGCGACTGGTGTTTGTCGATGGACGTTACATGCCAGCACTTAGCGATGCAACTGAAGGCAGCGGATATGACGTGAGCATAAACGACGAACGCCAGGGGCTGCCCGATGCTATTCAGCCAGAAGTGTTTCTGCATCTGACGGAAAGCCTGGCGCAAAGCGTTACGCATATTGCGGTGAAGCGCGGTCAACGGCCTGCAAAGCCATTGCTGTTAATGCATATTACCCAGGGCGTGGTAGGTGAAGAGGTGAACACTGCCCATTACCGCCATCATCTGGATCTGGCGGAAGGCGCGGAAGCGACGGTGATTGAACATTTTGTCAGCCTTAATGATGCCCGCCATTTTACAGGCGCTCGCTTTACTATCAACGTCGCAGCGAACGCCCACTTGCAGCATATCAAGCTGGCGTTTGAAAACCCGGTCAGTCACCACTTTGCCCATAACGATTTGCTGCTGGCAGACGATGCCACCGCATCTAGCCACAGTTTTCTGCTTGGTGGCGCCGTGTTACGGCACAACACCAGTACGCAACTTAATGGCGAAAACAGTACGCTGCGGATTAATAGCCTGGCGATGCCGGTGAAAAATGAAGTGTGCGATACCCGCACCTGGCTGGAACACAATAAAGGTTTTTGTAACAGCCGCCAGTTGCACAAAACTATCGTCAGCGACAAAGGGCGCGCGGTATTTAATGGTTTGATTAATGTCGCGCAGTATGCCATCAAGACTGACGGCCAGATGACCAATAATAATCTGCTGATGGGCAAGCTGGCGGAAGTGGATACCAAACCGCAACTGGAAATTTATGCCGATGATGTGAAATGCAGCCACGGCGCAACGGTCGGGCGTATTGATGATGAGCAAATGTTCTATCTGCGTTCTCGCGGGATCAATCAGCAGGATGCCCAGCAGATGATCATCTATGCCTTTGCCGCCGAACTGACGGAAGCCTTGCGCGATGAGGGTCTTAAACAGCAGGTGCTGGCTCGAATCGGCCAACGGCTGCCGGGAGGTGCAAGATGACTTTTTCCGTTGAGAAGGTGCGGGCCGATTTTCCGGTGCTCTCGCGTGAGGTGAACGGTTTGCCGCTGGCTTATCTCGACAGCGCCGCCAGTGCGCAGAAACCGAGCCAGGTGATTGACGCCGAGGCTGAGTTTTATCGTCACGGCTACGCGGCGGTGCATCGCGGTATTCATACGTTAAGCGCCCAGGCGACCGAGAAAATGGAGAACGTGCGTAAGCGTGCATCGCTGTTTATCAATGCCCGTTCGGCGGAAGAGCTGGTGTTCGTCCGTGGCACGACGGAAGGGATCAATCTGGTCGCCAATAGCTGGGGCAATAGCAACGTGCGGGCAGGCGATAACATCATCATCAGTCAGATGGAACACCACGCTAACATTGTTCCCTGGCAGATGCTTTGCGCGCGCGTTGGCGCAGAGCTGCGGGTGATCCCGCTTAATCCGGACGGCACGCTGCAACTTGAGACGTTGCCTAATCTGTTTGATGAGAAAACCCGCCTGCTGGCGATTACTCACGTGTCTAATGTGCTGGGGACGGAAAATCCGCTGCCGGAAATGATCGCACTTGCGCACCAGCATGGCGCAAAAGTGCTGGTGGATGGCGCTCAGGCAGTGATGCATCATCCGGTGGATGTGCAGGCGCTGGATTGCGACTTCTACGTTTTTTCCGGGCATAAACTGTATGGCCCCACCGGCATTGGCATTCTTTATGTTAAAGAAGCCTTGTTGCAGGAGATGCCGCCGTGGGAAGGGGGCGGGTCTATGATTGCCACCGTCAGCCTTAGCGAAGGTACTACCTGGACCAAAGCACCGTGGCGGTTTGAGGCCGGCACACCCAATACGGGGGGGATTATTGGTCTTGGTGCGGCGCTGGAGTATGTATCAGCTCTGGGGCTTAACAACATTGCTGAGTACGAACAGAATCTGATGCATTACGCGCTGTCACAACTGACAGCAGTGCCGGATCTTACTCTGTATGGGCCACCGGACAGACTTGGCGTTATCGCCTTTAATCTCGGTAAACATCATGCCTATGATGTTGGCAGTTTTCTTGATAACTACGGTATCGCTGTGCGTACCGGCCATCACTGCGCGATGCCGTTGATGGCGTTTTATAACGTTCCGGCTATGTGTCGGGCGTCGTTGGCTATGTATAACACCCATGAAGAAGTGGATCGTCTGGTGACAGGATTGCAACGCATTCATCGTCTGCTGGGATAACAGGGAGGCTCTATGGCTGTATTGCCGGATAAAGAAAAATTGCTGCGTAATTTTTTACGCTGCGCCAACTGGGAAGAGAAATATCTCTACATTATTGAACTGGGTCAGCGTCTGCCGGAATTACGCGATGAAGACAGAAACCCGCAAAATAGTATTCAGGGCTGTCAGAGTCAGGTATGGATTGTAATGCGCCAGAATGCGCAGGGAATTATTGAATTGCAGGGCGACAGCGATGCCGCCATTGTGAAAGGGCTTATTGCGGTTGTTTTTATTCTCTATGACCAGATGACGCCGCAGGATATTGTTAATTTTGACGTGCGCCCGTGGTTTGAAAAAATGGCGCTTGCTCAGCATCTCACCCCATCTCGTTCACAAGGTCTGGAAGCGATGATTCGTGCAATCCGCGCTAAAGCCGCTGCACTTAGCTAAACTAAAGGAACAGCTTTCATCTGGATGACTCACATTGCCGGATGGTCGATGTTTACTCTGACCAGCACAGGAGTGTTTCGGCTTCAGGTAAGCAAAAGCACCATCCGACGTCTTAGCGTGAGTCTCCGGCAAATACAGGAGGTTTACAATGAAACGCGCGTCTCTGCTTACACTGACCCTTATTGGCGCGTTTAGCGCCATACACGCTACCTGGGCGGTAGATTATCCGCTCCCACCAACCGGCAGCCGACTGGTTGGGCAAAATCAAACGTATACGGTGCAAGAGGGGGATAAAAACCTTCAGGCCATCGCCCGACGTTTTGATACTGCGGCAATGTTGATTCTGGAAGCCAATAACACCATCGCCCCGGTGCCAAAACCAGGCACGACGATAACGATTCCTTCGCAACTGTTATTACCTGATGCGCCGCGTCAGGGGATTATCGTTAACCTTGCCGAGCTGCGTCTTTATTATTATCCGCCAGGAGAAAATATCGTGCAGGTCTACCCGATAGGCATTGGCTTGCAGGGGCTGGAAACGCCAGTGATGGAAACGCGGGTTGGGCAGAAAATCCCTAACCCTACCTGGACACCGACCGCTGGTATTCGGCAGCGTTCGCTGGAGCGTGGCATAAAATTACCGCCAGTCGTTCCCGCAGGGCCTAATAACCCACTAGGACACTACGCAATGCGCCTGGCGCACGGCAATGGCGAATATCTCATTCATGGCACCAGTGCGCCGGACAGCGTCGGTTTGCGCGTCAGTTCGGGCTGTATTCGTATGAACGCACCGGATATTAAAGCCTTGTTCTCCAGCGTGCGGACGGGGACGCCGGTGAAAGTGATCAACGAACCGGTGAAATACTCTGTAGAACCGAACGGAATGCGTTATGTGGAAGTACATCGCCCCCTGTCGGCAGAGGAACAGCAGAACGTTCAGACGATGCCGTACAAACTGCCTGTTGGCTTTACGCAATTCAAAGATAATCAGGCTGTTGATAAGAAGCTGGTGGATAAAGCTTTATATCGTCGGGCGGGATATCCGGTCGCGGTAGGCAATGGAACGGCACATGTCAGCAACTCGCCCGCAGTTGAGTCAGCTCAAAATGGCGAGCCTGAGCAGGGAAATATGTTACGCGCGACGCAATAACAGTAATTAGCAGGCAAAAAAAATGGCGCACAATGTGCGCCATTTTTCACTTCACAGGTACTATTACTTGCGGTATTTAGTAGCCATGTTGTCCAGACGCTGGTTAGCACGAGCTGCGTCATCTTTAGCAGCCTGAACGTCGGAACGCATTGCGTTCACGTCGTTGCTCAGCTGGTCAACTTTAGCGTTCAGAGTCTGAACGTCAGAAGACAGCTGATCGATTTTAGCGTTGCTGGAGCAACCTGCCAGCAGAGTAGAACCCAGGATTACCGCGCCCAGTACCAGTTTAGTAGCTTTCATTATTAATACCCTCTAGATTGAGTTAATCTCCATGTAGCGTTACAAGTATTACACAAAGTTTTTTATGTTGAGAATATTTTTTTGATGGGAAGGCACTTATTTTTGATCGTTCGCTCAAAGAAACATCGAACGCTGGGTTTTAGATAAAAAAATTGAGAGAAAACAGGATGCTTCCATCGGATTCATCTTAGATAAAGTGAGATTATATAGTGAAATCCGATTTGATTTTTTATTGCTTCTGGTTATCGATTAAATAAAAAAAGCGCCCATCAGGGCGCTTGGATATACAAATTAATTCACAAAAGCAATATTACAGGACGTGAACAGATGCGGTGTTGGTAGTGCCGCTCGGTACAAGTGCACCGGAAACCATTACTACAACGTCACCTTTGTGCGCCAGACCGCTCTGCAGAGCCAGTTCTTTACCCAGGCGGTAGAAATCATCAGTAGAAGTGATCTCTTTAACCAGCTGTGGCACAACGCCTTTGCTCAGCACTAGCTGATGTGCAGTTTTTTCGTTAGTGGTCAGCGCCAGGATGGTTGCATCCGGGAAGTATTTACGCACTGCACGAGCAGATTTACCGCCCTGAGTTGCTACGACGATCAGCGGAGCATCCAGTTTTTCAGCAGTTTCAACCGCACCACGGCAAACAGCTTCGGTAATGCGCAGTTTACGGTTGTCGTTGTTGAACTCGAGACGGCTGTTCATCACGCGGTCGGTACGTTCGCAAATGGTTGCCATGATAGAAACAGCTTCCAGCGGGTATTTACCTTTTGCGGATTCACCAGACAACATTACTGCGTCAGTACCGTCGAGGATGGCGTTCGCAACGTCACCGGCTTCTGCGCGGGTCGGACGTGGGTTTTTGATCATGGAATCCAGCATCTGGGTCGCAGTGATAACGACTTTACGTGCGCGGATACATTTTTCGATCATCATCTTCTGGGCGAAGATAACTTCTTCAACCGGAATTTCTACACCCAGGTCGCCACGTGCAACCATGATGCCGTCAGAAGCTTCGAGGATTTCGTCGAAGTTGTTGAGGCCTTCCTGGTTTTCGATTTTGGAGATGATTTGGATGTTTTCGCCGCCGTGCGCTTTCAGGTGCTCACGGATTTCGATAACGTCAGAACGCTTACGGATAAAGGAAGCAGCAACAAAGTCTACGCCTTGTTCGCAACCAAAGATGAGATCCTGTTTGTCTTTTTCAGCCAGTGCCGGCAGGGCAATAGAAACGCCTGGCAGGTTCACACCTTTGTTTTCGCCCAGGTCACCGTTGTTCAGTACCTTACAGATAACTTTGTTACCTTCAATGGCGGTAACTTCCATACCGATCAGACCATCGTCAACCAGTACGGTGTTGCCGACGGACAGGTCAGAAGTGAAACCTTCATAAGTTACCGCAACCATTTCGCTGTTGCCGATAACAGATTTGTCAGTGGTGAAAGTAAAGGTCTGGCCTGCTTTCAGAGAAACGTCATTACCGCCTTCCAGTTTCATGGTGCGGATTTCCGGACCTTTGGTATCGAGCAGGATAGCGGCAGTTTTACCTGTTTTGCTCATCACGTTGCGCAGGTTCTGAATGCGCTGACCGTGTTCTGCATAGTCACCATGAGAGAAGTTCAGACGCATGACGTTCATGCCCGCGTCCAGCATTTTAGCTAACATCTCTTCAGATTCGGTTTTTGGTCCGATGGTGCAAACAATTTTGGTCTTTTTCATGACAGTATTAGTCTTTAAGTTGAGAAGGATAGGAGAAACTTGCTTTCTGGGCGCACTGCCGGAAAGCGAATCCGGTATTACGAAAGTGATGGTGCCTCGCTCTAAGGATAGGTGACATCGAAAAAGCGTGCAGAGGAATGTGTGCTTGTGTCTCAGCCCAACGTGAGTGCCTGTTTTTGAGTCGTTGAGTTCTACAGTCCAAAGTGCTGAAACCATTCAAGAGTCAATTGGCGCGCATTATACGCTGAAATTAATCCAAAAGGAAAACAAAAACAGCGTTTCAAAAAAATATACAAGTCGCCAGACAATAAATTGTTATCAAAGATTTAACGTTCCTGGGAAAAGATTACGCAAAAACTTCGTTGTTTGCGCAACATCTGGAGGTGAGGTCGCCAGAGTGGGGAGGAGTGTATGTTCATCAGGTGTATAAATACACCATCGCTCAATCGCTACAGTCAAAATAATTTATCGCGTTATTTATATGATTTTATTTGGTTTTTGTTTAATTGATTAGATTGATATATGCTGATAGTTGGCATGATAAATAGGTATAAAGAATGGGAAATCGAACAAAAGATGACGAACTGTACCGCGAGATGTGCAGGGTAGTCGGTAAAGTTGTGCTGGAAATGCGCGATTTGGGACAGGAACCAAAACATATTGTCATCGCTGGCGTATTACGCACGGCTTTAGCCAATAAACGCATTCAACGTAGTGAACTGGAAAAACAGGCGATGGAAACCGTCATTAACGCGCTGGTAAAATGATCGTTCAGGATGAAGTGCAACGCTTCATCCTGATACGTTTCTTTCAATCGCAGTCACAGCTAATTTTCATAAATAGCAACTGATGAAATTATATCAGTTGCGATATGTATTAAAGTGTATAACGATAATGTTATTTTTATTTTCTGGAATGAATATCACAAATAATTGTCGCTTAAATGAAATTAATTTCAGATGATAATAAATATCAGTCCACTTTTAATTTTTCACTTTGTGATTTTAATTGATAACGATCAATGTTAAGAGCTCAGAATAATCACATTATTTTTTCTCCTAACCATAAAGGATTAGTTTATCAGCGTTAAATCTTTCTCATACACTATCGGGTTAGGGAAAATATCTGGTGTTGGGGACAGAGTCAGCAGCGTATTAGTTGAATGCTTAATATCAGGCTGCTGAATTGTCAGCACTGTGTTTGCGAAGAGGATGCGAAATAAATGAACCCGGTTGGACGTCCACTATTAGATATTGGCTTAACGCGATTAGAATTCTTGCGTATATCAGGAAAAGGCCTTGCTGGTTTAACAATTGCCCCTGCGTTACTGTCACTTTTGGGTTGCAAACAGGAAGATATTGATAGCGGCACGGTTGGGTTGATAAATACCCCCAAAGGGGTGCTGGTGACTCAGCGAGCGAGATGCACAGGCTGTCATCGCTGTGAAATCTCTTGTACTAACTTCAATGATGGCTCAGTGGGCACTTTTTTCTCCCGCATCAAAATTCATCGCAATTATTTCTTTGGCGACAATGGAATAGGGTCAGGCGGTGGCCTGTATGGCGATCTGAACTATACCGCTGACACCTGTCGTCAATGCAAAGATCCGCAATGCATGAACGTTTGCCCGATTGGCGCGATTACCTGGTAGCAGGAAGAAGGCTGTATTGTCGTCGATCATAAACGTTGTATTGGTTGTAGCGCCTGTACTACAGCATGTCCGTGGATGATGGCTACCGTAAATACCGAAAGTAAAAAATCCTCGAAATGTGTGCTATGCGGTGAATGCGCAAATGCCTGCCCAACAGGGGCGTTAAAAATTATCGAGTGGAAAGATATTACTGTGTGAATCTTGCAAAGGAAAAAATCATGGCTAACGGTTGGGCAGGTAATATATTAAGAGTCAATCTCACGACAGGAAATATTACCCTCGAAGATTCCAGTAAGTTTAAAAGTTTTGTCGGTGGCATGGGCTTTGGCTACAAAATTATGTATGACGAAGTGCCGGCTGGCACTAAACCTTTCGATGAAGCGAATAAATTAGTCTTCGCTACAGGGCCATTAACTGGCTCTGGTGCACCCTGTAGTTCTCGCGTAAATATCACCTCACTTTCCACTTTTACCAAAGGAAATTTAGTCGTCGATGCCCATATGGGCGGCTTTTTTGCCGCGCAAATGAAATTCGCTGGATACGACGTCATTATTATCGAAGGGAAAGCGAAATCACCGGTTTGGCTGAATATTAAAGATGACAAAGTTACCCTTGAAAAAGCAGATTTCCTATGGGGTAAAGGGACGCGAGCCACGACGGAAGAAATTTGTCGTTTGACCAGCCCGGAAACCTGTGTGGCAGCTATTGGTCAGGCTGGTGAAAACCTTGTGCCGCTCTCTGGCATGTTGAATAGCCGTAATCACAGCGGTGGCGCGGGAACTGGCGCAATAATGGGGTCGAAAAACCTCAAGGCGATCGCAGTTGAAGGGACTAAGGGGGTCAACATTGCCGATCGTCAGGAAATGAAACGTCTCAATGACTACATGATGACCGAACTTATCGGGGCTAATAACAACCATGTGGTGCCAAGTACACCGCAATCGTGGGCGGAGTACTCCGATCCCAAGTCTCGCTGGACGGCGCGTAAAGGTTTGTTCTGGGGAGCGGCGGAAGGCGGCCCGATTGAAACAGGAGAGATCCCGCCGGGAAATCAGAACACGGTCGGTTTTCGCACCTATAAATCCGTTTTTGACTTAGGTCCGGCGGCAGAGAAATACACGGTAAAAATGAGCGGCTGCCACTCTTGCCCAATTCGTTGTATGACCCAGATGAACATTCCTCGGGTCAAAGAGTTCGGCGTGCCCAGCACCGGCGGTAACACTTGTGTAGCAAACTTTGTCCATACCACCATCTTCCCGAACGGGCCGAAAGATTTTGAAGATAAAGACGATGGTCGTGTCATTGGTAATCTGGTTGGTCTGAATCTGTTTGATGACTATGGTCTGTGGTGTAACTACGGGCAGCTACATCGAGATTTTTCGTATTGCTACAGCAAAGGCGTGTTCAAACGCGTTCTGCCTGCTGAAGAGTATGCGGAAATTCGCTGGGATCAGCTGGAAGCGGGTGACGTTAACTTCATCAAAGATTTTTACTACCGTCTGGCGCATCGCGTGGGTGAGTTGAGCCACCTGGCTGATGGCTCATATGCCATTGCGGAACGCTGGAATTTGGGCGAAGAGTATTGGGGTTACGCGAAAAATAAACTCTGGTCACCATTTGGCTATCCGGTTCACCATGCTAATGAAGCCTCGGCGCAAGTTGGTTCCATTGTTAACTGCATGTTCAACCGCGATTGCATGACGCACACCCACATTAACTTTATTGGTTCCGGTCTGCCGTTGAAATTGCAGCGTGAAGTGGCGAAAGAGCTTTTTGGCTCTGAAGATGCTTACGACGAAACCAAAAACTACACGCCGATCAATGACGCAAAAATTAAATATGCCAAATGGTCACTGTTGCGGGTCTGTTTGCATAACGCCGTCACCCTGTGCAACTGGGTCTGGCCAATGACCGTTTCGCCGCTGAAGAGCCGTAATTACCGTGGTGACCTTGCTTTAGAAGCCAAATTCTTCAAAGCGATCACCGGTGAAGAGATGACCCAGGAAAAATTAGATTTAGCCGCTGAACGTATCTTTACACTGCATCGTGCTTACACGGTAAAACTGATGCAAACCAAAGATATGCGTAATGAGCACGATCTTATTTGCTCCTGGGTATTCGACAAGGATCCGCAGATCCCGGTCTTTACCGAAGGAACTGACAAAATGGATCGCGACGATATGTACGCGTCTCTCACGATGTTCTACAAGGAAATGGGCTGGGATCCACAACTCGGTTGTCCGACACGTGAAACGTTGCAGCGTCTGGGGTTGGAAGATATTGCCACCGATCTGGCTGCACACAATCTGCTTCCGGCGTAAGGAATAGGTGAGATGAGCCATCAGGATGAGCTGCCGCTACCCGGCGTCAGCGAAGTTGATGAGGTGAAGCGTCAATGGTTGCAGGGGATGCGTCACACCGGTGACACGGTCAGTGAAGACATCGCAGAACCAGAACCTACAGACGTCCTGGCAGAGTTTATCCGCCAGCATTCGGTAGCGGGTCAACTGGTGGCGCGCGGCGTGTTTCTCTCGCCACCCTATTCGGTTGCTGAAGAGGATCTGTCTGTTTTGCTGGAAGGCATAAAACAGAACAGAGACTACGCGGATATCGCCTGTATCACGGGAACTCACGATGATTACTATTACTCAACGCAGGCCATGAGCGAAAACTACGCGGCGATGTCTTTGCAAGTTGTGGAGCAGGACATTTGTCGCGCCATTGCTCATGTCGTTCGTTTTGAGTGCCAGACGTATCCGCGACCCTACAAAGTCGCCATGCTGAGGCAAGCGCCATATTACTTCCAGGACGCGCAGATTGAAGCCGCGATAGCCGCGATGGATGTTGCCCCTGAATATGCCGATATACGCCAGGTTGAGTCATCGACAGCGGTGCTGTACCTGTTTAGTGAGCGGTATATGAGCTATGGCAAGGCTTATGGCTTATGCGAATGGTTCGAGGTAGAGCAGTTTCAGAATCCCTGAAATTTCAGGGAAATGTCATGGACAGGGTGGACAGTTGCAGCCACTGCATTAGGGGATAATCAGATGTCCTTCACTCGACGCAAATTTGTTCTGGGGATGGGAACAGTAATCTTTTTTACTGGTTCTGCGTCTTCGCTGTTAGCGAACACCAGGCAAGAAAAGGAAGTTCGGTATGCCATGATTCACGATGAGTCACGGTGCAATGGTTGTAATATTTGCGCCCGTGCATGTCGCAAGACCAATTACGTTCCTGCTCAGGGAAGCCGTTTATCGATAGCACACATTCCTGTCACCGATAACGACAACGAAACGCTGTATCACTTTTTTCGCCAGTCATGCCAGCACTGCGAAGATGCTCCTTGCATTGACGTTTGCCCAACAGGGGCGTCGTGGCGTGATGAGCAGGGGATCGTGCGGGTAGAAAAATCACAGTGCATCGGCTGCAGTTATTGCATTGGCGCTTGTCCGTACCAGGTTCGTTACCTTAACCCTGTGACTAAAGTAGCGGATAAATGTGATTTCTGCGCCGAGTCCCGGCTGGCAAAAGGGTTTCCGCCCATTTGCGTCAGCGCCTGCCCGGAACACGCATTGATCTTTGGCCGCGAAGATAGCCCAGAAATTCAGGCGTGGTTACAGGAAAATAAATACTATCAATATCAGCTACCTGGTGCCGGGAAACCGCATTTGTATCGCCGGTTCGGTCAACATTTGATTAAGAAGGAAAATGTATGAACCCGTCGCAAAATGCTGAACAGTTTCAGAGCCAATTGGCGAACTATGTACCACAGTTCACCCCTGAATTTTGGCCGGTGTGGCTGGTCATCGCCGGGCTATTGCTGGTTGGGATGTGGTTAGTCCTGGGGCTGCACGCTTTGCTTCGTGCTCGTGGTGTGAAGAAATCAGCCACCGATCATGGTGAGAAGATTTATCTTTACAGCAAGGCGGTCAGATTATGGCACTGGTCGAACGCATTACTCTTCGTATTGTTGCTGGCAAGTGGGCTAATTAATCACTTTGCGCTGGTGGGCGCAGCTGCGGTCAAAAGTCTGGTTGCTGTGCATGAAGTTTGTGGATTCTTGTTACTGGTATGCTGGCTTGGCTTTGTTCTGATTAATGCCGTTGGGGGTAATGGTCACCACTATCGCATTCGTCGTCAAGGGTGGCTGGGGCGAGCGGCGAAACAAACGCGATTTTATCTGTCTGGCATTATGCAGGGGGAAGCGCACCCTTTTCCGGCGACAATGCAGTCTAAATTTAATCCCTTACAGCAGGTAGCCTATGTCGGGGTGATGTATGGATTACTGCCGTTGTTAATGGTGACGGGGCTGTTGTGTCTCTATCCGCAAGTCGTGGGCGATGCGTTTCCTGGCGTAAGATACTGGTTATTACAAGCGCATTTTGCTCTGGCATCTATTAGCCTCTTTTTCATCTTCGGTCATCTCTATCTTTGCACTACGGGGCGTACTCCGCACGAAACCTTTAAATGTATGATCGATGGCTATCACCGACATTAACGTATGATCATTACGCGAGAGAACCTGCGAGAGTGGCGTGTAGGAGCGGTCATATACCGCTGGTTTTTGCGCCATTTTCCGCAGGACGGCAGCTATGCCGATGTTCACCATGCGCTGCTCGACGAAGGGTATACGGATTGGGCAGATAGTCTGGTTGAGTATGCATGGAACAAATGGCTGACAGACGAAAACTTTGCCCGCCAGGAAGTTTCTTCTATGCAAAAACTGGTCACAGAACCAGAGGAACCGACATTTTGCCGCCAGTTCTCCAGTGCCGAGGATAACGCACGCGTCGGGTGTTGCGACGATAACGCCAGAATAGTTACAGCAGGTTATGCGGCGCAAATTGCCAGCACGGGCTACAGCGTACGGATGGCTAGTGTGGGTTTTAACAGCCATATTGGCAGCTCAGGCGAGCGTGCCCGCGTGGCAGTGGTGGGTAACTCGACTCGAATCAGCAGTGCCGGAGATGGTAGCCGTATTGCGAATGCCGGGATGCGAGTACGCGTCTGTACTCCAGGTGAAAGGTGTCATGTCGCCAGTAATGGCGATCTGGTACAAATTGCCAGCTTTGGCGCAAACGCGAAAATTGCTAACAGCGGTGATAATGTTCACATCATTGCCAGCGGTGCTAACTCAACAGTAGTCAGTACGGGCGTGGTTGACTCGATTGTCCTCGGGCCTGGTGGCAGCGCCGCACTGGCATATCATGATGGCGAAAGAGTGCGCTTCGCCGTCGCCATTGAAGGTGAAAACAATATCCGTGCCGGAGTCCGCTATCGTCTCAATGCACAGCATCAGTTTGTTGAGTGCTGATTAATCAACCGAAAGACGCCGACGTGCACGGGATGCAGGTTTTACAATGGCCTGCGCCATAGCCTCGCCAATTTCTGCACAAGCCGTAAGTCCCTGGACGAAAGGCCGGTTGTGCATCAGCCAGGGTAAAGCACCGAACGCCACGCGACCACGAACTTCTTCAGGTTGCTGTAGCGTATAATCTTCACCAACATCAGGGATTTCCTCGCCTGTTTTCTGCAATTGTTCGCGTAGCCCAGGGAAAGGAATATCTTTCACTTTGAGTGGACGTTGACCTCGGGCATCAATAAAAACATCAAACGAGTAGCTGTTATCCGCTGTTTTCAGAATTGTGCGCGTTTCGTTGTTTTCCATCTCGTAGTCCTCACCGAGGGCGAGAATATGAATGATCCCGGCTTCGCGTAAGGCCAGTAATCGTCTTATAGATTCTGAAGGGATTGCCGCATAATTATCGATAAAGACTCTGGCAAGACCTTTACTGAATCGCTTATGGTCGTGTTCATTCAGATGCGGCACAATTTCCTGTACAGCTTCATGCAAACGCAGAATGACATAACGCCAGGGGACGGTATGTTTTTGCCGTTTATGTTGCTCGACTTCGGCTAAGTTTTCTTCCGCCCAGCCAAAAGGGTCATGCTGTTTACGCTCGGCAAACCAGGTTTGCGCAAAGGTATCGACATTGAGGCGCTCTAACGCTATGCGTTGGCTCCAGTCTGGATCGGCAGAATTAATTTCTTGCTGTATCAATTTGAATATCCGATCCAACAGGCCTTCTGCTCCTTTTTCTATTTCTGTATTTAAGGCCTGTTCTGTGACGATGCGTAACGGTTCGTAGGGGATGGGGCAATAGAAATCGGCTTCCGGTAAAATGCCCGTGCGCGACATCAACGTAATGTGCAGATTTTCACTGTTGCTATCACGTTGAAAGATAACTCGTTGTTTATCTTCTTCAATAAACGAACCATGCTGAATAGCCACTGCCATTGCCGCATCCAGTCCGCTCAAGGATGTTCCCATAATGCCCACGTTACAGGCATCGATCTTTGCTTCCATCAGACCCGACCACGGGCTGGGAAAATACGTTCGGGTTGCTTCTTCTTCATCAGGCCAGACGTGACCGGTGGCTATTACCGCTAAATCAAACGTCTCTGTGTGTAAATCCTGATTTGTAGCAAGTATCACGCCAGCATTTGTAATTTGCAGATCGGTAACCTGGCATGATTCATAAATAGCCACTTCAAATTTTTGCTGTCGCGCCTGATCTACTAATCGTAAAAATCGATCGCGGAAATATTCTCCCAGCAAAATACGCGGTAAAAACTGACGATCGTGCAAGGTTTCTTTTTTAACGCCGTAACGTTGTAGATGGCTGGCATCTTGCTTTTGTAGCCATTCGAGATACGTACAATAAATCGGCGGTATTTCAATGCTGGCAATATTTGCCAGCATTAATTTAGAGTTTTCTTCGTCGTTGTACGGCATTCCGACACCAGCCTCGTCAGCCTGTTCGAAGATGGAAATAGAAAGCGGCGTTGGTTGCTGTAAAAGCGAGAAGAGAGTGTAGATCCCTGTTGGCCCGGCACCCACAATGGCAATTTTTTTCATTGTTACTTACCTGAATGTATTCTTTTGAATTTAGTGTTATCAGATAAGTTTGGTTGATATTTTTAGAATTTGGGAAATTTCAGACAGAGATGAAAAGGGCGCTAACCGCCCTTCATGGAGACTTGTCAGGCGAGTTTTGCTTGATTGATTTGACTCAGTGGCTCATTGATATCGAAAACTTTGGCGATAACTTCTGCAACGCCGAGGTTCTTCAGACGGGCAGTATGTTTATCCAGATAGGCAAGGGCGCTTTTTTCATCAGTGAAAAGGTAGATCCCACCGGCTTCGCGGTTCTTTTCACTTTCCGTCCATACCTTCCACAGAAAACCAGGTTCCTGATTAATCGACTCGGCAAGCGGTTTAAGCTGCTCAGCCATTGCGTCGCCAAATGGGCCATTAAAAGCAAAATGAAGTTGTAACAAAGTTGCCATAGCGATTCTCCTTCTGATAACGCATACGAAGACAGTGTAAATCTTTTAACGTATTGGATACAGAGAAGAAACAGAGGGAAAAGGGAGAAGACCAGATTAAGAAATCTGGTGCGTCCGAGTGGACTCGAACCACCGACCCCCACCATGTCAAGGTGGTGCTCTAACCAACTGAGCTACGGACGCAGGATGGTGCGTTCAATTGGACTCGAACCAACGACCCCCACCATGTCAAGGTGGTGCTCTAACCAACTGAGCTATGAACGCAACGTTGTAGGTGACAACGGGGACGAATATTAGCGGCAGAGTGGGAAGGTGGCAAGAGGCAAAACGTAATTTTCTGCGGTATTTCGACCGTTTGCAGAGCTTTTAAGCAAATTGGCTATATTTTGTTGATTTGCAAGGGCGATTTTTATTCAGGATCGCATTTACATCTGACACAACCCACTATCTCGCGCATCAGGATATAAACCGAGTCGTTTGCCAGCAAATCAATTCTGTCGTGGATAAATCCTCCGTAGCCTTTACACTTAGGTAGCGATAAGGGCACACAGATGCAGCAAAGGAATAAATCATGGGATCTGATGCAAAAAACTTGATGAGCGACGGGAAAGTGCAAATTGTTAAGACCGGCGAGGTCATTGGCGCGACTCAACTTACTGACGGTGAGTTGCTCGTTGAGACAGGCGGAAGAGCAGAAAACACCGTAGTGACAGATGCGGGTTGGCTGAAAGTGGAAACGGGTGGGATCGCCAAAGGCACACAATATGGCAACAATGGCACGCTATCGGTCAGTGACGGTGCAATTGCCACAGACATTGTTCAATCTGACGGTGGAGCAATTAGCCTCTCAACGCTCGCTACTGTTAATGGTCGCCATCCCGAAGGTGAATTTAGCGTTGATAAGGGCTATGCCTGCGGTTTGTTGCTGGAGAATGGCGGAAATTTGCGCGTACTGGAAGGTCATCGGGCAGAAAAAATTATTCTCGATCAGGCTGGTGGTTTATTGGTCAACGGGACGGCTTCATCAGCAATAGTGGATGATGGCGGTGAATTGTTGGTGTATCCGGGTGGGGAAGCCGGCAATTGTGAGATTAATCAGGGCGGTGTCTTTATGCTGGCGGGGAAAGCCAGTGATACGTTGCTTGCTGGTGGCACCATGAATAATCTCGGTGGTGAAGACGATAATACCATTGTTGAAAATGGAGCCATTTACCGTCTGGGGACGGATGGCCTTCAGCTTTATAGTTCCGGTAAGACGCAAAACCTGGCCGTTAATGCTGGTGGTCGGGCTGAAGTGCATGCTGGTACGCTGGAAAACGCGGTCATACAAGGTGGGACGGTGATCCTGATGTCACCCACCAGCGCGGACGAAAATTTTGTTGTAGAAGAAGATCGAGCACCGGTTGAACTGACCGGGAGTGTTGCCGTTCTGGACGGTGCTTCAATGATTATTGGCTATGGTGCAGATCTGCAACAATCAACGGTTACGGTACAGCAGGGTGGCGTGTTGATTCTCGATGGCAGTACGGTAAAAGGTGACAACGTCACTTTAAATGTTGGCAACGTCAATCTCGATGGCGGAAAAGTGTGGCTGATCACTTCTGCGGCAACACATGTGCAACTGAAAGTGAAACGCCTGCACGGAGAGGGAACGATTTGCCTGCAAACCAGCGCGAAAGAAATTTCACCTGACTTCATCAATGTGAAAGGGGAAGTTAGTGGCAATATCCTCGTTGAGATAACGGATGCCAGTCGGCAACCAATTTGCAGTGCGCTTAAACTGCAACCTGACGAAGACAGGATTGGCGCAACGCTCCAGCCCGAATAAAAACTAAGGCGCAATCTGTGAAGGTTGCGCCTTGTTTTTTAGCGAGCTGCGCGTTGCAGAATGATGGCTGATGGCAGACGTTGCAGGAAACGCATACGCAGCATCATCATAATAGCGGCAGAAGTCAGGCCAATAATAAAGCCGATCCAGAAACCTGCTGGCCCCATTGGCTCAACCACCAGATCGGTCAGCGCCAGAATGTAGCCGCTCGGCAAGCCTAATACCCAATACGCCGTAAAGGTAATATAAAAAATCGACCGCGTATCTTTATAACCACGCAAAATCCCACTGCCGATAACCTGTATGGAATCAGAAATCTGATACACCGCCGCCAGCAACATCAAATGTGCCGCCAGCGTTACGACCTCAGGATTATCGTTATACAGCAGGGCAATCTGCTCTCGTAGTGAAACCGTGAAAATTGCGGTCAGAGTTGCCATACAAACGCCAACCATAAGCCCTGTTCTCGCGGCTGTTTGTGCATCCAGCGTTGAACCCTGACCCAGACGATAACCAACACGGATGGTTACCGCTGCGGCCAGCGACATTGGAAGCACGAACATCAGTGAACTAAAGTTCAGTGCAATCTGGTGGCCTGCCACATCGATAATACCGAGTGGGGATACCAACAGCGCCACTACAGCAAACAGTGTCACTTCAAAGAACAACGCCAGCGCGATAGGTAGACCAAGCTGCACCAGTCGTTTCAATGCGGCGGAATCGGGTTTCGCGGTGCCTTTTTCGTTGCGGATATCGCGCATGGAACGGGCATGTTTAATATAAGAAACCATGGCGAGGAACATCACCCAATACACAGCCGCCGTCGCTACACCACAACCGACGCCACCGAGTTCAGGCATTCCGAAATGACCATAAATAAAGATATAGTTAACCGGAATGTTCACCAGCAGGCCAATAAAACCCATCACCATCCCTGGTTTGGTTTTTGCCAGACCTTCACACTGGTTACGCGCGACCTGAAAGAACAGATAGCCCGGAGCACCCCACAGCAGTGCACGCAGGTAACCTACCGCTTTATCGGCGAGCGCCGGATCGATATTTTGCATGGAGCGGATGATATAACCCGCATTCCACAGAACCACCATAATGAGCACCGAGACAAAGCCGGCTAGCCAGAAACCTTGTCGTACCTGATGCGCTATGCGTTCACGGCGACCAGAACCATTCAATTGCGCGATCACTGGCGTCAACGCAAGCAGCAGTCCGTGACCGAAAAGAATAGCCGGGAGCCAGATAGATGTACCAAGGGCGCCCGCCGCCATGTCGGTGGCGCTATAGCCGCCCGCCATGACAGTATCGACAAAACCCATCGCTGTTTGGGCGATTTGCGCGAGAATCACCGGGATTGCTAATGCTAATAACAGACGCGCTTCACTGATATACTTCTGCACGTGAACACCTTTTATATTGTTGTTATATGAGAGACTAAAAAGCCGCCTGAATGGGCAGCAAAAAGAAGAAGCAGGGGAAATTCAGTCTATTGTAGCGAGGATTTATTAATTCTCCAGTGAAAAAATAACCATTCAGCCCCCTTTACTGGTAAGGGTGTTTCCCACCTGCTATTGTGCTGAACAGAATGCCTTAACTGATTTCAGGAGTTGTAAGTATGTTTACGGGGATAGTGCAGGGCACTGCAAAACTGGTGTCGATTGACGAGAAACCAAATTTTCGTACTCATGTGGTTGAGTTACCTGACTATATGCTGGATGGTCTGGAGACCGGTGCGTCTGTGGCACACAACGGTTGTTGCCTGACCGTGACGGAAATCAACGGTAACCATATCAGTTTTGATCTGATGAAAGAGACGTTACGCATTACTAATCTTGGCGATTTACAGGTTGGGGATTGGGTAAACGTAGAGCGTGCGGCTAAATTCAGTGATGAAATTGGCGGGCATTTAATGTCGGGTCATATTATGACCACCGCTGAAGTAGCGAAAATATTAACCTCTGAAAATAATCGCCAGATCTGGTTTAAAGTGCAGGATAGTCAGTTGATGAAATATATCCTGTACAAAGGATTTATCGGCATCGACGGTATTAGCCTGACCGTCGGCGAAGTAACGTCAACACGTTTCTGCGTGCATTTAATTCCAGAAACGCTGGAACGTACCACCCTCGGTAAGAAAAAACTCGGTGCACGCGTCAATATTGAAATCGATCCACAAACTCAGGCAGTGGTAGATACGGTAGAACGTGTGCTGGCGATGCGGGAAAAGGCGTTGAATCAATAACGGACTGAAATATGATATCGCCCCCAAACGGGGGCGATAGAATAACATTTAGCGTGCAACCCGAAGACCGTTTTCGACTCCTCGAGAGAACACCACTTGCCAGAGTTGAATATCACGGGCGCGGAAAGCACCAGCGCAAGCATTCAGATAATAGGTAAACATCCGTTTAAAGCGTTCACTGTAATTATCCGCAATTTCCGGCCAGGCGGCGAGGAATCGTTCATACCAGGCCATCAGCGTGGTATCGTAATCGGCGCCAAAGTTATGCCAGTCTTCCATCACAAAGTGTGGTTCGCTGGATTGAGCGATCTGGCGCACAGAGGGCAGGCAACCGTTCGGGAAAATATATTTATTAATCCACGGATCAACATTCAGATCGGTTTTTTTCGAGCCGATAGTATGTAACAGGAAAATACCTTCCGGTTTCAGATTGCGATCTACCACCTCAAAATAGGTGTTGTAATTTTTCGGCCCGACGTGTTCGAACATTCCCACTGAAACAATGCGGTCAAATTGATCGTTCAGGTCACGGTAATCTTGCAGCAATATGGTGACATCCAGACCTTCGCAGCGATCCTGAGCCATTTTCTGCTGTTCAGCAGAAATGGTGACACCCACCACACTTACGTCATAGTTAGACGCCATGTAGTGCGCCAGTCCGCCCCAGCCGCAGCCAATATCCAGTACGCGCATCCCTGGTTTCAACTGCAATTTTTCACAGATCATTTTAAGCTTCGCTTGTTGGGCAGATTCCAGATTATCGGCATCTTTCCAGTAAGCGCAGGAATACTGCATGAAGGGATCAAGCATACGGCTGAACAGGTCATTACCCAGATCGTAATGCTCTTTGCCGACTATCCAGGCACGTTTTTTACTCTGCAAATTGAAGAGACGAGCGCCTGCTATGCGCAGAGTGTCTTTGAAATGATGGGGGAGTTGGTTTTCGAGACCTGCGCGTAAGACTTTGCTAAAAAACATATCCAGTCGGTCACATTCCCACCAGCCATCCATATAACTTTCGCCTAACCCCAACGATCCTTCCTGCAGAACGCGTTTAAAAAAATCGGGGTTTTTAACACGAATATCCGCCGGGGCAGAACCGTTGATGGCTATACCTGCGCGGCTAAGTAATTCGTTGGCGATTCTGTACCAGTTGTCATCCGGTACGCTGACTTCTTCTATACACGATGAACTCATAGTTTCTCCATCACTGGTCGGTGATCAGAACCTTAAAACAGCGTAGACGCTTTTTGGGCTTTGTGAGAAATCTCGCAGAAAATCCGCGAGTCTATAATCCGACGTAGAACAGAGGGAAAGGAGGAACCCTTGCCGAAATGACCATCCATAGCAATCCGGGAACGCTCCTGTCCCCGTAAAAACATAATATTTATCGTAATCTTAACAACTGGAAATTAGTATAGGCCGCTAATTTCAATCATACAACAAAATTTTGTTAGCAGCCTAAGTATAAAGATGTCGATATAGATCAATGTGATTCGCTATGAGCGACTTCGGCATTGCCATGATTCTGGCAACCAGGTTCTTCACAACGTTGCATCATGTAACCCAGAGAAGCCAGTACCACGGTCGATAACATCACGCAGGTGGTGGTGAGCAGTGGTGTGCTAACGCTGATGAGCCAGGAAACCACAAGGCTTGCGAGGAAGCACAGTCCCAGTTGCAGTGTGTTCTGCAATGCTGCAGCGCGGCCGGTCGCATGTGGGAAGGGGCGCAGCGCCTGGGCGACAACAATCGGGTAGATTGCGCCGTTAGCAATAGCCATCACACAGAATGGGATCAGGATTTCGACCAGCGAAACATGGCTAATGAAGCCAGCAGCCCAGGTCGCCACGACACTGACAGCAAACAGCGCCAGCAGCCACGGTAATAATTGTTTGCCTTGCCATTTTTGCAATGCTGCGCGACAGCCATAACCACCAATCAGAAACGCGATGGTTTGTGGTACATAACTTAAACCAATGACTGCCGGGCTGTAGCCCATCTCGCTAAGGATGAACGGTGAACCGGTCAGCCAGGCAAAGAAACTGGCTGAACAGGCTGCATAAATCAGCACGTTGCCGCGATAAGTTTTTGAACGCAGCAGATCGGTAAAGGTCAGTCCATCCTGACTATCGTTACGTGCTTTAGTCGTGGGTTTAAGCCAGAAAATGGGCAGAATCAGCACCACTGTAATGGCAAACAAGGTGGCGAAAATCGCCTGCCAGGAAAAATGAACCAGCAGCCAGCTACCTAAAAGAGGAGCAAGGGCAGGAGAGAGTCCCACTAATGGCATGATAGTGGCGAAAATACGATTCACTTTTTGTGAAGGATAGTAATCCGTCACCAACGCCTGCCAGATAACTGCGGCGGCACAGACACCAACCGCTTGCACAAACCGTAATACCAGCAGAGTGATGGCGTTATCCACCCATAACATCCCCAGACTACCTAACGCAAAAATTGTCAGGCCGATTAATAACACCGGTTTACGACCATAACGGTCGGAGAGCGGCCCCCACAGAAGTTGGGCTGCGGCAAAACCGGCAAGGAACAGACTAAGGCTGGCACTGACAGCAGACGCAGGCGTTTGCAAATCGGCCTGAATGGCGGCGAAAGCGGGCAGATACATATCGGTTGCCAGAAAACCGAGTACGCTCAAACCCGCCAGCCAGACTAAAAATCTTTTCCCAGGTTGCATGTATATTCTCTAAATTTCTCAATTAAACACCGTCGCAAAGTGTAGGGAGTGAAATTCCTGTTGTGAAACGGTAATATTTGATGACTGGTTTCAAAAATTTTGCAGGCAAACTATGTGGTCTGAGTATTCTCTCGAAGTGGTTGATGCGGTAGCGCGTAATGGCAGTTTTAGTGCTGCGGCTCAGGAGTTGCATCGCGTTCCTTCAGCGGTCAGCTATACCGTGCGTCAGCTGGAAGAGTGGCTGGCGGTGCCGCTTTTTGAACGGCGTCATCGTGATGTGGAACTGACCGCTGCCGGGGCGTGGTTTCTCAAAGAAGGGCGCTCTGTTGTCAAAAAAATGCAGATCACTCGCCAGCAATGTCAGCAGATTGCGAACGGCTGGCGCGGTCAGTTAGCCATTGCGGTGGATAATATCGTCAGGCCAGAACGTACACGGCAGATGATCGTTGATTTCTATCGCCATTTTGATGACGTTGAACTTCTGGTATTTCAGGAAGTATTCAATGGTGTCTGGGATGCGCTTTCCGACGGGCGCGTGGAACTGGCGATTGGCGCGACACGAGCGATTCCGGTGGGCGGTCGTTACGCCTTCCGTGATATGGGGATGTTGAGCTGGAGTTGTGTTGTTGCCCGTCATCATCCGCTTGCGTCAATGAATGGGCCATTCAGCGATGATACGTTGCGCAACTGGCCATCGCTGGTGCGCGAAGACACCTCGCGGACGCTACCAAAACGTATTACCTGGCTGCTGGATAACCAAAAGCGCCTTGTTGTACCGGACTGGGAATCATCGGCAACGTGTATTTCGGCTGGGTTATGCATCGGTATGGTGCCGACACATTTCGCCAAACCGTGGCTTAATGAGGGGAAGTGGGTAGCTCTAGAACTGGAAAATCCATTCCCTGATTCAGCATGTTGTCTGACCTGGCAGCAGAATGATATGTCGCCTGCTTTAACCTGGTTGCTTGAGTATCTCGGCGATAGTGAGACGCTGAATAAGGAGTGGCTGCGGGAGCCTGAAGAGACTCCCGCAACGGATGATTAACGACGATAGTCGCGGAACGGGCCATCAGCCACGGAGCGACGTTCAATCAATCGTGGATGAACTTCAATTGACTGCGGTTCTTCGCGTTTGTTGACGATACGATCCAACAGCATATTGAACGCCGTTTCACCCAGCGAATCTTTTGGCTGATGGATAGTGGTCAGTGCCGGGGTAAAGTAGCGAGCGTTGCGCACGTTATCATAACCGATCAGCGAAACATCCTGCGGGACGCGCAGCCCCATTTCATCAGCGGCACAGAGTGCGCCCATTGCCATAATATCGCCGCCACAGAAGACAGCGGTAGGTCTGTGTGGTTGCGACAGGATTTGCTGCATGGCGCGATAACCTGATTCAGGCTCAAAGTCACCTTGCACAATCCAGTTTTCCGGCACTTTGATCATGGCTTCTTCCATCGCTTTCATAAAGCCCGCCAAACGACCTGCACCGGTGTTACGCTCCAGAGGACCAGGAATAACGCCAATTTCGCGGTGACCGCGTTCAATCAGATAGCGCCCGGCCATGTAACCGCCTTCAAAAGCGTTATCGATAACCGCATCGGTAAAGTCTGCTTTTGCTTCACCCCAGTCCATCACCACCATCGGGATATGGCGATACTCTTCCAGCATCGCCAGCAACGGTTCCGGATACTCCGAACACATCACCAGCAGGCCATCGACGCGTTTTTGCGCCATCATCGACAGATAAGCCCGCTGTTTCTCAAGATTGTTCCACGCATTGCCCAGAATCAGCGTGTAGCCTTTCTGGAAGCAATTTTTTTCTACCGCTTCAATGATCTCGGCGAAATAGGCCGCTTCGCTGCTGGTCGCCAGCAAACCGATAGACTTGGTGTGGTTAACCTTCAGGCTACGCGCCACCGCGCTAGGGGAGTAGTGTAATTCTTTGATCGCTGCCCACACAGCATTGCGCGTTTCTTCAGCGACGAAACGTGTTTTGTTGATTACGTGTGACACAGTTGTAGTGGAAACGTTTGCTCGTTTCGCTACATCTTTTATTGTTGCCATTCCATTTCACTCCAGACCCTAACTTCAGCTCCTGCAAAATCGCAAGGTAAACGTTTGCCTTTACACACCTTACGCACAACAAAAGTGTTGCGGTACGCCGGGAAAATGACACAGAGCGTCAGGAAGGGGTCAATGGCCAGTACGCAAATAGTGTAAGCGTGGAATTTTGGCCGATCTTGATGAAAAGGGGAAGTAGTAAAAACACTTATCATTATAAATGGCGGGAGATTTTTTCATCACAGTATGTAAAAATGCGTAATATCACTTTTTGTGGGGTAATAAAAAGGAGAAAACTTGATGAGCACCGACCTTAAATTTTCACTGGTAACAACCATTATCGTTCTTGGTTTGATCGTGGCCGTGGGTTTGACTGCCGCGCTACACTGATTTCCCCTCGAGGGAGCGCGTTCTCCCTCACATCTCCTTCCTCTTTGTTAGCAAAATGGCAAAAGTGTTTTCTCTTTTTGTTATTTTCATTCTTTTGTGATTGATGTCATGCTTTCGCCACTTTGATGAACATCGCGTGATGACGCGAAGAGGTGGAGATTAGGCATGAAAATCAACTATCCGTTGCTGGCGCTGGCAATTGGCGCATTTGGTATCGGGACAACGGAGTTCTCGCCAATGGGTTTGTTGCCCGTTATTGCGCGTGGTGTGGATGTCTCGATTCCCGCTGCCGGAATGTTAATCAGCGCCTATGCGGTTGGCGTGATGGTTGGCGCGCCATTGATGACGCTTCTGCTTTCTCATCGTGCCCGCCGCAGTGCGCTGATTTTCCTGATGGCGATTTTCACCCTCGGTAACGTACTTTCTGCCATCGCACCGGATTATATGACGCTGATGCTTTCACGCATTTTAACCAGCCTGAATCACGGGGCGTTTTTTGGCCTGGGGTCTGTCGTGGCAGCAAGCGTGGTGCCAAAACATAAACAGGCCAGCGCAGTTGCAACTATGTTTATGGGCTTAACCCTCGCGAATATCGGTGGCGTTCCGGCGGCAACCTGGCTTGGGGAAACTATTGGCTGGCGTATGTCATTTCTGGCAACGGCGGGGCTGGGTGTGATTTCAATGGTGAGCCTGTTCTTCTCTTTACCTAAAGGTGGCGCAGGGGCGCGGCCTGACGTGAAAAAAGAGCTGGCGGTACTGTTGCGTCCACAGGTGCTGTCTGCATTGCTGACGACGGTGCTGGGCGCTGGCGCAATGTTCACCCTCTACACCTATATTTCTCCGGTACTGCAAAGTATTACCCACGCAACGCCGGTGTTCGTCACGGCAATGCTGGTGCTGATTGGCGTCGGGTTCTCTATCGGTAACTTTCTCGGCGGCAAACTTGCAGATCGTTCAGTTAACGGCACGTTGAAAGGCTTTTTGCTGCTGCTGATGGTGATTATGCTCGCGATCCCGTTCCTGGCGCGAAATGAGTTTGGCGCGGCTATTAGCATGGTGATGTGGGGCGCTGCAACCTTTGCTGTCGTACCGCCGTTGCAGATGCGTGTGATGCGCGTTGCCAGCGAAGCGCCGGGTTTGTCTTCATCAGTAAATATTGGTGCCTTTAACCTTGGAAATGCGCTGGGTGCCGCAGCCGGTGGTGCAGTGATTTCCGGTGGTCTGGGATACAGTTTTGTGCCGGTGATGGGGGCGATTGTCGCGGGGCTGGCATTGTTGCTGGTATTTATGTCAGCCAGAAAACAACCTGAAGCAGTTTGCGTTGCCAACAGCTAATAAACAAAAACGCAGAAGGATAACCTTCTGCGTTACAGTTTGCAGGCAAAGTGCGATTTATCTTGCCGGATGTGGTGTTAATGCCTCATCCGCGTAGGCCTGATAAGCGTAGCGCATCAGGCAATGCTGCATTTGCCATCAGTGATTATGCGGCGAGATTTTTCGCTACAAATTCCCAGTTTACCAGCGCCCAGAAGTGCTCCAGATAACCCGGACGTGCATTGCGATAGTCGATGTAATAAGCGTGTTCCCAGACATCAACGGTCAGCAGTGGAGTCGCATCGGTGGTCAGCGGAGTACCTGCGTTAGAAGTGGAAACGATAGCCAGTTTGCCATCGCTGTTTTTCACCAGCCAGGTCCAGCCAGAACCAAAGTTTTTGATCGCAGCATCAGTAAACTGAGCTTTGAAATCGGCAAAGCTGCCAAAAGAAGCGGCGATAGCTTCAGCCAGTTCACCCGTCGGTTCGCCACCCGCGTTTGGCGCCAGGCAGTTCCAGTAGAAAGTGTGGTTCCAGACCTGAGCGGCGTTATTGAATACACCACCTTCAGAGCTGCGAATAATCTCTTCCAGTGATTTACCTTCAAACGCAGTACCTTTGATCAGGTTGTTCAGGTTAGTGACATAAGTCTGATGATGTTTGCCGTAGTGATACTCGATAGTTTCCGCAGAAATGTGCGGTGCCAGAGCATCTTTAGCATATGGTAGTGCAGGTAATTCAAATGACATTGCTACTCTCCTTTATTATTAATTGGCATACGTACAATAGCCTTATTGTGCGTATGGATAGGGTAGCAAATTAAAAGGTGATACAAAAGATGAACTTACCCTGTTGCCGTAACAACAGGGTAAAGTTTTAGCGAAGTGTTTTTGGGGTCATCACCCGACGAGCGCCAACATAGTGGCGTTGCCAGTAATCTTCACTTAACGAAGTGATTTTAATTTCCTGACCACTGCGTGGTGACTGAATAAATTTGCCGTTGCCGACATACACGCCAACGTGATCGGCGGTTCCGCGCCCCTGAGTGCGGAAGAAGACAAGGTCGCCGTTTTTCAGTTCGCTGCGATCGATCGGCGCGGCGTCACGCAGGTGATACATTTCGTTAGCCGTGCGTGGAATACGGATCTTCACCAGATCTTTATACGCGTAATAAACCAGTCCGCTGCAATCAAAACCGGTACGCGGTGAGCTGCCGCCCCAGCGATATGGTTTGCCAATTTGCTGCATCAGCTTATTCATAGCCACTTTTGTGGCTTTCTGTACTTTTGCTTTATGCGCGTCGGCGATGGTTCCCTGTGTGGCATTCTTGACTTTCACACAACGTGACTTATAGCCTTTACGTTTGGTGCATTTTTCCGTAAAGCTGACTGACGCCGTTTTATTGACGGCTTGTTTGCTGCGAGTTTTGGCGTTTTTAGAAGCTGTAATGGAGGATTTTTTAACGGAAGAAGCAGTTTTATTTTTAGTAGTACTTTTACTGGCGGCTTTTTTCGCTGTTTTCTGGCTGGCTTTATTGGTCTTTTTGGTGGTTGCCGTGCTTTTCTTTTTATCTGCTTTTTTGGTGATGTGAGTGGTAGCAGAACTCTCCCTGGCTTGCTTTGAAGCATGTGCCATAGGCGTTAAAGGCAGGGTGGTAAAAAGTAAAGCACAGAGCGTGATCGAAATACGGTTTATCCGCGCCACTGAGCGTCCCTCTGTTAAGGCAGGTCTATCATGCCTGCGTCTGATTTACAAAACTTGATGATTCTAATGCATAGAAGAAGAGAAAGTTAATAGCTTTTATTGTTAAAAAATACGTTTCGTCGGCGAGCGCAAAAAAATGCAGCAGGCAAAGCTAAAAATGGTTATAAAAACACCACGTTGCTGCGTGCCAGAGAAGAAAAGAATATTTGAAATGCAACATATAGAGCAAAGGGATAAAATAGCAAAAGCGTGATGAAAATGTTATTTTCCGTTGCCGCACTGACCCGCTACAATGTCAGATTACTGCCGTAAAGAAGTTTGAGGAAGCAAGACAATGAGCACCACTATCGAAAAAATCCAACGCCAGATTGCTGAAAACCCGATCCTGCTGTACATGAAAGGTTCACCGAAACTGCCGAGCTGCGGTTTCTCTGCCCAGGCAGTCCAGGCGCTTGCCGCATGTGGCGAACGTTTTGCCTATGTTGATATCCTGCAAAATCCGGACATTCGTGCGGAACTGCCGAAATACGCTAACTGGCCGACTTTCCCACAACTGTGGGTTGACGGCGAACTGGTAGGCGGCTGTGATATCGTGATCGAAATGTATCAGCGCGGCGAACTGCAACAGCTGATCAAAGAAACTGCCGCTAAATACAAGTCTGAAGAGCCGGACGCGGAGTAATCCGTCCTGCAATACTGACGGATGCAAACAAGCATCCGTCAGTGCTTTATCTATCCCCAATCCAGCCCTTGTGGCGAACTTGAAAATCCCGCTTCACGCAGCAGCGTAAACATCGGCGTTTGCCGGACGGGTTGATCATTCACTTCTGTCAGCGTAAAGCGCAGCCGTGGTTCGCGACGCAGTGCGGTAGTCAGCGCCTGGAAAACCTCTGGGGCGAGTAATTCCTCTTTTTCCTGCCAGACCAGCATTTTTTTGCCACCTTGCGCCAGATAGAGTAACAATTTGCCGCCAGAAACGACCACCAGCGCACCCGCCCGACGCGTTGGAACCAGCGTTGCCGGATGTGCAGGCCAGGGCAGGAGAGTTCCCCACACATTAGCCGGATCGTTGGCAGAGAGCGCCACTGGCGTATAGTGCCGCGTCTGCGTGGCTTGTGTCGCCAGATCGCGCAATCGGTCAATAGTCAGGCGATCAGCAAATTGCGCGCCGCCAAGACCTTCAACAAAACGACCACGCATAATTCGCCCGGAGTCTTCCATGCTGCGACAAAGCGTTTGCATTGACGGAAATCCGCCAGGGATATTCTCGGCTATCACCGCCTGACGACTGACGATGCCGTAGCGGTCGAGCATATTTTCCGCCAGCGCCAGCATCCTTTCAGTATCGTTAAGTGGCTCCACCTGTAATAACGACCAGCGTCCAGCCAGCTTCGGCGTGTTGTAAGATACCAGTGGCGAGATGGACGACGTATAGGCAGGACGTCCACGCCGGGTCCGGTGACTGCGGCGAGTTGAGGGACGCGCGCTGGTACTGCTGCGGGTGAGGGCGCGTAACGGTGCCCAAATATCGCAGGAAATGACGCCTTGCCAGACCAGCTCCCATAACGCTTCTTGCAGGGGCGAAGCATCTACCGGTTGACCGATTTTCTCGCCTACCCGTTGAGCGATTTGTTGCGCAAACCAGGCGCCGCCGTCAGCCAGAACCGCGATAATCGCTTGCTGAATCGCTGAACGTTTTGCGTGATCATTTTCTACTGGTGTTAACGATTCTGCGGCGTATTCCTGCAAATGCAGAGCCACCAGACCGTCATCATCGCCCAGTTTTTTTTGCCCCGACCAGATAACTGCGCCGGTTGCCAGCAGTTCATCGAGCATTTCTGGCGAATAGTCGCGCACGCGGGCTGGCAGGATCTGGCTTTCCCAGAGCGAGGCGGGTAAACCAACACCGGCAAGTTGTTCGATTACCCGCATGACACCATCCACCCCCTCATAAACGCCTGTAGATGTTGCGGCAAAAAGCGCCGGGCTGCCATCGGTAGCGGGCAACACGCCCTGACGTTCCAGCAGCAATCGCGCATAGACTGTAGACGGAACTGGACGCGTCGCTTCTCTGGCAGCCTGCAGCGAGCGTAAGCGCAGACGACGGAAAACTTCGTCGCTCACCCAGACGTCTTGTTGCAGATTCATCACCAGCCCCCGTTCGCGCAGTTGCTGAAGTTGCTCTTCGACAATGGCAATACCGAGGCCAAAATCACGGGCAAGTTGTTCCGCCGTGACCAGAGCATGAGTCCGGAGATAGCGCAGAAAGAGATCGCGAAGCGGGTAATTTACGCGGTGCAGGTAGATTTCGGGTAGTGAGTGCGGCAATGGTACACCGAGGGCGTCTCGTAGCCTGGCTGCGTCATCCATGCAGGCAAGGTGCTTCTGACCTGCAATCATCGCCGGGAAGATTCGTTTTGCCGCGAGAAGGTTTTCCACATACGTCTCAATCTCTTCACTGCTGCCTGTATGCCGTTGTACCAGATCCTCAACGGTCATTGGCCCCAGTTCGCGTAGCAGGTCAAACAAACCTTCTTCACCTTTCGCTTCTCTGCCAGCCGCTAGCCGCTGTAACTCTTCTTCCACCTGGCGTATGACCTGCGGGTCGAGTAATTCACCCGGATCGACCTGACCGAGTAGATTGCGCAGTAACTCGCTGTCCAGCGACAGTACGGATGCCCGGCGCTCTGCCAGCGGGGCGTCGCTCTGGTACATAAATTCCGCGACATAGCCGAACAATAAACTGGCGGCGAAAGGCGAGGGCGTAGTAGTCGTTACATCGGATATTTGTATTTCGCCACCGTTCAGGCGACGCATCAAACGTTCCAGCGCGGGAAGATCATAAACATCTTGCAGGCATTCACGTAGGGTTTCGAGAATGATCGGAAAATCAGGATAACCCTGGGCGATTTCCAGCAACTGGCTGGCTCGTAGTCGTTGTTGCCACAGTGGCGTGCGATGCCCCGGCGTGCGGCCGGGCATCAGCAATGCCCGCGCGGCACATTCACGGAAACGAGCGGCGAAAAGAGCCGAGCTGCCTACCGCTTCGCGGACAATTTGCAGCAATTTTTCTGGTTCAAACAAGAAAATGGCGGCGTCAGGCAATTTACCATCGGTGTCAGGAATGCGCGCAACAATGCCGTCATCACTGGCAACTACTGAGGCGTCAGCGCCCCATAGTGCATGTATTCGTCCTGCAATCGCCAGCGCCCAGGGTTCATGCACGCGTCTCCCATAGGGAGAGTGCAAAATAATACGCCAGTCGCCAATTTCATCACGGCACCGTTCGAGAACCAGATGACGGCTGCCAGGAACAATGCCCGTTGCTTTGCGCTGCTCGTCAATCAGTCCCTTAATATTGGCGAGCGTATTTTCTTCTGCCAGCCACGGGGGAATACTCCCGGAAAAGAACGCGCCATCCGCCAGCAAATGAAGAAAATCGCCGATCATCTCGCCTAATTCAGACGGACGTCCGTTTCCTTCGCCGCGCCAGAAGGGAAGTCTGGCGGAGCGTCCGGGCGCAGGCGTCACAATCACCTGATCGCGGGTAATTTGCTGGATCCGCCAGGAGGTAGCACCGAGGGTGATAATGTCATTCACCCGCGATTCATACACCATCTCTTCATCCAGTTCTCCTACCCGACGAGATCCGGCCTGTTCTTCACCTTCCGGTAATAACACGCTGTACATGCCACGATCCGGAATGGTGCCACCGCTGGTCACCGCCAGCAGTTGGGCGCCTGGACGCGCAGTTAATATTCCACTTTCCCGATCCCAGATAAGTTTTGGGCGAAAAGCGGAAAAATCACCAGAAGGATAGCGCCCGGAAAGCATATCCAGCGTGGTGTCAAAAACGCGCCTCGGTAGATCTTTCCACGGTGCGGCACGGCGCACGCGGGCGTACCATTCGTCCACCTGTAATGCGTCCATCGCCGCAGCGGCAACAGTTTGCTGCGCCAGAACGTCGAGTGGATTATGCGGTGGTGTCAGGTTTTCCAGCCTGCCTGTGAACATACACTCTACAATGACTGCGGAATCGACTAAGTCACGTCGGGTTCGGGGGAAAAACAGCCCTTTGGAGATACCTCCTACCTGGTGTCCGGCACGTCCAATGCGTTGTAACCCACTGGCAACAGAAAGCGGCGTTGCCACCTGAATCACCAGATCCACCGCGCCCATATCAATCCCCAGTTCGAGACTGGAGGTTGCGACCACGCAGCGTAATTCACCCGATTTCAGCGCCTGTTCGGTGATTGCTCGTTGTTCTTTAGAGACGGAGCCGTGGTGTGAGCGGGCAATATAAACGTCGCTACTTTGCACGCGGTTAGAGGTTGCGCCGGAGGTAGACTCAAAATTTGCCGCATCAACGGCGATAGTCGGGGAACGCTGTAATCGTGCAGCGTAAAGCTCATTTAGTCGTGCCGTCAGTTTTTCCGCCAGTCCGCGAGAATTGGTGAAAACAATGGTCGAGCGATGGCGCAACACTTCATCAAGGATACCCGTTTCAATATATGGCCAGATGGAGCCTTCCCGGCCGGCATGGCTGTCTTCGCCGGTGCCGCTGGCGACCGATGAGACATCATCCATATTGGCGACAGGAACGACAATCCGGATTTGCGGATGGCGCATTGCGGGCGGGTTGACTACCGTGACCGGGCGATCGCCACCCAGAAATTCCGCCACATCGCTGGCTGAGCGCACAGTGGCAGAAAGGCCAATTCGCTGTGCTGAGGTGTGGAGCAGCGCATCGAGTCGCTCCAGACTTAACGCCAGATGCGCACCACGTTTACTGCCCGCTACCGCGTGGACTTCATCAATAATTACCGTTTCGACGCCGCGTAGCGTTTCGCGTGCGCGGGAGGTTAGCATCAGGTAGAGTGATTCGGGCGTGGTTATCAGAATATCCGGCGGATTACGGGTCAGTTTGCTGCGTTCTTGTGCGGGAGTATCGCCAGTGCGGATACCCACACGAATGTTGACTTCCGTTTCGCCACGCCGCCGCCGCTCATCCGCAATGCCCTGTAACGGGATCTGTAAGTTGCGTTGAACGTCGGTGCCTAAGGCTTTAATTGGTGAAATATAGAGGATGCGCGAGGTTTTACGCTTATGCGCTTCGCTTGCATGTTCTCCGCCTTCGCGGAAGAGTTGATCGAGGGCGTAGAGAAAAGCTGCCAGCGTTTTTCCGGAACCTGTCGGTGCAATCACCAGCGCATGTTCACCGTGTGCCGCCACATGCCAGGTTTGTGACTGAACAGCGGTCGGCTGTTTAAAGGCGCGAAGAAACCAGTCGCGGGTCGCCGGTGAAAAAACGTCCGGCAGCGACGATGAAGGATTTGGGTTATCTGCCATTAACGCTATTCCCCGTGAATATCATGCATGATGCGTGGAATAGCCTCACTATAGATGCCTGAATCATTGCATGTCATCAGGCATCGACTCGATTACACCTCTTCGGCGGCAGGTAGCGGCCAGCCTCCCAGACGTTTCCAGCGGTTGACGATTTCACAAAACAGCACAGCAGTGCGTTCGGTGTCGTACAGCGCGGAGTGTGCCTGAGTGCTGTCAAACTCCATGCCAGCGGTCTGGCAGGCTTTTGACAATACGGTTTGTCCGAGTGCCAGCCCGGCCAGTGCAGCAGTGTCAAAAGTGGCAAAAGGGTGGAACGGGTTACGTTTCAGTGAGGCGCGTTCTGCGGCGGCCATCATAAAGCTGTGGTCGAAATTGGCATTGTGCGCCACCATAATGGCACGGTTACAGCCGCTCGCTTTAATGCCTTTACGTACAACTTTGAAAATCTCATGCAGTGCCTCGTATTCACTGACCGCGCCACGATCGGGATCGTTCGGGTCAATGCCGTTGAAGGCGAGGGCTTCTGGTTGCAAATTAGCGCCGACAAACGGCTTGACGTGGAAATGTAATGTGGTGTCCGGCATCAGCCAGCCTTGTTCATCCATTTTCAGGGTGATGGCGGCAATCTCAAGCAGCGCATCGGTTTTGGCGTTAAATCCGGCTGTTTCAACATCGATCACAACAGGATAAAAACCACGAAAACGGTCGCACAGACCGGTAAGTTGAGCGTTATCGGACATCTGATTCTCTTAATACGGATAAATTGCAGCGCGCATTATGACAAATATTACTTGCCGATGCAGTAAAGATGCGGGCGTGATGAGTGCACGCCCGGCAGGAGATTAGTTGCCCAGACCGCGACCGGCGTCTTTCTCTTCGATCAATTCAATTTTATAACCGTCCGGATCTTCCACAAATGCGATAACCGTAGTACCGCCTTTTACCGGACCGGCTTCACGGGTCACGTTACCGCCGTTCTGACGGATTTTTTCGCACGCTTCAGCGGCGTTATCAACGCTAAGGGCGATGTGACCATAAGCGGTGCCGAGTTCGTATTTATCCACGCCCCAGTTATAGGTCAGCTCAATCACCGCTTCTTCGGTTTCCGGGCCGTAGCCAACAAACGCCAGTGAGTATTTATATTCCGGGTTTTCGCTGGTACGCAGCAGTTTCATGCCCAGCACGTTGGTATAAAAATCGATGGAGCGTTGCAGATCGCCAACGCGCAGCATGGTGTGAAGAAGACGCATCTTTATATCCTCAAAATGGCTAACAGATTCAAAATGTTGTTTTAGTATAGCGGCGGCTTTGCGCCGCTCGCAATGTTAGATCACAGCGTAGGGTAATCGGTATAACCTTCTGCGCCGCCGCCGTAGAAACTTTCGGCACGCTGTGGGTTAAGTTCGGCTTTGCGCTGCAGGCGAGCAACCAGATCCGGATTCGCAATCCAGTCGCGACCAAATGCCACCGCATCAATTAACCCTTTGCCGATCAGCGTTTCCGCTTTTTCTACCGTATATGCACCAGCCCCGATAATCGGGCCGTGGAAACGGGCGCGTACTTTTTCGCGGAAAGCCTCGGTATATGGTTTGCCGCCTGCCCAGTCAGGTTCGGACATATGCAGATAAGCAATGCCGCGTTTGCCCAGTTGTTCAATCAGATACAGTGCATCGGCTTCTTCATTCGGGCCGTTATCCGTATTCTGGAAAGTACCGATTGGCGAAACGCGAATGCCAATGCGATCGGCACCCCATTCTTCAATCCCGGCATCAACAACTTCCAGTACCAGACGTGCGCGATTTTCCACGCTACCGCCGTACTGATCGGTACGATGGTTTGAAGAAGGCGACAGGAACTGATGCAGTAAATAACCGTGAGCGGAGTGAAGCTCTACCAGATCAAAACCGGCTTCACGCGCGTTAGCAATGGCCTGACGGAAATCATTGACGATCCCCGGAATCTCTTTCAGCTCCAGTGCACGCGGCATAGATGTCTCGACGCGGATCGCCTGACCATTTTCATCGCGCAGAGAAGTACGCGTTCCCGCACTAAGTGCCGAAGGTGCTACCGGAGCCTGGCCGCCAGGTTGCAGGCTGGCGTGAGAAATGCGCCCCGTATGCCAAAGCTGTACGGCGATATGACCATTTTCAGCATGAACACCAGCGGTGATTTTTTTCCATGCCGCGATTTGCTCCGGGCTATGAATACCTGGTGCGCCCGCATACCCTTTTGCCTGAGCGGAAACTTGAGTGGCTTCGCTAATAATCAAGCCGGCACTGGCACGTTGGCGATAGTATTCCGCCATCAACGGAGTAGGGATGTCACCCGGCTCAATGCTGCGCAGACGTGTCAGAGGGGCCATAAAAATACGGTTTGCCGCCGTGATCGCGCCCACTTGCAGTGGGGAATACAGTTTTTCAGATGACATAAAGGCTCCCGGTCGTCTGGTGATGAAAAAAATGCCTGCTAAACGGCAGGCGTCGCAATAATGGTTTTTACATGTGTTAGCGCGTTTTCCAGCGGCCCGGAACTGCGCGAAATTTTGGCCTGCAGATTGGCGCCCAGCCACAGCGCGTAAAGTACTTGCGCTTGTTGTAGCGGTTCACCACAAAAGGTTAAACAGTGGCTGGCACGGCCATTTTCCAGTGCCTGAGAGAGCAGGGCGATCACGCCACGAGCGCCTTTATCCATCGCGCTGCGCATATCTTCTGACAGATCGCACACTTCGGCAGAGAGCTTTACTGTCAGGCATCCGCTGATAGTTCCATGCTGGCTAAACTGGTTCAGTGTCTGCTGGTAATAAGCCAGTATGCGGTCGCGGTAGTTACCTTCGCCGGATTGCAGCAACTCCGCTAGTCGCAGGTGATACGCCGCGTAATGACGCTCAAGCATGGCAACGCCAAACGCTTCTTTAGAGCGAAAGTAGTGATAGAACGACCCTTTCGGCACTTCAGCGATTTTCAGTAACTCGCTTAATCCCATCCCGGTGAATCCACGTTGCAGGCAAAGCTGCTCACCCGTAGCCAGGAGGTGTTCGCGAGTATCATGTTCGGTGTGTTTGTTCATGTGTTCGAGTGTAGTAGACCGGTCGGTCTAGTGCAAGTAAAGTTGCTACTTTGGGCATTAACAGCTTCAATAGTGGTAATAATCTTATCTTAGGAGGGCGAAGTGGCGGAGCAATTAGAGTTCTTTCCCGTCCAGAGCCCGTGCCGGGGAATTTGCCAGTCCGATGAACGCGGATTTTGCCGTGGCTGTTATCGTAGCCGGGATGAGCGTTTTAACTGGAATAAAATGAGCGATGGCGAAAAACAAGAAGTGTTGCGCCTTTGTCGGCAACGACTTATGCGTAAATTACGCGCGAATAAGCCAGCGCCATCAGACGAACCTGAGCAACCATCACTCTTTTGAGCCTAATCTTGCGTATACTCCTCTCATATCTGATAAGAGGAAGCGATTATGGTTCAGCGTATTACTATTGCGCCGCAAGGCCCGGAGTTTTCCCGTTTTGTGATGGGCTACTGGCGATTGATGGACTGGAATATGTCCGCCCGCCAGTTAGTCAGTTTTATTGAAGAGCATCTGGATCTCGGCGTGACTACTGTGGATCACGCTGATATTTATGGTGGCTATCAGTGCGAAGCGGCGTTTGGCGAGGCGTTGAAACTGGCGCCTCATTTGCGTGAGCGAATGGAAATTGTCAGCAAATGCGGTATCGCGACGTCCGCGCGTGAAGAAAACGTCATTGGTCATTACATCACTGACCGCGACCACATCATTAAGAGCGCCGAACAGTCGCTGATTAATCTTGCGACCGATCATCTGGATCTGCTGCTGATCCATCGCCCCGACCCGCTAATGGATGCCGATGAAGTGGCAGATGCGTTTAAACATCTGCATCAGAGCGGAAAAGTACGCCATTTTGGCGTCTCCAACTTCACGCCTGCGCAATTTGCGCTGTTGCAATCGCGCTTGCCGTTTACCCTTGCCACTAATCAGGTGGAAATATCCCCGGTGCATCAGCCGTTACTGCTGGATGGCACGCTCGACCAACTGCAACAACTGCGTATTCGCCCGATGGCCTGGTCTTGTCTTGGCGGTGGTCGTCTGTTTAATGATGATTATTTCAGGCCGCTACGTGATGAACTTGCTGTGGTGGCGGAAGAATTAAACGCGGGCTCTATCGAGCAGGTGGTTTATGCCTGGATATTGCGTCTGCCATCGCAGCCGCTGCCGATTATCGGCTCCGGTAAAATTGAGCGCGTGCGGGCTGCTGTCGAAGCGGAAACATTGAAAATGACCCGCCAACAATGGTTCCGTATCCGTAAAGCGGCACTGGGTTACGACGTACCGTAAACACTTTTAGGAATAGCCGCCGTTCAAATATGTGTCACTGGTTTACACTTAACGGGTATGCACATTGAACGGAGGTCCTATGAAACGTTTTAGTCTGGCCATTCTGGCGCTGGTTGTTGCAACCGGCGCACAAGCTGCCAGTGAAAAAGTCGAGATGAACCTCGTCACGTCGCAAGGGGTTGGGCAGTCAATCGGTAGTGTAACAATTACTGAAACCGATAAAGGTCTGGAGTTTTCACCCGATCTGAAAGCATTACCACCCGGTGAGCATGGCTTCCATATTCATGCCAAAGGAAGCTGCCAGCCAGCAATGAAAGATGGCAAAGCCAGCGCCGCAGAATCCGCAGGCGGGCATCTTGATCCACAAAATACTGGTAAGCATGAAGGGCCAGAAGGTGCAGGACACTTAGGCGATCTGCCGGCACTGGTGGTTAACAATGACGGTAAAGCAACCGATGCCGTCATTGCGCCTCGTCTGAAATCACTTGATGAAATCAAAGACAAGGCGCTGATGATCCACGTTGGCGGCGATAATATGTCCGATCAACCAAAACCGCTGGGCGGTGGCGGTGAACGCTATGCCTGTGGTGTCATTAAGTAATTAAGAGGTCAGCGTACCTTGCGGCGGCGCTTGCTCAAGTTGCGAAAGCGAGCAGTACAGACGCCAGACAATCGCCGCCAGCTCACGGGCTGCGGGTTGATGATGGTGGGCAAGGCTGTCGCATATCCGCTGTAATTCTTCAAGTGTGGCCGCCAGTGATTTTTGCTGAACGCCACGCTCACTCATCACTCCCCGCAACAGTGAAATACAGTTATCCCGTACTCGCGATAACGGATCGGAACGCGATTCCCAGTCGCGTAATTGCCAGACAACATGAGAACAGTTCAGCAGCACCACGCCCCAGCGTAATAACCAACGGCGAGCCAGTGCATCCTGGCTGTTGCTCAACTGACTAACGTGGTGATAAGTGAGCGATTCAAATTCGCTTTCACTCAGGGTTGGATGGCGGCTTAGTTGGTCGACAAAATCCCGGCGCAGTGCGCGAATATGACGACGACTTTTACGGGCATCAGATCCAGGTCGCAGAATGGCGAACGCTAACCACGCCAGTGCCACGCCAACAATTTTCGCCAGATTATCGTTAAGAAAGTCAGCAAAATCATACACCGGGGGATTAGTGACAGCGATGAACGAACCCATAAATACGACCAGTTGTCCCCACAACGCGGCAAATTTTGGCATCTGTAATTTGAGAAGTTGCATCGTCGCCAGTAGCGGGAAGAGAAACAGCAAAAATTGCCACAGGTCGCTAATCTGAACCATCAGACCAAACTTAACCACAAAGCTAAATAGCGAAAGTAATACCAGCGTGCGCATAAGTAGCGACAGTGACTTAAACGGTGCCGCTACGGCGGAGTAGAGTACGCAGCTAATTGCTGCCAGTGTTAATGCATTGGCACCGGCATCCCATTGCGAGGTAATACTCCATGCGCCAATTATCATCAACGTACAAAATGTGCGCAGTCCACTCCACATAGCTTCGGCGTTATCGGTATGACGTGCCAGGCCGGCTGTTCGTGGGAGTCTGGCACGATCATCTGTACCGCTTTCCAGACGATGTAGTTCCTGACTGCTTTGCAGATAAAGGCGGCAAAAATAGCGTAGTCGCTGCCAGAAGGCGACGTGCCGATAGTCGGCTAAGTTGGTTGGGCGCAGTGGGGCAATGATACGTGCGACGGTGTAAAAATCAGTTTGCGAACTGGCAAGCGCCGTCAGCAACTGTTCGAGAATTTCACGTGTGGCGGCGGGCGTTGATGACCAGTTGAGTAACATACGTCGCAGGCTGGAGATGACGCTGGTCATGCGTAATTGCTGGTGGAGTAGCGCATTCAGGCGTGCATTTTGCTGGCGGAAGCGATAGTGACTCCAGAACGCCTGAATGCGCAGCAAATTCATGGTTAATATTTGCCCAATAATCCCTTCATGTGCTGTGCGAATGGCATCGGTTGTTTCAGGCTGCCAGAGCAAGCTGGCATGTTCCAGTAAACGGGCATGCATGTTTTTCAACGCGGTTAAAAGCGCAGTGGCGTCGGAGCTACTCGGCAGGATCATCATCATCATGCCACCGCAGAGAATACCGACGATGACTTCGCAAACGCGTGCCTGAGCGATATCCCATAACTGGCTTGCTTCCGTGATATTGACCATCGGAAAGGCGATAATGGCCGCAGTGTAGCCCGCCAGTTGGAAGGCATACGCCACGTTATTCGTGAAGTGCGCGCAAGCCCAGGTACAAAAGCCAAGCCACGCCGACATGCTCAATAGAAAAAACCACGGCTCGTTAAGCGTATGCCCGGCAAGAATCAGTGCCGCGATGGCTCCCAGCAAACTACCAGCGATGCGTCCGAGACTTTTGCTGATGACACCGCCAACGGTGGGAAAGCTTACCACCGCAGCCGAGGTCATCGCCCAGTAGGGTTCATCGAGATTTAAATAATAGGCAACCGTCAGCGCCAGGCACATGGCAATGGTATTGCGTAACGCATAACGCCATTGCGCCAGCGATGCCCTGCACCAGGGCAAATTGCGCAAGGACCATAACGATGCGTTCATTATTGACCTACGGCGATGCTACATGTTGTACCGGATACCAGCGTGACATCGCTGGGAACATTATCCAGAGCAAAGCGGACGGGAACGCGTTGGGCGAGACGCACCCAGGGGACGTTAGGTTTCACATCCGGAATCAGGCTGGAATCACTTTCAATGCTCTGATCATAAATCGCCCGACCGATACTGGAAACGTGACCCTGTAACGTTTTGTTGTCGCTATAGAGCGTAATTTGTGCTGGTGCACCGTCGTGGATATGGCGCAATTTGGTTTCTTCAAAATAACCAATGACGTAAAACGAATGGCTATCCACCAGGGCAAACAGGGGTTTTCCGGTGTCGGCGTAGTCGCCGATGCGGGTAGTGAGATTAGTTACCCATCCACTCACCGGAGCGCGAATTTCCGTTTGCGCCAGTTGCCATTGTGCCTGTTTAAGCGTCGCCTGTGCGGCATCAACACTGGCCTGCATCGCTTTAACATTGAGGTTAGCGGTATCCAGCTCTTCGGCAGAGATAAAATTATGTGAGAGATGACGGCGACGATTAGCTTCGTTATTGGCTTTGGCGAGGTCAGATTGCGCTTTCGTTAACTGAGCCTGGGCGTTCAGTTCGGCTATCTGGAAGGGCGTTTTATCGATGGTGAGTAAAATATCACCAGCATTAACCAACTGGTTGTCTTTTATATTCATCGCAACAATACGTCCAGACACCTGAGGCGTGATAGAAACCTGTTCTGCGCGTATTTTTCCGTCGCGTGTCCACGGTGACTGCATGTAATAGTTCCATAGCCACCATCCGGCAAGAATCGCAACAACCGCTACAATAATTGTTGAGAAATACTTAATTGTTTTAATTGACATAGTTACCACGCAATCAGTATTGCCAGAGCAAGGCAAACGCAAATCGCAAACAGCGATAAATCCATTAACAAGGGATGCCAGATGTCACCGGCGTAGATCCAGCCGCGAAGCAGGCGGTGTATAACAAGCCAGAGGACAAATCCAAGCGCGAACGCTTTGAAAAACGGAGGAAAATAGACGGACGCACCGAACACCAGATCTTGTAAGGGCAATCCCGTTGCATTAAGCATAAACTTCACAAAATAGATTCCTTTACGACCGAATATATTGCGTTAGATTAATAAATATTCTTTAAGTGCGAAAAAGTTACGCGCAATTTCTGAAAAGCATGTCTGACGGTAAGCAAATGCAGCAATACATTTGTTTTAGCAATACAATTGCTGCACACTATTCTAAAAGCTGTATAATATCTTAGCAAGCTAATTATAAGGAGATGAAATTGGAATCGCCACTAGGTTCTGATCTGGCACGGTTGGTGCGCATATGGCGTGCTCTGATAGACCATCGCCTGAAACCGCTGGAGTTAACGCAAACCCATTGGGTAACGTTGCACAATATCCATCAGTTACCTCCAGACCAGTCGCAAATTCAACTGGCAAAAGCGATCGGCATTGAGCAGCCTTCACTGGTTCGTACGCTGGACCAACTGGAAGAAAAAGGGTTAATTTCGCGTCAAACTTGCGCCAGCGATCGTCGGGCTAAACGTATTAAACTGACGGAAAAAGCGGAGCCGCTGATTAGCGAAATGGAAGCGGTTATTAACAAAACCCGGGCGGAAATATTGCATGGAATTTCCGCAGAGGAAGTAGAACAGTTGATTAAGCTCATTGCAAAACTTGAGCATAATATTACTGAGCTGCAGGCCAAAGGGTGAAATGAAGAAGGCGTGTGGTCAGTGACCTGACCACACGTCAACTTATTTAGCGCGGAGAGACAGTCACCTGGCTACCGTTGCTGGCCAGGATAACACGTTGTCCCGGAGAGAAGTGGGTATTGCCCTGTTTCTGTACCACCATAATGGTGTTGCCATCATCTTTACGAATTTCCAACTCCACACCCTGAGTTTTGTTCATTGCGCTCTGCACGCCCTGACCCGCTACGCCACCTGCGATAGCGCCTGCCGCAGTTGCCAGAGAACGCCCAGTTCCGCCACCAACGGTATTCCCAAGGAAGCCACCGAGAACCGCACCGCCAATTGCGCCGATAACGTTGGAATCATCACCGCCCTGAATTTGTACCTGTCGTACATTAACGATTGTGCCATAGCTGACATTCTGCACTTGCTTCGCTTCAGAGGCGGTATAGACATCGCCAGAAAGGGTATCGTTATTAACACAACCGACAAGAGACAGACCTACCATTGATACAACCAGTACGCGCTTAATCATTGAAAAATCTCCTGATTACCATGAAACGCCTCACAAGCATCCCTCATGGCCAAAGTAAATGGCATTGGTATAACTATGATTACATGTTCCACTAAAACATGATGGAATCATAATTAGAATACGGTTAACCAAGTATAAACAAAACATTCATAGTAATTATTGATATGAATATAATGTTTTCCTGGTAATGGTAAAAATCGGCGCTCATGCATGGAATTCGTGAGAGGTTTGTGTTTGAGTGGAGCGCAAACGACAGGTTGAAAAAGGATGAACTATGAAATCAGGCCGCTTTATTGGCGTAATGTCAGGTACTAGCCTGGATGGTGTCGATGTTGTACTGGCGACTATCGATGAACACAGGGTGGCGCAGTTGGCAAGTTTGAGCTGGACGATTCCCCCATCACTTAAACAAGCAGTACTGGATATTTGTCAGGGGCAGCAGCTTACGCTTTCTCAGTTCGGTCAACTGGATACTCAACTTGGTCGTTTGTTTGCCGATGCCGTTAACGCACTGCTCAAGCAAGAAAATTTGCAGCCAAAAGATATCGTCGCCATCGGGTGTCACGGACAGACTGTTTGGCACGAACCTACTGGCGTTGCACCGCATACTCTACAGATTGGTGATAATAATCAAATTGTGGCGCGCACTGGAATTACTGTCGTTGGTGATTTTCGCCGTCGCGATATCGCCTTAGGTGGTCAGGGTGCGCCGCTGGTGCCAGCGTTTCATCACGCATTGCTGGCTCATCCGACAGAGCGGCGAATGGTTCTCAACATTGGTGGTATCGCCAATTTGTCGTTGTTGATTCCAGGGCAGCCGGTGGGGGGGTACGATACTGGGCCGGGTAACATGTTGATGGATGCGTGGATTTGGCGTCAGGCCGGGAAACCTTACGATAAAGACGCTGAGTGGGCGCGGGCGGGTAAAGTTATTTTGCCACTGTTGCAGAATATGCTTAGTGATGCGTATTTTTCCCAATCCGCGCCGAAAAGCACCGGACGCGAATACTTTAACTACGGTTGGCTGGAACGGCATTTGCGCCATTTCCCGGGTGTTGATGCGCGCGATGTCCAGGCGACGCTGGCGGAACTTACTGCCGTGACCATTTCTGAACAGGTATTATTGAGTGGCGGCTGCGATCGTTTGATGGTCTGTGGTGGCGGAAGCCGTAATCCATTGGTGATGACGCGACTTGCTGCCTTGCTGCCAGGAACCGAAGTGACCACCACTGACGCCGTCGGCATTAGTGGTGATGACATGGAAGCATTGGCCTTCGCGTGGCTTGCCTGGCGGACGCTGGCGGGGCTACCCGGCAACCTGCCTTCGGTCACCGGCGCAAGCGAGGCGACGGTGCTGGGCGCAATTTTCCCTGCAAACCCGCGATATCAGAGTTAACTGAATTTTTCCTACTGCGTCTGCCGTTACACTTGGAAGTTGAGGAGAGCGTTTTGCTCTCCGGACCAGGAAAGTCTTCGGGATGTGTTTATGAAAAAACTGTTACTGATCTGTTTGCCGGTGCTTCTCACTGGCTGTGGCGCGTTTAATCAACTGGTTGAACGTATGCAAACTGATACGCTGGAATACCAGTGTGATGAAAAACCGTTGACGGTAAAACTGAATAATCCGCGTCAGGAAGTCAGTTTTGTCTACGACAATCAATTAATTCACCTTAAACAGGGCATTTCAGCCTCTGGCGCACGTTATACCGATGGCATTTATGTTTTCTGGTCAAAAGGTGATGAGGCAACGGTCTATAAGCGTGACCGCATCGTCTTGAATAACTGTCAGTTACAAAATCCGCAGCGTTGAGATTTTTCCAGGGGCGGCGCACAATAGCGTCACCCACTGACAATCCGTAAAGAAAACCATGTCTGATAACGACGAATTGCAGCAAATCGCGCATCTGCGCCGTGAATACACCAAAGGCGGTTTACGCCGCCGCGATCTTCCCGCCGATCCTTTAACCCTTTTTGAACGCTGGCTCTCCCAGGCCTGTGAAGCCAAGCTGGTTGACCCCACCGCGATGGTCGTCGCAACCGTTGATGAACATGGTCAGCCTTATCAGCGCATCGTGTTACTCAAACATTACGACGAAAAAGGGATGGTGTTTTACACCAATCTCGGCAGTCGCAAAGCGCATCAAATCGAAAATAACCCGCGCGTTAGCCTGCTTTTCCCGTGGCATACTCTTGAGCGCCAGGTAATGGTGACCGGTAAAGCGGAGCGTCTTTCGACTCTCGAAGTAATGAAATATTTTCATAGTCGTCCGCGCGATAGCCAGATTGGCGCGTGGGTATCTAAGCAGTCCAGCCGTATCTCTGCGCGAGGGATCCTTGAGAGCAAATTTCTTGAGCTGAAGCAGAAGTTTCAGCAGGGCGATGTCCCTTTACCGAGTTTCTGGGGCGGTTTCCGCGTAAGTCTTGAGCAGGTTGAGTTCTGGCAGGGCGGTGAGCATCGTCTGCATGACCGCTTTTTGTACCAGCGTGAAAATGAGGCGTGGAAAATCGATCGTCTCGCACCCTGAAAAGATGCAAAAATCTTGCTTTAATCGCTGGCACTCCTGATTCCGGCACTTTATTCTATGTCTCTTTCGCATCTGGCGAAAAGTCGTGTACCGGCAAAGGTGCAGTCGTTATATACATGGAGATTTTGATGGCAAGCAGTAACTTGATTAAACAATTGCAAGAGCGGGGGCTGGTGGCCCAGGTGACGGACGAAGAAGCGTTAGCAGAGCGACTGGCGCAAGGCCCGATCGCGCTCTATTGCGGCTTCGACCCTACCGCTGACAGCTTGCATTTGGGGCATCTTGTTCCATTGTTATGCCTGAAACGCTTCCAGCAGGCGGGCCACAAGCCGGTTGCGCTGGTAGGCGGCGCGACAGGTCTGATTGGCGACCCAAGCTTCAAAGCTGCCGAGCGTAAGCTGAACACCGAAGAAACTGTTCAGGAGTGGGTGGACAAAATCCGCAAGCAGGTTGCCCCGTTCCTCGATTTCGACTGTGGAGAAAACTCTGCTATCGCCGCGAACAACTATGACTGGTTCGGCAATATGAATGTGCTGACTTTCCTGCGCGATATCGGTAAGCACTTCTCCGTTAACCAGATGATCAACAAAGAAGCGGTTAAGCAGCGTCTCAACCGTGAAGATCAGGGTATTTCGTTCACCGAGTTTTCTTACAACCTGTTGCAGGGCTATGACTTTGCCTGTCTGAATAAACAGTATGGTGTTACGTTGCAGATTGGCGGTTCTGACCAGTGGGGTAACATCACCTCTGGTATCGATCTGACCCGTCGTCTGCATCAGAATCAGGTGTTTGGCCTGACCGTTCCGCTGATCACCAAAGCAGACGGCACCAAATTTGGTAAAACTGAAGGCGGCGCAGTCTGGTTGGATCCGAAGAAAACCAGCCCGTACAAATTCTACCAGTTCTGGATCAACACCGCCGATGCCGACGTTTACCGCTTCCTGAAGTTCTTCACCTTTATGAGCATTGAAGAGATCAACGCCCTGGAAGAGGAAGATAAAAACAGCGGTAAAGCACCGCGCGCCCAGTATGTGCTGGCGGAGCAGGTGACGCGTCTGGTTCACGGTGAAGAAGGTTTGCAAGCCGCGAAACGTATTACCGAATGTCTGTTCAGCGGTTCCTTGAGTGCGCTTAGCGAAGCGGACTTTGAACAGCTGGCGCAGGACGGCGTACCGATGGTTGAGATGGAAAAAGGCGCTGATCTGATGCAGGCGCTGGTCGATTCTGAACTGCAACCGTCCCGTGGTCAGGCGCGTAAAACTATCGCCTCCAATGCCATCACCATTAACGGTGAAAAACAGTCCGATCCTGAATACTTCTTTAAAGAAGAAGATCGCCTGTTTGGTCGTTATACCTTACTGCGTCGCGGCAAAAAGAATTACTGTCTGATTTGCTGGAAATAATGCACTAAGTGGAAAGGGGGAGTGAGAAATCACTCCCCTGATTTTTATACAGGGAGCACAATGAAAAATATTCTCGCTATCCAGTCTCACGTTGTTTATGGTCATGCGGGTAACAGTGCGGCAGAGTTTCCGATGCGCCGCCTGGGCGCGAATGTCTGGCCGCTGAATACCGTTCAATTTTCTAATCATACTCAATACGGCAAATGGACTGGCTGTGTGATGCCGCCCAGCCATTTAACCGAAATTGTGCAGGGCATTGCCGCCATTGATAAATTACACACCTGTGATGCCGTACTCAGTGGTTATCTGGGATCGGCGGAGCAGGGCGAACATATCCTCGGTATTGTCCGTCAGGTAAAAGCGGCGAATCCACAAGCGAAATATTTTTGCGATCCCGTAATGGGGCACCCGGAAAAAGGTTGCATCGTTGCGCCAGGCGTGGCGGAATTTCATGTCCGTCACGGTATGCCAGCCAGCGATATCATCGCGCCGAATCTGGTCGAGCTGGAAATTCTTTGTGAACATCCAGTACATAACGTCGAAGAGGCCGTTAACGCTGCGCGTGAACTTATTGCGCAAGGGCCACAAATCGTATTGGTTAAACACCTTGCACGTGCGGGCTACAGCACAGATCGTTTTGAAATGCTGCTGGTTACTGCCGATGAAGCCTGGCATATCAGCCGTCCGCTGGTGGATTTTGGTATGCGCCAGCCGGTAGGTGTTGGTGATGTGACGAGCGGTTTACTGCTGGTGAAATTGTTGCAGGGGGCAACGCTGCAGGAGGCACTGGAACACGTGACGGCTGCAGTATACGAAATTATGGTAACCACCAAAGCAATGCAGGAATATGAACTGCAGGTGGTTGCCGCGCAAGATCGTATAGCCAAACCGGAACACTATTTCAGCGCAACGAAGCTCTGAAATACCTCGGCCCACAGTTTCCTGTGGGCCGATGACGATTACTGCAAGCCTTCCGCCGTCAACGCGGCTTTCACCGCCGGTCTTTCAGCCATACGCTGCATAAAGGCTGCAATGTGCTCTAAACCCTCCAGATTCAGTTTCACCGCGTATGCCCAGCGCAGAACCGTAAACAGATAGGCGTCAGCGATGGTGAAACGTTGCCCGCAGATCCAGTGCTCATCTTTCAGCGCGTCGTTAACATACTGCAGCTTTTTCTCCAATTGTGCACGGGCAGCCTGTTTATACTCTTCCGGGGTATCCGGGCGGAACAGTGGTGTGAACCCTTTATGCAATTCGGTGGCGATATAGTTCAGCCATTCGATGGTTTTATAGCGAGAAATACTGTTTACCGATGCCAGCAACTGGCGGTCGGGAACACTGTCGGCAAGATACTGCATAATTGCTACGCCTTCCGTCAGCAAAGTACCATCGTCCAGTAGCAACGCAGGAACCTGTCCCTTAGGGTTAATGGCAAAGTAATCATCACCGTTCTCGAGACGTTTTTTCATCAAATCCACACTGACGAGCGTAAAGTCCTTTCCGCTCTCACGCAGGGTGATATGGGAAGCAAGAGAGCAGGCGCCCGGTTTGTAGAACAGTTTCATCGGTAACTCCTTTTGGCTGTGGTTTAAAGTATGGTAGTGCGTTGCTGAACAAAAAAAAGCCGCTAACGAAAAGTTAGCGGCTTGTAAAAGAGTTTCCCTGAAATTTACGCTACGGCAGCTTTCGCCGCTTTGTCTGCAGCATCGTCCTGGGTCATGCGATGCAGTTTCGGCGCGGTCAGCAGCATCAGCACAGCAATAACGGCAGTGGCGACACCAATCTGCAAGAACACGCGACCATACACTTCCAGCGACATCAGCGGATCGGTTACGTTATCCGGAACAGCCATCATACCCGCAACATAACCACCAATCAGGTTTGCACCGGCAGTGGTCAGGAACCAGCTACCCATAATGAAGCCCATCAAACGCTGCGGAACGAGCTGTGCAACCATCGCCAGACCCAGACCAGAGATCATCAGTTCACCGATACTCTGCAGGCCGTAGCTAGCTACCAGCCAGCTTACAGAAACGATACCGGCGTCAGACGCGAATTTCGCACCCAGCGGCAGGATCAGGAACGCACCAGAACACATCACCATACCGATTGCAAACTTGGTCGGCATCGGCAGGGTATCGCCCATCTTGTTATAGATAGCGGCCAGAATCGGGCTACCAATGATGATCCAGAATGGGTTCAGCGCCTGATACTGCTCTGGCTCGACGGCCAGACCAAGAATAGTGTGTTCAACGTTACGAATCGCAAAGAAGTTCAGCGACGTCGGCATCTGGCTGTACAGCACGAAGAAGATGATTGCTTCAAGCATCAGGATGAAGGCGACGATCATTTTACGACGCGCAGCACCTTTCATGGCGAACGCTTCTTTACCGAAGATAACCACGATACCCAGGGCAACAACGCCCAGCGCCATACGTGCTACTTCCTGGTTGTGCAGCAGCCAGGTTGCAACTGCGATCAGGGCTACAACACCAATAATGGTCAGCAGCAGGTTACGGTAGTTGACTGGTTCAAAGTCAGGTTTTGAGCCGTACTGCTTAACCCAGCGTTGGCAGAAGGCGAAGTTAACGATAGTGATTAACAGACCTACTACGCTAAGGGCGAACGCGACGCTCCAGCCATATTTGGCAGCCAGCCATGGGGTTGCAATCATAGAAAAGAAAGAACCGATGTTGACGGACATGTAGTACATGGTAAATGCACCGTCCAGACGCGGGTCGTTTTTCTCATAGCAAGTAGAGAGCAGCGAAGACGGGTTGGCTTTAAACAGGCCGTTACCTACGGCAATAGCCGCCATACCCATATAGACGATACCGGCGTCGTGACCAGACCATGCAACCAGCGCATAACCAATGGCCAGTACAATAGCACCAAGCATAATAACGCGTTTAGTACCCAGTACCTTGTCACCTAACCAGCCGCCGATAGCGACCAGACCATAAACCAGGGCGCTAAAGGAAGAGAAAAGGGTGATTGAATCCGCTTCAGACATACCCAGTTGTTTAACCAGGTAGACAGCCATAATTCCTTGTAGGCCGTAATAACCAAAACGTTCCCATAACTCAATCGAGAAGATGAGATAGAACGCCTTCGGTTGTTTGAAAGCGTTCAAACTGACGCTTTCTGTTGGTTTTTGGTTTGCAGTGGACACTTTTACCTCTTTTTTTACATCCCATATTAACGGGGGTGCTTTCTCGCGTGATGTCTAAAAACCATACGCGCAATTGTTATAGTGGGAGGGGAAACGGCAGGTAATGTTCACTATCTTGCACTTTCAGACAAGTCCTTTGTAATAATCTGTTACATATAACTGACGTGGAGAATTCATCGGCTCCGGGAAATGTTATCCAGCGTTAAATTTTTCAAAAAACGTAAAGGCAGATTTTTTCACTACTGAGACAGGGTAATAATTCCAGTTTGGCGATATGTTCTGCTATAAGGTGTTTTATGTAGTGGGATAGTCCATTATCTGAAAAATAGCCAGTGTAATGTTTTGTAGGTTTCAGGACGGATTGAATCAATGCTTTGTCAAATTTAACTTTTAAAATGCATTCTTTTTACATTTCAGTATCAGTGTGATCTTGATCACGAATAGATAGAAAATTTCGCTATTAAAAAAACAATTAACCTGCATTTTTGGTTATTCACAAACGGATTGCCTGATGATGCCGCAGCGAGGCGGCATCATTAACGTTAGAGGGATGTTTTTGAAGAAGATAAGGAAAGGTAATGGATGGGTAGACGCCACCATCTATTTGTGTCAGATGTCAACTTTCTCTTTGTATTCACAAAGATCTTCAATAATGCAGGAGCCACAGCGCGGCTTGCGGGCAATGCAGGTATAACGCCCATGAAGGATTAACCAGTGGTGGCAATCGACTTTAAATTCTGCCGGAACCACTTTCAGCAATTTTTCCTCAACCTGCTCGACATTTTTTCCTGGCGCAAATTGGGTGCGGTTGCAGACCCGGAAAATGTGGGTATCTACAGCGATGGTCGGCCAGCCGAAAGCGGTATTCAACACCACGTTAGCTGTTTTACGTCCAACGCCGGGTAAGGCCTCCAGCGCCGCGCGATCTTCCGGAACTTCGCCATTATGCTGTTCCAGTAAGATACGGCAGGTCTTAATGATATTTTCCGCTTTGCTGTTATATAACCCAATAGTTTTGATATACGTTTTTACGCCTTCAACACCCAGTTCGAGCATTGCCGCAGGCGTATTAGCCACCGGGTAGAGCTTCGCCGTCGCCTTATTAACGCTGACATCGGTGGCCTGAGCGGAAAGCAGTACGGCAATCAGCAATTCAAAAGGCGAACTGAAATTAAGCTCGGTTGTGGGGTGAGGATTGTTCTCACGCAGACGTGTGAGGATCTCCAGGCGTTTTGCTTTGTTCATCAGACATTCCCTGTTTCACCGTTCGGCAAGCCGCGTTCGGCGATTGCTTCAGCGCGGCGCTTTTTCATTTTTTCATCAATCAGATATTTCACTGCCAGCATCAGTCCCAGACCAATAAATGCGCCTGGTGGTAACATTGCCAGCAGGAAAGGGGAATCAGTGTGGAAGATCTCCACCCGCAATACTTTTGCCCAGTTACCCAACAGCGCATCGGCACCGTCAAACAACGTTCCGTTGCCGATGATTTCGCGTAGTGAACCCAGCACAAACATTGCGCAGGTTGCGCCCATGCCTATCGAAAAACCATCAAGAGCCGAAAGCGCCGGACCTTTTTTGGCGGCGAAGGCTTCAGCGCGACCCACAACGATACAGTTAGTGACAATCAGTGGAATAAAAATCCCTAACGATTGATACAGGCCGAAGGCGTAGGCGTTGATCAGCATCTGTACGGCGCTGACCACCGAGGCGATGATCATGACGTAAATGGGGATACGGATCTCAGCTGGCGTCCAGTGACGCAGCGTCGAGATAGTCAGGTTGGTAAGCGTCAGCACCAGTGTCGTCGCAAGCCCTAAACCCAGAGCGTTGGTGGCAGTGGACGTGACCGCCAGCAGTGGGCAGAGGCCAAGCAACTGAACCAGTGCGGAGTTGTTCTTCCATAACCCCTGAACAATAACATCTTTAATTTCGCTCACGGTTTATTCTCCACAGGCAGGAAGTTGAGAAAGTTGTGCCGGTAACGTCTGAGCGTACAATCCGGCGCGTTTTACCGCATTCACCACCGCGCGAGGCGTAATGGTCGCCCCAGTAAACTGGTCAAAATCACCGCCATCTTTCTTCACCGCCCAGTGCGCGTCGTCAGCACCGCTGATTTTTTTACCCGCAAAATGGGTGATCCAGTCTGAAAGGCGCAGTTCGATTTTATCGCCAAGCCCTGGCGTTTCGTGATGTTCTGTCACGCGAGTGCCAAGTACCGTGCCGTTAAAGTCGGCTCCGACCAGTAGCTGAATCGCACCGGAATAGCCATCCGGCGCGGTCGCTTCCAGAACGGCGGCTACCGGCTTGTCATCCTGTTTAGCGATGTAAACCCGATGCTCACCTTTACCTAACTCTGGTGCCGTCACCAGGTAGCAACTCTGCGCCAGCGCATTGTTATAGCGTTCGGCTGGCAACACCTGATCAAATAACGCCTTTTGTTGCAGGCTGGCCTGTTCAGCAATCGTCGTTTTGGTCATCTGGTTGATGGCCGCCGTTAAACCTGTTGAACCCGCAGCAAACAGCGCCAGTGTAATACCGTGTTTTCGGATAGTTTTCAGCATGGTTTATCCTTTGCGATGGCCGTAGACGCGCGGACGCGTGTAGTAATCGATCAGAGGAACCGTGATGTTCGCCAGCAAGACAGCAAAAGCCACGCCGTCAGGATAGCCGCCGAAACTGCGGATCAACCAGACTAATAAGCCCGCCAGCGCACCGAAAATCAGACGACCACGATTGGTCGTAGAAGCGGTCACCGGATCGGTCAGAATAAAGAATGCGCCGAGCATGGTCGCGCCAGACAGCAGGTGAATTTGCGGTGATGCCAGTGTTTCTGGTGATAACAACCAGCCCAACGTTGCGCATAACGCCAGCGTTACTAAGAAGCTGACCGGAATATGCCAGCGAATCGCTTTCTGCCATAGCAACCACACGCCGCCAATCAGCCAGGTGAGGTTTACCCATTGCCAACCAGCACCCGCCAGAATACCGCTGTAGATCGGATACTGCATAATCTGCTCAACCGAATGACCGGCGCGGACAGAAGTTTTGAACGTATCCAGTGGCGTTGCCTGGCTAATGCCATCAATACCTAAGCGTAGCGTGTTCATATCACCGCCGCTGGCAGTATGACCGCTGAAGATAACCTGTATGGCGTCGATGAAGCCAGGGATGTTGACCGCAATTTCATGCGGTGGCAGCCAGCTGGTCATCTGCACCGGGAAGGAGATCAGTAAGACCACATAGCCAATCATCGCCGGGTTAAACGGGTTTTGCCCCAGACCTCCGTACAACTGTTTAGCGATGATCACCGCAAACACCGTACCCAGCACGACCATCCACCATGGTGCGAGGGGCGGAATACTTACGGCGAGTAACAGCCCTGTTAAAAGCGCCGAATTATCTTTTAAGGTTGTGGAAACAGGCTGTTTGCGCAGTTTCAGCACAAGAGCTTCGGCTAAAAGTGCACTGACCGACGCCAGGAGGATCTGAACGAGAGTACCCCAGCCAAAAAACCAAAGTTGCGCAGCGATTCCGGGCACGGCTGCGATCAGTACCAGCAACATAATGCGCGATGTCTGGCGCTGGTTATGGGTATAAGGGGAGCTAGCTATTCTGAATACCATTTAGTCCTCGTTTACAACCTTTTGCTGAGCGGCTTTTTTGGCCTGAACGCGGGCGATAGCCGCAGCAACTGCCGCTTTGCGCGGGTCAACCTGTTCTTCTGGTTCTGCGTTTGCCTGCTGCTGTTCCAGTTTGCGTGCTTTGGCGCGGGCGATAGCAGCTTCGACAGCGGCTTTGCGCGGGTCAACCTGTTCTTCTGGTTCTGCGTTTGTCTGCTGCTCCAGCTTGCGTGCTTTGGCGCGGGCAATAGCGGCTTCGACGGCGGCTTTGCGCGGGTCAACCTGTTCTTCTGGTTCTGCGTTTGCCTGCTGCTGTTCCAGTTTGCGTGCTTTGGCACGGGCGATAGCAGCTTCGACAGCGGCTTTGCGCGGGTCAACCTGTTCCTGCGGCAATTCGTTAGCAGGTTGTTGTTCCAGCTTGCGTGCTTTAGCTCGAGCAATTGCGGCTTCTACTGCTGCTTTACGTGGATCAGCAACTGTTGCGGTGTCGTTAGTTTGCTGCAATTCTGCCTGTTTTGCTCTGGCTTGTGCTTTACGGGCTTCCCGTGCCGCAATAATCGCGCTGTTATCCGGGCGTTCACCCGCTTTAATCACAATCGGTTGCGTGGCCTGAGCTTGTTTTTCTTTCACACGTGCCAGTGCGGCAGCAATCGCATCTTTGTCTTTGGCTGCCGGTTGGACTGCTGCGCTCTTATGTCGTTCAAGACGCGCCGCTTTTTCGCGTTCCAGGCGTGCCTGACGAGCTTCAAAACGCGCTTTAGCTTCTGCGGCGCGTTTCTCTTCCTGACGAATGGCGGCAATCTCGGCTTTTTCCTGACGGAAATATTGCACCAGGGGAATATTACTCGGGCAAACCCACGCGCAGGCACCGCATTCAATGCAGTCGGCAATGTTATGCGTGGTGGCTTTGTCGTGCTGTTGACCTTTGCTGAACCAGTACAACTGCTGCGGCAAAAGATCCGCAGGGCAGGCATCGGCACAGGCGCTACAGCGGATGCAGCTTTGTTCTTCCTGCGGTTCGCCCAGTTCACTGGCGGACGGTGCTAACAGGCAGTTGGTGATTTTGACTACCGGTACATCCAGCCACGGTAAGGTAAAGCCCATCAGCGGGCCGCCCATAATCACCATTTGATCGGCAGAAGGGCAGAATCCGGCATCGTTCAATAAATGACGCACCGGCGTACCCAGACGCGCCCAGACGTTGCCTGGACGTGCAATCGCTTCTCCGGTCAGCGTCACCACGCGCTCGGTAATCGGTTCACCATCGATTACTGCGCGTTTTACTGCGTAAGCCGTGCCAACGTTTTGCATTAACACGCCGATATCCGACGAGCGACCGCCGTGCGGCACTTGTTTCCCGGTCAGGATGTACGTTAACTGTTTGGCGCCGCCGGAAGGATATTTGGTTGGAATCACCCGCAGAGAAATATCGTGGGAATCCGCCAGCACCGCGCGAAGCATGGAAATCGCCTGCGGTTTGTTATCTTCAATACCGATAAGAATTTCGCGCGGCTGTAAGATATGCGCAAGAATGCGAATGCCTTCCACCACCTGAGCTGCGCAATCCTGCATCAGACGGTTATCGGCGGTAATATACGGTTCGCACTCGGCTGCATTAATAATCAAGGTTTCGATTTTATCGCCGCCGCCCTGTAATTTAACGCCTGTCGGGAAGCCCGCACCACCCAGCCCGGCGACGCCAAACTGATGAATGCGTTCAATCAATTCTTCCCGACTGCGTGAGCGGTAATCGATCCAGCCGTCACGAGGGAACCAGCAATCTTCACCATCGGCATCAATAATCACGCTTAATTCAGCTAAGGCTGAAGGATGAGCCGTAGAATGGGGCGCAATAGCCGTAACAATGCCAGACGTTGGCGCGTGAACTGGCAGCATTTTGCCGCGACCACGGGTAAGCGGCTGGCCGCGCAATACTTTATCGCCGACGCTAACGCACAGCTCACCTTCAGCGCCAATATGCTGTTTCAGTGGAATGACAAAACGCTGCGCCAGCGGAACCTGGCGCAGGGGAGTACCGTTGGACTGGGTTTTCATCTCCGGTGGATGGATGCCGCCGTTGAAATCCCAGATTTTATTTTTTTTGAATGCAGAGAATAACTTAAGCATGGTGTTCCACGGGAATAATGCGTACGGGAATGGTGTTCAGATCCCATTTCCAGGAGTCAGGCGTTTCTGCGACCGGTTGCAACGAGATGCAGTGCGTCGGGCACGGGTCAACGCATAAATTGCAGCCCGTACAGAGATCACTCATTACCGTATGCATGGCACGGGTAGCGCCAACGATGGCGTCTACCGGACACGCTTGAATGCACTTGGTGCAGCCAATACAGTTATTTTCATCAATAACCGCCACCATCCGCGCAGGCGTCAACTCTTGCGCATCGCCATCCAGCGGCTGCGGCTCGACATTAAGCAGTTCGGCAATTTTTAGCATTACAGCTTCGCCGCCAGGGGCGCAGCGGTTGATTTTTTCACCGTTACAGCTGATGGCTTCGGCATAGGGGCGACAGCCAGGATAACCGCACTGCCCACACTGGCTCTGCGGTAAGATTTCGTCAATTTTCTCAACGACCGGATCGTCTTCCACCGCAAAACGGCGGGAGGCATAACCCAGAATGGCGCCAAACGCCAGACCCAGCAGGCTCACGGCGGCAACGGCAATCCAGATAGCATTCATTACAACTTCACCAAACCACTAAAGCCCATAAAGGCCAGAGACATAAGACCTGCGGTAATGAGAGCAATGGCATTACCGCGAAAAGGTGCCGGGACATTAGCCACAGCAAGGCGTTCGCGAATGGCGGCGAAAAGCACCATCACCAGCGAGAAGCCGACAGCAGCAGAAAAACCGTACAGTGCCGACTGCAAGAAATTGTGTCCGAGATTGATATTCAGCAATGCCACGCCGAGCACCGCACAGTTGGTGGTGATAAGCGGTAGAAAAATCCCCAGCAGTCGGTAAAGCACCGGGCTGGTTTTACGTACCACCATCTCGGTGAACTGCACGACCACAGCAATCACCAGAATAAAGGCCAGGGTGCGCAGGTAAATCAGATCGAGCGGGATCAAAATCCACGTGTCGATAAGCCAGGCGCAAATAGACGCCAGCGTCATCACAAATGTTGTTGCCAGCCCCATGCCCATTGCGGTTTCCAGCTTTTTGGAAACGCCCATAAACGGGCAAAGCCCCAGAAACTTGACCAGTACAAAGTTATTGACCAGTACAGTTCCGACAAACAGTAACAGGTAGTCAGTCATTTTTCGGCCTGAAATAAAAAAGCCGCCTATTATCCGTTAATCCAGAGCAGGCGACAACAGGTTAACTGTAAGGTTATTACGGATTCACAAACGTCGCTTTCACCCGCGACGAGCGTTTGAAATAGGGGACGATCAATGCGGTTGCCAGCAAAGTAAACAGCAACTGGCGAACGGCGACACCATCTTCAACTGGCGAAAACGCAAAGGCTTTAACCGCCAGTAATACGGAAATCAGTAACCAGATAATATAGTGTTTAGGAACACAACGCCGGCGTTTAAAGAACGCGATAGTTAACCACAAGGTGTAATACCACATGGCAATAGCGGTAATAAACGAAACGCCCCATAAGATTTGCGTCGTCAGTGTTTGTTCGCCGAGCGTTTTAAATGTTTGAGGAGAGGATAACGCTGCACAGTACAGCAACAACGCCAGCGTCGTACTCAATAGGGCGACTAACAGCCAGGCCAACGGCCCAAGCAACCAGCCTCCAATACGTTGTGGCGTTGTGGTGATCATACGTTCTCCAGAATAGCGACAGCAAACAGGCAAATCTAATTTTAGGGGCGTTATTATAAGGCTTTTATAACCAATCGCTACTTTCTTTATTGAACATAGTGCCAGACGGACTTTGGAACCTGGCCAAGGTCAAACAATCGACCGCCAGAGACCAGTTCAGCACGGCGGTGATCGGCTGCGCGATACATATTGATAATATCCTGATCGTCCGTCAGGGTGTAATTAAGGTGGTCGTAGAGTTTTTCCAGACTTTCGAGAGAATTGATTTTACGAAACTTTAATAAGTATTCCTGAGCAGTCATAAAAGATCCATAAAATAACTAATACCAAAGTGGTAGGTATTATATGTTATGATAAAATTTCACCAGCGGTGAACGCTTTTGCAATAACAATAATAAGAATGTGCTGATGGCAAATATTCAGGGATGAAATACTGCTAATAAAAGAGTAACGCGCTTTACTATTCCTGACAATCGTCAACTCCATCGAGCAAGATAATAAATTCCTGGTTTAAATACCTGTCAAGTTAAAACATGCACCCGAATGGCTGCATGTTGTCTTGCAAACGCAGAGATTACTTGTGTTGCACCTGGGTACTCTGTTCTGGCGGCTGGTAGTTGTCAATGTGACTCGCCACGCCAAGAAGAATGACTGAAACAACAAGAACGATCCAACCTGTTAATTCAATAAGACGATTCATTACTGCCCACATCTATGTTGATTGATCCATTAACTAAGGCCGTAAATGTTACTTAGCAATAATTGCTCCAGCAAGATTTTTACTGATGTTTTTGCGATATTTATCTTTTTCCTTCGGAAAATTAGCTATTTTTTTGACTTAAGTTAAATAACATCCCTTATTGCTGGCAGGTTATTAAACTGTTGAGAGAGGGTAAAGGATAGTGTCAAATAGCAATCATACTTCAATGAGAGGCAATGACATGAGCGACAACATCCGTGTTGGGTTGATTGGGTACGGTTATGCGAGTAAAACCTTCCATGCGCCCCTGATTGCGGGCACGCCCGGGCTGGAGCTGGCAGTTATCTCCAGCAGTGACGAAACAAAAGTAAAGGCCGACTGGCCAACGGTTACGGTTGTCTCTGAACCGAAGCATCTCTTTAATGATCCCAATATTGACCTGATTGTCATTCCTACGCCCAACGATACTCATTTTCCGTTAGCGAAAGCGGCGCTGGAAGCGGGTAAACACGTAGTCGTTGATAAGCCCTTTACCGTGACACTGTCACAAGCGCGAGAACTGGATGCGCTGGCAAAAAGCCTTGGACGCGTGTTGTCCGTGTTTCATAACCGTCGCTGGGACAGTGATTTTCTGACGCTGAAAGGATTACTTGCGGAAGGTGTGCTGGGTGAGGTTGCTTACTTTGAGTCACATTTTGATCGTTTCCGTCCGCAGGTACGCGATCGCTGGCGTGAACAGGGCGGTCCTGGCAGCGGTATCTGGTACGATCTGGCACCGCATCTGCTCGATCAGGCCATTACGTTGTTTGGCTTACCTGTCAGCATGACCGTGGATTTAGCACAGTTACGTCCAGGAGCGCAGTCGACCGATTATTTCCACGCCATTTTGTCCTATCCACAACGGCGGGTTATTTTACACGGCACTATGCTGGCGGCGGCAGAGTCGGCGCGTTATATCGTTCATGGCTCTCGCGGCAGCTATATTAAATATGGCCTCGATCCACAGGAAGAACGCTTGAAAAATGGCGAGCGTCTGCCACAAGAGGATTGGGGCTACGATATGCGTGACGGCGTACTTACCCGCGTTGAAGGTGAAGAACGTGTCGAAGAAACACTGCTGACGGTGCCGGGAAATTATCCGGCTTACTATGCTGCTATTCGTGATGCGTTGAATGGCGATGGAGAAAATCCGGTTCCGGCAAGTCAGGCAATCCAGGTGATGGAGCTGATTGAGCTGGGCATTGAATCCGCCAAACATCGCGCGACGCTGTGTCTGGCGTAAATAATGTAGACATTCTTGATGAGTTTAATGCCTGATACGACACTTACGCGTCTTATCAGGCATGTTCTTATTTCGCTGCTACTTTTTCTTTCAGTGCGCGTTTTTCCTCTGCGCTGAGGAAAGCCATTTCCAGACCATTAATCTGCGCCTGGCGGATTTGCTCGCGGGATAACCCAGCAGCCGGCGCGGCAACGGTATATTCGTGAATGATATCCACGCCCTGTACGCCTGGATCGTCAGTGTTAATGCTGGCACAAATACCATGCTCAAGGAACGTTTTCAGCGGATGTGCCGCCAGAGACGCTACGGTGCTGGTCTGAATATTTGAGGTCAGACAAGATTCAATACCAATTTGCTGTTCAGCGAGAAAATCCATCAGCGCCCGATCTTCAATGGCTTTTACGCCATGTCCAATACGCTGCGCCCCCAGTTCACGAATAGCCTGCCAGATGCTTTCTGGCCCGGCGGCTTCGCCCGCATGGACAGTAATATGCCAGCCTGCATCACGCGCGCGATTGAAGTGAGAAAGGAACAGACTCCCCGGGAAACCAAGCTCATCACCGGCTAAATCCAGTGCGGTAATCTGATCGCGATGAGCTAAAAATGCTTCCAGCTCTTGCTGACAGGCGGCTTCGCCAAAGGTTCGGCTCATAATTCCGATAAGCTTCGCCTGCACGCCAAAGGTGCGGCAACCTTCACGTACGCCATCAATGACTGCTTCAACGACGCCTGCGACAGGCAACTGATGCGCCATCGCCATATAACCCGGCGAAAAACGCAGTTCAACATAGTGCAGGCCATTACGGGCAGCATCTTCTATATTTTCAAACGCCACGCGACGGCAGGCGTCGAGCGTGGCAAGAACTTTTACGCCCCAGTCAAGTTTGGTCAGAAAGCTAACCAGATCGGGTTCGTTGGCGATGACCTGAACGTGAGGGATCAACGTGTCCAGGGACTGTGCAGGAAGCGAGATATTATACTGGCGGCCAAGTTCAAGAATGGTCTGGGGACGAATGTTGCCATCAAGGTGGCGATGGATATCGGTTAATGGCAGGGTGGTATCAATCATGGTCGCACTCTTTTTCTGTATATAAAAGTGCGCACCATTATAAAAACAAAACCGGGTAAAAATCTACGATTGCGCAACGATTATTTGCGTTGCGCAATCGTAATCAGCGTACAGTTCGGATGGCGTTAATCAAACCGGCAATACCTTTTTCCAGTTTTGAACGCGGGCATCCGGCATTGAGACGAACAAAGCCACGACCCTCTTCACCGTAGGTATATCCCGGCATGATCGCTACTTTTTCTTGCTCAATCAGGGCTTTTTGCAATGCGTTGTCGTCGATATTCAACGGACGTAGATCAAGCCAGGCCAGATAAGTGGATTGTGGTAGCTGCCAGTTGAGTTCCGGGAACGCTGCATTCATCGTATTTGCGATATATGTCAGATTGTCTTGCAGATAGACACGTAAGGCATCCAGCCACGGCGCGCCTTGTTGATAGGCGGCAATATGGGCGGTAAGCGCCAGTACGGCTGGTGAGGACAATCCATCACGACCTTTCAGTGCCGATAAATACGTCTCGCGACTATCGCTATTTTCAATGATGCCGTAGGCTCCGGTCAGAGCGGGTATGTTGAAGCTTTTTGAGCCAGAGGTCAGCAGCGCCCAGTTTCCGCGCGCCACGTTACTCCAGGGAATATGCGGTTGCTCGCCCCATACCATATCCATATGGATTTCATCGGAGATAACACGCACATCATGCCGCTCGCACAGGTCTGCCATTATCTCCAGTTCGTCATAACTCCAGACCTTACCGGTGGGGTTCTGTGGGCTACACAGGAGCATAATTTTACACTCCGGTTTTGCCAACACCGCTTCCAGTTTGGTCATATCGCAAAACCAGCCGTCTGCTCGTTTCTCTAAAGCAACGGGCATCACGGTGCGCTGATTACCTTCGATGGCTTTGTAAAATGCGTCGTAAGCTGGGGTATGGATCACTACACCTTCACCGACAGCAGACCACTGGCGAATCAATTCCGACACCATATAGATAACAGAAGGACCATAAACCACCGACTGCGTATCAATGGCGGTGTTATGCTGGGTGGAGAACCAGTGGGCAATAGCCGCGAGAAACTCATCGTTTTTCCAGCGGCTGTAGCCAAATACACCGTGCATCAGACGTTGATTAAGCGCCTCGATAATGCAGGGGGCGGTGGCAAAATCCATGTCTGAAATCGTGAACGGTAACAGGTCAGCAGTGCCAAAACGGTCAGCGACATAGTCCCACTGTGTACACCATGTCCCATGACGATCCACGACCTTTGAAAAATCGAACATATTTTATCCTTATGCCTGAACAGTACGCATCAGACCAGCCATTTCGTCTTTTACTGACTGAACTTGCGGCCCGATAACAACCTGCAGGTTATGTTGATTAAGTTGTACTACGCCAATTGCCCGATTGTCCTTTAGCGCCTGTACATTAACAAGCGACATATCTTTCACTGACAAACGCAGACGGGTAATGCAGTTATCCAGGCTGACAATATTGTCGGCACCGCCTAAGGCTTCGAGGATTGCCGGAACGTTGTAACCCGATTTACCCGGCGCACCGGTAACGGCTTTTTCGATTGAGCTGGCGATTTCACTGTCGCGACCCGGTGTTTTCAGATTGAAGCGGGTGATAGCGAAACGGAAGATGACGTAGTAAACGACAAACCAGATTGCCGCCACCACTGGCACCATGTACCACTTAGTCGACAGGCCATGCAAAATACCGAACACCACAAAATCGATGATATTGCCATCGGTATTACCGATGGTGACGCCGAGCACAGACATGACGGTGAAGCCGAGGCCGGTTAACAGCGCGTGGATGACGTAGAGAACTGGCGCTACGAACAGGAACAAGAACTCCAGCGGTTCGGTGGTGCCGCCAACAACACAGGCGATCAGGCCAGAAATCAGCAGTCCTTTAATTTTATGACGGTTTTCCGGGCGAGCACAGTGATACATGGCTAATGCAGCACCTGGCAGACCGCCGAGGAACGCAGGCATTTTACCCTGGGAGAGGAAACGCGTGGCGCTTTCAGAGAAACCGTGAGTGGTCGGGCAGCTTAATTGCGCCTGGAAGATGGTGAGTGCGCCGCTGACGGTTTGTCCACAGACTTCCTGCGTGCCGCCCGCGTCAGTAAAGCGAATTAATGCCACCAGAATGTGATGCAGACCAAACGGCAATAGCAGACGTTCACCCGTACCAAACAGCATAGGTCCGAAATCACCCGCGCTGTTGATCATATGACCTAAGCCGCTAATACCCATGGCAAAAATCGGCCAGACTAACGGAATCACCAGACCGACAAGCCCCATCACCAGCGAGGAGATAATTGGCACGAAGCGCGTACCGCCGAAGAATGCCAGCGCATCCGGCAGGCGGATATTATGAAAACGCTCATGCAGCATCCAGACGATAATACCGGCGATCACCGCACCGAGGATCCCGGTGTCGATCGACTGGATCCCAAGAATGCTCTGGATGTTATTGGCTTTCAGAACAGCTGCATCGGTGGTTGGCAGAATGCCTTTATTGGTCAACCAGAAGTTAACCGCCAGGTTCATTACCGCATAACCCACGAAACCAGCGAACGCCGCTACGCCTTTGTTCTCGCGCGCCAGCCCTAGCGGGATCGCAATACAGAACATCACCGGCAGAAAGCTAAAAGCGAACGAGCCAATTTTACTCATCCAGGTAAAGATAGCCTGCAACACGGGGTTACCCAATGCCGGGATGAGGGTGATGACATCATGGCTACTCAGGGAACTACCAATCCCTAACATAATGCCGCAGAACGACAGTAATGCGACGGGTAACATAAAGGTTTTGCCTAACTGCTGGAAAAATTCCCACAGCGTGACTTTCGGTGCTGCTTTCGCCGTCATAAAACGACTCCTTGTTAAGAACAGTCTGGATTCAATAAATTGCGCGAGAAGATAAAACGTTTTATCAAACTTTAGTGAGGCATAAATCACATTACGCGACGATAATAGCGGGTATAAGATAAATTAAAGGTAAAACGTTTTATCTGTCACAAAAATCAGGGAGTAGGTCATCTGTATGGCTACCGCCAAAAAAATCACCATTCATGATGTTGCGCTGGCTGCGGGCGTGTCGGTCAGTACCGTTTCGCTGGTACTTAGCGGGAAAGGACGAATATCTACCGCTACGGGGGAACGGGTTAACGCAGCGATTGAAGAGCTGGGATTTGTGCGCAATCGCCAGGCGTCGGCACTGCGCGGCGGGCAAAGCGGCGTCATTGGTTTGATCGTCCGTGATTTATCTACGTCATTTTACGCTGAATTAACGGCCGGATTGACGGAAGCTCTGGAGGCGCAGGGGCGGATGGTTTTTTTGCTTCACGGCGGTAAAGACGGCGAGCAGTTGGCACAGCGGTTCTCACTGTTGCTCAACCAGGGCGTCGATGGTGTAGTGATTGCCGGTGCGGCGGGAAGCAGCGATGGCCTGCGGCGGATGGCAGAAGAAAAAGGTATCCCGGTGATTTTCGCTTCCCGTGCCAGTTATCTTGATGATGTCGATACTGTTCGCCCGGACAACATGCAGGCTGCGCAGTTATTGACGGAGCATCTCATTCGCAATGGACATCAGCGTATCGCCTGGTTGGGAGGGCAAAGTTCCTCATTAACCCGCGCGGAGCGGGTGGGGGGATATTGCGCGACATTATTAAAATTTGGCCTGCCGTTTCACAGCGATTGGGTACTGGAGTGCACTTCCAGCCAGAAACAAGCTGCGGAAGCTATCACAGCACTTTTGCGCCGTAACCCGACTATCAGCGCCGTGGTTTGCTATAACGAAACTATTGCGATGGGGGCATGGTTTGGTTTGCTGAAAGCAGGGCGGCAAAGCGGGGAGAGCGGAGTCGATCGTTACTTTGAGCAACAGGTTTCGCTGGCGGCATTTACCGATGCGACGCAAACCACACTTGATGACATACCCGTTACCTGGGCAAGTACACCTGCGCGGGAACTTGGTACAACACTTGCAGATCGCATGATGCAAAAAATCACCCATGAAGAGACGCATTCACGTAATCTTATTATCCCCGCCCGGCTCATTGCGGCGAAATAAACCTCTCTTTATCTGCTATACCTGGTAGTGTCCTTTCCTCAAGGTTAATGATAAAAATGTGGCACACAGGCGGTGCCTTTTATTTTTACTGAAGTTCACAGGAGGTTTATGTGTTTAATTCTGACAACCTGAGACTCGACGGAAAATGCGCCATCATCACCGGTGCGGGTGCAGGTATTGGTAAAGAAATCGCCATTACATTCGCGACAGCAGGTGCATCTGTAGTAGTCAGCGATATTAACGCCGATGCAGCTAATCATGTTGTAGATGAAATTCAACAACTGGGTGGCCAGGCATTTGCGTGGCGCTGTGATATTACGTCCGAACAGGAATTATCCGCTCTGGCAGACTTTGCCGTCAGTAAACTGGGTAAAGTTGATATTCTGGTTAACAACGCCGGTGGCGGTGGGCCTAAGCCATTTGATATGCCAATGGCGGATTTTCGCCGCGCTTATGAACTGAATGTCTTTTCTTTTTTCCATCTTTCACAACTCATTGCGCCAGAGATGGAAAAAAATGGCGGTGGCGTTATTCTGACTATCACTTCTATGGCGGCAGAAAATAAAAATAAAAACATGACCTCGTATGCGTCATCTAAAGCTGCGGCCAGTCATCTGGTCAGGAATATGGCGTTTGACCTGGGTGAGAAAAATATTCGGGTGAATGGTATTGCGCCGGGAGCAATATTAACGGATGCCCTCAAATCCGTTATTACACCAGAAATCGAACAAAAAATGTTGCAACACACGCCAATCAGACGTCTGGGCCAACCGCAAGATATTGCTAATGCGGCGTTGTTTTTGTGTTCACCCGCAGCCGGCTGGATAAGCGGACAAATTCTCACTGTCTCTGGCGGTGGGGTACAGGAACTCAATTAATTCAAATAAACCAGAAAACAACGCAACTCAGCGTTGTTTTCTGATGCTGATGGGTTATCAGAAAAGTGCATCCATCTCGCTACTGGTTGCCATATTTTGATTGCTGGTTGACCAATTATCGTGTGAATAATACTCGAATGCGGGGGGCTTCGCACATTTGACCTGCAATGTTAGGCGCTTGCATGGCAAAGCAGTAAACTACTTATTCACGCTAACTATAATGGTTTAACGATGGATAACATGCAGACTGAAGCACAACCGACACGGACCCGGATCCTCAATGCTGCCAGAGAGATTTTTTCAGAAAATGGATTTCACAGTGCCTCGATGAAAGCCATCTGTAAATCTTGCGGCATAAGCCCAGGAACGCTCTATCACCATTTCATTTCTAAAGAAGCCTTAATTCAGGCGATTATCCTTCAGGATCAGGAGAGGGCGGTGATCCGCTTCCGCGAAGCTATCGAAGGGATTCATTTCGTTGACTATATGGTCGAGTCGATAGTTTCTCTCACTCATGAAGCCTTTGGACAGCGGGCGCTGGTGGTCGAGATTATGGCGGAAGGGATGCGCAATCCACAGGTCGCCGCCATGCTTAAGAATAAGCATCTGACGATTACGGAGTTTATCGCCCAGCGTATGCGCGATGCCCAGCAAAAAGGTGAGATAAACCCTGACATCAACACGGCAATGACCTCTCGCTTACTGCTGGATTTGACCTATGGCGTACTGGCCGATATCGAAGCCGAAGACCTGGCGTGTGAAGCGTCATTCGCCCGGGGATTACGCGCGATGATTGGTGGTATTTTAACTGCATCCTGATTCTGTCTTTTCGCGGGTCGGTGACCACTGTACCCGTGTTTAATGTTTTAGTCCCTGAACAAAAATCTTCGAGGCTGACGGCAAACACAAAATTGCCTGATGGCTACGCTTAGACCGACAAAACCTGAACACATCGCAGGTCGGATAAGACGTTTACGCCGCATCCGACAAAAATCAGACGCCGGAGAGAAAAATCTCCGGCGTTTTGGCTGTGAATTACTGCTGCGGTATTGCCGGTACAGCCGGAACGTTTAATGCCGGCATCGCAAACATCCCAACAAAATCTTCCAGTGGCATTTTCTGCCCGTTTAACGTGATCTGACCGTTAGCATATTGCAGGCTGGTGGTGATGGTATTGTCCTGCAAGGTGGTCAGACGAAACATTTGACCCATTGCTGACGCGCCTTCAACTTGCTGTTTTGCCAGTTTTTTCGCTTGATCTTCCTGATAACCTTCCAGCTTCGCTACCTGGGTCATCAGCTCAGTTGCCATATCGACCGGAATGGTTAGTTTTGCCTCCAGAGACTTAACCGAGCGATCAACTTCCTGAGCCAGTGTCTGCGGCGCTTCTTTAGTCGTTGCCGGATCTTTCAGGAACAGCGACAGATTCAGCGCACTTTCACCCTGACTGTTTTTCCAGCTTAACGGAGCGACAGTTATCACCGGATCGCCTTTCAACATCAGCGGCAGGGCGCTAAAGAAGGCTTCCGTCACTTTCTCCTGATAAAGTTCGGGATTGTTGGCAATCTCTGGCTGTGCCAGCAGAGCCTGGGTTTGCGCGTTATATTGCTGGCTAAACTGGTGCCAGGCTTCGCCATCAATCTGACCAACTTTTAAAGTCAGCTTGCCGCTGCCCAGATCCTGATTCTGTACTTTCAGGCTGTTTAGCGAGTAATCCAGTTGGCTATTGATCGTTTTACCGTCATTGACCAGGTCTGATTTACCGCTGATCTCCATGCCTTCCAGCAGTGCCAGTTCTTTGCCTTCTACCGAAATGGTCATTTTTTCCAGTGACAGTTTTTGGTTACCCACGCGCTCACCAAAACTTGCCAGTGTGCTGGAACCGTCGGTTTTCAGATTATTAAAGGTCAACTGCACTTTCTGGTTGTATTCGTTAACCGCATCCACCCGGCCGCTTTGTGCCTCCCCGGAAAGGGAGATAGCTTTGCCGTCTCTGTCAGCATTTAACTGGAACTCGCCGCCGCTAAAGGCGACTTTTTCATCTTTTTGTTCGTAATTCAGTGGCTTGAGAGAGATATCTGAGCTGGAATCACCGCTGTAACCAATGCGGGAGTTAATCTCAAAAGGTGTTTCTCCTTTTGCCATATCAAACAGTGGCTTGCTCACATTGTTGTTGACAAGCGTGGTTTGAATCGACGCCATCGACGGGATCAGGTTCAGTTTTTTAAGCTGGGCCAGGGGAAAGGGACCATGATCAACCGATTCGTTGAAGATCACGCTCTGACCGCTTTTAATCCACGGATTTTCTTTCCCGGCAACGGGTTTCACCACCAGCTGTAACTGGCTGCTGAACACGCCGCGATGATAGTTTTGATAACTCACTTCCAGGTTGGATTCAGGAGCCGTCAGTTTAAGTTGCGCATTCGCCTGCGCGACCATCTCCTCGAGATGGGTTTCTATTTTCTTGCCTGTGTACCATGCGCCGCCTGTCCAGACTACGCCGAGCGCAACAATGACGCCTACCGCTACCAGCGATTTATTCATAGTGATTATCCATAAAATGAAATCAGGCGGACTGGCCGCCTGAAGTGTTATAAGCCTTTAATAAGCTTAGCAAGAGATGTTAATTTTTTCAGTAAGCTCTTACAGCTTGTTGTAAACACGGGCTAAACGTCCGTGGCCTTTCACTGTCACCGGTGACTCGTTGGCGGCAATAAACGCTGATTCACCCGGTTTAAGCGGTAACTGCTGAGAACCTTTACACAGAGTTGCTTCACCTTCAACGCAGAACAAAATGGCGGCACTTTGCTGGCTGATAGTGGTTTCTTTATCACTAAGATCATGCAGCGAGAAGGCAAAATCATCCACTGGAATCGGGAAGTCCAGTTCTGCACCTTGCTTCACCGGCTGGGTCAACAACTGGTTAGCTGGTTTGGCTTCGAACTTCACGTTGGCAACCAGCTCAGGAATATCAATATATTTTGGCGTCAGACCCGCACGCAGCACGTTATCAGAGTTCGCCATCACTTCCAGCGCCACGCCTTGCAGGTAGGCGTGCGGTGTTTCAGCGAACAGGAACATCGCTTCGCCAGGATTCAATTTCACCACATTCAACAATAGCGGGGAGAACAGACCGCTGTCATCCGGGTAAAATTCAGAAATTAAACGAATCGTTTGCCACGGTTCACCCTGCTGGCTGCCGAGGGCCGATTTTAAAATCGCCAGCGCGCGGGATTTTTCTTCACCCTGCATATTCAACAGGCTGGCGAACAGGTCGCTTAAACGTTCGGCACTGGGCTGCTGTAAAAAGTGAGCAATCGCCGGATGCGCGCCCGCGACAGGCTGGAGCAGGGAGACAATCTCGGAGAACTCACGAAACGCGTTCATCGCGAGGAATGGTGTCAGGGCAAAAACCAGCTCCGGCTTGTGGTTAGGATCTTTATAGTTACGCTCGGCGGCATCCATCGGAATACCTGCGGCATTTTCTTTGGCAAAACCGATTTCAGAATTGCGTTTGTTCGGATGAACCTGAATGGAGAGCGGCTGAGCTGCGCATAATACTTTGAACAGGAAAGGCAGTTCGCCAAAGCGTTGGGCAACGGCCTCTCCGAGCAGAGTCGATTTATCACTCTCAATCACATCACGCAGTGAAACGATATCTCCGGCAGCATTGTGCACACGGGAACTGCTTTTCGGATGTGCCCCCATCCACAGCTCGGCCATCGGTTGGCTGGACGGATTTTCCATACCATAAAGTTCAGTCAACGCCGTTTTGCTGCCCCAGGCATAGTTTTGCACTGAGTTAATGAGTTTTTGCATGATCAATCCCTGTTTAAATGTGGAAATTAATCCCGCTATTAAAGCAAGAATCCTACGGGAAGTAACCTGGAGCCGCAAAAAGTCGTACTTGTCTCAGTTTTTGTTAAAAAAGTGTGTAGGATATTGTTACTCGCTTTTAACAGGGCAACGGAACACCCGCCCAGAGCATAACCAAACCAGGCAGTAAGTGAGAGAACAATGTCAAACAAACCCTTTCATTATCAGGCTCCTTTCCCACTCAAAAAAGATGATACCGAGTATTACCTGCTGACCAGCGAACACGTTAGCGTATCTGAATTTGAAGGGCAGGAGATTTTGAAAGTCGCACCCGAAGCGTTAACTCTGTTGGCGCGTCAGGCGTTTCATGATGCGTCATTTATGCTGCGACCGGCTCACCAACAGCAGGTTGCCGACATTTTGCGTGACCCGGAAGCCAGCGAAAACGACAAATATGTGGCGCTGCAATTCCTGCGTAACTCCGATATCGCGGCAAAAGGCGTTCTGCCAACCTGTCAGGACACTGGCACCGCGATTATCGTTGGTAAAAAAGGGCAGCGCGTATGGACCGGTGGCGGTGACGAAGCGGCGCTGGCTCGCGGTGTCTATAACACCTATATCGAAGATAACCTGCGCTACTCGCAAAATGCGCCGCTGGATATGTATAAAGAGGTGAATACCGGCACCAATCTGCCAGCGCAGATCGATCTTTATGCTGTTGATGGCGACGAGTACAAATTCCTCTGTATCGCCAAAGGTGGCGGTTCGGCAAACAAGACGTATCTCTATCAGGAAACCAAAGCGTTATTGACGCCGGGGAAACTGAAAAATTACCTGGTTGAGAAAATGCGCACGCTGGGTACGGCGGCGTGTCCTCCGTATCATATTGCGTTCGTTATTGGCGGAACGTCTGCGGAAACTAACCTTAAAACGGTGAAACTGGCTTCCGCTAAATACTATGACGAACTGCCAACGGAAGGGAATGAGCACGGTCAGGCGTTCCGCGATGTGGCGCTGGAAAAAGAATTGCTGATCGAAGCGCAAAATCTTGGACTGGGCGCGCAGTTTGGTGGTAAATACTTCGCTCACGACATCCGCGTGATTCGCCTGCCGCGTCATGGTGCATCCTGCCCGGTCGGAATGGGCGTCTCCTGTTCTGCTGACCGTAATATCAAAGCGAAGATCAACCGTCAGGGGATCTGGATCGAAAAACTGGAACATAATCCAGGCAAATATATCCCGGAAGAGCTGCGCAAAGCGGGAGAAGGCGAAGCGGTGCGCGTTGACCTTAACCGTCCGATGAAAGAGATCCTCGCACAGTTGTCGCAGTATCCCGTTTCTACGCGCTTATCGCTTAACGGCACGATTATCGTCGGTCGTGATATTGCCCACGCCAAACTGAAAGAGCGCATGGACAACGGCGAAGGGCTACCGCAATACATCAAAGATCACCCGATTTACTACGCGGGTCCTGCAAAAACGCCAGAAGGTTATGCTTCCGGTTCTCTTGGCCCAACGACCGCCGGACGGATGGATTCTTATGTCGATCAACTGCAAGCGCAGGGCGGAAGTATGATCATGCTGGCGAAAGGCAACCGCAGCCAGCAGGTGACGGATGCCTGTAAAAAACACGGTGGCTTCTACCTCGGCAGTATTGGCGGCCCGGCGGCAGTGCTGGCGCAGGGCAGTATTAAGAGTCTGGAATGTGTTGAGTATCCTGAACTGGGAATGGAAGCGATCTGGAAAATTGAAGTGGAAGATTTCCCGGCGTTTATTCTTGTGGATGATAAAGGAAATGACTTCTTCCAGCAGATACAGCTCACGCAGTGCACCCGCTGCGTGAAATAAACAGAGCCGTCCTTCGGGGCGGCTTTTTTACATGGCACGAAAGACCAAACATTTGTTATCAAATAGTAAATAATGAGTGAGCTAAAAGTTGCTTAACGTAAGCAAAACAGAAAGAAAAAATTAATCAGGTGAGGAGCAGTCCATGAAAACAGTACGCAGCGAAAAAGATTCGATGGGTGCGATCGATGTCCCGGCAGATAAGCTGTGGGGCGCACAAACTCAACGCTCGCTGGAGCATTTCCGCATTTCGACGGAGAAAATGCCAACCTCACTGATTCATGCGCTGGCGCTAACCAAGCGCGCAGCGGCAAAAGTTAATGAAGATTTAGGCTTGCTGTCTGAAGAGAAAGCGAGTGCCATTCGTCAGGCGGCAGATGAAGTGCTGGCGGGACAGCATGACGATGAATTTCCGCTGGCTATCTGGCAGACCGGTTCCGGTACGCAAAGCAATATGAATATGAACGAAGTGCTGGCTAACCGCGCGAGCGAATTGCTTGGCGGCGTGCGTGGGATGGAACGTAAAGTTCACCCTAATGACGACGTGAACAAAAGCCAAAGTTCCAATGATGTCTTTCCGACAGCGATGCATGTTGCGGCGCTGCTGGCGCTGCGCAAGCAACTCATTCCGCAGCTTAAAACACTGACACAAACGCTGAGTGAGAAATCACGCGCATTTGCCGATATCGTCAAAATTGGTCGTACTCACTTGCAGGACGCCACGCCGCTGACGCTGGGGCAGGAGATTTCTGGCTGGGTAGCGATGCTGGAGCATAATCTCAAACATATCGAGTACAGTCTGCCGCACGTGGCGGAACTGGCGCTGGGTGGTACAGCAGTAGGGACGGGGCTGAACACTCATCCGGAATATGCGCGTCGCGTTGCGGATGAACTTTCGGTAATTACCTGCGCGCCGTTTGTTACCGCGCCGAACAAATTTGAAGCTCTGGCGACCTGTGATGCGCTGGTTCAGGCGCACGGCGCCTTGAAAGGGTTGGCTGCGTCACTGATGAAAATTGCCAATGACGTTCGTTGGCTGGCATCTGGCCCTCGCTGCGGAATTGGTGAAATCTCAATCCCGGAAAACGAGCCGGGCAGTTCAATCATGCCTGGGAAAGTGAACCCAACGCAGTGTGAAGCGTTAACCATGCTTTGCTGTCAGGTGATGGGGAACGACGTGGCGATCAACATGGGTGGCGCTTCCGGAAACTTTGAACTGAACGTCTTCCGCCCGATGGTTATCCACAATTTCCTGCAATCGGTACGCTTGCTGGCAGATGGCATGGAAAGTTTTAATAAACACTGTGCAGTGGGGATTGAGCCGAATCGTGAGCGAATCAATCAATTACTCAATGAATCGCTGATGCTGGTGACCGCACTCAACACCCACATTGGCTATGACAGAGCCGCCGAGATTGCAAAAAAAGCGCATAAAGAAGGGCTGACCTTAAAAGCTGCAGCCCTTGCGCTGGGCTATCTTAGCGAAGCCGAGTTTGACAGCTGGGTACGACCAGAACAGATGGTCGGCAGCATGAAATCCGGGCGTTAATCTGCAACATACAGGTGCAGCCGTGGAATGATCAAACGAAGCGGCTGCGCCTGCGGTTTATAACGGTGCTGCACATTGTCGGCATCGTAATTCAACAACTCGCCAACGTCCGGTACGCCCGCGCCATTATCCCGATTAATCAGTGCAATAAGCGGCGTAGGGCAGGCGTGTTGTACCTGTTTTTGATCTCCCTTGTACCAGACGCGGGCAATCGGCTGCACCTTTACCGGACGTTTGATTTTTAACTTCACGTCCTGTGGCAGGGCAGCAATATCCTGATATTCACGCTCCAGTTTTCCCTGCCACTCCTCACGCGTCCACGGTGCGACGCTGCGGGGTGATTTCAGACTTTTTTCCAGCTGCGCCAGCACTTCATCACGATGCAAATTCTTAATGATATGTTTATTCGCCCAGCCAAAACGTAAAGTTGCGGGGTCATGTAGAACGGTGAGGTTGCGGTAAGCGTTCAGTGTGATCAGCCCCGGCAAATGGCGATGCACCCATTCAAAACGCGCCGCCGTAGGAAGTTCTGACTCAACCGTGACGATATGCTCGAAAGTGGTTTTAAGTTGATTGATGCGCTGGATATGACTTACCAGCGCCGCTTGTGAAAGGTTATCAACCTGATAACACAACACGCCGGGCAGACGAACAGCGGCCTTGCTGCTGCGATTTTCAGACTGTTGCTGAATAAACAAATGGCGGAAATGACGTAGCGCGAGCGCCTGCGCCTCTTTGCCGAGATGTTGCTTAACTTCAATGCAACTCAGCGGATTATGCTCATCCTCTTTTTTGACTTCCGGTAAAGAGAATACCCGGGCAACCAGCAACTTGTGCTGTTCAAGCTCAGCGGCAAATGCGGCCAGTTCTTGCTCCATCTGGCGAAAGGTAGTATTGAGTCGATCTACGAGATCGTAACGAGCCATAAAATCACCACTTTAGTTACAACATACTTATGTTATAGCACAGTGGCGACGACTTGACCACCGTGCGCGTAGCGTCAGGCAGAGGTAAATTGCGCAATGTTGTGCCATAACGGCCAGCTAAACGAGAAGCGGGCGCCGCCCAGTTCGCTGGTGTCACAATTAACCGTGCCGCCCATTGCCAGTGCAATTGAGTGGACAATTGCCAGTCCCAGTCCGCAGCCGCCGGTTGCACGGTCACGGCTGGGGTCGAGGCGAACAAAGGGTTCAAAGATATGCTCTCGATCCTGTGGTGCAATCCCTGCACCATCATCTTCAACAATTAATGTCGCTTTGTTTCCTGCCAGTAGCAGGCTGGTTTCGACTGTTGAATGGCAGTAGCGCAGGGCATTATTGAGCAAGTTATCCAGCACGCGCTCCATCAAGCGCATATCCAACGCCGCATAATGACCTTGCATGATGGTTTTTATCCGTACAGATTTATCGGGAGTTAGTGCCTGAATGTCGGCCAGATGCGTTGACAGCCACAACGGCAGGTCTGGTTCGCTAAGATGGAGCTCATTTTGCGGGCGATCGAGTCGGGCATAAGTCAGCAACTCTTCAATTAAGGCTTCCAGTTGGCTGATATCGCGATTCAACGCCTGAGATTCTGTTGCGCTCAGATTTTCGCTCATCTCCAGTCGATAACGCAGGCGCACTAACGGCGTTCGCAGTTCGTGGGCGATACCGTCAATAAGCTGTTTTTTACTGGCAATCAAGGCGTTGATATTATCCGCCATCTGGTTAAACGCCACGCCAAGCCGTTCAAAACTCGAACCTTCATCAAAGTGGATACGTTCATTGAGATGCCCATCGCCAAATCGTTGCGCCGCTGCTTCCAGTTTTAACATGTCCTGCCAGTGCGGACGCATCCAGATAAACACGGGAAAGGCGAGGGAGATGGCAATAAAAGCGATCAACGCGATATCCAGTAATCGCATTTGATGGAGGTAATAAAGATAAGGCACGGGACCGACTGCCAGCACGTAGTGGCTGCGCGGTATACGCTGTAAGAATGTGTACTGATCGTCCAGGGCGACAATTTCGCCGCCACGCAGTCGATGCATGGAGATTTCATCGAGATGATATTTACTCAACGGTTCGACGCGCAGATCAAAAGAGAGATTTAAATCCATCTCTTTCAGCGTTTTTCCCCAGTCGTGTGGGGGGATCTCGCGCAATTCGCTACGCATCAGGTATAGAGAACTGTTCATCAAATCATCCAGCGACTGTTTGCCCGCGCGTTCGGCGGTAAATTTGTACACCAGCCCAACCAGTAGGGACATCACCAGAAAGCAGACAAACAGTAGAAGATAAAACTGGATAAACAGTTTTTTCATCGCTTATTCCCACGCATGAGGCGCAAACAGATAGCCTTTGTTTCGCACGGTTTTAATGCGATAAGGTTCGGCAGCGTTATCGCGCAGTTTTTTTCTTAACCGCGAAATAGCCACGTCCACGCTACGATCCAGACCGTCATAGCTGACGCCGCGTAAATTTTTCAACAACGCATCTCTGTCCATAATTTGCCCCGCGTGGGTGGCTAATTCCCAGAGCAGTTCAAAATCGGCGGTAGAGAGTGAAATTTCGCAGTCAGCAAGCGTAACTACACGGTTAATGGGATCGATGGTTAACGTGCCGAAATGCAATGCCTTATAAGGAGTAAGAGGTGCTTCTTGTATACCTTTGGTCAGCGTGGTTTGCTCGTTCTGACGCAAATGTAAACGTAACCGCGCCAGCAGGACTGCGGGGGGCGTTGTTTTGAGAATATAGTCGCAGGCGCCCATTTCCAGAGCCAGAATGTGGTTCATATCACTATCGAGAGATGTCAGCAGAACTATAGGCCCGCTCCATTTAGTGCGTAAATCACGACAGACAGTCATGCCGTCCTTGCCTGGTAGCATGATATCGAGGAGCACCAGATCCGGATTTTCCCGCAGAATTGTTTCTTCTGCATGGTCGCCGCGAGGTTCAATGGTTACCTGTATATCATGTTTTGCCAAATACGCGGCAATCAGTGAACCGACTTCCGCGTCATCTTCCACAAATACGATAGTGTTCATATTATTCACGGTAGATATAAAAACGTCACAATACACTGCACCGATTTTACTTACTATCAATCGTTTCTAAACAAGTTTTCATCAGGTATTCTACGGATGACTTGTTATGGAAGTGTTAAGGTAAAAAGATGGGGCTGGTAATCAAAGCCGCGCTTGGTGCGCTGGTGGTGGTGTTAATTGGTGTATTAGCAAAAACGAAAAATTACTATATCGCCGGGCTGATTCCGCTTTTCCCGACCTTTGCGCTTATTGCGCATTATATTGTTGCCAGCGAACGCGGCATTGAAGCCTTACGCGCAACTATCATTTTCAGCATGTGGTCGATTATTCCCTATTTTATTTACCTGGCGTCGCTGTGGTATTTCACCGGAATAATGCGCTTGCCCGCCGCTTTTGTGGGTTCCGTTGCGTGCTGGGGAATAAGCGCATGGGTGTTGATTATATGCTGGATGAAGCTGCATTAACGCAGATGTCGACCGCCATCAAGCGGAAAACTGCGTCCGGTAACAAAGCAACTGGTGAGTAAATAATCGACCAGGTCGATCACTTCTTTCTCGCCTGGTGCGGTTTTCATCAGTGATTTATTCAGCGCCTGTTGACGATATTCAGCATCATCATGCTCATTAAACAGGATCAGCGATGGCGCGATAGAATTCACTTTCACTTCCGGTGCCAGCTTGCGGGCAAACGAGCGTGTCATATTATCCAGCGCCGCTTTGCTCGCAGCATAGGCAATATGTTTGTCGCTTCCGCGCTCCACCACATAATCGGTAAAGTGAATGATATCGCTGGCGGCGTGTCCGTGCCCACGCAGTAATCTTTCCAGAGCGTGGTTAAGAAGGTATGGGGTATTAACGTGGATTTGCATCATGCAGGCCAGCACGTCAGTCAGTGGCGTACCTGGTTTTTCAGCCATCCACGCGCTGGCGTTGTGCAAAATAGCACGCAGGCCATGGGTGCTTTTTAGTACCTCATCGGCAAACGCCATCACACCGTCGTTGGTTGAAAAATCAGCCTGAATACATTGCGCACCCGCATTAATCAGTCCATCAATGGCAGGATAGCGCGTCCGATAGCTGACAATCACCGGTTGCTTTTGATTAATGAAATGCCAGGCGAGGGCGAGGCCAATGCGACGGCCTCCGCCAGTAATTAATATTGGCAAGGGGTGGGTTTTACCCATCGTTATCTCCTTTGCTATCCAACGATGGGACGAACGTTATCCCACCAGCATCCAGGTCGCCGGAACTGCGGCAATTAACAACATGCTAATTAACACCATTTCCTGACGATTCAGTACATTATCATGTGTATGCGTTTTACGCGCGTACAGGAACACCAGAAGCCCAGGTGCATACAGAACGACGGACAACAGCAGGTGCATTGGGCCAGAGGCGTACAATAACCATAAGCCATAAATGCAGGCACCGATACCTACTGCTTTATGCAGTGGACGGGTAGCGATTTTCAGCAGGAACGCGCCAACCAGGAAATAGGGCACCAGAATCATTTCTGAGGCGATGGTGAGCAATGTGTTGTAATCGGAACCGGTTAGCCAGATGAGTACCAGGCAAATTTGCACGCAGATGTTGGTCAGCCACAGTGAAGCGGATGGCGCAGCTTGTGCGTTCTGGCGCGCAAAAATGCGTGGGAATGCTTTATGAGTGGCGGCCAGGAACGGAACTTCTGCTGCCATGATGGTCCAGCTTAAGTACGCGCCGCAAACGGAAACGATCAGTCCGGCAGCGATGATAATCTCACCCCACGGCCCCATCATTTTCACCATCAGGCCGGCCATAGAGGGATTACGGATTTCAGCCAGTTCAGGGCGTGCTACCACCCCCAGCGAAAGCAGAGTTACCAGTAAATAAACGCCCAGCGCGGAAAGTACCGCCAGAAGTGTTGCTTTGCCGACATCATGTTTATTACGCGCTCGCGCAGAAACCACCACTGCACCTTCCACGCCAATGAATACCCACAGTGTGATCAACATTGTGTTTTTCACCTGTTCCCATACCGGTATACCAAGTGCAAGGCCAGTGAAGTCGAGTTTGAAGGTGTCCAGTTTGAACATCATCATCGCCAGCACAATAAACAGACCTAGCGGCAATAATTTTGCCAGCGTCGCCACCAGGTTAATGCTGGCAGCAGTCTGCACGCCGCGCAGGATCAAAAAGTGAACAATCCATAATAAGGCGGATGCACCGACAATCGATTGCCAGGTATTGCCATCGCCAAACAGGCGCAATTCCGGCGTATCGGTGAAGAAACTCAATGCGGAAAAGACGATCACCAGATAGGAGACGTTGGCGATAACTGCGCACAGCCAGTATCCCCATGCGGAGCAGAAACCAATCAGTTCGCCAAACCCTTCACGGGCATAGGTAAAGATACCGCCGTCAAGATCGGGACGAATACGCGTCAGGATCAGCATAGCGAAGGCCAGTAATAAAATCCCTGCGCCGGTGATACCCCAGCCGATCAATAATGCTGCCGGGCTGGCTACCGCCGCCATATTTTGCGGCAGACTGAAAACACCTGCGCCCAGCATTGAGCTTAATACCAGCGCAGTGAGCGCGCTCAGTCCCAGTTTCTTTTCCATCTGTATCCAGTGATCAAAACGTGTTTGGAAGAATAAATATTAGGACAAAACGCATAAAAATGGTGTTTGTCACTAAGGCGCGGGATTTTACGAAGAGATGTATCGTCATGCAATGGTTAGGGGAAAATTTGTGACTAAAAATGCTAAAGGCGGCATAAAGCCGCCTTATCGTGATACTGAATAGTTATTTATACAGGTCTGCGCTGATGGTCAGGTTATTGCCACGTTCCTGCCACTGGCGGGTGATGTGGTAATACTTAGCCCCTTTCTTCGCGGCACGTTTAGCAACCTGGTAGGAGACTTCGGTCATGTTGCCGTAGTTACCTGAGAACTTAATGCTGTCGAACGGCACCATCATCGCTGCGGTCGCTTTGTTCAGCTCTTCTACTTTAGTGCCGTCAGGTAGCGTGACAGTGTAACGCCCGCCTTTTGATGACTGGGTTTCAAAGAAGCGACCGACTTCGGAACTTGGTGATGCAGTAGTGGCAACGCCTGGGATTTCAACTTTCTTCGCAGCTTCGCCACCGGCAGCCAGGGCTGCACGTCCCGCGTCGGAATCCGCCGGGATCACATCCGGGCTTTGTACTACGCGTTTCTTAGCATCTTTTTTATAGATGAAGGCCGTAATGCGCTGGTTACCGCCCTGGTTGGCATCGATTTGACGAACAATATAGAAAGAGTATGCGCCTTTTGCTTTCGCCGCTTTGGTGATGGCGTCATTAACTTCAGGTTGGCTACGGTAAAAGCCCTGGACGGTAACTGTATCAAACGGTTCGATCAGAACGGCCTGGTCTTTTGGCAGTTCCACCACACCGTTAATCACACGATTCTTTTCAGTTTCTGCTTTTTCAGCATCAGACTTATAGAGATCGGCAACTACACGCCAGTTACCGCTGTTACCGAAATCTGACGTATCGACAACATAAAAAGAGGCTGCGCCTTCTTTATCAGCGCGGCGGGATACGGCTTTGACCGCCTCGCCAATGGCATTGAAACGTCCGGTAACCACTACACGGTCAAAAGGTTTAACCGCTGCCGCTTGCTCCGGTGTCAGTTCTGTTGCTGCGTTAACGGAGAATGCCGTAGCAGAAAGCAGTGCCGACGCCAGGAGGGTGTTCTTAAGCTTCATAAAAATAATCCTTCGCCTTGCGCAAACCAGGTACTGGTATTGTTATTAACGAGAAACGTGGCTGATTATTGCATTTAAACGGTGTAACTGTCTGCGTGATTTTTCATATCAGACTTCTTGATTTGATTTTAAACCTGTTCGAATAACCATCTGTGATTAAAAAGTAACCGCAGTAACATAAAATGGCTGAAATGGCTGAATTGTATAAGTTAATTTAATGTTAACTGGCGGCTTGCGACGGGGTGATCTCATGTTTTACCTGGCTATCGAAGACAATTATCGCCCCTTATCCTGTGTTCTATGGTGTTTATCCCACTATCAAGGCTGAATCGTTAATATTTTTCGAGTTAACGCCGAGATACTGATTTTTGGCGCTAGATCACAGGCATTATTTTCAGTACGTTATAGACGTTTGTTACTAATTTATTTTAACGGAGTAACATTTAGCTCGTTCATGAGCGGCTTGTGTACTTGAAACACAGGCAAACCATCATCAATAAAACCGATGGAAGGGAATATCATGCGAATTGGCATACCAAGAGAACGGTTAACCAATGAAACCCGTGTTGCAGCAACGCCAAAAACAGTGGAACAGTTGCTGAAACTAGGTTTTACCGTCGCGGTAGAGAGCGGCGCGGGTCAACTGGCGAGTTTTGACGATAAAGCGTTTGTGCAAGCGGGCGCTGAAATAGTAGAAGGGAATAACGTCTGGCAGTCAGAGATCATTCTGAAGGTCAATGCACCGTTAGATGATGAAATTGCGTTACTGAATCCTGGGACAACGCTGGTGAGTTTTATCTGGCCTGCGCAGAATCCGGAATTAATGCAAAAACTTGCGGAACGTAACGTGACCGTGATGGCGATGGACTCTGTGCCGCGTATCTCACGCGCACAATCGCTGGACGCACTAAGCTCGATGGCGAATATCGCCGGTTATCGCGCCATTGTTGAAGCGGCACATGAATTTGGGCGCTTCTTTACCGGGCAAATCACTGCGGCAGGTAAAGTGCCGCCGGCAAAAGTCATGGTGATTGGTGCGGGTGTTGCTGGTCTGGCGGCCATTGGTGCAGCAAACAGCCTCGGCGCAATTGTGCGTGCGTTCGATACTCGTCCGGAAGTGAAAGAACAAGTTCAGAGTATGGGCGCGGAATTCCTTGAACTGGATTTTAAAGAGGAAGCAGGCAGCGGCGATGGCTATGCCAAAGTGATGTCGGAAGCGTTCATCAAAGCGGAAATGGAGCTTTTTGCTGCGCAGGCAAAAGACGTCGATATCATTGTTACCACTGCGCTTATTCCAGGCAAACCGGCACCGAAACTGATTACCCGTGAAATGGTGGACTCCATGAAGTCGGGCAGTGTGATTGTCGATCTGGCAGCACAAAACGGCGGTAACTGTGAATACACCGTGCCGGGGCAAATCTTCACCACTGAAAATGGCGTCAAAGTCATTGGTTATACCGATCTTCCGGGGCGTCTGCCGACGCAATCCTCACAGCTTTATGGCACCAACCTCGTCAATCTGCTGAAATTGTTGTGCAAAGAGAAAGACGGCAACATCACTGTTGATTTTGATGATGTGGTGATTCGCGGCGTGACCGTGATCCGTGCGGGCGAAATTACCTGGCCGGCACCGCCGATTCAGGTATCAGCTCAGCCGCAGGCGGCACAAAAAGCAGCACCGGAAGTCAAAACCGAGGAAAAATGTGCCTGTTCGCCGTGGCGTAAATACGCCTTGATGGCGCTGGCAATTATCCTTTTCGGTTGGCTGGCGAATGTTGCACCGAAAGAGTTCCTCGGACACTTCACCGTGTTCGCGCTGGCGTGCGTTGTGGGCTATTACGTGGTGTGGAATGTTTCGCACGCGCTACATACGCCATTGATGTCGGTCACCAATGCGATTTCAGGGATTATTGTTGTCGGAGCACTTTTACAGATTGGCCAGGGCGGCTGGGTTAGCTTCCTTAGTTTTATCGCGGTGCTTATAGCCAGCATTAATATTTTCGGTGGCTTCACCGTGACTCAGCGTATGCTGAAAATGTTTCGCAAAAACTAAGGGGTAACATATGTCTGGAGGATTAGTTACAGCTGCATACATTGTTGCCGCGATCCTGTTTATCTTCAGTCTGGCCGGGCTTTCAAAACATGAAACGTCTCGCCGGGGTAACAACCTCGGTATCGCCGGGATGGCGATTGCTTTAATTGCAACTATCTTTGGACCGGATACTGGCAACGTTGGCTGGATCTTACTGGCAATGGTCATCGGTGGGGCGATTGGTATCCGTCTGGCGAAGAAGGTTGAAATGACCGAAATGCCGGAACTGGTGGCGATCCTGCATAGCTTCGTTGGTCTGGCGGCGGTGTTGGTTGGTTTTAACAGCTATCTGCATCACGACGCGGAAATGGCGCCGATTCTGGTGAATATTCACCTGACGGAAGTGTTCCTCGGCATCTTCATCGGTGCGGTAACCTTCACGGGGTCAGTCGTGGCGTTCGGTAAGCTGTGCGGTAAAATTTCGTCTAAACCGCTGATGCTGCCAAACCGTCACAAAATGAACCTGGCGGCACTGGTTGTTTCCTTCCTGCTGCTGATTGTGTTTGTTCGCACTGAAAGCGTTGGCCTGCAAGTTCTGGCATTGCTGATAATGACCGCCATTGCGTTGGTTTTCGGCTGGCATTTGGTGGCTTCCATCGGTGGCGCAGATATGCCCGTGGTGGTGTCGATGCTGAACTCTTATTCTGGTTGGGCAGCGGCAGCGGCGGGCTTTATGCTCAGTAATGACCTGCTAATTGTGACCGGTGCGCTGGTCGGTTCTTCTGGTGCCATCCTTTCTTACATCATGTGTAAGGCGATGAACCGTTCCTTTATCAGCGTCATTGCAGGTGGTTTCGGCACAGATGGTTCTTCCACCGGTGACGATCAGGAAGTTGGCGAGCACCGCGAAATCACTGCGGAAGAGACGGCAGAATTGCTGAAAAACTCGCACTCGGTGATCATCACCCCAGGCTACGGCATGGCGGTCGCGCAGGCGCAATATCCGGTGGCAGAAATCACCGAGAAATTGCGTGCCCGTGGTATCAATGTGCGTTTCGGTATTCACCCGGTTGCAGGTCGATTACCGGGGCATATGAACGTATTGCTGGCAGAAGCGAAAGTGCCGTATGACATCGTGCTGGAAATGGACGAGATCAACGATGACTTTGCTGATACCGATACTGTGCTGGTGATTGGCGCTAACGATACGGTTAACCCGGCGGCGCAGGATGATCCGAAGAGTCCGATTGCTGGTATGCCTGTGCTGGAAGTGTGGAAAGCACAGAACGTGATTGTCTTTAAACGCTCGATGAACACCGGCTATGCTGGCGTGCAAAACCCGCTGTTCTTCAAAGAAAATACCCACATGCTGTTTGGTGACGCCAAAGCCAGCGTGGATGCAATCCTGAAAGCCCTGTAACCCTGACGGCCTCTGCGGAGGCCGTTACTCTTTATTGAGATCGCTTAACAGGACGGCGATGCTTTGGCCTCCCGCCGTTTGTTCAAGCGCAATTTTGACAATAATCGTCAACGGCACGGAAAGCAGCATTCCCACCGGTCCTAACAACCATCCCCAAAAAATTAACGACAAAAAAACTACCAGTGTGGAAAGCCCCAGTCCGCGCCCCATGATGCGCGGCTCCAGAATATTGCCGAAGACCAGATTAATCAGCAGATATCCCGCCAGTACCAGTAACGCCTCATAGAAACCATTAAACACCAGTACCTGAGCGATAGGGGGGATAGCCGCGAGAACCGAACCAATGTTAGGGATGTAATTAAGCGCGAAGGCCAGTAATCCCCAGACAAAAGCGAAGCGAACATCGAGTGCGGCGAGCATCGCCCAGGCGACCAGACCGGTGATGATGCTGATGGCTGTTTTCAGCACCAGATAATGCGACACACTGTCAATGGCGCGCTGGATCGCCGCCATACCTTCAACCGGGCGTGCCATCATTTGCTGGAGTTTGCCGGGAAGTTGTGGCACTTCGAGCAGCATAAACAGCACCGTCAGCAACAATAAAAATATGGATGACATGGCATTAGATAACTGTGTCAGCAAGTTGGTGAGCAACGTCATCGCCGCGTTCGGATCAATGTAATGCGCCAGTTGGTCAACCGAGACATCAATACCCGCGCGTTGTAATAAAGGCTCCAGAACTTGCAGAGGCTTTATGATTGAGCTGCGATACTGTGGCAAAGTGCGGGTCAGCTCATTAAGCGTTGAGCCGAGATAGGCCAGTAATAGCACCATCGCCATCACGATGATTATCATTAAAATCGACACAGCCAACACACGCGGCACGCGCCAACGAACCATGCGTTGTACCAGCGGATGAAGAATGACTGCGATAAATAGGGCAAGGATAAAGGGTACGATGATATCGGCGGCAAAACGGATACCGCAGAGAATAATGACCAGCATTCCCAACATAATGACTATTTTTAGACCATTGAGCGTGATGATCGGCTTTGCCATGCGTATCCCCGTTTTTTCTTCCTTCGCTAATAATATTTTCTTTTTAGCCGTGGCATTATAACGAAAATCAAACTCCTCAGGTAAAGAAATGAAAATGTTTTGAGTTAATTCTTAAGCTATGATACAAATCAGACGTGTACAACTACCGAGGACAATTATCATCCGCGATGACGAGAAGCAACACTGCGGATAATTGTAATATTATGGACAATTTGTTCAGGACGTTATTTTCTACATTTACTCATTTTCGTACCTCAACCACCATCTTGCTCGCAGGTGAGCAACACTGGCGCAACGCGCTTTAGTCCCTTCCTCTGCCAAAGCTGGCGCTCTGCGCTGGGCTGAATACTTTTCTTTTGGTTTCGCTGAGTCGAGCGAATGTTAAAATAATTCTCTTGCAGGGGAAGGACGATGTATATTTATTGGGTTTTATTAGGTCTGGCTATTGCCACAGAAATTACCGGCACGCTGTCAATGAAATGGGCGAGCGTTAGTGAGGGAAGCGGCGGTTTTATTTTAATGCTGGTGATGATTTCGCTGTCATATATATTTCTCTCTTTCGCCGTGAAAAAAATAGCACTTGGCGTGGCTTATGCTCTGTGGGAAGGTATCGGTATTTTATTTATTACGCTATTTAGTGTTCTGTTATTTGACGAAAGCTTATCGCTGCTAAAAATTGCCGGGTTAACAACCCTGGTGCTCGGGATTGTGTTGATTAAATCTGGTACTCGCAAAGTGCGTAAACCCTCGCTGGAGGTGAATCATGGCGCAGTTTGAATGGGTTCACGCCGCCTGGCTGGCACTGGCAATCGTGCTGGAAATCATTGCTAACGTCTTTTTGAAATTTTCTGACGGCTTTCGCCGCAAAGTCTATGGCTTGCTTTCGCTGGCAGCGGTGCTTGCGGCCTTTAGCTCACTCTCCCAGGCAGTAAAGGGCATAGATTTGTCGGTGGCGTATGCGTTGTGGGGTGGATTTGGTATTGCTGCCACGTTAGCCGCTGGTTGGATCTTGTTTGGTCAACGTTTAAATCGCAAAGGCTGGGTTGGTCTGGTCTTGCTGTTGGCTGGAATGATTATGGTGAAACTCGCCTGATGACCACGCTGCCCGATAATGCGGGCAGCGTTTGAACGTTATTTCCGGGTCAGTTCTTCCAGTTTGTCGCGAAAACCGGTGACAGAAATGGCCCGGTTATCGGCGCGCCAGCGATCTTTCGCTGCAGGAGCTGAACTTTGTACCCCAATTAACTGCCAGCCGTCATCAGTATGAAGCATCAGTGGCGAACCACTGTCACCTGGTAGGGTATCGCACTGGTGCGACATTACCGAGGTTTGCGCCCAGCCGGTTATTTCGCAATTTTGATGACTGTACAACGTATCGAGATGATCTTCAGGGTATCCCGCCTGAGTCACTTTACGACCCGCAGCTTTTAATGCAGCGGTAAGCGCGGTTTTATCTCCCTCAAATAACGGCAACGGCGTAATGCCCGAAGGGGGATTGCGCAGCACAATCAAACCGAAATCCCACGGCGCGGCTGCGGGGGGAACAATCCAGCCATCCCCATCCGGCTTTAACCGCTTCCCTAGCGTCGGATCAACGCGGCCTTCGATGTCGTGGATCTCATAGCGCCAAAGACCTTTATTTGACACAAAACGCAACGCAACTGCTTTATCCGCTTTGCCCTTCGGCGGCGTTAATAAACAGTGTCCTGCCGTTAATGCCAGGTTCGGCGCAATTAGCGTCGCCGTACACAAATTGCCGCTGGCCGTTTCTAGTTGCCCAACCGCATCCCACGGCGATTGGCTCGTGTTATTTACTGATACACGATCATCATGACCAAAAAATAGGGTGCTGACCTCATTATTGGTCGATTTATGATCGTCCGGTTTATCCGCAAACACAAATGCAGATGTCAGACTAATTGCACCCAGTACTACAGCAATGGTTGTACGCATATCACACTCTGGTGAGTAATTATGATTATTAAAAGCAAACCCTCGTAAATACTATAGACGGGACGGAATGAAAGTGGGAGTAAAATCAGATAACTACGCTCAGGAAAGATAAAAACAGGTGGCAATCAGGGCGCATAAAATAAGGGTGATAAGAATGAACTCAAAGCGATAACGGCCCACCATAGTACCCTCCGCTAAAGGCGGTGTTAAACGTTATCCGTTTAACACCGTAATTTTCAGGCGCGAGGGGGCGCGCCATTATTACTGCCGAAAACTTACGCGGCTGGTTGTCCAACTGGTTTTGCAGATTGCTGCTGGCTGTGTTTTTTGCTGTGCTTTTTGGCTGCCTGTGCTTTTTGCTCAGGCGCTTTCTGTTCATTTTTCGCTTTTTTATGATGCTTTTTAGCCGCCTGCGCTTTTTGGGCAGGCGCCGCTTTATGCTGTTTTTTATGATGCGTTGTTTTTGCAGCCGCTGCTTTGGTGACTGTAGCAGTCGGAGCAGGCGTGGTCGCAGTTTCTGCAGCAAATGCGACAGAAGAGAGACCCATAGTAGCGGCAACAACCAGAGCTAATACTTTTTTCATTGTCATACCCTCAATTTTGTTTTTTATGCAACCCCACTGCGGGGCCGATGTCATGACTATATCTCTGGAAGTGACAGGTTTCCGTGAGTGGTTGGTTTCGGCATGTAACGATATGTACAAAGCGGATAACGATGACGAAGGAAATAATAACGCATTGTGATGTAAGGCGAATTTCCCACCAATATCGGTAGTATTGAAATACTTAACTTTTTCGCTACCTATAAATTGGTAGAATCACTGTGTATTTGCAATAAATGACACACAGCAAAATGAATCCGCTAATTTGGGTATTTATTATCCTGATGACGTTAGATGCTCTGCGAGAAATGGCAGGCGCTTCGTCTATTTTGGGGTGGTTATTAACGTTGAGTTGAGCAAGCAATAAGTCCGGACAGAAATTTAACACATCGTCCGGACTTATTTTTTCAGGCGTGCAGCCGATGATGTAAACGTGTTCCGACCAGAATAGCGACCACCAGCATCAGGGCAATAAATGCACCGACGCCGTTCCAGCCATAGTTATGCCAGAAGACGCCACCTAATGTTCCGGCAATGCTTGAACCCAGGTAGTAACAGAATAGATAAAGCGAGGAAGCCTGGCCTTTGGCGCGTTTAGCACGAGGGCCAATCCAGCTACTGGCAACAGAATGAGCGGCAAAAAATCCGCTTGAGAAAAGCATCATACCGATAAAAATGAGCCAAAGTGAGCTGAACAATGTCAGGATAAGACCCAAAAGCATAACACCTGTCGAAAATAACATCACCGGGCCACGACCGAAGCGGGTAGTCATGGTGCCTGCTTTTGGCGAACTCCAGGTGCCTGTCAAATAGACCAGCGATAATAACCCAACCACTGCCTGGCTAACATGCCATGGGGAGAGCATCAACCGATAGCCGATGTAATTAAACAGCGTTACGAATGAGCCCATCAGCAAAAAACCTTCGACGAATAATAAGGGGAGTCCCCGATCGCGCCAGTGCAGACGGAAGTTAATAAACAGTGTTTTTGGGCGCAGCGAAGAAGGACGGAAATGACGTGATTCCGGGAGAATTTTCCAGAACATTAACGCCGAGGTCAGGGCGAAACAGCCGATAGCCGCCAGCGCAATTCGCCAGTTAAAGAAGTCAGTAAATACACCGCTGATTAAGCGCCCGCTCATGCCGCCAATCGAGTTGCCGCTGATATACAGTCCCATTGAAAAGGCCACAAAACTGGGGTGGATCTCTTCGCTAAGGTAGGTCATACCAACAGCAGCTACACCACTTAACGACAGGCCAATCAAGGCGCGCATAATCAAAATGCCGTGCCAGCTGGTCATTATTGTCGAAAGTAACGTACAGATGGAGGCCAACAGTAGCGCCGTCACCATCACTGGCTTGCGACCAATGGCATCGGATAGCGGGCCAGTAAACAGCAAACCGATAGCTAACATCGCCGTTGAAATGGACAGTGAAATACTACTGTTAGCAGGCGTTAAGCCAAATTCTTGCGAAAGCACCGGAAGAATAGGTTGCACGCAATAGAGAAGCGCGAAGGTTGCCAGCCCGGCAGAGAATAGCGCCAGGGTGACACGCATAAATTGCGGTGTACCGCGTTTAATGAATTCGTTTGGCTGGGAAAGGGGTTGCTCGTCAGTGTCGCTTGCCGGAGCGCCATCAACAGTTGTAGTACGACTCACTTGAAATCCTTGCTAATTATGCCCGTGATGTGGGATTAGGAATAGAGTAGGAAAATCGAATTGTTATGTCTAATATATTAATAATCTCAAATAAGATGTTTAAGATATGAATATTGAATTGCGTCACCTCCGGTACTTTGTTGCCGTTGCGGAAGAGCTGCATTTTGGACGCGCGGCTGCCCGCCTGAACATTTCGCAACCGCCGCTAAGTCAGCAGATTCAGGCTCTGGAGCAACAAATTGGCGCGCGACTGTTGGCACGAACCAACCGCAGCGTGCTGCTTACGGCAGCAGGAAAGCAGTTCCTTGCTGATAGTCGGCAAATCCTGTCTATGGTGGATGACGCAGCCGCTCGCGCTGAGCGTCTGCATCAGGGAGAGGCGGGAGAGTTACGCATTGGCTTTACCTCGTCGGCACCCTTTATTCGCGCAGTGTCTGATACCTTATCGCTATTTCGCTGTGAATTTCCTGATGTTCATTTGCAGACGCGTGAGATGAATACTCGCGAGCAAATAGACCCTCTTACCGAAGGGACGCTCGATATGGGGTTGTTACGAAACACTGTGTTGCCGGAGACGCTGGATCACGCGGTTATTGTGCATGAACCGCTTATGGCGATGATCCCGCACGATCATCCTTTGGCAAATAAACCGAAGGTAACGCTGGCGGAACTGGCAAAAGAACCGTTTGTTTTTTTTGATCCGCACGTAGGGACGGGGCTGTATGACGACATTATTGGCCTGATGCGGCGTTATAATCTGACTCCGGTCATCACCCAGGAAGTGGGCGAGGCGATGACGATCATCGGTCTGGTTTCCGCCGGTCTTGGTGTTTCGATTTTGCCCGCCTCTTTTAAACGTGTCCAACTCAATGAAATGCGCTGGTTACCTATTGCTGAAGAGGATGCGGTTTCTGAAATGTGGCTGGTTTGGCCAAAGCATCGTGAACAAAGCCCGGCAGCGCGAAACTTTCGTATTCAGCTGATGAATGCACTCCGGTGAGGGATAATTCAGCAAAAAAAACCGAAAAATGTGCTGTCAATCACATGACGAAGTAAAAATTTGACGACGCATATTGAAGTACTTCACCATAACCTACAGATTATTTCGGAGCGCGAAAATATAGGGAGTATGCGGTGGTTGCTGAAAACCAGCCTGGGCACATTGATCAAATAAAGCAGACCAACGCGGGCGCGGTTTACCGCCTGATTGATCAGCTTGGTCCAGTTTCGCGTATCGATCTTTCCCGGCTGGCGCAACTGGCGCCAGCCAGTATCACCAAAATTGTCCGTGAAATGCTCGAAGCGCACCTGGTGCAAGAGCTGGAAATTAAAGAAGCGGGGAACCGTGGTCGTCCAGCGGTGGGGCTAGTGGTTGAAACCGAAGCCTGGCACTATCTTTCTTTGCGCATTAGTCGCGGGGAGATTTTCCTTGCCCTGCGCGATCTGAGCAGCAAACTGGTGGTGGAAGAGTCGCAGGAGCTGGCGTTGAAAGATGACTCGCCACTGCTGGATCGCATCATTAATCATATTGATCAGTTTTTTATCCGCCATCAGAAAAAACTGGAGCGTCTAACTTCGATTGCCATAACCTTGCCGGGAATTATTGATACGGAAAATGGCATTGTGCATCGTATGCCGTTCTATGAGGACGTAAAAGAGATGCCGCTCGGCGAAGTACTGGAGCAGCACACCGGTGTACCGGTTTATATTCAGCATGATATTAGCGCATGGACGATGGCTGAGGCCTTGTTCGGCGCATCACGCGGAGCACGCGATGTGATTCAGGTGGTGATTGATCACAACGTGGGTGCTGGTGTGATTACCGATGGTCATTTGCTACACGCGGGAAGCAGTAGCCTTGTGGAAATTGGTCACACTCAGGTCGATCCCTACGGGAAACGCTGTTATTGCGGTAACCACGGCTGCCTGGAAACCATTGCTAGTGTTGATAGTATTCTTGAGCTTGCACAATTACGTTTGAATCAATCTATGAGTTCGATGTTACATGGGCAGCCATTAACTGTGGATTCATTGTGTCTGGCTGCGTTGCAGGGCGATCTGCTGGCAAAAGATATTATTACTGGCGTGGGGACGCACGTCGGGCGGATTCTTGCCATTATGGTGAATTTATTCAACCCACAAAAAATACTGATTGGTTCGCCGCTAAGCAAAGCTGCGGAGATCCTGTTCCCTGTAATTTCTGACAGTATCCGTCAGCAGGCGCTTCCCGCCTACAGCCAGCATATTAGCGTCGAGAGCACCCAGTTCTCTAATCAGGGGACGATGGCGGGGGCGGCGTTGGTAAAAGACGCGATGTATAACGGTTCTTTGTTGATTCGTCTGTTGCAGGGTTAACATTTTTTAACTGTTCTACCAAAATTTGCGCTATCTCAAATTGAGCCAGGAACGCATAACTTAGACTTCCAAAGTTGAATTATTTTCCTGGCTTATATTTGTGAAGCATAACGGTGGAGTTAGTGATGCTGAAGCGTTTCTTTATAACAGGTACAGACACTTCTGTGGGGAAAACAGTGGTTTCCCGCGCATTGCTACAAGCGTTAGCCTCCCAGGGAAAAACGGTTGCGGGGTATAAACCCGTGGCGAAGGGGAGCAAAGAGACACCTGATGGGCTACGTAATAAAGATGCCCTGGTGTTGCAGAGTGTTTCATCAATTGAACTGCCTTATGAAGCAGTCAATCCCATAGCGTTAAGCGAAGAAGAAAGCAGTGTGGCGCACAGTTGCCCGATCAATTACACCCTTATTTCAAATGGCCTGGCTAATCTGACTGATAAAGTCGACCATGTGGTTGTTGAAGGTACTGGTGGCTGGCGTAGCCTGATGAATGACCTGCGTCCGCTCTCTGAATGGGTGGTTCAGGAGCAGCTACCCGTGTTGATGGTGGTAGGTATTCAGGAAGGTTGTATTAACCATGCGCTTCTGACCGCACAGGCGATTGCCAACGACGGACTGCCGCTGATTGGCTGGGTGGCTAACCGTATCAACCCAGGGTTAGCACATTACGCTGAAATCATTGATGTATTGGGTAAAAAACTCCCGGCACCGCTTATTGGTGAGCTTCCTTATCTGCCTCGCGCAGAACAGCGTGAACTGGGGCAATATATCCGCTTATCCATGCTGCGTAGTGTGCTAGCGGTAGATAGAGTCACGATGTAACGTCCGCGACATTACTGACGCAATCACACAAGCAATCAATAAACCGGGGAGTAGCTGATACTCCCCGGTCATTTCACATATCATCAGTGTCGACATAATGGGTGCATGTGTAGTCGCAGCCAGTAGTGTTGCCATCCCGGTTAGCCCAAGTAAAAGCGTAATTCCTTCACTGTCAGTAAACCATAACCCCAGGCTCCGGGCATACAACATGCCAATTGCCAGTCCGATAAATAAGGTCGGCGTAAACACGCCCCCAGGCGCGCCGGAACCACTGCTGGCCAGCACGGCAACTAGCTTGCAGAGGAAGATCACGGCAATGCCCATAAACAGTGGCGGGGCTGTTAAAAAGGATTGCACCGTACTATAGCCGTTGCCCCACACGGCAGGAGTGAGCAGGGAAAGCAGACCCACGATTAACCCTCCCAATGCCAGTTGCCAGGGCGGTGCAAGTTTTAGATTAATAAAACCCTGATGACTGGCGTTCATTAGCTTTAAAAACAATGGACCGCACAAACCCATCAGCACGCCTGTACTGATAATCAGTGCATAGTCACGAGCCTGAATCCTCATGGAGAGTTGCACGCTGTAGAGCAAAGCATTGCTGTGATTAAGAAGATTGCTAATAAGCAATGCCACTACGGCAGAGATTACTACTGGTGCAAGGGAGGCCAGCATCATGGTGCCAAACAATACTTCGGCAATAAATAAACTCCCGGCAAGTGGGGCGCGATAGGCTGCTGCCATCCCCGCAGCCGCGCCACAGGCAATCCACAATTTCCACTCTTCGCGTGGGGTAAAACGTTGGGCAAACCAGGATGCAGCAAGTGCCGCCAACAGGATCATCGCACCTTCACGACCAATGGCGCTGCCGCTGGTCACCACCAGCAAAGAAGCGAAGGATTTAATCAGACTGGTGGCGTAATCAAACTGCCCATCGGTTTGTAACGCCTCCATATAATCGGTAGGCGCATGGGGGCGTTGTTGAGTGAGTTTCTGCCAACCCATCAGCAACAAACCAGCCGCCAGTCCGCCGAGCGCCGGCGTTAGCAGCCGACGCCACGGAGAAAGGTTCGTTGCTGCATTGACCAGACTGCCGGAGTCATTATTGAGGAACAGCCACTCCAGTAGCAGCATCGCATGACGAAACCCTGCAACGGCAAAGGCCGCCAGAATGCCTACGACCATTGCGATAAGCAGGCGGCGGAACATGGTGCGCAGATCCGGGTAGACATGTAGATGTTGCATGAGCAGAAACGGCAAATTAAACACGGGTCTCTATTTTGCGGGAAAAGAAGCCTGGCGCAAAAGCTGTGCGTGCTTTATGTGGTATTAATCGTGACGTTGTCACTTACTGGAGCCGAAAGGCGTGCAGTTTACGCCCTTCGGTCTTACTCAGGATTATTCAGCGAAACAGGGGTTTTACCGCGACAGGAATCAGCAACTGTGACTGCCATTGTGTCAGCGTTAAACGAGCCAGCTCACCGAGCGTGCGATAAAAAGGGTGTTCCGCCTTCTCGATAAACACCTCAAGAAAGCGTGTTGACCACGGTAAAAGATGCCAGGCCAACAACTCTTCGCACTCGGTCTGACGACCGTTCTCTGCCAGCCATGCTGCCATCAACAGCAGCGAACCAAAATGATCTTCCGGTTCGTTTTGTTTCATTTCAAACTGAATGCCTTTTTCGCGCATCCATTGACGAAGCGCCAAAGTAGAATCGCCAAACAGCACCGATTCGCGATCCAGCCAGACAGATCCCCACGGAGGAGAGGGTAGCGCCCACGGCCCGACAAATAATCGTTGCCAGGCCTGAGTACGCGACTCTTCACATTCTTCCTTAAAAGCCGTTGCCAGCGGCGCTAATGACGTTTGTGATAAAGGCCACTGGGTGACCCAATCGTCACTGGTTAGCGCAGAAACCAGTGGAGAGGCTTCTTTACTCTCAGGAGCGTAATAAAACAGCGCGCCCAGCACGCGCGCCGCGACAGAAAAATTATCTTGTTGTGAGAAATGCGTCATTCCTATCATCCTGAAACGTGCGGTTTATCCCGCACCAATTTGTTAACCTGCGATGGTCATTCCGGGCATTATGTGCAGGCCATAAACGAGCGCACGCCCGATCATCTCACCGCAGGTGTCCCAGCTAGCGGACACTGCCTGCGCATAACAATACCACACGGCAGGCCTGATATGATGCGTAAGCATCGTATCAGGCAGTCACAGGTTTATTAATGCGATTCAGCAGGCTCATTATCATGGGTTGGCTGGGTGTGGGCAGAAACATTACCGCTGGTGGTGCGGGTGTAGAGAATTTTATGCGTGTCGTTAGCGCAATGCCCGACGACCTGTGAATCAGGCTGGTCGACCTGATCATTCGGCACAATACTTAAAGTGAAGCCACTTTCTGGTACGCCGTTATTGATAATACGCTGTGAAATATCACTTTTTATGCGCTCACATGAATCCGACGCGGCGAGCACTGTGGATGAGGCCAGGGTGAGCAGAAGTGCGGCACTGCAGGCTATGATTTTCATCATTGGCTCCTTACGTGAATATTACTAAATAAGCATAGCATTTCACGTGTAAATTACTGTATTTACTACTATGATTGAGAATCATCTCTACTGTCTGGTGATTGATGTGAATTACAAATTACTGCCATGTTTGCTTGCGATAATACTCACAGGATGTGACCGTACAGAGGTAACTCTTTCATTAACGCCAGAAATGGCCAGTTTCTCTAATGAATTTGATTTTGACCCGCTGCGTGGGCCGGTTAAAGATTTCACTCAGACGTTAATGAATGAGCAAGGGGAAGTCACGAAACGTGTTTCGGGAAATTTATCGGAAGAGGGCTGTTTTGATTCCCTCGAATTACTGGATCTGGAAAATAATACCGTGATTACCCTGGTGTTGGATGCAAATTATTACCGGGATGCACAGACGCTGGAGAAAAGAGTACGTCTACAGGGAAAATGCCAGTTAGCAGAATTACCTTCTGCCGGTGTAAGTTGGGAAACTGATGATAATGGTTTCGTGGTTAAGGCCAGCAGCAAACAGATGCAGATGGAATATCACTATGATGATCAGGGTTATCCGCTGGGGAAAACGACGAAAAGTAACGACAAAACGTTATCTGTCAGCGCCACGCCATCAACGGACCCGATCAAAAAACTGGATTATACGGCAATTACTTTACTGAATAATCAACAGGTTGGTAATGTCAGACAGACTTGTGAATATGACAGCCACGCGAATCCAGTGGACTGCCAATTAATCATTGTGGATGAGGGAGTAAAACCCGCCGTCGAACGGGTTTACACCATCAAAAATACCATTGATTATTATTAATACTATTGCGCGGTCGGTTTTAGTAGAGTTTGCCCTTGCGTTTTATGTTCCGCCAGATACTGATGCTGGAATATGCACATGCGAATGGCATTACGATATTGACCGTTAATAAAGAATTCATGCATCAGTTCACCTTCGACCGTAAAACCGAGCTTACGATATATATGAATCGCTTTCTCATTCTCTTTATCAACAATCAGATAAAGCTTATAAAGATTAAGAACAGTGAAACCATAATCCATCGCTAATTTCGCGGCGCGGGTTGCCAGACCTTTACCCTGGTATTCCGGGGAGATGATTATCTGAAATTCTGCGCGGCGATGGACGTGGTTAATTTCTACCAGTTCCACCAGACCTGCCTTTTCGCCATCACATTCCACGACGAAACGACGTTCACTCTGATCGTGAATATGTTTATCGTACAGATCAGAGAGTTCAACGAAGGCTTCGTAGGGCTCCTCAAACCAGTAACGCATCACGCTGGCGTTATTGTCGAGTTGATGCACATAGCGTAAATCTTCACGCTCCAGCGGACGTAGCTTAACACTGTGGGCGCTAGTCATAACGTGTCCTTACATTCCTTATATCAATAACAGGTTAGGGGATGATTACGCGACCAGTACGACGATCCAGGCAGCGTAAAGTATTCGGCTCCCAGTAGGCATTAATGTTGGCACTCTGCTCGCATTTATCGCGGTTATCAAATGCGGCGTCAGCTTTATCCCATTCTTTCTCGGTGCGTTTGTTGATTTTTTGACGCAGATTACGCGTGTCATTCCATTGCTCTTTTTCCATTGCTGCCTGCTGGCGACTCTGTGCGCTGTCGCCAGATTCAATCACCAGTTTGTTGGTTTCTGCATGGGTAGTTGCGCTAAATGCCAGTGCGCAAGGCAGCAGAAAAGCGAGCAGGCTGAGTTTTTTGCAGAGAGTGATATTCATGATCTATTCCTTACATGAATGATTAAGGGCGATTTTACACGATCCACTGTGAACGCGAAACGTACCAGAGGATGTCTATGTTGATGATATTATGTCGTCCTATAAATATACATGATGTCAATGAGTGACAAAGATGATTAAAACAACGTTACTGTTTTTTGCTACCGCTTTGTGTGAAATCATTGGTTGTTTTTTGCCCTGGCTGTGGCTGAAACGGAATGCCAGTGTCTGGTTGTTGGTTCCGGCGGGAATTTCCCTGGCGCTTTTCGTCTGGCTGTTAACGTTGCATCCAGCAGCAAGTGGGCGAGTTTATGCAGCATATGGCGGTGTTTATGTCTGTACGGCGCTCCTGTGGCTGCGGGTTGTGGATGGAGTGAAGCTCAGTCTCTACGACTGGACGGGAGCGATAATTGCACTTTTCGGCATGTTGATTATTGTTGCTGGCTGGGGACGCGCCTGACTTATCTGATATAACTCATGTTTTGTTATCAATAATATACGCACTAGTCGATCCCCGAAAAAACAATAAAGTTTGACTGTTTTTAGAACTATTCACGGCGCAAATATGCGCCTTTTTTTGTGATCGCTCTGGCTTTTCTTGATCTTAATACTTGTATGGTAGTAGCTCAGTTGCGTAGATTTCATGCATCACGACAAGCGATGCAAGGAATAGAACATGAAGATCGTAGGGGCTGAAGTTTTTGTTACCTGTCCGGGACGTAATTTCGTCACCTTAAAAATCACCACCGAGGACGGTATTACCGGTCTTGGTGATGCCACTCTGAACGGGCGCGAACTTTCCGTTGCGTCCTATTTGCAGGATCATATCTGTCCGCAACTTATAGGCCGCGATGCCCATCGTATCGAAGATATCTGGCAGTTTTTCTATAAAGGCGCTTACTGGCGTCGCGGCCCTGTCACCATGTCGGCTATTTCCGCTGTTGATATGGCGCTGTGGGACATTAAAGCCAAAGCCGCAAACATGCCGCTTTACCAACTGTTAGGTGGGGCTTCCCGTGAAGGCGTAATGGTCTATTGTCATACCACCGGTCACAGTATTGATGAAGCACTGGATGATTACGCTCGCCATCAAGAACTGGGATTCAAAGCTATCCGCGTGCAGTGCGGTATTCCCGGTATGAAAACGACTTACGGTATGTCCAAAGGAAAAGGGCTGGCTTATGAACCCGCGACCAAAGGGCAGTGGCCAGAAGAGCAGTTGTGGTCAACGGAAAAATATCTCGACTTTATGCCAAAACTGTTCGACGCAGTGCGCAATAAGTTTGGCTTTAATGAGCATGTACTGCATGACATGCACCATCGTTTAACACCCATTGAGGCGGCACGCTTTGGCAAAAGTATTGAAGATTATCGCCTGTTCTGGATGGAAGATCCGACACCCGCAGAAAACCAGGAGTGCTTCCGACTCATTCGCCAACATACCGTAACGCCAATTGCGGTGGGGGAAGTCTTTAACAGCATCTGGGACTGCAAACAGCTGATTGAAGAACAACTCATCGACTATATCCGTACAACGCTGACCCACGCTGGCGGCATCACAGGTATGCGCAGAATTGCCGATTTTGCTTCGCTTTACCAGGTACGTACTGGTTCACATGGTCCTTCCGATTTGTCGCCAGTCTGCATGGCTGCGGCGTTGCACTTTGACCTGTGGGTGCCGAATTTCGGCGTCCAGGAGTATATGGGCTATTCAGAACAAATGCTTGAAGTCTTCCCGCACAACTGGAGCTTCGATAACGGCTATATGCATCCTGGTGATAAGCCAGGCATTGGTATCGAATTCGATGAAAAGCTGGCGGCGAAATATCCCTACGAACCTGCCTATCTGCCAGTCGCACGTCTGGAAGATGGCACGCTATGGAACTGGTAAGGAGTCATACAATAATGAAAAGTATTTTAATTGAAAAACCGAATCAACTGGCGATTATCGAACGTGAAATTCCGACCCCGGCAGTGGGTGAAGTACGAGTAAAAGTGAAACTCGCAGGAATTTGTGGATCGGATAGTCACATTTATCGCGGTCATAATCCGTTTGCGAAATATCCGCGCGTCATTGGTCACGAATTTTTTGGTGTGATTGATGCCGTAGGTGAAGGTGTGGATAACGCCAGAGTTGGCGAACGTGTTGCGGTAGATCCCGTAGTCAGCTGCGGACATTGTTATCCATGCTCAATGGGTAAACCCAACGTTTGCACAACTTTAGCTGTATTAGGTGTTCACGCTGATGGCGGTTTTAGCGAATATGCAGTCGTTCCGGCGAAGAATGCGTGGAAAATTCCCGATGGGGTGGCTGATCAGTTCGCTGTAATGATCGAACCTTTTACCATTGCGGCGAACGTTACTGGACACGGTCAGCCGACTGAAGATGACACCGTGCTGGTTTATGGTGCCGGCCCGATTGGTCTGACTATCGTTCAGGTATTGAAAGGTGTTTATAACGTTAAAAATGTGATTGTCGCCGATCGTATTGATGAACGACTGGATAAAGCGAAAGAGAGCGGGGCAGACTGGGCGATTAATAACAGCCAGACATCGCTTGGCGAAATATTCGCTGAAAAGGGCATCAAACCAACATTAATTATTGATGCTGCTTGCCATCCTTCCATTTTGAAAGAAGCGGTTATGCTGGCTTCTCCGGCGGCACGAATTGTGTTAATGGGCTTCTCCAGTGAACCGTCTGAAGTCATTCAGCAGGGAATTACCGGCAAGGAACTCTCTATTTTTTCTTCCCGGTTAAATGCCAATAAATTCCCGGTAGTTATCGACTGGTTAAGCAAAGGGTTAATTAATCCTGATAAATTAATTACCCATACATTTGATTATCTGCATGTTGCTGATGCCATTTCATTATTTGAAAAGGATCAAAAGCATTGTTGCAAAGTTTTACTCACGTTTTCTGAATAATACCAATAATAGCGAATAAGTATTACGCATCTTACCTCTTATTTAGAGATAACAATTATGACAATAGATAAACATGAAAGAAGCACTAAGGATTTAGTGAAGGCAGCGATATCAGGATGGTTAGGTACGGCACTTGAATTTATGGATTTTCAGTTATACTCGCTCGGTGCAGCGTTAGTATTCCATGAAATATTTTTTCCGGAATCGTCAACCGCAATGGCGTTAATTCTGGCAATGGGAACTTACGGTGCTGGTTATGTTGCACGTATTGTCGGAGCATTTATTTTCGGCAAAATGGGCGACAGAATAGGGCGTAAAAAAGTGCTCTTTATTACCATCACCATGATGGGGATCTGTACTACCTTAATTGGTGTGTTGCCGACCTATGCGCAGATTGGTGTTTTTGCGCCAATCTTGCTGGTGACGTTGCGTATTATTCAGGGGCTGGGGGCAGGTGCGGAAATTTCCGGTGCCGGTACGATGCTGGCGGAATATGCGCCGAAAGGTAAGCGCGGAATTATCTCCTCATTTGTGGCTATGGGTACTAACTGCGGAACCTTGAGCGCAACGGCAATCTGGGCCTTTATGTTCTTTATTCTTAGTAAAGAAGAACTGCTGGCATGGGGATGGCGTATACCGTTCCTGGCGAGCGTTGTCGTGATGGTCTTTGCTATCTGGTTGCGAATGAACCTGAAAGAAAGCCCGGTTTTTGAGAAGGTTAACGACAGCAACCAACCTACAGCAAAACCTGCACCTGTCGGTAGCATGTTCCAGAGCAAATCCTTCTGGCTGGCAACAGGTCTGCGTTTTGGACAGGCAGGAAACTCAGGTCTGATTCAAACTTTCCTTGCTGGTTATTTAGTGCAAACTTTGCTGTTTAATAAAGCAATTCCCACAGATGCATTAATGATCAGTTCTATTATCGGTTTTATGACGATTCCTTTCCTCGGTTGGTTATCCGATAAAATTGGGCGTCGTATTCCTTATATCATTATGAATACTTCAGCTATTGTCCTGGCGTGGCCAATGCTTTCTATCATTGTAGATAAAAGCTATGCACCGGGCACCATCATGGTTGCACTCATTGTGATTCACAACTGTGCGGTGTTGGGATTATTTGCCCTGGAAAACATTACCATGGCAGAGATGTTCGGCTGTAAAAACCGCTTTACCCGAATGGCAATATCTAAAGAAATTGGTGGTCTTATCGCTTCAGGGTTTGGTCCTATTCTGGCCGGTATTTTCTGTAACATGACAGGATCCTGGTATCCGATTGCAATAATGATTATGGCTTATTCCGTCATCGGCTTAATTTCCGCGCTGAATATGCCAGAAGTTAAAGACCGCGATTTGAGTGCGCTGGAAGATGCTGCAGAAGATCAACCGCGCGTTGTAAGAGCTGCGCAACCTTCAACAAGTCTGTAAATCCAGAATCCCTTCTCTTAGTGAGGAGGGATTTTTATTCATATAACAAACCATTCAGCTTGCCATATTTAAATTAAAGGAAACGTCATGGGAAATAATTTGTTATCCGCAAAAGCGACACTCCCTGTTTATGATCGTAATAACCTGACGCCAAAAATTGTTCATTTAGGGTTTGGCGCATTTCATCGCGCGCATCAGGGCGTGTATGCCGATATCCTGGCTGCCCAGCATCACAGCGATTGGGGCTACTATGAAGTGAATCTGATTGGCGGCGAACAGCAAATCGTCGATCTTAAACAGCAAGATAATCTCTATACCGTTGCGGAAATGTCGGCTGATGCGTGGACCGCTCGCGTCGTTGGCGTCGTGAAAAAGGCGCTGCACGTACAAATTGATGGCTTAGAAGCCGTGCTGGCCGCGATGTGTGAACCGCAAATCGCAATTGTCTCTCTGACAATCACCGAAAAAGGGTATTTCCACTCTCCGGCGACCGGACAGTTAATGATGGATCACCCGATGGTAGCTGCCGACTTGCAAAATCCCCACCAGCCGAAAACAGCAACAGGCGTGATTGTCGAGGCGCTGGCTCGCCGTAAAGCCGCAGGATTTCCCGCGTTTACCGTTATGTCATGCGACAACATGCCAGAAAACGGTCACGTTATGCGTGACGTTGTCACTTCATACGCCAGGGCTGTAGATGTAAAACTGGCGCAATGGATAGAGGAAAACGTGACTTTCCCATCGACAATGGTGGATCGCATTGTACCCGCAGTGACGGCGGAAACGCTGGATAAAATCGAACAACTTACCAACGTGCGCGATCCGGCAGGCGTGGCGTGTGAGCCGTTCCGTCAGTGGGTGATTGAAGATAATTTTGTTGCCGGACGCCCGGAATGGGAAAAAGCAGGCGCTGAACTGGTCAGCGATGTGCTGCCTTATGAAGAGATGAAACTGCGTATGCTCAACGGTAGCCACTCCTTCCTGGCTTATCTGGGCTATCTGGCGGGATATCAGCACATTAACGACTGTATGGAAGATGAAAATTATCGTCATGCAGCACATGCCTTGATGTTGCAGGAACAGGCGCCCACGCTGAAAGTACAGGGTGTAGATTTGCAAAATTATGCCGATCGATTGATTGAACGCTACAGCAACCCGGCTTTACGCCACCGAACCTGGCAGATTGCAATGGACGGTAGTCAGAAACTGCCACAGCGGATGTTGGATTCAATTCGCTGGCATCTGGCGCATGACAACGCGTTCGATCTGTTGGCGCTGGGCGTCGCTGGTTGGATGCGTTATGTTGGTGGTGTTGATGAACAGGGAAATCAGATTGAGATTAGCGATCCGTTACTAGCGGTCATTCAAAAGGCTGTGCAAAGTAGTGCCGAAGGGAAAACGCGTGTGCAGTCGTTGATGGCGATTAAGGCGATATTTGGTGATAATTTGCCGAACAATAACTTGTTTGTTGCAAAGGTGACGGAAGCGTACTTGTCTCTATTAGCGCATGGCGCGAAAGCGACCGTGGCGAAATATATCGAGAGGTAAAAACAGCAATGCCGCCATCGGCGGCATTCACATGCTTAGTTCATGCCGAGACGAATCAGGTCCAGAGGCGCGAGTTTTTCATCACAACCTTCAACAACCACGGTTTTACCGCGACGGATTTGCTCTGCGGTCAGACCTTCAGTGTCAATCGACAGGATCTTGCCAGTGTGACCGGTGCCGCTAACCATAACACGGCTGCCAGTGGTGATTGCGTTACGGTTACGATCGTAGGTCGTCATAGGTGTTTTCTCCTTTCTGATTTACAGTCGAAGCCCACGTAACGGGCGCAATATAAATACTCCTGTCGAGTGAATATTTTTTTGTTTATGATCAAGTTCACATCTTTTTTGATGCTTGCATGAACCAGAAGAAAGGGATGGGCTCTCACCCCGGATGGGATGAGAGGAAATGAATTACTCTTCGCTAAACCAGTCGCTATTTTCCTGGCGGATCAGCTGCACGGATTCACTTATTTCCTGCAAATGCAGAGTCATTGCTTTTTCTACCGCATCACCATCATGTTTTTGTAGAGCAGTAAAAATATCCATATGTTGACGTAACAACATATCAGGTGGCGATACGTGGTCAAAGCTCATATAGCGCACGCGGTCAACAGTTGCTTTCAGGTTTTCAATGGTGTCCCACGCAAGCTGACAGTCGGCAATCTGCGTCAGAATTTGATGGAAGTTATCATCCAGCTCAAAAAAATCATCCAGTTGTTTGCGTTCAATGGCAATACGTTGTTGGTGGAGATTTTGCTCAAGCTGATAGCACTGGCTATCGGTAATCATGCTCGCCGCCCGGCGGGCGACGGCACACTCAATAGCCTGACGAATAAAACTACCGTTGCGTACCTGAGTCATGGAAATTTTATTGACGTAGCTGCCACGCTGCGGGCGAATTTGAATCAGGCCATTTTCTGCCAGTTTTATGAAGGCTTCACGAACCGGCTGGCGTGACACATTGAAACGAACAGAAACTTCTTTTTCCGACAACGGTGTGCCCGGTGGAATTAGACAATGGACAATGTCGCGGCGAAGAATACGATAAATCTGCTGATTGACAGGTTGTGTGGGATTAAGTTGCGTTTCGACGGTCATTCGTTCTTGCTTGTGAGTGGGTTAACTCAGTGAGTCTACCACTTTTTTGTGACAAGCAATAACCCGGCGGTTAAGCCGGGTATAAAAATTAATGGCGATGGACATTCAGTCCGGCATAGCTTTGGGTAACCGGCATCATTTCCAGTGTGTTGATGTTGACGTGAGCAGGGAGTGTAGCAACCCACCAGACTGCTTCGCTGACATCTTCTGGCGTCAGCGCAACGGTGTTTTGATAGGTTTTTTCCGCTTTATCGTCGTCACCTTTAAAGCGAACATTGGAAAACTCGGTGCCACCCACCAGCCCCGGTTCGATGTCGGTGACACGTACTGCCGTACCATGCAGATCAGTGCGCAGATTCAGGCTGAACTGACGAACAAACGCTTTTGTCGCGCCATAAACGTTACCACCAGCATATGGCCAGCTACCCGCCGTTGAGCCAATGTTAATAATATGACCATGATTACGCTCGACCATGCCAGGCAGGACAGCGCGGGTCATATACACCAGGCCTTTGTTGTTGGTATCAATCATAGTTTCCCAGTCTTCAACGCTGGCTTTATGTGCAGGTTCCATACCCAGCGCCAGTCCAGCATTGTTTACCAGAATATCGATATTACGCCACTCGGCAGGAAGCGAAGTCAGCATCTCTTCAATGGCGGCGCGGTTGCGAACGTCCAGTTGGGCGATATACAAATTATCTCCCAGTTCGTCTTTTAACTCCTGCAACCGTTCCTGGCGACGGCCAGTGGCGATAACTTTATGCCCTTGTTGAATAAAACGACGTGTAATGCATTCACCAAAACCTGCCGTTGCTCCAGTTACTAAAACGATCATCTCACTGTTCCTCAACGATTTTGTGTGTCAATAACATAGCACGTGATGCTTAAGAGCGGGTAATACTGGTTTGCAAGATTGCACTCCGTTATCAGTAAGCCTACGCTATGGAACACCTCGTTTTCAGGAGTAGAAAATGTCAACGACGAATCCTTTCCTTACGCAGAGCACTCTGCCGTATATGGCTCCTCATTTTGATCAGATTGAAAATCAACACTATCGCCCGGCATTCGATGAGGGGATGCGGCAAAAGCGGATTGAGATAGAGGCGATAGCTTTAAACCCGCAGACGCCCGATTTTACTAACACTATTCTGGCCCTCGAAAAGAGCGGGGAGTTACTCACTCGCGTTACCAGCGTCTTCTTTGCCATGACCTCGGCGCATACTAATGATGAATTACAGCGTCTCGATGAACAGTTCTCGGCGGAACTGGCGGAACTGGCTAATGATATCTACCTGAATGGCGAATTATTCGCGCGGGTAGATGCTGTCTGGCAGCGGCGTGAAACGCTGGGCCTTGATAGTGAATCTGTTCGTTTGGTAGAAGTTATTCATCAGCGTTTTGTTCTTGCCGGTGCCAAACTTGAAGATGCCGATAAAGAAAAATTAAAAGTGCTGAACACAGAAGCCGCTACCCTGACCAGTCAGTTTAACCAGCGGTTATTAGCCGCGAACAAATCCGGAGGGCTGGTGGCTGACGATGTTTCGCAACTGGCAGGCATGAGTGAGCAAGAAATTGCGCTGGCGGCAGAGGCGGCTCGCGAGAAAGGTCTGGAAAACAAATGGCTCATCCCATTGCTGAATACCACGCAACAACCGGCGCTTGCGGAACTCAGCGATCGTTCTACACGTGAAAAACTGTTCACTGCGGGGTGGACACGCGCGGAAAAAAACGATGGCAATGATACTCGTTCCATCATTCAACGGCTGGTGGAGATCCGCGCCCAACAGGCCAAATTACTTGGCTTCCCTTATTATGCCGCGTGGAAAATTGCCGATCAGATGGCAAAAACACCAGAAGCAGCACTCAATTTTATGCGGGAAATTGTTCCGGCGGCGCGTCAACGTGCGAGCGATGAATTAGCGTCTATACAGGCGGTTATCGATAATCAGCAGGGTGAGTTCAGTGCCCAGCCGTGGGACTGGGCATTTTATGCTGAACAGGTGCGGCGGGAGAAATTCTGTCTTGATGAAGCGCAGCTCAAACCTTATTTCGAATTAAACACAGTGTTGAATGAAGGTGTATTCTGGACTGCGAATCAGCTCTTCGGTATTAAGTTTGTCGAACGTTTTGATATTCCTGTTTACCATCCTGATGTCCGCGTATGGGAAATTTTTGATCATAATGGCGTGGGGCTGGCGTTATTTTACGGTGATTTCTTCGCCCGTGACTCAAAAAGCGGCGGCGCATGGATGGGGAATTTTGTAGAACAATCTACGCTTAATGAAACACGCCCGGTAATCTATAACGTTTGTAATTATCAGAAACCGGCGGCAGACGAACCCGCATTGTTGCTGTGGGACGATGTTATTACATTATTCCATGAGTTTGGGCATACGTTGCACGGTCTGTTTGCCTGCCAGCGTTATGCCACGCTTTCTGGCACCAATACACCACGCGATTTTGTCGAATTTCCTTCGCAAATCAACGAGCATTGGGCAATGCATCCGCAGGTATTCGCGCGCTACGCCCGGCATTATCAGAGCGGGAAAGCAATGCCGGAAGAGTTACAACAAAAAATGCGTAATGCCAGCCTGTTCAATAAAGGTTATGAGATGAGCGAATTGCTTAGCGCCGCACTTCTTGATATGCGCTGGCACTGTCTGCAAGAGCATGAAGCGATGCAGGATGTGAATGATTTCGAACTGCGGGCGCTGGTGGCGGAAAATATGAATCTTCCCGCCATACCGCCACGTTATCGCAGCAGTTATTTTGCCCACATTTTTGGTGGCGGATATGCGGCGGGATATTACGCCTATTTGTGGACGCAAATGCTGGCAGACGACGGTTATCAATGGTTTGTCGAGCAGGGCGGCTTAACGCGTGAGAATGGGCAACGTTTTCGCGAGGCGATTCTTTCCAGAGGCAACAGCGAAGATTTAGAACGTTTGTATCGTCAATGGCGCGGTAAGGCACCACAGATTGCGCCGATGTTGCAACATCGCGGACTGAACGTCTAATTTTCTGTAAATATAGCTGGTCTGGCGTAAAGCCAGGCCAGAAAGTCACTCCAGTAATTTCAAAAGCTGCGCCAGTGCAAATCGAACCGCCAATGCTAATACTGTTTCGCAATCACCATCAAAATGCATAACCGCAGTATGCGTATTTCCTTTTATATTCCATGCGAACCAGACTGTGCCTGCGGGCGTACCATCCTGCCCACCTTCAGGCCCACCGTAGCCGGTAATGGCAATACTAATATCGACATCTGCGCGCTCTTTGGCGCCAGTTGCCATTTCTGCCGCTATCTTCTCGCTCACCGCCGTATATTTCTCAAGAGATTGCTGACTGACGCCAAGGATTTTCATTTTGGCTTGATCGGTAAAAGTGACAAAGCCTGCGCCGTAAAACTTTGGTGTGTCTTCAGCAGCACACAGCGCGCAAGCCAACTTACCGCCAGTGCATGATTCGGAGGTAGTTAAGCGTAATTGATCAGCGATAAGTCTTTGGCTCAACGCGGATGTCAGGTTTTCAATAGTATCGCTATCTGCAAGTTGTACAATTTTATTGCTATTAATGTTCATCGTTGTTTGTCCACGTTATTAGCTGCAAAGGTGATTTGCCTTTTTGGTATGTTCTTTCACTATAATAAAAATCAGATTTATAAATCCGATTATTCTGAAAATATATTTAAGACTTAAACACAGCTTTCATTAATCTTTTTATTGTCTTTTTTGAGTTAAATTTGCAGCAAATTTTGTTGCTAGCTGACTGATTTTAATTGTTTTATAACAATCAGTACGATTCTTATTTGTCAATTATAAAAATAGCAACCAGACTTAATAAGTCAAACCAAACGCAATTAAGGAGTTAGTATGAAATTTCAGGCCATTGTATTAGCAGGTTTTCTTGTCATGCCTTATGCGTTGGCAGATGATCAGGGAGGTTTAAAACAGGATGCTGCGCCACCACCGCCACATGCAATAGAAGACGGCTATCGCGGAACTGATGATGCAAAAAAAATGACCGTTGATTTTGCGAAAACTATGCATGATGGTGCCTCAGTTTCATTACGTGGTAATTTGATTTCCCACAAGGGTAAAGACCGTTACGTTTTTCGTGATAAGAGCGGTGAGATTAATGTTGTTATTCCTGCTGCCGTCTTTGATGGACGACAAGTTCAGCCTGACCAGATGATCAACATTAGCGGGAGTCTGGATAAGAAAAGCACTCCAGCCGTCGTTCGGGTCACACATCTGCAGAAATAGTCACAAAAATAAATGCGTCTGATGGCCCAATCAATAGGGGCATCAGGCTTTACTGTTTATGTTATTTGCCTCTGTTTTATGGTGCAAGGAAGAGATAATTTACAGTATTAAACACTTTTTTATCTGCTTATTTTGTTTTAAATCACAATGTTATCTTTAACGTCGTCTCAGATTAGGATTTCTATTAAAATATTGACGTAATTTTTCTTTTCTCTCGGTAGAATAGCGCGCACAAGGAACTGTGAAAAAGGAGTGGCAATGATCAAGAAGACAACGGAAATCGATGCCATCTTGCTAAATCTCAATAAGGCTATCGACGCCCATTATCAGTGGCTGGTGAGTATGTTTCACAGCGTGGTCGCGAGAGATGCCAGTAAGCCAGAAATTACGGATAACCATTCTTATGGACTGTGCCAGTTTGGTCGCTGGATTGATCATCTGGGGCCACTCGATAACGATGAATTACCTTACGTTCGGCTAATGGATTCTGCCCATCAACATATGCATAACTGTGGTCGGGAATTAATGTTGGCAATTGTCGAAAATCGCTGGCAGGACGCTCATTTTGACGAATTTCAGGAAGGGTTACTTTCTTTTACTGCAGCATTAACAGATTACAAAATTTATTTGCTGACAATTCGTAGCAATATGGATGTTCTGACTGGATTACCTGGTCGTCGGGTTCTTGATGAATCCTTTGATCATCAATTACGTAATGCTGAACCACTGAATCTCTATTTAATGCTGCTGGATATAGACCGATTTAAATTGGTTAATGATACCTACGGGCATTTAATCGGTGATGTGGTATTACGCACCCTGGCAACTTACTTATCTACCTGGACGCGTGATTACGAAACGGTTTATCGCTATGGTGGCGAAGAATTTATCATCATTGTCAAAGCTGCTAATGATGAAGATGCATGTCGTGCCGGAGTACGTATTTGCCAGCGAGTCGATACCCATGCAATCGCATATTCTGAAGGGCATATCAACATAACCGTGACCGCAGGTGTGAGCCGCGCATTTCCTGAAGAACCGCTGGATGTGGTCATCGGAAGAGCAGACCGGGCAATGTATGAGGGTAAGCAAACTGGAAGAAATCGCTGCATGTTTATTGACGAACAAAACGTGATTACCCGAGTTTAAGCACCGTTTAACATTCATTGAGAAAAATAATGCTACTGTGTCAATGATCCGTTACCAGTGCAGAGAAAAGCCTGTTAGCGCAAAAGTAAAAACACAAATCTATCCATGCAAGCATTCACCGCCAGTTTACTGGCGGTTTTTTTTCGCCGTCAGAAAAATCAGGCCCCTTGTACACAATTGTAACAAGGGGCCGGTTAGGTGAGGGATTATCTCCGTTCATTAGTCATCCCATTTGTGGCTGAAATACGCGGCCAGAAAGCCAGAAAATAAAATTATTCCCAGTACAGCTATAAAAACATTCATATTACCCAGCATTATTTGCCTCCGTTTATGGTGTGGTGTGTTTCCTCTCTTACCTTAATTTTCATCTCAATGAGAAAGATATTAGCAGAGGTAACCTAAACGAAGGCTGAATTAGAGGGTTAATGTGATGAGGAACGGCTGTTTTTCCGATATTGTGAAGGGGATAATAAAAAACGCTGGTGAAAATGATGACGCAGTAAAGATGAATTACCAAACCCCGTCAGATCTGCAATTTTATCGATGCTAAACGACGAATTTTGCAGATAATCTTCCACTCGTATTAATCGCTCATTGAGAAGCCAGCGGGCGGGTGTCATACCCGTTAAGGCGACAAAGCGTCTTAAAAAAGTACGTTGACTCATATTCACTCGTCCGGCGAGAGAGGCAACGGTATGCGTTTGTGCCAGATTTTGCTGTAAAAAGTCGAATAATGCGCCTAACGTATGGCTTTCACGCGGCGCAGCCATCGGGCGTGTCAGGTTTTGTGGTTGCTCACCGTGGCGATGAGGCTGAATGACCAGCCGCCGGGCGACATTATTAGCAATTTCGTGACCATAATCTTTGCGCACGATATGTAAGCACAGATCGATCCCTGCTGCGCTTCCAGCGGAGGTCATCACTTGTCCTTCATCCTGATATAACACATTGTCACTTACGTGAATTGAAGGGTAACGATGCTGGAGTTGTTCCGTGTAGCGCCAGTGGGTGGTCGCTTTTCGCTGGTGAAGAAGGCCAGCGGCGGCAAGGACAAATACGCCCGAGCATATCGAAACCAGGCGAGTACCGCGTTGATGTGCTTCGCGCAACGCCTGGCATAGCATTTCTGGTACTGTTGCATCTATACCGCGCCAGCCTGGAATAATAATCATATCGGCTTCAGTCAGTAGCTCCAGCCCGCCATCCGCAACTACGTGGATCCCGCCAGTAGCTTGCAGCGCACCGGGTTCTACCGCAGCAACAGCAAACCGATACCAGTTATCGCCCAGTTCCGGTCGCGGCAGGCCGAAGATTTCAACGGCTACACCAAATTCGAAAGTGCATAGTCCGTCATAAGCCAATACAACAACCAGCGGGCGCTGCAATGTTGGCATCATTTTACTCTTTTCTGGCATATCGGAAGGCGGTCAGTGAAAGGTTGATTGGTTACATTATTGTTAACACAACAACCCAAAAGGAAAAAGCAATATGCGTTATGTCACTGAATTTACCGCAGCGAAACCGGACGTTGCCGAAGCGCATTTTCTCATGCGTTTGAGTGTTGAAACGGATTGCGCCGATGTTCATGACTCGCTGGCCTACATTGGCGATGATTTCGTTTTGCTGCATGTGGTCGGACGTGAAGAGGATTTCGCCCGTCGGCATATCCCAGGCGCAATTCATCTGCCCCATAAGCAAATGACCGAAGAGAGAATGGCTCAATGGCCGGAAGATACTCTGTTTGTGGTGTATTGCGCGGGGCCCCATTGTAACGGCGCAGACCGCGCGGCACTCAAACTGGCTCGGTTAGGAAGGCCAGTTAAAATCATGATCGGCGGGGTAACCGGCTGGGAAGATGAAGGCTACGCCTTTGCAACAGGAAAATAATGAGTCAAGCCGTGCCGTTAAGGCACGGCAGAGAGTCAACAAAGAACCGGCTGCCCCCAGGGTCTTGCGTGAATGCCTTTTAACATCAGCACCCATGCAGCAATGATCGCCAACGCTAAGATGACAAACAGCGAGGACGGCGGCAGGCGGGTGAGCACGACGCCACTCACTAATGGGTTAATCGCTGCACCAAGCCAGCCTAAAGACTGGGCGGAAAAATAGCTGGCTTTCATCCCTAGCGGTGCAATATGGTCAATCAACATATATTCACCAGGGGCATAAATGATTTCGCCAAGAGTAAACACGGCGGCTGAAATTCCCCAAAGTAGCAGGCTGTTGCCCGAAAAGATAAACCCGACCAGACCGATGACAAAGCAGAGAGTGCCGACCGTCATTAGCGCGCGGATATTGGTCGGATTAATGCGCCGGCCCACGGAATATTGCAACGTAACTACCATCGCAGCATTAACCGGAAGAACAACCGCGACCACCTTTTCGGCAAAATCACCATCAGCAATCACCATCACGTATTGTGAAATGCACGAGGCAAACGCTCCGCTCACGAAAGAAGCCAGAAAGGCTGAGCAGGTGAACCACAGCAGAGCTTTATCCTGTAACAAAACCTTTGGTGACCAGACGCTGCCGGTATCTGTGGCGATGATTTTCTCGCTGCGTTTCACCCAAATTTGGATGAAAAGCACAGGAAACGCAGAACAGATGGCTGCCAGCCAAAAGGGTAGATTGATACTTTGCATCACCAACAGCGTGCCGAGCGGTGGGCCGATGGTCCAGCCAATGTTGAGCATGGTGTAGTTGATCGAGAAGATCTTCGTTTTACTGGCAGAGGAAAGATTATCGGCAAACCAGGCCTTCAACACGGTAGCAAAAACGGAATACGCGCAGTTGATGAGCGCGAAGAACAGCACCACAAGCGTCACGTTGTCCACCAGGGGAATGGCGATAAAGCCGCTGGCGAAGGCGGTAATCGCCAGTAACATATAACGTTTCTTGTCGAACTTATCCGCCAGAATGCCAAATCCGAGGCTGAAAACGACGCCGATAGTGAGTGCAATTGTCATCGCATAACCAATCAAATCAACACCCAGACCGTACTGGCGACTCAAATAAATAGTCATAAACGGCAGCGTAGCGCCGCGTCCGATGGTTAATAACAACGACGAGGCAAGAAGGGCGCTGGTAGAGCGTCGCAGAGATAAGTTCATTTGGCTGTCCGGCAGTGCGTTTCGTTATGTTTTGTTTTAGAGATGTAAAGAAATAGCATGGCAAAAATCCGAAGTATAGCGACTTATTTGCGCATTAATGCCGTCGTAAACGGTGACTAACGAATCAACTGTTAAAAAAAAGTAAATTCCGCTAAGTTGATTGCTTACAAAAGATGAAAATTCAGGGGCGGTAGAATGTCGCGAAAAGATGGGTTGTTGGCGCTACTGGTAGTGGTTGTGTGGGGGCTTAATTTTGTGGTCATCAAAGTGGGGCTTCATAATATGCCACCGCTGATGTTGGCCGGTTTGCGCTTTATGCTGGTGGCCTTCCCGGCAATCTTTTTTATCGCACGACCGAAAGTACCGCTGAATTTGCTGCTGGGGTATGGTTTAACCATCAGTTTTGCGCAGTTTGCCTTTCTCTTCTGCGCCATTAACTTCGGTATGCCAGCAGGTCTGGCCTCGCTGGTTTTACAGGCACAGGCGTTTTTTACGATTGTCCTCGGCGCGTTTACTTTCGGTGAACGACTACATGGCAAGCAACTTGCGGGGATCGCCTTAGCGATATTTGGCGTGCTGGTGTTGATTGAAGGTAGCCTGAACGGTCAGCATGTGGCGATGCTCGGTTTTATGCTGACCCTGGCGGCAGCATTTAGCTGGGCGTGTGGCAACATCTTCAATAAAAAGATCATGTCGCACTCATCGCGCCCGGCAGTGATGTCGCTGGTAGTGTGGAGCGCATTGATCCCGATTCTCCCGTTCTTTGTCGCCTCGCTCATTCTCGATGGTTCCGCAACAATGATTCACAGCCTGGTCACTATCGACGTGACCACCATTTTGTCTCTGATGTATCTGGCGTTTGTGGCGACGATTGTCGGCTATGGGCTCTGGGGTACGCTGCTTGGGCGTTATGAAACCTGGCGCGTGGCACCGTTATCGTTACTTGTCCCGGTAGTCGGTCTGGCAAGTGCGGCGTTATTGTTAGATGAACGATTAACGGGTCTGCAATTTTTCGGTGCGGTGCTGATAATGGGCGGGCTGTATATCAATGTGTTTGGTTTGCGGTGGCGTAAAGCGGTGAAGGTGAGAAGTTAATAAGCCCCGATATGTCGGGGCCAGAATTAACTACATGGCGTGTTGATTATAATAGGGCACGCCCAGCGCATCCGACTTATCACTGCCTGTACCCATGTGATTTAAATCGAATGGTGGTTGTTCCTGCGATGGGGGAACAATCACTTCATCACCACAGGGAATAACTGTCGGCTGCGTGGTTTGTTCCGCAAAGCCTTGCGCAGAAAAGACAATAAGCGCGGTTATCATTGCGGATAAAAGTGGTTTCATGATTGCCTCAGTGACGTTGTCACGTTTCAACTAGCTATTGTAATGATTTAATGGATGTAAAAAGCGCGATTCGCCCTGAATATTAGCCATCCGGTATTTATGCGGCGGAACATCAAAGTAGTTTTTGAAGGTTCGGGTCAGCGTTTGCTGGGACTCGAAACCATAACGTTCTGCCAGATAGAGTATCGGCTCGTTGCTTTCTTTCAGCTTTTGCGCGATTTCTGTCATCTTTCGGCTGCGGATATATTGGCCTAATGAATGGCCGGTTTCTTTTTTAAACATCCGTTGCAGGTGCCATTTGGAGTAACCCGAACGCTCTGACACTTTCTCCAGTGACAGTGGCGATTCCAGGTTGTCCTCGATCCAGTCCAAAATGCTATGAATGGTAATAGCGTCAGTGTTGCGTCTGGACATCGTCATACCTCTTTTTTTGTTTACGGCAGGACTTTCTTAAGCAAATGCTCAAGCGTTGCCACTTCGTCCGCCGTCAGGTTTTTTGTTAATTCTTGATGCAGATCCTGGCCAACTAATTGATGGCATTGTTCACATATTGCTGCGCCGCTGGCGGTGAGTTTTACCAGCACGCCGCGCTTGTCATTCGGGTTTGGCAACCGTTCCACCCAGCCTTTACAGACCAGGCGATCCAGCATACGGGTCAGTGCCCCCAGGTCGACCGACAACACTTTTTTCAGTTCAACCGGCGTAATGCACGCTGCGCAGCGGATAGAGCAGAGCACCTTAAACTGTGCCGCAGTGATATCCAGCGGAGACAGATAATCGTTAAGCAGACGGTCTTTCTTCTGATTAACCATATAGATTAAGCGACCCAAGGGGATGATTTCATTGAACAGGTCGCTGGTACTTTTCACATTGGTTGCCCTGGCAAGTAATTAGTTGCAGGGGATAATATTGCCCAGGCAAGTATAAGTCAAATGAATGAATTGTCTGATGCCACGTTTTGCTAAATCGGTTCAAGTTTTGGTCAGTGCTATGCAAGATTAGTTAAAGAGTGAAACTTTCTCTTTGTTTTCCCTTTATACTTTTCGCTGATGACTCAGACACACAGGATAACAACCACCAATGTTAGATTTGTTTAAAGCAATTAGTCTGGGGCTGGTGGTGTTGCTGCCGTTAGCCAACCCATTAACGACAGTCGCGTTATTTCTTGGCCTGGCGGGCAACATGAACAGCGCCGAACGTAACCGCCAGTCGTTGATGGCCTCGGTATACGTATTTGCCATCATGATGGTGGCGTATTACGCCGGGCAACTGGTGATGGATACGTTCGGCATTTCGATTCCTGGTCTACGTATTGCTGGGGGGTTAATTGTTGCATTTATCGGTTTCCGTATGCTCTTTCCCCAGCAAAAGGCAACGGATTCACCGGAAGCAAAAAGCAAATCGGAAGAGCTGGAAGATGAACCCAGCGCCAATATTGCTTTTGTGCCACTGGCAATGCCAAGTACCGCCGGACCGGGAACCATTGCGATGATCATTAGCTCGGCGTCAACGGTGCGTCAGAGTTCAACCTTCGCGGACTGGGTGCTGATGGTTGCGCCGCCGCTGATCTTTTTCCTGGTGGCGGTCATTTTGTGGGGAAGTCTACGTAGCTCTGGTGCCATTATGCGGCTGGTGGGGAAAGGGGGAATTGAAGCGATCTCCCGCCTGATGGGCTTCTTGCTGGTTTGTATGGGCGTGCAATTTATTATTAACGGCATCCTGGAAATTATTAAAACTTACCATTAAAAAAGACCCAAATGGGTCTGAGCAGATGACAAACGCAACATTGCCTATGCGCTACGTTTATCAGGCCTACGTAATCTCTGCAATGTATTGAGTTGTAGGCCGGATAAGGCGTTCCCGCCGCATCCGGCATAAACAAAGCGCACGTTGTCAATAATCTGAAAGGCTCGTTCGTGCATGGAAGCTATTGCGTCTGTTCTTCAAGTGCCACAGGCCAGCGGCGGAATATGATGATTGACCATATCAACGCGGCGAGAGCCGGAACTGCACCCACATAACCAATCATCGACATCGACCAGTGTAGACTTACCTGATTACCCACCAGCGCCCCGGCGCCGATACCAATATTAAATATCCCGGAAAAGAGCGCCATCGCAACGTCGGTGGCATCTGGTGCCAGCGCCAGTACTTTAACCTGCATCCCAAGTCCGATGATCATCATCGCGATCCCCCAGAAAATGCTCAGCACGCCGAGGTGTATCTCGCTACTTGCCGAAGGCAACAGTAGTGCCAGGCACACCAGCAATAGCGCAATCGCCGCACTGACCAGCACAGATGCGTGCTGATTACCCAGCTTACCGAAAATGACGCTACCAATGATGCCCGCACCACCGAGCATCAACAGCAATGCTGTGGCAAAGTTGGCGCTGAACCCCGCAACGTTTTGCACAAAAGGTTCAATATAGCTGTATGCCGTGTAATGGGCGGTGACCACGACTACCGTCAGCAAATAAATGCTCATCAATGCCGGGCGACGAAACAGCAGCGGAAGACTTTTTAACGAACCAGAGTGCTCACTGGGCAGCAATGGAAGTAATTTGATCAGGCACAAAAGGGTGATAAGCGCCCCGATACCAATCGCGAAGAAGGTTGTTCGCCAGCCGAAATACTGCCCCACAATGCGCCCGATAGGTAAACCTAATACCATCGCCAGTGCTGTGCCGGTGGCAATTAAACTCAATGCCTGCGCTCGCTTTCCGGCTGGCGCCATACGGATTGCCAGAGACGCCGTAATCGACCAGAAAATAGCATGGGCGAAAGCCACACCAATGCGACTGATTACCAGAACGGTAAAGCTCCACGATAAAAACGACAGTATGTGGCTGGCGATAAACACCACAAACAGACAGATCAGCAATTTGCGGCGTTCGACCTGACTGGTCATTAGCATAAAAGGCAGTGACAATAGCGCCACTACCCACGCATAAATGGTCAACATGATACCGACCTGTGCGGTTTGCATATGAAAACTTTGCGCAATATCAGAAAGCAAACCTACAGGCACAAATTCGGTGGTATTGAAGATGAAGGCGGCAACGGCCAGCGTAACGACCCGTAGCCACGCCACTTTGCGGGAAACCATATTTGTTGTCATAACCGATTATCGGATGAGTTGCGAAAAGGTAATGAAATGATCTTAAAACGGTTAATGATCTGAATACAACGGTTTTGTGATCTATGTCGCGTTTCGCCGATTCATGTCATGCTGTATCAACGGCAGCGTGAGTAGCCGGTACAACATTTAGTCTGGTACATCCAGCAGTTCAATAAACGCCTCAAGCGGGCGCGTTTTCGCACCGCGACGCCAGACCAGCCAGGTTGTTAACCAACGCCATTGCTCAGCCAACGGCCATGCTTCAACCTGGTGATGCCCCGGCATACTTTCCAGCATAGAACGAGGGATAAGCGCAATGCCCGCACCCGCGACCACACAGGCCAGCATCCCGTGATACGACTCCATCTCATGAATAGTCCCCGGTGCGGCACCGTCAGCATGAAACCAGCTCTCAAAATGACGGCGATACGAACAATTGGCGCGAAAGGCATAGATGTTGTAACCATTAACCTGACTGGCACGGGTAACTGGCACATGTCCTTGCGGCGTGACGATCATCAGCTCCTCACGATACACCGGTATCCCGTCGATGGCGGTATGGTTAATCGGCCCATCAATAAATGCCGCATTCAGTTTTCCTTCCAGTACGCCGTCCAGCATCGTGCCGGAAGGGCCGGTGGAAAGTGAAAACTGAATTTTGGGGTAACGACGGTTAAATTCTGCCAGCGTTGCCGGAATACGCACTGCGGCGGTGCTTTCCAGCGATCCGAGAGAAAACAGACCTTGTGGCTCATCGCCAGCCACGACATTTCTCGCCTCATCCACCAACGCGAGAATTTGTTGGCTGTAGCGTAAAAAGTTATGCCCGGCGGGAGAAAGCCGTAAACGCTGATTTTCGCGGATAAACAGCTCAACACCGAGCTCTGTTTCCAGTTGACGTATACGAGTCGTGAGATTCGACGGCACACGATGTACTTTAGCCGCAGCCTGGGTAATGCTGCCTGCCTCGGCAACTGCGTTGAACATCTCCAGTTGAGTCAGATCCATAGCATTCTCGATTTGTGAATAAGTGGCTTAATATTATTCATTTTCAAACAAGAGTAAATCTACGTATCTTCAAACCATAACTCATAAAGGAGATACCCCAATGACCATCACTCCGGCGACCCATGCCATTTCGATAAATCCAGCCAATGGTGAACAACTGTCTTCACTGCCCTGGACAGGCGCTGACGATATTGAAAACGCTCTTCAGCTTGCAGTGGAAGGTTTTCGCGGCTGGCGCGAGACAAGCGTAGATTACCGGGCGGAAAAACTGCGAGATATCGGTAAAGCTCTGCGTACTCGCAGCGAAGAGATAGCGCAAATGATCACCCGCGAAATGGGCAAACCAATCAACCAGGCGCGCGCTGAAGTGGCGAAATCGGCGAATTTGTGTGACTGGTATGCAGAACATGGTCCGGCAATGCTGAAAGCAGAGCCAACGCTGGTTGAGAATCAGCAGGCGGTTATTGAGTATCGACCAATGGGGACGATTCTGGCAGTTATGCCGTGGAACTTTCCTTTATGGCAGGTGATGCGCGGCGCTGTTCCCATCATTCTTGCAGGTAACGGCTACTTACTTAAGCACGCGCCGAATGTGACGGGCTGTGCTCAGCTCATTGCCCTGGTGTTTAAAGACGCGGGTATCCCTCAGGGCGTATATGGCTGGCTAAATGCTGACAACGATGGTGTCAGTCAGATGATTAAAGATCCACGTATTGCGGCAGTCACCGTGACCGGGAGTGTTCGTGCGGGAGCGGCTATCGGTGCACAGGCTGGTGCGGCACTGAAAAAATGCGTACTGGAGCTGGGCGGTTCAGATCCGTTTATTGTGCTTAACGATGCCGATCTGGAACTGGCGGTTAAAGCGGCGGTTGCCGGGCGTTACCAGAATACCGGACAGGTTTGCGCGGCGGCAAAACGTTTTATCATCGAAGAGGGGATTGCTTCGGCATTTACCGAACGTTTTGTGGCAGCTGCGGCAGCGTTGAAAATGGGCGATCCCCGTGACGAAGAGAACGATCTTGGTCCGATGGCACGTTTTGACTTGCGTGATGAGTTGCATCATCAGGTGGAAAAAACCCTGGCGCAGGGCGCACGTTTGTTACTGGGCGGGGAAAAGATGGCTGGGGCAGGTAACTACTATCCGCCAACGGTTCTGGCAAATGTCACCCCAGAAATGACCGCGTTTCGTGAAGAAATGTTTGGCCCCGTTGCGGCAATCACCGTAGCGAGAGATGCAGAACATGCGCTGGAACTGGCGAATGACAGTGAGTTCGGCCTTTCTGCGACGATCTTTACCGCTGACGAAACACGAGCCAGACAGATGGCGGCACGTCTGGAATGCGGCGGCGTGTTTATCAATGGTTTCTGCGCCAGCGACGCACGGGTCGCTTTTGGCGGTGTGAAGAAGAGCGGTTTTGGGCGTGAACTTTCTCATTTCGGCTTACATGAGTTCTGTAATATCCAGACGGTGTGGAAAGACCGGATCTGACGTCACATATTTAGCTCTGTTATACTCGCAGGTCTTTTCAGACCTGCGAGCAAGGAGCAGAGAGTGGCAGTCGCCATGGATAATGCAATTTTAGAAAATATCTTGCGGCAAGTACGTCCGCTAATTGGTCAGGGTAAAGTCGCTGATTATATTCCGGCACTGGCAACCGTCGATGGTTCCCGTCTGGGGATTGCTATCTGTACCGTTGATGGGCAGCTTTTCCAGGCCGGAGACGCGCAAGAACGTTTTTCTATTCAGTCTATTTCCAAAGTGCTCAGTCTCGTTGTTGCTATGCGTCATTACTCCGAAGAAGAAATCTGGCAACGCGTCGGCAAAGATCCGTCGGGATCTCCGTTCAATTCCTTAGTCCAACTGGAAATGGAGCAGGGCATTCCGCGTAATCCGTTTATTAATGCCGGTGCGCTGGTGGTCTGCGATATGTTGCAAGGGCGATTAAGCGCACCACGGCAACGTATGCTGGAAGTCGTGCGCGGCTTAAGCGGCGTGTCTGATATTGCCTACGATACGGTGGTTGCCCGTTCCGAGTTTGAACATTCCGCGCGAAATGCGGCTATTGCCTGGCTGATGAAGTCGTTTGGCAATTTCCATCATGATGTGACAACCGTTCTGCAAAACTACTTTCATTACTGTGCACTGAAAATGAGCTGCGTTGAGCTGGCGCGGACGTTTGTTTTTCTGGCAAATCAGGGAAAGGCTATTCATATCGATGAGCCCGTAGTGACGCCGATGCAGGCGCGGCAAATTAACGCGTTGATGGCAACGAGCGGAATGTACCAGAACGCGGGGGAGTTTGCCTGGCGGGTAGGCCTTCCGGCGAAATCTGGCGTTGGCGGCGGTATTGTTGCGATCGTCCCGCATGAAATGGCTATCGCGGTATGGAGCCCGGAACTGGATGATGCAGGTAACTCGCTTGCCGGTATCGCAGTACTTGAACAATTAACGAAACAGTTAGGACGCTCGGTTTATTAATGCAGCCACTTGATCCACTCTTCGCGCGTTTAGCCCGTTCAAAATTTCGCTCTCGCTTTCGTCTGGGCGTCAAGGAGCGTCAGTATTGTCTGGAGAAGGGCGCGCCGGTTATTGAACAACATGCGGCAGATTTTGTCGCTAAGCGTCTTGCGCCGGCATTACCGGCGAACGACGGGAAGCAAACCCCCATGCGAGGGCATCCGGTGTTTATCGCTCAACACGCCACCGCGACCTGCTGCCGTGGCTGTCTGGCTAAGTGGCATAACATTCCGCAGGGTGTTTCGTTAAGTGAGGAACAACAACGTTATATCGTGACGGTTATCTATCACTGGCTGGTTATTCAGATGAATCAGCCATAAGAATGGTGGTAAAAGCCAAAAGATCATCTGATTGATATCTTTCTTTGTCGCCGCTGTCAGCGAACATGCTATCCTTTATGAGAATTTACTTATTGCGTTGAGATAATTGCCACTCGCAATTGTATGGACAGATAATTAATGCATGTACACCCCATATCCACTTTCCGTTTGTTCCAGGAAGGTCATCTACTACGTAATAGCATTGCAATTTTTGCGCTAACGACGCTGTTCTATTTTATAGGTGCAGAGCTACGCCTGGTTCACGAACTTTCTCTTTTCTGGCCGCTGAATGGCGTGATGGCAGGGGTATTTGCCCGCTACGTCTGGCTTAATCGTCTGCATTACTATGCCATCTGTTACGTAGCAATGCTGGTTTATGATGCCATGACCACCGAATGGGGGCTGGTTTCACTGGTTATCAATTTGTCCAATATGATGTTTATCGTAACTGTCTCCCTACTGGTTATGCGGGATAAGCGTCTGGGGAAAAATAAGTACGAGCCAGTAAGCGCATTACGGTTATTTAATTATTGTCTGATTGCCGCTTTATTATGTGCCATCGTCGGGGCGATTGGTTCGGTTAGTATTGATAGCCTGGATTTCTGGCCTTTGCTTGCTGACTGGTTTAGTGAACAATTCTCAACAGGCGTGTTGATTGTGCCTTGTATGCTGACGCTGGCAATTCCTGGGGTATTGCCGCGCTTTAAAGCAGAGCAGATGATGCCAGCCATTGCGCTTATTGTGTCGGTTATTGCCTCGGTCGTCATTGGCGGAGCGGGGAGTCTGGCGTTCCCGCTGCCTGCATTAATCTGGTGTGCAGTGCGCTATACGCCACAGGTGACGTGTCTGCTGACTTTTATCACCGGAGCAGTGGAGATCGTACTGGTAGCAAATTCGGTAATTGATATCGCCGTCGGTTCGCCGTTCTTTATTCCGCAGATGTTTTCCGCACGTCTGGGCATTGCCACGATGGCGATTTGCCCAATTATGGTTTCCTTTAGCGTGGCAGCGATTAATTCGCTAATGAAGCAAGTTGCGCTGCGAGCCGACTTTGATTTTCTGACTCAGGTTTACTCACGATCCGGTCTTTATGAGGCGCTGAAAAGTCCATCGCTGCAACAGACACAACATCTGACCGTCATGTTGCTTGATATCGACTATTTCAAAAGCATTAACGATAACTATGGTCATGAGTGTGGCGATAAAGTGTTAAGCGTGTTTGCCCAGCATATTCAGAAAATTGTCGGCGATAAGGGGCTGGTGGCGAGAATGGGAGGCGAAGAGTTTGCCGTAGCCGTGCCATCAATGAATCCCGTTGATGGTCTGCTGATGGCGGAGAAAATTCGTAAAGGCGTTGAACTACAACCGTTTACCTGGCAACAAAAGACGCTTTATCTGACGGTTAGCATCGGCGTCGGTAGTGGGGATGCTTCATACCGCACACTAACCGATGACTTCAATAAATTGATGGTCGAAGCTGATACGTGTCTCTATCGGTCGAAGAAAGACGGGCGTAACCGCACCAGTACCATGCGTTATGGTGAGGAAGTTGTCTGACAGCTTTGTTGTTTTGTCACAGTTTTAGCGTAATGTGTTCTACCACTCTGTCGACTGGAGAAAGAGGAAAATCCTCGATGGAACCATGATCTGTGCCACATTTTTATCTTAAACCTGCTAATTAATCATCACGAGTTGATCAAAACAGGGGTTCAATGTATTAAAGTTTGCTAACCTGTCGTACCAATTCAAGCAGGTTGTATGACTAATCAAAAGGGAACCCATTGTGAAAACACTAAATCGTCGCGATTTTCCCGGTGCACAGTATCCAGAACGAATCATTCAGTTTGGTGAAGGTAACTTTCTGCGCGCCTTTGTTGACTGGCAAATTGATCTCCTGAATGAACACACCGACCTGAATTCTGGCGTGGTCGTTGTTCGTCCGATTGAAACTTCATTCCCGCCGTCACTGAGCACGCAGGATGGTCTGTATACCACCATTATTCGTGGCCTGAATGAGAAGGGAGAAGCGGTCAGCGATGCGCGTCTGATTCGTTCTGTAAACCGTGAAATCAGCGTCTACGGTGACTACGATGAATTCCTGAAACTTGCACATAATCCGGAAATGCGCTTCGTCTTTTCCAACACCACAGAAGCGGGTATTAGCTATCATGCGGGCGACAAATTTGATGATGCGCCAGCAGTAAGCTATCCGGCAAAACTGACGCGTCTGCTGTTCGAACGTTTCAGCCATTTCAACGGCGCGCTGGATAAAGGTTGGATCATCATTCCGTGTGAGCTGATCGACTACAACGGCGACGCGTTGCGTGAACTGGTGCTGCGCTACGCACAAGAATGGGCACTGCCCGAAGCATTTATTCAATGGCTGGATCAGGCTAACAGTTTCTGTTCTACGCTGGTGGACCGCATCGTTACCGGTTATCCGCGTGATGAAGTGGCTAAACTGGAAGCTGAACTCGGCTATCACGATGGTTTCCTCGACACCGCTGAACACTTTTACCTGTTTGTGATTCAGGGGCCGAAATCCTTAGCGACTGAACTGCGTCTGGATAAATATCCGCTTAACGTGCTGATTGTTGACGATATTAAACCGTATAAAGAGCGCAAAGTAGCAATCCTTAATGGCGCACACACCGCGCTGGTGCCGGTGGCGTTCCAGGCAGGGCTGGATACCGTCGGCGAAGCGATGAACGATGCTGAAATTTGCGCATTCGTTGAAAAAGCCATTTACGAAGAGATTATTCCGGTGTTGGATCTGCCACGTGATGAACTGGAATCTTTCGCCAGTGCCGTCACCGGGCGTTTCCGTAACCCGTACATTAAGCATCAGCTGCTGTCTATCGCGCTCAACGGTATGACCAAGTTCCGCACCCGCATCCTGCCGCAGTTGCTGGCAGGGCAGAAGGAAAACGGCACACTTCCGGCGCGCCTCACTTTCGCATTAGCGGCATTGATTGCGTTCTATCGCGGAGAGCGTAACGGAGAAACGTATCCGGTACAGGACGATGCGCACTGGCTGGAACGTTACCAGCAACTCTGGAGCCAGCATCGTGACCGCGTTATCGGCACCCAGGAACTGGTTGCGATTGTGTTAGCAGAAAAAGACCACTGGGAGCAGGACCTGACGCAAGTGCCTGGTCTGGTCGAGCAGGTTGCTAATGACCTGGATGCGATTCTCGAAAAAGGAATGCGCGAAGCTGTACGTCCGTTGTGCTAATACTCTGAACCCGGTTTCGACCGGGTTTCTTATTTGACTATATTAGTTACAACATCCTATGTGCCTTTATCATTAACAGGTGCCACATGCAGAACCTGTTAATGTTGTAAGCTTGTAGGTAATTTGTAAGTAGTGTCTTGAGAATGTGATCGGAATCACGTTTAATAGTGCGACTTTTCCACGCCTGAAGATAATCATGATTGTTCGCCCACAACAACACTGGCTGCGCCGTATTTTTGTCTGGCACGGTTCAGTATTATCCAAAATATCATCGCGTTTGCTACTAAACTTTCTCTTTTCTATCGCTGTTATTTTCATGCTGCCCTGGTACACGCATTTGGGCATCAAATTCACCCTCGCACCGTTCAGCATTCTCGGTGTCGCCATCGCCATTTTTCTTGGTTTTCGTAATAATGCTGGGTACGCCCGTTACGTTGAAGCGCGCAAACTTTGGGGGCAGTTGATGATTGCCTCACGGTCGTTACTGCGCGAGGTAAAAACGACATTGCCGGATTCGGCAAGTGTAAGGGAGTTTGCCCGGCTGCAAATCGCCTTCGCCCACTGTTTACGCATAACATTACGCAAACAGCCACAGGCGGAAGTGCTGGCACATTATCTCAAGACTGAAGATCTTCAGCGTGTACTGGCTTCAAACACTCCAGCTAACCGTATTTTGTTGATAATGGGGGAGTGGTTGGCGGTTCAGCGACGCAATGGACAGCTTTCAGATATCCTGTTTATTAGCCTCAACGATCGGCTTAACGATATTTCAGCAGTTCTGGCAGGTTGCGAGCGCATTGCATATACACCAATTCCCTTTGCCTACACCCTGATTTTGCATCGTACCGTTTATCTGTTTTGTATCATGCTGCCGTTCGCGCTGGTCGTGGACCTGCATTACATGACGCCTTTTATCTCAGTGCTAATTTCCTACACCTTTATTTCGCTGGATTGTCTGGCGGAAGAGCTGGAAGATCCGTTCGGTACTGAAAACAATGATTTACCGTTGGATGCCATCTGCAACGCTATTGAAATTGACCTGTTACAGATGAACGACGAAACAGAAATTCCGCCGAAGATTCTTCCCGATCGCCATTACCAGCTGACGTAATAATTACTCCGTGCGCCGGGCAACAATAAACAGACGCGGAAATGCCAACAGTATCTGCCCGTTCTCCTGCAGTGGATACTGTTCTTCCAGCATCTGATGGTAGCGCGTAAGAAAATGCTGCTGCTCACTCTCCGTCAGATCCCGCAACCATGGGCGTAATCCGGTGGCTGTCACCCAGTCAATAATCGCCTGGTGCGACGGCATCTGGTGATAGTAGGTGGTGCGCCAGATATCAACCTCACATCCGGCTTCGCTCAGAATATCGTAGTAAGCATGAACGCCTGCCAGCGGTTCGCGTCCACGATCCGGATAATGCTGCTCCCAGGCGACTTCGCGCATTAACACATGCGTCGGCTCCAGCCAGTTGTCCGGCATTTGCACCGCCAGCACGCCATGCGGATTGAGTAACGATACCAGATGCGGAAACAGTTCATAGTGTTCGGGCAGCCATTGCAGCGAGGCATTGGCGAAAATCAGATCGAGTGCATGGTTAGGTTGCCAATTGCGGATGTCTGCTTCCACAAACTGACATTCTGGTAAAATTGCGCGCGCTTCGGCAATCATCGCCGGAGACGAATCAATGCCGGTAATTTTAGCCGTTGGCCAGCGTTGATGTAGCAGGGCGGTGCTATTGCCTGGGCCACAGCCAAGATCGGCTATTTCCCAGGCGTTTTCCAGAGGGACTCTGGCAAGCAGTTCTACTGCCGGTCGTGACCGTTCGGCGTTGAAGTGCAGATATAAAGAGGGATTCCAGTCAGCCATTTTTTTACTCCCGTCAGCGCATTATCCCAAGTGTAGATAAAACTGATGGATTCGCCTCACGTCATCAATCCATTGAACACACGCTTTGTACGTGGCCTACGTGATTAACTCAAATGTAGCCTGGCGTAAATTTTAATTACAACCACTTTAAAACAAATAAAATCCATATATTAAGCTTTTTGTTGATTTTATATGAATCTATTAACATACAGAATATCCAATATCTAATTTTAATATCTGCCAGCCAAATATCCATGAAGTAAATAATTCCACAGAGGATTTTTTTTGATATCCTTAGGGCAGGAGCCAGATTTGAAGGAGTTTTTTGTGCAATCATGGCATTTTGGACACTAACTCTATCGGATATAGAGATATAAAACATGACGAGAAAATTTGCATTCAACATTTTATACATCATTGATGTTTTAGGTGATGAGGATCTTGATTCCCCGAGTGACATCAAAATCAATAATAAACCAGATGATATAACGCTTAAAAGTAATACCGCCTCGAAACTATTTAAATCCATATCAAGTCTGAAAGTGCCAATTCCTATTGTTTTTGTTAAGATACATAATATCCCCATGCTGAATTCTTTCTTTAAAGAGCTGGAAAAAGGAGTCATAAAAAAAGGGTTAATTCCTATAGTGCATTTTGAGTGTCATGGTTCACCTGAGGAAGGGATGTTTTTCCCTGGAATTAAAAAGTATATCTCCTGGGGGGAGATGAATGATTTATTTTTAATGATAAACAAACATACAATGAATAACCTACTGGCCATTGTCGCGGGATGTGACAGTTTCAAATCAACAGAAAATATAGAGTTTGCAAAAGGAAGCCCTTATGGCTGCTATATTGGCGCAAACAAAGTTACTGACGCAAGTATAATTAGCAGGTTTAAAGATTTTTACCGTTATATCTTTTTATATAATGATTTCGATGGAGCTTGTGATCTTTTAGGTGCCGATTTTTCTATGGTTTTCTCATATGATATCTGTATGCAAAGCTTTTTACTTCCGTTGGTCTTGAGTTATTTCGGAAAAGATAAAAAAGAGTTTGTTGAGTATACAATCAACCGACTAATAGACAATGGACAACAGGGCTCTATAGGTGAAATAAGAAAGTTAGCAAAATACAGGTTAAAACATATTGATAAGTATTATGAACGTTCTGGTGTTCAATTCTTACATGGGCAAAAGCCGCTTGCGTTTACGGAATTAAAGCGAATTGCACAGGAACTTAAGGACAAACTTATTGACGAGGCTAAATTCAACCTCGAACTGAGGAATGCAATTAAATTGAAAAGAAATACAATCATGGGGAAGGGGGCTTGACCCTGAAAACACTGGATTTACTACTGTAGAATACCTGGTGTACATCAAGTCAGATGATATACACCAGGTGGCACAACTTACGAAGTGGTTATAATAATCAGCTTGCGCTCGTACTCGAATCCGACATGCAAACCTCGCTGGAGAGTTATTTAACAATGGGCATGTCTGCGAGAAGCTTAACAAAACGCTTCCTCACTTCCTGATAACCGTGGCTTTCATAAAACTTGTGTGCTCTGATTCTACGTTCACTGCTTGAAAGCTCAATTTGAGAACATCCCTTATCCAGTGCGATTTGCTCAGAGGCAATGAGAAGCTTCTTTCCGATACCTGTTCCTCGCGACGATTCATCTATGACCAGAGCTGAAATTAATGCCCACAAACCGTTTTCATGTACAGGGGTGATAAAATTCATCACAATAACCCCGCAGAGTTCCTTTTCTGCTTCAGCAACCAAAATACTAAGACTGGTATGCTTCTGGTTAATATGATTTTCTAAGCGTTCTACATCTGTCTGATAACCCAATTGCAGAAAGAGCTTTTGTAGAGATGGTATATCTTTTAATTCAGGAGTCCTGATTAAGACCATTGCCATAACCTTTGTCAGAAGAGTTAAGTAAAAATATCCCAGTCTCTCTAAAGTTGCCAGGGTTGCTTTTCGCTGTGAATTCAACTGATGGACGCACAATGTTGCTGAATGAGCTCACCAGTACAAGCACGTCGATCCTTGGCTACTGAATTTTGGGGGCGCGAAGCCTGCGTGGAACCAAACACGTCCTGTAAGAGCCTGAGTTGATTAACATCGGTCATTGAGAAAAACTCAGTTCCGAATGCAGTTATGAGTCTCATCCTTTGAAAGCAGTGGTGAGACTGTAGCGCGGGCATGGCTATATTTGCCAGAAATGGACATCTCAATTTAGCCTCTACAATCTATGTCAAAGCTAAGTTCAGATGTCCGGGGCAGGGTAAAGCTGAAATGTCCGCTGTGTGCCAGGAACGGACGTTGTTTTCCAACTATTACCCAGGCCTGCGAATCATCTCATCTTCATCCCTTAAATTCTCAATGTATCGATAACCGCTCGTAGAGCGGGTGACACATTTCTGTGCGGATAATAGATATATGAACCTTCCAGGCGTTGGCTGTAGCATTGCAAAACTCTGATCAGCGCCCCCTGTTCTATATCATCAGACACCAATTCCTCCGGAACATAAGCCAGTCCCAGACCTAGCCTCGCGGCTTTGGCTTCCATATAACTGTCAGCAAAGGCCCATTGTCCCTGAGGCTGATGGGTGATCTTTTTACCGTCCTGATTGAGTTCCCAGGCATACAGGCTGCCGTCGCCGAACTGGTAAGCGATGCAGGGATGACCCACTAAATCGGTGGGGGTTTGCGGAAATCCGTAGCGACGAAAGTGCTCGGGTGTGCCGACAACGGCCATCTCCATATCGGGCGAAATACGCACCGCGACCATACCGCTATCCACTTCCGAGCCCAGACGTATACCGGCATCGAAGCGTTCAGTAATAATATCGACAAACCGGCTTTCACTGATGAGCTCCAGCCGAATATCCGGGTAGCGTTGTTTAAACACCGCCAGCTTCGGCAGCAGTACTTTGTCAATGGCGTGCTGGCTGGCATTAATACGGACCGTACCCGATGGTGTATGGCGATAATGGGCCAGCGTGGCAAGCCCCATATCTAAGGCGTCAAATCCAGATTCGACGTTTTTATAGAGCAACTCGCCAGCATGGGTGAGCGATAGCTTGCGCGTGGTGCGTACCAGAAGCTGCACGCCCAGTCGTTCTTCCAGCTCGCGCACTGCACGGCTAATTCCTGACTGCGCCAGACCAAGCCTCTGTGCGGCGGCGGTAAAACTCCCTTCTCGCACGACCTGCATAAACAGATAGAGATCGTTATAGTTTTCCCTTTTCGCCATCATTCTTCCTCTGCTGCTGCATCACAATTCAGAACAATATGGTATTAATCTTAGCATTATTTACCCTCTAATCAGCACTATTAGTGCTAACTATAATATGCGCGTTGCAACAAAGCACGGCAGCGTTGGCCGTATGAAACCAGTATCTGGCACATTTTATGAAGGGGATTTTGATGACTGCTTTCACCCAAAAATTGACAGCTGCGATACCCGCCATGCTGTTATGCGCATCATTAAGTGGAGTCACAAATATGAGTTACGCTGATACAACCAATCCGAACGCGCCCGTTTCGCTGGTTGAGAAATGGGATAAAACTTTTGCTGAGAGCACGAAAGTTGATCACCGTAAGGTGACCTTTCCGAACCGGTACGGGATCACCTTAGTCGGGGATCTCTACATACCGAAGGATCGTGGAGATCGCAAGCTGGCCGCTATTGCTGTTAGTGGCCCCTTCGGGGCGGTGAAAGAGCAATCCAGCGGCCTGTATGCGCAGACGCTGGCTGAACAGGGATTTGTCACTCTGGCTTTCGACCCTTCATACACGGGTGAAAGCGGCGGCTACCCGCGAAACGTCGCATCTCCGGATATCAACACCGAGGATTTCAGCGCGGCGGTTGATTTCTTAGGCCTGCAAAAAGAGGTGGATCGCAACCGTATCGGGTTGCTCGGTATCTGCGGATGGGGCGGCATGGCTTTAAACGACGCGGCGATGGACACGCGTGTCAAGGCGGTGGCGAGCAGCGTGATGTATGACATGAGCCGTGCAATGGGTCATGGCGTGGGCGATGGCAAAGACCGCTATACCACTGCCGATCGTCGTGCCGTATTGCAGTATCTGAACATGCAGCGCTGGAAGGATGCGGAAAATGGCGCTTTCGCGCCAGGCGGGCATGACATTTACGTTGATGAGAAGGGCAACATCACCGCTTCCGATCGTATTTTACCGGAAACTCTGCCCACGAATCCTAATCCGGTATTGAAAGAGTTCTTTGATTATTACCGCATGCCGCGTGGTTTCCATGCGCGTTCGGTCAACTCAACCGGTGCCTGGAATGCAACCATGCCGCTGTCATTTATGAATATGCCGCTGCTGAGTTACGCTAATGAAGTTACTATCCCTACACTCATCGTGACCGGCGAAAAAGCCCATTCACGCTATTTTGCTGAAGATGCCTTTAACGCGATCGGCAGCAAAGAGAAAGAGTTAGTGATTGTTCCCGGGGCAAACCATGTTGATCTGTATGACAACGTTGCGGGTAAGATCCCATTTGCCAAATTTGAGCAATTTTTCAAGGCAAACTTAAGATAACCCGAAAGGTTTACCAGGCCACCTGTCGTAAACGGGTGGCTTTTAACTGCCTGGTGTGATGCAGAATATGCCACATCGCCCTCTATTCTCACCCAACTATTATGTCGTTATTCCCTGAATAACTTCTGACCCGACTGCGCCTGAATCTGGCTGGTTCGATATTAACGGATGCTAATAATGTTCACTATAAGTCTAAAACAATCATACGAAAAAACGCATGCATACTGGAGCGGCGTATTTGCCATGACGCTTTGCGTGTTTGTGCTGATCGCTTCTGAGTTTATGCCAGTCAGCCTGCTTACGCTCATTGCCCATGATTTACACGTTACCGAAGGGCTGGCAGGGCAAGGAATTGCTGTGTCTGGCGCGCTGGCGGTGCTTACCAGTCTGACTATCTCCCGTATTGTCGGAGACCTGAATCGAAAATATCTTCTGCTGGGGCTGACGGTCTTAATGGCCATATCGGGAATAGTTATCACCATAGCGCCTAACTATCCGGTTTATATGCTGGGGAGGGCTCTGATTGGCGTCGTCATCGGAGGATTCTGGTCAATGTCGGCTGCAACCGCCATTCGGCTCGTGCCGCAGCACCAGGTCCCCCGCGCACTGGCAATTTTTAACGGCGGCAACGCGCTGGCCACCGTTGTGGCTGCGCCGCTTGGTAGCTATCTGGGGACAACCATCGGTTGGCGTGGCACCTTTTTATGTCTGGTCCCCCTTGCGATAGCTGCGTTCATCTGGCAATGGATCAGCCTGCCTTCGATGGAAAGCGATAAAACACATAAACCACAGGGGTCTGTGCTTCGTCTGTTCAGTGTCGCCATCGTACCAACGGGACTGCTGGCCTGTGGGCTCTTCTTTATGGGACAGTTTGCTTTATTTACCTACGTGCGCCCCTTTCTGGAAAGCGTCACCAGAGTGGGAGCTTCTGATCTTTCTCTGATTTTGCTCGCAATAGGTGTAGCAGGTTTTGTCGGCACAATGCTCGTCTCAACATTCCTGAACACCATATTTTATAAAACATTAATCATGATCCCGTTGCTTATGGCAGCGATTACCGGTGCGTTACTGCTGGTCGGACACCACATCTGGGCTGTTGCCGTTTTACTCAGCCTGTGGGGGCTACTTGCAACGGCTGCGCCAACGGGGTGGTGGACATGGATAGCACGTGCGTTACCCGAAGATGCAGAGACGGGGGGAGGCCTCATGGTTGCGGTGATTCAGCTATCTATTGCACTTGGTTCAACGGCTGGAGGTCTGGTATTCGACAGTCTGGGATGGAGAAGTGCTTTTGGTTTAAGTGGTTTGTTACTTCTGGGAGCGGTGGCGATGACATGGGTCACATCCCGTCAAAGTAGGAATGCGCAGTAGCGCAATCCTTTTATTTCTGGCGTACGCTCTTTAAGGCATACGGCTGAGGGGCTAATGACCGCTCCTCGCTCAAAGCGGACATTAATGTCTCTGGCAATTCAGTTCTGTGAAGGGTGGGATTATGTCTGCCTTCAGAGCTTCGTCATTTCCTTGTACCGAAAATTTCTTCAGAACGGGACTGTAACGTCTTCAACGCATCAAGCATATCGTCACCATTCAGTGAACGTTGCGATTTCTTTTCGCCTGGTTTTCTGGGCCATCACCGGCAGGGAGTGCCTGTGAACGGTTATTATCGCGTTTATCCTGAAACAGTTTGATAAATTCAAGGGTACGTCCGAGTCGTTTGTTGTCCACGATAGCCCCCTGGTCGATTTCCTAGAGCCGATCATAGGTGGAGTAGGGAAGAGCTTCACCGTTAAGGCAGAGTTCTTTACGACCTTCCGGGCAATGCCAGACCTCGATATATTTCCCGATAGCCCTGCGGCTTAACTCATCTCATTATCTTCAATCAGATAAAGTACTGCACCGTTAAAGATTTTGAAACACGTCGCAGTTCCCGCCATGTGAAAGATGCGGCTAGATCATCATCAGTTTCAAGTGGCCGGTGAACATCAAAGTCATGCCGAGGCGATTTCGCAAAGCGCCGGTTGTAATCATCATTTTCCGCACGGTCTCTTTTGAAATCCGGACACCGTATTCTGTGGTCAGAATTCGCCAGATTGCAGACGGATTCATCCCCCGACCACGTGTGCGAATAAACTGCAGGGTCTGGTCTCTGATGGCAGTGTTTAACTGATGGTTGCCGGGCTTTCCCCTGCGCTGGCTGACCAGACCGGCAGGTCCCAGCTCACGGTAACGTTTATTATCAATGTATTGCTGGGTGGCCATCATGTAGTCGAACGCATTTTCTGAATCACAGAATCGCAGGTGCATCAGACGACCGGTGGCGTCATCCATGAAGAGCTGAAGCAAAGCCCGGTCAAATACTCGCTGAATGATGCCAAGTCGGTAAAGTTCTCTGTCTGTCATAGTCACCAACATAAGATTGCGGTCCTGTGCTGAGCAAAATGAAAGCTGAATTGTGGTGAGACGACAATAACGCTTTGTGCTGACAACCTTTGTTATTGCAGATTAAAAAGTCACCTGATTTAACCAGTTTTAAATGTCACCTGAAGTGACATGAAGGCACAGATAAAAAGTCCAAACAGAGCAGGGGGCTAGCGTTTCAAACTGGCCCGGAACTCTTCAGGATTAGCCAGTACCGGGTTAATGACCCTGAGTTGCTCCTGAACCCGGGCCTGTGCGCGTCGTTTAGGCATCTTTTTGCTCCGATCACGCTTACCATCGCGTTCGAGTTCATCCATTTTGCTTTGCGCCAACTTCAGAACAGCACCAAGACGTTTGTTATCAACGATTTGTCCCTGGTCGACACATTCCAGTTTGTCGAACACCTGATATTTGAGTGAACGGAAGCCGTATTTAAATGCCAGAGTGCCGTCCGGGTAATCGTAAACTGTGATCTTTTCGCCCGCAACTCTGGTATTTTCTTCTGTAGGTTCAACAAGATATATCATCTTGTCGTAACGGAACGTCAGCGTTTTCGACAGCTTACGTGATTCCTGCCAGGCGAAAATGTCATCCAGATCTTCAGCGTTTTCTAGCACCGGCCGGTGCAGGTCTTTAGGGTATTTTGCTGGCCTGGCAAAACGACGATTAAAGTCAGCAATGAAGGTATCCAGCCAGGTATTGGCTTCCTCGATGCTGCTGATGCCTTCGAGGCGCATTTCCTTGATAAGCCTGTCCTGAAGTGTCTGATTTGCTCGCTCCACGCGACCTTTAGCCTGTGGACTGTTGGCACAAATCAGCCCGATCCCCAGTTCAGAAAGTACGCGGCCAAATTGTGTAACACCGGTCGTGGTGGAACCACCATTATTGACCCTGAAAATACCGTGCTTATCACTGTAAAACGCCAGGGGTTTGCCGTGTTGCTCAAGATACTCACGAGTGGCCATCATGTAATCAAAGGCTGATTCAGTCTCACCAAAGCGCAGGTGCATCAGGCGGCCTGTAGCGTCATCAACAAAGACGAGCAGGCAGCATTTCGGCGCACGTCCTTCAAACCAATCATGCGGGGAACCATCGATCTGAACAAGTTCTCCGAGGCAGTCACGCCGGTATCTGGGTTGATGAACACGTGGCCTGCGACGCGAGTATGGAACCCAGAGTCCATCAGCCGTCATCCATTTTCTGAGCGTTTCAACAGACACCGTGATGTTATGGCGTTCGCGCAATTTTTCTGCGGCAAGCGTTGGTCCAAAGTCGCTGTAGTTATCGTGAAGTAAAGAAAGTACACGCAGCTTCAGTGACTCAGGAAGTCTGTGATTGCCGGGGCGTCCTCGTCGAAGGTTTGCCAAACCTGCAGCACCAGATTCACGAAAGCGATTCATCAGACGCTGCGTCTGACGTTCGGTCAGAGCAAGTAGATGTGCAGCGTCACGACGGCGCATGCGCTTTTCGACAACTGACTGAATGACATTAATCCTGTTCAGTTCTTTATCTGACATGGTCACTAGCATCCTGATGTCTCCATGACACAAAGGCTTGATCCTTTATGCCATAAAAAGTGACATCACTAAATGGGTTAAAAGTGACATTAGAATATTGCAGTTACAACGTCAGTGCGCATAATGTATATTATGTTAAATAAAAGATATCAGAATGCCCCTGACCACCGTACCGACCTCATAGCTCTGATGTACATGCTCCCTCCCCATTACCCGACAGGCACTATCAATCGTTTTGCCTCTGGCATTTCTGTTTTGAAATAGCATATCTGGAGGTCTTCAGTATGCACATTTCAATCTCCCTTACCCTTCAGTTATTACGGGAGTTGAAGGAACGACGTTCGCTCCTGCGTTTGTGATGCTTTGAAACTTCATCATTAAATGACATGACTCCGGCCGAATTAATCCGAAGTCTTCAGAAAGACATTTAACACTGTACTGATTTTAAGATCATAGCCTACATAGGAAAATCAATGGTTGTCCGCCTGCTGGTTACCATATTACCTACTCTATTTTAAGCAGGCTCCAATCAATATGGAGCTAATACAAGATTCTCAACTTTAATCATCCCCTTTTGTTCAATAGAGATAACATCAATTTGTATAACTTCTAGTGAGTATTTTTTACTCAGCAAACTAAGCCATTTCAGCAAATCATCAAAAATGACGGGCTCAATCGCTACCTGAATATTAACCCCATTTTGTTTTATTTGTCTGATGACAATAGAATGAATCGAAGAAGTAGTGTTGATAATCTGTGAAATCTGCGAAATTGACAAATTGTCAAAGGGTGCTCGTTTTTGTCTGGCGCTGATAATATCAGGCGTTGCTGTTTGAAGGTTTTTGAGCAGAGTGTTTAATTGTTGCAATTCCCTCTCTTGTTGCTCTATACGTATATTCAATGGCTGCCATAATAGCGAATAATATCCTGCGCAAAACATGATTAACAACGCACCGATCAACAGTCCTTTTTCTCTTAGCGAACGACCAACATAGTATTGAGTAACCCAATTTTCTACTGCATTTGACCACCGATCACGGTAGTGATTAAAAAATTGAATGAATTCATGACGTAACACGTTATTTTCTCCGTAACGTTACTGCTCCTGACACATAATTGTCCTCATTTATTAACGCGTCCTGTTGCACAAAAAAATCTACAGCAAGCGCATCTCGCAGTTTGTCGAAGCTGGAGAAGTCTGGAGCACTTAACCTGAAATGCAGTGTCTGATGTTTTTGATCATAAGTGAAACTACGGATTTCTAACTTTGAGAGCGAGGCAGATTTAAGAGCATTAGCAATAATCGACAGATGTTCGAGAAACGTCTTATCAGTTGCTCGAGACCGAGAATTATTGATCGCTGTTATAATCTGTGAGCGCAAATTAACGATTCGCTTTTGCTCCGGAAAAACCGATAAAAATTGTTTCTCAACACGTATACGGCTTTGTATTACCTGCTCATTAATGCTCCATAACGTCACCACACGATCTGCTAATAAACTAACCAGAATCAGGAATACAGGTAAAACTACTGCCCGCCAACGTATCCACTGTTTTTGATAACTGACCCGGGGTTGCCATGGCCCGGTCAGCAAATTCCCTTCAGGTTGACCGGGCTCACAGAGAGAGAGTTCGCTGGTAATTTTCAGTTTTTCACTATCAGTACCAATCCTGGCTGCTACCTCTTGAGCCGATTTCCCGATCACTGTTAGCTGGAGTGGATGGTTTTGAGCACTAATCTGCGCGCGTAATATGTCAGCTATCAGATCTGGGGCACCACTCCATCCCTGGCATATATCGATTCTAGCGATCACTCGGTCAGCATGGAAAATCATATTCCCACAAGGAATGGACATCCAGTCCGGAACGGCAGTTGCATAGTTAATATCATAACATTGCAACCAGTCAACAATATATTTCATATGTTGCTGATGTATTACTGCAACTATTGCCTGTTGTTTTACAGTCCTCAAAATTGCAAAGTGCAATTCATCAATATCTTCACTCAGATTTTCTTCCAGTAATGCCGGGATAATATTCTGCACCTGGTTGTGAGGGACGTCTGGTATTTCAACTTGCCAGACGCTGAGCCATTCACCGGGAATATAGAGTTGAATTATATCTGTTTGGCACCACTGTATAAGCAATTCGTCTGGAGTTGTGGGCCAAATACCTTGTTCCACTTCTTGTGCATGGCGTTGCCAGCGTATTACCCCGGAGGCAGAAAAGGGAAAAAAAAACTTCAGAATAGCTCTCACTCACTGTCCCCTGTATGATGTCGCTGAACCGAGAAATATTGAGGTCCCTGGCGGGCAATCAAAGAATTCATTGTCAGTTCTGTCTCATTCACAGTAATATCTGAGCGCAACCAAAAGTAATTACTCTGTACGACCAGTACGTCTTTTACTTTTCTTTTTGTATACTCATCGACACGAGTTAGTATCGGATTAGAAAGAAACTGATCGACATCTTTCCATCCTTCTGCGGGACGTTGTTGTAGTAATACGCTGGCTTGAACGGATGTTAACCACGGATCGAATAATGCTTCCAAAAGGGTGCTTTGTGAGATATCTAATGTATTGATATTGATCTGCTGCATGTTCATCGGCAGTACACAGACCAGCGGTTTCATTTTGCGATAAATATCTGCATCCATTCCCTTAACAATTCGCATCTCACTGATGTCCGCCAGTGGCTGATTTGCCGTATAGAAAGGCTCTGTTTGAGCCCCGTATTCTCTGTCCTCTCGTCCCTGCCGAGTATCTGTACCAATAAACTCCCGCAGGTTTTCAGCAATCTTTTCAGCTCGGTTGATTGGAACTTCCAGACGTAAAAGCAGAGCGATGAGTTGTTGAACAGCAAGGAAGTGTGAAGTTGTTGCCGACCTGGAGAAAATATTCAGATTAAAGCAGGCCTGAGCATCTTGCAGGGTAATGACCACTTTCCCCTGCGGTAAATGAAAAAGACGAGGACCTGAGGCCCATTCCTGCCCCAAATGTACACGCGTTTCTTTTTTCAGACTCCGACTTAATATACTCAGCGCCAGGCTTTCAACACTGGCGCTGTAACTCATTGCCTGCTGATAATCTTGCTGAATATGTGCTCTTTCCTGTTGCTGCCACATCATGGTCGAGAGGCTGGTAACCATCAGCATCATTGTTGCCAGTAACACCAGCACTACGACAAGTGCAATACCTCGTTTTGGCGGTGTTCGTATCATTATATCGTTATTTAATTTGTGGCCCATGAAGTAACCAAACGCGTTCTATCATGCCCCATTTTTGCGTATGCAGTATTATTCGCATAGCAAAGGGTAACTCCTGTGATGACTGCCAACTCGTCTGCCAGACTGAGCCATCATAAAAAAACAGGCTGAATGTATCGGCCTTAATCAATTTTTGTACGACAGGGTTTACATTATCGTCCATGTCCATCAATGGCCAGGATAAGCGTTCGAGATAACCGCTGCGGATACGATACCCGACAGTGAGTAAATTACTACGTGGTAGCTGCATTCCCGGATTGATTATCCCACTGCGGACAAAGCGTATTCCCCAGCTTTCTGAGGCCAGTACACCTTCGCCAGCCAGAAATGACGATTCCCACTGACCGTTTTCCCTTCTCATCTGGCGTGGCACAATTTGTGTCAAATCATGACTCATAAAACTCATCGTTTGTTGAAGTGCTTTTAGTTTATGATCATGTTCGGTGACAACGACGTTGACATTTGAGAGGCCGTTAGCTACCTGCTGCGCCATTAAGACCAGTGAGGCAAAAATAGCAATAGCAATCAGCACTTCAGCTAACGTAAAACCAGAGCGAACAATCTTCAAGGTAGTGCTCCTTCATCTGCGCTAAACCATGCGCGTCCAGAATTAACTACACTGGAAAAGTCTTTCTGGCGACTAACGTCAATATCCACTGCTTTTATCAAGGTGTTGTCTGCTTTTAAGGGCACGGTTCGCCAGTACCAGAGAATCCCGGCCATTTCTTCCTCACCATGCTGATCCGTCGCGCGTTGTGCAGGATCCATTAAATAAAGCAAGGTCATATGGTTCTCAACTACCCAACCCGCCACCGTTTTTTCTTCAATTTTATTCTGATAATTCAACACGCTACAGGTGATTTGTAAGATCGGTATGGAAGCAAGAGCAAAAATAGACAGGGCAATCATTACCTCCAGCAGTGTAAATCCGCGCTTCATCGTCCCTACTCATCACAATTATCAAGAGATAACTCACCATCAGACGTCATGTTGACCGCCCAGCACGTATGCTTTTCTGGGGAATTAAACTGAAGCGCGAATGGCATAGCCGGTTCAAATGGTGTGTAACGAATTTGTGGCGTTTTCCTTTTTTCCTCTTTTTTTAACTCCAGCTCAATATCATTCAGAGTCAGACGATGGTGTTCTAGTTCCAGAATATCTTCCTTCTGCCAGATACTGCTCACTGGCAGCAATATCATATGCACCTGTTTCGGCACAGAGGACTGAGCAGCTAAACGCGTTGCAGTCACAGGCTCCCATTGACCTGAGTGATATTGCATAAACTGATAGCCTGAAGGCGTGATTAATACCCCCATCATTCGTCCCTCGATCAGAGCCCTGTCTTTAAGATGTGAAAAGAGGGTCATAAAATTCTGTGCCGCTTTTTTTGCTGGAGATATGGAGGGGAAAACAAAGGTCTGCACCACGCCTGCACTAACAAGTCCGATAAGGAAAAGCACCAGCATGATTTCTACAATGGTGAATCCGCGTCTGAGCATTTATCGCTGAAATTCCCGCAAGTTCCAGTTGCCAATGTCAGTCGCAGCTCCTTCGCCATTTTCCTGGCCATCCGCGCCTAACGTGTAAAGATCAAAGACACCTCTTTCCCCAGGGCTCAGATATTGATAATCATTGCCCCAGGGATCTTTCGGCAGGCGTTTGATGTACCCTCTGGACGAGTAATCGCTACTACTGGACGTATTTACTGGTTTCTGAAGTAATGCTTCCAGACCTTGTTCTGTCGTCGGGTATCGTCCATTGTCCAGTCGGTACATATCCAATGCATTTTCCAGCGACACGATATCACTCACCGCTTTTTGTCGATCGGCTTTCTCTTTATTTCCCAGCAAGTTTGGCACGACCAGACTGGCCAAAATACCCAGAATAACAATGACTACCATCACCTCTAACAAGGTAAATCCAGCCCGGTGTTTATGATGGCGAGGAAATGAATACATTTGATAGCTCCGTAAATTATATTCCAATCATATTGTTAAGCTGCAGCATAGGCTCAAGGACTGCGACAACGATAAATAGCACTACACCGGCCATCAACATCACCAGGGCCGGTTCAAACAGCCCTAACGCTATCCCCACCAGGGAGTCAAATTCTCGTTCCTGGTTTATTGCAGCCTGATCAAGCATTTTTTCCAGTTGGCCGCTTTGTTCTCCTGATGCAATCATATATAGCATCATTGGTGGGAACAGACCTTGTTCCGCAAGCGCGGCACGTAGACTGCTGCCTTCACGTATGCGGCTTGCGGCTTTCAGCAATTGTTGTTCGACATAGCAATTAACCGACACAGCAGCTGCAGTTTGTACCCCTTCCAGCAGTGGGACATTACTGGCCGTGAGAATACTCAACGTACGAGAGAAACGAGCAGTGTAAAGCCCCTTTGCAACCCGCCCTGCCACCGGCAGGCGTAAAAGTGTCTTATCCCAGCACAGGCGAAAGTTGGCTTTTTTTAATAACCGCTGGATGAAAAAAGACAGAAGCAGAAATCCGGCCAGCCAGTAAAGGCCACCTGACAGTAACGCATTGCTCAGAGAGATAAGCATTCGGGTAGAAGCAGGTAAATCGTGCCCCAGATAATCAAACTGCTCAATAATTTTGGGGACCACTGCCGTCAGCAAAATAGAAACCACACTAATAGCGACAACCAGCAGTACTATCGGGTAGAGCATTGCCTGTTGTAAGCGGGATTTCAGGCGCTGGCGCTGTTCCGTGTAATCCGCCAGTCGATTGAGCACCACGTCGAGATGCCCGGATTTTTCTCCGGCAGCCACCATCGAACAAAACAGAGAATCAAAGACGCGGGGATGTTCGCGCAGGCTGTCCGACAGGGTATAACCTTCCTGAATCCGGCTGCGCAATGCCATTCCCAGGCTTTTCACGTGCAGTTTTTCACTTTGCTCACTGACCGCCTGTAAGCAGGTTTCCAGCGGCATTGCGGACTGAACTAATGTTGCAAGCTGGCGTGTGAAAAGGGCAAGTTCGGCAGATGCAACACGTCGGCGTGAATGCCACTGGTGCTGTAACATCCCACGTAAGTTCTTGCCAGTAAAATCATGCAATCGTACTTCAACACGTACAGGAATCAGACCTTTTCCTCGTAACAACTGGCGTGCGTGACGTGCAGAGTCCGCTTCAATCAGACCTTTCGCTTTGTGACCATTATGCTGTAGTGCCTGATAGTAGAATAGTGCCATTACTGCTCCTCCTGAGTAACGCGTAGAACTTCCCTGAGCGTCGTTTCACCAGAAAGGACTTTTTCGATACCATTTGTCCGGATCCCGGCGGAGTACTGCCGAATATAACGCTCCATCTCCCTTTCACCGGCCTTACGATGAATCAAATTACGTAGCGTTGCGTCAACAAGAATTAATTCATGAATAGCTGTTCGCCCTCTGTATCCTTTGTGATTACATGCAGAACACCCCACCGGGTGGTACAGGATGACATCACGTGCCTCGGTAAGCCCCATAAGACGTTTTTCTTCATCGTTAGCCTGAACAGCCTGACGGCAATCTGGACATAGGGTGCGAACCAGACGTTGCGCCATCATTCCTATCAAACTGGATGAAAGTAAAAATGGTTCAATCCCCATATCTTGCAGACGGGTTATGGCTCCAATGGCAGTGTTGGTATGTAGGGTGGAAAGGACCAGGTGCCCTGTTAGAGAAGCCTGAACAGCAATTTCCGCCGTTTCGGTGTCTCGAATTTCGCCAACCATCACGACATCAGGGTCCTGGCGTAAAATCGCCCGCAGGCCACGGGCGAAGGTCATCCCAACGCGGTTATTAACTTGCGTCTGGCCTATTCCTTCAATCATATACTCAACAGGATCTTCAACTGTAAGGATGTTGCGCGTGTGGTTGTTCAACTCCTGTAAACCTGCATAGAGCGTAGTGCTTTTGCCGGAACCTGTTGGCCCAGTGACCAGAAATATGCCATGGGGGCGGTGTAAAAGTTGCCGCAGTTGCGCGGTTAGAGTGTGGTTCAGTCCGAGATACTCAAGAGAGAGGCAGGCCTGGCTTTTATCCAGCAGACGAAGCACCGCCCGTTCTCCCCAGGCTGATGGCATTGTGGAGACACGTACATCAATCGCCCGACCGCCCAGTAGCAACGCGATTCGCCCATCCTGTGGAATACGTTTTTCGGCAATATCCAGGCGAGCCATCACTTTAATACGCGATACCAGCAATGAGGCCAATTTTCGTCCGGGACGCAACATTTCATGTAGCGTTCCATCAACACGAAAACGGATTACCAGACTCTTTTCAAACGTCTCAATATGTATATCGGAGGCTCCCACTTTAATTGCCTCTGCCAACATTGCGTTGATTAATTTGATGATGGGGGCATCGTCGTTACTTTCCAGAAGATCTTCGGTTTCAGGTAGTTCCTCTGCGAGGGTAAAGAAATTCCCGGCAGAACTGATATCTTCCATAAGTTGGCGAGCCTCAGAAGAGTCCCGCTGCCATAATGCATTAAGACGCTGTTCAAATTCTGCCTCACCAATTGTCCTTAGTGTGAATGGGACGCTCAATCGACGCTGTAGTTCCTGCAAGACGGAAACTGACAGTGGATAGACATGCAAGATCTCCAGCGATGATTCACGCCAGGCTATCAGGTTAAACCGACGACTAAAACTATAGGGTAATCGGACGGTACCTGCGGCCGTTTCCTCTGGCACTGCCACTTTTAACCCGACCTCCCGGCATTTTGAAACGCGCGTACTTCTGCTGGTAATGACATATTCTGGGCAGGGAGTATCGGCTGAGTGGTTTCCGGCATCAGACTTATTCCTTCCTCATCCCGATAGATCTGTTCAGCGCGCATATAATTATATTTACGCTGTGAAACACCGTCTGCTGCCATACCGTCACGTAGAATTGTCGGGCGAATAAACACCATCAGATTGCGTTTTTCTTTTTTATCTGCGGTGGACTTAAACAGATGACCAATCAATGGGATATCGCCCAGAAGAGGAATTTTTGCCACGCTCTCCCCCGCTTGTTCGTCAATTAATCCACCAAGAACTATTAATTCACCATCATTGGCGAGAACGGTGGTTTTTAGTTTACGCTCACCAAACACAACATCCAGACTGGTCTGTCCTTCCACTTTCGAAACTTCCTGCTCAATGAGCATCTGGACTGCATTACCTTCGTTGATCTGTGGTGTCACCTTCAGCATGATCCCCACTTTTTTCCTTTCTACTGTATTGAAAGGATTGCTGTTATCTGACCCCACAGTGGACCCTGTTAATACAGGAACATCCTGTCCCACCATGAAGAAGGCTTCCTGGTTATCCAGGGTAGTAATGCTTGGCGTGGAGAGTACATTTGTGCTGGAATCATTTTTTATTGCCTGCATGAGTGCCATCCAGTCACCCTTTACCACGCCAACCGCAGTGCCGCTAAAACCAGAAAGCAATTGGGAAAGTGTGGAAAGATCTCCTTCAACATCAGGATTAATGGTTGTCGCACCATTTTCACTAATGACGGTTGATCCTTTCTGGGGCTTCGCTTGGGCAATTGCTGCCCCTAACGTACCAATAGGAATTTGTGTCCCATTGGCAAATTGCATTAATCCCGCATCCTTCGACGCCCACTGGACGCCAAAATTGATATTGCTTCCCTCAGCAACTTCAACAATTAACGCCTCAACATGTACCTGAGCACGACGAACATCAAGTTGTTCAATAACCTTCTGTAAAGACTGCATAATATCTTGCGGCGCAGTGACGATCAGTGCATTGCTGTGTTTACTGGCTGCAATAGAGACAATCTCGCGTTCACTGGTAGTTGTCCCTTCGGCTTCTTCTTTAGCGGCAGTCAACGTGCCGCTGACTTGTTTCAGGACATCAACTAAATCTTCCGCTTTGCTATATTTGAGATAGAACACCTGACTATTGCCGCTGCGCTCCATTTCTGAATCCAGTCGGCGTATCAGTCTGCGCATTTTGTCACGTGCGCCAACATCGCCACTAATCACTACGCTGTTAGTGCGTTCATCAGCGACAATCTGCGTTTTAGATGCTGCAGACTGGTGCTCTCCACTATTTCTGTACAGACTTTCAAGCACTCTGGCAATTTCAGACGCTGATGCATTTGTAAGGGGGATAACCTCTTCGGTTCGATTTCCCGCGTGATCTACTCTTTGAATCACCGCAGTCAAACGTTTCACAACCGATGCACGTCCGGTCAGCATAATGACATTAGATGGTTCGTAATTGACGATGTTGCCAGAACCTGCACTATCAAGCATTTGTTGCAAAACAGGGGCTAATTCACGAACAGAAACATTATGTACAGGTACTACTCTGGTAACCATTTCATCACCGCTGTAATCTCTACCGCCTTCATCAATGAGTGGCAGTGGTTCACCTTTTGCGACAACGGATTTGACGACTTTCAGCACATTGTTTTCCATAGGAACGACGGCATATCCTTGAGCTTCAAGCAGGTTAAGAAAGAGTTGGTAGTACTGGTGTTCATTCAGTGGAGTCATGGTTCGTATACTCACTCGCCCTTCAACACCAGGTCCCATCACGATGGTTTTATTAAGATTGGCTCCAACGGTTTCAACGAACGATTTGAGATCCGTATCTTTGAAATTAGCAGTGAAGGTTGTTTCATTTGCACAGACCACTGAACTGAACAATATCATTACCAGCATCAGCAGATGTATTCTTGAATTGCAAACAACTTTCTTTTTTTTACGCCAGGCAAGTGATGTAATATCACATAAGAACACGATGAATAAATCTCCGGGATTAAATAAAAATATTATTAGTGTAGGCTAATCGAAATATCTTCATACGCCCCATTTCTTAAAATCGTAATTTGCATGGATGTCATGGAATAGACTTGCTGTCTCAGTTTATTTAAGGCATCTGGTGTTTTTAAATCCTGCTGATTTAAAGCAACCGCTATATCTCCCTCTTTGAAACCGCTGGCATCAAAAAGAGCACGGTCAACGCCCGGCTTAACTGTATAACCAACAACGCCCGCTTTACGCACGGGAGTAAACTGAATAAAGTTAAAAACTTCCTGCGGATCTTTTGCCAACATTTCACGCACGGTCATTGGGAGCACATTAGTCTTACGGGGAAAAGTTGACTCTGTAACAGGCAGAGTTTGTACTTTATGGACGTCGTCGTTTTCAGTTTTACTTTGATCGGTGGAGTAACTCTCATCGACCAGACGTAGACACTCAATTTTTCCCTGATGGCTTATCATCACATGATCTGGATAGATACCTGTAATAACAGCTTTATTGTTTGTCAGCGACTCACTCAGTAAAAGAACCTGCTGTTTATCCCCATCTTCAATAACAGCACCAGGTCTGGCACCCAAAGCGATACCGCGTAACTTCACATTGAGAGAGTTTTTTGTTACAGAAGCAGATTGAGGTTGATGTACGAATGCTGTTGTCGGTTGATATTTACCAAACCAATTTTGCTGTTGGATAAGCTTTAAAGATTCGGTGTTAACCATTACCGAATCCATCCTTTTTTTTTCGGTAACCGAATTGGAAACCTTCGTGTATTCTGTAGGTAAAGTGATATAACGCCAAAGTGATAGCGACATCTTTAAATAAAGGCTAAAAAGAAGTATCCAAAGCATATAGCGAACAATATTCAGAAAAAAAATTCTGTTCATATGGGAATGTTATACATAGTCTGCGCTTTGATTATTTTATTAATATATTCAATAAAGTTGCGTATAATATTACAATATTTCATTCGTGCAGGCTCAAACTCTTTGATATGATAATTATCATATTCTGCAGGTTGTACGATTCAACTTACTCTGATAGGAAGAACCTGAGGATATATCATTGATCATAATCTCATAAAGAATACCCCTGGAAAACATATTTACCACTGAAGGATCAGCACACATTTGTTGTTGAAAATTCCACAAAAACTTTTCAGGCGTTAAAATAGGTTGTGTCCCTGCTTCGCTGATAACGGTCATTGTTACTGTCGACCCACTACTACGGGCAAACGCTAATGTATAACCAGCGGATTGAACTGGCAGACTCTGACTAATATTCCGCGCCAATTCTTTAGCCAATGAACTGGCATTTTGATTATGACCTGAACATCCTGTTAACAAAATGCAAACGACACTAAAAAGTAAGTATGTTAATCTTTTATGTAATACTTCTTTTACTGACATGTTTTCAGACTCACTGATTCATTATGAAACGAGACTGCCGTCAAGAGATGAACGTTGTCACTGACACATTCTCTGGACATAGAGAGTCGCTAAACCGCCTAAACTGAGACAGGGTCCAAAGGGCAACAGGCCTGATTGGTTTCTCATAATGACGGCATACACTAAGCCACTGAGTGAAGCAATCAGTGCCACATAGGGCAATGATGATGCCCCTACCCAACCACCTAACCCGGCAAACAATAATACATCCCCCATACCCAGCGACTCTTTCCGTAGAACGATTCCGGCCCCCCATCTTAGGGAATAAAAGGAGGCGAATCCCGCAAGCACGCCAGTAACTGCTTCATGTAATGACAACGGACTTTGCTGTGTCCATGCGACAATCAGGCCTGTCCACAATATGCCCTGAGTAAATACGTCGGGTAACCATTGATGCTCAATGTCGATGAAACTCGCAGCGATCAGCAAAGCAGATAAAATCATTACCGCTACACTCCAGATATTGGCTGGCCAGACAAACCACGCAAGTAAAAAGGAGAAAGCGGTTAATAATTCGGTCAACGGATAGCGCAAACCAATTTTCTCATGGCAGTTACGGCAATATCCCTTTAGTATCAACCATGAGAATAAAGGAATAATATCGTAAACCCGCAGAGTCTGACGACAATATGAGCAGTGTGAGCGAGGTCGGACAAGGCTAATTTTGGGTTGTGAGCTATCAATATCTCCCTGAAATTCTGCCAGTTGCTGTTTGCACATGATTGGATAACGCCAAATTACGACATTCAGAAAACTACCTGTGATAAGTCCAATAAAGAATAAAATAAAGTAAAGTGCCAAAAAAAGTCCTTATGTTAAATTATAAGCCATTAAAGACTGGGGTCTATATTTATAGACCCCACAACCATAATTATAAATTGTGATGACAAGAGAAAACATTGAATGATGAAGTTATTCAACGACAGCTAACTTGTTGCCATGCCGCATTCAATGTAGTCCCCCATGTGGCAAAACAAGTATCTTTCCTTATATTGTTTACTTTGAATATTCTTCGCTGCGGCTCCCAGACTAATCCTGTATTATTTTTAACTTCCAGAGATTCGATTGTAGAGCCTGCAGGCACAAAGTACTCCCAGGAATTACCTGCAAGTAGTTTATCGGAATTGATCGTCTCCTGTTTACCATCCTGTGTATTGTAAATTAAAGAAACAAAAGCCTCATATCCGCCGGATGTCTTTACACGTACATAAATGGGGGATGGCGCAGGTGCCTGCGGCGGTGTAATACTTTGAGAATCCTCAAGATTAACAGTGCTTATTAGTTCAGGTTCATTTGTATTATCTACTCCCTTATATATTTTTGCAGTTTGTTTAACTGTGTCGATTTCCGCTTTGAGGTAGGTACCTAATGCGCTTGAACCAGAAAGGATAAAACCGTTGCGAGTCTCGCCAACTGAATTGTGATAATGACCAGAAAATCGTAGTTTTACCTTATATTTATAAAGGAGGTTTTGTAGATTGCCGGCATCTGCATCATCACGATGCTGGTTAAAGATCACAATCTGTTTTTTCTTGTAAGCTGAATATAATTGACTTTCAAGCCATGAGTACCCCGGATCCTGATATCTCTCAATTATATAACGCATTGCCCCATTACCCCAACCACCAGATGAGTATTGGTTTAAAGATAATGGATTTTTTCGCGATTCAAAATCATTGAGCTGAATAACAAGAATATCCCCAAAATCAATAGAATATGACAAAGAACCTTTAATTGACTCAACAATATCAGGAAATAAATACCCGTAATAGTAGTGTGCGTCAAAGCTCGCTATATTTTCTTCACCATTAATATGGTGAAATAGTTTTGTTATACTCCGTATAAAACAATTGTTTTCATGACAATCATTATAATTATTATACATGTCGTGGTTGCCTAATCCAAAATAATAAGGAATTTCCAACGTTTTGATAATGTTCTCAAAGTCGTTCCATTCACTTTCATGACCATATTCAGTAAGATCACCATTAATCAACACCGCGTCGACATCAGAATGATGTCTATTAAATATCTCATATTGTTTTTTGATATTACCTTTAGAGGTCTCAGCAGAAATATTATTGCAATTGCCCTGACATACTAATTGTGGATCAGATGTTATTAAAAATGAACGTAAAGGGGATATTTTTAAACTAGACACCTTGTCATTTAAATTTGATAATGACCCAATGTTGCCATGAAAACTTATTTTATCCCCCTCAAAGTTAAAATGTTCGAAAAGAGTCCCTGTGGAATTGACTACGCTTATAGAAGATAAAGTGTCATTTTCTTTGACATTGGGTATGTCATTATCTGAACACTCGCTAATATTTCTGTAATTTACATCTTTATAGAGACAAACCTTCGGAATATAAAACGTTTGATTAGATGAAGACTCACAAACTTCAGACGTTACAGTTTTATCTTGTGCCACCGTCAGGCATTCATCTGGCTTATCATAAGGTCTGATGGTATTTTGACTTATCGTAAACTTTTGGTTATCCTCACCATTACATTCCAAGAGAATAGCTTTGCTATCGTTATTATCTCTATTAATACTGAGACAATAATTTGTCTGAGTGGCAACTTTTATACTTCCATTTGAGTATATGAAGTTCTGATTATCTCCATTATGAGGGGTAGAAAAAATGATAGCAGAACCATTAGAAAACTGGCTATCAAATACACTCATCACCAAACCTTCATGTTTAAATGGGTGCGCCATCAAAATTTTTGGAAAAATCGCAAGAAACACGATAAAAGAATGTCTAATCATCATCTTTGCACTTTAATAACTATTTTAATGAGATAAGGGATTACTAACGTTTAAAGATTTATATCTACAATATCACCATTTGACATTATCTGCTTTATTGTATTAGCGGTTAACAATTAACCTTGCATTTTTTGTTCTTGGCCTGATCGCTTTGATATAGCAAATAAGCATACTACCGTCCATACCGTGATCTGCATACGGCCATAACAGATATGAAACAAAGTAAATTATAATTTACACGAGAGTATCAAAGTCGAATTGAGAATTGTATTTGTCTGTTATTTATTTATCGCATAGTATTAATATGTGATGATTTACTAAAATTGGCTATCTGAACAGAGGTGATGGTCTCACCTCAGAACAACACTGGTGCACTAATGAAAAGAAAAAATTTAGCCCTGAATTCAAACGTGATTCTGCTCAACTAATTGTTGACCAGAACTACATAGTGGCATTTTCCAAAACTTTATCTTGAACGGGCAGCTGATTGCCAGCGATGCACAAGCTCGGTCCGCTTGACTGAGGCCTGCCAGGAGACAAACACAGGCTACGATTTGACCTCATAGCTTTAATGTACATGCTCCCTCCCCATTCCCCGACAGGCACTATCAATCGTTTTGCCTCGGGCATTTCTGTTTTTGATATACTCAAAGCCATTGTCGCCAGGAAAATGTGCAAAGTGACTAAAGATAAATGGAGAATGTTATGATCAGGCAGAAGATTTTACAGCAGCTCCTGGAGTGGATTGAGTGCAATCTCGATCACCCTATCTCAATCGAAGATATCGCACAGAAATCTGGCTACAGCAGACGCAATATTCAACTCCTGTTCAGAAACTTCATGCACATGCCCCTGGGCGCATACATCCGCAAACGAAGACTTTGTCGGGCAGCCATTCTTGTCAGACTTACTGCCAAATCAATGCTTGATATTGCGCTCTCTTTGCATTTTGATTCACAGCAGTCATTCAGTCGTGAATTTAAAAAATTGTTTGGATGTTCTCCCAGAGAATATCGGCACCGTGATTTTTGGGATCTAACAAATATTTTACCCCCGTTATTAACGCGTCAACATCAAAAGACCGATTGCTCATTAGTCCATCTTCCTGAAACACGTATTTTTGGCAATGCATTTAAATATGATATTGAACTGTCTAATACGCCACCAGATGAAGAAGTAAAACTGCGTCGTAATCATTTATCCCGGTGTCTTCAAAATTTGAAGATGGATATCTATTATGTCTCAGCATATACACATCAACAAAATCGGTAGATTTACTCACAGTTGAAACTTTCGCCGGTACAGTCTGTAACCATACGGATACAGATATGACAAAGGAATGGATAACGGCTGGAGGGCTTTATGCATCTTTCCGCTATGAAGGAGATTGGGAGCACTACGCTAACTGGGTGCGGAATCTCTATCTGATAGAACTGCCTGCCAGGGGGTTAGTCAGAGTCAACGGCAGTGATATTGAGCGATTTTACTACGATAAAACTTTCGTAGAAAAGGATAGCAATTATGTTGTTTGCGAAATTTTCATCCCCGTTCGCCCAGCTTAGTTTGTCTCTGTGTCACATTCTCACATTAAGGATTACCCTACCCTGCTACCGTCTAATCAGTATCAGGGTAGGTATTTAGTGGAATAATGGCGTTGAGAATGTCAACGCCATTATTCTTTATTACAGCGAGTTTTTCATTGCGGGGACAATTATTTTACGACCTCCTCACCCTCTTCAGTAGCAGCTTTCACAGCGTTAATTGTCACAGTCACAGGCTGTATTTCGTACCCGCCATACGTCAGAGTGTTGAATGTAAATGTATATTCCCCTGGCTTAGTGGTACTGAATTTACGCGTGATTTTCCCGTTCACGAAATGGTCAGCTTTCGACGGCAAGAACTGGTAATCATTCTCCGTCACGCCTTCCGGAGCCTTAATGTCGACCCACATATTTCCCCCAACAGGGTTGCCAGCCGACATCAGAGTAACATCCAGCGTTGCGGTCGCCACTCCGTCTGCTACCAGTTCTTTTACATCAGATGATGCAGCAAGTACTGCATTTTTATCATCCGCAACGAATCTGGATTCGGCAGTTTTCGTCGATACCTGACCGTCGGTCCGATTCACTTTCGCTGTTAGCGTATATATCGCCGCTTTAGTGGTAGAAGCGGTGAATATAGCCTGCCCTTGCTCATTAGTTGTTGCAGTCCCGTTCGGCTCCAGATCTAATGTTGTCGGGCTGGCGGTCAGCGTCACTTCACTACCTTGCACAAGGTTGTTATTGGCATCAGTAACCGTAACTTTATAAGTCTGTTTGGCTTTACCATCTGCCAGTGCACGGTTGCCAATCACCTCAATACTCGAGATGGTTGCCGTAGCCTTGTCAGCCACAAACGTGATGCTCTGCGCATCCGACATCTGGTCATTTCCTGCCGTTGCGGTGATTGCATACGTTCCCGCAGTCACAGAAACGACTCGCAGCTCGGCTTTACCTTCATCGCTGGTCTTCACCCAGGTACTCTCGTCATTAAGCGGTGTGACGCCCCGAGGCAGATTAAAGGCGACCATAGTTCCGGGAACAGGGTTGCCGTTTTTATCCTCAACAGTTGCCGTCAGCGTAAAGGCATCTTTGCCGTTTGCTGCTTTTTGATCGACGGTATCAACCTGAAGGCTTGCCTGACCGGTTTTGGCATCCGCTTTGAACTTCACCGTGGCAGTCTTCTGATTTTTATTCACCGAGACTGTGATTGTGTGTTCCCCGGCAACTGTGGACATCAGCTCAATATCGGCTTTACCTGCCGCATTCGTTGTTACCGTATTCCCTGTCTTGCTGCTCACTCCCTCAGGCAGAGTCAGTGTTACCGTTTGATCCTGCAACGGGTTACCATAGGAATCTGTTACGGTCAGGGTAACCTTGTTGGCGGACTGTCCATCAGCCAGTTGGTTATCAACATTCACTGAAATATCGTGAATGTTAGCCTCAGAAGCGTTACCCACAACGTTCAGCAGTAGTGGTTTCGAAGCAGCATCTTTGCCATTCACTCGAGGCCAGATAACCAGTTGACCGGCTGCAGAGCCTGTGGTTAACGTCGTAACATAGGTGCCATTGCTTTGTTCCGTCCAGGTTCCTGCCGAAGGTTGTTCCGTCCCTGTGCTGGCTACGCCACTAAATTCTGGAGCATCAGGTTTCAGACCACTTACAGGGTTACCGTTCGCATCCTTCGCCGTGAAGGTCAATTGTGTCGTCGTTTTGATCATCGGGGCTTCATTATCTGCAACAAGCGTGGAGTTCACTAACGACATCTCCCCGGCGGCGATGGTGACAGAAACCGCCTGCTTCAGAGCATCAGCGCCATCAACGCGCGGCATGATGGTCAGCTCACCAACTCCCGTTGCGCCAGCAGTCAGCATCGCCGTATAGGTTCCATTGCCCTTCTCCGTCCACTGACTGACGGATGGGCGCTGCTGGTTGACGTTGTATGCATCACCACCAAATTGCGGTGTTTCCGGTGTAATACCGGTGATTGCGTTGCCGAATTTATCCTTCACAGTCAGCGTCAGCGTGATGCTTTCGCCTGCGGTAATCGACGTTTTTGATACGGTCATTTCCGAGTGGTCAACCGCAATAGTCCCCGCTTTAACGTTAACCGGAGTTGCCTGTGCTGTAGCGTTTTTGCCATCGATCTGCGGCATAATGTTCAGCGCGCCTGCCCGCGTTCCCGAACGCAGAACAGCCGTGTATTCGCCGTTGCCTTTATGGCTCCAGCCTGTAACTGAACTACCAGACGCAGCGTCACCGGAAAGCGATGCGCCAAGTTTAGCGGTGTCGATATCGGTAAGCGCGTTTCCAAACTGGTCTCTGGCGGAGAAAGTCAGTTCCGTCGTGCTTTCAATAGCAAGATTGGCATCTTTTACTGTCAGCGTTGAAGTAGAAACTGCCTGATCCCCCGCGACAACTGTCAACTGCGCGGCGTCGGTGGCTGCTGGCTGGCCATTGAATAGCGGCATGATGTGAAGATCACCCGTCTTTCCGCCGGTGGTCAGCGTAGCAACATAGGAACCGTCACCTTTCTCAGTCCAACTGGAAACGCTCGCCCCTTCAGACGCAGCTCCCGTCAGACTTGTCGACAGGGAAAGACCGCTGATTGCGTTACCATGCGCATCTTTTGCCACAAGCGTCACAGTCGTGCTTTCCCCTGCTTTTACGCGATCCGCTGCAACGGATACTTTCGACTGGCCTGAAGATAAAGCATCAGCTACCACAGTCACTTTCGCCGCATTAGCTGCAGCATCCTGACCGTTGATCTTCGGCATAACAATTAATTCACCCGCCGTAGTACCCAGAGAAATCTGCGCAGTCCACGTCCCGTCGCCATTATCCGTCCAGCCTGAAACGGAAGAACCCGCAGCGGCAGTCCCCGTTAATGACGGTGTATCTGGAGTGAGACCGGTCACCGGGTTGTCATAGGCATCTTTTGCTGCCCAGATAGCTGTAAGCGTGCCACCAACTACCGGTTTATCCGGGTTCAGGGTGATGGTTGAATGCGCTGTATCAAGCGGTCCGGCGACAAACTTCAGCGTTTGTTGTAACGTTCCCAACTGATACTGCTCGCTAAAAGCACGCACAACAATGTTTCCGGCGCGGGTTGAAGAAACCGTGGCGCTGTAAACCCCTGGGTTTATCTCCGAAATGCTGCCAATGGTAACGCCATTGCTGTCCTGTGGAACAAATCGCAGGCGGCTGGCTTCTCCCGTCACAGGGTTGCCATCGGTATCCACGGCAGTAAGCGTCAACGTGTAGGATTGCTGACCATTGGCAACCACGTCACCTGACGGCTCATTCACGCTCAGAGTCGATTTTGTCACATCCATCATAGTGGCACGCAGTTCAGCAGTGACGGTTTTGCTCATGCCATCAACGCTCACCGTAATGGTTGCTTCACCTGATTGCGTACCGGTGGTGAAGACCGACTGGTACACCCCGGCTTCTGTTTCGGTGATCTCCCCCAGAGTTGGTTGCGCTTGTGATTTAGCAGACTGAATGCCCCGCGTTACGATGTTTCCGGCAGGTTTAAACGTCAGTTCCGTTTTGATCTGATCTTTCATACCCGTGATTGGCTGCCCTTCGGCGTCTCGCAGAGACAGAACCAGCGGCTTTTGCGCACTCCCGTTAGCAAGCATTTGGATACGGCTCTGACCGTCAAGCGTTAACGTAGTACGATCGGCGCTCATACCTGCTCCGGTGATAACCACCTCAGTCTGTACGCGTTTTGAGGCATTGCCTTTGTTATCGTATGCGACCGCAGAAATTGCGTAATAATTGTCTTTGCCTGCCTGATAAGCCGGGAGCGTTACTTGCCACTGGTTACCCTGACCGGTAATTTTACCGCCTGCAGCCAGCAAGGACGGCGCTTCCCATTGCACATTTTTCAGACCGTGAGTTGCTTTGCTGACTACAAGACCAAGCGAAACCGTCTGTCCGCCCTTACCTTCAATACGATCAGGCAGAGCAATACGGATCACCTCAGCTTTGCGATACTCAAGAACAATATTGTTATTACGTTCAACCAGATCATAACGGCTGCCTGCGAGTACCCGACGCTCGCGAATGCTATCCGTATCGAGTTGTTTCTCCAGAGGCTCGCCAAACCGGTAGTTAACTTCCAGGCCAAAGCGAGTGTCATTCTGACCGCTCTTGCCCTGCTTGTGCTCTGCACTCAGTGTCAGAAGAGGCACTGGCGTATAGTTCACCTCAGCAGAAATGGCATGTGGGTCTTTCTGGCGCTTATCTTTACCAAACAGCCCTACCTCATCGCCATAATATTGTTCATACATCAGGCTTGCGCCAAGCTGCGGCCATGCCGGTAAATATCCCTCTGCGCGGATATCCCAACCATTAGCCGGACGCTCTTGATAATCCTCAATATCCGGCGATTTTTTCCAGCCAGAAGTCCGAATATAACCATTGGCACTCAGTTTCAGATAATCGCGCCAGTATTCCGCACCAACGCCAATACGGGTATGACTACGGGATAAATCATGATCGATAAATGTGTTCAGCCCCGCCATCCAGTCATTGCCTGAAAAATGACGCCAGCCGAAACCAATATTTGACTGAGTACGATCGTCGGTACGATGTATTGCCCCCTGAGTGAACAGCATATCTGAAGGCGTATCATAAATCGGATAAAGCATTTCCAGCGAAGAGTCCTTCAGCGAGAAATCTTTATCGACATTCAATTTGACACGCGCCGTACCATATTTTCCAAGCCACTCCTGGATTTCCTGGGTAGCCTTAGCTGTGGCCATTCCGGTAACAAAATTGCGTGTCGCATCGCTATCCGGCTGACTGCTTAAAAATTTACCGGCATTCGCGGCAAACGACGCGATATTTTTTTCTGCATTATTGTCAGTCGCAACCGCAGTATTTTCCGTACTTAGACGAGGCAGAGCCGCTCGCGCCGTCATTGTCGGCGTAAAGGTGACAGCCAGTGGAAAAAGAACCTGAATAGAGATGTTTGCCCACGCCACGCAGTGAGCCAGGGCTGAATAACGAAAGCGTGGTTGTTTATTAGCTTTTTTAAAACGTGACATTGAGATAATTTCCTGATGAACGAATTAACGAACATAAGCAAACGCAAATAAAATGTTTGCTTGTCAGAAAAACCGGGTATTTCCCGGTTTCCTTTTCCGCAGAAAAGGAAATACCTTTATGAAAGAAAGCGCATCGCCACCCTGAATATTCAGTGGTTGCAATAACTCGTCTGGTGACAGGGCCGGGATTATATTTTTGTTTGTAAATATGAATTTAGCTTTTTGTGCAAGAGCTAATATAAAGGGGCAAGTTCTATTGGATGCTGACTAAATTATGGTTACCTGGTTATTTAGAATTGGATTGTTTAGGTATCGTTACTGGCCTTTTATAGCGGAAAGGCATTTCAGTCAAAATAAGTCAATAAGCCTTCGGTGGTATGCCAATCCTCATTTATAGTCATGTGTTCTTCGATTAGGAAATATCTTAATCACTCGCGATAGACATTACTTAATTTTTCTCATAGTCATTATCTGCATACATCTATACTGGACGATTGCTGAAGGAATAAAAACCTCACCCGCCAGCATGGTTGGCAGAGATTTCAGTAATAACCTTTGTTATTTGACAATCTTATCCATCGCTTTCATAAATTAATGACGAGCGAATAATGATATTTTACGAGCTGATTTTTATGTGATAATCATGCCGCGTAGTAAAATCACAGAAAAATAACAACATATCACTCAAAACCCCTTATCGGAAACTGTTGTATCTCATTGTAATTAATTATGAAAAATACACTGCGCTTATTCCGAAAATCAAAAATCGGTTAGGATTTTGTTATTTAAAACCCAAGCCATTACGCTTGCTTACTTTATCGATAAATCCTACTTTTTTTAATGCGATCCAATCATTTTAAGGAGTTTGAAATGGATAAGAAGCAAGTAACGGATTTAAGGTCAGAACTACTCGATTCACGTTTTGGTGCGAAATCTATTTCCACTATCGCGGAATCTAAACGTTTTCCGCTGCACGAAATGCGCGATGACATCGCATTCCAGATTATCAATGATGAATTATACCTGGATGGCAATGCCCGACAAAACCTTGCCACATTTTGCCAGACCTGGGACGACGAAAATGTTCATAAGCTGATGGATCTGTCGATCAACAAAAACTGGATCGATAAAGAAGAATATCCGCAGTCCGCAGCTATCGACCTGCGTTGTGTAAACATGGTTGCCGACCTGTGGCACGCGCCTGCGCCGAAAAACGGTCAGGCCGTTGGCACCAACACCATTGGTTCTTCCGAGGCCTGTATGCTCGGTGGGATGGCAATGAAATGGCGTTGGCGCAAACGAATGGAAGCCGCAGGTAAACCGACCGATAAACCCAACCTGGTGTGCGGGCCGGTGCAAATCTGCTGGCATAAATTTGCCCGCTACTGGGATGTGGAACTGCGCGAGATCCCTATGCGCCCCGGTCAGTTGTTCATGGATCCGAAACGCATGATTGAAGCCTGCGACGAAAACACCATCGGCGTGGTGCCGACTTTTGGTGTGACCTACACCGGTAACTATGAGTTCCCGCAACCGCTGCACGATGCGCTGGATAAATTCCAGGCCGACACCGGTATCGACATCGACATGCACATCGACGCCGCCAGCGGTGGCTTCCTGGCACCGTTCGTGGCTCCGGATATTGTCTGGGACTTCCGCCTGCCGCGCGTGAAATCGATCAGTGCTTCAGGCCATAAATTCGGTCTGGCTCCGCTGGGCTGCGGCTGGGTTATCTGGCGTGATGAAGAAGCACTGCCGAAAGAACTGGTGTTCAACGTTGACTATCTTGGCGGGCAAATCGGGACTTTCGCCATCAACTTCTCTCGCCCTGCCGGTCAGGTGATTGCGCAATACTATGAATTTCTGCGCCTCGGTCGTGAGGGTTACACCAAAGTACAAAACGCCTCTTATCAGGTCGCCACTTACCTGGCGGATGAAATCGCTAAACTGGGGCCGTATGAGTTCATCTGTACAGGTCGCCCGGACGAAGGTATTCCGGCGGTTTGCTTCAAACTGAAAGACGGGGAAAATCCGGGATACACCCTGTATGACCTCTCTGAACGTCTGCGTCTGCGCGGCTGGCAGGTTCCGGCCTTTACCCTCGGCGGTGAAGCCACCGACATTGTGGTGATGCGTATTATGTGCCGTCGTGGTTTCGAAATGGACTTCGCTGAACTGTTGCTGGAAGACTACAAAGCTTCCCTGAAATATCTCAGCGATCACCCGAAACTGCAGGGTATTGCCCAGCAGAACAGCTTTAAACATACCTGATAACGTTTAAGTGGTAACGGTGTCCCGGAACGCTCTCGTTTCGGGACAAATTCCAAAGTCTGTTCACTGGCATTAGCAATGGAAAATATTGCTCTGAATACGCTTCAGAACAAGACAGGCGCGGTTCCGACAGGAATACCGTTTTAGGGGGAAAATATGGCTACATCAGTACAGACAGGTAAAGCTAAGCAGCTAACATTACTTGGGTTCTTCGCTATTACGGCATCGATGGTAATGGCTGTTTATGAATACCCTACCTTTGCAACATCCGGTTTTTCATTAGTTTTCTTCCTGCTATTAGGCGGGATTTTATGGTTTATCCCCGTTGGACTCTGTGCTGCGGAAATGGCTACCGTGGACGGTTGGGAGGAAGGCGGCGTTTTCGCCTGGGTATCGAATACCCTGGGGTTAAAATGGGGATTTGCAGCGATCTCATTTGGTTATTTGCAAATCGCTATCGGCTTTATTCCGATGCTCTATTTCGTGTTAGGGGCACTCTCCTACATTCTTAAATGGCCAGCACTGAATGAAGACCCGGTAACAAAAACCATTGCGGCACTCATCATTCTTTGGGTTCTGGCATTAACTCAGTTTGGCGGTACTAAATATACAGCGCGAATTGCTAAAGTCGGCTTCTTTGCCGGTATCCTGTTACCCGCATTTATTTTGATTGCATTAGCGGCGATTTATCTGCACTCCGGTGCGCCAGTTGCTATCGAAATGGATGCAAAAACCTTCTTCCCGGATTTCTCTAAAGTTGGCACCCTGGTTGTGTTTGTTGCCTTCATATTGAGTTATATGGGTGTAGAAGCCTCCGCAACCCACGTCAATGAAATGAGCAATCCGGGGCGAGATTATCCGCTGGCAATGTTATTGCTGATGGTGGCGGCAATCTGTTTAAGCTCGGTTGGTGGTTTGTCCATTGCGATGGTCATTCCGGGTAATGAAATCAATCTGTCCGCTGGGGTAATGCAAACCTTTACCGTTCTGATGTCCCATGTGGCACCGGAAATTGAGTGGACGGTTCGCGTGATCTCCGCACTGCTGCTGCTGGGTGTTCTGGCAGAAATCGCCTCCTGGATTGTCGGTCCTTCTCGCGGGATGTATGTCACAGCGCAGAAAAACCTGCTACCTCCAGCGTTCGCCAAAATGAACAAAAATGGCGTGCCGGTCACTCTGGTTATTTCTCAGCTAGTGATTACCTCTATCGCCTTGATTATCCTCACCAATACCGGTGGTGGTAACAACATGTCCTTCCTGATCGCACTGGCGCTGACGGTGGTGATTTATCTGTGTGCTTATTTCATGCTGTTTATTGGCTACATTGTGTTAGTCCTTAAACATCCTGACTTAAAACGCACATTTAATATCCCTGGTGGTAAAGGCGTGAAACTGGTTGTGGCTATTGTCGGCCTGCTGACCTCAATCATGGCGTTTATTGTTTCCTTCCTACCGCCGGATAATATCCAGGGTGACTCTACCGATATGTATGTCGAATTACTGGTCGTTAGCTTCCTGGTGGTACTTGCCCTGCCCTTTATTCTCTATGCCATCCACGATCGTAAAGGCAAAGCGAATACCGGTGTGACACTGGAGCCAATTAACAGCCAGAACGCACCGAAAGGTCACTTCTTCCTGCATCCACGTGCTCGTTCACCGCACTATATTGTGATGAACGATAAGAAACATTAACAATCTCTGAAGGGGATAAGACAAGGGAGCGATAGTTAATCGCTCCCTTTTTCGTACCTGTTATCGTATTGACTTGCCCCAGATAAGTACGAGAATGAGCAACACATCTGTTTACCGGAAACCAGCATATATGGATATCTGCTCCCGAAACGTGAAATTAACGATCAAAAAGCCAGCCACACTCGTTGCTCTGGCTCTTTTACTGTGTAGTTGTAAGACCACACCGCCAACGCCAATAACTACACCACCAGCAGGTTCAAAACCACCAGCGACAACACATCAACCAGCGCAGCCGATGCGAGGTATCTGGCTGGCTACTGTCTCTCGCCTCGACTGGCCCCCCGTTTCCTCGGTTAATATCAGTAACCCCACCAGCCGAGCCCGCGCACAACAACAGGCGATGATTGACAAGTTAGATCATCTACAACGTCTCGGCATAAATACGGTCTTTTTCCAGGTAAAGCCCGATGGTACAGCCCTTTGGCCATCGAAAATTTTACCGTGGTCCGATCTTCTGACCGGCAAGATTGGTGAAGATCCAGGTTACGATCCGCTGCAATTTATGCTCGACGAAGCCCACAAGCGTGGGATGAAAGTGCACGCATGGTTTAATCCCTACCGCGTGTCGGTTAATACAAAACCCGGAACTATCAGGGAATTGAATAGCACCCTGTCACAGCAACCAGCCAGTGTCTACGTGCAGCATCGCGACTGGATCAGAACGTCGGGCGACCGTTTTGTTCTCGACCCTGGTATCCCTGAGGTTCAGGATTGGATCACATCAATAGTTGCGGAAGTGGTTTCCCGTTATCCGATAGATGGCGTGCAGTTCGACGATTATTTCTATACTGAATCACCGGGTTCGCTGCTGAACGATAACGAGACGTACCGCAAATATGGGAGAGCTTTTGCATCAAAAGCAGACTGGCGGCGCAACAATACTCAGCAATTAATTGCAAAGGTATCGCACACCATCAAAAGCATTAAGCCTGAGGTTGAATTTGGCGTTAGCCCGGCGGGCGTCTGGCGCAACCGATCACACGATCCGCTCGGTTCCGATACACGAGGCGCAGCAGCCTATGACGAATCCTATGCAGATACCCGCCGTTGGGTAGAACATGGTTTACTGGATTATATTGCCCCACAAATTTACTGGCCTTTCTCACGTAGCGCAGCACGCTATGACGTACTGGCAAAATGGTGGGCAGATGTCGTCAAACCGACCAAAACCCGGCTATATATCGGCGTTGCCTTCTATAAAGTGGGTGAACCCTCAAAGATAGAACCTGACTGGATGGTTAACGGCGGCGTGCCAGAACTAAAAAAGCAGCTTGATCTTAACGATGCTGTACCCGAAATTAGCGGCACGATTCTGTTCCGCGAAGATTACCTTAATAAACCACAGACCCAACAAGCCGTTAGTTATCTGCAAAGTCGTTGGGGAAGTTAAACGCCCTCTTTTACTGTGTCATGCCGGTGATGCAAGCACCGGCTTGTCACCCTGCAAAAATGCCGTAACCTCTTAAATAAAATTATCTCCATATAAGCCGATTGCTATAATCCTCTGATTAATTAGTATCAACATGAAAAACAATACGATATTCGTCACCACCGAAAAATAATCACGATGGGCTATACTCTTCAGAAGAACAGTAGCGTAGATTAAAACTGTCTAATCCGTTTATTTCTTTTCATTATATCCTCATATTTCAGGAGAATATGGTGCGATAAGTCTGTCCAGTATGTTGCGTTTCGTTTTTCGATCCCATCTGCCTTTCCAGTCGTATAAGGGGCTGAATTATGGAGATGTACTTTAAAAGAATGAAAGATGAGTGGACTGGATTAGTTACCCAGGCTTCCCCTCTCATTCGCGCTAAAGCCGCAGAAATTGCTGTTGCACATGCCCATTACCTGAGCAATGAGTTTTATCGTATTGTACGTACTGACCCACATGCCGAAGAGTTTTTGAGTAACGAACAGGTTGAAAGGCAGCTTAAAAGTGCTCTGGAAACATGGATTATCGATGTGCTCTCTGCGCAAGCGGACGATGTTGATAGGCTTATACAAATCCAACATACCGTGGCCGAAGTACATGCCCGTATTGGCATTCCCGTAGAAATCGTTGAGATGGGTTTTCGTGTATTGAAGAAAATCCTCTATCCAGCGATATTTTCCTCTGATTATTCGCCAGCGGATAAACTTCAGGTTTATCATTTTTCGATTAACAGTATTGATATAGCCATGGAAGTTATGACCCGGGCGTTTACCTTTAGCGACAGTAGTGCGGCTAAAGAAGACGAGAATTATCGTATCTTCTCACTACTTGAAAATGCCGAAGAAGAAAAAGAACGGCAAATAGCCTCATTACTTTCATGGGAATTAGATGTTATTTATAAAGTCCTGTTGGATTCTGATTTAGGCAGCAGCTTACCGTTAAGCCAGGCTGATTTTGGCTTATGGTTTAACCATAAAGGTCGGCATTATTTTAGCGGTATTGCCGAAGTCGGTCATATCTCCCGCCTTATTCAGGATTTCGACGGGGTTTTTAATCAGACAATACTCCATGCCAAGAATCTGAGTAACAAAAGTCTGCGAGTGAAGTTTTTATTGCAGATACGAAATACCGTATCGCAAATTACAACCTTATTGCGAGAACTGTTTGAAGAAGTTTCTCGCCATGAAGTGGGAATGGATGTGTTGACTAAGCTACTTAACCGCCGTTTCCTGCCGACTATCTTCAAACGTGAAATTGCCCATGCCAATCGGGCTGGCACGCCGTTATCTGTTCTCATCATCGATGTTGATAAATTCAAAGAGATCAATGATACATGGGGACATAACACCGGCGACGAAATTCTGCGTAAAGTCTCGCAGGCGTTTTACGACAACGTCCGTAGTAGTGATTATGTTTTCCGCTACGGTGGTGATGAATTTATCATTGTACTGACGGAAGCCTCAGAAACTGACACTTTACGTACCGCAGAACGTATTCGCAGTCGGGTAGAAAAAACCAAACTGAAAGCTGCAAACGGCGAAGATATTTACCTCTCTCTGTCCATTGGTGCCGCCATGTTTAATGGACATCCGGATTATGAACGTTTAATTCAAATAGCCGACGAAGCTCTGTATATCGCCAAAAGACGAGGTAGAAACCGTGTTGAACTCTGGAAAGCCAGTCTTTAGATTCGCCCGGATGCAGAGGTAATCATGAAGCTAACCGATGCAGAAAATGCCGCTGACGGCATTTTTTTCCCCGCGCTTGAGCAAAATATGATGGGCGCGGTGTTAATCAACGAAAATGATGAAGTCATGTTTTTCAACCCCGCTGCAGAGAAGCTTTGGGGATATAAACGCGAAGAGGTCATTGGCAATAACATCGATATGCTGATTCCCCATAATTTGCGCCCAGCACACCCTGAATACATCCGGCATAACCGCGAAGGAGGTAAAGCGCGTGTCGAAGGAATGAGCCGGGAATTGCAGCTGGAGAAAAAAGATGGCAGTAAAATATGGACACGATTTGCCCTGTCAAAAGTGACTGCCGAGGGGAAAATTTATTACCTGGCGTTGGTGCGAGATGCCAGCGTTGAAATGGCGCAGAAAGAACAGACCCGGCAGTTGCTCATTGCCGTGGATCATCTCGACCGACCTGTGATTGTGCTTGATCCTGAGCGTCATATCGTTCAGTGCAATCGCGCGTTTACAGAAATGTTCGGCTATTGCATCAGCGAAGCCAGCGGTATGCAGCCCGATGCGCTGCTTAACATTCCTGAATACCCGACAGATAACCGCATCCGCTTACAGCAGCTTTTGTGGAAAACCTCCCGCGATCAAGATGAATTTTTGCTATTAACGCGCACGGGTGAAAATATCTGGATTAAAGCGTCTATCAGTCCGGTCTATGACGTGCTTGCTCATCTACAAAACCTGGTAATGACCTTCTCAGATATCACTGAAGAACGGCAAATCCGCCAACTGGAAGGCAACATCCTCGCCGCCATGTGCAGCAGCCCGCCGTTTCACGAAATGGGTGAAATCATTTGCCGTAATATTGAAGCCATTCTTCATGAATCGCATGTGTCACTGTATGCATTGCGTAATGGGATGCCAGTGCATTGGGCGTCGTCCTCTCATGGGACAGAAGTAAAGAATGCACAAAGCTGGGCTGTTACCATTCGCCAGCGCGATGGCGCACCAGCGGGAGTTCTGCAAATCAAGACGGCTGCAGGGACAGAAACCAGTGCATTTGTCGAACGCGTGGCAGACATCAGCCAGCATATGGCCGCACTGGCGCTGGAACAGGAGAAAAGCCGCCAGCACATCGAACAGCTAATCCAGTTTGATCCGATGACCGGTCTGCCAAATCGCAATAATCTGCACAATTACCTCGATGACCTTGTCGATAGAGCTGTATCTCCGGTGGTTTATCTTATTGGCGTCGACCATATTCAGGATGTGATCGACAGCCTCGGCTATGCGTGGGCCGATCAGGCATTGTTAGAAGTCGTTAATCGCTTTCGCGAAAAACTCAAACCCGACCAGTATCTCTGCCGCGTTGAAGGTGCACAGTTTGTCCTCATTAGTCTGGAGGATGAAGTCAGCAACATTACCCAAATCGCTGATGAACTACGCAACGTCGTTAGCAAACCGGTCATCATTGACAATCAGCCTTTTCCTTTAACCTTAAGTATTGGTATCAGTTACGACGTTGGCAAAAACCGTGACTACCTGCTTTCTACCGCCCACAATGCGATGGATTTCATTCGCAAAAACGGCGGTAACGGCTGGCAGTTCTTTAGCCCGACAATGAACGAGATGGTTAAAGAGCGGTTGATATTAGGCGCGGCGCTGAAAGAAGCAATCAGCAACAACCAGTTGAAGCTGGTTTACCAGCCGCAGATCTTCGCCGAAACGGGCGAACTGTATGGTATTGAAGCTCTTGCTCGCTGGTATGACCCGCAGCATGGACATGTTCCCCCTTCCCGGTTTATTCCCCTCGCAGAAGAGATTGGTGAAATTGAAAATATTGGTCGTTGGGTAATTGCTGAAGCCTGTCGCCAGTTAGCAGAATGGCGAAGCCAGAATATTCATATCCCGGCGTTATCCGTAAACTTATCTGCGCTGCATTTTCGCAGTAATCAGCTACCCAATCAGGTTTGCGATGCGATGGAAGCCTGGCAGATTGACGGCCACCAGCTGACGGTGGAAATCACTGAAAGCATGATGATGGAACACGATACGGAGATCTTTAAACGCATCCAGATCCTGCGGGATATGGGCGTAGGTTTATCTGTCGACGATTTCGGTACAGGCTTTTCCGGCCTGTCACGCTTAGTCAGCCTGCCGGTAACGGAAATTAAAATCGATAAAAGTTTTGTCGATCGTTGCCTGAGCGAAAAACGCATCCGTGCCTTATTAGAAGCCATTACCAGCATTGGGCAAAGCCTGAACTTAACCGTAGTGGCAGAAGGTGTGGAAACGAAAGAACAGTTTGAGATGTTACGCAAGATCCACTGCCCTGTGATTCAGGGTTATTTCTTCTCACGTCCTTTGCCCGCTGAGGAGATCCCTGGCTGGATGTCTACTACGCTACCGCTTCAAATCGACGCTTAGAACATCTTGCCCGCGCAGGCGGGCAAGATTTCATGTATTCATATTCCGCCATTCGCCCGACGCTATATTAAAATTTGTACTGAATGCCCGCGCCAATAATGTAATTATAGTTTTGCATCCCTGGCGAATCTTTCTCTTTTACGCTTTCACCCTTGTCTTTATAAGAAATTACTGTGTTACCAATATCATTAGAGAATCTACTCCATGATATTTCTGTGAAAATCCGCGCCTGTGAGTTAATGTTATACCCCGCATTAATAAGACCTGAATAATATTTTTGGTTGGATACTTTATCTTTAAATGTAATGTTGCGCAAATAATGCTGATCTGTTCCTTTCCCTTCTCCCCAGGCACTATATTTAAATTGAGCAATAATATCAAAATCATGATAGACATATTTACCAGAAAGACCTAAATAAGGCGCACTGAATTTTTGTTGGTAGCCAATAACTCTTTGGTCATGAGGAATATCTCCAGTGTCGGCACCATTATCATAACTATAGTAACCTCCTTTCGCCAGCCAACTGAAACGCGTCTCCTGATAGCCTAACATAGCGCCGAGTTGGTAACTCGGATCCGTTAAAAACCAACCTGTCATATTGAGATCAAACTGATTTGCAAAATTCAACCGCGTTGCCGGGTGATGTGACCAATCGCTCCAGTGGTGCTGCCCCGGCTCCAGCCAGTCATAATCATCCATTAGCGTACCGGCAGACGCAATCGTCGTCCAGCCTTTAGCATTAAGCGTCAGCCATGAGATTGCATCCCAGGTTAGCCCCATTTTAATAATGGGGGTATTTTGAATTTTCCAGTCCAGTTGGCTAAGTTTACCGCCATCGCTATAAACAAACTCACCTGACTCACCATTCAGAAATGAAAGAGAAGCATCACCAAAAACATTGTCAGATAAGAAATTAAATTCTGAAGATGCGCTTGCATACTGACTTAGAGAAATTAAAGCAATAGCAAAAGAGACCTTTTTCATCAACATAGTTTCATCCTTATTAAACAATGTTAATTAGCTCATTAATTAAATTTAATTAATTCAAATTAATTAAATCAACTGAATCTTACAATGCCATAAATGTTTCTCACCATCAAACAGAGAACATAAATAAACAGAGTTTTACTGTTATTCTGAACGAAATAGGAGTTTACAACCTGATGCAATAATGATTGTTCGGGAACAGGCGGGAATAACGAAAAGAATGACGATGCAGTTGAAATGCGAGATTTCATTGAGATAAGCAGAAAATATTGGTGTAAATGCTTGCCGGATGACAACATCATCCGGCGAGTACTTATGCTTTCAACTGGTAATCCAGCGTAATTTCCGCTTTCAGTACCTGAGAAACCGGGCATCCGGCTTTTGCTTTCTGAATAATGCCGTCAAAGGTTGAGGCATCAATACCCGGTACGGCAACTTCACTCTTCAGTGCGATTTTGGTAATCGCGAAACCAGCATCGACTTTATCCAGCGATACATCGGCAGTGGTATCAATCGATGTTGGCGTGAATCCCGCTTCCCCCAGCATTAATGAAAGCGCCATCGAGAAACAAGCGGCATGTGCCGCGCCAATCAATTCTTCAGGGTTGGTTCCTTTTTCGCCTTCAAAACGCGTGTTAAACCCATACGGCTGTTGGTTCAGCACGCCGCTCTCGGTGGATACTGTTCCCTTCCCGCGTTTGATATCGCCTTCCCAGTGTGCCTGACCTTTCTTATGGATTGTCATTGTTGCTCTCCTGTGGGCTTAAAAAGGAAATTATAGACTACGTGAGAAACCGCACGAGGATAAGCAGGATATTCCGAATAAAATCCGGCGAAAATATTACCTCCGAACTTAAATAAAATTACCACAACAGAAGGCGGGGAATATATGGTTTAAAAGATATTACAGCAATATCAAGCAACGAATGCCAATAACAATAGTCATGAATATCATGCAGTTAAAATATAAAACACATCAACCAGGACTAATCTTAACAACGAAGCGGCAAATATTTGCCATGCTGAATGTGCTTTATAAATCTGCGATCCGTAGCAGACACCATAAATACACAGACACGGAGAATCACTATGTTTACTTATTATCAGGCAGAAAATTCAACAGCAGAACCCGCTCTGGTTAATGCCATTGAGCAAGGCCTTCGGGCAGAGCACGGTGTTGTCACTGAAGATGACATTCTCATGGAGCTGACCAAATGGGTGGAAGCTTCTGATAACGACATCCTCAGTGATATCTACCAGCAAACGATCAATTATGTGGTCAGTGGCCAGCACCCTACGCTTTAAGCTGCTATGCTTGATCGGCAACCTAATTTAGGGGTTTAGCACGTGTTTCTTCGCTACGGCGATGTTGTCCTTAAAACTAGCAACAGGATTGAGGAGTTAAAATGAAATCGAACCGTCAGGCACGTCATATTCTTGGACTGGATCATAAAATTTCTAACCAGCGCAAAATAGTTACCGAAGGTGACAAATCCAGCGTGGTAAATAACCCAACCGGCAGAAAACGCCCCGCTGAAAAGTAATCCTTAACAATCAGTCCTCAATGACGATTAAACACCATTGCCTGCGCAATGGTGTTTTTGTTTTTATCTGCTTTATACTTGGGGGCGACGCCCTGGAGGTAAAGCAAAGACGATAAAAACCCCAGGGATGGATATTCAAAAAAGAGTGAGTGACATGGAACCAAAAACAAAAAAACAGCGTTCGCTTTATATTCCTTACGCTGGCCCTGTACTGCTGGAATTTCCGTTGTTGAATAAAGGCAGTGCCTTCAGCATGGAAGAACGCCGTAACTTCAACCTGCTGGGGTTACTGCCGGAAGTGGTCGAAACCATCGAAGAACAAGCGGAGCGTGCATGGATCCAGTATCAGGGATTCAAAACCGAAATCGACAAACACATCTACCTGCGTAACATCCAGGACACTAACGAAACCCTCTTCTACCGTCTGGTAAACAATCATCTTGATGAGATGATGCCCGTTATTTATACCCCGACCGTTGGCGCAGCCTGTGAGCGTTTTTCTGAGATCTACCGCCGTTCGCGCGGCGTGTTTATCTCTTACCAGAACCGCCACAATATGGACGACATTCTGCAAAACGTGCCGAACCATAATATTAAAGTGATTGTGGTGACGGATGGCGAACGTATCCTGGGTCTTGGTGACCAGGGCATCGGCGGGATGGGTATTCCGATCGGTAAACTGTCGCTCTATACCGCCTGTGGCGGCATCAGCCCGGCGTATACACTGCCGGTGGTGCTGGACGTCGGCACCAACAACCAGCAACTGCTTAACGACCCGTTGTATATGGGCTGGCGTAATCCGCGCATCACTGACGATGAATACTATGAATTCGTTGACGAATTTATCCAGGCAGTGAAGCAACGCTGGCCGAACGTGTTGCTGCAGTTTGAAGACTTTGCACAAAAAAATGCGATGCCGTTGCTTAACCGCTATCGCCATGAAATTTGTTCTTTTAACGATGACATTCAGGGCACTGCGGCGGTAACAGTCGGCACACTGATCGCAGCCAGCCGCGCAGCAGGTGGTCAGTTAAGCGAGAAAAAGATTGTCTTCCTCGGCGCCGGTTCAGCGGGATGCGGCATTGCCGAAATGATTATCGCCCAGACCCAGCGCGAAGGATTAAGCGAAGAAGCGGCGCGACAGAAAGTGTTTATGGTCGATCGCTTTGGTCTGCTCACCGACAAGATGCCAAACCTACTGCCTTTCCAGACCAAACTGGTGCAGAAACGCGAAAATCTTAGTGACTGGGATACCGACAGCGATGTGCTGTCACTGCTGGATGTGGTGCGCAATGTAAAACCAGATATTCTGATTGGCGTCTCAGGACAGACCGGGCTGTTTACGGAAGAGATCATCCGTGAGATGCATAAACACTGTCCGCGTCCGATCGTGATGCCGCTGTCTAACCCGACGTCACGCGTGGAAGCCACACCGCAGGACATTATCGCCTGGACCGAAGGTAACGCGCTGGTCGCCACTGGCAGCCCGTTTAATCCAGTGGTATGGAAAGATAAAATCTACCCTATCGCCCAGTGTAACAACGCCTTTATTTTCCCGGGCATTGGGCTGGGTGTTATTGCTTCCGGCGCGTCACGTATCACCGATGAGATGCTGATGTCGGCAAGTGAAACGCTTGCCCAGTATTCGCCGCTGGTCCTGAACGGCGAAGGTCTGGTACTACCGGAACTAAAAGATATTCAGAAAGTCTCCCGCGCAATTGCGTTTGCGGTTGGCAAAATGGCGCAGCAGCAAGGCGTGGCGGTGAAAACGTCTGCCGAAGCTTTGCAACAAGCCATTGACGACAACTTCTGGCAAGCCGAATACCGCGATTACCGCCGTACCTCCATCTAAGCCTCCGCCCGGTAGTGAATGTTACCGGGCAATTTCCCTCTCCCTTTTTCAGATCTCATCCATACTGGGTAGTGGCAAATAAATCTCATTTGCCTCACCTGCTATGCAGAACATCATCCGAAAAGGAGGAACTATGAAGGCTGCGGTTGTTACGAAGGATCATCATGTTGACGTTACGGATAAAACACTGCGCTCACTGAAACATGGCGAAGCCCTGCTGAAAATGGAGTGTTGTGGTGTATGTCATACCGATCTTCATGTTAAGAATGGCGATTTTGGTGACAAAACCGGCGTAATTCTGGGCCATGAAGGCATCGGTGTGGTGGCAGAAGTTGGCCCAGGTGTCACCTCATTAAAACCAGGCGATCGTGCCAGCGTGGCGTGGTTTTACGAAGGATGCGGTCATTGCGAATACTGTAACAGTGGTAACGAAACGCTCTGCCGTTCAGTTAAAAATGCCGGATACAGCGTTGATGGCGGGATGGCGGAAGAGTGCATCGTGGTCGCCGATTACGCGGTAAAAGTGCCAGATGGTCTGGACTCGGCGGCGGCCAGCAGCATTACCTGTGCGGGGGTCACCACCTACAAAGCGGTTAAACTGTCAAAAATTCGTCCCGGTCAGTGGATTGCTATCTACGGTCTTGGCGGTCTGGGTAACCTCGCCCTGCAATACGCGAAGAATGTCTTTAACGCCAAAGTGATCGCCATTGATGTCAACGATGAGCAGTTAAAACTGGCGACTGAAATGGGGGCAGATTTAGCGATTAACTCACGCACCGAAGACGCCGCCAAAATTGTGCAGGAGAAAGCGGGCGGTGCACACGCTGCGGTTGTTACAGCAGTAGCCAAAGCCGCATTTAACTCGGCGGTTGATGCCGTTCGTGCAGGCGGGCGTGTTGTGGCAGTCGGTCTGCCGCCGGAGTCCATGAGCCTGGACATCCCACGCCTTGTGCTGGATGGTATTGAAGTGGTCGGTTCACTGGTCGGCACGCGCCAGGATCTCACCGAAGCTTTCCAGTTTGCCGCCGAAGGCAAAGTGGTGCCGAAAGTCGCCCTGCGTCCGTTAGCGGACATCAACACCATCTTTACCGAGATGGAAGAAGGCAAAATCCGTGGCCGTATGGTGATTGATTTCCGCCGCTAAGAGGCCTTTGCTGCGACTGCCATATTCGGGTCGCAGCCTGTTTTGCGAGACGCTTTCCGCAATTTCACTCTTCTTCTTTTCCTCACCCATCTTTCCCCTCACAATTCGCGAAAACGTAGCGAAATTTGTTGCGCTGCACGGAACAATAGTGATAGTGTTCCTTTTGAGGGAACAAGGATGAAGAGATGATAATGAATTTCAGACACAAGGGATTGCGTGACTTGTTTCTTCTCGGCAAAACCTCCGGCGTTATACCGACGCAAGTCAAACGATTACGCCACCGACTCGCTGTGATTGATGCAGCAAGCTGTCTTGCTGATATCGATATGCCCGGTTACCGCCTACACCCGTTAAGCGGCGATCGCGATGGAATTTGGGCAATATCTGTCTCGGGCAACTGGCGAATCACGTTTGAGTTCGTCAATGGCGATGCATACATACTGGATTACGAGGACTATCACTAATGAAAATGGCCAATCATCCCCGCCCGGGGGACATTATTCAGGAATCACTGGACGAACTTAATGTCAGCCTGCGCGAGTTTGCCAGAGCAATGGAAATTGCTCCCTCAACGGCAAGCCGATTGCTGACCGGAAAAGCAGCTTTGACGCCAGAAATGGCAATTAAACTTTCCGTGGTGATCGGCAGTTCGCCGCAAATGTGGCTGAATCTGCAAAACGCCTGGAGTCTGGCTGAGGCGGAAAAGACGGTGGATGTGTCGCGACTGCGCCGTCTGGTTACGCAATAAAAAATGGCACCTTATAAAGCGCCATTTGAAACTGATGACAAACGCGACATTGCCTGATGCGCTACGCTTATCAGGCCTACAAGTTCACTGCAATCTATTGGATTTGAAGGGTTTGTAGGCCGGATAAGGCGTTCACGTCGCATCCGGCATGAACAAAGCCTACGTTGTCTACAATATGAAAATGACGCCTTTTACAGCGCCATTTTCAGCTTAAAGTTCAAAAGAGATTATATCCCTTCTTCACTCTCTTTTTTCGCTTCTGCCTTCTCGATTTCACGATACCAGCGCGGATGGTGTTTCTTCGCCCAGCGACGGCTCACCTTCCCTTCGATCATCCCTTTAATCGATCCTTTCACCCAAAATGCCATATACATATGGATCAGGATGGCGTGGATCAGGATGATACCGGCAGCCGCGTGGATCAGCAGGCTGTAGCGAACAACCTGCATCGGGAAGTACTGCGCAAAGTACGGACGCCAGATAATCACCCCGGTCACCAGCAGCACGAAAATCATGCTCATGATCGACCAGAACATCATCTTTTGCCCGGCGTTGTACTTACCAACATCCGCCACTTTGTGCTCATTGCCTTTTAATACTTCGACAATGTTCAACAGCCACGGAATATCTTTCTTATCCGGGATGTTGTGATGCACAAAGCGGAAGAACATAAACATCAGCGCAACGAAAATCGCAATGCCGAAGAACGGGTGCAAAATGCGTCCCATCTGCGGCGTACCGAAGGTTTGCGTCAGCCATTGCAGCGTCGGGAAGAAGAACGAAATCCCGGACAGCGCCACCAGGAAGAAGCAAATCACCACGGTCCAGTGACAGGCGCGATCAATAAATTTGGTGCGCACAATCATTTTCGACTTACTCATGATGCTCCTCCTCGTCATCGTCCACTTCCTTATTCGGGCCAATACCGATGTAGTGGAAAATCAACCCGGCAAAAGTGGCGATAAAGCCAGCCGCTGCCAGCGGTTTCAACGCGCCTTTCCACAAGTTCACCGAGGTATCGATCTTCGGATCTTTCGGCAGACCGTGATACAGCTCCGGCTGATCGGCGTGATGCAGCACGTACATAACGTGAGTACCACCGACACCTTCCGGGTTGTAGACGCCAGCATGTTCGTAACCACGCGCTTTCAGTTTCGCCACGCGCTGTTCCGCCAGCTCCAGCATCTCCTTCTTGGTGCCGAAGTGGATAGCCCCGGTCGGACAGGTTTTCACACAAGCCGGTTCCTGGCCGACGCTGACGCGATCGACGCAGAGCGTGCATTTATATACCCGGTTATCCTCTTTGTTGAGGCGCGGAATATTAAACGGACACCCGGCAATGCAGTAACCACAGCCGATGCAGTTTTCCGACTGGAAATCGACAATCCCGTTAGCGTACTGAATGATTGCACCAGCAGACGGGCACGCCTTCAGGCAGCCCGGATCTTCACAGTGCATACAGCCGTCTTTACGGATCAGCCACTCCAGCTTGCCGTTCTGTTCGGTTTCGCTAAAGCGCATCACCGTCCAGGACTTGGCGCTCAGATCGGCGGGGTTATCGTAAACCCCGACGCAGTGCCCCACTTCATCACGGATGTCGTTCCACTCCGAACACGCCACCTGACAGGCTTTACAGCCGATACAGGTGGAAACGTCGATAAGTTTCGCGACTTCTGCTTTGTAATCACGCACCTGAGAAGGCGGCGTGATGGAGTTAGTTGCGGACCTTTTGATAATGTCCTGCGTTTCCATAGCCATCTGTTCGCCCCCTTACGCCTTCTCGATGTTTACTAAGAACGCTTTATATTCCGGCGTTTGCGAGTTTGCATCACCGACATTTGGCGTCAGAGTGTTAGCGATATAACCTTTACGCGCGACACCCTCAAAGCCCCAGTGGATTGGAATACCCACCGTTTCAACCTGCTGACCGTTTACATTCAGCGGTTTCAGACGGCGCGTTACCACAGCCACCGCGCGGATAAAGCCACGCTTGCTGGAGACAGTGACACGGTCACCATTGGCAATGCCTTTCGCCGCCGCCAGCGTTTCGCTGATCTCCACAAACTGTTCCGGCTGGGCGATTGCGTTGAGCAATGCGTGCTTGGTCCAGGTGTGGAAGTGCTCGGTCAGACGATAGGTCGTACCCACATACGGGAACTGCTCTTTTTTACCCATCCGCAGTGCGTCTTGTTCATACAGACGAACCACCGGGTTAGAAACCACGTTCGGATGCAGCGGGTTAGTGCCCAGCGGCGTTTCAATTGGCTCGTAGTGTTCCGGGAACGGACCTTCCGCCATTTTGTTAATGGCAAACAGGCGTCCCATCCCTTCCGGCTGCATGATAAACGGCCCGGTTGGCGTACCCGGCGCGGCATTGCCGAAGTCAGGAATATCGTTACCCGTCCACTTGCTGCCGTTCCACTGGATCAGCATTCGTTTCGGATCCCACGGTTTACCGTTGATATCCGCTGAAGCACGGTTGTACAGCACGCGACGGTTGAGCGGCCACGCCCAGGCCCATCCCAGCGTGTTCCCCAGACCGGACGGGTCGGAGTTATCACGGTTGGCCATCTGGTTGCCCTGCTCTGTCCAGCTACCGGTATAGATCCAGCAAGAAGATGCAGTCGTACCGTCATCACGCAGATGCGCAAAGCTACTCAGCAACTGACCTTTCTTCGCAATCAGCACGCCATTGGCATCATAGAGATCTTCCAGCGCATAGCCGTTGTTCTCTTTTGCCACTTCGTCAGACTGCGGCTCGTGCGGTTGCTTGTAGTTCCAGCTCATCTTCATCAGCGGTTCTACGCCTTTACCACCTTCGGCCTGGTACAGCTCGCGCAGATGATGGTAGATACCCGCCAGAATTTCGCCGTCGTTACGCGCTTCGCCCGGCGCATCCTGACCTTTCCAGTGCCACTGCAACCAGCGACCGGAGTTAGCGATAGAACCATCTTCTTCGGCAAAGCAGGTCGAAGGCAGACGGAATACTTCAGTCTGAATAGACGCCGGATCGACATCGTTCGACTCGCCGTGGTTCTGCCAGAAGGTAGAGGTTTCAGTCACCAGCGGATCGATAACCACCATGTACTTCAGTTTGCTCAGGCAGCTCACCACTTTGTTTTTGTCCGGGAAGGACGCAACCGGGTTAAAGCCCTGGCAGAAATAACCGGTGACTTTGCCTTCGTCCATCATGTTGAAATACTTGATGACGTCGTAGGTCTGGTCCCACTTCGGCAGCCAGTCATAGCCCCAGTTGTTCTCTTTCTGCGCGGCATCGCCATAGAAAGATTTCATCAGGCTAACGAAGAACTTCGGATAGTTGCTCCAGTAGTTCACCTGATCCGCCAGCGTCGCTTTCGGCGTGTTCGCTTCCAGATACGACTGCAAATCAACCTGTTTTTCTGACGGCAGCGTCAGATAACCCGGCAGGCTGGTAGAGAGCAGACCTAAGTCAGTCAGCCCCTGAATGTTGGAGTGACCACGCAGTGCGTTCACGCCGCCGCCAGCCATACCCATGTTGCCGAGCAGCAACTGGATCATCGCCATAGTACGGATGTTCTGCGCACCGACGGTGTGCTGCGTCCAGCCCAGCGCGTACAGGAAGGTGGTTGTGCGATCCGGTGCGCTGGTGGAGGCCAGCACTTCACACACTTTCAGGAAGTCGGCTTTTGGCGTACCGCAGATGTTTTCCACGACGTCCGGCGTATAGCGGGAAACGTGCTCTTTTAGCAGGTTCCACACACAGCGCGGATGAGTCAGCGTGTCATCGCGTTTCGCATAGCCGTTTTCATCGAACTGATAGTTCCAGGACGATTTATCGTACTGGCGTTTTTCAGCGTCATAACCGCTGAACAGACCGTCTTCGAAAGCAAAATCATCACGCACCAGCAGGCTGGCGTTGGTGTAATGCTTAACGTATTCGGCATTGATTTTGTTGTTTTCGATCAGGTAGCGCAGAACACCAGACAGGAACGTAATGTCCGTACCGGAACGAATAGGTGCGTAAATATCCGCCACAGAAGCGGTACGCGTAAAACGGGGATCGACAACGATCAGGGTTGCATCGTTGTTATTTTTCGCTTCCATCGCCCAGCGGAAACCGACGGGATGCGCTTCAGCAGCGTTACCGCCCATCACCATCACGACGTTAGCGTTTTTGATATCCACCCAGTGGTTGGTCATCGCACCGCGACCAAATGTTGGAGCAAGACTTGCTACCGTTGGTCCGTGTCAGACGCGCGCCTGGTTGTCTACCGCCAGCATCCCGAGGGAGCGGGCAAATTTTTGGGTCAGCATCCCGGTTTCGTTGCTGGCGCCGGAGGCACACAGCATACCGGTAGAAAGCCAACGGTTTACCGTTACGCCCTGCTCATTCTTTTCAATAAAGTTGGCGTCACGGTCAGCTTTCATCAGCTTCGCAATACGGGAGAATGCTTCTTCCCAGCTAATGCGCTGCCATTTGTCAGAACCAGGCGCACGATATTCCGGGTAACGCAGACGGTTTTCGCTGTTGACGTAATCCAGCAAACCGGCCCCTTTCGGGCACAGCGCACCACGACTTACCGGATGATCCGGGTCACCTTCAATGTGATAAATCGCTTCTCTGGCGTTTTTCGCGCCATCACCCAGGCTATACATCAATAGCCCGCAACCTACGGAACAGTATGTGCAGGTGTTACGGATCTCTTTAGCGCGTAATAATTTGTAGTTTCGCGCCTGAGCCAGTGCTTGCTTCGGGGCAAAGCCCAATGCCGCTACTGTTGTTCCCGCCATACCGCCCGCGCAGATTTTAAAAAATTGTCTGCGACTGACGTCCATTGCTTTCCTCTTTTTTCAGGGGTATTACTGCGCGAGGAAACTAACAGTAAAATTCTGAATCTTTTTGCGCGAAATCAAAAAGAACACGTGTTTGCCACAAAATAATCCGCCTGCGCAAATTGACCTACCTCAATGGCGGTAGAAAAACACACCACTGCCTGACAGGCCGGTTAAAAAAATGCTATAAATTTCAGCTTAATTTTTAACGGCAAGAGAGACTAAACAACGCGCATGACACGACAAAAAGCAACGCTCATAGGGCTAATCGCGATCGTCCTGTGGAGCACCATGGTAGGATTGATTCGCGGTGTCAGCGAGGGGCTCGGCCCGGTCGGTGGTGCGGCGGCGATCTATTCATTAAGCGGGCTGCTGTTAATCTTCACCGTTGGATTCCCGCGTATCCGGCAGATCCCGAAAGGCTATTTACTTGCTGGCAGCGTATTGTTCGTGAGTTATGAAATCTGCCTCGCGCTTTCCTTAGGTTATGCTGCTACCCGTCATCAGGCGATAGAAGTAGGCATGGTGAACTATTTATGGCCCAGCCTGACGATACTTTTCGCCATTCTTTTTAATGGTCAGAAAACAAACTGGCTGATTATTCCCGGATTGCTTTTAGCTTTGATGGGTGTCTGTTGGGTATTAGGCGGCGACAACGGGCTACAATATGATGAAATCATCAATAATATTACCACCAGTCCATTAAGTTATTTTTTGGCGTTTATTGGTGCGTTTATCTGGGCAGCTTATTGCACAGTCACTAATAAATATGCCCGTGGATTTAACGGCATTACTGTTTTCGTTCTTCTGACGGGGGCAAGTCTATGGATTTACTATTTTATAACGCCACAACCAGAGATGGTTTTTAACTTTCCTGTCATCGTTAAACTCATATCTGCGGCATTTACTTTAGGATTTGCTTACGCCGCCTGGAATGTCGGTATTTTACATGGCAACGTAACGATTATGGCGGTTGGTTCTTATTTTACGCCTGTACTTTCTTCTGCTCTGGCTGCCGTGCTACTCAACGCACCGCTATCGTTCTCATTCTGGCAAGGCGCACTCATGGTCTGTGGCGGCTCTCTGCTCTGTTGGCTGGCGACACGTCACCGATAAGTTTCATGCTGCAACAAAGTTCGTTCAGGGTATGCGGATTGAAATATTAGTGAAGGCAATGGGTAATGCTGCCAACTTACTGATTTAGTGTATGATGGTGATTTTAAGGTGCTTGCGTGGCTTCCATTTCCATCAGATGTCCTTCCTGCTCCGCTACTGAAGGCGTAGTGCGTAACGGCAAAAGCACTGCCGGACATCAGCGCTATCTCTGCTCTCATTGCCGTAAAACATGGCAACTACAGTTCACTTACACCGCCTCTCAGCCCGGTACGCACCAGAAAATCATTGATATGGCCATGAATGGCGTTGGATGTCGCGCCAGTGCACGCATTATGGGCGTTGGCCTCAACACGGTTTTACGTCACTTAAAAAACTCAGGCCGCAGTCGGTAACCTCGCGCATACAACCGGGCAGTGATGTGATTGTCTGCGCTGAAATGGACGAACAGTGGGGCTACGTCGGTGCTAAATCACGTCTTCGGTGAACGCACGATGGCGACGCTGGGGCGTCTTATGAGCCTGCTGTCGGCCTTTGAGGTCGTGGTATAGATGACGGATGGCTGGCCGCTGTATGAATCCCGCCTGAAGGGAAAACTGCACGTTATCAGCAAGCGTTACACTCAGCGCATTGAGCGACATAATCTGAATCTGAGACAACATCTGGCAAGGCTGGGACGGAAGTTACTGTCGTTCTCAAAATCGGTGGAGCTGCATGACAAAGTCATCGGGCATTATCTGAACATAAAACACTATCAGTAAGTTGGAGTCATTACCAAGGCAATGATATATCTTTGTTACATTCAGTAACACATAACCCTTCAGATAATCCGCATTCTCACCGCGCGGCTGCGCTTTCTTATCTATTCTTTCAGTCAGTATCTCACCTGATTCTCTTAATTCTAAAAGTGGGTCATCGCGCCCAACGTCCTGTCTTTCTTTTTTTCATTACCAACGTGTGCATGTGAGGAAGAATATGGCACTGCAAAATGAGAAAAGTAATCGTTATCTTTTGCGCGACTGGAAGCCAGAAAATCCGGCCTTCTGGGAAAATAAAGGAAAACATATAGCACGAAGAAATCTCTGGATATCAGTCAGTTGTTTACTTCTTGCATTCTGTGTCTGGATGTTATTTAGCGCAGTCACCGTTAATCTCAATAAAATTGGCTTTAATTTTACGACCGATCAGCTTTTTTTATTAACCGCATTACCCTCCGTTTCTGGCGCATTATTACGTGTCCCCTACTCCTTTATGGTGCCTATATTTGGTGGGCGTCGCTGGACTGTTTTTAGTACCGCGATCCTGATTATTCCCTGCGTCTGGCTCGGTATTGCCGTACAAAATCCCCATACTCCTTTTGGAATATTTATTGTTATTGCCTTGCTGTGTGGTTTCGCTGGCGCGAATTTTGCTTCCAGTATGGGCAATATCAGTTTTTTCTTCCCGAAAGCAAAACAAGGTAGCGCATTAGGGATTAATGGCGGATTAGGCAATTTAGGCGTCAGCGTGATGCAACTGGTTGCGCCACTGGTGATTTTTGTTCCGGTATTTGCCTTTCTCGGTGTTAATGGCGTACCACAGGCCGATGGCTCAGTGATGTCGCTGGCGAACGCCGCATGGATTTGGGTGCCACTGCTGGCAATTGCCACTATCGCCGCCTGGTTTGGGATGAACGATATCGCCAGTTCACGCGCGTCAATTGCCGACCAGTTGCCCGTTTTACAACGTCTGCATCTCTGGCTGTTGAGTCTGCTCTATCTCGCCACCTTCGGTTCGTTTATCGGTTTTTCCGCTGGTTTTGCCATGCTGGCGAAAACTCAGTTCCCGGATGTGAATATACTGCAACTGGCGTTCTTTGGGCCGTTTATCGGCGCGATTGCCCGGTCAGTTGGCGGTGCTATCTCCGATAAATTTGGCGGCGTGCGGGTGACGCTTATCAACTTTATTTTTATGGCGCTTTTCAGTGCCCTGTTGTTCCTCACTCTGCCTGGTACAGGTTCCGGCAATTTCATCGCATTTTTCGTCGTGTTTATGGGGTTGTTCCTGACAGCGGGTCTGGGTAGTGGCTCCACCTTCCAGATGATTGCTGTCATCTTCCGCCAGATAACCATTTATCGCGTCAAGATGAAAGGTGGCAGCGATGATGAAGCGCAGCGAGAAGCGATCACCGAAACGGCGGCGGCGCTGGGCTTTATCTCAGCCATTGGCGCAGTGGGCGGCTTTTTTATTCCGCAGGCGTTTGGCATGTCGCTGAATATGACAGGCTCTCCGGTGGGCGCGATGAAAGTGTTTTTAATCTTTTACATCATCTGTGTACTGCTGACCTGGCTGGTCTATGGTCGGCGGAAGTTTAGCCAAAAATAAGAGATCGATGCCTGATGCAACGTGTCGCACCCGTAGGTCGGATAAGGCGTTTATGCCGCATCTGACAAGGCATCAGAGCCCAAATCATTCCTGGAGCAGGAGTCATGTCATGAGTAAACTTTTGGATCGCTTTCGCTACTTCAAACAAAAGGGCGAAACTTTTGCCGATGGTCACGGACAGGTGATGCATAGCAACCGCGACTGGGAGGACAGCTATCGCCAGCGTTGGCAGTTCGACAAAATCGTGCGTTCCACCCACGGCGTTAACTGTACCGGCTCCTGTAGCTGGAAAATCTACGTTAAAAATGGCCTGGTGACCTGGGAAATTCAGCAGACCGACTACCCACGCACTCGCCCTGACCTGCCCAATCATGAACCACGCGGCTGCCCGCGTGGCGCAAGTTACTCCTGGTATCTCTACAGTGCAAACCGTCTGAAATACCCGCTAATTCGTAAACGGCTGATTGAACTGTGGCGCGAAGCACTTAAACAACACAGCGATCCGGTACTGGCGTGGGCATCAATTATGAATGACCCGCAAAAGTGCCTGAGCTACAAGCAGGTACGCGGGCGCGGTGGGTTTATCCGCTCCAACTGGCAGGAACTGAATCAACTGATTGCTGCCGCTAATGTCTGGACCATCAAAACTTACGGCCCTGATCGCGTTGCCGGTTTCTCACCGATCCCGGCGATGTCGATGGTCTCTTACGCCGCCGGAACACGCTATCTGTCACTGCTAGGCGGCACCTGCTTAAGTTTCTATGACTGGTATTGCGACCTGCCGCCCGCCTCGCCGATGACCTGGGGCGAACAAACCGACGTACCGGAATCCGCCGACTGGTATAACTCCAGCTACATCATCGCATGGGGGTCTAACGTACCGCAGACGCGCACGCCAGACGCTCACTTCTTTACCGAAGTGCGCTACAAAGGCACCAAAACTATCGCCATTACCCCGGACTACTCGGAAGTGGCAAAATTGTGCGATCAGTGGCTGGCGCCAAAGCAAGGCACCGATAGCGCGCTGGCAATGGCGATGGGCCATGTGATCTTAAAAGAGTTCCACCTCGATAACCCCAGCGACTACTTTATCAACTACTGCCGCCGCTACAGCGATATGCCGATGCTGGTAATGCTGGAACCGCGCGACGATGGCAGCTACGTTCCGGGACGCATGATCCGCGCGTCTGACCTGGTGGATGGACTGGGTGAAAACAACAATCCGCAGTGGAAAACCGTGGCGTTTAATATCGCTGGAGAACTGGTGGTGCCGAACGGTTCGATTGGTTTTCGCTGGGGAGAAAAAGGCAAATGGAATCTGGAATCCATTGCCGCAGGTTCAGAAACCGAATTGTCGTTAACCCTGCTCGGTCAACACGACGCTGTTGCTGGCGTGGCTTTTCCCTACTTTGGCGGCATTGAAAACCCGCATTTTCGCAGCGTAAAACACGATCCGATTCTGGTACGCCAGCTTCCAGTGAAAAATCTGACGCTCGCCGATGGCAGTACCTGTCCGGTGGTCAGCGTTTATGATCTGGTGCTAGCAAATTACGGTCTTGATCGCGGGCTGGAAGACGAAAACAGCGCGAAAGATTACGCTGAAATCAAAGCCTACACGCCGGCATGGGGCGAGCAAATTACCGGCGTGCCGCGCCAGTATATTGAAACCATCGCCCGTGAATTTGCCGATACCGCCCATAAAACCCACGGACGTTCGATGATTATCCTCGGTGCTGGTGTTAACCACTGGTATCACATGGATATGAACTATCGGGGAATGATCAATATGTTGATCTTCTGCGGTTGTGTCGGGCAAAGCGGCGGGGGCTGGGCGCACTATGTCGGTCAGGAAAAACTGCGTCCGCAAACCGGTTGGTTACCACTGGCCTTTGCGCTTGACTGGAACCGCCCACCGCGCCAGATGAACAGCACCTCATTTTTTTACAATCACTCAAGCCAGTGGCGCTATGAAAAAGTCACCGCTCAGGAATTGCTCTCACCGCTCGCCGATGCCAGTAAATACAGCGGTCATCTGATTGATTTCAACGTTCGCGCCGAACGCATGGGCTGGCTACCTTCTGCGCCGCAGTTGGGGCGTAATCCGCTCACGTTGAAAGCTGAAGCCGACAAGGCCGGATTATCACCCACTGAATTTACCGCTCAGGCGCTGAAATCGGGTGATTTGCGTATGGCCTGCGAGCAGCCAGATAACGGCAGCAATCATCCGCGTAACCTGTTTGTCTGGCGTTCTAACCTGCTTGGCTCCTCCGGCAAAGGCCATGAGTATATGCAGAAATATCTGCTGGGTACGGAAAGCGGTATTCAGGGGGAAGAACTTGGGCCAACGGAGGGAATTCAACCGGAAGAAGTCGAGTGGCAAACCGCCGCGATAGAGGGCAAGCTCGACCTGCTGGTGACGCTCGACTTCCGCATGTCCAGCACTTGTTTATTCTCCGATATCGTCTTGCCCACCGCGACCTGGTACGAAAAAGACGATATGAATACCTCGGATATGCATCCGTTTATTCATCCACTTTCTGCGGCGGTCGATCCCGCCTGGGAATCACGCAGCGACTGGGAAATCTACAAAGGTATCGCCAAAGCATTTTCGCAAGTCTGCGTGGGGCATCTTGGCAAAGAAACAGATATTGTACTGCAACCGTTATTGCACGACTCTCCGGCAGAACTCTCCCAACCATGTGAAGTGCTCGACTGGCGCAAAGGCGAATGCGACCTAATCCCAGGTAAGACCGCGCCGAATATTGTGGCGGTGGAGCGCGACTACCCTGCTACCTATGAACGTTTTACCTCGCTGGGGCCGTTGATGGACAAACTTGGCAACGGCGGTAAAGGGATTTCGTGGAATACCCAGGATGAAATCGATTTCCTCGGCAAACTCAATTACACCAAACGCGATGGCCCGGCACAGGGGCGTCCGCTGATTGACACCGCCATTGATGCATCAGAGGTCATTCTGGCGCTGGCACCGGAAACCAACGGCCATGTAGCGGTAAAAGCCTGGCAGGCGCTGGGCGAGATCACCGGGCGCGAACATACTCATCTGGCGCTACACAAAGAGGATGAGAAGATTCGCTTTCGCGATATTCAGGCGCAACCACGTAAAATCATTTCCAGCCCCACCTGGTCCGGTCTGGAAAGCGATCACGTCTCCTATAACGCGGGATACACCAACGTTCACGAGTTAATTCCGTGGCGCACGCTGTCGGGACGCCAGCAGCTCTATCAGGATCATCCCTGGATGCGCGCCTTTGGTGAAAGCCTGGTGGCTTATCGCCCGCCTATCGACACCCGCAGTGTCAGTGAAATGCGCCAGATCCCGCCAAACGGCTTCCCGGAAAAAGCACTTAACTTCCTGACGCCGCACCAGAAATGGGGCATTCACTCTACCTACAGTGAAAACCTGCTAATGCTGACGCTCTCGCGCGGCGGGCCGATTGTCTGGATCAGCGAAACCGATGCCCGCGAACTGACCATTGTTGATAACGACTGGGTGGAAGTGTTTAACGCCAACGGTGCGCTGACGGCTCGTGCGGTAGTCAGTCAGCGAGTGCCGCCGGGCATGACCATGATGTATCACGCTCAGGAACGCATTATGAATATCCCCGGTTCAGAAGTGACCGGAATGCGCGGCGGTATTCACAACTCAGTCACCCGCGTTTGCCCGAAGCCGACGCATATGATTGGCGGTTACGCGCAACTGGCCTGGGGCTTTAACTACTACGGCACCGTCGGCTCGAACCGCGATGAGTTCATCATGATCCGTAAGATGAAAAACGTTAACTGGCTGGATGATGAAGGTCGCGATCAGGTACAGGAGGCGGAAAAATGAAAATACGTTCGCAAGTCGGCATGGTGCTTAACCTCGATAAATGTATCGGCTGCCACACCTGTTCGGTGACCTGTAAAAACGTCTGGACCGGGCGCGAAGGCATGGAGTACGCCTGGTTTAACAACGTCGAAACCAAACCGGGCATTGGTTATCCGAAAAACTGGGAAGATCAGGAAGAGTGGCAAGGCGGCTGGGTGCGTGATGTGAATGGCAAGATCCGCCCGCGCCTGGGCAGCAAGATGGGCGTAATAACCAAAATCTTCGCCAACCCGGTGATACCGCAGATTGACGACTACTACGAACCTTTCACATTCGACTACGAACATTTGCATAGCGCGCCGGAAGGTAAACACATTCCCACTGCCCGCCCACGTTCGCTGATTGACGGCAAACGGATGGACAAAGTGATCTGGGGGCCAAACTGGGAAGAATTGCTGGGCGGCGAGTTTGAAAAACGCGCCCGCGACCGCAACTTCGAAGCCATGCAAAAGGAGATGTACGGTCAGTTTGAAAACACTTTCATGATGTACCTGCCGCGCCTTTGCGAACACTGCCTCAACCCCAGCTGCGTGGCGACCTGCCCCAGCGGCGCTATCTACAAACGCGAAGAAGACGGCATTGTGCTGATCGATCAGGATAAATGTCGTGGCTGGCGCTTGTGCATTAGCGGTTGTCCGTACAAAAAAATCTACTTCAACTGGAAAAGCGGCAAGTCGGAAAAATGCATCTTCTGTTATCCGCGAATTGAGTCCGGTCAGCCCACGGTCTGCTCCGAAACCTGCGTGGGGCGCATTCGTTATCTTGGTGTACTGCTCTACGACGCCGACCGCATCGAGGAAGCAGCGAGCACCGAGCGCGAAGTTGATCTCTATGAACGCCAGTGCGAAGTGTTCCTCGATCCGCACGATCCATCAGTGATCGAAGAAGCCCTGAAACAAGGTATCCCGCAAAACGTGATTGAAGCCGCCCAGCGTTCGCCGGTTTACAAAATGGCAATGGACTGGAAACTGGCGCTACCGTTGCACCCGGAATATCGCACCCTGCCGATGGTCTGGTACGTGCCGCCGCTGTCGCCGATTCAGTCTTACGCCGACGCGGGCGGACTGCCCAAAAGCGAAGGCGTACTTCCCGCCATCGAAAGCCTGCGTATTCCGGTGCAATACCTCGCCAATATGTTGAGTGCGGGCGATACCGGCCCTGTACTGCGGGCGCTGAAACGGATGATGGCAATGCGCCACTATATGCGTTCGCAAACCGTAGAAGGTGTAACTGATACCCGCGCGATCGACGAAGTCGGGCTGAGCGTCGCCCAGGTGGAAGATATGTATCGCTATCTCGCTATCGCCAACTATGAAGATCGGTTTGTCATTCCGACCAGTCATCGGGAAATGGCGGGCGACGCCTTCGGTGAACGCAACGGCTGCGGCTTTACTTTTGGCGACGGTTGCCACGGCTCTGATACTAAATTCAACCTGTTCAACAGTAGCCGGATCGATGCTATCGACATTACCGAAGTACGCAATAAAGCGGAGGGGGAATAATGCAAATCCTCAAAGTGATTGGCCTGTTGATGGAGTACCCGGACGAGCTGCTATGGGAGAACAAAGACGACGCGCTGGCGCTGATTCGCCACGACGCGCCGATGCTCACCGATTTCACCTGCGACCTGCTTAATGCGCCGCTGTTGGATAAACAGGCTGAATGGTGTGAAGTGTTTGACCGTGGACGTACCACCTCGCTGCTGCTATTTGAACATGTTCATGCCGAGTCACGCGATCGCGGTCAGGCAATGGTGGATCTGCTGGCGGAGTATGAAAAAGTCGGCCTGCAACTAAATTGTCGCGAGTTGCCTGATTATCTGCCTTTGTATCTGGAGTATTTAAGTGTGCTACCCGACAACCAGGCTAAAGAAGGTTTGCTCAACGTTGCGCCAATCCTCGCCCTGCTCGGCGGGCGCTTAAAACAACGTGAGGCGCCGTGGTATCCGTTGTTTGACGCCCTGCTGCATCTGGCGGGAAGTACACTCTCAAGTGACAGTGTCACAAAACAGATACGCAGCGAGGAGCGCGACGACACCCGTCAGGCACTGGATGCGGTGTGGGAAGAGGAACAGGTGAAGTTTATTGAAGATAACGCCACGGCGTGTGACAGCTCGCCGCTTAATCAATATCAGCGACGCTTTAGTCAGGATGTCGCACCGCAGTATGTGGACATCAGTGCGGGAGGTGGGAAATGATTCAGTATTTGAACGTCTTTTTTTACGATATCTACCCGTACTTGTGTGGCACGGTTTTTATCCTCGGAAGCTGGTTGCGCTACGATTACGGGCAGTACACCTGGCGTGCCTCCTCAAGCCAGATGTTGGATAAACGCGGAATGGTGCTGTGGTCGAACTTGTTCCATATCGGTATTCTGGGGATCTTCTTCGGTCATCTGTTCGGCATGTTAACGCCGCACTGGATGTACGCGTGGTTCCTTCCGGTGGCGGTAAAACAGCAGATGGCGATGATCCTCGGCGGTATTTGCGGGGTGTTGACGCTGATTGGCGGTGCGGGGCTGCTGGTGCGTCGTTTAACAAATCCGCGTATCAGGGCGACGTCTTCTGGTGCGGATATCCTGATCCTCGCCATTTTGTTAATTCAGTGCATTCTTGGGTTAACCACCATTCCCTTTTCAGCACAACATCCGGACGGCAGTGAAATGATGAAGCTGGTGGGATGGGCGCAAAGCATCGTCACTTTCCAGGGCGGCGCATCGACGCATCTTGATGGCGTAGCTTATATCTTCCGCGTTCATTTGGTGTTGGGAATGACCATCTTCCTGCTCTTCCCGTTCACCCGACTGGTGCATGTATGGAGCGCACCGTTTGAGTACTTTACCCGTAGGTATCAGATTGTGCGCTCACGGCGATAATTCTCATGCCGGCCGGATAGCCTTTCGCTCTCCGGCCGATTGCAGGCTATGATAGTTCTCCAGCCACAGGAGAACAGTAATGAAACCGCAGATTTACCACGTCGATGCTTTTACCTCTCAACCGTTTCGCGGCAATTCTGCCGGTGTTGTATTCCCTGCCGATAATCTTAGCGAAGCGCAAATGCAACTTATCGCCCGCGAGTTAGGCCATTCGGAAACGGCTTTTCTGCTGCGCAGTGACGACAGCGATGTACACATTCGCTACTTTACGCCAATGGTTGAAGTGCCAATTTGCGGTCACGCGACGGTAGCAGCGCACTATGTACGTTCAAAGGTATTGGGTTTGGGAAATTGCACCGTCTGGCAAACATCGTTGGCGGGAAAGCACCGTGTCACTATCGAAAAACAAAACGGTGATTATCGTATTTCTCTGGAGCAAGGCACGCCGGGCTTTGAACCGCCGCTGGAAGGTGGAGCTCGCGCGGCAATTATCAACGCGCTTCATCTCACTGAGAACGATATTCTGCCAGGCTTGCCAATTCAGGTGGCAACAACAGGACACTCAAAAGTGATGATCCCGTTGAAACCAGAAGTGGATATCGATGCCCTTTCGCCTGACCTTGCTGCGCTGACCGCTATCAGTAAACAGATTGGCTGCAATGGTTTCTTCCCCTTCCAGATCCGCCCAGGCAAAAATGAAACCGATGGTCGCATGTTCTCGCCTGCGATTGGTATTGTGGAAGATCCGGTGACCGGCAATGCCAATGGCCCAATGGGCGCATGGTTAGTGCATCACAACGTATTGCCCCACGATGGCAACGTGTTGCGTGTTAAAGGCCATCAGGGACGAGCTCTGGGGCGTGACGGCGTGATTGATGTGACGGTGACTATTCGGGACAACCAACCGGAGAAAGTCACCATTTCTGGCACAGCGGTGATTTTGTTTCATGCCGAATGGGCCATTGATCTCTGAAACCGTTGCCGGTTCCAATTGCCTGATGCGCTTCGCTTATCAGACCTACAAGCGTGAATCTGTTGGCTAATTTAGGCCGGATAAGGCGTTTACGCCGCATCCGGCACATACTATTTCCCCGCCTCCGGATGTGTGTCGAACGCTGCCATCACCAGTGCCAGTTCATCCACGGTAAACCCATGTTTCGCATCATCCACGCCCAGCCCAAATTGTTCCTGCATCACGGCATATAACGACGCCACATCCGGTAGATTCCGCTGATCCACCGCGTGCCCATTTTCATAATGGGTGAAATGGAAATTGGTCAGCGTCAGCTTGCCACCGTCCGGCAAATGGCGGCACATCAACAGATGATGGCGAAAATGCGACTGCGGCCAGTGCGCCGACCAGAAATTGCCCATCACATAATCACTTTGTTGCTGCTCGCAGAGATCAAAACGGTACATCGACTGCCAGTGCTGATGATGATTAAACTGCAAAACCCAGTTATCACCCTCCTGCAACAACCGATACTCTCCGTGTGGCGTGGTTTGCGCGATATCCGGCACTAAACGGATTGGCGCGGTCAGCGTCTGACCACCAAAACCGACGTCGGCAATCCATTGTTCACCCTTCAGTTCTACTAACAACAGACGGTGCGTGCGCGGCGGCAACGATGGTGGGTTAGATAACACCACGCGACCTAACAAACTGCGAACGTTAAATCCCAGCTCACGTAACACTCGCTCAAACACACCATTCTGCTCAAAACAGTAACCGCCACGTCGCGCAGTCACCAGCTTCTCTTCAAGCGATTGATCATCAAGCTGGATTTCTCTCGGCAGCAAAACGTCGAGATTTTCAAATGGAATAGTGCAATTGTGTTTCAGGTGTAATGCTCGTAGCGTATCAATATTGACCGCAGCAGCACCCGTCCAGCGAATACGGGCAAAATAGTGATTCAGAATGGGCGTCATCAGGCGTTTCCCTTAGTGGTTTTCTCAATTTATAACCTGGAATGGACGCCACACCGGCTATTTTGTGCGATCGCGGACAAGCATCACGTTCGCAAATCGCCAATCCCGTTAATTTCGTTACTTATTGCGTTACGAGCTACGCTTTTAAAACCACTTTCTTAGCGAGGCGATACCGTGAGCCAATTTATTCCCGTTGAGTTGCATCATGCCAGCCGTCTGTTAAACCACGGCCCTACCGTCCTGATCACCAGTTTCGATGAGCAATCCCAGCGACGTAACATTATGGCTGCGGCCTGGTCGATGCCCGTGGAGTTCGAACCACCACGCGTGGCAATTGTGGTCGATAAATCGACATGGTCACGGGAGTTGATTGAACGTAGTGGCATGTTTGGCATTGTGATCCCAGGCGTCGCAGCAACAAACTGGACGTGGGCAGTGGGCAGCATTTCTGGGCGTGATGAAGATAAGTTTAACTGTTATGGCATTCCGGTTGTGAAAGGTCCGGTGCTTGGCTTGCCGGTGGTCGAAAAGAAATGTCTGGCATGGATGGAGTGCCGCTTGCTTCCCGCGACTTCTGCGCAAGAAAAATACGACACGCTGTTTGGCGAAGTGGTATCAGCAGCGGCAGACGCTCGTGTTTTTGTCGAAGGCCGCTGGCAATTTGATGACGATAAACTCAATACGCTACATCATTTAGGCGCTGGCACCTTTGTTACCAGCGGCAAGCGTGTTACGGCTGGTTAAGCAATTACATGCTGTAACCGGGTTTCTTTATCAAAGTCTCCATTTGGGGCGCGATTTCGGCGTCCCAGACAGCTTGCCACGATTCCGGTTGTATCTGGTGTAGGGCAATGCTTATCGAACTTTCTTTACTGTTCAGATGGCGAATAATGACGTCGGTAATCTCCGCCGCCAGTGCCGTTTTTTGTTGCTCATCCAGTTCACGGGGAAAACATTTAATGTCTATGTGCGGCATTGTTGTGCTCCTTTTTAAAGACTGCCAGCAAATTTAGCACAAGCCGAAAACGTCATGTGTTATTTGATGCGAAATGATGTGCGATATATACGCCGTCACTTTAATAACGTACATATACTATTAGCTTCCGCGCCAATAAGCACCCGTCCTGTAACATACAGAATCTATTCTTTATTTATTATCATATTAAGAAAATTCACGACATCCAGCTTGCTGATTTATTAATGCCAATTATAGTTATTCTTGCCCTCAATCATAATTTTCAATCGTAATATCCTTTCTTTTATAAAGTCTTTCTGGAGACACTTGCGATGCAGCTTAACCATATTGCTAAAAGTCTGCTAGTCATGGGATTATTCACAACAAGTTCACTTCCTCTCATCGCAGCAGAAGCGCCCAAAGAGGCCTCCGCTGCCACCCAACAAGCGAATAACGCACTTTATAGTCAATTGCCGTTTTCCGATAACAGCGATTTTGCTGATGCTCATAAAGGTTTTATTGCTCCTTTACCTCAGGAAGTGATTAAGGGTGAACAAGGGAATGTTATCTGGAACCCACAGCAATATTCTTTTATCAAAGAAGGCGATAAAGCACCTGATACTGTCAATCCAAGTTTATGGCGTCAGGCGCAACTGATAAATATCAGCGGCTTATTTGAAGTGACTGAAGGCGTCTATCAGATTCGCAATCTCGATTTATCAAATATGACCATCATTGAAGGTAAAGAAGGTATTACCGTTGTTGATCCACTGGTTTCAGCAGAAACAGCTAAAGTTGGCATGGATCTTTATTATAAAAATCGCGGTCAAAAACCAGTGGTGGCGGTTATCTACACGCACAGTCATGTCGATCACTACGGCGGCGTTCGCGGTGTGGTTGATGAAGCTGACGTTAAATCAGGAAAAACAAAAATTTATGCGCCAGCCGGATTTTTAGAAGAGGCTGTTTCAGAAAATATTATGGCTGGCAATGTAATGAGCCGTCGAGCCAGTTATATGTACGGTAATTTGTTGAAACCTGATGCTAAAGGTCAGGTCGGCGCTGGGCTGGGAACAACGACCTCAGCCGGAACGGTTACATTGATTGCCCCTACCAACTACATCACCAAAACCGGACAAAAAGAGACTATTGACGGGCTGACCTATGATTTTTTGATGGCGCCCGGTTCCGAAGCACCTTCCGAAATGCTGTGGTTTATTGAAGAAAAGAAACTGATCGAAACCGCAGAAGATGTCACGCACACCCTCCACAACACCTATTCGCTGCGTGGTGCCAAAATTCGTCAACCTCTTCCGTGGTCTAAATACATCAACGAAGCCCTCAATCTGTGGGGCGATAAAGCGGAGATTATTCTTGCCCAGCATCACTGGCCAACCTGGGGTAACGATAACGTTGTCAAACTGCTAAAAAGCCAACGCGATTTGTACCGTTATATCAACGATCAAACGCTACGCATGGCGAATCAGGGGCTGACTCGTGATGAAATTGCCGCAAACTTCAAATTGCCCTCTTCACTTGCTAACACCTGGGCGAATCGCGGTTATTACGGTTCAGTGAGCCATGATGTGAAAGCAACTTATGTGCTTTATCTTGGCTGGTTTGATGGTAACCCCGCGACTCTTGATGAACTGCCACCAGAAGAAGCCGCTAAAAAATTCGTGGAGTATATGGGCGGTGCTGATGCCATTTTACAAAAAGCCAAACAGGATTATGACCAGGGAAATTTCCGCTGGGTTGCCCAGGTTGTCAGTAAGGTGGTGTTTGCCGATCCAAACAACCAGGCTGCAAGGAATCTGGAAGCCGATGCGCTTGAACAGTTAGGCTACCAGGCCGAATCCGGGCCGTGGCGTAATTTTTATCTCACTGGCGCACAGGAATTACGCAATGGTGTGCAAAAACTGCCTACGCCAAATACAGCCAGTCCTGACACCGTTCGTGCCATGACGCCGGAAATGTTCTTTGATTATCTTGCTGTGCATATAAATGGCGAGAAAGCGGCAGACGCTAAAGCAGTATTGAATTTTGATTTCGGTGAAGATGGCGGCACTTATAAAGTGGAACTGGAAAACGGTGTGCTCAATCACACGGCTGATACGCAAGCCTCTGACGCCGATGCGACTATCACCCTCTCCCGCGATGTCCTGAATAAAATCATCCTGAAGGAAGAGACATTAAAAGAAGCCACGGATAAAGGCGAAGTAAAAATCACTGGAAATGAGGAAAAACTCAACGAACTGTTAGGTTATATGGACAACTTTGAATTCTGGTTCAATATTGTAACGCCATAATTTTTGTGTAAGTCGGGCAGGTTCCCTGCCCTTTTTGGGTTATAAACAAACATGTATTCTGACAAAAGAAAACACCCTCATTATTCATGGAAAAACCGCCAGGATATGGTTATTCGCGGTATGGCGATTAGCCTGCCGTGGTTTGCGTTGATTAACATCAGTTTTTCATCGTTGGTTTTGCTTCGAGGGGTATTGTTTAATGAAGGCACGACTCCATGGTTTAATGAGAAAAATCTTGTACATACGATTGATATTTCATCATTAGGTATTCTGCTAATCAGTGGTCTTTTATTAGTTAGCCCACGCAACAAAGTACAGTATATTCAGCAGTTATTGGTTATTCTAAGCCTACTATGGTCATGGTGTTGTTTTTATTTTATTGCACACTGGACGCTGCCTTTTGCATATCCACTGTGCGTATTACTAATGCTTAGTGCCGTTGTTGCGCTATATTTCCACACCCCATCACTCCTCGCATTTGTCATTCCATTATGGTTTACCATCCCGTTAGCCAGTCTTGTGCTCAATCAGTATGTGAATATTCATTTCGCTGTTATCTGGAGCATTTTTTCACTGGCTCTCTATGGCGGACGTTTTATTTTGTTGCGTTGGTTTGAAGAAGCATGGCAACAAAATAAGTACAACAACCAGTTGATTCATCGCCTCGATGCATTAGCTCATCGCGATCCCTTAACTGGAGTGGCAAACCGACGAGCGTTGGATAGTATTTTACGCGATGCCGTCGAACAAAAGACGTCGTTCGTTTTAATTATGCTGGATGTCGATTTTTTCAAACGCTACAACGACACTTATGGGCACCCTGCTGGCGATCGTTGTCTGATACAAGTTGCCAACGCACTGCAACGTGCAATTCGCCAGCCCGAAGATGTAGTTACGCGCTATGGCGGTGAAGAGTTTGCCATTATTCTTTTCAATGCGGGCTTGCAGGAAGCCGAAGCGATAGCAGCCAGAGTTAAGCAAGAACTTAAACTGGCGGCTATCCCGCATCAGGCATCTGCTGTTAGTGCATTTGTTACGGTTAGTCAGGGGATTGCCTGTTCTGCTCCTGCAAAAACGGCTGAACAAATAGTTGCTGATGCCGATGCCTCGTTATATCGGGCGAAAGAAAGTGGGCGAAATCGGTGGGCTAAATAACTCTATTCCGCTGACATCAACAAACTTATAGGGAATATCAGCCAAAGTCAGCATCAGTTCACTCATGGTGGAACCCCATACACCTTAATCATATTTCCCCCACACAGCGTTAAAGCTTAAGTGTAGGTCAGTAAACAGGGCGGCCAGGACTAAGATTTGTCATTTTTTCAGCAATCCTTTTAATCCCCACTCAACTTGTAAGGGGATATTTTGCATCGTTTATCGATAACAGGTAGGATTCTGCGCCGACCGTTATACCCATAAAGAATAATGGTAATAACTGTCATCGCCAGGATGAATAAACATTGTTCATGGCGGCTTATAAGACTTTTTCAACGAAGCAATCAGGGAGAGCAATGAGTAAACACGACACCGACACTTCAGATCAACACGCCGCGAAACGCCGCTGGCTTAATGCCCATGAAGAGGGTTATCACAAAGCGATGGGTAATCGCCAGGTGCAGATGATCGCCATTGGCGGCGCGATTGGGACTGGTTTGTTTTTAGGCGCGGGTGCCCGACTGCAAATGGCCGGCCCGGCACTGGCACTGGTCTATTTAATCTGCGGCCTGTTTTCGTTTTTTATTTTGCGTGCGTTGGGTGAGTTGGTATTACATCGCCCTTCCAGTGGTAGTTTTGTCTCTTATGCCCGTGAGTTTTTGGGTGAGAAAGCCGCTTATGTTGCCGGCTGGATGTACTTCATCAACTGGGCGATGACCGGGATTGTCGATATCACCGCCGTCGCACTGTATATGCATTACTGGGGCGCGTTTGGCGGCGTGCCGCAATGGGTATTTGCGCTCGCTGCGCTGACCATCGTTGGCACCATGAATATGATTGGTGTGAAATGGTTCGCAGAGATGGAGTTCTGGTTTGCGCTGATTAAAGTGCTCGCCATTGTGACCTTTTTGGTCGTGGGGACAGTGTTCCTCGGTAGCGGTCAGCCGCTGGATGGCAACACCACTGGCTTTCATTTAATTACCGATAATGGCGGCTTCTTCCCCCACGGTTTGCTGCCTGCGCTGGTGTTAATTCAGGGCGTGGTATTTGCTTTTGCCTCCATCGAAATGGTCGGCACTGCCGCCGGAGAATGTAAAGATCCGCAGACTATGGTGCCAAAAGCAATTAACAGCGTGATTTGGCGTATTGGCCTGTTTTATGTCGGTTCCGTGGTGTTGCTAGTTATGTTATTGCCGTGGAGTGCCTATCAGGCCGGTCAAAGTCCCTTTGTGACCTTCTTCTCTAAACTCGGTGTGCCGTACATTGGCAGCATCATGAATATTGTGGTATTGACCGCTGCCCTCTCCAGCCTGAACTCTGGCCTGTACTGCACCGGGCGTATTTTGCGCTCGATGGCGATGGGCGGATCTGCGCCGGGTTTTATGGCGAAAATGAGTCGCCAACATGTGCCGTATGCCGGGATTCTGGCGACGCTGGTTGTGTATGTCGTTGGCGTATTCCTCAATTATCTGGTGCCGTCGCGCGTATTTGAGATTGTCCTGAACTTCGCGTCATTGGGAATTATCGCCTCGTGGGCGTTTATCATTGTTTGTCAGATGCGCCTGCGTAAAGCCATCAAAGAAGGTAAAGCGGCAGATGTCAGTTTTAAACTGCCTGGCGCGCCCTTCACTTCCTGGCTGACATTACTGTTTTTACTGAGTGTTCTTGTGCTGATGGCGTTCGATTACCCGAACGGGACTTATACCATCGCGGCGCTGCCGATTATCGGTATTCTGCTGGTTATAGGCTGGTTTGGTGTGCGCAAACGCGTTGCTGAAATTCACAGCACTGCGCCAGTCGTCAAGGAAGATGAAGAACAACAGGAAATTGTGTTTAAGCCTGAAACGGCGAGTTAATTGCAAAATTGCCCGGCTACGTGCTGGGCAAATTCAAATTACTGACGAAGGTGCCGGATGCGGCGTGATAAAAGTCAGGCAAGTCACTCCATTTTCACCCTCGCCATATCTATTACAGCGCAATACGAATCACATCGTCCGGCTGAGTGGCTTCTTGCTGTTTAGTCGATTTTTGCTTCACGCTGACATACAACGTTTTGCCATCGGCAGACAGCGCAAGGCTGTTAGGATGAGTCGGCGTATCGAACGTTTTCACCACTTTGTAGTTTTTCGCGTCAATCACACTGACTTTACCCGCCTGCCGATGCGTCACGTAGGCTTCATTACGCGCCGGGTTAAACAACACAGCCAGGGATTCCGGTGCTGCTACCTTCGCCAGAATATTGCCGTTACGGGTATCGACCACCAGCACTTCTGCCGCTTTGGAGTCAGTGATAAACGCTCGCTGGTTGGCAGTATCGAGACTGATGTTGATAAAGAAATGCTCTTTGCCATCATCCAGCAACTTTTTACGGCTCAGGATTTTGTTGTCGGCAGTGTCGATGGTAATCAGTTCACCATCGGCGTTAGTGGTGTAGAGACGTTTGCCTTTGCTATCCAGCGCCAGGCCGGTGCTCATTTTACCGGTGTTCTGGATGGCGGTTTTCAGTTTGATATTCTCGCCATCAACCACCCAAATCACACTCTCTTTCCCAATACCGCTGATGTAAACAGTGTTCGTGGCATCGTCAGCAACCAGCTCACGTGGCTGCAGCGGACGCACCTCTTCTGTACGTTTGCGATCGTCCAGCACCAGACGCCCTTTCACTTCGCCCGTTTTGGCATCAATTGCCGTGACCGCACTGTTTACTGTGTTACCAAACCACAGCGTTTGCGTCGCGTTGTTGATAGTGGCACCAAACGGCTTGAGATCGTTATGGATCGCCTGAGTGACTTCCAGAGTCACCGGATCGAGACGATAAACCACACCGCCTTTGTCCAGTTTGCGGCTTTGCGAAGTGGCGAGCCACAGCGCGTTTTCTTGCTGGCTATAAGCCATTTCGTAGGCACCTTTACCTACCGCTTTACGCAGCATTTCTTCTGCGGCCTGCGTACTGAATGATGAAGCAACAAGCAATGAACCTAACAGTAATGAACCACGCAGGCGCGATGAAAACAGATGACGTAAATGCATGACGACTCCCTTTGATGAACCGATTTATAGCTGCTTCACAATGCTTCGTTGAGCATAATCTTCGTTACGCCCTTGTTATAAATGGGAATGGTAATCATTATTTTCTCAAATGTGGAGCATTTCTTGTTGTTACGACTACAATTTTCTCAATTGATTAACGTATTGTGCCGTTTCGTTTTCTATAAATTTACAAATTTATTACCATTGAGGCGTTTTCCCATTCTTAACCTGGCTTTTTTCATGAAGATTTTTTCCGTCCGACAGACCGTTTTACCCGCACTGATTCTCCTTTCTCCTTCCACTTTTGCCGCTAATGAACAAACCATGATTGTTAGCGCCGCGCCGCAGGTAGTTTCTGAACTGGACACACCCGCTGCGGTAAGCGTGGTCGATGGCGAGGAGATGCGTCTGGCAACGCCGCGCATCAATTTGTCTGAATCACTGACCAGTGTGACTGGTTTGCAGGTACAAAACCGGCAGAACTATGCGCAGGATCTACAACTGTCTATTCGCGGATTTGGCTCCCGTTCCACTTACGGTATTCGCGGTATTCGCCTGTATGTTGATGGTATTCCCGCTACCATGCCCGACGGACAAGGGCAAACATCCAATATCGATTTAAGCAGTGTGCAAAATGTGGAAGTGCTGCGAGGCCCCTTCTCTGCCCTGTATGGCAATGCGTCCGGCGGCGTAATGAACGTCACTACCCAAATCGGCGAACAGCCGCCAACTATTGAGGCCAGCAGTTACTATGGCAGTTATGGTAGCTGGCGCTATGGACTGAAAGCAACGGGCGCAACGGGCGACGGCACACAGCCTGGCGATGTCGATTACACCGTTTCGACCACGCGTTTTACAACTCACGGCTATCGTGACCATAGCGGCGCACAGAAAAATTTAGCCAATGCCAGACTGGGCGTACACATTGATGACGCCAGTAAGTTAAACCTGATTTTCAACAGTGTGGATATCAAAGCCGATGACCCTGGTGGGTTGACCGAAGCTGAATGGAAAGCGAATCCGCAACAAGCGCCTCGCGCTGAACAGTACGACACGCGAAAAACCATCAAGCAAACTCAGGCAGGGTTGCGTTATGAGCGCAGCCTGAGTTCGCGGGATGATATGAGCGTGATGATGTACGCAGGTGAACGGGAAACGACCCAGTATCAATCGATTCCGATGGCACCCCAACTTACCCCATCTCATGCGGGCGGCGTAATTACTCTGCAACGTCATTACCAGGGTATAGACAGCCGCTGGACACATCGTGGAGAGCTGGGAGTTCCGGTCACTTTCACTACTGGCCTGAACTATGAAAACATGAGTGAAAAACGCAAGGGTTACAATAACTTCCGCCTTAATAACGGCGTGCCGGAGTACGGGCAAAAAGGTGATCTGCGCCGCGACGAGCGCAATCTGATGTGGAACGTCGATCCCTATTTACAAACCCAGTGGCAACTAACTGACAAACTATCGTTGGATGCTGGTGTGCGCTACAGCTCCGTGTGGTTTGACTCTGACGATCATTACGTTACCCCGGGTAACGGTGATGACAGCGGTGATGCCAGTTATCACAAATGGCTTCCTGCGGGATCGTTGAAATACGCCATAACCGATGCCTGGAACATCTATCTGGCAGCCGGGCGCGGTTTTGAAACACCAACCATTAACGAGCTTTCTTACCGTGCTGACGGGCAAAGTGGCATGAACTTTGGTTTAAAACCGTCCACCAACGACACAATCGAAATCGGCAGTAAAACGCGTATTGGCGATGGCTTGTTTACCGCTGCGTTATTCCAGACTGATACCGATGATGAAATCGTTGTTGATAGCAGTAGCGGCGGGCGTACCACGTATAAAAATGCCGGGAAGACGCGCCGTCAGGGGGCTGAACTGGCCTGGGATCAGCGTTTTGCCGGAGATTTCCGTGTGAAAGCGTCGTGGACGCGGCTTGACGCAACTTATCGCAGCAATGTTTGTAACGCTCAGGACTGTAATGGTAACCGAATGCCCGGGATCGCCCGCAATATGGGCTTTGCGTCATTAGGTTATGTACCAGAAGAAGGCTGGTATGCAGGCACAGAAGCACGTTATATGGGCGATATCATGGCGGATGACGAAAATACGGCAAAAGCGCCCTCTTACACTCTCGTCGGTTTGTTCACCGGTTACAAATATAATTATCGTAATATGACAATAGATTTATTTGGTCGTGTCGATAATTTATTCGATAAAGAATATGTCGGCTCGGTGATTGTTAATGAATCGAATGGTCGATATTACGAGCCTGCGCCTGGGCGGAATTATGGTGTAGGCGTAAATCTCGCATGGCGATTTGAATAATATTCATTAGTGGCGGCAAGAATGCCGCCACCTGAAATGTTAATCATCATCCGCAACACGGATCACGACTTTGCCGAAGTTTTTACCATTCAGCAGACCAATGAATGTCTGCGGGGCGTTCTCTAAACCATCGGTAATTTGTTCACGATAGTGAATTTTCCCCGCCTTCACCCATTGCCCCATCTCTTGCTGGAACTCATGGATGCGATGACCATAATCCTGGCTAATAATAAACCCTTGCAGGCGAATACGTTTTTTCAGCACCGTAGCCATAAGTAGCGGTAAACGATCCGGCCCGGAAGGCAGGTCGGTGGCGTTATAGCCGCTCACTAAACCGCAAACGGGAATACGCGCGGATGTATTGAGTAAAGGCAGCACCGCATCAAACACCTTACCACCAACGTTTTCATAATAGATATCAACGCCTTTCGGACACGCGTTCACGAGTTGTTCGGCAAAATCATCTGCATGATGATCAAGGCAAACATCAAAACCGAGAACGTCTGTGGCATGGCGACATTTTTCCGCGCCACCGGCAACACCCACCACGCGGCAACCTTTTAGTTTGCCGATTTGCCCCACTGTCGCACCGACCGGCCCCGTTGCTGCAGCAACCACTAGCGTTTCACCCTCTTTAGGTTGACCGATATCCAGCAGCCCCATATAAGCCGTAAAGCCTGGCATCCCCAGCACACCCAGTGACCACGAAGGATTTTCCGGATGATCGCCAAGTTTCACCAGATCATCGCCACTGGATATGTCGTAATCCTGCCAACCGCTGTAACCCAGCACCCAGTCGTCAGGCTGGTAATCCGGATGATTAGATTCCACCACCCGACTCACCGTGCCTCCGACCATCACGCCACCAATATCAACCGGTGGTGAATAAGATGGCTCATCGCTCATGCGCCCGCGCATATACGGATCGAGCGACAGGTAGACCGTGCGCAGTAACACCTGTCCTTCACCCGGCGTGGCGACATCATCTTCTTCAAGACGGAAATTCTCCGGAACCGGCGCGCCGTGTGGACGCGACGCCAGAACCCAACGGCGATTACGTTGCTTTTGTTGACCCATAATGCTCTCCTGTGCTTTTGGCATGAATCCATCAATAGTAGCAGGCTCACTGGATTGGTTTAGTTTGCAGCCGTCACATCACTACTGCGACACGCAATAATTTCATCGAGGAATCCGTTGCTTCGGGCTGTTTTCGATAGTATTGATAACGTCATCATCATTATTTTATCGAGGCTTAAGATGTCCATCCGTTCTGCCCGCAAAGCCGATTGTGCTGCAATTGCGGAAATTTATAACCACGCTGTACTGCATACGGCAGCTATCTGGAACGACCAGACTGTAGATACAGATAACCGCATTGCCTGGTTTGAAGCACGAACTTTATCGGGTTATCCGGTGCTGGTGAGCGAAGAAGATGGCGTGGTTACAGGATATGCCTCGTTTGGTGACTGGCGTAGTTTCGACGGTTTTCGCCATACCGTGGAACATTCGGTTTATGTCCATCCGGATCATCAGGGCAAAGGTCTTGGGCGAAAATTGTTACGCGCGTTGATTGATGAAGCGCGGAACTGCGGTAAGCATGTGATGGTTGCCGGCATAGAATCACAAAATCAAGCGTCGTTGCATCTGCACCAGTCACTGGGATTTATCGTCACGGCGCAAATGCCCCAAGTTGGTACTAAATTTGGTCGCTGGTTGGATCTCACCTTTATGCAATTGCAGCTTGACGATCGTAGCGAACCGGACTCACTTGGATGAACCAGTCGCTTACCCTTGCCTTTTTGATCGCTGCCGGGATTGGTCTTGTGGTGCAAAACACATTGATGGTACGCATCACCCAGACATCCTCCACCATTCTCATCGCCATGCTGCTGAATTCACTGGTGGGGATTGTGCTGTTCGTGTCTATTTTATGGTTTAAGCAAGGAACAGCAGGCTTTGGCGAACTGGTGTCCAGCGTGCGCTGGTGGACTCTAATCCCTGGTTTGTTGGGATCGTTTTTTGTTTTCGCCAGTATCAGCGGATATCAGAATGTTGGCGCGGCAACGACCATTGCGGTACTGGTCGCCAGTCAACTTATTGGTGGTCTGGTGCTGGATATTTTCCGCAGTCATGGCGTACCACTTCGGGCGCTGATTGGCCCAATTTGCGGGGCAGTTTTGTTGGTAGTTGGCGCCTGGCTGGTGGCCAGACGCACGTTTTAATCAGAGGATGGTGCCGCCTTTGGTTAATTGTTCGTGGCGCGCCTCCATATCTTCTTTATGCTTGCGTCCGTGATGAGCGATTGCGGTACGCAAACGCTGCTGCTGTGTGTAGCGATCTTCCCGGCTTAACTCTGCGTCATCACTCAGGGCGATTAACAACTCGTTCATATGGGCAATGACGCTCTCCTCAATCGCGGCATCCACGCGCGCGATGACTTCATCCAGATGCGACATACTTTCTCCTCAGCCACTTGTGAAATTTATCGATTCACTCAAATGATATAAGTCTGCGTTGTGCCGTCAAGCCAGCGTGTAAGATTTAAAATAGTGAAAACAGTAGCGCCACCGGAAAACTCATTGGCCATGTAATCCCCACCAGAAAGGCGCTCAGAAAGCGAATGCTCTTCTTATCGTGGGAAAGAAACCAGGTAATGAGAAAGGCGATTGCTGCCATGGCAGCATAAAAAACAAGCATATATTGATAAAGAGACATGTATGGGCGTCCAGCCAGATGAATAAAACGCGCGCAAATATGCGTCATTTCTTGATGTGTATCAAGTTTTCAGTCCATTTGAGATAAATTCAATAACCTACCGCATGTTCTTGTCCATCTTCAGAATAAGTATGATTGCGGATTTTCTTAACCCGTACTATACACATAAGGGCTATGACAAAAGGTGGCAAAAATGAACGTTTCCAGTAGAACTGTAGTGCTGATAAATCTCTTTGCTGCTGTTGGGTTGTTTACTCTTATCTCTATGAGATTTGGATGGTTTATCTGATGTAGCAAAATTGCACGCAGTACGCACTGTCAGAGAAAAATCAACTCTCTGACAGTGCGTTAGATCTTCTCACACTCTCCAGATTTACAACATTATCCTTAATGTTTAACCATTACGTGGCGTACTACGGTGTAATCTTCCAGCCCATAAAGTGACATATCTTTGCCATAACCTGAAAGTTTCTGCCCGCCGTGCGGCATTTCACTCACCAGCATGAAATGGGTATTAACCCAGGTGCAGCCATATTGCAGACGTGCGCTGACGCGGTGCGCTCTACCCACATCTTTCGTCCATACTGAAGAAGCTAAGCCATACTGGCTGTCATTCGCCCAGTTAACTACTTGCTCTTCGTTGTCGAAGACCGTCACGCTGACTACCGGCCCAAATACCTCTCTTTGGACGATAGCATCTTCTTGTAACGCACCAGCCAGCAGTGTAGGCGCATAATAATAACCATTACCCTGCCGCTTTTCACCGCCGGTGATCACCTTAATGTGTCCCGTCGCCTTCGCCTCTTCCACCGCCCGGCTGACGCGTTCGAGATGCGCCAGTGAACTTAACGGGCCAAGCTCTGTGGATTCATCACCCGGCGCGCCTGATTTCAACGTTGCCACTGCGGCACCGAGTTTTTCTACCAGCACGTCGTAAATGCCTTTTTGCGCGTAGATACGGCAGGCAGCAGTACAATCTTGCCCGGCATTGTAATAGCCAAATGTACGGACACCTTCGACAACCGCTTCAACGTCAGCATCATTAAAGACAATCACTGGCGCTTTACCGCCAAGTTCCATATGAGTGCGCTTGATGGACGGTGCCGTATGACTGATGATGTGCTCACCAGTGGCGATAGACCCCGTCAGCGACACCATGCGCACTTTTGGATGTCCGGTCAGCGGATCACCCACCGTTTTGCCTCTGCCAAACAACACGTTAATCACGCCTGCCGGAAAGATATCTTTCGCCAGTTCTGCCAGCTTCAACGCTGTTAGCGGGGTGATTTCTGATGGTTTAAGCACCACGCAGTTCCCTGCCGCCAGCGCCGGAGCCAGTTTCCACGCTGCCATCATCAGCGGGTAATTCCACGGCGCGATAGAAGCCACAACCCCCAACGGATCCCGACGGATCATCGAAGTATGACCTTCAAGATATTCACCTGCCGCCAGACCATTCAGACAGCGCGCCGCACCAGCGAAAAAGCGAAAAACATCGACAATCGCCGGGATTTCATCATTGAACGCACTATGCAGCGGTTTGCCACAATTACGGGACTCCAGTTCGGCAAAAACCTGACCATTTTCTTCGATAACATCAGCCAGTTTCAGCAGGCATTCCGCACGCACTTTCGGCGTGGTTTGCCCCCATTCGGCAAATGCTGCATCTGCCGCGCGCACAGCAGCATCGACCTGCTCTGCGGAGGCCTCGGCAATCTCCAGTAATACTTCCCCCGTTGCCGGATTATAGACAGGCTGTTTTTCCCCTTCGCCGCTAACCAGTTCTCCGTTAATCAGTAACTTATGTTGCATAGCATATTCCTGTATCAGTGGTTATTGACCATTGTCGCCTTCGCGGGTTAGCCACCAGGCTCCCAGGATCGGCAAGGTTGTTACCAACATAACCAGCAGTGCCACCACGTTGGTTACCGGTACATCACGTGGTCGCCCAAGCTGATTGAGCAACCACAACGGTAACGTTCGTTCATGACCTGCCGTAAAGGTCGTAACGATGATTTCATCGAACGACAAGGCAAACGCCAGCATTCCTCCTGCCAGTAGCGCCGAACTGAGATTCGGTAACACCACGTAGCGGAAGGTTTGCCAGCCATTGGCCCCAAGATCCATTGACGCCTCAACCAGACTCCATGAGGTACGGCGAAAACGGGCGATGACATTGTTAAACACCACCACTACACAAAAAGTCGCATGACCGACTACGATGGTGAAAAACCCCGGCTCCAGATTGATAGTTTTAAACGCGGTTAATAACGCCAGGCCTGTGACAATGCCCGGCAGCGCAATGGGCAGCAGCAATAACAGCGAAATGGCGTTTTTGCCGAAAAAGTCTCGTCGCCACAGCGCGGCGGCGGCCAGCGTCCCTAATACCAGCGCAATTAATGTCGCCAGCGCCGCCACTTTAAGTGACAGTGTCACGGAATCAAGAATATCACTACGCTGTGCTGCCACGCTAAACCAGTGCAGCGTCAGACCTTGCGGTGGAAAACTAAACGCCGCATCTTCAGTGTTAAAAGCATAGGCCGCGATAATCAGGATGGGAAAATGGAGGAAAACCACGCCGCCCCAGGCCGCCAGTTTGAGGAAAAACGGTGCGCGCTCAGAGTGCATCGAACGCTCCCAGACGTTTCACGAACGCCAGATACAGTGCGATCAAAACAATCGGCACCAGGGTGAACGCTGCTGCCATCGGCATATTGCCAATCGCGCCTTGCTGCGAGTAAACCATGTTGCCGATAAAATACCCCGGCGGGCCAACCAGCTGCGGGACAATAAAATCGCCCAGCGTTAGCGAGAAGGTAAAAATAGAGCCGGCTGCAATGCCAGGGATCGCCAGCGGTAACACCACATAACGGAAGGTTTGCCGTGGACGTGCGCCTAAATCCGCTGAGGCTTGCAAAAGTGACGAGGGCAAACGCTCCAGCGCCGCCTGCACCGGCAGAATCATGAACGGCAGCCAGATGTAGAGAAACACCAGAAAGCGTCCCAGTCCGGAAGTTGACAGTGTATTACCGCCCACCGCCGGTAGCGTGAGAAACGCAGTTAATAACGGTTCCAACCCCAAATGCTGTAAAAACCACTGCGCCACGCCATCTTTCGCCAGCAATAACGTCCAGGCATAGGCTTTGACGATATAGCTCGCCCACATCGGCAACATTACCGCAATGTAAAAAAACGCTTTCATCTTACCGCTGGTGTAGCGCGCCATATACCACGCCATCGGAAAGGCCAAAAAAGCACTGGCGATGGTCACAGCAACTGCCATGGTTAACGTGCGCAGAATGATGTCGTAATTGGCCGGATTAAACAGCGCGCGGATATTCGCCAGTGTCAGTTCCGGTGTTACCGACATGGTGAAATCATCAAAAGTATAAAAGCCCTGCCATAACAGCGTCAGCAGCGAACCGAAATAGACGATGCCAAACCACATCAACGGGCCAAGCAGCAGCAAAAACAGCCCCAGCCCCGGATTCCGGCAGAAGAAACCTGACACCTTGCCCAGACCTGGACGTGAAGGTGATTGCAATACGTTCATCGCCATTCACCTCTCCTCAACCAGCGGCACCATCACATCGCGCGCCCAGGAAACCATCACCTGTTGTCCTGGAGTAAGCGTAGCGGGGAGTTCTTCCCCCGTCATATTTGCCTGACTTACCAGCAGTTTTTCACCGCCGCTCAGTGTCAGTTCAAAACGGGTCGCCGCGCCCTGATACTGCACCGCCTGGATCGTGCCATTAGCCTGCACTTCGCCAGGTGTATTGAGGCGAATATGTTCCGGGCGCAATGCGAAGCTACCCATCATTCCGCAAAGTTTCTCTGCCATCAGCGCATCAAAAACGTTGGATGTACCGACGAATCCGGCAACAAACGGCGTGCGCGGGCGCATGTAGAGATCACGTGGTGAATCGACCTGCTCAATGCGACCGTTGTTGAACACCGCCACACGGTCGGACATTGATAATGCTTCCCCCTGATCGTGGGTGACGAAGATAAACGTGATGCCGAGAGATTGTTGCAGCTTTTTCAGCTCAAGTTGCATCTGCTCACGCAACTTGAGATCCAGTGCGCCGAGTGGTTCATCCAGCAATAATACGCGTGGTTCATTTACTAATGCTCTGGCGATAGCAACCCGCTGGCGCTGACCACCAGAAAGTTGTGACGGCTTACGTTGCTGAACAAAACCCAGCGCCACTTTTTCCAGCGCCTCTTGCGCCATGATGTAACGCTTTTTTTTCTCCACACCTTTGACCATTAACCCGTAGGCCACGTTATCGAGAATCGACATATGGGGAAACAGCGCATAGTCCTGGAAAACAGTATTAACATCCCGCTCCCACGGTGGCAGATTGCTGGCGGGGTTACCAAAGATAGCGATCGCCCCGCCGGAAAGTTGTTCAAATCCGGCAATCAGGCGCAGGCAGGGGGTTTTGCCGGAGCCGGACGGCCCCAGCATTGAAAATAACTCACCATCTTTTATCGCAATACTGACGCCATCTACCGCGCGCACGTCACCGTACAACCGCGAGACGTTGTCAAACTCCACTGCGTACGTCATAAAACACCTCAGCGAAGTTAGCGACCGCCCATAATGGCAATGTAATCCTGCGTCCAGCGACTGTAGGGAACAAACTTGCCCCCTTCTGCTATAGGCGTTTTCCAGAAAGCAATTTTATCGAAATAGTTAAAACCGTTGGTCTCACAGCCTTTTTCGCCTAATAACGGACTGGCTTTACATCCTTCCGGCACTACCGGCAATGAGCCAAACCAGGCTGCCACATCACCCTGCACTTTTGGCGTTAATGACCAGTTCATCCATTTGTAGGCGCAAACCGGATGTTTCGCTTCGCTATGCAGCATGGTGGTATCAGCCCAGCCGGTAACCCCCTCTTTCGGGAATACTGTGGCGATTGGTTGGCCTTCGGCTTTCAACGCGTTGGCCTGATACGGCCAGGCACTAGAAGCAACCACACCCTCGTTTTTGAAATCGCTCATTTGCACGGTGGTGTCATGCCAGTAGCGATGTATCAAACTATGTTGATCGCGCAGCACTTTCAGCACCGCCTGATATTGTTCTTCGGTAAGTTGGTACGGATCGCTGATGCCCAACTGCGGCTGAGTGGCTTTAACGAACAACGCAGCGTCCGCAATGTAGATAGGGCCATCATAAGCCTGAACGCGGCCTTTATTGCTCTTGCCGTCCTGCAGATTTTGCTCAACAAAAACCACTTGCCAGCTATCCGGCGGCGTCGGGAAGGTTTTAGTGTTGTACATCAGCAGGTTCGGCCCCCATTGGTAAGGTGTGCCATAAACTTTGCCGCCAACGTTAAACCAGTCGCCTTTAACCACGCGCGGATCGAGCGTTTTCCAGTTGGGAATCAAGGCGGTATTAATCGGCTGCACGCGTTTACCCATAATCAAACGCAGCGAGGCATCGCCGGACGCCGTGACCAGATCGTAACCCCCTTTGGTCATCAGACTGACCATTTCATCGGAAGTCGCGGCGGTTTTCACATTTACCGCGCAACCTGTCTCTTTTTCGAATTGCGTTACCCAGTCGTATTGTTTATCAGTTTGTCCGCGTTCGATGTATCCCGGCCAGGCAATAATATCCAGTCGCCCTTCCGGTTTATCTAAATTGGTAGGCGGTTCGGCGGCGTGAGCGGTCATTATAGTCATGGTGAGCGCACACAGGCTGCTGCGGGCAAATGTCTTGCTCATAAGGTCTTACTCCTGTCGTAATTAATTGTTCAGCCGCCGTGCCGTAAAAATATCTCCTTGTTTAACCATAGACGGCGGCTTGCAGGCACACCTTCACCCCTGAGAAAATTTAATCAGGTTGTGAGCTAACGCGCATTATGCCGTCTGTGAAGCTATCTTCTGGAGTATAGACAAGGGGTTACGAAATATGGCTTCTATTCGAAATTCATATTACCCAACCTGAGAGGAATTAAATTGAAAGTTACTTCAGATGTTCTTGAATAAGTTTGCCTAATTCTTTTACTGCCTGTTCTTCGCGCTCTCCCCATTGCCACGCGGTATTAAAACGGAAAAAACGCGACCAGCGTTCGCCAGTAGAAAACATTTTACCCGGCGCAATACTGATGTGATGCGCCAGTGCCGTCAGACTTAATTCGCCTGCATCTAACGGTTCGGGAAGTTCCAGCCAGAGAAAATAACCACTGTCGTTATGGTGTATTTTCACCTCCGCAGGCAGGTAACGCAGCAGCGCCTGCCAGGCGCGTTGTTTGCGTTCCGCAAGCTGACGACGTAGACGACGCAGATGCGCATCGTAGCGGCGTGTAGAAAGGTAATCCACCAGGGCAAGCTGCATCGGTGAACTGGTGGAAAGTGTACTCATCAACTGCAAACGTTGGATTTTACGCGCATGTTTTCCTGCGGCGACCCAACCGATGCGAAAACCTGGCACCAGGCATTTGGAGAATGATGAACAATGCAGCACGCCATCGTGGCGATCCCACGCTTTTGCGGGCAGCGGTTTTTCCCGTCCGAAGTAAAGTTCGCTGTAGACGTCATCTTCAATCAGCATCACGTTGTACTGACTAAGGAGTTCTACCAGCCGCGCTTTTTTCTGTGGCGTTAAGGTAAAACCGAGCGGGTTCTGGCTGTTGGTCATTAACCAGCACGCTTTCACCGGATACTCTTGTAACGCCAGTTCAAGCGCCTGAAGGTCGATCCCTTCATTAACATCCGTCGCTACCGATAACGCCTTCAGCCGTAACCGCTCCAGCGCCTGCAACGCGCCGTAGAAACAAGGATTCTCGACAATCACCCAATCACCCGGCTCGGTTACCGCTTGCAAACTGAGGTTTAATGCCTCTAACGCCCCGGCGGTGATGACGATTTCATCGGGCGAAATTGTGATGCCCTGTAAGGCATAGCGACGAGCAATAGCCTGACGAAGCTCAGCATTCCCTGGAGGTAAGTTTTCAATCACGCTCATCGCCGTTGCGGTTTTGCTTACCTGTGCCAGGGAGCGATTGAGTTGTTGAAGCGGAAACAAGCGCGGATCGGGAAAAGCAGATGCAAACGGCACCACTGAAGGATCGCGGCTGGCCTGCAACATGTCAAAAATATAAGTATTGATATCGACTGTTTCATCACGTGTGACTGGAACGACTGGGGCTTTCGGCATTTTTAATGCCTGTGGTGCAACGTAATAACCCGACTGCGGTCGCGCGATAATATGCCCCTGACTTTCGAGTAACTGGTAGGCATGGCTGACGGTCATAAAGCTCATACCAGAAAGCGCCACCTGTTCACGCAACGAAGGCAAACGATCGCCGGGTTGCCAGATGCCCGACGCAATCTGCTCGCGTAATTGTTCTGCCAGTTGCTGGTATTTTTTCATTATCGGATCGTTTTTATGTGCAGATGATCCGGCAGTCTATATCAGTTGTTAAAAATGACAACTTTTCGTTAACTGTAATTAAACCATCACCAGCGATAACTCTTTGCCAAGCGCCTTAGCCGCAAGCTGGACAGCGTCGATTTTTGTCGCATGGTGCAAGTCAAATAAGCGGGTAATCTCCTGTTTAGGTTTGCCAATTCGTCTGGCTAACTCTTGCTGAGTAATGTCTGACTGCAAAAAAGCATTTAGCAGCAATATCTTAGAGGCGACGCTTAAAGGTACTTCAATAAAGTGATCGTGACTATTTAATGGCGAAGGTAACGGGATAAGCTCGTTGTCTTCAAAATAAAAATCAAATGCGGTCAGTAAAGCATCTTTTGCCGCTTCCATCGCTTCAGCGACAGTTTCGCCCTGGGTCAACGCTTCAGGGATATCCACAAAAGAAACCATATAACCGCCTTCCGGCACGGGTGTAAGAGTGACGGGATAACGCATAATTTCGACTGTCTCTCGCATGTCATTAACCTTTTTAATTGGCGATTAATTCAAACCGAGTTGTTTCAGAATTGCTTTACGCAATGGTTCTTTAATCTCTTCGCTGGGGTGACGCGGCATGACACTGCGCCTCCCGTGAAACCGGAGTTTCAGATGGTTGCTGCCATTCGTCACATCGACGCCCTGAGATTCGAACCAACGTCTGAACTCGTTTTGTTTCACATCGCCTCCCTGCCGCTGAGTATATCAACAAAGTAAACATTAATGTTTACCTCCGTGTGTAATTTGCTCGAAAATAGCACTTAATCGCCGCAACGGCAGAATGCGATGCCAAATAAGGAAGGCTGATTCCAGAATTTCTTTGCGCTAATTTGCAAAACTGAATAATAACCTCAAGAAACTATCGGCATCATAGCGGCAAAAGGTAAGAAAAAGGTGTCGGGATGTTTACGAAGGCGTTAGCGGTTGTCTTATTAACGTGTGCGCTGTTCTCTGGACAGTTGATGGCAGGACACAAAGGACATGAATTTTTGTGGGTAAAAAATGTGGATCATCAACTGCGTCATGAAGCGGACAGTGATGAATTGCGCGCCGTTGCGGAAGAATCGGCAGAAGGTTTGCGCGAGCATTTTTACTGGCAAAAGTCACGCAAACCAGAAGCGGGACAGCGTTGAGTCGTTTGTTGCCGGATACGGTATGAACGCCTTACCCGGCCTGTAATATCTGCAAATTCAATAAGTTGTGAACAGGTCTGAAAATTTGCGTTTTACCCTTTTCGCTTCGGCAATGTTTTCATCAGTTCATCCGGGCTTACGGAGGCGACAACACTCCCCGGTAACGGCATTTTCAGAATGTGATTTTTGATTTTGCCAATGACGTGCATCTCACACGGCCGGCAATCAAACTTTAGCGTTAACACTTCATCGCCGTTAACCAGTTGCATTGGCGTTGCTTTCCAGCTTTTGATATTGCCTTTCGCCTGTTTCGGGCACAGATTGAAGGCAAAGCGCAGACAATGCTTGGTGATCATTACCGGCACTTCGCCCTTCTCTTCATGCGCTTCATAGGCAGCATCAATCAGTTGCACACCATAGCGATGATAAAATTCACGAGCTTTCTGGTTGTATACGTTCGCGAGGAAACTCAAATGCGTTTGCGGATAAACTGGCGCAGGGTCAGCAACCGGTTTACGACTACCGCGCTGATAACTGGCAAGACGCGCAGCATCCAGCATTTCAGCAGCCTCACGGCGGAACTGATTTAACAGACTGTTTGGCACAAACAGCGCCCCCGGCAAATTAATTTGCACATCGCGGGCGTAATAGATGGTTTGCCCAAGCTTCGACAATCCCTCTTTCAGATTGAGGAGTGCTTTTTCGGCGTTATTCGCTTCGTCGAACTGCCCGTCCAGCGTATGAGTGATACTGACGCCCTCTTCGCTGGTCAGAGTCAGAATCAGTTGTTCCTGCCAGCCGCCCAGTTCAATGTCTACCGCCACCCGACGTTCGCTGGAGGTTTTGGTCAACGCCTGCTGCCAGTTATGGTCGAGGTTGCGATTAAGCGGATGGTGCGGGCGAATTTTGTGCAGCTCCACTGGCATCTCATTTGGCCAGACGCGGTACTGATTTTCCCCAGTTTTCTCTACCGTGTTGGCACGAAAGCCGACGACTTCACGCTTAATCATTACGTTCAGTCCATCGCCGTTAGCCAGCGGTTCGGTAACCTCAACATCAAGATGATCTTTCGCCACTTTCAATACTTCACCCACCGGCAGGCCGATAAATTTCGGTGAATCGAATGCGCCAATATCGCCTTTACGCGCGTTAACAAAGTAGTCGGTGCTGCCACGATGGAAGGTTTTTTCCGTCGACGGTACGAAGAAGTGCTCAGTACGACCGGATGAAGCTCGCGCCAAATCGCTACGTTCTTCAATAATGGCATCCAGCATCTGGCGATAATGGGCGGTGATATTCTTCACGTAGCTCATATCTTTGTAACGCCCTTCAATCTTGAAGGAGCGTACGCCAGCATCAATCAGCGCGCCGAGGTTGGCAGTCTGATCGTTATCTTTCATCGACAGCAGATGTTTTTCATAGGAAACCACCCGCCCCTGATCGTCTTTCAATGTGTATGGCAAACGGCACGCCTGCGAGCAATCGCCACGGTTGGCGCTACGCCCTGTTTGCGCATGGGAAATGTAGCACTGACCGGAATATGCCACGCACAGTGCACCATGAATAAAGAACTCAATGGTCGCGTCCGTGGCCTGATGAATCGCACGGATCTGCTCAAGATTCAGCTCTCGCGCCAGCACAATCTGCGTAAAACCGACGTCCGAAAGAAACTTCGCTTTCTCTACAGTGCGAATATCACACTGCGTACTGGCGTGCAGTTCAATCGGCGGAATATCAAGTTCCAGAATCCCCATATCCTGAACGATCAGCGCATCGACGCCGGTCTGGTAGAGGTCGGTAATCAGTCGCTGCGCCGGTTCCAGTTCATCGTCATGCAAAATGGTGTTAAGCGTGACGAAAATTTTTGCACCATAACGATGGGCAAATGGCACCAGCTCGGCAATATCTTTCAGGCTATTACTGGCATTATGACGGGCACCAAAACCAGGTCCGCCGATATAAACAGCATCGGCACCGTGCAAAATAGCTTCGCGGGCAATGGCGGCATCGCGTGCCGGGCTTAACAGTTCAAGACGATGAGAAGATACGGTCACTTTCTTATCCAGTAGCTGAAAAATGGCGGCTATTTTAGCCACAAGCGCGATGTTGCGAAATAGTTTTCCCGCTTAACTACGCGGGTAATGGATGAGGGAATGAAAATGTACGGTTTTCTCCCCACAATTACGATAGACATGCCTGACGTCGGCAGCAAAACGAACACCTTCTCCACAATTAAGACTACGCCATTCACCATCAACGCACAGATCAAGCTGTCCATCAATGACGACAACATGCTCAATTACCCCTTTTTCGTGCGGCGTCGATTCGCTTATTGCACCGGGTGCCATCTGAATCGAGAAGTGTTCAAAGCAGAGTTGCGGATCATAAGGAAACAGCGAAGTGATCACCATTGCCTGCTGTTGTGGATCATAAATTGATGGCGTAATGGTCTGCGGCGGCGAAATAAATGTCGAAAATGGCACGTTCATCCCGGTGGCAATTTTCCAGAGTGTCGCGACCGTCGGGCTGGACTCATTGCGCTCAATCTGCCCTAACATGGCTTTAGAAACGCCCGTGGCGTCTGCCAGTCGCGAAAGACTCCAGCCTCGCTGCTGACGAAGATGTTTAAGCGTAGTGGATAAAAAGCGAGCGAGATTTTCCATGCGACTCCTCCGGCAAAACAGGAGTTTATCACTTGTGCGTTATAACGGACAAATGCTACGGTGCCTGTACGCTATAACGCACGAGGTGACTATGCGTCTGTTTTCTATTCCTCCCCCCACGCTACTGGCGGGGGTTTTGGCGGGATTTATTGGCTACGCCAGGTCAGCAGCAATAATCTGGCAAGCGGCGGTTGTCGCCGGGGCAACCACTGCACAAAACTCCGGCTGGATGACGGCGCTGGGACTGGCAATGGGAGTCAGTACGCTGGCGCTGACATTATGGTATCGCGTGCCTGTTCTCACCGCATGGTCAACGCCTGGCGCGGCGCTGTTGGTCACTGGTTTACAGGGGCTAACACTTAACGAAGCCATCGGCGTTTTTATAGTCACCAACGCATTAATTGTCCTCTGCGGCATAACGGGACTCTTTGCTCGTCTGATGCGCATTATTCCGCACTCGCTTGCGGCGGCAATGCTTGCCGGGATTTTATTACGCTTTGGTTTACAGGCGTTTGCCAGTCTGGATGGTCAGTTTACGTTGTGTGGCAGTATGTTGCTGGTATGGCTGGCAACCAAGGCCGTTGCACCGCGCTATGCGGTAATTGCCGCGATGATTATTGGGATCGTGATCGTTATCGCGCAAGGTGACGTTGTCACAACGGATGTTGTCTTTAAACCCGTTCTCCCCATTTATATTACCCCTGAATTTTCGTTTGCTCACAGTTTGAGCGTTGCACTCCCCCTTTTTCTGGTGACGATGGCATCGCAAAACGCACCGGGTATTGCGGCAATGAAAGCGGCCGGGTATTCGGCTCCGGTTTCGCCACTGATTGTATTCACTGGCTTGCTGGCGCTGATTTTTTCCCCTTTCGGGGTTTATTCCGTCGGTATTGCGGCAATTACTGCCGCTATTTGCCAAAGCCCGGAAGCGCATCCGGACAAAGATAGGCGTTGGTTGGCTGCCGCCGTTGCGGGCGTCTTTTATTTGCTTGCGGGTCTGTTTGGTAGCGCCATTACCGGAATGATGGCAGCCCTACCGGTTAGCTGGATCCAGATGCTGGCTGGTCTGGCGCTGTTAAGCACCATTGGCGGTAGTTTGTATCAGGCGCTACATAATGAGCGTGAGCGCGACGCTGCTGTGGTGGCATTTCTGGTAACAGCGAGCGGGCTGACATTGGTTGGGATTGGTTCGGCGTTTTGGGGATTAATTGCCGGCGGCGTCTGTTACGTGGTGTTGAATTTAATTGCTGACAGAAACCGATAATAAGAAGCGCCATCTTACGATGGCGCAACTGGCATTACTTTTTGTTAACGTCAAACATGGTGGCATCGGTCGCCATGTCATCAATAACTTGCTTAATATTTTCGAAAGCCATTGGCGTACTTTCGTTATTCAGGTCTTTACCTTCGCCCTGACGAACGACTTTGATAACAGGTTTATTGGTAGCCGCATCAATCAGTTCACCTTCAAAGTACAGGCGGGTATCCATGGTACGGTGACCGGTTGCCATTTGTGTTCCCGCTACCACTAATGCAACAGGAACCACTTCATAGAATTGCAGTCCTTCTTTGCTAGTATCAACACCAGTAATAGCACCACGGAAAATCAGACTACGCGGGCCAGCAGTGGTAACCAGTGGTTTGCGCTGCGCAATCGCTTCTTTCATTTCGGTATTGGTATAACTCAAAATTCTATCCAATACTTTCTGCCCTACCTGAGTAGAAGGTTTCGGCACCGGATAATAAGTGATTGGATTCCAGACAATACTGTCATATTTACTTTGGTCGAAATCAGGGGAAACCCAGCGTAAAACGGGTTTACCTGTTGCCGATGTTGTTTCTTGAAGATCAGAGTAATTCTTTAAAAAGCCAGAGTATTTATCCGGCTGGGTGATTTTAGAGGCACAGCCGGACAGAGCCAACAAGCCGCATAAAGCTGCAACTTTCGCAATTGATGTGGTACGCATGAATAGTTTCCTGAGATGATTATATTACTTTTTAAGTTATAGCAAAAAGCACCGCTTCGTGTTGTGGCAAAAAAAGTGTTGGCAGAAATAAATTTATCGGCCCCTTTTTCGACAATATAGTCAATGCTGAAAAAGGAGCTGAGTCAATCATCATTGATTTATTTTCAGAGACTTGAGGCGATAAAAAAGCACATCCGCTGTGACTTATTTCACATCATCCTGCTAAAAAATATGCTTACCGAATAGATCAACAGGCAAACTTCTTACGTTGATCCTTTTCAGGTCATTTTTTACGTGCCAGCATAGTAGCGAAACGCAGTTTAATACGATTACCGTTGGCATCGGTGCGGTGTAATTCACCGACATCTTCATTGTATTTCAATAAATCCCAGCCTTCATAATAACGACGTAGCTCTCCCTCTTTGAAGGCAAACGGAAAGCCGACGGTACATGGAAAATCAGTAGTATCCATCGCAGCCACAATCAGGTTATAACCGCCAGGTTTAGTGCAACGTTGCATATTGCCAATCAGCCCTGGGATGGTTTTCGCCTCCAGGAACATCAGCACCACAGTAGAAAGAATAAAATCGTACTGTCCATCAAACGTGAGGCTATTCAGATCGACAACCTGAGTACGTAAATTTTCCAGATTTTCAATGGCTTTAATGCGCTCAACGTTGGCAATACTCATGGCATTTTTATCCCATGCGTCAACATCATAACCATTGGCTGCAAGGTAAAGACTGTTACGACCATTGCCACAGCCCAAGTCCAGCGTTTTCCCCGGTTTAACGATTTTCACCGCTTCCAGAACTTCGGAGTGTGTACGGGTTAATTCGTATTTGTTAGTAAAGTAGTTTTCGTCACGAATGATCATTCTTTGTCCTCGGATTTCATTAAAACGGCGCGCTCAGTTCTGATTAACAATTTTCCCTGCATCAGAAGCGCGAAAGTACGGATGAGCAGTAATGCAATAATAAAATTGGTAAAGATAAACAACGGCACCGCCAGCGTATGGAAAAAACCATTATCGCTACCGCTTCCCAGATGCAAACCGGTGGTAGCCAGCGCGGAAACACCGAACGAAAAACTCCAGAATGAGGCATTAAACGGCTGTGAGAGATACCACGGCATCAGGCGCAGCATAAACAGTAATTGCAGCAGCCCATAGCCAAAGAGCATTTTCGCCAGCGTGTCCCCCTCGCCGCCGTTGACGCTTAACCAGGCACTACAGGCCACCAGAGCCGGAGCGAGTTGAATGCCAAGCGATGTCCGCAGCGCCGTGGGTAATTCTCCCGAGCTGCGCAGTCGTTGAAGGATCACCGGTTCAAGGCTTAACCAGGAGAAGACGCCAGCGCCTAAAAATACCAGTCCGGCATCGGTATAACCCAGCGCACCGCAGGCCATCGCGCTGATAAAGTTATTGGCAACAGTAGGCAAATAAAGCCCTGGTGTCGTCGCTTCTTCTGGGTGAGAACCGCGCCATAATCCGGCAGTTTGCCAGGCAGCGTAAACCAGTTGAATCACTACCCCAACGCTGAACAGACATACTGCCAGCGGGCGAAACCACGGGACAAAACCAATCGCCACCAGCATCGTCGTTGCCGGAAACAAACTCACAAAACTGCTCATCACCGGATGGCGAACTTCCGCCAGCACGCTTTGCGGAAAGCGCATCAGTCGGGTAATGAATGCGGTGGTCAATAATCCCCAGATGATCATCGCCAGAATCACCAGCCCATCCCCCAACCAGTGACTAACCTGCCAAACCTGGCTGGCATAGCGCCAGGCAAATCCCATCCCTATCGTCCCCAACACAATGCCAAAATAACCTGCCGGTAAATTGAGCACTTTATCGCTCTGCATCTTGTTACTCATTTTGTTTAATTTATAAAGTATATTTGAAATGCATTTTATGGAAATTTCTCAAACATAGCCAGAGTCGCAGAATTTGCTACGGTTATAGTAAGTCACCTGCGGGAAAACGCTATGCGCAAATATCGTCTAAGTGAAGAGCAACGAGCCTTTAGTTATCAGGAAGATGGCTTCAAAAAAAGTGTGCTATTACGGCAGATTATTGCCATAGCCGATTTTAATGATGTGATAGCAGGGACGGCTGGTGGTTGGATCGATAGCGAAACTGTGCTGGCGCAGGAAGGAAATTGCTGGATTTACGACCAGAATGCTCTTGCGTTCGGCGGAACGGTGATTTCCGGTAATACGCGTATTACCGGCACCAGCATGCTATGGGGAGAGGTTTGCACGACGGATAACACCTGGATCGATAACAGTGAAATCAGCCAGGGCGTCCATGTAAGTGACAGCGTCACCATTCGTGATTCAATAGTTTGCGGTCAGTGCAGAATTTTTGGTCAGGTCTGTATCGATCAACATTCAATGATCGTCGCCACACAAGGCTTAACGCCCGACCACCATCTTCTGCTACAAATTTATGACCGCGCCAGCGTCAGCGCCTCACGCGTTGTCCATCAGGCGCAAATTTATGGCGATGCCGTCGTCCGCCATGCTTTTATTGAGCATCGTGCCGAAGTTTTTGATTTTGCGCGTATTGAAGGTAATGAAGAAAACAATGTCTGGCTGTGCGACTGTGCGAAAGTCTACGGTCACGCACGTGTGATTGCCGGAACTGAAGAAGATGCGATTCCAACAATTCATTACAGCTCTCAGGTGGCGGAATATGCCATTGTAGAAGGCAATTGCGTGTTAAAACATCATGTCCTGATTGGCGGAAATGCCGTTGTGCGTGGCGGTCCGGTTCTGCTTGACGATCACGTTATAATACAAGGAAAGAGCCGTATTACAGGTGCGGTAATGATTGAAAACCATGTGGAGATAACCGACCACGCCGTCGTTGAAGCCTTTGGTGGCGACACCATTCATGTCCGTGGTCCAAAAGTCATTAACAGTGAGGAACGTATTACGCGAACGCCGCTGGCTGGGTTATTGTGAATCGATAATGCGCGCGTATAAATTCACATCATCATAGACATCATTCAGGAACTCAGCCTGTTTCAGGCAACCTTCCAGGCTAAAACCATTGCGCAAGGCAACCTGGTTGCTTTGCGGGTTGTCCACCCGACATTTGATCACAAAGCGTCTAAGTTCACCAGACTGGGCGTAATGATGAATCAATGCCTGTAGCGCCTGAGAAATGATCCCCTGTCCCTGATGGGATTCGTCCAGCCAGTAGCCGATTTCGGCGGTTTTATTTAGCGGTTCAATTCGATTAAAAGAGATAACGCCGACGAGTTCATTTTCTTTGAAGATCATGAACATTTTGGCGTAACCGCGTTGATGCAACATCATATTACCCTGCACCGTTTTTCGCGTGTCCTCTTCGCTGTGAACAAACTGCGGCCAGTTTAGCGACTGCTGTAACCAGTTTTTATTTTTGCAGGTTAACTGATAAAGAGGTGTGACGTGACTTTCTGCAACGGCATGTAATTCAAGTGAGTCGCTTACTTTTATCGTTTCAGTCATCTTATCTCCTGTTACTCTTTGCAGTCGTTAAAAAGCCGCCTGGCAGGCGGCTTAGGAAAGTTTACACCTCTTTGACGCTCTCCTGTTGCAGGATTTTAAGCATCTCATCCTTCATTTGTAATTTCTGTTTTTTCATGCGAGCGACTTCCGCATTGTATCCTCGACCGTCAGAGCCTTCCTTTCTGGCAATTTCATGATCAAGTTTATTATGTTTATCAAACAAGGACATAAAGCGAGGATTTTCGTTTTTCAGACGGGATATTAAATCTCGATATTCTGGAAACATACGCACTCCCTGTTAGTGGCTGACAACGTGTATATGGAATATACAACATCAGATTACCCATTTAACTTGAGGAAAAATGCGAGCGGGATCGTGTTTAACCAGACGGCACCCTCCCGGAAGAAGGTGCCTAAAAAATGAAGATTAGTTCATCACGCGATCGTCAACATACTGGCGCTTATCCGGTGCTGGAGGGAAATACTGATACAGCCATGTTTCACTGATGGCATCGCCCTGGCAGCGCAAATACATACGCATATCGACCGGATCAGTTGAGTCCGAAGTCGGATACCAGTCAAACTGAATACGGTAACCATCAATCGGCTCAATGTAGAGAATTTCTATTTGTTTCGCTTCACCACTGGAAAGTGTGATAACAGGCTCAATCCCTTTCGGCGCAGCCGCTTTCAGATCACCACCGACAAAATCGACGGCAAAACGACGAGCCCATTTTTCCGGATAATGTTCACCTGGCGCCCAGCCTTCCGGGAAGCCTCCCATGCCGGTACGCGTCGCCATAACTCGTGCTAATGGACAATGAACGGGAGGCTGTGCACTCCAGTAAAGACGATACTGAAACGCCAGTTCGTCGCCCGCTTTGATTGCTTTCTCTGGTTGCCAGAAACAGACAATATTATCCAGCGTTTCTCCCGTCGTCGGGATCTCCATCAAACCGATAGTGCCCTTACCCCACTTGTTACGCGGTTCCACCCACAGACTTGGGCGTTTGTTATACCAGCCCATAATGTCCTGATAATGGGAGAAATCACGATCCAGCTGCAACAAGCCAAACCCTTTTGGATTGTTATCGGTATAGGCATTGAACTGCAATTTCTGCGGATTATTCAGCGGACGGCAGATCCACTCGCCATTGCCCCGCCACATGGAAAGACGGTCGGAATCATGGATTTGCGGATGAATGGTGTCGCACATACGACGTTCGTTAGTCCCGCAACTGAACATACTGGTCATCGGCGCGATGCCCAGTTGTTTAATGTCTTTACGCGCATACAGGTGATTTTCGACATCCATAATCACCTGGTTCTTCTCACAGTGGATGGTGAACTTGTAAGCACCAGTAATGCTGGCGCTATCGAGCAACGCATAAACGGTAAAAGTGGTCGCGCCAGGTTTTACCGTATCGAACCAGAAGGCGGTAAAGTCGGGGAACTCTTCTTTGCTGTCGGTGTAAGTGTCGATCGCCAGACCACGCGCCGACAAACCGTATTGATAAGTGTCATCAACGGCACGGAAATAACTGGCACCGAGGAAAGAAACCACGTCGCGGCGCGCCAGCTCCGGTGCTTTAAATACACGGAATCCCGCAAAACCGAGATCGCTTTGCCCTTCTAATTGTTTGGTATCAACACCCGCATCGTTGTATTTAAACAATTCCGGACGGAAGTGTATTTCGCGCGCCAGATGTGTTGCTGGATCAACAGAGAACATGCGAACGCGGCGGCGAAACCCCATTCCCATATGGAAGAACTGAGCGTCCAGCTGGCGATTCTCAACGTTATGCCAGAGTGATTTTTCGGCGTCATACTGAATGCTGTTATAAGCCTGCGGCGTCATCGTCGCCAGCGTATCGGGTAACGGACGCGGTGCACCACGCCACGCTGTTTGCGCTAAGTCGTGCGCCATTGACTGTAAAATAGAGAAGTCAAAACGCTGGGTTTGCCCGTCGGCAATATCAGATTCTGCTGCGAACGCAGCCTGAGAAAAAAGAGAAGCAATGCCGCTAGTCCCGCACACGGCGGCCATAGCCATTGAACCTTTAATAAATCGTCTACGATCCATACCTGAAAGTGAGTCCTTCTGGTGTAGTGAATGGTCCCGCGCTGGTCGTATTCAGCGGCAAGAAAATGCTTATTAATGACCGCTCACTCTAGACAATATTTATTAATAATCCAATTGTTGAACTCAGAGAATATGCATAAATCGGCAATTTTTTTCTGTCGATGGGATGAGCCTGATTCGTTTGTAAAATCAGGCAAATTTTTGCAAAGTCGGATGGACAGAATTTAAAGCAAACCACAGCGGCGTTTACTGCGTTCTTCCGCTTCCTGGTACAACTGAAACTCATCAAATACCGGACACCCCAGCGCCAGTTCAAAAGCCTCCCGGCTGGCATTACCGTGACTGCGCATTTGCGTTTCATTACCCAGATTCGACTGGAAGATCCCCGCAGCACTAACCGGCAGGAAATCCTCATATGTAATAGGTTGCGCCACTACCCAACCACGTTCGATCAAAGGTTGTGGATCGTCTCCGGGATGGATCGCCTGACGATGCGCCTCACCCGATGGCGTCAGGCGATAGCGAAACCATGCCAATCCCTGCTGGCGCATCAGAAATTCACTGTCCGGAAAGACGCTGAAGGTTTCCTGCAAATGCAGTTGGTGAGTGAGATTATCCTGTCCGATTCCGGCGTTACGCAGAAGCTCATCATACAGTTGCCGTCCTTTCGGCGTTAATGCCACACCACGTTGCTCTATCTCACCAAAGCGTGCGGTATGCGTTCCCTGCTTTTGCCCTGCAAACAACACGGTCTCTTCCAGCGCCTTAAAACTGGTCTGGCGCAGTAAAATCGGCACCTCGCGGCGCGGCGGCCCTTCGATCAGAATTTTGGGTTCAATACCGCATTCGGGCATCATCGACTGCACCCGGTCAATGTCGAGCGTGCGTGGCGTCAGGTGGTTAATATGGCAGCCAGGAAAACAGACCACATCAGCAATCAGTCGATGTTCGTTGTGCAACGCGCGATAGGTTTCTTCATCTACTGTTGCTGACTGATGCCAGCGAAACGTCTCCAGGACTTCCTGCACAAACTCCCGCGCCTGAGCTTTGCTAAAGCCGCCCTCCTGATCATATACATCTAACAGTTGCCGACAACGCGGGGTAAAGATATCGCGCTGATGTAAAATCTCCGCCGCCTTCTGGCGCAAGGTTTCGTTTTCGATGAGTTCAAGGCGAAGTAATGAGGTAAAAACCCGGAAAGGATTACGCGCCAGCGAGGCATCATCGATAGGACGAAATGCTGTGGAATGTACCGGCACCGCCGCCTGCGAGAGATCGTAATAACTGACCGGATACATCCCCATAATGGCAAATATCCGCCGTAGAGTGGCAAGCTCTTGTGCTGTGCCGACGCGAATCGCCCCATGACGTTCAACGTTAAGTCGCGCCAGTTCGTCCGCATTTACCATTTTTTCATGCAATTGGGGATTGTTTTCCAGCACAGACAGATTGACGTCAGCCACCAGTTCCAGCAGCGTACCGTACTGTGGAACTTCTTGCTGATACATGGCTGACATAGCCTGCGAAAACTGTTCCCGAATCTCATCCGCCGTGATGCTGTTCGCCATAATCTCTGCCTCCAGTGGTCAGTAATCTGGAGTGTAGGTAACCACATTTACTCTGGTGGGAAGAATTTACAAACTGTGATCTCCCCACGAAATCAGTAAAACCACGCCTGAAAACGTAACAAAATTGCTTTATATGTTAATAATATTTTGCAATCAAGTTATCATAATCAAACAACTTCACTTGTCAGCGGCACCGCTTCGTTTTTAACATCGCTTATGGAAAAAAATAGTCTGTTTAGTCAGCGCATCCGTTTGCGCCACCTTCATACTTTCGTAGCTGTCGCACAACAAGGAACTTTGGGGCGCGCGGCTGAAACCCTTAATTTGAGTCAACCTGCGCTCTCTAAGACATTGAATGAACTTGAACAATTGACAGGCACCCGCTTATTTGACCGTGGACGTCAAGGCGCGCAGCTCACCTTACCTGGTGAGCAATTTTTAACCCATGCAGTCAGAGTGCTTGACGCCATCAACACCGCAGGTCAGGCGCTTAATCGTAAAGAAGGGCTTAACAATGATGTTGTAAGGGTTGGTGCATTACCCACAGCTGCACTGGGGATCTTGCCTTCCGTTATTGGTCAGTTTCATCAGCAACAAAAAGAGACCACTCTGCAAGTTGCTACCATGAGTAACACCATGATTCTGGCAGGCTTAAAAACGGGAGAAATTGATATCGGTGTTGGCCGGATGTCAGATCCTGAACTGATGACCGGGCTTAATTACGAATTGCTGTTTCTCGAATCGCTGAAACTGGTTGTCCGGCCTAACCACCCGCTTCTTCAGGAAAACGTGACGCTAAGCCGGGTACTGGAATGGCCGGTTGTCGTATCGCCGGAAGGCACTGCGCCCCGCCAACATTCAGATGCGTTAGTACAAAGCCAGGGCTGCAAAATTCCTTCGGGTTGTATTGAAACGCTTTCAGCATCGCTTTCGCGTCAGCTTACGGTTGAATATGACTATGTGTGGTTTGTCCCTTCTGGCGCAGTAAAAGACGACCTGCGTCATGCCTCGCTGGTGGCGCTGCCTGTTCCGGGACATGGCGCAGGCGAACCGATTGGAATACTGACCCGCGTAGATGCAACGCTCTCTTCCGGCTGTCAGCTAATGATTAACGCAATTCGGAAATCAATGCCATTCTGAAAGGTGAAGGGATCTTGCGATCCCTTCTTTGACATTATCACGCCGTTGCCAAACTAACCGAGTTGCCTGCCCCTCGTTGATCCACAGGTAACGATTGTTTCTTCAGGCGGAATACATCCACAGCCTCAGTTAATCGTGTCGCCTGCTCTTCAAGCGACACCGCCGCTGCAGACGCCTCCTCCACCAGAGAGGCATTCTGTTGTGTTACTTTATCCATTTCAGAAATCGCCTGGCTAACCTGCGTTATTCCCCTGCTTTGCTCATCCGAAGCAGCGGCAATTTCCTGCATGATATGTGTGACGCTCGCCACTGCATCCACAATGGCACTCATCGTTTTACCTGCTGTTGCCACTTCATCAGCCCCTTGTCCAATCAACTCAACTGATTCGCTGATTAAGCCTTCAATTTCTTTCGCTGCCTGGGCGCTGCGACTGGCAAGTGTACGCACTTCGCTGGCAACAACCGCAAATCCGCGACCTTGCTCACCAGCTCGCGCGGCTTCAACGGCGGCATTGAGCGCCAGAATATTTGTCTGGAAAGCAATACTGTTGATCACGGCGGTGATTTCGGAAATTTTTTTCGAGCTACTGGAGATATCGCCCATCGTTTTCACCACGCCGGAAACTGTCTTCCCGCCATCGCTGGCTTTAACGGAAGCCTCTTGTGCCAGACGGCTCGCGTGGTGTGCATTATCCGCATTCTGTTTCACCGTCGCGGTGAGTTGCTCCATGCTGGCAGCGGTTTGTTCAATCGCCGCCGCCTGTTCTTCAGTGCGTGAAGAAAGGTCAGCATTGCCAGCGGAAATTTCGCTGGTGCCGCGATAAATCTCCTCCGCCCCCTGGCGTACCGTCCCGACGGTCATCACCAGCGAATGCTGCATTTTCTGTAGATGGCGGCTCAAACGTCCAATTTCACTGCGCCCCGTCGGTTCGTCGTTCATTGTCAGATCGCCACTGGCGATTTGTTCAATACGGTGCGCGGCATGTTGCAGAGGTCGAATCACAATCCGACGCAAAACAATGAAGGTCATCAGCGTCATGACCAGGGCAAGCATAAACGCACCTATCATAAACATCACACCCAGTCGAGTGCGCTGATGCGCCTGCTCCGCCAGGTGGTTCGCTCTGGCGCTACGTATTTCAACGGCTTTGTTTAATATATGGGTATAAGTATTATCCAGCGTTCGGATATGCTCACTTTCATGATTAATAATCGCTTCAAACATGCCATTTTTGGCATATTTCAGCATAGGCTGGAGGCCAGTTATATAAGCCTGAAAACGTTGATTTAATTCAGCGTTCAGAGCTTCATCTGCAGCCGTTTTCACCTGGCGATTCTGGTAAGTACGATAACCTTGCTGCGATTGTTTAATCTGCAATTCCGCTTGTGCGATATTTCGCTTCATCTCTTCCATTTCTGCGATACGGCTCGCCGCCCCGGCCTGAATCATATTGATCCGGGCTGAACGCAGATAATCAGAGCTATTTGCCAGACCGGTGCGAGTCTGGATCTCCGCAGTGGCATCACGCTGATCGCGGTCAGCCTGCCAGAGAAAATACCCAGCCAGAGCTGAACTCAGGGCAAAAAGAAGTAATATGCCGCCCAGAATACAGGCAAATAGCGGAACCAGCCTGATGTGATATAAAAAACCTAAGCGGTGTGAGGGTGTTGTATGCATGGTCGTTGTCTCTCTTCCAGATTTACTCCCGAGAGAGAATCATCGGCAATCGGTGGTAATTACTTACGACCAAAAACGTTTTCACTTCACATTTTTACAACATGTTATGCGTTAAGAGATCATCGGGCGCCGCAATCAATAGGCTGGCGAATAAGAATGCTTTGTGAGGTATATTGCGTGAAATTCTGGAAAGCGTTACGCAATTCCGTAAGGTGATTATTTCCCTGCTAAGAGAAACTGCATAGGATGATCGCGGGTGCCTGAGACTTTCTGTTTTCAGGCTAACCGGGAATCAGAAAGACGAAGGCCCCGACCGATATTTCTATCAACCGAGGCCGACGAATGAACCCAACAATTCAGATGTTAGCCTCTTACCCGCCATCCGGCAAGGAGAAAGGCTATGAAGCGCAACCCTCTGGTGGTGTGTCTGCTCATTATTTGTTTCACAATACTGGCATTCACACTTCTGACCCGACAAACGCTCTACGAATTGCGGTTCCCGGACGGTAATAAGGAGGTGGCGGCTCTCATGGCCTGTAAGTCCAGGTAAGGGCCAGCGCGGGGAGTTTTCCCCGCGCATCTGGCGGCAGGTTCATTTTCTCATGGCACCCCTTTTCATACTGCAATCGGAACCTGGCTCGCATTTAATCCTGTCGTTTATGTTATCTGATTAAAATTTGCCGGAAATCGTCACACAATTCCGTAAAGTGATTATTTCTCTGCTAAGGGAAACCACATAGGATGATCGCGGGTGCCTGAGACTTTCTGTTTTCAGGCTAACCGGGAATCAGAAAGACGAAGGCCCCGACCGATATTTCTATCAACCGAGGCCAACGAATGAAACTCGCAATTCAGATGTTAGTCTCTTACCTGCTATCCGGCAAGGATAAAAGGCTATGAAGCGCAACCCTCTGGTGGTGTGTCTGCTCATTATTTGTTTCACAATACTGGCATTCACACTTCTGACCCGACAAACGCTCTACGAACTGCGGTTCCGGGACGGTAATAAGGAGGTGGCGGCTCTCATGGCCTGTAAGTCCAGGTAAGGGCCAGCGCGGGGAGTTTTCCCCGCGCATCTGGCTGGCAGGTTCATTTTCTCATGGCACCCCTTTTTTCCTTTCAGTTAGTACATGTCTTTTTCGATGCGCTGATAGATCCATCGTTACAAACAAATTTGCCACCAGCAGTACAGTGGGATATCCCACCTTTCGAACCAGAACACGGCTTGCGCCCGGCATCGGCATAAAAAGAAACAAGCATTCCCACTAACAAGATAAGTGCAATTTTTTTCATATAACCTCCATTGTTTACCAAATTTTATGTTCGGTATAAAAGTTATACGCTGGGTGGATTTGATTTCACTTAGAGAGATCAAAAATTGAGGAAATTGGATTTCAATCTTAACTGAAAGATAAATTGGTTAAATATAATCCAGATAAACACATAAAGGCTAATTATGGTTTTATTTGTCATACAAATAAATATAATAGATGCTTCCGATGTAGACCCGTATTCTTCGCCTGTACCACGGGTCTGGTTTAGTACAGGCGCTTTCTTTTATTGTCGTCAGGAACGCTTACGCGGCATCATGCGCAGAAGCGTGTTGTCCTTCCAGAAATAGTGGTGTGCCAATGCAGCAGCAGCATGTAGCCCGATAACGAAATATCCCAAATTTGCCAGCGTTTCATGCCACGACTTTAAAATATCCACCAGATCGAAATTTGGCTCTGATGTGTAAGGCATCGTTACACCGAACGCAAACCAGGGATTGCCACGGTTATACATCATCACGATACCAATCAGTGGCAACGCGATAAACAGCAGGTAAATGACCAGATGCCCAAGATGCGCAAGCCCCGTCATCATCGGTTTCGGTTTAGGCACAATTGGCGGGGTTGGGTATTTCAGTCTTAGCACAAGACGAAGCACCATTAGTACGAGAATCGAAATGCCGCAGGAAACATGGATCATGTTGATGAGCGGCCGATCGGCTCGCGGGAAAAAGCCACGAAACTCCATTGCGCAATACGCTGCAATAACCAGCAAAAAGACCAGCCAGTGAATGCCAATTTGTAACCTTGAATATTTCTTTTCCATAACATTTCCTGCTTTAAAACAATTTTCCGTTAACATAACCAGCTTTTCTTAAAATTTCATTAAATATTGTTCGCCCTTTTTCAGTACGTTACGTTTCGCTGCACGAATGTAGATTGCTCATCCCGCCATCCTGGTCTAAGCCTGGAAAGGATCAATTTTCACCCAAGAGTTCCTTACAGGAGAAAACCATGAGTAAAGTTGGCATTAACGGTTTTGGTCGTATCGGTCGACTGGTGTTGCGTCGATTACTTGAGGTCAAAAGCAACATAGATGTTGTCGCTATTAATGATCTCACATCACCGAAAATTCTCGCCTATCTGCTGAAACACGATTCAAACTACGGCCCGTTCCCCTGGAGCGTTGATTTCACAGAAGACTCACTTATCGTCGATGGGAAAAGCATTGCGGTTTACGCCGAAAAAGAGGCAAAAAATATTCCGTGGAAAGCAAAAGGTGCAGAAATCATTGTCGAATGTACAGGCTTTTATACCTCTGCAGAAAAATCACAGGCGCATCTGGATGCTGGCGCCAGGAAGGTACTGATTTCCGCCCCTGCCGGTGAGATGAAAACTATCGTTTATAACGTCAATGACGACACTCTGGATGGCAACGACACCATTGTTTCCGTGGCGTCATGCACCACCAACTGTCTTGCGCCGATGGCCAAAGCCTTGCACGACAGTTTCGGAATAGAAGTCGGCACGATGACGACTATTCATGCCTATACCGGCACCCAGTCACTGGTGGATGGTCCGCGTGGTAAAGATCTCCGCGCTTCACGTGCGGCGGCAGAAAATATCATTCCCCACACCACTGGCGCGGCAAAAGCCATTGGCCTGGTGATCCCGGAACTGAGCGGCAAACTGAAAGGCCATGCGCAGCGTGTACCCGTGAAAACAGGTTCGGTCACCGAACTGGTGTCTATTCTCGGGAAAAAAGTCACTGCCGAAGAGGTGAACAACGCGCTTAAAAAAGCGACAAACAATAACGAGTCATTTGGTTATACCGATGAAGAAATAGTCTCTTCCGATATCATTGGTAGCCATTTCGGTTCGGTGTTTGATGCCACGCAAACGGAGATTACCGCCGTGGGCGATTTACAACTGGTGAAAACAGTCGCCTGGTACGATAACGAATATGGGTTTGTTACCCAGCTTATTCGCACTCTCGAAAAATTCGCCAAACTCTGACAGATACAGGCGGAGAAAAATGCCTCCGCCTGTTTTACACATTATGACTGTAAATAGACTACCTGGGTTTGAAGGTACTCATGCAAGCCATGTTTACCGGTCACTAGAGCAGGCGACATTTTGTGGGCAATAAGGAAGAACGGGAAGTTCCACGGCAGAATACCGGTGGTCACGCCAAGAGCACGTTTAAACAGAATAATATGATCGCTTTGAATAATTTTTCCCTCATAACGCCACGCCCACTTCGATTTCAGCCAATTGCTGGCTCTTGCCCCCTTACTCGACAATCAGCGTACTGATTTCTCTGGCGCGTTCGCGGTATTGAAGTTTAACCCGTTAAAACAATCAGATTAATGCTCAAAAGGATCTCAAGAAGATCCTTTTAAGTTTTCTAATCATTATGCCCTACCAGTTGCCATATGGATAGTGCTTTCCCTTGATAAAATCGCGGATAAAGGGGGCGTAACCGTTAGCCTTGATGTAACTGAAATCAATCTGGTTGGGAACGTTTTTGCATATCAGCATATCATCCCCCGTCAGGGTAAACTGTCTGGCTGGTTGCTGGAGTACGGATGGGTTCCCGTTATCCTCAAGCCAGACCCGTACAGTACCGCCTGGAGCCAGACCAACAGCCATTCGCTTCCGGTAGTAAGGTTTACCTGGATGATACGGATCAGGATATGCCGTAGCCATCTGCTGCCACGTCTCCCGGCTGAACCAGATCTCCGTTTCATACGCTTTCTTGTCGATAACCGAGTCCCAGCACACCGTCATTCGTACCGGCAGTGCTTTTCCCCGGTTAAAATACCCGCCATACCCTCCTATCAAATCATGCCAGCGCCCGACACTCAGATCACTGATGTCTATAGGATCTAACCGACGGAAGATACTTTCCCGAATATCCCCGTCCTCCAGGTACACCATCGTCACCCGTGCAGGCAGATTTTTCGGGTATATAAAACTAAAATTCCAGTTATCGTAAGGCAGCTTCTTTCCCCACTGCTCCACGCCGTCTCCCAGCAGCGTCTTCACGCCTGCCCGGCGGTCATGGCAGCCTGAAAGCAGAATGCCCCCCAGCACGGCCACCATCAGCGGTAATCGTCTCATCCCTTCCTCCTCAGAACAGTCCGTCCAGCACGTCCACGTTCGCCCGCTCCCGGTCTTCCCACTGCTGCTGGTCATCCATCCTCCACACCGTCCGCACCCACCCTTTGCCCGGAGCCATCGGCCACACGAACGAGCGGTCGTCAGTCGGCGCATAGTGGTTTCGCAGAAAAACCTCTCCCGAGGACGGACTCACCCACAGACTCAGGTCCGAGTCGATGTTCCAGTTCGCCGAACAGTGCAGATAACGCCCGATGGTTCGCATCTCCTCCGCCGTGAAGCCCTCCGGCTCTGCGCCACGCCGGATCGCACGCCCCTGGGCTGTTGCTTTGTCACACAGGGGAACCAGCTCAGCAGGAAGAGCTGTGTCAGGGTTTTGCGGGTCAATATCTCCAAACATAACCCCGGCGTCCTGTGCCGCATCGAGCATCACCCGCATACACACCTTTTCCCAGTCGTTCGGCACCGCCCTGCGTGTCATAAACACCGCCGCGCCGGCTTTCTTCTCAAAAATAAAAGCCCGAGCCTTGTCAAGGTTAACCAGCGGCCACGAAATCATTTTTGTCTCCACCTTACCGTGTGGCATCAGGTACTTCAGCGCCGGCAGTGAAAACAGCGCCTGACGCATCTTCTCCGCCTGACGGTACACCGCAGTCTGCGTCTCGTCCGCGCTCTCCGGTATCACATCAAAGTCCGGCATCGTCAGCAGGGAAATCTCATCCTCACCCGCGTTGTAGCCCCCGCCAATGTCCGAATGCGCCCCCGGCAGTGCCAGCTCCGGCCACATCCCCGCGATGCTGTTCAGACTGAAGTTATAACGGCACTCGTGCATTGCGCTTATCTGAAACACCTTCTGCGCCACGGAAGGACGCAGCTCAAGGTTGACACCAGGATTACTGCGTCCGTTAATATCGTAGAAATTCAGCAGGCTCCCGATGGCTGCCACTGTGTCAAAAAGCCCCAGAAAGCGCACCTCTCCCGCAGGTTTTCCATGGTATCTGGACATATCCAGCCCGTTCTCTATTGCAGCCACTATCGCCGTATCCTGGTTCATCACCCGGTTGGCAAAGTGCCGTGCCGCTGCCGCGCCGCGACTGAACCCGAACACATCAAACTGCACCTTCGCGATCGCCGCTTTATCGCGGTTACGACTGATAAATATATTCAGTGCGGAAGCAATTTTCTCAAGAGCTTCATCGGTCTTGGTCACCACTCCCTCAAACCGCCGGATAAGGCTGCTGCCCAGCCCCATCCCCAGCAACGAGTCGCTTTTCCCATCTGCCGTCCCGATGCCGCTGACGTAGGCTTTCACCTGCGCCTCCATCTCATCTTCACCAAGGGCAGTATCAGATTTGTAAAGGTCATTGAGCCGGGAAATATTGGTGATGCCGCCCTGCCAGCTGGCGTTGCCTGCCCCCTCTCTGGCGTGTTCTTCATACTTCGCGCACGCCCTGGCTCGTTCTTCACCGACCAAACCGGCGCAGTGGGCATACGCCAGCCGCAGATCGTCTGCGTTTGCCCGGTTATTCCCGGTACCATCAAAGAACACCCCCACCGTCAGCGTGATCCCTCTGACCGGCACCCGCCGGCACCGGATGACTTTTCCACTGCATAAAACATCGGTGTAGTGCGTGTTCTCCCCGGTAGTTTCATACCGGTGATAGCCGGTATTACCCGGCTCAGTATTCTCGCCTGCTGCCATAAAAAATCCATTTTGTCTGAAAGGTTAAATCAGGCACATCATACTCCCCCCTTCAGTTCTTAAATAAAATCAACGCTCTATCTTCTGCACAAGATGCAGTTGCCATATTCAAATGTATGAATTCCTGGTTGTTCACTGACAGCAACGGAGCCACTGATATGCTCTGTCGCCCGGATTTAACGGGAGGATACAAGGTGCGGAGCCTGCCGTCCCTGAAGCGGAAGAGATACCGGAGTGCATCCGATCTGCTGAGCAATAGCATTCACAACAACTGAAGGTGTATTCAGGATAATGGCCCTGTATTGGTCATTCCAGCTAGCAGGGAAAGCTCGTCAGTAAGCAAACGCGACTCGTCCCGGTCAAAAAAGTCTGTTCCTGTGTAAACATCAATCATCGTAGATGACGGCATCGTGGAAAAACGATTCTGTGAAGGGCTTCATAAAAACAAGTGTGAAAGGAATAAAAGGCAGAAGTAAAAGTAAAGAATCATGCCCGTTTGCCAACGGTATTTCACAAACGGGCAATTTTTAACGTAGTGAACGACTTTCCATCGCTTCAATAAGCACAGCGTCGTGTTTCAGCGTCTGCCAGGCCTGGGTGACTTCAGCGGGAAAGTCAACGTGAACGATAAAATCGCGCCCGCGTGGCCCATAGCCATCGCTATCATCACGCAAACGAGGTAGCTCGCCAGTAAGAAGCGATAAATAACGCTCAACTGGCCATAATCCTTGCAACGGATTAACAAAGATTACACTGTCTGCGTTATTTCCTAACTGAGGAACGAATCCCGGATAACTTAACCAGCGTGGTGCATCGGGATTGTCCCCGGTCATACGGCGGAACGTCGCCATCGTGCGCCGCTGCATGGTGGGGTCTTGAACAACGATAGCCGTATGAACTCGTTCTACGGCCTGATTCAATAGCGCGATGCTAAAGCGTGCGTTTTCACCGCAGTTTGTTGACTGGTCTTCAATCCAGATTTTTTCATGCGGAATATGCCAGAACTGATGGGCAATATCCGCCAGGATGGTAGCTTCTGACCTGCCTGTTGTGCGAATGGTGTTGTAATGCGGATGCCGGGCGATGGCACTGTATAAAAACGTTGTCGAGTGACCGATACCACCGCTGATCAGTAAAGGAATTTGCTGATCTCGGGCAATCTTGCAAGCGGCGTCGATAGTAGGGATAACCGCATTACCTGCAAGGATCACGCAATCAGCCTGATACGGAGCAGCACCGGAGAAATCATCCTGCGCCAGCCATCGACCGATAACGTTTATGGCATCGATGGTTGCCGCCGAAAGCGTCGGAAACGGGGTAATATTCATGGTTCCTCCTTCTCGTTCCCTTAAGAATACTGCGTGAGATAATAATGAGAAGCGGAGCACTCTGAAAGGAGGAAGTCGTATTTCGTTAACCGCCTCTGCGCAAACATGGCATATGTTTTACAGAAAAGCTGTAGATAAACATTATTCATCTTACAGCAGAGAATTGTATTTTTCTGAACTCCTGAATTTTGCCCTTACCGTTTTTAGAATTAATCTAAAACCCGGCGCTAAATGCTTACCGGGTTTTAGATTTATCAACCAGATTGCAGCGTTATCCGCTAATCTGCTCCATCGCCTGCAAAATACGCTTGTCAGAAATAGGATAAGGCGTACCAAGTTGTTGAGCGAAGTAACTGACGCGCAACTCCTCTATCATCCAGCGAATTTCTTTCACGTCTTCATCCTCACGACGTGCTGGCGGCAGTTTGTTGATCCACTGCTGCCACGCCTGCTGGACGTTTTCGACTTTCAGCATCTGAGCACGGTCACGATGCGGGTCAACCGCCAGTTTTTCCAGTCGTTTTTCAATCGCCTGCAAATAACGCAGCGTGTCACCCAGACGTTTGAAACCGTTACCGGTGACAAAACCGCGATATACCAGCCCGCCCATCTGCGCTTTGATATCTGAAAGTCCCAGCGCCATCGTCATATCAACGCGCCCTTTCAGGCGTTTATTGATATTGAACACCGCTGTGAGGATTTGCTCGACCTGCTTCGCAATATCCACCACCGTATCGTTCAGTTCGGCACGCACTTTTTCATGCAGCGCAGCAAAGCCTTCTTCCGTCCAGACAGGGCCACCGTTGGCATCGATCAATTTATCCACACCGCAGGAGATACAGTCGTCGATCAGATCCAGCACTTTGCCATACGGGTTAAAGTACAGCCCTAACTTGGCTTTGTTTGGTAACTTTTCATGCAAGTACTTGATCGGCGATGGAATATTCAGCAGTAGCAAACGGCGAAGACCGTTCCACATCGCTTGCTTCTGTTCCAGCGGATTATCAAACAGTTTGATCGCCACACTGTCGCGCTCATCCACCAGCGCCGGCCACGCCTTCACTTTGTAGTTGCCGCGCTTCTGCTCGTAGCTTTCCGGCAGTTGCCCAAAGCTCCAGATATGTAAGCCGCTCTGCTCGATACCGTCATCCGCCACCGCAGACAGCGTTTCCTGCACTTTGCCTTTCAGCGCGTCTTTCAGATCTTGTAGCGAGCGCCCTTCTTTTAGCTTCTTGTTTTTGTCATCCACCACGCGGAAGGTGATTTTCAGGTGATCGGGCACCTGATCCCAGTGCCAGTCCTCGCGGTCAACGGTAACGCCGGTCATCCGCCGCAGCTCGCGCTCAAGGCTGTCGAGCAACGGCAGCTCCAGTGGCGTGACGCGGCCTAAGAACGCTTCGGCGTAGTTTGGCGCGGGTACAAAATTACGCCGTACCGGTTTCGGCAACGATTTAATCAGCGCGATGATCAGTTCGCGGCGCAGGCCGGGGATCTGCCACTCAAACCCACTCTCCTCAACCTGGTTAAGTAACGGCAGCGGGATATGTACCGTCACACCGTCAGCATCCGCGCCGGGCTCAAACTGATAGCTCAAACGCAGCTTGAGATTGCCCTGATGCCAGAAGTTCGGGTAATCCAGCTTGCTGATTTTTTCCGCCCCTTCTTTGATCAACATGCTCTTTTCAAAGTTCAGCAAATCAGGCGTTTCGCGGCTGACTTTTTTCCACCAGCTGTCGAAGTGACGAGCGGAGATTACATCGTGGCTGATGCGCTGGTCATAAAACTCAAACAACGTTTCGTCATCAACCAGAATATCGCGGCGACGTGATTTGTGTTCCAGTTCTTCCACTTCGGCCCGCAGTTTCAGGTTTTCACGGAAGAATGCGTGACGCGTCTGCCAGTCACCTTCCACCAGCGCGTGGCGAATAAAGAGTTCACGACATAACGCCGGATCAATCTGGCTGTAGTTGACCTTGCGCGCGGCAACAATCGGCAATCCATACACAGTGACTTTTTCCGTTGCCATCACCGCGCCCTGCGCCCGTTCCCAGTGCGGTTCGCTGTAGGTGCGTTTAATCAAATGCTGCGCAACGGGTTCCACCCATTCTGGATCGATACGCGCAGCAATGCGCCCCCACAGGCGGCTGGTTTCTACCAATTCCGCCACCATTACCCATTTCGGCGGCTTTTTGAATAAACCAGAACCGGGGAAGATGGAGAAACGCGCGTTACGTGCACCGGTATATTCCTGTTTATCGGCATCTTTCATGCCGATATGGGATAGCAAACCGGTCAGTAAGGCGATGTGAATTTCGCGATACTCCGCCGGTTCGCTGTTGACCGGAATGCCAAGTTCTTTCACCACCTGACGCAACTGGGTGTAGATATCCTGCCATTCGCGCACACGCAGATAGTTAAGGTAATCGGTACGGCACAGGCGACGGAAGGCGTTAGAAGAAAGCGCCTTTTGCTGCTCGCCAAGATAATTCCACAGATTTACAAACGCGAGGAAGTCGGACTCTTTATCGTGGAAACGACGATGTTTCTCATCCGATGCCTGCTGTTTGTCCATTGGTCGCTCACGCGGATCCTGAATGGAGAGCGCGGAAGTGATAATCATCGCTTCCCTTACACAGCCATGTTTCTGCGCTTCCAGTACCATCCGCGCCAAACGAGGATCGACAGGCAGCTGAGAGAGCTGGCGACCGAGCGGCGTCAGTTTATAGGCGCTGGCCTGTTCATCAGTGGTGATCGCGCCCAGCTCTTCGAGCAGACGCACGCCATCCTGGATATTGCGTTTATCCGGTGCTTCGACAAACGGGAACGCAGCGATATCGCCCAGCCCCAGCGCGGTCATCTGCAAAATAACCGAGGCCAGGTTGGTACGCAGAATTTCCGGGTCGGTAAACTCCGGGCGCGAGAGAAAATCGTCTTCGGAATAGAGACGAATACAGATCCCTTCTGACACACGTCCGCAGCGACCTTTACGCTGATTAGCAGAAGCCTGCGAAATCGGCTCAATCGGCAAACGCTGCACTTTCGTGCGATAGCTATAGCGGCTGATACGCGCCGTACCGGGGTCGATAACGTATTTAATACCCGGTACGGTCAGCGACGTTTCCGCGACGTTGGTCGCCAGCACAATGCGCCGTCCGCTGTGCGACTGGAAGACGCGGTTTTGTTCGCTGTTAGATAGTCGTGCGTAAAGCGGCAATATTTCGGTATGACGCAGATTCAGCTTGTTCAGCGCATCAGCGGTATCACGAATTTCCCGCTCGCCGCTCATAAAGATCAGGATATCACCAGGACTTTCCTGGCTTAGCTCTTCTACGGCATCGAAAATGGCCTGCAACTGGTCTCGTTCGGTGTCATCCGCTTCTTCAACAATCGGACGATAGCGCACTTCCACCGGATAAGTGCGACCGGAAACTTCGATAATCGGCGCATTATTAAAGTGGCGTGAGAAACGTTCAGGATCGATGGTCGCCGAGGTGATGATCACTTTCAGATCTGGACGACGCGGCAGCAACTCTTTCAGATAACCGAGCAGAAAATCAATGTTCAGGCTACGCTCGTGCGCTTCATCGATGATGATGGTGTCATACTGCATCAGCAGGCGATCCTGCTGGATTTCCGCCAGCAAGATACCGTCAGTCATCAGTTTGACCATCGTATTGTCGCTTACGTGATCGCTAAAACGAACCTTATAACCGATACAACCACCGGGCTCGGTCTGCAACTCTTCAGCAATACGGTTCGCTACCGTTCGTGCCGCCAGGCGACGCGGCTGGGTATGGCCGATCAGCCCTTTAATCCCGCGCCCCAGCTCCATACAGATTTTCGGTAACTGGGTAGTTTTACCGGAACCCGTTTCACCGGCGACAATGACGACCTGGTGATCGCGAATCGCTTCGAGAATGTCCTGTTTTTTCTGACTAACCGGTAAATTTTCCGGATAAGTAATCTCCGGACGCGCCGCTTCACGCAGCAGGACTTTCCCTGCTGCCAGGTCAATCTCTTTTGCCATTTCCTGGAAAATAGCCTGTTGTGCATCAGGATTTTTAACCTTCTTCACACCATGCAGACGGCGGGAAAAGCGCATTCTGTCACGCAGCATTAGCGAATCCAGCCGCTGCTGCAAGGCATTAAAGGTCAATTTTTGTTGTTCTGTCATAACGTTAGAGGGCAGTAGTCTGCCTGGTTAATTTTCTTTTAAATGATAGATATAGAGTACCACATCGCGGTTTTTTATGCGTTGTTCAATAAATTCGAACATAGACTTCGATTTATTGCGCTATCTCTGTGGCAGGATTGTGAATAAAGTGTCAACAAGCAACGGGGCATCGCCCATTCAAACATCTATAAGGAAACACCATGAGCAAGGTATTAGTTCTTAAATCCAGCATCCTGGCAGGGTACTCTCAGTCTAATTTGTTGTCCGATTATTTTGTTGAACAATGGCGCGAAAAGCACACTGCTGATGAAATCACCGTGCGTGATCTGGCTGCAAATCCGATTCCGGTGCTGGATGGCGAACTGGTTGGCGCTCTGCGTCCGAGCGATGCGCCGCTGACCCCGCGTCAGCAGGAAGCTCTGGCCCTTTCCGATGAGCTGATTGCCGAGCTGAAAGCCCATGACGTTATCGTAATTGCGGCACCGATGTACAACTTCAACATCTCGACTCAGCTGAAAAACTATTTTGACCTGGTTGCGCGTGCAGGCGTTACTTTCCGCTACACCGAGAACGGTCCGGAAGGTCTGGTAACCGGTAAAAAAGCCATCGTGATTACCAGCCGTGGCGGTATCCATAAAGATGGGCCGACGGATCTGGTGACGCCGTATCTGTCTACATTCCTGGGCTTTATCGGTATTACCGATGTGAAATTCGTCTTTGCGGAAGGTATTGCCTACGGTCCGGAAATGGCGGCGAAAGCGCAGGCAGACGCCAAAGCAGCAATTGACGAAGTTGTTACAGCATAAGTTTTAAGAGGCCTCCTGCAACTGTGGGAGGCTTTTTATTGTTATCCCTGAACGACCTCTTGAGGAGGTTGTTTAGGGATAACAATAAAAAAACCGCAACCTGTATCAGCGTTGCGGTTTTTGTGTCGCAGATTAAAAATCAGAACGTTTTCTTAAAGTTCAGCATCACGCCTTTATCGCTGATGCCGTCCTCTTTCCAGTGGTAAGCGTCCAGATGCAGCGAACTTTCTTTGCTGCTGTACTTCACGCCAACGCTTGCCAGGCTATTGATACCGCCGCCCTTCTGCCCGTCGTCAACATTAAAGTACTGGCTGCCAGCTCCGGCAAGACTTGCTGTACGCTGGCTCTTCGCATAACTCAGGTTTGGGCCACCTTCCAGCGTCGCGTTCGCGCTCCAGCCGTCTTTACCTGCGTAGTCCAGTTTCAGGCCAACGATGCCGTCCACCGCCGTTTCGCTGCCGCTGTTCATATTCAGGTTAAAGTCACCGGCGTTGCGTTCCTGATAACCGCCTTCCAGCGTGTGGCGCAGTTTCACTCCGGCATACGGCGTTATTTTCAACCCTTCGCGTGGTTCAAAGGTTTTCGCCCCTTCGCTGCGGAACTCCAGGTACTGCTGTTTCACGTTGGTATCGGCTGTTTTACTGACGTCGCCGTAGGCTACGGCACGGCTGCTGTCGAGGTTATGAACATCATAACGCAGGGCGTTATTCCAGCTCATCCCGTTTTCGAACGCCATCTGGTGCTTCAGTCCAAAGAACTGGCTGTAGCCGCCGGTCACGCCGTTGTCCCCTGCCGAGTCAGAACCGTTACCATCCAGACGGGCGATCCCATACTCCAGGCTCAGGCTCTGGCTTTCACTCAGGTCGAGAGTTTTACGCAGCGCCAACATGTCATATTGCGTGTCGTTGCCCAGTTCCGCGCGCGGATCGCCTTTTGCCACCACGTTGAACGCCAGACCGTTGCCCACCTTCGGTGCGGCATCCGCCAGCATACTGAAGCGGTTGCTTAACACCCGTGCTTCACGGAATACGGTGGTCGCCTGACTGCCGCTGATTTGCTTAAGCGCACTGTTAAGCTCCGCCGTGGTGCCTACGTTCAGACTGGTGTATAGCTCGTTATTGGTGTAACCCGCGTCCAGCGCCTGCGCAACATCATTCACCGAGGCATCGGTAGCCACATCGGTATAAGCATTTTTGTTCATGGTGACGTCAACGTTACCGCTGGCATCGGTGCTACCCTGCGCATTCCACACCACAGAGGTGGAGGTGATGGCATCAGCATCCGTCAGGTTACTGCCCTGCACCACGTTATCGAAGGTGACTGTAGTGTCTGCTGTGCCTGCGGCGAAGCCGGTGTTGATTTCCACGCCGCTCATGCTGGCATTGTTTACTTTCAGCTTACCGGCGCTGCCATCAGCGTTGGTTCCCACAACGTAGCCGTTGAGGCTGTTGGTGCCGCTCTCTTCGCCCGTTGTATTATCAACAAACGATGTCACCGTGGTATTCGGCACATCCGGCAACGTGTAATCGCCGTAATGGACTTCGGTGGAGTTACCGTTGTTACCGTTAATACCTTCCACGTTCACGCTGCCGCCCTGTTTGATCAGGCCTGACCCGGTTACGCCATCGGCGATCACTACCGTACCGTTGTTGACTACGTGGCCATTCGTCCCCAGCACACTGAACGCATAAGAATCATTGGCATAGATATTAATGGTGCCATTGTTCTCAATAACTGCGTCCGCCGTGGCATTGGCATCCAGTTGCATACCAATCAGGCCGGTATCGGTCGTGCCTTCCGTTCCCAGATTAATAATGCCCTTATTGACCAGTTGCGCGTTATTATTCCCTTCCATCGCCACGGTATTATTGCCGCTGATGTTCATGGTGCCGTCATTCTGCGCGACATAGTTGGTGTGCGTGAATTTCACGGCGCTGGCGTTATCATGATCGAAATTAATCTCACCTTCACTCATGTTCCAGAAGAACGCGTCCGTAGCTGCGGCGTTACTGGCGCTGACAACGACTGATTTGGCGGTTGAATCCACTTTACCATTGTTAATAAAGCGCCCGTTTCCCCCCCAAATATTGACTGCGCCGTTGTGGGAGGAGTTCGTCAGTGACATATGCCCGGTGTTGTAGAGTGTGCCAGACTGGTTGATGTGAACGGCGTTTTTGTTGTTATCGAGAATAAATTCGCCGTGGTTGTTAAAAACGGCATTGTTATCGATTTCCAGCATCCCGGCATTACTGTCTTCGCTGCTGTTGCCCAGAATCCAGGTGCCGTCGTTATTCACCACTGCATTATTGGTTAATTTAGAACCATGTTTTACAATGCCGTCTTTTTGGTTATTGAAGATGCCGTTCTGCTGGTCGATGCGACTGGTGACGGTGCCGCTGTTGTTAAAGACGCCCGCTTTCTGCACCAGTTTATTAATCGTGCCGTTATTGTTCACCTGCGAAGTATTTTTGCCAGCATACATTGTTATCTGGCCAGAAACCGTGCCATCGTTATTCAGCGTGCCGCCATCAATATCGATATTGCTCAGTGTGCCCGCGTTATCGACCTCGCCACCTTCGTTCAGTTTTATCAGGTTATTGATAATTCCTGTTGCGGTATTTTCCAGTTCACCGTTCAGCACCGTCACCACTGGGCCAGAAATCGTACCGGAGTTGATGACGCTGCCTGGCGTGGTGTTAGTAATCACCACAGACTGAGCGAAATTCGTTGACTGCCCTTCAGTGCTGAAAGTATCGCCCCCGGTGTAGACCTGGCTAACTGCCGGATCGGTCGGGTTATACTCACCGGAATTTTCACAAATGCCCAGCGTGCAAATGGTTCCGTAATTAATAATGGTGCCTGAACCGTCAGTATAAAAAGCCTGGCCGACGTCGGTATCAATATTGATCACACCAGTTTTGTCATTAATCGCCACGCCACTGCCAATCGCGCCCATCGCAAATAGCTGGTTATCCTGCTGCTTAGTGACGTTTTCATCCGCCGTCAGGTTGATGGTGCCCTGGTTTACCGCTGTACCGCCATTAAGTGCTAGCATACCAAAACCTTCATTCTTGACGTTGATGGTTCCGGTATTCAGTCCTGTGGCATCGCCCACCGAAGTATCGGTCGAACCCGCCAACATACCACCGCCCATCAGAAAAGCAGTACTGGTTTGCCAGTATGTTTCGCTAATGGTATTCCCGTTTTCATCAAGTGTCGGAATAAACCCGTTGACATTAATCTCTCCGATATTGGTGGCAGTTCCTTTAGTGGCAGAAACGCCATAAGTTCCCGCACCGTGTAAATTAATGACCGCACCGGCCTGGTTAATAACGTCTCCATAATCGCTCGCGAGAAGCGCGTAGTAGGTTTTATAATACCATCTTAGGGGGTAATTAGGATTGCCATTGGCTCCAGATGGAGCAAGAGATGATGTTATATTAACAACACCTCCTGAGGCATTGGAGGCGCTAGAATTCTTTCCATTTGCGCGCACAACACCCGTTCTACCATCATCCACACTGCTTTCCACCGTTTTAATATTGATGGTTCCTGAATTAATGACTGATGCGCCGTTAATAGCGAAAATAATTTCCTTCGCTGTTAACGCATTAATCTCGCCTTTATTCTCTGCGCTGGAACCTATACCATCCGCTGTTATCGTGGAATTATCACCATAATAGCTAGCATCACGCACAGGACTAAAAACATCAGTGACAGAGTTTTCATCAAGCACGACGCTACCACCATCTGTGACATAAATAAGCCCTGTTGCCCCACGGATTGAAGTGATGTCCAGGACAGAATGCCCACTGATATTAACCACACTATCACCAGAGACATAAATACCATTAATACCATGACCACCAGTGTCCCCTGATATATTTACGCCGCCATTCAAATTAACGACATTATCATCTCCGGCGACGACCACACCATCCAGTTCAGGTTGTTCTCGAAAGAAGGATGAATAGGCTTCAATATTTAAACTACCATTCAACGATATCGTATTATTATCGCCGCTAATCACTAAACCGTTGAGATGGTTATCAGATTCTGTAGGAGAAGAACCCATATCAGAGGTCAGGTTGACATCCCCCTCCAGCGTAACCTGGCTATCATTCCCGGCAATGCTTATGCCCGTCGCCCCCTGGAAGTTACCGCTGTCATCCCGCTCTTGCGTGACATTAATATCCCCGTATAAAGATACCTGCTCACGATCGCCGATAAGGGAAATACCTGTACCATTTTGGGATACATCAATTTCACCAATGTTACCAAACTGCTCATCATCGCCCTCGATCAGCACACCGACCGAATCATTGTCTATAACTGTGATTTTACCGGTATTGCTAATTTTGGCGCGTGTACCTTGGATATCAATACCGTGCGCGGCGCCACTGACGTAAAGATCGCCATTCTGAAGAACGCTTACATCATCACCCATAACTCGCGTTCCGACGGTATTTTTACCATCAACGGTCATATCTCCGGAAATTTCAAGATTGTTGCCGTTGCCAGATAAATTTACGCCCGTCGCATTTTCGCCCGCAATGCTCAGCTCATACGTTGTCATCGTGATGCTGTTATCGTTGCCGTTTACTTCCAGACCCGTTGTGGCGTCGTTAACAGACATCTTACCTGAAAGTGAAACACTGCCTTCTTTACCGGCAACTTTAATCCCTGTACCGCTATTGTTGGTGGTGATATCCCCCACGTTGACAAAAGTTGCGTTGTCGCCGTCGATCAGTACACCGAATGGATTTCCCTCGCGCCCCGTGTCGCCAACCGTAATATCACCAATGTTCATAAACGTGGCGTTACTACCATCCAGCAATACGCCTATGGATTTATCATCCACCACGGTAATATTGCCTTTGTTACTGACAATGGTGCCATTCCCCGTAACGTCAATACCGTGTGCAGCGTCACTGACGTAAAGATCGCCTTCCTGCTTGATAAGTGCGTCATTACCAACAATTTTGGTCGCTGCCGAGTTTTCGCCATCGACGGTCATATTCCCTTTATTATCGATAGTGGCCTCGTCACCGTTAATCAGACTACCCGTACCACCGTGAGTAAATGCCGCGTCGCCCTGAGTATTGATGGTTGTGCTATCGCCGTTGACAATAACTGCAGTACCACCATCGACTTCGGTTTCACCGTTGTTATTGATAGTGATGTCATCGCCCGTCAGGATACCAACAACGGAACCTTCGCCAATCGCAGTGGTTTTACCGTCGTTGTTCAGAACAATATTATCGCCTTCCACGGTCATTACCGTACCACCATTCAGTGCCGTGTTACCGCCCTGATCGGTAATAATGGCATCACTCACTTTGATGTCGTTGCCTGTGGTTCCATCAACCACCACGCCGGCTTCTTTGGTGATGTGGATTTTGCCTTCGTCGTCGTAGCTCCAGATGATTCCGCCCGCTTTGTTAACGCCTTCGAAGACTGCCGTGTTGCTGTCTTCATTTACTTTCCACTGCTTAACGATTGTCTGGCGACCATCTTTTGCCGTCAGGGTATAGCTGCCATCCGCATTCTCGGTGTAGGTAAAGGTTGCATTACGGATCTGCACCGTTTTTTCAGCTTGATCCCAGGTAACGTTGTTGTTGAATTTGATCGGATCCGGTTTGTCATCCGGCGGTACTGGCGCGTCTCCGCCATCGTCTGGCGGTACTGGTGTGTCTCCGCCATCGTCCGGCGGTACTGGCGTGTCTCCGCCATCGTCCGGCGGTACTGGCGTGTCTCCGCCATCGTCCGGCGGTACTGGTGTGTCTCCGCCATCGTCCGGCGGTACTGGTGTGTCTCCGCCATCGTCTGGCGGTACTGGTGTGTCTCCGCCATCGTCCGGCGGTACTGGTGTGTCTCCGCCATCGTCCGGCGGTACTGGCGTGTCTCCGCCATCATCTGGCGGTATTGGTGTGTCGTCACCATCGTCCGGCGGTATTGGTGTGTCGTCACCATCGTCCGGCGGTACTGGTGTATCTCCGCCATCGTCTGGTGGTACTGGTGTGTCTCCGCCATCATCCGGTGGTACTGGCGTATTACCGCCATCGTCCGGCACCGGAGACGGATCGTCGTGATGATTATTATCATCGTGTAGGGCATAGACCGCGACACCAGTTACTACCGCCGCCAGCCCAGCGGCGGCCCAGGGTAAAACGGCACTGTCTTTAAGATCTCTACATTCTGCAGGTAAATGTTCAAGCTGTTCTTTATTTAATATTTGAATATTTGCCGGACATGATATTTTGCTGGATTTCCGTGTTTCGTCTGCTGACTCGGTTGTAGTGGTATCCGCAGCCCATGTCTGGCTACTTAACGCCATCGCAACACATACCGACAACAATTTTTTCCTTTGCATATATAACTCCTTAAAAAATAGTTCCCGCGTAACAAACTACGCAAAACGTAAAAACAGAAAGCACTAAATGCCTGCAACGAAACATTCATTAAATAATAGTTATGTTATTTGTATGGCGAATATTAAGGCGAAGCAGTTTAAAAACCACATCAGAGCATTTATTAAATTATATTCTGCGAGCAAGTCATTTCAAACAATAATTAAAAACAGGCGAGAAAAAGACATTAATAATCCATTTATATCATGAATAGATTATTGGCTCGCATCCACACAAATGATGAATTGTAATTAACAGACGAGATAATAAGAGAATATATAAGCAAATCAGTTAATAAGACTTACCTGGCTAAAAACACAAAGAATCATATAAACATATGTAATAAACATGTTGTTATGAAATATAATTTATTTTCGCAACCATATACCATTAATCCCCTGTACATATTCACCCGGCTTCGCACGCGCGACAAGTTTTTGCCCTGCCAGTTTCGCTATCTCATCTGTGGATACATTATTCTGTTTTGCCAGTTGCTGGTAACTACGATTACGAGCTTCATTAATATCTCTTACCAATGCCTGTGTTTCAGCATCCGTTTCCAGCGCCACCAGGTAACCATTAAGCGTTTCACCGACCCGCCCCTGACTTCTGGCTTCATTCAGAGTTAATGCCATCGCACTGCTACTCATCAGGCCAATAATCCACACTATTATGAGTAATGTTCTTTTCATCATGACCTCAAAAAAGATCGCTACGAGTTTTAAGCAGGTCTTCAACATCTTTGTCCGCTTTGATGATGATCTCATGCTCAATTTTAACGTTCATATTAATGGTGATTGGCTCCTTCGGCGCAGCCACCTCTATGCGCGGAGTGCAACCAACCAACATAAAAGAGGACGCGAGCGCGGCTATCACTATTTTCATTGTTTTTCCTCACATTCTTTTCCTGACGGGCAGTCATTTTCCGGGATACGGGCATTCTGTTCCAGCCACGCCTGGAGATTATCGCCAAAGCGTAAACTGCGCCATAACGTAAAAATATTTTCTTCGTGACTGTAATTAAGATTCACAGTGCCTGTTTTGCCATCAACCCGACTATTACCGCTAATCGTTGCCTGCATGGTTAACACACCGAGATTATCTAAATTAATTTTTGTCGATGAACGGCTAATTTCCATATAGCGCAACCAGTTGATGGCGGTTCCAGCGGTCATATTGTCTTTTGCTACTGCATCCGCAGTGTCTTTATCCAGACGTAAGGTCATGGGACCTGAGTTTGCCAGCCAACCATCTTTTACAATCCATTTTTCATTATTCAGCCATAATGGCAATGCACCGCTAAATGCTCCTGACATGGCGAATTGTTTCGGGTTGACGGCGCTAACCAGTTCACTGGATGAGAGATTATTCAGGCGCAATAGCGCCGGATCGTGCTGCGGCATACGTAATTGTTTCATCAGCACGTTACCGCCTAAAACATCAACACTCACATTGGTCAGTAGCAAGGGTTCGTCTTCGGTCCACGGATAACGCCCTTGAAGATCGGCTGTGATATTTTTTGCTGTCACAAGGTTAACCACTTCAGCAATACGTAATGATACAGGTCGCCGCGTCCCCAGGTGCCACGCACCGTCGCCAAAACGGAACGGTAGTACAAAGTCGACGCCGTTGACCTGGTTATCAGGCATCCAGGCGCTGCCACCTTTTAATACGCCATGCCCCCCCGCACGGAAGCCTTGATCAGGCGCAGCGGAAAAGGCTACCTGAGCATACAGCTCGCCATCGCGTAGGTTCATCTTCCAGTCAGGTGGCACCAGCGGCTGAAATACAGTGAGTGATTGTTTAGGCCACCAGGCGTTACCGCGCAGACGAATACCGTCCCAGCGACCATTTACCCGTACCGGACCAATCTCGCCAGCATGTAAATCGCCTTTGAAGAGGAAATAAGTTGGTTCGCGCCCTTCAACACTAAATTTTAAGGTTGATGGCGGTAACACGCTGCCCCCCGTGAAAAGCGTTTGCCCTGCATCCAGCGAAAGCGCACCACTAAAAGACGGATTCTGCGTGTCGCGTACCCAGACAACAGGTTTCTCAAGAATTAAGCGCGGCTTTTCTACCGTCATCGTGCCATATTGCAACTGGTCGAAACCGGTCGAAAGATCGGTAAGCGTAATCGTGCTGTCATGCCACTCACCTTTTCCTGCGACATCCCAGGTGGCATTCATCGGGGTAAAACTGCCTTTTCCCCAGTAACGCCACTGCCAGCGTCCTGCATCAGGGAGAAAATCATTCGCCTGACCATCCATATGCAGCACAAAGTCGCCCAGTTCATTTTCATGTGCCTGCAAAATGGCCTGCAAACGTCCGTCAACACCACGTTGGGTGACTTTTACACCCGCTAATGGCCAACGGATTTCATCGATGTCCAGCGAATCGATGACTCTTCCCTTCGAACGTAATAACGCGCCTGGCTCAAAGGCCAGCGTTGGGTCAGTCAGACTTCCACTTAGCTGCGCGGGTAAGCGGGCATATAAAATGAGGTCCGCCTGTTTCGCTTCACCGGTCAGCTGCAGAGGCAGCTGGCTGTTATCCATGCTTAATTTTCCTGGGCCAAAATTAAGCACCGCATTGCCCTTACCTGCTTGCCCCTGGGTCAGCACACTCAGTCGACCACTAACCAATGCGTTCTCAAGTCCGGCCTGCCAGTTATCGACTTTGACACCCAATCGCCCACTAAGGGGAAAACCTTCATATGGCCAGCTCCAGCGACCATCACTGACAGTCAATTGCTGACGGGTAATTTCCCACGGTAAATCGAGCAACGGATCGCCGGTATCTCGTGCCATCACAATCAATTGCCCGCTATTTTCCTGCCACTCGAGTTCAGCATCCACCAGCGACGGTTCCTGCGGCAAATTCAACGTCGCGGTAGCATGACCACTTACAGGAAGCCCATCCGGCACTAGCGGCAGAGTAAATTCCCCCACCAGTTTTACCGGCGGCTGATTTTCAAACGCGGCAACATCCAGTTCGCTGACTGTAAATTGTTGCCCTTTAAGCAGGCCTTGAAATTTAACTTTTTCGCCCTGATAACGCAGTTGCTGGATATCAGAGGTTAATGCGAGAGAGAGTTTTCCCTGCCATTCCTGCCAGGGAGAAAAAATCAGTTTATCGATATTGATCCAGGTGTTAGGCAACATGGCCTGCCACTGCGCGAGGGTTTTCGGGGCGGCTGGAGATTGCTCTGTCTGCGGCAATTTCGCCAGGCAAGCAGAATCAAGTTCTACCGTGCCAACGTTCAATAACCAGCGGCTGGGATGTGAAAGGCTGGCGTTGGTGATATGCGCAAGCTGACAATCTCCCACCAGATAACGGAGATCGGGAATGATTAAACCTTTACGCGTAATGCGTGGGCTTTCATCTAATGCAATACGTGTCCCGAGCGGTAGCCAGATGCCCGCCAGCGTGGGAACCCACAATCCGAGCGTCATTAGCAACGTCAACGGCACAAGAATAATCAGTAATAGCAGCGCGAGAACAGCTTTATATTTACCCAACATGGGTAGTTAATATCCTGATTTAGCGAAAAATTAAGCGTTCAATACGGGTATTGTGGCATGTTTAACCGTTCAGTTGAAGGTTGCGCCTACACTAAGCATAGTTGTTGATGAATTTTTCAATATGGTCATAGCTTTCAATTATATTTTAAATTTTGTAAAATATTTTTAGTAGCTTAAATGTGATTCAACATCACTGGAGAAAGTCTTATGAAACTCGCCGTTTATAGCACAAAACAGTACGACAAGAAGTACCTGCAACAGGTGAACGAGTCCTTTGGCTTTGAGCTGGAATTTTTTGACTTTCTGCTGACGGAAAAAACCGCCAAAACCGCCAATGGCTGCGAAGCGGTATGTATTTTCGTAAACGATGACGGCAGCCGCCCGGTGCTGGAAGAGCTGAAAAAGCACGGCGTTAAATATATCGCCCTGCGCTGTGCCGGTTTCAATAACGTCGATCTTGATGCGGCAAAAGAACTTGGGCTGAAAGTAGTCCGTGTTCCAGCCTACGATCCGGAAGCCGTCGCTGAACACGCTATCGGTATGATGATGACGCTGAACCGCCGTATTCACCGCGCGTACCAGCGTACCCGTGACGCCAACTTCTCTCTGGAAGGTCTGACTGGCTTTACCATGTATGGCAAAACAGCGGGCGTTATCGGCACCGGTAAGATCGGTGTGGCGATGCTGCGCATTCTGAAAGGTTTTGGTATGCGTCTGCTTGCGTTCGATCCGTACCCAAGTGCGGCGGCGCTGGAACTTGGTGTGGAGTATGTTGATCTGCCGACCCTATTCTCTGAATCAGACGTTATCTCCCTGCACTGCCCACTGACGCCGGAGAACTACCACCTGCTGAATGAGGCAGCGTTTGAACAGATGAAAAACGGCGTAATGATCGTCAACACCAGTCGTGGTGCATTGATTGATTCTCAGGCGGCAATTGAAGCTCTGAAAAACCAGAAAATTGGCTCGCTGGGGATGGACGTGTATGAAAACGAACGCGATCTGTTCTTTGAAGATAAATCCAACGACGTGATCCAGGATGACGTGTTCCGTCGTCTGTCTGCCTGCCATAACGTGCTGTTTACCGGACACCAGGCATTCCTGACGGCAGAAGCTCTGACCAGTATTTCCCAGACCACGCTGCAAAACTTAAGCAATCTGGAAAAAGGCGAACCCTGCCCGAACGAACTGGTTTAATCTTGCTGCTCCCCTGCAAGTCAGGGGAGCTTATTCAGATAATCCCCAAAGATCTTTCATCCTCTATTCTTAAAATATGTTTTGCAGGACGGATAAGACGCGTCGCGTTGCATTCGGCAGTCAGCACCTGATTTATACCTTAAGTTGAGAACCAAAATGAAGAAAGTAGCCGCGCTTGTTGCGTTAAGCCTGCTGATGGCGGGATGTGTAAGTAATGACAAAATTGCTGTGACGCCAGAACAATTACAGCATCACCGCTTTGTGCTGGAAAGTGTCAACGGTCAACCTGTTACCAGCGATAAAAACCCGCCAGAAATCAGCTTTGGTGAAAAGATGATGATTTCCGGCAACATGTGCAACCGCTTTAGCGGCGAGGGTAAACTTTCTGGCGGTGAACTGAAAGTTAAAGGGCTGGCAATGACCCGCATGATGTGTGCCACTCCTCAGCTTAATGAACTCGATCACACCATCAGCGAAATGCTGAAAGAAGGTGCGCAAGTCGATCTGACTGCGAACCAGTTAACGCTGGCCACCGTGAAACAGACATTAACCTATAAGCTGGCGGATTTAATGAATTAATAGCTGCCACAGCTTCCGGCGGCAAGTGACTGTTCGCTACAGCGTTTGCCGTTGGGTAATGCACACATGCCAATAGCCGTTCCGTCTAGCTGGCGGGCAACGGATAGCGAACCACCAATCATCGCGCAATTTGCTTCACCGCTACTGGACATGGACGCTTTTAAACCAGGCGCCACATGCGCCGCAGTTGCCTGCTGAACTGGTTCACTACTACACGCCGATAACAATAAAGCGGCACACCCGACCCACAACGCTGCTCGCATCTTTACTTCCTCTAATCTTTAAACCAAACGACACCGCCGTAAATAATAGGCAGCACAGACGACTACGTCGAGAACAACTATGTGTGTTGCAACGCATTGTTACTTTTTTATCGCTATTTTTTTGTCCACTGTTTGATCAAAACATTCATTACGCAGATATGAGGGACACAAAAGCGAAAATGCAACAGAAGGCCATTTGCTAAAATTGAGAGATAACTACTGGGCGCGCAGCTTTTTCGTGTGCCCCTCATTTGCGCAATGTAAGGGTGTCGTATGATCACAATTGACGGTAATGGCGCGGTAGCTTCGGTGGCATTTCGCACCAGTGAAGTTATCGCCATCTACCCTATTACCCCAAGTTCCACGATGGCGGAACAGGCCGATGCCTGGGCCGGAAACGGCTTGAAAAACGTGTGGGGAGATACGCCTCGTGTGGTTGAAATGCAGTCAGAAGCTGGTGCTATCGCGACCGTGCACGGCGCGTTGCAAACGGGGGCTCTCTCGACATCGTTTACATCATCGCAGGGTTTACTGCTGATGATTCCGACGTTGTACAAACTGGCGGGCGAACTGACGCCGTTTGTACTGCATGTAGCAGCGCGTACCGTCGCTACTCATGCACTCTCTATTTTTGGCGATCATTCAGATGTGATGGCCGTGCGCCAAACCGGTTGCGCCATGTTGTGTGCAGCAAACGTTCAGGAAGCGCAGGACTTCGCCCTCATTTCGCATATCGCGACACTAAAAAGCCGTGTGCCGTTTATTCATTTTTTTGATGGTTTCCGCACGTCCCACGAGATCAACAAAATTGTTCCACTGGCTGACGACACGATTCTTGAACTGATGCCGCAGGCAGAAATTGATGCCCACCGCGCCCGCGCGCTGAACCCGGAACATCCGGTGATTCGCGGTACATCCGCCAATCCTGATACTTACTTCCAGTCTCGTGAAGCTACTAACCCGTGGTACAACGCAGTTTACGACCATGTTGAACAGGCGATGAATGATTTCGCCGCCGCTACGGGTCGTCAGTATCAGCCTTTTGAATACTACGGGCATCCACAAGCAGAACGGGTGATTATCCTGATGGGATCTGCCATCGGTACTTGTGAAGAAGTGGTTGATGAGTTACTTACCCGTGGCGAAAAAGTCGGGGTGCTGAAAGTTCGACTATACCGCCCGTTCTCCGCCAAACATTTACTGCAAACATTGCCAGACTCTGTGCGAACTGTCGCGGTGCTGGATCGCACCAAAGAACCGGGCGCCCAGGCAGAACCACTGTATCTGGACGTAATGACCGCGCTGGCGGAAGCTTTTAATAATGGCGAGCGTGAAACACTGCCACGCGTCATTGGCGGGCGCTATGGCTTATCGTCCAAAGAGTTTGGCCCGGATTGCGTGCTGGCAGTATTTGCCGAACTTAACACAGCCAAACCAAAACCCCGTTTTACCGTCGGTATTTACGATGATGTAACCAATCTGTCGCTACCATTGCCAGAAAATACCCTGCCAAACTCCGCGAAGCTGGAAGCCCTGTTTTATGGTCTGGGCAGTGATGGCAGCGTTTCCGCGACCAAAAATAATATCAAGATTATTGGTAACTCCACGCCGTGGTATGCACAGGGTTATTTTGTTTACGACTCCAAAAAAGCCGGTGGTCTGACAGTTTCTCACCTGCGCGTGAGCGAACATCCAATTCGTTCTGCATATCTGATTCCCCAGGCTGATTTTGTTGGCTGCCACCAGTTGCAGTTTATCGACAAATATCAGATGGCAGAACGTCTGAAACCCGGCGGCATTTTCCTGCTTAACACCCCGTACAGTGCCGATGACGTCTGGTCGCGGTTGCCGCAAGAAGTGCAGGCAGTACTGAATCAGAAAAAAGCACGCTTGTATGTCATTAACGCAGCGAAAATCGCGCGTGAATGTGGACTGGCGGCTCGTATTAACACCGTAATGCAAATGGCGTTTTTTCACCTGACGCAAATTCTGCCTGGCGACAGCGCCCTGGCCGAGTTGCAGGGGGCGATTGCCAAAAGCTACAGCAGCAAAGGCCAGGATCTGGTGGAACGTAACTGGCAGGCACTGGCGCTGGCGCGAGAATCCGTGGAAGAAGTCCCGTTACAGCCGGTCAATCCGCATAGTGCGAATCGTCCACCGGTGGTTTCCGATGCTGCACCTGATTTCGTTAAAACCGTTACCGCTGCGATGCTCGCCGGACTTGGCGATGCCCTCCCCGTTTCGGCGCTGCCGCCAGACGGCACATGGCCGATGGGAACCACGCGCTGGGAAAAACGCAATATCGCCGAAGAGATCCCTATCTGGAAAGAGGAACTCTGTACCCAATGTAACCATTGCGTCGCCGCTTGCCCACATTCAGCTATTCGCGCAAAAGTGGTGCCGCCCGAAGCAATGGAAAACGCCCCTGCCAGCCTGCATTCACTGGATGTAAAATCGCGCGATATGCGCGGGCAGAAATATGTGTTGCAGGTCGCACCGGAAGATTGCACCGGCTGTAATTTGTGTGTTGAAGTTTGCCCGGCGAAAGACCGCCAGAATCCAGAGATCAAAGCCATCAATATGATGTCGCGTCTGGAACATGTGGAAGAAGAGAAAATCAATTACGACTTCTTCCTCAACTTACCAGAAATCGACCGCAGCAAACTGGAACGTATTGATATTCGGACTTCGCAGTTAATCACACCGCTGTTTGAATATTCTGGTGCTTGTTCCGGTTGTGGCGAAACGCCATATATCAAATTGCTGACTCAACTCTATGGCGACCGGATGTTAATCGCTAACGCCACGGGCTGTTCGTCAATTTACGGCGGTAATCTGCCGTCCACACCGTATACCACTGATGCCAACGGTCGAGGCCCAGCATGGGCGAACTCACTGTTTGAAGATAACGCCGAATTTGGCCTGGGCTTCCGCCTGACGGTCGATCAGCATCGTGTCCGCGTATTGCGTCTGCTGGATCAGTTTGCTGATAAAATTCCTGCGGAGTTACTGGCAGCGTTGAAATCAGATGCCACGCCAGACGTTCGTCGCGAACAGGTTGCCACGCTGCGCCAGCATCTCAAAGATGTGAGTGAAGCTCATGAACTACTACGCGACGCTGATGCGCTGGTGGAAAAATCAATCTGGCTGATAGGTGGCGATGGCTGGGCTTACGATATCGGCTTCGGAGGTCTGGATCATGTATTAAGCCTGACGGAAAACGTCAACATTCTGGTGCTGGACACGCAATGCTATTCCAATACCGGTGGTCAGGCGTCAAAAGCCACGCCGCTCGGCGCGGTGACTAAGTTTGGCGAACACGGTAAACGCAAAGCGCGTAAAGACCTCGGCGTCAGTATGATGATGTACGGTCATGTTTATGTGGCGCAGATTTCTCTCGGCGCGCAGTTGAACCAGACGGTAAAAGCAATTCAGGAAGCGGAAGCCTATCCTGGGCCGTCGCTGATCATTGCTTACAGTCCATGTGAAGAGCACGGTTATGACCTGGCATTGAGTCACGACCAGATGCGCCAACTCACCGCAACCGGCTTCTGGCCGCTGTATCGCTTTGATCCACGTCGTGCTGATGAAGGCAAACTGCCACTGGCGCTGGATTCACGTCCGCCATCAGAGGCTCTGGAAGAGACATTGCTCCATGAGCAACGTTTCCGCCGTCTGAATTCGCAACAGCCAGAAGTGGCGGAACAGTTATGGAAAGATGCCGCAGCCGATCTGCAAAAACGCTATGACTTCCTCGCGCAAATGGCAGGAAAAACGGATAAAAGTGGCACCGAGTAGCGTCGTCGGATAAGGATTATCCAGAACGAAAAAAAAGCCCGAATGAAAGTTCGGGCTTGTCTTTTTATTTGTTGGGAAAGAAATAACTATAGCAATGACCCAACAACAAATAATATCTGTGACAATAAAGGCATATAACCCACGCAGAATAACGCATCATTTTTTAAAAGTATAATTTTTATTTTGTATGTATAACCATCAAATCATTCACCAAACCAATCATCATTTCTCAGGAATTATTTGATTAAGGTTTTACTTAAGGCGTAACAAATGACATTTATCGGCTAATGGAACTTTTCCTTTAGGATGTTTTCACTTCCCAAACGGGGAGAAAAAGGCAAATAAAATAACTAAAGGATTTTTTCAATGAAAAGCAAAATACTGGCACTCTTAATCCCTGCCCTGCTCGCCGCAGGTGCTGTACATGCAGCAGAAATTTATAATAAAGACGGCAATAAATTAGATCTTTATGGCAAAGTTGATGGCCTGCATTATTTTTCTGATAGTTCTGCAAAAGATGGCGATCAGAGCTATGCACGTCTTGGATTTAAAGGCGAAACACAAATTAACGATCAACTCACTGGCTATGGTCAGTGGGAATACAATATTCAGGCAAACAATACTGAATCCTCAAAAAACCAGTCCTGGACTCGTCTGGCATTCGCCGGATTGAAGTTTGCAAATTACGGTTCTTTCGATTACGGACGTAATTACGGTGTAATGTACGACGTAGAGGGCTGGACCGATATGCTGCCAGAATTTGGCGGTGACTCCTACACCAATGCAGACAACTTTATGACTGGTCGTGCTAATGGGGTAGCGACATATCGTAATACTGATTTCTTCGACCTGGTTAATGGTCTGAACTTCGCAGTGCAGTATCAGGGTAATAACGAAGGTGCAAACAACGGTCAGGAAGGCACCAACAACGGACGTGATGTTCGTCATGAAAACGGCGACGGCTGGGGGCTTTCCACAACCTACGATTTAGGTATGGGCTTTAGCGCGGGCGCGGCATACACCTCCTCAGACCGCACCAATGATCAGGTCAACCATACTGCGGCAGGTGGCGATAAAGCCGATGCCTGGACTGCCGGATTAAAATATGATGCTAACAACATTTATCTGGCAACCATGTATTCCGAAACGCGTAATATGACACCATTTGGCAACAGCGATTACGCCGTTGCGAACAAGACCCAGAACTTTGAAGTCACTGCCCAATATCAGTTTGACTTTGGTCTGCGTCCGGCAGTGTCTTTCCTGATGTCTAAAGGGCGTGACCTGAATGCTGCCGGTGGTGCTGATAATCCGGCCGGTGTTGACGATAAAGATCTGGTCAAATACGCCGACGTTGGCGCGACATATTATTTCAACAAAAATATGTCTACCTATGTTGATTATAAAATTAACTTGTTGGATGAAGATGACAGCTTCTACGCTGCCAACGGTATCTCTACCGATGATATTGTCGCTTTAGGTCTGGTTTATCAGTTCTAATCCTGCCTGCCCGCCTCTCTGGCGGGCTTTTTCTACTTATTGAATCCTGCTTAATCTAAATTAAAAATGTGAACTCCGTCATTATACAAAAGACCTCATCTGGCGTTACACTTTATGCGGATACTAAAACAGGAGGTTTTATGAACAGAACGATTCTTGTCCCTATCGATATTTCCGATTCAGAATTAACTCAACGCGTGATTAGTCACGTTGAGGCCGAGGCAAAGATTGATGATGCAGAGGTTCATTTCCTGACGGTAATACCTTCGCTGCCCTACTATGCCTCTCTGGGTTTAGCGTATTCCGCAGAATTGCCGGCAATGGATGACCTGAAAGCGGAAGCTAAATCGCAACTGGAAGAGATAATTAAAAAATTCAAACTGCCGACTGACAGAGTGCATGTTCATGTTGAAGAAGGTTCGCCAAAAGACCGCATTCTGGAAATGGCGAAAAAGATCCCTGCTCATATGATCATCATTGCCTCCCATCGACCGGATATCACCACCTACCTGCTCGGCTCTAACGCCGCCGCCGTCGTGCGTCATGCAGAGTGCTCCGTGCTGGTCGTGCGCTAAAAACTAACGCCCGCACGTCGCTGCGGGCTTTTTGATTCATTTCGCAAATGTGCTGACATTTTCCCCTCTAATCCGTACCATACACGCCACAGTTTTTATATCAGATTTCTTATGCTGGACATTCCGGCATGACGCATACTCTTCTGATGCCATATAACGAATTGAGTCGCTTTTAAATGTCGCAAAATCAAGAAATTAGTAAGAAAGAACAATACAACCTGAACAAGTAAGGGCAAAAATCACAACTATCTGACTCATAAGTGTTTTACTTATTTTTCAATGTGTTAAACATCATCAGCGAGAACAATAAACTACGATAATCCACTCTTTTTTTGCCCCTTTTTTGCCCCTTTTGCAGCGTTTTGCCCCATTTTTGCCACAAAAAAAAATTCCAAAACGTCTCAATCAAAGTCAAACCAACCGCAGCACGTTCTTGCATACGACGTGACTGCGGTTTTTCAACTATTCAGATACATCACTCCCATCACATTCATTCCTCCGCATCATAGGCATATAGGCTATATCACCTTGATATTTTTCTTCTTCAGATAAAAACTGTTATCTATGTATACTTTTAAACCCAATCCGTGTAGAGTCTCTGCATAAGATAGTTTGCAGTTGCCGCTTCAGCTTGCGCCATAAACCGCCTGATTTTTGCTGCCACCTGTTAGCATTCCTGTATACCTGAAACGACAATGTTTATCTACGAACTTTAAGAACACCCAAGATAAAAATTGTCAACTATATCATATATAACACATTACTAATTCGAGGCTATATGAACAGCATACTGATAATCACTTCTCTCCTTATCATATTCAGCATTTTTAGTCATGCCCTAATAAAATTAGGGATTGGCATATCCAATAACCCAGACAAAACCGATGTATAAGTCAACATATCCTGAATCAGACATACAATATCGCAATGAAAATCAATAATATTTTAAGGAATATCTTCATGAAATCAAAAGACACCCTAAAGTGGTTCCCTGCGCAGCTTCCTGAAGTAAGAATTATCCTAGGGGATGCTGTAGTGGAAGTAGCAAAACAGGGAAGACCTATCAATACCAGAACATTGCTTGATTACATTGAAGGAAACATAAAGAAAAAATCATGGCTGGATAACAAAGAATTATTACAAACAGCGATATCAGTTCTTAAAGACAACCAAAATTTAAATGGTAAAATGTAATATAATAAACTTACTTTTTTATCATTTTTCCACTTTAACAACATTTTGCTCCACTTTTCCACGACCAAACAACTTGAAATCTGGTTAAAATAACACGCAACACTATTCTTCTTCCTTGAGTCCGCCCGGAACTCGAAAAACAAACCGAGTTAAAGCCATTTTTCACAAAATCGATTTTGGGTCTCACCAAAATTACGGGGTTGCATACGCATTCGTTTATTTTCGAACGTGTACATACAAATATGCACAAAAATAATCATAATTATTTTCTGAGATGCATTATGATATGAACACCAATTTCGTATAGAGTCTCACTATGTCTCAAATTTTTGCTTACTGTCGGATATCAACGCTGGATCAGACCACCGAAAATCAACGCCGGGAAATCGAAAGTGCAGGTTTTAAAATCAAACCTCAGCAAATAATCGAAGAACACATTAGTGGCTCAGCAGCAACCAGTGAGCGTCCTGGTTTTAACCGGTTGCTTGCTCGCCTGAAATGTGGTGATCAATTGATTGTGACAAAATTGGATCGCCTTGATTGTAATGCAATGGATATCAGGAAAACAGTGGAACAACTGACCGAAACAGGTATCAGAGTGCATTGCTTAGCATTGGGGGGCATTGACCTGACCAGTCCAACAGGAAAAATGATGATGCAAGTAATTTCAGCAGTCGCTGAATTTGAACGAGACCTTTTACTTGAACGCACTCATTCCGGGATAGTAAGAGCCCGCGGCGCAGGGAAACGTTTTGGTCGACCACCTGTGTTAAATGAAGAACAGAAACAGGTGGTATTCGAACGAATTAAGTCAGGTGTAAGTATAAGTGCCATTGCCCGGGAATTCAAAACCTCGCGGCAAACCATTTTAAGAGCCAAAGCAAAACTTCAGACACCTGACATATAAAAAATAATCTCGGTGTGAGATGCTTTACGTCTTCCAAGCCCCCTTCCTTGCCGTAAATGGAAAGATACATCTAATTATAGAATTTATATGTTTTACCCTACGGCAGTGCTGGCCATTCAATATCCTGTGCAGTTGACGTATCAACACGGTTCAGCAATACCCGATACTTTTTCCATGCTTCCAGCAACGAGGTTTCTTCCTCCGTTGCATATACAGCCCACCTTTTTTCACCCACGATTAACCAACAGCCAGACCAGCAGACACGCCACCACCGGCACAGCAAAATCCATCAGGCTTGCCACATCCCACGCGCGCGGATCAAAACCGCCCCACCACGGCATATTCATTCGCTTGCCATGCCCGAACATTTCAATCCAGCGATATTCTGCCTGGGTATGTTCACGCGCAATGAAGAACGTACAACCGGCTATCGCTCCGTAAGCCCAGTTTCCGGTAAAAAGACCAACCAGTATCTGCGCAGCCACAGCACAAAGTGCATGAAGTAAGGGGCTTATATCCATTATTTCCTCCTTTCAGCTCCATTCCCGAAGCGGTGTTTCCAGCTCCACGACATAATCAGAGAATACAGAAACATCAAACAAGTCATCAAGAATGCGAATGTTGACAAAATAACCGTTATTCCGGATACAGACAGGTTCTCCCTCTTCAGTTACCCCTGTTTCTGTGTAGGTGAAACCAATTTCATCGACTAACAGTTTATTCTGGAGGTCTTCATCTTCCTCCCAGTCAAGAGATGACAGGAAGGATTTAAACTCTCTGTTACCAGGAAATTTCAAAGTTAAATCTTTCATACTGCCTCCTTGATTTGCCTGTCATTTAATTCTTTAAACCAGACTCTGAAATTTCTGATGTGTCCAAACAAATGACGCGTTCCTGCTGCGGTCTGCCCACCAAACCGGTACGATGTTGCTGTAACTCCAAATATTTTACCATTAAGGTTTGTTGTATAATTACCATTGCATATTGCATTTACTGATAAATCAGATTTAGCTCTCACACCCACAATGAACCTTTCTCCATCTGAGGAAATTTGTGGCTGAACCATTCCTACGTTGGCGCTTATCTTTCCTGTTGAAACAAACCCCAGCGATAAATAATTATCATCAATACTGTGCCCTCCAACATCAAATATCCTTGGCGCAACATTGGGCGGTGTACTCCAGTTCCTCCTTACTTCGCACAATACTGTAAAAGGCCGTGTTGACAGGTTATTCGCCGAGGGGATAGTAACCACATCACTTGCGCGTGTTGTTGGCATTGTAGTTACAATAAATGACGATGCCGTATTGCCCAGTTCAATTTGCGGCGTCGTCATGGTTAATGTTGAGTCATCATAGAATGGCTCATTACTTATTTTATTTGTCATATAAAAAGCACAGTTAACGGTATCAATGTCCGTATTAGCTGTATAAGTGGCCTCATAGTAGGTCCACTCGCCCTGTTGTTCAGCTTTGGCTGTTATAAGGGATGTATTACCGCTTACTGTTGCGATCCGGGTATCCAGATCAAGATAAGAGTCAGCAGAGAATGTATCTGTTCCACCAATAATAACTGAAACTCTTAACCTGCATCGTGCTTTAGCGCCTTTAACCCGGCACGAAAAAGTGAAACATTCACCACTTGCCAGCGGGAATCTGTCTGCTGCAACCACACCATGCACAGTATAGCCACCTGTTGTTCCCACTATACTTTCCGTGGGTGTCACCGTGGCATAATTGAACCCCTGTTTATCAGTGCCAAATGTTTTATTCAGTGCGGAATGAACAGTCCATGAGTCTGGTTTATTTGAGTTCCTCAGATAATTTGTCCTCTGTCCTTCAATCAATAAGCCATCGCGCTCAAATCGCGGTTCGTCAACTTCAGCAAGCTTGAGTTGGCCGGACTTATTAATATACGTTGCTGTTGAAGCACGTTTAAACTTAACAATCTTGTCGCCTGGCATTGTTATTTCATCGTCACCAATAACAATCTTTTTATAAGATGGCGAAAAACCCGTAATCATATCCAGCGAATCGTTAAACGGTATCCACACATCAGGCAGCGGCGGCACTATATTCGCACAGGGCTCTGCAGTCACTTCCGCTGCGGATTCTGCGCGGTCTGCCGCCTTTTCAGCTCGTGTCGCTGCCGACAGAGCCTCATCCTTTTTCTGCCCGGCCTTTGTTGCGTCTGCTGCGGCCTCCCGCGCTTTTGTGGTGGCGACTCCGGCATTTTCAGCGGCTGACTCTGCATTACGGCGGGAAGCCTCTTCACTGTCTGCGGAGGCTTCTTCTGACGCACGGGCATTTGTCTCTGAACGTTCTGCCGCTGTTGCTGCGTTTTGTGCGGCTGTTTTTGAAGAAGCTGCCGCTTTCGCGCTGTTACCTGCATTCGTCTCTGATGTTTTCGCCGCGTTCCTGGACGATGCCGCTGCTGTTTCTGATTTCTTTGCTGCCGCTGCGCTCTGAGAGGCGGCTTCAGCGTTGCGTGCTGCTTCTTCCACCATTGCCTCAAAACGACGCAATGCCTCCGGCATGACATCATCTTCCGTCATGGCACCGAGAAAATCATTCAGCGTACCAGGTCTGGAACCTTCATAGACGGTAATGGTTCCGGCATGTGAAGGCGGAAAACCTTCAACCAGCAGGGTGACGCTGTACTGGCCATACTCGACATCCATGCTGTAACGCCCGGCTTCATCCGGATTTTCAGAGGCTACCGTGTTCACCAGTACCGTGGTGCTGTTACGCTTTGCCTTCAGTTGAATAGTGCAGTTCTGTATTGGTTTTCCCGCACCATCTTTCAGCACACCTGAGATTTTTACTGCTGCCATATCCACTCCACAAAAAAGCCCGCCTGAACCGGCGGGCTGTCATAACACTGTGTTACCTGGCTAATCAGAATTTATAACCGACACCCACGATGAAACCGTCAGTGCGCCAGTCACCACTGCCGGAACCTTCATAAGCAAGGTCAATGGCCACGGATTCGGTCGGGTTAAACTGCACGCCAGCCCCCCACGCCAGAGACGTGTTGCTGTGGCGACCGTCATCACTTCCGGTCAGCACATCGTGCGTTTTCCCCTTGTTGTCAGTTACGCGGAGATAATCCCCGGAGAAGGTCGACACACGGCTGTAAGCCATACCCGCCATCGCATACGCGCTGAACCATTCATTCACGCGCACAGACGGCCCCGCCATCACGCTGAACCAGCGGTTACGCACGGAATCTTCATGCCAGCGGGTATCGCTGTAATGCGTTTTTTGCTCATCTTTGGCATTGGCATAACTGAATGACGTCACCAGCCCCAGCGTGTCCGTAAACTCATAACGGTATTTCACGTTAATCCCGTTCAGATCATCGCTGCCGGGAACGTTCGTCGAGGCATGAAGATACCCCGCGCTCAGCGTGGACTGATGTTCAGACGCCCATGCAGGCGCACCGGATACGGCCAGACAAATGGCTACGGACAAAATGGCGGCATAAAGTTTACGCATAATTACCTCTCGCTTTTCTGCAATAAAAAAGGCGTCATTTCTGACGCCCGTTATGGGTTATAAAATTCAGCTGATACTGATGCCTGCGGTGGCTTTCTTCATCACCACAACCAGCAAATCGCTGATACTTGCTGTGGGATACCAGTCATTTACCAGCCATGCTGACACCGAAAACTCCAGCGTCATGTGGCCGTGACCAGCTGGCATATCAATAACGCCACTGTAAATCAGCGTATTATCCAGCGCGGTACGGTTATAAATTTCAGCACCGTTTTTCCGCACTATCAGACGGCATGAGGAGTAAATATCAGTATGCTCTCTCTCATGTTTAGCACCGCTGAATGCCACCGCCGGAATAACAATCTGCCGGTCAAACGGCTGATCGTCATAAATCCTGACGGTAATGATCCCTGATGGCCACCGCTCCGGTGCCCGGGAGTCCCGCGGGAAAGCCTTACCCACTGTTTTGACAATATCGCCTTCAATCTGGTTGGCTGACAGTTTCCCTTTAATCTGACAGTTCTCATTTATCGTAACGTTGTTGAGCGTCCCGGCGTTCGCATTCACACTGCCACTGATATCCGCATTTTTCGCCGTCAGTCGCCCGTCCGGTGTCAGGGAAAATGCCGGAGGATTACCGCCGCTGGTAATGGTGGGAGCCGTCAGATATTTCAGGAACACGTCATTCATGAATATCTGATCGCCCTGACCAACAAACATCGGCTTTGTGTTGCCATTCGCAGGATTAATCATCGCAATCCTGTCTGCCGCCAGCAGCACCTGACTCTGCATGCCGTCGGGGGTGTTCTCAATACCGGCACCGATACCCGCAATATAAAGGCGTCCGTCCTGCATCTGCTGCAGCTTCACTGCCCACATGCTGTTCAGGTTATTATTTGTATCAACCTGAACCTTCTGTATCTGCTGGATCGCTGCACTCTGGTCTTCCAGTTTCTTATTGACGGTCTGTGTTATTTCATTGCTGACATCCGTTATGGACGTCCTGATTTCAGTCAGGTCAGGCGCAAGCTGACCGTTATCAATCTGCGTCCACAGCTCCTGAGCCAGATGGGTTTTCCCTATCTCGCCTTTGAAAAAATCCAGATAGCCGGATGCATCATCACTCGGCTGACCAACAGCCTCCACGAATGCCGATTTGCCAACGGTGTTCACACTGCGAACGTAAAAATAATAATCATGGCCCGGTTTGATATTGATACTGGCGGCTATCCAGTACAACGCCGTACCAAGATAACGCGCGCTGGTTTCAACCTGCCTGATATCAGCAATCCGTTTTTCCGAGAACCAGAACTCAAACTGTACCGTCGGATCATAAACCGCAAGATGCGGCGTGGCGGTTATCTGAAAATAGCCCGGTGTCAGCTCAATCCGCGACGGCGCTGCCGGTGCGGCAATCCGGAACGATACCGACGCCGGATCGCCCTGCTGCCCCCACGCATTTACTGCCCGGACTGTCAGCCTGTAGTTCCCCAGAGCCAGTTGTGTGAAGCGGTAAGTGGTTTCCGTCGTCCGGGCCGTGCTGACCAGCCGCTCACTGCCGTCATCCGCTGCCACGGTCAGGCGAAGCAGGAAGCTCACGCCCTTCACTACCTTCGGTGTGTCCCATCGCGCCAGCACCTGATATTCCCCGCTGTCTGCAGTGACTTCTGCGGTCAGGTGCTGCACTGCTGGCGGCGTGACACCATTCACCGTGCCGCTCTGGTCACCGTCAAAGTGCGCCCCGTTATCCACGATGGCTTCTTTCTCCGGTACATGCTGCACGGCAGTGATGGCATACGTACCGTCATCGTTCTCACGGATACTCACACAGCGGAACAGACGCTGGCGCAGCGTCGGCAGCTTCAGCCCCCATACGCTGTATTCAGCAACACCGTCAGGAACACGGCTCACTTTTACCTTCACGCCGTCGGTGACGGACTGAACCTCCACGCTGACCGGATTGCCACTTCCGTCAACCAGGCTTATCAGCGTGGTACCGGAGGATGGCAGCGTGATTTCACGGTCGAGCGTCAGCGTCCGGGTCTGGCTGTTCACCGCCAGCACGCGACCACCGATGCTGATACCGGCATAGTCATCATCACAGATTTCAATGACATCGCCCGGTACATGGCGAAGCCCTTCTGCGCCCACGCTGAAGTCCACGGTCTGCGTTTCCAGCAGTTCCGTTTTAATCAGCCACAGCCCGGCGCGGTGCGCCTGCCCCCGGCTGGTACAGCCAAAAGCATCCATCTTCGTGACGTTACGACCGTAACGGGCAATGGCCTGCGTGTCCTCCACAAGCTCTGTTGCCGTTTCCCAGCCGTTATCCGGGTCAATCCAGTTCACTTCAACGGCATTATGGCGGTCCTTCAGGGCGCTGAAGCTGTAGCGGAACGGCGCGCCATCATCCGGCATCACCACATTACTGCGGTTATAGGTCCACACCTTATCCGACGGTCGGTCCTGCACGAACGTCAGCGTCTGCCCGTTCCATACCGGCATACAGCGCATCGCCGAGCAGAAATCACTGAGCACATCCCACGCCTTGCGCTGTGTGGTCAGGTACGCATTACAGGTAATGCGCGGCTCCGTGCCGCCAAAGCCGTCCGGCACCGACTGGTCGCAGTACTGGCCGATGACATACAGCGCCCATTTATCCACATCCGCCGCACCAAGACGTTTCCCCATGCCGTAGCGCGGATGGGTCAGCATATCCCACAGACACCAGGCCATGTTGTTGCTGTATGCTGGTTTTAACGTTCCGTCCCAGATACCGCTGTATTGTCGCGTCTGCGGGTTATAGTTCGACGGCACCTGCAGAATGCGCCCGCGAAGATGATAATTACGACTCACCTGCTGGCTGCCGAACTGCTCCGAGTCCACCTGTACGCCGACCAGTGCCGTGTTCGGGTAGCACTGTTTCACATCGATGATTTCGGTGTATGACGACCAGAGCGTTTTGTTCTGCAGCTGGTCTGTAGTGCTGTCCGGCGTCATCCTGCGCATCCGGATACTGAACGGGCGCGGCGGCAGGTTACCCACCACCACCGAGGCCAGATACTGTGAGGTGGTTTTGCCTTTAATGGTGATGTCTTTTTCCGTCACCCAGCCACCGTTACGTTGTATCTGAACCAGCAGGCGGACTTCCGACGGATTCCGGTCACCCTTTGAGGTGGTTTCCACCAGTGCCTGCACACCAAAGGTAAAGCGCAGACGGTCGATGTTTGCAGACGTGATGGTGCGGGTTATCGGCGTGTCGTATTTCACTTCCGTACCCAGCACCGTCTCGGAGCCGGAGGATTCAAAACCCTCCGGCGGTGTCTGCTCCTGCTCACCTGCCCGGAACACCACCGTGACACCGGCGATGTTGGTATTCCCTTCGCTATCCAGCACCGGCGTACTGTTCAGCAGCACGCTTTTTAATCCATCCACCGGACCTTCAATCGGCCCTTCGCTGATGGCATCGATCACACTCAGTAACTGCGTGGATTTCAGGTTGTCCTTCGCTTCGCGCGGGGTATGCCCCTTACTGCTGCCTTTACCCATTCCTAACGCTCCATAAACGACAAAACCGCCCGGAGGCGGTTTCACATAAAATATTTTGCATCAGCGACCAATCACCACAACCTGACCACCGTCCCCTTCGTCTGCCGTGCTGATCTCCTGAGAAACAACACGTGACCCCACACGCATTTCACCGTACAGAACCGGTAACGGATTACCCTGGGCAATCATATTATCCAGCGAAGAAAAATAGGTATTCTGCTTGCCGTTATCCGTTGTCTGTGTACGGGGGGTTCTGGGTTTAGGAGCCAGCATCTGTGCAACACCGCCAAGCGTCATACTGGCACCGAGAGAAAACAGCAGATTACTCGCCATTATTCCTACCCCCGGCATCCATATAGCAACCGCCATAACAGCAGCTCCCAGCACTGCCTGAAACACACCGCCACTTTTGGCTCCTGCCAGACGCGGCACGATGTGGATCACTGCTCCATTCGCCAGCGGTTCATTAAGACGAGCTGATAATTCGTTTTCGCCTGCATCACGCCCGGCAATGCGCACCTGATACCAGCCGTCGCTCAGTTTCTGACGAAACGCCGGAAACTGCATAGCCAGCGCCCGGATGGCTTCGGCTCCCGTTTTCACACGCAGATCGATGCGGCGACCAAATCGTTGTAAATCCCCGTAAAGGCAGATGCGTGCCATGCCCGGTGACGCCAGAGGGAGTGTGTGCGTCGCTGCCATTTGTCGGTATACCTCTCTCGTTTGCTCAGTTGTTCAGGAATATGGTGCAGCAGCTCGCCGTCACCACAGTAAATGGCGGCATGATTCGGCACCGATGAACCAAAACAGCACAACAGCACATCGCCCGGTTGTGCTGATGACAACGGCACCTGATACAGCCCCGTGGCCTCCAGATTATCCAGATAGAGATTCTGACCGTTACGCCACCAGTCATCCCCGCGATGAAAATCCGGCATCTCAATCCCCGCCAGATGATAAGCATCCCGGAACAGCGTGTAACAATCCGTCACCCCGTGCTCAAAGCGCCGCCCGGTGAGATGCGGCACACAGCGGAACTTATGAATCGTCCCCCGGCAGACCAGCCACCACGGCAAATCACTCTGCACCTGCAGCCGCCGGTCGGCCTCACTCAGCCAGGGCAGACCACCGGGGTGGCTGTGGACCAGCGCCACAATCTCACCCTGCATTTCTGCCTGCAGCCAGTCTTCCGGCGACAGCCTGAAATACGCCTCCGGCTTACCGGAGATATTCACACAGGGAAAATATCTTTCCCCTTCCGGCGTTCTCACCACGAAGCCGCACGACTCCGCTGGCGCACATCGCCGGGCGTGCGCCAGAATCGCTGATTCTGTCTCTGTCATGGGTTTACTGCGAAAGTTTGTTAATGGAAAGGAAGCCGCCAAAGTTGCCGACGTTATTGCGGAACTTACATCCGCTCAGGCATTTGCTGCATTTATCCTTCGTGATATCGGACGTTGGCTGGTCATATTCATCCGCGACCGCCGGACCGTGATAACCGCACTCATCGCCGCGATAGGTCCAGGTGCAGGTGTTGGCCAGCATGATACGTCCCGGAAAAACAGCGCCGTCCGTTTCCGTCGACGTGGCCAGTACAAAGGAGGCACTGACCGCGCTCAGTTCGCTGCACTGCTCGATGCGCCAGTGGCTGATCACCTCCTGCTCCGGATCGGCGTCGCTGTTTCCGTTGACGAAGTTCACCGCATCCAGAAAACGGGCGTAAACCTTACGCCTGACCACCGTTCCGCCGACCAGACTCTGCAGGTCTTCCGCCATCCCGGTGACCATGCCGTGCAGGTTAGAAACCGTCAGTGTCGGACGGGCAGCACTGCCCTTGCCGTTCAGTTCAAATCCCGTCCCCTGAATGGGATATGCCTGATACTGCCGCCCCTGCCAGGTAACCGGCTCACCTCTTTCATTCTGCTCATTGCAGAAAAAGTAGCGATCCCCGCCTACCTCTGTCAGGTCGATTTCCCAGAGCACCACGCTGGCCGACTGCTCCGCCCGAATGCATTCATTCAGTGTTTCCTGTTGTATGTCCTGCATCAGATCACCACTTCGTCAAACTGACACGAAAAATCGGTATAGGTGATATGTTCTGTCGCTGACCACGTTCGACACACCACTCTGATTTTTCTGTTAATACCCGGCGGGCGCCAAAAAAAAGATTTATAGCCTTCATGCCGGGCTAAAAATTTTTCAAATGAATCACGTTCATTCGCCTCAACTTTGAAATCACAGGTGAAAACGCGCAGAGAATGATTAAGTCCATTTGGACTTCGTTGCTCATAACCATCGCCAAGTCTTACAATTTTTATCGATGGTTTATTTTCTGTTTTCATTCCATCCTCTGGTAACCAGTGAAATTCTTCCGTATTAGCCACTTAACATTCCCCCATCACGTCGCATATTTAACAGAGTGCCCTGCACCCGCTGATCAACCATCCCCATAAGTGCTTTTATTGCCTGAGGGCCAACCTCTCCATTCTGGCCGTCATTTTGAATAGTGATTTGGTATACAGGGGCATAGGTAATATCTCCGCCTCCATTACCACTTTTACTATTAATAGCTCTGACACCAAGAGAACCATCGGAAGTTCGTGTTAATGGCATAATGGCTTCCGGTCCAGCCTCACCAAAAACACCCGCCCCTTTTGCAAAAGCAAAAAATTGCGGGGAATCATAAATACCGTTCGAATACGTGCTCAATGACGGAGACTCATAAACACCGCCCTTTGCATTCGGAATAAATTTACTAATAGCACTCCCTATAGTTCCTAAAATCCCCCCAGAAGAACTGTTACTAATGCTGTCGAAAATCCCAGTAATTGAAGCCTTTAATGCTATTCGACTAAGATCCGAAATCACGGAAGTAGCGAAAGAACGAAAATTTGCCTTGCCTGTCGTGACAAAATCACCCAGCGCATCGGTCATCCCATCAAACATCTGAGTCGTGGTTGATTTTATCTGCTCACTGATATCCTTAGTGTCATCCAGCCAGTTATTGAATCCCTGGGAGGCACCACTAACCCAGTCTCCTGCCTGAATATCGACCTGCTCGTTTTTCTGTCTGACAATTTCTTTTTCTCGTTCCAGAGCATCATTCAGAGCCTGCATTTTCTCCTGAAAAACATGATCTGACATTCCACGGGATTTATCTGCATAGTCACGTTCAAGTTGCAGACGCTGGTTGTTATATTCACGTTCAATCCGCAGTAATTCCTGCTGACGTTGCTGATTTTTATCGCCAAGCCCATAACCAGCAATCTGAATATCATACCCCTGCTGACGATTATCAATCGAAGCCTGCAATGAATCACGCCATGCGGCTATTTCGGTTGATTCCTTGATTAGCCTGTTATTTTTTTCAATCGCAACATTTTTCTCCATCAACGCGGTTATTTCTTCCCGGTGTAAGAGAAGCGATTTCTGATCCTGGGTTAATTTCGATGACGGTCGTGACTCCAGGTCGGCAATCTGCTGACGCCACTTAACCAGTTCCTGTTCAGAGGAACTTAATTTAACGGTCAATTCAGCTTGTGAACTTAGTAACGCATTCTGTTGATTCAGATGATCAATCATTCGTTGGGCAGCATCATCCGAATAACCTTTCGCCTTTGGTAGCTTTGGATCTTTATAACGCTCATTTATTTGAGCGACAAGATTATTATATTCTTCCTTTGAATACTGACTCTTTAGCTTTTCCAGTTTTGCAAGTTCACTGGCTCTCTGCTGCTCCCGGGTCTGATATTGTTTTGAAAAGGCATCTGCTTTCTGTCTGAGTTCAATTCCTTCCTGTTGTCGCTTGTTGTAATCGGTTATTGATGAATTTAGTACGTCCTGAGCAATTTTTTCTGCTTGAAGTACGCCCAATTGCTGCTTTAATCGTGCCAGCCTTTTATTTTGAGCGCCGCCATCCCCAATGCCACCTAACCCGAAAGCTCCGGGTCGGGTATTTTTTTCTATTTCATCAATTTGATGGAGAACATCTGAGATTTTTTGATCAAGGGAGGCATCACGACCAATATCCAGCATGGAATCCCATGCCCATTTTGCGGACTCAGCGACAGCTTTCCATGCAGTCTCAAGATAACCAAGATTTTCTTTAATCTGGTTGGTGCGCTGGATCATTGAGGATGAGTATGCTTCTGTCGCAATGCGGGCGGCCTCCTGCTGGTTCCCTTCATCCTGTAGCGCCTTAATCTGGTTATAAGTCGCAATTGTCAGAAAATGGTACTGATCATTAAGTTTTGATATGGCACTGACAGGATCCTTTGCAATTTCATTGAAGTCATTAACCAGTTGTTCGGTTGATATTCCTGTTACTTCGCTCGTTTTTACTATCGCTGTCGTCACTTGCTCCAGCGAACTGCTCGCTACCTTTCCCGAACGCACAAGCTGGTTTAATACTGCCGCCGCAGCGCCAGTTGTCGAATCAGCCGCATTCCCGGCACGTTGAGCTATATCGGCCAATTGCCCGCTGGTTGTCCCCAACTGATTTCCGGTAAGAATAAGAGATTTATTAAATTCGTCCTGCTCCTGAGAGCCTTTATAGTAAGCCAGCCCTAAGACGCCAACGGCTGCTGCGGCCAGGGTAAAAGGATTAATTAATCCCAGCACATAAGAACCAACACCTTTGATCGCCGGGCCAATCCCACCGAACATATCTTTTAGCTGGCCGCCCTGCTGCATTAACACCATAAAAGGCGACTGACCAGTGGACAACCCAACAACAATATCCGTCATTTGTGCAGGCAACATGCGCATAGCAAAAGCCGTTTGTTTTGCCGACATTCCGGTTTTGCTTAATTGAGATTGAGTAACCTCAAGCTCACTCCGCATAGCACGAAGTTTTCCAGAAAGTTCCTCATACATTTCAGGAGAGAGCATCCCCTTAGCTTTTGCTTCATTGAGCTGTTTCTGTTGTTCTACCAGACGATTAAAAGCAGTTCCGACAGGGTCAAGTTGAGCAATCAGACGTTGCAAAGCAGCAACCTGTTCATCATGCGCTTTTGCTGCTTCTCGCTCTGCCTGAGCCTCTCCGGTAAGCTCTCGCCGTGTTTCCTGTATTTTTCGGCTATAATTCTCAAACTGAGAACCATTTATTTTCCCGGATGCAAACGCAGCATTAAGTTCATCCTGCTGTTGTTCAAGATTTCTTAGCGCCGCAACCAGAGGGTCGATCTTGTCCAGCATTCTTTGAAAGGCCTGAGCCTGCGATTCCTGCTGGGCGGCAGCAAGTTTTCCGGCCTTCTCGGCTTCTCTCTGCGCTTGCGCAACCCCGCTCAATTCCTCTGTGGTTTCATTAAGTTTACGGACAAGAAATTCATATTCTTCTTTATCAATAAGCCCTTTATCGAAAAATTTCTTTAATTCAGAATAGCGTCGACCGACAGTATCAATTGCGGCACCAACTGGATCAATAGCTGCTTTTAATTTTGCGAGCGCGTTCTTCTCATCTTCTGTTGCCTTAGTCACTTTCCCTGCGCTATTTGCAGCAGTTTCCCCGGCTTGCGTCATTTTGACTAATGAGGAGGTCAGATTGTCAGCATTATTTTTTGCTCCAGTGCTATCAATAATTATTGCGAGACGCGAGGTTTGCTCTGCCATTTATTAAAACTCCAGACAACAAAAAGCCCACCGAAGTGGGTTTCAGGCGACATAAATAGTAGATATAGCGATTACGAGGCCACGCAATGCTTTTCTCCAGGAGCATCATCGATTTAATTAAAGACACCATCACATCTCTGTAACAGAGTGTACGTAATTAACAACTACACACACTGCTCCTGAAAATACTGGTCATCCAGTGCAAAGATCACTGCTTCAAACTCATCGCGCTCAATCAATACCGGATGAGTGGCTAAATATTCATTTATCTCTGTCAGAGATATAGGCAAAGGCACCCCGGTCATTCCAGCATAACGTCGGGCACGGGATATTACCGAATAGGCGTACAACAATTCCTTAAGCACCGGGTCTATTTCTGGTTCCGGTATCGGTGGCAACCTGAGTTTTTCTCGCTTCCATCTTGCCTTTTCCCCCCTTTCTCCCCCGAACTCCGATAACCACCGCTGGGCGGCTATGGCTTTTTTATCGTATCCTGCTTCTGCTGCTCTTTACCCTGGGCGATGCTGGCTGCTTCTGCAAGGATCTGCCAGTACAACTCTGGATTCTGCTTAAGCAGCGCGATCCCTCGTTCTGGCGTATATTCCAGTGCAACCTCAGCACCATTAACCAGTTCACCAACCCCTTTCCAGTCTTTCAGCAGATAACGAGCAGCATTATCAATGAGTAAATCATCAACAGAATCTACCTCGGAAACCTTTGAAATATCAAACTCCTTCGTTCCGACGTGCAAACTGGCATCCATTTTCTCAATGTGACGACGGATTAATGCATTACGGGAGCGATACTGATCGTTATCGCTGCTTGCCACCAACAGTTTTAACCCGTCTACAGGTTTTAAGTCCTTCATTGGCGTAAACCAGCGTTCTCCACCGATGATAATTTTCTGATTAAGAATAAACATCCATAACCTCATTCAATGCGTCCCCCTGTAGTGCAGTACCACAGGGGGAATAACGGAAAATCAACTAATCGCATCAGCACTGGCTTTTGCGATCACGGCAGTCGGGGAGCATTTTTTTCTGGTTATCGTAGGTGCTTCATCTGCTGCGGTAATGCTCAATTGAACCTGGATAATGTCAGTATTACCCCCATCAGGCCATTCACCTGACACCTGAACCTTCGGGAAACTGAAAGTGTATGCCCCCTCTCCATTCGAAAGCGTGAAACTGAACGGAACTGTTTCTCCAGTCAGTGTTTTACTCCAGATTTCCCACGCGGCTTTAGACCATGAAAGCGTCACCGTACCGGACGGTGTAAAAGTAGTCGGAATATTTGCTCCTGCATAAGGCGAGCCAGTCCCGATACAACGCTGTGTCTGGAGTTTGTTATCGAACTGAATATCAAAACTGTCGATACAAAAACCGTTACCTCCGGCAACACCATTCAGGCTTACTGCTGAAACCTCCTTAAACGAATAGCGTAACTTTCCTGCACTATCCACAGGTTCGCCTTTGATAAAATTCGTATCATCGGCCTTTGATTCCCAGCCCAGCCCGGCAAAGGTTACGGTCGCTGTAATATCGCCGTCGTTAGGGATCTGCATTTTCCATGAGCCAACCTGCGCTCCTCTGACGACAGAGGCAATTCCGACATCGGACGCATAGGTCGCCAGAGAAAATGTTATTCGCTCATTCCCCATTGTCAGAGAATCGCCTGACCATTCCGCGCCGAAACAGGATGCAAGAAAATCATCATGTTGACCCCAGCGAAATTTGGTACCAACATCACCGCCGACATCCACAGTGCCAGGCGTCGCCCCCTGAGCCATCCGGGAGCCACCAATCTCATTATTTTCGCCTTTATTCTGGGTGGGTTTTACTCCCCAGCTTGTGCGTTTTAATAAACTCCAGTCACCACTTGCTGGCGTAGTGCCTGCAACTGTCTCCCGGATAAATGCCGAGATAACCTTTGCACCTGAACTCACAGGAGCCTCCTATGTCATTAATTGCGCTAGAGCGCGCGATATGGAATTTGAAGATTAAGCTGGAACCAGCCATTCTTTTCGCCGACTGCTATTGAGGAAACAGCCTGGTAACTGAGACGATCGTCATCCTGAAACTCAAACAGTTCCCGCAATTTATCGGCTGTCTCAGTAATGAGTTTTGAACCAGAACCTGCGGGGACAAATAACTGAATAATGATTATCCCCGTGCGATAAACAACCGGCCCCGCGCCAATTTCATTAACTCCAGCCTGCCCGGGAATATTACTTAACCGCGCCCAGATTAACTTACCGGAAGGATCGAACGTTGGCCCGTTCGGATACAATACGTCTTTTCCATCAATAATCGTCTGTGCCGTCATTCTGGAAATAACCGTATTTCTGATTTCAGTAAACTTCATTTGTAAGCCTGTAAAACACCATGAAAAGCGTTGGCATACACGCCAGTTGGCGCTTGTTGTGAATGACCGTTTTCAAGAGCCTCTGCATAAGGAAGGTTATTCTGGATATAAATAACCCCGTAATTTGCAGCTTTCGAAATAACCCCGATCCCACGCTGAACAGCAATCGTACCGTTCGGATCCACGTTATCAGATATACCAAAATCGGGATGCTGTAACGACACCAGGTTGTTATTTCTGAAACGTCCGGTATCAACCGGAGCAGCAATATCAATAGCAGTAAGAATCTGCATAGCGATGTAGCGAATCTTCAGCCCTACATCTTCCTCAATCATCCCGGCAAATATTGACGGTTCTATATCCCATGCCTTTGCCATTTACGCTCTCCTTAACTGGATAGAGTAAACTGATGCGGAAGGATCTACACTTGCTGTAATTACCTCGTATCGTTGTAACTGCCTTGATACAGGATCATAAATCTCAATAATATGGTCGACAGCTGGTTTATCCGTAACCTCGCATACCAGAGCGGTTAATTTAAGGTCACCATGCAAAATATTAATCCCATCAATTCTGCCCAGCTTATAACGTGTCAACACGCCTCGCCCGGTATAGATTGCGGTGGATTCGCCGCCAGTTTCCGTCACAGGATCCCAGTGCCGGTGCGTAACGTAAGAACCAGAAAAATCACTCACGGCGTCCGCTAAATCCTCATCAAAAGCAGCGGCAACCTCTGACTGAATCTCTTCACGAAGCCCCATTATCCCCCCCTCACAACCCTGACTTGTGAGCGACTAAGTCCGTACGGTTTCAGCAGTGCTATCGCAAGCTGTAAATCGGGTTCAAGCAATGCAGTGCTGTTTGCTGGCAACTCAGAAAATGATTTCGATACACTGACCCCGTCAGCCGACACGGCTTTACTGATAACAACGCCAGAATCATTTTTCTGCTGAAACAACTTACCGAATGAGGCAATTCTGGCTGCATATGCTCCCGCAAGTTTTACCTCTTCCGGAATACGGGATGGGTTAATTTTCAGGTTGAAGCCATTAAGCCAGGCATTAGCCATTAAAACAGCTTTATTTTTAGCGTTCTCACTCGTCCAGGCGTTCCCAAACGCATTATCAACGTCATCACAGGTCACGTAAGTGATCATGTGTTACTCCTGAGTTTTCCAGCCCATAGCCTTCCAGTTGTCAACTTCATCAGGATGAACATTAGCGATAGTTGGTGCGCCGGGAAACATCTGATAATCGGTCACCATAACCACTAACTCAATTTGCGTTTTTTGTGCGGCTTCACGCTGTGCTCTTTGCTCTTTAGTTAATCCGGCCATATGCCCCCCATTAAAAATGGGGCCGAAGCCCCGTTTGAATGTTTAACCAAGAATCAGACAACCATGTGCCGGCTTCACTGATGAAACACCCCATGCCAGTCCAACTTCATAGCGCACCTGGCGATACTGACGATACAGTGCAATCTGGAACGTAATCCCTGAAATCGGGTCCGTAACATTCATTACATCATCAGCATTATCGCCACCTTCCGGCATTGCCGGAGTACGGGATGCCAGCAGAAACGCGTTGCGATCAAACGCCATATTTGCAGTAAAGGCCCCAACAACTGTGATGGCAGTATCATCGGCCAGATCCTGACGCAGTCCGGGCGCTGCAAGAGTAATCAGATTGCTGGTCGCTGCTGCCACAACATACTGATTCGGATCACCAGCGAACGTAACAATCTGACCTGCAGAAATACTCCCCGAACCAGTATCAATGGAAATAAGAACATCGCCTTCTTTTTTCTCTCCATTCACGAGATAACCAGTTGCAGCAACCTTTGGCGCTCGTTTCACACCTGCCGAACTGTGAATATTGAATCCCTCCAGACGCCCCAACACGCCCTCACGCAGTAGCTGTTCAGTGCCGGATTCATTCACTTTAAACAATACAGACTGTTTTCCGCGCAAATTAGCAATGGCAGTGGAGCCAAGCACCATCTGCAGATCGGTTGTCGGTGCGCCGTTATCCTCCAGAACCTGACGAGCCAGAGCAGCATCAGAAAGATCATCTTTAACACCAAACGGCGTTGTCCCTGCGGTTCCCACGGCGCGGGAAGCACCGAAATACAACGCACCAAGATCAGCCTCAACCTCGTTTGCAAGGGCGCGAAAAGCCTGCTTGAACTGATCAGCCAGAATGGTGTTGTAAGTCCCTGAAGGGCCAAGAGCCAGTTGTTCTTCACCATTCCATTTAACCGGTGCCATTTTGGATTTAGTAATTTTTACATCAACAGTGCCAATATTTTGATCACCGGTATTCGGAGCTGACGGCCCCGGTACGATATCTTCGGTTTTCGCCTCAGGCGCAACTGGCGCGGTTACCGTCTGATCTTTTGCTGCGGCGTCAGCTTTTGCGTTTTTTGCTACCGCAGGGATAAAACCTACCTGCTCACGGGATACAACATCCAGGGCGGTATAAATAGTCGGGATCAACCCGGTCAGGGTATTTCCAGCCATAATTAAATATTCCTTAAAAATTTGCGTAATTGTGAATAGATGGAGTAATGAGCTATCCAGCCCTGACACCAGCTCCCATCCGGAAGCTGACAAATGTGTTAATCAACGATTGTGATACCGTCTTTCAATGCGTTTTGCTTACCTGCAACATCCAGTGCATCAAAAGCAGAGCGTTTCATCGTTTTCTGACCAATATCATGCTGTGTCGGACGGGAGCCGCCGCCATTGTTGCCACTGGCTTTCAGGATGTAGTCTTTCTGAGGGTAATTTTCGACAAGGAACTCCAGCGCCTCATCAAACTGCGCCAGTTCGCCAGGCTTCGCGCGGGAATAAATTTTGTTGCCGGAAGCGTCATAAGCAACGATCCTCCCTTCTTCCACTTTGAATGCCTGCCCGAAGCGGGCTTGTAATAAATCTGCCGGGATCGCAATTTTATCGGCAATATATTTTGAACCCGCAAAACTACCGCCAATCATAGAATCGTAAAGCTGCTTCTCCAGCATCTGAGAGCGTTGCTTTTCTTCATCTAATTGCTGCTGAAAATTTTTCGTAATTTCTGCCTTAACCTGGTCAACCTGTCCCGCATCGAGCAGCTTTTTCTGGTCGATTTTTGACAGCATTTCCAGTGCCTCGATCGCCTTCTTCGGGTCTTCGATAGCGGCAAACTTAGCCAGTTTTTCCTCTGCAGCTTCTTTAGCCAGGCGATGATTTTTTGCCTCGCCATTAAGCTCTGTAATTTTTTTTGTCGCCAGCGGTGCATCGAAGCCAATTTCTTTACCATCGTCGTGCACATAAACTGGCAGGCCAGCAGTATCAATTTCTGCGTATTGTTTTCCGTTAATCTCGACCGTTTTCAGTTTCATATTAGTACCTGGTTTAAGTCTTCCGACAGTTACGCTGCTCACCATCCGGATCGCAGCAATAAAAAAGGCCACCCGAAGGTAGCCTGTTGTAATAAATGATTTATTTAAATCCCTGCTTTTCTGAATACCTGTGCATCACGCTCACGGAGCTGCTTCAGCGTCAGCCATTCGCCTTTATCGGTGTAAAATTCATCTGGCGACATACCACCATCCCGAATCAGCTTTGCTCGGGTTTCCCCCACAATCTGTTTTTGTCTGGTGTAAGGCTGACGCAAAAACCATTCCCTGTAGGTTGTATCTCCGGCCACCACGCCATCCATGCTGGCCCGCTCAGCCGGGGAAATATCGCGAACATCAATACCCAGTTCCTTCGCTGATTTCAGAATGAACGTTTCCGTTGAGCGGCAGCAGAAATGAATTTTTCCCGGCCCCTGCAAATAAGGCACGCTGTGACCTACAGGTTTATTATTCAGCGTATATTTGAGGCGATCCCTGATTCGACATTGTGGCGTAGTACGATTATCAAGCGTTGATAACCATTGCTTACCCTTAATCAAATCATTATTCGCGCTGGCAAAACTCTCACGGGCAGTAGCAGCAAGATGTCCAACCGCTGTTTTTGCAATGCTGGCCGCATTAGCCCGGCTCATCTGCAATGCACCATCCTGAAATCCCTTACTGACATGTCCCCGAATTTTTCTTGCGATCTGCTCATTGGTATCCCCCAGCAAAAAACCCTGACGCACTGTATTTGTTATGCGTCTGAGCCGATCCGCCTCAAGATCTGAGGCCCACTCACTGAGCAGTCGTCCCTGGAATGGTCGCGCCATTGCAGCGGCATAAAGTGCATCAGGAGAGATACCAACCAGAGGGTGAACATCAGCAACAAAATCAGGTAGCATAGAATCAAACAGACTTAACTGATAACCAGCCTCATAAATTGCCAGCTCGTTCAGCTCTCCGGAGAGACTGGTAAACATGCTGTTAATAGCAGTGCGGTTAACCTCTCTGACGCTCGCCAGAAGTGACTCCAGGCGCTTAACGGTAAAACTACCTGGATCGAGGCTGTCCAGTGCTATCAGCAGGCGAGCAGTAAGTTCCGCATCGCTGTCATTCAGTATTTTCACCATTCTGGCAGCCACGCCAGTGCTATAGCGGGATATCCAGACTGCATGAGCAATTGATTCATCACGCAGCCGTTCATTCACGGTTTGCATCATTGATTTCCATCAGCATTACACTCTGATTTTTTAATTCATCGATCACTTCCTCTGGACGGGAATCCTGATCGATAAATTTCAACGCCTGCAACACCCGAACCGCATCAATCTGACGTATATCACCGCCCTGACGCAATGACTGAACAGCCAGCGCGGAGGATGAGTCAAACACCTGGGCAGATACATCCAGTTCAGTGCGCACATCCACATTGCCACCGCAACTCTCTCCGCTCCATTCCGCCATTATCTGGAGAATATTATCGAGGGCATCTTCGAGGGAGTTCGCCATTGTATAAAGCGGCGAGTGTTCCTGCATCCGCTCTTCATTAGTCTGATCAACAGATTTGGTGGATGTATTTTCAGCCCGCAGAAGTTTAGCGCCGGCATGACGCATCTGATTTTCCAGCTTCTCAAGTGATGTTTCGCCAGATTCTATCGCTGCGCCACTATGTTCAACATATTCGAGGCCATTTTTTGTTCTGTCCTCAAAAATCGTAGCCGTGGATGCACCAACCGTCAGTTCTTCATTCCTGTCCAGCCCGTAGGCCACCAGCAATGGAACGCGGGCAACATGAAGAATATTGTCCTGCTCGCTCTGGCTTTGCCAGTGCTTGATATTCAGCAAGCCAAGATTAAGCAATGGCGGTGTACCACGCATAAACCCTGTTTTCTTCGTATACAGTGTTACCAGAGGAATATCATCACGGCTGGTATTCCATGACTCATGAAGCATCCAGACAGATTCGCCATTAGTACCTTCGCTGCGTCGATAAATTTCTACTCGACGGGGCATAATATGGCGGATCTGCTCCACCTTCTTCTGCCCGAAATCATCACCATCAATAATGATGACCTCTTTTATACGCAAATCAGTGAGAACAACTTTCCCTTTTTCAACTTTCGATTTCCATCCAATAACCTGGCGTGGATTCAGCATCGTAACGTACGGGCGACCACCGGCCGCGTTTTCATCGGCTTTTGTCCGAATCTCGTTCATATCCGTTCGTGGATAGTCCACCAGCGCATGTGCCACACCATACTGAAATGCGAGACTGAAAAATTGCTGCGCCCACACATCCAGTCGGCTCCCCTCCATGTCGATATTTTCTGCATATTCCCTGATTTTTTCCGGCGTTTCCTCACTCAATACTGTCGGCTCTGCAAATATGCGCCCAATATTTTGTTTGATGCTTTCTTCATACACAGGAAGTAACGTAGCCACAGACAGGCGTTTTTTATAAGCGTCTTCATCTTCATTAGGCCATTTGGGGAGATAATTTTCCCCCTGCCTGCGCATTTCAAGCGTACCGCCCATCAATGCGTCGTTAATATCCCACGCCTCCAGCATATCGTTATAGTCGAGGTTGGGTGTTGATATATCAGCCATAATTAAATCCGAAGTGATGTGACTCTTCCGGTCGGTTTGACAATAGGGAATTGCTTAACGATGAAATAACCTCCGGCATCATTCGGGTGATCATTGCCAGATTTTTTATCAGGCTCCCCCTTATCATCCCAGACCTGTTGCTCCAGAGATTCGGCATATACCGGACAACGCTTCACATTAACTTTATAGCGACGCTCACCATTGGCATTGCAGAACATTGCATTCATTGAGTTAACGCGATCTTTTACTGGCGGGTTCGAGCTGTTCACCACAACGTTAAAACCTGCCTGCTTAAGCTGGGCTATATCCGTCGTACTTGCGTTACTTGATTTTCTGGAATCTCCGGAAGCATCTGGATAAATATAAATCTCCCTCACTTTCCGGTAATCATGCCCGTCATACAGCCAGAAGCGTTCTTTAATGAGGCGGATCATATCCGGCGTATCGTAGGCATTGATGATTTCAGTTACCGCACATGGAAGCCCCAAACGCAGCACATGGACGATTCCCGCCATCTTTCCAACGTTAAAATCCATCCCAATATAAATCGGCTCCCCTGGTTGCTCCACTTCTTCGCAATTATTCAGTTTCCGGTCAAACTGATGGTAAACAGTACCACTTGTCAGGTTAGTAAACCGTCCTAGAAGATAGGCTTTAATCAGCTCTGGAGGGTATGATTCAAGAAGTGAAGGAATGTAATCTGCTGGCAGGTTCTTTTCATTATCGAAAGTAGATGCCTGCACCAGACCATACAGTGAGGCCAGCTCTGTTTTTTCACGCACGGCTTTAACAAACTGCTCGTAGACAAATTTGAATCCTTCCGGCGTGGTTGTAACGTCAATACCGTTGCGAAGTCCATCAATCTTATAACGCATACGCGCAATTATCTTGCGCCACGCCGTTCTGGCTTTTTCCTTCGGCAAAATGTCCAGTTCATCCACCAGCGCATTACCAATTTTGAAACCGACGATCGTTTGTGGCTTCTCCATCGATCTGCAGATAGTGGTTCCCCGATACTGGCGTCCGTAATAAAAGTGAACCTCTTTATTTCCCTCATTAATTTTTACGTTCAATCCCCAGTCAGCAGCAACTTCTTCCACTGTAGGGTAAAAAATATCGCGAATTTGGGGATACGTTGGCGCAAAATATCCCTGATTTATACCTGGATGCTCCCAAATCCCCTTGCATATGCCGCCACACCCAACCCATGTTTTGCCCGAGCCAAAACCAGCAATATAGGCTTTAAATTTATGGGGCATTGAAAGAAATCGCGCCTGAGGCACATTAAGCGTCGGAGAGATCATCTTCATCACTCCTTAATCTGGCATCAACCACATTAATATTGATCGCCACAGGCTGGGGATGTTCATTATCCTCCACCGTTTCGATCTCTTTGCGCAGCTTCTGGTTCTCTATTCTGCGCCGTTCAATTTCCAGTTCCTGTAGCCGCTTATCTGCACATAATGCCCCGCCAGCAGAAAGCAAACGCAACAATTCACGCCGGGCGGCAGCCTTATCCTCCAGCAGGATCTCAACACCGTATTTTCCGAGCTTTGACCCTGCATATAATTGCCGCGCATCCCCATCAAGCAGTGTGGTATCAGCCATATAAAGCTGTCCTGTTCCCTCACCGCAGCACTTCGGGCAATCAGGATTGGGTATGGCGTTATCAACAAAGCCGAGGCCTCCATATTCCGGCTCGGGTTTACCATCTCTGGAGGCCTGTGCCGCAGCCTTATCGAATTCTGCAATATCACGCCACTGGTAGAGATGATTCTCGCCCCAGCAATAACGGCAGTTAACACGGCGAAATTGTGCCAACTGATTGGGGTCGGCCTGGACAATGGCCATCAACTGGCTCACCAGTAAATCCAGGTCTGCGGTATAGCGTTTCTGGTACTGATTGCGGAAGTAGCTGATAGCACGATAAACCCTGGCATTTCTAAGCATACGGCTGGCGTTGCTGTTAGCTGTCGCACCTTGCCCCTCATAACCAGCCAGTCGGTATGCCTCTGTCGGCTTTTTCCCCTGAGCAACCAACATGGCGAATTTTGCCTGCTGGTCAGAAATACCGAATTCATCGGGGCAGAACGAAATTTCTTCCGTGTCCCCCTCAATCAGGAGTGCATCGGATACAGCCTTTTTTTTCTGAGATTTTCCGTTCTGCCTTTGCGCAGTCTGCGCAGTTTTTTTTCGCGCACTTTTTTGCGCAGTTTTGCGCATTTCTTTCTGCGCATTTTTCGGAGTTTTTTTGATGTAACGACGGGCTGTTGCGTAGTTCAGTCCCCTTGCTTCACACCATGCCACCGGAGATATACCGGAGCGGGTGTATTCAGCAATATACTCCTGCTGCAACGCCCCCCAGTCCGGTCTGCTCATCAGTTAGTCCTGATTTTTATCCACCCTGAGTAGTTCGCGCAGAGCAAAGGCATCCCCTTTTCTGGCAAGCTTAAACAATGCCGCTCGTAACTCGGCTTCACCTTTCGCTCTGCCCTTACGGATGGCCGCATAAAAATCTGTCATTGCTTCCCGATTTTCTTTCAGTCGGTTCAGATCAACATCCAGAACGTCAGCGATTTGTTGTGCAGTCATCCGGCACGCTGCCAGAGACTCGACTTTCGAATACGGAATCATTTGTCACCCCCATTGATATGCAGGGTGTCTTCTTCCTGTATTTTTCGTGAAGGATTTTTACTGCAGCGTTGTTCCAGGTGACCTGATGGTGAATGCGTTTATGGCTGGCACCCATCAGTGAGATTTTTACGCACGACGGCGAATACATGACGGAGTAAAAACTTTTAACGTAGGTTCCGGAATCCAGATACAGCTCGGTCATTCCGCCGCTGTTTTTCTGCGTCTGTTTCTGCCCTAACTGGACAGCACCGATCGTCATAAACAATTCACCACAGCGACCGAGATTCGTGTACGTATTCACATCCTCGTTAATGCGCCCCATGAATGAGAACGGTCGATCAACCGAACAGATAAAGCTGTTCATTGCCTTGCGTTTCACCCACGAAGCATGGCCGCCATTGTCACCAAGAAAATCCCCGCCCTGCGACATAGCGATGGAAAGCGCGGGTATTGATTCGTAATACGCCAGCATTTCAGAAAGGATCGCATCCAGTTTCCTTATCGGGAAATAGGCCTGGTCATAGTTGCGATCCACCCGAAACTGGAACTCGTGATAATCATCATCGAGCTGAATGAAGTATTTACACCCGACCAGTTTTGCCAGGTCGAAACAGGCATTACGGGCGTAAAAAATTGAGCGGCGATCACCAAAATTATCGGCTTCGTCAAAACGACTGGCAATATCGGCTTTGGAAAATACCAGCACCTGTTCACCAAATTCAGCCATGTACTGATGCCGTGTCTTATCTTCATCATCAACAACGATAAAAATTTTCCCGGTATAGCCAGCACGACGCAACGTCCGGTAAGTCAGAACTTTGTCCGGTCGCCCGTGAGTCAGAATAAAGGCGCAAAAATCATCACGCATATTCCTCCTCCTCCTCCCCGCCATGCATGATCTCCACCATGCGCTGCGTCATTCGGACAAATCCATTTTCAATAGCCTGCTGATAATCAATGATCACCAGCGCCGACTCCTCGAAAAGGCACTGAATTTCAGCGGGGGCATGAGCGTAATAGTCCGCAATTCTGCTGAAATTAAACACTGTGTGACGTTCTGCCGCACACAGGAGGAATTTCTCAATATCAGGATCAAGGGACGCCGAACGTATCCGGCTGATCAGCTCCTGAGTTTTCGTATCGTCGTACAGTTCACTGATATCCGGTTTACCGCCCGACGGCTCATAAACAGGCGTATCAATTTTCGTCGTATACGGCTCCTCCTCATTTCCTGTACCGGGCAAAACATCCGTCAACAGTTCATCAATTTCTGTCGGGATGAAGCCTGTCAGGGAGACATCAAAATCAGCATTGATTAGGTCCGACAGCTCCATCCGCAACAGATCTTCATCCCAGCCAGCATTCATCGGCAGGCGATTATCTGCCAGGCGGTACGCCTTTTTCTGCTCATCCGTCAGGCCAGACAGAACAATGACCGGAACAGAATCCATTTTGAGCATTTCAGCCGCCATAACACGACCGTGACCCGCAATAATTTCGCCCTTTTCGTCAATCAGCACCGGATTAGTCCAGCCGAATTGCTTAATACTTTCTACCAGTTGTGCCACCTGCTCAGTACTGTGCGTCCTGGCATTGTGCGCATACGGTGACAATTCTTGTAATGGGCGATAGACTATCTTTAATTTCTCGCTCATACAGCCTTGCTTTATGAATAAAACGCACCCCAGCAGCCAGTGCTACTGGGGGCGGAGGTGTTGCTGGTAAAGTTAGGTATTGGATCAATGAGTGAGTCAACATAATATTAAACTCACAATTATAAATCAGCCATATATTAGGAGCGCCAAAAAAAACCTGAAAACAATATAATAACAGGATAAATTTCAAGGCGACCAAGAATCATAGCTATGCACATTAAATATTTTGCAATGTCATTAAGCACTCCGAATGACGATGCAGTAGCCCCAAAACCTAATCCCATATTATTAATACATGCAGCCACTGTTGCAAATGATGTAAGAAAATCATATCCCATACCATTTAACACCAGTATAAAAAACACCGTGAAGAGAGTATAAAGAAAAAAGAAACTCCATACAGACCTCATTACACGATCTGTAACTATCTTCCCTCCTACATTTACACTCAACAACGCTCTGGGATGAGAAAGCTGATTTATCTCGTGTTTGCTTTGTTTGAAAAGTATAAGAAATCGAAGTGACTTAATTCCACCACAAGTTGAACCTATACATCCCCCAAAGAAACTTGACAACAGCAAAAACACTATCGTGTGCGTGGGCCAGCTTGCATAATCCTGCGTAGCTAAACCATTATCAGTGAGCATGGAGCTGGCAAGAAAAAACGAATGAATAAAACTTCCATGCAAGTCATACATACCTATATGCCAGACCTGGAAAGAGGTAACAATGATCACCCCTAAGGCTATTAACAGAAAGAAACGAAGTTCAATATCTCTGATTAAAGGTTTTATCGTTTTCCTGCTAATAACAATATACCAAAGAGTGAAGTTGAAAGCCGATAGCAGGGAAAAAGAACCAGCCACCAGCTCAACCAAATAGTTATTAAAATATCCGATACTCTCGCTATGAGTTGAGAAACCACCAAGCGAAACTGTGGAAATCCCGTGACAAATAGCATCAAACAAAGGCATTCCTGCAAGTCTATAACAGACAATACAAGCAATACCTAATAAAGAATAAGTTATCCACAGTGTCCGTGACGTATCGGCCAGGCGGGGAGTGAGTTTGTCATCCTTAAATGGCCCCGGCATTTCTGACTGATAAAGCTTTGCACCACCAATACCCAATAATGGCAATACAGCAACCGCCAGAACAATAACTCCTAAACCACCTATAAAATTTAACTGTGACCGATAGTACAAATATGCCCGAGGTAATGAACTAACATCATCAATTACAGTTGCTCCTGTTGTTGTTATTCCAGAAACCCCTTCAAACAGAGCATCAATGAACGTTAAATTAAGTTCTGAGTCAATCCATAAAGGGAATGCACTAATAACAGAAAACAAAATCCAAAACATTACAATTATAATAAACCCATCACGGGTACGTAATTGAATGCCAGATTTCTTAGTTGTATACCACGCTCCGCCACCAATACAAAAAAATATAACGAAAGTTATAAAGAAAACGAACAGGCTTTTTTCTTTATAAAACAATGCTACAACCATTGGTGGCAACATTGAAAGACTATAGAGCCAAACCAGGAACCCACACATATGAGTAACAACTCTTACATGAGATGTATTCATATCTAAATATTCTTTCAATTATAACCACCTTGCTGCAATATTATGATTATACTGTATAAAATTTAACTCCTCTTAGATCTTACTTCACTGTTCCTTATGAAACAATCATCAAAATGAATCATATTGTAGTTAAGATTTTACTTTAAACACTGTTCGGTTATGTATTGCTGAGCACCTTCAAGTTGGGCCTGCATCATTACCAGTCGTTCCCGGAGGGTGAAATAATCCCGTTCAGCGGTGTCTGCCAGTCGGGGGGAGGCTGCATTATCCACGCCGGAGGCGGTGGTGGCTTCACGCACTGACTGACAGACTGCTTTGATGTGCAACCGACGACGACCAGCGGCAACATCATCACGCAGAGCATCATTTTCAGCTTTCGCATCAGCTAACTCCTTCGTGTATTTTGCATCGAGCGCAGCAACATCACGCTGACGCATCTGCATGTCAGTAATTGCCGCGTTCGCCAGCTTCAGTTCTCTGGCATTTTTGTCGCGCTGCTCTTTGTAGGCGGTGGCGTTATCACGGTAATGATTGACCGCCCACGACAGGCAGACGATGATGCAGATAACCAAAGCATAAATAATCGCGGCGACTCTGCTCACTGCTCTATCCCCCAACAGGCTAATGCGCTTTCCTGGTCACGACGAATAACCTGTCCATAGCAGTTATTTGAACGTATGCGGCAATCGCGCCCACCATCTTTTATCCACCAGCGAATCGCCTCGCATGCGCCCTTACGATCACCGGCATTCAGCCGCTTATAAAACGTCGACGGGAAACACTTACCGGGGCCAATGTTATAGGGACAGAATGACGCTATACCCGCTTTTTGTGGCTCGGTCAGTGGTACTTTAATATTGCGCTCCACCCATGCCAGCGCCTTATCACGCTCAATGGCGTTGACCTGGTCGCATTTTTCCTTCGACAGTTTCATACCGGGAAAAACGGGTTTTCCATCCACCATCGTGGCACCCCGACAGATGGTCCAGATGCCGGACCCATCGCGGTATGCCGTTGTGTGGTTACCTTCTTTTTCATCCAGAAACTGGTCGAGAATATCAGGCGCGGGCGCACCGACGGCAATCAGTGCCAGAACGGCAGCCGACAGGCCGTATCTGATTTTTGCGTTCATGGATATTTATCAGGATTTATCGGTTTCTGCCCACGGACAGGTTTATCTGTTCCGGTCAGTGACTTAAGGTTGTGATTCCGGAGGAGTCTTCAGAGAACCAGTAATTCTTCCCGGTAGCTTTCCTTTGTAGGTTATCCATACATTCTGCGCCTCTAAAATTACGGGGCGCTTTTCCGGCGACTGCTCATCCCCTTCACATAACCCGGCAGCAACATCCAGGAAGACCTGTCTGATGCTCATTCTGGCTGCTGCCTCATAAAACTCCAGCGCGGCACCTTCAACACGGTCCAGCGAGATGTCCAGGTCAAAAATTTCACCGTCAAAGCGTTTTTTGTCCCGTAACGCTAAAGTTACCGTAACTTTATTCTCAAAATTGCGGATCCCTTTCACAATCAGTTCATAGTTTTGAGTCATTGAATTACTCTCCCCGTGCAGCCTTACGCTTGTCTTCTCTGATTTTGAAGTACAGATTTGTCAGATAAGTCAGGAAGCCCAGAACCAGACTCCCCAGCACACCAATCGCAGCCCACTGTGACGGACTGACCTGATCAAGCCACTGTAAAAACCAGTAGCCAGCACTGCCTGCGGAGGTGCCATAGGCAATGCCCGTTGAAATTTTGTCCATGGATTTCATAGCCTCACCTCCGCAAATAACGGATGGCGTAGTTTTACACTGAGAAATGAAAGGGATTTGAAAAGAAAAGCCCGCAAAAGCGGGCGAAACAATATATACAGTAAGGAAAGCACTCTATCCAACAAACCACCCACAGTTAATCGGAATAAAAGCAGAGTGCTTATGAATGATCGCCTGCCCGAAGGTTAGTATTTCTGCACAGCAATTTTGCAAAAAAAAGCGATCATTCATAACTTAAACGTCTTTCAGTCACTCCGGGATTTCCCATCATCGCAGACTGAAAGACTCTAACTGGAGCGGGCAGCGGGAATCGAACCCGCATCATCAGCTTGGAAGGCTGAGGTAATAGCCATTATACGATACCCGCATATGGTGCCGACTACCGGAATCGAACTGGTGACCTACTGATTACAAGTCAGTTGCTCTACCTACTGAGCTAAGTCGGCATTGGTTCTTCAGGGGAGCGATATCACCGAGCGATATCACCGAGCAAAGAAGAGTTCCCCCTCAGAACCGTTTTCGATGATACAATTTAATATTCCAATCGCAACAACACTTTGCGTCAAGCTATGTAAATTTATTTATGTATTTTTATTTTATGTGAACATTTCACCTTCACTTAAAATATACGCGACAATATATAAACAAATTTATTTTGAAGGCAATATTAAATGTCGTTTCTTATATCACACCACAATAACAACAAAACCCGCTTGATGGCGGGTTCTATTAAAGTTTAATTGCGCTTGATTCGCCTCGCGATACAGCTTTGCGAAGCGTAGCAAAATTGAAGCAGTTTATGCGTAAAAAATCAAGCCGTTTTTTGAGCGAATGATTCTCGCATGGGAATGTATAGCGCATACTCAGCAACGGCCAACCAATTAGCAATTCGCTTTTCGCATGTGCTAAAACACCACTCTGGGTGTGCATCATTTAGCAATTCAGCCATTTTGCGTTTGGTCATCCCCCGCCCCTCATACCGTTGCCGAAGGACGCTAATCAATCCTGGATGCTCTGCCAGCACCTCACTTATGACCCGATCAATACATAACGCCTCTGCATCAGTACAATGCGCCAGCCAGCTCTTTTGCTTACCGTTAATCATATCCCGCAAAAAAGCCTCAAGTTCAGACTTGTTCAGACCTGCTTTTTTCATCCTCCGGAGCGCCTCGTTAATTGCCGTTTTTGTCAGCTTTTTAGAGGCCAACAACTGGTTGAACATATTCCCCGTCTTACCGCCGCCAATATACGACCAGCGCCCCCACATGCGCAGTTTTCCCTGAATCCAGACACTTTCCAGCGTGGTGAGACGAAGGTGTTCCCCGCTTTTGCCTGTATTTGTTGGGTAAATCATAAATAACCTTCCTTTCTCCAGATTTCTTGCGTGCGAAAAACACCTTCTGCATGCATCAGGCGTAAATCTTCTTTGGTGTAATCGCTTGTTTTTACCCGCCCGTCGATTAAATCGTGGCATGAGCTACAGGCAATCGCCGCCTGCATATCGTGTGGTTTTGTCGCTGTTCCGCACGTTCCCGCCAGTCGGTAATGCGCCAGCACAGACGTTTCCGGATCGTGATTGCAGTAGCCAAGAATTCTGACGGTGCACATCCGCCCCCGCGCCGCTTTACGTAAATCCACCATTACGCAAACTCCAGCAGCTGCGCGGCCACATTTTCGACTTGTTCCGGAGAGGAAAATTTACGGAACAGAATCCAGTTCCACAGCACATTCAGAACAGATTTATAAACCTGCTGAAACTCGGTTTCGTCCATATTCGCAAAAGCGATAGATTTTGCCCGACGCCCGCGGCTACCGTCCGGATAAAAATGTTCGGTGTAAAATCCAGCCTGAATGGTTACCCACTCGCGAAAAGCCTCAAACGACTTTAGCAATGCCGTATCCCGGGTTCTGCGTGTCGCAACTGTATTCAGATATTGCTCTGCGGCTTCGCTCAGAGCTGGCGTATGTTCCCGGCCTACTGATTCACATAGGTAATCAACGAATCCTGAAACCAGCTTTCGTTCGCGAGGCGTGATCGCCCCACCGACCGGAGTCCAGTAATCGAATCCCAGTTGCAGGAGTTTGAAAAAACGCTTGTGGAATGCGTAGTTACGCACACGCTTAAAGTCTGCGTGTATCCACTCGCCTATTTTGATTTGATGCAAAAAATCGCAACTCTCCGGCGTCGCCGGGAGAAGTAGTCCAGAAGAGGTTTGTTTGACCAGTTGTATATGCGCCATTTCTCAATCTCTCGATGGCGCAGTGCAGCAGATGCCAGTTGTTCAGGCTGACGAATAAAGTATAAATAAACTGGCTATGGTGTAAAGCTCCACATAACATGAACAAACACTACATATCAAATAGCTGATACAAGGATAGAAATACAACACTTATTATTAAAAACGATTAGATAAATTACATTTTAATGTTATGAAAAAGTTCTTTTTTATCATAACATTTCAACAAAAGCATTACAGATGCACATCCCGTCATCATCAATTATTTAAGGTGGTTAAACATGGAAAATAACAACTATGCACATCTCGCTCCTTTTTTATCCGTAATCCTTTTCGCTGGCTGTTTTATATGGGCATTATTTTTATAAAGTAGCCGCATGATTAGTTTCTGGAATCATGTTTCCCACTCAAATCATTAACATTTGATAAGATATATCTAAAAGGATGCCTTTACATTATTTGATGCGTATATGATTTATTTATATGCACAGTAAAGGCACCCTGGAAATAATCAAGATTAATGATATATTGCTTATCTCATCCCCCACTGTCTTTCACCCGGAAAACATTTATCGTTAAAAATATATCATAAGTAATTAAATTGAAATTTCAGAACACAACTAATGCACACAATAAGATTCAGTAACAGTAATCTATGCGGACTATATCGAGATTTTTTAGTTAAACTTTAATAAGTTATTCCTAACACACAGAATGCACAAACTAAAAGTAAAACAAATAGTTATACGAAAAACAACCATATTGATTCTATCTTCTCCTCTAATCAACATATCAATTATGTGTTTCATAACAGTTTGACATAACCCTCAAAAAGGTGCATTTATAATGCATGTTTTATGGGAGGTGGTTATGACACACAAGAGAATTCCTAAAGACTGGGTAATCAAACGCTCAACTCCGTTCTTCACAAAAGAGAACGTACCTTCAGCGTTATTAACACATCATAATACAGCAGCAGGTGTTTTTGGACAGTTATGCGTGATGGAAGGTACTGTAACATATTATGGTTTTGCTGATGAGAATGCTACTGAACCGGAGATAAAAGTAGTCATTAATGCTGGCGCTTTTGCAACAAGCCCACCACAATACTGGCACCGTGTTGAACTAAGCGATGATGCTCAGTTTAATATTAACTTTTGGGTAGCTCCAGACTTCTCAGGCGAAAAAGTCTATACCGCAAAAAAAGAATAGCCACGCTATAAATATCTTATTAACTAGTCCCGGCGTGGTTCTTTCCCCGCTGGGTCTTTTACTCAGATTAGTAGTCTACGAATCAGAGCCTCCGTCTGCCAGTTCGGATTCGTACCTCGCAGAGGTCTTTCCTCGTTACCAGTGCCGTCACTATGACGGTTAAACAGATGACGATCAGGGCGATTAACATCGCCTTTTGCTGCTTCATAGCCTGCTTCTCCTTGACCTTTCGGTCCGTAAGAGGCTAATCTCTATGTGTCGCATAGATATGGCCTCAGATTAATGTTAAACGTCTTGCAGGACGCGTAATGTTAACTGGGGCTTTTCTCTATCTACCTTTGGTGTTCATGCCCGAGGCAGATAGCCTCAAGCACCCACAGCAATTCTAACTATCCAATACATCACTGCCAACACTTTAAACTCTTACCCTTTAAAACAAGAACAAAATTCAACCAATCAGCATTGGGCGTATACTCATATCCTAGAGAAAACAACTCTTTCTGTACCATTTATATCCATATGATTTATAAGCATTTGCCACTTGCCATAGCCGCACAATGACAGTTTGCCATTTGATGTCAATAGATAAAAATGATCGTTTTCAATGAGTTACATACTTGCAAGGCGTTGCACATCAGGCCCGATTACGTCAGTATCAAAAGATTACAGATGGTGCATTACTGCCACCTCGCCTTAATGTTCCAGAACTCTCCAACTTGAGGAATTTTCAATGACATCCTTTCAATTATCTTTGATTTCTCGTGAAATTGACGGCGAAATAATACATTTACGTGCCAAAGATGGTTACATAAACGCCACATCAATGTGTAGAACTGCGGGCAAACTGCTCTCTGATTACACTAGACTCAAAACTACTCAAGAGTTTTTTGACGAATTATCACGCGATATGGGAATTCCCATATCGGAGTTAATTCAATCATTTAAAGGTGGAAGACCTGAAAACCAAGGGACATGGGTGCATCCTGACATCGCTATTAATCTAGCGCAGTGGCTATCGCCCAAATTTGCAGTCCAGGTTTCAAGATGGGTTCGTGAATGGATGTCAGGGGAAAGAACTACAGCAGAAATGCCTGTACATTTAAAACGGTACATGGTTAATCGTAGTAGAATTCCTCACACGCACTTTTCTATTCTTAATGAACTGACATTCAACTTGGTTGCACCTCTTGAACAAGCAGGGTACACACTCCCAGAAAAAATGGTTCCTGACATTTCACAAGGAAGAGTATTTTCACAATGGTTAAGAGATAATAGAAACGTAGAACCCAAAACATTCCCTACCTATGACCATGAATATCCCGATGGTCGCGTATACCCTGCAAGGCTGTACCCAAATGAATATTTAGCAGATTTCAAAGAACATTTTAACAATATTTGGTTGCCGCAATATGCCCCGAAATACTTCGCTGACCGGGACAAAAAGGCTCTCGCCTTGATTGAAAAAATTATGCTACCTAACCTCGATGGCAATGAACAGTTCTAAATGATTAGCCAGCCCCATAAGGGCTGGTTATTTAGTATTATCAACCCCAGCGGCAAATCGAATACACCACCAGCGCCACCGCCATCGCAATTCCTACCGTTGTGAATGCTTCAGGCCAGGTCATCGTAAAACATCCTCCACGCTTATAAGTCCGCTTCGCTCCAGGTAGTCCATCACTTTATCCGGCAATTTGCAGCCCGGTTTCGCTTTCTTCAGTTGACTAACCAATTGTTTAACCAGCATTGTCAATTCGCGAACTTGTTTCCCGGGCTCCCCTTTGCCCTGAAGCAGGGCAGCGCGGCAAGCGTTCCATCCCTCAGCATATGTTTCAGTTACACCATCGAGATGGCATGTAAGCAAATCCATTTCTTCCGGCACTACGGGCGCTGGAAAAACGGCATAGGGTGGCGTCCATTTTGGCGCTTTATCTCCAGCCGAACGCTGATACCAGTCATCCGGTTTGTATTCATAAAAATCACCAACTGGCTCTGCTTCCAGCGATGCCAGAGCAATTTTGAATAATTCGCCCTCTACCCGTGCCATCCCTGAATTGGGGTGGCATTTCTCAATCGCTATTTTTAATTTAGCTTCTTCGATTAATTGCTTTTTGGTTAATTCAGTCATTTTTCATTACCGCCCTTTCGGGCCGCCTCCTAATATTTTGAGGGTGCAGCCCCCCCCCTCCGGTTAAGGATTAAATTTTATTTACAGTGCTAAATTTAATTATTCAGATTTGGATTATGATTTCTCTTTCAGTTCACGCAGTTCCCTGATTGTTAATTTGGCTCACAACAGCACATCCTGAAAATTACCCTGATAGAACGCCAGTACACGCTGCATGACTTCGCTCTTCCGGCACTCGCGACAGATTATATTCAGACGCCTGTCATAGCGGCGTATTTCTCCGTCTGGTAATGACCAGATAAGGTCCGGATCAACTACAGCAGGTTTCTTCACCTTTGCCCTCGATAGTTTTTTGCGGGCGTTTTGCCAGTCTTTACGCGCCTGTTCAGACGGGAATAACCCGTAACCAGAGTTGTATACATCGCCACTGGCAACCAGCTCACTGGCGAGAACACTCATCAGATATCTTGTCGCACCTGTCTTGGCTTCCAGTTGCCGTAACGTCTCGCGACCGCTCAGACGTACAAGTTCAACAACCTGCCCTTTAATTTTTTCCCGCTCTTCTGGTGTAAATACTTTTGCCATAGGTGCCTCCGGCAATCACTTTTCCGATGCAACATGGCGGGAAGAATCAGTAATCTGTCGTACAATATCCCTGTGCTTGTTCAACTCACGCAGCGCGGCGCAGACACACTCCCACTTCTGGACATGATTTTTCGCCCGACGCAGTTCGCGGTTTGCCATATGCAGTGATGGTAAAACCAGGTCATCCGCTCGCGTTTCAGTAAACGATGGCAGCGACTGCACAATGTCCGCCACAGTTTCTGTTTTAATATCTTCCTGTGTTGCAGCCTCCTGTACTGGTAACGCAACACCTGCGGTCTGAGGAAAGGCCTTACCATCAGTTTCCGCTACCGATGCTGCTTTCGGCTCTGCTGGTAAATTATCGCCCGGTATGCAGTAACGAAATTTACCGCCCTGATTTACGCGAATCAGACGACCTTTGCTGATTGCCATTGCCAGCGTTGAAGCCACTTTGCGTGATGTGGTACCAAACAATGTAGCCAGCTCATCAGCCGTTTGTGGTCCGCGTTGTTCAATCGTCGCGGTTAAATCGCACTCTGAGATTTTCGCTACTGTTGCTGTGGTGGTTTCTTCCGGCAGTTCTACCTGCGCTGGCTGTTCCTGCTGAACGTTGTTATCAACCACACGCCAGGTGTACGCGCTTTTATCAACACAACCAGCCTTTTTCAGTTCCCATAGTTCGTTCAGCACTTCTTCACGACTGATATCAAGTCGAGCAGCAAGTTCTATGGATGTGGCTTTTCCCATTGCTTTCAGTGCGTCAAAAACAGTCTCCATTAAATTTTTCTCCCGGTAAAAATTACTTCGCAATTCCTAGCTGGACGACATTCGGACGCCAGCTCTCCCAGTTAAAATTCACCCATCGCCCGCCGTTCATGGTCATGCGATCCATAATCCGCTCGCCGAGCAATGTTTTCATGGCCTCATAGTTCAGGTTTGTCAGCATCCCCACGCTGCGCATCGAAGCTGTCCGGCGATCAACAATCTGGTGCAGTACCACCTGCTCGTTTTTCGTCTCGCGCTGAATGCCAATTTCATCAAGAACCAGCAGATCCACTTCGCACAGTTCCCGCAAAAATTTTTCGCCTGACTGCCCGTCGTCATAGCTGGCGTGCAGGGCACTCATAACATCAGCCACGGTAACCACAATCACTGTCTGACCGTCTTTCAGCAGGCGATTCCCGATAGCTGCCGCTAAGTGGTTCTTCCCGGTACCAGGTTTTCCGCTGAACGCAAAATTTGTACACCCGGTCGTCAGTTCATCAGCGATGGATTTCGCCTGACTCAACGCGTATCGCTGGCCGTCGTTCTGCACCTGGTAATTCGCAAACGAGCATTTGCGGTGCAACGGCTGGATGCCGGAGCGATTCAGGATTTTTTCCACCCGCAACTGACGATTCTGACGGTTGATCTCCTCACAACGTTTCTGGCCTTCTGCAAGTTGCCACTCGCGCCACTCCGCCACCGTCCTGAATGGCGCGGTTACATGTGGCGGGGCCAGTCTGCGGATACGTTCCAGAACGCCGCCTGTCGCAATATTTTTCATGCTTCGTTACCCCCTGAAGCCTGGTGGGATCGCACTGTCCGGAAACGAGACGGTGTTAACCTGTCGAAGCAACGTCTCAGGCCGAACGCCTTTCGGCGCGAACAAGCCCTGGTATTCATGGGCAATGCTGTGTCTAATCACCTGCTCAGGTGAAAAACCCTGCTGGCGGAATTTTTCCAGCTCCCGTATCGCCCCGTTAGCGCCCTGCTCCGTTCGAATCGGTTTTCGCAATGCCTGCCTGAACTGAACCCACTCATGCCAGAGTGTTTCCGGCAACCAGTCAGGCAGCTCGATAGCCTCCGGTTCGAATTTTTTAGACGCTCGTTTTTGGCGAGGGGGATTTAGGGGGAGATAAGTATTTATATCTTCCTCTTTCTCTTCCTCTGGTAACGCTTTTTGATCCGTTTTTGTAACGCTGGCAGCGTTACCTTTTCGTTTCAGTTCTCGTATTTTTGTTACTCTCTCGTTTGTAACCGCCCGTTTTTTAGAGCTTTTCCCGTTATGGCGCTCAAAGTTAGGAAGCGACAACACACCATTAGTTTCGACCAGCCATCCAACCTGAATTAACGCATCAGCAAAACCAGCCATAAAAGTGATGCGATCTATTGCACTTTTTGTAACGCCGCGAGCGTTACACTCTGCGTTACCGTCTATCATTTGTTGATCCGCCCATGCCCAGAAGCGAATGACTTTCCCTAATGCGGCATCTGGATCAATATTCAGAATCTCAGCAAGCCTGAATATTTCCGGCTTATCCGGCGTAATAACTTCGAGCTTTATCCAGTTTGAAGCCATTTGTTTTCACCTTGTAACGCTCGCAGCGTTACATTTAACTGATACCGAACAAAACAGTTCGGTACGATTAATTTCAATCAATGCACTACGACAGAATCGCTAGGAGAACCGCCGCCGCTGAAATGTGCTTTACGGTAAACGGCCTGGACTGCATCATCATGCGCATCAATTGCCGTACTCAGTGCATCCTGTGCCGCCAGTAATGCACGGCGTTCCAGGGTATCGAAGATGCAGAGTCGGTGACGCAGCTCGCGAGGAAGAATTGCCAGAACCGCAGGGATCAGTTTCTGAATTTTTTCCCTTTGCGCATTCGTTTCACCTTTCAACCAACGATGATAGATATTCTGCTGATTGTTCCAGTCCTTGCCTGGTACCAGGGGCAATTCGCCGCCCCCCTGGCGCAGATATTCTTCAGTAATTGCGTTAGCGACCCACGCCTGCCCTTTTTCGGCTGCCAGGGCTAACAACACTGATTCGATGTGCTCATGCTTGATTTTCATGAATCAACTCCCATCAGCTTTTTCGTAGTAGTTTTATTTCTGCCAATAGTTAAAATTGCATCGGCAGAAAATAATCCGTTTGATGCATGAGCGATTTTTTCAGCGTAATTTGTTTCGCCGGTATATTCTGTGCGAGGCAATTTTCCGTTATCCATCCATTTGTAGATTGCTCTTTGGCTGACACCACAAACGTCGGCCACAACAGAAACGCGAACAGTTTTGATTACATCTTCAAGTGTTTTCTGGTTCATATCACCCTCACAATGTGAACTTTGAGTACATGCTATAACAGAACTGACAGTACATTCAAGAGCGAATATCATTGAACTTATGGTTCATGAAGATAAAGCGCGTAAAGAGTTCGCCAGTAGGCTTGCGCTAGCCTGTGAAAACGCTGGTTATGAACAACATGGAAGGCAGGCAGAAATTGCCCGTCGAATGAAATTAACACCAAAAGCGGTTAGCAAATGGTTTAATGGTGAAACAATTCCTCGCCGAGAGAAATTAAGGGAATTAGCAACACTCATTGGAACAACACCAACCTATCTTTTGGGAGAGGATACAGAAGAAAGTGGACAGATACGTTTCTATCAGGAGTTAAATCCAAGACAAAAAATCATCATTGACCTTCTGGACGAGCTCCCTGACAGTGAGACAGATGAACTTTTAAAAACTCTTGAGGAGAAAAAACAGAAGTACAATGCAATTTACGAAGAGTTAGCACGAAAGAAAAAACAAAAAGCCTCTTAAACCAGCATAAATCCGGTAGCGTCCCCCTCCGGGTTTGTGCTTCACTTTATCCCGTCTCATTTTTTTATACATAAAATGTACTTAAAGTACTTTACAATGATGAACACAAAGTACATTATATACCTACCAACCCACCCCGCCCCACAGAACGCCGGGCAATACTTCGAGTTACCAGGCAGTGGTCAGGGGTTAAGTAGCCAGCCCGAGGCGTATGAACATGACGGCGGGATTCAAATTTTGCAGTGCAGCAGTTAGTTCCGCCACCCGGCGTTAAAGGGAGAGATAAGATGGTGCATTACGAAGTAGTTCAATATTTGATGGATTGTTGCAGTATCACTTACAGCCAGGCTGTGCAGGCTTTACGCAGCAACGACTGGGATCTCTGGCAGGCAGAAGCCTCTATCCGCAACAACAAGATGTGAGGTGCGAAAAATGCAAAAAATCGACCTCGGCAACAACGAATCCCTGGTGTGCGGCGTGTTCCCCAACCAGGATGGAACGTTCACTGCCATGACGTATACCAAAAGCAAAACATTTAAAACCGAAACTGGTGCGCGCCGATGGTTGGAGAAGCACACAGTAAGCTAACGATTAAAACGTCTACTCCTGCTGTTCCAGAATAACTTCATAAAATGGGAGTATTTTTCGGTGACGAGATAATAAGAACAGTTTGCGCTATCACTCTGATGTTGAATGATGCCCTTCCGTTCTAATTTTTTCATAACCGGGTTACGGCAAGGAGAAGTGATAATAAGATTTCCTGTTTTAAGGAAATCTTTAAATACAGCGATTTCTTTCTCAGATAAACGAAGCAATACTCGTTGCTCTGGTAGTAATGAATAATGCTTTTGAATATGTGCTCGCAATCTTGAGAAGGAAATGGCGACCACGAAAGAAAAGGCAAAAACGATAATCTGAAAGAGCCAAGGTATTTCAGTATAAGCATTGAATGCGACAGTAAACTCTTTCGGTATCAGCCAGAGAGTGAGACCAAAAATGATAATCGTATACATAAGTCTTTCGAGTGGCTCGTTAGCAAAAAGTTTCAACAATGGAGTAAATACATCCAACATATCAATAACTCTCAACTGTAAGGGTATTGAAATGTTAACACAAGCTCTCGCTGTAGGGGTATAGCCGAGACCACCGAAGCCCGGAGGTGGTGAAATAAAACCGGGCACAACACGAAGGCGCATTTCCGATATCCATAAAGAGTCGGTCTTGTCTGTTAAATTTAAATGGTGGGAGTGCGCCTCCGGTTGTAAATAACGACATTGCTGTGTGTAGTCCTGGCGGCATCAGTTTTTTCTTGAAGTTCGGCTGATGTCCGCCCTTTTTTAAGTGAATTTTGTGATGCGGTGAATGCGGCTAAGCGCACGTGGCACAGTTAAAAGTCATGTTAGTCCTTATTGGTTTGGGTGGGAAAGCCGACTGTAATTGTTAACTGGTTGCAGTCACCTGGAGGCACCAGGCACCGCATCAACAAAGTTCATTTGTAAAAATGGAGATAATTATGATTGCACATCACTTCGGAACTGATGAAATACCACGTCAGTGTGTGACTCCTGGCGATTATGTTCTTCATGAAGGCCGGACATATATTGCCTCGGCAAACAATATTAAAAAGCGAAAACTATATATTCGTAACCTGACCACAAAAACATGCATTACTGACCGCATGATTAAAGTCTTCCTCGGTCGTGATGGTTTACCTGTAAAGGCGGAGTCATGGTGATGACTAAGAAAATAAAATGTGCTTACCACCTTTGCAAAAAAGACGTTGAAGAAAGCAAAGCTATTGAAAGAATGCTTCACTTCATGCACGGGATTTTATCAAAAGACGAACCGAGAAAATATTGCAGTGAATCTTGTGCCGAAAAAGACCAGATGGCACATGAACTTTAATTAATTGACTATTCGAAACTGAATTTATGCCAGAAATGGCAGGTATTCGCTCAACCTTAATTAAGGAGAAAAACATGATTACCAATTATGAAGCCACTGTTGTAACTACCGATGACATTGTTCACGAGGTGAATCTGGAAGGAAAGCGCATTGGCTACGTAATTAAAACAGAAAATAAAGAAACCCCATTCACTGTGGTTGATATCGATGGTCCATCAGGCAACGTAAAAACACTTGATGAAGGTGTCAAAAAAATGTGCCTGGTGCATATCGGAAAGAATCTGCCCGCAGAAAAAAAAGCCGAATTTCTGGCAACTCTAATTGCAATGAAATTAAAAGGTGAAATCTGAAAGAAATAGCCTGCGTATGGCGCAGGCTATGAACAGTGTGTATCCGGCAAGATCATTCACTGAACAAAACGAATTTTAATCTGAGTTGAGGTTAAAAAACAATGAGCACAAAACCACTCTTCCTGTTACGGAAAGCGAAAAAATCATCCGGTGAACCTGACGTCGTCCTGTGGGCAAGCAACGATTTTGAATCGACCTGTGCCACTCTGGACTACCTGATCGTTAAGTCAGGTAAAAAACTGAGCAGCTATTTTAAAGCTGTTGCCACGAATTTTCCTGTCGTTAATGACCTGCCCGCTGAAGGTGAGATCGATTTTACCTGGAGTGAACGCTATCAACTCAGCAAAGACTCCATGACATGGGAACTAAAACCGGGAGCAGCACCAGACAACGCTCACTATCAAGGCAATACCAACGTCAACGGCGAAGACATGACTGAGATTGAGGAGAATATGCTACTCCCAATTTCTGGCCAGGAACTGCCCATTCGTTGGCTTGCTCAACACGGCAGCGAAAAACCGGTAACGCACGTTTCACGCGACGGACTCCAGGCATTACACATTGCTCGGGCTGAAGAACTACCGGCTGTTACTGCCCTGGCTGTTTCCCACAAAACCAGCCTGCTCGACCCGCTGGAAATTCGCGAACTCCACAAACTGGTTCGTGACACTGACAAAGTTTTCCCTAATCCTGGTAATTCAAACCTGGGACTGATAACTGCTTTTTTCGAAGCATACCTGAACGCTGACTACACCGATCGAGGACTGCTGACAAAAGAGTGGATGAAGGGTAATCGTGTTTCACACATCACTCGCACGGCTTCCGGTGCTAATGCTGGCGGCGGAAACCTCACCGATCGCGGCGAAGGTTTCGTACACGATCTGACGTCACTGGCGCGCGACGTAGCCACTGGCGTACTGGCCCGTTCAATGGATCTGGACATCTATAACCTTCATCCGGCACACGCTAAACGCATTGAGGAAATTATCGCTGAAAATAAACCGCCCTTTTCTGTTTTCCGCGACAAATTCATCACCATGCCTGGCGGGCTGGATTATTCCCGCGCCATCGTGGTTGCGTCCGTAAAAGAAGCACCAATTGGGATCGAGGTCATCCCCGCGCACGTCACTGAATATCTGAACAAAGTACTGACTGAAACCGATCATGCCAACCCTGATCCGGAAATCGTGGATATTGCCTGCGGTCGCTCCTCTGCCCCGATGCCGCAGCGAGTAACAGAAGAAGGAAAACAGGATGATGAAGAAAAACCGCAACCATCTGGAACAACGGCAGTTGAACAGGGAGAGGCTGAAACAATGGAACCGGACGCAACTGAACATCATCAGGACACGCAGCCGCTGGATGCTCAGTCACAGGTAAATTCTATTGATGCGAAATATCAGGAACTGCGGGCAGAACTCCATGAAGCCCGGAAAAACATTCCATCAAAAGATCCTGTCGATGCCGATAAATTGCTTGCTGCATCACGTGGTGAATTTGTTGACGGAATTAGCGACCCGAACGATCCGAAATGGGTAAAGGGGATCCAGACTCGCGATTGTGTGTACCAGAACCAGCCAGAAACGGAAAAAACCAGCCCAGATATGAATCAACCTGAGCCAGTAGTGCAACAGGAACCGGAAATAGCCTGCAATGCCTGCGGCCAGACTGGCGGGGATAACTGCCCTGACTGTGGTGCGGTGATGGGCGACGCAACATACCAGGAAACATTCGATGAAGAGAGTCAGGTTGAAGCTAAGGAAAATGATCCGGAGGAAATGGAAGGCGCTGAACATCCGCACAATGAGAATGCTGGCAGCGATCCGCATCGCGATTGCAGTGATGAAACTGGCGAAGTCGCAGATCCCGTAATCGTAGAAGACATAGAGCCAGGTATTTATTACGGAATTTCGAATGAGAATTACCACGCGGGTCCCGGTGTCAGTAAGTCTCAGCTCGATGACATTGCTGATACTCCGGCACTATATTTGTGGCGTAAAAATGCCCCCGTTGACACCACAAAGACAAAAACGCTCGATTTAGGAACCGCTTTCCACTGCCGGGTACTTGAACCGGAAGAATTCAGTAACCGCTTTATCGTAGCACCTGAATTTAACCGCCGTACAAACGCCGGAAAAGAAGAAGAGAAAGCGTTTCTGATGGAATGCGCAAGCACAGGAAAAACAGTTATCACTGCGGAAGAAGGCCGGAAAATTGAACTCATGTATCAAAGCGTTATGGCTTTGCCGCTGGGGCAATGGCTTGTTGAAAGCGCCGGACACGCTGAATCATCAATTTACTGGGAAGATCCTGAAACAGGAATTTTGTGTCGGTGCCGTCCGGACAAAATTATCCCTGAATTTCACTGGATCATGGACGTGAAAACTACGGCGGATATTCAACGATTCAAAACCGCTTATTACGACTACCGCTATCACGTTCAGGATGCATTCTACAGTGACGGTTATGAAGCACAGTTTGGAGTGCAGCCAACTTTCGTTTTTCTGGTTGCCAGCACAACTATTGAATGCGGACGTTATCCGGTTGAAATTTTCATGATGGGCGAAGAAGCAAAACTGGCAGGTCAACAGGAATATCACCGCAATCTGCGAACCCTGTCTGACTGCCTGAATACCGATGAATGGCCAGCTATTAAGACATTATCACTGCCCCGCTGGGCTAAGGAATATGCAAATGACTAAGCAACCACCAATCGCAAAAGCCGATCTGCAAAAAACTCAGGGAAACCGTGCACCAGCAGCAGTTAAAAATAGCGACGTGATTAGTTTTATTAACCAGCCATCAATGAAAGAGCAACTGGCAGCAGCTCTTCCACGCCATATGACGGCTGAACGTATGATCCGTATCGCCACCACAGAAATTCGTAAAGTTCCGGCGTTAGGAAACTGTGACACTATGAGTTTTGTCAGTGCGATCGTACAGTGTTCACAGCTCGGACTTGAGCCAGGTAGCGCCCTCGGTCATGCATATTTACTGCCTTTTGGTAATAAAAACGAAAAGAGCGGTAAAAAGAACGTTCAGCTAATCATTGGCTATCGCGGCATGATTGATCTGGCTCGCCGTTCTGGTCAAATCGCCAGCCTGTCAGCCCGTGTTGTCCGTGAAGGTGACGAGTTTAGCTTCGAATTTGGCCTTGATGAAAAGTTAATACACCGCCCGGGAGAAAACGAAGATGCCCCGGTTACCCACGTCTATGCTGTCGCAAGACTGAAAGACGGAGGTACTCAGTTTGAAGTTATGACGCGCAAACAGATTGAGCTGGTGCGCAGCCTGAGTAAAGCTGGTAATAACGGGCCGTGGGTAACTCACTGGGAAGAAATGGCAAAGAAAACGGCTATTCGTCGCCTGTTCAAATATCTGCCCGTATCAATTGAGATCCAGCGTGCAGTATCAATGGATGAAAAGGAACCACTGACAATCGATCCTGCAGATTCCTCTGTATTAACCGGGGAATACAGTGTAATCGATAATTCAGAGGAATAATTCAGCCTGGCGGTGTAATGCACCGCCAACTTGAAATATTTTTTATGAGAAAAATTATGAGATATGACAATGTTAAACCATGTCCATTTTGTGGTTGTCCATCAGTAACGGTGAAAGTCATTTCAGGATATTACCGAGCGAAGTGTAACGGATGCGAATCCCGAACCGGTTATGGTGGAAGTGAAAAAGAAGCACTCGAAAGATGGAATAAACGAACCACTGGAAATAATAACGGAGGTGTTCATGTATAAAATTACCGCCACTATTGAAAAGGAAGGTGGCACTCCTACTAACTGGACAAGATATTCAAAATCTAAACTAACGAAATCAGAATGCGAAAAAATGCTCTCAGGTAAAAAAGAAGCAGGCGTTTCCAGAGAGCAGAAAGTAAAACTGATAAATTTTAATTGCGAGAAACTTCAGTCCTCGTGAATTGCATTGTATTCAAATTAAAACTTCATAGCTGATTATTAATAATCAACATCGGGCGTCAATTTCAGTCTAACATTGGCGCCTGCCAGAGGTGATGCGATGGCACAAGTAATCTTTAATGAAGAGTGGATGGTTGAATACGGCCTGATGCTTCGCACTGGTCTGGGGGCCAGACAAATTGAAGCATACCGCCAGAACTGTTGGGTGGAGGGCTTCCACTTCAAACGAGTATCTCCTTTAGGTAAGCCAGACAGCAAACGAGGGATTATCTGGTACAACTATCCAAAGATAAATCAGTTTATCAAAGACTCATGATATGTCTAAATTACCAACAGGTGTCGAGATTAGAGGTAGATACATTCGCATCTGGTTCATGTTTCGAGGAAAACGATGTCGGGAAACATTAAAAGGCTGGGAGATTACAAACAGTAATATTAAAAAGGCCGGAAATTTAAGATCGCTGATAGTTCATGAAATAAACTCCGGTGAATTTGAGTATTTAAGACGTTTTCCCCAGTCCAGCACTGGGGCAAAAATGGTGACAACGAGAGTCATAAAAACGTTCGGAGAGCTTTGTGATATCTGGACAAAAATTAAAGAGACAGAGTTAACAACAAACACAATGAAGAAAACGAAATCACAATTAAAAACACTCAGAATAATAATTTGTGAAAGTACCCCGATATCACATATTCGTTATAGCGATATCTTAAACTACCGGAATGAACTGCTGCATGGAGAAACGCTTTACCTGGATAATCCAAGATCCAACAAAAAAGGAAGAACCGTGCGCACAGTTGATAACTATATCGCCCTGCTCTGTTCGCTGTTGCGTTTTGCGTATCAGTCGGGATTTATATCAACCAAACCATTTGAAGGAGTAAAAAAATTACAGCGAAACAGAATAAAGCCTGATCCGTTATCTAAAACAGAATTCAATGCATTAATGGAAAGTGAAAAAGGACAGAACCAGAACTTGTGGAAATTTGCCGTTTACTCAGGACTTCGTCACGGGGAACTGGCAGCTCTGGCGTGGGAGGATGTGGATCTCGAAAAGGGAATAGTGAATGTCAGAAGAAACCTGACGATACTTGATATGTTCGGTCCCCCAAAAACAAATGCCGGGATCCGAACAGTAACACTACTGCAGCCTGCTCTTGAAGCACTGAAGGAGCAATACAAACTGACCGGGCATCATCGCAAAAGCGAAATCACCTTTTATCATCGGGAGTACGGCAGAACCGAAAAGCAAAAACTGCATTTTGTTTTCATGCCCAGGGTGTGTAACGGAAAACAAAAACCTTATTACTCGGTAAGCAGTTTGGGGGCAAGGTGGAATGCAGCAGTAAAACGTGCTGGTATTCGCCGCCGTAATCCGTACCATACGCGGCATACTTTTGCCTGCTGGCTGTTGACGGCAGGAGCGAACCCGGCATTTATAGCCAGCCAAATGGGGCATGAAACTGCGCAGATGGTGTATGAAATTTACGGTATGTGGATTGATGACATGAACGACGAACAGATAGCCATGTTGAATGCGCGGTTATCGTAGTTGCAAAGTTTGCCCCCAATTTGCCCCATTTAGTACCAGAGAACTGAAATAATGCAAGAAAATCAACAAATTACAAAGAAAGAACAATACAACCTGAACAAATTGCAAAAACGTCTGCGTCGTAACGTAGGCGAAGCCATTGCTGACTTCAATATGATTGAAGATGGCGATCGCATTATGGTTTGCCTCTCCGGTGGTAAGGACAGCTATACCATGCTGGAGATTTTGCGTAATTTGCAGCAAAGTGCGCCAATCAGTTTTTCGCTGGTTGCCGTTAACCTCGACCAGAAACAACCTGGCTTCCCGGAACACGTTCTGCCGGAGTATCTCGAAAAGCTGGGCGTTGAGTACAAGATTGTTGAAGAGAACACTTACGGTATCGTGAAAGAGAAGATCCCGGAGGGCAAAACTACCTGCTCACTGTGCTCTCGTCTGCGTCGCGGTATCCTTTACCGCACTGCAACGGAGCTGGGTGCGACGAAGATCGCGCTGGGTCACCATCGTGACGATATCCTGCAAACGTTGTTCCTGAATATGTTCTACGGCGGCAAGATGAAAAGTATGCCGCCGAAACTGATGAGCGATGATGGCAAACATATCGTGATTCGTCCACTGGCCTACTGCCGCGAAAAAGATATTCAACGTTTTGCCGATGCGAAAGCGTTTCCGATTATTCCGTGCAACCTTTGCGGTTCACAGCCTAACCTGCAACGTCAGGTGATTGCCGATATGCTGCGTGACTGGGATAAGCGTTATCCGGGGCGAATTGAGACGATGTTCAGCGCGATGCAGAATGTTGTGCCGTCTCATTTGTGCGATACCACTCTTTTCGATTTCAAAGGCATTACCCACGGTTCCGAAGTGGTTAACGGCGGTGATCTGGCGTTTGATCGCGAAGATATCCCACTACAGCCAGCGGGCTGGCAGCCTGAAGAAGATGAGAATCAGCTGGATGAATTACGGCTGAATGTGGTTGAAGTGAAATAACCAGGATAGCGCCCGATGCGCAAGATTATCGGGCAACTGTTGTTTAGGCCGGATAAGACGCAACCAGCGTCACATCCGGCATTACAACATTTCATTATTTTAATAACCGCACCCGGCACGTTTTCCCTTTAATCTTCCCGCCCTGTAACTGCTTCCATGCCTTATGGGCAACACCCTGACGCACTGCGACATAAACATGCGCCGGATGCACAGTGATTTTGCCAATATCTGCGCCATCAAGCCCGATATCGCCCGTCAACGCACCTAACACATCACCCGGTCGCATTTTGGCTTTTTTCCCGCCATCAATGCACAACGTCGCCATTTCTGCTTCCAGCGGCACAATGGAACTACTGGCTGGCGGCGTTTGCCAGTTAAGTTTTATCTGCAACATGTCAGAAATGATATTGGCGCGCTGTGCTTCTTCCGGGGCACAGAAACTGATCGCCAGTCCGCTATTTCCTGCACGCGCTGTACGCCCGATGCGATGTACATGAACTTCGGGATCCCACGCCAGCTCAAAGTTCACTACCAGCTCAAGAGATTTGATATCCAGACCGCGCGCTGCGACATCGGTCGCTACCAGCACGCGGGCGCTACCGTTAGCAAAACGTACCAGGGTCTGATCGCGATCACGTTGCTCCAGGTCGCCATGTAACGACAATGCACTTTGCCCTACTTCATTAAGCGCGTCACACACAGCCTGACAATCTTTTTTGGTATTGCAAAACACCACGCAAGAGGATGGCTGATGCAAACTTAATAACCGTTGCAACAGCGGAATTTTGCCTTTGCTGGATGTCTCATAAAATTGTTGTTCAATGGGTGGCAGAGCATCTGTTGAGTCAATTTCAATCGCCAAAGGATCGCGTTGAACACGACCGCTAATCGCGGCAATTGCATCTGGCCAGGTCGCCGAAAACAAAAGCGTCTGACGAGAAACCGGTGCAAAACGGATCACCTCATCAATGGCATCACTAAATCCCATATCCAACATGCGGTCGGCTTCATCCATCACCAGCGTATTCAACGCATCCAACGATACCGTGCCTTTTTGCAGGTGATCCAACAAACGACCCGGCGTTGCCACGATAATATGCGGCGCATGTTGCAGCGAATCACGCTGCATACCGAACGGTTGACCACCGCACAAGGTCAAAATTTTGGTATTCGGCAGAAAACGCGCCAACCGACGTAACTCCCCGGCAACCTGATCCGCCAGCTCACGCGTAGGACACAGTACTAAAGCCTGGGTCTGAAACATCGACGCATCAATTTGCTGTAACAACCCGAGGCCAAATGCCGCCGTTTTGCCGCTGCCGGTTTTCGCCTGCACGCGAACGTCTTTTCCGGCAAGGATCGCCGGAAGCGCGGCGGCCTGTACCGGTGTCATGGTTAAATAACCCAACTCATTAAGGTTAGTGAGCTGGGCGGGAGGCAAAACGTTCAGGGTAGAAAAAGCGGTCACAATCTATTCTCGTGGTCATCGACGCAAAATTAGCAGGCGCGTATCCTCGCAGATCTACGCTCACGATGCGACAATTTAATCGGTTCTTCATCTGGCGGCGGGTCGGGCATAGGTTGCGGACGAGGAATCGGATCAGGCACAGGAATAGGATCGCCAGGAATCGGTTCAGGGACAGGAATTTGCAAATAAATGAGTGTCGTCATATTTCCCTCCGGTCATTGGGTGGACTCTTAAAGGGTAGACGCTGACAAATAACAGGCAAAAAAAAGCCGACTCATCTAAGTCGGCGTCGTACGAATCAATTGTGCTATGCAGTAATTCAAAAAAGGAAGTAAGACAATATGGAGCGCAACGCCCATCGCTTGACGTTGCATTCACCTGCGAGGAAGATATTGCCCTGAATGGGTAGAGAGTTTATTGACTTCGCTCAAACTTTACGGCGTTTTTGTATACAGGAAGTAGACAAATTTTCTTTTGTTACAACCATTTACTACGATGCAACCATAAAGCAACACCACCAATAAGAACAACTAACAGAATACAAAAAAGCGAAAAACCGAATTGCCATCCCCCGCCAGGAATACCACCAAGGTTGACACCAAATAATCCCGTTAAAAACGTACTGGGTAAAAAGACCATTGCCATCAAGGACATCGTATACGTGCGACGCGCTAAGTTTTCCTGCATGACCTGGGCGATTTCATCCGCCATCACGCCAGTTCGGGCAATACAAGCGTCAATCTCATCCAGACCACGTCCGAGACGATCGGCAATATCCTGCATTCGGCGGCGCTGGTCGTCATTCATCCACGGCAGGCGCTCACTGGCAAGACGAGCATAAACATCACGTTGAGGCGCCATATAGCGACGCATAACAATTAATTGTTTACGCAGTAGCGCCAGGAAACCGCGCGGAGGAATTTGTTGATCGAGTAGATTATCTTCCAGGTCGATAATTTTATCGTGCAGTTGTTCTATAAACTCACTGGAATGATCGGTCAACGCATCACAAACATCCACCAACCAGCCGCCGCAATCGGTCGGACCAGTGCCCTCTTCCAGATCGCTAACCACATCATCCAACGCCAACACTTTACGTTGTCGGGTCGAGACAATTAACCGTCCGTCCATATAAACACGCATGGCCACCAACTGGTCGGGACGTTCATCAGTACTGCCATTAATGCAGCGCAAAGTAATCAGCGTCCCTTCGCCAAGACGACTGACTCTGGGCCGTGTACTTTCTCCCGCCAGCGCATCGCGCACATTATTTGGCAGCAGTGGTGTCGTCGCCAGCCACTGGGCGCTGTCATGGTGCACATAATTGAGGTGGAGCCAGCAAGGATGCGCTTCATCTATCTCATCTGTATTTTCCAGCGGTTTAACGCCACCTTTGCCATCCAGAATCCAGGCAAATACTGCATCCGGGACATTTACGTCCGCTCCCTTAATCACTTCCACAGTTGCCTCCATCATCAACGGATTATTTTGTAGTCTAGTCTTCTGGTCATGTTACGCAAAATCTCATCACCCCATTACCCTGAAATGATTAATAAAATCCTGTCAAAATTAAATACAGAAAGCAAAATACTTTTCCTGATTTGAAAACGTGTAAAGCGTTAAATAGCGTCTATCATTATCAGAATTATCTGATCATTTGTCGTGGCATTTTTGCGATCAGGTAGTAACAAAAGATTGATAAAAATAACGGGATTTCAATGACTACGCACAACTTCAATACTCTGGATTTATTAACAAGTCCTGTCTGGATCGTTTCCCCTTTCGAGGAAAAATTAATTTATGCCAATAGTGCTGCGCGACTGTTGATGCAAGAACGCACTTTTAGTCAGCTACGTACCGGGCTCTATTCCATCTCCTCGCAAAACGAACTGCCAAAATACCTGACAGACGTGCATAACCAGCTTGATATTGTAGAAATCCTCACTGTCCAGCGTAATGGTGAAGATACAGCATTAAGCTGTCGGTTGACCCTCAACGAGATTAGTGACACTGGAAAAGTCATTATATTTGAAGGAATGGAAACACCCGCAACTCTGGGTTTAAAGGCCAGCCGTTCAGCGAATTATCAACGTAAAAAACAAGGGTTTTATGCTCGTTTTTTTCTGACTAACTCCGCGCCAATGTTGTTGATAGATCCCTCGCGTGATGGCCAAATCGTCGATGCTAATCTGGCCGCGCTTAATTTCTATGGCTATAACCATGAAACAATGTGTCAGAAACACACCTGGGAAATTAATATGCTTGGGCGTCGCGTTATGCCTGTCATGCATGAAATTTCACGTTTGCCCGGCGGGCATAAACCCCTCAATTTTGTCCATAAACTGGCAGATGGTTCCGTTCGACACGTACAAACTTATGCTGGGCCAATTGAGATTTACGGTGACAGGTTAATGTTATGTATCGTACATGATATTACTGAGCAAAAAAGGCTGGAGGAACAGCTGGAACATGCTGCCCACCATGATGCGCTAACGGGGTTACTTAACCGTCGACAGTTTTACCACATAACTGACCCAGGACAGATGCAGCACCTGGCAATCGCTCAGGACTACAGTTTGTTGCTCATCGACACCGATCGTTTTAAACATATCAATGACTTATACGGTCATCAGAAAGGGGATGAAGTGTTATGCACGCTTGCCCGTACACTCGAAAGCAGCGCCCGCAAAGGCGATTTGGTGTTTCGCTGGGGTGGTGAAGAGTTCGTCTTATTATTGCCCAGAACCCCTCTGGATACTGCACTTTCCTTGGCTGAAACGATCCGCTTGAGCGTGGCAAAAGTGAGCATTTCGGGCTTGCCGCGCTTCACCGTCAGTATTGGCGTGGCGCATCACGAAGGAAATGAAAGTATCGATGAACTGTTTAAACGGGTCGATGATGCGTTGTATCGGGCAAAAAATGATGGACGCAACCGCGTGCTGGCAGCATAAGCCACGGAAGCGTCCCGTGATCAACGGCTGCGTTTAGCGTGGCGCTCCCAGTTTTCCTGCTTCGCCTGCGCCGTTTTACGGAGTGCGACGTAACACGCCCCGCTGCCGCCATGATGCGGTAGCGCGGTACAATATGCCTGGACATCATCAAATTCAGTCAGCCAGCGCGCCACATAGCTGCGAACAATGTTGGCGTGCGATTTATCGTCCCGCCCTTTGCCATGAATAATCAGCACGTTACGTAAACCATCCGCCAATGCCTGTTGAATAAAAATGAACACCATTTTGCGGCACTCTTCCACCGGCTGACGTAGAAGATTCAGGCTGGCCTGCTGCGGATATTTACCGCTGCGTAACTTATCCAGCACCCCATGTTGCAACCCTTCTCGCCGAAACTCCAGCGGCTGGCTTCGCGGGATGATGTCGAGAAATCCAGTAGTAAGGAAATTATCAAGTTGCAGCGTGTCGATACGCTGCGGCGCACGTTGGTTACGCGTTGGATGCCAGTGGACATCTGTAGCGCGCTTCAGTGGCTGGACATCTTCCATGGCGTCAAGAAACAGCGATTTGTCGTCAAGGTTCATGTAACCTCCTATGCACCTTCACACGTCTGATATTTGCTGCATCGTTCACTTCACAGATTGAAACAATACTTTGCTCCATACCTGCTGGTGTCTGCACAGGCGGGGCATTTTATACTAGCCTGGTGACAGTATCGAACAGTTTAGACCGGGTTTAATTCAGCACAGGCATCCGATCAGGGTGATTTGTTCATCGCAGGAGTCAACATAAATGCGATGAGTAACAGACCACTGATTAGCAGAAAGGTATCCGAAAATGCCATAGTTTGTGCCTCCCGCAACATCAATTGACTCAACAATTTGGTTGAAGCCAGTATTTCCGATGTCTGGTCACTTCCACTGCGATTAAAAAATAAAGCACTTCTGGAAATGAAGTCATTCACCGTATGGGGAACAGAAACCATTTTTTCACCCATTCTCAAAAAATGAAAATTAGTTCGGTTATTGAGAATAGTGCCACACAGGGCAATACCAATCGCGCCCCCAAGATTACGTGTTAAATTAAATACACCTGAGGCTAACTTCAGCCGTTCTTTGGGAATTCTTCCCAGCGTTAATGTTACGATGGGAGCCATCGCAAACTGCTGCGAAATCCCTCTGATGGCCTGTGGAAACAGTAACTCCTGCCATCCCCATTCGTGGGTTATAGGGGTAAAAAGATACATTGAAAACACAAATCCCCCCAGCCCCGCCATCAACAGCCATCGCAGATTTATTTTTTTAGTTAACCAGAAGTAAAAAGGAACAGAAAGTAACTGGAAGATACCTGTTGTGCAAACGGCAAAACCTATCTCTTCGGCATTTAATCCGCGAACCCGCCCCAAAAATACAGGTATTAAATATACAGTAGAGAATACCCCAACTCCTCCAGAAAAAGAAAAAAAACATCCCAGCGTAAAATTTTTATCCTTAAAAGCATGAAGATCCATGATCGGATTGGATATTGTAAGTGTACGCGCAGCAAATAAAATAAAACTCACCAATGCCAGAACTGATGTCAGCAAAATAGTATTGTCATTCAACCATCCCCAGCGCGCTCCTTCTTCAAGGGTATATTCCAGACATCCTAGTGTCAGAGCCAACAGAATAATACCAGGATAATCAGCAACTTTCAGTAAAGAGAGATCAGGTTTATCAAAATTAACCAGAAAAGGAATACTCAAAACTAAATATATGCCCGGTAATATATTGATATAAAATAGCCATCGCCAGTCGAGGTTATCAGTGATCCAGCCCCCCAGAGTTGGCCCTAGCGTCGGTGACAATGAGGCCAGCGCACTGACTACCGCAGCAGCCAACCCCAACTCTTTGCCCTGGTAATAAATAAATGCCGTCGTGAAAACTAAAGGGATCATGGATGCGCCAGCAGCTCCCTGTAAAGCACGAAACAAAATCATGCTCTGAATATTCCATGCAAGACCACAAGCGATACTCATTAAAGTAAATATTCCCGCAGATAGCGTAAAAAGCCAACGAGTGGAAAATACCTGTGACAGCCACCCAGAGAGCGGAATAATAATAATCTCAGCAATTAAATAGCTGGTCTGAAGCCAGGCCATTTCGTCTTTACCTGCGGACAGACCACCACCTATTTCATTTAGGGATGACGAAACAATTTGAATATCAAGCTGAGCAATAAATAACCCAATACACATACTGGCGAAGGCAATATGTTTACGCATAGCCATCCCCATCATCATTTTTCATCAATACTAACAGTGACTGACAACCCCGGACGAAGGAGTTGCTTTAATTCTGTTGGCCTGTCAAAGGCAATCCGTACCGGAACACGCTGGACAATTTTGGTAAAATTTCCGGTGGCATTTTCTATCGGGATCAAACTGAAACTGGCACCTGTCGCTGGGGCGAGACTCTCAACATAGCCCTTGAACACTTTCCCTTTGAGCACATCTGCGCGGATCTCAGCCTTCATTCCAGGCTTCATTCCCGCTATTTGGTTTTCTTTAAAATTTGCATCAACCCACAACTCACTGACTGGTACTAGTGAAACTAACGATGTGCCGCCCTCCACCCAACTGCCTGTATGGGCGCTGCGGTTTGCAACAATGCCATCAATCGGCGCACGAACAAGGGTATATTCCAGATCCAGTAGTGCCTGAGTCAGAGCGGCCTGAACTTCTTCGATACTCGCACGTGCATTTTCTTCCTGAGCAGATAAAACCGCCAGCCGTTGCTTCTCCACCAGGAAATCGTTCGCGGCTTTGCGCTCCTTTGCTGCGGCCTGCTGGTAGTCAAACCTGGCGTTATCAATAATTTGTTGCGATATTGCCGCTGATTGTGCGAGTTTTTCATAACGTTCAGTATCTCGCAGGCGCTTTTGCGCCTCATGTTTTACTGCCTGCCATGTTTCACTGGCACTTTGAATTATCGACTGCTGCATCGCAATAGTGGCTTGAATACTTTCGAGATTGGCTTTGCTACTTTTTATTTTTGCCTCAAGCCTGGCGACATTTGCACGATAATCCCGATCATCGAGACGCAGGATAATATCGCCTTTTTTTACGCTCTGATTATCGCGCACCTCTATAGCAGAAATATAACCAGAAACTTTACTTGCCACCGTGGTGATATTACCGCCAATGTAAGCATCATCCGTCGTCTGTATAAATCTTCCTTTGCTTACCCACCAGATAAAAAAGACAACGCCAGCCAAAAGAATACCGATCGCAACCACCCCAATAAGCTGTTTTTTAGAAATTATCATCACTCTTTACACCGTATATATCCGGAAACTTGCATACGTCATATTTAAAATTTAACATGGCTTATTTGATGATTTCTGACAAAATACCTACTGTAAATGACAATCACACTGCAACCCAAAGCATCACCAGGGCATCACATTATCGGACTGGATTCGGAACATCTGAATGGAGGCACAGTTCCCTGGCATAAACATCTCTATGCCCAGTTGCTTTACCCGGCTGAAGGCGTCGTTCGTGTATGGGCTGGAGAAAGCGTCTGGCTAGTCCATGCCAGCAGCGCGCTTTGGCTGCCTCCACAAATGCCGCATAAGTTTGTTGCGACGGGCAACGTACTTTTAAAAACCGTACTGGTTTCAGAAGCGGAAAGTGAAACGCTGGGAAAAGTTTGCTTCATGACCGGTATTTCACCCCTGTTAAGGGAATTACTAATTGCAATTAACCAACTTCCGCCGTCGCAAAATACCACAGATAAACAACAGTTACGTTTTTCAGCCCTCGAGACACTGATACTTCAGGAAATAAAAATGGGGGTGAAAATGTTACTTGAACTCCCCTGGCCAAATGATGAGCGGCTACAGCAGCTTTGTGAGAATTTGCTAAACAACCAAGGGTATCTGCCAACACTGGATAATCTGGCGGATAAAATTAACGTCAGTAGCCGTACACTCATGCGCTTATTTGTTAAAGAAACGGGATTAACATTTCGCCACTGGGTTCAGCAAATGCACGTTATTTCTGCAGTAACGCTTCTTGATGATGGATATTCGTTGGCCAAAATTGCCCATCGTCTGGGCTATGCCTCAGCCGAATCGTTCGGCAATATGTTTAAGCGTCGAACGGGTTACTCGCCCGGTAAATTTACCAGTCGATTAGCGATGCATGATTATGCAATCACGAGACGAATGATTTAACTTATATTTTCGTGAAATCTGTCACTGAAGAAAATTGGCAACGGATGGGCAAAACCGTTATAACACTGTCACCGGTCACGAGGAACCCAGGCCGGATTTAAGACGCGGATGCACTGATGTGTGTACTGTAGAGTCTGGCGGATGTCGACAGGCTCTATTTTTTTATTCATTTTTAGCTCTGTAAATAACCACATTCTCGCCGGGATTGGGTGATGAATGACGAGATCAGTGGTGCCTGGCGGCTATCACGCTGCTGAATCAAATAACAGGTCGCCTTCGGTAAAATTTCGCTGACTGGAATTATTCCAGCCTCGATCCATGTGAAGGATTGCCCTCATTTCTTCAGGCTGAAAAATCAAAAAATCGCTTTATGCTACCAGACTGCGACAAACCAGACGCGAAACCAGCTACTTACTCTTTGTTAGTCTTAATCTTTTTGGTGGTATGGCTGCTAATGTTGCTGGCGTGGTATCTTATCGGTCTGCCTATTGGTTCGGGGATTTACCCACGTTTGTCTTAAGCCTTAAGAGAGAACGGATGCTGAGATTACTTGAAGAAAAAATTGCCACGCCACTGGGACCGCTGTGGGTGATCTGCGATGAACAATTTCGTCTGCGGGCGGTTGAATGGGAAGAGTACAGCGAACGCATGGTGCAGCTGCTGGACATCCATTATCGCAAAGAAGGTTATAAGCGCATTTCTGCCACCAACCCAGGTGGTTTAAGCGACAAGCTTCGTGACTATTTCGCCGGGAATCTTAGCATTATTGATACGCTTCCTACCGCCACGGGAGGCACGCCATTTCAGCGCGAAGTCTGGAAGGCACTGCGCACTATCCCCTGCGGGCAGGTAATGCATTACGGTCAACTGGCTGAATATCTGGGTCGACCAGGTGCAGCGCGTGCCGTTGGCGCAGCAAATGGCTCTAATCCGATCAGCATCGTCGTCCCTTGCCACCGGGTTATTGGACGAAACGGCACGATGACAGGATATGCAGGCGGAGTGCAGCGAAAAGAGTGGTTATTGCGCCATGAAGGCTATCTGCTACTGTAAACCTTAAACAATTTGTGCCGATTTTTTCACAGTTTTATGTAAAGTTACCCTTAACAATTTAAAGCTTTTCAAAGGGATAGACATAAATTTACATCTATTATCGGAATTCTCCGCTGTTAAGGTTTGCTTAGACTTACTTGCTCCCTAAAAAGATGTTAAAATTGACAAATATCAATTACGGCTTGAGCAGACCTATGATCCCGGAAAAGCGAATTATACGGCGCATTCAGTCTGGCGGTTGTGCTATCCATTGCCAGGATTGCAGCATCAGTCAGCTTTGCATCCCGTTCACACTCAACGAACATGAGCTTGATCAGCTTGATAATATCATCGAGCGAAAGAAGCCTATTCAGAAAGGCCAGACGCTGTTTAAGGCTGGTGATGAACTTAAATCGCTTTATGCCATCCGCTCCGGTACGATTAAAAGTTATACCATCACAGAGCAAGGCGACGAGCAAATCACTGGCTTCCATTTAGCAGGCGATCTGGTAGGTTTTGACGCTATTGGTAGCGGTCATCACCCGAGTTTCGCCCAGGCGCTGGAAACCTCAATGGTATGTGAAATCCCGTTCGAAACCCTGGACGATCTGTCTGGTAAAATGCCGAATCTGCGTCAGCAGATGATGCGTCTGATGAGCGGTGAAATCAAAGGCGATCAGGACATGATCCTGCTGTTGTCGAAGAAAAATGCAGAAGAACGCCTGGCTGCTTTTATCTACAACCTGTCCCGTCGTTTTGCCCAACGCGGCTTCTCCCCTCGTGAATTCCGCCTGACGATGACTCGTGGCGATATCGGTAACTATCTTGGCCTGACGGTAGAAACCATCAGTCGTCTGCTGGGTCGTTTCCAGAAAAGCGGCATGTTGGCGGTCAAAGGTAAATACATCACCATCGAAAATAACGATGCGCTGGCTCAGCTTGCTGGTCATACGCGCAACGTTGCCTGATTTTTCCGCATAATCGACTATCCTTCTGTCATATCATTAAATTTTTCTGATTTATTGATCTGGCAGAAGGTTCATCACTGTTTCATTCACCAGATATGGGTTAATCTTTTAATTACAAACTGCGTTGACAGTTGTTGTAAGGAGACCCTGTATGGCTATGTATCAGAACATGCTCGTTGTTATCGATCCTAACCAGGACGATCAACCGGCATTACGGCGAGCTGTTTATTTACATCAACGGATTGGTGGCAAAATTAAAGCCTTTTTGCCGATTTATGACTTCTCATACGAAATGACTACCCTGCTCTCCCCGGACGAGCGTACCGCTATGCGTCAGGGCGTCATCAGCCAGCGTACTGCCTGGATCCATGAGCAGGCAAAGTATTATCTCAACGCTGGCGTCCCGATTGAAATTAAAGTGGTATGGCATAACCGTCCTTTCGAAGCCATCATTCAGGAAGTAGTTAGCAGTGGGCACGATCTGGTGCTAAAAATGGCGCACCAACATGACCGTCTGGAAGCGGTTATTTTCACCCCTACCGACTGGCACCTGTTACGCAAATGCCCAAGCCCGGTGTGGATGGTGAAAGACCAGCCGTGGCCGGAAGGTGGTAAGGCGCTGGTAGCGGTGAATCTCGCCAGTGAAGAGCCATATCATAATGCGCTCAATGAAAAACTGGTGAAAGAAACGATCGAGCTGGCGGAACAGGTAAATCACACCGAAGTCCATCTGGTTGGCGCCTACCCCGTAACACCTATCAATATTGCCATTGAACTGCCGGAATTTGATCCAAGTGTTTATAACGATGCCATTCGTGGACAACATTTGCTGGCGATGAAAGCCCTGCGGCAGAAATTCGGCATTAATGAAAACATGACGCACGTTGAAAAAGGTCTGCCAGAAGAAGTAATTCCAGATCTGGCCGAACATTTGCAGGCAGGGATTGTCGTTCTTGGCACTGTGGGACGCACCGGTATCTCTGCGGCATTCCTTGGTAATACGGCTGAACAGGTGATTGATCATCTCCGCTGCGATTTGCTGGTGATTAAACCTGACCAGTACCAGACGCCTGTAGAACTGGATGACGAAGAAGACGATTAATTGTTTATCAATTAATTGCAAGGCCCGATATCTCGGGCCTTTCTTTTATTTACTTCTCATCACCACCGAGGAAATAAATTCCCAGCGGGATTGCCAGCAATACAGTAAAGACCAGACTATAAACAAGAATCATCGATGACTGAATCACATACATTGATGTCGTCCAGTCAGAAAGCGGAATATTATATTGTTCGATAACACCGCCGATAGTCGCGCGAGTCACAACTGACGCCGCAATAATGAAAACCGCCAACAGACCAAAGAGAAACTTCTTCCCCTTTGCTGACTTCAGCTTCGCCATGATCATGATGTAATCCTTATGCAGATAAACCCTTTGTTACTTGTGTGTAACAATATCATGACATTTCCTCGTTGTCTGCCCCGAAAGCACGAGATTGTTGTCGTTCAAATCATCAACCCATTGATAAATTCGCTAATGTTGCTACTTCCTTCCCTGTCTATTGATGATATGAATGAATTATCGCGATAAAATACCCCCGCCAGGGGTTTCCGGCATGACATCAATTATCTGGAGGAGCCTGATAAAACAATGATCGCTGAACTGTTTACAAATAATGCGCTTAATCTGGTCATTATTTTCGGTAGCTGCGCAGCATTGATTCTGATGAGCTTTTGGTTTCGTCGTGGAAATCGTAAAAGAAAAGGATTCTTATTCCATGCGGTTCAATTTTTGATCTACACCATAATTATCAGTGCTGTCGGCAGCATCATTAATTATGTTATTGAAAATTACAAACTCAAATTTATCACCCCAGGCGTTATCGATTTTATCTGTACGTCACTGATTGCGCTTATTCTGACGGTTAAGTTATTTCTCCTGATTAATCAGTTTGAAAGGCAACAGATAAAAAAAGGTCGAGATATCACCAGCGCGCGGATTATGTCGCGCATCATCAAAATCAGCATTATCGTGGTGATTGTTCTGCTTTATGGCGAACATTTCGGCATGAGCCTTTCTGGCTTGTTGACCTTTGGTGGTATTGGTGGTCTGGCTGTCGGTATGGCCGGTAAAGATATTCTGAGTAACTTCTTTTCCGGGATTATGCTCTATTTCGATCGCCCCTTTAGTATTGGCGACTGGATCCGTTCACCGGACAGGAATATCGAAGGCACAGTAGCAGAAATTGGCTGGCGTATTACAAAAATCACCACCTTTGATAATCGCCCACTGTACGTACCAAACTCGCTTTTTTCGTCCATTAGCGTAGAAAACCCGGGGCGAATGACCAACCGGCGTATTACTACTACCATTGGTTTACGTTATGAAGATGCCGCAAAAGTTGGGGCTATTGTCGAAGCCGTACGTGAGATGCTGAAAAATCACCCTGCTATCGACCAGCGACAAACCTTACTGGTTTATTTCAACCAGTTTGCCGATTCGTCATTAAATATTATGGTCTATTGCTTTACCAAGACCACGGTCTGGGCCGAATGGCTGGCCGCCCAGCAGGATGTTTATTTGAAGATTATCGATATTGTGCAGTCGCACGGCGCGGATTTTGCGTTCCCCAGCCAGACGCTGTATATGGATAATATTACACCTCCCGAACAGCTTAAATAAAACTCAACAAAACCGGATGACGATAATAATATTCGACATCCGGTTTTATTTATTACCTCAATTTACCGCAGCCAGAGCGACATTATTCTCACCCGCTTTAAACTGGGCATACTGTTCTTCAGTACCAAAGAATACTTCTGACTCTGTGCTGTGACCAATGCCCGGCACCTTTTCGTTTCCTGAATATTGCCAAAGTGTCCAGGGATTACGCCCCTCAAGCTTCACACCAGCTTGTCCCCAATACCCCATCCACACCATATACTGGTCGAACCGACTGTCCATGAAATGGGACAAATTATTATGATTGCCATAAAATATTGGTATTTTATGGTAATTTTTATATATCAGGGCAGCAAAACGTAAAATATCATTCCGTGCATTCACCATTCCCGATTTTTTAAAACAAGCCAGTTGGGTTGTATCTTCACCTTCTGGATTCACCAGTAAAATACCGGGAGGCAACATTTTCGGGTCTTCAGGCAGCAGGCTTTTTGCTGTTTCCAGTTGCGCCTCAGGAGTGCGGCAAAAATCAAATTTAAAATAGCCTCCGCGATCAAATTTTGAATCTGCTAATTGCTTCCAGTGAGCCTTAAACGACGAGTCTGGCCCTCTCCAGCCAACCACTCTCACGTAGACAAAACGCGCAGGTGATTTCTCCTGAAACAATTTCCAGTCGATTTCGCCATCGTTAGACGAGATATCATGGCCACTGATCGGGTAAATATCCGGTGTTTTGAAGATACGGATATCAGGTCGGTTGGGAATTGCACTTACGGGGCCATAAGGAATTTCAATAGGTATTATATCTTTGTTCTTTGGTTCATCTGGCGCAGTAGGCGGTTCTTTAATAGAATATGCTGTCTTATCAACATTCGTAAATTCATCTGCATTCCCGGCTGATAATTGTGTTTTTTTATCCAGATGACTGACCGCAGGATCGTTAATAAAGAAGAATCCACCCGGTCCGGCTGGGTTTTCTGTTGCTCCTATCCAGGCATCACTAAGATGTATTCCTTTCCCTTCCTCGTCCAGTTTTTCATTTATTTTTATATATTGGTCGTTCACATAGATAAACAAACTTAATGTTCGGGTAATGCCCGCGTAGTATTCCTTTTTACCATCAATTTTTACCATATACGATTTCCCGAAGCGTTCGTCGGCAACGCCATCAGCAACTCCTTTTATAAGGGTATCAAAAAATACACTGCCTTTATCTTTTTCCAGGGAATAAACTTCTGTTTTATCATCACCAGCGGCTATCGCATACGCACCTGGTTTACTATACGCGTTTGAATTCCCTGCACCATCTGTCATGCCAAAAAGACCTGAACCAAAACAAGCATTGACTAAAGTCAAAATATGGAAATAACGCTTTGCCAGAATGTTGAGTTGAGCATTCAAAGCTGGCATTTCATACATACCTTTTGAACCATCGATATCTGTAGCATTACTCAAAACAAATGCCGGTGCCTTATCAGAATTACCATTTTGAGTGCCAAAACGCCCATGACCTGAATAAGCAATTAACAAGCGAGCTTTCTTATCAAACATCATCCCTCTGGCAGGGAGATATTCTTTCAGAAAATAATTAATGTTATCCAGTGACGCATCCTGATCTTTCAGTAAAATAACCTCATCAAACTTTTGCCCATTAATAAGAAAATCAGCCATTCTTTGACCGTCTACTGCAGCTGCTGGAATATCTGCATGTAACAGTGGATATTTTGAAATTGAAATAATCAGCCCAATCGCGCGGGTTTTCGCTGCATCCTGATCTGGTATTTTTAACGCATCACTGATTCGGATATCCAGTTTACCAGGAGCCTCAGGCCCATAATGGATAAAAAAACGACAATACTCATCAGGAACCATTGCACCATTTTTACAAATATCATCTGCACGTACATCTGATATTCCCTGTGATATTCCGGCAATGAATAGCCCCAGAACTGATATACATAAAGTAAGCCATCGTCTGTTCATAAGTTAAAATTCCTGCACGCCCAAAGTGGTATAAAATTCAGCAATTGGACCTTTATAAATACTGGCATCAAACTTCTTACTCGATCCTAAATTAAGCTGTGCTGCGTCGGTGAACTGCCAGATCGCCCATTTTGTCTGGTTGATTGAACGCGGGGTTTCACTGGCCTGAGCCTGATTAGAGTAATCAGCCAGCCACAGTTTGTGATCTGCAACCTGGGCAAAACTATTTTCCCCACCAACGGCATCTTTCCACCAGGCTCGCGCAGTGTAGATAACCGGTTTACGCCCTAAATCGGCTTCGACCTGTGCGGTAAACGCCTTGATCATCGTTATAATTTCAGCAGGTTTACGCTTTTGCCAACGATCCTTACCCGTTGATGAGTCCACATCCCACTCCACATCCACCGCCGGTGGCATATCCGTTGCGCGTAATCCCCCGTTAGCTTTAATAATTTTAACAAACGTCATCGCCTGCTTACGTCCCCATATTTCAGCGTCGTCTGCCGGTGTACCGCTGGAAAGAAAATGATATGCTCCACGGTGTAATTTTACCCCCCGTTCCGTATCCCCGGCCCGTTGCCAGAAACCGGAAAATTCGGGATCGACATAACGCGTTCCTTGACTGGACTTCATATACAGAAACACAGACTTATTTTTTGCCAACAGTTCGATTGGAAAATTCTTACCGTTATGATGGCTGATATCCACTCCAAATAAAGAACTTGGTCGCGGTTGATTTAATACCGAGTCATAAGAGACATCAGTCGGAAATTTAAAGTATTTTTTTACTGCGAACGTGTCATATTCCATTTCACGGGAAAGATCTGATCCCAGGATTTTTACAAATAACTCCTGTCGTGAGAGATCATGAGTTAAGTTTTCCAGTCCCAGAGATGCGGCATCGGGAAGCGGCTCTGCGGCCAGACTAAAAGATGAATGGTACGAGAGGAGTAGAGAGATAACTAACGAAATAGCAGAGGCTTTTTTCATTTTACCACCCCATTTTTAGCTGTGTGTTTATTTTCAAATGAAGATGTTTTACAAGTGATGAAATGCATTCACGTTGTAAAAAAAGTAAAGCACAGCTTATATTTGGAGTATGTAATACAGCAGATAAATAAAATTTATGATTAGAGTTTGTGCTTAATATAACCTGGAAATTTCACAGACTTATCTTGAGAGCAATTTTTATAGGGTAAATTTTAAAAAGAGAGGTATTTTATTGGGGTTGTGAAATCTGGCGCAACTTTTTGCGCCAGATGAGAACATAATCAATGTTTTACAATATACATAGTCCGGCTATAAGCCACATCTTCCGGGTTATTAATGGGATAACCTTTCAGCCACGGCCTGATTAGCCGTCCATTGGTATATTGATAAATTGGCGCAATCGGTGCTTGCTCCATGAGGATTTTCTCTGCCGTGTTGTAATCGGCGTTGCGTGCTTTGACGGTGTTTTCAGTCGATGCCTGAGTCAGCACTTTGTCGTATGCCGGATTGTTAAAGCGGGAAATATTTCCTGAGTGCGTTGACGTTAACAGCGTCAGGAAGGTTGATGGTTCATTATAATCCCCAACCCACGAGGCGCGGATAACATCAAAATTGCCGGTATTACGGCTGTCGATATAGGTTTTCCATTCCTGATTTTGCAGTTTGACATCTACGCCAAGATTCTTTTTCCACATCGACGCCACAGCGATGGCAATTTTCTGGTGATTTTCCGAAGTGTTATATAACAGTGTAAGTTTTAACGGCTTCTGTGGACCATACCCGGCGGCGCTCAACAATGTTTTCGCCTGGGCATTCAGTTCTTCCTGACTCATTTGTTCAAACGGCGAAGGTTCTGGCGTAAATCCGGCAGTAACATCTGGCGTGAAATGCCATGCTGGTTTTTCACCTGTACCCAGCACTTTTTCCGTCATCAGGCGGCGATCAATCGTCATACTTAATGCCAGACGCACTCGTTGATCTGCCGTCGGCCCTTTTTGCGTGTTAAATGCATAATAATACGTCCCAAGCTGTGGCGGCGTGTAAACCTGCCCAGGAATATCCCTCAACAGTTTCTGGTACATATTTTTCGGGAAGGATTCAGTGATATCAATATCGCCTGCGAGATAACGCTTAGTGGCTGCGGATTCCTGATTAATTGGCAGGAAGGTCACTTTTTGCAGCACCGTTTTGGCGTTATCCCAATAATGGGTATTCGGCACCACGACCAGTTTTTCATTAACTACGCGCTCTTTAAGAACATAAGCGCCATTGCCGATCAGATTTCCGGGTTTCGTCCACTCTTTACTACTTTCTACGTTGGCTTTTTGCACCGGGAAGAAGGCAAAGTTAGCGGTTAAATTCACAAACCACGGCAATGGTTTATCAAGCTGAATTTTCAAAGTATGGGCATCAACTGCGGTGACGCCAAGCTGGTCAGGCGTGGCTTTACCATCAATAATCGCTTGTGCGTTGTTGATTCCCGCCAGCGCGGCAAACCATGCAAATGGCGACAATGTTTTGGGATCCACCAGACGTTGCCAGCTATAGACAAAATCTTGCGCCGTTACCGGTGTGCCATCCGCCCATTTTGCGTTATCGCGCAGGGTAAAAGTCCAGATACGATTGTCATTACTTTTCCACTGCGTGGCGACACCAGGCACTATCTCCCCTTTCTCGTTTTGATTCACCAGACCTTCAAACAAATCGCGAATGACCTGAATCTCCGGCAGGCCCACTGCTTTGGCGGGATCTAACGACGCAGGCTCATCTTTAATGTGGCGCACCAGCTCCTGCTTCTCTGCCAGTACTGTGCCGCTCGGAACTTCTGCAGCATACGACAGGGAAATGCTGCTGACCAACAGCGCACAACACGTGACTGAAACAGAGTGCTTCATAAGTTACCCTCAAACCTGCGTTAATAATGATGCGTAATTATTTGTTTCTCCTTGAAGAAATGCAAATAACTTCCGGCAAAAAAGTGATAAAGGATCGATAACATATCGTTGTCGAAAAGGATTTGATAATCCGCAAAATTTGCACAACACTGCCTGTAATACTTCTTATATTCGAGACGATTATGACCGTGACCCGCCCGCGCGCCGAACGGGGCGCTTTTCCGCCAGGAACCGAACATTACGGACGTTCATTATTAGGTGCGCCGTTGATCTGGTTTCCGGCTTCTGCCGCCAGCAGCGAAAGTGGTTTAATCCTGGCTGGCACCCACGGCGACGAAAATTCTTCCGTCGTCACCCTCTCCTGCGCATTACGCACGTTAACACCGTCTCTGCGCCGCCATCATGTCGTGCTGTGTGTGAATCCTGACGGTTGCCAGCTTGGTCTGCGGGCTAATGCCAATGGTGTGGATCTAAACAGAAACTTTCCGGCGGCGAACTGGAAGGAAGGTGAAACGGTGTACCGCTGGAACAGTGCCGCCGAAGAGCGCGACGTGGTCTTGCTGACCGGCGATAAACCCGGCTCCGAACCTGAAACTCAGGCTTTGTGCCAGCTCATTCATCGTATCCACCCCGCCTGGATTGTCTCTTTTCACGATCCGCTGGCTTGTATTGAAGATCCCCGACACAGTGAATTAGGTGAGTGGCTGGCTCAGGCATTTGAATTGCCGCTGGTGACCAGCGTCGGATACGAAACCCCCGGCTCCTTCGGCAGTTGGTGTGCGGATCTGAACCTGCACTGTATTACCGCCGAGTTTCCGCCCATCTCCTCCGATGAAGCCAGTGAAAAGTATCTCTTTGCAATGGCGAATTTACTGCGCTGGCATCCTAAAGATGCAATTCGCCGGTCGTAAACTGTAGCGCCGGCTCCACATCCACCGCCAGCCAGGTCGGTCCATCAAGATCGGCAAAACTGACCTGCGGCACCAGCGGTAAAGCGGCGCTAATAGCACGAGAGGTACACAACATGCAGCCCAGCATCAGACTAAAACCTTGTGCACGCGCTTCGGTCGCCAATGCCAGGGCTTCGGTCAGCCCCCCCGTTTTATCGAGTTTGATATTAACCATCTCATAGCGCCCTTTCAGCGCCTTCAGATTGCTACGGGTATGACAACTTTCATCAGCGCAAATGGGTAACGGATGAATAAAATTCTCCAGCGCCGCATCGTCCTGTGCGGGAAGCGGTTGTTCCAGCATCGCGATGCCTAAGTCAGCCAGCAACTGACATCGCGCTGCCAATCCTTCTGCGCGCCAGGATTCATTCGCATCAACAATCAACGTCGCATCGGGTACAGCCGAGCGAATTGCCACCATCCGCTCGCTAATAAGATGGTTATCCAGTTTCACTTTCAGCAATTTCGCCCCTGCTTGCCATAGTGCCGCAGCACTGCTGGCCATTTGATCAGGCGTACCGATGACAACCGTCTGTGCAGTGGTAATGGTGTCGGGAAGCGTTATACCGATAAATTCAGCCAGCGTCTGCTGCTGTTTACGTGCACAGAGAGCCCACAATGCACAATCCAGCGCATTACGCGCCGCGCCCGCTGGCAGTATTTTTTGCAGTTCTTCACGTGTCAGCCCTTTTTCCAGTTGCGGCACAACACTCATAATTTGCGCCATTACTGAAGCGTCACTTTCACCATAGCGCGGATAGGGAGTGCATTCCCCAGCACCTTTAACACCATCTTCTTCCAGTTCAACAACCACCACGCGCGCTTCACTGCGGCTGCCACGAGCAATTACAAACGGGGTATGTAACGGCCAGGCTTCCTCAAATACCTTTACGGTTCTCATCTTTACTCCTTGTTGCCGCGATGGACTGCGGATTAAGCGCAAATAGCGATTGCTGTGTTATTGACAGTTAGCATAAACTAGGCATGACGTTAACTATATGTAAACAGGAAAGATAATCATGTCACAAATCGTTCATTTCCAGGGCAACCCGGTTACAGTCGCCAATTCCATCCCGCAAGTGGGTAGCAAAGCGCAGACTTTTACTCTCGTGGCAAAAGATCTGTCTGACGTCACCCTCACGCAGTTTGCAGGTAAACGCAAAGTGCTGAACATTTTCCCAAGTATTGATACCGGTGTTTGCGCCGCATCAGTACGTAAGTTTAACCAACTGGCGACAGAAATCGACAACACCGTTGTACTGTGTATTTCCGCCGATCTGCCGTTCGCCCAGTCTCGTTTCTGCGGTGCGGAAGGTCTTAACAACGTCATCACCCTTTCCACTTTCCGTAATAGCGAATTTCTGCAAGCTTACGGCGTTGAGATCGCTGAAGGCCCACTGAAAGGTCTGGCTGCGCGCGCAGTTGTCGTAATTGATGAAAATGACAATGTGATTTTCAGCCAGCTGGTGAATGAAATCACCACTGAGCCGGATTACGAAGCAGCTCTGGCGGTACTGAAAGCGTAATTTATTATGCCTGATGGTATTGCGCCATCAGGCATTTTACGTGTTTACTCTTCGCTCTTTTTCTGGCTCAGGCCGTATTCACGCAATTTGTTGGCAATCGCGGTATGTGAAACGCCCAGACGTTTTGCCAGTTTGCGCGTGCTGGGATAATTGCGATAAAGCTGGGTTAACACCGAACGCTCAAATCGACTGGTGATTTCATCCAGCGAACCTTCCATCGCATCTTCGCCCACGGCAACGGTTGTCGCGTCATAATCTGGCAGCAAAATGTCTTGTGGACGCAGTTCGTAGCCGTCCAGTTGGGTGAGTGCGCGATAGACAGCATTTTTCAACTGCCTCACGTTACCCGGCCAGCCATAACGTGTCAGCACGGTATTCAGATCGGCAGCCAATTTCGGCCGGGGTACTCCCTGCTCGTCAGCAAAGCGGGCGACGAACAATTCGGTTAACGGCATGATATCCTGCGGACAGTCTCGCAGCGGTGGCAGATTCAGCGTCAACACATTCAGGCGATAATAGAGATCTTCCCGAAATACGCCTTTTTGCACCAACTCAACCAGATTCTTTTGCGTCGCGCAAATCACCCGCACATCGACATGCACCTCGTGATCTTCGCCAACCCGACGGAAAGTGCCATCATTAAGGAAACGCAGCAATTTAGCCTGCATTCGCGGCGACATCTCACCAATCTCATCCAGCAGCACTGAACCGCCGTTCGCCTGCTCAAAGAACCCTTTCTTCCCTTCCGGGGCATGTCCAAACAGTTCGCTCTCAACGGCATCTTCCGGTATAGACGCGCAGTTCAGCGCCAGGTAAGGTTTACCGGCGCGAGGGCTGGCCTGATGACAGGCGTAAGCAAAGAGATCTTTACCAGTACCCGTGTCACCCGTAATCAGCAGTGGCGCGCTTAACATCGCCAGTTTCTGAGCCTGCTCGACAACGTGTTTCATTTTCGGGCTAACGGCGACAATCTGACTAAAGGCGCTGACATCCTGCGCAGCCACATTTTGCAACTGACGCCCCATACGAATCGTCGAGCGCAGCATCACTACCGCACCGGTCAGGACGTGTTGGTCGTGTTCATCCTGCAAATAAACCGGCGTTATCTCCATCAAGAAATTTTGCCCGTTAATCACCACATGTTCGTTATGCGAATCCTGCGGGTCACTCTCCAGCCAGCGTAAAAAATTAAATCCGTTAATCAATTGCGCAGCGGTATGATTGCGTAAACGATCAAGTTTTTGACCAAATAGCTGACAGCTCGCCGGATTCGCCATATCCACTTTGCTTTTCATATCGACCGAAAGCACGGGTTCAGGCAACGCCTCAAGCAATGCGCTCAACGCCAGATGTTCGCGCTCGGAAGGCATCCATGACACAGTGCGCACATCGGTAACACCTGCAATACGGCGAATTTCCGCCATCAGGCTGCTGAAACTGTCAAAATCCAGTTCGGCAAAATTGAGGTAAATCCGCCCGATTGGGTCAATCTCAATACCGCGTAAATCGATGCCTCTTAGAACCAGTAGATCGAGTAATTCGCGGGTCAGACCGAGTCGGTCTTCACAAAAGACTTCCAGACGCATGGGAACCTTCACCTGAGAAAAGAACAATTAATATGATGATATGACACTATTCGAGTGGCAGGAAGATTTCTGTCAACAAAGATTGACACAACGACGGATAATCGGGCACTTCGGCGTAAAGATATCCGATCAGCACCCGATATTGCGTTATTATTCGCTGGTCGTTTTGCCCTTTTGCAGCGTCTCCTTTACCTGACCGATAAGCTGGCGACGAAAATCCCCCAGGCGAGGTTTGTCATCGTCGATCCACGGCAGCGGACGGCAAAGTTCCATAGCTTTAATTCCCAGTCGCGCGGTCAGGAGTCCGGCGCCAATCCCCTGGGCAGCACGCGTTGACAAACGAGCAGCGAGATCTTGTGACATCCAGTCCATCCCCACTTCACGCACCAGCTCGCTAGCACCGGCAAAAGCGATATTCAGCAATACCAGTTTGAACAGGCGCAAACGGCTGTAATAACCCAGTTCAATGCCATAGAGCGTAGCGATACGATTAATCAACCGCAGATTACGCCAGGCAATAAACGCCATATCCACCAGTGCCAACGGGCTTACGGCAATCATCAGGGTAGATTCTGCCGCCGAACGGCTGATTTCTCTGCGCGCCTGCGCATCCAGCACTGGCTGAACCAGATGTGCGTACAGACTGACGACTTCACGATCGTTCTGCGTTTCATGGATTGAGGCATACCAGCGTTGCAGCGCCGGATGCGACTGATCAACACCGGCCTGCTGCGCCAGTTTCTCGCAAAATGCGCGCCCTTTGCCAGTGCCGTGACTATGCAACAAATCGCGCGCTTCATCGCGTTCGTGCGCACGCTGGCGCAAGCGCCATAAGCGTCGCCACTCTGTTACCACTGAGCCAACGCCAGCCCCGATAATCAATGCCCCAGCGGCACAACCGCCCAGTGCTACCCAATCCTGAGTTTGCCAGGCATTCATCGTCCACTGCACGCCCTGGCCAACAACGCTCGCGCCAAACAGCGCCACCCCACCCATGACCATTTTACGCCACAGACTGCGTTTCGGACGCAGCGCCGCATCCATTACCGCTTCGACTTGCCCCTCTTCTTCCGGCGCTTCGTCGAGCGTCGCTGGGGCAAAATTTTGCGCCTGATTTTCATCAAAGGTCTGCTGCGCCTTAAATTTAGGGTTCTGATCGACTTCCAGCGGACCGTCGAAATCAATACGTGGTTTTAACGGTTCGGTCATCGCAATTTATCTCCTATTAAAAATTCCAGCGCGGCATCAAGACGAATATGCGGCAGCGGTTTATCGACATCCATCACCTGCGGGCGAAACGCTTCAAACTGGAAGCCTTGCTTATCCCAGAACGCCTGACCGGGCAAACGCGCAGGAACTTCACCAGGGTAAACGGTGAGCGGTGCGCCATCGCTCAGTCGATTACCGCGCAGAGCCGGGATTTTCTCGCCGTTGACGTCGATAATGCCGCTGGTGGTCGCCTGTACGGAGGCCAGCCCCAGACAATCCATGCTGATCCCTTCAAACGCCGCATTTTGCCAGGCATCCTGAATCAGTTGTTGCAGTAATGAAACCATATTGGCGTGCTGATCGATGGTCACATGATCCGCTTTCGTCGCGGCAAACAGCAATTTGTCGATAACCGGCGAGAACAAGCGGCGGAAAAGCGTACGTTGCCCGTAGTGGAAACTTTGCATCAACTGCGTCAGCGCCAGACGCATGTCATTAAATGCCTGCGGTCCACTGTTGAGCGGTTGCAGGCAATCCACCAGCACAATCTGGCGGTCAAAACGCAAAAAGTGGTTTTTATAGAACCCCTTCACCACTTTCTCGCAGTAATAATTAAACCGCTCGCGCAGCATTCCGGCGTTGGTATGCTTATCGGCCTGTGCCAGTTTCGATTCGCCCCAGGCATCGACATCCGGCCACGGGAAGAATTGCAGCGCGGGTGCGCCTGCCATATCCCCCGGTAGAACAAAGCGCCCAGGCTGAATAAAGTGCAGCCCCTGCTGTTTGCAGTGGTGGAGATAATCGGTCCACGCGGCGGCGATATCTGCAAGACGGTTTTCGTCGGCAGGCGCTAACGGATCAAGTCCTTCGCACATCATCCGCCATTTTGCCGACCACTCGCCGCGCTGACCATTAAGCAAGCCCGTCATCTGGCGTGACCAACTTAAATAGTCCTGCGCCAGCATTGGTAGATCGAGTAGCCACTCGCCGGGATAATCCACAATCTCCAGATACAGCGTGGAGGTGTCTTTGAAGTGACGCAGTAGCGAATCGTTCGATTTATAACGCAATGCCAGGCGGATTTCGCTGACACCACGCGTTGGCGTCGGCCAGGCGGGAGGGTCGCCGTACAGCTGCGCTAACCCTTCGTCGTAAGTAAAACGTGGGATGCCAAAATCACGTTGAGGAATACGCTTCACACCCAGCAGGCGCTCTTCACGCACCGCGCTTAACAGCGGCAAGCGTGCTCCTGCATGAATATTGAGCAACTGATTGACCATCGCGGTGATAAACGCCGTTTTGCCACTACGGCTAAGTCCGGTTACCGCCAGTCGCAGGTGCCTGTCGACGCCACGATTCACCAGCGCGTTAAGTTCATTTTTGAGTCGCTTCATTGCTGTCCTGTGCCAGAAAGCTGTAGAAAGGATGAGATGCTGGAGATAATAATGTGGGTTAATTTTGATTTATCAAATGAATAAGCGGCGTTATTTACACCGCTCAATAAGTAATTTGTTAACCTTTGACCTTCGGCATCGCAATGTCTTTAAGACCACCGGCGTTCTCAACGTGGGTATATCCCATTTCGTTGAGGAGCTCTTTTGCCTGCCCGGACTGGCGTCCGGCGTTGCAATACACTTTCACGGTGTCGTTTTTATCCGGAACGGCGGTGGCAATGCGCTCTTTCACTTCCTTCAGGGGAATATTGATGGCTCCCTGAACGTGTTCTTGCTGATACTGTTCTGGAACACGAACATCGATCCAGTGTTCAGCAGCAAAAACAGGCAGTGAAAACGCCAGCGTCAGCGCAAGTAAGCCTTTTTTAAACATGTAAGCGTCCTTCTATGGATGAAAATTGCCATCCATTATACGCCTGAGATTTAACAATTTTTGCGAAACTCCCCTCACCTTTTATAACGCTGCGCCAGTTTATTGGCAGCCCGACTTAACAGCGGTTCCAGCGCCACAGCCAACAACATTTTCAGCGGTCGGCGAGCAACAGATTTTATCGCCCAACCCGCCACACCCGCCGGGCCGTAGCGCAGAGCGGTGAGAAGAACCAGCTTGCCTGCTAATTTGAAACCAGGCTTCACCTTTTGCCCAGCTTGTTGCCAGCGAGTATTCATAACTTTCCTCACAATTGACGGAAACGGCTACGCAGCGTGAAGGTATCGGAAGTGACATAACGTTCCATCTCGCGTAAACGCGTTTCACTGGCCGCCAGTTCACGGTCGACTTCATCCAGCAATTCGCTGCTGGAAGGTAGCTGCTCACCAAAGGCCATGTTGTCCGGCATTGGATCAAGCGCAAATGACAAAATGATGTAAGCAACCAGGGTAAACAGCGCCAGACCGAAGAAAATCGACAGCACCACCAGGATACGCACCAGTTTTACCGGTACATCAAAATAGTTGGCAATCCCTGCGCAGACGCCGCGCACCATGCCCTGCTGTGGAATACGCCATAATTTTTTATTGAGATTAATGCCCGCCATTAGCGATCCCTCCAGTTCGGATGTTCTGCATCAAGAATAGATTCCAGCGCCTGAATACGTTCGCGCATCCGTTTTGCTTCATCAGCCAGTTGCGCTAATCGCTGCTGTTCGCTTTGCGACAATTCACCGCGACTGGATCGGTTGCTGTAATGCAGCCATAACCAGATCGGTAAAACAAACAGCACAAAAATGGTTAACGGAATAGCCAGAAATAGCGCGCTCATAAGTACTCCTTAGACGATGAGCGGCGGCGCGTTCGGACGCCGCCTGGATGTTATTATTGATTGTCTTGCTTCATTTTGGCTTTTAATTGTGCCAGTTGCTCACTGATTGCATCATCGGCTTTCAGTTCGGCAAACTGATCGTCCAGCGATTTTTGTTTGCCGAAGCTGTGACTTTCTGCTTCCGCTTCCATCTGGTCGATACGACGTTCGAAAGATTCGAAACGCGCCATTGCTTCATCCAGTTTGCCACTGTCCAGTTGACGACGCACGTCACGCGACGAGTTTGCAGCTTGATGACGCAACATCAATGCCTGCTGGCGAGCGCGAGTTTCGCTCAATTTGTTTTCCAACTCGCCAATCTCTTTCTTCATACGCTCCAGCGTATCGTCCACCAGCGTCACTTCATGTTCCAGGCTCTTAATCAGATCGGTCAGTTTCTGTTTTTCAATTAGTGCCGCACGCGCCAGATCTTCTCTCTCTTTCAGCAGCGCCAGTTCGGCTTTTTCCTGCCACTCAACTTCACGCGCCGACGCTTGTTCAATACGGCGAGTCAGCTGTTTCTTTTCCGCCAGTGCACGCGCCGAGGTAGAACGCACTTCAACTAATGTATCTTCCATTTCCTGGATCATCAGACGCACCAGTTTCTGCGGATCTTCCGCTTTCTCTAACAGGGCGTTGATGTTGGCGTTCACGATGTCGGCAAAGCGAGAAAAAATACCCATAATGTTGTCCTCTTGATTTCTTCGTTCAGGATTGTCCTGCTGAACTGTTAATACAATTTGCGTGCCAATTTTTTATCTTTTTGATTTATAAAGATCTGATTGAAGATTCAACAGCAACATGCCAGGATGAATTAGCGAATTACACTAACAAGTGGCGAATTTCATCATGGCAGAATACAAAGATAATTTACTCGGTGAGGCGAACAGCTTTCTCGAAGTGCTGGAACAGGTTTCGCATCTCGCACCGCTGGACAAACCGGTGCTCATCATCGGCGAGCGCGGCACCGGTAAAGAGCTGATCGCCAGCCGTTTGCATTATCTCTCCTCCCGCTGGCAAGGGCCGTTTATTTCCCTTAACTGCGCGGCGTTAAATGAAAATCTGCTGGATTCCGAACTGTTTGGTCACGAAGCCGGTGCGTTTACCGGAGCGCAAAAACGCCATCCGGGACGATTTGAACGTGCCGACGGCGGAACGCTGTTTCTTGATGAACTCGCTACGGCACCAATGATGGTGCAGGAAAAGTTATTACGCGTAATTGAGTATGGTGAACTGGAACGCGTCGGCGGCAGCCAGCCATTGCAGGTGAATGTGCGGCTGGTATGTGCGACAAATGCCGATCTTCCGGCGATGGTCAATGAAGGTACTTTTCGCGCCGACCTGCTCGACCGCCTGGCTTTTGATGTTGTACAACTGCCGCCCCTGCGCGAGCGTGAAAGCGACATTATGCTGATGGCGGAGCACTTCGCCATCCAGATGTGTCGGGAAATAAAACTGCCTCTGTTTCCTGGTTTTACCGAGCGCGCCAGAGAAACGTTGCTGAACTATCGCTGGCCGGGAAATATCCGTGAATTGAAAAACGTGGTGGAACGTTCGGTGTATCGCCACGGCACCAGCGATTATCCGCTTGATGAGATCATTATTGATCCCTTTAAACGGCGTCCACCTGAAGACACTATCGCCGTTTCAGAAAACACCTCGCTTCCAACGCTGCCGCTGGATTTACGTGAGTTTCAAATGCAGCAGGAAAAAGAGTTGCTGCAACTCAGTTTGCAACAGGGGAAATATAACCAGAAGCGCGCAGCTGAATTGCTGGGGTTAACCTATCATCAGTTCCGCGCATTGCTTAAAAAGCACCAGATTTAGTGGAGTTGGGCAATGTGGCTTGCCGGATGAGGCGATCAAGCCTACAAAATCAATACGTCGTTTGCAGGCCTGATAAGCGCAGCGCATCAGGCATTTTTGCGTTGGGCTCCGCTTATGCGTATTAATCTCTCAGCGCATCCTGCAAAATTTTCATTGCCGCATCGAACTGCGCATCCGGGATGGTCAGCGGATACAGGAAACGAATCACGTTGCCGTATGCGCCACAGGTCAACAGTAACAGCCCCTGCGCCAGCGCACGTTGCTGAATTTTCTGCGCAATGGCGGCTGACGGCTCGCCCGTTTGCGGGTCGTTAAATTCTGCCGCAATCATCGACCCCAGACCGCGTACCGCAGCAATGGCCGGAACGCTTTCTTTGGCCTCAATCAGCGTTTGCGTCAGGCGCTGACCGAGTTGATTCGCACGGTCGCAAAGGGATTCTTTGTCGATAATGTTGAGCACTGCGTGCGCGGCGGCAACTGCCAGCGGGTTACCGGCGTAAGTGCCGCCAAGCCCGCCCGGCGCGGGCGCGTCCATAATGTTGGCATTACCGACCACGCCCGAAAGCGGCATACCACCCGCGAGGCTTTTCGCCATCGTCATTAAGTCCGGCTTATCGGTGTAATGATCCATGGCAAACAGTTTACCTGTACGCGCAAAACCGCTTTGCACTTCATCAGCAATCATCACAATGCCGTGCTCATCGCACAGGCGGCGAATGGCGGCAACCAGCTCTTTTGGCGCCACGTTAAATCCGCCCTCGCCCTGTACCGGTTCGAAAATAATGGCCGCGACCTGTTTCGCTTCGATGTCTGATTTAAACAAGCGTTCGATGGCGTCGAGGGAATCTTGCGTCGAAACGCTATGCAAATCTGACGGATACGGCACGTGATACACCGAACCGGGGAACGGGCCGAAACCAATTTTGTACGGTGCAACCTTTCCAGTTAATGCCATGGTCATATACGTGCGACCGTGGAAGCCGCCGCTGAACGCAATCACGCCAGGGCGTCCGGTATGGGCGCGGGCGATTTTCACCGCATTCTCAACTGCTTCCGCACCGGTGGTGAAGAACGCGGTTTTGGCCTGACCGCTCACCGGGGCAAGGGCGTTAATTTTCTCCGCCAGGGTGACGTAGCTTTCGTATGGCACAATCTGGTACGCCGTGTGGGTAAACTGTTGCAGTTGCTGTTCCACTGCCGCCACCAGTTCAGGATGGCGATGTCCGGTGTTCAGCACCGCGATGCCTGCGGCGAAATCGATGTACTCGTTGCCCTCAACATCCTTCAGCGTGGCGTTTTCAGCCGACTGGGCGAAGAAGTTACACATTACGCCAACCCCGCGCGGAGTGGCAGAAAGACGACGCTGATGGAATTCATTGTTGCTCATGTTTCACACCTTTTGACTCTTCACTGTTAATCGGAAATTAAACGCCCAGACGATCGCGCAGGCTGTAATAGACTGCGCCCATCGCGGTAAACGGCACGCGCAGCGTGCGCCCGCCAGGGAACGGGTAATGCGGCAGATTGGCGAAGGCGTCGAAACGCTCGGCATCTCCGCGTAGCAGTTCAGCAATTAAACGCCCGGCGAGATGGGTACAGGTAACGCCGTGGCCGCTGTAGCCCTGCATGTAGTAAATGTTTTTATTAAGGCGACCAAACTGTGGCATACGTGACAGGGTCAGCAAGAAGTTGCCCGTCCAGCGGTAGTCGATTTTTACGCCCTGCAACTGCGGGAAGGTTTTCAGCAGTTTCGGCACCACCAGGCGCTCAACGTCATCCGGGTCACGTGCGCCATACACCACGCCACCACCGTACAGCAGGCGGTTATCGGCAGTCAGGCGGTAGTAATCAAGCAGATAGTTACAGTCTTCGACACAGTAGTTTTTCGGGATCAGCGAACGGGCTAAATCATCGGAAAGACGCTCAGTGGTGATTACCTGCGTGCCGCACGGCATACTGCGCTTCGCCAGTTCCGGCTCCACTTTATCGCCCAGATACGCATTCCCGGCGACAATCACATACTTCGCCGTTACCTGACCTTTGGCAGTCCGCACCACGGCTGGCGTGGTGTGCTGGATCTGCGTCACCGCAGAAAGCTCATACACACGTCCGCCGTTCAGACGAATGGCGTCGGCTTCACCAATAGCGAGGTTCAGCGGGTGAATATGCCCGCCGCTGTGATCCAGCAGCGCACCGGTGTAGCGATCGCTGGCAACTTCACGGCGAATGGCACTGGCGTCCAGCAGTTCGAGTTGATTGTTACCATAGCGTTCCCAGTTCTCTTTCTGCTCTTCAAGAGTCGCGAGCTGCTTATCATTCATCGCCACAAACAGGCCGCCGGGGCGGTAGTCGCAGTCAATCTGATAACGTTTGATACGTTCGCGGATGATCTCTCCGCCTTCGAACATCATGCTGCCGAGCATACGGGCGGTGTCCATGCCGTAGCTTTTTTCGATTACGTCGATGTCGCGGCTGTAGGAGTTTACAAGCTGCCCGCCGTTGCGTCCGCTGGCGCCAAAGCCGATGCGTGAGGCTTCGAGTACCACCACGTCAAAGCCCGCTTCCGCCAGATGCAGTGCAGAGGAAAGCCCGGTGTAGCCGCCGCCAACCACGCAAACATCACACGTGATTGACTCATTCAGCGTGTCGAAAGGCGCATATTTATTCGCACTGGCGGCGTAGTAACTACTGGTATGTTCGGTCATTTCAGGCCTCCAGGCTTATCCAGATGGTTTTCAGTTCAGTGAATTTTTCAAGGGCGTGCAGGGATTTGTCGCGACCGTTGCCGCTCTGCTTATAACCGCCAAACGGTACGGTCATATCGCCATCGTTGTAGTTGTTGACGAAGACGGAACCAGCTTTCAAGCGGCGGCTCATGCGGTGCGCGCGGGAGAGATCGCGCGTCCATACCGCCGCACCGAGCCCGTACTGGCTGTCGTTGGCAAGCTGTAGCGCCTGGTCTTCTGATGTGAAACGCGTGACCACCAGCACCGGGCCGAAAATCTCTTCGCGACTTAAGGACGCATTGGGCTCTACGTCGACAAAGATGGTCGGGCCGATGGCGGCAGCCAGCTCGGCGTTACGGCCATCCAGCAGCAGTTGCCCTTTGCTTTCACCTTCACGAATAAAGGTGTGTACCGAGTCGGCATGAGCGCAGTCGATTAAGGTGCCCATCGTGGTTGCAGGATCAAGTGGATGCCCTGGCTGCCAGTTTTGCGCCTGCTGTTTTAACAGGGCTAAGAATTCATCGGCGATACTCTCTTCCAGCAATAAACGGGTTCCGGCGATGCACACCTGGCCCTGGTTGTAGAAGATGCCTGCGGCGGTCGCGCTCGCCGCTTTTTGCAGATCCGGGCAGTCAGCAAAAACGATGTTGGCGCTTTTACCACCCGCTTCCAGCCAGACGCGTTTCATGTTGCTGTCGCCTGCGTCTTTCAGCAGTTGTTTACCGGTACGCGTGGAGCCGGTAAAGGCGATGGCATCGATATCGTTATGACGAGAAAGCGCCTGCCCCGCCTCATGACCAAAACCAGTTACTACGTTCAACACGCCATCCGGCAGACCTGCTTCTTTCGCCAGCCCCGCAAGGCGAATCGCACTGAGCGGTGATTTTTCAGACGGCTTCAGGACAACGCTGTTACCTGCCGCCAGCGCCGGGCCGAGTTTCCAGCAGGTCAGCAACAGCGGGAAGTTCCACGGGACGATGGCGGCAATTACGCCGACCGGTTCGCGCACAATCATCGCCAGCTCATGGCTACTGGTGGTCGCCACTTCGCCATACACTTTATCGATCGCTTCGGCGTACCAGCGAATGGCGCGTGCCGCGCCGGGAATATCATCACGCAGGCTGTGACGAATCGGTTTACCGGTGTCGAGGGTTTCCAGCAGCGCCAGTTCTTCGGCGTTGGCTTCCATTAAATCGGCGAGTTTATTCAGTACCACTTTGCGTTTAGCCGGAGAAGAGAGCGACCAGTCGCCGCGTTCAAATACGTTGCGTGCCGCGCTCACTGCGCGGTCGATATCGGCGCTTTTACCGCGCGCAATATTCGCCAGCGGCGCCTGGGTGACCGGATCAACGGTTTCGAAGGTTTCGTTTTCCGCCGCAGCGGTATACTCACCGTTAATAAATAAGCGGGTTTCAATGGCGAGACTTAACGCTTTATCCTGCCAGTAAGCCAGATGATGAAAATTCATTATGACTCCTGTTTCACGTCTATCAGATATATGCAGTTTGTGAACGTCAGGGCGCAGAGATCCCCGGGCCGTATGCCCGTTTATTTCTGGCGACATTCTTTATGGATTGCCGGGCGCATTGCGCTTACCCGGCTTACAGAGCTAAAAGATTAAAACGTGGTGGGTGTATGGGCGCTGATAATTCGGCAAATGCCTGCCGACGTATTGCTGAAACTGTGCGGGATGCCGGTATTAATGGCATAACTTTGCCCCGCGACGAGGTGATAATCCTGTCCATTAATGGTCAGAACAATTTCACCTTCCAGTACAGTGCCTATTTCCTCACCCTGATGCTTAATTCTTTCCCCAGTGGTTGTGCCCGGCTGGTACGTTTCAAAGATCATCGCCAACGTGCGATTCGGGTTACCGTTATGAACCAGCTTCATTGACACACCCTGACTGCCCATTTCAATTAAGTCGTCCTGATTAATGACGACCTGCGGCTCATCAGGTTTTTCCGGCTCGGAAAAGAATTCCGAGAGTGACAGTCCATACACCTTCAGCAGCTTTTGCAGCGTACTGATGGCAGGGCTGACTTTATCCTGTTCTATCGTACTGATAGCACTGTGAGTCAGCCCGGAGAGTTCGGCGGCACGACGTTGTGAAAGCCCCTGCTGCTGGCGGATTTCCGACAAGCGTTTTCCTGGCGCCAGTCCCTCATCACTCATATTTGCATTTCCTTAAACTGTAGTGGTCAGAGTCGCTGTTTTTCAGCGATATGGTGCTGACAAGCGGTGATAAAGCCCTCGAACAATATACGCGAAAGCGCGTACTCGCTACTGTTCCATTCCGGGTGCCACTGTACGCCCAGCGCGAAAGGATGATTGATGACGCTAACCGCCTCAACTAAGCCATCCGGCGAGCGAGCTTCAACACGCAACCGTGGGCTAACAACCTTCGCCCCTTGTCCATGCAGAGAGTTTACCCAAAAGTTGCTACATTCAGGTAACAGCGCAGACAGTAATCCCCCCTCTTCAACCTGAACTTCATGCGACGGCGCATATTGCTGCTCCACCGGCAGTTCGGGATCTTCCCGATGTTCCAGCAATTCAGGCTGTTCGCACAGCTTGCGATGCAACGAACCTCCGGTTGCCACCACCAGTTCCTGTAAACCCCGGCAGATGGCGAAAATGGGGATGCGCCTTTCGAGTGCAGCGTTAATTAACGCCATGCTCAGAAGATCACGCCCGGGATCGGCGTCAGGCTCATCGCCGTTTTCACCATATAGGTGCGGCTGCACATTGCTGGGGCTACCAGGAAGATAAATGCCATCAAGTTTCGGCAAAAGTTCTTCAAGTAATGACGGCTCAGCCAGCGCATGGGGAAGCGCAATCGGCAAACCACCTGCATGAATGATGGCATTCAGGTACTTTTCTTGCAGAGTCTGGGTCTCATGACCCTTAAGCCTGTTCCTGCACATTACGACACCGATAACAGGATTGTTCATTATATTTTCCATGCTCAATCTCACAAAGTGGACTAAATTATCGCCATTACTGCGGTTTAAATGACCTTTCTGTTCAATATTTTTTCAATCTAGCAGTGAGTTTTCTTTTTTGCAAACTCAATTTAACATTTGACAAACATTTAGTTTGCATACAGATTCGAAGAGTGGTCATTATATTTTACGCTCTGATAACGAGTGGAAAACAAAACCAAAGGCGAAGAATCATGGAAACCAATATCGTTGAAGTAGAAAACTTTGTTCAGCAGTCAGAAGAGAGGCGGGGTAGCGCCTTTACGCAGGAGGTGAAACGCTATCTGGAACGCTACCCGAATACGCAATATGTTGATGTTTTACTTACCGATCTTAATGGCTGTTTTCGTGGAAAACGCGTCCCCTTCTCCAGCCTGAAAAAACTGGAGAAAGGATGCTACTTCCCGGCTTCGGTGTTTGCGATGGATATTCTGGGCAATGTGGTAGAAGAAGCAGGGCTAGGTCAAGAAATGGGCGAACCCGATCGTACCTGTGTCCCTATTCTCGGTTCTTTAACCCCTTCTGCCGCCGATCCTGAGTTTATTGGTCAAATGCTTCTGACCATGGTCGATGAAGATGGCGCTCCCTTTGACGTTGAGCCGAGGAATGTACTCAACCGCCTGTGGCAACAGCTACGCCAGCGCGGATTGTTCCCGGTCGTAGCGGTAGAGCTGGAGTTCTATTTACTGGATCGCCAGCGCGACGCCGAAGGGTATCTGCAACCGCCCTGTGCGCCAGGCACCGATGACCGCAATACCCAAAGCCAGGTCTACTCTGTCGATAACCTCAACCACTTCGCCGATGTGCTCAATGATATTGATGAACTGGCGCAATTACAGCTGATTCCGGCAGATGGTGCGGTCGCCGAGGCTTCGCCAGGCCAGTTTGAAATCAACCTTTACCATACCGATAACGTACTGGAAGCCTGCGATGATGCATTAGCCCTTAAACGCCTGGTGCGCTTGATGGCGGAAAAGCATAAGATGCACGCCACTTTTATGGCGAAGCCGTATGAAGAACACGCGGGCAGCGGGATGCATATCCATATCAGTATGCAAAATAATCGTGGAGAGAACGTGCTAGCTGACGCGGAAGGCGAAGATTCGCCGCTACTGAAAAAGATGCTCGCCGGGATGATAGATCTGATGCCGTCATCAATGGCATTGCTGGCGCCGAACGTGAACTCATATCGCCGCTTCCAGCCGGGCATGTATGTGCCGACGCAGGCATCGTGGGGTCATAACAACCGTACCGTTGCCCTGCGTATTCCGTGTGGCGATCGTCATAACCACCGTGTGGAGTATCGCGTGGCGGGTGCCGATGCCAACCCGTATCTGGTGATGGCGGCGATTTTTGCCGGTATTCTGCACGGTCTTGATAATGAGCTGCCGTTGCAGGAAGAAGTCGAAGGTAACGGGCTGGAACAGGAAGGATTACCCTTCCCGATTCGCCAGAGCGATGCCCTGTGGGAGTTTATCGAGAACGATCACCTGCGCCACTATTTAGGCGAGCGTTTCTGTCATGTGTATCACGCCTGTAAAAATGATGAGCTGTTGCAGTTTGAGCGCCTCATCACAGAAACAGAAATTGAGTGGATGTTGAAAAACGCATAGTGCCCCCTTGCGGGGGTTGCCTCATCGGCCTGAGCGGAGCCAGGCCTGACATTTGCTGGTAATCCAGACATTTCCCGGATGTCGCGTTATGGAGCGCAGGCGGCAACGGGCTTCCGTTAACGATTAAGACTGTGACGAGGAAATGAGATGATGCCGATGATGAAATTCCCGCATGGCGAGGGAGGCTGCGTATGCGCTCCCCCTGCGACTGACCGGACTCCGCCCCCTTTGCTTCCCCTGCTAAACAGGTTTGATTTCAGGTCGACGCGACCGCAAACCCGATTACGCAGTGGAGGCAACGATTATGGCTATTAATTCACCGCTGGACATTGCTGCACAACCGGGCAAAACCCGCCTGCGAAAATCACTGAAATTGTGGCAGGTGGTGATGATGGGTCTGGCCTATCTCACGCCGATGACCGTGTTCGATACCTTTGGCATTGTCTCCGGTATCAGCGACGGCCACGTTCCGGCGTCCTACCTGCTGGCGCTGGCCGGCGTGCTGTTTACCGCGATCAGCTACGGCAAACTGGTTCGCCAGTTCCCGGAAGCTGGCTCGGCCTATACCTACGCGCAAAAGTCGATTAACCCGCACGTCGGTTTTATGGTCGGCTGGTCATCGCTGCTGGATTATCTTTTTTTACCGATGATCAACGTCTTGTTGGCGAAAATCTATCTCTCCGCCCTCTTCCCGGAAGTGCCGCCGTGGGTGTGGGTGGTAACCTTCGTCGCCATTTTAACCGCCGCGAATCTGAAGAGCGTCAACCTGGTCGCTAACTTCAATACCCTGTTTGTACTGGTGCAGATCTCCATCATGGTGGTGTTCATCTTCCTGGTGGTTCAGGGGCTACATAAAGGGGAAGGTGTCGGCACCGTCTGGTCGCTACAGCCGTTTATCAGTGAGAACGCGCATCTGATTCCGATTATTACCGGGGCGACGATCGTGTGCTTCTCGTTTCTTGGTTTTGATGCGGTGACCACGCTTTCAGAAGAGACGCCGGACGCCGCGCGCGTTATTCCAAAAGCCATCTTCCTGACGGCGGTCTACGGCGGCGTTATCTTTATTGCCGCATCGTTCTTTATGCAACTGTTCTTCCCGGATATCAGCCGCTTTAAAGACCCGGATGCCGCACTGCCGGAGATTGCACTGTACGTCGGCGGCAAGCTGTTCCAGTCGATTTTCCTCTGCACCACGTTTGTGAACACATTAGCGTCTGGCCTGGCTTCACATGCCAGCGTGTCGCGTCTGCTGTATGTGATGGGGCGTGACAATGTGTTTCCGGAGCGCGTGTTTGGCTATGTGCACCCGAAATGGCGCACCCCGGCGCTGAACGTCATTATGGTCGGGATTGTCGCGTTGTCGGCGCTGTTCTTTGATTTAGTCACCGCTACAGCATTGATTAACTTCGGCGCGTTGGTGGCATTTACCTTCGTCAATTTGTCGGTGTTTAATCATTTCTGGCGGCGTAAAGGAATGAATAAAAGCTGGAAGGATCACTTTCACTATTTGCTGATGCCGCTGGTTGGCGCGCTGACGGTAGGCGTGTTGTGGGTTAACCTGGAGTCAACTTCACTGACGCTCGGTCTGGTTTGGGCCTCGTTAGGCGGCGCATATTTGTGGTATCTGATCCGCCGCTATCGCAAAGTGCCGTTGTATGAAGATGACAGAACACCAGTGAGCGAGACGTAATGTGTTGGATGCGCTGCGTATTGCCCTGCCTGTTGGCAATACGCAGCGCCATTATCCATAAAAAGATGTATGACCCGGATCACGAGTGCTATCATCCGCCCCTGTGCTTAACGCATTAACCCCAGGGCAGATAATGAACCACGATATCCCACTAAAATATTTTGATATTGCCGATGAGTACGCGACCGAATGCGCAGAACCTGTCGCAGAAACTGAACGCACGCCACTGGCTCACTACTTCCAGTTACTGCTCACCCGTTTGATGAATAATGAAGAGATCAGCGAAGAAGCTCAGCATGACATGGCTGCTGAAGCGGGGATCAATCCCGCACGCATTGATGAGATCGCAGAGTTTTTGAATCAATGGGGTAATGAGTAATCCTTTATTAAGGCCAGTTCGGGCTGGCTTCTTACGAGCAAGTCAAACGGCACCTCGCTAAGTAGTTCTGTGAGTTATAGTTATAAGAAATCACGGGTACGAATGTTGAACAGATGGCGACGCCACATGTGCAACAACCAACCATACTGCCCTCATTGCGACCCCTGAACACAAACGGTAATGGCAAATGTCATTAAATATTAGTAAGATAGCCTCTTTACATAAAATCCCTTAATATTATGCGCCAGGTATTATCGTCTCTTTTGGTGATTGCTGGACTTGTGAGTGGTCAGGCAATCGCCGCGCCTGAACCCACCCCGCACGCTGATATCCGCGACAGCGGTTTTGTCTATTGCGTCAGCGGGCAGGTCAACACCTTTAACCCATCCAAAGCGAGCAGTGGGTTAATTGTCGATACCCTTGCCGCCCAGTTTTATGATCGACTACTGGATGTCGATCCTTATACTTATCGTCTGATGCCGGAACTTGCCGAAAGCTGGGAAGTGCTCGACAACGGCGCGACCTATCGCTTCCACCTGCGTCGCGATGTCCCGTTTCAAAAAACCGACTGGTTTACGCCTACTCGCAAAATGAATGCCGACGATGTGGTGTTTACCTTCCAGCGAATTTTTGACCGTAACAACCCGTGGCATAACGTCAACGGGAGCAACTTTCCCTATTTCGACAGCCTGCAATTTGCTGATAACGTGAAAAGCGTCCGCAAGCTGGATAATCATACCGTTGAGTTCCGTCTGGCCCAGCCGGATGCTTCTTTTTTATGGCATCTGGCGACCCATTATGCGTCAGTAATGTCTGCCGAATATGCGCAGAAATTAGAGAAAGAAGATCGTCAGGAACAACTCGACCGCCAACCCGTAGGCACCGGGCCGTATAAACTGTCGGAAAATCGCACGGGGCAATATATTCGCCTGCAACGTCATGATGAGTTCTGGCGAGGCAAACCGTTGATGCCGCAGGTGGTGGTGGATTTAGGCTCTGGTGGCACCGGACGTCTGTCGAAACTATTGACCGGTGAATGTGATGTTCTGGCCTGGCCTGCTGCCAGCCAGCTATCCATTTTGCGCGACGACCCGCGTTTGCGTTTAACGCTGCGTCCAGGGATGAACGTCGCCTATCTGGCTTTTAACACCGCCAAACCGCCGCTAAATAATCCGGCTGTCCGTCATGCGCTGGCACTGGCGATTAATAACCAGCGCCTGATGCAATCTATCTATTACGGTACGGCTGAAACGGCGGCCTCTATTTTACCGCGCGCCTCGTGGGCTTATGACAACGAGGCTAAAATTACCGAATACAATCCGGCGAAATCACGCGAACAGTTAAAGGCATTGGGGCTGGAAAACTTAACGCTGAAACTGTGGGTGCCAACACGTTCGCAGGCGTGGAACCCCAGTCCGCTGAAAACTGCCGAACTGATTCAGGCGGATATGGCACAGGTCGGCGTGAAAGTGGTGATTGTGCCGGTAGAAGGTCGTTTTCAGGAGGCGCGGTTGATGGATATGAGCCATGATCTGACGTTATCCGGTTGGGCGACGGACAGTAACGACCCGGACAGTTTCTTCCGTCCGTTACTGAGCTGCGCGGCAATTCATTCGCAGACCAACCTCGCCCACTGGTGCGACCCGAAATTCGACAACGTGTTGCGTAAGGCGCTCTCTTCGCAGCAACTGGCGGCGCGTATTGAAGCCTATGACGAAGCGCAAAGTATTCTGGCGCAGGAGTTACCCATTCTGCCGCTGGCCTCATCATTACGCTTGCAGGCCTATCGGTACGATATCAAAGGGCTGGTTCTTAGCCCATTTGGTAACGCCTCCTTCGCTGGCGTATACCGCGAAAAGCAAGAGGTGAAAAAACCATGATTATCTTCACCTTACGCCGCGTTTTATTATTGATCGTGACCCTGTTCCTGCTGACTTTTGTTGGCTTCAGTTTGAGCTATTTCACGCCACATGCGCCGTTACAAGGCGCTTCACTGGGGAATGCCTGGGTATTCTGGTTTAACGGCCTGATCCACTGGGATTTTGGCGTTTCCAGCATTAACGGACAACCGATAGCCGAACAGTTAAAAGAGGTTTTTCCGGCAACGATTGAGCTATGCATCCTCGCTTTCGGCTTTGCGCTAATTGTCGGCATCCCGGTGGGCATGATTGCCGGGATTACGCGCCATAAGTGGCAAGATAACTTGATCAATGCCATCGCGTTGCTGGGCTTTTCAATCCCGGTTTTCTGGCTGGCGCTTCTGCTGACGCTGTTTTGTTCGCTGACGCTGGGCTGGCTGCCCGTTTCAGGGCGTTTCGATTTGCTGTATGAAGTGAAACCTGTTACCGGTTTTGCGTTGATTGATGCCTGGCTTTCAGACTCTCCGTGGCGGGATGAAATGATCATGAGCGCAATACGCCATATGGTGTTGCCGGTTATCACCCTGTCGGTTGCGCCAACAACTGAAGTGATCCGATTGATGCGTATCAGCACTATCGAAGTGTATGACCAGAACTATGTGAAAGCGGCGGCGACCCGTGGTTTGTCACGCTTTACTATTTTGCGTCGCCATGTGCTGCATAACGCGCTACCCCCCGTCATCCCTCGTTTGGGCTTGCAATTTTCCACCATGCTGACGCTGGCGATGATCACCGAAATGGTCTTTAGCTGGCCTGGTTTGGGGCGCTGGTTAATTAACGCCATTCGCCAACAAGATTACGCAGCGATTTCCGCCGGTGTGATGGTGTGTGGCTCGCTGGTCATTATTATTAACGTGATTTCTGATATTTTGGGTGCTATGGCTAACCCTCTGAAACATAAGGAATGGTATGCCTTACGATAGCGTATACAGCGAGAAGCGCCCACCGGGCACGCTGCGTACCGCATGGCGCAAATTCTATGGTGATGCCGCTGCAATGGTCGGCCTGTACGGCTGCGCGGGGCTGGCTGTGCTGTGTATTTTTGGCGGCTGGTTTGCGCCTTACGGCATTGACCAGCAATTTCTCGGTTATCAATTGTTGCCACCGTCATGGTCTCGCTATGGCGAAGTCTCTTTCTTCCTGGGGACTGACGACCTCGGACGCGACGTTTTAAGCCGTTTATTGAGCGGCGCTGCGCCTACCGTTGGCGGCGCATTTGTGGTGACACTTGCTGCTACCATCTGTGGTCTGGTGCTCGGCACCTTCGCCGGTGCGACGCATGGTCTACGGTCAGCGGTGCTTAATCATATTCTGGATACCTTACTGGCGATCCCGTCCCTGCTGCTGGCAATTATCGTTGTGGCATTTGCCGGGCCGAGTTTGTCGCACGCGATGTTTGCCGTCTGGCTGGCGCTGCTGCCGCGTATGGTGCGTTCGGTCTACAGCATGGTGCATGATGAACTGGAAAAAGAGTACGTTATCGCTGCTCGCCTGGATGGGGCAACGACGCTGAATATTCTCTGGTTTGCCGTACTGCCAAACATCACCGCTGGACTGGTCACTGAGATCACCCGCGCACTGTCAATGGCAATTCTTGATATTGCCGCGCTGGGCTTTCTTGATCTCGGCGCGCAACTCCCCTCTCCTGAATGGGGAGCGATGCTCGGCGATGCACTGGAACTGATTTATGTCGCCCCGTGGACCGTCATGCTTCCTGGGGCGGCAATTATGATCAGCGTGTTGTTGGTTAACCTCCTTGGTGATGGTGTGCGTCGTGCAATTATTGCGGGGGTGGAATAATGCCGTTACTGGATATTCGTAACCTGACCATTGAATTTAAAACCGGTGATGAGTGGGTTAAAGCCGTTGACCGCGTGAGTATGACCTTAACCGAAGGCGAAATCCGGGGTCTTGTTGGTGAATCCGGCTCCGGCAAGAGTTTGATTGCGAAAGCGATTTGTGGCGTCAATAAAGATAACTGGCGTGTTACCGCTGACCGTATGCGTTTTGATGACATCGATCTGCTGCGTCTTTCCGCGCGCGAACGGCGCAAGCTGGTTGGGCACAACGTGTCGATGATTTTTCAGGAACCACAATCGTGTCTCGACCCTTCTGAACGTGTGGGGCGTCAGTTAATGCAAAACATCCCGGCCTGGACCTATAAAGGCCGTTGGTGGCAGCGTTTTGGCTGGCGCAAACGCCGTGCCATTGAGCTGCTGCACCGCGTGGGGATTAAAGATCACAAAGATGCGATGCGCAGCTTTCCGTATGAGTTGACCGAAGGTGAGTGCCAGAAAGTGATGATTGCCATCGCGCTGGCGAATCAACCACGTCTGCTAATAGCTGACGAACCTACAAACTCAATGGAGCCAACAACACAGGCGCAAATCTTTCGCCTGCTGACGCGTTTGAATCAAAACAGCAATACTACTATTTTGCTTATCAGCCATGACTTACAAATGCTTAGCCAATGGGCGGATAAAATCAACGTGCTTTATTGTGGTCAGACAGTGGAAACCGCGCCAAGTAAGGAGCTGGTGACAATGCCGCATCATCCTTACACCCAGGCGCTGATCCGCGCGATACCGGATTTCGGCAGCGCGATGCCGCATAAAAGTCGCCTCAATACGCTGCCTGGTGCAATCCCGCTTCTGGAACAATTACCCATTGGTTGTCGTCTGGGGCCACGTTGCCCATATGCACAACGAGAATGTATAGTGACGCCGCGCCTGACGGGCGCGAAAAATCATCTCTATGCCTGTCATTTCCCGCTGAATATGGAGAAAGAGTGAGATGATCGAAACGCTGCTCGAAGTGCGTAATTTAAGCAAAACGTTCCGCTACCGAACTGGCTGGTTTCGTCGTCAGACCGTAGAAGCCGTAAAACCCTTGAGCTTTACGCTACGTGAACGCCAGACGCTGGCGATTATTGGTGAAAACGGCTCCGGTAAATCGACGCTGGCGAAAATGCTGGCAGGAATGATTGAGCCAACCAGCGGCGAGTTATTGATTGACGATCATCCGCTGCATTTTGGCGATTACTCCTTCCGCAGCCAGCGGATTCGCATGATTTTTCAGGATCCATCGACCTCGTTGAATCCGCGTCAGCGTATCTCGCAGATCCTTGATTTTCCTCTGCGTTTGAACACCGATCTGGAACCTGAACAGCGCCGCAAACAGATTATTGAAACAATGCGTATGGTCGGGCTGCTACCGGATCACGTCAGTTACTATCCGCATATGCTGGCACCAGGGCAAAAACAACGTCTGGGTCTGGCGCGCGCGCTGATATTGCGCCCAAAAGTTATTATCGCGGATGAAGCTCTCGCCTCGCTGGATATGTCGATGCGTTCGCAGTTGATTAATCTGATGCTGGAGCTACAAGAGAAACAGGGCATTTCTTATATTTATGTTACCCAACATATCGGGATGATGAAGCATATCAGCGACCAGGTTCTGGTCATGCATCAGGGTGAAGTGGTCGAGCGCGGTAGTACGGCTGACGTGCTGGCATCGCCGCTACATGAACTCACCAAACGGCTCATTTCCGGGCACTTTGGCGAAGCGTTGACGGCGGATGCGTGGCGCAAAGATCGTTGATTTTCTGAACCCGCCTTCCAGATAATTCACCTCATTCTGACAAGGGATTAAATCTTGTCAGAATGAGTGGATGGATAAAATAAAATCAAATGCGCGTTATTTAAGACGCAATCTCACCCCGCAGGAACGAAAGCTCTGGCGATATCTTCGCAGCCGACGTTTTGGTGATTTCAAATTTCGCCGTCAACATCCGGTGGGGAGCTACATTCTCGATTTTGCCTGCTGCTCGGCGCGTGTAGTAGTTGAGCTGGATGGTGGGCAGCATGATTCGACAGTTGCCTATGATACCAGGCGCACACGCTGGCTTGAGTCGCAGGGCTGGACCGTGCTGCGTTTCTGGAATAACGAGATTGATTGTAATGAGGAGGCGGTGCTGGAGATTATTCTGCAGGAACTGAGTCGCCTGTCACCCTCACCCCAGCCCTCTCCCTGAAAGGGCAAGGGAGCCGACTGAATCGGGTAGTTGCTGTGGTGAAAACATGGAGTCGGATGGTGAAGAATATTCGGCAAGGACTGAATCGCCGGTCACCCTCACCCCAGCCCTCTCCCTGAAAGGACTAGGGGGCTGTATGTGCCTGTTTGTTGCTGGGGTGACAATATTTGCACAATACGATCCCCTCGCCCCTCTGGGGAGAGGGTTAGGGTGAGGGGAAAAGCCCCCACCCTGCCCGCGCCCTGCTCCGGTCGGACCTGGCAACTATAGCCACCCACAGCCAGGTTGATTATAATAACCGTTTATCTGTTCGTACTGTTTATTTAAACGACGAATCGCCTGATTTTCAGGCACAACAAGCATCAACAATAAGGATTAAAGCTATGGGTTTTCTTTCCGGTAAGCGCATTCTGGTAACCGGTGTTGCCAGCAAACTGTCCATCGCCTACGGTATCGCTCAGGCGATGCACCGCGAAGGAGCTGAACTGGCATTCACCTACCAGAACGACAAACTGAAAGGCCGCGTAGAAGAATTTGCCGCTCAATTAGGTTCTGACATCGTTCTGCAGTGCGATGTTGCCGAAGATGCCAGCATCGACACCATGTTCGCTGAACTGGGTAAAATCTGGCCGAAATTTGACGGCTTCGTACACTCTATTGGTTTTGCACCTGGCGATCAGCTGGATGGTGACTATGTTAACGCCGTTACCCGTGAAGGCTTCAAAATTGCCCACGACATCAGCTCTTACAGCTTCGTTGCAATGGCAAAAGCTTGCCGTTCCATGCTGAATCCGGGTTCTGCCCTGCTGACCCTCTCCTACTTGGGCGCCGAACGCGCTATCCCGAACTACAACGTTATGGGTCTGGCAAAAGCGTCTCTGGAAGCGAACGTACGCTATATGGCTAACGCGATGGGTCCGGAAGGTGTGCGTGTTAACGCCATCTCTGCGGGTCCGATCCGTACTCTGGCGGCTTCCGGCATCAAAGACTTCCGTAAAATGCTGGCTCACTGCGAAGCGGTTACACCGATTCGTCGTACCGTTACCATTGAAGATGTAGGTAACTCTGCAGCGTTCCTGTGCTCCGACCTCTCCGCTGGTATCTCCGGTGAAGTCGTTCACGTTGATGGCGGTTTCAGCATCGCTGCCATGAACGAACTGGAACTGAAATAATCGTTCTGTTGGTAAAGATGGGCGGCGTTCTGCCGCCCGATTTCTCTGTTATACCTTTCTGATATTTGTTATCGCCGATCCGTCTTTCTCCCCTCCCAGCCTTGCGTCAGGATAACGATTTCCTTTACGACCAAGGAGTACCCATGGAACAACGCCACATTACCAGCAAAAGCCACTGGTATCATGAAACGCAATCCAGTACTTCGGAGTATGACGTTTTGCCACTGGTTCCGGGAGCCGCAAAGGTAACCGATCCTTTTCTGCTCGACGTGATCCTTGATGAAGAAACACTTGATCCTTTTCATTCGTGGCTGATCCCGGCGCGTGCTCTTGCTGTAGAGTTATTCCCCGACCAGCTTGCAGTGACACGCTTACAAACATTCACCGCCTATGAACGCCTGACGACCGCCCTGACGGTTGCCCAGGTCTGCGGCGTCCAGCGGTTATGCAACTACTATTCCGCGCGTCTGACACCGCTTCCCGGGCCAGACTCCTCCAGGGAAAGCAATCATCGGCTGGCGCAAATCACGCAATATGCCCGTCAACTGGCTGGTTCTCCATCTATTATCGACGGTCAGTCCCGCCAGCATCTTAACGATGTCGGGCTTACCGCCTGGGACTGTGTAATTATCAATCAAATCATCGGCTTTGTTGGTTTTCAGGCGCGAGCGATCGCCACATTTCAGGCTTATCTTGAGCATCCGATACGCTGGCTACCCGGTCTGGAAGTGCAAAGCTACGCAGACGGTTCACTTTTTGCTGAAGCATCAACTGGCTGGCGTGCCTGCTACGAAGTGGATAAATATCCGCAAGAGCAAGAGATGAATGCTCTCCGACAGCTACCATCCGAACTCCGCCAACTGATAGCAATATTGAATCTGCACCCTGCCTCACTTTCACTCTTTGTGACGTTGCTATCCAGTTCCTTGGTAACAACAAAATCCAGCCATCAACTTGCTGCCTTACTCAGTGCACGAATTAACGGGAGCGTTGCCTGTTTCACCTCTTTAATTCATTCAAATGTTGAATATAAAGAAGCAATATGCATTCTGTTTCAGGGCGAAAACGAAATAAACCAATGGGCTGACCGTCATTCTGTTGAGCGCGCTACCGTTCAGGCGATACAATGGCTGACACGAGCACCCGATCGCTTTAGCGCCGCCCAGTTTAGCCCATTACTCGAACATGAAATATCATCAGCTCAGGTTATCAATCTGCTGGTATGGAGCGGGTTTTGTGGTTGGATAAATCGCTTAAAAATCGCGTTGGGTGAAACACATTAACCTTGCTGCGTCAGGCAGAATCGCGTAAAACTGTCAGCCGCTCTAATGGCCACCAAAATAGACAATTATGTTTCAGGACAACCCGCTGCTAGCGCAGCTTAAACAGCAACTGCATTCCCAGACGCCCCGCGCTGAAGGGGTGGTAAAAGCCACTGAAAAAGGCTTTGGCTTCCTGGAAGTCGACGCACAGAAAAGTTATTTCATTCCGCCGCCGCAGATGAAAAAAGTCATGCATGGCGACCGAATTATCGCGGTGATCCACAGTGAAAAAGAACGTGAATCCGCAGAGCCAGAAGAACTGGTTGAACCGTTTCTGACTCGTTTTGTGGGGAAAGTTCAGGGCAAAAATGACCGTCTGGCCATCGTTCCTGATCATCCACTCTTAAAAGACGCCATTCCTTGTCGCGCGGCTCGTGGCCTGACCCATGAGTTTAAAGAAGGCGACTGGGCGGTTGCCGAAATGCGCCGCCATCCGTTGAAAGGCGATCGCTCATTCTATGCGGAACTGACACAATACATCACTTTTGGTGACGACCATTTCGTGCCGTGGTGGGTAACCCTGGCACGCCATAATCTGGAAAAAGAAGCGCCAGACGGTGTCGCTACCGAAATGCTCGATGAAGGTCTGGTACGTGAAGATCTGACTGCACTGGACTTTGTCACCATTGACAGCGCCAGCACGGAAGATATGGATGATGCCCTCTTCGCCAGGGCGCTGCCGGATGACAAACTACAGTTGATTGTGGCGATTGCCGACCCAACCGCGTGGATCGCAGAAGGCAGCAAGCAGGACAAAGCCGCGAAAATTCGTGCGTTCACCAACTATCTGCCAGGCTTCAATATCCCAATGCTGCCACGGGAACTTTCCGACGATCTCTGCTCCCTGCGTGCCAATGAAGTGCGTCCGGCGCTGGCATGTCGGATGACGCTATCCGCTGACGGCACCATTGAAGACGACATCGAATTTTTTGCTGCCACCATCGAATCCAAAGCGAAACTGGTTTATGACCAGGTTTCCGATTGGCTGGAAAACACCGGTGACTGGCAACCAGAAAGTGATGCGATTGCGGAACAAATCCGCCTGTTAGCGCAAATTTGCCAGCGTCGCGGCGAATGGCGTAATAACCATGCGTTGGTGTTTAAAGATCGCCCGGATTACCGTTTTATTCTGGGTGAAAAAGGTGAAGTGTTGGATATCGTCGCTGAACCGCGTCGTATTGCCAACCGTATCGTCGAAGAAGCGATGATCGCCGCCAACATATGTGCGGCTCGCGTGCTGCGCGATAAGCTCGGTTTCGGTATCTATAACGTGCATATGGGCTTTGATCCGGCAAATGCCGACGCGCTGGCAGCATTACTGAAAACGCACGGCCTACATGTTGACGCCGAAGAAGTGCTCACACTGGACGGCTTCTGCAAACTGCGCCGTGAGCTGGATGCGCAACCGACAGGTTTCCTTGACAGCCGCATTCGCCGTTTTCAGTCTTTTGCAGAAATCAGCACCGAACCTGGCCCTCACTTTGGTCTCGGTCTGGAAGCGTATGCCACCTGGACTTCACCGATTCGTAAGTATGGCGACATGATCAACCATCGTCTGCTGAAAGCGATCATCAAAGGCGAAACAGCGACGCGTCCACAGGATGAGATCACCGTCCAAATGGCAGAGCGTCGCCGCCTCAACCGAATGGCAGAACGTGATGTCGGCGACTGGTTATACGCACGTTTCCTGAAAGATAAAGCCGGAACCGATACCCGTTTTGCGGCGGAAATCGTCGATATCAGCCGTGGCGGTATGCGTGTGCGGCTGGTCGATAACGGCGCAATCGCCTTTATCCCTGCACCATTCTTACACGCCGTGCGCGATGAACTGGTTTGCAGTCAGGAAAACGGCACCGTACAAATTAAAGGTGAAACGGTTTACAAGGTAACCGACGTTATCGACGTCACCATCGCAGAAGTACGCATGGAAACCCGTAGTATTATTGCGCGCCCGGTCGCGTAATCCCCTTTCACGGCCCGTTCATTACCGATGGGCCGTTTGCTTTTCCCCCTCCCTTCGCCTTCGTTTTATCTCAGCAGATTTTTTTTAATGACTTCCGTTTGAAAACTGGCGTTTTCCCAAAACTGGATTACAAATAAATATATAAATAAAACAATACGTTTAGCCGACATTAATTTCATGTAAGTCATGTTGAACCTTTCATTTAATGGTGAGCTTCGCCGTTAACCGTAGGGTATGCATCATGAAAACCGTTAGGGAGTCCACAACGTTGTACAACTTTCTCGGCTCGCACAACCCATACTGGCGGTTGTCGGAAAACAGTGATGTTTTGCGCTTTTCCACCACTGAAACAACAGAACCTGAACGTACTCTGCAGTTATCTGCCGAACAGGCTGCTCGTATCCGGGAAATGACGGTCATCACCTCCAGCCTGATGATGAGCCTGACAGTCGATGAGAGCGACCTTTCTGTCCATCTGGTGGGACGAAAAATCAATAAGCGCGAATGGGGTGGCAACGCGTCGGCATGGCATGACACACCAGCGGTTGCTCGTGATTTATCACACGGACTTTCCTTTGCTGAACAGGTGGTTTCTGAAGCACATTCCGCAATAGTGATTCTGGATAGCCGAGGGAATATCCAGCGTTTTAATCGGTTATGCGAAGAATACACAGGGCTGAAAGAACACGATGTCATTGGGCAAAGTGTGTTTAAATTGTTTATGAGTCGCCGTGAAGCCGCGATCTCCCGGCGTAACAACAGCAGTTTTTTTCGTAGTGGCAACGCCTATGAAGTCGAGCGTTGGGTACAGACGCGCAAAGGTCAGCGGCTGTTTCTGTTTCGCAACAAATTTGTCCACAGCGGTAGCGGCAAAAATGAGATCTATTTAATCTGTTCCGGCACCGATATCACCGAAGAACGTCACGCCCAGGAACGCTTGCGAATCCTGGCTAACACTGACAGCATCACCGGGCTACCGAATCGTAACGCAATGCAGGAATTAATCGACTACGCCATTAATGAGGCCGACGAGGGTAAAGTCGGAGTGGTTTATCTCGATTTAGACAATTTTAAAAAAGTGAACGATGCCTACGGGCATTTGTTTGGCGACCAGCTGTTACGCGAGGTTTCACTGGCTATTTTAAGCTGTCTTGAGCAGGATCAGGTGTTAGCACGTCTTGGCGGCGATGAATTTCTGGTACTCGCACCAAACACCTCGCAAAGTGCCCTGGAAGCAATGGCATCGCGGATTTTGACCCGCCTGCGCCAACCCTTTCGCATCGGTTTAATCGAAGTTTATACCGGCTGTTCAATTGGTATTTCACTTTCACCGCAACATGGATCAGACAGCGCAGCGATTATTCGCCATGCCGATACGGCAATGTACAGTGCCAAAGAAGGCGGACGAGGACAATTTTGCGTCTTTTCGCCGGAAATGAATCAACGGGTATTCGAATATCTGTGGTTGGATACCAACCTGCGTAAAGCTCTGGAAAACGATCAGTTAGTTATTCACTACCAGCCGAAAATCACCTGGCGGGGTGAAGTACGCAGTCTGGAAGCCCTGGTACGCTGGCAGTCTCCCGAACGTGGCTTAATTCCCCCTCTGGACTTTATTTCCTATGCCGAAGAGTCCGGTCTGATTGTGCCTCTAGGCCGTTGGGTTATTCTCGACGTCGTGCGCCAGGTAGCAAAATGGCGAGATAAAGGCATTAATCTTCGGGTTGCGGTGAATGTCTCAGCACGCCAACTTGCCGATCAAACCATTTTCACTGACCTGAAACAGGTACTCCAGGAACTTAAATTTGAGTATTGCCCTATTGATGTCGAGCTGACTGAAAGCTGTCTGATTGAAAACGATCAGTTGGCGCTTTCCGTTATTCAGCAATTCAGTCAATTAGGCGCACAGGTTCATCTGGATGATTTCGGCACGGGTTACTCTTCTCTTTCCCAACTGGCACGATTCCCCATCGATGCTATAAAACTCGACCAGGTTTTTGTCCGTGATATTCACAAACAGCCAGTCTCGCAGTCGCTGGTACGTGCGATCGTCGCCGTGGCTCAGGCGCTCAATCTTCAGGTGATTGCCGAAGGTGTAGAGAGTGCAAAAGAAGATGCCTTTTTGACCAAAAATGGCATCAATGAGAGACAAGGATTTTTGTTTGCTAAACCGATGCCTGCCGTGGCTTTTGAACGCTGGTATAAACGTTATCTGAAGCGCGCATAAAGAGACGAATATATAAATGTAACAGTATATAATTCCATTACATATCGTATTAATGAATGATAATTAGCCTTTGCCGTTAAACACTTCTCTTTTAGCGGCAATTTTTGCATTATTCATTTTCACTTTTTTGCCTTGAGGATACCCTGATGTCTGAATTTGATGCCCAACGCGTTGCCGAACGTATTGATATTGTGTTAGATATCCTTGTGGCGGGCGATTACCACTCTGCGATCCATAATCTCGAGATACTTAAAGCAGAACTGTTGCGCCAGGTTGCTGCATCTACGCCAGACATCCCGAAGGCACCGTGGGAGATTTAACAATCGTGCTTTCAGGTTTCCCTATTTAAGGATGCCCGGCGCGTCAGCATTTTTTATTTAGTATTATAACGTTATAAGAATTACAGCGATGAATTCCCGACAACAAACTATTCTACAGATGGTCATTGAGCAGGGTCAGGTTAGTGTAACCGATCTGGCAAAAGCCACTGGAGTTTCCGAAGTTACCATTCGCCAGGATCTCAACACCCTCGAAAAACTTAGCTATCTACGCCGTGCACATGGCTTTGCTGTTTCGCTTGATAGTGATGACGTCGAAACCCGTATGATGAGTAATTATACGCTGAAGCGTGAACTCGCCGAGTTTGCCGCCTCACTGGTTCAACCGGGTGAAACCATCTTTATCGAGAATGGTAGCAGTAATGCCCTTCTGGCTCGCACATTAGGTGAGCAGAAGAAAAATGTCACCATCATTACGGTCAGCAGCTATATAGCGCATTTACTGAAAGACGCGCCTTGTGAAGTCATTTTACTTGGCGGCGTGTACCAGAAAAAAAGCGAAAGTATGGTTGGCCCACTGACACGTCAGTGCATCCAACAGGTGCATTTCAGTAAGGCATTTATTGGTATCGATGGCTGGCAACCTGAAACTGGATTTACAGGTCGCGACATGATGCGTACCGATGTGGTCAATGCCGTGTTGGAAAAAGAATGCGAAGTCATAGTCCTGACTGACAGTTCTAAGTTTGGTGCCATACACTCTTACTCCATCGGTCCTGTGGAGAGAATCAAGCGTGTTATAACCGATTCGAAGATTCGCGCCAGCGATACGATGCATTTAGAACACAGTAAATTAATCGTTCACGTCGTTGACATGTAATCATTTTCCTTCCCTACGGATGATTTACCCTGACGCAAATCATCCGCTCTAAGATGATTCCTGGTTGATAATTAAGACTATTTACCTGTTATTAACATCCTAAAGTTATAAACTTATTATCAGCGATATAACAGGAAGTCACTATCACCTGCGTGATATAACCCTGCGCGCGAGAGGATTTCACGGAATTATTTTAACGGATGTATTCTAAACTATTATAGTTATAGAGAGCTTACTTCCGTGAATCATAAATTCAGGAGAGAGTATTATGTTTGTAACGAGCAAAAAAATGACCGCTGCTGTTCTGGCAATTACACTGGCAATGTCTCTAAGCGCCTGTTCTAATTGGTCTAAACGAGATCGCAACACCGCAATCGGTGCGGGCGCAGGGGCTTTAGGTGGTGCAGTACTGACTGATGGCAGCACGTTGGGTACATTAGGTGGTGCAGCAGTTGGTGGTATTATCGGTCACCAGGTCGGTAAATAATCGTAAATAAATGTCGATAAGCGACTCGCAATTATAATACGCTTGACTCTGTTCATTACGAAATAACTGAATAGTACACACAGTAAAATAAACGAAAGCCACGGAATATTTCCGTGGCTTTTTTTGTTACCCGCCCGCGAGTTTTACTTTCATTCCTTTCGCTTCAAGGAGTGATTTTAATAAATCACGCTTATCTCCCTGGATTTCGATAATTCCGTCTTTTACTGCTCCGCCGCAGCCGCATTTTTTCTTCAGTTCAGCCGCCAGTTTTGCCAGCTCGGTATCATCGAGATCGACTCCAGTGATCAGGCAAACGCCCTTTCCTTTACGTCCACTGGTTTGACGTTGAATGCGCACCACGCCGTCGCCTTTAGGGCGTACAGGGGCCGCTTTTGGCTCATCAATACGTCCGGTTTCCGTTGAGTAAACCAGACGGCTGTTGGAATCACTCATCATGCACTCCGTTGTAATGAGGCGTTGATCGCTTTCAGCGTTTGCGCTGGATCTGCCGATTGCGTTACCGGGCGACCAATCACCATATAATCAACTCCAGCCGCCAACGCCTGTTCTGGCGTCATAATGCGGCGCTGGTCACCAGCGTCACTCCCCTGCGGACGAATGCCCGGCGTAACCAGTTTGAACTCCTGACCGAATACCTGTTTAAAACGCACAGCTTCCTGAGCAGAACACACCACACCATCAAGGCCACATTTTTGCGTCAATGCCGCCAGACGTTCTGCATAATCCGCTGGTGACAGTGTCACGCCAAGATCGGCCAGGTCGCTGGCTTCCATGCTGGTCAATACAGTCACAGCAATTAATAGCGGTGCATCTTTACCAAACGGAACCAGCGCCTCACGTGCTGCGGTCATCATACGTGCCCCACCTGAGGCATGAACGTTCACCATCCACACGCCTAAGTCAGCCGCTGCTGCCACAGCGTGCGCTACGGTGTTGGGAATGTCGTGAAATTTCAGATCGAGGAAAATATCAAAACCGCGATGTTGCAATTCATGCACAAACTGCGGCCCAAACAGCGTAAACATCTCTTTGCCGACTTTCAGACGACAATCACGTGGGTCGATCTTGTCGACAAATGCCAGCGCGGCGTCACGATTATGGTAATCAAGGGCAACAACGACAGGAGAATTCGTAACAGCGCGGGAAGAAGATGAAGCAGTTAACGTCATGACCAGACCTTCTTGATGATGGGCACCGGAAGTGGCGCGAAACAGGTAAACGGCGAGCATTCTACCCGTGGAAATAAAAAATTAACAGTTGCGATTTCTCCCCTGTCAGGCTTTTCTACGCTGGAGTTGCCGAAGCAAAATGTGAGAGTAACAATAAGGATGTTGTAACTAAAGTTGGATTTTTTTTAGAAGTTACAGTCCATCAAGGCCGCGAATGGGTTTAATGGTTGACCAGGCCCGACATGATGGACAATGCCAGTAGAGCGTATATGCGGTAAAACCACACTTCTGGCAACGATAACGCGGCTTACTACGCACCTTCTCACCAACCATGTCACGCAGCACCATCAGGCTCTCTTTAGCGCGCCCTTCTTCTGCTTCATTCAGGTGGTAATCCATTAACTTGTGGAACACGCGCATGGTCGGGTGACGTTGTAGTTGGCGCGTAATATAGACCTGAGCGGCATCACTGCCCTCGCGCGCTTCGATGATGTCTGCAAGCATCAACTCAGCATCGGCACCGGTGTTCTCTTCCACCGCGCGCTGCAGGAACTCTGCCCATTCGGAAGTTTTACCCAGTTGCTGATAGCAGGTTTGCAGCATTTCCAGCGTTTCGCTGACCAGTTCTCTGTCCTGGGAAATGACGCGTTGCAGGCTTTCGACCGCTTTGGCGTATTCTCCTTTCGCCATAAACACACGTCCCATCATGATGGATACGCGGGCGCTGTTTTTATCTGCCGCCGCCCCTTTTCTCAACAAGGTCATAGCGCGATCAAGATCGTCGCTGGCCATATGCTGGAGCGCCAGTTCACAGTAGAAATGGGCAATCTCGACGCGTTGCTTATCTTTGCCCAGCTTCACCAGGCGTTCTGCAACATCAATTGCTTTCTGCCATTCACTGGTAGACTGATAGATTTGTAACAGCTGTTGCAATGCGCCAACACGGAAGTCAGTTTCATCGGTCAGTTGATTAAACATATCTTCCGCGCGATCGTATAAACCCGCCGCCATGTAATCACGCCCCAGTTGTTGAATTGCCAGCAAGCGTTGCTCATAAGTCAACGAGGCACTTTCCATTAAGGTTTGATGAATACGAATCGCGCGATCGACTTCGCCACGCGAACGGAACAGATTTCCGAGCGTAAGATGGGCTTCAACGGTGCCAGTGTCCTCTTTGAGCATATCGAGGAACAGATCAACCGCTTTATCCTGTTGATTACTAAGCAGGAAGTTAACCCCTGCAACGTAATCGCGTGACAGGCGGTTGGCTTCATCTTGCTTGTTTTGTTGCGCACTTCTGCGGCCCATATACCAGCCATAGGCAGCGGCTACAGGCAAGAGCAGAAACAACAACTCCAGCATAGAAAGTTATTCCTTCGCCACTGACGAATCAGGCGCTACCGTCACGCCAGTCGCAGGTGAAAGCTGGTTTTCCAGTCGCTTTATTTTACGTTCAGCGCGCGCCAGAGAAACACGAACTCGCAGCCAGAACAGGCCACAAATCAACCAACCGATAGCAAAACCCGCAGCAAACAATACCGCCAGCAAAGTAGAGATACGATACTCCCCTTGCGCTAACAGATAATTAAATGTTACCTGTTGATCATTCTGCGCACCTAATGTGACGGAAATCACAAAAATCGCTAACACCAGTAAGAAAATGAGTAAATATTTCACATTACTTCCCGTTATGTGGTTAGAGCGAATAAATTATGGTCAACTTACCGCAATAGCCCTTTAAATTACCATTTTCACGACGTCTGCGAAATGGTAGCCACAATCATTGTTGATGATTTGAGGGTTAAATTCAGAAATTCAACCAGTATTAACTTTCTTGTTCTCGTTGCGCTATCTCACGATTTTCTTCCGGTGGTGGTGTTAATGGCCCACAAATACGTTGTGCAAGCCAGGTTGCTACCGCGACCAGCGTCCACGAAATCAACGTAGCCACCACCAGATCGCGCGGCCAATGCATCCCAAGCAACAGGCGGCTTCCCATGACTCCCGTTGCCCAAACCAGCAAGAGTGCAATGGTTACGGTTCGCCGACGCGGCCATAACAGCCCAACGGCCAGCAGAGCCCAACTGGCAGCAAACATTGTGTGACCAGAAGGAAAGGCAAAACCGGTCTCTTTCTGCCAATGAGTTCGCAAATATTGCGGGATATTTTTCTCTTCAGCCAACTGTTCTTTCACTAAATTTCCGCGCTCTGCACGCTTTAAAGTGTAGAACTCATCAACCGGAATATGATGTGTTTTTTCCAGCCAGATAACAAACGGGCGCGGTTCCTGAACTTTGTCTTTAATCCAGGATTTTACCGCTTGTCCGACCAGGATCGCCGTAGCCAGTATGGCAAACAACATAATTGCCGCTTTGATCCGAAAACGCAGGCACCAAAGGAACCAGCCGAATAAAATCAGATGCGTAATAACGCCCCAGGGCTGAGTGACAGTTTCAGTGACCCAAAAAGCCGCCTTTAACACCCCATTCTGCTCTCCTGGTTGCCAACGCCAGCCAGAAATCCATACCGCTACAGGCATGATAAGTAATAGTGCAGCTCCAACTGCGGTACGTCTGGCAATCGAACGCATGGTCTCTCCTTTCTTATAATTCTCACAATCATAACTGAAAATGCCCTGACCTGGAAAAATTGACAGATTTGTGCCATTCAGTGAACGATCGACGCGTCGTGATTAGGTGAACGCCTTCGCGTTATGGCAAAATAAGCCAATACAGAACCAGCATTATCTGGAGAATTTCATGCAGCTTAAACGTGTGGCAGAAGCCAAACTGCCAACCCCATGGGGCGATTTCCTGATGGTGGGATTTGAAGAACTGGCAACCGGACACGATCATGTCGCGCTAGTCTATGGCGATATTTCCGGGCATACCCCGGTACTTGCGCGCGTCCATTCCGAATGTCTGACCGGTGACGCCCTGTTCAGCTTGCGCTGCGATTGTGGCTTCCAGCTGGAAGCGGCGCTGACGCAAATCGCCGAAGAAGGCCGTGGTATTTTGCTGTATCACCGCCAGGAAGGTCGTAACATTGGTCTGCTGAATAAAATTCGCGCTTACGCATTGCAGGATCAAGGTTACGACACCGTAGAGGCTAACCACCAGTTAGGCTTCGCTGCAGATGAGCGCGACTTCACTCTTTGCGCTGATATGTTCAAACTCCTTGGTGTCAATGAAGTCCGTTTGTTAACCAATAACCCGAAAAAAGTCGAAATTCTGACCGAAGCCGGGATTAATATTGTTGAACGCGTGCCGTTGATTGTTGGTCGTAACCCCAATAACGAACATTATCTCGATACCAAAGCCGAGAAAATGGGGCATTTGCTGAACAAATAACCCACTTACGTTGTAAAGTTAATTTGCTTGCCGGTTATCTTACTTCCGGCAAGCAAATACTCGTTACTTCAACATATTACGAATAACGTAATGCAAAATACCGTCGTTCTGGTAATAGGTTAATTCCGTCGCGGTGTCGATGCGACAACGGCACGGCACAACTTCCTGGCTACCATCAGCACGCGTCAGCGTCACCGGAACCGTCGCGCCCGGTTGTAGATTTTGCAGATCGACAATATCAATCTTCTCTTCCCCGGTCAGCCCTAATGTTTTACGCGTCACGCCTTGCGGAAATTCCAGCGGCAGAATGCCCATGCCAATTAAATTCGAGCGGTGAATTCGTTCAAACGATTCGGCAATCACGGCACGAATACCAAGCAGACGCGGACCTTTTGCCGCCCAGTCACGGCTGGAGCCAGAACCATATTCTTTACCGGCAATCACCGCCAGGGGCGTTTTCTCCTGCTTATAGCGCATCGCTGCATCATAAATAGAAACGACATCGCTGGCAGGTAAATGCCGCGTCATTCCACCTTCAACACCGGGCACCATTTCGTTACGAATGCGAATATTGGCGAATGTGCCGCGCATCATCACCTCATGGTTACCGCGCCGCGAACCGTAGGAGTTAAAGTCTTTCCGCTCAACACCTCGACCTTGTAGATATCGACCCGCCGGACTGTCGGGCTTAATACTGCCCGCCGGAGAGATATGGTCAGTGGTGACTGAATCCCCCAGCATTGCGAGGATCCGCGCACCGTGAATATCTTCCACAGGTGCTGGTGTTGCCTGCATTTCATCAAAGAACGGCGATAAGCGAATATAGGTCGAATCATCCTGCCAACCGTAGGTATCGGATCGCGCAACGTTAATTTCTTTCCACTCAGCTGTCCCTTCGAAAACTTCTGCGTACTCTTTACGGAACATCTCTGTAGAGACCTGTTCTACTGCGCGGGCAATTTCTTGTGCCGATGGCCAGATATCTTTCAGATATACCGGATCGCCTTTACGATCATGGCCGATAGGCTCTGAAGCCAGGTTGATATTCATATTTCCCGCCAGCGCATAGGCAACCACCAACGGCGGCGAAGCCAGCCAGTTGGTTTTAACCAGCGGATGAATACGGCCTTCAAAGTTACGGTTGCCGGACAGCACCGCACCAACGGTTAAATCGCCTTTTTTGATTGCAGTTTCGATAGGATCGGGCAACGGACCAGAGTTACCAATACAGGTGGTACAGCCATATCCCACAAGGTTGAAGCCAAGTTCATCGAGATACGGAGTCAGTTTGGCTTTTGCCAGATAATCAGAAACCACTTTCGAACCCGGTGCCAGCGACGCTTTGACCCACGGTTGCCGCTTCAGGCCCAGAGTTACGGCTTTTTTAGCCAGCAAGCCTGCGGCCATCAGTACACTTGGATTAGAGGTGTTGGTACATGACGTGATGGCAGCAATAACCACTGCGCCATCAGGCAACTGATACTGATGTCCGTTCATAACATAATCGACCGGTTGGCGATCTTTATGCGTGGCATTCACTTCCAGTTCGTTACTGGCGGCAAAAGCTTTTGGTACATCGGGCAGTGCAACGCGATCCTGTGGGCGTTTTGGCCCCGCCAGACTCGCTTCAACGTCATTCATGTCCAGTTCTAACGTACTGGTAAAAATCGGTTCATCGCCTGGGTTACGCCACATACCCTGCGCTTTAGCATATTTTTCGACCAGCTCGACCTGATCTTCACTGCGCCCGCTTAAACGCATGTAATCGAGGGTGACCGCATCGATTGGGAAGAAGCCGCAGGTCGCGCCATATTCTGGCGACATATTGGCAATGGTGGCGCGATCTGCCAGCGGCAGCGAATCCAGCCCATCACCATAAAATTCGACGAATTTCCCCACCACGCCATGTTTGCGCAGCATTTGGGTAACAGTGAGAACCAGGTCTGTGGCGGTGATACCTTCACGTAATTTTCCGGTAAGTTTAAAGCCCACAACATCCGGGATAAGCATGGAAACCGGCTGGCCTAACATTGCGGCTTCTGCTTCGATCCCACCAACGCCCCACCCCAGCACGCCAAGGCCGTTGATCATCGTAGTGTGTGAGTCGGTGCCGACGAGCGTATCCGGATAAGCAATCCATTCACCATCCTGCAATTCGCTCCACACTGCTTTGCCGAGATATTCGAGGTTAACCTGATGGCAAATCCCTGTACCTGGCGGCACAACGCTAAAACGGCTGAAGGCCTGCTGTCCCCATTTCAGGAATACATAACGTTCGTGGTTTCGCTCCATTTCCAGACGCACGTTTTCCTCGAATGCCTCATCATCGCCAAAACGATCGACGGTCACCGAATGGTCAATTACCAGATCGACCGGTGAGAGTGGATTCACTTTCGCGGTATCGCCGCCGAGACGTTTTACCGCTTCTCGCATCGCCGCAAGATCCACGACAGCGGGCACGCCGGTAAAGTCCTGCATTAACACTCTTGCCGGGCGGTAGGCAATTTCACGGTCAGCATGGGCATTTTTCAACCAGCCCGCCAGCGCGTGGAGATCCTCTTCGATAACCGAGTTACCATCCTGCCAGCGGAGCAGGTTTTCGAGCAGAACTTTGAGTGACTTAGGCAGGCGGGTGATATCGCCCAGTGATTTAGCAGCAAGTGGCAGGCTGTAGTAATGGTAAGTTTTATCTTTGGCCTGCAACGTGTCCTTACTGGCTTCTCGTAGGGTTGACGACATAGCTCCTCCTTAATAACAGGGTTGCGATGCCCTGATTCTCTTCAGGGTGAATATTAAAGATAACACAAACATTGCGTAACGATTTGATAACAACCCAAATTGATAAAAGAGGAGAAATCTTGCGGATAAGAAAAGAAAAACCTCGCCACAGCGAGGTCAGAGATTAGTGAGCAACTATCCAGATGAGTTCAACCCAGAAGAGCATCGACAGAGAAAATGCGCCCATCCAGGACCAATATTTCATATTTGTGGTGATCATAGGCTACACCCCTCACTTGTTATTACTTTCTGTTGAAATTATTCAACCTTTTATTGCTGTGGTGTATTAAAAACCGTTTAATTCACGAATATATCGGATAATAAGAATGATGATAATTATTGTTTCTGCTGCTCATCTTCAGCAAACATCTCTATAAACGCTTGCTGTTGCGACGTCAGTTTCCAGCCATCCGGAATAACGACTGAACATTCCCGTTTCGTTTCCGTTTCATTGTCACTATGCTGAGACAGTGGCAAAGCAATCTGATGCTGCTCCTGAACGACCATGCTTTACCCCCACACTTTCCAAATTAGCAGTGCGACAAGCACCCAGAAGAGCGCAGAACCAAGAAATACCGCAAGCCAGGCTTTGCGTTTCAATTCAGGGTCCCTGCGGGGTTCCTGATTTCCAGAAGGCATTGCTAACCTCATATAATCGCCATCACTTATCAGTAATACGCTAAACGATTGGTATAATTAATCAACTGATGAGACAAATCCTAATGAAACTTTAGCCAAAAATCCAGCTAATTTACGAATCGTCTCCAGTGAATAATTCAATCTTTTGACCTGAAATAGATATTTGAAGGCTGGAGTTTGCGAGGCAGGTAATTAGACACTACTTTACGTCCAATTTACCATAAAGATTTCAGGGATAATTATATTGTGAGCGGTGTACAAATAAGAAAGAACAAAGGATATATTCCGGCACCCCGAAAACATAAAAGGTGCCGGAAATAATGCAGGTAATTATTTTTCCGGCAATTTGATATCTTTAAACATGATCTCAATTTCTTCATTGGAACGCAGTGCTACGGCGGCATCAACGACATCGCGGGTTAAATGCGGCGCAAAACGCTGAATGAAATCATACATATAACTGCGCAAAAACGTACTGCGACGAAAACCAATTTTGGTTGTGCTATGGCTGAAAATGTCATGCGCATCAACACGAACCAGGTCAGGGTCAGAAACCGGGTCCACCGCCATGCTGGCAATTACCCCAACACCCAGCCCTAAGCGGACGTAAGTTTTAATCACGTCAGCATCGGTAGCCGTGAAAACAATACGCGGCGTCAACCCTGCGCGGTTAAAGGCGGTATCCAGCTCGGAGCGTCCGGTAAAACCGAAGGTATACGTCACCAACGGATACTGCGCCAGTTCTTCAATGGTAATTGCTTTTTTGCCCGCCAGCGGATGGTCAGGTGTCACCACAATAGCCCGATTCCAGTGATAGCATGGCAGCATCACCAAATCTTCATACAAATGAAGTGCTTCCGTGGCGATAGCGAAATCGGCATTACCTTTAGAGACGGCATCGGCGATTTGTGTCGGCGATCCCTGATGCATATGCAAAGAAACGCGAGGATAACGCTCAATGAAACCTTTGATGACATTCGGTAATGCATAGCGCGCCTGAGTATGCGTGGTGGCGATATACAGCGAGCCTTTATCAGGCCAGGTATGCTCTCCGGCGACCGATTTAATAGCATCAACTTTCGACAGAACTTCACGAGCGATACGAATTATTTCCTGCCCGGCTGGAGTAACCTGCGTCAAATGCTTACCGCTACGGGAAAAAATTTGAATACCCAGCTCATCTTCCAGCATTCTGACTTGCTTACTGATCCCAGGTTGTGATGTGTAAAGTCCTTCAGCCGTTGATGAGACGTTCAGGTTATGATTGACGACCTCAACAATATAGCGAAGTTGTTGTAATTTCATGTTAAACCATCCAATTAGACGCCATCAGAACATCGTTTTTTCGTCACTCCTGACGGGTGACTAATACGATTTAATAATAAAAAAGGTGCTAACTATAACCACTATATCATTTATAGCTTTAGTGTATAGGTGTGGAGATAAAATAATATGCAATAAAAAAGGGTCGCTTTTGCGACCCTTTGTTTTAAAAACCAGAAAGAATTAAAGGTTATTTTTTCCCTTCAACCCATTTGCCATCAACATAAAATGCTGACCAGCCAGTTGCCTTTCCGTCTTTTTCCGAAGAGACATATTGCTGCCTGGTTTTCCGGCTAAAACGAACCATTGTCTTATTACCTTCTGGATCTTGCTGTGGCGCATCAGCCAGATAACGCAATTTTTCTGGTAAACGGTCGCGGAAGCGATAAAGCTCTTCCACCAGCGGCGCACGCGTTTCACGTGATTTCGGGAAAGTATTGGCCGCCAGGAACACACCGGCAGCGCCGTCACGCAACACGAAATAAGCATCCGATTTTTCGCACGGTAATTCTGGCAGCGGAACCGGATCTTCTTTCGGCGGCGCGACTTCACCGTTACGTAAAATCTTACGTGTGTTTTTACACTCTTCATTGGTGCAAGCCATGTACTTACCGAAACGCCCCATTTTCAGGTGCATTTCAGAACCACATTTTTCACACTCAACGATCGGGCCGTCATAACCTTTAATACGGAATTCGCCCTCTTCGATCTCGTAACCGTCGCAGGTTGGATTATTACCACAGACATGCAACTTACGTTTTGGATCGATGAGATAGCTGTCCATCGCTGTACCGCATTTCGGGCAACGACGTTTGGCGCGCAGCGCGTTGGTTTCAGCGTCTTCGCCTTCCAGCACGTTAAGCACTTCGTTTTCCGGCACCAGGTTGATGGTGGTTTTGCAACGCTCTTTCGGCGACAGCGCATAACCGGAACAGCCCAGGAATACCCCGGTGCTGGCGGTGCGAATCCCCATTTTTCGACCACAGGTCGGGCAGTCAATGCTGGTCAGAACCATCTGGTTCGGGCGCATACCGCCCTCTTCCGGATCTTTTTCCGCTTTATCAAGCTGCTGAGTGAAATCAGAGAAGAAGTGATCCAGTACAGCTTTCCACTCTGCTTCGTGATTTGCCACCTGGTCGAGGCTGTTTTCCATCTGCGCGGTAAAGTCGTAATTCATTAACTCGCGGAAATTTTCTTCCAGGCGATCAGTAACGATCTCACCCATTTTTTCCGCATAGAAGCGACGGTTTTCCACACGCACATAGCCGCGATCCTGAATGGTCGAAATGATCGACGCATAGGTAGACGGACGACCGATCCCGCGTTTTTCCAGTTCTTTAACCAGTGAAGCTTCGCTAAAACGGGCTGGCGGCTTGGTAAAGTGCTGCGCAGGCGTCAGTTCAACAAGCGACAGGGAGTCACCTTTATCGACAGCCGGTAAAATACGATCTTCATCGCCTTTACGCAGCGCAGGCATTACTTTCGTCCAGCCATCGAAACGCAGAATACGACCGCGCGCTTTCAGGCGGAAGTCACCCGCGCCAACGGTCAGCGTGGTGGAGTCATATTTCGCTGGGGTCATTTGACAGGCAACAAACTGACGCCAGATTAACTGGTACAGTTTCTGCGCATCTGCTTCCATATCTTTCAGCGATTCCGCCATCACATTGACATCTGAAGGACGAATCGCTTCGTGCGCTTCCTGTGAGTTTTCTTTGCTGGCGTATTGGTTCGGGCTTTCCGGCAGATATTTATTACCAAAATTATCGCTGATATAACCGCGAACCATGTTTACCGCGTCCTGACTCAGGTTAGTGGAGTCGGTACGCATGTAAGTGATATAGCCAGCTTCATACAGACGCTGCGCCATCATCATGGTTTTTTTCACACCAAAACCAAGACGGGTGCTGGCAGCTTGTTGCAGCGTAGAGGTAATAAAAGGAGCGCCTGGTTTACTGGTTGTCGGTTTGTCTTCACGTTCCAGCACGCTGTAGCGCGCTTTTTCAAGCAGACTTACCGCAGCCTGAGTTTGTTCTTTGTTGACCGGGCGGAACGGTTTATCGTTCTGATGAGTCACCTGCAAAGCCAACGCTTCACCAGACGGCGTAGTCGTACTGGCATCGACTTCCCAGAATTCTTCCGGCACGAACGCTTTAATTTCACGCTCACGCTCAACCACCAGGCGAACCGCTACGGATTGCACACGCCCGGCGGAAAGACCGCGAGCGATCTTTTTCCATAGCAGCGGCGAAACCATATAACCCACGACGCGATCCATAAAGCGACGCGCCTGCTGGGCATTAACACGATCAATATTCAGTTCGCCGGGTTTGTTGAACGCCTGGCGGATCGCGTTTTTAGTAATTTCGTTAAACACCACTCGGCTATAGCGAGCTTCATCACCCCCAATCACTTCCCGCAGGTGCCATGCAATGGCTTCCCCTTCGCGGTCAAGGTCGGTTGCGAGATAGATGTGGTCGGCTTTTTCAGCCAGTTGTTTCAGTTCAGAGACGACCTTCTCTTTACCAGGCAACACTTCATAGTGCGCCTCCCAATTGTGCCACGGGTCAACCCCCATACGGTTGACGAGAGCGCCACGTTCATCCTTTTTAGGCTTTTTAGCCGTTTTGGTGGAGGTAGAGTCGGCACTCTTTTTAGCAGCTGAGCCACTGGTCGGCAAATCGCGGATGTGACCGACACTGGATTTCACCACGTAGTCACTACCCAGATACTTGTTGATCGTTTTGGCTTTTGCCGGGGACTCAACGATGACAAGAGCTTTACCCATATTCACCTTACCTAATTTGATTCTTCCAGGAATGCGTCGCACATTGATAAACCTTCCACTGGCAACGAGTTACCGATATGGACTCGCTCTCTGCGGATATCAACCCCTTGTCGTGACTCTGTTCACGAAAATTCCGGTGACTGAGTTAACAGGTCTTGGCCTACAGGCGCTATAGCACGACGGAATTTTGGTCGAATGTCAAGCAAATCTATTGCCAGATTGACGAAAGCGTCACACTGTACCTGATAAAATCCGTTACGCAACTTTATTAGCATGCAAAATCCAAAGTTGCCAGTAAGGCGCTCCTGACGCCAGCGTGGTATATTTGTCCGCATGCCATGCCTGGCGTAGACTAATGTCCTTGTTTAAGGAGTAAATAATGAACAAAGAGACACAACCCATCGACCGCGAAACGCTGTTGAAAGAGGCCAACAAAATCATTCGTGAGCATGAGGACACACTCGCAGGAATTGAAGCCACCGGCGTCACGCAGCGTAATGGCGTGCTGGTGTTTACTGGCGATTACTTTTTAGATGAGCAAGGGCTGCCGACAGCGAAAAGCACTGCTGTGTTTAATATGTTCAAACACCTGGCACACGTGCTCTCGGAAAAATATCATCTGGTAGATTAAAGCAAAACGCGAGGCCTGAACCTCGCGTTTGTCTTTTACATCAAAGGCTTTTGCCCACGCTGCCACCAGCGTAGCAACAATCGGTCGACGCTCTCTGCCGCACTGCCGGTAAACCGATCGATTAACCGTTTACGCTGCATATAACGCACATTGACCACTTCTCGACCGTCCATCAGATTAAGAATCACTTCATCACTGGTGTTGATTTCGTCAACCAGGCCTTTCTCTACCGCCTGTTGCCCGTACCAGTGTTCACCGGTAGCCACCTCTTCAATATCCAGAGACGGACGCATACGTTTTACAAAATCTTTAAATAGCTGATGTGTTTCGTTCAGTTCTTCGCGGAATTTTTCGCGCCCTTCTTCAGTATTTTCACCCAGCAATGTCAGCGTGCGCTTATATTGCCCGGCAGTATGCAGTTCAATATCAATATCTTTACTTTTCAGGAAGCGGTTAAAGTTGGGCATTTGCGCTACCACACCGATGGAACCAACAATGGCAAACGGCGCAGAAACAATTTTGTCCGCCACACAGGCCATCATGTACCCGCCGCTGGCAGCCACTTTGTCTACCGTAACGGTTAAAGGAATGTTTTTATCGCGCAGACGCCGCAATTGTGAGGCTGCCAGGCCATAACCATGAACCATACCGCCGGGGCTTTCCAGACGCAAAACAACCTGATCCCGTGGCTTAAATGCCGCGAGTACTGCGGTTATCTCTTCACGTAATGAGTTAACTTCATGCGCGTCCATGCTGCCTTTGAAATCCAGTACCCAGACGCGGGGTTTACTGTCAGTCACCACCTCACCCAGTTTGGCTTTTGCTTTCGCTGCTTTCGCTTCTTGCTTGTGCTTTTTCTTCTGCGCTTTGTGCCACTGCTTTTGCTGATGCGGATCCATCAGAGCTGCTGCCAGTTCTTCTTTCATCTCCTTATATTGTTCGCTGAGATTGTTAACCCGTAACTCGCCACGCTGGCGTTTATTACGTTGCGCAACATTGACAATAATGGCGGCAACAGCCGCAATCGCCACAACAACAGTGACAATTTTCGCCAAAAACAAACCATATTCAGACAACAATTCCACGAGTCCCACCTTGGTTAAACAACGCTTTGCCTCACAGTTTACAACAGGCACGTTAAGCCGTCTCGCAGAGATATTCTTGACGAGAAAGTATGACAAAGTATTCATTTTGCGGCGTTATCGCCCCAGGCCGATTGAAATGCGCCTCTGTTTAAGGCATAACCCCTCAAAGTCATAAAGTACACTGGCAGCGCGACTGATGATGTCGTTGAGGAGTAGCCATGCATTACCAACCAAAACAAGATTTACTCAATGATCGTATTATCCTGGTAACCGGCGCCAGCGACGGCATTGGTCGTGAAGCCGCTCAGACTTATGCGCGTTATGGCGCGACAGTGATTTTACTGGGACGTAATGAAGAAAAATTACGTCAGGTCGCCCAGCGTATATTCGAAGAGACCGGACGTCATCCACAGTGGTTTATTCTCGATTTACTGACCTGCACATCCGAAGATTGCCATCAACTGGCACAGCGCATTGCCGTTAATTATCCGCGTCTGGACGGCGTTCTGCATAATGCCGGATTGCTTGGCGAAGTTTGCCCGATGAGTGAACAAAATCCGCAGGTCTGGCAGGATGTCATGCAGGTCAACGTTAATGCCACCTTTATGCTGACCCAGGCACTGCTTCCTTTATTACTCAAATCGGACGCCGGTTCGCTGGTCTTTACCTCATCAAGCGTCGGGCGTCAGGGTCGGGCTAATTGGGGTGCATACGCTGCCTCAAAATTTGCCACCGAAGGAATGATGCAGGTACTGGCCGATGAATATCAACAGCGCCTGCGCGTGAACTGCATTAACCCAGGCGGTACGCGCACCGCCATGCGTGCCAGCGCCTTCCCGACGGAAGATCCGCAGAAACTCAAAACCCCCGCTGATATCATGCCACTTTACCTCTGGCTGATGGGCGATGATAGCCGCCGTAAAACCGGCATGACCTTTGACGCCCAACCGGGCCGTAAACCAGGAATTTCCCAATGAGTGATGAACGCTACCAACAGCGTCAGCAGCGAGTTAAAGAAAAAGTGGATGCCCGTGTGGCGCAGGCCCAGGATGAACGCGGCATTATTATCGTTTTTACTGGCAATGGAAAAGGCAAAACCACAGCGGCATTTGGTACGGCAACACGCGCAGTAGGTCACGGAAAAAAAGTGGGCGTCGTGCAATTTATTAAGGGCACCTGGCCTAATGGCGAACGAAATCTGCTGGAGCCGCACGGCGTTGAGTTTCAGGTAATGGCAACTGGCTTCACCTGGGATACGCAAAACCGTGAGTCTGATACCGCTGCCTGCCGCGAAGTCTGGCAACATGCAAAACGAATGCTGGCGGATTCCTCACTGGATATGGTTTTGCTCGATGAGCTGACGTATATGGTGGCGTATGACTATTTGCCACTGGAAGAAGTGGTGCAGGCGTTAAATGAACGTCCACATCAACAGACGGTGATTATCACGGGTCGTGGTTGTCATCGGGATATTCTTGAATTGGCGGATACGGTAAGTGAATTACGCCCCATCAAACATGCGTTTGATGCCGGTGTAAAAGCGCAGATAGGGATTGATTACTAATCTGTAAAAATGCCGGATATGACGTCCGGCATACTTTGATTAACCGTTATTATTACGTCCGCCAGAACGACGACCGCCGCTCACCTGACTGTGACGTTTCACCGCACGACGAATCTGATTCGCCTTCATGCGACGACGGTCTTTTTCTACAGCGACTTTAGAGCTGGTTTCTGGCGGTAGCTCCACCAGTTCGCGCAGATAGTTAGTCTGGGCGAGGTCCAGCTCCGTCCAGCCACCGCGTGGCAGACCTTTTGGCAGTGGGATATCACCGTAACGAACACGGATCAGGCGGCTTACCTGCACACCAACCGCTTCCCACAAACGACGAACTTCACGGTTACGGCCTTCGGTCAGAGTAACGTTGTACCACTGGTTGATCCCTTCGCCGCCGCTGAACTTAATGGTTTTAAAGGCTGCCGGACCATCTTCCAACTGCACGCCACGACTCAAATCACGCAGTTTCGCGTCGTCAACCTGACCAAATACACGCACGGCATATTCACGTTCAACTTCACGGCTTGGGTGCATTAAACGGTTTGCCAGTTCACCGTCGGTGGTGAACAGCAACAGACCACAGGTATTAACGTCGAGACGACCTACGGCAATCCAGCGTGCGCCACGCAACTTCGGCAGACGGTCAAACACTGTTGGACGCCCTTCCGGGTCGTTACGGGTACATAACTCACCTTCCGGCTTGTAATAGGCCAGCACGCGACAAATTTGCTCAGCGGACTCACGCACCGAAATCAGGTGACCATCGATACGAATTTTCAGTCCAGGAGTAACTTCAACGCGATCGCCGAGTTTAGCAATTTTGCCATCAACACTCACACGACCGGCTTCAATAATAGATTCGATTTCACGGCGAGAACCGTGGCCGGCACGCGCCAGCACTTTCTGTAGCTTTTCGCTCATAGAGCTTCCTTTTGGTGTCGCCTTCCCAGGCGTCTGATATGCTTTGTGCAACAGTGAGTCAGAACTTACATCTGACTCACTGATAGTAAAGTCTGTTCGAACTCTTCCGGCCTTAAGTCAACGACATGACGTTTTAACTGGCCTGGCTTTGAGGCGCAACATACTACACTATCTTTAGGGTTAAAGCTTGTTTCGATTAACATCAGCTTGATTACCAGCCACCACCGCCTCCGCCAACTGCGCCACCGCCACCGGCACTACTACCGGAATAACTTCGCCCCAACAAACTGGTATTAGCTCCCAGACTCAGGTGCATCTGTAATGAGAATAAAACGCCGCTACGGGCAATTTCCGGAGCGCGAACAGCCGCTGTAAGTGACGGAGTGATACGTGCTGCCCATTCTCTGCCAAGGTTTGCCGAGACCGCCCAACCTAACAAAGTGTAATCCAGTTTCCGTGTTTCCCCTTTCCGCCGCCGCCCACTGTGCGTTGCCGCCTCTTTACGCGCAATATAGTTGACGATAGCCTCGCCGTGGGCATAACGTTGCTGCCCAGTTTGTGTAAACTGTGGCAGAAAAATATACCCCAGGGCGGTGAGATACCCCGTCAGGAAAACGGCACTAAAATAACCGGCTGGCATATACCAGTAAAAGAACACATCTCCGACATTGATGTAGAGAGAATAGAAAGCCACGCCTGAACAAATCAGTGGTAAAAACAAAGTGATGATTACACAATTAACGCAAGGCTTGTCATCATCGCGGGCAAACAAAAGCGCAAGGGAAGAAAACAAAAAAGGAAGAAGCCAGCAGGTCATGATAAACATATCAGCCACCAGACTCATACCTGCCCAGCCAACGGGACTCAGGTTTCCATAAAAAATGACTGCTAATATCGCCAGTCCGCCCCATTGCAAAAACGCATCCGGTCGGTAAAACGAAGACTTTTTACGCGGCAGATAAAATTTCTGCATCCGTAAAAATGCCCTGCGTAAGACTCTGTTGCGTCTCCCCGTAAGAACGACCTTATCGCCTTTACGAAATAACGCTTCCAGTAATAACTGCTCTGCGGGCAGTAGTACCTCATTATTTCTGGTCGCGCCTTCATTAACACGAATCAGGATTTGCTGGTTCTTGTCATACAGGTCTTCCAGATGAATTTTTCCTTTCACAATCAGATTTACGATATCGGCACAAAAACCTTTATCGTCGTAAACCAGCTTCGCATCGAGACGCAACATGCCAGGCGTGTAATCTGGGGGAATGATTTCAGTTTCACTCACATCTACCGGCGTAAATTGTGGCCTGCGCTTCCAGAGATATAACCATCCACACACCAGTAACAGACACGGTAACCAAATGATAAGAGACGATGTTGAGGGCAAAAAAAGATGGCTAAAAATATTCGTCGTGTGTTGTGCCGGGGCATTATCCAGCAAGGCATGAGGCCAACGGTAGAGTGCAGTGAAATCTTCACGGTAAAACGGATCGCGGGATTCAATTCTTCCGTCCTCAAGGATGCGGCCATTTCGATATGTGTCGCCCTCTTCTCCAGTAAAGAGATCGATTTCGCTAAATGGATTACCCGTAATATCAGGCAACTTGAGTGAAAATCGGGTCTTATAGATTTCAAACGGCCAGTTATTACCAGTTACGTTCCAGATAAGCAGGTCAGAATCACCCTCACGCAGTACAGCATTTTCAACCTGGTAATGAATTTGATAATGATAGTCGCCTTGAGGCAAGAAACGCTGCTTATCGCCCACGACAATACTCATCAACCCGATATGCCAGTCAAGTTGCCAGGGTTCAGGAATACCATCACGAGTGACGCCAATAATGCGATAGTTTAGCAGCGCCGCATCACCATTAGGCTGCATCCATAATCGAGGCAAATCACGATAAAATCCATGCTTAATCTGCTGATTTCTCGCCTGAAAATGAATGTTCTCTTTAATGTCGAGCACCCCATCAGGTTGCATGGTGGCCTCAACATCAAAGAGCGAGATCCCTTCTTCATGATAAGGAATCTCCATGTTTTTCGCGTAACCCAGCGATGAGAAAAGCAGCCCAGCTATCAACAGCAAAATGCAGCGAAATGTCCCTGCCATAATCTTCCATCCGTGGAACGCAATTTTTTATAAGAAAGGCTTCACATCACCTACGCCTTCACGCACCACGACTGGCGTATCATCGGTGAGGTCGATGACCGTTGTCGGTTTCTGGCCGAGATAACCGCCGTGAATGATCAAATCCACCTGTTTTTCCAGACGGTCTTTAATTTCTTCCGGATCGGATTCGGTAAATTCGCTGCCCGGCAGCATCAACGAAGTGGAAAGCATCGGTTCACCCAGCACCTCAAGTAACGCCTGGGCGATGGGGTTTGACGGCACGCGCATCCCGATGGTTTTACGTTTTTCCTGTAACAGGCGGCGTGGCACTTCCTTCGTCCCCTTAAGGATGAAGGTATAGTTACCTGGCGTGTTGTTTTTCATCAGACGAAACGCGACGTTATCCACAAAGGAATAGGTCGAGAGTTCAGAAAGATCGCGACACATCAGGGTAAAGTTGTGACCGTCCGGCAGCTGGCGAATACGACAAATACGCTCCATGGCGTTTTTATCTTCAATTTTACAGCCGAGCGCATAGCCGGAATCGGTTGGATAGACAATCACCCCGCCTTTACGCACGATCTCCACCGCCTGATTGATCAGACGTTGCTGCGGGTTATCAGGATGAATATAAAAAAACTGACTCATAATTCCCTCTCTGTGGTGTTCTGCGGCTGTTCCCATAGCTGCCAGACGCCTTCAACACCTGCGGGCAGCCAGAGTTTACGACCCAGTTCGATCCACGGGCATGGCTGATGAAAATCAGATCCTTGTGATGCCCATAAATGGTGCTGACGCGCAAGTGTCGCCAGTTGGGTGCGTTCATTGGGCGATTGCTGGCACTGCGCGACTTCCATCGCGTCGCCGTGGTGTTCGGCAAAATGCGCAACCAATCTTTTCAGCCATTTAGCACTAAGATTGTACCGCCCAGGATGAGCTAGTACCGCCTTACCGCCAGAATGATGAATGACATCAATAGCTTGTTCTATTGTACACCACTGTGGCGGAACGTATCCGGTTTTCCCGCGCGCCAGATACTTTTTAAAGACATCCGCCATTGAACTGGCTTTGCCGCACTCCACAAGGAAACGAGCAAAATGACCGCGCGTCACCGCACCGCCCTGCGCCAGCCGTTGCGCGCCTTCCAGCGCACCAGGTATTTGCGCTTTTTCAAGTCTTTCGGCAATTAGCTGCGCCCGCTGATTGCGCCGTTCTGTCTGCTGCGCGAGGAACTCACACATTAGCGGATGAGTAATATCAATATTCAGCCCGACAATATGAATTTCATGATTTTCCCAGACCGTGGAAATTTCCACGCCGGGAATAAGATTCAGCGCCAACCCCGAACGTGAAATTTCCTCTCTTGCTGGCGCGATTGCGGCTGTGGTGTCATGGTCGGTGATCGCCAGGGTGCCGACGCGCATCTCGACTGCACGGTGCACCAATGCTTCTGGCGTCAGACAGCCATCGGAAGCTGTCGTATGGCTGTGCAGGTCGTAAATCACTGCGTAATTCGTGTCGCTCAAGGCGCACTCCCGTTCTGGATAATGTTTTTTGCGCCGACATCATAACGGTTCTGGCAAATATTCTGAAATGAGCTGTTGACAATTAATCATTGAACTAGTTAACTAGTACGCAAGTTCACGCAAAAAGGGTATCGACAATGAAAGCAATTTTCGTACTGAAAGGTTGGTGGCGCACTTCCTGAAACGGGCAGTGTATTCACCATGCGTAAAGCAATCAGATACCCAGCCCGCCTAATCAGCGGGCTTTTTTTTGAACAAAATTAGAGAATAACAATGCAAACACAAAAACCGAATCTCGAATTGCTAACCTGCGAAGGCGCTTATCGCGACAATCCCACCGCGCTTTTTCACCAGTTGTGTGGGGATCGTCCGGCAACGCTGCTGCTGGAATCCGCAGATATCGACAGCAAAGATGATTTAAAAAGCCTGCTGCTGGTAGACAGTGCGCTGCGCATTACAGCACTAGGTGACACTGTCACAATCCAGGCGCTTTCCGGCAATGGCGAAACCCTGCTGACACTACTGGATAACGCCCTGCCTGCGGGGGTGGAAAATGAACAATCACCAAACTGCCGTGTGCTGCGCTTCCCCCCTGTCAGTCCACTGCTGGATGAAGACGCCCGCTTATGCTCCCTTTCGGTTTTTGACGCTTTCCGCTTATTGCAGAATCTGTTGAATGTACCGAAGGAAGAACGGGAAGCGATGTTCTTTGGCGGCCTGTTCTCTTATGACCTGGTCGCGGGGTTTGAAGATTTACCGCAATTGTCAGCGGAAAATAACTGCCCTGATTTCTGTTTTTATCTCGCTGAAACGCTGATGGTGATTGACCATCAGAAAAAAAGCACCCGCATTCAGGCCAGCCTGTTTGCGCCGAATGAAGAAGAAAAACAGCGTCTCACTGCACGCCTGAACGAACTACGTCAGCAACTGACCGAAGCCGCGCCGCCGCTGCCAGTGGTTTCCGTACCGCATATGCGTTGTGAATGTAATCAGAGCGATGAAGAGTTCGGTGGCGTAGTGCGTTCGTTGCAAAAAGCGATTCGCGCCGGAGAAATTTTCCAGGTCGTCCCCTCTCGCCGTTTCTCACTGCCCTGCCCGTCATCGCTGGCAGCCTATTACGTGCTGAAAAAGAGTAACCCCAGCCCGTATATGTTTTTTATGCAGGATGATGATTTCACTCTGTTCGGTGCGTCGCCGGAAAGTTCGCTCAAGTATGACGCCACCAGCCGCCAGATTGAAATCTACCCGATTGCAGGAACACGCCCACGAGGTCGTCGCGCCGATGGTTCACTGGACAGAGACCTCGACAGCCGCATAGAACTGGAGATGCGTACCAACCATAAAGAGCTTTCGGAACATCTGATGCTGGTGGATCTCGCCCGTAATGATCTGGCACGCATTTGCACCCCCGGCAGCCGCTACGTTGCCGACCTCACCAAAGTTGACCGTTACTCTTACGTGATGCATCTCGTCTCCCGCGTTGTCGGTGAATTGCGCCACGATCTTGACGCCCTGCACGCTTATCGCGCCTGTATGAATATGGGCACATTAAGCGGTGCGCCGAAAGTGCGCGCCATGCAGTTAATTGCCGAAGCGGAAGGTCGTCGACGCGGCAGTTACGGCGGCGCGGTAGGTTATTTCACCGCACACGGCGATCTCGACACCTGCATTGTGATCCGCTCGGCACTGGTGGAAAACGGCATCGCCACCGTGCAGGCCGGTGCTGGCGTGGTTCTTGATTCTGTTCCGCAGTCGGAAGCCGACGAAACCCGTAATAAAGCCCGCGCTGTACTGCGCGCTATCGCCACCGCGCATCATGCACAGGAGACTTTCTGATGGCTGACATTCTGCTGCTCGATAATATCGACTCTTTTACTTACAACCTGGCAGATCAGTTGCGCAGCAATGGTCATAACGTGGTGATTTACCGCAACCATATTCCGGCGCAGACCTTAATTGAACGCCTGGCGACGATGAGCAATCCGGTGCTGATGCTTTCTCCTGGCCCCGGTGTGCCGAGCGAAGCGGGTTGTATGCCGGAGCTGCTTACTCGTCTGCGCGGCAAGCTGCCGATTATTGGCATTTGCCTCGGTCATCAGGCGATTGTCGAAGCCTATGGGGGTTATGTCGGCCAGGCGGGCGAAATTCTGCACGGTAAAGCGTCGAGCATTGAACATGACGGTCAGGCGATGTTTGCCGGGTTAACAAACCCTCTGCCAGTGGCGCGTTATCACTCGCTGGTGGGCAGTAACATTCCGGCCGGTTTAACCATCAACGCCCATTTTAATGGCATGGTGATGGCGGTTCGTCATGATGCGGATCGCGTCTGTGGATTCCAGTTCCATCCGGAATCCATTCTCACCACCCAGGGCGCTCGCTTGCTGGAACAAACGCTGGCCTGGGCGCAGCAAAAGCTGGAACCCACCAACACGCTGCAACCGATTCTGGAAAAACTGTATCAGGCGCAGACCCTTAGCCAGCAGGAAAGCCACCAGCTATTTTCAGCAGTGGTACGTGGTGAACTGAAGCCGGAACAACTGGCGGCGGCGCTGGTGAGCATGAAAATTCGCGGCGAGCACCCGAACGAAATCGCCGGAGCAGCAACTGCGCTTCTGGAAAACGCTGCGCCGTTCCCGCGCCCGGATTATCTGTTTGCCGATATTGTCGGCACCGGCGGTGACGGCAGCAACAGTATCAACATTTCTACCGCCAGTGCTTTTGTTGCAGCAGCCTGTGGGCTGAAAGTGGCGAAACACGGCAACCGCAGCGTCTCCAGTAAATCGGGTTCTTCGGATCTGCTGGCGGCGTTCGGTATTAATCTTGATATGAACGCCGATAAATCGCGCCAGGCGCTGGATGAGTTAGGCGTCTGTTTCCTCTTTGCACCGAAATATCACACCGGATTCCGCCACGCGATGCCGGTTCGTCAGCAACTGAAAACCCGCACTCTGTTCAACGTGCTGGGGCCATTGATTAACCCGGCGCATCCGCCGCTGGCGTTAATTGGTGTTTATAGTCCGGAGCTGGTACTGCCGATTGCCGAAACGCTGCGCGTGTTGGGGTATCAACGCGCAGCGGTTGTGCACAGCGGCGGAATGGATGAAGTTTCGTTACACGCACCAACGATTGTTGCCGAGTTGCACGATGGCGAAATTAAAAGCTATCAGTTGACCGCAGAAGATTTTGGCCTGACGCCCTACCACCAGGAACAACTGGCAGGCGGAACGCCGGAAGAAAACCGTGACATTTTAACACGTTTGTTACAAGGTAAAGGCGACGCCGCCCATGAGGCAGCCGTCGCGGCGAATGTCGCCATGTTAATGCGCCTGCATGGCCAGGAAGATCTGCAAGCCAATGCGCAAACCGTTCTTGAGGTACTGCGTAGTGGTTCCGCTTACGACAGAGTCACCGCACTGGCGGCACGAGGGTAAATGATGCAAACCGTTTTAGCGAAAATCGTCGCGGACAAGGCGATTTGGGTAGAAGCCCGTAAACAGCAGCAACCACTTGCCAGTTTTCAGAATGAAATTCAGCCGAGCACGCGACATTTTTATGATGCGCTACAAGGTGCACGTACCGCATTTATTCTGGAATGCAAGAAAGCGTCGCCATCAAAAGGCGTGATCCGTGATGATTTCGATCCGGCACGCATTGCCTCGATTTATAAGCATTACGCTTCGGCAATTTCGGTGCTGACTGATGAGAAATATTTCCAGGGAAGCTTTGATTTCCTCCCCATCGTCAGCCAAATCGCGCCACAGCCGATTTTATGTAAAGACTTTATTATCGACCCTTACCAGATCTATCTGGCGCGCTATTACCAGGCTGATGCCTGCTTATTAATGCTTTCAGTGCTGGACGACGAATCGTATCGCCAGCTTGCAGCCGTCGCCCACAGTCTGGAGATGGGTGTGCTGACTGAAGTCAGTAATGAAGAGGAACTGGAGCGCGCCATTGCATTGGGGGCAAAGGTCGTTGGCATCAACAACCGCGATCTGCGTGATTTGTCGATTGATCTCAACCGTACCCGCGAGCTTGCGCCGAAACTGGGGCACAACGTGACGGTAATCAGCGAATCCGGCATCAATACTTACGCTCAGGTGCGCGAGTTAAGCCACTTCGCTAACGGTTTTCTGATTGGTTCGGCGTTGATGGCCCATGACGATTTGCACGCCGCCGTGCGTCGGGTGTTGCTGGGTGAGAATAAAGTATGTGGCCTGACGCGTGGGCAAGATGCTAAAGCAGCTTATGACGCGGGCGCGATTTACGGTGGGTTGATTTTTGTTGCGACATCACCACGTTGCGTCAACGTTGAACAGGCGCAGGAAGTGATGGCTGCGGCACCGTTGCAGTATGTTGGCGTGTTCCGCAATCACGATATTGCCGATGTGGCAGGCAAAGCTAAGGTGTTATCGCTGGTGGCAGTGCAACTGCATGGCAGTGAAGATCAGCAATATATCGACGCACTGCGTGATGCTCTGCCAGCAAACGTTGCCATCTGGAAAGCATTGAGCGTTGGAGAAACCCTGCCCGCGCGCGATTTTCAGCACGTTGATAAATATGTTTTCGATAACGGCCAGGGCGGAAGCGGGCAACGTTTCGACTGGTCACTGTTAAACGGTCAATCACTTGGCAACGTTCTGCTGGCGGGTGGCTTAGGCGCAGATAACTGCGTGGAAGCGGCACAAACCGGCTGCGCCGGGCTTGATTTTAATTCTGCTGTAGAGTCGCAACCGGGCATCAAAGACGCACGTCTTTTGGCCTCGGTTTTCCAGACACTGCGCGCATATTAAGGAAAGGAACAATGACAACATTACTTAACCCGTATTTTGGTGAGTTTGGCGGCATGTACGTGCCACAAATCCTGATGCCTGCCCTGCGCCAGCTGGAAGAAGCCTTCGTCAGCGCACAAAAAGATCCAGAATTTCAGGCGCAGTTTAATGATCTGCTAAAAAACTATGCCGGACGCCCGACCGCGCTGACCAAATGCCAGAATATTACGGCCGGCACTAACACCACGTTGTACCTGAAGCGTGAAGATTTACTGCACGGCGGCGCACATAAAACAAACCAGGTGCTAGGTCAGGCCTTACTGGCGAAGCGGATGGGTAAAACCGAAATCATCGCCGAAACCGGTGCCGGTCAGCATGGTGTGGCGTCTGCCCTTGCCAGCGCCCTGCTTGGCCTGAAATGTCGAATTTATATGGGTGCCAAAGACGTCGAACGTCAGTCGCCCAACGTTTTTCGTATGCGCTTAATGGGCGCGGAAGTGATTCCGGTACATAGCGGTTCCGCGACGCTGAAAGATGCTTGTAACGAGGCACTGCGCGACTGGTCCGGAAGTTATGAAACCGCGCACTACATGCTGGGCACCGCAGCTGGCCCGCATCCTTACCCGACCATTGTGCGTGAGTTTCAACGGATGATTGGCGAAGAAACCAAAGCACAGATTCTGGAAAGAGAAGGTCGCCTACCGGACGCCGTTATCGCCTGTGTTGGCGGCGGTTCGAATGCCATCGGGATGTTTGCTGATTTCATCAACGAAACCGACGTTGGCCTGATTGGGGTGGAACCAGGCGGTCACGGTATCGAAACCGGCGAGCACGGTGCACCATTGAAACATGGTCGTGTGGGCATCTATTTCGGTATGAAAGCGCCGATGATGCAGACAGAAGACGGGCAGATTGAAGAATCTTACTCCATCTCAGCCGGGCTGGATTTCCCGTCTGTCGGCCCGCAACACGCGTATCTCAACAGCACTGGACGCGCTGATTATGTCTCAATTACCGATGATGAAGCACTGGACGCCTTTAAAACGCTGTGCCTGCATGAAGGGATTATTCCGGCGCTGGAATCCTCCCATGCCCTGGCTCATGCGCTGAAAATGATGCGCGAAAACCCGGAAAAAGAGCAGCTGCTGGTGGTTAACCTTTCCGGTCGCGGCGACAAAGACATCTTCACCGTTCACGATATTTTGAAAGCACGAGGGGAAATCTGATGGAACGCTATGAAACTCTGTTTGCCCGTTTGAAGGAGCGCAAAGAAGGCGCATTCGTTCCTTTCGTCACGCTCGGTGATCCGGGCATTGAGCAGTCGCTGAAAATTATCGATACGCTAATTGAAGCCGGTGCTGACGCGCTGGAGTTAGGCATCCCCTTCTCTGACCCGCTGGCAGATGGCCCGACGATTCAAAACGCCACACTGCGTGCTTTTGCGGCGGGTGTGACCCCGGCACAATGTTTTGAAATGCTGGCACTGATTCGCCAGAAACACCCGAATATTCCCATTGGCCTTCTGATGTATGCCAACCTGGTGTTTAACAAAGGTATTGATGAGTTTTATGCCCAATGCGAGAAACTCGGCGTCGATTCGGTGCTGGTTGCCGATGTGCCCGTGGAAGAGTCTGCGCCCTTCCGCCAGGCTGCGTTGCGCCATAACGTCGCACCTATATTTATCTGCCCGCCGAATGCCGACGATGATTTGCTGCGTCAGATAGCCTCTTATGGTCGTGGTTACACCTATTTATTGTCGCGTGCGGGCGTGACCGGCGCAGAAAACCGCGCCGCGTTACCCCTCAATCATCTGGTTGCGAAGCTGAAAGAGTACAACGCTGCACCTCCATTGCAGGGATTTGGTATTTCCGCCCCGGATCAGGTAAAAGCAGCGATTGATGCAGGAGCTGCGGGCGCGATTTCTGGTTCGGCCATTGTTAAAATCATCGAGCAACATATTGATGAGCCAGAGAAAATGTTGGTGGCATTGAAAGCTTTTATACAACCGATGAAAGCGGCAACACGCAGTTAATCCCACAGCCGTCAGTTCTGCTGGCGGCATTTTGTATTCCTTTAACGAAGCCAGAAAAATCTTAATTTTATTTATTATTTGCCTTTTTACCGTTTCGCTTAACCCTAACATACGTCAACTTACGTCATTTTTCCGCCCAATAGTAATATAATCAAACAAATTAATCCCGCAACATAACACCAGTAAAATCAATAATTTTTCCTAAGTCACTTATTCCTCAGGCAATTATTAATATATCCAGAACCTTCCTCAAAATATATTTTCCACCCTCCCTCCTTGTCACGCTTAATTTGACTAATTCTTATTAGCAACTAATTTTAATGAGTGTCGACACACAACACTCATATTAGTCAAACAATGCAACGTAACGGGAGAAATAACATGGCCGAACATCGTGGTGGTTCAGGAAATTTCGCCGAAGATCGTGAGAAGGCATCCGACGCAGGTCGTAAAGGTGGTCAGCACAGCGGCGGTAATTTTAAAAACGATCCGCAACGCGCATCCGAAGCGGGTAAAAAAGGCGGTCAACAAAGCGGTGGTAATAAATCAGGAAAATCCTGATCCACCGTTAATTATTAATATCAGCTGATAAAGATAATTGTATCTGCGGGCCGTATGGCTCGCAGTGATTTCACTGGAGAAAAATATGAATATGAAGACTATTGAAGATGTATTTATTCACCTGCTTTCAGACACCTACAGCGCAGAAAAACAATTAACCCGGGCACTGGCAAAATTCGCCAGAGCAACATCAAACGAAAAACTAAGTCAGGCTTTTCATGCGCACCTTGAGGAAACTCATGGACAGATAGAACGTATTGATCAAGTCGTAGAATCCGAATCAAATCTTAAAATTAAACGCATGAAGTGCGTAGCAATGGAAGGACTCATTGAAGAAGCTAATGAGGTCATTGAGAGCACAGAAAAAAACGAAGTGCGTGACGCCGCGCTCATTGCTGCTGCACAGAAAGTCGAGCACTATGAAATTGCCAGTTACGGGACCTTAGCGACACTGGCTGAACAATTAGGTTACCGTAAAGCAGCGAAGCTTCTGAAAGAAACTCTGGAAGAAGAAAAGGCCACAGACATCAAACTGACTGATCTGGCTCTTAATAACGTAAATAAGAAAGCCGAAAATAAAGCCTGAAATATGAACTTCAACTTTCAGTAATTTTATAAAGAGGACATTTTCATGAATCGTATTGAACATTATCATGACTGGCTACGTGACGCCCACGCAATGGAAAAGCAAGCCGAATCTATGCTTGAATCCATGGCCAGCCGTATAGATAATTATCCTGAACTACGCGCTCGTATTGAACAACATCTTAGTGAAACCAAAAACCAGATTGTTCAACTGGAAACTATTCTTGATCGTAATGACATTTCACGTTCAGTCATTAAAGATTCCATGAGTAAAATGGCTGCGCTTGGGCAGTCAATCGGTGGTATTTTTCCTTCTGATGAAATTGTCAAAGGTTCCATTAGCGGCTATGTCTTCGAGCAATTTGAAATCGCCTGCTATACCTCACTATTAGCTGCGGCAAAAAATGCCGGTGATACAGCCTCTATTCCGGTCATCGAAGCGATTTTAAATGAGGAAAAGCAGATGGCCGACTGGCTAATTCAGCATATTCCGCAAACAACTGAAAAATTTTTAATTCGTGCTGAAACTGATGGCGTAGAAGCGAAGAAATAATACCCTTTATACCATGTCCTTATTGACCCCGTAATTACGGGGTCATTTTTGCGGGGAATTAAAAACGATATCCTGCGGAGAACATAAACACCCACGGATCGAGGCGTACACTGTCGTGTTGCTGTGCACCGCCCAGTTTATAATTTGCGGTAGTATCAATATCCATGTACCAGACTGACATGTTAACCAACCAGTCACGGTTAATCAGATAATCCACCCCAACCTGCCCGGCAGCGCCCCAGGAATCTTTCAGACTGAGATCGGAAAGCCCGGCCTCTTTGCCATGATCGTTAAATCCATTATCAAAGAACGTGGTGTAGTTAATACCGGCACCAACGTAAGGACGGAATTTGCTGCTGGCATCACCAAAATACCACTGCGCCATCAGTGTTGGCGGCAGATGATGGACTGTTGCAATATCACCGGTCGCGCGAGTACCGATTTTATGGCGGAAAGGCGTCGCTGCCAGTAATTCAACACCGATATTGTCAGTCGCCATATACGTAAACGTCAGGCCCAACTGAGTGTTATTAGTCACGCTAAATCCCCCCAGACTTCCTAACGTACCACCAGCGCCTTCTGTCGGACGCACAGTCGCAGAACCTGCACGCATAAAAAACTCGCCTGCTTCATGCGCAAAGGCTGTGCCAGAGAGAAGTGTTGTTACTGCCAAAGCCGCCACTGTTAATTTTTTCATATCCGCTCCGTCGTTATGGTTATAAAAACGTGACAAATATACCTACATTGGGGTAACAAATGATCCTACACAGATCACACTACATCCTCTAAATCACCCTTTATTGATCTGGATTAATTTAGAAGTTGCATCACAAATCCTGGTTAATGTGATTTAAATCAATTTTCGAATATTTGCGCTGCGCAAATATTAACGCGCTCGCCACTTGCTCCCGTCTGCACACATAAATGCCAACAATTACCTCCGCTTTACAAAGATATGCTTTTCCATACATGACCTGATGCTGCCACTGAGAGGCTAACCAGGGTACAATTGCCCGCTAATTAACACCTGCATAAAACTCAAGGAGAGTGCATGTCTATCACGGCGCAGTCCGTATACCGTGACACCGGAAATTTCTTCCGTAATCAATTTATGACCATTCTGTTGGTATCGTTGCTTTGTGCATTTATCACAGTGGTGTTAGGACATGTTTTCTCACCCAGTGACGCTCAACTTGCGCAGCTCAATGACGGTGTACCCGTTAGTGGCGGCGGTGGGTTGTTCGACCTGGTACAAAATATGTCCCCGGAACAACAGCAGATTTTGCTGCGTGCATCCGCTGCTTCTACCTTTTCAGGATTAATCGGTAACGCCATTCTTGCGGGCGGCGTATTATTAATGATCCAGCTAGTGTCCGCCGGTCAGCGGGTCAGCGCATTACGGGCAATTGGCGCGAGCGCTCCGGTATTACCGAAGCTATTCTTGCTAATCCTCCTGACAACATTGATTGTGCAAATAGGCATCATGCTGGTGGTCGTTCCTGGTATCATCATGGCCATCCTGCTGGCGTTGGCTCCCGTGATGCTGGTCCAGGATAAAATGGGCGTTTTCGCCTCCATGCGCAGCAGTATGCGGCTGACATGGGCGAATATGCGTCTGGTGGCACCTGCGGTATTGAGCTGGTTGCTGGCAAAAACACTGTTGTTGCTGTTTGCCTCTTCGTTTGCCGCATTAACCCCAGAAATTGGCGCTGTACTGGCGAACACCTTGAGCAACCTGATTTCAGCCGTATTGCTCATCTATCTGTTCCGTCTGTACATGTTGATTCGCCAATAACCCTAAGTATTTGATTACGGAATCGTAAAATGAAGCAGTTTCTTGATTTTCTACCGCTGGTTGTCTTCTTCGCGTTCTATAAGATTTATGACATCTATGCGGCAACTGCGGCGCTGATCGTCGCCACAGCGATTGTGCTTATTTATAGCTGGGTTCGCTTTCGTAAGGTTGAGAAGATGGCTCTGATCACCTTTGTTCTGGTGGTTGTCTTCGGTGGTCTGACGCTATTCTTCCACAATGATGAGTTTATTAAATGGAAGGTCACCGTAATTTACGCACTGTTTGCCGGTGCTCTGTTGGTTAGCCAATGGGTAATGAAAAAGCCGCTGATTCAACGTATGTTGGGTAAAGAGCTTACCCTGCCGCAGCCAGTATGGTCGAAGTTGAATCTGGCCTGGGCAGTCTTTTTTATCCTTTGCGGGCTGGCAAACATCTATATCGCTTTCTGGCTACCACAAAATATTTGGGTCAACTTCAAAGTGTTCGGTCTGACCGCCCTCACCTTAATCTTCACGCTGTTAAGCGGTATCTATATCTACCGCCACATGCCACAGGAAGATAAATCATAACCAGACTGCCAGTCCTTCGGGGCTGGCGCTGTATCTCCTCTGTTCTCCTCAGGAAAATCATAGTAGCATCGCGCCTGTGATTTTCCTTTTTAGTCGGTTTTACCATGTCAACAACACATAACGTCCCCCAGGGCGATCTGGTTTTACGAACTTTAGCCATGCCTGCCGATACCAATGCCAATGGTGACATCTTTGGTGGTTGGTTAATGTCGCAGATGGATATTGGTGGTGCCATTCTGGCAAAAGAAATTGCACACGGTCGCGTAGTAACCGTGCGGGTTGAAGGAATGACTTTCTTGCGGCCGGTTGCGGTCGGCGATGTAGTGTGCTGCTATGCACGCTGTGTCCAAAAAGGGACAACATCTGTCAGTATTAATATTGAAGTGTGGGTGAAAAAGGTGGCGTCTGAACCACTTGGGCAACGCTATAAAGCGACGGAAGCATTATTTAAGTATGTCGCTGTAGATCCTGAAGGAAAGCCTCGCGCCTTACCCGTTGAGTAATAGTCAAAAGCCTCCGGTCGGAGGCTTTTGACTTTTTACTTACTGAATTTCGGTGGTGCCGTTAATTTTAAACAGAATATTTACCACAATTCCACTTCCTGGCTTACCCGGCTCGTAACGCCATCTGCGCATCGCGTTTTTCACTTCGCGCTCAAACATGTTTGCGGGTTTGGCGGAAAGAATTTGTACGTTATCCACGCGACCATCCGGTGTAACGTCAAATTTAACTTTAACCTGCCCTTCAATGCGCAATGCCTGCGCACGCGCTGGATACTGCGGCTGATTGCGGCTTAATGCGCGTGGTCCTGAAGCCACACTAGTGACTGGTTTGCTGGTTGCAGCCGTTGCCGTGCTGGTGGTCGGGCGCGCTGGTGCCGTATTTTCAAACGGTGATGCCGGACGCGACTCCGCTGGTTTAACATCGCGCTTTGGCTGTTCCTGCACCTTTTTCACTGGCTTAGGTTTTGGCTTAGGTTTTGGCTTCGGCTTTTCAATGACCACCGGCGCTTCTTTTGGCGGTTCAGGTATCGGCTCAGGTTCCGGCTCTGGCTCTACCACCGGCTCCGGCGGCGGCTGAACGGCTTGTGGCGGTTCGAGATCCGCTGGCGCAACCATGGTGACAGAAATCGGCTGCGCGGGCGCAGGTAGTTCAATAACCTGATGTACCGAGGTATAGAGTAGACCCGCCACGACAGCACCGTGAATGCAGACTGAAAGTAACGTCGGCCAGGGGAAGCGGCGAGGTAAATCAAGGGTCATTGAAGTCATAATCATTTCAGTAGAAAAACCAGGCCTCAATTTTAAATGCAAATAGCAATCATATTCAATAACACAAAACGATCAGGATCAGTGAAAACGCAATTTTTGGCGTAATTGGCCTGACTTTATCCAGACTCTTAACAAAGACATCATCTTTCCGTTGCAGATCTTCGCCCTTTCAAATAACGTACTTTACAACTTTTCCGAACAAGGAGTTGTGCCCGTGTTGTATGTAATTTACGCTCAAGACAAAACCGATAGTCTCGAAAAACGTCTTTCCGTTCGTCCGGCACATTTAGCGCGTTTGCAGTTACTGCATGATGAAGGTCGTTTGCTGACTGCGGGACCAATGCCAGCAGTTGATAGCAATGATCCTGGTGCCGCAGGTTTTACAGGTTCGACGGTGATTGCTGAATTTGAATCTCTGGAAGCAGCGCAAGCATGGGCTGATGCCGATCCTTACGTGGCGGCTGGAGTGTATGAACACGTTTCAGTCAAGCCCTTTAAGAAAGTGTTCTGAATAGAGGCTCAACATCTTAGAACACGGTTTTAGCAACCGTGTTCTTGTTTGGCCTTTCCTTGTAGGTATGCCATCGCAGCCGCTATGACAAACAGATAATAACTTTATCTGTATTTCTTTATACGATGTCAGCATATTCAGGAAAAATGCCCCTCCCTGACAAGGTATTGCTCAATCAAATCCTTTGATTACTGCGGATAAAGTCATCTACTATTGTTTAACATATTCACGCGTCGCATGTATGCTCACATTATGTACGCGTAGAGATAATTAAACAAAATTGTGGTTACAGAGGTATCAGTGAGTCACTGGGCTACATTCAAGCAAACAGCAGTAAATTTATGGGTGACCCTGCGGCACGATATTATCGCGCTAGCCGTCTTTTTAAATGGATTGCTTATTTTTAAAACAATCTATGGTATGTCGGTCAATCTGCTCGATATTTTCCATATCCAGGCATTTTCGGAACTTGATCTCTCCTTGCTGGCCAATGCGCCGCTGTTTATGCTCGGCGTCTTTCTTGTTCTGAATTCGATCGGCTTGTTATTTCGAGCAAAACTGGCATGGGCAATCAGTATTATTTTGTTGTTGATTACGCTGATCTACACCTTGCATTTTTATCCCTGGCTGAAATTTAGTATTGGTTTTTGCATCTTTACGCTGGTGATTCTGCTGGTGCTGCGCAAAGACTTCTCACACAGTAGTGCCGCCGCCGGGACAATTTTTGCTTTTATTAGTTTTACGACGTTACTGTTTTACTCCACCTACGGCGCGCTGTATTTAAGTGAGGGTTTCAATCCGCGAATAGAGAGCCTGATGACTGCTTTCTATTTTTCGATAGAAACTATGTCAACCGTGGGCTATGGCGATATCGTTCCCGTGTCTGAATCGGCACGCCTGTTTACTATTTCAGTCATTATTTCCGGCATTACCGTTTTCGCCACCTCCATGACCTCTATTTTTGGTCCTCTTATCCGAGGAGGATTCAATAAACTTGTGAAAGGAAACAAGCATACGATGAATCGTAAAGATCACTTTATTGTTTGCGGTCACTCCATTCTGGCAATCAACACTATTCTGCAACTGAATCAACGCGGACAAAACGTGACTGTTATCAGCAATTTGCCAGAAGATGACATCAAACAACTTGAGCAACGATTAGGCGACAATGCTGATGTTATTCCCGGTGACAGCAATGACAGTTCGGTATTAAAAAAAGCGGGAATCGATCACTGTCGGGCTATTCTGGCGCTCAGTGATAACGATGCAGATAACGCTTTTGTCGTCCTGTCAGCCAAAGATATGAGCAAAGATGTCAAAACGGTGCTGGCCGTCAGCGATAGCAAAAACCTGAATAAAATTAAAATGGTACATCCGGACATCATTCTTTCGCCGCAGCTTTTTGGCAGCGAAATTCTGGCGCGGGTTTTAAATGGTGAAGAGATTAATAATGATATGCTCGTCTCAATGTTGCTGAACTCCGGGCATGGTATTTTCAGCGATGACGATGAAACGAAAACTGACAGTAATGAATCGGCGCAAAAATAGATTTAAAAGGCTGAAGGTAAACTTGCTGGGCACCGCAATGGTGCCCGGAACATTCAGATATTGTAGATCGCAAACAATAACGAGTTACGCTGTTTGTTTAGAATGCACTTCCTGATGCTGTGGATACGCATATTTCGGCGAGACTGCCCCTCAAGCCAACGCGATTTACGCCGGCTAGCCTGACGCTGCATACGCCAGCGTCCCACTTCCGTTCTACTCCGCTTCATGTTAACTACTCTATGCAATAACAGAATGGTCATTATACCCTCGCCCCCGACGCTGACTAGTGCTTTTCCCGCGTTTTTATTTGCCAGATGAATCCATATGCGTAAACTCATAACAATGCGCTTTCAAAAGGATTTCTAATCTATGACAACCGTTTATACGTTGGTGAGTTGGTTGGCCATTCTGGGATACTGGTTGCTCATTGCAGGCGTAACATTACGCATTCTAATGAAACGACGTGCAGTTCCCTCCGCCATGGCCTGGCTGTTAATCATTTATATTCTGCCTCTGGTCGGAATTATTGCCTATCTTGCAGTCGGCGAACTCCACTTAGGTAAACGCCGTGCCGAACGCGCCAGAGCGATGTGGCCTTCTACCGCTAAATGGCTTAACGATCTTAAAGCCTGTAAACATATCTTCGCAGAAGAAAACAGCAGTGTCGCCGGCCCGTTATTCAAGCTTTGCGAGCGTCGTCAGGGGATCGCCGGGGTCAAAGGAAATCAGCTACAACTGATGACCGAGTCTGATGATGTGATGCAGGCGTTAATCCGCGACATCCAGCTCGCCCGGCATAATATTGAGATGGTGTTTTATATCTGGCAACCCGGCGGTATGGCGGATCAGGTGGCTGAGTCACTGATGGCTGCAGCCCGACGCGGTATTCATTGCCGACTGATGCTCGATTCCGCCGGTAGCGTCGCGTTCTTCCGCAGTCCGTGGCCAGAACTGATGCGTAATGCCGGTATCGAAGTGGTCGAGTCCCTAAAAGTTAATCTGATGCGCGTATTTTTACGCCGTATGGATCTGCGCCAGCACCGCAAGATGATCATGATCGATAACTACATTGCCTATACCGGCAGTATGAATATGGTCGATCCGCGCTTCTTCAAACAGGATGCAGGTGTAGGACAATGGATTGACCTGATGGCGCGTATGGAAGGCCCCATCGCCACCGCGATGGGGATTATTTATTCCTGCGACTGGGAGATTGAAACCGGGAAACGTATTCTGCCACCGCCACCAGATGTCAATATTATGCCGTTTGAGCAGGCCAGCGGTCATACGATCCATACTATTGCTTCTGGCCCCGGCTTCCCGGAAGACCTGATTCACCAGGCATTACTGACTGCGGCTTATTCGGCGCGTGAATATTTGATCATGACGACGCCCTACTTCGTGCCCAGCGATGATTTGCTTCACGCTATTTGCACGGCAGCGCAACGTGGTGTTGATGTCAGTATTATCCTGCCACGTAAAAATGACTCAATGCTGGTTGGCTGGGCCAGCCGCGCGTTCTTTACTGAGCTGCTGGCCGCTGGGGTTAAAATTTATCAGTTTGAAGGCGGATTGCTGCATACCAAGAGCGTGCTGGTCGATGGCGAGTTAAGTCTGGTGGGCACCGTTAACCTCGATATGCGTAGTCTTTGGCTGAACTTTGAAATCACGCTGGCGATCGACGATAAAGGTTTTGGTGCTGACCTGGCCGCCGTTCAGGACGATTATATTTCACGCTCACGTTTACTTGATGCGCGGTTGTGGGCGAAACGACCACTCTGGCAACGCGTTGCCGAGCGACTGTTTTACTTCTTCAGTCCGTTGCTGTAAAACGTGGCCAACAGATGTTAAACGGGTAGTGACTATGGATATGGATTTAAACAATCGCCTGACCGAAGATGAAACACTTGAACAGGCCTATGATATTTTTCTCGAACTGGCCGCAGATAATCTCGATCCGGCTGATGTTCTGCTGTTCAATCTTCAGTTTGAAGAGCGCGGCGGCGCGGAGTTATTCGACCCGGCAGAAGACTGGCAAGAGCATGTTGATTTCGATTTAAACCCGGACTTTTTTGCCGAAGTGGTGATTGGCCTGGCGGACAGTGAAGATGGCGAAATTAACGATATTTTCGCCCGCATTCTGTTATGCCGCGAAAAAGATCACAAACTTTGCCATATTATCTGGCGAGAATAAATAATCGCTTTTGGCGTGATAAAGGGCTGACAGCTGTCAGCCCTTTTTGTTTTAAAGCGGATCGACTTTCAGGCAAGAAACGGCATGTCTGAAACTCCCCTCCAGCACAGGTCGCGTTTTGGCACACTCAGGACCGGCAATCGGGCAACGGGTACGGAAAACACAACCGGAAGGCGGGTTGATCGGCGACGGTAATTCCCCTTCCAGTAACTGAATAGATTTGTTCTTTTCCAGATCCGGGTCAGGAATGGGCACTGCCGACATCAATGCTTTGGTATAAGGATGCAGCGGATTATGGTAGACCTCATCATACGTTCCCAGTTCTACCGCATGTCCGAGATACATCACCAGCACGCGATCGGAAATGTGTTTTACCACGGCCAGATCGTGGGCGATAAAGATTAATGACAATCCCATCTCACGCTGCAATTGCTGGAGCAGGTTGACTACCTGCGCCTGAATTGACACATCCAGCGCCGACACCGGCTCATCGCAGATAATCAGCTTCGGTTCAAGAATAAGTGCACGAGCAATCCCGATACGCTGACACTGCCCGCCGGAGAACTCATGCGGATAACGGTTAATCAGATTGGGTAGCAAGCCGACTTTCATCATCATCGCCTTCACGCGCTCACGAACTTCCTGGCGTGACATTTTCGGATAGTAGGTGCGCAGCGGTTCAGCGATGATCTCACCGATGGTCATACGCGGGTTCAGCGATGCCAGCGGATCCTGAAAAATCATCTGGATATCACTACGAACGGCACGCCATTCATCGGGCTTCATTCCCAACAACTCTTTGCCTAACCAGGCAACACGACCGTCAGTAGCCTTGACCAAACCGATGATGGCACGAGCAAAGGTGGACTTACCGCATCCCGATTCTCCTACCACACCCAATGTTTCCCCTTCATACAAGCGAAGCGTGACACCATCGACCGCTTTCAGTGTTTTTGCGGGTTGCCAGAACCACTGTTTGCCATCTTTGATCTCAAAGTGCACTTTCAGGTCAGCGATTTCGAGGAGGACTTTTCTTCCTTCGGTTACAGCATTCATAACAGCTCCTCCACCGGTTTAAAGCAGGCACGCAGGCGACCAGGCGTAAACTCTTCCAGCGGCGGCGCACTACTACAAATCTCCATCGCATACGGACAACGTGGCTGGAACGGGCAACCTTTCGGTAAACGTAGCAGGTTTGGCGGATTACCGGGAATGGTCAACATGGTTTCACCTTCCGCATCAAGGCGCGGCACCGCATTGAGCAAACCGATAGAATAAGGATGAACGGGTTGATAAAAGACATCGCGCGCATTGCCATATTCCATCGTGCGCCCGGCGTACATCACCAGAACTTTGTCACAGATCCCCGCCACAACACCCAGATCGTGGGTGATCATAATGATGGCGGTATTAAATTCCCGCTTCAGTTCATTCAATAGCGTCATGATTTGCGCCTGTACGGTCACGTCCAGCGCGGTTGTCGGCTCATCGGCAATCAGCAGTTTAGGCCGACACAGCAACGCCATCGCAATCATGACGCGCTGACGCATCCCACCAGAAAATTCATGCGGGAACATCTTCATGCGTTTACGCGCTTCCGGCATTTTTACCGCATCGAGCATCCGCACTGACTCTTCAAACGCCTCAGCCTTGCTCATGCTTTTATGCAGCATCAGCACTTCCATCAACTGCTCACCAACGCGCATATAAGGGTTTAACGAGGTCATCGGATCCTGAAAAATCATCGAGATTTGTTCAGCGCGCAGTTTATTGAGTTCTCGCTCTGGAAGATTGAGGATTTCTCGCCCATTGAAGGTTGCCGCCCCGTCAATACGTCCGTTGGCAGCCAGAAGCCCCATTAAGGCAAACGCGGTTTGCGATTTACCCGAACCAGATTCACCAACGATACCCAGCGTTTCCCCAGCACGCAGTGAAAAATTCAAATCATTGACCGCCGTGACGTCGCCATCCGGTGTGCTAAAGGTGACACGCAAATCTTTCACGTTCAGTAGTGCGTCAGCCTGTTGTTGTGCGAGCGGCACAGTTGCAGTTTCAATTACGCTCATGGCTGCACTCCTTAACGATCTTTCGGGTCGAGGGCATCACGCAAGCCATCGCCGATAAAGTTGAAACAAAACAGCGTCACCACAAGGAATCCCGCAGGGAACAGCAGTAACCACGGAGAGACTTCCATCGAGTTCGCGCCATCGCTCAGCAATGCGCCCCAGCTGCTTAACGGCTCTTGTGTACCCAGCCCCAGGAAGCTTAAAAAGGATTCAAAGAGGATCATGCTGGGCACCAGTAGCGATGCATAGACCACTACAACACCAAGCACATTCGGCACAATGTGGCGAATAACAATACCGGGCGTAGATACACCGCCAACTTGTGCCGCCTCAATAAACTCTTTGCGCTTCAGACTCAGGGTTTGTCCACGCACAATACGCGCCATATCCAGCCAGGAAACCATGCCAATCGCTACAAAAATCAGCAGAATGTTTTGACCGAAAAAGGTCACCAGCAAAATGACGAAGAACATGAATGGGAAGGAGTTGAGGATTTCCAGCAGACGCATCATTACCGAATCCACTTTGCCGCCAAGATAACCAGAAAGCGAACCATAAAGTGTCCCCACAACCACTGCGACCAGTGCCGCAGCAACCCCGACCATGAGTGAGATACGTCCACCAATAGCAACGCGTACCAGCAAGTCGCGGCCAGATGAGTCAGTACCAAAGTAGTGACCGGATTCCATATCCGGGGCACTGGACATCATCGCCCAGTCGGTATCGTCATAGGCAAACTGCGAAAGCATTGGTGCCAGGATAACAAATAACGCGATCAGTACCAGCACTATCAGACTGGCGACCGCCGCACGGTTATGCATAAAACGTCGACGTGCGTCCTGCCACAAGCTGCGCCCTTCGACCTCCAGCTTCTCACTGAAATTTTCCAGCGCCTCGCTGTTTTTCTTACTTAACATCATCGCGAGCTCCAGTATCAGTAACGGATTTTCGGGTCGATAACCGCATATAGCACATCGACAATGGCATTAAACAAAATGGTTAATGCACCAACCAGAATGGTCAGGCTTAACACCAATGAATAGTCACGGTTCAATGCGCCATTAACGAACAATTGCCCGATCCCCGGCAAACCATAAATGGTTTCGATGACCATAGAACCGGTAATAATGCCGACAAATGCGGGTCCCATATAGGAGAGCACGGGTAGCAGAGCAGGTTTTAATGCGTGGCGAAGGATGATCCTGCGCATAGGTAAACCTTTCGCGCGGGCAGTACGAATAAAGTTAGAATGCAAAACTTCAATCATCGAACCACGGGTAATGCGCGCAATACTGGCGATATAAGCGAGAGACAATGCCACCATCGGCAATATCATGAATTTCAGCGCCCCGCCATTCCAGCCACCGCCTGGTAGCCAATGCAAAATGATCGCAAATATCATGACTAATAATGGCGCAACCACAAAACTGGGGATAACCACCCCGGTCATTGCCAGCCCCATCACGGTATAGTCCCATTTGGTGTTTTGTTTTAATGCGGCAATAACGCCAGCACTAACACCCAGCACTACCGCAAGTATAAACGCGGCTGCCCCCAATTTTGCAGAAACAGGAAAACTGGATGCTACCAGGTCATTGACCGAATAATCTTTATATTTAAAAGACGGACCGAAATCGCCATGCGCCAGTTGTTTCAGGTAGCTGAAATACTGTGTCATGATCGGATCATTAAGATGATATTTCGCTTCGATATTGGCCATCACTTCTGGCGGTAACGTCCGTTCACCAGTGAACGGACTTCCTGGCGCCAGACGCATCATAAAGAACGAAATAGTAATCAGAATAAATAGCGTCGGAATCGCTTCCAGACAGCGACGTAGAATAAATTTTAACATTGCCGTACCTTCTGGCCAGTGCCTTCTATAATGCGATAAAAATCAGACACCGTGGAGCAAGTTCCCCTGCCCCACGTATTGCCATTAGTGCTTCACAATGTACATATTTCTGGTGTAGGTATTATCCAGCGGATCTTTGCCGGTATACCCCCCAACCCACGGTTTCACCAGACGCGCGTTCACATAGTAATAAACCGGAACAATGGCCGAATCTTTATCCAGCTGCTGTTCTGCTTTGGTGTACAGCGCAGTGCGTTGCGCCTCGTCAGTCGCTTTCAGCGTTTCCGCCATAATGCTGTCAAAGGCCGGGCTCTTATAATGCGCGGTATTCATCGAACTGTTCGACAGCATGGTGTTCAGGAAGGATGTTGGTTCGTTATAGTCAGCACACCAGCCTGCACGAGCCACATCAAAAGTTCCCTGGTGACGGGTATCGAGGAAGGTTTTCCACTCCTGGTTAACCAGTTTGACGTTTACACCAATGTTTTTCTTCCACAGTGAAGAGGCGGCAATCGCCAGCTTTTTATGCAGATCGGACGTGTTATATAGCAGGTTAATGGTCAACGGTTTGTCTGCGGTATAGCCCGCTTCAGCCAGCAGCTTTTTCGCTTCTTCGTTACGTTTTTCCTGACTCCAGCCAAACCATTCCGGTTGAGTTAATTTTGCACCATCTGTGTAAGGAGGAGTGTAACCATAGGCGGGCATATCGCCCTGTGCTTTCACTTTATTAACGATGATATCGCGATCCATACCCAGTTTCAGTGCGGTACGCACACGCACGTCGTTGAATGGCGGTTTCTGATTGTTAATTTCGTAATAGTAGGTGCACAAATACGGATCGACGTGAACCTCGTCCGGGATCTCTTTTTTAAGCTTCTGGAACAGCTCGATCGGCATGTTGTTATAGGTCATATCGATTTCGCCGCTGCGATAGCGGTTAACATCGGTGACTTCAGAAGCAATCGGCAAATAGGTGACTTGGTTAATGACGGTTTTCGCGTTGTTCCAGTAGGTCGGGCTGCGCTCAAGAACGATACGTTCGTTAACGACCCAATCTTTTAAGGTATAGGCACCGTTGGTGACAATATTTCCTGGCTGGGTCCATTTCTCGCCGAATTTCTCAATAGCGGCTTTTGGCACCGGAGAAGTCGATGGGTGAACCAGTAATTTATAGAAATACGGAACAGGCTCACTCAATGTGACTTCTAAAGTGTGGTCATCGACGGCTTTCACGCCGAGATCGGTAATCGGTTTTTTCCCTTCGAGAATTTCATCAATACCGGCGATATGCCCATATTGTAGATAACTGGCATAGGGAGAAGCGGTGTTCGGATCAACAGAACGTTGCCAACTGTATACAAAGTCCTGCGCAGTGACTGGCGTGCCGTCGGACCATTTTGCATCTTTACGCAGATGGAATGTCCAGACTTTGGCATCTTTATTATCCCAGGACTCCGCGACGCCAGGCGCCGGGTGACCATCGAGATCGCTGACCAGCAAGCCTTCAAACAGGTCGCGACTGATATTAGACTCCGGAACCCCTTCAATTTTGTGCGGATCTAATGACTGAACTTCAGAACCATTGTTACGCACCAGCGTTTGTTTTTCTGCGAGCTGAACACCAGCGGGTACATCAGCCGCCAGCGCAACATTCCCTGCCATAAGCGCAGCCAGAACGCCTGCTGCTACTAAACTTCTCTTGGTGATGTTGGTCATTGTTTTTGGACTCCCTCATTATAATTACTGGCTTTAACCAGCATGTGTAATCCCGGGTTGGGACCCTGGACAGATTCGGAGACTTTCTGCTGCCAGGTTGATATATCGTTACGCTTTGCTATCACCGACTTTATTTATTCTGGCGATTCGAACGACCACCTTACGTCGGTTCCTACTGTGTCTCCCCTGTCGAGACACATTTACTATTTAATGCAGCAATTTTTATTGTTAATTATTCTCATTACCAAAAAAATCGCCTGACGGTTGGCCGGAAAGTATCAAATGCGCTTCTTGCCCGCCAATACATTTTGCAAAATTGTTAAGCAATTCTCTTTTACTGACCGCGCCAATATCTAAAGACTTCATCAGATTGCCAATAAAACAATTTAAAAACAATAAGATAAAACCTCGTAAAGCAAGTCTGTTTTTTCTGGTTGCTGTCACGATAGAGAAATATACAATAACTTAACAAAAGGTCATTATTTAGCACATTCCTCTGCCAAATGCAGTGGAATTACTAATATCATTTCAATTATTCTTCAGCAAGACCCAGGATTATGATGTCGCGAAAATAACATGATGAGGAGGATGGCGGGGTAAGGATATTCTTATAACTGGCTGTAATATGAGGAAAAATATTTATCTATTTCGTTTGCTTTTGATAACTGTGCTGGGCAAAAGTAAAAATAATGCCGAAAAAACGGAGCACCATGGCTCCGTTTCGTATGAAAGAAATTAATTGAGCAGACCAGGGAAAATCCCTTTGATTCCATTAACAATAAATTCAATCCCTAATGCCATCAGCAGCAACCCCATAATACGAGTAATCACGTTTATACCGGTCTGGCGCAGAACTCGCACCAGCCAGGGTGCCATGCGGAATAAGCCCCAGCAACATAAAGCAAACAATGCAATTGCCACAAAAAAGCCGAACAGATAACCAATGCTGTGATAACGCGTTCCCCAAACGATAGTTGAACTGATCGCCCCTGGCCCTGCCATCAAAGGCAATGCGAGCGGTACAACGCCGATGCTTTCTCGAATTGCGGTTTCTGATTTCTCTTGTTTGTTCTGTTTATCCTCACCAAGCTTACCGCTGATCATCGACATCGCAATTGTAACCACCAGTATGCCGCCCGCGATGCGGAACGAATCAATCGATATTCCAAAAAGTTGCAGAATCGTGTCGCCGAGAAAAAGCGAGATCCACAAGATAATCGCTACCGACAGGTTGGCAGTCAGATTTGTTTTGTTTCTCGCTGCCGCAGTCTGATAGCTGGTCATACTGATGAACACGGGGATAATCCCAACCGGGTTAACCAGCGCAAATAACCCGATGAAAAATTTAAAGTAAACGGGAAAATCAAAGAGTGTCTGAATCACGGTTAGCTCCGAAGCAAAAGCCGGATAATGTTAGCCATAAGCAAAGGTAAAAAAATACGCGCTGACAATACGCCTTTTGGCAGCATTTTTCACCTCCTAACCGCTTAAAATTACTATCATTCATTATTGTTATCTAGTCGTGCAAAACATGCTAATGTAGCCAACAATAAATACTACAATTTATTAACTATTAGCTTTTATAGCTAAAAGCGGAGCTGAAAGGTGTCAGCTTTGCGGAATTTTGATCTAGATCACGTAATCAGTACCCAGAAGTGAGTAATCTTGCTTACGCCACCTGGAAGTGACGCATTAGAGATTAGTCTCTCTAATGTTTAAACTCTTTTAGTAAATCACAGTGAGTGTGAGCGCGAGTAAGCTTTTGATTTTCATAGGTTAAGCAAATCATCACCACACTGACTATACTCTCGTATTCGAGCAGATGATTTACTAAAAAAGTTTAACATTATCAGGAGAGCATTATGGCTGTTACTAATGTCGCTGAACTTAACGCACTCGTAGAGCGTGTAAAAAAAGCCCAGCGTGAATATGCCAGTTTCACTCAAGAGCAAGTTGATAAAATCTTCCGCGCCGCCGCTCTGGCTGCCGCAGATGCTCGAATCCCACTCGCGAAAATGGCCGTTGCCGAATCCGGCATGGGTATCGTCGAAGATAAAGTAATTAAAAACCACTTTGCTTCTGAATATATCTACAACGCCTATAAAGATGAAAAAACCTGTGGTGTTCTGTCTGAAGACGACACTTTCGGTACTATCACTATCGCTGAACCAATCGGTATTATCTGCGGTATCGTTCCAACGACTAACCCGACTTCAACTGCAATCTTCAAATCGCTGATCAGCCTGAAGACCCGTAACGCTATTATCTTCTCTCCGCACCCGCGTGCAAAAGATGCAACCAACAAAGCTGCTGATATCGTTCTGCAGGCTGCTATCGCTGCTGGTGCACCGAAAGATCTGATTGGCTGGATCGATCAACCTTCTGTTGAACTGTCCAACGCGCTGATGCACCACCCTGATATTAACCTGATCCTCGCGACTGGTGGTCCGGGCATGGTTAAAGCAGCATACAGCTCCGGTAAACCGGCAATCGGTGTAGGTGCTGGTAACACTCCGGTTGTTATCGATGAAACCGCAGATATCAAACGTGCAGTTGCATCCGTATTGATGTCCAAAACCTTCGACAACGGCGTAATCTGTGCTTCTGAACAGTCTGTTGTTGTTGTTGACTCTGTTTATGACGCTGTACGCGAACGTTTCGCTACCCACGGCGGTTACATGCTGCAGGGTAAAGAGCTGAAAGCCGTTCAGGACGTTATCCTGAAAAACGGAGCACTGAACGCAGCTATCGTTGGTCAACCGGCTTATAAAATTGCTGAACTGGCGGGCTTCTCTGTACCAGAAAACACTAAGATTCTGATTGGTGAAGTGACCGTTGTTGATGAAAGCGAACCGTTCGCACATGAAAAACTGTCCCCGACGCTGGCAATGTACCGTGCAAAAGATTTCGAAGACGCGGTAGAGAAAGCAGAGAAACTGGTTGCCATGGGCGGTATCGGTCATACTTCTTGCCTGTACACCGACCAGGATAACCAACCGGCTCGCGTTGCCTACTTCGGTCAGAAAATGAAAACTGCCCGTATCCTGATCAACACCCCGGCTTCTCAGGGTGGTATCGGTGACCTGTATAACTTCAAACTCGCACCTTCCCTGACTCTGGGTTGTGGTTCCTGGGGTGGTAACTCCATCTCTGAAAACGTTGGTCCGAAACACTTGATCAACAAGAAAACCGTTGCTAAGCGAGCTGAAAACATGTTGTGGCACAAACTTCCGAAATCTATCTACTTCCGCCGTGGCTCACTGCCAATCGCGCTGGATGAAGTGATTACTGATGGCCACAAACGTGCGCTCATCGTGACTGACCGCTTCCTGTTCAACAACGGTTATGCCGACCAGATTACTTCTGTACTGAAAGCTGCCGGCGTTGAAACCGAAGTCTTCTTTGAAGTTGAAGCTGACCCGACACTGAGCATCGTTCGTAAAGGTGCAGAACTGGCAAACTCCTTCAAGCCAGACGTGATCATCGCGCTGGGTGGTGGTTCCCCGATGGACGCCGCGAAAATCATGTGGGTTATGTACGAGCATCCGGAAACCCACTTTGAAGAACTGGCGCTGCGCTTTATGGATATCCGTAAACGTATCTACAAGTTCCCGAAAATGGGCGTGAAAGCGAAAATGATCGCCGTCACCACCACTTCCGGTACGGGTTCTGAAGTGACTCCGTTTGCGGTTGTAACCGACGATGCAACAGGTCAGAAATATCCGCTGGCAGACTATGCACTGACCCCGGATATGGCGATTGTTGACGCCAACCTGGTTATGGATATGCCGAAGTCCCTGTGTGCTTTCGGTGGTCTGGACGCAGTCACTCACGCCATGGAAGCTTATGTTTCTGTACTGGCATCTGAGTTCTCTGATGGTCAGGCTCTGCAGGCGCTGAAACTGCTCAAAGAATATCTGCCAGCGTCTTACCACGAAGGGGCTAAAAACCCGGTAGCGCGTGAACGTGTTCACAGTGCAGCTACTATCGCGGGTATCGCGTTTGCGAACGCCTTCCTGGGTGTATGTCACTCAATGGCGCACAAACTGGGCTCCCAGTTCCATATTCCGCACGGTCTGGCCAACGCCCTGCTGATTTGTAACGTTATCCGCTACAACGCGAATGACAACCCGACCAAGCAGACTGCATTCAGCCAGTACGATCGTCCACAGGCTCGTCGTCGTTATGCTGAAATCGCAGACCATCTGGGTCTGAGCGCACCGGGTGACCGTACTGCTGCGAAGATCGAGAAACTGCTGGCATGGCTGGAAACGCTGAAAGCAGAACTGGGTATTCCGAAATCTATCCGTGAGGCTGGCGTTCAGGAAGCTGACTTCCTGGCGAACGTAGATAAACTGTCTGAAGATGCATTCGATGACCAGTGCACCGGCGCTAACCCGCGTTACCCGCTGATCTCCGAGCTGAAACAGATTCTGCTTGATACCTACTATGGTCGTGATTACGTAGAAGGAGCACCAGCAGCAAAGGAAGCAGCTCCAGCTAAAGCAGAGAAAAAAGCGAAGAAATCCGCTTAATCAGTAACTCTGTACATCCTCATAAACGGTCCCTTTTGGGGCCGTTTTTTTGTTTTCGCTACACGCTATACAAAGTCAAATAACCCAACTGCATTAGTATGCTCATATATACTGTTATCTAATGCGCACTAACCGCGATAACCTGAAAATGACTCAACATCGTAGATGACGAAGCACTAAATCGTTCTATTACGTTTTAGCGATGGTTAGGAGCAGAGAAAGGATTATGGTTCGGAAGAAGTTAGTAAAACGAACTGACAGGATAAAGGCCTCGATTCATCCTGTCAGTAAAGAAAATCTTATTAATCGTGTTGATGTCTTTCTTGAATAGCCGTCAAAGAACCGACTTCTAACGCTTCTTTATAGTGTTTACGGCAAACCGAGACGTAACGCTCATTACCACCAATAACCACCTGTTCGCCTTCGTTATAAGGCCTACCCGCTTGATCAAGACGTAGCACCATGCTTGCTTTACGACCACAAAAGCAGATAGTTTTTAATTCGACCAGTTTGTCTGACCATGCCAGTAAGTATTGACTGCCGGTAAATAATTCACCGCGAAAATCTGTACGTAAGCCATAACAAAGTACGGGTATATCGAGTTGATCGACAACCTCCGATAATTCATATACTTGTTGTCTGGTTAAAAACTGGCATTCATCAACCAATACACAATGAATTGCCTGTTGTTCATGTTCCGCACGAATCTCATCAAATAATGATGAATTTTGGTTAAATAATTTTGCCGGAGATGACAAACCTATACGCGAGCTGACTTTCCCTGCCCCGAAACGATCGTCAATTTCCGCCGTATATACGACAGTCCGCATACCGCGTTCCTGGTAATTGTATGAAGATTGCAGCAATGCCGTAGACTTACCCGCGTTCATTGCGGAATAGTAGAAATATAGCTGTGCCATCAGCCACAGGCCCTCAATGATATGAAATAAAGTTGGCTGAAGTTTATCATAATTCGCCAGTTTTACAGCGCAACAGTACACGCAGAAGAGCGTATATACATCATTCCTTAAGAAGGATGACATAATCCTTCAGAGCTATCATTGTGTCTGTATTGCTTGTTATAACCGCGTAAATGACTCCTGGTAACTATTCACAATCTTTAACTTGTTGCACAAGTAATAACCCTCTGTTGACCTCCAGGATACGGCAATACGAAGTCCCTGCACTTATTGCGACTGTTCTTCTTTTCATCATTCTCTTAATAGCGGATTTTTTGTAAACATGACTAATACCGAAGAGTAAAAGACGTCAGCGCGTGTTAATCCCTACATAAAATGTGACATGAATCAGGAAGTTTTAACCTTAGATGATGCGAAATCATCGGTGCAAATAGGGCTATATGCCGCATCTTTTCTGGCTAATTTTATGAAAAGATATTTATTGGTGGCACAAAATAAAGAACAATTTTGAATTCCTTACATTCCTGGCTATTGCACAACTGAATTTAAGGCTCTATTATTACCTCAACAAACCACCCCAATATAAGTTTGAGATTACTACAATGAGCGAAGCACTTAAAATTCTGAACAACATCCGTACTCTTCGTGCGCAAGCAAGAGAATGTACACTTGAAACGCTGGAAGAAATGCTGGAAAAATTAGAAGTAGTTGTTAACGAGCGTCGCGAAGAAGAAAGTGCGGCTGCTGCTGAAGTTGAAGAACGCACTCGTAAACTGCAACAATATCGTGAAATGCTGATCGCTGACGGTATCGACCCGAACGAACTGCTGAATAGCATGGCTGCTGTTAAATCTGGCACCAAAGCTAAACGCGCACAGCGTCCAGCTAAATATAGCTACGTTGACGAGAACGGCGAAACCAAAACCTGGACTGGTCAGGGTCGTACTCCGGCTGTAATCAAAAAAGCAATGGATGAGCAAGGTAAATCCCTCGACGATTTCCTGATCAAGTAATAATCTTTTTTAGATTACGCTCGCTTAAAATCCCGCCATTGGCGGGATTTTTTATTGTCCGTTTTAAGACTATCCAATAAGAATAAGCTATAAAAAAACGGCATTGATAACTCAATGCCGTTTCGTAGAAAACACCGCTATTGGTGTTACTTCTTAATGCCCATCTCTTCTTCAAGCCAGGCTTTAAATTCAGCACCCAGCGAGTTGTGACGAATACCGTATTCAACGAAAGCCTGCATGTAACCTAATTTATTACCGCAGTCATGGCTCTTCCCTTTCATGTGATAGGCTTCAACCGTTTCTTTTTCGATCAGCATATCAATAGCATCGGTAAGTTGAATTTCATCGCCTGCTCCCGGAGGAGTTTTTGCCAGCAGCGGCCAAATATCGGCGCTAAGTACGTAACGACCAACAATAGCGAGATTAGACGGCGCAACATCCGCTTTTGGTTTTTCAACCACGCCAACCATAGGTACGCTTTCACCCGGCGCTAATTCAACGCCTTTGCAATCCACAACACCGTATGCAGTCACATCAGCAACAGGCTCAACCATGATCTGACTATGGCCAGTTTCATCAAAGCGGCGGATCATCTCTGCGAGGTTATCCTGCGACAAATCGGATTCATATTCATCCAGAATAACGTCAGGCAAAATAACAGCCACAGGTTCATCACCAACTACCGGGTGAGCACACAATACTGCGTGCCCTAAACCTTTCGCCAGCCCCTGACGAACTTGCATAATAGTCACGTGCGGCGGGCAAATAGACTGCACTTCATCAAGCAGCTGACGTTTTACACGTTTTTCCAGCATTGCTTCCAGTTCAAAACTGGTATCAAAGTGGTTTTCAATAGAGTTTTTCGATGAGTGAGTAACCAGCACAATTTCAGTAATACCCGCCGCAATACATTCATTCACGACGTATTGAATTAATGGCTTATCGACAAGCGGTAGCATCTCTTTCGGGATAGCTTTCGTCGCCGGCAACATCCTGGTTCCTAATCCCGCTACGGGGATAACGGCTTTTTTGACTTTCGTGTTAATGGCAGCCATTTAAATTCTCCTGGACTGTTCGTGTATTGAACGTGTTCATATTTCTGTATCACATCCCAGTATATCAGTACCCTGGCGACGCCTGGTTCCGAAAAGGAAGCGAGTTAACATAATTAAGACAATTACTTATACGAATGGCGACGATAGTACCACCAGCAGACATTAGCAGGTAATGCAATTTTATCCCAAATTATCGTTTGCTCAATTCGCAGACAGCATCAAACGTAGCCTTCCACCAGCGCCCCAAATTTGGCATTGCCAGGCATCACATCTCTGACTCAATTGATTCAAATAAGTGTTGCCTAATGTTCCTAACGGAACGCCATTACTGATTTGAATCTGGTGTTCACCCGCATTCAACGTCGCATTCAAGCCTGCGGATACCAGAATGAGATTTTTTAATTCACGATGATAATAGCCGACTAATAGAGGAAACTGACCAGGCAGATTGGCCTGGCGTAGTAAATGGTTTACCTGCTTCAATAACGCGCCTAACTCAGGCAAAGGTTGATTCTGGTGCGCAAGCTGTTCCTGTAATAAGCCATTAAACAACGCACGTAATAACAAGGCTGCAAGGACGCCATTATGTCCAGCACGGGTTACATCAAGGCAATAAAAAGCCAGATCGTTTTCCGAAAGTGCAGCAATATCAAGTACCAGACCAGGTTTATCAACAGCAACGAGTTGGCGATAATTAACCCGGCAATGGGAAATCTCCTGCTGAACCGGTGGTTGTAATTCTTGCAATAATTTCGCGGCAGCTGTCGGATTATCGACCATTGCATCCCAATCGCGAAAAAGCCTTTCTTCTTCCTCAACCCTGGAGTTAAACATGCTGGGATACAGACAAGCAAAAACCATCTCGCGCAAGCGATTAAGATCTTTAACTGGTTTCAGCAAAACATCTTCCACACCCAGCCGTAATGCTTTCGCAATATCTGCCATATTTTCCGTAGCAGAAATCACCAGAACCGGGGTTTGGTCTCCCCGGTTGCGTATATGTTCCAGCAGTTTTAAGCCGTTCATTCTTGGCATTGCAATATCACATATCATCAGATCGGGTGTAAAACCTCCCAGTAGCTCAAGGGCATCCACCCCATCAGCCGCCAGTACTGTTGTTGCTCCCAATGAGGAAAACCATGAATCCAGAAGCGAGCGAAAGACTGGCTCATCTTCAACTATGAGAATCTGTTTTCCGACCAATGGCTGCGTCATGTTCTCTCCCCTGACTGGCTTTATTCAATAGTGACATGCTATTGCCATCAGTGCCTGTCAGAATTAACTTAAGTGTAGATAAAAAATCAGGTCAAAACGTTGGTTCGAACCAGCGGTAAAAGTTCATCCATTTTCTTCTCTACCGCTAATTGTCCTGCCGCAATGGCAGCATTTGCACGATGAAAATCCAGAGTGGATATCTGCGGGCATAAAGGTTGAATCAGAATATCAGGCGGATCCCCAGCCATACGGTTTCGTTTAAGACGGTTTTCCAGCACCTGGATAGACGTGGTCATAATCTCTGTTGCGGTTGGCGCAGTCACTGCCCGACGTGCCGTTATACTGCCTAATCGTTCTTTCAGACGCGCATGCCACGGGAGAGGATCGTCGTTCTCGCCATTATCTTCACTGACATTAAATGAAAGGAGATCTTGTTGCATTAAATGAGCATCGTGCTGCAGATCGACCGCAATCACAATATCAGCGCCCATCGCACGCGTGAGGGAAATAGGAATCGGATTAACAACTGCGCCATCAACCAGCCAATAGCCGTTATGAGCGACCGGCGCCATCAGGCCGGGGATGCTGCATGATGCACGAATAGCAAGATGGAGATCGCCTTCGGTAAACCAGAGTTCTCGCCCCGTGCTTAAATTAGTGGCAACCGCAGCGAAACGGCGTGAACAATTTTCGATCTCTGTTTCCGGCATTATTTCGCGGTACTGGTTGAACACACGCTCACCGCGCAACAATCCACCACGCTGCCAGGAAAGATCCATCAGCCGTAAAACATCCCAATAGCTAAAAGAGGTAACCCACTGTTCAAGCGCGGTCAGGCGATCGCATGCAAAAGCAGCGCCCACCAGCGAACCGATTGAACATCCAGCGACGATATCTATTTCAATGCCCATTTTTTTAAGCGCGTTAATGACGCCAATATGCGACCATCCTCGCGCCGCGCCAGATCCTAGCGCCAGCCCTATTTTTATCTTTCTCATTGTTCCTGAAGGCTTCCCCTGGAATGCAGCCGTAGCCACATCGCTACTGCTCGGTTAACATAGTGCTACGCAGGCGATTAATACGCCGTTATTGTTTCCAGGGAGATTATTTGTGTCTGAGCTTTGTCCCTGTGGTAGTGCTGTCGAGTATAGCCTATGTTGCCACCGTTATGTGTCTGGTGAAAAGGTCGCACCTGATCCAGAACATCTCATGCGTTCGCGTTACTGCGCTTTTGTGATGCAGGACGCAGATTATTTAATTAAGACCTGGCATCCGTCCTGTGGCGCAGCGGCGTTACGTGCCGAATTGATTGCCGGATTTGCGCATACCGAATGGTTAGGGCTGACCGTATTTGAGCGTTCATATCACGAAGGAGATAACGTAGGTTATGTTAGCTTCGTCGCCCGATTTGCCGAACAGGGTAAAACAGGAGCGATAATTGAACGTTCGCGATTTTTGAAAGAAAACGGTCAGTGGTACTATATTGACGGTACACGTCCACAGTTTGGCCGCAACGATCCCTGCCCTTGTGGTTCAGGTAAAAAATTTAAAAAGTGCTGCGGCCAATAATGGTTGACGGTACGGTTTAGCAAACACTCTCAACAAGGTTTTTCCAGCAATGCACTCACTCCAACGAAAAGTTCTGCGTACTATTTGTCCGGATCAAAAAGGTCTGATCGCGCGCATTACGAATATTTGCTACAAGCACGAGTTAAATATCGTGCAGAACAATGAATTTGTTGATCATCGTACCGGACGCTTTTTTATGCGCACGGAACTGGAAGGCATTTTTAATGATTCGACCCTGCTGGCGGATCTCGATAGCGCATTGCCGGAAGGCTCTGTGCGCGAACTAAATCCCGCCGGTCGTCGCCGGATAGTCATTCTGGTCACTAAAGAAGCGCATTGCCTTGGCGATCTGCTGATGAAAGCCAATTACGGTGGACTGGATGTGGAAATCGCGGCAGTCATCGGCAACCACGATACCTTGCGTTCGCTGGTTGAACGTTTTGATATTCCATTTGAACTGGTCAGCCATGAAGGATTAAGTCGCAACGAGCACGATCAAAAGATGGCGGATGCCATTGATGCTTATCAGCCTGATTACGTTGTGCTGGCGAAGTATATGCGCGTATTAACGCCGGAATTTGTGGCGCGCTTCCCGAATAAAATTATCAATATTCACCACTCATTCCTGCCGGCGTTTATTGGGGCACGTCCGTATCATCAGGCCTATGAACGCGGCGTGAAGATAATTGGCGCAACGGCACACTATGTAAATGACAATCTGGATGAAGGTCCAATCATTATGCAGGACGTTATTCATGTGGATCACACTTATACAGCCGAAGATATGATGCGGGCAGGTCGTGACGTCGAGAAAAACGTATTAAGCCGCGCCCTTTACCAGGTTTTGGCGCAACGTGTGTTTGTTTACGGTAACCGGACGATTATTCTTTAATCGCCAGCAAAAAGAACTGGTTGCCTTTAATCCGTTACGGATGAAAATTACGCAACCAGTTCATTTTTCTCAACGTAACGCTTTACAGCGGCGTGTCATTTGGTATGATGCGCCCCGCTTCCCAATGAGGGAGCAGGCCAGTAAAAAGTATTGCCCCGTGGTGGGGTTCCCGAGCGGCCAAAGGGAGCAGACTGTAAATCTGCCGTCATCGACTTCGAAGGTTCGAATCCTTCCCCCACCACCATTATTCACCACAGCGATGTGGTAACTTCGGTGAGATTGTTAATCTTTGCACTCATCGAGGAAGGGTGAGAACCTTCGATTAAGGTTCGACTCGAGCGAAAGCGAGAGAACATTGCCGCAGGCAACGACCCAAAGGGTGAGGAGCGAAGCGACGAATAATCCTTCCCCCACACCATCTTCAGCATTACCTACAATTGATTTTCCCCTGGTGGGGTTCCCGAGCGGCCAAAGGGAGCAGACTGTAAATCTGCCGTCATCGACTTCGAAGGTTCGAATCCTTCCCCCACCACCATTATTCACCACAGCGATGTGGTAACTTCGGTGAGATTGTTAATCTTTGCACTCATCGAGGAAGGGTGAGAACCTTCGATTAAGGTTCGACTCGAGCGAAAGCGAGAGAACGTTGCCGCAGGCAACGGCCCGAAGGGTGAGGAGCGAAGCGACGAATAATCCTTCCCCCACCACCATTACTTCCTGAAAATACTCTTCTAAATCAATTTACTAACCATTTATTTCTTGTTGTCACACAGAATTCGTCATGCCTGTTTTTAGGTCTGCACACTTTTACACAAAACAAAAAACCCCGCCGAAGCAGGGTCTATGTGAACTAAATTTCGCTTAGTGGCGAGCACGCACCAGCTGATATTTCCGTGTCAGATACTCCACCGGCACGCTCCAGATGTGCACCAGACGCGAGAACGGGAACAGCAGGAATAACGTCATCCCCAGCACCAGATGCAAACGGAAAATAAACGCGACACCATCAAGGTGCTGAGAAGCGCCACCGTGGAAGGCCACTACCGACTGCGCCCAGCCAACCAGTTTCATCATCTCGCTGCCGTCCATATGCTGGGCGGAGAACGGAATGGTCAGCAGCCCCAGCGCACACTGGATAACGAGCAGCGACAAGATCAGGATATCCGCTCCGGTAGTCGTTGCACGCACGCGCGGGCTGAACAGGCGGCGTTTTAGCAACAGCACACCGCCAATCAGGCACAGCACGCCGCTGGCACCACCAGCAAACATCGCCATTTTCTGTTTCACTTCAATCGGCAACCACGCTTCATACATCCAGTGCGGCGTCAGCATACCGAAGAAGTGACCGACAAAAATCCCCAGAATTCCGATATGGAACAGGTTAGACGCAAGGTTCATCCCTTTGCGATCCAGCATCTGGCTGGACGCCGCGCGCCAGGTGTACTGCCCGTAGTCATAGCGCAGCCAGCTACCAATCAGGAAGACCGCCCCGGCAATGTACGGGTAGATATCAAAGAAGAACATATTCAGGAATTGCATTAGTGCTGTCCTCCGGTGGTGATATTCAGATATTGCGGCGCGACGGCACCGGCAAAGCGACGCTGATGAGCAGTGATTGCCGAATCACCGCAGCCTTTGTCAGCAAAGAATTTAACCTGCTCTTCTTCCCAGACAGCATCCAGCGCCTGCGGCGTATCATCGCGCGCTTCATCGGCAATTTTTTCCGCCACTTTGTCGCTGTCGATAGCGGTATTCGCCAGTTTCAGCAGCAGATCAAACAGCACTGCATAACGGCTTTCACGCTGTTGCAGACGAGCACTTAGCAACGCCAGAATCGGCGCGATATCTTTCAAACCTTCCACGGCTTCGCTTTGCGGCAGCTGCGCCAGGTACTCCAGATACAGCGGCAGATGATCCGGCAGTTCACGACTGTTTAACTGCAAGCCGTGCTGCTCGTACTGCGCCAGTAAATCCACCATCGCCTGACCACGATCACGGGATTCGCCGTGCACATGTTCAAACAGTAACAGCGACGTGGCACGACCACGGTCGAACAGTTCGCTGTACTGCGCCTGAGCGTCCAGCGGATCCATCGCAGTTAAATCGCGCAGGAAAATGCCCAGCGCATGGGCATCCTCTTTTGACAGATTTTCCGACGCGGCAATCGCCTCAAACATCTCTTGTTGATGCTGCCATAAGGCAGCATCCGGATATTCAAGGAGACGCGATACAATCACGAGTTCGATCATGGATGCGGCTCCGTTTTACTGGTCACGTCGATGGCATCGATACGACGGCTGTTGAACAGATTGAATTTGGTATCTGAACCGTGGCAGCCGTCACCAAAGGTAAAGCCGCAACCATTTTTCTCCGGGAAGGCTTCCCGCGCCAGTTCACGATGGCTACTCGGCACCACAAAGCGATCTTCGTAGTTTGCAATTGCCAGATAACGGTACATCTCCTGTGCCTGGGCTTCGGTCAGGCCGACCTCTTCCAGCGCACGGGTATCAACTTTACCGTCAACGGTTTCAGCTCGTTTGTAATGACGCATTGCCAGCATACGTTTCAACGCGAGCAGTACCGGTTGGGTATCACCGGCGGTCAGCAGATTCGCCAGGTACTGAACCGGGATACGCAGGCTTTCTACGTCTGGCAAAATGCCGTTGTTGCCCAGTTCGCCCGCGTCTGCCGCAGACTGAATCGGTGACAGAGGCGGCACGTACCAGACCATCGGCAATGTGCGATATTCCGGATGCAGCGGCAGCGCCAGTTTCCAGTCCATCGCCATTTTATACACCGGCGACTGTTGTGCGGCTTCAATAACGCTTAGCGGAATACCGTCTTTAATCGCTTGCTCGATGACTTTCGGATCGTTCGGATCGAGGAACACTTCCAGCTGACGCTGGTAGAGATCTTTCTCGTTCTCGGTGCTGGCTGCACGTTCAATAGCGTCGGCATCGTACAACAGCACGCCAAGATAACGGATACGACCCACACAGGTTTCTGAGCACACCGTCGGCTGACCGGCTTCAATACGCGGATAGCAGAAGATGCACTTCTCAGATTTACCGCTCTTCCAGTTGAAGTAGATTTTTTTGTACGGGCATCCGGTGATGCACATACGCCAGCCACGGCATTTATCCTGATCGATCAGTACGATGCCATCTTCTTCACGTTTGTAGATAGCCCCGCTCGGACAGGTCGCCACACATGCCGGGTTGAGGCAGTGTTCACACAGACGCGGCAAATACATCATGAAGGTGTTTTCGAACTGGCTATACATCGCCTTCTGGATGTTGTCGAAGTTCTTGTCTTTCGCCAGTTTGTCAAACTCGCCGCCCAGGTCATCTTCCCAGTTCGGCCCCTTTTCGATTTTCGCCATCCGTTCCCCGGTAATCAGCGAACGCGGACGGGCAATCGGCTGCGATTTGCTGCCTTCCGGCGCGGTATGCAGGTTCTGATAGTCAAAATCGAACGGCTCGTAATAATCGTCGATCCCCGGCAGATGCGGGTTAGCGAAGATTTTACCCAGCAGCATGGCACGGTTACCCATGCGCGGCTGCAGTTTGCCGTTGATTTTACGGATCCAGCCGCCTTTGTATTTTTCCTGGTTTTCCCAGTCAGTCGGGAAGCCCTGGCCCGGCTTGGTTTCCACGTTGTTGAACCACGCGTATTCCACGCCTTCACGGCTGGTCCAGACGTTTTTACAGGTAACTGAACAGGTGTGGCAGCCGATGCACTTATCGAGATTCAGCACCATGCCGACTTGTGAACGAATTTTCATTTTACGCTCTCCTGTACCTGGTCATTGCCTTCGCCATCTAACCAGTCAATGTTCTTCATCTTACGCACTACAACAAACTCATCGCGGTTAGAACCTACGGTGCCGTAGTAGTTAAAGCCGTATGCCAGATGGGCATAGCCGCCGATCATATGCGTCGGTTTCGGCGTGATACGGGTGACCGAGTTATGAATCCCCCCACGCTGCTGCGTGATTTCCGAACCAGGCAGGTTAACGATACGTTCCTGCGCGTGGTACATCATGGTCATCCCTGCCGGAACACGCTGGCTGACAACCGCACGGGCAGTCAGCGCACCGTTGCTGTTGAAGACTTCAATCCAGTCGTTGTCGGCAATACCCAAATCTTTAGCATCGGCTTCGCTCAGCCAGACCACAGGCCCACCGCGACCTAAAGTCAGCATCAGCAGGTTGTCGCTGTAAGTGGAGTGGATACCCCACTTCTGGTGTGGCGTCAGGAAGTTCAGGGCTTTTTCCGGGTTACCGTTGGATTTCTGGCCCATCACTTCTTTCACCGAACGGGTATCGATCGGCGGACGATAAACCAGCAGGCTTTCACCGAAATCACGCATCCACTGATGATCCTGATACAGCTGCTGACGACCAGAGAGCGTACGCCACGGGATCAGCTCGTGAACGTTGGTGTAACCGGCGTTGTAAGAAACGTGTTCATCTTCCAGACCAGACCAGGTCGGGCTGGAGATAATTTTGCGCGGCTGTGCCTGAATATCGCGGAAGCGGATTTTCTCGTCTTCTTTATTTAGCGCCAGATGCGTATGGTCGCGACCGGTAAACTCGCTCAGTGCCGCCCAGGCTTTCACGGCTACCTGACCGTTGGTTTCCGGTGCCAGCGTCAGGATCATCTCTGCCGCATCAATTGCGGTGTTGAGCATCGGCTGGCCTTTCGCTGGACCTTCAGCCTTGGTGTAGTTGAGCTTACGCAGTAGATCCATTTCGCTCTGGGTGTTCCAGGCAATCCCTTTACCGCCGTTGCCGATTTTCTCCATCAGCGGGCCGATTGAGGTAAAGCGTTCGTAAGTGGCCGGATAATCACGCTCAACCACCATAATATGCGGTGCGGTTTTACCTGGGATCAGATCGCATTCGCCTTTTTTCCAGTCTTTCACATCCAGCGGCTGCGCCAGTTCAGCGGCGGAGTCGTGCTGAATTGGCAGCGTAACGATGTCGGTTTCTTTACCCAGATGACCAACGCACACTTCGGAGAATTTCTTCGCGATAGCTTTGTAGATTTCCCAGTCGCTTTTCGCTTCCCAGGCCGGATCGACCGCCGCAGACAGCGGGTGAATAAACGGATGCATATCCGAAGTATTCATGTCGTCTTTTTCGTACCAGGTCGCCGTCGGTAAAATAATGTCGGAATAGAGACAGGTGCTCGACAGACGGAAGTCCAGCGTCACCACCAGATCCAGCTTGCCTTCCAGACCGTTATCCTGCCAGTCCACTTCTTCCGGCTTCACGCCGCCCTGCTGCCCCAGATCTTTACCCTGGATACCGTGTTCCGTCCCCAGCAGGTACTTGAGCATAAACTCATGACCTTTACCGGAAGAGCCCAGCAGGTTAGAACGCCAGATAAACAGGTTACGCGGATGGTTTTTGCCGTTTTCCGGCTGTTCCGCAGCAAAACGGATTGAACCCTCTTTCAGGGATTTCACCGTATAGTCCACCGGATTCATCCCCACTTTTTCTGCTTCGCGGGCGATAGTCAGCGGGTTAGTGCCTAACTGCGGCGCAGAGGGCAGCCAGCCCATACGTTCTGCACGAACGTTGAAGTCGATCAGGTGTCCGGTATAGCGGGATTTATCCGCCATCGGCGACAGCAACTCTTCTGCGGTCACGGTTTCATAACGCCACTGGCTGGAGTGGTTATAAAAGTAAGAGGTGCTGTTCATGTGACGCGCCGGACGCTGCCAGTCGAGAGCAAATGCCAGCGGCTGCCAGCCAGTTTGCGGACGCAGTTTTTCCTGACCTACGTAGTGTGCCCAACCGCCACCGCTCTGACCAACGCAGCCGCAGAAAATCAGCATGTTGATCAGACCGCGATAGTTCATATCGAGGTGATACCAGTGGTTCAGACCGGCACCAACAATGATCATTGAACGACCGTGCGTCTTATCAGCGTTGTCGGCAAATTCACGGGCAATGCGGATAATCTGGCTACGAGAAACACCGGTGATCTGCTCGGCCCAGGCCGGGGTGTAGGCTTTCACGTCGTCATAGCTGGTTGCGCAGTTAACGTCGTTCAGACCACGCTCCAGGCCGTAGTTTGCCAGCGTCAAATCATAAACGGTGGTCACCAGTGCGGTGCTGCCATCAGCCAGTTGCAGGCGTTTTACCGGCAGCTTGTGCAGCAGAATGTTTTCCAGCTCCACTTTGTTGAAGTGTTCCGTGCCGTCGCCGCCAAAGTACGGGAAGCCCACTTCGGCAATCTCATCCTGACTACCCAGCAGACTCAGTTGCAGCTCGGTTTCTTCGCCGGTTTTGCCGTCGCGCTGCTCCAGATTCCATTTGCCCTTCTCGCCCCAACGGAAACCGATCGAACCGTTCGGCGCAACCATTTCACCTTGCGTATTAAAGGCGACGGTTTTCCATTCCGGGTTGTTTTCCTGGCCCAGCGCATCAACCAGATCGGCGGCACGCAGCATACGACCCGCAGCGTAATAACCGTCGCGCTCTTCCAGCATTACCAGCATCGGCATGTCGGTGTAACGGCGCACATAATCGGTGAAATACTGGCTTGGGTTATCGAGGTGGAATTCACGCAGCATCACGTGACCCATTGCCAGCGCCATTGCTGCGTCGGTGCCCTGTTTCGGTGCCAGCCACAGATCGCACAGTTTGGCGATTTCAGCGTAGTCCGGTGTGACGGCAACGGTTTTGGTGCCTTTGTAACGCACTTCGGTAAAGAAGTGAGCGTCCGGGGTACGGGTCTGCGGAACGTTAGAGCCCCAGGCGATGATATAGCTGGAGTTGTACCAGTCAGCGGATTCCGGTACGTCAGTTTGCTCGCCCCAGGTTTGCGGAGACGCAGGAGGCAGGTCGCAGTACCAGTCGTAGAAGCTTAAGCAAGTACCGCCAATCAGCGAAAGATAGCGAGCACCTGATGCGTAAGAAACCATCGACATTGCCGGAATTGGCGAGAAGCCAGCGACACGATCCGGGCCGTAGTTTTTGATGGTGTAAACGTTAGACGCGGCGATCAGTTCGTTCACTTCCTGCCAGGAAGAACGAACAAAACCACCGCGTCCACGCGCCTGCTTAAAGCTTTTCGCTTTATCGGCGTCTTCGATAATAGAAGCCCATGCCTCAACCGGATCGCTATGCTGCGCCTTCGCTTCACGCCACATTTTCATCAGGCGTTTGCGCATCATCGGGTATTTCAGACGGTTGGCGCTATAGAGATACCAGGAGTAGCTGGCACCGCGCGGGCAGCCGCGAGGTTCATGGTTTGGCAGATCCGGACGAGTACGCGGATAGTCAGTCTGCTGGGTTTCCCAGGTCACCAGACCGTTTTTAACGTAGATTTTCCAGCTGCAGGAGCCGGTGCAGTTTACCCCGTGGGTAGAGCGGACAATTTTGTCATGCTGCCAACGCTGGCGATATCCATCCTCCCAGTCACGGTTGGTATCGAGAAGCTGGCCATGCCCATCGGCAAAGGTATCACCCTTCTGTTTGAAGTAGCGAAACCGGTCCAGGAATTTACTCATCGGTTTTCTCCTGTGGGAGCCTGTCGGCTCTCTGATAAATCGACATTGCTAATGTTTAAAACGAAGGTAACGCTCTGAAACGTCGTGGGAATTGATAACGATCAAGAGTGGTGGGGATGAAAAATAAAGTAAATTCCTAATATACCTCTTTGGGGTAATTAATATTTATTATCCAACTTATTGTAAATTAATGTTTTTTACATCCAATGTCATTTAATCACTTCGGATTTTTATACAGATGGGTATTAAGGAGTATCCCCCATGGATGACATATTAATGGTGCTTAATTGACGCCGTTGAAATAATCATCTCTCTATAAGTATGTTGTAACTAAATGACAAATAAAAAAAGCGCGACATTATGCCGCGCAAAGGATAATCAAATATTACGATTTATTTTTTAGAATGCCGACCATATACCGCCCAGGTAATTACTACGCAGGCGATATAGAAAATCAAAAATACTTTCATTGCACCGACTGGCGACCCTGTTAATGCCAGTGAGCTACCGAACGCTTTCGGGATAAAGAAGCCACCGATAGCGCCAATCGCGGAGATGAAGCCCAGCGCCGCCGCAGTGTCGGTTGCCGCTTCACGCATGGCACGTTCGTCAGAACCGCCTTCTGCTTTCACACGATCCATCGTCAGTTTACGGAAGATCACGGAAATCATCTGGAAGGTGGAACCACTACCCAGCCCCGCCGTCAGGAACAGCGCCAAGAAGACCGTAAAGAATGCCATGAAGTTTCCGCCTTGCCCGTCAGTCGGTAAGGTGAGGAACAGCAGACCACTGAAAATCGCCATCAGCACGAAGTTCACCAGCGTGACCCGAGTACCGCCGAGACGGTCAGACAATGCTCCCCCCGCAGAACGCGCCAGTGCGCCAATAAACGGTCCGAAGAAGGCGTAGTGCAGGATCTGTACATCCGGAAACTGCGTTTTAGACAGCATGGCAAAACCCGCAGAAAAACCGATGAAGGAACCGAAGGTTGCCAGATACAGCAGGCTCATAATCCACAGATGACCCCGTTTGAGTACTGGCAACTGCTCCTTGATAGAGGCTTTCGAGGTAGCAAGGTCGTTCATGCCAAACCACGCTGCAATGGTGAAGATGGCGAGGAACGGCACCCATACCCAGGAGGCGTTAGCCAGATACAACTCGGTGCCATCCGGCTGTGTTACGCCCTGGCTGCCAAATGCAGCAAAAATTGACAGTGATACCACCAGCGGAGCAACCAGCTGCATGACGCTAACGCCCATGTTGCCCAGACCACCATTCAGCCCCAGTGCACCACCCTGCTTCTGCTTGGGAAAGAAGAAGCTAATGTTTGCCATACTGGAGGCGAAGTTCGCGCCAGCAAAGCCGCACAGCAGAGAAATGATGATGAATACGCTGTATGGCGTAGTGGTATCCTGCACGGCAAAACCCAGCCAGACGCAAGGAATAATGAGAATGCCGGTGCTGAACGCCGTCCAGCGACGACCACCGAAGATTGGAACCATAAAGGAGTATGGCACACGCAATAATGCGCCAGAAACCGAAGGTAGTGCGGTCAAAAGAAACAGCTGATCGGTCGTAAAATTAAAGCCGACTTTCGGTAAATTTACCGCGACGGCACTGAATAACATCCATACACAAAACGCCAGTAGCAGACAGGGAACGGAAATCCACAGATTGCGGCTGGCTATACGCTGGCCGCGCTGTTGCCAGAACGCAGGATCTTCCGGTCGCCAATCAGTAATGACAGCTCCAGTAGCCCTTTCGGGGGCGGATGAGTGACTCATAGACACCTCTGATACTCGTTTCGATGTCTGCCACCTTAGTGTCTGTAGCCAAAGGTAATTTGATGTAAATCAAACGATAAGATAACTTTATCTATCATTGATATTTATGATTACCCATAGTGAGTACGGAGATTTCATAAAAATTATGAGATTTTTCACAGTACTGTAAAATCCCTACCCTTACTGATGTAAATCGACTAACCACACGGCAAATAAGGAGTAACTCTTTCCAGGTATGGGTATACTTCAGCCAATAGCCGAGAATAACGCCATTCCAGAATGTATCGTCACATTCATTAAGGTTATTGCTCATTCAAAGCCTGAAGGAAGAGGTTTACATGCTTAAACGTTGTCTCTCTCCGCTCACCCTGGTTAATCAGGTTGCGCTTATTGTTTTGCTTTCTACCGCTATTGGACTGGCGGGGGTGGCGGTTTCTGGCTGGCTGGTACAAGGCGTTCAGGGCAGCGCCCATGCTATTAACAAAGCGGGATCGCTGCGTATGCAAACTTACCGGCTACTGGCGGCAGTACCATTAAGCGAGAAAGACAAGCCCTTAATCAAAGAGATGGAACAAACGGCATTTAGCACCGAATTAACTCGAGCAGCAGAACGAGACGGGCAACTGGCGCAATTACAAGGGTTGCAGGATTACTGGCGCCATGAGCTGATTCCTGCGCTGCTACACGCACAAAGCCGCGAAACGGTGTCGGCTGACGTCAGCCAGTTTGTCGCCGGGCTTGATCAGTTGGTGTCTGGTTTTGACCGCACCACAGAAATGCGCATTGAGACGGTCGTACTGGTTCATCGGGTGATGGCTGTGTTTATGGCACTTCTGCTGGTATTTACCATCATATGGCTGCGGGCACGGCTGCTACAGCCGTGGCGGCAATTGCTGGCGATGGCGAGTGCCGTCAGCCATCGCGATTTTACCCAGCGGGCGAATATCAGCGGGCGCAACGAAATGGCAATGCTCGGAACGGCACTGAACAATATGTCTGCGGAACTGGCGGAGAGTTATGCCGTACTTGAGCATCGGGTACAGGAGAAAACCGCCGGGCTGGAGCATAAAAATCAAATACTCTCGTTTTTGTGGCAGGCTAACCGTCGTTTGCATTCTCGCGCCCCACTGTGTGAACGCCTGTCACCTGTACTCAACGGATTGCAAAATTTAACCCTGCTGCGTGATATCGAACTGCGTGTATATGACACTGAAGATGAAGAGAATCATCAGGAGTTCACCTGCCAGCCGGATATGACCTGCGACGACAAAGGCTGCCAACTCTGCCCGCGCGGGGTATTACCCGTTGGTGATCGCGGCACTACCCTGAAATGGCGACTGGCAGATTCCCATATGCAGTACGGCATTTTGCTGGCGACCCTGCCTCAGGGGCGCCATCTGAGCCATGATCAACAGCAACTGGTGGATACGCTGGTTGAACAATTAACCGCCACTCTGGCGTTGGATCGCCATCAGGAACGCCAGCAGCAGTTGATCGTGATGGAAGAGCGTGCCACCATTGCGCGCGAACTACATGATTCTATTGCCCAATCTCTCTCTTGTATGAAGATGCAAGTGAGTTGTTTACAGATGCAAGGCGACGCACTGCCAGAAAGCAGCCGCGAACTGTTAAGCCAGATCCGTAACGAACTGAATGCGTCATGGGCGCAGTTGCGTGAGTTGCTCACCACATTCCGTTTGCAGCTCACAGAACCGGGATTACGCCCGGCACTGGAGGCAAGTTGTGAAGAGTACAGCGCCAAATTTGGCTTCCCGGTGAAGCTGGATTACCAGTTGCCACCGCGTCTGGTGCCCTCGCATCAGGCAATCCATCTGTTGCAAATTGCCCGTGAGGCATTAAGTAACGCCCTCAAACATTCGCAAGCGAGCGAGGTCGTTGTGACGGTGGCGCAAAACGATAATCAGGTCAAACTGACCGTCCAGGATAACGGCTGCGGGGTGCCTGAAAATGCCATCCGCAGCAATCACTACGGCATGATAATTATGCGTGACCGTGCGCAAAGTCTGCGTGGCGACTGTCGCGTCCGCCGTCGTGAATCAGGTGGCACCGAAGTGGTGGTCACTTTTATTCCCGAAAAAACTTTCACAGACGTCCAAGGAGATATCCATGAGTAATCAGGAACCGGCTACTATCCTGCTGATCGACGATCACCCGATGCTGCGAACTGGCGTAAAACAGCTTATCAGCATGGCCCCCGATATCACTGTGGTTGGCGAAGCGAGCAATGGCGAGCAGGGTATTTTACTTGCGGAATCTCTCGATCCTGATCTGATTCTGCTTGATCTGAATATGCCCGGCATGAACGGTCTGGAAACGCTGGATAAACTGCGCGAAAAATCTTTATCCGGCCGCATTGTGGTATTCAGCGTCTCGAACCATGAAGAGGACGTCGTCACCGCGCTGAAACGCGGCGCAGATGGCTATCTGTTAAAAGATATGGAGCCGGAAGATCTGTTAAAAGCGTTGCACCAGGCTGCAGCTGGCGAAATGGTATTAAGCGAGGCGTTAACCCCTGTTCTGGCCGCCAGCCTGCGTGCTAACCGCGCCACGACTGAACGCGACGTCAACCAGTTAACGCCGCGCGAGCGCGATATTCTGAAACTGATTGCTCAGGGCTTACCGAATAAGATGATCGCCCGTCGCCTGGACATCACTGAAAGCACGGTCAAAGTGCACGTGAAGCACATGCTGAAAAAAATGAAGCTTAAATCTCGTGTGGAAGCCGCAGTATGGGTGCATCAGGAACGTATTTTCTGATTATGGTTCCCAGCGCAGTTCGTCCTTTGCCATTTCATCGAAAGGTTCGGCAAGCGTTAGCGTGATCTCATTGGAAGAGACACGCTGTCCCTGGTTATCTTCCACCACCACCGACAAGCGCCATCGATTGGTCGCCTCTTCTCCACTTTGCCAGTCCGGCACGATCAGCGTCCAGCCATCCGCACTGTTGGCTGTGGCTCCCGATGTCAGACTTAACATCTGTGTATCCCCTTGCCAGATCAATTGTCGAATACCGTAACGACTGTGGATTTGTAATTTCAGCGGCACCGTTTCACCAGGTTTAAGATCCCAGGGGGGCGTCGCCAGAAATACCGTTAAGGTTTTACGCTGATGATACTCAATGACCGGCAGATTATTCCGCTGCGGATTGTCATAGCGACTGCCGCGCAACGACTGACTCTCAGCAACTTCACCAGCAGAAAGTTGTTTGTTTAGTGGCACACCAAAGCGGTAGTTAATATTCAGCCCGAGATTATTTTGGCTTTCTCCACTTTCGCCTTGTTTATGCTGAGCGGTCATAGTAACGAGTGGAACAGGGGTGTAATTAAGCCCCAGACTCATGGCGACAGGATTATGATAACCCGTACCAGAATTAAACAGATCGACACGCTGACCAAAATATTGTTCGAGGCTGACACTGGTGTTGAGATGCTGGTAAAACGGCATTCGCATCCGGGCAGTCAGATCATAACCACGTGCCATACGCTGCTCGAGCGAGGCAGTCTGTTCATGCCATGAGGCAAAAGGCTGATAATAATTTGCCGACAGACGCAGATATTCTCCCCAGGCTTCAGCGCCAACCCCTGCCCGCTGAAGATTTTCATCTAACAAGTTGTCATAAAACGTGTTGTATCCCATCAACCATGTGCCATGCCTCCAGCGTTGACCAATGCCAAGGTTACTTACCAGACCATCGTCCTGCTGGGTGAGCCCAAGTTGGCTCCATGTAAGATAACGCTCGTTATCCTGCAACGGTACAAACCAGCTCCCCCGGCTGCCGGTAAAATGCCCTTCGTTATCCACTTTAACGTCAACACTGGCGTTCCCCCACGGCGAAAGCCAGGACTCCACATGTTGATTAACCTGCTGACTGAGCGCATCACGGACTTTTCCCAGCGCGAAGGCTTTTGCCTGTTCGCCTGTATCCTGACCGTTATCAGTCATACTGGTTTCACCAAAATCTTTCACGATTTCGGCGAAGTGTTTTTCACCGTCATGATTTTCCGGTGCCATTCCTAAGTCCGGCAGACCATCCTTATCGTTATCAAAAGGATTTACCGATTGCTGCTCAACGGATGGCTGTGCGCTGGCTATACCGCCTGCCAGCAGCAAGAGTAAATAAAGTGGGGTAACACGAGAGACGATACGGCTCAAAACGTCAGTAATTTCCGGTAAAAATGAACACCCATTACTTTATAGAATAACGATTACTGGTAACTTTTCTCGTACTTTCTCATGCTTTATGGAAAATCCTAAAAATGTGGCAAATTGGTCAGACAGCGTAAAAGCAGTAAGATAGAAGTCGAAAATCTAATTATCTGAATACAGGAGTGAGTAATGCAAAAAATCGTGATCGTTGCCAATGGCGCGCCCTACGGGAGCGAATCCTTATTTAACAGCCTGCGGTTAGCCATTGCGCTACGGGAACAGGAGAGCAACCTGGATCTGCGTTTGTTTCTGATGTCTGATGCGGTAACTGCCGGATTACGCGGACAAAAACCGGGGGAAGGCTACAATATTCAGCAAATGCTCGAGATCCTCACTGCACAAAATGTGCCTGTGAAATTGTGCAAAACCTGCACCGATGGTCGCGGTATCAGCCCACTTCCGCTGATTGATGGAGTTGAAATTGGCACACTGGTCGAACTGGCGCAATGGACGCTGGTTGCCGATAAAGTGCTTACGTTTTAATTGCAGTATGGGGCGCTCAAGGTTACAGAAACGCCCCGCTGTGATGACAGTTTCATCAGGCAAAACCGGGCCGTAAGACACCATCCGGGAAATTCTCCGCCAGCAGTTTTTTCACCGACACCAGTAAATCATTCAGCCCGTCATCCTGCATCCCCAGTTTGTTGAGCTCTTGTTCCAGAGAAAATAAATACTGTGCATTGGTTCCAAGTGAACCACTCGCCGCAGCAATCAACGGAGCAATCACCTGAGCTCGGGTATCGGACTCATATTCAGGATGGCGCGGGTCCATAATAAACACCAGCGCGTTGACAGTGCGCCCGTCATCAAGATCAAGCTGACACCAGGTTGGCAGGTAGCAGCCGGTAATCATCTCCCGCTTCCACAGCAAGGTCAGTTCCTGCTCCAGCGTCTCTTCCGGCAAGCGATACGCCACTCCCGTGGTGCGGCCGCCCTCTTTCAGAGCAAGCATTCTTCCCGGCTGGTGTGCCGTCCCCCTTCCGGCGGTCAGACGCAGACAGAACGCCCGGTGCCACCCAACCAGCGTACCGGTACAGGACTCGATAAACTCCAGCGCCGGATTCCACATCAACGATCCATAACCGAAGATCCACACCGCCCCCTCATCAGGACGACAAGCCAGCGTAGCTGCCAGCGAGGCTGCCCGCTGTTCTGCCGACCATAAGAGTGATTCTTCAATAGTGCCAAATGCCGTTTTACAATCGGCATTCATCAAGAAATCCCGCGTTATCACCTTATACCTCCGCCACTGCATACTTCCCTGCGACAACTTTTTGGTGTCTTCCAGACATTTTTACTGCTCATTTTGGAACCATTACCGGGACAATATGCAATCTGCAGACCACTTGCAAGGCGACGCCGCACGAATAGCTTTAACTCATCACCGGGAGTTATAACTTTTTATGCCATTTATCATCACTTCCTTTAGCATATTCATGTTTCACTGCTGCCCAGGCCACTTTATGCGCTGTCTCCTCCCGACTGGCATCATCACGCCGATCTTCTTTATCTTTATATTGATCCCAGGCGCTGTTGAATGCCTCTTTATAGATATCCTGAGCATGGGACGGTAGAACGTGTTTTACATTTTCCGGCAGATCGCTTTTTGTTTTATACGGCATTGTTGACTCCTTTTTTAAAGGTGAACTTTAAGTGTGGTCAACAATATCCACGCTTGCCAGCATATAAGACTTTTCACGTCAGACTCTTCTTAAGAGGTGCTAATACAAACATTGTCTAAACACGTTGATTATTTTTATACCCCAAAGAGTAAAAAAGCGACAGCGGGGTAAAATTTCGTAAAATGTTACCGATATCCAGACACTTTCTGTTATTTTTTCTGCCTATTTATTACATTTTCGACAAATTCATCTGCAAAGGATAACCATAATGACAAATGCTCACGAGGCGGTAAAAACCCGCCACAAGGAGACCTCGCTTATTTTCCCGGTTCTGGCGCTGGTAGTGCTGTTCCTGTGGGGAAGCAGTCAAACACTACCAGTGGTCATAGGCATCAATCTTCTTGCGCTTATTGGTATTTTAAGCAGCGCCTTTAGTGTTGTCCGTCATGCGGACGTATTAGCCCATCGACTGGGAGAACCTTATGGCTCTCTTATTCTTAGCCTTTCCGTGGTTATTCTTGAAGTCAGTTTGATATCAGCCTTAATGGCGACCGGCGATGCGGCGCCGACGTTAATGCGAGATACGCTCTATTCAATCATTATGATTGTTACTGGTGGACTGGTTGGTTTTTCATTACTGTTGGGCGGGCGCAAATTTGCCACCCAATATATGAATCTGTTTGGTATTAAACAGTATTTAATCGCCCTGTTTCCATTGGCAATTATTGTGCTGGTATTCCCGATGGCTCTGCCTGCGGCGAATTTTTCAACTGGTCAGGCGTTGCTGGTGGCATTAATTTCCGCAGCAATGTACGGCGTATTTTTGCTAATTCAGACCAAAACGCATCAGAGTCTGTTTGTCTATGAACATGAAGATGACAGTGATGATGACGATCCGCACCATGGTAAACCGTCTGCCCATAGCAGCCTGTGGCATGCCGTCTGGTTGATTATCCATTTAATTGCGGTGATAGCGGTTACCAAAATGAACGCCAGTCCGCTGGAAACACTGCTCACCAGCATGAATGCTCCGGTGGCCTTTACCGGTTTCCTGGTGGCGCTATTGATTCTTTCGCCGGAAGGCTTAGGGGCGTTAAAAGCGGTATTAAACAACCAGGTCCAGCGCGCGATGAATCTGTTCTTTGGTTCGGTGTTAGCAACCATTTCACTTACCGTACCTGTCGTCACGCTGATCGCCTTTATGACAGGCAATGAATTGCAGTTTGCGCTTGGTGCGCCAGAAATGGTGGTGATGGTAGCCTCTTTGGTGCTGTGCCATATCTCCTTCTCCACCGGACGTACTAACGTACTCAACGGCGCGGCACATCTGGCTCTCTTTGCCGCCTATTTGATGACAATATTTGCCTGACATTGATATCTCCCCCTGGCGGCGGAAGCTGGGGGAGATAATAAAAATACCTGCCCGGTTCCTTTCTTCAGTTATTCTGAACAATTCGTCAGACATAATTGCGAGCCTGCACCACAACATGCAAGAAAGCACTGCAACAGTTGATGAAAAGCTGGAATGTACTCTTCATTACGAACGTTTCAGTGGTGAAGTAAAGAAGGCTTGAGACGTAGTATCCACACCAAGCCGGCGTTATCCGGTGAGGCGCAATGTTGCGGGGGCTTTATCCCTGGTGGCATTGGTTGCTGGAAAGAGAAAACCCCCGCACGTTGAGAGGTAAAACCTGACAACAGAACGGGGGCTAATCTTGAACCATCAACAATTCAAGAATAGCCGCAAAATGTTGTCATTACAACAAGGCGGCTATATGACGCTCGCGCAGTTTGCCATGATTTTCTGGCACGACCTGGCAGCACCGATCCTGGCGGGAATTATTACCGCAGCGATTGTCGGCTGGTGGCGTAACCGGAAGTAAGGCGAAAACGGGCGTCAGGCTGCCGTGATGGCAATATGCGCCCGAAACCGGCCGCAGGGGTAACAGCCTGCGGCCTTTTTTGTATCTGGCACCCATGAAAAAAGTCTTAACGCAGAACGCTAAGACTTTATTTTTCAAGCAAAAAAGATTACTTGCTGGTATCCAGTTCTTCGAAACCTTTCACCAGATCATCAATCGCTTTCATCTGCTTGAGGAACGGTTCCAATTTAGCCAGCGGCAGCGCGGATGGGCCATCACATTTCGCATGTTCCGGATCCGGATGAGCTTCAATAAACAGCCCCGCCAGACCTACCGCCATACCGGCTCGTGCCAGCTCAGCCACCTGAGCACGACGACCGCCGGAAGCTGCGCCAAACGGATCGCGGCATTGCAGTGCGTGGGTCACGTCGAAAATCACCGGCGAGTTACCAGACACTTTCTTCATAATGCTGAAACCCAGCATATCGACAACCAGGTTGTCATAGCCAAAGTTAGCGCCGCGATCGCAAAGAATCACTTTATCGTTGCCGCCTTCTTTGAATTTATCAACGATGTTACCCATCTGACCCGGGCTGACAAACTGCGGTTTTTTGACGTTAATTACCGCACCGGTTTTCGCCATGGCTTCCACCAGGTCAGTCTGACGAGCGAGAAATGCCGGTAACTGGATCACATCCACAACATCAGCAACTGGCTGTGCCTGGCTTGGTTCGTGAACGTCGGTGATAATTTTCACGCCAAAAGTTTGCTTCAATTCCTGGAAGATTTTCATCCCTTCTTCCAGGCCCGGTCCACGATAAGAGTGGATAGAGGAGCGGTTGGCTTTGTCAAAAGAGGCTTTGAACACGTAAGGGATACCCAGTTTCTGGGTCACGGTTACGTAGTGTTCGCAAATGCGCATCGCCAGATCGCGAGATTCCAGCACGTTCATACCGCCAAACAGCACGAACGGCAGGTCATTTGCTACGTTGATGTCGCCAATGCTAACCACTTTTTGTTTCATAGGATCGCCTTAATCTTAAGTAAAATGTCGATTAATTAATGCAGCACAATATGTTTATGCGCGATGTTATTAATTTGCGCACGAATCATTTCGCTGATCGGGTCTTCCGGACACTGTTCAACGAAATAACTTAAATCATTTAACGCAACGTGTTCGCAATCCAGTTGCGCGTAAATCAACCCACGATCGCGAATTTCATACGGATCTTCCGGGTTGAACTGTAATAAGGCCTCGCTGGTGCGTAATGCCAGTTCCATCTGATTTTCTTCCATCAGCGACGCTTTCAGCGTATCCAATAGTTTGCGGATAACCTCAATGTTATCGGCTTCATCCAGGTCTTCATAAAACAGTTCCGCCGACGGGCTGATATTTCCCTTTAACCATACATCCAGCATATGTTCGCTTAACGATTCACCGTTAAAAGGGTTAATCAACCAAATTTCGCCATCCGGACATTCAATGCGCAATATAAGCTGCGTCGGGAAAATCACCGGCATCAGCGGCAAATCGAGACGATTAGCGACCCACACCAAAACGGCGCCTAATGATACCGCACTGCCCTGCCGATTTTTTAACACCTGATCCAACCATAGTGCATCGGAAAGACGATAAACACCGCGTGAGGCTTTAAATCCCCATTCGCCGTAAAACAGCGCGATCAATTTTTCCAGCTGCTCTTCTAAAGGCAGAAGCTGGCTAATTTCTTCCTTCGCCAGATTAACGAGACGCTCCAGTTCGTCGTATACATCTTGCGAGGGAAAATCGCGGCGGATTGCTTCGCAAGCCAGGATCATGCCTTCGCACAGCGGCGCTTTATTAAATTCGAAATCAGCTAACGATCTCATGACTTACCCCAGTAACGGTACTTTTGTGGTGGCGAGTTTAATGATGATGTACAGCACCACCAGCGCCAGCGGGAAGGCAATAATGCGCACCTGCTGACTGTGCACCCGACGATAATCGAGAGCAATAAAACCCAAAACGATATAAATGATAACTCCAAACAGCTTTTCAGTCAGCCATTGTGCCTGCCCGGAAAATGGCAGGATGTGCGCTTTAGCCATTAGCGCCACGCCGCTTAACAATAACACCGTGTCAATAACCGGCGGCGCAATGCGCGTCCAGCGAGCAAATGCCTGAGGATGCTCCTGATAACGTAGCCAGAAACGTAAGGTTAATAGCCCAACAGAAAGCGCAACGCTAATGAGATGAACGCTAAGCAGCGTAGTAAAACTTGTCATCGATAATAGCGACCAAGCGTCACGCGCTCGTTATCACCGTAGTCCCGGCAGGTTTCGACGTCATGATATCCCGCGAGGATAAATGCCTGTCGCACCGCTTCGCCCTGCTGCCAGCCATGTTCCAGAAGCAGAAAGCCGCCGGATACCAGCGCGTTACGCGACTGTTCGACGATATGCACGATGTCTGCCATTCCACTGTCTGCCGCAACCAGCGCAGTGAGCGGCTCAAAGCGGACATCGCCTTGTTGAAGATGTGGGTCCTGCTCGTCAATATACGGCGGATTGCTGACAATCATCGCAAACTGCTGCCCGGCTAGCGCGCTAAACCAGTCGCTTTGCAGAATGTGGATATTTTTGATCGCCAGATGCTGGGCATTACGTTGTGCCAGGGCGACAGCATCAGGCATACGATCTACAGCGGTAATTTCGCAGTCCGGGCGCTCGCTAGCCAGCGCAAGCGCAATCGCCCCGGTGCCCGTACCGAGATCGAGAATACGGCAAGACTGTTCAGGTAACCGAGCCAGTGCCTGCTCCACCAGACATTCCGTGTCAGGACGGGGAATTAAGGTCGCTGGCGAAACAAATAACGGCAACGACCAAAATTCACGCACACCGGTTAAATGAGCAATAGGTTCACCTGCACGACGACGCGCCAGCAGTACGTCGAGTTGCTCACACTGCGCGTCAGTCAGCTGCGTTTCGCCAAAGGCGAGAATAAAAGTACGCCCCTTGCCGGTAACATGCTCCAGCAGGATTTCAGCATCGCGCCGTGGGCTTTCGCTCGCCTGAAGTTGGGTTATTGCGTCACGTAACCAGTGTTGATATTCCATTATTCTTGCTCGGACAACGCCGCCAGTTGGTCAGCCTGATGTTCCTGGATAATCGGTTCAATTAGCATATCCAGCTTACCTTCCATCACTTCATCCAGACGGTAGAGCGTCAGGTTGATACGGTGGTCAGTGACGCGCCCCTGCGGGAAGTTGTAGGTACGATTACGATCGCTGCGATCGCCACTGCCCAGCAGGTTACGACGGGTAGACGCCTCCGCCTGCTGGCGTTTTGCCATTTCTGCTGCGTGGATGCGAGCACCAAGTACAGAAAGTGCTTTAGCTTTGTTTTTATGTTGTGAACGTTCGTCCTGACATTCAACAACAATACCGGTTGGTAAGTGAGTAATACGGATTGCCGAATCGGTGGTGTTAACGTGCTGCCCCCCTGCCCCTGAAGAGCGGAAAGTATCAATGCGCAAATCTGCCGGGTTGATGTCCGGCAGTTCTGCGTCAGGCAGCTCTGGCATTACCGCAACGGTACAAGCAGAAGTATGAATACGACCCTGCGATTCCGTAGCAGGAACACGCTGCACGCGATGACCGCCAGATTCGAATTTCAGGCGACCATACACACCATCGCCACTGATTTTGGCGATGATCTCTTTATAGCCACCATGCTCGCCCTCGCTGGCGCTCATGATTTCCACGCGCCAGCGACGGGCTTCTGCGTAACGGCTGTACATACGGAACAGATCGCCTGCAAATAATGCGGCTTCATCACCACCTGTTCCGGCACGCACTTCGAGAAAGGCGTTGCGTTCGTCATCAGGATCTTTTGGCAGCAAGAGAACCTGAAGTTGTTGTTCCAGTTGTTCGCTTTTTTCTTTAGCTTCACGCAGTTCATCCTGCGCCATCTCACGCATTTCAGGATCGTCGAGCATCATCTGTGCGGTTTCGATATCTTCCTGAACCTGTTGCCAGTCGGTGAAACAGCGCGAAACATCACTTAACTGCGCATATTCACGAGATAATGCGCGAAAACGTTCCTGGTCAGCGATGGTTTGCGCATCACCCAGCAGCGCCTGAACTTCTTCATGGCGTTCATGCAGGGCTTCCAGTTTGGCAACGATAGAAGGCTTCATAGGCGTAAATGCACCCTGTAAAAAAGAAAATGATGTACTGCTACTCCAGCCCGAGGCTGTCGCGCAGAATATTCAGGCGTTCGTTATCCCCGTCACGGGCAGCCTGTTGAAGTGATTTCGTTGGCGCATGGATCAGGCGGTTAGTCAGTTTCCATGCAAGATCCTGCATAATGGCTTGCGCGTCGCCGCCCTGTTCAAGGGCTGCTAACGCTTTGGCGGTTAACTCATCGCGAACCTGCTCTGCCTGACTGCGATAATCGCGAATAGTTTCGCTGGCGCTTTGTGCGCGCAGCCACGCCATAAATTCGCTGGTTTCCTGAGCGACGATAGTTTCCGCTTCAACTGCGGCGGCTTTACGCTGCGCCAGGTTATGCGAAATGATGCTTTGCAGATCGTCAACGCTATAAAGGTAGGCATTCGCCAGTTTTCCGACTTCCGGTTCGACATCGCGCGGAACGGCAATATCCACCAACAGCATCGGTTGGTTGCGACGGCTTTTTAATGCGCGCTCCACCATACCTTTACCGATAATCGGTAACGGGCTTGCAGTGGAACTAATGATGATATCGGCTTCGCGCAGACGTTCGTCGATATCGCTCAATGCAATCACTTCTGCGCCGACTTCATCTGCCAGGATTTGGGCTCGTTCGCGAGTACGATTGGCGATAATCATCTTCTGCACTTTGTGTTCGCGCAGATGACGCGCCACCAGTTCGATGGTTTCGCCCGCACCAACCAGCAATACCGTCACCGTAGAAAGCGATTCAAAGATCTGCCGCGCCAGCGTACAAGCCGCAAAAGCGACAGACACAGCACTGGCGCCAATATCCGTTTCAGTGCGAACGCGCTTCGCTACAGAGAAAGATTTCTGGAACATGCGTTCCAGTTCGCTGGCCTTCATATGGCCTTTTTGCGAATCGGCAAACGCTTTTTTCACCTGACCGAGGATCTGCGGCTCCCCCAGAACCAGTGAATCCAGGCCACTGGCAACACGCATTAAATGGCTAACCGCGTCGTTATCCTGATGCCAGTAGAGGCTATTACGCAGATCTTCTTCGTTGAGATTGTGGTAATCGCACAACCAGCGAATGAGCGCCTCTTGCAGGTTATCCTGCTCTTCAACGCTAAGATAAAGTTCTGTGCGGTTACACGTCGACAGCACCACGCCGCCCTGCACCATCGGCTGCGCGAGCAGGCTGTCAAGCGCCTGATCGAGCTTGTCCGGCGAAAACGATACACGTTCTCGTAGCGATACAGGTGCCGTTTTATGGTTAATACCGAGTGCTAAAAGGGTCATGTCTGCGGGAAATAATACCAACGTTGATATGGTTAGTCTGCTCGCATCATACAGGATGAGTGAGATCAATAAAAGAGAGCGCCCCCTTTTGGAGTAATTGCCAAAAGCCGTTAGATTCTGGCAATTAAGACAACTTGAACATAGACGATAGCGGACGGTAACGCTAGCATTAAGGGTTATAACTGCAACGTATCTCAAGGACTTGTCATTATCATGCCCCTGCCCGATTTTCGCTTTATCCGCCTGCTACCGCTGGCTGCCCTCGTGCTCACTGCCTGTTCCGTTACCACACCAAAAGGCCCCGGCAAAAGCCCGGACTCCCCGCAGTGGCGTCAGCATCAGCAAGAGGTTCGTAACCTCAACCAGTATCAGACACGCGGTGCATTTGCGTATATTTCTGACCAGCAGAAAGTGTATGCCCGCTTCTTCTGGCAGCAAACTGGCCAGGATCGCTACCGTCTGCTGCTGACCAACCCATTGGGAAGCACCGAACTGGAGCTGAATGCTCAGCCGGGTAACGTGCAGCTGGTAGATAACAAAGGTCAGCGTTACACCGCCGATGACGCCGAAGAGATGATTGGCAAATTGACAGGAATGCCGATTCCGCTCAACAGTTTGCGCCAGTGGATTTTAGGTTTGCCTGGTGATGCAACCGACTACAAACTGGACGACCAGTACCGCCTGAGCGAAATCACCTACAGCCAGAACGGCAAAAACTGGAAAGTCGTATACGGTGGTTATGACACCAAAACGCAACCTGCGATGCCAGCCAATATGGAACTCACCGACGGTGGTCAGCGCATCAAGTTAAAAATGGATAACTGGATAGTGAAATAATGCGGACACAGTGGCCCTCTCCGGCAAAACTTAATCTGTTCTTATACATTACCGGTCAGCGAGCGGACGGTTACCACACGCTGCAAACGCTGTTTCAGTTTCTTGATTACGGCGACACCATCAGCATTGAACTTCGTGACGATGGGGATATTCGTCTGTTAACGCCCGTTGAAGGCGTGGAGCACGAAGATAACCTGATCGTTCGCGCAGCACGGTTGTTGATGAAAACAGCGGCAGACAGCGGGCGTCTTCCGGCGGGGAGCGGTGCAAATATCAGCATTGGCAAGCGTTTGCCGATGGGCGGCGGCCTGGGCGGTGGTTCATCGAATGCCGCGACTGTGCTGGTGGCGTTAAATCATCTCTGGCAATGCGGGCTAAGTATTGATGAACTGGCGGAACTGGGTCTGACGTTGGGTGCAGATGTTCCTGTCTTTGTACGCGGTCATGCCGCGTTTGCTGAAGGGGTTGGCGAAATATTAACGCCAGTGAATCCACCGGAGAAATGGTATCTGGTGGCACACCCTGGTGTAAGTATTCCGACACCGGTGATTTTTAAAGATCCTGAACTCCCGCGCAACACGCCGAAAAGGTCAATTGATACGTTGCTAAAATGTGAATTCGGTAATGATTGCGAGGTTATCGCAAGAAAACGTTTTCGCGAGGTTGATGCGGTGCTTTCCTGGCTGTTAGAATACGCCCCGTCGCGCCTGACTGGGACAGGAGCCTGTGTCTTTGCTGAATTTGATACAGAGTCTGAAGCCCGCCAGGTGCTAGAGCAAGCCCCGGAATGGCTCAATGGCTTTGTGGCGAAAGGTGTTAATCTTTCCCCATTGCACAGAGCCATGCTTTAAGCCGGGCAAGCTGAGTTTCGGTGACAACGTCACCTTGTTCCAGACGTTGCATCGCGCTCTTTAATACACCGCCTGGAAAGAATATTGCCTGGCCCGCACAGTTTTCGGCAGATTCTTTCCACCAATGGACGCATGCCTGAGGTTCTTCTCGTGCCTGATATGAAGCTTTTTGCTGGTAACGCCACCCCGGAACTAGCACAACGTATTGCCAACCGCCTGTACACTTCACTCGGCGACGCCGCTGTAGGTCGCTTTAGCGACGGCGAAGTCAGTGTACAAATCAATGAAAATGTACGCGGTGGTGATATTTTCATCATCCAGTCCACTTGTGCCCCTACTAACGACAACCTGATGGAATTAGTCGTGATGGTTGATGCCCTGCGTCGTGCTTCCGCAGGTCGTATCACCGCTGTTATCCCCTACTTTGGCTATGCGCGCCAGGACCGTCGCGTCCGTTCCGCTCGTGTGCCAATCACTGCGAAAGTGGTTGCAGACTTCCTCTCCAGCGTCGGTGTTGACCGTGTGCTGACAGTGGATCTGCACGCTGAACAGATTCAGGGTTTCTTCGACGTTCCGGTTGATAACGTATTTGGTAGCCCGATCCTGCTGGAAGACATGCTGCAGCTGAATCTGGATAACCCGATTGTGGTTTCTCCGGACATCGGCGGCGTTGTGCGTGCCCGCGCTATCGCTAAGCTGCTGAACGATACCGATATGGCAATCATCGATAAACGTCGTCCGCGTGCGAACGTTTCCCAGGTGATGCATATCATCGGTGACGTTGCAGGTCGTGACTGCGTACTGGTCGATGATATGATCGACACTGGCGGTACGCTGTGTAAAGCTGCTGAAGCTCTGAAAGAACGTGGTGCTAAACGTGTATTTGCATACGCGACTCACCCGATCTTCTCTGGCAACGCGGCGAACAACCTGCGTAACTCTGTAATTGATGAAGTCGTTGTCTGCGATACCATTCCGCTGAGCGATGAAATCAAATCACTGCCGAACGTGCGTACTCTGACTCTGTCAGGTATGCTGGCCGAAGCGATTCGTCGTATCAGCAACGAAGAATCGATCTCTGCTATGTTCGAACATTAATCGAACCCGGCTCAAAGACCCGCTGCGGCGGGTTTTTTTGTCTGTAATATCCATTTGTATGACCTATGCCTCCTTCACCTGCCATTTAGTTGACAGATGATGCGCTCACGGATGAAACATTATTGTGAACAAAATATTCTCCTCACATGTGATGCCTTTCCGCGCTCTGATCGACGCTTGCTGGAAAGAAAAATACACTGCCGCACGGTTTACCCGTGACCTGATTGCCGGGATTACCGTCGGGATTATTGCTATTCCGCTGGCGATGGCGTTGGCAATTGGTAGTGGCGTGGCTCCACAGTACGGTTTATATACCGCTGCTGTTGCAGGGATTGTCATTGCTCTGACGGGGGGGTCGCGTTTTAGCGTTTCCGGTCCAACTGCGGCATTTGTGGTAATTCTCTATCCCGTTTCGCAACAGTTTGGACTGGCAGGCCTGCTGGTTGCGACGTTGTTGTCCGGGATCTTTTTGATCCTGATGGGGCTGGCGCGCTTCGGGCGCCTGATTGAGTATATCCCGGTTTCCGTTACCTTAGGCTTCACTTCGGGTATCGGGATCACCATCGGTACGATGCAGATTAAAGATTTTCTCGGTCTGCAAATGGCACATGTCCCGGAACATTATCTGCAAAAAGTCGGCGCATTATTTATGGCGCTGCCCACCATTAATGTGGGTGATGCTGCCATTGGCATTGTGACGCTTGGCATTCTGGTTTTCTGGCCGCGTCTGGGCATTCGTTTACCTGGTCATCTTCCGGCCTTGCTGGCTGGTTGTGCGGTGATGGGCATTGTTAACCTGCTCGGTGGACACGTTGCTACCATCGGCTCGCAATTCCACTACGTTCTGGCCGATGGTTCCCAGGGTAATGGTATTCCGCAACTGCTGCCGCAACTGGTACTGCCGTGGGATCTCCCCGATTCAGAATTCACACTAACCTGGGATTCTATTCGCACACTGCTGCCTGCGGCATTCTCAATGGCAATGCTCGGCGCAATCGAATCTCTGCTCTGCGCGGTGGTACTGGATGGCATGACCGGGACGAAACACAAGGCGAACAGCGAACTGGTCGGTCAGGGGCTGGGGAATATCATCGCTCCGTTCTTTGGTGGTATTACCGCTACAGCTGCCATCGCGCGTTCTGCCGCTAACGTCCGTGCCGGTGCAACTTCCCCTATTTCGGCGGTGATCCACTCTATTCTGGTTATTCTCGCTCTGCTGGTACTGGCACCGCTGCTCTCCTGGCTGCCGCTTTCCGCCATGGCTGCCCTGCTATTGATGGTGGCGTGGAACATGAGTGAAGCACACAAAGTGGTCGACTTGCTGCGCCATGCGCCGAAAGATGACATCATCGTCATGCTGCTTTGCATGTCGCTGACCGTGCTGTTTGATATGGTTATTGCCATCAGTGTGGGTATCGTACTGGCATCGCTGCTGTTTATGCGCCGTATCGCCCGTATGACTCGTCTGGCACCCGTGGCGGTAGATGTTCCTGAGGATGTACTGGTTCTGCGCGTTATTGGTCCGCTGTTTTTCGCTGCGGCTGAAGGCTTATTCACCGATCTTGAATCACGTCTGGAAGGCAAACGAATTGTTATTCTGAAGTGGGATGCAGTTCCGGTTCTTGATGCTGGTGGCCTTGATGCGTTCCAGCGTTTTGTGAAGCGCCTGCCTGAAGGATGTGAACTGCGGGTGTGTAATGTGGAGTTCCAGCCACTGCGCACCATGGCTCGTTCTGGTATTCAACCGATCCCTGGACGCCTGGCATTCTTCCCGAATCGCAGCGCAGCAATGGCTGATCTGTAAGACAGGCATTAAATTGACCAGTCAGCACAAACTGACTGGTCAGCAAACTGCATTATGCGTTAGCTATGACGACGATTATCGTTACGGCGGCAACGTTTGTCATAATGACGAACCCACCAGTAACGGTCGCACACCTGTTCATGCCCGCCAACACGGGCACCCGCCAGCCAGAGAATGGCACCGACGAAAATACTCAGCACTGCACCATGTGCGAAATACTGGGGCATATTAAACTGTGGTAACTGGTTGAGGATTGAATACCCCACGCCGACCACCATGACCACCAGACCCAACCCCATGAGCACGTTACCGAGTAACGAAGCGTTTTTGCGTTTCATGTGTCACCTCCGGAACTTTCTGGGTTGTAACAGGGAATACCCCTCTTCCTTATGTGTAAAGTATAGACAACACCCTGTAGGTTATGTGCGGGCGTGATCACAATTACAACCCTTATTTCAACAAAACTTTACAAATAAACGCCTGAACATCCTGACTTTCTAATAGTTCGCAGAGGCAATTATTATGTTGTCTGCGTATAAGGTGCTGTTTTTTGTCAAGCGAGGCCACAACCAGTAAACTACGCGCCAGTTATGCACTCACTCAGGACAAAAAACGTGACGATTAAATTGATTGTTGGCCTGGCGAACCCCGGCGCTGAATACGCCGCAACGCGACACAATGCTGGCGCCTGGTTCGTTGACTTACTGGCGGAGCGTTTGCGCGCTCCCTTGCGCGAAGAAGCTAAATTCTTTGGTTATACCTCGCGAGTTACCCTTGGAGGCGAAGATGTCCGCCTGTTAGTCCCGACCACATTTATGAATCTCAGCGGCAAAGCCGTCGCGGCGATGGCCAGTTTTTTCCGCATTAATCCGGACGAAATTCTGGTCGCCCACGACGAGCTGGATCTGCCCCCTGGCGTCGCCAAATTTAAGTTGGGCGGCGGTCATGGTGGTCACAATGGACTGAAAGACATCATCAGTAAATTGGGTAATAACCCTAACTTTCACCGTTTACGCATTGGAATCGGTCATCCGGGCGATAAAAACAAAGTTGTCGGGTTTGTGTTAGGCAAACCTCCTGTTAGTGAACAGAAGTTAATTGATGAAGCCATCGACGAAGCGGCACGTTGTACTGAAATGTGGTTTACAGATGGCTTGACCAAAGCAACGAACCGATTGCACGCCTTTAAAGCGCAATAAGTCGTTGTCTGCGGCATTTTTGCCGCGTGCCGTGTATAATAGGCAGAGTTATTTCCATTTCTACAATCTGTTTACGATAACAGGTTGATTATTAAGATATTAAGGTGATTTAAATCATGGGATTCAAATGCGGTATCGTCGGTTTGCCCAACGTCGGGAAATCTACCCTGTTCAACGCGCTGACCAAAGCCGGTATTGAAGCGGCCAACTTTCCATTCTGCACCATCGAGCCGAACACAGGCGTTGTGCCAATGCCCGATCCGCGTCTGGATCAACTGGCTGAAATCGTAAAACCGCAGCGTACGCTTCCCACGACCATGGAGTTTGTCGATATCGCTGGCCTGGTAAAAGGCGCGTCAAAAGGCGAAGGTCTGGGTAACCAGTTCCTGACCAACATCCGTGAAACCGAAGCGATCGGTCACGTTGTTCGCTGCTTTGAAAATGACAACATCATTCACGTTTCCGGCAAAGTTAACCCGGCAGACGATATTGACGTTATCAATACCGAGCTTGCTCTGGCGGATCTCGACACCTGTGAACGTGCAATTCACCGGGTACAGAAAAAAGCCAAAGGTGGCGATAAAGACGCGAAAGCCGAGCTGGCGGTACTGGAAAAATGCCTGCCACAACTTGAAAACGCAGGTATGCTGCGCGCGCTGGATTTAAGCGCAGAAGAAAAAGCTGCTATTCGTTACCTGAGCTTCCTGACGCTGAAACCGACAATGTACATCGCTAACGTCAACGAAGACGGTTTTGAAAACAACCCGTATCTTGACCAGGTGCGTGAAATCGCGGCGAAAGAAGGTTCTGTTGTCGTTCCGGTTTGTGCTGCTGTTGAAGCAGACATTGCCGAACTGGACGACGAAGAACGTGACGAGTTTATGCAGGAACTGGGACTGGAAGAGCCGGGTCTGAACCGTGTGATCCGTGCCGGTTATAAACTGCTGAACCTGCAAACTTACTTCACCGCCGGGGTGAAAGAAGTGCGTGCATGGACCATTCCGGTTGGTGCAACCGCGCCGCAGGCTGCTGGCAAAATCCACACCGATTTTGAAAAAGGCTTTATCCGTGCACAAACCATCGCGTTTGAAGATTTCATCACTTACAAAGGTGAACAAGGCGCGAAAGAAGCAGGCAAAATGCGTGCAGAAGGTAAAGATTACATCGTTAAAGATGGCGATGTGATGAACTTCCTGTTTAACGTTTAATACGTTACTACCAGTACTGAAGTCTCCGTACAGGCGCAAAAAATCAGCCATTATGTGTGGATGCACATAATGGCTTTTTTTGTTTTTGTCGATCATCCCCGACGCTTAAACTGCCCCGCATCAATGCCATATTGTTTCATTTTTCGCCACAGCGTGGTGCGACCAATTCCAAGTAACGCCGACATTTCCAGAATACGTCCACCTGTCACCTGGGCGGCGTTAATAATCGCTTCTTTTTCGACTTCCGCAAATGACAGACTGGTGGAAAGACGCGTGGCGCTGATATCTTCTGTCGCCTGTTCGGTAAACAGATGCTCAGGCAAATCACTGACGTGAATGCGTCCGTTGTCGCTGCTCAGGGCAAGGTTCTCAATGACGCTATACAGTTCAAAATCATTACCGGGCCATGCGCAGGAGACCAAACGAGCAAGTGCATCGTCATCAATCTTCAGGCGAGTTGAGAAGCGTTTTTCGAGATTACGCAATTTGTTATTCACCAGCGCCGGAATACTGCCGCGCCGCATACGCAGAGGCGGGATGGTAATTTCAAATGCATGGAGCGCGTAATAAAGCTGGCGACTAAAGCGATTTTGTTCCACCAGCATTGCCAGATCTGCGGTCGTCGTGGCAATCACTTTGACATCAATCGGGATTAAACGCCGCGCATCCAACCGCGTGATAACGCCCTGCTTGATGACCTGAAGCAATGCTGACTGTAACTCCACCGCCAGATACTCAATCTTTTCGAGAAACAGCGTGCCACCGTGTGCCAGTTCCAGACGACTCAGACGACCATTTTTATTCTCCGTGCGATCGCCGCCAATAAACTCCTCCACCAGCGTCGCATCACCATATAACTCGCAATTGACGGCGATATAGGGACCTGCAGCGCGTTCGCTTTCATTATGAATCGCCTGACTTAACAGAGCCTTACCAACGCCTTCTTCTCCACAAAGTAACACCGGAAAACTGCTGCGCGCCGCCTGACGACCAAAATGAATCAAGCGACGGGTTTGCGGATCATCCTGTGGCATATGAGCAAAAGTATGACTAACTTTGCCTAATTGACTGGTCATCAATTGCCGCATCTGCTCCACCGGATGCAGCAGCAGAATAAAGCTGGTTCCCTGGGGTTCAATTATCGGTTTAAGGGTAATGACCGCATCAATAAACTGGTGCTGACTTTCAAAGGTCGCTTCCACATGTTTGAGCGGATGTGCCTGTTTTATTGCCTGTTGCAGCACGGCAGGTAACGTTAACAGTTCCGTGATTGCTCTTCCCTGGCTGGCCGTTGCGTCCAGACGCAAAACACGCGCCGCCTGAGCATTAATAAATTGCAGATTACCCTGCTCGTCCCAGCTAATCACGCCATCGTCCATACTTTCTAACAGAGCGTTACGTTGATTTAAATGCCGATTAGTTTCAGCCAGCAAACTGTCCGTTAGCAGTAAGTTTCCCACCTCGCGAGCAATTGCCAGCGTCAACGGCAAATCGGCTGCTGTCGATTGTTCCGCTGGACACGCCAGGGCTATCGTCCCGGTCAATCGCCCCTTGCTGTCAAACAGCGGCGTTGCACAAAATGCCCATTTCCAGAGCGCCTGTTTAAAATGTTGATCGGCTATCGTTTTCACCGCCTGACCAGAGATAGCCGCTAACGATAGCGCACAAGTACCGATGATTCCTTCGGCGCAATAAGTGCCGTCATTAAATCCCAACGCACTAAGCTGCTCCATAGTCTGCGGATCACCATAACGGCTAAGGATGCAGGCAGTTTCATCGAGAATAAGCAAAACGCACGCTCGTGGCGCCATATATTCCAGGGCATCTTCCAGCGCCGCCTGCCCGAGTGTCAGCATCGCCTTTTTACGCCGACAGATGGTAGCAAATGTCACGCCCTGGGCCTGGTGCGGTACGCTCCACGACTCCCGTTTCATCAGTTTGCGGCATCGCTCCCAGGATGCTGCAATCCAGGGGGCGTTAGCCTGGTCATCGTTGTGAAAACCGCCTCTCATATTCCGCTCACTTCTGGCAAAAGGTGTTCTGACTCGCAATTTTAAGTATCAGGGCATTCTTATGTTCCATTATGGAACATTTATTAAAACATATGTTTCAGCATGAAACATAATTTGTATGAATTTTCTTTTCCCAAGTCTGATGCACAATGGATTCATCGGCAGTCAGTGGTCGCCGTGTCGTTGAACATCATCCATGCCCTACGATAATTGCTGGAGCAAGATAATGAAAAAATTGATCAATGATGTGCAAGACGTACTGAACGAACAACTGGCAGGGCTGGCGAAAGCGCATCCTTCGCTGACATTGCATCAGGATCCGCTGTACGTCACACGAGCTGATGCACCGGTTGCCGGAAAAGTCGCCCTGCTGTCAGGCGGCGGCAGCGGACACGAACCAATGCACTGCGGTTATATCGGTCAGGGGATGCTTTCGGGGGCGTGTCCGGGTGAAATTTTCACTTCACCTACCCCCGATAAAATCTTTGAATGCGCCATGCTGATTGATGGCGGCGAAGGCGTACTGCTGATCATCAAAAATTACACCGGCGATATTCTTAACTTCGAAACAGCAACCGAATTACTCCACGACAGCGGCGTAAAAGTGACCACAGTGGTCATTGATGACGACGTCGCGGTGAAAGACAGTCTTTATACCGCCGGGCGGCGCGGTGTTGCCAATACGGTGTTAATAGAAAAACTTGTGGGTGCGGCGGCAGAACGTGGCGACTCACTGGATGCCTGTGCGGAACTGGGGCGTAAGCTGAATAATCAGGGTCACTCAATTGGTATCGCTCTCGGTGCCTGTACCGTTCCAGCCGCTGGCAAACCTTCATTTACGCTGGCAGATAATGAGATGGAGTTTGGCGTCGGTATTCATGGCGAGCCGGGTATCGATCGTCGCCCCTTCTCTTCCCTTGATCAAACCGTCGATGAAATGTTCGACACGCTGCTGGAAAATGGCACATACCATCGCACACTGCGCTTCTGGAATTATCAACAAGGAAACTGGCAGGAAGAGATTCAAACCAAACAGCAGCTACAGTCTGGCGATCGGGTGATTGCGCTGGTCAACAATCTTGGCGCCACACCACTTTCTGAGCTTTACGGCGTCTATAACCGTCTGACTACGCGTTGTCAGCAAGCGGGGCTGACTATCGAACGCAATTTAATTGGTGCGTATTGCACTTCACTGGATATGACCGGTTTTTCCATCACCTTACTGAAAGTTGATGACGAAATGTTGGCGTTATGGGATGCCCCAGTCCACACCCCGGCGCTGAACTGGGGTAAATAAGGAGATAACGATGTCACTGAGCAGAACTCAAATTGTTAACTGGCTTACTCGCTGTGGAGAAATCTTCAGCAAAGAGAGCGATTATCTTACCGGGCTGGATCGTGAAATTGGCGACGCTGACCACGGGCTAAATATGAATCGAGGATTTAGCAAAGTGGTGGAAAAACTACCCGCCATTGAGGACAAGGATATTGGTTTCATCCTCAAAAATACCGGTATGACACTGCTTTCCAGCGTCGGTGGAGCCAGTGGTCCGCTATTCGGTACATTCTTTATTCGCGCCGCGCAGGCGACTCAGGCGCGCCAGAGCCTGACGCAGGAAGAGCTTTATCAGATGTTTCGCGATGGTGTGGACGGCGTAATCAGTCGGGGGAAAGCCGAACCTGGCGATAAAACCATGTGCGATGTCTGGGAACCAGTGGTTGAGTCGTTACGCCAGTCCAGCGAGCAAAATCTCTCTGTTCCGGCTGCGCTCGACGCAGCCAGCAGTGTCGCTGAATCCGCTGCACAAAGCACGATTACGATGCAAGCTCGCAAAGGCCGTGCCAGTTATCTCGGCGAACGCAGTATTGGTCACCAGGATCCTGGCGCGACCTCCGTGATGTTTATGATGCAAATGCTGGCGTTAGCCGCGAAAGAGTAAGGAATTGGTGATGGTAAACCTGGTCATAGTTTCACATAGCGCCCGGCTGGGTGAAGGTGTCGGTGAATTAGCCCGTCAGATGTTAATGAGCGATAGTTGTAAAATCGCCATTGCCGCTGGGATTGATGACCCGCAAAATCCCATTGGTACTGATGCCGTCAAAGTGATGGAAGCCATCGAATCCGTTGCTGATGCCGACCATGTGCTGGTTATGATGGACATGGGGAGCGCGTTATTGAGTGCAGAAACCGCTCTGGAATTGCTGGCGCCAGAGATCGCCGCAAAAGTACGTTTGTGCGCAGCGCCATTGGTCGAAGGAACTCTGGCGGCAACAGTTAGCGCGGCATCAGGTGCCGATATCGACAAAGTTATTTATGATGCTATGTCTGCGCTGGAAGCCAAACGCGAACAACTGGGTTTACCGTCATCCGCCAGTGAGATATCTGACACATGCCCGCCGCACGATGAAGAAGCCCGTTCCCTGGCTGTGGTGATTAAAAACCGTAACGGCCTCCACGTGCGCCCGGCCTCTCGACTGGTCTATACCTTATCGGTATTTAATGCAGACATGTTACTGGAGAAAAACGGCAAATGCGTCACGCCGGAAAGTATTAACCAGATTGCGCTATTACAAGTCCGCTATAACGATACTCTGCGCCTGATTGTGAAAGGGCCAGAAGCTGAAGAGGCGCTGGCCGCTTTCCGCCAGTTGGCTGAAGATAACTTTGGTGAAACAGAAGATATTACGCCGCCAACGCTGCACCAGGTTAATCCTGTTACGGGGAAAGCCTTTTATTATCAACCCGTTTTATGCGCCGTACAGGCGAAATCAGTCCTTACGGTGGAACAAGAACAGGAACGATTACGCCAGGCAATTGATTTTACGTTGTTAGACCTGATGACGTTAACGGCAAAGGCAGAAGCAAGCGGGCTTAACGATATCGCCGCGATCTTTTCCGGTCACCATACTCTGTTAGACGATCCTGAACTGCTGGCAGCAGCAAGCGAACTTCTTCTGCATGAACATTGCACCGCAGAGTATGCCTGGCAGCAGGTTCTTAAAGAACTTAGCCAGCAATATCAGCAGATTGATGATGAATATCTGCAGGCGCGCTATATCGATGTGGATGATCTTCTGCATCGCACCCTGCTCCATCTGACACAGACAAAAGAAGAACTACCGCAATTTAGCGCACCAACCATTTTGCTGGCAGAGAACATTTACCCCTCCACCGTGCTGCAACTGGATCCGACGGTCGTTAAAGGCATCTGCCTTAGTGCCGGAAGTCCGGTATCCCATAGCGCCTTAATTGCCCGTGAACTGGGTATTGGCTGGGTTTGCTTACAGGGTGAAAAACTGTACGCGGTACAACCTGAAGAGACGTTAACTCTGGACGTTAAAACACAACGTTTTAGCCATGATGGCTAAACCAGTGTCCGGATGGCGTCGTTACGATGCCATCCGGGAAAGCCTTACGCTATTAGCCAGCGTACTGACCATGTTGTAAATCCTGTACTACTTTGTTCATTTTCGCTTCATTCAACAGATAAAACTTAATAGAAATTGCAGTCAGGAAGTAGAAGAATGCCGGCAGGAGGGTAAACAGTAACACTACGCCCTGTACTGAATTAGCGGATTGAGTTGTGCTACTGGTTGCATAGCCATAATAAGCCAGTACCCAACCAATCACCGCCCCACCTACTGCAACGCCCAGTTTGATGACAAAAATATTCGCAGCAACGTTCATCCCCGTAATACGACGACGCGTTTTCCATTCACCATAGTTATTCGCATCGGTAATCATCGACCACTGGAGTGCGCCATTTCCGCCCTGAATAATCTGAATTGCCAGATGAGCCAGTAATGGAATAACCCAGTATTCCACCGGCAGGAAATAACAGAGCACGCCCAACGCCGCATTAATAATATTAACCCAGAATGAAAGTTTAATTTTACAAAAGCGAGTACCAAATGGTTTCGCCAGTACAGAACCTAACATAGAAGCAAACATTCCGCCGAGCATAAACCAGGTAAGAATATCTGAACCTTTATTTAAAACGGTATTAACATAATAAACAACAGCACCGCCACGGATAACCACCGCCACCAGCATCATAAAATTATAAACAGAGAGGATGCGCCACTGATCATTCTTAAAAAGAATCTTCAAATCGCGCGCAATATTCAGATTTTCTTCCTGAATAGGTTGTACCCGCTCTTTGGTGGTCAGGAAACAGATTAAAAACATAATGCAGCCAATAACGCCAAACACCGCCATCGCAATCTGGATACCAGTAGCCCGATCGCCTGGCGAGAGGAAGTCAGCGACCGGCAGGATAAATGCTGTACCTAACGCACCGCCAATAGGTGTGATGGCAAAACGCCAGGATTGCAATGACAGGTTTTCACGTGGATCGGATGTCAACGCCGCGCCCAATGAGCAGTAAGGAATATTAATGGCCGTATACATTAATGTCATAAATATATATGCAGCAACCGCGTAGACAACCTTACCGCTATCAGAGAAATCAGGAATGGAGTAAACCAGCACGCAACTGACCGCAAATGGTACACAGATGGCCAACAGCCACGGACGGAAACGCCCCCAACGAGATGAGGTTGCATCGGCGATTGCCCCCATAATCGGATCGGTAATTGCATCCAGTAGACGCACCAGTAAAAACATGGTTCCCATTACGGCTGGCGGCAGACCATAAATATCGGTATAGAAATAAGCGAGGATGGCAACAGAAGAATCAAAGACGATATGGCTGGCGGCATCGCCCAGGCTATAGCCTATTTTTTCTTTTATTGGCAATTTTTCCACATTAGACATGTTTTATCCTTATCTATAAATTTACTTCACGGAATACCTTTCACTGGCACAATTCTTCACGGAAGTTTTTGGTCGGTCTATTATGTTTTTTCATTAAATTCTTATGATTTTTTTCTTCTGTGATCACACAACAAAAGTCACTGCCCATTTAATAAACAACATATATTTTATGAATATATTGCAACACTATTTAGGCCGTTAATTACATCGTCCATAATGCCTGACACTTCGCAGAATGAGATTTCAATCATGCAGTTGCCGCGATCCTGAACTAAGGTTTTCTGATACTTGATTACCGTTTTGTTCGGTATCGCCAAAGGAGAATGATTGATGAAACCACGTGTCCCTCGTCACCTGCAAAGAATGGCGTTAATTCCCACCACCGTTTTATTGTGTTTTGCCACGCTATCGGCACAGGCGGAAGAAATCGCCGTCACACCACAATCACCTGATATTTTGTTGGGACCGTTGTTTGACGATGTTCAAAACGCCAAACTTTTTCCTGATCAAAAAACTTTTGCCGACGCCGTGCCCAACAGCGACCCGCTAATGATCCTCGCTGACTATCGGATGCAACAGAACCAGAGCGGGTTTGATTTGCGTCACTTCGTGAAAGTTAATTTCACCCTGCCAAAAGAAGGCGAGAAACATGTCCCGCCGAAGGGACAGTCGCTGCGTGAACATATTGATGGACTTTGGCCGGTATTAACCCGCACAACGGAAAGCACCGAAAAATGGGACTCTCTGTTGCCATTGCCGAAACCCTATGTCGTGCCGGGAGGTCGTTTTCGGGAAGTGTATTACTGGGACAGTTACTTCACCATGCTGGGGCTTGGCGAAAGCGGTCACTGGGATAAAGTGGCGGATATGGTGGCGAATTTTGGTTATGAAATAGATACTTATGGACACATTCCCAACGGGAACCGCAGCTACTATTTAAGCCGTTCGCAGCCGCCTTTCTTTGCGTTGATGGTGGAGTTACTGGCGCAACATGAAGGCGACGCCGCGTTGAAACAGTATCTGCCACAACTACAAAAAGAATATGCTTACTGGATGGACGGCGTTGAAAATCTGCAAGCCGGGCAACAGGAAAAGCGCGTTGTAAAGCTCAAGGATGGCACTATTCTTAACCGCTACTGGGACGACCGCGATACACCGCGTCCGGAGTCATGGGTAGAGGATATCGCCACCGCGAAAAGCAATCCAAATCGCCCTGCCACTGAAATTTACCGTGACCTGCGTTCCGCCGCCGCATCTGGCTGGGATTTCAGCTCGCGCTGGATGGACAATCCTCAGCAGTTAAATACATTACGCACCACCAGCATCGTACCGGTCGATCTCAATAGCCTGATGTATAAAATGGAAAAAATCCTTGCCAGCGCCAGTAAAGCCGCCGGGGATAACGCGATGGCCAGTCAATACGAAACGCTGGCAAATTCCCGTCAGAAAGGGATCGAAAAATACTTGTGGAACGATCAACACGGCTGGTATGCCGATTACGATCTGAAGAGTAATAAAGTACGTAATCAGTTAACTGCCGCCGCCCTGTTCCCGTTGTACGTTAATGCAGCAGCGAAAGATCGCGCCAGTAAAATGGCAACGGCGACCAGAACGCATCTGCTGCAACCTGGCGGACTGAACACCACCTCGGTGAAAAGTGGGCAGCAATGGGACGCGCCAAATGGCTGGGCGCCGTTACAATGGGTCGCTACTGAAGGATTGCAAAACTACGGGCAGGAAGATGTAGCGATGGACATTAGCTGGCACTTTCTGACCAATGTTCAGCACACCTATGACCGGGAGAAAAAGCTGGTGGAGAAATATGATGTCAGCACCACCGGAACAGGTGGCGGTGGTGGCGAATATCCGTTGCAGGATGGTTTTGGTTGGACCAACGGCGTAACGCTGAAAATGTTGGATTTGATCTGCCCGAAAGAAAAACCGTGTGACAACGTTCCGGCAACGCGCCCGACCAGTGCTTCCGCAACGCAGCCAACAAAAGTCACAGAACCCACACCTTAATTTTTCTTCTCCCGACAGCGTCATTCTGCTTATCTGGATGACGTTGCCGTTTTATCTGGTTTTCAAACACCGTGAGGTTTACACATAATTTGAAAGCGGATAGCGATGTCAGCACCGCTATCCGCCAGAAAGATTACGTTATTCTCTTCGCAGGAGGCGGAATACCCCCAGCACCAGGATAGCGCCGACCACCGCCACCAGGAAGCTATGTAAATTAAAACCACTGATGGAGCCGCCAATGCCAAACATGGTCGCCAGCCAGCCGCCGACAACCGCACCGACTATCCCGAGAATGCAGGTCAGGAAAAATCCACCACCATCACGCCCTGGCATGATCAGCTTGGCGATAATGCCGGCTATCAGGCCAAAAATAATCCAGGCAATAATTCCCATGTTCAGGCCCTCGTTTCGATGAATCGGACGCAAGAAATGCTTACGTCAACGCTCTAAGTATAGGCAAGCACAGGATCAATGGAGGGAGGCTGTCGGTTGAATTAGTCGTAAGTTGTAAAAAAATTCACGCATTTGTATTAAGTTTTGTTAGTCCCTACCGATAAACCAAAGACAGTTTGTCGGTCAGGAGTTTTTCCGCGTGAGTCATTACCATGAGCAGTTCCTGAAACAAAATCCGTTAGCAGTCCTGGGCGTTTTACGCGATTTACATAAAGCCGCAGTGCCACTGCGTATCAGTTGGTCAGATGGTCAGCTGATCAGCAATATACTGGCGATAAGCCCTGATAAACTGGTGCTGGATTTTGGTAGTCAGCAAGAAGACAACAATGCCGTGCTTAAAGCGCGTCAAATCACTATTACCGCCGAAACGCAAGGCGCCAAAATCGAATTTACCCTTGCGCAATTACAGCAAAGTGAATATTTGCAGCTTCCGGCGTTTATCGCCACTCCCCCTCCCGCATTATGGTTTGTGCAACGACGCAGATATTTCCGCATCTCCGCCCCACTTCATCCGCCTTATTATTGTCAGACCAAACTGGCGGATAACAGTACGTTACGTTTTCGCCTGAGTGACTTATCGCTAGGTGGCATGGGTGCATTACTGGAAACGGAAAAACCAGGCGGGTTGCACGAAGGTATGCGCTTCGCACAGATTGAAGTCAACATGGGACAATGGGGCGTTTTTCACTTTGACGCCCAGTTACTGACCATCAGCGAGCGCAAAGTGATTGATAGCAGAAATGAAACGATCTCCACTCCCCGCCTGAGCTTTCGTTTTCTTAACGTCAGCCCGACGGTGGAGCGGCAATTACAGCGGATTATATTCTCACTCGAACGGGAAGCCCGGGAGAAAGCGGACAAAGTGCGCGACTGAGTTACATCGCGTCCAGCGCCTGCTCAAGTTTGTAGATATAGCGTGGTGCCTGCGGTGCAGGATGATTTCTTGCTACGTGATCGAGGAACTCATCAGCATCCAGATCATTGATTTTGCTGATCGCTTTTTTCCGATCTGATGAGAAAGTCCGTAGCAGCGCACCAGCCCCGTTAGCGTATGACACCACCAGCGCATATTGCAGGACCTTCGGATCTTCAATGCCTGCCAGCGGGCCGGTTTCCAGAATATTCAGGTAAGCCGCCCCCATTGAGATATTGCGCTCCGGGTTTTTCAGTTCGCTGGTCGTCGGCTCACCTTTCCAGCCCATGCGTCGATAAACATCACGTCCGGAGGTTGAGGCTTTTAACTGCATCAAACCAATAGCATTCGACTTACTTACCGCGTTCGGGTTACCGCCTGATTCAATAGCGATAATCGCCGTGATCAATTGCGGATCGACACCCCAGGCCGCTCCGGCTTTCTGGCTTATTGGCATCCACTGCATCGCACGTTGTACCGGGACTTTCGCATTCCACGGCGGGTTCGTATAGTCATGCTTTGAAGAACAACCCGCTAATAACACAATCAAAAAGGCAAACCATCTCAATTTCACTTCATCTATCCTTATCGCCTGGAATCGCCGTTGAGGTGACAACGGCACACCTAAGCGGCATGATATACATTTCGTTTCTGTTGTCAGCAAGGAATTGCCATGTATCAGTTTCACTTAATTGCCCCGTCGGGTTACTGCATTAATCAGCACGCCGCACAGCGCGGCATTCAGCGCCTTACCGATGCAGGGCATCAGGTCAATAACGTCGGGGTTATCGCCCGTCGTTGTGAACGTTTTGCTGGTACGGAAACGGAGCGTCTGGGAGATCTCAATTTCCTTGCCAGACTGACTTCGCCCAACACCATCGTGCTGGCAGTACGCGGCGGTTACGGTGCCAGTCGCTTACTGGCGGATATTGACTGGCAGGCTCTGGTGGCTCGCCAACAAAATGATCCGTTGCTTATCTGCGGGCATAGCGATTTTACGGCCATTCAGTGCGGTCTTCTGGCACAAGGCAATGTCATCACCTTTAGCGGCCCGATGCTGGTGGCAAATTTTGGCGCGGATGAGCTGAATGCCTTTACCGAGCACCACTTCTGGCTGGCGTTACGCAATGAAACGTTCAGCATTGAATGGCAAGGGGAAGGCCCGTCGTGTCAGACAGAAGGAACACTGTGGGGAGGCAACCTCGCGATGCTGATTTCGCTTATCGGTACGCCGTGGATGCCACAAATTGAGAACGGTATTCTGGTACTGGAAGACATCAACGAACATCCGTTCCGTGTCGAACGCATGTTATTACAGCTTTATCATGCTGGAATTTTACAGCGCCAGAAGGCGATTATTCTCGGCAGCTTTAGTGGCAGCACGCCCAATGATTATGATGCGGGTTACAACCTGGCGTCGGTGTACGCGTTCTTGCGTTCCCGCCTGTCGATTCCGCTGATTACCGGCCTCGACTTTGGTCATGAACAACGCACAGTTACCCTCCCGTTGGGCGCACATGCTATCCTCAAAAACGCCAAAAACGGTACACAATTGACGATTAGCGGTCATCCTGTTCTTAAAGCGTAAAAAAATCACGCTTCCGGGCTAAGTAAAACGCTGTTTCTGCCGTGAATATGGTAGGTTTATAGTATGAGACAGCGTAATCAGGAGTAACCGACCGTTGGATGCCGCAACAATTATTAGCCTTTTCATCTTAGGCTCCATCCTTGTCACCAGTAGTATTTTACTTAGTTCATTTTCTTCCCGCCTTGGCATTCCGATTCTGGTTATTTTCCTGGCGATCGGTATGCTGGCTGGGGTCGATGGTGTCGGCGGCATTCCGTTTGATAATTATCCTTTTGCCTACATGGTAAGTAACCTGGCACTGGCGATTATTTTGCTCGATGGCGGAATGCGCACCCAGGCCAGTTCATTTCGCGTGGCGTTAGGACCTGCTCTTTCACTGGCGACGCTGGGCGTGCTTATCACCTCCGGTTTAACTGGCATGATGGCGGCATGGCTGTTTAATCTTGATTTGATTGAAGGTTTATTAATCGGCGCAATTGTCGGCTCTACCGACGCCGCAGCGGTCTTTTCTCTGCTTGGCGGCAAAGGGCTTAACGAACGTGTTGGCTCGACGCTGGAGATAGAGTCCGGCAGCAATGATCCGATGGCGGTCTTTCTGACAATTACCTTGATTGCGATGATCCAGCAGCATGAAAGCACTATTAGCTGGATGTTCGTTGTCGATATTCTGCAGCAATTTGGCCTGGGGATCGTAATCGGTCTTGGCGGTGGTTATTTACTGCTGCAGATGATTAACCGCATCGCCCTGCCTGCGGGCTTGTATCCATTGCTGGCATTAAGCGGCGGTATTTTGATTTTTGCTTTAACCACGGCGCTGGAAGGCAGCGGCATTCTGGCTGTTTATCTGTGCGGTTTCCTGCTGGGTAATCGTCCGATTCGCAACCGCTACGGCATTCTGCAAAATTTCGACGGCCTCGCCTGGCTGGCACAAATCGCCATGTTCCTGGTGCTGGGACTGTTGGTTAACCCAAGCGACCTGCTGCCTATTGCCATTCCGGCGCTCATTTTGTCCGCATGGATGATATTCTTCGCCCGTCCTCTTTCGGTATTTGCCGGATTGCTACCGTTCCGTGGTTTTAATCTGCGTGAGCGCGTGTTTATCAGCTGGGTGGGATTACGCGGCGCAGTGCCGATCATCCTGGCGGTGTTCCCGATGATGGCGGGGCTGGATAATGCGCGTCTGTTCTTTAATGTCGCATTCTTCGTAGTTCTGGTTTCACTGCTATTGCAGGGAACATCGCTGTCGTGGGCAGCGAAAAAAGCTAAAGTAGTGGTTCCGCCAGTGGGACGTCCGGTGTCACGCGTTGGACTGGATATTCATCCGGAAAATCCGTGGGAACAATTTGTTTACCAATTGAGTGCCGATAAATGGTGCGTGGGCGCGGCGCTGCGCGACCTGCATATGCCAAAAGAGACGCGCATTGCGGCACTGTTTCGTGATAACCAGTTGCTTCACCCCACCGGCAGCACCCGACTGCGTGAAGGCGACGTATTATGCGTGATTGGTCGGGAACGCGATCTTCCGGCACTCGGAAAACTGTTTAGCCAGTCGCCGCCTGTCGCGCTGGATCAACGCTTCTTTGGTGACTTCATTCTCGAAGCCAGCGCGAAATATGCCGATGTGGCGCTGATTTATGGTCTGGAAGATGGTCGGGAGTATCGCGATAAACAGCAAACGCTGGGTGAAATTGTTCAGCAGTTGTTAGGCGCGGCACCGGTGGTCGGTGACCAGGTAGAGTTTGCCGGGATGATCTGGACGGTGGCTGAGAAAGAAGATAATGCAGTGTTGAAGATCGGCGTTCGGGTGGCAGAGGACGAAGCCGAATCTAAAATTTGATGGAGTTTGTATCGCCGGATACGACGTGTGCGTCTTATCCGGCTTGCCACAAGTTACACCGTCACAACAGGTACACGTAGCGCCAGCGCGCACATCAACTCATAGCCCACCGTTCCGGCAGCGGCGGCGACATCATCAATTTTGATCTCCTTGCCCCACAGCTCAACCGGCGTACCAATCCCCGCCTGTGGGCAAGGCGTCAAATCGACCGCCAGCATATCCATCGAGACTGTCCCCACCGTCATGGTGCGCACCCCGTCCACTAAAACAGGTGTTCCGGTTGGTGCATGACGCGGATAGCCGTCGGCGTATCCGGCGGCGACAATGCCGATTCGCTGCTCATCGCGCGCAGTATAGCGACCGCCATAGCCCACACGCTCGCCCGCTTTTAGCGTCTGAACACCAATAATCTCACTGCTTAACGTCATGACCGGGCGTAATCCGGTATTGGCGATATCGCGCCACTGACCGGACGGCGAAGCACCATATAAAATAATGCCAGGTCGAACCCAGTCAAAATGCGCTTCCGGATGCCACAGGGTTGCCGCCGAATTAGACAACGAGCGCCGACACTCCAGACCTTCCGCTGCCTGCTCAATACGCGCCATCGCGCCAGAAATCCCATCAGGATGCTCCGCATCGGCAAAATGCGACATCAAAGTCATTTCGCCAACATTCGCCATCGCCCGCAGCTGCTGCCAGACAGTAAGCACGCGATCGGGCTGGAACCCCAACCGATTCATTCCACTGTTCACCTTAAGGTAAACATCCAGCGGCGCTTTTAGCCGCGCATTTTGCAGTGCTTTGAGCTGCCAGTTACTGTGCACGCAGGTGGTCAGACGGTACTGGTCATAAACTTCCAGATCCTGAGCATGAAAAAAACCCTCCAGCATCAGGATTGGCCCTTTCCAGCCGCGCTCGCGCAGGATAATGGCCTCTTCAAGATTAAGTAACGCAAAACCATCGGTCGCCCCGAGCGCGCTCCAGATACGCTCGATACCGTGCCCGTAAGCGTTCGCTTTTACCACCGACCAGACGCGCGCATGCGGCGCGGCCTGGCGGACAATGGTCAGATTTTGTTTTAATGCCTGCAGATCGAGGCTGGCCTGTATCGGACGAGTCATCTCGATTCCTTAACTGTGCGCGCCATGTAAATGGCCTGGACGTGATGGCGTAAATCCACGACTGTAGCGCGCTACACTTAGATCCTCATACGGGATCGCTGGCGTGCGGCCAGAAAGCAGATCGCTTAACAACTGACCAGAACCGCAAGCCATCGTCCAGCCAAGCGTACCGTGACCGGTATTCAGCCACAAATTTTTGAAGCGTGTACGCCCCACAACCGGCGTGCCATCTGGCGTCATCGGACGTAGCCCCGTCCAGAACGTGGCCTGCTCAACATGGCCGCCGCGCGGATAAAGGTCGCGAACCACCATCTCCAGCGTTTCACGACGCGGTTGCAACAGCTCGGTGTTAAAGCCAACAATTTCCGCCATTCCGCCAACACGGATACGGTTATCGAAACGGGTAATGGCGATTTTGTAGGTTTCATCAAGAATGGTGGACACCGGCGCACCGTCTTCCTGCGCAATCGGAATGGTCAAAGAATAACCTTTCAACGGATAAACCGGGATATCGACAATGCCCTTGAGCATCGCCGTCGAGTAAGAGCCAAATGCCATAACATACGCATCGGCCTTAATTACTTCACCACCACACTTCACACCATAAATCTGCTCGCCGTCACAAAGCAGCTGATCGACTGGTGTATTAAAGCGGAATTTTACCCCCGCCTGTTCCGCCATGCTCGCCAGATTCTGGGTAAAGAGCTGACAGTCACCGGTTTCGTCATTGGGTAGTTGCAGGCCACCAGTCAGTTTGTGCGCAACTTCCGCCAGCGCAGGTTCAACTTCCGCCAGGCGACTGGATTCCAGTAACTTATATGGCACGCCTGCATCTTCCAGTACGGCGATATCGCGAGTGGCGTTTTCATACTGTTGTTCAGTGCGGAACAGTTGCAGCGTCCCGCCCTGCCGTCCTTCATACTGAATATTGGTTTCGGCGCGCAATGTTTTCAGGCAATCACGGCTGTATTCCGCCAGGCGCACCATCCGACCTTTGTTTTCCATATAGTGGCTGGTGTCACAGTTCCGTAACATTTGCCACATCCATTTCAACTGGAATTGCGTACCATCGAGACGAACCGCCAGCGGCGCATGTCGCTGGAACATCCATTTAATCGCTTTTAAAGGCACGCCTGGCGCCGCCCACGGCGCGGCATATCCAGGAGAAATTTGCCCGGCATTTGCTGCGCTGGTTTCAAGTGCTGCCCCGGGTTCCCGATCAATGACGGTGACCTCGTGTCCAGCCTGATTTAAATACCAGGCGCTGGCAACGCCTACCACACCACTTCCCAGTATGACAACTCGCATAGCCACTCCGATAACGGTAGATACAGTAAAAGAACAATAATCTAATTACATCTTGATAACCCAGATGAAAATATTATTCAACATATGGCTTTTTTATGGTGAGCTGGCTCACATCTCCCTGACTTTGCGGGAATATGGCGTCTTTGGTATCTCCTGCTGGTCGCGCTTTATATCCAGCAGAAAATTCCGTTCAGAAGCTAATTATTGGCGCTCCGATAATAAGAAATCGCAAAGAAAAAAATTCTCCAGCGACGCGGTTTTTAACTGGTGTTCTATGCTTGAAATGAGGTGTTCCACACAGAGAGCGCCGACAACAATGAGGTGCGCGTATGGCGACGATCGATTCTATGAATAAGGACTCCACACGTTTGAGCGATGGACCTGACTGGACATTCGACCTGCTGGATATTTATTTGGCAGAGATAGACCGGGTGGCAAAACTCTACCGGCTGGATACCTACCCGCACCAGATTGAAGTAATTACATCAGAGCAAATGATGGATGCCTACTCCAGCGTCGGTATGCCAATTAACTATCCGCATTGGTCGTTTGGTAAAAAGTTTATTGAAACCGAGCGTCTGTATAAGCACGGTCAGCAAGGGCTGGCCTATGAAATCGTCATTAACTCTAATCCGTGTATCGCTTATCTGATGGAAGAGAACACCATTACCATGCAGGCACTGGTGATGGCACACGCCTGTTATGGCCACAACTCTTTCTTCAAAAACAATTACTTATTCCGTAGCTGGACCGATGCCAGTTCGATTGTCGATTACCTGATTTTCGCCCGCAAATACATTACCGAGTGCGAAGAACGCTATGGCGTTGATGAGGTAGAAAAGCTGTTGGATTCGTGCCATGCGCTGATGAACTACGGTGTGGATCGTTATAAACGCCCACAAAAAATCTCGCTGCAAGAGGAGAAAGCCCGGCAGAAAAGTCGCGAAGAGTATCTGCAGAGTCAGGTCAATATGCTCTGGAGAACGCTGCCTAAGCGCGAGGAAGAGAAAACCGTTGCCGAAGCGCGCCGCTATCCGTCCGAGCCACAAGAAAATCTGCTCTATTTTATGGAGAAAAATGCACCGCTGCTGGAATCATGGCAGCGTGAAATCCTGCGCATTGTACGTAAAGTGAGCCAGTATTTTTATCCGCAAAAACAGACTCAGGTGATGAACGAAGGCTGGGCGACCTTCTGGCACTACACCATCCTTAACCATCTGTATGATGAAGGGAAAGTGACCGAACGTTTTATGCTGGAGTTCTTGCATAGCCACACCAATGTGGTCTTCCAGCCGCCCTATAACAGCCCGTGGTACAGCGGAATTAACCCGTATGCCCTCGGATTTGCTATGTTTCAGGATATTAAACGGATTTGTCAGTCGCCAACGGAAGAAGACAAATACTGGTTCCCGGATATCGCCGGTTCCGACTGGCTGGAAACGCTGCATTTCGCGATGCGTGATTTCAAAGATGAGAGCTTTATCAGCCAGTTCCTGTCACCGAAGGTAATGCGTGATTTTCGCTTCTTCACCGTGCTGGATGACGATCGGCATAATTATCTGGAGATTTCCGCCATTCATAATGAGGAAGGTTATCGGGAGATCCGTAACCGTTTATCGTCGCAATATAACTTAAGTAATCTGGAGCCGAATATTCAGATCTGGAACGTGGATTTGCGCGGCGACCGTTCGCTGACGCTGCGTTACATTCCACATAACCGCGCACCGCTGGATCGGGGGCGTAAAGAAGTGCTGAAGCATGTACATCGCCTGTGGGGATTTGATGTGATGCTGGAACAGCAAAACGAAGACGGCAGCGTCGAGTTGCTGGAACGCTGCCCGCCAAGAATGGGGAATCTATAAAAAAACCCCTCCTCATTTGAGGAGGGGTCATTTTTGCCGGATGCGGCGTACACGCTTTATCCGCCTGCAAAGCATCACAAATTCAATAGGCCAGATAAGCATAACGCATCAGGCAACTATGCGTTGGTCATCAGTATGGATGGATTAACGCCCCTGAATGGCTAAATCACCCGGCAGGTTTTTCTGCATCCGGTGCCAAATCTCGCCACTCTCATGCCCATAACGGCGTACTGTTTCGTAAACCTGATCGTGAGCACCTTCACTGCACAACGCAGACAGCTTGTGGTAGAAGCCCAGCGCCAGACTACGCGCTTCCGGATTGGCGAAATAGTGACGACCAATGCGCGTATACAACCCTTTCATTCCGTTAAGGATCAGACCATAAATCGGGTTACCAGAGGCAAACGCCAGACCGCGAAAAATGTTGTAATCCAGATCAGCAAAGGCGTCTGCGTGATCGGCCACTTCATTAGCCGTTGCCAGCACTTCCTGCGCTTTATCAGGATGCTGACGAAACGCGGTGCGAATAAAAATGGTCGAAATATTGGTGCGCACTGACAGCAAATTATCTATGAGTTGCGGTACACTTTCGTGATCCAGTCGCGCCAGCGTCTCAAGGATATTCAACCCGGAGGTTTCCCAGAAATTATTCACCTTCGTCGGTTTGCCGTGTTGAATGGTCAGCCAGCCGTCTCGCGCCAGGCGCTGTAACACTTCGCGTAACGTCGTTCTCGTTACACCAATTAATTCTGAAAGTTCACGTTCTGCGGGCAAAATAGTCCCGGGTGGGAAGCGGTTATTCCAGATACTTTCAATAATGTACTCTTCCGCGAAACCCGCCGGGCTTTGCGCCTTAATGACCATAGTGAGATTTCCATAACACAGCAAAACAAAGTTGGACTCATCATACCAGAGGGCTAACAACGCTGATAGCAGACAAAAAGAAGAAAAAAGGGATCAAGGCTTCATTTTCTGTATCTCTTTCCCCTTGACTATCAAGACTTGCCTCGCTCCCCCCTGACCGTTAAGCTTTGCGTTCTAACATAAAAACATCATTTATTATTTGTAAGGTAAGGGAAACCATCATGGAGATCTCCTGGGGCCGCGCGTTATGGCGCAATTTTTTGGGTCAGTCACCTGACTGGTACAAACTTGCCCTTATTATTTTCTTAATTGTTAACCCATTAATTTTCCTCATCAGCCCCTTTGTTGCTGGCTGGCTGCTTGTCGCGGAATTTATTTTCACTCTGGCGATGGCTCTGAAATGCTATCCGCTGCTCCCCGGCGGTCTGTTGGCTATCGAAGCTGTCTTCATCGGCATGACCAGTGCGGAACACGTCCGTGAAGAGGTGGCGGCAAATCTTGAAGTCTTGCTGTTACTGATGTTTATGGTGGCGGGCATCTATTTTATGAAACAGCTTCTGCTGTTCATATTTACCCGTTTACTGTTAAGCATTCGCTCCAAAATGCTGCTGTCGCTCTCTTTTTGCATGGCGGCGGCGTTTCTCTCTGCGTTCCTCGATGCCTTAACCGTCGTTGCCGTAGTGATCAGTGTTGCAGTTGGTTTTTATGGCATTTATCACCGCGTAGCTTCTTCCCGCACCGAAGATACCGACCTGCAAGACGACAGCCATATCGACAAGCATTACAAAGTGGTTCTGGAGCAGTTCCGTGGCTTTCTGCGTAGCCTGATGATGCATGCGGGTGTCGGCACTGCATTAGGCGGCGTGATGACTATGGTAGGCGAACCACAGAACCTGATCATTGCCAAAGCTGCTGGCTGGCATTTTGGCGATTTCTTCCTGCGCATGTCACCGGTGACCGTCCCTGTCCTGATTTGCGGCCTGCTAACCTGCCTGCTGGTGGAGAAGCTGCGTTGGTTTGGCTACGGCGAAACGCTGCCGGAGAAAGTCCGCGAAGTGCTGCAACAGTTTGACGATCAAAGCCGTCTCCAGCGTACACGTCAGGATAAAATTCGTCTGATTGTCCAGGCGATTATCGGCGTCTGGCTGGTCACCGCGCTGGCTTTGCATCTGGCAGAGGTCGGCTTGATTGGTTTGTCTGTCATTATTCTGGCGACATCACTGACCGGTGTAACTGATGAACATGCTATCGGCAAAGCCTTCACCGAGTCTCTGCCATTCACCGCACTGTTGACGGTCTTTTTCTCGGTAGTGGCGGTGATTATCGACCAACAACTGTTCTCCCCAATTATCCAGTTTGTATTGCAGGCATCAGAACACGCTCAGCTATCGCTGTTCTATATCTTCAACGGTTTGCTGTCTTCCATTTCGGATAACGTCTTTGTAGGGACGATTTATATCAACGAAGCAAAAGCGGCAATGGAAAGCGGCGCGATTACACTGAAGCAATATGAACTGCTGGCAGTCGCCATTAACACCGGAACCAACCTGCCCTCCGTCGCCACGCCGAACGGACAGGCTGCGTTCTTATTCCTGTTGACCTCAGCACTCGCGCCATTAATACGTCTTTCTTATGGCCGCATGGTGTGGATGGCTCTGCCCTACACTCTCGTACTGACCCTCGTCGGATTACTCTGCGTAGAGTTTACGCTTGCTCCTGTAACTGAATGGTTTATGCAAATGGGGTGGATTGCAACGCTTTGATAACAACTTACCGGGCATATTTATGCCCGGTTTGCCTTTCCGCCCGATAATTGTTCAATTACATCCTATTTTTACTCCCTCCTGGTGGCGCAACGAATGAATTGGTTTAAACTGCGCATTCGATGCATATTGCAGGGAAATTATTATGTTGCGATTTTTGAACCAATGTTCACAAGGCCGGGGGGCGTGGCTGTTAATGGCATTTACCGCTCTGGCTCTGGAACTGACGGCGCTGTGGTTCCAGCATGTGATGTTACTTAAACCTTGCGTGCTCTGTATTTATGAACGCTGTGCGTTATTCGGCATTCTGGGCGCCGCGCTGATTGGCGCTATCGCCCCGAAAACTCCGCTGCGTTATGTGGCGATGCTCATCTGGCTGTATAGTGCTTTTCGTGGCGTGCAATTAACTTACGAGCACACCATGCTCCAGCTCTATCCTTCACCGTTTATGACCTGTGATTTCATGGTTCGATTCCCGGACTGGCTGCCGCTGGATAAATGGGTGCCACAAGTGTTTGTCGCCTCTGGCGATTGCGCTGAGCGTCAGTGGGATTTTTTAGGCCTGGATATGCCGCAGTGGCTGCTCGGTATTTTTGTTGCATACCTGATTGTCGCAGTGCTGGTGGTACTCTCTCAGCCGTTTAAAGCGAAAAAACGTGACCTGTTTGGTCGCTAATCAATTCGGCGCTCCTGCGGGAGCGCCTGTCTGGCTTCACCTTGCCGAGAGCTTAATATTGGATGCGGTGCAGACGCCTTGCCCGGCCTACGGCATTTCTGGCGGCGTAATCCCGAAGTGGTTCCACGCACGCACTGTCGCCATACGCCCGCGCGGCGTCCGCTGCAAAAAGCCCTGCTGAATCAAATAAGGTTCCAGCACATCCTCAATAGTTTCACGCTCTTCGCCAATGGCCGCTGCCAGGTTATCCAGGCCAACCGGCCCACCGAAGAATTTATCGATCACCGCCAGCAATAACTTGCGATCCATATAATCGAAACCTTCAGCATCAACGTTCAGCATATCCAGCGCCTGAGCAGCGATATCCGCCGAGATGGTGCCATCATGCTTCACTTCGGCGAAATCTCGCACACGACGCAGCAGGCGGTTGGCGATACGTGGCGTACCTCGCGCCCGGCGAGCCACTTCCAGCGCGCCATCATCACTCATCTCAAGCCCCATAAACCGTGCGCTACGACTGACGATATATTGCAAATCAGGCACCTGGTAAAACTCCAGGCGCTGCACAATACCGAAACGGTCACGCAGTGGCGATGTCAATGAACCAGCACGCGTTGTCGCGCCAATCAGGGTGAACGGGGGAAGATCGATTTTAATTGAACGCGCTGCCGGGCCTTCACCAATCATAATATCCAACTGGTAGTCTTCCATGGCTGGATACAGCACTTCTTCCACCACAGGCGAAAGACGGTGGATCTCATCAATAAACAACACATCGTGTGGTTCAAGGTTGGTGAGCATCGCCGCCAGATCACCCGCCTTTTCCAGTACCGGGCCGGACGTGGTGCGTAAATTGACGCCCATTTCATTGGCGACGATGTTGGCAAGAGTGGTTTTACCCAGACCCGGAGGACCAAAAATCAATAGATGATCAAGGGCATCGCCGCGCAGTTTCGCCGCTTTGATGAAAATTTCCATCTGTGAACGAACCTGCGGCTGACCAACATACTCTTCCAGTAGTTTGGGGCGAATGGCGCGATCTGCCACATCTTCCGGCAAAGTCGTACCGGCAGAAATCAGACGGTCTGCTTCAATCATCCTTTACCTCATAACGCGGCGCGCAGGGCTTCGCGAATTAATGTTTCACTGCTGGCATCAGGGCGAGCGATTTTGCTCACCATGCGGCTGGCTTCTTGTGGTTTATAGCCCAGCGCCACCAGCGCAGCAACAGCTTCCTGTTCGGCATCGTCGGTTGCCGGGCTTGCCGGTGAGGTCAATACCAGATCGGCAGCCGGTGTGAACAGATCGCCATGCAGACCTTTAAAGCGATCTTTCATTTCAACGATCAGGCGTTCAGCAGTTTTCTTACCAATGCCCGGTAATTTCACCAGTGCCGCAGGTTCTTCACGCTCAACGGCATTTACAAACTGCTGCGCTGACATACCCGAGAGGATAGCCAGTGCCAGTTTCGGTCCCACGCCGTTAGTTTTGATCAACTCTTTAAATAACGTGCGCTCTTGTTTGTTGTTAAAACCATACAGTAGCTGCGCATCTTCACGCACCACAAAGTGGGTGAAAACAATCGCTTCCTGGCCCGCTTCAGGGAGTTCATAAAAACAGGTCATCGGCATATGCACTTCATAGCCTACGCCGCCCACTTCAAGTAACACCAGCGGGGGTTGTTTTTCCAGAATGATGCCTCTCAGCCTGCCTATCACATGACGCTCCTGCGTAATGAATCAAAGATAAGGCTGTATGATAAAAAAATGCTGGATAGATATCCAGCGAAGGATGAAGAAAAATTGCGAGTCGTCTCGATGAACTGAAAAATGGCGCAGTATAATTGATCCGCTAAGCCATATTTATAATAAATATTTTAATGTTAAATATTTAGTGGATAAATCTGCAAAAAAAATAAACCTTTCTGCTCCTGCAAAAAAATATTTTTTATGGTATTACGCATATTCATATTTATTTCAATGGAATGACAAAGTGAAAATTAATTACCCTTCTGAATATGAAGTTGGCGATATTGTATTTACATGTATAGGTGCTGCATTATTTGGTCAAATATCTGCCGCATCAAATTGCTGGAGTAATCACGTCGGGATCATTATCGGTCATGACAGCGATGATTATCTGGTCGCAGAAAGCCGTGTTCCCCTTTCCACCATAACCACACTGTCCCGCTTTATTAAACGCTCTGCTAACCAACGCTATGCAGTAAAGCGATTAGGTGCCGGGCTAACAGAACAGCAAAAACAACGGCTGGTAGAACAGGTTCCCTCCCGGCTACGCAAGCTCTACCATACCGGTTTTAAATACGAATCTTCCCGCCAGTTCTGTTCAAAATTCGTTTTTGATATTTATAAAGAGGCGCTATGTATCCCGGTGGGTGAAATAGAGACATTTGAAGAACTGTTAAACAGCAATCCGAATGCAAAACTCACCTTCTGGAAATTCTGGTTTTTAGGTTCGATTCCGTGGGCACGTAAAACGGTCACTCCAGCGAGTTTGTGGCATCATCCGGATCTGGCGTTAATACATGCAGAAGGAGTAGTAACGCCTCAGCAAGAACTGACCGAGGCGGTATAACTTAACGCAGTCGCCCGCGAGCCAGATTCAGCCTCGATTCGCTCATCTGCATCGCATTCTGGCTGACATGGCAGTGGGTGATGGCAATCGCCAGCGCATCGGCGGCGTCCGCCTGTGGGTTGGCGGGTAGTTTTAGCAAAGTGCGCACCATATGCTGCACCTGGCTTTTTTCGGCACTACCAATACCTACCACCGTTTGCTTTACCTGACGTGCCGCATATTCAAATACTGGCAATTCCTGATTCACCGCCGCCACAATCGCCACGCCGCGTGCCTGCCCCAGTTTCAGGGCAGAGTCGGCATTCTTCGCCATAAAGACTTGTTCGATTGCGAAATAATCGGGCTGGAACTGGGTGATGATTTCCGTCACGCCCGCATAGATGAGCTTCAGACGAGACGGTAAATCATCCACTTTGGTGCGTATGCATCCACTGCCCAGGTAGGACAGTTGCCTGCCCACCTGACGGATAACGCCGTAGCCGGTAACGCGCGAACCCGGGTCAATACCGAGAATAATAGCCATCACGCGTCTCCGTTTTGTTGTTTAGCCGGCCTCATCAGAGGGTCGCTGCAACCTCATCAGAGATCTCACCGTTATGGTAAACTTCCTGCACGTCGTCACAGTCTTCCAGCATATCGATCAGACGCATCAGTTTCGGTGCAGTTTCTGCATCCATATCGGCTTTGGTTGACGGGATCATGGAAACTTCTGCGCTGTCTGCTTTCAGACCAGCCGCTTCCAGAGCATCACGTACTTTACCCATCTCTTCCCATGCAGTGTAGACGTCGATTGCGCCGTCATCATAGGTCACAACGTCTTCTGCACCTGCTTCCAGCGCCGCTTCCATGATGGTGTCTTCATCACCTTTCTCGAAGGAGATCACGCCTTTTTTGCTGAACAGATAGGCTACGGAACCGTCAGTACCGAGGTTGCCGCCACATTTGCTGAATGCGTGACGCACTTCAGCAACAGTACGGTTACGGTTGTCAGACAGACATTCAATCATGATTGCAGTGCCGCCAGGACCGTAACCTTCGTAGATGATGGTTTCCATGTTCGCATCATCATCACCGCCCACACCACGTGCAATTGCGCGGTTCAGAGTGTCACGGGTCATGTTGTTAGACAGTGCTTTATCAATGGCTGCACGCAGACGCGGGTTAGCATCCGGATCGCCGCCGCCCAGTTTAGCTGCGGTCACCAGCTCACGAATGATTTTAGTGAAGATTTTACCGCGCTTAGCATCCTGCGCGGCTTTACGATGTCTGGTGTTGGCCCATTTACTATGACCTGCCATAAAAAATATCTCCAAATAGCCCTGCCTGTTCAGGCAGCGTTAATTACATACTCTTCAATCGCCTGCCGGTTGCTCCACGACTTAGTGAGCGCCGCTGCTGCGGGCGCATCAAGCCACTTGTAGGCCAAATGTTCAGTAAAAACAATCTGGCGTTCGTGCGGGAGCGCAAGACAGAACCATGATTCTGTATTGCGCATCACACCCGGCGCATAGCGATGACGCAAATGTGAAAAAATTTCAAACTCTACCGTGCGTTGACAGTCAATTAAGGTCAGTTGTTCAGCGACAACATCAATGGTGACCTCTTCCTTTACTTCGCGCATGGCAGCTTGCGGCGCGGTTTCACCCTCTTCCACGCTGCCGGTTACCGACTGCCAGAAATCGGGATCGTCACGCCGCTGTAACATCAGCACCCGTTTCGTATCTTGTGCATAGATGACCACTAAGATCGAAACGGGACGCTTATAAGTCATATCAATTATTCTCAGCCTTCTTCACAACCTGAATGCTCAGCTCAGCCAGAGCCGTCGGGTTAGCAAAGCTCGGTGCTTCAGTCATCAGACACGCTGCCGCTGTGGTTTTCGGGAAGGCGATAACGTCACGGATGTTGTCAGTGCCGGTCAGCAGCATGGTTAGACGGTCAAGGCCAAATGCCAGACCTGCGTGCGGCGGAGTGCCATATTTCAGGGCGTCGAGCAGGAAGCCGAATTTCTCGCGCTGTTCCTCTTCGGTGATACCCAGAATGCCAAATACAGTCTGTTGCATATCACCATTATGGATACGCACAGAACCACCGCCCACTTCGTAACCATTGATGACCATATCATAAGCGTTCGCCACCGCATTTTCCGGTGCCGCTTTCAGCTCGGCAGCAGTCATGTCTTTCGGTGCGGTGAACGGATGGTGCATCGCGGTCAGGCCACCTTCGCCGTCGTCTTCAAACATCGGGAAGTCGATAACCCACAGCGGCGCCCATTTGCTTTCGTCGGTCAGACCAAGGTCTTTACCCACTTTCAGGCGCAGTGCGCCCATCGCGTCGGCAACAATTTTCTTGTTGTCGGCACCGAAGAAAATCATATCGCCATCTTGCGCGGCAGTACGATCCAGGATGGCTTCGATGATTTCTGCATTAAGGAACTTCGCTACCGGGCTGTTGATACCCTCCAGACCTTTCGCACGTTCGTTAACTTTGATGTAAGCCAGACCTTTCGCGCCATAGATTTTGACGAAGTTACCGTATTCATCGATCTGCTTACGGGTCAGCGATGCACCGCCCGGAACACGCAGAGCAGCAACGCGGCCTTTCGGATCGTTCGCTGGACCCGCGAATACCGCAAATTCAACAGATTTCAGCAGATCGGCAACGTCGGTCAGTTCCATCGGGTTACGCAGATCCGGTTTATCGGAACCGTAACGGCGTTCGGCTTCCGCAAAGGTCATTACCGGGAAATCGCCCAGATCCACGCCCTTCACTTCCAGCCACAGATGACGCACCAGGGCTTCCATTACCTCACGCACTTGCGGCGCGGTCATGAAAGAAGTTTCCACATCGATCTGGGTAAATTCTGGCTGACGGTCAGCACGCAGGTCTTCGTCACGGAAGCATTTGACTATCTGATAATAACGGTCGAAACCGGACATCATCAGCAACTGTTTGAACAACTGCGGAGATTGCGGCAGCGCGTAGAATTTGCCTTTATGCACACGAGAAGGCACCAGGTAGTCACGCGCGCCTTCCGGCGTCGCTTTGGTCAGCATCGGGGTTTCGATGTCGAGGAAGCCGTGGTCGTCCATAAAACGGCGCACCAAGCTGGTAATTTTTGCACGGGTTTTCAGGCGCTGAGCCATTTCCGGGCGACGCAGATCAAGATAGCGGTATTTCAGACGCGCTTCTTCGGTGTTGACGTGGTTAGAGTCAAGCGGCAGAACGTCTGCGCGGTTGATGATGGTCAGCGAGGACGCCAGCACTTCGATTTCGCCGGTCGCCATATCGCGGTTGATATTTTTTTCGTCACGCGCACGCACGGTGCCCGTTACCTGAATGCAGAACTCATTACGCAGTTCAGAGGCCAGCTTTAACGCGTCCGCACGATCCGGATCGAAAAATACCTGCACGATACCTTCGCGGTCGCGCATATCGATGAAGATCAGGCTACCAAGATCACGACGACGGTTGACCCAACCACACAGAGTCACCTGCTGCCCCACGTGGGACAAACGGAGCTGTCCACAATATTCTGTACGCATGAGATATCCCTTAACTTAGCTGCCGGCGGACGTCCCCTGCTGCGCAGGTGACCTAAGTCGCAGCGTTAGCTGTATGTCACAACTGAATGAAAAAAGGCGGCTATTATACTGGAAATTCTGCCGCACCGTAAGAGTCTGGCCCGCTCTGGAACGACTCGTTACCACTTTATATCAGGCCTGAAATCAGACTCTACCCTTGTTTGCTATAAAGGTGTTGCCTGAGCACATAAAAATTAACAAAATTTGTCGTTCTGCCATCGGCTAATCGCATTAAGGTGAGAGGCTCGATTTTGTTTTATCTGGAGTCATCATGCTTGAACTGAATGCTAAAACCACTGCGCTGGTGGTGATTGATTTACAAGAAGGCATCTTACCGTTTGCCGGTGGTCCGCACACTGCTGAAGATGTCGTTAATCGCGCCGGGAAGCTGGCGGCGAAATTTCGAACTAACGGTCAGCCTGTGTTTCTGGTGCGCGTCGGCTGGTCTGCCGATTACGCCGAAGCATTAAAACAGCCAGTTGATGCTCCCTCACCTGCCAGAACATTACCGGAAAACTGGTGGCAACATCCTGCGGCGTTAGGTGCAACTGACAGCGATATCGAAATCATCAAACGTCAATGGGGGGCGTTTTACGGTACGGATCTGGAGTTACAATTACGCCGTCGTGGCATTGACACCATCGTCTTATGTGGGATCTCGACCAATATCGGTGTCGAATCAACTGCCCGCAATGCCTGGGAGCTGGGCTTTAATCTGGTGATTGCCGAAGACGCCTGTAGTGCAGCCAGCACCGAACAGCACAATAACAGCATCAACCATATCTACCCGCGCATTGCCCGCGTGCGTCGCGTGGAAGAGATCCTCAACGCATTATGATTTACATCGGTCTGCCGCAATGGTCGCATCCAAAATGGGTGCGTTTGGGGATCTCCAGCCTGGAAGAGTATGCCCGCCACTTTAACTGTGTGGAGGGCAACACCACCCTTTATGCTCTGCCAAAGCAGGAAGTGGTTCTGCGTTGGCGCGAGCAGACCACCGATGATTTTCGTTTTTGTTTTAAATTTCCGGCAACCATTTCGCATCAGGCAGCATTGCGGCATTGCGATGATTTAGTGACTGAATTTTTGACCCGTATGTCGCCGTTAGCGCCGCGCATTGGACAATACTGGCTGCAATTGCCCGCCACGTTTGCTCCACGGGATCTGCCTGCGCTATGGCACTTTCTCGATTCTCTTCCTGGCGAATTTACCTATGGTGTGGAAGTCCGCCATCCGCAGTTTTTCACCAAAGGCGAAGAAGAACAAACGCTTAATCGAGGTTTGCATCAACGCAGCGTTAATCGGGTGATTTTAGACAGCCGTCCGGTTCATGCAGCACGTCCGCATAATGAAGCCATTCGCGATGCGCAACGGAAAAAACCGAAAGTTCCGGTACATGCCGTGTTGACGGCAAAGAATCCGCTGATCCGTTTTATCGGTAGCGATGATATGACACAAAACCGGGAATTATTTCAGGTCTGGTTGCAAAAATTAGCGCAATGGCAACAGACCACCACGCCTTATCTTTTCCTGCATACACCTGATATCGCCCAGGCACCGGAACTGGTACATACTCTGTGGGAAGACTTGCGTAAAACACTCCCAGAGATCGGAGCAGTTCCGGCTATTCCACAGCAATCTTCTCTTTTCTGAAATTGCCACCTATCATAGACAAGTGCCATCGGCCATTTTAAAGGGAGTTTGTATGGTAAGCGCGCTGTATGCCGTTTTAGGTGCGTTGTTATTAATGAAGTTCTCTTTCGATGTTGTTCGCCTGCGTTTGCAATATCGCGTTGCCTATGGCGACGGCGGTTTTAGCGAACTGCAAAGCGCCATTCGCATTCACGGTAACGCGGTGGAATATATTCCCATCGCGATTGTGTTGATGCTGTTTATGGAAATGAATGGCGCAGAAACCTGGATGGTGCATATTTGCGGCATCGTTTTGCTTGCTGGTCGTCTGATGCATTATTACGGTTTTCATCACCGTCTGTTCCGCTGGCGACGTTCCGGCATGAGCGCCACCTGGTGTGCGCTGTTGCTGATGGTGCTGGCGAATCTTTGGTATATGCCCTGGGAGTTGGTTTTCTCCCTGCGTTAGCGCACAATACGCCACTTTCTTTTTCCCGGATTTTTACGTTATGTCTCACCGCGACACGCTATTTTCTGCCCCTATCGCCAGACTGGGCGACTGGACCTTTGATGAACGGGTAGCTGAAGTCTTCCCGGATATGATCCAGCGTTCCGTTCCCGGCTATTCCAATATTATTTCCATGATTGGTATGTTAGCCGAACGCTTCGTTCAACCTGGTACGCAGGTTTACGATCTGGGTTGTTCTCTGGGCGCGGCGACGCTCTCGGTGCGTCGCAACATTCATCATGATAATTGCAAAATTATTGCCATCGACAACTCCCCGGCGATGATCGAACGCTGCCGTCGCCATATCGATGCATACAAAGCGCCGACACCTGTAGACGTGATCGAAGGTGACATTCGCGATATCGCTATTGAAAACGCGTCAATGGTGGTACTGAATTTTACCCTGCAATTCCTGGAACCTTCCGAGCGCCAGGCGTTACTGGATAAAATTTATCAAGGGCTGAACCCAGGCGGCGCGCTGGTGCTTTCGGAAAAATTCAGTTTTGAAGATGCCAAAGTTGGTGAACTGCTCTTCAACATGCACCACGACTTTAAACGAGCCAACGGTTACAGTGAGCTGGAAATCAGCCAGAAGCGCAGCATGTTAGAAAACGTAATGCTGACCGATTCTGTTGAAACCCACAAAGCGCGTCTGCATCAAGCCGGGTTTGAACATAGCGAGCTATGGTTCCAGTGCTTTAACTTTGGTTCGCTGGTGGCATTAAAAGCAGAGGACGCTGCATGATCGACTTTGGTAACTTTTATTCTCTGATTGCCAAAAATCACCTTTCGCACTGGCTGGAAACACTGCCCGCGCAGATTGCTAACTGGCAGCGTGAACAGCAGCACGGGTTGTTTAAGCAGTGGTCAAATGCGGTGGAATTTCTACCTGAAATTAAACCGTATCGTCTTGATTTATTGCATAGCGTGACGGCAGAAAGCGAAGAGCCACTGAGCGCGGGGCAAATTAAACGCATTGAAACGCTGATGCGCAACCTGATGCCGTGGCGCAAAGGGCCGTTCTCACTGTATGGCGTCAACATCGATACCGAATGGCGTTCCGACTGGAAATGGGATCGCGTCCTGCCCCATCTTTCTGATTTAACCGGGCGCACCATTCTTGATGTCGGCTGTGGCAGCGGTTATCACATGTGGCGCATGATCGGCGCAGGCGCGCACCTCGCGGTGGGGATCGACCCGACCCAACTTTTCCTCTGCCAGTTTGAAGCGGTGCGCAAACTGCTGGGTAACGATCAGCGCGCACATTTGTTACCGTTAGGTATTGAACAACTTCCGGCACTGAAAGCCTTTGATACCGTCTTTTCGATGGGCGTGCTTTATCATCGTCGTTCACCGCTGGAGCATCTCTGGCAGTTGAAAGATCAACTGGTGAATGAAGGTGAACTGGTACTGGAAACACTGGTTATTGATGGCGACGAAAACACGGTACTGGTGCCGGGCGATCGTTACGCGCAAATGCGTAATGTCTACTTTATTCCCTCGGCGCTGGCGCTGAAAAACTGGCTGAAGAAGTGTGGTTTTGTTGATATCCGCATTGCGGACGTGAGCGTCACTACAACAGAAGAGCAGCGTCGCACTGAATGGATGGTTACCGAGTCTCTGTCCGATTTCCTCGACCCGCATGATCCGAGTAAAACGGTAGAAGGTTATCCCGCGCCTAAACGCGCGGTGCTGATTGCGCGTAAGCCGTAAAAATTTAGCGCCCGTTTCCGGGCGCTATTCACGTCTTACGCCTGAACAGCTGGCTGATCAAACGCCGTTAACTTCGGCGCATTGCCCGTGTATTTTTCGATATACACCAACGAGGTGTTACCGGCACAGACATTCGCCAGCTGCGAGCTGGGGATATCCGCCGTTAACACATTTGCGCAGCCGTTTTTACACAAGCCATTTTCCAGATCCGGCCATGCGCCTTCATGGACGCACACCACGCCTTTTTTGATCCCGTCAGTCACCACGGCTCCCGTCAGGATCTGACCGCGTTTGTTCCAGACGCGTACCAGATCGCCGTTCGCAATGCCAAAGCGAGCAGCATCTTCTGTATGAATGGTGAGCGGCTCACGATCGGCAACCGCATATTTATTACGCAGTTCCGCATAGTTAAGCTGACTGTGTAAACGGTGTGCCGGATGTGCGGTCAGAAGCTGCAACTGCTTCTCGTCGGCGGTACCTTTCCACTCATCAGGCGCAAGCCAGGTTGGGTGTGCCGGGCAATCCTTATAAGCAAATTTTTCCAGCGTTTTGGAATAGATCTCAATTTTGCCGCTTGGCGTACCCAGCGCATTTTTCACCGGATCGGCGCGGAAATCGCCATAGCGAACATATTGCTCGTTCTTCTCGCTGCGGCGCATTTCAAGCAGTTTATTTTGCTGCCAGAAGGCATTAAACATCGGCATAGTGACGCGTTGCGCACGCGCACCTTTCTGAGCGGCATCATAGAAAAATTTCAGCCACGCCATTTCATCTTTACCTTCGGTATAGATCTCTTTTCCGCCAGGTTTCAGTAATTCAGCAAGATCGGCAAACACGTCAAAATCGTTACGTGCTTCAAACTGCGGCGCAACCACTTGCTTCATCGGTACGATGTGCTGGTTGCTGTAGTCGCCGGTCATCGTCAGGTCATTGCGCTCAAACGATGTGGTGATCGGTAATACGATATCCGCGTGTTTAGCTGCTGCCGTCCAGTAACATTCAGAAACGACGATCAGCTCTGGTTTCTGCCAGGCTTTGATCAGACGATTGGTATCCTGGTGATGGGTGAAATTACCGCCGCCAGCCCACCAGATCATTTTGATATTTGGGTAAGTTTGTTCTTTACCGTTGTGCTGATATTTGCCGCCAGGATTTTCCAGCGCATCGACAATACGGGCGACAGGGATCGCCGTCATTCCGCCATCATCAGCGGCCTCACTGGCCTGTCCGGCAATCGCCGCAGACATTTCCGGCAGTACGCCGCCAACGCGTGTCGGATTGCCACCGTTGGAGTAATGATAAGAGAAACCAAAGCCGCCGCCCGGCGTACCAATCTGCCCTAGCATGGCCGCCAGGGTCACCAGCATCCAGTGTTTCTGTTCACCGTATTGCTGGCGTTGGATTCCCCAGCCTGCCATCAGCATCGTGCGATTCGCCGCCATCAGTTCGGCGAGTTTGACTATCTGCGCTTCCGGCACACCGGTAATTTCCGCCGCCCAGGCCGCGCTCTTCGGCGTACTATCTTTCTTGCCTGTCAGATACTCTTCAAACTGCGGATAGCCAGTGGTGTATTTTTCAAGGAACGCTTTATCGTGTTTGCCTTGTGTCAGAAGGGTATGCGCAATCCCTAACATCAGCGCCACGTCAGTCCCCATATTCGGCGCGATCCAGGTAGCGTTGTCGCCAAAGAACTCGATCGTTTCGGAACGGATAGGATCAATGGCAATCACCGGTTTGCCGGATTTCTTCAGTTGATGGAAGTACTCCAGCCCTTGCTCATCGGTACTACTCCAGGCAATTTTTAAGGTATTCAGCGGGTTCATCCCCCACAGCACCACCACCTGGCTGTTTTCCAGAATCAGCGGCCAGGAGGTCTGCTGTTCATAAACCTCCACGGAACCGACAACGTGCGGCATGATCACCTGCGCAGCTCCGGTTGAGTAATCGCCACTATGTCCTGAATAACCACCCGCCAGATTCATATAACGTTGCAGTAAAGTTTGCGCTTTATGCAACACGCCAGAAGAACGCCAGCCGTAAGATCCGGCAAAAATGGCAGATGGTCCATTGGCCTTGCGAATGCGATCGTGTTGCTCATGAATCAGTTTTAATGCCTGTTCCCAGCTCACCTGAACGTAACTGTCGTCGCCGCGACCTTTCGCCGGTTGCAGTGGATTATCGAGATAGCTTTTTCGCACCATCGGATGCTGAATACGCGCCGTGGTATGCACCTGATCCGCCGCCGTAGATTGCAAAGAGTTCGGGATGGTCTTCGCCAGCGCGCCTGTAGAAGAAACAATTTTACCGTCCTTCACTTCTACGTTCATCGCTCCCCAACGGCCTGCGGTAAGAATTTTACCGCCCTTCTCTTCTGCCCATGCAGGTAACGGTACAGCCGATGTCACCACCAGCGCCCCTGCCGCAATACCGCTATGTTTAATAAACTCACGTCTTGTTAATGTCATAACTTCCTCCCTGATCAACGAAGATCACTGTTTCTCGGTAATATCTTTAGCGTTGTACTGAAAGTACCGCGTCAAAATATCCAGTTCGTTTTCGCTCATGCTGGTTCGCGCCCCCATCCCTTTGGCAATGGACGGCCATGCATTGACGGTGTAATGATCGGCGGCAATAGGTGCATGGCAACCAGCGCAATAGGTATCGTCGAGTTTTTCAGCGTATTGCCATAGCGGTTTACGGTCCGCTAATGCGGGATCGGTAAGCGTCCCCTGTAATGACGCCTTACGCCATTGATTACCGTATTCGTCAGCTTTCCATTCCCCATTTACCGTTAGCGCCTTGATACCTTCTTCGCTTAGTGTGGCTAACGCCAGTCGTTGACCTGCCGCCAGGTAGAGCGTGTTTTCACTGCCCTGCATCTGATAACCCTGCAACAGGACGAGCGGCTGTTTGCCACTGGCATCAACAACCGTAAGATCGGTGCCTGGATTCACAGTAGCCAGTTCACCTATGCGGGACGGTTTGAAAGGATAAATATGCGCGCCATTAGTCACTGATGTGGCGGCCTGACTTTCCAGTTCATGCGCCGCGTTGTCATCCATTTTTATTTCTGGCGGAAAATGGGCAATCCCTTTGTGGCAATCAATACACGTTTCGCCATCTTTTTGCGCTTTGGTATGCATTTTCTGCGCAGCTTCACTTTGCGATGCAATATCCATGGCATCAAAAGAATGGCAACTACGGCACGTTGCAGAGTCTGAGGCTTTTAATTCTTTCCACACTGTTTCGGCCATTTCCTGACGATGGGATTCGAACTTATCGTCGCTGTCTATTTTGCCGCTAACAAATTCATGATAAATATCTTTAGATGCTTTTAATTTAGCAAATAAATAATCAATTCCTGACTTTGGAATATGGCAATCGGCACATTCAGCACGAATACCTTTTTGATTAGAGAAATGGACAGTCCCCTGATATTCCTCAAACGGTTTGCTCATTGAGTGGCAGGAAAGACAAAATGCCGTTTCCGACGTTTTGTGCAACGTTTTTTGCGCCAACAATAACCCACCGCTACCCACCACTACTGCTATGAGCAGAAAAAATAACCCAATGCGTTTTTTCCCTCGCATAGATTCCTCTAATTAAATTCCAGTACACCGAACCAGCTGTATAAATAAATATACAACGAATTAATAACTCACTAAATTCGGCACAACACTGCCTGAAATAATCGACAAAGAATATGATTTATTGCAATTTAACCATTAATTATTAAAGAAGAAACCAGCCGTTATTTTTTAATATATATTTGGCAGTTTTAATAATTTAAATTACATAGTTAATATGAATATATATAACATTTTTAGTAGCATGATTTGGCGCGCTATTACGAAGTCGATATGACACGGCAACTGTTCATTTTTCATACTTCTCAAGGATAAAAAAAGGCCCCTGTTGAATGGGCAGGGGCCTGGTACGAGCAAGCATCATATTGGGCGACATGATGCAACGGTAAAAATCATTTGGCCTGATGGCGCTCAATGATTCCTTTCATTTCAGCAACCGCCGTCCCGTCTACGACATAACGCGAATACTCGTCCGCGTGTGCATCCGATGACATGGACAATCCCTGATTACGATAACGCATCGGTGAGGCTTGCCACGCTCCTGCAGAGCTATGGACTTCCAGCATCCCGGCATCGAGGAAATGGTGCAGGTTTTCTGCACGGACTCCTGCTCCGGCCATGATGATTGGAGCATCACCATAGGCAATAAGTTCCATAATTTTTGATAAACCTTGCAGTGCATCAGATTTTTGCCCCGATGTCAGCACCCTGGCAATGCCTAATTCAGCAAGGTTATTCAATGTATTTAAAGGGTTAGCGCACATATCGAAGGCGCGATGAAAAGTGACGGCCAGCGGACCAGCAGCCGCCATTATTTTTTCCATTCGTGGCATATCGACATTACCATCAACATCCAGAAGGCCTGTCACCAGTCCAGGAAATCCTAATTCACGCACTGTGCGGATATCTTCAAGAATGGCGGCAAACTCGCCGTCGCTGTAGCAAAAATCGCCACCGCGTGGACGGATGATCGGATGTACGGGGATCGTAACATGCTGGCGCACGGACTTCAGAACGCCCAGTGACGGCGTTAGCCCCCCTTCTTTCGGTGCCGCACACAATTCTATTCTGTCGGCACCGTTTTGCTGCGCCGTCAGCGCGCATTCCATGCTGTAACAGCAAATTTCCAGTAATGCCATTTTTGCTCCTTATTACGCCGACTGCTCGCTGGCAACGATCTCTTCAATGGACCATGGATGAAATTTTATCGTCGTTTTGCCATCGGTGACCGCCAGCGTCGGATTCGGCAATCGTTCATGCTCACCTTTTGGCGAACTGGTTTTAACCGAGATCCCCGGCAGGCTTAGTCCTTCATCAGAAAGCAACGCCAGCGCGCGGGCATTCAGCGTTTCCGGCTCTCCTGGCAGAACAATTTCGATATGTTCCCAACCTTCATGCGGGTAGCGTTTTTCCCCTGGCCACGGCAACTCAACAATCGAAAACTGCCAGTGAGCAACCTGTACCGGTTCACGCAATTTAAACAGGCAAATCGGTCTACCATTGATCATATTTTCTGACAGGAGTTCGCCGCACTGTTCAAACCCGCGACGCCAGCGTTCAGCGGTGGCGTTTTGATGGCAACGCAAAGAAATGTGATCGGCAGTCAGCGGAGTAATATCCAGCCCCAGACGCCGTGAAAGTTCGTCTAATGCATGGATAAATCGCGGTAAATCCGTTGCAATATCCTGCAACTCGTCGATAGATTGCCAGTTCGCCATAATCACTCTTCGTCTTCGGTAAAAGCGTTAATTTACCCTGTTGCCCTGCGCCAACCAACCGCTGATTTCACGCCGCTCCTGATGCAATAGTGAAAACGGCAATACGCCACGCGCACGTTGCTGACGAAAACAGCCATTTGCAGTATACTCCCGCCCTAATTTCTTTAACTGGTGCGGGCAATTTTTGCTCGCTTCATCAATGTAAGGTATTCCGGTGAATATTCAGGCTCTTCTCTCAGAAAAAGTCCGTCAGGCCATGATTGCGGCAGGCGCGCCTGCGGATTGCGAACCGCAGGTTCGTCAGTCAGCAAAAGTTCAGTTCGGCGACTATCAGGCTAACGGCATGATGGCAGTTGCTAAAAAACTGGGTATGGCACCGCGACAATTAGCAGAGCAGGTGCTGACTCATCTGGATCTTAACGGTATCGCCAGCAAAGTTGAGATCGCCGGTCCTGGCTTTATCAACATTTTCCTTGATCCGGCATTCCTGGCTGAACATGTTCAGCAGGCGCTGGCGTCCGATCGTCTCGGTGTTGCTACGCCAGAAAAACAGACCATTGTGGTTGACTACTCCGCGCCAAACGTGGCGAAAGAGATGCACGTCGGTCATCTGCGTTCCACTATCATTGGTGACGCGGCAGTACGTACTCTGGAGTTCCTCGGTCACAAAGTGATTCGTGCTAACCACGTCGGCGACTGGGGCACTCAGTTCGGTATGCTGATTGCATGGCTGGAAAAGCAGCAGCAGGAAAACGCCGGTGAAATGGAGCTGGCTGACCTTGAAGGTTTCTACCGCGATGCGAAAAAGCATTACGACGAAGATGAAGAGTTCGCCGAGCGTGCACGTAACTACGTGGTAAAACTGCAAAGCGGTGACGAATATTTCCGCGAGATGTGGCGCAAGCTGGTCGACATCACCATGACGCAGAACCAGATCACCTACGATCGTCTGAACGTGACGCTGACCCGTGATGACGTGATGGGCGAAAGCCTGTACAACCCGATGCTGCCGGGTATCGTGGCGGATCTGAAAGCCAAAGGTCTGGCAGTAGAAAGCGAAGGCGCAACCGTCGTATTCCTTGATGAGTTCAAAAACAAGGAAGGCGAACCGATGGGCGTGATCATTCAGAAGAAAGATGGCGGCTATCTCTACACCACCACCGATATCGCCTGTGCGAAGTACCGTTACGAGACGCTACATGCCGATCGCGTGCTGTATTACATTGACTCCCGTCAGCATCAACACCTGATGCAGGCGTGGGCGATCGTCCGTAAAGCAGGCTACGTGCCGGAATCCGTACCGCTGGAGCACCACATGTTCGGCATGATGCTGGGTAAAGACGGCAAGCCGTTTAAAACCCGTGCTGGCGGTACGGTGAAACTGGCCGATCTGCTGGATGAAGCCCTGGAGCGTGCACGTCGTCTGGTGGCAGAGAAGAACCCGGATATGCCAGCCGACGAGCTGGAAAAACTGGCCAATGCCGTGGGTATCGGTGCGGTGAAATACGCGGATCTCTCCAAAAACCGCACCACCGACTACATCTTCGACTGGGACAACATGCTGGCGTTTGAGGGTAATACTGCGCCGTACATGCAGTATGCCTACACCCGTGTGTTGTCCGTGTTCCGTAAAGCAGAAATTAACGAAGAGCAACTGGCTGCGGCTCCGGTGATCATCCGTGAAGATCGCGAAGCACAATTGGCTGCTCGCCTGCTGCAGTTTGAAGAAACCCTCACTGTGGTTGCCCGTGAAGGCACGCCGCACGTGATGTGTGCTTATCTGTACGATCTGGCCGGTCTGTTCTCTGGCTTCTACGAGCACTGCCCGATCCTTAGCGCAGAAAACGAAGAAGTGCGTAACAGCCGTCTGAAACTGGCGCAACTGACGGCGAAGACGCTGAAACTGGGTCTGGATACGCTGGGTATTGAGACGGTAGAGCGTATGTAATCGCGTCATACCGCAAAGGCCGATGTCGTTGCAGACATCGGCTTTTTTATCACTAACGGTAATTCACAATCACTTCATTACGTTGTACCTTCAGCGGCGGAATTAACCGCCCACCGCCAGGCACTTCCCAGATAAATCGCAACGGTTCTGCCGCCGGTATACCGGAAAAGGCCACTGTGCTCCCGCTCTGCCCGTCTAACTCGACACAACGAGATTGTGAACACAAGCGTACCCGCAGCCCCGATGGTGTCGGGCCGATAAGCTGATAACGCCACGCCACCAGCGTCATCAATCCTGATGCTGGTTGTCGCGAAGAAAGAGGCGCTGACGACATCGACTCACCGCGATGGTTTAGCGTAACGCCCACACTACTTGTCTGCCACATCCCCTCCCCGGCGGCTTGTACAACCAGCGGAAACAACAATATCGCCAGTAAGATCCTCATTATTTACCCCCAATAGTCGCCGTCATCCGAATCTGCCGGTTATCAGAGAGTTCGAGATTCGACAGCACCACCAGTTGCGGCAGGCTACGGCGCAGAAAGCGAGACAATAGCGGACGCAGCGCGTGGTTCACCAACAGTACTGGCGGCGCACCCAGCATCTCCTGACGGGATAATGCTTCCTGGGTCTGTGCCAGCAAACGATCCGCCAGCCCCGGTTCCAGTCCGCCACCGCCCTGCAACGCCTGTAACAGTAAACGCTCCAGTGGCGTGTCCAGACCGATAACGTGAACTTCATCTTTACCGGGGAACCACTGCTGAGTAATTGCCCGCCCCAGCGCCACGCGCACGACGGCGGTTAATTCATGCGGATCGCTCTGGATAGGCGCATGTTCCGCCAGCGTTTCAAGAATGGTGCGCATATCGCGGATCGGTACTTTTTCATCAAGCAGGTTTTGTAGCACTTTATGCAGCGTGGTAAGCGTGATAACGCCAGGAACCAAATCCTCCGTCAGTTTTGGCATCTCCTGCGCCACGCGATCCAGTAACTGCTGCGCCTCCTGACGACCAAACAGTTCTGCGGCATGTTGACTAATGAGGTGGTTAAGATGCGTTGCCACCACTGTACTGGCTTCAACCACCGTATATCCCTGAATCTGCGCTTGTTCTTTTAGCGCACTTTCGATCCAGATAGCATTAAGACCAAATGCCGGATCGACAGTCACTTCACCGGGTAGCGTCCCGGCGGCTGTTCCTGGGTTAATGGCCAGCCAGCGCCCCGGATAAGCATCACCACTGCCAATCTCAACGCCTTTCATCAAGATACGATAGCGGGCAGGCTGTAGATCCATATTGTCGCGGATGTGCACCACTGGCGGTAGAAAGCCCATCTCCTGAGCAAATTTCTTGCGAATACTGCGAATACGACCAAGCAACTCGCCATCCTGCTGAAAATCGACCATCGGAATCAGCCGATAACCCACTTCCATTCCCAGAGAATCTTCCAGTTGCACATCGTTCCAGGTCGCTTCGACAACGGCATTATTTTCCGCCATCTTCACTGGTTTCGGTTCAGCGGGCGCTTTTTGTTCACGTCCACGAACCCACCATGCCAGCCCCAGCAATCCCGCTGTGAACAGTAAAAATACCAGGTTTGGCATTCCCGGCACCAGCCCCAGTAAACCGAGCACTGCGGCACTTAACAACATGACGCTGGGGTTACTGAAAAGCTGATTCACCATCTGCTCGCCAACGTCCTGATCGGTACTGACTCGCGTAACGATAACCCCCGCAGCGGTAGAAATAACCAGCGCAGGTATTTGCGCGACCAGACCATCACCGATGGTCAACAGCGTATAACTTTCCGCTGCATGACCCATACTCATGCCATGTTGCAACACCCCAACCAGCAATCCGCCAACAACGTTAATGACCATGATGAGGATCCCGGCGATGGCGTCACCACGGACAAACTTACTCGCCCCGTCCATTGAGCCGTAAAAATCAGCTTCCTGGGTCACTTCTGAACGTCGCTTTTTTGCTTCATCTTCGCCAATCAGGCCAGCGTTGAGGTCGGCATCAATCGCCATCTGTTTTCCTGGCATTCCGTCGAGAACAAAGCGCGCACCCACTTCCGCGATACGTCCGGCACCTTTGGTAATGACCATAAAGTTGATGATCACGAGGATGACAAACACCACAATGCCGATGGCAAAGTTACCGCCCACGAGAAAATGACCAAATGCTTCAACCACCTTCCCTGCCGCCGCCGCGCCAGTATGCCCTTCCATCAAAATGATACGCGTGGAAGCCACATTAAGCGCCAGACGCAGCAGCGTGGTAAACAACAGAATGGTCGGAAACGCGGCAAACTCAAGCGTGCGCTGGGTAAACATCGCCACCAGCAACACCATAATCGACAAGGCAATGTTGAAAGTGAACAGCAGGTCGAGAATGAATGCGGGCAGTGGCAGCACCATCATCGACAAGATCAGCAGGATCAAAATAGGTCCGGCAAGGATCTGCCACTGTGTCGATTTCAGGTTTGCGGGCAGGCGCAGCATCGCGGCCAGATTACTCATGGGACGGTTTCTCGTTGATAAAATCCAGGGCTTCCGGCACCGGAAGATGAGTGGGTTGTTCAGGACGTTGTCCACCGGCCAGACGCCAGCGTTTCAGTTGCCAGACCCAGGCCAGCACTTCCGCCACGGCGGCATACAGTTGACCGGGAATTTGTTGGCCGATTTCTGCGTGTCGATACAGCGCGCGCGCCAGCGGCGGCGCTTCAAGAGTCGGGACGTTATTTTCAGCGGCGATTTCACGAATGCGTAACGCCACCAGCCCCGCGCCTTTAGCAACGACTTTCGGCGCGCTCATTTTGTTTTCGTCATACTGCAATGCCACTGAGTAGTGAGTTGGGTTATTAACAATGACGTCCGCTTTCGGCACATCGGCCATCATCCGACGCCGCGCGGCAGCACGCTGCATCTGACGAATTCGCCCTTTGACATGCGGATCGCCTTCGCTTTGTTTGAACTCATCACGAATATCCTGCCGTGACATACGCAGCTTTTTCAGGTGGCTGAAAATTTGAAAAAAGACGTCAAATCCCACCATCGGAATGACACCAAGCACCACTAAAAGTGCACACAACCCCACAACATCCATCGCGTTAGCCATTGCGGTAATGGGTGACTGCGCCATTAAGCGCATCATCTGCGGCCAGTGATGCCAGAGATAAAAGCCAGTAACGCAGCCAACCAGTGTAGATTTCAGGATAGCTTTCAGCAGCTCCGCGCCAGTTTGCGCCGAGAAAATACGTTTAATGCCCGGTAGTGGGTTGAGTTTGGAAAACTTCGGTTGCAATGATTTACCACTAAATACCAGCCCCCCCAGCATGACCGGCGAAATGAGCGCCACCAGCACCACACCGCTAATCAGCGGCAACAGTGCAAGCATGGCTTCTCTGATCAGCAAAATAATCTGTCCGAGAATGAGGTTGGGGTCATTGATGATGCTGTGATCAAAATGCAGCCCGGCGGAGAGCATCCCCGACAACCGCCGTGCCAGAGACGCGCCACCAAACCAAATAACACACACGCCCACCAGTAAAATGAGCAGTGAGGTCAGCTCACGGGAGCGCGGGATCTGCCCCTCTTCCCGCGCTTTTTCAAGTCGGTGAGGTGTGGGAGCTTCTGTTTTGTCGTCGCTCTCGTCAGACACGTCGCCAATCCTGGAAATGGTAATAAGCGTGAATAATGCCAGAGCGGAAAGCATTCAATGCCTGGAATAAGTGGCAAAACAGGTGGGCTTTAGGGCTTTTACCGCAGTACATCAGACAGGGCGCACGTTTGTCGGATGTGGCGTAAACGCCTTATCCGACCGCCTGATATGACGCGGTCACGTCACATCAGGCAATACAAATCAAAACCCAAGACTATCCAACAAATCGTCCACCTGATCCTGACTGGCAACCACACCGGCTTTGCTGGTATCGACCTGTGGTCCGTTAAGCAAACTCTGGTTTTCACGTTTCGGACGCGCATCCTGTTCCGGGATATTTTCCAGCAGCACCATCAACAGCTGGCGTTCAATTTCCTGAATCACATCCATCATCCGTTTAATCACCTGCCCGGTGAGATCCTGAAAATCCTGCGCCATCATAATTTCCAGTAACTGCGCGTTTGTGAAGCTGGTATGAGCGGGCACATCCGCCAGAAATTGCCGTGTATCTGTCACCAGTTCACGGGCGTCGGCAAGGTCAATCGGATCGGCGAACCAGTCATCCCAGCGTTGGGTTAATGCTTTTGCCGATTCCTCCATTTCATCCTGATGCGGTTGCGACGCCTCAACGCTATTCAGCGCCCGCTCTGCGGCCTGCGCAGTCATCTGCACAACGTAGAACAAGCGATCGCGGGCATCAGGGATAGCTTCCGCAGCTTCGGCTATCGCCTGATCCAGTCCCAGCTCGCGCAGGCTGTCACGCAGCATACGCGTCAGGCTGCCGATGCGCGCAATGATATCGCCGGCTGCATGTTCATCAGCAGGTTTGATTGATGGTTGCATCATAGTCGCATCCTCACATGCCCAGTTTCTCAAAGATTTTGTTGAGTTTTTCCTCCAGCGTCGCGGCGGTAAATGGCTTAACCACATAGCCACTGGCCCCCGCTTGTGCTGCCGCGATAATGTTCTCTTTCTTCGCCTCAGCGGTCACCATCAGCACTGGCAACGCCGACATCGCACCATCAGCACGAATGGTTTTCAGCAACTCCAGACCATCCATATTCGGCATATTCCAGTCGGAAATCACAAAGCCATAACCGCCCGCCTGTAACTTGTTGAGAGCATCAGCGCCATCTTCCGCTTCCTCAACATTGTTGAAACCCAGCTCTTTCAGCAGGTTACGCACAATGCGTCGCATGGTGGAAAAGTCATCCACAACCAAAAATTTAAGTTCTTTATCCGCCATTTCACACTCCTGATTTAAATACGTATCGCCTGTCCGACACTGATTTTCGCCAGCATTTGCTGGCTTACCTGGCTAAGATCGACCACTTCGCAGACGCCCCCCAGATTGATGGCCTCGCGCGGCATACCGAACACCACACAGCTTGCTTCGTTTTGCGCAAGGGTCCATGCCCCCGCCTGACGCATCGCCAACATTCCCGCCGCACCGTCGTTGCCCATACCGGTGAGGATCACTCCAACCGCGTTGCGCCCCGCCTGTCTGGCGACAGAATGAAACAACACATCCACCGACGGTCGATGGCGGTTAACCGCCGGGCCATCGTGAATTTTGATTTGATAGTTCGCGCCGCTGCGCGCCAGTTCCATATGTCGATCGCCCGGTGCGATATAGGCATGTCCCGGCAAAACACGTTCTCCGTCTTCGGCCTCTTTAACACCGATTTGACACAGCTTATTCAGGCGGTCGGCAAAAGAACGGGTAAAGCCAGGCGGCATATGCTGGGTGATTAACAGTGCCGGGCTGGAAAGCGGCAGCGGCTGCAATACGTGCCGAATTGCCTCGGTGCCCCCCGTTGAAGCACCAATCGCAATCAGTTTTTCTGAACTCAACAACGGCCCCGCCTTCAGCGTTGCCGGAGCCAATAATGGTTTATGCGCCGCGAGGCTCGCCCTCGACGCCGTACGCACCTTTTCAGCGATCATTTCGCTGTACGCCAGCATCCCTTCTCGAATACCCAGTTGCGGTTTAGTGACAAAATCAATCGCCCCCAACTCCAGCGCACGCAGCGTCACTTCAGAACCTTTGCCGGTCAGAGAAGAAACCATCACAACGGGCATTGGACGCAAACGCATTAACTTTTCGAGGAAATCCAGTCCGTCCATCCGTGGCATTTCAACATCCAGCGTCAGCACATCGGGGTTGAATTTCTTAATCAAATCTCGCGCGACCAGCGGATCGGGCGCCGTTGCCACCATTTCCATATCGCTATGGCTGTTGATGATTTCCGTCATGATCTGGCGCATCAGTGCCGAATCATCGACAGACAACACCCTGATTTTGCTCATGGTTAATCCTTACTTAGCGCATACACCGTCTGCCCACGCAGCGTGAAGCTGCGCTCAAGGTGGCTGAAATTTTCAGAGTGCCCCGCAAACAGCAATCCGTCAGGTTTAAGTAGTGGCACGAAGCGGCGCAAAATCTCCTGTTGGGTCGTTTGATCAAAGTAGATCATGACGTTACGGCAGAAGATCGCATCAAACGGCCCCGGTACGGTGTACTGTTTCGCCAACAAATTCAGCGGGGAAAAATCGACATAGCTCGCCAGTTCCTGGCGCACGCGCACCAGCCCTTCATGCGGCCCCGTGCCGCGCATGAAGTAACGCTGGAGTTGTTGTGGCGTCAGGTTTTTCAGCTCTTCATGGCGATAAATGCCGCTTCTGGCTTTTTCCAGCACTTCGGTGTCGATATCACTGGCGAACACTTTCCAGCGTCCAGGCGCGGTGCCTAATGTGTCCGCCAGCGTCATGGCAATGCTGTACGGCTCTTCACCAGTCGACGCCGCCGCGCTCCATACACGATATTCCCCAGAACGACGGCGAGCGTGAGCCGCGAGCAGTGGGAAATGATGCTCTTCACGGAAAAATGCCGTCAGGTTGGTAGTCAGCGAGTTAATAAATGCCTGCCACTCGCCGCTAAGCTGATTAGATTCCAGCATGTTCAGATAATGACCAAAATCGGCCAGTCCTAGCGAGCGCAAACGGCGTATCAACCGGTTGTAGACCATGTCACGCTTGTGGTCGGCCAGAACAATCCCCGCACGTTGATAGATCAATTGACTTATCCGCCGAAAATGAACGTCGGAAAGCGCAAGGCGCTCGCTCATCTGTAACAATAAAGACGTTTGCCCACAGGGCTGAGATGATGTCATAGCGCCTTCTCAATCACTTCAGGAAACCACTGGCACAGCCTGTAACTGCACCGATTGTGTTGTAATAGCGCCACCAGAAACGATAAGCGCGACGTTCTGTTGCATCATCAGCCTCATCTGGCGGCAATGGCGCTTGAGTAAATACCCATCAAAATGTTTCCCAGTTTGGCTCTTGTTCAGCGATACGCCGCCGCGACTGCGCAGGTGATTGCTCACTGGCAGGCTGGGATTTTAGTGGTGGTTTGTGGTTTAGCTGACTGGCTGCCAGACGAAATGCGGATACTGCCTGCGTTAAACGACCGGCCTGCTCTTCCAGTGCGGCAGCAGCGGCGGCTGACTCCTGCACCAACGAGGCATTCTGTTGAGTGACGCGATCCATTTCCGACACGGCCAGCGCAACTTGATCAATGCCACGGCTCTGCTCATCGGAGGCTGAAGCAATTTCCCCCATAATGTCGGTGACGCGCGTAACCGCATTAACGATATTCGTCATCGTTTCCCCGGCGCTTTCGACCAGCACAGAACCGGTATCAACGCGGGAAACTGAGTCTTCTATCAGAGCTTTGATCTCTTTTGCTGCCTGGGCGCTGCGACTGGCAAGATTACGCACTTCGCCTGCCACCACGGCAAAACCACGGCCCTGTTCCCCGGCACGCGCGGCTTCAACAGCGGCATTCAGTGCGAGGATATTGGTCTGGAAGGCAATGCCGTCGATTACGCTAATAATGTCGGCGATTTTCTTCGAACTGTCGGCGATTTCATGCATGGTTTTCACCACGCCATCCACCACTTTGCCGCCGTGCAGCGCGGTGTCGGAGGCACTTTGTGCCAGTTGCGAGGCCTGACGGGCGTTATCGGCGTTCTGTTTCACCGTCGCGGTGAGCTGTTCCATGCTGGCGGCAGTTTCTTCCAGCGCGGATGCCTGCTGTTCAGTGCGTGATGAAAGATCGGTATTGCCCGCTGCAATTTCACGTGTACCGGCATAGATGGCGTCCGACCCCTGGCGCACATGGGTGACTGTGTCGGTCAAAGAACGCTGCATATGCGAAACGCTCTGCGCCAGTTCGCCCATTTCACTGCGCCCATCAATGATGAGGCTATTCGCCAGGTTACCACCGGCAATTTCGCGAATGTGAGCAATGATTTTCGCCAGCGGGGTAAGCAACATACGGCGGATGCCGTACCACGCCACCAGCAGAATCAATACCACCACCAGCGCGATAACCGCCAGTTGCCACTGGGAAAAGCGGTAATCTTCCGCATTGTTAGTGACGATATCGCGGTAAAGTTTTTCACTACTGAGGGCGTACTGAGCAAACGCTTCGCCCATCGCATTTTGCATTCCCTGAGTTGGTTGAGCGAAATAGGCGCCAGTATTGCCATAATCAAGATAATCAATCAGTTCAGTTAACGCTGTGTGATAGTTTTTGTATTTTTCATCAATATTACGACTGGTGGCGACCATTTCAGGTAACGGTGCCATGCTTTTGAATTTTTTAAAATGAGTCGCTGCCTGGGCCAATGTTTTCCTGGCGCTATCAAGCAATTCAACTTTGGCGTTACTTTGTTGATTGGATGAATCCATCATCATCCGCACCGCCGAACGGCTCAAATTAATGCGCGTTTGTAGCATTAAATCCCAGGTTGAGGTTAGCTCACTCTGTTGTTCCCGTAGTTCATTGGAAACGACAAAGCTTTTCTGGCTATGGTGAAGCGAAGAAAAAAACAAACTGCCGGAAATTAGCTGTAACAGTGCGAATACCCCCAGCACCATTACCAACAGCGTGACTACGCGGATACGGTTAATCATAAGGCACCTTCCTGAAAACAAGTTGATCTCGTTATCGGCAAGGAAGGGGGAAACTTTATTGCTGATGCCACCCGCCGCGAAATTGAAATAAAAAACCCGATGCGCAGATCATCGGGTTCATTTCAATTGAGGAAATCAGGAGAATTACGCCACTTCTGACGCCGCGCTATCTAACAGCGCCATCTCTTCGCTATTCAGCAGTTTTTCGATGTTCACCAGAATCAACATACGGTCGCCCAGTGCGCCCAATCCAGTGAGATATTCTGTTGAAAGCGTCACGGCAAATTCCGGTGCCGGACGAATTTGCTCCGCCGTCAATGAAAGCACGTCTGAAACGCCGTCAACCACGATGCCGACCACCCGTTGTCCGAGATTCAGTACGATAACTACCGTGTTGTCGTTATAGTCCACATCCACCTGGCTGAACTTAATTCGTAAGTCAACAATCGGCACAATAACGCCGCGCAGATTCGTGACGCCTTTGATAAACGCTGGCGTGTTTGCAATCCGTGTTACCTGATCGTAGCCACGGATCTCCTGCACTTTCAGAATATCAATACCGTACTCTTCATCACCAAGGGTAAATACCAGAAATTCCTGGCCTGACGGCTCGCTGGCCAGCTTTGTTACATTCGTCATACCGGTCATATTGTTACCTTTTTACTCATTCAGGCGGCGGTGTTCGCCATACGTTGTTCGCGGTTTATCGTCTGCAAGGCAGAAACATCAACAATCAGTGCCACGCTGCCGTCGCCGAGAATCGTTGCGGCGGATATTCCCGGGATTTTGCGATAGTTACTTTCCAGGTTTTTCACTACTACCTGGTGTTGACCAATTAATTGATCCACCAGCAAAGCGTAGCGGCGACCGCCACTTTGCAGGATCACCACAATTCCCTGAGTCGCTTCAGTTTTCGCGCCCGTGACGTTGAACACTTTCCACAGTTCGACGATGGGCAGATATTCACCACGTACTTCCAGTACCCGCTCGCCGCCCGCCAGTGGATGCAGATCGGCTTCACGGGGTTGCAGTGATTCCATGACGGCATTCAGCGGCAGAATGAAAACTTCATCTGCAACACGTACAGACATGCCATCGAGGATCGCCAGCGTCAGCGGCAGTAAAATGCGGATCGTAGTTCCTGCGCCCGGCGTCGATTTGATTTCGACATGACCGCCCATCTCCTGGATATTACGTTTGACCACATCCATACCGACACCGCGTCCGGAGACATCGGTAACCTGCTCTGCTGTAGAAAAACCAGGAGCAAATATCAGCATTGCCACTTCGTCATCTGTCATGTTGTCGCTGACGGTCAGACCTTGTGAAACAGCTTTTGCCAGAATCCGTTCACGGTTTAGCCCCGCGCCATCGTCGGTCACTTCGATGCAGATGTTGCCGCCCTGATGTTCAGCAGACAGAACCAAATTTCCGACGCGGTTTTTGCCTGCGGCGAGGCGTTTTTCCGGCAGTTCAATTCCGTGGTCGAGACTGTTGCGTACCAGATGGGTCAGCGGGTCAATAATGCGTTCTATCAGGCTCTTGTCGAGTTCAGTGGAACTGCCCACCAGCGTCAGTTCTACCTGTTTGCCGAGTTTTCCCGCCAGGTCACGTACCAGCCGGGGATAGCGACTAAAGACATATTCCATCGGCATCATGCGGATCGACATTACCGATTCCTGCAAATCACGGGCGTTACGTTGTAACTGCCCCATGCTGGTAATCAAATCACCATGATTAACCGGGTCCAGTTCGCTCGAACGCTGAGCCAGCATCGACTGGGTGATGACCAGTTCGCCGACAAGGTTAATCAGTTGATCAACCTTCTCTACAGCCACACGGATACTGGTGGATTCGCTGCCGCGCGGCGGTTTTTCCCGTTCTGTCCGTACAACTGGCGCTTCTGCGGCGGCAAGTTTAAGCACCGGTGGCGCAGATACTTTCGCCGTAGACTCAACGCTTTCAAAGGCAATCTGATCGGCCTCAATGACAAAACAAAGCACCGCAGTAATGTCGTCTTCCGCAATATCTCCCGCTAATGTCGCCGATAACGAATCGGCTCCTTTCACCACGTCAGTCAACGTTGTCAGATGTCCCAGCTCTTCTTCCAGCAGATCGATTTCTCCCGCTTTCAGGCGCGAAAGGATAATTCGTCGCGGCGATTGGCGGCTATTCTGACCATCTTGCGGTTCATTTTTGGCAACCACACTTAATCGGGTCACTGCGGATACCGTTTCGCCTTTCGCTTCTAATGCCAGTTGACGCAAGGCCTGGCAGATATAATCGAAGCTGGCGGCATCTGGCTCTTGTGACTGTTTATAAGCGTCGAGCTGTTCTTGCATGATGTCCTTCGTTTCCAAAAACAGATTGATAATGTCGGTATTAAGCTGCATCTCACCACGTCTGGCTTCATCGAGCAGGTTTTCCATCAGATGCGTGGTTTCCTGTAACACAGTAAAACCAAACGTTCCTGCCCCTCCTTTGATGGAATGAGCTGCACGAAAGATGGCATTCAACTGTTCGGCATCTGGCGCTTCTGGCTGCAAATTAAGCAGATGCTTCTCCATATCGGCTAACAGTTCGTCCGCCTCATCAAAAAATGTCTGATAAAAATCGCTTATATCCATGCTCACGCAGTCACCTCGGTTCGGCTGATGGCATTGTGGGAACACTGACCTGCGGTGCGCTCCCTGTTTTTTCCAGAACACTTACCGGCTCATTCTGGCTTTCAGCGTTTTCATGCAAAATAGCTTGTTCTGCTTGTCTGTTCAGAACCAGCAGGCTGATTCGACGGTTGACGGCATCATCAGGTCCACGATCGCTCAAACGCATGGTGGCTGCCATGCCGACAACGCGCAGAATTTTGCCATCAGCCAGACCGCCCACCATTAGCTCACGGCGCGACGCATTGGCGCGTTCGGCAGAAAGCTCCCAGTTGCTATAGCCTTGCTCACCATTGGCGTAAGGGAAATCATCGGTATGACCTGAGAGACTGATACGGTTAGGAATACCGTTCAGCACAGGCGCAATACTCCGCAGAATGTCACGCATATAGGGTTCGACGTCAGCACTGCCGGTTTTAAACATCGGGCGATTCTGGCTGTCGATAATCTGAATGCGTAAACCTTCCTGCACCAGATCGATTTTGAGATGTGGACGCAGCGCCCGTAGTTTCGGGTCTGATTCGATAAGCTGGTCGAGATCGCCCCGCAATTTCCGCAGCCGACTTTGCTCCATGCGTTTTTTCAGTTCTTCAATGTCCGGTTGCTTATTCACTTCTCCCTGGCTTTGGGTGTAATCATCACCCCCGCCAGGAATTGGGCTTTCACTATTAGAAATGCGATCACCGCCCGTTACTGCCGTCGCCAGCGGCGTGCGGAAATATTCTGCAATCTGAATCAGCTCTTTTGGGCTGGAGATGGAGATCAGCCACATCACCAGAAAAAAAGCCATCATCGCAGTCATAAAGTCAGCATAAGCAATCTTCCACGATCCATGCGCCGAGCCGTGACTTTTCGCTTTGCGTCGCTTGACGACAATAATTGGATGCGCGTGATTCTTCATGCTTCCTCAGTTGTCGTCTGCTGTTGCGGATTTTTCACTGCACGAACGTGCTCTTCCAGTTCGACGAACGACGGGCGCTCGCTGGAGTAGAGCGTTTTGCGACCAAATTCAACCGCAATTGGCGGTGCATAACCGTTGAGATTAGAAAGCAGTATGACTTTGACGCACTGCATCATTTTGCTGGTCTCTGCGCTTTTCTGGCGCAAAACACTTGCCAGCGGGGAAATAAATCCATAAGCCAATAAGATACCGAGGAAAGTCCCCACCATCGCATGAGCAATCAACGCCCCCAGTTCGGCGGCAGGTCGGTCAGCCGAACCGAGCGCGTGAACCACTCCCATCACAGCCGCGACAATACCAAATGCCGGGAGCGAGTCACCGACCAGCGCCAGACTGTTTGCCGGGACTTCCGCCTCGCTTTCGTGAGTCTCGATCTCTTCATCCATCAAAGCTTCGATTTCAAAGGTATTCATGTGACCACTAATAATCAGGCGCAGATAATCGACAATAAAATCAAGCATGACGGCATCAGCCATAATGCGAGGATAACTGGCGAAGATCTCGCTCTCGCGAGGATTTTCAATATCGCGCTCCAACGAAAACATGCCCATCTGGCGTGATTTCGCCATTAGCCGGTAAAGCAGCGCCAGCAGATCCATATACATTGCTTTGGTGTATTTGGAGCGGCGAAACAGTAACGGCAGCGCCTTAAGCGTGCCTTTGATGGCTTTACCGTTGTTGCCGACAATAAACGACCCAATACCTGCACCGGCAATAATCACCAGTTCAGCGGGTTGATAAAGTGCTCCAAGGCTTCCGCCGGTCATCAAATAACCGCCGAAAACTGTACCGAGAACAACCAGGTAACCTAATAAGATAAGCACGACATCATCCTTTCACTGTTGACCATGACAGGATGTTCAGTCGTCAGGCGTTAACTTACGGTCGGGGAAAAAAGCAGCGACAATCAGTTGCCGCTGCTGGAATGTTTCGCCATATCGCGTGAGTTAAACAGCCTGTACTCTCTGTTCATCCAGCAGTTGAGGGATAATATCGGCAGGGTCTTGAGAAAGTTTACGTCTTTTTACCGCTCGTGATGGCGGCTGACATAAGCTGCAGGCAAAGCTGCCAACAGGCTGATGGGCATGGGTGATAAAATTACCGCCGCAGCACTTGCAACTGGAAAGTTGTAGTAAACCACTTTCAACAAATCGCACCAGTGTCCAGGCGCGTGTCAACGCCAGCAGCGGCCCATCTTCGGCTTGCGGACACTGTTCGAGGTATAAACGATAGGCTTTGATTACTGCATCGACGCCGTTACATAACCCGGTTTTCAGCAAAAACTGCCATGCATTACAAAACATCGACGCATGAACATTTTGTTCCCAGGTCATAAACCAGTCGGTGGAGAATGGCAGCATACCTTTCGGCGGCGGACTTCCGCGCAGTTCTTTATAGAGTTTGATCAGGCGTCCGCGACTTAATTGTGTTTCACTTTCCAGCATCTGCAAACGAGCACCGAGGGTGATCAATTCCATTGCCAGCTGAATATCCCGGGCTTCCTGAACAATGCTTTTTTCACTCATTATCAGGCCCTTTTTTTACGCAGCACTTCTTCGGGCTGATTAACATCATTCAACAAACGTGTAGAGAGCATGATACCGGTATGAACTTGCTGGAGATCGTCAACGCGGGAATCCTGCGTCAACTGATTAATAGTCTGGTGGCTGTCAAAGCGGAAATGACAAATCAGTTGATTGGTTTCTGCCAGTTTAACCATTTGCGGAAGCGTCAGCGTCGCTAACGTTGTTGCCATTTCTTCATTAATACCGAGACGAAACATGGCGGACGCTTTGTCCTGAACGATCAGACGTTGTGCAAGAAGTAAATATGACAAATTGATGTCATAAATATGTTTCAGCAACTCGGAGGTATGCATTATTCCCATCCAGAATAACTAACTTTATTTTTATGCGGTATCACCGCACCCCGTGATGTCGCCGGGAAATCCCGGTAAAAAGTAAATAACCATGGAATAGTTGCGATCAACGAAAAAACACAAACATCGTAAGCGATGAAACAATCCCTTACAGAGAATAGTGTTTTTTACACTTAACTAAGATTTTTCCTAATTCGACGCAACTGTACTCGTCACCACTCACACATACAACGGAGCGACGCTGCGATTTTCGATAATGTGTGACTCAGATCACACAAAACACTCAATTACTTAACATTAATGTATAAGTCATACTTTTGTTTTGATGATATTTCATTCTGTTAAAAAGTTTTTCAGCGCCTCTGGCTTCAAAAATGAAGTAGAGGCATAAAATTATTATGTTGCGCACTGTTAATATAAATCACCGTAAATAACCATCTGTTATGTATGAAATAAATTTATTTATCCTCCATAACTTATTTTCAAACAGAGAGTTACATAACATGACCCAGTTCAAGTGAAAATAAAGCCGAGAACCCCTCAAATGTTATATAAATGTTTTTCAAACATTAACCATTTGTTTTATAAGGAAAATAGATAATTTTACTTCTTACAGCCATACTGGCGATCGCATAATAACATTGCGGCACTAATTAATTATTCTTACTAGTAACCAGCCTAATATTTACCTTTTTGACTGAGTTGTTATTGCATCAATGCCTCATTCAGAGTAAAGCTGTAATAACACCTGAAGTTCACAGAATAAGGAGCAGGTTATGAGCTATACCAATGTTCTTGTTGCTGTAGCTGTCTCGCCAGAAAGCCAGCAACTGTTGACAAAAGCGGTCTCTATCGCCCGTCCGGTTAATGGGCGCATAAGTTTGATCACTCTCGCTTCCGACCCGGAAATCTTCAATCAATTAGCCGCACCGATGCTTGAAGATTTACGCAGCGTGATGCATGAAGAAACACAAAACTTTCTTGATAAATTAATAAAGGATGCGGGATATCCGGTAGAAGAGACATTTATTGCTTACGGTGAGTTAAGCGAACATATTCTGGCAGTGTGCCGTAAGCATAAATTCGATTTGGTGATTTGCGGCAATCATAACCACAGTTTCTTTTCGCGAGCATCCTGCTCAGCGAAAAGTGTGATTGCCTCAAGCGAGGTCGATGTACTACTGGTTCCGCTTAAGGGAGATTAACTGCCATTACGCCAGTTTCGGAAAGGTAGCAACTTTATCGCGCTGCTGACTTTCCGCACTTCGCGGAACTATCTGCTTTAGGTCGCGAATAAAATACTCCTGCCAGTGATTAATGTCGTTTTTCACAATAACTTCCAGCATTTCTGCATGGCGGGAAATACGTTCCGCCAGCGACATCGTCAACGCCCGATTGAGCGCCGCCGCAACTTCATCACGATCGTAGGGGTTTACAATTAACGCCGACGTCAGTTCGTTTGCCGCTCCGGCAAATTGCGAAAGTACCAGTACGCCCGGATTGGCAGGATCCTGTGCGGCAACATACTCTTTCGCGACCAGGTTCATTCCGTCGCGCAGCGGCGTCACTAATCCAACATCAGAATAGCGGAAGATTTTCATCAGTAATTTACGATCAAAATGCTGATTCAGATAATAAAGCGGCGTCCAGCCTAATTGACCATATTTGCCGTTAATTCTCCCGGCTTCATTTTCCAACTGATGACGAATATCCTGATACGCTTGCACATCACCACGCGACGTTGGCGCAATCTGGGTATAGCGAATTTTACCGTGATGTTGCGGATAGTTTTCCAGCAACGCTTCATAGGCGAGAAAACGCTCCGGCAAACCTTTGGAATAATCCAGTCGTTCGACAGAAAAGATATTTTGTACGTTTTTCAGTTCCGCTTTTAGTTGCGCCAGTTTTGCCGGCAATGGTCCGGCAGCCTGTTTGGCTATCTCATCTGGTTCAATGCCAATGGGGTAAACTTCGGTTCGAAACGCTTTGCCCCAGGCCGTATGGATTTTTGAGCTACGCGTCGTAACGCGGGTCAGGTTAGAAAGGCAATCCAGGAACGCCAGGCGATCGTTCTCTGTCTGGAAACCCAGCAAATCATAATCACAAAGCTGTTCAAGCAAGGTGTCATACGTCGGCAGCGCATTGAATATTTCCGGCGTCGGGAAAGGAATATGCAGGAAGAAACCAATGCGATTATTCACCCCTCGTTTGCGTAATTCATGCGCAAATGGCAACAGGTGATAATCGTGAACCCAGATAATGTCATCGTCTTCTAGCAGCGGCAGTAATTTATCTGCCAGCAACGCATTTACGCGTAGATAGCCGTCCCAGGCAGGACGCTGAAATTGCACCAGATCGAGTCGATAATGAAATGCAGGCCAGAGAACGGCATTGGAGAATTGGTTGTAGTATTCGTCGAGATCCTGTTCGCTGAGGTTAAAAGAGGCCCAGGTAATATTTCCTTTTTTCACCTTTTTTAGCGGCTGATCCTCATTCCCCGTTTCGCCACTCCAGCCAAACCACAGTCCACCTGCAGCTTTCAGTGCACCCAGTATGCCGACAGCAAGGCCACCGGCACTGGCGGCGTGCTCGTCTGGTGGTGCAATCCGGTTAGATACTACGACTAAACGACTCATAGTCATCACTCCTGTTATTTTCTCTTTTTTGTTGTTGTAATGCGTTGGTTATCATTTCAAGCCAGCTCCAGACATCCGGCACGCCCGCCAGCCGCCATGATGCCTGAGTCGCTCCGGTGCCAATTTTCACTGACATTCCACCCAGTCGGTTAACGACCGCGAAGCCAGATTCATCGGTTAAATCATCGCCCAGAAAAACGGGCTTACGGCCGATAAAGGGAGCTTCCTGCATAAAGGCAGCAATCGCCTCCCCTTTACTGGTGTTTCCTGGTTTAATCTCGACGACACACTTTCCCTGCTGTAATGCCATTTGCGGCCAAATCTGGGTAATGCGTTGCGCTAATCTCAATAAGGCGTCTTCGTGCTGCGGCGCCTGACGATAGTGCAGCGCAAACGCCATCCCTTTCGCCTCCAGCTCCGCACCGGGATAGTGGCTGATTGCCGTATGCAGTTGAACACTAATATCGCGGGCAATCGCATCCGGCAGATGAACGATATGCGTTTTACCATTGATGTCACGGCGCTCCGCCCCATGCACACCCGCTAACGGGAAGCGATAAGGTTTTGCCAGTGCGTCAAGCTCGACCATTGAGCGCCCTGATATCAATGCCAATGCACCATCACTTGCGGCTGCCAGTAGCTGAAGTCCTTGCAGAATATTGTCAGGCACGACGACCTGATCGGGATGCGGTTTAATTTCCGCCAGCGTTCCATCGAGATCAAAAAACCAGGCATATTTCGCGGATAGTTCAGGGGGTTCGGTTAACGGTTCTGTCACCCGGTACTCCTCCTTATCTTTTTATAGTTCGCGCAGAACGCGCTTTACAGACATGTAAGTATAGACAGTGTGACGTAGCTCGCCATTTGCAAAAAAGAACAGCCAGCCGTTGTGGCGGCTGGCTGTGGAGGAAAAAAGGGCTAAATTTTTGCGGAAAAAAGCATCAAACAGTGCGTTTCGCTTTTTGCTTGTAACGGTCGAAGATCACCGCCGCCAGCAGGATTAAGCCACGAACCACGTACTGCGCGAAAGGAGAAATATTGAGCAGGTTCATAGCATTTTCTACAGTACCTAAAATTAAGATACCCGCCACCACATATGAGATTTTTCCGATGCCACCTTTCAGAGAAACGCCACCTAAAACGCAGGCTGAGATAACAATCAACTCATAGCCAATCGAGGTCATCGGCTGACCGCTGGTCATGCGCGAAGCCAGAACAATCCCGGCAATCGCCGATACCAGACCAGAGAGAACAAAGATAATGATTTTGGTGCGGACAACCGGTACACCTGCCAGACGCGCGGCCTCTTCGTTACCGCCAATCGCCAGCGTATTACGACCAAAGGTAGTTTTGTTCAGCAGCAAGCCAAAGATTATCAGGCAAGCGACAGTGAGCCAGATTGGCGCAGGCAGGCCGAACCAGTTGGCATAACCGAGAGCAAAGAAACTTTCATCTTCGATACCGACCGCTTTACCGTCGGAGATAATATACGCCAGACCACGGACAATCTGCATCGTCGCCAGCGTGGTAATCAAAGCGTTAATTTTAAGTTTGGCGATAACAAAACCATTCACCAGACCGCAGAGGACGCCCAGCAGCAAACCTGCCGCCACGCCTATCCACAGGCTTTCGGTCAGATTGATAACCACCGCCGTAGTAACACCTGCACAGGCAATTACCGAAGCAACAGAAAGGTCAAAGTCACCCGACGCGAGACAGAACAACATGCCGCACGCCACCATCCCCGACATGGAGATTGCCAGCCCCAGCCCTTTCATATTAATGAAGGTGGCAAAGTTCGGGACAAAAATGGCACAGGCGATAAACAGCACCGCAAACACCACCAGCATACCGTACTGATCCCAGATACGCCCGAAGCTGAATGACGACTTAGATGCACCAGAACCCGATGTAGAAACAGAAGACATCATACTCTCCTTACTCAGGCAACTGCCTGGCTGACTTTAGGCATAGCAAGGCTTAGTGCCTGACGCTCATCTGCCTGCTCGTGTAGCAATTCACCCGCGATTTCACCTTCACGCATGACGATAATACGGTCGGCAACGCCGAGGACTTCGGGCAGATCGCTGGAGGCAAACAGCACCGCCACGCCCTGCGCCGCCAGCGCATAAATCACGTTATATATTTCGTGCTTGGCTCCCACATCAATACCGCGCGTAGGTTCATCCAGCAAAATGACCTTCATCTCTTCCGATAACCAACGCCCCAGAATGGCTTTCTGCTGATTACCACCGGAGAGATTCATGATTAATTGCTCCGCTCCCGGCGTTTTGATATTGAGCGAACGAATATGGTGATCAGCATTATTCGCTTCCCAGCCGTTATTGATCACACAACCACCAAGCACATGTTTGCGACGGGCACTGATGTTGATATTGTCACGAACGGAATGCACCGGAATAATACCTTCCGCTTTGCGATCTTCCGGACAGAGCATCATGCCAGCGGCAATGGCGTGACCCGGCTTGCGAATATCAATCGGCTTTTGGTCGATATAAACCTGACCGGCGGTGATTTGCGTACCACCAAACATGCCTTTCATTAATTCGCTGCGTCCAGCCCCCACCAGACCAAACAGACCAACAATTTCACCACTGCGAACGGTCAGGCTTATTGGCGTACGCACGCCTGGCGCCTTAACTGCATCCAGGCGCAATCGCTCCTCACCATAGCTACGCGGTTGCCAGCCGTAGATATCGCCGATATCGCGACCGACCATCGCCTGTACCAGAACGTCGTGGTTAATCTGCTGCATATCGGTGAAAGTTTTGACGTAACGTCCATCTTTAAAGACGGTGATGGCATCGCTGAGAGCAAATATTTCTTCCATACGGTGAGAAACGTATAAGATCACCCGCCCCTCTTTTCGTAGCTCACGAATAACGCGGAAAAGATTGTCGATTTCACGGGCAGACAGGGAGCTGGTTGGCTCATCAAAGGCGATAATTTTGGCGTTACGCGCCAGAGCTTTGGCAATTTCAACCATCTGCCACTGACCAATGGAGAGATATTTCAGCGGCGTAGCCGGGTCAATATCCATACCCAGATGTTTGAGTTGTAAACCTGCTTCATAATTCAGCAGTGAACGATTTACAATGCCGCCTTTATGGGGAAGCTGGCCGAGATAAATATTTTCCGCGACGGTCATTTCCGGCACGAGATGCAGTTCCTGGTAAATAATCGCCACGCCCGCGTTAAGCGCAGTGGTCGTGTCGGAAAAGGACATTTCTTGTCCATTAATCACTACAGAACCCGTGGTTGGCGCATAGTTTCCGCTAAGGATTTTTAAGAGTGTTGATTTTCCTGCGCCATTTTCACCCATCAACGCATGAACCTGACCGGCATAGCAGTCAAAACTAATATCCGTCAACGCCTTAACGCCGGGGAAAGTTTTACCAATGCCGCGAAATGAGAGATACGGGGTAGACTGTTGCATAACGTCTCCGTGAATCACTGGTCTTTCACACCCCCTCTGCACAATAAAGGCAGAGGGGAATTTTTACGGCAGATTACTTACCGCCTAAACCTTTTTTCTCCAGTTCTTCTTTAAAGTTGTCGCGCGTAATCAGAACTACATCGGTAACTTCAGTGAATTTTGGTGGTTCTACGTCTTTCGCTACCCAGTTGTAGAGCATTTCGCTGGATTTATAGCCATGTACGTCCGGACTTGGCAGGAGTGAACCGTAGAAACCGGTAGCCTGCGCTTTGGACAGCTCACTCACCGCATCCACCCCATTGATACCGATACCAATGATGTCCGCCGCTTTAAAGCCCTGACCTTCCGTTGCTCGTACACCGCCCAGCACGGTGCTGTCGTTCATCCCGACAATCAACCAGTGTTTAACTTCAGGATGCTGAACCAGCATGGAGTTGGCGGCGTCAAATGCCCCAGGGATGTCGTTAGATTTGGTGGGAACCTGATATATTTGTTTTTCCGGGAATCCGGCGGCTTTCAGCGCGTCCATAGACCCCGTGGTACGGCGACGAGCGGTATCCAGTTCGTTGGCAGTAATCGCCATTACGGCACTTTCTTTTACGTCCCAACCACGTTTTTGCATCTCTTTATACAGTTCCTGGCCCTGACGCTCACCAATTTTGGTCGCCGCCATCATCACCAGCGGCACGGTATCCATCGGCTTACCCTTGGCATTTACAAACTGGTCATCCACGGCAATCACTTTCATACCATAGCCACGTGCTTTCGCCACAATTGCGGAACCCAGTTTCGGGTCTGGCGTACAAATGACAAACCCTTTCGCACCGCTGGCAGCCAGACTGTCGATGGCGTTCAGCGTCTTTTCGCCATCCGGCACGGCAATCTTAATAACGTCAAACCCTAAATCTTTCCCGGCTTTATCGGCAAACTTCCATTCGGTCTGGAACCACGGCTCTTCTGGTTGCTTTACCAGGAAACCGAGTTTCAGGTTTTCCGCCATAGCGGATTGTGACATAACGGCAGCCAGACCAATGGCTGCAAGAGCTTTAGTAAATTTGTGCATGGTTATCTCCAGCTTTAGCGTCATTTTGTGTAGGGCAAAAACTAAGAACTTTTGTTAATTCAATCGGAAAACAAAGCATTACCTTTAGCGAAAAGATAATTGACTGTGTTGGCATAGTTTTAGCGAGAAATTAATTCTCCATAGGAGAGCAATATCACATAGCAGAATTACAGTGAGAACGTGCATAAATTCAGCGAGAAATGACATACTGGAAACGGTAATTGTCTGACAAATCAAAAAGGCATTAGCAGAATAATCCATGACATTAGCCTGGAAATCCTTGTGGTATGCGTTGAGAGGCTGGGAGTGTCTTTTTTTAATCTAATTATTACCGGGTAAGAGGTTGTTCATTTACGCTGAATAGTGAAAGGAGGATGAAGTCTCTAATCCTTGCAACAATCAATTTCCACATTAATTATCACCCCCCTTATTAATTAAGGGTAACGCTATAATGAGAGCATCATCGCATAACTAAAAAAATATCTTAAAATATCAAAACATCATCATGTTATTAATAATTTATTTCAATATCAATGAGATATACCAACACAGCGCATTAGGAATTATTGCAAACTAATTGTTCTCATCAATGAAATGTAAAAAAATATAAATCTGGTGATTTAAGGATTTTCTTATATCCGTTCAGACGTTATGCTTATTTCAGATCATCGTCAGAATTGACTCCACGATCACATTTTGGACATGCAGAAAGGAATTATTCTGCAATCAGTAATTACGGTGTTTTGATTCATCTTGCACCTCACGTCTTCTGGATATAAGGATATTAGGTATGGCAACCACTGGAATGCTTCTCAAACTCAACACCCAAATGAACCGCGAGTTTTATGCATCCAATCTCTACCTTCACCTGAGCAAATGGTGTTCTGAACAAAGTCTGAATGGCACCGCTACTTTCCTTCGCGCCCAGGCACAAAGTAACGTGACGCAAATGATGCGCATGTTTAACTTTATGAAAAGTATCGGAGCAACTCCCATCGTTAAAGCTATCGATGTACCAGGAGAAAAGCTTAACTCCCTGGAAGAACTCTTCCAAAAGACGATGGAAGAATATGAGCAGCGTTCAAGCAAGCTGTCACAATTAGCCGATGAAGCTAAAGAATTGAATGATGATTCTACCGTCGATTTCCTGCGCGATCTGGAAAAAGAACAGCAGCACGATGGTCTGTTGTTGCAGACCATTCTTGATGAAGTACGCAGCGCGAAACTTGCCGGTATGTGCCCTGTCCAGACCGACCAGCATGTTCTTAATGTCGTATCGCATCAGATACATTAATCATGTTCGGCGCTTTAAAACATGCGCCGGATACAAATAATTTTGAGAAAGCCGCTGCTTCATACTTTGAAGCAGCGGTTTTTTTAATGGGATTCACCTTGCGGAGTAAATTTCAGTTCAATCAGCGCGATGGCTTTTTGGATAGCGCGCATCGTTACCGGATCGGCTGCGGCGGGATGGTTAGTAAAATCGATATTCTTCAACTGGCTGGACATTTTTTCACGCAACTCAACAGGTGCGATCACATCGAGTACGTCGAGAATTTGTTTGATTACCAACTGGCAAGCGACAACATCAGAGACCAGTTCCTGATCGGCATTCAGCGGCTGGGACATTGTAAACTCCTGATAGCTTTTTGAAAGCCGCTATAGTAGCGGCTTCCCCTCCACAGCGATAGTCACATCCGCCATCACCAGGGCACAAAAAAACCTGCCGAAGCAGGTTTTTTTGTTATCTGAACATATTGCCTGGCGGTACGTCTTTGAACGTCTTGCAATAGTTATCAAACATGCTTTTCAGGATTTTGCGTAGTTTCATCGAGGTACTCCGACCATTTGTTATGCAGGTGTTATCGTCTTTGCGCTTATAATATGACATCCATCGCAAAAATCAATCTTTATGTGATCTGCATCACATAAATACCCCTTTAATGTTATGAAATTGATAACCACAAAGTCCCCATAAAGCGCCTGACTTCTGGGAAAAGCAAGGAATAGCACCGATCCGTCGTCTTTTCTGTCCATAACCTGGTACTGCGCGCGGGTACAATACCAGTTTCTTCTCCCTCTTCAGGCCGTGACATGAAACATCTGATATTTATTTTTTCACTTTTAACATTAGCGGGCTGCACCGTAACTCGTCAGGCTCAATTGAGCGAAGTTAATGTCACGAGCGGTATTGTGCGCCTCGTTTATAATCAGGCATTTTTACAACACGCCCGTACTGACAGCTATCTTAATCAAAGAATAGCGGAACGCGCATGTCAGCACGCAGGGTTTACCCGCGCTATTGCGTTTGGGCAACCTGTAAGTAACTGTAGTCTGTTTGCGGGATCGTTATGCCTGAATACGGAATTTACGCTGTCGTATCAGTGCCAAAATTTAATGCCCTCGACTTATCAATAAAGACCTTAATCAGCGAGGGATGCTTCGCTGGTTAATTAATTCCACGAATAGCGTTAATGCGTTTTATTCCCATTCGTATTTTTAATAATTGAATTTAATATTTTACCTTTTGCAAATAATAAAATAACAAATTATAGTGGCGCCACAGCAACAAAAATAACCTTTATGGAGCACTATCATGCTGAAACCAGAAATGATTGAAAAACTCAATGAGCAGATGAACCTGGAACTGTACTCTTCACTGCTTTATCAGCAAATGAGCGCCTGGTGCAGCTATCATACCTTTGAAGGCGCGGCTGCGTTTCTCCGCCGACACGCCCAGGAAGAGATGACGCATATGCAGCGTCTGTTTGACTATCTGACCGATACCGGAAACTTACCGCGTATTAATACCGTTGAATCCCCGTTTGCTGAATATTCTTCACTTGATGAATTATTCCAGGAAACCTATAAGCATGAACAATTAATCACGCAGAAAATTAATGAACTGGCTCACGCTGCCATGACCAACCAGGATTACCCAACGTTTAATTTCCTGCAATGGTATGTTTCTGAGCAACATGAAGAAGAGAAATTGTTCAAATCGATTATTGATAAATTAAGTCTGGCCGGTAAAAGCGGCGAAGGTCTTTATTTCATCGATAAAGAACTTTCTACCCTCGACACGCAAAATTAATCTACTCTGGCGGCAGATTTACTGCCGCCGTTTCATATCAGTGGCGACAAATTTTACTTGTATCGGTTGAGAACCCTTCTTCACCGGGAATAAATTTACCTTTCGCCGCCAGAAACGCCACCAGTTCTCCCGCAGTCATCCCTTCCGCCGAGCAGGTATGAAAACGCGCCTGTTCACCAAAACGCGCTTTGATCGCCGCTTCCAGACTGGCGTGCGTATATTGCTCGCCTGATTCAATCATCATATTTAACACTTCATGACCGTGAATAGAGCTCATCGTTCCTCCTCAAAAAGGGCATAGCGTAGCGATAGCTGCTCATCAAGGCTTTGCGCCAGCGCAGTTCTGAATGCATTTTATTGCACATTTTTATTTACACTAAATGTAACGCCGATTTGACGAAAAATGTAGAATGCCTTAACCTGCGCCGCAGATATCACTCATAAAGATCGTCAGGACAGAAGAAAGCGTGAAAAACAGAACTCTGGGAAGTGTTTTTATCGTGGCAGGAACCACAATTGGCGCGGGTATGTTGGCAATGCCGCTGGCGGCAGCAGGCGTCGGTTTTAGTGTCACATTGACATTGTTAGTTGGTCTGTGGGCATTGATGTGTTACACCGCACTGCTATTGCTGGAGGTGTATCAGCATGTACCCGCAGATACCGGTCTGGGCACGCTGGCAAAACGCTATCTGGGGCATTATGGGCAGTGGCTGACAGGCTTCAGTATGATGTTTTTAATGTACGCCCTGACGGCGGCGTACATTAGCGGCGCCGGTGAATTGCTGGCCTCCAGCATCAGCGACTGGACGGGTATTCCAGTGTCGGCAACCACTGGCGTGTTGTTGTTCACTTTTGTTGCCGGTGGTGTGGTTTGTGTCGGGACGTCGCTGGTCGATTTATTTAACCGCTTTCTGTTCAGCGCCAAAATTATTTTTCTGGTGGTGATGCTGGTATTGCTGCTACCGCATATTCACAAAGTGAATCTTTTAACCCTGCCGCTACAACAAGGACTTGCGTTGTCGGCGATCCCGGTAATTTTTACGTCATTTGGCTTCCACGGTAGTGTACCGAGCATCGTCAGTTATATGGATGGCAACATTCGCAAGCTGCGCTGGGTATTTATTACCGGTAGTGCGATCCCTCTGGTGGCGTATATATTCTGGCAACTGGCGACGCTGGGCAGCATTGATTCCACAACCTTTATGGGATTGTTGGCTAATCATGCCGGGCTAAACGGGCTGTTACAGGCATTACGCGAAGTGGTGGCCTCACCGCATGTCGAACTGGCGGTGCATTTATTTGCTGACTTAGCCCTCGCAACGTCCTTCCTCGGCGTAGCATTAGGCTTATTTGATTATCTTGCGGATCTGTTTCAGCGTTCAAATAGCGTTGGCGGGAGAATGCAAACCGGGGCAATTACTTTTCTGCCACCGCTGGCATTTGCGCTGTTTTACCCACGTGGCTTTGTAATGGCGCTGGGTTACGCCGGTGTGGCGCTGGCTGTGCTGGCGTTGATTATCCCTTCCCTGTTGACCTGGCAGAGCAGAAAGCATAATCCACAAGCAGGTTATCGGGTGAAAGGCGGCCGTCCAGCGTTGATACTGGTGTTTCTCTGTGGTATTGGCGTGATTGGAGTGCAATTTTTGATTGCAGCAGGGTGGTTACCAGAAGTGGGGTGATCAAATAACCTCACATATCCCTGTTGGGTGCCAGAATTAACTCTGGCACCCAATGTGACCTCTTAATGCAAGCAGCACTGCTTAAATTTCTTACCACTACCGCACGGGCAAGGATCGTTACGACCCGGTTTTTCTTCTGCTTTTATCGGTTGCTGAACAGGCTTTTCCTGCTGATGAGCCATCCAGTAAGCATGCAAATCAAGTGCCGCCAGTCGAATGGCATCCACACTCTCATCAAACGCTTCCGGCGACAGCTTCTCTACCCGCTCGAAGTTTTCTTCCGTACCGTGCAGCGCAATCGCCTCAAGCGCCGGTTTTAAGGATTCAGGCAATGCCGACCAGTCAGAGAGAGCAACGCCACGCATATAGCCAAAGCACCACTCCTCAACAATCGTCAGCTCACTACCATCAACCTCTCGCAGACCAAATAACGGCTCAAACTGTTCAGGAAATTCGTTCAGACGCTCTGCGGTATCGGCCATATGTTGAAAAGCCAGGTTCATAAAGCGCGTCATCTCTTTTTCTGACGCCCAGCGCGGTACATAGTCCGCCCCACCCCAGACGGCCACCAACCACTGTTCTGGTTCAATTTCTTGCGGAGAACTCAACACCGCCGTCAATAAACCGTCCAGCTCAGCTACATCAAGGATGGCGTGGTCTGTGTTGTATTTGGTCAGGATATCATCCAGCCATTCCAACTCACTTTCGTTCAACGGTCCCGTTTTCATACGCTTTTCCTTGTGGATCTCGACTCGCCAGCGTCTATCTTACATGTCGGTCTGGCATAGAGATACTTTTTGAGTGGATTACCCAGTGATTAAAAATAAGAGGGGTATAACGATAAGTGGCAGATACAAAAAAACCACCCGAAGGTGGTTTCACGACACTGCTTATTGCTTTGATTTTATTCTTATCTTTCCCATGGTACCCGGAGCGGGACTTGAACCCGCACAGCGCGAACGCCGAGGGATTTTAAATCCCTTGTGTCTACCGATTCCACCATCCGGGCTCGGGAAAAAAGTGGAGGCGCGTTCCGGAGTCGAACCGGACTAGACGGATTTGCAATCCGCTACATAACCGCTTTGTTAACGCGCCAAATTCTTCAGGCTTTTCAGCCAGACACCCGCTTAAGCCGGTGTCTTTTAAACTGGAGCGGGAAACGAGACTCGAACTCGCGACCCCGACCTTGGCAAGGTCGTGCTCTACCAACTGAGCTATTCCCGCATTCATCAAGCAATCAGCTAATCACTTGATTTTATTATCGTCTGGCAATCAGTGCCGCCGTTCGATGCGTTGCATTCTACTTACCTGACGCGATGAGTCAACGATATTTTTCACCACTTTTGATCGTTTGCTGAATTTTGCGCCGAAACGATCACTGATCAAGCAAATCTGCGCGAGCTGCGCTCAAATATTGCAACATAGACCACAGAGTCAGTACCGCAGCCACAAAGAAAAGTGCAATACCAGCGTACTCAACCCAAATGTTCGGACGCCATAACAGCCAGGCCAGCGCCACCATTTGGGCAGTCGTTTTTACTTTACCAATCCAGGACACGGCCACACTGCTGCGTTTACCGAGTTCAGCCATCCATTCACGTAGAGCAGAAATAATAATTTCACGGGCGATCATCGTTGCCGCTGGCAAAGTGACCCACCAGCTATGGTAATGCTCAGTTACCAGCACCATGGCAATGGCAACCAGCACTTTATCTGCTACTGGATCAAGGAAAGCGCCAAAACGGGTACTCTGATTCCAGCGACGCGCCAGAAAACCATCGAACCAGTCAGTTACCGCCGCAACGCAGAAAATGAGCGCGGCAGCAAACGGCGACCAGGTGACAGGCAGATAAAAGACCAATACAAAGAATGGGATAAGGATGACACGGAACAGTGTGAGCAACGTAGGGATATTAAATTGCATAATGACGGGTAACTATCTGTTGTCAGTAAGATTACCCCTATGTTGCTACAGAGACATCAATGTTTCAACGACCAGAAGATCTTTTCTGCCAGACCTTGCGAAATACCCGGCACTTTTGCAATTTCCTCAACGCTGGCGTTACGTAAACCTTGCAAACCGCCCATATATTTCAACAACATTTGCCGACGTTTTGGTCCAACGCCTTCGATGGTTTCCAGCGTGCTGGTATTTTTGACTTTTGCGCGTTTTTTGCGATGCCCACCAATCGCGTGATCGTGTGATTCATCGCGGATATGCTGGATGACATGCAGCGCCGGTGAATCTGGCGGCAGACTGAAGCCCTCACCTTCAGGTTCGAAGAACAACGTTTCCAGCCCAGCCTTACGATCGGCTCCTTTCGCCACGCCAAGCAGCAGCGGATGGTTTTTATCCCATGAGACATCCAGCTCGGCGAAGACATTTTTCGCCTGCGCAAGCTGGCCTTTGCCGCCATCAATCAGGATCACGTCCGGAATCTTACTGTCGTCGATGGCTTTACCGTAACGCCGACGCAGCACCTGATTCATTGCCGCATAATCATCACCAGGCGTAATGCCGGTAATGTTATAGCGCCGATACTCCGCACGCAGCGGGCCGTTAGCATCGAACACCACACACGAAGCGACCGTTTGTTCACCCATGGTATGGCTGATGTCAAAACACTCCATCCGCTTCACTTCCGGCAATTTCAACACGCTTGCAAGCGCGGTCAGACGCTGGTGAACCGTAGATTGCTGCGAAAGTTTGGTCGTTAAGGCCGTCGCCGCATTGGTGCGCGCCAGCTTCAGATAACGTGCCCGATCGCCACGCGGTTTAGTCTGAACGTTAATCTTGCGCCCTGCCAGTTCTGAAAGGGAATCGGCGAGCAGCGTTTTATCGCTAAGATTAAAGTCGAGCAGGATCTCACCCGGCAAAGTGCGCATCTGGCTGCCCTGTAAATAGAACTGACCGACAAAGGTTTCCACCACTTCGCCCAGCTCCGTACCGCCAGGTACTTTCGGGAAATAACTACGGCTACCGAGCACCTTGCCCTGACGAATAAACAAGACGTGGACACAAGCCATGCCCGCATCGAAAGCGACGCCAATAACGTCAAGGTCATCACCTGTATTGGAGACAAACTGTTTTTCGGTTACGCGTCGCACCGCCTGGATTTGGTCGCGAATACGTGCCGCTTCTTCAAACTCCAGATTCTGGCTGGCTGTTTCCATGCGACCGATCAGTTGAGTAAGCACCTGATCGTCCTTACCGGATAAAAACAGGCGCACATACTCTACCTGCTGGGCGTACTCTTCTTCACTCACCAGACCCTCAACGCACGGTCCCAGACAGCGCCCTATCTGATATTGCAGACACGGACGCGAGCGGTTGCGATAAACGCTATTTTCACACTGGCGAATCGGGAAAATCTTTTGTAGCAGCGCCAGGGTTTCACGCACGGCATAGCCGTTTGGGAACGGGCCGAAATATTCACCTTTGGCGTGCTTTGCACCGCGATGCATAGCCAGACGCGGATGGGTATCGCCGCTAAGAAAAATAAAAGGATAAGATTTATCATCGCGTAACAGAACGTTGTAACGCGGCTGATAGAGTTTGATGTAGTTGTGTTCCAGCAGCAGAGCTTCGGTTTCGGTATGGGTAACCGTCACATCAATTTGCTGGATCTGGGCAACCAACGCTTCGGTTTTGCGCGAAGCGAGGTTGCTACGGAAATAGCTGGAAAGCCGTTTTTTCAGGTCTTTCGCTTTGCCGACATAGATAACCGTACCACCAGCATCATACATGCGATAAACGCCAGGCTGGCTGGTTACGGTTTTTAAAAACGCTTTTGCGTCAAACTGAACACTCACTGACTTGTTAATGTCTCCGCATTACACAGACCATGGCGAATTGCCAGGTGAGTCAGCTCAACATCGCCATGAATGTTTAATTTACTGAACATACGGTAGCGATAGCTGTTCACCGTTTTCGGGCTGAGATTAAGCTGTTCTGAGATCTCATTGACCTTTTGGCCTTTGGTAATCATCAGCATAATCTGCAATTCACGTTCAGACAAACTGGCAAATGGGCTTTCTGTTTTTTCTGGTTCGATCTGGCTTAATGCCATTTGTTGAGCAATGTCAGAAGCAATATAACGCTGCCCCGAATAGACAGAGCGAATCGCACTCACAACTTCCTGCGGAGCCGCACCTTTGCTGAGATAGCCCGCAGCACCGGCCTGCATGACTTTCGCTGGTAAAGGGTTTTCAGTATGAACCGTAAGCATGATGATTTTGACATCTGCTGTCGAGCGAGCGATTTTACGCGTCGCCTCAAGACCGCCAATGCCAGGCATACTCATGTCCATTAGCACGACGTCAACGGTGTTTGCCCGGCACCACTTAACGGCGTCTTCACCGCAGGATGCCTCACCGACGACTTTAATACCCTTTATATCTTCCAGAATGCGTCGTATCCCTGCGCGCACCAGTTCGTGGTCATCAACAAGTAGAACGTTGATCAAAGGAATATCTCCAGAAATAGGGATAACGCTACTGATAGTTAGTCATTCGTATATTAGCGGTTTTTATTGCAACTTTGAAACGTTAAAAATGGTGGGTATTCGATTTTTCTCTCGTTTTTGTAAATTCGATTGTCCAGAGTTATCGTCACGTCCGTCATCAAAGGTTTGCCAGCGCGTTTCGCAGTAAGGCCAACGACGAAATGTGACAAAAATTGACTTTATTCAGCATAAATGAAAAATCAGCGGCATGAATATGTAACATGAATTAACCCGAACAATACGCGCGAAAAACATTCATGATAAAAATATTTATTGCGCGTTATATTCCCTGTTTTATTACTATTGCTGATATCGTGCGCAAAAAACAACCACTGCTATTTTTAGCAAAGCTTATGGTATACTCCGCCGCCTTAACATTTTTCACCGCAAATTTTCATTGCAACATGACGAGGAAAATAAATGAGTACGCCTGATTTTTCTACTGCCGAGAATAATCAAGAACTGGCAAATGAAGTCTCCTGCCTGAAAGCGATGCTGACGCTGATGCTGCAGGCGATGGGACAAGCTGACGCGGGTCGCGTGATGTTAAAGATGGAAAAACAGCTTGCGCTGATCGAAGACGAAACCCAGGCTGCGGTATTTTCCAAAACGGTTAAGCAAATTAAACAAGCCTACCGTCAGTAATATAAAACCGGCTGAAAGCGCACCTTTCAGCCGGTTTGGCATCTTTCATGCCCAATGTAATAGATATCATATTAAGCCAGTTGCGGCTGCGTAGCAGGCAACCTGCGTCTTATTCGGTGCATTGATTTTTTTCTGCATATTTTTCTGATGAAAATTGACAGTATTCTCAGAGATTGACAGGATCATCGCTATCTCTGCTGACGTTTTACCTTCTGCGGTCCATTTCAGAATTTCTTTTTCCCGCTTGCTGAAATTCATCTCTGGCGTCATCACTATGTCATCATTTAAACGTATCAACGCCATCAGACTTTCACGCACCAATAGCTGCATTTTTAATTGCAGTTCATCACTAAGAATGGGTATTTCACGCGTACTGCTACGGGAAAAGGACAAAAACCCCAACGCCCGATTCGGCAGCATTAAATACTGAGTGACGCCACGGCGTAAACCATGCGCACGTGCGGCTTCCCATAACGGCTGTGCTTCGTTGAATAACTCATCATTCCACAATAAATGCCCCTGACTGAAGTTTTCAGGGTTAAGCACAGGATCAATGGCGAGAAAGTTGTTGGCCTGATAATAACTGACCCATGACTCCGGATAATTGGTGTAGAAAGCCACTTTCGGTCGCGTGAATGGCACCGGGTGGCGCACACATAATGAATAAAAATCGAACTCCAGTTGGTAAGTCTGATGCTCTATTTCATGGTAGACCTCTTCTGCGGCCTCCATCCTCTGAAAACGCAACAACATCGTGCGACGCCAGCTGAAAAAATCCGTATCCTGCATAGTTAACCGCAACGCCCCTGAGAGTGAGTATCATTTATACTGATAACTCAAACTATCACATAAATAAGATTTATATATAATTTATATTATTCAGACAATGAATTACTTTTGCAAGACATAGCATTCTCTTATGTTATTAATAAGTTATGCTGATTTATTAGGCGATTCATGCGGCCAGGAATGCGTTTTCGCCCCGGGTAAAAAGCTGCCGGGGCTGATTTTTTCTTATCTTATTGCAACAGAAACTTCTCAAGGAACTGGCGTGTGCGGGGATGCTGAGGATCGGCAAATAAGGTTTTTGCAGGGCCCTGCTCTACTATCCGCCCTTGATCCATAAAGATCGCGCGGTCAGCAACGTCACGGGCAAAGCTCATTTCGTGCGTCACAATCACCATGGTGCGCTTTTCATGTGCCAACTGGCGTATGGTATTCAGGACTTCCCCCACCAGCTCCGGGTCCAGCGCCGAAGTGGGTTCGTCAAACAAAATGACTTCCGGGCGCATCGCCAGCGCACGCGCAATCGCCACACGTTGCTGTTGACCGCCGGACAAACGACGCGGATAGCTGGTCTCTTTCCCTTCCAGTCCAACTTTTGCCAGCAGCTCGCGAGCGCGCGCCGTGGCCTCCTCCTTCGGTTCGCCTTTAACGATCACCGGCCCTTCAATAATGTTTTCCAGCACTGTGCGATGCGGAAACAGATTAAAATTCTGAAAGACAAATCCGACATGCTGGCGCAACTGGCGAATCAGCGATTTTTGCTGGCTTAACGAACGCGCAGTATCAATAGTGATATCCCCAACGGTGATGCTCCCCGCCTCCGGTTGCTCCAGCAAATTTATGCTGCGTAGCAACGTGGTTTTGCCGGAGCCACTCGGGCCGATAATCGCCACGACTTCGCCAGTTTTGACCTCCAGATCGATACCGTGCAGTACCGTCTGACCGTGGAATTTTTTCACCAGGTTTTTAACTTCAATGGCACTCATTTTGGTTCTCTCTCCTGGCGGTTAAGTTGATTCTCAAAATGGTTCTGTAGCGTCGATAACACTGTCGCCATAATCCAGTAGATGAGCGAAGCCGCCAGATACATGGTGAAAACTTCCAGCGTGCGCGAGGTAATCAACTGCGCCTGACGAAACAGTTCCGGCACCTGAATCGTCGCTGCCAGCGAGGTATCTTTTACCAGGCTGATAAAGCTGTTCGACAGCGGCGGCAGCGCCACCCGAGCCGCCTGCGGCAAAATGGCGCGACGCATAGTTTGCCACGGCGTCATGCCAATACTGGCGGCGGCTTCCCACTGACCTTTATCAATAGATGAAATGGCGGCACGCAGCGTTTCGGCAGCATAGGCAGCGGTGTTCAGTGACAGGCCAATCATCGCCGACGGAATCGGATCTAGTTCAATGCCAAACTGCGGTAGGCCGTAGTAGATCATAAACAGTTGCGCGATGAGCGGCGTACCGCGAAAAATGGAAATGTAAAAACGCGCCAGCCAGCGCACGAGCCAGAGTGGCGACAGGCGCATCAGCGCGAGAATGAATCCCAGCAGTAAGCCAAAAAACATGCCGCCGATGCTGAGTTGCAGCGTATACCCAGCCCCTTTAAGCAGGAACGGCAAAGAATCAATAACCAGTTGTATACTTTCTTGCATGAGCGTTTCCGGGGCTAGACGTGAGGATGATAGGCGAACAGCGCAGGCGCGCCGCCAGTATGAATAAACAGAATCGGCCCTTCGTCTTTGAAGCGTTTCTGACTGATGCCATCCATCAGCCCCGCCATCGCTTTTCCGGTATACACAGGATCAAGCAGAATGCCTTCCAGCCGCGCCAACAGTTTCACCGCTTCCATGCCTTCGTCGTTCGGCACGCCGTAGCCAGGCGCAAAATAGTCATCCCAGAGTAAAATTTCCGCTGATGCGCTCAGTTCCAGTTCTTTCGCGATTGCCTGTTGTAGGTTAACCACTTTTGGCAACTGGTCAGCAACGGAACGTGACACGGTCACGCCAATCAGTTCGCTTTCTGGCATTAGTTGTTCCAGTCCTACTGCCAGTCCAGCGTGAGTTCCGGCGCTGCCCGACGCCACCACCACCGAAGAAATATTAACCGCCCCTTCACACTGTTGCGCGATTTCCAGCGCGCTCTCCACATAGCCCAGCGCGCCTAAAGCATTAGAACCTCCAACCGGAATGACATACGGACGGAACCCTTGCGCTTCGACTCGCGTTGCCAGCTCTTCCAGTTGGGCATTGGGATCGGTCAGCGCGTCACACATTTCAATCTGGGTATTGAAGAGATCCAACAACAAGCGATTGCCGTTGGTTAAATAGTTTTCTGCGGATGTTCCGATAGGATTCTCCAGCAGCGCCACACAATGCAGCCCAAGTTTTGCGGCGACGGCGGCAGTCTGGCGCACGTGGTTAGACTGAATCGCTCCGGCGGTAATCAGAGTGTCGGCACCTTCACGCAGGGCGTCTGCCGCGAGAAACTCTAGTTTGCGTAATTTATTGCCGCCCATCGCCATCGGAGTGACGTCATCCCGTTTAATAAAAATTTCCCGCCCAAGATAATCAGAAAGACGCGGCAGATATTCGAGCGGCGTTGGTGTGCCGATAAACTCCAGCCGTGGGAAACGAGTTAAATTATGCAGTGGCATAAAAGCCTCCGGTATGTGTTGTTGTGATATTGTTATTATGCACGCAAAAAACGCTTAAATAAAAAAGGCGCTAATTAAAGCACCTTTTTTGTCATTATGCCCCGTCCAGAACAGCGTTGACACGTTTCTGGCTGTGATTTCACCCGATGGATGCAACATACTGGTTGAACCGCTCTGCGGGTGATTCATACTCTGGCGTTTTATCGGTCTTTCGTTGAGCGTCTGGCAACTGTAGTAGTCACGGATTCCGGGTGATGGCATGTAGTGCATTAATAGAATCAGGTTTGTGGTCCCGTGATACTGTTGAATGTCCGATGGATCATCAGGAACGTAACGGTGTAAAGGCTGCTTATATCCATAAAGCAGAACATCTGATGTCCCCTGGTTACGGGGATAACTTCTCCTGGCATCTTAGGTTGATCAAGCCTGTTATCAATACCCGTTCATTAATATGGTGATCATTATCTCTGCATTAATTATTATTTATATCCAGGTCTGTTTTTAGGATAAAAATATTATATTCCTTGACGATATTTTCAGGCACTTTTCTTATAAAAAAGCAAAGAAACACTCACTATCTAAAATTACACCAATCAATAAACAAACTAACATCCAGAAAACATTACAATTTCAAATTACTCGTCAAAAAAAACCAACCTGATTGCTTGAGATGGATTTTTTCTGTTTATTTGCAATAATGCTCGCATCGATCATTTGTATGATGATTAGATAATGTATATTATTTCCCATTGATATTTATACAGTCAAAACATTTAACCCACCATTCTTAAAAAAATTGGAGCTTTTGTGAAAATGAAAATTAATAAAAAAGAAAAATTTGATATCTATATAAAAAACAGAAAAACATTCGGCGTAACGCAAGAGGGAATGAAGACTACATTACTTTGCAGTCTTATATCTGCCACTCTGGCCATTCAGCCTGCTTTGGGAGCCAAAATGGAAGTTACTCTTTCTGAAGGAAACCCTGCAGAAATATCTGAAAATATCATTGGTGCTGATGTCTCGCATCACAGGCCAGATAATAATGATGATGGGGAAGCTGGTGAAGATGCTCTCATTGTTAATGTTGTACCTGGTTCGTTACAGGATGAAAATATCCTGACAATTAACAGCGGTACTCGCATTAGTGGCGGTGAAGGCGGATGGGCTGGTGATGATGATAATACGAAGATGGGTTCTGCAGGAGGCCAGGGCGGTACAGCCATTACTGGAAATAATTTTACTCTTGTTAATTCTGGTGATATTTCCGGTGGTAAGGGGGGTTGGGGAGGTTATGGTAATGGCGGAGGCGATGGAGGTGAAGCAGGTACCGCTATTTCCGGAGATGATCTTACCATTACGAACAACGGAAGCATTACAGGTGGCGATGGCGGTATGCCTGGAGCCAGTGGTTATGGCGATGAGAGCGGTGGTTTAACTGGGACTCCTGCTGTTGGTGGGATTGCCATATTTGGCAATAATCTTCAAATAAGCAATAACGGAAACATCACTGCCGGGCAAGGTAGTAGTGGTGCCTGGTGGGCGGTATGGGGATCTTCTGCCGGCAACGGAGGGAATGGAGGCACGGCTATATCCGGAAATAATATGGAGATAACAAATAATAATCACATTACAGGTGGCCAGGGGGGGGATGGTGCTCGCGGTGGTGAAGGTAGTGTCGAATTTACTACCGATCAAAATATTAATGGGAGTACCGGTGGTAGTGGTGGTATTGGAGGGTCTGCTATATATGGTAATAATATTAAGATAAATAATACGGGAGATATAACTGGCGGACTGGGGGGCACTGGTGGTGAAGGAGGTAGTGGTGATACAGATGAATATGATCCCACTGATTCATTGCCCCTTGGCACTGGTGGTACTGGTGGGATTGGTGGTACTGGTGGGATTGCCATATCTGGAAATAATATGGAAATAAATAATTATGGAAATATTATTGGTGGAAATGGCGGCACTGGTGGTGATGGTGGCCAGCCCGGTGAAAATATGCATTCTGAAAATACTGGTAACGGTGGTGATGGTGGCAACGGAGGTAATGGTGGCACTGCTATATCCGGGAGTAATATTACGATAAATAATCATGGCGGAATTTTTTCTGGTAGTGGAGGAGAGGAAGGTAACGCTAACTTCTCCGGGGCTGGAGGTATATCGGGTAACAGAGGGCAAGATTGTGACACCGCAATATCTTTGAATGGTGGAACTAACTCGTTGAATCTCTACGCCGGTTCTACCATTCAAGGTGATATTGTTTTGAATAGTGCTGTAAATAATGCTGATGGTAATTCTCTGTCCATTACAAATAAAGACTCCGCCAGCTCTGAAATAAAAGGCAATCTTAGTGCGGGTACAGGTACACATGTTTCCGTTTCGGGAGCTGATGTCACCTTTAGCGGAAGTTCGGTATTTGACAGAGATTCATCGCTGAATATGAGCACAGGTTCCAGTCATTTAACTGCCAACAGTATTCAGTTCAATAACGGTGCAGTGCTTAATGTTGATACTGCCATGACAATATGGAAGAAAAATGAGTACGGCTTGTTGACGACCTCCGACGGCATAACAGGGCTCTCTGAAAATAATATTTATCAGCATAATAATCTACTGAGTGATGGTGCTGAAGACTATGTTTTAACATCACTTAGAGGTAACGGGCAGACAGTAAAAGAGGTCAGTTCTTCCCTGAAGTGGAATGACCCCTCAGGAAATGGATATGGCACGTTTGATCTGAGAAATGGCGCGGTGTTAGAGCTGAAGGTACGGCTTGCAGATAACAATGCTGCTCAGTTATCTCATGGCTGGGATGGAAAAACGCTGACCAAAGCCGGCGAAGGAACACTGATTCTGTCCTCCCAAAACACTTACACGGGTGTAACAGACATCCGTGGCGGCAATGTCCGCATGAACAGCAACAGTGCTCTGGGACAGACCAGCGAGATTCGCCTGGCAGCTGACACCATGCTGGATATGAACGGTCACAGCCAGATCGCAGGTAAACTGAACAGCGCAGCAGGTTCCATACTGAACATTAATAGCGGTAATCTGACCCTCACAGGTGGAGGCCTGTCTGCAGGCACCCTCATCGGCTCTGGCTCCCTGAACATCAGCGGTGGCGTGTTCGCTATTACTGGTTCCACCCGCGCCCTGAATGCCACCACCACTATCGCAGAAAAGGCAATGGTGAAGGTGCTTACTACTGACGGACTGGGAGCAGGCTCGGTTAACACTGCCGGCACACTGATTCTGGGCAAGGCTGATGCACCTGTCATGCTTGCTAACAGCCAGGTCACCATCGCTCAGCAGGGGACACTCTCTGGCTCTGGTGGTGTCGCCGGGAACGTAACCAACAGCGGTACTCTTGACCTGAGAGCCGATGCTCCGGGTAATGTACTGACGATCGGAGGTAACTATACCGGTAATAATGGCTTACTGCTCATGAACACCGCTCTGGGGAATGACAGCTCCGCAACAGACAAACTGGTTATTAAAGGCAATGCTTCCAGTCAGACCCGAGTGGTTGTTATAAATGCAGGTGGTACCGGAGCACAGACACTGAACGGTATTGAGTTGATTCATGTCGACGGAAATGCTGACAGTGCTGCATTTATTCAGGCCGGGCGTATTGCCGCCGGGGCTTATGACTACACGCTGGGACGTGGTCAGGGAAGCAACCGTGATAACTGGTATCTGACCAGTGGTAAAAACACTCCGTTCCTGCTGCGCGCTCTGAAAGCAATGCAACCCTCTGCCCCTGAACCTGCTCCGGGTGGTCATGACAACGACCTGCGTCCGGAAGCTGGCTCCTACACAGCGAACATTGCTGCAGCAAACACCATGTTCGTATCCCGTCTTTATGAACGCCAGGGGCCGATGCATTACACCGATGTGATTACCGGTGAGCAGAAAGAAACCAGCATGTGGATGCACCATGAAGGGGGACACAACCGCTGGCGTGACGGTACAGGCCAACTGAAAACACAGGGTAACCGTTACGTCCTGCAGATGGGCGGTGACCTGGCTCAGTGGAGCCGGAACAGCTCTGACCGCTGGCATCTGGGGGTTATGGCTGGTTACGGTAATGACCATAACAATACAGATTCTGTACGTACCGGATACAGTTCAAAAGGCAGTGTGAAAGGATACAACACAGGTCTGTATGCCACCTGGTATGCTAATGATGAGACACATAGCGGGGCTTATCTGGATAGCTGGGCACAGTACAGCTGGTTCGATAACGATGTGAAAGGTGACGGACTGCCGGGGGAATCCTGGAAATCAAAAGGTCTGACAGCCTCACTGGAAACCGGTTATGTCTGGAAAACCGGTGAGTTTACCGGCAGCCATGGCAGTCTGAACGAATGGTATGTCCAGCCTCAGGCTCAGGTTATCTGGATGGGCGTAAAAGCTGATGAGCACCGCGAACTCAATGGTACCCATGTTGAAAGCACCGGTGACGGTAACCTCCGTACCCGTCTGGGCGTGAAAACCTGGATTAAGGGGCACAACAGAATGGACGACAGCAAATCCCATGAGTTCTGTCCGTTCGTTGAGGTGAACTGGCTGCACAACACCCGTGATTTTGGCACCCGTATGAACGGTGTGACGGTACATCAGGACGGTGCCAGCAATACCGGAGAAGTAAAAACCGGTGTTGAGGGACTGATAAATGACCATCTGAACCTGTGGGGCAATGTGGGTGTACAGCTCGGTGACAAGGGATACAGTGACGCCTCTGCCATGCTGGGTGTGAAGTATACATTCTGAACCGGGTAGTGTAGTGGTCAGTAATACTGTTCAGCTCTTTATCAGTCAGTGCATGAGAGAAACGGGATAACCTGTTCAATGACCAATGGTTATGATTGCTACCAGAATGCGCTGGCTGAACGAATAAATGAGATCCTGAAAAATGAGTTTTACTCTCGCGTCCTACAAACCTGACGTAGACCTGGGAAATGGTAAAAAAATCCGTGACAATTTATAACCATGAGCGACCACACTTGGCACGGAAATACAAAACGCCCGATGGAGTTCATCAGGCGTTTTACAGACAGAAAACTGTCAACTTAAATCAGGACTAGTCATTATGCGATTATTTGGTCACATCAGCACCAAACCATTTTTCGGAAAGAGCTTGTAGAGTGCCGTCTTTTTGCATTTCTGCAATGGCATCGTTAACCGCTTTCAGCAGGTCTTCGTTACCTTTACGCAGCGCCACACCTGACTCCTGGCGGGAGAAGGCTTCGCCGGTTACTGCCAGCGTATCATTGGTTTTTTTCACCAAATCCAGCGCAGCCAGACGATCAACCAGGATGGCATCAATACGACCTACGCGCAGATCCTGATATTTGGTCGGATCATCATCATAGGTACGCACATCAACACCCTGAACATTCTGCCGCAGCCACTCTTCATAGTTAGTCCCCAGACCAACGCCAACTTTTTTACCTTTCAAATCGTCGGCGGTTTTAATGGTGCCTTCATTACCTTTTTTCACCAGCGCCTGAATACCGGAAATGGTGTACGGGGTAGAGAAATCGTATTTTTTCTTACGTTCATCAGAGATGGTGACCTGATTAATCACCACATCGATGCGCTTAGAATCCAGTGACGCCAGCATACCGTCCCACTTTGTCGGTTTTAATGCGGCTTCCACGCCCAGATGTTTTGCCAGTTGTTGCGCAAATTCCACCTCAAAACCGGTCAATTTACCGTCATCGCCCTGAAAGCTAAACGGCGGGTAAGTCCCTTCCAGTCCCACCAGCAAAGTGCCCCGCTCTTTCACTTTATTGAGCAGACCTTCGTCGGCAAAACTTTTCACGCTCATACCCGCAACCAGCGCCACGGCCATAACCCCCATCAGCGCCTGACGTCCCAGATGTACTAATTTCATATTCACCCCGAATGTTGTTATGTTGGTTTGCAGTGTAGAGCCATTGTTCGAAGACACAAAAACAACTCTGCTACATCTTATTCTTATTTAATATATATCAGAAGCTGACAGGCTGGGGGATTTCTGCGTAAGGTCACCACGGGTTTGCATCTGGTAGCACTGGTACTTACGTAATGCGATGCGATAATTATTGGTGCTGGTGGTGGGCAGCCAGGGAGCCAGGTTTTCATCAAGAAAACCATCCTGCAGCAGGTCGGAGGAAATATCGTGTTCGCTTAAATAATTACCCAAACGACGTAGACGTACCACATATTCACGCACAGTGCCGGGGCTCATTTCAGTATGATCAAAGAGAAACTGTTTAAAGCCGATAATATCAAAAAAATCACTCTGGGTTTTGCAATGTAAATCGCCGCAGAAACGGCATAATGCCGCCCATGATTTTTGTTCCTCAAACCAGCCATTTTCATCAAGCAGCGTATCAAGGCGAGATATCGCTATTTTATTCACTATCTTGCCATCGCGCACGAGAGTAATACGATCGAGTAATTTACGGCAATATGCGCAATGAGTCTGGCTATGTTTAAAGTCTTTAAGATAGCGGCTTAATGGCCGCCTTTTCTGGTGCTGCACCATTATTAAGAACTCCTGGTATTCAAAATTAATGTGCGGCATTTACCTAAGTTATAACTTACCCAGTTTGGTGCGTAACCGTTTAATAGCCTGGCTATGTAACTGACTGACCCGAGATTCACCGACTTCCAGCACTGCGCCAATCTCTTTGAGATTAAGCTCTTCCTGGTAATAGAGCGTTAATACCAACTGTTCGCGCTCCGGTAACATTTCGATGGCTTCCATCACCCGCTGACGCAAATTACCGTCCAGTAGTTGCTGCAATGGGTTATCCCGCTGATGATCGTCAGTAACCAGTTCAATGCTATCACCGTGCTCTTCGCGCCACTCATCATAGGAGAAAAGTTGGCTGTTATTCGTATCAAGCAACATTTGTCGATAGTCGGCGATTTCAATCCCTAAACGTTCTGCCACTTCAGTTTCTGTGGCATTGCGGCCAAGCTCCTGCTCCAGTTGCCCTATTGCCTGCGCCACTTCACGTGCATTGCGTCGCACGCTGCGCGGCACCCAGTCACGGCTGCGAAGTTCATCCAGCATAGCACCACGGATACGCTGCACTGCGTAAGTTGTAAATGCCGTTCCTTGCAGGGCATCATAACGTTCAACAGCATTAAGTAATCCAATGCCGCCTGCCTGTAGCAGATCGTCAAGTTCTACACTCGCGGGCAGTCGAACCTGCAGGCGCAATGCTTCGTGACGCACCAGCGGGATATAACGCTGCCACAGCGAATGTTTATCCATTACACCTTCAGCGGTATAGAGTGATTTCACGATAAACAGCCCTGCGTTATATAAATAATCGGCATAATTATCCGTTTCTGCAGGTTTTTTAATCGGACGATTAATGGGTGAAATAAGGGGTTATTTAGGGTAATCGGTAAATAACGAGCAGAATAACCCCGCCGGAGCGGGGTTAAGATAGCTGACAACGTCAGCCTCATCTTGCCGGATGCGGCGTAAACGCCTTATCCGACCTACGCGAATATGCAAATTTATTAATTGCGATTCACCTTTTAGGCATGATAAGCGCAGCGCATCAGGCAATTTGGCGTTTGCTGTCGTTATATTACGACGATTAACCCTGCAGCAGAGACAGAACTTGTTGCGGCACCTGGTTAGCCTTAGACAGCACAGAGTTACCCGCCTGCTGGATGATCTGCGCTTTCGACATGTTAGACACTTCGGTCGCATAGTCAGCGTCCTGAATACGGGACTGCGCTTCAGACAGATTGGTGGTGGTGTTGTTCAGGTTAGTGACCGCAGAATCCAGACGGTTTTGAACGGCACCGAGGGAGGAGCGGAATTTGTCAACAGAAGCAATCGCTTTGTCTAAAAGTGCCAGTGGATCAGCAGAAGAAGCCCCTGAGAACTGTGCAGTCGGAGTTGCTGTAGATAATTCAACAACAACCTTGTTCCCTGTGGCTGTTGCTGCAGTGTCGTCATCAAGCGCCGTTGCAACCGTTGTAGCGTAGTTTTTACCCTGGAATGTTACATATCCCGCAGCCGCGCCTTTAGAGTCGGCGGCAACTTTAATCAGTTGATCTTTCTGAGTAGCAGCAGTCGTTAGTCCATTATCGGTGTCTTTGTATTCGACATCGGCTTTATTCAACGTGACTTTACCGTCTGCATGATTAATCGACGCGGAGTAGAAATCACTGCCGGATTGAACGACGAACTGTGCAGTGGCAGCCCCTTTCGCATCCAGTGTATTGTGTAACGTCAGGCTAGAAACATCGACTGTTTTACCTGTCGCAGTAGTCAGATCTTTCGCAACAGCCGTGAAATCAACACCAACGGGTTCCGTTCCTGCATCACCCGTAATTTGAGTAATAGAACTGCTAACATTCAGCGACTGACCCGAAACGGAGAAACCATTCAATCCCAGCGTGGAAGAATCAATTTTCTGCAAATCGATAGAGATGGTCTGCCCATCATTCGCGCCAACCTGAATCTTCATGGAACCATTTTTTGCCAGCACGTTCACGCCGTTGAACTGGGTCTGACCGGAAACGCGGTCAATTTCATCCAGACGGGATTTGATTTCGTCCTGAATAGAAGACAGGTCAGAATCAGAGTTAGTGCCGGTCGTCGCCTGAACGGTCAACTCACGCACACGTTGCAAGTTGTTGTTGATTTCAGACAGTGCGCCTTCTGCGGTCTGCGCCAGAGAAATACCGTCGTTGGCGTTACGCGCGGCCTGAGTCAGGCCTTTAATGTTAGAGGTAAAGCGGTTAGCAATCGCCTGACCTGCGGCGTCATCTTTCGCGCTGTTAATACGCAGACCAGAAGAGAGGCGCTCGATAGAAGTCGACAGCGCAGACTGATTTTTGTTGATGTTGTTCTGAGTGATCAGCGAGAGGCTGTTGGTGTTAATGACTTGTGCCATAATTTTTATTCCTGTTTTTTAGCTCTACGGTTTAAGTATCGGGCTTCCACCCTTCGGCTTCGTCGCCGTCAACCCTGTTATCGTCTGGTCTCTCACAACCTTTAGAATTTTTTTCTAGCGGTCGAAATACTCCCCTTCCTCGTTGCTGTTCGTGTCATTAAGCCAAAAAATAAATCGTAAACTTTGCCCCGCTTACGCCGATAACCCCGGTATTCGTTCTACATGTCGCATGATTAAGGAATCAATATGGCTAGTATTTCAACGCTTGGGGTTGGGTCGGGGCTGGACTTAAGCAGCATCCTCGACAGTCTGGAGGCGGCAGAAAAATCTACCCTGACGCCGATATCAAAACAGCAAAGCTCTTACACCGCGAAACTGAGCGCCTACGGGACGCTGAAAAGCGCACTGGAGAGTTTCCAGACAGCCAACACAGCACTGAATAAAGCCGATTTATTTACCGCCACCTCAACCACCAGTAGTTCATCGGCTTTCAGCGCCACCACCACGGGCAGCGCGATTGCCGGGAAATACACCATTAGCGTCAGCCAACTGGCGCAGGCACAGACGCTGACCACCAAAAACAGTCAAAAAGACAGTAAAGCCGCCATCGCCACCAGCGATAGCGTACTGACCATCCAGCAAGGCGGCGGTAAAGATCCGGTCACGATTGATATCAGCGCGGCTAACTCGTCACTTTCCGGTATTCGCGATGCCATTAACAACGCCAAAGCTGGCGTCAGCGCCAGTATCATCAATGTAGGTAACGGCGAGTATCGTCTGTCCATCACCGCTAACGATACGGGCAGCAATAACGCGATGAAACTTAGCGTCAGCGGCGACAGCGCCCTGGAAAGTTTTATGGGTTACAACGGAACTTCAGGTGATAGCAGCAATGGCATGATTGAAAGCGTCACCGCGCAAAACGCCAAACTGACGGTCAATAACGTTGAGATTGAAAACAGCAGTAACACTATCAGCGACGCACTGGAAGATATCACCCTCAACCTGAATGACGTCACCACTGGTAATCAGACACTGACCATCAGTAAAGACACATCAAAAGCTGAAAATGCGGTTAAAGCGTGGGTGGATGCCTATAACACATTGCAGGATACGTTCAGCAGCTTAACCAAATACACCGCCGTCGATGCCGGCGCAGAAAGTCAGGACTCCAGCAATGGCGCATTACTCGGCGACTCCACACTGCGTACCATCCAGACTCAGCTTAAAACCTTGCTCGCCAATACCCACAGCAGTTCAAACTATAAAACGCTGGCACAGATTGGCATTACCAGCGATGCCAGTACCGGCAAGCTGGAAATCGCGACCGACAAGCTGCAAACGGCGCTGAAGAAAGATGCCGCTGGCGTCGGTGAAATGTTTATTGGTAACGGTAAAAGTACAGGGGTAACCACCGGCATTAGCAGCAATCTGACCAGTTGGCTCTCCTCCACCGGGATAATCCAGGCAGCAAAAGATGGCGTCAGCAAAACGCTGAACAATTTGACTGATCAGTACAACGCAGCCAGTGAACGTATCGATACCTTAATGGCGCGCTATAAAGCCCAGTTTACCCAATTAGATGTGTTAATGAACTCGCTGAACTCCACCAGTAGCTATCTGACACAGCAGTTCGATACCTCAAATAGCAGCTCGAAATAATCTTCAGGAGAGACTATGTACAGCGCAAAAGGCACCCAGGCCTATGCCCAAATTGGCGTCGAAAGCGCCGTAATGAGCGCCAGCCAACAACAATTGGTCACCATGCTGTTTGACGGCGTGTTGAGCGCACTGGTAAGAGCGCGCCTGTTTATGCAGGACAACAATCAGGAAGGAAAAGGCGTCTCTTTGTCAAAAGCGATCAGCATTATTGATAACGGGCTGAGGATCGGTCTTGACGAAGAAAGCCAGGACGAATTAACCCAGAATTTGATAGCCCTGTATAGCTATATGATCAGGCGTTTGCTGCAAGCCAATTTACGCAACGATGTCTCCGCAGTCGAAGAAGTGGAAACGTTGATGCGTAACCTTGCCGATGCCTGGAAAGAGTCTTTACTCTCCCCTTCTTTGATTCAGGATCCTGTCTGATGAACCACGCACCGCACTTGTATTTTGCCTGGCAACAACTCGTCGAAAAAAGCCAACTCATGTTACGCCTGGCGACAGAAGGACGATGGAATGAACTCATCGCCAGCGAAATGGAATATGTCAATGCGGTGCAAAAGATCGCACACCTAACGGAAGAAACGGAACCCTCTACCATGATACAGGAGCAACTCAGACCGCTGCTGCGCCTCGTTCTGGAAAACGAAAACAAAGTAAAACAGTTATTGCAGATTCGGATGGATGAACTGGCGAAACTGGTCGGTCAGTCATCAATGCAAAAATCTGTGTTAAGCGCCTACGGTGATCAGGGGGGCTACGTGCTGGCGCCGCAGGAAAACCTCTTTTGACGCTTAAAAAGATGATGGCTCGCGAATAATCCGATTACGGCTACGCTTCTAATGTTCCCCTTGAGTGGAGTCGAAGAATGCGTAATCCCACGCTGTTGCAATGTTTTCACTGGTATTACCCGGAAGGCGGCAAGCTCTGGCCTGAACTGGCCGAGCGCGCCGACGGTTTTAATGATATTGGTATCAATATGATCTGGCTGCCACCAGCCTATAAAGGCGCATCGGGCGGGTATTCGGTCGGCTACGACTCCTACGATTTATTTGATTTAGGCGAGTTTGATCAAAAAGGCAGCATCCCCACCAAATATGGCGATAAAGCACAACTGCTGGCCGCCATTGATGCACTCAAACGCAATGACATTGCGGTACTGCTGGACGTGGTCGTCAACCACAAAATGGGCGCAGATGAAAAAGAAGCCATTCGCGTACAGCGCGTCAATGCTGACGATCGCACGCAAATTGATGATGAAATCATTGAGTGCGAAGGCTGGACGCGTTACACCTTTCCCGCTCGTGGCGGGCAATACTCGCAGTTTATCTGGGATTTCAAATGTTTTAGCGGTATCGACCATATCGAAAACCCAAACGAAGACGGTATCTTTAAAATCGTCAACGACTACACCGGCGAAGGCTGGAACGACCAGGTTGATGATGAGCTTGGTAATTTTGACTATCTGATGGGCGAAAATATCGACTTTCGCAACCATGCCGTTACGGAAGAGCTCAAATACTGGGCGCGCTGGGTGATGGAGCAAACGCAATGCGACGGTTTTCGTCTCGACGCAGTAAAACATATTCCGGCCTGGTTTTATAAAGAGTGGATCGAACACGTGCAGGAAGTCGCGCCAAAGCCGCTATTTATTGTGGCGGAATACTGGTCGCGCGAAGTTGATAAGCTGCAAACGTATATTGATCAAGTTGAAGGCAAAACCATGCTGTTTGATGCGCCGCTACAGATGAAATTTCACGAAGCATCACGCATGGGGCGCGACTACGACATGACGCAGATTTTCACCGGTACGCTGGTGGAAGCCGATCCTTTCCATGCTGTTACGCTGGTCGCCAATCACGACACCCAACCGTTACAAGCCCTTGAAGCGCCGGTTGAACCGTGGTTTAAACCGCTGGCTTATGCCCTGATTTTGCTGCGGGAAAATGGCGTCCCTTCCGTGTTCTACCCTGATTTGTACGGTGCTCATTACGAAGATGTCGGCGGTGACGGACAAACTTATCCGATAGATATGCCGATAATCGAACAGCTTGATGAGTTGATTCTCGCCCGCCAGCGTTTCGCCCACGGAGTACAGACGTTATTTTTCGACCATCCGAACTGTATTGCGTTTAGTCGCAGCGGTACTGACGAATATCCTGGCTGCGTGGTGGTCATGTCAAACGGCGACGATGGCGAAAAAACCATTAATCTGGGGGAGAATTACGGCAATAAAACCTGGCGCGACTTTCTGGGTAATCGACAAGAGAGCGTAGTAACCGATGAAAATGGCGAAGCGACCTTCTTTTGCAACGGCGGTAGCGTCAGTGTGTGGGTTATCGAAGAGGTGATTTAAAACCGATCACTGAAAATACACTCATCGTTATTGCGGGGGCGCTACAGTTCCAGACCCGATAAGCTTGCGCATCGGGCACTTTTTTTGACATAAAAATCCCCCAGCGCCAGGGGGATTTCATTACGGTAGTGGCGTCGGCAACGGCGCTTTTTCCAGCACGGCAGCACATTCAGCCGTCGGTCGATTCACGCGTTCCATTGTCATGCCGTCATATTCGATAGTGTTACCGTCACGTTCAATTTCATATAGCTCACGTTTGACAGTAACGTTAGTGAGATCATCCGATATCAGCGTCAACTTACCCGGTAAAGCAATCACCCGCTGCCACTGACGACAATCCAGCGTATCCCCCTGTTTAGTAACAATCAGGCTACCTATCGCTTCAGGGCTGACCAGAGCACGTTGTGGCCCTTTGGTCTGCCAGTAGCCCGCCAGCCACTCTGGCGCGGGTGCTTTCACAACATTGTTATAATTTTCAACTTCGGCACAGCCAGCCAGCAGCATAAGTGCGCCTGCAATTGCGAGTTTTTTCATCATTCATCCTGCATGAGAAGAAAAGAGGATTGTGGCATTAATGCCTTGATGCTGCCAGCCTTTCCAGACCCAAGGTGAAATTTGATCTAACCATTATTTTTGTGAATTATTGACCCGAAAATAAATTTACATGGTGTATGATTCGCAGCTCTTGTTACAAACCTTCTGAGTTCAGAGGCTACATACATGTCATGGCAGCAATTCAAGCAAGCCTGGTTGATTAAATTCTGGGCCCCCATCCCCGCAGTCATCGCGGCGGGTATTCTCTCCACTTATTATTTTGGCATCACCGGCACCTTTTGGGCAGTTACGGGTGAATTTACCCGCTGGGGCGGTCAGCTCCTGCAACTGTTTGGCGTCCATGCTGAAGAGTGGGGTTATTTTAAAATAATCCATCTGGAAGGATCGCCATTAACCCGCATCGACGGAATGATGATTCTGGGTATGTTTGGCGGCTGTTTTGCCGCTGCTCTGTGGGCCAACAACGTTAAATTACGTATGCCGCGCAGCCGTATCCGCATTATGCAGGCCATTATTGGCGGTATTATCGCCGGTTTCGGCGCACGTCTGGCGATGGGCTGTAACCTGGCTGCGTTCTTCACCGGTATTCCGCAGTTCTCGTTGCACGCCTGGTTCTTTGCTATCGCCACCGCCATCGGCTCATGGTTTGGTGCGCGCTTTACCCTACTGCCGATGTTCCGCATCCCGGTAAAAATGCAGAAAGTCTCTGCCGCATCACCGCTAACACAAAAACCGGATCAGGCACGGCGTCGCTTCCGCCTCGGTATGCTGGTATTTTTCGGTATGCTGGGCTGGGCGCTGCTGACAGCAATGAATCAACCGAAGCTGGGGTTGGCTATGCTATTTGGCGTCGGCTTTGGCTTACTGATTGAACGCGCGCAAATCTGCTTTACCTCGGCGTTCCGCGATATGTGGATCACCGGACGAACCCATATGGCGAAAGCGATCATTATCGGTATGGCGGTGAGTGCCATCGGTATTTTCAGTTATGTACAGTTAGGCGTAGAACCGAAAATAATGTGGGCAGGTCCGAACGCTGTCATTGGTGGGTTACTGTTTGGTTTTGGTATTGTTCTGGCAGGCGGCTGTGAAACTGGCTGGATGTACCGCGCGGTGGAAGGCCAGGTGCACTACTGGTGGGTTGGCCTGGGCAACGTTATCGGCTCGACGATTCTGGCTTATTACTGGGATGATTTCGCCCCGGCGCTGGCAACCGACTGGGACAAAATCAACCTGCTGAAAACCTTTGGCCCAATGGGCGGCCTGCTGGTGACATATTTGATGCTGTTCGCTGCGTTAATGTTGGTTATCGGCTGGGAGAAACGCTTCTTCCGCCGTGCGGCGCCGCAGACTGCTAAGGAGATCGCATGAAAAATATCGTACCTGATTACCGTCTAGATATGGTGGGCGAACCCTGCCCTTATCCGGCGGTCGCTACTCTTGAGGCGATGCCGCAGTTAAAGAAAGGTGAGATCCTCGAAGTGGTCAGCGATTGCCCGCAGTCAATTAACAATATTCCGCTGGATGCACGTAATCACGGCTATACCGTACTGGATATCCAGCAAGACGGGCCGACCATTCGTTATTTGATTCAAAAGTAATCTTTTCTCCCGCTGTTTCAGGCAGCGGGAGTGTCTATGCTACAAATGCTCTGCTGTAGAGGCAGAGAAAAGTACGCGATATATCAGACAAATATTTTCAAGGATTTATGGCAATCCTGAAATGAACTAGTGATGAAGCATCTCATCCACAATTTCTTTCGTCTGTAACTGATAAGGATAATAAGTTGGCCAGTTATCCATCTCTTCAAGTAATTGCTGTTGTGACGTATTGCCCATAAATATATGGAAATGAGAGGATTTCCGGGGGGCAATAATATGATCGCTAAACTGCACAAACTTAGGTGCTTTACTGGCAGGATCACGGCACTCAAACAGATAACGAACCCCTTTTTTTCCTGATTTATATGTCAATATCTTGAATCCACTATAATTATATTTACAGGAAGTCACCTCCTCCCCTCTGTGGAACTCCATAACACCATTTTCGATACCGATAGTGTCAATATCCGTCGTATATCCCTGCTGATAATAGGACTTAATATCCGCAAATGATTTACCCGGTTCTTTTTTTGCTTTCATTTCAAAAACAGGATCAAGGTCACCACTTTGAAGCAAGGGGTATACCGATTGCCAAATACCATCCCAGTCAGTGAGTGACCTGTCTTTCACGTTATCATCATCAAAAATACCCTTTGCTGCTTTTTGTTCTATTTCTGTCAGTGGTGCCCCATGCGAATGATGCCCATGAGCAAGTGCATAGTTGCCAGTCAATAGTAACCCCAGCGCAAAAGCCAATTTATTAACAACCATCATCCAGTTTATCCTCCCGCTTCAACATTCATTAGATGTTATAACATAACATTTTGCGAGTGCAATACTGAAGAACGAATAGCAAAACCTAACCAGACACACGCATCATAACCCTATATTTAGTACGTCTTTGTCACCCGCATTAAGTCATCGGATCTGATTGAAGGAATAGCACCAATCATGCAAACTACAAACTCTCACAACTAACAAGAGATTATTCCCTCTGATGGATCAGGTTGCTATTTTCCAAAAGATGTTTGAGCAAGTGAGAACGGAGCTAAACTTTTCCTGGTTTTACACAGAGTTAAAACGTCATCATATTGCGCATTACATTTACTATCTTGCTACAGATAACATTAGGATCGTCACACACGATGACAAGGTGTTGTTAATAAGAGGAAGCAGAAATCTATTAAAAGTCAGTGCCACTAAGAACCCTGAGCAAGTAATAAAAGCAGCCCGGACTCACATTTCCAGAAAGTCTACTTTTCGGGAATATTGTATAACGCTCGCGAATGCGGGTGTCTTCCGGTGGGTTACTGACGTTAATGATAATAAACGTCGTTACTATTCCATCGATAATACACTCTTATATATTGAAGATGTTGAAAACAATAAACCCTTAATTTAAGTGTATTAGCTCATCTCAGATCTGACAGTTATCCGTTATTTTTCCAGGTATCTGTCAGATTATCTCTTCCCTGACACCACTCACACGCCATAGCAACTTCCAGGCGGGAGGCTCATGGAAAATATCTGTCAAAAATTGTTATATTATAACAACGGTAGTTTTTCCATGACTGAGGAGAACACACATGAAAATCAATGGGGTAAGTAAAGCCATTTTTCTTTTTGCACTGCTAACCTCAACGGCCTCTGCCGCTGGCAAGGACGTTAATGTTGAGTTCAGGAAGGGGCATAATAGTGCGCAGTACTCAGGAGAGATAAAGGGATACGATTACGACACATATAACTTCTATGCCCAAAAAGGCCAGAAGGTGCACGTCAGCATCTCCAATGAGGGAGCTGATATTGTCCTCTTTGGGCCCGGAATCAGCGATTCGGTTGATCTCTCCAGATACTCTCCCGAGCTTGATGACAACGGTCAGTACATCCTTCCCGCTTCCGGTAAATATGAGCTAAGGGTGCTTCAAACCCGCAATGACGCTCGTAAAAACAAGGCTAAAAAATACAGCGTCAACATACAGATTAAGTAAACAGAGAACGACGGGGCTATCCCCGTCATTACTTTCCTGTACTTGAAAATGACTGTCAGTAACAGACAGGAGCTGGCTGTGACACGGTTTCCCCCCATATCACACCTGCTGGCGCGAGCGACAAATCCGCGCCCTGTTTACGCGTTAAATACTTGCTGCTTTAACCGTCTGAATAGCGTGGGGGTATATCGGTAAGTGTTACCTGAAAATACGATTAATTTTATGGTTTAAACCTTTTTTAGTTATTAGTAAGATACATGCGCTTCCAAAAAAGCTGGGAAATTCAACAACTCTTGGAAAATTTTTGGCCTTGTCCCGCGGCTCCAATCCGACAGCCGCGTTTCTTTTCACTATCTAATCCATCGCTAACTTACGAACTTTGCCTTCACACATTCAAACACGGAATACAAAAGATCGGCTGCACGGGAGAAGAAAGTCTGGATTGTATCCAGTGCAAATCGTTGAGGATGGCAGAAAACCATCAGGAGCAGGTATCAGAAATTGGGTGCGTTTGCCCCATCCATGCCCCACGCTGTGGGATCGGATGTCATTAAACAAGCACAGTCAACAAGTTAAAATCTACACCTGCATGGACATCACTTCCTGGTACGCTGCCACCAGCTTATTACGCACCTGAATCCCCATTTGCATCGAAACCGACGCTTTTTGCATATCGGCCATCACATCGTTTAGCGCCACGCCGGGTTCGCCGAGGGTGAATTTTTCTGCCTGCGTGCGCGCGGCGGTTTGCGTATCGCTTATGCGATCGAGCGCGGCATGAAGCTGTCCGGCAAAACTGATTGTGGGTTGCGACAGTGGCTGCTGGACACGCGCACTCATTGCCGTGGCCTGTAACTGGCTGATAACCCCTTCGATCCCTTGTATGGCTGACATACTCATCTCCCAAATAGTTTCTGGTAGCAGAGCCTATCAGCAAGTCAATAAGATAAAGGCGTTAAATAACGATAAAAAAACGGGTTAATTGGGGCATAGAAAAAAATAAAACCACAAATAATGAGGCCGTTAATTTTTCGAGTGTGCTGACCCGGGAGTGCGTCTTGTTCCACTTTGCCAATACCGCCGTCTATCATCTGCCGCGAGGTGCGCGATGAATACGACCGCAGCCCAGACAAAATCTCTTGAGTGGCTCAATCGCCTGCGCGCGAATCCGAGAATTCCCCTGATTGTTGCTGGTTCCGCTGCGGTGGCAGTGATAGTCGCGTTAATTCTGTGGGCAAAAGCCCCTGATTACCGCACGTTATTCAGCAATCTTTCCGATCAGGATGGTGGCGCAATCGTCAGCCAACTGACGCAAATGAATATTCCTTACCGCTTCAGCGAAGCCAGCGGCGCGATTGAAGTTCCGGCCGATAAAGTTCACGAGCTGCGTCTGCGTCTGGCGCAGCAAGGCTTACCTAAAGGCGGTGCAGTTGGATTTGAACTGCTCGATCAGGAAAAATTTGGCATCAGCCAGTTCAGTGAACAGGTGAATTATCAGCGGGCGCTGGAAGGCGAGCTTTCCCGTACCATCGAAACTATTGGCCCGGTAAAAGGGGCGCGCGTGCATCTGGCGATGCCAAAACCCTCTTTATTTGTTCGTGAACAAAAATCTCCTTCGGCATCAGTGACGGTAAATTTGTTGCCAGGCCGCGCGCTGGATGAAGGGCAAATTAGCGCCATTGTACATCTGGTTTCCAGCGCGGTTGCCGGTCTACCACCAGGAAATGTCACGCTGGTGGATCAGGGCGGACATCTGTTAACCCAATCCAACACCAGCGGGCGTGACCTTAATGACGTCCAGTTGAAATATGCCAGCGATGTCGAAGGACGCATTCAGCGGCGTATTGAAGCGATCCTGTCGCCTATTGTCGGCAACGGCAATATTCACGCCCAGGTAACGGCACAACTGGACTTCGCCAGTAAAGAGCAAACAGAAGAACAGTATCGCCCTAACGGCAACGAATCACAGGCGGCGCTCCGCTCACGCCAGCTTAATGAGAGCGAGCAAAGCGGTTCCGGTTATCCGGGCGGCGTACCGGGTGCGTTGTCGAATCAGCCAGCGCCTGCGAATAACGCACCAATCAGTACGCCTCCGGCAAATCAAAATAATCGCCAGCAGCAGGCGAGCACCACCAGCAATAGTGGACCGCGTAGCACGCAGCGTAATGAAACCAGTAACTACGAAGTCGATCGCACCATTCGTCATACCAAGATGAACGTGGGCGATGTGCAACGCTTATCCGTTGCGGTAGTGGTGAATTACAAAACGTTGCCAGATGGAAAACCGTTGCCTCTCAGCACCGAACAGATGAAGCAGATTGAAGATCTGACCCGCGAAGCGATGGGCTTTTCGGAAAAACGCGGCGACTCGCTCAATGTCGTCAACTCGCCATTCAATAGCAGTGACGAAAGCGGTGGAGAACTACCATTCTGGCAACAGCAGGCATTTATCGATCAGTTGCTGGCTGCCGGGCGCTGGTTGCTGGTGCTGCTGGTGGCGTGGCTGCTGTGGCGTAAAGCGGTACGCCCACAGCTAACACGTCGCACCGAGACGATGAAAGCTGTACAGCAACAGGCACAGAGCCGCGCGGAAGAGGAAGATGCGGTAGAAGTCCGCCTGAGCAAAGACGAACAACTACAGCAACGCCGCACTAACCAACGTCTGGGAGCTGAAGTAATGAGCCAGCGTATCCGTGACATGTCTGATAACGATCCGCGCGTGGTGGCGCTGGTCATTCGCCAGTGGATAAACAACGATCATGAGTAACCTGACAGGCACCGAAAAGAGCGTCATCCTGCTAATGACCATTGGCGAAGACCGGGCGGCAGAGGTTTTCAAACATCTCTCCCAGCGCGAAGTGCAAACCCTGAGTGCGGCGATGGCAAACGTCACGCAGATCTCCAATAAGCAGTTAACGGATGTGCTGGCAGAGTTTGAGCAAGAAGCTGAACAGTTCGCGGCACTGAATATCAACGCCAACGATTACCTACGTTCGGTGCTGGTCAAAGCCCTTGGTGAAGAGCGTGCCGCCAGCCTGCTGGAAGATATCCTCGAAACTCGCGATACCGCCAGTGGTATTGAGACACTCAACTTTATGGAACCGCAGAGCGCCGCCGATCTGATCCGCGATGAGCATCCGCAGATTATCGCCACCATTCTGGTGCATCTGAAGCGCGCCCAGGCCGCTGATATTCTGGCGTTGTTCGATGAACGTCTGCGCCACGACGTGATGTTGCGTATTGCGACCTTTGGCGGCGTACAGCCTGCCGCGCTGGCGGAACTGACCGAAGTACTCAATGGCCTTCTCGACGGTCAGAATCTCAAACGCAGCAAAATGGGCGGCGTGAGAACGGCAGCCGAGATTATCAACCTGATGAAAACCCAGCAGGAAGAAGCGGTTATTACCGCCGTGCGTGAATTTGACGGTGAGCTGGCGCAGAAGATCATCGACGAGATGTTCCTGTTCGAAAATCTGGTGGATGTCGATGATCGCAGCATCCAGCGCCTGTTGCAGGAAGTGGATTCAGAATCGCTGCTGATCGCCCTGAAAGGTGCCGAGCAGCCACTGCGCGAGAAATTCCTGCGCAATATGTCGCAGCGTGCCGCCGATATACTGCGCGACGATCTCGCCAATCGTGGTCCGGTGCGTCTGTCGCAGGTCGAGAACGAACAGAAAGCGATTCTGCTGATTGTGCGCCGTCTTGCCGAAACCGGCGAGATGGTGATTGGCAGCGGCGAGGATACCTATGTCTGATAATCTGCCGTGGAAAACCTGGACACCGGACGATCTTGCGCCGCCGCAGGCGGTGTTTGTACCCATGGTCGAGCCAGAAGAGAGCATTCCTGAAGAGGCCGACCCCAACCTTGAGCAACAACTGGCGCAACTGCAAATGCAGGCCCATGAGCAAGGTTATCAGGCGGGAATTACCGAAGGTCGCCAGCAAGGCCACGAACAAGGCTATCAGGAAGGGATCGCTCAGGGGCTGGAACAAGGACTGGCGCAAGCAAAATCCCAGCAAGCGCCGATTCATGCCCGGATGCAGCAACTGGTCAGCGAATTTCAAACCACGCTTGATGCGCTTGATAGTGTGATTGCTTCGCGCCTGATGCAGATGGCGCTGGAGGCGGCGCGTCAGGTGATCGGTCAGACGCCAACGGTGGACAATGCGGCGTTGATTAAGCAGATCCAGCAGTTGTTACAGCAAGAACCGTTATTCAGCGGCAAACCGCAGCTGCGCGTACACCCGGACGATCTGCAACGCATCGATGAAATGCTCGGCGCAACCTTAGGTTTGCATGGCTGGCGCTTGCGGGGCGATCCGACACTCCATCCCGGCGGCTGCAAAGTCTCCGCCGATGAAGGCGATCTCGACGCCAGTGTCGCCACTCGCTGGCAAGAACTCTGCCGTCTGGCAGCGCCGGGAGTAGTGTAATGACCACGCGCCTGACACGCTGGCTAACCACACTGGACAACTTTGAAGCCAAAATGGCGCAGTTGCCTGCGGTGCGTCGCTACGGGCGATTAACCCGCGCCACCGGGCTGGTGCTGGAAGCTACCGGATTGCAATTGCCGCTCGGCGCAACCTGTGTGATTGAACGCCAGAACGGCACTGAAACTCACGAAGTAGAAAGCGAAGTGGTTGGCTTTAATGGTCAACGACTGTTTTTAATGCCACTGGAGGAAGTGGAAGGCGTACTACCTGGCGCACGCGTTTATGCCAAAAATATCTCCGGCGATGGCCTGCAAAGCGGCAAACAGTTGCCGCTCGGTTCGGCGTTATTAGGTCGCGTTCTGGACGGCAGCGGTAAACCGCTCGATGGCCTCCCCTCCCCCGATACGACTGAAACCGGTGCGCTGATTACCCCGCCGTTTAACCCGTTACAACGCACACCGATTGAACATGTGCTGGACACGGGCGTGCGTCCTATCAATGCCCTGCTTACCGTCGGGCGCGGGCAGCGTATGGGGCTGTTTGCCGGTTCCGGCGTCGGTAAAAGTGTGCTGCTGGGAATGATGGCACGTTACACCCGCGCTGATGTGATTGTCGTGGGTTTGATTGGCGAGCGTGGGCGCGAAGTAAAAGATTTTATTGAGAATATCCTCGGTGCTGAAGGACGTGCACGCTCAGTGGTGATTGCCGCACCGGCAGATGTTTCCCCACTTCTGCGAATGCAGGGTGCCGCCTATGCCACGCGCATTGCCGAGGATTTTCGCGATCGTGGTCAGCATGTGTTGCTGATTATGGACTCCCTCACCCGCTACGCGATGGCTCAGCGTGAGATTGCGCTGGCGATTGGCGAACCGCCAGCCACCAAAGGTTATCCGCCGTCGGTATTCGCCAAATTACCGGCACTGGTCGAGCGTGCCGGAAACGGCATCAGCGGCGGCGGCTCGATTACCGCGTTTTATACCGTGCTCACCGAAGGCGATGACCAGCAGGATCCGATTGCTGACTCCGCGCGGGCAATCCTCGACGGTCACATTGTGCTGTCTCGCCGACTGGCGGAAGCCGGGCACTATCCAGCTATCGATATTGAAGCGTCGATCAGCCGTGCAATGACGGCGTTAATCAGCGAGCAACATTATGCGCGAGTGCGCACATTCAAACAGTTGTTGTCGAGCTTTCAGCGTAATCGCGATCTGGTCAGTGTCGGCGCTTACGCCAAAGGCAGCGATCCAATGCTCGATAAAGCCATCGCCCTGTGGCCGCAGCTGGAGGGCTATTTGCAACAAGGTATTTTTGAACGCGCGGACTGGGAAGACTCTCTTCAGGGGCTGGAACGTATTTTTCCGACAGTGTGACTACGCAGGAGATAACAGCAGATGGCAGAACATGGCGCACTGGCGACCCTGAAAGATCTGGCAGAAAAAGAGGTGGATAACGCCGCACGTCTGTTGGGTGAAATGCGTCGCGGATGTCAGCAGGCAGAAGAACAACTCAAAATGCTGATCGATTATCAGAATGAATATCGAAACAACCTGAATAGCGATATGAGTGCCGGGATGACCAGCAACCGCTGGATCAACTATCAGCAGTTTATTCAGACGCTGGAAAAAGCCATTACCCAGCATCACCAGCAACTCACGCAGTGGACACAAAAAGTTGATGTTGCCCTGAATAACTGGCGGGAGAAAAAACAACGTTTGCAGGCCTGGCAGACACTACAGGAACGGCAATCCACGGCGGCGCTACTGGCAGAAAACCGCCTCGATCAGAAAAAGATGGATGAGTTCGCCCAGCGCGCCGCCATGAGGAAACCAGAATGATTCGCTTAGCGCCCTTGATTACCGCTGACGTTGACACCTCCGCATTGCCCGGCGGCAAAGCCAGTGATGTCGCTCAAGATTTTCTCGCATTGTTGAGCGGGGCATTAGCAGACGATACAACAACCGACAAAGCTGCGATCCAATTGCTGGTGGCAACAAATAAACCTGCCACAAAAGGCGAACCGCTGGTGAGTGATATTCTTTCTGATGCGCAACAAGCGGATTTACTGCTCCCTGTGGATGATACACCGCCAGTCGTTAATGACGAACACGCCACATCAACACCGTTAACCGCCGCTCAGGCGATGACGCTGGCAGCGGTGTCAGACAAAAACGCAGTAAAAGACGAAAAAGCGGATGATCTTAATGAAGACGTCACCGCAAGCCTGAGCGCCCTTTTCGCGATGTTACCGGGTTTTGACAATACACCCAAAGTGACTAATACGCCGTCAACCGTGTTACCGACAGAGAAGCCAACGCTCTTCACAAAACTGACTTCTGCGCAACTCACCACAGCACAGACTGACGACGCCCCTGGCGCTCCAACTCAGCCATTAACACCGCTGATTGCTGAAGCCCAGAGTAAAGCGGAAGTCATCAGCACGCCATCGCCGGTGACCGCTGCCGCCAGTCCGCTAATCACTTCGCACCAGACGCAGCCACTGCCCACCGTCGCAGCGCCTGTTTTGAGTGCACCGCTGGGTTCTCACGAATGGCAACAATCATTAAGCCAGCATATTTCGCTGTTTACCCGTCAGGGACAACAAAGTGCCGAGCTGCGTTTGCATCCGCAGGATTTAGGCGAGGTGCAAATCTCCCTTAAGGTGGATGACAACCAGGCGCAAATCCAGATGGTTTCGCCGCATCAGCACGTTCGCGCGGCACTGGAGGCGGCTCTGCCAGCACTGCGCACACAACTGGCAGAAAGCGGTATTCAGTTAGGACAGAGCAATATCAGCGGCGAGAGTTTTAACGGTCAGCAGCAGGCCGCGTCCCAGCAACAGCAAAGTCCGCGCACAACAAGCCATGAACACCTGGCTGTCGAAGATGACGATGCACTGCCGGTTCCCGCCTCTTTACAAGGGCGTGCAACAGGCAATAGCGGCGTTGATATTTTCGCCTAACGTCAGAGGTGGCACCGTAATCCACGTCTTTTCCACGCTTTGCCGCGCTTAAGACACAGGATAATTAGCCGATAAGCAGTAGCGACACAGGAAGACCGCAACACATGACTGATTACGCGATAAGCAAGAAAAGCAAGCGATCGCTTTGGCTCCCGATCCTGGTATTTATTACTCTCGCGGCCTGCGCCAGCGCGGGTTACAGCTACTGGCATTCGCGTCAGGCTGCTACTGACGACAAAGCACAGCAACACGTCGTACTCTCACCTGTCTTCTATGCACTGGACACTTTTACGGTCAATCTGGGCGAAGCGGATCGCGTGCTTTATATCGGCATAACACTGCGACTGAAAGATGAAGCCACCCGTTCGCGCCTGAGCGAGTATTTGCCGGAAGTCCGCAGTCGCTTGCTGTTACTGTTTTCGCGCCAGGATGCCGCCGTGCTGGCAACTGAAGAAGGCAAGCAAAAGCTGATTGCCGCAATTAAAGCCACACTCTCCACCCCGCTCGTTGCCGGGCAACCGAAACAGGATGTCACCGACGTGCTGTATACCGCTTTTATTCTGCGATAACGACATGGGCGATAGTATTCTTTCTCAAGCTGAAATTGATGCGCTGTTGAATGGCGACAGCGAGGTCAAAGACGAACCGACAACCAGTGCTGGCGGCGAAAGTGATATTCGTCCGTACGATCCCAATACCCAACGACGGGTTGTGCGCGAACGTTTGCAGGCGCTGGAAATCATTAATGAGCGTTTTGCCCGTCATTTCCGCATGGGGCTGTTTAACCTGCTGCGCCGTAGCCCGGACATTACCGTCGGGGCGATCCGCATTCAGCCGTATCATGAATTTGCCCGCAACCTGCCGGTGCCGACCAACCTGAACCTTATCCATCTGAAACCGCTGCGCGGCACCGGGCTGGTGGTGTTCTCGCCAAGTCTGGTGTTTATCGCCGTGGATAACCTGTTTGGCGGTGATGGTCGCTTCCCGACCAAAGTAGAAGGTCGCGAGTTTACGCATACCGAACAGCGCGTCATCAACCGCATGTTGAAGCTGGCACTTGAAGGCTATAGCGACGCCTGGAAGGCGATTAATCCGCTGGAAGTAGAGTACGTGCGTTCCGAAATGCAGGTGAAATTTACCAATATCACCACCTCGCCGAACGACATTGTGGTTAACACGCCTTTTCATGTCGAAATTGGCAACCTGACCGGCGAATTTAATATCTGCCTGCCATTCAGCATGATCGAGCCGCTACGGGAATTGTTGGTTAACCCGCCGCTGGAAAACTCGCGTAATGAAGATCAGAACTGGCGCGATAACCTGGTGCGTCAGGTGCAGCACTCACAGCTGGAACTGGTCGCCAACTTTGCCGATATATCGCTGCGCCTGTCGCAGATTTTGAAACTGAAACCCGGCGATGTCCTGCCGATAGAAAAACCCGATCGCATCATCGCCCATGTTGACGGCGTTCCGGTACTGACCAGCCAGTACGGCACCATCAACGGTCAATATGCGTTACGGATAGAACATTTGATTAACCCGATTTTGAATTCTCTGAACGAGGAACAGCCCAAATGAGTGACTTGAATAATCCGGCCGATGACAACAACGGCGCAATGGACGATCTGTGGGCTGAAGCGTTGAGCGAACAAAAATCAACAAGCGGCAAAAGCGCGACTGAAGCCGTGTTCCAGCAGCTTGGCGGCGGCGACGTCAGTGGAACATTGCAGGATATCGACCTGATTATGGATATTCCGGTTAAGCTGACCGTCGAGCTGGGTCGCACACGTATGACCATCAAAGAGCTGTTACGTCTGACGCAAGGGTCAGTCGTGGCGCTGGACGGTCTGGCGGGCGAACCGCTGGATATTCTGATCAACGGCTATTTAATCGCCCAGGGCGAAGTGGTGGTCGTTGCCGATAAATACGGCGTGCGGATCACCGATATCATTACCCCGTCTGAGCGAATGCGCCGCCTGAGCCGTTAGTGATGAATAACCACGCCACTGTGCAATCTTCTGCGCCAGTTTCCACCGCGCCGCTCCTTCAGGTGAGTGGCGCACTGATTGCCATTATTGTCCTGATCCTCGCTGCTGCCTGGCTGGTAAAACGGCTGGGATTTGCCCCTAAACGCACTGGCGTTAACGGTCTGAAAATTAGCGCCAGCGCCTCGCTGGGCGCGCGTGAACGGGTCGTGGTGGTCGATGTGGACGATGCGCGGCTGGTGCTCGGCGTTACCGCAGGGCAAATCAATTTGCTGCATAAACTTCCCCCTTCAGCACCCACAGAAGAGATACCACAGGCCGATTTTCAGTCGGTCATGAAAAACTTGCTCAAGCGTAGCGGGAGATCCTGATGCGTCGTTTGTTGTCTGTCGCGCCGGTTCTTCTCTGGCTGGTTACGCCCCTCGCGTTCGCGCAACTGCCTGGTATCACCAGCCAGCCGCTACCTGGCGGTGGACAAAGCTGGTCGCTCCCGGTGCAGACGCTGGTGTTCATCACCTCATTGACGTTTATTCCGGCGATTTTACTGATGATGACCAGCTTCACCCGCATCATCATTGTTTTTGGTTTATTACGTAACGCGCTGGGAACGCCCTCCGCGCCGCCCAACCAGGTATTGCTGGGGCTGGCGCTGTTTTTGACCTTTTTTATTATGTCTCCGGTGATCGACAAAATTTATGTCGATGCATACCAGCCATTCAGCGAAGAGAAAATCTCCATGCAGGAGGCGCTGGAAAAAGGGGCGCCGCCGCTGCGTGAATTTATGCTGCGTCAGACCCGCGAGGCGGATTTAGGGTTGTTTGCCAGACTGGCGAATACTGGCCCGTTGCAGGGACCGGAGGCTGTGCCGATGCGCATTTTGCTCCCGGCCTACGTGACCAGCGAGTTAAAAACCGCATTCCAGATAGGCTTCACGATTTTCATTCCTTTTTTGATTATCGATCTGGTGATTGCCAGCGTTTTGATGGCGTTGGGGATGATGATGGTTCCACCCGCCACCATTGCTCTGCCCTTTAAACTGATGCTGTTTGTGCTGGTGGATGGCTGGCAATTGCTTGTCGGTTCGCTGGCGCAGAGCTTTTACAGCTAGAGAGGCAAAATGACACCCGAATCGGTCATGATGATGGGGACAGAAGCGATGAAAGTCGCGCTGGCGCTGGCTGCCCCGCTGCTGCTGGTGGCGCTGGTCACTGGCCTTATCATCAGCATTTTGCAGGCTGCCACGCAGATTAACGAAATGACGCTGTCGTTTATTCCGAAAATTATCGCCGTATTTATCGCCATTATTATTGCCGGACCGTGGATGCTCAACCTGTTGCTGGATTACGTCCGCACCTTGTTCACTAACCTGCCGTATATCATCGGGTAACCCGTACTATGTTGCAGGTGACAAGCGATCAATGGCTTTCCTGGTTAAGCCTGTATTTCTGGCCATTACTGCGCGTGCTGGCGCTCATTTCTACCGCGCCCATTTTGAGCGAACGCAGCGTGCCGAAACGGGTGAAACTGGGTCTCGCAATGATGATCACGTTCGCCATAGCTCCGGCATTACCTGCCAACGATGTTTCCATTTTTTCGTTTAATGCCCTGTGGCTGGCAATGCAGCAGATCCTGATTGGCATTGCGCTTGGCTTTACCATGCAATTTGCCTTTGCCGCTGTACGAACCGCAGGCGAAATTATCGGTCTGCAAATGGGGCTGTCATTTGCGACGTTTGTGGATCCTGGTAGCCATCTCAATATGCCCGTCTTAGCGCGCATCATGGATATGCTGGCGTTACTGCTGTTCCTGACATTTAACGGTCATTTATGGTTGATTTCGCTGCTGGTCGATACCTTTCACACCCTGCCGATTGGTGGCGAACCGCTTAACAGCAATGCTTTTCTGGCACTCACCAAAGCGGGAAGTTTGATTTTTCTCAACGGATTTATGCTGGCATTACCGCTTATTACCCTGCTGCTGACGCTGAATCTGGCGCTGGGATTGCTTAATCGTATGGCTCCGCAATTATCAATTTTCGTTATCGGTTTTCCATTAACGCTGACGGTCGGCATTTCATTAATGGCAGCATTAATGCCGTTAATTGCTCCATTTTGCGAACATTTATTTAGTGAAATTTTTAATTTACTGGCGGACATTATTAGCGAATTTCCAGCAATATGATTCCATAATGTTTATCGTGTTATCCTAAGGATTATCTGAAAAATAAAATCAGACAACATCTTCCAGGATACTCCTGTGGCGAAATATTTGTTTTAAGCTCACTCACATATCGCAACATTTACTTTACTTTAAGACAATTCCAGGCAAATTATACAACACTTTACGGGATAGTAAGTCCGCCTGAAAAATCGCGAGAGTGGCGCATTAGGTGACCCATGTTGTTCCGTTTAGTCATGATGAAATATTCAGGTAAGGGGAATTATCGTTACGCATTGAGTGAGGGTATGCCATGTCAACGATTATTATGGATTTATGTAGTTACACCCGACTAGGTTTAACCGGGTATCTGTTGAGTAGAGGGGTTAAAAAAAGAGAAATCAACGACATCGAAACCGTTGATGACCTTGCCATTGCTTGTGATTCACAGCGCCCTTCAGTGGTGTTTATTAATGAGGACTGTTTTATCCACGATACTTCTAACAGTCAACGCATCAAGCACATCATTAATCAACATCCCAATACGTTATTTATCGTTTTTATGGCGATTGCCAACGTTCATTTTGATGAATATCTGTTGGTCAGAAAAAATTTATTGATCAGTTCCAAATCGATTAAACCGGAATCTCTCGATGATATCCTTGGCGATATTCTGAAAAAAGAGACAACGATGGCCACTGTTTTAAATATGCCGACATTATCATTGAGTCGAACCGAATCGAGTATGTTGCGAATGTGGATGGCAGGTCAGGGAACCATTCAAATCTCCGACCAAATGAATATCAAAGCCAAGACCGTTTCATCGCATAAAGGCAATATTAAACGTAAGATCAAAACGCATAATAAACAGGTTATCTATCATGTCGTCCGACTGACGGATAATGTGACTAATGGTATTTTTGTCAACATGCGCTAAAACATTCTGACTGGTGGTTTCCCACCAGTCAGACTGAATAAAATTACTCTGCTTTCTCCACAAAGATACCGTCCTGATGCCCTGCCTCATTAAAGAACCAGATGCCGAGCGGGTAGTCTTCCAGCGAAACCAGGTACATTGTGCCTTCACTAAACTCCTCAACTGCCAGTACCACGCCAGGACGACGCGGACCGCCATCCGTTTTGACTGTTACCCGATCATTCACCTTCATCGTTTTCCTCCTGTGGCTTTGTGCCAGTGTAGAACAATTTCGTTTTTCTGGCAGCGCCGGGCGCACGCGAGTGCTGATTTTCTCGACGGTCTATACTTAAGAGATGCCAGGCTGACCTAACGGTCGGCAGCAACAAATGAGTAACGGTTGCGAGGAAAGATGATGAAGACCGCAAAAGAGTACAGCGATACCGCAAAACGAGAGGTCAGCGTCGATGTCGATGCCCTGCTGGCGGCGATCAATGAAATTAGCGAAAGCGAAGTTCATCGCAGCCAGAGCGATTCTGAGCACGTCAGCGTTGATGGGCGTGAATATCATACATGGCGTGAATTAGCGGATGCCTTTGAGCTGGACATCCATGACTTTAGCGTCTCGGAAGTGAACCGCTAAATGCAACATAAAAAAATCCCGACCCTTGTGGGGGTCGGGATCAAACTTGCTTAAGCAAGAAGCACTTAAAAAATTCGTTACACCAGGAAATCTGATGTGTTCATCACCTTATCTGCAATTTTTTTCGCTGACAAGGAAATATTCTTTGCGCGAATGATTAATGTCATTAATGAATGGAACTGTGACTTCCGTCACCCCTTACGAGCTCTGCTACGAGCGGGATCGCTCCCGAAAAATGATCAAATACAAATCGTGCTATTTTGAGAAACATCCTGGTAAAGGGAGTATGCGCTACCATGCTTTCAATTCAACAACCACTGCTGATTTTCACCGATCTCGATGGCACCCTGTTAGATAGTCATAGTTATGACTGGCAGCCTGCCGCTCCCTGGTTAAACCGTTTACGGGAAGCAGGTGTGCCTGTGATTCTCTGTAGCAGTAAAACGTCAGCGGAAATGCTGTACCTGCAAAAAAACGTGGGGCTACAAGGGTTGCCGATGATTGCCGAAAACGGCGCGGTGATCCAACTGGATCATCAATGGCAAGATATCGACGGTTTTCCCCGGATCATCTCGGGCATTGCCCATAGTGAAATCAGTCTGGTGTTGAATACGCTGCGCGAGAAAGAACATTTCAAATTCACCACCTTTGATGATGTCGATGATACAACCATTGCGGAATGGACGGGATTAAGCCGCAGCCAGGCGGCGCTGACGCAGTTGCATGAAGCCTCAGCCACGCTCATCTGGCGCGACAGTGACGAGCGAATGGCGCAATTTACCGCCCGCCTGAACGAGCTGGGGTTACAGTTTGTACAAGGCGCTCGCTTCTGGCATGTACTGGATGCCTCTGCCGGAAAAGATCAGGCAGCTAACTGGATCATCGCAATATATCAACAATCAGGGGGAGAACGTCCGACGACGATCGGCTTAGGCGATGGTCCAAATGATGCCCCCTTACTGGAGGTGATGGATTACGCAGTCATTGTGAAAGGGCTAAACCGGGAAGGTGTTCATCTGCAAAATGAGGAGCCTGCCAGGGTCTGGCGAACGCAGCGAGAAGGACCGGAAGGCTGGCGCGAAGGACTGGATCACTTTTTCACCGCTCGTTAAGCGTTATCGCTCGCAAAAACCCGATTACGCCCTGCCTGTTTAGCGAGATAAAGCCGACGATCGGCAAGCGACTGTAATTGTTCAAAATCATAATCGCCGGTTTCCTCGCTGCTGCTCACCCCCAACGAAGCACTAATGCGGATAGTTTTGCTCTTGGCAATCAACATCTCTTTTTCATTCAGCTTCAGACGAATGCGTTCGGCAACTTCTTTTGCCTGCTCCAGGTTAGCGCCCGGCAGAATCACACAAAACTCCTCGCCGCCAACTCGTCCGGCAACATCCTGGGCTCGCAATGAACGACTAATTAATCCGGCGGCATGTGACAACACACGATCGCCTGCCTGGTGACCAAAGCGGTCATTAATCGCTTTAAAATGGTCAAGGTCGACCTGAATGACAGAAAAAGGATGTTTATGTGTCTGGCACAATTTAGCAAGCGGACGCGCTTTTTCGAACAGTGCACCACGGTTATACATGCGGGTTAAGGTGTCGTGCCACGCTTGCCATTGCAGCGAACTTTGCAGGACAAACATATTGCTTACCATCTGGCGAATCACATACCAGGAGATAAGTAGCATGGTGGTGAAGAGCGCCCACAGCAGGGTTAATGCAATACTTATGCTGCCAAAATCACCACGTACACCTTCACTAAGCGTATGGATACGCACTAATACGCCATCGAAATGATCCAGCCGTTCCCAGCTAACATAGCGGCTGTTCATCCGAATCCCACCGCGCGTATCGTGTTCAATGTCCTGCGCAAGTGATGCCAGTTCACGAGGATCAAAGAGATCTTCGCCAGGATGATCCGGGTTAGATGAGGTCAATAATTTCAGTTTGCTGTCATAGAGTTGATATTCGCCATCGAGATTTTTATCGATAGCATTTTGTAAAAATTGCTGCATTGAACGCACGGGAATACTCATCCCCAATACGCCATACCAGTAATTATTATTATCGACCGGCACGCTTACAGTGACCTGTGGTTCAGTAGCATTGTTATGCTCATGCTGGGAGGTAAACCAACGCACCGCACGTTGACGGTTTTCTCGTTGTGAATGACCGATAAACCAGGGTTGGGTGACAAATTCGTAGTAACGCCCAGGCACATTACGCATAAATAGTGTCGGCTGCGTCGAAACGTAAAATCCGGCGCGCGAGACATACATCGCCTGTTCAACCATTGATGAGGAGTTGTGCGCCAGGCGCAGTAAGTAACCAACTTCCAGCGCGGCGGTAATTTCATTATCCAGGGATTCATTTTCGCGGGAAAGCAGACTCCCCTCACTGACTAACGCATCCGAGACACCGTTTACTGGCAAGGTGCGCCGTCTGTTGAGTTCTATCTGCCAGGCATGTTCATCGCGACGTTGTTCGAACTCGGTAACGGCATTGCGCAGAGAAGTGAAATCGAGCGGCGCAACGAGGGCTTCACGCATCCCGTTACGTAAAAACAATAATTTATCAACGTTATATTGCAGTTGTTTATCAAGCGCGTTGGCAACATTTTCCAGATGGTTACGCTGGCTTGAAATATAGGCATCTTCCAGAACCACCACTTCACGCCATGTAAGTAACGTTGAGAAGATCAACACCACAATAAAGCAGAGATTAACGACATGACCAGGCCCCAGGCGGCGCGCGAGTTTTTTCAGCCAGCTCTGGTTTTCCATTTCTGTCTCGTGCTGCACCCTGACGACTCCCAACCTGCTTTCTTATGATTCTGGCATAACCTGGCGATAACGTACCGCCAAACAGCAATAATTTTATAATGTTGCCATGATAAGACGCATCAGGCATTCAATGCAGACATTGGCACAACAGCCGGATGCGGCGTGAACGCCTTATCCGGCCTACTTTTGATTCTACCGCCAGACATCGATTATTTTTATAACCCAGGCATGATAAGACTAGCCAGCGTCGCATCAGGCATTCGATGCAGACATTGGCACAACAGCCGGATGCGGCATGAATGCCTTATCCGGCTTGGTGTTAATTATACGCTTTCAGGCTTCTTCCGCCGAACGACGCCTCTCCCCCGGAACAAGCTCAGTTTCATGAAAGGCTTCCTGTTTGACACCGTAACCGTCATACCACCGACACTCAACCATGCCGCTGGAATACCCAGTAACAATCATCTTCGGGCCGCCCTCTTTGACCGTCACTTCCTCACTAACCACAAAGCTCATACTCGCCTCCTTTTTTCGAGTGAAACTTGTTCACCTTAGTCGAGAATGGCGAATTTTGCATAATAGCCAATGAGAATATTAATGTGCCTGACCGCGCAATTTCGCTATCGTTTTCACTCCCAACACGACGATACCACCGATGATAAAACCAAGAATCAGATTTAAAACAGTCGGTAATATCATTGCGACCAGCGCACTCTGCTGCCCGGCGAAATGTTCAATCGCATGATGCAGCGGCGCGATGCCATGTATCACAATACCGCCGCCGACCAGGAACATCGCCAACGTACCGACTATCGATAACGCTTTCATCAGCCAGGGGGCAATAATCAACAACCCCTTGCCTGTCGCTTGCATAACCGTACTGGATTTTTCCACCAGCCAGTAACCCAAATCATCAATCTTAACGATGATACCCACCAGACCATAAACACCCACGGTCACGACCAGTGCGATCCCTGAAAGTACCAGCACCTGATTAAGCAACGGCGCTTCCGCCACAATCCCCAGCGTGATGGCAACGATTTCCGCAGACAAAATAAAATCGGTTCGAATCGCCCCTTTTATTTTGTCCTTTTCAAACTTCAGTGGATCTTGCGCCGCCAGTGCCTTCAGACGCTGCTGACTTTGCGCCGGATCATCTTTGTGCTTACGCGCCTCCAGCATATGCAGCACCTTCTCTACCCCTTCAAAGCAGAGAAATGCGCCACCAATCATCAACAGTGGCGTAATCGCCCACGGGATAAAAGCACTGATGATCAGCGCCAGCGGCACCAGAATCACTTTGTTGATAAGCGATCCCTTCGCCACGCCCCAGACCACGGGCAACTCCCGATTGGCACGCACACCTGAAACTTGCTGCGCATTGAGCGACAAGTCATCCCCTAATACACCAGCGGTTTTCTTCGCCGCCAGCTTGCCCATCACGGAGATATCGTCCAGCAAAGTGGCGATATCATCGAGCAATGTCAGTAAACTACTCCCGGCCAAAAGCATTCCCTCTCATTTTTATCGTTGACGCGCTAAGTATGAAGCAAAATCGGCCCGGCTGATACTTGCTTCACAGGTCAACATTTTTTTAACAATCAAACACAATTATATCTCTCGCCAGCGAAATGATTTTCACGTTTACTATGAACAACCTTTTTATTTCCATCGTGAGGGATTATGCGTTTCCGCCAGTTGTTACCGCTTTTTGGCGCGCTGTTTGCGTTGTATATCATTTGGGGCTCAACCTATTTTGTCATTCGGATTGGGGTTGAAAGTTGGCCACCGTTAATGATGGCAGGCGTGCGGTTTCTGGCTGCCGGTATTTTATTAATGGCCTTTTTACTGCTGCGTGGGCACAAATTGCCGCCACTGCGTCCCCTGCTTAATGCCGCGTTGATTGGTTTATTACTGCTTGCTGTCGGTAACGGTATGGTAACGGTGGCTGAACATCAAAATGTTCCTTCCGGCATTGCCGCCGTGGTGGTGGCAACAGTACCTCTCTTTACTCTCTGTTTCAGTCGCCTGTTTGGCATTAAAACGCGCAAGCTGGAATGGGTGGGTATCGCCATTGGGCTTGCCGGAATCATCATGCTCAATAGCGGCGGTAATTTAAGCGGCAATCCGTGGGGCGCGATTCTGATTTTGATCGGTTCTGTGAGTTGGGCGTTTGGTTCGGTTTATGGCTCGCGCATTACCCTACCAGTAGGAATGATGGCGGGCGCCATTGAGATGCTGGCGGCTGGAGTGGTGTTAATGATCGCGTCGATGATTGCAGGTGAAAAACTGGCGAAGCTCCCTTCTCTTTCGGGCTTCCTTGCGGTCGGGTATCTGGCGCTGTTTGGTTCGATCATCGCCATCAATGCTTATATGTATTTAATCCGCAATGTCAGCCCGGCTCTCGCCACCAGCTATGCATACGTTAACCCCGTAGTCGCGGTCTTGCTGGGTACGGGGCTGGGCGGCGAAACGTTGTCGAAGATTGAATGGCTGGCGCTGGGCGTGATTGTCTTCGCAGTAGTGCTGGTCACGTTGGGAAAATATCTCTTCCCGGCAAAACCGATTGTCGCGCCAGTCATTCAGGATGGATCACGCGAGTAAATGAATCCCCAGAGTGTCGATCTGCGCGCTGGCGCCCTCGCCGCAGATCCACTCTTCCAGACGCTCGGCAAGCGCCGCATCGGTCAATTTCTCCCGTCCGCGTAACGCACACTCCCAGACAATCAATACACGCCAACCTGATTCCTGTAAGCGGCTAATGTCCCGCTTGTCACGCGTTACATTTTTGCCAATCTTCTCCAGCCAGAACTCAGTGCGTGTAGCAGGCACTTTAAACAGATAACAGTGATGATGATGCCAGAAACAGCCATGTGTAAATATTACACAGCGATACTCATCGAGGACAAAATCCGGGCGTCCGGGCAGGCTGGCATCCTGAACACGAAACGCCAGCCCCTGCCCGGTTAATAAGTTGGCGAGACGTTTCTCGATTGCCGTATCGCGCGTGGCAATCGCGCGCATGTTTTTGCTGCGCGTGGCCTTATCGTGAACGTCGGCCATGTTGTACCTCTTGCTGACGCAACGCCACCGCCTGTTTGATTTTTGGCTCAAGCAATTTTGCCACTGCAGCAAATACCGGTACTACCACCGAGTTGCCGAACTGGCGATAGGCCTGAGTGTCAGAAACCGGAATACGAAATTTTGCTTCATGGGGTGCTTCAAAGCCCATCAAGCGTGCGCATTCTCGAGGCGTTAACCGACGTGGACGATGTTGCTGATTCTGCGGATCGTCAAAATCTTTCTCACCTGTGGCCATATCCCAGCCGCGATCGATTAAAATTTCCGCACCATCTTTGTAATAACGAGCAGAAAGCGTACGCGTAACACTCTGCGGGTTGTCCGGATAAACCATTCCGTAACCGAAGCCGTTACCGCGCGCCTGATGTTTTTTCGCATAGCGATAGAGGTACTTCCACAGCACCGGCGTCAGGATATATTTTGCTTCGACAACCGGGTCCAGTAACTGCGCCAGCGTAATACGTTGTGCCGGATAGCAGTCACTAATATCCCGCAAGGTGAAATCTGTTTTCAAATTCAGATCGCGACGAAAGCCCACCAGCACGATGCGTTCTCGGTGCTGCGGCAGAAAATGTTTGCCGTCGATGATTTTCGGATCGTCCGGGCCATTATCTTCGGCATCGGCCACGTCATAGCCCAGTTCATCCAGCGTCTGCATGATGATACGGAATGTTTTGCCCTGGTCGTGGCTTTTCAGGTTTTTGACGTTTTCGAGCACAAAAATCGCCGGACGACGGGCATTGATGATACGCACTACATCAAAGAACAGCGTGCCCTGGGTATCGCAAGCGAAACCGTGCGCACGACCAAGTGAGTTCTTTTTCGATACGCCAGCCAGTGAAAACGGCTGGCAAGGAAAACCGGCCAATAAAACATCATGTTCAGGAATGTGCTGACGAATATGTTCTGCCGCCACTTCATCGCTCACACCCTCTTTATGGCTCAGAGTGATGTCGCGGATATCTTCATTAAAGTGATGCGTCGCCGGGTCGCAATAATGGTTAGCTTTGTAGGTGCGCACCGCATGTTTATTCCACTCGCTGGTAAATACACACTGACCGCCAATCGATTCAAAACCGCGACGGATGCCTCCAATACCGGCAAAGAGATCGATAAAGCGAAACGTATAATGCGGATGATGTGCTGGCGGTTTGGGTAACAACGTTTGCAAATGGGCGAACTCTTTTTCGCTTAAGCGGTGCCACACCGAGTCGTTAGCCAGCGCACGTTTTAAAATCGCCGGACTCCAGTGGTTTTCTCCCACGCCATTAAGTTGCGCTACCAGCGTTTTTACATCATAAATTTGCAGCAGTTTCTCCAGCATTGCCTGTGCGGCATTCCCGGTGCTGTATGAATCGGTTACTGATATATTTTCCTGCATAGATTTAACCGGCCATCTGAGATGGCCGACAGGGTAACATAATTACTTCTGTTTAGGGCTACGCGGTCAGTCAACCGGCGAAAACGCATCAATCACCGTATGATCCACACCTTCATTCTCGCCCGCCAGTTCGGCACTGAGCTTAGCCATAAACTCCACCAGAAAACGGGCGTTATGTTGTGCCAGCAGTTTACCTTTTGCCGTTTGCATAGTTTGCGGTAGTTTCAGCAACTTCGTCTGGAAATGATCCAGCGCGTAGCGTTTATCATCGAGTGGGCGACGTTGCGCGAACGGATCTTCACCGTCAAATAGCGCCATCCCCAATGAACCTGAAACAGCAAACACGCGCGCCAGACCTATCGCACCTAATGCTTCCAGCCTGTCTGCATCCTGCACGATTTTGGCTTCCACCGTTAAAGGCGTAATTTGCGCACTGAAACTGTGTGCCGCGATGGCATGGCAAATGGCGTCTATTTTCTCTGACGGAAAATCAGCAAATTCCGCACTTAAAATGCGACGCGTTTCTTCTGCCGCCAGTAAAGAGGAACGCTGCCGTTGCGGATGATTTTTCGCCAGACTCACGACATCATGAAAATAACAGGCGGTTAAAATGATCAGCATATCGACGTCTTCATCTGCCGCCAGTTTCTGCGCTGTCGCCCAGACGCGACGAAAATGACACAGGTCATGAGCCGCGTCCTGGTGTGTATGATGGTTTTTCAACCAACGTTCAAATTGTGCCTGCCAGTGTTGTAAGTTCATACGCGCTCCGCTGCCAAAGGGGCGCAACCTTAGCAGTTTTTACTCATAGCGTCTGCTTCGCGCAGGCCGTGGTCGGGTGTACCAGGCAATACCACCTAACAATGCCCCGACCATAGCCATAAATAAAAATCCCACTAACGCACCTAACCACTTTCCCGCAGTTGAACCTAAATCACTTTCAAATCCTGACACGGGGGCATCGGGGATCCGACTCATTACCCAGATGTAACGCACCATCACCCAGACAAAATAGCCACACCATGTATAGAAAGCCCACAAAGCCAGTTTGCCGCCAGGGCTGCGAGAGAGTCTTTCTTCCATTGTTGTCGAACCATGCTCCATTTTGAGATAACCCGGAAAATTAAGACCTGATCCTATTGTGTGATGAAAGTCACATTTTTCCACATCGGTTGAGCCAGTCAAGTCTCATTCATTTTTTGAACAAATAGATGATTTTTGTTCAATGGCAATAATTACTGGAAAAACAGCTATTAAAAATTTTATTTAACTTTGATCGTAGTTTTATTAATTCACTAATTCAATATATCAGCGAGGAATACAATTATACCTTTTTTGTTTTCTGTGTCATGATAACTCCGTTATTAGCCTTTTATCGTCTTGTTTATATTTTTGAGCCGGCATGATGCCGGCTTTTTTTATGTCGTTTTATAATGTGCGCAAGATCACACACGATTTTTAGCGAAACAATCATTGACGCAATCCATTCTTATCAAAAACCAATAACTATTTGATATAAAACCATAAATGTCGTGAATATTTATGGTTTTAACTCATAATCGTGAATTATATTAAATAGATTAGAAACATTTTGAAATCTTTTAAATACATTTGTTACATGTATTTCTTAAAATAAAATGAACTTCATAGAATAGTATCCAAATGTGCTTTTTTTGGATAACGGCACTTATTTTTATATTCATGAAGATTATAATCACAAGGGAATACATAATGAAAAGAAAAGTTCTGGCAATGCTGGTCCCGGCGTTATTAGTTGCTGGCGCAGCAAATGCGGCTGAAGTCTATAATAAAGATGGTAATAAACTGGATTTCTACGGAAAAGTAGCGGGTCTACACTATTTTTCTGACAACTCGGGCGCTGATGGCGACATGTCATATGCCCGTATCGGTTTCAAAGGCGAAACTCAGATCGCTGACCAGTTTACTGGTTACGGTCAGTGGGAATACAACCTGCAAGCAAATGGTACTGAAGGTGACGGTGATAACTCAGCAACCCGTCTGGCGTTCGCTGGTTTAGGTTTCGGTCAGAACGGTACTTTCGACTACGGTCGTAACTACGGTGTTGTGTATGATATCGAAGCGTGGACCGATATGCTGCCTGAATTTGGTGGCGATACTTATGCTGGCGCCGACAACTTCATGAACGGCCGTACCAATGGTGTAGCAACCTACCGTAACAATGGCTTCTTCGGTCAGGTTGATGGTCTGAACTTTGCTCTGCAATATCAGGGTAATAATGAAGGCTCCGGGGAGGGTTTCTTCTTTGGTCAGGAAGGCTCCGGTAGCGGCGATGGTCGTAAACTGTCTAAAGAAAATGGCGATGGTTATGGTATGTCAACCTCCTATAACTTTGACTTCGGTTTAAGCCTGGGTGCTGCTTACTCCAATTCTGACCGTACTGATGAACAAACAAAACCTGATTTTCATAATACCCGTGCCGGTGATAGAAATGATATAACAGCTGGCGGTGAAACAGCTGAAGCCTGGACCGTTGGCGCTAAATACGACGCTAATAACGTTTACTTAGCAGCCATGTATGCTGAAACTCGTAATATGACGGGTTATGGTGACGCTGATGCTATCGCTAACAAAACACAGAACTTTGAAGTTGTAGCTCAGTATCAGTTCGACTTCGGTCTGCGTCCGTCCATCGCTTACCTGCAATCTAAAGGTAAGGATTTAGGCGGTTGGGCTCATGACGGCAACGGCGACCCGCGTTACACCAACAAAGATCTGGTTAAATACGTTGAAGTCGGTGCAACCTACTATTTCAACAAAAACATGTCCACCTATGTTGATTACAAAATCAACCTGCTGGACAACGATGATGACTTCTACAAAGCAAACGGCATCGCGACCGATGATATCGTTGCTGTAGGCTTAGTCTACCAGTTCTAATCAGCCAACGCGCCTCGGCGTGTTACTGTAAAAACCTATATACCCGCCTGAGTTCGTCCCTCATCGAACTCAGGCTTTTTTATCGTCATCAAATCAGCAACAGCGGCACGCTAAACTGCCGTAGCATATCGACAAAACCCAATTCCTGAGTAGCTCCCAGCACAATAACATCTTCCAGTTGCTGTTCAGCCAGTTCCTTCACCCCTTCCGGAAGAGTCCCAAGATAAACATAGGTATGGATAAACCCTTCAGGCAAAACCAACTGTTCTGCCAGTGTAGCTAAACGGCGCAAAGCCTGATCACGTAGCACATATTCCAAACGATGCATGTCAGAAACATATCCCCGCTCCAGTATCCTTACATACTCCGGTATAAAGCCAAGCAAATGAACATGCCCTGATGAAACGTTGGCGAAAAATTGTGCATGATAAAATGCTTGCTCTCTATCATCCCGGGAAAAGACATTCACCGGAATAACAATATTTCGGTACATAGAAAATCCCTGAAAACATCTGAATATAAAAAGAATTTACGTTATAATTAATTTATCTGTTAAATTTTATACTTACGCCATAAATACAGCATCATTGGGCACATTAAATCAGCTGCGCCTTGGCCACTCCTGGCAGAGCAACTCCAGGCAGCTCCTGTAATTAGCACATCTGATGCCATGTAATTAATCATATCTGCCATCAGTTAAACCTTAATCTGGATCATCATTTTTTCGCGATTCACGGCCTTACAGGGCAGTTTCATCATTATTTTTTTGCTAAAAATCTCATTTACGAATTTTGCACTCCCCCTCTGTAACGAGGATATGCAATCTCATCTTTTCTGAAAAATGGACTACAATATATTGCTACGCTTTGAGTTTTTATTGCAAATAAGGTGGAATCGGTGAGATCACTATTCGATAATAGCTGTGTATTTACCCAACCATATTTAACATACTCTCCTACCGCTTTCGGTATATTGACTCATTTTACGCTCCTGGTTAAATATAGCACCCAGCTCAGTCGCGAATATAGTGACTAACCTACCTAAGTTACAATAAGGAATACACTATGACTGTTCAAACAAGTAAGAATCCGCAGATCGATATTGCTGAAGATAATGCGTTCTTCCCTTCAGAATTTTCGCTTAGTCAGTATACCAGCCCGGTATCTGATCTTGATGGAGTGGACTATCCAAAACCGTATAGCGGCAAGCACAAAATTCTGGTGATCGCCGCTGACGAACGTTATCTGCCGACCGATAACGGTAAACTGTTCTCAACGGGCAACCATCCGATTGAAACGTTGCTGCCGCTGTATCACCTGTATGCAGCAGGTTTCGAGTTCGAAGTTGCGACCATCTCCGGCCTGATGACGAAGTTTGAATACTGGGCTATGCCGCACAAAGATGAAAAAGTGATGCCATTCTTTGAGCAACACAAATCTTTGTTCCGCAATCCGAAGAAATTAGCGGATATTGTCGCCAACTTAAACGCAGACAGCGAGTACGCAGCAATTTTTGTTCCCGGCGGTCATGGCGCTCTCATTGGCTTACCGGAAAGCAAAGAAGTTGCAACCGCTCTACAATGGGCAGTTGAAAATGACCGTTTTGTTATCTCTCTCTGCCATGGTCCGGCTGCGTTTCTGGCACTTCGTCATGGTGATAACCCGCTGAACGGTTATTCCATTTGTGCGTTCCCTGACGCCGCAGACAAACAAACGCCAGATATTGGCTATATGCCTGGCCATCTGACCTGGTACTTTGGTGAAGAACTGAAGAAAATGGGAATGAATATCATCAATGATGATATTACCGGCCGGGTACATAAGGATCGTAAACTTCTCACCGGCGACAGTCCTTTTGCAGCGAATGCGCTGGGTAAACTCGCAGCACAGGAAATGCTGGCTGCATACCAGGGTTAATCGGACATCACTTACGGTATAATAAAAAAGTGGGGGTATTTCCCCCACTTAGATGATCACTCTGATTGCTGACGTTTTATCTCTTCTCTTACCTTCACTTTGCATCGACTTCAGATTGAAATGTACATTGAAGCTATGCAATACAAGTATTTTTGCGATACAAACATAATTTAATTGAATAATTAAAAATTAATAATAGAAATAAATTATGTATTATCTCGCTTTTTAGCGATTTTAGAAAACGACTATCTCTGATAAACTCCATCACGTTTTAACCAGTAGGGAAGCGAGGTTGGAAATGTCGTTAGTGTCAATTTTTAGACGCATTGCATTCAGTTATTATGATTATTCATGTGCAAATATCAATATTGCAAATACTGAATTTGTGGTCATTCACATCCCCGACCAAATTGGTGATGCAATGGCCATTTACCCCATAATTAGATCGCTGGAATCACATAAAATAAAACATTTATTAATTGTCGCATCCACAATTAATAAATCTGTTTTTGATTTGCTTTGTCTTAAAGAGACTAAATTAACATTAGTCAGTATGACAATGCAGGATCATGCCAGCTTTAGAGAAATAAAAAGTCTGGCGCAAAGTATAAGAGATCAATACGGTACACCGGATCTCTGCATTGAAGCTATGCGCAAGAAAAACCTGAAGACAATGCTGTTCATAAGTTATTTAAAAGCCAAAACCAATTTACAAGTGGTGGGTTTAACAATGAAATGTTATTCCTCCTTATGTAAATCGGCGTCGAAAATGGACCAGTCTCTTCGGGCGCCAGTACCAATGACATGGGCATTCATGATGCGAGAGGCTGGTTTCCCGCCTGTCCGCCCCTTATTTGAACTGCCGATCAACAAAGAGGTAATAAACGAGGTACGTTATGAACTTACCTCATTGGGCGCATATATTGCTCTTAATCTTGATGGTAGTGTTCAGGAGCGAACTTTTTCAGGCTCAATAGCTCAAAAACTAATAGCTATAATTAAAAATGAAATAAATATGCCAATTGTCATTGTTCATGGCCCGAATGGTACTGAAAAAGCAATAGAACTAACGCAGTGTTTTGACAATGTCTATCATTTATCATTGTCACCTTCAATACCACGTTCTGCCGCCGTCATAAAAGATGCTTTTCTCGCAATAACACCTGATACTTCTGTTTTACATATGACAAGTGCGGTAATGACTCCAACTTACTGATAGTGTTTTATGTTCAGATAATGCCCGATGACTTTGTCATGCAGCTCCACCGATTTTGAGAACGACAGCGACTTCCGTCCCAGCCGTGCCAGGTGCTGCCTCAGATTCAGGTTATGCCGCTCAATTCGCTGCGTATATCGCTTGCTGATTACGTGCAGCTTTCCCTTCAGGCGGGATTCATACAGCGGCCAGCCATCCGTCATCCATATCACCACGTCAAAGGGTGACAGCAGGCTCATAAGACGCCCCAGCGTCGCCATAGTGCGTTCACCGAATACGTGCGCAACAACCGTCTTCCGGAGCCTGTCATACGCGTAAAACAGCCAGCGCTGGCGCGATTTAGCCCCGACATAGCCCCACTGTTCGTCCATTTCCGCGCAGACGATGACGTCACTGCCCGGCTGTATGCGCGAGGTTACCGACTGCGGCCTGAGTTTTTTAAATGGCGGAAAATCGTGTTGAGGCCAACGCCCATAATGCGGGCGGTTGCCCGGCATCCAACGCCATTCATGGCCATATCAATGATTTTCTGGTGCGTACCGGGTTGAGAAGCGGTGTAAGTGAACTGCAGTTGCCATGTTTTACGGCAGTGAGAGCAGAGATAGCGCTGATGTCCGGCGGTGCTTTTGCCGTTACGCACCACCCCGTCAGTAGCTGAACAGGAGGGACAGCTGATAGAAACAGAAGCCACTGGAGAACCTCAAAAACACCATCATACACTAAATCAGTAAGTTGGCAGCATCACCGACAAGTGCTTATAATGTTCCTGTCATCGCAGTATATGCCGATTATAAAACACGCTGGCCTGCTATGGCAGATATTTCAGAGACGATTGTGGTAGGGAAAAATATTGATCACATCAATCTGGATGAGTTCAGAAATACGATAAAAAGAATTATCGCAAAAATTCAGCCCTGATGTAGTTATCAGATTTAAGGGAGGTTAGATACGGGCCCGGTTATGGCTAACATCGAAAAGCAAAAAGCCTGCTCGAAAGCAGGCTTTTCAAAATTTGGCTCCTCTGACTGGACTCGAACCAGTGACATACGGATTAACAGTCCGCCGTTCTACCGACTGAACTACAGAGGAATCGTGAGAACGAGGCGAATATTACTGAGTGACACTGCGAGTGTCAACACTAAAATTCACACGTTATTTCAATCGGTTAATTAAGCAACAAAATTGATATTTAATGAACATCTGGTGCTGAATATGTGCCTCGTTCATTCGCATTTCGCAGTCTTTGCAGCGGTTCCTGCTGATAAAATTGGCAGAAACGTTGCCACAGAGAGGGGAAACGAGGAGCAAAAAGCTCCGGGGCACTAAAAAAGTATTCGGAAAGCACGGCAAAACATTCTGCTGGGTCACTGGCGGCATAAGCATCAATGCTGGAGGCATTTTCGCCCACTAATTCAATTTCGTCCTGAATGTTATTCATCGCCGCGTGAAGATCGTGTTCCCAGCCCGCGACTTCACGTAAAGGAATAAAGGGGACACCACTGGCGCGATCGCCGTTCCGGGTGTCCAGTTTATGTGCAACTTCGTGGATGATCAGATTAAACCCAGAGGCATCGAAGGAATCCTGTATATCGAGCCAATTCAGTACGATGGGGCCTTGCTGCCAGCTTTGACCTGACTGAACGATGCGTTGATTATGTACCAGTCCTATATCGTCTTCCCATTCATCGTCTACCACAAATGGTGCTGGATAAATTAACACTTCATGGAAACCATCCAGCCATTCCAGCCCCAGTTCCATAACAGGTAAACAAAACAGCAAGGCGATACGACCGCTTTTCAAAGCGTCAAGTTCAACCCCTTGTAAAGGAACCAACCGTTTTTGTTGCAAAAAACGTCCAGCAAGAGTGACTAATTTGTTTTGCTCCTGCTCAGTCAAACTTGTCAAAAGAGGTATCGACAGAGCTTCCTTCCACGGAATTGCATCATCATGAACGGTTTCTTGTACTTTCCAGGGCCACTTAATCATCGTTTTGCTCGCAAACTCGTCACTTGAACAAAATTGCACGGACAGGGACTGTTAAAATGCCAAATTTCCTGGCATCATTGCAACAATCTGAACGGAGAGATGCCGGAGCGGCTGAACGGACCGGTCTCGAAAACCGGAGTAGGGGCAACTCTACCGGGGGTTCAAATCCCCCTCTCTCCGCCAATCATTCAAGCAATTAGCCCACCCCGTGTCAGTGACACAAATCTCATTGAGAAAATTCGAAAAATTCATCTGCAAAAATAACGCCAGCAAGTAGCCAGTGCTACCTTAGCGATCACATTTCTCTGTCTTTTGATTTTCTAATACGCACCTGAATCCACAATTTTGTTCGTTTCCAGCACATTACAGTAGACCCTATCCGCCCTCCATGCTCATTTTCAGGTATAAAAATATTTGCAGATGCTCTCTGTCGCGGTAGTCTCATAAGGTTCGTTTATAGATTGACGGCAATGTGAGTGACCTTTTTCCATACTAATTATAAAAAGACAGTACAGACAGGAACACTATGGACTCCACGCTCATCTCCACGCGTCCCGATGAAGGAACGCTTTCGTTAAGTCGCGCCCGACGAGCTGCATTAGGCAGTTTTGCCGGTGCCGTCGTCGACTGGTACGATTTTTTACTCTATGGCATTACTGCAGCACTGGTATTTAATCGAGAGTTTTTCCCACAAGTGAGCCCGGCAATGGGAACTCTCGCAGCATTTGCCACTTTTGGCGTCGGATTCCTTTTCCGTCCACTTGGAGGTGTCATTTTCGGCCATTTTGGCGACCGCCTGGGGCGTAAGCGCATGTTGATGCTGACTGTCTGGATGATGGGGATCGCAACAGCATTGATTGGTATTCTTCCTTCATTCTCGACTATTGGCTGGTGGGCACCGATTTTACTGGTGACGCTGCGTGCTATTCAGGGATTTGCCGTCGGCGGAGAATGGGGAGGCGCAGCATTGCTGTCCGTTGAAAGCGCGCCGAAAAATAAAAAAGCCTTTTACAGTAGCGGTGTACAAGTTGGCTACGGTGTAGGGTTACTGCTTTCAACTGGACTGGTTTCTCTGATTAGTATGATGACGACTGACGAGCAGTTTTTGAGCTGGGGCTGGCGCATTCCTTTCCTGTTTAGCACCGTACTGGTGTTGGGGGCATTGTGGGTGCGTAATGGTATGGAGGAATCCGCTGAATTTGAGCAACAGCAACATAATCAAGCGGCTGTGAAAAAGCGAATCCCTGTTATCCAGGCACTGTTACTACATCCAGCGGCTTTTCTGAAGATTATTGCGCTGCGACTGTGCGAGTTGCTGACGATGTATATCGTTACCGCCTTTGCGCTTAACTACTCAACCCAGAATATGGGTCTGCCACGCGAATTATTCCTGAATATTGGTTTGCTGGTGGGAGGGTTAAGCTGCCTGACAATTCCCTGTTTTGCCTGGCTTGCCGATCGTTTTGGTCGCCGCAGGGTTTATATCACTGGCGCAGTTATCGGAACCTTAAGCGCGTTTCCTTTCTTCATGGCGCTCGAGGCTCAATCCATTTTCTGGATAGTCTTCTTCTCAATTATGCTGGCGAATATTGCGCATGACATGGTGGTTTGTGTGCAACAACCGATGTTCACAGAGATGTTTGGTGCCAGTTATCGCTACAGCGGCGCTGGGGTCGGATATCAAGTTGCCAGTGTGGTAGGTGGAGGATTTACCCCTTTTATTGCCGCCGCTCTTATTACTTATTTTTCCGGGGACTGGCATAGCGTCGCCATTTATTTGCTGGCTGGATGCCTGATTTCCGCAATGACCGCTTTGTTGATGAAAGACAATCAACGCATCTGATGGTCTGGCGAAGATCATTCGATCTTCGCCTTACACTTTTGTTTCACATTCCTGTGACATACTATCGGATGTGCGGTAATTGTATGGAACAGGAGACACACATGAATAATAAGGGCTCCGGTCTGACCCCAGCTCAGGCACTGGATAAACTTGACGCGCTGTATGAGCAATCTGTAGTCGCTTTACGCAATGCCATTGGAAAATATATTAAAAGTGGCGAATTACCTGATGAAAACGCCCGCAAACAAGGTCTTTTTGTCTATCCATCATTGACCGTGACCTGGGATGGCTGCGCCACAAATCCTCCCAAAACACGCGCATTTGGACGTTTTACTCACGCTGGCAGCTATACCACCACTATTACCCGCCCTGCTCTCTTTCGTTCGTATCTCAATGAACAACTAACGTTACTGTATCAAGATTATGGTGCGCACATCTCCGTGCAACCCTCGCAGCATGAAATCCCCTATCCCTATGTCATCGATGGCTCTGAACTGACACTTGATCGTTCGATGAGCGCCGGGCTAACTCGTTACTTCCCGACAACAGAACTGGCGCAAATTGGCGATGAAACTGCAGACGGCATTTATCATCCAACGGAATTTTCTCCGCTATCGCATTTTGATGCGCGCCGGGTCGATTTTTCCCTCGCGCGGTTACGCCATTATACCGGCACGCCAGTCGAACATTTTCAGCCGTTCGTTTTGTTTACCAACTACACACGTTATGTGGATGAATTCGTTCGTTGGGGGTGCAGCCAGATCCTCGATCCTGATAGTCCCTACATTGCTCTTTCCTGTGCTGGAGGGATATGGATCACCGCCGAAACAGAAGCACCTGAAGAAGCGATTTCTGATCTCGCATGGAAAAAACACCAGATGCCAGCATGGCATTTAATCACTGCCGATGGCCAGGGTATTACTCTGGTAAATATTGGTGTGGGGCCATCAAATGCTAAAACCATCTGCGATCATCTGGCGGTGCTACGCCCGGATGTCTGGCTGATGATTGGTCACTGCGGTGGATTACGTGAAAGCCAGTCCATTGGTGATTATGTACTTGCACATGCTTATTTACGCGATGACCACGTTCTTGATGCGGTTCTCCCCCCCGATATTCCTATTCCGAGCATTGCTGAAGTGCAACGCGCGCTTTATGACGCCACCAAACTCGTCAGCGGCAGGCCGGGTGAGGAAGTTAAACAGCGGCTACGTACTGGCACTGTGGTAACTACTGATGACAGGAACTGGGAATTGCGTTACTCGGCTTCTGCACTTCGTTTTAACTTAAGTCGGGCCGTAGCGATTGATATGGAAAGTGCAACCATTGCAGCACAAGGATACCGTTTCCGCGTGCCATACGGGACGCTACTGTGTGTTTCAGATAAGCCATTGCATGGTGAGATTAAACTTCCCGGCCAGGCTAACCGTTTTTATGAAGGTGCGATTTCCGAACACTTGCAGATTGGCATCCGGGCAATTGATTTACTGCGCGCGGAAGGCGATCGACTGCATTCCCGTAAACTGCGCACCTTTAATGAGCCGCCGTTCCGATAATGAGCGAAGATCCTTTGCATCAAGAAAAGATGTGAAGGATTTTATAAGTAAAAAGCAAAAAGCCCGCTATAAAAGCGGGCTTTTCATAATTTGGCTCCTCTGACTGGACTCGAACCAGTGACATACGGATTAACAGTCCGCCGTTCTACCGACTGAACTACAGAGGAATCGTGAGAACGGGGCGAATATTAACGATGCCCATCTACATTGTCAAAGCCTGTTTTTTAATTTTGAAATCGTTTGCTGAAATATTCTGCGTTTTGTCGTTTATTCCGACACAACTGCCTTTTTTTCACACTTTTCATGTTCAGGGCGAGGATATTTCCATAGCCAGCGCCCGGTCACCATCCGCCAGTAAAACAACGCAGCACGCACGGCCCAGTCAGCAAACATCCCCATCCAAACGCCAACCACGCCCCAGCCAAGCATAATTCCCAGCGCATAACCTACTACCACTCGGCATCCCCACATACTCAACATAGATACCCACATAGCGTAGCGGGCATCACGAGCACCTTTAAAACCAGCAGGTAATACCCATGAGGCCGACCAAATAGGCATAAACAAAGCATTTAGCCAAATAAGAATCACAACCACGTGTTTAACCTGGGGATCCTGGGTATAAAATGACGCCATAACCCCGGCAAAGGGAGCCGTTAACCAGGCTATCGCCGTTAACCCAAGGGTGGACAACCAGAAAACATGCCTCAACTGTATTTCTGCTTGCGCTATCTGCCCTACTCCCAGCCTTCGACCAGTAATTATTGTAGAAGCAGAACCGAGCGCACTCCCTGGTAAATTGATAAGAGCCGCAATCGAAAAAGCGATAAAATTTCCGGCAATAACGCTGGTTCCCATACCAGCAACAAACATTTGTGTTAATAACCGACCACTGGTAAACAATACTGATTCAACGCTCGCGGGAATACCAATCCCCATAACTTCCCAAATAATGCTGAAATTCAATGGCTTAAAATAGCTTTTTAACGAGATTCGTAGCGCAGGATTAAAGCCAATCGCCAGTACCCACAAAATTGCAATTGCGCCAATATAACGGGAAATAGTTAATCCTAGCCCTGCGCCAACAAACCCCAGCCCCTGCCAGGAGAAAAGCCCGTAAATCAATATACCGCTAATAATAATATTAAAAATATTCATGCTACCATTTATAAGTAGCGGTATTTTCGTATTCCCGGCGCCACGAAGTGCCCCACTGCCAATCAAGGTGATGGCAGCGGCTGGATAACTGAGCACCGTCAGTTCCAGATAAGTCAACGCCAGTGCTTTAACCTCTGTCGTGGCATCACCTGCAACAAAATCGATAATTTGTTCGCCAAAATGATGAATGAGAATTGCCAACAGCACGGCAAATAACGTCATGATCACCAATGATTGCCGCGTTGCTACTCTGGCTCGCCGTCGATCACGTTTACCGAGACTAAATGCCACAACGACAGTAGTACCAAGATCGATAGCTGCGAAAAAGGCCATAATGACCATGTTGAAGCTGTCCGCCAACCCAACGCCCGCCATTGCATCTTTTCCCAGCCAACTGACCAGAAAAGTGCTCAGCACGCCCATCAACAGGACACAGGCATTCTCCATAAAGATAGGAACAGCAAGCGGAGTTATTTCGCGCCAGAACAACACGTTGTAACTCTTACGTTTTGAGTGCCAGCGAGTGTGGCGAACAACCTGGCGTAAAGCTGAGGGGATATTCAAAGCCGACCTTAATTGCAGAAAGTGAAACCACATTTCAAATAATGAGGGAGAATCAGAAAAGCTGCAAAGATTTTCGCCGACAAATTGTCTGCAAATGCAACAAACTGTTGATAGAAACGGCAAACGGTTGATGAATTTAAAAAACAGGTTTGACAAATGATTTTTCGCCGTTAAGATGTGCCTCAACAGCGATTCCTCTGTAGTTCAGTCGGTAGAACGGCGGACTGTTAATCCGTATGTCACTGGTTCGAGTCCAGTCAGAGGAGCCAAATTTTGAAAAGCCCGCTTTAATAGCGGGCTTTTCGCTATATTTGATAATCAATTTCCTCTTCACTATTTTCCATCACCTGCCGCTTCATATCCTCAACCGACAATCCAGCATTGCACAATTCCAGAAAACGCCAGACATAGTTACGCTGAAGTTGTCCTCGCTTGAGTCCCAACCAGACAGTATTAGCATCGAAAAGATGCCGCGTATCCAGACGAATTAAATTCTCTTCCTCTTGCTCACCGCTGGATTGTTCGGCAACTAATCCTATCCCCAAACCGAGGGCGACATAGGTTTTGATGACATCAGAATCCTGCGCACTTAATACAATATCTGCCAGCAAACCTTTGCGGACAAAGGCGTCATCAATACGTGAGCGCCCCGTAATTCCCTGTCGGTAAGTGATCAACGGCCACTTCGCTATTGATTCCAGCGTCAATGGCGTAATTTGTGTTAAGGGATGATCGACAGGAACGAGCAAACTATGGTGCCAACGAAACCAGGGGAAAGCGACGAGTTGGGGATCATTGCTCAAACGCTCACTGGCTATGCCAATATCAGCTCCGCCGTTTTGTAGCAGAGTCGCAATTTCCTGCGGCGTCCCCTGGATAAGCTCGAGTCGCACTTCGGGGAAAAGTTCGCGAAAGGCTTTAATGACCCCAGGCAAGCTGTAACGAGCCTGAGTATGCGTCGTTGCAATAGTGAGTACGCCAGATGTGTCGTTGGTAAACAGGTCTGCAAGCCGTCGAACATTACTGGCTTCATTCAGAATACGTTCTGCAATGACCAGTAATGCTTTGCCCGGTTCAGTCATGCCAAGCAGCCGCTTGCCACGACGAACGAATATTTCGATACCAAGTTCATCCTCCAGCTCTCGAATATGACGGCTGACACCTGACTGTGAGGTAAAGAGCATATTCGCGACCTCTGTCAGATTGTAATCCTGACGGGCAGCTTCGCGGATTATCTTTAGTTGTTGGAAATTCACGGTAAACTCCGGGCATATCAGACATCCATTATTGTTAGAGTCTAATGCCCGGCATAACAAATAATAAAAACCCGCATCTTATTCCATCCAGGTATAACGTTTAGCTCACCAATTGCCATTGTCTTTTTTCCATGGCTGGAGAACTAATCACTGACAATAACAGCTCTTTCACTGCCTGCGCCTGTGGCGATAAAACTGATCTGGCGGGTAAGTTTAATGACAACGAGAGATTCATTGAAGGCGTGGTAATACGTGACATCCAACCGTTAACTGCGGCACATAACGAACGTGCGGCCGATTCAGGTAATACTGCAACGCCTATACCGCTGGCAATCGCAGCGGTAAGCGTAGCGATAGACTCAATTTCACCGATGACTTTCGCTGTAAGCCGGCGCAGGGAAAAAGCTTCATCAACACGAAGTCTTACTACACTGTAATCGCTGGGAAGGAAGAGGTTCATTTGCGCTATCGCATTAACATCAACGCTTTGCCCTGGGCAATCCTGAGTTCCGACAAGATACAGATCCTCTTTTAACAAAGTCTGACTGGATACACCAGACACAGGGGAATGCTCATAAACCACCGCCATATCAAGCTGGTTGTTTATAAGTTTTTCGTTAAGCACAGCACCGCTATTTTCATGGAGATAGATAACGACCTCCGGAAATTCAGTGCGTACCGCCTGTAATAAAGGCATGGTGATAGATGACGCTGCGGTTCCTGGCGCAAAGCCAATCGAGACTTGACCTGACAATGTCTGACCTACATTATGCACCGCCAGTTGGGCCTGTTCACACTGACGTAAAATTGCCCGCGCATGGGTATAGAGAATTTTTCCGGCGTCTGTCGGCGTAACGCCACGTTTTGTGCGAATCAAAAGTTGCTGATTTAGCTCACCTTCCAGCGTGGCAACCTGCTGACTGAGCGCAGGCTGTGCTATATGCAATACTTCAGCAGCCTGAGTCAGGCTACCAATATCTACAATTTTGACGAAGTATTTCAAGCGTCTAAAGTTCATGGTGCCTCCGGTTTTTTTAAGCGTCAGCCCGAGTGCCGACATTACTAACAACCAGATTGCAAGATACTTGCCAGTTTCGTTTTGGCGTTGATACGAAAGCTAATCGCCCGTCAAATAAGAGATTATGATTGTTTCGTCATTGGCTCTTTAAGCCAGGAGAAGCATTCCCTGCCCCATGAAAGGATGTCATGCACCACGATGGAACATGATTAAAAAGATTGAAAGTTCATCATTTTGTTGAAATTGGCAGCAAACGAACAAAAAAATGCATTTCCCCCTTTGACATCGTCATGTACTGCCATTAATATGCGCCCCGTTCTCACGATTCCTCTGTAGTTCAGTCGGTAGAACGGCGGACTGTTAATCCGTATGTCACTGGTTCGAGTCCAGTCAGAGGAGCCAAATTCAAAAAAGCCTGCTTTAGAGCAGGCTTTTTGCTTTTTATACAACAGCTATTTTAAAACATCTGCTTTGAGCCAGAGTTAATTTGTACCGGCATTCCCGATCGACGTTGCAACGCAGCATTCGCGCGATTCACATCAACTTCTTGCCCGTTGATAAACGCCCGCAAGGAAGGCGTCACCGGCAATGGCACTTTTCGGTCGGACTCATATTCTGCACGATTGCGCGACAGCGGCTCATGAACTTCCAGCCACTTTGAACCATCCGGCTCCGTTGTGTATTTCACTGGCTGATCAATAAGTTGCACGCGCGTCCCTACCGGAACATTATCAAACAGATATTTGATATCGTCATTGCGCAGACGAATACAACCCTGACTTACCCGTAGGCCAATCCCAAAATTGGCATTAGTACCGTGAATGGCATATAACCTGCCGATATAAATAGCGTACAACCCCATAGGATTATCGGGTCCGGCTGGGACAAATGCAGGCAGACTCTCCCCACGCTTTGCATATTCACGACGAGTGTTAGGGGTTGGCGTCCAGGTTGGTGCTTCTTGTTTACGCTCGACGGCTGTCACCCAATTACGCGGGGTTTCTCGTCCAGCCTGACCAATACCAATAGGAAACACTTCCACAGTATTACTGTCTGGTGGGTAGTAATACAGACGCATCTCGGCGACATTAACCACAATTCCTTTTCGCACAGTGGCGGGTAAAATCAGTTGCTGCGGAATGGTGAGCTGCGAACCAGACTTCGGCAAGAAAACATCAGCCCCCGGATTCGCTTCCAGCATATTACTCAGCCCTTGTCCGTACTGCGCGGCAAAAGTTTCCAGCGGCTGGGTATTGTGATCGGGAACCGTTACTGTAAGTTGCTGCCCCACTAAACGACTCCCCTCTGGGGGTAATGGATAAGTTACCGCCAGGCTATTATGACTGGCAAAAAGCAGAGCAAATGAACAAAGAATATTTACACGACGCATCATATCCCTTTCCTAAGTCGCGAAAGCCATCCGATAAGTATAGCTTTTATCAGACTTTTCGTTTTTAGCTGTTCAATTCAGAAGTTGTATTCCCCGGTAGAATAATGTTGCTGGCAGCAAGTTCGCCCATGTTGTTGTATATCGCGCAAGCAGCTTCGATGATGGGTATCGCCAGCGCCGCACCACTCCCCTCACCTAAACGCATTTCCATATTGATATACGGCTCCAGCTCCAAATGTGCCAACGCAATACGCGCCCCTTTTTCTGCCGACAAATGGGAAGGAATAAGATACGGTTTGATTGCAGGTGACATCTGGCACGCAGCAAGCGCGGCGGCATAAGAAAGAAAGCCATCCAACAACACGGGTAAACCACAGGAAGCGGCTCCTGAGATCACGCCAGCCATTCCGACCAAATCAAATCCACCAACTTTTGCCAGTACATCAACACCATCCAGCGGATTCGGTTGATTCAACGTAATTGCCCGACGAACAACATCAACTTTGTTTGCCAGTTTATCTGTCGGCAGATTTGCGCCAATACCAACCACTTCTTCGGGATCGCGTCCAGTAATTGTGCTGACTATCGCCGCAGCCGGCGTCGTGTTTGCCATTCCCAGCTCACCCACGCCAAACAACGTGACGCCATTTTTCGCCAGTTCACGCGTATAACGAATGACTTCCAGAAGCAACTCTTCAACCTGACAGCGGCTCATTGCAGGACCTGAAGCTATATTGCCGCTACCTCGAGCGACACGCATGTTGATAAGTCCGGGTATTGGCTCCGCAGTATCTATCCCTACATCAATTACATGAACTTTAGCCCCCGCCTGTGCTGCCAGAACACACACGCCGGTTGTTCCGCGTGTCATATTTTCAGCCTGAATGGCTGTCACCGCTTTCGGGGAAATAGCGACACCCTCATCCCAGACGCCGTGATCGGCACACATAACCACTACCGCTTTTTTACCCACATGAGGAACACCATTCAGCCCCGGCATTCCTGCCAGTTGTACGGCAAGCGCCTCCAGCCTTCCCAGACTACCGACGGGTTTGAGTAACCCGTCAATATGCCGTTGTGCGCGCGACATAGCAGCATGATCGATGGCCGGGATCGTATTCAGTAAATCGGCAAGTGTTTGCATGTTGCGTCTCTTTATAGCAGCGCCAGCAGAAAGACCAGCTCACCAAGCTCTATGGCAGCTCCCAGCGTATCGCCGGTTTGCCCGCCCAGAGTACGTTTGAAAAGCTGACCGAGGACGAAAATTGCCACCATCGTCACCACCATAGCAGCCACACCATGCATACCAGGCAGTAATACAGCAGCAAAAATTACGGCTAAGCCTAGTGTGACGCAGGTTTGTCGCCCATCAATTTTGCCAATGAACACATTGCCAAGCCCTTCTTCCCGAGCATAATGATGACGATACATCAATAATGCGGCAGTACCACGGCTGACAGCACATGCTGCAGCCAGCGATGCCAGGATAGGCTCACCACGCAGAGCCAGTTCGCTCAAAATCAAAATCTTTCCCAGCACAACAAAAATCAATGCCAGACCGCCGTGGGTGCCTAAACGGCTATCACGCATGATTTCCAACATACGATCTCGGCTACGTGCAGAAAATACACCATCACAGGTATCTGCCAGACCGTCCAGGTGGAATCCCCCTGTCATCAGCGCCAGAACCAGCACGCTAAATAGTGCCGCCAGTGGTACACCACACCATACCTGCAACACCATGAAGACCAGCCCACTAATCGCACCAAGCAATAACCCAATTAAGGGAAAAGTAATGATACCGCGAGAATAATGTTCGAAATCCAGCCCCTGGGACCAACGACGCGGTACAGGCAGACGCGTAATGAAAGAGAGCATCGCCCAAAATAATTTACTCATTTGATTTTTACTCCAATACCCGAAACCACCAGCCATACTTCATCTGCCGCAGCGGCCAGTTGCTGATTCACTCGCCCGGCAATATCACGAAAATGTCGCGCCAGACGATTCTCCGGCACAATACCCATTCCCACTTCATTGGTCACTAATACGACCTTTGCAGGGCAACGTTGACAGGCAGCAATCAACAACTGAATCTCGCCATTTATCGCTTGCTCCATCGCCACATAATCCCATCCTTCAGGATCTTTATCGCCGCCATAATCAAACAACAGATTAGTCACCATTGTCGTAATGCATTCCAGCAACACAGCGTTCTGCGGATTAATGTCTGCATTAATTAACTCATCAAGCTGCTGCCAGCGTTCCACCGTGTGCCAATGCGCCGGACGCCCCTGCCGATGATGCTCAATCCGTGCCGCCATCTCATCATCAAGGATTTGCGAAGTGGCGATATACAGAACCTGTGGAGTATCCCCAATAAGCGCCTCGGCGTGCCGACTCTTCCCGCTCCGTGCACCACCTGTCACCAAAATCATCATACGGACTCCTGGTTCAATTGTATGATGGTATTCATTGACCAGAACCATCGTTGCTGATCGTAATAACATTTCCGCAATTAATACTGCGCGTAATGAAAATAAAAATCCAGTGTTCTCAATCCATTACGAACGAAGGCGGTGTTGTGAAATAGTCCGATTTCCCTGTGTAAACTTCTGGCAGAATGCGTCATTGGCAATATTTTCACTGCGTTGACATATTTCATTCAGATAATGGATTAATGCTACTGCACCACCAGCCGAACCAGCCAGCAAACGGGCATTATGCCGTGTGATTACGATTACCGTCGCGCCATCAGGATGAGAGAAATTTTCTGGTATGGAGACCCTGTTTTCAGCAATCAATAACAGCACTGAATAATCGGTATACGCGTCTGATAACGATTGAACAGCCCCACCTTTAAAAGGCAAGAAACCTTGCTGCCAGTCCTCACCAACAAAACAGGTCATTGGCAACATTTCAGCCAGATATTTCGCCAGATTAATATCGCCAGAGGAGAGGCAAAAAAGGGCTATCGATTCGGGTTTTATCGTTTTCATATCCCCCGTCCTCCGCTTCGTTTCCTGTAATGACGGTCAGGCTGATATACCATGAAAAACGATTGCCGCGCATTGAGAGCAGCCCAGGTGCCTGTCGGCACTACAATGAAGGAACTAAATGATGCCGCCATACCCTGATCCTCTCAGGGTGGTAGGGGTATAAAGACGCGCCAATACTCAACCGGGCGCTTCCGGACACCCCACTTCCCACCGAAGTTGTTGGTATTGACTGACAGGCTGGTCTTCTGGCTTCGCATCATCCTTCCCCGGCCTTCCCAATCTCGCGATCAGTGGTATTTTCGGGGTTGTCAGCATTACAGCAGCGGGGGCTGCGAGGGATTCTCACCCTCTTCCCAGGCACAAATGTGCCGAACCTGTCAGCGTATGTTATGAGCTGATCTCACTTATCCCATAACACGTAAATAACGTTAATTAATATTGCCAGCGTCTATTTAATCATCCCTCATTTTCCACATTAAATTTATGCTGTTTCCGCTGCTACATTTTCACTAATTTGCTGACGATAAACCTGCGGAGTCACCTGATACGTCTGGCGAAAAACTTTGCAGAAATAACTGGTTTGTGAGAAGCCTAAATTACGCGCGATACTGGCGATACTCCAGTCACTATGGCACAGCAGCTCACGCGCGCTGGCCATTCGTTGTTGGTTTACCCACGCATTAAAACCAATCCCATGATATTTCTTAAACAACTTACTGAAATAATAAGGGCTTAGATAAACATGCGAGGCAACATCTTCCAGACGCAAATCGTCTGACAAATGTGCATCGATATAGCGCAATGCTTTTTTCATTTTATTATCATGGGGATTAGGCGCACGGGTCTGACGAACTGAACCCGAATGAGGTTTATTCTCTTTAATAACGACAAAATTGAGTTGCTTTTTGAGGCAATTTTCCACAATCAACTTCAATAAATCAGCAGAGGCCATAACTCTCGAGTAATCCATCTCAGGAACTTTGCGAAATTCATTAAGTAGTTCTGGGTCGGCTTGCCAACAATCATCGACATTCAGAATATTGATCAAATCAACATCATCATTACGCAGGCGAACTTGTCCACACAACACAAAGCCGACTAAATGCCCGGCAATCACCAGAGGAATAGAGAAATCAGTTAACCCTGCATGACAGCGGTAAATACAAGGCTGATCTGATTTAGAGGCTTCCAGACCACCACAACGATCGCTCATGCGACAGCGAGTGCTAAGCTGAGGGTGTTGGCGCATCATCTGACAAAATGGAGTGAAGTTAAACAGCTCGGAGATTTCATCACCGTGGATATTGACCACGACAACCGCAAGACTAGTCGCCTGCGCAAAATCCTGTGCGATTTTATTAATGAGTTCTGAATTAAGTGTCGCCGCAGAAATCATGATAAAACCTCCCAGTTAATTTATTGTTATGGTAAAACAATTGTTTTACATTTAATCTTCACATCATCCTTAATGATTTACTGACGAGAAGCAAAACGGACAATAACAAAAGCCTCCATGAAGCGGGAGACTTTTTAATAAGTTCGGAAAGCAGATCACAAACACTAAAAAAATAAACGTTTATAACTGCCAGGCTATTTCACTATTCGCTGTTCTCTTTAGGCGTAACACTATTGACAGGTAAATTTTGTGCAATAAGAAAGCGATAAATCGCCGCGCCAGCACAGGCTCCAATGACCGGAGCAATAATGGGTACAATGAAATAAGGAATATTACGTCCGCCAGTCATCGCAATTTCTCCCCAACCAGCAAGCCAGGTGAAAATTTTTGGTCCAAAATCACGCGCTGGATTCATGGCAAAACCGGTTAATGGTCCGGTAGAAGCACCAATAACAGCAACCAGAATACCAATAAGTAAAGGCGCAAGCGGCCCTTTGGGTACGCCATTGCCGTCATCGGTCAACGCCATAATCAACCCCATTAACATGGACGTTATGACCACTTCAACCAAGGCAGCCTGCCATACATTTATCGCTGCTGCCGGGTAAGTACTGAAGATACTGGCGAGTTGTAAACTTTCTGCACTACCACGAACCATATTGTGAGCAGATTCAAAATCGGCAAACAAATTGCTGTATAAAAAATATGCCAGAACTGCGCCACCAAAGGCTCCCGCTAATTGCGCCACACAAAATGGCAGCACTTTACGACCAGGAAAAGCGGCAAACAACCACAGAGCAATAGTAACCGCCGGGTTAAGATGGGCACCGGAAATGCCTGCCGTAAGGTAAACAGCAAGTGAAATACCTAACCCCCAAATAATACAAATTTCCCACAGTCCCAGGCTTGCACCGGCAAGTTTTAGGGCACACAAACAACCAATGCCAAAAAAGAGGAACAGTCCGGTGCCCAAAAACTCGGCAACGCATTGCGCCTTGAGTGAATCATTCATACTGACACCTTTTTCACAGAGTTTTTTCTTTATCAGCCAACAATGCGCTGATTGTTGTGTATATCGAACGCAACTATAAAAATTGCGCGGAAAAAAATATTGCCAACATGCATGTCAGATTCGTGGAAAAATAGTGTTGCTATAGCAAATTATTGTCATTGCTATAGCATTCACTACAGCAATCATCACTATTGGCGTTATATATATCGCCAATCTGATACAATAAAAAATTGCCATGCCTGCATAATAAAATTTAAACAAATATCACAGTTAATTTCAGAAAACCAAACTCGACGAAGTATTATTTCAAATTAAAACACCGTCCCCAATGCAATTAATTCACATTAAACCACGTCAAAAACAACCAATAAATGAATAACATATAATCTCTGAAAGCAATTTTATAATATTTGACCTCTATTAATTTTTCTCATTAGCGATTAAGTCAGCCATTCTTTTTCCTCGCTTTTTTTTATAGTCATATCGTCAAAAAATCCAGGCGAGGTCTTTATGCAACAAGAAGCGTTAGGAATGGTAGAAACCAAAGGATTAACTGCCGCCATAGAGGCCGCAGACGCCATGGTGAAGTCGGCAAATGTATTGCTGGTCGGCTACGAAAAAATTGGTTCCGGGCTGGTGACCGTCATCGTTCGTGGTGATGTCGGGGCGGTTAAAGCGGCAACAGATGCAGGTGCCATCGCTGCGCGTAATGTCGGCGAAGTGAAAGCCGTACACGTTATCCCCCGCCCACATACCGATGTCGAAAAAATCTTACCAAAGGGAATTAACCCATGAGCAGCAGTGAACTGGTCGAACAGATCATGGCGCAGGTCATCGCACGCGTAGCGACACCGAAGCATGAGGTTCTCCCGGAAACCAATCATCAAACACGAGAGACGGCTATGGCAGAAAAAAGCTGCACGTTAACGGAATTTGTTGGCACCGCTATTGGCGACACTGTAGGTCTGGTCATTGCAAACGTTGATAGCGCCCTATTGGACGCGATGAAACTTGAAAAACGCTATCGCTCCATTGGCATTCTGGGCGCACGTATTGGTGCAGGGCCACACATTATGGCCGCTGATGAAGCCGTAAAAGCCACCAACACCGAAGTTATTAGCATTGAACTTCCTCGCGATACTAAAGGCGGTGCCGGACACGGCTCGTTAATCCTTTTAGGTGGCAACGATGTTTCCGACGTGAAACGCGGTATTGAAGTTGCTCTAAAAGAACTCGACAGAACCTTTGGTGATGTCTATGCCAACGAAGCCGGACATCTGGAACTGCAATATACCGCCCGCGCCAGCTATGCACTGGAAAAAGCGTTTGGCGCACCACTGGGTCGCGCTTGCGGCGTTATTGTCGGCGCTCCTGCCGCTGTGGGTGTTCTGATGGCCGATACCGCCCTGAAGTCCGCCAATGTGGATGTCGTGGCATACAGCTCCCCGGCTCATGGCACCAGCTTTAGCAATGAGGTCATCCTGATTATCTCAGGAGACTCCGGCGCAGTCCGTCAGGCGGTCATCTCCGCACGCGAAATCGGTAAAACCGTACTTTCGACTCTCGGCGATACACCGAAAAACGATCGCCCTTCCTACATCTGAATTCCCTGAGGCAGATTCATGAGATCGAAAAGATTTGAAGCACTGGCAAAACGCCCGGTCAACCAGGACGGTTTCGTTAAAGAGTGGATTGAAGAAGGCTTCATTGCGATGGAAAGCCCGAACGATCCTAAACCGTCAATCAAAATTGTTAACGGCGTCGTCACCGAACTGGATGGGAAACCTGCCAGCCAGTTTGACCTGATCGACCATTTTATCGCCCGCTACGGTATCAATCTCGCGCGCGCCGAAGAAGTCATCGCAATGGATTCGGTTAAACTTGCCAATATGTTGTGCGATCCAAATGTCAAACGTAGCGATATTGTTCCCCTGACCACTGCGATGACGCCCGCCAAAATCGTCGAAGTGGTTTCACAGATGAACGTGGTAGAGATGATGATGGCGATGCAGAAAATGCGCGCTCGTCGAACACCATCGCAACAGGCTCACGTCACCAACATCAAAGACAATCCGGTACAAATTGCTGCCGACGCGGCTGAAGGCGCATGGCGCGGATTTGACGAACAGGAAACCACCGTTGCCGTTGCTCGCTATGCACCGTTCAACGCCATCGCTCTTCTGGTCGGTTCACAGGTAGGACGCCCGGGCGTGTTGACCCAGTGTTCACTGGAGGAAGCCACCGAACTGAAACTCGGTATGTTAGGCCATACCTGCTACGCCGAAACGATTTCTGTCTACGGCACGGAACCTGTTTTCACCGACGGCGACGATACACCGTGGTCAAAAGGATTTCTCGCGTCATCTTATGCTTCTCGCGGCTTAAAAATGCGCTTTACTTCCGGCTCCGGCTCTGAAGTGCAGATGGGCTATGCGGAAGGTAAATCAATGCTTTACCTTGAGGCTCGTTGCATTTACATCACCAAAGCCGCAGGTGTTCAGGGTCTACAGAACGGTTCCGTAAGCTGCATCGGCGTTCCATCGGCAGTGCCGTCAGGCATCCGCGCAGTGCTGGCGGAAAACTTAATTTGTTCATCACTGGATCTGGAATGCGCCTCCAGTAATGACCAGACCTTTACCCACTCAGATATGCGCCGTACCGCACGTTTTCTGATGCAGTTTCTGCCAGGCACCGACTTTATCTCTTCCGGTTTTTCCGCTGTGCCGAACTACGACAACATGTTTGCTGGTTCAAACGAAGATGCCGAAGACTTCGATGATTACAACGTCATTCAACGTGACCTCAAGGTTGATGGTGGCCTGCGACCAGTGCGCGAAGAAGATGTTATCGCTATCCGCAATAAAGCCGCACGCGCTTTACAGGCTGTTTTTGCCGGTATGGGATTACCCCCTATCACCGATGAAGAGGTCGAAGCGGCAACCTATGCCCACGGTTCGAAAGATATGCCAGAGCGCAACATCGTGGAAGACATCAAGTTCGCCCAGGAAATTATCAATAAAAACCGTAACAGCCTGGAAGTGGTGAAAGCCCTGGCGCAAGCCGGTTTTACCGATGTCGCCCAGGACATGCTCAACATGCAAAAAGCAAAACTGACCGGCGACTATCTCCATACCTCCGCCATTATCGTCGATGACGGACAAGTGCGCTCTGCGGTCAATGACGTCAATGATTACGCCGGACCGGCTACAGGTTATCGCCTGCAAGGGGAACGCTGGGAAGAGATCAAAAATATTCCCGGTGCACTTGATCCCAACGATATTGACTAAGGGTGAGAAATGGAAATTAACGAAAAATTACTACGTCAGATAATCGAAGACGTGCTGGCAGAAATGCAAACCAGCGATAAGTCCGTTTCATTTCGCGCACCGGTCTCTTCCGCACCGGATAGCGAAAGTTTTCTGACCGAAATTGGCGAAGCCCAACAAGGCACTCAGCAAGATGAAGTTATTATCGCTGTAGGCCCGGCGTTTGGCCTGGCGCAAACCGTCAATATCATCGGTATTCCGCATAAAAACATATTGCGCGAAGTGATTGCCGGTATCGAAGAAGAAGGTGTTAAAGCCCGTGTGATTCGCTGCTTTAAATCGTCTGATGTTGCCTTCGTGGCGGTTGAAGGCGATCGTCTTAGCGGTTCCGGCATTGCTATTGGTATTCAGTCAAAAGGCACCACAGTTATCCACCAGCTGGGGCTTCCCCCTTTGTCTAACCTGGAACTTTTCCCGCAAGCACCTTTGTTGACGCTGGAAACTTATCGCCAGATTGGCAAAAACGCCGCGCGTTATGCGAAGCGCGAGTCTCCACAACCTGTTCCGACCCTCAACGATCAAATGGCGCGGCCGAAATACCAGGCCAAGTCCGCCATCTTACATATCAAAGAGACTAAGTACGTGGTCACTGGCAAAAAACCGCAAGAACTGCGCGTGACGTTTTAACAAAGGAAACCTTCATGAATACCGATGCAATTGAGTCGATGGTCAGGGACGTGTTGAACCGAATGAACAGTCTCCAGGATACAGCTCCTGTCTCTGCGCCATCCCACTCATCAACACTGAACGCCAAAGTGAGTGATTACCCGCTGGCAAATAAACATCCAGAATGGGTCAAAACGGCGACGAATAAAACGCTCGACGATTTCACCCTGGAAAATGTACTCAGCGATAAAGTCACCGCCCAGGACATGCGCATAACCCCGGAAACGTTGCGCATTCAGGCCGCAATTGCCAGAGATGCTGGACGCGATCGCCTGGCGATGAATTTTGAACGCGCCGCCGAGCTTACCTCAGTGCCGGATGATCGCATCCTCGAAATCTACAATGCGTTACGCCCTTATCGTTCGACTAAGCAAGAACTCATTGCCATTGCCGACGATCTTGAGCGTTGTTATCAGGCCAGAATTTGTGCCGCTTTTGTCCGTGAAGCTGCGGAACTCTATGTCGAGCGTAAAAAACTGAAAGGCGACGATTAAGGGCGAACTATGCGATATATAGCAGGCATTGATATCGGCAACTCATCCACAGAGGTTGCGCTGGCAACGCTCAGTACGTCTGGCGAATTGTCGTTCGTGAGCAGCGCCCTGGCAGAAACCACCGGAATCAAAGGTACGTTGCGTAACGTACATGGCATTCAGGAGGCGCTCGCGCAGGCAACGAAAAAAGCCGGCATCAATGTCAGTGATATTTCGCTTATTCGTATCAACGAAGCAACCCCGGTTATTGGCGATGTGGCGATGGAAACCATTACGGAAACCATTATTACTGAATCAACCATGATCGGTCACAACCCGAAAACTCCAGGCGGAGTGGGGCTGGGTGTAGGACTCACCATCACTCCGCAAGAGTTGTTAACACGCCCGGCGGACACACCGTACATTCTGGTCGTGTCATCGGCTTTTGATTTTGCCGATATCGCAACCATGATAAATGCCTCCGTGCGTGCCGGATATCAGCTGACAGGCGTTATTCTGCAACGCGACGATGGCGTGCTGGTCAGTAACCGACTGGAAAACCCTTTACCCATTGTTGATGAAGTCCTCTACATCGATCGTATTCCGCTCGGCATGTTAGCTGCTATTGAAGTCGCTGTTCCCGGGAAAGTTATCGAAACCCTTTCTAACCCATATGGGATTGCCACCGTTTTCGCCCTCAATGCTGAAGAGACTAAAAATATCGTTCCTGTCGCACGGGCGCTAATCGGCAACCGTTCAGCTGTGGTCGTGAAAACGCCTTCTGGCGACGTTAAAGCCCGTTCGATACCCGCCGGAAATATCGAGTTTCTTTCTGCCGGGCGCACAACTCGGGTTGATGTTGCCGCTGGTGCCGATGCAATAATGAAAGCAGTCGGTGAATGCCCAAAACTGGAAAATGTGACGGGCGAACCGGGCACCAACATCGGCGGGATGCTGGAAAATGTTCGCCAGACCATGGCGGAGCTGACCAATAAACCCAGCAACGAAATTTTTATTCAGGATTTATTGGCGATAGATACCTCAGTTCCCGTCAGCGTTACCGGTGGTCTGGCAGGCGAATTTTCACTGGAACAGGCTGTTGGTATAGCGTCAATGGTGAAATCCGACCGTCTGCAAATGGCGATGATCGCCAGTGAAATTAAGCAAAAACTGCATGTTGATGTTCAGGTCGGAGGCGCAGAAGCAGAGGCAGCCATTCAGGGAGCGTTAACTACCCCAGGAACTACACGTCCCCTGGCAATTCTGGACTTAGGCGCAGGTTCTACCGATGCCTCCATCATCAATCAAAAAGGGGAAATGATTGCCACTCACCTTGCGGGAGCGGGCGACATGGTGACGATGATTATCGCCAGGGAACTGAGCTTAAATGATCGCTATCTGGCAGAAGAGATCAAAAAACACCCACTAGCAAAAGTAGAAAGCCTGTTCCACTTACGCCATGAAGACGGCAGCGTTCAGTTCTTCCCTACCCCACTATCCCCTCAGGTATTTGCCCGCGTTTGTGTGGTGAAACCCGACGAACTGGTGCCCATTCCCGGTGATATAACGCTGGAAAAAGTGCGAACCATTCGTCGCAGTGCAAAAGAGCGGGTCTTCGTAACGAACGCCCTGCGCGCACTACGTCAGGTGAGTCCTGGTGGAAATATTCGCAATATTCCGTTCGTCGTTCTGGTGGGCGGCTCTTCACTGGATTTCGAAGTCCCGCAGTTAGTCACCGATGCGTTGGCACATTATCGACTGGTCGCAGGGCGCGGGAATATCCGTGGTAGAGAAGGCCCGCGCAATGCGGTGGCTACCGGGCTACTCATCTCCTGGCACAAGGCGTCGGTTCATGGAAAGTAAAGAGCGAGCACCAACCATTGTCGTCACTGAAATCGGTGACTGTATCAATAAATGGAATGAGGTTCTTCTTGGCATTGAAGAGGAAGGTATTCCCTTTCGCATTCAACACATTCCATCAGGTGAAATCATCGATAGCGCCTGGCAGGCTGCTCGTCAGTCTCCCCTGTTGGTTGGCATAGCCTGTGACCAGGAAAAACTGATTGTGCATTACAAAAACTTACCGGCATCAGCGCCACTGTTTACGCTGATGCATCAACAAGATAACCATGCCCGGCGCAGCACCGGCAATAACGCAGCCCGGCTGGTCAAAGGGATTCCCTTCAAGGAATACCACTCATAATCCACAGGAGAAACACCGTATGAATAACGCACTGGGACTGGTTGAAACAAAAGGGTTAGTCGGCGCGATTGAAGCCGCAGACGCCATGGTTAAATCCGCCAACGTACAACTGGTCGGCTATGAAAAGATTGGTTCAGGTCTGATCACAGTGATGGTGCGCGGCGATGTTGGCGCAGTAAAAGCCGCCGTTGACGCGGGGAGCGCCGCCGCAAGCGCCGTTGGCGAAGTGAAATCCTGCCATGTCATCCCACGGCCGCACAGCGATGTTGAGGCCATTTTACCAAAATCTGCATAACCCAATTCGCTAAGGAGCACAGCGTGAAGCAATCACTGGGATTACTTGAAGTCAGTGGTCTGGCACTCGCCATCAGTTGCGCGGATGTTATGGCAAAAGCCGCGTCCATCACGCTGGTTGGTCTTGAGAAGACCAATGGCTCAGGCTGGACGCTCATTAAAATCACCGGTGACGTCGCCTCGGTTAATGCAGCGATCGAGACGGGTGCCAGCTTCGCCGGGCAGCGAAATGCCCTTGTCGCGCACAAAGCAATTGCCCGTCCGGGAGAGGGAATACTGTCCCGCACAACAGAAGCATTGAATGTAAGGGTTGAAGCTAGCGAAACACCAGCAGCCACAGTCACCCCGGAGAGTATCAGTTGTAATTTGTGTCTTGATCCGGCGTGTCAACGGCAAAAAGGTGAGCCACGTTCACTTTGCCTCCACTCCGATAAGCGAGAGGAGTAACAATGGACAAACAAACCTTGCAAGAAACAGTGAGCCAGGTTCTGGATGAGATGCGCGAGCGCCCTATCCCTCTGGGCGTCTCCAGTCGTCATATTCACCTTTCGACTGCGGATTATGTGCGCCTTTTTCCTGAACAACCGATCAGCGAGAAAAAACCGTTATTGCAACCAGGTCAATTCGCTGCTGAACAAGTTGTTACGCTGGTGGGACCAAAAGGCAAATTGCACAACGTTCGCTTGTTGGGACCGCTACGCAACGCAAGCCAGGTGGAAATTTCCCGGACAGATGCCAGAACGTTGGGGATCACCGCTCCGCTACGCATGTCAGGCGATCTCAGCGGCACACCGGGGATTCGGCTGATAAGTCCGTTTGCCGAACTGGAAATCGCTTCTGGCGTAATTGTCGCGCAACGGCATATCCATATGTCTCCGCTTGATGCCCTGATTTATGGCGTTACGCATGGCGATAAAGTGGCTGTCGCCATTGAAGGTGATGAGCGACGACTGATATTCGATAACGTGGCTGTTCGCGTCTCACCGGATATGCGTCTTGAAATGCATATTGATACCGACGAAGCCAACGCTGCAGGCGCTGATAATCCTGACGTTTTTGCCATGCTGGTGGCGCTGCCATGAATCATGTGCTGATGCAACGCATTGTTGACGAAGTGATTTTTCGCCTGAAACAACGTGCGGAAAAAACACTCACGCTGACCGTTTCGCAACTGCGAGAAGCCAGCGTTCACAAGATAGTTCATCAGTATGCATCGTTACAAATTCGATACGTCGATCTGCCGTTGTTGCGACAGCTTGCAGAGAACGATACGTCAGGCGGAGCAGTAACCCACCTTCACGAGGCGTTAGCATGGGGAATGCACCTTCAATTATCGTTGCAGCGTCATTTACTGAACGCCATTGAATTGAAGACTCTCGCCCGTCTACCGCTAAGCTGGTGCGACGAACAAGGACAACCAATCCACCTTCATCGTGGTCGACTTTTAAGTTATGCCGACGTAGCGCCGTTATGCGCGGGGATACTGGTACTACAGCGGAAATGTTGTGTGACCGCACTTGCGCGTGAAGCGGCAATTACCCGAAACATTCAGTTAATCAGGCAGGAGTAACCCATGCATCTGGCTCGAGTCACCGGCGCGGTGGTATCCACGCAAAAATCACCTTCTCTGATCGGGAAAAAACTGCTGTTGGTTCGCCGGGTCAGTGCCGACGGCGAATTGCCTCTTACACCGTTAACCGGCGACGAAGTTGCCGTTGATTCAGTCGGCGCAGGCGTTGGTGAACTGGTACTCCTCAGCAGCGGCTCCAGCGCCAGACATGTTTTTTCCGGCCCCAACGAAGCCATTGATCTGGCAGTGGTCGGCATTGTCGATACGCTTTCACGCTAAGGACTTTAACGATGGCAATTTATACCCGAACAGGTGATTCAGGAAGTACGTCTCTATTTACCGGACAGCGTGTCAGTAAAACTCATCGACGTGTCGAAGCCTATGGCACGCTGGATGAGCTAAACGCAACACTCAGTCTGTGTTATTGCGCCACCTCCATCGAAAGCCATCGCATCTTACTGGAAGCTATTCAGCAACAAATATTTTGGTTTAGCGCCGAGCTCGCCAGTGAAAGCGAACAGCCGTCAGCGCAGCAGCGTTACATCGGAACAGAAGAAATTGCCGCGCTGGAAAAAGCGATCGACAGCGCAATGAACGCTGTCCCTCCAGTTCACAGCTTCATACTGCCTGGTCGTTGTGAAGCCGCGAGCCGTATGCATGTCGCCCGCACGGTAGCCCGGCGGGCTGAAAGACGTCTGGTTGAACTGACAACGGAAGCCACCGTCCGCCATGTTTTGTTGCACTATATCAACCGACTTTCCGATTGCTTGTATGCCCTCGCCCGCGTGGAAGACAACGTTGTTCATCAAAACCTGATGATTCGGGAAATCACAAAACGTTATCACGAAGCCAATCACACTCCAGCATTGAAGGAACGCACGATGCCGCTCACTTTTCAGGATCTTCACCAGCTCATTCGTAGTGCGGCAATACGCGCGGATGAACTACATATTCCCGTTGTCATCAGCATTGTTGATGCCAACGGGACAGAAAGTGTTACCTGGCGGATGCCCGATGCACTGCTGGTCAGCAGTGAGCTGGCACCGAAAAAAGCCTGGACCGCCGTGGCGATGAAAACGGCAACACACAAACTTGCTGACGCCGTACAACCCGGAGCGCCACTTTACGGGCTCGAAAGCCATATGCAAGGCAAAGTCGTCACTTTTGGTGGTGGTTTTCCTCTCTGGCGAGACGGGATATTGCTTGGGGGACTTGGCATCAGCGGTGGTAGCGTTGAACAAGATATGGATATTGCACAAGCCGCAATGGCAGCAATTAATGCAGGAGCAAACCAATGAATCCGACTGAATTAGAAATGATTATCCGCAATATCCTGCGCGAAAAACTGATGCCCAGTGCCTTACAAATACAAAGAAATGGTATTTTCCAGACTGTCGATGAGGCCGTCTGCGCTGCACACCAGGCCTTTTTGCGCTTTCAACAGTGTTCGCTTAAAACCCGCAGCGCCATTATCAGCGCCATTCGCGAAGAATTAACGCCCCGCCTTACCGAACTGGCAGAAGAAAGCGCCAGCGAAACGGGGATGGGAAATAAAGAAGATAAGTATCTAAAAAACAAAGCGGCACTTGATAACACGCCAGGAATTGAAGATTTAACCACCACGGCACTAACCGGTGATGGTGGCATGGTTTTATTTGAATACTCTCCGTTTGGTGTTATTGGCTCGGTCACGCCGAGTACCAATCCTACGGAAACCGTCATTAATAACAGCATCAGCATGTTGGCAGCAGGCAATAGCATCTACTTCAGTCCTCATCCGGGAGCCAAAAACGTATCGCTGAAACTCATTGCCATAATCGAAGACATCGCGTTTCGCTGTAGTGGCATTCATAACCTGATCGTTACCGTAACTGAACCGACCTTTACAGCCACCGAACAGATGATGGCGCACCATAAAATCAGCGTTCTGGCGATTACCGGCGGTCCGGGTATCGTCGCGATGGGAATGAAAAGTGGTAAGAAAGTGATTGGTGCCGGTGCGGGTAACCCGCCGTGTATCGTCGATGAAACGGCGGATATTGTGAAAGCCGCCGAAGACATCATCAACGGCGCTTCTTTCGATTACAACCTGCCATGTATCGCTGAAAAAAGCCTGATTGTCGTAGCGTCAGTGGCAGAGTATTTAATTCAACAGATGCAAAGTTTTGGCGCATTTCTTCTTAACCATCAGCAAACTGAAAAATTGCGCGCCGTTTGTCTGCCCGACGGCGTCGCCAACAAAAAACTGGTCGGAAAAAGCCCATGCCATCTTCTGGAAGCGGCTGGAATTCCTCTACCGCAGAAAATGCCACGATTACTGATTGCCGTTGTTGACGCCGATGATAACTGGGTTACCTGTGAACAACTGATGCCGATGCTACCCATTGTAAAAGTCAACGATTTTGACAGCGCCCTCACCCTGGCGCTGAAAGTCGAAGACGGTTTGCACCACACGGCAATTATGCACTCGCAGAACGTCTCACGACTCAACCTTGCTGCGCGCGTTATGCAAACCTCAATCTTTGTCAAAAACGGCCCCTCCTGGGCGGGTATTGGCGTCGGCGGCGAAGGCTTTACGACCTTCACCATTGCTACACCGACTGGCGAAGGGACAACGTCAGCACGGACTTTTGCCCGCTCACGACGCTGCGTGTTAACCAGTGGCTTTTCCATTCGCTAGAGAAACGGAAATGAATACTTTTTCATTGCAGACGCGTTTATACAGCGGTTTGGGAAGTCTCAAAGTCCTTAGCCGTTTCACCAATAAGCACATCTGGATTATTTGCGACGCCTTCCTGGCTGGTTCGCCATTGATTGACACGTTGTGTCAGTCGTTGCCTGATAGCAACCGCATCAGTATTTTTAGCGAAATAACGCCCGATCCAACGATCCAGACTGTGGTAAAAGGCATTGCACAAATGCAGACTTTACGCCCGGATGTGGTTATCGGTTTTGGCGGAGGCTCTGCACTGGACGCCGCAAAAGCGATTGTCTGGTTTAGTCGCCAGTGTGCTATTGAGATTGAAACCTGCGTTGCTATTCCCACCACCAGCGGCACCGGTTCGGAAGTGACCAGCGCCTGTGTCATCAGCGATCCCGATAAAGGGATTAAATATCCTCTTTTCGATAATGCGCTTTATCCGGATATAGCGGTTCTCGATCCCTCGCTGGTCGTCAGTGTGCCAGCCGCGATAACTGCCAATACCGGAATGGATGTTTTAACCCATGCCCTTGAATCTTATGTTTCTCCCCATGCCAGTGACTTCACGGATGCACTGGCCGAAAAAGCCGTGCAAATTGTTTTTCACTACCTGCCCACAGCAGTGAATAAAGGCGATTGTCTTGCTACTCGCGGCAAAATGCATAATGCCTCTACGCTTGCAGGAATGGCCTTTAGTCAGGCTGGGCTTGGGTTAAATCATGCAATTGCCCATCAACTCGGCGGGCAGTTTCATCTGCCACACGGCCTGGCGAATGCGCTCCTGCTTACGACGGTTATTCGTTTTAATGCTGGCGATCCGCGTGCTGCCAAACGCTATGCCCGGCTGGCGAAAACGTGCCATTTATGCCCTGACGATGCCAATGACACCGCAAGCCTGAATGCACTCATTCAACATATTGAACAGCTAAAAAAAGCCTGTTCAATGCCGACTCTCGCCAATGCACTGAAAGATAAAAAAGCAGAATGGTCATCACGTATTCCAGATATGGTTCGGGCTGCGCTGGCGGATGCCACACTGCGTACCAATCCACGAGCGGCTGATGCCATCGCTATAGCAGAAATGCTTGAGGAGTTGGTATGAACGGCGAGTTAATGTCCTTTGACGAACAGACGATCCGCGAGCGAGTACAGGCAGCAGGCGTCGTGGGCGCTGGTGGCGCAGGCTTTCCAACACATATTAAGCTACAGGCGCGGGTTGACACTTTCCTGGTGAATGCGGCGGAATGCGAACCAATGTTGAAAGTGGATCAACAGCTAATGGCACAACAAGCCAGCCGCCTGATTCGTGGTGTTCACTATGCGATGAAAGCCACCGGAGCCAGGAGCGGAATTATCGCGCTGAAAGAGAAGTATCAACCAGCAATAAACGCACTCACATCATTGCTTCCGCCGGATATCCGCCTGCATATTTTGCCCGACGTTTACCCCGCAGGAGACGAAGTGCTAACCATCTGGATGGCAACAGGTCGCCGCGTTCCTCCCGCTGCGTTACCCGTTAGTGTCGGTGTGGTGGTCAATAATGTGCAAACCGTACTGAATATTGCCAGAGCCGTTGAACAACAGTATCCGGTGACGCGACGCACGCTTACTGTTAATGGTGCCGTGGCTAAACCAATCACAGTGACCGTTCCCATCGGGATGTCTTTACGCGAAGTACTGGCGCTGGCGGGCGGCGCAACAGTGGATAATCCTGGTTTTATCAATGGCGGTCCGATGATGGGTAGTTTGATCACATCGCTCGACACGCCAATCAGCAAAACCACTGGCGGCTTGCTGGTTTTACCCAATTCTCATTCAATCATCCAACGTCAAATGCAGGATGACCGTAGCGTACTTGCCGTCGCGAAAACCGTTTGTGAGCAATGCCGCTTATGTACCGATCTCTGCCCGCGTCATTTAATTGGTCACGAACTGTCGCCACATTTGTTAGTACGTGCGGTTAACTATCAACAGCTCGCTACACCACAACTGTTACTGACAGCTCTCACCTGTTCGGAGTGCAACGTCTGCGCCAGTGTCGCCTGTCCGGTAGGTATTTCGCCGATGCGCATAAACCGCCTGCTTAAGCAGGAATTACGCGCCAAAAATCTCCGCTACGAAGGTGCCTTAAATCCTGAGGATGTCATGGCAAATTATCGGCTGATCCCAGTAAAACGGCTGGTAACCAAACTGGGATTAACCCCGTGGTATCAGGATGCGCCATTGTCTGAACAGGTGCCTCAGCCCGAAAAAGTGACTCTATTGTTACGCCAGCATATCGGTGCCAGCGCAATTGCGTGTGTACAAAAAGGCGATCGTGTCGTTCGTGGACAATGTGTAGGCCAAATTCCACACGGCACATTAGGTGCTCCCATTCATGCCAGTATTAATGGCACGGTCAGCGATGTGACAGAAAACGCTATTACGGTTGTGAGAGGTTAACCATGTCGAAAGCGGTAGGTATTTTAGAACTTAGCAGTATCGCAAAAGGGATGGAAACCGGCGATGCCATGCTGAAAAGCGCCAATGTTGAGTTACTGGTCAGCAAAACGCTATGTCCCGGGAAATTTCTGCTGATGCTCGGTGGCGATGTCGGTGCGGTGCAACAGGCCATCAGCAGCGGCGCATCCCTTGCAGGTGAAATGCTGGTCGACAGCCTGATCCTCCCTAATATTCATCCCAGCATTCTGCCCGCAATCAGCGGACTGAACCATGTTGAACAGCGTCAGGCTATCGGTGTGGTCGAAACCTGGAGTGTCGCAGCCTGCATTGACGCAGCCGATTGCGCAGTTAAAGCTGCGAATGTCACTCTCGTTCGCGTGCATATGGCCTTCGGTATTGGCGGTAAATGCTACATGGTGGTTGCTGGCGATATTTCAGATGTTAATAATGCGGTCTCTGTCGCCAGCGAGCGCGCGGGGGAAAAAGGATTGCTGGTCTATCGCTCGGTAATTGCCCGTCCGCATGAAGCCTTGTGGCGTCAGATGGTGGAGGGATAATGACAACTCAGCACGCTACTGAACGGATGATTCAGGAATATGTCCCCGGTAAACAGGTTACGCTGGCGCATGTCATTGCTAACCCAGGGAAGGAGCTGTTTAAGAAATTAGGTTTACCAGATACCGTTTCCGCCATTGGCATTCTGACGATTACCCCCAGCGAAGCGTCTATTATCGCGTGCGATATCGCCACAAAGTCGGGAGCTGTAGAAATTGGTTTTCTTGATCGTTTTACTGGTGCCGTAGTACTGACTGGCGATGTTTCAGCTATCGAATATGCACTTAATCAGGTTACCCGCACGCTGGGTGAAATGATGCACTTTACCGCCTGCCCCATTACACGGACCTGACGTTATGCAACGTATGATGCTCATTGGCCCCAGTCAGTGCGGAAAAACATCACTCACGCAATGTCTGCGCGGAGAAGATCTTCAGTATCAGAAAACGCAGGCCATTGTCTGGTCACCAGCCACCATTGACACACCAGGCGAATACCTCGAAAACCGTAGTTTTTACAGCGCACTGCTGGTCAGTGCCTGCGAAGCGGACATTATCGCGCTTGTGCTTAATGCGGACGCACCGTGGTCACCTTTTTCGCCAGGCTTTACCTCGTCAATGAATCGCCCGGTCATTGGAGTAGTAACCAAAGCAGATTTAGCCAGCATGGAACAAATATCTTTGGTGAAATGCTGGTTACGGGAAGCTGGAGCGCGCAACGTGTTAGTGACCTGTGCGGTTAATAACATCGGAGTTGCAGAGCTTTTTGCCTTGCTGCATACAGAAGAAGGCTGTCGCTAATTTTGATAGGTTATCAGATGGGAATGATGACTTGTGATACACAGAAAAGAGTCAATGAATAATGAGGGTTGCCGGGCAACCCTCATCGAATAAAGCAGAAATTACTTCGCTTCGCCGTTTTTCATTTCGCCCATAGCTTTCAGCTTTTTGGAGATATCGCGGCGTTCTTTGGAGAGCTCGGCGTTTTTGATGATGTAATCATCAACGCGATCTTCATAGTCACCTTTCATGCTGGCAATGATGCCCTGGATTGCTTCTACGCTCATCCCAGGCTTAATGTAATCGCTCAGGTTGTCCAGCAGCAGGACACGCTTCTGGTTGTCACGGATCTTTTTCTCAACGTCCTGGATTTCACGTTGCAGTTTGTTCTTACGGCGGAACAGACGAACAAATTCCAGTACGTCCTGGAATGAAGGCTTGGTAGTTTCCATTTTTATACCCCTGATAATGTGAGAGTCGGATTCGTTTAGGCAACCGCTATTCGTTAGCGGCCAACATTACTCATAGCTGCCGCAGATGACAATGCTTTTATCCCTTTTCATTATCATACCCTTTATCCTTGCTGAATCGAAGCAGCTGCAAGATGATTCTGAAGTTCAGGAATTATTTGCGCAAGGCCCGGCAAATCAGATTCGATAGCAACTCAAGCTGATGTGCCGTTTCCATGTTCAGCCACACATAGCCATAAATCGGCGTTTCCACGACCTTCAGGTCATGGTGGCTATCGAGCAACTGACGCAACTCTTCCACAGCATCGTTCAATTTTTCCGTATTGGCAAAAACCGGCTGCGGATTACCTTCATACAGCGCATGAACAAGGCTCAGCACTATTTGCTGCATCATGTGCTGTGTATCACGCAGTTTTTGCGCGTTCAATAACACGAAATGACTGGGACGCGTGGCCCAGTAGGCATTGATTTGCAGCTCCAGCATACAAACCAGATTACGATTAATAGTCTGGATACCTTCATATATCGATTTTGGAATGCGGGTTTCTTTGCTGGCTGGTGCAATCAGCCCTCGCATTTTCACGGCATCGGTCAGGAGTTTTTGCAGATGGCTTTCCAGTCGTGGGCGTTCAAGTAAGTTCGGTGAGAATGCAGATTGATAGACCCGATTATACTCGGTCAGACTTTTCGCCAGTTGAATGCGCCAGTGGATGAACGCTCGTTGCGGCCAGATACCGGTAAACAGCATTGCCAGTAAAGAGCCGAGGATCACATCGCCACTTCGCCATAATGCCGTATCAATTTCACCTGTTGGGGAACCAACAACAATTGCCAGCGTCACACCAATCAATAAACCTTGATACGGTTTCTTGCCGAGTGCCAGCCAGCCACAAAGAAACATGGCAGCCGCGCACCAGACTAACATCAGCGGTAAAGAGATTAACTCCAGTCGCAGAGCAATAAGACCTAAAATCGAGCCAAACACCGTACCGCCAATACGTTCAAACGCACGAGGGACAACGTTACCCCAGAACGAAATTGGCCCCATGATCACCACCATAGTGACCAACGGCCAGGTGCTTTCCGGAATAGTAAACAGGCGAATGATGAGAAAGGTGAGCAAGAACGCCAGCGCAACACGAGTACCATGAACAATGCGGTAATGACGGTAGACTCGAATTTCGAACGGGCTTAAGGACTTATCGGCACGCACGCGGGCACTCCGTGAAAGAGGGAAAAAACGATCATAATGCAATCTGACAAACCAGGTGCAATAACGCTACGTAACAAATCTGTCCGGCAAACCGGGAATAGCGGACGTTCCCGGTTTGGTTGTCAGAAAACTGAAGACGGATCTTACTCTTTTACATAACGAAAAACAGCGTGGCAATCAGGTTAACCTCTGACCCGACGTCATTTATCAGCGCCGTTTTGGCTGCACCGCGACATACATTTCGATATCCCAATAACCATCTTGCGCGCCATTGTTCAGATAAACCTCAAAACAGGGTTTTGGTAACATTTCGTAAGCACTGTCCTGCAAGAGGCTGTTAAAGAACTGATACCAGGGTTTCGCAAAATCATCCCCCTCTACGCGGGCTACCGCCACCGCATACTGACCACCCGAAATTTCTGTCAGGATGACGCCCTCACTGTTTTCGGGAAGTGTGAAACTATCTGCCACCGAAACTACGGTGTCACAACGTAACTTTTCGGCAGGTGTTTCATCTGGATTATCGTAATAGACCGCCACCCACTCCTTCGGAACAATATTTTTGTTATCAACCCACATCATCAACTGCTCAAAACCTTGCTTTACCGTTTGTTCCCACGGGCCAACGAGATGGAAACCTGCAACGGTACGTTTATCTTCCTGTTTAATCTCGTAGTTCATGACGCCTCCACTTATACTGGTTTTATATACAGCATGACTTGTAATATAAAAACCACAAGGAATGAGTGTTGATTATGCGAGCAGACTCGCACTCCTGCCAGTCTGCGGCGTAAGAAAGGTCAGGCTTTATGCTCGAAATAATCACTCAGCCGGGAAAACATACCGCCTTTTCCGACAGATTCCAGGGTGACCAGCGGCCAGTGCGCCACCGGTTTATCGCGGTCATAAAGTTCAATTTCCCCAACCCGCTTATGGGCGCTAATTGGCGCGGTCAGTTCTTTACCATCAAGGGTGTATTTTGCTTTGATATTAGGAATCTCCGCTTTTGGCAGCACCATCCAGAACTCTTGTTCCGTTCCCAGAGCGATGTTTTCTTTATCGCCATACCAGATTCGTTCTGTGCCAACCTTTTTCCCCCGGTGTAAAATTTGCACCGTAGTAAAGTTCTGTTGCCCCCAACGCAACAGTTTCCTGGCTTCTTCTTCGCGACCTTTTGCGCTGTCAGCCCCCATCACCACCGCAATGAGACGACGCTGACCATCCACCGCCGACGCAATGAGATTAAACCCGGCACCGGAAGTATGCCCGGTTTTCAGGCCGTCAACATTCATGGTCTTATCCCACAATAATCCGTTACGGTTTTGCTGGGTGATACCGTTCCAGGTGAGGCTTTTTTCGCTGTACATATGATAAAACTCAGGCTCGCCGTGGATGATAGCGCGAGAAAGGACGGCTAAATCATAGGCCGAACTGTGCTGACCGGGTGCATCCAGACCATGCACTGTTTCAAAATGCGTATCCTGAAGATGTAACTTCTCAGCATAATTGTTCATCATGTCGACAAACTGCCGTTGCCCACCGGCAATATAATCAGCCAGTGCAACACAAGCGTCATTGCCAGAGTCCACAATTAAACCACGGCTTAAATCACGTACCGATACGCGATCGCCCTCTTTCAAAAACATCAGTGAAGAACCGACGAATACCGGATTATCTTTCGCCCATGCATCGCGCCCCACCGTAACAATATCGTCTGGCGTAATACGATGGCTATCGATTGCACGATCAACGACATAGCCAGTCATCAGCTTAGTCAGGCTGGCAGGATTGCGTTGTTGATGCTCATTACCCGCCGTGAGGATCTGACCGGTTGTGTAATCCATCAAGACCCATGATCCCGCATGAATTTGTGGAGGCTGGGGTGAAAAGGGAATATTTTCCGCCGCAAAACCAGACGATAAATTAAAAACGAACAAAGAAGCAGCAATAATAAGACGGCGTTTCAACAGCAAATCCTCAGGAGTTTCAAATAGCAGTTCTTTTTACGGAAATCCTGATGAACTGGCTGGAATAAAGTGCAAGAAAATGTGACATTTATCTCATTTTTAATCTGACATTATCAGTTGCTACTCCCTGTCAAATTGTCGCTCTAAAGCTGATTAGCACGGTGATATTTGATACTCTGACATACAGCAGAAATAACGGATTTAACCTAATGATGAATGACGGTAAGCAACAATCTACCTTTTTGTTTCACGATTACGCGAAACACCCCTGAGAACGGCCATGAACAAGGGTTTCATGATTTGTGATTTTAGTTTGGTACGCAATTTGGTACGCAACGCAATTTTCACTTCAGCGGGTAGTCAACAAACTCACCATAACGCGCATCGTTGATGATGTATGCGATCACCACAAATATCACATCTGGACCAGTTCCGTCTTCATGCGCAGGTATCTGTTCACACCTCCCTTTCTGCAAATCCTAAAGATGAGATTTTGGGGTTTTGGGATATCTTTTATCCTCAGTTCTCTATCCATTCTGCAAACCAGTAATGAACCATCACCGTGTGATAGTGAGGCATCCGCTACGTTAAGCGCAGAGAAATGATGCAGTGGTGGGTGGACTAGCTTAATGGGAAGATTAACCTTTAGTGAGTAATGCAACGAACAAAAAGTTCGCTATTGCGATATCAAAAAACACTTTAGTTATAACTATGAAAATAACCAAACTCATAATGTTGGGTTATCAATAGATTCCCCAACACTATATATAATATGTTTAATTATTTTTAAATAACTCCGTCACATCGCTATAATAGCGACAGAAGAAATTATAATTTTCGCTCCCACCTAACACCCTCACGGATGAGTCTCAATGGTATTCCAGCATAAGATGATGATGGTCTTGATAGTTTTTTACCAACTAATGACTTAGTGCCAATAATACACCCATATGGTATTACAGAACCTTTGTTTATTGTGACACCTTCACCAACCCACACATGGTCTGAGATAACAATATCTTTTGCGTGATTTATCCTCTCTCCACTTTCAATATCAATAATAGGATGCTCATCTGAAGTTCTAATATAAATAGAACTAGAGAACATGCAATCGTCACCAATTGTAATTGATTTACCTTCCATTGCGAAGAAATGCACACCAGCGGTGGTCGTCCCGCTTCCAATAATTAACTTTGAACTGTTTTGCCGAATATCAATACAGCCTCTTATATTGCTCTTTTTTTTAATATGTAAGGTATTATTCTCACCAATGATGTTTATTCTTAAATTTCTAAGAACTACACCTTCATCTATTGTAATTTTATGCCCGCTACCCTGCACATTAACTTTAACACTTTTGTCAATGAGTACTGATGGATGTACATATATTTCATTACCACTTTCAAATTCACTGAATATATTTTCCATAAAAATATTATCCGCACTACATAAACAGTCATAACAATCGATACAATCTATCTCTGGTAGTATAAACGACCTTCCAATTCCATGGAAGATCCATTACACGTTATAGGTTTTCGAGTTTGTTCAATCTTTGCTCTAACCCCTCTATCCTTGAAAATGCAACATCTATAGCCTTTGTAACAAACGGTATAACCTGTTCGTAGGCAATTGTTTTTACATCGCATCCATTGTTTACTAGATGATCTTGATATATACCACAGTCAATTCCAAGTCGATCAAGTAATTCTTTAACTTGCTGTGCAAGATACCCGGCATGTTCTCTTTTCCTTTTTCTACTGCCATCTTTTTCATGTTGATGAATTCTAGTTTCAAAAATCGGATTGCCATTAGAATCATCACCAATTTTTACATTGTATTCTTCTATATAATCATCACGAAAATCCCACTTATAAAAATATGGGATTATTCCACGGACGAATGATACAGCAAGTTCTCCGTCTATTATTCGTTTATCTGCTTTATCACGCTCATCAGACCGAGTTTGCACCGTACCATATACATAAACTGTCTGAGAAGAATTTCCTAACTGAATCTCATGATCTCCACCAACTCTGGCACGGCATCCTAAAGCTACACAATTTAATTTCTCTTTTGCAGGTGTCCCATCAATCAAAAACCTACCAGCTTGATGTCCAAGATATACTAATTGGGTTCCAGTAGTCTCACTATCTCCTGACGCTGCACCAACAAAAACATTATCACTTCCTGTTGTTAAATTAAAGCCGGAAGCCCTACCAATAAGAACTGAATCATTCATTTTTGTTGCTTTATATCCTGCTTGCATCCCACAAAAAACAACACCATTTAATCCATTCTGTGACCATGCAGCTTGATACCCTATAGCAACAATATTATTGGGAGATTCCCCATATGAAGACAAACCAAGAGAAGCCTCACGTCCTAGTGCAACGTTTCCAGAACCATCCACATTTCTAAATAAGGCAGAGCGACCTGCAGCAAGATTATTACCGCCAGTTCCCGTCTCAGCACCAGAGAATGCTCCTATATAGGTATTACCACCACCAGTTGAGTTATTTTGCATTGCTGCTTGACCGACAGCAACGTTATCTCTTCCTGTTGTTGTTCGTGACCCTGCATCCGTACCAACTGAAACATTTCTCTCTCCTGATGTTAATAGTTTGCCAGCGTTATAACCGACCACTACATTATAACTACCGGTTTTATAGTTGGCATAAGAAGAACTTTGAGCGTAAATAAAAATATTACAACTACCTGTAGTTAACAGTGCTCCAGCCTCATGTCCAAGTAGAACATTGCGCTGTCCTGTTGTAAGGCTTGCACCGGCTCGTCTACCAATACCAGTATTTTCCGCACCAACAGCCTCATCTGACTCGTTACCTATAATTGATGATCCTGCTCCAACTCCGAAAAAAGCATTATTTTTCGCATATTCATTAGAAGAAAATGCATCAATTCCCCATACCGTATTACTTGGGTCAGCATAACCAGGAGAATTTTCACCAGAAAAATTAGTTAATTCCTGCCTTAACTGATCTGGAGCATATTTCATTACATTTGGGAAATAGTGCTGCTGAGAGCCATACGCATCAAAAATCGCCATTGAGTGATTTTTTATAGTCGCAAACTTACCGAATTGACCATTCAATACAGGCTGCCCAGCTTGACTTATTTTTATTGGTTGAGAAACCTTAATATATTTTCCATTCTCATTCTCAAAATAAACATCCACTTGATTATCTGGATTAGTCGGATCGGTATCAGGCTTCCCGATATAAATGCTTCCATTCGATACTGATTTAAATGTTCTTGACATTGTGAACAATTGATTAGGCATGGAAACTATAATGTTAGGTATAATGTCTGTCATTTAATTTGCTCCAGATAGAAGGAATCGCCGCAGCATTGCCGCAGTGATGCATTTTTAATCAAACAAAGGATCACTGTGGTCTTATTGAGGATGCAACCAGCAGATAATAAGATGCCGATTCACTCACAAAAGCGAGGCATCAAGAATGGGAAGAGATGACCCGCAATTTAATCTGCGGCTACCTTACGAATTAAAGGAAAAACTAAAACAGCGAGCCAAATCCAATGGCCGCTCTCTTAATTCAGAATTAGTTCAGATAGTGACTGATGCTGTATCAAGGCCATCCAAAATTTCAGGCTATCGAGACGATGCGGAACGCATCGCTGATGAGCAGTCCGACCTTGTTAAGAAGATGGTGTTTGATACGCTGAAGGATTTGTACAAAAAACCCACCTGACGGTGGGTTAATTTTTGCATTTACCTGGGCCATATTGACTACTTATAAAATGAGATCAATATTTAATCGCCCAATAACGGGTGTATGTTGAGGTATATCATGGCGAAAAAACCAGGTGAAAACACAGGAAAAAACGGCGGAATATACCAAGAAGTTGGCCCGCGCGGCGGTAAGAAAGACAATTTTGCCACCGTCAAGGACAACGAAAGGCTTCCACCAACAACAAAGCCAGGTCATGGCTGGGTATTAGATAAGCGAACTCCAGACAGCAAAAAGTAATAATCAAGCCGGGTCACTCCGGCTTTTTGATATGTCGCTCGCAGAACTCAACAAGCCTGCTCATTAAGTAGCAGTAAGTCTCGTTGGCTCTTCCTGGTTCAACATCAACACCGACCCTTGAGCAGATATCGAATGCCATGTGAGCGCACTCATGGGCAATAGTAGATAGTTTGCCATTGAACACGCCTATCACATGCAAAACACCATTCTCGCTGCTCATTGTATGAGACGCTCCGTTGGCATCCGAGTCCTGCACGTCCACACCAAGTTTTTGATGCAGGCGTTGCCATTCTGGAAAGTCTCTACAAAACACAATTGTACCGCTCTCAAAGAGCGGAACGAGCATCTTTGGTACGTTTCCAATGTTAACTTTTTTCATGGTATCCTGCTCAAAACTAAGGAGGTTGGTGTGCTTGAATGGTTTCTGTTGGCTGCATTAGTCGTTTCTGGTTTGGTGTATGAGTATCGAATGCACTCTCTAACAAAAAAAATAGGAATTCTAGAAAACGAATATTGTGCTCTCAAATCCTCACTGGAACGTGATCAAGGAGACTTAAAAATCTCTCTGTCTAGCATTGAGCGTTCTATAGAGAGCCTAGAAGATAAGGTTGATCGTATAAAGAATGAGGATATTCATGATATTAAGGACGACATATCCTTCTTAAAATCTTGGTTGAAAAATGTTGGGAAAATTGCCACATCAACACGAGATAAGCTCAATCCATCCATGGATGACTAATTACTCCTGTGCCATTCCGCTTAGTGATGCCACAATTCCAGCTCTTGCTAAACGCTGGAACTCTTCGTTTCCTAGTGCCTCGCGTATTGCTTTTACGGCGGCCTTATTTGCCATAAATCTGCGTTCCGCCGACGCTAATGCACCATCACTTGCCCCAACCTTAACGGCCTTTGTTGCCTCTTGAACAGCCTTTTCAATAGCGTAACGACCGCTTCTAGTTGCGGATAATTTCGCTATCGCTCCTTTTGCCATTGCATCAATTGCTCCACCTGCAGCGCCACCCGCTATTGCTCCAATAACGCCTCCTCCAGAGAACCCTGCGATAGTGCCAGTAGTTCTAAAAGCGCCAGACAATGCGCTCTCTAAAACTGGATGAAGGCCATTCTCAAGAGTGCTAATGGCTGGCATAGATCGCCCTGTCTGTTCAACATATCGAAGTGGCTTTGTTGCTGCTCGTGCAAGTTCTCCGTATGAACTTGTAATCCTGCCAAGTTCTGGAGAATATCGACTAATTGCCTTCACGTTTTGTGGGGTAAGAATAGTCGCGATATGCTTAATTCCAGCCTCTTCAGACTTACCTCCGCGTACCCCTTGCGACATTGCATCTTGTAATATTGATGCAATTGCTGGCGCGCGTTCTGACTCAGGTAGGGCGCTTATTATTTTATGGAACTGACCTGTTCCACTTTTTGCTGAACCCTGTAACGCCTTAGAGCCATTAGTTACCAACTGATCAGTTGCAAGGTCTCTACCAAACGCTGATTCAGCCTGTTCTTGTGCTGTAAATCTTGCCTTTGACAGGTCATTAGCTTTTTGCCAGTCATCAAGAAAACCGCCATTTTGAGCCATTATGCGCATATCTTCCGTTGCTGCATCACGAAGCTCAGCCATGCGCCTTGCCGTATTTGCCTCACCAGACTTTATATACTTCTGCTCTGCGTCAGCAAGTTTACTTCGCCATGCCTTCATGGCATCAAACGTGATTCCTTTTTTACCAGTTTTAGCATAAGCAGATGCAAATTGTTTCATCTCAGGAGTTAGCGGCATACCAGCCAAAATATCACCCTGAATTGTAGCGTTCAGGTTTGACATTCTGGCCTTTGCGTCAGGCATCGTGGAGCGGACGCTATCCCATGCGGCATCTTCTGAATTTTTCATTTTATCAATACTTGCCAAAACCCTTTGTTTTATGGCTGCACTTTTTTCTGATGCAGTTCCTGCTTCAGCCCCAAACTCATCCAATGCTGAGTTAAATTTCGACTCTATTTCACTGAATGCTTTGGTGTGTGCATCCTGTGTAATTCCGGGCTTTGACGCCAGAATCCCCTCCGCCTGAGCAAGACCACGACTACCTGATCTCATGCCAGGAGTTAATGCGTTGATATCTATTCCAGCAGTATCTGCTGCTTTTGCTATTTCGTCTGACACGTTAGCTGACTGACTGGCAATAATCTCTCTTCCTGTACCAGACTTTGCCATTTTCGAAACATCAGCAGCGGAATTTATTGCCCCGCCACCAAGAACTTGAGGTGATTTAGAGGTTAAGAGCCTTCCAGCCCCAGAAAGTATCCCCTGAGCACCAATATTGATACCACCGTTAATGGCAGCATTTTGTGCAAAATCGCCCTCCTGATTTGCAGCATCAGCAAGAGAGCCTGCAATCATGTTTCCTGCGGAACCGATATCTCCAGCGAGCTTTGCTGGCGCTCCAGCAACTTTTGCCGCTGTGCCAATTGGCAGGAGATACCCACCAAATGTTTCACCGGCTTGCGCCCAAGGGTCTGTCGGTCGATCGACAGGGCGATAAACATCATCCAAAACCTTGGGTCCACCAAGCCCCTGACTGATTGCATTAATCAGACTTGCTCCGCCCTGCAATACGTCAAATGGTATGTTTACCAGACCACGACCAGCCTGTTCTGCAATTTGCCCTGCGCTTTGACCACCAGTGAGCCAGTCGCCAGCTTGTTGCATCAATGATGGTTCTTCTTTCTGCTGCTGAGGCGGAGGGTATGCTGCATAAAACTGATCTCTTGCTTCAGCCCATTTGTCACCAGCCTTAGGGGCAATAACCTCATCAAAATATTGCGCTTGAGCCTGTGCTTTCTGTTCTTCAGTTAACGCCTGATACTGTGGAGAATCGATAACATCTTTCCATGCTTTAGCCATTAATCACCCCATAAAGACGAGAAACCGGACTTATTGCTGTCGCTTCCTGATTTTCGCTCACTAACATATGTGTCATAACCTGATGAACTATATCCCATTGATTCAGCCTCCCTTGCTGCAACCTTTTGAAATACAGAATATTGCGATCGGATTTCAGATAACTGTTTTCTGACGACCTCTTCAGGCTGTGTTATATCGAGTTTCGCGATCAGGTTTTCCAGTTTTTGGCCTTCAGCATTGGAGAGGCTACCCATACCTCGCATAGTCTGCACGTTCTGGACAAACGCCCCCGACTTTAATTCTTCTATCGCATTACGGTTTGCAAGCCCTTCAGCACTTGTGAAGCCATCTATATTTCTTCCTTCGAAGCGACCAATACCTTCAAGCTCCTTCTTACCAAGCAAAGAATCAATTTTCTCTATCCCTCGCTCACCAGTAATTAACGCATTGTTGTAATTATTGTTGCCATCAAGCCATCTCTTAGCCTGAGACATTCTGGCTGACGTTGCAGCTTTACCGGTTAGCGGATCAATTCCCGTCGCTGCTATCTGTGAGTTAAGAGACAAAACATCCATATCCTGAAGTTGTCCTGCTCTTTCAAGGGCCGCCTGTGACTGCTTAAACACATACTTGTCGTGATTCAGTCTTGCCATTTGAGCCTTATAGGAAAGATCCTGCCCTCTAATAGCCCTCGCATTCGTCATGTCATTATTGCGAATGGTTTCGTTAATTCTTTGCTGCTCCTGCTGGCGACCAACCATCTTATCCTGAACAGCAAACGCCTTTTCTGGCCCAAGTGCACCGAGAGACATAGTAGTCAGCATGTGTGATAGCTGCTCTGGATTCTGGATACCTGTCTGAATCATCCAGTCAGCATTCGCCCCCACGCGATTTAACCTGTCCTTGTTATCAGTAATGAATTTACTGTAGGCTTCCGGTCCCTGAGAAAGAGCGACGTTAGCCCTCATGGCTAAATCGCCCATATCGTTGCGTTGCTGCTCATTAAGACCGGAAAACGCCTGTTGTGCCTGTGCAACAAACGCTGGATTTTCCTGGGCAAACTTAAATAGTCCCGATGGATCACCAGAAGCCCATGCATCAGCATGAACCTTATTGAACGCACTAATCGCTTTCTGTTGCTGTTCCTGATTGTAAATATCAGCAACTCCAGCCAGACCACGTAACGCGGTCAGACCAACGTTATTTGCACCTGAGCGAGCCAGTTCATTGTTTTCGCGGATCAGACCAAGCGTTGCGTTAATGTCGCTTGCCTTTGGCGCATTCTCATTTTGCGTACCGATGCCAGCCAGAAAACCACCAGAATTAATACCCTGTTGCCACGTAGCCATTGATTACCCCTTAAAACAACGAGCCAAGCAGACCAAGACCTGCACCGATACCAGCACCCCACGGAGTTGATAGCTCGAGAGCACTGGCTATGCCACCACCCAAAAGCGCACCGGATGCAGCACCACTAACCCCCTGCTGCAATGCTGACGGTCGGTTGGCGTTTGCCGCAGCCAGCGCCGCGCTTTGCTGTGAAATCTGACTCATGTTGTTGGCATATGTTTGCCCGGCGTTTGCCTGACCCTGAAGAGCGCCAAGACCGATATTTGCCAGGTTGTTGTAATTGTTCATTTGTCCAGATAGCCATTGCTGACCAAGCGTTGGTGCGATTGTTGCTAACTGATTACTGGTTGCGGTGGAACCCAATCCACCTGTTGCTTCCGCTGCCGCAAGACTCTGATAGCGAGCCTGACCTGAAAGGTCTTTATACTGCTGAGAGTTGTAATACTGGTTAAGTGCCTGACCTTGCCCCTCCAGAGACGATAAGTTCTCGAGGCTGCCGACATACTTCTCAGCCAGAGGAGTAAACGGCTTCAGGTTATTCATGATGGTGTTGAACTGCTGATTTTGCAGGTCTGCGGCATACTTCTGAGCTTCTGCTGCATACTTTGCGCTTTTATCAGAACTGCCACCTTTCCCGCCTTTTTCAGGGTAATAAGGTTCCTCGCCACGCAGTTTTCTGCCCAGCTTAAATGCATATAACATGGCTATCTCCTGTGATTCAGGAAGTCGATTAGTTCTTCGCGTGTCGCGCTGTAAAACGTCACGTCATCCACGCCTTTGAAGTATTTCTTGATGGTTCCTACACGCTTAAGGCCAATCATTGCGCAATACATCTGACCGTGGCGGAATTTGCGCGCAGCGAACGATGTGACGCACTGAACGGTGGTGTTAGTCAGAATGTATCGCCAGAACGCCAGCCCGATTTCCTTGCTGAAGCCGCGAATCTCTGGCAGGTACATGGCGTGGCAATCGAATGTCAGCGGCTGAATCTCCTGATAGTAAACAATGCCGCCGAACTGCCCGTGCACGTTCACCTCAAAGTAACGGCAATCAGGTTTGTAGTCGTATCCATCACCGTTGTTGCTCCCGGCAATAATGTCAGGGTGATTTCCTACGGCTTCTATCAGGTCGATGTTTCGCGTTGGTTTGAACTGAATCATCACTGCTCCGCGATTATCTTGATGGTTGTGGCAGTAAACGCCGCACCATTTGACTGAATGGTTAACGTGCTGCCATTTGTGGCAAGAAAGCCGTCTTTATCCACGCTGAAGAACGTAGCTAACAGGATGTTATCGGTTGTTGTCGCCGAGTTACGACTGCTTACCAACGTGTCAGGAACAGAGCCGGAAAAGGTTAGCTGCATTGACCTGTTGGCGGTTCCGCTGGGCCACGTCCCGACAATCGACAGCTTGAAGAACAGGGTTTTGTTGTCGTTGAAAACAACCATCTTGTTGTTAACGGTGTCGAAGAATGGTGCCAACGTCCCGGATGACGGCGTGAGCGTTTTCAGCAGGCTAACAAGGTTGGTCGGCGCTGTTGGAATGGTTACCGATACTCCTGAGTAAACGACCTCTGACTTCTTGCGCGTGGTGGCATACTCAAGCGCAGATATTCTTGTTGAGTGATCACCAACTGTGCTTTGTAGCGTCGAAATACTTCCCTCTGCCGCTGTGAGCCTGGTATCAAGTGCGTTGATATCGGTTGTATTCTGAGTTATTCGCGCATCATGGTTTGCTAACTCAGATTCATTGGCAGCAATTCGCGTCTCGTGATCAGCCAGCTCTGTTTCGGCAGCCGTAATCCTTGTTTCATGATCTGCAAGAGTGCTTTCCGCTGCTGCGATTCTATGTTCATGATTGACGAGAATTGCTTCAGCAGCAGCAATTCTTGATTCATGGTCTGCAAGGGTGACATCCTGCTCATCATTCTTCACCTGTGCATCATAAGCCCCCTTCCCTGCTTCGTTGGCCTTGTTAGCCACGTTACCAACATCAGCACCCTGTGCGATAACGTACAGCAGATATGACTGCGAGAAGATATTGCGTGGAAGGACTGATGTGTCGAGTCGTGTAGCCTGAATGATTACCGGCTCATTGAGATTCGAATCAGCCATTACTCGATCCTTATCTGGCAGCCTGACAGAGTGACAGGTGACTTAGTGATAACGCGCAATTTGAAGCCGACATTTTTCCTTATTCGCCCGACGCGCTTCCACAAAACGCGTTTGTCGTAAACGAACGGTTCATTCTGCTCAATCATCTGCTCACGCCCGTAATTGATGCCGTCAGTGGTTGCAGAGAGAAAAAGGCGGTCGGCGTACTGCGCAACGCCAGTTGACGATTCAACCTCAAAGTCAAACACTCTGGCGTTATCCGCTTTGAACAACGGAGTAAACAGCAGGTGTTCCTGCTGCTTGTCGTACTGGCTGCTGATATCGAACTGCAATTTCCCGGTCACCGATTCCAGCTTATCGCCGCACGTTATCTGATTTCCTTCGTAAATGAAGTCGATAGCGCGGTACACATCGTCATACAAGCCTGTTTTCAGTACACACCATTGCGGACCATTGGCGCTTGAAGATGCGTCGTACACGAGAACATGGCGAGGAAGGTGGATAATCAGCAACTCATGAGCATCAAACCGCAGCGATTCCATCACACCATCAGCCAGTTCATCAGCAGTGTAGGAGCGGAGGATTTTCTCAATGCTCGCGCTGGCAATTGGTGACACCTGACCGGAGCCGATGATATACACAGACGGCGCACCCGTTGCCGGATTGCTGATGAACGCATACGAATCAGCAAACGGCGTTTTGCAGTAAGTCCCGGCGATGCCTTTTTGCACCATCAGTGATGGCTGTGCGACATACAAAGCAGCACCAACGGTGGTTGCGCCAGTCAGGGAGAAATATTCAATAGTCGATGAACCAAAGCAGACGATGAAGTCTCGCCATGTCCCGATACCGATGATGCCGTCCGGCTGAGACTCGGCACGATATTGTGCGCTGTAACGGTCAGGATGCGATTCGTCTTCAAGGTCAGTGATAAACCATGAATCAGTGCCGTCTTTTGACCACGCATAACGCCCACGTAAGCGCGTAATATCGCGGACTGAGCCTAACTCATACTGCGTGAATCCGCTGTCTGTAGGCCAGTTTGAGACGGTTTTAACCGTGCCATCATAGCGATACTCGACCAGTTGACCATTAACACCTACCGCCTGTGATGTCCGACCATGCGCCATTGATACACGACCACTTCCGGCGACGTCACCGACTTCACTTTCGCCTTTGTACAGCTTGCCACCACACACACGATAAACAGCATTCTGCGCCATGTTGTACTCGACGCCGCGCGATACGCCGTTCACATCAGAACGTTTGGCAATGCCCGGGAATGAGCGAAGATATCCGCTGCTGTTGAGGATTTCTTTGGGTGTAGCCAGCATATTCACTGGCAAATAGTCGATATAGTCAGCGTTTCGAAAGTCTTTGCCGACACCTTTCATAAGCGGAAGTTGCTGAATCGGCATTTATTCGCTCCCGTTATCACAAGGTTCCTTTCGGTGGAAGTAATTCCAACCGTTCCACTTCGCCAACTGATTACCGCTACCAACAGGCATACGGTTTAGATAACCGGACTTACATTTAGCGGCTTTTGCTCTGTCCATTGCAGACAGTTTGACGAGTCGCTCTTTCCCGTATCTGGCAGTGGTTATAAGTTTTGCTGACGATTCCAGCGCATAATCCGGAGCAATGCGGCAGGCAAGGTTGAAAATGACGGCATTGATAGCGTTATTTGATAAACCGTGCTCATCGCCCGGATCCGGAGCGACATCTGCATCAGCAAAAATGTAGCCAACGTTGATACCAGGTGACACATCACCGCCAAGCCATTCAGCCATCATCATTTCAAGGTCGTTGACGCCGTCTTCCATAGACTGCGGTTCGACATCGGTTAACGTGGCATTTGATGCAACACCGAGCTTACGTAATGCTGCAAGGACTAAATCACCCTTCGTTGTCAGGTTCATCTGCTGCCGCCTTAGGTTTTCGACCAGGCTTTTTACGCTGTTTTTCTTCTAGCTCTGGCTCTGCAACATCCTTCAAAAGGTCATCAGGATGTGAAAACCAGCCAGCATCCAGATATTCCTGAAGCTCTTCGGCTTTCACGATTTCAAAGTCGTATCCAACGCCTTTCCATTTCTTCATGTCTCCATGACGAAAGATCATGTGTGTCATGCTTGTCTCCAGATAAAAAGGGAGCCGAAGCTCCCTCTGGTTATCACGCGGTCTGATTAGGCAGACCAACACCAATTGCCTCTGGTCGTACAGCACATGCTGAATACCACACAGCAATACGGCACTTACCAGACAGAGTGTTGATATCACCCTGCGTTGCGAAGATGCCGTTAACACCAATACCAGGAATGCTGAAGGAAGACGTTTTCATGCCAGCAAACAGTTCATGGGTTACCGGGATCGGCTGAGACAGCAGACGGATTGAGTCATCAGCCCAGAACACGTTAGCGGTGGTTGTTGCCACGTTCAGAACGTTTACCGGAGTGGTATCAGCAAGAGAGGTGTTTACGTTAGCGTAAGCCTTCTCTTCTTTTGTCAGTGACGCGTCATCCAGCGCAATCGGCTTCGGCGTGATTTCGATGTGAGTACTATCGATCACTCGGGTGATTGAGAAAGTAGCATCATCAGTCAGCACGTTCTTCGCCATCTGAGATAGGAATTTCACACCAGTGAAGCTGATTTTGTCGCCGCGCTTAAATCCGGTGGTAGATGATACGGTCACCGTTGCAACACGGTTGTCGACGTTCTCTTTGTTACCATCGGTATCAAGGGTGTATGCCTGCGGCTTAAACTTCTGCGCACCAGAAACAGTTACACCAGTAGCGGTTGACTTGGTAACTGCCGGAAGTTTCGGTGAGCGAAGAATTTCATCAAAGCCAGCAATCTGACGCTGAATAGTACCGTTACGATACGCTTCTTCAGGAACGCGCCCAAAGATGTCACCATCTACCAGGTTGCGGCCTGCTTTGCGGTAATCGTCAGGGTTCAGGAAGTAACTGATGCCCATATCGCGGTTTAGCTCACGGGAGAACATCAGGCGCTCTGCATCAGACACAAAATCCCAGCCAGACAGGCCAGTAGATGGACCAATTGCGCGGGTATCGTGAACAACAAGCGAGCCCATTTCAGTTGCCTGTTTGGCAATCGCTGACTCAATGTTATTCGCCAGTTTTTTGGCGGATGCCTGGATGCGGCGACGGTAAGAACGCTCATCACGCAGGTCATCTGCACGAAGCTCGAAAAAATCGTTATCCGGGTCGCCCATGTTGCATTTCACGGAGAGTTCCAGAATCCCGGTTGCGTTGTCAGTTAAATCCCAGCCAGTCTGGGTTGGCGCTTCCTGCTCAACAGGCATCCACACGGTGTTGCTTGAACGCTGCATGGATTCTGCCGGAGGGGTGTATTTTGTCACTTTGGACGCCATTGGCGTCAGGTTCTGGACGGTTTCGATGATTTCATCCAGAGCATACGTGACCAGTTGACCTTCATTTAATGCCATTATCGAATTCCTTTATTCAGTTGCGCCTTGAGCTTGCGGTACGTCTCTACATCCCCTTTGTTTGCTGCCGCTTCCATCTGCTTTTCAATCGCAGAGATATTTGCAGCAACAGCGTGTCCCTGAATGGGTTCATCAGGTAACGGGGCTTCTGAAACAGGCTTGGCTCGAGGCTTGAGAGTTAAACGTTCTGACAGTCGAGTGAGTTCAATCAGCGCGGATTGCCCGTCCATCGCCAGCAACTGGCGTGTTTTCTCAGGATTAGCACCAAGGTGATACATGAGAGCAGCGGATTTCTCCGGGAAGAGACGCATGATATCGGCACCGACTGCTGGCGGCACCAGTTGCATGAATGCGTCCTCTTTCTCCTGATAGTCAGGGATATTGAGCTTTTCCGCTGCGTCGTAGTGCTTACGGGCTGCCTCGACGTATTGCGCTGATTGCTGGGTGAACTCCTGAGTTTTGCGGCCCTGCTCGGCGACAGCCTGGCTTCGTGCGTCCATAGCCTTGATCTGCCATTCACTGTTTGCCTGCTGGAAGGCAGCCAGTGCGCGGCTCTGGTCATAGTCGTACTTAGCCAGTGCGTCTTCGGAAAGATAATCGTTAGGGTCTGGTTGTTTTGGTAACTCAGGGTTCACCCGCAGGTGCTCCGGCAACTCTCCACGCTTAACCGCTTCCATCTGCTGCTCAAGCTCACGCTGGCGTTTGCGTTCGATGCGGCGACGGGCAAATTCAGCATTAGTTGCCGGGTCTTGTTTTGGTTTCTCATCGTCTTTCAGGACAATCTCGAAGCCTTCTTCCTGACCTGCGATGTCGTTGGCATTATCGACAACGAAGCCATCAGCAGATGCCGCTGCATGATTGCCGGGCAGGGTTAATTCTTCAGAAGCCTGAATGTCGGTGGTTTGGTCCATGGTTAACTCTCTCTTATTGAGGTGTCTCGGCTACTCCGCCGGAGGGGATTTGAACTTGACGCATAAGATTCGCGAAATCCATGCGTTGTGAATGAGTCTGGTCTGCATCTTTAAGAAGCAGCTCAGCGTTAGCACGAGCATCTTTGCTGCGCTGTTGCTGGAATTGACCTACGAGCTTGAGGTACTCACGCAGTTCTGCCTGCTTGTCGAGGTCCATATTGTTGAAGATTTCCGCAATCTTCGCGGCGTTGAGTTGGTTTTGTGCTTCAACCTTGGCAGCTTCAACCTGAATCTGCGCCTGTTGGTTCTCTGCCTTGAGCAATTCAGCCTGACCTTGCAGAAGGATACCCTGCGCCTGAATTTGCTCTGCTGATGGCTGCTGCGGCTGCTGTTGAGCCTGCTGTACCATCTCCATCTCTTCAGGTGTTTCTGGTTTCTTCAGCCCCATCATCACCAGTTGCTTGTTCGCGTACTCTCGCATCATCTCGACGCCTTTACCGTCAAGCAGCGTGAAGTATTGCAGCATCAGCATCTGGAACTCTGGAGTACCTTGTGGAACCTTGGTGAGTAACTCCTGAATCTCTGCGCGGTTCTGTTCCTTCATACTCTGGAAGGATGGTCCAACATCTGTATAGCACTCATAGCGACCGCGAATGTCGTTGAGTGTGACCACATTACCGGACTGGTAATCTACAACTTGCGCGTAGAGTTGAACGTCTTTCTCGCTTCCGTCTTCAAGAGTCAGCGTTACATGGCGAGGAACGTCATAAATATCGTTGACCATTGAGGCATAAATCTCGCCATCACGTCGCATTGCGGTAGCCAGGTTATCCTGAAACACGTATGTCTCAAGGTCTGCCCGCATGTTCAGTTGATTGACGGTATCGAAAGCGACCTGACCATTTGCCGCCTGCGCATCAACGCCAAGACTAGCCACCTCTTTCACTGCGTTGGTGGCAGCCTCAAGCATGTAAGCGTTGGCTTGCGGCACTTCAGGGTTTTCCATGTAGGAGATTGGACCAATCGGCAGGTCGTTACCGTTTTCATCGGTCTTGTTCTGCAGATAGTACGGATAGTCATCATTTCCACCGTACATGTATTCGTAGCCTTCGATTTGCTCAGGGAAGAAGATCGGTTTCTTCTTCGGTGAACGAGCAACAATATCGGCGTTGAATGACATGATCATGTTACGAAGGCGCTGACCGTCTTTCGTCAGCCTTACCACTCCTTCGTAGCACTCCTTGTCACCAGCGAATGACCATTCGCCATACACTGGAACGATTGGAATATGCTCTCCGGCTATCTTCTCGCGGTCTTTCAGTATCTGCGTGCAAGTGATGATCGACTTATACACACGCCGACGCTTCACCTTGCGCTCTGCTACCTTAATGAATCCACGATTAGCCAGGTCGTCGATGACGTCTTTGATATCTTGCTGGTAATAGCTGACCGGCTCACCTGTCAGCGGGTCGCGGTAGATGAAGACCTTCTCTTTCTTCTCTTCGACCTCGTAATACTCAGCGACGTAGACGACATCATTCGATACCCACGGAAACAGCCATGTATCGTTCGGATTCTGGAAAGATGGCAGCGTGTCAGGATCAATACCGTAATCCTCTGCGAACTCTTTCCAGCCATTACGTGACAAAGCGTTAATCACCGTGCAGTGCTTAGCGTCGCTCTTATCCATCTGCTTGCTGTTTGCGTCCCATATGACGTGTGAGCAGGCCTCATGGATTGGCAGGCGTCGGATTACCTGATTGTTGCTTGTTGGATCGTTGTCTTCGTACTGCGTGACCAGACGCCATGCACCAACGCCGGACTCTATCTGCTCACGAACGCCAACGTTAACGGCAATTTTTGCCGTGTTATGGCGCATATCAGTACGATACATCCCCATCAGCACATCGGCAGCATCAGGATTAGCACCGTCTTTTGGTCGGAAGAGAACGTCGATAGGGTTCCGGCGCATCTCTGCGACCAACTTCCTGACAACCGGGCGGACAACATCGAATTGTCCGCGATACTGCAGGGTGGTGTAGTTTGATAGCCAGTCATCCCATTGCGACACTCGGCTAAAATACAGGTCATTTGTCGCCTCGGTTCTGGCTTCATCGCTCGCCATCCAGTCTGCGTCAAACTTACACAGAATGGAATTGAGTCTGTTTTCGTCGGCCATTTAAGTTCTCCGTGCGATGGGCCTGATTGGGGCTGGTATCTTTTTCTCTTTTGGTTTTTTGATGTCGCGCATCATTTTTGCGAAGCGGCGCATCATGTATGCATAGCGAACGGCGGATAGCACGTCGTCGTTAAGCTTGACGATCTTCCCGTTTTCATCACGGTGATAGAGGCGGAACTCCTCAAAGAATGGCTCACAGGTGTTGAATACTTTGAAGCGACCATCGAGCATCATGTCTCGCAATTCAGTGATGCCAGGCTCAACAGCATTACCGCCATCAGGCCATGTCGCATGCTCCTGCAACATCATAAATCCAGCGTCTGCATACTGCCCTTTGAGCTGCTCACCACCGCCCTTCTCATGCTGGTTTCCGTCATGAGGCCATGCGGTTGGCACTTTATGCGCCCATGATTTAACAGCTCCCCACGCCTGAACGGCTGTCTTTTCTTTCGCCTTCCACACGCGTGAAACGTATATTGTGTCTGCGTCCTTATCCCACCAAAGCTGAACCTGCGCCTGCGGGTGATCCCATCCGAAATCCATCCCGCCAATTACGTAGAAGTGATCAGGGCACTCAAACGGCTGACACTTAATCGTCTCTTCCGGTATCTGGAAGATTCGCCCGCTACCCATCGTAGGAATACCGCGAGCACGCGCCTCTCTCTCATGCTCAGGATAGGATGCGATGATTTGCTCTTTCTGCTCGTCGGTGTAGTGCTCAGCGTCATAGATGGTCATGTTGACCACTTTCTGCGACTTGCTGGGATTCTTCAGGAACTTGGTAACAACGTCAGACATCCCCATCAGCGGGGTAAACGTCAGAATTGAGAATTGCCCGTATTTGTTGGTACGGGTAAGACCTTCGCCATAAATGCTGTATGGTGGCTCTTCGTCAAACCACACGCCGTGGATTGTGTCACCCTGCCAGCGAGCACGGCCTTGCGAGTATGGCTTGAAGTAGCAGATTGAAATGCCATCTTCAACGCCATCAGCCGTGTGATGCTTAACCAGAAGATGATCAACAAGGTTCGGAAAGAAAGGAGACTTCTTCCAGCTAATGATGTCCTCTTTCGGTATTGAACCGTAGCCCGGTTCATCATTCTCTTCAATACGACCGCACAGGATGCGTTGAGTCGTTTTGGTTACCGTCTCGTTTGTCTCGCCGCCAATCCAGAAGACAACAGGCTCATAGAAACGCTTACCTTTCCACTCACCGCCATATTTACCATCAGCAGGATAGCCTTTTGTGCCCGGATAACGCCCTGTAAGGTGAAACGCGACTTCAGCAGCACCAGTAAATGACTTACCAAGCTGGTTACCAGCCATAAAACATCGCTCTGGATAGTCATGTCCGGCGTCGATGAACTCACGCTGTTTGCTGTATGGCGTAAATTCATATAGCAGGTGTGTGTTCCGGTAGTTATCTTCTTCTTCGAGTAGCTCGAGCAATTCGATTTGCTCTTCGTCGCTCAGGTTATCAAGAATCGCGTCCAGTTCCACGGTTGAATAGCTCCTTGATACGAGAGCGCCGCTTATCGCGATCTCCCTTATCAGGTGTCACGTCTTCAACTTGCGACTGCTCTTTGAGGCCCAAATCACGGGCGATGATGTTAGCGTTGAGAAGGTCAGCGGCAGCGCCAGAGAATTTCTGGTCGTAGATGACCTGTTCTGCTCGCGTAACGACTTCAGATAAATCTTCTCGCAGGCGATATGTGCGCCATGTTTCAAGCGTCACATCAATGAACAGAGTGAGGCCGGTAATGGTCATCGCTCGCATCTTGGCGATAGGCTCTTGTATCACTTCACCCTGATACGAGAACGCCTTCATCTCCCATAGCGGGTTAGCTTCCACCCACTCGAAGTATTCACAACAAGCAGCCCACAGCGCCTCAGGCGATTCGAATTTAGGGTTTCGCCCATGACTACTGCGGGCCTCCCAAAATCGGTTGCCCTTTGGTGCTGCCATATTCATCTCACTTAGTTGTCATTTCAGGTTGAGGACTCTTTCGCGCCTTCAATCAGTGACTGCTTCAGCAATTCGAGTGTGCCAATCGCCTCACATAAACTGATTTCACCATCGTAATCATGAATGACGCTTTCCAGCCGCTCATATAGCTCTTGAGTAATTGGGAATTTCTTCTCCTTACCCAAATTGATTACGCGGCTCACATCATGTTCCGGTAGTGAACAGGTCTAACGCTTCCTTCGATTTACGCACCGCTTCGATTGTGCGGGTCGTGATATCTGAATTAGCGCCGCCTGACTGGAAGTGAATTTTGAATAGCTCAAGCTTCAGCTCGTCAGTACCAATGAATTGAAATGCTTCCTCGGCTGCTGCGTTCTGGTTCATGACCAGTTTATAAATCTCTAACTGGAATTTCTGTTCTTCAGTCATGGGAATAATCTCTGCTATTGTTGGCTCCGTTTATCCGTTAAAAGGGATGTCAGTTAAGTTATCCCGTGTAGGGTATAAGCCATTGTCGAGACCACTCATTGAATGGCCTCTGCAATAACCGATGTCTTTCCATCAGTCCGCCACCACAAAGAATCTTTTTTGCCATAAGGCAGGAGGTTCATCTTTCAGTGGCTGCCAGTGTTATTTCCCCACTTACTGGCTTGGGTTGCTTCGTGGTACTGCTGTTAATTAGTGAGTCCGGGGATTACGGTTTGCCCGTGCTGTTCAAGGCGTTCAATTCTCGCCATTAGCTGAGGCTTCTTAATTTTTCCCCAGCGATTAAGCAGGCGACCTGACATGCTGGCAACATCCTTCTCTTTCATGTACTCCAGCATTACGGCATTTCTCTCTTCTTCAAATTGACGATGACCAACCTGAAGCATGGCGTACATCCAGTTGAATGCGTTGATGTAAGCAATTTTGATACGCATTGCTTCTTTTTTGGTGTAGGACATAACCAAAAGCATCAACCCATCCTTACGTAGCCGATAGAATTTTTGTGGCTTACCATTCTGTAACTCATTGTTTTTATAGCAAACCTCAAAATTGAGTTTTGTATCAAACTCTTCAGGACAAGCAGCGATAGTTCTTTCTACATCACGCACAACGTTGTCATGTCGCTTACGAAATGCTTTCGCCACCATAAATGAATCGGTGACAGGGTCATTGTTGGTAATAAAAACCAGTTCTTTGAAATCAATGCCGTCAACGATAGTTGGATAATTCATCGGTAATTACCTTTTAGTGATGAACCTTGTCACACAGGATTCCGGCCCACAGAAAGGCACCGATTACCAAACCGGCATCCTCAAGGGTCATCCTGAAAGGTTCTGTGTTCATAAGTCGCGCGTGTGAAGCGCGTTTACTGCGGACATAAAAAAGCCCCGCATCGCGAGGCTCATTAAATGGACTTTGTGATTTGCAAAAAAATTATTTCAAGCACTGAGTCCTGATGTACTCCTGCAGGTAGTTAACCTGCGCGGTTATCTTGTCGATTCCACTTCGGAGACGGTAATAATTGAGTTCAGCATCTGCTGTAAGTCTTGGGCTTTCTCCATCGCCCATGCTGCTGGCTCCGGTCGTTGACTTTGCACAGGTGGCGGCGACTTGCAGGCGCTTACGACCAGCAGAAACATCAGCACGGAGACTTTCGATAGTCGCGTTAGCATCAGCAAGCTCCTTTGTGTATCTGGCGTCAAGTTCTGCTACATCACGTTGACGCTTCTGCATGTCAGCGATTGTGGATGCGGCCTTATCGCGCTGCTCTTTGTAGGCGATGGCGTTATCACGGTAATGATTAACAGCCCATGACAGGCAGACGATGATGCTGATAATCAGAGCGGAGATAATCGCGGTTAACCTGCTCATTGCTGCCCCCACAAACAGACTTCACGCTCAATATCACGACGGGTCATCAGCCCTTTCCATTGCTTACCGCCAGCGTATGTCCAGCGACGTAGCTGGTCACACGCACCTTTGATATCACCCTGGTTGATTTTGCGAAGAAGCGTCGATGTTCTGAAATTGCCTGCACCCACGTTGTAAACGAACGAGTAAAGAGCGCCGCGCGTTGTTTCCGGTATATCGACTTTGATGTACGGGTTAATTTGTCTGGCGACCGTGGCAAGGTCTTTATTCAGGAGGGCTTTGCATTCTGCTTCGGTATACGTTTTACCGGGAATGATGTCTTTTCCTGTATGCCCGTAACATACAGTCCATACACCAACTATGTCTTTGTAAGGATTATGTCTCACACCTTCCAGACCATCGTTACCACTTGGGCCAGTGATTAGCACTGATGCTATAGCAATAGCCCCGCCACCAATAGCAGCTGCAACAGCTTTTCGTAATGATGGAGGCATTATTCACCTCTCGCAGCCTTTCTTCTGTCTTCTCTGATTTTGAAGTACAGATTTGTCAGATAGGTGAGAAAGCCCAACACAAGGCTTCCAAGCACTCCAATCGCAGCCCACTGTGATGGACTGACCTGATCCAACCACTGTAAAAACCAGTATCCCGCACTACCAGCGGATGTTCCGTAGGCAATGCCAGTTGAGATTTTGTCCATTGATTTCATAGCAACGCCTCCGCCAGTAACGGATTGCGTAGTTCTTATATTGGGAAGGGGAAAAAAGAAGGCCGCAGCATAACTATCACTGATGAATTCAGAATAGCCAGTGGCTACGGCTCAGTTATGGTGCTGGTTAACGGACTTGAACCGCTACCCATTCGCTTACAAGGCGACTGCTCTACCATTGGAGCTAAACCAGCATATTTGGCGGGACAGCGTGGACTCGAACCACGATAAGAAGGTTAACAGCCTTCCGTAATGACCTTTATGCGACTGACCCAAATAAAAAAAGCCACCGTTGCAACTTAAGAGTCACTAACGGCAGCTTATGCCAATAGTGTTGCTCATTTGCTCAATGATGTCAACACGTTCTATGCTACATGTTTAATTTTCTCTACACGTTTCCGATTTTTAAACGCACTATCCAGAACCGGGTAAATCATAAACAACGAGGCATTAAGGATTTCGTCAACTTCCCGTCGACAGGTTGCGAGCGATGGTTTTTGAATGCGCCCGCCGCCACGGCATAACATCTTGCGAGGTCTTGCGACGCGATGATAGTAAGATGCAATGGCGTGCTTGGAAGAGCCATGAGCGTAGTAGCTGAGGAGGATTCCAAAGGCTTTCTTGTCAATGTACATGACGGAATCGACGACCTGAGAAATCAACATTCCATCATCATCATTACACATTGGCCTTGTCATAACTCTTCCCGGCTCTACGCTCTCCATGAACTTCGCTATTACGCTGCTCATGCGCTTTTCCAGACGACCTGAATAAACCCATGCGCCCCACAGTTCAAGCCAGCCATTCAGCCACTCATGCTGTTCTTTGGTGAGGTTTAGTTCTCTTATGCCCACGCGCCTTCTCCCTGTACCTGAATCAATGTGAGATTTCCGCAGAACACTGCCCCAGTATCGATATACATCTGGTTGGCAAATTTGAGTGGTTTCACTGCTGGCGTATGACCAAAGATAAACGTGTCCGCGCCTTTAATTTCTTTCACGATCCCGTCTTGTGAGTTGCTGATTCGTTCGCGGTTCCAGATTACCTGCTGATGATCAACTGGCTTTCCAAATTTGTATTCGTCACAAGGATAATCGGCGTGGCAGATGACATATTTTTTACCTTTACTCACCAGTTCGATGATTAACGGAAGTTCTTCTGCTTTATGGGCAAGAGCTTTAGCCAGAATTTCTTTGTCGTAATCGAGATTAAAGAACCAGCCACCGCCATTAAGCAGCCAGTGATTAACGTTTCCACGCTCTGATAAGCCATCAATCATCATTTGCTCATGGTTTCCACGTACAGCTCTGAACCAGGGGAATGTGATTAATTCCAGGCATTCAACGTTCTCTGCACCACGATCAACCAAATCGCCCACCGAGATAAGCAGGTCTTTTTTGTTGTCGAATCCAATCGTATCCAGTTTGTTCATCAGGTTCGTGTAGCATCCGTGCAGATCGCCAACTACCCAAATATTTCGGTATTTGCTGCCATCAATTCTTTCGTAGATATTCATGCAGCCTCACTTCTGCTGTTTCGCAGTTTTTTAAGTTTCTGTTGATACTCCGCCTTGATGGTCCTGCACTCTTCGACAGTCCAGCGATGGCGGTTATGGTTTGATTCGATTTCGTCTACTGCTTCCTGCCCGATGCGGTTAATCAGTTCGACGCGATACGGAACGAGATTTCCGCTTTTATGTTGGTTGCACACCACGCATTGCTTGTGAATATTGCGTTCATCAAATCGGAGTTGAGGCGCCGCAGCAGTTGTCCGGTAATGCCCGGCATCCCACTGAGCAGACGTGAGCGTTCCGCACGAGATACATGGTAAGTCGCGGTCTCTTTCTCTGATGAAGGCGTTTACGGCTTGTTGGGCTTGTTTAATCCAGTAACTGCGGGGCTTTAAGGCGAGTTTTCGAATCTTAAGTTTATCTTTCTGTTTCTGCTCCTCTCGTCGTCGTTTCTTCTCTGCTGCCTTTTCCGCTTTTTCGCGTTCTTTGCTTCGTCGTTCGAGTGCTATCTTGGTTCCACACTCTGGAGAGCACCACCACTGATTGGCGAATGCAGGGTGAAACCATTCCCGACATTCATCGTTTTTACATCGTCTTCGCGCTGGTTTAGCCATCGTCTTCTTCCTCGTGCATCGAGCTATTCGGATCGCTCATCAGTTCTGCGCAGCAGTGCTCACACACGTGAACTTCCAGCACATGCAGCTTCTGACCGCAGTTAGCGCACGTTAAAGCTCGCTCGACACTTCCTTGTTCGTAACTTCGATTTTGGTCAATCACCTTGTTTTCCTCGCACGTTCTCTAAGCCACCGGATATCCCACAGGTGAGCCGTGTAGTTGAAGGTTTTTACGTCAGATTCTTTTGGGATTGGCTTGCGTTTATTTCTGGAGCGCTTCGTTGGAAGGTATTTGCAGTTTTCGCAGATGATGTCGGTGAAACTTCGTCGCTGTCGCCTCATGCCGCCCTCCTGACGCCCTGCCCGATCGCCATCAATGCCGCTTTGGATACGGTAGTAAACATCCGTCGAGGACTGATGAACGGTCGCCAAATCAGCAGCATGGAACCTTTGCTGTTTCCCTTCTTCTCCAGCCCTGTCGATGGTTCGATAAAATTAATCCGTCCATCAGTGATAATACGAACTTCGTCAACACTCTCCAGAGCCTTGCTGAACCATCCGACTGACATATCCTCTGGCACAAGCATCACTACCGTCTGTCGCTGTTGTATGCACTGCTCAGCGGCTTTTTCCACCCACGGCCTGATATTGCTGTACGGTGGGTTATTCCAGATTGCACCGTGGCTTACCCACTCAGAATTGAGCGCGTCGTCGGCCTCAGTTAGCCAGTGAGCACACAGAGCATTTTTGTCGCTCGCTGCCGAATCCAGCCAGAATCCAAACTCAATATCCAGTGCATCAAAAAGCCAAAGCGGCGTTTGCCAGCAGTCCTTGTCGTGTGCTGGCGTATTTGATTTGATAGTCATGCAGCTCTCCCTTTTCGTTGTGACCATTCATACTCTCGCCGGGAGTCATCACTCCACCGCACGTTGCGCTCTGAGCCGAACCAGAACATGATTTCGATAAGCTCAGTCATGCTGGCCTTTCGCATTTTGCTGGTACGCACGCCAAGCATGACAACGCCACCGTCGATACCAGGCGCACTTCTTTGCTCCATTTTTTTGGTCTTAAGCCACAGGGCAGTGAACAGGTCTTTCCAGTCCTCCGGCGCAAGTCTCTCTCCATGCCAAAGCACCTGACGCGATACGTCCTGCAATAACGCCCACATAAGGCGGTTTTGAGGATTGCTCCGCTTTGGTTCTCTAACGTGGACTTCGTGGGGTGACTTGTCGTCGATGGGTAGTGAGAGAATGACGTCTATGGCGTTATTTCTGATTGCTTCGTTGCGAAGTATGTATATTTGCTTCATTGTCACCTCAACTAACAAAACGCCACGCCATTTTTATAGGCTCCATCCATCCCGTTTTCTCTCACCAAAAATCTGCTTGCGGCATTCTTCCTGCTGTCGTCTCCATAGTTCCATCATGTCTGGCTGGTTCTTTTCTCGCATTTTTCGGATCTGCTCAAGGATGAACTCTATTTGCTGCTGATTTGTCACGCTCACTCCTTCACTTTAAATTCAGGTTCCGGATAATTCTGTTGCGCTGAAACTCATTGTTGAGTCTGAACAACCGCCGAAGAACACGGTCACGCGGATAGCGTCGTGCGGCAGGTGAATGCTCATACAACTCATCAAGCGGCAAACTTGACGATGAACGATACCGATACCAACGCACCAACTCTTCACGAAAATTAGCCCTGACAAGCTCAGCTATCGTACTCATTTCTTAAAGCCTCCAATTACTCTCCCCCAAATAAAAAGGCCTGCGATTACCAGCAGGCCTGTTATTAGCTCAGTGATGTAGATGGTCATCTTTTAACTCCATATACCGCCAATACCCGTTTCATCGCGGCACTCTGGCGACACTCCTTAAAAATCAGGTTCGTGCTCATCTTTCTTTCCCGTTCTTCCCTGGTAGCAAACCGGTAATACACCGTTCGCCAGACCTTACCTTCGATAACCAGAAGACCTGCCCGTGCCATTTTAGCCGCGGCCTGATTTATGCTGGTTACTGTTGCGCCTGTTAGCGCGGCAACGTCCGGCGCACAGAAGCTATTATGCGTCCCCAGGTAATGAATAATTGCCTCTTTGCCCGTCATACACTTGCTCCTTTCAGTCCGAACTTAGCTTTGATTTCTGCGATCTTCGCCAGAGCCTGTGCACGATTTAGAGGTCTACCGCCCATGACAGGAAGTTGTTTTACTGGTTCAGGGATCGCCTCACCACGGTTAATTCTCGCAGTCATATGGACAAGCTCATCTGCGGCCTTACGGCGTAATTCCGCATCAGTAAGCGCATTGGCCCGCATGTTCTGATACAGGTTGGTAACCAGCCAGTAGTGCGCGTTTGATTTCCACGGATAAGACTCCGCATCCGGATACAGGCCTCGCTTCCGGCAATACTCGTAAACCATATCAACCAGCTCGCTGACGTTTGGCAGTCCGGCGATAACGGATGCTTCTTCCCGGCACCATGCAACAAACTGCCCGGGTGATGGCAGAAATGGTCGATTCTGCCGACGGGCTACGCGCATTCCTGCGTTAACCTGTTCCATTGTGGTGATCCCGTTTTCCCGGAAAGCCAGAACCCACTGGCGGCGGATTTCGTTCAGTTCGTTCTGGTCACGGTTAGCCAGACTCGCCGGGAAAGTTGCCAGTAACTGGCTGAACACACCGTTGATGATCTGCGCTACCTGCTGTACCTGCGGCTTTTCGTCGTACTGTTCCGGCATGTTGTTGGCGATCCGACGCATCTGCTCACGGTCAAAGTTAACCATCTGTGCGGCGATGTTTTTCATAAATCCACCCCGTAAATCCAGTCAGTGTTTGTCAGGTCGAGTTTTGGTTTGCTGGCTGTCACGCCTGCCTGTTGCTTGTTACGGTTGATTTCGAGCTGGGTCCACTTGTCGCGGAGTTTGGCCGGGCTAAGCACGTTACCGGACCAGAAGTTGTCCTGGCATGCCCAGCGGAACAGCACGCACATGTCGCGGTGGTTACGTCCGTCACGTTCACGCATCAGGCGGATATCGTTAGCCCACCCTGCAAAATTCGGTTTTCTGGCTGATGGCGCGATGGTCTTCACCATGTCAAACATCCACTCTGCGGCGGTCAGGTCTTCTGCTGTCCCCCACTTGCTGCCGCTCTGAATTGCAGCATCCGGTTTAACCACAGAAAGATCGTTTTCTGGCTGGTCAGAGGATTCGCCAGAATTCTCGGACGAATAATCTTTTCTTTTTTCTTTTGTAATAGTGTCTTTTGTGTCCCCCTGTTTTGAGGGATAGTAATCCCCCAATTTGAGGGATGTTTTATCCCTCGTTTTAGGGGATTTTCCCTCGTTTTGAGGGATACACCATTCTGAGATGTTTTTATTTGGTCCAAACATGCCGCCTTGCTGCTTGATAATATTCATTCTGACGAGTTCTAACTTGGCTTCATTGCACCGTTTGACAGGTAACTTTGTAATCTCGCTAAGTTGAGAATCGGTGATTCTGTCCATTGGTTTATTCCACCCATAGGTTTTACGCAGAATGGCAAGCAGCACTTTAAACTGTCGCTTGGTCAGATCTGCGCCTGAATAAGCCTCAAGCAGCATATTTGATAGTCTGGCGTAACCATCATCGAGATCTGCCACATTACGCTCCTGTCCGGCAAAGTTACCTCTGCCGAAGTTGAGTATTTTTGCTGTATTTGTCATAATGACTCCTGTTGATAGATCCAGTAATGACCTCAGAATTCCATCTGGATTTGATTAGAACGCTCGGTCTTGCACACCGGGCGTTTTTTATTGGTGATTTCATCAAGCGCATACTTAAAAGCTCTGCTAATCGGACTGATGTCTGATGCCATGCCAAAAGCACACAAGACCGAAGCTATAAACCTCCAGTCCGTTCTGCTTATCTTCGATTCATGACAGCCAATCATCTTTGCCAGACCGCGCTGGGTAAGCGTTGACAGGTTGATGAGTAAATCAGTTTCAGCGCGATCAATTTCTCGCTGTGTTGGCTTGCTGTAGCTTGCTTGTGCCATTTGTTAATTTTCCTATATTGATATTGAGTTATAGCGGCAGACCCAATGGATTTGCCGCTGATGTTTGCTCACCCGGTTAGAGGTGAAAGGCCATGACTGTTAAAGAGCGGGTACTGCTTAGGCGGCTTTGTTACTGGATGGAGGGAAAACATCATCCAAAGAACATTGGCACCCTAACTTCCTGAGGCCTTCTACGATCATTCGGCAATCGTTAAGGCCAGGAGTACGGATATTCAGCTCATAGTTGGCGATGCGGGATTGCCCCCAACCAATTGCCGAAGCTAGTACAGCTTGCGAAACTCCGATTTTTTTTCGCTGCTGGGCAATTTTGTTCATTGCGGTCTCCCTAGCATTAATCACACACCCATTACACACAATTTGTGATTAACAGTCAACCTCAATTCGTGTACAGAGTTCAATCACGTTGCGTGTTACATTTAAGGGATGAAAACGATGCATGAAATTATCGGGGAAAGGATCAAGTCCCTTAGAGAAGCTAAAGGACTTAGCCAGGCTCAATTGGCCAAGCTTTGCGGCTGGGCTGCGCCTTCACGCCTGGGGAACTACGAGTTAGGAACAAGAAAGGTTAGCGCGGATGACGCGCTGGTTCTTGGGGCGGCACTCGGCGTATCTCCGGCAAAAATAATGTTTGGCGAGGATTCAGACGCCGTATTTCGCCAATATGAATACCCGTTATTTTCTTCAGTGCAGGCCGGGCCATTTTCGGAGGTGGGAAGCTACACAGCCAGCGATGCAAAGGCATGGGTCCCAACGACCACAAAAGCCAGCGAAAAAGCTTTCTGGCTTGAGGTGAAGGGGCATTCAATGACGGCGCCTCAGGGGGTTCGTCCAAGTTTTCCGGAAGGCATGCTGATACTCGTTGATCCGGCTGAGCCGGTAGAGTCTGGGGATTTCTGCGTGGCTTCTGCAAATGGTGATTCAGAGGCAACGTTCAAGAAGTATGAGAAGGATGCAGGGGTTAGTTACCTGGTACCTTTAAACCCGGCATATAGAACCCTGGATTGCGACCATAGCTGCCGCATCATAGGCAAGGTAGTTAAGGCGCAGTGGCCTGAAGAGACGTTTGGCTGATCGGCAAGGTGTTCTGGTCGGCGCATAGCTGGTAATCCAACTTTTCCCTGTTCTTTTTATGCAAATTAATCTAATGAAATTGAAAAGATTTTTACCTATTTTGTTGGTTCAGGAGAACATAAGTGAGCGATAAACAAGAAGTTGCCTTAGCACATATCAATGATGTGCTGGAGTCCAAAAATTATATTGAAACTAATGCTGATGGGGTTGTAACCATCGGAACGGATAACAATGGCTACGAAGTTTTTAACTTCGTTTTTCTCAATAGCACCCCTGTCATCGGCCATATGAATGGCGAAATCGCAGTGGCAGGAATGCAGCGCACTAAGGTTGCGTCCGTGACTTTAAGTAAACAGAAGGCCTTCGATTTCTATCAGTCCTTGAAAAGCATGTTCGAGGAATAAAAGCTGATGAATGCAGCTCAATCATCTTTGGATGAGGGAAAGCTAGTAATTGCTTACTCTGATAAGAATGGCTCTACAGTAGGGCTGGAATTTTCTTCTGTAGCATCAAGCCAAGCAACGCTCTTGATGAAAGCTTGTTCTGTTGCTGCTTCAGATAAAGAAAAACGGATTGTCACATCGGTTGTGATGGATGATACTGAGATCATTCAAACAACAAGTGATGATGGAGGCGACGACATGGATAAGCGATTAGCAGTTCTTGAAGCTGAAGTTGCGCACATCAAGAGCAGCATGGCAGGAATTAAAGAGGATACCCGGAAAATATCTTCTGATTCTACTGACGCCAAAAGAGACACCGCTGTACTTTTACAGAAGAGCCTGGATTTTGATGCTTCATTATCTAAGAAACCATCGGTTGACTACTTTGAAGCTAAATTTTCCGCTTTGGAAACCAAGATAGCAGATGTAAAAGTATGGATGCTCGGGGTTCTCCTGGCCTCGCTTGCTATGCCAACTATATTTTTCCTAATAAACTTGTACCTTAAGAAAGGTCAGTAATTTAGCAAATCCGGCCACCGAGCCGGGTTTTTTATTGCCCGCCGATCACTATCAGGACAGCACCTGCCCGCCGGTCCAAACTATTGATTAAATTACTATAATTCTTAATACAACTCCCATATCCCGCCATCTCGCCACCACCCCATTCGCTCGTTTTTCGAACTTTTCAGCACCCATCCTGCTGTTGCCACCGACTTAAGTAAGCAAAACCATCGCGGGTAAAACTATTTACACAAAAAAATCATACACATAACGTGTCACACCTTTATTTTACACATTTTGTGATTGACCATTAAATCACAATGTGTGACTATCATTTCCATCAGCAGGACGCTGGAAGCCAAACGGAACAGATTGGCAGGCTCTTTAACATCGACGGACTCTCAACCTAACCGTTGAGACCAGAACTTGAGTGGTTTTGGGGATGGCGCGAATTGCAGCTGCAAGACAGCGATCGAGAAGATAAGCACCTCGACGCGTCATGCGCCAAAGCCACTTAAAGGAGACCATCATGGTAACCATTGTCTGGAAAGAATCCAAAGGTACGGCAAAAAGCCGCTACAAAGCTCGCAGAGCAGAACTTATTGCCGAGCGACGCAGTAATGAAGCACTGGCGCGAAAAATTGCGCTAAAGCTCTCTGGTTGCGTCAGAGCAGACAAAGCAGCATCACTCGGAAGCCTTCGCTGCAAGAAGGTAGATGAATGCAGTGGAAGTATTTGCCTGCCAAACGTAGCTCTTTACGCGGCAGGCTACCGGAAATCAAAACAACTGACAGCGAGGTGACGATCCCCCGCCGTCGAGGAACTAAATTAGCTCATCAGCTTTACCAGCAAAGCGCATATAACACTCATGGAACCAGACGTCAGGTATAACAAATTTCTCTTTACCTGACGCGCTGTAAGTCACACCTGAGCGATGGAGAAGACCTTTTCTCATAAGAGATAAAGCGACCGGATCGCCGTGCTTAAGTACGATTTTGTTATTTGCCATAACAGCAAATGCTAAAACCTCTTTTTCCTGAATACTCAGAGAATTGAACAGGCGCTCAGTCTCCACAATTACTTTAGCCTCATCTCTCTTACTGAGATATTTTTTATATCTGTCTGAAGATGCCAGAAATATAAACTCCATCACCCTGTTCAGAACATAACTGATACACAAAAGCATTGCGTAATACATCCAGTGATCTGGAAGTATTTCGGGGTTCCTTATATCTACCCACTCTTTAATTGATGCTGGGGTGATTATTATCAAGGCAATTAAAATAATAAGCATATGAATTAACTGTTGTAGCGTAAGACCACGCAGGAAGAAACGTAATAGTTCCTGCCACCAGTTACTCATCGGTGAATCTCCATCATTCTCTCTGTAGGGGTGAATAGAGTTTATCCGATTTCTCGCTGTAGGGGTACACGAGAACCACCGAGCCTGATGTGGTTAAAAGACAGGCACAATCTTTACTACCGCAAGCCACGCAGTGAAATGGGGGTGACTTGTGTTGGTCGCCAGAAAATGAAATTAGGCAGCAAACCACTTATTTGAGAGGAATTAATATGTCATCAATCCGCTTAACTACGAGAATGAAAGAGGAAATCGCTCGTAACGCTTTAATTAAGTCTGGGGTTTTCACTGAACTTGAAGAAGTAACAAAGTTAAAGAACCAGCTTGCACTTGACGCCAGAGTTATTGCGTTTGGCGGTAAAAAGAAAACTGAGGAAGTGGATCATTTATATTCCAAGTTAGTAGCTATAAGTGAAGAACTTGAAAAACTGGGATGTTCATTTTACTCATACGATGTTCGTTCTACTTCAATTTATCTGACTGTATCTGGCAGAAGGGTTGGATGGCATTCATATGGGAAAGACGGCAACGGCGAAGATATATTGCTCCCTACTCCGACCAAAGATAAATGCATGTTTGACGCAGAGCACGAAATAACAAAAAGGTTTGATGAAATCTGCGCATTGCAACAAAAACTTGAAGCCAAGAAAAAGGATATCGAATCAAATGTATGGGCTGCTTTGAACTCAGTCACAACAGTTAAGCGACTTATTGAAGTTTGGCCTGAAAGCAAAGAATTGCTACCAAAAGAAGCAGATAAAGCAAGTACAGCACTTCCTGCTTTACGGGTAGAAGATTTGAATAAGATGATTGGACTTCCTTCCGAGGCCGCATAGTCGGCCTTTATTTTTAGCATAAACAACAGAATAAACACTGCACTGTGTATTCATTCCAACGAGTGAATACACGGAGCAATGTCGCTCGTAACTAAACAGGAGCCGACTTGTTCTGATTATTGGAAATCTTCTTTGCCCTCCGATGTGAGGGCTTTTTTATATTCATACCAATAACGCTTCACTTGAGGCGTTTTCGTTATGCAATCAAACAGAAGGAGCATCCTATGCAACAGTTCGCTATTGCAGGGGCGGCATCGGTTCGCCCTTTCAACCCGATTTTATCGGTGCAGCATTCACGAAAAAATATTTTAACCGGAGCAGACTTTAAACAACCAAGAATGAAAAGCTTGCTCGAAAAGCTTTGGGATATTTTGAAACAACAAGGCCGTCCATGAGTTTTGCAGATAACTGGTCAGACGAAGAATTCATTCGTCAGATGAAAGAATTAATCGGTAATGAAGGAGATATTCATGTCACTTGCAACCACAGTGAAGGAGAGCAAGTTACAGAGACGCATGTACACGCAGCAGGCGTTAATGTATCGCCAGAAGGGAGATCGTGAAGGTGTTCGCGTATTTTTAAATGCGGCAAAGACTGAAGTATTAAATCAGCGTTATTTCCTTGGGCCATGTCCATTCTGAGGTGAATTATGGATTTGAATAAATTCGATGAGCCATTCAGCCCTGAAGATATCGAATGGCGAATACAGCAAAGCGGTAAAACACGCGATGGCAAGGTGTGGGCTATGGTGCTGGCTTATGTCACGAACCGGGCAATCATGAAACGCCTGGACGATGTTTGCGGCAAAGCAGGATGGCGCAATGAATACCGCGATATTCCCAACAACGGCGGCGTTGAATGCGGCATATCAATAAAGATTGATTCCGAATGGGTAACCAAATGGGATGCTGCTGAAAACACGCAGGTAGAAGCCGTCAAAGGTGGTCGTTCCGGTGCAATGAAGCGCGCTGCCGTTCAGTGGGGAATCGGTCGGTATCTGTATAACCTTGAGGAAGGTTTCGCACAAACATCTCTCGATAAAAAGCAGGGGTGGCACAGGGCAAAACTGAAGGATGGAACAGGATTTTACTGGCTCCCTCCATCGCTGCCGGGATGGGCAATCCCAGCATCAGATAACAAACCATCACCAGAAAATACCAACCAGAAATCTCCATCGGTTGACTGCGAACAAATCCTGAAAGACTTCAGCGATTATGCATCAACAGAAACTGACAAGAAAAAACTCATAGAACGTTATCAGCATGACTGGCAATTAATGGCTGGCAATGAGGATGCGCAGGCTAAATGCGTTCAGGTAATGAACATCAGAGTTAACGAACTAAAACAGGCGGCATAAATGTCTCACTTGGACGGAATTATTAAAAGATTCGAGTCCAGCTACAAAGTTAATGAAACAACAGGTTGCTGGGAGTCTACCTATTCAAAAAACAAAGGAGGATACACAAAATTTGTAGCCTTTGGCGTAACAATGCTTTCTCATCGGGTTGCTTTTGAGCTTTATCACTCCCCCATTCCATCTGGGAAGATGGTTTGCCACAAATGCGATAACCCATGCTGCGTTAATCCTGAACATCTCTTTTTAGGTAGCGCGCAAGAAAACATGGACGACAAGATAGCAAAAGGAAGGCATCGTGGAGCCAAGAAAGGTCATGCTCATCATGGTGCAAAATTAACAGAGTGGCAGGTTATAGAAATTAGGAAAAGACTCTCTGAAAAAGAGAGTCAGTACAAGATAGCAAAAGACATGGGTGTATCTCAATCAATTATAAGCAACATAAAAACTGGCAAGAGGTGGAGAAAATGAGTTCTCGCGGGATAAATAAGGTGATTATCCTTGGTCGGGTAGGACAAGACCCGGAAGTTCGATACTCACCATCAGGAACAGCGTTCGCTAACCTGACAATAGCCACGTCAGAACAATGGCGAGATAAAAATACTGGCGAGCAAAAGGAATTGACTGAATGGCATCGTGTTGCTGTATCCGGGAAACTGGCTGAGGTCGTGGGGCAGTATGTGAAAAAAGGTGATCAGATTTATTTCGAGGGAATGCTGAGAACCAGAAAGTGGAAAGACCAGTCAGGACAAGACCGTTACACAACCGAGGTTCATGTCGGAATTAATGGCGTGATGCAAATGCTTGGCGGCATTGGCGACAGCAAACAACAAGCAGCCAGCAGGCAATCACAGAAGCCACAGCAGCAATCATCACCAGCACAACACAACGAACCACCTATGGATTTTGACGACGATATACCCTTTGCACCAGTAACTCTCCCCTTCCCTCGTCACGCTATTCACGCAATTTAAGGACTTACATGAATCACTTGATGGTTGACCTTGAAACAATGGGCAACGGGCCATATGCGCCAGTTATTTCTATTGGGGCGGTGTTCTTTGACCCGAATACCGGAGAAACAGGAGAAGAGTTCTCGGTAAATATCTCGCTTGAGTCATCAATGCGATATCGGGCGCGTCCTGACGCTTCAACCATTTTATGGTGGATGGAACAGAGTGAAGAAGCCAGAAAATCGCTAACCAGCAACACTCAAGAGCTTTCAACGGCTCTTTCATGGTTATCTGAATTCATCATAAAGAACGCCAACCACAAACTCGTTCAGGTTTGGGGGAATGGAGCATCATTTGACTGCGTTATTCTCCGCAACAGTTATTCGCTGACAGGGCAGCCAGTTCCGTGGCAGTGGTGGAATGACCGCGACGTAAGAACAATCGTCGAGCTTGGAAAGGTAATAGGATTCGACCCTAAGCGAGATATGCCATTCAAAGGAACTCGCCACAACGCGCTTGATGATGCCATCCACCAAGCCAAATACGTTTCAGCAATCTGGAAAAAATTAGCTAAATAATCAACAGGAGAAAAATATGCCAGCGCCTCTGTATGGTGCGGATGACCCGCGCCGCTGTTCCGGCAATTCCGTATCGGAGGTGCTGGATAAATTCAGAAAAAACTACGACCTGATAATGTCGCTACCGCAGGAAACGAAAGAGGAAAAGGAATTTCGCCATTGTATATGGCTTGCAGAGAAAGAAGAACGAGAGCGAATTTACCAGACATCAATCCGACCATTCCGCAAAGCCACATATACCCACTTCCATGAAATTGACCCGCGCCTGCGTAATTATCGCTCACGCTATGGCGCTATCAGTAATGACTGAGGAATTTACCATGAGAGGACTTGCATACAATCCCGGCATTCTTCCGGCAGAAATGATTATTCGCCAACGCGTAAAGCCAATGCCATCGAGAGAGGAATTACTTAAGAGAAATAGTTTCGGTTCTGTTAACGACAACAAATATCTGAATGCGATGTGGCGGAGTGGAAAAAAATGAAACAAATGACACTAATTGAGATGGATGGTTTTCTGAAAGGTAAATGCATCCCACGAGATTTAAAGGTTAACGAAACAAACGCTGAATATCTGGTGCGTAAATTTGCTGAAGCGGAGGCCAAGTGCGCGGCGCTGGCGGCGGAGAATGCGGCAATGCATGAAACTATTGCAGCCGTTCGCAGTGTTGCGGATAACTCCAGTGGAATTTCCGGATGGCATTTGAATGGCGATATCGCCACATGGGAAGAGATTCTTCCTGAAATTAACGATATCGAAACCCCAGCCACCGACGCTCTCCTGGCTGAAGTGCGGGCGCAGGGGGTGGAGATGTTTGCGGAGTGTGCATACACACTTGAACATCATGATCACGCAGTAGCTTTTGCGGCCGAGCTACGTAAAGGAGATAGACAGTGAGCGAAATTAATTACCAGGCACTGCGTGAGGCGGCGGAACGTGCAATTCCAGCAATGGAACGCCTGTTAATGTTGCCAGTTGATGATGATTTGTTAAGTGAACAGGAACTTAAAGATTACGGTGTGGATATTGATGCGCTCAACGCCTTCAAATTTCTGACCGGGCCAGAAACCGTGCTGGCACTACTGGATGAACGGGAAAGGAACCAGCAATACATCAAATCCCGCGACCAGGAGAACGAGGAAATTGCGCTAACGGTAGGGAAGCTGCGCGTTGAGCTTGAAGCAGAAAAACAGCGGGCAAAAGTTCTATTTATGGAAAATGCTCGGCTTAAGTCAGGCATAGCCGGTCTGATACACCTCGGTATTCGATATGCAGATGTTGAGGTCATGAAAATTGCTGGAGATGCCCAGCTTTCTACCCCATGCACTGACAGCATCATAAACAGCATTGCAACAGGCATTCGCATCAAAGGAGAGTGATATGACCACTATGACCAAAGAGCGACTACTGACAATCAAGCAGTGGCGCGAAACATACGGACCTGGTAGCAACGTTGTACTGCCAGCAGAAGAAGCGGAAGAACTGGCACGAATTGCTCTGGCATCGCTGGAAGCAGAGCCTATTGGTGAGGTTTCAGAGAAGCGACTCGGCCTTGTTATGGATGGAACGGTAGACCTTGGCGGGAAATCAACTTATCGCATCATTAAGGGAGAAAAAGCGATGAAGTTGTTGCCGCTGGGGACGAAGTTTTATACCGCCCCTCCAGTGCCAGTAGTACCGGAAGAAAAACCAATGCCTAATCCTCTTAGCATGTACACGGTTGATGCTGTTGCCGCTATTGCAGAGGTGAGAGGCTGGAACGCCTGCCGCGCTGCAATGCTTCAGGGTAAAGGGGAGTGATATGGCTATTGCCGCAAGTTACACCATGCATCTCTATTGTGACTGCCGCCAGTGTACGGAAGGTGTATATCCAGTGCCAGACTTCGGTGAATATATCGGTACGTCATGGGCTGGCTGTGCAAAAGAGGCGCGCAAGGATGGCTGGCGAATAAGCAAAGACAAAACGCGTGCTTTTGCGCCCGGGCATAAAGTTTTGAGGATTAACAAATGACCACTATTACCAGAGAACAAGCTCTGAAAATTATTGAGGCAGCCGATGAGGTTATTAGTGCGCTTGCCGGAACTAACGAGGATGTTCACCCTGGTAGCGATAACATGCTACGCCTGTGGGATGACCTGAATGACCGTTACGCGCCGCCGGAAGTTGTGCGTGAGCTGGCACGGATTGCACTGGCATCACTGGAACGCGAACAGATTCGCCACGAGCATGCCAAATGGTCTGACTCCACATTTGGCTGCGTTGGCCCCATTGGTCCACTGAAACACCTCTCAAAAGAGGCACTGGAAGCCGCAGCCGAACCTGACGATCTCAGCGAGTGGGCTGATATGCAGTTCCTGTTGTGGGATGCACAGCGCCGTGCTGGTATCAGTGATGCTGAAATTACCGCTGCTATGGAAAATAAATTGAAGATCAACATGGAACGCCAGTGGCCTGAACCAAAAGATGGTGAGCCTCGCTTGCACATTAAAGAACCCGGCAACTATCCGGTAACTCCGGATGGTTGGATAAGCTGTAGTGAGCGAATGCCGGAAGACACCAAAATGTTACTGGCATTTAGTCAAGGTGAAATCGTGGCCGCATATTGGAACTGGGTTGTAAATCCAATTGATTACAAAAAATATAGAGCTTTCACGTATTTATCAGGAAATATCTTGGATGACGTAACTCACTGGATGCCGCTACCAGAGCCTCCACTTTGAAAGCGAAGCTTATACATATCTTTTACATCAGCAATCTATTGTTAATCTCCATTCAATGTTACGTTGTCATCTCACTCATGCTTTGGAGGTAGTGATATGTCTTGTCCAAAATGCGGTTCTGGAAATATTGCAAAAGAAAAAACAATGCGTGGATGGTCTGATGATTATGTGTGCTGCGATTGCGGATACAACGACTCTAAAGACGCATTTGGAGAGCGTGGTAAAAACGAGTTTGTCAAAATTAATAAAGAACGCGAAGGCAACGAAAAAAGCTAATTTATTTATTCATATATGAAAACAATGTAACCAATATTCGAATTGAAGAACTGAAAGAACACCAAACCGCCTGATGGCGGTTTTTTATTGGAGACAAGAAATGTCAGATTTGGCTATGAAGATTTTGAAATGGCAATCGACTGGCGATGTCGGCATCAGTAGCGCAACTCTTGCCTCAATCGCATGTGGACTGAAAAAGAATATCTATGGTCATCACTTCGGCGCTCCACATGACGCAGCCGATTTCCGACGATGCGTTGCACTTGTTGAGCAGATTCCAGAAATCAGAGATTCATTCGACAAGGTTGCAAAGCGCGTTCCGGCATTCAAAGGAATCCTCAACGAATGGGATTCCCTCGTTGCTCTGTTGAAGTCTGAAATGAAGATACACGGAAACAAAGCACCAGAGACTTACAGAAGAATCAGCGAGCTACGCAAGGACTAACCCGCCTCACACTCGATGAGGCCTGTTCATATCTGATAGAGCCGCTATATGGCGGTTTATTTTTGCCTGGAGAATTAAGATGACCGATACCAGCCTGATTCCTGAGAAAGAAGTGATGAACAAGCTCGGTGTTTCATCACGTCAGACAATCTGGAACTATACCAAACGGCACGGATTTCCGAAGCCAGTCAGAACCCACCCCAAATCATACCTTCGTGAAGCTGTTGAAGGGTGGATTCTTAACGGTGGCGTTAATCAGAAATGCTCCTGATGTGCCAGAACAATTTATCAGCGTGAAGCTCATACGCTTTGCGCTGAGCCTCTATCCAGTCGTGTTTATTGTATACGGACATTATCCCGCCAAGTTCATGACCGAGCATTCGCTCAGTAACATGAGGCTCGACATTCATCTCGGACAGCCGTGTAACAAGCGTTCTTCTGAAATCGTGTGTTCGCCAGTAACCTAGATCCATCCCTCCCCTTATTCTATTTACGAATCGGTTGGCTGCAGCGATGCTGATCGGTTTGTTTATGTCTTCTCCAGGGAAAAGAACATCATTGTACGTTGTCATGGCCTTTTCGAGAAAAGGCTTAATTTGTTCGAAGATTGGACGGCGGATAACATTACCCATCTTGCTATGCTCTTTCGGTACGGTCCATACGTTGTCCAGCAGGTCAAATTCTGTCTTTGTTGCCAGCCTAAGCTCTGAGAGCCTCGCCCCCCACAGCATAAGCATCTGATGAAGCAGCTTATTTGACGTAGAAGCACGGCTTCTTTCAATAGCAAGCCAAATCTTAGCCAGTTCGTGATACGACAGTACCCGATCCCCTACCTCAGCGCGTGAGCCGAAGTCCCTTGGCTGGATGCTCATAATTGCGCAACTATCTATCAACTGACGCCGCATGCACCAACTTATTGCTGATCTTAGTTGACTTAGCACCTGCCTTGCTCGGCGTGGATTATCTCTTTCTTCTTCGGTAAGCAGGTCAACCCATTGCTTAACCGTGATAGAAGATGCCGGACGATTAGGAAAGGCGTCATGCATGCGCTTCATAACCGTTGATCGGTAAAGTGCCTGGGTCTTTTCTCTGAGAGTTGTAGAGACGTAATTGTCGAACCAGTAGTCGAGACACTGGGCGACCGTCATGGAGTTCTCCACCTTCTCTTCAAAATAGGTGCGTGGATCCGTTCCTGAGAAATAGAGCTTTCGCAAGTCAGCAGTGATCTGTCTGGCATCCTTCAAAGACAGGGATGGGTATCGACCAAGCCCAAGTCGATTAGGCTTGCCATGCCAGCGATAGCGGTACTGGAACTGGATGACCCCCTTCGGTGAAATTCGTACGCTGAGGCCATCGGCATCAGCCACTTCTTGTGGGCCCGAATATGGTTTACCATAAATAGTACGCAGTTTTGTGTCGCTTATAGCCATAAATAATATTTGGTACGCTCAGAAATAATGGTTTGGTACACATCTGGTACACAATATCACATGGACAACAGCGCACAGTAAACAACTATATTTGACGTTCGTAGACATACTCAGGTGAAAAAATGGTTGTTTTTCGAGTTATAACAGACAGTTAATTAACTACAGTGGACAATGCTAGACAATGACAGACACAGATAAACAACCTACCTTCCTCTTTCACGATTATGAAACCTTTGGCACGCACCCTGCGTTAGATCGCCCTGCGCAGTTCGCTGCCATTCGCACCGATAGCGAATTCAATATCATCGGCGAACCAGAGGTTTTTTATTGCAAGCCTGCAGATGATTATTTACCCCAACCAGGAGCAGTTTTAATCACGGGTATTACCCCGCAGGAAGCGCGGGCGAAAGGAGAAAACGAAGCTGCGTTTGCCGCTCGCATTCATTCGCTTTTTACCGTACCGAAGACCTGTATTCTGGGCTACAACAATGTACGTTTCGATGACGAAGTCACACGCAACATTTTTTATCGTAATTTCTACGATCCCTATGCCTGGAGTTGGCAGCATGATAACTCTCGCTGGGATCTGCTGGACGTCATGCGCGCCTGTTATGCGCTGCGTCCGGAGGGGATCAATTGGCCTGAAAATGATGACGGTCTACCGAGTTTTCGCCTTGAACATTTAACCAAAGCGAATGGTATTGAACATAGCAATGCCCACGATGCGATGGCCGATGTGTACGCCACTATTGCGATGGCGAAACTGGTGAAAACGCGTCAGCCACGCCTGTTTGATTATCTCTACAGCCATCGCAACAAGCACAAATTGATGGCGTTGATTGATGTGCCACAGATGAAACCCCTGGTTCACGTTTCCGGTATGTTTGGTGCATGGCGCGGCAATACCAGTTGGGTTGCGCCGCTGGCATGGCATCCTGAAAATCGCAATGCCGTGATTATGGTGGATTTAGCGGGAGATATTTCGCCATTACTGGAACTGGATAGCGACACGCTGCGCGAGCGCCTGTATACCGCGAAAGCCGATCTGGGCGATAACGCCGCCGTTCCGGTTAAGCTGGTGCATATTAATAAATGTCCGGTATTAGCACAGGCGAATACGCTTCGCCCGGAAGATGCCGATCGGCTGGGCATTAATCGCCAGCATTGTCTCGATAACCTGAAAATTCTGCGTGAAAATCCGCAAGTGCGTGAAAAAGTGGTGGCGATATTCGCTGAAGCCGAACCATTTACGCCTTCAGATAACGTGGATGCCCAACTTTATAACGGCTTTTTCAGCGACGCCGATCGCGCGGCAATGAAAATTGTACTGGAAACCGAGCCGCGTAATTTACCGGCACTGGATATCACCTTTGTCGATAAACGCATTGAGAAGCTGTTGTTCAATTATCGTGCGCGTAACTTCCCAGGAACGCTGGACTACGCCGAACAGCAACGCTGGCTGGAGCACCGTCGTCAGGTCTTCACGCCAGAGTTTTTGCAAGATTATGCTGATGAATTGCAAATGCTGGCACAACAATATGCCGATGATAAAGAGAAAGTGGCGCTGTTAAAGGCGCTTTGGCAGTACGCAGAAGAGATCGTCTGAAAAGAAAAAACCGGAGCGATAAACTCCGGTTTTTAGTGACTTACCGGATGGTTATACCATCCGGCTTGTAAGATTATGCAACGTCTTCGTATTGCGGAACCGGATTGCGGAAGCTCTTCGTCACGCAAGCCAGATAAATCAGACCGATTGCCGCCCAGATCAGACCCAGAACCATTGAGCTTTCTTCCAGGTTCACCCACAGCGCACCTACAGTCAGAGCACCACACATCGGCAGGAACAGATACTGGAAGTGATCTTTCAGCGTTTTGTTACGCTTCTCACGGATCCAGAACTGCGAAATGACCGACAGGTTAACGAAGGTAAATGCTACCAGCGCACCAAAGTTAATCAGCGCCGTTGCCATCACCAGGTCAAAGTTGATTGCCAGCAGAGCAATCGCGCCAACCAGGATAATGTTCATTGCCGGGGTACGCCATTTCGGGTGTACATAACCGAAGAAGCTTTTCGGGAACACGCCGTCACGACCCATTACGTACATCAGACGCGCTACGCCTGCGTGCGCCGCCATACCGGACGCCAGTACGGTAATGGTGGAGAAGATCAGCGCGCCGACCTGGAACGCTTTACCCGCAACGTACAGCATGATTTCAGGCTGTGACGCATCCGGATCTTTAAAGCGAGAGATATCCGGGAAGTACAGCTGCAGGAAGTAAGTTGCAAAGATGAAGATCATGCCGCCGATCAGCGCGGTCAGGAAAATCGCACGCGGGATCACGCGCTCTGCATCTTTGGTTTCTTCCGACAGGTTGCTGATGCCGTCAAAACCGGTAAAGGAGAAGCACAGGATCGTCGCACCGGTAATCATCGGGATAACATGCGCATCACCAGACCAGAACGGACGGGTGCTCGCCAGCGTACCAGCGCCTTCACCTTCAAATACGCCGTAAACTACCATGCCCAAAATTACCGCTATCAGCACAACCTGCAACACTACGATTACCGTGTTGAAGTTCGCTACGGATTTCAGACTACGCAGGTTAAAGGCGGTCATAAAGGCCACCAGCGCCACCACAAACATCCACGATGGGATGGAAGGCACCAGAGCTTCAAAATAGATTTTCGCCAGCAGGATGTTGATCATCGGCGCGAACAGATAGTCGAGCAGGGAAGACCAACCCACCATAAAGCCAACGGTCGGGCTAATGGATTTCTGGGCGTAAGTGTATGCAGAGCCAGCAGAAGGATAGCGGCGAACCAACTTCCCGTAGCTCAAAGCCGTAAACAGGATCGCAATTAATGCGAACGCATAGGCTGTCGGCACATGACCATCCGTGAGGCCTGAAACGATACCAAAAGTATCAAACAGCGTCATCGGCTGCATATAGGCAAGACCCATCATTACAACCGGAACTAACGTAAGCGTTTTACGCAATTCCACGCGAGAGGTGTTTGGAGTAACGTTATGCGACATGGTCATTCTCCTTTACGGTGAAAACCGTCGCGTAAGCAAAAAATTGCCCCATTTTTTTGGATTCCTCAGCGACAACAACTGTCGATTTTTAGTAAATATCTATCCGGTACGAAGCCCGGCCTCTTGGTATGAATGATTGGTTTGAAGCAAAAAATAACCGACGCGGATAAAACGTCGGTTTTTAGTCATTTTTTGACAGCGGCGCATTGTGCCTAAATGGGGGGTAAATGACAAGAGAATGAGAGGCTTGTCATAAAATTTTTTATTTAAATGGCTGATTTTCCGTCATCAGATTTTGCATAAACTCCAGCAATCGCACTATTTGCTAAAATCTCATCCCGCCACCATGCGCTGGCAAGCCCTGCGGTCTGTTCGTTCCAGCCAATCCAGACCGGTTCAAAAAGAGTTTGGGCGACCACTTTCTTCTCAATTAACGCGCCACTATCGAGAAAACGTTGCGCCAGATAGCGGGGTAAATAGCCACAACCAAGACCGCTTATTTGTAGCTCCAGTTTGGTTTTAAAATCGAATACGGTTATGGCTTCTTGTTCATCGAGAAGTTGCGAGGCCGTAGAAGCGCCTGCCTGCGCAGTATCACCCACCACAATCGCCCGATACCGCTTAATGATACGACGGTTTAACGGTTCTTCTTCCTGGGCTAGCGGATGATGAGGCGCTACCGCAAAAACTTGTTCCAGATCGCCCAACCGCGAGAAACCAAACTCACTGGAAGACGGTGGCTCATGCATCGCGCCAACAATAATATCCGCTCGCCCCTGAGTCAGGGCATCCCAGGAACCACCGAGTACACCATTGACAAACTTCAGGCGCGTCACGCTATGATGTTGATAAAAGGCTTCAATGAGTGGCGCAAGCAGGGAAAAAGGAAACGTATCATCTACCCCAATCACCAACTCGTTTTCCCAGCCTTCATGAAGTTTGATAGCCTGCTTTTCCAGTTCTCGCACGGTATGGAGAACTTCCCGCCCTTTCTCTAATAACATTTTTCCGGTACGGGTGAATTTAGCGCGGTGACCGCTGCGATCGAGTAATTGAATATTAAGGTCGCTTTCCAGCTTATGAACGGTATAACTCAGAGCGGACGGCGTCTTGTAGAGTTTGGCCGACGCCGCCGCAAAACTGCCTTCTTTTTCTAAGGCATCGAGGATCATCAACACATCCAGCAGTGGTTTCATACACGCCCCCTTGCAGTGTATGCGGCGTCCTGCTGGCGTGATCGTTTACTCCAGCGGCATTACCAGCGGATCGGGATACTGGTATTCAAATCCCAGTTCATTGCAAATCCGACTGCCATCAATAATTTTACCCTTACCGCTGTCCAGACTGTTTCTGAACTGCGGGGGTTCCAGCCCCAGTAAACGAGCCATCTGTGGGTAGAAAACATTGCGCGCAGGGTGAGCTGGCGCACATATATTATAGATGTGTCCACCTTTAGGTGCCTGTAACAACAGGGTGATAGCGCCAATAACATCTTCCTGGTGGACTAAATTAACACCGTGTTCACCGTCAGGCGCGGTTTTTCCGGCAAAGAAGCGTCCGGGATGGCGCCCTGGTCCGACCAGCCCCGCAAGACGCAGAATATCGACCGAAGTACCGGGTAAATTGTGCAGCCAGTCTTCGAGTTCTTCTAATACTCGTCCACTGTTGGTCACCGGATTACGCGGGGTAGTTTCTTTCACAGTGCCTTGTGCATCGCCATAGACAGACGTTGAGCTGGTAAAAATAATGCGAGGAATACGATGAGCCAGCGCGCTATCCACCAGCTCTTGCACAGCTTGTAAATAGAACTCATCGCCGGGGCCACTGCGACGTGCAGGAAGCGTAATGACCAGCGCATCGGCATCCATCAGGGCATCCAGATCGTCAGAATCACAAACTAACTCAGGCTCCATGCGAAGCAGATAGCTATCAATCCCGCTCATTCGGGCCGCTTCGACGCCATCTTGTGTGGTTTTACTCCCGGTGACCTGCCAGCCTCGCGCTGAAAGTGACATCGCCAGCGGCATACCTAACCACCCTAACCCGACAATTGCGACCTTTTTCATCCGTTTTCTCCTGATACACCTTAGATCTATAAGGCTACGCTAGCGTATCAAAACTGACAATTCATTCTATGAATGAAATCGAAACTGTTAGCAAATATACAATTGCCTGATGCGCTCCGCTTATCAGTCCTACAAAAACATCAATATATTGAATTTAGGCAACATTTGTAGACCAGATAAGGCATTCACGCCGCATCCGGCAGGAACAAAGCCCACTTTAGTTACAGAACACAATGTTCTTGAGGGTTTTAAAGACATATTTTCACGATTACTTTTTTAACGTAGCCACTCCTGGCCCCCTCCTTTCCCCGCTCATTCATTAAGCAAATCCATCGCCATAAAATATATAAAAAAGCCCTTGCTTTCTAACGTGAAAGTGGTTTAGGTTAAAAGGCATCAGTTGAATAAACATTCACAGAGAATTTTATGGTACGCGTTCAATTTAAACACCACCATCATCACCATCATCCTGACTAGTCTTTCAGGCGATGTGTGCTGGAAGACATTCAGATCTTCCAGTGGTGCATGAACGCATGAGAAAGCCCCCGGAAGATCACCTTCCGGGGGCTTTTTTATTGCGCGGTTGATAACGGTTCAGACAGGTTTAAAGAGGAATAACAAAATGACAGACAACACTCGTTTACGCATAGCTATGCAGAAATCCGGCCGTTTAAGTGATGACTCACGCGAATTACTGGCGCGCTGTGGCATTAAAATCAATCTTCACACCCAGCGCCTGATCGCGATGGCAGAAAACATGCCGATTGATATTCTGCGCGTGCGTGACGACGACATTCCCGGTCTGGTAATGGACGGCGTGGTTGACCTTGGGATTATCGGCGAAAACGTGCTGGAAGAAGAACTGCTTAACCGCCGCGCCCAGGGTGAAGATCCGCGCTACTTTACCCTGCGTCGTCTGGATTTCGGCGGCTGCCGCCTTTCGCTGGCAACGCCGGTTGATGAAGCCTGGGACGGCCCGCTCTCCTTAAACGGTAAACGTATTGCCACCTCTTATCCTCACCTGCTCAAACGTTATCTCGACCAGAAAGGTATCTCTTTTAAATCCTGCTTACTGAACGGTTCTGTCGAAGTGGCTCCGCGCGCCGGACTGGCGGATGCGATTTGCGATCTGGTTTCCACCGGCGCCACGCTGGAAGCCAACGGCCTGCGCGAAGTCGAAGTTATCTACCGCTCGAAAGCCTGCCTGATCCAGCGCGATGGCGAAATGGAAGAATCCAAACAGCAACTGATCGACAAACTGCTAACCCGTATTCAGGGCGTGATCCAGGCGCGCGAATCGAAATACATCATGATGCACGCACCGACCGAACGTCTGGATGACGTCATCGCCCTGCTACCTGGCGCAGAACGCCCGACTATTCTGCCGCTGGCGGGTGACCAACAGCGCGTAGCAATGCACATGGTCAGTAGCGAAACCCTGTTCTGGGAAACCATGGAAAAACTGAAGGAACTGGGCGCCAGCTCGATTCTGGTTCTGCCAATTGAGAAGATGATGGAGTAATAGCCATGAGCTTTAACACAATCATTGACTGGAATAGCTGTACTGCGGAGCAAAAACGCCAACTGTTAATGCGCCCGGCGATCTCCGCCTCTGAAAGCATCACCCGTACCGTCCGTGAAATTTTAGATAACGTGAAAACTCGCGGCGATGACGCCTTACGGGAATACAGCGCGAAGTTTGATAAAACCACGGTTACCGCGCTGAAAGTAACTACTGAGGAAATTGCCGCAGCCTGCGAACGCCTGAGCGACGACCTGAAACAGGCGATGGCTGTGGCAGTAAAGAATATTGAAACCTTCCACACTGCGCAAAAACTGCCTGCGGTAGATGTCGAAACTCAACCAGGTGTGCGTTGCCAGCAGGTCACGCGCCCGGTGGCTTCGGTTGGTTTATATATTCCTGGCGGCTCCGCCCCGCTTTTCTCAACCGTATTAATGCTGGCGACTCCGGCGCGTATTGCGGGTTGCAATAAAGTCGTGCTGTGCTCACCGCCGCCGATTGCCGATGAGATCCTCTACGCAGCGCAGCTGTGCGGCGTACAAGAAGTGTTTAACGTCGGTGGCGCGCAGGCCATTGCCGCACTGGCGTTTGGTACTGAATCCGTGCCAAAAGTGGACAAAATCTTCGGGCCGGGTAACGCCTTTGTCACCGAAGCAAAACGTCAGGTTAGCCAGCGTCTGGACGGTGCGGCGATCGATATGCCCGCAGGCCCGTCGGAAGTGCTGGTCATTGCCGACAGCGGCGCAACACCGGATTTTGTCGCTTCTGATTTACTCTCCCAGGCAGAACACGGCCCGGATTCACAGGTGATTTTGCTGACGCCCGATGCTGGTATGGCGCGTCGCGTTGCCGAAGCCGTCGAACGCCAGTTGGCAGAACTGCCGCGTGCCGAAACCGCACGTCAGGCACTGAGCGCCAGTCGCCTGATCGTGACCAACGATTTAGCGCAGTGCATAGAGATCTCCAACCAGTACGGCCCGGAGCATCTGATCATTCAGACCCGCAACGCCCGTGAACTGGTCGATAGTATCACCAGTGCCGGTTCGGTATTTCTTGGTGACTGGTCACCGGAATCGGCGGGCGACTACGCCTCCGGCACCAATCACGTGCTGCCGACTTACGGTTATACCGCCACCTGTTCCAGCCTCGGCCTGGCGGATTTCCAGAAGCGCATGACCGTGCAAGAACTGTCAAAAGAAGGGTTTTCCGCGCTAGCTTCGACCATTGAAACGCTGGCCGCCGCCGAGCGCCTGACCGCCCACAAAAATGCCGTTACTTTGCGTGTTAACGCCCTTAAGGAGCAAGCATGAGCACCGTGACTATTACCGATTTAGCGCGTGAAAACGTTCGCAACCTGACGCCGTATCAGTCGGCGCGTCGTCTGGGTGGTAACGGCGATGTCTGGCTGAACGCCAACGAATATCCCACAGCCGTCGAGTTTCAGCTAACACAGCAAACGCTCAACCGCTACCCGGAATGTCAGCCGAAAGCGGTCATTGAAAATTATGCGCAGTATGCAGGCGTGAAACCGGAACAGGTGCTGGTCAGCCGTGGCGCGGACGAAGGTATTGAACTGCTGATTCGCGCTTTTTGCGAACCAGGCAAAGACGCCATCCTCTACTGCCCGCCAACGTACGGCATGTACAGCGTTAGCGCCGAAACCATTGGCGTCGAGTGCCGCACGGTGCCGACGCTGGAAAACTGGCAACTGGACTTGCAGGGGATTTCCGACAAGCTGGACGGCGTGAAAGTGGTCTACGTTTGCAGCCCCAACAACCCAACCGGGCAACTGATCAACCCGCAGGATTTTCGCACGTTGCTGGAGTTAACTCGCGGTAAAGCCATTGTGGTCGCCGATGAAGCTTATATTGAATTTTGCCCACAGGCATCGCTGGCGGGCTGGCTGGCGGAATATCCGCACCTGGCTATTTTGCGCACCCTTTCGAAAGCCTTCGCTCTGGCGGGTCTTCGTTGCGGGTTTACGCTGGCAAATGAAGAAGTCATCAACCTGTTAATGAAAGTGATCGCCCCCTACCCGCTCTCGACGCCGGTTGCCGACATTGCCACACAGGCGTTAAGCCAGAAGGGAATCATCGCCATGCGTGAGCGGGTGGTGCAAATTATTGCAGAACGCGAATACCTGATTGCCGCACTGAAAGAAATCCCCTGCGTGGAGCAGGTTTTCGACTCCGAAACCAACTACATTCTGGCGCGCTTTAAAGCCTCCAGCGCGGTGTTTAAATCTTTGTGGGATCAGGGCATTATCTTACGTGATCAGAATAAACAACCCTCTTTAAGCGGCTGCCTGCGAATTACCGTCGGAACCCGTGAAGAAAGCCAGCGCGTCATTGACGCCTTACGTGCGGAGCAAGTTTGATGAGTCAGAAGTATCTTTTTATCGATCGCGATGGAACCCTGATTAGCGAGCCGCCGAGTGATTTTCAGGTGGACCGTTTTGACAAACTCGCCTTTGAACCAGTCGTGATCCCGGAACTGCTGAAGCTGCAAAAAGCGGGCTATAAACTGGTGATGATCACCAACCAGGATGGTCTGGGGACGCAAAGTTTCCCGCAGGCGGATTTCGATGGCCCGCACAACCTGATGATGCAGATCTTCACCTCACAAGGCGTTCAGTTTGATGAAGTGCTGATTTGTCCACACCTGCCCGCAGATGAGTGCGACTGCCGTAAACCGAAAGTAAAACTGGTGGAGCGTTACCTGGCTGAACAAGCAATGGATCGTGCCAACAGTTATGTGATTGGCGATCGCGCGACCGATATTCAACTCGCAGAAAACATGGGCATTAATGGTTTACGCTACAACCGCGAAACCCTGAACTGGCCGATGATTGGCGAGCAACTCACCAAACGTGATCGTTACGCTCACGTGGTACGCAACACCAAAGAGACGCAGATTGACGTTCAGGTGTGGCTGGATCGCGAAGGCGGCAGCAAAATTAACACCGGCGTTGGCTTCTTTGATCACATGCTGGATCAGATCGCCACCCACGGCGGCTTCCGTATGGAAATCAACGTCAAAGGCGACCTCTATATTGACGATCACCACACCGTCGAAGATACCGGCCTGGCGCTGGGCGAAGCGTTAAAAATCGCCCTCGGCGACAAACGCGGTATTTGCCGCTTCGGTTTTGTGCTGCCGATGGACGAATGCCTTGCCCGCTGCGCGCTGGATATCTCTGGTCGCCCGCACCTGGAATATAAAGCCGAATTTACCTACCAGCGCGTGGGCGATCTCAGCACTGAAATGATCGAGCACTTCTTCCGTTCGCTCTCTTACACCATGGGCGTGACCCTGCACCTGAAAACCAAAGGTAAAAACGATCATCACCGTGTAGAGAGCCTGTTCAAAGCCTTTGGTCGCACCCTGCGCCAGGCCATCCGCGTGGAAGGCGACACCTTACCCTCGTCGAAAGGAGTGTTGTAATGAACGTGGTGATCCTTGATACCGGCTGCGCCAACCTGAACTCGGTGAAGTCTGCTATTGCGCGTCACGGCTATGAACCGAAAGTCAGCCGTGACCCGGACGTAGTGTTGCTGGCCGATAAACTGTTTTTACCCGGCGTCGGCACAGCACAAGCGGCGATGGATCAGGTGCGTGAGCGCGAACTGTTTGATCTCATCAAAGCCTGTACTCAACCGGTGCTGGGCATCTGCTTAGGGATGCAACTGCTGGGACGACGCAGCGAAGAGAGCAACGGCGTCGATTTGCTGGGCATCATCGACGAGGATGTGCCGAAAATGACCGACTTTGGTCTGCCGCTGCCGCATATGGGCTGGAATCGCGTTTACCCGCAGGCAGGCAACCGTCTTTTTCAGGGAATTGAAGACGGCGCGTACTTTTACTTTGTTCACAGCTACGCAATGCCGGTCAATCCGTGGACCATCGCCCAGTGTAATTACGGCGAACCGTTCACCGCTGCGGTGCAAAAAGATAACTTCTACGGCGTGCAGTTCCACCCGGAGCGTTCTGGTGCCGCTGGCGCTAAGTTGCTGAAAAACTTCCTGGAGATGTAATGATTATTCCGGCATTAGATTTAATCGACGGCACCGTGGTGCGTCTCCATCAGGGCGATTACGGCAAGCAGCGTGATTACGGTAACGACCCGCTGCCACGCTTACAGGATTACGCCGCGCAGGGTGCCGAAGTGCTGCATCTGGTGGATCTGACCGGGGCAAAAGATCCGGCAAAACGTCAAATCCCGCTGATTAAAACGCTGGTGGCGGGCGTTAACGTTCCGGTGCAGGTTGGCGGCGGCGTGCGTAGCGAAGAAGACGTGGCAGCATTACTGGACGCAGGCGTTGCCCGCGTGGTCGTCGGCTCCACTGCGGTAAAATCACCTGACGTGGTGAAAGGATGGTTTGAACGCTTCGGTGCCGATGCGCTGGTGCTGGCGCTGGATGTACGCATTGACGAGCAAGGCAACAAACAGGTGGCAGTGAGCGGCTGGCAAGAAAACTCGGGCGTTTCACTGGAACAACTGGTGGAAACCTATCTGCCCGTCGGCCTGAAACATGTGCTGTGTACCGATATTTCACGCGACGGTACGCTGGCAGGTTCTAACGTCTCTTTATATGAAGAAGTGTGCGCCAGATATCCGCAAGTGGCATTTCAGTCTTCCGGCGGCATTGGTGACATTGATGATGTCGCTGCCCTGCGTGGTACTGGTGTGCGCGGCGTAATAGTTGGTCGGGCATTACTGGAAGGTAAATTTACCGTGAAGGAGGCCATCGCATGTTGGCAAAACGCATAATTCCGTGTCTCGACGTTCGTGATGGTCAGGTGGTGAAAGGCGTACAGTTTCGCAACCATGAAATCATTGGCGATATTGTACCGCTGGCAAAACGCTACGCCGAAGAAGGCGCTGACGAACTGGTGTTCTATGATATCACCGCTTCCAGCGATGGACGGGTGGTAGATAAAAGCTGGGTATCTCGCGTGGCGGAAGTGATCGATATTCCGTTCTGCGTGGCGGGTGGGATTAAGTCTCTGGATGACGCCGCGAAAATTCTTTCTTTTGGCGCGGATAAAATCTCCATCAACTCCCCTGCGCTGGCAGATCCAACATTGATCACCCGTCTGGCAGATCGTTTTGGCGTGCAGTGTATTGTGGTAGGCATTGACACCTGGTACGACGCCGAAACCGGTAAATATCATGTGAATCAATATACCGGCGATGAAAGCCGCACCCGCGTCACTCAGTGGGAAACACTCGACTGGGTACAGGAAGTGCAAAAACGCGGTGCCGGAGAAATCGTCCTCAACATGATGAATCAGGATGGCGTGCGTAACGGTTACGATCTCGAGCAGCTGAAAAAAGTACGTGAAGTCTGTCACGTACCGCTGATTGCCTCCGGTGGCGCGGGCACTATGGAACATTTCCTCGAAGCCTTCCGCGATGCCGACGTTGACGGCGCGCTGGCTGCTTCCGTATTCCACAAACAAATAATCAATATTGGTGAATTAAAAGCGTACCTGGCAATACAGGGCGTGGAGATCAGGATATGTTAACAGAACAACAACGTCGCGAACTGGACTGGGAAAAAACCGACGGACTGATGCCGGTGATTGTGCAACACGCGGTATCCGGCGAAGTGTTAATGCTGGGCTACATGAACCCGGAAGCCCTGGATAAAACCATAGAGAGCGGCAAAGTTACCTTCTTCTCGCGCACTAAACAGCGACTGTGGATCAAAGGCGAAACATCGGGCAATTTCCTCAACGTAGTGAGCATTGCGCCGGACTGCGACAACGACACACTACTGGTGCTGGCGAATCCCATCGGCCCAACCTGCCACAAAGGCACCAACAGCTGCTTCGGCGACACCGCTCACCAGTGGCTGTTCCTGTATCAACTGGAACAACTGCTCGCCGAGCGCAAATCTGCCGATCCGGAAACCTCCTACACTGCTAAACTGTATGCCAGTGGCACCAAGCGTATCGCACAGAAAGTGGGCGAAGAAGGCGTGGAAACTGCGCTGGCCGCGACGGTACATGACCGCTTTGAACTGACCAACGAAGCATCTGATTTGATGTATCACCTGCTGGTGCTGTTGCAGGATCAGGATCTGGATTTAACGACGGTGATTGAGAACTTACGCAAACGACATCAGTGAGTTGCAGGCTGACTGGATGTGATGTTGTTGTCACATCGGCAACAAAAAACGGGCACGGTGTCACCACCCTGCCCGTATTCTTTAAAGCTAAAAAGATTATTTCGCGTTGTAATTACGCAGCGCGTTACGCCCCAGCACAATCCCCGCTCCAACCATACCGCCCAGCAGCACAGCCAGAATCAGTGTGATGGCCTTTTTCGGGCTATCGCGACGTACTGGCAGTGTGGGTTTCATAACGTAACGGTAGGCATTTATATTAAGATCATCAACCTTCAGGCTTTCGATATCCAAAAGGTTTTGACGAGTCTGGTAGTAGCCAGGAGAGAAAACCAGCGGACGGGTCGCTTCATGCTTGATCATCGACTCCAGTGCATCACTCCCCAGAAGGAACAACGTATCCTGCGTTACGTCTTCGGTCTGTTGAATCTGTGGCTTTGCCAACTGTGCCTGATTCGCATATTGCAACGCTTCCTGAATCTGGCGGATACGCAGATCTTTTTGCTCCTGCGCCACCACTTCCTGCGTTTTCAATGAGTCTTTCAGGGTTTTCATACCCAAGGCAATATTATCTTTCAGGTCCTTTTCCAGCTCTTCATTCACCTGGTCATCAACCTGTTGAATATATTCAGCCAGCTTCTTCTGTGCGTCCGCCGCAGTTTGCCCGACATAAGAAACAGCTAACGGCAACGGCTGGTTTTTAACAGAAGGCTCAATGGTCAGTTTTTCTGGTTCTTCCTGATTATCCAGCGTTTCAGCTAATGCAGAGAAGGCAGAACTGAAGCGACCAATTAACGCCTCCTGTAAATCCGACACTTTCGGTGCAGCCGGACCATAGATAACATTCATGGCATTGTTATAGCCAGCAATTTGCCCCACATCTGGCTGAGTAACAATGGCTGTCGACGTCCATTTCTCTTTCGCGACCGCCAGATATCCGATAGCCAGAGCGATTGCCACAATAACAGTGATGAAGATTGTCACCTTCCCACGCCACAACTGCATCAGTAAATCAATTAAATCAATCTGTTCCGGGTCATGGTTATGCCCAGGAATATTATTATTTTCAACTCTCATCATTACCCTAACAGACGGAAAATTTCAGGTCGCCATAGTTTAGCGATAATCTGTATGAATGCTATAGGATGAATGATAAAAATAATGAATTGTTATACGAGTTACAAAAGACAATCAGGGCGAAAATAGCCCTGATTACAGAGGGTTAGTCGCTGCCAAAGAGATCGCGTGTATAGACCTTGTCTGCCACATCCTTAAGCTCTTCTGCCATACGGTTGGAAATAATGACGTCGGCTTGTTGTTTGAAGGTGGCGAGATCACGTTCCAGGCGAGAGTTGAAGAATGAGTCTTCTTTCATCACCGGTTCGTAAATGATTACTTCAACGCCTTTCGCTTTGATACGTTTCATAATCCCCTGAATGGAAGACGCGCGGAAGTTATCTGAACCGCTCTTCATAATCAGACGATAAATACCCACCACTTGTGGCTTGCGTGACAAAATGGCATCGGCAATAAAGTCTTTACGCGTGCGGTTAGCATCGACAATTGCCGAAATCAGGTTATTCGGCACAGACTGGTAGTTCGCCAGTAACTGCTTGGTATCTTTCGGCAGACAATAACCACCGTAACCAAACGAAGGATTGTTGTAATGGTTGCCAATACGCGGATCGAGACAAACGCCTTCGATAATCTGGCGAGTATTCAGACCTAAACTTTCTGCATAGCTATCCAGTTCATTAAAGTATGCTACGCGCATCGCCAGATAGGTATTAGCGAAAAGTTTAATCGCTTCGGCTTCAGTGGAGTCGGTAAACAGTGTAGGGATATTTTGCTTAATCGCGCCTTCCTGTAACAACGCAGCAAAACGTTCTGCACGTTCTGAACGCTCACCGATGACAATACGTGAAGGATGAAGATTATCGTAAAGAGCTTTACCTTCGCGGAGGAATTCCGGAGAGAAAATAAGGTTATCGATACCCAGACGTTCTTTAATTGATTTGGTGAAACCTACCGGAATTGTAGATTTAATCACCATTACCGCGTTGGGATTAATTTCTGTCACATCGCGAATGACCGCTTCCACGCTTGAGGTATTAAAATAATTTGTTTTCGGGTCATAATCCGTAGGCGTGGCAATAATAACGTAATCGGCATTTTTATACGCGTCATACTTATCTGTCGTAGCGCGGAAATTGAGATCTTTAGTCGCCAGATACTCTTCAATCTCCTTATCAACAATCGGTGACTGCTTCTTGTTAAGCATGTCCACTTTGGCCTGAACGATATCCAGTGCAACCACTTCGTGGTTTTGCGCAATCAGAATACCATTTGAAAGACCAACATAACCTGTTCCTGAAATTGTTATTTTCATTAGCTCTGACTTCTTCCGGTTAAACATTTAGAGTGGTCATTAATCCACCACCACAGCTTCATCTACTGCGGGATTTTTAACGCTGATGTAGATGAACTGTCAAGGCAGCGATCCTGCTGTGCGACTCTGTATTATATCGCTTTTTTAACCATTAATTATAAAAAAAGGCCATAACCTGCCGCTTTGTATAATAAAAAAGCCCGAAGGGTTTCTCCGGGCCTTGCATTGATTAGTTGATTTAAATCAGATTAATCCAGCCATTCGGTATGGAACACACCTTCTTTATCAATGCGCTTATAAGTATGTGCACCGAAATAGTCACGCTGTGCCTGGATCAGGTTCGCAGGAAGAACAGCGGCGCGGTAGCTGTCATAATAGGCAACCGCAGCGGCGAAGGTCGGAACCGGGATACCGTTCTGTACCGCATAGGCTACTACATCACGCAGAGCTTGCTGATAATCGTCGGCGATTTTCTTGAAGTACGGTGCTAACAGCAAGTTAGCGATCTTCGGATTTTCAGCGTAAGCATCAGTGATTTTCTGCAGGAACTGAGCGCGGATGATACAGCCAGCACGGAAGATCTTCGCGATTTCACCATAGTTCAGATCCCAGTTGTACTCTTCAGACGCGGCACGTAGCTGTGAGAAGCCCTGAGCGTAAGAAACAATCTTACCCAGATAAAGCGCACGACGAACTTTCTCAATGAATTCAGCTTTGTCGCCTGCAGGTTGTGCTTGCGGACCGGACAGTACTTTAGACGCCGCAACACGCTGCTCTTTGAGAGAAGAGATGTAACGTGCAAACACTGATTCAGTGATCAGTGACAGAGGCTCACCGAGATCCAGTGCGCTCTGGCTGGTCCACTTACCAGTACCTTTGTTAGCTGCCTCATCCAGAATCACATCGACCAGGTAGTTACCGTCTTCATCTTTTTTAGTGAAGATATCTTTAGTGATGTCGATCAGGTAGCTGCTCAGCTCACCGTTATTCCACTCGGTGAAAGTCTGAGCCAGTTCTTCGTTGGAAAGGTTCAGGCCACCTTTAAGCAGAGAATAGGCTTCCGCAATCAGCTGCATATCGCCGTATTCAATACCGTTGTGAACCATTTTTACGTAGTGACCTGCACCATCGGCACCAATATAGGTAACACACGGTTCGCCATCTTCAGCTACGGCAGCAATTTTGGTGAGGATTGGCGCAACCAGTTCATAGGCTTCTTTCTGACCACCAGGCATGATGGAAGGCCCTTTCAGCGCGCCCTCTTCACCGCCGGAAACACCAGTACCGATGAAATTAAAACCTTCTGCGGAAAGCTCACGGTTGCGACGAATGGTGTCCTGGAAGAAAGTATTACCACCATCAATGATGATGTCGCCTTTATCGAGGTATGGTTTCAGGGAATCAATAGCAGCATCCGTGCCTGCACCTGCTTTCACCATTAGCAGGATGCGACGAGGCGTTTCAAGAGATTCAACAAACTCTTTCACCGTATAGTAAGGAACCAGTTTTTTGCCTGGATTTTCAGCAATCACTTCTTCCGTCTTCTCACGGGAACGGTTGAAAATAGAGACGGTATAACCACGGCTTTCGATGTTGAGCGCAAGGTTGCGCCCCATCACTGCCATACCGACGACGCCGATCTGTTGCTTTGACATTGTTTACTCCTGTCAGGGGGTGTTCACCGCGATGTATGCGCGACTTGAATATGATTGAGATGTTATCTCAAGTTGCACGAATGTGTGTAGTGCTGAATTTCATTAATGTAACGAATACTGTTCTTCATCCTGCATACCAGCATTCACTTGTAATCAAACCTAAGCACACATATAAGCGTAGATAAACCTATAACATCAAGAAATCAAAGAGGTAATATTTCCCAGCACATTCGTAACATATTGCTTAGCCTGATTTTCATCACTGGCCTCAGCATAACAACGGAGTTCTGGAGCATTACCGGAAGGACGGAGATGTATAATATCACCATTATTTAAAGTAAATCTTGCACCATCCGTTTCATCAATAGCGGAACAGGATAATGATTCATAACCTAAGCTATTAAAGAAATTATTGGGTGATGATATGGCATTTTTTATAATTTGTTGACTTGACTCTGAAGGGAAATTTTTAACTCTATCTGACCAAGTGAATCGCTGAGGAAGATTATTAATCAGTTGAGAAATAGTACTATTGCGAGAAGCTATTAAGAGCATTAATGCTGGTAACACAGCATCTCGTGTAGGTAACGATTTTAATTCCTTATCATTAATTTGTAAATCGGAGGCAAGGAGAAAACCACCATTAGCTTCAAAACCAGCGACTGAATTAAAGTGCTTAGCAAGATCTGCAAACGCTGCAATTACATAAGGAGAACCTATTTTCGTTCGTTGTATACTTGCAAAGTTATTAGACTGTTCAATTGCTGTATTACAACTCACTGGAATAGCCAACGCCTTGATATTAAGTTCAATAGCAGTAAGTAATCCCAGAATATCGCCTCTTAGCCATTCACCATTTTCATCGGCAACTAAAGGACGATCACCATCGCCATCCGTTGAGAAAATAACATCAAGATTATATTTTTTAGACCACTCTCTTGCAAGTATACGATCTTCATCACTTACTGCTTCCGTATCAATCGGAACGAACTCATCACTTCTACCTAGAGAAATGACCTCTGCACCCAATTGATTAAAAAGAGGAGCATATAAATCGCGTCCCGCACTAGAATGTTCATATACCCCTATTCTTTTCCCCTTTAAAATCTCGGGATTAAAAAGAGAAACATAACGCTCAATGTAGTAGTCTGCACCTTGAGTACTTGTTTCAAGATGAGGTAATACACCTACAGGCGAAAATGTATACTCACTCTTTATAATTGCGAGCTCATCCTCTTTTGTGATTTCACCATCTGGTCTGTAGAATTTTAAGCCATTACGATCAAAAGGGATATGACTCCCTGTGACCATTATGCAGGGAATGTGTTTCTGCATCGAATAATGAGCTAATGCGGGAGTCGGAATTACACCATGATATTCAACAGTGAACCCATGTTGTTTGATAGCGAAGGCGCATGCCTGAGCAATTTCGTAACTGCTTGGGCGGTTGTCGATGGCTAAGGCAACTTTATTAAAATTGTATTTGTCACCAATAACAGAAAGAAACGCATGAGTGAACGCAGCACAAACATCATGGGAAAAATCGATCACTAAACCGCGAGCACCACTAGTTCCGAACGCAATATTGCTTTCTTTAATAATTTTTCTAGCATTTAACATGATAGTTACTTTTTAATGAATTGAGGAAGTTTAGATAGATTTTTATACGCTAAAGCTATTGGCCAGATAATGCCATTCTGTTTCATAACACGAATGTCTTCCATTGACTTGTTGATCATGGAAGATACTGAACGATTGCTAATTCCACCAACACGCATTTTTACTAAAACTTTTGGCAAATACGCTATTGAAATACGTTGTTTTAAAATATAACGTAACAATGAGTCATAATCAGCAGAAATTCGATAATCTAAAGAAAAACAACCAAACTGACTATAACATTCGCGTTTCATATAAAATGATGGGTGTGGCGGCATCCAACCCACTTTCATCTTGAAACGACTAAATGAACCACTTTTCCATAATCTAATACGTTTAGTCGTATCATTTTGTGCAACATACTCCAAATCGCCATAAATAGCATCACACCCTGTACTTTCAAATATTTTTGCTATATCTGCAATAGCATCATCATAAGCAAGTAAGTCATCAGAATGTAAAAAACCAATAACATCACCCGAGGCTGCATGGATACCTTTATTCAGAGCATCATAAATGCCCTTATCGGGTTCGCAAATGATTTTTGTAACTCGTGTACAATTACTCTTGATCAACTTAATTGTATTATCTTTCGATGCACCATCTACAACTATATATTCGATATCTGGATGCGTTTGCTTTTCTAGAGAAAGTAATGTATCAAGGAGAGTTTTTTCACTATTATAAGTAGCTGTGATAATAGAAATTCGCATTAGTATCCTACTCCAGAAGAAGAAACTCTTATAACATCATCCTCTTCAAGGTAGACTCCTGATCTAACCTCAATTATTTCGAGCGGGATCTTGCCAGGATTTTCAATGGCATGTGGAACACCAACAGGTATATATGTTGATTCATTTTCAGAAACAAGGTAAGTCTTATCTTCAAAATGAACTTTAGCTGTCCCCGAGACAACAATCCAATGCTCAGTACGATGGTAATGAATCTGCTTAGCGGTAATGTGACCAGGTAATACAATCACATGTTTCACTTGAAAGCGCGGCCCTTCAGCTATAGTATCATGACTGCCCCAAGGCCGAAAAATTTCCCGATGTTGTAAATATTCTATTCGATTATTCTTTTTAAGTTGAGCGACGATGTTTTTAACTTGCTGAACTTTATCTTTATGAGCAACTAATACTGCATCTTTCGTTTCAACAACAACCAAATCTTTTACGCCCACGGCACCAATAAGTCTATGCTGCGAATAAAAATAACTATCTGTAGCATCTTCAACCAATACATCACCACGAATGGCATTGCCGCTTTGGTCTTTTGAACTTATTTCCCACAATGCAGACCATGACCCAACATCACTCCATTGCGCATTTAATGGAACGACGACAGCTTCGGCTGTTTTTTCCATAACGGCATAGTCAATAGACTCTTCAGGACAGCAAGAAAATGAAGAGTTATCCAGACGGATAAAATCTAAATCTTGTATCGAAGAGGACAGGGAGCGTTGGCAACTGGCTAAAATATCTGGTCGGAATTTTTTCAGTTCATCGATAAATACAGATGCTCTGAACATAAACATCCCACTATTCCAAAGATAACCGCCATCTGATATGTACCGCTGAGCGACGTGAAGATCTGGTTTTTCAACAAAAGCCGCAACTTTATAACCTTGTCCATCCAGAGATTCACCTGACTTAATGTAACCATAGCCAGTCTCTGGGGATGTTGGAACAATACCAAACGTAACAAGCTTACCCTGCTCTGCAAAATTCTTGGCAGCTAAAACTGCAGCAATGAAATTATCCTCATCCTGGATTTCATGATCAGCAGCAAGAACCAGCAGAATAGGATCATCTCCAGTTACCATAGCCTGAAGTGCTGCGAGTGCTACAGCAGGCGCAGTATTACGACCAACAGGCTCAAGCAAAATACCGCTATGCTTTAAACCCTCTTTACGCAATTGTTCAGCAACAATAAAGCGATGTGATTCGTTACAAATGACCAAAGCGGGTTTATGTTCGACCTTGTCAAGCCGCCGCAATGTCTCTTGCAACATGGTTAAACGACTATTTAAAGACAGAAATTGTTTCGGATAAAGTGTACGTGAAAGAGGCCATAATCTGGTACCAGAACCACCGGCCATGACAACGGGAAGTAGCATATTTATTACCTTGGTATAAAATAATTTTTGGTATATTGATGAACTATAGTGCTATTAAGCAACGTTACTACATCAAACCACTTGTAGGAATTATGCTGGACCGTTGGTAGGTGAAGTTGCTGAGGATTAAGTTGGATTTCATATCCATGCACTACATAGTGTGTAGAAAATTCTGCTTCAGAAAAATTATCATTGTAAAAATGTTCATACACCCCAAGAAATAAGGCATCATTAAGACTAATTTGAACGCCTAACTCTTCAAATGCTATCCGCCTAAATGCAACCTCGAATGACTCATCCTTATAAATTCGCCCTCCTGGCACAAACCAATAATTTTGTGCTGGGCGATTCAGGCGCTGCCCCAGCAGCGCCTCTCCTTTATCGTTTCTAATTATGAGATCAATCGAGATTAGAGGAGTATGCTCAACTATTGTTTTAAATAGCTCACGTTCCAATCTCTTGTTCATAACTATCCCCGAAAAGAATTAATATTCTCAATAAACCATTTATATGTTAATGATAAGCCTTCATGTAAATTATAGCGATATTGCCAGCCCAAGTTTTTGAGCCGGGTAACGTCCATAAGTTTACGCGGAGTGCCATCAGGTTTAGTAACATCAAAAACAATTTTACCTTGATAGCCCACCACTGAGGCCATTGTTTCAGCCATTTCACGTATAGAACAATCCACACCCGTACCAACATTAATATGGGATAACATAGGCTGTGTATTTTGTTGATAAATTGCTTCGTCAAGTTCCATTACATGGACAGATGCGGCAGCCATATCATCAACATATAAAAACTCACGCATCGGTGTTCCGGTTCCCCAGACAATAACCTCTGGCGCACCACTCTCTTTTGCTTCATGGAATCTACGCATGAGTGCCGGAATAACATGAGAGTTTTCAGGATGGAAATTATCATTTATGCCATAAAGATTAGTAGGCATTACACTGCGATAATCTCGGCCATATTGACGGTTATAAGATTCACATAATTTTATGCCCGCAATTTTAGCAATTGCGTATGGTTCATTAGTTGGCTCAAGTATGCCAGTTAAAAGTGCAGACTCGTTCATAGGCTGCTCTGCAAATTTAGGATAAATGCAGCTTGAGCCTAAAAAAAGTAATTTTTGAATTCCGGCCTTGTGAGCTGAATGAATAATATTACTCTCAATCATGAGATTCTGATAGATGAATTCTGCCGGAAATGTATTATTGGCATAAATGCCACCAACTTTAGCCGCAGCAAGATAAACCTGATCAATTTTCTCTTGCTCAAAAAATGCATCAACATCCTTCTGTACGGTTAGATCGAGTTCTTTGTGTGTTTTGACCACTAATTCGATATCATCCCGCAGTGATAATTGACGGCAAATAGCAGAGCCAACCATACCTCGGTGACCAGCAACGTAGATACGTTTCTTTGTCATACCTTACCGCTCCAGAGAAACTGCAACATCGTAACCATGGCTTTTCAGAAGTGCATGCTGTTTTGCTTTCGCCAGATCACTGGCAACCATTTCTGCACACATCTCTTCAACTGTAATCTCTGGTTCCCAACCCAATACTTTTTTCGCTTTTGCAGGATCACCAAGAAGAGTTTCAACTTCTGCAGGGCGGAAATAACGTGGATCAACACGAACGATCACGTCCCCAATACCAACACCAATAGCACAGTCAGATGTTTTATTCACAACAGTTGCTATTTCATCAACACCTTGTCCGAAGAATTCTAACTCCAGACCGACTTCTTTAGCTGACATACGTACAAATTCACGTACGGAAATTTGTTTGCCTGTTGCAATTACAAAATCTTCTGGGTGATCTTGCTGCAACATCATCCACTGCATACGTACGTAATCTTTCGCATGTCCCCAGTCACGCAGCGAATCCATATTGCCAAGATAGAGACATTTTTCGATTCCCTGCGAAATATTTGCAATAGCACGAGTGATTTTACGTGTTACGAATGTTTCACCACGACGCGGGGATTCATGGTTGAAGAGAATACCGTTACAGGCGTACATTCCATAGGATTCACGATAATTTACAGTAATCCAGTATGCATACATCTTCGCAACAGCATAAGGCGAACGAGGGTAGAATGGTGTTGTTTCTCGCTGCGGGATTTCCTGAACTAAGCCGAAGAGTTCAGAAGTTGATGCCTGATAGAAACGTGTTTTTTTCTCTAGCCCACAAATACGAATCGCTTCCAGCAGACGTAAAGTCCCCATCGCATCCACGTCAGCAGTATATTCAGGTGATTCGAATGAAACCGCTACATGAGATTGAGCGCCAAGGTTATAAACTTCGTCTGGTTGGATTTCTTTAATTAGACGAATCAAGTTTGATGAATCTGTTAAATCACCATAATGCAGGAGAAAATTTGGATTATCAATGTGGCGATCTTGATATATATGGTCTACGCGATCGGTGTTAAAAGAAGATGCTCGACGTTTTATACCATGAACCTCATATCCTTTTTCGAGAAGAAATTCAGCAAGGTAAGAACCATCTTGACCAGTAATACCTGTAATTAATGCTTTTTTCTTCATTTATTAAACTCTCTTTTAATATTATCCATAAGCTTCATTTGCAATCCATAAACTTCAACTGGATTGCGTTCAGAACCACTAATTTTATATGTTTTTGCAAACGGGCTATATTCATATTGTATGCTCATCAAATATAGTATTTTTTTTATCAGGAAGTTAAATTTAAAAATAAATTTTAAACTTCGTTGGCTAAAAATCCCGTGTTTTAAGTATAATCTATATAGGTTAGTATAATATGCAACAAAAGAAAACTCACTTATAATACCACCACCACCACCATAATGAATTATTTCATCATTAAGCAATTTTTTATCTAACTTTTTATTAAATTTTTGCTCTAGCCTGATGAATAAATCGCATTCCTCATGATAGAAATAAAACTCCTCATCAAATCCATTTAACTGCAGGAATACATTTTTAGAAATAAGTAATGCGCAACCACTAAAATAACTTGAGTCATAATTTTCTTTGAAAGTTGAAAACCTCATCTTTTTTAAAAGAAAATGCAACTTGTTTTTCAGCAGCACCATTTCAACCAAAAATTTACTACGTGTAGGATACCTAAATACATTATTCTGTCTAGTACCATCTGAATTGAGAGTTTTAAATGCCCATACAGAATTATCTTTAAAATCTCCCGCTCTAATTAGTCCAATAAACTCACTTGCATCCAATGACATAGTGTCATTGTTTAAAAAATATAAAATTTCTCGCTTAGCTATTTTAGATAAGATATTGCAGCCTTTAGCAAACCCATGATTTACTTTTGATTTTATAAATGTAGTCTCTACAAAAGGAAGCCCACCCAACACGTCGTGAATAACATCAACGGAGTTATCAGTAGATGCATTATCTAGTATTAATAATTCAAAATCATCGAAACCATTATGTCTAAATATATTAACACAACTAGATATTGTGTTTTTAAGATACTGGGCTCCATTATAATTAACTATAATAATTGATATTGAATTCAGCATGTCTCCACCATTTTTCCGCTCCCCCCATTACTTTCTCCATCGTGCAAAATCATCATCGTTAAAATAATAATCATATAGTCATATGAAGTGACGAAGAACAAACAAAGAAATATATATAAAAAAGTAAAACGATATTTACGAATACTAACTTTTTTTACGACTTGATATGCAATAATAAAAAATAAAATTAGTCCTATAAAACCAAAATAGTAGCATAATGTAGATAACAGATCTTTTGGAAAAAACTCTGCCAGCGATTCATAACTATACGAAGACATTTCATAGCAATTACCGCCCAACTGAAGTAAAGCATTACAATAATTAGATATAGTATATTCTCCATCTAATAGAATAAATCTATAACCATCAAATATACCTATGCCAATTGGAAAATATGGTAAATTCATTATTGCTATAATTGGAAATCCAAATCGTGTTTCATATGTATTTAATGACTCATAACTAACAAAATGATATAGCAATTGGAATAAATCATTATAATTTAGCAATATTAATAGAAACAATATTATAAAAGAAACAATAATTAAAGTTCGACTTAAAAGGGAAAAACTTTTCAAAATAAGAGATAACAAAATGCAAAGAGGCACGAAAATTATCGCGAATTTAGACATAGATAAACATAGATAAAATAAAGACACTAAGGACATAAATCTTTGATGTTTATCCATATAAAAAAAGAATGCTATACCTGAAAAAACAGCTAATTTGCTAGGTTCAGAAAAAAAACCTGAAAAACGGAATTCCCTGTCGATAAGGACACTATTCGTCCCAATTAGAGTAGTTATGCCCGTAGATATTTGTTGGATGTAATGTGGATTTACAAAATATAAGACCGCCACTGGAAAACTAATTGTAAAAATAGGTTTGAATATTAGCTTTGATATATCAAAACTATTCCTAGAAAGGACAAAATATGAAAAAAAGACAAATAATATTAGTATATGCGTGTTATTAACCTTTACATCTATATTAAAACCATAGATTAAAGGAACAATGTAAGAATAAAGTAATACAAAAAGTATTATAAACAATATATAAAAAAATCGCCTTCCTTTGTTTTTTATCACCCATGGTAAATTTATAATGAAAAGGGCGGACATGACCAATATTGATACTTTATTGAAAACCCATGCATCATTAAAGTAATACTGACTAAAAACATTAAAAATAGGCAACGTAAAGTAAAAACTTAATGCTATTAGCCATGATTGTATTTGTACATTTCTCATGGTAAAACAGTCATTAATAATTTTTGCATTTGCTTTTCCCATGAAAAATTCTCCTTAGCAAATTGATTAATTTCATCTTTCCTTTTTTTAAAGTTAGATACATAATACCAATTTAAAATATCATCAATTTCAATATGAGACTCATCGCTTGGGACATTGATAAAATACTCACAAGAATCAATCGAATGATCTCGATGAGATTTCACTATTGGAAGACCGAATGTTAAGTATTCTTTTGATTTAAGTGAATTATTTTCAAAGTTATTTACTCTATGTCTGGCTAAGGAATCAACACCTATATCAGCTTTAAGTAAAAGTTCATCCAATTTTTCCCCTGTGCAATGGCCATGGAAAGTCACATAAGGTTCAACCCCTAATTTATCGACTAACCTTACAAGATTGTTAACTTCTCTTCCTTCACCTACAATATGAAGATGTATATTTTTTGATGGTTCTCTTTTTATATATTCATAGATGCCTGAAATAAATCGATCATAGCCATGCCATTTTTCTAAGCTAGACACAGCAATAAAATCAACATCCGTATTAACTGCTCTATAAGTGCTTTTCAATTTAGATGATATATAATTCATCCTTTCAATACCGATTCCATTAGAAATGGTAAAAGCAGGTATTCCAAATATAGAATCATTCTTTGTAAAACAGACAGCCAGCTTAGTATATTCCGCCATTTTCAATCTAAAACACTTATCTATAAGCAATTTAATATTTGATTTAAATGGAAGTGTTTTATATTCCTCATCATAAGGGAATGTTGGAAATTCCATTATAATATTAATTCCAAATTTCTGTAATCGCCTCAAGAATCTGATAAATGCTGGTGAAGAAAAATGAGTATATCGAATATATACAACGTTGATTTTGTTAGCAATAATTTTTTCTTCAATGCCACTAAAATCATATCGCAATAAATATGGTATTTTAGATAACAACTTATTACCAGAAACAATCTCTCCTGAGAACAAACGTTTACGATTATCTACTGATAAATTACAAACAAATACAGAATCACAAATATTATCAAATGCCTCTATCTGACTTTTTATTTTTTTTGTAACGCCTGTATTTGCTATTAAAGGGTCATTTATAAAAAAAAGCAAATTAACAGAATTGTTACATATTTTGTTGTTCATTAATTAAAAACCTTTGCCCACTCGTTGCTAATTTTTTTGTCGGAATTTTTTTCCTCAACAAAATTTCTTATATACGCATGATTGGTTTTTTCTGCGTCTAATAATACAGATTGTAAATTGTCATCATTATAAATCTTTATAAATGGATATTCTTTCTTACACCATAATGCGAATTCACTTTCTTTAATAATAACATTAGCACCGAGTGATAATGCATGGTAAAAAGCGCCTGATACTATCATGGATTTGTCAACGTGTGGAATGATTACATAATCACTATTAATTATATTCTCCTCCAGTTCTTTAGAATCTAAAAAGTCATTAGTCCAACTAATATTATTTTTTATAGATAAAGAACGTATTAATTCTTCTTTAAGACTTTCATCAAAACATTTCCCATACAAGTTTAGTTCTATATCTTTTGGCCATTTGTTAACTAACTCTGGAATTCCCTTATAATCTTTAACGACCCCAAAATATATAAAATTAAGCCTGTCCTTAACTAAAGAATTCTCATCTCTGCGTAGAGATACTTTATAAAGCGGGTGAGTTATCACCTCATCTATACTCAAATTTTCAACATTCCTATGTGCAACTTTTTTATCTACTAGTCTATTTAATAAGTTAATAATAACTTCATATTTCCAACTTGTACTTTTATCATGTGGTTTGTAATTATGTCGTACCCATATAATCTTTCTATTGAATAATTTCATTAGCAGTAGGGTTAATATAGCGAAACCAAACTTTATATAATATGGCTTAAATAAAGGCATTTCTTCATAAAAATTTAATATAATAATATCTTTATTCCATCTAGTCGGGAGAATGAACTTAAAGAAATTTTTTTTCCAACTAAGAACTTCGTATCCCATTTCTTCCCAGATCCCAATGTTATTAATGAGATATTCATTCCCCGGTAACTTCTCTGGATATATGTATATACGTTCTCTCACATGCATGTTCTCTAAATTCAAAAGACTAGTTTTCGAAGAATTTTTCCAAATAAGTTGAAAAACCGATTGCCGTATACATTATATAAATTCATCCCTAATAAAACACTTTTTGCTGAAAATAGTTTTTCATTATATATTGCCTGAAGTTTTCCTTTCCACAATTCTTTTTCGATACTCCCTTTTTTTGCTTTATACCATCCATGTTGATTATCTTTCGGAAATAACCATCGAGATAAATGAGCATTTAAATTATCAGATGCATTTGATAAATGCACTTCTCTTTTTTCAAAGTCAATACAATTTTCTAGTTCCCTTATTTGATTATGAAACGGCAACAAGTACCTTATTTTTGAAGCTGATACACCATAAAGATAAGTAGAAATCCAACCATTAAGCTCGACTCCTTCAATTACAAAATTTTCGTTTAATTCACATAACTCCCCAACAACAATTTCATTGTTTTTCATTATTTTTTTAAATGCCTGCCCAAACAACCACTCGTCAAAGAAAGAAAAACGTCTATTAAAACAAAACGTATCATTTGCAAATATTAATACATCTTCATTTTTAATTCTGCTGCTGATATAATTATACCCTATATCCCACGAGCCAAATTCCCAACCTACATTATCTCCATTTAACTCATACTCAGCATTCGTATAAACAATAGGTATACTTGTATTATTAACTATAACCAAATAGTTATCGTCATCAACTTTATTGAGAATCTTCTTTAATCTATTAGTTGCTGTTTTTTTATTTTCACTATAATAACAGACTAAGACACCATATGTAGCCATTATTCAATCCTGCGAAAAGGGTTAATATTTAGCCTTGTGATGGCAACCATCATTAATAATGCAACTATTATTTCCGTGATCACAATTGAAATTGCAGCACCAAATTCAGAATACATCAAAACCAATGGAAAAATTATAATCAAGCTTGCCAACGCAGCTATAATAACTATTTTTGCGAAAACTTTATTATATCCATGTGTAAGTAACACTTGCGTACCTAAAATATTACTAATACCTGTCAAAAATATAGTGGGAGCCAATATTTGAAGTATAAGTATTGAGTTTGAATAACTTTCGCCATACAATTGACTAACTATAAAAGGCGCAGCAAAAATTAGTGTAACTGTGATAAATAAAGTTAACACTGCTTGAATAACAAATAATCTTTTGACGAATAAAATCGATTGGTTTTTATTGTTTTTTATTAAGTATATAATTCTTGGATAAACGGCTTGTGATATAGGGGTTATTAGCCCTTGTAATGCCATTCTTAATTTATCAGCCGCTACAAAATACCCAACCGAAATCGGTCCGGAAATTAATCCTAGAATAACAGGAACGCTGGTTGTATAGACGCTCACAGCATTAGTTGAGACGAATATGTGAAAACCTGATTTAAATTGAAATGTAATATCAGCAACTGATATTCTCCTTAACTTGACCATTTTATACTTAGCTACAAGTAACATTGCAATCAAACCAGTTAGTATCGTTGTTAAACTCGTTATAAGAGCTGCGACCCATGAATCTTCTGGTTGACTAACAAATATAAAAATAAAGGGCACCGATATTATTCTTGCGCTTATATTTGAAATAGCTATCCCCCCCATTCTTTCCAGGCCTTGGAATAACCAAATCGGAAATAATAAGCTACCAAAAACAGCTACAAACGAACACCAAATCACTATTTTATTCGTTGAAAGAAAATCATTCAAATGTATTGCAAGGCCTAAAACTGCAGCACTTATTACTAAAAGTATAAGCTTACAGTAAAATACACTCCAATACACCTTGCTGACATAATTTATATTTTTATTCGAAGCAATTTCTTTAGTTGCGCTTAGGTTGAAGCCATAATCAGTTAAACGTGTAAAATATTGAATTAGTGCAAGGGAAAATCCAAGTATTCCATATGACTCTGGCCCTAATTTATGTACTAAATATGGTAATGTGATGAGTGGTATAATATAGTTCATGCTCTGTATTCCGAACATTGAAGCTATATTTTTCAAAAGAATGTTATTCATGGTTTATAACATATTTGCTATATTAAGAGAGGGTTGTCTGGCGTCCTTTACAGAAAGCAATACCTTAGACTTAAACGGCCATACGATGCCAATCTCTTTATCATCCCAAATAATCCCTCTATCACTCTCAGGATGATAGTAATTAGTTGTTTTATAAACAAATTCTGCCGTTTCACTCAGCACTAAAAAACCATGTGCAAACCCCTCAGGGATCCACAACTGGCGCTTATTCTCAGCAGATAAATTCACACCAACCCACTTGCCAAACGTAGGTGACGATTTGCGAATATCAACCGCAACATCAAAAACTTCACCGACAACACAGCGTACCAGTTTTCCTTGGGCATAAGGTTCTAGCTGGTAATGAAGCCCGCGTAATACGCCTTTGCTGGATTTAGAATGGTTATCCTGAACAAATTCAACCTTCCGTCCTACAGCTTCTTCAAATACTTTCTGGTTAAAACTCTCAAAAAAGAAACCACGTTCATCACCAAATACTTTAGGTTCAAAAATTAGCACATCAGGAATTTCAGTTTCAATTACGTTCATTTTATTAATAACCTTTAATCATTTTCAGCAGATATTGACCATAAGCATTTTTCTTCAGCGGCTCGGCTAATACCTTTACTTGCTCAGCATCAATAAACCCTTTACGGTAAGCAATCTCTTCCGGGCAAGATACCTTTAATCCCTGACGCTCTTCAATCGTTGCAATGAAGTTACTTGCTTCAATAAGGCTTTGATGCGTCCCTGTATCCAGCCACGCATAGCCACGCCCCATCATAGCAACAGACAAACGTCCTTGTTCCATATAAATGCGGTTAATATCGGTAATTTCCAGTTCACCACGCGCAGATGGTTTAAGGTTTTTCGCCATTTCTACAACGTCATTGTCATAGAAATAAAGTCCGGTTACAGCATAATTGCTTTTTGGCTCTAATGGTTTTTCTTCAAGACTAATGGCTGTTCCGCTCTTATCAAACTCCACTACACCATAACGTTCAGGATCATTAACGTGATAAGCAAATACCGTTGCACCGCTTTCTTTGTTAACAGCAGCTTCCATTAATTTCGGCAAGTCGTGTCCATAGAAGATATTATCACCAAGCACCAGTGCACAATCATCGCCACCAATAAAATCTTCACCAATGATAAACGCTTGTGCCAGACCATCTGGACTGGGTTGTACTTTATACTGAAGATTAAGTCCCCACTGGCTACCGTTGCCAAGTAATTGCTCAAAACGTGGTGTATCCTGTGGCGTACTGATAATAAGAATATCGCGAATACCCGCTAACATAAGCGTTGAAAGCGGATAATAAATCATCGGTTTATCATAAATCGGCAGCAGTTGTTTACTTACTGCCATCGTCACAGGATAAAGACGAGTGCCGGAACCACCAGCCAGAATAATACCTTTACGCGTTTTCATTTCACCATTCCTTTTAATTCATCCCGCTCTGGCATCATGAGCGAGATGCAAAAATTTGTTAAATTGCCGTAGTCGTAAATAATTCGTTGAGCATACGTTTCACGCCCACCTGCCAGTCAGGCAAGACAAGCGCAAAGTTCTGCTGAAACTTTTCTGTATTGAGGCGAGAGTTATGGGGACGACGGGCTGGTGTGGGATAGGCCGTTGTTGGCACGGCGTTGAGTTTGTTAAGAGCAAGGTTGATCCCTGCTTTGCGCGCTTCTTCAAATACCAGAGCAGCATAATCGTGCCAGGTTGTTGTACCGCCAGCAACCAGATGGTACAAACCAGCAACTTCTGGTTTGTTTACTGCCACGCGAATGGCATGAGCGGTGCAATCAGCCAGCAATTCAGCACCTGTTGGTGCGCCAAATTGATCGTTTATCACAGCCAACTCTTCGCGTTCTTTTGCCAGGCGCAACATCGTTTTGGCAAAGTTATTTCCTTTACCAGCGTATACCCAGCTGGTACGGAAAATAAGATGCTTTGCGCAATGTTCTTGTAACGCTTTTTCCCCAGCTAGCTTGGTTTCACCGTAGACATTTAGCGGTGCTGTTGCATCAGTCTCCAGCCATGGCATGTCACCAGTTCCAGGGAAGACGTAGTCAGTTGAGTAATGAATTACCCAGGCTCCGACTTCATTAGCGGCTTTTGCAATCGCTTCGACGCTTGTCGCGTTAAGTAATTGTGCGAAATCCGGTTCTGATTCCGCTTTGTCTACTGCAGTGTGAGCAGCCGCATTAACAATAACATCAGGGCGAATTTTTTTGACAGTTTCAGCCACACCTTCGGGGTTGCTGAAATCGCCACAATAATCAGTGGAGTGAACATCAAGAGCAATCAGATTACCTAGCGGTGCCAGAGCACGTTGCAGTTCCCAACCCACCTGCCCTGTTTTGCCGAAAAGCAGGATATTCATTACTGGCGGCCCTCATAGTTTTGTTCAATCCACGACTGATAAGCACCGCTTTTCACATTCTCAACCCAATTTGTATTAGCCAGATACCATTCCACCGTTTTACGAATACCGCTCTCAAACGTTTCTTGCGGTTTCCAGCCCAATTCGCGGCTAATTTTATCGGCATCAATTGCATAACGGCGATCATGCCCTGGGCGATCGGCAACATAAGTAATTTGCTCACGATAAGATTTCTCTTTCGGTACAATCTCATCCAGCAAATCACAAATTGTGAGCACTACATCGATGTTTTTCTTTTCGTTGTGTCCACCAATGTTATACGTTTCACCCGCTTTACCTTCGGTTACGACGGTATATAACGCACGAGCATGATCCTCTACATACAACCAGTCGCGAATTTGATCCCCTTTGCCATAAATAGGTAATGCCTTACCTTCCAGAGCATTCAGAATAACCAATGGAATAAGTTTTTCCGGGAAATGATAAGGACCATAATTGTTAGAGCAATTAGTCACAATAGTCGGTAAACCATAAGTTCGCTTCCATGCGCGTACCAAATGATCGCTGGAAGCTTTAGAAGCAGAATACGGGCTACTTGGCGCGTAGGCTGTCGTTTCCGTAAATAGCGGTAACGCTTCGTTATTATTTACTTCATCCGGATGGGGTAAATCGCCATACACTTCATCAGTAGAAATATGATGAAAGCGGAAACTTTTTTTCTTTTCATCATTCAGAGCAGACCAGTAATTGCGCGCTGCTTCTAAAAGAACATAAGTACCCACAATATTGGTTTCAATAAATGCCGCAGGGCCAGTTATTGAACGGTCAACGTGGCTCTCTGCCGCCAGGTGCATCACCGCGTCTGGCTGGTGCTGTGCGAAAATACGCGCCATAGCTACGGCATCGCAGATATCTGCATGCTCAAATGAATAACGTTCAGAATCAGAAACTTCAGCGAGCGATTCCAGGTTTCCGGCGTAAGTCAATTTATCGACATTAACAACACTGTCCTGCGTATTATTTATAATGTGACGAACTACAGCAGAGCCAATAAACCCTGCGCCACCAGTTACAAGTATCTTCACTTTTTTATTCCATATAGCTATAGAGCATGCTGTGAAATAGACTGCTCCAGAATTGATTAATAGAGGCATTAGTGCACGCTACCGCCCCTGGCTTAACAGCTACCAGAGCACTGCGTGCATGACTACGATATGACGAACCTAACTCGCTCGTGCCAAATCCAAAAAATTCAAACGCTAATTGTCTTACCAAACAGCCATAGAAACAAGGAAAATCCTGGAAAAGTTTGACGCGAAGCTGCTTGCTAACTCATTGTTATTATTGAAATTCATAAAAAACAACGGCAGGAAAATTCAATGCGCAAAACTTATGCTATGAATCTTCACTGCCGTTTTTAATTTCTTACTGACCGACACTTCCTGTCAGATTTTCGTTATTCGCTTAACAACTTCTCAATGCCTTTGCGGAACTTCGCCCCTTCTTTCAGGTTGCGCAGCCCATATTTTACAAACGCCTGCATATAGCCCATTTTCTTACCACAATCGTAACTGTCACCAGTCATCAGCATTGCGTCAACGGACTGTTTTTTCGCCAGTTCAGCAATGGCATCTGTTAGCTGAATACGTCCCCATGCACCTGGCTGAGTGCGCTCCAGTTCAGGCCAAATATCGGCAGAAAGCACATAACGACCTACGGCCATAATGTCTGAGTCCAGCGTCTGCGGCTGATCGGGTTTTTCGATAAATTCAACGATGCGGCTGACTTTACCTTCGCGATCCAGCGGCTCTTTAGTCTGGATGACGGAGTATTCAGAGAGGTCACCCGGCATACGTTTTGCCAATACCTGGCTGCGGCCAGTTTCATTGAAGCGCGCAATCATTGCTGCAAGGTTGTAACGCAACGGATCGGCGCTGGCATCATCAATAACCACATCGGGTAGTACGACGACAAATGGATTATCACCAATAGCCGGCCGGGCACACAAAATGGAGTGGCCTAAACCTAATGGTTCGCCCTGACGCACGTTCATAATGGTCACACCCGGTGGGCAGATGGACTGCACTTCTGCCAGCAGCTGTCGCTTCACGCGCAGCTCAAGGAGAGATTCTAATTCATAAGAGGTGTCGAAGTGGTTTTCGACCGCGTTTTTAGACGCATGAGTTACCAGGAGGATTTCTTTGATTCCTGCAGCCACAATCTCGTCAACAATGTACTGAATCATTGGCTTATCGACGATGGGTAGCATCTCTTTAGGAATCGCCTTAGTGGCAGGCAACATATGCATCCCAAGACCCGCTACAGGAATAACTGCTTTTAAATTCGTCATTATTTCATCCACCTGTAAAATGGTTGCTGAATTATAGCTTGTTCGATTTTTTTCGCCAGCATCAATTACCCTGAATTGATTACTGATTTCCTTCCGATGTTACGCCGCTTTGTCCAGGATTGCAGTAGCGTTATTCTTAAGTATGGTGCCATTTTTCCAGGAATGGTCGCAAATCTATCGTTCCCGTTTCGGTAGCCTGAAGTTTATCTTTTCCACATTAACGATATGGTGATTAATCCTGTCGATATCGACAGAGCTTTGTCCTTTTTCATTCACCACATGAACATTTACCAGTGACAGTAGCGTCTCGTTCTTTGCCATAAATGTCCCACGGACATCCTTACGCAAGTCAAAGTTCATGGTCAATGCCGGGCCAACCGAAGATTCTTGCATCACATTGATATTACGCATAAAAAGGTGCTGCGGTTTGTTGTGTAGCTCCAGAGAAGCACGTTTCATCTCAATATTGGTCAGTGCAACAAAGGAGACAGCGTTACCTGCTGAAATTTGTATCCCGCGCAATTTCCTGGCAAGGTCAGTATTATCAAGGTGAATATTATTCAGTCTGAAGTTTTGCGGTATGGAGAGATACCTGCCTTTAATGACGCCGTAGCCGATTAACATCCCGGCACTATTAACCATTTCTATATTGTCAATAACAAAGTTATCACATCCATATATCGCTACAGTGGCGTTATCAATACCGGCTTTCTTGCTGAAATCAGGCGTAATATTGCGCGCTTTGATATTACGGATAATGAAATGTTTACCATTTTCAACATGAATCAGCTGTCGACAATCCGATCCTGTAATATTCGCCACGACAAAGTTTTTCACCGCCTGGTCTTCTGGATAGTTATTATCGTAGGTACTTCCCGCAAGGCCTATGCCGATGCCCCAGTTGATTTTGCCATTAGTACAGTTGATACGTTCTATTACGTGGTCGGAAATTAAAATATCGCGGTCGTTGATTGCCACGTTCCATTCGATGGCGTCGCCCTGTAAGTCGCTGAACTTACAATTGGTGATGTTGGCACCGATAATCTGGTTATGAAATCCCTGGCGTAAGATGGCGTAATTAGCATGGCTCACGGTCAGGTTATCGATGGTCAGGTTGCGCATAACCCGTTTGTTTTTGCCGCCGATATAAATCTGCGTTACCGGGCCAAATCCGCTCATCGCCAGCCCTTTGATGGTGCAGTCAGAACCGCGCACATCCAGGGTGATGTTATGCATACTGCCGCCCTTCGCCCCTGTCACCTGGCTGCCGTCCTGTAAGATAAATCGCCCTCTGCCGTTGCCGCGCAGGCTACCGAGAATGTGTAAGGTTTTGCCAGGAGGGATGAAGATGCCGGTGTTGATGTTGTCGCAAACAAATCCGGCAGGCACGATGACCGTTTGCCCTTCGCTAAAGGCTTGTTTAAATGAGGCGATCCAGTCGTGCGGATTGTAGTCGTTGATATTTACGCTTTGTCGGGCGGGAAGTGCATGGGCGAAAGGGGTATGGAGGCAGGCAAGCGCGGAGCTTGCCGTCAGGAAGGTGCGTCGGGAGATTGTTTTAAATGACATGCGTTCTCCTCTATAAAGCTTGCAGCAAGCTGGCTAACTCTCGATTGATCACCTGCTGGTTAAAATCATGTTCGACTTTTTCGCGAGCGCGTTTGACAACCGGAGCCAGTTCGTCGGTATCCAGTTGGCTAAACGCCGCCAGCCGTTGCGCCAGTGCGCGAGCATCGTTCTCAGGCACCAGCCAACCCGATTTATCGGCCTCCACCAGTTCCGGAATGCCGCTATGCAGAGTAGAAACGACCGGAATGCCGACCGCCATCGCTTCCATCAATGCCACGGGTATCCCTTCCATATCGCCATCCGCGCCCGTGACTGAAGGCAGCAGAAAGACATCCGCGTCGTCGAGCATCGCCTTAACTTCGTGGCTCGGTTTAAAGCCTGGCATCTCCACCACATCTTCCAGTTGATACTGTTCGATGAGCGTGCGTAAACGCCGCTCCCACGGGCCGATGCCGAGAATGCGATAGCGAAATGCCACGCCCTGCTCTTTCAACTGCCGGCAGGCTTCAATCGCCACATGCAGGCCTTTTTTCTCGGTTAAACGTGCGACGGAGATGATTTCCAGCGGCGTTGAGGACGCTTTCACCGGACGCGGGCTAAAACGCGTCATGTCCACGCCCATGCGCGATACGGCAATTTTTTCCTTAGGGCAGCCCATTTTTTGCAGCCTTCCGGCCCACAGATCGCTTATTGGTAACATCAGGTCGCCACGGCGAAACAGTTGTTGATATTCGGGAGTGTAGTGGTTGAGCACTTCCCGACTGGAGATATCAATACCGTGAAAGATAGTGGCAATTTTGCCGCGAATGACACCCAGTTCGCGTAGTTTTGCTGCTGTTACCCCCGCAGGGCCAAAATGAGCGATAAAGACATCGGCATAAAATGGTGTTGCGACCTGGCCGCAAATGGCAGACAAAATCAGGTTCCGCGACTCGGCACCATAGCGTTTGAGGTTAAGCGCCTGCCAGGTATTTTTACGATGAATGCCGCGTAAGGTCTGGCTGGCACGGTGGCGCAGTTTCGCTACTTTGCCTTGTGGTTCGTCCTGCAACCAGCGGGTTCTGGCGGCAAGGTTATATTTCGTCCATGCCGCGTGGGTATTCTGGGTGTCACCTTTTTGTAGCGCGACAATCTCCACCTCAAAGCCCATATCAATAAACGCGGTAATTTGATTGAGGACGAAGGTTTCCGACGACAGCGGAAATTTCAGTAAAAAGAAGCCGACCTTCATTTCACCTCCCCGATGCGTTCCAGCACTGACTGCACCATCTGCATTCCCGTCTGACGTTCGCGACTGACGGCTTCGTTAAGTCGTGCGTTCAGCGCCGGAAGCTGGCCTAAGGTATCCGCAACCATCGCTTGCAGGCTGCCGTCTAATAAATGACGGATATCAATTGCCATCTCTGGCAGTCCCAACTGCTGCATAATCCCGGCGGATTTATGTTCGTAGTTGATGGCAATTGCCGGAGTGGCAAAGTTCATCGAGATAATGGCAGAGTGCAGGCGCGTACCGACGGTGAGTTCACAGGCTCCCAGAATTTTGCCCATTTCCAGATCATTAAGTTCATCCATCACTACGTGGTAACGGGCAGGATCGCTGATGTGCTGGCGCAGATTGAGCGCCACCATACGGTCGTCTTTGTTATAGCTGTCGATACCCGTACAGGTGGAGAGCGCAATCACCTGATAGCCTTCGTCGAGAATGCGATTGACCACCCCGGCAAAGGCTTTTTCATACGCTTGTTGAGTGGTGCCGAGACGTTTGTCGAACGGTGCCAGTTCGCGCAGGGTAATTGCCACCGCTTTCTGTTGTGCGGCAACGTCCAGCCAGTGTTGGACGGCATAGCTGGCGGTGAAATCTTCGGTGTGGTGATCGACCAGCCACGCGGTATCAACGCCATGTTCCACTTTTACGGTAGTGATATTACTGCGTTTCATCAAATCAAGGCTGACCGATTCGCGCAGGATCAGCGCGTCGCAGTGACCAAAAACGTAGTTCGCCAGTTGGTTAAATTGCTCATTCTGGAAGGGGCCAACACTGTGACCAATCATAAACAGCGGCTTTTTCGCCATAAATGTGCAAAGCGCGTGCTCAAACTGCGGCACGCCATAGAGATCGACAAAAAACGATCCGCCGACCTGAATAATGGCGTCGTAACCTGACAGCAGGCGCACGAAGTCAGTGAATCCCTGGGCGATGGCGATATTACGCAACTTGCCGGTGTCGGTGACGCGTGAAAGCAATACCTGATGCTGGTAGCGGCGACGGAGGACTTTTTTAACGCGCCCGACAACGCCCGCTGCGCTGTTGTGTTGTTTCATTTGCAGGAACAGCGGATCGCCCATCACCGGGCGATTAAGCAGCCAGGAAGAACTGACCGGATAACGACTCATCACGTCCACTTCGGCGTGTGGATTGAGGATGTTGATGGCATCAAGTAAGCCGCGCAGGATGGCGCTGTCGCCGCGATTGCCGCAAGTATGGTTGCCAAGAATAAGTAATTTCATTTTTTCCTCATAAATTTGATGCCAGGTGAGGCTGTATTTGTTGTTTTCATTACTGCTTTTTGCCTGATGCGACGCTAACGCGTCTTATCAGGCCTACAAAACCGAGTTCCTGAACCGTAGGCCGGATAAGGCGTTCACGCCGCATCCGGCAACCATTGCCGGAACCGAAAACAACACTTCACCCCGCCCGTAGAAGCATTTTCATTTTTTCGCTGCGACAAAACTGGCGTTTCACTTCCACCACCAGCGGATGGCGCGACAGCACAATCATCACCACAAACGCCAGCACGCCTGCGGCTATTTGCACCGCCAGCAGCATCCCCAGCGCCAGTTGCCCTTTCAGTACAATGCCCAGTGCATAACTGACCACCAGCGTCGGCAGCGAGAGATAAAACGGTAGCCACAAACTCAGGATGTACTGGCGATAACTGGAACCGAGCACCGGTTTAATCATCACGAAGTAGCTCAGAATGGTGTTGATAATCTGCACCAGCAGGAAGCCGAGCGTGACGCCGATCGCGCCCGCCATCTGCCCACCGATAACAATCGCCGGAATAAACAGAAAAGTTTTGAATACGTTGAATTTAAAGCTAATATCGACCCGCGCTTTCGCCATCAGCAGCGAGCCAATCGGGTTACCCACCGAACGCAGCAGCCCCACCACACACAGCAATTGCAGCACCGGAATAATGCTGTTCCACTTCTCGCCAAAGACCAGCGGCACAAAATTATTCGACACTACCATCAGCCCCAGCAGCGCCGGGAAGTTGATAATCCCCACCACCGACAGCAGCTTGTAGAAGTTCACACGCAGCTTTTCGGTATCGTCCTGAATTTTGGCAAACGCTGGAAACAACACGCGGGTGATGATTGGGTTCAGCTTCATCGGCGGCACAACTGCCACGTTGTACGCCAGGTTGTATCCCCCTGCCACGCCCGCGCCGAGAATACGCGCCAGCACCAGCGTTGAAAGGTTGGTGTTGAGATAGTTGATGATGCTGTCCGCCGTCAGCCAGGCACCAAAGCGTAAGTTCGGTGCCACCGACGCCAGCGAGAAATGCAGACCGGGGCGATAAATTTTTCGACCAAAGTAGCCAAACAGCAGCGTTCTTACTGCACTATTGACCAGATAACCGAGGATCGCGGTCATCGCCAGCGGCCAGAAATGGGCGCTAACCACCGTAAAAGTAAAGCCCGCCAGCACCGCGCTGGTTTCGATCATGCCGATTTTGTTGAACTCCAGCTCCTTCTGCATCAACGCGCGGAACTGTTGCCCGTGGGGGATCACCACAAAAGCCAGCGACAATGTTTTAATCAACGGTGCCAGGTCCGGGTTATTCAGCACGTCGCCGATGAGATCACTCAACAAAAACACCGCCACACACACCACAAGCCCCAGCCCAACGTTCAGCCAGTACAGCGTGGTGAGTTCCAGGTGGCTGATTTCTTTTCGCTGAATAATCGAGTTAGCGATACCGAAGTCAGAAAGCGTATCTGCCAGCGCGATGATCACCAGCGACACGGTAAGCAAACCGAACTGGTGGTTGTCAATAATCCGCGCCAGCACGGTCATCTGTACCAGCCCGAGGCCGATGATGATCACCGTAGCAATCGCCGACCACTTCGCGCCGCTGATGGTTTTTTCACGTAAGCTCATATCAATATGCCGCTTTGTTAACGAAACCTTTGAATACCGTCAGGAAAACGATTTTGATATCGAACCAGACGCTCCATTCGCGGATGTACTCAAGGTCGAACTCGACGCGTTTTTCCATTTTCTCCAGCGTGTCGGTTTCGCCACGCCAGCCGTTAATCTGCGCCCAGCCGGTAATGCCCGGTTTCACCTTATGGCGCAGCATGTAGCCTTCAATGAGCTGTCGATACTGTTCGTTATGCGCCACCGCGTGCGGACGTGGACCGACAATCGACATCCCCCCAGTCAGCACATTGATAAACTGCGGCAGTTCATCCAGCGAGGTGCGGCGCAGAAAGTTCCCCACTTTGGTGACGCGCGGATCGTTCTGCGTCGCCTGGGTCACCACTCTGTCGTTCTCCATCACTTTCATCGAACGGAACTTCCACACTTTGATCGGTTTGCCATCCATGCCATAGCGAGTCTGGCGGAAAATAACCGGCCCTGGTGAACTGAGTTTCACCGCCAGCGCAATACAGCACAGCACCGGGGAGATCAGCAGCAGAATAAGCGTCGCCAGCACAATATCTTCCGCACGTTTGAGCAGGCGGTTTACCCCGGAAAGCGGCGTATCGTACAGCGGCACCACCGGTACGCCGTTCATCTCTTCGATACGGGAATGGAGAATGTTGAAGGTAAAAACATCGGGGATCAGCAGCACCGAACAGGTAGTGTCCGCCAGTTGATGAACCAGTTTTTTCACTCGCGCGCCGTCGCACATCTGCATCGCGATATAGACGTTATGAATCTTGCCCGCTTTCGCATCCTCGACCAGCTGTTGCAGGTTACCCGCCCAGTCGTTAGAAACGCCGCCCGGTTTCGGGTCGTGGTAAACGCCCACCACTTCAAACCCTAACCACGGCTGATTACGGAAACTCTCCATCAACATTTGTCCGGCAGCTAAATCCCCCGCCACTGCGACCATCCGCTTGTTATAGCCATGATTACGCAACCAGCCCGCACCAATACGAATGCACGAACGGCAAACCACCAGTCCGATGCTGGTCAGCGTATACCACGCTAGCCAGATTCTCAGTTGCGTGTCGAAATCATTGTTGAACGCCACAAGTCCGGCGCTGAAAATCACGCTTAAGGTCCAGTTTTGTAGCAACAGGGCAAATTCTGTCGCTGCCCGAACACCGCGCCATGAGCGATAAAAATCGGTGATGCCACCCAGCATCTGGAACACCACCAGCGTAATCAGCGCCACCAACAGGTGCATGTAGAGGAATGACAGGCCGCTCACTTCGCAAACCAGCCATAGTCCGGCAAACATGATGGTGATATCTGAAAAGCGTTGCACCATAGAGATTAACGATGCATTGGTTTTCGCTCGCTCGCGCTTTTTTAGATTTGTCATCGTTGTTCCTGTTCTATTGTCGCCTCACCCCGGCCCTCTCCCCAAAGGGGCGAGGGGAGAAGAAAGTTCCGTGCTCTCTTCTCTCCGCAGGCAGTAGAGCGTCAGGGGGAGGGGGAAAGTAATGACATTACTCGTTCAGCAACGTCAGCAGAGTTCGCGTTCGCGCTTCCATCAGCGGCACATCACCGCGCGATTCCACATTCAACCGCACCACCGGTTCGGTGTTGGAGGAGCGCAGGTTGAAGCGCCAGTCGGCAAAGGTCATGCTGATGCCATCGGTGCGATCCACCGCCAGCGCCTCGCGGCTAAAATGCTGTTCGACGCGATTAATCGCCTCAACGGGTTGCGCCAGTTTGCTGTTGATTTCACCGCTTGCCGGGAATGCCGCCATCCGGTCGCGCACCAGTTCGCCCAGCGTTTTTCCTTTCAGACACACCAGTTCGGCGACCAGCAGCCACGGGATCATGCCGCTGTCACAGTAAGCGAAATCACGGAAGTAATGGTGCGCGCTCATTTCGCCGCCGTAGATGGCGTCTTCCTTGCGCATACGTTCTTTAATAAAGGCGTGTCCAGTTTTCGACATCACCGGTGTGCCGCCTGCGGCAGTCACCACATCAACGGTGTTCCAGGATAGACGTGGATCGTGGATGATCTTCGCGCCGGGATTTTTTTCGAGGAACGCTTCTGCCAGCATGCCGACAATGTAGTAGCCCTCAATAAACTGCCCTTTTTCGTCAAACAGGAAACAGCGGTCAAAATCGCCATCAAAGGCAATGCCCATATCCGCGCCGTGTTTGATGACCGCATTGCGGGTGTCGTCGCGGCATTCCGGCAGCAAAGGATTAGGAATACCGTTGGGGAAATTGCCGTCCGGCGTGTTGTGCACTTTGATCAATTCCACCGGTGCGCCGAGGGCTTTAAAGCGGGCTTCGATAGCGTCCACCACCGGACCCGCTGCGCCGTTCCCGGAGTTGATCACCAGCTTGAGCGGCGTGAGGTTTTTGACATTGATATAACCGAACAGGTGATCAACGTAAGCGTCACGCAGGGTAATTTGCTGATAGCGACCACGTTTTGTTTCATCGACGGGGGGGAAGTCGTTGGCTTCTGCCAGACGCTGGACGTCGCGCAGTCCGGTATCACCGCTGATCGGGCGAGCCCCTTCGCGCACCAGTTTCATGCCGTTGTAATCCATCGGGTTATGGCTGGCGGTAACTTCGATGCCGCCATCCACGCCGAGATGGAACGTGGCGAAATAGATCTCTTCAGTGCCGGACATGCCAATATCCAGCACATCGACGCCCGCATCCTGTAAACCTTTTGCCAGCGCCAGTTTTAAGGTTTCGCTGGTGAGGCGGACATCACCGCCTAATACAATGGTTTTCGGTTTAAGAAATTCGCCATAGGCACGACCAATGCGCCAGGCGATATCTTCATTCAGTTCTTCACCTAATTTTCCGCGAATATCATAGGCTTTAAAGCAGGTTAATTTTTTCATGTCGTTACCCTTTTTCAGGCAATAGTTGACCCTGACCGAAGCGGCCAATTTTGTTTTTGTCGTTATTTACATCGCGGTTCGGCATTCATTGCCTGATGCGACGCTGCCGCGTCTTATCAGGCCTACAAATCCGAACCGTAGGTCGGATAAGACGTTTACACCCGTCCGTAGCGATCCGCAAAGCGCACCACATCATCCTCTTCGAGATAAGAGCCGGAGCGCACTTCAATTAAATCGAGCGGAATTTTCCCCGGGTTTTCCAGGCAGTGCGTCGCCCCCAGCGGAATATAAATAGACTCGTTTTCGCCAAGCAGTTTGATATCACCGTCAATGGTGACTTTTGCCGTTCCCGCGACAACCACCCAGTGTTCCGCGCGGTGATGGTGCATCTGTACCGACAAGCCCTCACCGGGTTTCACGGTGATGCGTTTTACCTGGTAGCGGTCGCCTGCGTCGATAGAGTCATATTTGCCCCACGGGCGATACACTTCGCGATGTACCCGATGCTCATGGCGGCCATCGGCTTTGATTTGCTCGACCACTTTTTTCACATCCTGCACCGCGTTACGGTCGGCAATCAGCACCGCATCTTTGGTCTGCACTACCACCAGATCTTTCACCCCGACGGTGGTGACCAGGCCAGATTCGGCATACACATAGCTGTTTTCGGTTTTGTGATTAATCACATCACCGTGGCAAACGTTGCCCTCGGCGGTGTGGGCGCTGATCTCCCATAAAGAAGACCAGGACCCCACGTCGCTCCAGCCCGCATCCATCGGCACCACAACCGCATCTGCCGTGCGTTCCATGACCGCGTAGTCCACCGACTCTTCCGGGCAGGCGAGAAACGCTTCTTCATCCACTCGAATAAAATCGAGATCAGGATCGACGGCGCTCATCGCTTTTTCACAGGCATCGAGAATATCCGGGCGATATTTTTTCAGTTCTTCGAGATAGCGTCCGGCGCGGAACAGGAACATGCCGCTGTTCCAGTAATATTCGCCGCTTGCCACATAGGCCTGCGCGGTTTCCAGATTCGGTTTTTCGACAAACTGCGCCACTTCAAAGGCCACCGTATCCTGCTCACCCGCCGATACTTCACCGCGACGAATATAGCCATATCCGGTTTCAGGTAGATCCGGCACAATGCCGAAGGTCACCAGTTTGCCTGCTTCAGCATACGGCATGGCGTTACGCACGGCGGCGCGGAACGCGTCTTCATCGGCAATCACATGATCCGCCGCCAATACCAGCATTAACGGGTCGCTCTCCGGGCTATGACGTTTTGCCGCCAGCGCCGCTAGCGCAATGGCAGGTGCAGTGTTACGCCCTGCCGGTTCGAGAATAATGTTCTCGGTAAGTTTGTTCAGTTGACGCAGCTGTTCCGCAACAATAAAGCGGTGCTGCTCATTGCAAATCACCACCGGGCTTTCGCACTCCACGCCGTTCAGGCGGCAGATGGTGGTTTGCAGCATGGTGAGATCGCCTTTCAGGCATAAAAACTGCTTGGGATAAAGTACGCGGGAAAGCGGCCATAAGCGGCTACCTGAGCCACCTGCCATCACGACTGGATAGAGTTTCGACTGCGCCATAATTATCCCCGAATATCATTTATAAATTGACGTAACACGTTCTCTTTATCGAGCGTGCGTTCGGCATATTCACGTGCCACCGTGTTGTGTTTGGGCAGCAGGAGCGCCTGACAAATCCCCGTCACCAGCGCCTCGACCGATTCCGGTTCTACGCAAACCGCAATTCCTGGGAAGGTTTCGCAAAGCTGCCCCAGTTCTGTATGGGCTTCTGCGGTAATCACCGCGTTACCACCTACCGCCAGAATATTGGTCAGTTTCGACGGCAATACGGCATCTGCCGCGCCGCGTTTTTGCACCACCAGATGGCAATCGCCCATCTTCAGCAGTGCGGGTAAAGCGTCATACGATTGCAGCGGGAAGAATTGCATGTTTCGCAGCCCACGCTGCTGCGCCATTTTTTCCAGCCGCGCTTTGCCGCCGCCCTGCCCGACAATGGCAAAAATCAGCGGTTCATCGCGCAGGCGATCGGCAGCTTCAATAACGTTTTCCAGCCCCTGCTTTTCACCAATATTGCCGGAGTAAAGAATGATTTTTTTGTTATCCGGCAGGTCAAGTTGGTTACGAAGGGCATCAACATCAGCCTCTGCGACATGTTGAAAACGGGCGATTTCCGACCAGTTGGGGAAGAAGATGACCTTTTCCGCCGCCACGCCTTTTTCGACAGCTTTATTCATCATCGAACGCGAAATCGTGGAGACGTTATCGACGTTATGCAGTCCGCTACGTTCGAACGCCGTCGCCAGCTGTGCCACTTTGCCGCCTTTGCCTTTTCCGGCAAGGCCCAGCCCCAGCATGGCGTCCACTTCGTAATCCTGAATATGCAGCACGGTACGCGCGCCAGAGAGTTTCGCCAGCAGACGCATTCCCGGCGTGCAAAACAGCGTTGGCACTACGCCGATAATGCGCTCCGGCTTCCAGCGACGTTGCGCCATCAGCGGAAAGAAACTGCTGGCGGCAAAACTGCCGAGATGCAACAAGCGTTTCAGGGTGCTCGGCTGTTTTGGCACATACAGCGGGCAGCGCCACACCGTAGCCACGCCCTCTTCTCGTTTGTAACGCCAGGCAGAATAGTTCTCCCCCACCTGCCACTGCGGGTAGTAAGGCGGTGCGGTAATGACCCGCACCTCATGACCTTGCGCCGCCAGCCATTCCACCATCTCGCCGGTGTATTTGCCGATACCGGTTAACTCCGGCGAGTAGTTAATGCCGTAGACCAGTATTTTCATAATCCGGGTACTCCGGTACGCTTCTCAGCGAGAAAATAGGCGCGGCTGTTAGCGTGAACATTGTCACTGGCGAGCAGCGCATCCGGCGTCAACCAGCGGTAATCGTCATGCTGCTCATCCGGCAGTAACAGCTCTTCTTCCGCTACCCTGAAGCGAAAACCGAGCACCACATAGTGAGTGGTGAAATCCGTGCCAGAGAAGTTATCGTCATAAAAGTGCTGCCAGATGCCGTAAAACTGGCCTGCTGTTATCGGCAGACGCAGCCCCAGTTCCGCCATCGTCAGCCGCTCAAATGCGGCTTCCAGCGTTTCGTCTTTCTGCACGCGCCCTCCCGGCACAAACCAGTAACCCTGCGCCGGGCGGTTGGTTCTTTTGCCAAGCAGAAACTCGCCGCGACTGTTCTCGACAATAAAGTCGAGAGAGACAAGCGGAGTGGAGCGCACTACCGTGGCAAAGTCTTCCTGACGTAAAAACATCATTACCCCCGAAAGCGGTCTTGATTCTCAAGGAACCACTGGTAAGTGCTGGCAAGCCCCGCTTCCAGTGAGATTTCGTGATACCAGCCAAGCTGATGCAGGCGCGTCACATCCAGCAGTTTGCGCGGCGTACCGTCCGGTTTGCTGGCATCAAAAACCACCCGACCTTTGTAACCCACCACTTTGGCGATGGTTTGCGCCAGCTCGCGGATAGTGCAGTCAACGCCCGTGCCGACGTTAATGTGCGACAGCATCGGCTGGGTGTTTTCCAGCCAGACTTCGTGCGCCAGCTCCATGACATGAATGCTCGCCGCCGCCATATCATCGACGTGCAGAAATTCTCGCATCGGTGTACCGCTGCCCCACACCACCACGTCCGGTGCATTCTGTGCCGTCGCCTCGTGGAAGCGACGCAGCAATGCAGGGATCACATGCGAATTACTTAGATGGAAGTTGTCATGCGGCCCGTACAGGTTGGTCGGCATGACTGAGCGGTAATCGCGTCCGTACTGGCGGTTGTAAGATTCGCACAGTTTGATCCCGGCGATTTTGGCAATGGCATAAGGCTCGTTGGTCGGCTCCAGCGAACCCTGCAATAACTCGCTTTCTGCCATCGGCTGTTTTTCCAGTTTCGGGTAGATACAGGACGATCCGAGAAACAGCAGTTTGTTCACGTCGTTCTGATGCGCGGCGTGAATGATGTTGCTCTCAATCATCATGTTCTGGTAGATGAAATCCGCCGGATAGGTGTTGTTGGCAACAATGCCGCCCACTTTCGCCGCCGCCAGATAGACCTGGTCAATACGTTCGCTGGCAAAGAAATCATGCACCGCGCGGCTGTCCAGCAGGTTCAGTTCGTCGCGGGTGCGTAATACCAGCTCCACATCACCGCGCTGTTCGAGCTGCCGCCTGATGGCGGAACCGACCATCCCGCGATGGCCAGCGATAAAAATGCGTTGTTTACTCATGCTTATGACTCCAGCGCAATCGCCACGTCGTAGCCGTGAGATTTCAGCAGAGAGTGTTTTTTCGCCGCTTCGAGGTCATTAGCCACCATTTCAGACACCATCTCTCTGAGGGTGATTTCTGGTTTCCAGCCCAGCTTTTCGTGCGCTTTGGTCGGGTCGCCGAGCAGCGTCTCTACTTCAGCAGGACGGAAGTAACGCGGGTCAACGGCGATAATCACATCGCCCGGTTTAACGCCCGGCGCGTCATGCCCGGTGACGGAAACCACAATGCCCTTCTCTTCAACGCCCGTACCTTCAAAGCGCAGTTTGATGCCCAGTTGTGCCGCCGCCATTTCCACGAACTGGCGCACGGAGTACTGAACGCCGGTAGCGATAACGAAATCTTCCGGTTGTTCCTGTTGCAGCATCATCCACTGCATTTTTACGTAGTCTTTGGCATGGCCCCAGTCACGCAGGGAATCCATATTGCCGAGGTACAAGCACGACTCCAGCCCCTGGGCGATGTTGGCGATTGCGCGGGTGATTTTGCGGGTGACGAAGGTTTCGCCACGGCGCGGAGATTCATGGTTAAACAGAATGCCGTTGCAGGCGTACATGCCGTAGGATTCACGGTAGTTAACGGTGATCCAGTAGGCGTACAATTTGGCGACGGCATACGGAGAGCGCGGGTAGAACGGCGTGGTCTCTTTCTGCGGGATTTCCTGCACCAGACCGTAAAGTTCAGAAGTGGAAGCCTGATAAAAACGGGTTTTCTTTTCCAGACCGAGAAAACGGATCGCCTCCAGCAGACGCAGCGTGCCCATCGCATCAACGTCAGCGGTGTATTCAGGGGATTCAAAAGAAACCGCAACGTGGCTCATCGCACCCAGGTTGTATACTTCGTCCGGCTGCACTTCACGCAAAATACGCGTCAGGTTGGAAGTATCACTCAGGTCGCCATAATGCAGATGGAATTTCGGGTTGCAGGTGTGTGGATCCTGATAAATATGATCCACGCGCTCGGTGTTGAATGACGATGCACGACGCTTAATGCCATGCACTTCGTAACCTTTCTCCAGCAGCAATTCTGCCAGGTAAGAACCATCCTGTCCGGTTACACCGGTGATGAGAGCGACTTTTGACATGTCTTATTCCTCTGTATTTTTTGAATTTATTCAGTTTCAACGCGTTCGCGTATCACCACTGCGGGATTCCCCCGGCAAATGGCATTTGCCGGAAGCGATTTAAAAACACTGCTTCGCGCACCCACGACGGTGCCGTTGCCGATCGTGACGCCAGGGGCAACAAAGACATCGGTTGCCAGCCAGCATTTCTCGCCAATCACAATAGGTGTGGCGTTAATGGTGAAATGTTGACTTGCATGGTCGTGGCTACCGGTGCATAAATAACTTTTTTGCGATATCACCGAATTTGCGCCAATGGTTATTTCACCGAGGGTATATAAATTGACCTCATCGCCGACCCACGCGTAATCACCTAAGGTTAATTTCCACGGATAGGTAATTTTTACTGACGGACGAATAACTACGTTTTTTCCTATTTTTGCGCCGAATAAACGTAATAAAAAAGCCCGCCAGCGATACAATACTTGTGGCGACCAGGCAAATATTGTTGCCTGTACTGCCCACCACAATTGCACTTTAATAGCGTTGCCGCCCCGGAACCCTTTCGGCACCGAGAAACCACTTAAATCTTGCATCGTTTTCCCTTATATTCAGCTTTTGTTATATAAGGCTTTCGTCTTTGAGGTAGTACGTTGGCGTAAATGCCAGGATAATTCTGCCCAGAAGCCAGGCACATGTAATATTTGCCGTTGGACTTTTTTCGCGTCTGCACACAATTCCATATTATTGGTGGTAGATACCCCACCCATAGAAAATTCAGACACCAGGCCATTGAGTTTTTTAAATGCATAACCGGCCTTATACATTTTGGCCGCCAACGCATAATCGGAAGAAACTTTATATTCCAGGTCATAACGCCATTTTTTCAAACCGGATACCGGGAAAAATATCGCCTGATGACTGGCGGGCAGGCTGTGATAAATATACCAGCCCGGTTTGGCGCTACGTTTAATTTTATGCCCGTCGCCAAAATCCAGCAGCGCATCGCCGGTGATCATCACGTTATCTTTTTGCATTTTTAACTTACGGACAAAAATTGCGGCATCCTGATGAAAAATATCGCCTGAGTTGAGAAACAACGCGAACGTGCCTTGTGCCATCGCAATGCCCTTGTTCATGGCGTCGTAGATACCGTTATCTGGCTCGCTGACAAAGCGTAGGTTATAGATACCATTGAGTTTTTCCAGATACTCACGGGTGCCGTCGTTGGAACCGCCATCGACAACAATCCATTCGAAGCTGATATCGTCCGCCTGTGCCAGATGCGCCAGCGAGGCGTGCGTTTTGACTATCCCTTCGATGTTACGAAACGCGACGGTGATTATGCTAAGCAACATGTTCTTATTCTTACCTCGTAATATTTAACGCTTTTCGCAAAATAAACGGACAGACGATTAAAAAAGCATATTCCGGGCTAAATATCGAACCGGTAAAAAACAGCGATACCGGCGTAAAAAGATAGAGCTGCACGCGAAAATTACGATTATCGCCAAAAGCGTTGAGCATCATTTTTATCACTTTCCCCATGTACCACAGAGATAAAAACACCGCGAACCAGGAAAAATAAATAATCAGCAGATACAAACCATTGTCTATGGTTTTTCCGACATCCGCACCGTTAAATATTCCGAATGATGCGACATATTCATAAAGTGAGCCAAATCTGACTACACCGTCAATATGGGTCAAAGAATAACCGACCATCACCAGCGGACCGACAATACGATAATACGATGACGATCCTTCCGTACCTAAATCGCCCAGACGGGTGGAAATATAAGGAAACGCGATTACCACACCAACCAGGAATACAGCCAGAGAAATCAATGCTAACGGTAACTTTTTCTTAATCGCTTCTTTATTCAGATACTGAAATGCCCACTCCAGCAAATAAAACAGGATAAAGGTCATAACACCTGAAAACGATCCGGATAATATTATTCCTGCGAGAATCATAGCATCAGTTTTAGGCGTTTTGATACCAAACTGTTTGATACTAAGCCAAATTGAGATTAACGCCAGAGCGAAAAATGCCGGTTCGAAATAAAGTGCCGTAGTTCGCTTACCGCCGAATTTAATGAAATTCAGTACATAGCTGTTGCTGTAAATCAGATATTTCGAAATCGACTCCATAATACTGCTGCCGCCGGTGAGAATAATTTGCGCCATCTCCACCGCCGCCAGCGCCACCACCAGCCCGACCACCAGATAAAAGAAACGTAATATCTTGCGATGGTTGTGGGGCGAAATCGTTTTAAAGCGAATACTCCACACCATACCAATAATGATCACGATATAGACAAATAGCATGGTTGAAGTGACGTATTTATTGGCATCCAAAGACTGACCAAACAAATAGTTAAACGCCGTGAGTCCCGCGCCAATCCCTAACGCTATCATCAATTTTTTAACGCTGATGCGCTCTAAAAACAGCAGCAGCAAGACAGGTAAAAAAGTGACGATGGTGATGGGGAAACTTTCGCCAAGCTGGGCGATTTTGACGTTAACCAGCAGGTAGATCAGCGGCAGCAGCAGGTAGCTACAGATTCTGATAGAAGTTGACATACTCCTCCAGCATCTGTTGTCCACTGTAGGCGGCGCGGCTGCGTTGGCTGAACTCAGCCAACGTAGTACCAAATATCGCCTGCGCGATTTCCGGTTTGCTTAACTGCGCCAGTTGCAGCACCTCTTCTTCGCTGACGGTTTTACCACCGGATTTTTGCAGCACTTCCCGCGCTGCGTCGCTATGGGTGGCGATCACCGGCACGCCAATCGATAGCGCCTCACACAAAATCAGCGGGTAGTTATCGACACGAGAACTGAACACCAGCGCATCCATCTGATTGAGCACGCTCATCAGCTTACGTTTGTCGGTTTCAAAGCCGTGATTGACCACATTACCAGCGGTGAACGGCGAGAACTTACCGAAGGTATGCAGTTCGATTTTGTCTCCCAGCGCCATCATCTCGCGCACCAGTTGCTGGTTAGTTTTGCCGTCGTAACGCAGGTCATGCGCCACCACCGCGATTTTCGGCTTGCCCTGGGTTTCGCGCACCGGTGGCAGTTCCGCCAGAATGGCTTCGGTTGCCATATCAATACCGTTATTGATAATCCGGCAACGCCCTGGCCCGTACAGGCTATTGAAAGCGTCAGCCACATGCTGGCTGGGGGAAATAAACTGACAGCCCAGCACCAGCATCTCGCGGAACAACTGGCGTTTACCCGCCACCAGCTGGTGCGCGCGATCAATCTTCACCGGTGGATAGTTATTTAAGGTCGGGCATTTCTGGCAGCCCGTTTTCCAGCCTTCGCAACCGTCGGTAAAGGCGCAGCGCCCGGTAACGCTCCAGTGATCGTGCAGCGTCCAGACCAGAGTGATGTCTGGTTTGTGGTTTTTCACTTTTTCGCAAAAGCGCACCACGCTGTTAAGATTCAACCAGTAGCTGTGCAACACATGAAAATGCAGGACTACCGGCCCCGAAGTGCGGGTTATGGAACGATACAACTCATTGAAATTGCCAAACAGATCGCGATTAAACAGACGAAACAGCGCGATGTTCGCCATCGCGGTCATCCGAGGCGTATGTTTGATGACCTGCGGATAGTTCTGATGGCTGACGCTCTCTTTGCCGCCTTTGCCGTAGCCGTAGACAAAATGTGACGCCAGCCCCTGTTGCAGCGCACGCTGGTGGAGATCTAACGCCACACCTGCCGCCCCGCCTTCCGCCAGTCGCACATTAAATTGCAGAATATTCATTTAATTACCTTCACTCGCGCTTTTTCTCCCACCACCAGCGCGTTGTCCGGGACAGAGTCGAGCACCACGCTGCCCGCGCCCACGGTGACGTTGTTACCAAGCGTGATATCACCCAGAATAATGACGTTGGCACCGAGTTCGACGCCATTGCCAATGTGTGGACATGCCATGTTATCGGCGCCACGATTGCCGATAGTGACGCCGTGGCGAATGGTGAAATCATCCCCCGCCACCACGTTTTTATTGATCACTACGGCGTAACCGTGATGGATAGTAAAACGACGGCCAATGGTTGCGGCGGCCTGGATTTCATAGCCGAAAAAGCATTCGGTGATAATGCGATACAGCACCAGCAGCGGAGCCGCCCACAGATTATTGAGGGCGTTCTTTTTGCGCCACACCGAGCAAAAATGGGCGACACGATAGGCGAGAACCATGCAACACGGGCGTAAACTCCAGCTGTTAGCGCGCAGATCTTCCAGCATCCTTAACGCCCCCGTATTCCATCAGCCAGACGTTTGCCGTTACGCACCGACAGTAGCGTCAACAAAGTCCGCCAGGTCATGCGTTTATTGCGGATCTGGTAGAGGGTAAACAATTGATATTTTTTGCTGGCGCGGTCGAATTTGTCTTTGTGCTTACGGTAAAAGTGGAAGTATCCGGAGAATTTTTTCGGTGACGAGGTGATCTGCATTTCGCCGTGATTGATATGCAGGATCTGCGTCGCCTCTTCCACCTTCCACGGTTCGCCATATTCCACCACCATCCGCAGGAAGATGTCGTAATCCTGTGCCGCTTTCAGTTCGGTATCGAACAAACACTCTTTGAAACGCCACGCCCAGGTAAAGACCTGATTGCCAATGATATTGCGTTTATAGAACAGGCGGCGTGAATACGGCGATTTGGGATACAGTGGCAAACTTGCTGGTTGGGAATAGACTTCGCCCTGGCAAACGTAATCGTTAGCGTACAAAAAGGCGTGAGTGACCAGTTGCTGTTTATGGGCGAGGAAGACGCTCAGGCGGTTGGGCGTCCATTCATCATCGTCATCGATCCCGGTAATGTATTCCCCTTGCGCCAGCATAATAGCCTGGTTACGTACCGCGCACGCCCCGCTGTTAATGTCGTTGTGAATGTAGGTAATACGCGGATCGTTGAGGGCGGTGACGTACTGTTGCAGTTGTTCCCAGGAGGTGGAGCAATCATCCACGATGATCATCTCCCAGTTACTGTAGTCCTGGCGCAGGACCGATTTTATCGCCCGAATCGCCAGTTGTTGGCGGTTCCAGGTCGGCATATAGATTGAGATCAGCGGATTTTCTTTCATAGGTTGTTCTCCCGACTTATGAGCTGGTTTGCTTGCCGGATGCGGCGTGAACGCCTTATCCGGCCTACGGGGCGGTGCGAATGCAGGTGTCGTTATTTCGCGTCCGACTTATATTCGTATTCGTAATAGCCATAATCCTGATACGCGCTGGCGCGGCGGAAGATGGAGTTCAGAATCACCCCTTTCACCGGAATACCGTTTTGCTCAAAGCGGCTCAGGCTGGTTTCCACTTCTTTTAAGGTGTTGACTGCATAACGCGCTACCATCAACGTGGTTCCGGCGTGACGACCAACAATCGCTGCATCGGTTACCGCCAGAATCGGCGGCGTATCAATCAACACCAGGTCGTAGTTTTTACTCGCCCAGCTCACCAGTTCGGCAAAGCGTTCGCTCATCAATAGTTCAGAAGGATTTGGCGGCACCTGACCGCGCGGGATCAGGTCAAATTTGGGAATCGAAGTGGGTTTAGCAGCGGTAGTAATATCGCCCTGACCAAGCAAAATCTCTGACAGGCCATTGACGTTATTGGTGCCCAACAGCTCGTGGGTATAGCCTTTGCGCATATCGCAGTCGATCAACAACACCCGTTTATTGGTCTGACTGATCACCGCCGCCAGGTTGGCACAGACAAAGGTTTTACCAATTGACGGGCTAACCCCGGTCATCATCAACACATTGTTCTGCGCCTGCATCATCGCAAAGTGCAAACTGGTACGCAGACTGCGGATGGCTTCAATCGCCAGATCGGTTGGATTCCCCACCGCCAGTAGCTGGCTCTGTTTATAGCGTTTAACCCCTTTGATGGTTTTGACGCTATCGCGCGCTTTCTGCCATTCCGACAGCGGGATGCTGGCATAGACGCTGATACCGTGTTCTTCCAGCACCTGCGGGCTTTCGATGCCACGATTAAACAACGAGCGCAGCAGTACACCCACGATAGAGAGCATCAGGCCAAGAATAATCGCACCGAGGATAATCAGCCCTTTCTTCGGTTTCAGCACGCCAGGCTGGGTGATTGCCGGGTCAACAATGCGCACATCGCCAACGGTGCTGGCTTCGGTGATTTTCAGCTCCTGCTCTTTATTCAGCAGTTGCATATAGACCTGCTGACCAGACTCGACATCACGCGTCAGGCGTACAATCTCCTGCTGAGTTTTCGGCATCGCCGTTACGCGACCGTTAAGTTTGGCTTTTTCGTCTTCCAGCACCTGACGTTTCTCCAGCAGCGTGCGGTACGCCGGATGAACTTTGGTGAACAGCTTAGAAATTTCCGCCTCTTTAAAGGTTAGTTCGTTCAACTGCGCGTCGATGTTCACCATCGAATCGAGCACCGCTTTCGCTTCCAGCGGCAGATCCACAGAATCTTTATCCTGACGGAAGGCATTCAGTTTGTTTTCGGCGACATCAAGGCGGCTGCGCACTTCCGGCAATTGTTGCGCGAGGAAAGCGAGGCTTTTCGACGCTTCCGCCGATTTGCGCTCAATATTTTGTTCCTGATAGTTACGAGCGATACTGTTAAGAATGTCGCGGATCTGTTCGCGATCTTCACCGGTATAAGTCAGGCTCAGTACGCCAGCGTCTTTGCCGTTCTCCGTTACCGTCAGACTGTTTTGCAGTTGATTGATCATCCCCAGCGTGGAGTATTTGGTGACGGTAAACTCACTGCCCGGGCTGGCGTGAATGGCCTCAACCATCAGCGTGACGCCTTCTTTTTTCAGCATCTGACCTGCTTGTCCACGGGCGCTAAAACCACTGTCGCTACTCAGCGTGTAGTTTTTGTTGTCCAGAACATTAAGTGTAAACACCTGATCTGCCATTTCTTTTGGACGGTTAAAGGTGGTGACTTTCACCGTCTCATTCTGACGTCCCATCAGGCGATCCCAGCCCGCACCGAAAATCGGGAACGTGTTTTTGCTCACCGCAATATCGAGGTCGAGATCGTCCACCGTTTTACCAAGCACCAGACGCGAACGAATCAACTGGATCTCAGCGTCCGAGGCTGGCGGTTTGTTGGCTAACGCCGAACCAATGTCCTGCACCAGCGAATTGCCGCTGCTTTGTTCGATTTGTACCAGTGCGTCGGCACTATAAATCGGCGTGGCGAAGAAAGTGTAAACCACAGCACAGAGGGCAAATACGGCGGTGATGCCAATCACCCACCAGCGCGCTTCAATGACGGTGCCGACCAGGCGACCGATATCGATTTCATCACTGCCCGTTACCGGAGCGGCATGTTGTTTTACTTTTTCTGTCATTCTTATACCTGCTCTGCGTTCAATGCCTGCGCCCACTGGCGGGCAGACCGTTCAAGTAATGTGTACACCGCTGCAAACGTTTCCCGGCTTTTGCGATACGGATCGGGGATTTCACATTCGTTATCCCAGTGACCAAACAGCATCACTTTGCCGCGCATCTCAGGTGCCATCTCGCATAAGCGTTCAATATGGCGCTTTTCCATGGTCAAAATCAGGTCATAGTTGCGACACAGGCGGCGGCTGATTTGCCGTGCACAGTGACCTTCCAGAGACAGTTGATGTTCTGCGGCGACGCTGATAGCGGTAGGATCAGCGCCCTTACCGACCAGCGCGCCGAGTCCAGCGGACTCCACTTTCAGCTCCGGGTGATAACGTTGCAGTAAGCGTTCCGCCGTCGGGGAACGGCAAATATTGCCGACACAGACAACTAAGATGTTGTTAAACATGACGATTACCAGTTATGAATGTCGCTGGCTGTATCCGTCATGTAACGGACACCGCTAATAGTTGGCAGCAACTGATTGATCAGACGGTTCCAGCGGGAAACCGGGGCGGTGGTGACATACACCACGTCATAAGGTTGCAGGCGGAATTCTGTCGCCATCACCAGCGACGTCGCATCGGACATATCCAGCTGATAGATATTGGCAATCTTGCCGTTACGCCCGCCCTCGCCTTTCAGCGGACGAATGACAAAGATGCCGCTGGCGTTGGAGGTGGTCATGTCGATACCTTCGGCATTGCCCAGAGCTTCAGTCAGGGTCATGCCGCTAAAGTCCATTTTCAGGGTGCTCTGTTTCTTCACTTCACCCATCACAAATACTTTCAGATCATCATTACGCGGCACGTAGAGAATATCGCCGGGATAAAGCAGTCGGTTCTGATTGAGGTCGCCGTTTTGCATCAGCGCCTGCAAAGAAATGCGTTCTTCACGACCATTGTGTGTTAGCACCACGTTGCGCCAGTCAGCGGTGTCGGTCAGGCCACCTGCGGCGTTGATGGCATCGAGAATGGTCAGTGGCACGTTGGTGATCGCCTGTTGACCGGATTTATTCACCTGACCGGAGATATAGGCCTTTTGCGAGCGGAAGGCGGCGATATTAACGTCCACCTGCGGGTCAGCGATGTACGTCGCTAAGCGCCCGGTAATATCACTGCGGATTTCAGCGAGCGTTTTCCCCACGACGTGAACCTTGCCGATATACGGGTAGAACATGGTGCCATCAGGCTGCACCCAGTTGCCGGTGTCGCTAGAGCTGCGGTACTGACCGGCTGGCGTAGTGAGTTCCGGGTGATCCCAGACGGTGACATTAAGAACGTCACCCGGCCCGACGCGATACTGGTAATTAGCAATCTCGCTTTCCAGCGTCATATTGGGGCGCGCCACGTTCGGGCGTGGGCGTAATTGATCAATCAGGCGCGGGGTCAGCGGATAAACATTCACCATTTTGTCGAGGTCGAAATCAGCGTCCTGCTGTTTGATGACGTCTTTACCCAGCGTAGACATATTACTGCCCGGAAGTACTGTGCAACCGCTTATCAAGGTTACTGACACCAATAATGGCATCAATTTCATTTTGGATTTCATCATTGTTTATTTATCACTTTGGCAGAGTAATTATCCTGTGCATTATTTATCGACATGCACATTTACCTTGCAGCTAATTGAATAAGAATTTAACTGGCATCAGTCCTAAAAAAATTGATTTCATCCGCAGGCTATTGACAGAATAATTCAGACTGGTCTTTCAGGCATCCAGACACGCTACCGCCCCTGGCTTTTTAGCTACCAATACACTGATTTAGTTTGGTTTTTAAAACCCTCTCAGCATACAGTCGTTTATGAGAAAGGGTTATTCAAGAAATTAACTTCCGAATATAAGGTAGCATTATGGTAATTGAATATTGGCTCTCCAATAATGCAGGAGGAAGTGTTACAGCTAACGGAATAGCAGGCAAGGTAACAATTCGACAATGGGCTATTTTTAAGAATTATAGTAAGTGTAATTTGTGGTGTTTTTTAGGAGTTTCTTTAGGTTGACAATATTTAATATAGCATCTCTATATGCGATATTTCTTAAATGATATTTTATTATTACCCCTTTTAATTCAGGGATAATGCAATGTTATAGTTCTCAAATAAAGTCAGATAAATAGTGCTGCAACATTGCATTTTTGCCCTGAATTATCCATGATCGAATTGTGACATTTGTCATACAACGAATAGGTTTTGTACTTACTATGGAATGGATTGCCGATCCGTCTATCTGGGCCGGGTTAATCACGCTGATTGTGCTCGAACTGGTCCTCGGCATTGATAACCTGGTCTTTATTGCCATCCTCGCCGAAAAACTACCGCCGAAGCAGCGCGACCGCGCACGGGTTACCGGGCTGCTGCTGGCAATGTTAATGCGCCTGTTACTGCTGGCGTCAATCTCCTGGCTGGTCACCCTGACTCAACCACTGTTCAGCTTCCGCTCATTTACCTTTAGCGCCCGCGACTTAATCATGCTGTTTGGTGGTTTCTTCCTGCTGTTCAAAGCCACGATGGAGCTGAACGAGCGACTGGAAGGGAAAGACAGCAATAACCCCACGCAACGCAAAGGTGCGAAGTTCTGGGGTGTGGTGACGCAAATTGTGGTGCTGGACGCCATCTTCTCACTCGACTCGGTGATTACCGCCGTCGGGATGGTCGACCATTTGCTGGTCATGATGGCTGCCGTCGTTATCGCTATCAGCCTGATGCTGATGGCAAGTAAACCGTTAACGCAATTTGTTAACAGTCACCCGACGATCGTTATTCTCTGCTTAAGTTTCCTGTTGATGATTGGCTTTAGCCTGGTGGCGGAAGGTTTCGGCTTCGTCATTCCGAAAGGCTATCTGTACGCTGCGATTGGTTTCTCGGTGATGATCGAGGCGCTCAATCAGTTAGCCATCTTTAACCGGCGACGTTTTCTTTCCGCTAACCAGACCCTGCGCCAGCGCACCACCGAAGCGGTAATGCGCCTGTTAAGCGGGCAAAAAGAAGATGCGGAACTGGACGCCGAAACCGCATCAATGCTGGTGGATCATGATAATCAGCAAATCTTTAATCCGCAGGAGCGGCGGATGATCGAGCGGGTGCTTAATCTTAACCAGCGTACCGTCAGCAGCATCATGACCTCGCGCCACGATATCGAGCATATCGATCTCAACGCGCCGGAAGACGAGATCCGCCAGTTGCTGGAGCGAAATCAACATACGCGTCTGGTCGTTACCGATGGCGATGACGCGGAAGATTTGCTTGGTGTTGTTCACGTTATCGATCTGCTACAACAGTCGCTGCGCGGCGAACCGCTCAATCTGCGGGTGTTGATTCGCCAGCCGCTGGTTTTCCCGGAAACCTTGCCGCTGTTACCTGCCCTGGAGCAGTTCCGTAATGCCCGCACGCACTTTGCTTTTGTGGTGGATGAGTTTGGTTCAGTGGAAGGGATTGTGACATTAAGTGACGTCACCGAAACCATTGCTGGTAACTTACCGAACGAAGTGGAAGAGATCGACGCCCGCCATGATATTCAGAAAAACGCCGACGGTTCCTGGACGGCGAATGGTCATATGCCACTGGAAGATCTGGTGCAATATGTGCCGCTGCCGCTGGATGAAAAACGTGAATATCACACCATCGCCGGGCTGCTGATGGAATATTTACAGCGTATTCCAAAACCTGGCGAAGAAGTTCAGGTGGGGAATTATTTGCTCAAAACGTTACAGGTGGAAAGCCATCGCGTGCAGAAGGTGCAGATTATTCCACTGCGTAAGGAAGATAATTTGGAGTACGAGGTGTGATGGTATGTAGGCCTGATAAAACGCGTAAAGCGTTGCATCAGGCCTACAAATTATATCATCTGGAAATTTACATCTTCTCCAGCAACTTCTTCACATCTTTGCCATTGCGGGAATCTTTATTGCGCTCAGCCCAATCGTGCAAGCGACGTTTGGCTTCATCCTGTAAGTGTTTGCGCAGTAACTGATCCACTTGCAGGCTGTAATTGAGTTGCTGCCAGTTGCCGTAAACCCGCAGCGGTACTGGCGTTTCTTTGAGGAAATCAATCAGTTTGCTTTCTCCGTTCCAGCCGCCAATGACGCGAATGTCAAACAGGGTATCGCAGGTCTGCTCTGCCAGATTCAACGTGCCTTCCCCTGTCAGTGCCAACACCGGCGATTGACCTTGCATGTCGTTTAACGTCACGAGGCCATTATGTAACGTGAGATCGGTCGTAAAGCGGTCGAGACGAGTCACATTATCGAAGTTTTCAGCGGCCTTCACATCACCGCCGTTACGTTCTACCGCTTGCTGAATCATCTGCTGGAAGTTCATCCCTTCCATGCGCGTGTCGGTCATTTCAACATGCGCTTGCCCTTGCCAGTTGTGGCGGAATGCGTCGGCATCAATATCAGCGCCAGAGAAGTCGCCAGCCAGAGACATTTTTCCGGTTAACGAAATCGGATAGTTAAATGCCTTCAGAATGGTGCCAATCTCAACGTTCTCCAGCCGTGGCTGGAAGCTTATACGTGGATTTGTTGATGTCGCGTCCAGCGTCCCCGGCAGCGATACCTGTCCACCGTTGAGTTTGCCTTGCAGTTGGGTGATTTCCAGCAAACCCAATTTATTGGTCATTTGCGTAGCAACATCAGTAAAATTCATCCCGCGCCAACGCACGTTACTGGCCTGCAACAAAATATCAGCCGCAAAACCTTTTAACCCCTGATAGGCCGGTTCATCAATACGCGAGGAAATGACCGGACGCGGCAGCATTGGCTGGTTCTGCCCCTGTTGCGTGGTTCCGTTTTCACTGTTAACGGCTTCATTAAGCGGTATGAGATTATCAAGATTCAGTTGCGAAAACTGCAATCTTAACAACCATTCGGGCTTTTCAGTCAGCGTGACCTGCGCTTGTCCACTAAGCGCGCTGTCATTCGCGGTCAAATTGATTTGATTAAATGAAAGGCGTTTATGTGGCTCTTGCCACTGAGCCTGGAAGCTCCCCTGCCCCTGAATACCTTGCTGTGGCAGATCTGCGCCTTGCAGCTGCCAGCTAATTTGCTCAATGGCTGCGGTTAAATCATGCGGATAATCAGAAGCATCCACCGTGCCCTTGAGAGATAACGTGAGATCGCGCTGATCGCGGTTAACCCGCCCGGAGAACTCAAACGAACCGCGATGCTGTGGATCTTGTTCCATTTGCAGACGGATATTGCGAATCGTCACCTGCTCGTCATCTTCATGCTGGAACACCAGCAGACTGTCCGCCACTTTCAGACTGGAGATATCAAACGACCAGCCGCGATTTTCTGCCAGATCCGGCAACGTATTGTCGCGCGGCGCAACAGGGGCATCGTCACGACGAACCGCTTCCGACTGTGGCGTAAGTTGAATTACCGCGCCTTTCAGCATCACCTGCTTAACGCTCAGTTGATGACTCAATAACGGCAATAACGCCACATCAAGGCGCATATTATCGGCGCGCACCAGTGGCTGGCTCGCGCCCTGGGCGGTGAGGGACATTCGCCCGGAGAGGATACTAAGCTGCGGCCAGACGTGCCAACGCAGCGGCCCATCCAACTGCAATTGATAACCACTACGTGCAGCGACCTGCTTGACCATATAGTCGCGGAAATCATTCGGATTCACCAGCAACACTAACGCAGATAATCCGGCCACCAGCACGACCAGGATTATCATCAGGGTCGTCAGAAATCGTCTCATGGTATCCTCAATGAGCCTGAATTAGTCTTTATCGATTCGGCTGGCAACCGCGCCCTGCTGGTTGCGATATTTCGCATCTTCACGACGGTTGTATGGTCGCGCCGCCGGGCCGGAAAGCGGCTCAAAACTTAACGCGCCAATTAACATGCCCGGACGCAGCGCCAGCGGCAATTTACCGGAGTTGTAAAACTCAAGCACGATGCAGCCAGACCAGCCTGGATCGATACGGTGAGCGGTAACGTGAACCATCAACCCCAGACGCGCCAGTGAGGAGCGCCCATCCAGCCAGCCCACAAGATCGGCAGGCAGCGTGACCGACTCCAGCGTCACCGCCAGCGCCAGTTCTCCCGGATGGAGATAAAACGCCTCGCCCTCGTCGAGCACGATTTCATCGCTCATCACCCGATCGAGCGCGGCGCTCACTTCATCTTTGGGACCGCTCAGATCGATAAACGCTGCCGTGTGACCACGGAAGGTACGAAACTTATTGCCCAAGCGCACATCTACCGTCGCGCCATTAATACGCTCCACCGGCGGACGTGGGTTGATCGACAAACGGCCTTCATCAAGCCAGGCTTCAATATCTCGGTCACACAGACGCATGGCATTTTCTCCTTTCGCGCATCACTCCCTTAACGCCAATTACGTCAAGGGCATACCAGGTTATCACTGAACGGTACACAATTTATCAAGCTTATTCAAAGAACTGACTTATTTTCGCTTTCAATATATCGATCGCGATGCGGTTTTTACCGCCGCGCGGCACGATAATGTCCGCATATTGTTTGGAAGGTTCAATGAATTGCAGGAACATCGGACGCACCGTTTTTTGATATTGTGCCATTACAGAATCCATCGAACGCCCACGCTCGTTAACGTCGCGCTTGATGCGGCGCATCAGGCAGATGTCCAGTGGGGTATCAACGAAAATTGAGAAGTTAAGTTCGTCACGCAAACGCGCATCCGTCAGCAGCAAGATGCCTTCGAGAATAATGACTTTCTTCGGCTCAACCTTCACCGTTTCTTTCATACGCGTATGTTCAACGTAGCTGTAAACCGGCAGGTCGATAGCCGAGCCGCGTTTCAACGCTTGTAAATGTTCAAGCAACAGACTGTGATCCATCGCGCTCGGATGGTCATAGTTGGTCTTAACGCGTTCTTCCATCGACAGATGGCTTTGATCTTTGTAGTAACAATCTTCCGGAATAACGCCGATGTGTTCATCACCCACTTGTTCACGTAATTCACGATAAAGGGTACTGGCAATGAGACTCTTGCCGGAAGCCGATGCGCCAGCAATACCGATAATGACGCACTGATGAGACTGATCAGTCATAAATTTAGCGACCTGATTAACCTGGATGTTAGGAAGGGGGCGCCGAAGCGCCAAACGCGGCAATTATAGGGATTTCATCCGCCTGATACCAGTCGAATAGCGTTGCCGCACACTTAGAGTTAATTGTTGACGATCAATTCCCTGACGCAAATTTAATTGTTCGGTTTTAACGCAAGGTAAAAAATGTTGTGTAAAGTTGCACAAATTATCTGCCACCACGTCACTTTATGAACAATCCGCATATAAAATGTAAAACTTTTGTACTAGCATAAACACAGATACTAATACTGACGACCTGGTCATACGGATAGAGCGGTAATGAGTAAACCATCACAACGTGTTTTAATTACCCTGCCTCATCCCCTGCTTCACCTCGTCAGTTTAGGTTTAGTCTCATTCATCTTTACCCTTTTCTCGCTTGAGCTTTCACAGTTCGGTACGCAACTTGCGCCACTCTGGTTCCCCACGTCCATTATGATGGTGGCATTTTACCGCCATGCCGGACGGATGTGGCCGGGAATCGCATTGGCCTGCTCGCTGGGGAATATCGCCGCATCCGTACTGCTCTTCTCTACCAGTTCGCTGAATATGACGTGGACGGCAATCAACATTGTTGAGGCCGTCGTGGGGGCAATGCTGCTGCGGAAATTGCTGCCGTGGTATAACCCACTGCAAAATCTGGCTGACTGGCTACGTCTCGCATTTGGCAGCGCCATCGTGCCGCCAGTATTGGGTGGCGTGCTGGTTATCCTGCTGGTATCAGACGACGATCCGCTTAGAGCATTTCTAATCTGGGTACTTTCCGAATCAATCGGCGCACTGGCGCTAGTACCGCTAGGATTGTTATTTAAGCCACATTACCTGCTCCGTCACCGTGATCCACGGCTGTTGTTTGAAACACTACTAACATTAGCCATCACGCTGACGTTAAGCTGGCTCTCGATGCTATATCTACCGTGGCCTTTTACTTTCATTATTGTGCTACTGATGTGGAGTGCCGTGCGCCTGCCACGGATGGAAGCCTTTTTGATCTTCCTCACTACAGTGATGATGGTGTCGCTGATGATGGCGGCCGATCCGACTTTACTTGCCACGCCGCGAACCTACTTGATGAGTCACGTACCGTGGCTACCATTTTTGCTGATCCTGCTGCCCGCCAACATCATGACCATGGTGATGTACGCCTTTCGCGCTGAACGCAAGCATATTTCAGAAAGCGAAACCCGCTTTCGTAACGCTATGGAATATTCCGCCATCGGCATGGCATTAGTGGGCACCGAGGGGCAATGGCTGCAATCCAACAAAGCGTTATGCCAGTTTCTCGGTTACAGCCAGGAAGAGTTGCGCGCCCTCACCTTCCAGCAACTTACCTGGCCGGAAGATCTCAATAAAGATCTGCAACACGTTGAGAAGCTAATTAGCGGTGAAATAAATACCTACTCGATGGAGAAACGTTATTACAACCGTAATGGCGACGTTGTCTGGGCGCTGCTTGCCGTCTCGCTGGTACGCCACACCGATGGCACGCCGCTCTACTTTATTGCGCAGATTGAAGACATAAACGATCTTAAACGCACCGAACAGATTAACAAACGCCTGATGGAGCGGATAACGCTGGCTAATGAAGCGGGTGGGATTGGCATCTGGGAGTGGGAACTGAAGCCGGATATTTTTAGTTGGGATAAGCGGATGTTCGAGCTATATGAAATTTCGCCACATATCAAACCGAACTGGCAGGTGTGGTATGACTGTGTGCTGCCGGAAGATCGCCAACACGCCGAAAAAGTGATTCGTGATTCATTACAGGCTCGCTTGCCCTTTAAGCTGGAATTTCGCATCACCGTGAAAGACGGTATTCGTCATATCCGCGCCCTCGCCAATCGGGTGCTGAATAAAGAAGGCGAAGTCGAACGATTGCTCGGTATTAACATTGATATGACCGAAGTGAAACAGCTGAACGAGGCGCTGTTTCAGGAAAAAGAGCGCCTGCACATTACGCTGGATTCCATCGGCGAAGCCGTGGTCTGTATTGATATGGCGATGAAAATTACCTTTATGAATCCGGTTGCAGAGAAGATGAGCGGCTGGACACAAGAAGAGGCGTTGGGCGTTCCACTATTAACAGCGTTGCAAATTACATTTGGCGACAATGGGCCGTTAATGGAGAACATTTACAGTGCCGACACGTCGCGTTCCGCTATTGAACAAGATGTCGTTCTCCACTGCCGCAACGGCGGCAGCTACGACGTCCATTACAGCATTACGCCGTTAAGTACGCTGGATGGCAGCAATATTGGTTCGGTACTGGTCATTCAGGATGTGACTGAGTCACGCAAAATGCTGCGCCAGCTTAGTTATAGCGCCTCCCATGATGCCCTGACGCATCTCACTAACCGTGCCAGTTTTGAAAAACAACTGCGAATACTGCTGCAAACGGTAAGCAGCACGCATCATCGACATGCACTGGTGTTTATCGATCTTGATCATTTTAAAGCGGTGAATGACAGCGCCGGGCACGCGGCGGGTGATGCTTTACTGCGTGAACTGGCGTCGTTGATGCTCAGTATGTTGCGCTCCAGCGATGTGCTGGCGCGACTCGGCGGTGATGAATTTGGTCTGTTGCTACCGGACTGTAATGTTGAAAGTGCCCGCTTTATCGCCACACGCATTATCAGTGCGATTAATGACTATCACTTTATGTGGGAAGGCCGCGTGCATCGGGTAGGTGCCAGCGCAGGGATTACCCTTATCGATGACAGCAATCATCAGGCGGCAGACGTGATGTCGCAGGCCGATATCGCCTGTTATGCTTCGAAAAATGGTGGGCGTGGTCGGGTGACGGTTTACGAACCACAGCAAACTGCCAAACATAGCGAACAGGCGATGATGTCACTCGATGAACAGTGGCGGATGATCAAAGAGAATCAACTGATGATGATCGCCCACGGCGTCGCTTCACCACGAATCCCGGCTACGCGTAATTTGTGGCTGATTTCGCTTAAGCTCTGGAGTAGTGAAGGTGAGACTATTGATGAACTGGCATTTCGTCGTAGTTTCAGCGATCCGGCGCTCAATCACGCCCTTGATCGTCGGATATTACATGAGTTTTTCCAGCAGACAGCAAAAGCGGTTGCCAGTAAAGGCTTAAGCATCGCCCTCCCCCTTTCCGTTGCCGGGTTAAGCAGCGCCCCGCTGGTGGATAAACTGCTTAAGCAACTGGAAAGCAGTTCCCTACCGTCACGGTTATTACATCTGATTATTCCGGCTGAAGCGATTTTCGACCACGCAGAAAATATGCATAAATTGCGGCTGGCAGGCTGCCGGATCGTGCTCAGTCAGGTGGGGCGCGATCTGCAGCTCTTCAACACACTGAAAGCAAATATGGCGGATTATCTGCTGCTCGACGGTGAGTTATGCGCCAGCGTACAGGGTAATTTGATGGATGAGATGCTGATATCGATCATTCAGGGTCATGCCCAGCGGCTGGGGGTGAAGACCATCGCGGGGCCAGTAGCGTTGCCGCTGGTGATGGATACGCTTTCCGGCATGGGTGTTGATCTGATTTATGGCGATGTCATTGCCGACGCTCAGCCTCTGGATTTGCTGATTAATAGCAGTTATTTCGCGATTAACTGAGTATTGCCTGATGCGACGCTGACGCGTCTTATCAGGTCTACAATTCGCTCATTCCCCAGACTGGATAAGACGACCAGCATCATACTTCTTCTGGTTGCCAGCCTTCCGTATACCAGATATGCAACAGCGCATAAGAACGCCAGGGTTTCCAGCGTTCGGCATAACGGCGGATTTGTGCCGGCGTCATTCCTGGAAATCGCTGTTTAATCAAATAATCATCCGGCAGGAAAACATCTTTCGCTTGCCAGCCACGCAAGGCGAAATAATTCGCCGTCCAGCGCCCAATTCCAGGAAATGTTTGCAGCGTTTTCATCGCTTGCTCAACGTCGCCCGGCATTTTCATCGGTAAGGAGCCATCCAGTGCCGCATTGGCTAAATGAATCAGCGCCTCTGCCCGTTTCAACGGCATCCCCAACCCTTTTAGTGCCTGCGGGTCGGCTGCTGCCAGTCGTTGGGGCGTGGGAAAGCAGACATATTCAGGGAAATCATCCAGCCGTTCGCCATAAAGCTGCGCCACTTTGGCAGTCAATTTTGCTGCCATCGCCACGCTCACAAGTTGGCCTAAAACCGCGCGCACGCCCTGCTCAAAAGCATCAACACTCCCGGGCAGACGTAGCCCTGGCCGCGCAGCGCCTAACTCGCCCAATGCACCGTTAACAATCTGCGGATTACATTGCAGATCAAACAGGCGGCTCATTTTCGCCAGGCACTCGGTCGCTACCGCTTCTAATCCCGAACTTACATTCACTTGCAACGTATTAGTTTCGACATCAGGAACCACCGTTATCACGCCGCGATGTTCGCCCACCGCCAGACTACGGGCATAATAATTGTCCGTGACTGTTTCTACGCCACTCACCGCACGGGCGGCAAGAAATCCCAACATCCACGACCAGTCATACGGCGGCTGCCAGTTCAGGGTATACATCGCATCTCCTTTTTTATCCGCTTTCAGCATAAACGTTATTCAGACGCTGCGCTTTGCTTTCATATTCCGGTTGTCGCGACGGCAACATTTCGCTAAAGTCACGCCCCTTCTTCACCGGCATGGGGATTATTTCGTGTTTATTGGTTTTGATTACGGTACAGCAAACTGTTCAGTGGCGGTGATGCGCGACGGTAAACCGCAGATGTTGAAAATGGAAAATGACAGTACGCTGCTGCCTTCAATGCTTTGCGCACCAACGCGTGAAGCAGTAAGCGAGTGGCTGTACCGCCATCATGATGTTCCGGCAAACGATGATGAAACGCAGGCGCTGTTACGTCGGGCGCTTCGTTATAACCGCGAAGAAGATATCGACGTCACGGCGAAAAGCGTGCAGTTCGGTCTTTCCTCACTGGCGCAGTATATTGATGATCCGGAAGAAGTGTGGTTTGTGAAATCACCGAAATCGTTCCTCGGTGCCAGCGGGTTAAAACCACAGCAGGTGGCGCTGTTTGAGGATCTGGTCTGCGCAATGATGTTGCACATTCGCCAACAAGCGCAGGCGCAACTGCCAGAAACAATTACCCAGGCAGTCATTGGTCGTCCAATCAACTTCCAGGGATTGGGCGGCGATGAAGCAAACGCCCAGGCGCAAGGGATTCTGGAACGTGCGGCGAAGCGTGCCGGATTCAAGGATGTGGTATTCCAGTACGAGCCGGTGGCGGCAGGGCTGGATTACGAAGCCACCTTGCAGGAAGAAAAACGCGTACTGGTGGTGGATATCGGCGGTGGTACTACTGACTGTTCATTGTTGCTGATGGGGCCGCAGTGGCGTTCGCGTCTCGATCGTGAATCCAGCCTACTGGGTCACAGTGGTTGCCGTATTGGTGGTAACGATCTGGATATCGCGCTGGCATTTAAACATCTGATGCCGCTGCTGGGCATGGGTGGCGAAACCGAAAAAGGTATCGCCCTGCCGATCCTACCGTGGTGGAATGCGGTTGCCATCAACGACGTACCTGCGCAGAGTGATTTCTACAGTAGCGCCAACGGTCGCCTGCTTAACGACCTGGTACGCGACGCCCGCGAGCCAGAGAAAGTCGCCCTGTTACAGAAAGTCTGGCGGCAACGTTTAAGTTATCGTCTGGTGCGCAGCGCGGAAGAGTGCAAAATAGCCCTTTCAAGCGCAGCGGAAACCTGCGCGTCGCTGCCGTTTATCGGTGACGAACTGGCAACGTTGATTAGCCAGCATGGACTGGAAAGCGCCCTCAACCAGCCGCTGGCGCGGATTCTGGAACAGGTGCAACTGGCGCTGGATAACGCCCAGGAAAAACCAGACGTCATCTATCTGACAGGTGGTAGCGCCCGATCGCCGCTGATTAAAAAGGCACTGGCGGAACAGCTGCCGGGCATCCCGATTGCAGGTGGCGACGACTTTGGCTCCGTCACCGCCGGGCTGGCGCGCTGGGCAGAAGTAGTATTTCGTTAAATAAGAAATGGCTCAGCAGCGGCTTAAATCTGCCTGCGCCTGAGCCAGTTTTCCTGCCGCCTGATGTAACGGCGCCATCAACGGCATGGTGCGTGCGGGAGCATGAAGGCGAAATCGCTGTAACTCTGCCGCGCCCTCTGTCAATGCGGCTTCCAGCCGATGACGTTTGGCGGTCATTTTCGCCATTACCGCTTGTCTGTCTGCTGGCGTTACCGCTTCGTTCGGCCTGAAAACAAAACGGCGTTCGCAACTCGCTTTCCAGTCGATAACCGCCTGGGTCAGGTGATCACCAAAACCTTTCACTTGTTTAACGCCGCGCCGGGTCACATCTGCCGCTGTTTCGATACCAAAGGAACGTAACGCCGCTTTACGCGCGGGACCAACGCCGGGAATAGAGGCAACATCAATAAAAAACCCCTCCAGAAACTTCTGCTTCTGGCGTTCCCTTGCGGTGTTGTGAAGTGCTGTCAACTCGCGTTTTTCGTCTTCCGGCAATCCCAAAAGCTCGTCCTTCATTTTTTCAAGCATCGTCCGTTTGGCGATAAAACCTTCCAGCCCACCCACCTGCTGGATCTGGTTAACTAAATGATCATAGTCCATTTTTGCACGATTAAACGCCTCACGGCGTTGCTGGATTTCTGCTTTGTACGCTTTGCTTGTCAGGCTGCCAATAATCCAGATAGCCGCCAGCACAGGAACTAAAATAATATAACGCGGTTCAGCCTGAAGGCCGCAAAGCAACAGCGATAACGCTGACAGTGCGATCTCAATCAGAATGATGTATTCACTCCGTAACAGGCCTAAAGGAAGCGGCCTGCCAGTCGGTTGGAAGTGATCGGGTAATGGCAGTTGCAATGCTGGCGGTGCTACTGATGCCATCACCATCGCCCAGACTTTCGCCAGCACAAAATCCCCGCCGGTGGTAACAACCTCTTCGCCGAGATCAATAAAATAGATAACGCCTTGATTATCCAGCGCACACCACGGGCAGTCGGTCAAATGACCGGGGTAAACATGCATTACCGAAGCAGTACATTTCTTTAACTGTTGGCGTAAAGAATCCAGTGCCGCTACCCACGCTTTTGCCGTCGGACGCGCGGTTGCCACGCCACTTTCGGTGAATGCCTGCTGAAACATGCCTTCAACATCACCCGGTAACATCGATAGCGGAATAGATCGTGGCGGCGGTTTTAAGCCACGTCGCTGATTGTCTGATGCATAGGCATAACGGAAATGAGCAATATCCTTCTCCAACGCATTACCCGCTTCGGCAATAAGCGGTACACCGGAATAAGGATGCCGACCACCAAACAAGACGTGAAAAATCAGCAACGCAAGGCCAAAATTATCGTGATTTACGGTGCGCTCAAATCCAACAAATGACGGCAAGGTTTGCAGCTCTGGCGGCGTAAAATGCGACACGCCGACTTCGCATAAATGCAGCGTGCCATTAGCGTTAATCTGAAAGGAGTCGCTGTCGATCAACACCACTTTGCTGTCACGGCCTACCATAAAGCTGTTCTGGTTTACGTCACCCACGACATGCCCGTGCTCGTGAACCGTAGCAAAAGATGAAGCAATATTGCGCGCAACATAGAGTAGAAAATCCCATGCACAATGAGGGTAACGTTGACGACGATGTGCCGGGCTATAGATCATATGAATCGGTTCTTTGCCGGAGACTTTCGGCATCATAAAACCGATAACTTTTCCGCCTCGTCCAGCGTGAAGCGTTGACTGCGGCCAGGCGACATAATTGAGCAACTGTGCGTCAGCTGTCGCAGCCATAAAGGCAAGTTTGTCCCGTTTTAAGGCGGGTGGCGGCGTGTGATAAATCTTGGCGACGCTATCGACAAACTCATTGATATCATAAACCGCGCCTTCGCCGCCTTTGCCTAATTCATGACCTGGCGTCACGCAATCGCCAGCTGCGGTATATATAGTTGATTTCACGGCAACCACATGGCCAGCGCCAGCGTTTTATCATCATCGGTGCGTTCATTCACTGCGGGGCAGGACAAAAATTGCTTTAGCAAATCTGGCAATATATCGCGTTGTTCTGACGTTGCTGACGCCAGTCCATTGAAAAATGGCGCAAAGAAAGGTACATGGGGAGAATTTTCCATCATATTTAACGCCAGCCGCTGAATACCGTCCGTAAATGCAGCCACTTTTATCGCCTGCGCATCGCAACTGTAAGTCTCAAGGCGCGTGACAGCATCTTCATCAGTAATGAAATAGGTCATATTGGCATATTCGCCATTCATCGGCGTTAGTGGTAGCTGTAGCCCTTCACCAAAATCCACCACCACGCCACCATCGCCAATCTGCATAATCAACGTGCCGGTCGCTGATGATATAACGCCCAGAAAAGTACAGGAAAAATCACGAACCGCCAGTTCTTCAGCTTGTGCACGGGCACTAATACGGTGGCGAATTGCCAGCACAATATCTGTCGCAAGCACATCATTCAGAGCACATTCACCACCCTGTACTTTTTGCATCATAAACGCCATCGCTTCATTGACGGCGAGCGTCGCGCCTTCGCCACCCTGCGAAACGCTACCTGCACCATCAGCAAGGAACATCACCAGTAACGGTTGCTGGTCGTTTAGCCAGACAACCTGCATCTGGCAGGCATCCTGGCAAGGTAAGTCCGCGCTGATATGCGACGTTCCGACGGCTGATGAATAGACCAGACGCCAGCTCACACTGACGTCCAGCCTTTTGGCGCTTCCAGTACAACTTCCGTTCCCGGCGTGGAGCGGGAAACCGAACGTAGCGAACTGGATAACCAGCTAAACAGTTCACGGAATTGTAATCCCTGCAACGGCAAAGGCTGACGGACGCTGATTTGTGCCAGAGTATTCATATCAGCCCCCTGAACACCGATGGTAAAGAAGGCAAACTTCTTATCTTCTTCTCCCTGAAACACTTTACTGGCAGCAGCCTGCCACTCATCGGTTGGCGCGCCATCGGTGATCAAGAAAATCCACGGGCGATAATACGAAATACCATTTGCACGGTACTCACGTTTCCGCTCCTCAACCATATTCAGGGCTTTGGTAATTGCAGCGCCCATTGGCGTATTGCCCTGAGCAAACAAGATGGGCGGGAAAAAGTTAGCGGCGCTGGTAAATGGTTGTTCCACATGCACCGGGCCGAAAGTCACAATGCCGAGTTCCACTCTTTTTAAGGCCAGCGGATCGGCAAGCAGTTCATCGCGAAAGGTCACCAATCCTGCGTTAAGTTCGTTAATGGGTCTACCGCTCATCGAGCCAGAAACATCCAGCAGCAAAATACAGGGGCAACGTGGTTCCGGGTTACTGGCAAAATCGCTGGTGGCAAACGTGATTTGTTCGCTCATAAGAAATCCTTTCTTAGAGAATTATTGAGATTCGGTATCATACCGAGAGCAATAATAAATTTAGAGCAAGCGAAGATACTTTCAGAATTAAGCCCGGCGGCGCAGATAAGTTTGCTATTCGCCTCGCAAGAACGTGGGCTTACAGATTGACAATAAGGGTGGAGTAACATAAGTTCAGGAGTGAGGGTAGAGCGGGGTTTCCCCCGCCCTGGTAGTCTTAGTAAGCTGGCCAGCTAATGACTAAGAGCACCACGATGATGAGTATCTTCATCATGACCCTTTCCTTATTTAGGCCCCTTCCTCGGGAGGGGCTTTCCCGTTTCAGCGTCCCGCTGAAATCGTCGGCTTACCTCCTTTCGCCATGTACGCAGTCTATCGCTGACTCGCGGATAACATAGTTTCATCTGTGATTATTGCGTAACGACTCGCAAAGAATATTTGCTGGCAGGCTCGCAGACGGCAAAGCCTGCGGATTGACAATCTGACCGTGAAGGCATATTTTCAGGAGTGAGGGTAGAGCGGGGTTTCCCCCGCCCTGGTAGTCTTAGTAAGCCGGTAAGCTAATCACTAAGAGCACCACGATGATGACTAACTTCATCATGACCCTGTCCTTATTTAAGGCCCCTTCCTCGGGAGGGGCTTTCCCGTTTCAGCGTCCCGCTGAAATCGTCGGCTTACCTCCTTTCGCCATGTACGTAGTCTATCGCTAACTTGCAGAGAAAATAGTTTCCTGCGTCATTACTGGATGCGCGCTCGCAAAGTGCACCACCATTCAGACTATTCGCGAAACTGTTTCATAATTCCTCCATTTTTCTCCCTTATTGACTGGCTACACTAGTAACATTGCGCGAAACGTTTCAGGAAGAGAAACTCTTAACGATGAAAGACAGTTATAAATCCCGTTGGGTAATCGTAATCGTGGTGGTTATCGCCGCCATCGCCGCATTCTGGTTCTGGCAAGGCCGCAATGAATCCCAGAGCGCAACCCCAGGTGCGACGAAACAAGCACAGCAGCCGCCAGCGGGTGGTCGCCGTGGTATGCGTTCCGGCCCTTTAGCACCAGTACAGGCGGCAACCGCCATTGAACAGGCCGTTCCACGTTATCTCACCGGGCTTGGCACTATTACCGCCGCTAATACTGTTACGGTGCGCAGCCGCGTGGACGGTCAACTGATGGCGTTGCATTTCCAGGAAGGCCAGCAGGTCAAAGCAGGCGATTTACTGGCAGAGATTGACCCCAGCCAGTTCAAAGTCGCATTAGCACAAGCCCAGGGGCAACTGGCAAAAGATAAAGCCACACTTGCCAACGCGCGCCGTGATTTGGCGCGTTATCAACAACTGGCAAAAACCAATCTCGTTTCCCGTCAGGAACTGGATGCCCAACAGGCGCTGGTCAGTGAAACCGAAGGCACCATTAAGGCTGATGAAGCAAGCGTCGCCAGCGCGCAACTGCAACTCGACTGGAGCCGGATTACTGCGCCAGTCGATGGTCGCGTTGGCCTGAAGCAGGTTGATGTCGGTAACCAAATCTCCAGTGGTGATACCAGCGGGATTGTGGTGATCACCCAGACGCATCCTATCGATTTGCTCTTCACCCTGCCGGAAAGCGATATCACCACCGTTGTGCAGGCACAAAAAGCCGGAAAACCGCTGGTTGTTGAAGCCTGGGATCGCACCAACTCGAAGAAGTTAAGTGAAGGCACGCTGTTAAGTCTCGATAACCAAATCGATGCCACTACTGGCACCATTAAAGTGAAAGCGCGCTTCAATAATCAGGATGATGCGCTGTTTCCCAATCAGTTTGTTAACGCACGCATGTTAGTGGACACCGAACAAAACGCCGTGGTGATCCCCACCGCCGCCCTGCAAATGGGCAACGAAGGCCATTTTGTCTGGGTGCTGAATAGCGAAAACAAAGTCAGCAAACATCTGGTGACGCCGGGCATTCAGGACAGTCAGAAAGTGGTGATCCGCGCGGGTATTTCCGCAGGCGATCGCGTAGTAACAGACGGCATTGATCGCCTGACTGAAGGAGCGAAAGTGGAAGTGGTGGAAGCCCAGAGCGCCACCTCGCCGGAAGAGAAAGCCACCAGCCGCGAATACGCGAAAAAAGGAGCACGCTCCTGATGCAGGTGTTACCTCCGAGCAGCACAGGCGGCCCGTCGCGCCTGTTTATTATGCGCCCTGTCGCCACCACGCTGCTGATGGTGGCGATCTTACTCGCTGGGATTATCGGCTATCGCGCCCTGCCCGTTTCGGCGCTGCCGGAAGTGGACTACCCGACTATTCAGGTGGTCACGCTCTACCCCGGCGCCAGCCCGGATGTCATGACCTCTGCCGTTACCGCGCCGCTCGAACGCCAGTTTGGGCAGATGTCTGGCCTGAAACAGATGTCATCGCAGAGTTCCGGCGGCGCGTCAGTTATCACCTTGCAGTTCCAGCTAACATTACCGCTGGATGTCGCCGAGCAGGAAGTGCAGGCCGCGATTAACGCCGCCACTAACCTGTTGCCGAGCGACCTGCCTAACCCGCCGGTTTACAGCAAAGTGAACCCGGCAGATCCGCCAATCATGACACTCGCTGTCACCTCAACCGCCATGCCGATGACGCAGGTGGAAGATATGGTGGAAACCCGCGTCGCGCAGAAAATCTCGCAGATTTCCGGCGTCGGGCTGGTGACGCTTTCCGGCGGTCAGCGTCCGGCTGTTCGCGTCAAACTTAACGCCCAGGCGATTGCCGCTCTTGGCCTGACCAGCGAAACCGTGCGCACCGCCATTACTGGCGCTAACGTTAACTCAGCCAAAGGTAGCCTCGACGGCCCTTCCCGCGCGGTCACGCTGTCGGCGAACGACCAGATGCAATCCGCAGAAGAGTATCGCCAGCTAATCATCGCCTACCAGAACGGCGCGCCGATTCGTCTGGGCGATGTCGCAACTGTAGAGCAAGGTGCAGAAAACAGCTGGCTCGGCGCGTGGGCGAACAAAGAACAGGCCATTGTGATGAATGTTCAGCGCCAGCCCGGTGCTAACATTATCTCTACCGCCGACAGCATCCGGCAGATGCTGCCACAACTCACCGAAAGTTTGCCGAAATCGGTAAAAGTAACGGTGCTTTCCGATCGCACCACCAACATCCGCGCATCGGTCGACGATACCCAGTTTGAATTGATGATGGCTATCGCGCTGGTAGTCATGATTATCTACCTGTTTTTGCGCAACATTCCGGCGACCATCATTCCCGGCGTTGCGGTGCCGCTGTCATTAATCGGCACCTTCGCAGTCATGGTGTTTCTCGATTTTTCGATCAACAACCTGACACTGATGGCGTTAACTATCGCCACCGGATTCGTGGTCGATGACGCCATCGTGGTGATCGAGAACATTTCGCGCTATATCGAAAAAGGCGAAAAACCGCTGGCGGCTGCGCTCAAAGGCGCAGGTGAAATCGGTTTTACCATTATCTCGCTGACCTTCTCGCTGATTGCAGTGCTGATCCCGCTACTGTTTATGGGCGATATCGTCGGGCGACTGTTCCGCGAGTTTGCCATTACCCTGGCGGTAGCAATTTTGATCTCAGCCGTGGTGTCGCTGACCCTGACGCCGATGATGTGCGCGCGGATGCTCAGCCAGGAGTCGCTGCGTAAACAAAACCGCTTCTCCCGCACCTCGGAAAAAATGTTCGACGGGATAATCGCCGCCTATGGTCGGGGGCTTGCGAAGGTGCTGAATCATCCGTGGCTGACTTTAAGCGTGGCGCTCAGCACCCTGCTGCTTAGTGTGCTGCTGTGGGTGTTCATTCCGAAAGGCTTCTTCCCGGTGCAGGACAACGGCATTATTCAGGGCACTTTGCAGGCACCGCAATCCAGCTCCTTTGCCAATATGGCCCAGCGGCAACGCCAGGTCGCGGACGTGATTTTGCAGGATCCGGCAGTGCAAAGTTTGACCTCATTTGTTGGCGTTGATGGCACTAACCCGTCGCTGAACAGTGCGCGTTTGCAGATCAACCTCAAACCGTTGGAGGAACGTGATGATCGGGTGCAAAAAGTCATCGCCCGTCTGCAAACGGCGGTGGATAAAGTGCCTGGCGTCGATCTCTTCCTGCAACCGACGCAGGACCTGACCATCGATACTCAGGTCAGCCGCACCCAGTACCAGTTTACCTTGCAGGCCACGTCGCTGGATGCGCTCAGTACCTGGGTGCCGCAGCTCATGGAAAAACTCCAGCAGCTTCCACAGCTTTCTGATGTCTCCAGCGACTGGCAGGACAAAGGGCTGGTGGCGTATGTCAATGTTGATCGCGACAGCGCCAGCCGTCTGGGGATCAGCATGGCGGATGTCGATAACGCCCTGTACAACGCGTTTGGTCAGCGACTGATTTCCACTATTTATACTCAGGCTAACCAGTATCGCGTGGTGCTGGAACACAACACCGAAAATACCCCAGGCCTCGCGGCGCTGGATACCATTCGCCTGACCAGCAGCGACGGCGGCGTGGTGCCGTTAAGCTCAATTGCCAAAATTGAGCAGCGTTTTGCGCCGCTCTCCATCAACCATCTGGATCAGTTCCCGGTAACGACCATCTCCTTTAACGTGCCGGATAACTATTCGCTGGGCGATGCGGTACAGGCGATTATGGACACCGAAAAGACGCTGAATCTACCGGTGGATATCACCACGCAGTTCCAGGGCAGCACCCTCGCCTTCCAGTCGGCGCTTGGCAGCACTGTCTGGCTGATTGTCGCGGCGGTGGTGGCGATGTATATCGTGCTCGGCATTCTGTACGAGAGCTTTATTCACCCGATCACCATTCTCTCGACGCTACCCACCGCAGGGGTCGGCGCGCTGCTGGCATTAATGATTGCCGGTAGCGAACTGGATGTGATTGCGATTATCGGCATTATTTTGCTGATCGGTATCGTGAAGAAGAACGCCATCATGATGATCGACTTCGCGCTGGCTGCTGAGCGTGAGCAAGGCATGTCGCCGCGCGATGCAATCTACCAGGCTTGTCTGTTGCGTTTTCGTCCGATCCTGATGACCACTCTGGCGGCACTGCTTGGCGCGCTGCCGCTGATGTTAAGTACCGGAGTCGGCGCGGAACTGCGCCGTCCGTTAGGCATCGGCATGGTCGGTGGTCTGGTTGTCAGCCAGGTGCTGACACTGTTTACCACGCCGGTGATTTATCTGCTGTTCGACCGTCTGGCATTGTGGGCAAAAAGCCGCTTTGCCCGTCATGAAGAGGAGGCGTAAGTGAAGTTTTTTGCCCTCTTCATTTACCGCCCGGTGGCGACGATTTTACTGTCGGTTGCCATTACCCTGTGCGGCATACTGGGCTTCCGTATGCTGCCGGTCGCCCCGCTGCCGCAGGTCGATTTTCCGGTGATTATGGTCAGCGCCTCGCTGCCCGGTGCGTCGCCAGAGACAATGGCGTCTTCCGTTGCCACGCCGCTGGAACGCTCGCTTGGGCGTATTGCCGGGGTCAGTGAAATGACCTCCAGCAGTTCGCTCGGCAGCACGCGCATTATTTTGCAGTTTGATTTTGACCGGGATATCAACGGCGCGGCGCGCGATGTGCAGGCGGCGATCAACGCCGCACAAAGTTTGCTGCCCAGCGGGATGCCCAGCCGCCCGACCTATCGCAAAGCAAACCCGTCGGATGCGCCAATTATGATCCTGACGCTGACGTCCGATACTTATTCCCAGGGTGAACTGTACGATTTCGCCTCGACGCAGCTGGCGCCGACGATTGCGCAAATCGACGGCGTCGGTGATGTCGATGTCGGCGGCAGCTCGCTGCCCGCCGTGCGCGTCGGGCTGAATCCGCAGGCGCTGTTTAATCAGGGCGTATCGCTGGACGATGTGCGCACCGCCATCAGCAATGCCAACGTGCGTAAACCGCAGGGGGCGCTGGAGGATGGTACTCACCGCTGGCAGATCCAGACCAACGATGAACTGAAAACCGCCGCTGAATATCAGCCGCTGATTATTCATTACAACAACGGCGGCGCGGTTCGTCTGGGCGATGTGGCGACGGTGACCGACTCTGTACAAGATGTGCGCAACGCCGGGATGACCAACGCCAAACCGGCTATTTTGCTGATGATCCGCAAGCTGCCGGAAGCCAATATTATCCAGACGGTTGACAGCATCCGGGCAAAATTACCGGAGTTGCAGGAGACCATTCCGGCGGCGATTGATCTGCAAATTGCCCAGGATCGCTCCCCCACCATTCGCGCCTCGCTGGAGGAAGTCGAGCAAACGCTGATTATCTCGGTGGCGCTGGTGATTCTGGTGGTCTTTTTATTCCTGCGCTCGGGTCGCGCCACTATTATTCCCGCCGTTGCGGTGCCCGTTTCGCTGATTGGTACGTTTGCGGCGATGTATCTGTGCGGATTCAGTCTCAATAACCTGTCGCTGATGGCGCTCACCATCGCCACAGGCTTTGTCGTGGATGACGCCATCGTGGTGCTGGAAAACATCGCCCGTCATCTGGAAGCGGGGATGAAACCGCTACAGGCCGCACTGCAAGGTACTCGCGAAGTCGGCTTTACGGTGCTGTCGATGAGTCTGTCACTGGTGGCGGTGTTTCTGCCGCTACTGTTGATGGGTGGATTGCCGGGGCGCTTATTGCGCGAATTTGCCGTGACGCTTTCAGTCGCCATTGGCATTTCGCTGCTGGTTTCTCTGACGCTAACGCCGATGATGTGCGGCTGGATGCTGAAAGCCAGCAAGCCGCGTGAACAAACACGGTTACGTGGTTTTGGCCGGATGCTGGTTGCGCTGCAACAAGGCTACGGTAAGTCGCTGAAATGGGTACTCAATCACACCCGTCTGGTGGGCGTGGTGCTGCTTGGCACCATTGCGCTCAATATCTGGCTGTATATCTCGATCCCGAAAACCTTCTTCCCGGAGCAGGACACCGGCGTGCTGATGGGCGGGATACAGGCGGATCAGAGCATTTCGTTTCAGGCAATGCGCGGTAAGTTGCAGGATTTTATGAAAATTATCCGTGACGATCCGGCAGTGGATAATGTCACCGGCTTTACCGGTGGTTCGCGAGTGAACAGCGGGATGATGTTTATCACCCTCAAGCCACGCGACGAACGCAGCGAAACGGCGCAGCAAATTATCGACCGTCTGCGCGTAAAACTGGCGAAAGAACCGGGGGCGAATCTGTTTCTGATGGCAGTGCAGGATATTCGCGTTGGTGGGCGTCAGTCGAACGCCAGCTACCAGTACACGTTGTTATCCGACGACCTGGCGGCGCTGCGCGAATGGGAGCCGAAAATCCGCAAAAAACTGGCAACGTTGCCGGAACTGGCGGACGTTAACTCCGACCAGCAGGATAACGGCGCGGAGATGAACCTGGTTTACGATCGCGACACGATGGCGCGGCTGGGGATCGATGTGCAGGCCGCCAACAGCCTGCTGAATAACGCCTTTGGTCAGCGGCAAATCTCGACCATTTACCAGCCAATGAACCAGTATAAAGTGGTGATGGAAGTGGATCCGCGCTATACCCAGGACATCAGCGCGCTGGAAAAAATGTTCGTCATTAATAACGAAGGCAAAGCGATCCCGTTGTCGTATTTCGCCAAATGGCAACCGGCAAACGCGCCGCTGTCGGTGAATCATCAGGGATTATCGGCGGCCTCGACCATCTCGTTCAACCTGCCGACCGGGAAATCGCTTTCGGACGCCAGTGCGGCAATCGATCGTGCGATGACGCAGCTTGGCGTGCCTTCGACTGTGCGCGGCAGTTTTGCCGGAACGGCGCAGGTGTTCCAGGAGACGATGAACTCGCAGGTGATCCTGATTATCGCGGCGATCGCCACGGTCTATATCGTGCTGGGAATGTTGTACGAGAGCTACGTGCACCCGCTGACCATTCTCTCCACCCTACCCTCGGCGGGCGTTGGGGCGCTGCTGGCGCTGGAGCTGTTCAATGCCCCGTTCAGCCTAATCGCCCTGATAGGGATCATGTTATTAATCGGCATTGTGAAGAAAAACGCCATCATGATGGTCGATTTTGCGCTCGAAGCTCAAAGGAATGGAAATCTGACGCCGCAGGAAGCCATTTTCCAGGCCTGTCTGCTGCGTTTTCGTCCGATTATGATGACTACCCTGGCGGCGCTGTTTGGTGCGCTGCCGCTGGTGTTATCTGGCGGCGACGGCTCGGAACTGCGTCAACCATTAGGGATCACTATTGTCGGCGGTCTGGTAATGAGTCAGCTCCTGACGCTATATACCACGCCGGTGGTGTATCTTTTTTTCGACCGTCTGCGGCTGCGTTTTTCGCGAAAATCTAAAGAAACGGTAACCGAGTAAATGACAGATCTTCCTGACAGCACCCGCTGGCAACTGTGGATTGTGGCTTTCGGCTTCTTTATGCAGTCGCTGGACACCACCATCGTCAACACCGCCCTTCCCTCAATGGCGCAAAGCCTGGGGGAAAGCCCGCTGCATATGCACATGGTCATTGTCTCTTATGTGCTGACCGTGGCGGTGATGCTGCCTGCCAGCGGCTGGCTGGCGGACAAAGTCGGCGTGCGCAATATTTTCTTTACCGCTATCGTGCTGTTTACCCTCGGTTCGCTGTTTTGCGCGCTTTCCGGCACCCTTAATGAACTGTTGCTGGCACGTGCGTTACAGGGCGTAGGCGGTGCGATGATGGTGCCGGTCGGCAGGCTAACGGTGATGAAAATTGTTCCGCGCGAGCAATATATGGCGGCGATGACCTTTGTCACGCTGCCCGGTCAGGTCGGCCCGCTGCTCGGTCCGGCGCTTGGCGGTCTGCTGGTGGAGTACGCGTCGTGGCACTGGATCTTTTTGATCAACATTCCGGTGGGGATTATCGGTGCGATCGCCACGCTAATGTTAATGCCAAACTACACCATGCAGACGCGGCGCTTCGATCTCTCCGGCTTTCTGTTGCTGGCGGTTGGCATGGCAGTGTTAACGCTGGCGCTGGATGGCAGTAAAGGCACAGGACTTTCGCCGCTGGCGATTGTCGGCCTGGTGGCGGTTGGCGTAGTGGCACTGGTGCTTTATCTGCTGCACGCCAGAAATAACAACCGCGCCCTTTTCAGTCTGAAACTGTTCCGCACCCGCACCTTTTCGCTGGGTCTGGCGGGAAGTTTTGCCGGACGTATTGGCAGCGGTATGTTGCCCTTTATGACGCCGGTTTTCCTGCAAATCGGCCTCGGTTTTTCGCCGTTCCATGCCGGACTGATGATGATCCCCATGGTGCTCGGCAGCATGGGAATGAAACGTATTGTGGTGCAGGTGGTTAACCGCTTTGGTTATCGTCGGGTGCTGGTGGCAACCACGCTGGGTCTGTCGCTGGTCACATTGCTGTTTATGGCCACCGCGATGCTTGGCTGGTACTACGTTTTGCCATTCGTTCTGTTTTTACAAGGAATGGTCAACTCAACGCGTTTCTCCTCCATGAACACCCTGACGCTGAAAGATCTACCAGACAATCTGGCGAGCAGCGGCAACAGCCTGCTGTCGATGATTATGCAATTGTCGATGAGTATCGGTGTGACCATCGCCGGGCTGCTGCTGGGTCTTTTTGGCTCCCAACATGTCAGCGTTGACAGCGGCACCACACAAACCGTCTTTATGTACACCTGGCTTAGCATGGCGTTTCTCATCGCCCTTCCGGCGTTCATCTTTGCCAGAGTGCCGAACGATACGCATCAAAATGTAGCTATTTCGCGGCGAAAAAGGAGCGCGCAATGAAGTTTTGGCGACCCGGTATTACCGGCAAACTGTTTCTGGCGATTTTCGCCACCTGCATTGTCTTGCTGATCAGTATGCACTGGGCGGTGCGTATCAGTTTTGAGCGTGGCTTTATTGATTACATCAAGCATGGTAATGAACAGCGATTACAACTGTTAAGTGATGCGCTTGGCGAGCAGTATGCGCAGCATGGCAACTGGCGCTTCCTGCGCAACAATGATCGCTTTGTCTTTCAGATCCTGCGTTCATTTGAACACGATAATTCGGAAGATAAACCCGGCCCGGGTATGCCACCACACGGCTGGCGTACTCAGTTCTGGGTGGTTGATCAAAACAACAAAGTGCTGGTTGGTCCGCGAGCGCCGATTCCACCTGACGGTACACGGCGACCCATTCTGGTCAACGGTGCGGAAGTGGGCGCGGTGATTGCCTCCCCCGTTGAGCGGCTGACCCGCAATACTGATATCAATTTCGATAAACAACAACGGCAAACCAGCTGGCTGATTGTCGCCCTGGCAACGTTACTCGCGGCACTCGCCACTTTTCTGCTGGCGCGCGGTTTGCTGGCACCGGTAAAACGACTTGTCGATGGCACGCACAAACTGGCGGCAGGCGATTTCACTACCCGCGTGACGCCCACCAGTGAAGATGAACTGGGCAAACTGGCACAAGACTTCAACCAGCTCGCCAGCACGCTGGAGAAAAACCAACAGATGCGCCGCGATTTTATGGCTGATATCTCTCACGAACTGCGCACACCTTTAGCAGTACTGCGCGGAGAACTGGAAGCTATTCAGGATGGCGTGCGTAAGTTCACACCGGAGACAGTGGCTTCTTTACAGGCGGAGGTCGGTACACTGACCAAACTGGTGGATGACCTGCATCAACTGTCGATGTCAGATGAAGGTGCTCTCGCCTATCAAAAAGCGCCTGTGGATCTGATCCCGCTGCTGGAAGTGGCAGGCGGCGCTTTTCGTGAACGTTTCGCCAGCCGTGGCCTGAAGCTGCAATTTTCCCTACCGGATAGCATTACCGTATTTGGCGATCGCGACCGTTTAATGCAGTTATTCAATAACTTACTGGAAAACAGTCTACGTTACACCGACAGCGGCGGCAGCCTGCAAATCTCCGCCGAGCAGCGCGACAAAACGGTGCGCCTGACCTTTGCCGACAGTGCGCCGGGCGTCAGCGACGAACAACTGCAAAAATTGTTTGAGCGTTTTTACCGCACCGAAGGTTCCCGCAACCGTGCCAGCGGCGGTTCCGGGCTGGGACTGGCGATTTGCCTTAACATTGTTGAAGCGCACAGTGGTCGCATTGTTGCCACTCATTCGCCTTTTGGCGGGGTAAGCATTACAGTAGAGTTACCGCTGGAACGGGATTTACAGAGAGAAGTATGACCGAGTTACCAATCGACGAAAACACACCGCGTATTTTGATCGTGGAAGATGAACCGAAGCTGGGGCAGTTGCTCATTGATTATCTGCGTGCTGCGAGCTATGCGCCGACCCTTATCAGTCACGGTGATCAGGTACTGCCGTATGTGCGGCAGACCCCACCGGATCTGATCCTGTTGGATCTGATGCTACCAGGCACTGATGGTCTGACACTTTGCCGGGAAATTCGTCGTTTTTCCGATGTCCCCATCGTGATGGTGACGGCAAAAATCGAAGAAATCGACCGTTTGCTGGGGCTGGAGATTGGCGCCGATGACTACATCTGCAAACCGTACAGCCCACGGGAAGTGGTGGCGCGTGTTAAGACCATTTTGCGCCGCTGCAAACCGCAGCGCGAGTTGCAGCAACAGGATGCCGAAAGCCCGTTGATTATCGACGAAGGTCGTTTTCAGGCTTCATGGCGTGGCAAAATGCTTGATCTGACGCCTGCAGAATTTCGTCTTTTGAAAACCCTCTCCCATGAACCGGGAAAAGTATTCTCCCGCGAGCAATTACTCAATCATCTTTATGACGATTACCGCGTGGTAACCGACCGCACCATCGACAGCCACATTAAAAACCTGCGCCGTAAACTGGAGTCGCTGGACGAAGAGCAGTCATTTATCCGTGCCGTTTACGGTGTCGGTTACCGCTGGGAAGCTGACGCCTGTCGTATCGTTTAATGTATCGTTGCCCTGGCGAGGGCAAAATTTCCTGTTTATTAACCCGTCATGCCCCTCTCTGAAAGGAGAGGGATAACACCGTATCCGCATTCAGATTCCTGCATATTTATCAGTAATCTCCCCCACCCTTTAGAGGGTATTCCCCTGATTGGCAGTCAACTGAATATCACCCATACTTAAATCGTTACATACTGTTTTCGATACGCAATTTCAATCAAGGAGTCATTATGGCTGGTTGGTTTGAACTCAATAAGAGCAGTGAAAATCAGTTCCGGTTTGTGCTAAAAGCGGGCAATGGCGAGATCATTCTCACCAGCGAACTGTATACCTCAAAAGCCGCTGCGGAAAAGGGCATTGCCTCGGTGCAAAGCAACAGCCCGCAGGACGAACGCTATGAGAAAAAAACAGCGAGCAACGGCAAATTTTATTTCAATCTGAAAGCTGGCAATCATCAGATAATCGGTTCCAGTCAGATGTATGCCACCGCTCAATCACGCGAAGTCGGAATTGCTACTGTAAAAACCAATGGCGCAAGTCAGAAGGTGAAAGACAATACTTAATAGTTAAGCCGGGCGCGGATAACGCGTCCGGCTTTATTTCTAATAAACACTTATTTATTGATGATTAAGATTAATCTGCGCCATTAAAATAGTAGGCACAGGCAAGCACTCATTCTCCTCTCTTTGTTTAACACTCCCCATCCTTATCCTCCTGAACATGTTCATATAGCAAAATATCTTCTAATACTTTTCGTGGCGCTATCCGGTTTATGACATACACTGACGTAAGATTTTTACTTACAAGAGAGCATAAACATGGCCAGAACGATGACAGTTGATCTCGGCGATGAGTTGCGTGAATTTATCGAGTCCTTAATTGAATCCGGCGACTATCGCACCCAAAGCGAAGTGATCCGTGAGTCACTGCGCTTGCTTCGAGAAAAACAAGCAGAGTCTCGCCTGCAAGCGTTACGTGACATGATTGCAGAAGGGTTGAATAGTGGTGAAGCTCAGCCGTGGGAAAAGGATGCGTTTTTACGGAAGGTGAAAGCAGGGATAAGGAAATAATGTGCGTATTATTAAGCTCATGCCAAAAGCCAACGAGGATTGAGAAGGCATCTGGTATTACAGTTATCACCATTTCGGCGAACCACAAGCCGACAAATATGTTGAACATCTTTCAGACGTTCTCCAGATTCTGAGTAACAATAATATTGGTACTCCCAGACCTGAATTAGGCGAAGGCATTTTTGTTCTTCCTTTTGAACACCACGTTATTTATTTCCTGTAATCACCAGGGGAAATTATCGTCACTCGTATCCTTAACCAAAACCAGGATGCTACCAGACATTTACACTGGAGCTAAACCCGCCGATTGCGCTACAATGCCCGCCCTTAAAGTGGGGACACTCCCCTAACCGCTTCATCAGGTGAAGCGGTTCTGACCTGTCATCAGAACGAGAGAATTATGTTTAAACCGGAACTCCTTTCCCCGGCGGGAACGCTGAAAAATATGCGTTACGCTTTCGCTTATGGCGCAGATGCTGTTTATGCGGGACAACCGCGTTATTCCCTGCGTGTGCGCAACAACGAATTCAACCACGAAAATCTTCAGCTCGGCATCAATGAAGCCCATGCGCTGGGGAAAAAGTTTTATGTCGTGGTCAACATTGCGCCGCATAACGCTAAGCTGAAAACCTTTATCCGTGACCTGAAACCGGTAGTGGAAATGGGGCCGGATGCGCTGATTATGTCCGATCCGGGGCTGATTATGCTGGTGCGTGAGCACTTCCCTGAAATGCCGATCCACCTTTCGGTGCAGGCCAACGCCGTAAACTGGGCGACGGTAAAATTCTGGCAGCAAATGGGCCTGACTCGCGTGATCCTCTCCCGCGAACTGTCGCTGGAAGAGATCGAAGAGATCCGCAATCAGGTGCCGGATATGGAACTCGAAATTTTCGTTCACGGCGCGCTGTGCATGGCCTACTCTGGTCGCTGCCTGCTCTCTGGCTACATCAACAAGCGCGATCCGAATCAGGGCACCTGCACTAACGCCTGTCGCTGGGAGTACAACGTCCAGGAAGGCAAAGAAGATGACGTCGGCAACATCGTACACAAATACGAGCCGATTCCGGTGCAAAACGTCGAACCGACGCTGGGTATCGGCGCGCCAACTGACAAAGTGTTTATGATTGAAGAAGCCCAGCGCCCGGGCGAGTATATGACCGCGTTTGAAGATGAACACGGCACTTACATCATGAACTCGAAAGATCTGCGCGCTATCGCCCACGTTGAACGTCTGACTAAAATGGGCGTGCATTCGCTGAAAATCGAAGGCCGTACCAAATCTTTCTATTATTGCGCACGCACCGCGCAGGTTTATCGTAAAGCGATTGATGACGCAGCCGCAGGAAAACCGTTCGATACCAGCCTGCTGGAAACTCTGGAAGGTCTGGCGCATCGTGGTTACACCGAAGGTTTCCTGCGTCGTCATACTCACGACGATTATCAGAACTACGAATACGGTTATTCCGTTTCTGACCGCCAGCAGTTTGTTGGGGAGTTTACCGGTGAGCGCAAAGGCGATCTCGCGGCGGTAGCGGTGAAAAATAAGTTCTCCGTTGGCGACAGCCTTGAACTGATGACGCCACAGGGCAACATCAACTTTACCCTTGAGCATATGGAAAATGCCAAAGGTGAAGCGATGCCGGTTGCACCTGGCGATGGTTATACCGTGTGGCTCCCGGTTCCGCAGGATCTTGAGCTCAATTACGCACTGCTGATGCGTAATTTCTCTGGTGAAACCACGCGTAACCCGCACGGTAAGTGATTAATTTCGATTATTTTTCCCGGATGGAAAATTCTTAGAAACCGATCACATACAGCTGCATTTATTAAGGTTATCATCCGTTTCGCTGAAAAACATAACCCATAAAATGCTAGCTGTACCAGGAACCACCTCCTTAGCCTGTGTAATCTCCCTTACACGGGCTTATTTTTTACGCGTAATACAATGAAATAAAAGGATTTATTTCTGGTCACGTCCACACATTGACCACATCGACAAAAAAGCCCCTCGACTGTGGGGCTTCCTGTTTGTAATTACATCCACATAATTTGCTGCCCTGACGGCAACGGGTGCGGTCTTACGGCGTGGACTTCTCCCGGCTTCACGATGTATCGCTGTACCGACTCATAAGTGATGAACGTGGCGCTGCAATTCACGTTCTGACACTGGTGATAACGCTCTTTTGTCGTGTCAGTGATATAGCGGCTTGTACGCGCATGTGCGGCATGCTGGCATAAAGGACAATGAAACATCGCGAGCACCTCTTCCGGTTTTGTTGATGGTGCCATTTTAGTTAATTTATCCTTATAAAACAAACAGATAAAATAAAAACATCACTCATCATCTTCTGTTTCGTACTCCACATCAGAAAGCCTGACCTCAAGCTCTAAGGACGTCGTGAAGCCGCTATTATTCAGAAAATGTGTCACCTTAGTGATTGTCCAGTCCTGCTCGTCTATGACGCGCTTAAAGCCTGATACTTTGACCGGCGTTTCCGTGTAAATATCTGCCCTACCAGTAGCCAGACTGATGGAGAACTCCGCAACGCCCCGTTGCAGCTTATCCCACTTCGCCTGAGCGGCGCGCATGGCCTGCGCTTTCGTGGCATATACCGTGGTCAGGGCAAAAACATTGTCAGCCTCACCGGCCATGTATTCACCTTCGCGCGCCTCCGGTACTTTTGGCGCTTTCTTCTGCCTGACCGGTTTCGCTTTCGGGTGCTCCAGTGCGCGCAGGTGTTTTTCTTTCTTTTTGCGTTTCAGTTTTACCTTCTGCTTTTGCGGCTTCGGGTCTTTGGTGTGTAACCACTTTGCCGTTACGCCGGTGTAAGCTCCACGGTCAGCAATCGCAAAATGATGGCGGTCACCGTCGCTGCGGGTGATGGTGACCTGCGGGATTTTTTTACCGCTTGCCGTCACCCCCTGCCCCGCTTTGAGAAACAACAGTTTTCCCATTTTTACCGACACTTCACCGCCGTTGCGTTCAGCAAGGCGGGTCAGGAATTTCGCATCAGACTCCTGCGACTGGTCGATGTGCGGGATTTTAATTCCGGCCAGTGACGGAGCGACACTGGCTTCCAGCCTGTTACGGGAGGCTATCGCCTCAACAATCGCACCGAGCGTGGTGTCATGCCAGGAGCCTTCACGGCGGGAATTGAGCGTCCCGCGAAAATCTGCACTCCGGGCGCGGATGGTAACCACATCCGGTGCGCCCCGGTGTTCAACCTCATCAACGGTAAATTTCCCTTTGCATACCAGGGCAAAACCTTTCCAGCCGATATACACCGTCAGGACAGCGCCACGAACCGGCAGCCCGACCTGCCCGTCGGCATCGTTCAGTTCAATATCAAGCTGGTCAGCCTCAAAGCCCCGGTTATCCGTCAGGGTCATGCTCATCAGACGGTCGCTGATATTGCCGGTAATATCCCTGCTGTCGAGCATCAGCATGTAATCCGGTGTCAGCGTACTGCCTGCATCAAATGTCAGCGCATCCAGCATTATCCCGCCCCCGTCATACCCGTGAATTTAGTCGCCATACTGCCAGCCTTACCGATGAGCGATTCCGCCTGTTTACCGATATCGCCATAAAGCGCGGCCAGTGATTCATCAACGCGGGTGAGCGACAGCGTAAAATCAATTTTCCGGGGTGTGCCGTCTGCAAAGAAAATACTCCCTGTTTCACTCACCCTGCTGATGACATACATGCCGTAAATCATGCCGGTGCCATCCAGCAACGGCCACGCCCGGCCTTCCTCTGCCATCAGTCTGAGCGTGGTCATCGTCAGCTTTCCACCGGTCAGTTCAGGATAAAGCACACCGGCAAGCGTAATGCTTTCCTCACCGACGCCGAGAAACTGAAAGGCATCCCGTTTGCCGATACGGGAATTTGACGGCCAGCGATAATCTGATTCACGCTGCATGGTCTGGTGTGGCAGCGTCTGGCGCATAAAAACAAACATACCTAACGCGAGCATCATTTTTCGTCACCTCCTTAACCGTCATGCATCATGCTGGCACGGGCGCGCGCACGTTTATCCCGCTCGTATTTTTCGAGCGCATCCTGTAACTGGCGGTCAAGCTGTGTCCCCGGCGCAGTACCACCTGTCAGGCTGATGTGATATTCGTTTTTACTCTGGTCTACATAAGAGCGGCCAGCCGGTGCCGTGACCGGCTGATAAGCCTGATAGCCTGCATAAGAGCTGGTCGCCGGAATATAACCACCGGTGCCATACGTGGCGGCATTAGTCCTTGCGGCGGTCTGGTCAAGTGTGTCTGACTCTTTGTTGATAACACCGAGTTTTTCCAGTACCCAGTCAATACCACTGCGCAGTTTGTTGAACGCATTAAGCGGCAGCATCAACGCGTCAGCCAGTGCCTGCCCGAACATGACGCCCGTGTCACGGCAACGGTTCAGGGTGTCCTGTGTGGCTTTAACCGGGGCAATCAGGTTTTTAAACCACTGCCACGCGGCCTGTAACTTTTCGCCCAGCCAGTCAAACACCGGCTTCAGTGGCGTGAACAGTTCTCCCACCGGCGCAAATGCCGCTTTCAGCCCTTCCATCACACCGCCAAAGAATGCGCTGACAGGCTCCCAGTATTTACGGATAAGCAACGCCCCGGCGACAATGGCGGCCACCACGGCCACAACCGGCCAGCTAATCGCCCCGATGGCGGTCATAACAGCACTGCCAACCGTCGTGAAGATTGCCCCCATTGCGCCTGCGGCCGCGATGATGGCATTGATGCCGGTGATAACCGGCCAGGCTACAAGACCAATGGCACCGATGATGCCAGTAAGCGCCAGCGCGCCACCGACAATGAGGCCAATGGTTGACGCCAGTGATTTGTTTTTCTGTATCCAGCCGTCGAGTTTTAACACATACTTTGTGGCCGTCTGCGTGAGCTTACGCAGTGCGCCTTCCTGCTGGTCAAACAGGTCAGTCCCCACCGCCTCATAAGCGGACTGAAACTCCTTAAAGTCACCGCCGAGATTGTCCTGCATGATATTTACCAGCTCTGCGGTCTTCCCGTCTGAGGCTTTAAACGCAGCGGTCAGTTTGTCCAGCTTTCCGGTTGAGGCGGCAGTCATCAGCACAGCGGCGGATGAGCTGGCCTCCTCCCCGAAAATGGTTTTCATGTATTCGGCCTGCTGGGCAGTACCGAGCCGGTTTTTCTCAAAACTGGCCTGCATTTCTTTCAGAATGGTAAATACTGGTCGGGTATTCCCCTTACTGTCTGAGGTTTTCACACCAAGCTCTTTGAGTGCATCCCATGCTTTTCCCGTCGGTGCCTGCAGGCGGCTTAACACGGCACGGCTTCCCGTCCCCGCCATTGAACCAGTAATTTTTGCGTCATGCAGCGCCCCGACCATTGCGGCGGTTTCTTCAATGCTGACACCGGCATTTTTTGCCACTGGTGCGGCATAGGTCAGCGCATCGCTCATACCGTCAAAATCGGCGGCGGTTTTGTTCATCGTCATGGAGAGAACATCCCCGATATGAGCGACCTTATCGTTTGAAAGCTGAAAGGCGGATTTCATCCCCATCAGCAGGGCGGCGTTTTCTTCCATCGTGCGACGGTTCGCCAGCGCCATATTCAGCGTGACCGGCGTTGCCGCCTGAATGGCATCAACATCCCCACCGGCTTTCGCAATAATAATCTGCGCACCGGCTGCATCATCTGCCGAGGCTGCGGTATTGTCGCCGAGCTGGCGCGCCTGCTTGCGTAGTGCAGCCATTTCGGCGGAGTCTTTTGCCACACCGAGCACAGCCTGCAATTCTGAGTTTTTCTGCGCAAACTCATAACCGGGCATCAGCAACTTAACTCCGGCCATCGTTCCCGCAGCAGCAATCCCCACACCGGCAGCGCCCACTGAGGCCATATTTCCGGCCAGTTCCTTTCCGGCCTGATAACGCTGTTTTACTGCGTTAAGTTTTGCCTGTTGTGCACTGACACGCGCCAGCGCGTCACGCTGACGGTTAAGCTGTGCGGTGGTTTCACTGATACGGTTTTTCAGTCCCTGCTCATCATGTGCAAGATTGCGGGTATTAATTCCCACAGCGGCCAGTTCCCGCTGCTGGCGTTTAATGGAATCTGTCAGGCGGTTATATTTCGCCTGTAAGTCCTCCGCCGCACGCTTTGCGGATTCCAGCACTTTCGCCTGAGCACGGGTCGGACGTTCAGTGTTTTTAAACTGTGTGGCAAGGGCTTCGGCTTCCTGCCGTGCCTTTTCAAGTGCATGACCAGTCACGGCAAGCTGTGCGCTGGTCTTGCGAAATCCCTCAATACGGGATGCGTGACCGTTCAGCTCGCGCAGTGATTTTTGTGTTTCCCGGATATCCCCCGACAGCGACTTACTCGCTGTGCGGATGGATTTAAACGGGCGGGATGCCTGGTCAACAGCCCTGAGCAATACCTGTAATTTTACATTGTTACTCATTCGTGTTTCCGCTTCGCCGGAGCGCCTTTTCGCGCCATGTGATGAGTTCGGTCAGGCTCATGGGATACAGTTCTGATGGCGGCCAGTGAAATATCACTGCCACATCCGCCATCAGGTCATCGACCGAGAGATTTTTCGGGAACGTTACTGCACCGAGTTCGGCGACAAAAAACCGACCACCTTACCGGCCAGCGCCACAAGGTCAGGCAGTTCCAGCGCGGCGACTTCCTGCTCGGTCAGCATCGGTGCCGTCATGCGCGGCAGCACCTTAATCAGTGCATCGACTTCGGAGTTCGCGACCGCAGCCAGACTGACACCGCGCAGCGTCCCGGCATTAGGTTTCATCAGCGTGACCTGTTCGATAACCTGCTCACCACGCTTGACCGGATTGTCCAGGGTAATCACATTTTCTTTGTTCATGGTTTTCTCACTTCTGAATCGGGGTTAACCGGTCAGCCAGGCTGACCGGATGAAAATCACAGGCCGATATTGCGGCGGTGTTGCTCCAGCCGGTCGACGCCGTTCACCTTCTCAATCATGTTGATGGTGTCGATTTCGACCAGCTCCTTACCGTCCATCGTCAGCTTGAAATAAGTACAAATCACCGGGAGTTTCGATTCGGTATCCTCTCCCTGTTTACCCTCTCCGGTGTCGACTTCTTTCTGACGCCCACGCATGACCACTTCGACGGCCACCGTTTCACCGGTATCGTCGCGCTGGTAAGAACCAGCAAAACGAATCGGTACGGCATCAGCACTGGTTGCAGCGTAAAGCTCCCAGATAACCGAATCCGGGAAGCCCCCGAGCGACCACTCCATTGACAGCGCATCATCATCAAGGCCGAGGTCTACCGGTGCGCTGCCGTTCATCCCCGCACCGCGATAGTTTTCGAGCTTACGGGTCAGTTTTGGCAGCGTGACGGAATTTGCAACGCCCTGATAGCTGTAGCCGTTCAGAAAGACATTCATGTATTTGAGTTTGCGCGGCATTGCCATCGGTCAGGCTCCTTAATTGCTGTTAACCGAGGTGACCAGATTTGCCAGGTATTTATCAGTAATACGCTGGCGCAGGGTCAGGTTTTCAAGAGGAGGCACCGGGGTATAGTCGTAGTCGATATACAGTTTTCCGGCCTTGAGGGTTTCCGCATCGTTGGATTCTTCACTGAACCAGCAGGTCGCATCCACGATATAGCCGTTTGTTTTCAGCTCTCGGAATTTGGCATTGATGCCGTCAACGATGTCGCGAATCAGCGTTGCGGTGATGGGCTTGTCCACCGCCCACATGTGCGCCTCAGCCATCGTGTCGGCCAGTACCTGCGCGGTGCGGGTGTAGTTTTCAAAGAGGAACAGCGGGTCATCAGAGCAGGTACGGTTACCCCAGAAGCGGAAACCGTCACGGCGAATCAGTGTTGTGACGCCTGACTCGTTAAGCAGGTCAGCATCGGTGCCGGACTCCTGCAAATCCCAGAATACAGATGCGCTGATGCCGGTAACACCGTTCACCCCAACGTTGGACAGTGTTTTATGCCAGCCCTGCTCCTGGTCGATTTTAGCGCGCAGACCCAGCGCACGGGCGGTGGCATACGCGGTGGCGGTGGTACTGGTGACCGTATCCCATGCGAGGAAATCCGGCCAGATGACCATCAACTCACGCTGGCTGAAATTCTGGCGGTAGGCTTTCACCTCGGAAATAGTTTTACAGCCCCATGCGCTGATATACCCGAAAGCGCGCAGCTTCTGACAGACTGATGCCAGTGCAACAGCCACCTCTTTGGTGTCCAGTCCCGGCACACCGAGAATACGCGGTTTAACACCGGTTACCGACTCCGCCGCCAGCAGGGCTTTCAGTCCGGTGTACTGACCGTTTTCGTCGGTGGTGCCGATGATATTGGAAACGGTCTGCGCGAGTTTCGTTTCCTCGTCGTCGCCGGTGCCGTCTTCCACACGCACGACAACGGTGACCGGTTTTGACTGGTCGGCGATGGCCTGCAACGATGCCGCCAGCGTGCCTTTTTTACCAGCCTTTGCAATTGCGCTCTGCACATTGGTAATCAGCACCGGTTTATTGAGGGGGAAGGTTTCCGCATCCGCATCGCTGGCTGTGCAGACCATGCCGACAATGGCGGTTGATACGGTGGAAATGACGCGGGTGCCGTCGTTAATCTCCAGCACCTGCACGCCGTGATGATAGTCACTCATCCGTTTAACTCCGTGGTTAATGGGTGCAACTATTTTCTGTTGTGCAGAGCATGAGACGCTATTTGACCTGGCTGGTCAGGGGATGAAACAACAGATAAAGAAAAGGCGGGCAATCAGCCCGCCTGTCCGAACTGCTATTTGATAGAAGCTAATCGGACTGGTAAAAAACTCTGTCATGCTACTCCATTCACAGTTAAGCAACCGAAATCTATCCGTCAATGGGTAACAACAATTCAGTAATTGACTCCGTTAGCACCATAGAGTTTTGCAAGCATGCAGTTGCACCAATCGTCGAGTAATCTCAATCCGTATCACATTCTGGGCATGAACCTTCAATAATAAAGCCATCACAATTTTCACATGGTTCCATTTCTACGAATCCACCTTGTATTCCATAGTAACACTTCTCGTTGAGGCAGACTCCTGCATTATTTTTTTCATCAAATATCAATGACGGGAATCCGCATTCAGGACATACCAGATAATCTGATATGTCAATATCTGTATTTTTATAATCACAGCAAATACAATAGGTCTCAACAGGGTAACCCGTACCTTTGTACAATATAAAGTGAGAATGGTTCTCGCACTTTGGACAAAGAGCTAAATAGTTATCAGTATCACCTTGTATTTTAAGAAATGTCTTTTCAGCACCTATAATCTGCCTTTCAATCAGCGAATTGTATTGATTAACATAATCAAGCTCAGATAAAATTATTTTAAAGGATGGCTTAAAAACATCAATGTAAAGACTTGAGAGTAACCTTGATAATATCTCTGGTGATATTTCGATTGCAAAATGCTGTATCTTGTTTCTTTCTCTAGCTAGGCCCTTGACAATATTAAGCTTTCCTTTAAACTCGTCCGGATAATGCTTCACAACCTCATCACATAAGCTATTAATATCTATTGATTTTAATTTATACAACTCATCCTCAGTAGGACTTAAAGGATCTTTGCAAATTTTAAATAAAGAGTTTTTGTCGAATATGAGTATAATATTTATCCTACTCAATATTTCTTTCAGGATTAACTCCGAGCCATGAAACATATTAATTAGGCATTGTTTATATTTACGTGGCGTGAATTCTTTTTTTGCTTCGTAAAAATACTCCAAACCTAGCTCAATAGAATCCAAGGCGTTTTCGACTAGTGAAAATTTAACCAATTTATTTTTATCCATGTCAGATTCAATTTATATGTTCTAAGTATATTGCATTGGCGGATGTTCGAAACTTGTTATTATCATGTTACCATACATTCAAGTCAGTTACGAGTTTTCTAGATAAGAGTACTAATCTTAAACAAGCCGCTTAGGTGGCCTAAAATAAATTATTTCTTCGCAGACAGAGCGGACAGGCGAGCGCCCTCGCAGCGTACCTTTTCACTTCTATTTTCGTGTATTAGATCTTGACGGATACTCCCATCACTTCGATGTAAGTCACGTTCTTCCATTGTGACAACGTATCTTCAGCAACAAGCAGGGTTCCAAAAATTCGTCATTTATCGCTATTATTCTTTCAAAAAGGGAAAAATCATACAACAGAATTGACCTTATGTTCCGGTTGAACGGGAGCTCATTAGGTTAGGTGAGTTGCCAGCCATTCAGGACTACATCGACATATCAATACCTGATTGTGCTGGCAGTGTTTCCTTTGGCCACGCAATTGCTGCTGGCACAGAGTGGACTGTCAGATTAGGTTTTACTCTGTGCCATAGATGACTAATCTCACACCAGTTCTAATACGATTTATTGCGGCATTTTCGGCCATTCAATATCCGGGGCATTTTCCGGCTGAACGCGATTCAGTAGCACACGGTATTTTTTCCAGTGTGTCAGGCTTAACTTTTCTTCCTCGGTAGCCATATCTAAATCGACAGCATCCTGCAGAGTGGCAATAATTTCACCTGCATATGCAATCAGCTCTTTCTTCTGAGAGTCAGCCGCTCTGACAAGCGCATCACGCTCTGCATTCTCATCATTCACCCACGCATTGCCGTTCCATTTCTGATAATCCCCATCCGGGGAAATGGCTGTCACGTCTGGAGGTAATACGCCAAGTTCAGAAATATAAATGACTGCTCCCGTTTTCGTTTCATAGACGGTCTTTCCGCGATGGTCTTCCATCAGTTCCCATTTCATTTCATCTGCATTGAAAACGGCTGCATAACCAGCAGGAATATCAGGCGGTGCAATATCTGTACTGTTTGCAGGCAGACCTGTATGCGGCGGAATATATGCGTCACTTTCACCAATAAATTCATTGGTTCCATCAAGTAAATTGAAAACGCGGATAGTTTGTGCTTCTGCACTCATTCTGAAAGCCATTATGCAAGCCTCACAATATAGTTAAATGCGATGTTTTTGACGGTGTTTTCGGTATTACCCGTAGCATTTACCGTGATGGTGTGTCCGTGCGCACCCAAGGCCACAGTGTGTGCATGGGCACCAATACCTACAGTGTGGTTATGCTGACCAATATCCACCGTATGGGCGTGCGCTCCGGTGGTGCTGGACACCTGATTGTTTCCTGAAGCCTGTACACGCTGTTTTCCACCGACAGAGTCGCCGCCATAAACACCACCGACAGTGTGCGTATGATTGCCCGTATTGTTCGTTGATTTTGTGCCATGATTAAACGTACTGACTGTCTTCGTGCCGTAATCAAATGAACTGGTCGTTTTCGTCCCTAAATCCGTATTTGACGCACTGGCGCTGTGAGTATGCGATTTAATCCCGTCCTGTTCCTGTGACAATACAGCACGTCCACTGGCGGGTTTGCCCTTGATTGTCCAGCCGCGCATATCTGGAATAACACCAGAAGGATAGGCAATAGCCAGTTTAGGATATGCTGCCTTATCAAACGTCTGCCCCTGCATAATTGCATAGCCTGCAGGTGGTGTATCTGATGGCCACGGCAGCGGAACACCTGGCGGAAACGCTTCAATATTTGCCGAGCCGTCAAATTTTACGCCGTTAATTGTCCTTGCCGTTTTCAGCTTTGTTGCTGTAGCCGCATTGCCTGACAGCTCACCAGAAAGGCCACCGCTGAATGTCTGTTTCGCGCCCCATGTCTGGGCTTCGTCAATGATTGGTAGCCGACGAATATTGAAGCTACGCTCCCCAGGATTGCCATATAAGCGGACTGTAAAAAAACGATAGTTGGTTTTGTTTGAAGTGCTGCGCCATACATGCATTGAACGGGCGACACCTCCGCCTTCACTGGGGCCAACAGTGATATTTATCAGGTTAGTATCAATGACGCCCCATTCCATCCCATCGGGAATATTGGTCATATCTGAAAGCCTGACAGTTATCATGCTGCCCGGTATAAAGTCGTAGGTCTGCCAGTCCAGACTGGATAACCTGTCGGTAACACCGCCGACACCTAATTTAGTGAGTAATGATTTTGAGTTGTATACTTCCGCCCATTCCCCCCAGTCAGTTTCACCGCTGGCGCGGGTTCGCTGAAATGTCCGGTTTTTATAGGCATCCGTTGCTGAAACAGTCGTGTATGTCTGGATATACGATTCAATATCACAACGTTTTTTCACTTCAACTATTGAGCCAACAGCAAGATCTTTAGAGTCGGTGACAGGTGCATTTGTGGCCTGTTTCGTAACGCTATAAATACCAGGCTTTAAAAGGTCATCAAGATCCCCTGAATAAGTCCATCCCGTGGACTGATACCCAACAGCAATCCAGTCCTCCCATTGTGGATTTTCTGCATCCCATGAGGCAGTCAGTCCGCGAATGTACATAGTCCCACTACGGGTGGTGTAACGTTGCATCCTCCCATACAGACCGCCTTCAAAGACTTCCAGAATACCCTGCCCAAAACTCCCTTCCTCCGGGAAATGACGGTCAAATGAGGCTATTGATGTACTGCTATTGCGCCATATTCCCAGGTGTTCCGCACCACCTAAAGAATTCAGGTCAATTGACGTGCTTAATGGTCGAGTCCCGCTTGTAATAACTCTCCATGCACTCCATGTTGGACTGGCTGGGTTCCATTCTGCATCAAGCATCCGAATGTAAATATTACCGGTTCGGGTGGTGTAGCGTTGTGTGCAGTGAAAGCGACCAGCATTGAATACTTCCAGAACCCCATTGCCTTTATCTTCAGGGTAACCAGACTCTGGTTTTGCAGTGGATTGTGACGGATATGACCACGTTCCAAGATATTTTTCTTCTGGGCCATAGGAGTCAAGATTGTCAGTGGTTGGAATCATTCCATTGTGTTTCATAAACGTCAGGCTGGTAACGCCAATATTGTCCAGAAAAGCGCCCTTATCTGGAATATCGTCACCGTTCTGGTCTTTCTGCAGACGTTTCTCAGCATTGTCATAGGCTGCTTTTACTGCCTTTGGCGTTGCCGCCAGCTTTTCACTGGTGCTGTTTGTTGCACTGCTTAACTGAGTAAAACCTTTTTCTGTCAGCGTGGCGTCAGGATGGCGGCGGGACTGCTCATGCTCTGCGATTTTGTCATCGACATAATCCTGCGTCGCCATCACTGTGCTGGCATCAATACTCAGCTCAACGGACGCCACATTGCTGAGAATAATAACCATGCGGCAGGTCTGCGCACGTCCGGAGCCTTCAGCCAGTTCTGGCTTATAGCTTTCTGCCATGTTGGATACCGCAATCAGTGTTCCGGCATCGTCATACAGACCAAGCTCACGCATCCAGAAGCCGCCCACTTCGGGCGGTACAACCAGTTCAGCCACAATATAGTTTTTATTCTTATTATCCACACTGACTTTATTCAGAGCGTGACGCCAGACCTCATGTACCAGTTTCGTCTGACCGGCATCCGGCACCGGTAATTTGCCATTACCGTCACCCACGGCCATTGCAGACAGGTTTACTTTTTTCCCGCCGGGGACAGTGGCGGCTGCCAGCTTTGCGGCTCCGGCAGTAGTGATAACGGTTTTAAATTTCGTGCTCATTGTTTCTCACTTATCCGGGATAAACAGTAATAACATCACCATCACAGACCACACCGCCTGTATACAGATAGCCGGGAATGTCCTGGATAATGTTCAGACCGATAAGGTGGCGACTTGCGGGTTTGGCATCGGCAATCAGCCGTTCCATTTCCAGATACATTTCCTCTGTGATACCGCTTTCCAGTACGCCGATATCAAGCCGGAAAGTGCCGGGCGGGTCGTTTGTCTCCCACCATTCCTTTACGTTAATGAGATAGCCGAGCGGCTCCACCACACGCCGGATTGCGCCTATAGTGCCCTTATGGCAGTGAATGAAATACGCATCGCGGATAACGGCGCGTTTTGTTGCTTCCGGCCACTTTTCATCCCACCTGTCGACCGAAAACGCCCACGCCAGCCACGGCAGCAGATTTGCCGGACAGGCATCCGGGTTCCACAGCTCACGAATACTGACCGGCGTTTTTTCAATTTCCGCACAGGCTTTTGCGGCGGCGACCTCAAGCGGTGATGAGCCGGTCGGCAGCAGGCGCGAATCACTCATCCGAGCCTCCGGTCACGACGCTGTATTCGGTACAGAAAGACGCCTGCGTACTGTTGAGCACGATGTCGGCCAGTGGTGCAGCCAGTTCGACACGCTGCACGCCTTCCACATGCAAAGCGGCATAAATGGCAGACAGACGGATGTCGCGCCCCAGCCGGTGCTGTGCCGTGATATACGCTTCCAGTTTTTTCACGGCGGCAGCGCGGATGGGTTCGCTTTCGGGACCAGGGTAAAGGTAAAGCATGGCATTTATCTGGTATTCAACGATGGCGGCAGACTGCACGGTCACGCGGTCGGCCACCGGTCTGACGTCCTCGCCATTAAGGGCGTTACGCACCACCGCCAGCAGGTCTTCGGAAGCGACACCGTTATTTTCACGTGACAGCACAGAGATGGTGACACAGGCCGGAGACGGACTGGTGACAGAGATATCCGCGACACGCCCGTCGGCACTGCGACCATGATACTGATAGGCTCCCACCGACCCGGCGACGCTTAAACCTTCAAACGCCTGCTGAATACGCAGACGATAATCTGTGTCAGATTCCATCACTGCCGGTGTCGGCGGGATGGTCGAATCATCTGCCGGGGTGATAGTCAGGCGCGTGGTGTTGTAATTGGCACCAATCACATCAAGGTCATTACCGGCAGCACAGGCCAGCATCACCGCCCGTGCAGCCTCATTCACACGCTGACGCCAGATAAGCTCACGATAAGCATTTTCCTCCAGCAGTTTGACGAGAGGCTCAGATTCCAGTGTCAGGGTACGGGCGACCGCCTCCTGCTGGTCTTCCGGGTAAAGGGAAATCAGTGTCGCCTTGCGTTCGGCAAGAATGGTTTCAAAGTCCAGCTCCTCGACCACATCCGGTGCGGGTAGCTGGTTCAGGTCGATAATCGGCATGGTTTCAACTCACAGGGATGGTTAACGAAAGTGGCTGGCCGGTGTCGTTGTGCTGACCGGTTAACGTGACCGTCATTCGCCCCTCAAAACTGCGCGCCGTGGTGACGGATGACAGGGTGACGCGGGGTTCCCATTTCAGCACTGCCATGTAACAGGCGACCTTAATCTGCAACTCAAGCGCCGGAGTCTGCGGCTGGTCAATCATTGACGCCAGCAACGAGCCGTAATCACGACGCATCACCCGTGAGCCGACCGGTGTGCGCAGGATATCGCCGATACTCTGGCTGATATGCTCAAGGTCAGTGACAGTCAGGCCATCACTGCGATTCATTCCGAGATAACGTGCTGTCATAGAGGACTCCCGGTTGTGCCGCCGCTGTCGCCGGGGTGTTTATGGGTATGCAGTACCTTACCGTTTGATGAGAGTTCACCGCCGGTGTGTTCAATGTTGCCGCGCATCGTCCCGCCCTTCTGCACTTCCAGCGTGCCGGTAGTCAGCTTGTTTGTGCAGACCACCTCCGGCGTGTCCAGAGTGACGCGGGTTGATGCTTTCACCGTGACCACCGGCACCGTGGCAGTAACAGAATCAGAAGCCGTCACGCTGGCCGTTTTAATTCCGCTTACCGTAAGCGCACTGGTTTCGGGTTCATACTCAATCACCGCCCCGTCAGGGAAACGGATATGCAGGGCATCCGCCGACGCAGACGGCGCGGGGTTATCGCCGGAATAAATCCCCGGCAGAACGAACGCCGTGTCGAGTTCACCGCCCACGGCCAGAATCAGCACCTGCTCCCCCACGGAAGGTGCCCACCATGTGCGCGAACGACCGGCACGATGGGTCAGCCACTGAAGCCAGTCAGTGCACATGCCGCCGGTCTGCACACGGCAGCGACCGGCGTTAAGGTCGGTTTCGACGACAAGGCCGGTGCGAATCATGTTGCGCAGTACGCGCGCGAGTTCCTGAATATTTGCGAGATTGTTCATAACGGGAAGGATGCCGCCGGGTCATACCGGCGGCAATGTGACGATGAGGTGTCGGGAATGGCACAACTAACGGTCGAGGTGCGCCAGAATAATCTCTTCAATCATCTGCACATCCTCACCGGTAAAGCCGAGCAGGGGACGCGCCGGATAATCAATTTTCTTACCGTCTTTCCGGTTTTCTTCCGACAGACCGAACTGATGCACACTGGCGATTTTCGGTGACTTTCCGCCGTAAAACTCCATTGATGCCTGTTCCGGGCTGGCGCGGATATGCAAAAAACGACTGGTGATAAGTTTCGCAAACATTTTTCGCTTAACGCGACCGGTCTTTTTTCTGGCGCTCTGCTGCTGGCGTGGTGCGTAGGGTGTGCCGTCCGGGGCTTTCTGTGCCATCACCCGGCGCTGCTGACTCTGCCGCAGACGTTTCGCCAGTTCGGCGCTCAGTCGCCGACGCCCTGACGGTGACAGCGATTCAATAAGTCCGGTCAGCCGGTCTTCAAAACGCTTAAACTCATTCATCCCACTTGCTCACCAGTTCGCCATTGATATACAGCTCCATCGGGCGGGTGACCGGCTCTGGCGGCGGGGGTTCCGGAATATTCTTCACATGCAGTGCGCCGTCCACCTCACTGACCAGCGTGCGCTCGGTCAGCATCAGGCTGATGCTGATATCAAAGCTGCTGTCATTGTTGATGTCTGCATAAAACGTGAAGCCCTTTTTCTGGCCTGCGTCGGTGGTCATGATGTCGGGCTGATTTTCCCGCAGCCACGCCAGCACCGGCACGATGAGCAGGTCAAAATCACCGGTAAAGTCGGTCACAATGACATTGAGCGTGTAACGCTTTTCGAATGACAACGACGCCGCCAGCGTGGAGGCAATACTCCCGTTATCCACGAATATCCGAAGCATCTCTGGACTGGTTTTCAGCACCGTGACGGCATCAGTCAGCGCCCTGCGCAGGCTGTCGGGTTTGAGCATCGTTTTCGTCCTGACAGTGTTTAATCATTTTTACCTGGCTGGCACAGCGTGCCAGCACGTTCTCAAGCTGCCGGATATCGGCACTTAAATCGCCGTTCGTCTCCGGGTCACTGCCCGGCATCGGGCAAAGACTCACTTTCGGGCAGGCGTTGTGGACAATCACTGGCGTCGGTGCAGGCGGGGCGCTGGTGCAACCGGCGCACAGCATCAGGCAGGCCAGCACCGTACCAGCGGCGAAAATCTTCGTTTTCATTGAGTAACCTCGTGATGGTTTTCTCGCGCTGTGCTTCACGCTTCGCGGCGTTTTCCAGCTCCTGACGCAGTGCCACCTGCGCCAGCTCGTTTTTGTTTGCCCTGGTGAGGGCAACATGAAGCTGATTTTTCAGCATGGTGATGGTCGTCTGCTGCCCGCTGGCGACGTTGTTCGCCCTGTCCAGCGAGGCGCGCAGTCTGGCGTTTTCATGCTTCGCCAGAAACAGCCCCGCCACCGCCAGCGATAACAACACAACCAGCACAATCATCAGCCTTGACATGGTTCCCGCCCCTCAAAACGCTGACGGCAGGCCGTACGTATCAGCCGGAAGAACAGCGACGCCACGAGGTAAATCAGCGCGGTAAAAATCCACCCGGCAGCGACCAGCGAGATAAACGTCACCACCATCACCACCAGAGCCGCCACCCGTCTGCGCCACGGCACCGGCTGCAAAAACAGCGACGTGACAATCTTCACGGCCAGCGATTCCGGCGGCAGCTCCCGCCCGTAGCGTTCCAGCACATACTCAGTGGCATACACCCCGACACCACCGGCAACCACACAGATAACCGTCTCCAGAATCGCCCAGGCGGCGACAAAATTGACGGCCACGCTCTGCGGGTAAATCAGGGACAGTGCCAGCATCAGCGCCAGCGACACGTTCAGCATCAGTGAAAGGGATAATTTCTTCATGGTGTTTACTCCATTTAAGCCGGTACGCCGCCAGCGGTACGCCAGACGGTGACCAGTTTTTCCAGTGAATGCTCACGCTGACCGTAACCGGCTCCCGGCAGGGACGCCCAGATATTGCGACAGCGTGAAATGGCGCGCTCAATGCGTCCCGCCCGGATGTCATCCAGCGCACCGCGTTCGCGGATCAACTGAATGGCGAGCCTGTCCTGTGACAACGGACTGAAATCCGGCAGGGCAAGCTGTTTGCGGTAGTGCGGCCAGAACAGGTAAAGCTGCTGATAGCGACCGGAGGCCGTGGATTTTTCACCGCGACGGTTAAACACCTTCGCCGGTCGGCCATGTGCGAACGGGTGGTCACTGTAGTCGGTGAAGATTTCCGGCTTCCCGTCCAGTCCGGTGACTATCACGTCATAGCCCCGGTGTTTCGTCAGCGGGTGATTCGCCGTTCCTTCGGACACGGCCAGCATGTCGAGAAAGGCGGCGATATTCTGATGCGTGTTAATTACCGGCATTACTGTTTCCCCCTGCCCTTAAAACGGCGCTGAATGGCAATCTCAATCACCTGATAACCGGCGATACCCAGCATGGAGCCGATGCCGCACACCGCAGGCAGTGACAGGTCAGGAAACTGCACCAGAACAACACCAGCAACCATCGAGACAAAACCACCGAGCAACATGCGCCCGATAAACAGACGCGGGGTGATGGGTTCACCACCGGCAAGCACCTTGCCGACAACAATCAGCACCCCAATCATGAAAAGCGACAGGACGCTTTTTTCTTCTGCTGTCATGCGTTACTCCCACAGATTGACAGTTTCAGCCACGGGCGCGGTCTGAACGTCGGGCAGTTCGACGGCGGTGCCGTGCGGCAGCACCGCCCCCAGTTCAGCCAGTCCCGGATTTGCGGCGAGCACGGTCTCAACCACGCCCTCAGTGCGCCCGTAATACCGGACACAGATGGCGTCGAGCGTGTCGCCCTGTAGCGCAAAGGTTTTCATCAGATTTGACTCACGATGCAGCGCGGCTTGTCCTGGATACGCGCCACCGCCCAGCGCATATCCCGCCACAGCTCATCAATGGTGCTGTCAATGCTGTCGGCCTTCTTGTCGCCTTTCGCACTGGCATCCACGCCGCGATAACGCTCATAAAGCGACGCGGTCGCCATCGCACACACGGCGCGCTCGTAGTAAAAAACTTTGATGCTTTCACCGTCGATATCGTCCGCCGGGACGTCCGCCAGACGCGTAAAACCGGCGGCAATTTTCTGTTCGCGGTACTCGTACAGCTCCGCATTTGTTTCCGCCATGCCTGACTTGATGGCCTCACGCAGACGGGCGGGGGCGACGGTCTGCTCAAGGCGCATACGTTCCCGGACGCGCTTCGGGTCGATATCGGGAAAAAAGAACGTGTTTTTAATCACCGGCTCGTCGCCTGCCGGTTGCGGGATGACCACCGTACCCTCACCGGATACAGGAGCCTCCTTTCGCGGAATAATCAGCGTCATCATGACTACCTCTGAAAAGTCGGGCGGTGGACGCCGGTGCAGTGTCAGATGATTCACCCTCACTGACCGGCGTGCCGCCCTGGTGCGGGGCGCATTCGGTTGTTAACTGGCTTTCTTTTTCGGGCGTCCACGTTTTGCCGGTGTCACGCTCCGGGTCTTACGCGGGGCGCGGGTGGCCGCTTTTGGCTGCGGCTCCGGCTTCGGTTTCAGCTCCCGCTCCAGTCGTTCAATCTCTTTTTTGACGCCTGCCTGACAGTCGAGCTGTGTCGCACGTTGCAGGTGCGCCAGCGCACCGGCGGCATCACCAGCGTCACGCAGAAACAGACCGGTGATTTTGTGCAGCTTTGCGCGCACTTCATCAGGCATGTCAGCCGTGGCGGTCAGTTCAAGGGTGTCCGTCAGCAGGCGGGTATCCACAGACTCACCGGCAGCGTGGGCGCGCATGGCCGCGAGCGCGACCTCCTCGGTGAACATGTACGGCGGGGTACGGCGGTGTTTACCCGGCATGGTCAGACCGTACCTCAGGGCATAACGGGCAATCTCCAGCGCACCGGCAATATCGCCGGTATCCAGACGCCACAGCATCACCGTCATCAGAATGTCATCCTGTGCGCCTTTGCCCTGCTCCAGCACGCCGTTCACCCACGGCAACCAGAACGGCAGCAGTTCGCGCTTTTTCGCGGCCTTCAGCTCTTTTGAATAAATCGCTTTCAGTGTGCGCTGGTCTGCGGCGAGCTTAACCAGCATCTGCTCATAGACAGTTGCATGTCGCAGCGGGGCGGCGTCCCGCTGCGCGGTCATCGCTGCCGAGACCCGCATCATGTGGCGCTGTGCGGGACTCGTCATCGTTTACGCTCCCGGCTCTGCGGTCGCCTTAGCCGGTGTGGAGAAATCACCGACCTTAATTTTTTCCACCAGACAACCGGCGGCGTAGTCTTCCACCACGTAATCAATGTTCATTGACTCGTAGTTCTCCACGCGGTCGAGTTTCGGGTTTTCCACAATCACGCGGCGATGGCTGTCATCCATGTAGTAGATGGACAGGTTTTCCAGCTTCGTGATGAGCATCGCATCCGCCGGGAAGTACGGGACGCGTACCGCCGGCAGGTTACCGATGCGTTTCTGGCTGATGATGACGTCAGCGGCCAGCATTTCGCTGTTGTCCTGCTCCTTGTTAACGATGGGGAAATACTTGTCCGCCAGTAGCTGACGACCCACAATCACCACAAGGTCAGGGTCTTCCTGATACCACGGTTCAATCAGGTTGTTGGTCGCATCCATCACCAGTGCATCGAGGCTGGCATAATCACCGCCCTTACCTACGCGGATGACCTCAGAGGTCGTGTGACCTTCCTCGTCAGTAACCTTGCTCATCACGCGCGCCGGGGCTTCATTGCGGTATTTCTGCAGCCAGCCGACTGCCACATCCTGCAGCATCGGATTGCTGCTGCGGTCAGAGGTTTCGGCACGCTTCACGCCGTTAAAACCGGCCATGATGAAATCAAGGGACTGGCGTTTGATAATGGCGTTACGGACACGGAGCTGGAAATCCTGATAACGCGCCCACAGGTCAAGCGTTTTGTAGCGGATATAAAAATCGAAGTTAATCTGGTCGCATTCGTACTTACTGGACGCCAGCTTCGAGAAGTCCTTCGGCTGACGCTCGGTGCCACCGGCGGTGTCGGTGGTGCTGGCGATGGAGCCGGTGACACCGATGCCAATTTTTTCCCCTTTCATTTCGCTGACCGGCACAATGTTGATGCGGGTCAGAAAGTCAGAGGACTCCTGCATGGTGTTCATCAGGGTCTGGGTGACCGACGGTTCAACGGTGAATTTTTTCGACACATCACCGGCGTCGATGCCGTTCAGTTCGGCAACACGGGACAGGTAAGCATTAAATTTAAAGCGGGTTTCCTGGCGCATAGTTTTTCCTGAAATTAAGGGTTAATCGTGAAGGTTTTTCCGGACTGACTGACGCCGGTCAGCAGTTCGTCATCAGGGCGTCACCGCCACCACCGGTGGCCTTGCTGCGGCGCTGCTGGGTCAGACTTTCGGTGTGGTCGAGACTGTTTTTCAGGCGGGTGAATGCCTGGCTGGTTTCATCCGCCCTGTCAGTCACCTCCTGCTTAAGTGCGGAAAAGGCGGTTTCCATCTCAGCGAGGCGCTGCTCAGTGGCGCTCAGTTTTTCCTGCACATGTTCAGCAACAGCGGTCACCGCTTCATGCACGTCATTCAGACGGGCGTCATCGCTGGCCTGTTTGCGGCCAAAAATGGATTTCACCTTTTCGGTCAGGGCGGTGAACACGGTTTCAGGCAGGTCTTCAAATTCCAGCTCAACGGGCGTTGCCACTGAAATCAGGTTTTCAGGGCTTAATTTGAAGCGGTTCAGAGGGTTGTGTTTTGCCGTGCGGCAGAATTCCAGGTATTCCGTGCCGAGGCTTGCCGGGTCATCGGTGACGGCCAGCCCCACCAGATAACATTTGCCGGTGTTGGCAAAGTTCGGCTGAATTTCCATTGAGGTATAGACCTTCTGCGCGGCCTTGTTCATCGCGATAAGGTCATCGGTCGGGGTGATTTTCGCAAACAGCGCCCATTTGCCTTTCAGCGCCGAATCGTCATCAATCTTTTCGGCCTTCAGTTCGACCACATCGCCATAACGTTTAAAAATACCGTCAGGCAGGATGCCGCGCAGATGTTCCAGGTTAATGCGGCAACCGTAGACACGCGGGTCAAAGGTTTCAGCCATTTCCTGAATATCCTGCGCACTGATGACACGCCCGTCACAGGTGTCACCCTCAACGCCGATACGAAAGAATTTTGAGACTTTTTTTGCCATTGTCAGGAGTCCTGAATAGTGATTAGAGGAGTCACATGTCGGCATCAGTTTCCCGACGATGCGCATCCTCCGCCATCAGTCCCGGATGGCTTATCACTGACACAACAGCACCTTAGCGAATCGCGGGGCGCGACTCAGTAGCCTTGCCGTGTATTCATCACGGCGAGGTATTCATGACCATCACCACAGACACCACTCTTTTACACGACCCGCGTCGTCAGGCGGCGCTGCTGTACTGGCAGGGATTTTCCGTGCCGCAGATTGCCGCCATGTTGCAGATGAAACGCCCGACGGTGCAGAGCTGGAAACAGCGCGACGGCTGGGACAGTGTTGCCCCCATCAGCCGTGTCGAAATGAGCCTGGAAGCGCGGCTGACCCAGCTCATCATCAAACCGCAGAAAACCGGCGGTGACTTCAAGGAAATTGACCTGCTGGGACGCCAGATTGAACGACTGGCACGGGTAAATCGTTACAGCCAGACCGGCAACGAGGCAGACCTTAATCCGAACGTCGCTAACCGCAACAAAGGCGGGCGGCGCAAACCGAAAAAAAATTTTTTCAGTGACGAGGCCATCGAAAAGCTGGAGCAGATTTTCTTTGAGCAGTCTTTCGACTATCAGTTGCACTGGTATCGCGCCGGGCTTGAGCACCGCATCCGCGATATCCTGAAATCCCGCCAGATTGGCGCGACGTTTTATTTTTCCCGCGAGGCGCTGCTGCGCGCCCTGAAAACCGGCCATAACCAGATTTTTCTGTCGGCCAGTAAAACGCAGGCGTATGTGTTCCGCGAATACATCATCGCCTTTGCCCGTCTGGTTGACGTTGACCTGACCGGTGACCCGATTGTCCTGGGCAATAACGGCGCAAAACTGATTTTTCTCGGCACCAACTCCAACACCGCACAGAGCCATAACGGCGACCTGTACGTCGACGAGATTTTCTGGATCCCGAATTTTCAGGTACTGCGTAAGGTGGCATCAGGTATGGCCTCACAGAGCCACCTGCGCTCGACCTATTTCTCCACCCCGTCCACGCTGGCGCACGACGCCTACCCGTTCTGGTCGGGTGAACTGTTTAACCGGGGACGCGCCAGCGCCGCCGAACGCGTGGAAATCGACGTCAGTCATAACGCCCTTGCCGGTGGGCTTCTCTGTGCGGACGGCCAGTGGCGGCAGATTGTCACCATTGAGGACGCCCTGAAAGGCGGCTGCACGCTGTTCGACATTGAGCAGCTCAAACGTGAAAACAGCGCCGACGATTTTAAAAACCTGTTCATGTGTGAATTTGTTGACGACAAGGCGTCGGTGTTCCCGTTCGAGGAGCTGCAACGCTGCATGGTCGACACGCTGGAAGAATGGGAAGACTATGCGCCGTTTGCCGCCAATCCGTTCGGCTCACGTCCGGTATGGATTGGTTACGACCCGTCACACCGTGGCGACAGCGCCGGATGCGTGGTGCTGGCACCGCCGGTGGTGGCCGGTGGCAAATTCAGAATACTTGAGCGTCACCAGTGGAAAGGCATGGACTTTGCCACTCAGGCTGAATCCATCCGCAAACTCACCGGAAAATACAACGTCGAATACATCGGTATTGATGCCACCGGCCTCGGTGTCGGCGTGTTCCAGCTCGTGCGCTCGTTCTATCCCGCCGCGCGCGATATCCGCTACACACCGGAAATGAAAACCGCAATGGTGCTCAAGGCAAAAGACGTTATCCGTCGTGGCTGTCTGGAATATGACGTCAGCGCCACCGACATCACCAGCTCGTTTATGGCTATCCGCAAGACCATGACCAGCAGCGGACGCAGCGCCACCTATGAGGCCAGCCGCAGCGAGGAAGCCAGCCACGCCGACCTCGCCTGGGCGACCATGCACGCCCTGTTAAATGAGCCACTCACCGCCGGTATCAGCACCCCGCTGACATCCACCATTCTGGAGTTTTACTGATGAGCAAGAAAAAAGGGAAAACACCGCAACCTGCGGCAAAAAAAATGACCGCCAGCGCCCCGAAAATGGAGGCATTCACCTTTGGTGAGCCGGTGCCGGTACTCGACCGCCGTGACATTCTGGATTACGTCGAATGCATCAGTAACGGCAGATGGTATGAGCCACCGGTCAGCTTTACCGGTCTGGCAAAAAGCCTGCGTGCTGCCGTGCATCACAGCTCACCGATTTACGTCAAACGTAATATTCTGGCCTCGACATTTATCCCGCATCCGTGGCTTTCTCAGCAGGATTTCAGCCGCTTTGTGCTGGATTTTCTGGTGTTCGGTAATGCGTTTCTGGAAAAGCGTTACAGCACCACCGGTAAGGTCATCAGACTGGAAACCTCACCGGCAAAATATACCCGCCGTGGTGTGGAAGAGGATGTTTACTGGTGGGTGCCGTCCTTCAACGAGCCGACACCTTTCACGCCCGGCTCCGTGTTTCACCTGCTGGAGCCGGATATTAATCAGGAGCTGTACGGCCTGCCGGAATATCTCAGCGCCCTTAATTCTGCCTGGCTGAATGAGTCGGCCACGCTGTTTCGCCGCAAGTATTACGAAAACGGCGCTCATGCCGGATACATCATGTACGTCACCGATGCCGTGCAGGATCGCAACGATATCGAAATGCTTCGCGAAAACATGGTGAAGTCAAAAGGCCGCAATAACTTTAAAAACCTGTTTCTCTATGCCCCACAGGGGAAAGCCGACGGCATTAAAATTATCCCGCTCAGTGAAGTCGCAACGAAGGACGATTTTTTTAATATCAAAAAAGCCAGCGCCGCTGACCTGCTGGACGCGCACCGCATCCCCTTTCAGTTGATGGGCGGCAAGCCGGAGAACGTCGGGTCGCTGGGTGATATTGAGAAAGTGGCAAAGGTCTTTGTCCGCAATGAGCTTATCCCGCTACAGGACAGGATCCGCGAGATAAACGGCTGGCTCGGTCAGGAGGTCATCCGCTTTAAAAACTACTCACTGGACACTGACAACGGCTGAACATCGCCGCCTGCGGGCGGCTTTTTTACAACCCGCCATCACGCCCTCACACGCTCACCACCGCACAAAACATCCCACAGACACACCAACGCCCCGGCGAACAATCTAAACGCCATCACGACGCGCTCAGACGCTGAAAAAATAAAATCAGCACCACCGCCAGCGCGCAGTGCTTCCCCCGCCTCGCCCGCCCGCTTCATGGGGCGGTTTTAATGCAGTTGCATGATTTAGCCGAATCCGCGCCATTGTTGACATTGATGTTTTGATATGGATATGGCGTAAGCATGCGAATTCATTCAAGATGATGCAAGAATGATGAAATTATGGTACAGATCGATTAGCCATAATATGCCCCACGTTGTTACATGTGGTTCATAAGAGTTATGGCTCATAGGGATTTATACAAAATATATATAGGTAATTATCATGTCAGGTGAAACTCAAAATATTTCAGCAATGGCAGAAAAAATATCTTCAGACCTATTCAAATGGTTTAAGTGGGAACTCGTTGGTCCAACCAATGAAAACTTTCAATGCATGAAAAAAGATCAACATAAAACACTAGCCGGAACACATCCAACTGATGTTGTATTTTCTTATAAAGATCCCTATTTGAATAGAACTATTTTTTTAAATACTGATTTAAAAAGCTATATTAAAGGCTCAATTACAGCAACTAAAATGCGCAATGCTTTAGTATCGCTGGCTAATTCTATTGACTGTGCTCAAGGTTGTAAAGAATGGAAGGAGCGTTATTCTTATAAAAGTGGTGCGTCAGAAGTCAGAGGCATGCTCTTTGTATACAACCATGACGGAGACTTTGACCAATCTTTTTATGATGTATTCTATCAGTCTCACAATACTGAAACTGATAAGAAGAAAAGAGGTATTAATCTTGACAATATACCGGTAAGAGCCGGTCAAAAAATACACATCATTGAACCAAGAACTATAAACTACTTGCAGTCAATAATCTGCGATTTATCACAACTAAGCCACAAAAGAGAGTTTCCACTCGGTAAAAAATATCAATTCTTTTACCCAGACCTTTCACTACATAAAGTAAGCGGTTCGCCCGAAGAACTTCCAGCAACTGTAGAATTATTGACAGGCCCATTCCTTATTATAAAACATAATGACGTCAGACATTGCAATGAAGAAACATCACAATGGGAAACCACATTTAAACATGGTTACATTATTTATTACAATGGCGAAGGAAAAAACGAGCTAGAGTTTATTTACATTCTAGACACGCTATCTAAATATCAATTACTGGATGGCAATGAAAACATAAGAATTAGAATAGTTAACCCTAACATACATAAAGATGTTCGCAGTATTTTTATGAGTGCGAAGGATAGTTATTGTCAAGAATGGGGGTTCGATGAACATAAAAAAACGATAATAGATGCTATTGATTTTCAACAGGTAGAATTTACAAAGCCTCGTTTTAGTTCGGTAGAGATTGGTTGGGAGCGACAGGCATGAAAATTGGATTATATAGTGTAAATGATAAGGCAATGTTTGACGCATTGAATCAAACTAAAGTCACTCATGAAGATATGAAAAGTCTCTTTTTTAAAAGAGGAATGATTATATCCAAAGAGACTAAACGAAAAACATTGGCTTTGGATTTTTCCAGATACTATCATGGCTATTCTGATTTTGAATTTCTTTCAAACATACTCGGCTCTGTTGGGCGGAGAGAAAAAGTATCAATTAACATTATTAATACAAATATAGATAAAAATAGTATGGAAAATACTATTAAATCTATTTGTGAAGATCTTCAAAAAGAAGGCGATATAACTAATATAAATTACACCGAGAATGGTTTTGAAGTATCAATAAAATATGTGAAACTAGATTTCAAAATGAGCGAGTTTCGCCAATCCTCATCACGTGAAGCCAAAATACAAGTTGAAATGAATGAAAGCGGTGAATTTATCACCCGTTTCCCTCAAAATGCTAAAGCAAGGGAATTCAACGAGCGCCTCGTGGAGAAGATCAAAGAAGACAACAATGAGGATCCAGCCAGTCTTGATGAAATTTCGCTCGAAACTGTTAAATCACCAGCGGAAAGAAGCAAGTTTTTTGAGCAACTAATCTCAAGCATACCTAACTACAAATGCATTGACGTATCGGATGTATACGTTACGCATCCAATTCTTGAGTCAAATAAGTCTAACGAAAATGAAGATGATTCTGATGATGACGATACAATTATTGACACAGGATATCATATCTCCAAAGCTTCACTAAAAGGGCGCAGCGTTCTTGACTCTCTCGAGTTTAAAGAGTTGTTAGGAAAAGGATTTTATATTACCAAAATCATTTGGAGTTCTGTTGTTGACACTTATAAAGACTCGGACAAATATGAATTCGAGGCTCAATTTGTCGACCCAGATAATTGCAAGTTATTCTCGTATATCGTTCGCGGTGTTTATAAGTACAAAAATATAAACGAATATGCAAATCGTCAAAATGTAGATAAAGAGAAGGAAAAACTGCTATTATTAGCACTTGAAAAAACCGCTCGCGAAATTTCAAACAGTATTATCGCCTCAAACACAATTGAGGTTGTTACTGATAAATAAAAGGAGTTGTTATGAAAACAAAATGGTTTACTGCCAACTTCCCTGCTGGACTTGATAGTTTATATCAGTCTATCATTAACACTCCTTTTGATAGTGATAAAGGCTGGGGATTTAGTATCAACTCATATGAAGAAAATGCAATATCATCTCGATACATCGAGAAAGTAGAGGTCAACGAGATAATCGTTGATCCATATGGAAACGAGACTCAATATACACAGCTAAAATATATTCAATTTAACTTTTGGCTTTACACAACAAAAGGTAAAAACTTCATCTTAATCATTGAGTCGCCTCCCAGAAGCATTAAAAACTTCATATCAAACATAATTAAATCAACACATTCTGATTTTAATGTGTCAAATCTCAACATCAAAATTGAGGACTTCATTTATTTCCTGACCCCGCACTTTGAAAAAATACAAGTGCACAAAGCAAAATTAAAAGACTTAACGTTTAGCAAGCACACATCCGGCATACTGGAACTTGAGTCATCAAGTGACGCACTTATGGAAATAAGAAACATTTTCAAAAATGCAAATTTTACAATTGATAAAGTTAAACTTAATGTTAAGGATGTGACCGGTTATGAGTCATTAGAAATTAACACAAATGGGTCCATTTCACTTTCAGAGCAAATTTTTGACAAGGTGTATCGAACCATAGAAAGGTTTGCCCTTTAAGTTAACAATACAATTCAATTCTTTTGATGTAATAAAAACGGCCTCATTAAAAATGAGGCTTATCGTTTTATTATTGTAGCCATGCCATCTGGTTTTCACCTTTTCCTCCAGCACAGTATTAATACACACCTTATATAGTTTTATCTCTTAGATATTCACACTATTTCAATCTATTACAGTTGTGAACCCTGGCCATCCATCAGCGACCGGATAAGCGAATTTTTTCCCGTCATAATTTACAGTCGCGCCACGCGCCAGCGCCTCAAGCTCCCATCGCTGCGGCCTGATACCGTTCTGAGCAAGGTCAACGCGGATACGGGTAATTTGCAATCGTTCCGACCGGGTCAGTCTGGCCGACGGTGCTATTTCATGTGGTTTTAACGGGCTTCCGTTTCTTTGCTGACGATTTGGTGTTTTCAGGCCGTGTTTTAATGCCCCCCTGAGCGTCCTCACGACCTCCGGGTCATTCCATTCGATAACACCGTCATCAACCAGATTTAGCACTGCTGCGGCGTGCTCAGAAGGTGTGGGAGCCGGTAACGAAGTATCACCACCGGAGAGCTTTCCACAGTTATTGACAGGACTCCGAGGCGCGGCGATGCCGCTTTTTAAAGTCAAAGGCTCAACGACCGGCACTTTCGGAACAATGCGCCAGTCCGTCGTTCTGGTGATATGAATATGACGCGCGCCGAGATGCGGCGCGTAAATGCCGACCACTCTCTCGACTTCTTCCTCGTACTCGTTAACTTCATCCGACGGACTACGGGCAACCCTGACAGTCTGACAATCGCGCGGAACATTTGCCCCACCCTGCGCGCTGATATACAACGCAAAATCACCACTGTCTGCGGCAGCGCGTGCAGCCTCGACGCGTTCGTCAAACTCATCAGCAATACTGACGCCACGAGGCAATTTGCGTAGTTCACGGTAAGCCCCCATTGTCGGCAGGCCAACCGTTTTAAATTGCGGGATGCGCCACGTTGACGCCCATGCGGTAACAGCCGCGGCGGTGTCTTTCAGCGGCCTGCCGGTATCGTTATCGAGCTGACCATCCAGTGCATAGCCGTCGATGTTTTTTGAAATGTATTTCGCGATATATCCCGCAGCACCTCCCCGGTTAAGGTGTTTTGCCTGAAAACGGTTTCGCGCAGCTCCTCTTTCGTCGCCATCCTCTTTGAGCGCGTAGCGACGCATGATTTCGATAATCTGGTTACGCTGGCGTGGATTACAAAAAAGCATCATATGCCAGTGCGGCGTTCCGTCGTGGTGTGGCTCGACGACTCGCAAACCGTAGACCTGTAAATCATTATCCTTGAATGCCGTGCGCATCAGGCTCCAGATACGGCAGAGATAACGCTGCGCATCCTTCGGATTAAATGCCTCATCATTCCAGCCGTGATTAAGCTGGACGGTTTTACTTTCGCCTTTTCCGACCTGACGTGTCGGGTGATACTTTGACGGCGCGGTCAGCGTGATAAACATCCCCACATCACCCTCTGCGGCGGCGTAACGCTCAATACCGGCAATGGTGTTCATCAGCTCCATCCGGCGAATTTCAGGATTAGAAATACTGCCCATCACCTTACTGATAAGGTCGATGCGTTCGCCGGTTTCCCTGTTTTCAAGGTCACACGATTTAAGAAACTCCAGATTTGCCTGACGGCGCGCACGCACATCACGAATGGCATGTTTACTGGCATAAGGAGAACGGTCTTTATTGACCTCCCCGACAGCTATCAATAACGCCTCATGCCAGCGCATACGCTGGCCTTTAAGCTGATGAGTCCACCACTCATCGTTAAACAGACGGGCAATGGCAGAATATGCCTGCCTCGTGGTCATCTGTCCTTTACGGTATTTTTTCCAGTAAAGCGGGGAAATATTGAAAGCACGTGCAGCGCCAGCAACATGACCATACAGATGCGCCTGCGCCTCATCCGTAAACAGCGATTCTTTTTCGCCATGCGCATCCACCCAGGCATCGCAGAGTTCCTCATACATCATGAAAAGCTGCGATGAGATACGGGCGGCAAACTTTTTCAGCTCCTTGTCATTCATCCCCGGCAGACGCGCATAGTGGTCACGCTCTGTCAGAAACAGCAACGACGCGTCGGTGTTCATTTCATGGCGCTGATTCACGCGCTCAATGCGCGGCCATAAACGACGCTGAAAAGTGGATGTGAGGAAATAAAACCCGTGCACCGGGCTTTTATTGCGCCGGATGTAGTCATAGCGTGAAGTAAACAGCGAGCGCAAAAAGTAAGGCAGGCGGTTAATCGTGGATAAAACACCTTGCACCTGACGCATCTCGTCACGTGTAAGGGGTCTTTCGCGCCCGACAGCCTCGCGTGGCGCGTTCCATGCATAAGCACCGGTAAACGTCTTACCGGTGCCTGCAGCAAATGCTGACGGAGGGACAAAACGCCCGGAGGCTTTAACGGCCATATGAGCCAAAAGCCTCTGAACAACGCTTGCTGAGTTGCTCAACCTGCGCGTTTAAATCAGCAAAAGACTTTGCGCTTCCGGTCAGAATATCGTGATGCATCAGGCCGGAAACGAGCTGGCTTAATTTCGGGTAATAACCAACCACCGACAGCCATTCCTGACCGGCGTTTTTACCGCTTTCAGCTCTCTTTTTCTCGTGGAGAATAAACTGAAAGCTGTCACTGGTAACGACATAATGTTCGCCAATTTCAATACGAATACTCATGCCGTTCTCCGGTAATGTTTGTTTTTTGCTTCAAAGACTGACTGACAGGAAACACAACGCGTGGCTGACGGATAGGCCGCACGACGGGCAGCAGGTATTGGCGCGTCACACTCTTCGCAAACCAGCGCAGAAGCTCCGCAATGTTTTACCCTTGCCGCGTTAATCTGACGCTCCAGTAATTCAGCCTGTTGTTCCTGAATAAAATCTACGTTGTCCGGCATTACCAGCTCCTTTTGTCGTTAAGTTTTTTAAATTCATCAGCGCAATAGCTGGCAATTTCTGTCGTTAATTTCGTCAGTTCATCCACGGAGGAGATTTGCTTGTGAAATACAGCGCGTTTAACAAGTAAATTGACCACATCAGACAGGAGATTTAATTCGTTCTGATAAATCGCGATAACAGACTCAGTTATTTCGCGTTTTTCTTTATCAAGACCAAGTTGAATAAGAGATAGATCGCCATTTTTCATAACGGTGATTTTTAAGGCGTTATTCAGTAATACAACTGAACGAGAACAGGACATCAAAGCACCTCCCCGCGAGACAATCCGATATTGTGAAATTTTTCCGACTCCTGACTGAGCAGCTCGACTATCTCTACGCGGGATAACTCCGCCTTTGTGATGTGGCGAATCATGGCGTCAAGATGAGAAGAAAAGCGCGTCGCTGCGTCGGCCTGTGCTTCGGTTCTGGCCTGTTGCAGCAGTAATGCGTATTTACCGCACTGATTTTCAGAAACTGTATGCATGACTTTCTCCAGGCAAAAAGAAGCCCCGCACAATTAAGTGCGTTAAAAACTCTGGTTAATTACTTAATGCAGATATTGCTCTGGTTTTACCGACGTCAGAATTGTCGGTGCATACTCAAACAGGCTGAATAATTCACGTAATGCACGGAATAAGGCATCACGCCAGTAACATGATTCTTCATTAATTCGCCAGTATGGCTGGTTAAATTCTTTTTCAGTCAATCCGGCATGCATAAATAAAGTACGGCGCTGACTGACAGTTAAAAAGCTAATATATGCATACTCACTTGCACCGACCTGACGGCGTTTTGAGAATGCCCCACGCAGTTCATCAATTGCACAAACCAGCCGTTCACGTTCGACGTCGTTCATTTCTTCAAAACGCATCGTTGCGTGACGCTGTTTTAACTGCGCATGGAAGCAAACCGTTAGCCGTTCGCGTTCCATCATCTGATTATAATAATCGCATGTCTCCTGCCAGCGAGGGACGGCCAGATGCTTACCAATTATCCGGCGCATAGCTGCTGGCTGTTTTTCAACGAGATTGAGCGTCATCACAGTCATTTCCAGACCCTCCGGCTTTTCAGAAAGGTCAGAGCCTTTTTTAACGGACTCTGTTTTTTGGTGCGGATAATGATTCCCTTACGCCCCTTACCGTGGGTGATGGTGAAGTCAATCGCCCTGGGGCTTTCGTTACGCAATAACTGAGCAATACAACGAGGCTCATTCATACGGTTCTCCTTAACGTGGTTCACCGAGACCTAACCACATCAACCAGCCGTCACGAATCTCTTTAGGACGGCTTTCATAAGCCAGTTTTAGTCCGTTATTCCATGCCGGAAGGTATACCCAATATTCACCAGCACGCCCCGATACTGACTGAGGGTCAGTAATCTCAATAACTGGTAATTTCCCTTTCTCAATCATGCCCCTTACAGCTCTTGGAGTTTTACCAATGAGTTTTGCAAACTCCTGATAAGGCACGGCATCAGTCACGCTTACAAGCTGTCTATTCATCTGCTACGATTCTCCCTTAGTGCTTCTAATGGCTCCTAATGGCTAATTATTGCCTAAAAGGATAACTCCAGAAGCACAATATTTCACACTATCAGCAAGAAATTACGCAATCGGAGTAATTATGTCAATAGACGTTTCGGAGAAGTTGAAGCTAATCCGTGAATCTGAAAGGTTAAACCGTAAAGAATTCAGTGAATTAACTGGTGTAGCCTACAGCTCACTTTCGAGCTATGAGAGCCGGTCAAAAAACGCTGGAGTTGAAGCCATAATGAAGGTCTTACAACATCCCAGATTTACTAAATATACTTTGTGGTTCATGACTGATCAGGTAGCTCCAGAAGCCGGGCAAATTGCGCCCGCTCTCGCACACTTTGGGCAAAACGAAACAACGTCGCCCCACTCCGGTCAAAAGACTGGTTAACAATTTATCGTGAATATATTCATCACAAGTGCCTACTATTGGTGGCTAAATTTCAGCCACCACGAAAAAAGCGATTAGTAGTAGCAAAAAAAAGTACCACTCGGAGGGTTTTCTGATGGCAATCAAAAAACTCGATGATGGTCGATATGAAGTGGACATCCGCCCTACTGGACGTAACGGAAAACGCATCCGTAGGAAGTTTGATAAGAAAAGCGAAGCTGTCGCTTTCGAAAAATACACGTTGTACAACCACCACAATAAAGAATGGCTATCAAAACCAACAGACAAACGACGTCTGTCGGAACTGACACAGATCTGGTGGGATTTAAAGGGTAAACACGAAGAGCATGGGAAATCTAATCTTGGAAAAATTGAAATCTTCACAAAAATAACGAATGACCCATGCGCATTTCAAATCACGAAATCCCTTATCAGCCAGTACTGCGCCACCCGAAGAAGTCAGGGTATTAAACCTTCGAGTATCAATCGTGATTTAACATGTATTAGCGGCATGTTTACAGCCCTGATTGAAGCGGAGTTATTCTTTGGTGAGCACCCTATCAGAGGGACAAAGAGGCTTAAGGAAGAAAAACCAGAAACAGGCTATCTCACACAGGAAGAAATTGCCTTACTGCTTGCAGCACTTGACGGCGACAACAAAAAGATTGCGATTCTTTGCCTGAGTACAGGAGCACGTTGGGGAGAAGCAGCTCGTTTGAAAGCAGAAAATATCATCCATAACCGCGTCACGTTTGTTAAAACGAAAACAAACAAACCACGCACCGTCCCGATCTCAGAGGCTGTTGCCAAAATGATCGCGGATAACAAACGAGGTTTTTTATTCCCTGATGCTGATTACCCTCGCTTCAGACGAACAATGAAAGCAATAAAACCGGATTTGCCAACGGGGCAAGCCACACATGCACTAAGGCACAGCTTTGCCACTCATTTCATGATTAATGGAGGAAGTATTATCACGCTACAACGGATACTAGGTCACACGCGGATTGAGCAAACTATGGTTTACGCTCATTTTGCGCCAGAGTACCTTCAGGACGCCATTTCTCTTAATCCGCTAAGAGGTGGTACTGAAGCCGAGAGTGTCCACACAGTGTCCACAGTAGAGTAACGTTTAAGGGCTTTCAGTGGTAATTTATGCCGCTCAAACCCGCATTGTACCGTTGAAAGCCCCTACTGGTGACACCCTAAATCTCCCTTACACGGGCTTATTTTTTTGTACCACGACTTTCATCCTGTTCTGACACCGCCTTTTCTTTTCTGCTCTACACTATCTACAGACCAATCATAAAGGCATACGACCATGGCAGATTTTCCCGCCAGCTTACTGATTCTTAACGGCAAAAGTGCTGACAATGAAACATTACGCGAAGCAATTATGCTGCTGCGTGAGGAAGGAATGACAATCCATGTGCGGGTTACCTGGGAGAAAGGTGATGCTGCGCGTTTTGTTGAGGAAGCCCGCCAGCTTGGCGTTGCAACGGTGATTGCCGGCGGTGGCGATGGCACTATTAATGAAGTCTCCACGGCGTTGATTCAGTGTGAGGGCAATGAAATTCCTGCGTTGGGGATATTGCCGCTAGGTACAGCGAACGATTTTGCCACCAGTGTGGGTATTCCTGAGGCGCTGGATAAGGCACTTAAACTGGCAATTGCTGGTAACGCTATTGCGATTGATATGGCACAGGTCAACAAACAAACCTGTTTTATCAACATGGCGACGGGCGGATTTGGTACGCGCATCACCACGGAAACACCCGAGAAATTAAAAGCCGCGCTAGGTGGCGTCTCTTACATCATTCACGGCTTAATGCGCATGGATACGCTGCAACCGGATCGCTGTGAAATCCGTGGTGAAAATTTTCACTGGCAAGGCGATGCGCTGGTTATTGGTATTGGCAACGGGCGTCAAGCCGGTGGCGGTCAACAACTGTGCCCAAATGCGCTGATCAATGATGGTTTGTTACAACTGCGTATTTTCACCGGCGATGAAATTCTTCCAGCTCTCTTCTCAACCTTAAAACCTGACGAAGAAAACCCGAATATTATTGATGGCGCTTCGGCATGGTTCGAGATACAAGCGCCGCATGAAATCACCTTTAATCTTGATGGCGAACCGTTAAGCGGACAACGTTTTCATATCGAAATACTTCCGGCAGCATTGCGTTGCCGGCTACCACCAGATTGCCCGTTATTGCGTTAATCAAATTATTCTCTCTGCATTAAGGAGAATCAGTTATGCCGGATGCGGTGTAAACACCTTATCCGGCCTACAAACTGAAAAGATGAATACTACACCGTAATTAATTTCACCCGTGTATTCTGCAATGCCAGTTTATCCACCTCTGACACGGCATCATCAGTAATAATAATGTCAATTTTTTCGATTGGCAGTACCTGATTAAATCCACGGCGGTTGAATTTCGTTGAGTCCAGTACCGCAACCACTTTATTTGCTGCGGTGACCATAGCACCGCTAATCGAATAACCTTCATTAAAGGTGGTAATGCCATTTACCGCATCGATACCGTCAGCGCCGACAAACATTAAATCGGCATTAATATCCTGCAATGAACGCTCGGCAATGGAACCATGCATTGAGCGCGTTTTATGGCGTACCGTGCCACCACAAACCACCAGCGTAATATCTTTATTTTCAGAAAGGGCAAATGCCGCCGGGAGACTGTTGGTAATCACCGTGATATTTTTGGCAGTCATTAATCCTTCGGCGATAAGCATTGTCGTACTTCCGCTGTCGAGAATAACGGTCATCCCTTCGTGGATCATTTTTACTGCTGCCTGTGCAATTCTGTTTTTCGGCGCACTGGCGAGCTGAAAGCGATCTTTAAATCCTACTTCCTGTGTCTCGGTTTCGCTATTGCCGGACATTATTTTCGCCGCACCACCATGAAAGCGCGTGACCACGCCTTTTTGTTCGAGAAAGCGCAAATCGGCACGGATTGTCGCTTCCGAGGCAGCAAATATTCCCGCCAGATCCTGAACAAGCACGGTCCCCTGTTCATTCACTAATTGGATGATCTTATTCCTTCGCTCGAATGAATTCATCGTCATTTACCCATATTCAATTGCGCATAGTGTAAACGAAGGGGGGGCATTGGTGAATGATCTGTTTTTCACAACGGTGAGCCAGCATCACGCTGGCCCACGGTTTCAGGGAATGAGTAACACCTTACCCGGCATGGTATTGCGAGCGATGTCACGCACCGCCTGAGCGAAGCTTTCAAAACCGCCACGGTGAGCGATTAATGGCTCCAGGCTTAACTTACGCTCTGCCAGCAACCGGCTCGCTGTTTCCCACTCCTGCCCAGGCCACGGGCTGGAGTAGTTCATCCAACTGCCGATAACCGTCAGCTCTTTACGCAATATTTTGCCAAACGTCGCCGACGTTAAATGCAGATCCTGATGCAACGTGCCCACCAGCGCCAGTTGTGCATGAGGCCCGGCAATCTCTACCGCCAGTTCGACAGTTTGCGGTACGCCAGCCGTCTCAAGGATAAGCTGATTAAAACGCAGTTCGCGTAAAACAGCCTGCATATGTGGCGCACTCATTTCACTGCTGTTAAATGTTTGCGTGGCACCAAAGGATTTTGCCAGTGCCAGTTTTTCTGGGCTAATGTCGATAGCCGTCACACTCTTCGCCCCCAGCGCACTGCCGCACTGGATCGCCAGCAGGCCGATAGTTCCGGCACCAATAATAATGACGTTTTTATTTTCACAGCCTTGCGCCAAATGGAAAGCGTGCAGGCCGACGGTAATTGGTTCAATAAAAGCGCCATCCTGAATCGGCATTTCCTCCGGTAGTGCGAAGACATTTTTTCGATTCACCACAATATATTCTGCCAATCCCCCGTTGCGCCGTGATCCAATAAAATCATATTTCGCACACTGGGAATAAAAGCCTTTCAGACATTCCGGACATTGAAAACAGGGTAATAACGGCACACAGGCGACCGCATCGCCAGGTTGTAAATCATTTACCCCACTCCCCACAGCATCAACAAAACCACTAAATTCATGCCCTAATGTTATGGGGTAATAATGTGCACCATTTTTAAATATCCGGGGCAAATCGGAACCACATAATCCCGAACTGGCAATTTTAATTCGCACATCATCCTGATGATGAATTTCGGGTAACTCGTGCTCTTCCACGCGGACAATACCATCAGTATCATTAACAACTGATTTCATAAAAACTCCTGGGTGATAAAGGGGGATATTCTCCCCCTTGGGTATAATTTATTGTGCGACAGCAGCTTTATCTTTGTTAATAACACCGCGCGCCCGACGCCAGGTCATAAAAATACCGGTGAGATAAATAGCGCCGATAATAATGAAACCGGGGATATTCTGCGGGGAGAAAACCTGAATCAGTAACCAGGTAATCGGTGAGCCGCCCTGATCCATCGAAGCCACCATGCCTCCGGCTTTTAACGCGCCCGCATTGGCAGCCAGTTGGGTATGCAGGCCAATAGTTTGCGTCGCAATCCACAGGGTGATGCTCATAATGATGATGCCAGAGATCAGGGTGCGGAACAGGTTTCCACGATGCACCGCGACCGCCATCGCCACAAAGAAGCCGATGGTGGCAAGGTCGCCAAACGGCAGCACCTGATTACCCGGCACACAAACGGCAATCAATATAGTGAGCGGGATAAAAATCAGGCTTGCCGACACCACAGCCGTATGCCCCAGCAGCAACGCCGGATCAAGCCCAATCAAAAACTCCTGACCGCCGAACTTCGCCTGTAAACGGCTACGCGCCTGCTTCGCGATGGGTGTTAAACCATCCATGATGGGCTTGATCACCCGTGGCATCAGCAGCATCACCGCTGCCGTTTTTACTGCCAGTTGCAATACACCTTTGACATCGTAACCGGCAAGAATGCCGATAATCAGTCCCATCACAAAACCCACGGTGACCGGTTCGCCAAAAGGGCCAAATTTGCGCTGAATATCGTCGGCGCTAAATTTAATCCGGTTAATACCAGGGATTTTTTCGATAATGGCATCGACCAGCACCGCAATCGGCCCCATATACGCCGATGTGCCGTGCGGAATGGCAATGCCTTCCAGCTCAAAGAAATCACGGGTATCGCGTGCAAACCAGTCGCCCAGCTTATAAACAAACGCTGCGTGAATCACCACACCCGCGATGCCAATCATCCATGAACCCGTCGCCAGATGCAGCAACGCGCCGGTGAAGGTCATATGCCAGATATTCCAGATATCGACATTCACTACCCGCGTCATACGCGTGAGCAGCATTGCCACGTTAACCAGAATCGCAATCGGAATAGCCACCAGCGCAATTTGCGACGCCCAGGTCATTGGAGATGATCCCGGCCAGCCGACATCGACCACATGCAGATTTAAGTCGAAATTTTCCGCCATCGCTTTCGCCGCCGGGCCAATGGAATCCAGCATTAAGCCAATCACCAGACCGATGCCAACAAAGCCAATCCCGATATGCAGACCCGCTTTAAAGCAATCGCCTGCTTTCATGCCTAATATTTTTGAAAAAATAATAATGACAATCGGCAACATGACCGTAGGGCCAAGGTCGAGAATATAACGCATGACTTCTGAAAACATAGGTCACCCCTGTAAGATAGTCAGAATTTTATTTTGTAATGCTTCGATCCCTACACCAGAAACAAAAGGCATACCGTGAACTAACGGAATATCACCAAAACTGCGGTCAACTTTGGCAGTCGTACAAATCAGATGGACACCATCCATATAAGTTTCTATTTCATTAACCCGACACTGGATTAATTCAACAGGGATATTATGGCTCTGACACAGCTCTTTAATTTCTTCCGCCGCCATCGTAGAAGTCGCAACCGCGCCTCCGCAAGCGACAATAATCTTGCGTTTCATAAATAGTCCTTTTTATTAGTACAGAGGGATTTTATTCATTTGAATCTAAAACAGATGTTTTGAAATATTCCATTAATTGCACTTCAGGAATGCTGATAAGCGTTTCGACCACATCGGGTTGTTGCAGCTTGCCAAATAAACGGCGTAAAAGTTTCAGTTGCTGCTGTGGATTTTCTACAATCAGGGCGATGATTAATGAAACCGCCACTTCATTATCATCATCTGCTTGCTGAAAATTGATTTTATCCACGAGTCTTAACAGATAAATGGCTGACGTTTTTGCATGAATCGCCTCGCAGTGCGGTATTGCAATGGCGTGCTGTTCCAGCATGATCCCGGTGGGGAACTCCGCTTCTCTGCCAATTAATGCCTGCGGCCAGGAGTCATGAACAACGCCTCGCGCGACCATTTCGTTGCCAATATGGGTTAGTGCTTCGCGGCGATTGGCAAAAGAAATATCGCTACGAACAAATAGCTTTGTCATATTACATCCTTATTATTTTGCACAACCGTAACGATAGGCGCGCAGAACATCAAAAATTTTATCCATAATAAGCTGATGTGGTATCGCCTTGAGTTCCTCACTCTGGATGCGTTCAAATTGCTTTGGTAAATACTGACTAATTATACCCAGTGGAATTTCGACACCGTCAAGGTTAGCTATCATCATCTCGACGCTATTTTTAATTCGGCTATGCGGCCAGTAATAACGGATACGATCAGAAAGGCTATAACGAATATCCAGTAAAGAATCGTTAAATCCAGTACGGTAATATTTTTTCCAGTATTGCGGTTCGTCGAGCATGACTTCTTCAATCACGTCAAGACAACTGCTGCGATTTTTCGGCGCGATAAGTTCCCGCTCAATTTGCGCCAGAGCAAATATCGCCTCGCGTAAAGCAAAGGTTAATGCTGGCCCTACTTTCAAAATGGCAAAGTGATCGCGTACTAATTCCCGATACGCCGCCCGGGTCTGGTAATCGGTGGAATGTGCTTCATAAACCATTCTGGTGTTTTCTATCCATTGCGCCAGCGCCTGCGCTTCTTGCGGCTGATAATGGATAATATTGCTGTGATCAAATTCCACGCCAGGCTGTATCACTATCGCAATCACGCGCGTTAACGCCTCTGTCAGGCCACGGGCAATAAACGCTTTTTGATGTGTACGTAAAGTATTGGCGGCATCTTCTACCCTTGTGATGTGCACCGACTGAATGGCGCTGGCCTCACCGCCCGGAACCGGAACTTCGGTGCCAATCACATAAGTCAGTTGTTCACGCTGGCAATCTGTCGCCACGCTTTCCGCAGCAAAGCAAAGTACAGCGGCACGTTCAGCAACCGTTTCTGGCACTAACGGTACAGGATCACCCGCACAGGACATTGACGCATCAAGATGAATTTTACTGAAACCGGCACGAACATATGCCTTTACCAGTTCGACGGATTTTTCCATCGCCGCATCCGCATTTTCTTGCTGCCAGCAGTTTGGCCCCAGATGATCACCGCCAAGAATAATGCGCTCGCGCGCAAACCCAACTCTATCGGCAATCGCAAAAACAAATTCGCGAAAATCTGCCGGTGTCATTCCGGTATAACCGCCAAATTGATTGACCTGGTTTGACGTTGCTTCAATCAGCACTTTGCGTGTGCTGTTGAGATCGAAAGCCAGCGCCGCTTCAATAACCAACGGATGCGCCGAACAGACTGAACAAATTCCGATATGTTCACCGGCTTTATGCCGGGCAATTAACGTTTTCATGGTTTTTCCTTGTTAAATGGCAGATGCGTTATGCCCTGCCTTCGCAGCCGCAATCGGCAATCACTTTGCGCACCACATCGCGCATTGCGAATTTTGCCGACTGTAAATAATCCCGGGGATCGGTCGCTTCGGGGTGCTCGGTCAGATAACGTTTTAACGCCTGCGAGAAGGCATTTTTCAGCTCCGTCGCGACATTGATTTTGCAAATTCCCAGGTTAATGCTTTGACGAATGTCCGCAGAAGACAGTCCCGACGCACCATGCAGTACCAGCGGTAGCGCAACCTGCTGACGAATGGCCTCAAGGCGGGAGAAATCCAGCGCCGGAGCACTGGCATACATACCGTGAGCGGTGCCGATGGCGACCGCCAGGGAATCAATCCCGGTTGCCTCGGCATATTCACGCGCCTGTACGGGGTTGGTGTACAACGCATCGGCTTCATTGACTTGCACATCATCTTCCTGGCCGCCAAGTTGCCCCAGCTCCGCTTCGACGCTGACATCAAAGCGATGGCAAAAATCCACCACCTCTTTGACCCGTGAAATATTTTGCGCATAAGGCAAATGCGAGGCGTCAATCATTACTGAGCGCACGCCGGAGCGCACTTTCTGAGCGATATCTTCAAACTTTGTGTGATGGTCAAGGTGAATCGCCAGCGGATGGTGATACTGCTTCGCCATCGCGCTAACCAGCGCCAGTAAGTTTTCTGTTCCGGCATGGTTAAATGTACCTGGCGTTCCGGCGATGATGACCGGCGCATTCAGGCTGGCTGCGCTTTCCACCACCACCTGCATCGTTTCGAGATTGTGAATATTGAATGCCGGAACCGCGTAGCCGCCGCGCTGCGCGTTGTTCAGCATCTGCTTTGTCGATACCACGTACATTTTCACATCCTGTCGTTTTCTTTCGATTTCAAAATATAATGAAATTATTTGTTTTTAAATGTCGAGATAACGATCACAAAAACGACAAAATGAAAATTAATCCAGCAATAACAGACAAAAAAAAGGCCTCCCGTGGGGAAGCCGTAACAAAGTGCGAGTGGTTTTATGCCGGATGCGGCGTGAACGCCTTATCCGACCTACGGGGTAGTGCTGTGTGTAGGCATGATAATACGCTTCTGCGTCGCATCAGGCATAGGTTGCCAGATGCGGCGTGAACGCCTTTTCCGGCCTACGGGGCAGTGCTGTTCGTTTAAAACGTATCAGGCGATAGTAATTTTGCTATCAAGATAAACGTCCTGCACGGCGTTAATCAGTTTCACGCCGTCGGCCATCGATTTCTTGAACGCTTTACGTCCGAGGATCAGCCCCATTCCGCCTGCGCGTTTGTTGATAACCGCAGTACGCACCGCATCGCTAAGGTCAGTTTCACCGCCCGCAGCACCACCGGAGTTAATCAACCCTGCGCGCCCCATATAGCAGTTAGCTAACTGATAACGCACCAGATCAATCGGGTTTTCGCTGGTCAGCTTGCTGTACACGCGATCGTCGGTGTAGCCGTAATTAATCGCTTTATAGCCACCGTTATTTTCCGCCATTTTCTGTTTGACGATGTCCGCGCCAATGGTCGCCGCCAGATGGTTCGCCTGACCGGTCAGGTCGGCGGAAACGTGGTAATCAACGCCCTCTTTCTTAAAGGCGGAATTACGCAAATAGGCCCACAGCACGGTCACCATGCCCAGTTCATGCGCACGTTCAAAGGCCGCAGAAATTTCTTCAATCTGGCGACGTGACTCTTCTGAGCCAAAATAAATGGTTGCACCAACCGCCACCGCGCCCATATTGAACGCCTGCTCTACGCTGGCATATAGCGTTTGATCGTAGGTGTTCGGGTAACTTAGCGTCTCGTTATGGTTGAGTTTGACGAGGAACGGAATGCGGTGCGCGTAACGCCGCGATACCGATGCCAGCACGCCGTAGGTTGACGCCACACAGTTACAGCCCGCTTCAATCGCCAGTTCAACAATATTTTTCGGGTCAAAGTAGAGCGGGTTAGCGGCAAATGAAGCTCCGGCAGAGTGCTCGACGCCCTGATCAACCGGCAAAATGGAAAGGTATCCCGTTCCCGCCAGACGCCCGGTGTTGTACAGCGTCTGCATATTACGTAACACCGCTGGCGGGCGATTATTGTCAATCATCACGCGATCTACGTAGTCATGTCCGGGGAGATAAAGCTGGTCAGAAGGAATAGTCATACAACGATGCTGTAAAAGGTTGTCGGCATCTTTGCCAAGCAACTGCGCAATATCTGTCATTACTATGCTCCCGTAAATTCCGATTGGATATCGGCTATGGATTGTCCTGGCCCGCCTTTGCGGGCAATCATAATCCTGGTCGTTACGGGCTATTTTTTCCATTCTCAGGATGTTTTTTCAGCGTTTTCTGTTGGCTCGATTCATCAAAAAAAGTGTTACAGCGGTCAAGTTTTCATCGCAAAGGTATTTAAAAGGTATTATTAGGTGGTATTGTCAGCGCGTACCTTACATTACCTGTCATGAAGGAATTAAAAGATGAAAACAACAGCAAAGCTGTCGTTCATGATGTTTGTTGAATGGTTTATCTGGGGCGCGTGGTTTGTGCCATTGTGGTTGTGGTTAAGTAAAAGCGGTTTTAGCGCCGGAGAGATTGGCTGGTCGTATGCCTGTACTGCCATTGCGGCGATCCTGTCGCCGATTCTGGTTGGCTCCATCACTGACCGCTTTTTCTCGGCGCAGAAAGTGCTGGCGGTATTGATGTTCGCTGGTGCGGTGCTGATGTATTTCGCCGCGCAACAGACCACTTTTGCCGGGTTCTTCCCGTTACTGCTGGCCTACTCGCTAACCTATATGCCGACCATTGCGCTGACTAACAGTATCGCTTTTGCCAACGTGCCGGATGTGGAGCGTGATTTCCCGCGCATTCGTGTGATGGGCACTATCGGCTGGATTGCCTCTGGTCTGGCATGTGGATTCTTGCCGCAAATGCTGGGGTATGCCGATATCTCACCGACTAACATCCCGCTGCTGATTACCGCCGGAAGTTCTGCTCTGCTCGGTGTGTTTGCGTTTTTCCTGCCCGACACGCCGCCAAAAAGCACCGGCAAAATGGACATTAAAGTCATGCTCGGCCTGGATGCGCTGATCCTGCTGCGCGATAAAAACTTCCTCGTCTTTTTCTTCTGTTCATTCCTGTTTGCGATGCCACTGGCGTTCTATTACATCTTTGCCAACGGTTATCTGACCGAAGTCGGCATGAAAAACGCCACCGGCTGGATGACGCTCGGCCAGTTCTCTGAAATCTTCTTTATGCTGGCATTGCCGTTTTTCACTAAACGCTTTGGTATCAAAAAGGTATTATTGCTTGGTCTGGTCACTGCCGCAATTCGCTATGGCTTCTTTATTTACGGCAGTGCGGATGAATATTTCACCTACGCGCTATTATTCCTCGGCATTTTGCTGCACGGCGTAAGTTACGATTTTTACTACGTTACCGCCTACATCTATGTCGATAAAAAAGCCCCCGTGCATATGCGTACCGCCGCGCAGGGGCTGATCACACTCTGCTGCCAGGGCTTCGGCAGTTTGCTCGGTTATCGTCTTGGCGGCGTGATGATGGAAAAGATGTTCGCTTATCAGGAGCCGGTAAACGGACTGACTTTCAACTGGGCTGGAATGTGGACTTTCGGCGCGGTGATGATTGCCATTATCGCCGTGCTGTTCATGATTTTTTTCCGCGAATCAGACAACGAAATTACGGCTATCAAGGTCGATGATCGCGATATTGCGTTGACACAAGAGGAAGCAAAATGAAAACAGAACGTATTCTCGGTGCTCTTTATGGGCAGGCGTTAGGGGATGCGATGGGGATGCCCTCCGAGCTTTGGCCACGCAGCCGCGTTAAAGCACACTTTGGCTGGATTGACCGTTTTCTGCCTGGACCAAAGGAGAATAACGCGGCCTGTTATTTTAACCGCGCCGAATTCACCGATGATACCTCGATGGCGCTGTGTCTGGCGGATGCGCTGCTGGAACGTGAAGGCGAGATAGACCCGGATCTGATTGGGCGTAATATTCTCGACTGGGCGCTGCGTTTCGACGCTTTCAACAAAAACGTGCTTGGCCCGACCTCAAAAATTGCGCTTAACGCCATTCGCGACGGAAAGCCCGTTGCTGAACTGGAAAACAATGGCGTGACCAACGGTGCCGCGATGCGCGTCTCACCATTGGGTTGTTTACTTCCGGCGCGCAATGTTGATTCCTTTATTGATGATGTGGCGCTGGCATCCAGCCCGACCCACAAATCCGATCTGGCGGTTGCAGGCGCGGTAGTCATCGCATGGGCGATTTCTCGTGCCATTGACGGAGAAAGCTGGTCAGCGATTGTTGATTCACTGCCTTCGATTGCGCGACATGCTCAACAAAAACGCATCACCACGTTCAGCGCCTCACTGGCGGCGCGTCTGGAGATTGCGCTGAAGATTGTTCGTCACGCCGACGGCACCGAATCCGCCAGCGAACAGCTTTACCAGGTGGTTGGCGCGGGCACCAGCACTATCGAGTCCGTTCCATGCACCATTGCGCTGGTTGAACTGGCACAAACCGATCCTAACCGCTGCGCCGTCCTGTGCGCCAATCTTGGCGGCGACACAGACACCATCGGTGCTATGGCGACGGCAATTTGTGGCGCGCTGCATGGCGTTAATGCTATCGATCCGGCATTAAAGGCGGAGCTGGATGCGGTAAATCAGCTTGATTTCAACCATTACGCCACGGAGCTGGCGAAGTATCGCCAACAACGGGAGGCGGTATGAGCGGCGCTCGATTACACACGCAGCTGCCTGAATTAACCACGCGTCAGCCGGTTATGGTAATTGGCGCGGCGGTCATTGATGTGATCGCCGACGCTTACGCCCTGCCCTGGCGCGGGTGCGATATCGAACTGAAACAGCAGAGCGTAAATGTTGGCGGCTGTGCGTTGAACATTGCCGTAGCGTTAAAGCGCCTCGGTATCGAAGCGGGTAACGCCCTGCCGCTCGGTCAGGGGGTGTGGGCGGAGATTATTCGCAACCGGATGGCAAAAGAGGGATTAATCAGCCTGATCGATAACGCCGAAGGTGATAACGGCTGGTGTCTGGCGCTGGTTGAGCCGGATGGCGAACGCACTTTTATGTCGTTCAGCGGTGTGGAAAATCAGTGGAATCACCAGTGGCTGGCGCGACTAACCGTTGCACCTGGTAGCCTGCTCTATTTTTCTGGTTATCAACTGGCCTCGCCCTGCGGCGAATTGTTAGTGGATTGGCTGGAGGGACTGCAAGACGTGACGCCGTTTATTGATTTTGGCCCTCGTATTGGCGATATCCCGGATGCATTACTGGCGCGGATCATGGCTTGTCGACCGCTGGTGTCGCTTAATCGCCAGGAGGCTGAGATTGCTGCCGAACGTTTTGCTTTATCCGCAGATATAACAACACTTGGCAAGCAGTGGCAGGAGAAATTTTCCGCGCCATTGATCGTTCGTCTGGATAAAGAAGGTGCCTGGTATTTCAGCAACGGCGCTTCTGGCTGCGTTCCGGCATTTCCAACGCAAGTTGTAGACACCATTGGGGCGGGCGACAGTCATGCAGGTGGCGTACTTGCCGGGCTGGCCTCCGGTTTACCGCTGGCAGACGCAGTGCTGCTGGGTAATGCGGTGGCATCGTGGGTTGTCGGACATCGCGGCGGTGATTGCGCGCCAACGCGCGAGGAACTACTCCTCGCAAACAAAAACGTATAGATCGCTGCGACAGTGACTGATGCTGTACTCAATAGGCCGTTGCTGTTGGTCAAGCGCCACTTGCTTGATCACCAGCACCGGTATTTTGCTATCTAACTGAATATGTGACTGAAACTCGGCATCCGGCATTCGGGCGCTAACGCGGGAACGGGTACGCTTTGGAAAAATATGCTGACTGCGAAAGTAGTCATAAAGAGAAATACCGATAGCATCAACATCATGAATTAAATGCGCAGGAACCCACGACTCCTCAATCGATACCGCTTCTTCATCCACGTAGCGAATGCGCTTAAGCAAGAAGACATCACTTCCTGCTTCAACCGCCAGCTGCTGCGCGACTTCTTCAGGGCACTCTACCACTCGCTTGTTAACCCACAGCGTGTCGGGCTTTTTACCGCGCAACACCACCTGCTGCGAAAAGCCTCGCGCTTCTTTTAACGAGTATTCGAAGATGTTGTTGATCTGCGTGCCGTAACCACGCGAACGCGTCACCACGCCCTCTTCTTCCAGCGCCTGCATCGCCTTGCGCACCGTAATGCGCGAAACGCCGGTTAACTGACTTAAATCGCGTTCGCCGGGCAAAATATTGCCATGCTCCAGAACCCCGCTACGCACGGCATTTTTTACCGTTTCGGCAAACTTAATATAAAGCGGCGTGTTGTCCGCCGCTAAAATACGTTCATTCAGTTGGGCAATAAGCTGGGTATGCGCTTGTTCCATTTGTCTTTTTCCTGCCGGGGAGTCTTGTGGGAGTATATCACTGCTTCTTATTTAAGGCGTTTCTTTAATCCCATCAACGAATGCCTGCAACTCCTCCGCCGTGCCATTAAACACATTAAAATCCACCGAACCATTAATGCCATCTACCTGTCCACGGTCGGAATGCTGCCAGAAGCGCCAGGCCATTCCGTCATTGTCCGGACGACGTTGATAATAGTGAGCCACCCACCACGGATATTCATTGAAATGGCCCGCCAGATTCGTGTGATAAAACGTCGCGCCAGCATAAATAATCGGCTTTTTTCCCGTGCTTTTTTCGACCATTTTTAGCCACTGACTGACCCGTTTGCGTAATTCTTTTGCCGATAATTTTCCTCGCTCTTCTACGTCCAGCACGGCAGGGAAATCGCCGTGGGCAAAATCCACCGTTTGCAGAAATAATCTGGCCTGAACTGAAGCGGATACCGACGGAGAAAAATAGTGATACGCCCCACGCAGCAGGCCATTTTCACAGCTTCTTTGCCAGTTGCGCGAAAAATACGGGTCAACCAGCTTTTCGCCTTCCGTAGCCTTAATAAAAGCAAACTGTAAGCGGATACCGTTGTCGCGCATTTTTGCAACACGCTGCCAGTCGATCCGCTCCTGCCAGCGTGAAACATCAATACCATGAATGGTGTAACTGGCAGGTATGCGAATAGCGAAAGATTTAACCGGGCGATAACCGTAGAAGTGGATGTAGTCTTTGATCTGAATTGCTGTCGAATAGAAAAAATTCACCGTCTGGCGGGGATAAATCGCCACGATGGAAATTAGCCCCAAAGCGCATAACAAGGCGGTGAATTTTTTGCGACTGACGATTTTTAGCTGCATTGGTTTCATCCCTGAATTTCAGCACAAAAAAAGCTGACAATAACCAAAGCAGCTATAGTACGGCGCTTACCACCAGGCGTGGAAGTGGTGAACCGGACCAATCCCGTGACCGACTTCCAGCGTGTCGGCCTGGGCTAACGCTGCCGACAGCCAGCTTTTTGCCTCCTGTACGGTGTCGCCCCAGTTTGTATGGCGCGGACGCAACGCCGCCAGTGCCGCAGAGAGCGTACAACCGGTGCCGTGGGTGTTTTTGGTCATAATGCGCGGTGCGGTAAAACGTTGTTCACCGTCGCGGGTAAACAGCCAGTCCGGGCTTTGTTCATCATCCAGATGACCGCCTTTCATTAGCACAGCGCCACAGCCCATCGCCAATAATTCACGTCCCTGCTCCAGCATTTCCTGTTCATTACGCGCGTGTGGCGCATCGAGCAAAGCAGCTGCTTCCGGCAAGTTCGGTGTTATTAATGAAACCTGTGGCAATAATCGACTGCGCAGCGTAGCAACCGCCGAAGGTGAAAGCAGCGGGTCGCCGCTTTTTGCCAGCATGACGGTATCCAGCACCACGTTTTGGATCTGATAACGTTGCAACCGTTCCGCCACCGCTTCAACGATATCGGTTTCTGCCAACATGCCGATTTTGGTGGTGTCGATTCGCACATCGCTGAACACCGAATCGAGTTGGGCGGCGACAAAATCAGGATCAATGCGATACACCGACTGTACGCCACGGGTATTTTGCGCCACCAGTGCAGTAATAACTGAGCAACCATAAGCGCCAAGTGCCGAGAAGGTTTTAAGATCGGCCTGAATCCCCGCACCACCGCTCGGATCTGTACCAGCAATGGTCAGAGCGTTAATCCGTTTCATGCCTGCACCTCCTGCGTCAGCTGCCAGAGCGCATCAAGGAAATGTGGAACAAAACTGCCCGGCCCTTCGCTTCTGACGACTGCGCGTTCTCCGGCTTGTTTCATCCAGTGACAGGCAGATGCAACATTTTCCAGCGTATCGCCCGGTAATGCACAGCTCGCAGCGACAACTGCCGATAATGCGCAGCCAGTTCCCACCACTTTGGTCATTAACGGGTCACCGCCGTGAATACCAACGGTGCGACGACCATTAGTAACATAATCCACCTCGCCAGTGACCACGACGATTGCGCCGGTTTCCCGTGCCAGAGTTTGTGCGGCGGGCAACGCATTGGCTGCTGCGTCAGTGGTATCCACACCACGACCACCATTAGCGATGCCTGCTAATGCCATGATTTCCGAAGCATTACCGCGTATGGCGCTTGGTTTAAGAGACAGGAGTTTCAGACAAAAACGGCGGCGATAATCGAGTGCACCAACCGCGACCGGGTCAAGTGTCCAGGGTGTTTGGGAGCGTGTTGCCTGTTCTACGGCGGCACGCATCGCCTGTGCGCGTGGCTGCGTCAGTGTACCAACGTTAATCAGTAAAGCACTGGCAATTGCCGCAAACTGACTGGCCTCTTCGGTTTCGATAACCATCGCTGGCGATGCGCCGAGCGCCAGTAAAGTATTGGCAGTAAAGGTTTGCACCACATCATTAGTCATGCAATGCACAAGGGGGGAATATTGGTGAAAAAGGTGTAACACGGGCGCTGATTGCGCCGGACTCAGCAGGTCGACTTGCATAATTTGCTCCTGCCATAACGTGAAGAAGCAATGACCTGATGGTCTGTGACTTCCCTACGCTGGCATTATCCAGATCAGGTGATACGGGTATTTCTCAGCCTTCACGCAGAAGGGCACCCCGAGTCGTTTGGTTGCGATAATAAATCGCAGAGGAGGATGGTAATGTCCGGCGCGCGCGTTGTAAACGAGGAAAAACGGCAGTATTACAATAACGTCACGAAACTATTTTATATACGAATCCAGCACCTTAAGGACAACATCCAGGTCTTCTTCACGCTTTAGTTCATCGCCCTGGTGAACAATGTGTTCCGTCAGATGACCTTTAATCACTTCCCGCATCAGGCCGTTTACCGCGCCACGAATGGCGGCAATCTGTTGTAGAACGGCAGCACATTCATGCGGTTCGTCGAGCATTTTCTTAAGCGCGACGACCTGTCCCTGAATCTTACTGGCGCGCGCTTTCAGTTTCTGTTTGTCGCGGATGGTATGAGACATAACAACACCTGGTTAACAAGATAATGAAAAATCATAGCACTATTAATCTACTGGGGGGTAGTATCATGTACTGGGGGGGAGTAGAATCTCTGCATCCATTTAATACTAAGAATTATTATCATGACTGAATTTACCACTCTTCTTCAGCAAGGAAACGCCTGGTTCTTCATCCCCAGCGCCATCTTACTCGGTGCACTTCATGGTCTGGAGCCTGGGCACTCAAAAACGATGATGGCGGCGTTTATCATCGCCATTAAAGGTACGATTAAACAGGCGGTGATGCTTGGACTGGCAGCAACCATTTCGCATACTGCGGTAGTCTGGTTGATTGCCTTTGGCGGGATGGTGATCAGCAAACGCTTTACTGCGCAGTCGGCGGAACCGTGGCTACAGTTAATTTCTGCGGTCATCATTCTCGGCACCGCATTATGGATGTTCTGGCGCACATGGCGCGGTGAACGAAACTGGCTTGAGAATATGCACGGGCATGATCATGATCACGAGCACCACCATCATGACCATGATCACGAACATCATCACCATCACGGACATGGCGAGAATGTCGAATATCAGGACGCCCATGAGCTGGCTCACGCAAATGACATTAAACGACGCTTTGATGGCAGGGATGTCACGAACTGGCAGATTTTACTGTTTGGCTTGACTGGCGGACTGATCCCCTGCCCTGCAGCGATAACTGTGCTGCTGATTTGTATTCAACTGAAAGCCCTCACTCTGGGAGCAACTCTGGTCGTTAGTTTCAGTATTGGCCTTGCGTTAACGCTGGTCACCGTGGGCGTTGGCGCGGCAATCAGTGTCCAGCAAGTGGCAAAACGCTGGAGCGGATTTAACACACTAGCCCAAAAAGCCCCCTATTTTTCCAGCTTGTTAATTGGCTTAGTCGGAGTGTATATGGGCGTGCATGGCTTTATGGGCATAATGCGATAACTCAATCCTTTGGGCTTGCATGTTATCTTCAGCCCAGGATGATTCTTAAATCAGCTATTTCCGCTGACTCTTCGCCCGATGAGGATGCTTTTACAGCATCCTTTCATTTACACTTTTTACGAAATCATGGGATCACTAACAAAATATCGCTTGTCGGTTATATTGTATGACAGGAAAGATATGCGACTGATTTTGCTGATCCCCAACGTGGAGAGTATATGACCATAAGAAATAAGTTATTGTTGGGTGCGCTGTTGCTGGCAACCAGCGTAGCGTGGGCCGCACCGGTCACTGCGGGTTCGACCAATGCCTCTGGAATTTCAAAGTATGAGTTGAGCAGTTTCATCGCTGACTTCAAGCATTTCAAACCAGGCGATACCGTTCCAGAGATGTACCGCACCGATGAGTACAATATTAAGCAGTGGCAGTTACGTAACCTGCCTGCCCCTGACGCCGGAACCCACTGGACCTATATGGGTGGCGCATATGTGTTGATCAACGACACTGATGGTAAAATCATTAAAGCCTACGACGGCGAAATATTCTACCATCGCTAAAAAAAGCCCCCTCATCATGAGGGGGAAATGCAGACACCTTGTTATTTTTTATTATTAGCCACTTGCTCGTCTTACTTGTTATTAGTCGTATTTCACGTTGATCAAGGCAGTAGCCTCCAGTGCGCCAGATTTAACTTTATTTTTATCATATACATAGTAACTGGCTGTTACCGGAATTAAGACTGTTGTATCTGTAATTTTTGACTTCGCCGCAATTTCCTTTAAATTTGTGTATCCTTTACTGCTGTCAGTGATATTTAAAAGTGTGACAGGTGAACCATTACTTTCAAGAATAAATCCTACGCCATTATCTTCCGCACCTTTCAGTATCGTGTTACTGCTGGTTAACAAATCAGAACTTGATAAATACACCTGCATTTTCCGTGATGTTTGATTTTGTTGACCTAATAAATTTTTACAACGCAGAATAATATCCCCTTTCTTACTATTTATTGTTGTTTTGTTACCTGTGACTGGTAATTGTGAAACGGGAATACTCTCTAAAGTAATTAATAAATCATCAGGTTTGCAGGTCGTTGTTATCGGGTTGTATGACAATGCCAGATTAAAGGAATAGACACCTGCATTTTGTGCCAATGCATTTCTGTAGCTATTCACACATGCATCCCACGACTTTCCTCCTAGCAAACACAGTAAAAATTGCACTGCAGCACTTCCACGCGTTGTTGATGAAGCACTGGATAATGTCGCGACACCATTAATCATCACTGCTCCGCCGCCCCCTGCAGAAACATTCACTTTCGCGTTACTGGCTGCCGATGTCACCGTTACTGAATAACCACTGGTGAAACTGGTCTGGTTATTTGATAATGTGATGCTGTTTTTGTTAGTCCATTCAAAATGTAAATTTAATTTAATGGTATCGTTATAAAGTCCAACAACAATATCCGACGGACTCATGGGGTTGATGGTATTCGTACTCACGCATGACGAGTCATTAAAATTATGCTCATATGTCGCCGTTTGTGTTTGAGTTAGCGCAAAATCTCCCTGAACAACCAAATTATGCTGCGCTGACAACTCTCCATAACATGCCGCATAGCTCACAGGAATAGCCATCATCATTAATATAAATAACATTATGCGATTTTTCATAGAACCACCTGACTATTACTGGCAAATATAATTTTTACTTTCATCAATCTCTTTACCGAAGGTGATTATGCATGAAAGTCCTTGTTGCTTATTAATTGCCACATTAACCGATGGCGGTACTTCATTGGTGCGAATAAATAACTGACTTCCCTGGCCGACAACGCCAATGTTATGACCATGGATATCATTGACTTCATAACCAAACGTTAATGGTTGCCCATCCGCTCTTAACGCTTTTATAAACCATGGCTTGCGCTGATCGGTATCAAAATTAACCAATACAACCGCGCCGCGATAAGGGGCGGCAATTTTCCGGTTGCCACGTAATTCTGCTTCGCTATCGCTTTGCGACACATCCAGCATCAGGTGATTTTCCCGATAAGACGTCATTCCGTCGTATACCACCACCCCATTACGATTTGTAGTGCGATATTTTTGTCCATTAACATAAGCATCTTTAATTCCTGGTGCATACATCACAGCAAACGTTTCAGAAAGACGATTCGCCAGATTCACACCACCAGACCAGGCGACAATGCCCCCTGAAACACTGGCTCCAGCCTGTCGATAAATACTCGACTGACTATAACTGCCATTCACTGTCACCATCGGCGCGTTCCAGGTTAAATTCGCCCCAGCTGTCGTTTCGTTCCCCTGATGCTGATGACTCAAGTTGGCACCATAGTTAAACTGATCGCGGCTCCCAACCGTTCCCGATATTCCTGTATTGTTTGAGGCAAAACCCTGATCGTCAAAGGTCGTTGAGTTAGACATATATATTTGCCGCCGTGGTGTCGTGACATCATCACCCCAATCAAAGGGAATCGATATAAAAATATTAAAGCGTTTTTCTTCATGATGATTCTCGTCATAAGCCTGACTTGCTGCGAGGGTATAGCTTATCCGTTGCAAGTTATTGGAGTAACTCAACTGATAATCTTTGCTGCTGCCGCTACGCCCCCAGTAATCTCGCCATAATGTGCTTAATGACACAGAACCCCAGCCTTCTGGCAATGACTGACTCATATTGGCGGAAAAGCTATTTTTGCGCCCAAAATCATTCTGGTAATAATCTGCAATGTCATAGGCATCATTTTTATCGCGACGATAATTATCTTTATTATTTGCCCAGACATAATCATTAAACGTCCGGTAATCGCGCGAAGAATAACGCCAGGCTGCCAGGCCAAAACGCGTCGATGTTTGAGTCACAAATTTGTTGTAGGCTATCTGATAACTTTGTCCGTCAAAAATATCGCCATTATCTTGCTTACTATGAGATTTTGTTGCATCGACAGAAATCGCGCCAATGCGTGTATTCCAGCCAGTCCCAAGAGTAAATGCGTAGTAATTATTGGCAATCATCGTGCCGCCATACAGCGTTAATAAATTATTAAAGCCATACTGGTAACCGACCTGAACAAAATCGCTTTGCTTATTTGCTCCTTCAATATGGCTACGACCCGCCGCAAAATCATATTTCGACACGCCCGGTTGCAACATATTTGGCACCGCCGAATAAGGCACCAGGTACGTGGTAACCGAACCGTCAGCCTCTTTCACGCTAACATCAAGATCCGCTCCACCACCGGCCAATTGCAAATCAGTAATCGAAAATGGGCCAGGTGGAACCTCCTTCTGATAAACAATAAAACCGTTTTGTTCAATGGTTACCAGCGCGTTACTCTGCGCAATCCCCTGCACTCGTGGGGTAAAATTTTGTTTCGAGTCAGGCAACATCTGCATATCACGAAAAAGTCGCACGCCACTGAAGCGAACAGAGTCAAAAATATCGCTTGAGGTGTACATATCACCGACACGCAGCGTGCCGAGAATTTGTGCAAACCCGCGTTCCAGATATAGGGTATTGCTTTTCCACTCCCCAGGATTGTTATCCGTTTTGCTGAAACTGGCATCAGAATGCAGTTGCCACCCCAGCAGATTTAATCTACTGCTAAAACGAACATAACTACTCTTGTTATTACCCGACGCTTTATAGTCGCTGTAATACTGGCTCATATAATAAGAGGTATAAAAAGCATTAATACCCCGTTCCCAGTTTTCCGGCGGGACATAACCACTTTCCAGTTCATCAACCCAGGCTTGCGGAACGCTGAAATCTAAACGAAAAACACCGATATTCCAGGCATAACTCCCACCCTGAACAAGTTGCTCTAATGTTAAACATTGCTTACTACTGGCGAAGTTATCGGTATTAATACCTAACCGCTTGATAATTTCTCTCGCCAGGCATGTTTCTTCGGGGTTATCTTTAACGATAATCTCATATTTCCCACGCCATTGTTTATTGACATAAATATCGATGTCATATTGGCCCGGTAAAGGTTGATTATCATCAAGGCGAATATGAGCAACCTGTTGGTCTTTCATTCCCCCCATCATAAAATGGGTATCAAAGGTTTCTTCCGCTGCATACGCTTCAATGCCGAGCAATAACGCTACGATTGCTGATGCGAGTGGGGTTATTCTCAACACGGGCAGCTCCTGCAATTAAATTTTGTCGCTAATATAGTTGCCATCATCATCAATAATGGTCAAATACCAGCTATTCGCATTATTAGTTTTGACGTTTACACTCTGGCTTTCTAATGGCGCAATCATGATGGTTTCATAATTGACTTTGACATTATTCGCTTTTACATCGGAAATCGTCACCCAGTTCGGCGAATCATTTTTTATCATCAGCCCATTGCCGCTACGATTTACCAGCAATTTCTTAAACGTTGCTTTATTAACCGGAGCAATACCCGCCGGTCGGTAAAACAATTTGATTCTGTTTTGCATCGCAAACTTCAGTGCATTCTTGCCTTCTTGTTCTGGACTATTTGGTGGAATATCCAGAACATTCAGATAAAAAATGCTCTCTTTATTACTGGGCAACTTATTCGGCATGATTTTAATTTTTACTTGCTGTCCGGAGTTAGCCCCTATTTTTGCCACTGGTGGCGTTAGCATGAAAGGAACCTGAATCTTTTCCGGCGGCAGTGATGTGTCGCCATCATCAATCCACGCCTGAAGTAATGAAGATCGGTTTCCCTGATTCATCAACTGCACCATCACTTCTTTATTTTCAGCCGGGTAAATAATTCGCGTCCCGTAGATGACAATTCCGGCATGTGCAGGAAGAACCATAGAAGAAATGAGTAAAGCTAATAACCCTTTCATCTTAATGCCTCTTAAAATTAAAAGGCCGCCATGGAGATAGCGGCCATGTTTATTTCCTGGAGAAACTTGAAAAATTATTTAATTATTAATCCTGCGCCACACGCATAACTAAAGAAGAGACCACATCACCTGATTGCACTGAGTCTTCTGTCAGTTTCAGGTATTTTGCTTTAAACGGAATCGCATACTGACCATCCGCTGTTTTATAACTCTCAATATTAAAAGGCGCTGAAACATCCAGGACATCGCTGTTATCGCCTAAATAGAGATAATAACCCACGGTATCGTTGCTACTGGCTATCGCTTTATCGTTACCAGTTATTTTATCATTGGTGATCAACGAGAGTTTTACACCAGCAACTTCTTTCGGGCAGCTAATTTTTAACATGCTGCTGGTTACACCGACAGCATCATCATAGGTTGAATATTTCGCTTTACCTTCAAAGACAGTGGTCGGAACAGTTGGCATATTAATACTTACTGAATCACCACCCGCTTCGAATTTACACGGAGACTCTGCAATATTCCCTTTAATAGTTAATGTTCCGGTATCAACGTCTGCAGCAAATACGCCAGCACTCATAAAAAAAGAAGAAAAGACAGCGGTAGCAATAATTGAATGTTTCATAATAGGTTCCTTAATATAGTTTATTTTGATTGTTAAGACTCTGTATCTCGTGGAAACAAATTTCTCACATCAAAAAAGTTACCGCAATGTAAACATATTGTTTTATTGATTTAAAACAAGTTAACCATTGCAATATAATTACAACAAATACTTAAGGGAATTAAATATTTACCACATCTATTAATTGACATAATTTACTGTTAACCACATTCTTAAAATAAATAAAAAAGCCTAAATCATTCATGGGAATGATTTAGGCTTTCCAAATATTATTAAAAGAGTGTTGCCTGATTAATCGTAGCGATTTAATACGATTCGACGTTTGCTATCGTTGCCCGCTGTAACCAGCTCTGTAGTGACGCCTTTTACCGGCGAAGAAATCCGATGACGGGTATCAACGCTTTGCGATACCTGACCGCAATGCTGTTGGGGCTGGCTATTAACAATATCCATACTGCATGTTGGGGGGCTGATCCTGCCATTAATCGTTAATGCGGCAGTCTCTGAAGAGAACGCGGGAGAAGCCAATCCATAGGCAAGAAAAATGATTCCTGACAGCCAATACTTATTCATTGAACGTTATCCCTGTAGTAAAGGTTATGCCTGGATAGATTGAGTGCATAACAAACTATAGCTGTACATCCGCTACACAGCCACGAAGGATGATAAAGAGGCTTTACCTGTACGATCAATCTACTTTGTACAGTTTAGGACTAAGATCCACTGAATATTCGCAGCATTAAAAAAGTGTTCATTTAAAGCCACAAAATAAATACACCGCATCAATGTATCATTTCTGCGGTGTATGACGAACAACCAGAAAGGCTAATGCACGTTAGACCGCGCGGAAGGAGATCTCACCTGGAATAACTTCACCTTGCCAGTAGAGCTGAGCAGCAACCCGGTCAGCCAGTTGGCGGTAGATAGTAGTAAATTCGCTCTCCGGACGGCTGATAACGGTAGGTGTTCCTTTGTCGAGATCTTCACGCAGGCTAATGTGTAACGGCATTTGCCCCAACAACTGCGTATGGTATTTCTCAGCCAGTTTCTCTGCCCCACCAGTGCCGAAAATCGGCTCATGATGACCACAGTTACTGCAAATATGGACGCTCATGTTCTCGACAATACCCAGTACCGGAACTTCGACTTTCTCGAACATCACGATACCTTTTTTCGCATCAATCAGCGCGATGTCCTGTGGCGTGGTGACCACTACTGCACCAGTTACTGGAATGTTTTGCGCCAGTGTCAATTGAATGTCACCGGTGCCTGGCGGCATGTCGAGCACCAGATAATCCAGATCCGGCCATAAGGTTTCCTGCAACATCTGCATTAACGCCTTGCTCGCCATCGGGCCACGCCACACCATCGCGTTGTCGTCAGTGACCAGATAACCAATTGAATTGGTTGCCAGGCCATGAGACATAATCGGTGCCATATGAGTCCCGTCTGGCGAGGTCGGACGCTGATTTTCTGCCCCCAGCATGGTTGGGATAGACGGACCATAAATGTCGGCATCCAGAATGCCGACTTTCGCTCCTTCCGCCGCCAGCGCCAGCGCCAGGTTTACCGCCGTGGAGGATTTACCCACGCCACCTTTGCCGGAACTGACCGCGATAATGTTCTTCACGCCGTTAATTCCCGGCTGATTCTTCACGCGTTTCAGCGTGGCAATGTTATGCGACAGTTTCCAGTCGATAGCTTTTGCCCCGGTGATACGCAGCAATTCGGCGCTACATTGCTCTTTTAACTCTTCGAACGCGCTATGCCAGACGAACGGCATAACCAGCTCCACATGCAGCGTGTCGTCCATCCAGGCAACATGATGCAACGCTTTCAGCGTGGTAAGGTTATGCTTCAGGGTTGGGTGCTGAAAATTAGCCAGTGTCCCGGCGACCATTGCGCGCAAGGCTTCTGGTGATTTGGCCTGGGATTGTTCGTTCATCCCGACTCCTTATTTATATAGATAAACCATCAGCTAAATAGTTTACCTGAAGAAAATAGATAAGTACTTACTTAACATTTTCCCATTTGGTACTATCTAACCCCTTTTCACTACTAAGAAGTAATGCCTACTATGACTCAAGTCGCGAAGAAAATTCTGGTGACGTGCGCACTGCCGTACGCTAACGGCTCTATCCACCTCGGCCATATGCTGGAGCACATCCAGGCTGATGTCTGGGTCCGTTACCAGCGAATGCGCGGCCACGAGGTCAACTTCATCTGCGCCGACGATGCCCACGGTACGCCGATCATGCTGAAAGCCCAGCAGCTTGGTATTACTCCGGAGCAGATGATTGGCGAAATGAGTCAGGAGCATCAGACTGATTTCGCAGGCTTTAATATCAGCTACGACAACTATCACTCGACGCACAGCGAAGAGAACCGTCAGTTGTCTGAGCTTATCTATACTCGCCTGAAAGAGAACGGTTTTATTAAAAACCGCACCATCTCTCAGTTGTACGACCCGGAAAAAGGTATGTTCCTGCCGGATCGTTTTGTGAAAGGCACCTGCCCGAAATGTAAAGCGCCAGATCAATACGGCGATAACTGTGAAGTCTGCGGCGCGACCTACAGCCCGACTGAACTGATCGAGCCGAAATCTGTGGTTTCTGGTGCTACGCCGGTGATGCGTGATTCCGAACACTTCTTCTTTGATCTGCCCTCTTTCAGCGAAATGTTGCAGGCATGGACCCGCAGCGGCGCGTTGCAGGAGCAGGTGGCAAACAAAATGCAGGAGTGGTTTGAATCCGGCCTGCAACAGTGGGATATCTCCCGCGATGCGCCTTACTTCGGTTTTGAAATTCCGAACGCACCAGGCAAATACTTCTACGTCTGGCTGGACGCGCCGATTGGTTACATGGGTTCCTTCAAGAATCTGTGCGACAAGCGCGGCGATACCGTAAGCTTCGATGAATACTGGAAGAAAGATTCCGTCGCCGAGCTGTACCACTTCATCGGTAAAGATATTGTTTACTTCCACAGCCTGTTCTGGCCTGCCATGCTGGAAGGCAGCAACTTCCGCAAGCCGACCAACCTGTTTGTTCACGGCTATGTGACGGTGAACGGCGCGAAGATGTCCAAGTCTCGTGGCACCTTTATTAAGGCCAGCACCTGGCTGAATCATTTTGACGCTGACAGCCTGCGTTACTACTACACTGCGAAACTCTCTTCACGTATTGATGATATCGACCTGAATCTGGAAGATTTCGTTCAGCGCGTGAATGCCGATATCGTCAACAAAGTGGTTAACCTGGCCTCCCGTAACGCGGGCTTTATCAACAAGCGTTTTGACGGCGTGTTGGCAAGCGAACTGGCTGACCCTGAACTGTACAAAACCTTTACCGATGCCGCTGAAGTTATTGGCGAAGCGTGGGAAAGCCGCGAATTTGGTAAAGCTGTGCGCGAAATCATGGCGCTGGCTGACCTGGCTAACCGCTATGTTGACGAGCAGGCTCCGTGGGTGGTGGCGAAACAGGAAGGCCGCGATGCTGACCTGCAAGCGATTTGCTCAATGGGCATAAACCTGTTCCGCGTGCTGATGACTTACCTGAAGCCGGTACTGCCGAAACTGACTGAACGTGCGGAAGCATTCCTCAATACGGAACTGACCTGGGATGGTATTCAGCAACCGCTGCTGGGCCATAAAGTGAATCCGTTCAAGGCACTGTATAACCGTATCGATATGAAACAGGTGGAAGCACTGGTGGAAGCATCCAAAGAAGAAGTGAAAGCAACTGCCGCGCCAGTTACTGGCCCGCTGGCTGATGATCCGATTCAGGAAACCATCACCTTTGACGACTTCGCCAAAGTTGACCTGCGCGTGGCGCTGATTGAAAACGCAGAGTTTGTTGAGGGTTCTGACAAGCTGCTGCGCCTGACGCTGGATCTGGGTGGCGAAAAACGCAATGTCTTCTCCGGCATTCGTTCTGCTTACCCGGATCCGCAGGCACTGATTGGTCGTCACACCATTATGGTGGCTAACCTGGCACCACGTAAAATGCGCTTCGGTATCTCCGAAGGCATGGTGATGGCTGCCGGTCCTGGCGGGAAAGATATCTTCCTGTTAAGCCCAGATGCCGGTGCTAAACCTGGTCATCAAGTGAAATAACTCCCTTCAAGGCGCTGCATCAACAGCGCCTTTTCTTTATAAATTCCTAAAGTTGTTTTCTCGCCTTTTTGTCGCTCTGTAACCTGCGCAAATGCTGTTAGCATCTGTATTAAACTGGATAAAATTACAGGGATGCAGAATGAGACACTTTATCTATCAGGACGAGAAATCACATAATTATTCAACTGCTCCATAACGGTTGACGCTATCAGGAACAGAGCGCCATTAGTCAGGCTGATTTGCTGGCGAACGAACTCACCGTAATCGGTTTTTATCGGCTGGCGCATGTGTTGAAGCAATTACGCAATTCGGAAAGCGAGACACTGGCAGAAGTATTGAATAATTGTGTTTTACTCTGCGAACAGTTGTTACTGATGCTTGAGCAACAAGGAGGAAAAAATGCTTTTTATTAAGAGATCTACTCCATTTCCGGACTGCTCAAGACGAGGTATAAAGAATATTCTATAGCGCCCTGGTGAGAGTCACCAGTTTTCTGATCTTGATAAAATGGAGTTTTACATGAAGGCTTTCAACAAGCTGTTTTCCCTCGTTGTTGCATCTGTTCTGGTTTTCTCTCTCGCTGGCTGTGGTGACAAAGAAGAATCAAAGAAATTTAGTGCCAATCTGAACGGTACTGAAATTGCCATTACCTATGTCTACAAAGGCGACAAGGTGCTTAAGCAATCTTCAGAAACCAAAATTCAGTTTGCAACCATCGGTGCAGCTAACAAAGAAGAGGCGGCTAAAAAGCTTGAGCCGTTAAGTGCAAAATATAAAAACATTGCTGGCGTTGAAGAAAAATTAACCTTTACTGATACTTACGCGCAGGAAAACGTGACTATCGATATGGAAAAAGTTGATTTTAAAGCCCTGCAGGGTATTTCCGGCATTAACATTTCTGCTGACGATGCCAAAAAAGGTATCACTATGGCGCAAATGGAACTGGTGATGAAAGCCGCTGGCTTTAAAGAAGTGAAATAATCTGCCGGAGGCCATGCTCTCTGCATGGCCTCCAGACCTGTCTTAGTTTTTCTTCACATGCTGGCGCGCAGCCAGTCCACGCAGAAAATAACGCAAGAATTGATCGCCGCATTCGCGGAAGTTTTTATGATCCGGTGCGCGCATCATCGCAGTAATTTCCGGCATAGAAACGCGGAACTGCTGTTCGGTGAGGATCGCCAGGATGTCATCGGTTTTCAGTGAAAACGCGATGCGCAATTTTTTCAGCACAATATTGTTATTAATACGACGTTCCGGCTCCAGTGCCGGTGCAGACTCATCCCTGCCGCGTTTTTCGTAAATCAGACCATTCAGGAATGAGGACAAAATAATGTCCGGACAACGTTGAAAACCTTCTTCATCTTCTTTACGCAACCAGATGGCAATCTGTTCGGCAGTGGTTTCGACATTGCCCAGCGCCAGAATGCGCACCAGGTCGTTATTATTGGCTTTTAAAATGTAGCGCACGCTGCGCAGAATATCGTTACTTAGCATGAGGCCTTCAGGTGTTGATGAGGCAAAAAGCCATTTTAGCAGTCTTTTACAGGCCAATCGCCTCTTTTAAGCTTTTCAGATAACGGCGGCTGACCGGCACGGTTAAGCCATTACGCAAAATCAACTCGGCCTGACCATTATCTTCCAGGCGAATCTCCTGCAAATGCGCGAGGTTAACCAGATACTGACGATGGCAGCGTAGTAGTGGTGTACGACTCTCCAGGGTGCGTAATGTCAGTTCAGTAAAGCCCTCTTTCCCTTCGTGACTGGTGACGTAAACACCGCTCATCCTACTGCTGACAAACGCTACATCTTTCATTTGCAGTAAATAAATCCGACTATGCCCCGTACAAGGAATAAATTTCAGCGCCTGCTGATTTTCCGGTAACAGCGAAACATCCTGCTTGCTCCGCTCCTGACGCAGACGAGCCAGCGTTTTCTCCAGCCGCGCTTCATCAATCGGCTTCAGCAGATAATCAAAGGCATGTTCTTCAAAGGCTTTAATGGCGTATTCGTCAAACGCGGTGAGAAAAACGATATACGGACGATGTTCCGGGTCGAGCATCCCCACCATTTCCAGACCGCTGATGCGTGGCATCTGAATGTCGAGAAACAGCACATCCGGGCGCAGTTTATGCACCGCGCCAATCCCTTCCACGGCGTTTGAGCACTCGCCGACAATTTCAATATCGCTCTGCTCCTGCAAAAATACGCGCAGGTTTTCCCGTGCTAATGGTTCATCATCGACAATTAAGACTTTAATCATGCCTCGTCCCTCCATGGCAGTCGTAACGTTATTCGGGTGTAACTATCAGGCTCACAGGCGACGCTTATCCCATAGTCATCGCCAAACCGCTCACGTAAACGCTTATCCACCAGATTCATCCCCAGCCCACTGGCATTGGTTGCCGGTTGATACAAACCGGCATTATCTTCGATCTCCAGCATCAAATGTTGCCCTTCACGCCTTGCGCTAATTGCCACTCGCCCTGTATCCAGCAGTTGTGAGGTTCCATGTTTAATAGCGTTTTCCACTATTGGTTGCAGGGTAAACGCGGGCAACTGCTGCCGGGATAATTCCTCCGGAATAGCAATGTTGACCTGCAACCGTGACTGGAAGCGCGCCTTTTCAATTTGCAGATAAGCATTCACGTGTTCAATTTCGTCGGCGAGAGTAACAAACTCCGAAGGCCGCTTTAAGTTTTTGCGGAAAAAAGTGGAAAGATACTGCACTAGTTGACTGGCCTGTTCGCTGTCGCGGCGGATAACGGCTTTAATGGTGTTAAGCGCATTGAACAGGAAATGGGGATTCACCTGGGCGTGAAGCAGTTTAATTTCTGACTGCGTGAGCATCGCTTTTTGCCGCTCATATTGCCCGGCGAGGATCTGCGCCGAAAGCAATTGCGCAATCCCTTCCCCCAGCGTGCGGTTGATTGAGCTGAACAAACGGTTTTTCGCTTCATACAATTTGATGGTGCCCATCACCCGCTGATTCTCACCACGCAACGGAATCACCAGCGTCGAACCCAGTTTGCATTGCGGATGCAAAGAGCAACGGTAAGGCACTTCGTTGCCATCGGCGTAGACCACTTCGCCGGTTTCAATCGCTTTTAAGGTGTAAGTCGAAGAAATCGGTTTGCCGGGTAAATGGTGATCGTCACCAATTCCGGTAAAGGCCAGCAATTTCTCTCGATCGGTAATCGCGACTGCACCAATATCCAGCTCCTGATACAGCACCTGTGCCACTTTCATGCTGTTCACTTCGTTAAACCCCTGGCGCAAAATGCCTTCCGTCGAGGCCGCTACTTTCAGCGCAGTGGCAGAAAAAGCTGAAGTGTATTTTTCAAACATCGCGCGTTTATCGAGCAATATACGCATAAACAGCGCCGCGCCGACGGTATTGGTGACCATCATTGGCGCAGCAATATTACTCACCAGACGCACCGCATCTTCATAAGGTCGGGCGATTGCCAGGATGATCAGCATTTGCACCATTTCAGCGACGAACGTGACGGCACCGGCGGTAATGGGGTTAAAGACTTTATCAGTGCGCCCGCGACGGATCAGGATGCTGTGTACCAGGCCGCCGAGCAATCCTTCAACGATGGTCGAAATCATGCAGCTTAGCGCAGTCATGCCCCCCATTGAGTATCGATGTAACCCGCCGGTCAGACCAACCAGCCCACCGACGACCGGACCGCCGAGTAAGCCGCCCATCACCGCGCCAATCGCCCGCGTATTAGCAATCGAATCGTCGATGTGCAACCCGAACCAGGTGCCCATAATGCAGAAAATGGAAAAGACGATGTAGCAGAGAAATTTATGCGGCAGACGAACCGTGACCTGCATTAATGGTATGAATAATGGCGTTTTACTCATTAACCACGCAATGACTAAAAAAACGCACATCTGCTGAAGCAGCAGCAACACCAGATTAAAATCGTACATACCCGCAAACCACACTTCCCTTTAAAACGCGTAACATACATTGCCTGCGTTTAACTTTCTTTGAACTCTTGCAGAAAAATGAGAATTCGTGAGTACGATCACTCAAAATCACCTGGCAAAAATAAAATCACCCTAACGATGAACTAAAAACGGACAAAACTACCTGGTTCGCAAATCTGCGTCTAAAGTTAAACCGGGACCTCGCGAGCAAGGGTGAGAGGATGGCGCTTTACACAATTGGTGAAGTGGCGTTGCTTTGTGATATCAATCCTGTCACGTTACGCGCGTGGCAGAGGCGTTACGGATTGTTGAAACCGCAGCGCACAGACGGCGGTCATCGCCTGTTCAACGATGCCGATATCGACCGGATCCGCGAGATCAAACGCTGGATCGATAACGGTGTGCAGGTCAGCAAAGTTAAAATGCTACTCAGTAATGAGAATGTTGATGTGCAAAACGGCTGGCGCGATCAGCAAGAAACTCTGCTTAATTACCTGCAAAGTGGCAATCTACAAAGTCTGCGAATGTGGATCAAAGAACGTGGTCAGGATTACCCCGCCCAGACGCTCACCACACATCTGTTCATTCCTCTGCGCCGACGTCTTCAGTGTCAGCAACCAACTCTCCAGGCGTTACTGGCGATCCTCGACGGTGTACTGATCAACTACATCGCCATTTGTCTGGCTTCGGCACGTAAAAAACAGGGTAAAGATGCGCTGGTGGTTGGCTGGAATATTCAGGATACCACGCGGCTGTGGCTGGAGGGTTGGATTGCCAGCCAGCAAGGATGGCGCATTGATGTCCTCGCCCATTCCCTCAACCAGCTCCGCCCGGAACTGTTTGAAGGCCGCACGCTATTGGTGTGGTGCGGTGAAAACCAGTCTCCCGCCCAGCAGCAGCAGCTCACCAACTGGCAGGAACAAGGCCATGATATTTTCCCACTCGGCATTTAATGATTCGTTAACAAATGCGCTTTACTGTACAATCCTTTCGTTAACATAAGGAGTGCATTATGCGCATAGCGAAAATTGGGGTTATCACCCTGTTCCTGTTGATGGCGTTAGGCGGTATCGGTGGCGTCATGCTCGCAGGTTATACCTTTATTTTGCGTGCTGGCTGAGTAGCTGCACCAACCGTTCAAACAGGCGGTCTACGATGATCGCCGCCAGTGCCACCAGCAACGCCCCCTGAATCACATAAGCAGTGTTAAATCCGCTAAGTCCGATAATGATGGGCGTACCCAGCGTGCTGGCTCCTACCGTTGAGGCAATGGTCGCCGTACCAATATTGATAATCACTGAAGTCCGCACGCCAGCCAGAATCACTGGCGCTGCCAGCGGTAACTCCACTTTACGCAATCGCTGACTCCGGCTCATTCCCATCCCTTTGGCAACGTCTGTCACGCTGGCATCAATCGCTCCCAGTCCGGCAAGTGTCGCCTGTAAGATAGGTAATACGCCGTAAAGGATCAAAGCAATAATCGCCGGTTGCTGACCAAACCCCATCACCGGAACAGCAATCGCCAGCACAGCTACGGGCGGAAAAGTCTGCCCAACGGCGGCAATGGTTTCGACCATCGGGCGAAACTCCGCGCCCCACGGGCGAGTGACAGCAATTCCGGCACCAGTACCAATGATCACGGCAAACAAACTTGAGATCCCCACTAGCCAGAAATGAGCCAGCGCCAGGGCAGCAAAACTTTCCTGCTGATAAACAGGCCGAGGTAATTGTGGAAATAAAGCACCAAACAACGGCTGGCTATAGGGTAGCCAGAAAATCAGCCCCACAAACAGAGCAATAAGCCAGAACAGCGGATCGCGCATTATTTTCATACGATTACGCCTCCACCAGCAGATCCTGAAAATGTAATGTGCCGCAAGGTTTACCTTGAGCGTCAACCACCGGCAACACTTCACAACCACGAGCGACAAACAATGAGAGCGCATCACGTAGCGTCATCTCTTCTGCCAGCGCCTCACCTTCAGCGCGTTCGTTGCGGCGCACATAATCAGTCACACTACGTAACGAAAGCAGGCGCACACCCAGTTCACTATGCCCAAAAAACTGGCGGACAAAATCATTCGCTGGACGAGTCAGCATCGTCAGCGGATTGCCCTGCTGCACCACTTCACCATGATCCATCAACACCAGATGTTCTGCCAGCCGTAGCGCCTCATCAATATCATGAGTGACCAGCACAATGGTGCGCCCCAGCAAACGGTGAATGCGCGTCATCTCTTGTTGCAACGCGCCGCGCGTCACCGGATCCAGCGCGCCAAACGGTTCATCCATCAGCAAAACTTGCGGATCGGCAGCCAGCGCACGAGCAACGCCGACTCGCTGCTGCTGACCACCAGAAAGTTGATGTGGATAACGCTCGCGTAAATTCGCCTCCAGCCCCAACAGCGCCATTAATTCGTCGATACGATCGTCAATCCGCGCCCGCGACCATTTTTGTAATTGCGGCACGGTGGCAATGTTTTGCGCCACGCTCCAGTGGGGAAATAAACCTATCGACTGGATGGCGTATCCCATCCGGCGGCGCAACTCCAGCACTGGCAGCGAGCGAATTTCTTCTCCGGCAAAGCGGATCACTCCGCTGTCATGCTCCACCAGGCGATTAATCATTTTCAGGGTGGTGGATTTGCCGGAGCCAGATGTGCCAATCAGCACCGAAAAACTCCCTTCCTGAAAATTGAGATTGAGATCGTTAACGGCTTTTTGTGCGCCGAACAGTTTGCTGACATGGCTAAATTCAATCATTACGTTTCACCTTCAGCAGTGCGATAAGCAAATCGAACAGCGCGTCGGTAAGCACCGCCAGTACAATCACCGGGATCACCCCCAGCAATACTAAATCAATGGCACTGCTTAACAGCCCCTGGAAAACCAGCGCACCAAAACCGCCTGCGCCGATTAACGCCGCAATCACCGCCATGCCGACGGTTTGCACCATCACCACCCGCAGGCTGCGCAGAAATACCGGTAACGCCAGCGGTAACTGCACATACCAAAAACTCTGCGTCCCGCTCATGCCCATCGCTGTGGCGCTCTCCTGCACGTCGCGCGGGATCTGATTCAAGCCCACTACCACGCCGCGCACTAACGGCAGTAACGCGTAGAGCACCAGCGCAATCAGTGCGGGTGTCATTCCGGTTCCTGCTATGCCGATCGTCCCCAGCCACGGAAAGGCAGTCACCAGTCCGGCAAGCGGAGCAATCAGCAGGCCAAAGAGCGCCACCGAAGGCACGGTCTGAATGACATTGAGCAGAGAAAAAATCGCCCCCTGCCGCGCGGTGGAAAAGTAGCACCAGACGCCCAGCGGCACGCCAATCACCAGCGCCGGCAGTACCGAGCCAAACAGCAGGGTCAGATGCTGTGCCAGCGCGTCATCAAACACATCCTGACGGTTGGCGTATTCTTTCATTAGCGAGAGATCGTTAAGCGCGCCGGAGTACAGCAACCACAGCGGAATGATGGCAATCTGCATATGCAACAACCAGCGCCACAGCGGATGCGTGGAGATTCGGCGGATGGCATCACTACAGGCCAGCAGTGCCAGCGCCACAGCCAACCAGAAACCACTGCCGAGGCTGGTACGCGCCAGCACACTGCCATTTTGCACCAGTTGTGTCGCTGCCTTTCCCGCGCCCCACACCAGCAATACGAAGACGAATTGCGCAAGGATGAGTGCAAAAATGCTGCCTTTTCTACCGGGAATAAAACAGGCAGTCAGCCAGGCGCAACCAACGCCCACCAGCATCCAGATCGTTTGCGGCCACAGTTGCCAGAGATGACGCCCTTCACCCGAGACTAAACGATTAGGCGCGTAACTGATAAACGGCAGCGCCGCTGCGATTGCCGTCAGCAACAGCAGCAGCGCCAGAACAGGATTAATACGTAGATAAGTCACGGGAAATTACTTCGTCCACCCTTTTTGTTTCAGGTAGTCGGCAGCCACTTTTTTGGCATCCAGTCCTTCCACTGCAATGCTGGCATTCAGTTGCTGCAATGTTTTTTCATCGAGGCTGGCGAAGACTGGCTGTAGCCACTGTGCCATTTGCGGATACTCCTTCAACACCGATTCACGCACCACTGGTGCAGGCGCGTAGATAGGTTGCACGCCTTGCGGATCGCTTAAGGTTTGCAGCCCCAGCGCCGCGACCGGACCGTCAGTGCCGTAAGCCATTGCGGCATTAACGCCAGAAGTTTGCTGGGCAGCGGCTTTAATCGTTACCGCCGTGTCGCCGCCAGCCAGTGACAGTAACTGATCCTGACCGAGCTTAAAGTCATAGGCTTTTTCAAAAGCGGGTAAGGCATCGGCGCGTTCGATAAACTCTGCCGAGGCCGCAAGTTTGAAGTTGCCCCCCTCTTTCAAATAACGACTGAGATCGGCAAGCGAAGTGAGTTTGTTTTTCTCTGCCACATCCTGACGCACGGCGATGGTCCAGGTGTTATTCGCAGGCGCGGGCGTCAGCCAGATTAACTTGTTTTGCTCTGCATCGAGTTTCTTGACTTTCTCATAGCCCTGTCCGGCATTTTTCCACGCTGCATCGTTTTCATCTTTAAAGAAGAAAGCGCCATTGCCGGTATATTCCGGATAGATATCCAGTTCACCGGAAGTAATCGCCCCGCGCACCACAGGAGTCGTTCCGAGTTGCACTTTATTGACCGTCGGTACGCCGTGGCTTTCGAGTACCTGCAAGATGATGTTGCCGAGTAGCGCGCCTTCGGTATCGATTTTTGAACCGACTTTAACGGGGGAAGCCGCGTGCAGCGGCAGGCTCACGGCTGCCAACATAACCAGTGAACCTGCCCAGACCTTTGAGAGTGGCATGATGCTTTCCTCATTCTTTTACTGTTGTTTTCAGCGAATTAAGAGAAAAGCATAGTTGATAATGGCGGGGTTAGCCTGACTGGGCGGATTCAGTTGCAGAATCAGATAAATACTTAAGAGGCATATTCGGTCCGGCGTTTCCTGCCGGATGCGGCGCAAGCGCCTTATCCGGCCTACAGCGGGTGAAAAATCAACAAGTTGTAACCATTCTGTAGACCTGATAAGCGCAGCGCATCAGGCAAAGGGCGCAAACGTCGCGCCCTTACTAAAGCATTACAGCAACTCAAACTCGCCTTTCTTAACGCGTGCGGAATCAGTGCCGATAAAGACATTGAACTTGCCAGGCTCGGCGTCATATTTCATCTGTTGATTCCAGAACTTCAGCGCCTCGATATCGATCGGGAAGCTGACGGTCTGAGTTTCGCCCGGTTTGAGGGTGATTTTCTCAAAACCTTTCAACTGCTTCACCGGACGGCTCATAGAAGCGGTCACATCCTGCAAATACATCTGAACCACCGTCGCCCCTTCGCGTTTGCCGGTATTCGTCACCTGCACGCTGGCGGTCACTTTGCCGTCACGCTTCATGGTCGGGGCAGAGAGTTTCACATCAGAGACGGTGAACGTGGTATAGCTCAGACCATAACCGAACGGGTACAGCGCCCCGTTAGCTTCATCAAAATAACGCGAAGTGTATTTGTTCGGCTTGTCGGCATTATACGGGCGACCGGTATTCAGATGGCTGTAGTACACAGGGATCTGCCCGACAGAACGCGGGAAGGACATCGGCAGCTTGCCGGACGGGTTGTAATCGCCAAACAATACATCGGCAATCGCATTCCCCCCTTCCGTACCCGCAAACCAGGTTTCCAGAATCGCGTCGGCCTGCTGATCTTCTTTCACCAGCGCCAGCGGACGACCGTTCATCAGCACCAGCACCAGCGGTTTACCGGTGGCTTTCAGCGCCGCAATCAAATCACGCTGACTTTGCGGGATGGTGATATCGGTACGGCTGGAGGCTTCGTGCGCCATCCCCTGAGCTTCACCGACCACAGCCACCACCACATCAGATTGTTTCGCGGTTTGCACCGCTTCATCAATCATCTCTTGCGGCGAGCGCGGATCGACTTTGACCGCTTCTTCATACTGATTCAGGAAATCGATAATGCCTTTGTCACTGGTAACGTTCGCCCCTTTGGCATACAGCACTTTACCGTTTTCACCGACGGCATTTTTAATCCCGGTCAGTACGGTCACGGATTGATCGGCAACACCGGCTGCGGACCAGCTGCCCATCACGTCACGTTTACTGTCCGCCAGTGGCCCAACCACCGCAATGGTGGCCGATTTTTTCAGCGGTAACGTTTCGAGACGGTTTTTCAGCAACACCAGGCTTTCACGCGCCACTTCACGCGCTTCTTTACGGTGCAGGCGGCTTTCGGCATTGGTATCCACCGGGTCAGACTCTTTCGGCCCCAAATGGCTGTATGGGTCGTTAAACAGCCCCATATCATATTTGACGTTCAGTACGTGACGCGCGGCATCGTCCAGCTCTGCCATCGTCACTTTGCCGGATTTGATCAACCCAGGCAGATACTTCGAGTAATACTCGTCGCTCATACTCATGTTGATCCCGGATTTCAGTGCCACGCGCACCGCATCTTCCGGATCTGCCGCCGTACCGTGTTTAATCAGTTCTTTGATTGCGCCATGATCGGAAACGGTGATGCCTTTAAAGCCCCACTGATCGCGCAGCACATCTTTCAGCAGCCAGGAATCGGAGGTGGCTGGCGTGCCGTTCAGCGAGTTCAACGCCACCATCACCGCGCCGCTGCCTGCATCCAGCCCCGCTTTGTACGGCGGCATATAGTCATTAAACAGACGCTGCGGGCTCATATCGACGGTGTTGTACTCTTTACCACCTTCTACCGCGCCGTATGCAGCAAAGTGTTTGACGCTGGTCATCACCGAGTAGCGATCTGCCGGGCTTTTACCCTGCATCGCTTCCACCATGGTTTTACCCATGATTGAGGTCAGATACGTATCTTCGCCAAAACCTTCGGAAGCACGTCCCCAGCGCGGATCGCGCGAGACATCGACCATTGGCGCCCAGGTCATATTCAGGCCATCATCTGCCGCTTCATAAGCAGAGACGCGCCCTACTGTTTTCACCGCATCGAGGTTAAAAGAAGAGGCCAGGCCGAGGCTAATCGGGAAGACAGTGCGCTGACCGTGCAGCACATCATAGGCAAAGAAGAGAGGAATTTTCAGGCGGCTTAATTCCATCACCTGATCCTGCATGGCGCGGATATCCTGACGGGTTACGGTGTTGAAAATCGCCCCAACCTGCCCGTCTTTGATCATCTCGCGGATCGCCTCTTTCGGGTTATCCGGGCCGACGCTGATTAAGCGCAGTTGACCAATCTTCTCATCAACCGTCATTTTTTTGAGCAGTTCGGTGACGAACGCATCACGCGCTTCGGGCGTTAATGGATGGTTACCGAACAAATCATCCGCCAGTGCTGGCTGTAAGGCCAGACTTACCGCGATACCTACTGAACATAGCCATTTCATGTGGATTTTTCTTCCTTTGTTGCCCGACGTGGCAGCGAAAATGGTGCAAAAACCGTAGTTTGCCATAAGCATGATGGAGAGAGAAAAAGAATGCTCAGTTTATTGTCTGAATTTTCAAAATATTCACTCGCTGAATTGTCATACAAGGCGCTATTCTAGTTTGTGATATTTTTTCGCCACCACAAGGAGTGGAAAATGTCTTCCATGACAACAACTGATAATAAAGCCTTTTTGAATGAACTTGCCCGTCTGGTCGGTCATTCACACCTGCTCACCGATCCCGCAAAAACGGCCCGCTATCGCAAGGGCTTCCGTTCTGGTCAGGGCGACGCGCTGGCTGTCGTTTTCCCTGGCTCACTACTGGAATTGTGGCGGGTGCTGAAAGCCTGCGTCACCGCCGACAAAATTATTCTGATGCAGGCCGCTAATACTGGTCTGACCGAAGGCTCGACGCCAAACGGTAACGACTATGATCGCGATATCGTTATCATCAGCACCCTGCGTCTCGACAAACTGCACGTTCTCGGCAAGGGCGAACAAGTGCTGGCCTATCCGGGCACCACGCTCTATTCGCTGGAAAAAGCTCTCAAACCGCTGGGTCGCGAACCGCACTCGGTGATTGGTTCGTCGTGTATAGGTGCATCGGTCATCGGCGGTATCTGTAATAACTCCGGCGGCTCGCTGGTGCAGCGTGGCCCGGCATATACCGAAATGTCGTTATTCGCGCGCATAAATGAAGACGGCAAACTGACGCTGGTGAACCATCTGGGGATTGATCTGGGCGAAACACCAGAGCAGATCCTCAGCAAGCTGGATGACGATCGTATCAAAGAAGATGATGTTCGCCACGATGGTCGTCACGCCCACGATTATGATTATGTTCACCGCGTTAGGGATATTGAAGCCGACACACCCGCACGTTATAACGCCGACCCGGATCGCCTGTTTGAATCCTCCGGTTGCGCCGGAAAACTGGCAGTATTCGCGGTACGTCTTGATACCTTCGAAGCAGAAAAAAATCAGCAGGTGTTTTATATAGGCACCAATCAGCCGGAAGTGCTGACTGAAATCCGCCGCCATATTCTGGCTAATTTCGAAAATCTGCCGGTTGCAGGGGAATATATGCATCGGGATATCTACGATATCGCGGAAAAATATGGCAAAGACACCTTCCTGATGATCGATAAACTTGGCACCGACAAGATGCCTCTCTTCTTTAACATCAAAGGGCGTACCGATGCGATGCTGGAGAAAGTGAAATTCTTCCGTCCGCATTTTACCGACCGTGCGATGCAAAAATTCGGTCATCTGTTCCCCAGCCATTTACCCCCGCGCATGAACAACTGGCGCGATAAATATGAACATCATCTGCTGTTAAAAATGGCGGGCGATGGCATTGGCGAAGCGAAATCGTGGCTGGTGGATTATTTCAAACAGGCTGAAGGTGATTTCTTTGTCTGTACGCCGGAGGAAGGCAGCAAAGCATTTTTACACCGTTTCGCCGCTGCGGGGGCGGCAATTCGTTATCAGGCCGTGCATTCCGATGAAGTCGAAGACATTCTGGCGCTGGATATTGCTCTGCGGCGTAACGATACCGAGTGGTATGAGCATTTGCCACCGGAGATCGACAGCCAGTTGGTACACAAGCTCTATTACGGCCATTTTATGTGCTATGTCTTCCACCAGGATTACATCGTCAAAAAAGGTGTGGATGTACATGCGTTGAAGGAACAGATGCTGGAGCTGTTACGCCAGCGCGGCGCGCAATATCCTGCCGAGCATAACGTCGGTCATTTGTATAAAGCACCGGAGACGTTGCAGAAGTTTTATCGCGAGAACGATCCAACCAACAGTATGAACCCTGGGATCGGTAAAACCAGCAAGCGGAAAAACTGGCAGGAAGCAGAGTAAATATAGCCGGATGCCTGATGCAGATGTAGGCCTGATAAGATGCGCCAGCATCGCATCAGGCATCGTGCCCGAATGCCGGATGCGGCGTAAACGCCTGATCCGGCCTACAGGCAAGCAAACTTAATCGTTCTGTGCCGTCTGCCCCGCCGCCGCCATCTGAGCGGCTTTTTGTTTTTTTATAGCTCAACGCCGCAGCCGGAACAGGCATCACTTTACCGGTTTCAATCCAGGTACGCAGGCGGCTAGCATCGGCAAAATGGGTATATTTGCCAAATGCATCCATCACCACCAGCGCCACCGGTTTATTATTGATAACCGTGCGCATCACCAGGCAATGCCCTGCGGCATTGGTAAAACCGGTTTTGGTTAACTGAATATTCCAGTTATCGCGATAAACCAGATGGTTAGTATTGCGGAACGGCAGGGTGTACGTCGGATTAGAGAAGGTCGCCATATCTTCACGGGTGGTACTCAACTGACCGATCAACGGATATTGTTTGCTGGCAATCAACAATTTGGTCAGGTCACGGGCCGTCGAAACGTTATGCACCGACAACCCGGTCGGTTCAACAAAGCGCGTGTTGTTCATTCCGAGCGACTTCGCTTTCGCATTCATCGCTTTAATAAAAGCGTTATAACCACCAGGATAATGGTGCGCCAGGCTTGCCGCCGCGCGGTTTTCCGAAGACATCAGCGCCAACAACAGCATATCTTTACGGCTGATTTCGCTGTTCAGTCGCACGCGCGAATAGACCCCTTTCATCTCTGGCGTCTGGCTGATATCCACTTTCAGTTTTTCATCCAGCGGCAGTCGTGCGTCAAGCACCACCATTGCGGTCATTAATTTGGTGATTGACGCAATCGGACGCACCAGATCCGGGTGGTTCGAATAGATCACTTTGTTGGTATTCAGATCAACAATCATCGCACTACCGGAAGCGATTTCCGGCTGCGAAGCTGTGGTAGCGGCGGTCGTTTTCGCAACGGCCTGCGGTGCAAAAGGCACAGCCAGCATTAGAGCCAGGCTAAATAAAGAAACTCGAAATTTCGGCATGATGAGCATTCAGATAGTGGTTCACGCGCACGGGTTGCGCACCGCCGGAGTAAGGATTTACTGAGGCTAGCGACGCCATCATAACGAGCAAAAAGTGCGATCGTCAAAGGAGAATCGTGAGGAAATGCTGCATTGCTGACATTTACGCCAGCAATGCAACGCAAAAGAACTTTCTAGAACAGCCGATAACCGTACCCCCACAGAATAACGGTAATAGCGAGCAGCACTTCCAGCACCAGTACGCCAATCGCCAGCGTCGAACTGGAGAAACTAAGACCTTCCTCTTTGTTGATATTCAGGAAGCTCGGAATACCGAGATAAAGCAGATAGCCGGTGTAAAACAGCGCCACCGTGCCGACCAGCGCGCACAGCCAAACCAGCGGATAAAGCGCCACCAGGCCGCTTAAAAACAGCGGCGTTGCGACATATCCGGCAAAGACCATACAGTGCGCAAGCGATGGACGTTGCGGATATTTGCGCGCCATCCACCAGATGACTCGCCCCATCACCGCGACCCCTGCCAGCATAACGCCATAAAACAGGACAGCCAGCGCCAGTCCGGTAAACCAGGATAACTTCAGGATAGTGCCATCGCCAAAATTCCAGCCAATTTGCGTGGTGCCAATGAAGGCACAGATCACCGGAATCGCCGCCATCAGCAAAACGTGGTGGGTGTAGTGATGAGAAATCGTTTCGTTTTCACGATTAATCACCTGCATTTCACGATCGGGATGGGAAAACAGTCCCCAGACATGGCTCATACCGCCCCCTTTTTGTGAGTTGCTGAACCTGACAGTTCAAGTATAAGTCAGCTTGTGGTTATTTTTTGCCCTGTTGTGAAATTTGCGTCGCGTGATGAAACGCCTTTTTCTGCGCAAACAATTCACAGGGTGTATGCTTACAGGCAACCAAAGGGAGACAGACTGGCCTATGGATCTCAATACACTCATCTCACAATATGGTTATGCCGCGCTGGTGCTCGGCAGTCTGGCAGAGGGTGAAACCGTGACTTTGCTGGGAGGCGTTGCGGCACATCAGGGATTATTAAAATTCCCGCTGGTGGTTCTTTCTGTGGCGCTTGGCGGCATGATTGGCGACCAGGTGCTTTATCTGTGCGGACGGCGGTTTGGCGGCAAGCTGTTGCGTCGTATCTCAAAGCATCAGGATAAAATTGAGCGGGCACAGAAACTGATCCAGCGCCATCCGTATCTGTTTGTTATTGGCACGCGTTTTATGTATGGCTTTCGGGTCATTGGCCCGACGCTGATTGGTGCCAGCCAGTTGCCACCGAAAATCTTTCTGCCGCTGAATATTCTCGGCGCATTTGCCTGGGCGTTGATTTTTACCACTATCGGTTACGCCGGTGGTCAGGTGATAGCGCCGTGGTTGCACAGTCTTGATCAGCATCTGAAACACTGGGTCTGGTTGATTCTGGTCGTGGTTCTGGTGGTTGGCGTGCGCTGGTGGCTGAAACGGCGCGGGAAGAAAAAGCCGAATAATCAGGCATAAAGCAGTTGCCCCAGATAAGTCGTTCGCGCCGCATCCGACACCGGGTGCACCATGCCTGATGCGACGCTGGCGCGTCTTATCATGCCTACCAAACGTGACCGGCCTGTAGGTCGGATAAGGCGTTCACGCGCATCCGACACCGGGTGCACCATGCCTGATGCGACGCTGGCGCGTCTTATCATGCCTACCAACGTGACCGGCCTGTAGGTCGGATAAGGCGTTCACGCCGCATCCGACACCGGGTGCACCATGCCTGATGCGACGCTGGCGCGTCTTATCATGCCTACAACATACCCATTGAAATATCCACATATCCCATTGCGCTACTCCGGTTTAAACTGCGGATTCGCCAGCATAAAACCGCCATCGACAATCAACGACTGCCCGGTGGTGTAATTTGCGCCTTCGGAACATAGCCAGGCCACCAGACTGGCAATCTCATGCGTTGTGCCGAAACGCCGCAGGGGAATTGATGGCTCTGCATCGGGCTTCACGTCGCCGTCATCCATGCCGTTCATCGGCGTGGCGATGGCACCTGGCGCGACCGCATTCACCAGAATCTTATGCCTGACCAGTTCGAGCGCCATCGCTTTGGTTAACCCGCCGAGTGCATGTTTAGCGGCGGTGTAGGCGCTGGCATCCGGCAGCGGCGTATGTTCATGTACCGATGTAATGTTGATGATGCGACCACCTTGCCCCTGTTTCACCATCTGGCGGGCGGCAATTTGCGAGCATAAAAAAGCACCATCGACATCAACGGTAAAAATCTTGCGCCACTCATCAAAAGCCATATCAAGAAACGGCGCTTTGGTCATCGCTCCCGCGTTATTCACCAGCACATCAATACGCCCCAGTCGTTGAATGAGTTTCTCCAGCGCCTGCGCACCTTCTGGTAGATTGCCGAGATCCAGTTGCACCATCTCCGCACGGACGCCGTAGCTAACCACTTCACGCGCGGTTTCTTTTGCCCCTTCTTCATCTGAGTGCCAGGTAACGCCTATATCAAAACCCTGTTGCGCCAGTAATAACGCGCACTCTTTACCGATCCCCGAATCGGAGGCGGTAATTATCGCGACCTGTGCCATAGAGTTCTCCACTTAACGCTGAATAAACGTTAAGTATAGAAGGCGCATATCATCAGCGTTTGTAGCCCCCACCCAGCGCGCCGGTGAGTTGAACGGAGGCATCCAGCCACTGCCCCTGCAAGAGCAGACCGTTCGCCCGCTCACGCAGCGCCGGGATTCTTGCCTCGCTGACGCGGGAACCAGCAATGATGCCCGCGTTAAAACGCGCCTGCGCCAGACCAACGACTCGCAGGGCATCGCGCTCAATTTGCGCCTGATGCTGGTTTTTCTCCGCCAGTGTCTGAACCTGACTGGCTGCCCGCGCCACGTCATTTACCGCTTCAACCACCGCTTTGTTGTAGCTGGCGATAGACAAGTTGCTTTCGGCTTTCGCAATATCGAGATTGGCGTTAAGACGGCCGCTATCGAAAATAGGTAGCGTCAAACCTGCCGTAACGCCCATTTGCTGCGCGGAATGGCGGAACAGATCGCTTAAGTGCAATGCATCTTGTTGCAGGAAGGCCATCAGGTTTATGTCGGGGTAAAAGGCCGCTTTTGCCGCGTCGATGCTGCTTAAGGATGATTCAACGTACCAGTGCGCCGCCTGCAAATCGGCACGGCGTGCCAGCAAGGAATAACCCAGTTCATCAGGAAGCTGGCTTGCCACTTCAGGCAGCACGACCGGATGCAGCTTTAAGGCGCTCGTCTGGCTGTTAGTCAGCGCACTTAACCGCGCCTCAATAATTTTCATTTTTCCCGCCGCATCGTTGCGCTGCTGCCGGGTTTTACTGGCATTAATATCGGTTTCCACACCTTCAACCGAAGAGGTAATTCCGTTTTGATACAACTGGCGATCGGTCGCGATAATGGTGTTCTGCTCTTTTTCGATTTGCTGCAAGACAGTATTTAACGCCGCCTGGGTTTGCCACTCCCAGTACAGACGTGCCACGCTGCCAGCCAGCAATTGGCGAGTTTGCTCGCGTTCCGCCACCCGTGCTTTAACCGTACCCAGGCGAGCAGTAACCTCCGCCCGATTCTTTCCCCAGATATCAAGATGCCAGCCCGCCGTTAAGCCCAAAGTACCGTTGGTGTACCACGGACCGGTCGTACCTGCCGCAGGATCGTTCAGAGCAAACGGCCCCATTAACCCTTCTGCCGACATTTTTTGCCGCTCCATATCCGCAGAAAAGTCGATCTGCGGACCATCCTGAGTGGCTACAGCTTTCGCCTGAGCTTCAGCCAGTTGAATGCGCTGTTCAGCCACCTGCATATCCGGTGCGTTCTGTAGTGCATTGTTAATTAATGAAGTGAGTTGATTATCGTGATATTCCAGCCACCACTGACTGTCTGGCCAACCATTCTTCAGCGCCATGGGTAATGCGGTGTCAACTTGTGCAGCGGGCGTTTGCTGGCTTAACGCCTGGCGGGTTTCGTGCACAGGCGCACACCCGGCCAGCATCAGTAACAGCGGAAAACAGGCGATGGCTGGATAAAAGGAATCACGATTCATGGGGGAATAATCAGGTAAGAAAAGGTGCGCGGAGATTACCGTGTGTTGCGATATATTTTTTAGTTTCGCGTGGCAATACATCACTGGCAATAAAACGACATATCCAGAAAAACATACAGTAAGTAAATGATATTCTCCGATTTATCTTAATCGGTTATGAATAACGGCAAAGGGTTTTATTTTTTCCTATACTTACTCAGCACTCACAAATAAAGGAACGCCAATGAAAATTATACTCTGGGCTGTATTGATTATTTTCCTGATTGGGCTACTGGTGGTGACTGGCGTATTTAAGATGATATTTTAAAATATCAGATAAACCAGATATGACATATAGGTAGTCAGGTTAGTCATTAGATGTTTTGTGTACTTGATTTACAAACAGCTCCGGTGTTGGTGGCGTCAAAATCGCCGAGGCGTTCCCTGGAGGCCGGGGCAGCCCACATGGATGTGGGCTGAGGGCGCGTCTTACAGGGATGTTACCTCGCGCCCGACCCGGTAGCCGTAAGGGATAAGCCGAGGGCACCGCGCAGCGGCGATTTTGTTCGCCAGAGCCCGGGGGTGCAGGGGGCGGCGGCGATTGGCCGCCCCCTGCGCGCTCCTTGCGCCAGTTGTGATATATGGCTTAGCTCATGAAAGGAGCGCAACAAAATGATGAAGCTGAATAAGCGATTTATTGTCTCTAATATGCTGCGATTCCACTATTATCGCAGCTTATCTATATCAATTGCCTGAATAGCCCTTGCAATATCAGGGGAATTATTCAACACCCGAACATGCTGAAATAATTCCGTTGCTTCATCGTATTCTTTACGCAAATAACTCAACCACTGTTTAATTCGCGCGACATGATATAGCCCGGTATCGCCCTGCTTTTCCAGACGGGTATATTTTTGCAGCAAAGCAACCACCTCCGGCCACGGCATTCGCGGTTCGTTATATTTTACCACCCGGCTCAGGTTGGGAATATTCAGCGCCCCGCGACCAATCATTACCGCGTCGCAGCCGCTCATCGCCATACATTGTTGCGCACTCTGCCAGTCCCAGATTTCACCGTTGGCAATCACCGGAATATTCAGCCGCTGGCGAATTTCGCCAATCGCCTGCCAGTCAATATGCTCCGCACGGTAGCCCTGCTCTTTTGTCCGCCCATGCACCACCAGTTCCGTGGCGCCAGCCTGTTGAACAGCATCGGCAATTTCAAACTTCTTATCGCCGCTGTCCCAGCCAAGCCGCACTTTCACGCTGACGGGCAAATGCGCCGGTACAGCTTCGCGCATCGCTTTTGCCCCCTGGTAGATGAGCTCGGGATCTTTGAGTAACGTCGCCCCGCCGCCGCTACCGTTAACCGTTTTCGATGGGCAACCGCAATTGAGATCCACGCCCCAGGAGCCTAACTCCACCGCACGAGCGGCATTTTCCGCCAGCCATTGCGGGAACTGCCCCAGCAGTTGTACGCGCACCAGCGTACCGGATAGCGTTCGACTGGCATTTTGTAGTTCAGGGCAAATGCGATGAAAGACTTTTACCGGCAGCAGTTGATCGACCACGCGGACAAATTCGGTGATGCACAGATCGTAGTCGTTAACTTCGGTCAGCAATTCACGCACCAGAGAGTCAAGCACACCCTCCATCGGCGCCAGTAGTACACGCATATCATCACCCGCAAAAAAATGAGGCGCTATGGTAGCGCCTCCGGTCAGCGGATTAAAGTGCTCAGCGTGGTTGCAGACAGTTATCTTCTTTCCAGCCGTACAGCCACTCCATACCACGATAAAACTCTGCCTGCGATTTCCCTTTCCACAGCAGGTTACGTACCTGGCGTTCGACCCCCGCAGCGTGGTATACCCGCCCCATTTCACGGGTTGACCAGACGATGCGCGCGGTGCGTGGAATACGTACCGACTCATACAGCGCAAAGGCTTGTGCCGCATCGCCGTCACATTCTGCCAGCGCCTTACCGAGCGTCACCGCGTCTTCCAGTGCCATACAGGCACCCTGCGCCATATATTGCGCCACCGGATGCGCCGCATCGCCCACCAGCGTTATGCGCTTCGTTCCCCACTTCGCCACCGGTTCGCGGTCGGCAGTTGACCAGCGTCGCCATGAGGTCGGTTTATCCAGCATCTGACGCGGGCGTGGATGAATGCCTTCAAAATAGGAGAGCACTTCCTCTTTGCTGCCATCCTTCACGCCCCACTCTTCCTGCTGGCGACTGTGGAATGTCACCACCAGGTTATACTGCTTGCCGCCGCGCAAAGGGTAATGCACCAGGTGACAGTGCGGCCCCGCCCACAGTACCGGCGCGTTAATACGCAAATCTTCCGGCATATCGGCACAATCGATAACCGCACGGTAGACCACATGCCCGGTAACGCGCGGCACATCGCCTAATAAGCTCTGACGCACCACTGACTTCACGCCATCACAACCAATCAGAATATCGCCGCTCCAGCTATTGCCGCGATCGTCAAAAACGGTGACATCGTCTTCCGTCTCACGAATATCCACCACCTGTGTGGAGGTGTGATATTCGACGTCCGGATGCGTCAGTACCGCTTCCCACACCGAGGCATGGATATCAACGCGATGGATCACCGCGTAAGGGCCGCCAAAATGGTCACGAAAGGCCTGCCCGGTTTCAATGCGCACCACCTCTTCGGCGTTTACTGCGTCCATCATGGTGATGTGATCGGTAAACACCGCGCGCTGACGGGCAATTTCCCCGACGCCAAGACTGTCCAGCGCCGAAAACGCGTTTGGCCCCAACTGGATGCCTGCGCCAATCTCACCGATTTCATGTGCCTTTTCCAGCAGCACGACTTTGATCCCCAGGCGGGCCAGTGACAGCGCAGTTGCCGCACCGCCGATCCCGCCTCCCACAATTACTGCGCGTGTCACTTTCGTCATTATGCTTCTCCTGGTCAGGCTGAAATTTTATCTTGTTGATTTTCTGGCGCGGCAGCTATAAATGCTGGCAGCTGCGTGCAGGCGTCGTACACCACTTTACAGCGCGGATATGCACTCAGGTCGCAGTTCATGCGTAACGCATTTGCCCACTGTGGGACAAGGCAGCAGTCTGCCAGCGTCGGCGTCTCGCCCACACAAAATTGCCCCGACTGGCTCTGGCGCAGCAGTTGTTCCACTGCGCTTAACCCTTGCTGGATCCAGTGCGCATACCAGCGTTTTTTCTCTTCTTCACTGACGTTCAGTTCTTCGGTCAGGTAGCGCAGCACACGCAAATTATTCAGAGGATGAATGTCGCAAGCGATGGCATAAACAATTTCCAGGACTTTATTGCGAGCCGGTTCTTCCTGCGGCAACAGCGGAACTTGTGGATAATGACGATCCAGCCAGTCAATTATCGCCAGCGATTGACCGAGTGACTCGCCATCATCGGTCAGCAGCGTCGGCACCAGCCCGACCGGATTCATCCGCCGGTAGGCCAGTTCGTTTTGCTGACCAATGCGGATATTCACCCCTTCGGTCTGGTAATCGATACCCTTTAGCGCCAGCGCGATACGCACCCGGTACGACGCTGAACTATTAAAAAAACTGTACAGCTTCATCTTGCACCTCAGACAATCTTCACCGCGATAGGGGTTAAACCCTCGACGTTGCCCGTGATCACATCGCCTTTCACCACCGGGCCAACACCTTCCGGCGTGCCGGTGAAGATCAGATCGCCCGGTTGCAGTTCAAAGAAGCCGGACAGGTAGCTGATGGTTTCATTCACTGACCAGATGAGATGACGAATATCGCTGCGCTGATGATCTTCGCCGTTAACCTGTAACCAGATTGGCGCGTTATCAATACCGCCGGTTTCGCTGGCTTTGTGCAGCGGCGCGATCGGCGCAGAGAGATCAAACGCTTTGCCGATTTCCCACGGGCGTCCCATCTGGCGCATTTCCATTTGACGATCGCGACGGGTCATATCAAGCCCCGTGGCATAACCCCAGACATATTCATGCGCGTTTTCCAGCGGGATATCGCTGCCCTTTTTGCCAATCGCCACCACCAGTTCAATTTCATAATGGTAGTTATCAGTCTGTGCCGGATACGGCAGCGCCAGCGTTTCGCCTGCGGCAACCGGAACAACGGCATCCGCTGGTTTGCAGAAGAAGAATGGCGGTTCACGATCCGGATCGAAGCCCATTTCGCGGGCGTGGGCAGCATAGTTACGTCCGACGCAGTAAACGCGACGCACGGGGAATTGTTCATCACTGCCAACAACCGGTACGGTAACGGGCGCTTGCGGTTCGAATACATATTGAGTCATTTTTTCTCTCCCAAATTAATAACGCGCTTCGCGGAACAGCCCCAGGGCTTCTTGTACCGGTCTGTCCGAAAAACTAAATAAAACGGTATCTTGCGTGGTCTGGAATGACACGCCGTGCCAGGTCGGCACCACGAAGATATCTTTTGCACTAAAGGTGAAGGTTTCATTGCCGATAGTGACCAGCCCGCCGCCTTCCACCACGTGGTAGATGGTGCTGTCAGTTGTGCGCGCCACGCGGGAGGCGAACCCTTTCGGCAACAGTTGCAGGAAAGCGCCCATCGACGGCATCGGATACCCGCCAGTGACCGGGTTGACGTAGCGCATTTTGTAGCCATCCCACTCATCGGCATCGCCCAGGCGGGTTAAATCGTGCAGCACTTCGCGGCTGCGGTCATAACGGTAGTTAAAGATCGGCGAGGAGTTCCCCGTCTGATGGCGCAGCGGCAACATATTGGCGGCATAACGCGGCAGATAATCCCCCTCTTTGCGCGTTACCGGTTGTTGCTCTTCCGGATAATCTTCGGCAAAACCGCAGCCCAGAGTGTTCACTAATGGCAGATCCAGTCCATCCAGCCAGATAACCGGTTCGTCGCCAGGATTACCGTGATCGTGCCAGCGCCACTGCGGGGTCAGGATAAAATCGCCCTCATTCATTGGCGTGCGTTCGCCATCAACGGCGGTAAATGCGCCTTTACCTTCAACAATAAAACGCAGCGCCGACTGGTTATGACGATGGCTTGGTGCCACTTCGCCTGGCATGATCAGTTGCAAACCGGCATACAAGGTGGCGGTAATAGAGGACTGACCGCGCAGCGCCGGGTTTTCCAGCACCAGTACGCGACGCACCGCCTCTTTCGCGCCAATCAGGCTGCCACTTTCCAGCAACAACGGGCGGATCTCCTGATAATTCCAGTACGCTGGCGCGCAATTAGCGTTGGGCGTTTTCGGCACCAGATGGTGCAACGACTCCCACAGCGGGGTCAGGTTTTGCCCGGAAATGTGTTGATAAAATTGCTCGCGGCTATTTTGATTGTTATCAGTCATTGAGATGCTCCTTATTCGTTCACAACGCCTGCGCGAGGCAGTGAGTCAGGGACAGAGGTCGACTGGCGAACGACGGTAATCAGCAGCGTTAACATCACCGCACTGATCGCCGCAGGCACAGCGATAATGAAAAACAGAGTGTCGAAAGAGAAATTCATCGCCATCATCACGCCGCCAGAAAGCGAACCGACAATCGCGCCGCAGCGGCCGACGGCGTTTGACCAGCTCACGCCCGTGGCGCGACTTTGTGTCGGGTAGAGCGTGGCGGTCAGCGCGTTCAGCCCCACTTGCGATCCGCTGATACCAATGCCAGTGCCAAAGACAGCCAGTGCCATCAGCCATAATCCGTCCTGACTTAAGCCAATCATCACGATGCATACAACGCCTATGGCATAGCTCAGCGCCAACACGCGGAAAGGATTGAATTTATCCATCAGTACGCCCAGCGCCAGCGCGCCCAACGTGCCGCCAATCTGGAATGCGGCGGTGACCCAGGACGCATGTTGCAGGTCGATACCACGATGGTTAAGCAACGTCGGCATCCAGCTTGAGAGCAGGTAAATGATCAGCAGGCTCATGAAGAAAACGACCCACAGCATCAACGTGATGGTTAACTGACGCCCGGCAAACAACTGGCGAATGCTGCCTTTGGCAATAGCGGCTGGTTCATTGAGATAAAAGTGGGTATCGACATAACGCTCGCGAGTCATGGCACTCACGGTTTTTGCAATTACCGCCTGCGGTAACTGGCGACGCACCTGCCAGCGTGGCGATTCCGGCAAAACCACCACCAGCGCGACAAATAAAATCAGCGGTAATACGCCTCCCAGCACCAGAATGCCGTGCCAGCCAATCACCGGCACCAGTTGCGCGCTGACAATCCCGCCAAAGGCTGACCCCAGCGTGAAACCGCAAAACATCAGCGTTACCAGCGCGCCTCGACGACGAGCTGGCAGATATTCCGACGTCATGGTGATGGTATTCGGCATTGCGCCGCCAAGCCCTAACCCGGTGAGAAAGCGCAGGATTACCAGTGTTTGCAGATCTGGTGAAAAAGCAGAGGCAAGACTTAACGCACCAAATAAAAAGACGCACAACTCAATGACCCGTTTACGACCAAAGCGATCCGACAACGGGCCGCAAAGCAGCGCGCCTGCGGTTAATCCCAACAGACCCGCGCCAAACAGCGGCGCGAGATCGCCTGCGGAGAGTTGCCAGTGAGTACGAATATCGGGAGCGATAAAGCCGATAGCCGCCGTGTCAAAACCATCGAGCATTACCACCAGAAAACAGCAGATGATAACGCGCCACTGCATCTTGCCGACCGGAGCGGCATCGATCAGTGCTTGTAAATCACGTCGTTGAGTCATAGTGAATGCCTCAGTGCAGGTAAGGTAGATGTTTCTATTGTTTTGTATATGTTGCGATATTGTGATTAAAGAGATGAAATGTACAATGGCATTTTCGGCAGAGAGATAACCTGGAGGTTATGGCAAATGGCAAACTGGGCGCAGAAATTAAAACTTCATCACCTGCAAATGCTGGTGGCGCTGGGCGAACAGGGTAATCTGACCCATGTGGCGCGGATGATGAATATCACTCAGCCTGCGCTGTCGAAATGGCTGTCACAACTCGAAGATGAGATCGGCCTCACACTCTTTGAGCGGCACAGCAAAGGGCTACGTCCGACCGAAGGTGGCAAATTGTTATTGCAACATGCCCAACGATTAATCAATGACATGGAGCGATCGCAACATGAACTGGCGCGCTTTAAACAAGGCGGGCTGGTCGGCAGTCTGAAAATAGGTTGTTCTCCTGTCGCCACTGACTGCGTATCCCAGGCAATTTTGCATTTGCTAAAAGAGATGCCGACGCTGCACCTGAATATCGAAGAGAAGGTGATGACGCCATTACTGCAAGACCTGCTGGCAGGTTCTGTGGATGTAGTGGTTGGTCGTATTGGTGGTCGTGCACTGCAACTGCCGCTAAATTATCAGGTGCTCTACACCGAGCCAGTGTGCTTTGTCGCTCGCCCAAACCATCCACTGGCGAAATATGCCGCTCTTGGCTGGGATGATCTGGCTAACTGGCGCTGGATAGTCTGGCCAACCGGGACACCTATTCGTCTCAGTATTGATAATGCGCTGGTAGAACATGGCGTGATGCTGCCAGAAAACACCATTGAATCGGCGTCAATGAACGTCAGCACCAATCTGCTCCAAAGCAGCGACATGATTTCTATACTCTCTTTACGTCTGGCGCAACGCTATGCCAGTCAGGGACAACTGGTGATCCTGAACCTGCCGAAGATAGAACAGAAAGGCAGCGTCGGCGTGTTCTGGCGTAATAACGAAACGCCCTCCCGTGCGCTAAGTCGGTTCCTGCACTTTTTGAACCAGAATTAGACCACTGAATTGGGCGCTTGCCCGATATTCGTCTCCTGTAATTCAACTATGCTCAGATTTCATGATGTGATCGGTAGCACGTTTTACAGATTAATTGTATGATGAATCCATCTCATCTGGGGTGTTGATCATGAGTAAGACACTGAACATTATCTGGCAATATTTACGCGCTTTTGTCCTGATTTATGCCTGCCTGTATGCAGGTATTTTCATTGCTTCCCTGCTACCGGTAACCATTCCGGGCAGCATCATCGGGATGCTGATCCTGTTTGTCCTGCTGGCCTTGCAAATTCTTCCGGCGAAGTGGGTCAATCCGGGGTGCTACGTACTGATTCGCTATATGGCGCTATTGTTTGTGCCGATTGGCGTAGGCGTCATGCAATATTTTGATTTGCTACGCGCACAGTTTGGCCCGGTAGTGGTTTCCTGTGCCATTAGTACGCTGGTGGTTTTTCTGGTGGTGAGCTGGAGTTCGCACCTGGTACACGGTGAACGTAAAGTCATAGGTCAGAAAGGATCAGAGAAATGATGGCGAATATCTGGTGGTCATTACCGCTGACATTGATTGTCTTTTTTGCCGCCCGCAAACTGGCAGCGCGGTATAAATTTCCATTGCTCAATCCGTTGCTGGTGGCAATGGTGGTGATCATTCCTTTTTTAATGCTGACCGGCATCTCTTACGACAACTATTTTAAAGGTAGTGAGGTTTTAAACGATCTGCTGCAACCGGCGGTGGTGGCGCTGGCCTATCCTTTATATGAACAGCTGCATCAGATCCGCGCGCGCTGGAAGTCAATCATCACCATCTGTTTTATCGGTAGCGTGGTCGCGATGGTGACAGGGACTTCCGTGGCATTGTTGATGGGTGCTTCACCAGAAATCGCCGCGTCAATCTTGCCGAAGTCGGTGACTACGCCAATTGCGATGGCTGTCGGCGGCAGTATTGGCGGTATCCCTGCAATTAGCGCAGTTTGCGTCATTTTCGTCGGTATTCTGGGCGCGGTGTTTGGTCATACGTTGCTTAATGCGATGCGTATTCGCACCAAAGCGGCGCGCGGTCTGGCGATGGGAACGGCCTCTCACGCCCTCGGTACGGCGCGCTGTGCCGAGCTGGATTATCAGGAAGGCGCATTTAGTTCGCTGGCACTGGTGCTGTGCGGGATTATTACCTCGCTGATCGCACCGTTCCTTTTCCCGATTATTCTGGCTGTAATGGGCTAAAATTTTGCGATGCGTCGCGCATTTTTGATGTAAGTTTCACGTGTTGCATAATTAATGAGATTCAGATCACATATAAAGCCATAGCGGGTTCGTAAACTGTTACCCCATTACATGATTATGAGGCAACGCCATGCATCCACGTTTTCAAACTGCTTTTGCCCAACTTGCGGATAACTTGCAATCTGCACTGGAACCCATTCTGGCAGACAAGTATTTTCCTGCGTTGTTGACCAAAGAGCAGGTCTCTTCGCTAAAGAGCGCAACGGGGCTGGACGAAGACGCGCTGGCTTTCGCACTGCTGCCGCTGGCGGCGGCCTGTGCCCGCACGCCATTGTCGAATTTTAATGTTGGCGCTATTGCGCGCGGCGTGAGTGGAACCTGGTATTTTGGTGCCAATATGGAATTTATTGGCGCGACAATGCAGCAAACCGTTCATGCCGAACAAAGTGCTATCAGCCACGCCTGGTTAAGCGGTGAGAAAGCACTCGCCGCTATCACCGTTAACTACACGCCTTGCGGTCACTGCCGTCAGTTTATGAATGAACTGAATAGCGGTCTGGATCTGCGTATTCATCTACCGGGTCGCGAAGCGCACGCGCTGCGAGACTATCTGCCGGATGCTTTTGGGCCGAAAGATCTGGAGATTAAAACGCTGCTGATGGACGAGCAGGATCACGGCTTTGCACTGACCGGCGATGCGCTTTCTCAGGCGGCGATCGCAGCGGCAAACCGTTCACACATGCCTTACAGCAACTCCCCAAGCGGCGTGGCGCTGGAATGTAAAGACGGTCGTATTTTCAGCGGTAGCTACGCTGAAAACGCGGCGTTTAACCCGACTCTGCCGCCATTGCAAGGAGCGTTAATTCTGTTGAATCTCAAGGGGTATGACTACCCGGATATTCAGCGCGCGATTCTGGCAGAAAAAGCCGATGCGCCGTTGATTCAGTGGGATGCAACCTCCGCAACGCTGAAAGCTCTCGGCTGCAACAATATCGACCGCGTTCTTCTCGCTTAAGCCTGGTGCCGGATGCGGCGTGAACGCCTTATCCGGCCTACAGGTCTGGCGCACTGATAAGCGTCGCATCAGGCTTGCCAACTTATCCTGGTGTCGAAAATCCCGGCAAACAGTTTGCCGTTTCTTGCGCAAAGCCCGCAGGTAAAGTAGCCTGATTGAAATTCCCCAAGATCGAGTTTTCTGCATGTTAAAGCGCGTGTTTTACAGCCTGTTAGTCCTGATCGGCTTGCTGCTGTTGACTGTGCTCGGCCTCGATCGCTGGATGAGCTGGAAAACTGCGCCTTATATCTACGACGAGTTACAGGATCTCCCCTACCGCCAGGTCGGCGTGGTACTTGGCACCGCGAAGTATTATCGCACCGGGGTGATTAATCAGTATTACCGCTACCGTATTCAGGGGGCAATAAATGCCTATAACAGCGGTAAGGTGAATTATCTATTACTTAGCGGCGATAACGCGTTGCAGAGTTATAACGAACCGATGACCATGCGCAAAGATTTAATTGCCGCTGGTGTCGATCCAGCTGATATTGTTCTCGACTACGCAGGTTTTCGAACTCTCGACTCTATCATACGCACGCGCAAAGTCTTCGATACTAATGACTTCATTATTATCACTCAGCGTTTCCACTGTGAACGGGCATTATTTATCGCTCTGCACATGGGTATTCAGGCGCAGTGTTATGCCGTACCATCACCCAAAGATATGTGGTCGGTACGTATTCGTGAATTTGCCGCTCGTTTCGGCGCTCTGGCTGATCTTTATATCTTTAAACGTGAGCCACGCTTTTTAGGTCCTCTGGTTCCTATTCCGGCAATGCACCAGGTGCCGGAAGATGCGCAGGGGTATCCGGCCGTTACCCCCGAACAATTACTTGAATTAGAAAAGAAACAAGGAAAGTAGTTATGGATGTTCAGCAGTTTTTTGTCATTGCCGTTTTTTTCCTGATCCCTGTATTTTGTTTTCGCGAAGCCTGGAAAGGCTGGCGTGCTGGCGCAATTGATAAACGGGTTAAAAATTCCCTGGAACCAGTGTATGTCTGGCGTGACAAAAATCCCGGACTCTTCTTCGCTTATATAGTGGCATATAGCGGCTTCGGACTTTTATCCATCGGCATGATTATTTATCTTATTTTTTACCGATAATATTATTTCTTCCTCTTGCTAATTATTGAGAATAATTATTAGTTCACCCACCAGGCTGCGGATATAACATTCTGAACCGCAGCTATTTGTGAATCTTTTCACAGTTTAAATTCCCCCGCACGCTTAGCCTTAATATTAGTACGTTATATTTACCCAAAATAATTTGAGTTGCAGAAAGGTGCTATGTCGCAGCACATGCCACTTGAAGTATTGCGGGTAAAACAGGCGTTCGCCTTAATTACCCATAGCATTAAGGAAGATCACATGCCGCAACAAAATTATCTGGATGAACTCACTCCGGCTTTTACGCCTTTACTGGCGATTAAAGAAGCCTCCCGCTGTTTATTATGTCACGACGCGCCCTGCAGTCAGGCTTGCCCGGCGCAAACCGATCCGGGGAAATTTATTCGCTCAATCTATTTTCGTAATTTTAAAGGCGCTGCCGAGACAATTCGCGAAAATAATGCCCTTGGTGCCGTTTGCGCCAGAGTGTGCCCTACGGAAAAATTATGCCAGAGCGGTTGTACCCGTGCGGGTGTCGATGACCCCATTGATATTGGTCGCTTACAACGTTTTGTTACTGATTTTGAACAACAAACCGGAATGGAGATTTATCAACCGGGCAGCAAGACGCGCGGTAAAGTCGCGATTATTGGTGCAGGCCCAGCCGGATTACAAGCCAGCGTGACGCTGACCAATCTGGGTTACGACGTCACAATTTATGAAAAAGGAGCGCAACCCGGTGGCTGGTTGTGTAACGGTATTCCGCAATTTCGTTTGCCGCAGTCGGTGCTGGATGCGGAAATCGCTCGCATCGAAAAAATGGGGGTGACCATTAAGTGCAACTGTGAAATTGGCAAAACGCTTTCGCTGGAACAACTGAAAGCAGAAAACCGTGCAGTGCTGGTCACCGTGGGGTTATCGAGCGGTTCTCGGCTACCGCTGTTTGAGCATAGCGACGTTGAGATCGCCGTCGATTTCCTGCAACGCGCGCGTCAGGCACAAGGCGATATCCGCATCCCGCAAAGCGCATTAATTATTGGCGGCGGCGATGTCGCGATGGACGTTGCCAGCACGCTGAAAGTTCTCGGCTGCCAGGCGGTGACCTGTGTGGCGCGCGAAGAGTTAGATGAATTTCCGGCAAGCAAGAAAGAATTCACCAGCGCCCAGAAATTGGGGGTATCGATTATTGATGGCTTTACGCCAGTGGCGGTAGAGGGCAATAAAGTTACCTTTAAACATGTTCGTTTGCCGGGCGAACTGACAATGGCAGCGGACAAAATTATTCTCGCCGTCGGTCAACATGCCGAACTTACCGCTTTTGCGGCGCTGGAGCCGAAGCGCAACATCATCGAAACGAAAAATTACCAGACTCGCGACCCACAACTGTTTGCCGCTGGCGATATTGTTGAGGGCGACAAAACCGTGGTTTATGCCGTGAAGACCGGGAAAGAAGCCGCCGAGGCGATTCATCACTATTTAGAGGGAGCTTGCTCATGTTAACGAAAGATCTTTCTATTACCTTTTGCGGCGTGAAGTTTCCCAACCCGTTCTGCCTCTCTTCTTCGCCGGTCGGCAACTGCTACGAGATGTGCGCCAAAGCGTACGACACCGGCTGGGGCGGCGTGGTGTTCAAAACGATCGGCTTTTTTATCGCCAACGAAGTTTCGCCACGTTTTGATCATCTGGTGAAAGAAGATACCGGTTTTATTGGCTTCAAAAATATGGAGCAGATTGCCGAACATCCCCTGGAGGAGAATCTGGCCGCTTTGCGTCGGTTGAAAGAAGATTACCCTGACAAGGTGCTGATCGCCTCGATCATGGGGGAAAATGAGCAACAATGGGAGGATCTGGCGCGTCTGGTGCAAAAAGCAGGCGCCGATATGATCGAATGTAATTTCTCCTGCCCGCAGATGACCTCTCATGCGATGGGGAGCGATGTCGGGCAAAGTCCGGAACTGGTAGAAAAATATTGTCGTGCGGTGAAACGCGGTTCCACTTTGCCGATGCTGGCGAAGATGACGCCGAATATCGGTGATATGTGCGAAGTGGCGCTGGCGGCGAAGCGTGGTGGCGCAGATGGCATTGCGGCGATTAACACCGTCAAATCCATCACCAATATCGATCTTAATCAGAAAATTGGTATGCCGATCGTTAACGGTAAATCGAGTATTTCAGGTTATTCCGGTAAAGCGGTGAAACCAATCGCCCTGCGCTTTATTCAGCAAATGCGCACCCATCCGGAACTGCGTGATTTCCCGATTAGCGGTATCGGTGGTATTGAGACCTGGGAAGATGCAGCGGAGTTTTTATTACTCGGTGCGGCAACGTTACAGGTGACCACTGGCATCATGCAGTACGGTTATCGCATTGTGGAAGATATGGCGAGCGGGTTGTCACATTATCTTGCCGATCAGGGATTTGATTCGTTGCAGGAGATGGTTGGCCTGGCGAATCATAATATTGTCCCGGCGGAAGATTTAGACCGCAGTTATATCGTCTATCCCCATATTAATCTTGATAAATGTGTCGGCTGTGGGCGCTGTTATATTTCCTGCTACGACGGTGGGCATCAGGCGATGGAATGGGATGAGAAATCGCGCACGCCGCACTGCAATACCGAAAAATGCGTCGGTTGTTTGCTTTGCGGTCACGTCTGTCCGGTGGGATGCATTGATCTCGGGGAAGTGAAGTTTAAAAAAGGAGAGAAAGAACACCCGGTAACGTTGTAGAACCAACATCGCATCCGGCATTTGGCTCCTGTCGCCGGATGCGGCGTGAACGCCTTATCCGGCCTACAAAAACCATACAAATCAGTATATTGATCCCATTGTAGGCCGGATAAAACGCGCCAGCGTTGCATCCGGCAATCCCTACATTCATATCACTTCTTACGCGCGTATTTCAGTGAATCCAGCGCCACGGCGAAGATAATAATCGCCCCTTTGATGATGTACTGCCAGTACGGATTTACGCCGATGTACGTCAGGCCATAGTTGATGACCGTAAAGATAATTACCCCGGTCACCACGCCAATGACCGTCCCCACACCGCCGCTGAACGATACGCCGCCCACCACGCACGCCGCGATGGCGTCCAGCTCATACATAAAGCCGAGGTTGTTAGTCGCAGAGCCGATACGTCCGGCTTCTAACATCCCGCCGAAGGCATAGAACACGCCAGACAGCGCATAAATCATCAGCAGGTTCAGGCCGACGTTGACACCAGAAACTTTCGCCGCTTCCGGGTTACCACCGATAGCAAAAATGTTCTTACCGAAGCGGGTTTTGTTCCACAGTACCCAAACGAACGCCACGGCAATCAGCGCGTAGAAGGTAATGTAAGAGAGACGGAAACTCCCCAGCGCGACAAAGCCCTGAGCAAAGGTGGAGAAACCGCTGTCAAAACCAGAAATTGGCGACGCACCCACAAAGTCATAATAGAGCGAGTTGATGCCGTAGACGATAATCATCGTGCCGAGCGTGGTAATGAACGGCGTTACGTTGAGATAAGCGATAATCAGGCCGTTGATTAAACCGATAACTGCGCCAATGGCACAGACAATCAGAATAACCAGTGCAATCGGCATCGTCGCCATTTCAGGAAATACTTTGTTGGCGTTTTCCATCGACTGCAATAACGTCGCGGCTACCACCGCTGCCAGCCCTACCTGGCGCCCGGCAGAAAGATCAGTCCCCTGAGTGACAATTAACCCTGCCACGCCGAGCGCGATAATAATACGTACCGATGACTGGGTGAGAATATTACTTAAGTTCAACAGACTTAAAAAAGTAGGATCCTGGAAAATTATAATCGCCAGCAAAACTAAAAGAACGACGTAAATACCGCCCTCTTTCAGGTAAGTAAGAAAACTTTTCTTATTTAACGCACTCATAGGAAGCCCCTAATCTTAAAGGTGCAAAGACGCAAGACGCAGAATTTCGTTTTGCGTTGTTGTTTTTGTATCGACAATTCCAGAAACGAGACCATTGCTCATCACCAGAATACGGTCTGTTATCCCTAACAACTCTGGCATTTCGGAGGAGATAATAATAATCCCCTTGCCTTTCTTCGCCAGTTCGGCAATTAACTGATAAATTTCAAACTTCGCCCCAACATCAATACCGCGCGTCGGTTCATCGAGCATTAATATTTCTGGTTGCGTTAGCAGCCAGCGACCAATGATCACCTTTTGCTGATTACCGCCGGAAAGTGAACCAATTTGCGTCCGATGCCCCGGCGTTTTTACCCGCATCGAATCAATCACCCACTGGGTATCGCTTTTCATCCGCGAGTTATCCAGTAAACCAACTTTATTTTTGTAGTTGCGAATATTGGAAATTAACGAGTTAAAACCAATATCCAGATAGGCATAAATTCCCGTCGAGCGGCGCTCTTCAGTGACCAGTGCAAATCCGTGGTTAATAGCTTCGTTGGCGTTATGGTTATTGATCTTTTTGCCATGCAGCGTAATGGTGCCAGCCGATTTCTCGCGAATACCAAATAACGTCTCAACAATATCAGTACGTTTCGCCCCCACCAGACCGGCAATACCGAGGATCTCCCCTTTGTGCAGATCAAACGAGACATCGCGGATGGAAGGCTGGCGCAGCGACGTCAGGTTACGCACTTCCAGAATCACTTCGCCCGGCTTGTTTTCTTTGTCAGGGAAACGTTGGTTAAGAGAACGCCCAACCATCATGGCGATGATCTTGTCCATCGTCAGCCCTGCCAGCGGTTCGGTAGCGATCCACTGACCGTCGCGCAATACGGTAACTTCATCACATAACTGGAAGATTTCTTCCATTTTATGCGAGATATAAACAATACCGCAGCCGCGCTCTTTTAATTTACGAATAATAGTGAACAGATGATTGACCTCTTTTTCGGTTAACGAAGAAGTCGGTTCATCCATAATCACAATTTTCGCGTTATAGGAAAACGCTTTGGCGATTTCGATCATCTGCATTTGCGAAACGGATAATGTGCCGACCCGCGCACGCGGATCGATATCAATATCCAGTTCATCAAAAATCGCTTTGGTTTCACGGTACATTTTGTCCTGATCGACAAACATGCCTTTGGTGGGATATCGCCCCAGCCACATGTTGTCCATCACCGAACGTTGTAATACCAGGTTTAACTCCTGGTGTACCATCGAAATCCCATTTTCCAGTGCTTCTTTGGCAGAATGAAAATCGATCTCTTTACCCTGGAATAAAATGGTGCCGGAGTCTTTTTGATAAATACCAAACAGGCATTTTAATAATGTTGATTTTCCTGCGCCATTTTCTCCCATTAATGCATGGATAGAATGTGGCCGGACTTTTAAATTAACGTTATCAAGTGCCTTAACACCGGGAAAAGACTTGTTGATACCGCTCATTTCCAACAAGTATTCCCCGGAAGACGGAGTCGTTGAGCTGACCATATAATTTTACCTTGTTGGCCATACAATAAGGGCGCAGTAAACGACTGCGCCCAATCAGTCTTATTTCTTGCTGAATTCAGCCAGGTTGTCTTTATCTACGCCGACATAAGGAACGCGGACAACTTTATTGTCGATTTTCCAGTTGGTGCCATCAGCCGCACCTTTGCCATCGGCCAGGTTTTTCGCCAGATCAAAGGTCGCTTTCGCCTGGTTGTTAGCATCGTTCAGCACCGTGCCCGCCAGTGCACCGGATTTCACCAGTGCCAGAGCTTCTGGCAGCGCATCGACGCCAAACACCGGAATGCTGGACTTGTTGTGCGCTTTCAGTGCTTCTACCGCGCCCATTGCCATCGCATCGTTGTTGGCAATAACCACTTCGATTTTGTTGGCGTTCGGGCCAGACAGCCACGCATCCATCTTATCTTTCGCCTGAGCGGTGTCCCACATAGCGGTATCTAATTGTAACTGCTCGGTTTTGATACCTTTATCGTTCAGTTCTTTTATCACGTAGGTAGTACGCGCTTCTGCATCCGGATGGCCCGGTTCACCTTTCAGCAGTACGAACTGAATCTGACCGTCTTTGTTAAGATCCCAACCCTGATTCGCCGCCCAGTGTTTAGCAATCAAATCGCCCTGAATAATGCCGGACTCTTTCGAGTCAGTGCCTACGTAGTAGGCTTTGTCATAGCTATCCAGCGCCTTACGGGAAGGTTCTTTGTTAAAGAAAACCACCGGCACGTTTTGCCCACGCGCTTTCTCAATCACCGTACCCGCAGCAGCCGGGTCAACCAGGTTGATTGCCAGCGCCTTCACCCCTTTCGCCAACAGCACGTCAATCTGATCGTTCTGCTTGGACTGGTCATTCTGTGAATCATTCATCAGCAGCTGGACGTCTGGCGCGGCTTTCGCATCTTGTTCGATAGCCTTACGCACCACGGACATAAAGTTATCGTCGTATTTATAAATCGTCACACCAATACGGGTATCTGCAGCGTGTGCAGCGGCACCGAATAACATGCTGGCCATCACAGCAGACAGGGTTAACACCTTCTTATTCATGGTATCTCCGGTTTTTCTTATGCAGGGTAGTGCTTGAGATAAATGCTCGGCGGGGCAGTATAGTTAATGAAGTGTTACTGAACGCCGAAGCTCACGTTTTAAAATTCGTTCTTCCATGCCCGGTAACGCTCCAGAAAACGACTTTAATTGTTGTTATGACGCTATAACCTCGATAAAAGTGATTATTCACTGTTACATATAGGTTACAACGTTAAAACGGTGCAATCATAGCTATCGCATTGTTAATATACTGTGAAATCACTCACAGATTGAAAGCGGTTACATCGCCTGATTTGTTGAGTTAGTGATCGCCGCCGCATTCTGGCGTGTTGCGACAGAATGCCGACGCACTAACGTCGGCATAAAACAGTGGCTGGCTCGCGGATCAATGTTGCCTGCTGCGCCCTGCAAGGCCAGTTCAGTAGCTAATTTTGCCATCGAAGCAATGGGATAACGCACGGTCGTTAATTGCGGGTCGGTGTAACGGGCGATGGGGATATCATCGAAACCGATGATGGAGAGATGTAACGGAATCGCAATGCCATTATCTTTTAATGCCGTCAGTGCGCCAGCGGCCATATTGTCGTTATAAGCAAACACAGCAGTAAGTTGCAGATTGCGTCCCAGCAGCTCGACCATTGCCGTCTCACCGCCGGGCATGTCCGGCGTGCCGGTGCCAATCCAGCTTTCCGGCGGAACAATATCCTGCTCTTTCAGCGCACTCATCCAGCCGGCTTTGCGCATTGCATCATCTTCAATGCCGTGGCTGGAAGAAAGATAACCGATGCGTTGATGACCGTTATTCAGCAACATACGCGTCGCCATTCGGGCACCGCTGAGATTATCCAGGCAAACGCAACGATGGGCGTAACCCGGTACAACGCGATTGATCAGCACCATACCGGGAATGTTGTCCATAAACTGCGCCAGTTCGTCGTCGCTTAACGCTTTCGAATGAACAATCAACGCATTACAACGCTGGCGAATTAACACCTCGATGGCGTGACGCTCTTTTTCCGCTTCATGATAGCTGTTGCCAATCAACACATATTTCTGATGCTGTTGGGCGACGAGATCGACGGCTTTCACCAGTGCGCCAAAAAACGCATCAGAAACGTCCATCACCACCACGCCAACGGTATCGCTCACCTGAGTTGCCAGCGCCTGGGCATTGGCGTTTGGTCGGTAATCCAGTTCGCTTACGGCTTTCATTACCGCTTCACGCGTTTCTGCACTTACCAGCGTGCTGTTATTGAGCACTCGGGAAACCGTTGCCACAGAGACGCCAGCCTGACGCGCTACATCACGAATGGTGATCATATTCACTACCTGTTGTGAGATTGCAGTAGGTTACTGCTTGCTGGCGGCTATTTTGTCAGCACTGAATACAGGACTTCGTGAATCGAGTCACAGCAATGGAAACGGTTACAACCATTTTGTTAATGAATGTGATCAAGATCGTTATCTTGATGTTTTGGACAATGCAGGTCCCGCAGCACGGAGGGTGAGCTGACGCCAGAGCCATTCTATCGGCCCCTGACGGAAGTAACGTAGCCAGATAACAGAGAAAAGGATATTCGCCAGCCATACCGGAATAACAAACGCCAGCAATTCCAGACGGTCAAACTGCATAAACAAACCGAAGTGGTAAAATAGTGTGGTACAAATCAGCGTTTGTAACAGGTAGTTGGTCAGCGCCATCCGTCCGACGCAGGCGATCGCCAGCACCAGCTTAAAACGGCTTAATTGCGGCCAGTAGCCGAACAGCAACGACGCATAACCCATCGCCTGAAATGGCGCACTCAGTTCACGCGGCATCTGAAGTAAGAAGGCGCACCAGCGATACGCCCAGTCCAGCCGCCATTGTAGTGCGATAGCAGGAAGGTTAATCATCAGCCCAATCGCCACCAGCACAAAACCGGTTCGGCGATAGTGGTGCAAGCTGTATTGCCCTTTCAGCCAACCGCTACGCATCAATGCCGCGCCAATTAACATCATCCCCGCCAGTTGCCAGCCATACTGCGCACCCAGTGCCAGTAAACTGTTCCCTACGCCATCGGCACGGTTACTGATGGCTTCCACGCCGCCGTGAAGTTTCCAGTATTTTTCATACAAAATGGCGGACGCATCCGGCGTCCAGGCGCGACTGGTCTGGCTGTCGGAAATCAACCCCAGCAGCAGCAAAACGCCAAGCCCTACCAGATATAGCATGACGCCGGTATTAAACAGGCTTTTTACCGATGGCGCATCGCGCACCAGCCGCCAACTGATTAAGCCCACCAGCCCGTAAGCCAGCAGAATATCGCCGTCCCAGAATAACAAGCCGTGAATAAAGCCCAACAAGACTAACAGGGTGAGCCGTGACTGGATCCAGCGTCTGCCACGCGGCAGCAGCATTTGCAGCCCCGCACCAAACAGCAACGCAAAAAGCGTGAGGAATTTCACCTGCCCGATGAGATCGAGAAATGCCCATGTCCAGGCATCAGACGGTGTAATAGCACCGTACCAGGCGGGGTTGAGATAAGCCGCCTTTGGAAGTCCAAAGGCGCTGATGTTAAGAAGCAGGATCCCCAGAATGGCGACGCCGCGAACAAAATCGAGCGTGACGTTGCGCTCCATGGTTCCTGCCTTTTAATCAGTTGTGATGACGCACGGCGCGCAGAAACTCGTGGCGTGTATTCTGACTGGATTTGAACAAACCACCGAGGGAGGTCGTTGTCGTGGCGCTGGTCGCATCGCGGATACCACGCGCTTTCACGCAGTAATGCACCGCATCGATAGAGACCGCCACGTTATTGGTGCCCAGCAGCGTTTGTAGCGCAATGAGAATTTGCTGGGTCAGACGTTCCTGCACCTGCGGACGCTGGGCAAAGAACTGCACAATACGGTTAATTTTTGACAGACCGATCACCGAATCCTTCGGGATGTAGGCCACCGTCGCTTTGCCATCAATAGTGACAAAATGGTGTTCACAGGTGCTGGTCAGAGTGATATCGCGCACGGTGACCATTTCATCGACCTTCATTTTATTTTCAATGAGGGTGATTTTCGGGAAGTTGGCGTAATCCAGACCGGAGAAAATTTCATCGACATACATTTTGGCGATGCGATGCGGCGTTTCCATCAAACTGTCATCAGCCAGGTCGAGATTCAGTAGCTGCATGATTTCGGTCATATGGCCGGCAATAAGGCTTTTGCGCGTTTCGTTATCCATTTCATGCACGGGCGGGCGTAGCGGTGTTTCCAGTCCTCGCGCAACCAACGCTTCATGAACCAGGGCCGCTTCTTTACTGAGTGATGGCATTTATATTTTCTCCTGCAGGTGTGACGCCTCCGCCCTGCGTGGGGGCAAAGTTATTAAGCTGATTAGCAGCCTGATTATTGTGCGTGAGGTGACGCACATAATCCAGTATTCACAGCGATAATTATTGTAATTGCCGCTGCCTTTCAGCCGTAGATGTTAAAACATCGTTATGCATATGCGGAAGTGAAAGTTACTCACAACACACTGAATAAACGGTATGATGAAAAAATTGCAAACAACATAACAAGGAGCCACGCATGGAAATGCTCGAAGAGCACCGCTGTTTTGAAGGCTGGCAACAACGCTGGCGGCACGACTCCAGTACCTTAAACTGTCCGATGACGTTCAGCATCTTTCTCCCACCTCCCCGCGATAACGCCCCGCCGCCGGTGCTGTACTGGCTTTCGGGATTAACCTGTAATGACGAAAATTTCACCACTAAAGCGGGTGCCCAGCGCGTAGCGGCGGAACTGGGGATTGTACTGGTAATGCCAGACACCAGCCCGCGCGGCGAACAGGTTGCCAATGATGACGGCTACGATTTAGGCCAGGGCGCAGGGTTTTATCTTAACGCTACGCAACCGCCGTGGTCGGCGCATTATCGGATGTATGATTATCTGCGTGATGAATTACCTGCGCTGATTCAGTCGCAATTTAACGTCAGCGATCGCTGCGCCATTAGCGGTCATTCAATGGGCGGTCACGGTGCGCTGATTATGGCGCTGAAAAACCCTGGCAAATACACCAGCGTTTCTGCCTTTGCGCCGATTGTGAATCCGTGCAGCGTCCCGTGGGGAATCAAAGCGTTTAGCGCCTATCTGGGCGAAGATAAAAATGACTGGGAGGAATGGGACAGTTGCGCGCTGATGTACGCCAGTAATGCGCAGGATGCGATCCCGACGCTTATTGATCAGGGTGATAGCGATCAGTTTCTTGCCGACCAACTCCAGCCTGCGGTGCTGGCAGAGGCCGCACGCCAGAAAGCGTGGCCAATGACGTTACGTATTCAGCCGGGTTATGACCACAGTTACTACTTCATTGCCTCTTTTATAGAGGATCATCTGCGCTTCCATGCGCAGCATTTACTGAAGTAAAACTTAGCCCGGTTCGCCGGGCATCTTCTCATCAGAAGCGATAATCCACCGCCATAAAGTAACGACGACCGTCTTCGTTATAGCTGTAGTCATCACGGCTGAGATCTTTATCAGTCAGGTTCAGCACGCCCGCACGCAGTTTGACGTCTTTGGTCAACTGCCAGGCTGCGCCGGTATTCCAGATCGTATAGCCACCCGGCGTTTTGGCCGTCGCGCTGTCGGCTCGTTTCTGCCCGGTATAGTGACCAGAAACATAGAATGACCAGTCTTCGAGCGCCAGCGGTTTCCAGTCCAGCGTACCGTTAGCGGTATGGAACGGCAGGTCGGAAAGTGGTTTGTTTTCGCCATTGCTGACATCACGACCATCGTTATAGGTGTAGTTGAGTGACAGTTTCCATTCATCGGCGAACGGAATTTTCAACTCAGTCTCCACGCCCTGAATCCGCGCTTTGTTAACGTTGTAGTAGCTGAATACCGGTATGCGTCGCCCGTTCGCTCCCGTTTCAAAACCGACAAAGTTCTGGTAACCCGGTGCAGCGTTAACGTCAGACGTGCGGCTGATACTAATACGATCTTTCACATCGTTGCGGAAAACAGTCACGCTGGATTCAACCCCTTCCAGCCAACCATCTTCGCCCATATAGTAAAGCCCCAGCTCCCAACTTTCGCTGGTTTCTGGTTTCAGATCCGGGCTACCCACAATCTTACATGCGCCACGGCAGGAATTGCTCGTCCAGTCAGGGCTAAGTTGCAGCAGAGAAGGCGCTTTAAAAGCTGTCGCCCAGCCACCTTTCACGGTAACGGTGTCGGTAGCGTTATAGACCAGATAGGCACGCGGGCTCCAGTGATCGCCGTAGGTTTCGTGATCGTCCATACGCACGCCGGTCGTCAGCGCCAGCGGCTCAAAGATCCGCCATTCATCTTCCACAAACAGCGCGTACTGGCTGGCAGACGTTTTGGAACTGGTGCCACCGGTCAGGTTTACTGCATCACTAAGTTTGTCGTGACGCCATTCACCGCCAACCGTGACAAACTGATTAATCGCCGTCAGCGGCAGCGTGTATTTGCCATCAACGGTATTGCTTTCAGAGGTAATTGGGCTGCTGTTGCCAGGGTTTTTGTTTTCGACTTTCTCGCCGTAGTATTTCAGTTCGCTGGTGCCGTAATCCCAGCGACCATTATGGCTGACAGAGTAGTTCTGGCGTTCCAGGCGGTTTTTGTCCAGCGAGTCGGAATCACGATCCTGACGGTCGAAACCGTAACCGGCGGTAAAATCGTGATTTTGATTCGGCGTCCAGGCAAATTCGACATTACCGTCGCGGCTGGAGAATCCTTCAATACGCGGAGTCTCTCCGGTATCGGTGGTGGTTGAGTTTTGCGGGTCATCCTTTTCACGTTTAGCCAGGCTGCCGTAGGCTTTCATTCCCAGCACACCATCAATTAATGGCCCACTGGTGAAGAACTGACCATTGTATGTGTCACCACGATCGCGATGTTCCTGAATGGTGGTATCGATCGTAACAGTGCCCGACCATTTCTGACCGATTTTTTTAGTGATGATATTGACCACGCCGCCGAGCGCATCAGAACCGTACAACGAGGACATCGGGCCACGTACCACTTCAATACGTTCAATGGAATCAACCGGGATCCAGTTCAGATCGAAGTCATTGTGACGAAAGACAGCATTGCGGGAGTTAACGCGTTTACCATCGACGAGAATCAGCGTGTAGCTGCTGTCCAGGCCACGAATACTGACGCCCTTGCGGTTATCCCCTTCGTTAGTCAGTTGTACGCCCGGCACTTCTTTGAGGACATCCTTCAGATTCTGTACTGGTTTACGCTGCAGGTCTTCCTGGGTAATGACGCTGATACTTGCAGGTGCATCTTTAAGGTTTTGTTCAACAGAAGATGCTGTGACAACCATCGTCTCGCCATCATCATCAACCGCCAACACAGGCCATGCACAAGAAATTGCGGACAAACACAGCCCGACCCGTACGAAAGGGTTCAACCTAAACATTCCATATCTCCATGAGGTAACTACGAAAATAAAATGGGTTATCGCTCACATCTTCTTCACGTCCCCTTGCGTACGGCAGCATCGCGGTGGACTTTTTTGTATGCAGGTGATCATCCCAGAAAGCTTGAACAGTCTCTGATTTGTCAGCCTTTTTTGATTTCGGCGTAACGATAATGCAAACGATAACAATTATCAATCCAAATGTTAAATTTTATATCCTCGTGTTTTATCAGGGAAATAGAATTGAAAAAGCCCTCTCAGTTGAGAGGGCTTAACAAGGAAGGGAGAAAACTTATTTCTTATCGTTCTGCGGGAACTTCATTTCGCTGTAACGCACGAAGTGGGTTCCTTTAATCAACTTGTAACCAAACCAGATGGCCAGGAACAGTGGGATACCAATATACGTTGCCGCTACGCCGCCCCAGTCAATGGTATCTTTCAGGAACGCCTCATAGTTCTGGCCCAGGGTGATGATCAGACACAGAATGAAAGCGAAGATCGGTCCCAACGGGAAGAAGCCCGAACGGTACGGCAGGTCGTTAATATCGTGTCCCTGCAATACATAGCCGCGACGGAAACGATAGTGGCTGATAGCAATCCCCAGCCAGGCGATAAAGCCTGTCATCCCGGAGGTGTTCAGCAGCCACAAATACACTGTCTGGTTACCAAACATGGAGGTCAGGAAACACAGACCGGCAATCACCGTCGTGGCATACAGCGCGTTACGCGGTACACCGCCACGCGACAGTTTGGCGAAAATACGCGGCGCTTTTCCGTCACACGCCAGGGTGTAAAGCATACGGGTAGATGCGTACATACCGGAGTTACCCGCCGACAGTACGGCTGTCAGAATGACCGCATTCATTACCGCTGCCGCAGAAAGCAGCCCCGCGTGCTGGAACACCAGCGTGAACGGGCTGACGCTGATGTCTTTCACATCGTTACGCAGCAGGCTGGGATCGGTGTACGGAATGATCAGGCTGATGATCAGAATCGCAAACACATAGAACAGCAGGATTCGCCAGAATACCTGACGCACCGCACGCGGAATATTTTTCCCAGGATCTTCAGATTCGCCCGCTGCAATACCAATCAGTTCGGTTCCCTGGAAGGAGAAGCCAACAATCATTGCCACGCCGATCATCGCCGCAAAACCACCGGCAAACGGTGCTTCACCTATCGTCCAGTTGCTCCAGCCCACAGGCTGCGCACCTTTGAAGATACCGATAATCATCATCACGCCGACGACGATAAAGATAATCACTGTCGTGACTTTGATCAGTGAGAACCAGTACTCCGCTTCACCAAAGCCTCTGACCGAAATGTAGTTCAGCAGGAAAATGACGCCAAGGAACAGCGCACTCCAGATCCAACCGGGAACATCCGGGAACCACCAGCTCATGACCAGCTGCGCAGCCACCAGGTCAACGGCGATAGTCACCGCCCAGTTGTACCAGTAGTTCCAGCCCAGCGCGAAGCCAAAGCCCTCTTCCACATAGTTCTGACCGTAAGTCGCAAACGAACCAGAAACCGGCATATACGCCGCCAGTTCGCCAAGACTGGTCATCAGGAAGTAGACCATCAGGCCAATCAAAATATACGAGAGCAGCGCCCCGCCCGGACCTGCCTGAGAAATCGTTGCGCCAGAGGCAACAAAAAGACCCGTACCGATGGAGCCGCCAATGGCAATCATCGTCAGGTGACGCGCCTTTAATTCACGGCGTAAGCCCGGCGCTTCTGTTGTTTTAGTTTCGGAAACCATACAAAAATGCTATCCATCTTAAAAATGAGGCGCGATTGTAGCAGACGATTTGCAATCCTTCCGGTAGAAATGCGCTTTTATAAGAGACCTTCATGATCGCCCAGGAATTATAAGTAAAGCAGTCTATCTCTTTTCTGGCGAATGCATGACGCTGGCGCTGCGTCACGAAATTGACACAGCACCAGCATGTTCCTGTACCGCAATTTAACGCGGCACATTAGCGGGATCGCAATAGTCCAGAAAGCGCCGTAGCGCGTTGGAAAGGTGTTTTTGCCGATGATGAATACGCCACAACGTACGCATCAGGCGCGGTAGAGGGACAGCAACTTCACTTAATGAGCCAGCCTGTAATTGATCTTCAATTACCCGTCGCGACAGGCAACTAATTCCCAACCCATGACGCACCGCATGTTTGATAGCCTCGGAGTTACCTAATTCCATCGCCATCTCAAATTTCGGTAAATGTGACAGCAACAGATAATCGACAATTTCCCGCGTGCCGGAACCGCGTTCGCGCAGGATCCACGGCGCAGCGGCCAGTTGTTCTAAGGTGACCGGACCACGAGCCAACGGCGAAGTCGGCGCGGCGAAAACCACCAGCTCGTCTTCCAGCCACGGCTCAGAAATGATTTCAGTGCTATGGCATGGCCCTTCAATAAAGCCAATATCAACGCGGAAATCCAGCACTGCCTGCATCACGTCCTGGCTGTTACCAACGCTAAGTTCAATCGGCAACTGCGGGTAATCATGGCGATAACGGGCGATAACGGCGGGCAGGATGTAATTACCAATGGTGCTACTGGCATAGACACGAATCGCGCCGTTGTCTTCGCGAAACAGTTGTTCGATTTCGACGGCCTGTTCCAGCAACGCCAGCGCACGCGGATAGAGCAGCCGCCCGTGTTCATTAACAACCAGTCTTTTCCCCACGCGATCAAACAGTTGCACGCCTAGCTGCCCTTCCAGATCGGTCAACGCCGCGCTCACTGCTGATTGCGACAACGCCAGCATCACCGACGCCTGGGTGGTGGATCCACTTTTCAATACTTCTGCAAAAACTTCCAACTGCCGGAGGGTGATGTGCATAGTCGCTTACCACTTATAAAGATTAATTATAAATATATAATCAATTTTATTTTTAAACCAATTAGTCGTAACCTTATGCCCGGATAAAGGAGAGGGTTATGACGAATATCACCTTACAGAAACAACATCGTACACTGTGGCATTTCATTCCGGGGTTAGCCCTGAGTGCAGTTATCACCGGGGTCGCCCTGTGGGGTGGTTCCATTCCCGCTGTTGCGGGTGCCGGGTTTAGTGCCCTCACTCTCGCAATCTTGTTGGGGATGGTTTTAGGCAACACAGTATATCCGCATATCTGGAAAAGCTGTGACGGCGGTGTGCTGTTTGCCAAGCAACATTTACTACGTCTGGGTATTATTCTTTACGGTTTCCGTTTGACGTTTTCACAAATTGCCGATGTCGGTATTAGTGGGATCATCATTGACGTGTTGACACTGTCCAGCACCTTCCTGCTGGCCTGCTTCCTGGGGCAGAAAGTGTTTGGCCTGGATAAGCACACCAGCTGGTTGATCGGTGCCGGTAGCAGTATTTGTGGTGCTGCGGCGGTTCTGGCGACTGAGCCGGTAGTGAAAGCGGAAGCCAGTAAAGTGACCGTGGCTGTTGCAACCGTGGTTATCTTCGGGACCGTCGCGATTTTCCTCTACCCGGCGATATATCCGCTGATGTCTCAATGGTTTAGTCCGGAAACTTTCGGTATCTACATTGGTTCTACTGTGCACGAAGTGGCGCAGGTGGTGGCGGCAGGTCATGCCATCAGCCCGGAAGCTGAGAACGCAGCAGTTATCTCCAAAATGCTGCGCGTGATGATGCTGGCTCCGTTCCTCATCCTGCTGGCGGCACGTGTTAAACAACTGTCTCCGGCTAATGGCGGCGAGAAAAGCAAAATCACCATTCCGTGGTTTGCCATCCTGTTCATCGTGGTTGCCATCTTTAACTCGTTCCACCTGTTACCGCAGAGCGTGGTGAACATGCTGGTAACGCTGGATACCTTCCTGCTGGCAATGGCGATGGCGGCGCTGGGTCTGACCACTCACGTCAGCGCGCTGAAAAAAGCCGGGGCGAAACCTCTGCTGATGGCACTGGTACTGTTTGCCTGGCTGATTGTTGGTGGTGCTGCGATTAACTATGTAATTCAAAGCGTCATCGCATAAACCACTACATCTTGCTCCTGTTAACCCGCTATCATTACCGTTTTCCTCCAGCGGGTTTAACAGGAGTCCACATATGAAATACATTGGAGCGCACGTTAGTGCTGCTGGCGGTCTGGCAAATGCCGCAATTCGCGCCGCCGAAATCGACGCTACCGCGTTTGCCTTGTTCACCAAAAATCAACGTCAGTGGCGTGCCGCACCGCTCACGACGCAAACCATCGATGAATTCAAAGCCGCCTGTGAAAAATATCACTACACGTCGGCGCAAATTCTTCCCCACGACAGTTATCTGATTAACCTCGGTCATCCGGTCGCTGAAGCTCTGGAAAAATCACGCGATGCGTTTATAGATGAAATGCAGCGTTGCGAACAACTGGGACTTTCTTTGCTCAACTTCCACCCAGGCAGCCATCTGATGCAGATTTCAGAAGAGGATTGTCTGGCGCGCATTGCCGAATCCATCAATATTGCGCTGGATAAAACACAAGGCGTGACAGCGGTGATTGAAAACACCGCCGGTCAGGGCAGCAACTTAGGGTTTAAATTCGAACATCTCGCGGCGATTATCGATGGCGTGGAAGATAAATCCCGCGTCGGCGTCTGCATTGATACCTGCCATGCTTTCGCTGCAGGGTATGATTTGCGTACTCCAGCCGAATGCGAGAAAACGTTCGCTGATTTTGCCCGTATTGTTGGCTTTAAGTATCTGCGTGGGATGCACCTTAACGATGCGAAAAGCACCTTTGGCAGCCGCGTTGACCGCCATCATAGCCTCGGTGAAGGCAATATCGGTCATGATGCGTTCCGCTGGATCATGCAGGACGACCGTTTCGACGGCATTCCGCTGATCCTTGAAACCATCAACCCGGATATCTGGGCAGAAGAGATCGCCTGGCTAAAAGCGCAACAAACTGAAAAAGCGGTAGCCTGAAGATGAATAACCGGGAAAAGGAGATCCTTGCAATTTTACGGCGTAACCCGCTGATTCAGCAGAATGAAATTGCGGACATGCTGCAAATCAGCCGTTCGCGCGTTGCGGCGCATATTATGGATTTAATGCGCAAAGGGCGGATTAAAGGCAAAGGTTACATTCTCACCGAGCAGGAATACTGCGTCGTGGTGGGGACAATCAATATGGATATTCGCGGGATGGCGGATATCCGTTACCCACAAGCGGCTTCTCATCCCGGAACGATTCATTGTTCGGCAGGCGGCGTTGGGCGCAATATCGCCCACAATCTGGCGCTGTTAGGCCGCGACGCCATTTACTCTCTGTGATTGGCAATGATTTTTATGGCGAGATGCTCTTAGAAGAGACGCGCCGTGCTGGAGTGAATGTCTCTGGCTGCGTTCGTTTACATGGTCAAAGCACATCAACGTATCTGGCAATTGCCAATCAAGACGAACAAACCGTATTGGCGATTAATGATACCCATCTGCTGGAACAGTTAACGCCGCAATTATTGAACGGGTCACGTGATTTACTTCGTCATGCGGGCGTAGTACTGGCAGATTGCAACCTGACTGCCGAGGCGCTGGAGTGGGTCTTTACCCTCGCCGATGAAATTCCGGTATTTGTCGATACCGTTTCAGAATTCAAAGCGGGCAAAATCAAACACTGGCTGGCGCATATTCACACCCTGAAACCCACTTTACCGGAGCTGGAAATTTTGTGGGAAAAGGCGATCACCAGCGATGCTGACCGTCATGCCGCAGTGAATGCGTTGCATCAGCAAGGTGTTCAGCAACTGTTTGTTTATTTGCCCGATGAATCCGTTTATTGCAGCGAAAAGGATGGCGAACAATTTTTGCTGACCGCGCCAGCGCATACGACAGTCGATAGTTTTGGTGCTGACGATGGTTTTATGGCGGGCCTGGTATATAGCTTTCTTGAAGGATACAGTTTCCGCGACAGCGCCCGTTTTGCGATGGCCTGCGCGGCAATTTCGCGCGCCAGCGGCAGCATAAATAACCCTACCCTGTCTGCTGATAACGCGCTTTCATTAGTGCCGATGGTGTAACAATGCTGCCGGATGCGACGCTTGACGCGTCTTATCCGGTCTTATTATCAACACTTAGTGGGTTTTGATGTAGCCGCGAACGCACTCTTCGACTAATCCCCAGAACCAGTCGGTATCAATAGTGATGCCGACTTTGGTATTGGCGGGCTTGCCAAGAACGCCCAGCTCGTCGCAGACGGTACGCCCGTAGCAAGGGCCGCTATTAACGTCCACTTCGACATACATTTCCTGGGTTTTAATGCCATCAGAGTTGATCAGATAACCTATGCAGGTGGCGTCATGCACCGGGCCGCCAGCCAGGCCGTAGTTTTCGAACTGGGTTTTGAGGGTGAAATTCATGATGTCGCGGAACAGTTCGCCGGCAGGGCCACCGGCCCTTTCCATCCGCGCAATCACATCCGGGGTACACACGGTCTGGTTAGTGAGATCCAGGCCCATCATCACCAACGGAACGCCGGAGGTGAATACCACGCGTGCCGCTTCTGGATCAGCAAAAATGTTGAACTCGGCAGACGGCGTGAAGTTACCTGTACCATAAGCGCCGCCCATCAGCACAATTTCACGGATTTTTGGCAGGATTGCGGGCTGCATACGCATCGCCACCGCGATGTTTGACAGCGGCCCCACCGGCACCAGAGTGATATCGCCTTCGCTTGCCATCAGGGTATCAATGATGTATTTCACCGCATGGATGCTTTCAGCCTGGCGGGTCAGCGGTTCGAACACCGGGCCATCCAGACCGGTTTCGCCATGAATATTATCGGCAACGATTTGTTTGCGCATAATTGGCTGCGGCATCCCCGCATACACCGGAACATTAATCTCCAGTTTCTGACAAACATTCAGACTATTAATTAATGTTTTATCAAGCGTCTGATTACCCGCCACAATGGTGATACCTAATAAATCAATCGCCGGATGTTTCGCGGCCATCATTATGGCAATAGCATCATCATGACCCGGATCACAATCCAGAATAATTTTCCTCTTTTCCATTGTTTATTTCCTCTGTTTCAGTTGCGTTATTTTTTGCTACAACAAAGAAATTTCCACCGGCCGATGATTGAATCTTAACAACAGCGTACGTATGCTAAATATGAGAAATCTCATAGCGGATAAACATCGTGAAAGAAATCCACAATAATGAACTTAAGCAGCAACTGATTAGTGAGTCCGCATTTAATGAGTGCTTTTTAACGGATGTTTCAGCCGATACGCGGCTGTTTCATTTTTTAGCGCGTGACTACATTGTGCAGGAAGGGCAACAGCCGTCCTGGCTATTTTACCTGACGCGAGGCCGCGCCAGGCTTTACGCCACGCTTGCCAATGGGCGCGTGTCGCTGATTGATTTCTTTGCCGCGCCCTGTTTTATTGGCGAGATTGAGTTAATCGATAAAGACCATGAACCACGTGCGGTGCAGGCTATTGAAGAGTGTTGGTGTATTGCACTCCCCATGAAACATTACCGCCCGTTGTTATTAAACGACACGCTATTTTTACGAAAACTCTGCGTCACCTTAAGTCATAAAAATTATCGCAATATTGTTTCTTTAACTCAGAATCAATCATTTCCATTAGTGAATCGCCTGGCAGCATTTATATTACTCTCGCAGGAAGGTGATCTTTATCACGAAAAGCATACGCAAGCGGCAGAGTATTTAGGCGTTTCTTATCGACACCTCTTATATGTTCTCGCACAATTCATTCACGACGGTTTATTAATTAAAAATAAGAAAGGATATCTCATTAAAAATAGAAAGAAGTTGTTGGGACTGGCGCTGGAGATGGACCCGGAGAATAAATTCTCCGGGATGATGCAGTAAAAATGATTTGCAATAGCGCGATTACCGGATGCGACGATTGATGCGTCTTATCCGGCCTACAAATCGAGCATTACGCCAGCCCAATAAAGAACCCGGCAATGGTCGCACTCATCAGGTTGGAAAGCGTCGCAGCTGCCAGCGCCCGTAAACCAAGCTGGGCGATTTCCGGCGCCCGTTTTGGCGAAATAGCCGAGAACGCCCCAACGACAACACCGATAGAACCAAAGTTAGCAAAACCACAAAGCGCAAAGGAGATAATGGCAACAGTTTTCACGTCCAGCGTGCCGCCCGTTTGCAAATATGGCGAGAAACTCAGGTAAGCGACAAATTCGTTAATCGCCAGTTTCTGCCCAATCAGGCTACCCGCAAGGTTGGCATCACTCCAGTCCACGCCCATGATCCACGCCAGCGGTGCCAGTACATAGCCAAAAATACTTTCCAGAGAGGCATTGGCAAAACCAAACCAACCGCCAATTCCACCGATAATGCCGTTGAACAGCGCAATAATCGCCACAAACGCCATCACCACCGTCGCCACACCTGCGGCTATTTTCAGTCCGGTCATCGCACCATTCGCCGCTGCTTCGATAAAGCTTTTTGGCGGCGTTTCGCTGAACGACAGATTTTCAAATGTCACCTGCGAAGGCTCGGTTGCCGGGCTAAGAATACGTGCAAACAAAATACCGCCAGGGATCGCCATCAGCGATGCCGCTAACAGATAGTCAATTGGCACGCCCATTCCGGCGTAACCAATCATCATCGAACCGGCAATAGACGCCATGCCGCTACAAATTGCGGTAAACAACTCGTTGCGATTCATACGATCAATAAACGGTTTTACGATCGCCGGGATCTCGTTTTGCCCAAGGAAAATGGTGGTGACCGCGACAAAAGATTCTATTTTGCTGATGTTGAGGGCTTTCTGGAAAATACTGCCAAGAATGCGAATCAGGAGTCCCATCACGCCAATGTAGTACAGCAGACTGATGAGCGCAGTAACGAAAATAATCGCCGGAAGTACGCGAAAGGCGAAGATAAAGCCCGCGCCATCAAACAGGACATCCATTTTCGGCCCCACCAGAGAGCCAAAAATAAAGGCGCTACCCGCATCGCTGTAGGACATCACTTTATGGACGCCCAATGCCGCCTGCTCTACAGCCCATTTTCCCGGTGGGAAGTAGAGCATAATGCCGCCAATGGCGATTTGCAGCAGCAGCGCGGCTCCAACCGTGCGCAAACTGATGCTCTTTTTATTCACTGACAACACAAACGCTATTGCCAGTAACACCACCATCCCCACAACACTTCTCATTATATCCATAATGATTTTCCCTTCATGCCCGTAAACCCGGCGCCAGCGCCAGGTTTCGGTTTGTATGATGAGTACGGGCGACGGCTTTCTGCCCGTCAGAAATTAACCCGCGAGACGCTGGTATTCTTTGGCAATTTCGCTCGCCAGAATGGCGTTGTTAAACACCAACTGGATGTTGGATTTCAGGCTGTCGCCACCGGTCAGTTCTGCAACGCGTGCCAGCAGGAACGGCGTGCTTTCTTTACCGATTACACCTTGCTCTTCAGCTTCGGCAACTGCCTGATCAATTGCAGCGTTAATACTTTCTTCCGGCATCGCAAACTGTTCCGGAATTGGGTTTGCCACCACCAGGCCACCGTTCAGACCGCTTTGCCATTTCACCGCCATCGCACGGGCAATTTCGCTGGCGCTGTCGAGACGGATGCTGACTTCAAACGGGCTGGTGCGGCAGAAAAACGCTGGTAATGCTTTGGTCTGATAGCCAATTAACGGCACACCGAAAGTTTCTAAATATTCGGTGGTTAAGCCTAAATCGAGAATAGATTTTGCTCCGGCACAAACTACGGTGACATTAGTGTGCGCCAGTTCCTGTAAATCGGCGGAAATATCGAAGGTATTTTCCGCCCCGCGATGAACACCGCCAATACCGCCAGTGGCAAATACTTTAATTCCGGCAAGCGCCGCAATAATCATGGTGGAAGCCACGGTGGTTGCGCCATTTTTTCCGGCGGCAACAACAAAAGGTAAATCGCGACGGCTAACTTTCGTTACGTTATGTCCTTCACGACCCAGCAATTCAATTTCTTCTTTGCTTAAGCCCACTTTCATCACGCCGCCAATAATAGCGATAGTGGCTGGTACAGCGCCCTGCTTACGAATTGTTTCTTCAACTTCAATTGCGGTCTGGGCATTTTGCGGGAACGGCATCCCGTGAGAAATAATGGTCGATTCCAGCGCCACAACCGGTTTTTTGTTTTTTAAAGCGTCCTGTACTTCCGGGGAAATTTGTAATAATTCAGGGGAAATTTTTAATTCAGACATTCTGCGTTCTCCACTAACGATATAACGTTGGCAATCGATAAATCAGGGTTATTGGTGTATTCACAGGAGAGCGCCATTGACGAACATCCCTGTGCAAAACGAACAGATTCGGCAAACGGCATCCCGTCTACCCAACACGAAGCAAGTCCCGCCATCATGGCATCGCCCGCTCCGGTAACATTAATGACATTGGTTTTAATCGGTGCAGACCAGCCGCTTTCGCCGCTGATATCGCTGTAATAAACGCCGTCGCCACCCATGCTCAGTACCAGTCGGTTCAGGCCATGTTGATGGAACCAGGCGGCAACCTTTGCTACATCTTCACGCCCGGAAAGCGCAATCCCGCTCAGGGTTTCCGCTTCAAGACGGTTTGGCTTCAGGGTATGAATTTGACTTAATCGCTCGCGTACTTTGACGCATTTCCAGGCCGAAACCGGATCGACAAATACCGGTACGCCAGCGGCATTATCCAGAATCCAGACCAATGTCTCTTCACTGATATTACAGTCTGCGACAATGACCTTTGCCCCCTGAATAAATTCACGGTGCTGTGCGAGATATTCCGCTGAAATACAGTTACTAATATTCATGTCATTTATAGCAACCAGCATTTCACCGGTATTATCGAGTAATGATAAATAACTCGACGTATTTTCTCCCGGCACAATCAGGCATTTATCGATATAAACGCCAGATTGATTGGTTTGCGTTAGCAGCGATTGACCATAAAAATCACTGCCTACTGCGCTCAGTAGCCAGGCTTTGTTACCCAGCAACGCCAGGTTTTGTGCAATATTGCGCCCTACTCCACCGGGAGTAAATTTTATTTTCCCTGGATTGGAATCCGCATAATTTAATGATTCATGTGAATATCCGGCGACATCAATATTCGCCGAACCTATAATTACGACATAATCCTTTTCGCGCATAGCACGTCCTCTGGTAAAAAATTACCAACCCTTTCAATCCACAAGAATAGAGATAACTGCAAAGACAGTTTAAACATGTGTTCATATTTAAACATGTGCTCATAGTATGCATGTTTTACTTAAAGTAAATTACCGCCAGAGGGGCAAAATGAGCAGATTTGAACAGGCTCACAAAACGCTATTATTGGCGGTTTTAGAAAAAGCGAAGAAATTGTGAAGTGATGCACAGAATGGAAACAATAAAAAAGGGCAGAAATTAATCTGCCCTTGAGGAAATAACGTTACTGTTTGATGAGAGTGTCAGCTTTCTATTGGAAAATAAAACCATTCAAAATCATAGAATTGCCGTCAACAATTTATCACTCACTTTGCACTCATCAAATGATACAGGGCAGAAAATTTCTGCCCCTGTAGTTCACGTTTTATTATGCTGCTTTCGCCATAACGTCCGCTTCCGGACGTTTCAGGAAGGCATAAGCCAAACCCGCCACCAGCGTACCAGCAATAATTGCCACCAGGTAACCCAGTACCGGCGTAATGGCGCCTGGGATCAGCAGAACAAACAGACCACCGTGCGGTGCCATCAATTTCGCACCAATCGCCATTGAGATTGCACCAGTCAGCGCCCCACCCACGATACAGCACGGCAGCACTCGCATCGGATCACGGGCGGCAAACGGAATTGCACCTTCCGAAATAAAGCACAGACCAAGAACCAGAGCTGCTTTGCCGCCTTCTTGCTGCGCTTTGTCGAATTTGCGACGCGCCACCATTGTTGCCAGCCCCATTGCCAGCGGAGGCACCATACCTGCCGCCATAATCGCCGCCATCGGGCCATAGGTTTGAGTACTCAGCAGACCCACACCGAATGCATACGCTGCTTTGTTTACCGGACCGCCCATGTCAGTACACATCATGCCACCGAGGATCGCGCCCAGCAGAACCGCATTCGCAGTACCCATGGTTTGCAGCCAGTGAGTCAGGCTTTCGAGGATGCCAGCAACCGGTTTACCGATCAGGTAGATCATCGCCAGACCGACCACCAGACTGGAAATCAGCGGAATGATCAGAATCGGTTTCAGCGCCTCCATACTCTGTGGCAGTTTCAGTTGCGTACTGATTAACTTCGCGATGTAACCCGCCAGGAAGCCCGCAATGATCCCGCCAATGAAGCCAGAACCTGTGCTGACCGCCAGCATACCGCCAATCAGACCCGGCGTGAGACCCGGACGATCGGCAATGGAGAAGGCAATGTAACCCGCCAGTACCGGCACCATCAGCGCAAAGGCTGAACCACCGCCAATCTGCATCAGCGCCGCCGCCAGCGTCCCCTGCTCTTTAAACGCTTCGATACCAAAAGCAAAGGAAAGCGCGATACACAGCCCCCCCGCAACCACCATTGGCAGCATGTAGGAAACGCCCGTCAGCAGGTGACGATACGCGCCTGCACTCTCTTTCTTACCTTCAGTGGTCGCCGTTTGAGCTTTACCCGCCGGTTCGTAAGGCGTCGCTTCAGCAACCGCTTTATCCAGCTCCTGAGCCGTTTTCTTCAGCGCCAGACCGGTAGAGGTGCGATACATTGGTTTACCGGCAAATTTCGCCAGATCCACTTCGATATCTGCTGCCACAATCACCAGATCCGCTGCTGCCACTTCTTCAGGCGTGATCGCGTTACCCGCACCAACGGAGCCACGGGTTTCAACTTTCACCCACCAGCCACGTTTTTTCGCTTCGGTTTCAATGGCTTCAGCCGCCATAAAGGTGTGTGCTACGCCAGTTGGGCAAGCAGTCACCGCAACCACGCGTTTCGGGCCACTGGCGACAACCGGTGCTGTCGCAGCGACCGGCGCAGTGTAAGGCTTTGCATGGCCTTTGGCTTCACTCAGGAATAGCTCAGGATGCGCGACTGCGCGGGAAATATCGCCCAGCCAGACATTTTTACCGTTCAGCGCGCTGTCGTTCGGGATGGAATCACCCAGAACAATCGCCATTTCAGCGTCGTTCGGATTGTCGATGATTTCCAGTTTTGCTTTTCGCGCCGCCGCGCCCAGCAGGGTCTTCGCCATATAGGCGCGTGCCTGACCGAGATTAGCGTCAATAATCAGCAGCGTTTTCATTATGCCTCTCCTGCTGTCAGTTAAAAGGTTGTAAGTCGACGCGCGCCATCATTGCGGCCAACTGCGGACGATCGGTAATACCCACATTGCTTTGACTGACCGCCAGGGCTGCAACAGCCGTTGCCAGACGCAGTGTGTGTTCACTGGATTCACGCATCAGCAAGCCATAAATGAGGCCGCCAACCATGGAATCCCCTGCGCCAACAGTGCTTACGACATCGACTGACGGTGGTTTGGCGATCCATTCGCCGGAGGCATTAACCCAAAGCGCGCCTTCGGCACCCAGTGAAATGACGACATGCGCGATACCTTGTTCACGTAGCGCATGTGCAGCTTCAATGACATCTTTCATTTCAGGCAGTTTACGGCCTGCCCAGATTTCCAGCTCGCGACGGTTAGGTTTCACCAGCCACGGTGCCGCTTTCAAACCTGCCACTAATGCTTCGCGGCTACTATCAAAGATAATGCAAGGACACTGACTACGCAGGCGAGTCATCCAGTCGGTGAATGCTTCCGGGCTGACGCCTGACGGTAAACTGCCGCTGACACAGACCATATCGAACTGACCGAGCCAGCTCAGAGAATCAGTCACAAAGCGTTCCCAGTCTGCTGGAGTGACTTCAAAACCCGAGAAATTGAGGTCAGTAACTTCGCCGTCTTTTTCCGTCAACTTAACGTTAATACGGGTACGCCCCTGTACAACCTGGAAACGGTTGGCAATGCCCAGCTCGCTGAACAGTTGCTGAAATCCGTCCTGATTGTCTTTACCCAGAAAGCCGCCAACGGTGACATCAATACCCAGATCTTTCAGAACTTTGGCAACGTTGATACCTTTACCCGCCGCATGAAGACCGGTGGTTTTCACCAGGTTCACTTCGCCGCGTTCAATTTCCGGGCAGAAACCAACAAGGTCATACGCCGGATTGAGGGTGATCGTAGCAACACGTCTGCTCATTACGCGCCCTCCCCAAGACCTGCGGCGATGGCGTCGCCAATTGCCTTCAGTGCCTGTTCAGCATCCGCCCCCTGGGCGGTAAAGCGCAGGCGATGACCTTTCTTAACGCCAAGTGCCACAACTTTCATCAGACTACGTCCGTTTGCCGGTTTGCCGGTGCCATCAAGGTTTGTCACGGTAATATCACTGTTAAATTGTTTAATGGTATTGACCAGCATGGTGCCTGGACGAGCATGCAGGCCGTGTTCGTTGCGCACCACAAACTCCGCGCTTAACACGTCGTCAGTCGGCGCATCATCGCTGGTCAGCAGTGCCAGCAATGTTGCCGCATCCGCTTTCAGCAAACGGTCAGCTTTATTGTCGAGTAACAGATCGGCGAGACGCTTAAGAACCGCGACGGGCTGATCGTCATTCATTGCCACACTCACCAGCATGGCTGCCGTTTCGCCCTCCACATCAAAAGCATTTGCCGCGCGGCTTACCGCAATCGCGCTACGCAGGTTGCCTTCGGCGCTATCGCTCAGCCAGATGCCCTGTCCGAGATTCAGAGGTTGTTCATTGATGGCTTTAGTGACGAAGGTGGCGTCAACGGCACCCGCTTCTTTCAGACGTGCAGCGTTCAGCGCCTGCAGAGTCAGCAGATCGCTGGCGACAATATCCAGCGTCAGCATTTCGTTATCGAGTTTCAGCTGCTCACTCTGCTTTTCGCCCATCAGCAATGCGCGAAGTTCTTCTGCTGTCGTTGCTGACTTCAGTTGTTCAGCAACGGAATCATCGCTTAGCACGTGGGTCAGCTGGCGCAGCAGGCCCAGGTGTTCGTCCGAGCTGGCGGCAATACCGATCGCCACGTACGCTACCTGACCGTCACCCCAGGTGACGCCTTCCGGGAACTGAAATACCTGAACGCCGGTTTTCAGCACCTGATCGCGGGTGTCGGTGGTGCCGTGAGGAATAGCAATACCATTGCCGAGGAACGTTGAGGTTTGCTGCTCGCGCGCCAGCATGCCATTGACGTAGCCTTCAGCTACATTACCGGCCCGCACCAGCGCCGCAGCGACCTGGCGAATCGCCTCTTCTTTGTCTCCGGCCTTTTCGCCCGGATGGATGTCCTGTACGGATAACTGGAACATAGTTCTCCTCTCTTGCTGAATTGAAACGATTCAGCTTCTATGAGAAAAAAAGCGCCAACCTGGCTTACGGTTAAAGACAAGATCGCGCTGAAACGTTTCAATAAAGCATAATACTTCTGTTTCAGCACGCAAGGGAAGCTGTAAATTTATGACCAAAATTTTGATGTGCTGCACAATTTTTTGTCATTTTTCCTAATTGCTGACGGGAAAACTCGTTGCCAGCAATTTCATTTCAGCAGCGTCAGCAGACAATCAACAAGAGTGAAATGGCATTTTGATTATTCGTGGCGAGTTTGATTTCACTGACTGTTTATTTTCTGACAAGCAGCGTAAACTCCGCGTCTCCATCTTTCAGTGATCGACCAGCATGCATAACTCCCCCGCAGTCTCCAGCGCGAAATCGTTTGACCTGACATCGACGGCGTTTTTAATCGTTGCCTTTCTCACCGGTATTGCGGGCGCTCTGCAAACCCCGACGCTCAGTATATTCCTTACCGATGAAGTGCACGCCCGTCCGGCGATGGTGGGATTCTTCTTTACCGGCAGTGCTGTCATCGGGATTCTGGTGAGTCAGTTTCTCGCCGGACGCTCTGATAAGCGTGGCGATCGTAAATCACTGATTGTCTTTTGCTGCCTGTTAGGCGTGCTGGCCTGCATCCTTTTTGCCTGGAACCGCAACTACTTTGTTTTGCTGTTCGTTGGTGTCTTTCTTAGTAGCTTTGGCTCTACCGCCAACCCGCAAATGTTTGCTCTCGCCCGTGAGCACGCTGACAAAACCGGGCGTGAAGCGGTGATGTTCAGCTCTTTTTTACGCGCTCAGGTTTCGTTGGCATGGGTCATTGGTCCGCCGCTGGCTTATGCCCTGGCGATGGGGTTCAGCTTTACGGTGATGTATCTCAGCGCAGCAGTGGCGTTTATTGTCTGCGGCCTGATGGTGTGGCTATTTTTACCGTCGATGCAAAAAGAGGTTCCGCTGGCAACCGGCACGGTTGAAGCGCCGCGCCGTAATCGTCGCGATACGCTACTGCTGTTTGTCATTTGTACGTTGATGTGGGGGTCAAATAGCCTGTACATCATCAACATGCCGCTATTTATTATCAACGAATTGCATCTTCCCGAGAAACTGGCGGGCGTGATGATGGGAACCGCCGCAGGCCTGGAAATCCCGACCATGTTGATCGCGGGTTATTTTGCCAAACGTCTGGGTAAGCGTTTCTTAATGCGCGTTGCCGCCGTGGGTGGCGTCTCTTTTTACGCAGGTATGCTGATGGCGCATTCACCTGTCATTCTGTTGGGCTTGCAGCTGCTGAATGCTATTTTTATTGGCATTCTGGGTGGCATCGGGATGCTCTATTTTCAGGATCTGATGCCCGGTCAGGCGGGTTCAGCAACCACGCTCTATACCAATACCTCGCGTGTGGGCTGGATCATCGCGGGGTCAGTGGCGGGCATAGTCGCCGAAATCTGGAATTATCACGCCGTGTTCTGGTTTGCGATGGTGATGATTATCGCCACTCTGTTCTGCTTACTGCGGATTAAAGATGTTTAAGGCGCGGTCAGTATTTCCAGATCGATAAGCCAGGTCATCGCCTGCTGACGCGTGTTACCGCACATTTCAGCACTGGCTTGTAAACCTGCGCAAACTTTCGGACGTAGCGGCGATGTAAAAATTTTACAACGTTGCTGTTCATCAAGCTGAATGCAGGGCGTATTGGCGGGCTTGCCATCTGGCATACCGGGTATAGGGCTGGAAATTGAAGGGGCAGTGCAACACGCCCCGCAACCCGGACGGCATTCCATACGTTGTTCTCTTAAGGTTAACCACCGGATTGATGAGCGCGCACAGTACCACCTTTTTTGCACCAGCAAAAGTGCGAATACCACTTGCCTGAAAGGCTCGTCGCGAGTAGTTTGACGCGATATTTTTGACATTTTCGATAACAGGAATTTTTCGATGCCAAGAGCGAACGAAATTAAAAAAGGTATGGTACTGAATTACAACGGCAAATTGCTGCTGGTTAAGGATATTGATATTCAGTCTCCCACCGCCCGTGGTGCCGCTACGCTGTACAAAATGCGTTTTTCTGATGTCCGTACCGGGCTGAAAGTGGAAGAACGCTTCAAAGGCGATGATATCGTTGACACCGTAACGCTGACCCGTCGTTACGTTGACTTCTCCTACGTCGATGGCAACGAATATGTCTTTATGGATAAAGAAGACTATACCCCGTATACCTTCACTAAAGATCAGATCGAAGAAGAGCTGCTGTTTATGCCGGAAGGCGGTATGCCGGATATGCAGGTTCTGACCTGGGACGGTCAACTTCTGGCGCTTGAACTGCCGCAAACCGTTGATCTGGAAATTGTTGAAACCGCACCGGGCATCAAAGGCGCGTCTGCCAGCGCCCGTAACAAACCGGCGACATTGAGCACCGGTCTGGTCATTCAAGTACCAGAATACTTAAGCCCAGGCGAAAAAATTCGTATCCATATCGAAGAACGCCGCTATATGGGTCGTGCTGACTAACTTCAGCCAGATATCAGAAAAGGGATGGCTCAGACTGTCCCTTTTTTAATTTATTATACCAATCTTCTATTTTGCGCTTCCTGAACATCGTTCTCCCGCAATATTCACCACTAAATTGATCGCCCTCACACTTCATCGCATTAACAATCCAGACCAATTTCAATTGCTGTCATATAACTTTACACTGTCGTTGTTAATTAATCGTTACTAAGACGTGACTCCTATGAATACAATCGCCTCCGTTACGCTCCCGCAGCATGTACACTCGCCCCGCTACGATCGGCAACAATTGAAATCTCGTATCGTTCATTTTGGATTTGGAGCCTTCCACCGTGCGCATCAGGCGCTATTAACCGACCGTGTGCTGAATGCCCAGGGCGGCGACTGGGGGATCTGTGAAATCAGCCTGTTCAGTGGCGATCAGTTGATGAGCCAGCTTCGCGCGCAGGATCATTTATACACCGTGTTAGAGAAAGGCGCAGACGGCAACCAGGCTATTATTATTGGAGCCGTTCGCGAGTGCCTGAATGCAAAACTGGATTCCTTAGCGGCGATTATTGAGAAGTTTTGCGAGCCGCAGGTGGCGATTGTTTCCCTGACGATTACCGAAAAAGGCTATTGCATCGACCCGGCTACCGGCACACTCGACATCAGCAATCCACGTATCGTTCACGATCTACAAAGTCCCGAAGATCCTCACTCCGCGCCAGGCATTCTCGTCGAAGCACTAAAGCGCCGCCGTGAACGCGGCCTTGCCCCGTTTACCGTGCTCTCCTGCGACAACATTCCCGATAATGGCCATGTGGTGAAAAACGCGGTGCTGGGGATGGCGGAAAAACGTTCGCCAGAACTTGCGGAATGGATAAAAGATCACGTCAGCTTTCCGGGAACCATGGTAGACCGCATTGTCCCGGCAGCAACAGACGAATCACTGACGGAAATTAGCCAGCATCTGGGCGTGAATGATCCCTGTGCGATTAGCTGCGAGCCGTTTATCCAATGGGTGGTGGAAGATAACTTCGTCGCGGGGCGCCCTGCCTGGGAAGTCGCTGGCGTGCAGATGGTCAATGATGTTCTGCCGTGGGAGGAGATGAAACTGCGTATGCTTAATGGTAGTCACTCTTTTCTCGCTTATCTGGGTTATCTCGCAGGATTCGCCCATATCAGTGATTGTATGCAGGATCGCGCATTTCTCCATGCCGCCAGAACATTAATGCTGGATGAGCAAGCGCCGACGCTGCGGATCAAAGATGTCGATTTAACACAATATGCGGATAAGTTAATTGCACGTTTTGCTAACCCGGCGCTGAAACATAAGACCTGGCAAATCGCGATGGATGGCAGCCAGAAATTACCGCAGCGTATGCTGGCAGGCATTCGCATACATCTGGCGCGCGGAACGAACTGGTCATTGTTGGCATTAGGCGTTGCTGGCTGGATGCGCTATGTGAGCGGTGTTGATGATGCCGGAAATGCTATTGATGTTCGCGATCCGCTTAGCGATAAAATTCGCGACCTGGTCGCGGGCAGCAGCAATGAACAACGCGTAACCGCCCTGCTTTCCCTGCGTGAAGTTTTCGGTGATGACCTGCCAAATAACCCGCATTTTGTGCAGGCTATCGAACAAGCCTGGCAACAAATCGCGCAGTTTGGGGCGCATCAGGCGCTATTAAACACTCTCAAAATTTAACGATTTCTGCGGTTAAAGCGGATGAAGCCCGTCTTCGTCCGCTCTCCCCTTCTCTTTTCTGCCTTTTTTAGCCAGGATTAACGCACAGTTAACTTATCAGAGTATTGCGGAGCCGCTGTGACCAGGACCAACCTCATCACCGGTTTTCTCGGCAGCGGGAAAACCACGTCGATTCTTCATCTATTAGCCCATAAAGATCCCAACGAAAAATGGGCGGTGCTGGTTAATGAATTTGGAGAAGTCGGAATTGATGGCGCTTTGCTCGCCGATAGCGGCGCATTGCTGAAAGAGATCCCCGGCGGCTGCATGTGCTGCGTTAATGGTTTACCCATGCAGGTAGGTCTGAATACCTTACTGCGTCAGGGAAAACCAGACCGCTTGTTGATAGAGCCAACCGGGCTGGGCCATCCGAAACAGATCCTCGATCTGTTAACCGCACCAGTTTATGAACCGTGGATCGACTTGCGCGCCACGTTGTGTATTCTCGATCCACGCCTGCTGCTGGATGAAAAAAGTGTCAATAATGAAAACTTCCGTGACCAGTTGGCTGCCGCAGACATCATTGTCGCCAATAAATCCGACCGCGCGACGCCCGAAAGCGAGCAAGCGTTGCAACGCTGGTGGCAACAAAATGGTGGCGATCGGCAATTAATTCACAGCGAACATGGGCAAATTGAAAGTCATCTTCTGGATTTATCCCGTCGCAATTTAACTGAGTTGCCTGCCAGCGCCGCCCATTCACATCAGCATGGCGTGAAAAAAGGGTTAGCGGCGTTAAGCCTGCCAGAACATCAACGCTGGCGTCGCAGTCTGAACAGCGGACAAGGACATCAGGCCTGTGGCTGGATATTCGACGCTGATACGGTGTTCGACACCATCGGCATTCTGGAATGGGCACGACTTGCACCAGTAGAGCGAGTGAAAGGCGTTATGCGCATTCCGGAAGGCCTTGTGCGAATCAACCGTCAGGGCGATGACCTGCACATTGAAACGCAAAACGTTGCACCACCGGATAGCCGTATTGAGCTGATTTCCAGTAGCGAAACTGACTGGAACGCCTTACAAAGCGCGCTGTTGAAGCTTCGTTTAGCGACCACCGCGTAAGGTTGCCTGCGTTTTTCAGTAAGATAATTAGAGAAAATATGATTAAAAATTTGCCGCAAATAGTGTTGTTGAACATTGTCGGCCTCGTGCTGTTTCTTTCCTGGTACATACCCGTTAATCATGGATTCTGGTTATCGATTGATACGAATATTTTTTATTTCTTTAATCAGAAACTGGTCGAAAGTAAGGCCTTTTTGTGGCTGGTTGCATTGACCAACAATCGCGCTTTCGACGGTTGTTCACTGCTGACGATGGGAATGTTGATGCTGAGTTTCTGGCTGAAAGAAAATGCCCCTGGCAGACGACGTATCGTAATTATTGGTCTGGTCATGCTGTTAACCGCAGTGGTATTAAACCAGCTGGGTCAGGCATTAATTCCGGTAAAACGGGCCAGCCCGACATTAACCTTTACAGATATTAACCGCGTCAGCGAACTGCTACCTGTACCCACGAAAGATGCATCACGAGATAGCTTTCCCGGCGATCACGGCATGATGTTACTTATTTTTTCCGCCTTTATGTGGCGCTATTTCGGAAAAGTCGCAGGTCTTATCGGCATTATTATTTTTGTGGTTTTTGCATTTCCCAGAGTAATGATTGGCGCGCACTGGTTTACCGATATCATTGTCGGCTCCATGACCGTGATATTGATCGGTTTACCCTGGGTGCTGTTGACGCCATTAAGTGATCGATTAATCACCTTTTTTGACAAATCACTACCGGGAAAAAGCAAACATTTCCAAAACAAATAACTCACAGTAATTAACATCATCAGGTTTATTTTTATAGTAAGGATAATCCTGATGATGCGCACGATTGCTTTCATTCATCGAATACAATGCTCATTCTTTAAGCAAATGAATAGGTTGCATGTTTTTCGCACAATCGTTCTTTAATTGACCAATCCCACTTATTAACTTTCTGTATCACTTTTTCTTATAAAAAATCATGTAAAACCGCTCGCCAAGACCGCGCCAATCGGGTAATCTCGGACTCGTTTTGCCTCGGCGTTAAATTATCCTCACAGCATATAATTTTGTGCGTTAGTCCACAGATTTGGCCTTAAGGAATTGTTTCAACATGCCCAGGTAATTAGTCTCGTGTCGCTTGGCATTTTTTATAACGATATTTATCGTTAAGGACTTCAAGGGAAAACAAACAACATGGTCAAATCTCAACCGATTTTGAGATATATCTTGCGCGGCATTCCCGCGATTGCAGTAGCGGTTCTGCTTTCTGCATGTAGTGCAAACAACACCGCAAAGAATATGCATCCTGAGACACGTGCAGTGGGTAGTGAAACATCATCACTGCAAGCTTCTCAGGATGAATTTGAAAACCTGGTTCGTAATGTCGACGTGAAATCGCGAATTATGGATCAGTATGCTGACTGGAAAGGCGTTCGTTATCGTCTGGGCGGCAGCACCAAAAAAGGTATCGATTGTTCTGGTTTCGTACAACGTACATTCCGTGAACAATTTGGCTTAGAGCTTCCGCGTTCAACGTATGAACAGCAGGAAATGGGGAAATCAGTTTCCCGTAGTAATTTGCGTACAGGCGACTTAGTCCTGTTCCGCGCGGGTTCAACCGGACGCCATGTCGGTATTTATATCGGTAATAATCAGTTTGTTCACGCATCCACCAGCAGTGGTGTAATTATTTCCAGCATGAATGAGCCGTACTGGAAGAAGCGTTACAACGAAGCACGTCGGGTTCTCAGCCGTAGCTAATAAATCGTTTGGATGCAATCCCTTGGCTATCCTGACGAGTTAACGAAAAGCACTGCTTAGGCAGTGCTTTTTGGTTTTTCTCATCCGAGAAAATGATGTTTCCACATCTTGAACCAGGCTATAGTCCCGTCATTCTTTCCTTTTAGTGTTGTCGTATTTTCAGGATATTATCGGAACCATGTTCATACGAGCTCCCTCTTCTGGACGTAAGATCCTGCTCACCTGCATTATTGCGGGCGTGATGATTGCGATACTGGTAAGCTGCCTTCAGTTTTTAGTGGCCTGGCATAAACACGAAGTCAAATACGACACCTTGATTAGCGACGTACAAAAATATCTCAATACCTATTTTGCCGACCTGAAATCCACCACTGACAGGCTCCAGCCGCTTACCTTAGATACCTGCCAGCAAGCTAACCCGGAGCTGACTGCACGCGCAGCATTTAGCATGAACGTGCGAACGTTTGTGCTGGTAAAGGATAAAAAGAGCTTCTGTTCTTCTGCAACTGGTGAGATGGACATCCCACTCAGTGAACTGATTCCGGCACTAAACATCGGCAAAGATATTGATATGGCAATATTGCCAGGCACACCGATGGTGCCCAATAAACCAACGATCGTCATCTGGTATCGTAACCCTTTATTAAAAAATAGCGGCGTTTTTGCAGCATTGAATCTGAACCTGACGCCGTATATTTTCTATAGCTATCACCAGCAAGATTTCAACGGTATCGCGCTCATTATTGGTGATACTGCGCTATCGACTTTTACGTCGCATTTGATGAACGTCCGTGAGTTAACCGGCACGCCGGTACGTGAAACCAAAATTGCAGGCCTTCCGCTGACCGTTCGGCTTTATGCTGATGACTGGACATGGAACGATGTGTGGTACGCGTTTCTACTGGGTGGTATGAGTGGAACTGTCGTTGGCCTGCTCTGCTATTACCTGATGAGCGTGCGTATGCGCCCAGGCAGAGAAATTATGATGGCCATCAAACGTGAGCAATTTTACGTGGTGTATCAACCGGTGGTTGATACGCAAACACTGCGGGTAACTGGCCTGGAAGTACTGCTACGCTGGCGTCACCCGGTAGTGGGTGAAATTCCCCCGGACGCCTTCATTCACTATGCCGAATCGCAAAAGATGATTGTACCTCTCACCCAGCATCTGTTTGAGCTGATTGCTCGTGATGCCGCAGAATTAGAAAACATACTGCCGGTGGGCGTGAAATTTGGCATTAACATCGCGCCGGATCATCTGCACAGCGAGAGCTTTAAAGCAGATATCCAAAAACTGCTCACTTCCCTGCCCGCACACCATTTCCAGATTGTGCTGGAAATTACCGAGCGCAATATGCTGAAAGAGCAAGAAGCCACGCAACTCTTCGCCTGGCTGCATTCAGTCGGCGTAGAAATTGCTATTGATGACTTCGGCACCGGGCACAGCGCGCTTATTTATCTGGAACGTTTCACGCTCGATTACCTGAAAATTGACCGTGGCTTTATCAACGCCATAGGTACGGAAACGGTCACCTCACCCGTACTTGACGCGGTGCTGACGCTGGCGAAACGTCTCAATATGCTGACAGTTGCTGAAGGGGTCGAAACACCGGAACAGGCGCGCTGGCTGCGCGAACGTGGCGTTAATTTCCTGCAAGGTTACTGGATTAGTCGCCCCCTGCAGCTGGATGATTTTATCCGCTGGCTGGAGAAACCTCATACGCCACAGTGGTAAGGTGTGCGTGCGTCCCTTATTATTCATAGTGAAAGCATGCCGGATTGCGGCTAATGATGAGTAAAAGGAAATCCGTTGCAGATGATTGTGCGCATACTGCTGCTGTTTATCGCTCTGTTCACCTTTGGTGCGCAGGCGCAGGCTATCAAGGAAAGCTATGCCTTTGCAGTGCTGGGAGAACCTCGGTACGCGTTTAATTTCAACCATTTTGATTATGTGAACCCCGCCGCGCCAAAAGGTGGGCAGATAACGTTGTCAGCCCTCGGCACCTTCGATAATTTCAACCGTTATGCATTGCGCGGCAACCCCGGCGCACGCACCGAGCAGTTGTACGACACGCTATTTACCACCTCCGATGACGAGCCAGGCAGTTATTACCCGCTGATTGCCGAAAGCGCGCGCTATGCTGACGATTATTCCTGGGTGGAAGTCGCCATTAATCCACGCGCCCGTTTTCATGACGGTTCGCCTATTACTGCCCGCGATGTTGAATTCACTTTTCAAAAATTTATGACCGAAGGCGTGCCGCAATTTCGTCTGGTTTATAAAGGCACTACCGTTAAAGCCATTGCGCCTTTAACCGTGCGCATTGAATTAGCCAAACCCGGTAAAGAAGATATGCTGAGTCTGTTTTCGCTGCCGGTGTTTCCAGAAAAGTACTGGAAAGATCACAAACTTAGCGACCCGCTCGCCACGCCTCCGCTTGCCAGTGGTCCGTACCGAATTACGTCCTGGAAAATGGGGCAGAATATTGTCTATTCCCGCGTGAAAGATTACTGGGCGGCAAACTTACCGGTAAACCGTGGGCGCTGGAATTTCGACACCATTCGCTACGATTATTACCTCGATGATAATGTCGCTTTTGAAGCATTTAAAGCCGGTGCTTTTGATTTGCGTATGGAAAACGACGCCAAAAACTGGGCCACGCGCTATACCGGTAAAAATTTCGACAAAAAATATATCATCAAAGACGAACAAAAGAACGAGTCGGCACAGGATACGCGCTGGCTGGCGTTTAACATTCAGCGTCCGGTATTCAGCGATCGCCGGGTCCGGGAAGCGATCACTCTCGCCTTTGACTTTGAATGGATGAACAAGGCGTTGTTTTACAATGCCTGGAGTCGCACGAACAGTTATTTTCAGAATACCGAATACGCGGCCAGAAATTACCCCGACGCAGCTGAACTGGTGCTTCTGGCGCCGATGAAAAAAGATCTACCGCCAGAAGTCTTCACGCAAATCTACCAGCCGCCGGTATCCAAAGGCGATGGCTACGATCGTGACAACCTGTTAAAAGCCGACAAACTTCTCAACGAAGCGGGCTGGGTGCTGAAGGGGCAGCAACGCGTAAATGCCACAACGGGTCAACCGCTCAGCTTTGAGTTATTGCTGCCTTCGAGCAGCAATAGTCAGTGGGTATTGCCGTTCCAGCACAGCCTGCAACGGCTGGGTATCAGTATGGACATTCGCAAGGTGGATAACTCGCAAATTACCAACCGAATGCGCAGTCGCGACTATGACATGATGCCGCGCGTGTGGCGAGCAATGCCGTGGCCCAGTTCCGATTTACAGATTTCCTGGTCATCGGAATATATCAATTCCACTTATAATGCACCCGGCGTGCAAAGTCCGGTTATCGACTCGCTGATCAACCAGATTATTGCCGCGCAGGGAAATAAAGAAAAATTGCTGCCGTTAGGGCGCGCACTGGATCGCGTATTAACGTGGAATTATTACATGCTGCCAATGTGGTACATGGCGGAAGACCGTCTCGCCTGGTGGGATAAATTCTCCCAACCCGCTGTGCGCCCTATTTACAGCCTCGGTATCGATACCTGGTGGTATGACGTCAATAAAGCGACCAAACTGCCGTCAGCCAGACAACAGGGAGAGTAGATGGGCGCTTATCTGATTCGCCGTCTGTTGCTGGTGATCCCAACGTTATGGGCGATTATCACCATCAACTTTTTCATCGTGCAAATTGCGCCTGGCGGTCCGGTCGACCAGGCCATCGCCGCCATTGAGTTTGGTAATGCCGGAGTATTACCCGGCGCAGGCGGTGAAGGTGTTCGTGCCAGCCATGCGCAAACGGGCGTCGGCAATATCAGCGACAGTAATTACCGTGGCGGACGCGGATTAGATCCAGAAGTGATCGCCGAGATCACTCATCGCTACGGTTTCGATAAGCCGATCCACGAACGTTACTTCAAAATGCTCTGGGACTACATCCGCTTTGATTTTGGCGACAGCTTGTTTCGCAGCGCCTCGGTGCTGACGCTGATTAAAGACAGTCTGCCGGTTTCCATCACCCTCGGATTGTGGAGCACGCTAATTATCTATCTGGTGTCGATTCCGTTAGGCATTCGCAAAGCTGTTTATAACGGTAGCCGCTTTGACGTCTGGAGTAGCGCATTTATCATCATCGGTTACGCCATTCCGGCCTTTTTATTTGCCATCTTGCTGATTGTCTTCTTCGCAGGCGGCAGCTATTTCGACCTGTTCCCTCTACGCGGCCTGGTTTCCGCTAACTTTGATTCGCTGCCGTGGTATCAGAAAATCACTGATTATCTGTGGCATATCACGTTACCCGTGCTGGCGACAGTGATTGGCGGCTTTGCGGCACTTACGATGCTGACCAAAAACTCATTCCTTGATGAAGTGCGCAAGCAATACGTGGTTACCGCGCGTGCGAAAGGGGTCAGTGAGAAAAATATTCTCTGGAAACATGTGTTTCGTAACGCCATGCTGCTGGTGATTGCCGGTTTTCCGGCGACGTTTATCAGCATGTTTTTCACCGGTTCGCTGTTGATTGAGGTGATGTTTTCGCTCAATGGCCTCGGCTTACTGGGCTACGAAGCGACCGTCTCGCGCGATTATCCGGTGATGTTTGGCACCTTGTATATTTTCACCCTGATTGGCCTGCTGCTGAATATCGTCAGTGATATCAGCTATACGCTGGTCGATCCGCGTATTGATTTTGAGGGACGTTAATGTCGCGACTCAGCCCCGTCAATCAGGCCCGTTGGGCGCGTTTTCGCCATAACCGTCGCGGCTACTGGTCGTTATGGATTTTCCTCGTCTTGTTTGGTTTGAGTTTGTGTTCTGAACTTATCGCCAACGATAAACCGTTGCTGGTGCGTTATGACGGCAGCTGGTATTTCCCGTTGCTGAAAAACTACAGCGAAAGCGATTTTGGCGGTCCGCTGGCAAGCCAGGCAGATTATCAGGACCCGTGGCTGAAACAACGGCTGGAAAATAACGGCTGGGTACTGTGGGCACCGATTCGCTTTGGTGCTACCAGTATCAACTTTGCTACCGATAAGCCCTTCCCTTCTCCCCCCTCCCGGCAAAACTGGCTGGGAACAGATGCCAACGGCGGCGATGTGCTGGCGCGCATTCTCTATGGCACGCGGATCTCAGTTCTGTTTGGCCTGATGCTGACCCTCTGCTCCAGCGTGATGGGCGTGCTGGCGGGGGCGCTACAAGGCTATTACGGCGGGAAAGTCGATCTCTGGGGGCAACGTTTTATTGAAGTATGGTCGGGGATGCCGACGCTGTTTTTGATTATTTTACTTTCCAGCGTCGTACAGCCTAACTTCTGGTGGCTGTTGGCAATTACCGTCTTGTTTGGCTGGATGAGTCTGGTCGGTGTGGTGCGGGCGGAGTTTTTACGTACCCGTAATTTCGACTACATCCGCGCGGCGCAGGCGCTTGGCGTCAGCGATCGCAGTATCATTCTGCGTCATATGTTGCCAAATGCCATGGTCGCTACCCTTACCTTTTTACCGTTTATTTTATGCAGTTCAATAACTACCCTGACCTCACTCGATTTCCTCGGCTTCGGTCTGCCGCTCGGTTCACCGTCACTCGGCGAACTGCTGTTACAAGGGAAAAATAACCTTCAGGCCCCGTGGCTTGGGATCACCGCCTTCTTGTCGGTGGCGATATTGTTGTCTTTGCTGATCTTTATTGGTGAAGCCGTCCGCGACGCATTTGATCCTAATAAGGCGGTGTAGCATGACGCAAACTCTGTTAGCGATTGAAAACTTGTCGGTGGGTTTTCGCCATCAGCAAACTGTCCGTACCGTAGTGAATGATGTTTCACTACAGATTGAGGCTGGCGAAACGCTGGCGCTGGTGGGCGAGTCAGGTTCTGGCAAGAGCGTTACTGCACTGTCGATTTTACGTCTGCTCCCTTCCCCGCCGGTAGAATATCTTGCTGGAGATATTCGTTTTCATGGCGAATCGCTACTTCATGCCAGCGAGCAAACGTTGCGCGGCGTACGCGGTAATAAGGTAGCCATGATCTTCCAGGAGCCAATGGTGTCGTTAAATCCATTGCATACTCTGGAAAAACAGCTTTATGAAGTGCTTTCACTCCATCGCGGGATGCGACGAGAAGCGGCACGTGGCGAGATATTAAATTGCCTTGATCGCGTCGGTATCCGTCAGGCAGCAAAACGACTGGCAGATTACCCTCATCAGCTCTCAGGCGGCGAACGCCAGCGGGTGATGATTGCAATGGCGCTATTAACGCGCCCGGAATTATTAATTGCCGATGAACCGACTACCGCACTGGACGTCTCTGTCCAGGCGCAGATTTTACAGTTGTTGCGCGAACTGCAACATGAACTGAATATGGGGATGCTGTTTATTACTCATAACCTCAGCATCGTCAGAAAACTGGCTCACCGCGTGGCAGTGATGCAAAACGGTCACTGCGTGGAGCAAAATAACGCCACTGCGCTATTTGCCTCTCCTGTTCATCCTTACACGCAAAAGCTACTCAACAGCGAGCCGTCAGGCGACCCGGTGCCGTTGCCAGAACCAGCCTCAACGCTGCTTGATGTTGAACAGCTTCAGGTTGCCTTCCCCATTCGCAAAGGGATTTTGAAACGCGTTGTCGATCATAACGTGGTAGTGAAAGACATCAGTTTTACGCTACGAGCAGGTGAAACGCTGGGTTTAGTGGGCGAGTCCGGTTCCGGGAAAAGCACGACAGGACTGGCGCTGCTGCGACTGATTAACTCTCAGGGCAGCATCGTCTTTGACGGTCAGCCATTGCAAAATTTAAATCGCCGCCAGCTATTGCCGATTCGCCATCGCATTCAGGTGGTATTTCAGGATCCAAACTCCTCGCTCAACCCACGACTCAACGTATTGCAGATAATTGAGGAAGGGTTGCGGGTTCACCAGCCGACGCTTTCTGCCGCACAACGCGAACAACAAGTGAAAGCCGTGATGCATGAAGTGGGGTTAGATCCTGAAACACGCCACCGCTATCCGGCAGAGTTTTCCGGGGGGCAACGACAACGCATAGCGATTGCCAGAGCGTTGATTCTTAAGCCTTCACTGATCATTCTTGATGAGCCAACATCGTCGCTCGACAAAACGGTACAGGCGCAAATATTGACGCTATTGAAATCATTGCAACAAAAGCATCAACTGGCCTATTTGTTTATCAGCCACGATTTGCACGTTGTCCGCGCGTTATGTCATCAGGTTATCGTACTGCGACAAGGGGAAGTGGTGGAACAAGGGCCGTGCGCACGCGTATTTGCCGCACCACAGCAGGAGTATACGCGTCAGCTACTGGCGTTAAGCTGACGCTTAAAAAGGATTGTAATTTGAGAAGGGCTCGGCAATTGCCACACCAAAATTTTTCAATCGGCATGTCGCCGCAAACTCATCATGGCGATTTACAAACAGGCACGGCTCACCTTCACACTCCAGTACCGAGCATGGAACTTCAATGTCGCTTAACGCCTGGCTTAGTTTGTACATCACCGACCATGCATTATCACCATCCGGGCTAAGCAATTTAAGCGCCACCAGGCTGTTGTCACCGCACGGTCCATTTTGCGGAATCGGTTCAACCTTCGAACCTGCGAAACCAGCAGACCAGCGATAGTTCTGCGGCAGTCGATGGACGATTGAGAGTTGTAATGAAGTCACTTATTTTCCCCGGAAGCACATTTACTTCACAATTTGTTTACATCAATTTTAACACATCATCAACAATCCGTCTTTATACAGATCGTAAAGATTGATGCCTCGCCTGCGTGGCCTCTATGGCTCTGATTTAAATAATATCTGCGGGCGCGGTCACGTTTGCGGGGCTATATGTACCCGTTTCTGCGATCTAACTCAACCTTTTTAACTACAATGATGTGACTTTTTACACAAATTGATTTTACATAAAATAAACAAATGACGGGAGACTGATAGATTTGCGGTTGATATGCATCAACAAAGGAAGCCTTTTAGCTTCCCCGTTGTGCAATAGATCACCGTTTTTTCGGCCGACTGGCGTACAGACAGAAGAGAATGGAGCAGGTCGCACAGAACGCAATCGACCAGATCATCGGCCATGCGGAGTTAAAGGTCGCAAGGGAGAGCAATGCACCGACAATGGCGCCAATACCAAAGCGGAAGGTTCCTGCCAGCGATGATGCCGTTCCCGCCATATGGGGAAACTCATCCAGAATGACCGCCATCGCATTGGATGACACCATCGACACGCAGCCCACAAACGCCGCCACACCAACCACCAGCGACCAGAACCCCAACCCCAGCAGCGCACTGATGACCATCCACGCTGCCATAATAAATTGTATCCACAGCCCCGACCGGAACATATTCAGCGCGCCAATGCGGCGAACAAAGCGACTGTTAAAGATGGTCATCACGAACAAGAAAACAATATTCAGCGCAAAGTAATAACCAAAGTTTTCCGGCGCGACGTGGTTAATTTCAATGTAGACAAACGGTCCGGCGCTTAAGAATGAGAACATCCCGGCAAAGCTGAAACCGCTGGCCAGCATATAACTCAGGACGCGCTTATGGCGGAACAGTGCGGCAAAGTTGCCAATGGTGGTACGGATGTGAAACGGCTGACGACGCTCCGGCGGTAACGTTTCTTTGATCAGGAAGAAGATCATCGCCGAAGCCAGAATCGCCGCCACGGCGAGGATCCAGAAAATGTAATGCCAGCTCAGCCACACCAGCACCCAGCCGCCAACAATCGGCGCCATCAGAGGCGCGATGGTCGTTACCAGCATGACAAACGACATCATCCGCGAGAACTCTTCTTTCGGGTAGATGTCGCGCATCAGGGCGTTGATGACCACGCTGGCCGCCGCCGCTGCCAGCCCGTGAAAGAAACGCATCACAATCAGCTGATCGATAGTTTGCGCCAGTGCACACGCCACCGCCGCCGCAGCAAATACCAGCGTACCGCCAAGAACCACCGGCTTACGCCCGAAGCTATCCGCCATCGGCCCGTAGATTAACTGCCCCAACGCAAAACCCAGAATATAGGTACTCAGGGTCATCTGCGTACTGCCCGCTGGCACACCAAACTGCGCAGAAATCACTGGCAGCGCGGGCAGATACATATCAATCGACAGCGGCATCAACATGGCCAGCAGGCCAAGGATAAAAACAATAGCAAACGACGAATGCTGTCGGGTGGTCACAACGGGCTCCTGAAAGTTATTAAAGTGTTAGACGACGCTGGCAACTTCTTCTTCAGTTAATGGACGATATTCACCGGGTGCTAAATCAGCATCCAGCGTAATGCCGCCAATACGTTCACGATGCAGCTCAACCACGTGGTTACCCACGGCGGCGAACATGCGTTTCACCTGATGATAACGCCCTTCGCTGATGGTCAGACGTACCTGCGTCGGCGTAATCACTTCCAGCACAGCAGGCTTAGTGAGATCTTTTTCGTTATGTAACTGCACGCCTTTAGCAAACTGCTCTGCCGTATCGGCTGCCACCGGGGACTCCAGCGTCACCAGGTAGGTTTTCTCGCAATGATGACGTGGAGAAGTAATGCGGTGCGACCACTGACCATCGTCAGTCATCAGCACCAGGCCGGTAGTGTCGATATCTAGCCGCCCTGCTGCGTGTAGTTTCCACGCCACAGGTTCATCCAGAAAATAGAGCACCGTTGGGTGATCCGGATCGTCAGTAGAACAAACATAGCCCTGAGGCTTATTGAGCATGAAGTAACGTGGTCCGTGTTGCTGTGCCAGCGGGTTTCCATCGTAAGCCACACTGTGTTCAGGGAGCAGTTTAAACGCTGCATTGCGGACGATTTCGCCATCGACGGTGACACGAGTAGCACGGATTTCACGCCCGGCAATAGCACGGCTAACGCCGAGTTGCTGTGCGATAAATTTATCAAGTCGCATGTGTGTGATTTTGCCTGTAAAAAACGGAGGTCGGGTAATGACCCGAAAATCTGAACTGTTGTTCGCCCAGTATAGCGGTCTAATAACTTCCCTCAAGAGAAAAAGATCCGTGGCATACTATTAGCAGAATAATCTACCTACGCGAGACCATGATTTTTACACTCCGTCCATATCAGCAAGAAGCCGTGGATGCCACGCTCAACCATTTTCGTCGTCATAAAACCCCTGCCGTTATCGTGCTGCCTACTGGTGCAGGTAAAAGCCTGGTGATAGCGGAACTGGCACGGCTGGCGCGTGGTCGCGTGCTGGTGCTGGCGCACGTCAAAGAGCTGGTGGCGCAAAACCATGCAAAATATCAGGCTCTGGGGCTGGAAGCCGATATTTTTGCCGCCGGGCTGAAGCGTAAAGAGAGCCACGGTAAAGTGGTGTTTGGCAGCGTGCAGTCCGTCGCTCGCAATCTCGATGCCTTTCAGGGTGAATTTTCGCTGTTGATTGTCGATGAATGCCACCGCATTGGCGACGATGAAGAGAGCCAGTATCAGCAAATCCTTACTCACCTGACAAAAGTGAATCCCCACTTACGCCTGTTGGGGCTGACCGCCACGCCTTTTCGGCTGGGCAAAGGCTGGATCTACCAGTTCCATTATCACGGCATGGTACGTGGCGACGAGAAAGCCCTTTTCCGTGACTGCATTTATGAGCTGCCGCTGCGTTATATGATTAAACACGGCTATCTGACGCCACCAGAACGGCTTGATATGCCGGTAGTGCAATACGATTTCAGCCGCTTGCAGGCACAGAGCAATGGGCTGTTCAGTGAAGCCGATCTCAACCGCGAGCTGAAAAAACAACAACGTATTACGCCGCACATCATCAGCCAGATTATGGAGTTCGCCGCAACGCGCAAAGGGGTGATGATTTTCGCCGCGACGGTTGAACACGCAAAAGAGATTGTGGGATTGCTGCCCGCCGAAGATGCAGCACTCATTACCGGTGACACACCCGGCGCTGAACGTGATGTATTAATTGAAGATTTTAAAGCCCAGCGTTTTCGCTATCTGGTCAACGTTGCGGTACTGACCACCGGATTTGACGCCCCGCACGTCGATCTTATCGCCATCCTGCGCCCTACTGAATCAGTGAGTCTTTACCAACAAATTGTCGGACGCGGTCTGCGTCTGGCGCCCGGCAAGACTGATTGCTTAATTCTTGATTATGCGGGTAATCCTCACGATCTCTACGCGCCAGAAGTTGGCACCCCAAAAGGCAAAAGTGACAACGTTCCGGTACAGGTTTTCTGCCCTGCCTGCGGTTTTGCCAACACCTTCTGGGGCAAAACGACCGCCGACGGTACATTGATTGAACACTTTGGTCGTCGCTGTCAGGGGTGGTTTGAAGATGACGACGGTCATCGCGAACAGTGTGACTTCCGTTTCCGTTTTAAAAATTGCCCACAATGTAACGCGGAAAACGATATTGCCGCCCGACGATGCCGCGAATGTGACACGGTACTGGTTGATCCAGACGACATGTTAAAAGCGGCGCTACGACTCAAAGACGCGCTGGTATTACGCTGTAGCGGCATGTCTTTGCAGCATGGTCACGACGAGAAAGGCGAATGGCTGAAAATCACCTATTACGATGAAGACGGCGCGGATGTGAGTGAGCGTTTCCGTCTACAAACGCCCGCCCAGCGTACCGCCTTCGAACAACTTTTTATCCGCCCGCATACGCGCACACCGGGCATCCCTCTGCGCTGGATAACCGCCGCCGATATCCTCGCCCAGCAAGCCTTATTGCGCCATCCGGATTTTGTTGTTGCCCGCATGAAAGGTCAGTACTGGCAAGTGCGTGAAAAAGTGTTCGATTACGAAGGTCGTTTTCGTCGGGCGCATGAATTACGCGGTTAATGGTAGTTTTGATTGATGTATAAGGCGATTGAGTATAGAATCTCGCCCGCTTTTGCATACGCAAAGCAGATCACTTACCTGTTGCTGGGTCGCCTGTAGCAGGATTAATTTAAGAGAGAAAGAAATGTTTACTATCAACGCAGAAGTACGTAAAGAGCAGGGTAAGGGTGCGAGCCGCCGCCTGCGTGCCGCTAACAAGTTCCCGGCAATCATCTACGGTGGCAAAGAAGCGCCGCTGGCTATCGAGCTGGATCACGACAAAGTCATGAACATGCAAGCTAAAGCTGAATTCTACAGCGAAGTTCTGACCATCGTTGTTGACGGTAAAGAAATCAAAGTTAAAGCTCAGGATGTACAGCGTCACCCGTACAAACCGAAGCTGCAGCACATCGACTTCGTTCGCGCTTAATTGCTGAATAAGTTGTAAAAAACCCCGCTCCGGCGGGGTTTTTTGTATCCGCAGATTATGCCTGATGCGACGCAGTGCGTCTTATCAGGCATACAGGTATTACCGTTATTTGCAGGCCAGAGAAGGCGTCACGCCGCATCTGGCATTCATTACGTAAAACCGATTAATTACCGCCAGACGTCCGGCGCTGAAGCTGATCGCGCAAGTTCGGCGGCGTGCCCTTAATGGTCAGGGTATCGGTCGCCGGGTCCCAGAAAATCCGTTCGCCTAACAGCATTGCATCAAAGTTGATGGTTAAGCCACCACCGCTACCGGCAAACTTAGTCAACTGACGCAGCGTGCTACGATCTGCCGGGAAGCTCTCTTCCAGTTCATAGCCTTTTTCAGCCGCAAATTCCGTGAAGCTCACTTCGCTGACGCCCGCCAGTTCTTTCGACAGCGACTCCAGCTCGATCTCTTCGCCCGCCTGCAATTGCTCATTACAGTAGCTATAAACCTGCTGGCGAACGTTCTGCCGTTCTGCTTTATCCAGTTGCGCTTCGGCGGTAAAGTCATCGACCGCCTGTAACAGTCCACGGTTTTGCGCTTTCGCGTTCAACCCTTCGCTGGCACCGAGGAAATCCATAAAGAAATCTGCCACTTTGCGCCCTACTCGCCCTTTCAGGAAAGTGAGATAACGGGTCGATTCTGGATTGGTTTCCCACTCGGTCAAATCGATACGCGCAACGATATCAGCATGATTAATATCGAGATAATGGGTCGGGTTGATGTCGAGGTTTTCGTTAACGCGCATACTGCTTAAATTGTTCAGTACGCAAATCAGCAAATACTCAACCGCCAGATAGCGATAGTGACAAAACAGCACGAAGCCGCCGTCAGCAAAAGGATATTTCGCCAGTTCGTCACGCAGGCGACCAGTTGCTGCCCGACTAAATGCCAGAAAGTCTTCTTCGCCCTGACGCTGTAAGCGCAGCGTCTGCGCCAGTTCACTTTCCTCGCTAAACAAACCGTAGGCTTTATTCTTGGCGCTATAGACACGATGCAGCTCCGCCACCATCTCAACGACGGTTTCCGTCGGTTCCAGCAATGAATCGCGCAGCACCAGCTCAAGGTTCTGCTCATCACGCTTGATAAGCTGGTGCAGAGCAATCTGGTTGATATCCAGACTCATGATAAACTCTCCTTTTAGACCGGGCGGTATTCAACCACCGCCGGTTAAGCGACGCAATAAAAGATGGCGGTCATTTTACAGAAGGTGGCGTAACGCGAATGATTTAAAGTATAAAAAAGCAGAAAAAAAACCGTTGCTACGGTAATATGTTGCCCTTTCATCAACTAACTGATTTCGATTTATGCCACAAATTTCCCGCTACAGTGATGAACAGGTTGAACAATTGCTCGCAGAGCTGCTCAACGTACTGGAAAAACATAAGGCTCCGACCGACCTTTCCCTGATGGTGTTAGGCAATATGGTCACCAACCTTATCAACACCAGCATTGCCCCGGCTCAGCGCCAGGCGATTGCCAACTCTTTTGCCCGCGCCTTACAGTCCTCTATCAACGAAGACAAAGCGCACTAAGGGAAACAGATAACAGGTTATGGTAACTCATCGTCAGCGCTACCGTGAAAAAGTCTCCCAGATGGTCAGTTGGGGGCACTGGTTTGCACTGTTCAATATTCTGCTTTCGCTCGTCATTGGCAGCCGTTACCTGTTTATCGCCGACTGGCCGACAACGCTTGCGGGTCGTATTTATTCCTACGTAAGCATTATCGGTCATTTCAGCTTCCTGGTGTTCGCCACCTATTTGCTGATCCTCTTCCCGCTGACCTTTATTGTCGGCTCCCAGAGGCTGATGAGGTTTTTGTCCGTCATTCTGGCAACGGCGGGAATGACGCTATTACTGATCGATAGCGAAGTCTTTACCCGTTTCCATCTCCATCTTAATCCCATCGTCTGGCAGCTAGTTATCAACCCGGACGAAAATGAGATGGCGCGCGACTGGCAGCTGATGTTCATCAGTGTGCCGGTAATATTATTGCTTGAACTGGTATTTGCGACGTGGAGCTGGCAAAAGCTGCGCAGCCTGACACGTCGTCGGCGCTTCGCCCGTCCGCTGGCCGCATTCTTATTCATCGCCTTTATCGCCTCGCATGTGGTGTATATCTGGGCCGATGCCAACTTCTATCGCCCGATCACCATGCAGCGCGCTAACCTGCCGCTTTCGTACCCGATGACGGCGCGACGTTTTCTTGAGAAGCATGGTCTGCTTGATGCGCAGGAGTATCAACGCCGTCTTATTGAGCAAGGCAATCCAGATGCTGTTTCCGTACAGTATCCGTTAAGCGAACTGCGCTACCGCGATATGGGCACCGGGCAAAACGTCTTGCTGATTACTGTCGATGGCCTGAACTACTCACGCTTTGAGAAGCAGATGCCTGCGCTGGCAGGCTTTGCGGAACAAAATATTTCGTTCACGCGCCATATGAGTTCCGGCAACACGACCGACAACGGCATCTTTGGCCTGTTCTATGGCATATCGCCAAGTTATATGGACGGCATTCTGTCGACCCGTACACCTGCGGCATTAATTACCGCGCTTAACCAGCAAGGCTATCAACTGGGGTTATTCTCATCCGATGGCTTTACCAGCCCGTTGTATCGTCAGGCATTGTTGTCAGACTTCTCAATGCCGAGCGTTCGCACGCAATCCGATGAGCAGACTGCCACACAGTGGATCAACTGGCTGAGCCGCTACGCGCAAGAAGATAATCGCTGGTTCTCATGGGTATCTTTCAATGGCACTAACATTGACGACAGCAATCAGCAGGCATTTGCACGGAAATATAGCCGCGCGGCAGGTAATGTCGATGACCAGATTAACCGCGTTCTTGATGCGCTGAAAGCGTCCGGCAAGCTGGACAATACGGTGGTGATTATTACTGCCGGTCGGGGCATTCCGCTGGTCGAAGAGGAAGAAACCTTTGACTGGTCCCACGGTCATCTTCAGGTGCCGTTAGTGATTCACTGGCCAGGCACACCGGCACAGCGAATTAATACCCTGACCGACCATACCGATCTGATGACCACGCTGATGCAACGTCTGCTACACGTCAGCACACCGGCGAGCGAATATTCGCAAGGTCAGGATTTGTTCAACCCTGAGCGCCGTCATTACTGGGTGACTGCGGCGGATAACAATACGCTGGCAATTACCACCCCGAAAATGACGCTGGTACTGAACAATAACGGTAAATACCGCACTTACAACTTACGTGGCGAAAGAGTGAAAGACGAAAAACCACAGTTAAGTTTGTTATTGCAAGTGCTGACAGACGAGAAGCGTTTCATCGCTAACTGATTAATTATAAATCAGTTAGCAAAATATCTTACTTGCAATCGGTGTGGAAAACGGTAGTATAAGCAGCCACGAGTCGGCACGTAGCGCAGCCTGGTAGCGCACCGTCATGGGGTGTCGGGGGTCGGAGGTTCAAATCCTCTCGTGCCGACCAAAAATCCCAAGAAAACCAACCTTTACGGTTGGTTTTTTTATATCCACAGCATTGTCTTGCTACCCTCACTTGCAGTTTTACTACATGCCCATACATAAAATGGGGTAACATTCACGCGCCTGGTAGCGTTACCAACGCTACGCTCAAACATAATGATTCTAATAAAACCTCAGGAGACTACTATGCCTGAAGCAACGCCTTTTCAGGTGATGATTGTGGATGATCATCCACTTATGCGACGCGGTGTTCGTCAGTTACTGGAGCTTGATCCTGGTTTTGAAGTGGTCGCCGAAGCAGGCGACGGCGCTAGTGCTATCGATCTGGCTAATCGACTGGATATCGACGTTATCTTGCTGGATCTCAATATGAAAGGTATGAGTGGCCTGGATACCCTCAATGCCTTGCGCAGGGATGGCGTTACCGCGCAAATTATTATCCTGACCGTATCAGATGCCTCCAGCGATGTCTTTGCACTGATAGACGCAGGCGCAGACGGCTATCTGCTAAAAGACAGCGACCCGGAAGTATTGCTGGAAGCAATTCGCGCCGGAGCAAAAGGCAGCAAAGTCTTTAGCGAACGCGTCAATCAGTACTTGCGCGAACGTGAAATGTTCGGTGCGGAAGAAGATCCCTTCAGCGTGCTGACGGAGCGTGAGCTGGATGTTCTGCACGAGCTGGCGCAAGGGCTGTCGAATAAGCAAATTGCCTCGGTGTTGAATATTTCTGAGCAGACGGTAAAAGTGCACATTCGCAATCTGCTGCGTAAACTCAATGTCCGCTCACGCGTGGCGGCCACCATTCTGTTCCTGCAACAACGCGGGACACAATAAAAAAATAGCCCGATGGATTTATCATCGGGCTGAGATTGATGACAAACGCAAAACTGCCTGATGCGCTATGCTTATCAGGCCTACGCAGATCGAGCAATGTATTGAATTTGCACGATTTTGTAGGCCGAATAAGGCGATCACGCCGCATCCGGCATAAACATAGCGCACGTTGTCATCCGCCTGGCTCCAATGGCGTCACCATCGGGCTTCTTCTTACTTACTCTCCTGCGGCGACAAATGCTGCATCGCCTGCGCGATACTGCGCTCAATCACCGCACGGCGAGTATCGTTGGCAGGTAAGAGTTTCAACATCATCTCCCACGCGGCAACGGCTTCGCCAAATCGCTGCTGCTCAAAGGCGTTAAACGCATACATGCTCAGCACGCGAATATTGCTGTGGTCACTTCTCACCAGTTGACGCAACAACTCGCCGCCCAGGCGGTTATCGTTGGGGTCAGAAGAACGCGTTAACGCCTCCGCGTAACCTAGCGCAGCATCACTGTTTTTCGGATCGAGGCGATACGCAGTGGCATATGCATCGGTCGCGATACTGGCGTTACCCAGCGCCATCCCAACGCGACCCAACATAATCCAGCCTTCAATATCTCCTGGATTTTTTTGCAGTTGAGTACGCATCCCCAGCGCAAGACGTGACATCTCTTCTTCGTTGAGCGGATCGGCTTTCGGATCCAGCGCCCTGTCCAGCAACGCCGGAGCCTGCGCCGTGGCCTGCTGCCAGATTTTCACCTGCTGATAATTGCCAGTCTGGTAGTAGCTGACGCCAGCTACAATTAACGCCACCACAATACCCGGCAGATAAACAACATATCCGGCACGCTTACCTTCCGGCACGCTTTGTTCAGGAAACTCCTCCTGCGCCACATGCACCCGACGCCGCGAGCGGGAGTAAATCACCCAGCCGCCGATACCAATAGCGACAACTGGCAGCACCCACAGCAGCACGGTCAGCGGTGTTAATGGCGGATCGTAAGTGACGAAGTTGCCGTAACGCGCCACCATATAATCAACAATCTCTTTCTTGCTTTTACCTTCCTGCATCAGTTCATACACTTTCTGGCGCAGGTCAGTGGCAATCATCGAGTTGGAATCGGCAATACTGTTGTTCTGGCATTTCGGGCAGCGCAGTTCTTCCGTGAGCTGGCGGAACTGCTGTTCCTGTGCTTCATCTTTAAACTGCAACACGTCGATGGTCGCCAGCGCCGAGCCGGAGATCATCAGCATCAGCACGCCCAATAAAAACCTCATTGTGCGGCCTCCTTACTGTATTTCTCCCACAGCGGCTTGATCTCTTCTTCCCAGACGCGAGGATTGAGATCGCCCGCATGGCGATAGCGAATGATGCCGTTGCCATCGATGAGAAACGTTTCTGGCGCGCCATACACGCCGAGATCCAGCCCTAACATGCCGTCGCCATCAAACAGGCTTAGCGCGTAAGGATTGCCCAGTTCTTTCAGCCAGCTAATTGCTTTCTGCCAGTCGTCTTTATAGTTCATACCCACCACGCGGATGCCCTGCGCAGAAAGCTGATTCAGATATTGATGTTCCGCACGGCAGGTCGGGCACCAGGTCGCCCAGACGTTAAGCAGCACCGGTTTGCCCTGAGTCAGCACATCTGCCTGATAAAACTGCCCCGGATTGTCCAGTGATTCGAGGCGAAACGTCGGCACTGGCTTGCCAATGAGCGCCGATTCCAGATTGGTCGGATCATCCCCTTCGGCATTACGCGCCAGCTGCCACAGCAATGCTGCGGCAATCGCCAGGAAGATAATCAAAGGAATTAACAATACTTTGCGCTTCATACAGCCTCCGGCGCAGTTTTCTGCGGGTTCACGCGCTTACGATAGCGAGGATCAAACAGACACAGCAGTCCGCCCAACGCCATCATCAGCCCGCCCGCCCAAATCCAGCGAACAAATGGTTTGTAGTAAAGACGCACGGCCCACGCGCCGTTTTCCAGCTCTTCACCGAGTGCCGCGTACAGGTCACGCGTGATGCCACCGTCAATCGCCGCTTCGGTCATCATCGACCCGGCAGTGTTGTAATAACGTTTTTCTGCATACAGCACTGTTTCCGGCTTGCCATCTCGCGTTACGCCGATAGTCGCCACACCGCCACGCCAGTTCGGACCAGTCACCTCTTTGACATCACGGAAGGTGAAGCGATATTCATGAATATCGACGCTATCGCCGGACTTCATGCGCACATCACGCTCAACGCTATAGTTCTGGCTAAAAGCAATGCCAACAATTGTCACTGCCAGCCCCAGGTGAGCCGCCACCATCCCCCAATAACTGAAGGTGGTTTTCGTGCCGCGTGAAATACGCAGCGCAGCTTCCGCAATTGCCAGCACCGCAATCCAGCAGGCCATTGCCAGACCGAGCACCGTCATCGCCACAACTTTGCTTTCGAACAGCCACGGCAACAGCAGCGACAGCACCAGCGTAGAGATGAAGGCGATAATCAACAAATTGCGGATTTTACGCGGGCGATCGCGTCCCCAGCGCACCAGAGGGCCGACACCAAGCAGTAGCGCAAACGGCACCATCAGCCAGGTAAACATAGTGTTGAAGAACGGTTCGCCAATCGAAATACTGCCCAGTCCCAGTTGCTTGTGCACCAGCGGCAGCAGCGTCCCCAGCAACACCACCAGCATCGCGGCGACCAGCAAAACGTTGTTCGCTAACAGCAAAGATTCCCGCGACCACAGCGCATTGTTTACGCGTGAGCGAACTTTGTGTCCACGCGCGGCAAACAGCAGCAGCGAACCACCAATCACCAGCACCATAAAGGCGAGGATAAACATACCGCGTGCCGGATCAGACGCAAACGCGTGTACCGATACCAGCACGCCGGAACGCACGAGGAAAGTCCCCAACAGACACAACGAGAAGGCACTGATTGCCAGCAGTAATGTCCACGCTTTGAAGCTGGCGCGTTGTTCAGTGACCGCCAGTGAGTGCATCAGCGCAGTCCCCACCAGCCACGGCATAAACGAGGCGTTTTCTACCGGATCCCAGAACCACCAGCCGCCCCAGCCGAGTTCGTAATAGGCCCATGCGGAACCAAGCACAATGCCGAGCGTCAGGAAGATCCACGCCGCCAGCGTCCACGGACGGGTAAAACGTGCGTAAGTGCTGTCCAGACGCCCACTCAGCAAAGAAGCAATGGCAAAAGCAAACGCCACCGAGAAGCCGACGTACCCCATATAAAGCAGAGGCGGATGGAAGATTAGCCCCGGATCCTGCAACAGCGGGTTAAGATCGCGACCTTCAATCGGGAAGTTCGGCAACGTGCGTGAGAACGGGTTAGAGGTAAAGAGAATGAACAGCAAAAAGCCGACACTGACCATCCCCATTATCGCCAGTACGCGAGCAACAATATCCAGCGGAATACGCTGGCTAAAAATCGCTACCGCAAACGTCCAGCCGCTCATCAGCAGCACCCACAGCAGTAGCGAGCCTTCATGCGCGCCCCAGGTAGCCGCCACGCGATACCACACCGGAAGCTGGGTATTGGAGTTGCTGGCAACATAGGTGACGGTAAAGTCGTTGACCACGAAAGCATTGACCAGCACCAGAAATGCGCCAGCCACAGTCATGAACAGTAGCCAGGCAAACAAGCGGGAAGACGCCATCATGCGCGCATCTCCGCGCGCCACGCCCCATAACGGATACACGGACAGCAGCAGCGCAATTCCTAGCGCCAGGCACAGCAGCCCGTTACCAATTTCTGGCATCATGATGCTGGATCCTTATAAACACTCGCCGGGCGACGGTGATTCGCTTCCATCGCTTTTTCGACTTCTGGCGGCGTATAGTTTTCATCGTGTTTCGCCAGCACTTCTTTCGCGAGGATATGATTGCCTTTTTCCAGTTCGCCCTGCACCACAACGCCCTGCCCTTCACGGAACAGATCCGGCAAAATGCCTTCGTAAGAGACATCCACTGAGCCTTCAGCGTCGTAAATGGTGAACGTTACTTTCAGCGAATTGGGATCGCGCTGCACGCTCCCCGGCATCACCATTCCGCCGACGCGCAGGCGCTGCCCGACTTCCGGCATCTGTTGGGTTTCACGTTTGCCGTAGAGAATCTCCCCCGGCGTATAAAAAAGATCGATATTCGAGCGCAGCGCATATAGCACCAGACCGATAGTCAGCGCCAGCCCCGCCAGAACGGCACAGGCAATCCACAAGCGGTTTTTACGGCGAATATTCATGCAGCCTCCTGCTGTTGCGCAGCACGTAAACGCGCCTCACGCGCCCGCTGTTGCGCCACGCCACGCAGAATTGCGCGATGCTGCATCACCGAGTGCACGACCAAAACCACCAGCGGAATAACGGTCATCACCACCGCCAGCCAGACATAAAAGGCGTAACCGCCCATTGCGAAAAATTCATTCCAGGAAGCAAATGCAGGGGTCATTTACGGCCTCTTTTCAGTATCAGTTCACTCACCCACGGACGGCGTTTTTCCATCAGCAAAATCAAATTACGCATCCGCATCAGCGTCAGCGTGGCAGACAGCAGCAGGAAGCCGAAAATCGACCAGCGCAGCGGCGAACGCATCGCCGGATCGATACTTTGCTGCATCCGCGTTGATCCCTGATGCAGGGTGTTCCACCACTCCACGGAGTAATGAATAATCGGCAGATTCACCACGCCAATCAGCACCAGAATACCTGCCGCACGGCCTGCCAGACGCCGGTCGTCGAAGGCGTGCCACAGGGCAATCACACCCACATACAAAAACAGCAGCACCAGTTCAGAAGTCAGGCGTGCGTCCCATACCCACCAGGTGCCCCACATCGGTTTTCCCCACGCAGAACCGGTGACCAGGGCAATAAAGGTAAACACGGCACCAATGGGCGCCATCGCCGCCACCGCCAGGTTGGCTATTTTCATCTGCCAGATAAGGCCAATAAACGCGGCCACCGCCATTGAGGCATAAATCCCCATTGACCAGATCGCCGCAGGTACATGCAGATAGATAATGCGGTAGCTATTTCCCTGTTGATAATCAGCGGGGGCAAAGCCGAATCCCCAGATCCAGCCGACGGTAAGCACAACCACACTGGCGATTGCCAGCCACGGTATAAACCAGCCACAGATTTGGTACAGCCGTGGTGGGATCGCCAGTTGATGCAGTGTTTTCCACATAGTTTCGATACCAGACTTGAACAAAAATCAGTAATCCAGCGTTATTGAATGCTGATTCTTAACGCTGCCGCCGTCGCAAAAGGACTTAATGTCGCGGTGCCTGCCAGCAACGCGCCTAAAATTGCCAGATACCCGTCAACGGGCAAATGCATCGAAGCCGCGTCCATCGCGGCGGTGGCAAAGATGAGTAATGGGATAGTCAGCGGTAATACCAGAATGCTCAGTAGCACGCCGCCGCGCTTAAGTCCCACCGTCAGTGCCACGCCAGGTGCGCCGAGAAAGCCAAGCGTTGGGGTTCCCAGCAGCAGCGTCAGCGCCATCACTTGCCAGCCATAAACGTCCATTCCCAGTAGCAATGCCACCAGAGGCGAGAGGATGAGTAACGGCAGACCGGTTACCATCCAGTGCGCCATCACCTTCGCCAGCACAACGGCAGGCAAGGGTAACGGCAACAACATCAATTGTTCAAGACTGCCGTCCTGCAAATCATCACGGAACAGCCGCTCCAGCGCCAACAGTGAAGAAAGCAGCGCCGCAACCCAGATAACTCCCGGTGCAATACGCGCCAGCAGCTGCGGCTCCGGGCCAATACTGAGCGGAAAAAGGGTAATAACAATCAGGAAGAACCACAGCGGATTAGCGATTTCGGCACTATGGCGAAACGCCACGCGCAGCTCAAGACGGAAAATGCGCCAGAACATCATGCGGCCCTCGTTTGCGTCAGTGAAATGCGGCGAATTTTACTTTCAGCAACGTTGAGCGGCTGGTGAGTGGTCAGAATCACAATCCCCCCCTGCTCCGTATGTTGCGCCATTCGCTGGGTCAGACGATCGACGCCGTTAACGTCAATCGCGGTAAAAGGTTCGTCGAGGATCCATAACGTGGCACGGGTCAACCACAGACGCGCTAAAGCGACGCGGCGTTGTTGCCCGGCAGAAAGTTGATTTACCGGAATATCTTCGAATCCGGCAAGCCCGGCCTGCGCCAGAGCTTCCAGACATTGTGCGGTATCGCCATCGCGATGATAAAAGTGCAGATTTTCTAACGCCGTCAGCCGGGTTTTGATCCCCGGCTGATGGCCTATCCATAACAGGTTTTGATGGTAGCTGTCGCGTACCTGATGCAAGGGCTGCCCTTGCCAGAGAACGTCACCCGCATCAGGGCGAGACAATCCCGTCAGCAAACGGAGAAGCGTTGTCTTCCCCGCGCCGTTGCTACCGGTGATTTGTACCCACTCTCCTGCGTTCAGCGTAAATGATAAACCACTAAATAAGGTTCGTTCATCCCGCTCACAAAGTAACTCTCTGGCTTCAAGCATACCCAAGCAATAACCCTGTTAAAAACCTGGCTCGACTTCACGCATATCGGGCAGCTTGTGCGCTATCCCTTTATGGCAATCAATACAGGTTTGCCCATCTTTCACCGCCTGGTCGTGCATCTTAGCGGCAACAGATTTCTGGGCGGTTGTATCCATATACTCGAAGTTGTGACAGTTACGGCACTCCTGCGAGTTATTGTCCTTCATGCGCCGCCACTCATTCTGTGCCATCGTCAGGCGATGAGCTTCAAATTTCTGCGGCGTGTCAATAACGCCAAAAATTTTACCATACAGCTCTTTACTTGCTTTGAGCTTGCGTATCATCTTCGGCACAAACTCGTGCGGAACGTGACAATCCGGACAGGTCGCACGGACGCCGCTACGGTTGTTGTAGTGCACGGAATCCATGTATTCCTGATACACCGTGTTACGCATTTCGTGGCAGCTAATGCAGAACTCTTCGGTGTTGGCTTTTTCCATACCGGTGTTAAAGCCGCCCCAGAAGACGATGCCGCCGACAAAACCGATCAACAGCAGCGTCCCCAGCGCCAGACGGCTGGGGGTACGCCACCATTTCCACAGGCGCTTAATCAGACCAGGCTTACGGTCAGAATTTCCCATAATAACCTCTTATTTCCCGTAACCTTTTGATGGGGTAAAGGTATTCCCCACGATTGGCGCGGTATCGGCCTGCGGCACGTGACATTGCAGACAGAAGTAACGACGCGGAGCCACTTCTGCGCCCACTTTGCCGTCGCTGTCCATAAAGTGAGTAGGACTGATACGCGGCGCGCCAGTGGTGCGATAACTTTCGACACCGTGGCACTGCAAGCAGCGGTTGGTATTGGTCGTTACCTGATAACCTTCAACGCTATGCGGGATCATTGGCGGCTGATTCACATAGTTCAGCGGCATCCGATCCTGCTCTTTTGGCATCCGAATGGCCCCTTCCTGCGTCCCGGATACTTCCGGCGACTGGCTAAAATCGACGCCATTAGCCGCCCAAACCGCGCCGCTTACCACCAGGGCCAGCATCGCCGTCCATTGACACAGCGCCTTCTTCAGGTCATGGCTTTTCATGATTTCGCTCCCGAACTCCATCGTGTAGTTATTGTAAATACATCCTCAGAACAGACATCCACGCAGCGACCGCACGTCATGCAATCGCGGCTGGTGACCTGCACCGGGCTTTGTTCATCCAGCACCGGGGCACGTAGCACATGCGGTTCCGGGCAAACATGAAAACAATCCATACAGCGGTTACATTTCTGCCGATCGGTGGCCGCAACGGTAATCACACCTTTGCTACCCAGCACGCCATACAGTGCACCAACCGGACAAATGTGCCCGCACCAGCCGTGTTCAACGACCAGTAGATCAAATAAAAACAGCGCGAGAATAAGCAGCGCGCCGCTACCGAAACCCATTACCAGGCTACGCCCCATCAGGGAAACGGGGTTGATCCATTCCCAGATGAGCGAGCCAGTTAAGGCCGAACCCACCAGAATGACCACCAACAGCACGTAGCGAATGTGGCGCGGGATCGTCGCAGACTGATTAAGGTCAAAACGCCGGCGCAACCAGTTCGCTAAGTCGGTAATCGGGTTCAGCGGGCAGACCCAACTGCAAAATAATCGCTTTCCTGCCAGGGCGTAGAGCACGGTGATAATTACCGCACCGGTCAACGCCACCGTGGCAGGCAGATGACCGCTGGCAAGGCTTTGCAGCGTCATCAGCGGATCGGTCAGCGGAACGGTGTCGAATAACAGGCTACTGCTGTAGTTGCCGTGCAAAATCCACACACCAAACCACGGGCCGCTCAAAAACATCCCCAGCACGAAGAACTGACAAAGGCGACGCAATACCAGCCAACGGTGAGTGCGCCACCAGCCTTTTTTCTCCAGCGCCTCGCGCCCGGCGTCACGTTTACGATTTGCCATTGTTCCCCTCCAGCCAGCCGAAGCGGTAATGGTGACCTAACTCCCCTTTCGCCAGTGACAGCGGTAACACCTTGATTGCCGGTTGTTCCAGCACGCACACTTTTTCGCACTTACCGCAGCCGGTACAGGCGTCGCTGTGAACCGTCGGCAGAAAGCGGGCGTGCTTACCGGTACGCGTGTTGCGCTCCAGCTCCAGGGTGATTGCCTCATCAATTTTCGGGCATTCGCGATAACAAACATCGCAGCGCAGCCCCTGAAAGTTGAGGCAGTTCTCCTGATCCACCAACACCGCCAGCCCCATTCGCGCGTCGTCGATCGATTCGATCTCACGATCCAACGCACCGCTCGGGCACACTTTGGCGCACGGAATGTCCTCACACATTTCGCAAGGAATATCCCGTGCGACAAAATATGGCGTGCCCGCCGACAGGCCAGAAGCCAGCGTCGCCAGTTTTAAGGTGTCATAAGGGCAAGCCTGAACACACTGACCGCAACGCACACAGGCACTGGCAAAGGCGTTCTCGTTTATGGCTCCGGGCGGGCGCAACCGCACGCCAGATGCGCGTGCGGTTTGCTGTTGTAACCCCAGCGCCACACCCACGGCAGCCAGCCCGCCTGCTGTGCGAACGACATCGCGCAGAAAGCGGCGGCGACCATTTTGAGGTTTCGCTGACCGGGACATAATGGCTTACACCTTCTCCAGTTTGACCGCGCACTTCTTGAAGTCCGTCTCTTTCGAGAGCGGATCGGTCGCATCCAGCGTCAGTTTGTTAACCAGCTGTGCGGCGTCGAAGAACGGCATATACACCAGCCCCTGCGGCGGACGGTTACGACCGCGCGTTTCAACAATCGAGATCACTTCGCCACGGCGAGAAACCACTTTCACTTTGTCGCCACGGCGCAGATCGCGCGCTTTCGCATCCAACGGGTGAATAAACAGGACCGCTTCCGGGAAGGCACGGTGCAGTTCTGGTACACGGCGAGTCATACTGCCGGTGTGCCAGTGCTCCAGGACGCGTCCGGTAGAGAGCCACAGATCGTACTCTTCATCCGGTGCTTCCGCCGCCGGTTCGAACGGCAGTGCGAAGATCACCGCTTTGCCATCCGGTTTACCGTAGAACTTATAGCCTTCGCCCGCTTTCACGTACGGGTCGTTACCTTCGCTGTAACGCCACTGCGTTTCTTTACCGTTCACCACCGGCCAGCGCAGACCGCGCGCTTTGTGGTAGTCATCGAACGGTGCCAGATCGTGACCGTGACCGCGACCAAACCATGCGTACTCTTCGAACAGCCCTTTTTGCAGATAGAAGCCCAGCTCGCGGGATTCATCGTTCAGCTGATCTTCCGCCAGTTCGGATACCGGGAATTTGCTCACTTCGGGGGTGGCATACAGAACTTCGTACAGCGTTTTGCCACGCAGTTCCGGTTTCTTCGCCAGCAGCTCTTCCGGCCATACTTCTTCTGTTTTGAAGCGGCGGGAGAACTGGACTAACTGCCAGAGATCCGATTTCGCTTCGCCCGGTGCCTGTACCTGCTGACGCCAGAACTGAGTACGGCGTTCGGCATTACCGTAAGCGCCCTCTTTCTCTACCCACATTGCGGTCGGCAGGATCAAGTCCGCTGCCAGCGCACTGACTGTCGGATACGGATCGGAGACGATGATGAAGTTGCGCGGATCGCGCCAGCCCGGCATACGCTCTTCATTAATGTTCGGCCCGGCCTGCATGTTATTGGTACACATGGTCCAGTAAACATTCAGCTTGCCGTCTTTCAGCGCACGGTCTTGTGCCACCGCGTGCAGACCGATTTTCGCCGGAATGGTGCCGCTCGGGATATTCCACTTCTTCTCGCAGATATCACGGTGTTTCTCGTTAGTCACCACCATGTCCGCAGGCAGACGGTGAGCAAAGGTGCCCACTTCACGCGCAGTACCACACGCGGAAGGCTGCCCGGTCAGGGAGAACGGACCACAACCCGGCTGGGAAATTTTGCCGGTCAGCAGGTGCAGGTTGTAGACCAGGTTGTTGGCCCACACGCCACGAGTATGCTGGTTGAAGCCCATCGTCCAGTAGGAGATGACTTTCTTGTTCGGATCGGCATACAGCTGCGCCAGTTGTTCTAACTGGTCTTTCGGCACGCCGGTCATTTCGGCAGTTTTTTCCAGCGTATACTCAGCAACGAAGGCTTTGTAATCTTCAAAGCTCATCGGTTCGGAGGCGTCAGAACCTGGATTCTTCGCTGCTTTTTCCAGCGGATGGGTCGGACGTAAACCGTAGCCGATGTCCGTCGCCCCTTTACGCAGATTAACGTGTTTGCTGAAGAAGTCCTGATTTATCGCATTGTTTTGAATGATATAGTTGGCGATGTAGTTCAGGATCACCAGGTCAGACTGTGGCGTAAAGATGATGCCGTTATCCGCCAGCTCGAAGCTACGATGCTGGTAGGTAGAAAGCACCGCTACGGTGACGTTCTGATTAGAGAGACGACGGTTAGTGATGCGCGACCAGAGGATCGGGTGCATCTCCGCCATGTTTGCGCCCCACAGCACAAACGCGTCAGCCTGCTCGATGTCGTCATAGCAGCCCATCGGCTCATCCATACCAAAGGTACGCATAAAGCCAACTACTGCCGACGCCATACAGTGACGCGCGTTCGGGTCGATGTTGTTCGAACGGAAGCCCGCTTTGAACAACTTGGACGCAGCATAACCTTCCCAGATAGTCCATTGACCAGAACCGAACATACCGATCGATTCCGGCCCTTTTTCTTTCAGGGCGGTTTTGAATTTCTCTTCCATCACATCGAAGGCTTGATCCCAGGTGATTGGGGTAAATTCGCCTTCTTTGTCATATTTACCGTTTTTCATACGCAGCAGCGGCTGCGTCAAACGGTCTTTACCGTACATGATTTTGGGCAGGAAATAGCCCTTAATGCAGTTCAGGCCACGGTTAACCGGTGCGTCCGGGTCGCCCTGACAGGCCACCACACGCCCCTGCTGCGTTCCGACCAGAACGCCGCAACCAGTACCACAGAAACGGCACGGCGCTTTATCCCATTTAATGGCTTCCTGCTGACCAACAACGGCGCGGGCAACGCCCGGCACGCTGAGACCGGCAGCCGCCGCAGCGGCCGCAACGGCGTTAGCTTTCATAAAGCTACGACGACTGAGTTTCATGGTGTTTCCTCACCTTGCTCTTCCTGCTGGTGATAAACCAGCGACACCGCCAGCACGCCCTCTACGTTGCGTACTGACTCAATGGTTTGGATCAGCGTTTCGCTGTCTTCTGCTTCCACCACCACAATCAACTGACCGCTCGGCGCGTCGCTGACAGCAACTTCACAGCCGGGAAAGGCGTTCAGTTGGGTGCTGATGTCTGAAATTCGTTCGCTTTTGGCCTGAACGACCAGGCTGCAAACTTGCCAGTTAGTGTGCATGGAGATACTCCGCAGTTATGGCTGATACCGGACAGCTGGCTGCACATGCTCCACATCCGTTGCAAAGTTGGCTATTAAGTTGCGGCTGGTAGATCCCGGAGAGCGTCGGGCGAAAGATAATTGCCATTGGCTCACAGCTATCCTGACAGCGGCGGCATTCAACTGACTGATACGCCAGGCACGCGTCCCCAATGGTGAACTGCAAATCCCAGGCCCTGGTGTGGCGCGGAGAAAATAGCGATTCGGGGCAAGCCTGCGCGCAGGCGTAACAGAAGCTGCACTCGTTATTTTTGAAATTAACGCTCGGATAGCCACCCGCGCCGCGTTGCAGAATGTTGTTTTCACAAGCATTAATACAGGCGTCGCAGCGGGTGCAATAGGTCAGAAAATGAGATTCATCACCGGACCAGGGCGGACGGATACCGTTACTGGCTTTGCGCCAGCGACCAGTGAGTATGCCCCGACGGGATGCATCAATCTTCACATTGACCTTCCATCATTAACGCGCTCTGAAAACTGAGAGCGACCAAATAAACCGCATAATTAATAAGCCATTTTTATAGCCGCTAAGATATTAAAGGATGTGTCAAAGATGCATACCCCGATCGGGGTAAAACCTGTAGCAGGATCAAAAGAGTGGTGGGAAGAGTGGCAAAAACGGGCTTTTGCTCACATTTCAAATGGTTATAAACATATTTATATAGCGATTAATTCACCAGAAATATTTCTCCAGGCTTCACCATTCATCAGAATTTAACACTAAAAGGGCAGGTAAAATTGTCTGAATATTCTTTAGGTTATTCATAAAGCAAATTAATAAATCTGATGAATATGTTAACCTTCAGCGACATCATCGGTGAAAACCTATAAATGAAGAAGGAAAGCAAAAATGAAGACCATTCTACCTGCAGTATTGTTTGCCGCTTTCGCTACCACCTCCGCCTGGGCGGCAGAGAGTGTCCAGCCACTGGAGAAAGTAGCGCCTTATCCACAAGCTGAAAAAGGCATGAAGCGTCAGGTGATTCAGTTAACTCCGCAAGAAGATGAATCTACCCTGAAAGTAGAACTGTTAATCGGTCAGACGCTGGAAGTCGATTGCAATTTGCATCGTCTCGGCGGGAAGCTGGAAAGCAAAACGCTGGAAGGCTGGGGCTATGATTATTATGTCTTTGATAAAGTAAGCTCCCCGGTTTCGACGATGATGGCCTGCCCGGATGGCAAGAAAGAGAAGAAATTTGTCACCGCGTATCTGGGCGATGCTGGAATGCTGCGTTACAACAGTAAGCTGCCGATCGTGGTGTATACGCCAGACAATGTGGATGTGAAGTACCGCATTTGGAAGGCGGAAGAAAAAATTGACAACGCGGTAGTTCGCTAAACTGCTGTGAAGTGCTGCACTCCGTAGGCCGAATAAGACGGTTACGCCGCATCCGACATCTGGCGCACGAGCCGGTTGCTTGATGCGACGCTGACGCGTCTTATCAGGCCTACGCTACTGTGAAATGCGGCACCCCGTAGGTCGGATAAGGCGGTTACGCCGCATCCGACACTCAATGCCGGATGCGGCGCACCATTACAACGCAATATCCGCCACTTCTTTTTGAACGGGTTGCGGTTTCAACTGCGGTTTCGGCGTACTGTCTGCCGCCTGCGGCTTATCGTATTTCAGCCCCAGCACTTCGCTGGTGTACTGCAACTCGCGTTCTGTTGCCGCCACATCGCCGTTCAGCTTACGGCCATAAGACGGAACGATCGCTTTCAACGTGGCCTGCCATCGCGGACTGGAAACACGATCACCAAATACTTTTTCCAGCAGATTCAACATAATCGGCGCGGCAGTTGACGCCCCCGGCGATGCCCCCAGCAGCGCGGCAATGGTTCCTTGCTGGTCGCTGACCACTTCTGTACCCAGACGCAGCACGCCGCCTTTCTCGGCATCGCGTTTGATAATCTGCACACGCTGTCCTGCTTGCCACAAACGCCAGTCCTCTTTTTTCGCCTGCGGATAGTACTCTTTCAACGCTTCAAAACGATCCTCTTCACTCAACATCACCTGACTTACCAGATATTTCACCAGATCGAAATTATCCAGCCCGACGTGCATCATCGGCATCACGTTAGAGGTGGTGGTGGAACTCATCAGATCCCACAGTGAACCGTTTTTGAGGAACTTGGTTGAGAAAGTGGCAAATGGCCCAAACAGCACTACGCGTTTACCGTCCAGCACACGGGTATCGATATGCGGAACCGACATCGGTGGTGCGCCAACGGATGCTTTACCGTAAACCTTCGCCAGATGGTGATTAACCACGTCCGGGTTTTCCGAAACAAGGAACTGACCGCCCACCGGGAAACCGGCGTAGTCTTTCGCTTCCGGAATCCCCGATTCCTGTAACAGCTTCAGCGCCGCACCGCCCGCGCCGATAAAGACAAATTTGGCGCGGATGTTCTGTGCAGTGCCATTTTTCAGATCGGCAACGGTGACTGTCCAGGTGTTATCGTCATTACGCTTTAGGGCGCGGACTTCGCTGTTGAGTTGCAGCGAGAAGTTAGATTTCTTCTGCAAGGAAGCAATTAACTGGCGGGTGATCTCGCCGTAGTTCACATCGGTACCAATTTCCGTACGCGTGGCTGCCACTTTCTGTTGCGGATCGCGCCCTTCCATCACTAACGGTGCCCACTCTTTGATCTGCGCGTGATCTTCAGAGTAACGCATACCGCGAAATAGCGAGCTTTGTTGCAACGCGGCGTAACGGGCGCGTAGGAAATTGACGTTATCCTCGCCCCAGACAAAACTCATATGCGGAACGGTATTGATAAATGAACGCGGAGTACGCAGCACGCCGCGCTCGACCTGGTGCGCCCAGAACTGGCGGGAAATCTGAAATGCTTCGTTAATGGCGACTGCTTTTTCAATACTGATGCTGCCATCGGCGTTTTGCGGGGTGTAGTTCAGTTCCATCAGTGCAGAATGCCCGGTTCCGGCGTTGTTCCAGCCGTTCGAACTCTCCTGCGCGACACCCTCCAGGCGCTCCACCATGGTCATCGACCATTCAGGCTCCAGCTCGCGTAAATAGGTCCCCAACGTGGCGCTCATAATGCCGCCGCCAATCAACAGTACATCAGTTTCCTGCTCCTCGGACGCTTTCGCTTTTGCCGCCATAGAAACGGCATTAAGCCCCACGGCCATCGAGAAGAGCATGGCAGTCACTTTTTTCATCTTGTTAATGCCTTACTTTTAGTCGCTTTATTGCAGGTGAGATTTGCGCGGCATCAACGGTAACACTTAAGTAACAACATTTAAATAATGTTTATAAATTATATTCTAATTTTAGAAACATTATAATTTCGTTGATTAATTATATGGTTATTAGAAACGAAGGGATTTTTAGAATATTGACCTGGCGGCAGCGAGCCGCCAGGTCAGCGTCAAAATATTATGCCGTCCGGGCAACGGCATCACGCGAAGCAGCATCGCGCTCTTCGCCCGTCAGTTCGCTAAGTTGCCCGTTGCGCATCTCCAGCAGGCGGTCAGCGTGGATAAAGTAATGATCATCATGACTGATGGCGAAAATCGTTTTACCCATCTCCTGCATTAGCGGCAGCAGCACCTGATAAAACTCACGACGGAAGTGTGGGTCCTGATCCGCCGCCCATTCATCCAGCAGGATAATATCGCGTTCTTCTGCCAGCGTCAGCAACAGCGCCACGCGTTTTTTCTGCCCTTTTGATAACTTCAGGTTAACAATACGCCCGTTACTTAACTCCAGCTTATGAGCCATTTTCAGCTGCGCCAGCCACTTCTCAACCAGTTGCGGATTAGCAGGTTTACCCTCCGGCCCCAGCAGTTGATCGAACAGCCAGACATCGGTAAACACTGCCGAAAACAGTTTGCGATAATCTTCCGGTTTTTCGCCGCTGATGGGTTTACCATCCAGCAAAATTTCACCGCTTTGCGGCTGATACAACCCCGTCAGCAACATCGCCAGCGTCGATTTTCCGCTACCGTTGCCACCAATCAGAAACAACAGTTCGCCACGTTTAATGGTGAGGTTGAGTGGGCCAACGGAAAACGCGTTGTCCTGATAACTAAACGTCACGTTACGTAGCTCCAGCGTTTGCCAGTCAGGAAACGCCTGCGGGCGTGGAAACTCCGCTTTGAAAGGCGCGAGCGCGAATTTGTTCAGCTTGTTAAACGCCACCTGAGCCGTCAGCAGCGTCGGTAATGCGCCAACCGCAGAAAGCAGCGGCGTGCGCAGGAATAACAGCGTCAGCGAATAGGTCGCGGCAACGTTGGTATCAGCCCAACCGAGACTGTTCGCCATCCAGAACACCAGGCCGATAGCACCCAACATCATGATGTTTGACCAGTTCACAGCACTAAGATGGAAGGTGTCTGCGCGGATAATATGATGGCGATACTCTTGCGCATCAGGAATGTAGAGGTTGTTAAACACATACTCAGCGCGTTCACGGTTCAGGGTCAGCTCTTTGCGCCCTTCCAGAACGGTTTGAAAATCCGTGTACAGCTTGTCTTCGGTTTCACGCAGGGTCGCCATATGTTTGTATACCCGCGCCACCAGCACAAAACCGCCCCAGATGGTGACCGCCATCCAGATTGCCGTTACCAGCAACATTTTGCCCGACAGCATCCACAAATACGCCGCTGAACCGATAGTGAGAATGATCCCCTGCACCAGTTCCGGCAAACGAACAAAAGCAATGGTGATATTGCGCACATCGCTGGTTAACCCCGCCAGCAATGAGGCGCTACCGAGTTGTTCGATACGCTCAACGTGGGTATCCAGAATCCGCTTGATAAATTCGCTACGCAGTCGGTAAACGAAGTGGTGCCCCAGCGTAGTAAGTGCCAGTTGCGATCCCAGCGTCACTGCCATTAGCAACAGCAATAAACCCAGAAACTCCGGCAGCACCAGCAGACTGTTATCCGCCGTTTCGATAAGGCGCTGATTGATAAAAGCAATTAAGCCAATGCCTAATGCCGCACTGGCGAGGCTTAGCGCCATCACACTGATAAATGGCCAGCGATACTGCCGCCAGACAAGTACAAGAAGTTCCATGCAGAAAACCCGGACAATGAATTACAGCCCGCAGTTTAAACATCTCCGCGCTCACAGCAATAATAATTCTTATTTTTATTCTTTTTTACCTGCCTGACGGAATGTCAGATTGTAGCGGCAGTCGGCGGTGAGTGGATGAAAGCCCGCTTTGAGTGGTTGAATGCCGTGATAAAACAGCCGCGATTCACCGCCCCAAACCACCACGTCGCCATGCTCCAGCAACAGTCGTTTTAGCGGATCATTACGTTTGAGGCCACCAAATTGAAAAATCGCGGGTAAGCCCAGAGAAACAGAAACAATCGGTGCGCGCAGATCCGGTTCGTCTTTATCCTGATGTAACGACAGTTTCGCGCCAGGGGCATAGCGGTTGATCAGGCAAGCGTCAGGCTGGAAATCTGGATAGCCCGCCGCCGTAGCCGCACGTTGACATAAATTATGAAAACTCTGCGGCATGGCGGGCCACGGTTTATTTGTTTGCGGATCAATGGGCGAATAGAGATAACCCTGCCGATTGGTGGTCCAGCCCAGACGCCCGCAGTTGGTCATTGCCACCGACATGGTATATCCGCCGGGGGTAACCATCTGGCGAAACGGCGACTGGCGGGCGACGTCATTAATATCGCGGATCAGTTGTTCCGCAACGTTAAAGGCAAAGCGCCGTAAAATTGCCGCGCCAGGTGCCAGAGGTTCTTGCCACGGTTCAGCGTCAGCAAACAGATCCAACATTATTTTTCCTCGTTTTCAGCTTCACGGCGTAGCAACTGTGCTTTACGCGAAACCCCCCAGCGGTAACCGGAAAGTGTGCCATCACCACGTACCACCCGATGACAAGGTATAACGATCGCTAACTTATTGGCGGCGCAGGCACTTGCCACGGCACGTACCGCTTTCGGTTTGCCGATGGTGTTTGCCAGTTGCTGATAACTCACAGTTTCACCGCAAGGAATGGTACGCAGCGCCTGCCAGACTTGCTGTTGAAAAGCGGTGCCGCGAATATCCAGCGGCAACGTCAGCAGCGTATCGCGCTGATTGAGGCTGGCGATCACTTCGCGTAGGCGTTGCTGAAATTCCTCACCCGCCGGTTCGTCGCTGGCAGCGGGAAACATCTGCCGCAGTTCACTGATTAACGTCGCGTCATCATCACCCAGTAATATCGCGCAAATCCCCCGCTCGCTTTCTGCCACCAGGCAACGACCCAGCTCACAATCAGCCAGCGCATAACGCACAGCCAGGCTTTCGCCACCGTGACGAAACTGTTTAGCCGTCATGCCCAGCGTTTCATCGGCTTTACGGTAGTAACTGCTGCCGTCGGGGAATCCGGCATTGAGAATCGCCTGAGTCACGCTCTCCCCTTTTGCCAGAGATTCCCGTAAACGACGAGCGCGCCAGGCCTGCTGCCAGGCTTTAGGCGTCATTCCGGTCGTCGCTTTAAACAATCGATGCAAATGGAACGGACTCATCGCCACCTGGTCGGCTAAGGCTTCCAGCGTTACAGGCGTTTCCTGTTCCAGCAGTCGGCAGGCGTGGGTAATTTTATCAAGGCGATGTTGCTGGGGATTGGCTTTGTCTGGCTGACAACGTTTGCAGGGGCGAAAGCCAGCGGCAAGCGCCTCGCTGGCATCCGTATAGAAAGAAACGTTTTCCCGCAAGGCATGTCTGGCGCGGCAAGACGGACGGCAAAAGATGCCCGTGGTGCGCACGGCGAAGACAAATTCGCCGTCGGCGTTCGGGTCGCGGGCTAAGACAGATTGCCAGCGTTGATCATCAGTTAAGCGTGTGGCGTTTTTCATCATCAGCTCCCTGGTTAAGGATAGCCTTTAGTCTGCCCGGTCACCATCGCGCAAAAACCAACAATCTTGCGCTTTAATTTTTTTCGCTAATAAGGAAGCCTTTAAACTGCGGCGACATCCAGGTTTTAAAGCTATCGCCCTCTTTGGTGATCATATAGACCGCCAGCCCTTCCCGACGAACGACTTCTTTGGCTTTCTCCGGCCCAAGCACCATCAAACCTGTATCCCAGGCATCGGCTTCCAGCGCCGTCGGGGCAATCACCGTCACGGAGACCAGATTGTGTTCAATGGGACGCCCGGTTTGCGGATCGATAACATGGGAAAGGCGTTTGCCGTCCAGTTCGTAATAGTTGCGATAGCTGCCGGAGGTGCTAATCCCGTGACCGTTGATATCCACCACGGCCTGAACCGCGTTTTCTTTATCGGTCGGTTTTTGGATCGCCACTCGCCACGGCTGCTCTTCGCCGTTCATGCCACGGCTGTTCAGCGCGCCCCCCACCGACACCAGATAGCGGGAAATACCTTCCTGCTCCATTAAGCGTGCCAGATGATCTGCCGCATAACCTTCGCCGACGGTGGAGAGATCGACATATAAATCCGGCAGATCTTTTTGCAGATATTGCTGATGCGACTGATTAATGACCGTCAGGTGCTGCAAACCTGTTTTGGCTTTCATCGCGTCGATCTGTTCCTGGTTCGGGATTTGTACCGGCTGTTGTTCCGGGCCAAAGCCCCACAGATTCACCAGCGGCCCGACAGTAATATCCATCGCGCCATCGGTTTTGGCGCCAATGCGCAGCGAGGTGGTGATGATATCGGCCATCGCTTCACTTACCGGCCACGGTGACAAACTTTTCGAATCGTTAAAGCGCATCAGCGCGGAGTCTTTTTTATAGGTCGAAAGCAGCTGATCGTCGGCGTTCAGCTGGGTCTGAATCTTCTCTTTAAGTTCAGCACTGCGTTTGGCGTCAATGCCAGGGATGCTGGCACGCCAGAAGGTTCCCATCGTTTTGCCTTCAAGAACGGTAACTTCAGTAGCGTGGGGTTTGGCGGGTTGTGTTTTTTGATCGCAACCAACAAAGAAGAGCGCGGCAGCCAGCAATGCCATGCGGGTAAAGCTTATTTCCATACGTGATTATCCTCATGCGAACGGTCGCAAGAGTACACCAAAAAACTGCGTTTGTACGCTGAAAACAATGAAAAAAGGGCCCGCAGGCCCTTTGTTCGATATAAATCGAGATTAGAACTGGTAAACCAGACCCAGAGCTACGATGTCATCAGTGTTGATGCCAGCAGCGCGGGTGAACTGGTTGTCGTCCAGCAGGTTGATTTTGTAGTCAACGTAGGTGGACATGTTTTTGTTGAAGTAGTAGGTAGCACCAACATCAACATATTTCAGGATATCTTCGTCGTCGTAGTTACGACCAGCAACGACACCCAGGTTTTTACCTTTAGACTGCAGGTATGCTACAGACGGACGCAGACCGAAGTCGAACTGGTACTGAGCAACAGCTTCGAAGTTCTGTGCTTTGTTCGCCCAACCCAGGGAACCTACGCGAGTTGCGTTGTAGGTCTGGGTGTACTGAGCAGCCAGGTAGATGTTGTTAGCGTCGTATTTCAGACCACCGGTGTAGGTTTCAGCACGGTCGCCGTTACCGATGTAAGCAGCGGTGTTCTGAGCATCAGTACGTTTGGAGCTGGAAACTGCAGCACCGATACCGAAGCCTTCGTAATCATAAGTGATAGAACCGCCAACGCCGTCGCCGTTCTGACGCAGAGCACCACGACCGTTGTTGGTCATGCCTTCGCCGCTTACGCTGCCGTTTTTACCCTGGTACTGAACAGCAAAGTTCAGACCATCAACCAGACCGAAGAAGTCGGTGTTACGGTAGGTCGCGAAGCCGTTACCACGCTGCTGCATGAAGTTGTCAGAACCGTAAGTGTCGCCACCGAATTCTGGCAGTACGTCGGTCCAGGAAGTTACGTCGTAAACAACGCCGTAGTTACGACCGTAGTCGAAAGAACCAACGTCCTGGAATTTCAGACCAGCGAATGCTACACGGGTCCAGGAGTTTTCTTTGTTGTCTTCAGAGGTATTGCCCTGGATCTGATATTCCCACTGGCCGTAACCGGTCAGCTGGTCAGTAACCTGAGTTTCGCCTTTGAAACCAAGACGTACATAGGTCTGGTCGCCGTCTTCTGACTTGTTGTCAGAGAAATAGTGCAGGCCGTCTACTTTACCGTACAGATCTAATTTGTTGCCGTCTTTGTTGTAAACTTCAGCAGCGTTTGCTGCGCCTGCTACCAGCAGAGCTGGGACCAGGAGGGACAGTACTTTAACTTTCATGTTATTAACCCTCTGTTATATGCCTTTATTTGCTTTTTTATGCCACTGCATACTGATTAACCCTCATTAATCAGTCGGCAAGTCCATTCTCCCCAAAAATGCAGAATAATCCAACACGAATATGATACTAAAACTTTTAAGATGTTTCATTTGTCGCTATAGATGTTTCAAAATGTAAATATGATGGAACTTTTTAAGATTCTTGATGATTGGCGAAATAAGCACCTAACATCAAGCAATAATAATTCAAGGTTAAAATCAATAACTTATTCTTAAGTACTTGATAGCACTGAATGCCAAAACAAAATCTTCACTCGCAACTAAAATATGTCTCGCTATCATCATTAACTTTATTTATTACCGTCATTCATTTCTGAATGTCTGTTTACCCCTATTTCAACCGGATGCCTCGCATCCGGTTTTTTTTACCCTTCTTTACACAACTTTTATTTTTTTTGTACTACCGCTGGAAAATTATAACGCTTGTTAATAATTCACAAAAAATTAACAAGATATAATTCCCGCCATCTTTTCTTTATCCGTAATTAATTTCGCTCTTCTTTTTTGCAGATTATTTGTACAGCAGAATGCGGTGTGTACATCTATTTCTCATCTGGCAGAACGAGACATATCGTTGAGGAAGAGAGAATCATCTATCGGGTAATAGTCTGGAATTTCGCACTGTACCCTTTATACTGCCCTATCACTTCGCGAAGTTTTAACAGGTCATAAACACGAATGCGTCAGAAAGAGACAACGGCCACGACCCGCTTTTCACTCCTACCGGGGAGCATTACCCGCTTCTTTTTACTGTTGATCATTGTGTTGCTGGTGATGATGGGTGTAATGGTACAAAGCGCAGTCAACGCCTGGCTGAAAGATAAAAGCTACCAGATTGTCGACATTACTCATGCTATACAAAAGCGCGTCGATACCTGGCGTTACGTGACCTGGCAGATCTACGACAACATCGCTGCAACGACTTCACCTTCCACCAGTGAAAGTTTGCAAGAGACGCGTCTGAAACAGGATGTCTACTATCTGGAAAAACCGCGTCGCAAAACAGAAGCCCTGATCTTTGGTTCTCACGACAACTCAACGCTTGAGATGACCCAACGAATGTCTACTTATCTGGACACATTATGGGGCGCAGAAAATGTACCGTGGTCGATGTATTATCTGAACGGTCAGGATAACAGCCTGATTCTTATCTCGACCCTGCCGTTAAAAGATCTCACCTCCGGATTTAAAGAATCGACTGTCAGTGACATTGTTGATTCTCGTCGCGCGGAGATGCTGCAGCAGGCTAATGCCCTGGATGAACGTGAAAGTTTTTCTAACCTGCGCCGTCTTGCCTGGCAGAACGGTCATTATTTTACCTTGCGTACAACCTTTAACCAGCCGGGACATCTGGCAACAGTGGTTGCATTTGATCTGCCTATTAATGATTTAATCCCGCCAGGGATGCCGCTGGATAGCTTCCGTCTTGAACCAGAAGCAGGTACTGCGGGTAACAATAATAATGAGAAAGAAGCAACGGATAGCGTCAGCATTAACTTTAATAGTTCGAAGATTGAAATCTCTTCGGCGCTCAACTCCACCGATATGCGGCTGGTCTGGCAGGTTCCTTACGGCACTTTGCTGCTGGATACATTGCAAAACATTCTGCTGCCACTGCTGCTGAATATCGGTTTGCTGGCACTGGCGCTTTTTGGTTACACCACCTTTCGCCATTTCTCCGGGCGCAGCACAGAAAGCGTTCCCAGCACCGCAGTGAATAACGAACTGCGTATTTTGCGAGCAATAAATGAAGAGATTGTGTCACTGCTGCCACTCGGTCTGCTGGTTCACGATCAGGAATCGAATCGCACAGTTATCAGCAATAAGATTGCCGACCATCTGCTGCCGCATTTGAATCTGCAAAACATCACCACCATGGCAGAACAGCATCAGGGGATTATTCAGGCGACCGTCAATAACGAGCTGTATGAAATTCGCATGTTCCGCAGCCAGATAGCGCCGCGTACGCAAATCTTCATCATTCGCGATCAGGATCGCGAGGTGCTGGTGAACAAGAAACTCAAGCAGGCGCAGCGCCTGTATGAGAAAAACCAGCAGGGCCGGATGGCCTTTATGCAAAACATTGGCGATGCGCTGAAAGAACCCGCACGGTCACTGGCGGAGAGTGCGGCTAAACTCAACTCCCCGGAAAGCAAACAACTGGCAAATCAGGCTGATGTGCTGGTGCGCCTGGTCGATGAAATTCAGCTAGCGAATATTCTTGCGGACGATAGCTGGAAGAGCGAGACCGAGCTTTTCTCCGTACAGGATTTAATCGATGAAGTAGTGCCCGCAGTGCTACCAGCAATGAAACGCAAAGGCCTGCAACTGCTGATTAACAATCATCTGAAAGCACACGATATGCGCCGTGGCGATCGCGATGCTTTACGCCGTATTTTGCTGCTGTTGATGCAATATGCCGTCACCTCAACGCAACTGGGGAAAATTACCCTTGAGGTTGATCAGGATGAATCCTCTGACGAACGTCTGACTTTCCGCATTCTTGACACCGGAGATGGTGTAAGTATTCATGAAATGGATAATTTGCACTTCCCGTTCATCAACCAGACCCAAAGCGATCGCTATGGCAAGGCGAACCCGCTGGCATTCTGGTTAAGTGATCAACTAGCGCGAAAACTGGGCGGTCATTTAAATATTAAAACGCGGGACGGGCTTGGCACACGATACTCCGTGCATATAAAAATGCTCCCTGCTACCCCGGACGTTGAAGAGGAAGAAGAACGTTTACTGGATGATGTCACCGTGATGGTGGATGTAACTTCCACAGAAATTCGGAATATTGTCACTCGCCAGTTAGAAAATTGGGGTGCAACCTGTATCACACCCGATGAAAGATTAATTAGTCAGGATTATGATATCTTTTTAACGGATAATCCGTCTAATCTTACTGCCTCTGGCTTGCTTTTAAGCGATGATGAGTCTGGCGTACGGGAAATTGGGCCTGGTCAATTGTGCGTCAACTTCAATATGAGCAATGCTATGCAGGAAGCGGTCTTACAATTAATTGAAGTGCAACTGGCGCAGGAAGAGGTGACAGAATCGCCTATGGGTGGAGATGAAAATGCACAACTCCATGCCAGCGGCTATTATGCGCTCTTTGTAGACACAGTACCGGATGATGTTAAGAGGCTGTATACTGAAGCAGCAACCAGTGACTTTGCTGCATTAGCCCAAACGGCTCATCGTCTTAAAGGCGTGTTTGCCATGCTAAATCTGGTACCCGGCAAGCAGTTATGTGAAACGCTGGAACATCTTATTCGCGAGAAGGATGTCCCAGGAACAGAAAAATACATCAGCGACATTGACAGCTATGTCAAGAGCTTGCTGTAGCAAGGTAGCCTATTACATGAACAATATGAACGTAATTATTGCCGATGACCATCCGATAGTACTGTTCGGTATTCGCAAATCACTTGAGCAAATTGAGTGGGTGAATGTTGTCGGCGAATTTGAAGATTCCACAGCACTGATCAACAACCTGCCGAAACTGGATGCGCACGTGTTGATTACCGATCTCTCCATGCCTGGAGATAAATACGGTGACGGGATCACCTTGATCAAATACATCAAGCGTCATTTCCCTAGCCTGTCGATCATTGTTCTGACCATGAACAACAACCCGGCAATTCTTAGCGCGGTACTGGATCTGGATATCGAAGGAATCGTCCTGAAGCAAGGCGCGCCTACTGATCTGCCAAAAGCACTCGCCGCGCTGCAAAAAGGCAAGAAATTTACTCCGGAAAGCGTATCTCGTCTGCTGGAGAAAATCAGCGCCAGTGGTTACGGCGACAAGCGTCTCTCACCTAAAGAGAGTGAAGTACTGCGCCTGTTTGCAGAAGGTTTTCTGGTTACAGAGATTGCTAAAAAGCTCAACCGTAGCATCAAAACCATCAGCAGCCAGAAGAAATCCGCGATGATGAAGTTGGGTGTCGAGAACGATATCGCCCTGCTGAACTATCTCTCTTCTGTGACCTTAAGCCCAGCAGATAAAGAGTAATCTCCCGACAGGCCAGATAAGCACCGACCGCCGGATGCGGCGTGAACGCCTTATCCGGCCTACAAATCCCAATATTTCAATACACTGCACAAACATAGGCCTGATAAGACGCGCCAGCGTCGCATCAGGCTTTTGCTCCGACCGCTCCTACGATTTCCGCGCTTTCCTGACCCTCTCGGCATACATCGTCAGCGTCTGTTTTATGACATCCAGCGTCACGGGCTTCGACAGACAGCTATCCATCCCGGACTCCAGACACCGCTGCTTCTCTTCAGCCAACGCATTGGCAGTCACCCCGATTACCGGCAACGTTAGCCCTAACTGACGAATACGTTGCGTTAACCGGTAACCGTCCATATTCGGCATGTTGACGTCGCTAAGCACGATATCGATATGATTCTTGCTTAGTACATTAAGCGCATCGACGCCATCATTTGCCGTTTTACACTGATAACCCAACGATCCGAGCTGATCGGCTAGTAAGCGACGGTTAATCGGATGATCGTCAACCACCAGAATCATCATGTCGTCATTGCTGGTGGAATCTTTGTCCATCAATGGCAGAACGTTGGCAGGATCATCATTTTCAATTTCTATCCGATAGATACGCGCCAGTAGCACAGGCAGTTCATGCGACGAGGCGACGCTATGCACCCACTCACCGGGCGCTTTCTCCAGCGGAATACCAATATGCCGACGGCAGAACGTCACCACCGCTCTACCCTGCCATTTTTCGCTCAGCGCCTCATCCGTAATCAACACATCCTCTGGTGAGGGTTCCTGACCTTCGTATGTTGTAACGATTACACCACTGCGCTGCAAACTGGTTTCGATAAACTGGCATAGTGACGCATTACGTACCGCCAACCAGCAGCGTTTACCCGTTAATCCTTCGACACCTTTTTTATGTGGATATTGCGCACCATACAGCGGAATACGCACCGTAAACTGGCTTCCCATGCCTGGTTCAGACTCCACCGAGATGTCACCGTCCATCATGCTGATCAATTTTTCACAAATCGCCAGCCCCAGACCGGTTCCCTGGAAGTTACGCTGTACGCCCGTCCCTACCTGGAAGAAGGGATCAAAAAGCCGCACCACTTCTTTCGCCGGAATACCCACGCCAGTATCGCGAACACGAATAGAAAGATAATCACCATCAGCACGGACATGCAGAACAATGCAGCCGGTATCGGTAAATTTAATGGCGTTACTCAACAGATTGGAGATAACCTGCTGTAAACGCATCGGATCGCCGTTTAAAGCTACCGGCACATCCGGTTCAATAAAGCAGTACAAACCAAGCTGCTTTCGCACCACCAGCGGCAAATAGTTGGCGGTGATATGGTTCATCACTTCACGCGGTGAAAACTCACGTGGCTCTATCTTTAACTGTTCCGATTCAATCTTCGAGAAATCGAGAATGTCGCTGATAATTTTCAACAGCAGGCTGGAAGAGTTATTCATTGCCGTCACCAGACGGTCAACGCCTTTCGGCAACTCTTTGGTTTGCAACAGATCCAGGTTACCGATAATGCCATACAGCGGCGTTCGCAACTCGTGGCTGACGGTAGCAAGGAACATCGATTTCGACTGACTCGCCTGTTCTGCTGCCTGCGCCATCTCTTGCAACGACTCTTCCATCTTCACGCGCGAAGAAACATCGACCAGTACGCAAATCGCCACGTTTTCATTACGATAGCGAGAATGAACAAAGCTGATTTGCAGATTAGTATTGTTGCTGGTCAGGACATCGACAAAATTGACCTGCTGCCCGCAGATAATTTGCGTCAGCCGCTGGCGATCCTCATGCGTAAGCATGTTGAGATAGGTATGCGCCAGTTCGTTACTCAAAATATTGACGCCATCAGCGGTGCGCAAAATACAGATCCCCACCGGTGCGGAGGCGACAATCTTACGATTAAACTGCTCGTGTTCTTCCAGACGCTGGGCGTCACTTTCTGCCGGAATGAAAATACGCCGCTCGTACATCCGCGCGAGGGTGAAAAGCGCCGCACCAGCAATCACATTCAGCAAAATAGCGTTAAGTATCAGCATACGAATGCGTTCCAGCACCTGATCTACGGGCACCGAGTAAACAATACTTAACGATGATGGCGGCAGATTTTTCTTCAGCACCAGCTCATGGAAGCCTGGTGTATAACCAAACCAGGAACGTTCCTGCATCCAACGCGGTTCAGCCTCGATTTTGCTTTCTGGTCCGGTCAACGAAATCAGGGTATGACCATTCTCATCAAGGATAGTAACCCCCATCGGTAATGTACCTGGTAAGAAGAAGTTCTCCATCCGAATGGTTTGTTCAACGCCCAGCAAGGCCTGCAAACGGTTCGCCAGATACACCGGCGTCAGCGCGTAAAAATATCCAACGCCAGGACGCGGGCCTTCGCTGATCCAATAAAGGTTGCTGCCGCTGTCATCCTGCGGAGCATTACGATACTTATTGATGCGCTCATGCAGAGCTTTCAGGGCGGTGTCGCGTTCAACCGGCATATCACGCAGGCCAAAGTTTGCCATGCAGAGGTTATCGCTGCCGATCAAAAATACGCGGTTGAGATCGTAAGCCGCAGAAAAATTATCGCGCCAGTAGCGCATAAACCACGCCAGTGACTCCAGAGAGCCACGCCAGGTGTTACTCATCGCGGAACAGTCGGAATCGGCAAACAATGGTTCGAACACCGGCACATCCGCTTGCGTTTCTCGCCCACGCGGGGAAAGCACGCCGTTTTCTACAGATAAGCGATTTTCAGCAATGTACTTCAGCTCTTTCATCACGTCAGAAGTGCGCTGAATAAACCGCTGAGCCTGATCGGAACTCAGGTTAAATTCCTGACGAATCTCTGATTCTCGCTGATGCAGGGCATTGACGATATAAAACACTGATGAAAAAGCAATCAGCAACCAGAGCAATAACGCCAATGCTCTGAACATATAGCGCGAGACTTTCAGGGTTGTGCGAAAAGAAGCAAGGTATTTCAAAGGGGCGAAGCTCCGCCTCAGGTGACCGATGGAGTGTGGTTAAGGTAGCGGTAAAAGCGTGCCACCGCAATGTTCTCTCTTCTCGGTAATATGATACACCGCCGAGAAATCATCACCTTAACCCCCGATAATCGTCATATATCGGACAAGATTGATGGATTTCAGCATGCATTATATGAAGTGGATTTATCCACGCCGCTTACGCAATCAAATGATCCTGATGGCAATCCTGATGGTCATTGTCCCAACGCTTACTATTGGTTATATCGTAGAAACGGAAGGACGTTCAGCAGTCTTATCTGAAAAAGAGAAAAAACTTTCTGCCGTGGTCAACCTGCTTAATCAGGCGCTAGGCGATCGCTACGATCTCTACATCGACTTACCGCGTGAAGAGCGTATCCGCGCATTGAATGCAGAGCTTGCCCCCATTACCGAAAATATTACTCGCGCCTTTCCTGGCATAGGCGCTGGTTATTATAACAAGACGCTGGATGCGATAATCACCTACGCGCCTTCATCGCTATATCAGAATAATGTGGGCGTGACTATTGCTGCGGATCACCCTGGTCGCGAAGTTATGCGTACAAATACCCCTTTGGTTTATTCAGGCAGGCAGGTGCGCGGCGATATTTTGAATTCAATGATCCCCATTGAACGTAATGGTGAAGTCCTCGGTTATATCTGGGCCAATGAATTAACCGAAGATATTCGCCGCCAGGCCTGGAAAATGGATGTGAGGATTATCATTGTACTCACCGCCGGTTTGCTGATAAGCCTGTTGTTGATTGTGCTTTTCTCCCGTCGCCTGAGCGCCAATATAGATATCATCACCGATGGCCTCTCGACTCTGGCGCAAAATATTCCCACTCGATTACCACAATTGCCCGGTGAAATGGGGCAAATCAGTCAGAGTGTTAACAACCTCGCCCAGGCACTGCGTGAAACGCGGACACTTAACGATCTGATTATTGAAAACGCTGCCGATGGCGTCATTGCCATCGACCGCCAGGGTGATGTAACCACCATGAACCCAGCAGCAGAAGTCATCACTGGCTATCAACGTCATGAACTGGTAGGGCAGCCTTACTCCATGTTGTTCGACAATACTCAGTTCTACAGTCCAGTTCTGGATACGCTGGAACATGGCACCGAACACGTGGCGCTGGAGATCAGTTTTCCAGGCCGTGACCGCACCATTGAAATCAGTGTCACTACCAGTCGTATTCATAACACGCATGGTGAAATGATAGGTGCTTTGGTGATTTTCTCTGATTTAACTGCCCGCAAAGAAACCCAACGCCGCATGGCGCAAGCTGAACGCCTCGCCACACTGGGTGAGCTGATGGCTGGCGTGGCGCATGAAGTCCGTAATCCGCTGACGGCTATTCGTGGTTATGTACAGATCTTGCGCCAACAAACCACTGACCAAATACATCAGGAATATCTTTCTGTAGTACTCAAAGAAATCGACTCAATTAACAAAGTCATTCAGCAATTGCTCGATTTTTCACGCCCACGCCACAGTCAATGGCAACAAGTCAGCCTCAATGCATTGGTTGAAGAAACTCTGGTACTGGTGCAAACCGCCGGCGTACAAGCGCGAGTCGACTTCATAAGCGAACTGGACAATGAATTAAGCCTGATTAGTGCCGATCGCGAACTGCTCAAACAGGTACTCCTGAATATCCTGATCAATGCCGTCCAGGCTATCAGTGCACGAGGGAAAATTCGCATTCGAACCTGGCAGTACAGCGACTCACAACAGGCCATTTCGATAGAAGACAACGGCTGTGGCATTGATCTCTCGCTGCAAAAAAAGATCTTCGATCCCTTTTTCACCACCAAAGCCTCAGGAACCGGACTTGGTCTGGCGTTAAGTCAACGCATCATTAATGCCCATCAGGGGGATATTCGCGTCACCAGTTTGCCGGGCTACGGCGCAACCTTCACCCTTATTTTACCGATCAACCCGCAGGGAAATCAGACTGTATGACCGCTATTAATCGCATCCTTATTGTTGATGATGAAGATAATGTTCGCCGTATGCTGAGCACCGCTTTTGCACTACAAGGATACGAAACACATTGTGCGAACAACGGACGCACCGCATTACACCTGTTTGCCGATATTCACCCCGACGTGGTGTTGATGGATATCCGTATGCCTGAGATGGACGGCATCAAGGCACTAAAGGAGATGCGCGGCCATGAGACCCGGACACCCGTTATTCTGATGACGGCCTATGCTGAAGTGGAAACCGCCGTCGAAGCACTACGCTGCGGTGCTTTCGACTATGTTATCAAACCGTTTGATCTCGATGAGTTGAATTTAATCGTTCAGCGCGCTTTACAACTCCAGTCAATGAAAAAAGAGATCCGCCATCTGCACCAGGCACTGAGCACCAGTTGGCAATGGGGGCACATTCTCACCAACAGCCCGGCGATGATGGACATCTGCAAAGACACCGCCAAAATAGCCCTTTCTCAGGCCAGCGTCTTGATTAGCGGTGAAAGCGGCACCGGGAAAGAATTGATTGCCAGAGCGATTCACTACAATTCGCGGCGGGCAAAGGGGCCGTTTATTAAAGTCAACTGCGCGGCGCTGCCGGAATCGTTGCTCGAAAGTGAACTGTTTGGTCACGAAAAAGGTGCATTTACTGGTGCACAAACCTTGCGTCAGGGATTATTTGAACGCGCCAATGAGGGGACTCTGCTCCTCGATGAAATTGGCGAAATGCCGCTGGTACTGCAAGCCAAATTACTACGCATTCTGCAGGAACGGGAATTTGAACGGATTGGCGGCCATCAGACCATAAAAGTTGATATCCGCATCATTGCCGCCACCAACCGCGACTTGCAGGCGATGGTAAAAGAAGGCACCTTCCGTGAAGATCTCTTTTATCGCCTTAACGTTATTCATTTAATACTGCCGCCTCTGCGCGATCGTCGGGAAGATATTTCCCTGTTAGCTAATCACTTTTTGCAAAAATTCAGTAGTGAGAATCAGCGCGATATTATCGACATCGATCCGATGGCAATGTCACTGCTTACCGCCTGGTCATGGCCGGGAAATATTCGAGAGCTTTCCAACGTCATTGAACGCGCCGTCGTAATGAACTCAGGTCCGATCATTTTTTCTGAGGATCTTCCGCCACAGATTCGTCAGCCAGTCTGTAATGCTGGTGAGGCAAAAACAGCCCCTGTCGGTGAGCGTAATTTAAAAGAGGAAATTAAACGCGTCGAAAAACGCATCATTATGGAAGTGCTGGAACAACAGGACGGAAACCGAACCCGCACCGCTTTGATGCTGGGCATCAGTCGCCGTGCATTGATGTATAAACTCCAGGAATACGGTATCGATCCGGCGGATGTATAACACCAAAACTTGCTATGCAGAAATTTGCACAGTGCGCAAATTTCTGCATAGCCAATCATCCTCCTTCTTAATCCCCACCTTATTTATCCTTTTATATTCAATCAGTTAAAAACAACATCAAATATTCTCATTCTGGCACTCCCCTTGCTATTCCCTGACTGTACCCACAACGGTGTATGCAAGAGGGATAAATAATGAAAACAAAATTGATGACATTACAAGACGCCTCCGGCTTCTTTCGTGACGGCATGACCATCATGGTGGGCGGATTTATGGGGATTGGCACTCCATCCCGCCTGGTTGAAGCATTACTGGAATCTGGTGTTCGCGACCTGACATTGATAGCCAATGATACCGCGTTTGTTGATACCGGCATCGGTCCGCTCATCGTCAATGGTCGAGTCCGCAAAGTGATTGCTTCACATATCGGCACCAACCCGGAAACAGGTCGGCGCATGATATCTGGTGAGATGGACGTCGTTCTGGTGCCGCAAGGTACGCTAATCGAGCAAATTCGCTGTGGTGGAGCTGGACTTGGTGGTTTTCTCACCCCAACCGGTGTCGGCACCGTCGTAGAGGAAGGCAAACAGACGCTGACACTCGACGGCAAAACCTGGCTGCTTGAACGCCCACTGCGCGCCGACCTGGCGCTCATTCGCGCTCATCGTTGCGACACACTTGGCAACCTGACCTATCAACTTAGCGCCCGCAACTTTAACCCCCTGATTGCCCTTGCGGCTGATATCACGCTGGTGGAGCCAGATGAACTGGTCGAAGTCGGCGAGCTGCAACCTGACCATATTGTCACCCCTGGTGCCGTTATCGACCACATCATCGTTTCACAGGAGAGCAAATAATGGATGCGAAACAACGTATTGCACGCCGTGTGGCACAAGAGCTTCGTGATGGTGACATCGTGAATCTGGGCATTGGTCTGCCGACGATGGTCGCCAACTATTTGCCAGAAGGCATTCATATCACTCTGCAATCGGAAAACGGCTTCCTCGGTTTAGGCCCGGTCACGACAGCGCATCCAGATCTGGTTAACGCAGGCGGACAACCATGCGGCGTTTTACCCGGCGCAGCCATGTTTGACAGCGCCATGTCATTTGCGCTGATCCGTGGCGGTCATATTGATGCCTGCGTGCTCGGTGGTTTGCAGGTAGACGAAGAAGCCAACCTCGCGAACTGGGTAGTGCCTGGAAAAATGGTGCCCGGTATGGGTGGCGCGATGGATCTGGTGACCGGGGCGCGCAAAGTGATCATTGCCATGGAACATTGCGCCAAAGATGGTTCACCGAAAATTTTGCGCCGCTGCACCATGCCGCTCACTGCGCAACACGCGGTGCATATGCTGGTCACTGAACTGGCTGTCTTTCGTTTCATTGACGGCAAAATGTGGCTCACCGAAATTGCCGACGGGTGTGATTTAGCCACCGTGCGTGCCAAAACCGAAGCTCAGTTTGAAGTAGCCGCCGATCTGAATACGCAACGGGGTGATTTATGATTGGTCGCATCTCGCGTTTTATGACGCGCTTTGTCAGCCGGTGGCTTCCCGATCCTCTGATCTTTGCCATGTTGCTGACGTTGCTAACGTTCGTGATCGCGCTTTGGTTAACACCACAAACGCCGATCAGCATGGTGAAAATGTGGGGGGACGGTTTCTGGAACTTGCTGGCGTTCGGTATGCAGATGGCGCTGATCATCGTTACCGGTCATGCCCTTGCCAGCTCTGCTCCGGTGAAAAGCTTGCTGCGGACTGCCGCCTCCGCCGCAAAAACACCCGTACAGGGCGTCATGCTGGTCACTTTCTTCGGTTCCGTCGCTTGTGTCATCAACTGGGGATTTGGTCTGGTTGTCGGCGCAATGTTCGCCCGTGAAGTCGCCCGGCGAGTACCTGGCTCTGATTATCCGTTGCTCATTGCCTGCGCCTACATTGGTTTTCTCACCTGGGGTGGCGGCTTCTCTGGCTCAATGCCTCTGTTGGCTGCAACACCGGGCAACCCGGTTGAGCATATCGCCGGGCTTATCCCGGTGGGCGATACTCTGTTCAGTGGTTTTAACATTTTCATCACTGTGGCATTGATTGTGGTGATGCCATTTATCACCCGCATGATGATGCCAAAACCGTCTGACGTGGTGAGTATCGATCCGAAACTACTCATGGAAGAGGCTGATTTTCAGAAGCAGCTACCGAAAGATGCACCACCCTCCGAGCGACTGGAGGAAAGTCGCATCCTGACGTTGATCATCGGCGCACTGGGTATCGCTTACCTGGCGATGTACTTCATCGAACATGGCTTCAACATCACCATCAATACCGTCAACCTGATGTTTATGATTGCAGGTCTGCTGCTACATAAAACGCCAATGGCTTATATGCGAGCTATCAGCGCGGCAGCACGCAGTACCGCCGGTATTCTGGTGCAATTCCCCTTCTACGCCGGGATCCAACTGATGATGGAGCACTCCGGTCTGGGCGGACTCATTACCGAATTCTTTATCAATGTTGCGAACAAAGACACCTTCCCGGTAATGACCTTCTTTAGTTCTGCACTGATTAACTTCGCCGTTCCGTCTGGTGGCGGTCACTGGGTTATTCAGGGACCTTTCGTGATACCCGCAGCCCAGGCGCTGGGCGCTGATCTCGGTAAATCGGTAATGGCGATCGCCTACGGCGAGCAATGGATGAACATGGCACAACCGTTCTGGGCGCTGCCAGCACTGGCAATCGCCGGGCTCGGTGTCCGCGACATCATGGGCTATTGCATCACTGCCCTGCTCTTCTCCGGCGTCATTTTCGTCATTGGTTTAACGCTGTTCTGACGGCAACTCTACAGACAGAAGGAATATAAAATGAAAAATTGTGTCATCGTCAGTGCGGTACGTACTGCCATCGGTAGTTTTAATGGTTCACTCGCCTCCACCAGCGCCATCGATCTGGGGGCAACAGTAATTCAGGCCGCCATTGAACGCGCAAAACTCGATTCACAACACGTCGATGAAGTGATTATGGGTAACGTATTGCAGGCCGGGCTGGGGCAAAATCCGGCTCGTCAGGCACTGCTAAAAAGCGGACTGGCAGAAACGGTGTGCGGATTTACGGTCAACAAAGTATGTGGTTCTGGTCTGAAAAGCGTGGCGCTTGCCGCCCAGGCAATTCAGGCCGGTCAGGCACAGAGCATCGTAGCGGGTGGAATGGAGAACATGAGTTTAGCGCCCTATTTACTCGATGCAAAAGCACGCTCTGGTTATCGTCTTGGAGACGGACAGGTTTATGACGTGATCCTGCGCGATGGCCTGATGTGCGCCACTCACGGTTATCATATGGGTATTACCGCCGAGAACGTTGCCAAAGAGTACGGAATTACCCGTGAAATGCAGGATGAACTGGCGCTACATTCACAGCGTAAAGCGGCAGCAGCCATTGAGTCCGGTGCTTTTACCGCCGAAATTGTCCCGGTAAATGTTGTCACACGGAAGAAAAACATCGTCTTCGATCGCGATGAATTCCCGAAAGTAGATTCTACTGCAGAAGCTCTTGCTGCATTGCGCCCGGCCTTCGACAAAGCCGGAACGGTCACCGCCGGGAACGCGTCTGGCATTAACGATGGGGCTGCCGCACTGGTGATTATGGAAGAATCTGCGGCGCTGGCGGCAGGCCTAAAACCACTGGCACGCATTAAAAGCTATGCCAGCGGTGGCGTGCCCCCTGCATTGATGGGTATGGGACCAGTACCTGCCACGCAAAAAGCGTTACAACTGGCGGGGCTACAACTGGCAGACATTGATCTCATCGAAGCCAATGAAGCATTTGCTGCGCAGTTCCTTGCCGTTGGGAAAACCCTGGGCTTTGATCCTGAGAAAGTGAATGTCAACGGCGGAGCCATCGCGCTGGGGCACCCTATCGGTGCCAGTGGTGCTCGTATTCTGGTCACGTTATTACATGCAATGCAGACACGCGATAAAACGCTGGGTCTGGCGACGCTGTGCATTGGCGGCGGTCAGGGAATTGCGATGGTGATTGAACGATTGAATTAACCAACAAAAACGCCCGATAGCGAAAGTCATCGGGCGTTTTCTTAAACATCGACAGTGAAAGTAACCTCATTAATTACCAGTCAAAACTTTTCACCAGCGTCAGCTCGCCAGCATTACGCATCGGTACAATAAATGTTTCCTGTTTCTCATTGACCGATCCTTCATCGGTGATCAGCGTCAGTTGGGCGGTGGTTAATTCCGTTTCGCTGCGTCCGCCATAGTAGTTGATATACACCTGATAGCGCCCGTGAACTGGCGCTGGCATGGCGAAAATCTCGGGTCCGTACCCCGTCGTGACATCCATATCCAGTGCGCCACTGTTTTTCAGCACCGTGTTACCGTACCAGGCGTGTTCGCCATCAGGCGTAACGACATGAAGATCGAGGTCGGTATTATCCGTATCCCACGAGAGAACCAGCCGTAAACGTGCACGAATCGTTCCTGTACCCGGCGTTGAGTAAAACTGCATTTTTTGTCGGCTTTGCCCATACGGGCTGATGACCTGCACACTGTTGCTGCCTTCAATGCCCTGACGCCAGCGGAAAGTAGGGCTATTGCACCAAAACCTACAAGGCCATAAAACCGCCAGCCTTTCGCCTTTTTTCACCACTCATTGCCACATTCCTTGTGTAAAGCCAGCCATTTTTTATGGGCGATGCACAACTTTATCGCGCCCTAATACGACAAAAGCCCAGACTTTGCAGCCTGGACTTTTCAATTCAAAAAAGGGAGATGGCTCCCTTTTGACATGAATAAATAAAATTATTCTTCTTCTGGCTCGTCGTCAACGTCCACTTCCGGAGCGATTTCATCGTCCCCTTCCGCAGCACTGCCATCGATGGTATCCAGATCTTCCTCGTCAACCGGTTCAGCAACACGTTGCAGACCCACTACGTTTTCATCTTCCGCAGTACGGATGAGGATCACGCCCTGGGTGTTACGACCCACGATGCTGATTTCTGAAACGCGGGTACGTACCAGCGTACCGGCATCGGTGATCATCATGATCTGATCGCAGTCATCAACCTGTACCGCACCAACCACTAAACCGTTACGTTCAGTCACTTTGATGGAGATAACCCCTTTCGTCGCACGCGACTTAGTTGGGTATTCCGCCACCGCAGTACGTTTACCGTAACCGTTTTGTGTTGCAGTAAGGATTGCGCCATCGCCACGCGGTACGATCAGAGACACGACTTTATCGCCTTCGCCTAAACGAATACCGCGAACACCCGTGGTGTTGCAGCCCATCGCACGGACAGAAGACTCTTTAAAGCGCACCACTTTACCTTCGGCGGAGAACAGCATTACTTCGTCTTCGCCACTGGTCAGATCAACGCCGATCAGCTCATCGCCTTCAACCAGCTTGATCGCCACTTTACCGGCGGTACGCAGACGGTTGAATTCGGTGAGGACGGTTTTCTTCACAGTACCGTTAGCCGTCGCCATGAAGACTTTCACGCCTTCTTCAAACTCGGTCACAGGCAGGATCGCGGTGATACGTTCGTCCTGTTCCAGCGGCAGCAGGTTGACGATCGGACGACCACGTGCACCACGAGAAGCTTCCGGCAACTGATAAACCTTCATCGAATAGACGCGACCACGGCTGGAGAAGCACAGGATATGATCGTGGGTGTTCGCCACCAGCAGTCGGTCGATAAAGTCTTCTTCTTTAATACGTGCAGCAGATTTACCTTTCCCGCCACGACGCTGCGCTTCGTATTCCGAAAGCGGCTGGTACTTCACGTAGCCCTGGTGAGAGAGCGTCACGACCACATCTTCCTGAGTGATCAGATCTTCCAGGTTGATGTCTGCGCTGTTGGCAGTGATTTCAGTACGACGTTTGTCGCCGAACTGTTCACGAACCAGTTCCAGCTCTTCGCGGATCACTTCCATCAGACGATCGGCGCTACCCAGAATACGCAGCAGTTCCGCGATCTGATCCAGCAGTTCTTTGTATTCGTCGAGCAGTTTTTCGTGCTCAAGGCCGGTCAGTTTCTGCAAACGCAGATCCAGAATTGCCTGAGCTTGCTGTTCGGTCAGGTAGTACAGACCGTCACGCACGCCGAACTCTGGCTCCAGCCATTCCGGACGCGCAGCATCGTCACCCGCACGCTCCAGCATCGCGGCAACGTTGCCCAGCTGCCACGGATTAGCAACCAGCGCGGTTTTCGCTTCTGCAGGCGTCGGCGCATGACGGATCAGTTCAATGATCGGGTCGATGTTCGCCAGTGCTACGGCTAATGCTTCAAGGATATGAGCACGATCGCGGGCTTTACGCAGTTCGAAAATGGTACGACGGGTCACCACTTCGCGACGGTGACGGACAAACGCAGCGATAATGTCTTTCAGGTTCATGATCTTCGGCTGACCATGGTGCAATGCAACCATGTTGATACCGAAAGAAACCTGCAGCTGGGTCTGGGAGTAGAGGTTGTTGAGCACCACTTCACCGACCGCATCGCGTTTAACTTCAATCACGATGCGCATACCGTCTTTGTCAGACTCGTCACGCAGCGCGCTGATGCCTTCCACGCGTTTTTCTTTTACCAGTTCCGCAATCTTCTCGATCAGGCGCGCTTTGTTCACCTGATACGGAATTTCGTGGACGATAATGGTTTCACGCCCGGTTTTGGCGTCAACTTCCACTTCGGCACGAGCGCGGATATACACCTTGCCGCGACCGGTACGGTAAGCTTCTTCAATACCGCGACGACCGTTAATGATTGCCGCCGTTGGGAAGTCCGGCCCCGGGATGTGTTCCATCAGCCCTTCAATGCTGATGTCTTCATCATCGATATACGCCAGACAACCGTTGATGACTTCCGTCAGGTTGTGTGGCGGGATGTTGGTTGCCATACCTACGGCGATACCGGAAGAACCGTTCACCAGCAGGTTAGGAATTTTGGTCGGCATGACGTCCGGAATTTTTTCCGTACCGTCATAGTTATCAACGAAATCGACCGTCTCTTTTTCGAGATCGGCCATCAGTTCATGGGCAATTTTCGCCAGACGGATTTCCGTATAACGCATTGCCGCCGCAGAGTCGCCGTCGATAGAACCGAAGTTACCCTGACCGTCTACCAGCATGTAACGCAGCGAAAATGGCTGCGCCATACGGACGATCGTGTCATAGACCGCCGAGTCACCATGGGGATGGTATTTACCGATTACGTCACCAACGACACGGGCAGATTTTTTATAGGCTTTGTTCCAGTCATTGCCTAGTACGTTCATGGCGTAAAGTACGCGACGGTGTACCGGCTTCAGGCCATCTCGGACATCTGGCAGCGCACGGCCAACAATGACCGACATCGCATAATCCAGATAGGAGCTCTTCAGCTCTTCCTCAATGTTGACCGGTGTAATTTCTCTCGCAAGGTCGCTCATCTAACCGCTATCCCTCTACTGTATCCCGGATTCAAAGGTCGCAAATTATAACACAGCCGCGCAGATTGAGGTAAACCTATACGCTTTATTCACCTGCAATGCCTGATATACTCGATTGTCTTGCCAATTACGGAGTAGAAGTGCCAATGAATGCCGAAAAATCGCCGGTAAACCATAATGTAGACCACGAAGAGATCGCTAAATTTGAAGCTGTCGCCTCCCGCTGGTGGGATCTGGAAGGCGAGTTCAAACCACTGCACCGCATTAACCCGCTGCGTCTGGGCTATATTGCCGAGCGTGCTGGCGGTTTATTTGGCAAAAAGGTGCTCGATGTCGGTTGTGGCGGCGGCATTCTGGCTGAGAGTATGGCGCGCGAAGGCGCGACGGTGACCGGCCTGGATATGGGTTTTGAACCGCTACAAGTTGCAAAGCTACACGCGCTGGAAAGCGGTATTCAGGTGGAGTACGTGCAGGAAACCGTTGAAGAACACGCAGCAAAACATGCCGGACAGTATGATGTGGTGACCTGCATGGAGATGCTGGAGCACGTCCCCGATCCACAGTCAGTGGTTAGAGCCTGTGCGCAACTGGTGAAACCGGGCGGCGATGTCTTTTTCTCCACGCTTAACCGCAACGGCAAGTCATGGCTGATGGCGGTGGTCGGCGCGGAATATATTTTGCGCATGGTGCCCAAAGGCACACATGATGTGAAGAAGTTTATTAAACCGGCAGAACTGCTGGGCTGGGTGGATCAGACCAGTCTTAAAGAGCGCCATATGACCGGGCTACATTACAACCCAATCACAAATACTTTTAAGCTCGGCCCCGGCGTGGATGTGAACTATATGCTGCACACGCAGAATAAGTGAGATTGTTGACCGGATACATCTGACAACCGCGCCAATGCCTGATGCGACGCTTGCCGCGTCTTATCAGACCTACAAATGACTCCCCTGTTGACCGGATTCATCTGGCAACCGTACCAATGCCTGATGCGACGCTTGCCGCGTCTTATCAGGCCTACAAATGGCTCTCCTGTTGACCGGATTCATCTGGCAACCGTACCAATGCCTGATGCGACGCTTGCTGTGTCTTATCAGGCTTACAAATGACTCCCCCGTAGGTCGGATAAGGCGTTTACGCCGCACCCGGCAACGATGCCGGGCGGACAACAATTACCATTTCACCGTCATCGACAAAAATCCTGCCGTCTGGGCAAAATCATCACTTCCCTTCTGCCATGCAACGCTGCCGCGCAGGGAAACTCGCTGGCTAATATTGCCTGTTATCCCCACTTTTATTTCACCACGCTGCTTCGCCGCATCGTCGCTGATATTGCTGCCATCGTCTTCAATTTCCGCCGAATGGGGATGGTGATAATAATTCAGATCCAGGGTTGGCGTGATATGGAAAGCATTACGCCATTCGCTATGTATCCCGACACGCGTCTGAATATCATCGCCCTGCGATTGCGACACCCGCGCACGGTTAGCGGCGGTAAAATCATTCTGCTGCACGCCCTGATAAATCACCTGCGCCTGTGGTTCGATTACCACACCATGCCCCGATAACCACTGATAGCCAGCTTCCAGCGAGGCGATGCTCCCCGACGAGTGGTAATGATCCGCGCCATCGCCTTGTTCGGAAACATCATTGCTAAACCACGCGTATTGCAGCCAGCTATCCAGCCACGCCCCCTGCTGCTGGCTACCATGCTGAAACCAGCTCGAAGTCAGCCCAACGGCATAACCGTGGTTCTGGTTATCGGCGCGAGTTCCAGTCATATTCGAGCGGCTGTCGCCCTGGTTATCGCTGTAGCCACCGACAATCCCAAGCATCCATTCGCCATCATCGCCCCAGCGCCCCCTAAACAGGTCACCGCTAAGCTGCACCGTAGAGGTGTCTTCATGCTGAGCCAGTTGCCCTGCCGCCGTGTAATGATAACGTCCGCCGATAATGCGCAAATGCAGCGTCTGACCGTTGCTACCTGCGTGATCGTGTCGCTCCATCACAAACGCCTGATTTGCCGCCCGAAGGTTATTAAGATATCCACCAATTTTTGCATTCAACACCGGCTGATAAGCGGGCGTGGGAGCCGGATCGGGAGTCGGATCTGGATCAGGTGGCGATGGAGGCGTGACTTTTTGTGATCGCAAATACCAGTCGTTGTTATCTTCCACCAGCGTGTAGTCATACGCTCCCATATTGACGTAGCCGCTGCCCGCCAGACTGAACTGCGCGTTATTTTGAAATTGTGTGGGATCGCCAGCGAAATCAACCACTTTTATACCTGTAGATGTCGGATCGCCAATGCCAGTAATGGGGTTAACCACCACGGTCGTGTTGCCAGCGGTATTACCGTTCAACACCAACCGGTCGCTTACCGAGTCATCGCCGTTTAATTCGCTGTCGAGCAACAACGTACCGCCACCGTTGTAATCACCGTTTACGATCAGGGTATCGCCAGCGACGCCATTTTGCAGGCTGACCGCGCCGAAAGTATTGCTCAGATCACCATTGATCGTCACGCCAGGAAGATAAGTCAGGATGTCAGTTTCAAGGTTGGTATTAAGCTCGCCCGTTAACGTAACGCCATCGGTGACATTCACCAGCGTACCGCCACCGTTAAATAATGAGGCGTCGAGCGCCACAGACGTATCCTGCCCGGTTAAACGCAAAACCGTGCCATCGCTGATGTCGATAGTGCCACTGGAACTGGCATCAATAGACTGAATATCCTGATCCGCGCCAGTCTCGAACGTTGCCCCGTCACCAACCCACAGCGACGAAGCGTAAGGAAAGATATCCGCAACATCACCTTTCAGCGTACCTTCTTCCACTCGCACCGCCGACTGCGCCGTGCCGCTGGCAGTCAGTTCCAGCGTGCCTGCACCGGTTTTCGTCAGTGTGGTTCCCGCGTCCTGGTGCTGTCCACTGCTGTCGGCGATCAATGCGCCCCACTGCGTCACTGCACCATCGTCAACCACAATTTCGCCATCAGCGCGCATTTCGATATCACGCCCATGACCAGCCATCGCAGAGCGAGTATCGACATCAGCCGTAATCTCCATCGCGCTATCTTGTTGATTATCAGTGAAGATAACCTGGCGGTTATAGTGAGTATCACCAAGCTGAGAATTGTTGCTCACTACCAGCGTGCCGGAAGCGATTTGTGTTGTGCCGAGGTATTGATTGTCATTCGCCAGGCTTACCTGTCCATCGCCTGCATCTACCACTACATAGACGCCTTTTTTCCCGTCATCGCCAATATGCAAATCCTCACCACTATAAAGATCGACAACGTCCTGCTGACCAATCACCGTACCGCCGTTACCACTGATTTCCAGCCCATCGTTCTCTGACGTACCGCTCTGCCAGGTGGTGAAATCGGAAAGATCTAATACGCCACCGTTTAATACAATTGACTGCGGATCGTCCTGCATCGCCGCCAGATCCGCCGCGTTTCCCGCCAGCGAGAGGATTGCGCCATCTTCTACCACGACATCGCCGGTCAGTGCCATCGACGACGCCCCCGCCAGCGCATAGCTACCATTTTCAGCAATGGTCAGTTGCCCTTCACCTTCAATAGTTCCGCTAAACCCGCCGGCATTTACCGTCACGTTACCGCCAGCATCAATATTTAAAGTGCCATTCTGAAAACCCGTCAGTGAGTGAACAAAAGTCTGCTGTGTTGCGCCAACGTTAAGTTCTGCCTGATCATCCCGATGACTGATACTGCCGACCATCAGTCCATAGCAATTTTGTGGATTACTCTGGCAACGATCATCGCCAACATTCATCAGCGAATTGCTACGCCCCAGCGTCACTTCACCGTTTTCAACCCGCATCTCGCCGGTAAAATTATTATTATCCGCATTAAGCACCAGTTCGCCTGCGCCGGTTTTGCTGATACTTCCGGTTCCGGCAATGGAATCGAGCGCACCATCGTTGCTCAGGTCACCAATAATCAACGTTTTATTACCAGCGATATCAAACCTGACCTGACTTGAATCGATGTACATAAAGCCGCCCGCCGATGCAGATGGCGCATCGCCATATCCTGCGGCACTGTTGTTCTCATCCATCAAAACGCCACCGTTGTAGCTGTAGCTGGCATCAACCGAAATATCAATAAGATAGGGAGAGTTCGTACTACTGCTATAAATTGCGCCACCGTAACCTTCAGCAATATTATCTGTAAACGTGGTGTTATTAATTATTGTGAACTCTGATGGGTGAATGGTTTCCGTATTATTATCAGTGATATCGATAGCGCCACCATCGCCATCACTGTAACTTGTTGATGTATATGCCCGATTATGATTAAAAATCGTATTATTTAAGTAAATATTATTATTAATCGAATAAATTGCGCCACCTTTGCCGTCGTTAGCAATATTACCTGTAAATACAGCATTGGTAACGCTAAGATCAATATCACCAGCGTCATTTGTACCCGCAGAATAGATTGCCCCGCCATATCCTCCTGCCACATTACTGTCGAAGATAACCTGAGTAAGATTCAGCGTTGAGTTTTCTTTCGCAAAAATAGCACCTCCATTATTATATTCACCACTCACGGTATTATTTTCGAACAGAGTCATACCTGTTCCACCTTGTGCTGACAATATGAAATCAGCTCCTTGTTGTAAAAATACCGCCCCGCCACTGGCATCATTTGCCATAGAGGAAAAAATAAGCCATTGCCCGTCAGCAACACTCCAGGTCTGCATACTACCTGAGAGGCTCTGGCGACTGGCCAGGCAACTGGTAGAAACATTAACCCCCTGACATGAAGACAGAATCTGCGACGCCGCGTTTGCACGCGTAAACACGCAAGCAACGACAGCCAGGAAAATTAACAGATATCCTTTCCTGATAAAAATAATCCATTTTTTATTCATGATCTGACAGCCTGTGAGAAATAATAGGCTATCATTAAAAGGCATATTGCGATTGTAGATAATAACCAATTGTAAACAAGAAATTTTTAAAATAAGCGCACCAGCAATAATATTTACAGAAAGGAATTAATTATTTCTTTCAAAGTTTACCTGATTATTAAACAATGATAATTAAAACATATTAAACTGATTAATTCATTTCTTGTTTACCTGGAATAATCAATATCGCAAACTTTTATTTTACATCTACTGATTAAAAAATATCTGTTTCGTGAACCACACCTCTTTACATTTGCTCACATCATAAACATAACAATAAGTGTCGACGTGATATGAGTTTGTGATGGTATCAATTTTCGCCACATCTGACATAAGCGCAATAAATAACCTGGATCAATAATTATCTTAAATTGAACGTTCAAGAAATCACCGAACAGTTATTTTTAACAATTTTTTCTCTTCCCATTGACTTTCCCGAACACCTTGTCTGACCTAAGGTGCGTGGAAGCCGCCTTTTCCGTCGCGAGTTATCCACAAAGTTATACACTTGCAAGAGGGTCATTTTCACACTATCTTGCAGTGAATCCCAAACATACCCCCTATATATAGTGTTTGTAGCGACTTCCCTCACTACAGGTAGTCTGCATGAAACTATTTCGGAAAGAACAGGTACTACATACATGAATCAGAATCTGCTGGTGACAAAGCGCAACGGTAGCACAGAGCGCATCAATCTCGACAAAATCCATCGCGTTCTGGATTGGGCGGCAGAAGGACTGCATAACGTTTCGATTTCCCAGGTCGAACTGCGCTCCCACATTCAGTTTTATGACGGTATCAAGACTTCTGACATCCACGAAACCATTATCAAGGCTGCCGCAGACCTGATCTCCCGTGAAGCACCGGATTATCAGTACCTCGCCGCGCGCCTGGCAATTTTCCACCTGCGTAAAAAAGCCTACGGCCAGTTTGAGCCGCCTGCGCTGTATGACCATGTGAAGAAAATGGTCGAAATGGGCAAATACGATAATCATCTGCTGGAAGACTACACGGAAGAAGAGTTCAAGCAGATGGACACGTTTATCGATCACGACCGTGATATGACCTTCTCTTATGCTGCCGTTAAGCAACTGGAAGGCAAATATCTGGTACAAAACCGCGTAACCGGCGAGATCTACGAAAGCGCCCAGTTCCTGTATATTCTGGTTGCTGCCTGCCTGTTCTCAAACTATCCGCGTGAAACCCGTCTGCAATATGTGAAGCGTTTTTACGACGCGGTTTCCACATTTAAAATTTCGCTGCCGACGCCAATCATGTCCGGCGTGCGTACCCCGACTCGTCAGTTCAGCTCCTGCGTACTGATCGAGTGCGGCGACAGCCTGGATTCCATCAACGCGACTTCCAGCGCGATTGTAAAATACGTATCCCAGCGTGCCGGGATCGGCATCAACGCCGGTCGTATTCGTGCGCTGGGTAGCCCGATTCGCGGTGGCGAAGCGTTCCATACCGGTTGTATTCCGTTCTACAAACATTTCCAGACAGCGGTGAAATCCTGTTCTCAGGGCGGTGTGCGCGGCGGTGCGGCAACGCTGTTCTACCCAATTTGGCATCTGGAAGTAGAAAGCCTGCTGGTGTTGAAAAACAACCGTGGTGTGGAAGGCAACCGCGTGCGTCATATGGACTACGGGGTACAGATCAACAAACTGATGTATACCCGCCTGCTGAAAGGTGAAGATATCACTCTGTTCAGCCCGTCCGACGTACCGGGGCTGTACGACGCGTTCTTCGCCGATCAGGAAGAGTTTGAACGTCTGTATACCAAATATGAGAAAGACGACAGCATCCGCAAGCAGCGTGTGAAAGCCGTTGAGCTGTTCTCGCTGATGATGCAGGAACGTGCGTCTACCGGTCGTATCTATATTCAGAACGTTGACCACTGCAACACCCACAGCCCGTTTGATCCGGCTATTGCACCAGTGCGCCAGTCTAACCTGTGCCTGGAAATCGCCCTGCCGACCAAACCGCTCAATGACGTCAACGACGAAAACGGTGAAATCGCGCTGTGTACGCTGTCTGCTTTCAACCTGGGCGCAATTAATAGCCTGGATGAACTGGAAGAGCTGGCGATTCTGGCGGTACGCGCACTCGACGCGTTGCTGGATTATCAGGACTACCCGATCCCGGCAGCCAAACGCGGAGCGATGGGTCGTCGCACGCTGGGTATTGGTGTAATCAACTTCGCTTACTACCTGGCGAAGCACGGTAAACGCTACTCTGACGGCAGCGCCAACAACTTGACGCATAAAACCTTCGAAGCTATTCAATATTACCTGCTGAAAGCGTCTAACGAGCTGGCGAAAGAGCAAGGCGCGTGTCCGTGGTTTAACGAAACCACTTACGCGAAAGGCATCCTGCCGATCGATACCTACAAGAAAGATCTGGATGCTATCGCCAATGAACCGCTGCATTACGACTGGGAAGCGTTGCGTGAGTCAATCAAAACGCACGGCCTGCGTAACTCCACGCTTTCTGCTCTGATGCCGTCCGAGACCTCTTCGCAGATCTCCAACGCCACTAACGGTATTGAGCCGCCGCGCGGTTACGTCAGCATTAAAGCGTCGAAAGACGGTATTCTGCGCCAGGTGGTGCCTGACTACGAACACCTGCACGACGCCTATGAGCTGCTGTGGGAAATGCCGGGTAACGATGGCTACCTGCAACTGGTGGGTATCATGCAGAAATTTATCGATCAGTCGATCTCTGCTAACACCAACTACGATCCGTCACGTTTCCCGTCAGGAAAAGTGCCGATGCAGCAGTTGCTGAAAGACCTGCTCACCGCCTACAAATTCGGGGTCAAAACGCTGTATTATCAGAACACCCGTGACGGCGCTGAAGACGCGCAGGACGATCTGGTGCCGTCAATCCAGGACGATGGCTGCGAAAGCGGCGCATGTAAGATCTGATAATCCCCCAGCCTTTGCACCAAACCGTCCCCTCTCCCCTTGCGGGAGAGGGTTAGGGTGAGGGGTAATAAAACCACAGGACACATTCATGGCATATACCACCTTTTCACAGACGAAGAATGATCAGCTCAAAGAACCCATGTTCTTTGGTCAGCCGGTCAACGTGGCTCGCTACGATCAGCAAAAATATGAAATCTTCGAAAAATTGATCGAAAAGCAGCTCTCTTTCTTCTGGCGCCCGGAAGAAGTTGACGTCTCCCGCGACCGTATCGATTATCAGGCGCTGCCGGAGCACGAAAAACACATCTTTATCAGCAACCTGAAATATCAGACGCTGCTGGATTCCATTCAGGGTCGTAGCCCGAACGTGGCGCTGCTGCCGCTGATTTCCATTCCCGAACTGGAAACCTGGGTAGAAACCTGGGCGTTTTCGGAAACAATTCACTCCCGCTCCTACACGCACATCATTCGTAATATCGTTAACGATCCGTCTGTTGTGTTTGACGATATCGTCACCAACGAGCAGATCCAGAAACGCGCGGAAGGGATTTCAGCTTACTACGACGAACTGATCGAAATGACCAGTTACTGGCATCTGCTGGGCGAAGGCACTCATACCGTCAACGGCAAAACCGTGACCGTTAGCCTGCGCGAGCTGAAGAAAAAACTGTATCTCTGCCTGATGAGCGTTAACGCGCTGGAAGCGATTCGTTTCTACGTCAGCTTCGCTTGCTCTTTCGCATTCGCTGAACGTGAGCTGATGGAAGGCAACGCTAAAATTATTCGTCTGATTGCCCGTGACGAAGCCCTGCACCTGACCGGTACTCAGCATATGCTGAATCTGTTACGCAGCGGCGCGGACGATCCTGAGATGGCGGAAATTGCCGAAGAGTGTAAACAAGAGTGCTATGACCTGTTTGTCCAGGCGGCACAGCAAGAGAAAGATTGGGCGGATTATCTGTTCCGTGACGGTTCGATGATTGGTCTGAATAAAGACATTCTCTGCCAGTACGTCGAGTACATCACTAATATCCGTATGCAGGCGGTTGGTTTAGATCTGCCGTTCCAGACGCGCTCCAACCCGATCCCGTGGATCAACACCTGGCTGGTGTCTGATAACGTACAGGTTGCTCCGCAGGAAGTGGAAGTCAGTTCTTATCTGGTCGGACAGATTGACTCGGAAGTAGACACCGACGATTTGAGTAACTTCCAACTCTGATGGCTCGCGTTACCCTGCGCATCACTGGCACACAACTGCTGTGCCAGGATGAACACCCTTCCCTGCTGGCGGCGCTGGAATCCCACAATGTGGCAGTTGAGTATCAGTGCCGCGAAGGCTACTGCGGCTCCTGTCGCACGCGCCTTGTTGCAGGCCAGGTGGACTGGATTACCGAACCGTTAGCCTTTATTCAGCCGGGGGAAATTTTGCCCTGTTGTTGCCGGGCAAAAGGCGATATTGAAATCGAGATGTGATCGGGTACTAACGCCAGATGCAACGCTTATGCGTCTTATCTGGTCTACAACGATTACATGGCGTAGTAATACGCTTTCACCTGCTCCCAATCCGCTTTGGGGATCGGCTCCAGATATTTCTCCAGCTGGCGGAAGTCATGATGAATCGCCTTATGGCGACGCAGACGACGGCGACTTTTCTCCAGATCAAGAAAACCTGCTTCTGCCTTACCTTCTGTTTTGACATAGATATGGCGAACATAACAGCAACCATGCTGACGATTAACGCTATGCATCTTTTTAAATGCCTGCGCCACCGCTTTCAACATGGCTTGCCGTACATCATCGGAATAAGGCATTACTGCGTGTTGTGAATACCAGTCAGCAATACTGACAAACCCCGCCATATCTTCAGTCACCAGCAACGCGCGCCATTCACCCTCAATTTTCACCGCTTCACCAAAAACGATGTTCGGCACAATCACACCAGCGCGCTTCAGATCTTTTATTACAGCTATCTCCCGAACAATCGTCGGACGCCCAAATGGATAGCGGATAGAATGAAACAAGTGGTGAGTCATGCGCTTCACGTACAACTTTTTGCCGTTGTGCTCGACGCATTGCACCCCGCTCATACCGTTGCGGCGGTAATTCGGCTCCTCAACCCAGTCACCTTCTGTAGCCCACCAATGATTGAACTCATCGTGCTTTGCTGAAACTGCCATACCCTGTCGCCTGTCTTTATTGTTAACGACAATGACTATAGGTGTTTACCTTAAGAAAAACTTAATAAAAAGTGTTTCTTAATGGATTTCTTTTGCCGGGAACAAGTCATCCCGCTCCAAATAACAGCAAGTAAGGATAATCAACAGATTTTATTGAAGAATTAACTATGTCCACTATATGTAGGGGTGTGGATGAAGAGTGGCATCGGATGGCACATAAGTGCCATCCGACACTGAATTTACTCTTTATTGAGGAATTTTACTGCCTTATCCGGGAAGTCCGTAAACAGCCCATTAACACCTGCTTTGTTATACAGAGCGTCATACAATTGATTCACATCGGTGGCATATTCCGGTAGCTTGTCGGCCCGCACGGTATAAGGATGCACCACCAGCTTATTCTGCTGTGCATCTTTTACCATTCCGGTAAGCTTGATATTACCCGGCTGCGATTTCTCATCAATCACCATATGGTAATCGGGGCCAATACCGTCGGCATATTCCGCCACCTGCTTCATGGCACCCGGCTTAAACATCCAGTCATAGCTGTAATTTACCCAGGTTCCGTCCGGCTGCTTCTGCTGAGTTTCATTCCAGTCAGTATAAGCAATCAACTGAACCAGATTGAGATCCATACCCATTTTCGGTTCCAGCTCATTTTTAATGCGTTTCAGCTCATCAGCATCAAAGCATTGCAAATAAACTTTGTCCCCTTTGTTGGTGTAACCATATTTTTTCAACACTTCCAGCGTTTTTGCCGCAATATCCTTCCCTTCCTGATGATGGAACCACGGCGCTTTAATTTCTGGATAGATGCCAATATTTTTCCCCGTCGAGTGATTTAATCCCTGAATAAATTCAATCTCTTCTTCGAAAGTGTGGACACGAAAGTCAGACTTACCCATCGGGAATCGCCCGGGGAAAGTCTGCACTTTTTTGCCGTTTACAATATCGAAACCTTCGGTAAATTTCAGAGACTTAATTTCATCCAGCGTGAAATCTATCGCGTAGTAGCGACCATCTTTACGCGCCCGATCCGGAAAACGATCGGCGACATCAGTAACGCGATCAAGATAGTGGTCATGCAGGACGACCAGATGGTCGTCTTTGGTCATTACCAAATCCTGCTCCAGATAGTCAGCGCCCTGTGCATATGCCATCGCTTTTGCTGGCAGCGTATGCTCCGGTAAATAACCACTGGCGCCGCGATGGGCTATTACAATTTTCTCGCTATTGTCTGCCGCCATTGCACTGCTTCCCATGATCATTCCACTCATCATGATCGCCATGCTAAGGTTTTTCAGCGTCAATTTCATGCCATTAGCCTCCGTTGCGTTTTTGCTGTAATTCCTGATGGCGACGTTTTTCGCCAATCATCACAACAATCAACAAGATAACCGCCAGAATGCTGCCGCCAATCATTACCATAAAGCCGCCATCCCAGCCGAAGAAGTCCACGGTGTAGCCAACAATCGCGCTCGCCGCCACCGAACCGCCCAGGTAACCAAATAGACCGGTAAAGCCCGCTGCCGTACCTGCCGCTTTTTTCGGTGCCAGTTCCAGCGCATGCAGACCGATCAGCATGACAGGGCCATAAATCAGGAAGCCAATGACAATCATACAAATCATATCTACGGTCGGGTTGCCCGCCGGGTTCATCCAGTAAACGATAGTTGCGATGGTCACCAGAGTCATAAAGAAGACGCCGGTTGCACCACGATTGCCACGGAAGACTTTATCCGACATCCAGCCGCACAGTAGGGTGCCCGGAATGCCCGCGTACTCATAAAGGAAATAGGCCCAAGAAGATTTATCCAGCGCGAAGTGTTTCACCTCTTTCAGGTAAGTTGGCGACCAGTCGAGGATGCCGTAGCGAAGCAAATAAACGAACACGTTGGCGATAGCGATGTACCACAGCAGTTTGTTCGGCAGTACGTACTGCATGAAAATCTGCTTCGCGGTAAGTTCCTGTTCCGCTTTTTCGTTATAGTCGTCCGGGTAATCATTTTTGTACTCTTCAATCGGCGGCAGACCACAGGATTGCGGGGTATCGCGCATCATAGCAAAAGCGAAAAGCGCCACCAGAATGGCACAGAAAGCCGGCATATAAAGCGCCGCGTGCCAGTCATTGAACCAGGCCATCCCCAGCAAGAACAACAGCGGCGGAATACCACCACCGACGTTATGCGCACAGTTCCACACCGATACAATGCCGCCACGTTCTTTCTGTGACCACCAGTGCACCATGGTACGACCACACGGCGGCCACCCCATCCCCTGGAACCAGCCGCAGAGGAACAGCAGCACGAACATCACCGCAATGCTGGAAGTCGCCCACGGCACAAAGCCCATAAACAGCATCACTGCCGCAGCAAGAATCAAACCTGCTGGCAGGAAAACGCGCGGATTCGAGCGATCCGATACCGAGCCCATGATGAATTTCGAAAATCCATAGGCGATTGAGATCCCTGAAAGCGCAAAACCTAAATCGCCACGCGAGAATCCCTGCTCCACCAGGTAAGGCATTGCAAGAGCAAAGTTCTTACGAACCAGATAGTAAGCGGCATAACCAAAGAAGATCCCCAGGAAAATTTGCCAGCGCAATCGACGATAGGTCGGGTCGATCTCCGCAGCAGGTAAGCGCGCTTTATGTGGCGCTGGTTTAAAAATACTCAACATTTATAGCCTCCGTGGCCCATGGTCTTATTTATGATTAACAGCCTGATTCAGTGGAAGAACCTGCTGTTTTTTTGAGTTGCCGCGATGTTAAGAAAACATTCATAAATTAAATGTGAATTACCGCACACATTATTAAATAAGATTGCCAAAATGTTCTGAAAGGCGCATGAAATCACGTTTTACTTTCGAATAATGAGCGAATATGCGCGAAATCAAACAATTCATGTTTTTACTATGGCTAAATGGTAAAAAACGAACTTCAGAGGGATAGCAATGAAAACTCGCGACTCGCAATCAAGTGACGTGATTATCATTGGCGGCGGCGCAACGGGAGCCGGGATTGCCCGCGACTGTGCCCTGCGCGGGCTGCGCGTGATTTTGGTTGAGCGCCACGACATCGCCACAGGCGCGACCGGGCGTAACCACGGTCTGCTGCACAGCGGCGCGCGCTATGCAGTAACCGATGCAGAATCGGCCCGCGAATGTATCAGTGAAAACAAGATATTAAAACGCATTGCGCGCCACTGCGTTGAACAAACTAACGGTCTGTTTATCACCCTGCCGGAAGATGACCTCTCCTTCCAGGCCACGTTTATCCACGCTTGCCAGGAAGCAGGGATCAGCGCAGAAGCCATTGATCCGCAGCAAGCGCGCATTATCGAACCTTCCGTTAACCCGGCACTGATTGGCGCGGTGAAAGTTCCGGATGGCACCGTTGATCCATTTCGTCTGACCGCAGCAAACATGCTCGATGCGAAAGAACACGGTGCGGTTATTCTCACCGCTCATGAAGTCACTGGACTGATTCGTGAAGGCGCGACGGTGTGCGGTGTTCGTGTACGTAACCATCTCACCGGCGAAACTCAGGCACTTCATGCGCCTGTCGTAGTTAATGCCGCCGGGATCTGGGGGCAACACATTGCCGAATATGCCGATCTGCGCATTCGCATGTTCCCGGCGAAAGGATCGTTGCTGATCATGGATCACCGCATTAATCAACATGTGATCAACCGCTGCCGTAAACCTTCTGATGCCGATATTCTGGTTCCCGGCGATACCATTTCGCTGATTGGCACCACCTCTTTACGTATTGATTACAATGAGATCGACGACAACAGAGTGACGGCAGAAGAAGTGGATATTCTGCTGCGTGAAGGGGAGAAACTGGCTCCGGTGATGGCGAAAACGCGTATTCTGCGAGCCTACTCTGGCGTGCGCCCGTTGGTTGCCAGCGATGACGACCCAAGTGGGCGTAACGTCAGCCGTGGTATTGTGCTGCTCGACCATGCTGAACGCGATGGCCTTGACGGATTTATCACCATCACCGGCGGCAAACTGATGACCTATCGGCTGATGGCGGAATGGGCTACCGACGCGGTATGTCGCAAACTGGGCAACACGCGTCCCTGCACTACCGCCGACCTGGCACTACCTGGCTCACAGGAACCGGCTGAAGTCACCCTGCAAAAAGTCATCTCTCTGCCAGCGCCACTTCGCGGTTCAGCGGTTTATCGTCATGGCGATCGCACGCCTGCCTGGCTGAGCGAAGGCCGTCTGCACCGCAGCCTGGTCTGTGAGTGCGAAGCCGTTACCGCAGGCGAAGTGCAATATGCAGTAGAAAATTTGAACGTTAACAGTCTGTTAGATTTGCGCCGTCGTACCCGTGTGGGAATGGGCACCTGCCAGGGCGAACTCTGCGCCTGCCGCGCCGCCGGACTGCTGCAACGCTTTAATGTCACCACATCTGCGCAATCTATCGAGCAACTTTCCACCTTCCTGAACGAACGCTGGAAAGGCGTGCAACCTGTTGCCTGGGGCGATGCATTGCGCGAAAGCGAATTTACCCGTTGGGTTTATCAGGGACTGTGTGGTCTGGAGAAGGAGCAGAAAGATGCGATTTGATACTGTCATTATGGGCGGCGGTCTTGCCGGATTACTCTGCGGCCTGCAACTACAAAAACACGGGCTGCGTTGTGCGATTGTCACTCGTGGTCAGAGCGCGCTGCATTTTTCGTCCGGGTCGCTGGATTTACTGAGCCATCTACCGGACGGTCAACCGGTGACAGACATTCACGATGGCCTGGAATCTTTGAGCCATCAGGCTCCTGCCCATCCTTACAGTGTTCTCGGCTCACAGCGCGTGCTCGATCTCGCTTGCCGGGCGCAGGCATTGATCGCTGAAAGCGGTGCACAATTGCAGGGTAGCGTTGAACTGGCTCACCAGCGGGTTACACCGCTCGGCACTCTGCGCTCAACCTGGCTAAGTTCGCCAGAAGTCCCCGTCTGGCCGCTGCCAGCGAAGAAAATATGTGTGGTGGGTATCAGCGGGCTAATGGATTTTCAGGCGCATCTTGCGGCGGCTTCGTTACGTGAACTGGATCTTTCGGTTGAAACCGCAGAAATAGAGCTGCCGGAACTGGATGTGCTGCGCAATAACGCCACCGAGTTCCGCGCGGTGAATATCGCCCGTTTCCTTGATAATGAAGAAAACTGGCCGCTGTTACTTGATGCGCTTATTCCTGTCGCCAATACCTGCGAAATGATCCTGATGCCCGCCTGCTTCGGCCTGGCTGATGACAAACTCTGGCGCTGGCTGAACGAACAATTGCCCTGTTCATTAATGTTACTGCCGACACTGCCACCTTCCGTGCTGGGCATCCGTCTGCAAAACCAGTTGCAGCGCCAGTTCGTGCGCCAGGGCGGTGTATGGATGCCGGGCGATGAAGTGAAAAAAGTGACCTGCAAAAATGGCGTAGTCAGTGAAATATGGACACGTAATCACGCCGATATTCCGCTACGTCCGCGCTTTGCGGTACTTGCCAGCGGCAGTTTCTTTAGCGGCGGGCTGGTCGCGGAACGTAACGGCATCCGCGAGCCGATTTTCGGCCTTGATGTGCTGCAAACCACCACGCGGGGTGAGTGGTATCGAAGTGATTTTTTTGCGCCGCAACCGTGGCAGCAGTTCGGTGTAACCACTGATGAGACGCTACGTCCGTCGCTGGCAGGCCAGACGGTAGAAAACTTGTTTGCCATCGGTTCAGTGCTGGGCGGATTTGATCCTATCGCTCAGGGATGCGGCGGCGGCGTTTGTGCTGTCAGTGCATTACATGCTGCTCAACAGATTGCCCAACGCGCAGGAGGCCAACAATGAACGATACCAGCTTCGAAAACTGCATTAAGTGCACCGTCTGTACCACCGCCTGCCCGGTGAGCCGGGTAAATCCTGGTTATCCGGGGCCCAAACAGGCCGGGCCGGACGGTGAGCGTCTGCGTTTAAAAGATGGTGCACTTTATGACGAGGCGCTGAAATATTGCATCAACTGCAAACGTTGCGAAGTCGCCTGCCCATCCGATGTGAAGATTGGCGATATCATCCAACGCGCGCGGGCGAAATATGACACCACGCGCCCGTCGCTGCGCAATTTTGTGTTGAGTCATACCGACCTGATGGGCAGTGTTTCTACGCCGTTCGCGCCTATCGTCAACACCGCCACCTCGCTGAAACCGGTGCGGCAGCTGCTTGATGCGGCGTTAAAAATCGATCATCGCCGCACGCTGCCGAAATACTCCTTCGGCACGTTCCGTCGCTGGTATCGCAGCGTGGCGGCTCAGCAGGCGCAATATAAAGACCAGGTTGCCTTTTTCCATGGCTGCTTCGTTAACTACAACCATCCGCAGTTAGGCAAAGATTTAATTAAAGTGCTCAACGCGATGGGCACCGGCGTGCAACTGCTCAGCAAAGAAAAATGCTGCGGTGTACCACTGATCGCCAACGGCTTTACCGATAAAGCACGTAAACAGGCAATCACGAATGTAGAGTCGATCCGCGAAGCTGTGGGGGTAAAAGGTATTCCGGTGATTGCCACCTCCTCAACCTGTACATTTGCCCTGCGCGACGAGTACCCGGAGGTGCTGAATGTCGACAACAAAGGCTTGCGCGATCATATCGAACTGGCGACCCGCTGGCTGTGGCGCAAGCTGGACGAAGGAAAAACCTTGCCACTGAAGCCACTGCCGCTAAAAGTGGTCTATCACACCCCGTGCCATATGGAAAAAATGGGCTGGACGCTCTACACCCTGGAATTGTTGCGCAAAATCCCAGGGCTTGAGCTAACAGTGCTGGATTCCCAGTGCTGCGGTATTGCAGGAACCTACGGTTTCAAGAAAGAGAACTACCCCACCTCACAAGCCATCGGTGCACCGCTGTTCCGCCAGATAGAAGAGAGCGGCGCGGATCTGGTGGTCACCGACTGCGAAACCTGTAAATGGCAGATTGAGATGTCAACCAGCAAACGCTGCGAACATCCAATGACATTACTGGCACAGGCACTTGAATAATCTTCACTGGCAGGACGTGAAAACCTCCTGCCATTCATATCCACGCTGAATATTTCAGAATAACTGCTCTCTATTTTTTTACTTAACTTCACATTTCCATGTATTGACACTCGCTATCTAAAAGTAGCTTTATTATGTCCCTTCAGAAACTAATTGATATAAATAATAATATTCACCACCGCATTACCTAAAAGAATAATAACATACGATTATTAAAAATTAAACATATTCACCAGCATTATATGTTTAGAATTACTTTGATAATTCCCGCAAAAAAAATTGTTTATAAATATTTATTTGCGTATATAATCCCGCCTGTTTAATATATTAAAAATATAATATTATTCCATTCATCAATATAAAAGGAACTTAAGTGAAAGCAAAAATTCTCATTCCATCGTTATCTGTTCTCCTGATGGGTATATCGGCTTTAAGTTATGCGGACACTCCCGCCGGTAAAGTTCATTTCAATGGGCTAATTACTGCATCAACTTGTGACTTAGAGCAAGGTACAGGCAAGGGACAGAATGACCAGACCGTAACGCTTCAGACAGTGGACGTTGCTGATTTTGGCGCTGCTGTAGGTAATGAAGCAGCAAACTCTGCAACAGATTTTAATATTAATCTTACCGGTTGTACGACACAATTAGGTAGCATCAACCTTGAATTTAGCGGTAATACCACCGATGCCACCGATAATACAGCCCTGGCAATTGACACCGGTGCAGATAAAGCAACAGGCGTAGGTATTCGTATTTATCGTGAAGGTGCTTCTTCACCGATTAATTTTGCTACTGATCGTATCGATGCAGAAAGCTCTGCGGTAACACTTTCATCCATTAGCCCAACCAATGGTGATGGCAAGCATAGCTTTAATTATAAAGCGGTTTATGTCAGAACAGCAGATACAATTACTGAAGGTCAGGGTAACGCGACTGCGGATTATCGTATCGCTTACTATTAATGATATATTTCAAAGGGGTGAAATTACTACACCCCTTAATTACTAAAGTAAAAATGCATGAAAAAATACTCTTTATTACTGATTGTATTATTTGCCAACATTGCTTACGGGGGAGTGGTTATTCGGGGAACAAGAATTATTTACCCGTCCACGGCGCGGGAAATCCCTGTAGAAGTGACGAATCAAGATAAAGAGCGTTCATACCTTGTTCAGGCCTGGATGAGTGACTTTGCCAATGATGCAAATAAGAAAACGCCATTTGTACTCACTCCGCCGTTAGTTAAACTGGAAGCTCAGAAAAACACGCTTTTCCGCTTAATCTATACCGGTACGCAAAAATTGCCGGAGGATCGTGAATCCATTTTTTGGCTAAATGTAAAATCCATTCCTGGGATGTCAGAAGAGTCTTCACAGGTGCCGAATCAACTGCAATTTGCCGTTCAGAGCCAGCTCAAAGTTTTTTATCGTCCGCAGGGGCTTGCTGATGATGCCAATACCGCCTATAGCAAAATCGCTTTCCGGATACAAGGCAACAGGCTAATCGCCAAAAACCCAACACCTTACTTTGTCACCTTCCGCACTCTGGCAGTGAATGGTAAGCCCGTATCGTATAAAGGAAACGGCGTTGTGAAAATGATGCTCAATCCATTTGGCGAGCAAACATATACTCTGACCGCATCCTCTTCTGAAAACAATAGTGTTGAATGGTCAGCAATAAATGATTACGGCGGTACGACAAATACCATAAAGACCCGGTTATAAGCGCAATAGATTGTTCAGGAAAACGACAGGAATTATCTCGTACAAGGAAAGTAATAATAACATGAACTCCTTACATCTATTTTGTTTGCATGTTGTTGTAACAATAGTGCCATTGACACTGTTACAAAACAGTTACGCCCGCGAGGTGTTTAATTACAAACTTTTAGAGTCAGGGGCTTCAGAAAGCGAACTGGAAGCCATTAAAAATTTTGACAAAAATGATGGCCTGGTGCCCGGTAAATATCGGGTCGATGTTTTTATGAATAATCAACGCATTACACGTAAAGATATTGATTTTGTCGTTGATGATAAAGCGAGCAAACTCTTACCTGTGTTAAGCAAAAAAGAGTATATCGCTATGGGGGTTGCCGATAGCCCCTCCGCGTCATTTGCCACGCTGGCAAATGACGATATCGTGACGAATTTAGAAAATTATATTCCCTTTTCATCAGTGCGCTTTGAGCAAAGTTCGCTGCGCCTGTATCTGTCAGTTCCACAACTGGCGATGAACAATGCCGCAAACGGGTATATTGATCCGGTTTTATGGGATAATGGATTGCCTGCGTTGTTTACAAATTACTATTTTAGCGGCTCACATAATTGGCAAGATGGTCGTTCAGATAATAGTTCATACCTTAATCTGAATAATGGTATTAATCTTGGTCCCTGGCGTTTAAGAAATAACATTAATTACAACGATGGCACCAGGCAAAATATTGATACCTATATCTGGCGAAATATCCCTGCGTTAACCAGCAAACTCATTCTTGGCGATACCTGGACAGATTCAGCCGTTTTCGATAGTTTCCAGTTTCGCGGGGTAAAACTGGAAAGCAATGAAAACATGCTTCCTTACAGCATGAGAGGTTTTGCCCCCGTTATTCGCGGCGTTGCCAAAAGCAATGCGCAAGTGACGATTCGACAAAATAATTATATTATTTACCAAAGTACGGTATCCCCAGGTCCTTTCGAATTACATGATGTCTCTCCTGTTTCTTCTGGTGGGGATATGGAAGTCACGGTAAAAGAATCTGATGGTAGCGAACAAAAATATATTCAGGCATCAGCTTCAATTCCTGTCATGCGCCGAGAAGGAGCCATGTCTTATAGTTTATCTGGCGGAGAATATCGCTCATCTGATAACTCCCATGATAAACCCGGCTTTGCTCAGGCGACGCTGATTTACGGTTTACCTGCAGGCATTACCCTCTATGGTGGCACAATTTTTGCCAGTGATTATCGTTCTGGCGCATTAGGCGCGGGTGTCGATTTACAACACTTTGGCTCGCTTTCAGCAGACATTACTCGTTCATATAGCCAGACGGTTGATGACAGTTCACAACAAGGACAATCTTACCGATTGCTTTACTCGAAAAATTTCTCCAGCACTGAAACGAATATCACGCTTGCTGGCTACCGTTATTCCACAGAGAATTTCTATACCTTTAGCGAAGCACAAAATAATAAAGAGTATGATGAGGACGACGCGTTTTCATACCGTAACAACTATAACCGCCATCGTCGGTTACAACTTACCATTAATCAGGCGATCCCCTCGTTTGGTCAGTTCAATATTTCAGGCTATCAACAAGATTATTGGGGACTCGGGGGTAAAGAGCGCAGCCTCAGCGTAGGGTATAGTCATAGTTGGGAAAATGTGAGTTTTAGCCTAAGTTATTTACTGACACGAATGCCAGACAATAATAAGAACGATCAACAACTCTCACTTTCTGTCAGCGTTCCACTAGGAAAATGGTTACCTGGTGCGCATGTTAATTACAATAACACCAGCAGTAATAGCGGTCACACTTTAAACAGTGTGGCGCTTAACGGTACTGCGCTGGAAGATAATAATCTCAGTTATAGTCTGCAACAAAGTCATGGCGATCAAGGTTATGGTGGCAATACGTCACTCAGTTATCGCTCCAGTAAAGGCGTAATTGGCGCAGGCTGGAACTATAGTCAGGATCAACGGCAATTAAATTACAATATGCAGGGCGCAATTGTTCTGCATCCGTATGGATTAACCCTTGCTCAGTCTTTAGGTGAATCATCGATTCTGGTGCGCGCCCCTGATGCCAGTGGGCTGGGCATTAACAGAGGAACGTCGGTTTATACCGACTGGCGAGGATACTCCATCATCCCTTACGCATCAGCATTTCAGCGCAACCGTATCGCCATCAATACGCAAACCTTGCCGTCAAATGTTGAAATACCGGAACCGGTACAAGAAGTTATTCCTACGGAAGGCGCATTAGTCGTAGCCAATTTTTCAACGCGATATGGTCAGAAATTACTTTTAACCTTAATGCATAAAGACAAATTTGTTCCCTTTGGAGCCGTAGTCACTGCTGAAGATGAGCAAATTTCAACCCTCGTTGGGCGAAACGGTGAAACGTATTTATCCGGCGCACAAGCTAATCAAAAATGGCAAGTCAAGTGGGGAAAATCGGCCACTGAAAGTTGCCAGGTTCGTATATCACCAGAACTACTTCAGACACCGCAAAACATGACTAATCTTATTATTGCCACCGCAGCGTGTGATTAACATCATGAAGATAAAAATCATCAGTACTTATAAAGTTACAAGTCGTGAAACGTTATTGCTGCTGGTTATTTTGATAGCAGCCTTTGTTCCTTCTCTTAGTTTCGCTAAAACATGTAGCTACGCCAGTGGTGGACCGGCATTAGTTTCATTTTCTGATATTTCGATCAATTCTGAATACAATAAAAATACAGCGCCAGGAACCATAATTTTTGATCGAAGTTATCATTCCAGTCACTCAGGACAGATCACATGCTCAGACAATCATCCTGATTACAGTGAAGGGTTTGCCACTTCTCCTTCAACTTTAGTCGGCAGTGATAACTGTTTATTCAATGTGCCTTTGACTAATGGAAAAAATTCTGGCATCGGCATTAAAATATTTTACGATTTAAAGAATAATAATACCACCCCAAACAATTACTGCATGGAATACCCTAAACATACCAGCACAGCAAATAAAAACAACTTCTCCGTTGAGGGTAATTTCCGCATACAATTAAAAGTCATCGGGGAATTACAGAGTGGTGAAATTGATTTATCTCGTTTTAGTAATGCTGGCATTTGGTGGAATAATATTGAGGCATTTTCTCTCGAATTTAGCAACACCATTATTAATCTTCACTCATTGAGCTGCGACCTGAACACGCCTGATGTTCCAGTTTCATTATCACCCGCCGCAGGAATTAATTCCGACACCACCTTCAAAGGGATTAACTCCACTTCGGCGCTGGTAGATTTTAATATCGGACTAACGTGTGATCCGGGAACCAATGTCGCCATACGTTTTGAAGGCGATACGGTAAGTGGAAGTAATAATTCAATCCTGAAGCTAACTCAACAGAATAATTCTGCCTCCGGGGTTGGCGTACAGATCTTAGATAAGAATAAAAATATTATCCCCCTTAATCAACCTGATTACGTTTTACAGTTAAGTAATATTCAGCAATCAGCCACGTCGTTGAATTTTAGTGCGCGATATATCCAGACAGAAAGTAATGTAACGCCAGGAAAAGCGGATGCGGATGCGACATTTTATCTTTCGTTTCCGTAATAAACAGCAATAAACCCGCGAACAGGTGCCGGAAGCATCCGGCACCTGGACTATTATTGCGGCGACAGTCTCAGCGACTCAACAACCTCAATCCAGCCATGCTCACTGGCGATGTTCTGCCCGTTCAGCCAGCGGCGCAGCATATTCAGAGCCATCATTGCGCACACTTCCTGACGGATAGCCAGGCTGTAGCGCGTAGTGCTGAAACGCACACGCAGAGCGAAAGTGCCGTCTGGTGTGGCTAGCGCAAAGTTGAGATGCTCGTTCTCGAAACCAGAAACAGCCAGTGCCAGTCCGGCAAAATGGTTGGCCCGCCGTTCTGTAATCCAGTGTGCAGTTTGCGCCAGAGTTTCTTCCTGTGAAGGAACCACTTCACATGCCAGTAATGGCGCACCTGCGCGCGCGAGTTGCAAAGCCAATAAACCACCGGTGAATTGCTCACTCAACGTCAGGCTGAACTGGCGACTTTGCAGTTCGCGACTGATTTGTGCAGGCAGCCCTTCTGTGCCTTCGAAAATCATGCTCTGCCCGGCGACGCGTTTAACGTCCAGCCACAGTTTTTCCATCGCCTGTTGCTCGCTTGCCGGTCCAGTGAGTTTCAGTTCAATAATCGGCATGGAAGAGCGATAGCCCATCGTCACACCTGGCGGTAGTTGCAACGCATCCAGGCTTTGTGCCAGATCGCTTTCCGAACGACCAAAAGTGGTCAGCCGCAGACAAACCGGCGGCTGCGGCAAAGAAAAACGCTCGCGCAGGCGCGGCAGGATTTCATGCTCCACCATCACCTTAAACTCCGACGGTACGCCGGGGGTAAAGAATATCAGGCAACGGTTAAGCTGCACGGCAAAACCACAAGCGGTGCCTACCGGGTTATTGATAAATTCAGCACTGGCTGGCAGCTCCGCCTGTTTGCGGTTGCTCGGCGCCATTACGCGACCACGTTCGCGGAAATAGCGTTCCATCTCATTGAGCCAGGCTTCATGAAGAACCAGGCTTTCACCTTTGGCTGTCGCTGCGGCGAGTGCGCTTAAATCATCACTGGTCGGCCCCAGTCCGCCATTGACGATCAGCACATCGGCGTGCTGACTACGTTCGCGCAGAATGGTCACTAAATCATCAAGGTTATCGCCCACCGTATTGCGGCGAGATAATGGCAATCCCTGGTGAAAGAAAAAATCCGCCAGCCAGGCAGCGTTAGTGTCAACGATTTGTCCGTGTAACACTTCATCCCCGGTGGATAACATTTCCACTTTTAACATGGTTATCTCCTGCTTTTGTTATCGAATCACTATAACGCAAAGGGAGATAAGGCGTAGTAAGAAACTGAATGGCGCGGCAGAACGCCGCGCCGGAAGGCATCAGAAACTGGCGTAAACCCCGACATACGGGCCGTCAGCCACGGCGTTGTCGCGGTTACCGTCTTTACCCGACAGATTCAGGTAGCGATAACCCGCCTCAATACTGACTGGACGCATAATGGTGTAACGCGCGCCAGCATTCGCTTCTTCATAACTTTTAATACCGCTGGAGAGCGAATCCGGAGAGTAGTAATACTCACCAAACAGACGGAAGCTATCGCCAATTTGCCACTGCAAGCCACCGCCTACCGCTGCGGCATAGCCTTCATCGCCGTCGTTCGGGTTGGTGTAAACGCCTTTACCGCCCACAGTTGCCATTAACGGTCCCAGCGGCAGATTCAATCCCAGACCAACGCCCGCGACGTCACCGTCGTCATCGTTATGTGTCCAGTTACCGCTTAATGCCAGACCGGTCGATTCAGTACCGAAACCGACGCCAATATTGGTATATTCTTTTCCCGCCTGACCGCTAATGCTTATCGCATTTGCCGATGCAGAAACCAATAGCATTCCAGCCAGAACTGGCAGCGCAAATTTTTTCATTTTTACCTTTTCCCGCAAGAAGATAATTAAAAGTCCCCAAAGCTGCGGGATTGTACTGCCTGACACAGAGGATTCAATGCGTGAAAAAAGCGATCTGCTAACTTATTGTAACTAAATACTTCTTGAATAATTAAGTGCAGAAAAAGTAGCCACCAAAAAGATGAAACCAAAAAAAACAATCACCATGATTATCATCGCAAAAAAGACCAATGCCACTTTCACGCGTTGATCGATTGCCGTATTCTTTTGTTTTATTTTTGGTGGTAAGGAATATTCCCATGCGTCAACGGACTATAGTTTGTCCCTTAATTCAAAATGATGGTGCTTATCTGCTGTGTAAAATGGCCGACGATCGCGGCGTTTTCCCCGGACAATGGGCGCTGTCTGGGGGCGGCGTAGAACCCGGTGAGCGCATTGAAGAAGCATTACGTCGTGAAATCAGAGAAGAGCTGGGCGAGCAACTGATTCTTACTGACATCACACCGTGGACGTTCAGTGATGATATTCGCATCAAGACATATGCAGATGGCCGCAAGGAAGAGATTTATATGATTTACCTGATCTTTGACTGCGTCTCTGCCAACCGTGAAGTGAAAATTAACGAAGAGTTTCAGGAATACGCATGGGTAAAACCTGAAGATCTTGCTCACTATGATTTGAATGTCGCCACTCAGAAAACATTACGTTTGAAAGGTCTGATGTAACAGTAATGACAGCCATTATTGGCTGTCATATTAACAAATCACCGATTAACAAACTCACCATCCAGTAAAACGTTGCCATTTTCAACATGCATTACCAACCCATCCAGATAATCTGGTTTAAATGTCACGCTACGTTTATCTTTTGCGATATAGGTCAGACAATGGTTATGGGTGAAAATAACGATATTTTTATCTGGAGCTTTGCTTTGCAACTCCTTAATTGTGCTATAAATCTCATTTCTACATTGTAAAAACCGTTTATCTACCGTCAGTTTTTTTCCAGCAGAAAACCAGGTCGCTGATTGAATAGTCCGAACGGCATTACTGGAATAAAGATCGAAATCAGGGATGTCCGCGCTAAAAGCTTTGCCCAGTTCACGGGCATTCTGAGCACCTTTCACCGTAATGCCTGTTTTGTCTGACAAGCATTGATTAGAGGAGCGATCGCAGCGTTCCGCATGGCGAAACAGAACCACAACCGGGTGCTGCTGCGCTAATCTGGCCAGCGTTTTATTGTCGATACGCGGCAAACCATTACTGCTCCAGGCAGCATGTGTACCCAGCCCCACAATCGCCCCAATCGCCAGTAAAATGTAGATATATTTTTTAGACTTCAACGAAGTCCCACTAAAAGCTAACACTTAAGCTCCACCTATAGACAAGCGTAGCCAGCTAAATGACCGCGAAAACAAACGACATTTTCACCGGTAAATAGTGGCTGGGATAGTATTAAAACATTACGATGCACGCAAAATGCCTTAAATCTTGTCAAATTAAAAGCCTGAATAAGATACAAAAACAAAAAAAATAATATTTAAGCCTTATATTCATTCCTTAAGGTTAAATTAATATTCTACCCTTAGAATTTCACTCCAAATGGCAAAATACACATAACGTTCCCTATGACAGATATTAGCGAATAACAGGGAAAGGTATTCAATGGCCGAAGGAAAAACGATGTCAGACTTTTTACCTTTTTCGCGTCCGGCAATAGGCGCGGAAGAACTCGCTGCAGTTCAAGAGGTTTTCGAATCCGGTTGGATAACCACTGGCCCGAAGAATCAAGCACTGGAAGCGGCCTTTTGCCAGTTGACAGGAAATCAACATGCCATCGCAGTCAGCTCGGCCACTGCTGGAATGCATATCACGCTGATGGCGCTGGGGATTGGCGCTGACGATGAAGTCATCACGCCCTCCATGACCTGGATTTCAACCCTCAATATGATCTCCCTGTTGGGCGCAACGCCGGTGATGGTGGACGTTGATCGCGATACGCTGATGATCACGCCTGAAGCGATCGAAGCGGCCATTACGCCCTACACCAAAGCGATTATCCCGGTGCATTATGCCGGAGCGCCAGCAGATATTGACGCCATTCGCGCCATTGCTGAACGCCACGGTATCGCGGTCATTGAAGATGCCGCCCACGCCGTCGGTACGTATTACAAAGGTCAGCATACTGGTGCAAAGGGCACCGCTATTTTTTCGTTTCACGCCATCAAAAATATTACCTGCGCGGAAGGCGGCCTGATTGTTACTGATAATGAAAACCTCGCCCGCCAGCTACGGATGCTGAAATTTCATGGTCTGGGTGTCGATGCATACGACAGACAAACCTGGGGCCGCGCACCGCAGGCTGAAGTATTAACGCCAGGCTATAAGTACAATCTGACCGATATTAACGCTGCGATAGCTCTGACGCAGTTGAATAAATTAGAGCAACTCAATACTCGCCGTCACGAAATTGCCCTGCAATATCAACACGCACTGGCGGATCTCCCTTTCCAGCCTTTAAGCGTTCCTGCATGGTCACACGTTCACGCCTGGCATCTGTTTATCATTCGTGTTGATGAACAACGTTGTGGTATCAGCCGCGATGCTCTGATGGAAGCGTTAAAAGAAAGAGGCATTGGAACCGGGTTACATTTCCGCGCCGCCCACACGCAAAAATATTATCGCGAGCGTTTTCCAACGCTGTCGTTGCCGAATACGGAATGGAATAGCGAACGCATCTGTTCGTTGCCGCTGTTCCCGGATATGACCACCGCCGATGCCGATCGCGTCATCACTGCCCTTCAGCAACTCGCAGGACAATAAGCCATGTTTGAAATCCACCCTGTTAAGAAAGTCTCGGTGGTTATTCCCGTTTATAACGAGCAGGAAAGTTTACCGGAATTAATCAGGCGCACCACCGCAGCTTGTGAATCACTGGGCAAAGAGTATGAAATACTGTTGGTTGATGACGGCAGTAACGACAACTCCGCACAAATGCTGGTCGATGCCTCACAAGCGGAGGGCAGCCATATTGTGTCTATTTTGCTTAACCGCAATTACGGACAACATTCGGCAATTATGGCGGGATTCAGTCACGTTACCGGCGACTTAATCATTACTCTTGATGCCGATCTCCAGAATCCACCAGAAGAAATCCCCCACCTGGTGGAAAAAGCCGATGAAGGTTACGACGTGGTAGGGACTGTGCGCCAGAATCGCCAGGACAGCTGGTTTCGTAAAACCGCCTCGAAGATGATTAACCGGCTTATCCAGCGCACCACCGGCAAAGCGATGGGCGACTACGGCTGTATGCTGCGCGCTTATCGCCGGCATATTGTCGATGCGATGTTGCACTGCCATGAACGCAGCACCTTTATTCCTATTCTGGCGAATATCTTTGCCCGCCGCGCCATTGAAATTCCGGTGCATCATGCCGAGCGTGAGTTTGGTGAATCCAAATACAGCTTTATGCGCCTGATTAATTTGATGTACGACCTGGTGACCTGCCTTACCACTACGCCGCTACGTATGCTGAGTCTGCTCGGCAGCATTATTGCGATTGGCGGTTTTAGCATCGCGGTGCTGCTGGTGATTTTACGCCTGACCTTCGGACCACAATGGGCGGCTGAAGGCGTCTTTATGCTGTTTGCCGTGCTGTTTACCTTTATTGGCGCTCAGTTTATCGGCATGGGCTTGCTCGGTGAATATATCGGCAGGATCTACACCGATGTCCGCGCCCGCCCCCGCTATTTTGTTCAGCAAGTTATCCGTCCATCCAGCAAGGAAAATGAATAATGAAAACCGTCGTTTTTGCCTACCACGATATGGGATGCCTGGGCATTGAAGCCTTGCTGGCTGCCGGTTACGAAATTAGCGCCATTTTTACCCATACCGATAATCCTGGCGAAAAAGCGTTTTATGGTTCGGTGGCTCGTCTGGCGGCGGAAAGAGGCATTCCGGTTTACGCGCCGGATAACGTTAACCATCCGCTGTGGGTAGAACGCATAGCCCAACTGTCACCTGATGTGATTTTCTCTTTTTATTATCGCCATTTGATCAGCGACGAGATTTTGCAGCTTGCTCCCGCAGGCGCATTTAATCTGCATGGTTCGCTGTTACCGAAATATCGTGGTCGCGCGCCGCTGAACTGGGTGCTGGTGAACGGTGAAACGGAAACTGGCGTTACGTTGCACCGAATGGTGAAGCGTGCCGATGCCGGAGCCATTATTGCCCAGCTACGCGTTACCATTGCGCCGGATGATATTGCCATTACGCTACATCATAAATTGTGCCACGCCGCGCGTCAGTTACTGGAACAGACGTTACCCGCTATTAAACACGGTAATATTCTGGAAATCGCCCAGCGTGAGAACGAAGCCACCTGTTTTGGTCGCAGAACACCGGAGGACAGCCGCCTCGAATGGCATAAACCGGCTTGTGAACTCCACAACATGGTGCGTGCCGTTGCCGATCCCTGGCCTGGCGCCTTTAGCTATGTTGGCAATCAGAAATTTACAGTCTGGTCGTCCCGCGTTCATTCCCTTACTACTGCCGCACAGTCGGGCAGCGTGATTTCTGTTTCACCGCTGTTGATTGCCTGTGGTTATGGCACGCTGGAAATCGTCACCGGACAGGCGGGCGACGGCATTACCATGCAAGGCTCACAATTAGCGCAAACGCTGGGGCTGGTGCAAGGTTCACGATTAAATAGCCAATCAACCTGCGCTGCCCGACACCGTACCCGGGTACTCATCCTCGGGGTGAATGGCTTTATTGGTAACCATCTGACAGAACGCCTGCTGCGCGAAGATCATTATGAAGTTTACGGTCTGGATATCGGCAGCGATGCGATAAGCCGTTTTCTGAATCATCCGCGTTTTCACTTTGTCGAAGGCGATATCAGTATTCATTCCGAATGGATTGAGTATCACGTCAAAAAATGTGATGTCGTCTTGCCGCTGGTGGCGATAGCCACACCGATTGAATATACCCGCAACCCGCTGCGCGTATTTGAACTCGATTTTGAAGAGAATCTGCGCATTATCCGTTATTGCGTGAAGTACCGTAAGCGAATCATCTTCCCGTCGACTTCAGAAGTTTATGGGATGTGTAGCGATAAATACTTCGATGAAGACCATTCTAATTTAATCGTCGGCCCGGTGAATAAACCGCGCTGGATTTATTCGGTTTCAAAACAATTACTTGATCGGGTGCTCTGGGCGTATGGCGAAAAAGGAGGTTTACAGTTCACCCTCTTCCGTCCGTTTAACTGGATGGGGCCAAGGCTGGATAACCTGAATGCGGCGCGAATTGGCAGTTCGCGCGCTATTACGCAACTCATTCTCAACCTGGTGGAAGGTTCACCGATTAAGCTGATTGATGGCGGAAAACAAAAACGCTGCTTTACTGATATTCGGGATGGCATTGAAGCGTTATACCGCATTATCGAAAATGCGGGAAATCGCTGCGACGGCGAAATTATCAACATTGGCAATCCTGATAACGAAGCGAGCATTGAGGAACTGGGCGAGATGCTGCTGGCGAGCTTCGAAAAACATCCACTGCGCCATCACTTCCCACCGTTTGCGGGCTTTCGGGTTGTCGAAAGTAGCAGCTACTACGGCAAAGGATATCAGGACGTAGAGCATCGTAAACCGAGCATCCGCAATGCCCACCGCTGCCTGGGCTGGGAACCGAAAATTGATATGCAGGAAACCATCGACGAAACACTGGATTTCTTCCTGCGCACTGTCGATCTTACGGAAAAATGATCATGACCAAAGTGGGCTTACGCATTGATGTCGATACCTTTCGTGGCACCCGTGAAGGCGTGCCGCGCCTTCTGGAAATCTTGAGTAAGCATAATATTCAGGCCAGCATTTTTTTCAGCGTCGGCCCGGACAATATGGGTCGCCATCTCTGGCGACTAGTGAAACCACAGTTTTTGTGGAAAATGCTGCGCTCAAACGCGGCATCGCTTTATGGCTGGGATATTTTACTGGCCGGTACGGCATGGCCAGGTAAAGAGATTGGTTATGCCAACGCCGATATCATTCGCGAAGCGGCTAAATACCACGAAGTCGGCCTGCACGCCTGGGATCACCATGCCTGGCAAGCCCAGAGCGGTAACTGGGATCGCCAAACAATGGTCGACGATATTGCACGTGGTCTTCGCACCCTTGAAGAGATTATCGGCCAACCGGTAACCTGTTCTGCCGCTGCGGGCTGGCGTGCCGACCAGCAGGTGATCGAAGCAAAAGAAGCGTTCCATTTGCGCTACAACAGCGATTGTCGTGGGGCGATGCCGTTTCGTCCATTGCTCGAATCAGGAAAACCCGGTACTACGCAAATTCCGGTGACCTTACCCACCTGGGATGAAGTGATTGGTCGGGATGTGAAAGCGGAAGATTTTAACGGCTGGCTACTCAACCGCATCCTGCGAGATAAAGGCACGCCGGTTTATACCATTCATGCAGAAGTTGAAGGCTGCGCTTATCAGCATAATTTTGTGGATCTCCTGAAACGTGCTGCCCAGGAAGGCGTGACATTTTGCCCTTTAAGCGAACTGTTATCAGAAACGTTGCCGCTCGGACAAGTTGTTCGCGGAAGTATTGCCGGACGTGAAGGCTGGCTGGGTTGCCAACAAGCTGCGGGAATGCTTCCATGAAATCCGTTCGCTATTACGCAGCATTCTTTGCGTTTATCACCGCCTATTATCTCTTGCCGATTAATTATCGTCTGCTCTGGCAACCTGATGAAACACGTTATGCGGAAATCAGTCGGGAAATGCTGGCATCCGGAGACTGGATTGTGCCCCATCTGTTAGGGCTACGTTATTTTGAAAAACCCATTGCCGGATACTGGATTAACAGCATTGGGCAATGGCTATTTGGTGCGAATAATGTTGGTGTGCGGGCAGGCGTTATCTTTGCGACCCTGTTAACCGCCGCGCTGGTGGCCTGGTTTACACTGCGCTTATGGCGCGATAAACGTCTGGCACTACTCGCCGCAGTGATTTATCTCTCATTGTTTATTGTCTATGCCATCGGCACTTATGCCGTGCTCGATCCGTTTATTGCATTCTGGCTGGTGGCGGGAATGTGCAGCTTCTGGCTGGCAATGCAGGCACAGACGTGGAAAGGCAAAAGCGTGGGATTTTTACTGCTGGGGATCACCTGCGGCATGGGGGTGATGACTAAAGGTTTTCTCGCCCTCGCCGTCCCGGTATTAAGCGTGCTGCCGTGGGTAGCGACGCAAAAACGCTGGAAAGATCTCTTTATTTACGGCTGGCTGGCGGTTATCAGTTGCGTACTGACGGTTCTCCCCTGGGGACTGGCGATAGCGCAGCGGGAGTCTGACTTCTGGCATTATTTTTTCTGGGTTGAGCATATTCAACGCTTTGCGATGGATGATGCCCAGCATAAAGCTCCGTTCTGGTACTACTTGCCGGTCATTATTGCCGGTAGCCTGCCGTGGCTGGGGTTACTCCCCGGTGCACTGTACACAGGCTGGAAAAACCGCAAGCATTCCGCAACCGTCTATTTGTTGAGCTGGACGGTGATGCCGCTGCTGTTTTTCTCCGTCGCGAAAGGCAAATTACCTACCTATATTCTTTCCTGCTTTGCACCTCTGGCAATGCTGATGGCGCATTACGCTTTGCTGGCAGCAAAAAATAATCCTCTGGCGTTGCGGATGAATGGCTGGATTAACATCGCTTTTGGTGTCACTGGCATTATTGCCACGTTTGTAGTCTCCCCCTGGGGAGCAATGAACACTCCAGTGTGGCAAACCTTCGAGAGCTATAAAGTCTTCTGTGCATGGTCGATTTTTTCGCTATGGGCATTTTTCGGCTGGTATACCTTAACAAACGTGGATAAAACCTGGCCTTATGCCGCGCTTTGCCCGCTGGGGATGGCGTTGCTGGTAGGATTTTCAATTCCTGACAGAGTTATGGAAGGAAAACATCCGCAATTTTTTGTCGAGATGACACAAGAATCACTGCAGCCAAGCCGCTATATTCTTACCGACAGCGTCGGCGTTGCCGCTGGTCTGGCATGGAGCCTGCAACGCGATGACATCATCATGTATCGCCAGACGGGTGAATTGAAATACGGCCTTAATTATCCGGATGCGCAAGGGAGATTTGTCAGCGGTGATGAGTTCGCAAACTGGCTTAATCAACATCGTCAGGAGGGGATGATTACACTCGTGCTTTCGGTTGACCGCGATGAAGACATCAACAGTCTCGCCATTCCGCCCGCTGATGCCATCGATCATCAGGGACGTCTGGTGCTCATTCAGTATCGTCCCAAATGATCTGGATGATTTTAGTCTTTGCCAGTCTGCTTAGCGTAGCCGGGCAGTTGTGTCAGAAACAGGCAACCGGCTTTGTGGCAATAAAAAAGCGGCGCAAACATATCGTACTGTGGCTGGGACTGGCGCTGGCTTGTCTTGGCCTTGCGATGGTGCTCTGGCTACTGGTCTTGCAGAGCGTTCCGGTAGGCATTGCCTACCCGATGTTGAGTCTGAATTTTGTCTGGGTGACGCTGGCGGCAGTAAAACTGTGGCACGAGCCGGTATCGCTGCGTCACTGGTGCGGGGTAGCATTCATTATTGGCGGCATTGTGATCCTGGGGAGTACGGTGTAATGGGGCTGATGTGGGGATTGTTCAGCGTCATGATTGCTTCTGCAGCACAATTAAGTCTGGGTTATGCGGCAAGTCATCTGCCATCGATGACGCGGTGGCGGGATTTTATCGCGGCGTTTTTTGCTTTTGATACCGGTGCTCAGATTCTGCTGGTCGGATTGCTTGGTTATCTGATCTCAGTTTTTTGCTGGTATAAAGCGTTACATCAACTGGCACTCAGCAAAGCCTATGCCTTACTGAGTATGAGTTATGTACTGGTATGGATAGCTTCAATGGTGCTTCCTGGTTGGGAAGGGACTTTTTCACTGAAAGCGCTGCTGGGCGTAACCTGTATTGCGAGCGGATTAATGCTGATTTTCCTGCCCACGACAAAACAACGTTACTGAATTCTCCCAGCCGATTTACACTGCCGTTCCCACTCATCGGGGCTGTAACTGCTTGCCGAGAGGACTTTCACCGTGTGCAACTTTTCACGATTAATACAGTAAAGCGCATTCTGCAAAGGCGAGAGTAAATCCCCCACTTTCACGGCGAACTCACTCTTCACTTCAGCGATCATTTTTATCGCGCCGCCAGCATCGCAGAGCATAAGTACATGTCTCTTATCTTGTTTATTGCAGCACGATTTTTTGACCAGCCATTCCATTGCATTATCCTGTTAACTAAGAGTTTTCACATTAAGTTACAGATTAACAGATAAACTCTTTATCAACGGCAATGGAATGGCAAAAATGAGAAGTGAAACGGATGTTCCATTACTGCTGGCGTTGAACCCACTCTTTCAACGCCTGGCGTGAAATTTTAATGCCGCCGTTTTTCAGTTCTGATGGCAACGTCAGCCAACGCACCGGTTGCTGAAAACGGGCCAGCTTAACTTTCACCCATTCGCTAAGATCCACGCTGTCCTGGTCATACTCCACCACAGCTACCGGGCGATGACCAAACTCCTTGTCTGCAACGGGGACGATAAACACTTGCAAAACCGCAGGATGTGCAGCAATAACCCGCTCCACCTCTTCCGGCTGAATACCTTCGCCACCGCTAAAGAACAGATTATCCAAGCGCCCGACAATGGTCAGTTTACCGTTATGCATCTCGCCGCGATCGCGCGTAGCGTACCAGCCTTCATCATTGAGCAGCGACACCAGTTGCCCGTTACGCCAGTAACCTTCTGCCATACTGGCAGCGCGCAACCATACCTCATCGTTAACAACTTTCACTTCCCGACCGGGCAACGGCGAACCGACGTCTGCCAGACCGTCGGCTTCTTTCGCACACACCGTGGAGGCAAACTCGGTCAGACCATAGCCGCAAAAGCAACGAATACCCTGCTCGCGCGCCTGTTCCGTCAACTCGATCGGGATAGCCGCGCCGCCAAGTAACACCGCTTTCAGGGAAACTGAACTACGGTTAACCAGCAAACGCCAGAGCTGCGTCGGCACCAGCGAAGCGTGCGTACAGCCTGCCAGCATTTGCTCCAATGGCTGTTTATCACGCACCGTCATCCGCGCGCCAGCATACAACCAGCGCCACATAATTCCCTGCCCGGAAACGTGAAATAGCGGTAAAGAGAGCAGCCAGTCATCGTGCTCGCCAAACGGAATCAGCGATAACACCCCTTGCGCACTGGCAAGATGCGCCTGACAGGTATGGACGGCGGCTTTCGGCAAGCCGGTGGAACCGGAGGTTAATGTCATCGAACAAAGACGTGTCGGCTGCCAGAGGGCAGCATGTGTGCCCTCCCTCGACTGAATTTGCAGCGACGTTAACGCCCAAACGGTGTTTTCCCCTTCCGGCACCAGCGCAAATTGCAGAGTAAGATTGGGCAGCAACTCCTCAAGCAACGGCTGCGGAAGCTGTGGGTTGACGGGAAGCACCCGCGCACCGCATTGCAGCAACGCCAGCCAGGCCAGCAGCGTTTGCGGTGTATTCCACGCCCGCAGCATCACGCCGCTGCCCTCAACCACGCCCTGCGCCGCAAAGCCCGACGCTAATTCATCGACGCGAGCGCAAAGCTCGCGCCAGTTGAGTTGCTCGTCATTGAGACGCAAGGCGATGGCATCTCCCCGCACCTGCCGCCAGTGACGCCACGGCCAGTCAGAGAAGATCATAGCAGCCGCTCCAGTGCATCAATGTCCACTAACGGCAGTGGGCTGTCTGGCCAGCGACGAACCTGCTGCGCCTGCATCAGATCCAGCGTGTCCAGACCCGGAATGGTGTCTGGCGTTAACCAGGCCGCAATCCGCGCCAGTTGCGTTAAGCCTAAGCTCGACTCGATGGAAGAACTGATCACCGCCGTCAGCCCCAGCGCGTGCGCCGCCTGCACCTGCTCGCGTACTTTCTCCAGGCTGCCCGTGAGCGTAGGTTTGATCACCACCGCGCGCACGCCCTCTTCCGCCACAAAGGCAAAATCCGGCTCGCGCAGGCTTTCATCCCAGGCAATGGCAATGCCAGTTTCACGGGCAAAGGCGCGGGAATCATCGCGTGTTTTGCACGGTTCTTCGAGAAAAGCGATGCGGTCGCGATAATCCGGATTGACATATTTGGCAAACTGCTGGCTCTTCAGCGGCGTCCAGGCGCGATTCGCGTCAAGACGCAAATGCAGATCCGGAACCGCTTCCAGCAACAGATTCACTACCATGCCATCGCGCACGGCTTCGTACAATCCCACTTTGACCTTCGCCACTTTCTCGCCAGGCATATCGGCAAGTTTGAGGATCAGATCGTCCGGATCACCGTTACACAGCGGTGCCGCACGGTAATTGGCTGCTTGCGGCAACGTATCAGTAAGCTCTGCCAGCGCGCAGCTCACGCCAAAGGCGACGGAAGGCATTTGCGGTAATTCGCAATCGCCTGCCAGCCAGTCATTTACCCAGGCAAGCAGCACGCTTTGCGCCTCTTCCCAGGTTTCCTGACTGAAGCCCGGCAGTGGGGAGATCTCTCCCCACCCTTCGCGCCCGCCATCGAGCAGGCAAACGTACAGCCCGTCGCGGGTTTTTAACCGCCTGTCGCGCAGAACCACCCCCGCGTCCATGGGGATCTGCCAGCGGTATACCTGCGCGCTACGCATTACGGATTCCGTTTAAATTTGCTGAAATCAGGCTGACGTTTCTGGTTGAAAGCATTACGACCTTCCTGACCTTCTTCCGTCATGTAGAACAGCATGGTGGCGTTACCCGCCAGCTCTTGCAGCCCTGCCTGACCGTCGCAGTCGGCGTTCAGCGCAGCTTTCAGGCAGCGCAGCGCCATCGGGCTGTTTTGCAGCATTTCGCGGCACCAGCGGACGGTTTCTTTTTCCAGATCCGCCAGTGGCACAACGGTGTTAACCAGCCCCATATCCAGCGCCTGTTTCGCGTCATACTGACGGCACAGGAACCAGATTTCACGCGCTTTTTTCTGCCCGACAATACGCGCCATATAGGAAGCGCCCCAGCCGCCGTCGAAGGAACCGACTTTCGGCCCAGTCTGACCGAAGATGGCGTTTTCTGCCGCAATGGTCAGATCGCACATCATGTGCAGAACGTGACCGCCGCCGATGGAGTAGCCAGCCACCATCGCGACAACCGGTTTTGGACAGGTACGGATCTGGCGCTGGAAGTCCAGCACGTTCAGGTGATGTACGCCGGAGTCATCTTTATAGCCACCGTAATCGCCACGCACTTTCTGGTCACCGCCGGAGCAGAACGCTTTATCGCCTGCGCCAGTCAGAATGATCACGCCGATGTTATCGTCATAACGCGCATCCGCCAGCGCCTGGATCATCTCTTTTACCGTCAGAGGACGGAAGGCATTGCGCACCTGCGGACGATTAATGGTGATTTTTGCGATACCGTCGGCGGATTTTTCATAACGAATGTCCTCGAAACCTTCGGAACAGTCGTGCCATTCAACCGGTGCGTAAAGCATTGCTTCATCAGGATAAATCATATTGTGTCCTTTAGTCAGAAACGCAAGATCTGCGCCAGACTTGCGATTACGCCAGCGGGATTTTCCCGGTGCGCGTTATGTCCGGCGCGAGGAATGACATGGCAGTCAGCAGCCAGTTCCGCCGCCAGAGCGCGGAATTTGCTGTCACGTTCACCACATAAATAATAAAACGCAAATGTGCGGGCGCTAAGGTTAGCACGTAAATCAGGCTGGACGGACAATGAGGTTGCTTCCAGCATGGCGGCAAGGGTTGCGCCATTATTGTTGCTACGCAGCGTCACCAGTTCCCGGCGCTGCTCGTCGTTAAGCGAGGCAAAAACTGGTTGTTGATACCAGTCGGCAAATACTGCCGTTAATGGTTCTGTGCGAAAACGCTGCGCCCAACGGTGATCGGAACGCTGACGTTCCGCGCGTTGTTCAGCACTTTGCAGCCCAGGATGCCCGCCCTCGACAATAACCCCATCAAGCCCCGATATCCCCTGACAAGCTGCCATCATCGCCACGCGTCCACCGAGCGAGTACCCCACCAGCCAGCAGTTAAGTATGTTGTAACTAACAAGGGTTTTACGCAGTAAGTCGGTGAGATCATCAAAACCATCGACGCTAATTTCCGCCGAACCGCCGTGACCTGGGAGATCAACATACAACCGCGAGTAGTCGGCAAACGCTTCGCCGACTTCCTGCCATTCGTGGCAATCACCGGAAAAACCGTGCAGAAAAACCAGCCAGGGTAAACCTGGCTTGCCGTGTTTTTCCTTCGCGTGCAGGATCATAAATGGCTTACCTGCGCCAGCAATTGCTGGAGGGTCTGTGCGCCATCGGTGTCGTTAACCACCATCTCAATCACGGTGGTGGTCGGGGTGCGCCAGGCGTCGGCAAGCGCCGCTTCAAGTTCCTGCCAGTTTTGCGGGCGATGATATTTCAGCTCAAACATCGCGGCAGCATGATCAAAATGGACGTTTTGCGGCATCAGATAGAAACGCTCGCGCTCGCTTGTCGGCGTTGGTAGCAGCGAGAAAATTTGCCCGCCGTTGTTGTTTACCACAATTAATACCAGCGGCGCGGAAACCTGACGCAGTAACGCCAGTGCGTTCAGGTCGTAAAGTGCGGAAAGATCGCCAACAATCGCCAGCGTGGGTTTACCGCTCGCCCGCTGAACACCTGCGGCGGTAGAGAGCAGTCCGTCAATACCGCTGGCTCCACGGTTGCTGTAAACCGGATAACCTGCCGGAAGTTGCGAGAGCGCATCAATCAGACGCACCACCAGGCTGTTACCGACAAACAGTTGCCCCTGTTCCGGCAGATAGTCGCTGATGCGGTGCGCCAGTTGCGCTTCACCAAATGCATCTCGGCGCGCCACAACCGCCTGCATTGCCTGTTCAGCCAGACGCGGGATTTCAACGCACCAGGGCTGGCGTTTTTCTGCCGGATGCAGTTCCAGCCAGTCGGCGATATTAGCAATCAGCCGACGTCCACGATGGTGCGCCGGGTCGAGTCGCCCTTCGATATTATCAACAATCCAGTACTCTTCCGGCTCACAACTTGCCTGCCATTGCAGTAACCGTTTGCCGGTCAGGCTGCTCCCCAGTTGCACCACAATCTGCGCCTGCTGTAACTCGCTGATCGCTTTGGCATTGCCTAACCAGAGATCGGCACACGGCAGCGGCTGCCCGGTTTGCGACAGCACGTCGCCAATCAGCGGCCAGCCAAGAGTTTGCGCCCACAGGGCGACTTTTTTGCCCTCTTCCGCACTCATGCGACCCGCAACGACCACACCGCGCTTTTGCCGCCAGAAGAACCAGTCGCGCTGTTTTTCACTTTCCAGACGAGGCGCTTCACGCAGCCACGGTTTATCGTCCTGCCACCAGTCGCCCAGACGTTGTTGCCAGCTAAGCCCGGTGTCGTCCATCTCGCCATACAACGGTTCAGCAAACGGGCAGTTGATATGGACTCCGCCAGTATGCAAAGTACCGAGAACATGGTCGATGGTAGATACCAGCCAGCGAGCGGGAATATCCTGGGTCGGACGCGGTAGTGAAATGCTATGCATGGGGTGAGAGGCGAACATTCCCGGCTGGCGAATCGCCTGATTCGCGCCGCAGTCGATCAGTTCCGGCGGACGATCGGCGGTTAACAGGATCAGTTTTTCTCCGGTTAACCCCGCTTCAATCAGTGCCGGATAGAGATTTGCCACCGCCGTGCCGGAAGTTACTATCACCGCCACCGGCTGTTTGCTGACCTTCGCCAGCCCCAGTGCCAGATGCCCCAGCCCACGCTCATCAAAATGGGTGTGGTGGATGAATGCAGAATTTTCCGCCGCCGCTAACGTTAACGGCGTAGAACGAGAGCCAGGGGCAATGCAGACGTGTCTGACGCCATGACGCGTTAATGCTTCCAGAATGACCGCCGCCCAGCGTCGGTTAAATGCGCTTACTGACATGAGTTTGTCCGGTATCAATATTGCGGCTAAGTATAAGGAGCTACAAAAATAGATTATTGATATGAATCGGTAATGATGCGACTCATTACTATTCCATTTGTAATAATGTTCGCAACCCTGCCGCTTTGTTGTCGATTTCCTGCCACTCCTGCTCGGGGTCTGAGCCTCGGACAATGCCTGCTCCGGCATATAATCGCACCACATTGTCACTGATTTTCGCCGAGCGCAGGGAAACGCAGAATTCGCTTTGTTGTAATGAGAGATAACCCGCAGAACCGGCATACCATTCACGGGTGAACGGTTCGTGCCGGGCGATGAACTGCCGCGCCAGATCGCGCGGTAAGCCAGCAACGGCTGCCGTTGGCTGCAACTGATGTAAACAGATCACATCATCCGCTTTGTTGAGTGAAGTCCAGATACAGCGGCGCAGATGCTGCACTTTACGCAGGCGCAGTACCTGCGGCGGTAACACATCCAGCGTCTGGGTATCGGCCTGCAATCGTTGGCAGATATCTTCCACCACCAGCATGTTCTCGCGCTGGTTTTTATCATCCGCCATCAGCCACTCACCCAACTGTTGCGCCTGCTTATCATCAGAATGATTTGCTACCGTTCCCGCCAGGGCTTCGGTACGCAGAGCTTTGTCTCGCCGCCGCCATAGCCGCTCAGGCGTTGAGCCAAGAAAAGCATTTTCGCCATCAAAGGCCATGTAAAAATGATAGCAGTTCAGATTGAGCCGCCGGCTGGCAGCCATCATCGCCGCTGCATTGACCGGACTTGCGAAATGCAGGTCAGTCGCCCGGGCAAGAACCACTTTGTCGAGTTCACCTTCGGCGATGGTTTTCGTTGCCAGTTCGATTAATCGCGTCCAGCCAGTTTTGTCCGGCCAGTGTTGTTCTTTCGTGGTGGTTAAACGTAACGCGGGCAAAGGTTTAATATTCGCCAGTGTGGCGATAAATTCTTTTGCCTTAACTGCATCGTGCTGAAGGGAATTTTCACTGAATAGCGTCAGCCGTAGCGTGGCTTTACCGCCACAGCGTCGCCATTCCAGACGTGGTAAAAGTAGATTACCCTGCGACGGGTCAAACGCATTCAATCCCCAGATGCGTAAGTCGGTGTGTTCCGGATACTGACGAAGAAAACGTTGCGCCTGCCCCAACGACGTAAAGCGGATGATTGCGCCCAGCACGGCAGCTTCTTCATCGCCATTACGTTGTTGCCAGTAAAATTGCGGATACGTTTGCTGACTGGCCAGCCAGCTTAAGGCATCAAAAGCGTCATTGAGAGGGAAAGGAATGTCGAAAACCCGAATGCCGGGTGTCGCCGGAATCTCTTGCGACAAATGGCGCAGTAGATTTCCCAGCGCCGTAGTAAGTGATTGCACGCGGACCTCTCCCTGTTAAAAGCCTCACATTATACGGGGTACTACAGAAAAAATGCAGTACCCCAGTGTAGGGAGGTTTTAACGGCGTGCCAGCAATAGTCCTAATACCAGTCCAACAGCCGCGCCAACGCCAATTCCCTGCCAGGGTTTTTCATGGACGTAGTCATCGGCGCGATAAACTGCCTGCTTCGCCCGATAGTAATAACTGTCAGAAGCCTGGCTTACCCTTTTTTTCACATCATCCAGCGCCTTTTCTGCACGCGCCTTTAGTTCAACATATTTTTGATCGGCGGGATCGCCAGAGGAACGTAGTACCTCGTCAAGTGTTTCACTCAGCAACGTCAGGTCGTCATCGATACGTGTATCACCAAACTGATTAGACATTCTCGTTCTCCATTTGCGTAAAACCTGCCACTAACTATAGACAACGGTTATCGATTACGCCTGAATAACCTCGCGCGCCATCCCGATATGCGGAATACCATCTTCCTCATAAATATCGGTCACAGGGATGAAACCAAATTGCCCATAAAAGTTTTGTAAATGCGCCTGCGCCCCCAGATAAATCGGCTTCTCCGGCCAGTGGCGAGTACACAATTCCAGCGCCTTACTCATCAATTGCTGACCAATTTTTTCGCCGCGTAAGGCTTCGCTGACAATCACCCGACCAATCACAACGGGTTGCAGTTCGTCGTCACTTTTCAGAATCCTCGCATACGCCACCAGTGTCCCGTTATGCCAACCGAGAATGTGGCGATTTTCTCCCACCAGATCGTCGCCATCGATATCCTGGTAAGGACAGTTTTGTTCCACTACAAATACCGCACAACGCAGTTGTAATAAGGCATAAAGCTGAGAAACGGATAAATCAGAATGATGCAGATCTTGCCAGTCGATCATGGAAGGCTCCTTTGTGCTGTTTGCTTTATACTAGCCGGAATATTTTCAGCAGCGTGATGAACTCATGGAATTAATTTTTTTAGGCACTTCGGCAGGTGTTCCGACCCGGACACGTAATGTCACGGCAATATTGCTTAATCTGCAACATCCGACGCAAGCCGGGCTTTGGTTATTTGATTGTGGTGAAGGTACACAACACCAGATGTTGCACACGGCATTTAACCCAGGAAAACTGGACAGGATTTTTATAAGCCATCTTCATGGCGATCACCTTTTTGGCTTGCCCGGATTGCTATGCAGTCGTTCCATGTCAGGCATTGTGCAACCATTAACAATTTATGGTCCGAAAGGTATCCGTGAATTTGTTGAGACAGCGTTACGCATTAGCGGCTCGTGGACGGATTATCCGCTGGAAATTGTTGAAATTACGGCTGGAGAAATAGTTGATGATGGACTGCGCAAGGTAACGGCATATCCAATGGAGCATCCACTGGAGTGTTACGGCTATCGTATTGAAGAACATGATAAACCAGGCGCGCTGAATGCCCAGGCGTTAAAAGATGCCGGCGTACAACCGGGTCCGCTGTTCCAGGATTTGAAAAAAGGCAAAACAGTCACGCTGGAAGACGGTCGGCAGATTAACGGCGCTGATTACTTATCCGCGCCTACACCGGGTAAATCAATCGCCATTTTCGGTGATACCGGCCCTTGCGATGCCGCAATCGATCTTGCTAAAGGTGTCGACATAATGGTTCACGAAACGACGCTGGATATGGAGATGGAAGCCAAAGCCAACAGTCGTGGGCACAGTTCAAGCCGTCAGGCGGCGACTCTGGCTCGTAAGGCGGGTGTCGGCAAATTGATCATTACTCACGTCAGCTCACGCTATGATGATAAAGGCTGTCAGCATTTATTACGCGAGTGCCGGGCAATTTTCCCGGCAACAGAACTGGCGAGCGATTTCGCGGTGTTTCACGTATAATCTTTAATTAATTGATAACAGGGCAAAATCGCCCTGTTTCATCAGCCAATGACTCAGGCTACTTTTATATAAATCTATCAAGCCAACAATATATTTGAGCATGATATTTATCATTAATAGTGATAAATAACAGACTCGCCTATGTCCTGGTTTTATTCCCGGTATCGATTTCTCTGACCATCTTAATTACTGGCAGCAAGATATCCCCGCCGTCATGATTACAGACACCGCTTTTTATCGTAATAAACAATATCACCTGCCCGGTGATACCGCAGACAGACTGAACTATCAGAAAATGGCGCAGGAGGTGGATGGTGTTACAACCTTGTTGTACAACAGTAAATAATAAAATTTTCTCGAGGCGGCTCCAGAAAAAACAGCTTGTATATTTTATTTTTCCCCGTCTGTTTTAAGATGCGCAAAAGGAAATCTGACGGGAGAAATAAGATGGGAATGATTGCGTATTTTGCGGAAATTAACTCAGAAAAGGCCAACAAGTTGATTGAGTCTAATGAGAAATCTTTAATGGACGATATTCATGAAACGATTTCAGGCTCAAGGCGACTGGATATTGATAAACGCTGGGACTTTTTACATTTTGGCCTGACGGGCACCTCTGCTTTTGATCCAGCGAAGAATGATCCGCTAAGTCGTGCGGTGCTCGGTGAACATAGTCTCGAAGATGGCATCGATGGTTTCCTGGGATTGACCTGGAATCAGGAGTTAGCCGCCACTATTGACCGTCTCGAGGCACTCGACCGAAATGAACTGCGTAAACAGTTTTCCATTAAGCGACTCAATGAAATGGATATTTATCCGGGAGTGACCTTTTCAGAGGAGTTAGAGGGGCAACTCTTTGCTTCGATCATGCTTGATATGGAAAAACTGATTAGTGCGTATCGACGTATGCTGCGGCAAGGGAATCATGCGCTGACGGTTATTGTTGGGTGATGGTGTCAGGGCACCATAAAAAAACCGCCGAACATGTCGGCGGCTTTCTCAGCTTACTGACTGACGACTCACATCATCGGCATTGCCAAACGCACAATGCTAATCAGCGGTTGCGGCCATACACCCAGCACCAGAACCAGCAGGGCAGAGATCAGCACCACGATACCACCTGCTGTGTACTGCCAGTCTGACGGCGCATCACGGTTTGGCTGTTCTGAACCATGAAGGTACAGGCTCACCGCCACGCGCAGGTAGTAGTAGAGGCCGATTGCCGAACCGACAACCACGGCGCCCACCAGCCACCACAGGTGTGCCTGGACACCGACAGCCAGCACATAGAACTTACCGATAAAGCCCAGCGTCATCGGAATACCTGCCAGCGACAGCATCATCACCGTCATCACTGCCGCGAGTATCGGGCGATGCCAGAACAGACCACGGTAAGAGAACAGGGAATCAGCATCCGGGCCACGGTACGGGCTGGACATCAGGCTGACCACACCGAACGCACCGAGGCTGCTGAACAGATAACCGGCCAGGTAAACCCCTACCGCTTCCATCGACATCTCGCCGGTTTGCAGCGCAATCAGCGCCACCAGCAGATAGCCGAGGTGAGAGATAGACGAGTAACCGAGCAGACGTTTGATGTTGGTCTGGCTCAGCGCCATCAGGTTACCGAAGATGATGGAGGCAAAGGCGATAATCGCCAGCACCACGCGAATCGCTTCGCTGTCACCCACCGGTGCGTAAAGGAACAGACGCATCACCACACCGAAGATAGCGATTTTACTCGCCGTCGCCAGGAAAGTGGAAACCGGCGCAGGCGCGCCCTGGTATACGTCTGGCGTCCACAGGTGGAACGGAACCAGAGAGAGTTTGAAGCCGAGGCCGACAATCATCAGGCCAAAACCTGCCAGCAACAGCGGCTCGTTGAGCATACCGTCGCCGAGGTTTTTACCCAGCGCGACAAACGACAGGTCACCAGACTGTGCATACACCAGCGCCATACCGAACAGCAGGAAAGAAGATGCTGCGGCAGAAAGGATGGTGTATTTGATACTGGCTTCCAGCGAACGTTTCTGACGGAAAGCGTAACCGACCAGGCCAAACAGCGGCAAAGAGATCAGTTCAATACCGAGGAACAGAGACGCCAGATGGTTGGCATTCGCCAGCAGGATCCCGCCCAGCGCGGCAATTAACACCAACAGGTAGAACTCGTCCTTGTTGTCGTTATAGCCTTCAAGCCACGGGTAGGCGAAAGTACAGGTGGCGAGGCTCGCCAGCAGGACCAGCCCGGTGTAAAGCATGGCGAAACCATCAACGCGCATCAGCGGCGTAACGTCCATAGCGCCCGCCTGGCCGACAAACCAGAGCGAAACCAGCGCCGCGTTAAGCCCAATAACCGAGAGCGTAGCGTTGAGGAAATGATTGCGTCGCCACGCAATGGAGAGCATCACAACCACCACCGTCAAGCCGACGATCAGCAACGGTAGCAGTGCGATCAGGTTTTGTGGAGTTATTGTCATGGCGATTTACGGCCTTGTAGTAGTAACGGAATTAACAAACCACTGCTGGATATTGCCAATCGCGGAGTGCGAGGTATCCAGAATCGGCTGCGGATAGAAGCCCAGCAGTACCAGCAGCACCACCAGCAACAGGATCATAAACAGCTCACGCAGCGACATCCCTGGCAGTTCCTGGCTGGCAATCTGGCTTTTCGCTTTACCGAAGTAAGCGCGATGCAACATCGCCAGCGAATAAACAGATGCAAAGACCAGCCCAAAGGTAGAGATAACGGTAATCACCGGCACAACCTGGAAGCTGCCGAACAGAATCATAAATTCGCCGACGAAGTTACCGGTGCCTGGCATCCCAAGCGTTGCCACCGCAAAGAACAGCGACAGTGCTGGCAGCCATTTCATCTTGCTCCACAGACCGCCCATCATGCGCATGTCGCGGGTATGGATACGTTCATAGAGCTGACCGCAGAGAATAAACAGACCCGCCGCCGACAAGCCGTGCGCAATCATCTGAATTACCGCGCCCTGGTAGGCCAACTGGCTGCCGGTGTAGATAGCAATCAGCACGAAGCCCATGTGGGAAACCGAGGTGTAGGCGATCAGACGTTTGATATCGGTCTGAGCGAAGGCCATCCACGCACCGTAGAAAATGCCGATAACACCCAGCCACATAGCGATTGGCGCAAACTCTGCCGACGCGTTCGGGAACAGCGGCAGGGAGAAACGCAGCAGACCGTAAGCAGCGGTTTTCAGCAAGATCCCCGCGAGGTCAACGGAACCGGCGGTCGGTGCCTGGGAGTGCGCATCCGGTAGCCAGCCATGCAGCGGAACCACCGGCATTTTCACCGCAAAGGCGATGAAGAAGCCCAGCATCAACAGATATTCCACACCACTGGACATCGGCGTATTCAGCAGCTCTTCATAGTTGAAGGTCCAGACGCCAGTCGCATTGTAGTGAACAAAAACCAGCGCCAGGATGGCGATCAACATCACCAGACCACTCGCCTGGGTGTAAATGAAGAACTTGGTTGCCGCCGTGATACGCGTTTTACCGTCAGAGGCTTTATGCCCCCACAGTGCGATCAGGAAGTACATCGGCACCAGCATCATTTCCCAGAAGAAGAAGAACAGGAACATGTCGATGGCAAGGAACACGCCGATAACGCCGCCCAGGATCCACATCAGGTTGAGGTGGAAGAAGCCCTGATATTTTTCGATCTCGTTCCACGAACAGAGTACGGCCAGCACGCCGAGCAAACCGGTCAGCACGACCATCAGCAGCGACAGACCATCAATGGCGAGATGGATAGAGATTCCAAAACGCGGGATCCACGGCATGTCGAATTCAGACTGCCACTGCGGAATTCCGGCGGATTGCGTCAGTGAATAACCGCCCTGCAACCACAGTTGCAGCGACAGCGCCAGCGTCAATCCCATGGTGATCAGCGCGATCCAGCGCGGCACCTTGACGCCAAAGCGTTCGGTCTGCCAGCACAGGAAGCCGCCGATAAAGGGGATTAGTATTAACCAGGGTAATAACATAGCTAAGTATGTCCCTTATATTTACTCCTGCTCAGGCTATCTCACTCGCCAGCCCGAATCCCGGCAGTGCTCGCAATCCTCACGTACTTAAGTACGCTCCGGTTGCTGTGCGCTGGCGGTATCCGGTCTGACTTCGCCGATGACGCCTGTACTTCAGGAACAGTTACCTAAAATTTATTCTTAGTTCACAGACCCGGCGCAACGCCGGGTATATTCACTCAGCCAACAACTCAACGCAGTACCATCAACAGTGCCAGCACCACGACCGCACCGATGCTCATGGATGCCACATACCAGCGTAGGTAGCCGTTCTCGCTTAACAGCAGGCCTTTACCTGCAAAGCGGGAAAGGACAGCCGGGATGTTCATCATTGAGTTCAGCGGATCGCGTTTCAGCAACCAGGCAATACCCAGGAACGGCTTGACGAACACTTTGTCGTACAGCCAGTCAAAGCCCCAGGCGTTGTACCACCAGGTTCCCAGCAGGCGACCCGGCGCACTGTTGGCGATGGAGGTCACCAGAGTACGTTTACCCAGCCACAGCCAGGCAGCCAGCAGAATGCCGACGACCGCAACCACGCCAGAGGTAATTTCCAGGGTCAACATACTGCCGTGCGCCAGTTCCGTCGTTTGCGGAAGCACGCCCTGCAGCGGCGGTACAATCAGTGCGCCAACGAAGGTGGAAAGGATCAGCAGCACAATCAGCGGCAGGCTGTGAGTTACCCCTTTCACGGCGTGAGCGTGAATTTGTTCTTTTCCGTGGAAGACGATGAAAATCATCCGGAAGGTGTAGAGCGAGGTCATAAACGCACCGACCAGACCGGCCACCATCAGATTGATATGACCATTCGCCATCGCACCCGCGAGGATCTCATCCTTACTGAAGAAGCCCGCAGTGACCAGCGGCAGTGCCGACAGTGCCGCGCCGCCCACCAGGAAGCAGAGATAAACCAGTGGAATAGATTTACGCAGACCGCCCATCTTGAAGATGTTCTGTTCGTGATGGCAGGCCAGAATGACGGAACCGGATGCCAGGAACAGCAACGCTTTAAAGAATGCGTGGGTCATCAAGTGGAAAATCGCCGCATCCCATGCCTGTACGCCAAGCGCGAGGAACATGTAACCAATCTGGCTCATGGTGGAGTAAGCGAGAACACGTTTGATGTCAGTTTGTACCAGAGCGGCAAAGCCTGCCAGCAGCAGCGTAACCGCACCCACGATACCCACCAGATGCAGAACTTCCGGGGTCATCAGGAACAGGCCGTGGGTACGGGCGATCAGGTAGACACCGGCTGTTACCATCGTTGCGGCGTGGATCAGCGCGGAGACTGGCGTCGGGCCAGCCATCGCGTCGGCAAGCCATGTCTGCAACGGCAACTGCGCAGATTTACCGACCGCACCGCCCAGCAGCATCAGCGTCGCCCACATCAGCATGTTATTGCCGTCAGCAAAGTGCGCTGGTGCCAGTTCCACCATTTCGCGGAAGTTCAGGGTGCCCAGTTCGTTGTAAAGAATGAACAGCGCGAAAGCGAGGAACACGTCACCCACACGAGTCACGACGAACGCTTTCATTGCCGCTGCGCCATTCTTCGGATCGGTGTAGTAGAAACCGATCAGCAGATAGGAGCACAGACCCACGCCTTCCCAGCCGAGGTACATCAGCAGCAGGTTGTCGGCGAGAACCAGAACCACCATGCTGGCGATGAACAGGTTGGTGTAGGCGAAGAAGCGGGAGTATCCCTCTTCACCGCGCATATACCAGGAAGCGTACATGTGGATCAGGAAACCCACACCGGTAACCACCGAGAGCATGGTCAGCGACAGGCCGTCCAGCACCAGGTTGAAACCAATGTTAAAGTCGCCTACCGACATCCACGTCCACAGCGGCTGGCTGTAAGCCTGCTCGCCGTTAGCGAAGAAATCGACGCCGATAAAAGCGGTCACCAGCGCCGCCAGGCCCACAGAGCCAACGCCAACGATCGCAGAGACGTTTTCAGACCAGCGTCCACGGGAGAACGCCAGCAGGACGAAGCCAATCAATGGCAAAATAATGGTTAAGGCAAGCATGTTCATCCGCGCATCTCACTTACTGAATCGATGTTCAGGTTCTGGCGACGACGGTGAAGTTGCAGCAGCAGCGCAAGGCCGATACTCGCTTCTGCCGCCGCGAGGCTGATGGCGAGAATGTACATCACCTGACCGTCGGTCTGGCCCCAGTAGCTACCGGCGACCACAAAGGCCAGCGCGGAGGCGTTAATCATGATTTCCAGACCAATCAGCATAAACAGCAGATTGCGACGGATAACCAGACCGGTTAAGCCAAGAACGAATAAGATTGCCGCGAGGATCAGTCCATGTTGTAAGGGGATCATGCGCGCTCCTCCGTTTTTCTTTTCGCGCTGTCGTCTTTACGATTGCTCAGCACTTCACCCGCACGCTCTTCACGACCGACGTGGAAGGCCACAACCAGACCAGCCAGCAGCAGCATAGAAGCCAGTTCCACCGCCAGTACGTAAGGCCCGAACAGCGTAATACCCACTGCTTTAGCACTGATTGGCGTACCGTCGATACCCTGATCGTTAACACCGAGAATGGCGTAAACAATCACCACCAGCATGATGGCCGACAAAATTGCCGGACCAATCCACACCTGCGGTTTCAGCCACTGGCGTTCCTGTTCGATTTCCGAACCGCCCAGGTTGAGCATCATCACCACGAACACGAACAGCACCATAATGGCACCCGCGTAGACGATAATTTCCAGCGCACCAGCGAAATAAGCGCCCAGTGAGAAGAACACCCCGGAAATCGCCAGCAGCGAAATAATCAGGTACAGCAGTGCGTGTACCGGATTGGTATGGGTGATCACTCGCAAGGTCGCAAGTATGGCTATCAGGCCACAGATATAAAAAGCGAACTCCATTGCCCCTCTCCTTACGGTAACAGGCTCTTGACGTCGATAGGCTTGGCTTCGTTTTCTGCTTCGCCCTTATCTTTGCCGTCGATTGCCATACCTGCCATCCGGTAGAAGTTATATTCCGGGTATTTGCCCGGACCGGAGATCAGCAGATCCTCTTTCTCGTAAACCAGATCCTGGCGCTTGTATTCCCCCATTTCGAAATCCGGGGTTAACTGAATCGCCGTGGTCGGACAGGCTTCTTCGCACAGGCCACAGAAAATGCAGCGTGAGAAGTTGATGCGGAAAAATTCCGGATACCAGCGACCGTCTTTGGTTTCTGCTTTTTGCAGCGAGATACAGCCGACCGGACAGGCTACCGCGCAGAGGTTACAGGCTACGCAACGCTCTTCGCCGTCCGGGTCGCGGGTCAGAACGATACGACCACGATAACGGGGCGGCAGATAGACCGGCTCTTCCGGGTACATTCGCGTTTCGCGTTTGGCGAACGCATGCAGGCCGATCATCCAGATACTACGAACCTGGGTGCCGAAACCTACTAACAATTCTTTTAAGGTCATGGTCTTAGTGCCCCTTATTGCGCCTGCCAGAGAATGACAGCCGCCGTTACCAGCAAGTTGATCAGCGTCAGCGGCAGGCAGATTTTCCAGCCGAAGGACATTACCTGGTCATAACGCGGACGCGGTAACGACGCACGAATCAAAATGAACATCATCATAAAGAACGCGGTTTTCAGCGCGAACCAGATGAATGGTGGTAACAACGGGCCTTGCCAGCCACCGAAAAACAGCGTCACCATCAGTGCTGAGATGGTCACAATCCCGATGTATTCACCCACGAAGAACAGACCGAATTTCATACCGGAATATTCAATGTGGTAACCATCCGCCAGTTCCTGCTCGGCTTCCGGCTGGTCAAACGGGTGACGGTGACACACCGCCACGCCCGCGATGGCAAAGGTAATAAAACCAAAGAATTGCGGGATGACGTTCCACACATGCGCCTGGCTGTTGACGATGTCGGTCATGTTGAATGAACCGGCCTGCGCCACCACGCCCATCAGGGAAAGCCCAAGGAACACTTCGTAGCTCAGAGTCTGTGCAGAAGCACGCATCGCACCCAGCAGAGAGTATTTGTTGTTACTTGACCAGCCCGCAAACAGCACCGCGTAAACCGCCAAACCGGCCATCATCAGGAAGAACAAAATCCCGATGTTCAGGTCGGCAACCACCCAACCCGGACTGACTGGCACAATCGCAAAGGCCAGCAGCAGCGAGGTAAAGGCAATCATTGGCGCCAGAGTAAAGATGACGCGATCCGAGAATTTCGGGATCCAGTCTTCTTTAAAGAACATTTTGATCATGTCCGCGACCAGCTGGAGCGAACCGCCCCAGCCAACACGGTTAGGTCCGTAACGGTTCTGGAACAGACCCAGCAGGCGACGTTCGCCAAAGCTCATGAATGCCCCGCAGGTGACAACCACCAGCAGGATCACCACCGCTTTGAGGATGGTCAGCAGGATCTCAATCAGTTCCGGTGATAACCAACTCATTGTTGTGCCTCCTTGAGATCCTCAAGATGCGCGCCAGCCAGCACTGGAGCAATGCCGGACATCCCCATCGGCAAGCCCACCTGCCCTGCCGTCAGCCCTTCGGCGATTTCAACCGGCAACGTGACCGTGTTGCCATCGTAACTAAAGGAGACGCGTGTACCCGCGTTCACACCCAACTTCGCGGCATCTGCCGGGTTAAGTTTGATGTACGGCTGCGGCATACGGCTCTGGAAGACCGGAGCACGCTGTGACAGTTCATCGCTGCCAAACAGGTGGTAGTACGGCGCGATACGCCATTTCCCTTCCTGCGGCTGGAAGCGAGCCGGTACGCTGGTGAAGTAATCCAGACCGTTTTCGCTGGTTTCAAACAGACGCACACCCGGATCGCCAAAGCGCAGTTTGCCGCCCACTTCATCCTGGAACTTGTTCCATGCCTGCGGGGAGTTCCAGCCCGGCGCCCAGGCAAACGGCACTTGCGAACGGTGCGCGGTCGGCTGGTTGTTACCTTCCATCGAGAAGGTGAACATGGTGTCAATATCCTGCGGCTGACGCGGCTCATGAACGCTGATGTTGGCGCGCATGGCGGTACGACCGCTGTAACGGTGCGGTTCACGAGCCAGTTTCTGCCCGCGAATGCGGAATGTCGCATCCGGCGCAGCATCTTTGATACCTGCCAGTTCCGGGATTTTCGCCACAACGGCGTCAATCACGTGGTCGAGCTGCGTCCAGTCCACTTCACGGCTCAGCAGGGTGCTGTGCAGCGAGTGTAACCAGCGCCAGCTTTCCAGCATGACAGTTTTGCTGTCGTAATAAGCCGGATCGTAAACCTGGAAGAAACGTTGGGCGCGACCTTCATTATTAATTACCGTACCGTCGCTTTCAGCAAAGCTGGCGGCGGAAAGTACCAGATGGGCGTTTTCCATAATCGCTGTGCGTTGATGGTCAACCACCATCACCAGCGGCGCTTTCGCCAGCGCAGCATTCACGCGGGTAGCGGAAGCGTGACGGTGCAGATCGTTTTCCAGCACCACCACCGCGTCGGCGCGTCCGGTTTCCAGTTCGGTTAATGCTTCTTCCAGCGAACCGCCCCCCATAATGCCCAGCCCCATGCTGTTGACGGAACGGGCAATCATGGTGATACCTACGTCAGCGCCGCGACCTTTCAGGGCTTTCGCCACGTTAGCCGCCGCCTGAATCACTTCTGTGCTACCGGCGTTCGTCCCGGAGATAATCAACGGTTTCTTCGCCCCAGCCAGTGCCTGCACGATGACGTCGATTTTGCTTTGCAGCTCAGGCTCGATACCGTCAACCGCTGGCGCGGAGTTATCCAGCGCATGGGCGATGGCAAAACCTAAACGCGCCTGATCTTCAACCGGTGCGCGGTAAGTCCACGCCGCAATATCATCCAGACGAGTGTCATCAACGTTGGTAACAAACAGCGGATGCTTCGCACGTTGACCGATGTTGAGGATTGCCGCAATCTGCCAGTCAGCCACTTTCTGTGCTGCCGCCATTTCGCGCGCTTTACCTTTCACCGCCTGACGCACCGCCAGCGCGACGCGTGCGCCGGTCTGGGTAACGTCTTCGCCCAGTACCAGTACCGCATCGTAAGATTCGATTTCGCGCAGTGCCGGCGTATAAATGCCGCCTTCACGCAGCACTTTCAGCGCCAGTTGCAGACGTTCCTGCTCACCGTGAGCAATACCGGTATAGAAGTTTTCTTCGCCCACCAGCTCACGCAGCGCAAAGTTGCTTTCTACGCTGGCTCGCGGAGAACCGATGCCGATCACTTTCTTCGACTGACGCAGAATATCGGCTGCGCCCTGCATTGCCTGTTCGGCGTTAAGGGTGATGAAATCATCGCCACGACGCTGTACTGGCTGACGCGGACGATCTTTCAGGTTGACGTAGCCGTAACCGAAACGACCACGGTCGCAGAGGAAGTAGTGGTTTACCGTACCGTTGTAACGGTTTTCGATACGACGCAGTTCGCCGTAACGTTCGCCGGGGCTGATGTTACAGCCAATGGAACATTGCTGGCAGATGCTCGGCGCAAACTGCATATCCCATTTACGGTTGTAACGCTCGGAGTGCGTTTTGTCGGTAAATACGCCAGTCGGGCAAATTTCGACCAAGTTACCGGAAAATTCGCTTTCCAGGGTGCCGTCTTCAGGTCGACCGAAGTAGACGTTGTCGTGTGCGCCATAAACGCCCAGATCCGTACCGTCAGCGTAATCTTTGTAGTAACGCACACAGCGGTAACAGGCGATGCAGCGGTTCATTTCGTGGGAGATGAACGGCCCCAGATCCTGATTGCGGTGGGTACGTTTGGTGAAACGGTAGCGACGGAAGCTGTGTCCGGTCATCACGGTCATATCCTGAAGATGGCAGTTACCGCCCTCTTCACATACCGGACAGTCGTGCGGGTGGTTAGTCATTAACCACTCGACCACACTTTCACGGAACTGTTTCGCTTCTTCGTCGTCAATGGAAATAAAGGTGCCATCGGAAGCCGGTGTCATACAGGACATCACCAGGCGACCACGCGTGTCTTCCGCGTTTTGGTACTGCTTCACCGCACACTGGCGGCAAGCACCGACGCTTCCCAGCGCCGGATGCCAGCAAAAGTAAGGAATGTCAAGACCCAGAGACAGACAAGCTTCCAGCAGATTGTCCGCTCCGTTGACCTCGTATTCTTTGCCGTCTACATGAATTGTAGCCATTAGCATGCTTCCAGTTTTCTCAGTCAGAGACTGAGCGTTAATCGAAATCATTCCCCTCACCCCGGCCCTCTCCCCTAAGGGGCGAGGGAGAAAAGCGGCTCAGGATCATCCCCTCTCCCCTCCGGGGAGAGGGTTAGGGTGAGGGGTAAAAGGTCCTTACCAGCGCTCTTTCAGCAGGTTCGGCTGAATCCCATTAATCAAATGGGTATTGCTGAACGGCTGTTTGATTCCCGCTTCAAATTCTTCGCGGAAATATTTGATGGCGCTCTGTAACGGCTCCACCGCACCTGGTGCGTGGGCACAGAAGGTTTTACCCGGGCCTAAGAATCGACACAGTTGCTCAAGTGTTTCGATATCTCCCGGCTGACCTTCGCCCCGCTCCAGCGCACGCAGAATTTTCACGCTCCACGGTAGACCGTCACGGCACGGTGTACACCAGCCGCAGGATTCACGGGCGAAAAACTCTTCCAGGTTACGCACCAGCGACACCATGTTGATCTCATGGTCAACCGCCATCGCCAGCGCCGTACCCAGACGGCTGCCCGCTTTACCGATGCTTTCGAATTCCATCGGCAGGTCAAGGTGCGCTTCGGTCAGGAAGTCGGTGCCCGCGCCGCCTGGCTGCCAGGCTTTGAATTTCAGGCCGTCACGCATACCACCGGCGTAATCTTCGAGGATCTCGCGTGCGGTAGTGCCGAACGGCAGTTCCCACAGACCCGGATTTTTCACCCGACCGGAGAAGCCCATCAGCTTGGTGCCAGCATCTTTACTTTTCGAGATGTTCTGATACCACTCCACGCCGTTAGCAAGGATTGCCGGAACGTTACACAGGGTTTCGACGTTGTTGACGCAGGTCGGTTTACCCCATGCGCCGGAGGTTGCCGGGAATGGCGGTTTTGAACGCGGGTTAGCGCGACGCCCTTCCAGGGAGTTGATTAACGCTGTTTCTTCACCGCAGATGTAGCGCCCTGCCCCGGTATGGACAAACAGTTCAAAATCAAAACCTGTTCCCATAATGTTTTTGCCAAGCAGACCTGCTTCGGTCGCTTCAGCAATGGCACGGCGCAGATTCACTGCTGCTTCAATATATTCGCCACGCAGGAAGATGTAGCCACGGTAAGCTTTCAGCGCAAACGCGGAGATGAGCATACCTTCCACCAGCAGGTGCGGCAGTTGTTCCATCAGCAGGCGGTCTTTATAGGTGCCCGGCTCCATTTCATCGGCGTTACACAGCAGGTAACGGATGTTCATGGATTCGTCTTTCGGCATCAGGCTCCACTTCAGGCCAGTAGAAAAGCCTGCACCGCCGCGCCCTTTCAGGCCGGAGTCTTTTACCTGAGTAACGATTTCGTCCGGAGAAAGTCCGGTCAGCGCCTTACGCGCCCCTTCGTAACCGTTTTTGCTGCGGTATTCATCCAGCCACACTGGCTGTTTATCATCACGCAGACGCCAGGTCAGCGGATGCGTTTCGGGAGTACGGATAATGTTTTTCATTTATACCGCTCCAGCAGTTCAGGGATCGCTTCCGGGGTCAGATGCGCGTGAGTATCCTCATCGATCATCATGTTTGGCCCTTTATCACAGTTCCCCAGGCAGCAGGTTGGCAGCAGCGTAAAGCGGCCGTCAAACGTCGTTTGCCCTGGTTTGATGTTCAGTTTTTTCTCCAGCGCCGCCTGAATGCCCTGGTAACCGTTGATGTGACAGACCACGCTGTCGCAATAACGGATCACATGGCGACCAACCGGCTGGCGGAAGATCTGGCTGTAGAATGTTGCCACGCCTTCGACATCGCTCGCCGGAATACCCAGAACGTCAGCGATCGCGTGGATCGCACCGTCCGGCACCCAGCCACGCTGTTTCTGAACGATCTTCAGGGCTTCAATGGACGCCGCACGCGGGTCTTCGTAGTGGTGCATCTCGTGCTCAATCGCTTCACGCTCTGCCGCACTCAGCTCAAAAGCCTCAGTTTGTGGTTGTTGATTCTCGTGCATAATTAGCGGTCCACATCTGACATAACAAAATCGATACTGCCCAGATAAACAATCAGGTCAGACACAAGGCTGCCACGGATCGCCGCCGGAATTTGCTGCAAATGCGCATAACTCGGCGTGCGGATACGGGTGCGATAACTCATGGTGCTGCCGTCGCTGGTCAAGTAGTAACTGTTGATCCCTTTAGTCGCCTCAATCATCTGGAAGGATTCATTGGCAGGCATCACCGGCCCCCACGATACTTGCAGGAAGTGGGTGATCAGGGTTTCGATATGTTGCAGCGTGCGCTCTTTCGGCGGCGGCGTAGTCAGCGGGTGATCCGCTTTGAACGGGCCTTCCGGCATGTTGTTGAGGCACTGCTCAAGAATGCGCAGACTCTGACGCAGCTCTTCCACTTTCAACATCACGCGGGTGTAGCAGTCAGAAACACCACCACCCACCGGGATTTCAAAGTCGAAGTTTTCATAGCCAGAATAAGGACGCGCCTTACGCACGTCGAAGTCGATCCCGGTGGCGCGCAGGCCAGCACCGGTGGTGCCCCACTCCAGCGCCTCTTTCGCGCCGTAGGCGGCAACGCCCTGGGAACGGCCTTTCAGAATGGTGTTTTGCAACGCCGCTTTCTCGTAAGACGCCAGACGTTTCGGCATCCAGTCGAGGAACTCACGCAGCAGACGATCCCAGCCACGCGGCAGGTCGTGCGCTACGCCGCCAATGCGGAACCACGCCGGGTGCATACGGAAACCGGTTATCGCTTCTACCAGATCGTAGATTTTCTGCCGATCCGTAAAGGCGAAGAACACAGGCGTCATCGCGCCGACGTCCTGAATAAAGGTGGAAATGTACAGCAGGTGGCTGTTGATACGGAACAGTTCGGAGAGCATTACGCGAATCACGTTAACGCGATCCGGCACGGTAATTCCGGCCAGTTTCTCTACCGCCAGTACGTAAGGCATTTCGTTAACGCAGCCGCCGAGATATTCGATACGGTCGGTGTAAGGAATATAGCTGTGCCAGGACTGGCGTTCGCCCATTTTCTCAGCGCCACGGTGGTGGTAGCCGATGTCTGGTACGCAGTCGACAATCTCTTCGCCGTCGAGTTGCAAAACGATACGGAAAGCCCCGTGCGCCGACGGGTGGTTCGGGCCGAGGTTGAGGAACATGAAGTCCTCGTTTTCGGTGCCGCGCTTCATCCCCCACTCTTCCGGTTTGAAGGTCAGGGCTTCCATCTCCAGATCCTGTTTGGCTTTGGTCAGCTCAAACGGCGAGAATTCGGTTGCGCGCGCCGGGTAATCTTTACGCAGCGGGTGACCTTTCCAGGTTTGCGGCATCATGATGCGGCGCAGGTTCGGGTGACCATCGAAAGTAATGCCAAACAGATCCCAGGTTTCACGCTCATACCAGTTGGCGTTCGGGAACAATTTGGTAAAGGTCGGTACGTGCAGGTCGTTTTCAGCCAGCGCCACCTTCAGCATGATGTCGCGGTTACGATCGATGGAAATCAGATGGTAGAAAACAGAAAAATCCGCAGCAGGTAGCCCTTCGCGGTGGGTGCGTAGACGTTCGTCCATGCCGTGTAAATCAAACAGCATGACGTAAGGTTTCGGCAGTTTCTTTAAGAAATCGCCAACTTCCAGTAATTGTTCACGCTTGATCCACACAACGGGAACCCCGGTGCGAGTCGCCTGAACAGTAAAGGCATCCGGCCCAAAACGGTTGCGCAGTTCGCCTATCACCGGATCATCAAGATGATCGCGGGTCTGCCAGGCGGGTTCTTGCGCGGTTAAGTCGGTCATATTGTTCACCATTGCATATGGTCCGTGGTGACTGTCGGCGTGGCTTCGCGCAATAGATTTAGGAATAAGCGAAGAAAAATGCCTTTGCCGACAGGCGCAAATTAAATCTCGTCAGGGGTGCGCAGGTTGGTAACGGCAATGCGTTCACCGCGCTTGCGTTCGCGCTCTGATTGCATATTGGCGCGATAAACGCCCTGATCGCCAACGACCCAGGAGAGCGGGCGACGTTCTTTACCAATAGATTCCTGCAACAACATCAGTGCCTGCATATACGCTTCCGGACGCGGCGGACACCCCGGGATATACACATCAACCGGAATGAATTTATCAACGCCCTGTACAACGGAATAAATGTCGTACATACCACCGGAGTTGGCACAGGCTCCCATAGAGATAACCCATTTCGGCTCCAGCATCTGGTCATACAGACGCTGAATAACCGGTGCCATCTTGGTAAAGCAGGTTCCTGCCACCACCATCAGGTCAGCCTGACGCGGCGAAGCACGTAATACTTCTGCGCCAAAACGCGCCACGTCATGCACCGCAGTAAACGAGGTCACCATCTCAACGTAACAGCAGGAAAGACCGAAGTTATACGGCCAAATTGAGTTTTTACGACCCCAGTTAACCATGTCATTGAGCTTGCCCATAAACACGTTTTTGTTAACTTCTTGCTCCAGAGGGTCGGTTACGATCTCCTGCTTTTGCAGGGGGTAACGGTCGTTCTCACCGTTGGGATCTATGCGGGTGAGCGTATAATCCATCTTAATGCCTCGCGGTTAGCGTTGACGATTAGCGATACTGTTCGTTTCCGGGTTCATACGCTCGCGGCGAGAACGCGCGGGCGTCCAGTCCAGCGCGCCAATACGCACCAGATAAACCAGACCAGCCAGTAACACAAAAATAAAAATTGCCGCTTCTACAAAGCCAATCCAGCCGCTCTCGCGAATGGAGGTTGACCATGCGAACAGATACAGCGCCTCAACGTCGAAGATAACGAAGAACATGGCCACCAGATAAAACTTGGCAGACAGGCGTAAGCGGGCGGAGCCGACCGAGTCGATACCTGATTCAAACGGCACGTTTTTCGACCTCGCGCGTGCGCGACCGCCTAAAAACCAACCGCCTACCAGCATCAGGCAACACAGGCCAATGGCAACGATAAGAAAGATAGCGAATGCCCAGTGATGAGCGATGACTTCAGTAGATGTTGACATACTCATTGCTTACTCATCAAAAGTAGCGCCAGATTCACTGCTCTTCACGGCAGATGGACGCCACATCGATTCATGGGGAGGAATAAAAAAAACCTTACAATCACTGTAGAAACTATTTTATACAGCTAATTGATGTGGTCTTTTACTCCTTTCTATAACCTTTTGTCAACTTTAACAAAGGTTTCTTCACATTAATTTACATGATATCAACAACTTTTGCATTTAATGCCCTTTAGCCCCAGATTGTTGACAACTCCAGGAAAATTAGATGTTGTTGAATCGTGTCCGTTGTGAAGCAATGGAAAAAATACGGGTCTATTTTGACAGGAATTTGTGTCGATTCCTCCCCCCAAAAGAGAGTATTTTCTTGATCTGTGACACGCTTTTGTTAATCCATAACAAAAATACAGCAAAAATTTTACGCATTTTTTAACATCATTGTAGCAGGAGATTTTTTTCAGGCGATTTTTTGTTCGTCAGCGAGGAGAATGGCTGATGATTGAAAAAAGAACGATTTTGTTCGTCGTGAGGAAAATTCTTAAGGATTTATTGTAAAAAAAGCCACTGACGTTTTATTAGTCACCAGTGGCTTATTTTTACAAACTTGTCATCAGAAATTGTTATTGCCGGACGATTATTCGTAATCCCCTTCTATCAACAGGGAATCGTCCCCCTCCTGGGTAGTCAGCGGGCTGTATTGCCATGGGTTGTGATAACTCTCCATCGCCTGGTATATCACCTGCGCCAACTCATTATTGCTGGATGGATCATAGCACAGCAAATATTCGGTATCTGGTAGTGGAGGTAAACCGTCTACCGCGCTCAAAACGCGCAGATCCGGACTCATCATCTCAACCGGTCTTGCCGTCACGCCAAGACCCGCTTTTACTGCAGCACGAACCGCCGGTAATGTGGAGGCAACATACGCCAGGCGCCATGGAATATCCGCTTTATTGAGCGTTGCCAGAACCATGTCACGGAACGGACTAGGATCATCCAGGAGCACAAGTGGGATCGGCTCGCCTTTTTGCAACACATATTCCGCAGCGCAATACCAGTGCGTAGGAGAAGTACGCAGGTTCAACGCCTTAAAGGTATCAGGACGATGAGTGGTAACCATTAAATCCACTTCCTGGGACTTCAGCATTTCTGCCATATAGGCATTGCGCTTAACGCGGACATCCAGCGCAAGTTTCGGATAAACCGAACTTACGCGATTAAGCAGGAAAGGTAAGATCGTATCAGCAGATTCATCTGAAGCACCGATAGTTAACACGCCCTGAAGATTACTGAACATCAATGATGAGCAAGCCTCATCATTAAAACGCAGGATTTTCCTGGCGTAACCAAGAAGCTGAATGCCATGTTCAGTTAACAGTTTGTTGCGACCATGCCGAGCGAACAGTTCTTTCCCAACGAGTTGTTCCAGACGTTGCATTTGCTGGCTAACAGCGGACTGAGTACGACACACAGCGGCAGCTGCAGCAGCAAAAGTGTTCAGATCGGCAACAGCAACAAATGTTCTCAGCAGATCGAGGTCGAGGTTAATTATCGGACGATTTGCACTTATCATATATTATCACTTACTGGCGGCTCATACTGAGCTGGTTAATGCTGTGCACACACAAACAAGCAATTCCATTTGTAATGTGCCTCCCTGGCAGTTTCATCCGGAACCCGGATGAAAGTAAAAATGCATATGAGTTGCACTAAAAATGTGGCTCACATTGTTCCGTTATAATGCCTGAAGTAGATCACAGAATATATCTTCAGGGATCGCATATCTATTAAGTTACTCACTCTTTTCTATTTATGACATGCGCGAGTTTGTGTAAATGTAAATGTTGCTCCCTGCTCCTCTCCCTCGCAGCAGCGCGGCTAATACGTATACGCGTACAAACAGCAAGGATGAGACCGCATCAAAAGCAGGTGTTCCGTCATTAAAGCAGGCATTTTACCCTAAAACCCTTTTATTTATAAGGGTCATTGCGAATTATCTGATGCAAAGTTATGTTATGTTAGGCAAAGTAATCTTCTATTATTAATATGCACAACAAAACCTTTTTGAATATTAAATAATAATTAATTAGCATCACCCGCATTCATTAATTCCTCTTAACAATAATTACCCCCGTCATCACCTATACGACACATCGGCAATCACTACTCGTTAATTTTTCACTTATAACGAAAATATCATCAACACTTTATGTTCGTGATTTCTTAAGCCGAAGAAATTTTACGCATTTATCTGCCAGACAAAAAAACCATACAGCGAATTAATATTCAGAATAAATCACTACAAAACATCGCTTATTAAGTATATGCATCTTATTATTTTGCGATGATTAAGTTATTAACAGCACAATTCCTCTTTCTCTGCTAGCAAAATCTTGTTCTGCAGAACTTCAAAACGCCGCCCTGGGAGAGTACATTGTTCTAAGCTGACTTCCACGGCAGGGAGTGGCGATAACAGCAAAAAGGTCAAGATTCATGTCCCCCATTGAAAAATCCAGCAAATTAGAGAATGTCTGTTACGACATCCGTGGTCCGGTGCTGAAAGAAGCAAAACGCCTGGAAGAAGAAGGTAACAAAGTACTGAAACTGAACATCGGCAATCCAGCGCCGTTCGGTTTTGACGCACCCGATGAGATCCTGGTTGACGTGATACGCAACCTCCCGACAGCTCAGGGCTATTGCGATTCCAAAGGCCTTTATTCCGCGCGTAAAGCCATCATGCAGCACTACCAGGCTCGTGGTATGCGTGATGTTACCGTGGAAGATATTTACATTGGCAATGGTGTATCAGAGCTTATCGTTCAGGCAATGCAGGCATTGCTGAACAGTGGGGACGAAATGTTGGTTCCTGCGCCTGATTACCCTCTATGGACAGCGGCAGTTTCGCTCTCCGGCGGTAAAGCAGTGCACTATCTTTGCGATGAATCCTCTGACTGGTTCCCGGATCTCGATGACATTCGCGCCAAAATTACGCCACGCACGCGCGGCATTGTTATTATCAACCCGAACAACCCAACCGGCGCAGTATATTCCAAAGAGCTTTTGATGGAGATTGTGGAGATTGCGCGTCAACATAATCTCATTATCTTCGCCGATGAAATTTACGACAAAATCCTCTATGACGACGCAGAGCATCACTCGATTGCGCCGTTAGCTCCTGACCTGCTGACCATTACCTTTAACGGGCTGTCGAAAACGTATCGCGTCGCTGGCTTCCGTCAGGGCTGGATGGTGCTGAACGGGCCGAAAAAACACGCCAAAGGCTACATCGAAGGTCTGGAAATGCTGGCCTCAATGCGACTGTGCGCCAACGTTCCCGCGCAACACGCAATACAAACCGCACTCGGCGGCTATCAGAGTATCAGCGAGTTTATCATGCCGGGTGGACGTCTTTACGAGCAGCGTAATCGCGCCTGGGAATTGATTAACGACATTCCAGGCGTTTCCTGTGTGAAGCCGCGCGGCGCACTGTACATGTTCCCGAAAATCGACGCCAAACGCTTTAATATTCACGACGATCAGAAGATGGTACTGGATTTCCTGTTACAGGAAAAAGTTCTGCTGGTACAAGGAACTGCATTTAACTGGCCGTGGCCGGATCACTTCCGCATTGTCACGCTGCCGCGTGTTGATGATATCGAACTGTCCTTGAGCAAGTTCGCTCGTTTCCTTTCCGGTTATCATCAGTTGTAATCTTAAATTCACTGCCGGAGATTGCATCCGGCAGTGTTATCCCTCCACAATGACCTCAGGATGTCATCACTCGTAAGGTCACTATGAAACAGAGCCATTTTTTTGCCCACCTCTCCCGCCTGAAACTCATTAACCGCTGGCCGCTAATGCGCAACGTGCGGACGGAAAATGTGTCCGAACACAGTTTGCAGGTAGCGATGGTCGCCCATGCGCTGGCAGCCATCAAGAATCGCAAATTTGGCGGACAGGTGAATGCAGAACGCATCGCACTGCTGGCGATGTACCACGATGCCTCTGAAGTGCTCACTGGCGATCTTCCTACTCCGGTGAAATACTTCAACTCGCAAATCGCCCAGGAATATAAAGCCATTGAGAAAATCGCTCAGCAAAAACTTGTCGATATGGTTCCTGAGGAGTTGCGGGATATCTTTGCGCCTTTAATCGATGAGAATGCGTATAGCGATGAAGAAAAGTCACTGGTTAAACAGGCGGATGCGCTGTGTGCATATCTGAAATGCCTTGAAGAACTCGCAGCCGGAAATAATGAATTTTTGCTGGCAAAAACGCGGCTGGAAGCGACGCTTGAAGCGCGCCGCAGCCAGGAGATGGACTACTTCATGGAAGTATTTGTTCCCAGCTTCCATCTTTCGCTCGATGAGATTAGCCAGGATTCACCGCTGTAAGCAGCCAGATACCAGCCGACACAGCCTGATAAGACGCGCCAGCGTCGCATCAGGCAATAAGCGACGGATGCGACATCAGGCTCTCGTCAAAATGGAAACAGCATCGGGATCATCACCACACAAACAGCCATCACGATAATGGTGAACGGTACACCCAGCTTCACAAAATCACTGAAGCTGTAATTCCCCGGACCTAAAACCAGTGTGTTAACGGGCGAAGAAACTGGCGTCATAAAAGCGGCGGATGCAGCCATCGCCACGACCATTGCGAACGGATAAGGTGATACGCCCATTGTTTTTGCGGCAGCCAGCGCAATCGGAGCCATCAACACCGCCGTCGCGGTATTAGAGATAAATAACCCAATAACCGCCGACAAGACAAACAAACAGACCAGCATCATATGCGGCCCGTAACCGCCGCCGATGTCCATCAGCCCTTTCACCGCCAGCGCGACACCACCGGTTTTCTGTAATGCCACAGCAAACGGCATCATCCCAACGATCAAAATAATGCTCGGCCAGTGAATGGATTTATAGGCGCTTTCGGCATCGATACAGCGGAATTTCCCCATCAGCAGGCAGGCAATGATAGCGGCAACAGGGTTAGGAATTTCATCGGTTAGCATTAAGGCCACCATCAACACCAGACAAAAAATGGCATGGGGTGCCTGGCTGTGTGCGGGCGATGCCTCACTCACTTCTTCCGGTAAATTCAGCGCCACAAAATCGCGCCCCTGTTTTGCCAGCATACCGATCAGTTTCCAGTTACCGACCACCAGAATGATATCGCCCAGCAGCAGAGGCTCATCCGCCAGCGAACCTTCCAGCGCCACGCCATTGCGTTTCAGCCCCACGACATTCAGCCCGTAGCGAGTACGAAAGCCAATTTCGCGCACCGATTTACCAATAAGTTCTGACTCAGGAATTAATGAAATCTCCGCCATGCCGACATCAAGAGCCTGATCGGAAAAATACTCACCGCGCAAAACCATCGGCTCCAGCAATTGCTCACTGCAAAATTGCCGGAGATCGACATCAGCCGCTGACATATCGATAAGCAAAACGTCACGCGCACGAAATTCAGAAACCCCGTTCACATTCACAATAACACGACGAAAACGACGCCAGCGTTCAACACCAATGACATTTGCGCCATAGCGTTCACGCAATTTAAGGTCGTCCAGTCGTTGCCCAATCATCGGCGAACCGGGGCGAATAGCCAGACGGCGCGCACGTCCGGTAAGACGGTATTCACGAATAAGATCGCGGAAGGTGCGACGCGTCCAGCCTTCGCGCTGCGGGGTCTGGGAATCCCCTTTCAGCATAAAACGCATCACCAGCATGTATAAGATGCCGAGTACCAATACGACCAGGCCGATAGGCGTTACGCTAAAGAAACTAAACCCGTGATAACCTTCGCGTAGCAGTTCACTGTTCACCACCAGATTAGGCGGCGTCGCCACCAGCGTCATCATGCCGCTAATCAACCCGGCAAAACTCAGCGGCATCATCAGGCGCGACGGCGACGTTTGCATACGCATGGCAACGCTTAACACCACGGGAATAAAGATAGCGACGACGCCAGTTGAACTCATAAATGCGCCAAGACCCGCAACAGTTAACATCAGTAAAACCAGCATTTTGATTTCACTGTTGCCTGCTACTTTAACCAGCCATGTCCCCATCGCGGTTGCAACGCCGGTACGGACTAAACCATCACCAATAATAAACAGGGCGGCGATCAGCACAACGTTGGGATCGGAAAAGCCGGAAAAAACTTCGGGAACCGTCAGCGTTCCGCTTAATGCAAACGCAACAATAACAAACAAAGCGACCGCATCCATACGCACTCTGCCTGTAGCGAACAGGACTATGGCAACGGCCAGTAATGAGAGAACCCAGATCAATTCACCGTTCACAACTTATCCTTGTTAATTGAGGGGGATGGCTTGATTCTGCCACAAAAAAGCCCCGACGAGACGGGGCTAAATCATGATTAGGTGTTTCACGAAATAATAACATCGCCATTTGGCTGTTTGGTCACAGTAATTTGCTCCAGACTATGGAGAACCAAATCTACCTCATTCAGACGTGGAGTGTCTGCCGGGGCATTAACCGCAATAACATGGCATCCCGCCGCCAGGCCTGAAAGCACACCTGCGGGAGCATCTTCCACCACCACGCATTCGTGTGGCGCAAGCCCCAGCAGTTGCGCGCCTAACAGATATGCATCAGGCTCTGGTTTCCCACGTTTCACCCGCTCCGCAGTAACAAATACTTCCGGTGCGGGAAGTCCGGCTATTTTGTGGCGGGCTCGTGCAACTGGCATAGAACCAGAAGTGACAATTGCCCATGGAATACCCGCTTTATTCAAATGATTGAGCAAAGCTATCGCCCCAGGTAGTGCGGAGATCCCTTCGGTTTCCGTAGCCTCGATTTGCTCCAGACGCGTAAACTCTGCAGCAATTTCCGCCTCCGATTTCCCCACCATAAAATGGCGCAGAGACGTTATTGCCTGTTTACCGTGAATAAAAGCCAGCACTTCTTCCGGCGTTAATCCATGGCGTCTCGCCCAGTTGCTCCACGCCCGCTCTACCGCAGGCAGGGAGTCCACCAGCGTACCATCAAGATCAAACAGAAAACCTTTGCACCGCACGCTAGCCTCCTCAGGCATTAATGATTTGATTAATTTCGTTAGTGCTCAGATGATACTGACGCGGGCAAGAATGCCAGACGTTCAACATGCGTTGATATTTCTCCCACATTGGCGTCTGAGCATTAAAGCCGTGAGTCCCGGCATCAAAATGGGTGTAACGCCCTTCAACATTAACCATAAAGCGTACATAACCGAGATAACGCGCTTCAGTAGCGGCGTCGAAGCCGAGGAAGGTGACACGGCGTTCATCGATAGCTTGTTGATCCTGCAAATTAGACCAGGAAACATGCAGTGCGTGATACATCTCCATAATGTCGATGATAGTGCGGCAAGTTTCTTCTTTCAGCTCGCCAAACTCACGATCCAGTTCGCGCATCTGCAATCCATAACCACGCTCAATGATTGTTTGCAGGCGACGGTAACGTTCAGCATTTGCCGGATCGAGCATAGTCATCATTTTGTACTGGTTAGACAAAATAAGACGTTGCGCGTTGGTCATTTCCATTGTTGACTCCTGTATCACTTTACTACGGTGAAAAAAAAGAAGGCCGATGTCTGCCTTCTTTTATATGCGTAATCAGGGGTCAATTACAAATCATCAAGGAAAGTTTTATCCAGTTGTTTGAAGGCGCGCTTAAGCGTGTCAGCTAATGCCTGATAGTCAGGCTTGCCTTCTACGGGTGCTAATGCTTGCCCGGCCTCCTGCAATTTACCACGAACCTCATAAAACCAACTCAGGATCGCCGGCGGTAATGGCGTAACAGAACGTTTGCCCAGCCACCACAGCCCCTGCATCGGCAAACTCAGGGCGAACAGTGCAGTAGCAACAGCCGGCCCAAGCTGACCGCCTAGTGCAATTTGCCAGCAGAGAGTGAACACAGCAATCGGCGGCATAAAACGAATCGCATAGCGCGTCATCTTGATGACGCGATTTTCAACAAAGACCGGGGCAAGGCGTTTTTCCAGCGGCCACGTCTTTGAGTAATGCTGTCCCCGGCGAAACAAGCTAAAAAAATTAACAGAACGATTATCCGGCGTTGACATGCTTCACCTCAACTTCACATATAAAGATTCAAAAATTTGTGCAAATTCACAACTCAGCGGGACAACGTTCAAAACATTTTGTCTTCCATACCCACTATCAGGTATCCTTTAGCAGCCTGAAGGCCTAAGTAGTACATATTCATTGAGTCGTCAAATTCATATACATTATGCCATTGGCTGAAAATTACGCAAAATGGCATAGACTCAAGATATTTATTCCATCATGCAAAAAAATTTGCAGTGCATGATGTTAATCATAAATGTCGGTGTCATCATGCGCTACGCTCTATGGCTCCCTGACGTTTTTTTAGCCACGTATCAATTATAGGTACTTCCATGTCGAGTAAGTTAGTACTGGTTCTGAACTGCGGTAGTTCTTCACTGAAATTTGCAATCATCGATGCTGTAAATGGTGAAGAGTACCTTTCTGGTTTAGCCGAATGTTTCCACCTGCCCGAAGCACGCATCAAATGGAAAATGGACGGCAATAAACAAGAAGCGGCTTTAGGTGCAGGCGCCGCTCACAGCGAAGCGCTCAACTTTATCGTTAATAATATTCTGGCACAAAAACCAGAACTTTCTGCGCAGCTGACCGCTATCGGTCACCGTATCGTACACGGCGGCGAGAAGTATACCAGCTCCGTAGTGATCGATGAGTCTGTTATTCAGGGTATCAAAGATGCGGCGTCTTTCGCACCGCTGCACAACCCGGCTCACCTGATCGGTATCGAAGAAGCTCTGAAATCTTTCCCGCAGCTGAAAGACAAAAACGTTGCTGTATTTGACACTGCGTTCCACCAGACTATGCCGGAAGAGTCTTACCTCTACGCCCTGCCGTACAACCTGTACAAAGAGCACGGCATCCGTCGTTACGGCGCGCACGGCACCAGCCACTTCTATGTAACCCAGGAAGCGGCAAAAATGCTGAACAAACCGGTAGAAGAGCTGAACATCATCACCTGCCACCTGGGCAACGGTGGTTCCGTTTCTGCTATCCGCAACGGTAAATGCGTTGACACCTCTATGGGTCTGACCCCGCTGGAAGGTCTGGTAATGGGTACTCGCTCTGGCGATATCGACCCGGCTATCATCTTCCACCTGCACGACACCCTGGGCATGAGCGTTGACGCAATCAACAAAATGCTGACCAAAGAGTCTGGCCTGCTGGGTCTGACTGAAGTCACCAGCGACTGCCGCTATGTTGAAGACAACTACGCGACTAAAGAAGACGCGAAGCGCGCAATGGACGTTTACTGCCACCGTCTGGCGAAATACATCGGTGCATACACTGCACTGATGGATGGCCGTCTGGACGCTGTTGTATTCACCGGTGGTATCGGTGAAAATGCCGCGATGGTTCGTGAACTGTCTCTGGGCAAACTGGGCGTGCTGGGCTTTGAAGTTGATCATGAACGCAACCTAGCTGCACGTTTCGGCAAATCTGGTTTCATCAACAAAGAAGGCACCCGCCCTGCTGTTGTGATCCCAACCAACGAAGAGCTGGTTATCGCGCAAGACGCCTGCCGCCTGACCGCCTGATTCCACACCGCCAGCCCTGCTGGCGGTGCTGTTTTGTAACCCGCCAAACCGGCGGTAACGAAAGAGGATAAACCGTGTCCCGTATTATTATGCTGATCCCTACCGGAACCAGCGTCGGTCTGACCAGCGTCAGTCTTGGCGTGATCCGTGCAATGGAACGCAAAGGCGTTCGTCTGAGCGTTTTCAAACCTATCGCTCAGCCGCGTACCGGTGGCGATGCGCCCGATCAGACAACGACTATTGTGCGTGCGAATTCTTCCACCACGACAGCCGCTGAACCGCTGAAAATGAGTTACGTTGAAGGTCTGCTTTCCAGCAATAAAAAAGATGTGCTGATGGAAGAGATCGTCGCGAACTACCACGCTAACACCAAAGACGCTGAAGTGGTTCTGGTTGAAGGTCTGGTTCCGACACGTAAGCACCAATTTGCCCAGTCTCTGAACTACGAAATCGCTAAAACGCTGAACGCGGAAATCGTCTTCGTCATGTCTCAGGGCACTGACACCCCGGAACAGCTGAAAGAGCGTATCGAACTGACCCGCAACAGCTTCGGCGGTGCCAAAAACACCAACATCACCGGCGTTATCGTTAACAAACTGAATGCACCGGTTGATGAACAGGGTCGTACTCGCCCGGATCTGTCCGAGATTTTCGACGACTCTTCCAAAGCTAAAGTCAACAACGTCGATCCGGCGAAGCTGCAAGAGTCCAGCCCGCTGCCGGTTCTCGGCGCTGTGCCGTGGAGCTTTGATCTGATCGCAACCCGTGCGATCGATATGGCGCGTCACCTGAATGCGACCATCATCAACGAAGGCGACATCAACACTCGCCGCGTTAAATCCGTCACTTTCTGCGCACGCAGCATTCCGCACATGCTGGAGCACTTCCGTGCTGGTTCTCTGCTGGTGACTTCCGCAGACCGTCCTGACGTGCTGGTTGCCGCTTGCCTGGCTGCAATGAACGGCGTAGAAATCGGTGCCCTGCTGCTGACTGGCGGCTACGAAATGGACGCGCGCATTTCTAAACTGTGCGAACGTGCTTTCGCTACCGGCCTGCCGGTATTTATGGTGAACACCAACACCTGGCAGACTTCTCTGAGCCTGCAGAGCTTCAACCTGGAAGTTCCGGTTGACGATCATGAGCGTATCGAGAAAGTTCAGGAATATGTTGCTAACTACATCAACGCTGACTGGATCGATTCTCTGACTGCCACTTCCGAGCGCAGCCGTCGTCTGTCTCCGCCGGCGTTCCGTTATCAGCTGACCGAACTGGCACGCAAAGCGGGCAAACGTATCGTTCTGCCGGAAGGCGACGAACCGCGTACCGTTAAAGCAGCCGCTATCTGTGCTGAACGTGGTATCGCAACTTGCGTACTGCTGGGTAACCCGGCAGAGATCAACCGCGTTGCCGCGTCTCAGGGCGTAGAACTGGGCGCAGGCATTGAAATCGTTGATCCAGAAGTGGTTCGCGAAAGCTATGTTGCTCGTCTGGTCGAGCTGCGTAAGAACAAAGGCATGACCGAAACCGTTGCCCGCGAACAGCTGGAAGACAACGTGGTTCTCGGTACGCTGATGCTGGAACAGGATGAAGTTGATGGTCTGGTTTCCGGTGCTGTCCACACCACCGCAAACACCATCCGTCCGCCGCTGCAGCTGATCAAAACTGCACCGGGCAGCTCTCTGGTATCTTCCGTGTTCTTCATGCTGCTGCCGGAACAGGTTTACGTTTACGGTGACTGTGCGATCAACCCGGATCCGACCGCAGAACAGCTGGCAGAAATTGCGATTCAGTCCGCAGATTCCGCCGCTGCCTTCGGTATCGAACCGCGTGTTGCTATGCTCTCCTACTCCACCGGTACTTCTGGTGCAGGTAGCGACGTAGAAAAAGTTCGCGAAGCAACTCGTCTGGCGCAGGAAAAACGTCCTGACCTGATGATCGACGGTCCGCTGCAGTACGACGCTGCGGTAATGGCTGACGTTGCGAAATCTAAAGCACCGAACTCTCCGGTTGCAGGTCGCGCTACCGTGTTCATCTTCCCGGATCTGAACACCGGTAACACCACCTACAAAGCGGTACAGCGTTCTGCCGACCTGATCTCCATCGGGCCAATGCTGCAGGGTATGCGCAAGCCGGTTAACGACCTGTCCCGTGGCGCTCTGGTTGACGACATCGTCTACACCATCGCGCTGACTGCGATTCAGTCTGCACAGCAGCAGCAGTAATCTCGTCATCATCCGCAGCCTTACGCTGCGGATATCTGAACCGGAAATAGTCACTATTTCCGGTTTTTTATTCTCTTAATTTGCATTACTCCTTTCTGATTATCTTGCTTAACTGCGCTGCATCAATGAATTGCGCCATATCACTTTGCATACTTACCACTTTGTCTTGTGCAAGGGAAAATTTGCGCTATGTCCGCAATAACTGAATCCAAACCAACCAGAAGATGGGCAATGCCCGATACGCTGGTGATTATCTTTTTTGTCGCTATTTTAACCAGCCTCGCCACATGGGTTGTTCCGGTGGGGATGTTTGACAGTCAGGAAGTGCAGTACCAGGTTGATGGTCAGACGAAAACACGCAAAGTCGTAGACCCTCACTCATTTCGCATTCTGACCAACGAGGCCGGCGAACCTGAGTATCATCGCGTACAACTGTTCACGACCGGAGATGAACGTCCAGGCCTGATGAACTTCCCGTTTGAAGGGTTAACCTCCGGATCGAAATACGGGACAGCCGTTGGCATCATCATGTTTATGCTGGTGATTGGCGGTGCATTTGGCATCGTGATGCGTACAGGAACCATTGATAACGGCATCCTGGCGCTTATCCGCCATACACGAGGGAATGAAATTCTCTTTATTCCGGCGCTGTTTATTCTCTTTTCGCTCGGTGGTGCGGTGTTCGGCATGGGAGAAGAGGCTGTCGCCTTTGCCATCATCATTGCCCCGCTAATGGTACGACTGGGTTATGACAGTATTACTACCGTCCTGGTGACCTATATCGCCACGCAGATCGGTTTTGCCAGCTCGTGGATGAACCCGTTCTGCGTGGTTGTCGCCCAGGGGATTGCTGGCGTTCCGGTGCTTTCCGGCTCCGGCCTGCGCATTGTAGTGTGGGTTATCGCGACTCTGATTGGCCTGATCTTTACCATGGTTTATGCCTCACGAGTGAAAAAGAATCCTCTTCTGTCACGCGTGCATGAGTCCGACCGCTTCTTTCGTGAAAAGCAGGCTGATGTTGAACAACGTCCATTTACCTTTGGTGACTGGCTGGTATTGATTGTCCTGACCGCCGTGATGGTCTGGGTAATTTGGGGCGTGATCGTTAATGCATGGTTTATTCCAGAAATCGCCAGCCAGTTCTTCACTATGGGGCTGGTGATTGGCATCATCGGCGTTGTCTTCCGTCTTAACGGCATGACGGTAAATACCATGGCTTCATCCTTTACCGAAGGCGCGCGAATGATGATCGCCCCTGCCCTGCTGGTAGGTTTCGCCAAAGGGATTTTGCTGCTGGTGGGTAACGGTGAAGCCGGTGAGGCCAGCGTGCTGAATACTATCCTCAACAGCATTGCCAATGCCATTAGCGGTCTGGATAACGCGGTCGCGGCCTGGTTTATGTTGCTCTTCCAGGCGGTATTTAATTTCTTCGTGACATCCGGTTCTGGTCAGGCTGCGCTAACCATGCCATTACTGGCACCGCTTGGCGATCTGGTCGGTGTTAACCGCCAGGTTACCGTGCTGGCATTCCAGTTCGGCGATGGCTTCAGTCACATCATTTACCCGACCTCGGCGTCGTTAATGGCGACACTCGGTGTTTGCCGGGTGGACTTCCGTAACTGGGTGAAAGTGGGTGCGACACTGCTTGGACTGCTGTTTATTATGTCCAGCGTGGTGGTGATAGGCGCTCAGTTAATGGGCTACCATTAAAAATGTTAAGAGCCGCAATTGCGGCTCTTTTTTATTCTGCCGTTTCAGTCTCTACGGCTTCATTTTTGGCATTGCGCTTCATCCACAACGCCAGTGCTTTCAGCGAGTCTGGAGTGAACTCATCGCAACGTGCGGTGATTTCTTCCGGCGTTAGCCAGCAAACTTCACTGACTTCATCTTCCTGGAGGGCGAATGGACCGTGAGAGACACAACTGAACAGCGCGCCCCAGACACGGCAATTTTTATCTTCGAAATAGAACTGCCCGTGCTCGGCAAAGGGGACACCGGCAATGCCCAACTCTTCTTCCGCTTCGCGACGTGCGGATTCCAGCAGTTGCTCATCGGCCTGGACCACACCACCAGCGGTCGCATCTAACATGCCGGGTAAAAAGTCTTTTGTCTCGGTACGACGCTGCACAAGAATTTTGCCCATGCCATCATGCACGACAATATAAGTTGCACGATGACGCAGACACTGTGCCCGCATTTGTTCCCGGCTGGCTTGTGCAATGACTTCGTTCTCTTCATTGACAATATCCACCCATTCAGTACTTGCCAAACGACGCTGTTCCATTATCAGGAAACCTTCTTTTTCTGGCGCTCTTACGGCGCATTTTGAGTTGTGGAGTAAATTACGGATTAATCGCGATCTGCGCAATGATACTTTGATCATTGAGTGCGATTACGCTTAGTACGTCATCATCCAACATGCCATAGCTCGCCGGATAGCCGCCTTTCGGAATGCTTACCGAACCGGGGTTAAAGTGGAAAATTTCACCCCGCTGTTCCGCCACTGGTAGATGGGTATGACCGTACACCAGCACGTCGTTCTGGTTTAAAGTCGGCAGATTATCCGGGCCAAACAGATGACCATGCGTCAGAAACAGACGTTGCTTTTCCAGTAATACCTGTTGCCACGGTGCGGTTATCGGGAAGTGCAACAGCATCTGATCCACTTCGCTATCGCAGTTGCCGCGCACGGCGATAACTTTATGCGCCACCTCATTCAGCCGTTCGGCTACTTTGGCTGGCGCATACCCTTCAGGCAGGGCGTTTCTCGGGCCATGATTCAGCACGTCGCCAAGAATCACCAGCCACTGAGCTCCGCTCTGGGCAAACAAATCCAGAACACGTTCCGTCGCCGGTAACGACCCATGAATGTCCGATGCAAACATCAGTTTCATCACTCACTCCTCGTCGAAAAAACGTAAGCTATGATACTGGATTCTATCGCCTCTATCAGCCAGATTGCTTCGCCGAAAGTGCAATAAAAAGCTGAACTGAAGCCCTCTGCCACTGGAATGCTGCATAATCCACCAGACGTTCCGGCACCTCATCACCCTGTAATACCAGGCGGTTAATCATTAACGCCAAATCAGTATCTGCAATACACCACTCACCAAACAGATTCGGCTGGTCATGCGCCAGTAAATGTTCTGCCATCGCGAACAGTTTCTCTGCACTGGCCTTTCCCTCCGCCGTTAATGGCGCTTTTTTCGCACCAGCAAAGACAACATCCGTCGGACGTTCTTCGCGGATGGGCATCAGATCGCTGCGTAGCCAGGCCTGAATCTGCCGTGCTCGCGCCCGATTTTGCAAATCAAGCGGATAAATGCGCTCCCAGGTCGGCGGCGCAAAACGATCCTCCAGATATTCTGCAATGGCAGAGGATTCACTCAACTCAAAATCATCAATTTGTAACAACGGCACGCGCCGTGTCTGTCCGTAACCTTGCCACGTCGGCCGCAAATGTTCACCGCTGTCGAGGTTGATGGTTTTTATATGAAAAGGCAGGCCTTTCTCCTGCAACGCCACCCAGGCGGATAACACATAAGGGGAGAAAAAATGGGCATCTGACCACAGCGTGATAGCAGGTTTACTCATTATGTCCTCAGCGATAAATGGGCTTGCTATCAAACTATAGAGCCTTTTTGTCACGGTGACTTGATGAAAACTTACACAAGTCGCTGCGCTTTCTATACTTGATGTGTTCAGATTATTAGATAACCGGAGCTGCAATGATCGATCTCTATTTCGCCCCAACGCCGAATGGTCACAAAATTACGTTGTTTCTCGAAGAGGCGGGACTGGATTATCGCTTAATCAAAGTTGACCTCGGTAAAGGTGGTCAGTTTCGCCCGGAGTTTTTGCTCATTTCGCCCAACAATAAAATTCCGGCGATTGTTGATCATGCCCCGACTGACGGAGGAGAACCATTAAGCCTCTTTGAATCAGGTGCGATTTTGTTGTATCTGGCGGAAAAAACAGGGCTATTTTTAGGTCATCAACCGCGTGAGCGCGCCACTACATTACAGTGGTTATTCTGGCAGGTTGGAGGCCTGGGGCCGATGCTCGGGCAAAATCACCATTTTAATCATGCAGCGCCACAGACTATTCCCTATGCAATTGAGCGTTATCAGGTTGAAACTCAGCGTCTGTATCATGTATTGAATAAGCGCCTGGAAAACTCGCCCTGGCTGGGCGGTGAAAACTACAGCATTGCAGATATTGCCTGTTGGCCGTGGGTTAATGCCTGGACTCGCCAGCGAATTGAACTCGCAATGTATCCGGCAGTAAAAAACTGGTATGAACGAATCCGCTCACGTCCTGCTACCGGGCAGGCGCTACTAAAAGCACAAGTAAATGATGAGATTTCGAATAGTTAACAGAACCTGGTTCTCGTGTATTATTTAATCCTAAATAAAACAACGGAGAACCTGCAATGGCACAACCTGCCGCGATTATTCGGATAAAGAACCTTCGTTTACGAACGTTTATTGGCATTAAGGACGAAGAGATTAACAACCGTCAGGATATTGTTATCAATGTGACGATCCACTACCCCGCCGATAAAGCGCGAACCAGTGAAGATATCAACGATGCGCTGAATTATCGCACCGTAACGAAAAACATTATTCAGCATGTAGAGAATAACCGTTTCTCTTTGCTGGAAAAATTAACTCAGGATGTGCTCGATATCGCACGTGAACATCACTGGGTGACGTATGCTGAAGTGGAGATCGATAAACTGCACGCGCTGCGCTACGCCGATTCGGTATCCATGACCTTACGCTGGCAGCGTTAACCGCCATATCGGGAGGCTGCATGAACATAGTGATCACTGGAGGAACGGGATTAATTGGTCGTCATTTAATCCCACGTTTGTTGGAACTGGGCCATCAGGTCACGGTTGTAACACGTAACCCGCAGAAAGCCAGCTCAGTTCTCGGCTCCCAGGTGACACTATGGCAAGAGCTTGCCGATCAAAGCAACCTCAACGGCGTTGATGCGGTGATCAATCTGGCCGGTGAACCAATAGCCGATAAACGCTGGACTCGCGAGCAAAAAGATCGCCTCTGCCAAAGCCGCTGGAATATAACGCAAAAACTGGTGGATTTGATTAACGCCAGCGACACGCCGCCGTCAGTGCTCATTTCCGGCTCGGCGGCGGGATATTATGGTGACTTAGGTGAAGTCGTGGTCACCGAAGAAGAACCGCCACATAACGAATTTACCCATAAACTCTGCGCCCGTTGGGAGGAAATTGCCTGTCGGGCGCAAAGCGACAAAACACGAGTGTGCCTGCTGCGTACCGGCGTAGTACTGGCTTCGGATGGCGGTATCCTCGGTAAAATGCTGCCTCCGTTTCGCCTTGGCCTGGGCGGTCCGATTGGCTCCGGTCGGCAGTATCTGGCCTGGATTCATATTGATGATATGGTCAACGGTATTCTCTGGCTGCTGGATAACGATCTGCGCGGGCCATTTAATATGGTCTCGCCATATCCGGTACACAATGAACAATTTGCCCATGCGCTTGGTCATGCGCTGCATCGCCCGGCGATTTTGCGCGTCCCTGCCACAGCTATTCGCTTGCTGATGGGGGAATCATCGGTTCTGGTCTTGGGCGGACAACGTGCGTTGCCAAAACGGCTGGAAGAAGCGGGTTTTGCGTTTCGCTGGTACGATTTAGAAGAGGCGCTGGCGGATGTCGTTCGCTGATGTGGTTTACTGCAAACATCCGCCAGTTAACTCCCGGCGTTACAGGATTAGTGGCTTTGCGCGATAAGATCGTCTGGCGAAAGTCGGGTCAGCATCAGAACTAACTCTCTGTCTAAACCTCTCTCCAACATCTCCAGAGCAATACGCAGGGCTTCTTCACGTTTGCCCAGAATTAATCCATCATTCCGCCCTTCTTCACGTAATCTGTCAGCAATGGTCATCAGTTTCTCCTTTTCTTGTGGTGCACGTTCCGCTATCTCACCAATAAATGCTCGGAAACGCTGGGCATCCCCTGTTTGTAATACGTAATTAAACAGAGCTTTTAGCTGTCTGTCATTAGTGTTCCCTGTAACTAGCAGCGAAACAATTTGATCGACTAATCCCAACAGATCGCGCTGACGGATATGTTTCTGAATTAATTCCAACAACGCCATTTTGCGATGTTGCATAATCTCGTCATCCGGCACTACGGTAATATCCACCAGCGGAAAAGCCGATGAATAAATTTTGCGGGCTATAGCTGGCTCCGCAAATTCATCAAGCCAGCAGAGAGAATAAGGGTAAGGACTCCTGCAACCATGATAAAACAGCATCGGGATCACCAACGGAAGCTCTTTATAGCCCGCATCAAGATGGTTTTGCATTGCCGCGATGGAATAGCGCATCATGCGAAAAGCCATTAATTCTTCTGGCTTACTTTGGTGCTCTATCACTACATAAATATAGCCCGCGCCCTCCTGCGTTTTCACAGACCACAAGAGGTCGGAATAATATTGCCGCAGGTCTTCATCAATAAAACTGTTGGGTTCCAGTTTGAGCGTCGTTAAATCACACAGTTTGCGCAGCGGTGCGGGAAGATGAATATCAATAAAATCCCGCGCGGTGTCTGGATGGCGTAAAAAAGATTTAAATACCGCATCATGCGGCGTGGAAGTTGTCGATATTGTCATGGCGTTCCGTCACCCCTCAAATTTAAGATGACGTGACAATACCCATCCTTAATAGCTAATGCAGCAGGCAGTTTTTATCTTTGGACAGCGAATTCAGAAGTATTTTTAGCGGACTGCAACTTTTACATTTCAGCGGAAGCTGACTCGCAAATTCCCCCTGAAAATACTCCGGCAGCATTAGCCACCGGAGAGGTAATTATTTCAGCGAACCTTTAAGGAACTGTTGCAGACGCGGACTTTGCGGGTTGCCGAATAACTGTTCTGGCGCCCCCTCTTCTTCAATTTTCCCTTGATGAAGAAAAATTACATGCGTGGAGACGTGGCGGGCAAAGCCCATTTCGTGGGTCACTACAACCATCGTTTTTCCCTCTTCTGCGAGCTGCTGCATAATACGCAACACTTCGCCTACCAGTTCAGGATCGAGCGCCGAGGTAGGTTCATCAAACAGCAGAACCTCCGGTTCCATTGCCAGCGCCCTTGCGATGGAAACACGTTGTTGCTGACCGCCGGAAAGATGCACCGGGTATTTCCCCTGCGCACGTTCGTCTATGCCGACTTTCGCCAGATACTTCACCGCCCGCTCGCGTGCTTCGTGCTTGCTCAGGCCCAGCACCTGAATCGGCGCTTCCATGACGTTTTCCAGCACCGTCATATGGCTCCAGAGATTGAAGTGCTGGAACACCATCGTCAGGCGTGTGCGCAGTAAGCGCAGCTGATTTTTATCGGCGACTTTGAGTTGGCCGTCTTTATCACGCACCAGATTGATGGTCTGGCCGTTAACCACGATCGATCCTTCGCTCGGTTTTTCGAGGAAGTTAATGCAACGCAGAAAGGTACTTTTCCCCGATCCCGACGATCCGATGATGCTTATCACATCCCCGGCGTTCGCTTGCAGTGACACCCCTTTCAGCACTTCGTGTTCGCCGTAGCGTTTGTGCAAATCGATAACGTTTAATTTATTCTCGGACATCGTATTCTCAGTGCGTTGAAGAAGGTTTCACATGCTGCAACCAGCGTTTTTCCGCTTTACGGAACAGGCTTATCAGGACATAAGAGATAATTAAATAGAGCACAGCGGCAATGCCGAAGGCGGTAAATGGTTGATACGTGGCGGCGTTGATATCGCGGGCAATTTTCAGCAGATCCGGCACTGTGGCGGTAAAAGCCAGCGCAGTAGAATGCAACATCAGGATCACTTCGTTGCTGTAGGCCGGTAACGCAATACGCAGCGCCGATGGCAAAATAATGCAGCGATACATTTTAAAGCTTGAGAAACCGTAGGCTCTGGCGGCTTCGATTTCCCCGTGCGGCACCGAACGGATCGCCCCGGCAAAAATCTCAGTGGTGTAAGCACAGGTGTTGAGCGTCAGCGCCAGCACGGTACAGTTCAAGCCACTGCGGAAAAAGGCATTAAGGAACTCGGTGCCCTTAACAATCTCCAGCGTGTACATGCCAGAATAGAACACCAGCAGCTGAACATACAGCGGCGTACCGCGAAAAATATAGGTAAATAACCAGATTGGAAACTGGATGTATTTATTACTTGAGACGCGACCAATCGCCAGAAACAGCGCCAGAATTCCGCCTATCACTACCGACAAAATCAGCAGCCACAGGGTGATCGCCACGCCGGTAAAACGATAACCATCGGTCCACAGCAGTGGTTTCCAGTATTCATGTAAGATTTCGATCACAGGTCAGCCCTCTTCACACCCACGGAATAGCGGCGCTCAAGGAACAGCAGCACACCATTGGAAACGGTGGTGAAAACCAGATAAATCACGCCACAGACGATGGCGAAATAGAACGGTTCCCAGGTACTTTTTCCTGCCAACTGCGTGGCTTTGACCACATCTTCCAGGCCGAGTAACGAAACCAGGGCTGTAGATTTGAGGATTACCTGCCAGTTGTTACCAATCCCCGGCAGGGCATAACGCATCATCGCCGGAAACATGATCCGCCGAAACACTTGCCCACGAGTAAAACCGAACGCCGTCGCCGCCTCTATATGTCCTTTCGGCACTGCCATAAACGCGCCACGGAACGTTTCGGTAAAATAAGCACCGTAGATAAAACCGAGAGTGATAATGCCGGCGACCATCGGGTCGATATCAATCTGCCCGACGCCCATCGCCTCCGTCACCGTGTTTAACGCAATCTGCAAACCATAGAAAATCAGCAGCATCAACACCAAGTCCGGCACGCCACGAATCAGCGTGGTGTATCCTTCGAAAATCAGCCCCGAAAGCCGATTTTGCGAGAGCTTACCGCCAGCGCCAATTAAACCGATGATTACAGCGAGCACTACAGAGCTGATAGCCAGCTCCAGCGTGACGAGCGCACCCTGTAAAATAACACCTGAAAACCCATACAACATGCAGCCTGTCCTGTCGTGTGTGGTGAATTACCGCCTCTTGTCTCCCTCCGGTTACCCGAAGGGAGCGGGCTTTCCTTCACCGATGGTGATTAACCACCATAAACATCAAAATCGAAGTACTTTTTCGCCAGTTTCTCGTAAGTACCGTCAGCGCGCATTTCGGCAAAGGCTTTATTCAGTGCCTCGCGCAGTTCGTTATCTTCTTTACGCAGACCCATGCCGGTGCCTACGCCAAACAGTTTTTCATCTTTAACAGACGGGCCACCGAATTTGTAATCTTTACCGACGGGTTGTTTGAGGAAACCTTCGCTGGCAGCGACCTCATCCTGGAACGCGGCATCAATACGTCCGGCAGTCAGGTCAGAATAAATGTTGTCCTGCCCCTGATAAGAGACGATTTCAATGCCTTTGGGCGCCCAGTGTTCATTACCAAATGTCTCCTGGGTGGTGCCCTGCAATACGCCTACCCGCTTGCCTTTCAGCGACTCGACTGTCGGCTGAATGTCGGAATTTTTCGCCACCACCAGACGAGAATCGGCAGCGTACAGTTTGTCGGTGAAGGCAATTTCTTGCTGACGTTTTTCCGTAATGGAAAGCGATGACATGATGGCGTCAATCTTCTTCGCTTTTAAGGACGGGATTAACGCATCCAGCGGGTTTTCGACAAACGTACATTGCGTATTGATGCGTTTGCACAACTCCTTCGCCAGATCGATGTCAAAGCCAACCAGTTCGCCTTGTGAATTTTTTGATTCAAACGGCGCATAGGTCGGATCGGTGCCGATGCGGATGTTTTGCGGGATCGCAGCAAACGCTGCAGTTGCGCTGGAGAAGGCCAGAACCAGAGAGAGCGATAGCACCAGTTTTTTCATAATGTCCTCAACTGACAGTCTTTTTATAGGGAATATTTACAGGTTTGTTACACTTATCGTGCCATAAAATTGACCATCAAGGCAAAATATCCCGCCCCGTTAGACGTATTATTTTCCATTAAAAATGCTTAAGTATGCATTTTAATGCACCACGATAGTGCAACAAACCTGGCGTGCACCATGATGATCATTCCATCAGGTACAGCTTCCCTGCGACATATCAGTCACCGTAGACATTAAAGTCGAAATACTTTTTCGCCATCTTGTCGTAAGTGCCGTCCTGACGCAGTTCGCCAAGCGCCTTATCAAAAGCGGCTTTCAGTTCGGCATCATCTTTACGTAGCCCTACGCCTGTACCATCACCGAAGTATTTTTTGTCTTTCACTGATGAGCCAGCAAAGGCGAACTCTTTACCGGCAGGTTGCTTGAGGAATCCTTCGCTGGCCGCGACTTCGTCCTGCAAAGCGGCATCCAGACGGCCTGCATCCAGATCGGAATAGACCAAATCCTGGTTAGCATAGGCCACCACATCGACGCCTTTACTACGCCAGTTATCATTGGCATACGCTTCCTGGGTAGAGCCTTGCAGCACGCCAACATGTTTACCTTTCAGTGAATCCAGCGTCGGCTGGATCGGCGAACCTTTGGCGGCAATCAAACGAGAATCTGCGGCGTACAACTTGTCAGAGAAGGCAATCTCCTGCTGACGTTTATCAGTAATGGAGAGCGACGAAATAATGGCGTCGATTTTTTTCGCTTTCAGTGAGGGGATCAGCGCATCAAAGTCACTGGCAACCCAGGTACATTTCACCTGCATCCGTTTGCACATCTCGTTACCGAGATCGATATCAAAGCCAACAAAATCACCTTTAGCATCTTTCGACGAGAACGGCGCATAGGTGGTATCGGTTCCGATACGTACCGTCTCCGGTAGCGCCGCATAGCTGGAAGCCGCTGCGGAGAGACCGACTAACAAAGACAGAGCGAGAATCGACTTCTTCATACATAACCCTCAAGTGAAATGGCTTTTTTATGTTGTGTATTGTGTTGTGTGTTTGCAGGCTCTTTCATGCAGGTCTTATGCCATCTTGACGGCAACATTAACATTCAACGTTAAATATGTTAATAAGACGTTGCGTTATTGTCCTAAAGTTGAAGATAGCAGGTATGGCGGTTGAATCGCAGCGTTTCGATTGAATGGCAGGAACAAAATGTCGAGGATTTGATCGCGGTTGCAAAATTGCCCTGAAACAGGGCAACAGCGGAATTATGCGCCCTGCCAGCGGGCAAAGAGATCTTCAGGAAGGGTTATCGCAAACTGGTCAAGAACACGGTTAACCGTCTGATTTATCACATCATCAAGGGATTGCGGGCGATGATAAAACGCCGGAACGGGAGGCATAATCACCGCACCGATTTCTGCCGCCTGAGTCATTAAACGCAGGTGGCCTAAGTGCAACGGAGTTTCACGCACGCAGAGCACCAACGGACGACGCTCTTTCAGCACCACATCTGCCGCACGGGTCAGTAAGCCATCAGTATAGCTATGGACAATACCGGACAGTGTTTTGATTGAACAGGGTAAAATCACCATCCCCAGTGTCTGGAAAGAACCGGAAGAAATGCTGGCGGCAATATCGCGCGCATCGTGCGTGACATCGGCTAATGCCTGCACTTCGCGCAGGGAAAAATCCGTTTCGAGGGATAAGGTCTGGCGTGCCGCCTGGCTCATCACCAGATGTGTTTCAACGTCTGCGACATCACGCAGAACCTGTAATAAGCGCACGCCATAAATCGCGCCGCTGGCACCGCTGATGCCCACAATGAGTCGTTTCATAAAGAGTTGCCCTGTCAGACTTGCAGGCAGACTTTGCAGGATTTCGGCGAGAGTTGCAAGTCAGGGTGCCAGACTGGCACCCTGAGTGAAGGCATTATCCTTCGTTATGCATTTCGAGATTTTCCACTTCGTTCTGACGTTGCACTGCTTTGGCGTCGTCATTACGTAAAGTATCGAGGAAATCGAGATAGCCCTGATCAACATCTTTGGTGACGTAGACGCCGTTGAACACCGAGCATTCAAACTGCTGGATATCCGGGTTTTCAGCGCGAACGGCTTCGATCAGATCGTTCAGATCCTGGAAAATCAGACCGTCAGCACCGATGATCTGGCGAATTTCATCTACTTCACGACCGTGGGCGATAAGCTCCGTGGCGCTCGGCATATCAATACCGTAAACGTTCGGGAAGCGGATTTCCGGTGCCGCAGAAGCGAGGTACACTTTCTTCGCTCCGGCTTCACGCGCCATCTCGATAATTTGCTCAGAGGTGGTGCCACGGACGATAGAGTCATCGACCAGCAGGACGTTTTTATCGCGGAACTCGGCACGGTTAGCGTTCAGTTTACGCCGCACGGACTTACGACGCAGTTGCTGACCCGGCATGATAAAGGTGCGACCAACGTAACGATTTTTGACAAACCCCTGACGGTACGGTTTACCCAGAATACGAGCAATTTCCAGTGCGATATCGCAGGAAGTTTCCGGGATCGGAATAACCACGTCGATATCCAGATCTTCCCATTCACGGGCGATTTTTTCGCCAAGCTTTGTTCCCATATTGACGCGGGCGCTGTAAACGGAAATTCTGTCGATGAACGAGTCCGGGCGGGCAAAGTAAACATACTCAAACAGGCATGGATTGCTGACTGGATTATCGGCACACTGGCGGGTAAACAACTGACCATCTTCAGTGATGTAAATCGCTTCACCCGGTGCGACATCACGCAGGAACTCAAAGCCCAGGGTGTCGAGCGCAACGCTTTCAGAAGCGACCATATATTCTGTGCGGTTCTCATCAATATCGCGTTTTCCTAACACCAGCGGACGAATGCCGTTAGGATCGCGGAAAGCAACCATACCGTGACCGATAATCATCGCCACACAGGCATACGCGCCACGGATCAGGCGGTTTGTGGCGGCAATGGCAGCAAAAATGTTGTCGGCTTCCAGCGGATAATGGCGAAAGTTGTCCAGTTCGCTGGCGAAGATATTGAGCAGAATTTCCGAGTCGGAAGTGGTGTTGATGTGGCGGCGTTTTTCTTCAAACAGCTTTTTACGCAACTCGTGAGCATTAGTCAGATTGCCATTATGGGCAAGCGTGATGCCATACGGGGAGTTAACGTAAAACGGCTGTGCTTCAGAGGCGCTGGAGCTGCCAGCCGTAGGGTAACGCACATGACCAATGCCCATATTGCCCTGTAAACGCTGCATATGGCGAGCTTCAAATACATCGCTCACCAGCCCGTTCGCTTTACGCAAACGGAAGCAGTTATTGGCATCAATGGTGATGATGCCGGCGGCATCCTGACCGCGATGCTGAAGCACCGTTAAGGCATCATAAATCGATTGGTTAACCGGCATAACACCGGCGATACCGACAATACCGCACATACGTCTTTTTCCTCGTTAAGCCACATCTCAGAGCACTTACGCTCTGGGCAAGAAACTTGACGAGCTTTGCAGATAATCAAAAAACCATCTGATGATAAAACTGAACTGTGGAATCAGCTGTGATTTGCTCCAGTCTTCGCTTTTCGACACTCCGGTAAAGGAGTCAAGAAAGAAAAGAATGGCAGCAACAATCAGCACACCACGCAACGCACCGAAACAGACGCCCAGCACCCGATCGGTGCCTGACAACCCTGTTTTCTCCACTAGCTGGCCTATCACGAAGTTCACGATAGCGCCAACGATAAGTGTGGCAATAAACAGTACCGCGATGGCAATCCCATTTCGAACCAGTTCGTCTTCAAAGCCCGTAAACCAGACTGACAGGTAAGTGTAGTAATGACTGGCGACAAAGAAAGCACAACCCCATGTCACCAGCGATAACGCTTCACGAACAAAGCCACGGATCAGGCTAACCAGAGAGGAAAAAGCAATCACCGCGATTATGGCGTAATCAATCCAGACCATATGTGTCCCACGATTTTACGCCCTGTCATCCTGTTCGGGGCGCATTCTAACAGAAAAAGAAAACGTTTGCGTAGGGATTTCCTTCCCGCGCATCAATAAAAATGGCGCTGAAAAAACATTCAACGCCATCGGTTTTTTTTGCCTTTGCGGCATCGGGCAATACATGTCGGATGCGGCGTGAACGCCTTATCCGGCCTACGGTTCTACTCCTGCGTAGGCCTGATAAGACACGCCAGTGTCGCATCAGGCAACGGCTGTCGGATGCGGCATAAACGCCTTATCCGACCTACGGTTCTACCCCTGCGTAGGCCTGATAAGACGCGCCAGCGTCGCATCAGGCAAAACCGTATTAATTCGGCGTATAGCCCATTACCACGCCGCTTAAGCCAGAAAGTTGCTTCAGCTCACCCAGCGAGCCTTTCAGCTTCTCTTTCGAGGCATCCGGCCCAACCAGAATACGGGTAATTTTACCCTGTACTGGCGTTGACGGCGACGTATAAACCCGGTATCCCGCACCGCGCAATTTACCAACAATCTCATTCACTTTGTCGGCATTTTTCAGCGCACCCAGTTGCACAACATACGCTTTACCCGTCGGTGCAGCTTTTTCCTCCACGACCGGTTTCGGTTCTGGCTTCGGCGCAGGTGCTTCCACTTTCGGTTTAGGCGGTTCCACCGGTTTCGGCTTCGGCGGAGCGACCGGTGCAGGTTCCGGTTCAAACTCGGTATTATTGGCTGCAATGATTGCCGGATCGAGCGAAGGTGCCGCAGCATCGCCCGCACGCACCTCCTCTGCAGCCCCTTCCGGCGGCTGTGTCGGCAATGCCTGGGTAGCGGCTGGCATCATATCAGGCTCATCACGATCGCCCGCTTTAGGCACCAGCGGGATTGCCGCGAACTCATCCTGATAATGTTTTTTCTGCCCGTCCAGCAGCCCTGGCAGCACAATCACTCCCAGCGCCACCAGCACTATTGTGCCAACTAACCGATTCTGAAACTTACTCGCCACCGCTTCTCCTCGCGTCAATCACTTCCATGACATGTGCGACCGTGTGGAATGAACCACACACCAGCACGGTATCTTCCGGTTTAGCGTCTGCCATTGCGGCATCCCATGCCTGCGCAACGCTATCAAATGATTTGCCGTTACCCAAATGCTCAAGCAGTTGTTCTGCCGTGGCACCGCGCGGCCCTTCCAGTGGCGCACAATACCAGTCATCCACCACGCTTTTCAACCAGGCCAATGTACCAGCAATATCTTTATCATGTAGCATACCGATTACTGCCAGTACGCGCCCCTTTTTCGGTAACGCTTTCATACGCCCGGTAAGATATTCTGCCGCATGGGGATTATGGGCGACATCAAAAATGACGCGTGGCGACTCGCTCACAATCTGGAAACGTCCCGGCAAAATTGCGCTGGCAATGCCATCGCGAATTGCCTGTTCACTGACCTCCAGACCGCTGGCACGCAGCGCAGCCAGCGCCGTTGCGGCATTCGGTTGTGGGACAAGCGGTAACGGCAGGTTTTCCAGCGTACCGTTTGCGTCAGTAAACGACCAGCCATGGTCGCTGACGAAATAATTCCACTCTACGCCTCGACGTCGCAACAGTGCGCCCTTCTCATGCGCTACATCGGCGATGGTGTACGGCATTTCAGGTTCACCAACGATCGCCGGTCTTTCACTGCGGAAGATCCCCGCTTTCTCGCGACCAATGCTTTCGCGATCTGGCCCCAGCCAGTCGGTATGATCCAGCGCAATGCTGGTCACCACAGCCACATCAGCATCGACAATATTGGTGGCATCCAGACGACCACCCAGCCCCACTTCCAGAATTACCACATCAAGTTGCGCCTGTTTAAACAGCCACAGCGCCGACAACGTGCCGTATTCAAAATAGGTCAGGGAAATATCACCGCGTGCCGATTCAATCTCAGCAAAAGAGGCGGTGTGGGCCGATTCTGGTAGTTCCTGACCCTGTACACGAACGCGCTCGGTATAACGCACCAGATGCGGCGAACTGTAAACCCCCACTTTGTACCCTGCCGCCATGAGTATCGATTCCAGCGTGCGGCAGGTTGTGCCTTTGCCATTCGTACCTGCAACGGTAAACACAAACGGTGCTGGTTTCAGAACGCCGAGATGCGCTGCCACCTGGCTTACGCGCTCAAGGCCGAGATCGATAGTCTTACTGTGCAGGTTTTCCAGATAAGAAAGCCACGAAGCCAAAGGCGACGCGGCTTGAGGTGTGCGTTTGATAATCATGGTATCCGCTGATTCATTACGGGGATAATAGCAAAAGGGCAGAGCCAGCGGCCCTGCCCTTATCAGTTATCAGGCCTCAGGTTCCTGATCCGGTGCTGGAGGCACCACTTCGCCTTCACGTGGCGCTTCAGGATTTGGCGCTGGCAGATTCATCAGCTTCGCCAGAATGCTCGCCAGTTTCAGGCGCATTTCCGGACGGCGGACGATCATGTCGATCGCGCCTTTTTCGATCAGGAACTCACTGCGCTGGAATCCCGGTGGTAGTTTTTCGCGAACGGTCTGTTCAATCACACGCGGGCCGGCAAAGCCAATCAACGCTTTCGGTTCAGCAATATTGAGATCGCCAAGCATCGCGAAGCTCGCAGAAACACCGCCCATCGTCGGATCGGTCAGCACAGAAATGTACGGCAGACCGCGCTCTTGCATTTTCGCCAGTGCCGCAGAGGTTTTGGCCATCTGCATCAGCGACATCAGCGCCTCTTGCATACGTGCGCCACCAGAGGCGGAAAAGCAGATAAGCGGGCAGTTGTCTTCCAGCGCCTGCTCAACGGCACGCACAAAACGAGCACCCACTACGGATCCCATTGAACCGCCCATAAAGGCAAATTCGAAGGCAGCAGCAACGACCGGCATTCCATACAGGGTGCCTTTCATTACGACCAGCGCGTCTTTTTCGCCGGTTTCTTTCTGTGCTGATGCCAGACGATCTTTATACTTTTTGGAGTCACGGAACTTCAGCACATCTTTCGGCTCAAGCTCGCTACCCAGCTCCACAAGGCTTCCTTCATCTAACAGGCTATGCAGGCGATTACGCGCCGTCATACGCATGTGATGGTCACACTTCGGACAGACCTCAAGATTACGTTCCAGCTCTGCACGGTATAAAACCTGACCGCAGCTATCACACTTAGTCCACACACCTTCAGGAATGCTTGCCTTGCGGGTGGGAGTAATGTTGCTTTTAATTCGTTCAATCCAGCTCATTAGGGACCTTTCTGTCTGAACCTGGTTCGATGCCAGTTTTATCTTTGGGGACGCATAATGCCATTTTTGCCCCCAACAGACCATCAATGTTGCACATTAAAACATAACAGCCCGAAACTTTGGATAAAAAAGTGGTCGAACCGCCGAGTTACTTTATTTTGCGGCGCGTGCCGCAGCGCGTTTGTGACGGATAATTTCGATGACGCCCGGCAGTATGGAAACCACAATAATCCCGACGATCAGCAGCTTAAGGTTATCCTGAACCATTGGGATTGTACCGAAGAAATAGCCTGCGTAGGTAAAAAGCAGTACCCATAACAGCGCGCCGATCACATTGTAAGCGGCGAAATGACGGTACGACATGTGGCCCATCCCCGCAACGAACGGGGCGAACGTTCTGACGATTGGCACAAAACGGGCAAGAATAATGGTTTTGCCACCGTGTTTCTCATAAAACTGATGCGTTTTGTCGAGATAGCTACGGCGGAAAATTTTCGAGTTCGGATTACTGAATAATTTCTCGCCGAACAATCGCCCGATGGTGTAGTTGACCGCATCACCAACAATCGCGGCAATTAACATCAGTACGACCATCATATGAACATTGAGATCGTTGGTTTCAAGCGAAGCCAGTGCCCCGGCAACAAACAGCAGCGAATCTCCCGGCAGAAACGGTGTCACCACCAGACCGGTTTCACAGAACAAAATCAAAAACAGGATGGCATAAACCCAGACGCCATACTCTGCGACCAGCTCCGCCAGATGCACATCAATGTGCAGGATAAAATCGATGAGGAAATAAATCAGGTCCATAATTGCCTATGCCTTTTGCTCTTACTCTTTCAGGCCGTAACTGCGCTGGCTACGGCCTGAAATGTTCAGAGCATTATTCTCGTTAGTCCGCCAGAAATAGCGGGCCCATTGGCGGCTTTGGAAGATCAAACCGGTCAGGGTAATCCACCGCAACCAGATATAGACCTTCCGCTTTCGCCGTTGCTGCCGCCAGCGTTCTGTCCTTTGCCGCCAACAGCTCTGCTATCCAGCTCTCTGGCTGGTTGTGGGCACCGACTTCCATCAGGCTGCCTACAATATTCCTCACCATATGGTGTACAAAGGCATTCGCTTTGATATCCACCACCACATAAGGACCGTGACGCGTGACGTTGATATGCATAACGTTGCGCCACGGCGTTCGGGACTGACATTGCACCGCGCGAAACGAGGTGAAATCATTCTCGCCCAGCAGACATTGTGCAGCCCGATGCATCCGTTCGGCGTCCAGCGGTTCGTAAAAGTGGGTTACCCCTTTACTCAGCACTGCCGGGCGCAGGCGATGATTGTAGATGATGTAGCGATAACGGCGAGCCGTGGCGCTAAATCGGGCATGAAAATCATCGGGTACAGCTTTAACCCAACGCACGGCGATGTCACCAGGTAAATTCGCATTTACGCCCAACGTCCACGCAGCGTCTTTGCGCTGCGCGGTCGTTTCGAAATGCACAACCTGCCCGGTGCCGTGTACGCCTGCGTCGGTACGCCCGGCGCAGAAGACGGTGATCGGTTCATTCGCCACCTGCGAGAGCGCCTTTTCCAGCTTCTCCTGCACGCTGCGAACTTCGTTCTGCCGTTGCCAGCCGTAATATCTGCTGCCGTCGTACTCAATGCCCAGCGCAATTTTATAAACTGGCGGTTGTTGCTGGTCGGACATTAGTACAGATACTCCTGCACCAGTTTTTCAGCGATCTTCACTGCCATCAATGCGCCGCCAAAGCGAACGTTATCAGCCACCGACCAGAACTGAATTTGCTCCGGCATACCATAGTCATTACGCACGCAACCAACAGAAAGATGCGGCGACCCGGAAGCATCGCCCACCTGCGTTGGAAATTCATTCTCTTCAGAAAGCTCAATATCTTCGCTTTGAGCAAACGCATCACGCGCTTCTTCTGCCGCCAGCGGACGCAGTGCTTCAAAATTGACCATCTGGGCATGACCGTAAAATACCGGTGCCTGAACAACACTTGCCGAGATCATCAGTCCTTCGTCCTGCATGATTTTGCGCACTTCATCGACGATACGGCGTTCTTCGCGCACGCTACCTTCGCGATCCGGCAATAAGGGCAGCATGTTGAACGCCAGCTGACGCCCAAAGAAATCTTCTTCATCAATCGGAATGCCGTTCAGCAGTTTCGCGCTCTGCCCCGCTAACGCATCGACCGCTTTTTTACCCTGGGCGGAGGCGGAAATCAGGCTGGTGACGCTGATACGAGACAAACCGCCTTGATCGATTAACGGTTTCAGTGCCGCCAGTAACTGGCTGGTAAGGCTGTCCGGTACGGCGATGACATTCCGGTTGCGGTAATCGGTCAGTACAAACGGGTTTACTTCCGGCACCACCAGCGGTACGTCGGGTTCGAGAGCAAACAATCCGCTGCTGTCGATCACCAGACAACCCGCGTTGGTCGCTTCTTCAACCCAGGCAGCGGTCGCTTCTTTGCCTGCGACAAAAAATGCCAGTTGCGCCTGCGTCCAGTCGAATTCAGCGGCATCCTGCACGGTGATTGTCTTACCACCAAAGCGCAGTTGTTCGCCTGCGCTTTCGTTACGTGCCAGTGCATAAATTTCCCCAACCGGGAACTGACGTTCAGCCAGCGTTTCAAGCAGGGCTTCGCCCACAGCGCCAGTTGCGCCCAGGACGGCAATGTTCCAGCCTTCAGACATGGTGGTTTACTCCAGAAATAGCAAAACTCCCTGCCGATATTACAGCAGAGAGCATGAAGAAGAGATTAACGTGCCGGATGATGAACGGCGTTAAAACCCAGTTTACACAGTAATGCCGCCGCGCTGGCGTCATCACAGATCACATACAGAGACGACCATTCACGGCGCTCAAGGTAGTTTTTGCGCAGTTTATCAAACTCACCCGGTATTCCGGCGACTTTACGCAGCGGTGCGTCATCGCGGCGCACATCATACACCAAATGCACCAGCCTTTTCAGCGTTGGCTGATCGAGCGAGCCATGCAGCGTAATGCGACCAAACTCTGGCGTTGGCAGCAATGTATCCAGCGCAACGTGTTGTTCATGACCAATAAACTTGCTATAGGCTTCAAACACTTGCGTAGTACCGCGCGCTTTTCCTTCCAGGGTATAACCGGCAATATGCGGCGTGCCGATATCCACTTTCTTCAACAGTTCCACGTTGAGTTCCGGTTCGCCTTCCCAGACATCCAGCACCACGCTTAATTTCTGACCTTCGTTCAGACAGGTCAGCAGGGCGGTATTATCGACGACTGCGCCACGGCAGGCGTTAATCAGGATCGCTCCAGGTTTAAGGCTACGGATCAGTTTTTCATCCGCCAGATGTAGCGTTTTGTACGGCCCATCTTTAAAGAGCGGTGTATGGAAAGTCAGAACATCTGCGTGCTGAACCAGCTCATCAAGAGAACGGAAATTCCCCTCATCCCCACGATCGGCGCGTGGCGGATCGCAAAGCAAAGTTTTAATCCCCAACGCCTCCAGCCGCGCCTGTAATCGACGACCGACATTACCGACGCCCACGATCCCCACGGTACGGTCATGCAGTGAAAATCCATCGCGTTCGGCAAGCATCAGCAATGACGAGAAAACGTATTCCACTACCGCAATCGCATTACAGCCAGGTGCCGCAGAAAAACCAATCCCCACCTGCTTCAACCATGCCTCATCAACATGGTCTGTCCCTGCCGTGGCAGTGCCAACAAATTTTATCGGTTTCCCCGTCAGCAGCGACGCGTTCACTTTTGTGACTGAACGCACCATCAGCGCATCTGCATCATCCAGTTCAGCGACTGGAATTGGACGCCCCGGAACCGCTTTCACCTCACCCAGACGGCTAAATAATTCGCGGGCATAAGGCATATTTTCATCAACAAGGATTTTCACGTTTGTGCTACCTGTATGAGAACGAGAGTTAACCGGATAAGTGTGCCATAATCTCGCGGCCAGGCATACTTGCGATGATTTCAGGTATAAGGATACATAATGATACAACCTCTTTCAGGCCTTCCTCCTGCGCAACCACCAGGGCAGGGGGATAACCTGTCGTCTGGCGCAGGCAATCAACCTTTATCCAGCTTGCAACGTACCGCGTTGGAAAGTTTGATGACCAAAATAACTTCGCTGACGCAACAGCAGAGAGCGGAATTGTGGGCCAATATAAAGCACGATATCGGTCTGCCGGGTGATTCACCTTTGCTTTCACGCCACTTCCCGGCCGCAGAACAAAACCTTGCGCAACGTCTGCTATCTGCGCAAAAAAGTTATTCTGTCCGCCAACTTCTGGCTCAATTGGGGGAATATTTACGTCTGGGGAATAATCGTCAGGCCGTCACGGATTATATCCGGCATAATTTTGGCCAGACACCTCTGAATCAACTCTCACCGGAGCAATTAAAAACCGTCCTGACTCTGCTACAAGAAGGGAAGATGGTTATCCCACAGCCGCAACAGCGCCAAGCGACCGAGCGACCTTTATTACCAGCAGAGCACAATACGCTCAAGCAACTGGTCACAAAACTCGCGGCAGCCACGGGGGAACCCAGTAAACAGATCTGGCAATCGATGCTGGAACTTTCAGGGGTGAAAGATGGCGAGTTGATTCCGGCGAAACAGTTTAACCATCTCGTCACCTGGTTACAGGCGCGTCAGGCGTTAAGTCAGCAACACACACCGACGCTGGAGTCGCTCCAGATGGCGCTAAAACAGCCACTGGATGCCAGCGAGCTGACGGTATTATCGACCTATGTTGAGCAAAAGTATGGCCTTTCTACGCATTCAGCCCTGACTTCTGCACAGGCCGAGGATATCCTTAACCAGCTCTATCAGCGGCGGGTGAAAGGCATTGAACCACGTAATATTCAACCGCTGTTCAATCCCTTTACCCCATTCATTGACACGATACAAAAAATGTCAATGCGCCCCAGCTTGTGGATATTATTCGTCGTCATCGTTGTGATGTTGGTTTGGCTGGTGAGTTAACACCGGCGAAACGACAGTATCGTCACGATAATCCCCAGCACCGCCGATATCGCCCCAGCAAGAAATACCGAAGAGTAGCCAAACGAGGTCGCCAGCACTCCCGCCAGCGGCCCGGAAACGCCGAGGGCGATATCCTGAAACGCGGCATAGCCGCCGAGCGCAGTACCGCGAACCTGGGAAGGAACACGTTTAACCACTTCCACGCCCAGCGCAGGAAAGATAAGCGAACATCCGGCTCCGGTTAATGCCGCGCCCGCTAATGCGACCCACGCACCTGGGGCTTGCCAGAGCAGCAACAAGCCCACCGTTTCTACAAGCAGAGAGACAATCGCCACTTTTACGCCGCCAAAACGATCTGGCATCCAGCCAAACATCACGCGCATAACGACAAAGGCGCCGCCAAAGGCTGTGAGCGTAAAGCCCGCCATCGCCCATCCTTTGCTGGCAAAGTAGAGCGAAACAAAAGTCCCGATAACCGCAAAGCCAACCCCCTGAAGCGCCAGACCTAGTCCTGGTTTCCAGATAAGCCCGATAACGCTCCACAGCGATGGGCGTTCTCCCGTCATTGCCGGTACTTTGCGTACTGTGCCATTGCAGACCCACGCCAGTAACGGCAATGCCATTGTAGTAAGCGCCAGTGCGGCAAAACCATAATGGCTATGAATCAGTAAGCCAAGCGGTGCACCGACTGCCAGTGCGCCGTAAATGGCCATTCCGTTCCAGGACATCACTTTACCGGAGTGTTTCGATCCGACAATGCCTAATCCCCATGTCAAAGCCCCCGTCAGTAACTGACTTTCACCAAAACCAAGAATTAAACGCCCAACGACCAGCAGAGCAAATTTAATCGGTGCAGAGACGGGTAAAAGCGCCGCCAGCAGCAGCGCGCCGCCAGCCAGACCACAAGCTAACATCCCCTGAAGCGCCGAACGTTTTGCGCCATATTGATCGGCCAGCCGCCCGGCGTAGCCACGCGTCAGCACCGTAGCCAGAAACTGAATGCCGACGGCAATCCCGACCATGGTGTTGCCATAGCCCAGTTCATGATGAACAAACAGCGGGATAACCGGCAACGGTAACCCTACGGTCATGTAAGTTAGAAAAACCGCAAAGGCGATACGAAAGAGTGAAAAATTGGCAGAAGATCGTGTTTCTGTTTGGCTTACAGCAGTCATGCATTACTCCAGAATGCAGCGCAAGGCGAGGAATTTCCCCGTCTCATCTCTCTGGTTTCAGGGTTACGGTGCGTTGGCAGGATTTAACGCTTACGTCTTTTCAGAAGGAAATCGACAAAGCGGGAAGTTTGCCTGGAACAGGCGGCAATTGTCAATGATGTGAAAAAGGGAACCATCAGGCTCCCTTTTGCGTTAGTGTCGGATGCGACGCTGACGCGTTTTATCCGACCGACTCTATCTATTAATCTTTCAGCTTGCGCATTACCAGCGTGGCGTTGGTGCCGCCGAAGCCGAAGCTGTTAGACATAACGGTAGTCAGTTCGCGATCGGTTGTTTCGGTCACGATGTTCAGACCCGCCGCCTGTTCGTCCAGCTCTTCAATGTTGATGCTCGGGGCGATAAAGCCATGTTCCAGCATCAGCAGAGAGTAGATAGCTTCCTGCACACCCGCCGCGCCCAGTGAGTGACCGGTCATTGCTTTGGTTGCAGAAATCGCCGGGCTCTTATCGCCGAACACTTCACGGATAGCCGCCAGCTCTTTCACGTCGCCAACCGGAGTTGAAGTACCGTGAGAGTTCAGGTAGTCGATTGGGGTATCAACGCCGTGCATCGCCATCTTCATGCAGCGAACCGCACCTTCACCAGACGGAGCAACCATATCTGCGCCATCAGACGTTGCGCCGTAGCCAACGATTTCAGCGTAGATGTGGGCGCCACGTGCCAGAGCGTGTTCCAGCTCTTCCACCACGACCATACCACCGCCGCCAGCGATAACGAAACCATCACGATGAGCGTCATAAGTACGGGAGGCTTTTTCCGGGGTGTCGTTGTATTTGGTAGACAGCGCGCCCATTGCGTCGAATTCACACGCCATTTCCCAACACAGCTCTTCGCCGCCGCCAGCAAACACGATATCTTGTTTGCCCAGTTGGATCTGCTCGACTGCGTTACCGATACAGTGTGCGGAAGTCGCACACGCGGAGCTGATGGAGTAGTTAACACCGTGAATTTTAAACGGTGTGGCGAGGCAGGCAGAAACGCCAGATGCCATCGCTTTGGTGACCACATACGGGCCAACCGCTTTCAGGCCGCGCGGGCCACGCATTGCGTCAGCGCCGAACACCTGGAAACGCGGGGAACCGCCGCCGGAACCTGCAATCAGGCCAACGCGCGGGTTATTCTGGTAAGCTTCCGGAGAGAGGCCAGCATCTGCAATTGCCTGCTCCATAGAAAGGAATGCATAGATGGATGCGTCGCTCATAAAGCGCACAACTTTGCGGTCAATGAGGCCAGTGGTATCCAGTTTTACGTTGCCCCAGACGTGGCTACGCATGCCGGAATCCTTCAGCTCCTGAGAGAAAGTGATCCCTGAACGTCCTTCACGCAGAGATGCCAGGACTTCCTGCTGGTTATTACCGATGCTGGAAACAATGCCCAGGCCAGTAATCACTGCACGTTTCATTCAATACCTCTGTAAGTCGCACATAGAGTAAGTTTCGAATGCACAATAGCGTACACTTGTACGCCGAACAAGTCCGATCAGACAATTTATAGAGAAATTTGCGCAGCCTGACACACATCGCTAAGATCGAGCCACCGCCTGTAAGACGAGTAACTTACGTGAAACACTACGCAATACAACCTGCCAACCTCGAATTTAATGCTGAGGGTACACCTGTTTCCCGAGATTTTGACGATGTCTATTTTTCCAACGATAACGGACTGGAAGAGACGCGTTATGTCTTTCTGGGGGGTAACCAATTAGAGGCACGTTTTCCTGCTCATCCACATCCTCTGTTTGTGGTAGCCGAGAGCGGCTTCGGCACCGGATTAAACTTCCTGACGCTGTGGCAGGCATTTGATCAGTTTCGCCAGGCGCATCCGCAGGCACAATTGCAGCGATTGCATTTCATTAGTTTTGAGAAATTTCCCCTCACCCGTGCTGATTTAGCGTTAGCGCATCAACACTGGCCGGAACTGGCGCCGTGGGCGGAACAACTCCAGGCGCAGTGGCCTTTACCCTTACCCGGTTGCCATCGTTTATTGCTCGATGAAGGACGCGTAACGCTGGATTTATGGTTTGGCGACATTAACGAACTGACCAGCCAACTGGACGATTCGCTGAATCAAAAAGTGGATGCCTGGTTTCTGGACGGCTTTGCGCCCGCGAAAAACCCGGATATGTGGACGCAAAACCTGTTTAATGCCATGGCGCGTCTGGCGCGTCCTGGCGGCACGCTGGCGACCTTCACTTCTGCCGGATTTGTCCGTCGCGGTTTGCAGGAAGCCGGATTCACAATGCAAAAGCGTAAGGGCTTTGGGCGAAAACGGGAAATGCTTTGCGGCGTAATGGAACAGACATTACCACTCCCCTCCTCCACGCCGTGGTTTAACCGTACAGGCAGCAGCAAACGGGAAGCCGCAGTTATCGGCGGCGGTATCGCCAGCGCGTTATTGTCTCTGGCGCTGTTGCGTCGCGGCTGGCAGGTAACGCTTTATTGCGCGGATGATGCCCCTGCACTGGGTGCTTCCGGCAATCGCCAGGGGGCGCTGTATCCGTTATTAAGCAAACATGATGAGGCGCTGAACCGCTTTTTCTCTAATGCGTTTACTTTTGCTCGTCGGCTTTACGATTTATTGCCCGTTAAATTTGATCATGACTGGTGCGGCGTCACGCAGTTAGGCTGGGATGAGAAAAGCCAGCATAAAATCGCGCAGATGCTGTCGATGGATTTACCCGCAGATCTGGCTGTTGCAGTCGGGGCGAATGAGGTTGAAGGCGTTACAGGTGTAGTAACAAATTGCGGCGGTATTACATATCCGCAAGGTGGCTGGTTGTGCCCGGCAGAACTGACCCGTAATGTGCTGGAACTGGCGCAACAGCAAGGTTTACAGATTCGTTATCAACACCAGTTACAGGACTTATCCCATAAGGATGACTGTTGGTTGCTGAATTTTGCAGGTGATAAGCAAGCGATGCATAGTGTGGTGGTACTGGCGAACGGGCATCAAATTAGCCGTTTCAGCCAAACATCGCCTCTGCCGGTGTATTCAGTTGCCGGTCAGGTTAGCCATATTCCGACAACACCGGAACTGGCGAAACTGAAGCAGGTGCTGTGTTATGACGGTTATCTCACGCCGCAAAATCCGGCAAATCAGCATCATTGTATCGGCGCCAGTTACCATCGCGGTAGTGAAGATACGACGTACAGTGAAGATGATCAGCAGCAGAATCGCCAGCGGTTGATTGATTGTTTCCCACAGGCGCAATGGGCGACAGAAGTCGATGTCAGTGAAAAAGAGGCGCGTTGCGGTGTACGTTGTGCCACCCGCGATCATCTGCCAATGGTGGGCAATGTTCCCGATTATGACGCAACGCTCGCGGAATATGCCTCGCTGGCGGAACAGAAAGATGAGGCGGTAAGCGCACCGGTTTATGACGATCTGTTTATGCTTGCAGCTTTGGGTTCGCGTGGTTTGTGTTCTGCCCCGCTGTGTGCCGAAATTCTGGCGGCGCAGATGAGCGACGAACCGATTCCGATGGATGCCAGTACGCTGGCGGCGTTAAATCCGAATCGGTTATGGGTACGGAAATTGTTGAAAGGTAAAATGGTGAAGGCCGGGTAATCAGCTTTGGCATTGTTTGTCGGATGCGGCGTGAACGCCTTATCCGACCTACGGTAACATGTAGGCCTGATAAGACGCGGCAAGCGTCGCATCAGGCATGGTGCTCCAGACGCCAACAACTTACTGCTGTGACGCCTGCTGAAACAGGTTTTCCCACATATCGGTAACCAGCGCCTGGTCACGCGGCGACAATTCACCGGCGCCAATGGCTTTTTCCAGACTCTGGCTAACGGTTGTATGCACCGCCTGGGCGGAGTGGTCATCACCACTTTCCAGTTCTGCGATGGCTAACGTCAGGTGGCCACGCAAATATCCACTGGCAAACAACTCATCATCACTGGCATGGTCAACCATACCGTCGATTAATGCCAGAATGCGTGATTCAAACTCCGCGATCATCTTCTTTCCTCATTGTAAAACGTGGCGCTGGCTTCAGTTGAGCTCTTCCGGCCACGGGAACTGTTCCGCCGTAATTTCCGGCGTGTGATAATAATTTTGTAATGCGTTTATGAAGCGTGCCGGACGTTCGGGAATACCGTTTGCCAGATAATCCATCACCTGCGCATGTACGCGTCGCTGGAACACCACGCGATCCGGTTCGAAGTCGCCTTCCAGATTGTCGCAGCTAACGTTAAACGGATATCCCGCCGCCACGCAGAACAACCAGTCCAGCGCCTGCGGCTTCACTTCAACATCTTCAAACTGGCTTTGCGTTTGGGCATCGCGTCCGTCCGGGCAATACCAGTAGCCGAAATCAACCAGTTCACGGCGCGCTTTCCCGGCAATACACCAGTGCGAAATCTCATGAATTGCGCTGGCATAAAAACCATGAGCAAAGACGATTCGGTTAAACGGTATTTCCGCATCAGCAGGAAGATAGATCGGTTCGTCGTCGCCTTTAATCAGACGGGTATTAAATTCATCGGCAAAGCAGCTATTAAAAATTTCAATCAACTGCTCATAGTGGTGTGTACTGTTCATTAGTTCATCCCCAACCAGTGGAGGATCTCCTGTCCGTGGCTATCATAAAGTAATTTGGCACTCATCACCGCCGATACAATAACGATCATCGGGCGGATCAGCTTTTGTCCTTTGCTCAACACCAGTCTTGAACCCATGCGCGCGCCGAGGAACTGCCCCACCAGCATCACGAATCCTGTCGCCCAAATCACTTTGCCGCCGAGAATAAACAGCAGCAAACCGCCTATGTTTGACGTTGCGTTGAGTAATTTGGCGTGAGCCGTGGCTTTGGCGAGGTTGAATCCGCACAGCGTAACGAAGGCCAGCGCGTAAAACGATCCGGCAGCCGGGCCAAAGAATCCGTCATAAAAACCGACGCAGCCACCGGCAATTAACGCGAAGGGTAAACCGTACATCCGGCGCTGGCGATCTTCTTCACCCAGCTTTGGCATCAGCAAGAAATAGAGGCCGATACAAATTACCAGAATGGGCAAAATCTGCCGTAAGACATCAGCCTGAACGTATTGCACCAGCAGTGCGCCGCTCATTGAGCCGACAAAGGTCATGGCGATATTGAGTTTCTGATCGCTTAAACTAACCACTTTGCGGCGAATAAAGTAGATAGTGGCGGAAATAGAGCCGCCGCAGGCTTGCAGTTTATTGGTTGCCAGCGCGTTAGCGGGAGACATCCCCGCCGCCATTAACGCCGGAATGGTAAGTAACCCACCGCCACCGGCAATCGAGTCAATAAATCCCGCCAGCATGGCGACAAAAAAGAGAACGCCCAGCAATAGCGGGGAGACCATAAACAGGCTATTAAACGTTTCCATTAGATCACGTGCTCATCCAGTAGCGCCTGGCAGGAAGGCGGCAACGGAGGCGGTGTCTTCTTCTCAGGCTTGGTTGTTCCTGGTTTTGGAGGTTCAAACCAGCTTTGCAGTTCAGCCCCGCAACCATCGCCCGGTGGCGGTAAAGGTTGATCTTCACACTCCAGACTATCGGCAGGACAACGTAATCGTACATGCATATGCGCACGATGCTGGAACCAGGGTCGCACTTTGCGCAACCAGTCGCGATCGGTGCCCGCATCAAGGCAAAGTTGTTGTTTAATCGCCGGATTAACAAAAATGCGCGTGACGTCTTTGTCCTGCGCAGCGAGTTTGATCAGGCTGAAAATTTCTGGTTTCCACAGCGTGGGGACAACGTGTTTACCGTCGCGGGAAACTAAGTCCAGTGCTTGCGGGCGCAAGAGCTGCGCGGAGGTCCAGCGTGTTTTCGGCAGTTGCAGGAAGATATCAACATCCAGTCCGGTCTGGTGGCTGGCGTGACCGCCGTTGAAACGCCCACCAGCGGGCATCCCCATATCGCCAATCAGCACCGTACCCATGCCCAGATTGTTCACCTGGCTACTCAGACGCTGAATAAACATCACCAGATCCGGGTGTCCGAAATAGCGACGCTGGTCGGTACGCATCACCTGATAATGTTCGGAGTGTATCGGCAGCGTGTCAGCACCGACGATACAGCCATTGGAAAAACTGCCTATCGATTGTGCGCTACCCGGCACAGGTTGGGTTATTTTTTGCCACGGCGTCGCTGCCAGGCTGGCGCTACTGGCAAGCAGAGCCAGCAGCGCAATCGCGGTTTTGTTCATTTTTTACCAGCGTGGAATATCAGTCTTCACATCGGCATTTTGCGCCCGCTGCCGTAGCAGGTGATCCATTAAAACGATCGCCAGCATCGCTTCAGCGATCGGCACCGCGCGGATCCCGACACAGGGATCGTGACGGCCTTTGGTGATCATCTCAACTTCTTCGCCAAAGCGGTTAATGGTACGCCCCGGCACAGTAATGCTGGAGGTCGGTTTCAGCGCCATATGGGCAATGATTTGCTGCCCGCTGCTGATACCGCCGAGAATGCCGCCCGCATGGTTGCTCTGGAAACCGTCTTTGGTGATTTCGTCGCGGTTCTGGCTGCCGCGCAGCGCCACCACGTCAAAACCATCGCCAATTTCCACGCCTTTCACCGCGTTGATGCTCATCAGCGCGTGGGCGATGTCGGCATCCAGGCGGTCAAAGACCGGCTCGCCAAGTCCGGCAGGAACGCCACTGGCAACAACGGTGACTTTCGCACCGATGGAGTCGCCCTCTTTTTTCAGCGCACGCATCAGTTCATCTAAGGCTTCGATTTTGTCCGGATCCGGGCAGAAGAACGGATTTTGCTCAACCTGCGACCAGTCTTTGATTTCCAGTGGAATGTCACCCATCTGGGTCAGGCAGCCGCGAATTTCGATGCCAAATTTCTCAGCAAGATATTTTTTGGCAATCGCCCCTGCCGCAACGCGCATGGCGGTTTCGCGGGCGGACGAGCGTCCGCCGCCGCGATAATCGCGCAGGCCGTATTTTTGTTCGTAGGTGTAATCGGCATGGCCTGGGCGGAAAACGTCCTTAATCGCGCTGTAATCCTGAGAACGCTGATCGGTGTTTTCGATCAACAAGCCAATGCTGGTGCCGGTGGTGACGCCTTCAAAAACGCCGGAGAGAATTTTGACCTGATCCGGCTCGCGGCGCTGGGTGGTATAGCGCGATGTCCCAGGGCGACGACGGTCGAGATCGTGTTGCAGATCCGCTTCCGTGAGCGGGATGCCTGGCGGCACACCATCGACGATACAGCCGAGCGCCAGCCCGTGCGATTCGCCGAAGGTGGTTACGCGAAAGAGTTGTCCTATTGTGTTTCCAGCCATCACGGCTCCGTTATTGTTGTGTTTGCGTGTTTACTTAATCTTTATAAATTCCAAAATGTTCCCGCGCCGCAACAAGCTGCGCTTTGGTGAGCATAAACACACCGTCGCCGCCGTTATCAAACTCCAGCCAGGTGAACGGAACATCCGGATATTGTTCCATAAGATGTACCATGCTGTTGCCCACTTCACAAATCAGCACGCCATCATCAGCAAGGTAATCTGCCGCGTTACCGAGAATGCGGCGAGTCAGTTTCAGGCCGTCAGTGCCAGATGCCAGGCCCAGTTCCGGCTCGTGACGATATTCGTTTGGCAGGTCGGACATATCTTCCGCATCGACATACGGCGGGTTAGTGACGATCAGGTCATACTGCACTTTCGGCAAGTCACGGAACAGATCGGATCGAATCGGAATGACGTTATGGATCAAACCGTGTTCTTCGATGTTCTGTTCGGCAACCGCCAGCGCGTCGGGAGAGATATCCACCGCATCAACTTCCGCTTCCGGGAAGGCATAAGCGCAGGCAATAGCAATGCATCCGCTGCCAGTGCACATATCCAGAATATGCTGCGGTTGTTTGCTGATAAGCCCGGCAAATTTATTGTTGATCAGTTCACCAATCGGCGATCGCGGCACCAGTACGCGTTCATCGACGTAAAATTCATGACCGCAGAACCAGGCTTTGTTGGTCAGGTAAGCCACCGGAATGCGTTCGTTGACGCGGCGGATCACGCGCTCAACAATACGATGTTTTTCGCTGGAGGTCAGGCGGGCGTTACGCATATCTTCCGGAATATCCAGCGGCAGATAGAGCGATGGCAATACCAGTTGCACTGCTTCGTCCCACGGGTTGTCTGTGCCGTGACCGTACCAGATATTTGCCGCGCTGAAGCGGCTAACCGACCAGCGCAACATGTCCTGAATGGTTTGCAGCTCATTTACTGCTTCATCGACGAAAATTTTATCCACGTATTCCTCCAGGGCATGGTCGCATTAATTTCGGCGGCTAGTTTGCCATGAAGATGACGATAAATCAGCATTCACGCGGCGATGACGCAGGAAAATTATGTTTTGACCGATCGATTGTGCTGCGAGTCGGGTAAACTGTAGGAAAATTAAAACAGAGATACATAAATGAAAAAGAAAACAACACTCAGCGAGGAGGATCAGGCACTGTTTCGCCAGTTGATGGCGGGTACTCGCAAAATTAAGCAGGACACGATTGTCCATCGTCCACAACGAAAGAAAGTCAGCGAAGTGCCGGTCAAGCGGTTGATTCAGGAGCAGGCTGATGCCAGCCATTATTTCTCCGATGAGTTTCAGCCGTTATTAAATACCGAAGGTCCGGTGAAATATGTTCGCCCGGATGTGAGTCATTTTGAGGCGAAGAAACTGCGCCGTGGCGATTATTCGCCGGAGCTGTTTTTGGATCTGCATGGTCTGACGCAGCTTCAGGCCAAACAAGAGTTAGGCGCGTTGATTGCCGCCTGCCGCCGTGAACATGTATTTTGCGCCTGTGTGATGCATGGTCACGGGAAGCATATTTTGAAGCAGCAAACGCCGCTGTGGCTGGCGCAACATCCGCATGTCATGGCGTTTCACCAGGCACCGAAAGAGTATGGTGGCGACGCGGCGTTGCTGGTGTTGATTGAAGTGGAAGAGTGGCTGCCGCCAGAATTGCCCTGAATGACAACAACCGGATATAGAATTTGCAGGTCGGATAAGATGCGTCAGCATCGCATCCGACAAGAAATGCCGGATGCGGCGTGAACGCCTTATCCAGCCTACGCACGACTGAATGACAACAACCGGATATGGAATTTGTAGGTCGGATAAGATGCGTCAGCATCGCATCCGACAAAAAGTGCCGGATGCGGCGTAAACGCCATATCCTGCCTGGGCGCTACAGCATATTCAATACATACTGGAATCGGCAGGTGGAGTCTATGGGCTGCCTGCTACTGGTATCAACACGCACTAACATATCGTGCAGTTGTCGATCGGTAATAGGGTGCTGCGTTGGCGCCACAGTCACTTTAGCGTCATCACATCCTTCAGCAGTAAAGGTAATCAACTGATTTACAAAGCGACAGTACGCGCCGCGTTCATCCATTTTACTGCCATCGCAGAGCTGACCATCTTTCATCAGGTAGGTCGATAAGTTTTGTTCAATCACTGACCCTGTTGATTTCAGATTCAAAACCTTACTGTGTTCAACACGGCTGTCACTCCAGGAGATATCATAATTTGTTAATGGCTCACCTGGGCAGGTTGTTGTATAGGTTGTAGGCCCCCTATAGTATTCCATCTTTGGTTGATAATTAATGATTACCTTTACAGTACTATTCGCCGTCATCCCCACCATCCACGGGCACGTCTCTGCCGAACCATTGACCTCAATCGTCAGTGATATTTTTAAGCATTCCCACCTGGCATCTGGGTCAATCTCTTTAACGCCCGGACAATAAGAATCTGCTACGACACCATCACCGCCTGGCATTACCGTTATTTTTGGTGCGGGAATGTTTCCTGGCCCTGTCCATGATTTATTCGGAATATCCCCCTCATAGACGCCCCAAGACCGATCCTGATAATATTCCCCATGATAAACTCCTGTGGTGGTGAGTAAATCAAGGTAAAAACGAAGCGTTGCATTGGCACCAACCGTCCCATAATAGATAGGCACATTATTATAGACTGCCCCCAGTTTCGCCTGGACTCCCTGGCTAAAACACAGCACCAGCATGGCGCATAAAAGTAATCGTATTTTTTTCATCTTATATATACTCGAAGGTTGCCGTCAGGTTGGCAGTAAAATCACCGAGCGTGACATCGCGACCGCTTTTCGCCTGTAGCCAGGCCCTGAAATGAATATCATTACTGCCATCGCTGAGCGTAAATTTCGCCCCGGTCGGGTTGTTAATCGCCACCCGCACACCATCGGTCGTTTCCATCCCAATTCCGACGCCCTGAGCGGTTGAGGTGGTATCCAGCGCGAGGAAACCCGGCTGTTCGCTGTCTTCCGTACCGGTAAGGGTCACCTGCACCTGGTAACTCGCTGGCTCTTTACAATCTTTCAGCTTAAACACCACCGGAACGCGCGGGGATTCCCCGGCGACCATAAGATCCTGACGACTGATGGCAGGAAAATGCACTTCTGCCAGATTTCCGCCCTCAACCACCAGCGTGCAGGATCGGCTTAATAAATTGCCGTAAAAATGCAGGTTGTTGTCCACGGCCAGGGCACAAGTGCCACCGGTCAACAGCAGCCCCGCTAACAGCGCGTAGCTGAACGAATAAATGCGTCCTGTCTTCATTGATAATCCACCCGCAATGTTGCCCAGGCTGAAAACGTGGTATCACTCAACACCGCACCGGCCGACTTCACTGGCACAGCCTCCAGCTTCGGCTTTTGCGTAAAATCGGTGGCGTTAATGGCAAGCGGCGTATTCAGCTTAAAACGCTGACCATCGTGCCGAAGCTCAATACCAAAACCGGGAACGTCTGTTTCGACAGCCGCGTCATTGTACGAGGTCTGCGTCCCCGTCCAGGTAAGTGTCATAATCCAGTCGGGATCGCGTACTGCGGAGTCACAGCTCAGGTCATAGTTCACTTCCCTGCGACCATAATCCCCGTTGATGCTGTCGATGATAAGATCGCGGAATTCCACTTCAATGGTCTTTCCCCCGCTAATGGTACAGACTGGAGGTGACACCAGCGTACCGTGGAAGGTGATGTCTTCATTTGCTGCCAGGGCAACGCCGCTGCAGGCGCAGAGTAAAAGGAGCGAGAGTTTTTTCATTGGTAATCCACCACCATCGTCATACTGGCGTTAAATTCCGCTGGCGTAAGCTGCACTCCGCTCTGTTTTACCGGCACGGCTTTGAGATTGGGCAACTGGTTAACATTGAAATCAGACCAGTTACCCTCACCCACTTTAAACAGGGAGTTATCGGCGCCGTTTTCAATGCGAATGCCCAGGCCTGAAATTTGCGTCGCAATGACCGTTTCCCCGTTAATCACGGTGGTGGTGCCTTTAAGCTGCATCCGCAGATCATCAACACCTGACGCCTTGTTTCCGCAGTTCAGGGTATATAACGCTTCCGTCGTGCGGTAATTTGTGCCATTGATTTTGTTAATGTACACATCGCCAAATTCAACATTGCTCCCCTTCACGGAACAGGGCGGAGGCCCATCCACCAGAACGCGCAACGTTAATAACACCGGTTTACTTTCTCCCGCGACGACCATGTTACCCGTCAGCCAGCCGCTCAGGAGAAAAATGCCCGTTCCCACCAGAAACGTGTATTTCATAAGACTCTCCCGGCATCAGCCTTTGCGGCTCTGCTCTGCATCCACCTGGCAACTATTGCCGTTGCATTTAAAGATCAGCGAAAGTCGCGCGCCGTAGTCGTTGACGTAAGTCAGCACCGGCACACTGTCCATCTTCACATTCAGCGGTGCGGATGTTTTCGGCGGCATCACCAGCGGCGTAAATCCGGCTGCCGGATTACCATTTTTCTGGGTACTGGCGTTGCTGAGGATCACGTAATACGGCGTCGGGTTATTAACGGTGAAGGCCTGCCCATTGCGGGTTAAGGTCACCTTGTGCTGCCACGGATCTCTCATATTGATTTCTGCCAGCGCCTTCGGTCGCCAGAACAGTTTGATACGCGTTTGCAGCGCAATTTGCAGGGTGTTCGGTTTGTTCGATTTTGGCGGAATTTCACGCACATTAAAGTAGAACATGCTCTCACGATCGGCAGGTAACTTGCTGATATCCGGCATTCCCTGGACTTTTACCTGACCATTCATCATCGCATCAATGCGCTGTACCGGCGGCAGAACCGTCAATGGCGAACTGATTTTGTTGCCCTTTTCGTCTTCTATCCAGCTTTGCGCCAGATATGGCAGCTTAGGGTCGTTATTGCGCAACGTGACGCTGATGGATTTGTCACTTTCTTTGAAGATCAGGCGGGTGCGGTCGGGCGTTACCGATGCGTGGGTTGTAAAACTGGCGGCGGTCACCAGCAGCGCCAGCGCCGGGGCAACCATTTTTGCGGTATTAGTCTGTGTATACATGGATCATTCCTTAATCACGTTATTGGTTAGCGGAGATAGCGACTGGCGGTGTACCCGGAGTGAGCTGCTGCGTCTGTTCCTGAATCACCGGTTTGATTTCCAGCGGAGTGGCAGGCTCCACCGCGCCTTTTTGCTTACACGGCAGTAACAGGCCGTTGAACAGATCGGCAGGCAGCGGGTCTGGCAGGGAGATCTCACAGTGGGAAGCCCCATTCCATGAGACACTCATACGTTCGCCAGCTTTTACCCCGGCCAGATAGACGTTGCCGTCATCGTCAACCAGACCGACCTGCTGGTCGTGTTCGTTTTTCACTTCTGCACCAAATGGCGGATAACTACCATCACTCATGCGCAGGACAGCCATCGCCTTTTGCCCACTGATGACCGCAAATTTACGGTAGCCAATGGCTCCTTCGGTGAGCGTCGCCTGAACCACTGACTGCGTGGCTTCGGCATTCTCTGGCAGTTTAGTCAGGTCAATAGTGGCCTGGTTACGGTAGTAGTTATTGACGTCCGCAACAACAGCTTTACCGAACATGTTGGTGTAAACCGCTGAACCGTTACCTTCGACCGGTACATCAGCCACGCCATCAGCGTCGATAAGCAGGCGCGTACCGCCCATGTTTTGAGTACGATGCAACGCGCCACCGTGAGCCGTTAACGTGGCTCCGCCTTGCAGCGACAAGCCGGCAGAAGTGTACTGCCCTTCATGGTAGTTAGCACTCAGATCCACATGTGCCATTGAACCGTCATGGCTGTAATAGCCATCGACACTGGAGTGATTTTCACTGCTGCCAACGTTTATCTGATAGTGGCTGGCGTCATCAATACGGTTGAAGTATCCCACCTGACTGCTGTCTGAACCGCTGCCGTAGTTGCCGTTGTAACTCACGGTGCTGTTATCACCCCACGGCATACTTAAGGAGATATAGACGCCTTTATCGGCGCTGTTGTCATACTCGTAGCGATAACCTGTCAGGGAGATACTCATGTTACGAATGCCGCCCATGTTGAAATAATGGGAGAGCATGACGTTGTAGTTGGTCTGCTCCTCGCGATCCCAGTAGGTATGGCGCATATAGTTCAGATAAACAGAAACGCTGGCATCCCTGAAGTTCTGGTTATAGGTGGCGGTGTACATCTCTTTATCATTGCCGGCGCGGACCATTTCGCTGTCATTCGCGTCCAGATACTCGCTCATGGTCATATAGTTTTCTTCAGAGAAGCGGTATCCCGCGAAGGTGACGCGGCTGTTTAGATCATCAAAGTCTTTGGAGTAACTGACGCGGAAAGAGTTACCGTCGAGTGTGCCCTTGCCGTAAGCGGTTGAATCGTCAAGCCGGGTATGTGAATGGGTAATATCAAACGCCATCGCGCCGAAAATGGAGAGATCGCGCCCGATGCCAAGCGCGGCAGACTGGTAGTTTTCATCGCCCAGCGCCCCGCCGTACAGCGACCAGCCGTTGGCTATCCCCCAGGACGCTTCACCACCGGAGAAAAATCCGCCCTGTACATGGTGCCCCCACTCCTGCGGGCGCCCCATCATCACTTTGTATCGCACCTGGCCCGGACGCGTCAGGAACGGCATGGAAGCGGTGCTGATGTCATACTCTTGCACCTGGCCGTTCAACTCTTCAATGCGCACATGCAGCGTACCAGAGTTAAATTCACCGAGATCCTGAATACGGAATGGCCCGGCAGGCACCTGGGTTTCATAAATTATGCGCCCGGCCTGGCTGACGGTGACTTTCGCCGCTGTATGAGCCACGCCGGAAATATCCGGAGCATAGCCGCGCAGGTTCGGCGGCAACATTTGATCGTCGGTGCTGATGCTACCGCCGATGTAGTTAAAACCGTCAAAAATATCGGAGTCGAGGTAGTCTTCGCCAAGTGCCAGTTTGGCTTTCAGACTCGGTAACGCACGCCAGGCGTAGTAACGGCTCCAGTCCCCGTGTCTCTCGGTGCTGTTATCCGTCTCTTCATCGTTACTGCGGGTGTGCTGATAATCACTCTGCCAGTCGGCGCGCAGGCGCCACGCCCCGAGATTAACGCCAACCGTACCATTACCGCTGATGTCGTTGCTGTCATCGCCGCCATTTTCTTCGTGTCGGGTTTGGGCGTTGATGCTGTAATCGGCAATTAAACCGGGGATACCATCATCCCAGCGCGAAGGCGGATCCCAGTCTACATCGCTGTATTCAAGATAAGCCTGCGGTAAGGTGATGAGCAGTGCGGACTGGCTTAAATCAGCACGTATTTCCAGACCATCAAGCTGGCCTGGTTTGAGGCATTTACCGTCGTGATCCCATTGCAATTTTTGTGCAATATCTTCTTTAAAACCAAGCTGCGCCACCAGCTCTGACGACAGGCAAGCGTAAGTTTTATTTTTATCGTTTTCTGACGCATACCAGTAAATATCATATTCATCGGGTAACGGCTGTTTATTTACCTGAATCTGTAAATTATATTTACCCGGTTCAACATAACCCTGGCTGGAAAAACGCTTCAGATCAATTTTCGTGTCGCCTTTTAATTCCAGAAAACGGGAATCAAACTGAATATCTTCGTCGGCCCAGGCATTGATATGGCATCCAGATATTGCCATGGCAACGCACCAGGGAAGCGCCCGTAAGCGGAAAAGGGAATGGTCAGGCATACACGTATCCATCCGTGGTTATTTAAAGACTATCGAAACGCTAAAAAACCCTCATAGCATTGCGGCTATGAGGGGGAATACCTTAGAGATAGGTAATCTGGAAGGTGGTATTCGCTTCAAAACCGCCCAGGTCCGGTGCGTCAGTCGCACCTACCAGCCAGGCTTTAAAGTTTAAAGTTTGTTTCGGTTTGCCTTTGGAGGTTGCAGTATCTTTTACGATCTGCTGATTAATGCCAGCGCCACTTTTGTAAGAGGTTCCTTGTTGATCACCAATCGCCAGGCTCACGTTGTTAAACGCCGCACCGGTATCGGTATTAAAAATGGTGTAGTAGTTGCCGCTATTCGCCGTAGACACAGTACCGGTGAAGGTAGTGGTCATGGTAGTTTGGGTATCAAACACGCAATCCTGTAAACGAATCTGGAAATCTTTCGGCGTGGTAGTGCCGTTGTTTTTCAGTTTTTCCGCACCGATATTACCCATATCCACTTCCAGTTTGTGATCGTCTGGTACGATAGAGCAAACGGAATCTTCAATGGTGCCGTAAAAACGGGCAGTACCGTTGTTACCTTCTGCGAAAGAAGATGTTGAAGTGAACGCACCCATTACCATTGCTGCTGCAATAGCTGTTTTTACAAACTTACTCATTATTTGTCCTTAAACCATAAATAATTAGAATATAAGCCAACTGAAATATTGATGATAAAATCCCTCAATCTTTCTTCAGCAGCTTTTAACCAACCATTGAATAGGATTTCTGATCCATAAAATACGGGTTGCACGAGATGATATTCTTTGGCGTGGCGGCAATGTTGATATTTTAATGAGAGTGGTTCAATTTAAATTTACTAACAACACTGTGTAGAAATTTTTAAATAATCAATAGTGCAAATAATATCTTGAGGGTTATCTCAAAAAACAGCAGAACATTTCATCAAAACGGCACGAACACTTTACCCTATGAATGATTCTGGATCATAAAACAGCTAAAAATAAATATGGCAATTGTGATTATATCTTCCCGAAGATATAATATTAATTCTTCTGAATTAATATTATATCAAGACCCTAAAATACCTGCTCAATAATCTCTCTCTTTATTTTTTAACACATCTTTTCGAAAAATAATAACCCATGCAAAAAAGCAACAATTACTTCCATATGTAACTTTGTGAAAATAAATAACTGACCTTGCTATAAATGGAAACATTTATTTTTTCATAACAGGAGGATTAAACGCATTTAATTAGCAATAATTTCAATACAGTAAGCAAAACTAAGGCCCGACAGCATACGCCAGCGGGCCTTACACGTTCATATCAAATTGCTTTTGCCATCTTCAGATTACACGGGCTCATCTGCCAGTTGAATTGACCTTTTCCGCTTTCATCAAGCGTTACGCTGGCAATGGCCGAGGTGGTAAACATAGGCGGCGTTTCGCCCGGACATAACTCGGCGACCAGATACCCGACTAAGGGTAAATGGGAGATCACCAGTACCGAAGCAACACCTTCATTGGTCAACGCCTGCAGATAGGCACTGACCAGGCCAACATCGCCGCAGGGCGTTAACTCCGGCAGAACTTCTGCACTGGAAGGCAGGTTCAGACAATCCCCTACTTCGTCCAGTGTTTGCTCGGCTCGCAGGAACGGGCTCACCAGAACGCGTTCGATTTCCACTTTTTGACCTTTCAGCCAGTTCGCCATCAGGCGAGATTCGTCACAACCGTTAGTGGTCAGAGGACGAACCGAATCACTGGCGGCATCGAGGGCTGCGTCGCCGTGACGCATGATAAAAACTTGCATATTGCACCGCTTTTGTTAACCAGATTCGCCCGTTTTCTTTCATCTGAAACCAGAGAAAGAAAACGGTGGCCGGCATTGTGCCTTATCCATTCACCGAATGAAACGCTGTTTTTTACCTCAATGGCGTAAGTATAGTCAATATGCGTTTGCATTTTGAACAACACTCCGCCATTCAGCGCGGATTCATATAGCTTTGACCTTCTTATTGCAGGTCAGTTGCAGTTGTTTTCCAAAAACTTTCCCCTCGCTCGCTCATCTCTACTAAACGCTCGCAAGGGGTAAAACGGGAACCATACTGCGTGGCCAGTCGTTGCATTATTGCAACCACTTCGCTCGCGCCGAGAGAATCGATATAGCGGAACGGTCCACCAAGAAATGGCGGAAAACCAATGCCAAATACCGCGCCAATATCTCCGTCACGCACGCTACGGATAACCTGCTCGTCCAGACAACGTACTGCTTCATTCAGCATCAACATCACGCACCGTTCAGCAACCTGCGGTGCGGAGAGCCGCCCCTGCCCTTGCGCGCCAATCAGCGGGTAAATGGCGGGATCGACCTGTTTTTTGCTTTTACGCCCTTTCTGACCGTAAAGATAGAATCCCCGACCATTTTTTCTACCTTTGCGATCGTCGTTCAAAATTGAAGAAACAACATTTGCAGGCGCGCTAAAACGTTCTCCATAAGCGGCTTCCAGTACAGGAATAATTTTAGTCCCGGTATCGATTCCTACCTCATCCAAAAGTTGGATTGGCCCTACCGGAAAACCAAATTTCACCAGCGCAGCATCAATGTGCTCTACCCGTTCACCTTCGGTCAACATGCGGATAGCTTCATTAATGTAAGGCGCTAAGATGCGATTGACGTAAAACCCGGCTTTGTCACGCACGACAATGGGCGTTTTGCCCTGTTTTTTCGCCAGTTTTACCGTGGTGGCGATGGTTTGCGCCGATGTAACCGCATGAGGAATGATCTCCACCAGCGGCATTTTTTCCACCGGACTGAAGAAATGCAGGCCGATAACTTGCTCTGGTCGCGTGGCGTGAGCGGCAATATCGCCAATCGGTAAAGATGAGGTATTCGAAGCAAAGATGGTATGAGCGGCGCAATTCTGCTCAACTTCTGCCACCATTTGTTGTTTTAATTCGAGATTTTCAAACACTGCTTCAATAATCAGATCGCGATGGGCAAAGCCGCGATAATCCGTCGTTCCCGAAATTAATGCCAGCTGTTTGTCGCGTTCACTGGCTTTGAGATGCCGACGGCGCACTTTGCCCTCAAGCTGATCCCAACTGTATTTCAGCGCATGATTAATCCCCTGGACGTTGATATCTTTAATTCGTACCGGCAGACCCGCTTTACAGGCAGTGACGTAAGCAATACCGCCGCCCATCAAGCCACCACCTAAAATTCCCACACTGTTTAAAGGAGCGGGGGCAACATCGCTGCCGGGATCTTTCTTCACGTCGGTACTGGCAAAAAAGATATTGCGCAATGCCTTTGATTGCGACGTCATCGCCAGTTCACCAAAGGCTCGAGCTTCAGCGTCATAGCCGCTACTGGTGCCCTGCGCTAACCCGGTCTCGATAACCTCAAGAATACGTTTTGTCGCCGGGTAGTTGCCCTGGGTTTTCTGTTCTGTTTTTTTGCTTACCATTTTGAATAACAGCGCACGACCTAATGGCCCCGCCATCACACGTTTGCGAATCGGAAGTGCCCGCGAAACCGGACGATCCTGCTTCGCCAGCTCTACAGCGGCTTCCAGTAAAATGGAGTGCGGAACGACGTCATCCACCAGTCCCAGCTTTAACGCCTGCTTTGCCCGAAGTTGTTTTCCAGTGAGGATCATCTCTAATGCTGTGCTGACACCTATCAGGCGTGGTAAACGCTGGGTGCCGCCTGAACCGGGTAACAATCCTAGCTGAACTTCAGGCAAACCGAGCACCGTTTTAGGATCGTCAGTACAAACACGACCGTGGCACGCCAGCGCCAACTCCAGTCCACCGCCCAGGCAAGCGCCGTGAATGGCGGCAATAACCGGAACTGGCAAGGCATGAATTTCCGCCATCAGCTGTTGCCCCTGCCGCGCCAGTGCTTCCGCTTCTTGCGCCGTTTTGCAGTTGCCGATCATGTTGATATCCGCGCCGGCAATAAAGTTGTCCGGTTTCGCGGAGATAAACACCACGCCGCGCAGATCTTTATTTTCGCGGAGTTGTTTAATAATGGTGCGTACCTGTGAGGCAAACTCCGCCTTCAGGGTGTTCATTTTCTCGCCAGGAACATCAATGGTGATGACGGCAATATTGTCCAGACGCATATTGAGGGTAAATGCTGATGCCATTTCCATTATTCCGCCTCCAGAACCATTGCTGCACCAAGCCCACCTGCGGCACAGGCGGTCACTAAACCAAATCCACCGCCGCGACGGCGAAGTTCATGCAATGTCTGGGTTATCATCCGCGCACCAGTAGCCGCGAAGGGATGCCCGTAAGCAATCGAACCGCCAAGCACGTTAAATTTGCTGTCGTCCACTTCACCAGTGGCATGTGCGCGCCCCAGCACATCGCGGGCAAAACGTTCACTACCCAGCAACTGAATATTCGCCAGCGTCTGGGCAGCAAATGCTTCATGCATATCAATCAATGTCAGATCGCTCATCGTTAAACCGGCACGTTCCAGCGCCAGCGGCATTGACCAGGCTGGACCGAGCAACATGTCCTGCCAGACATCTATCGCGGTAAATGCATAACTGCGCAGATACCCCAGCGGCACCAGCCCTAATTCTTTCGCCCGCGATTCGGTCATCAGGATCACCGCCGCAGCGCCATCGGTCAGCGGCGTACTGTTCGCTGCCGTTACCGTTCCGTGTTTACGATCAAACGCCGGACGCAGCTTTGCGTAATCGGCAAGCGTGGAATTACCGCGAATATTATTATCTTCCGCGAACGGTTGTTTATAAGGGGGGATAAAGGCGGTCATCACTTCTTCTTTGAGTTTACCTTCCGACCACGCCTGAGCGGCTCGCTGATGCGAACGGTGCGCTAATGCATCTTGCTGTTCGCGGGTGATGCCGTAAGTTTTCGCCATTTGTTCAGCGGTGTCCCCCATCCGCAAGCCGGTGGAATATTCCGCTACCGCAGGCGGCACGGGCATTAAGTCGCGCAAACGTAGGCGAGAGAAGAGTTTCAGACGCTGGCTCAGCGTGCGGGCTTTGTTGACATCCACCAGCACGCGCGCCAGTTTTTTGCTAACGCCAATCGGCAATACCGACGAGGAATCTGCTCCACCGGCAATCCCCGCACGAATGGTTCCCGCCATCAGGCTTTCGGCGACGTTTGCAACAGCCTGGAAACTGGTGGCACAGGCACGACTGACGCTGTAAGCATCGGTATGGACGTTCATTCCGGTGCCAAGAACAATTTCACGCGCAATGTTGGGGGCTTCCGGCATTTGTACGACCTGACCAAAGACCAGTTGTTCAATCACTTCGGCGGGGATCTCGCTACGAGCAAGCAGTTCTCCGACGACCATCTTCCCCAAATCAACAGCGGGAATACCATGAAAAGCCGTCGCCTGGCGAGCAAAAGGCGTGCGTAATCCGCTAACAATGGCGATACGATCGCCCTGGCGGGTAACCAGCGGTAAAACCTGACTCATAACACTCCCCTGTAAAAAAATAGATAAAGTGGTCTGACCTGATCATAGTCTTAACCATTTTTTTACATTTAGCCAAGTGGAGAAAAGGGAAAGTGGGAGCTATGACACAGAGAGAAAAGAAGAAGAGAAAACAAAACGCCCCTGCCAGCAACTGGCAGGGGCGTGCGTACCTGAGAGGAATTAACGCAGACCCAGCTGGAAGATCAGCATTTCAGCTTCGCAGGCAAAAGTGAAATCGATATCCAGGCGAACACCATCAGACTCTTCAGTGAAAGTCGGGGTGATTTTGCACGGTTCGGATTCCACGCTACGGGCTTTTTCAGTCAGCGCCGCCAGCGTTTGTTCTGCTTCTGCGCGGTTTGCAAACACGCGGCTGTAAGACGCGGTGCAATCGGAGTTGTCCATAATGGTGCCAACATCCATACAGCAGCAAACCGGGGTTTCATCAGCACTACATTTACTCATCGTTGATTTCCTCTGTATGTGCACCCAAGGTGCCAGATAAACGTTGCGGATATTTTACGCTTCCGGAAAGTGCTGCTCCAGTTGTTAATTCTGCAAAATCGGATAAGTGACCGAAATCACACTTAAAAATGATCTAAAACAAAATTCACCCGGATGGATGAGTGCGCCACCTCTAAATTTTGCCAGCTGGATCGCGTTTCTTAGATCATATTTGAAAAAAGATAGAAACATACTTGCAACATCCTATCTGGTCAGACCTATACTCTCGCCACTGGTCTGATTTCTAAGATGTACATCAGCCCCTACACTTCGCGCTCCTGTTACAGCACGTAACATAGTTTGTATAAAAATAAATTATTGAGGTTATGGTCATGAGCCAGAAAACCCTGTTTACAAAGTCTGCTCTCGCAGTCGCAGTGGCACTTATCTCCACCCAGGCCTGGTCGGCAGGCTTTCAGTTAAACGAATTTTCTTCCTCTGGCCTGGGTCGGGCTTATTCAGGGGAAGGCGCAATTGCCGATGATGCCGGTAACGTCAGCCGTAACCCCGCGTTGATTACCATGTTTGACCGCCCGACTTTTTCTGCGGGTGCGGTTTATATTGATCCGGATGTAGATATTACCGGGCATTCTAATTTAACCGGTCAGAGTGCAAATGCTAAAAATATCGCACCGACAGCGTGGGTCCCTAACCTGCACTTTGTCGCGCCTATTAACGATCAGTTTGGTTGGGGAGCGTCAATAACGTCCAACTACGGCCTGGCTACGGAATTTACCGACAACTATGCTGCTGGTATCTATGGCGGTAAAACCGATCTGCAGACAATCAACCTTAACCTTAGCGGGGCTTATCGCCTTAACAATAGCTGGAGTTTTGGTCTTGGTTTTGATGCTGTTTACGCCAAGGCAAAAATTGAGCGTTACGCCGGTTCGCTGGGGCCTTTGTTGTCTCAACAGTTGATTGCCCAAGGTGTACCCGCGTCATTGACCAATGGTATTAATACTCCGGACTCTCAAATTGCTCATCTGAAAGGTGACGAGTGGGGTTTTGGCTGGAACGCGGGTATTCTTTATGAACTGGATAAAGATAACCGTTGGGGCCTGACATATCGTTCAGAAGTTAAAATCGACTTCGAAGGGGATTACAAAAGCTCCATTAACCCAAATCTGAACAACATTTTGGGTAATATGGGCTTGCCGTATGGCACGATGGGTGCAACACAAAATGGATCCTTGACGCTCAACCTGCCTGAGATGTGGGAGATTTCTGGTTATAACCGTGTTGCGCCGCAGTGGGCAATTCACTACAGCATGGCCTATACCAGCTGGAGTCAGTTCCAGGAGTTGAAAGCGAAAGGCGATAGTGGTCAGACGCTGTTCTATAAAGATGAAGGATTCCGTGACGCATATCGTATCGCGTTGGGTACAACCTACTATTACGATAAAAACTGGACCTTCCGTACCGGTATCGCCTATGACGACAGCCCGGTTCCGGCAGATAAACGCTCTATTTCCATTCCTGACCAGGATCGTTTGTGGTTAAGTGCTGGGTTAACCTATGCATTTAATGAAGATGCATCCATTGACGTTGGCGCATCTTATATGCATGGTCAGAAAGTGAAATTCACCGAAGGTGAAGGTGCGGCAGCTTATTCTTTTGAGTCTGAAGGTAAAGCCTGGCTGTTCGGGACTAACTTTAACTACGCGTTCTAATAACACGTTCGTTTAATAAGAAAAAAGGTGAGTTTTACGACTCACCTTTTTTATTTGCGTCTTATTCAGAATCGATATCTTTTAAATCATCCTGAATCGCTTGCGCGTTCGGGTTTTCTTGCGGTTTGAGCTCACCGCCATTGGCGATGAAATCATGACGCTGGAAGTAAGCCTCGCGCACCATAATGTAAGGATCGGAGGACTGACGAAGCAAGCCGTCAGAATCCAGCAACTGCGCACGAGTTTCGATCCCTTCAAGCGTCCATTTACCCACCGACATCGGCCAGGTCAGCCAGGAAAGTACCGGGTAAAGGCTGTCTGCCATATCACCGCCGTCATCACGCAGCGTAAAGCTACCGTAGAACGGTAACTGAACGTACGGCCCATAACCCACGCCATAGTGACCGAGCGTACTGCCAAAACGGTGAGGTTCGGTGCGTTGCAGTTTCGGGTTCGCCATCCTAGCAACATCAATAAAACCGCCCATTCCCAAAATGGTGTTCAGGAAAAAGCGGGTAAAGTGGACCATCCCCTGATAAGGGTCACCCTGCAAGAAGTAGTTAACCATCACCGCAGGTTCTTCCAGGTTGCCGGTGAAGTTGCTCAAACCGTTACGCGCCGGTTGCGGAACATAATCACGCCAGGCGACCGCTACCGGTCGAACCACATACGGGTCTAACACATTGAAGTTAAAATTGTACATGGTGCGGTTGAACCCTTCTAACGGGTCAGAACGCCCTTGCTGATCTGTACCGGAACTCGCACACCCCACCAGAAGCGTAGTTCCCAGAGCAAGCGCCGACAGGCGAAGCTTCATAAATGTCTCCCTGTTTTTTATGGCTTTTTTATGGCTTATGCAGTTTGCCATCCATGACGGAACGATACCGTATCCGCCTGTTTAGGTGTGGGCGATTGTAACAGCACGTCAACTGATGTCCAGACGCCCTGGTTTGCTGACTTGATCATAGCCTGGTAATCGCCGCCCTGTAGGCTACTTGATTCTGTAGAAACAGAAAAAGGCAAACGCAGCCTTTTATACATTTTCAGAGTAACTCCCGCCAGTTGCGAGCAAAAAAGCCGCTACGCTTTAGCTATACGTGCTAATTCAAGAGACGACATCATGGACAATGACAAAATAGATAAACACAGCGATGAACTTGAAGTAGAGAGCGAAGAAAAAGAGCGTGGAAAAAAAATAGAAATAGATGAAGACCGGCTCCCCTCCAGAGCGATGGCTATTCACGAACATATCCGTCAGGACGGCGAAAAAGAGCTGGAGCGCGACGCGATGGCGCTACTGTGGTCAGCCATTGCGGCGGGTCTGTCGATGGGCGCTTCGTTACTGGCAAAAGGGATATTTCATGTCGAACTGGAAGGCGTACCGGGGAGTTTTTTGCTGGAGAATCTGGGTTATACCTTTGGTTTTATTATCGTCATTATGGCACGCCAGCAATTATTTACTGAGAATACCGTAACGGCGGTACTACCAGTGATGCAAAAACCGACCATGGGCAACATCGGCTTACTGATGCGGTTATGGGGCGTCGTGCTGCTGGGTAATATTCTCGGAACAGGTATTGCGGCGTGGGCGTTTGAGTATATGCCTATCTTTAATGAAGAAACCCGCGATGCGTTTGTCAAAATCGGCATGGATGTGATGAAGAACACCCCCAGCGAGATGTTTGCCAACGCGATCATCTCCGGCTGGCTTATAGCCACAATGGTATGGATGTTCCCTGCGGCGGGAGCGGCAAAGATTGTAGTAATTATATTGATGACGTGGCTTATCGCGCTGGGCGACACTACCCACATCGTCGTCGGTTCAGTAGAGATCCTCTATCTGGTCTTTAACGGCACGCTGCACTGGAGCGATTTCATCTGGCCATTCGCGCTACCTACTCTGGCGGGAAACATCTGCGGCGGCACCTTCATCTTCGCATTAATGAGCCATGCGCAAATCCGTAACGATATGAGTAACAAGCGTAAAGAAGAGGCACGCCAGAAAGCAGAACATGCGGAAATCATTAAGAAAAATGATAAAAATCCGCTATAAGTGGCGAGGGTTTAAGCAATCGAGCGGCAGTGTACTTACTCCGCTGTTTAATAGCGGTTATACTCATGCCGCATTGTCCTCTTAGTTAAATGGATATAACGAGCCCCTCCTAAGGGCTAATTGCAGGTTCGATTCCTGCAGGGGACACCATCCCGCCGTACACTAACGTCTACCATTGTCTATAAACCCCATGTAACCATATAAAAATAAAGAGATTTTATTCTCATGACGTCCATTGCCGTCTATTGAAATCAAGTAAATCTATGGGGCATAATTGGGGGCATTGCTGGTTCGATTGTAAATGTGCCCCCAATATGTCCAGAAATACCCTCAACAAATTAACAGACCGTCAGTGCAAAGCAGCTAAGCCACGAGACAAAACTTATAAATTGTCTGATGGTGGTGGTCTTTATCTTGAAGTATCCCAGACCGGGTCGAAGTATTGGCGAATGAAGTATCGCCGCCCATCAGATAAGAAAGAAGACAGACTTGCTTTTGGTGTATATCCAACCATTAGCTTACAAGACGCCAGAGAAAAACGAGACAACGCCAAAAAGTTGTTAGTCAAGGGGATAGATCCCAAAGCAGAGCAAAGAGCAGCAAAAGCAGAAGAAAAAGGTGCATTCACTTTTGAGACAATAGGACGTCAATGGGTTGAAAGCCACCAGATGTGGAACGAAGCCCACCGAAAACGCGTACTTAGAAGCCTTGAAATGTATATTTTCCCTCACATTGGCACTTCGGATATTCGCAAACTGGAGGCGATGACAATTTTACCTTTGTTTAAGAAGGTAGATGACGCCGGGAAACACGATACAGCCAACCGACTTAAACAACGAGTTAAGGACATCATACATAGCGCCCGTCTGAGCGGCATTAAGACAGAAATCATCACGAATGATCTCGATGTCCGGTTAATGCAATATGAAACTAAGCATCATGCCGCACTACATCCCAGAGATTTACCAGACTTTTTCACTCGATTGGGCAGCTTTAAAGGTAATCCTCTTACCCGCCTTGCCATTGAGCTAACCATGTTGACCTTTGTTCGTTCAAGCGAGTTAAGGTTTGCCCGTTGGAAAGAGTTTGACCTTGATCGGGCTGAGTGGATTATCCCTAAAAAAAGAGAGCCTATCGATGGTGTGAGGTTTTCCACCCGTGGCACAAAGACGGGAAAAGACGAACATATCGTGCTTCTTAGCCGTCAGGCTGTTTCTATTGTAAAGCAGTTGAGAGAACTAAGCGGAAGCTACGATGTTGTGTTTCCGAATGAAAGAAACACCAAAGGCGTGATGAGTGAAAACACGGTAAACAAGGCATTACGCTTAATGGGCTATAACACGCAAGAGGACGTAACTGGACATGGATTCCGTGCCACAGCCTGTAGTTCCCTGATGGAGTCCGGTTTGTGGCAGGAGGACGCAGTAGAGCGCCAGATGAGCCACAAAGAATATAAAGACGTTAAAAGAGCCTACAAGCACAAGGCTGATTACTTAGAAGAGCGCAAACTAATGCTTCAATGGTGGGCAGATTATCTGGACGCCAATCGAGAAATACACATAAGCCCTTACGAGTTCGGAAGGAGAACACGCCGTGACTAAGATGACAGGACTAGATGCGTTTTATAACGAGTCAGAAGATAAAATCTGGTTTGGTAATCTGATCAGCGAACTGGCAAGATAGACTGGCCCCCTGAATCTCCAGACAACCAATATCACTTATTTAAGTGATAGTCTTAATACTAGTTTTTAGACTAGTCATTGGAGAGCAGATGATTGATGTCTTAGGACCGGAGAAACGCAGACGGCGTACTACACAGGAAAAGATCGCTATTGTTCAGCAGAGTTTTGAACCGGGAATGACAGTCTCCCTTGTTGCCCGGCAACACGGTGTGGCAGCCAGCCAGTTATTTCTCTGGCGCAAGCAATACCAGGAGGGAAGTCTTACTGCTGTGGCCGCAGGAGAACAGGTCGTTCCTGCCTCTGAACTTGCTGCCGCCATGAAGCAGATTAAAGAACTCCAGCGCCTGCTCGGCAAAAAAACGATGGAAAATGAACTCCTTAAAGAAGCCGTTGAATACGGGCGTGCAAAAAAGTGGATAGCGCACGCGCCCTTATTGCCCGGGGATGGGGAGTAAGCTTAGTCAGCCGTTGTCTCCGGGTGTCGCGTGCGCAGTTGCACGTCATTCTCAGACGAACCGATGACTGGAAAGATGGTCGCCGCAGCCGTCACTCAGATGATACGGATGTGCTTCTCCGTATACACCATGTTATCGGAGAGCTGCCCACATATGGTTATCGTCGGGTATGGGCGCTGCTTCGCAGACAGGCCGAACTTGATGGTATGCCTGCGATCAATGCCAAACGTATTTACCGGATCATGCGCCAGAATGCGCTGTTGCTTGAGCGAAAACCCGCTGTACCGCCATCGAAACGGGCACATACCGGCAGAGTGGCTGTGAAAGAAAGTAATCAGCGATGGTGCTCTGACGGGTTCGAGTTCCGCTGTGATAACGGAGAAAAACTGCGAGTCACGTTCGCGCTGGACTGCTGTGACCGTGAGGCACTGCACTGGGCGGTCACTACGGGCGGCTTCAACAGTGAAACAGTACAGGACGTCATGCTGGGAGCGGTGGAACGCCGTTTCGGCAACGAGCTTCCGGCGTCTCCAGTAGAGTGGCTGACGGATAATGGTTCATGCTACCGGGCTAATGAAACACGGCAGTTTGCCCGGATGTTGGGGCTTGAACCGAAGAACACGGCGGTGCGGAGTCCGGAGAGTAACGGCATAGCAGAGAGCTTCGTGAAAACGATAAAGCGTGACTACATCAGTGTCATGCCCAAACCAGACGGGTTAACGGCAGCAAAGAACCTTGCAGAGGCATTCGAGCATTATAACGAATGGCATCCGCATAGTGCACTGGGTTATCGCTCGCCACGGGAATATCTACGGCAGCAAGCCAGTAATGGGTTAAGTGATAACAGGTGTCTGGAAATATAGGGGCAAATCCACAAGACTAAACAATGAAAATGAAAGAATGATAGCTGCCGCTATCTTAAGTAACTACAGATTGAGCAAGACTAAACCAGATACTTTAGGGGGGCTGGGCTTTTATCAGTTCGATTGGGTATCTGGTTTTACGACAAATGAAGACTTTGAAAAGCAGTGTGTGGAGTTTTTAGGTCTTCTGGCTATGGGGCATGAATACAGGGAGAGCCCGATACCGGGGGAAGAAGGGACTTTCAACGTTAGGAAAGGAGAAGACTTTTTATATCACGATGATGAGGATGATTGGTATGGGTCTTACGATTCGTTTTATTTCAAGCGATCCGAGGTTGTGAACTTCTTCCCAGAACTGGATATGAATGTTCCAGATAACGAACCAGAAATTGGAGCACTGTCAAAAAAAGTAGAAAGAGAACAAAACTGGAGAGGAAAAGATACGGCTTTAAAGATGATCGCCGGAATGGCGATTGCCTTATTTGAATCAAGCAAAGATTTCCATAGTGGAGGAAACCTTAGTATCAATAGGGTTAGTGCCCAAGTAATAGAAAACAACATAATATTCGGGAACGATGAAGACAGCGATACCCACCCAGATACATTTCGGAGATTGCTAACGAACGCTTTGGATAAGTACGCCCCCAAATTTAAGAACAAAGCAACCAAAAAGCGTCCAAAATAAAGGAAGGATGTTCCCAAATTGTGCGTTAGAACTAAAAAATAACGCCCAATTTGGGGTAATTCTATTCCCAAAAATTTTTTCTCCAAATTCACAGAAAACTTAAAAAAACAATGATTTACTATCTCACATAGTCAAGCAACGTATTACGAGGTAGATATGAAAAAGTCGCTGATTCGGCTATCTGAGGTTTTGAAACGCACTGGCTATAGCAAGGCGTGGGTATATGCTCTGATGAGCCGAGGACAATTCCCCCAATCAGTCAAGATTGGTGCTCGCGCAATAGCTTTTATTGAAAGCGAGATCGATGACTGGATCGATCAACGTATAGCCGAATCGCGTAGCAACTAAAGAACAGAAACAAACAGGATACAAACAATACGTTATTAGGTATTAAGAATGCAGTTGAAACCTACCAATCAAAAGCTGAACGTAACCCATGTTGATTTTGAAACCTTCGCGGCACTGATTAGATCAGAGCCACAAAAGGTGAGCACCAGCACCAGGGTTTATGATGTGAAATCCACCAGCGGTGGAAAAGCTATCGGCATTGCCTCTGGCGATGATTACTTAGTAATAGATCTGATTTAATCGCACAAAAATTGTAGAGTAATTTGGGGAGACAGGAAGTCTCCTCCGTATTGCATTTTGGTACAACAGTAAGGGAATAAAATGATTAATTACCTGACCGCTAAAGACGCAGCAGAATATCTTGGCGTCTGTCTGTCACGCTTCTATCAGTTAAAGCGATATATCCGAAGCTTTCCTCCCTATATAAATCAGACCATCAATGGTCGCAAGCGCCGGGTGTGGCTTGCCTCCAGCCTTGATCAATTTGCCGACAGATTTCTGGGGGGACGAAAATGAGCACTCTTACACGCTCTCAGGTCGCCGCGAATATACGCGATATCCTACTAAGTGGCAGGAAGCTTACCCCAAAAGAGTTTGACGACATATTAAGGAAAGCCGGAAATCACGAACGTAGTCGCGTTTTAACGCTGTTACGCAACGATTGGGGAATTCCTGTTGAGCAGTTTAAAACAGGGGCGTATCACGTCACAGAACGCAATTTAGAAGCATACCACAGCGATAAAGACGAAACATTGAAGATCTGGAGGACGAACGCCAGATATGTAAAGACATTGCGTAAGGTAAACATAACGTTGTCGTTGTTGCGTGGGCTGGTGGGTAAAGTGCCTGAAGACACGCTTAGAACTGTTTACAAGGGTATTGAAACCAAATACCTGTGATTGACAAAGCAGAAAGCCGACTTTGCGAGAGTCGGCTTTGAAGCAATTGAAATATATGAACTTTACACATGGAATTATACGATAAAGACGCGAGTCTATCCACAAAATCACAAGCCGTAATCAATCACATCAATGGTCGCACATTAGCTTATGTGAAATCAGTTACGCACAAACGTAATGAATTAAAGGCAGAGAATAAACGCCAATCATCAAAGGCTAACCACTGCATACCACCAGCCTGGACAAAGAAGAAATGGCGTACAATGAGGCGAGCTTTGTTTACTCTGGATGTCGAATCAACTAGTGGTATCCCCTACTCCTTTACCTTCAGACCCGTTAAGGGAACAACGCCAGAGAAATTCAACAAAGCGTTAAAGGCACTTACCAGATGGTTGACTTCGAAAGGCAATCAGTGGGTTTACGTCATGGAGTGGGCTCAACACCAGTCAGAGCCGCATGTACACGCAATAATCATGGTGAACGAAAGAAGCATTAATGGGCAAGCTGGCAAAATTGTCAGCAAATGGGTAACACTGGCAAACAATGCAATCCCATCAAATGTTCCTCCTCAGTGGGATCTAGATTTGAAAGGTCAGCAATATTCAGAGCCTACCAAGCATATAGGTAAACAAATTGATTACATGGCAAAGCCCGAAACTAAGTTAAATGACTTTAATAGAGAGGCGAGCAAGAGCCTATATGATTGGTCAGATGCCAGCGTTTGGGGTTATTCGAATGGCTGGGCGCGGCATGAGATAAAAAAAGAAACACTTTCTGTCACTGGCTTTCATGCTGTAAGACGCATACTAAAAGCCGTTCAGGCATCAAGGAAAGACAACTACAAATCTAAGCGGCAGATACAGCGTACATTAAAACGGCAAGACATAAATCGCTCACCAATCGCCCCATTCGAAGCACCGTTAATTAGCAAGCACGATTGGGACTTATCAGTGATAGCGGTCACCAAAGAGGCAGAGACAGAGCGTAGGGAGTTACTATCCTCACAGATAATAAACTCGAACAAAGTACAAACCCACCCGCTGTTAAGGATGTTAAGAAAAGCACGAGTGAGAGCATCCAGAGCCAGAAGAGAAAGCGGAGGTTATGACCATTACTACTAGTAGTGACAGATCGTGACAAGGCAGAGCAAAAAACGACCAATAATAAGAGAAATATGCCTGCCAAACAGCCAAAAGCGCGGAGCGCGGCAAACGCAGCGAGAGGCGCAAGAAGGCGAACCTATCCATTGAAACGGTCAGAAGAGCGCATCGCGCTCGATGACCGGAGTCCCAACTAACACCATCAATAAAAGATCAAAGTCTTAGAAAAAAATGATTTTCCATTGATGGGCATCCATCCGTAAAAATCAATTTTTTAGAAAAAGTACTTATAGAAATTAATCACTTTATAAGAATGTGTTGACGTTAGCAGGCATCGCTTAAGCTCATCATTAATTACATAAAAAACAATCCAATAGAGATATCTGGCAATCAAAACCCCAGAAAAAAACCATCAACATAACATCAACTTTATAAGCGATTTTACCGGTATTTCTTAGGTTGAATTCACGTAGAAATCTCAGTCGTGAATTTAAACCACATAGAAGCAATTTTTTGCATAATTGTACCTGAGTTAGTTTCCTTTAACATGTTACTTAACCATCCCAAAAATAAATCCAATGATGATCCTCAGGTCAGACGGGCGATATTGATACCTTACCTGGCAGTACCTGGCAGTCGGCTGTGCCTAAAGCGGACGTTAGGAATAAACCAATGACGAGCAGGTCACATCATTGGTTAAGGGACACAGCTTGTACCAATTTATATTTTTGATTGTTCTAAATCCAATCACTATAATAGTTCATCTGACAATGATTAACTTGCTTCAATACTCCCTTGCTCATCTATTTTTTTACCATTCTGACAAGCAACCAGGCTCTCATTACATGCTTTAATATCCAGAAAATGTCCTATTGTGAACTCAGTAGTCAGCAATGATATCAATTCCAAGTATTTACGAACTCTTCGAGGCATATCTATTACATTATAGATTAGTAATGCTAATCTTTGTTCAGCAGTTTCACCATCCAGATTAACTATTGCAGAGCGACAGCAATAATTAAAAACATGCTCAACATATCCATCATACCGTGGATTGTGTGCTCTACCACCAGCTAAAATAGCTCCATCTATGCAAGCCATCACTGTTACGTTTCTCACAATTGCAGTTAGGTAGTTTAGAGAAGATCCTGTTGCAGAAATGGTTTCTCCATATTTTTCCATAAACTTGAATACTAAGTATGTATCAGAAATTTCTGCTGAGCGGCTGAGATATAATATATCATCATACAAAATTGGAACAGGTGTACCCGAAGATAAGTTAGTTTGAATGCTTTTTTTTCTTTCCGGCAAAGATAAAGAGTTTAAAATCCTCATGACAAAGGAATTCATATTTGCCGTTGGATACTCTGAACTATACGCTAATTCACACATCAAATGGTCAATGCTAAGCAATGGGATACTATTTGCTATAGAAAGCTGGAAGGTAGAGTAAACAGCCCAATCAACCAAATCTCTTACTTTAACTAATAACTCTGGTGTATCTGCTGGTTTCAGCGGTTCTACTGTTACAAATTCAAGTAATATCTGGAGATTATGAATAAAATCACATGAATCCCTTCGAATATCTTCAGATGTGACTCTATAAAGTCCTTTATCAGATACACCTATAGACATGTAGTCTTCTCTTAGAATATTTTCAATCCACCCTTCCAATACTTGCTTTGTATATTTACATACAATTATTTCTATATTCGAATCTACTACAGCTGAAGAAAAACCCATTAATGAGAAATAAACAGCCGTATACACATCAATAATTACCTTATTTGGTGTTTCTTCTCCACTATTGAATAACTTCAAATATTTGGTTGATGTAATTGACGTTAAATGTGTTATAGCCCCTCTTACAGGGTCTGTAGGATCCGTAAAATTGCCTTTCATCGTTAAAGGTATATTGGGGGTATGCAATACTGCATCCCTTTCTTTATCTTTCGTAGAATATCGTTTTAGAATATTCTCAAAATAAGGAATGAATTCCTCTTCATGAGGAGGTAGAGAAAATTGTCTGAAAACATCAGTACCATCGTTACCTTTACTGCGAAGCTCCACAGCCTGCCTAAATACTGCGACGTAAGGAGGCACACGCTTAATCATTGTAAAGTCACCAGAACAATCTCCTTCCTGCATATTCTCGAGAATCTGTCCAAGTGGTGACTCTATTTCTAACAAGCACGGATGACTAGCCTCAACGTCACGTACAAGAATTCGGGTAAATGTTTCAAACCCATCAGAATATGTAATACCATCCCCACACTTATTAGGGACAAGTGGATTACTATTAACTTTTTGGCTATTTATCAATGAGTTTGCGTGAATCTGGGTCAAAGGCTTTGCCACTTTTACTGGGTTTTGGACAAACCAATCAACAAGCACTCTCTCCGCAATGTGTATATCAATATAAGTCGCTATTTCATTAACTAATGTGATCTTTGACTCATCGTAGGTAGAAAAAATAACTTCTGGGATCTCAAAAACAATTTCTTTAAGAAACTGCGCATCCCCCCCATTTTTTCTTGATGTGTGCAGCAATAAGTACCAGGAATAAGGGTTGTTTGGTGAAATTTCAATTGCAAATCTGATCGATTTTATTGATAGCTCATATTCATCTAATCGGTCGTACACTTGGGCTTCTCTTAAATAAATTAGCTCTGTTTTATCGCATGGTTCTAAGTGCTTTATTTTATTTAAAAATAAATCAATCTTATCACTGAGAAATAGAGCGTTAAGATAACATTCGAAAATCGGAGATACCCAAGCTTCATCAGATAACAATGGGGTGAGATAATTAACCGCGTTCAATGGTAAATTACATAAAATAAATTTATCGCATAAGTTTAATATGTTCGCAGGGTTTATTAGCATAAACTTTTTAGAATCTAATTCTAAAAAATCTTGCGCTTTTTTATCCAGCAGTTGGATTTCATTCTTATCGTCAACCGAACATACTAGCGCCCTAAGGTACAAGTTCAAGAAGGAATTAATATAATCATCTCCTGTTTCAATTATCCCTCCATTGTCTATCCAGTTATTTACGTCTTTAGCTTTCATCTGATTATTCTCAATAGCAAAAATAAGAAATGAAAACTTTTCCAAATCCAAAACATCAGATACTAATTCAAATTTAATATCGGGAGTGCTCATTCCTATTGAGGACTGCTCTAGATACTCCGCAGAAAAGGAGTCTATCTCCCTAACTTTATCAATATGCAACTTTCCTAAATTATAAAGTCGACTATCTGAAAAATAGGTAAGTTTAAGCAAATTGGTTAAAACAGCGATATATCTATCATCTTTTCCATCATCAATATCAGCTAGTAATTGGATTATTAACCGGTCAACATTATCTTTTTCCTGTTTACTAAGTGAAACATAATGATTACGTTGGTTTCGAGTTATGAGTAAACAGGTTTCAGTGTATAGCCGAAGAATCCTTGAATTATTGGATGAATAATACTTATCCAGATTCTGAGCCAGTTCAAACGCAAAAACAAAATCTTGGACTCTTAAAGCACCGCGAACTAATCCAGTTAACTCTTGCTCGGATAAATCATAAACCTCTGTGTTATGATAGCTTTTAGATAGCTCTTCCATTGAGGCTAATCGCTCAAAGAACACCTCTTTGAGATAGAACCCATCTATTTTTAAATCTGAATATCTTTTTTTAGCTAACTCTTCAGAGGTTCTCGATTCCAAATCGATCAATATAGATGTAATGACCTCACGAACATCACCAGGGAGGTCATTGTTCTGTAGCAATTTTAGAAGATCATTTTTTGATGATGATATCGAGCCTTTTACCAACTCAAGCTTTACATTCAAAGCATTCAATAGTAGATATACATCATTTTCTAATGAATGAATATTATTAAGAACGTCTAGCTTTTCACGAACTCTGCCTAATTCTCTATAGCAAATATCTCTCATTATACTGTCTATAACAGTCCGCAGATCCCTAGATTTAATACTACGAATTATATATTCGTATTTGTCACCTATGATATTGTCACCTACGCCACTGTGTATTTGATCTACCATCATCGTCCATTTCTTCTATTTGTATATATTTTTGTTTCCAATAATGTTATCACCAGAACCACTGTGATTCTGAGTCACTGACCCAATATTCGTGTTTTGCTCAGGCTGAATCAGTTTTAAAATTTGCTGTATTTCTGATGATTCGTTCAATTTTCGCTCGATAACATGCTCTCCATAATCCTTAAGCTCAAGAGTATTTACTTTATAAGCTAAAGTCTCCAATAAAGTATCGTCAACAATCCATCCATGTAGCTTTTCTTTCAAGAAACCTGTAGTTATTGCAACGCCGTTCTTAAACCCATCATAGAGTATTCCTGATAGCAGAGTACTTGTTAAAAAATCCATATCCCCCCCTTAAATTGCTTATTTAAACCTGTTGTCGCCGACTAAAACTGACCCATCCTTTTTGAGTTTTCGAGGTACAAAAGATGGTGTCTGAACTTGCTATCTGTGTTCTGGCTATATAGGACTAGTCCATTAAATGATGATTACCTACTTGAACCCATCATAGTGCCCGCCAATGGGCTTAACATACCCTAATGTAATTAATGTCTCAATGTGACTAGATCGCCCTTTTGCACTTTAGGACTGATAGATCCGCTGCTCGCTTAAGGTTGCCCGCTCCCTTCTGCATATGTTACTGAAGATGGTCAAGCAACATGCAAATGGGTAGTCAACTGGATGCGAATACTCATATTTTGTCTTATCCGACCATGTAAACACATCCCAGAGGGGTGTATATTGATGATTTAGGCTATTCAAGATCGCTAGTGTCGAAAACAATCTGCGACTTATCCATCTCCAGGCAATCTGGAGGCAAACCCAGCATAGCCTCAGCATCACCTACATTACCGATAATGGCGTAGTCATCATATCCCCATCTTTCCAGATCGAGATTGCTTTCGGGATAACCAGGGGATAGTAACAACCATTCACGCAACTCTTTCAGTGTCTTTTCCATAATCAATAAGTTCCATGTTTAAGATTGGCTGACCACCAGCTACAGTCAATGATTATCCCATACGGGTAAAGCGGTGTCGGGCTATTTCTTCCAACTATCCCCCAATGAGTAGGGTTATCAAGAACCAGCAAGATAGCGGCAGTTGGAAGAGTAAACATTGATGTTTGAGGCATAACGCAAATTTGCGTTATGCCTGATTAACGGTAAACCGGAACTACCAGCTATCATCCCCCTCTCAATAGGGTATACCGTAATGACAAGCTGATACAAAGTCTCAATAGGGTTTCCTAGGAACATTTTGACTACACAAAATACCTTATGTATCATTTGCACTTGTATTTATAACCCTATTGAGACAATGCAATGAACGTTAGAATTTACTGCCGAGCATCAACTGAGGGGCAACACGCTGATCGAGCACTTACCAGCCTACGTGAATTTTCAAAATTAAAAGGCTGGCAGATTGCTGGAGAGTACATAGAAAATGCTAGCGGGGCGAAGCTGGAGCGCGTAGAGCTTATGCGGCTATTGTCTGAAGCCCAGCCCGGCGATCTGTTGCTAGTGGAAGCTATAGATCGTCTGAGTCGCCTAGAACATAGCGCATGGGTTGAACTGAAAGATACGCTCAACCGAAAAGGGTTAATCATCGTATCAATGGATTTGCCAACGAGCTGGCAGATGGTCGAGATGGCAGGCAATGACCTAACCAGCGGCATCCTGAGAGCTGTAAATGCCATGTTGATAGATATCCTTGCCACAATGGCGCGACAGGATTACGAAACACGCCGTAAACGCCAACAGCAAGGCATAGAGCGGGCTAAAAGCGAAGGCATATACATTGGCAGGGAGAAAAATCAGGAAGCCCGTGAGATCGTTCAAGAGATGTTGGAGCAAGGAGTAAAACCTGAACTCATCATGAAGGCAGCAGGAATCAGCCGAGCGACTTACTACCGTATAAAAAGTGAGCTGTCAGTCGTAAAATCAGAATAACATTTGAAAGGTAGTCAGGCTTGTTTCATCAGCTAAAACCAGCTTTTCTGACCACAACATCTGGGGGCACCCATTGGGGCACCCACCAAAATCGAAAACAAAATTAATTAGAATTCAAATTTTTAATTGATTTTTCGATTCCTGCAGGGGACACCATTTATCAGTTCGCTCCCATCATCTGTACCAGTCCGCAAAATCCCTTTGAATATCAAGATGCCCGCGCATCCACAGTTCGTCATGATTCGCGTAAGATTGTTAACAGCCGCACTCCATGACGGGTAAAAGTGGATAAAATAATTTTACCCACCGGATTTTTACCCATGCTCACCGTTAAGCAGATTGAAGCAGCAAAGCCGAAAGAAAAACCATACCGCCTTCTCGATGGTAATGGTCTGTACATTTATGTCCCTGTATCCGGGAAAAAGGTATGGCAGATTCGCTACAAGATTGACGGCAAGGAGAAAATCCTGACTGTCGGAAAATATCCGCTTATGACTTTGCAGGAAGCAAGGGATAAGGCATGGGCTGCGAGGAAAGACATCTCGGTTGGCATCGATCCGGTAAAAGCGAAAAAGGCTTCGTCTAGCAACAATTCCTTTAGCGCAATTTACAAGGAATGGTACGAGCACAAGAAGCAAGTCTGGTCAGTAGGCTATGCGACTGAACTTGACAAAATGTTTGATGACGACATTTTACCCATCATCGGCGGTCTTGAGATTCAGGATATTGAGCCGATGCAATTGCTGGAAGTGATCCGCAGATTTGAAAATCGCGGTGCAATGGAGCGAGCCGACAAAGCACGCAGAAGATGCGGCGAGGTTTTCCGTTACGCTATTGTCACCGATAGGGCTAAATATAACCCGGCACCTGACCTTGCTGACGCCATGAAGGGATACCGTAAGAAAAACTTCCCGTTTCTGCCTGCAGACCAGATACCGGAATTCAACAAAGCACTGGCAACATTTTCAGGAAGTATCGTATCGCTCATTGCGACCAAAGTTTTACGCTACACAGCCCTAAGGACGAAAGAGCTTCGTTCTATGCTATGGAAGAACGTCGATTTTGAAAACAGGATTATCACCATCGACGCCAGTGTGATGAAGGGACGCAAAATTCATGTGGTTCCGATGTCAGACCAGGTGGTTGAACTTCTCATTACACTAAGCTCCATCACTAAACCAGTATCAGAGTTTGTTTGTGCCGGGCGTAACGATAAGAAGAAGCCAATCTGCGAGAACGCGGTACTGCTTGTGATCAAACAAATCGGCTATGAAGGTCTGGAAAGCGGTCACGGATTCAGGCATGAATTCAGCACGATTATGAACGAGCACGAATGGCCTGCTGATGCTATTGAAGTGCAACTGGCACATGCCAACGGCGGATCTGTGCGTGGTATTTACAACCATGCTCAGTATCTCGATAAGCGCAGAGAAATGATGCAGTGGTGGGCGGACTGGATTGATGGGAAGGTTGCATAGCCCTACCTACATCGCCGGACAATCATCAAGCTCAACTTGATGATGTACGTTATCACTCAGAATATAGGTCATAATGCTATCAACAAGTCATACTGCAAGACTGGCTTCTCCCTTGTGGTGTGGCTTTCACTTTTCTGGTTGATCTTGCTGATCTTGCTTGTTCATGCATGTACAATTCCCCAACTCAAAATCATAAAATTTACGAATATGACTATAAAATACAGACCAGATATTGACGGATTGAGGGCTATAGCAGTCCTGTCGGTTGTTATCTTTCACTTTCAGAATACAATACTTCCTGGTGGGTTTGTGGGGGTGGATGTGTTCTTCACAATATCAGGTTATTTAATGACCGGGATAATATTATCTTCTATTCAAGATAATAGTTTTTCAATATACAAATTTTATTTATCTCGTGCAAAAAGGATATTACCAGCACTGAGTTTATTATGTGCGACATTGATGGTTGCCGGGTGGTTCTTATTGCCACCGCTTCAATATACGGCATTAGGAAAACACGTTTTATCAAGCGTTCTTTTTGTTTCAAACTTTGTCTACTGGCAGGAGTCTGGATATTTTGATGCAGAATCTCATGAAAAATGGCTGTTACATACATGGTCGTTATCAACGGAATGGCAATTTTATCTTTTATTCCCAATATTTATCTTACTAATACAAAGATTACTTGGAAATAGATTGATATTGCCATCTCTCGTGGTTTTATTATTAGTAAGCTTTTGTTATAGTGCAATATATTCCTCATCATATCCAGTATCGTCATACTATTTACTTCCAAGCCGTGCATGGGAAATGATTGCAGGTGGACTAGCATATTTCTATGTCACTAGCAAATATGCAAATAAATCAGTTAAACTTCATTACGCTGGAGTAGGTGTTATTTTATTTTCTTGCTTCTACATATCCTCTAGTGACATATGGCCAGGATATTTTGCAGCATTACCAGTCATCGGTTCATGCATGTATCTTGCAGCCAATCATCAAGATAAAATTTTGAACTCAGCTCCTTTTAAATTAATTGGCAGATGGTCTTATTCAATTTATTTATGGCACTGGCCAATTGTAGTATACTGTCATATTAATAATATAAACATTAATATTTTACTGGGTATTTTCATTTCTATAATACTTGGTTTTATAAGTTTTTCAATTATTGAAAAAAGAAGAAGCGTAAAACTACTTGCAGGTACACCATTTACTGCAGCCGCAGCTTGCTTTTTATTTTTCAACTCTGGATATGCATATCAAATGCCTAAAGATGTTTATTCATCATCAATGCTTGATCCAAAATCAGATGATTATGGCGGATACACCTGGAAAAGAATCAAAGAATTAAACACTGGATTCACTTCTAACAAAAACAATAAAATACTGGTCATTGGTGATTCACAAGCAGGGGATTTCATAAATATACTTGATGAGTCAGGTTTGGCCAATGGTTACGAGATAAGGAGCAGGATGATATCTACAAGATGCTCATCTTTCTATTTAAACCAAGAGCAAAGGAATAAACTTTATACGATAATGCCTGAAATCCAAAAAGGGCTTATTACAAAAACTGATTGTGACAAAGAAATCGGAAGGGTGTTTGATGATAAAATTGTATATGATGCTGACGTTATATTCATTGCAATGAATTGGAAAGACTACGCCATACCCTACAATAAAGAATCTCTAATTAACCTTAGAGAGAAAACAAAAAAACCAATATACATTATAGGGAATAAGAATTATAGCAAAGCCTTGCCTTCAATCATCTACAATGCTTTTGTGAATAAAACCGATATTGGTAAAAGTGCTTATATTGCGTCTGAAAAAGAGATTCAGATTAATCATAAAATGAAAGAAATGGTCACATCTAGTGATATGGCTACATATATAAACCTTAAGGGCTACTCATGTAACTCAAAAATAAATGAATGTGTAACTAGTTATAAGGGTGAGCCTATCCTTTATGATGCTATGCATACAACAAAGAATGGCGCAGTATATTACTCCAAAGCACTGCAAGGAAAAGTAAAGTTGTAAAAGACCACCTCCTGAGGAGGTGGCTTTTCAGAATGCCCCCATAAGCTGAGGGATCCCCAGAAAATTTTCATCAGTAAGCCAGCACCATACTTCGGTAAGTGCTGGCCAACCGGCACAATATCTTTTCAGGTTGTGCTCGTCGTAGAAGTTCAGGGTTAAATCTCAGGACGTTTTCAGCCAGCGTCAGAAAAGACAATACTCTTCGTTTTTTGAGACTATTAGCCTGATACTTTAAATGAAATCCTTTATTTTCAAAATGATAACCAAGTAGCCAGAGTACGATACTGGCCAGTGTAACCAGTAGACTTAATACCAGAAAACGCTCTCCCCTCCGACTTCTGCTCGCCCGAAGGCCAAAACCAAAGCGTTCACTTTTTTCATCCCGAAAGTTTTGCTCTATCTGCATTCTTCGACTGTACAGTTTCATGATTTTTTTGGCATTAAACTCAGCTGTATTGCTGAATATTAACCATGGTTCTCTGCCTGCGGCTTTTTGTTCTTTTTCCGTTGTTGGTAAGCCCGGCCTCCCTCTGGCACGCCTGCTTTTTCTGCCTTTAGGTGAATGTTTATAAAGATAAAAATGTCCTTCACACTGCGAGCGTTTTTTCCGGGCCAGGGTTCCCGTCCCCAGGTATTTTGCCTCTGAACTCCCCCTGCACATTTTTATGTCCAGCCACTTATCTTTGTCACTATCCAGCCTGAACTTCACTACCCCCCTGATACGGCCAATAAAATCCCATCCCAGTGATTTGATATGACGAAACCATGCACTTTGAAAACCGGCATCAGTAACAATAACAACACGAGTCCGGGGAGAAATGGCCCCGGAAAGCGCATCCAGAAAAGCGATTTCCACCGCCTCGTTTTTTTTTGACGGGAAGACCTGACTCATCAGGGGGATAGAACGACCGTCGCAGAGGAGGCTGGCACGAAGGACATGATATTTCTGAAAAGGGTAACCGCTCCAGTCAACAGCGATAACACACCACGACAGTTTTTTTGCCATCATGGAAGTAATATTTTTGAATATCAGAGGGATATCATTATGAAGTCGTGTATTACCCAGCAGACGGTCAACGCGTTTTATTTTATCTTTCACGCGAGCAGGACCGGGTAAATGCCGGCCAATGCTGGTAAGAGAAAGAGATGCGCCACCGACTAAAGCAGCAGCAGAATCAATAATGGCATTTTGTCGATACTGATGCGTGGAAGCTAAAGCATTACGGAAAAAAGTCAGGCATACTTTACGGGCAGGCATAGAGGTGATCTCATTGAATTTGTTAGCGCAATCAGTAGATCACAAAACTCTATGCCTGTCTTCTTTTCTGGGGATTCCTCAGCCATAAGGGGCGACTGTCATATTCCGTTTGAGACTGTAATTTAAATAGTGTAATTGCCTGGTTTTGATATGTTCACTCCAACAACGGAGACAGGTAAATTATGGACTAAAAGAAGCTTAAAGCCCTTGCGGCTGAACTGGCTAAAGGCCTCAATCAGTTTTCCCGTATGCTGATGAAATTAACTGTGAAGTGGTTTACTGAATTTGTCCACCTGAACAGAGGTGATATGCTCACCTCAGAACAACACAGGTGTCACAATGAAAAGAAGAAATTTCAGCGCAGAGTTTAAACGTGAATCCGCTCAACTGGTTCTTGATCAGACCTACACCGTTGCAGATGCGGCCAGTGCTATGAATGTGGGTCTTTCTAATGACGCAATGGGGAAAGCAGCTTCGTGATGAACGACAGGGCAAAACGCCAAAAGCCTCCCCCATAACCCCGGAGCAGATCGAAATACGTGAGCTCAGGAAAAAGCCACAACACATTGAAATGGAAAACGAAATATTAAAAAAGGCTACCGCGCTCTTGATGTCAGACTCCCTGAACAGTTCTCGTTAATCGGGAAACTCAGAGCGCATTATCCTGTGGTCACTCTCTGCCACGTGTTCGGGGTCCATCACAGCAGTTACAAATACTGGAAAAGCCGCCCTGAAAAGCCAGACGGCAGACGGGCTGTATGACGCAGTCAGGTTATGGAGCTGCATAACATCAGCCATGGCTCTGCCGGCGCAAGAAGTATCGCGACTATGGCAACCCAGAGAGGCTTCAGAATGGGCCGCTGCCTTGCCGGCAGGCTCATGAAAGAGCTGGGACTGGTGAGTCGTCAGTAGCCCACTCACTGGTATAAACGTGGTGGTCATGAACACATAGCTATCCCGAATCACCCTGAGCAACAGTTCGCAGTGACAGAGCCTAATCAGGTGTGGTGCGGCGACGTGACGTATATCTGGGCAGGAAAGAGTTGGGCTTACCTCGCTGTTGTTCTCGACCTGTTCGCAAGGAAAGCGGTGGGATGGGCAATATCGTTCTCACCGGACAGCAGACTGACCATCAAAGCACTGGAAATGGCGTGGGAAACTTGCAGTAAAACAGCCGGGGTGATGTTCCATAGCGACCAGGGGAGGTATTACACAAGCAGGCCGTTCCGGCAGTTACTGTGGCATTACCGGATCAAGCAGAGTATGAGCCGACGTGGAAATTGTTGGGATAACAGCCCGATGGAACACTTCTTCAGAAGTCTGAAGAACGAGTGGGTGCCGGTGACAGGTTATATAAACTTTAGCGAAGCAGCTCATGCAATCACAGGGTATATCGTCGGGTATTACAGCTCGCTGAGGCCACATTGTTACGAACGGTGCAAAAGTGATCCACACCCAACGCCTGAAATCAGATCCAGGGGGTTATCTGCTCTCCTGATTCAGGAGAGCTTATGGTCACTTTTGAGACAGTTATGGAAATTAAAATCCTGCACAAGCAGGGAATGAGTAGCCGGGCGATTGCTAGAGAACTGGGGATCTCCCGCAATACGGTTAAACGTTATTTGCAGGCAAAATCTGAGCCGCCAAAATATACGCCGCGACCTGCTGTTGCTTCACTCCTGGATGAATACCGGGATTATATTCGTCAACGCATCGCCGATGCTCATCCTTACAAAATCCCGGCAACGGTAATCGCTCGCGAGATCAGAGACCAGGGATATCGTGGCGGCATGACCATTCTCAGGGCGTTCATTCGTTCTCTCTCGCTTCCTCAGGAGCAGGAGGCTGCTGTTCGGTTCGAAACTGAACCCGGACGACAGATGCAGGTTGACTGGGGCACTATGCGTAATGGTCGCTCACCGCTTCACGTGTTCGTTGCTGTTCTCGGATACAGCCGAATGCTGTACATCGAATTCACTGACAATATGCGTTATGACACGCTGGAGACCTGCCATCGTAATGCGTTCCGCTTCTTTGGTGGTGTGCCGCGCGAAGTGTTGTATGACAATATGAAAACTGTGGTTCTGCAACGTGACGCATATCAGACCGGTCAGCACCGGTTCCATCCTTCGCTGTGGCAGTTCGGCAAGGAGATGGGCTTCTCTCCCCGACTGTGTCGTCCCTTCAGGGCACAGACTAAAGGTAAGGTGGAACGGATGGTGCAGTACACCCGTAACAGTTTTTACATCCCACTAATGACTCGCCTGCGCCCGATGGGGATCACTGTCGATGTTGAAACAGCCAACCGCCACGGTCTGCGCTGGCTGCATGATGTCGCTAACCAACGAAAGCATGAAACAATCCAGGCCCGTCCCTGCGATCGCTGGCTCGAAGAGCAGCAGTCCATGCTGGCACTGCCTCCGGAGAAAAAAGAGTATGACGTGCATCTTGGTGAAAATCTGGTGAACTTCGACAACCCCCCCTGCATCATCCACTCTCCATCTACGACTCATTCTGCAGAGGAGTGGCGTGATGATGGAACTGCAACATCAACGACTGATGTCGCTCGCCGGACAGTTGCAACTGGAAAGCCTTATAAGCGCAGCGCCTGCGCTGTCACAACAGGCAGTAGACCAGGAATGGAGTTATATGGACTTCCTGGAGCATCTGCTTCATGAAGAAAAACTGGCACGTCATCAACGTAAACAGGCGATGTATACCCGAATGGCAGCCTTCCCGGCGGTGAAAACGTTCGAAGAGTATGACTTCACGTTCGCCACCGGAGCACCGCAGAAGCAACTCCAGTCGTTACGCTCACTCAGCTTCATAGAACGTAATGAAAATATCGTATTACTGGGGCCATCAGGTGTGGGGAAAACCCATCTGGCAATAGCGATGGGCTATGAAGCAGTCCGTGCAGGTATCAAGGTTCGCTTCACAACAGCAGCAGATCTGTTACTTCAGTTATCTACGGCACAACGTCAGGGCCGTTATAAAACGACGCTTCAGCGTGGAGTAATGGCCCCCCGCCTGCTCATCATTGATGAAATAGGCTATCTGCCGTTCAGTCAGGAAGAAGCAAAGCTGTTCTTCCAGGTCATCGCTAAACGTTACGAAAAGAGCGCAATGATCCTGACATCCAATTTGCCGTTCGGGCAGTGGGATCAAACGTTCGCCGGTGATGCAGCCCTGACCTCAGCGATGCTGGACCGTATCTTACACCACTCACATGTCGTTCAAATCAAAGGAGAAAGCTATCGACTCAGACAGAAACGAAAGGCCGGGGTTATAGCAGAAGCTAATCCTGAGTAAAACGGTGGATCAATATTGGGCCGTTGGTGGAGATATAAGTGGATCACTTTTCATCCGTCGTTGACACACATGATTATAATGGTGGATTATCACCAAACGAATCGGAAAACCGATACTGGAAAAAATCTAAAACCGTGGTCAGTTTTTGTTGACCATATATGGACGCCCCAGGTGATGCAAGTACTGGTTCTATGCGGTTTGCGACCATATGTCCGGCATCGTTAGTAGGTTCAATGACCTGCGCCATGATGTTATCCGAGTCCTGTTTCCTAATCACTACACCGGTATTTAATTACCCAGGTCAACTTCAGACTGTTACAGGGACGGTAGCCGTTATCTCATCAGTGCCTGCAAACTCATTTAAAAATGTTTTCTGTAATTTGCTGTTTTTATTTAATTCATCGCAACGGCCTTCTGCATATTAAAATCAACACCATCGGTCAAAACACGCCGATAATTCTCTCCCACTCGAGAACTGTGTAGCATCAACTTCGCTGAGAAATGCTACTGCAATCAGGGGACCGACGTCCGGGATTGTTAATAAATGCCGGTACTCAATTTGTTGTGATGACAGCAGTCGACGAAGAGTGAATGTCAGGCTGTTTGAGGCATCTTCAATCAGTTCCGGTAGCTTTTGCTGGAGACGCAGGAGCCCGACAGGAATAGTGAAGCCATATTCAGCGAGCAGAGAACGAAGCTGGTTGGCCAGCGCCGTTCTCTGCTTAACCATCAGTTGACGTGTGTTCCGGAGCGCCTTGATATCCTGCTGTTCTGTGGTTTTTACAGAAACAAAGTGAATACCCGGGCGAAATGCTGTCTCGCAAATTGCCAGTGCATCATTAGCATCATTTTTCTGGCTACGGACAAAAGCCTTTATGTGTTGTGCAGGGATGCGCCTGACACAATAGCTCATAGATGTGAGGGTTCGCCCCCAGACATGCGGAGTGGCGCAAGCCTCCATAGCAACAAGAGTTCCAGGTTCAATGTCGGATAGTCTCCAGCAATTTAGAACGAGAGATTTTTTTGTTCCATGTGACGGGGCTATCGACCATCCAGACGCAGACCTGAAATACTGATTTGGCGATATCAATACCAACAACCCTGATTGTGTTCATGTGATTTACTCCCGTAGCAAACGCAGACAGTAAAAGTATGGCACTGGCTGCTTCAGGAAAGGGCGTCCATCACATCACTACAGTTCCGGCATTCAAAGGCATCCTCAACGAATGGGATTCACTCGTTGCTCTGTTGAAGTCTGAAATGAAGATACACGGAAACAAAGCACCAGAGACTTACAGAAGAATTAGTGAGCTACGCAAGAACTAACTATGGAATCACACAGCCTCACACTCGATTAGGCCTGTCAGTTGCTCAAGATATCCAGACCAACCATCGCCGCATCAATGCGTTTTTTTATTGCCTTATTTGCAGGTTCGATTCCCTATTCGGAGATAGCACTCATGCAACACGAACTACAGCCTGATTCATTGGTTGATTTGAAATTCATCATGGCTGATACTGGTTTCGGTAAAACCTTCATCTACGACCGGATTAAGTCCGGCACCCTGCCAAAAGCCAAAGTTATCCACGGGCGCGCAAGATGGTTATATCGTGACCATTGTGAATTCAAAAATAAGCTCTTAAGCCGCGCCAATGGGTAAAATAGCGGGTAAAAGATTTCTCACATCTAAAAAACACCAGTCCGATCAATCCCCTGCCGCTTCAAGTAGATGTCTGCAGGGGACACCATTCACTACCGCCTTCCATACCCCACCATAAAGCGGATCATCAAGCCACAAGCTGGGGCAATAAACATAAATATCCCCGTTACCAGCTCATTACCGCCAGTTAAACACATAGTGAAGTAATAAATGAGGGCGGCGAGGATCACCATGCCGAAAAATGAAGAGACGGCAGATACTACATTTAGTACCTGGCCAATATATCCGCTGACACAAACAATACACAGGGCGAGAAACATCCATAAATAAATCATAGCTCAACCTCCTGCCGCGCTAAAAAACCTGTTACTTCAGGTGATTTAATAGTAAGACAATTCTTAATCACTGGCAATTTTTGCCAGGTTCTAATAAAAACAAGATGTTAAAAAATAGGGTTATTCGCTCCTGAAAAATATTTACTTGAGTGATTAATAATCAGTAGCTGAAAACAATCGGCTGATGATAAAATGGAAGTACCGCATTCATGCTCCTCGTGGTTTTGTCCTGACTAGTCTTTACACTCTTTACAGGAACCATTGTCGTACATGATGGCCTAATATTATTGAGTGTACCGCTGTCGACATGGAATCTTCTGCGATACAACAATTCGTATCTACAGAAGGTAACTATGTTTCCACAGCGCAAATTTTCCCGCGAGTTTCTCCATCCTCGCTACTGGCTCACGTGGTTTGGTCTGGGCGTACTCTGGCTTTGGGTACAACTTCCTTATCCTGTCTTGTGCTTTCTTGGCACACGTATCGGCACGATGGCCAGACCATTTCTGAAACGTCGCGAATCCATCGCCCGTAAAAACCTTGAACTTTGCTTCCCGCAGCATTCATCTGAAGAACGCGAGAAGATGATTGCCGAAAACTTTCGTTCACTCGGCATGGCGCTGGTAGAAACCGGCATGGCGTGGTTCTGGCCCGATCGTCGCGTGCGTAAATGGTTTGATGTTGAAGGTCTGGATAACCTGCAACGCGCACAAATGCAAAATCGCGGCGTAATGGTCGTCGGCGTACATTTTATGTCTCTGGAACTGGGTGGCCGCGTAATGGGGCTTTGCCAGCCAATGATGGCAACTTATCGTCCGCATAATAATCAATTGATGGAATGGGTGCAGACCCGTGGTCGGATGCGCTCAAATAAAGCGATGATCGGCAGGAATAATCTGCGCGGTATTGTTGGTGCTTTGAAAAAAGGTGAAGCCGTATGGTTCGCTCCCGACCAGGATTATGGTCGTAAAGGAAGCTCCTTCGCTCCGTTCTTTGCGGTAGAAAATGTTGCGACGACCAATGGCACTTACGTGTTGTCACGCCTCTCAGGTTCCGCCATGTTAACTGTGACGATGGTACGAAAAGCCGATTACAGCGGATACCGTTTGTATATCACCCCAGAAATGGAAGGCTACCCGACTGATGAAGGTCAGGCTGCGGCTTATATGAACAAGATTATTGAGAAAGAGATTATGCGCGCACCGGAGCAGTATCTCTGGATCCACCGCCGCTTCAAAACGCGTCCGGTGGGTGAAGCATCGTTATACGTTTAACAAACGACCAACACTTCTTCCCTCCTCAAATTAGCCATAATAACCCAATGGTTTTTATGGCTTTTTTCTTAAGGCTTTTCCCTTCGCTGAATTATGAATTATTACTGACAGAAATTAAACTGTCGCCGATATGAGACACTTGTAAGTTACTAAAAGTAAATAAGAAAATGCCACTTGTTTCAATTTAGTTTTAGGCGTACATTAGCGCCGTCTCGAGCAAATCAGCTCAGAATTCTGGGGTGATGCCCACGGCAAAACAGAGCCCTGTTAAGGTCGTTTTCCCGGTGTCAACTCACTGTATCAGATGTAATGAAGTCATTCAGGCGTAACAGTAATTACGCGGAGAGATGTAAAGTGAAATATTTCTTTATGGGCATTTCTTTTATGGTCATCGTTTGGGCCGGTACTTTTGCCCTGATGATCTAAAAGCAAACTGTGCAATGAAAAACAGGAGCCATCTGGCTCCTGTTTTCGTTCCTGAGAATGCATTTATTCGGCGTTTTCGTGAATATGTTTACTGCTGGCTGGAAGTAAACCATCGGCGCGGAACATCGCTTTGATGCCTCTGACTGCCTGACGAATACGGTCACGGTTTTCAATCAACGCAAAGCGTACATGCGTGTCGCCGTAGTCACCAAAGCCAATCCCCGGCGAGACACAGACCTTCGCTTCGTTAAGCAGCTTTTTGGCAAACTCCAGCGAGCCCATTGCCGCATACGGTTCAGGGATTTTCGCCCAGACATACATCGAAGCTTTCGGCATTTCGACCATCCAGCCCGCTTCATGCAGCCCTTTTACCAGCACATCGCGGCGGCGCTTATACTGTTCGGCAATATCGCGCACGCACTGTTGATCGCCTTCCAGCGCGGCAATTGCAGCCACCTGTAACGGTGTAAAGGTGCCGTAATCGTGATAACTTTTGATACGCGCCAGCGCACTGACCAGCGTTTTGTTACCAACCATAAAGCCGATACGCCAGCCTGCCATGTTGTAACTTTTCGACAAGGTAAAGAACTCAACCGCCACGTCACGTGCGCCCGGCACCTGCATAATTGACGGCGCTTTCCAGCCATCGTAGACAATATCAGCATAGGCCAGGTCGTGGACCACCAGCACATCGTAGCGTTTCGCCAGCGCCACCACTTTTTCGAAGAACTCCAGTTCCACACATTGCGCTGTTGGGTTCGACGGGAAGCCGAGGATCATCATCTTCGGTTTCGGATAACTTTCGCGAATAGCGCGTTCCAGTTCATTGAAGAAATCGACACCCTCCACCAGCGGCACTGAACGTACCTGCGCACCGGCAATCACAGCGCCGTAGATATGAATCGGATAACTTGGATTCGGCACCAGCACCGTGTCGCCGTGATCCAGCGTCGCCAGCATCAGATGCGCCAGCCCCTCTTTCGAGCCAATGGTGACGATGGCTTCTGATTCCGGATCAATCTCGACATCGTAGCGATCCTGATACCAGCGGGAAATGGCGCGACGTAAGCGCGGAATGCCGCGTGAAGTGGAATAGCCGTGTGTGTCCGGGCGCTGCGCCACGGTACAGAGTTTTTCGACGATATGCGGCGGGGTCGCGCCGTCCGGATTGCCCATACTGAAATCGATAATATCTTCGCCACGCCGACGCGCAGCCATTTTCAGTTCAGCGGTAATGTTAAAAACGTAGGGCGGGAGACGATCAATACGCGTAAAGCGACGTTCAGGGCGAGTGTCAGCCATAATTTCCTCAGATTAACGTGAGCGCCCGGACCGTCCGAGCGACGCTGCCACGATGGGTGGCTGTTTTGAAAATAGCCTGATTAATTTCTGTCTGTCGAGCGTTTTAGCAAAAAATTTTTTCTACCAAAAAATGAGGAACACTTGTAATAAAATGGGAAATCCTTACTTTCTTTCAAGAAAATCAAACTCACATTAATTAACATTATAATTTCAATAATTTTACTTATTGAGTGTGCATTATCAAGAGATGCATTGCCAATACACCATTCACCTGATAATCCCCTTTTAAAACTGTGGTTTTTCCTCAAAAACGGCCTGCTGGTCATCAGCCTTCAGGTTACCTATCATAGAGGTTTAATCCTTATCCAGAGTTACCCGTGCACGAAATATTCAACATGCTGCTGGCGGTCTTCGATCGGGCAGCGTTAATGCTTATCTGCCTGTTCTTCCTTATTCGTATCCGCCTGTTTCGCGAGTTGTTGCACAAGTCGGCGCACTCACCGAAAGAGCTGCTCGCAGTTACCGCCATTTTCTCGCTGTTCGCCCTGTTCAGCACCTGGTCCGGCGTGCCGGTGGAAGGCTCACTGGTTAACGTGCGTATTATTGCGGTGATGTCAGGCGGGATTTTATTTGGTCCGTGGGTGGGGATCATTACCGGCGTGATAGCCGGGATTCACCGCTATCTTATTGATATTGGTGGCGTGACGGCGATTCCCTGCTTTATCACCAGTATTCTGGCGGGATGTATATCGGGCTGGATCAACCTAAAAATCCCCAAAGCGCAGCGTTGGCGTGTCGGTATTCTCGGCGGTATGTTGTGTGAAACGTTGACCATGATTCTGGTGATTGTCTGGGCGCCGACCACCGAACTGGGGATCGATATCGTCTCTAAAATCGGTATCCCGATGATCCTTGGCAGCGTCTGTATCGGCTTTATTGTGCTGCTGGTGCAAAGCGTTGAGGGCGAAAAGGAGGCCAGCGCCGCGCGGCAGGCCAAGCTGGCGCTGGATATCGCCAACAAAACACTGCCGCTGTTTCGCCATGTCAATAGCGAATCGTTACGTAAAGTCTGCGAAATTATCCGCGATGACATTCACGCCGATGCGGTAGCAATCACCAATACCGATCATGTGCTGGCCTACGTTGGCGTGGGTGAACATAACTATCAGAATGGTGATGACTTTATTAGCCCAACCACACGGCAGGCGATGAATTACGGTAAAATCATCATTAAAAACAATGATGAAGCCCATCGCACGCCGGAAATCCACTCGATGCTGGTGATCCCGCTTTGGGAGAAAGGTGTCGTGACCGGGACGCTGAAAATCTACTACTGCCACGCGCATCAGATCACCTCGTCATTGCAGGAAATGGCGGTCGGTCTGTCGCAAATCATCTCCACGCAACTGGAGGTTTCGCGTGCCGAGCAGCTACGTGAAATGGCAAATAAGGCAGAGCTTCGCGCCCTGCAAAGCAAAATTAATCCCCATTTCCTGTTTAACGCTCTGAACGCAATCTCCTCATCAATTCGCCTGAATCCGGATACCGCTCGCCAGCTGATCTTTAATCTGTCGCGTTATCTGCGCTATAACATTGAATTAAAAGACGATGAGCAAATCGATATCAAAAAAGAGCTGTATCAAATTAAAGACTATATTGCCATTGAGCAGGCCCGCTTTGGCGACAAGCTGACGGTTATCTATGATATTGATGAAGAGGTGAATTGCTGCATTCCCAGCCTGCTGATCCAGCCGTTGGTGGAGAACGCCATTGTCCACGGTATTCAGCCTTGCAAAGGTAAAGGCGTTGTCACCATCAGCGTTGCAGAGTGCGGTAATCGGGTACGCATTGCGGTGCGAGATACCGGGCACGGCATCGATCCAAAGGTGATTGAGCGGGTCGAAGCGAATGAAATGCCGGGCAATAAAATTGGCCTGCTGAATGTGCATCATCGCGTGAAGTTGTTATATGGTGAGGGGCTGCATATTCGTCGTCTGGAGCCTGGGACGGAAATCGCGTTTTACATTCCTAACCAACGCACCCCTGTCGCCTCACAGGCTACGTTATTGCTTTGAGCCGGAGTGATATTGTGAAAGTCATCATTGTTGAAGACGAATTCCTGGCACAACAGGAACTGAGCTGGCTAATTAAAGAGCACAGCCAGATGGAGATTGTCGGCACCTTTGACGACGGTCTGGACGTGTTGAAGTTTTTGCAGCATAACCGCGTCGACGCCATTTTTCTGGATATCAATATTCCGTCGCTGGATGGCGTGTTGCTGGCGCAAAACATCAGCCAGTTCGCCCATAAACCGTTTATTGTGTTTATCACCGCGTGGAAAGAACATGCGGTAGAAGCGTTTGAACTGGAGGCGTTTGACTACATTCTCAAACCGTATCAGGAATCACGCATCACCGGGATGCTGCAAAAACTGGAAGCGGCCTGGCAGCAACAGCAAACCAGCAGTACGCCTGCCACAACGGTAACGCGTGAGAATGACACCATTAATCTGGTGAAAGATGAGCGAATTATCGTTACGCCAATTAATGATATCTATTACGCCGAAGCGCACGAAAAAATGACCTTTGTCTATACGCGGCGTGAATCCTACGTAATGCCGATGAACATTACCGAGTTTTGCAGCAAGCTGCCTCCATCGCATTTTTTCCGCTGCCATCGCTCGTTTTGTGTCAATCTGAACAAAATCCGCGAAATCGAACCGTGGTTTAATAACACTTATATTCTGCGGCTAAAAGATCTGGATTTTGAAGTGCCGGTCAGTCGCAGCAAAGTAAAAGAATTCAGGCAGTTAATGCATCTGTAATCAGGAATACTCATGAAAGCAACAGGCTTGCCCGCCGATCAACAATTTTTCGCCGATCTGTTCAGCGGCCTGGTGCTTAACCCGCAACTACTTGGGCGCGTCTGGTTTGCCAGCCAGCCTGCCTCGTTGCCGGTGGGTAGTTTATGTATTGACTTTCCCCGTCTGGATATCGTGCTGCGCGGCGAATACGGCAATCTGCTGGAAGCAAAGCAGCAGCGTATGGTGGAAGGGGAAATGCTGTTTATTCCGGCGCGCGCGGCTAATTTACCGGTCAACAACAAACCGGTAATGCTGTTAAGCCTGGTGTTCGCACCGACCTGGCTTGGGTTATCGTATTACGATAGCCGCAGCACGTCATTGTTGCATCCGGTTCGCCGGATCCAGCTTCCCAGTCTGCAACGCGGTGAAGGTGAAGCAATGCTCACCGCCCTCACCCATCTCAGCCGTTCGCCTCTGGAGCAGAATATCATTCAGCCACTGGTGTTAAGTTTGCTGCATCTTTGCCGCAACGTGGTGAATATGCCGCCGGGCAATTCGCAACCTCGCGGCGATTTTCTCTATCACAGCATTTGTAACTGGGTTCAGGATAACTACGCCCAGCCGCTCACCCGCGAGAGCGTGGCGCTGTTTTTTAATATCACGCCCAATCATTTGTCAAAACTGTTTGCGCAGCATGGGACGATACGTTTTATCGAATATGTGCGTTGGGTGCGAATGGCGAAGGCGAGGATGATTTTGCAGAAATATCATCTGTCGATTCATGAAGTGGCGCAGCGTTGCGGCTTTCCGGATAGCGACTATTTTTGTCGCGTCTTCCGGCGTCAGTTTGGCCTGACGCCGGGAGAGTACAGCGCCCGTTTTCAGGGCTAACATTAGAAGGTTAATTCCGTTTCCAGCAGCGTCAGGATGCTTTGTGCGTCTTGCGCGGCGAACAGCGACTGGCGGAAGTTTTTATTCACCAGTTTGCGCGCCAGCTGCGAGAAGACCTTCACATGGTTCATCCCTTCGCTAGCGCCCAGCGTCAGCATGATCACCAGCTCGACTTCGCCCATTTCTGACTGCCAGTCAACCGGTTTCGCCAGCCGGGCAATGCTGATACTGGAATGACGGATCCACTGAGATTTAGTGTGCGGGATCGCCACGCCAAAACCAACGCCAGTAGTAACAATCTCTTCCCGTTGCCAGACATCTTCTTCCAGCTCGAACGGATGCTCAGTGCGCCCGTTGACGCCAAGGTTGCCGCACAGAAACTGAATCGCCTGCTCTTTATTACTAAAGGCCTGATCAACAAAGATATTCTCCAGCGCCAGCAATGGGCGAACGTCTTCTTCCGGCGTAAAGGCGGTGAGTAACGCTTCAATTTCCTGCGCACTGCGGCACTCGCAAGCCTGACGCGCAAGTTCCCGACACGCCTCGCTATCCAGTTGACGCAACTGGCTTTTCACCGCCGGAATGCGTGGGCTACTCATACTTAGCTCATCCAGGCCCAGCCCAAGCAGTAGCGGCAGATAACGGCTTTCACCACCCAGCTCACCGCAAATGCCGACCCATTTTCCCCGCTGATGCGCAGTGGTCACTATCTGCTGCAACATGCGCAGGAAAGATGGCGTAATCGGGTTATACAGCGGCGATACGCGCGGGTTATTACGATCGACCGCATACAGATACTGGGTCATATCGTTGGAGCCGATACTAAAGAAATCGACCTCATCGCAGAAGTGATCGATGATGTAGCACACCGACGGCACTTCCACCATGATACCCAGCGTAATCGTCTCTGCATGACGCAGGCCATCGCGCTTAAGCTCAACGATTGCTTTCTGGATCTCACTCTTCACCCATAAGATCTGATCGAGGCTGTGAACCATCGGGATCATCAACTGAGCGTTACCGTAACTGGCAGCACGCAAAATGGCCCGTAGCTGGGTACGGAACAGGCCAGCAAATTCCGGGTAAATACGCACAGCACGATAGCCGAGGAACGGGTTCTCTTCCTGGGGAATGTTGAGATATGGAATGCTTTTATCGCCGCCGATGTCCATCGTGCGGAAAATAATTGGCTTGTCGCCCGCCGCCAGTAACACCTGCTGGTAGGCTTCAAACTGTTCCTGCTCGTCCGGCGCGCTATCGCGATCCATATACAGCATTTCGGTGCGGAACAGCCCGACGCCTTCCGCGCCATTGGCAAACGCACCAGGAGCTTCCAGAGCGGTGCCAATATTCGCGGCGATATCAATTCGCTTGTTATCACGGGAATAGGCCAGTTGCGCGGCGGCCTGCGCCTGTTGTTTTTGGCGTTTGTCCGCCAGCGTCTGCGCAACCTGGTAATAACCGCTCACCGCGTCATCAGGATTAATCGCCAGCACGCCACACTGGGCGTCAAGCACCGCCGGTTGCCCGGCATAACGGGCTATCGCATCCAGCGGCAAGCCGCTCAGTACCGGGATCGCCGAAGCTCGCGCCAGAATCAGGGTATGCGATGTGCGCCCGGTTTTCTCCAGAATCATGCCTGCGAGATTTTTTAAATCGAGACTCAAAAACTGGCTTGGAGTTAAATCTTCGGCGACCAGAATGGTCGATTTTTCAAGCAGCAGATTATTGCGCGGCTTCACTTCCGGCCAGGTGATATGCAGCAACTGTTCGCTGATATCACGAATATCACTAACTCGTTCGCGCAGATAATCGCTGGCAGAGGCAGAAAGTTTGTCGCAAACCTGCTCCATATTGCTGATGATTGCCGCCCCCAGTCCCTGATGTTGTTCTGCCATCAGACGACGGATATTCCCCGCAAACTCTTCATCCTGAATCAGCGACAAATGGGCGCTAAGAATGGTTTTACTTTCGCCGTCACGCTCGCGCAGCTGCTGGTTCAGTTGTTCGGCAAGCGTTGCCAGGCTGTGTTCCAGCCGGGTGGTGTCTTGCACACTGGCAGGGATCGCCCGATAACTGTCGAGGCTGTCGCTCTGCAACAACGTTAACGTACCAACACCGACGCCGCTCGCCAGCACGTTACCGTACAGCAAATCAGGGTTAAGGCGACTTAATGAACGTGGCAGCGGATGCGCCGTCAGTTCTGCTTGTGTCGGTTGGATGCTGTCGCTGTCGATAAAGCGCACCTGGATGTACTCTTCCAGTACGCGCCGTGCCTGTTCTTCATCGCTACCGCTAATGTTCAGGCTGCAACTGTCATTAAATAAAGTGCCGGTGCCAATCAGCGCCAGTGAACTTTTGGCATCGGCCTTGGCGTTCTGGCGATGGTTGATAAAAGCGATTTCGCTTTGCCACTGACTACACTGTTCTTTAAGTTCCCACGCCGGACGGGCATGAAGTCCGTTAGGCAAAGGACAGAGAAATTGAATCGATAACATAACCGCTCCGGGTTAATCGGGAAATCATCTGAAATCCGTCAGTTGAACAACCGTCTCACGGGTAAGACGTTGAATAAGGGCAGATAAAAGTTGCTGCATCTGCAAGATGTCGCGGCAGTCGGCAATCGATGCGGCGCAATGTCCGTGCCGGGTGGCAGGCCCCATCACCACTGTGGGTACGCCAGTACCGGTTAAATGCACCGCTCCGCCGTCCGTACCGCCGTTGCTGAACATATCGGCCTGCAACGGAACACCAATTTCTGCCGCCACGGTTTCGATCCAGGCTGTGAGTTTTGGCGGCGCAATCAGCGATTTATCGCTTAACACCAGCATCGGACCGTTACCAATCTGGCGATGGTTCGCCGCGCCATAATCAAAGTTTTTCGCCCAGCAGGCGGTATCAAGCACAATGGCGACGTCCGGCGACACCGCGCGGGTGGCGGTTTGCCCGCCGCGTAATCCCACCTCTTCGCTGGAACTTGCCACCAGCCACACTTCCGCAGGCAACTCGGCGCGGTGTAGTTCGCGCAGTAAGGTCACCAGCAGATAGCAACCGAGGCGGTCATCAAAAGCTTTCCCCATCACTCGCTGGTGGGGGAGAACCTGAAAAGTAGTATCAAACGTGACGCGATCGCCTGGACGAATTCCCGCCTGCATCACTTCGTCATACGAGCGCGCACCAATGTCCACGCGCATGGCGCTGACCTCATTTCCCTGCCGCTCGCCGTCAAGCAGGCCGGGAATTTTGCACTCTTCACGGGTGGTGATGCGCACCGGCTGCAACTGGCGGGCAGCCATGCGCACGTTGCCAACCGGCAGCACGTCAATAGCGCCTTCGCGGGAGATGCTGCGCACCATAAATCCCACTTCGTCCATATGCGCACAGATCATCACTTTCGGACCTGTCGATTCATTGAGGCGGATCAGCACCGATCCCAGACCATCAAATCGCACTTCTTTTTGCAGTCGATCCGCTTCATCCAGCAGAATCTGCCGGACTTCCTGTTCCGAGGAGGCGATCGCATCGGCCTCGCTCAACGCTTTTAATAGCGATAAATCCATTATGCCTCTCCCGTGAGCAACACTGTTTTCGGCATGGCGTAGAGCACTTCTGCGCCTTGCGGGGTAACCAGCACGACATCTTCGATGCGCACGCCCCCTTGCCCTGGCAAATAAATCCCCGGCTCTACGGTCAGTAACATGCCTGGCTGGAGCATCGTGGTATCACGTGGTGAAAAACGCGGATCTTCATGTACGTCAATGCCGATTGCATGACCGGTGTTATGGCCGAAATACTCTCCATAACCGGCTTCTGTAATGACCCGACGCGCGGCGTCGTCAACCTGCTGGCAACGCACGCCGGGGAGAATTGCGGAGATTGCCGCCAGCTGTGCCTGCAGGACAATCTGATAGACGTTAAACAGCGGGTGAGATTCGGCGCTCACCCCTTCGCCATGAACCAGGAAGGTGCGCGTCATATCAGAGCAGTAGCCCTGATACAGCGCACCGAAATCGAGTGTGACAAACTCGCCCGCTACAACCACTTTGTCGCTGGCCTTGCCGTGCGGCAGCGCCCCACGCCAGCCACTGGCAACAATGGTGTCAAAGGAGGCTTTTTCCGCGCCCTGCTGGCGCATAAACCACTCCAGTTCAGCGGCAATCTCGCGCTCGCTCATCCCCGCCTGAATAAAGCGGCGAATATGCTCTGCACCACGATCGGCAATCCCACAGGCGAGACGGATTTTTTCCACCTCCTCTGGCGTTTTGATTTGCCGCAGCACATCCGGCGTGGCGCTGACCAGCTTTGCATTAAGTTCAGCCTGCCAGCGGTGCGCGGTTTCCCAACTCACCTGCTGGCCTTCAAAACCGAGCGTTTGCAGCTGCTCATCGGCAATGATTTGATTGACGATGGTTGCCAGCGTGTGCATCGCGTCAAGCAAATGTAGCTGGTAGCCTTGCGCACGAGCTTCCACCTCCACGTAATAGCGCGAATCCACCAGAATGTGCGCACTTTCACGGCCAATCAGCACATAGCCTGACCCGGTGGAAATCCCCAGATGGGGCTGTTTGTTCTGCCGTGAGGAGAGAAGCACCGCATCCAGCTGTTGCGCCTTAAGCCAGTCGCGCAGCGAAGCGAGTAATGTCATCAGGATTGTCCTTCTTACAGGCTATCGATTAACAATTTGCCTTTGCGGAACATCATCAAACGCAGGAACACCACCATCAGCGCGGTAATGATTGCCCCCAGCGCGATCCCCGCCATGTAAACGCCCAGATTAGTCACCAGCGGCCACGCCCAGATTGCTGATTCCGGGAACCATTGCACTGCGCCCAGCCAGACAGCGGCGGTGGAGCCGACAACCGCACCGACCATATAGGACGGAATTGCGGTGATGGGGCTTTCCAGCGCAAACGGAATCGCACCTTCACTGATCCCCATAAAGGCCAGGAACATGGCGGTTTTACCCTGCGGATAAAGCTGGGCGTTAAACAGGCGTTTGCCGGTTAAACGACGGTCGATAATAGTCGCCAGACCCAGACCAATCGGCGGAATGACGATTGCGATAGAACGCGCGGTAACCGGTAATACGTGGTCAGTGGTAAAGCTGAAAGCAACGAAACCTGCTGCTTTGTTGATGGGGCCACCGAGGTCGATTGCGGTCGCTGCTGCGATACCCATCGCATACATCAGCGCCCCCTTCTCTCCTGCGGCGGTCAATACGGCACGGATCCCACCGTTGATCCAACCGCCAAATGGGGTGATGACGTAATACATCGCCAGCATGACAAAAATGGCGGAAAGAATCGGTAGCAAAAATGTGGTTTTGAACGCTAACAGGAAATCCGGTAACTGGATTTTCTGGTTCATCCACTTCACAAGGTAACCTGCAACGATAGAAATGATCAGCGCACCAATGAAGGTAGACGGCACCGGTGAAGAGGTCGCCCACTGCATGGTACTGGGATCAAAGTTCAGCAGTTGCGTTGGCTGGGTAGACATTAACCCGCCGATAAACCCAGCCGGGAACGCCAGTTTGCCGCCAATGGAGTTCGCCACAAAAGCAGCAAACATCGGAATGGCAAAACCAAACAACACGCCGCCAAAGGACTGCGACAGCCAGGCAAATTTCAGTAAGGAGAGGTCGAAACCGGAAAATTTCCCGCTATTAAGTGCATCCATAATGCCAATGTCAGCGGGAATTTTTAGCCAGCTATAAGCAATCAGCTGGCTGAAAGCGAGGATCACGCCGCCCATAATTAAGGTCGGCACCATGCGTGAAATCCCTGACATCACATGCTGCGGAAGTTCACCCCAGAAGCTGCTTTTAGAGACCTGCGGATTCTTAATTGCCGCTGCCGCACCGGATGCGCCAGGCACAACGGTTGCACTGCGTTTTTTAATGGCCATAACAATTATCCCTGTCGAAAATTACGGTTGTTCAGCGGCAATCATCTCTTCGATTTCTTTGATGATGCCCGCAGCGTTTTTAATTGCGTCCTGCAAAGTGATTTCATAAACGTCGCGGGATTCGAAACGTTCGTTATCTTCTGGGGTAACAGCTACGGAGTGGATGATGATGGTCGCTTCGGCGATATCCTGCGCCGTCAGGCGATTCTGGATGCCGTCTGCGCCCTGGGTTTCAATCTTCACTTCATAGCCAGCTTCCACTGCGGCCTCTTCCAGCGCCTGAGCCGCCATAAAAGTGTGCGCCAGGCCCATCGGGCAGGCACATAAGGCAATCAGTTTCTTACTCATCGTTATTTCCTCGTTCGTTTATAGTTAACGAGTGAAATTATGAACGTGCAAAACAAATTGCCGTTACCAGACAAATAATGCATTTACTGGAGAATTAATCCCGTAGTGCGGAAGTGTGACGCAGGTCGGCCTTGTGATGAAACACAAAGAAAAATTGAACTAACCGTATGATTTAAAAGATTATCGGGAGGATTATCTCCCGATATGGCAGGAAAGATTTACAGGACGTACCCTAAGGTCTGGCGTAAATGTGCACCTGAGCCGAGAAGACCCGGATTGTCATGGACGATAAGATAAGCCGGAATATCATGGACATATTCTTTAAAGCGGCCTTTGTCTTCAAAAGCGGCACGGAAACCAGAGGCTTTGAAGAATTCAAGGAAACGCGGCACGATACCGCCCGCAATAAACACGCCGCCAAATGTGCCGAGATTGAGCGCCAGATTGCCGCCAAAACGGCCCATAATCACGCAAAACAGCGACAACGCGCGGCGGCAATCGGTGCAACTGTCGGCCAGCGCGCGTTCGGTAATATCTTTTGGCTTGAGATTTTCTGGCAGACGGTTATCTGCTTTCACAATCGCGCGGTACAAATTCACCAGCCCTGGCCCAGAGAGCACGCGTTCAGCAGAGACATGGCCTATTTCAGCACGCAGTATTTCGAGAATAATGGCCTCTTCTTCGCTGTTTGGCGCAAAATCAACGTGACCGCCTTCGCCTGGCAGGCTTACCCAGCGTTTATCAACATGAACCAGATGCGCCACGCCTAGCCCCGTTCCGGCACCGTAAACCGCGATAGGTTTACCTTCAACTGGTTCCTTACCGCCAAACTGGATCAGATGCTCTTTTTTCAGCATCGGGATCGCCATCGATACAGCGGTAAAATCGTTAATAATTTCCAGATGGCTAAAACCGAGATTCTTTTTCATTTCGGCAATTGAGAACGCCCAGGTATGGTTGGTCATTGCCACCCAGTCACCGGTAATTGGGCAAGCGATGGCAATACAACCGTCTTTCACCTCGACCTTATGTTCTTCGAGATAAACGCGGATAACCGCTTCCAGGCTGGGATAATCAAGCCCAGAATAGGTTTTAGCCTGCGAGATTTCACCACTGGTAATATCACACAGAGCAAGACGTGCGTTGGTGCCGCCCACATCACCGACTAATGCATACTTTGTCATTCTTCTACTGCTCCGCTAAAGTCAAAATAATTCTTTCTCACACTGTAAATACCTGGGAGCCTAACAACAACGCCGGAAAGGCGGGCTCCCTGTAAATATCGATCTGGGTCACACTATTACTTTATCGTTTCAGCACCAATTGCAGCGATGCCTTTATGCAAGCTGGGCAAACTAAGTATCTGACCCCGCATAAGGAATAGAACATGCTCCATTCGCGAGCCAGAACCATGTTGTTATTATCGCTTCCCGCCCTGGCAATTGGGATTGCGTCCAGTCTTATTCTGATTGTGGTGATGAAAATCGCCTCGGTATTACAGAATTTACTCTGGCAGCGACTGCCGGGAAGTCTGGGGATAGCCCAGGATTCACCGCTGTGGATCATCGGAATATTAACGCTGACGGGGATCGCAGTGGGACTGGTTATCCGTTTCAGCCAGGGTCATGCCGGACCAGATCCCGCCAGTGAACCGCTGATCGGCGCGCCAGTCCCCCTTCTGCGCTACCAGGGCTTATCGTAGCATTAATTCTCGGTCTTGCCGGTGGCGTCAGCCTGGGGCCGGAACATCCGATTATGACCGTTAATATCGCCCTCGCGGTAACGATAGGCGCTCGCCTGTTACCTCGAGTTAACCGGATGGAATGGACTATTTTAGCCTCAGCCGGAACTATCGGTGCGCTATTTGGCACACCTATTGCGGCGGCGTTGATATTTTCGCAAACCTTAAATGGCAGTAATGAAGTGCCTCTATGGGATCGACTCTTTGCGCCGTTAATGGCAGCGGCGGCTGGTGCGCTGACGACAAGTCTATTTTTCCACCCCCATTTTTCGCTGCCCATTGCGCATTACGGACAGATGCAGATGGCAGACATTATCAGCGGTGCGATTGTAGCGGCGATTGCCATCGCTGCGGGGATGGTCGCCGTATGGTGTCTGCCACGGTTGCACGCAATGATGCATCAGATTAAAAACCCTGTGCTTATGCTCGGGGTTGGCGGGTTTATTCTCGGTATTTTGGGCGTTATTGGTGGGCCGGTTTCACTGTTTAAAGGGCTGGATGAGATGCAGCAAATGGTGATGAATCAGGCTTTCAGCACCAGTGATTACTTTTTACTGGCAGTGATTAAGCTCGCCGCTCTGGTCATTGCCGCCGCCAGCGGGTTTCGTGGCGGGCGAATCTTCCCGGCAGTGTTTGTTGGCGTGGCGTTAGGTTTGATGCTACATGAACACGTTCCCGCAGTCCCGGCGGCAATTACTGTCTCCTGCGCTATTCTCGGTATGGTACTGGTGGTAACGCGCGATGGCTGGTTAAGCCTGTTTATGGCGGCAGTCGTTGTACCTGATACCAATCTGCTACCGCTACTTTGTATCGTTATGCTTCCGGCATGGCTATTGCTGGCTGGCAAACCGATGATGATTGTGAATCGCCCGAAGCAGCAACCACCCCACGATAATCTTTAGCAAAAAATGCTCTCCATCATGATTTAAGAGTTATGGCGATGAAACGGGGCTTTACCTCCCCGTAATATTGCGTTAACAGGCCGCTGACGGCTTCGATCGTGAAGGAGAATAACAATGTTCAGGTCACTGTTTCTGGCGGCCGCCCTGATGGCTTTTACCCCGCTTGCGGCAAACGCAGGTGAAATTACCCTACTGCCATCAATCAAATTACAAATTGGCGATCGCGATCATTACGGTAATTACTGGGACGGTGGTCATTGGCGCGACCGTGATTACTGGCACCGTAATTACGAATGGCGTAAAAACCGCTGGTGGCGTCACGATAATGGCTACCACCGTGGCTGGGATAAGCGTAAAGCGTATGAGCGTGGCTATCGTGAAGGCTGGCGCGACCGTGATGATCATCGAGGGAAAGGCCGTGGACACGGACATCGTCATTAAACACATCCACCAATGGAGCACGATGCCTGATGCGACGCCCGCGCGTCTTATCAGGCCTACAGCCCCACTCCATTGAACGCGTAGGGCGGATAAGGCGTTTACGCCGCATCCGCCAGTGATGCCTGGTACGACGCCAGTTGAACTACAACCCCAGCGCCGTTCCCACCAACAGCCAGATATTCAGCGCCACTACCAATACCACAATCACCCAGCCAGCCTGTTTTACGCGTTTGCTGTTCACCAAATCGCCCATCAACTTACTGTCGCTGGTGAAAATCAACAGTGGAACCAGCGCCAGGGCGATACCAAAACTTAGCAGCACCTGACTCATGACCAGAATCCGTGTCGGATCTAATCCCATCAGGATGACAATAAATGACGGCAACATGGTCACTGTCCGGCGCACCCACAGCGGGATATGGAAACGAATAAAGCCCTGCATCACCACCTGCCCCGCCAGCGTACCCACCACCGTTGAAGAAAGCCCTGCTGCCACCAGGCTTAAACCAAAGACCGTCGCTGCAGCATTGCTTAACAGCGGTTGCAGCGTCAGGTAGGCTTCGTCAAGATCGGCGACACCAGTATGGCCGGAAAAGTGGAACGCGGCAGCAGCCGTTGCCATCATCGCCAGATTGACAAAACCAGCAATAGTCATGGCAATCGCGACATCCCATTTGGTGGCTGAATAACGTTGCTGGCGTGACCCACCATGCAGATGCTGGGTCAGCGAAGAGTGCAAATAAATCACATGCGGCATAATTGTCGCACCCAGCACACCCGCAGCCAGGAAGACCGCCTCTGAGGTCGGTAAACTCGGGATCACCATCCCTTTACTCAACTGCACCAGGTTAGGCTGGGAGAAGATCAGCTCAACAATGTAAGCCGCTGCGACAAACAGCAGTAGCCCGCCAATCACTTTCTCCAACGGTTTTTGCCCGCGACGTTGCAGCATTAAAATCAGGAAGGTTGCGATACCCGTCAGTACGGCGCCTTGCAACAACGAAACCCCAAGAATCAGTTTGAAACCGATAGCCGCACCAATAAATTCCGCCAGGTCGGTAGCCATCGCAATAATTTCTGCCTGAACCCAATAGAACCAGACGACCGGACGCGGGTAGTGATCGCGAATTTGTTCCGCCAGATTTTTACCGGTGGCAATCCCCAGTTTGGCCGAGAGGATCTGAATCAACATCGCCATCAGATTAGCCCAGACAACAACCCACAATAGCTGATAGCCGAAGCTGGCACCCGCCTGAATATTGGTCGCAAAGTTACCAGGATCGATATAACCAATCGCCGCAATGAACGCAGGTCCCATTAATGCGAGCCTCATCTTGCGCGCCGCCCGTCCGCTGCTACTCTCAACGCGATAGTTCGCCATCTTGTTGTGCCTCTAAAACATAGCCTTTGCTATGTTTCATGCTATGTCAAACGAGAATGATTATCAAATTCATTTAAATGGGTTGTGATGATTTCTCTGATAGACCAGGATTATGACTACGAAAAGATTGATGGTTTGAATGTTATTTTTATGTTTAATGTTAGCACATTTACATAACTTTCCGCTTCCATACACAACATAGCAGAAATGTAGGACAGCTCACTATTTTTGAAGCTTGTCACAGGACGTCATTATAGTGTGTGTCAGATCTCGTTTTCCTGAATCATGTTGCATAGAATGTGCACGGAAATTTAACCTGCCTCATATTTGGAGCAAATATGGACCGCGTCCTTCATTTTGTACTGGCACTAGCCGTTGTTGCGATTCTCGCATTGCTGGCAAGCAGCGACCGCAAAAAAATTCGTATCCGTTATATTATTCAACTGCTTGTTATCGAAGTATTACTGGCGTGGTTCTTCCTGAACTCTGACGTTGGTCTGGGCTTCGTGAAAGGCTTCTCCGAAATGTTCGAAAAACTGCTCGGATTTGCCAACGAAGGTACTAACTTCGTCTTTGGTAGTATGAATGATCAAGGCCTGGCGTTCTTCTTCCTGAAAGTGCTATGCCCTATCGTCTTTATTTCTGCGTTGATCGGTATTCTCCAGCACATTCGCGTGTTGCCGGTGATTATCCGTGCAATTGGTTTCCTGCTTTCCAAAGTCAATGGCATGGGCAAACTGGAATCCTTTAACGCCGTCAGCTCCCTGATTTTGGGACAATCCGAGAACTTTATCGCCTATAAAGATATCCTCGGCAAAATCTCCCGTAATCGTATGTACACCATGGCAGCAACGGCGATGTCCACCGTGTCGATGTCCATCGTTGGCGCATACATGACGATGCTGGAGCCGAAATACGTCGTTGCTGCACTGGTACTGAACATGTTCAGCACCTTTATCGTACTGTCGCTGATCAACCCTTACCGCGTTGATGCCAGCGAAGAAAACATTCAGATGTCCAACCTGCACGAAGGTCAGAGCTTCTTCGAAATGCTGGGTGAATACATTCTGGCAGGTTTCAAAGTCGCCATTATCGTTGCAGCGATGCTGATCGGCTTTATCGCCCTGATCGCCGCACTGAACGCACTGTTTGCCACCGTGACTGGTTGGTTTGGCTACAGCATCTCCTTCCAGGGCATCCTGGGCTACATCTTCTATCCGATTGCATGGGTGATGGGTGTTCCTTCCAGTGAAGCACTGCAAGTAGGCAGTATCATGGCGACCAAACTGGTTTCCAACGAGTTCGTAGCAATGATGGATCTGCAGAAAATTGCTTCCACGCTTTCTCCGCGTGCAGAAGGCATCATCTCTGTATTCCTGGTATCTTTTGCTAACTTCTCTTCTATCGGGATTATCGCGGGCGCGGTTAAAGGCCTGAACGAAGAGCAAGGTAACGTCGTTTCTCGCTTCGGTCTGAAACTGGTTTACGGCTCTACGCTGGTGAGTGTGCTTTCTGCGTCAATCGCAGCACTGGTGCTGTAAGTCCAATACATTCATTAAAAAAGCCGGGGATAATTCCCCGGCTTTTTTACGTCTGTTAATCAACTAATGGCTGAGGGCGACCAATCAAATACCCTTGCAGATATTGCACCCCAAGTTTATGCAATAACGCCTGCTGCTGTTGCGTTTCGACAAACTCCGCTACCACGCTTAACGACTTCGCTTTCGCCAGGTCGGTAATTGACCGCACAATCATCGCATCCAGCGTATTAGTCACTATATCTTTCACAAAGACGCCATCAATCTTGATGATATCGGCCTGCAAACGTTTTAATCGCTCGTAGTTGGCATAACCAGTGCCAAAATCATCAATCGCAATACGGAAGCCAAATTTATGCAGTTGCTCGATGTTGTACATGCTGCTTTCTGCATTTGAAAACGCCTGCTCCTCGGTGATCTCAAGAATGACTGTCTCCGGGGAGATGTGATAACGCTTAAACAGACGAATAATCCGCCCGGCGATATTTTTTTGCAGCAGAGTGAGCGGCATTAAATTGACTGAAAAGCGCGGACCTTTACTGTTGGAAGGGTGAGTTGCTAACCACTTCAACAGAGATTCCAGCACCTGCAAATCGAAACGCGCGCTAAGGTTAAACTGGGCGATAAGCGGCAGAAATTTATCCGGCGTCATAATGCCGTCGTCATATTTCAGACGCGCCAGGATCTCATCATAGCCCTGCCCCTCTTTGTTTCGAATGGGCTGAGCGTAGAGGAGCAAGTCACCATTATCTAACGCCTTACGAATGGTGTTCAGCAACAGTACCTGTTTGGTGGTCTGCCCGGACGCTATTTCCTCTCGATTATCCAACGCCAACACATGATGATGAACGCAGGATTGTTCCGCCAGCCAGCTTAACTGCCCCAGCATGGGCTGCAGGGTTTCCTGATTGCCATCAAAACGCCCCCAGGCGGCACCATAGCCCATATCCAGGCCGGTGTTGTTCCAGTGAATCTGCCGACTATTGAGGATGTTAACCATATGCTGTAGTCGACCTTCCGTTTCCGGCCCGGTCAGTACCAACAGCAATTCACTGCCCGGCAGTTGATACAACTTTTCGTTTTCCTGCATCAACGGCAGCAAGGTACGGTAAATTGAGCGGATACAATGAACACGCATCACCAGGCCGTAATGACGACTCAGAAACTCAAGATTATCAATACGCAGGCAGCAAAAACTCTTTCCTGCCTCCTGCTCTTGCGATTGCTCCAGTGCACGAAAGTTGGGTAATAGCGTTAATGGATCGGTCAGCGCCTGCAAATGCCAGCGGCGGTTAAGCCATTCACTTCGATGATAAATACGCACCATGTAAAGCAGGCAAACGCTAAAGGAAATCAGCACCGCGAGAATAAATGCCAGCGAATATTCGGTTTCGACCCCTTGTAAAAAATTCTGGTTGTAATTCAGGAGGAAAAGAGTCGAAACAGCCCAGGTGAGATTTAAAAACGGATAACGAAGTTTACCAACACCAAGGGTAAAGATGATGAAGAAAACGGGCACCAGGTAACCGGCAATAAAATCGTTTTCATAAGGCGTACACATCAGAAGCAGCAGCACGCTAAGAGTTGCCAGCCAGCTTAAAGTAAATGCACGTTTCTCTTTGTTCAGCGACGGGGCGATATCCCTGCGCCACAATATCTGCGCAAAGTGGGGACTTACAACTATGCGAGTGAGATAGTAAAAGAACATGTTGTAAATCAGCACAGCGGTGAAAAGGCTAAGCAAATCAACGACCGTGAAAATAGCATCTGCATCGCCGAAAAATGTCGATATCTTTAGCGGGAAATCAAAAAAGCTACCCACCAGATACATGCTGCCTTTGATGCCAATCGGCGTCACTAAACCAAGCCAGAAGAGACGTTGCCAGACGTATCGGGTGGTCAACCCATAACGCCAACGCGTTCCTAACTGCCAGCGTAATATTGCACAGGCACACAGCACTACAAATGTCTGGCTGCCGAGCATGACGGCAGTTTGCAAAAATGAGAGATGAAAATTCCACAGATTAGTGCAAAACATCCCGCATAAAACAGGAACAACACCACGCCAGCCAAAGATGAATAATATTGACAGCATTACGCACAGTGGCATCCACGCCAGAAAGATATAGCTGGAATGGATAACGGCCAGTGGCGAAATAAAACGGGATAGCTGAATAAGTACCACGGTGAGCGTAAACGCCAGTGTGAATATCTTGATATTTTTTATCAGGTTATGCTCCACAAACATGAGTAGACTACTCTCACTGATCGGGGTTTTCAGGCACACAAATAATGAGTTTATTCGCATCGCGAAGCAAACAGGGGCCGGCCTGTTGCCGATTTTTCATCCAATGATGCTTTCACCAGGCGGCACTAACCCGGACGTAGACTGTATTACAAAAGCGGCAAAAATCAGAGACAAAAAACCCCCGCTTCACAGCGAGGGTTTGAAATTTGGTGGAGCTAAGCGGGATCGAACCGCTGACCTCTTGCATGCCATGCAAGCGCTCTCCCAGCTGAGCTATAGCCCCACGAGGCGTTTACGTACCAAATTTGCTGGGTGCAAAATTTGGTGGAGCTAAGCGGGATCGAACCGCTGACCTCTTGCATGCCATGCAAGCGCTCTCCCAGCTGAGCTATAGCCCCGTCACGTAAAGCTTGTCGAGTTGACGGGCGGCATCATATGAATTCCGTCCGAATGTGTCAACGGCAAATTGCAGCGCCTTGTTTCAATCGCTGAAAAATCAGGCAAATGAACATTTTTGGATTACGCCTCGCATTCAGTAGTTATTCATGTCACGGTTTCATGTAAATTGATGCTATAAAATGAACACTTAATAGACCCACAACTATTCCGGGAATTGTTATGTTCAAGGAGAGGATGACGCCAGATGAACTTGCCAGACTGACCGGTTATAGCCGCCAGACCATTAATAAATGGGTACGCAAGGAAGGCTGGACGACATCACCCAAACCAGGCGTCCAGGGGGGCAAGGCTCGACTGGTACACGTCAATGAACAGGTTCGTGAATATATTCGCAATGCAGAACGCACGGAGGGTCAGGGAGAAATCCCAGCCCTGTCTGGCGATGCACCGCTTGAAGTGCTGTTAGCTACGCTGGCGAAAGAGATGACGCCGGCTGAACAAAAACAGTTTACATCATTGCTTCTGCGGGAAGGGATTATCGGGTTATTACAACGCTTAGGGATTCGCAATAGCAAATAATATGAAAAGATTACGCAATAAAATGACCACCGAAGAACTGGCGGAATGCCTCGGTGTGGCTAAACAAACCGTTAACCGCTGGATTAGAGAAAAAGGCTGGAAAACAGAAAAATTTCCCGGAGTGAAAGGAGGTCGCGCCAGACTTATTCTACTGGACACACACGTTTGCGAATTTATTCAAAACACGCCTGCCTTCCATAATACGCCAATGCTTCTTGAGGCCGAAGAACCCCTTGCTGAATACGCGCCAGGTATGCGCACTCCGGCTTATCGGCAAATCATCAGCGCAATAGACAATATGACTCACAGTGAGCAGGAAAAAGTTGCGCAATTTTTGTCACGTGAAGGGATTCGTAATTTCCTTGCCCGTCTCGACATAGACGAATCAGCATAAATAAAAAACGGCAGGGGTATTTCTCCTGCCGTTTATCTTTTATGCGCTAATTACTGCTGGTTTTCGCGTTCAGCAATAAAAGCCAGAGCTTTATTGATGCGCTCGATGCTACGTGCTTTGCCGATCGCGTGAACGGTAACATCCAGTGCCGGAGACTGCCCCGCACCAGTAACGGCGACACGCAGCGGCATACCAACTTTACCCATTCCCACTTCCAGCTCGTCCGCCGTCGTCTGAATAGCGTGGTGAACGTTTTCAGCTGTCCAGTCAGTAATCGCGGCCAGTTTGTCGCGAACTACTTCCAGCGGCTGACGTGCTACCGGGCGCAGATGTTTTTTCGCTGCATCGGCATCGAACTCAGCAAAATCTTCGTAGAAGTAACGGCAGCTCTGTGCCATCTCTTTCAGCGTCTTGCAGCGTTCACCCAGCAGTTTAACCAGATCCGCCAGCTGCGGGCCGTTGCGGGTATCGATATTTTCCTGCTCGATGTGCCACTGTAAATGGGTAGCAACATACTCCGGCTGCAGCGTGTTAATGTAGTGATGGTTCAACCACAGCAGCTTGTCGGTATTGAACGCGCTGGCGGATTTGCTGACGGCATTCAGGGTGAAGTATTTGATCATCTCTTCACGGGTGAAGATTTCCTGATCGCCGTGGGACCAGCCCAGACGCACCAGATAGTTCAGCAACGCTTCCGGCAGATAGCCGTCATCACGATACTGCATTACGCTGACCGCACCGTGGCGTTTGGACAGTTTTTTACCATCATCGCCGTTGATCATAGAAACGTGCGCATAAACCGGCACTGGTGCTTTCAGGGCTTTAAGAATGTTGATCTGGCGTGGCGTGTTGTTGATATGGTCTTCACCACGGATAACATGGGTGATTTCCATATCCCAGTCATCGACAACTACACAGAAGTTATAGGTCGGAGAACCATCGGTACGGCGGATGATCAGATCATCCAGCTCCTGGTTGCTGAACTCGATCGGACCACGGATCTGATCGTCAAAAACCACAGAACCTTCTTGCGGATTAGCAAAACGAACGACACATGGTTCATCATCAGCATGATGCTCATGGCTGTGGCGGCAGCGACCGTCATAACGCGGCTTCTCACCTTTCGCCATTTGCTCTTCACGCAGTGCTTCCAGACGCTCTTTAGAGCAATAGCATTTATAGGCCGTGCCCTCTTCCAGCATCTGATCGATAACTGCGTTATAGCGATCAAAACGTTTGGTCTGATAGTACGGACCTTCATCCCACTCCAGACTCAGCCAGTTCATACCATCCATAATGGCTTCGATAGCTTCCGGCGTAGAACGCTCAAGATCGGTGTCTTCAATACGCAGCACGAACTCACCGCCGTGGTTACGTGCAAAAAGCCAGGAGTAAAGAGCAGTACGCGCGCCGCCAACGTGCAGATAGCCTGTTGGGCTTGGCGCGAAGCGAGTTTTGATTTTCATGAAATGGCCTTACGTTTAGAAAGATGCCGACAACCGGCAAATCCTGGAAAAATTGAGTGGGCGATATTCTATCACTCCAGCCTGATTCCTCAATGTAGTTCGGGTTGCTACATGATGCATTATTGTTTTCGTTGAGAAATTGCGCAACGCGGTCTGTTTTGCGATCATCCTGCTTAATTTTACGACGAACAAACAAATTCTTTAGAAAATGCGTTGACTCATTTCCAACTCTCCCTATAATGCGACTCCACACAGCGGGGGTGATTAGCTCAGCTGGGAGAGCACCTCCCTTACAAGGAGGGGGTCGGCGGTTCGATCCCGTCATCACCCACCAACTACTTTATGTAGTCTCCGCCGTGTAGCAAGAAATTGAGAAGTGGGTGATTAGCTCAGCTGGGAGAGCACCTCCCTTACAAGGAGGGGGTCGGCGGTTCGATCCCGTCATCACCCACCACTTTCTCGCCAGCTAAATTTCTTGCAATAATGTGAAGTACCGAAGTGGGTGATTAGCTCAGCTGGGAGAGCACCTCCCTTACAAGGAGGGGGTCGGCGGTTCGATCCCGTCATCACCCACCACTTCGGGTCGTTAGCTCAGTTGGTAGAGCAGTTGACTTTTAATCAATTGGTCGCAGGTTCGAATCCTGCACGACCCACCAATGTAAAAAAGCGCCCTAAAGGCGCTTTTTTGCTATGTGCGATATTCAAAGATTCGAACCTGCAGCAGGTTCGAGTTGAGCGCAGCGAAACAACGGAGCCGCTTGCGGCGACGACCCGAAGGGCGAGCGAAGCGAGTCATCCTGCACGACCCACCAATGTAAAAAAGCGCCCTAAAGGCGCTTTTTTGCTATGTGCGATTTGCGAAATTGCCAGATTCGCTTCGCTTATCAGACCTACGATTTCCGGCAATCTCCCCCTCGCCTACTGTCTCAATGCTGCCAACAGCTTAACCATCGCGGGCGTCACCTGCTGCGTTTCATAAACAATATATAAATCTGCCGGGATGCGCTCTTTGAGCGGACGGAAAATGACACCAGGCCAGTTCATCTGTGCATAGCTGTCTGCTATCAATGTGATACCAATGCCCATACTGATCATGGCCAGCACCGTTTGTGGTTCATTAACTTCGCGAATAACAACCGGTGAAAAACCCGCCTGCTGACAAACGCGCTGCAAAAATTCCCAGTCAGTGTACACGGGCGGCATTGTGACAAAATACTCGTCACGTAGTGCTTCCAGCGGAACGTCGGAATATGATGAGAGGTGATGCTCTTCAGGCATCGCTACCAGAAACGCCGATTCATGCAAGCGTAAGCTGGTAAAATCTTCCGGTGGTTCTGTCGCCATTCGCCAGATCCCGGCATCGAGTTCGCGGCGCTCCAACAGCGCCATTTGCATCGCAGGCATCTTTTCGCGAAACAGTACTTCAACGTTGGGGTTTTCCCTAAGGAATCGCCGCATAACCGGCCGCATCCGTCCCCACATTGCCGTTCCGACCACACCGAGTTCAATCCGCCCTGCTTCTCCCCGGCCTATTTGTTCAATCCGAGCCAACACCTGATTTGCATTCATCAGCAACCGGCGCGATTCTTCCATCAAGATTTTGCCCGCGTGTGTCAGGGCGACGCTGCGCGAATGACGAATAAAAAGCTGTGTGCCGAGTTGATTTTCCAGCTCTTTAATATGAATACTGAGCGGAGGCTGAGACATATTTAAACGCGCCGCTGCGCGGCCAAAATGTAACTCTTCCGCTACAGCAAGAAAATAACGGAGCAACTTAAGGTCTGTTCTGTAAATGCGTTCCATAATTAAATGCTCCGTTTAATACAAATATCTTATTAAATTATCACGGCATAAAGTATTTCACCACCAGATAACCTACATACATAAACACAATAGATAATATACCCGGCAATACATTTGGCACGGGAATAGGTAACCGCACGATTGTAAATAAAGCACCAATACCAAAACCGACGCCAGAAGAAAATAAAATATCTTTCATTAATTAACCTTTATCATAAAAGCAGCCCTGAAAAACGGAGCTGCCAGTTCTTTTAATGTGTCACTGTTCGATGTGTTATCTTTTCAGGGTCATGGTTATATTTAAATCCAAAGAAAAATATCACTGCGAGGAAAAGAGAATATCCTGCAAACATCAACCAGATAGTTTGCCAGTCTTTTACGCCATCTACCGAGAAATAATCCACTGCCATGCCGCTCAGAATCGAGCCGACCCAAGCACCGACACCATTTACCATGGTCATAAAGAGCCCCTGTGCGCTGGCACGAATGTTGGAATCAACTTCCTGTTCAACAAAGACCGAACCGGAAATATTGAAGAAATCAAATGCGCAGCCGTAAACAATCATCGACAGCAGCAGCAAAATAAACCCAGTTGGTGACGGATCGCCATAAGCAAAGAAGCCAAAGCGCAGCGTCCAGGCCACCATACTCATAAGCATGACCGTTTTGATGCCGAAACGCTTCAAAAAGAACGGAATCGTCAGAATGAAACCGACTTCAGCCATCTGTGAAACTGACAATAAAATGGACGGATATTTCACCACGAAGCTATCAGCAAACTCCGGGTTACGGGCAAAATCATGCAGGAACGGGTTGCCAAAAACGTTGGTAATTTGCAGTACCGCGCCCAGCATCATGGCGAAGAGGAAAAAGATGGCCATACGCGGATTTTTGAATAGCACAAACGCGTCCAGACCGAGTTTACTGGCAAGCGAAGTAGTCACTTTTTTCTGCGCAACAGGAATTTTAGGCAAAGTCAGCGCGTAAGCCGACAGCAGCAGAGACGCACCGGAAGCGATATACAATTGCAGGCTGCTCAATTCCAGATGCAGTAAGCTTACTGCCCACATCGCAATGATGAACCCCACCGTACCAAAAACGCGAATAGGCGGGAAAGCTGTCACCGGGTCAAGCCCGGCCTGAGCGAGGCAGGAATAAGAGACGCTGTTTGATAACGCGATGGTCGGCATAAATGCCATTGCATTGACTAACATCACCCAAAACATCGTATCCGGATCACTGACGGATGCCGCATAAAAAAGCACGCCAGCACACACCAGGTGGCACAGCATATATGCGCGTTCCGCACGCAGCCATTTATCCGCGATAATCCCCATAATGCCAGGCATAATAATCGCAGCAATCCCTTTGGAGCTGTAGACCATACCGACGTTAGCGCCGGTAAAATGAAGGGTATTAATCATGTAGGAACCGAGGGTAACCAGCCAGCTCCCCCAGATAAAATATTGCAAAAAAGACATTACCTTTAAGCGCAAAGCGATGCTCATAATCGTTTCCTTGTCGCATCATGTGGCCTCACCCGTGAGGCCGTTTATTGTTGTTTTAATCAGGCAATATTGCGCAGAAAGCCGCAAATAAGGTTGATAAAGTTCTGCTTAGAGAGATCCGCTGCCGCCAACGTTTGGGTATGCGAGAGCTTCACGTCACTCAGACCTTCCGCCATATTGGTAATCGCAGAAACGGCCACGACCTTCAGGTCACAATGGCGTGCTGAAATAACTTCAGGCACAACGGACATTCCAACGACATCCCCGCCAATAATTTGCATCATGCGAATCTCTGCCGCCGTTTCGAAATTCGGCCCCGGATACGAGACGAACACACCTTCCGTCAGGGGGAAACCCTCTTCTTTCGCCACTTTTTGCAACAGTGCGCGGTAGTCCGCATCGTAGGCATTCGCCAGCGAGAAGAAGCGTTCGCCAAAGCGTTCATCGTTAAGACCCACCATCGGTGTACCTGGCATGGTGTTGATGTGGTCTTTCAGCGCAACCAGACTGCCCGCACCGACTTCCGGACGCAGTGAGCCCGCCGCATTGGTGCAGAACAGCAGTTCACAGCCCAGCAATTTGAAAGTACGAATCGCGTCGGTCATGATGGTCATTCCACGACCTTCATAGAAATGCCCTCGACCTTTCATACATGCCACCGGAACGCCCTGGAGATGCCCCAACACCAGCTCACCCGCATGTCCATGCACCGTACTCACCGGGAAACCCGGCAGCTTTTCATAGGAAATGGCGACAGCGTTATCAATCTGATCGGCCAGCGCGCCCAGCCCGGAACCTAAAATAAAAGCCACTCGTGGTGTGAAATCTGGTTTATAAGCCTGGATAATATCGACGCAATACAGCGGGGTATGAGAAAATGGAGCCTGAGACATATATATCCTTTTTTCAGTAGGGTTGAATCTAATGTCTTTTTATAGCGAGGTTGTCCCGGCTCTTACCAATACACTTTCCTCACGCATTCAATAGCGATTTGATATCGATCGATTTATATCTTTTCACTATTAATTCCCTGCAAAAACTATATTGGCGATATCTACTTTCTTGCATTAACAATATGCCGTTTTTAACAAACCACTTTATTAAGCAATCTACTAATAACGATCGGCATAGGGAATTATGCTATGAAAAAACATCTTTTAACTCTGACGCTCACCTCTTTATTAGCCGTACCCGTAATCTCCCACGCAGAATTTAAAGGTGGGTTTGCAGATATCGGCGTGCATTACCTGGACTGGACCAGCCGAACCACCGAGAAATCGTCAACTAAGTCACACAAAGATGATTTTGGTTATCTGGAACTGGAAGGCGGTGCCAACTTTAGTTGGGGAGAAATGTACGGGTTTTTCGACTGGGAAAACTTTTATAACGACCGCCACGATAAACCAGGTAGTGAGCAGCGTTATACCTTTAAAAATACCAACCGCATTTACCTGGGCAATACCGGATTTAATCTCTACCTGCACGCGTATGGCACCTACGGTTCTGCAAATCGGGTAAATTTCCACGACGATATGTTCCTGTACGGTTTTGGCTACAACTTCACCGGTAACAGTTGGTGGTTCAAACCGTTCTTCGCCAAACGCTATACGGATCAAACCTATTACACGGGCGATAACGGCTACGTGGCAGGTTGGGTTGCGGGTTACAGCTTTATGCTGGGCAGAGAGAAATTCACCCTCACCAACTGGAACGAGTACGAGTTTGACCGTGACACGACCTATGCGGCAGGTAATGGCGGTAAAGAAGGGCTGAACGGTGCGGTCGCCCTCTGGTGGAATGCTACCCCGAATATAACTACGGGGCTTCAGTATCGCTACGCGGACGACAAGCTGGGAGAAGCCTGGTATCAGGACGCCATCATTTACTCGGTCAAATTTAACTTCTGAACCATTTCTGCCGGGATTCCCGGCAGAAATGCATAACACGATATATGATACAACGATTCCCCTTCTCGCCCTGCCATCACTATTCCCCCTGTTCTTGCTCCACGTCCTCTAATGCTTCACCAGCTGTTGAAAGTGTCCGGTTCTTCCTTCGCTACTGTGACGAAAACCTTTAATTGTTTTAAAGAGTCATTCATCTATTTTCTTCATGAATGAATGCAATAAATCAATTTTATTTCTCAAACTGGAAGAAGCACAATAGAACCATCGATTATCTGGAGCCTTTATGAAACTTTTTCGTATCCTCGATCCTTTCACCTTAACCCTGGTCACGGTGGTGTTACTGGCTTCTTTCTTTCCGGCCAGAGGCGATTTCGTCCCCTTCTTTGAAAATCTGACCACAGCAGCCATTGCCCTGCTGTTCTTTATGCACGGCGCGAAGTTGTCGCGAGAGGCCATTATTGCAGGCGGTAGTCACTGGCGACTGCATTTGTGGGTGATGTGCAGTACCTTCGTGCTGTTTCCGGTTCTGGGCGTGTTGTTTGCCTGGTGGAAACCAGTAAACGTCGATCCCATGCTCTATTCCGGCTTTCTCTATCTTTGCATTCTTCCTGCCACGGTGCAGTCTGCAATCGCTTTTACCTCGATGGCGGGCGGTAACGTTGCGGCGGCCGTTTGTTCTGCATCAGCATCCAGCCTGCTGGGTATTTTCCTTTCGCCATTGTTGGTTGGTCTGGTAATGAATGTTCACGGTGCAGAGGGCAGCCTCGAACAGGTCGGTAAGATTATGCTGCAGCTGTTACTACCTTTTGTGTTGGGACATCTTTCTCGCCCGTGGATTGGCAACTGGGTGGCGCGCAATAAAAAGTGGATTGCGAAAACTGACCAGACCTCCATTCTGTTGGTGGTCTATACGGCCTTCAGCGAAGCTGTTGTTAACGGCATCTGGCACAAAGTCGGCTGGGGATCGTTGCTGTTTATCGTGGTGGTCAGCTGCGTGCTGTTGGCTATCGTGATTGTGATTAACGTCTTTATGGCACGCCGACTGGGTTTCAATAAGGCGGATGAGATAACGATTGTCTTCTGTGGTTCGAAAAAGAGCCTGGCGAATGGCATTCCGATGGCGAACATTCTGTTCCCAACGTCAGTTATCGGTATGATGGTGCTGCCACTGATGATTTTCCATCAGATCCAGCTGATGGTTTGCGCGGTGCTGGCGCGTCGTTATAAGCGCCAGACCGAGCAACTACAGGCGCAGCAGGAAAGCCACGCAGGGAAGATTTAAAGCGGACGTTTCAGGGGCTGAACCAGTTGCGTCAGCCCCTCGGTTTTAATCAGCAGCGTGATTTGCATTAGCTCACCGAGTTTTCCTGCCGGGAACTCATCCTTGCGGGCAAACCACAAAAGATACTCTTCCGGCAGGTCGATTAAGCGACGCCCTTTGTACTTGCCAAACGGCATTATCGTATTGGCTATTTCAATCAGCTGCTCTTTTTCCATCTCAGTTACCCAGCAAACGTAGCATCTCTGCTTCGTCGATCACTTCAATGCCCAATTCCTGCGCTTTCGCCAGTTTAGAACCTGCGGCTTCTCCGGCGATCACCAGATCGGTTTTCTTCGAAACGCTGCCCGCGACTTTCGCGCCCAGTTCGACCAGGCGAGCTTTAGCATCATCACGCGACATCTGACTTAAGCTACCGGTGAGCACCACGGTTTTACCGGCAAACGGGCTGTCGATCTCTTCCGCGTTAATCACCACCGGCGCAGGCCAGTGAACACCTTCCGCCAACAGCTCGCTGATGACATTGCGGTTACTGTCTTCGGCAAAGAAGTTGTGAACATGGGATGCGACGACAATTCCGACATCGGGCACTTTTTGCAGCTCTTCAATCGAGGCTGCTTCCAGTGCGTCCAGCGTGCCGAAATATGCTGCCAGACCTGCTGCAGTGGCCTCGCCGACTTCGCGAATGCCAAGCGCATAAAGGAAGCGAGCAAAGGTGGTTTCTTTCGCTTTTTCCAGCGCGTTAACCACGTTTTGCGCTGATTTCGGCCCCATTCTCTCCAGTCCGGTCAGTTTGCCTGCGGTGAGTTTAAACAGGTCAGCAGGTGTGTGGACGTACTCTTTTTCGACAAGCTGGTCGATGATTTTGTCACCCATACCGTCAACGTCCATCGCCCGACGGGAAACAAAATGTTTCAGTGACTCTTTACGCTGAGCGCCGCAAATCAGGCCACCGGTACAGCGGGCGACTGCTTCTCCTTCCACACGTTCAACATCAGAACCACATACCGGACAATGTGTCGGGAACTCTACGGCACGGGTATCTTCCGGGCGTTCAGAAAGCACGACGTTAACCACCTGCGGGATCACATCGCCAGCGCGGCGGATCACCACCTTATCGCCAATACGTAAACCAAGACGTTCGATTTCATCGGCATTGTGTAAGGTAGCATTGCTCACCAGCACGCCTGCAACATGTACAGGTTCCAGACGCGCAACGGGCGTAATAGCGCCGGTACGTCCAACCTGAAACTCAACGTCGCGCACGAAAGTCATCTGTTCCTGCGCCGGGAATTTAAACGCCACTGCCCAGCGCGGGGCACGTGAAACAAACCCAAGCTGTTCCTGCTGCGCCAGTGAGTTGACTTTAATCACCACGCCGTCGATATCAAAGCCCAGCGTCGGACGGTCTTCTTCCACTTTGTGGTAAAACGCCAGCACCTCTTCTGCCGATTCACATAACGTGACACGATCGCTGACCGGTAATCCCCACTTTTTAAATTGCATTAAACGACCAAGATGGGTGTCCGGCAGCTCGCCGCCTTCCAGCACACCAACGCCGTAGCAGAAGAACGTGAGCGGTCGCTTCGCCGTGATACGCGGATCAAGCTGACGCAGCGAACCTGCCGCAGCATTACGTGGGTTAGCAAATACTTTCCCGCCCGTGCGTCGCGCCTCTTCGTTGATCTTTTCGAACCCTGCTTGTGGCAGGAATACTTCACCACGCACTTCCAGGCGCGCCGGGATATTCTCACCATGCAATTTCAGCGGAATCGCGCGAATAGTACGGACGTTAGAGGTGATGTCTTCGCCGGTGGTGCCATCACCACGGGTCGCCGCACTGACCAGAACGCCATTCTCATACAGAATGCTGACGGCAAGGCCATCAAGCTTCAGCTCACAGCACCAGGTGACTTTTTCGTTACTTTTCAGACGATCCAGTACGCGTTTGTTGAAAGCGAGAAAACTCTCTTCATCAAAAACGTTGTCCAGCGACAGCATCGGTACTTCATGACGGATCTGGCTGAAGGCTGCCAGCGGCGCTGCACCTACGCGCTGGGTTGGTGAATCCGGGGTAATGAGTTCCGGATGTTTTGCTTCCAGCTCGCGCAGCTCACGCATCAGCCTGTCGTATTCAGCGTCGGGAATTTCCGGCGCATCCATCACATGATAAAGATATTCATGATGGCGAAGCGTCGTTCGCAGTTCTGTGAGTTGTCTTTCGATTGATTCCATATCGCACCATCAATGCTAAAAACCCCCGACAAGCGGGGGTTCGAAGAAGAGTTAATTTGCCTTAAGTGTATCAGACGTTAGCGTCTTTCACTTCGCGGATGATGTCCTGATACTCGCGCAGTTTCTGCGGAGTCATCATACGGCGCTGATCGTCAAGAACTACGCCACCGACTTCATCAGCGATATGCTGCGCAGATTGCAGCATCAGCTTGAAGTTTTGCAGTTCATCACCATAAGACGGAACCTGCATAAAGATAGTGACGCCAGGAGTGGTGAAATCCTTCATTTCAGGATCGAATGTTCCCGGTTTCACCATATTCGCCAGGCTGAATAACGCAGGGCCACTGCCGTCCGGGCTGAGATGACGATGGTAAATATTCATATCGCCAAAGATAAAGCCCGCCTGCTGAATGCTGTTAAGAAGCAGTTCACAATTCAGCTCGCTACCGTGATGCGCCGCGACGTTCATAATGATCACCGCTTCTTTACGCTTCGGCTTATCCATGACAGGTGCCGGTTCATTTACAGGTTCAGGCTGCGGTGCCGCTACGGGTTCCGCAACCTGGAAAGCCTGCTGCGCTGGTTGGGGCGCTGGCTGCGTCGGTTGCGGAGCTGGCGGTACTTGCGAAGCAACCTGCTGTTCAGGCTGCGGCTGGTAGGTCGGCTGCTGAACCGGCTGCGGTTGCTGAATCGGCTGCGCTGAATGCGGAGCATGTTGCGGCGATACCTGCACTTCAGGCGGCTGCTGAACCGGTTGACGCGGCTGCGCAGACGCATAAGGCGGTTGGTACTGGTGTTGCGGCGACGGACGAGCAGCCTCATGCTCCTGGGCTTTAGCCGGGGCATGATTTACGCGGTGAACACGAACCTCACCAACGCCCTCATCATCTTCGACATCCTCATCATAAGAATCGTCGTCACGTTTTGACTTCATTCGTTTTAATGGCCGATCGCGGAACATAGAAGATCGTTCTTTACGGCTGGTCCAGAAACCATGTACCAGTAAAGCGATTATGGCGATCGCGCCAACAATGATTAATATCAGACGCAAATCCTGCATCATTATATTCTCTGTTGTTCTAACACCTTGCCACCACGGCAAACATTTACTCACTAAGAGTATTTGCCGATTACCTCGAGTGCAAGTGCACTCTTAACTTTCACAGCACAAAGATAGATGAAATCGTGCTTTTTGCTGTTTTTTCGAACATATCCTAACTGTCCATTGCGCAATTACCCGGTAAAATACGCAGAATTTTCCTGGGATTGGTCAAAAGGAGCATCTCCTGATTATGGTTTCAACATACACATCTTCCCCACGCAGCGGTTTTTACTATTTTGCGCAAGGCTGGAAGCTCGTCTCGCAACCCGGGATTCGGCGTTTTGTCATTTTACCTCTGTTGGTCAATATTTTGTTGATGGGAAGTGCATTCTGGTGGCTCTTTACCCAACTGGATGTCTGGATCCCATCATTAATGAGCCACGTGCCTGACTGGCTGCAATGGTTAAGCTATTTGCTGTGGCCTGTCGCGGTTCTCTCCGTGCTGCTGATTTTTGGCTATTTTTTCTCAACTATTGCGAACTGGATTGCCGCGCCATTTAACGGTTTATTGGCTGAACAACTGGAAGCAAGGCTGACAGGCGCTACGCCGCCGGATACCGGAATTTTGGGTATCATGAAAGATGTGCCGCGAATTATGAAACGCGAATGGCAAAAATTTGCGTGGTATTTGCCACGCGCCATCGTATTGCTGATCCTCTACTTTATCCCAGGCATCGGGCAAACCGTCGCGCCAGTGTTGTGGTTCCTGTTCAGCGCCTGGATGTTAGCCATTCAGTACTGCGACTATCCGTTCGACAACCACAAAGTGCCGTTCAAAGAAATGCGCACTGCCCTGCGCACGCGCAAAATCACTAACATGCAGTTTGGCGCATTAACGAGTCTGTTCACGATGATCCCGGTGCTCAACCTGTTCATCATGCCGGTGGCCGTCTGTGGCGCGACAGCAATGTGGGTCGATTGCTATCGCGCTAAACATGCACTATGGCGGTAACAATCTTCCGGTTGTTTTGTAAACTATTTGTATGAAACAAGGGTGGCTTATGCCACCCTTATTCCATCTTGCAAGTCATTATTTCCCTTCTGCATATAGATATGCTAAATCCTTACTTCCGCATATTCTCTGAGCGGGTATGCTACCTGTTGTATCCCAATTTCATACAGTTAAGGACAGGCCATGAGTAAGATTTTTGAAGATAACTCGCTGACTATCGGTCACACACCGCTGGTTCGCCTGAATCGCATCGGTAACGGACGTATTCTGGCGAAGGTGGAATCTCGTAACCCCAGCTTCAGCGTTAAGTGCCGTATCGGTGCCAATATGATTTGGGATGCCGAAAAACGCGGCGTGCTGAAACCCGGCGTTGAACTGGTTGAACCCACCAGCGGCAACACTGGTATTGCTCTGGCTTATGTGGCAGCCGCTCGCGGTTATAAACTCACTCTGACCATGCCAGAGACAATGAGTATTGAACGCCGCAAACTGCTGAAAGCCCTGGGCGCAAACCTGGTACTGACTGAAGGCGCGAAAGGCATGAAAGGCGCGATTCAAAAAGCAGAAGAAATTGTCGCCAGTAACCCAGAGAAATACCTGCTGCTACAACAATTCAGCAACCCGGCGAATCCGGAAATTCATGAAAAAACCACCGGTCCGGAGATCTGGGAAGATACCGACGGTCAGGTTGATGTATTTATTGCGGGTGTCGGTACTGGCGGTACGCTGACCGGCGTCAGCCGCTACATTAAAGGCACCAAAGGCAAGACTGACCTCATCTCTGTTGCCGTTGAGCCAACCGATTCTCCCGTCATCGCCCAGGCGCTGGCAGGTGAAGAAATCAAACCCGGCCCGCATAAAATCCAGGGCATCGGCGCTGGCTTTATCCCGGCGAACCTTGATCTCAAACTGGTCGATAAAGTTATTGGCATCACCAATGAAGAAGCTATCTCTACTGCACGTCGTTTAATGGAAGAAGAAGGCATTCTTGCCGGAATCTCTTCCGGCGCGGCGGTTGCTGCGGCGTTGAAACTACAAGAAGATGAAAGCTTTACCAATAAGAATATTGTGGTTATTCTGCCATCATCGGGTGAGCGTTATTTAAGCACCGCATTATTTGCCGATCTCTTTACCGAAAAAGAATTGCAACAGTAATGCCAGGTTGTTAAAAATGCGTAAAAAAGCACCTTTTCAGGTGCTTTTTTGTGGCCTACTTCAAATTTTAGCCTCTCCTGGCATTGATTCAGCCTGTCGGAACTGGTATTTAACCTGACTAATTATTTTGATGCGCGAAATTAATCGTTACAGGAAAAGCCTTAGCTGAATCGATTTTATGATTTGGTTCAATTCTTCCTTTAGCGGCATAATGTTTAATGATGAACGAAACGTCAGCGGTCGATATCCGCCAGCAATGGACTGTACAGAACACTTCGTGCGTCGCGTCTGTTAAAAACTGGCGCTAACAATACAGGCTAAAGTCAAACCGCCAGGCTAGACTTTAGTTCCACAACACTAAACCTATAAGTTGGGGAAATACAATGTTCCAGCAAGAAGTTACCATTACCGCTCCGAACGGTCTGCACACCCGCCCTGCTGCCCAGTTTGTAAAAGAAGCTAAGGGCTTCACTTCTGAAATTACTGTGACTTCCAACGGCAAAAGCGCCAGCGCGAAAAGCCTGTTTAAACTGCAGACTCTGGGCCTGACTCAAGGGACCGTTGTGACTATCTCCGCTGAAGGCGAAGACGAGCAGAAAGCGGTTGAACATCTGGTTAAACTGATGGCGGAACTCGAGTAATTTCCCGGGTTCTTTTAAAAATCAGTCACAAGTAAGGTAGGGTTATGATTTCAGGCATTTTAGCATCCCCGGGTATTGCTTTCGGTAAAGCTCTGCTTCTGAAAGAAGACGAAATCGTCATTGACCGGAAAAAAATTTCTGCCGACCAGGTTGATCAGGAAGTTGAACGTTTTCTGAGCGGTCGTGCCAAGGCATCAGCCCAGCTGGAAACGATCAAAACGAAAGCTGGTGAAACGTTCGGTGAAGAAAAAGAAGCCATCTTTGAAGGGCATATTATGCTGCTCGAAGATGAGGAGCTGGAGCAGGAAATCATAGCCCTGATTAAAGATAAGCACATGACGGCTGACGCAGCTGCTCATGAAGTTATTGAAGGTCAGGCTTCTGCCCTGGAAGAACTGGATGATGAATACCTGAAAGAGCGTGCGGCTGACGTGCGTGATATCGGTAAGCGCCTGCTGCGCAACATCCTGGGTCTGAAGATTATCGATCTGAGCGCCATTCAGGATGAAGTCATTCTGGTTGCCGCTGACCTGACACCGTCCGAAACCGCACAGTTGAACCTGAAGAAGGTGCTGGGTTTCATCACCGACGCGGGTGGCCGTACTTCCCACACTTCTATTATGGCGCGTTCTCTGGAGCTGCCGGCCATCGTGGGTACTGGTAGCGTCACTTCGCAGGTGAAAAATGACGACTATCTGATTCTGGATGCCGTAAATAATCAGGTTTACGTCAATCCAACCAACGAAGTTATCGATAAATTGCGCGCTGTTCAGGAGCAAGTTGCTTCTGAAAAAGCAGAGCTTGCTAAACTGAAAGATCTCCCGGCTATTACGCTGGACGGTCACCAGGTAGAAGTGTGCGCTAACATCGGTACTGTTCGTGATGTTGAAGGTGCAGAACGTAACGGCGCTGAAGGCGTTGGTCTGTATCGTACCGAATTCTTGTTCATGGACCGCGACGCGCTGCCAACAGAAGAAGAACAGTTTGCTGCCTATAAAGCAGTGGCTGAAGCGTGTGGTTCGCAGGCTGTTATCGTTCGTACCATGGACATTGGCGGCGACAAAGAGCTGCCGTACATGAACTTCCCGAAAGAAGAGAACCCGTTCCTCGGCTGGCGTGCTATCCGTATCGCGATGGATCGTAAAGAGATCCTGCGCGATCAGCTCCGCGCTATCCTGCGTGCCTCGGCTTTCGGTAAATTGCGCATCATGTTCCCGATGATCATCTCTGTCGAAGAAGTACGCGCTCTGCGCAAAGAGATCGAAATCTACAAGCAGGAACTGCGCGACGAAGGTAAAGCGTTTGACGAATCAATTGAAATTGGCGTAATGGTGGAAACACCGGCTGCCGCAACAATTGCGCGTCATTTAGCCAAAGAAGTTGATTTCTTTAGTATCGGCACCAATGATTTAACGCAGTACACTCTGGCAGTTGACCGTGGTAATGATATGATTTCACACCTTTACCAGCCAATGTCACCGTCCGTGCTGAACTTGATCAAGCAAGTTATTGATGCTTCTCATGCTGAAGGCAAATGGACTGGCATGTGTGGTGAGCTTGCTGGCGATGAACGTGCTACACTTCTGTTGCTGGGGATGGGTCTGGACGAATTCTCTATGAGCGCCATTTCTATCCCGCGCATTAAGAAGATTATCCGTAACACGAACTTCGAAGATGCGAAGGTGTTAGCAGAGCAGGCTCTTGCTCAACCGACAACGGACGAGTTAATGACGCTGGTTAACAAGTTCATTGAAGAAAAAACAATCTGCTAATCCACGAGATGCGGCCCAATTTACTGCTTAGGAGAAGATCATGGGTTTGTTCGATAAACTGAAATCTCTGGTTTCCGATGACAAAAAGGATACCGGAACTATTGAGATCATTGCTCCGCTCTCTGGCGAGATCGTCAATATCGAAGACGTGCCGGATGTCGTTTTTGCGGAAAAAATCGTTGGTGATGGCATTGCTATCAAACCAACTGGTAACAAAATGGTCGCTCCGGTTGACGGCACCATTGGTAAAATCTTTGAAACCAACCACGCGTTCTCTATCGAATCCGATAGCGGCGTTGAGCTGTTCGTCCACTTCGGTATCGACACCGTTGAACTGAAAGGCGAAGGCTTCAAGCGTATTGCTGAAGAAGGTCAGCGCGTGAAAGTTGGCGATACGGTTATTGAATTCGATCTGCCGCTGCTGGAAGAGAAAGCCAAGTCTACCCTGACTCCGGTTGTTATCTCCAACATGGACGAAATCAAAGAACTGATCAAACTGTCCGGTAGCGTGACTGTGGGTGAAACCCCGGTTATCCGCATCAAGAAGTAATTCTTGCCGCAATGAAAAATGGCGCCATCGGCGCCATTTTTTTATGCTTCTAACAGCGGCGGCAAAATCAATTCATCGCTCTCATGTTGCTGGGTATAACGCATTACCTCCAGCACACGTAAGCCCGCGCTGTGTACTGCGTCGGTTAACGCCTTCCCTTTCAGTAACCCACTAATAAGCTGGGCGCAAAACAGATCGCCAGTACCTTTCAGGTCGGTTTTTACCCGTGAATGGGAAATGACATTCACGCTATCGGCACTGACCACCACCACCTGCATCTCCTGATGTTCTTCATTGCCGGAGGCGCTGGTAACAACCACCCATTTTAATGTCTCTGAAAGCAGGCTTTTTGCAGCAGCAATGGCGCTGTCGAGGTCGCGGCAGTTTTTACCGGTCAATATTTCCAGCTCAAAGATATTTGGCGTAATCCCCTGCGCCAGCGGCAGTAAATATTGCCGATACGCATCGGGAAGATCAGCTTTGACGTAAATACCGCTATCAATATCGCCAATCACCGGATCAACCATAATCAGCAAGTCAGGATGCTCTTCGCGTAAGGCTGTCAGCCATTCGGCAAGGATTTTGATTTGCGATGCCGTCCCCATATAGCCCGTGGTAACAGCGCGAAGTTGGCGCAGCGCATCACGCTCCTGTAGCGCACGCAAATAGCCGCTAAACCACTCGTCCGGAATCGCACCACCGTAGAACGTATCGTAATGCGGCGTATTGCTCAGCAACACGGTCGGCACGGAAAAGACCTTCAGGCCGTTCTGTTTAATCGCAGGCACGGCAATGCTGTTACCTACGCTGCCGTACACGACCTGCGACTGCACGGCGACGATATCCGCCTGCAGCGCCCTGCTCTTATCGTTAAACAACAACAAACTACTCATTTAGTTTTTCTCCTTGCCGATGATCCCCATCGTATTCCAACCGAAACTTTACCTGATTCTGGCAGTCAAATCGGCTATCACAAAACAAGGATAAGGTAATTCAGTGAAGAAAATCATTTGTCTGGTCATTACGCTGTTAATGGCACTTCCCGCTTACGCGAAGTTAACAGCCTATGAAGAAGCCCGCATCAACGCCATGTTGGATGCATTAGCACAGAAAAAGGATTTGATATTTGTACGCAACGGCGATGAACACACCTGTGATGAAGCGGTTTCCCACCTGCGTCTGAAGCTGGGCAATATCCGTAATCGCATTGATACTGCCGAGCAATTTATTGATAAGGTTGCCTCGTCATCATCGATTACCGGAAAGCCTTACATTGTGAAGATCCCTGGTAAGAGCGATGAAAACGCGCAACCTTTTTTACATACGTTAATTGCCCGGACGGATAAAACAGTGCCTGCGCAATAAACTCAAATCCCCGCCCCCTGGCTAAAGTGTTCTTCGCCAAATACGCCGGTGGAAAGGTAGCGATCGCCGCGATCGCAGATGATCGCCACCACTACCGCGCCAGCGTTAGCTTTTGCCACGCGCAGCGCACCAGCAACCGCGCCGCCAGAACTAACGCCGCAGAAAATACCTTCCCGCACCGCCAGTTCGCGCATGGTGTTTTCCGCATCGCGCTGATGAATATCCAGCACCTCATCCACCAGCGAGGCGTTGAAAATCCCCGGCAGATATTCCGCTGGCCAGCGGCGAATCCCCGGAATGCTGCTGCCCTCTTCTGGCTGCAGGCCAACAATGGTCACCGGTTTGGATTGCTCGCGCATAAACCGTGACACGCCGGTAATGGTGCCGGTCGTCCCCATACTGGAGACAAAATGGGTAATGCGCCCACCGGTCTGCTGCCAAATTTCCGGCCCGGTGGTGGTGTAATGTGCATAAGGGTTATCGGGGTTGTTGAACTGATCGAGCAACTTGCCTTCGCCCCGGTTCGCCATTTCCAGCGCCAGATCGCGCGCGCCTTCCATGCCTTGTTCTTTGGTCACCAGAATCAGCTCCGCACCATAGGCACGCATCGCCGCACGGCGTTCCTGGCTCATGTTGTCGGGCATCAGCAATTTCATGCGATAGCCTTTAAGCGCGGCAATCATTGCCAGCGCAATGCCGGTGTTACCGCTGGTGGCTTCAATCAACACATCGCCCGGTTTAATCTCACCGCGTTTTTCCGCCTCAACAATCATCGATAGCGCCGCACGATCTTTCACCGAGCCTGCCGGGTTATTACCTTCCAGTTTTAACCAGACTTCACTGCCGTTATCCGGCCCCATTCGCTGTAACTTCACCAGAGGCGTATTGCCTATTGTTTGTTCTAATGTACTCACGATCTCTGTCCATACATGGTGTTGCCTGATGCGAGGCTTGTGCGTCTTATCAGGTCTACAGGTTACAAAACCTTGCCATTAAAAAGCCCGGATCGCGGGAAGCGCCTCCGGGCGTTTAACATTCACTCAACCTATCAGGCGCTTTGTGCGAGAGCAAGTTCCTCATCGCGGGTTTCGATACGCTCGTCACCGTTATACAGCCGCGCATGTTGCAGCCCAACAAACAGGCGATCGCCGCGTACTGGCGCGTCATCCCCGCGCATCACCACGGTTAGCGGGTCGTCATACCATCCCAGCGGCTGCACCACTAATTGGGTGTAGTGGCCTTTCGGGCTGGCTTCCAGCACCTGAACCGGCAGCGGCGAATCCAGGCTGGTGCGGCGGCTGATATCCACTTCCCACGGACGCAGGAAGAGATCCACCGGCCCCTGATAGGCAGGCGTATATCCCAGCGGCCAGCGATGTGCGCCAACATGGAACTGCCCGCCGCGAATGGTGCCACGCAGACGGTTTACTTCGCCCATAAATTCCAGCACAAAACGGGTCGCCGGTTCGCGCCATACTTGATCCGGCGCGTCAGCCTGTTCAATATTGCCCTGGCTCATCACCACCACGCGGTTAGCGACTTCCATCGCTTCTTCCTGGTCGTGGGTCACGAAGACGCTGGTGAATTTCAGTTCTTCATGCAGTTGACGCAACCAACGACGCAGCTCTTTACGCACCTGCGCATCCAGTGCGCCGAACGGTTCATCGAGCAGCAGAATTTGCGGTTCAACAGCAAGGGCGCGCGCCAGCGCCACACGCTGTTTCTGACCGCCCGAAAGCTGTGCCGGATAACGATCCGCCAGATGAGCAAGCTGCACCATCTCCAGCAATTTTGTCACTTTCGCTTTGATGGCTGCGGCATTTGGCCGCTCGCGACGCGGCAGCACCGTCAGGCCAAAAGCGATATTGTCGAATACCGTCATATGGCGGAACAACGCGTAATGCTGGAACACGAAACCGACTTTACGGTCGCGCGCGTGCAGGCGGCTGACGTCAGTGCCGTTGAAGCGAATATGTCCGCTGGTTTGATGTTCCAGCCCGGCAATAATACGCAGCAGCGTGGTTTTCCCGGAACCGGACGGCCCCAGCAGCGCGACCATCTGGCCTGAAGGAATATCCAGTGAGATATCGTTCAGCACCTGGGTGCGACCAAAAGACTTCTTAATCCTGGCAATCTCAATGCTCATGATGTTCCTCCTGCTGCGCGCGTTTTTCCTGATTCTCCAGGCGCCATTGCAACATACTCTTCAAAAACAGGGTGATAATCGCCATCAGCGTCAATAACGCCGCAGCGGTAAAGGAGCCGACAGTGTTGTAGTCCTGCTCCAGCAATTCAATTTGTAACGGCAGCGACAGGGTTTCGCCGCGAATCGAGCCGGAAACCACCGATACCGCGCCAAACTCGCCAATTGCGCGGGCGTTGGTCAGCACCACGCCGTAAAGCAGCGCCCAGCGAATATTCGGCAGCGTGACGCGGCGGAACATCTGCCAGCCAGATGCACCAAGCAAAATCGCCGCTTCGTCTTCCTGGCTGCCCTGGCTCAACATCACCGGCACCAGCTCGCGCACCACAAACGGGCATGTCACGAAGATGGTGACCAGCACCATCCCCGGCCAAGAGAACATAATTTGTAGGTTATGCTCGTCGAGCCAACCGCCCAGCGGGCCATTCGAGCCGTAAAACAGCAGATAGACCAGACCGGCAACCACCGGCGATACGGCAAACGGGATGTCCAGCAGCGTCAGCAGCAACTGACGTCCCGGAAAATCAAAACGCGTCACCAGCCAGGCCAGCAGAATGCCGAATACCAGGTTTACCGGTACGGCAATCAGGGCGATCATCACCGTCAGCCAGATGGCGTGCAGCATGTCCGGGTCGGCCAGATTCTGTAAAACCGGTATCAGCCCTTTGCTGAATGCCTGCACGAAGATGTAAATCATTGGCACCAGCAGGATGAACGCCGAAACCAGCATCCCGGTGCCAATCAGAAACCATTTGCCCCAGTTAATCGGGCGCGCGTCATAACGCTTCAATTGGGTAACTTCCGCCATTAATGACCTACCACACGCCGACCAAAGCGACTTTGCAGAGTGTTAATAGAGAACAGCAGCAGCAGTGATGCCGCGAGGATCACCGAAGCGATCGCGCTCGCCGCCGGGTAATCAAATTCCTGTAACCGCACAAAAATCATCAGCGATGTGACTTCGGTTTTCCATGCGATGTTCCCGGCGATAAAAATCACTGCGCCAAACTCACCGAGGCTACGGGTGAACGACAGCGCCACACCCGCCACCAGCGCAGGGGAAAGCTCCGGCAGCACCACTTTGCAGAAACTCTGCCAGCGCGTTGCTCCGAGCGTTTCCGCCGCTTCTTCATATTCCGGGCCTAACTCTTCAAGCACCGGCTGCACGGTACGCACCACAAACGGAATACTGGTAAAGGCCATTGCCACCGCAATCCCCAGCCAGGTGTAGGTGACTTTGATATCAAACTTCGCCAGCCATTCACCGTAAAAACCGTTGACCGAAAACAGCGAAGCCAGCGTTAAACCTGCTACCGCCGTCGGCAATGCAAACGGCAAATCCATCAGCGCATCAAGCAGAGTGCGCCCCGGAAAGCGATAACGGGTTAGGATCCATGCCATCAGCAGACCGAAAACGCCGTTAAAAATCGATGCCACAAACGCCGACAGCAACGTCACTTTATAGGCCGCCACCACCTGCGGGTTGGTGATCACCTCCCAGTACTGCGCCCAGCTCATCTCAGAGAGCTGCATCACCAGTGCGGAAAGCGGCAGTAACAAAATCAGGCACACAAACAGCAGACTGGTGCCGAGGCTTAAGGTAAAGCCCGGCAGCACACGTCTGGAAGCGACGGCAAACATCAGCTACGCCCCGCCGCTAACAGCTTGTCTAACTCGCCGCCGCTGGTGAAGTGAGTTTTCATCACTTCCGGCCAGGAGCCAAATTTGTCTTCCACGCGGAACAGCTCGGTCTGCGGGAATTTATCTTTCAGTTTGTCCATAACTTCCGGGTTATTTACGCGGTAGTAATAGTCGGTGATGATGGTTTGCGCCTGCGGGCTGTAGAGCCAGTTCAGGTAAGCTTTGGCGGCTTTTTCCGTACCGTTGGCCTGCACGTTTTTATCCACCCACGCCACCGGGAACTCCGCCAGAATGTTGGTTTTTGGAATCACCACTTCGAAGCCCTGCGCTTCATACTGTTTACGGATGTTGTTCACTTCCGATTCGAAGCTGATCAGCACATCGCCCAAACCGCGCTCGGCAAAAGTGGTGGTTGCGCCACGACCGCCGGTATCGAACACTTCGACGTTTTTCAGGAACTGGGTCATAAACTGTTCGGTTTTGGCTTTATCGCCACCGTCGGCTTTATCCGCTGCGCCCCACGCGGCTAAATAGGTGTAGCGCGCGTTACCGGACGTTTTCGGGTTCGGGAAAATCAGCTTCACGTCGGAGCGAACCAAATCGTTCCAGTCGTGGATATTCTTCGGGTTGCCCTTACGCACCAGGAAGCCCATGGTGGAGTAGAACGGCGAGCTGTTGTTCGGCAGGCGCGACTGCCAGTCCGCCGGGATCAGCTTGCCTTTGTCGTGCAGGATTTGTACGTCGGTCACCTGGTTATAAGTAACAACGTCGGCTTTTAAGCCCTGCAAAATCGCCAGCGCCTGTTTTGATGACCCGGCATGAGATTGTTTTATCGTCAGTTTGTCGCCGCCGTTATCTTTTGCCCACTGCTGTTCAAACGGGGTATTCAGGGCTGCAAACAGCTCGCGGGAGACGTCATAAGAACTGTTAAGCAGTTCCGTTGCCTGCACGTGGCCAGCCAGCAGCAGCGAAGCGACCAGCGCGAGAGAGTTCTTTTTCAGTAAGTTAACGGCCATTGCGCACCCTTATATATTTAATGACTTTCTAATAGCCATCATATTTATAACGGGCATGAAAGGAGTAACGGTTTTATATACCGTTTGGTGATTTGGAAGTTGAAAAGGGAATAAGAACTTGGTTCAACAGGCGTAATTGTTGCAGTCAGTTTGAACACGGACAGCGCGGAGAAACCGGAGCGTACACATAGTACGTGAGGATTTCGAGCACTGCCCGGGGCAAAAATGACAAATAAAATAGCCTGGTGAACTTAGTTCAAGACGAAATCCTCCCCACTAATGCAGGGAGGAAACAGAGGTGAATCAGATGCCGACGCTAACCGTCTCCGGTAGTGTGCTACCGCCATCGATCACATTCTGTGTACCTGTTAAATAGCTGGATTCATCCGACGCGAGGAAGGCTGCCAGTTCGCCGACTTCCAGCGGATCGGCGAGGCGACGCAGCGGGATTGCTTTTGCCATTTCGGTGAGCACCAATTCCGGATCTTGCGGATTTGACTGACGGGCGATGCTTTCCGCCATTGGCGTGCGAACGTAACCAGGGCAGATTGCATTAACGCGAATCCCCGACTGTGCATACTCCACCGCCAGCGATTTGGTCAGCCCCACAATCGCCGCTTTCGTTAAGGCATACGCTGTTTCGCCCGGATCGGCCACCATATCGCCGGTGACCGAAGACATCATCACAATGCGACCATCTTTGCGGGCAATCATCTCCGGCAGCACCGCCTTCGTGACGTTCCAGACACCTTTGATATTGATATCAATATGGAAATCGCGATCGTCATCGCTCATTTCAAGAAAACTACCCAGACGGCAAACACCTGCGTTATTCACCAGAATATCAATGCGCCCTTCTTTTTCCTTCGCGCGCTTGATCGCTGCCGTAACTGACACCGGGTCGCGTACATCGGCAATTACCGCCGTACAGCGATGACCACGACCACACAGCTCATCCGCCAGCTTTTCAATCTCAGGGGAGATATCCAGCAAGATTAGGTTTGCGCCATGACGCGCAAAGGTTCTGGCAATTCCTTCACCAATGCCTTGCGATGCGCCCGTAATCAGTGCTGTCTTGCCCGTGAGTTTACCCATTTCAAGTTTCTCCTTTTGAATACAGAGCATTACGCTCTATTGTCCCTACCATACCTGAATAACAGATCAATGCTGAGGAGTGGATCTAAATTCAGGAAAATCTTAAGTAAAATCTCCCATAACCACAACTCTGTCATTGTATGCATTCCCTGCTGTACATAATCAGGCAGGGAGATATGATTCACTCCATATGAAATTATTCGAAGGCAAATATTTAAGGTGATTGTATATGCAACTTGAAAAAATGATTACTGAAGGTTCGAACAGCGCCTCGGCTGAAATCGACCGCGTATCGACGCTGGAAATGTGCCGGATTATCAACGATGAAGATAAAACCGTTCCATTGGCCGTTGAGCGAGTACTGCCGGATATCGCAGCGGCGATTGATGTCATCCACGCCCAGGTGAGCGGTGGCGGTCGTCTGATTTATCTCGGTGCCGGAACTTCCGGTCGGCTGGGGATTCTGGATGCCAGCGAGTGCCCCCCAACCTACGGCGTGAAACCTGGTCTGGTGGTTGGTTTGATTGCTGGCGGCGAATATGCCATTCAGCACGCGGTGGAAGGCGCGGAAGACAGCCGGGAAGGCGGCGTCAACGATCTGAAAAATATTGCGTTAACGGCGCAGGATGTGGTTGTCGGTATTGCTGCCAGTGGTCGCACGCCGTATGTGATTGCCGGGCTGGAATACGCTCGCCAGTTGGGCTGCCGCACGGTGGGCATTTCCTGTAATCCCGGTAGTGCTGTTTCAACAACCGCAGAGTTTGCTATTACGCCAGTCGTCGGGGCTGAAGTGGTTACCGGTTCTTCGCGGATGAAAGCAGGTACGGCGCAGAAACTGGTGCTCAACATGCTCTCCACCGGGCTGATGATTAAGTCAGGAAAAGTGTTCGGCAACCTGATGGTCGATGTGGTCGCCACCAATGAAAAACTACACGTGCGCCAGGTCAATATTGTCAAAAACGCGACCGGATGTAGCGCGGAACAGGCGGAAGCGGCGCTAATTGCCTGCGATCGCCACTGCAAAACAGCGATTGTAATGGTCTTGAAAAATCTCGATGCCGCAGAAGCGAAAAAACGCCTGGCGCAGCATGGCGGTTTTATTCGTAAGGCTCTGGAAAAGGAATAACCTATGGCTAAAGAGATCAGCAGTGAGCTTCTGAACACCATTCTTACCCGCGTCGGCGGCGCGGGAAATATCGCCAGTTGTGGTCACTGTATGACGCGTCTGCGTCTCGGTGTACATGACAGTTCACTGGTTGATCCTGATATCAAAACGCTGGAAGGGGTGAAGGGTGTCATTTTGACCAGCGATCAAGTACAGGTGGTATTTGGGTCGGGCAAAGCGCATCGTGCCGCAAAAGCGATGAGCGTGTTGTTGGGTGAAACACCAGTGCAGGATGCCGCAGAAATCGCCGCTCAGAACAAACGTCAGTTAAAAGCCAGACAAACCTCTGGCGTGCAGCAATTTCTCGCCAAATTCGCCACTATCTTTACGCCGCTAATCCCCGGATTTATTGCCGCCGGTCTGCTGCTGGGGATTGCGACGTTAATCGCCACGGTGATGCACGTTCCGGCAGATGCCCAGGGAACGCTGCCCGATGCGCTGAATTTTATGAAGGTATTCAGCAAAGGCTTATTCACCTTCCTGGTGATCCTGGTGGGATATAACGCCGCTCAGGCCTTCGGCGGCACAGGTGTAAATGGCGCGATTATCGCCGCACTGTTTTTGCTCGGTTATAACCCAGGCGCGACCACCGGTTACTACGCTGGTTTTCACGATTTCTTCGGCCTGCCTATCGATCCGCGCGGAAATATCATCGGCGTACTGATTGCCGCCTGGGCCTGCGCCCGCATTGAAGGTATGGTGCGTCAATTTATGCCGGACGATCTCGACATGCTGCTGACCTCGTTAATCACTCTGCTGATCACCGCTACGCTGGCATATCTGGTGATTATGCCGCTGGGAGGCTGGTTATTCGAAGGCATGTCCTGGCTGTTTATGCATCTGAACAGTAATCCACTTGGCTGTGCAGTGCTTGCCGGACTGTTCCTGATTGCCGTGGTCTTCGGCGTGCATCAGGGCTTTATTCCCGTTTATCTTGCCTTGATGGACAGCCAGGGTTTCAACAGTCTATTCCCGATCCTTTCAATGGCAGGCGCAGGTCAGGTGGGCGCGGCGCTGGCGCTTTACTGGCGCGCGCAGCCGCACAGTGCCTTACGCAGCCAGGTGCGCGGGGCGATTATCCCTGGTCTGCTGGGCGTTGGTGAACCGTTGATTTACGGTGTCACCCTGCCGCGCATGAAACCGTTTGTTACCGCTTGTTTAGGCGGCGCAGCAGGTGGATTGTTTATTGGTCTTATCGCATGGTGGGGTCTGCCGATGGGGCTAAACAGTGCCTTTGGGCCGTCTGGCCTGGTGGCGTTGCCGCTGATGACTTCGGCACAAGGCATCCTTCCGGCAATGGCTGTGTATGCAGGTGGGATTCTGGTGGCATGGATTAGCGGGTTCATTTTCACCACGCTCTTTGGCTGCCGTGACGTCAATCTGGACTAAGCCGTAACTTAGAAACAAAACAGCCCGATACGCTACGCTTATCGGGCCTGCAGGTTAACTGCAATTTATTGAATTTTAACGATCATACAGGCCGGATAAAGCATTTACGCCGCTCCGGCAAGACGCTACAGGTGCGTGAGTAAAACTTACAGCGCCATCAGCTTGTCCAGCGACGGTGCGAAGTAATAGCCGCCAGTGACCGGTTTGGTGAAACGTAACATTGCGTCACGTTTGCCATCAGTATCGCCAAACATGCTCAGCAGCTGTTGCTCAATGTTGTGCAGACGTGCGCAGTAAGCGCAGAAGTACAGACCGTGCGTGCCGCTGGCTGTACCGTATGGCAAGCTCTGGCGAACAATCTTCAGCCCTTTGCCGTCTTCTTTCAGATCAACGCGGGTCAGGTGAGAGGTTTCCGGACGTTCGTCGCCGTCAATCTCTTCGTTGGCTTCTTTGGTGCGCCCGATCATCATCTCCTGATCGTGAACACTCATACGGTTAAGCTGCTTCAGGTTGTGCTCCCAACGCTGCACAAACACATAGCTGCCGCCCGCATCCACGCCGTCTTTGATAACCGCCACTTCGCGACGCGTCTCTTCACCCGCCGGGTTTTCTGTACCGTCAACAAAGCCGCTCAGGTCACGCTCTTCAACCCAACGGAAGCCGTGGATCTCTTCTTTCACCTCAATGCAGTCACCAAAGGCTTCCATCGCCGCCTGAGCGACAGAGAAGTTTACGTCGTGACGCAGAGAAAGAATGTGGATCAACACATCGAACTGGGTCGTCGGCGCAAGACCTTTACCGTAGCCCGGAAAATCTTTCAGCTCTTCGGCCCCAACGCCGCCACTCAGAGCACGCCAGGTGTTGTTACCAAAGGCAACCACAGCACCGAGATGCGCGTCCGGGAATTTTGCTTCAAAGGTTGCCAGTTTATCGGCAAAGGTTTTACTGGCCGCACGCAGGGCATCAACATCCCCTTTTACGTTGGCTTCAATCCAAATCGCTGCGCGGCAATGTTCTGGCAAAATGCCACTCTGAACCTGAGACATTGTTCCTCCTGAAAATAAGAATGCCACGCAATCCGTGGCATTGTTGGGCGCTATTTTACGTGTTTTTTCGCGGCGGCGGTTTGTTCAGACGCAAATTAACGCCGCCAGATAATTTTACTGACTTTCCAGTTTTTCAGGGTATCGTCTGAAGGCATTAACCCTTCAGGACCACTCCACTCACCGCTGAACTGGTAGCTAATATGTTGACTGCCTTCGGCTTTACATTCGACGGCACGATTATCATCACTGTCGGCCTTTTGGCAATTGCCAAATGCTTTGCTGTAAAGGTCGCTAAACGGTGTACCGATTTTAACACCGGTGTCAGCAGCAATATCGCTATCCAGCACATCAATGCGGCTGATCGTGCCTTGATCGCCGTTAATCACCATCGCCACGTTGTCGCCTTTCATCACTTCAAAAAAGCGCACCACGTTGCCGTTCGCGGTTTTCATTCCGCTGCGCAGGCGATAATCGCCATCAAGCGCATCGGCAATGGCTTGTTCTTGCAGTGGTGTGGACGCCGTTAATTCACCCACGCCCTGCTCGCTCACTTTGGTGGACGAACCAAACCAGTTCCACGGGTTAGCGGCAGACCAGTTAACTGACGACATCGTGGAACAGCCGGCCAGCATCAACGGCATAGCGCATAACATTAAACGCAGCGATTTCATGTCACTTCCTTTGGTTATTCAATAACGTTGCTTGGAGTGCAAATTCACCAAAAAGTGCCGTTATTCTTTTTCTTCATTAAAACAAGCGCGTAAACGTCGATTGGTCAGCAGCCAGATTAACGCCACAATATCCGCCACTACCAGCGCCAGACCGATACCGCTAACGGATTCACCGTTCAGCCACAGCCACGGTTGCCAGCAAAGTAAAACCACTTGCGCTAACAGCAACAGAAAATAGAGCCCATGCCAGGTGCGAGGAAACGTAGCCCGCCGACCGCTCAACAAAAACGCCAGCACCGCCGGAATGCCAGGAATCAGCCCCAGCCAGAAATTATCGTGATCGGGATAAAACAGATTTAGCAGCGCAGTACCCTGCTCGCGCGACGCACCGGCAATCACAAACAGTACCCAGGTTCGCGCCTGTAGCAAAAGCACAATCCAGAAGAGAAAAGGTAAACGCAGGCGTCCGTGCGCATCATAATGGACAGGATGAAACTCAGTACTCTTCATCTTCAATCAAACGCTTACCCAGACTCAGCACGTCGGCGTGTTCATATCCCAGGCGTTCATACATTCCGAGCACCATGTCGTTATCTTCCGGCACGTTGATCTGAATTTTCGGGCAGCCGCGAGCAATCAGCTTTTTCTCCAGCCGGTTAAGCAACGCATTGGCAATCCCACGCCCACGAAACTCAGGATGCACGCCAAGATAATAAGCAGACCCGCGATGCCCGTCATAACCGCCCATCACCGTTCCGACCACTTCACCGTTCACCTCAGCGACCAGAAACAAACTGACGTCATGGTTCATCTTGCGCTCGATGTCCATTTCCGGATCATTCCACGGACGCAGCAAGTCGCAACGCTCCCAAAGGGTGATGACCTCTTCGAAATCTTCCTGGCGAAATACGCGTATCTCCATGGTATTCGTTACCTTTTTGCGGGTTAAAAGGGTGATTATGGCGTGAACGGTTGAATTAGCCAATATCTGACGAAAATCGGTTGAAAAAGTGGCATAATGGGGAGTTGTCAACTATTGAAATGAAAAGTAAAACAATTCTCAACAGCAAACGGTCGTAACGGATTACGCGATACGATATAACATCTGGAACTTTATTATTACAACTCAGGCCGTATGAGCACTTTTAAACCACTAAAAACACTCACTTCGCGCCGCCAGGTGCTGAAAGCCGGATTGGCTGCCCTGACGTTGTCAGGCATGTCGCAAGCCATCGCCAAAGAAGAACCTTTAAAAACCAGTAACGGACACAGTAAGCCGAAAACCAAAAAAGCCGGCGGCAAACGTGTCGTTGTTCTCGATCCAGGCCACGGCGGGATTGATACCGGGGCGATTGGCCGCAATGGATCGAAAGAAAAACATGTGGTGCTGGCAATTGCCAAAAACGTCCGTTCCATTTTGCGCAATCATGGCATTGATGCGCGTTTAACGCGTTCTGGCGATACGTTTATCCCACTGTACGATCGCGTTGAAATCGCCCATAAACATGGCGCGGATCTGTTTATGTCAATTCACGCCGACGGCTTTACCAACCCAAAAGCCGCAGGTGCATCAGTCTTTGCCCTATCTAACCGTGGCGCAAGTAGTGCGATGGCAAAATATTTGTCGGAACGCGAAAACCGTGCCGATGAAGTCGCCGGGAAAAAAGCGACTGACAGAGATCATCTATTGCAGCAAGTGCTGTTTGATCTGGTGCAAACAGATACCATTAAAAACAGCCTGACGCTTGGCTCGCATATTCTGAAGAAGATTAAGCCGGTGCATAAACTGCACAGCCGCAACACCGAACAAGCCGCGTTTGTGGTGTTGAAATCGCCGTCGGTTCCTTCAGTGCTGGTGGAAACTTCGTTTATCACCAACCCGGAAGAAGAGCGACTGTTAGGCACGGCGGCGTTTCGTCAGAAAATTGCCACAGCGATTGCTGAAGGCGTGATCAGTTATTTCCACTGGTTTGACAACCAGAAAGCACACTCGAAAAAACGGTAAGTTATGAAGCCCGACGCACACCAGGTTAAACAGTTCCTGCTCAACCTTCAGGACACAATTTGCCAGCAGCTAAGCGCCGTAGATGGCGCAGAGTTTGTCGAAGATAGCTGGCAGCGCGACGCTGGCGGCGGCGGGCGTAGTCGGGTGTTGCGTAATGGTGGTGTTTTCGAACAGGCGGGCGTCAACTTTTCTCACGTCCACGGTGAGGCGATGCCTGCTTCCGCCACCGCTCATCGCCCGGAACTTGCCGGGCGCAGTTTTGAGGCGATGGGCGTTTCGCTGGTCGTGCATCCGCATAATCCGTATGTTCCCACCAGCCACGCGAATGTGCGCTTTTTTATTGCCGAAAAACCAGGCGCCGATCCTGTCTGGTGGTTTGGCGGTGGCTTCGACTTAACCCCCTTCTATGGCTTTGAAGAAGACGCCATTCACTGGCACCGCACCGCCCGTGACCTGTGCCTGCCATTTGGTGAAGACGTTTATCCCCGTTACAAAAAGTGGTGCGACGATTACTTCTACCTCAAACATCGCAACGAACAGCGCGGTATTGGCGGGCTGTTCTTTGATGATCTGAACACGCCAGATTTCGACCACTGTTTTGCCTTTATGCAGGCAGTAGGCAAAGGCTACACCGACGCTTATTTACCAATTGTAGAGCGACGTAAAGCGATGGAATACGGCGAGCGCGAGCGTAATTTCCAGCTCTACCGTCGCGGGCGTTATGTCGAGTTCAACCTGGTCTGGGATCGCGGCACGCTGTTTGGCCTGCAAACTGGCGGGCGCACCGAATCGATCCTGATGTCAATGCCGCCGCTGGTACGCTGGGAGTACGATTATCAGCCGGAAGAAGGCAGTCCGGAAGCGGCGTTGAGTGAGTTTATTCAGGTCAGGGATTGGGTGTAACTCCCTCACCCCAACTCCCGCATCCGCTGATGCAGCGTCAGTGACGGCTTCTCGGCAAACAGTTGCTGGTAATCCGTGGCGAATTGCCCCAGATGCCAGAATCCCCACTGCATGGCAGCGTCTTTTACCGTTGTGCTTTGCGACCACGGGCTTATCAGTTCGCGTCGCACGGCGTTCAGACGAATACGTTTCAACCACGCGTTCGGGCCAATGCCTAAAATAGCGTGAAACGCGTTTTGTAACGTGCGGCGACTGACATGCAGTTGATTACACAAGTCCAGCACCGTCACCGGTTCGGACATGTTTTCCAGCACATATTCACGGGCGCGGGAAAGCAATCGACGGTAACTCTGATGACTGATGCTTTCCGCCGTCATCATCGGCTGCGCTTCTTCCAGCATCGCCCCCATCGCCATTAGCAAATTATCCCCCAGCACTTTACGCACCGCAGGCTGATGAAGATTTTCCGGGTTCTCGCAAAACGTCGCCAGCGCCTGTTGGACAAAGCCCCACAGAGCGGCTTTATGCTGCTCTTTCACTTCCAGCGCCGACTGGCTACGCAGCATATGTAATACCCGATCCGGATTATGCAAAAAGTTAGCCTGCCGGGTAATGACGTCTTCAGAAAGCACCACGCCAAGAATTGTGTAATCGTCCGGCGTACTTAATTCAAACTCGGTTCCACCAGGGCGCGTGGCAATTTCTGCGCTTCCCAGACATTGCGAACCGATAAATCCCTGTTCACCACGTGTCGCCGGAATGCCAAACCAGAACGAGTTCGGCCAGACCAGACACGACTGACGCAGCGCCAGACCGGTGTATTCACGGAAAACCTGAATATCATCGAGCAGGATTTCCGTAAATTCACCATGAAACTTGCCCGGATGGAGCTGATCGTAAATCTGCTGCCAGGCGGTAATCGTCAAGGCATGTTCATAGACATCCGTTGTCTGTCGTTGATGAACATTATCCACTTCGACCTTCGGCGTGAGCTTCAGGTTTTCGGGTAAGGGTTCATGATAAAGATGGTGCAAATTGGCTGTACGGGTCTTTTTCATGATGTTAATGCCGGGTGTTGTATGACACCCGGCACCTCCGACAGGTTAATGGGGCTTGAGACGATAACGACTACTGCGTTTACGTAACGTCCCGGCAGAAAAGAGCTGTTCGAGCGCATTTCTGGCTTTTTCCAGCGGCCAGCCAAAGTGGGCAGCCACTTCTCCTGCCGTCATTCCCTGACGTACTGATGTTAACAGCGCCAACAACTCGTCAGCAGATCCCTCGGCAATAGCGGACGCGTCAGGTTGCTTCGGCTGGCGATTAAAGCCAGTAACCAGCCACTGGGTGTCATCATCAGGCCGACCAATCTCCTTGCGGCTGATGACACGCCCGGTACGCATCGCGGCGGCACAACCTGCATCCAGCGCCGCACGACACGCCGCCAGATCGCCTTCCACCACCAGCGTTAAGCGACCAGGGTCAAGCACTTCGTGACTGAGCAGACGCACGTTAGCCGCTTTCAGCATGGCATCCGCCGCATCTATCGCGGCGACCATGCCGTCCACTTCCAGCAATCCCAGTGCATTGATCATCGGCAACCTCCGTTACGCACGCTGGATTGGATTACGCGCGATTTCCAGCACGGCATCGGTAAAGGCGTTGCAGGCCGCTTTACACGCTGCCTGGCTACCGGTTAAAAATGCCGCTGAATAGTTGGTTTCTGACGGTGGCGGTACATAGGTCACCAGTTGCACGTCAGCCGATTTCAACGCCGCATCAATGCCATAGGTCGCTTCCAGCGGCGGCGCCACCAGATACGCCAGCGGATCGCCAAGCGTGATCCCGGCGGTTGATGAGAGATAAGAACCGGTACGCGAAACTACATGCGCGAGGAATGCGGTGTCTTGCTTATCGTTCGCCCACTGGAACGCCGCACCATTTTCAATATGCGCAACCATCGCATCCAGGCCGGCACGCACTTCCGCCGGGTTTGGCCCGCCGAGCATAATCAGCACTTCACCGGCAGTCGGTGACGGTCCGTGCGCCGCTCCGGCATACAGCGAGCGGCCATACACCACTTCGACCATCGCCTGCTTGGTCGCTTCGTCAGCCGCAATGTAGGTGACGTCATCGGAATCAGCAGAAATCAGCCCGAGACTACGAATATGCGGCGGTAATTTCAGTTCACGCGCAAAATCAGCGTTAACGGAGGCAATCACCCGCATGGCGGTGACCGACGGTCGAATCAAATCTAAAGCTGGCATGATGCCTCCTTATCGGGTCATGTTGATGCCGGATGCTTTCTGCTCCAGCATACGTTTCGCCAAATCCACAATGACGGCTGCGGCTTCAACCGGCGGTGTACCGCCCTGGTGAATGTTAGAGATGCAGGTGCGATCGGCCTCAACGGTGGTCGCCATACGCGGCGAGTAAACAGCGTAGCAGGAGAGACTTTCCGACTGCCCTAACCCCGGACGTTCACCCACCAGCAGGATCACCACTTTCGCGCCGAGAAGTTCGCCAATCTGGTCTTCAATTTTCACGCGACCATAACGCACAAAGAACGGCGTACCGACTTTCAGCCCCGCCTGTTGCAGACCTGCCATCAGCGGCGGCAGGATCTCTTCATAGTTGACGGTGATGGCATCAGTTGACAAACCATCGGAGACAACGACCTGTACGTCCGGATTGGCAACGCACTGTGCTTTCAAGGCTTCAACAGCTTCCGCACACAGGCGACGCCCCATGTCCGGGCGAGTCAGGTAGAGATTTTTGTCACTGATTTCAGAGCGTACTTCCAGCAAACCCTGCGCTTTCACCCACTCTTCCGGCACTTCTTTCAGTACGGTATCTTTCGAACGAGAGTGGTCGGCCAGGAAACGCAGCAACGCCTGAGTACGCGGACGCGGGCCGGCACGACCGGTACAAACGCGAGCCACGGTGCTGCGACGCAGTTCTGTTAATACGTCTGCGCGATGCGGATTTTCCACGCCAATCCATGCCTTCGCTTCAGCGGAACCTAAATCCAGCGCGCAACTTTCAGAGGTCACCGGCGCAGCGCACGTTGTGGTGGCGCATTTGGTTTCCGCTGGCGCGGCATCCGCCTGCCCCATTGACGCCATCACGCTGCGTACAATTTCTTCAATCTGTTTTTGATCCATGATGTGTTATCTCCGCGTCATCAGAAGAACAGTGACGGATCGCCCGCCCGTTTGGTCAGGCGACCGTTTGCCATAATGCCCATGCTTTCCAGCCAGCGTTCAAACTCCGGTGACGGACGCAGGTTGAGTAACTGACGCACTGTGGCGGTGTCATGGAAGGCGGTGGTCTGATAGTTGAGCATGATGTCATCGCCCAGCGGCATCCCCATGATGTAGTTGCAGCCTGCGGTAGCAAGCAGGATCATCAGGTTTTCGTTGAGGTTCTGGTCAGCGTCAGCGTGGTTGGTGTAGCAGCAGTCACAGCCCATAGAGATGCCGCTCAGCTTGCCCATAAAGTGATCTTCTAAGCCCGCGCGGATAATCTGCCGGTCATTGTAGAGATACTCCGGCCCAATAAAACCGACCACGGTGTTGACGATAAACGGATCGTAATGACGCGCCAGCCCGTAGTTTCGCGCTTCCATCGTCACCTGGTCAGCGCCGAAATTAGCGCCAGCGGAGAGCGCAGAACCTTGCCCGGTTTCGAAGTAGAGGCAGTTTTCCCCGGCAATACGGTTGAACTCCGCGCCCACTGCGCGGGCTTCGTCAAGCATCGCCAGCTCCACGCCAAACTCTTTCAGCCCTTTTTCACTGCCACAAATACTCTGGAAAATCAGGCCGCCCGGCGCGCCGCGACGGATCGCTTCGATCTGGGTGGTGACATGCGCCAGCACGCAGCCCTGAGTTGGAATGTTGAATTTGTCGATAACACCGTAAATGGTGTCCAGCACGCGGCTTAAGTTTTCCACGTCATCAGTCACCGGGTTAACGCCAATCACCGCATCGCCCACGCCGAAAGAAAGCCCTTCGTAGATTTGTGCGGCAATACTTTGCACGTCGTCACGGGTATCATTTGGCTGCAAACGGGCGCTGAAAGTGCCTGGGATACCGATGGTGGTATTGGCCTTTTTGATCACCGGCATTTTCTTCGCGCCGTAGATGAGATCCGCGTTGGAACAAATTTTCGCCACCGCCGCGACCACTTCCGAGGTCAGCCCTTTGCGGGTAAAGGCAATGTCATCCACGCTGGTTTCGTCGCTCAGCACATACTCGCGCAGTTCGCTGATGCTCCAGTTTTTAATCTGGTTGTAGGCCGTTTCGTTAACGTCGTCCTGAATCAGCCGCGTTACGCAGTCCTCTTCATAAGAAATTACCGGATTATTGCGGATATCCGCCACCGTCATTTCCGACAACACCTGCTTTGCCGCCACGCGCTCCTGCGAGCTTGCCGCTGCAACGCCCGCCAGCACATCCCCCGAACGCAGTTCGTTGGCTTTAGCCAGCACCTCTTTTACATCCTTAAACTGATATACATTGCCGAACAATGTGGTCTTTAGTTTCATAAGTCGTTCCCTCAGGAAGGAAATGCGAGTGATTTCACCGTCACCGGCACAACCGATCCGCCAAAAAGAGGCGTACCAATGTCGATATAGTCCCCCGCGCGAACAATCACTTCGTCAATGACTGCCAACGGGAGTTGTTGTAGCTGTGGGCGCAATAACATGCCCAGAGCTTTACCAAAGTCCTGCCCGGCTACCACCAGCAGGGGATGCGGATTCGGAAAACGCGCGACGAAATCGACCAGCGCGTTGATGACCGTCAGTACCGAGGCGTAACGCACCGGAAGCCCGGCGGGAAGTGCCAGCACGTACGCGTCAGTTTTGGGGCATAGATCAAGCTGAATCAGCGCCTGTTGCCAGCCATTCACCAGATCCGTTTCATCAATTGGGATCGCCACTGGCAAATTGCGCAGCGGCAGTTGTACGCCCTCCAGCCAGATAGTGCTGCCCGAGAGCGAAAGGGTATGCGCGCCCGCGCCAATCACTGTGGCGCGCACGGTTTGCGCGGGAAACTGCACGTTCATTTCACGCAGGCGCGGATGCTCATGCAGCGCCGTTGCCAGCAACGGGCCAATATCGGCAAAACAGAACGGGTCAGCGGGCTGGTGGCGATAACATTCGCCAACTCCGCCGGAGAGCGTAATGATTTCGGGCGTTGCGCCTGCGGGCAGCAAACCGGTTTGCATCAATGCCTGCGCGAGCGGCGAGAGCGTTCCTTCAATCACTTCGACAATCAGCGCCGCCATCCGCCGGGTGACCTGCACCAGTTGCGCACCGGTCAGTGAACGGGCATCGGTGCCTGCGCCGAAGCACTCATCCACAATCATCTGCCCCGGTTTATGGGCGTAAACCACGCGTCCCTGGCTGTCGGTTTCCAACAGGCGACCGCCGACGTTGAGGCAGGCAGTCCCGCTGATTTTTCCGGCATCGAACAGGGCGTAGTTCGCAGTGCCACCGCCGATGTCAATATTCAGTACCCGACATAACCGTTGTTCAGAAAGGGTTTGCGCCCCGGCGCCGTGGCCTGCAATCACGGATTCGAGATGCGGTCCGGCGCTGGCGACGACAAAATCGCCCAGCGACCGGGAGAGCGCCATCACCGCCGGACGGGCATTGCGGGTTTTCGCGCTTTCACCGGTGATGATGATGGCACCAGAATCAACGCTTTCCGGCGCAATTCCCGCAGCCTGATATTGCTCTAAAATCAGCGATTTCAGTTCCGCTTCTTTTAAACCGCCCTGTTTATCGACAGGGGTAAAGAACACCGGGCTTTGCCAGCTAATTTCGCGTTTGATAAATTCGTAGCGCGGCACCTGCGACACCGCCGCACGGTTAACCAGTTCCAGATGGGAGAAGATCACCTGAGTGGTGGTGGTGCCGATATCAATACCGACGCTCAGTAGCTGGCGAGTGCTCACGATTGCGCCTCCGCTGCGTTTTTAGCCGTTGCCGCGTCTTCTTTTGGCACCAGCATCATCGCCACGCCAATCGCCGTGACGCCGCCGATCAGCTTGCCGACAATCATCGGGAAGATCATGGCGTTCATGTTGGCAGCCGCGAAGCCTAAATGGTCGCCCAGGGCGAAGGCTGCGGAAACGGCGAAGGCACAGTTGATGACTTTGCCGCGAGTATCCATCTGCTTCATCATGCCGAACATCGGGATATTGTTGGCAAGCGTCGCCACCATGCCTGCTGCCGCGATATTGTTCATATTCAGCACTTTACCGACGCTCATCAGCGGTTTTTCAAACCAGCGGGTCAGTAGCAGTACCATCGGATACGCGCCAAGCAGGACGCAGGAGATCGAACCGATAACCTCAATCGCGCGCATCACTTCGCCAGGTTTGTCGCCAGGCGCCATGAAGATGGGATCAAGACCGGGGATCAGTTCCCAGCCAAGCAGGAATTTCACCACCGCAGCGGCAAGACCGAGGGTAATTAATGCAACGAGAAATTTGGCGAAGATCTGGAAGCCGTTGATCATTTTTTCCGGGATGAACTTCAGCCCCAGCGCCACCAGCACCGCAACGATAAGCACCGGGATCATGTTCATCAGAATCAGGGCGAAGGTGAACTCCACCGGCTGGCCGTTGATCTGTACGCCTGAGTACATTGCCACCAGGCCACCGGCGATACAACCAATCGGAATGGTCACAATGCCCGCCAGCACGCCGAGTGCCAGATAACGACGATCTGAGGGTTCGATAATGCCGAGCGCCACCGGAATGGAAAACACAATCGTTGGCCCCATCATCGATCCGAGAATTAACCCAGAGTATAGCCACGCTGCTACGTCACCGCCCGCCAGCTCTTTGGCGAGGAAGAAGCCGCCCATATCGCACGCCAGCAGTGTTCCGGCGAACATGGAAGGGTTTGCGCCGAGCATTTCATAAACGGGGATGATTACCGGCCCAAGTACATGCGCCAGTACCGGTGCCAGCGCGGTCATACCGACCATCGCCAGACCCAGTGCGCCCATCGCCATAAAGCCTTCTTCGAACTGTCCGCCCGATCCTTCAATACTTTTACCGAATTTACCGAGGAAACGTGCAGAACCGCCGAACTGCGACAGGATCCTGTCTACGGCAGCTATCAGCATAAAGAACATCATGATGTACATGATGATTTCGTTAATTCCCATCGCCTTTACTCCCTGTTAGTTGTTATTTATTGGCGGATGCGGCGTAAACGCCTTATCCGCCATACATATGCAATCCCGTAGGCCGGATAAGACGCGACAAGCGTCGCATCCGGCAATTGCTCCGCACTGGCGGATGCGGCGTGAACGCCTTATCCGCCCTACATGTGCAATCCCGTAGGCCGGATAAGACGCGACAAGCGTCGCATCCGGCGTTTATTGTGCTGCTGCGTACAGGCCGACAATCTGTTCCAGGCTGGCGGTACGCGGATTACTGCGCAGACAAATATCTTCCAGCGCGGCCTGCGCCCATGCGCCGTAATGCGCAGATGTCGCACCAACATCGCCCAGTCGTTTACCAATCCCAACTTCCGCAATCAGCTCACTAACCGCGTTAATAGCATCACGCTCGTCGGATTTTTTAGTTCGCAGCGCCCTGCCTACCTGGCTAAAACGTTCGCGGCATACCATCCGGTTAAACTCCATCACCGTTGGCAGCAGCATGGCATTCGCCAGACCGTGCGGAATATGCAGCGCCGCGCCCGGCTGATGCGCCATCGCGTGGCATAACCCAAGCCCCGCACTGGAAAACGCCATTCCCGCCATGCATGATGCGAGCAACATACTTTCGCGCGCGGCAAGGTCGTGCCCGTAGCCCACCGCTTTCGGCAGCGATTTACCAATCATCGCAATGGCGCCAATCGCCAGACTGTCGGTAAACGGTGTGGCGTTCAGTGCGCTATACGCTTCAATGGCATGGGTTAACGCATCGATGCCGGTCATCGCCGTGACATGCGACGGCACGCCTTCGGTCAGCGCGGCATCGAGAATCGCCACATCCGGCATCAGTGAGGCATGTGCTAACACCTGCTTGCGCCCGCTCACAGCGTCGATAATCACCGTTACGTTAGTGGTTTCAGAGCCGGTTCCGGCGGTCGTTGGAACGGCAATCAGCGGCAGGCGCGGTTGCAGAACGCGGGTTTCTGACATTTCTGCCAGCGTGCTATCGGGGTTCGTCACCAGCAACGCCACGGCTTTCGCCGCATCAAGCACCGATCCACCGCCAAACGCAATCACCCCATCGCAACCCGATTCACGCAGTTGCGCCACAGCCGCACACACGTCGGTAATGCACGGTTCGCCCACCGGACATGGCCAGAGCGTCATGGCGATACCTTTTACCGCCAGGCTACGCGTCAGCCCGGCGGTCATCCCCGCCTGATGCAAAAAGCTGTCTGCCATCACGAACAGATGTTTCAACCCGCGCGTTTGCGCCTGCTGTCCGCAACTGCTCACCGAGCCCGGACCGCAAAGCGTCACCGGTGGGACGCTAAATGTTTTTACCCGTTGCAGATTCAGGGTATCGAACGCCTGAAAGAGCGCGGTCTGCAATTCATTTTGCATATAGCCCCTCCGCTTTTTCTCGCCCGCTACTGGCGATCGCCAGCGGGGTCATAAACAAACTGTGCTGCGGTAAATGCACCTGTAACGCCGGGAATTGTTTGCGAAACAGCTCCGCCACGCCCGGTTGCATACAGGAGCCGCCTGCCAGCCATAAATCAGTAATGCCCTGCCCTGCGATATGCCGCGCGACAATGTCCGCCATTTTTTCGTACACCGGTTTCACCACTGGCCAAATCTCTTCACCGTGACCGCGCTTGTACTGCTCCGCCTCTTCCAGCGGAATACGACGATTTCCGGCGAGCGTCAGAGAAATGTGATGTCCGCCGGTGGCTTCATCCGCCGAGTAAGTCACTTTGCCCTGTTTCACGATGGCAATACCGGTGGTGCCGCCGCCAATATCCACTACGCCTGCGTTATCCAGTTGCAGCAGATCCACCACCGCCGTTGGTTCATCCAGAACATGGCTGACTTCCAGTCCGGCAGATTCCAGTACGTTGATGGAAATACGCGCATCCGTACCTGGGGGAAATGACGTCGCCGCATGGCTAAAACGGCGACCGAATTGCTGCTCAAGGGTGTCGAGATGGCGACGAACAATGGTGACTGCGCCGAAGAAATCCCAGACGATGCCGTCGCGGACCACATCGGCCCAGTCGAGGCATACCGCCACCGGCTGACCTTCGCGGTCGACAACCATCGACACCACATCGCAGGTGCCCAGATCCACCCCCAGCCACAGCGGAGACTCCGTCGCGCCAGGCGTCTGGTTACACAGCGTTGCCGCCGTTTGCAGACGCGGGGTGAGCCATTGTTCGTCGTGCGCCATCGGTTACTCCTTAAACAATGCGAAACGCATCGACTAATACACAGCGACGCAGACGGACAAACGTCCGTGCGCTGGTTACCCCTTCACCGGTTGGCGTGGTGATGGTCATGGTGGTCCAGCCCTCCCCGCCCAGACCCAGCCCGGCAATGCACGGTCCGTTCTTAACGAAAATGCTGGTATCAATGGCGTTCGCCATCTGGTTCATGTTTTCGATATTGCGCGAGTGCATTGCCGCCGTATGGTGGCAACCGCCTTCCAGTTTCACCGCCAGCGCAATGGCATCCGCCACATTGGCGACGCGCACCACCGGCAGTACCGGCATCATCAGTTCGGTCACGGCAAACGGATGTTCTGCGGTGGTTTCTACAAACAGCAAGCGCGTTTCTTGCGGCACGTTCAGGCCGATTGCCGCCGCGATTTTCGCCGCATCGCGACCTACCCAGTCGCGGCTGACTGTGCCCTTTCCGCGTTCGTCGATATTTTTCAGCAACACTGGTTGTAGCTGCTGCGCCTGTTCTGCGGTCAGTTTCACCGCGTGCTGGCCTTCCATCAGACGCATCAGTTCATCGGCTACGCTATCAACGACAATCAGTACCTTTTCATCGGCACAAATAATGTTGTTATCGAAAGAAGCGCCTTTGACAATGGACTGAGCGGCACGGGCAAGGTCGGCGGTTTCATCCACCACTACCGGCGGGTTGCCTGCACCTGCGACTATCAGACGTTTATTGGTGTGTTTACGCGCCGCTTCCACCACTGCTTCGCCGCCGGTCACCACCAAAAGGCCGATGCCCGGAAACTTGAACAAGCGTTGCGCGGTTTCGATATCCGGATTTGCCACGGTCACCAGTAAGTTTTCCGGCCCGCCTGCGGCAACAATCGCCTGGTTGAGCAGCGTAATCGCCCGCTGGGAGACTTTTTTCGCCGCCGGATGCGGGGCAAAAATGACGCTGTTGCCCGCCGCAATCAGGCTGATGGCGTTATTAATAACGGTCGCCGCCGGGTTAGTGGACGGCGTTACCGAAGCCACCACGCCCCAGGGCGCGTTTTCAATTAAAGTCAGGCCGTTGTCGCCCGTCAGCACCTGCGCAGAGAGACACTCAACGCCTGGCGTGCCGCGTGCCTGAGCGACGTTTTTGGCAAATTTATCTTCCACGCGCCCCATGCCGGTTTCACTGACGGCAAGTTCCGCTAAATCTCTGGCGTGTTTTTCGCCTGCTTCACGAATGGCAGCAATAGCTAACTGGCGCATTGCCACGCTTTTTAACCCCTGCTGAGCAATTTTGGCTGCCGCAACGGCGTCATCCAGGGAAGCGAAAACGCCCATCTCATGAACGACGGCGGGCGGCATGTCGCTGCTTTGCATTTTCAGCAGTACCGCTTTCACCACCTGTTCAATATCCTGTTGATTCATGATGTTCTTCCTTATTTGTGGAAAATTACCTGACCGCCAGAGACCACCTCATCGACGATGCCAATCACGCACAGATCGACCGGTGACGTTTCGCTTTTATGCGCCTGGCGGGCGGAACTGCCACTCACCAGCAACACCCACTCCCCGGTTCCTGCGCCAATGTTGTCGATGGCAACGGCACACTGCCCGTCAGGGTTTCCCTGTGAATCAATCATTTCCACCATCAGCAATTTGTCATGCGCCAGTCCGTGATGGCGTACGGTACAAACAATTTGTCCAGTGACGACTGCCAGTTTCATACCCGCCTCCGTGGCGTATTTCAGGTAAAAGCTCCCCCTACCCTCCGCAGAAGGTAAATAGAAAAAGGAGAGAGCGTGACGCCCGAATCGACGTCACACAGGGTGATTACAGGTTACTGCTGTCGCCTTTCAGGCCGATCGGGAACACTTCTTCCAGGTCGCCGTGCGGACGCGGAATAACGTGGACAGATACTAGCTCGCCGATACGCTGTGCCGCTGCGGCACCGGCATCGGTCGCCGCTTTACAGGCAGCAACATCACCGCGAACCATCGCAGTACACAGGCCGCCGCCAATCTGCTTAACACCAACCAGTTTGACGCGCGCAGCTTTTACCATCGCGTCAGAAGCCTCAATCAGTGCAACCAGGCCCCGGGTTTCGATCATTCCTAATGCTTCCATTGTGTTTTCCTCTTTATAGGGGTCCAGAACGGGACCGTTCATTCAACCAGTGTTTGTAAACTGCTTTCGCGGTTCACTTCTGTCTGACGCGGTACGGCTGCCACCAGCGCCAGTTCGATAATTTCCTGCACGCTACAGCCACGAGAGAGATCGTGCATCGGCGCGGCAAGCCCTTGTATCAATGGCCCGACGGCACGATATCCGCCAAGTCGTTGTGCGATTTTGTAGCCAATATTTCCGGCTTCCAGCGACGGAAAAACCATTACATTCGCTTTGCCCTGTAGCGGGCTGGCAGGCGCTTTTTGCGCCGCGACATCCGGCACGAAGGCGGCGTCAAACTGTAATTCTCCATCCACCACAAGCTGTGGCGCGCGTTCACGGACGATTTCGGTCGCCTGCTGAACGTTAGCAACGCAGGGGTGACGGGCGCTGCCGTTGCTGGAAAACGACAGCATCGCTACGCGCGGCTCTTCTCCGGTGATGGCGCGCCAGGTGTCGGCGCTGGCAAGCGCGATATCCGCCAGTTGCGCCGCCGTCGGCTGTGGCACCACGCTGCAATCGGCAAAGCCCAACGCGGAGCCGCTGTACTGCGGCAGCATCAGGAAAATGGAGGAGAGCGTTTTACAGCCCGGCTGCAAACCAATAATGCGTAATCCGGCGCGTAACACATTCGCCGTGGAAGAGAGGTTGCCCGCAATGCAAACATTCGCTTTACCGGCGCTGACCATTGCGGCGGCAAACATCAGCGGATCGGTGAGTTTATCCAGCACGTCCGGCGGCGTTTTATCGCCTGCGCGAGCAAGCCAGCGGTGGGCAAATTCTTCCCGCATCGCAAGATTGCTGTGTGGATCTATCACCTGTAGCCCGTCCATCGCCACGCCATGACTGAGCGCAAACTGGCGAAGTTCAAACGGATTGGCGACCAGAATGGGCGTTGCCAGACCTTGTTGATGTAAATATTGCGCGGCTTTCAGCACACGTTGATCTAACGCATCCGGAAAAATCACTCTGGCGGGCGCTCGCAACGCCAGTTCACGACAACGTTCAATTATCATGGCGTCTCTCCCAGTCGTTGTTGGATCTGCGTCACCGTTAGCGGCTGCTTCGTCACGCTCAGGATCATCATCACGTAAACTGTGCTGGAAAGGCGGTTCAGCGCCTGCAAGATGTCCGGACGTACTACGTCAAAGCTGCGGGTGATAAACACCTGCGCCGCTACGGTTTCGGTTTCACGCACTTTGGTGCGTAGCAGATTGAGCAACGCGGCATCGCGCCCGTGGCTGGCTTCCGGCACCAGATGATCGTGATCGAGATAACGCAGAGGCTGATGGGAAAGCCGATGCAGGTCTTCGTCTGAAAGCCCGACAATCGCCTGGCAGCCCAGCGGTTCTCCCAGCGCATCGGCGCGCATAATGTTGCCAAGACGCGAACGGATATCCGCCAGCCACGGCTGCCACGGTTCCGCCAGTTCAATTTGCAGCCACACTGTCAGCGCAATGGTGCTGTCGAGAACAGCGCGAAAACCCAGGCGCGGATCGCTTTTAGCGACCATTTTTTCCGCCGACAGATGAGTCAGCGTGTCTGGCTTTTTCGCCACCGGCTGGTGGCAGAGTTCGCAGCACGCCTGCGGATATTCATCGCTACTGGTCAGCCCGTGAACGGGCTGTGGCTGCTGCTGTTCATCGTCAACAAACAGGCTGCCCTGCTCGTCAATAAACTTGATGCGCAGATGGCGGCTTTCCAGCAACTCCCGGGCAGAGGGCGTCAGGCGACTGTGCGCAGGGAGATGGATCTCTGCGCCTTCGCTAAGCGTATGGTTCGCTCTTAGCCATGCTTCGGTGATGAAATCTTTCATAGGGATTGCCAGTTAGCCGGCCAGGCGACATACAAAAACTTCACGCTGGATGTCGTACCAAATTCGATGCTGGAACCCTTCGGGATAAACATCACGTCGCCCGCTTTGGCGATCATGGTTTCGCCTTCATGGCGAACGTGCAGTTCACCTTCCAGTACCATGTCGATTTCGTCGTAGTTCAGCTTCCACGGGAAGAAGGCGTTATCCCACTGCATAAAACCCGCAGCCATGCTGCTGCCGTCATCTCCGGTAACCAGATCGGTCAACCCGACGCATTGAGGCTCCGCGCCGTCGAAACGACCAAACTTCACACTGCCGCCATCGATAACTTTGATGCCGCCTTTGCCGGTCACCGATTTAAAACTCGACTGCATTGCGCCCTGCTCCAGCGACTGCTTTTCCTTCATCACTTTTTCCATCAGTTGCGCGACCAGGCTTTCGGTAAACTGGCCTTCCGGCAGTTGGGCGATGATGGTTTCGCGAATGCGCTGACTTTCGGTTTTATCGGCAGGCGCGCTGGCAGGAACGGACGCCGTTACCGGTGTCGATTCATCGCATTCGGTGATGGTAAACCCCAGCAGATCCGCCACTTCTCGCGCTTCCGGGGTGATAATGCTGGCGCGCAGAACCACGGACATTGCCTGTTCGCCGCGCGCATGGGCTTCACGAATATCATTCGCTGTGATGAGTTTTTTCACCTGCTTCCTCCTGTTCGGTGAGAGATGCCAGATAATCCACCAGTTGCTGCACGCTTTGCGGGTCATGGCTGTTTAGCTCGAAAATCGGCTCTTCAAAGCCAGTCTCGCGCAATAACTGTCGCGTTGCGGCGACGTCAGCATCCGGCATGTCCGTTTTACTGATGACGGCGATTTGCCGTTTAGTGACGCCAATATCCAGCAACCCGGCAGGTAATCGGCTTTCCGGATCATTTGCGCCGTGGACATATATCAGCATGTCCACATCCTGTAGCGTGGTAATTAAGGCGTGATACCAGCGGGGATGGCTAAAATATTCACCTGGCGTATCAATATCACCCTTATTATTAAATTCCACAGCCTGCGTTTTTCGCGCGAGGGTATAATCCCCTTGCAACGCATTAAATAACGTTGTCTTTCCTGCTCCGACAGCACCCACAAACGCAATTCGTTTCATGAATGCCTCGCATTAACTTTTGGTCATTTCACAAAGCGTATAATTTAATAAGCGCCCTAAACCGCTGACGGTTTGTGATAACGCTTCTTCTACCGCGCCCACCGAGCCATAAATCACCAGCGCGCCGCTAAAACGGTCAAGAAAACCGATATGCACATCGGCGGCTTTCAGTGCTAAATCGCCGGCGATCATCGCTGTTTCACCGGGAGTTAGCGTCATAATGCCGATTGCGCCAGCATCGGGAACGCCGATTTTCTTCGCCAGTTCCTCACCGGGATGCGCAATTAAATGCGCCAGCGTGACCTGTTTACCGGGCACAAATTCCTGAATGATGCGTTCTTTATCCATGAGTCGCCGCCTGTGAAAAATCTGGCGCTATCGTGACAATTTTTTGTCAGAGTAAATAACAAAATTCGGCAAGGGAGTTTAAAAGGTGAGGTAGATCACTAAGAATGGAGAGATATTTTATCTAATGCATAAATTTTCATGTACAGCACATGAATATAATTAAATTGATATTGATTTATTTTTATATGGCGCGCTTTATTATTCGAAAAACAAGTAATAATCCCTTCTGATATATTGCGATAAACCGCTTACCCTGAATATTCAGGGTAAGCGTAAGAGTTAAGAAAAAATTACAGCGGCTGGGTTTGCGCTTCAACCACGGCCAGCGCCACCATGTTGACGATACGACGTACCGATGCGATTGGCGTTAATACATGAACCGGTTTCGCCACGCCCATCAGCACCGGACCAACCGTTACACCTTCCGAGCTGGAAACGCGTAGTAAGTTGTAACTAATGCGGGCGGCTTCCATATTCGGCATCACCAGAATATTAGCGGAACCTTTCAGAGAGCTGTCCGGCATACGATCGTTGCGAATCGCTTCCACCAGCGCCGCATCACCGTGCATTTCGCCATCAATCATCAGTTCTGGCGCACGTTCCCTGACCAGTTCCAGGGCTTTACGCATTTTGCTGGACGACGGGCAATTTGAAGAACCAAAGTTGGAGTGCGAGAGTAAGGCAACACGCGGCTCAATACCGAAACGACGGACAGTTTCTGCCGCCATCAGCGTGATCTCCGCCAGCCCTTCTGCGTCTGGATCATCGTTGACGTAGGTGTCAGCAATGAAGGTGTTACCACTCGGCAGCAGCAGCGCGTTCATTGCGCCTGCGGTGTGAACGCCATCGCGATAACCAAACACATTTTTCACCACACTAAAGTGTTCGTGATAATCCCCCACCGTACCGCAGATCATTGCATCGGCTTCGCCACGCTGAACCATAATCGCGCCGATCACTGTCGGATTGCCGATCAATGCACGCTGTGCCTGTTCCTGGGTGACCCCGCGACGTTTCATGATCTGGAAGTATTCGCTCCAGTACTCTTTAAAGCGCGGATCGGATTCGTTATTGACGATCTCAAAATCAACGCCCGCTTTGATCTGCAAGCCCAGTTTCTGAATACGCATTTCGATCACGTTCGGACGACCAATAAGAATCGGTTTCGCCAGTCCCAGCGTTACCAGTTCCTGAGTCGCGTGCAACACGCGCGCCTCTTCACCTTCCGGCAGCACCACGCGCTTCGGCGCTTTGCGAGCCTGAGAGAAGATCGGCTTCATAAACAGGTTGGTTTTGTAAACGAACTCGGTCAGTTTGTCGATGTAGACGTCGAAATCAGCAATCGGACGCGTCGCCACACCGGACTCCATTGCCGCTTTTGCCACCGCTGGCGCGATCTTGACGATCAGACGCGGATCGAACGGTTTAGGAATGATGTATTCCGGGCCAAAGCTCAGATCCTGATCGCCATAGGCAGAAGCAACCACTTCGCTCTGTTCCGCATGAGCCAGTTCAGCAATCGCACGTACCGCCGCCAGTTTCATCTCTTCATTAATAGCGGTTGCACCAACGTCCAGCGCGCCACGGAAAATGAACGGGAAGCAAAGCACGTTGTTGACCTGGTTTGGATAGTCAGAACGACCAGTACAGATGATGGCATCCGGACGCACTTCTTTCGCCAGCGGCGGCAGAATTTCCGGTTCCGGATTCGCCAGCGCCAGGATCATCGGCGCGCGAGCCATTTTCTTCACCATTTCCTGGGTGAGCACTTTCGGGCCGGAGCAGCCAAGGAAAATATCCGCGCCTTCAATTACATCGTCGAGAGTACGTTTACCGTCATCCACCACCGCATAAGCGGCTTTGGTTTCCGCCATGTTCGGCTCTCGACCCTGATAGATAACGCCTTTCGAGTCACAAACCACGATGTTATGTTTTTGCAGCCCCAGTGCCACCAGCAGGTTCATACAGGCGATGGCGGCTGCCCCCGCGCCGGAAACTACCATCCGCACGTCGGAGATGTTTTTCTCTACCACGCGCAAGCCGTTAAGGATAGCGGCGGTGCTGATGATTGCCGTTCCGTGCTGGTCGTCGTGAAATACCGGAATGTTCATCCGCTGGCGCAGTTTCTGCTCAATATAGAAGCATTCTGGCGCTTTAATATCTTCGAGGTTGATGCCGCCAAAGGTCGGTTCCAGCGCAGCGACCACTTCGATAAATTTGTCCGGATCGAGTTCATCAACTTCAATGTCAAACACATCAATCCCGGCGAATTTCTTAAACAGAACGCCCTTGCCTTCCATCACTGGTTTGCCTGCCAGCGCGCCAATGTTGCCTAACCCCAGTACCGCCGTACCGTTGGAGATCACCGCCACCAGGTTACCGCGCGCAGTATATTTGTAGGCTTTTAACGGATCTTTCTCGATTTCAAGACAAGGCGCGGCGACGCCAGGTGAGTAGGCCAGCGCCAGATCGCGCTGCGTGGCCAGAGGTTTAGTGGGAGAAACCTGGATTTTCCCTGGAACTGGAAATTCATGGAAATCAAGTGCACTTTGTTTTAACTGGTCATCCATTTGGTTGTTCCTTTCACGTAACGTTCACAAAAATGCGTGGGCAACTGCCTCAGCCCACAACATGGCGCACATTATTACCTTGCCGGAGCTTTCAGACTTTGAGCAAGTCCAAACTCTCCTCATAAAAATAATATTTTGGCAATAATCCTATAACACTGATGTTACCTGCTTAATCCGGCAATACCATGCCTGTCTGCTATGCTTTTTTGATGCGATTAGCAAAATTTCTCAGAAGTGTGAATTAACGCACTCACCTAACACTTTACTTTTCAAGGAGTATTTCCTATGAACGAGTTAGACGGCATTAAACAATTCACCACTGTCGTGGCAGACAGCGGCGATATTGAGTCCATTCGCCATTATCATCCTCAGGATGCCACCACCAATCCTTCGCTATTACTCAAGGCTGCCGGATTATCACAATATGAGCATTTAATAGACGATGCTATCGCCTGGGGTAAAAAAAATGGTCAAACGCAGGAACAACAAGTGGTAGCTGCCTGCGATAAGCTGGCGGTCAATTTCGGTACAGAAATTCTCAAAATCGTACCCGGTCGTGTATCGACAGAAGTTGACGCACGCCTCTCTTTTGATAAAGAAAAGAGTATTGAGAAAGCGCGTCATCTGGTGGATTTGTACCAGCAGCAGGGCGTTGAGAAATCACGCATTCTGATCAAGCTAGCTTCAACCTGGGAAGGGATCCGCGCGGCAGAAGAGCTGGAAAAAGAAGGCATTAATTGCAATCTGACGCTGCTGTTTTCCTTTGCTCAGGCACGCGCCTGTGCAGAAGCGGGCGTTTTTCTGATTTCGCCATTTGTCGGGCGTATTTATGACTGGTATCAGGCGCGCAAGCCGCTGGATCCGTATGTGGTGGAAGAAGATCCGGGCGTTAAGTCGGTGCGTAATATCTACGACTATTTCAAGCAGCACCGCTATGAAACCATTGTGATGGGCGCAAGTTTCCGCCGTACCGAGCAAATCCTCGCTTTAACCGGTTGCGATCGTCTGACTATCGCGCCGAACTTGCTGAAAGAGTTGCAGGAAAAAGTCTCGCCAGTCGTCCGCAAATTGATCCCGCCTTCTCAGACGTTCCCACGCCCTGCCCCCATGAGCGAAGCGGAGTTCCGTTGGGAGCACAATCAGGATGCGATGGCGGTAGAAAAACTGTCTGAAGGCATCCGCCTGTTCGCCGTCGATCAACGCAAACTGGAAGATCTTCTTGCCGCCAAACTATAAACCAGCCACGGAGTGTTATATGTCCCGAAAAGACCTTGCCAATGCGATTCGCGCGCTCAGTATGGATGCGGTGCAAAAAGCCAATTCTGGTCATCCCGGCGCGCCGATGGGCATGGCCGATATTGCCGAAGTGCTGTGGAACGATTTTCTTAAACATAACCCCACCGATCCAACCTGGTATGATCGCGACCGCTTTATTCTCTCCAACGGTCATGCCTCGATGCTGCTCTACAGTTTGCTGCATCTGACCGGTTACGACCTGCCGCTGGAAGAGCTGAAGAACTTCCGTCAGTTGCATTCGAAAACCCCAGGACACCCTGAGCTTGGCTATACGCCAGGCGTTGAAACCACCACAGGGCCGCTGGGGCAAGGACTGGCGAACGCGGTCGGACTGGCGATAGCAGAACGTACGCTGGCGGCGCAGTTTAACCAGCCGGATCATGAAATTGTCGATCACTTCACTTATGTGTTTATGGGCGACGGCTGCCTGATGGAAGGTATTTCTCACGAAGTCTGTTCGCTGGCGGGCACGCTGGGGCTAGGCAAGCTGATTGGTTTTTACGATCACAACGGTATTTCCATCGACGGTGAAACCGAAGGCTGGTTTACCGACGATACGGCAAAACGTTTTGAAGCCTATCACTGGCATGTTGTCCATGAAATCGACGGTCACGATCCGCAGGCGGTGAAAGAAGCGATTCTCGAAGCGCAAAGCGTGAAAGATAAGCCGTCGTTGATTATCTGCCGCACAGTGATTGGCTTCGGTTCGCCTAATAAAGCGGGTAAGGAAGAGGCGCACGGCGCACCACTGGGGGAAGAAGAAGTGGCGCTGGCACGGCAAAAACTGGGCTGGCACCATCCGCCATTTGAGATCCCTAAAGAGATTTATCACGCCTGGGATGCCCGCGAAAAAGGCGAAAAAGCGCAGCAGAGCTGGAATGAAAAGTTTGCAGCTTATAAAAAAGCCCATCCGCAACTGGCAGAGGAGTTTACCCGCCGGATGAGCGGAGGTTTGCCGAAGGACTGGGAGAAAACGACGCAGAAATATATCAATGAGTTGCAGGCGAATCCGGCGAAAATCGCTACCCGTAAGGCGTCGCAAAATACGCTTAACGCTTACGGCCCCATGCTGCCGGAACTGCTCGGCGGTTCGGCGGATCTGGCTCCCAGTAACTTAACCATCTGGAAAGGTTCGGTGTCGCTGAAGGAAGATCTGGCAGGGAATTATATTCACTACGGAGTGCGTGAATTTGGTATGACCGCCATCGCCAACGGCATCGCGCACCACGGTGGATTTGTACCGTATACCGCGACGTTCCTGATGTTTGTTGAATACGCCCGCAACGCTGCACGTATGGCGGCGCTGATGAAAGCGCGGCAGATTATGGTTTATACCCATGACTCGATTGGTCTGGGGGAAGATGGCCCGACGCACCAGGCGGTTGAGCAACTGGCCAGTTTGCGCTTAACCCCGAATTTCAGCACCTGGCGACCGTGCGATCAGGTGGAAGCAGCGGTGGGCTGGAAGCTGGCGGTTGAGCGCCACAACGGGCCGACGGCGCTGATCCTCTCAAGGCAGAATCTGGCGCAGGTGGAACGTACGCCGGATCAGGTAAAAGAGATTGCTCGTGGTGGTTATGTGCTGAAAGACAGCGGCGGCAAGCCGGATATTATTTTGATTGCTACCGGTTCAGAGATGGAAATCACCCTACAAGCGGCGGAGAAATTAGCGGGAGAAGGTCGCAATGTTCGCGTGGTTTCCCTGCCCTCGACCGATATTTTCGACGCCCAGGATGAGGAATATCGGGAGTCGGTGTTGCCTTCTAACGTTACGGCTCGCGTAGCGGTGGAAGCAGGCATCGCCGATTACTGGTACAAATACGTTGGCCTGAAAGGTGCGATTGTCGGGATGACGGGTTATGGCGAATCGGCTCCGGCGGATAAGCTGTTCCCGTTCTTTGGCTTTACCGCCGAGAATATTGTGGCAAAAGCGCATAAGGTGCTGGGAGTGAAAGGTGCCGGATGCTGATTGCCGGATGCGACGCTGACGCGTCTTATCCGGCCTACAGCGTCTTATCCGGCCTACATGTTCCCGCCATTTTGTTTAACGGGTGATCCACAACGTGGGCCAGGCATCTGGCCCATGCCAGTTATCGCAGGTGGGTTCGGCAGCGTAACGCACCAGACGAAAACGCTGGCCGTCAAAACGCCAGCGCGTCTGGATACCACAATCGCTTAATCCACGGCCTTTCGCTAACGTCACCAGTTCACGCGATTTTTCATCAAATGTCGCGTTCATCAGTTCCAGTTCATTCGTCTCCTGACCGTTATTGAACGGCAAACGCAACCGTACCGGACGCGAGGCCAGCGGCTTTTTACGCGACACTATCCACGCCAGATCAATGGTGTTATAGGCGCCCGCCTCACAGCTAATCATCATCAGCGCTTTATCATCGGTTAGCGCAGTGACATTCACCTCTCGACGCAACGGATCAAGCGAACAACGCAGGCCATTCATCCGCCAGTTACCGTAATCCAGCAAATCATTACGCTCTTCGAGTGAGAGTGGCGTCGGCGTTGGGTTAACCACCACGACCTCTTTCAGCGCAGGCGCGGGCGGTACGCTGAGTGGCGGCTCGTCTCCTTTCTTGATCCACGCAGTTTCACTGCCAACGCGCTTTTGCTGGGCATCAATAAACAACAACGCCGCTTTTAATCCATTAAGAGAAATGGTCTGATCGCCGTCGCGTAAGGTAATTGCCTTCCCTTCCTGAATCATTTGCAAAAACGCGGTGATGGTTGCCGTATCATCGGTTACTAATAACCATGGTGAAATCCGCCACTTGTCACCACTTAACGCCAGCGGCTCACCATCTAACAGCAGTCGTGGCGCTATCGCCTCTTCCGACGCATCCGGCGACTTCAACCCGCCGCGCTCAATACGTAAAACGGCATCGGTATGCGCCCCGGCACTGCGACTGAGAGTCATCACCAGTCCATTATGATTGCCAGTGTTGCGCGCTACGCAGAAATTTTGGTTGTTACAGGTGACCTGCCAGTCAGAAAACGTCCGCTGCGCTGGTGCTGCCCACGCGAAAGACGCCGGCAACAAAGCGAAAAAAAAGAGAAGGAAAATGCGATAGCGCATGGACGGTACGACCCCAGAAGTTCAAACAAACAGCACAAGTCGTATCTTCGTTGCGCAGGTAGCGCGGCTCAATCGGATTTATCGGATTGAGCCAATAATAAACAACGAAATATTATTGTTATTTTTCAGTCCATTAAATGTGACGTTTGTAAATAGTTAAGCAATAACACCGTCTTACCGTCACGTATCTCGCCGGTATTAATCATCTCAAGCGCCTGGCTGAACGGCAGCTCAAGCACTTCAATATCTTCATCTTCGACGCCGCCCCCCGCGTTAGCACGCTGACTGTCACTGTATTCGGCGATAAAAAAGTGGATTAGCTCGGTCACACCGCCAGGCGACATATACAGTTCAAATAATTTGCGTACTTCGCCAACCTCATAACCCGTCTCTTCAATCGCTTCTTTGCGAATGCACACTTCGGGTTCGTCGTTGTCCAGCAGCCCGGCACAGGTTTCAATCAACTGCCCGCTTTCATTGCCATTAACCCAGGTCGCGACGCGGAACTGACGAATCAGAACTACGGTCTTTTTCTTCGCGTTGTACAGGAGGATCGTCGCGCCATTGCCGCGATCGTAAACTTCACGTTTATGGCGGATAACTTCGCCATCTTTGCGGGTGAGATCGTAAGTAATGTTGTGCAGGGTGAAATAGTTATCGGAGAGAATTTGGTCTTTGATGAGGGTGATTTGTTGCGTCATACCGACTCCACAGCGCGAAATGAACAAGTATCTTACGCTGTGAAGTCGGGTTTGTCTGCGGATGGAATTAGTGAGATTTGACTGATTTTATCCCCAGCCAGTCAATAATTCCCTGCGCCGCATGGCGCCCTTCCGCCATTGCAGTCACCACGAGATCCGCACCGCGCACGGCATCGCCACCGGCGAAGATTTTCGGGTTCGTCGTCTGGTAACGGTACTGACTTTCAACATCAGCCACGATGCGCCCCCATTTATCCACCGTTACACCGTGTGACTGAAGCCACGGCATATCATGCGGATTAAAACCAAACGCCATAATCACCGCGTCGGCAGGCATGACAAATTCACTGCCTTCCACCGGCACCGGACGCCGACGCCCTTGTGCATCCGGCTCGCCAAGACGCGTGCGCAGGAAACGAATCCCGCAGACGTGACCTTGCTCATTCAATTCAAGCGCCACTGGCTGGACGTTAAATTCGAAGTTAGCCCCCTCTTCGCGGGCGTTCTTCACCTCTTTTTTCGAACCGGGCATGTTAGCTTCATCACGACGATAGGCGCAGGTGACGTTACTTGCGCCGTGGCGCAGCGCGGTGCGCACACAGTCCATCGCGGTGTCGCCGCCGCCCAGTACAACGACATTTAGCCCGGCTGTATTGATAAACGGCTCTTCCGGTAGCTCTTCAAGCCCCATCACCTGTTTGGTGTTAGCAATAAGGAACGGCAGAGCGTCATAAACGCCCGGCGCATCTTCATTGGGTAAGCCCGCTTTCATGGAACGGTAAGTGCCGACGCCAACGAAGACTGCGTCGTATTGTTCGAGCAGCGAATCCAAAGAGACATCTTTACCCACTTCACAATTGAGTTTGAAGTGAATCCCCATTGCGCTGAAGATTTCCCGACGGCGCGCCATCAGCGATTTATCCAATTTGAAAGAAGGAATGCCAAAGGTGAGCAAGCCACCGATTTCTGGATGGCGATCGTATACCGTCACCTCCACGCCGCTGCGGGTCAGGACGTCCGCACAGGCCAGCCCCGCAGGCCCCGCACCGATAATCGCCACTCGCTTGTCCACTTTGGTGACATGGCTTAAGTCAGGACGCCAACCTTTCGCCAACGCCTGATCTGAAATGTAGCGTTCAATGTTGCCGATAGTCACCGCGCCGTGCTCATCGCGAATGGTGCAGGCGCCTTCACACAAGCGATCTTGCGGACAGACGCGTCCGGTAATTTCTGGCAGGGTGTTGGTCTGGTGAGAAAGCTCGACGGCGGCGTCGATATTTCCGGCTTTCACCAGTTCAATCCACTGCGGAATATGGTTATGCAGCGGACAGGTCCATTCACAGACGCTATGCTCGCCGCACTTCAGGCAGCGCGAGGCTTCCCGTTGTGCCTGGTCGGTGCGGAATGGCAGATAAATTTCATCAAAGCCGGTTTTGCGCGCTTCAATTGCCAGTTTATCCGGCTCGCCGCGCGCGGGCGTTGCCTGCATTTGCTCGACTTTACTCATTACCGGCATTTCTTGTGCCGCTGTACTGGAATGCCACGGTTGATGTTCCTGACGTGCAGTGCGCAAGCGGCGAGATTTCGCTATGCCGGAGAGTGCGGCGTCGGTGACCAGTTGCAGCGCATCCGCCGGGCAGTTTTCGACACAGGCGGGGCCGTTTTCTCGCCCTGCGCACAGGTCGCATTTATGTGCCGTGGCTTTCACTTTACCCGCTGTGACGGGTGTCAGGACAATCTGCATGGTGCCAAACGGACAGGCCACCACACAGGATTTACAGCCAATACACTTTTGCTGATTGACCTGAATGCTGTCATCAACATGGCTGATTGCGCCATTGGGGCAGCTACGGGCACAGGGCGCATCTTCGCAATGGTGACAGGTCACTGCACTACGTTGCTGCTGATGTTTGATAACCGTAATTCGGGGATGAAAATGGTGTTGGCTCAGGACATGTTGCTCATCATTGTGAGCCATGACACAGGCGATTTCACAAGCATGACAACCCAGACATTGCTGACTGTTGGCCATAATAAAACGATTCATAACGACCTTCTTTTTTGGTTGTAAAAACCTTATTCTTTATATGAGTGTTGTTATTACCCGACTTGCAGGGGAATCGGCAATGTCCATGTGCCCAGAACAAGTAACTATTTCGCTATAAACTGTGGCAGATCAAATAATCCCATCACTGACTAAATTGCGTTTCAACAACCTGGAACATTAATGATTTTATGTGGAGAAGACGCGTGTGATTGTTAAACGACCCGTCTCGGCCAGTCTGGCCAGGGCCTTTTTTTACATTGTGCTGCTGTCGATTCTTTCCACGGGTATCGCTCTGCTAACTCTGGCGAGCAGCTTGCGCGACGCTGAGGCGATCAATATTGCCGGATCGCTGCGTATGCAGAGTTACCGCCTGGGCTACGACTTGCAAAGTGGCAGTCCACAACTCAATGCGCATCGCCAGTTGTTCCAGCAGGCACTGCATTCACCGGTATTAACCAATCTCAACGTCTGGTATGTGCCAGAGGCAGTAAAAACCCGCTATGCGCATCTGAATGCCAACTGGCTGGAGATGAATAATCGGCTCAGCAAGGGGGATTTGCCGTGGTATCAGGCCAATATCGATAATTATGTCAATCAGATAGACCTGTTCGTGCTGGCTTTACAGCACTACGCTGAACGCAAAATGCTGCTGGTGGTGGCGATTTCGCTGGCTGGCGGCATCGGTATTTTCACGCTGGTCTTTTTTACTCTGCGCCGCATACGCCATCAGGTCGTTGCCCCACTGAATCAACTGGTTACCGCCAGTCAGCGTATTGAACACGGTCAGTTCGACTCACCGCCGCTGGATACCAGCCTGCCCAATGAGCTGGGACTGCTGGCCAAAACCTTTAACCAGATGTCGAGCGAACTGCATAAATTGTACCGTTCGCTGGAAGCGTCAGTAGAAGAAAAAACCCGCGATCTCCACGAGGCCAAGCGCCGTCTGGAGGTGTTGTATCAGTGTTCGCAGGCGCTGAACACCAGCCAGATTGATGTGCATTGTTTCCGCCACATTTTGCAGATTGTTCGCGACAATGAAGCGGCTGAATATCTGGAGTTAAATGTCGGTGAAAACTGGCGGATTAGCGAAGGAAAGCCCAACCCGCAACTGCCGATGCAGATTTTACCGGTGACCATGCAAGAGACGGTTTACGGCGAGCTGCACTGGCAAAACAGCAACGTGTCGGCCTCCGAACCGCTGCTTAATAGCGTTTCATCGATGCTGGGGCGCGGTTTGTACTTTAACCAGGCACAGAAGCATTTTCAGCAGTTGCTGTTGATGGAGGAACGCGCGACCATCGCCCGCGAATTGCACGACTCGCTGGCTCAGGTGCTTTCTTATTTGCGTATCCAGTTAACATTACTGAAGCGTTCGATACCGGAAGATAACGCCACCGCACAAAGTATCATGGCCGATTTTTCCCAGGCATTGAATGATGCGTATCGGCAGTTACGCGAGCTGCTGACCACTTTCCGCCTCACGCTGCAGCAGGCGGATCTCCCTTCCGCGCTGCGGGAAATGCTGGATACATTACAAAATCAAACCAGCGCCAAACTGACCCTCGACTGCCGCTTGCCAACCCTGGCGCTGGATGCGCAAATGCAGGTGCATCTGTTGCAAATTATTCGTGAAGCGGTGCTGAATGCGATGAAGCACGCCAACGCCAGCGAAATCGCTGTTAGCTGCGTCACCGCACCGGACGGCAACCACACGGTCTATATCCGTGACAACGGGATTGGCATCGGTGAACCGAAAGAACCTGAAGGCCATTATGGTCTGAATATTATGCGCGAGCGCGCGGAACGACTGGGCGGAACGCTGACATTTTCGCAACCTTCCGGCGGCGGCACGTTAGTGAGTATTAGCTTTCGCTCTGCGGCGGGTGAGGAAAGTCAACTGATGTAATACCTCTTGTTGACCAAAGAATACGGGCACTTAAGGTTCAGTATAAAAGGGCATGATAATTTACATTATCTCCTTTTTTTCTCCACGATTGGCTCGTACCTTGCCGCTACAGTGAAGCAAGTCAAGCCTACAACGATACGCAGAAACACGAGGTCCTCTTTTAATGGCGAATTTCTTTATTGATCGCCCCATTTTTGCCTGGGTACTGGCAATCCTGTTGTGTCTGACAGGAACCCTGGCGATTTTCTCATTGCCCGTTGAACAATACCCGGATCTCGCGCCGCCAAACGTGCGAGTGACCGCTAACTATCCAGGCGCTTCGGCTCAGACGCTGGAAAACACCGTAACCCAGGTTATCGAGCAGAATATGACTGGCCTCGATAACCTGATGTATATGTCGTCACAAAGCAGTGGCACCGGTCAGGCATCTGTCACCTTAAGTTTTAAAGCCGGAACCGACCCGGACGAGGCGGTGCAACAGGTGCAAAACCAGCTGCAATCGGCCATGCGTAAACTCCCACAGGCGGTACAAAACCAGGGCGTGACAGTACGTAAAACCGGCGATACTAACATCCTGACCATTGCTTTCGTCTCTACCGATGGTTCGATGGATAAACAAGATATTGCCGATTACGTTGCCAGTAATATTCAGGATCCGTTAAGCCGCGTTAACGGCGTTGGTGATATCGACGCCTATGGTTCACAGTACTCGATGCGTATCTGGCTTGATCCGGCAAAACTGAACAGCTTCCAGATGACGGCTAAAGATGTAACCGACGCCATTGAGTCACAGAACGCGCAGATTGCGGTCGGACAGCTTGGCGGTACACCTTCTGTAGATAAACAAGCATTGAACGCTACCATTAACGCCCAGTCGCTGTTGCAAACGCCTGAACAGTTCCGCGATATCACCTTGCGGGTAAATCAGGATGGTTCGGAAGTGAAACTGGGCGATGTTGCCACCGTCGAAATGGGGGCGGAGAAATACGATTATCTTAGCCGCTTTAATGGTAAGCCTGCCTCCGGTCTGGGAGTAAAACTGGCTTCCGGCGCGAACGAAATGGCCACAGCGAAGCTGGTACTGAACCGGCTCGACGAACTGGCGCAATACTTCCCCCCCGGGCTGGAATATAAGGTGGCATATGAAACCACCTCGTTTGTTAAAGCCTCCATTGAAGACGTGGTGAAAACCCTGTTAGAAGCTATCGCGCTGGTTTTCCTCGTCATGTATCTGTTCCTGCAAAACTTCCGCGCTACGCTGATTCCAACTATCGCCGTGCCGGTGGTGTTAATGGGCACTTTCTCCGTGCTTTACGCCTTCGGTTACAGCGTCAACACCTTAACCATGTTCGCGATGGTGCTGGCGATCGGTCTGCTGGTGGATGACGCCATCGTGGTAGTGGAAAACGTCGAACGTATTATGAGTGAGGAAGGACTCACTCCTCGCGAAGCTACACGTAAATCGATGGGGCAGATCCAGGGGGCACTGGTCGGGATTGCGATGGTGCTGTCGGCGGTATTTGTGCCAATGGCCTTCTTTGGCGGCACGACCGGAGCTATCTATCGCCAGTTCTCTATTACCATTGTTGCGGCGATGGTGCTGTCGGTGCTGGTGGCGATGATCCTCACTCCGGCGCTGTGTGCCACGCTACTTAAGCCACTGAAAAAAGGTGAGCATCACGGGCAGAAAGGCTTTTTTGCCTGGTTTAACCAGATGTTCAACCGTAACGCCGAACGCTACGAGAAAGGGGTGGCGAAAATTCTCCACCGCAGCCTGCGCTGGATTTTGATTTACGTCCTGCTGTTAGGCGGTATGGTGTTTCTGTTCCTGCGTCTGCCGACGTCATTCCTGCCACTGGAAGACCGTGGCATGTTCACCACGTCGGTGCAGCTACCCAGCGGTTCGACCCAGCAACAGACGCTGAAAGTGGTGGAACAGATCGAGAAGTATTACTTCACTCATGAGAAAGACAATATCACGTCGGTATTTGCCACGGTCGGTTCAGGCCCTGGCGGCAACGGGCAAAACGTGGCGCGTATGTTTATCCGCCTGAAAGACTGGAGTGAGCGCGACAGTAAGACCGGCACTTCGTTTGCCATTATCGAACGTGCAACGAAAGAATTTAATAAGATTAAAGAAGCCCGCGTTATCGCCAGCAGCCCGCCGGCAATTAGCGGTCTTGGCAGTTCTGCGGGTTTTGATATGGAGTTGCAGGATCACGCCGGAGCGGGTCACGATGCGCTGATGGCTGCACGTAACCAGTTGCTGGCGCTGGCAGCGGAAAATCCGGAATTAACCCGCGTGCGCCATAACGGTCTTGATGACAGTCCGCAGTTGCAGATTGATATCGACCAACGTAAAGCTCAGGCGCTGGGCGTTGCCATTGACGATATTAACGACACGCTGCAAACCGCGTGGGGTTCAAGCTATGTAAATGACTTTATGGATCGCGGTCGCGTGAAGAAAGTCTATGTGCAGGCCGCCGCGCCGTATCGGATGCTGCCGGATGATATCAACCTGTGGTATGTGCGTAACAAAGACGGTGGGATGGTGCCCTTCTCTGCCTTCGCGACCTCTCGCTGGGAGACAGGTTCGCCGCGTCTGGAACGCTATAACGGCTATTCTGCGGTAGAGATTGTCGGGGAAGCCGCACCGGGCGTCAGTACGGGTACAGCGATGGATATTATGGAATCGTTAGTGAAGCAGTTGCCGAACGGCTTTGGACTGGAGTGGACGGCGATGTCGTACCAGGAACGACTTTCCGGTGCGCAAGCTCCGGCGCTGTATGCCATTTCATTGCTGGTGGTATTCCTGTGTCTGGCTGCACTTTATGAAAGTTGGTCAGTACCGTTCTCGGTAATGCTGGTTGTACCGCTGGGAGTTATCGGCGCGCTGCTGGCAACCTGGATGCGCGGGCTGGAAAACGACGTTTACTTCCAGGTGGGTTTATTAACGGTCATTGGTTTATCGGCGAAAAACGCCATCCTCATTGTCGAGTTCGCTAACGAGATGAACCAAAAAGGTCACGACCTGTTTGAAGCGACGCTTTATGCCTGCCGCCAGCGTTTACGCCCGATACTGATGACCTCGCTGGCGTTTATCTTCGGCGTACTGCCGATGGCAATCAGCAGCGGTGCCGGTTCCGGTGGTCAACATGCGGTGGGTACTGGCGTAATGGGGGGAATGATCTCCGCCACCATTCTGGCGATTTACTTCGTGCCGCTGTTCTTTGTGCTGGTACGCCGTCGTTTCCCTCTGAAGCCACGCCCGGAATAAGCAATAAAAAAGGCGACATGCCAACGTGTCGCCTTTTTCAACTTTCTGATAAAGAACCTGTTCATCAGGTTCTTTCATTTTACCTTCTGTCCTGGTAATTACTTGCGAAGCATAACTTCGATAAAGTCTTTCCAGTTCCCCAGTTCACGTTCAATCATAACAACCTCTCTTATAATTATGGGTATTCTACGGAAACAATATACCGTGGTGAAGCTAATTTATTCGATTGCAGTGATTACTACCTCCGGGGCAAAACCTATGTAAATACTATGGCCCTGAGACAGGGATTTTTATGTGATGCAAAGCAACATTTCAACAGATTCATACGGATTCTAATACTTGCTTAATTCTGTTTGAAATACATACAGATACCTAGGGGAATATTCTTAATAATTACATTCAAAATGCTCACAATTATTTAATAATTGTTAAGTGAAACACCTTAATAATGTTATATTCCCTGGTATTCATTTGTCGGGGAAATGTATTGACCGTTAAATGAGTATTTATTCTTATAAATCGAAAAAGGATTCATTATGGTTACACTTTACGGCATTAAAAATTGTGACACCATTAAAAAGGCTCGCCGTTGGCTGGAAGCCAATAACATCGACTATCGTTTTCATGATTATCGCGTTGATGGGCTGGACAGCGAATTATTGAACGGTTTTATCAACGAATTAGGCTGGGAAGCGTTACTCAACACCCGTGGTACTACCTGGCGTAAACTGGACGAAACCACGCGCAATAAAATCACCGATGCGGCTTCTGCGGCGGCATTAATGACTGAAATGCCTGCAATTATCAAACGCCCATTGCTCTGCACGCCAGAGAAGCCTATGCTGCTGGGTTTCAGTGAATCCAGTTATCAGCAATTTTTCCATGAGGTGTAGTCTATGTCGTGTCCGGTTATTGAGCTGACACAGCAGCTTATTCGCCGCCCATCCTTAAGTCCTGATGACGCAGGATGTCAGGCAATCATTACCGAACGTTTACAGGCGATCGGTTTTACCATCGAACGCATGGACTTTGCGGATACGCAGAATTTTTGGGCGTGGCGTGGACAGGGAGAAACGTTAGCCTTTGCCGGACATACCGACGTTGTACCGCCTGGCGATGCCGACCGTTGGATCAATCCACCATTTGAACCGACCATTCGCGACGGTATGTTATTCGGGCGCGGCGCGGCAGATATGAAAGGGTCGCTGGCGGCGATGGTGGTAGCAGCAGAACGCTTTGTCGCTCAACATCCCAACCATAAAGGTCGACTGGCGTTTCTGATCACCTCAGACGAAGAAGCCAGCGCCCACAACGGCACGGTCAAAGTGGTCGAAACCTTAATGGCACGCCGTGAACGGCTGGATTACTGCCTGGTTGGTGAACCATCGAGTATCGAAGTGGTCGGTGATGTAGTGAAAAATGGCCGTCGCGGATCGTTGACCTGTAACCTTACTATTCATGGCGTGCAAGGGCATGTGGCCTACCCACACCTTGCAGATAACCCTGTACATCGTGCAGCCCCTTTCCTCAATGAGTTAGTGGCTATCGAGTGGGATCAGGGCAATGAGTTTTTCCCGGCAACCAGTATGCAAATAGCCAATATTCAGGCGGGTACTGGCAGTAATAATGTCATTCCGGGTGAGCTGTTTGTACAGTTTAACTTCCGCTTTAGCACCGAACTTACTGATGAAATGATCAAAACACAGGTGCTTACCCTGCTTGAAAAACATCAACTGCGTTATACGGTCGATTGGTGGCTTTCCGGGCAGCCATTTTTGACTGCGCGCGGTAAACTGGTAGATGCGGTCGTCAACGCGGTTGAGCACTATAATGAAATTAAACCGCAGCTACTGACCACAGGCGGAACGTCCGACGGGCGCTTTATTGCCCGCATGGGGGCGCAGGTGGTGGAACTTGGGCCGGTCAATGCCACTATTCATAAAATTAATGAATGTGTGAACGCTGCCGACCTGCAGCTACTTGCCCGTATGTATCAACGTATCATGGAACAGCTCGTCGCCTGATGAGTGGTTCTGCAAGAGGAAAAAAGCATGGACTGGCTGGCTAAATATTGGTGGATTCTGGTAATTGTCTTTTTGGTGGGCGTCCTGCTGAATGTTATCAAAGATCTCAAGCGCGTCGACCATAAGAAATTTCTCGCCAACAAGCCGGAGCTTCCCCCGCATCGTGATTTCAACGATAAATGGGACGATGACGACGACTGGCCGAAGAAGGATCAACCGAAGAAGTAAGCTGGAGGGGCCGGATAATGTCTGGCGCTCAACCGTAGGCCGGATAAGACGCGTCAGCGTCGCATCAGGCATCATAGCCGGATGCGGCGTGAACGCCTTATCCGGCCTACGCGTCCGGCACCTGTCTTTTACATCATTTCAATCACATCATCATCGCCAGGCTTACCGCCGCTTAACGCCTCGTCGAAGTAATGTTTCGGAATGGTATAACGCAAGTGATCCAGGGCAAATTGCATACTGCGATTATCGATCGCATGACCTAAATCCTCCACGATATCCAGCGTCACATCTCCACCGGCGTTAATTAACGCTTCCTGCGCCGCAACCGCGTGAGCCAGATCGATAACCGGATCTTCACCACCGTGGATCAGGTGAATTGTTGTAGCAGTAGAAGCCGTTTTCGGCAGGCTGGCATAGCGTCCGTTAAAGGCGATGACGCGTGAGGCAAGTCCCGGTTCGGCTTTAATACTCTCCAGCGCCATAATGGCCCCTTGTGAGAACCCGATCAGCGCCGTGGCGTTAGCCCCTACTCCGCTCTGTTTCTGCCAGTAGCGTACTGTCTCAATAAACGTCGGCATGATGGCATCCACCCGCGCCTGGCGATTCTCTTCCGTTACGCCCTGCACCGAAAACCATTGACGCCCTGCCGGATTACCGCTCGGCTCAGCACCACCGACACTTACCACCAGCGCATCTGGAAACAACGGTGCAAACCAGCTACCGATTTCCCCCATTGCCACCGGGTTATCCCCGACACCGTGGAAAAGCAGTAACAACTGTTGGGCAGGTTTATCCGGGCTTTGAACAACAAAATGGTCATGTTTCATGGCGAACTCCTTAACTGATGTCATTAATTTTACGCCGCTGACTCACAATGACCATGGGAGAAAATTGAAGGAGTCAGTGAAAAAATTGCCATTGTGTTATGCGATTGCGCAGGCGTTCAGTGCGGACATCATCAAGTGCGAATAGCGCCTGCGCGGCTTCTTCGCGTTGGCAAACCAGCAATGCCTTACGGCCTGAAAGTTTAAGTGTGGTACATAACTGCGCGTCGCTGACGTTTTTCTGCAACCGTCCTCGCAGCGCCGGTAATGCCCGTTCACTGGTTTGCAGCAGGCGTGTTAAACAACCTAACGACGTTAAAAGGGGACGATGGGCGAAAGCAAAACCGGCCAGTTCAAGCCAGTCATTATCAGAAAGCATGATATCGTTTAACGGATCAACCGAGATGCTTTCACCATTCCATTGCGAGAGAATTTGTGCGTCGCGGCGTAAACGATAATGCTCACATTCTGCCAATTGTTTACCCGCTTCGCTAATGGGTAATAGTGCCATCGCCGTATAACAGCCGCTACTGGCTTCGCGATGATTACCCATCCGTACCAGCACAAAACCGCAGCGTTGCCAGAAACGCCATAATTCCTCGGTGTAGCCAAAACTCACCGAAAGATAGTCGAGGCCATGCATATATTGCACAGCGTCAGCAATAAGTTGCTGCCCTGTACCTTCCCGCTGACGCGCCGGATGGACGGCAATGCGGCTGACACGCCGTCCGCGTAACGTTGCTGCCAGTGGATTGCTACCGTGTGCCGCCAGCGACTGAGCCACCAGGTTGCCACGCGGGCGACGAAAACCCGCCCATACCGCCTGACTGAGCTCTTCAGATAATCCCCCCTCATCCACCAGCCACAGCGCCCCGGCAATCTCGTTTTCGCAAGCAGCTTGTAAAAAATGTTGTCCAGGCGCGTCCATCATCCGGCGTAAATCCAGCGGTGAAGTCCGGTAGTGCGCACCAGACAATAACTGGTAAACCTTTAACGGCGTTTCTGGTTTGCTTCGCCATGAAGTCTGTTCAAATGCAGAAATGGTGATCTTGCCTTGTGGTACGCGCGTGAAGGTTTCATCGTCAAAAACCAGTGCCTCGCTAACCATTTTTTCCAGCGGGCATCCCTGCGCCCAGCGGATCGGCTGTTGCAATTCAAAACGCTGCAAATGCGGGAAGCGGGCGCAAAATTTCAGCAAAAAGCCACGCCCGGTGCCTTCATAGCCCTGCACCGTAGTGGTTAACAAAGTACGCGGAAAGCGTGATACCAGTTGATGTAATAGTGGGGCGGGTATTGCAGCAGCTTCATCGACAACCAGCCAATCAGCTTTTTCATCACTGGACAGCAATGCATCCGGCGCAACAAAACGAAACTTCTCTCCGGCAAATTGTGCCAGCACATTCGTTGCGGCTCTCGCAGGCGCAGTGACTATCGCACTGCCAGCGATACGGGAAATGAGTTGCCCTGCCAGCGCCGACTTACCGCGTCCGCGCGCAGCAGTTACCGCTGCCACGCCCGGTGGCATAGTCAGAAGCTGTTGTAGTATCTGTTGTTGTTCTGGTTGCGGTGCGCCGGTAGCGGATTGCCAGTCAGTACGGGGAGCAAAATGCGCCAACGTGAACGGTTGATTTTGCCGCCAGAGGATAGCGTCGTTATCCGCCGTAAGTACGCGTTTGAGATGCTGGACAAAATGCGGTGTAGCGATGGGACTGGCGCAATCACTCCAGCGCAGCGAATCAGCATCGGGATGGTTTTCCCATTCTTCCCATACAGGGAGTAACAAAACCAGCCAACTGCCCGCTTTCAGCGTTCCACCAAGCGCCGCAAAGGCTGCGGCATCAAAGCCCTGGCGAGCATCGAATACCGCATGCTGGAACTCGCGCCCAAGTAAAGTTTGTAGCGCCGCTGGCGTACAGTGGTTTTCAGAAGTTGGCTGCGGCGATACCCACAGCCAGTCGCCAGGTAATGCGTCACGCAATTTGAGTGCATGTTCACAGCACCAGCACGCATCCCCGCTCAACACCAACAGGCGGCGAATCCCTTCGCGTTTCATTTGCGCTGTTAATGTGTGTAGCGCGGTCAGTTCAGCCATCCCTGCCCCGAAAGTTAAATGCTTTTACCGAAAGTATTGCATTGTGCCGGATCGCCGCTGTCGAAACCACGTTTAAACCAGCTATAGCGTTGTTGGGATGTACCATGAGTAAAGCTGTCCGGCACTACCCGCCCCTGACTTTGCTGCTGTAAGCGGTCATCGCCGATGGCTTGCGCCGCATTCAGCGCCTCTTCCAGATCGCCAGTTTCCAGAACGCCTTGTTGCTGCATACTGTGCCCCCAGACACCGGCAAAACAGTCGGCCTGGAGTTCCATACGCACAGATAAGCGGTTCACTTCCGCCTGCGTCGCGTTTTGTTGCAATTGACGGACTTTCGGTTCAATGCCTAACAGTTTCTGCACATGATGACCGACTTCATGGGCGATAACGTATCCCTGAGCGAAATCACCATCCGCGCCCAGTTTGTCTTTCATGTCATCATAGAAAGAGAGATCGATATAGACCGTACCATCCGCCGGGCAATAGAACGGCCCCATAATGGACTGTCCGGCGCCGCAACCGGTGCGTGTCATTCCGCGATACATCACCAGCTTCGGTTGCTGATAAGTCTTACCCATCTTCTCGAATTGCTGTCCCCAGGTGTCTTCCGTGGTTGCCAGAATTACCGAGGTGAATTTTGCTGCTTCATCTTCATTTGGGCTAATTGAGCGCGTTGATTGCTGTTGAGAAATCGGCTGTCCGGTCATCAACCCAGTTAAATCAACACCATAGTAGCCAGCAACCAGCACCACTACCAGTAAAATCAGCCCACCTTTACCGCTTGGCAGACGGAAACCGGGACCGCCCATTGACGGACCACCAGAGCTGTTTCGCCTGTCTTCAACATTGTCACTTTCACGACGCCCTTGCCAGCGCATAGATACCTCAACAATATATTCATTATAGTGATGATCGTAGGTGCTTCAGAGGAAGATTACCACAGAAAAACGGGAGGAAATGATGGAGGAATTAAGGCTTCATTCCTCGTTATATAATTTACGAATGTTAGAAGTAAAAGAGAATGTTAGCTCCAGTCTTCTAGTCTGATTCCCGCTACTCGCTCAAACTCTCGGGTATTGTTGGTAACCACAATCAAACCGCGACTGCGAGCATGTCCCGCTATCATCTGGTCAAAAGGTCCAACGGGCCTTCCCTGCCGGGCAAGCTCGGCTCTGATTTGCCCAGTATGCGTCGCAGCAGCACTATCATAATCAAGCACTTCCAAACGAGATACGAAACCTTCAATCACCGCTAAATTGCGTTCTGGCATCTGACTTTTTTCTGCCCCATAGATAAGCTCCATCAATGTTACAGAACTTATACACATGCGGCCAGAATTCAGGTTAAAGCGATCCCTGACATGTACTGGTTTATTCTTAATAGTGAAAATACAGATATTGGTATCCAGCATGAATTTCAACATCAGAATGATTCCCTTTCCTGCATTGCGGGTTGATCACGGATATCCATAAAATCCGCACTCACATTTTCGCCATCAAACCAACTGTCCCAGGACTCACCAACGGGAGTAATGATTCTTGTACGACCAATCGCAATAATTTCTACTTTCTTAACGTCTTCTGGCAGAGCGACCGCTTTAGGTAATCTGACAGCCTGACTGCGATTACTTAAAAATACAGTAGTTTCCATAGCCCCTCCTTCTTTGGGATATACGTTATGTATATACATATTGGCTTGGTATTACTTTTCTGTCAAAGGGAGATAATGCGAAGTATTGTAGCGGGAGTAACGAAGACATTTAGCCGGAGCATCCTCCGGCTAAAAAATAAGCAATCAGAAAAATCAGTCCAGCTGTACACCCAGGCGGCGGGCGACGGCTTCATAAGCTTCAATCAGGCCACCGAGGCTCTGGCGGAAACGGTCTTTGTCCATTTTCTCCAGCGTTTCTTTGTCCCACAGGCGACTGCCGTCCGGGGAGAACTCATCGCCCAGTACCACTTCGCCTTTGTACAGACCAAACTCCAGCTTGAAGTCGACCAGAATCAGACCGGCATCATCAAACAGTTTTTTCAGCACGTCGTTCGCTTTGTAGGTCAGTTCTTTCATACGCGCTAGGTTCTCTTTGCTTACCCAGCCAAAGGTTTCGCAATAAGATTCGTTAACCATCGGGTCATGCATGGCATCGTTTTTCAGGAACAGATCGAACAGCGGCGGGTTCAGCTCAATACCTTCTTCAATTCCAAGACGTTTCACCAGAGAGCCAGCAGCACGGTTACGTACGACACACTCAACCGGCACCATATCCAGCTTTTTCACCAGACATTCAGTATCGGAGAGCAGACGCTCCATTTGAGTCGGGATACCCGCTTCAGCCAGTTTGCTCATAATGAAGTAGTTGAACTTGTTGTTCACCATACCTTTGCGATCAAACTGCTCAATGCGCGCACCATCACCTGCTGACGTATCATTGCGGAATTCGAGCACCAACAGATCCGGGTTTTCCGTGCTGTATACGGTTTTCGCTTTACCACGATACAACTCAGCTTGCTTTTGCATCTTTATCACTCCTGGGTGTGAATTAACGTTTTAAAATCTTTTGCTGTCTGGTGTGCCGGATATTTTGTCGGATGCGGCGTGAACGCCTTATCTGACCTGTGTCCGACAAACAAATTTCGTGCGAATTAACGCTAAAATCGCGTTTTTCTGCCGACGCACACGTTTGCGTATCATAACAGAAAAAAGGGCCGGATTACTCCAGCCCTGTATTTTTACTTGCTAAACGCTGCCTGGAAGACAGATACCAGTGCGTCGTTTTGGCTTTGAGTCAGCGTATGGCCTTTCGGATCGATGAACTGCAAGCTGCTGCGGTTATCCAAATCACCGACTTGCAGTTTATAGTCACCGGATGCCAGGCCTGGATCGCTCGCGCCCAGTTCCTGCCAGTCGCTGTCAGACAACGGCTTATAGGTCACGGCCATGCTGCCCTGCGAACGGGTGCTGTCGGTCACTTTCATGCCCACTTTTTCCAGCGCCGCTGGCAGACGTTGCCAAACCACGTTGAACGGCCCGCGAACGACCAGCATTGGTAAGCCTGTGTCATCAGCAGCACTTTGTACGTCCATGGTGGTGGAAGCGCGGTTTTGTGCCGCATTAGCCGCATCGGTCACGGATTTATCCAGACCGGCGGAAATGACGTTCATCATCTCCGTGCTGTAACGCTGCATGGAAGCCGCGTCTGCAACCGGTTTGCCCGCCTGCTCCAGGTTCAGCAGTTTCACCGTTACCGCCTGCTGATAACCCTGCGGTTTAACAGAGATTTGATAACGACCGCGATACTGCTCGTCTTCGTCCAGACGATTCCATTGCACCCAATCGGTAGTCAGCGTCTGACCAGCATCATCGCGTTGGGTAATGGTGTAGTTTTTCGCCTGCAGCACGCTAACAACCTGCGGCCACAAAGTATTACCACGACCATTTTCTACCAGCAGCGAGGCGGTGTCGCCCGTAAACTGGGTACGTGCGCCGGAAATCAGCGCCAACGGCTGGGCAGGTGGACGAATGTCCAGCGCCTTACCGACAGCACCGCTACCGTTGGTCACCGGTATTGCATAATCACCGGAAGTCACCGGCAAAATCATTCCTGCCGGAGCATGAAGCTCCGCAAGCGGTGCCGCTTCCAGATAGGCTTCATCACCACTCACCTGACGCTTATAGCGTGAGTCAGAACTACAGGCTGCGAGTAACAGAACAAGCGATACACCCGCAACCTTTGCCAGGCGCGACTTTTGAACAGAGTAAGCCATCAAATCTCCCTAAACTTTACAGCAAACCGGCATACTTAAGCGCCGCTCTGACCGTCTCACGACCACTGTCGGTGATTGGTGTCATTGGCAGGCGCAGCGTATCGGTCGCCACAAGACCCAGTTCCTTACATGCCCATTTCACCGGGATTGGATTGGGTTCGACAAATAGTTTGTTGTGTAATGGCATCAGACGCTGGTTAATAACGCGTGCCTCGGCAAAATGCCCTTCTGCCGCCAGTTTGCACATCTGAGCCATATCACGCGCTGCGACGTTAGCAGTAACGGAAATAACGCCATGACCACCTAACTGCATGAAGTCCAGCGTGCTCGCATCATCGCCGCTCAGCAGAACAAAATCGTCTGAAACCAGCTCTTTGATCTGGTTAACACGCGTTAAGTTCCCTGTTGCCTCTTTGATTCCGATAATATTTTTTACTTTCGCCAGACGGCCCACCGTTTCTGGTAGCAGATCGCAGCCAGTACGGGACGGCACATTATACAGGATTTGCGGCAGGTCAGTATGTTCAGCGATGGCTTTGAAATGCTGATACAGACCTTCCTGCGACGGGCGGTTGTAATAAGGGGTCACCGTCAGGCAGCCAACAATGCCACTGTCATTGAAACGCTGTGTCAGGCTAATGGCTTCCGCAGTAGCGTTAGCGCCGGTTCCGGCAATCACCGGAATACGCCCGTCAGCCAGCTCCAGGGTCATCATCACCACATCAACATGTTCGTCATGATTCAGGGTAGCGGACTCACCAGTGGTGCCAACAGAAACAATCGCCGAAGTACCGCTGGCGACATGATAATCAATCAGTTTTTTTAAGCTAGCCCGACAGACATTACCTTTTTCATCCATCGGAGTAACAATCGCGACAATACTTCCCGTGAACATGGGCCATCCTCTGTGCAAACAAGTGTCTCAATGGTACGTTTGGTATGGCATTAAAAGCAAGCAAACAGAACCGTTCTGATTGTTGTATGCATGTTTTTTTTATGCTTTCCTTAAGAGCTACTCTCCCCCTTGAAGGAATAACCGGTTTGACACTGTCATCGCAACATTATCTGGTGATCACTGCGCTGGGTGCCGATCGCCCAGGAATTGTGAACACTATCACCCGTCATGTCAGTAGTTGCGGCTGTAATATTGAAGACAGTCGCCTGGCGATGCTGGGAGAAGAGTTCACCTTTATCATGCTGCTTTCCGGTTCATGGAACGCAATCACCTTGATCGAATCAACGTTACCGTTGAAAGGTGCCGAACTGGATCTTTTAATCGTGATGAAGCGCACGACGGCTCGTCCGCGTCCGCCGATGCCCGCATCTGTCTGGGTTCAGATCGATGTGGCAGATTCACCGCATTTAATTGAACGCTTTACCGCACTTTTTGACGCGCACCATATGAACATTGCGGAGCTAGTGTCTCGCACGCAACCTGCTGAAAATGAACGAGCTGCGCAACTGCATATTCAGATAACCGCCCACAGCCCGGCGTCTGCGGATTCAGCAAATATTGAACAAGCTTTCAAAGCACTATGTACAGAACTCAATGCGCAAGGCAGTATTAGCGTCGTCAATTATTCCCAACATGATGAACAGGATGGAGTTAAGTAATGAATCCACTGAAAGCCGGTGACATCGCACCGAAATTTAGCTTGCCGGATCAAGACGGAGAACAAGTTAATTTGACCGACTTCCAGGGACAGCGTGTTCTGGTTTATTTCTACCCGAAAGCCATGACCCCCGGCTGTACCGTACAAGCCTGTGGCTTACGCGATAACATGGATGAGTTGAAAAAAGCCGGTGTTGATGTACTGGGTATTAGCACCGATAAACCCGAAAAACTCTTCCGTTTTGCGGAAAAAGAGCTGCTCAACTTTACGCTTCTGTCTGATGAAGACCACCAGGTGTGCGAACAATTCGGCGTCTGGGGAGAGAAGTCCTTCATGGGCAAAACCTACGATGGTATTCACCGCATCAGCTTCTTGATCGATGCTGACGGCAAAATCGAACATGTCTTTGACGATTTCAAAACCAGCAATCACCACGACGTAGTGATTAACTGGCTGAAAGAACACGCCTGATTACTTTGCTCCATTCCGTGCTGGCTGCGCTTGCGGCCAGCACTCCTCACCTCCGGCGATATAGCGGAATGAAGGTTAATCTTGCGCAATTTGACCATCGGGCCAGGCATGGATTACCGCTTTAATTAGCGTCGCCAGAGGAATGGCAAAGAACACCCCCCAGAATCCCCACAAACCACCGAAGATCACCACCGATAAAATAATCACCAGCGGATGCAGGTTAACCGCTTCGGAGAACAACACCGGTACTAACAGGTTGCCATCCAGCGCCTGAATAATCAGATATACCGCGAAGCAGCTCCAGAATTCAGTGCCAGCGCCAAACTGGAATAGCGCCACGCCGACCACCGGAATGGTCACCACAAATGCGCCAATGTACGGAATAAGCACAGAGAAACCGACCAGCACCGCCAGCAGCAGTGAATAGTTCAACCCGAAAAGCAAGAACCCCAGCCAGGTGGCTATCCCCACCACAATCATCTCCAGTACCTTGCCACGGATGTAGTTGGTGATTTGCTGGTTCATCTCCTTCCAGACCTGACCTGCCAGCCCACGGTTACGCGGAAGCACCCGGCGGACGGCATTCAACATTTGCTCTTTATCTTTCAGAAGGAAAAAGACCATCAGCGGCACCAGAACAAGATAGACGGCAATGGTCAGCAGGCCCACCAGCGAGGCGAGAGAGATTTTCACCACCGAATCGCCCATGGTGAGCATCCGGCTGCGCATATTGTCGGCCATCGCATCAATAATGCCCGCATCCATTAACGCCGGATAACGGCGCGGCAACGTGGCGGCAAAATCAGATAGCTTATTGAGCATCCCCGGCATATCGCGGATTAAATATATGCCCTGCTGCCAGGCGATAGGCAGTACCACGAACGCCATCAGCAGCAAAATTCCAACGAAAACCACCAATACAATCGACGTTGCCCAACGGCGGGAACAGCCAATAGATTGCAGGCGCACGGTTGGCCATTCCAGCAAATAGGCCAGCACAATAGCAACCAGCAACGGTGCGAGTAGGCCACTAAAGAAAAAGATAATGCCAAATCCGGCAACTAAAATAACCAGCAAGGCAATCGCTTCCGGATCACTAAAACGGCGGCGATACCATTGCATCAACATTTCGAGCATAAAGACCTTCCCTGAACCTCAAGAGCGGGATTGCGATCCGCAATTGTATCGAAATGTCACAAAAAAGACTTCGCTTTTTATGACGGATTCAGGAAACTGAAAAGTCATTTGAGTGGGTTAATCTTCGCCGTTACACTCAAAGGCGGCGCGGTGGGAACGATATTTTACAGTATCGGTCAAATGACTATCTCCAGAAATACAGGACAGAGGTTATGTTCAGGCAGTTGAAAAAAAACCTGGTTGCAACCCTCATTGCTGCTATGACCATCGGTCAGGTAGCCCCGGCGTTTGCCGATAGCGCAGACACCTTGCCGGATATGGGAACCTCCGCAGGAAGCACGCTTTCCATTGGTCAGGAAATGCAGATGGGCGACTATTATGTCCGCCAGCTACGCGGCAGCGCACCGTTAATTAATGACCCGCTATTAACGCAATATATTAATTCGCTGGGGATGCGTCTGGTTTCGCATGCCAATTCGGTTAAGACACCGTTTCATTTCTTTCTAATCAACAACGACGAAATTAACGCCTTTGCTTTCTTTGGCGGCAACGTGGTGCTGCACTCTGCCCTGTTCCGTTATTCCGATAACGAAAGTCAACTGGCTTCAGTTATGGCACACGAAATCTCCCACGTCACCCAACGTCACCTGGCGCGAGCGATGGAAGATCAGCAGCGCAGCGCGCCACTGACCTGGGTCGGGGCGTTAGGTTCTATTTTACTGGCAATGGCCAGCCCGCAGGCGGGGATGGCGGCGCTGACCGGTACACTGGCGGGAACGCGCCAGGGGATGATCAGCTTCACCCAGCAAAATGAACAGGAAGCGGATCGCATTGGTATTCAAGTGCTGCAACGCTCGGGGTTCGATCCGCAGGCGATGCCGACCTTCCTCGAAAAACTGCTCGATCAGGCGCGTTACTCTTCGCGTCCGCCGGAAATTTTGCTGACTCACCCGCTGCCGGAAAGCCGTCTGGCTGATGCCCGTAACCGTGCCAATCAGATGCGCCCAATGGTGGTGCAGTCGTCGGAAGATTTCTATCTGGCGAAAGCGCGCACACTGGGGATGTACAATTCCGGACGTAATCAGCTCACCAGTGATTTGCTGGATGAATGGGCAAAAGGTAACGTTCGTCAGCAACGGGCAGCGCAATATGGTCGCGCTTTGCAGGCGATGGAAACCAATAAATACGACGAGGCACGGAAAACGCTGCAACCGTTACTGGCGGCAGAACCCGGCAACGCGTGGTATCTCGATCTGGCTACCGATATCGATCTTGGGCAAAACAAAGCCAATGACGCGATCAATCGCCTGAAAAATGCCCGTGATTTGCGCACCAATCCTGTGTTGCAGCTCAACCTGGCGAACGCTTATCTGCAAGGGGGGCAACCACAGGAAGCCGCCAATATTCTGAACCGCTACACCTTTAACAATAAAGATGACAGCAATGGCTGGGATTTACTGGCACAGGCGGAGGCCGCGCTAAATAATCGCGATCAGGAACTGGCAGCGCGAGCAGAAGGTTATGCGCTCGCCGGGCGACTCGATCAGGCAATTTCCTTGTTGAGTAGCGCCAGTTCGCAGGTGAAATTAGGCAGCCTGCAACAAGCGCGTTACGATGCGCGCATCGACCAGTTGCGCCAGTTGCAGGAACGCTTTAAGCCTTATACCAAGATGTAATTTGCATTAAAGGAAGAACAATGACCAAACAGGTAAAAATCTACCATAACCCACGCTGTTCAAAGAGCCGGGAAACGCTGACCCTGCTGAAAGAAAACGGCGTGGAGCCAGAAGTGGTGCTCTATCTTGAGACTCCCGCCGATGCGGCAACGCTGCGCGATTTGCTGAAAATGCTGGGGATGAATAGCGCCCGTGAATTGATGCGCCAGAAAGAAGATCTTTATAAAGAGCTGAACCTGGCTGACAGTTCGCTTAGCGAAGAGGCGCTGATTCAGGCGATGGTGGATAATCCGAAGCTGATGGAGCGCCCGATTGTGGTCGCCAATGGCAAAGCGCGGATTGGACGTCCACCGGAGCAAGTGCTGGAAATCGTGGATTAAGATGTGCCCCATCGCTAGTTAAGGCACATTGCCGGATGCGACGCTTGCCGCGTCTTGTCCGGCCCAGGAATACTATGGATTAACTTCGCGTAGGTCGGATAAGGCGCTCGCGCCGCATCCGACAATAAACACCTTATCTACAACTTCAGAATTTCTTTCACAAACGGAATGGTCAGCTTACGTTGCGCGGTAATCGACGCACGATCCAACTGATCCAGTGTCATAAATAGCGTGCGCATCTCTCTGTCGAGCCGCTTCAGCAAGAAGCGTCCCACATCTTCCGGTAGTTCAAAACCACGCAAACGCGCGCGTAACTGTAGCGCCTGCAACTTATCTTCATCAGAAAGTGGCTGCAATTTGTAGATCTGCCCCCAGTCAAGACGCGACGCGAGATCCGGTAATCCCAGATTCAACTGACGCGGTGGGCGATCGCCGGTGATCAACAACCGTGTTTTGCCCGACTCCAGAATCCGATTGTAGAGATCGAAAATCGCCATCTCCCACAACTCATCGCCGGCAATACACTCAATATTGTCGATGCAAACCAGCGACAAATGCTCCATACCGTCGAGCACTTCAGGTACAAACCAGGTGCGTTTATCCAGCGGGACATAGCCCACCGCATCACCACGCTGCGACAATTCCGCGCAAGCCGCGTGCAGCAGATGGCTGCGCCCCGCGCCTTCGCGTGCCCAGAGATAGATGTAACCGCTATGTTCCTGACGCAGCACGTTTTGCAGCGCGGCCAGTAGAGAGGAGTTATCCCCCGGCCAGAAACTTGCAAAGGTTTCGTCGTCAGGAAGATAAAGTGGCAAAGAGAGCTGTGCCGGTGTGTTCAGAGATACCTCAACCAGGATTTCACAAAATCGCGAGAAGTTTACCACAGAATCCCATGATGTTTGAACCGGGCAGCAGCACTGCCCGGTCAGTACATTATTTGTCTGTTATATCTGCGTCTTCTGCGTCCAGCACCACTTCTTCAGGGCGCAGCACGCTAATCAGTTTGAAGATCAGGCTTAAGCCGATACCGACGATAGTCGCCAGCGCCATACCTTTCAGCTCCGCCGCGCCGATGTTTACCTTCGCGCCACTGACACCGATGATCAAAATCACGGAAGTCAGGATCAGGTTCTGTGCTTTGTTGTAATCCACTTTCGATTCGATCAAAACACGAATACCGGAAGCACCGATGACACCATAAAGCAGCAGCGAAACGCCGCCCATCACCGGCAATGGAATCATCTGGATAGCAGCAGCCAGTTTACCGACGCAGGAAAGCAGGATAGCGAAAATCGCCGCCCCGCCGATAACCCAGGTACTGTAAACACGGGTGATCGCCATCACGCCAATGTTTTCCCCGTAGGTGGTGTTTGGCGTGGAGCCAAAGAAGCCGGAGATCACGGTCGACAAGCCGTTAGCAAACATCGAACGGTGCAGACCTGGATCGCGCAGCAGATCTTTTTTGACGATATTAGCCGTTACTACCAGGTGCCCTACGTGTTCGGCAATAACCACTAACGCCGCTGGCAGAATTGTCAGAATGGCAAACCACTCGAAGCGCGGCGTATAGAGGGTTGGCAGCGCAAACCAGTGAGCATTAATAATCGGCGTGGTATCGACAATTCCCATGGCGAAGGAGAGCGCGTAACCCACCAGCACGCCAATTAAAATCGGGATAATTGCCAGGAAACCACGGAACAGCACGGAACCTAAAACCGTGACCGCCAGGGTGGTAATAGAGATGATGATGGTTTTGGAGTCTGGCGTTTGCCCTTCAGCCGGGAGTAAACCCGCCATACCAGCAGCTACGCCCGCCAGCTCCAGACCGATGACGGCAACGATTGCGCCCATTGCCGCAGGTGGAAACAGCACGTCCAGCCAGCCGGTTCCCGCTTTCTTCACGATGAAAGAGACCAGGCAGAACAGCACGCCGCACATAATAAAGCCGCCCAGCGCGACTTCATATCCCAATGGCAACAGTAACAATACCGGTGAAATAAAGGCAAAGCTGGAACCAAGATAAGCCGGGATTTTCCCTTTACAGATGAAGAGATACAGCAGCGTCCCGATACCGTTAAATAACAGTACAGTCGCCGGGTTAATATGAAATAAGACGGGCACCAGGACGGTTGCACCAAACATGGCGAACAAATGTTGCAAACTAAGCGGGATTGTCTGTAAAAGTGGCGGTCTTTCACTCACCCCGATAGCACGGCGCGTCATAGTATATTCCTCTGTATTATGTGTTATAGGCGCTTTACTCAAAAAAAAGCCGACTCTTAAAGTCGGCTTTAATTATTTTTATTCTTTATTTTGTACCAAAGATTTTGTCACCGGCATCGCCAAGACCCGGAATAATGTATCCGTGCTCGTTCAATCCCTGGTCAATCGATGCAGTATATAGCTCGACGTCCGGGTGCGCTTTTTCCAGCGCAGCGATACCTTCTGGTGCAGCGACCAGCACCAGAACTTTGATGCTGCTGCAGCCCGCTTTTTTCAGCAGGTCGATAGTCGCGATAACGGAACCACCGGTTGCCAGCATTGGGTCAACGATCAGCGCCATACGCTCATCGATGTTAGAAACCAGTTTCTGGAAGTACGGTACTGGTTCCAGCGTTTCTTCATTACGGTACATACCGACTACGCTGATGCGCGCGCTCGGAACGTTTTCCAGCACGCCATCCATCATCCCCAGACCAGCGCGCAGAATCGGCACCACGGTAATTTTCTTACCTTTAATCTGGTCGATTTCCACCGGGCCGTTCCAGCCTTCGATGGTTACTTTTTCAGTTTCGAGGTCAGCGGTCGCTTCGTAAGTCAGCAGGCTACCCACTTCGGAAGCGAGTTCGCGAAAGCGCTTGGTGCTGATATCTTGCTCACGCATCAGTCCCAGCTTGTGTTTGACGAGTGGGTGTTTGACTTCCACGATCTTCATACTCTTTCTCCTTTGAGGGCAGCCACAAAAAAAATCGACGGATTATACCGCCTTTCTTCAAGGCGGCAATATTATTTTCGTTGACTTCAGTCAAGATCATAAAGATTTTAGATAAAGTTATTTTATAATCAAATAGTTAATATTGGTAATTATCCTGGCAAAAAATCATTCATCCTCTCTATGTACACATTTTTTTTGTCACTCTCTCGGTAAAAAGAGGTTAAAAAAGGTTATGTAAAGCAGTCTCGCAAACGTTTGCTTTCCCTGTTAGAATTGCGCCGAATTTTATTTTTCTACCGCAAGTAACGCGTGGGGACCCAAGCAGTGACCGATAAAACCTCTCTTAGCTACAAAGATGCCGGTGTTGATATAGACGCAGGTAATGCTCTGGTTGGAAGAATCAAAGGCGTAGTGAAGAAAACGCGTCGCCCGGAAGTGATGGGCGGTCTGGGCGGCTTCGGTGCGCTGTGTGCGTTGCCGCAAAAATATCGTGAACCCGTGCTGGTTTCCGGCACTGACGGTGTAGGCACCAAGCTGCGCCTGGCAATGGACTTAAAACGTCACGACACCATTGGTATCGATCTGGTCGCCATGTGCGTTAATGACCTGGTGGTGCAAGGCGCTGAGCCGCTGTTTTTCCTCGACTATTACGCAACCGGAAAATTAGATGTCGATACTGCTTCATCAGTGATCAGCGGCATCGCCGAAGGTTGTCTGCAATCCGGGTGTTCGCTGGTAGGTGGCGAAACGGCGGAAATGCCGGGGATGTATCACGGTGAAGATTATGACGTTGCGGGTTTCTGCGTTGGCGTGGTAGAAAAATCAGAAATCATCGACGGTTCTAAAGTCAGCGACGGTGATGTGCTGATTGCGCTTGGCTCCAGCGGCCCGCATTCGAACGGCTATTCGCTGGTGCGCAAAATTCTCGAAGTCAGCGGTTGTGATCCACAAACCACCGAACTTGATGGTAAGCCATTAGCCGATCATCTGTTGGCACCGACCCGCATTTACGTGAAGTCAGTGCTGGAGTTGATCGAAAAGGTCGACGTGCACGCTATTGCGCACCTGACCGGTGGCGGCTTCTGGGAAAATATTCCGCGCGTATTGCCGGAAAACACTCAGGCAGTCATTGATGAATCCTCCTGGCAGTGGCCGGAAGTGTTCAACTGGCTGCAAACGGCGGGTAATGTCGAGCGCCATGAAATGTATCGCACCTTCAACTGCGGCGTCGGGATGATTATCGCCCTGCCTGCTCCGGAAGTGGACAAAGCTCTCACTCTGCTTAATGCCAACGGTGAAAACGCGTGGAAAATCGGTATCATCAAAGCCTCTGATTCCGAACAACGCGTGGTTATCGAATAATGAATATTGTGGTGCTTATTTCCGGCAACGGAAGTAACTTGCAGGCAATTATAGACGCCTGCAAAACCAACAAAATTAAAGGCACCCTACGGGCAGTTTTCAGTAATAAGGCCGACGCGTTCGGCCTTGAACGCGCCCGCAAAGCCGGTATTGCAACGCATACGCTCATCGCCAGCGCGTTTGACAGTCGTGAAGCCTATGACCGGGAGTTGATTCACGAGATCGATATGTACGCTCCCGACGTGGTTGTACTGGCCGGTTTTATGCGCATTCTCAGCCCGGCGTTTGTCTCCCACTATGCTGGTCGTTTGCTGAACATTCACCCTTCCCTGCTGCCAAAATATCCCGGTTTGCACACCCATCGTCAGGCGCTGGAAAATGGCGACGAGGAACACGGTACATCGGTGCATTTCGTTACCGATGAACTGGACGGTGGACCGGTTATTTTACAGGCAAAAGTCCCTGTATTTGCCGGTGATACAGAAGATGAAATCACCGCCCGCGTACAAACCCAGGAGCACGCTATTTATCCGCTGGTGATTAGCTGGTTTGCCGATGGTCGTCTGAAGATGCACGAAAACGCCGCGTGGCTGGATGGTCAGCGTCTGCCGCCGCAGGGCTACGCTGCCGACGAGTAACGCCGCCGTAGTTAAAGCGCCAGCCCTGCGTTGGCGTTTTTCAATTCACCTGTAAATCGCAGGCTCCAGCAGTTTTTTTCTCCCTTTTCTGGCATAGTTGGACATCTGCCAATATTGCTCGCCATAATATCCAGGCAGTGTCCCGTGAATAAAACGGAGTAAAAGTGGTAATGGGTCAGGAAAAGCTATACATCGAAAAAGAGCTCAGTTGGTTATCGTTCAATGAACGCGTGCTTCAGGAAGCGGCGGACAAATCTAACCCGCTGATTGAAAGGATGCGTTTCCTGGGGATCTATTCCAATAACCTTGATGAGTTCTATAAAGTCCGCTTCGCTGAACTGAAGCGACGCATCATTATTAGCGAAGAACAAGGTTCTAATTCTCATTCCCGCCATTTGCTGGGCAAAATTCAATCCCGCGTGCTGAAAGCCGATCAGGAATTCGACGGCCTCTACAACGAACTGTTGCTGGAGATGGCGCGCAACCAGATTTTCCTGATTAATGAACGCCAGCTCTCTGTCAATCAACAAAACTGGCTGCGTCATTATTTTAAGCAGTATCTGCGTCAGCACATTACGCCGATTCTAATCAACCCTGACACTGACTTAGTGCAGTTCCTGAAAGATGACTACACCTATCTGGCGGTAGAAATTATCCGTGGCGACACTATTCGTTACGCGCTGCTGGAGATCCCCTCAGATAAAGTGCCGCGCTTTGTGAATTTGCCGCCGGAAGCACCGCGCAGACGCAAGCCTATGATTCTTCTGGATAACATTCTGCGTTACTGCCTTGATGATATTTTCAAAGGCTTCTTTGATTATGACGCGCTGAATGCCTATTCAATGAAGATGACCCGCGATGCTGAATACGATTTAGTGCACGAGATGGAAGCCAGCCTGATGGAGCTGATGTCTTCCAGTCTGAAGCAGCGTTTAACCGCAGAACCGGTGCGTTTTGTTTATCAGCGCGATATGCCCAGTGCTCTGGTTGAGGTGTTGCGCGAAAAACTGACGATTTCCCGCTACGACTCCATCGTACCCGGTGGTCGTTATCATAATTTTAAAGACTTTATTAATTTCCCCAATGTCGGCAAAGCGAATCTGGTGAATAAGCCACTGCCACGTTTACGCCACATTTGGTTTGATAAAGCCCAGTTCCGTAACGGTTTTGATGCCATTCGCGAACACGATGTGCTGCTCTATTATCCTTATCACACTTTTGAACATGTGCTGGAACTGCTACGCCAGGCCTCGTTCGACCCAAGCGTACTGGCGATTAAAATTAACATTTACCGCGTAGCGAAAGATTCGCGCATCATCGACTCGATGATCCACGCCGCTCACAACGGTAAGAAAGTCACCGTGGTGGTTGAGTTACAGGCGCGTTTCGATGAAGAAGCCAACATTCACTGGGCAAAACGGCTGACTGAAGCGGGCGTACACGTGATTTTCTCTGCGCCGGGGCTGAAAATTCACGCCAAACTGTTCCTGATTTCACGTAAAGAAAACGGCGAAGTCGTGCGTTACGCGCATATCGGAACCGGGAACTTTAATGAAAAAACCGCGCGTCTTTATACCGACTACTCACTGCTGACCGCCGATGCGCGCATCACCAACGAAGTACGGCGGGTGTTCAACTTTATTGAAAATCCATACCGTCCGGTGACTTTCGATTATTTAATGGTGTCGCCGCAAAACTCCCGTCGTTTGCTGTATGAAATGGTTGACCGTGAGATAGCCAACGCTCAACAAGGGCTGCCTTGCGGTATTACCCTGAAACTGAATAACCTTGTCGATAAAGGTCTGGTCGATCGACTGTATGCGGCCTCCAGTTCCGGCGTGCCGGTGAATCTACTGGTACGCGGAATGTGTTCGCTGATCCCCAATCTGGAAGGTATTAGCGACAATATTCGTGCTATTAGTATTGTCGATCGTTACCTTGAACATGATCGGGTTTATATTTTTGAAAACGGCGGCGATAAAAAAGTTTACCTTTCTTCCGCCGACTGGATGACACGCAATATTGATTATCGTATTGAAGTGGCTACACCGCTACTCGATCCCCGACTGAAGCAGCGGGTGCTGGACATCATCGAAATTCTGTTCAGCGACACGGTCAAAGCGCGTTATATCGATAAAGAACTCAGTAATCGCTACGTCCCCCGTGGTAACCGCCGCAAAGTACGGGCGCAATTGGCGATCTACGACTACATCAAATCACTCGAACAATCTGAATAACCCTATGCCAATACACGACAAATCCCCTCGCCCACAGGAGTTTGCTGCGGTCGATCTTGGTTCAAACAGTTTCCACATGGTCATTGCCCGTGTGGTTGATGGCGCAATGCAGATTATTGGTCGCCTGAAACAACGGGTACATCTGGCGGACGGCCTGGGGCCAGATAATATGTTGAGTGAGGAAGCGATGACGCGTGGCTTAAACTGCCTGTCGCTGTTTGCCGAACGCCTGCAGGGTTTTTCTCCTTCCAGCGTCTGTATTGTCGGAACCCATACTCTACGTCAGGCGCTGAATGCCACTGACTTTCTGAAGCGAGCAGAAAAGGTTATCCCCTACCCAATTGAAATTATTTCCGGCAACGAAGAAGCGCGTCTGATTTTTATGGGCGTGGAGCATACCCAGCCGGAAAAAGGCCGCAAACTGGTTATTGATATTGGTGGCGGCTCAACAGAACTGGTGATTGGTGAAAATTTCGAACCTATTCTCGTGGAAAGTCGCCGGATGGGGTGTGTCAGCTTTGCCCAGCTTTATTTCCAGGGCGGCGTCATCAATAAAGAAAATTTTCAGCGCGCACGCATGGCAGCAGCGCAAAAACTTGAAACCTTAACCTGGCAATTCCGTATCCAGGGCTGGAATGTGGCAATGGGCGCTTCCGGCACCATTAAAGCTGCTCATGAAGTGTTGATGGAAATGGGCGAGAAAGACGGGATAATTACCCCGGAACGTCTGGAAAAACTGGTAAAAGAGGTTTTACGGCACCGTAATTTCGCATCGCTGAGTTTACCGGGTCTTTCCGAAGAGCGGAAAACTGTCTTCGTTCCTGGACTGGCGATTTTATGCGGTGTGTTTGATGCCTTAGCCATCCGTGAACTGCGACTTTCTGACGGTGCGCTTCGTGAAGGCGTACTGTATGAGATGGAAGGACGTTTTCGCCATCAGGATGTGCGTAGCCGCACCGCCAGTAGTCTGGCTAACCAGTATCATATCGACAGTGAACAGGCACGACGGGTGCTGGATACCACTATGCAAATGTACGGACAGTGGCGAGAACAACAACCGAAGCTGGCGCATCCGCAACTGGAGGCGCTACTGCGATGGGCCGCCATGCTGCATGAGGTCGGGTTGAATATCAACCATAGCGGTTTGCATCGCCACTCCGCTTATATTCTGCAAAACAGCGACTTGCCGGGTTTTAATCAGGAACAGCAGTTGATGATGGCGACACTGGTGCGCTATCACCGTAAAGCGATTAAGCTCGACGATCTGCCGCGCTTTACCTTGTTTAAGAAGAAACAGTTCCTGCCACTGATTCAGCTATTACGCCTTGGCGTATTACTCAATAATCAACGTCAGGCTACCACCACGCCGCCAACATTGACGCTGATTACCGATGACAGCCACTGGACCCTGCGTTTTCCGCATGACTGGTTTAGCCAGAACGCGCTGGTATTGCTTGATCTGGAAAAGGAACAAGAATACTGGGAAGGCGTGGCTGGCTGGCGACTAAAAATTGAAGAAGAAAGCACGCCTGAAATTGCGGCTTAATATGAAATGAAAACGGGCCAACATGTTATGTTGGCCCAAATAAATTACGCGCTTTCCCGGACTGGCTCTCTTTCACCCAGTATCGCCACTAACGGCTGAGGTTCACCAATCAAAAATCCTTGCAGATAATCAATACCTAAAGAATGCACCGCTTTGCGAATCTCTTCATTTTCAACATATTCCGCAACCACTTGCATTTTCTTCATTCGCGCCAGATGACAAATTGACGCCACTATCTGGTAATCCAGACTATTCGAGGCAATATTGCGTATGAAGCTGCCATCAATTTTTAATAAATTGGCATTCACATTTTTTAGCCGCGCATAACTGGCGTAGCCGGTGCCGAAATCATCAATTGCAATTTGACATCCTAACTCCTGAAGATGCAGCAACGTATTCTGCGCCTGCTTAATATTAGTCAGGGTATTACTCTCGGTTACCTCAAAGATAAGCTGCCACGCTTCTATTTGATATTTACTTAAAAATTTACTGATATCTAAAGGGAAACTCGCCTGACAAACGGAAGTTGGCGACAGGTTAATAGCAAACCGACGAGCTGGCATTTTTTCTCTATTTCCCGCCATAAATTGCAGTGTATGCTCGATAACCCACATGTCGATACTGGACGATAAGCCAAACTCATGCGCGACCGGTAAGAAATTGTCAGGATTGATGAGTTCGCCATTATCTCCTTTCATGCGCAGCAGAATTTCATGATAAACATCACCGCGCACCCCTGTAATCGGCTGAGCCATCAGGCAAAAATCGTTATGCTCAAGCGCCTGTTGTAGCCGATTCATCATCGCCACCTTGTCTTTCAATTCACGTTGTAAATACATTGCCCCGCGACGCTGCATATTTTCCGGAGTATTGGTCACGATAGAAAGTTCGGCAACCGTATTTAGCTCTCCCAGCAGCAGATATATATGATTAACCGGTGAGCGGACATAGCAATAACTGACGCCAATCTGAGGCTGTAACGGCATTCCATCCCAAAAGAAACGAAACTGCTTCAGATGATTATCCAGCGTGGTAATGCGCTCCTGGTATGATTCTGTATTCAGTCGCAACGCAAGGTCGTTACCGGAAAGCTGATAAACAGCTTCGCCCGGTTCCAGCAACGGTGTCAGCCAGTGTGAAAGTTTTTGTTTATATTGAATGCGTAGCATGATGCCATAGTTCTTTACCAGCATTTCCATGCCAGGGATGCGTAAATAACATAGCGCGGACCAGGGAGCATCACGCAATGCGCGATTCAGGGCACGAATGTTTGGCAGATGAACAACCGGATCCACATATGCAAGCCGTTGAATGCGTCTGACCACCGCTCGCTGACGGGTTGCCAGAACAGCCATATAATTCACAATAAAAGAAAATACCAGATAACTGGAGGAAGTTATGGTCAGTTGCGTGGTATATCCAGGATAAAGGGGAATGTAATTCTGATAGCTGTGAATGCTGATCATCAGCACTACCGCCCAGAGCAGTGATATAAACTTATAGCCATAGCGCATTGCTCCCCACATCATCAGCGGTAGCAATAACGATAACGTATAGTTGGTGCTAAAAATTGTGCTTTTTTCATTTAATGGCATACATAGCAACAACAACAACGCACCCAATGCAAGCAACCAGATCGCAAATTCTTTTTTGGTAACCTTTTTGTCAACCTGCTGTTTTAATTGCGAATAATAGCTACGTAAATAAAACGGATTCCGCACCACCCGAATGATGAAGTAGCACAGTGGGACGCCGATAAGATTACCTACCAGCAAGGCCTGGTAATTGATTAATGTCCCGAGGTTAAAGGGCATAACCCCTACCAGATTATCTCTGCTCGCCAGTAACCCTACAAATGCCGCAAACTGGAAAAGCACCAGAAACAACGTTGCAGGAAAAACAATCTGCCAGAAAATTCGCTGGGAAATTAAGCGGATATCACCATGTGAAACGTTGTTACGCCGGGGAGAAAAGACCCTGTAACCGCCCCAACAAATAATAATAATGATAATAAAATTAGCTGTTAACGAAAGCGTTTCATAAAGGCCAAGCTCCGCATACTTACGAACAAAAATGCCTAATGCTATACCCGGTAATGCAGCCCAGCTAAAAAACATCATCATGCTGATCATCAGAGCCAGGGGCAGATAAAAGAGAAAGACTTCACCGGAGGAAATATGCGCAAAAGTATTTATTTGTGCGAAAATGGGCAAGATTAAAGAAGGCAGGATCAGCGGAAGCCCCCACCATTTATCACGTATTTTTATATAAGTTGCATTCAGTTTCATAGATGCTCAACAGAATTCCCCACATCCTGAAAGGGGTGTATTCAGACAGGCATCCCACCTGAATTCGACGGATGATTATTCATCACTATAGAGAGTATCGATTCTAAGTGTCATATGAAAGTTCCAATTGATATATATCAAACAAAATAACCATGATTAATGAATTATTACGTTTATCATGTTAAGCCATCATTATTACATCATTGTTGTAAATAATTAAATCAACTTCCATAACATTAGAATATGTATCCGCTGACGCTTTTTTACATAATAGAGAATTGACCATTTTGCCCAGGTGTGCCTTAATGTAAGTACCGTCCACAGAGTGGGACATACTTCAAGGAACCTTTTGTGAGTCAGGCAACCAGTATGCGAAAACGACACCGATTTAACAGTCGCATGACCCGTATCGTACTGCTCATCAGCTTTATCTTCTTCTTTGGTCGCTTTATCTACTCGTCCGTGGGTGCCTGGCAGCATCATCAGAGCAAAAAAGAAGCGCAGCAATCCACTCTCTCTATCGAATCCCCGGTACAACGTTAGCGGTTACCTTCTCCATTTTAACTTAACAAGACGGCGCATTGCTGCCCGATGTTTTTGCTCTTTGTAGTTAACAAAGCGGCAGGTATTCTTTCACCTTAAATTTCACCCATTGTCCCGACTGACGTAGATCCTGCCTTAGAAGGCATAAGCTCTAAATTAATACATATATTTAAATTATATTTATTTAATAATTTATTTCTCGCATGAATTTTCATAAATTTAATCTATTACTTTATACGCAATACATTTACTTTGCTCTTTTGATGATCTTAAATATCTTATTTTTCGTAATGTGTATAACAAGGAATAGTGATGAAATTTAAAAAATGTCTTCTGCCTGTGGCAATTTTAGCGTCATTCACCCTGGCTGGATGCCAGTCAAACGCTGACGATCATGCCGCCGATGTTTATCAAACCGATCAACTGAATACAAAACAAGAAACCAAAACTGTTAATATTATTTCTATTCTTCCTGCCAAAGTTGCCGTAGACAACTCACAAAATAAACGGAACGCACAAGCCTTCGGCGCACTTATTGGCGCAGTCGCTGGCGGCGTTATTGGCCATAACGTCGGCTCCGGCAGTAACTCTGGAACGACGGCAGGTGCAGTTGGCGGCGGAGCCGTAGGTGCGGCGGCAGGTTCTATGGTGAATGATAAAACCTTAGTGGAAGGTGTTTCTTTAACATACAAAGAAGGCACCAAAGTGTATACCTCCACCCAGGTGGGTAAAGAGTGCCAGTTCACGACGGGTTTAGCCGTTGTTATTACCACTACGTATAACGAAACGCGTATTCAGCCAAATACAAAATGTCCTGAAAAAAGCTAATAATCAGGAGGATTCATGAAGAAGGTTTTACTTTGCGCCATCTTAGCCGCCTTAAGTAGTTCAACTTTCGCCTCTTCATTACAGGATCAACTCTCTGCTGTCGCAGAAGCGGAACAGCAAGGTAAAAATGAAGAGCAAAGGCAGCATGACGAATGGGTAGCGGAGCGCAACAGGGAAATCCAGCAAGAGAAGCAACGGCGTGCAAATGCCCAGGCCGCCGCTAACAAAAGAGCGGCAACGGCAGCGGCAAATAAGAAAGCTCGTCAGGATAAACTGGACGCCGAAGCCACTGCGGACAAAAAGCGCGATCAAAGTTATGAAGATGAGCTGCGCAGCTTAGAGATTCAGAAACAAAAACTGGCGCTGGCGAAAGAAGAAGCCCGCGTTAAGCGAGAAAACGAATTTATCGATCAGGAACTGAAGCACAAAGCCGCGCAAACCGATGTTGTGCAATCAGAAGCTGATGCTAACAGGAATATGACTGAAGGCGGTCGCGATTTAATGAAGAGCGTAGGTAAAGCAGAAGAGAATAAATCGGACAGTTGGTTTAATTAATCGATGTTAGTAACTTCAAGCCTATAATTCTTGAGGATAAAAAACCCTCTGTAGTAACAGAGGGTTTTGTTCATTCATAGTGCAGGGTCAAATCATTCCCACTCAATAGTCGCAGGCGGCTTGCCGCTGATGTCATACACCACGCGGGAAATACCGTTCACTTCATTGATAATGCGATTGGAAACACGACCGAGGAAATCGTACGGCAGGTGCGCCCAGTGTGCGGTCATAAAGTCGATAGTTTCGACAGCACGCAGAGAAACAACCCAATCATACTTACGACCATCGCCCATTACGCCAACGGAACGAACTGGCAGGAAGACAGTGAACGCCTGGCTGACTTTGTCGTACAGATCCGCTTTACGCAGCTCTTCAATGAAGATGGCATCCGCACGGCGCAGCAGGTCGCAGTACTCTTTCTTCACTTCGCCCAGAACACGAACGCCGAGACCCGGCCCCGGGAACGGATGACGGTACAGCATGTCGTACGGCAGGCCCAGCTCCAGACCAATCTTACGCACTTCGTCTTTGAACAGCTCTTTCAGCGGTTCAACCAGGCCCATCTTCATCTCTTTCGGCAGGCCGCCAACGTTGTGGTGAGATTTGATAACGTGCGCTTTACCGGTTGCAGACGCGGCAGATTCAATAACGTCAGGATAGATAGTTCCCTGCGCCAGCCACTTCACATCTTCCAGTTTCAGGGCTTCTTCATCGAATACTTCAACAAAGACACGACCGATGATTTTACGTTTTGCCTCCGGATCGTTTTCGCCAGCCAGTGCTGACAGGAAGCGATCTTCTGCCGGAACGTGAACAATGTTCAGGCCGAAGCGATCGCCAAACATATCCAGAACCTGCTCTGCTTCGTTGAGACGCAGCAGGCCGTTGTCGACAAATACGCAGGTCAGGTTTTTACCAATTGCACGGTGCAGCAGCATCGCAGTAACGGAAGAGTCCACGCCACCAGAGAGGCCAAGGATCACTTTATCGTCACCCACCTGCTCGCGGATGCGGGCTACCGCGTCGTCGATAATTTTCGCCGGTGTCCACAGGGCTTCACACTGGCAGATATCACGCACAAAACGCTCCAGCATACGCATACCCTGACGGGTGTGAGTCACTTCCGGGTGGAACTGCACACCATAGAAGCGTTTTTCTTCGTTAGCCATAATGGCAAACGGGCAGCTTTCGGTGCTGGCTACGGTGACGAAATCTTGAGGAATCGCAGTTACCTTATCACCGTGGCTCATCCACACGTCAAGCAGCGGTTTGCCATCTGCGCTTAATGCATCTTCGATACCATGAATCAGCGCGCTATCAGTTTGTACTTCAACCTGCGCATAACCAAATTCACGTTCGTTAGAGGCTTCAACATGACCACCTAACTGCATCGCCATAGTCTGCATACCATAGCAAACGCCAAATACCGGTACGCCTGCTTCAAAGACATACTGCGGCGCACGCGGGCTGTTTTCTTCGGTGGTACTTTCCGGGCCGCCGGAAAGAATAATGCCGCTTGGATTGAAGTCACGAATTTGTGCTTCTGTCACATCCCACGCCCACAGTTCGCAGTAAACACCCAGTTCACGCACGCGGCGCGCAACCAGTTGAGTGTACTGAGAACCGAAGTCCAGAATGAGGATGCGATGCTTATGAATGTTTTCCGTCATTGACGCTTATTCCGAGGCAAGTGAAACAGATAATATAAATCGCCCGACATGAAGTCGGGCGAAGAGAATCAGGAGCCCAGACGGTAGTTCGGGGACTCTTTGGTGATGGTCACGTCGTGAACGTGGCTTTCCTGAATGCCCGCACCGCTGATACGTACAAACTCCGCTTTAGTACGCAGTTCGTCGATAGTACCACAGCCGGTCAGCCCCATACAGGAGCGCAGGCCGCCCATCTGCTGGTGGATGATCTCTTTCAGGCGGCCTTTGTACGCAACGCGACCTTCGATACCTTCCGGCACCAGTTTGTCAGCGGCGTTGTCGCTCTGGAAATAACGGTCAGAAGAACCTTTGGACATTGCGCCCAGAGAGCCCATCCCACGGTAAGATTTGTAAGAACGCCCCTGGTAGAGTTCGATTTCACCCGGAGATTCTTCAGTACCTGCCAGCATGGAACCTACCATCACCGCGCTTGCACCAGCAGCGATAGCTTTCGCAATATCGCCAGAGAAACGAATACCACCATCAGCGATAACCGGAATACCGGTGCCTTCCAGGGCTTCTACTGCATCAGCAACGGCAGTGATCTGCGGAACACCTACACCAGTAACGATACGAGTCGTACAAATAGAGCCAGGACCAATACCGACTTTAACCGCGCTGCAACCTGCTTCTGCCAGCGCGCGAGCACCAGCAGCCGTTGCCACGTTGCCGCCGATGATTTGCAGATCCGGATATTTAGCACGGGTTTCACGGATACGCTGCAGAACGCCTTCAGAATGGCCGTGAGAGGAGTCGATCAGCAGAACGTCAACACCTGCGGCAACCAGCGCATCAACACGCTCTTCGTTTCCAGCACCCGCGCCAACCGCTGCGCCAACACGCAGACGACCTTGTTCATCTTTACACGCGTTCGGTTTACGTTCCGCTTTCTGGAAGTCTTTCACGGTGATCATGCCGATCAGGTGGAATTCATCATCAACCACCAGCGCCTTCTCAACGCGTTTTTCGTGCATTTTTGCCAGCACAACTTCGCGGGCTTCACCTTCACGCACGGTTACCAGACGTTCTTTCGGCGTCATGTAAACGCTAACCGGTTGGTTCAGATCGGTCACAAAACGCACGTCACGACCGGTGATGATGCCGACCAGTTCGTTTTCTTCAGTAACGACCGGGTAGCCCGCAAAGCCATTACGTTCAGTCAGTTCTTTCACTTCGCGCAGCGTCGTGGTTGGAAGAACCGTCTGTGGGTCAGTCACCACGCCAGATTCGTGTTTTTTCACACGGCGAACTTCTTCAGCCTGGCGTGCAATAGACATGTTTTTGTGGATAAAGCCGATACCGCCTTCCTGAGCCAGAGCAATAGCCAGGCGCGCTTCCGTTACGGTATCCATTGCTGCGGAGAGCATAGGGATATTCAGACGAATAGTTTTCGTCAGCTGGGTGCTGAGGTCAGCAGTATTCGGCAGAACGGTAGAATGAGCAGGAACGAGGAGAACGTCGTCAAATGTGAGAGCTTCTTTAGCGATACGTAGCATGGGCAATATCTCGACCAGAGTGGTTAATAAATATTGCCGTGGCATTATACAGAGCGTAACCGATTGCATCTACCCCTTTTTGCAAATAATGCTTGCTATCCCCAGAAGGCGGGTTACTATCGATTGAATAACTTGCTGATTTAGAATTTGATCTCGCTCACATGTTACCGTCTCAATCCCCTGCAATTTTTACCGTTAGCCGCCTGAATCAAACGGTTCGTCTGCTGCTTGAGCAGGAGATGGGACAGGTGTGGATCAGCGGTGAAATCTCGAACTTCACACAACCGGCCTCCGGTCACTGGTACTTTACGCTCAAAGACGATACCGCCCAGGTTCGCTGCGCGATGTTCCGCAACAGCAACCGCCGGGTTACCTTTCGCCCACAGCACGGGCAACAGGTTCTGGTTCGCGCCAACATTACGCTGTATGAGCCGCGCGGTGATTATCAGATTATCGTCGAGAGTATGCAGCCAGCCGGTGAAGGCTTGTTGCAACAGAAATACGAACAGCTAAAAGCGAAGTTGCAGGCTGAAGGTTTGTTCGATCAGCAACTAAAAAAACCTCTCCCCTCCCCCGCGCACTGTGTCGGTGTGATTACATCCAAAACCGGCGCGGCGCTGCACGATATTTTGCATGTGTTAAAACGTCGAGATCCTTCTCTGCCGGTGATTATTTACCCTACCGCCGTACAGGGCGATGATGCGCCGGGGCAAATCGTTCGCGCAATTGAACTGGCGAACCTGCGCAACGAATGCGACGTCTTGATCGTCGGTCGCGGCGGCGGTTCGCTGGAAGATTTGTGGAGTTTTAACGACGAGCGCGTGGCGAGGGCGATTTTTGCCAGCCGTATTCCGATTGTCAGCGCCGTCGGTCATGAAACCGATGTGACTATCGCCGACTTTGTTGCCGACCTACGCGCACCAACCCCCTCTGCCGCCGCCGAAGTGGTGAGCCGCAATCAGCAGGAGTTACTGCGCCAGGTGCAATCTTCCCGCCAGCGGCTGGAAATGGCGATGGATTATTATCTCGCCAACCGTACCAGGCGCTTTACGCAGATCCACCATCGTTTACAGCAGCAACATCCGCAGTTACGTCTGGCGCGCCAGCAAACCATGCTGGAGCGGCTGCAAAAGCAGATGAGCTATGCACTGGAAAATCAACTCAAACGAGTCGTGCAGCAACAGCAACGGCTTGAACAGCGTCTGAATCAGCAAAATCCTCAACCACGCATTCATCGCGCGCAGACTCGCATTCAACAACTGGAATATCGCCTGGCAGAAACTCTGCGAGCACAGCTTAGTGCCACGCGTGAACGCTTTGGTAATGCAGTGACACATCTGGAAGCCGTGAGTCCACTATCCACGCTGGCGCGTGGCTATAGCGTCACCAGCGCCGCCGATGGGACAGTGCTGAAGCAAGTTAAGCAGGTGAAAACGGGCGATACGTTGACCACGCGGTTAGGTGATGGCGTGGTGATTAGCGAAGTCAGTGCTGTAACAAAAACGCGTAAACCGCGTAAGAAAGCGGCTAATCCGTAGGCCGGATAAGATGCGCCAAGCATCGCATCCGGCACAGGCTCTCGCTCATGCCGGATGCGGCGTAAGTGTTACTGGAAGCAGGTGGCAAACCCTGATGTCGTCGCCGGGGAGATTGCACAGTCCAATGAGCCCGCAGGTTCAATGATACCGCAATAGAGGCTGCCAGAGCGGCTTTGCGATAAATACGGGAAGCTGGGCGATGACGGCCATCCCAACGCGCTAAAGCTGGAATGCAGCGTTTGCAGTTCGCTGTATTCCGGTGCATTCCCCAGTCTGCCGCACTGTTTCGCCAGATCCCATTTACTGCTGTCAACCGTATGCGCCAGCGCCCAGATTTCATTATTGACGACCGGCGTTACCGCTGCGACAGCATTCGACGGCAGTTCTGACTTCAGCAACGGACGGTGCAATGTTTTGCCGCTTACCGTCTCGGTGTCGCTCATATGCCCCCAGAAGTAGGCACTTGCCACGTTCGGGCTGGTCACTACTGTGAAAATGGCATCCATCGTCGCGGTGATGCTGGTGTTATCGGTCAGTGTCACCGTCAGCGGCGTTTTATATCCAGGCGTATTATCCTGTTTAATCATAAACGTCGCCGTACCGTCAGAACCGGTGGTTCCCTGAAGTGTATTACCGCTATCGGATAACGTGACCATCGCGCCAGTGGACGGCTGAACGCGCAGGTCATCCATCGCCGCCACGTCGCCATACAAAGTCGCCCCTGGGTTGCGTGGCACGGCATCACCGCGCGTCAGTGTAAAGGCCACGTTCGGCACCGGTTTCCCGGCGCTGTCTTTCACTGTGACCGTCACCGGCATAGATTCCCCTTTCTTCACCTTCGCAGCCTGAGTGGTAGCGTCAAATACCGTTGAGGTGAGCGTTACGGTAGACACCGAAACGTTAGGGTTCAGCAAGCAGGCCTGCAATGCGCGGCTTCTGCTCGCCGCCTCAGCCTGACCATTATACAAATCGACAGTCGCGCATCTGTTGGCTCCGCTGGTATCACACGTCGAGTCCACTGCCCACCAGGCATACCCCGATGACTCCACCGGCCAGCCGGTATCAGCCATCAATGTTCCATTGGGATGACGGTTATACAGCGATATAAGTTGCTCGTTGGTCGGCCAGCGCGCGGCCTCACACGCCGCCGTGCCGCTACGTTCCCTTTCCTGAACAGTAGGCACAAGCCAACTTTCACTATTTAAATCCTTAACGTGAACGCCTGAGGTGTTCGTTAACTCAGCCTTTATTTTAGGCCGCACAAAAACGGTGCCATCTGCCGCCGTCACCGTTTCCGCCATATGCCCCCACATGTTGGCTACTCTAACGTCCGGGCTGGTGAGAACCGTGAAAATTGCGTCCAGCGAGTCGGTTAGCATAGGGCTACTGCCAAGTGCTGATGCGGTTATCGGTGTTCTAAGACCGGTCGAGCTATCCTGGTGAAGATTCAGCGTCGCTTTACCCTGAGCATCGGTCTGAATAACCAGATAACTGGTATTACTCCGACCATTCATGCTGGCGCTTTGTATGGTTTGTGCTGGGTTGAACGTATCGGCCACCAAATCATCCGTCGTTACCGTTTCGCTGAGCGATGTGCCCGCACGATTGTAACTGGCGGCACGCAAAATCCCCACCGACTCAAATGCCGCAGGAGAGCCATCTGGTCGGGTCACCGTAATCGTCAGCGGCAGCGGTGAGCCTTTATGCGCTTTTCCGGCCGGCAACGAACTATCCCAGTTTTCCGCCGCCGTGGTCAGGGTAATTTTGCCTACCGACTCCGCACTCTCCAGGCAGGTCTGGAAGTTGAGATCTGTAGCATCTGAAGCTGCCTGCCCAGTCGTTCCCGATTTGAGATTAATGTACTGATAACTGATCTTCGCTGTGCCTGGACTGGTGACTACGCTTCGCGACCAGAAGTACGGTCTTGGCAATGTTGACTTATCCAGCGGCCAGCCCTGTGCCGTTTCAATGATTCCCGAAGGATACGCTTCATATAACGATTGCAAATCGTTAATAGACGGCAGTTTATCTTTACAACCTCCCTGCATACCACTCAGCGCATTAGCGATAGTCAGTCGCTGCCAGTTCTCATTGTTGACAATAAGCCCGTTTGAAGAACCTGCCTCCACTTTTAACAATGGACGTTTAAATACCTTGCCGTTATGTGCTGTTAAGGTTTCCGGCATATGCCCCCAGAAATTCGCTTTTGGCGTATCCGGGCTGGTGATGGCAGTGAAAATAGCACTCAGGGTATTCGACGTTATTGCGCTACCGTCATCGATTTCCGCCGTCAGTGGAATACGCGTCCCCTTCCCATTATTGGGCTGATATAGCGTAAATGTCGTCGTACCATCAGCCCCAGTCACGCTGTAATATTTATTGCCATCATCAAGGTAGTCGCTACTGTTACTGTAGCTGTCCCCTACATGTAACAACCGTGACTGGTTATCTATGCTAATCGAATTCGGGTTACGTGGCAGTGTGATACCATGATTCAGCGTAAACGGTACATAGCCCAGCGGGTTACCCTGCGCATCTCGGGTCGTCACTACCATAGTGATTTGATCCCCGACTTTGTTGTAATCTGTTCTGACTTTTACCGCATCGTTACCATCATATTTAGCCGCCTGGGCTGACCTCAACTCAATGGTGCTAACCGACGGGTTTGCCGTTGTCTGACAGGTCAAATACCCGTTGTCCGTTGCCGCCAGACTACTGCTGGTGCCGCCGTTAAGCTGCACGCCTTTGTATTTACGATCGTCAATACTGTTCTGGTCCGGCGTACTGGAGTCATAGGATTTCAGTATCGGCCAGCCGTCAACCGAGTGCCCGTGCCAGGCGCCAGAGAGCGCGACCAGCGAGTTCATGGAGGGGACATAATCCGTACCACAGCCGCCATTACTGTTCTTCGCTGCCTGCGCTTCTGTAAACAGCGCCCAGATTTCGTTATCTTCTTCCGGCCCCTTGCGTTTATTGCCGGGGCTACCGGTCAACTCTGAAAACAGGATCGGGCGCTTAAACGTCAGACCACCTGCCGTTAGCGTTTCCGGCATGTGCCCCCACATTTTTGCTTTTGCACTATCCGGGCTGGTGACGACGGTGAAAATGGTATCCATCGATGCATTTTTTGTTGGATCGGAATAGAGCCCAGCGGTGAGTGCCGTTTTCGTGCCATAGGTATCCGGGCGCGTAATGTTGAGTATTTTACTGCCATCGCTACCTGTCAGGGCGGCATACGCCGTAGCGGTATCATTGAGCGCCATTTCATCTGGCAGACCAGCATCAACCACCACCGATGAGACAACCCCATCGCTGCTGCCTGCCGTATGACGCTCACCTGGGCGGGTATAGCCATCACCGCGTTTCAGGGTAAACGGCATATCTGCCATCGGGTTACCGGCAGCATCTTTTACCGTCACTTTCACCTGCAACGTCTCGCCCTTTTTCAGCTTCGCTGCGTTAAGCGAACTGTTCCACTGCGCCTGGTTCACAACTTCAAGCATGATGATACTTGCAGGCGGATTAGCGGTAGCTAAACACGTCATATACGTTGGCGTGGTATTCGCACTCTCTATACTGCCGTTATTCAACCAGACCGCCGCCAGATGCGGCACTTTATCGACAGGTGTGCTGCTCCAGTACTCTTCACGCTGGGTTGGCCAACCGTGAACCGTCTGGATAGTATTATTGTCGTTGGCGGCATAAAGCATATTTAGCTGTTCTTTGCGCGGCACTTTATTGACTCCGCAACCGCCCGCCGCCGTATTTTCAATATCCGCCTGCGCCACGCGTACCCAGGTTTCGTTATTTTCAGCCAGTTGACTGGTTTCACCACTGACTTCATTAATCAGTTTTGGGCGTTCAAAGGTTAGCGACCCAACGGTGATGGTGTTATCCATGTGACCCCACATTTTCGCACCGGTCACATCCGGGCTGGTGGGAACGGTAAAGATCACGTAGTAGTTGATTGTGTTCGGCAGCACGGAATTGGTCGGTGTGACGATAAGTTTGGTTCTTAAACCTACCCCCTGCGGCTGCTCGATAACGACGGTCGCCATGCCCTGCGCGTCCGTGGTGCCAGAGTAGACCATCGAAGGCTGTGAGGTGCCATATTGCGTGCCGTTCAGGGTTATCGCACCATTGCTGGAATCGCTATAGTCGGTTGCCTTTCCTTCTCTATCAAGGCTGATATCTTTCGTGATAGTAAAGTCAGCATAAGGAATGGGCGCATTATTTTGACCATTGACTGTACGCACCGTCATGGTGATTTTTTCGCCGACTTTTGCTCTTGCCTGTTTAGAGGTGGGTGAAACATCTTTATCGGTTTCCACCACCACCCGCGCAATCAGTTCGTTGGCAGAACAGGAGAGATAGTTGGGTTTAAAACCGGAATAGGTATCCACTCCCCCCGTTCCCAGGTCTACAGACGAATGCAATTCGGCTTGCTGGGCGGCGGTAAGATAATCATAGTTTGCCGTCGGCCAGCCATGTTCAGTGCCTATCGTATTTCCCTGATGACCCGCAAATAAAATCTCCAGAGAACTTTGCGGGGGAATATGCCCCACACCGCATTCCGCCTGCATACTGGTATTCTGGTCAAACAATGCCCAGTCTTCATTATTTTCACGCATCATCCCTACTTCATGCGTCGTTTCATCCGCCAGGCGTGGGCGTTTATAGAGATTCCCCTCCGCCATAATCCCACTGCCCATATGGCCCCACATGCGGGCATATTCGCTGTCCGGGCTGGTGACCACGGTGAAGATGACGTCTTTGGCATCCGATGCGTTATAGTTACTACGCATCGCCGCCGTGATGTGTGTTTTCACACCAACGCCGTCTGGCTGACTTAACGTCAGCGTGGCCTGGCCATTAGCGTCAGTAATCCCTTCGTAATTATGCGCATCTACCTGTTGTAGGTTGGTGCCACCACTGATTTGAACCGGGTGCGTCTCCCAGGTGGGATTGGATTGATTTTTACGGTTAACGCCGTCGTCCAGATGCAAAGAGAAATAGTAATACGCTAACGGCTGATCGTTATTTTTGTTGTCAGTAATAGTCAGACGCATGATGGCGTCTTCCCCAACCTTCGCTTTCATCGCCTGCGCCGTATCATTAAAACTCGCGGGCGTGAGAACAATTTTCGGTTCGACGTCCGGAGCTTCTTTATCGACACAACTGACCAGGAATTTCGTCGCATCTGGTTTTTGCGCCTCGCTACGGTTAGAAACGTCAGCCGCGTGGTGCATTCCACTTGCCCCCGCCAGCGAAGACCAGTAATAGTTTCCCTGCATTGGCCATCCCGCCACTTCCTGAATCGAGGTGGGAATGACCGTTGCCAACGCGCCGAACTGACGCATACCCGGCAAAATGTCACAGTGGTTATCAGCCCCACTCCAGACAAACGTGGACCAGGTTTCATTGTGATCGTCTGCGGTGCCATCCTCATTGCTGACTTCCGCCGCCAGTTTTGGTCGGCTGAAGGTGTACTGCTGCGCTTTCAGCGTATCCGGCATGTGACCCCACATACTGGCGACCGCAACGTCCGGGCTGGTCAGAACGGTAAAAATCACTGCCGTTTCGCTGGTTTGTGTAATGCCTGGCAGACTGACAACCAGCGGAGTTTTTACGCCTGGTCCGGCAGGCTGCGTGACGGTGACGGTCGCGGTGCCGTTGGCATCGGTTGTGCCGTGATACTCTGTTGTGGTCGTGGTAAGTTCCGTGCTATCGATGCTCACCGGGCTGGTGTTATTGACAACATCCTGGCGATTCCTTGCGTCTTTCCGTTTGATAACAAAGGGAAGATTTCCTGTTGGGTTACCCTCGCAGTTTTTGGTGGTCACCGTTAAGGTTATCGTACTGCCGACGGTGGTTTTTGCTGCCTTTAGCGTATCGTCATAACCACTGACGCTTGCACTCACTAAATCCCCCTGGGCTGCGGCAATATTGAGCGTCACCTGCTTTTCGTTCAACAACACCGAACCCTGATTTGGCACGCCGGTCAGGGTAAAAAGATTCAGCGTCGGAAGCGTTTCTTTAGGGTCAAACTGTGGAATGACTACCAGCTTATGCCCCGCCAGGTTTTGCGCGCAGAAGGAGCGATCGGCGCGAGGCTGCGGGTCGAGCGGCACATTAGACGTGGCAGCCTCCGCCCATACCAGCGAAACGTCAGGTAGCGTTTGGTTTTGCCAGCGCAGCAGCGGCGGAGTGCTGAACATGTCACCTTCGGTATCGCCCGGGTTAATTAAAATCATACTGGTTGCGCTGGCATCCACGCTGAAGTTCCCCGGCGTGGCCGTACTGGCGACATTGTGCTCTTTGGCGGGATCAAGCTGGACGCTGCCCTGATAAACGGGCACGCTGGCGCTGTCTGCTATGGGAGGGGTGCCATTTATGGCATCCGTTGAAACGGCGGTATGTTGCCACTGGCTCCCTTTCAATGCTGCTACTGCTGGCGTAGCCAGAGTAAGCATTAAACATGCCATCACCATTTTTACGCGTTTCAATTTCCCGTCCATGAGTGAAACCTGCCCGTTAACGTTACTTTCTTACCTCAACCCACTTTGCTTAACGTTGGCTAAGCAAAGTGTGCGGAAAAGCACCATTCCCATACGGGAATGGTGCCGGTAAAGATTATTTTCTCTGGTAGTCGATAGACAAACCGTAGCCCTGAACACCGTCTGCGCCAATAGTGAGGCCGCCTTCGGAATAGTCGAAAGAGGTCTTCGCTTCGGCGTTGGTAACCGGGATGACCAGGTCGTTGTTGTTGTGGCTCGGGTTGACAATCCCGCCGTTAGTACCCAACTGCAAACTGGTGCCTGTAAAGCGCCAGCGGTAGTTGTACTGGTTGGTAACTTCTTCACCCGTATCATAGGTTCCATTGCTGTTTCCATCTTTCCACAGCATGACCTGATAGGTGGTATTGGTTTTGAGTTTGGTTGCTTTGCCCAGCAGGTTGGTATTAACGCCCTGTTCATGAATGACCACTTTAACCGCATCATCAAACACCGGACCTTCAGGAATATCATCGCTGTCAGAACCACCACCAGCATTTGTCGAGAGGTCAAGCATCACCAACTGTTCTGCGACGTTAGGGTCACCGGTTGTGGTGGTTGGTGTGATCTTCAAGCCGATGTATCGATCCGCATCTGCTGCAGCGATGGTGTAAGTGTCACTGCCAACTGTACCAATCTCTCTTGGGTCACCACCCGCTTGATCTTTGTAGCTCATCCATTGCAGCGTGGCTTTTGTCGCTGTGTTGTTGTCATCAAGATCGCCCTGGGTATCGCCAATGGCCCAGTTTGCCGTTAACTTATCGCCAACATGAAATTGCTTTTCGCCATCCGTTGAAGCAGTTCGCGCACCGCGATCAATAGTAATAGTCACATGAGATTTATCAGCATCGCTCGTTTCTGTCGCGCTACGAGTTATCCACGGCACTGTACCCTGAATCGTTCCGGTTGATTGCGTCTCTGATTGCCACTGACCAGCTCTTAGATTACCCTGCCCTTCTGCCATGGCTGCTGGCACTGCGCAGTACCCTGCTAAAGCCAGCGCCAGCGCAACTTTGGTCATCGGTCGCTTTAAATAATGTTTCATTCAACTCTCTCCTTGATTAATATCCAGTGACTGGCCGATCGAGCATTACGCCGATCTAGTGCTTGCTGTAAACCACACGTAATCCATACCCCTGCACGCCATCTTGTTTTTGGGCACCAAATTTCTGCACGGCTTCTTCGTTAGTGGCAGGGATGACAATATCTTCATTGCTGGTATTTGTTTGGGCACCGGTGTAGCCGTTAACGCTTTGCCCGGTAAATTCCCACTGGTAGTCGTATTGCGTCATTTCCTCTTCCGTCAGTTTTTCCGACTGCTGGAAAACGCCATCTTTGTTGGCATCGCGCCACAAAACAAAGCGGTAGGCGTTATCCACAGGCAAATGCTCTTTCTCATTGTCGATAAGATTGACGGGATTAGTCGCAGATACACGGTAGATAAACGCATTAACATCATTCCCTCCCGCACCAAGGAATGTCACATCCACATAGTTGCTGTCGTCATACGGAGCAGCTTTTGCTTTCCAACGGAAAGTGCCGGGTAACGTACTGGAGAGTGTGACGGTTCCTTTTTCTTTATCTTGTTTGGCGATAAAGACGCAGGGATTCTCGGTTGAACAAGGTTTATTGGTGAGCGTGACTTTTTTATCCTGCGCATCGTAAAGCTGCGGGGAAAGGTTATCTTCTGGCAGTGTATTGCCGTTGCGGTCAGTGTCATCACCGAAGCTGTCAGTGACGTCGAGATCCATCACCACGCCATCAACGCCGTCTGCCTGGGCGCTGGCTTCGTGGCTGTGATTGTTCTCTTCAGGTACATCCGCAATATTGTTGACGATCAGCTCAATTTTACGGTCTTGCTGCACGGTGATTTCCACCACACCGGAATTCTGCCGATTACCCTTTTCATCCTCCAGCGCCAACCGTACCCGCCAGGTATTCAACTTTTCCTGCTCTGCTTTATCGGAACTGTACTGCCAGGCGGGCAGCACCAGATTCCAGTGGTTGTTGTTACCTTCAGTGATGGTATTCGCTTTAACAACAGGCATGACCAGCGTGCGGGCAGCGTTATTTTTCGCCTGCCACGAGGCGGAAATAATTTTGTAATGATGGTTGATCAGCGCGTTGATGGTCCATTTACATTTTTCCAGTCCAACCGCTTCTTCTGGCGTGTCTTTAATCACACATTCCGGGTGCTCATTGGTGGCGTCCGCTTTAAGCCACAAGGTGACATCAAGTGGGTCTTTTTCTTTGTATTCCAGCACGATAAAGTTATTACGTTCGACGAAGTCATGGCGGCTCCCCATCAGCGAGTGAGCGACTTTGACGTTATCGCTATTCAGTTGATCTTTTAGCGGAACACCGAACTGATAATTAATCGTGGCGTTAACACTAAGATCACTGTTATCTCCAGTGCCTGCTTTATAGTCCGCCCCGACTGTCAATAACGGAACTGGTTGATAGTTCACGCCGAGCGTCACTGCATAGGGATCTTTTTCTAAATTATCGGTGCCGAACAACGCAACTTCGTCACCATAATATTGCTCGAAAACAACTTTGCCCCCCAACTGTGGATAAGAAGGTAGCCAGGCTTCCGCACGAACATCCCAACCACGCGCAGGTCGTTCTAAATAGAAGTCGAAATCTTTTGAATCTTTCCAGTCAGAAAGTGGATGATAATAGTTACCAGAAAGTTTTAAATAATCCGTCCAGGCTTCAGTCCCTAACCCTAAACGGCGATGTCCACGAGTGAAATCATAATCATAAAATATATTTCCACCCAATAACCATTTATCTAAATTATGTCTAACGCCGAAGCCAATATTACCTATCGTGCGTTCCTCTTTACGTTGAGCGGATAACTGGCTGAAATAAACACTTTTTTGAGAATCATATAAAGGAACAAAATAGTCGATTGAACTGCCGTCCAGCGAGCCATCATGACCGATAGAAAGATTCGAACGGACTTTACCGTATGGAGAAAGCGCACCTTCGATATAAGACTGTGCAGATGAGGTGATTTGCCCTTGCAGATAGCTTCTTGCTTGAGATTCCAGAGCTTCTGGGGTCAGGTTCTCAAATCCCTGCTGGGCGGATTCGGCGACGTAGTTGACACCACGCTCTTTCAAGGATTTACCTTTATTATTTTGTTCTTCTTGTAAGGCAGCTTCGCTTCCCAAATCCGGTAATGAAGAGTCACTTTGCTTAACATTTATCTCTGGTGTCGCATAAGCAGCACCAGAGATAAAAATTAGCATAAAATAGCGTATCCATCGCAACATGCCTTTTCCCTGTAACGATTTTATAATCTGAAATCAGCTTCGGCATTGTATTCCAGATAGTTCAGATATTACACACCAGAAATGCTAAATATATTCTTAAAGTTATAACAATGGGAGTTTGTTCACTCTAATTACGTGTTAAGCTAATAGAAATTGGCTCATTATATTTATACCAGGAATATATAAAAGAAAAATATATATTCCCGTGATATTAAGCAGTGGTAAATTTAACGCGCTTTTTAGAAATTAAACCGTGTCCATTCTGGCAGAAATAATCCACCGCGCCACAGGCTTTTAATACCTGTAACGGCTGATGACAGTCAGGGCAAAGCGCCTGAACAGTGAAATCTTTATCGCAAGTTGTGCAGTGAGCCGTCTCGCCATTGCGTTCGAGAGGGTTTTGGCAGACAGGGCAGTTGAGTTCCATATTTGTTCCTCGCGATTGGTTGGGTTTCTCTTCCTGGATGGCAAGAGAAACCCAATAAGTAATTACTTACTTTTCTTAATGTGCTTCATCAGACGCTTACGTTTACGCATCTGGGTCGGCGTCAGAGTGTTACGCTTGTTCGCATACGGGTTTTCCCCTTCTTTGAACTGAATACGAATCGGCGTACCCATCACGTCCAGAGATTTGCGGAAGTAGTTCATCAGGTAACGTTTGTACGAGTCAGGCAGGTCTTTCACCTGGTTGCCGTGAATCACCACAATCGGCGGGTTGTAACCACCGGCGTGGGCATATTTCAGTTTCACACGACGCCCGCGAACCAGCGGCGGTTGGTGATCTTCAACAGCCATCGTCATGATGCGCGTCAGCATAGAGGTCCCCACACGACGGGTGGAGCTGTCATACGCTTCACGTACTGATTCAAACAGGTTACCAACACCGCTACCGTGCAATGCAGAAATAAAATGCACACGGGCGAAGTCGATAAAGCCCAGACGGAAGTCCAGCGTCTCTTTCACCTGCTCTTTCACTTCCTGGCTCAGGCCGTCCCACTTGTTCACCACAATCACAAGTGAGCGCCCGCTATTGAGAATAAAACCAAGCAGGGAGAGATCCTGATCGGAAATACCTTCGCGTGCGTCAATCACCAACATCACAACGTTGGCATCTTCAATCGCCTGCAATGTTTTGATTACCGAGAACTTCTCTACCGCATCAGTAATTTTTCCGCGTTTACGCACGCCCGCAGTATCAATGAGTACATACTCACGTCCGTCACGTTCCATCGGAATGTAGATACTGTCACGCGTCGTGCCTGGCATGTCGTAAACCACGACGCGCTCTTCACCCAGGATACGGTTAGTGAGTGTAGACTTACCGACGTTTGGACGACCCACAATCGCCAGTTTGATCGGCAGACTTTGCGGGTCGAAGTCGTCTTCCTCTTCTTCTTCACCGTTCTCTTCCGCTTCAAATTGCGCCCAGTATTCAGCGTCTTCGTCGACTTCTTCTTGCGGTGCGAGATCTTCCATCCACGGCAGCAGCACGTGCTCCAGCAGACTTAATACGCCACGACCATGCGAAGCGGCAATTGGGTAAATTTCACCTAAACCAAGTGAATAAAAATCAACAATTGCTTGATCCGGGTCCAGTCCATCGGTTTTGTTCGCCACCAGGAAGGTTGGCTTTTCACGGGAACGCAAATGTTTGGCAATGGCTTCATCCGCAGGCATCAGACCCGCGCGCGCATCGACCATAAACAGTACGACGTCCGCCTCTTCAATCGCCAGCAGCGATTGTTCCGCCATGCGGGTTTCTACACCGTCTTCTGTACCGTCAATCCCGCCGGTATCAATACAGATAAACTCGCGGCCTTCAATTTCTGCACGACCGTACTTACGGTCACGAGTCAGACCCGGGAAATCCGCAACCAGCGCATCTCGGGTGCGAGTTAGACGGTTAAATAACGTGGATTTTCCTACGTTAGGGCGCCCGACAAGCGCGACCACAGGTACCATGTTTAAAGCCTCATTTTTATAAATCATCAGACAACGCACGCTATTTTCGCGTCGTTGTTAAAAACAGGAAAACGGCTCCTGTCCAGGAGCCGTTTTCAAAGTGAACGACAGAGACGATTAACGTGTAATGGAGTACACGGTTCCGTCTTTTGCCTGGATCAGCAGTTTGCCATCAGCGGCAACCGGGTCAGTCTGGAAACCAGAGCTATCAACTTTTTGTTGGGCAACGAAACGTCCATCTTCCACATTAATCCAGTGCAGATAACCTTCGCTATCACCCACCACCAGGTTGCCATTATACAACACCGGGGAAGTCAGCAGGCGGTGCAGCAGATCGCTTTGTGTCCACAGCGTCACGCCACCATCGATGGTCAACGCCATTACCCGGTCATTTTGATCAACCAGATAGATACGGTTACCGTCAACGATGAAATCATTCACCGAGCCCAGTTCGCGTTTCCACATAATCTGACCACTGCGCAAATCAAGCGCCGTCAGGTTACCATTATAGGCCAGCGCGAAAACAACACCGTTCACAACTACAGGCGTAGTATCAACATCGCTCAGACGGTCAATTTCGGTAGAACCCGTCGCCTGGGAGATACGCTGTTGCCAAATCATCTGTCCCTGCTGCATCAACACAGCACTGACGCGACCATTATCGCCACCAACGACTGCCGCACCAAATGCGGTTGCTGGCGCAGACTCGCCACGCAGAGAGAGCGAAGGCATATCAAGGTTAACGGTCCATTTAACAGCGCCATCAGCTTCGTTCAGCGCCTGCAACTGGCCGTTGCTGGTGTGAATCAACACCAGACCATCGCTGACCACCGGGCGAGAAAGTGCTTCACCCGCTACTTTGGTTTGCCATGCCACAGTACCATCGCTGGTGTTCAGCGCGTAAACCTGCGCTTTTTCGCTGCCAATATAGACATGACCACCTGCGACGGTCACGCCGCCGGAAAGTAATGCCGGCTCTTTAGATAACCAGCCATCTTTTTCAGCCAGGCTGACAGACCAGATTTCTTTACCGTCATCCGCATTCATCGCCTTTACCAAACCAGCGCGATCGGCTGCATAGACAACGTTATCCGCCAGTGCCGGATGAAGATTAGAGTAGAAGTTACCAATGCCGCTACCAACGGAAGTGCTCCACGCCGTGGTCGGCGTAAACTGGTTTTCAACGGTCGGCAATGGGGACATCTTGACCACATCTTCTTCACTGTTAAACAGCGAACAGCCGCTTAAAAGGGTAACGGAAAGCACTCCTGGCAGCAGTAATTTACGCAATTGCATCGGGTCCCTCTCAGATGGACAAATTATTAATTTTCATCTGCATCATTTCACTCAGTGCCGGGGTCACATCGCTTTTCACGCCTGCTTCCCACGCACTACGCGCACCTTGCTTATCACCTTTGCTCAGTAATGCTTCACCACGCAAGTCGGCAACAATAGCAGCCCAACCTTCACCTTTAATGGTATCGAGGGTTTTCAGCGCGGCATCAGTCTGCTTGAGCTGCACCTGAACTCGGGCAAGACGCAGATTTATCACGGCTTTGAGATTTTCATCGCTCGTGTCCGCCAACCCTTGTTGCAATTGAGCGGCGGCTTTCTCTAGTTCATTTTTGTCAACAAATTGCTGCGCAAGTTCCAAAGAAGCCAGCGCGCCGTAAGTATTTTTATTTTCAGCAGCGAATTTTTCCGCCGCCGGGATGCTGTCAGGTTTGCCTTCGCTAACTGCGGTAACCGCATTTTGATAGGCAAGAGAAGCGGAGCGTGCAGACTCAACCTGATGGCTGTTCCAGTAGCGCCAGCCAATCAGTGCGCCAACGCCTAAAATCACCCCAACAGCCAGTGCCTTGCCATTTTCAGCAAAAAAGCGTTTAACCGCTTCAACCTGGTCGTTTTCGTTCTCGTAAATTTCCACGCTGTCCTTCTCCTTCCTTAACCCAGTAACGTGTGCAAATGCGCGGCTACGCTATCCTGCGCAACTGCCGTTTGCTCACCAGAGCGCAAATCCTTCACTACTGCCGTACCATTAGCCACTTCGGACTCACCCAGCACCACAGCAACGCGGGCACCCCATTTATCAGCGCGGGCAAACTGTTTCTTAAAGTTGCCGCCGCCGTGGTTGGTCATCAGTTTCACGCCCGGTAATTCATCACGCAGACGCTCTGCTAATGCCATAGCCGCAGATTGTGTATCAGTACCCGAAGCCACCAGGTATATATCGACAACAGGATCGGCTTTAAATTCCGGATTAACTGCCTGAACTAACAACACCAAACGTTCCAGGCCCATCGCAAAACCGACTGCCGGTGTGGCGCGACCGCCCAGTTGTTCCACAAGACCGTCATAACGACCGCCTGCGCACACGGTGCCCTGGGAACCGAGGCTGTTAGTGACCCATTCGAAAACGGTACGATTGTAGTAATCCAGACCACGCACCAGACGCTGGTTTACGGTATAGGCAATACCTGCGCTCTCAAGCAGTTTGCACAAACCGTCAAAATGCTCGCGAGACTCCTCATCCAGATAATCGCCCAACGCCGGAGCGTCGTTGAGAAGCGCCTGCACTTCCGGATTTTTAGAATCCAGCACACGCAGCGGGTTGGTATACATGCGACGTTTGCAGTCTTCGTCCAGTTTTTCTTTATGCTGTTCAAGGAACGCAACCAGCGCATCGCGGTAATTGGCACGTGCTTCCAGCGAACCGATAGAGTTCAGCTCAAGAGTTACGTGTTCGGAGATACCCAGCGCGCGCCACCAGCGGGCAGTGAGCATAATCAGTTCGGCGTCGATATCGGGGCCTTGCAGACCGAAAACTTCGCACCCCAACTGATGGAACTGACGATAACGCCCTTTCTGCGGACGCTCGTGACGGAACATCGGCCCGATATACCACAGACGCTGTTCCTGATTGTACAGAAGACCATGCTCGATGCCGGCGCGTACACAGCCCGCCGTCCCTTCAGGGCGCAAAGTCAGGCTGTCGCCATTGCGATCCTCAAAGGTGTACATCTCTTTTTCAACCACGTCGGTGACTTCACCAATCGCACGTTTGAATAGCGGGGTCTGCTCTACAATCGGCAAGCGGATTTCACTGTAACCGTAGCTGCCGAGCACGTTTTTCAGTGTGCCTTCAATGCGCTGCCAGATGGCCGTTTCGCCAGGCAGGTAATCGTTCATGCCGCGAATGGCTTGAATGTTTTTTGCCACGTTTATTCTCTTTCTGAATATAAAAATGAACCCTCAACGCTTCCCTCAATGTTTCGGGAGCCATGCGGGTTCAATCATACACGGGAAGCGAGGCGCTTCCCATCACGTTATTATTTTTCAACCTGCTGAACGTCAATTCGACGCGCTTCGTCCAGTTGGCTGGCTTTCGCACGAATGCGTGCTTCCAGCTGGTCGATCATGTCGTTGTTGTCCAGACGGTCTTTGCGCACGCCATCTTCATAGAGGCCGCTTTTCTTGTTGCCGCCCGTAACGCCAAGCGTAGAAACCAGCGCCTCGCCCGGGCCATTCACCACGCAGCCAATAATCGAAACGTCCATCGGGGTAATGATATCTTCCAGACGTTGCTCCAGCGCGTTAACCGTACCGATAACGTCAAATTCCTGACGCGAGCAGGTCGGGCAGGCGATGAAGTTGATGCCGCGCGAACGGATGCGCAGCGATTTCAAAATATCAAAACCGACTTTGATCTCTTCGACCGGATCAGCCGCCAGCGAGACGCGCAGTGTGTCGCCAATACCTTCCGACAACAGCAGACCTAAACCAATAGCCGATTTCACCGCCCCGCTGCGTGCGCCACCGGCTTCGGTGATCCCCAGGTGCAGCGGCTGATCGATCTGTTTTGCCAGCAGACGATAAGACTCAACGGCGAGGAAAACGTCAGACGCTTTCACGCTGACCTTGAATTGATCAAAGTTCAGACGATCGAGATGATCAACATGGCGCATGGCAGATTCCAGCAGCGCCTGCGGCGTCGGTTCGCCATACTTTTCTTGCAGATCTTTTTCCAGCGATCCGGCGTTAACACCAATACGAATCGGAATGTTTTTATCGCGCGCACAGTCAACCACCATGCGAATGCGTTCTTCATTACCGATATTGCCAGGGTTAATGCGCAGACAGTCAACACCGTATTCCGCTACTTTCAGCGCAATGCGATAGTCGAAGTGGATGTCGGCTACCAGCGGCACGTTAACCTGCTGCTTGATGAGCTTGAACGCTTCTGCCGCGTCCATCGTCGGTACAGAGACGCGAACGATATCAGCGCCGACACGTTCCAGCGCCTTAATTTGATTGACCGTAGCTTCGACGTCTGTCGTACGCGTATTGGTCATGGACTGTACGGCGATGGGTGCACCATCGCCAATCGGCACATTCCCAACGTAAATACGTGTTGATTTTCTACGTTGAATTGGAGCCTGGTTATGCATGAAAAATCTCCCGCGTTACCCGTCTGTTACTGCGCCGGTGATTGTTCGGCATTGAGGGTCAGACGCGCAACCTGGTTAGTTCTGATAAAACGACTCAGATCGACAGGTTTCCCTTGATACTGGATCTGCACTGCAGCTGGGGCACCAATTTTCAGTTTATACGGTGCCTGACCGCTTAAATTCAAATTACCGCCTTTACGCTGCATCCCGCTAAACAGTTTTTTGCCGGTAGAATCGGTGACTTCCAGCCAGCAATCAGCAGTAAAGTTCATCACCAGCGCATTAGGATCAGCCGCTGGAGTGGTCACGCCAGCCTGATCGATTGGCAACGGCGCTGCGCCATCTGGCGTTGTTGTTGCGACCGGAGCCGCTGGTGTAGTAGCCGCGATATCAACATTTGCCTGTGAAGGAGGAACAACTGCGTCCTGCTGCGGCGCTACAGCGGGTGCTGGCGTCGTCACGGCTGGCGTTTGCGTGTTCGTGGCGGTGGTATCTACAGCCGCAGGCGATGTAGTCGTCTGGGTTTCGGTAGCAGACGTATCTAACGGTACACTCTGGCTCTGGTTATTATTCAGCTCCGCAGTGGATTGATCAGCCATAGTGCTGATCTCTTCCTGCTGGGCTTTGTGATCCTGCCACCACCAGGCGCCGCTCAGGCCAATCACCACAAACAGCACCAGCCAGGTGAAAGTCATCAGCCAGCCATCGCGTTTTTTGCGGCGTTTGCCGAGGGAAAAACTCTGCATTGGCGCAACTTTTGCCGCCCGCAGTGGTGCCTGCTTTTCCAGTCCCGGCAGCAGTTCTTCTTCCGGAATATGAACCAGACGCGCATAAGAGCGGATATACCCGCGCAAGAATGTTGAAGCAAGATCGGCTGGCGCCTTATCTTCTTCAATGTCGCGTACCGTGGAAACCTTCAAACAAAGTCGTTCGGCAACGGCTTGCTGGCTAAGTCCAAGTTGTTCACGGGCATTACGCAAGCGAGCGCCGGTGGTAAGTGCTTCATTTTGGTCGTGCGTGGCTTCAGTATTCATTCGCTGCAGGTACGTTTAAAAGAGAATTGGGATGCCGGTGAACCATCACGCCCACCCACACCGCGAAACATCCGTAAAGTTAACCTTTATCATACAGTATAAGACTGTCTGTGTGCTCGTGACAAAGCCCACATGAATCAAAGCTAACTTACTGTTGCATCGTTACATACTGCCTTAAAGTCAGCAAAAACGCACCGTTAATATTGATCAGACAATTGCAACTTAATGCTACATTCATAAAACATTACGCCACGGTACATAAAGTAACCGTGGCGTAATAACTATCAGACCGTTTTAATGTCGATAGCTTCACCCTGCATCCGTTTACGCAGAGTACGTTTAGTACGGTCAATGACATCACCTGCCAGCTGACCACAGGCGGCGTCGATATCATCACCACGAGTTTTACGCACAATGGTGGTGAAACCGTAGCTCATCAGCACTTTTGAGAAACGGTCGATACGGCTGTTCGAACTGCGTCCATACGGCGCGCCGGGGAACGGGTTCCATGGGATCAGGTTAATCTTACACGGCGTATCTTTCAGCAGTTCAGCCAGTTGGTGCGCATGTTCAGTGCCATCGTTAACGTGGTCAAGCATCACGTACTCGATAGTGACGCGCCCCTGGTTCGCATTGGATTTCTCCAGATAACGGCGCACTGCAGCAAGGAACGTTTCGATATTGTACTTTTTGTTGATTGGTACAATTTCGTCACGAATTTCGTCGTTCGGCGCGTGCAGGGAAATTGCCAGTGCAACGTCAATCATATCGCCCAGTTTATCCAGCGCCGGAACTACACCGGAAGTGGAAAGCGTCACGCGACGTTTAGACAGGCCAAAACCGAAATCATCAAGCATGATTTCCATCGCCGGAACGACATTGTTCAGGTTGAGCAGCGGCTCGCCCATACCCATCATCACTACGTTAGTGATCGGACGCTGACCGGTGACTTTTGCTGCGCCGACGATTTTCGCCGCACGCCACACCTGGCCGATAATTTCCGACACCCGCAGGTTGCGGTTAAAGCCCTGCTGGGCGGTGGAACAGAATTTACACTCCAGCGCACACCCCACCTGCGAAGAGACGCAGAGCGTGGCACGGTCGTCTTCCGGGATATACACCGTTTCGACGCGCTGATCGCCAACGGCGATCGCCCATTTAATGGTGCCGTCAGATGAACGCTGTTCTTCAACCACTTCCGGTGCGCGGATTTCCGCCACCTCTTTCAGTTTGCCACGCAACACTTTGTTGATGTCGGTCATCTCATCAAAGTTGTCGCAGCAATAGTGATACATCCACTTCATCACCTGATCGGCGCGGAAGGGTTTTTCACCTAAATCTTTAAAAAACTCCCGCATCTGCTGACGGTTGAGATCCAGCAGGTTGATTTTTCCATCTTTCGTGGTGACGTTTTCAGGTGTGACTAATTGTTCAGACATATGCTATTCCGGCCTCGTTATTACACGTTATGGCCCCTGGAGGGTTGAAAAAAGAAACGCCCCGGTGAGCGGCTGCTCGTCCGGGGGCGCTGCATTGTACAAATTCTGGCGCACGGATGCCACGTTTGCACGCGGCATTTACGAAATTATTAACGAGTGCGCGGGCACACTTCGCCTTCACCGAAGAAGTAGGCGATTTCGCGAGCGGCAGATTCTACGGAATCAGAGCCATGTGTGCCGTTTTCGGTCAGGCTGTCAGCGTAGTCTGCGCGCAGAGTTCCCGCCAGAGCGTTCGCCGGGTTGGTCGCGCCCAGCAGATCGCGGTGACGCTGAACGGCGTTTTCACCTTCCAGCACGGAAACGACGATCGGACCAGAGGTCATGAACTCAACCAGACCATCAAAGAACGGTTTCCCATCGTGTTCAGCATAAAAGCCACGAGCCTGTTCAACGGTCAGGTGCAGCATTTTGGTGCCGACAATTTTGAACCCTGCAGCTTCAAAGCGCGCAAAGATATTACCAATGACGTTTTTTGCTACCGCGTTCGGTTTGATGATGGAAAAAGTACGTTCAATAGCCATTTTTACCTCTGTAAATTATTCTGTTGTTGTCTGTACCAGCGTACGAGATGGCGCGGATTATAATGAGCAACAGAGCCGTTGACCATTGACGAAGGTAACATTTTTTTAAAATAAACCTAGTTTAAGCAACAAACATGGTGGAAACAGACTATTGCATAACAAATCTCACTGTCGCTACCTGCCCCACTTCATCCATTACCAGCAATTGATAATCGCCTTTTTCCGTTAAATGCAGAGTCACACTGCGCCCACGTTCAGCTAACGGTTCGCCATTCAGAAACCACCAGCGTTCTCCGGCACCACCGCTGGATTGCACCGGCAAAGTCGCTTCCGCCGCACCAGGTAAACGCTTGATAATGGCGCCATCACGGATGCCAGTCAGTTGCAGCGGGAGTTGGGCGTCGTGACCATACGGTGGGCAAATTGTCGAGACCGCTGGCAAGCGTGCGGCACGGCGTTCCGATGCGGGCAGCCAGGGTTCCAGCGGTAGTGGCCAGACATTCATCATTTCTTGTCGCGCCTGTGGGCAATCGGCGGCGACGCGTTTGCCATTTTCATCCAGCCAGATGGGAAAGCGGATGCCATTAATCCCTTCTTGCTCTGGCAGTAACAGGGTTGGCGGCTGGCTTCCATCCAATAACCAGGTTGCCAGACGACGACGGCAATTACTGTCACCCACGGGCAAAGACTGCCCACCTGGCCAACAGATAACACCACGAGTGACGGAGTTCGGGCGCGGATCTTCCGGCAGATTTGCACTGCGTGACAGTAAGATATTATTGACCTGATTCATCAACGGTACGGCGCTGGCAAAACCAAACTGACCGACAACGGGCGTGCCATCCGGCCTGCCAGTCCATATTCCTATCACATAGCGAGCATTTACACCTATCGCCCATGCATCGCGATATCCATAACTGGTTCCTGTTTTCCACGCCAGTGGTACAACGCGCGGCAAGGCGCCGTCCGGCAGGGGCTGCGCTTCATCAGCCATGATCCGGCGAATGATCCACGCGGCGCCCGGCGACATTAAGGGGCGTTCAAGCAGGGGATCGTCAGGCTGTAAGCGCAATTTGCCTGCCTTGCCGTGGCGAGCAAACGCGGTATACGCTGCCGCTATATCTTCCAGTTTTGCACCTGCGCCGCCGAGGATCAGCGAAAGGTTCGGCGCAGCACCGTTGGGCAGGTACAACGGCAATCCAACATTGCGTAATTTTGCCGCAAACCGTTTCGGGCCATAGGCTTCCAGCACCTGCACGGCAGGTAAGTTCAGCGAGCGTACCAGGGCCTCACTCATGCTGATTGGGCCATGAAAACCGCTGTCAAAATTACCAGGTCGGTAATCACCGGTGCGTCGGGGAACGTCTTGCAACAGCGATGCCGGATGGAGCAATCCCTCATCCAGCGCCAGACCATAAACAAACGGTTTGAGCACCGATCCTGGCGATCGGATCGCACTAACCATATCGACATGGCCAAAGCGTGAATCATCATTGAGATCGACCGATCCCACCCAACCGCGAACGCGCATATCAGTATGATCAACCACGATCATCGCCAGCGAGCTGCGCGGCGGCAATCGTCCTTTCCAGTTTTGTGCCAGTTCTTCCAGACTCCTCTGAAGGCCGGCATCCAGCGTAGTAACGATTTTGTCGCTTTTGCTTTTACCGAGCATCATGCGCGAAAACAGCGGTGCCAGTTGCGGCATTTGTCGGGGTGCCAGCCAGATGGGTTCTTCCCTTGACTCTTTTACCTGCTCACGGGACCACACACCTTGCGCAGCCATCCGTTCGAGCACTTTATTACGCGCGGCTTCGGCACGTTCCGGCCAGCGATCCGGGCGAAGACGGCTGGGCGCTTGCGGCAAAACAGCCAGCATCGCCGCCTCGGAATAGCTTAAATTCGCAGGCGCTTTTCCGAGGTAAGCCCAGCTTGCCGCACCTATCCCCTGCAACGTACCGCCAAACGGAGCGCGGTTAAGATACAGGGTCAGAATGTCACGTTTAGACAGATGCCACTCCAGTTGAAACGCGCGCCAGAGCTGGCGAATTTTACCGCCAAACGTTTTGGGGTGAGGATCAAGCAGACGAGCAACCTGCATAGTGAGCGTGCTCCCGCCGGAGATAACTCGACCAGAAGTCAGATCCTGCCAGGCAGCGCGCGCCACCGAGAACGGGTTTACGCCTGGATGCTTCCAGAACCAGCGATCTTCGTAATTGATCAGTGCTTCAAGATAACGCGGAGAAACATCTTCGATAGTCACGGGATAACGCCAGATACCGTCAGCATCGGCGAAACGCCAGAGCGGCGTACCATCCTGCGCCACGACCACACGTGCGGGATTGACTTCATGCAGCGGCAGAGGCCAGAGTTTATCTGCTCCCCACGCCGCCAGAATGATAATAAAGGGCGCGGCTGCCAGCGTTATCCAGCAGCCGCGTTTACTTAACAGACGAGGCATTTACGGTCTGACAATCAACAGATCTTCAGCCGCGCCGGTCGCCCGCCATTGAGGAACATACATCGATTCCACCATCGGCTGCGGCACCTGATACGTTCCCGGCGTCACCGCCCGCGCCAGATATACCAGCGTAACCGGCTGGTATTCATCAACGGCAACCGCCGCCACAAAGCGATCATCACGAAACTCAATGTGCTTAATGCTCGCCTGCTGCATTTGATTAAGCAGGTTTTGCACTTCGCTACCACTTTGCTCCAGACTGGCGTTGCCGTTAGCCAGGTTCTGGTTTTCCAGCTCCAGACCCGCTGGCAGCAAATCAACCACCAGCGCATCTGGCACGCTGTTACTGGCTTTTACCTGCAACCAGACCAGTACCAAATCACCGCTACGTAACGAGTCCAGCGATTTGCTCTTACCGTCAGTACCAAGAATATGACGCTCGATTTGCAGCACATTGTTCGCCGGTAAAGGTGCGGATTGCGGATAACCGCTGGCATCCACACGCAGCCATAACGGCTGGGAGCCACTGTTAGTTACCTGCAAAGTTGCAAGTTGATCGCTATTCAGATTGCTGTTTTGCGCTTTCTCGCCTGTCAGCGGCTCAGATGAGAAAGAGGTTTGCGCCTGCCATTTACCCGGTAAATCCTGAATCGTACGGGCAGCCAGGAACAACGAGTTACTTTCCTGCGTCGATAGCCAGCGTTCACCAAACGCCTGCTGCGAAAGCGTGTTCAGCAAAGTGTACTGCTCATCTGGTAGCAGTTTATTTTCTTCCAGCAAGGAGAGCATTAACGCGTTGTCGCGCAGTGGGCTACCGTAATCGCCCAGCCATTTCCGCTCATCATTACGCGGCGTTTTCAGCGCCAGCGCAATCGCTTCTTCACCACGCGTCGCATCACCCATGGTTTTCAGCGCAACGCCAAGTTGCAGCAGCGGTAAACCAGAAGCGGCATCTGCACGATGCTCCCAGATTTCACGCAGCGCACCCAGCGGAGCCTTTTGCTGACGAGCCAGTACCAGCGCAGCGTAAGACTGTACGGCGAATTTACTGGCTTTGAGATTATCGGCGTACGGGATCGACATCATGCCCGGATCTTGTAAATAGCGCAGCAGACGCTCATTCCCTTGGTTAATGGCTTCTGTCGGCACGCTGTAACCCTGCTCACCTGCGCGAACCAGGAAATCCATCACATAAGCCGTCAGCCAGTACTCTTCGTCGCTGTATTTATCCCATAGCGCAAAACCGCCATTATCGCGTTGCATTTGCAGCAAGCGGGAAATGCCAATATCAACTGCCGCACGGCGTTTATCATCACTGTCGCCTTTGATGCCCAACGCCTGTAGCTGGGCTGCATTGGTATAGAGCGACGGGAACAGGCCGCTGGTGGTTTGCTCCAGACAGCCGTACGGATATGCTTTTAACTCTTTGATATAACGTGCAATGTTCAGCGGTGGCTTGCCGCTCAACAACAATTGCCCTTCCAGCGTAACAGGCGAGAAGTTTTGCAGTCCGCCAGCCGGAATCGCCCATGTTTCACCAGGCTGCAACACCGTACCATAATTGACTGTTTGTGCCGGGAATGCCGGACGGACGCCAATTTTCCACTGCTTATGCTGATCGGCAACGGTTTCTCCTGGCAAATTAAGGCCACTGATAGTCGCCTGAATTTCACCATCGCCATAACCCGGCAATGCTCGCACCGGGATAAACAGCGTGGTTCGCACGCCTGGCGCTAATTCAACTGGTGCGGGTGAATCGCTTACCAGTTCAACCAAGCCGCTGGCGGTCAGGGCAACGTTCAGTTTTTGCGGTTTATCAGTAAGATTAGTGATATCCAGCGTCAGACGCGAAGTGTCGCCACTCGCCATAAAGCGCGGCATGTTCAGTTCGGCTATCACCGGTGCAGCAACAATCACTTTGCTTTCGTTGCTGCCGAAGTCATCTGCCGTCCAGGCTTGCGCCATGACGCGCAATTCACCGTTAAAATCGCCAATCGGCAGTGTAACCGTACCTTCGCCCTGTTCGTTGAGCGTTACCGGCTGTGCCTGTTGCGCGACAATATTGACGTGATTGACCGGTGGCTTACCACCACGTTTCAGTTCATCGCCATCGCCACCAAAACGCAGTGCTGCCAGGCGTCCCTGTCCTTCAATGACCTGACCGTAAATATCGTATATGTCTGCGCCATAGCGTTTCTGACCGAAGAACCCCTGCCACGGATCTGGCGTAACGTAATCAGTAATATTCAACACACCGCTATCAACGGCAGACACCAGCACATTCACCTGTTTTGGCATCTCACCATTTTTATTGCTGGCTTTGATTTTCACAGTTAATGGCTGATTGGGGCGCATTTTTGCCGGTGTTTCCAGCGCCAGATCAAGACGACGGTTTTCATCGCCAAGCGGCAAATGCAACACACCAACCGCACGTTTTGGCGTCGCGGAGCGAGATTTATCGCCTGGACGCACCACCAGCGTACTCAAATAAAGATCATGACGATTCCAGGTTTTATCGACCGGAATCGTCAGATCCAGCCCTTGAGCCGGAACATCAATCTCTTGCCACCACAGCGGCCCTTCACTGGACTCAACCATCGCGTAGCCTTTACCCGCCGTTGGCGCGGCAATATGCAACTTAATGGTATCGCCAGGGCGATAACTGGCTTTATCCAGTTTCATCGTGACGCGATCTGGACGCACCGCACCGCCACCGTCGCTGTTGTCCTGCCAGCTATAGCCAGCCCAGAAACGCACACTACTGACCGCTTCATTCGGCGCTTTGACTTCCAGACGATAAGCGCCCCACTCTACCGGAAAACTGACCTTACCGGTTTCATCCGCCTGAAGATCCAGCGTTTGTTCATTTTCGATCAGATCTTTTTGATCAAACTGAGACTGCCAGCCTTCATCTTCTGACCAGTTCCAGAAGTAATCACGGCGTTCGCGAATCAGACGCACCTGCAAGCCCGACACGGCTTTTTTCACGCCCTGCGCATCGCTATAAACGATATCAAAAGCGGCGTTGCTGCCTTCATCAACAATGGGTTGTTTTACAGTCGTGTCAGTACGGTAATTGTAAACCGATTTCGAGGCGAACTGCGGGCGGATCCCCGGCAATGCATCGGCAGGCCAAATAGCCTGTTCAGCACGGCGCGTCACCGGGCGACCACCCGATTCCAGCAAACTCCCCTGGAGAATAACCTGCAATGGGGAATGCGTTTCCTTCCACTGGCTTTCTGTAGATACTTCGCCGCGCCCTTTATCATCCAGCGTCAACTGAACTTCATCCAGCGTGCGGGAAAGGTTTTCGGCAGCGATATCGCCAAATTCGAAGCCGGGTAATGCAGAAACCGCTTCACGCAGAGGGCGCAGGAAAAGCTGCCCTTGTAATGTGTTGCCGTTCGCGGGCGCACCATAAAGGTAGTAACCCACTACGGAGAATTTCACTTCATCTTTCGGCGCTAACGGGGTTTTCTCGCCAGTCAGATTCAACGCCATGCGCTCTGGCATAAAATCTTCGACGTGGAAATCCCACATCCGATACTGGTTATCGCCAGTGTTAGCGCGAATATGCCACATGCCGGTTGCCGCACTGCTATCCAGTTGCCAGTTAAAGCGATAGAGGCCATTCTCCGGCTGACTAACGACACTACGCAGTACCTGCCCGTCGGGTTTAATCACGTCTAACTTGATGGGTTGATCGGGCAATGTTTTACCGTCTGCATCACGCAGTAATCCATTGAGGATTACTGTTTCACCCGGGCGATAAAGATCGCGCGGACCAAACATAAAGAACTGTTTGCTATAACCCGGTGCACCTGCAATGTTAAATTCCGCTAAGTCCAGCGCCGGAAGTTTTAAATCGAGCAGCGTTGTCTGACCATCTTTACGTGCCAGCAGTAATGCCGCGTTTTTATCGTTTTCCAGCTGTACATGACCCTGTGCATCACTGGTCGCCTGAGTCAGAATCTGCCCTTTCTCATTTAATAACGAAACTTCAATTCCTTGCTGAGCCGCGCCGTTTTCCAGGCTTTGGGTAAAGATATCCAGACGATTGTGATAACGGTGAGCTGAAATGCCGATATCACTTAACGTAAACAGCGTCGCGGGATTACTGTAATCGTAACGTCCAGCCTGATTCATCACAGCAAGATACACGCCCGCCTGCTGAAGCGGTTTGATATCGCCCAGCGGCAGCAATAATTTTTCACGGGTATTACGCGCAGGATTGAGATCAAAACGTCCGGTGTAAACAAGATCCGCCATCTGCAGGAGTTTGTCTGACTGCCAGTTCGCCAGCGAATTGCGGTATTCCCATTGGCTAATGAATGCTGGCAGAGATTCGGGTTTAACACGGAAGAAGTTAACATCGACATTGTTAACGTTGAGCGCCATTACCGGCAGCCCTTCAACGACTTTTCCAGGCAGCAGTGAACCACGGCTGGCAAAACCGACGCTGGGTTGAATATCGCGGGTGGTGATCGTTTTTTCGTAATCTTTACTGAAGGTTGCGTTATTGAGCGCCTTCATTTCCTGCCCAATAGTCACGATCAAATCACGTTTAGGTTCGAGGTGGCGTAAACGCAGCTCTTTAAGATTATCTGACAGCTCCCAGGCACCATCCACTTTACCGCTCTTTTTATCGACGACATGAACAACACGCGAGAAATCCTGATCCGGGTCGAGGGGGATAGAGAAAGTCAGCACCAGCGTGGCTGCACCATCGAGTTGAACCTCAGAGAGATCAAGCAATGTCAGTGTCTTACCGGCACTCTGTTGTGCCAGCTTTTGCCTCTCCGGTGCAGAGAGTTTTGCAGAACTCGCGTTTTCCGAAGATGTACCTTTAGCAGCTTCAGAAGGGGTATCTTTTTTAACCGCTGTTGGCGCGTTATCGTTGTTGTCGCACCCTGCCAGCGCCAGCATTAACATGCAGGCGGCTATGCGTAACTTTTTCATTTATCATCCCTGCCACAATGGCCCGTTAGCAACGTCGAATAATTATTATGCGTGAGAATTAGCGTTATGTAATTCAGTATCACGTCCACAGAATCTGAATTTTGGTGATAAATGTGGCTCAGGCAGCCAAATCAGCCTCTTTTGCTTGTCGCTTTTCACTAAACGTCCGACAATTTAGCCTACCCCGGCAAAAATGGAGATGCCTATGTCCACGACATGGTTTGTAGGAGCCGACTGGCTCGCCGAACATATTGATGATCCTGAAATTCAGATTATTGATGCCCGCATGGCACCGCCCGGACAGGAAGATCGTAACGTTGCCCAGGAGTATCTCAATGGGCATATCCCCGGCGCAGTATTTTTCGATATCGAAGCTCTTTCCGATCACACCTCCCCGTTTCCGCACATGCTGCCGCGCCCGGAAACGTTCGCCGTAGCGATGCGTGAGTTAGGTGTTAATCAGGACAAACATCTGATTGTCTATGACGAAGGTAATCTTTTCTCAGCCCCGCGAGCATGGTGGATGCTGCGCACCTTTGGCGTGGAGAAAGTGTCGATTCTTGGTGGTGGACTGGCGGGCTGGCAGCGTGATGACCTGCTGTTAGAAGAAGGCGAAGTAGAACTGCCAGAAGGAGAGTTTAACACCGCCTTTAACCCGGAAGCCGTGGTGAAAGTAACCGATGTATTGCTGGCAAGCCATGAAAAAACGGCACAAATTATTGATGCCCGTCCAGCTGCGCGTTTTAACGCTGAAATTGATGAACCTCGCCCTGGTTTACGTCGCGGGCATATTCCTGGTGCGCTAAATGTTCCCTGGACGGAGCTGGTGCGTGAAGGTGAACTGAAGACGACAGATGAACTCGATGCGATATTTTTTGGTTACGGTATCAGCTATGACAAACCGATTATTGTCAGCTGCGGCTCTGGTGTAACGGCCGCCGTTGTGTTGCTGGCACTTGCTACGCTGGATGTGCCAAACGTGAAACTGTACGACGGCGCATGGAGTGAATGGGGGGCGCGAGCAGATTTACCGGTCGAGCCAGTGAAATAAGCTTTCTACAGGCAACAAAAAACCGCCAAAATCAGGCGGTTATTTGTTGCCGGTTTGGTTCGCGGCCTTTCCAGCAGGTTGTATTACCGTAGTAATGCAAGCGCGTCTCAGCGGAGACAATACTCGCCAGTAACTCTCTTTTTGTCAAGCAAAAGAGAGTTATTATTGTTCTGTTAGTGTATTATCCACTGCGGCCCTTTCCGCCGTCTCGCAAGCGGGCGCTGGCTTAAGGAAAGGATGTTCCGCGACCGTTAGGGCAAGCGCGTCTCAGTGCTTGCTATCGCGGCAATATCGCCAGTGGTGCTGTCGTGATGCGGTCTTCGCATGGACCGCACAATGAAGATACGGTGCTTTTGTATCGTACTTATTGTTTCTGGTGCGCTGTTTTCCGAAGTAAATAATAACCGGAGTCTCTCTGGTAATAATTTACTGGTGGCTAACATCCTTCAGAGCAGCAAGTAAGCCCGAATGCCGCCCTTTGGGGCGGCATATTTTAGATTATCCGGTTCTGTTTAAAGTCACGCAAAAAACCACCCCAGCGACGTTCATAGAATGGCACAATATGTTCGGTAATAAAGTGGCTAATTCCTTTTTCCCCTTTTTTCACCTGACAAATATCGATTGGTTCATCGCCAGGTAATGTATCGGTCGCTACACTTCCCGCCGCCTGAATAATTTCTTCGATATCACCATCGGCTTCAATGCCAATAAGTAAATTAGGCTGTGCCTCTTCGCTCTCTTTAATTAAACAAATAAAAGCACGCTTCACCGGCTTAATAGTTTTAAATAAGGTGGTGAGTGAATCAATCATTTGTGCTGGTGGCTCTGCGACTTCCGATAATATCAGCGATTCACCGCCCTCCAGTACTTCCTGGCTGCTCAGCGGATTTCCTTCTTCACCAATCAACAAACTGATTTCACGCGGCATAAATTCTTTACCGGTTGGCAGTTTGGCATTAAGGAAGAGCGTTTCGCCAAGGGTCATCTCAAACAATGTGCGAACGGGCATTACGACAAATGCCTGTTCGTCTTCAACCGCCTGTTGAAGTGCTTCTAACGAGGTAAAAAAAGGAATGACGCTGGTGCCGTCTTCTTTTTCCCAGTGCTGTAAATCAAGCGCGCTATCTTCAACCACAGCCTCGCCCTGCGCCGCCGTACCCGGCACCCAGACGGTGGATTCCAGTAGAGTACGGAAAAAGGCCGGGCGGTGCGCCGGTTCGGTTGCTGCTTTTTCCAGCAGGTCTTCAAGTTCGTTTTTTGTTTCGGACATAAGAACCACAATTCATTCAACGTTCGGGGCACAAGTGCCTGATGCGCCACGCTTATCAGGCCTACAAGGGAGTCGCAATCTATTGGATTTTCGCAATTTGTAGGCCGGATAAGGCGTTTACGCCGCATCCGGCATATTAGTTTACGCCGTTAACAGATTAGCAATCGTGCGCACACCTAGCCCGGTCGCGCCCGCAGACCACTGTTCAACCGGCGATTTACGGTAAGTCGCCGAGCAGTCGATATGCAGCCAGCCTTGCTGATAGTTCTCAACAAAGTGCGACAGGAAGCCCGCCGCCGTGCTCGCGCCTGCCGGATACGCCGCGCTTCCGGTATTGTTCAGTTCCGCAAAGTTAGACGGCAGCTGGCTGCGGTGGAACTCCGCCAGCGGCAGACGCCAGAACGGTTCATTCTCCTGCGCGGCACTCGCCAGCAAGCGACCGGCAAGCGCATCGTCAAAACTGAACAGCGCGTGATAATCATTACCCAGCGCAGTTTTCGCCGCCCCGGTGAGGGTCGCCGCATCAATGATCAGTTCCGGTTTCTGCGCACTGGCATCAATCAGGCCATCGGCCAGCACCAGACGCCCTTCGGCATCGGTGTTCATCACTTCGACTTTTTTACCGTTGCGATAGGTAATAATATCGCCCAGTTTGAACGCGTTGCCGCTGATCAGGTTATCCGCACAGCAGAGGAACAGCTTCACGCGCTTGTTCAGTCCGCGCGTAATGGCAAACGCCAGCGCCCCGGTAACCGTTGCCGCGCCGCCCATGTCCGACTTCATCGAGTCCATAAATGCGGTCTGTTTGATGCTGTAGCCGCCGGAATCAAAGGTGATGCCTTTACCAACCAGGCACGCGTACACTGGCGCTTCTTTATCGCCAGTCGGGTTGTAATCCAGCGCCAGCAATACCGGCGAACGTTCTGAACCGCGTCCGACGGTGTGCAGCCCCATATAGCCTTGTTCGCGTAGATCTTCGCCTTTGGTGATCCGATAAGTCACACGATCGCCTGCGACGTTGCTGATCAGATCAACAGCACGCTGTGCCAGTTGTGATGGCCCCAGTTCTTCCGCCGGTGCGTTGATGGTGTCACGCACCCAGTCGATGATCATTATACGATTATCCAGTTCCTGGCGTTGGGCATCGTCCAGATCCGGCCACTCTACTTTACGCGTGCCTTTCGGAGCTTTGTAACCTTGCCAGAATGCCCAACAACGATCCGCATCCCAGCCTTCACCGCTTAGCTGAACATGTTTGATGCCCAGACCGTCAATTTTGCGCGCTGCACGTTGGATAAGGCCCGGATCGTCAGCCCCGTTCAAATGCAGGGTAATGCCATCATTATTAATGCTGTAAGTCGCTTTTTCTCCCCAGCGCGCGTCGGCAGGTTGGGTAGAGAGGGTAATTTTCATCGCTTCTGTCATTTTAGTTATCCTTATTTGTTTAACAGCAAAACGGGCTACCCCAGGCAGCCCGTTTATTCACTCAGCTTCGTCCAGCCAGACTAACAAAATCGCTTCGAGGATTTTCTCGTTAGATGCCTGCGGGTCGTCGTCGAAATCTTCCAGCTCGCAAATCCACTGATGCATATCGGTGAATCGAACCGTTTTCGGGTCGAGATCGGGATACGCATCGTACAGTGCTTCGCCAATTTCGCGGCTATCGGTCCACTTAAGTCCCATACTAACCTCTGTTAATGCTCACGCGCATGGTTGATAGTGTAACGCGGAATTTCGACCACTAAATCTTCGTCAGTGACACGCGCCTGGCAGCTTAAACGGCTTTCCGGCTCCAGTCCCCAGGCTTTGTCCAGCATGTCGTCTTCCTGCTCAGAACTTTCCGGCAGCGAGTCAAAACCTTCACGCACGATGCAGTGGCAGGTGGTGCAAGCGCAGGATTTTTCACAGGCGTGTTCAATCTCGATACCGTTACGCAGCGCAACGTCGAGAATGGTTTCACCGCTATTCGCTTCCAGAACAGCGCCATCAGGGCAGAGATCCTGATGAGGCAAAATAACAATCTTTGGCATATTAAACCTCGTCCACGGAATGGCCTTTCAGCGCACGACGAACCGACTGGTCCATGCGGCGAGCGGCGAAATCCTGGGTTTGTTTGTCTACGTTTTTAATCGCTTGTTCGATGGCGTCAACGTCATCGCCCTGCGCCACTTCACTCAGGTGAGCGGCAGCATCGTCAATGACCTGACGCTCTGCGGCGCTTAACAGCGCGGCATCAGCGGCCAGCGCGCCATTCAGGCTTTCCAGCACGCGCGCCGCTTCGACTTTTTGTTCTGCCAGCATACGGGCCTTTACGTCCTGCTCGGCATAGCTCATTGAGTCTTTGATCATCGAGGCGATTTCACTGTCGGTCAGACCATAAGACGGTTTGACCTGAATAGACGCCTCAACGCCGGTCGATTTTTCCATCGCCGTCACGCTTAAAAGACCGTCGGCATCGACCTGGAAAGTCACGCGAATATGCGCGCCGCCAGCCGGTAACGCCGGGATACCACGCAGCGCAAAACGCGCCAGCGAGCGGCAGTCCTGCACCAGTTCGCGCTCACCCTGCATTACATGGATAGACATCGCCGTCTGACCATCTTTAAAGGTGGTGAAATCCTGAGCGCGGGCCACCGGAATAGTGGTATTACGCGGAATCACTTTCTCCACCAGGCCGCCCATCGTTTCGAGGCCCAGCGACAGCGGGATCACATCCAGCAACAGCATTTCGCTGTCCGGCTTGTTACCCACCAGAATATCCGCCTGAATCGCCGCGCCAATAGCGACGACTTTATCCGGATCGATGGAAGTCAGCGGCGGACGACCGAAAAATTCGCCTACCCGTTCACGCACCAGCGGCACGCGAGTAGAACCGCCAACCATCACCACTTCCAGCACTTCATCAGCTTCAACACCTGCATCTTTCAGTGCTCGACGACAGGCCAACAAGGTACGTTTTACCAGCGGTGCGATCAGTTCGTTGAATTGTTCACGGCTGATTTCGCCCTGCCAGCCCGCGACGTTAACGGTCACAGAGTCCGCATCGCTCAGCGCGATTTTGGCTGCAATGGCGGCATCCAGCAGTTCACGCTGAACGCGGTTATCGCTACGATCAGGAATGCCCGCTTGCTCGCGAATGTAATCCGCCAGCAGATGGTCGAAATCATCGCCGCCGAGCGCGGAATCACCGCCGGTCGCCAGCACTTCAAACACGCCGCGACTTAAGCGCAGAATGGATATATCAAAAGTCCCGCCGCCAAGGTCATAAACGGCGATCACGCCTTCCTGACCGGAATCCAGCCCGTAGGCGATAGCCGCAGCGGTCGGTTCGTTAAGTAAGCGCAGAACATGCAACCCTGCCAGACGCGCCGCGTCTTTGGTGCCCTGACGCTGGGCATCGTCAAAGTACGCCGGAACGGTGATAACTACACCGTCCAGCTCGCCTGCCAGGGCTTCAGTTGCCCGCGCCGCCAGTGCTTTGAGGATGTCCGCAGAAACGCGCACCGGGTTCAGCAGCCCCGCCGCCGTTTCAATCATCGGCAGGCCGTTTTCGCTGGCCTGGAATTGATAAGGCAGATGTGGATAGCGTTGCTGGATATCAGCCAGCGAGCGCCCCATCAGGCGTTTAACAGAACTAATGGTGTTGGCGGTGTCACACGCTGCGTTAGTACGCGCGTCATAACCCACCGAATGCCCTTGCTGTTGATAGTGAACAACAGACGGCAGCAGGTGACGGCCTTCATGGTCGGCTAACGTTTCGGCCTGACCGCTGCGTACTGTCGCCACCAGCGAGTTGGTTGTGCCCAGGTCGATACCGGCCGCCAGACGACGCTGATGCGGCGCAGCACTCAAACCAGGTTCACTAATTTGTAATAAGGCCATGTTTAGCTTCCAGAAATTAAAAATCGAGCAGTTTTTCTTCGAGTTGTTCGGCACTGCTTCGCAGTTTATCGAGAAAACGCAGCTTACGCACGGTATCCGCCGCCGCGTCCCACGTCTCGTTGTCTAACTGTTCAACCATCAACTGATGGCGCGTATCAAACATCTTTTTAACGCGTTTGATAAAGCTTTCCAGCCGCGCTTCGTCTTTCGCCTGTTCGATCTCGTCCAGTTCTTCACGCAGTTCCAACTGTTCCATCAGGAACGCGGTGTCGCGCACAGTATGCTGCTCGCTGGCGAGATCAAAACCGTGCAATGAAAGCAGGTATTCTGCCCGCATCAATGGATGACGCAGCGTTTGCCATGCCTGGTTAATGGTTGCGGATTGCTGTACGGCGGCGAGTTGTTCCGCCTGGCTTCCGCTGGCGAATTTATCAGGATGATACTGACGTTGTAGATCCTGAAAACGCAGGCTCAGTGCCTGGGTATCGAGTTGATAACGGGCAGGCAAGCCAAAGAGGGTGAAGTAATCCATAACATTCTCAGGGCTGCGATCCGCCGCGATGGCGGCGAATCAGGTAAAACAAACCCCACGCGCAGGCGACCACGGTGGGGTTATCGGTATGCGCATCAGACGTGGAAGCTTTCGCCGCAACCACATTCATCTTTTACGTTCGGGTTGGTGAATTTAAACCCTTCGTTCAGGCCTTCTTTTACGAAGTCCAGTTGCGTACCGTCCAGAAATTGCAGGCTTTTGCCATCGACCACGACTTTCACGCCTTTGTCTTCAAACACGATGTCTTCCGGCGTCGGTTCGTCAACAAATTCCAGTACATAAGCCATACCTGAACACCCGGAGGTTCTCACGCCCAGACGCAGGCCAAACCCTTTACCACGGTTAGCCAGAAAGGTATTTACTCGCGCTGCTGCACTGTCGCTCAGTGTAATCGACATAACCAAACCTCAACTCTTATTTTGCTTCACGTTTGCTTTTATAGTCCGCAATGGCGGCTTTGATCGCGTCTTCTGCCAGAATAGAACAGTGAATTTTCACCGGTGGCAGTTCAAGTTCTTCTGCAATATCGGTGTTTTTGATCGCCTGTGCTTCGTCGAGAGACTTCCCTTTCACCCATTCGGTCACCAGGGAGCTGGAAGCGATAGCGGAACCGCAGCCATAAGTTTTAAAACGCGCGTCCTCAATGATACCTTCATCGTTGACTTTAATCTGCAACTTCATCACGTCGCCACAGGCCGGTGCACCCACCATGCCGCTGCCCACGTTCTCGTCGTTATTGTCAAAGGAACCCACGTTACGCGGATTCTCGTAATGGTCGATAACTTTTTCGCTGTAAGCCATTATAAATTCTCCTGATTCCGATACCGATTAATGATGAGCCCATTCGATGCTGTTCAGATCCACGCCCTGCTTGTACATTTCCCACAGCGGAGAAAGGTCACGCAGACGACCGATGGATTTACGAACTAACTCGATGGTGTAGTCGATCTCTTCTTCAGTAGTAAAACGACCTAAAGAGAAACGGATAGAGCTATGTGCCAGCTCGTCGTTCAGCCCCAGCGCGCGCAGCACGTAGGACGGTTCGAGGCTTGCCGACGTACAGGCGGACCCTGAAGAAACCGCGAGGTCTTTCAGCGCCATAATCAGCGACTCACCTTCAACGTAGTTGAAGCTGACGTTGAGAATGTTCGGCGCACCGTGTTCCAGGTCACCGTTCAGGTAAACTTCTTCGATATCTTTGATGCCGTTCCACAGACGGTTACGCAGACCGCGCAGACGTTCCATCTCGGTCGCCATCTCTTCTTTTGCGATGCGATAGGCTTCGCCCATACCGACGATCTGATGAACAGGCAGTGTACCGGAACGCATACCGCGCTCGTGACCACCGCCGTGCATTTGCGCTTCAATGCGTACGCGCGGTTTACGACGCACATACAGCGCACCGATACCTTTCGGGCCGTAGATTTTGTGGCCGGAGAAAGACATCAGGTCAACTTTCAACTGGCTCAGGTCGATAGGCAGTTTACCTACGCTCTGGGTTGCATCAACGTGATAGATAATGCCACGAGCACGGCACATTTCGCCGATAGCCGCGATATCCTGCACCACGCCGATTTCGTTATTCACGTGCATGATGGAAACGAGGATGGTGTCATCACGCATCGCTGCTTCGAGTTCTTTCAGGTCGATAATACCGTTACGCTGCGGTGCCAGGTAGGTGACTTCGAAACCTTCGCGCTCCAGCTGACGACAAGTATCCAGTACCGCTTTATGTTCAGTTTTACTGGTGATGATGTGCTTGCCTTTTTTCTGATAAAAGTTGGCTGCACCTTTGATCGCCAGGTTGTCAGATTCGGTTGCACCAGAGGTAAAGACGATTTCACGCGGGTCAGCGCCGACCAGATCGGCAATCTGATTACGGGCGATATCTACGGCTTCTTCAGCCTGCCAGCCGAAACGGTGAGAACGGGAGGCCGGGTTACCAAAGGTTCCGTCCATCGTCATAAACTGCATCATTTTCTCGGCAACACGCGGGTCCACCGGCGTGGTTGCGGAGTAGTCGAGATAAATCGGTAATTTCATTGCTCTATAAACTCCGTACATCACTCAATGCAAGGAACCAGGCTACCGGCTGGATGTACGACCGTATTTACGGAGCGCGATACGCCCCGGCCTGATTCTAATATCTTGTTATCTTTAACCTAACTGTTTCGGGTTTCAGCAAGTTGACAAACTTACGAATCTCCGGGAGCTTACATAAGTAAGTGACCGGAGTGAGTATGTGCAGTCAACGCAGATGCAACACGAAACAGGACGGTTAAATTAAGCGCGTAACTTAACGTCGATCGCGTCTTGTGTGCGGGTGCGTGGCGCGTCGTGAGTATGCTGACGACCAGACACATCCAGCACTTCCTGGTTATTAACCAGTTCGCCTAAAGTAATGTTGTTGAGAAAACCGGTGAGACGGTCGCTCAAATCACGCCACAGCGCGTGGGTCAGGCATTTATCGCCGCCCTGGCAGCCGCCTTTACCCTGACAACGGGTAGCATCTACAGATTCGTCAACGGCGCTAATCACTTCGCCAACGGCGATGCTGCTGGCATCTTTGCCTAACAGATAACCACCGCCTGGTCCACGTACGCTGGAAACCAGACCATTTTTACGCAGACGGGAAAACAGTTGTTCCAGATAAGAAAGGGAAATTCCCTGACGTTCGGAAATATCAGCCAACGGTACCGGGCCCGCTTCAGAGTTGAGCGCAACGTCAAGCATTGCGGTCACGGCATAGCGCCCTTTAGATGTCAGTCTCATGTCTTACTTCACCTCAAACTCGCCCCTGCCCGGGGTTTTTTATTGTAAAAGTGGGGGTATTGCATAGCAGGGTCAAGTCTGACATTCCCGAGTAAATTGGTCAACTATTTACTTGACTGATTTAGTCGGGTATTTAACCTTCAGTGCCATTTTTTTATCGTGCCGTTTGTACCTGTTGTCGGATGCGACGTGAACGCCTTATCCGACCTGAGGCTCTGTGCACTGCAGGCCTGATAAGACGCGTTAAGCGTCGCATCAGGCAACCACTATTATTCGGCCTTATTACCTTTATTCTGCTGCTCTATAGAAGCCAGAATCCCGCGCAGGATATTCAATTCCTGGCTTTCCGGGCGCGCACGGGTAAACAGACGGCGCAATTTATTCATCACCTGCCCCGGATGGTTTTCACGAATAAAACCGGTTGCCAGCAGCGTTTGTTCCAGATGACCATAAAAACGCTCCAGATCATCGACCAGCGGATACGGCGTCTCTTCATGCTCGACCTGCTCACCATTTTCCTGAGTTGCCAGCCAGGCCATGCGCACTTCATAGGCAATAACCTGAACCGCCATCGCCAGATTCAGCGAACTGTATTCCGGGTTAGCGGCAATCGCGACATGATAATGGCATTTCTGCAACTCTTCATTGGTCAAGCCGACGCGCTCGCGACCAAAAACCAGCGCCACCGGGGTATTTGCCGCTTCAGCGACGCTTTTCAGACCGCATTCGCGCGGGTCGAGCATCGGCCACGGCAGAGTGCGGGAGCGTGCGCTGGTGCCCACCACCAGGCTACAACCGGCTAACGCTTCGTCGAGCGTATCGACGATGTGAGCATTACCAATCACATCGCTGGCCCCTGCTGCCAGGGCAATCGCCTGGGAGTCAGGTTTCACCAGTGGATTAACCAGCCACAGATTGGTTAATCCCATTGTTTTCATGGCACGGGCAACAGAACCCATATTGCCGGTGTGTGACGTCTCCACCAGCACAATTCGAATATTTTGCAGCATTGTCTTTCTTCGTCTAAAGATTATTCGCGCATCTTATCATAAAACGAAGACAGATGCCGATCTCGCTGCTATACTCTGCGCCGTTTTCCCGTTCTTTAACATCCAGTGAGAGAGACCGATGCATCCGATGCTGAACATCGCCGTGCGCGCAGCGCGCAAGGCGGGTAATTTAATTGCCAAAAACTATGAAACCCCAGACGCTGTAGAAGCGAGCCAGAAAGGCAGTAACGACTTCGTGACCAACGTAGATAAAGCTGCCGAAGCGGTGATTATCGACACGATTCGTAAATCTTACCCACAGCACACCATCATCACCGAAGAAAGCGGTGAACTTGAAGGTACTGATCAGGATGTTCAATGGGTTATCGATCCACTGGATGGCACTACCAACTTTATCAAACGTCTGCCGCACTTCGCGGTATCTATCGCCGTTCGTATCAAAGGCCGCACTGAAGTTGCTGTGGTTTACGATCCTATGCGTAACGAACTGTTCACCGCCACTCGCGGTCAGGGCGCACAGCTGAACGGCTACCGTCTGCGCGGCAGCACCGCTCGCGATCTCGACGGTACTATTCTGGCGACCGGCTTCCCTTTCAAAGCGAAACAGTACGCAACCACCTACATCAATATCGTTGGCAAACTGTTTAGCGAATGCGCTGACTTCCGTCGTACCGGTTCTGCGGCGCTGGATCTGGCTTACGTAGCCGCTGGTCGCGTTGACGGTTTCTTCGAAATTGGTCTGCGCCCGTGGGACTTCGCCGCAGGCGAACTGCTGGTTCGTGAAGCAGGCGGTATCGTCAGCGATTTCACCGGTGGTCATAACTACATGCTGACCGGTAACATCGTTGCAGGTAACCCGCGCGTAGTAAAAGCCATGCTGTCAAATATGCGTGACGAGTTAAGCGACGCTCTGAAGCGTTAATGACTCTGGCGGGTGGTATCACTCACCCGCCCTCGCCTTTCAGGCGCTATTCCGAAATACTTCCTCACCACTTTACTTTCTTTCGCCACTCTCCCACCATCTTTCGCCGATTAATGGATTATAAAGAAGTCGCAAGGAAAGGTTATGGCACTGCCCGTGAACAAACGCGTTCTCAAAATTCTGTTTACCCTCTTTGTTGTTGCCTTCTGTATTTATTTAGTACCACGCGTAGCCATCAACTTCTTCTATTATCCTGACGACAAAATTTACGGCCCTGAACCCTGGTCTGCAGAATCCGTCGAATTTACGGCTAAGGACGGTACTCGTCTGCAAGGCTGGTTTATCCCCTCTTCGACGGGTTCCGCTGACAACGCCATCGCAACCATCATTCATGCTCACGGCAATGCCGGAAACATGTCCGCCCACTGGCCGCTGGTCAGTTGGTTACCCGAGCGCAATTTCAATGTTTTTATGTTTGACTATCGCGGGTTTGGTAAATCAAAAGGCACGCCGTCCCAGGCTGGATTACTGGACGATACGCTAAGCGCCATCAGCGTGGTGCGCCATCGCAGTGATGTAAACCCACAACGGCTGGTGCTGTTCGGGCAGAGTATTGGCGGGGCAAATATTCTGGGTGTTATTTGTCAGGGAGAAAGTGAGGGCATACGTGCGGTGATCCTCGACTCCACGTTTGCCTCTTATTCGGCCATCGCCAACCAAATGATCCCTGGCAGTGGCTATTTTCTTGATGAGAGTTATAGCGGCGAAAATTACATCGCCAGCGTCAGCCCGATCCCGCTTTTACTGATTCACGGTAAAGCCGATCATGTTATCCCGTGGCAGCACAGTGAAAAATTGTATGGCCTGGCGAAAGAGCCAAAACGCCTGATTCTGATCCCTGACGGCGAACACATTGATGCCTTTTCGGAACGTCATGGTGATGTTTACCGCGAGCAGATGGTGGATTTTATTCTCAGTGCATTGAATCCCGGGAATTCCCACTAAGAATAAAACAGCAATAAATCACATTAACACATGGTATTAAACTGATCATATCGGTTTAAATCGATAAAAATTCTGTGATGTCTGCCAGCATTTCTGATAATTAGCATTCCATTCACCATTTCCCTAAGCAAACTTTAGCTATTCTTATCAATTATGCTTATGGGAGATCTACAGATGATGCCTACACTTGCTCCACCATCTGTCCTTTCTGCTCCCCAGCGCCGCTGCCAGATCTTGCTGACACTATTTCAGCCGTGGTTGACCGCCACCACGGCCACTCTCAGCGAGCTTAATGGTGTGGATGATAATATTGCGGTTCGCGATATCAGCGAAACAGGACGGGAAATCCTCCGCTATCACCAGCTCACGCTCACCACTGGCTATGACGGTAGCTACCGGGTCGAAGGTACAGTACTTAACCAACGTTTATGTTTATTTCACTGGCTACGACGCGGTTTCCGTTTATGTCCATCATTCATCACTAACCGTTTCACTCCGGCCTTAAAGGAAGAACTGAAGCGCCGTGGGATTGCTCGTAACTTTTACGACGATACCAACCTGCAAGCTTTAGTTAATCTCTGTGCACGACGGTTGCAAAAATGCTTTGAAGCACGTGATGTTCATTTTCTGTGCCTGTATCTGCAATATTGCCTGCTACAACATCACGCCGGGATCTCGCCACATTTTAACCCGCTGCAACGTCGATGGGCTGAGTCCTGTCTTGAGTTTCAGGTAGCGCAGGAAATTGGTCGCCACTGGCAACGCCGGGCACGCCAGCCTGTTCCACCAGATGAACCGTTGTTTATGGCGTTGCTCTTTTCCATGTTGCAAGTTCCCAACCCGCTGCAGGATGCTCATCAGCGCGATCGGCAATTACGTCTGGCCATTGTTCGTTTGGTACAACGTTTTCGTGAGCAGGGAAATGTTCGTTTCTATGATGAACAGGGGTTATGCGATCAGCTTTATACTCATCTCGCTCAGGCATTACGTCGTAGTTTGTTTGCCATCGGTATTGATAACACCTTGCCAGAAGAGTTCAGCCGACTTTACCCACGCCTGGTTCGTACAACTCGCGCGGCGCTAACCGGGTTTGAAAATGAATACAATGTCCGTTTTTCCGATGAGGAAAGTGGCCTGGTAGCGGTGATTTTCGGCGCATGGCTGATGCAAGCAAATGAAATTAACGAAAAAAAGATTATTTTGTTGACGGGCAATGACAGTGAAAGAGAAGCGAATATTGAGCAGCAATTGCGCGAACTTACACTATTGCCACTCAATATTAAGCATATATCGGTGAAGACATTTTTACGAAATGGCGCCCCGAAAAATACGGTGCTGATTATTACCCCTTATACCATCCCTTTGCCGCTCTTTTCGCCGCCGCTGATTCATACGAATCAGATCCTGACCGCACACCAACAGGAGCAGATCCGTAAAATGCTGGAATAATCAGCATGAGGGAACCACTTTCGGGCGCAAAAAAATTGCCGGAAGCGCCACCAGCGCCATCACCCAAAACACGCCATGTCCGAGATATTGATACAGGAAACCGGCGAAGACGGTCATGATAGCGATACTGCCGCCCATCGCGACGGCAGAATAAACCGCCTGTAAACGGATAACCTCGCTTCCCTGACGAGCGGCAATGTAGCGCATGGCGGCCAGGTGGCACACGGTAAAGGTGCCGCAATGCAGAATTTGCACCACTATCAGCCACGGTAGCTCAGTGCTTGCCCCCATAATGCCCCAACGTACTACCCCGCAAATCGCCGAAATCAACAACATATCGCGGGCGCTACAGCGACGGAAAAGTTTGTTACTCAGCGCAAAGATAATGACTTCCGCCACCACACCAAGCGACCATAAATAGCCCACCGCCGAAGCCGAGTAACCCGCCGCCTGCCAGTATATGGCGCTAAAACCGTAATATGCTGCGTGCGCCCCCTGCAATAGACAAACGCAGGCCAGAAAGCGCCAGTTCTGGCGAACCAGCGCCAGCCAGGCCGGCCACCCCGTGCTCTCCTGCTGGCGGCTCTCCCCTTGCGGTTGAATGGTCGGGCGAATCAGAAAACCAAGTAGCATGGATGCCACGCCCAGCGTCAACATCGCGAGAATCACCCGATAATCAAACACGCTGACCAGTTTGCCCGTCAGCGCCGAACCAATGACAAACGCCACTGAGCCCCAAAGTCGCACTTTGCCGTAATCAAGCGGAAACTGCTTTTGCCAGGTATTCGCCAGCGCGTCAGTTAACGGCACCAGCGGTGAGAAAAAGAGGTTAAAACCGACCATCACAAGCATCAGCCACGCCACATGTGCGCCAGCCCAGAAGGCGACGGCAAACAGCAGTGTCAACAACGCCAGTACACGAAGTGCAGAAATCAGGCGAGAAGGATCGCTGACGCGGGGCGCGATGAGCAAACTACCGAGAAAACGGGCAACCAGCCCTGCCCCCAACAACAGGCCGATAGTTTCTGGCGTTAAGCCAATCCCCTTAAGCCAGACGCTCCAGAAAGGTAGAAAAATACCGTAGCTAAAAAAGTATGTGAAATAACCGAGCGCCAGCCAGCGCGTGGATTGCAAAACCATGAGTCCCTCCCGTCAGGAGGCGTAAGTCTGAGGTTAATCGAATGTTGTTGCAAGTTGAAAAATAAGAAAATCAGGGCCACTTCCAGTACACCATTCTGGAAAAAATTATCGTTAATACCGCTAACAAAATATCACCTACAGAAAATGCGCTGGATGCTGACCTGGATAATTACCAAATTTCTCATCTGCTGAGGCGTGGCGAGGTGCGAGTGTGTGTATTACGTTTAAATCACATTATCTTGCAAAGGGATTGGTTATGAACACACTACGTTATTTTGATTTTGGCGCCGCCCGCCCCGTGTTGTTATTAATTGCTCGTATTGCCGTCATCTTAATTTTCATTATTTTTGGTTTTCCCAAAATGATGGGCTTTGACGGTACGGTACAATATATGGCCTCGCTGGGTGCGCCGATGCCAACGCTTGCGGCCCTTATTGCGGTAATTATGGAAGTGCCTGCCGCGATATTAATCGTGCTTGGCTTTTTCACCCGTCCGCTGGCGGTACTGTTTATTTTCTACACGCTGGGCACGGCGGTGATTGGTCACCATTACTGGGATATGACCGGAGATGCGGTCGGACCAAATATGATTAATTTCTGGAAGAATATCAGTATCGCTGGCGCATTCCTGCTGCTGGCAATTACCGGGCCGGGGGCGATTTCTCTCGATCGACGTTAGAAAAGATGCCGGATGCGGCGTGAACGCCTTATCCGGCATCTTATAAATTACAGCAACGCCACCCGCAACGACATCGCTGAGGTTGTCGATTCCCCCGGTGCAAGCGCAATGAGGTCACCACCTTCCTGGCGATGATGGTCATCTGGCGCATGACTCATTGGTTCCAGACAGAAGAAATCAAACGCATAACCTTTATCAAACGCCGGGTCGGAAACAAAGATGAAATAGCATGGCGCAGGTGGCGTCGTTTCCATGATGATGGCGTAACCCTCCTGCGGCTGCTCAATGCATGCCTGACCATTCCAGCCGGCAAAACCATTGTTCACCCACTGGCGCGGCAGCGGCGCGAGCTGGTTGAAATCCAGTTCCTGCGGTAACTGCGCACAAAACTCGCCCGCCAGCCACTGTTCCCGCTCCAGCCAATAACCGCTCGCCTGTGCCTGAATCCGCGTTTGCGGCGACAACGGAAAATAAGGATGCCAGCCCGTACCAAACGGCAAAGATTCTGCCCCTTGATTGGTGACAGAGAGCGTGACCGTCAATGCATCTGCCGTCAAATGAAACGCCTGACTTGCCCGATAGTGATAAATACCACTGCGATGTTCATACACCAGACACAAGCTATCATCACTGCGCGATGCGCATTGCCACTGACCCAGCCAACCATCGCCGTGCAGATAGTGCGCATCCCACTCAACATTCGGTTGCAGTTGATACTCACGCCCCTGCCAGACAAAACGGTTGCCGCTCACCCGGTTTGCAAACGGCACCAGCGGAAAACAGGAGGCATCAGTTGCCACACCGTTTTTTTTACCGGGACGTAGCAGTGGCGTCGTATCGCGCCAGAAACCTTCAATGACACCACCCTGGTCAGAAACGTCCAGCTTTAGCGCCCCGTGAGATAAGGTATAGATGGCCATTCGCTAACTCCTTAATCCGGGAAGTTAATCACGACTTTGCCGCATTTGCCGCTTGCCATCAGCGCATAGGCATCACCAGCCTGTTCCAGCGAGAAGCGGTGGGTAATGGCGTTACGCGGCCATAGTTTCCGGTCGGTCAAATCGTGGGCGCATTTTTCCATATGGAATAAACTGGTTACCCAGGAGCCAATAATCCGCCGTTGATGATGCATCAGGTCGGCGCTAACCTCGAACTCCACTTTTCCGGTTTCTCCGATGTAGACCACGCGTCCCCAGTCGGCAGTGGATTGCAATGCCAGCAAACGACCTGCGGCATTACCGGAACAATCGAGCGCAACATCTGCGCCGCCGTGGGTGAGTTCAGCAATAATCTGCGGCAGACCTTCGGTGGTTGCTAAATAACCGTGATCCATCACGCCTAACTGTTTCGCCATCGCCAGACGTTCCGGCAGCATATCAACGCCGATGATCCGTTTTGCACCGCGACCTTTCGCCAGCATCATCGCCATCATGCCGACAGGCCCCAAACCGACCACCAGCACGTTATCGCTGCCAGAGACTTCGCCGCGCAAGATCCCTTCATACGCCGTGCCAACGCCGCAACTGATAAACGCACCATCTTCGTAGCTCAACGCGTCCGGCAGGAGAATCAGGTCTTTTTCTTCCGCCAGCAGATATTCGGCATGACCACCGTCACGCTGCCAGCCGTAAGCGGCTTTTCCTTCGCCAGTACAAGAAATAGGAAAACCGCGACGGCAGTTCTGGCAAAAACCACAGCCAGAAATGTGATACACCAGCACACGGTCGCCCTCTTTAAAATGGCGGCAACCCTGCCCCATCGCTACAATCTGCCCGCACGGTTCATGACCGTTGATAAATCCCTGGTATAACGGTTTATCGGGCGCCGCCGCCGTGGCGCGGTGTTGATGATAGATATAGTGGACATCGCTCCCGCAAATTCCGGAGGATTTCATTTTGAGCAGTACCTGGTTAATCCCCGGCGTTGGCACCGCAACTTCCCGCAGATCGACGGTGGAATTTCCTGGTAAATAAGCTGCCAGCATCGTTTTCATAAATCCCTCATTAACAATACGATTAATTTTCATCCCTGCCGCACCCGCGCCAGGGGCGTTAAGGTTTAGCGTTTCGCTTTAGTGCTTCGCTGGGTCAGCAAGATATTCGCCAGCACCGCCACCACGATGATTACGCCGCGCACCACCTGCTGGAAAAAGGAGTTAATTCCAAGCAGCACCAGACCGTTACCGATTAGCGTAATCACCAGCACGCCAAGTAGCGTACCGAACAGCGAGCCACGACCGCCGGAAAGTGCCGTACCGCCGACCACGACCGCAGCAATGACATCAAACTCCAGACCGTTTGCGGCGCCTGCGTTACCGGAACCGAGGCGAGCCGCCAGCAAAATCCCGGTGACTGCCGCCAATACTCCCGAAAGAGTAAAGATAAGAATGCGCACCCGACGAACGTTAATGCCGCACAACTGTGCCGCTGTGGCATTACCGCCAACAGCAAACACCGAGCGTCCGAAAGCGGTTTTACGGCTGATGAACACAAACAGCGCAAACAACACCATCATGATCAGCGCGGATACCGGCACGCCGAGAAATTGCCCACCCAGCCAGTCCAGCACCTCGTTTTCATCAATGGGCACGGGCAGTGCGTTCGTCATAAACAAGCCCATCCCGCGCAGGGCGCTCCACAACCCCAGCGTGGCAACGAAACTTGGCACGTTAAATACACCGCGCAGCACCCCGGCCAGCGTCCCCATCAGCGCACCTAACAGCAACACCAGCAGACACGCCACCGCCAGCGGAACGTCAAATTGCAGTAAAAACGCCAGGCACACCGAGACAAAAGCCACCATCGGCCCAACACTGACATCAATTTCACCGGAGATAATAATCAACGTCATCGCCCAGGCAGCGATCCCGATGGTGGCAGCATCGCGCAGAACGTTCATCTGATTATTCAATGAGATAAAGCCAGGCGCGTTCAGGGAGAAGACCAGATAAAGAATGGCAATCACCACCAGCAGACCGATCTCATTAATGTGGCGACTGACAAATTGTTTGAGCGAAACGCTCTTGCCCTGCGGCAATGGTAATGACGAAGCAGACATCTTCAGGTTCCTCGGTAAAATTCATCAGTGCACAGACAGAATGGCGGACATCAGCTCATCCACATTGACCGGTGAGTGAAACTCCTGCGAGAACGTACCGTGCTGTAATAACAAGATGCGGTCGCACACCAGCGGCAATTCCTCCACTTCACTGGAGATAAACACCACGCTTTTCCCTTCGGAGGCCAGCTCGCGGACAATCCGGTAGATCTGCTGTTTGGCTTCGATATCGACGCCGCGCGTTGGCTCGTCGAGCAATAAAATCTGGCTGGCGGCATAGACCCAACGACCAATCACCACTTTTTGCTGATTACCGCCAGAAAGCGTGCCGATGGGCGTTTCGCTACTGGCGGCCTTGACCGTCATCCGCTGCATCACCTCTTCGGTCAGGCGGCGGATGGTGGACCATTGCAGCACACCGTTGGCGCTGATTTTTTGCCGATTGGTCAGCACTGTATTTTCGTCAACGCCCAGCCAGGGAATGATCCCCGCTTCTTTGCGGTTTTCTGGCGTATAGCCAATGCCGCGTTTCAGCATGTCGCCGTAATCGGGGCGCGTGATTTTCTCGCCGTTGATAACAATTTCGCCCTGTTCATACGTCTCCAGCCCAACTATCGCTTTCAACAATTCACTGCGCCCTGCCCCCAGCAGGCCAGCAATGCCGAGCACTTCGCCACGACGCAGGGAAAAACTGATCTCTGTAAGTTTTGGTCTGTGGCGTAACGCGCGAACTTCCAGTACGGTCTGATCCGCAATCTCCTGAGCTGCAACCGGTGCAATATCAACGTGATCGCGCCCGAGCATCAACGACACAATATGGCGAGTTGAGGTGTTTTCGAGCATCACATCGCCCGCCACCTGACCATCGCGCATAACGGTGGCACAGGAGGCAATGCGGCGGATTTCTTCCATCCGGTGGCTGACATAAATCACCGCCACGCCCAGTGCCGACATCTTTTTAACCGCGCTGATCACCAGTTCAACTTCCGCACTGGCAAGCGAACTGGTAGGTTCATCAAGAATGACCACGCGCGGCTCGCCCTTCATCACCCGCGCAATTTCCACCAGTTGCTTTTGCGCCGGGCTTAGCGTTGAAACAAGTTGTTCAGGGCTAACGTCAACGCCCAGCGCCTGTAAGCAACGTTGGGCATCCTGCGCCATTTGCAGGTAATCAATCATGCCGTTGCGGCGAGGCCACTGACCGAGGCAGAGGTTTTCCGCCACCGTCAGCCCTTCAACCAGACTTAATTCCTGATAAACCGCACGTACCCCCAGTTCAGCGGCACGGCGAGTCAGCGTAGCTTCGTCACCTTCCAGTCGCGTCTCGCCAATCCAGATATCACCGCTGTCCGGACGTTCGCTACCGGTAAGCATTCGAATGAGGGTCGATTTGCCCGCGCCGTTTTTACCTAACAGCGCGCGAACTTCGCCTTTATTGAGCGTAAAGTTAACGTTATCCAGCGCAACGACGCCGGGATAACGCTTATTTCCTGCCACCATTTTTGCTACCGGGACTGCCTCTGTTGCCGTGAACATAGGAACCTCTGCGAATCAGCTATTAGGGCAGACCATCAACGTGCGTTGCCAGCCACTGTTTACCGTCTTCCGTTTTGGTATAGAGGTCGATAGGCACCTGAATCACTTTTTCACCGTCGGCTTGTTTATTGATAACTTTCAATGTTTGCGCAAAAACAGCATTGCCCATTTTCTTACCGGAAATATCCACCACCGCTTTCAACACCTGGTTGTTTTCCAGTTCCTGAGCAATTTCAGTGGTCATATCCGAACCGAAAACAGCAATTTTTCCGGTCTGATTTTGATTACGCACCGCTTTTACCGCACCGAGTGTCGCACCGCCCGATTCCCCCATAATGGCGTTCAGATCCGGCGTGGAGATAATCAGTTTTTCACCAACGGAAATCGCTTTATCTAAAACAGTCCCTTCCTGATTAGCGACAATTTGTGCGCCGGGAACCCGGGCTTTTAATACTTCTTCAAATCCTTTACGACGTTGCACACAAACTTCAAAGGCTTCGCAATTGATGACGGCAATTTTCGGCTGGTCAATTTTATTGGCAATAAAATAATCGGCGGCAGCGTTACCCAGTTTTTTACCAAATTCCAGCGGATCACCGACCAGATACGCCGAGACATATTTATCGACACCTTTTTGATTAATACAGGTGTTGTAGCAAATCACCGGAATCCCCGCCTCACTGGCGCGACGAACGGTGCGACTGCTGCCATTTTCAGAAACAGCAGACAAAATAATGGCATCGACATTACGCGCCACAAGCGTATCAACAAAGGTACTTTCTTTCGAAATATCGCCCTGGGCGTTAGTTTCTATTAACTGAACCTGTACTGAAGAATCTTTTGCTGCATCCTGAACACCCTGACGCACACCGGCATAATATCCCTGAGTATCAAGATATATTGCGCCAATGGTCATTTCTTTTTCCTCAGCCCTGGCAAATAGGGCGCTACCTAATAGCGTAGCCATTAAAATTATATTACGGGTTGTTCTCATTTTTTTAGGCATAGAGCCTCCTGTAGGGTTTTTATTTACAACAGCTTATTTTAATTATTTAGTGATGAGCGGCAGCGCGTGCCGCTCAAAGATTACAGTTAATAGGGTTTAGTGAACGTAGTTAAAAATAAAAGGCATCACGGTAGTGAATAATGCTGCTTTCGGCCAGGCCGGATTAATCGCCGTCAATTCAGCGCGAACAGATTCATATTGCGCAATCTCCCCTAATCCCGCTGCCGCCAGCATCGCCACCATCAGGCATTTTTCTTTATGCTGCTGTTGTAAATCGCCATACAGCGACAATAAATCAGGTTGTGAAACAGCGAAGAAATCCGCTTCGATACTGGTTTTCGCCATCTCTTGCGCCCACTGTTTCATTTCAGTAAACAGTTGCTGTGCAGTTTGCTTTTCACCCAGCAGTCGCAGCGCCATCCCTTGCCAGAAGAGATAATCAACTGGCTGATCGTTGTAATAACTGTGGATATTGATGGTGCGATCGCCGGTCGCCGCCAGGCGTAAACAACACGTCGCCTCAACTTCATCACCCTGTGCTTTGGCGCATACTGCCTGCCAGAACCAGATGTCGTTATCAGTTTGCCCCGGTAAACGGCCTTCGCTCAAATTCTCCGGGTAATGCAGCGCGGCATGAAGCAGTTCGCTGGCCTGCTGCGGCTCTCTGGCATCAAGATGTTGCCAGGCGCGTAACAACTGGTTGAGGATAAACTGACTGGTCACCTTCCCTTCCCCACCTTCCCACGGGTGGAATTTGCGCGTGGCGAGAATGTCCGCCGCTTTGTTTGCCTGACCGGTGAGATGCCACAAATTGAGCAGTTCTGCGGTCATGTCGTCGCGTTTCAGGGCAATTGCCAGATTATTTTCCAGACGCGCCAGCCGTTTCTCCGGTGCGGCTCCGATTAACTTATCCAGCATATCCCGTTCGAAAAGCAGACGTGCATCCTGCGGCGCAAGTTGATAAGCATTATCAAGATAACGGGCGGCCTGTTCATAATCATGCTGCTTATTCCACGCATGGATCGCTAACCCGCGCCAGCCGTCGGCAAACTCCGGCGTCATCTCTACGCAACGTTGCCATAACGCTATCGCTTTGCCATAACTGCACTTGTTGTAGTGGAAACAGGCCAGTAAATGACGGGCGAACCAGCACTCTTCAATACTCTCCAGTGCCGCGACTTCTTCCAGCGTATTAGGGAAACGAACAAACTTCGGGAACACGTCAATGGCTTTCGCAATCAATTCGCCGCGCTCAGCTTTCGGCAACAAACTGGCTTGCAGATAAAGCGGCAGCGTTCGCTGGCAGTCCAGAGCGTTCAGCATCTCTGCCGCCAGAGCGGGCATTCCCCAGTTAATCAGTTGCCCGGCGGTCATCAGGGCGTTAACGTCACGCCCCTGACACAGACCACGCCACTGCGTGAGGGCAGACTCGGTACGACCATCGAACCAGTTCAGCCACCACAAGGTGGCGTTCAGCGGGTAATCGCGCAGCAGTTTCTCACGCTGTAAACGCGCATTGTCCTGACGACCGCTTAACACCAGCAGCAGATTATGGAGGCACAGCACTTGCTGATTGGTTGGGCAGGCGCGCAGACTCTGTTGGCAAAAATCCAGCCCTGCATCGAAGTTGCCATTACGCGCCGCCAGCCGTGCCAGACCGTAATAGCCCCCCGCTTTACTGTTGCCGCTCCAGACCGCTCGCCAGAAATCCTCTTCGGCTTGTTGATATTGTCCCTGACGCTCATACGCACTGGCGCGGATCAAACTGGCTTGCCCACACTGCGGGTTTTTGTTCAGCGCATGTGCGCGTTTCAGCGCCTGACTGGCATACGCCACCGCTTGCAGGAAATCGGCACGGTTATATTCCAGCATCGCCAGCGCCAGGTTACAGCGATAATCCAGCGGGTCCAGCGCCACGCCGCGCAGATAGTAATCGAACGGTGAACGGCTGGCGTGATGATATTGCTCCAGATGCTGACCGATAAACCAGGCTTCATCTGTACTGGTAATGTCTTGTGCTGCCAGTGGTGCTTTGGCGACGTCCGGCAGCGGCAACTCTTGTGGCTGATGTTCCTGATAACTCAGTACAATATTGCCATCCGCATCGGAAAGTTCGATGGTCATTCTGTCCGGATCAATACCGTGCAACACACCCTGGATGGCGGTCGCTGGCGTCAGGGCAACGGCATCATCAAGTAACGCCTCGCGCTTGCCTATTTCACGGATCGCCAGTCGGTATCCGTTCAACGGGGAGATGGCATACAGCCCCCACTCAATCCCCCGCTCGCTACGCTGTAATTTAATTACCGCATCGCGGGAGGCGTTTTGCACCATACCTAAAGAATGGTAAGGCAGGAAATACTGCTCGAAACGCTTCTCTTCGTAAGCATCAAGCCAGGTAAAATCGGGCTGGTTATCGGCAAAAATGCCGGTCATCAGCTCGATATACGGGCCGTTATTGTCGGTCAGACTCTTATCCCAGGCCTGACCAAATTCACTGTGTCCCCAGCTCCACTGTTTTTTACCCGGCGCAATGTGGTGGTTGGCAACGTGTAATAAACCGCCATCTTCATCGTGACACCACGCGCCAACAAAATCGTACTGCGATTTTTCAGCCATATATGAGGTAGGAACAGGCACGTTTTTATAACGCGAAATGTCCACGCCGGCGGAGTAGTCCACTTTGTAGTAGGTGCCAGTGGCGATGGGGAAAGCGGAAACTGCGCGTTTGCCGTGATCAAACACCGCTGTCACATCGGGCGGGAAAACGCTCTGATGCCCTTCCCCCCCTTTCACTGCCGGGTTGGCCCACCACAAGAAATGACGCGGCGTGGCGTTGCCGTTATAGACGCGGCTGGCGATTTCCAGCGCCGCACGGTCAGGGCGCAGCGTGAAGCCGGTCATCACCTGTAGACCGTGCATCGGCTCCGTTTCGCCAACCCATACAGTCTGTGCGCCGTCTTCATGGGCTTCGAGAGTGAAATCAACGGGCATAAAGGTCGTCGGGCGATGGTGTTGCGGCCAGTTAAACTCAATCCCGCCGGAAATCCACGGCCCCAGCAGCCCCACCAGCGCAGGTTTAATGACTTCATTGTGATAGACAAAATCGCGCTGTTTCACTTTATCCCACGCGCGATGCACACGACCGCCCAGCTCCGGCAGGATCATCACTTTGATGTAGTCGTTTTCCAGCCACACTGCCTGCCAGGATTTCAGAGTTTTCTGCTCATTCAACGTATCGGTCACGCCGTAGGGATAAACCGCGCCGGACGATCCCTGATAAACGCGATTTTCCAGGAACATGGGATGTATATCCTGCGGCCCGGTTTCATAGGTCGGGATCTCAACGCGCTCTTGCCACACTTTTACTGGAGTCATGGTGCCCTCAATATTAACAAGACATACTGAATTAAAAGATTTGTGGCAGTGTATTGAACAATCTGGCAATGTTTTCGCGGAATAATCACGCAATTAACTAAACAAGGTTTAGTGAAGATGAGAGCCTGCATTAACAATCAACAGATCCGCCACCATAACAAATGCGTGATTCTGGAACTGCTGTACCGGCAAAAACGCGCCAATAAATCGACGCTCGCCCGGCTGGCGCAAATTTCGATTCCGGCGGTCAGTAACATTTTGCAGGAGCTGGAAAACGAAAAGCGGGTGGTGAATATCGACGATGAAAGCCAGACGCGCGGGCATAGTAGCGGCACATGGCTGATTGCGCCGGATGGCGACTGGACGCTGTGCCTGAACGTTACGCCCACCAGCATTGAGTGCCAGGTCGCTAATGCCTGTTTAAGTCCGAAAGGTGTATTTGAATATTTACAGATTGATGCACCGACGCCGCAGGCTCTGCTGTCCGAAATCGAAAAATGCTGGCATCGCCACCGTAAATTGTGGCCGGGTCGTACCATCAATCTGGCGCTGGCAATCCACGGTCAGGTTGATCCAGTGACCGGTGTGTCGCAAACCATGCCGCAAGCGCCGTGGACTACGCCGGTTGAGGTGAAGTATCTGCTGGAAGAGAAGCTCGGCATTCGGGTGATGGTCGATAATGACTGTGTGATGCTGGCGCTGGCGGAGAAATGGCAAAATAATTCGCAGGGACGGGATTTCTGCGTAATCAACGTTGATTACGGCATTGGCTCGTCGTTCGTGATTAACGAGCAAATTTATCGCGGCAGTCTGTATGGCAGCGGACAGATTGGTCACACCATCGTTAACCCGGATGGCGTCGCCTGCGACTGCGGGCGTTATGGCTGTCTGGAAACCGTCGCCTCGTTAAGCGCATTTAAAAAGCAGGCGCGGGTATGGCTAAAATCACAACCGGCTAATACTCAGCTTGATCCCGAAAAACTGACTACCGCGCAATTAATCGCTGCCTGGCAGAGCGGAGAACCGTGGGTCACCAGTTGGGTTGACCGCTCTGCCAACGCTATAGGATTGAGTCTGTATAACTTCCTCAACATCCTCAATATTAATCAGATTTGGTTGTATGGTCGCAGTTGCGCCTTTGGCGAGAACTGGCTTAATACCATAATTCGCCAGACGGGATTTAACCCGTTCGACCGCGACGAAGGGCCGAGCGTAAAAGCGACACAGATTGGCTTCGGGCAATTAAGCCGCGCACAACAGGTGCTGGGGATTGGCTATTTGTATGTTGAGGCGCAGTTACGACAGATTTGATGGCGCGATAACGTAGAAAGGCTTCCCGAAGGAAGCCTTTTTTCAACAGATTAACCGTTTCGCTTATGCGTAAACCGGGTAACGTGCGCAGATGTCGAGAACTTTACCTTTGATACGCTCGATAACGGCTTCATCATTGATGCTGTCCAGCACGTCACACATCCAGCCAGCCAGTTCTTTCGCTTCTGCTTCTTTGAAGCCGCGACGCGTAATCGCCGGAGTACCCACGCGAATACCGGAGGTCACAAACGGGCTCTTCGGATCGTTCGGTACGCTGTTTTTGTTGACGGTGATGTTAGCACGGCCCAGAGCGGCGTCTGCTTCTTTACCGGTCAGGTTTTTATCAACCAGATCAACCAGGAACAGGTGGTTATCAGTGCCGCCGGAAACCACTTTGTAGCCGCGTTCCAGGAACACTTCTACCATCGCTTTAGCGTTTTTAGCGACCTGCTGCTGGTAAGTTTTGAACTCAGGCTCCATCGCTTCTTTCAGAGCAACCGCTTTACCGGCGATTACGTGCATCAACGGACCGCCCTGACCACCAGGGAAAACGGCAGAGTTCAGTTTTTTGTACAGCTCTTCGCTACCACCTTTCGCCAGGATCAGACCGCCGCGCGGACCCGCCAGGGTTTTGTGAGTGGTGGTAGTAACAACGTGAGCATGAGGAACTGGGTTCGGGTAGACGCCAGCAGCAACCAGGCCCGCAACGTGCGCCATATCAACGAACAGGTAAGCACCGATGCTGTCAGCGATTTCACGCATTTTCGCCCAGTCCACCACGCCGGAATATGCAGAGAAGCCACCGATAATCATTTTCGGTTTGTGTTCTTTGGCTTGTTTTTCCAGATCGGCGTAGTCGATATGACCGGTAGCATCGATACCGTAAGGAACGATGTTGTACAGTTTACCGGAGAAGTTAACCGGAGAACCGTGAGTCAGGTGACCGCCATGCGCCAGGTTCATACCCAGAACGGTATCACCTGGTTCCAGCAGCGCGGTGTAGACCGCAAAGTTAGCCTGGGAGCCGGAGTGCGGCTGGACGTTAGCGTAGTCAGCGCCGAACAGTTCTTTCGCACGATCGATCGCCAGTTGTTCAACGATATCAACATACTCGCAACCGCCGTAGTAGCGTTTGCCCGGATAACCTTCAGCATATTTGTTGGTCAGCTGAGAACCCTGCGCCTGCATTACGCGCGGGCTGGTGTAGTTTTCGGAGGCGATCAGTTCGATGTGCTCTTCCTGACGTACTTTTTCCTGCTCCATAGCCTGCCACAGTTCGGCATCATAATCGGCAATGTTCATTTCACGCTTTAACATCCGCATCTCCTGACTCAGCTAACAATAAAATTTTTGGCCTTTATAGGCGGTCCTGTTGGACAACGGCGAACAGTATAACCGAATCATTGTGCGATAACAGGTCTTGACAAAGGAATTTACGCAAACGATTACCTTCAGGCTGCGCAAGGCTTTGGAGAATAAAGAGCTTGCAACCGGAAACGGATTTCTTTTCAGGTTTGTGATGCAAATTTTTCACTTCATCACATTCTTTCTGAAAAACACCAAAGAACCATTTACATTGCAGGGCTATTTTTTATAAGATGCATTTGAGATACATCAATTAAGATGCAAAAAAAGGAAGACCATATGCTTGACGCTCAAACCATCGCTACAGTAAAAGCCACCATCCCTTTACTGGTGGAAACGGGGCCAAAGTTAACCGCCCATTTCTACGACCGTATGTTTACTCATAACCCAGAACTCAAAGAAATTTTTAACATGAGTAACCAGCGTAATGGCGATCAACGTGAAGCCCTGTTTAACGCCATTGCCGCCTACGCCAGTAATATTGAAAACCTGCCTGCGCTGCTGCCAGCCGTAGAAAAAATCGCTCAGAAGCACACCAGCTTCCAGATCAAACCGGAACAGTACAACATCGTCGGTGAACACCTGTTGGCGACCCTGGACGAAATGTTCAGCCCGGGGCAGGAAGTGCTGGACGCGTGGGGGAAAGCCTATGGCGTACTGGCTAATGTATTTATCAATCGCGAGGCGGAAATCTATAACGAAAACGCCAGCAAAGCCGGTGGCTGGGAAGGTACTCGCGATTTCCGCATTGTGGCTAAAACACCGCGCAGCGCGCTTATCACCAGCTTCGAACTGGAGCCGGTCGACGGTGGCGCAGTGGCAGAATACCGTCCGGGGCAATATCTCGGTGTCTGGCTGAAACCGGAAGGTTTCCCGCATCAGGAAATTCGCCAATACTCTTTGACCCGCAAGCCGGATGGCAAAGGCTATCGTATTGCGGTGAAACGCGAAGAGGGTGGGCAGGTATCCAACTGGCTGCACAATCACGCCAATGTTGGCGATGTCGTGAAGCTGGTGGCTCCGGCGGGTGATTTCTTTATGGATGTGACAAATGACACACCGGTAACCTTAATCTCTGCCGGTGTCGGTCAAACGCCAATGCTGGCTATGCTCGATACGCTGGCAAAAGCAGGCCACACAGCACAAGTGAACTGGTTCCATGCGGCAGAAAATGGCGATGTTCACGCCTTTGCTGATGAAGTTAAGGAGTTGGGGCAATCACTGCCGCGCTTTACCGCACACACCTGGTATCGTCAGCCGAGTGAGGCCGATCGCGCGAAAGGTCAGTTTGATAGCGAAGGTCTGATGGATTTGAGCAAACTGGAAGGTGCGTTCAGCGATCCGTCCATGCAGTTCTATCTCTGCGGTCCGGTGGGCTTCATGCAGTTTGCCGCGAAACAGTTAGTGGATCTGGGCGTGAAGCAGGAAAACATTCATTACGAATGCTTTGGCCCGCATAAGGTGCTGTGATTTGATATTGCCGGATGGAAACATCCGGCAACCCTGACGCGGTTTAAATCGCCGCGTCGTCCTCTTCACCGGTACGGATACGAATAACCCGTGCCACGTCAAAGACGAAAATTTTACCGTCACCGATTTTGCCGGTTTGCGCAGTGCGAATAATGGTATCTACACAGGTATCGACAATGTCGTCTGGTACGACAATCTCAATTTTCACCTTCGGCAGAAAATCCACCATATATTCCGCGCCGCGATACAGCTCGGTATGGCCTTTCTGGCGGCCAAAACCTTTCACCTCGGTGACCGTCATGCCGGTAATGCCGACTTCAGCCAGTGCCTCGCGGACATCGTCCAGCTTGAAGGGTTTAATAATCGCATCAATCTTTTTCATGCTATTCCTTGAAAAGGTCGCCTGTCTTCTGATCTGCTAAACGTAACACATTACGCCGATTCATTCCTTGAAATCGTTTGCATCCAGCTCGTGTCGGGAAAGCAGTTTATAAAATTCTGTCCGGTTGCGCCCCGCCATTCTCGCCGCGTGGGTGACGTTGCCTTTAGTGATTTGCAGCAGCTTACGCAAATAGTTGAGTTCAAACTGATTACGCGCCTCAACAAAGGTGGGCAGCGCCGTGTTTTCGCCCTCCAGCGCCTGTTCCACCAGCGCATCACTAATTACCGGGGATGAGGTCAGCGCCACGCACTGTTCAATCACGTTGACCAACTGACGCACATTGCCTGGCCAGCTCGCGGTCATCAGGCGTTTTATTGCATCAGTGGAGAACGCGCGGACAAACGGTTTATGTCGCTCTGCCGCCTGGCGCAACAAGTGATTTGCCAGTAGCGGAATATCTTCCGTGCGCTCCGCCAGTGCCGGAATTTTCAGGCTGACAACGTTGAGGCGGTAATAGAGATCTTCGCGGAACTCCCCGCGCGCCATCGCTTTTGGCAGGTCGCGGTGAGTGGCGGAAATAATCCGCACGTCGATATCAATATCGCGGTTACTGCCCAGCGGACGCACTTTACGCTCCTGCAACACGCGCAGCAGTTTGACCTGCAAAGGCGCGGGCATATCGCCAATCTCATCGAGAAATAACGTACCGCCTTCCGCCGCCTGGAATAAGCCCTCGCGATTGCTGACAGCGCCGGTAAACGCGCCGCGTGCATGACCAAACAGCTCCGACTCCAGCAACTGCTCGGGCAATGCGCCACAGTTAATAGCAATAAATGGTTTGCTGTTGCGCGGGCTTGCGTTGTGGATAGCCTGGGCGAAAATCTCTTTTCCGGTGCCGCTCTGACCGTTAATCAAAACGCTAACATCTGATTGCGCCACCAGCCGCGCCTGTTCCAGCAAACGCAACATCAGTGGACTGCGGGTAACAATCGCCTCACTCCAGCGTTCGTCTGTGGCTGGCGCGGATTGTTCCAATGCATCGTCAATTGCCTGATACAACGCGTCTTTATCAACAGGTTTGGTGAGGAAACTGAACACGCCCTGCTGTGTCGCGGCAACGGCATCGGGAATGGAACCATGCGCGGTAAGAATAATTACTGGCATTCCCGGCTGCACTTTCTGGATTTCAGCAAACAGTTGCATACCGTCCATTTCATCCATCCGCAGGTCGCTGATGACTAAATCTACTTTTTCGCGATTCAGTACCCGTAATCCTTCAGCGCCACTTTCCGCCGTGACCACGCTGTAGCCTTCGCTGGTCAGGCGCAGGCCAAGCAGTTTCAGCAATCCCGGATCGTCATCGACCAATAATAAATGCGCAGGTTTATGGCTCATCAGGGGTGACCTCACTGGTAGATGGTGCGGGCGTTTCGCTCTCGTGCGGTGTGTCCGGCGCGAAATTTCCGGCCGGTTTGCGGGTCGAGAGCTGACGTTCAATATCGGTCAGGTTTTCCAGCTTGCGAGTGGTGAGTTCCAGTTGTTGCTGTAGAAAGTGATGCTGCTGGCGCAAGGTATCCAGTTCGCTGTCGCTGGACTGCTGGAGTTTACTGTAGCGTTGACGCTCTTGTGCCAGTTGCAATTGTAACGCCTGATCGTCGCGCCAGAGTTGATACAGCGGGCGAACCTGCGCCGGGATCTCAGTACTTAACGCGTCTATGCGCGCGACCATCTGGCGACGCTCATACGGCGTAATTTTAGCGTCGGCGAGCAAAATCCCCTGTTTAAAGGTATTTTGCCAGCTGCCATCGCCATACTTACGGGCTTGCTGGCGCGACTGCGCTGGCATTAAACGGTTGGCGCAATCCATCGCCCGTAGCCAGTAAAGAGGATTAGTTTCGGTTGATTTACCTTGCAGCGCCCAGATGTCGCTACATTCGGTAGAAAGATAATCAGCCAGTTGATAAACCGGAATTTTTTCTTGTGCTGACGTATCTATGGCTGGCTTATCGTGACTCTGCACACAACCCAGCAACGCCAGACAAGGCAACCCCGCCAGCCACAGCCGTCGGGGCAATAATCGTTGAAAAATGTGTCGCATATTCACCAGACTTAGAGCCTTTCCCAGTAGGCGTAATCGTTGCAGGCAGTTTGGACACGGACAACGCGGAGAAACCGGAGCGTACACGTAGTACGTGAGGATTTCGAGCACCGCCCGGAGCCAAACTGGCAAATAAAATAGCCTAATGGGATAGGCTCTTAACATTATTTCGTGTTTTTCGACGACGGTAATTCAATGCGGAAACAAACATCTTGCCCGCTCTCGTCGACCAGATACAGTTCCCCCTGCATACGGCGAATACAATCCCTGGCAATGCTTAATCCCAGACCGCTGCCCTTCACCGCCCCTTTTCGCTGGTGGCTTCCCTGAAAAAAGGGTTCGAAGATCATGGCGCGCTCCTCTTGCGGAATGGGCGTGCCTGTATTGATGACATCAATATAAACCCGCGCACCATGTAAACTACTGCGAAGGCAAATGTTACCGGATTCAGCCCCGTAGTGCACCGCATTGGAGTAAAGATTATCCAGTACGCTCATCAGCAACATTGGCGCCGCCAGGCAAGTTGTTGCTTTGAGATCGACGTCGGTATGCATCATTTTAGCCCGTGCTGGCAAGCTGTGAGCGGAAACCACCATCTCTACCAGCGGTGCCAGCTCTACGTTCTCCAGCTCCACCGCGCCGTCCGCCTGTTTACGGTTGTAATCAAGCAGTTGTTCGATCAGTTTTTGCAAATTGCGGCTACTGCTATCAAGAATGCTCACCACCTCTTTTTGCTCTGGCGTAAGCGGCCCGACAACCTGGTCAGCCAGTAATTCCGTGCCCTCGCGCATACTCGCCAGCGGCGTTTTTAATTCATGAGATAAATGACGTAAGAACTGGTGCCGCTGGGATTCCAGCCATGACAGGCGCTCGCTTAACCAAAGAATACGTTGCCCAACCGAGCGTAATTCACTCGGTCCACTGAACGAAACGCTATTGCCCAGTGAGCGCCCCTCCCCCAGACGGTTGATCATCCGTTCAATATTTTTCACCGGGCCGATAATCATCCGCGTGAAAAGCAACACCATCACCAGACTCACCAGAAATAGCACCAGCGACTGCCAACCAAAATATTGCCCACGTTCGGCGATTTCGCGTTGTAACTGCTGCCCGCGAGAGAACACCACAGTGCGAGTGGCTTGTACCATTTCGGTATTGGCACTGGCAAAGGCTTCCAGACGCGCGGCGGCGGCAGCATCAGGACCGCTGTTGTTACACTGAAGTTGAGCCAGATTATTCAAATCCTGACGCAATGCCTGGTAAAGTTTATCGTCCGGCAGCACACCTGCGTGGGCATCGAGCATTTCGCTGTAACGCTTGCGCTGGCTTTGATAAACCTTCGCAAGCGTAGGGTCGTCCAGCACGCAATACTGACGGTAGCTACGCTCCATCTCCAGCGCCGCGTTGGTCATCGCTTCACTGCGCCGGGCATCGATAAGCGTAGTGCGGTTAACCAGCGCCGCCTGATCGCTAAGCGCATTCAGGCTTTGCCAGGCTTGCCATGCCAGTACCAACAGAGGGAGCAAAATGAGCAAGAATGCCAGCATTACCAGTTGTCGTAATGAGCGGGGAAAAACGGGCCAGCGTTTCAAGGTGTTACTCTCGTCAGACGCGAATAGAGTGATGCTAACCGAGGGGACGTTCAGATACAACAAAGCCGGGAATTACCCGGCTTTGTTGTGGAATAAGGCGGTGCCTAACTCGACGTTTCGCCCGATGGTTGATATAGCTAAGCTGATATCAGAAGTTGGACGGCAGGCACCTTGTTGTGCGTCATTCTAATTTTATGTAGCACGTCCCGAAGGGGCTGACATAAGCGGATGAATGAGCCACTGGTTATTATTATGCAGTAACTGTGCCAATAAATAAAATGGTTTGATAACGTACTGATAAAGCGTGAGTTTGATGGATTAATGGCTGCCCCACTGTTTGGCTATAAATCAGCCACCGTGTCGCTTAAAAGAGACACCTGAAGCTAAAATTATTCGTTTTAAATTAAATCAACAAGTTAAGTGTCACCTATAAGCGACACGATAACTCACACATTGTCGTGATTTACAGACACAAAAAAGCTCCCGGAGCTGGGAGCTTATAACTGTTGGCTAAGTGGTTGTGTAATGCCGGATGCGGCGTAAACGCTTTATCCGGCCTACAAAATCTTGCGAATTCAATATATTGCAAACCCATCCGAGCCAACCAGGTAAGCATAGCGCATCAGGCGATGCGCATATTGCCCGATACCTTAACCCAGCTGCTTACGCGCATTGCGGAAAATACGCATCCACGGACCATCCTCGCCCCAGTTTTCCGGATGCCAGGAGTTGCTGACAGTACGGAAAACACGCTCCGGGTGCGGCATCATAATGGTGACACGACCGCTTTCAGTCGTGACCGCCGTAATGCCGTTCGGGGAACCGTTCGGGTTAGCCGGGTAAGTTTCGGTGACCTTGCCGAAGTTATCGACATAGCGCAGTGCCACCAGCCCTTTACTTTCCAGTGCTGCCAGATGCGCCGCATCGCGTACTTCAACACGCCCTTCACCGTGAGAAACGGCAATCGGCATCTGTGAACCCACCATCCCTTGCAACAGCAGCGACGGGCTTTGGGTTACTTCTACCAGGCTGAAACGCGCTTCAAAGCGATCGGAGGTGTTACGCACAAAACGTGGCCACAACTCGCTACCCGGGATCAGTTCACGCAGATTAGACATCATTTGGCAACCGTTACATACCCCCAGCGCCAGCGTTTGCGGACGGTGGAAGAAGGTTGCAAACTCATCGCGTACACGATTATTGAACAGGATAGACTTCGCCCAACCTTCACCGGCACCCAGCACATCACCGTAGGAGAAACCACCGCACGCCACCAGAGCGTGGAAATCCTCCAGGCCAGTGCGTCCAGCCAGCAGGTCGCTCATATGCACGTCGATAGCATCGAAGCCCGCACGGTGGAACGCTGCCGCCATTTCCACATGCGAGTTCACGCCCTGCTCACGCAGTACGGCAACTTTCGGGCGCGCACCAGTGGCAATAAACGGTGCTGCCACATCTTCGTTGATATCGAACGACAATTTCACATTCAGCCCCGGATCGGCGTCATTAGATTTCGCCTGATGCTCCTGATCGGCACACTCCGGGTTGTCACGCAGGCGCTGCATCTGCCAGGTGGTTTCTGCCCACCAGACACGCAACGTAGTGCGGCTTTCGCTGAATACAGTCTGCCCGTTGGCGGTAATCACAAAACGGTCACCGGAAACCGCCTGCCCTACATAATGGACGCAATCCGCAAGCCCATGCTGTGCCAGTACGGACTCGACCGCTTCACGGTCAGCGGCACGTACCTGAATCACCGCACCCAGCTCTTCGTTAAACAACGCCGCCAGGCGATCGTCACCCAGAGTGGCGATATCCGCTTCAATACCGCAATGACCGGCAAACGCCATTTCCGCCAGCGTTACCAGCAGGCCGCCATCAGAGCGGTCGTGATACGCGAGCAACTTACGCTGTGCAACCAGCGCCTGAATCGCGTCATAGAAGCCTTTCAGTTGCGCGACGTCACGTACATCTGCCGGTTTGTCGCCAAGCTGACGATAAACCTGCGCCAGCGCCGTTGCGCCCAGCGCGTTATTGCCTTTGCCCAAATCAATCAGCAGCAGTGCGTTATCTTCGGTAGAAAGCTGCGGCGTGATGGTGTGACGTACATCTTCCACGCGGGCAAATGCGGAAATCACCAGCGACAACGGCGACGTCATTTCGCGCTCTTCGTTACCTTCCTGCCAGCGGGTTTTCATCGACATAGAGTCTTTACCCACCGGGATCGTCAGGCCCAGCGCCGGACAAAGTTCTTCACCCACGGCTTTAACGGCTTCATACAGGCCAGCATCTTCACCAGGGTGGCCTGCCGCCGCCATCCAGTTGGCGGAAAGTTTAATGCGTTTGATATCGCCAATCTGTGTTGCGGCAATATTGGTTAACGCTTCACCGACCGCCAGACGGGCAGAGGCGGCGAAATCCAGCAGCGCAACCGGCGCACGCTCGCCAATTGCCATCGCTTCGCCGTAGTAGCTATCGAGGCTGGCGGTAGTGACCGCGCAGTTAGCGACCGGCACCTGCCACGGACCAACCATCTGATCGCGCGCCACCATGCCGGTTACGCTGCGGTCGCCAATGGTCACAAGGAAGGTTTTCTCTGCCACAGTCGGCAGATGCAGCACGCGTTTCACCGCGTCAGCAATGGTGATCCCTTCACGAGCCAGCGCATCGCCCTTCGCTTTCAGCGTTTGTACATCGCGGGTCATCTTCGGCGTTTTGCCAAGCAGCACGTCCAGCGGCAGATCGATTGGCTGATTATCAAAATGACGATCGTGCAGAGAAAGATGCAGTTCTTCGGTCGCTTCACCAATCACCGCGTATGGCGCACGTTCACGTTTACACAATTCGTCAAACAGCGGTAACTGATCGGCTGCAACCGCCAGCACGTAGCGTTCCTGGGATTCGTTACACCAGATTTCCAGCGGGCTCATGCCCGGTTCATCGCTCAGAATATCGCGCAGTTCGAATTTACCGCCGCGTCCGCCGTCGCTCACCAGTTCCGGCATGGCGTTAGAAAGACCGCCCGCGCCAACGTCATGGATAAACAGAATTGGGTTGGCATCACCCAACTGCCAGCAACGGTCGATCACTTCCTGGCAACGACGCTCCATCTCCGGGTTATCGCGCTGTACGGAAGCAAAATCGAGGTCGGCATCAGACTGACCAGACGCCATGGAAGACGCCGCGCCGCCGCCAAGGCCGATGTTCATTGCCGGGCCGCCGAGAACGACCAGCTTCGCGCCGACGTTGATCTCACCTTTTTGTACGTGATCGGCGCGAATATTGCCGATCCCGCCCGCCAGCATGATCGGTTTGTGATAACCGCGCAGCTCTTCGCCGTTGTGGCTGTTCACTTTTTCTTCATACGTACGGAAATAGCCGTTCAGTGCCGGACGACCAAATTCATTGTTAAACGCCGCGCCGCCCAGCGGGCCTTCGGTCATGATATCCAGTGCAGTAACAATACGTTCAGGCTTACCGAAATCTTCTTCCCACGGCTGTTCAAAGCCAGGGATACGCAGGTTGGATACGGAGAAACCGACCAGGCCGGCTTTCGGCTTCGCGCCGCGTCCGGTTGCGCCTTCATCACGGATTTCGCCGCCAGAACCAGTCGCCGCGCCCGGCCACGGAGAAATCGCCGTCGGGTGGTTGTGGGTTTCTACTTTCATCAGGATGTGCGCCGGTTCCTGATGATAGTCGTAGCGACCTGTTTCGTGGTCAGCAAAGTAGCGGCCCACTTCAGAACCTTCCATTACGGCGGCGTTATCTTTATAAGCAGAGAGAACGTGATCCGGCGTGGTTTCGAAGGTGTTTTTGATCATCTTGAACAGCGATTTCGGTTGCTGTTCACCGTCGATAATCCAGTCGGCGTTAAAAATCTTATGACGGCAGTGCTCAGAGTTCGCCTGGGCGAACATATAAAGCTCTATGTCGTTCGGGTTACGACCAAGCTTCGTGAAAGCATCCTGCAGATAGTCAATTTCATCTTCCGCCAGTGCCAGGCCAAGACGCAGGTTAGCGTCGATTAGCGCCTGACGCCCCTGCCCCAGCAAATCAACGCTGGTAACCGGAGTCGGTTGATGATGAGCAAACAGTTGCTCTGCATCATCTAAAGCGAAAAAGACCGTTTCCATCATGCGGTCGTGCAGTTCAGCGGTAACCTGCTGCCATTGGTCATTGGTCAGCGTACCGGCTTCTACATAGTAAGCAACGCCGCGCTCAAGGCGGTTTACCTGTTGCAGCCCGCAGTTATGGGCGATATCGGTCGCTTTCGAAGACCAGGGAGAGATGGTGCCTGGACGCGGGGTCACCAGCAGGAGTTTACCTTGCGGGGCGTGGCTGGCGAGTGCCGGGCCATATTTCAGCAGGCGTTCAAGTTGTGCGTGCTCATCATCGTTTAACGGCGCATTGAGGTCAGCAAAATGGACATACTCGGCGTAAATAGTGTGAACCGGGAGCCTGGCAGCCTGAAAACGTGCCAGCAGTTTGTTGATTCGGAATGCCGACAATGCAGGCGAACCACGCAGAATTTCCATCATAAGTCTCTCGTCTTCTAAGCTTTCGGTGTACCCAAGGGGGGAAACGGGCGTCATTATAAAGAATCTGATGCGCTGACGAAACCGTTTGCGTGGAAATAAAATCACCATCGTGAATTAGCAACGCGTGCCGCCAATCTCTGTAATAAGTTGCCAACTGGCGCAAGTTTACGCAAAATGCCGCTCATTTATGAGTAAACCTTTCAATAGCATTACGATCTTTCAGGCTGGGACGCGCACGACACAGAGAATTAACTAATTGAAAAAATTAAAGATTAATTATCTGTTCATCGGCATTCTGGCACTGCTTCTCGCGGTCGCTCTCTGGCCATCCATTCCCTGGTTTGGTAAAGCCGACAATCGTATCGCCGCCATTCAAGCGCGGGGAGAGTTGCGCGTGAGCACCATTCATACTCCCCTGACATATAACGAAATCAACGGTAAACCTTTTGGTCTGGATTACGAACTGGCAAAACAGTTTGCCGATTACCTCGGCGTAAAGCTGAAAGTCACCGTACGGCAGAACATCAGCCAGTTGTTTGACGATCTCGATAACGGTGATGCCGATCTGCTGGCGGCGGGACTGGTCTATAACAGCGAAAGGGTTAAAAATTATCAGCCTGGCCCAACCTATTATTCCGTTTCACAGCAACTGGTCTATAAAGTGGGTCAGTATCGACCACGGACGCTGGGCAATCTGACGGCGGAACAGTTGTCCGTCGCTCCCGGGCATGTTGTCATTAACGATCTGCAAAAACTGAAAGAGACTAAGTTCCCGGAATTAAGCTGGAAAGTGGACGACAGAAAAGGTTCTGTGGAGTTAATGGAAGATGTTATCGAAGGTAAGCTGGATTACACCATTGCCGATTCTGTCGCTATCAGCCTGTTTCAGCGCGTTCACCCGGAACTTGCTGTGGCACTGGATATCACCGATGAACAACCGGTAACCTGGTTTAGTCAATTAGATAACGATAATACGCTTTCTGCGGCTCTGCTCGACTTCTTCAATGAAATGAATGAGGACGGCACACTGGCGCGTATTGAAGAGAAATATCTCGGACATGGCGATGATTTTGATTACGTTGATACGCGCACATTTTTACGCGCCGTTGATGCAGTACTGCCGCAGTTAAAGCCGCTGTTTGAGAAATACGCCGAAGAAATTGACTGGCGTTTGCTGGCCGCGATTGCTTATCAGGAATCGCACTGGGATGCACAGGCCACTTCGCCGACCGGTGTACGCGGCATGATGATGTTAACCAAAAATACCGCGCAAAGCCTGGGCATTACCGACCGCACTGATGCCGAACAAAGCATCAGCGGCGGCGCACGTTACTTACAGAATATGATGAGTAAAGTGCCAGAGAGCGTGCCAGAAAATGAGCGGATCTGGTTTGCGCTCGCCGCCTATAATATGGGCTATGCACATATGCTGGACGCCCGCGCCCTGACGGCAAAAACCAAAGGCAATCCTGACAGTTGGGCCGATGTCAAACAGCGTCTGCCTTTACTTAGCCAGAAACCCTATTACAGCAAGCTGACTTACGGCTACGCGCGTGGGCATGAAGCCTATGCTTATGTCGAAAATATTCGTAAGTATCAGATTAGCCTGGTGGGTTATCTGCAAGAGAAAGAGAAGCAGGCTACAGAAGCGGCGATGCAACTGGCGCAGGATTATCCGGCGGTATCACCTGCTGAATTAGGAAAGGGAAAATTTCCCTTTCTCTCGTTTCTTTCGCAGTCGTCATCTAATTATCTGACGCACTCCCCTTCTCTACTGTTTTCCAGGAAGGGAAGTGAAGAGAAACGAAATTAATCTGTAGCGGGTTGCGCTTTTTTCTGCGCTTTGATTTCGTGGCGGCGCATTCGGAAAAAATCGCTGAGTAGCGCCGCGCACTCATCTGCCAGTATTCCTTCCGTAATTTCCACTCGATGATTCATACCTGGATGGTGCAGCACATCCATTAATGATCCGGCGGCACCAGTTTTCGCATCACGAGCGCCAAAGACTACGCGACCAATGCGGCTGTGAATCATCGCTCCGGCGCACATCACGCATGGCTCCAGCGTGACATACAACGTGGCGTCGATCAGGCGATAATTCTGCAACACCAGCCCTCCTTGCCGCAGCGCCATGATTTCTGCATGTGCAGTAGGATCATGACGGCCAATCGGACGATTCCATCCTTCGCCGATTACGCGATTGTTATGCACTAATACCGCGCCGACCGGCACTTCTCGCTCGTCCCAGGCACGTTTCGCCAGCGTCAGCGCATGACGCATCCAGTATTCGTGGCTAAATTCGACTTCAGACAAAAAGAAAACTCCGGTTATAAAAGCGCGGCGCATTATACACGGACGCTATGCTTTACTCTATTCCAGTTGCTGGAGTTCACCGCGAGGCGTTACCCGCCAGCGATGCTGACAAAAATAGAGTAGCGGATTGTCCTGATTACTGTCGCTATAGCCACTGTACAGCCGCAGCGGTGTGCCGATTTTGCGTTCCAGTTGCGCGACTTTTTCATAACCGAGACAGCGCATGGTCAGCACCCAGCCACCATAGCCGCGCTGGATCTGACTGGCGATAAGATTAACGCGTGCCAGCCACGGCGTATCGAAATAAACCGCTTCGACCAAAGCCTGAGGGGAACCGGTAATCAACCAAATATCAGCATCGGAGCTTAGCAGATAGCTGGTCAGACGTTCCTGCACTAGCGGGAAAGCAGTGACATTGTCGCGAAACCAATGCACGAAATCGGCTTGTAACGCCTGTAAACGTGCTTCGCTATGACCAAAGGTACAACCCCATAGCAGCAGACTCATCGGCCAACGTGCCGCTCGCCCCTTGATTAATAATGCAATGACAATGACCGGCAACAGCGGCAGAACAAGTAACGCATTCAGCGGCTGTCGGCGCAGTAAGTAGCGCAGAAAACTGCCAAACATATCCTGTTGATGCAATGTTCCATCTAAGTCAAAAAACACCACACGACGCTCGTGAGTTGCCAAACCACACCCCTCTGGACTGATACATCCTGATTAATTTTCACTACCAGATAGCCTAACAGATAGATCATCACTTTTCCGGCAACAATCTATCGCATAATGGTTGACTGGAATTTTTAATTCATGGCAATTAACTTTGATGGAATATAATATTCTCTCGCTTATGTCTCATATTGCCTGTTGTCGCCATTAATTCATCGCGAGGAAAGATATGAACGGCCTACTTCGTATCCGTCAGCGTTACCAGGGGCTTGCCCAGAGTGATAAAAAGCTGGCGGATTATCTCCTGCTACAACCGGACACTGCCCGCCACCTTAGTTCCCAACAACTGGCCAACGAAGCCGGAGTCAGTCAGTCCAGCGTAGTGAAGTTCGCGCAAAAACTTGGCTATAAAGGTTTTCCGGCACTTAAATTGGCATTAAGCGAAGCTCTGGCAAGCCAACCGGAATCACCTTCCGTACCCATTCATAACCAAATTCGCGGTAATGATCCGTTACGACTGGTTGGCGAAAAACTGATTAAAGAAAACACGGCTGCCATGTACGCAACACTGAACGTCAATAGTGAGGAGAAGCTACATGAATGCGTGTCGATGCTTCGTTCTGCGCGACGGGTTATTCTGACTGGTATCGGCGCTTCCGGTCTGGTGGCGCAGAATTTTGCCTGGAAGCTGATGAAGATTGGTTTTAATGCTGCCGCTGAGCGTGATATGCACGCGTTGCTTGCTACAGTGCAAGCTTCGTCACCGGACGATTTGTTATTAGCCATCTCATACACAGGTGTACGGCGGGAGTTAAACCTGGCAGCAGATGAAATGCTACGAGTGGGTGGAAAAGTGCTGGCAATCACCGGTTTTACCCCCAATGCCCTGCAACAGCGCGCTTCTCATTGCCTGTATACCATTGCCGAAGAACAAGCGACAAACAGTGCTTCGATCTCCGCATGTCATGCTCAGGGAATGTTAACGGATTTGCTGTTCATTGCGCTGATCCAGCAGGATCTGGAACTGGCACCTGAACGTATTCGTCATAGTGAGGCGCTGGTGAAAAAACTGGTTTGAGTAAAGAATGCGCGTATAATGCCCGCCCGGTTTGTGTTGTTTTGAGAGTTTCCTTATGGCGCTGTTAATCACTAAAAAATGCATCAATTGTGATATGTGTGAACCCGAATGCCCGAATGAGGCGATTTCGATGGGTGAACATATCTACGAGATTAACAGCGATAAGTGTACCGAATGCGTAGGTCACTACGAGACGCCAACCTGCCAGAAAGTGTGCCCGATCCCCAATACTATTGTGAAAGATCCGGCGCATGTTGAAACAGAAGAACAGTTGTGGGACAAATTTGTGCTGATGCATCATGCGGATAAGATTTAGTATTTTGCCTCTGAAGCAGGATATTACTTATTCACTCGTGTAAAAACGAAATGATTATATTTATTTTCATGATGTCATTAATAAAAACATTCGTTGAATGAATTTCTATAATATCTGCGCAGACACTTAATTATCATTATTAAAGGCGCGTCAGACTGGTTAAGCCGACGCGCCTTAAGTACGTTTCCTGATGTTATAAGAACAGAAGGATCAGCTGTAAAACAGCAATGACGACTTTAATTACCCGTTTAATAAGGTATCGACAATCAGTCATTCGTTTTTCCTTAAACAAGGAATGCAGCCGTTCAGATTAGCCCTTACATCTCCCCAAAACTGAACGTGCGAGTTATTGAGGGTACATGCTGCACTCCGCACCAGAGCTTTGACGACACCACTCGTTTCAATGGGGGAATTCAGTGATATGGTGTAAAGCACAGCAAAATCTCCAATAACGAAGCCAATTTTAAAGTGCTTATGAATTAGCAGTCACGTTAATCTTTCCATCACTATCGAATTCTTCGTCAAGGCTCGAGTTTTTATGCTAAAGATTGCAAGTTGCTTGTAAAAGATACCCCCCCTGATCCATAATCACTCTCGTTGAGGGTGCGTGCTGCACAATATTATTTAAGTTAAAAAGTAAAACCCCCGTTCCTTACCAGTTCGGGGGTTTTACTTTTTAAAAGAACAGTATTATTTAGGTGTTCGAGAAAGAGTTTTAACTTTCAATTATTACCGTGGCGCAAGCATAGTGGCGTTCATCTGCCAGCGTCACATGCATATGTGCGACACCCAGCTTTTCTGCCAATTTTAACGCCTCGCCCCACAACCGCAACCGTGGCTTGCCGAGTTCATCGTTGAACACTTCAAACTGATTAAATGCCAGGCCATTGCGGATCCCTGTACCAAACGCTTTTGCCGCCGCTTCTTTCACGGCAAAACGCTTCGCCAGAAAACGCACCGGCTGATGGTGCGTTTTCCAGATCTCCCATTCATTATCGCTTAATACGCGTCGTGCCAGGCGATCGCCGGATCGGGCAATCACCGCTTCAATACGGGCGATCTCCACGATATCCGTGCCTAAACCTAATATTGCCATTAGCCACGCGCTTCCAGCATCAGACGCTTCATTTCTGCCACCGCATCTTTCAGTCCGGTCATCACCGCACGACCGATAATGGCATGTCCAATATTCAGTTCGTGCATTTCAGGGATGGCAGCAATGGCTTTCACGTTGTGATAGGTCAGGCCGTGACCGGCATTAACTTTCAGACCGAGGCTTGCGGCAAAGGTCGCGGCTTTGGCGATACGCGCCAGCTCTTGCGCCTGTTCGGCGTCAGTTTTGGCATCAGCGTAACAACCGGTGTGAATCTCAATAAACGGTGCGCCAACCTCAGCGGCAGCTTTAATTTGTTCTTCATCGGCGTCGATAAACAGAGAAACCTGAATCCCGGCATCTGCCAGACGTTTGCAAGCATCGCGCATTTTGTCACGCTGACCTGCAACGTCCAGGCCGCCTTCGGTTGTCACTTCCTGACGCTTTTCCGGCACCAGGCAGCAAAAATGCGGCTTCGTCTCAACGGCAATCGCCAGCATCTCTTCGGTCACCGCCATTTCCAGATTCATGCGGGTATCCAGCGTCTGACGCAGGATTCGCACATCGCGGTCGGTAATGTGGCGGCGATCTTCACGTAAATGCACGGTAATGCCATCCGCGCCCGCCTGCTCGGCAATAAACGCCGCCTGCACCGGATCCGGGTAAGCAGTACCACGCGCATTACGCAGCGTTGCGATATGGTCAATGTTGACGCCTAACAGTAATTCAGCCATGACAATCCTCATCAGTCATTATGTGTTTTCACTGTTCGCTTAGGCATAAACTGCCGGAACAGTTCCCTGCTTTTTAAAGGTTTACCGCCAAGATAAGGCTTAAGCGCCATGCGGGTAAAGCGTTTCGCGGCACGCAATGTGTCGGCGTCAGGAAACTCCCGCTCGTATAACGCTTTCAACTGCCTCCCGGTGAAAGTTTTATTGTCGATAACTACGCTGGCGATAAATCCTTTTTCTTCGCGATAACGATACGTCATGGTGTCATCTACCGGCTCACCGCTACCCGCACAATGGGTAAAGTTGACGCCATAACCCAGATGCCCCAACAACGCCAGCTCAAAGCGACGCAACGCCGGTTCTGGCGTACCAGTAGCACCTGCCAGAGACTGAATGCAGTGCAAGTAATCGAAAAAGAGTTCCGAGAAGCGGGTCTCGTATTCCAGCACGCGGGAGAGAAGTTCGTTGATGTACAGACCGCTGTAAAGCGTAACACCACTTAATGGCAGCGCCAGTGAGACAGCTTCGGCACTGCGCAGAGTTTTGACTTCACCGCGCCCACCAAAACGAAGCAAGAGAGGCGTGAAAGGCTGCAATGCGCCTTTCAGGGTAGAACGTTTTGAACGTGCGCCTTTAGCAACCAGACGCACGCGTCCCGATTCCTCCGTGAAGACGTCCAGCATCAGGCTGGTTTCGCTCCACGGGCGACTATGCAGGACAAATGCGCGCTGCCAGCCTTCCATCGGAGTAACTCTTAGAGATCGTCAACGTAACCGAGACTACGCAGCGCACGTTCGTCATCGGCCCAGCCGGATTTCACTTTCACCCACAGCTCAAGGTGGACAGGCGCTTCGAACATTTCCTGCATGTCTTTACGCGCTTCAATCCCGATGGTTTTGATCTTGGCTCCTTTGTTGCCAATCACCATCTTCTTCTGCCCTTCACGCTCAACGAGAATCAAACCGTTGATGTCATAACCGCCGCGTTCGTTAGAGACGAAACGTTCGATCTCCACGGTCACGGAGTACGGCAGTTCAGCACCGAGGAAACGCATCAGTTTTTCACGGATGATTTCAGACGCCATAAATCGCTGCGAGCGATCGGTGATGTAATCTTCCGGGAAGTGATGGGTCGCTTCAGGCAGATGCTTACGCACGATTGCCGCAATAGTGTCGACATTCAGCCCGGTTTCAGCAGAGATCGGCACGATATCGAGGAAGTTCATCTGGCTTGCCAGGAACTGTAAGTGTGGCAGCAGATCGGCTTTTTCCTGCACGTTGTCCACTTTGTTCACCGCGAGGATCACCGGCGCTTTGCCATCGCGCAGCTTATTGAGCACCATTTCATCGTCCGGCGTCCAGCGGGTGCCTTCAACGACAAAAATCACCAGCTCAACGTCGCCAATGGAGCTGCTCGCCGCTTTGTTCATCAGGCGGTTAATGGCGCGTTTTTCTTCCATATGCAGACCCGGAGTATCGACGTAGATCGCCTGATACGCGCCTTCAGTATGGATACCCACAATGCGGTGACGGGTTGTCTGCGCTTTGCGGGAAGTGATGGAGATTTTCTGCCCCAACAGTTTGTTCAGCAATGTGGATTTGCCAACGTTCGGACGTCCGACGATAGCAATAAATCCGCAGTAACTTTTATCGATGCTCATTCCAGCTCCAGTTTTTTCAACGCCTGTTCGGCGGCAGCCTGTTCAGCCTTACGACGGCTTGAACCTGTGCCAACCACCGGTTCGCTCAGGCCGCTAACCTGGCAGTGGATAGTAAATTCCTGATCGTGCGCTTCGCCACGTACCTGAACTACCAGATAAGTTGGCAGAGGCAGATGGCGCCCCTGCAAATATTCTTGCAAGCGCGTTTTCGGATCTTTTTGTTTATCGCCTGGGCTAATTTCGTCCAGACGGGTTTGATACCAGTTAAGGATTAATTTCTCGACGGTCTGAATATCGCTGTCGAGGAATACGCCGCCAATTAATGCTTCAACGGTGTCAGCAAGAATCGACTCACGACGAAATCCACCGCTTTTAAGTTCACCTGGCCCTAAACGCAAGCACTCACCTAACTCAAATTCACGCGCCAGTTCTGCCAGCGTATTGCCACGAACCAGCGTGGCGCGCATCCGGCTCATATCCCCTTCATCCACACGAGGGAAACGGTGATACAGCGCATTGGCGATAACGTAGCTCAAAATAGAGTCGCCTAAAAATTCTAAACGCTCGTTATGTTTGCTGCTGGCACTACGATGGGTTAATGCCTGCTGCAACAGCTCCTGATGATTAAAAGTGTAGCCCAGCTTCCGTTGAAGCCGATTAATTACGATGGGGTTCATGCGATACCAATAAATAAATGCGTCAACAATTCAGCACACGAAACAGACCTGATATGCAGGGTTCTGCTAACAGCTTTGCAGCAGTTTCAGTTGACCTGTATATGGGGACCAACGCTGTTTCGTGTGCCGTGGCGACCTGGAGGTGCCAACCTTAAACTTCGGGGGAATATTCTATACACAACGACGGGGGATGTCGTTAGTCACGGGAGATTTATCTCATAAATAATTCACGTTGTCGCCATAACGGCGACAACGTGAACGAAGATAAGCTATTAATGGATGCCGCCAATACGACTTAAGCGCACACCAGTCGGCCATTCGCCTTCTTGCTTATCGAAACTCATCCAGATAGCCGTTGCCCGACCGACCAGATTCGCTTCCGGCACAAAGCCCCAGTAACGGCTGTCCGCGCTGTTGTCGCGGTTGTCACCCATCATGAAGTATTGGCCCGGCGGAACAATCCAGGTTGCCAGTTGTTGTCCTGGCTGTTGGTAATACATCCCCACCTGATCCTGCGCAATCGGCACGGTCAGGATACGATGCGTTACATCGCCCAGTGTCTCTTTACGTTCAGAAAGACGAATTCCATTTTCTTTGGTTTCGTTTTTCGGCACCTCAAAGAATCCGCTGGTTGCTTCCCCGCCGTTACGACGCGAGAAGGTCTGAACGAAATCGCTCGGTTCCACGTTTGAGTAGGTGACCGGCAGCGCGTTTTCACACGCCTGACCGGAACTGCATCCCGGTTGAATAGTCACCTCTTTCGCAACCGGATCGTAAGTGACTTTATCGCCCGGTAAACCCACCGCACGCTTGATGTAATCAAGCTTTGGATCTTCCGGGTATTTAAAGACCACGATATCGCCACGTTTCGGATGACCGGTTTCGATCAGCGTTTTCTGGTAGATAGGATCTTTAATGCCGTAAGCAAACTTCTCTACCAGAATAAAGTCACCGATTAACAGAGTCGGCATCATCGAACCTGACGGGATCTGGAACGGTTCATAAATAAACGAACGCACAATCAATACGATAGCCAGCACCGGAAATACAGAAGCGCCGGTTTCGAGCCAACCTGGCTTCGGCGCAACTTTTTTCAGCGTTGCTTTATCCAGTGAGTCCCCGGCAGCTGCTTGTGCTGCTGCCTGACGTTCCCGCCGTTTAGGTGCGAAAAAGAATTTATCCACGCACCACAAAATGCCCGTCACCAGTGTGGCAATCACCAGAATCAGGGCAAACATATTCGCCATGCCAACTCCTAATGGTTATTTGTTGTCTTTGCCGACGTGCAGAATGGCGAGGAACGCTTCCTGCGGCAGTTCGACGTTACCGATCTGCTTCATGCGTTTCTTACCTTCTTTCTGCTTCTGCAGCAGCTTTTTCTTACGGCTGATATCGCCGCCATAACATTTAGCCAGTACGTTTTTACGCAGCTGTTTCACGGTGGAACGCGCAATGATGTGCGTTCCAATCGCAGCCTGAATGGCGATATCAAACTGCTGGCGGGGGATCAGATCTTTCATCTTCTCCACCAGCTCGCGACCACGGTTTTGCGAATTATCACGGTGGGTGATCAACGCCAGCGCATCAACACGTTCACCGTTGATTAAAACGTCAACACGCACCATGTCGGACGCCTGGAAGCGTTTGAAGTTGTAATCCAAAGACGCATAACCACGCGAGGTAGATTTCAGGCGATCGAAGAAGTCGAGTACCACTTCCGCCATAGGGATCTCATACGTCAGTGCCACCTGGTTACCGTGATAAACCATGTTGGTCTGTACGCCGCGTTTTTCTACGCATAGCGTAATGACGTTACCAAGATACGCCTGCGGCAGCAGCATGTGACACTCTGCTATCGGTTCGCGCAATTCATAGATGTTATTCACCGCTGGCAGCTTGGATGGGCTGTCGACGTAGATAACTTCTTTCGCCGTAGTTTCTACTTCATACACTACTGTCGGAGCGGTAGTAATCAGGTCAAGGTCGTACTCGCGTTCCAGACGTTCCTGAATGATCTCCATGTGCAGCAGGCCGAGGAAGCCGCAGCGGAAACCAAAGCCCAGCGCCGTGGAGCTTTCTGGCTCATAGAACAATGAGGCATCGTTCAGGCTAAGTTTGCCCAACGCATCGCGGAAGGCTTCATAGTCGTCAGAACTTACCGGGAACAGACCGGCGTAAACCTGCGGTTTGACTTTTTTAAATCCTGGCAGCGCCTTTTCTGCCGGATTACGCGCCAGCGTTAAGGTGTCACCGACTGGTGCGCCGTGGATATCTTTAATCGCACATACCAACCAGCCTACTTCGCCACATTTCAGTTCTGTACGGTCAACTTGCTTCGGCGTGAAAATACCCAGACGGTCGGCGTTATAAGTCTGCCCGGTACTCATGACTTTCACTTTGTCGCCCTTACGCAGGGTGCCGTTTTTAATACGGATAAGTGAAACAACGCCCAGGTAGTTGTCGAACCAGGAGTCGATAATCAGAGCCTGCAACGGGCCTTCCGGATCGCCTTCCGGCGGTGGGATGTCGCGCACCAGACGTTCAAGAACGTCCTGCACACCAACGCCGGTTTTCGCCGAGCAACGCACTGCGTCGGTGGCGTCGATACCAACGATATCTTCAATTTCTTCCGCCACGCGTTCCGGATCGGCTGCCGGTAAGTCAATCTTATTCAGTACCGGCACCACTTCAAGATCCATTTCCATTGCGGTGTAGCAGTTTGCCAGGGTTTGCGCTTCTACGCCCTGCCCGGCGTCAACCACCAGCAATGCACCTTCACAAGCGGCCAGCGAACGCGATACTTCATAAGAGAAGTCCACATGACCCGGGGTGTCGATAAAGTTAAGTTGATAGGTTTCGCCATCGGACGCTTTATAGTCCAGCGTCACGCTCTGCGCTTTGATAGTTATGCCACGCTCACGCTCAAGATCCATGGAATCGAGAACCTGTGCCTCCATTTCACGGTCAGACAGGCCACCGCAGATCTGGATAATACGGTCAGACAGCGTCGATTTACCGTGGTCAATGTGAGCTATGATCGAAAAGTTACGTATATTCTTCATAAAGTATGATTATTGTGCCTTAATGCCCGGTTAACCAGGCTTTTAGAAGTCGCTGTTCTGAGCTTAACGTCTGTATTAATAGAAACGCCGCATTCTACACTACAACATTGAGGCGAGGAAATGTTCATACCGTATGGATTGTGGTATCTGGAAACGTCCTCGCATTTGTTATGCAAAATACAACAAAGCCAGTGAAATCACTGGCTCGCGTCTTCCGAAGATGTTTCAAATCGCACAAGGCCAGGCGGCAATGCCACACTTAAAATGACAGGTTGCCACTCTGCCCGGGCAGCAAACTTACGTGAGAATCCACGCGCAATGAGGAATCCGCCAACGCCGCCGAGAATCGCACCACATAATGCTGCAATATCTGAAGCAAAGAGTAGCTGAAATAACGAAGCGATGAAGAATAATCCCACCAACGGCGACATATAAACCAGTAATGCGGAGCTGAGCAGGCTGCCTTCGGCGATTCCTAATTCCACTTTTTGCCCCGGCACTAACGGTTCATCACAGGGTACGACGATGGTATGCGTGGTTTGCGGGCCAAGTTTATTTAACACGCGGCTACCGCAACCAGCACGGGAAGCACAGCTGCTACATGAGGCTTTGACATCACAACTGACCAGCGCCTGCCCGTTTTTCCAGGAGACAACAGTGGCCCACTCTTTAATCATTGCCCTGCCCCAAACTTAATATTCTCGGCAATGCGCTTCGCCGTTTGCGGTGGCAGTTCACCAACAATGGTGATTTCGGCGTTATCACGTACGCTGGTACTGACGGTTCTGCGTCCGGTGCGCAACATCTGGTCGGTGCTCGATGGCGTAGCACGGTTTACGTTTACCGAGAAGCTGAATAATCCGTCGGAATAGAGACGTGATTCGATAGGCATGTTGTCCATCGTCGGTAACGGACGCCGACTGCTGGAGACTTCACTAAAGCCCTGCGGCAACCAGGTTGGAGTCCAGTTAAATTTGGCTTTTTCACCCACAGGTACAGAAAGCAGCGGTGGCAAGTTCGCTTTCGCCAGCGTCTGCATACTGCTGCTGATATCCTGATTGACGTTGAAAGCAATCACACGGAATTGTTCCAGCGTTTCACCATCACGATCAAGGAGATCTACCCGCATCGGTAATTTCGATTCGGTATCCATCCATACGATGTAGCTGTAGCGTGTGCCATCACGAGCTACTACGCGGATTACCTCACATAAGCGGTCGGCAATACGCGTACGCCCCACGGAGATAAAGTCGTAGTAAGGAGAAAGACGCTTGAAATCGGTATAGATGAGCGATGGCAGAGAATCAACAATGTAATCGCCATTAAGTGTGAACGGTTCAAGACCCGGTTCAAAATAGCTGATTTCATTGCCGCGCTGTACCACTTCCCGGCGCGGGCCATCCATTTGCAACAACTGTGCAAGAGGACGGTTATCGAGGCGTGCATGTCGATAACGCAGAGACTCAACACCTTGTTTATTGATGCTGATGAATGACAGCTCGTAATTCAGTGACTGGCTAGCCAGGTTCATCTGCTGTAATAACGCCCCGGACGCAGGGGTGGCCGAGGCGTTAGCAGAGAATAACAGGCTACCTGTCACTAATGACATGGCAAACCAAAGTTGCTTCATTACTGCGATTGCGTTCCTAAAGTTTGAATTCCTGGCACCTGTACAGCGGCTTGCTGTGTCTGGGCCTGCTCAAACTGAAGCTGTTCGGAGTGGAGTCGACGTTGCAGTTCGTAATCCTGCAACATGGCATTAATGCGACGACGCTGCTCCTGTACCTGCTGCTGTTGACCATTGTTCGTAGTCGCTTCAGAAGGCACTCCCAGACTTACCGGACTGGCTTTACCCATCATCGGCAGAGTATTAAATACCGGAGTTTCGGGCTGCTGGGACGTTTCAGATTGTCCATTATAGTGCTGGACGCCAACGATAACTGCAAGCGATACACACGCCGCTACGCCCATTTGGGTAAGCTGTGCCGCCCACGGACGGACTTTCTGCCAGAATGGCATTTTCTGCCATTGATGCGGTGCAGGCTGAGCCTCTGGGATCAATGTCGTCGGTTGACGTACTGGCTCTTCTTCAATGGCAGCCATCACGCGGGAAGAGATATCGAAATGAAGTACCTCGGGAGTATCACCCCGCATAGAGTCACGGATTAAGTGATAGTTTTCCCAGGTTTTCTGCATTTCCGGGTTGTGAGCCAGTTCGTTAAGCAGCTCACTATCCAGCGTTTCGCCATCCATTAAAGCGGAAAGTTGTTCTTTCTGCATGCCTAATACCCTTATCCAGTATCCCGCTATCGTCAACGCCTGATAAGCGGTTGAACTTTATTATCAATAGCTTCCCTCGCACGGAAGATACGTGAACGCACCGTACCCACCGGACAATCCATGATAGCGGCTATCTCTTCATAGCTCAGGCCATCCAGCTCCCGCAAGGTTATTGCCATGCGTAAATCTTCCGGGAGGGACTCAATAGTTCGGAAAACTATCTGTCTCAGTTCTTCTGACAACATTAAGTTCTCAGGGTTCGAAATTTCTTTCAGCGCGCCGCCACTTTCGAAGTTTTCAGCTTCAATGGCATCCACATCACTGGAAGGTGGACGACGCCCCTGAGCAACCAGGTAATTTTTTGCCGTATTAACAGCAATCCGATACAGCCATGTATAAAAAGCACTATCTCCCCGGAACGAATCCAGCGCACGATAGGCTTTAATAAAAGCTTCTTGTACCACATCGGGAACATCACCCGACGGCACATAGCGGGAAACCAGACTCGCCACCTTATGCTGATAGCGCACTACCAGTAAGTTAAAGGCTTTCTGATCTCCCTTCTGGACCCGCTCAACCAGGACCTGGTCCGTTAACTGCTCGCTCATCCGAGGTAAAATCTCCCCAAACCAAATTTCCACGCGCTATCGAAACGCCACTCCATTAGCTGCAATTTGAGCAAGCAAAGGGTTAGAGTGTCTCGTTTTTGTAAAGTTCCGTAACGCATCTGTTTTTGTTTGTCATGCTGTAGACGGATCATTATCTATCATTATAAGTCTACAGAATCTGAATAACGCATTATCTGTGTAGAAATGCCCATTTAACTGCCTGAAGAGTAACCCAACGGCCTTTTTATTTCACCACCTAATCCTCCGCCGACGAGCAACTTCTCTTTTTCCCGTCTTCCTGAATCAACATGTTTAGCCCTTGTAACAAACATCAAAATAACAGATGTTTAATTGTACAACATGATGCTATGCTGGCCGAACGGTGTTTAGTAAATTAAACAATCAAAATGAATATTTTCCCTGAACATTCTTGTGATGTGTTGATTATTGGTAGCGGTGCCGCCGGGCTTTCACTGGCGCTACGTCTGGCGGATAAGCATCAAGTCATCGTTCTAAGTAAAGGTCAAGTTACAGAAGGCTCGACGTTTTACGCCCAGGGCGGAATTGCCGCCGTGTTTGATGAAACTGACAGCATCGATTCCCATGTGGAAGATACCTTAATTGCTGGTGCCGGAATTTGCGATCGCCATGCAGTTGAATTTGTTGCCAGCAATGCGCGTTCCTGCGTGCAATGGTTGATCGACCAGGGGGTGTTGTTTGATACCCACGTTCGGCCAAATGGCGAAGAGAGCTACCATCTGACCCGTGAAGGTGGACATAGTCACCGTCGTATTCTTCATGCCGCCGACGCCACTGGTAAAGAAGTAGAAACCACGCTGGTGAGCAAGGCGCAGAACCATCCGAATATTCGCGTGCTGGAACGCAGCAACGCAGTCGATCTGATTATTTCTGACAAAATTGGTCTGCCGGGTACGCGGCGGGTTGTTGGCGCGTGGGTATGGAATCGCAATAAAGAAGCGGTAGAAACCTGCCACGCAAAAGCGGTAGTGCTGGCAACCGGAGGCGCATCGAAAGTTTATCAGTATACCACCAATCCTGATATATCCTCCGGCGATGGTATTGCCATGGCCTGGCGCGCGGGTTGCCGGGTTGCTAATCTTGAATTTAATCAGTTCCACCCTACCGCACTGTATCATCCACAGGCTCGAAATTTCCTGTTAACGGAAGCTTTACGTGGCGAAGGCGCTTATTTGAAACGCCCGGACGGTACACGATTTATGCCCGATTTTGATGATCGCGGCGAACTGGCACCGCGCGATATTGTTGCTCGTGCTATTGATCACGAAATGAAGCGCCTCGGCGCGGATTGTATGTTCCTCGATATCAGCCATAAACCTGCGGATTTTATTCGTCAGCATTTCCCGATGATTTATGAAAAGTTATTGGGACTGGGTATTGATCTCACGAAAGAGCCTGTCCCAATAGTGCCCGCTGCGCACTACACCTGCGGTGGCGTGATGGTAGATGATTATGGGCGTACCGACGTTGATGGCCTGTATGCCATTGGTGAAGTCAGCTATACAGGATTACATGGCGCTAACCGAATGGCCTCTAACTCATTGCTGGAGTGTCTGGTCTACGGCTGGTCGGCAGCGGAAGATATTGCAAAGCGTATGCCCTATGTGCGCGGCGTCAGTACGTTACCGCAGTGGGATGAAAGCCGCGTTGAGAATCCTGATGAACTGGTGGTGATTCAACATAACTGGCATGAGTTACGCCTGTTTATGTGGGATTACGTGGGCATTGTACGCACAACAAAGCGCCTGGAGCGCGCCCTGCGGCGGATCAATATGTTGCAGCAGGAGATAGATGAATATTATGCTCACTTCCGTGTGTCGAATAATTTGCTGGAGCTGCGTAATCTGGTGCAGGTTGCCGAGTTGATTGTTCGCTGCGCGATAATGCGCAAAGAGAGTCGGGGCTTGCATTACACGCTGGATTACCCGGAGCTACTCGCGCATTCCGGTCCGTCGATTCTCACCCCCGGCAATCATTACATAAACAGATAAAAAGCCTGGGTCAGCGCCGTATACGCTTCGGAATAGTTCTGGTCTGGCCCACGAATCACTAAGCGATCGCTAAAACACTCCCCCGCCTGTGGGGAGAATGCCAGCAGCACCCGATGCGGCAGTCGCGCTTCGTTTTCCGCCACATCCGTCCGTAAACGTAAATGCCAGCCCATATTTAACGCCAGTTCAGTAAAACCATTACCGACCTGTTCTGGCAGCACCACGCAGAAAAATCCCTCTTCGGTAATGCATTCTGCCGCGCAAGTGAGCAACGTCTGGTGATCAAGTGTAGTGGTATAGCGCGCCTGCTCCCGCTGTGGTGTTGCGCACTCTACTCCCTGCTGATAATACGGCGGGTTGCTGATAATTAAATCAAAACGCGCAGACTGCTGGGTAATCCACTGCTGAATATCCACCGTATGGACGTTAATCCGCTCTGCCCACGGGGACTGCGCGATATTTTCCTGCGCCTGGGCAGCCGCTTCATTTTCAATTTCAACCGCATCGATTATCACACCATCATCGGTGCGCTGCGCCAGCATCAAAGCCAATAAGCCGCTACCGCTGCCGATATCAAGGCAGCGTTTTACCCCAGCCACAGGAGCCCATGCGCCCAGCAAAATTCCATCCGTTCCCACTTTCATTGCACAGCGATCGTGTGCGACAAAAAACTGTTTAAAAGTAAATCCATTACGACGAAGCACGGATGTAGACTGTGACATGAAAATAAAACCTTGCTGGAAAAACGGCGATAGCGCCGGGTAAGAACAATACCTGAGAAGCGATATCCATACAAACAGATGAAGATTGCAGCCGTAACGTCTATAATCAGCGCCCCACACAGAGGTAGAACATGACTGTAACGACTTTTTCCGAACTTGAACTCGACGAAAGCCTGCTGGAAGCACTCCAGGATAAAGGTTTCACTCGCCCGACCGCCATTCAGGCTGCCGCCATTCCGCCTGCGCTCGATGGCCGTGATGTACTCGGTTCTGCGCCGACAGGCACCGGTAAAACGGCGGCGTATCTGCTGCCAGCGTTGCAGCACCTGCTCGATTTCCCGCGTAAGAAATCCGGTCCGCCGCGTATTTTGATCCTCACCCCAACTCGCGAACTGGCGATGCAGGTGGCCGATCATGCCCGCGAACTGGCGAAACATACGCATCTGGATATTGCCACCATCACCGGTGGCGTGGCTTATATGAACCACGCAGAAGTGTTCAGCGAAAACCAGGACATCGTGGTCGCCACAACTGGTCGTCTGCTGCAGTATATAAAAGAAGAGAACTTCGATTGCCGCGCGGTTGAAACGCTGATCCTCGATGAAGCAGACCGTATGCTGGATATGGGCTTCGCCCAGGATATCGAACATATTGCTGGCGAAACTCGCTGGCGTAAACAAACCCTGCTCTTCTCGGCAACGCTGGAAGGCGATGCTATTCAGGATTTTGCTGAGCGTCTGCTCGAAGATCCGGTGGAAGTTTCTGCGAATCCGTCCACCCGAGAGCGCAAAAAGATTCATCAGTGGTATTACCGCGCCGATGATCTTGAGCATAAAACTGCGTTGCTGGTGCATCTGTTAAAACAGCCGGAAGCGACTCGCTCAATTGTCTTTGTGCGTAAGCGTGAGCGTGTGCATGAACTGGCAAACTGGCTGCGCGAAGCGGGCATCAACAACTGCTATCTCGAAGGTGAGATGGTGCAAGGCAAACGCAACGAAGCGATCAAACGCCTGACCGAAGGCCGCGTTAACGTACTGGTTGCAACTGATGTTGCCGCGCGTGGTATCGACATTCCGGATGTCAGCCACGTCTTTAACTTCGATATGCCGCGCAGTGGCGATACTTATTTGCACCGTATCGGGCGTACCGCTCGCGCTGGCCGTAAAGGCACCGCAATTTCACTGGTTGAAGCTCATGACCATCTGCTGCTGGGCAAAGTTGGTCGTTATATTGAAGAGCCAATTAAAGCTCGCGTAATTGATGAGTTACGCCCGAAAACGCGTGCGCCAAGCGAGAAACAGACCGGCAAGCCATCGAAAAAAGTGTTGGCAAAACGCGCCGAGAAGAAAAAGGCTAAAGAGAAAGAGAAGCCACGGGTGAAAAAACGCCATCGCGATACCAAAAATATTGGTAAGCGCCGCAAACCAAGCGGAACGGGCGTGCCGCCGCAAACGACAGAAGAGTAATCATAATGCCGGGTTTAAGCCCGGTATTAAAAGTGCAGGCAAACGCAAAATTGCCTGATGCGCTACGCTTATCAGGCCTACGAAACTCATGCAATGTATTGAATTTGCACAATTTTGTAGGCCGGATAAGGCGTTCACGCCGCATCCGGCATGAACAAAGCGCATTTGTCGACAAGTTGAATGCCGGGTTTAATCCTGGCATTTTTTTATCCCGCCAAAAAACACTCTTCAACACACTGAATAAAAATGTGCATCGCCGGGCTAACCGCTTTTCCGGCATGGTGAGCGCACATTGCCGTAATGGTCTGCGACGGTTCGCCAAAGGGTAATTCAATTAATTCTCCGCACTCCAGCTCTTTTGCTACCGCAAAGCGCGGTAAGTAGCTGACTCCGATATTTGCTGCGACACATCGCTTGATACTTTCAATGCTTATAAGCTCAATGGTGCTTTCCACCGTGATCCGCCGCTGACGCAGCGTGCTTTCAAATATCTGGCGGAAGACACATTGCGGTTCGTTAATAATAAAGCTACAGGCGTTATGTCTTCCCGGCTCAGTAAAATCGACATCTGTAATTTGCGGTGAAGCCACCAACACCAGTGATTGTTCACCCAACTCTCGTCGGTTCAGAGCATCATCATTCCCTACGCGATAAAAGACACCGATATCGGCCTCATCATTCAGCAATGCATCACGGATCACGTAGCAATTCAGCGACTGCAACGATAAACGTACTTTGGGTGCGCGTTGCCGAAAACGCTGCAACACCTGCGGCATTCGGTAAGAGAGTAGCGTTTCACCTGAAACAACGCGCAGCTCTCCGTCCGGATCCGACTCTTTTTTGGCAGCCTCGCGTAGCGTATCCATCACTCTGGTGAGTTCATAAATGTGCGGCAGCAACTTTTTTCCTTCGCGAGTGAGGCACATCCGTCGGCCAATTTTTTCAAACAACTGAACCGAGAACTCCTGTTCAAGCTGCTGAATATGAAAAGTAACCGTCGATTGTGTACAGCACAATTTTTGCGAAGCTCGCAAAAAGGAACCCTCTTCCACCACGGTTTTAAGCGTAATAAAGCGGCGCAGATCCATAAACCCAAACCTATCGAGATTGTCGAATTTAGAATGTAAAAACATTCATTTTTTTAAATGTTTCATGTCGGGTACTGTCTACCAAAACAGAGGAGATAACAAGTGACACCGACCCTTTTAAGTGCTTTTTGGACCTACACTCTGATTACGGCCCTCACGCCAGGACCGAACAATATTCTCGCTTTGAGTTCAGCCACGTCGCATGGGGTTCGTCAGAGTTCCCGCGTGCTGGCAGGGATGAGTCTGGGATTTTTAATCGTCATGTTGCTGTGTGCGGGAATTTCGTTTTCACTGGCTGTTATCGATCCGGCAGCAGTGCATTTGTTGAGTTGGGCGGGGGCAGCATATATTGTCTGGCTGGCGTGGAAAATCGCTACCAGTCCAACAAAAGAAGACGGACTTCAGGCAAAACCGATCAGTTTTTGGGCCAGCTTTGCTTTGCAGTTTGTGAACGTCAAAATTATTTTGTACGGCATTACGGCACTGTCGACGTTTGTTCTGCCGCAAACACAGGCGTTAAGCTGGGTAGTTGGCGTCAGCGTTTTGCTGGCGATGATTGGGACGTTTGGCAATGTGTGTTGGGCGCTGGCGGGACATCTGTTTCAGCGATTGTTTAACCGCTATGACCGTCAGTTGAATATCGTGCTGGCGCTGTTGCTGGTCTATTGTGCGGTACGCATTTTCTATTGAAAGACAAAAGAAAAGCGGAAGAGCTCACCCTCTTCCGCTTAATAACTTGCTACTTAAGCCTTACAGGCTTTCAGTAAAGGTACGAGCGATAACGTCGCGCTGCTGTTCCGGAGTCAGAGAGTTGAAGCGAACTGCATAACCGGATACACGGATGGTCAGCTGCGGATATTTTTCCGGATGCTTAACTGCATCTTCCAGAGTTTCACGACGCAGAACGTTTACGTTCAGGTGCTGACCACCTTCAACGCGAACTTCTGGTTTAACTTCTACTGGAACTTCACGGTATTCAATGTCACCCAGTTTGCTTACTGCAACCACTTCGTCTTCTGCAAAACCTGCTTTCGCAACGATGCAACGCGCTTCGCCTTTTTCGCTGTCCAGCAGCCAGAAAGAGTTCAGCAGATCGTCATTAGCGGCTTTAGTAATCTGGATACCTGTAATCATGTGATGCCTCCCCGGCAAATTATTTGATTTGATTAGCCTGTCGCGGCCAATTGGTAAAACCATTGTTGCTTGAGTGTATATATACTCCTCAAACACCCTTGATTCTTTGATTTAAATCAATAAAAACCACACATCAAATATGGTCGGAAATGGATTTTATTGTTTTACATCAACTTATGCGAGCGTGAAATTTTACCAATTTACACTTTTTTGCACTCGTTTATGGCTAAAAAATGAGCATGATTTTGTTCTGTAGAAAGAAGCAGTTAAGCTAGGCGGATTGAAGATTCGCAGGAGAGCGAGATGGCTAACGAATTAACCTGGCATGACGTGCTGGCTGAAGAGAAGCAGCAACCCTATTTTCTTAATACCCTTCAGACCGTCGCCAGCGAGCGGCAGTCTGGTGTCACTATCTATCCGCCACAAAAAGATGTCTTTAACGCGTTCCGCTTTACCGAGTTGGGTGACGTCAAAGTCGTGATCCTCGGTCAGGATCCTTATCACGGACCGGGACAGGCGCATGGTCTGGCATTTTCCGTTCGCCCCGGAATCGCCACTCCTCCGTCACTGCTGAATATGTATAAAGAGCTGGAAAATACTATTCCGGGCTTCACCCGCCCTAATCATGGTTATCTTGAAAGCTGGGCGCGTCAGGGCGTTCTGCTACTCAATACTGTGTTGACGGTACGCGCAGGTCAGGCGCATTCCCACGCCAGCCTCGGCTGGGAAACCTTCACCGATAAAGTGATCAGCCTGATTAACCAGCATCGCGAAGGCGTGGTGTTTTTGTTGTGGGGATCGCATGCGCAAAAGAAAGGGGCGATTATAGATAAGCAACGCCATCACGTGCTGAAAGCACCGCATCCGTCACCGCTTTCGGCGCATCGTGGATTCTTTGGCTGCAACCATTTTGTGCTGGCAAATCAGTGGCTGGTACAACGTGGCGAGACGCCGATTGACTGGATGCCAGTATTACCGGCAGAGAGTGAGTAATTGACGGAAAAATACCGGATGGCAGAATTGCCATCCGGCTGATTTATCAGGCTTTATTCTGACGCCACCATTCGCCAAGCAGCACGCCAGTTGCGACAGAGATATTCAGACCAGCAACGTTGCCAGTACCGTCAATCTTCACGCGCAGATCGTTCGGATCGCGTGCGGCATCCGGTAACCCTTCATATTCCTGACCCAGCACCAGCACCATTTTCGCTGGTAGACTGGTTTTGAACAGCGGTTTACCCTGCTCGCTGGAAGTGGTCACGACGGTGTAACCCGCCTGACGGAAATCATCCAGCACGTTAACAATGTTGTCGCCGGTAATCGGCTGAACGTGCTCTGCGCCGCCTTCTGCGGTACGGATTGCCGCACCCGATTCCAGCAACGCCGCATCCTGCACCACAACGCCTGTCACGCCAAAGTGCGCGCAGCTACGCATCATGCCACCCAGGTTATGCGGGTTAGATTCGTTTTCCAGCGCCAGTACGCAATCCTGCGCGCCAGCCTGGCTTACCCACTGCTGTACGGTTGTGCCGTTACGCTTTTTGATCAGGAAGCAAACGCCACCGTGATGTTCCGTGCCTGATGCTTTTGTCAGTTCCGCTTCATCCACTACATGGTACGCTTTGCGGTTTGCCGCCATCCAGCGCAATGCTTCTTTAAAACGTGGCGTTACGCTCTGGATAAACCAGGCGCGAACAATCGCTTCCGGACGACTCTGGAACAGTGCCTGACATGCATTTTCGCCGTAGACGCGGGTTTCTTCCGCACGCTGACGACGCAAAACTTCGGGATCAATAAAACTTTTACCACTGATGCCACCGTGATCGGCCTTTTCTGGTGCCTCATCACCCGGCGCGCGGGAAACGGTGCGCCACGGCGACTCTTCCCACTTGCGGTCACGGGGCTGACTCTGTTTGTCATCGCGGGCGGGGCGACGGCCACCGTCAGCACGAGATTTTCCTGGACGCCCGCCCCCTTTCCCGGTGCGCGGGTTGTGGGTACGTTTATCAGAATCATCATCACTGCGGACATACATCACTTTGACCTTGCCGCTTTTACCTTTCATTTCATCGTTCATGCTTTTCTCCACCAGCGCTGCGCGAAGCGCGCAGATTACCCGAAGTGCGCGCGGTTCGCCATGATTTCGTACCAAAGCCTGCGACTATCATATCTATTGAATAAAACAGATTGTTGTCTGGAACATTGCCTTTGATAATATGTAACATATTAGAAACATACCGGCGTCATTGCCGATAAGTCTCCTTACTCATCCCGAGGTTAGTTATGAATACCGTTTGTACCCATTGTCAGGCCATCAATCGCATTCCCGACGATCGGATCGAAGATGCGGCAAAATGCGGACGCTGCGGTCACGACCTGTTTGACGGAGAGGTGATTAATGCGACCGGTGAAACACTCGACAAATTGCTGAAAGACGATCTGCCTGTAGTGATCGACTTCTGGGCGCCGTGGTGCGGCCCTTGCCGTAACTTCGCGCCGATTTTTGAAGATGTTGCGCAAGAGCGTAGCGGTAAAGTGCGTTTTGTAAAAGTGAATACCGAAGCCGAACGTGAATTAAGCAGCCGCTTTGGTATTCGTAGCATTCCGACGATCATGATTTTCAAAAATGGTCAGGTTGTTGACATGCTTAACGGCGCTGTGCCGAAAGCGCCGTTCGATAGCTGGTTGAACGAATCTCTTTAATCTTGCCGGGGCGCATCTTGTGCCCCGTTTTCTCCTCTGCGACAATGGCGGTTTTTCGACGCTCTCTCTCATGACCGAAAACGCTGTTCTCCAGTTACGCGCCGAACGTATTGCACGCGCAACGCGTCCTTTTCTTGCCCGTGGTAATCGCGTTCGTCGTTGCCAACGCTGTCTTTTGCCAGAGAAACTTTGCCTCTGTTCGACAATCACCCCAACTGAAGCAAAAAGCCGTTTTTGTTTGCTGATGTTCGATACCGAGCCAATGAAGCCCAGCAATACCGGACGTTTAATTGCTGATATCTTGCCGGATACTGTCGCGTTTCAATGGTCGCGTACCGAACCCTCGCAAGATTTGCTGGATCTGGTACAAAACCCGGATTATCAGCCAATGGTGGTTTTTCCTGCCTCGTATGCCGGCGAGCAACGGGAAGTCATCTTCTCGCCGCCTTCCGGTAAGCCGCCGCTGTTTATTATGCTCGATGGCACCTGGCCGGAAGCACGCAAGATGTTTCGTAAAAGTCCGTATCTGGATAATTTCCCGGTTATTTCCGTCGATCTTTCCCGGCTTTCTGCCTATCGCCTGCGTGAAGCCCAGGCCGAAGGCCAATATTGTACTGCCGAAGTAGCCATCGCACTTTTAGATATGGCAGGCGATACCGAAGCAGCAACGGGCTTAGGCGAGCATTTCACTCGTTTTAAAACGCGCTATCTGGCAGGAAAAACGCAACATCTGGGTAGCATCACAGCAGAACTGTTAGAAAGCGTTTAAAATCATTCGGTCACTTCTGCGGGAGACCGGTATGAGTCAGCGAGGACTGGAAGCACTACTGCGACCAAAATCGATTGCGGTAATTGGCGCATCGATGAAACCCAATCGCGCAGGTTACCTGATGATGCGTAACCTGCTGGCGGGAGGCTTTAACGGACCGGTACTCCCGGTGACGCCAGCCTGGAAAGCGGTGTTGGGTGTGTTGGCCTGGCCGGATATTGCCAGCTTACCCTTTACACCCGACCTTGCGGTTTTATGTACCAATGCCAGCCGTAATCTTGCTCTTCTGGAAGAGCTCGGCGAGAAAGGCTGTAAAACCTGCATTATTCTTTCTGCACCGGCATCTCAACACGAAGATCTCCGCGCCTGCGCCTTGCGCCATAACATGCGCCTGCTAGGACCAAACAGTCTGGGCTTACTGGCTCCCTGGCAAGGGTTGAATGCCAGCTTTTCGCCTGTGCCGATTAAACGCGGCAAGCTGGCGTTTATTTCGCAATCGGCTGCCGTCTCCAACACCATCCTCGACTGGGCGCAACAGCGTGAGATGGGCTTTTCCTACTTTATTGCGCTCGGCGACAGCCTGGATATCGACGTTGATGAATTGCTCGACTATCTGGCGCGGGACAGTAAAACCAGCGCCATCCTGCTCTATCTCGAACAGTTAAGCGACGCGCGACGCTTTGTTTCGGCTGCCCGTAGTGCCTCGCGCAATAAACCGATTCTGGTGATTAAAAGCGGACGTAGCCCGGCGGCTCAACGTCTGTTGAACACCACGGCAGGAATGGATCCGGCGTGGGATGCGGCTATTCAGCGTGCAGGTTTATTACGAGTGCAGGACACTCACGAACTGTTTTCGGCGGTAGAAACCCTTAGCCATATGCGCCCGCTACGTGGCGACCGGCTGATGATTATCAGCAACGGTGCCGCGCCTGCCGCGCTGGCGCTGGATGCCTTATGGTCGCGCAATGGCAAGCTGGCAACGCTAAGTGAAGAGATTTGCCAGAAACTGCGCGATGCGCTGCCAGAACATGTTGCTATCTCTAACCCGCTCGATCTGCGCGATGACGCCAGCAGCGAGCATTATGTCAAAACGCTGGATATTCTTTTTCACAGCCAGGATTTTGATGCGCTGATGGTTATTCATTCGCCCAGCGCCGCAGCGCCCGCAACAGAAAGTGCGCAAGCATTAATTGAAGCGGTGAAACATCATCCCCGCAGCAAGTATGTGTCTCTGCTGACGAACTGGTGTGGCGAGCACTCTTCGCAAGAGGCACGACGTTTATTCAGCGAAGCCGGGCTGCCGACCTATCGAACGCCGGAAGGAACCATCACTGCTTTTATGCATATGGTGGAGTACCGGCGTAATCAGAAGCAACTACGCGAAACGCCGGCGCTGCCCAGCAATCTGACCTCTAATACCGCAGAAGCGCATATTCTGCTACAGCAAGCCATTGCTGAAGGAGCGACATCACTCGATACCCATGAAGTTCAGCCCATCCTGCAAGCGTACGGCATGAACACGCTTCCCACCTGGATTGCCACTGACAGCACCGAAGCTGTACATATTGCCGAACAGATTGGTTATCCGGTGGCGCTGAAGTTGCGCTCGCCGGATATTCCGCATAAATCAGAAGTTCAGGGCGTGATGCTCTATTTGCGTACGGCTAGTGAAGTCCAGCAAGCCGCGAACGCTATTTTCGATCGGGTAAAAATGGCCTGGCCGCAGGCGCGTATTCACGGCCTTTTAGTGCAAAGTATGGCTAACCGTGCAGGTGCTCAGGAGTTGCGCGTAGTCGTCGAGCACGATCCGGTTTTCGGGCCGTTGATCATGCTGGGTGAAGGCGGTGTGGAGTGGCGTCCTGAAGATCAAGCCGTCGTCGCACTGCCGCCGCTGAATATGAACCTGGCTCGCTATCTGGTCATTCAGGGAATCAAAAGTAAAAAAATTCGTGCTCGCAGTGCACTGCGTCCACTCGACGTCGCGGGCTTAAGCCAGTTACTGGTGCAGGTTTCCAACCTGATTGTCGATTGCCCGGAAATTCAGCGTCTGGATATTCATCCTTTGCTGGCTTCCGGCAGTGAATTTACCGCGCTGGATGTCACGCTGGATATTGCGCCTTTTGAAGGCGATAACGAGAGTCGGCTGGCTGTGCGCCCTTATCCGCATCAGCTGGAAGAGTGGGTAGAATTGAAAAACGGCGAACGCTGCTTGTTCCGCCCGATTTTGCCAGAAGATGAGCCACAGCTTCAGCAATTCATTTCGCGAGTCACCAAAGAAGATCTTTATTACCGCTACTTTAGCGAGATCAACGAATTTACCCATGAAGATTTAGCCAACATGACGCAGATCGACTACGATCGAGAAATGGCTTTTGTGGCGGTACGACGTATTGATCAAACAGAAGAGATCCTCGGTGTCACACGAGCGATCTCCGACCCAGATAACATCGATGCCGAATTTGCCGTACTGGTTCGATCGGATCTCAAAGGATTAGGCTTAGGCCGCCGCTTAATGGAAAAGTTGATTACCTATACGCGAGATCACGGACTGCAACGCCTGAATGGTATTACGATGCCAAACAATCGTGGCATGGTGGCGCTGGCTCGCAAGCTCGGGTTTAACGTTGATATCCAGCTCGAAGAGGGGATCGTTGGGCTTACGCTAAATCTTGCCCAGCGCGAGGAATCATGAGTAAGGTACTGGAAATGTTGACCACTTAATCGGGACTGGTGTTATTATTGCTCGCTTATGTCGTCTGCATTGCACAGAGGACCCTTCAATGAACAGAGAAGAAATGCACTGTGATGTTGTCAAAATTTAAGCGTAATAAACATCAACAACACCTTGCCCAACTACCCAAGATTTCTCAATCAGTTGATGATGTCGATTTCTTTTACGCTCCCGCCGACTTCCGGGAGACGCTGCTGGAAAAAATAGCCAGCGCGAAGCAGCGCATTTGCATTGTCGCCCTGTATCTCGAACAGGATGACGGTGGCAAAGGCATTCTGAACGCGTTGTATGAGGCTAAAAGGCAGCGTCCGGAACTGGATGTGCGGGTGCTGGTCGACTGGCATCGTGCACAGCGTGGACGCATTGGCGCTGCGGCATCTAACACTAACGCTGACTGGTACTGCCGCATGGCGCAGGAAAATCCGGGCGTAGATGTTCCGGTTTATGGCGTTCCAATCAATACCCGTGAAGCCCTTGGTGTTCTGCACTTTAAAGGCTTTATCATCGACGATAGCGTACTTTATAGCGGTGCCAGCCTGAACGATGTTTACCTGCATCAGCACGATAAATATCGCTACGACCGTTATCATCTGATCCGTAACCGTAAGATGTCAGACATTATGTTTGAATGGGTTACACAGAATATTATGAATGGTCGCGGCGTTAATCGTCTGGATGATGTTAATCGCCCAAAAAGTCCGGAAATCAAGAACGACATTCGCCTGTTCCGCCAGGAGCTGCGTGATGCCGCTTATCATTTCCAGGGCGATGCCGACAACGATCAGCTTTCCGTAACGCCGCTAGTGGGGCTGGGGAAATCGAGTCTGTTGAATAAGACCATTTTCCATCTTATGCCTTGTGCCGAGCAGAAACTAACCATCTGCACCCCCTACTTCAACTTGCCAGCAATCCTTGTGCGCAATATCATCCAGTTGCTGCGCGAAGGGAAAAAGGTCGAAATTATTGTTGGTGATAAAACCGCGAATGACTTCTACATTCCGGAAGATGAACCTTTCAAGATAATTGGCGCACTGCCTTATCTTTATGAGATCAATCTGCGTCGCTTCCTGAGCCGTTTGCAGTATTACGTCAATACTGACCAGTTAGTGGTTCGGTTATGGAAAGATGACGACAACACCTATCACCTGAAAGGGATGTGGGTTGATGATAAGTGGATGCTGGTAACCGGTAATAACCTGAACCCACGCGCCTGGCGTCTGGATCTGGAAAACGCCATTTTGATCCACGATCCGCAACTGGAGCTTGCACCACAGCGTGAGAAAGAACTGGAGCTGATCCGCGAGCATACCACCATCGTTAAGCACTACCGCGATCTGCAAAGTATTGGCGATTATCCGGTGAAAGTTCGCAAACTTATCCGCCGTTTGCGCCGTATCCGCATCGACCGATTAATTAGCCGCATCCTGTAATCACAACCCCGTCCTGTACGGGGTTTGTTTTTTGGAGGCCACGTTTTGCGTATTCTTTTTGTCTGTTCGCTATTGTTACTTTCTGGATGCAGCCACATGGCTAACGATAGCTGGAGCGGGCAGGATAAAGCTCAACACTTTATCGCCTCGGCGATGCTTTCTGCCGCCGGAAATGAATACGCACAGCATCAGGGAATGAGCTCTGACCGTAGCGCCACGTTCGGGCTGATGTTCTCTGTAGGGCTGGGCGCGTCAAAAGAACTTTGGGATAGCCGCCCTGAAGGGAGCGGCTGGAGCTGGAAAGATTTTGCCTGGGATGTCGCCGGTGCAACTACCGGCTATACCATCTGGCAACTGGCGCATCACTAAAGACGCATTCCCTTCCCTTTGCGATGCAATGTTAGTGAAACCAGAAATGCAATAACTGACATAAAGGTGACATACCAGAAGAAGGCTGTTTCCATTCCTACCGATTTCAACGATAACGCTACATACTCTGCGGAGCCACCAAATATAGCATTAGCTACCGCATATGACAGACCAACGCCTAATGCGCGAACCTGTGCCGGGAACATCTCAGCCTTCAGTATTCCACTGATTGAAGTATAAAAACTCACTATCAGCAGGGCGCACATCACCAGACCAAAAGCGGTATAAGGAGAGGAAACGTTCTGCAATGCTGAAAGAATCGGAACGGTAAAAATGGCTGCCAGAGAACCGAAACATAACATTGAAGTTCGGCGGCCAATCTTATCCGACAGTGCCCCAATGAGCGGCTGGATGAGCATAAATACAAACAGTGCTGCTGTCATAATGCCGCTTGCTACGTTTGCGTGCATTCCCGCAGTATTCACCAGATACTTCTGCATGTAAGTGGTGAAGGTATAGAAACAAAGGGAGCCCGCAGCGGTAAAACCGAGAACCATGATGAATGCTCGGCGATTGCGCCATAATCCTTTCAGAGATCCAGCTTCTTTTAAAGCGCGTGTTTCTTGTTGTGAAGTTTCATCCAATTGACGGCGTAACCACAACGCCACAACAGCTAACACAGCTCCTAACGCAAAAGGAATACGCCATCCCCACTCTCTGAGTGCAGCGTCTTCCATGGTGTGTTGTAAAACCACGACAACCAGTAGAGCTAGCAGTTGTCCGCCGATCAACGTGACATACTGAAATGAGGCATAAAAACCTTTACGACCTTCTACTGCGACTTCACTCATATAGGTGGCGCTAGTGCCATATTCTCCGCCAACGGATAATCCCTGAAATAAACGCGCGAGAAGCAATAATGCCGGAGCCCACGTACCGATTGTTTCATAACCAGGCAAACAGGCGATAACCAGTGAGCCGAAACACATCATACACACCGATAACAGCATCGATTTTTTGCGACCATGCTTATCGGCAATTCGACCAAATAACCAGCCGCCTATTGGGCGCATCAAGAATCCTGCTGCAAAAACACCGGCTGTTTGCAGTAGTTGAGTGGTCGTGTTACCAGAAGGGAAGAAGATGTGGGCGAAGTAGAGGGAACAAAACGAGTAGACGTAGAAATCAAACCATTCGACCAGGTTGCCTGAAGAGGCCCCTACAATTGCCCAGATGCGGCGACGAGTATCACTACTTGTCAGTTTGCCGTCTGCCGTTACAGTGCTTTCTGCCATGCCACTATTTCTCCTGCCATAATCCGATGCTTTGTCGGTTGCTGTTGTTTATTTTTTAGTAAAGTAAATGTTATACATTTGTTTCGTAAGGTTATTGTTGCGTAAGGTTATGCAACCTTAACAGTGACTTTAGTTAGCATGAGAACGGTTATTAAGGCGCTTCAGAAGAGATTTCTGGTAAGGAGAACGCATGGAAGTGGGGAAATTGATGAAACCGTATCCATTGCTGAATCTGGCGTATATGGGGGAATAATGCGCGGTTTCCCCCTACCGTGCCTGCGTAGACCGGACAAGACGCGCCAGCGTCGCATCCGGCATTTTTCTGCACCAGCGCAAAAAGGCCATCCTTGCGGATGGCCTTCTGCTTTATCTGATGCCTGGCAGTTTATGGCGGGCGGCCTGCCCCCCACCCTCCGGGCCGTTGCTTCGCAACGTTCAAATCCGCTCCCGGCGGATTTGTCCTGCTCAGGAGAGCGTTCACCGACAAACAACAGATAAAACAAAAGACCCAGTCTTCCGACTGAGCCTTTCGTTTTATTTGATGCCTGGCAGTTCCCTACTCTCGCATGGGGAGACCCCACACTACCATCGGCGCTACGGCGTTTCACTTCTGAGTTCGGCATGGGGTCAGGTGGGACCACCGCGCTACGGCCGCCAGGCAAATTCTGTTTTATCAACACGTCGTTCTTCAACATGTCGATTTAATCTGTATCAGGCTGAAAATCTTCTCTCATCCGCCAAAACAGCTTCGGCGTTGTAAGGTTAAGCCTCACGGTTCATTAGTACCGGTTAGCTCAACGCATCGCTGCGCTTACACACCCGGCCTATCAACGTCGTCGTCTTCAACGTTCCTTCAGGACTCTCAGGGAGTCAGGGAGAACTCATCTCGGGGCAAGTTTCGTGCTTAGATGCTTTCAGCACTTATCTCTTCCGCATTTAGCTACCGGGCAGTGCCATTGGCATGACAACCCGAACACCAGTGATGCGTCCACTCCGGTCCTCTCGTACTAGGAGCAGCCCCCCTCAGTTCTCCAGCGCCCACGGCAGATAGGGACCGAACTGTCTCACGACGTTCTAAACCCAGCTCGCGTACCACTTTAAATGGCGAACAGCCATACCCTTGGGACCTACTTCAGCCCCAGGATGTGATGAGCCGACATCGAGGTGCCAAACACCGCCGTCGATATGAACTCTTGGGCGGTATCAGCCTGTTATCCCCGGAGTACCTTTTATCCGTTGAGCGATGGCCCTTCCATTCAGAACCACCGGATCACTATGACCTGCTTTCGCACCTGCTCGCGCCGTCACGCTCGCAGTCAAGCTGGCTTATGCCATTGCACTAACCTCCTGATGTCCGACCAGGATTAGCCAACCTTCGTGCTCCTCCGTTACTCTTTAGGAGGAGACCGCCCCAGTCAAACTACCCACCAGACACTGTCCGCAACCCGGATCACGGGTCAACGTTAGAACATCAAACATTAAAGGGTGGTATTTCAAGGTCGGCTCCATGCAGACTGGCGTCCACACTTCAAAGCCTCCCACCTATCCTACACATCAAGGCTCAATGTTCAGTGTCAAGCTATAGTAAAGGTTCACGGGGTCTTTCCGTCTTGCCGCGGGTACACTGCATCTTCACAGCGAGTTCAATTTCACTGAGTCTCGGGTGGAGACAGCCTGGCCATCATTACGCCATTCGTGCAGGTCGGAACTTACCCGACAAGGAATTTCGCTACCTTAGGACCGTTATAGTTACGGCCGCCGTTTACCGGGGCTTCGATCAAGAGCTTCGCTTGCGCTGACCCCATCAATTAACCTTCCGGCACCGGGCAGGCGTCACACCGTATACGTCCACTTTCGTGTTTGCACAGTGCTGTGTTTTTAATAAACAGTTGCAGCCAGCTGGTATCTTCGACTGATTTCAGCTCCATGAGTAAATCACTTCACCTACATATCAGCGTGCCTTCTCCCGAAGTTACGGCACCATTTTGCCTAGTTCCTTCACCCGAGTTCTCTCAAGCGCCTTGGTATTCTCTACCTGACCACCTGTGTCGGTTTGGGGTACGATTTGATGTTACCTGATGCTTAGAGGCTTTTCCTGGAAGCAGGGCATTTGTTGCTTCAGCACCGTAGTGCCTCGTCATCACGCCTCAGCCTTGATTTTCCGGATTTGCCTGGAAAACCAGCCTACACGCTTAAACCGGGACAACCGTCGCCCGGCCAACATAGCCTTCTCCGTCCCCCCTTCGCAGTAACACCAAGTACAGGAATATTAACCTGTTTCCCATCGACTACGCCTTTCGGCCTCGCCTTAGGGGTCGACTCACCCTGCCCCGATTAACGTTGGACAGGAACCCTTGGTCTTCCGGCGAGCGGGCTTTTCACCCGCTTTATCGTTACTTATGTCAGCATTCGCACTTCTGATACCTCCAGCATGCCTCACAGCACACCTTCACAGGCTTACAGAACGCTCCCCTACCCAACAACACATAGTGTCGCTGCCGCAGCTTCGGTGCATGGTTTAGCCCCGTTACATCTTCCGCGCAGGCCGACTCGACCAGTGAGCTATTACGCTTTCTTTAAATGATGGCTGCTTCTAAGCCAACATCCTGGCTGTCTGGGCCTTCCCACATCGTTTCCCACTTAACCATGACTTTGGGACCTTAGCTGGCGGTCTGGGTTGTTTCCCTCTTCACGACGGACGTTAGCACCCGCCGTGTGTCTCCCGTGATAACATTCTCCGGTATTCGCAGTTTGCATCGGGTTGGTAAGTCGGGATGACCCCCTTGCCGAAACAGTGCTCTACCCCCGGAGATGAATTCACGAGGCGCTACCTAAATAGCTTTCGGGGAGAACCAGCTATCTCCCGGTTTGATTGGCCTTTCACCCCCAGCCACAAGTCATCCGCTAATTTTTCAACATTAGTCGGTTCGGTCCTCCAGTTAGTGTTACCCAACCTTCAACCTGCCCATGGCTAGATCACCGGGTTTCGGGTCTATACCCTGCAACTTAACGCCCAGTTAAGACTCGGTTTCCCTTCGGCTCCCCTATTCGGTTAACCTTGCTACAGAATATAAGTCGCTGACCCATTATACAAAAGGTACGCAGTCACCCCATAAAAGAGGCTCCCACTGCTTGTACGTACACGGTTTCAGGTTCTTTTTCACTCCCCTCGCCGGGGTTCTTTTCGCCTTTCCCTCACGGTACTGGTTCACTATCGGTCAGTCAGGAGTATTTAGCCTTGGAGGATGGTCCCCCCATATTCAGACAGGATACCACGTGTCCCGCCCTACTCATCGAGCTCACAGTATGTGCATTTTTGTGTACGGGGCTGTCACCCTGTATCGCGCGCCTTTCCAGACGCTTCCACTAACACACACACTGATTCAGGCTCTGGGCTGCTCCCCGTTCGCTCGCCGCTACTGGGGGAATCTCGGTTGATTTCTTTTCCTCGGGGTACTTAGATGTTTCAGTTCCCCCGGTTCGCTTCATTAACCTATGGATTCAGTTAATGATAGTGTGACGAATCACACTGGGTTTCCCCATTCGGAAATCGCCGGTTATAACGGTTCATATCACCTTACCGACGCTTATCGCAGATTAGCACGTCCTTCATCGCCTCTGACTGCCAGGGCATCCACCGTGTACGCTTAGTCGCTTAACCTCACAACCCGAAGATGTTTCGTAAAACACCATCGTGTTGCGAAAATTTGAGAGACTCACGAACAACTTTCGTTGTTCAGTGTTTCAATTTTCAGCTTGATCCAGATTTTTAAAGAGCAAATATCTCAAACATCACCCGAAGATGAGTTTTGAGATATTAAGGCAGGTGACTTTCACTCACAAACCAGCAAGTGGCGTCCCCTAGGGGATTCGAACCCCTGTTACCGCCGTGAAAGGGCGGTGTCCTGGGCCTCTAGACGAAGGGGACGTATCAGTCTGCTTCGCAAGACGCCTTGCTTTTCACTTTCTATCAGACAATCTGTGTGAGCACTTCAAAGTACGTTTCTTTAAGGTAAGGAGGTGATCCAACCGCAGGTTCCCCTACGGTTACCTTGTTACGACTTCACCCCAGTCATGAATCACAAAGTGGTAAGCGCCCTCCCGAAGGTTAAGCTACCTACTTCTTTTGCAACCCACTCCCATGGTGTGACGGGCGGTGTGTACAAGGCCCGGGAACGTATTCACCGTGGCATTCTGATCCACGATTACTAGCGATTCCGACTTCATGGAGTCGAGTTGCAGACTCCAATCCGGACTACGACGCACTTTATGAGGTCCGCTTGCTCTCGCGAGGTCGCTTCTCTTTGTATGCGCCATTGTAGCACGTGTGTAGCCCTGGTCGTAAGGGCCATGATGACTTGACGTCATCCCCACCTTCCTCCAGTTTATCACTGGCAGTCTCCTTTGAGTTCCCGGCCAAACCGCTGGCAACAAAGGATAAGGGTTGCGCTCGTTGCGGGACTTAACCCAACATTTCACAACACGAGCTGACGACAGCCATGCAGCACCTGTCTCACAGTTCCCGAAGGCACCAATCCATCTCTGGAAAGTTCTGTGGATGTCAAGACCAGGTAAGGTTCTTCGCGTTGCATCGAATTAAACCACATGCTCCACCGCTTGTGCGGGCCCCCGTCAATTCATTTGAGTTTTAACCTTGCGGCCGTACTCCCCAGGCGGTCGACTTAACGCGTTAGCTCCGGAAGCCACGCCTCAAGGGCACAACCTCCAAGTCGACATCGTTTACGGCGTGGACTACCAGGGTATCTAATCCTGTTTGCTCCCCACGCTTTCGCACCTGAGCGTCAGTCTTCGTCCAGGGGGCCGCCTTCGCCACCGGTATTCCTCCAGATCTCTACGCATTTCACCGCTACACCTGGAATTCTACCCCCCTCTACGAGACTCAAGCCTGCCAGTATCAGATGCAGTTCCCAGGTTGAGCCCGGGGATTTCACATCTGACTTAACAGACCGCCTGCGTGCGCTTTACGCCCAGTAATTCCGATTAACGCTTGCACCCTCCGTATTACCGCGGCTGCTGGCACGGAGTTAGCCGGTGCTTCTTCTGCGGGTAACGTCAATGAGCAAAGGTATTAACTTTACTCCCTTCCTCCCCGCTGAAAGTACTTTACAACCCGAAGGCCTTCTTCATACACGCGGCATGGCTGCATCAGGCTTGCGCCCATTGTGCAATATTCCCCACTGCTGCCTCCCGTAGGAGTCTGGACCGTGTCTCAGTTCCAGTGTGGCTGGTCATCCTCTCAGACCAGCTAGGGATCGTCGCCTAGGTGAGCCGTTACCCCACCTACTAGCTAATCCCATCTGGGCACATCCGATGGCAAGAGGCCCGAAGGTCCCCCTCTTTGGTCTTGCGACGTTATGCGGTATTAGCTACCGTTTCCAGTAGTTATCCCCCTCCATCAGGCAGTTTCCCAGACATTACTCACCCGTCCGCCACTCGTCAGCGAAACAGCAAGCTGTTTCCTGTTACCGTTCGACTTGCATGTGTTAGGCCTGCCGCCAGCGTTCAATCTGAGCCATGATCAAACTCTTCAATTTAAAAGTTTGATGCTCAAAGAATTAAACTTCGTAATGAATTACGTGTTCACTCTTGAGACTTGGTATTCATTTTTCGTCTTGCGACGTTAAGAATCCGTATCTTCGAGTGCCCACACAGATTGTCTGATAAATTGTTAAAGAGCAGTGCCGCTTCGCTTTTTCTCAGCGGCACGGGGTGTGCATAATACGCTTTCCCGCTACAGAGTCAAGCATTTTTTTGCTTTTCTCTGTTGAGATTCTCAGGAGAACCCCGCTGACCCGGCGGCGTGTTTGCCGTTGTTCCGTGTCAGTGGTGGCGCATTATAGGGAGTTATTCCGGCCTGACAAGCGAAAAATATAAAAACTTTATCGTTCGCTCATTTTTCAGGCAAAACATCTTAAATATAGTCTTTTCCGTCTAATTTATAGACAAAAACGAGCCCCGAAGGGCTCGTTTTAGCATTACTGGACGGCGACAATCCTGTCTTCATTAACTTCCAGGCGAATAACTTTACCCGGAACCAATTCACCAGACAGTATTTGCTGTGCCAGCGGGTTTTCGATCTGCTGCTGGATAGCACGTTTCAGAGGACGTGCACCATAGACCGGATCGTAACCGTTCTCGCTCAGCAGTTTCAGCGCCTCGTCAGAAATGTGGATTTCATAACCACGTTCTTCCAGACGTTTGTACAGACGTTTCAACTGAATCTGCGCAATCGACGCAATGTGCTGTTCACCCAGCGGATGGAAGACCACCACTTCATCGATACGGTTAATAAATTCCGGACGGAAGTTATGGCTTACCACACCGAGCACCAGCTCTTTCATGTGCGCATAATCCAGTTCACCGAAGCGTTCCTGAATCAAATCGGAACCGAGGTTAGAGGTCATAATGACAACCGTATTACGGAAGTCGACCGTTCTCCCCTGCCCGTCAGTCAGACGCCCATCATCCAGTACCTGTAACAGAATGTTGAAAACATCCGGATGCGCTTTTTCCACTTCATCCAGCAGGATGACGGAATACGGACGACGACGCACCGCTTCGGTCAGGTAGCCACCTTCCTCATAACCGACATATCCCGGAGGCGCACCAACCAGACGAGACACCGAGTGTTTCTCCATAAACTCGGACATATCGATACGAACCATCGCCTCGTCGCTATCGAACATAAAGTTCGCCAGCGCCTTACAAAGTTCAGTTTTACCCACACCAGTTGGGCCGAGGAACAGGAATGAACCAATCGGGCGATTTGGATCCGCCAGCCCCGCACGGCTACGACGAATAGCGTTCGATACCGCATCAACCGCTTCGTTCTGACCAATAACGCGATGGTGCAGTTCTTGTTCCATACGCAGCAGTTTTTCGCGCTCGCTTTCCATCATGCGAGAAACAGGAATCCCCGTCCAACGCGCCAGCACTTCAGCAATTTCGGCGTCGGTCACTTTATTACGCAACAGACGCATAGTTTTGCCTTCCAGCTGCGTTGCGGCTTCCAGTTGTTTTTCGAGTTCCGGAATTTTGCCGTATTGCAGTTCAGACATCCGCGCCAGGTCACCTACACGGCGAGCCTGTTCAATAGCGATTTTCGCCTGTTCCAGTTCTGCTTTAATGGTCTGTGTACCAGAAAGCGATGCTTTCTCTGCTTTCCACTCTTCTTCTAACTCGGAGTACTGACGTTCTTTGTCGCTCAGTTCTTCGTTGAGCATATCCAGGCGTTTTTTACTGGCTTCATCAGACTCTTTCATTAACGCCTGTTGTTCCAGTTTGAGCTGGATGATACGACGATCGAGTCGGTCGAGTTCTTCTGGTTTTGAGTCAATCTGCATACGAATGCTGGATGCTGCTTCATCGATCAGGTCGATGGCTTTATCCGGCAGTTGACGGTCAGCAATGTAGCGATGAGACAACGTCGCCGCTGCAACAATTGCCGGGTCAGTAATTTGCACATGGTGGTGCAGTTCGTAACGTTCTTTCAGGCCACGCAGAATAGCAATGGTGTCTTCCACCGTTGGTTCGGCAACAAACACCTTCTGGAAACGACGTTCCAGAGCAGCATCTTTTTCGATGTACTGACGATATTCGTCCAGCGTTGTGGCACCTACACAGTGCAGCTCACCACGAGCCAGCGCCGGTTTCAGCATGTTCCCGGCATCCATTGCGCCGTCCGCTTTACCCGCGCCAACCATAGTATGTAATTCGTCGATAAACAGGATGACATTGCCTTCCTGTTTAGCGAGATCGTTAAGCACGCCTTTTAAGCGTTCTTCAAACTCACCGCGATATTTCGCCCCTGCCACCAGCGCGCCCATATCCAGCGCCAGTACGCGGCGGCCTTTCAGCCCTTCCGGAACTTCACCATTGATAATACGCTGCGCCAGACCTTCAACGATGGCAGTTTTACCGACGCCGGGTTCACCAATCAGCACTGGGTTATTTTTAGTACGACGTTGCAGTACCTGAATGGTACGGCGAATTTCTTCATCACGACCAATCACCGGATCGAGTTTGCCCTGCTCGGCTCGTTCGGTGAGGTCAATGGTGTATTTTTTCAAAGCCTGACGTTGGTCTTCAGCTCCTTGATCGTTCACGCTTTCACCTCCACGCATTTGTTCAATCGCTTGAGTAATGTTGGCGGTGGTCGCCCCTGCTGCTTTCAGGATGTCGGCCAGCGTGCCGCGAGACTCAAGTGCCGCCAGAACGAACAGTTCTGACGAGATAAAGTTATCACCACGTTTTTGCGCCAGCTTGTCGCAAAGATTAAGAACGCGCACCAGATCCTGTGATGGCTGGACATCACCACCAGTACCTTCAACCTGCGGTAAACGATTTAATGCCTGATTGATATCTGTGCGCAACTGGCCAGCATTAATGCCAGCGGATGTTAATAAAGGACTAACCGAACCCCCTTCCTGATTCAGCAGGGCGCTCATTAAATGAAGTGGTTCGATGAATTGGTTGTCGTGCCCGAGTGCAAGTGATTGGGCATCGGCAAGAGCAAGCTGGAATTTATTAGTAAGACGATCCAGACGCATAACTCCTCCCATAACGGATCAAAGTTGCTACTGGAGATTAAATGAGGTCATCCCTCAATTATTCAAGGTTATTGACCAGATTAATGTGAAAAGAAAATCACGCGTACCGGATCGTCTTGATTCTTTAGGTTATATCAGCCAAATGAAACTTGCCATACGACCCGTAGTCTTGTCGCGACGATAAGAGAAGAAAGTCTCATTTTCCGTATATGTACAACGGTCGCCGCCGAAAATCTGCTCAACACCAACGCTCGCCAGACGCTGCCGGGCAAGCTGATAAATATCCGCCAGAAACTTATCACCATGCTGAATGAAAGCTGCACTCGCTTTGGCGTCTACAGCCATAAACGCTTCACGAACCTCCGCCCCCACTTCAAACGCGCGTGGACCAATTGCCGGCCCTAACCAGGCGAGAATGTTTTCGGGATTATCAGCAAAACAGGAAACCGTCTCTTCCAGCACGCCAGCGCACAGTCCACGCCAGCCAGCATGAGCGGCGGCGACTTCCGTTCCCGCACGATTACAAAACAGCACGGGCAGGCAGTCGGCAGTCATCACAGCACAAACCGTACCGGGCGTGTGGCTATAAGAGGCATCCGCTCGTTTTGAAGCATAAGGTTCGCCAGTAAGCTTAAGCACATCTTTGCCGTGTACCTGCTCAAGCCAGACCGGTTTTGAAGGCAAATTGCCCGCAGCAAAAAGTCGCTTGCGATTCTCCTCAACGTGATCCGGGTTATCGCCACAATGGGCACCCAGGTTGAGCGAGTCATACGGCGGCAAGCTCACGCCGCCGATACGAGTAGAGCTACAGGCCGCAACACCTTTTGGCAGCGGCCACTGCGGGACAATCAGTTTACTCATAACCAGTCCACTTCATCCTTATGCTCTTCGAAATCGGCGCGCATCACCTCAATCAGCTCCACCATATCTTGTGGAATAGGCGCATGCCATTCCATTTCGATACCGGAGATTGGGTGATAAAGACGCAGCATGGTTGCATGTAGCGCCTGGCGGTCAAACTTACGCAGCGTGGAGATAAATGCTTCCGAAGCCCCTTTTGGCGGACGCGGACGGCCACCATAAACCGGATCGCCCACCAGCGGATGAGTGATATGGGCCATATGCACGCGGATCTGGTGCGTACGTCCAGTTTCCAGACGCAACCGCAGACGCGTGTGCACACGGAAATGTTCCATAATGCGATAGTGAGTGACCGCCGGTTTGCCCATTGGATGCACCGCCATATGGGTACGTTTGGTCGGGTGACGACTAATTGGCTCATCCACCGTACCGCCAGCGGTCATATGACCAATTGCCACCGCTTCGTACTCACGAGTAATTTCACGCCGTTGCAAAGATTCGACTAAACGCGTCTGAGCCGGAACGGTTTTTGCGACAACCATCAGACCAGTGGTGTCTTTATCCAGACGATGGACAATGCCCGCACGTGGAACATCAGCAATGGGCGGATAGTAATGAAGCAACGCATTCAGTACCGTACCATCCGGATTACCCGCGCCAGGATGTACCACCAGGTCGCGTGGTTTATTAATGACGATGATATCTTCATCTTCATAGACGATATCCAGCGGGATATCCTGCGGTTCAAAACGCGCTTCTTCTTCAATCTCAGCGTTGATGGCCACCTGCTCGCCACCCAATACTTTTTCTTTCGGCTTATCACAAACTTTGCCGTTAACCAGCACGCGCTGGTCGAGGATCCATTCTTTTATCCGCGAACGTGAATAATCCGGGAACATTTCGGCCAAAGCCTGATCTAAGCGTTGACCGAGTTGGTTTTCGGACACCGTTGCAGTGAGCTGTACTCGTTGTGCCATATATACTGCTTCTTCGTTTATCGTTGGGGTTTTACGGCTTTGCCGTTTAATATAGTGTGCTATTGTAGCTGGTCTTAACCGGGAGCAGGAACAGAGAATCTCCCGTATTACATTTTGAGGAAAGTCAAAACGTCATGACGCGCATGAAATATCTGGTGGCAGCCGCCACACTAAGCCTGTTTTTGGCGGGTTGCTCGGGGTCAAAGGAAGAAGTACCTGATAATCCGCCAAATGAAATTTACGCGACTGCACAACAAAAGCTGCAGGACGGTAACTGGAGACAGGCAATAACGCAACTGGAAGCGTTAGATAATCGCTATCCGTTTGGTCCGTATTCGCAGCAGGTGCAGCTGGATCTCATCTACGCCTACTATAAAAACGCCGATTTGCCGTTAGCACAGGCTGCCATCGATCGTTTTATTCGCCTTAACCCGACCCATCCGAATATCGATTATGTCATGTACATGCGTGGCCTGACCAATATGGCGCTCGATGACAGTGCGCTGCAAGGGTTCTTTGGCGTTGACCGTAGCGATCGCGATCCTCAACATGCACGAGCTGCGTTTAGTGACTTTTCCAAACTGGTGCGCGGCTATCCGAACAGTCAGTACACCACCGATGCCACCAAACGTCTGGTATTCCTGAAAGATCGTCTGGCGAAATATGAATACTCCGTTGCTGAGTACTATACAGAACGTGGTGCATGGGTTGCCGTCGTTAACCGTGTAGAAGGCATGTTGCGCGATTACCCGGATACCAAGGCTACACGTGATGCGCTGCCGCTGATGGAAAATGCATACCGTCAGATGCAGATGAATGCGCAAGCTGAAAAAGTAGCTAAAATCATCGCCGCAAACAGCAGCAATACATAACAGAAACCTGAAACACAAAACGGCAGCCCTTGAGCTGCCGTTTTTTTATTCTGTCAGTTGTGAAACTGAAGCGATTTAGTCACTACCGATCTCATCAAATATGGCTCGCTTTGAGATATTCCTCAAGTAAAAAAACACCTCTTCCTGCGATTTCTCACAAAAAAGCCTCATTGACAAAAAGTGACAAAATTATGAGATTTCCATCACACATTTTGACATCAGGAACGGTATGCTGAATTCACCAAGACGGGAAGACAAGAGGTAAAATTTATGACAATGAACATTACCAGCAAACAAATGGAAATTACTCCGGCCATCCGCCAACATGTCGCAGACCGTCTCGCCAAACTGGAAAAATGGCAAACACATCTGATTAATCCACATATCATTTTGTCCAAAGAGCCACAAGGGTTCGTTGCTGACGCCACAATCAATACACCTAACGGCGTTCTGGTTGCCAGTGGTAAACATGAAGATATGTACACCGCAATTAACGAATTGATCAACAAGCTGGAACGGCAGCTCAATAAACTGCAGCACAAAGGCGAAGCACGTCGTGCCGCAACATCGGTGAAAGACGCCAACTTCGTCGAAGAAGTTGAAGAAGAGTAGTCCTTTATATTGAGTGTATCGCCAACGCGCCTTCGGGCGCGTTTTTTGTTGACAGCGTGAAAACAGTACAGGTACTGTACTTAAGTCGCTTAAGGAAACAAACATGAAACACACGCCGTTCTTCTTCGCATTCTTTTTTACCTTCCCCTGAATGGGAGGCGTTTCGTCGTGTGAAACAGAATGCGAAGACGAACAATAAGGCCTCCCAAACCGGGGGGCCTTTTTTATTGATAACAAAAAAGGCAACACTATGACATCGGAAAACCCATTACTGGCGCTGCGCGAGAAAATCAGCGCGCTGGATGAAAAATTACTGGCGTTACTGGCAGAGCGGCGTGAACTGGCTGTCGAGGTGGGAAAAGCCAAACTGCTCTCTCATCGCCCCGTGCGTGATATTGATCGTGAACGCGATTTACTGGAAAGATTAATTACGCTCGGTAAAACGCACCATCTGGACGCCCATTACATTACTCGCCTGTTCCAGCTCATCATTGAAGATTCCGTATTAACTCAGCAGGCACTGCTCCAGCAGCATCTCAATAAAATTAATCCACATTCAGCACGTATTGCTTTTCTCGGCCCTAAAGGTTCCTATTCACACCTTGCCGCACGTCAGTACGCTGCTCGCCATTTCGAACAATTTATTGAAAGCGGTTGCGCAAAATTTGCTGATATTTTTAATCAGGTGGAAACCGGTCAGGCCGACTATGCGGTAGTACCGATTGAGAATACCAGTTCAGGTGCCATAAACGACGTTTACGATCTACTACAACATACCAGCTTATCGATTGTTGGCGAGATGACGCTGACCATCGATCACTGCCTGCTGGTTTCTGGTACTACAGATTTATCAACCATCACCACAGTCTACAGCCATCCACAGCCGTTCCAGCAATGCAGTAAATTTCTTAATCGTTACCCGCACTGGAAGATTGAATATACCGAAAGTACGTCTGCGGCGATGGAAAAGGTTGCACAGGCAAAATCACCGCATGTTGCTGCACTGGGGAGCGAGGCAGGCGGCACTTTGTACGGTTTACAGGTACTGGAACGTATTGAGGCAAATCAGCGACAAAACTTCACCCGATTTGTGGTGCTGGCACGTAAAGCGATTAACGTGTCTGACCAGGTTCCGGCAAAAACCACATTATTAATGGCGACCGGACAACAAGCTGGTGCACTGGTAGAAGCATTGCTGGTACTACGTAACCATAATCTGATTATGACCCGTCTGGAATCACGCCCGATTCACGGTAATCCGTGGGAAGAGATGTTTTATCTGGATATTCAGGCCAATCTTGAATCAGCGGAAATGCAAAAAGCATTGAAAGAGTTAGGTGAAATTACCCGTTCGATGAAGGTATTAGGCTGTTACCCAAGTGAGAATGTAGTGCCTGTTGACCCGGCGTGATGAAATCGTGCCGGGTGATGCCTCCCCGGCACAAGATGACTACTGGCGACTGTCGTTCGCCTGACGCAATAACACGCGGCTTTCACTCTGGAAGCGTTGCGCATAATCGCCAAACCAGTTTTCCACCTTGCGGAAACTGTCGATAAACGCCTGCTTGTCCCCCTTCTCCAGCAGCTCAATTGCCTCGCCAAAACGCTTATAGTAACGCTTGATCAACGCCAGATTACGTTCTGACGACATAATGATGTCGGCATAAAGCTGCGGATCCTGAGCAAACAGTCGCCCAACCATCGCCAGCTCAAGGCGGTAAATGGGCGAAGAGAGCGCCAGAAGTTGCTCAAGCTGAACATTTTCTTCTGCCAGATGCAAACCATAAGCAAAAGTGGCAAAGTGGCGCAGTGCCTGAATAAACGCCATATTCTGATCGTGCTCGACGGCGCTAATCCGATGCAGCCGCGCGCCCCAAACCTGAATTTGCTCCAGAAACCATTGATATGCTTCCGGCTGGCGTCCATCACACCAGACCACCACCTGCTTCGCCAGACTGCCGCTGTCCGGGCCAAACATCGGGTGAAGTCCCAACACCGGACCATCATGTGCCGCCAGCATGGCCTGTAACGGTCCATTTTTCACCGATGCCAGATCGACCAGAATACAATCCTGCGGTAAAGGCGGTAATTTGGCGATAACCTGTTCGGTCACATGAATCGGCACACTGACAATCACCATTCCGGCATCGGCAACAATATCAGCTGCACGTTCCCAGTCATGTTGCTCCAGAATCCGCACCTGATAACCTGATAGGGTCAGCATCTTCTCGAACAAGCGCCCCATCTGACCGCCACCACCGACGATAACCACCGGGCGCAACGTAGGGCAAAGCGTTTTAAAACCTTTGTCATTCTCGCTGGAGTAGGACTCCCGCATCACCCGACGCAGGATATCCTCAATAAGATCTGGCGGTACACCCAGGGCTTCCGCCTCAGCGCGACGCGAGGCCAGCATAGATGCCTCACGCTCCGGGACATAAATAGGCAGTCCAAAGCGGCTTTTCACCTCACCGACTTCGGCGACCAGTTCCAGACGCTTCGCTAATAAATTCAGCAGCTCTTTATCGACTTCATCAATTTGATCGCGTAACGCGGTCAACTCAGCAACCATAATAAACCTCTTAAGCCACGCGTGCCGTCAGCTGCCCGTTCAGATCCTGATGAATCTCACGCAGCAAGGCATCGGTCATTTCCCAACTGATGCAGGCATCGGTTACGGATACACCGTATTTCATTTCGCTGCGCGGTTGCTCGGAAGACTGATTGCCTTCGTGGATGTTACTTTCGATCATCAGACCAATAATTGAGCGATTACCGTCTTTAATCTGGGCAACCACGGACTCTGCCACCGCAGGCTGACGGCGATAATCTTTATTGGAATTACCGTGACTGCAATCTACCATCAGAGACGGACGCAGTCCCGCCTGTTCCATCTCTTTTTCACATTGCGCGACATCTGCAGGGCTGTAGTTCGGCGCTTTACCGCCACGCAGGATCACATGTCCGTCCGGATTCCCCTGAGTTTGTAGCAACGCAACCTGCCCTGCCTGGTTAATACCAACAAAACGGTGTGGCTGGGCAGCAGCGCGCATGGCGTTAATTGCCGTTGCCAGACTGCCGTCGGTGCCGTTTTTAAAACCAACCGGCATAGACAGCCCGGATGCCATTTCACGGTGCGTTTGCGATTCCGTGGTACGAGCACCAATTGCCGACCAGCTAAACAAATCGCCCAGGTATTGCGGGCTATTTGGATCTAACGCTTCCGTCGCCAGCGGAAGCCCCATGCTCACCAGTTCAAGCAGCAATTTACGCGCGATTTGCAGACCGGCTTCGACGTCAAAAGAGCCATCCATATGAGGATCGTTAATTAACCCTTTCCAGCCGACAGTCGTACGGGGTTTTTCAAAATAGACGCGCATCACCAGATAGAGGCTATCGCTGACCTCTGCGGCAAGGGCTTTAAATCGACGAGCGTATTCCAGAGCGGTTTCAGGATCATGAATGGAACAAGGACCACACACCACCAACAGACGAGGATCGCGCCCGGCGATAATATCTGAAATAGTTTTACGCGAATCAGCAATCTGGGCTTCTTGTTGCTGGCTTAATGGAAAAGCGGCCTTCAACTGTTCCGGGGTCATCAGAACCTGTTCGTCGGTAATGTGTACGTTATTCAGCGCGTCTTTTTGCATGATGGCGATCCTGTTTATGCTCGTTTGCGATAGTTGATCCTCAATGAGGATGACGTAACGATAACACAGCGAGTAAAGATTTCAATCCAAATTACGTAAATATTACTTTACAGATACAATTTTAATAAGCTACAAGCCACAAAATTCGTATAAATAAATTTACACCATCATTAAAAACAATCCGCTATGCTTTGAAAAAAGGAGAGAAAATGATGAAAAAATTTATCGGTTCCTTGTTGGCTTTGGTGGTTAGTGGTTGCCAGATTGATCCTTATACTCACGCGCCAAACTTAACCAGCACCGACTGGTATGATGTTGGTATGGAAGATGCAATATCTGGCATTGCCATAAAAGATCGCGATACATTTAGCGATTCACAGGCTGATCGGGGGGTATACCTTAAAGGATATGCCGAAGGACAAAAGAAAACCTGCCAAATCGATTTTACTTATGCCAGAGGGCTTTCCGGTAAAAGTTTCCCTGCCAGCTGCAACAATGTTGAAAATGCCAACCAACTACATGAAGCATGGCAAAAAGGGGCAGATGAAAATGCCAGCACGATGCGATTGAATTAACTGGAGCGCCTCAATAAATTAATCATAAGATTTAACTCATTCAAACTTTAATTCTCATCGTGATGACGCCCGCATAAAAGAATGATATTTTAATGAGCATTCTGAAAAAATTATCGATGCATTTCGAGCGACGGTGGTGAGGATCCCTGAATGCGTTTTTCCCACCGGTTATTTTTACTGCTGATGCCCCTCCTGGCGAGTGCACCATTACTCGCTCAGGAAACCACTAACGCCGCGAAAAATGTGCGTCTGATGGTTTCCGGTATTGTCAGCTACACTCGTTGGCCAGCGTTATCTGGCCCGCCAAAGCTATGTATTTTTTCATCTTCACGTTTTAGTACCGCCCTGCAAGATAATGGCGCGACTTCTTTACCTTATCTGCCCGTCATCATTCACAGCAAACAAGAAGCACTAATTTCAGACTGTAATGGTTTTTATTTTGGCAACGAGTCACCGACATTCCAGATGGAATTAATCGAACAATATCCGTCTAAGGCGTTATTATTAATTGCCGAACAAAATGCAGAGTGCATTATTGGCAGCGCCTTTTGTCTGATTATCAACAATAATGATGTCAGATTTGCCGTCAACCTGGATGCCTTATCGCGTAGTGGTGTAAAGGTCAACCCGGATGTCTTAATGCTCGCTCGGAAGAAAAAAGATGGATAACGATAATTCTCTTAATAAGCGACCAACGTTTAAAAGAGCATTACGCAACATCAGCATGACCAGCATCTTTATCACCATGACGCTGATCTGGCTGCTGCTTTCCGTGACGTCGGTACTGACACTGAAACAATACGCACAAAAAAACCTGGCGCTCACCGCAGCAACCATGACTTATAGTCTGGAAGCAGCGGTCGTTTTTGCCGATGGTTCGGCAGCGACAGAAACCCTGGCCGCACTAGGGCAGCAAGGTCAATTTTCAACCGCTGAAGTACGTGATAATCAGCAAAATATCATTGCATCCTGGCACTACACAGCCAGAGAACCGGGAGATAGATTCAGCAATTTCATTAGCCACTGGCTCTTTCCCGCACCGGTAATTCAGCCCATTCGCCACAATGGAAAAATCATCGGCGAAGTTCAGTTAACCGCTCGCGACAGTTCAATCAGCCATTTCATCTGGTTTTCACTCGCTGTGCTTACCGGTTGTATTCTGCTGGCATCAGGCATTGCAATCACCCTCACCCGCCATTTGCATAACGGACTGGTGGAGGCGCTAAAAAACATTACTGATGTAGTTCATGATGTGCGATCCAACCGCAATTTTTCCCGACGAGTTTCGGAAGAGCGTATCGAAGAATTTCACCGCTTTGCTCTCGACTTCAATAGTCTGCTGGATGAAATGGAAGAGTGGCAGCTTCGTTTACAGGCAAAAAATGCGCAACTCTTACGTACTGCCCTGCATGATCCGTTAACCGGCCTGGCTAACCGCGCTGCATTCCGCAACTGCATCAATACGTTAATGAGTGATTCTGCCGTTCGGGAAACCTCAGCCTTACTTTTTCTTGATGGCGATAATTTTAAATATATCAATGACACATGGGGTCACGCGACGGGTGATCAGGTCTTGATCGAGATAGCAACACGGTTAATGGAATTTAGCGGGAAACGGCATCAAGCGTACCGTATAGGAGGCGATGAGTTCGCCATGATTCTGTATGGCGTACTGTCAGAATATGAAGTACAGCGTATTTGTACTGCTCTCACACAAACCTTTCATCGCCCATTCGATCTCCATAACGGTCACCAGACCAGTATGACCTTAAGTATTGGATACGCTCTGACTCGCGAACACGCTTCTGCGGAAAAATTACAAGAGCTTGCCGATCGTAATATGTATCAGGCCAAACATCAGCGCGCCGAAAAGCTGGTGAAATAACAAGGAAATATCTACATGATAAAGCAACTGGTAGCACCTCTGGTTTTCTCCACTCTGATACTGGCTGGTTGCCAGACTCCACAAGGCAAATTTACCCCAGAGCAAGTCGCTGCTATGCAGTCTTATGGTTTTACTGAATCTGCCGGTGACTGGTCGCTTGGCTTATCCGACACTATTCTGTTTGCTAAAAATGACTACAAACTGCTTCCGGAAAGTCAGCAACAAATCCAGACTATGGCGGCAAAACTGACCTCTACCGGGCTAACACATGCCCGTATGGATGGTCATACCGATAACTATGGTGAAGATAGCTACAACGAAGCCTTATCACTGAAGCGAGCGAATGTCGTCGCCGATGCCTGGGCCGAGGGTGGACAAATTCCGCGCAGCAATCTCACCACTCAGGGTTTAGGGAAAAAATATCCTATTGCCAGCAACAAGACAGCACAGGGCCGGGCTGAAAACCGCCGCGTTGCGGTGGTAATTAGTGCGCCTTAAATACAATTTCAGTAGATAAAAAAAGGGCCAGCCAATTGGCCAGCCCTTCTTAACAGGATGTCGCTTAAGCGAAATCTTAGTTGAGGCGCTCTTTGATACGAGCAGCCTTACCAGTACGCTCACGCAGGTAGTACAGTTTAGCTTTACGAACAGCACCACGACGTTTGACAGAAATGCTGTCAACTACCGGAGAGTGAGTCTGGAAGACACGCTCAACGCCTTCGCCGTTGGAAATTTTACGAACAGTGAATGCAGAGTGCAGACCGCGGTTACGAATAGCGATAACCACGCCCTCGAATGCCTGCAGACGTTTTTTGGAACCTTCAACAACCCATACTTTCACTTCCACGGTATCACCCGGACGGAAGGAAGGTACGTCCTGCTTCATCTGCTCTTGTTCAAGTTGCTTAATAATGTTGCTCATAATTTAATCTCTTATCCTGGGTAAACTGATATCTCGGGGGCTTACGCCATCCCATCATGTTTATGTTGCTGTTGTGCGTGTTCCGTTTTGAACTCCGCCAGCAACCTTGCTTGCTCTTCAGTCAGAGCCAGGTTTTCCAGAAGTTCAGGTCTTCTAAGCCAGGTACGGCCCAGCGACTGTTTCAAACGCCAGCGACGTATCTCGGCATGGTTTCCCGACAGTAACACTGACGGAACTTCCATCCCTTCTAACACCTCAGGCCGCGTATAGTGCGGGCAATCCAGCAATCCTTCAGCAAAGGAATCTTCCGTTGCCGAGGCTTCATGTCCCAGTACCCCCGGAATAAACCGGGAAACGGAGTCAATCAGCGTCATTGCTGGTAACTCACCACCGCTGAGAACGTAATCGCCGATTGACCATTCTTCGTCAATTTCGGTTTGGATCACGCGCTCATCTATACCTTCGTAGCGACCGCACACCAAAATCAATTTTTGATTCGTTGCCAGTTCGCTGACGCCCGCTTGATCAAGCTTGCGCCCCTGTGGTGACAGATAGATCACCTTAGCGCCTTCACCCGCCGCGCTTTTTGCTGCATGAATGGCGTCCCGTAAAGGTTGCACCATCATTAACATCCCCGGTCCGCCGCCGTAAGGACGATCGTCCACGGTTCGGTGCCGGTCATGCGTGAAGTCACGTGGACTCCAGCTCTGGATGCTCAGCAGGCCATTTTTCACTGCCCGGCCAGTTACCCCGTAATCGGTAATTGCGCGGAACATTTCAGGAAACAGGCTAATTATGCCAATCCACATAGCGCCGTCTTTTACCGTTTATCCGGTGGTTTAAAAACCAGGATCCCAATCTACTTCGATTGAACGAGTAGTGAGATCGACTTTCTTGATAACCTGCCCATCGAGGAACGGTACGAGACGTTCCTTGATACCAAACGCATCTTTCAGGTTTGCCTTAATGACGAGAACGTCATTAGATCCGGTTTCCATCATGTCGACGACTTTACCAAGATCGTAGCCTTCAGTGGTCACTACCTGACAGCCCATCAGGTCTTTCCAGTAGTAGTCACCCTCTTCAAGCTGAGGCAGCTGCGATGAATCCACGACAATTTCACAATTCGTCAGCAGGTTCGCCGCATCACGATCGTCAACACCTTTCAGCTTGATGATCATGTCCTGATTGTGGTGCTTCCAGCTTTCCAGCTGGACTTGCTGCCACTGACCCGCCTTCTGGATAAACCAGGGCTGATAGTCAAAAATGCTTTCGGCGTCTTCGGTGGAAGAAAACACTCTGAGCCACCCACGAATACCGTAAGACGAACCCATTTTTCCCAAAACGATGGGATCAACAGGTGCTTGCGCGGTGAGTTGTTTGCTCATCATGACCACCGTGACAGATTAAGCTGCTTTGTTTACTTCTTTGATCAGCGCAGCAACGCGATCAGAAATAGTTGCGCCCTGGCCAACCCAGTGAGCGATGCGATCCAGATCCAGGCGAGTGCCTTCTTCTTTTTCGCTAGCGATTGGGTTGAAGAAACCAACGCGCTCGATGAAGCGACCGTTGCGTGCATTACGGCTGTCAGCGACAACAACCTGGTAGAACGGACGCTTTTTAGCGCCGTGACGTGCTAAACGAATAGTTACCATAACATCCTCTTGTGTGAATAAAACAACCGGACCCCATCGAGGAACGGAGTCCGGTGTCATATTAAAAGCCCGAAAATTTTACTCATTTTTGCAGAAATTGCAACCAACAGATGCTAACCCGGCATTAAAAGGCCGCTGGCGGCGCAGCCAGTTTGGTGCCGGAGTGCGCGCAGTCATCGGAGCGTACCCCAGTACGTGAGGATGACGAGCACACCCCGGTGCCAAAATGGCAAATAAGCCAAGCCGATTAGCGGCCTGGGAAGCCTGGGGGCATCATACCCTTCATGCTTCTCATCATCTTCGCCATTCCGCCCTTCTTCATTTTCTTCATCATGCGCTGCATGTCGTCGAACTGCTTCAGAAGACGGTTAACGTCCTGCACCTGCATACCGCAACCGGCAGCGATACGGCGTTTACGCGAACCTTTGATGATTTCTGGCTTAGCGCGCTCTTTCATCGTCATCGAGTTGATGATGGCTTCCATACGCACCAGCACTTTATCGTCCATCTGGGACTTCACGTTATCCGGGATCTGCCCCATGCCCGGCAGCTTGCCCATCAGGCTGGCCATGCCGCCCATATTTTTCATCTGGCGCAACTGCTCAAGGAAATCGTTGAGATCGAAGCCATCACCTTTTTTCAGCTTGCTGGCTAATTTCTCAGCCTGCGCGCGGTCAACTTTGCTTTCGATATCTTCGATCAGCGACAGAACATCGCCCATGCCGAGAATGCGTGAAGCGATACGATCCGGGTGGAACGGCTCCAGCGCCTCTGTTTTCTCGCCAACACCGAGGAACTTGATGGGCTTGCCGGTAATATGGCGAATAGAAAGCGCCGCACCGCCACGCGCATCGCCGTCCACTTTAGTCAACACTACGCCGGTAAGCGGTAACGCTTCATTGAACGCTTTTGCCGTATTGGCAGCATCCTGACCGGTCATGGCGTCAACCACAAACAGGGTTTCAACCGGGTTAATCGACGCATGGACCTGTTTGATCTCATCCATCATCGCTTCGTCAACGTGCAGACGACCGGCGGTATCCACCAGCAGCACGTCGTAGAATTTCAGTTTGGCTTCTTTCAGCGCCGCATTAACAATATCAACCGGCTTCTGACCAACATCTGAAGGGAAGAAATCGACGCCTACCTGTTCGGCCAGCGTCTCAAGCTGTTTGATTGCCGCCGGGCGATAAACGTCGGCAGAAACCACCAGCACTTTCTTCTTGTGCTTCTCGCGCAGGAACTTACCGAGTTTACCCACGCTGGTTGTTTTACCGGCACCTTGCAGGCCCGCCATCAGCACCACCGCAGGCGGTTGCGCAGCCAGGTTCAGGGTCTGGTTCTCTTCGCCCATCGCCGCAACCAACTCGTTACGGACGATTTTGACGAACTCCTGCCCCGGCGTCAGGCTTTTATTAACTTCATGACCAACCGCTTTCTCTTTTACGCGATTGATAAACTCACGCACTACCGGCAGAGCGACGTCCGCCTCCAACAGCGCCATGCGCACTTCGCGCAGCGTATCTTTAACGTTGTCTTCAGTAAGGCGTCCACGGCCACTGATATTGCGCAGCGTGCGCGACAAACGATCGGTTAAATTATCAAACATTGTCTCTCGCCTGGGGTGGAAACGGTTGGCCGCAATCGCGACACATCATCTGTATTTTGCCGCAGTATAACATGAAGGCGTCTTTGTTGTTATGCAACGGTTGGAGCAGCGTTCACCTGACGCTATACTGCTTTTCTTTCTCATTGCTCAAACTGTCGACATCACTATGCCCGTTTTTGCTCTGCTCGCGCTCGTCGCCTACTCCGTCAGTCTCGCGCTGATTGTTCCCGGTCTGCTGCAAAAAAACGGCGGCTGGCGGCGAATGGCTATTATTTCTGCGGTCATCGCGCTGGTCTGCCACGCTATCGCTCTTGAAGCCCGCATTTTGCCTGGCGGCGATAGCGGACAAAACCTTAGCCTGTTGAATGTCGGTTCGCTGGTCAGCCTGATGATTTGTACGGTAATGACCATCGTGGCCTCACGCAACCGTGGCTGGCTGCTGTTGCCGATTGTTTATGCCTTTGCGCTCATCAATCTGGCGCTGGCGACCTTCATGCCCAATGAATACATCACTCATCTGGAAGCAACGCCAGGAATGCTGGTGCACATTGGCTTATCGCTCTTTTCCTATGCCACGCTAATTATTGCCGCCCTGTACGCGTTGCAACTGGCATGGATTGATTATCAACTGAAGAACAAGAAGCTGGCATTCAATCAGGAAATGCCGCCGCTGATGAGTATTGAGCGTAAAATGTTCCACATTACGCAAATTGGCGTGGTGCTGTTAACACTCACTCTTTGTACCGGCCTGTTCTACATGCACAACTTATTTAGCATGGAAAATATCGACAAGGCCGTGCTCTCTATTGTGGCGTGGTTTGTCTATATTGTGCTGCTGTGGGGGCATTATCATGAAGGATGGCGTGGGCGCCGCGTCGTTTGGTTTAACGTCGCAGGAGCGGTCATCCTTACACTGGCCTACTTTGGCAGCCGAATTGTCCAGCAGTTAATCAGCTAAAACCAGAAAAGGAGTTTCCCCTGGAACATATCTCTACTACCACGTTGATCATAATTCTGATCATCATGGTGGTCATTTCAGCCTATTTTTCTGGCTCCGAAACCGGAATGATGACACTCAACCGCTATCGTCTGCGGCATATGGCGAAGCAGGGTAATCGCTCGGCCAAACGCGTCGAAAAATTGCTGCGTAAGCCAGACCGCCTGATAAGCCTGGTGTTAATCGGCAATAACCTGGTCAATATTCTTGCCTCCGCGCTCGGCACTATTGTCGGGATGCGTTTGTACGGCGATGCGGGCGTGGCAATTGCGACTGGTGTGCTGACCTTTGTGGTGCTGGTTTTTGCCGAAGTGTTGCCGAAAACTATCGCTGCGCTATACCCGGAAAAAGTCGCTTATCCGAGTAGTATTCTGTTAGCACCGCTGCAAATTTTGATGATGCCGCTGGTCTGGTTGCTGAACGCTATCACCCGCATGTTAATGCGCATGATGGGCATCAAAACCGATATCGTGGTCAGCGGCTCTTTGAGCAAAGAAGAGTTGCGCACTATCGTGCACGAATCGCGCTCACAAATTTCCCGTCGCAATCAGGATATGCTGCTGTCGGTGCTCGATCTGGAAAAAATGACCGTTGATGACATCATGGTGCCGCGCAGTGAAATTATCGGTATTGATATCAACGATGACTGGAAATCGATTCTGCGCCAACTCTCCCACTCACCTCACGGGCGCATCGTGCTCTACCGTGATTCGCTGGACGACGCCATCAGTATGCTGCGAGTACGTGAAGCCTGGCGGTTGATGTCGGAGAAAAAAGAGTTCACCAAAGAAACCATGCTGCGCGCCGCGGACGAGATCTATTTTGTGCCTGAAGGTACGCCGCTCAGCACGCAGTTGGTAAAGTTTCAGCGCAACAAAAAGAAAGTCGGCCTGGTTGTCAACGAATACGGAGATATTCAGGGGCTGGTGACGGTCGAAGATATTCTGGAAGAGATTGTCGGCGATTTTACCACGTCCATGTCGCCAACACTTGCCGAAGAAGTCACGCCGCAAAACGACGGTTCGGTGATTATCGATGGCACCGCCAACGTGCGAGAAATTAACAAAGCCTTTAACTGGCATCTACCGGAAGATGATGCCCGCACAGTTAATGGCGTCATTCTTGAAGCTCTGGAAGAGATCCCTGTTGCAGGCACCCGCGTACGTATTGGCGAGTACGATATCGATATTCTCGACGTTCAGGACAATATGATTAAGCAGGTAAAAGTTTTTCCTGTAAAACCGCTGCGCGAGAGTGTGGCGGAGTAACGCAATGGCGAACTCCGGTTCGCTTTTTTTTATCGCCGTCTTTTAGGATTCCATCAATTCCTGTCATTTACTTAGCAATGTAATAATGTCTTTTCAAGCATTCGGAAAGGATATTGATGTTATGTCAGAAGATTATGTAATTGAATGGGATAAGGATTTTGCAGACGATCTCAACGTCGTCGCCAGCGTTTTTTTACAGCACACCCCAACCTTATGGCCCACTATTTTCTCTCAACTTTCGACGCAACCTGAAATCTTTGAAGACGAAGATGAAGACGAATATGGATTGCAGGACGTTCTCGATTGCAGTCGTGGCGATCTCGGGAATCGTGACCTGGCGCAGGCATTTTTACAGGTTCTACGCGGTGAAGGATTAATTCAACTCGTTGACTGGAAAGGTGAAGATGAAGAAGGTGAGCTGGCTAATTTTGCTGCAGATCGCTTTTATGAGCTCACAAAAAACCTGACAGCTTCTGAGGAATTAAGGAGTCTTCTTGTCGAAATAACCCAAGAGGATGAAATCTCCGATGTCTGTGAAGCCGGAGACCGCTACCTTGACGAAATCTTTGAACGCATCCAAACCGAACTCAATAAAAGGGGCTTTCAGATTTTTGATCTGAATGAAGGATCTGACACCTATAACGTGGTCGTTCTGCCAATGAACGAATATAAAAAAATAGATGATTTCAACACGCCGTGGCTGGAAGTACAGGATTTTTTAAGCTAAAAAAAATGGCCGACTTCGCGTCGGCCATCAGATATTTACTTCGCCTTCGCTACAGTAACCATCGCCGCACGAATCGTACGACCATTCAGCGTATAACCCTTCTGCATAATGCCCAGTACGTTACCTGGCGCAACGTCATCAGATTCCACCATTGCGATAGCCTGATGCACATTCGGGTCCAGCGGCACGTTAGTTTCGGCGATCACTTCAACACCAAACTTACGCACAACATCCAGCATCGACTTCAGCGTCAGCTCAATGCCTTCAACCATCGCAGACATATCCGGGTTAGCTTTATCAGCCACTTCCAGCGCACGATCCAGGCTATCAATCACCGGCAGCAATTCGTTGATGAATTTCTCCAGCGCGAATTTGTGGGCTTTTTCAATATCCAGTTCAGTACGACGACGCAGGTTTTCCATTTCGGCTTTTACACGCAAAATGCCGTCACGTTCACGGGTCTGGGCTTCAGCCAGCTGAGCTTCGAGATTCGCAATTTTTTCATCGCGCGGATCCACCTGCTCAGCAGAAGCTTCTGGCTCAACTGCCTCAATCTCTTCGTGCTGATCCATGATAATTTCTTCCGGGGCTTGCCCCTCAGGCGTTTTCTGTTCTTTACTACTCATGAATTTCTCCGCGTTTTTTTCGCATTCATCTCGCTAACTTCGCTTATTATGGGGATCAGTTTCAGGGTTTCAAGGGAAGCACTCACATTGTCATCAATCTTCGCAACAAGGACCTCGGAAAAATGAATAATCATTTCAAGTGTATTGGCATTGTGGGACACCCACGGCACCCTACTGCACTGACAACACATGAAATGCTCTACCGCTGGCTGTGCACAAAAGGTTACGAGGTCATCGTTGAGCAACAAATCGCTCACGAACTGCAACTGAAGAATGTGAAAACTGGCACGCTCGCGGAGATTGGGCAACTGGCTGATCTCGCGGTAGTCGTTGGTGGCGACGGTAATATGCTGGGCGCGGCGCGCACACTCGCCCGTTACGATATTAAAGTTATTGGAATCAACCGTGGCAACCTGGGTTTCCTGACTGACCTTGACCCCGATAACGCCCAGCAACAATTAGCCGATGTGCTGGAAGGCCACTACATCAGCGAGAAACGTTTTTTGCTGGAAGCGCAAGTCTGTCAGCAAGATTGCCAGAAACGCATCAGCACCGCGATAAATGAAGTGGTGCTTCATCCAGGCAAAGTGGCGCATATGATTGAGTTCGAAGTGTATATCGACGAGATCTTTGCGTTTTCTCAGCGATCTGATGGACTAATTATTTCGACGCCAACAGGCTCCACCGCCTATTCCCTCTCTGCAGGCGGTCCTATTCTGACCCCCTCTCTGGATGCGATTACCCTGGTGCCCATGTTCCCGCATACGTTGTCAGCACGACCACTGGTCATAAACAGCAGCAGCACGATCCGTCTGCGTTTTTCGCATCGCCGTAACGACCTGGAAATCAGTTGCGACAGCCAGATAGCACTGCCGATTCAGGAAGGTGAAGATGTCCTGATTCGTCGCTGTGATTACCATCTGAATCTGATTCATCCGAAAGATTACAGTTATTTCAATACATTAAGCACCAAGCTCGGCTGGTCAAAAAAATTATTCTAATTTTACGCCAGCCTCTTTACTGTATATAAAACCAGTTTATACTGTACACAATAACAGTAATGGTTTTTCATACAGGAAAACGACTATGTTGGCACAACTGACCATCAGCAACTTTGCTATCGTTCGTGAGCTTGAGATTGATTTTCATAGCGGCATGACCGTAATAACTGGCGAGACCGGCGCGGGTAAATCTATTGCAATAGATGCCCTCGGTCTTTGTCTCGGTGGTCGCGCTGAAGCCGACATGGTGCGTACCGGCGCTGCTCGCGCTGACCTGTGCGCCCGTTTTTCTCTGAAAGATACGCCAGCGGCCCTGCGCTGGCTGGAAGAAAACCAACTGGAAGATGGCCACGAATGCCTGCTTCGTCGTGTTATCAGTAGTGATGGCCGCTCTCGTGGTTTTATCAACGGTACGGCTGTTCCGCTGTCTCAGCTACGCGAACTGGGTCAGTTGCTGATTCAGATCCATGGTCAACACGCTCATCAGTTACTCACCAAACCTGAGCATCAGAAATTCCTGCTTGATGGCTATGCCAATGAAACGTCTCTGCTCCAGGAAATGACCGCACGTTATCAGTTGTGGCATCAAAGCTGCCGTGACCTCGCGCATCATCAACAACTCAGTCAGGAACGCGCCGCCCGTGCTGAACTACTGCAATACCAATTAAAAGAATTAAACGAATTTAATCCGCAGCCCGGCGAGTTTGAACAAATCGACGAAGAGTACAAACGTCTGGCTAACAGCGGTCAATTGCTTACGACCAGCCAGAATGCATTGGCATTAATGGCCGACGGTGAAGATGCGAACCTGCAAAGCCAGCTTTACACCGCTAAACAACTGGTCAGCGAATTGATTGGTATGGACAGCAAACTGTCCGGCGTACTTGATATGCTGGAAGAGGCTACTATCCAGATTGCCGAAGCCAGTGACGAATTACGCCACTACTGCGATCGTCTGGATCTCGACCCTAACCGCTTGTTTGAACTTGAACAGCGCATCTCAAAACAGATTTCGCTGGCACGTAAACATCACGTCAGCCCTGAGGCATTGCCACAGTATTACCAGTCGCTACTGGAAGAACAGCAGCAACTGGACGATCAAGCTGACTCGCAAGAAACACTCGCATTGGCGGTAACGAAACATCATCAGCAGGCGCTGGAAACGGCGCGCGCATTACACCTGCAACGCCAGCACTATGCAACTGAGCTGGCACAGCTGATCACCGATAGTATGCAGGCGCTCTCCATGCCGCATGGCCAGTTTACGATTGATGTTAAATTTGACGAGCATCACCTGGGCGCTGACGGTGCTGATCGTATTGAGTTTCGGGTAACCACCAACCCAGGTCAGCCGATGCAGCCCATAGCCAAAGTCGCCTCCGGTGGTGAATTGTCCCGTATCGCACTGGCAATTCAGGTCATCACCGCGCGTAAAATGGAAACCCCGGCGCTTATTTTCGATGAAGTGGATGTGGGGATTAGCGGTCCGACAGCGGCAGTTGTCGGCAAACTGCTACGTCAGCTTGGTGAATCAACCCAGGTGATGTGTGTTACCCACCTGCCACAAGTTGCAGGATGCGGTCATCAACACTATTTTGTCAGCAAAGAAACCGATGGCGCTATGACCGAAACGCATATGCAATCCCTGGATAAAAAGGCGCGGTTACAAGAGCTGGCGCGCCTACTTGGCGGCAGTGAAGTCACACGCAACACGCTGGCGAACGCGAAAGAACTACTGGCAGCGTAAACTTTTTTCCTGCTTCACGGTCAGAATAAACAGCAAAACGCCGTAAGACCGGAAAGCAAAAGGTTTTAAAGTGATGAAAGGTCTATTATCATCGGCATATTACAGATGAGCCACGTACTGCTCGGGCCCGAAAAGGAATCAAATCACTATGCGCTGTAAAACGCTGACTGCTGCAGCAGCAGTACTATTGATGTTGACCGCAGGCTGTTCCACTCTGGAGCGAGTGGTTTACCGTCCTGACATCAACCAGGGGAACTATCTGACCGCTAACGACGTGTCCAAAATACGCGTTGGCATGACGCAACAACAAGTTGCGTACGCATTGGGTACACCGCTGATGTCCGATCCATTTGGTACGAATACCTGGTTCTATGTCTTCCGCCAGCAACCAGGCCATGAAGGTGTAACGCAGCAAACTCTGACGCTGACCTTTAACAGCAGCGGTGTGTTGACCAATATTGATAACAAACCTGCGCTGAGTGGCAACGAATAAAACTTGCTGTTTATAGCGATTAAAAAAGGTGCTCAGTGAGCACCTTTATTTCTGCCTGCTATTTATTCGCCGATTTTTCTGCGCGCTGTCTACGAAGCTCTTTCGGATCGGCAATCAGTGGTCGATAAATCTCTACACGATCGCCCTCGCGCACGATATCGCTCAGTTTTGCCGGACGACTGTAAATGCCGACTTTATTTTTAGTTAAATCGATATCTGTACGCAATTCCAGCAAACCACTTGCGCGAATTGCCTCTTCAACCGTCGCGCCCTCCTGCAATGTTACACGCTGCAAATACTGCTTCTCTGGTAACGCGTAAGCTACCTCTACAGCAATTTTACCTGGCACTATAAACCTCTTTTGCTCGCACGGTGAAAGCCTGCACCATATTAGCCGCCAGCTCTTTAAACACGCGACCGAAGGCGAGTTCAATCAACTTATTAGTAAACTCAAAGTCGAGGTGAAACTCGATACGGCACGCTTCCGGACTCAACGGTGTAAACTTCCAGCCGCCGATCAATTTCTTGAACGGCCCATCAACCAGATTCATCAGAATACTTTGGTTACTGGTCAACTGGTTGCGGGTAGTAAACGTTTTGCTGATCCCAGCCTTAGAGACATCTACCGCAGCGGTCATCTGTCCAGGAGTGGACTCCAGAATCCGACTTCCAGTACAACCTGGCAAAAACTGAGGATAAGACTGAACGTCATTCACTAACTGATACATTTGCTCCGCGCTGTAGGGAACGAGTGCGGTCCGGCTAATTTGAGGCATAACAAATTCCATCAACAAAAATCCAACAAATAATATCATTTATCCTGCTGTAAAAAAAACGCTATCCCGGCGCTGGGTAACATCGTGTTCATGCTAAGATAGAGCCTTGTCCCCCGCAGGATTGATATGGGGTATTTTCGATTTCAGATTACCGATGATTCACGACGCTTATGACGAAGAAAAAAGCACATAAACCTGGTTCAGCGACCATCGCGCTTAACAAGCGCGCCCGTCACGAATACTTTATTGAAGAAGAGTTCGAAGCGGGACTTGCCCTGCAAGGCTGGGAAGTTAAATCCCTGCGCGCAGGAAAAGCCAATATTAGCGACAGCTATGTCCTTCTGCGCGACGGAGAAGCGTTCCTGTTTGGCGCAAATATCACGCCGATGGCTGTGGCTTCCACACATGTGGTGTGCGATCCTACTCGTACCCGCAAGTTACTTCTCAATCAGCGCGAACTGGACTCATTATATGGTCGCGTCAATCGTGAAGGCTATACCGTAGTGGCGCTCTCTCTGTACTGGAAAAATGCCTGGTGCAAAGTGAAAATCGGCGTCGCGAAAGGTAAGAAACAGCACGATAAACGTTCCGACATCAAAGAACGTGAATGGCAGGTTGATAAAGCGCGTATCATGAAAAACGCTCACCGTTAAACCTGCATCACATATACTGCAGATCCTCACCGCGCCTCCCCTCTCCGGTGGCGCGAATGCACATCTTATCGGCTATCATATTTGATACAGATGTCGTCATCCCTTTGCTTAATCGAATAAAAATCATGCTACGCGGGCGCTAAATCCTGAACGATAACGCCATTGGGGCTGGTCATGACGCTCACAAATCTGGTATACTCGCCGTTACACATTGGGGCTGATTCTGGATTCGACGGGATTTGCGAAACCCAAGGTGCATGCCGAGGGGCGGTTGGCCTCGTAAAAAGCCGCAAAAAATAGTCGCAAACGACGAAAACTACGCTTTAGCAGCTTAATAACCTGCTTAGAGCCCTCTCTCCCTAGCCTCCGCTCTTAGGACGGGGATCAAGAGAGGTCAAACCCAAAAGAGATCGCGTGGAAGCCCTGCCTGGGGTTGAAGCGTTAAAACTTAATCAGGCTAGTTTGTTAGTGGCGTGTCCGTCCGCAGCTGGCAAGCGAATGTAAAGACAGACTAAGCATGTAGTGCCGAGGATGTAGGAATTTCGGACGCGGGTTCAACTCCCGCCAGCTCCACCACTTTTTAGTTGTTTGAAGTACAATGAAGTCTACTAAGCCCGCACAGCACAAGCTCTGCGGGCTTTTTTACGTCTATTGTCGTCCAGTGAGAATTGCTGAGAACTATCACTTATGGCACCCTGAATGGGACCCACTAAGAAGGATCCAAAAACCGAGGGTCCCAAAATGGCAAAAATCGCTAAGAAGCTCACTGACACTGAAATCAAAAGCACCAAGCCAGCCGACAAAGAAATCAACTTGTTTGACGGAGATGGTTTGATACTACGAATCGCTCCCCTCTCGAAAGGAGGAAAGAAGAATTGGTATTTCAGATATGCAGTGCCAGTCAGTAAAAAAAGAACCAAAATGAGCCTTGGGACCTACCCTCACCTTACACTGGCAAGAGCCAGAGCCTTACGAGATGAATACCTTTCCTTGCTTGCTAATGGCATTGATCCCCAAGTTCATAACAACGATAAAGCTAATGCCTTAAAGAATGCTACTGAACACACTCTCCAAGCCGTGGCAAGGAAATGGTTGGATGAGAAGGTAAAGACCTCTGGTATCTCAAAAGACCATGCAGAAGACATCTGGCGAAGCCTGGAGAGAAATATATTTCCCGGCTTGGGTAAGGTTCCTGTCAATGAGATCCGACCCAAACTCTTAAAGCAACATCTCGACCCTATTGAGCAACGAGGAGTCCTCGAAACCTTACGGCGAATCATTTCCCGATTAAATGAAATTTTTCGCTGGGCCGCGACTGAAGAACTTATCGAGTTCAATCCGGCTGACAACCTTGGGCAACGGTTCAGTAAGCCTAAAAAACAGAATATGCCAGCATTACCCCCTTCTGAGTTACCCCGCTTCCTAATAGTGTTAAACAATGCCTCAGTTCGTTTGGAGACAAGATTGCTGATTGAATGGCAATTGCTTACCTGGGTTCGTCCAGGGGAAGCCGTTCGTGCGAGATGGGCTGATATAGATACTGACAACTCAATGTGGAACATCCCGGCTGAGTTTATGAAAATGAAGAAGCCTCACAAAGTTCCACTAAGCAAAGAAGCTTTGAGAGTCCTGGAGTCAATGAAAGCGATAAGTGGGCATAGAAAGTGGGTTTTCCCAAGTATCAAAGCTCCGCTCAATCACATGCATGAACAAACAGCCAACGCAGCTATCATCCGAATGGGGTTCGGAGGCGAGCTTGTAGCTCACGGTATGCGTTCTATTGCAAGAACAGCGGCAGAAGAATCCGGTAAGTTCAGATCTGAAGTTCTTGAGGCAGCGCTTGCCCACTCAAAAAAAGATGAAATTATCGCAGCATACAATCGTGCAGAATATCTGATAGAGCGACAGAGTTTGATGCAATGGTGGAGTGATTACGTTCAAGCTCAAAGAACTAAATCTCTCGCTGCTTGACTGATACAGGGGATTAGCAAGAAGGATAGGGATAGCCTGGAAAGCCCATATGCTGACGAATGCCCCTTAGCTAAAACATTTTCATCGGATTGAAAGCGCACATGTACATAAAACCAGTATAAAAACATAAGGTTATATAACTAAACTTTGATTCGTATGCTTCCATATGTTTTTAGTGTTTGATATGGTGAAAAAAAGATACTGATGTTTTTTTATGCTTTCATTGCTTGTTTCCTTAGTGGGCTACCATATGGATTTCTTTGAAAAAACTAATGCTGACAAAAATTCAATAGGTTTTACCTATCAAGATTACGTTGCTTTAAAACATGCCTTAGAGCTTAAACCAGAAGAACACATTGGGATTGAAGTTTATGACGATCTCCATCTTGAGAGCATCGAGGGTCATAAAACTTTGGTTCAAGTTAAACATTCAATTAACAAGTCTAATATAACTAATAAAGACATAGACTTATGGAAAACATTATATAATTGGTCAGAGGCGATTAAGACCATAGGCGACAAAAGCATTAGCCTTATTTTTTACACTAACAAAGGTCTTACCTTAGAGCCTGGTATCGTGCAACTTTTGACTAACGACACTAAGGACATTGAAAAAATAAAAAATGAAATAGAAAAGATAGAACAAGATCATAAAAATAAGTCAGATGACCTCTATAAGTATATTTCTATCATAAACTCACTCGATAGCAATTCTTCTAAACGTTTATTTAATAGTATAAGTTTTCAACATAGCGAAGATGGGATCATCCGCCAAATAAAAACATTACTAAAAACATTAGCAATCCCTGATGATAAAATAGATGATGCTTTTAATTATATTTCAGGTGCTTTTTTTAAACATAAATATGACTTGGTTAAAAATCATACCAAAATAAATATAAGTTATGATGATTTTCGAAATAATTTGGGAATAGATAGGATTATTCAAATTTCAAGAAATTGTATAAATAATTTCGACCAATACTACGATTTTGAATCTGCATACCCAACTAACGTTGAGTCAAAGATCTCTTACAAACAACTCAAAGATTTGGATTTGAATAGCGATTCAATCGTAAAATATATAAATGAAATGGCTAAAACAGAAGCTTTCATTCAAAAATTGCAAAGCTCTGGAGATTTAACAACTCAAGAAGAAAGACTAATATATCAAAAAGCGTTTGATGAATGGCAATCACGTCATTCAGCAACGTATATACGAAGCCGTTTTACAGAAATAAATGAAGATCATCTTAATAAAGCCTTCTCTGTCTATACTGAATTGACAGGGAACTGTAATATTGTGTTGGATAAAAATCAATTACCTAAATCTATGACTACAGGAACATTCTTGCTCCTTTCAGATAAGCCAAAAATAGGATGGCTTCAAAACTGGGAGTCAGTCTATAAATGAAAATATATAACAATGAGCTTTTGGGTATATTCTCTTTGCAAGAGGTGTTATCAATAGCATCAAATATTGAAATAAGCAATGCAATGCAATGCAATGCAATGCAATGCAATGCTAATTTTACCAATTATATTTCATAAAAAAAGCTTAGATTACCTTGCCCACAAGAGAACCAATACACTATCTTTTCAAGATCTACTATTAACCAAGCCCGAAATAATAGTATCCATAAATAAAAGATTCTATAACTTCCTTCCATCCTCAGTTAATTGTGTTTCATTGTGCCTTGAAAATGGAATAGCTGAATTAGAACACGGTAAATTAGCATTTAAAAACAAGTTAATATTAGATAATGCGATCCCGTTTATTGGCAAAAGAGCCGTAAAAATACAGGCAGCATCTATAAATGTTGCACGTTTATTATTAGAAGAACCACACAATATATATGACATTTGTGGAGTTAGATTATAATGCAGATTACTAATATTTTAATATGGCAAATTGATTCAACCTTGAGGAATTTAGAACTTGAGGAAAATAAGGTAAATGTAATAACAGGTGATTCTGGCAAAGGGAAATCCTCAATACTGGCTATCATTGATTATTGCCTTTTATCCTCATCATCTGATGGTATATCAAAAACAAATGTCGATAATTTTGTAAATTGGTATGGGATTAGATTAAGTATAAACGGTAAATATTTCACTATTTGTAGAAAAGCGACTCACTTTGAAGAAGATGATCTAGTTTACTTTGACAAAAATGGAGACATTCCACAAATCCCTATTAACAATATCAAAAAAGATGTTTTAAAGGAACATCTGAATTATGAGTTTGGTATTAATAGTTCCCTAAAAATCCCTTATGGTGGTAGATTCATACAACAAGGGTCAAAAGTATCCTATAGATATTTTATCCCACATTGCTTTATAGATCAAACAACACTAACCTCTTCAGAACATCTTTATTCAAAAATTTCTGATTTAAAGATAAGAGAGCGTATTGACCGAACCTTTGACATGGCTCTTGGCAGTGAAAACGCCGAAACTATGATAATGAGAACGCGGTTAGAAGAATTACAAAGGAATCTTGCTCGTATCGAATATAAACAGTCGGCTAGCAAAGACTCTTATTTCAATTTCGAAAGTGAAATAGAATCACTATACGACAGGGCGTGTTATTTTGGTTTAATAAGTGAAAAACGCAAGAATGAACCAACTGTAAGTGATAAACTTGAAAATTTGAAAGCGATAGTTAATTACAAGGATATAAACGAAATCCCAGCAATTAATGAAAGAACAAAAATTGAAAAAGAACTTTTCCTCTTAAAAAAAGAACTGACAGACATTAATGAATATATAGAAACAAATACTGAATATAAGAAGTTTTTAAAAGACAACCAAGACTCTCTTTTAATAGCCAAATATTTAGATGATAATTATAGCGAAATATTATATACAAAAAACATCTATTCAATCATTAAATCCTTATTGAATCAAAGCTCAGAGATAAAAAAGGCTATAGCCGAAAAAGGACAAAACTCACTCATATCAAAAACAAATGCTAAGAGAAAAGAGTTAGAACTTAAAATATCATCCTTGAGTAAAAAACTTGTAACTGTTAGTGATGAAAAGATCACACCAATCGAACTTTATCGGTTCATGGGTGAACTCAGCTCTGAAATTAAACGGATAGTTGTTCTCCCTAAATATGATTATACTGATACTATAGAAAAGATAACTACTAAAATTAATGAGTTAGAAAGCAAGATAACAGACAATAATGCCTTTAAAGAATATACATTGAGTTTACTGAACGGGAAAATAAAGGAAATATTCACACGGATGCCTTTAAAAGGATTTGAGGATGCAACTCCAATATTCAATAAGGCAAAAAAAACACTTGATTTGATAAATAAAAATCAAGTTGAAAAAATGATAGATATTGGAAGTGCTTCTAACTATATGTATGTACATGTAGCTTATTTCCTTGCACTTCACGAATTGGTAAGAGATAGAAAAGTACCGTGGGTTCCACGATTCTTAGTCGTTGACCAGCCCAGCACTCCATATTTTAGTACTGCTGGTAAAAAAACTGATGACTTTGCAAGTCTTGATGCAGCCCTAAATGAAATTAATTCTTTTGTTGAGAAAATGCGGTCTCATGGTGGTTTCCAAATAATACTGTTAGAGCATATTGAAGAGTCTTATTGGCTTGACAGAGAAATGACGAACTTTAATCTTGTTGATAATGAATTAAGAGGCAATTATGGTTTAATTCATTTCAAATAAAATCGTACAGAGATTATGAGGGCACTATGATTGCATACATAGTGCCACAGCTTATCAGCTACGAGGTTTATAACCAACATCCAGGATAAATTTTGAAAGTTCTGAACGTGTTATATCAATATCATATGCGCTGCATAACATAGCAAGTGCTTGAGCAAATTTTATTCTTATCTTTTGCAGATTTTTATACATTTTCACATTAGCATCAGCGGAATTAGAAATCTTATGAAGACTCATAAGTTCTTCACTCATAGTCAAAACCAAATTTAATAAAACTAATGAAACCGACTCATCATTGCATTTCAGCCTAACATTTTCCGTCTCTTTCTTTATTTCTTCCAGGCTTTTTATAACTGCATAAATAATTTCCTCATCAAGAGGAGCCGTTAAGACTTTCTTTGGTTCAAGAAATTTTATATAACGTTCAATTTCAACTTTATTAGGGTTTTTCTTGATTAAATCCTTCAGGGTAATACCAGATATCGAAACACCAGAACCAATAACAGAGATAATATCCATTATGATCGACATAGATAACTCCTATCATACTCAAAATTAATTTCTCTCGAAGTATATTCCTTATCGTATTACTAAGCAAAATCAATGAGAAAAAAGCACTTTTTGCCCAAGAAAGCTGGACAGTGCTAGATAATCAAACGATAATATTATTATGATTGCTAAAACATCTACTTTCCCTTTATAAACAAAGAGTTAACTTAAATTATGGATATAAGAGAGTTTATCGGGAACTATCGAAATCATCCAGTACTGTTCATTGGAACTGGATTCAGTTTGAGATATCTGTCAAATTCCTTTGATTGGAATGGTCTCCTATCTCATATCTGCTTTGAGCTTACCGGTGATAAAGAATCTTATCTTGACATTAAATCAAAATGTCAAATAAATGGTGAGTATAAATATGAAAAAATTGCAAGCAATATAGAAAGATTATTTAACGAAGCTTTATCTAATGACAGAAATGGTAAATTCAAAGAAATAAATGATATTTTCTATACTGAAATGGATAAAGGTGTTAATTTAAGTAGATTTAAAATATATATAACTAAAATATTATCAACCACTTTAGTTAAAGAAGAAAAAAATGACGAAATAGCTGAACTGATAAAAATGAGAAAAAATATTGGTTCAATTATTACTACTAATTATGACACTTTGATTGAACAATTTTTTGAATTCGAACCCCTAATAGGTAATAGCATACTTTTAAGTAATCCTTATGGTTCTGTATATAAAATACATGGTTGTGTCTCTGCCCCTTCCGAACTAACGATTACAGAAGAAGATTATGACTATTTCGATAACAAATATGAACTAATTAGAGCACAATTACTCTCATTATTCATTCATAATCCGGTTATCTTTATTGGTTATAGCATAAGCGATAGAAATATACAGCAAATTTTAAAGACTATTTTTTCCTATGTACCTACTAACTCAGATATAGCTAATAAAATAAGAAGTAATTTTTTACTTGTCGAATATGAAAAAGATTCACGATCTAATACCATATCTGAACACGATATATATATAGGAAATGCTACCACTATAAGAATAAATAAAATAAAGACTGATGATTACGCTTCTATATATGAAAGTTTGTCAGATTTAATCTTACCAGTTTCAGCAATGGATATTAGAAAAGTTCAAAAAGTCTGGAATGAAATAAGAAGTGGTGGGGATATTGAAGTAAAAATCACAGAAGATTTAGACCAGTTAAAAAATGGACAAATGGTATTAGCCGTAGGATCTCATAAACGAGTCAAGTATGAGTTCCAAACCAAGCCTGAGATGATGCAAGATTATTTCAAGATTGTTGAGGAAGCAAATAAGCAATTAATTATATTGTTAAATAAACAGAAAATACAAAGTTCCCAGTTCTTTCCAATCTTTGCATTCAGTGAAATCTGCCCTGAACTTGATAATGTAGAAATTTATAAGGAACAACAAAGAAGGAAACTTGCTGATCATTTTGAGCGGACAACTGCAAACAATTGCAGCAATATTCACAATACTATTTCAGAAATTATTGATGATAGGGCACTACCTATCTCAAAAAAAGATGACTGCATCTTTCATAGTTATTATCAAGATAGAATACAATCTGAGGATATTAAGAGTTATTTATTATCTTTCGAAGATAAAAATAGCACAGTATATAGACGATTATTATGCTTGTACGATTATAAATATTATGACATTTAAATTTCAATTAAAACATTCGAGGAAAAAATGAATAAACTCTTTTCAATATTTTTACTATTACCTTTAGCTGTCTACGCAGAACCACCAAAGATTGTTTCTCCAATTGATCATGCGCCGTTGTTCCATGCCTGCTCCGAAAAGCAAGAAAACTTAAATATTTCAAGCAACCAATTAATTGATAAATTAGTTGCTATATATCATATAAATAGAAAGACAGCAGAAAGGGTAGTATCTCTATTAGATACAATACCTGCTGCTGCGCAACCAAGTTTTGACTGTTCGAATGTTGACACAGAATATAATAACATCCATAAATAAAGAGAAGTAAAAGGCCTTCTTGTTCATAAGCAGGCCTTTTACTAAAATTGACAACATGGTTAAAACATTGTAGTTATTTATCACATTAATAATAATTACAGAGGTTAACACCATGAAAATAACTCAATTACTTTTTCTTCTGACAAGCATAGCTTTCTCAACAAATAGTTTTGCTAATGAATCAAATAATCCAAGTGATGACGTGCAAGAAATGCTTGGTTCTCAATATTCACAGATTGCTTATGAATATCTTACTTTACATAAAGATAAGAATATTTTTATTGATGAGAAAAATATAAATGAAAAATATACGCAAGAAGAATTCAAAAGATTATACACTCGTCAATTTAACACGAATTACAAATATTACTCACTTATGATAAAGAATCATCCAGAAGAATTCAAAAAGACAATTTCTTTATTAAATAAAATTAGAGAAACAAACAAGCCATGTCCACATAACGGTTTGATTAATCAATGTTTGTTTTCAAGGTCTCAATTTTTAGACTTCAATATAAAATTATCAAGCATGATTTTAAATGGTGAATCAAAACCGGAGATCGACCGAATATTTAAATCAAAAAAATTAGAAGAAAAACAATTTCAATTATTGAAAAACATGTTAATTGAACAAGCCACAAAAACCAAGCTATAAGCAAGGGCTAACTCTCAGCATCTCCTTCGGTGATACTTTGAGTTGCTCCTTGTTTTTTCGCCCTTTGGTTGAAAAAATTAAAAGCAAAATCAACTGCATACATTGACATTTTCAGCATCTATCATATAAGTAAAATAAGCATAACGGACATGCTTATTTTACTTTACAATATGAAAGGAGTTCATATGAATGATAGAAATCATACTTTTAATAATATCAAGCCATTCAGAATCTGTAGCTATGAAAATTTCGCTTCTGCTGAATTACCCTCTCAGCAGACACGTTCTCATTGTATTAGTATCAGATTAAATGATATCGAGTTGTCTTACGTTGATAGCCTACGAGAGGATCTCAACCGTGCTGTTTGGATACGTATGTCAGCATTGAATCGTCTCCTCCCAAAATTCCTGAAATAAATCTAACTGTCTGGAAAGACCTTGCCAAAGCATCTCAGGATCTGAACAACCTTGTTCAGCATCTCAACACTAAATCACACGATAGTCCTTTTACTATCACTGAAATTTATACGGTGCAAAAAAGAATAAAAGCACTAAGAGATGCCCTTCTGTCAGCAAATCGATCTGTCAGTGATAAATAATGAAAGGGATGCAAAAAATCCGCAGAGGAAAGAGTTTTGCTGGTGTCGTCCTCTATGCCTTAAAGCCCTGTTCTCATCATAAAAATGACCCTATCGTGATCGGTGGAAATGTAACGATAGTTGGCAATGCCGCTAAAGATCTGATCGCTGAATTTGATAGCACCAAACAGCTTCGTCCTGACGTGCAAAAGGCTGTTTGGCACAACTCGCTTCGTTTGCCTAAAAACGAGGCATTGACTGATGCTCAGTGGGCTGAAATAGCAGATGATTATATGTCCCGAATGGGCTTCTCTGAGACGCATCTAAGATGCTATGTCCTTCATGACGATAAGGCTGGTCAGCACATCCATATCATCGCCAGTCGCATCGAACTCAGTTCGGGGAAGCTCTACCTTGGAAAAAATGAAAATCTCATCAGCACCCGCATCATCCAGCAGCTTGAACTCGACTATTCACTGACAAGAACCAAAGGGCCGGAAGCTAAGGCACCTCCGGCATCGCCCTCCCCTGAACCAAAACACAAAAAATCACGTAATGAAGCGATGATGGAGGAAAGGATTGGTGAGTTATGCCCGAAAACCATCATCCAGAACGCTCTTGAAGTATTCCTTGCCAATAAACCATCAACCACTGAGTTTGTGCATCAGCTTGTGGCACAAAACATCAGAGCAATCCCGAACATCGCTTCTACTGGCCGCATGAACGGCTTCTCATTCGAATACCAGGGGATTGTGTTCAAAGCATCTCAATTAGGAAAAGGGTATTCTTGGGCTGAATTACAAAACAAGATCGATTACCAAGCTGAACGCGATAATGCTTTTCTGTTCGAACTGAAAGCATCTGTCAATGAAGATTCTGAAATAGTCATCCCTACAGAAACCATAACAGAAGACGTGAATAAAGCCATCGAAGTGATTATCCCCGTTAACAATACTGGTCTGGGCGAAGAGTGTTTACACGAAGCTGACGAAAGCCCTCAAGGTTTACTGAGAGTGGAAATAATATCTGGTTCTATTGCAACAGAAGAGGCTGCCGCATGTAGTGGTCAACAAAAACTGGCCACAGCTTTAGAGTTTTTCCAGAACAATCGTTCTGATTCATTCGGCGTCAAACCACCATTATATTGATGAGGTCTGAGCTGGCTGTAATATCCTGTGATGTAATTCGTTATTGCCGTGCTGGCTTCGCTAAAATTCGCGTAGCCATTATCCGGTACCCACTCTGTTTTCAGGCTTCTGAAGAACCGTTCCATTGGGCTGTTATCCCAGCAATTTCCCCGGCGACTCAGGCTTTGCTTTATCTGATATCTCCACAGTAACTGTCTGAAATTCCTGCTGGTATAGTGACTGCCTTGATCCGAGTGATACAGTAAATTAGCCGGTTTCCCCCGTGCTTCCCAGGCCATCGGCAGGGCTTTACCTGTCAGTGCGGAATCAGGGAAAAATGACATCGCCCAGCCAACCGGTTTGCGGGAAAACAAATCGAGTACAACAGCCAGATAAGCCCAGCGTTTTCCCGTCCAGATATAAGTCACATCACCGCACCAAGCCTGATTAGGCTCGGTAACAGCAAACTGGCGATCCAGATAATTAGGGATCTCAATGTGTTCCTTAGACGCCTTCTTATAACGATGGCCAGGTTGCTGACAGCTGATAATATTGAGCGCTTTCATCAGCTTTGTTGCCCGCCAGCGGCTCAGTTTTATACCTTTGGTGGTGACCATTGCGGCAATGCTTCGCGCTCCTGCTGAACCGTTACTTTCGTGATAAACTTCACGCACAAGGCTCAGTAATGCCACTTTCGTGGCGTCAGGCTTCCTGGGCTGCCGCCAGTATTTATAACTGCTGCGATGAACCCCAAACACGTTGCACACAACGGCAACAGGAAACCGCGCCCTGAGTTTCTCAACTAATGAGAATTGTTCAGGGAGTCTGACATCAAGAGCGCGGTAGCCTTTTTTAATATATCCCTTTCCATTTCAACGCGTTGAAGTCTTTTCTTCAACTCACGTATTTCAATCTGCTCAGGTGTCATGGGTGAAGCTATGGGTGATTTTCCCGCTCGCTCTTCTTTCAGTTGTCGAACCCATTTATCCATCGTGGATTTGCCGACATTCATCGCAGTGGCAGCGGCGGCAACGGTGTAATGCTGATCGAGTACAAGCTGGGCAGCCTCGAGGCGAAACTCGGGGCTAAAATTGCGTCTGTTACGTCCGGTCATAATGTCACCTGTTTTGACTATGAGGTGATGATATCACCTCTATTCAGGTGGCCAAATTCACTATGCCACTACACACAGTCTTCTCACTCCTTTTTCAATAGAGAGAAAACCATCGCCAATGTAACAAATATCTGGTTGTATTCTCTGCGCCCCGTACTGAATTGTATTAATACGTTCCTGACTTAAATCCGAATTTTTTAGCCCATTAAAATCCCCTTGTGTTCGTTGAGCCTAAAAGCATAGAGACACACATTGCTCTCCCCCCTTGCAAGAAGAATACAGTACTAAAAATACCCTGCTTACAATGAGTTATCTCAAATTGACTCACCTTGTATTAAATCGCTGGGTAAGTTTATTTTAAAGTATGAAATCATGCTTATACACGCCCTTACAATCCACAATAGTGCATTGTTTTAACTCGTTATTCCCCTAAAAAAGCATCTGGCACTCACCAAATCAAATGTTAACCATTTGTTGTTTTCGATCACAATAAGAAAACAATATGTCACTTTTGTGCGCATTTTTCAGAAATGTAGATATTTTTAGATTATGGCTACGAAATGAGCATCGCCATGTCACCCTACATCTCATAAGAGGATCGCTTCTGATGAATGCACTGACCGCCGTACACACTAACGCTGTCGATTCAGGCCAGGACTATAGCGGATTCACCCTCACCCCGTCGGCGCAATCCCCTCGCCTGCTGGAACTTACCTTCTCTGAACAGACGACCAAACAGTTCCTTGAACAGGTCGCCGAGTGGCCCGTGCAGGCACTGGAGTACAAATCGTTTCTGCGTTTTCGGGTAGGCAAAATTCTTGACGACTTGTGTGCAAATCAGCTGCAACCACTGCTGTTGAAGACGCTGCTAAACCGTGCTGAAGGTGCGTTGTTGATCAATGCGGTGGGTGTCGATGATGTGAAGCAAGCGGATGAGATGGTGAAGCTGGCAACGGCGGTGGCGCATCTGATTGGTCGTTCCAATTTCGATGCCATGAGCGGTCAGTATTACGCGCGTTTTGTAGTGAAAAATGTCGATAACTCAGATAGCTATCTGCGCCAGCCGCACCGCGTAATGGAACTGCATAACGACGGCACCTACGTTGAAGAAATCACTGATTACGTGCTGATGATGAAAATCGACGAACAGAACATGCAGGGCGGAAACTCGCTGCTGCTGCATCTCGATGACTGGGAACATCTGGACCACTTTTTCAGCCATCCGCTGGCGCGCCGTCCGATGCGCTTTGCCGCGCCGCCAAGTAAAAACGTCAGCAAAGATGTCTTCCATCCTGTGTTCGACGTCGATCAGCAGGGTCGCCCGGTGATGCGTTATATCGACCAGTTCGTCCAGCCAAAAGACTTCGAAGAAGGCGTGTGGCTGAGCGAGCTTTCCGATGCCATTGAAAACAGCAAAGGCATTCTGTCTGTGCCGGTTCCCGTTGGCAAATTCCTGTTGATTAACAATCTGTTCTGGCTGCACGGTCGCGACCGCTTTACCGCGCATCCGGATCTGCGTCGTGAACTAATGCGCCAGCGCGGCTATTTCGCATACGCCACTAACCACTACCAGACGCATCAGTAAGCGCAAAGGAATTGAGCGGATGTATGATTTTGTGATTATTGGTGGCGGCATCATCGGCATGTCGACCGCCATGCAACTGATTGACGTCTATCCGGATGCCCGCATTGCGCTACTGGAAAAAGAGTCCGGCCCGGCCTGCCATCAGACGGGCCACAACAGCGGCGTGATCCATGCCGGAGTCTATTACACACCCGGCAGCCTGAAAGCGCAGTTTTGCCTGGCGGGGAACCGCGCCACCAAAGCCTTTTGCGATCAAAACGGCATCCGCTACGACAACTGCGGCAAGATGCTGGTCGCCACATCCGCACTCGAAATGGATCGGATGCGCGCGTTATGGGAACGCACGGCGGCAAACGGTATCGAGCGCGAGTGGTTAAACGCCGACGAGCTGCGCGAGCGTGAACCGAATATCACCGGGCTTGGCGGTATTTTTGTGCCGTCCAGCGGCATTGTCAGCTACTGCGAAGTGACAGCGGCGATGGCAAAAATCTTCCAGGCCAGAGGCGGTGAGATTATCTATAACGCCGAAGTCAGCGGCCTTAATGAGCATAAGAATGGCGTGGTGATACGTACCCGTCAGAGCGGCGAATATGAAGCGTCGACGCTGATTAGCTGTTCCGGGCTGATGGCTGACCGGCTGGTGAAAATGCTCGGCCTCGAACCGGGCTTTATCATCTGCCCGTTCCGAGGCGAGTATTTCCGCCTCGCGCCGGAGCATAACCAGATTGTTAACCATCTGATTTACCCCATTCCCGATCCAGCGATGCCCTTTTTAGGCGTTCATCTCACCCGGATGATCGACGGCAGCGTGACTGTTGGGCCAAACGCGGTGCTGGCTTTCAAACGTGAAGGCTATCGCAAGCGCGACTTCTCATTTAGCGACACGCTGGAAATTTTGGGCTCCCCGGGGATTCGCCGGGTACTGCAAAACCATCTACGCTCAGGACTGGGCGAGATGAAAAACTCGCTGTGCAAAAGCGGCTATCTGCGGCTGGTGCAAAAGTATTGTCCCCGGCTTTCGCTAAGCGATCTCCAGCCCTGGCCCGCCGGTGTGCGGGCGCAGGCGGTATCGCCGGACGGTAAGCTGATTGACGATTTTCTGTTTGTCACCACCCCGCGCACGATCCACACCTGCAATGCGCCCTCCCCGGCAGCGACATCAGCAATTCCTATTGGTGCGCATATTGTCAGCAAGGTACAAACGCTGTTGGCAAGCCAGAGTAACCCCGGACGCACGCTGCGAGCGGCACGTAGTGTGGATGCCTTACACGCCGCATTTAATCAATAACCTTTGAAAACAGGACGTAACGATGAAACTTAACGACAGTAACTTATTCCGCCAGCAGGCGTTGATTAACGGGGAATGGCTGGACGCTAACAATGGTGAAGTCATCGACGTCACCAATCCGGCGAACGGCGACAAACTGGGTAGCGTACCAAAAATGGGCGCAGATGAAACCCGCGCCGCTATCGACGCCGCCAATCGCGCCCTGCCCGCCTGGCGTGCGCTTACCGCCAAAGAACGCGCCACCATTCTGCGTAACTGGTTCAATTTGATGATGGAGCACCAGGACGATTTAGCGCGCCTGATGACCCTCGAACAGGGTAAACCGCTGGCTGAAGCGAAAGGCGAAATCAGCTACGCCGCCTCCTTTATTGAGTGGTTTGCCGAAGAAGGCAAACGTATTTATGGCGACACCATTCCCGGTCATCAGGCCGATAAACGCCTGATTGTTATCAAGCAGCCGATTGGCGTTACCGCCGCTATCACGCCGTGGAACTTCCCGGCGGCGATGATTACCCGTAAAGCCGGCCCGGCGCTGGCGGCAGGCTGCACCATGGTGCTGAAACCTGCGAGTCAAACACCGTTCTCTGCGCTGGCGCTGGCGGAGCTGGCGATCCGCGCGGGCGTTCCGGCTGGCGTATTTAACGTCGTCACTGGCTCGGCGGGGGCTGTCGGTAACGAACTGACCAGCAATCCGCTGGTGCGCAAGCTGTCGTTTACCGGCTCGACCGAAATTGGCCGCCAGTTGATGGAACAGTGCGCGAAAGACATCAAAAAAGTGTCGCTGGAGCTAGGCGGCAACGCGCCGTTTATCGTCTTTGACGATGCCGATCTCGATAAAGCCGTGGAAGGCGCGCTGGCCTCGAAATTCCGCAACGCCGGGCAAACCTGCGTTTGCGCCAACCGTTTATACGTGCAGGACGGTGTGTATGACCGCTTTGCCGAAAAATTGCAGCAGGCGGTGAGCAAACTGCACATCGGCGACGGGCTGGATAACGGTGTCACCATCGGGCCGCTGATCGATGAAAAAGCGGTAGCAAAAGTGGAAGAGCATATTGCCGATGCGCTGGAGAAAGGCGCGCGTGTGGTTTGCGGTGGTAAAGCGCACGAACGCGGCGGCAACTTCTTCCAGCCGACCATTCTGGTGGACGTTCCGGCTAACGCCAAAGTGTCGAAAGAAGAGACGTTTGGCCCCCTCGCCCCACTGTTCCGCTTTAAAGATGAAGCCGATGTGATTGCGCAAGCCAACGACACCGAGTTTGGTCTTGCCGCCTATTTCTACGCCCGTGATTTAAGCCGCGTCTTCCGCGTAGGCGAGGCGCTGGAGTACGGCATCGTTGGCATCAATACCGGCATTATTTCCAATGAAGTCGCCCCGTTCGGTGGTATCAAAGCCTCGGGTCTGGGTCGTGAAGGTTCGAAGTATGGCATCGAAGATTACTTAGAAATCAAATATATGTGCATCGGTCTTTAACTGGAGAACGCGAATGAGCAGCAATAAAGAGTTAATGCAGCGCCGCAGTCAGGCGATTCCCCGTGGCGTTGGGCAAATTCACCCGATTTTCGCTGACCGCGCGGAAAACTGCCGGGTGTGGGACGTTGAAGGCCGTGAGTATCTTGATTTCGCGGGCGGCATTGCGGTGCTCAACACCGGGCACCTGCATCCGAAAGTGGTGGCGGCGGTAGAAGCGCAACTGAAAAAACTGTCGCACACCTGCTTCCAGGTGCTGGCTTACGAGCCGTATCTGGAGCTGTGCGAAATAATGAATCAGAAGGTGCCGGGCGATTTCGCCAAAAAAACGCTGCTGGTAACGACCGGTTCCGAAGCGGTGGAAAATGCGGTGAAAATCGCCCGCGCCGCCACCAAACGCAGCGGCACCATCGCCTTTAGCGGCGCTTACCACGGGCGCACGCACTACACGCTGGCGCTGACCGGCAAGGTGAATCCGTATTCTGCGGGGATGGGGCTGATGCCGGGGCATGTTTATCGCGCGCTTTATCCTTGCCCGCTGCATAACATCAGTGAAGATGACGCTATCGCCAGTATCCACCGAATTTTTAAAAATGACGCTGCGCCGGAAGATATCGCTGCCATCGTGATTGAGCCGGTTCAGGGCGAAGGCGGTTTCTACGCCGCGACGCCAGCCTTTATGCAGCGTTTACGCGCACTGTGTGACGAGCACGGAATCATGCTGATTGCCGATGAAGTGCAGAGCGGCGCGGGGCGTACCGGCACGCTGTTTGCAATGGAGCAAATGGGGGTTGCGGCGGATCTTACCACCTTTGCGAAATCGATCGCGGGCGGCTTCCCGCTGGCGGGCGTCACCGGACGCGCTGAAGTAATGGATGCTGTCGCACCGGGCGGCCTGGGCGGCACCTATGCCGGTAACCCGATTGCCTGCGTAGCCGCGCTGGAAGTGTTGAAGGTGTTCGAGCAGGAAAATCTGCTGCAAAAAGCCAACGACCTGGGTCAGAAGCTAAAAGACGGATTATTGGCGATCGCCGAAAAACACACCGAGATCGGCGACGTTCGCGGGCTAGGGGCGATGATTGCCATCGAGCTGTTTGAAGATGGCGATCACAGTAAACCCAACGCCAGACTCACCGCTGAGATCGTGGCGCGCGCCCGCGACAAAGGCCTGATTCTTCTTTCCTGCGGCCCGTACTACAACGTGCTGCGCATCCTTGTGCCGCTCACTATTGAAGATGCTCAGATCCGTCAGGGGCTGGAGATCATCGCTCAGTGTTTTGATGAGGCGAAACAATAGCTATGTCTGTTTGTAAGAATTAACCGTTGCTAAGGGAATGATAACGATACAGTAAAAAATAATAACGATGAGGCGATCGACAAAGTTAAAAATGACTGCGGACTGTCCCCTCGCCCCTCTGGGGAGAGGGTTAGGGTGAGGGGTATACACGATGCTAAACCCTCACCCCGACCCTCTCCCTGAGGGAGAGGGAGAAAACCATCACGCTTTCGCTTTTAAGATTTTGTTGACCGCCTCAATTAAACGCGTGACCCGACGCGGGAAATGTCGGGGCGCTCTCCCAAGTGACACACTTTCGAGAGGATTCAGGATGGGGCAATCATCGCAACCACATGAGCTAGGCGGCGGGCTGAAATCACGCCACGTCACCATGTTGTCTATTGCCGGTGTTATCGGCGCAAGTCTGTTTGTCGGTTCGAGCGTCGCCATCGCCGAAGCGGGTCCTGCGGTATTACTGGCTTATCTGTTCGCCGGATTACTGGTGGTTATGATTATGCGGATGCTGGCAGAAATGGCGGTCGCCACGCCCGACACCGGCTCCTTTTCCACCTACGCCGATAAAGCCATTGGTCGCTGGGCGGGCTATACCATCGGCTGGCTGTACTGGTGGTTTTGGGTACTGGTTATCCCGCTGGAAGCCAACATCGCCGCCATGATCCTGCATTCGTGGGTTCCAGGTATTCCCATCTGGTTATTTTCCCTGGTCATTACCCTCGCCTTAACCGGCAGTAATTTATTAAGCGTTAAAAACTACGGTGAATTTGAATTCTGGCTGGCGATATGCAAAGTGATTGCCATTCTGGCGTTTATTTTCCTTGGAGCTGTAGCAATTAGCGGTTTTTACCCTTATGCCGAAGTGAGCGGTATTTCAAGATTGTGGGATAGCGGCGGCTTTATGCCGAACGGCTTTGGCGCGGTATTAAGCGCGATGCTGATAACCATGTTTTCTTTTATGGGGGCAGAGATTGTCACCATTGCGGCAGCCGAATCCGACACGCCGGATAAACATATTGTCCGCGCCACCAACTCGGTTATCTGGCGTATCTCCATTTTCTATTTGTGTTCTATTTTTGTCGTCGTGGCACTCATTCCGTGGAATATGCCAGGACTGAAAACCGTGGGTTCCTACCGTTCCGTGCTGGAGCTGCTGAATATTCCACATGCAAAATTCATTATGGACTGCGTTATTTTGCTGTCGGTGACCAGTTGTCTGAACTCGGCTCTGTATACCGCCTCAAGGATGCTCTACTCCTTAAGCCGTCGCGGGGATGCGCCAGCGGCAATGGGTAAAATCAACCGTAGCAAAACCCCGTATGTGGCAGTATTACTCTCGACCGGCGCGGCGTTTTTAACGGTGGTAGTGAACTATTATGCGCCCGCCAAAGTGTTTAAATTCCTGATCGACAGCTCCGGCGCTATTGCCCTGCTGGTTTATTTAGTCATCGCCGTTTCGCAATTGCGGATGCGTAAAATCCTGCTGGCGGAAGGCGGCGAAATTCGCCTGCGCATGTGGCTTTATCCGTGGCTCACCTGGCTGGTGATTGGCTTTATTACCTTTGTACTGGTGGTGATGTTATTCCGCCCGGCGCAGCAACTGGAGGTAATTTCCACCGGCTTATTAGCGATAGGGATTATCTGTACCGTGCCAATTATGGCACGCTGGAAAAAGCTGATATTGTGGCAAAAAACACCCGTTCATAATACACGCTGATAATGTTCAGGAGTCACACCATGACCATTACGTCTCTGGATGGCTACCGCTGGTTGAAAAACGATATTATTCGCGGCAATTTTCAGCCAGATGAAAAATTACGGATGAGTTCGCTAACGTCGCGTTATGCACTCGGCGTCGGGCCGTTGCGGGAAGCGCTTTCGCAACTGGTGGCGGAACGGCTGGTCACGGTGGTGAATCAAAAAGGGTATCGGGTGGCGTCTATGTCAGAGCAAGAACTGCTCGATATTTTCGACGCCCGCGCCAATATGGAAGCGATGCTGGTGAGTCTGGCAATTGCCCGTGGCGGCGATGAGTGGGAGGCTGACGTTCTCGCAAAAGCGCATTTGCTCAGTAAGCTTGAGGCTTGTGACGCCAGCGAGAAAATGCTTGATGAATGGGACCAGCGCCATCAGGCATTTCATACTGCAATTGTGGCGGGCTGTGGCTCCCACTATTTACTGCAAATGCGTGAACGGTTGTTTGATCTGGCGGCGCGCTATCGGTTCATCTGGCTGCGGCAAACGGTGCTTTCTGTAGAAATGCTGGAAGATAAACATGAACAGCACCAGACCCTGACTAAGGCGGTACTGGCGCGAGATACGGCGCGCGCCAGTGAGTTAATGCGCCAGCATCTACTGACGCCAATTCCGATTATCCAGCAGGCGATGGCTGGCAATTAACTACTCTTCAGGAATACGCAACACCTGCCCCGGGTAAATTTTATCCGGGCTTTTTAGCATCGGTTTATTCGCTTCGAAGATTTTATTGTAGAGATTGGCGTTACCGTAAACCTGTTTGGAAATAGCACTCAGAGTGTCACCAGACTTAACGGTATAAAACTGGCTGGCAGTGCCTGGCGTCGCCGTTTTTACCTGATCGTCCACGCTGGCAATACCGGAAATATTCCCCACTGCAACAAGGATTTTTTCCTTCGCTTCCTGACTTAAGCCGTCACCTGTAACCGTCGCTTTACCATCGACAATCTGAATATTCACTTTATCGGCATCAGGTATACCGGTTTTGTTCAGATGTTCCTGCACCTTCTTCGCCTGATCGTCTTTATCATGCTGACCAGTGACCGCGTCCCAGAGCTTTTCTCCGGCATCTTTCACAAAATTGAACAGACCCATAACTACCTCATTCGTTAATGGAAACACTCAGAAAGTGTAGCAGAGGAACGCGGCGCGTTAACGCCGCAGGATGAGCACAGGATCAATCGCGGGTTTGCACCCAGAAAGCGTGAATTAAACCAGGGATATAGCCAAGAAGTGTCAGCAAAATATTAATAATGAATGCCCAACCAAATCCTTTCCCCAGCAGCACGCCGAGCGGTGGCAAAATGATGGTGATGACGATTCTCCAGAACCCCATATGTCCTCCCTATAAGAAAATTACTCATTGTTTAAAAAGAAATTTTATCTCTTAAGCATAGTAATTTTATGCGGAGTCTGCCTGTTTCAGCCTTTGCTTTTACCCTCATTTACGCTGCTGACGCTGGTATACGTTGCATTTTTAGTTTAGAGTTTATTTAATTTAGAAAACACTTAAATAAATATGACTGAACTAGCCCAACTACAGGCCAGCGCCGAACAGGCTGCGGCCTTACTGAAAGCAATGAGTCACCCCAAACGGTTGCTGATTCTGTGCATGATTTGCGGTTCCCCCGGCACCAGCGCCGGTGAACTGGCGCGCATTACCGGACTGAGTGCCTCTGCAACGTCACAGCATCTGGCACGGATGCGTGACGAAGGGCTTATCGACAGCCAACGGGATGCCCAACGCATTCTTTATTTCATTAAAAATGAGGCGGTAAATGCCATTATCGCCACCCTGAAAAACGTCTATTGTCCGTAAGGAGTAGCAATGGCTTTAACAACAATTCCACCGCTTGATGCACAAGAATTAATCTCACGCGGTGCAAAGTTAATCGATATTCGCGATGCCGATGAATATCTTCGTGAACATATTCCTGAAGCGGATCTGGCGCCATTATCCGTACTGGAACAGTCTGGTCTTCCGACAAAATTACGTAGCGAACAAATTATATTCCACTGTCAGGCAGGAAAACGCACCAGTAATAATGCACAAAAATTAGCAGCGATTGCCGCTCCCGCAGATATCTTTTTACTGGAGGGCGGTATTGATGGCTGGAAAAAAGCGGGATTGCCGGTAGCTGAAAATAAATCGCAGCCTTTACCATTAATGCGTCAGGTACAGATCACAGCTGGTGGCTTAATATTAATCGGCGTCGTATTGGGTTATGCCGTGAATAGCGCGTTCTTCTTATTAAGCGGCTTTGTCGGTGCGGGATTAATGTTTGCGGGCATCAGCGGTTTTTGCGGGATGGCAAGGTTGTTAGATAAGATGCCGTGGAATCAGCGAGCGTAAGAAGCGACGCCGGACGCGCCATAGTGGCGGCATCCGGCAGCAGTCATTAGATCAGGAAATCGTCGAGAGATTTACCTTCAGCCAGTGCCTGAGCGATCGGTTTCGGTGTACGACCCTGGCCGGTCCAGGTTTTGACTTCACCATTAAAATCGGTGAATTGATATTTTGCCGGACGCGGCTGGCGTTTTTTACCTGCACGCGGTGCAGCAGAATTATTACCGAATAACTCTTCCGGGTTAATTCCGTCAGCCTTCATCAGCTCCAGCCAGGTGCTAATTTTCTCCTGGCGCTCTGCCAGTTCACGCTGCTGCTGTTCTTCTTCTTCACGTCTTTCTTTAGTGACAACCCTGAATTTTTCGAGCATTTCTTCAAGAACGTCAATGGAGAATTCGCGAGCCATCGCACGGAGGGTGCGAATGTTATTTAAACTTTGTAACATTACGGACATAATAAAGAAAACCTTTTAACGCCAAAACAAAAAAAAGTATTTCGTCGCGTAGTGTAAGCGATCACTTATTATATTTCCACAAAATTTAATCTATTTACAGTCGCGCGCGATATTATTTCAACCGTTATTTCCAGACAGATTAATAATTATTTTCGGTTTATATATTAGCCATTTGACTTATCATTGCAGACATTTGCGAATAATCGGATGCCCTCTGTGCCATCATCACCGAAGGTAGATTAAAGAAAATTGAATAAAAATGCATACATAAAGAATAAAAACAAAGTTTCAGTAACTGAAGTTTTATGCTGGCATTAGTGGCTTCAGGTCATTAAAAATGCTAAATGAGCTCAACCCGCTACTTAAGCCGGATTGTCTACGCTTTACGGCGTTAACAGCCCTTAACCGCCCCACCAGCACAGTTCACAATGACCACGTAATAATATGATTTTAAATAAAATTATTCATAAAGGCATTTAAAAATCCATAATGTATAAAAAATACGCCATTGCGGAACATTTTATCTACAAAAACAAAATAAATAAAAATTTTTCACTAATTGATTACTAACAACCAGTAATATACGCTATGCAAAAATGAAACAGGCAGTCTAAAGCACTGCTTCCATTTCCATTCATACCCGATTTCGCTTTTATTAAGGAGCATTAGCATGTTCTCACCGCAGTCACGCTTGCGTCATGCAGTTGCAGACACGTTCGCGATGGTTGTTTACTGTACTGTCGTGAACATGTGTATTGAAGTTTTCCTCTCCGGGATGAGCTTCGAACAATCTTTTTATTCCAGGCTGGTGGCCGTTCCGGTGAATATCTTAATTGCATGGCCATATGGCATGTACCGCGATCTGTTTATGCGCGCGGCACGCAAAGTTAGCCACTCTGGTTGGACAAAAAATCTGGCTGATATTTTGGCTTATGTGACGTTCCAGTCACCAGTGTATATGGCGATCTTATTAGTGGTAGGCGCAGACTGGCACCAGATTATGGCAGCGGTCAGTTCAAACATCGTTGTTTCGATGCTGATGGGGGCGGTCTATGGCTACTTCCTTGATTACTGTCGCCGCTTGTTCAAAGTGAGCAGCTACCAGCAGGTAAAAGCCTGACCCTTCTTTTCGCGACTGGCATCGCCAGTCGCGTCTTTAACTGGCTTCGCCAAATAAGCCATGCAAATAACGTTCAAGCGCAACACGCGAACTAAAGCCATGCGGGATACCGTAATGCTCATGACGTTCACCCGCTAAATAGAGCGGAAATTGCTGGTAATGATCGCAAGTTTTAATATCGGAAGCAGGTTCAGCCAGTGTGGAACTACGTTCTTTTAATGTTGGATGAATTATCAGTGCGGTACGTCCCATTCTCGCTTCGCGGTTAACATAGACATAATGTTCCCCACGACGGTAACCGTATGCTTTCTGGGTTACTACATCGACAGTAAAACCGACTTTCTCAAGTACGCGCGCCACCTCGTCTGGTCGTAAATACATATTTTATCCTCGTTAATATCTACTGCGCGCCTACCTTACCTGATTGCGCATTCACAACGCTTTCAGAAAAGTCCATAAAGCCGCGATGAATCTCTGTTAAGAAAATTATGGTCTACACTGAAAATTACATCGAATTCTAATGGGGGATCATATGTTTAACAGACCGAACCGCAACGACGTCGATGATGGCGTGCAGGATATTCAGAATGATGTCAATCAATTAGCCGACAGTCTCGAATCTGTATTGAAGTCCTGGGGCAGCGACGCCAAAGGTGAAGCCGAAGCCGCACGCAGTAAAGCTCAGGCTCTACTGAAAGAAACCAGAGCGCGGATGCATGGTCGTACTCGCGTCCAGCAAGCCGCGCGCGATGCAGTTGGCTGCGCAGATTCTTTTGTTCGTGAAAGACCCTGGTGTAGCGTGGGTACAGCAGCTGCGGTAGGTATTTTTATCGGCGCGCTGTTAAGCATACGCAAATCGTAATGCAACAATGATAATAAATACGCGTCTTTGACCCCGAAGCCTGACTTCGGGGTTTTTAACTTAAGGCTCTGCGTAATTGTTGTGCCACCTGCTGCGCCATACTCTCACTGATAATATTGGTAAACGAGAGAAGCAATCCTCCTTTCCCACTTGATCGGATACGCCAGTCGCTAAGTGCCTGCACCGCAAGGCCAGCAGTATTGGCTTTACGCGCGTGGAAAATATCGTCGCCCACCATGCTGATAACCATCTGGATGCCGCCTTTTTGTGGCATAACCAGGAATCCCTGTTGCGTAAGCGCCTGTTCAATCCACTGCCTACGCTGCGCATAGTGCTGACGCATTTTCTTCAGATGCCGCCAGAAATGCCCCTCGCGAAGAAAGTCAGCCAGTGTGTTCTGCCATAGAACTGGCACTGCACATGGCTTCAGTGACGCCTGTTGGCGGAATTGCGTAATCTGCTCCACCGGTACCACCAGCCACGCACAGCGCAATGCAGGAAATAGCGATTTGCTGAATGTTCCGGCATAAATCACCCGCCGTGGTGCGTCGAGGCTTTTCAGCGCCGGTAATGGCTTACCGTGATAACGGAATTCACTGTCGTAATCGTCTTCAATAATCCACGCCTGCGCACGCTCTGCCCACGCCAGCACCTGATGCCTGCGCGCCAGAGAGAGTGCAACACCGAGCGGGCTTTGGTGCGCAGGAGTTATCAGAGCAAAACGTGCATCAGGATAATTTTGCATTCCACTTGCGACATCCAGTCCGTTGTCATCAACAGGCACAGGTAAAATTTCCACACCGTGGCGAGTAACAATCGGGCGAATCAGCGGAAAGCCAGGATCTTCCATCCACATCCCGTCTCCCGGTTTCGCCAGCGCGTGCAGAATTAAGGCCATTGAGGCTGCATAACCGTGAGTGATAAAGACCTGTTCTGGCTGGCATTCAATCCCGCGTGAGACGCGTAAATAATCAACAATTGCCTCACGCAACGCCACCTCACCACAGACATCGCCTAACGCCAAATCAAAGCGCGTCTGGGTACGCAGACGGCGCCCCATCACCCGCGCCCACAGCTCACGCGGAAAGAGATCGAGTGCGGGTAATCCCATCTGGAATGGTAGCGGTTGCTGGCTTTCACCGGCAAAGGCAAGCACATCCACAGCGGATTGTTGCGGATGTATTTGCTCGCTGACAAAGGTGCCCGCCTGCCCCCGCCGTACCAGCCATCCTTGTGCCACCAGCTCAGCATAAGCATTTTCGACGGTGGCTCGAGACACGCCCAGCTCCTGCGACCAGGTACGACTGGAAGGTAGCCTTGCGCCGGGTTTCAGTTCCCCTTGCTCAATAGCCGTTTTTAACTGACGGGCGATATCCTGATAGCGCGGCATATGGTCTGCTTTTTTAGGTAATTTATGGCTCTCTTTAGCAGTCCATTATAGTGCTACATTGCGGGCGTTAATAAGAGGAGAAACTGTATGACTACATTACGTCAGCCTTACTACGAACTTAGCCCGGCAGTGTATAACGCGCTGGTGCAGGCCAAAACGGCGCTGGAAAATAGTGCGCTGGATACCACACTGATGGAGTTAGTTTATTTGCGCGTCTCGCAAATCAACGGCTGCGCATTTTGTCTGGAGATGCACAGTAAAGCATTACGCAAATCCGGTGTGCCGCAGCACAAGCTGGACGCTCTGGCAGGCTGGCGGGTGAGCCATCATTTTGATGATCGCGAGCGGGCGGCGCTGGCCTGGGCGGAATCGGTGACCGATATTGCCCGAAGCCATGCAGAAGACGACGTTTATCAACCTTTGCTTGAATATTTCAGCGCATCAGAGATCAGCGACCTGACTTTTGCCATCGGACTGATGAATTGCTTTAACCGCCTGGCCGTTTCCATGCGGATGTAACTTCCTGATGCCGGGTAATCACCCGGCTATAGAACACAAAACCCCCTACCCCGCTGAGCTGCTCGACTGCGGTGAGACTTATCGAAATTTCCCATATCTTGTATGGTTGAATCTTTTTTCAACTACATCTAGTATCCCTGTATCAACAGAGAGACAACCCGACGCGTATCATCGCGCCGTATCTTCATTTTAAACGGAAATACGAATCATGCGCATTATTATTTACACTCGTAACGATTGCGTTCAGTGCCACGCCACCAAACGGGCGATGGAAAACCGGGGCTTTGATTTTGAAATGATTAATGTCGATCGCGTTCCTGAAGCGGCGGAAGCGTTGCGTGCTCAGGGCTTTCGTCAGTTGCCGGTAGTGATTGCAGGCGATCTTAGCTGGTCTGGTTTTCGTCCGGATATGATCAACCGTCTGCATCCAGCGCCACACGCGGCCAGTGCATGAGCCAGCTCGTCTACTTCTCCAGCAGCTCCGAAAATACGCAGCGTTTTATCGAACGTTTAGGGCTGCCCGCCGTGCGCATTCCACTCAATGAGCGGGAACGGATTCAGGTAGACGAGCCTTACATCCTGATCGTGCCCTCTTACGGCGGTGGCGGTACGGCTGGCGCTGTGCCACGACAGGTGATTCGCTTTTTAAACGACGAACATAACCGGGCGTTGCTTCGCGGCGTTATTGCTTCGGGTAATCGCAACTTTGGTGAGGCGTATGGTCGCGCCGGAGATGTGATTGCCCGGAAATGCGGCGTGCCGTGGCTGTACCGCTTTGAACTCATGGGTACGCAAAGCGATATCGAAAATGTTCGTAAAGGAGTAACCGAATTTTGGCAACGACAACCGCAGACCGCCTGACGCAGGAAACAATGGATTACCACGCCCTGAATGCGATGCTTAACCTTTACGATAGCGCAGGTCGCATTCAGTTCGATAAAGACAGCCAGGCCGTAGACGCCTTTATGGCGACGCATGTACGCCCGAACAGTGTGACCTTCAGTAGCCAGCAGCAGCGCCTGAACTGGTTGGTCAACGAAGGTTACTATGATGAAAGCGTTCTTAATCGCTACTCTCGCGACTTTGTCATTACGCTATTTGCCCGCGCGCACGCCAGCGGTTTTCGTTTTCAGACGTTCCTCGGTGCATGGAAGTTTTACACCAGCTATACGTTGAAGACATTCGACGGTAAGCGTTATCTGGAGGATTTTGCCGATCGAGTCACTATGGTGGCGCTGACGCTGGCACAAGGCGATGAAACGCTGGCGACGCAACTGACTGATGAGATGCTGTCTGGACGTTTTCAGCCTGCCACGCCAACATTCCTCAACTGTGGTAAACAGCAGCGCGGCGAACTGGTTTCCTGTTTTCTGCTGCGTATTGAAGACAATATGGAGTCGATTGGTCGGGCGGTAAATTCCGCACTGCAACTGTCGAAACGCGGCGGCGGCGTGGCATTTTTGCTGTCGAATCTGCGGGAAGCGGGCGCGCCAATTAAACGTATTGAAAATCAATCTTCTGGCGTAATTCCGGTGATGAAAATGCTGGAAGACGCATTTTCCTATGCCAATCAGCTCGGCGCTCGTCAGGGGGCGGGTGCAGTCTATTTACATGCCCATCATCCTGATATTCTGCGTTTTCTCGACACAAAGCGGGAAAATGCCGACGAGAAAATCCGCATTAAAACGCTGTCGCTGGGCGTGGTGATCCCGGATATCACCTTCCATCTGGCGAAAAAGAATGCGCAGATGGCACTGTTTTCGCCCTATGACGTTGAGCGGGTTTACGGCAAGCCGTTTGCCGATATCGCCATCAGCGAACACTATGACGAACTGGTTGCCGATAAACGCATCCGCAAAAAATACATCAACGCGCGTGATTTCTTCCAGCGGCTGGCGGAGATCCAGTTTGAGTCCGGCTATCCGTACATCATGTATGAAGACACGGTAAACCGTGCTAACCCTATCGCCGGGCGCATAAATATGAGCAATCTTTGCTCAGAGATTTTGCAGGTAAACAGCGCCTCAGAGTATGACGAGAATCTCAACTATGCTCGCACAGGCCATGATATTTCCTGCAATTTAGGTTCGTTGAATATTGCCCACACCATGGATTCCCCCGACTTTGCCCGCACGGTAGAAACAGCCGTGCGCGGTCTGACGGCGGTGTCGGATATGAGTCATATCCGCAGCGTGCCGTCCATCGAAGCCGGAAATACCGCCTCGCACGCCATCGGGCTGGGGCAGATGAATTTACACGGTTATCTGGCGCGGGAAGGCATCGCCTATGGTTCACCGGAAGCTCTGGATTTCACCAATCTCTATTTCTATACCATCACCTGGCACGCGCTGCGCACCTCGATGTTGCTGGCGCGCGAACACGGTGAAACCTTCGCCGGGTTCAAACAGTCGCGCTATGCCAGCGGTGAATATTTTAGCCAATATCTGCAAGGTAACTGGCAGCCGAAAACGGCGAAAGTTGGCGAACTGTTTGCCCGTAGCGGTATTACGCTACCTACCCGTGAGATGTGGGCGCGACTGCGCGACGACGTGATGCGCTATGGCATCTACAACCAGAATCTCCAGGCGGTGCCACCAACCGGTTCCATCTCTTACATCAACCATGCCACGTCGAGTATTCATCCGATTGTGGCGAAAGTAGAGATCCGCAAAGAGGGTAAAACCGGGCGCGTTTACTACCCTGCCCCGTTTATGACTAATGAGAATCTGGCGCTGTATCAGGACGCTTACGAAATTGGCGCGGAAAAGATTATCGACACCTACGCCGAAGCGACACGCCATGTCGATCAGGGGCTGTCGCTGACGCTGTTTTTCCCAGATACCGCCACCACCCGCGATATCAACAAAGCGCAGATTTACGCCTGGCGTAAGGGTATCAAAACGCTCTATTACATTCGCCTGCGTCAGATGGCGCTGGAAGGTACTGAAATTGAAGGCTGCGTCTCCTGCGCGCTTTAAGGATTGCTTATGAAACTCTCACGTATCAGCGCCATCAACTGGAACAAGATTACTGACGATAAAGATCTGGAGGTGTGGAATCGCCTGACCAGTAATTTCTGGCTACCGGAAAAAGTGCCACTGTCGAACGATATCCCCGCCTGGCAGACATTAAGCGCCGTAGAGCAACAACTGACGATGCGTGTTTTTACTGGCCTGACGCTACTCGACACGCTACAAAATGTTATCGGCGCACCTTCGCTGATGCCCGATGCGATCACGCCCCATGAAGAGGCGGTATTATCAAATATCAGCTTTATGGAAGCGGTTCATGCCCGCTCTTACAGTTCGATTTTCTCGACGCTGTGCCAGAGAAAAGATGTCGATGCCGCCTACGCCTGGAGTGAAGAAAACGCGCCGTTGCAGCGAAAAGCACAGATTATTCAGCAACATTATCGCGGCGATAATCCGCTGAAAAAGAAAATCGCCAGTGTCTTTCTGGAATCATTTTTGTTCTACTCTGGCTTCTGGCTGCCGATGTATTTTTCCAGTCGCGGTAAGCTGACTAATACCGCCGACCTGATCCGTCTGATTATCCGCGATGAAGCAGTGCACGGTTATTACATCGGTTATAAATATCAGAAAAACCTGGAAAAAACCTCCCAGGCACAACGCGAAGAGTTAAAGAATTTTGCCTTCGATTTGTTGCTGGAACTCTACGACAACGAACTGCAATACACCGATGAGCTGTACGCCGAAACCTCGTGGGCTGACGATGTAAAAGCGTTTCTCTGCTACAACGCTAATAAAGCATTAATGAATCTGGGGTACGAACCGCTTTTCCCGGCAGAAATGGCGGAAGTGAATCCGGCAATCCTCGCCGCGCTTTCGCCGAATGCCGATGAAAATCACGATTTCTTTTCCGGTTCTGGCTCCTCTTATGTGGTAGGAAAAGCGGTCGAAACAGAAGACGAAGACTGGAATTTCTGACACGGTTATTTAAAAAATATCACCAACCTCAGCAGGGAAATAATTTTCATTAAATGGCTTTTTATCACACAGATATTTTGTGGTGATCTACACTGATACTCTGTTGCATTATTCGCCTGAAACTACAATATTCAGGCGTTTTTCCGCTATCTATAACAAAAAATATCAACTTTTCTCGATTTGCTCTCAGCCCTTATATCACGGGAAATTCCGGCAATTTGCTCACATCAATATTCATGCCACATTTGCCATCAGGGGTTGCCTCAGATTCTCAGTATGTTAGGGTAGAAAAAAGTGACTATTTCCATCGGGTAATATATCGACATAAACAAATAACAGGAATCTTTCTATTGCATGGCAATTAAATTAGAAATTAAAAATCTCTATAAAATATTTGGCGAGCATCCACAACGGGCTTTCAAATATATCGAAAAAGGACTTTCAAAAGAACAAATTCTGGAAAAAACAGGTCTATCGCTTGGCGTAAAAGACGCCAGTCTGGCCATTGAAGAAGGCGAGATATTTGTCATCATGGGATTATCCGGTTCGGGTAAATCCACAATGGTACGCCTTCTCAATCGCCTGATTGAACCCACCCGTGGACAAGTACTGATTGACGGTGTGGATATTGCCAAAATATCCGATGCCGAACTCCGTGAGGTGCGCAGAAAAAAGATTGCGATGGTCTTCCAGTCCTTTGCCTTAATGCCACATATGACCGTGCTGGACAATACTGCCTTCGGCATGGAATTAGCTGGAATTAACGCCGAAGAACGCCGGGAAAAAGCTATTGATGCACTGCGTCAGGTCGGGCTGGAAAATTATGCCCACAGTTACCCGGACGAACTTTCTGGCGGGATGCGCCAACGTGTCGGATTGGCTCGCGCATTAGCCATCAATCCGGATATTTTATTAATGGATGAAGCCTTCTCGGCGCTCGACCCACTAATTCGCACCGAGATGCAGGATGAGCTGGTAAAATTACAGGCGAAACATCAGCGCACCATTGTATTTATTTCCCACGATCTCGATGAAGCTATGCGTATTGGCGACAGAATTGCCATTATGCAAAATGGTGAAGTCGTTCAGGTCGGTACACCGGATGAAATTCTCAATAATCCGGCGAATGATTATGTCCGTACCTTCTTCCGTGGCGTCGATATTAGCCAGGTGTTCAGCGCAAAAGATATTGCCCGCCGCAGCCCTAATGGCTTAATTCGTAAAACACCCGGCTTCGGCCCGCGTTCGGCGCTGAAATTATTGCAGGATGAAGACCGCGAATATGGTTACGTCATCGAACGCGGTAATAAATTTGTCGGCGCAGTGTCTATCGATTCGTTAAAAGCAGCATTAACGCAGCAGCAAGGTCTTGATGCGGCGCTGATTGATGCGCCGTTAGCGGTCGATGCTCAGACACCTCTTAGCGAGTTGCTCTCTCATGTCGGACAGGCGCCCTGTGCGGTGCCAGTGGTCGACGAGGACCAACAGTATGTCGGCATCATTTCGAAAGGAATGCTGCTGCGCGCTTTAGATCGTGAGGGGGTAAACAATGGCTGATCAAAATAATCCGTGGGATACCACACCAGCGGCGGACAGCGCCGCACAATCCGCAGACGCCTGGGGTACACCGGCTGCTGCACCGACTGACGGCGGTGGCGCTGACTGGCTGTCCAGTACGCCTGCGCCAAACGTCGAGCATTTTAATATTCTCGATCCATTCCACAAGACGCTGATCCCACTCGACAGTTGGGTAACTGAAGGGATCGACTGGGTCGTTACCCATTTCCGTCCCGTCTTTCAGGGTGTGCGCGTTCCGGTGGATTATATTCTCAACGGTTTCCAGCAATTGCTACTGGGTATGCCTGCACCTGTGGCGATTATCGTTTTCGCTCTCATCGCCTGGCAGATTTCCGGCGTCGGTATGGGCGTTGCGACATTGGTTTCACTGATTGCTATCGGCGCGATTGGCGCATGGTCGCAAGCAATGGTCACCCTGGCGCTGGTATTAACCGCCCTGCTGTTCTGTATCGTCATCGGTTTGCCGCTGGGGATCTGGCTGGCGAGAAGTCCGCGAGCAGCGAAAATAATCCGTCCACTGCTTGATGCCATGCAGACCACGCCCGCGTTTGTTTATCTGGTGCCAATCGTCATGCTGTTTGGTATCGGTAACGTGCCGGGCGTGGTGGTGACGATCATCTTTGCTCTGCCGCCGATTATCCGTCTGACCATTCTGGGGATTAACCAGGTTCCGGCGGATCTGATTGAAGCCTCGCGCTCATTCGGTGCCAGCCCGCGCCAGATGCTGTTCAAAGTTCAGTTACCGCTGGCGATGCCGACCATTATGGCGGGCGTTAACCAGACGCTGATGCTGGCTCTTTCTATGGTGGTCATTGCCTCGATGATTGCTGTCGGCGGGCTTGGTCAGATGGTTCTGCGCGGTATCGGTCGTCTGGATATGGGGCTTGCCACCGTTGGCGGCGTCGGGATTGTGATCCTCGCCATTATCCTCGATCGCCTGACGCAGGCCGTTGGGCGCGACTCACGCAGTCGCGGCAACCGTCGCTGGTACACCACTGGCCCTGTTGGTCTGCTGACCCGCCCATTCATTAAGTAACTCTGCACTTGCCCGGTGACGCCGGGCATTATCACCCTGCCAAAAAAAGGAATAACAATGCGACATAGCGTACTTTTTGCGACAGCGTTTGCCACGCTTATCTCTACACAAACTTTTGCTGCCGATCTGCCGGGCAAAGGCATTACTGTTAATCCAGTTCAGAGCACCATCACTGAAGAAACCTTCCAGACGCTGCTGGTCAGTCGTGCGCTGGAGAAATTAGGTTATACCGTCAATAAACCCAGCGAAGTGGATTACAACGTTGGCTACACCTCGCTTGCTTCTGGCGATGCAACCTTCACCGCAGTGAACTGGACGCCACTCCATGACAACATGTACGAAGCTGCCGGTGGCGATAAGAAATTTTATCGTGAAGGGGTATTTGTTAACGGCGCGGCACAGGGTTACCTGATCGATAAGAAAACCGCCGACCAATACAAAATCACCAACATCGCACAACTGAAAGATCCGAAGATCGCCAAACTGTTCGATACCAACGGCGACGGTAAAGCGGATTTAACCGGCTGTAACCCAGGCTGGGGCTGCGAAGGTGCGATCAACCACCAGCTTGCCGCGTATGAACTGACCAACACCGTGACGCATAATCAGGGGAACTACGCAGCGATGATGGCCGACACCATCAGTCGCTACAAAGAGGGCAAACCGGTGTTTTACTACACCTGGACGCCGTACTGGGTGAGTAACGAACTGAAGCCGGGCAAAGATGTCGTCTGGTTGCAGGTGCCGTTCTCCGCACTGCCGGGTGATAAAAACGCCGATACCAAACTACCGAATGGCGCAAATTACGGCTTCCCGGTCAGCACCATGCATATCGTTGCCAACAAAGCCTGGGCTGAGAAAAACCCGGCGGCAGCGAAACTGTTTGCCATTATGCAGTTACCAGTGGCAGATATTAACGCCCAGAACGCCATTATGCATGACGGCAAAGCCTCAGAAGGCGATATTCAGGGTCACGTTGATGGCTGGATCAAAGCCCACCAGCAACAGTTCGATGGCTGGGTAAATGAGGCGCTGGCAGCGCAGAAGTAATTTTTATTCGGGCGGATAAGGCGTTTTTGCCGCATCCGCCATTCTGTACACAATGCCTGATGCGACGCTGACGCGTCTTATCATGCCTACAAACCACACCGCACATTTCAACAATCTATCTTTCACCCCACATTCATAAACATCCGCTATTATTGGTTTTCAGACTCATCATCACCTGATAAACAATAATGACGAAACCCAATCACGAGCTTAGCCCGGCGCTGATCGTGCTAATGTCGATCGCCACCGGTCTGGCGGTCGCCAGCAACTATTACGCTCAGCCATTGCTCGACACTATCGCGCGTAACTTTTCCCTTTCTGCCAGTTCAGCGGGCTTTATTGTCACCGCCGCGCAGCTAGGTTATGCCGCCGGTCTGCTATTTCTTGTTCCCCTCGGTGATATGTTTGAACGCCGCCGCCTGATTGTCTCGATGACCTTACTGGCAGCGGGCGGTATGTTGATTACCGCCAGCAGTCAGTCACTGGCGATGATGATCCTCGGTACGGCATTAACGGGTTTATTCTCGGTCGTGGCACAAATTCTGGTTCCGCTGGCGGCAACGCTGGCCTCGCCGGAAAAACGCGGCAAGGTGGTTGGCACAATTATGAGCGGCCTGCTACTGGGCATTTTGCTGGCGCGTACCGTTGCCGGGTTGCTGGCAAATCTCGGCGGCTGGCGCACCGTTTTCTGGGTCGCAGCAGTATTAATGGCGCTAATGGCGCTGGCGTTGTGGCGCGGCCTGCCGCAGATGAAATCTGAGACGCACCTCAACTACCCACAGTTGTTAGGTTCCGTTTTCAGCATGTTTATCAGCGATAAGATCCTGCGCACCCGCGCGGTGCTGGGCTGCCTGACCTTTGCTAACTTCAGCATTCTGTGGACATCAATGGCCTTTTTGCTTGCCGCGCCGCCTTTTAACTACAGCGATGGAACGATTGGTCTGTTTGGCCTTGCAGGAGCCGCTGGGGCGCTGGGCGCACGTCCGGCAGGTGGTTTTGCCGATAAGGGTCAATCGCACCTGACAACGACTTTCGGTTTGCTGCTGCTGTTGCTTTCATGGCTGGCGATCTGGTTTGGTCACACTTCCGTGCTGGCGCTGATTATCGGCATCCTGGTGCTGGATCTCACCGTACAGGGCGTGCATATCACCAATCAAACCGTGATTTATCGTATTCATCCTGATGCGCGTAATCGCCTGACCGCAGGCTATATGACCAGTTACTTTATTGGCGGTGCCGCCGGTTCACTGATTTCGGCCTCAGCCTGGCAACATGCCGGTTGGGCAGGCGTTTGCCTGGCTGGTGCGACGATTGCCCTGGTTAATCTGTTGGTCTGGTGGCGAGGTTTTCATCGTCAGGAAGCCGCTATTTAGACAATCAGCAACCGTTTTCGTGGCTTTACACTTATAAGGGTGTTAAGAAGCCCATCAGTCTGATAAGGTTAAGATATTCATTCAGTCCATTTATAATTTTAACAGTCGTTAAGCGTACACTCTATGGTAAGCCCTACTCCTCTGCCTGCTTCAGGTTCGGCGACCTTCATGGAAGGATGCAAAGACAGTTTACCGATTGTTATTAGTTATATTCCGGTGGCCTTTGCTTTCGGTCTGAATGCGACCCGTCTGGGATTTTCTCCTCTCGAAAGCGTTTTTTTCTCCTGCATCATTTATGCAGGCGCGAGTCAGTTCGTCATTACCACGATGCTGGCAGCCGGGAGTAGTTTGTGGGTCGCTGCGCTGACCGTCATGGCAATGGATGTTCGCCATATCCTGTATGGTCCATCGTTGCGTAGCCGCATTGTTCAGCGTTTGCAAAAATCGAAAACTGCATTGTGGGCGTTTGGCCTGACGGATGAAGTTTTTGCCGCAGCAACGGCAAAGCTGGTACGCAATAATCGCCGCTGGAGCGAGAACTGGATGATTGGCATTGCCTTCAGTTCATGGTCATCGTGGGTATTTGGTACGGTTATAGGGGCATTCTCTGGCAGCGGATTGCTGCAAGGTTATCCAGCCGTTGAAGCAGCATTAGGCTTTATGCTACCGGCGCTCTTTATGAGTTTTCTGCTCGCCTCTTTCCAGCGCAAACAATCCCTTTGCGTTACCGCAGCGTTAATCGGCGCCCTTGCGGGCGTAACGCTATTTTCTATTCCCGTCGCCATTCTGGCAGGCATTGTCTGTGGCTGCCTCACTGCGCTAATTCAGGCATTCTGGCAAGGAGCGCCCGATGAGCTATGAGGTTCTGCTGCTTGGGTTACTGGTTGGCGCGGTTAATTACTGCTTTCGCTATTTGCCGCTGCGCCTGCGTGTGGGTAATGCCCGCCCGACCAAACGTGGTGCGGTGGGTATTTTGCTCGACACCATTGGCATAGCCTCGATTTGTGCTCTGCTGGTTGTCTCTACCGCACCAGAAGTGATGCACGATACACGCCGTTTCGTGCCCACACTGGTTGGCTTCGCGGTACTGGGTGCCAGTTTCTATAAAACACGCAGCATTATCGTCCCTACACTGCTAAGTGCGCTGGCCTACGGGCTCGCCTGGAAAGTGATGCGATTATATAACCCACAAGAATCAATTTTCTAAAACAATACATTTACTTTATTTGTCACTGTCGTTACTATATCGGCTGAAATTAATGAGGTCATACCCAAATGGATAGTTCGTTTACGCCCATTGAACAAATGCTAAAATTTCGCGCCAGCCGCCACGAAGATTTTCCTTACCAGGAAATCCTTCTGACCCGTCTTTGTATGCATATGCAGAGCAAGCTGCTGGAGAACCGCAATAAAATGCTGAAGGCTCAGGGGATTAACGAGACGTTGTTTATGGCGTTGATTACGCTGGAGTCTCAGGAAAACCACAGTATTCAGCCTTCTGAATTAAGTTGTGCTCTTGGATCATCCCGTACCAATGCGACGCGTATTGCCGATGAACTGGAAAAACGCGGTTGGATCGAGCGTCGTGAAAGCGACAACGATCGCCGCTGCCTGCATCTGCAATTAACGGAAAAAGGTCACGAGTTTTTGCGCGAGGTTTTACCGCCGCAGCATAACTGCCTGCATCAACTCTGGTCCGCGCTCAGCACTAGCGAAAAAGATCAGCTCGAGCAAATCACCCGCAAGTTGCTCTCCCGTCTCGACCAGATGGAACAAGACGGCATGGTCCTCGAAGCGATGAGCTAACGCGTCATCTCGCTCAAAAATCCAGATTTATAAAAGAAAAACTGACCGGCCAGCATCGCAACGTGCTGGCCTTTTTGGCAAGCAGGTCGGCTCAGCCGATGAGTTAAGAAGATCGTGGAGAACAATATGAGCGCAAATGCGGAGACTCAAAACCCGCAGCAACCGGTAAAGAAGAGCGGCAAACGTAAGAGTCTGCTCCTCCTTCTCACCTTGCTCTTTATCATTATTGCCGTAGCGATAGGAATTTATTGGTTTTTGGTACTGCGTCATTTTGAAGAGACCGATGACGCATACGTGGCAGGGAATCAGATTCAAATTATGTCTCAGGTGTCTGGCAGCGTGACGAAAGTCTGGGCCGATAACACCGATTTTGTAAAAGAAGGCGATGTGCTGGTCACTCTCGACCCGACAGATGCTCGCCAGGCGTTTGAAAAAGCCAAAACTGCGCTGGCTTCCAGCGTTCGTCAAACCCACCAACTGATGATTAACAGCAAGCAGTTGCAGGCGAATATTGAGGTGCAGAAAATCGCCCTCGCTAAAGCACAGAGCGACTACAACCGCCGTGTGCCGCTGGGCAATGCCAACCTGATTGGTCGCGAAGAACTGCAACACGCCCGCGACGCCGTCACCAGCGCCCAGGCGCAACTGGATGTCGCCATTCAACAATACAATGCCAATCAGGCGATGATTCTGGGAACTAAACTGGAAGATCAGCCTGCCGTGCAACAGGCCGCTACTGAAGTACGTAACGCCTGGCTGGCGCTGGAACGTACCCGAATTGTCAGCCCAATGACCGGCTATGTCTCCCGCCGAGCCGTTCAGCCTGGTGCGCAAATTAGCCCAACGACGCCGCTGATGGCGGTCGTTCCGGCTACCAATATGTGGGTGGATGCCAACTTTAAAGAGACGCAGATTGCCAATATGCGCATCGGTCAGCCGGTCACCATCACCACTGATATTTACGGCGATGATGTGAAATACACCGGTAAAGTGGTCGGTCTGGATATGGGTACAGGTAGCGCGTTCTCGCTGCTTCCGGCGCAAAATGCCACCGGTAACTGGATCAAAGTCGTTCAGCGTCTGCCTGTTCGTATTGAACTGGACCAAAAACAGCTTGAGCAATACCCACTGCGTATCGGCTTGTCCACGCTGGTGAGCGTCAATACCACTAACCGTGACGGTCAGGTACTGGCAAACAAAGTACGTTCTACGCCGGTCGCGGTAAGTACCGCGCGTGAAATCAGCCTGGCACCTGTCAATAAACTGATCGACGATATCGTAAAAGCTAACGCTGGCTAATCCAGAGGTGCGTGTGATGCAACAGCAAAAACCGCTGGAAGGCGCGCAACTGGTCATTATGACGATTGCGCTGTCACTGGCGACATTCATGCAGGTGCTGGACTCCACCATTGCTAACGTGGCGATCCCCACTATCGCCGGGAATCTGGGCTCATCGCTCAGCCAGGGAACGTGGGTGATCACCTCCTTCGGGGTGGCAAACGCCATCTCGATCCCCCTTACCGGCTGGCTGGCAAAACGCGTCGGGGAAGTGAAGCTGTTCCTCTGGTCAACCATTGCCTTCGCCATTGCGTCGTGGGCGTGTGGTGTTTCCAGTAGTCTGAATATGCTGATCTTCTTCCGCGTGATTCAGGGGATTGTCGCCGGGCCGTTGATCCCACTTTCGCAAAGTCTGTTACTGAATAACTACCCGCCAGCTAAACGCTCGATCGCGCTGGCGTTGTGGTCGATGACGGTGATTGTCGCGCCAATTTGCGGCCCAATCCTCGGCGGTTATATCAGTGATAATTACCACTGGGGCTGGATATTCTTCATCAACGTGCCAATTGGCGTGGCGGTGGTGTTGATGACACTGCAAACCCTGCGCGGACGCGAAACCCGTACAGAAAGGCGGCGAATTGATGCCGTGGGGCTGGCGCTGCTGGTGATTGGTATCGGTAGCCTGCAAATTATGCTCGACCGGGGTAAAGAGCTGGACTGGTTCTCATCGCAAGAAATTATCATCCTCACCGTGGTGGCGGTGGTGGCTATCAGCTTCCTGATTGTCTGGGAGTTGACCGACGATAACCCGATAGTCGACCTGTCACTGTTTAAATCGCGCAACTTCACAATTGGCTGCTTGTGTATCAGCCTCGCCTACATGCTCTACTTCGGCGCAATTGTTCTGTTGCCGCAATTATTGCAGGAAGTCTACGGCTACACGGCAACCTGGGCAGGGCTGGCATCTGCGCCGGTAGGGATTATTCCGGTGATCCTGTCGCCAATTATCGGCCGTTTTGCGCATAAACTGGATATGCGTCGGCTGGTAACCTTCAGCTTTATTATGTATGCCGTTTGCTTTTACTGGCGTGCTTATACCTTTGAACCGGGTATGGATTTTGGTGCATCGGCCTGGCCGCAGTTTATCCAGGGCTTCGCGGTGGCCTGCTTCTTTATGCCGCTGACCACCATTACGCTCTCTGGTTTGCCGCCGGAACGACTGGCGGCGGCGTCGAGTCTCTCCAACTTTACGCGAACGCTGGCGGGGTCTATCGGTACGTCCATAACGACGACTATGTGGACCAACCGCGAGTCGATGCACCATGCGCAGTTGACCGAGTCGGTGAACCCGTATAACCCGAACGCCCAGGCGATGTACAGTCAACTGGAAGGGCTGGGGATGACGCAACAGCAGGCATCTGGCTGGATTGCCCAGCAAATCACCAATCAGGGGCTGATTATTTCCGCCAATGAGATCTTCTGGATGTCAGCCGGGATATTTCTCGTCCTGCTGGGGCTGGTGTGGTTTGCTAAACCGCCATTTGGCGCAGGTGGCGGCGGAGGCGGTGCGCACTAAGGTTGTCAAAGGGAGCTGCGGCTCCCTTTTTATTTGCTCATTCTGCAAACGGTTGTTTTATCCACTCATTCGGTGTATCTTTTCGCCGCCCCAAACTCTTCCATTCACCATTAACCGGTTCTGAGCATTCGCTCAGGTTGTTAATTCTCTTTTTCCTTCGCCCTTGCTTTTGCGGGTGATACTCACATTTTTCTTTTAACCCCCTAACTCGCACCCTCGCGGGCGTACATTTATTACACACAAAATAATGGATTATTATGAATACCCAACGGAAATACGGGAGAACCTGGCATTATCCTTTCTCCCCTGGCACCACCAGCGATGACCGCATTAACGCCGATTACTGGCAGGATTTACAGGCCATCACGCAATTGGTGCACACAGAAAAACTCGACGGCGAAAATAACTGCCTTAACCGCTACGGCGTGTTTGCCCGTTCCCATGCCGCGCCTACGCAGTCGGCATGGACTTATAAAATTCGCCAGCGTTGGCAACTGCTGAAAAACGATCTCGGCGACCTGGAGTTGTTTGGTGAAAATCTTTACGCCGTCCATTCCATTGAATACCGCGCCCTGGAGCAGGATTTTTATCTGTTTGCCGTTCGCTGCCAGGATATGTGGCTGAGCTGGGAAGAGGTGCAGTTTTACGCCGCCCTGTTTGATTTCCCCTGCGTACCCGAAATCTCCGGCCCGCAGCCGGGGAATGATGAAAAAAGCTGGCAACATGATTTTCTGGCGCTGACCTGTGAGCGCGGCGCGTTCGATCCCTGGGATACGCACACCGGGCAACCCTGTACGCTGGAAGGCATTGTCAGCCGAAATCGCGACGCATTTTCCGTTGCCGATTTTCCCCATAATGTATTCAAGTACGTGCGCAAAAATCATGTCAAAACCAGCGAACACTGGAAGCGCCACTGGCGTCGGGCGCGGATGACCCATGAGTTCGCTTATGGAGAACAGTCATGATTTGGCGACTTACCGACGATAAACGCTGGTCGACACTTCGCCAGCGTTTTAGCTGGGTTGAGGAGATGCATCACACGCCACAAGACCCGGAGCATCATGGCGAAGGTGACGTTGGCGTGCATACCGAAATGGTGCTTAACGCCCTCGTTACTCTGCCAGAATTCCAGCAACTCCCCGCTCAACAGCAGGAAGTTTTATGGGCGGCGGCGTTATTGCATGATGTTGAAAAGCGCAGCACTACCGTGCAGGAAAACGGGCGTATTCAGTCGCCTGGCCACGCTCGTCGGGGCGAACTGACGGCCCGACAAATTTTATGGCGCGATATCCCCACACCATTTGTGCTGCGCGAGCAAATCGTTGCACTGGTGCGTCTGCATGGGTTACCGCTATGGTTACTGGAACGTCCGGAACCGGAGCGTTTACTGCTCACTGCTGCGATGCGCGTCGACACGCGTCTGCTCGCCCTGCTTGCCCGTGCCGATCTGCTTGGTCGTCATTGCCCTGATAAGCAGTCAATGCTGGAACGCATCGATCTGTTCGAGCTGTTTTGCCATGAGCAACAATGCTGGGGAAAAGCGCGCCCATTCGTTTCTGATTCCGCACGCTGGCATTACCTGACCCATGAACAAAGTTCTCCCGATTTTGTTCCCTGGGAGGCTGAACATTTTGAAGTTACTTTGCTGTGTGGCTTACCGGGAATGGGCAAAGATCGCTATATCAGTGAACAGTGCCAGGGAATGGATGTTATCAGCCTTGATGACATGCGGCGGCGAATCAATGCCAGCCCGGACGACAAAACCGCCACCGGGCGTATTGTGCAACAGGCAAAAGAAGAGGCGCGCGTGCGACTTCGGCAAAAGAAGTCGTTTGTCTGGAATGCAACGAACATTACCCGCCAGCTGCGTAGCCAGCTTATCAGTCTGTTTACGGCTTACGGCGCACGAGTAAAAATCGTTTATCTGGAAGTGCCGTGGTCGCAATGGAAGCAGCAAAATGCCAGACGCGAGTATGCCGTTCCTGAAGCGGTGGTGATGCGGATGGCCTCAAGGCTGGAAGTTCCACAACCTGATGAAGCGCATAGCGTGGAATATCGGGTGACTGACAGGTAGAAAGCCGGAGAATTAAACACCTGCCCGATACGTTTATCGTATCGGGCAGATTTACATTGCCTGAGAAGAGAATACTTTTGCACTTTTCTTAATGAGGAAATATTTAATCTTATTGTTTACGTGCATATAACCCATGTCTGGAAACCAGACTTACATTATTTTTTGATAATAATCCTGGTGTTTTTTATATCTAAAAAGATGTGCAAACAATAAACATGCAATTAATCAGTTACTGTTACTAACCCCGCAAAATTCCGAAAAAACATCTTATTGATTTCCTTTGCTTTTTCTTTGCTCATTTTTTATGCCTTAAGACATTTAAAAATTTCCGCTAAGTAAAATTATGCACCTTATTTTCACCCTAATGCCTAAACCATCAAAACAAATTAATATCAAATTAATCACAAATTAAACTGATTTATAATTATTGGCCTCACACACTACCCTTCATTTACAGAACAGCAACCTGGTTCAGCGGCCTTAAAATCTAATTTTTTACGTAGTTACTGTGGATTCGCTATTTATCTTAAAATAAATCATAAGGATGAAAATTAACTTTATGAATATCAGACAGCATCCCTTGTCCACGCTGGCAATAGCTATTTCAACTGTGCTATCAATACCAATTTCTCAGGCATGGACACCACCAGCCACTATCAACAGCGATGTGACAATCAATAATAATGATGTCGTAACCTTATCTTCATCAGAAAATAACTCACCAGTATGGGACCAGTTTCGGTATCTTAATGTTGGAGCAACAAGTGCAGGAACGTTGAATATAGACGGGCGGGATCTGACTACTGCTAAAATCGTAATCGGTAATGCGACGTCAGGGACAATAAAATTAGAAAATAACACTCATCTGACGCTTAGTCATGCATCGCCTAATGAACGCGATATTTACCTGGGAACTAATGGCGGTTCAGGAACTTTAATGGTACTCAGCGGTAGTACTATCACCGATTTAAATGAATTCAGAATCGGTGAATTTAATTACCAGGCACAGGGGCAAGTCGTTATTGATGGTGAGGGATCATCCGTTGCCGCACGGTATGTGATGGTAGGCGATCAGGGGACGGGTAAACTCGAAATCACTCATGGCGGTCATCTTACAGCGTCAAAAGATATGATCATTGGCTTTAATGGAAATATGGAGAATTTTCAGGGAACGGGATACGGTGAAACGCTGGTTGATGGTGACAATTCTTCATTAGCCGTGAATGAGTTTATCTCCCTTGGGGGATTGGGCTCATTGCTGAACGAAGCAAAGGGTATTCTTACCGTGAGTAATAATGCCACGGTCAGCGCGAATCAATTTATCTGGCTTGGAATGGACGAAACCAGCACCGGTATTCTAAACATTGGTGGAGCGCAGGGAGAAGCCGAGCAAAAAGCGGGGGCAATTAAGACGCCGATTATCCATATGGGAAGCGAGGTCGGGGACAGTACTGCCCAGATTAATTTCAACCATTCCAGCGAAGATTTTATCCTGGCAGCAGATATCGTTGGCAAAGGCGAGGTTAACCAGGTAGGTTCCGGAGTCACGACGTTGGCTGGCGCAAATACCTATTCTGGCCAAACGAATATTAGTAAAGGCACCCTGCGCGCCGGTATCAACGATACCTTTAGTCCAAACTCCAGTTATGTCGTCTCCAGTGGAGGGAATATTGATTTAGCTGGTTTTTCACAAACCTTAAATGCGCTGGATTTGGCGGGTACGGCAACACTGTCGTCCTCAAAAAATGGCGACAAATTCACGCCTGCCACACTCACCATCAATGGCAATTACAGTGCTAATAACGGTTTGTTAGTTATGCGTACCGCACTCGGCGATGATAATTCTGCGACCGATAAATTAATTGTAAAAGGCAACACGTCTGGTCATACCCGTGTGAGTGTTCATAATGCCGGTGGTCAGGGCGCCGATACGCTTGAAGGTATCCGCATTGTTGAAATAACGGGGGCATCAGAGGGTACGTTTAGTAAAGAAGGCCGTATTGTTGCCGGAGCCTATGATTATAACGTGACGAAAAGTGACGATCAGAACTGGTACTTAACCAGTGAAACCCCACTTATACCACCTGTTGACCCTGTAATACCTGATTCACCAGAGCCACCTGATACACCGACACCGGCTTCTCCTTATACCCCCGTTTCACCAGAACCACTGCCAGAAAGAAAGCATCAGTATCGCCCGGAGATTAGTAGCTATCTGGCCAATATTCAGGCTGCAAATACGCTGTTTAATACCCGACTGCATGACCGTCTGGGGGAAACACAGTACACCGACCTGCTAACCGGCGAGCAGAAAGTGACCAGTCTGTGGTTACGTAACATTGGCGGACATAACCGCTTTAAGGATCGCTCAGATGAACTGAGCACTCAGAGCAACCGTTATGTTCTGCAACTTGGCGGCGATCTTGCGCAATGGAGCAGTAACGCACTCGATCGCTGGCATCTCGGCCTGATGGCTGGCTATGCCAACAGCAAGAGCCACACACATTCCAGCCTGACCGGCTACAACTCACGCGGGCAAATCGACGGCTACAGTGTGGGCATGTATGGCACCTGGTACGCTAACGAAGCAGATAAAACAGGGACTTATGTTGATAGCTGGTTGCTCTATAACTGGTTTGATAACACCGTCTCCGGCGAGTATCTGCCCAGTGAAAAATATCACTCTGACGGTATCACCGCCGCCATTGAAGCGGGTTATACCTTCCGTCTTGGTGAAAGCGCAGATGCCCGCACCAGCTACTGGTTGCAGCCTAAAATGCAACTGACGTGGATGGATGTGAAGGCAGACAATCATACTGAAGACAATGGCACTCTGGTTGAGGACAGCACCGAAGGCAACCTGCAAACGCGTCTGGGGGTGAAAGCGTACCTGCAGGGTCACAATGCTATTGATGATCATAAAGCGCGTTCCTTCCAGCCTTTCGTGGAAGCCAACTGGATTTATAACTCCCGCAATTACAGCGTGAAGATGGATGGCATCAGCGATGAAATCATCGGTACACGTAACATCGGTGAGCTAAAAGTTGGGGTGGAAGGTCAGCTTAATCCACGTCTGCAACTGTGGGGCAACGTCGCCCAGCAGTTGGGGGACAACGGTTACAGCGATACCCAGGGAATGCTGGGCATGAAATATCTCTTTTAATACCACTTTGCCGCCCGTCACGTACGGGTGGCGCGCTCCCCGCATCAACCTGATAAGCGTAGCACATCAGGCAAGCCGGACAGTGATATCACCGCCCGGCTTCTTCTTCTTAAACGGGCTAGATGTGCAGTTCCTGCAACTTCTCTTTCGGCAGCGCCAGTTCCTCATTGCTGTTGATACGCACGTCGCGCTCCAGAATGCTACGTGCAATATCCTGTGCTTCCTGCAACGAGTGCATCTGGAAAGTACCGCACTGGTAGACATTCAGTTCAGGGATCTGATTCTGATCCTTCACTTTCAGCACATCTTCCATTGCCGCCTTCCAGGCATCAGCAACACGCTGCTCATCTGGCGTACCAATCAGACTCATATAGAAACCGGTGCGGCAACCCATTGGCGAGATATCAATAATCTCAACGCCGTTACCGTTAAGATGGTTGCGCATAAAACCAGCAAACAGATGCTCCAGGGTATGGATACCTTTTTCTGGCATTACTTCTTTGTTCGGCACGCAGAAACGCAGATCGAACACGGTGATTGCGTCGCCATGCGGGGTGTTCATTGTTTTCGCCACCCGAACTGCAGGCGCTTCCATCCGGGTATGATCGACTGTGAAGCTATCTAACAACGGCATTTAGCCACCTCCGGTAATTTTTTTTAAAATATTCTGAACTCTTTGTTCCCAGGCGAGTCTGAGTATATGAAAGACGCGCATTTGTTATCATCATCCCTGAATTCAGAGATGAAATTTTGGCCACTCACGAGTGGCCTTTTTCTTTTCTATCAGCTGTGTTTTTCCAGCCACACCTTGAACGACTCGGTGTCTGCGGCTTCCATTTCCTGCTGACGGCGTTTAGACGCTTCGCGCTCGGCAATAAAATCGTCTTCACGCAGAATTTCCAGCGGCTCTTCACGCAACAAATTGCGATAAGCCTCACCAAACGCTTTCCCGGTTCCGCCAATACCAGTATCAATCATAGACCGTAAGATGCGGGCGGAGAAAGTCAGATCGGGATTATCAAAGCAGGCCACCAGTTCATCACACACTTTCTGGTATGCTTCGCCGCCGTTAATGCTGTCCAGCGTTTGCGCGACGCGTTTCAGATCCCGGAACAGATCTTTGCCCACCTGCGGCAACGGGAATTGCGCAGTTTCACAGCCAATTCCCAGTGTCAGCCCCGGCTTACGTCCTTCGAGGATCACCCGGTTCCAGTTGACGCGTGTACAGACAAGTTCACTACTGCTCATTTCCGGTGCATCAGCCAGCGCACACCAGACCATAAACAGGTCGAGGAATCGCACCTGCTGCTCATCAACACCAATCGGCGAGAATGGGTTGATATCCAGCGAACGCACTTCGATATATTCAATGCCACCGCGTAACAGCGCATCTGAAGGCGACTCGCCGCTGCGAGTAACGCGTTTCGGACGAATCGGCGCATACAGCTCGTTTTCAATCTGCAGCACGTTGCTGTTGATTTGCAGCCGCTTGCCGTCTTTCTCAAGACCAATCGTCGCGTACTCTTCCGACGGCGTTTTAATTGCCCGCTTCAGACCCGCTACATACTCGTAGAGATCATTAAAGGTAATACCAAGATTACTTTGCGATTTATTGGTATAGCCCAGATCGCTCAAACGTAGCGATGTTGCATACGGCAGGTAATACATGCCGCACTCGGTTTTCTCAAACGGCAGCGACGTCGGTTTACCTTGCAGGAAAGAAGAACAAATTGCCGGAGATGCGCCAAACAGGTACGGGATCACCCAACCGAAGCGATAGTAGTTACGAATAGCGCGGAAGTAGCCCGCAGAGATTTTCTCTTTGGCGTCAACGCCCGAGATATCACCACACTTCGCCTGCCAGAATGCCATTGGTAAAGAGAAGTTGTAGTGTACGCCGGAGATGGTTTGCATCAGCGCGCCATAGCGATTTTTCAGCCCTTCACGGTACAGCGTTTTAAAGCGCCCTGTATTGGACGTTCCATACTGCGCCAGTTCGATATCCTGACCTTCCGCGATGTAACATGGCATACTTAACGGCCACATCCGCTCATCGCCAATATTACGCGCGGTATAGCGATGCAAATCGCGCATAAAGGTCAACATATGCTCAATATCGCCATCGACCGGCGTAATGAACTCCAGCAACGCTTCGGCAAAATCGGTGGTGATCCATTTATGCGTCAGTGCGGAACCTAATGCTTCAGGATGACCGGTTGTTGCCAGAGTGCCATCTGGGTTAACACGCAAAGTTTCGCGCTCAAGACCACGCTGTATCCCCTTTAATGCCTGAGGATGTTTTTCCAGCCAGGCCAGCGCCTGTGATACGTCCGGGATCAAATTGACCTCCCGCCTGTCAAAATCGTTTTAATTAGCATAACTGTAATGGTGGCCATGTGTGCAGGCCTACAATTAGTGCCACCACATCATGCCCTGAACGGTGGCTGCTGCAACCGCAACATAGCGCAACGCTTTACCAAGGCACAAAAAAAAGATTACTGGTCCCCACGAGATGCGCATCCATCCCGCTAACAGACACAGTAAGTCGCCAATCACTGGCATCCAGCTTAATAAGAGTGTGACTGCGCCATAGCGTTTCAGCCAGCCAATGGCTTTTTCTTGCCAGCGCGATGTTTTGCGCAATGGAAAGAAACGCCCAAGGATAACGTTAGTTAACCCTCCAAGGCTATTACCCATTGTTGCTGTTAATACTAAAACCCAGGGATGACTCACCCCAGAAAGTAACATTGCGACCAGCACAACTTCCGAATTGCCGGGTAGTAGTGTAGCGCTGAGAAAACTACTGGCAAACAACGAGAAGAGCGACAGCGACTCACTCACAGCAAGCGAACATCCACGGCGTCCATGCCTGCGGCGCGAGCGGCCTGTATGCCAAAATCGGCATCTTCAAAGACAACGCACTGTGTTGGTTGCACGCCCATACGCTGCGCACACAGCAAAAACGTGTCTGGTGCAGGTTTATGGTGTTTGACGTGATCGGCAGCGACAACCGCGTCAAAATAACGACGTAATCCCAGATGCGTTAGCAGCGCCTCAGCGATGGCGCTTTCACTCCCCGTACCGACAGCCATTGGGCGACGACCGTGCCAGCTTTTCACCACTTCAACAAGAGGAAGCGGTTCGACGCTATCGAGCAACATGCTTCTTACGGTATCGGTTTTCTCGCGGGCTAATGCATGGGGATCGAGATCGGCCTGATTCAGCTCAATAATCGCCTGGGCTATACGCCAGGTGGGCGAGCCATTAAGCGCAATCATGGCCTGTACATCGTACTGAAGACCGTAGCGTCCTAATACTTCACGCCACGCTTTACGGTGCGTGGGTTCTGTATCCAGGATTGTGCCATCCATATCAAAAATTAAACCTGCATAACGCTCGTACATTGTCTTCTCGCAAGTCGAAAAATATGACGCTACTTTAGCGTAATTGCTTGATTTTGTCGCCGATGCGAAGGGGAAGATTATTCAGGATATGGATAAAATAGTTATTTAGAAATGAGATGTTTTTGGAGGAAATTGTTGGAGAAGATGGTGCATCCGGGAGGATGACTCACTGGCGTTCGCCCTTCGGGCCGTTGCTGGCGCAACGTTATCCTCCCTGGTGCATACATCAATATTGCAGACCATGAGGATCATCAATCGCGGATAATACGGAGAAGATGGTGCATCCGGGAGGATTCGAACCTCCGACCGCTCGGTTCGTAGCCGAGTACTCTATCCAGCTGAGCTACGGATGCATCGGGAAAATTTATTTTACTGCTGATATTGATATCGCTACGAAAACCATATCAAGTAAGGATGGTGCATCCGGGAGGATTACTCGCCTTGCGGCTCGCCCTTCGGGCCGTTGCTAAAGCAACGTTATCCTCCCTGGTGCCTGCGGTTAATACCGCTACCTCTTCGATACCTTCATTGCTGAAGATTTCGGAGAATATGGTGCATCCGGGAGGATTCGAACCTCCGACCGCTCGGTTCGTAGCCGAGTACTCTATCCAGCTGAGCTACGGATGCATCGGGAAAATTTATTTTACTGCTGATATTGATATCGCTACGAAAGCTATATCAAGTAAGAGATGGTGCATCCGGGAGGATTCGAACCTCCGACCGCTCGGTTCGTAGCCGAGTACTCTATCCAGCTGAGCTACGGATGCATCGGGAAAATTATTTTACTGCTGATATTGATATCGCTACGAAAGCTATATCAAGTAAGAGATGGTGCATCCGGGAGGATTCGAACCTCCGACCGCTCGGTTCGTAGCCGAGTACTCTATCCAGCTGAGCTACGGATGCATCGGGAAAATTATTTTACTGCTGATATTGATATCGCTACGAAAGCTATATCAAGTAAGAGATGGTGCATCCGGGAGGATTCGAACCTCCGACCGCTCGGTTCGTAGCCGAGTACTCTATCCAGCTGAGCTACGGATGCATCGGAAAACTTACTTTACTGCAGAATTTTTGATACCGCTACTAAAGCCATATCAAGCAAGAGATGGTGCATCCGGGAGGATTCGAACCTCCGACCGCTCGGTTCGTAGCCGAGTACTCTATCCAGCTGAGCTACGGATGCAAATGGCGGTGAGGCGGGGATTCGAACCCCGGATGCAGCTTTTGACCGCATACTCCCTTAGCAGGGGAGCGCCTTCAGCCTCTCGGCCACCTCACCACACGCCTCTTACGAGTGCTTCGAAGAACTTGTTTATCGCTCATCGTCGCTGCGTGGCGCACATATTACTTTCTGAGACTTATAAGTCAAACAATTTTTCCCACACTTTTATCGTTTGCACACTTCACGCTCAATTAGACTGTAAAAACGTCAAAAAGAGTGTTTTATCAACAGAAAAAATGGCCTATGACAGGCAGGAATGATGTTGAAAAATGGATGTTAACGTTGAATGAACGGGAGTAACGCGAAAAGAAATTGAAGTGAAGGAGAGATTTTGAGGGTGCGTCTCACCGTTAAAGATGAGACGCGGAAAGATTAGTAACTGGACTGCTGGGATTTTTCAGCCTGGATACGCTGGTAGATCTCTTCACGGTGAACAGAAACTTCCTTCGGGGCATTTACGCCAATACGTACCTGGTTGCCCTTTACCCCTAAAACTGTCACGGTGACCTCATCCCCAATCATGAGGGTCTCACCAACTCGACGAGTCAGAATCAGCATTCTTTGCTCCTTGAAAGATTAAAAGAGTCGGGTCTCTCTGTATCCCGGCATTATCCATCATATAACGCCAAAAAGTAAGCAATGACAAACACATTACATGTAAGCAGTCATGGCATTACATTCTGTTAAACCTAAGTTTAGCCGATATACACAACTTCAACCTGACTTTATCGTTGTCGATAGCGTTGATGCGAATGCCGTGGAGCAAGTCCACGGCATTGCCTGACGCTAATATTATTGCAATTTCGCGCTGACCCAGCCTTTCACACTGGCTAACGCTGCAGGTAAGGCCGCAGCATCCGTACCACCGGCTTGCGCCATGTCAGGACGTCCACCACCCTTGCCGCCCACCTGCTGAGCGACCATACCAATCAGTTCCCCTGCTTTCACACGATCTGTGACGTCCTTAGATACGCCTGCAATCAGAGAAACCTTACCTTCGGCTACCGTTGCCAGCACGATAATTGTCGACCCCAGCTGATTTTTTAAATCGTCAACCATGGTACGCAACATCTTCGGCTCAACACCGTTAAGCTCGCTAACCAACAGCTTAACACCATTAACATCAATTGCCTTACTGGAAAGATTTGCACTCTCCTGCGCGGCAGCCTGTTCTTTAAGCTGTTGTAGCTCTTTTTCCAACTGACGCGTACGTTCCAGTACTGAACGAACTTTATCAGCCAGATTATTGCTATCGCCTTTCAGCAGATGCGCAACTTCGCTTAAGCGATCGCTGTCTGCATGAACGGTGGCAATAGCACCTTCTCCGGTTACAGCTTCGATACGACGAACGCCCGCAGCAGTACCCGATTCAGAGATAATACGGAACAGACCGATATCACCGGTGCGGCTGGCGTGAGTACCGCCACACAGCTCTGTGGAGAAATCGCCCATGCTCAGTACACGTACACGTTCATCATACTTCTCGCCAAATAGCGCCATCGCGCCTTTCGCTTTCGCAGCCTCGAGATCCATGATGTTGGTTTCGATCGGCAAGTTACGACGAATCTGTGCGTTAACCAGATCCTCTACGGCACGAATTTCCTCTGGCTTCATCGCTTCATTATGTGAGAAGTCGAAACGCAGCACTTTGTCGTTAACCAGAGAACCTTTCTGCGATACATGAGTCCCCAGAATCTGGCGCAGCGCGGCGTGCATCAAGTGCGTTGCGGAGTGATTCAGACGAATACGAGCGCGACGAGCCTCATCAACATCAGCCTGCACCGCGTCGCCCACTGTCAGAGAACCCGCAGCAAGTTTACCGATGTGGCCAATCGCCTGGCCGTATTTCTGAGTATCTTCTACCGCAAAGGAGAAGTTTGCGCCTTTCAGTTCGCCTTTATCGCCAACCTGACCGCCAGATTCTGCATAGAATGGCGTTTGATCCAGCACAACTACCGCTTCCTGGCCTGCATTGATGGCATCAACCGCTTTACCATCAACAAACAGCGCGGTCACTTTGCCGTTCAGTTCCAGATGGTCATAGCCTTTAAATTCAGATGCACTGTCAACACGGATCATTGCGTTGTAATCGGCACCAAAGCCGCTGGCTTCGCGCGCACGACGACGCTGCTCTTCCATTGCTGCTTCAAAACCAGCTTCGTCAACTTTGATATTGCGCTCACGACAAACGTCAGCCGTCAGGTCAACCGGGAAGCCGTAGGTGTCGTACAGGCGGAAAGCTGTTTCGCCATCCAGCGTATCACCGGAAAGCTTCGCCAGCTCTTCGTCCAGCAGCGCCAGACCGCGTTCCAGAGTACGAGCAAACTGCTCTTCTTCAGTCTTCAGCACCTGCTCAACCTGCGCCTGCTGGCGTTTCAGGTCTTCACCCGCAGAGCCCATAACGTCGATCAGTGGCCCCACCAGCTTGTAGAAGAAGGTTTCTTTCGCGCCCAGCATATTGCCGTGACGCACCGCGCGACGAATGATACGACGCAGTACATAACCACGGTTTTCGTTGGACGGCATAACGCCATCAGCGATCAGGAACGCACAAGAACGAATGTGGTCAGCGATTACGCGCAGCGATTTGTTGCTTAGATCGGTCGCGCCAGTGACTTTCGCTACTGCCTGGATCAGCGTGCGGAACAGATCGATGTCATAGTTAGAGTTAACGTGTTGCAGCACCGCAGCAATACGCTCCAGCCCCATACCGGTATCTACAGACGGCTTCGGCAGCGGTTCCATCGTGCCATCTGCCTGGCGGTTGAACTGCATGAAGACGATGTTCCAGATCTCAATGTAGCGGTCGCCGTCTTCTTCCGGGCTTCCCGGAGGGCCACCCCAAATGTGGTCGCCGTGATCGTAGAAGATTTCGGTGCACGGGCCGCACGGACCAGTGTCACCCATCTGCCAGAAGTTGTCAGATGCGTATGGCGCACCTTTGTTATCGCCGATGCGAATAATACGTTCGCGCGGGATCCCTACTTCTTTTTCCCAGATTTCGTAGGCTTCGTCGTCGCTTTCATAGACGGTAACCCACAGACGCTCTTTCGGCAGGGCAAACCATTTTTCGCTGGTCAGCAGTTCCCATGCAAACTGAATGGCATCGTGTTTGAAATAGTCGCCGAAGCTGAAGTTGCCCAGCATCTCGAAGAAGGTATGGTGACGCGCGGTGTAACCGACGTTTTCCAGGTCGTTGTGTTTACCACCCGCACGCACGCAGCGTTGGGAGGTGGTAGCGCGGGAATAATTACGCTTGTCGAGCCCAAGGAACACATCCTTGAACTGGTTCATCCCGGCGTTGGTAAACAACAAAGTTGGGTCGTTATGGGGGACCAGGGAGCTGCTGGCAACTACCTGATGTCCCTTACTATGGAAAAAGTCGAGAAACGCCTGACGGATCTCAGCGGTGCTCTTGCTCATAATTATCCTGAAATCAAGCTAACGAAATATCGCCACCAGCAGCAGCAAGTTAATAACCGCTGGGCTGGTAACTGAAAAGTGGGAATAAGATAAGTTTTCTTGACTGGGAAGTAAAATACCGTATGCGTTCAGTCGGCAAAATTTCGCCAAATCTCCTGGATATCTTCCATCAGATAGCCACGATAGAGCAGAAAACGTTGGATCTTAACTTTTTCTGAAAAGACTGTTGGCAGTGGTTCGCCATATTTTCGCGTCGCCTGATCGCGCGCCAGTGCGCACCAGTCGATGTCACATTCACGCATCGCTTTTTCTGTCGCTTCGCGGGAAATACCTTTCTGATTCAGTTCCTGGCGAATACGCGCTGGTCCATAACCTTTGCGGCTACGGCTGGCGATAAAGCGCGCAACAAATCGGCTGTCATCGAGATAGCCATGTTCATGGCACCAGGCAATAACACGCTCGTAATCTTCCGCCGTGGCATCAATCTCTTCCGGGCCATTTTTGCCCATTATCGGTGCTGCGAGTTTACGTCGCAATTCTTGCTCACTGTGATCGCGTACCGCCAGAATGCGTACCGCGCGATCCAACAAGCGAGCATATGCCGGACGACGGGATGTTGATTCTGTCATGGCATATCCTTAAAACTTAAAAAGCAAAAGGGCCGCAGATGCGGCCCAGAGATTGCTAACAAATTAGCTCACTTATAAATGTAGACACGATCTTCCTCCTCGCCCTTCCAGTTAGCGGGCCAGAGTGAGAATCACTCTTCACGCCAGTGCTGGCCTGTTCCCCTCACCCTAACCCTCTCCCCAAAGGGGCGAGGGGACCGTCCGTGCACACATTATCTATTATCATCAATAACTAATGATTAAAAATCTTCGTTAGTTTCTGCTACGCCTTCGCTGTCATCTACAGAGAAATCCGGCGTTGAGTTCGGGTTGCTCAGCAGCAACTCACGTACTTTCTTCTCGATCTCTTTCGCGGTTTCCGGGTTGTCTTTCAGCCAGGCAGTCGCATTCGCTTTACCCTGACCGATCTTCTCACCTTTGTAGCTGTACCATGCACCCGCTTTCTCGATCAGCTTCTCTTTCACGCCCAGGTCAACCAGCTCGCCGTAGAAGTTAATACCTTCGCCGTAGAGGATCTGGAATTCAGCCTGTTTAAATGGTGCAGCGATTTTGTTCTTCACCACTTTCACGCGGGTTTCACTACCCACCACGTTTTCGCCCTCTTTCACCGCGCCGATACGACGGATGTCGAGACGAACAGAGGCGTAGAATTTCAGCGCGTTACCACCGGTAGTGGTTTCCGGGTTACCGAACATCACACCAATTTTCATACGGATCTGGTTGATGAAGATCAGCAGCGTGTTGGACTGCTTCAGGTTACCCGCCAGCTTACGCATCGCCTGGCTCATCATACGTGCCGCAAGGCCCATGTGAGAGTCGCCGATTTCGCCTTCGATTTCCGCTTTCGGCGTCAGTGCCGCAACGGAGTCAACAACGATAACGTCTACGGCGCCAGAACGCGCCAGGGCGTCACAGATTTCCAGTGCCTGCTCGCCGGTGTCCGGCTGGGAGCACAGCAGGTTGTCGATATCGACGCCCAGTTTACGTGCATAGATTGGGTCCAGTGCGTGTTCAGCATCGATAAACGCACAGGTTTTACCTTCACGCTGCGCTGCGGCGATCACCTGCAGCGTCAGCGTGGTTTTACCGGAAGATTCCGGTCCGTAGATTTCGACGATACGCCCCATCGGCAGACCACCTGCCCCAAGCGCGATATCCAGTGAAAGCGAACCGGTAGAGATGGTTTCCACATCCATAGAACGGTCTTCACCCAGGCGCATGATGGAGCCTTTACCAAATTGTTTCTCAATCTGGCCCAGTGCTGCCGCCAACGCTTTCTGTTTGTTTTCGTCGATAGCCATTTTTACTCCTGTCATGCCGGGTATTACCGGATAGTCAATATATTCTGTTGAAGCAATTATACTGTATGCTCATACAGTATCAAGTATTTTGTAGAAATTGTTGCCACAGCGTCTGCAAGGCATACGCCGTCGCCTGACGACGCACGGCTTCGCGGTCGCCACTGAAGCATTCCCGGCGGGTAACACCTTCGCCGCTGGCTGAGGCAAAAGCAAACCAGACGGTGCCAACAGGTTTCTCTTCGCTGCCGCCGTCTGGCCCAGCGATACCACTAATAGAAACGGCATAATCAGCACGAGCCGCTTTCAGGGCGCCAATTGCCATTTCCACCACGACGGGTTCACTCACCGCGCCATGCAGCGCCAGCGTCTCTTCTCGCACGCCGATCATTTGCGCTTTGGCTTCGTTACTGTAGGTGACAAATCCGCGTTCAAACCAGGCGGAACTACCGGCAATATCGGTAATCACTTTCGCTACCCAGCCGCCGGTACAAGACTCAGCGGTTGTTACGATTGCGCCACGGGCTTTCAGCGCCTGCCCTACCTGCTCGCTTAATTGCATCAGTTCACTGTCAGTCATCACAACCTCTGTCAGTCAGATATTTATGCCGGACAAGATAGCACTTTCGTCAGGAAGATGGTGTTGGCGTTGCAATTTTACGAGGAGGATTCAGAAAAAAGCTGATTAGCCAGAGGGAAGCTCACGCCCCCCTCTTGCAAAGAGTTACTGTACGCGCGCCAGCGCCACGGCTTGTCCTAACTGCCAGACCGCCATTGCGTAATGGGTGCTGTGGTTGTAACGGGTGATGGTGTAGAAGTTCGGCAAACCGTACCAGTACTGATACCCCGTCCCGACATCCAGACGCAGCAAGCTGGCCTGCTGATGATTGCCCAGTGGCTGCTGTGGCGTCAGCCCTGCCGCTGCAAGTTGTGAAATGCTGTACTTGGTTTTGAAGCCATTTGGCAAGCCCGGAGCCTGACCATTTGCCATTACAGCGACCTGATCGCCTTTCACCCAGCCATGCGCTTTGAAATAGTTCGCCACGCTGCCAATGGCATCAACCGGATCCCACAGGTTGATATGTCCGTCGCCGCTGAAATCCACGGCGTATTGTTTGTAAGACGACGGCATAAACTGACCGTAGCCCATTGCCCCGGCAAAGGAACCTTTCAGATTGAGCGGATCGTCCTGCTCATCGCGCGCCATCAGCAGGAAAGTTTCCAGCTCGCCAGAGAAATACTCCGCGCGGCGTGGGTAGTTAAATGACAGCGTCGCCAACGCATCGAGGATGCGGGTTTTACCCATCACGCGTCCCCAGCGGGTTTCGACGCCGATAATCCCGACAATAATTTCCGGCGGTACGCCATACACCTGCCACGCGCGATTCAGCGCATCTTCATACTGGTTCCAGAAAACCACGCCGTTCTGCACGTTATCCGGCGTAATAAATTTTTTGCGATAACGCAACCATGCGCCATTCGGGCCTGATGGCGGCTTCACTGATGTGGTTGGTGCCTGGTTATCCATCAGCCGCAGTACCGAATCCAGACGTTTCGCCTGAGAGAGGATTTCCTGCAACTGCTGACGATTGAAGCCGTGTTTGTTCACCATTTTGTCGATGAACTGCTGCGCATTCGGGTTGTTAGCGAAGTCACCGCCCATCTGCATCACATTGTGCTGCGGCTCAAGCAGGAAGCCGCCGGACGGCGTTCCGGTGGTCGTTTCAGTCTCAGTAGGTTTTGGCTTGCTGCTACAGGCGGCAAGCAACACAAAAAGGGGAAGTAATGTTACATAACGACGCTTGACCATGAGGAGTCCATTTAACAGATTCAACCAGGGGCAAGTATGGTAAAGCATCCCGCCCCGCACAAGGAAGCGGTAGTCACTGCCCAATACGGACTTTACATAACACAAATCACCTTCATCGCCATTCTCTTAACTAAACTTTCAAATTAAAATATTTATCTTTCATTTTGCGATCAAAATAACACTTTTAAATCTTTCAATCTGATTAGATTGTGTTGCCGTTTGGTAATAAAACAATAAATTTCAAAGGAGAGAACAATGATAGAAACCATTACTCATGGCGCAGAGTGGTTCATCGGGCTGTTCCAGAAAGGTGGAGAGGTGTTTACCGGGATGGTGACCGGCATTCTTCCGCTGTTGATAAGCCTGCTGGTAATCATGAACGCGCTGATTAATTTTATCGGGCAGCACCGCATTGAACGATTTGCTCAACGTTGCGCCGGCAATCCTGTTTCTCGTTACCTGCTATTACCGTGCATTGGCACGTTTGTCTTTTGTAACCCGATGACCTTAAGTCTGGGTCGTTTTATGCCGGAAAAGTTCAAACCCAGCTATTACGCGGCGGCCTCTTATAGCTGCCACTCAATGAACGGTCTCTTCCCTCATATCAACCCCGGCGAACTGTTTGTTTATCTGGGAATTGCCAGCGGTCTGACGACGCTGAATCTGCCACTTGGCCCACTGGCAGTGAGCTACCTGCTGGTTGGTCTGGTCACCAACTTCTTCCGTGGCTGGGTGACCGACCTGACCACCGCCATTTTTGAGAAAAAGATGGGCATTCAACTTGAACAGAAAGTTCACCTGGCAGGAGCGGCATCATGACGCGTATTCGGATCGAAAAAGGCAATGGTGGCTGGGGTGGCCCGCTTGAACTGGAAGCCACGCCAGGTAAAAAAATCGTCTATATCACCGCCGGAACCCGGCCTGCAATTGTCGACAAACTGGCACAGCTTACTGGCTGGCAGGCTATCGACGGCTTTAAAGAAGGTGAACCTGCGGAAGCGGAAATCGGCGTTGCGGTAATCGACTGCGGCGGCACACTGCGCTGCGGCATCTATCCAAAACGGCATATTCCCACCATTAATATCCACTCGACGGGCAAGTCCGGTCCGCTGGCGCAGTACATAGTGGAAGATATTTATGTCTCTGGCGTGAAAGAAGAAAACATCACTGTAGTGGGTGATGCAACACCGCAACCCTCTTCCGTTGGCCGTGACTATGATGCCAGCAAGAAAATCACCGAACAAAGCGATGGTTTACTGGCGAAGGTGGGAATGGGCATGGGGTCTGCCGTTGCCGTGTTGTTCCAGTCCGGGCGCGACACTATCGATACCGTATTAAAAACCATTCTGCCGTTTATGGCGTTCGTCTCGGCGCTCATCGGCATCATTATGGCTTCCGGCCTTGGTGACTGGATTGCTCACGGTCTTGCTCCGCTGGCGAGCCATCCACTGGGGCTGGTTATGCTGGCGCTCATCTGCTCCTTCCCGCTGCTTTCGCCTTTCCTTGGGCCTGGCGCCGTTATCGCGCAGGTTATCGGCGTATTGATTGGTGTGCAGATTGGTCTCGGCAATATTCCGCCGCATCTGGCTTTACCGGCGCTGTTTGCCATCAACGCGCAGGCGGCCTGCGACTTTATCCCGGTCGGTTTATCGCTGGCGGAAGCCCGTCAGGACACGGTTCGCGTCGGGGTTCCTTCTGTACTGGTGAGCCGCTTTTTGACCGGCGCACCGACTGTACTGATCGCCTGGTTTGTCTCCGGTTTTATCTATCAATAGAGGCTGAAACATGACCGTTATTTATCAGACCACCATCACCCGTATCGGCGCGAGCGCCACTGACGCCTTCAGCGACCAGATGCTCATCACCTTTCGTGAAGGCGCACCTGCGGATCTCGAAGAGTATTGCTTCATCCATTGCCACGGCGAATTGAAAGGTGAACTCCATCCCGGTTTGCAATTTTCTCTCGGCCAGCATCGTTATCCGGTGACCGCCGTTGGCAGCGTGGCGGAAGACAATCTTCGCGAACTGGGTCATGTCACCCTGCGCTTCGATGGTTTAAGCGAAGCGGAATTTCCGGGCACTGTCCATGTGGCAGGCCCTGTACCCGACGATATCGTACCGGGATCGGTTTTGAAGTTTGAATCTGTTAAGGAGTAAAAAAATGAATCAGGTTGCCGTTGTCATCGGTGGTGGGCAAACCCTGGGCGCGTTCCTGTGCCACGGTCTGGCTGGCGAGGGGTATCGCGTAGCGGTTGTCGATATTCAGAGCGACAAAGCCGCAAATGTGGCGCAAGAAATTAACGCCGAATATGGTGAGGGAACGGCGTACGGTTTTGGTGCTGACGCCACCAGCGAGCAGAGCGTTCTGGCGCTCTCTCGTGGGATAGATGAAATCTTTGGTCGCGTCGATTTACTGGTCTACAGCGCCGGAATTGCAAAAGCAGCGTTTATCAGCGATTTTCAGCTTGGCGATTTTGACCGCTCGCTACAGGTGAATCTGGTGGGTTATTTCCTGTGCGCGCGTGAATTTTCGCGTTTGATGATCCGCGACGGGATTCAGGGACGCATTATTCAGATCAACTCGAAATCCGGCAAAGTGGGCAGCAAACACAACTCTGGCTATAGCGCAGCGAAATTTGGTGGCGTCGGGCTGACTCAATCACTGGCGCTGGATCTGGCGGAGTACGGCATTACGGTGCATTCACTGATGCTCGGTAACCTGCTGAAATCGCCGATGTTCCAGTCACTGTTGCCACAATACGCGACCAAGCTGGGTATCAAACCGGATCAAGTCGAGCAGTATTACATCGATAAAGTACCGCTCAAACGCGGCTGCGATTATCAGGATGTGCTGAATATGCTGCTGTTCTACGCCAGTCCAAAGGCGTCGTACTGCACCGGACAGTCGATCAATGTCACCGGTGGTCAGGTGATGTTCTGATCAACAGCGGAGATCCGTTAAGGATCTCCGCGAGACTAATAGAATGCCTGATGCGCTACGCTTCTCAGGCCTACAGGACTTCCGCCACTACATTAAGGAGAAGTTATGGTATCCGCACTCATCACCGTCGCCGTTATCGCCTGGTGCGCGCAACTGGCCTTAGGCGGTTGGCAAATTTCTCGTTTTAATCGAGCCTTCGACGCGCTCTGCCAGCAAGGGCGCGTCGGTGTAGGCCGTTCCAGTGGGCGCTTTAAGCCACGGGTCGTGGTCGCCATCGCCCTGGACGATCAGCAGCGCGTCACCGACACCTTGTTTATGAAAGGACTGACCGTTTTCGCCCGACCACAAAAAATTCCCGCAATTAAGGGTATGTATTCTGGTGATTTGAGGCCCGATGTGATCTTTCCCCGTGATCCACTATCACAGAATGCTCTATCATTGGCACTTAAACTGAAACGTGGATAATTTCGTTGTGAATGTTACTTGCTTGCGAAGTTATCATTTTGAAACCTAAATCAGGTAATCACGCCCATGAAACCTCGTCAGCGTCAGGCCGCCATTCTGGAGTATCTGCAAAAGCAGGGTAAATGCTCGGTTGAAGAATTGGCGCAATACTTTGACACCACAGGCACCACCATTCGCAAAGATCTGGTTATTCTGGAACATGCAGGAACCGTCATCCGTACCTATGGCGGCGTGGTGTTAAATAAAGAGGAATCCGATCCGCCTATCGATCATAAAACGCTCATCAACACCCACAAGAAAGAGCTGATTGCGGAAGCCGCCGTCAGTTTTATTCATGATGGCGATTCGATCATTCTTGATGCTGGCAGTACCGTGTTGCAGATGGTTCCCATGCTCTCGCGCTTTAATAACATCACGGTGATGACCAACAGCCTGCATATCGTCAACGCGCTATCCGAACTGGATAACGAACAAACCATCCTGATGCCAGGCGGAACATTTCGCAAAAAATCGGCCTCATTTCACGGGCAACTGGCAGAGAATGCCTTCGAGCATTTCACCTTCGATAAATTATTTATGGGCACCGACGGCATCGATCTCAATGCGGGCGTAACCACGTTCAACGAGGTCTATACCGTCAGTAAGGCAATGTGCAATGCCGCGCGCGAAGTGATTTTGATGGCTGACTCATCGAAGTTTGGCCGTAAAAGCCCCAACGTAGTTTGCAGTCTTGAAAGCGTCGATAAGCTGATTACCGACGCAGGTATCGATCCGGCGTTTCGTCAGGCGCTGGAAGAGAAAGGGATCGACGTGATCATTACCGGAGAAAGCAATGAGTGAAGCACTACTAAACGCAGGGCGTCAGACGTTAACCCTGGAGTTGCAGGAAGCAAGCCGTTTACCGGAACGTCTGGGCGATGATTTTGTTCGCGCCGCCAATATCATCCTGCACTGCGAAGGCAAAGTGGTGGTTTCGGGAATTGGCAAATCGGGCCACATTGGCAAAAAGATCGCCGCAACGCTTGCCAGTACCGGCACACCGGCTTTTTTTGTCCATCCCGCAGAAGCACTGCACGGCGATCTGGGGATGATTGAAAGCCGCGATGTGATGCTGTTTATCTCTTACTCCGGTGGCGCGAAGGAACTGGATCTGATTATTCCGCGTCTGGAAGACAAATCTATCGCGCTGCTGGCGATGACCGGCAAACCGACGTCACCGCTGGGCCTGGCGGCAAAAGCGGTGCTGGATATTTCCGTCGAACGCGAAGCCTGCCCGATGCACCTTGCGCCGACCTCCAGCACTGTGAATACCCTGATGATGGGTGACGCACTGGCGATGGCAGTCATGCAGGCGCGCGGTTTTAATGAAGAAGATTTTGCCCGCTCCCACCCTGCCGGCGCGCTGGGCGCTCGCTTGCTGAATAAAGTACATCATCTGATGCGCCGTGATGACGCCATCCCGCAGGTGGCGTTAACCGCCAGCGTGATGGATGCAATGCTGGAACTCAGCCGCACCGGTCTGGGGCTGGTGGCAGTATGTGACGCTCAACAACAGGTACAAGGCGTCTTTACCGACGGTGATTTACGTCGCTGGCTGGTTGGCGGCGGCGCACTCACCACGCCGGTTAATGAAGCGATGACGGCAGGCGGCACCACATTACAGGCGCAAAGTCGCGCCATCGACGCTAAAGAGATCCTGATGAAGCGCAAAATCACCGCCGCACCGGTGGTGGATGAAAACGGCAAACTCACCGGCGCGATTAACCTGCAGGATTTCTATCAGGCCGGGATTATTTAATCCTTCAACCCCAGACGTTTCGCCAGCCGATGCAGGTTGGCGACGTCGGTTTCCAGCATCCGCGCGCAGGCGGCCCAGTTGTGATGATTTTGTGCCAGTACCTGGCGAATGGTTTCACGCTGGAACGCTTCTGTCGCTTCACGCAGGTTTTGCTTAACAACGGGCACCGCTGCCACTTCTGGCGGCGGCACCGTCACTTCTGGAAAAGCAAAATGTTGCGCCTCGAGAATCACTTCATCGCCGCTGCGGGTCGCTCTCGCCAGCACTACCGCCCGATGAATAGCATGTTCCAGTTCGCGCACGTTCCCCGGAAAACTGTAGTGTTGCAGTAAATTTCGCGCACTGGCGCTTAATACCACGCGGGAAAGCCCCAGCCGCAGGCGGCACTGCTCGCAGAAATACCCCGCCAGCAGAATGACGTCATCGCCCCGCTCACGCAGCGGCGGCACCGCAAGCGGAAACACGCTCAGGCGATGGAACAAATCGGCGCGGAATCGCCCTGCCAGCACCTCTTCACGCAAGTCGCGATTAGTCGCCGCCAGCACGCGCACATCGACCCGCAAACTGCGGTCATCGCCAACGCGCTGAATATCGCCATACTGCAACACCCGCAGCAGCTTGGCCTGCAATGCCAACGACAACTCGCCGATCTCATCCAGAAACAGCGTGCCGTTATCCGCCATTTCAAACTTCCCGCTGCGGTTACTGATAGCGCCAGTAAACGCCCCTTTCACATGCCCGAACAGTTCACTTTCCGCCACACTTTCCGGCAGTGCGGCACAGTTGAGATAGACCAGCGGATTCACCGCCCGTGGCGAGGCTTCATGAATCGCTTTCGCCACCAGCTCCTTACCGGTTCCCGTCTCACCGCTGATCAGGACGTTGAGATCGGACGCCGCCACAATCTCAATCTCTTTTTTCAATTGCGTCATGCCTGGGGACAAGCCAATCATCTGCGTCTGTTTCACCGCTTCAAACGGCGCGGCATCGCCCGGCAGCATATTCTGGCTTTCCAGTTGTTCAATCAGCAACGCATTACTTAACGCCCCAGCCGCCAGCGCAGCAATCAGCCGTAGCTCTTCATCGCTGAAAACATCGAACTGATCGGGCTGCATCCCGTCGAGCGTCAGTGCGCCGATCAGGTTTTGCCCGGCAAACAACGGCAGACCAACGCAGGCGTGAACCTTCAGTCTCTCCTGCCCGGGAATCAAACCGTCATAGGGATCGGGCAATTCGCTGTCTGCGGGAAAGCGCACCACGTCCCCAGCGCGGGCAATCGCTTCCAGCCGAGGATGCCCTTCCAGCGCAAAGCGTCTACCGAGTACATCCTTCGCCAGCCCGTCGATGGCAAGCGGAATAAACTGCCGCGAGTCGTAACGTAGCAACGCAGACGCATCGCACTCCAGCACCTGACGCAGCGTGGTGATCAGGCGCTGAAAACGATCCTGATGACCAATCCCACGCTGCAATTCGATGGCGATATTCGCCAGCACATCAACGGAAAAACTCATCTTTGCCTCACTGTCAATTTGACTATTGATATTGTCATATTGACCATTTTATTGATAGTCATTTTGACTACTCACTAATGAGCATAAATTAATTTATACATTAAAAACAATCAGATAAAAAACTGGCACGCAATCTGCAATTAACAAGGCATCTTTTTAGAACACGCTGAATAAATTGAGGTTGCTATGTCTATTGTGGTGAAAAATAACATTCATTGGGTGGGTCAACGTGACTGGGAAGTACGTGATTTTCACGGCACGGAATATAAAACGCTGCGCGGCAGCAGCTACAACAGCTACCTCATCCGCGAAGAAAAAAACGTGCTGATCGACACCGTCGACCATAAATTCAGCCGCGAATTTGTGCAGAACCTACGTAATGAAATCGATCTGGCGGATATCGATTACATCGTGATTAACCATGCAGAAGAGGACCACGCCGGGGCGCTGACTGAACTGATGGCGCAAATTCCCGATACGCCGATCTACTGTACAGCCAACGCTATCGACTCGATAAATGGTCATCACCATCATCCGGAGTGGAATTTTAATGTGGTGAAAACTGGCGACACGCTGGATATCGGCAACGGCAAACAGCTCATTTTTGTCGAAACGCCAATGCTGCACTGGCCGGACAGCATGATGACTTACCTGACTGGCGACGCGGTGCTGTTCAGTAACGATGCTTTCGGTCAGCACTACTGCGACGAGCATCTGTTCAACGATGAAGTGGATCAGACGGAGCTTTTCGAGCAGTGCCAGCGTTACTACGCCAATATCCTGACGCCGTTCAGCCGCCTGGTAACGCCGAAAATTACCGAGATCCTGGGCTTTAACTTACCAGTCGATATGATAGCGACCTCTCACGGCGTGGTATGGCGCGATAACCCGACGCAAATTGTCGAGCTGTACCTGAAATGGGCGGCGGATTATCAGGAAGACAGAATCACCATTTTCTACGACACCATGTCGAATAATACCCGCATGATGGCTGACGCTATCGCCCAAGGGATCGCGGAAACCGACCCGCGCGTAGCGGTGAAAATTTTCAACGTCGCCCGAAGCGATAAAAACGAAATCCTGACCAATGTCTTCCGCTCAAAAGGCGTGCTGGTCGGCACTTCGACGATGAATAACGTGATGATGCCGAAAATCGCCGGGCTGGTGGAGGAGATGACCGGATTACGCTTCCGTAACAAACGCGCCAGTGCTTTCGGCTCTCACGGCTGGAGCGGCGGTGCGGTGGATCGTCTTTCCACGCGCCTGCAGGATGCAGGTTTCGAAATGTCGCTTAGCCTGAAAGCCAAATGGCGACCGGATCAGGACGCTCTGGAGTTATGCCGTGAACACGGTCGTGAAATCGCCCGTCAATGGGCGCTTTCGCCGCTGCCGCAGAACACGGTGAATACGGTGGTTAAAGAAGAAACCTGTGCCACCACGACGGCTGACCTCGGCCCACGGATGCAATGCAGCGTCTGCCAGTGGATTTACGATCCGGCAAAAGGCGAGCCAATGCAGGACGTTGCGCCAGGAACGCCGTGGAGTGAAGTCCCGGATAACTTCCTGTGCCCGGAATGTTCACTCGGCAAAGACGTCTTTGACGAACTGGCATCGGAGGCAAAATGAGCAACGGCATTGTGATCATTGGTTCGGGCTTCGCCGCCCGCCAACTGGTGAAAAATATTCGCAAACAGGACGCCAGTATTCCATTAACCCTGATTGCCGCCGACAGCATGGATGAGTACAACAAACCTGACCTCAGCCATGTGATCAGTCAGGGGCAACGTGCCGACGACCTTACCCGCCAGACGGCAGGTGAATTTGCCGAGCAGTTTAATCTGCGCCTGTTTCCGCACACCTGGGTGACGGATATCGATGCCGAAGCCCATGTGGTGAAAAGTCAGAATAATCAGTGGCAATACGACAAGTTAGTGCTGGCAACCGGTGCCAGCGCCTTTGTCCCGCCAGTGCCCGGGCGTGAGTTAATGCTGACGTTAAATAGTCAGCAAGAGTATCGCGCCTGTGAAACGCAACTGCGGGATGCCCGACGCGTGTTGATTGTCGGCGGTGGTTTGATTGGTAGCGAACTGGCGATGGATTTTTGTCGTGCAGGCAAAGCGGTCACGCTAATCGACAACGCTGCCAGTATTCTGGCATCGTTAATGCCACCGGAAGTAAGCAGCCGCTTGCAGCATCGGTTGACGGAGATGGGCGTCCATCTGCTGTTGAAATCTCAGTTGCAGGGGCTGGAAAAAACGGATTCTGGCATTCGGGCAACGCTGGATCGCCAACGCAGCATCGAAGTAGATGCAGTAATTGCCGCCACCGGACTGCGCCCGGAAACCGCCCTGGCACGACGTGCCGGACTGACGATTAATCGCGGCGTTTGCGTCGATAGTTATCTGCAAACCAGTAATGCCGATATTTACGCGCTGGGCGATTGCGCAGAAATTAACGGTCAGGTACTGCCGTTCCTCCAGCCGATTCAACTTAGCGCGATGGTGCTGGCAAAAAATCTTCTCGGCAATAACACGCCGCTGAAACTACCGGCGATGCTGGTGAAAATCAAAACGCCGGAATTACCGCTGCATCTGGCAGGCGAAACCCAGCGTCAGGATTTACGCTGGCAGATTAATACCGAACGCCAGGGAATTGTGGCGCGCGGCGTTGACGATGCCGACCAGCTTCGCGCCTTTGTGGTCAGTGAGGATCGGATGAAAGAGGCGTTCGGATTGTTGAAAACGTTGCCGATGTAGGGATGATTTTCTCCCTCGCCCAAAGGGGCGAGGGGACTGTTCGTGCTCCTTTTAAGGTTCAGTTACGCCACATCCGCCACTATGCAGCATGCATGATGCGAGCCGCAGCAATAACCCCCTGCCCCAGAGACAACCCGCCATCACCTGCCGGTAAACTCTGTGGAAAGAGCAATGTGAAATCAGCGAGATAATGCGCCAGACGTGCACGCAGCAAACGGTTATGAATAACCCCGCCGCTAAATACCAGCGTAGTGATACCGCGCATCGTGGCCTGCTCACGCATCAACGATGCAAAACCCTGCGCCAGCGCATCATGAAACGCCCACGCACGTTCATTAACCGGTGCCTGCCAGTTCAGCCACTGCTGCCAGAAGGTGGCGAGATCCAGTTGATTATCTACCAACGGCATCGTTACCTGATGCTTCACGCCGTGGCACGAAGCTGCCAGCGCCTCCAGAGCACAAGCCGCTTCGCCTTCATAACTTAATGTGGCTGGCGCACAGTCCAGCGCCGCCGCTACGGCATCGAACAAACGCCCGCACGATGACGCCAGCGGCGCGTTAATTCCACGCTCAATGGCCCGCGCCAGCACGCTCCAGTTTTGCTGTTGCACACTTGCCGTTTCAGGGTAATTCTGCCACTGCGGCACAAAGCGCAGGCACTGCGCCAGCAGGTTACGCCACGGCTGCTTTGCAGCCAAATCGCCCCCCGGAAGCGCCACCGCAGGCAAGCCGCCCAGGTGCTCACATTCGCGATAGTTCACCCGCAGGCACTCGCCGCCCCACAAAGCGCCGTTCTCCCCCATACCGATACCGTCGAGCGTCAACGCAATGACATCACCGCCATCCAGCGGCCAGTGATGTTCTGCCAGACACGCCGCCGCATGGGCATGATGATGCAGCACCGTTTGCGTCGGCAGATTCATCTCACGCGCCCACTGGCTGGAGACATAGCCCGGATGCGCGTCATGTACAACGTATTGCGGGGTGAAATCGTAGATGTTTTGCATCAGGCGTAACGCTTCGCGCCACTGCATCTGAATGCCATCGTCACTTAAATCGCCCAGATGCTGACTCAACACCGCTTGCTCACCGCGCACCAGGCAGAAGGTATTTTTCAGATCCGCACCAAGACACAGCACAGGTGGAACATTTTTAAAGCCCGGAGGCAAAGCCAGCGCATCCGGCACATACCCCCGCGAACGGCGCAGCATTTCGCCGCTTTCGCGCACCACCGAATCATCCATCCGCTGCACGATGTCGCGGTTATGTATCAGGAATCCATCGGCAATGCCCTGCAAATCCTCCAGCGCCTGTTCGTTGCTGATAGCCGGTGGTTTACCGCTCTGGTTGCCGGAGGTCATCACCAGTGGGCATTGCAGTTCCTGTAACAGCAAATGTTGCAGCGGGTTAGCCGGGAGCATTACGCCCACTTCGTTAAGGCCAGGGGCGATATCGTCACAAAGTTCAGGAACGTATTTTTTATCCACCAGCACAATCGGCGCGGCGGGCGTGGTAAGCAACTGACGGGCAGCGTCTGGTAAACCTTCTGCCATTGGCAACATGACCGCCAGCGGTTTCGCCGGGCGATGTTTGCGCGCCCGCAGTGTCGCCACCGCGTTACTGTTACGTGCATCGCAGGCGAGATGAAATCCGCCAATCCCTTTGATGGCGACAATGTTGCCCATTTTTAACTGTGCGATAGCTGCCTGTAATGCCGCCTCTTGTTCCGCATGTTCACCATGACTTACCCATTCAAGATGCGGGCCACACTCCGGGCAGGCTACTGGCTGGGCGTGGAAGCGACGATCGAGCGGGTCACGATACTCTTTGTCACAGGCCGGACATAGCGGAAAAGCCGCCATCACGGTAAACGGGCGGTCGTAAGGCATCGCGCGAATAATGGTGAAACGTGGGCCGCAGTGGGTACAGTTGATAAACGGATAACGATAACGCCGCTCGCCTGGGGTATTCATTTCGGCAAGGCAAGCAGGGCAAGTGGCAGCATCCGGGACAATTTGCGTATTCATGACACCGCCCGCGCTCTGGCGGATAGTGAACTCAGTGGGCAGTTGTGGCCAGATGTACGGCTCACGCTCGACGCTATCAATACGCGCCAGCGGCGGGCAATGCTGATGCAATTGAACAAGAAACGTTTCCGGGTCTTCCAGCAACCGGACTTCCACGCCATCGCCGTCATTACAGACATCGCCGTGAAGATTTAATTGCTGTGCCAGCTGCCAGACAAACGGACGAAAACCGACGCCCTGCACTTTGCCACGAATACGCAGTTGGACACCGCAAGATGTGTTTTTTGCCATTGAGTTATTCCCGCCATCATGAATTGCGTAACCCGCCCAGCCGGACACGAGCGCGTCGCATCCGGCAGTCACAGGTCGGCGATACCGCCCGCTCCGTATTCTACGAATATTTCCGGGAATTCCTTTGATGCCAGAACAGTTCTGTAAGATTTTTAGAACATCAGCGCCGTGCGACGGCGTTTTTCTGCGCTCAGTTGTTCAAGTTTATTACGATCGACACAAATCAGCGCATGGGTCGGGCAAGCCGCCATACACGCCGGGCCGTCTTCACGATGGTTACAGAGGTCGCATTTATTGGCTTCGGCTTTGTCAGCCCGTACATTCAGCCCTGCGCCGCTGTTGCGAATCACCGGACGCACCACCACTTCCATCGCACCATACGGACAAGCCACAACGCAGGTTTTGCAACCAATGCAACGTTCCTGCATCACATGAACAAACCCTTTATCACGGCTGATAGCACCATTCGGGCAGACGTTAGCGCACGGTGCATCTTCACACTGACGGCAGACTGTTGCCGTGGAAATGTTCACACCTTTAATGACATGGATTCGCGGTAAAAAAGTTTCCGGGGTCAGCGATGCACAGTCCTGATTCTCCTGATGAGAAACCACGCACGCCACTTCACAGGTACGGCAACCAATACATTTACTCGCGTCAGCAATGATGAAACGGTTCATCAAATTCTCCAGCAATGACAGTTAATGCGCCGATACATTCACAAATCATGCCAGTTTTTAATTTACTGTTATTTAAAGAAATTAAATTCTGTAATGCAGGAAAAACGATGTCATCGACACTAGTGACGATGACATGTGATGACAATGTTTATCGCGAAAGAGCAATGAGGGAGTCGCGGCGGATCAGTTTTCCGCTGAAGGTTTTCGGCGGTGAGAAATCCCCGCCATCGAGCATAAAAATCAGCCGTCCAATAATTTCCTGAATCATCTCAGTTACCGGAATTTTTACGCTGGAGAGCGCCGGAACGGTGTAGGGGGCAATAGCGATATCATCGAATCCGATAACTGACACCTGCTCTGGCACCGCTACGCCGCGCTCGTGTAACGCTTTCATCGCACCTATCGCCATATCGTCGTTACTGGCAACTAACGCGCTAAATTTAGCCCCACGTGCGAGCAACGTTTCTACCCCTTCGGCCCCGCTGGCGGGCGTCCATTTACCGTTAGCGATAAGTTTTTCATTGAGAGCAATACCATGCTGCGACAGCGCGTCTTTATACCCGGCAAGACGTTCAACGCTGGTGGGGGAATCCATCGAGCCGGTAAGGAAAGCAATCTCCTGATGTCCGGCGTTTATCAACTCTGCCACGGCGTTAAAGCTGGTCTGTTTATGATCGCACCAGACGCTATGGCTGCTATTTTTGCGCAGGCGGCGATTAAGCACCATTATCGGCTGACTGTGTGCATCAATAATGTCATCAATCTCATCCACGCTTAAAAAACGCGGGTAAATCATAATGGCGTCGCAGCGCAGATCCAGCAGATACTGAATCGCCTGGCGCTCTTCTTCGGCGCTATGTTTACCATCAGCCAGCAACAGTTGGCGCCCTTTCTCTTCCGCCATCCGCGCGGCATGAAACAGTAATTCACTAAAATAAATGCCGTGGTAAAGCGTGTTGGTCACTACCAGCCCCAGCGTCTGAGTACTCTTCGCCGACAGATTGCGCGCCAGCAAATTTGGGCGGTAACCGCTCTCTTCTACCGCCTGAAACACGCGATCTTTCGTCTCCTGGCTGACGTAGCCATTACCTGAAAGCACGCGGGAAACGGTCGCTTTTGAAACCCCGGCGCGCTTCGCCACTTCCAGCATTGTCGTCATTGTTTTCATCCCTTTACACGCAGTCATCGCAGTTTACTGCACCGTTTGCTGATTGTCCTTGCGCAATCAGCGGGAAAAATATTCAGGTGACCGGTTTCACAAATATAAAAAATGAACAATTAACTCTCTTGCTTATTAAATGACAACTATTCATGATTTTATGAAACCGGTTTCTTATTTCCGTTTCAGCATCGGCATTTTCCCGTCACGTCGACTGATAACAACTACCTCTACCCTACTGATAACAGGATAAAATCCGATGGCCAAAAATTATGCGGCGCTGGCGCGCTCGGTGATAGCGGCACTGGGCGGCGTTGATAACATCTCGGCGGTCACGCACTGTATGACGCGTTTGCGCTTTGTTATTAAAGATGATGCGCTTATCGACAGCCCGACGTTGAAAACCATCTCCGGCGTACTCGGCGTGGTACGTAGTGACAACCAGTGTCAGGTGATTATCGGCAATACCGTTTCACAAGCCTTTCAGGAAGTCGTCAGCCTGCTGCCGGGAGATATGCAACCCGTCCTGCCCGTGGGTAAACCCAAACTCACGCTACGTCGCATTGGTGCAGGGATCCTTGATGCGCTGATCGGCACTATGTCACCGCTGATCCCGGCGATTATCGGCGGATCGATGGTCAAACTGCTGGCGATGATCCTCGAGATGAGCGGTGTGCTGACAAAAGGATCGCCGACCTTAACCATCCTGAATGTGATTGGTGACGGTGCTTTCTTCTTCCTGCCGCTGATGGTCGCGGCTTCTGCCGCCATCAAATTTAAAACCAATATGTCGCTGGCGATTGCCATCGCGGGTGTACTGGTACATCCGAGTTTCATTGAGCTGATGGCGAAAGCGGCTCAGGGTGAACATGTTGAATTTGCCCTGATTCCGGTCACGGCGGTGAAATACACCTACACGGTGATCCCGGCGCTGGTGATGACCTGGTGCCTGTCATATATCGAACGCTGGGTGGACAGCATTACACCGGCAGTGACGAAAAACTTCCTCAAGCCGATGCTGATTGTGTTGATTGCCGCACCGCTGGCAATCCTGCTGATTGGCCCGATTGGTATCTGGATCGGTAGCGCCATTTCGGCGCTGGTTTACACCATTCATGGTTATCTGGGCTGGCTTTCAGTCGCCATTATGGGCGCGCTGTGGCCGCTGCTGGTAATGACCGGGATGCACCGCGTCTTTACACCAACCATCATTCAGACCATTGCCGAAACCGGAAAAGAAGGGATGGTCATGCCGTCAGAAATCGGCGCTAACCTGTCGCTGGGTGGTTCATCGCTGGCGGTGGCGTGGAAAACGAAAAATCCGGAACTGCGCCAGACGGCACTGGCTGCGGCGGCATCAGCCATTATGGCGGGGATTTCCGAACCGGCGTTATACGGCGTGGCGATCCGCCTGAAACGTCCGCTTATCGCCAGTCTTATCAGCGGTTTTATTTGCGGTGCGGTTGCCGGTATGGCGGGGCTTGCCAGCCACTCAATGGCAGCGCCGGGGCTATTTACCAGCGTGCAGTTCTTCGATCCGGCGAATCCAATGAGCATCGTCTGGGTGTTCGCGGTCATGGCGCTGGCGGTGGTGCTGTCGTTTATCCTCACACTGTTGCTCGGCTTTGAGGATATTCCTGTGGAGGAAGCGGCTGCCGAGGCGCGAAAGCATCAGAGCGTACAACCGACCGTCGCCAAAGAAGTAAGTCTTAATTGAGGATGAAAATGTCTGTATTTCCAGAAGGTTTTTTATGGGGCGGCGCGCTTGCCGCCAACCAGTCTGAAGGTGCGTACCGTGAAGGTGGCAAAGGGCTGACCACGGTCGATATGATCCCACACGGCGATCATCGAATGGCGGTGAAACTGGGGCTGGAAAAACGTTTTCAGTTGCGCGATGACGAGTTTTACCCCAGCCATGAGGCGACGGATTTTTATCATCGGTATAAAGAAGATATCGCCCTGATGGCAGAGATGGGATTCAAGGTTTTCCGTACCTCGATTGCCTGGAGCCGCCTCTTCCCGCAGGGCGATGAACTGACGCCCAACCAGCAGGGCATTGCCTTTTACCGCGCGGTATTTGAAGAGTGTAAAAAGTACGGTATCGAACCGCTGGTCACGTTGTGCCACTTCGATGTGCCGATGCATCTGGTCACCGAATATGGCTCCTGGCGTAACCGCAAGCTGGTGGAGTTTTTCAGCCGCTACGCCAGAACCTGCTTTGAAGCATTTGATGGTCTGGTGAAATACTGGCTAACCTTCAATGAAATCAACATTATGTTGCATAGCCCGTTCTCCGGCGCGGGTCTGGTGTTTGAAGAAGGGGAAAATCAGGATCAGGTGAAATATCAGGCTGCGCATCACCAGCTGGTTGCCAGTGCGTTAGCCACCAAAATCGCCCATGAGGTTAACCCGCAAAATCAGGTGGGCTGTATGCTGGCTGGCGGTAACTTCTACCCTTACAGCTGCAAGCCGGAAGATGTCTGGGCGGCGCTGGAGAAAGACCGGGAAAACCTGTTTTTTATCGATGTGCAGGCGCGGGGCGCGTATCCGGCTTACTCTGCCCGCGTATTCCGCGAAAAAGGGGTAACCATAGATAAAGCGCCTGGCGATGATGAGATCCTGAAAAACACCGTCGATTTTGTCTCTTTCAGCTATTACGCCTCGCGCTGTGCCTCGGCGGAGATGAACGCCAACAACAGCAGTGCGGCGAACGTGGTGAAATCGCTGCGTAACCCGTATCTACAGGTGAGCGACTGGGGCTGGGGTATTGATCCGCTCGGTCTGCGCATCACCATGAACATGATGTACGACCGTTATCAGAAGCCGCTGTTTCTGGTGGAAAACGGCCTCGGCGCAAAAGATGAATTTGCTGCCAATGGTGAGATTAACGATGACTATCGCATCAGCTATTTGCGCGAACATATCCGCGCAATGGGCGAAGCGATTGCAGACGGCATTCCGCTGATGGGCTACACCACCTGGGGCTGTATTGATTTAGTTTCCGCCTCTACGGGTGAAATGAGCAAACGCTACGGTTTTGTCTTTGTTGACCGTGACGACGCAGGCAACGGTACGCTGACGCGCACGCGTAAGAAATCGTTCTGGTGGTATAAAAAAGTGATTGCCAGTAATGGGGAAGATTTAGAGTAAGTAACCGTGTCGGATGCGGCGTGAACGCCTTATCCGGCCTACATGTCGCACGAACTTTGTAGGCTCGATAAGCGCAGCGCATCGGGCAATTTAGCGTTTGCCATCAGTTCTGATTCACCCCATCAAGCATATCCCCCGTTATCAAACAACGCTGCGTCAGCGCCAAATCTTCCGTTTGCGGGTCGCGTCCAGCGATGGGTTTGAGAACGAGTTTACGGTTGGGAGTATAAGTAAAACGCGTGAGTGCGGGATAGCTTAACTTGCCAAACCAGCCATGAACACGCTGCCATTTGGCCTCTTTTACCTGATACAAACTGGTTAGCCAGTAACCGGAATCAAACTGCATATCCAGCAGCTGCGTGTGACCATTGCCTTGCAAATCCAGCAAATCATCAACGCCAGTTTTGCTTACGGTGTAGAATCCCCAGGGTTCAAAGACACAGGGACGACCTTCGCGTGTGAACGTCAACAGGATTAAATGTGCATAAGGAGCCAGACCATTACCGGCACTGGGTAACCAGATAACCAGATCCTGAATGCCGTTACGATCAAGATCGGCGCGATAGAGTTGCCCTTTGCCCGCTATGTTTGCCAGCATACCCACAGGCACTGTCCAGGATTTACCGGCGCGATCTTTTGCGGTTAATTGCCAGTCATCCTCTTCATTTGGCATCTTCTCAAGCGTTACGCCAGCAACGCCCACTTTTCTAAAATGCCAGTTTTGATCGGTAAAATAAGGCATGGTCAGGAGAGGTTTCAGCGCCCACTTTTGTGCGTATTCGCTGTCACTCATCGGCAGATATTCGGTAAAGCTGGTGGCCTGCGCAGGAAGCACTAAGCTCAATAAAAAAGCGCACATCCCTGTCCTGATTTTCAATTCCCTGAATTCCTTAATGAAGAACTACTCTTCTTCCACCGCTAACTGCGCGAACCCGCCGTTCCCTTCCCAGCCTTCCAGCCGTTGATAAACGGTTTCCACCGCATCTTTAATCGGCTGGGTCATCGGGTAGTAAAAGCCGACGATATCCGGCTGGATGCCGAGGAAAATCACTTCGCCAGTGTCTTCTTTTAACTGGTCGATAAGGTAATTCAACGGCATGTTATGGGTAGTCATCATAAACATCTCGGCGATGTCATCCGGGTCGATGATGCGGATCTCGCCGGGGTTTAGCCCCATATCCGTGGCGTCGACAATCAGTAACCGCGTAGGGCGCAGTTCACGGATGGCGACAATGTCATTTTCCGGTGCGCTACCGCCGTCAATCACCACCCAGTTACCTTTCGGCGCGGCGGCGCACTTTTCCGCCAGCAGCGGGCCTGCGCCATCATCGCCCATCATGCTATTACCAACACAGAGTAAAACGTCAGTCACGCAGTCTCCTCACCATCAAATAGATGGCGTTTTCCTGATGAATATCATGCAGCATACTTAACAGCATTGTACTCCATTCCTTCTGCTGCGAAGTTTGCGTTGCCCGGGCTTTATCGAATGCGTTGGCCAGCATCGGCACATGGTTAATGTCGATGACGATCTCGCCATATTTCGGCACGCCTTCCATTTTGCGGCGGGCTTCGCTGCCCGCCTCCAGAGTGGCAATCCATGCCAGATATTCATCCCACGGGCAGGTGAGCGCCGCTTCCAGACAATCGATAACCCCAAGGTGGTGACCAATCGCCAGGCTGTAATAGACCACCTGCTGCGCCTCGGCGGGCGTGGCATCGTTCTCATCAATAAATTTACGGCTCAGTTGACTGAACACCACCTTTTCACTCATCGGATACGCGCCTCTTCAACAACATGATTCAGATGGCTGACAATCTCGTTCAGACGCGGATCGTTTTCCGCTTCCAGCCAGCGAGCAACCTGCTCTTCGCCCTGCCCTAATTGCGTAAGGAAGTCATCGGCAATCTGGCGACCGTAGCGGTAACCCGCCAGGCGACGCGCTTCGCGATCCACTTTCACGCGCAGCGGCTGCACCATATCCGGATGCAGAATCTCTGCCGGTTGCTCATCCAGTTCGCCTGGCTCACGGGCATGGATTTTCTGCTCCAGCAGGCCGAGCGCCATTGCAAAGCCGTACAGCGTGGCGGCAGGCGTTGGCGGGCAACCAGGGATGTAAACATCCACCGGGACGATTTTATCCGTACCGCCCCACACGCAGTAGAGATCGTGGAAAATGCCACCGCTGTTGCCGCAGGCACCGTAAGAGATACAGATTTTAGGGTCCGGCGCGGACTGCCACGCACGTAGCGCAGGGGATCGCATTGCACGGGTGACCGCGCCGGTAAACAGTAAAATATCCGCATGACGCGGGGATGGAACAACTTTAATACCGAAGCGTTCTGCATCGAACAGCGGCGAAAGCGTGGCGAAAATTTCAATTTCGCAGCCGTTGCAGCCACCGCAGTCCACGCGGTAAACGTAGGCAGAACGTTTGATTTTTTTCAGTAACGACGCCTTCATGCTGGCGATGGATTCATCCACCGTCATCGGAACCGGAATGCCGTTGGCGTCACGGGGGCCTAATAAATTGCTCATCAGATGGCCTCTTTCATATGGCGAGTCAGTTCAATACGGTCGGACGGCACCAGGCATTTCTGGCGCTTACATTCCGGGCAAGTCTCAAAGCTTTCGCGGTGGTTTTCCGCGCGGCTGTCACCGTTGTGCTTAAGCAGCGCAATGGCGTAGTCAATCTCTTTCTGGACGGCGAAAGGACGATTGCAGACGCGGCAGTTGCACAGCGCGAAGCGGGACTGTTGCAGGAAGTCTTCTTTCTTCCATACCGCCAGTTCGTACTCTTGCGACAGTTTGATTGCCGCCGTCGGGCAGACTTCTTCACAGCGTCCACAGAAGATGCAGCGCCCAAGATTGAACTGCCACGCCAGCTCACCGGTGGCGAGGTCAGTTTCAACCGTTAAGGCGTTTGACGGGCAGGCATTGACGCAGGCCGCGCAGCCAATGCACTGCTGCGGGTTCTGCTCTGGCTTACCACGGAAGTTTTTATCAACCGCAATCGGCTCCAGCGGATAAGACGAGGTCGCCGTGCCGGTTTTGATGACTTTTTTGATAAAGGTAAACATGGCGATTCCTTATTTCAGCGGCGAGTTTTTACGCTCAATGCTGTAACGCTCGAGTTCTTTGTACGGCACCACTTTGCTCTTCTTCTTACGCACATCGACCACGGTCATGCGGTCGGTACAGGAGTAGCAAGGGTCGAGGCTACCGATAATCAGCGGCGCATCAGAAACGGTGTTGCCGCGCAACATGTAGCGCAGGGTCGGCCAGTTCGCGTAGGTCGCGGCACGACAGCGCCAGCGGTACAGCTTCTGGTTGTCGCCGGTCATGCTCCAGTGGATATCATCGCCACGTGGCGCTTCGGCAAAGCCCAGCGCAAAACGGTGCGGAATGTAGGTGAATCCTTCCACCGCCAGCGGGCCGCCTGGCAGATTGTCCAGGCCGTAGTCGATCATATTGAGCGAGGTAAAGACTTCGTTGATACGCACTTTCAGACGCGAAATAACGTCGCAGCCCTGCTCGCTGTGAACTTCCATCGGCAGCAGGCCATAACCGACAAACGGGTGATCAGCACGGGTATCACGAGCGTGGCCGCTGGCGCGCACCATCGGGCCAACGTTACTGAAATCGCGGGCGATTTCCGGATCCAGACGACCAATGCCGACGGTGCGCTGTTCCATATTTGGCGTACTCAGCAGCACATCCACCAGCTCCTGTACTTCACGACGCATTTGCTGCGCCAGTTGACGGGTCTGGATCATGTCATCTTTCAGCAGATCGCGACGAATCCCGCCGATCAGGTTCAGACCGTAAGTTTTACGCGCCCCGGTGAGGATCTCCGCCATTTTCATGGAAGATTCGCGCACGCGGAAGAACTGCATAAAGCCGGAGTCAAAGCCGGTAAAGTGACAGGCGAGGCCGAGGTTGAGCAGATGCGAGTGCAGGCGTTCCACCTCCAGCAGAATGGCGCGGATCATCTGCGCGCGTTCTGGCACCTGAATACCCATCGCGTTTTCCACCGACGTGGTGTAGGCGGTGCTGTGGGCAAAGCCGCAGATCCCGCAAACACGATCCGACAGGAAGGTCACTTCGTTGTAACCCATACGGGTTTCCGCCAGTTTTTCCATGCCGCGATGGACGTAGAACAGGCGGTAGTCGGCGTCGATAATGTTTTCGCCGTCAACGAACAGGCGGAAGTGACCCGGTTCATCGGAGGTAACGTGCAGTGGGCCAATCGGCACCACGTTGTTTTTCTTATCACCCAGTTCGTTGATGAACTCGTAGGTTTCTGCATCGGTGGTTGGTGCCGGACGTTGACGATAATCCATGCTGTCTTTACGCAACGGGTAGAGTTCATCCGGCCAGTCATCCGGCAGCACCAGACGGCGTTCATCCGGCAGACCAACCGGAATCAAACCGTACATATCGCGCACTTCACGCTCGCCCCAGACCGCCGCCGGAACGCGCGGCGTCACGGACGGATATTCCGGTTTGTTGGCGTCAACTTCGACGCGCACGGTTATCCAGCACTTCGTGCCCTTCTCCATCGACAGCACATAGTAAACGGCATAATGACCATTCAGTTTGCGTTCATCGTTACCAAACAGTACCGACAGCCAGCCACCCTGTTTGTAGTAGAGAAACTCCACCACTTCCGGCAGATAGTTCACCTTTACGGTCACGGTCAGCTGATCTTTGGTCTGCCAGGCGTGATCCAGCACGACGCCCGGAAATGCCTCATTCAGCGCGGCGAGATAATGTTGACCTAATTTTTCTTCAGACATGCTCATACTCTCTTTAATCACGCCGCCAGCAAGGAGACGAACGCTAAAAATGCAAAGCCAAACCCAGCCCAGGTAATGCGCGGAGTAATATCAAGACGCAGACGGGCCATGCTATTTTCGAACAGCGCGATAACCAGTACGCCGACCACCAGTTTGACGATGGCAATCACCAGCGCCAGCAGCAGCCCACCAGCGGTGAAGGTTTCCATTTGTCCCCACGGAATAAACACCCCGACGAACATCTGCAACACCACCAGCTGTTTCAGGCTGATACCCCATTTCATTACGCCAAAGCCGCTGCCGCTGTATTCAGAGAGTGGGCCTTCCTGCAACTCCTGCTCGGCTTCCGCCAGGTCGAACGGCAGTTTGCCCATTTCGATAAAAGTGGCGAACGCACAGGCACAAAGCGCCAGCACCAGCGGGATGCTCTGGCTCAGAGGCCAGTGATAAACGGTGTCGGTGATGTTGCTGATGTTGGTGGAACCGGCAACCTGTGCGGCAACCCACAGACCAAGCAGCAGCATCGGTTCGACCAGCACACCGAGCATCGCTTCACGGCTCGCGCCGATAGCGGTAAACGGGCTACCGGTATCCAGACCGGAAATGGCAAAGAAGAAACGCGCGATGGCGAAGAGATACAGTAAGGTGATCAAATCGCCCAGTTGCGGCAGCGGAGAACCGACGGTCACCACCGGCAGCGCGGTAGCGATAGTCAGCATGACGCCCACCATCACATACGGCGTCAGGCGGAACACCCAGCCGGAGGCATCCGGGCCAACACTCTGACGCCCCAGCAGTTTGATAATGTCGCGATATTCCTGCAATACGCCCGGCCCGCGACGGTTATGCAGACGGGCGCGCGCCACGCGGGTTATACCGGAGAGCAGCGGCGCAACGGCAAATAACACCAGCGCCTGAATTAACGGATATAAAACACTCATTCTCAGGCTCCTCGTGAAACAATAATCACCACCAGCACCGCCAGTTCAACCAGCGCCATCCGGCGGAACAGCAATGCACTACCTTCGCACTGCCAGCCCGGCACCAGCGACACCGGATTCAGCCATTTGCGCAGTTTCAGCACCGGCGCAAACGCCTGTTTAACCGGCATGGCAAAACCGTGAGCGGTAATCACCATTGATTTTTCGTGGTCGTAGCCGCACACCCAGGCTGCGCCACGGGAACGTGACGGCAGACGGTCGCCTTTGCAAATCGCCATAATGATGAATGGCAGCAGCGGGCAGGCAATCAGCAGCAACGTGATCATTGGTTGAGAAACGGTGGTGTTAGCAGGCTCCAGCGGCAGAGGTACAGCTGCTGACAGCATCGGCAGCAGCCACGGCGCAGCAACACCGCCAATCACGCAGCAAATCGCCAGTGCCACTACGCTTACGCTCATCAGGAGCGGCGCACAGGTGGCGTTTTCGGCTTCTTTGGTACGCGGCGCGCCAAGGAACGTAACGCCATAGACTTTCGCCATACACATCACCGCCAGCGCACCGGTAATTGCCAGCCCCACGGCGAGCAGCGGCCCCAGCAGACGGGCAACGAACGTTCCGCTATTGCTCAGTTTGAAGAAGGATTGATAGATAACCCATTCACCGGCAAAACCGTTCAACGGCGGCAGCGCAGCCATTGCCATCAGCCCGACTAACATGGCGATGGAGATAACCGGCATTTTCTTGCCAATGCCGCCGAGTTTTTCGATATCGCGATGACCAGTACGGAACCAGACGCTACCCGCCCCAAGGAACAGTACGCTTTTGAACAGGCTATGATTAAGCAGATGGTACAGGCCACCGACCAGGCCAAGAGCAATCAGCGTCGGTTGTTCGAGCGCGATACCCGTTACGCCAGCCCCCAGCCCCAGCAGGATGATGCCGATATTTTCCAGTGTGTGGTAAGCCAGCAGACGCTGGATGTTGTGCTCCATCAGCGCATACAAACCACCGACGAACGCGGTGATCATGCCGAGCACCAGCAGCGCAATTCCCCACCACAGCGGCGCGTTACCGCCCAGCAGAGACAGGGTTAAAATGCCCAGCAGGCCGATTTTCATTACCACCGTGGAAAACAGCGCGGCAGCAGGCGCAGAAGCGTTAGCATGAGCCTGCGGCACCCAGCCGTGCAGCGGGATAATCCCGGCCAGCAGGCCAAAGCCAATCACGCCGAGCAGCCAGATATCGGAACCGAGCGGCAGCTGTTGCACGCGCATATCCAGCAGGCGCAGATCCAGCGTGCCGTAACGTTGCCAGACCAGCCAGCAGGCAATCGCCAGCAGCAGAGTGCCAAGACGCCCCAGCGCAAACCACAGTTTGCCCTCTTTGCTGTTGCTGGTGAGAAACACCGCGCACAGAGCCATGATTTCGGCCATTACCACGAACATGCCCAGATTGCTGGCAATGACGGCGCACACGGCGGCAACCATCAGCATATTGATCTGCAAACCGTTGCATTTCACCTGCGCGTGGCGATGCCAGTCAATGTTGTAGAGGCTGACAAACAGGCCGCACAGGCCGAGGGTTATCAACCAAATCGCGTTAAGCGGAGAGATTTGCACATCGTAGCTTACCAGTGACAGCGTACCGCTCACGCCGACCGCCCCCGTCAGCACGGTGAAACCTGCTGCTGCTGTGTACACGCTACCAACCGCGCCGCCAATCCCGGCTATCCAGCCACTCAGCGCCTTATGAAAAGAAAAGAGAAATGCCAGAACAGCGGCGGCAACAAACCACGCCACGCCGCTGTTGATCAGGGAAATTGCGCTCATTTAGCCTCTCCACTTTGAGCCTGCTGAAACAAGGTGAGATCGCCAAAGTCCGTATTAAAAGTCAGCTCACGCTTACGTTTGCTGACGCGGGCGATATCGGTGTTATCCACCAGATGCAGAGCTTTGGTTGGGCACATCCGCACGCAAGCTGGACCTTGTTCATCAAAGCTACAAAGATCACATTTGACGGCGATCGCGCGAATGCCCGGCACCCAGTCAAGCAATGTGCTGACACGCGCCGGAGCAGGCGGTGCCGGTGGCGCTTTCGGGGTATTGGCATTTGCCGGAATATCCAGCGGACGGCTGCCGGAAAATTCAATTGCGCCAAACGGGCAGGCGATGCCGCAAAGTTTGCAGCTTACGCACAGACTTTCATTCAACTGCACGGCACCATCAACGCGGGTGATGGCATTAACTGGGCAGACCACCGCACAGGGCGCATCTTCACAGTGGTGACAGAGCTGCGGTGCAGATTCTTTTTCATTTAGCATCACTCGCAGGCGCGGCATGGATTGCAGGCCGTGCTGGCGATGCGTCTCTGAACAGGCGGCCTCACAGGTGTGGCAGCCGATACAGAGCGTGGAGTCAGCAATTACAAAACGATTCACCAGGCATTCCTCAGGTGATTGTCATTTTTGACGAAAACATGCCGATGAAATGTCATTTTCGACACTCATCGACACGCCCATCCCCAAACAGGCATGACGCCTGCAAAACGGGCAAAGCCTCAGCTCATGCTGCCGAGCTTTGTCCCTCTACCAGTTGGCTTAAATTCACCGGGGTATTGTTTTCAATGGCGGTGTATAAGCTGTCGTAAACGCCGGCGATTTTTTCGAGATAGTGTTCCAGCACTTGTTCGCGATTACGGATGTTGACCTTGCCATCAATCATGCCGTCACTGCTCAACTGAGCCAGTGCAATCCGCTGTTTGTCTTCGCCATCTTTCGTTTCGACGTAATACTCGATGGTATGGCTGTTAAAGCCATCCGCCAGGGTGACGTAAATGCGAAAATGTTCAAAAAGAACGAAACAGAGTTCTTTATCTGGCGCGCAGCTCATCGCGTGATGCAAACGCGCTTTTGATAACGTGATCCCCTGAACCAGCGAATTGCAATAGATATGCCACTGGTCCTGTAGGCGACGATGCCGCTGTGCGATGTAATCGGCTTTCTCGCTTATTTCCCAAATAGTCATTGTCAGGTTACCCGTTTAACAGAGATGCCTGCCCTTAAGCATTTTCTGTGCCAATTTTTAATTCATTGATATTTAGGTGATTTTTATGATTCCGCTGAATTTCGACGCCGTGTCGACGTGTCATTTCGACATCATCGACATTATTCACCGCAGGGATAGTCAACACTGGCACAATTATTGCTTATAGCTGGCAATAGTTAATGGGAGGCGATATGCACGAAATAACCCTCTGCCAACGGGCACTGGAATTGATTGAACAACAGGCCGCAAAGCACGGTGCAAAACGCGTAACTGGGGTCTGGCTCAAAATTGGCGCATTTTCTTGTGTCGAAACCAGCTCTCTTGCCTTTTGTTTTGATCTGGTTTGCCGTGGCAGCGTGGCGGAAGGTTGTAAACTGCACCTCGAAGAACAAGAGGCCGAATGCTGGTGTGAAACATGCCAACAGTATGTGACGCTACTGACCCAGCGCGTCCGCCGCTGCCCACAGTGTCATGGCGACATGCTGCGCATTGTGGCAGACGACGGTTTACAGATTCGGCGGATAGAAATAGACCAGGAGTGAGCGATGTGTACAACATGCGGTTGCGGTGAAGGCAACCTGTATATCGAGGGTGATGAACATAACCCTCATTCCGCGTTTCGTAGCGCGCCTTTTGCCCCGGCTGCACGCCCGAAGATGAAAATCACCGGCATTAAAGCGCCTGAATTTACCCCCAGCCAGACCGAAGAGGGCGACCTGCATTACGGTCATGGCGAAGCAGGCACACACGCGCCGGGCATGAGCCAGCGCCGGATGCTGGAAGTCGAAATTGACGTGCTGGACAAAAATAATCGCCTGGCTGAACGTAACCGCGCGCGTTTTGCTGCCCGTAATCAACTGGTGCTCAACCTGGTATCCAGCCCCGGTTCCGGTAAAACCACGCTGCTGACGGAAACCTTAATGCGCCTGAAAGACAGCGTTCCGTGCGCGGTGATTGAAGGCGACCAGCAAACCGTGAACGATGCCGCACGTATTCGCGCTACCGGCACGCCAGCGATTCAGGTGAACACCGGTAAAGGTTGCCATCTTGACGCACAGATGATCGCCGACGCCGCGCCGCGTCTGCCACTGGACGATAACGGTATTCTGTTTATCGAAAACGTCGGCAACCTCGTATGCCCGGCCAGCTTCGATCTGGGTGAAAAACATAAAGTTGCGGTGCTTTCCGTTACCGAAGGCGAAGACAAACCGCTGAAATATCCGCATATGTTTGCCGCCGCCTCGCTGATGCTGCTCAACAAAGTTGACCTGCTGCCGTATCTCAATTTCGACGTTGAGAAATGCATCGCCTGCGCCCGCGAAGTCAATCCAGAAATTGAAATCATCCTCATTTCCGCCACCAGCGGCGAAGGGATGGACCAGTGGCTGAACTGGCTGGAGACACAGCGATGTGCATAGGCGTTCCCGGCCAGATTCGCACCATTGACGGCAACCAGGCGAAAGTCGACGTCTGCGGCATTCAGCGCGATGTCGATTTAACGTTAGTCGGCAGCTGCGATGAAAACGGTCAGCCGCGCGTGGGCCAGTGGGTACTGGTTCACGTTGGCTTTGCCATGAGCGTAATTAATGAAGCCGAAGCGCGCGACACCCTCGACGCATTACAAAATATGTTTGACGTTGAGCCGGATGTCGGCGCGCTGTTGTATGGCGAGGAAAAATAATGCGTTTTGTTGATGAATATCGCGCGCCGGAACAGGTGATGCAGTTAATTGAGCATCTGCGCGAACGTGCTTCACATCTCTCTTACACCGCCGAACGTCCTCTGCGAATTATGGAAGTGTGCGGCGGTCATACCCACGCCATTTTTAAATTCGGCCTTGACCAGTTGCTGCCGGAAAACGTTGAGTTTATCCACGGTCCGGGCTGCCCGGTGTGTGTACTGCCGATGGGCAGAATCGACACCTGCGTGGAGATTGCCAGCCATCCGGAAGTGATTTTCTGTACCTTTGGCGACGCCATGCGCGTACCTGGAAAACAGGGGTCACTGTTGCAGGCAAAAGCGCGCGGTGCCGATGTGCGCATCGTTTACTCGCCAATGGATGCGTTGAAACTGGCGCAGGAGAACCCAACCCGCAAAGTGGTGTTCTTCGGCTTAGGGTTTGAAACCACCATGCCGACCACCGCCATCACCCTGCAACAGGCAAAAGCCCACGATGTGCAGAACTTTTACTTCTTCTGCCAGCACATTACGCTTATCCCCACGCTGCGCAGTTTGCTGGAACAACCGGACAATGGCATTGATGCGTTCCTCGCGCCGGGCCACGTCAGTATGGTTATCGGCACCGATGCCTATAATTTTATCGCCAGCGATTTTAATCGTCCGCTGGTGGTCGCTGGTTTCGAACCACTTGATCTACTACAAGGCGTGGTGATGCTGGTAGAGCAGAAAATAGCGGCCCACAGCAAAGTAGAGAATCAGTACCGGCGAGTGGTGCCAGATGCGGGTAATTTGCTGGCGCAACAGGCGATAGCCGACGTGTTCTGCGTCAACGGCGACAGCGAATGGCGTGGCCTTGGGGTGATCGAATCCTCAGGCGTGCATCTGACGCCGGATTATCAGCGATTTGACGCTGAAGCGCATTTCCGCCCGGCACCGCAGCAGGTTTGCGATGACCCACGCGCGCGCTGTGGCGAAGTATTGACGGGCAAATGTAAGCCGCATCAATGCCCGCTGTTTGGTAACACCTGTAATCCTCAAACCGCATTCGGCGCGCTGATGGTCTCCTCTGAAGGAGCGTGCGCCGCGTGGTATCAGTATCGTCAGCAGGAGAGTGAAGCGTGAATAATATCCAACTCGCCCACGGCAGCGGCGGCCAGGCGATGCAGCAATTAATCAACAGCCTGTTTATGGAAGCCTTTGCGAATCCGTGGCTGGCAGAGCAGGAAGATCAGGCGCGTCTTGACCTGGCACAACTGGTGGCGGAAGGCGACCGTCTGGCCTTTTCCACCGACAGTTACGTCATTGACCCGCTGTTCTTTCCTGGTGGCAATATTGGCAAGCTGGCGATTTGCGGCACGGCGAATGACGTGGCGGTCAGCGGCGCAATTCCACGCTATCTCTCCTGTGGATTTATCCTTGAAGAAGGATTGCCGATGGAGACGCTGAAAGCCGTGGTCACCAGCATGGCTGAAACTGCCCGTGCGGCTGGCATTGCTATTGTCACCGGCGATACCAAAGTGGTGCAGCGTGGGGCGGCAGATAAACTGTTTATCAACACCGCAGGCATGGGCGCGATCCCGGCAAATATTCACTGGGGTGCACAAACCCTGACCGCCGGCGATGTATTGCTGGTTAGCGGTACGCTCGGCGACCACGGTGCGACTATCCTTAACTTGCGCGAACAATTGGGGCTGGATGGCGAACTGGTCAGCGACTGCGCGGTGCTGACGCCGCTGATTCAGACGCTGCGAGACATTCCCGGCGTGAAGGCGCTGCGCGATGCCACCCGTGGTGGGGTGAATGCGGTGGTTCATGAGTTTGCGGCAGCCTGCGGTTGCGGCATTGAACTTTCAGAAGCTGCGCTACCGGTTAAACCTGCCGTGCGCGGCGTTTGTGAGCTGCTGGGGCTGGACGCCCTCAACTTTGCCAACGAAGGTAAGCTGGTGATTGCCGTAGAGCGTAACGCGGCTGAGCAAGTGTTGGCGGCGCTGCATTCCCATCCACTAGGACAGGATGCGGCGTTAATTGGCGAAGTGGTGGAACGTAAAGGTGTTCGTCTCGCAGGGCTTTATGGTGTGAAACGAACTCTCGATCTACCTCACGCCGAACCGCTGCCTCGTATATGCTAATAAAAACCTAAAGCTCCTATAATTTGTCATTTACCTTTTGCACCGCTTAGCGGTGCTTTCCTGGAAGAACAACATGTCGTATACACCGATGAGTGATCTCGGGCAACAAGGGTTGTTCGACATCACTCGGACACTATTGCAGCAGCCCGATCTGGCCTCGCTGTGTGAGGCTCTTTCGCAACTGGTAAAGCGTTCTGCGCTCGCCGACAACGCGGCGATTGTGTTGTGGCAAGCGCAGACTCAACGTGCGACTTATTACGCGTCGCGTGACAAAGAACCCCCTATAAAATACGAAGACGAAACCGTTCTGGCACATGGGCCGGTGCGCAGCATTTTGTCACGTCCTGATACGCTGCATTGCAGCTACGAAGAATTTTGTGAAACCTGGCCACAACTGGCCACAAGCGGGCTATACCCTAAATTTGGTCACTATTGCCTGATGCCACAGGCAGCGGAAGGACATATTTTTGGCGGCTGTGAATTTATTCGTTATGACGATCGCCCGTGGAGCGAAAAAGAGTTCAATCGCCTGCAAACCTTTACGCAGATTGTTTCTGTTGTCACCGAGCAAATTCAGAGTCGCATCATCAACAATGTCGACTACGAACTGTTATGTCGGGAACGGGATAACTTCCGCATTCTGGTTGCCATCACCAATGCGGTACTCTCCCGCCTGGACATGGACGAACTGGTCAGCGAAGTGGCGAAAGAGATCCACTACTACTTCGACATTGACGATATCAGCATCGTCTTACGCAGCCACCGCAAAAACAAACTCAACGTCTACTCCACTCACTATCTCGATAAACAGCATCCCACTCACGAACAGAGTGAAGTTGATGAGGCCGGAACCCTCACCGAGCGCGTATTTAAAAGCAAAGAGATGCTGCTGATTAATCTCCACGAGCGGGATGATTTAGCCCCCTACGAACGCATGTTGTTCGATACCTGGGGCAACCAGATCCAGACGCTGTGCCTGCTGCCGTTGATGTCTGGCAATACCATGCTGGGCGTGCTGAAACTGGCACAGTGCGAAGAGAAAACATTTACCACCACCAACCTGAGTTTGCTGCGCCAGATTGCCGAACGAGTGGCAATCGCCGTGGATAATGCCCTCGCCTACCAGGAAATCCACCGTCTGAAAGAGCGGCTGGTTGATGAAAACCTTGCCCTGACGGAACAACTCAACAAAGTGGATAGTGAATTTGGCGAGATTATTGGTCGCAGCGAAGCCATGTACAGCGTGCTTAAACAAGTTGAAATGGTGGCGCAAAGCGACAGTACCGTTCTGATCCTCGGTGAAACTGGCACGGGTAAAGAGCTGATTGCCCGCGCAATCCATAATCTCAGTGGGCGTAATAATCGTCGCATGGTGAAAATGAACTGCGCCGCCATGCCTGCCGGATTACTGGAAAGCGATCTGTTTGGTCATGAACGTGGTGCCTTTACCGGTGCCAGCGCCCAGCGCATCGGTCGTTTTGAACTGGCGGATAAAAGTTCGCTGTTCCTCGATGAAGTGGGCGATATGCCACTGGAGTTACAGCCAAAGTTGCTGCGCGTATTGCAGGAGCAGGAGTTTGAACGCCTCGGCAGCAACAAAATCATTCAGACAGACGTGCGTTTAATCGCCGCAACTAATCGCGATCTGAAAAAAATGGTCGCCGACCGCGAGTTCCGTAGCGATCTCTATTACCGCCTGAACGTCTTCCCGATCCACCTGCCGCCGTTACGCGAGCGCCCGGAAGATATTCCGCTGCTGGCGAAAGCCTTTACCTTCAAAATTGCCCGCCGACTGGGGCGCAATATCGACAGCATTCCTGCCGAGACACTGCGCATATTGAGCAACATGGAATGGCCGGGTAACGTGCGCGAACTGGAAAATGTTATTGAGCGTGCGGTACTGCTGACTCGCGGTAATGTTCTACAACTCTCTTTACCCGATATCTCACTGCCAGAACCCGAAACGCCGCCTGCTGCAACGGTCGTCGCTCAGGAAGGCGAAGATGAATATCAACTGATTGTTCGCGTATTAAAAGAGACGAACGGCGTAGTCGCGGGTCCGAAAGGCGCTGCGCAACGTCTGGGGTTAAAACGCACCACCCTGCTGTCACGGATGAAGCGGCTGGGAATTGATAAAGCGGCGTTGGTTTAATCGTCTGGAGTGCCGGACAGGAAGATCTATCCGGCACGCTATTCACGTGGTTTCTTCGGGCGATACTTTTCCGGCAATTCCGGCACCGGACGCTTATCATCAATCAGATGACGCACGGTTAAGATCGGATGACGCCACAGCATTCGCGGCCCCGCCCAACGCATAATCTGTTTCATCTCCTCACGCTTTGCTGGCTGATAACAGTGAACCGGACACTGCTTACAGGCTGGTTTCTCTTCGCCGAACACACATTTATCCAGCCGCTTTTGCGCGTAAGCAAACAGCGCATCGTAATGCCCCGGCTCCGCTGACGCCTGCGGGCATTGCGCTTGATAAAGATCGATCATTCTTTTAATCGTCAGTTTTTCACGAGAGATACGCTTACCGGACATGCTGCCTCCACACTCTTAAGGTGCATTTATATTACAACTTAAATGTAAAGGGGACTATGGCTCTGAAGGAGAAGGTTTCTTCAACCAGACAATGTTGCGCCCCTTTTCCACAGCCAACAAGCAAACGCTGCAAAGCAGCATTTTTCCCGGAACCGACATCAAGAACTCACCTTTCGTGTCTTCCCCTGAAATGATTAACTCCGGTATCATGTGCGCCTTATGTGATTACAACGAAAATAAAAACCATCACACTACATTTAACATCAGGGAACCGGATCTAACTCCATGAGTGTAATAGAAAATTTCGACGCCCATACTCCGATGATGCAGCAGTACCTCAAGCTGAAAGCCCAGCATCCTGAGATCCTGCTGTTCTACCGGATGGGTGACTTTTACGAGCTGTTTTATGACGACGCAAAACGAGCATCGCAGCTGCTGGATATTTCACTGACTAAACGCGGCGCATCTGCGGGCGAGCCGATCCCGATGGCGGGTATTCCCTACCATGCAGTGGAAAACTATCTCGCCAAACTGGTGAATCAAGGTGAGTCGGTTGCGATTTGTGAACAAATCGGCGATCCGGCTACCAGCAAAGGGCCGGTTGAGCGCAAAGTTGTCCGTATCGTCACGCCGGGCACGATCAGCGATGAAGCCCTGCTACAGGAGCGTCAGGACAATCTGCTGGCAGCTATCTGGCAGGACAGCAAAGGTTTCGGTTATGCGACGCTGGATATCAGCTCCGGCCGTTTTCGCCTGAGCGAACCGGCTGACCGCGAAACGATGGCGGCAGAGCTGCAACGCACCAATCCGGCGGAACTGTTGTATGCAGAAGATTTCGCCGAGATGTCGTTGATTGAAGGTCGTCGCGGCCTGCGTCGTCGCCCGCTGTGGGAGTTTGAAATCGACACCGCGCGCCAGCAGTTGAACCTGCAATTTGGCACCCGCGATCTGGTCGGTTTTGGCGTCGAGAACGCGCCTCGTGGGCTTTGTGCTGCCGGTTGTCTGTTACAGTATGCGAAAGATACCCAACGCACGACCCTGCCGCATATTCGCTCTATCACTATGGAACGTGAGCAGGACAGCATCATTATGGATGCTGCGACGCGTCGTAACCTGGAAATTACCCAGAATCTGGCGGGCGGCGCGGAAAATACATTGGCTTCCGTGCTCGATTGCACCGTCACGCCGATGGGTAGCCGTATGCTGAAACGCTGGCTGCATATGCCGGTGCGCGACACCCGTGTGTTGCTTGAGCGTCAGCAAACTATTGGCGCATTGCAGGATTTCACCACCGAGTTACAGCCGGTACTCCGGCAGGTCGGCGATCTGGAGCGTATTCTGGCACGCCTGGCGTTGCGTACCGCTCGCCCGCGCGACCTTGCTCGTATGCGTCATGCCTTCCAGCAACTGCCGGAACTGCGTGCACAGCTAGAAAATGTCGATAGTGCACCAGTACAGGCGCTGCGTGAAAAAATGGGCGAATTTGCCGAACTGCGCGACCTGCTGGAGCGAGCAATCATCGACACGCCACCGGTGCTGGTGCGCGACGGTGGCGTCATCGCTCCAGGCTATAACGAAGAGCTGGATGAGTGGCGTGCGCTGGCTGACGGTGCGACCGATTATCTGGAGCGTCTGGAAATCCGCGAACGTGAACGTACCGGTCTGGACACTCTGAAAGTCGGCTTTAATGCGGTGCACGGCTACTACATTCAAATCAGCCGTGGGCAAAGTCATCTGGCGCCAATTAACTATATGCGCCGCCAGACACTGAAAAACGCCGAACGTTACATTATTCCGGAGCTGAAAGAGTACGAAGACAAGGTACTGACTTCAAAAGGTAAAGCACTGACGCTGGAAAAACAGCTTTATGAAGAGTTGTTCGACCTGCTACTGCCGCATCTGGAAGCGTTACAACAGAGTGCGAGCGCGCTGGCAGAACTGGACGTGCTGGTAAATCTGGCAGAACGCGCATATACCCTGAACTACACCTGCCCGACCTTTATCGATAAACCCGGCATTCGTATTACCGAAGGTCGCCATCCGGTGGTTGAACAGGTGCTGAATGAGCCGTTTATCGCTAACCCGCTGAACCTGTCACCGCAGCGACGGATGTTGATCATCACCGGTCCGAACATGGGCGGTAAAAGTACCTATATGCGCCAGACCGCGTTGATTGCGCTGATGGCGTATATTGGCAGTTACGTACCGGCACAAAAAGTCGAGATTGGGCCGATCGATCGCATCTTCACCCGTGTTGGCGCAGCGGATGATCTGGCTTCCGGACGTTCAACCTTTATGGTGGAGATGACCGAAACCGCTAATATTCTGCATAACGCCACCGAGTACAGTCTGGTATTGATGGATGAGATTGGGCGCGGAACGTCGACTTACGATGGCCTGTCGCTGGCGTGGGCATGTGCCGAAAATCTGGCGAATAAAATTAAAGCGTTGACGCTGTTTGCTACCCATTACTTCGAGCTGACTCAACTGCCGGAGAAAATGGAAGGCGTCGCCAACGTGCATCTCGATGCGCTGGAGCACGGAGACACTATCGCCTTTATGCACAGCGTACAGGACGGCGCGGCGAGTAAGAGCTACGGTCTGGCGGTTGCTGCGCTGGCAGGTGTACCGAAAGAGGTGATCAAACGTGCGCGACAGAAACTGCGTGAGCTGGAAAGCATTTCGCCGAATGCTGCCGCTACACAGGTAGATGGTACGCAAATGTCGCTACTTTCTGTGCCGGAAGAAACCTCGCCAGCGATCGAAGCACTGGAAAACCTCGATCCAGATTCACTGACTCCGCGTCAGGCGCTGGAGTGGATTTATCGCTTGAAGAGTCTGGTGTAAAAATAATTCCCGATAGCCTTTTACTATCGGGAATATTAACGACAACTGACGAATCTAATAAAAATACCCTGTATAATAGTAGAGATTATTTTACAGGGTAAAATCATGCCATCAACACGCTATCAAAAAATTGATACTCATCACTATCGCCATATATGGGCTGTTGGTGATATTCATGGTGACTATCAATTATTACAATCCCGTTTGCATGAATTATATTTTTGTCACGAAACAGACTTACTTATTTCCACAGGCGATAATATTGATCGTGGGTCGGAGAGTCTTAATGTGCTACGCCTGTTAAATCAGCCCTGGTTTACCTCCGTGAAAGGTAACCATGAAGCGATGGCACTTGATGCATTCGCGACTGGTGATGGCAATATGTGGTTAGCCAGCGGCGGTGACTGGTTCTTTGATTTAAATGATTCAGAGAAAAAAGAAGCAATAGATCTGTTACTGAGATTTCATCATCTCCCGCATATTATCGAATTGAGTAACGATTTTATAAAATATGTCATCACACATGCAGATTATCCGGGTAATGAATATCACTTTGGCAAAGAAATCGCGGAAAGCAAATTACTCTGGCCTGTTGATCGCGTGCAGAAGTCGCTTAATGGCGAGTTACAAAAAATAAACGGTGCTGATTATTTTATATTTGGACATATGATGTTTGATAACATTCAGACATTCGCTAACCAGATTTATATTGATACCGGATCGCCGAAAAGCGGACGGTTATCGTTTTATAAAATTAAATAATTAATCCAGTCAGGATAAGGATCATCTCTGGTTCAGATCCGCTATTGCCAATATCGGTCATGAATTTCTTCATAAAGACATCGGGTTTCGCACACCAGTTTACTGTCAGAAGTCGGCGTCACCATCAACGCTATTCAGGACGGATCATACAAAAGAAAAAGGCCAGCCTCACTTGAGACTGGCCTTTCTGACAGATGCTTGCTTATTCGCGGAACAGCGCCTCGATATTCAGCCCCTGAGTCTGCAAAATCTCACGCAGACGGCGCAGGCCTTCAACCTGAATCTGGCGAACACGTTCACGAGTGAGGCCAATTTCACGACCTACATCTTCCAGTGTTGCCGCTTCGTACCCCAGCAAACCGAATCGACGTGCCAGCACTTCACGCTGTTTGGCGTTCAGCTCGAACAGCCATTTGACGATGCTCTGCTTCATATCGTCATCTTGCGTGGTGTCTTCCGGACCGTTCTCTTTTTCATCGGCCAGAATGTCCAGCAACGCTTTTTCGGAATCACCGCCCAGAGGGGTGTCTACCGAGGTAATGCGCTCGTTAAGACGAAGCATACGGCTGACGTCATCAACTGGCTTATCCAGTTGCTCTGCGATCTCTTCCGCACTCGGTTCGTGGTCCAGTTTATGGGACAACTCACGTGCGGTTCGCAGGTAAACGTTCAGCTCCTTTACGATGTGAATCGGCAAACGAATAGTACGGGTTTGGTTCATAATCGCCCGTTCGATCGTCTGGCGAATCCACCAGGTTGCGTATGTTGAGAAGCGGAAACCACGTTCCGGGTCAAACTTCTCAACCGCGCGGATAAGCCCCAGGTTGCCCTCTTCGATAAGATCCAGCAAAGCCAGACCACGATTGCCATAACGGCGGGCAATTTTTACCACCAGACGTAAGTTACTCTCAATCATCCGGCGGCGGGAGGCAACATCTCCACGCAGTGCGCGACGCGCAAAATAAACTTCTTCTTCGGCCGTTAACAGTGGCGAATAACCAATCTCACCAAGGTAAAGCTGAGTCGCGTCCAACACACGCTGTGTGGCACCCTGCGATAACAGTTCCTCTTCGGCCAAATCGTTATCACTGGGTTCCTCTTCTACTAAGGCCTTTTCGTCAAAAACCTCAACTCCGTTCTCATCAAATTCCGCATCTTCATTTAAATCATGAACTTTCAGCGTATTCTGACTCATAAGGTGGCTCCTACCCGTGATCCCTTGACGGAACGCTCAAGCAACAGCCTGGTTCCGCCGAATTATCGCTGCGGCAAATAACGCAGCGGGTTTACGGATTTCCCCTTGTAACGAATTTCAAAATGCAAGCGTGTTGAACTGGTTCCGGTGCTACCCATGGTTGCTATTTTTTGCCCCGCCTTCACTTCTTGTTGTTCCCGGACCAGCATTGTGTCGTTATGGGCGTAGGCACTCAGGTAATCATCATTATGTTTGATGATAATCAGATTACCGTAACCGCGCAGCGCATTACCGGCATAAACAACGCGGCCATCTGCGGTCGCGGTAATTGCCTGTCCTTTGCTACCTGCGATATCAATCCCCTTATTGCCCCCCTCAGAAGCGCCAAAGGTTTCAATCACTTTGCCCTCAGTTGGCCAGCGCCAGGTGGAGATAGGCGTGCTGGTTGATGTACTGCTGACAGTCGGCTCGGTTGTGCTTGCTGTTGGCACCGTTACAGGCGCTGTGACCGTGGTCGCAGTTGGCTTGTTGTTCGGCAACATTTTGTTAGCACTCTGTTCACCCGAAGACTCAGAATACGTAATTGTCGGTTGCGACGCAACAGCAACGGTGGAATTTTGTGCAGGCTTGATCACAACTCCTTGCTCTGCTGCATCCGCCTGGGTAATGGCATTTCCGCCAGTAATCGGCGTACCGGAGGCGTTGCCAACCTGCAAGGTCTGACCGACGTTCAACGCGTATGGTGCCTGAATATTATTGCGCTGAGCGAGGTCACGGAAATCGTTGCCGGTGATCCAGGCGATATAGAAAAGTGTGTCGCCTTTTTTCACGGTATAGGTACTGCCGCTATAACTGCCTTTCGGAATATTCCCGTACTGGCGGTTGTAGACGATACGCCCATTTTCCATTTGCACCGGTTGCTGAGCGACAGGCTGTACCGGTTGGATTTGTGGTTGTTGTGTAGACTGAATTTGTGGCTGCTGTACCGGCTGAATTTGCGGTTGCTGCGTTGTAGACGTCGTCCCCATTTTCGGCGGTGGCGTAATCAACATACCTGAATTGGTATTTGCCGGCGCATTGCCATTAACGGAACTAACTGGTGCCGGTGGATTCGATGTGTCAGAACAGCCAGCCAGCCATAGCGAAACCAGTGACAAAGCCGCAATACGGCGAACGGTGAATTTTGGGCTTCCCGCGCTCATTTATCCCCCAGGAAAAAATTGATTAATAACCAGTGACATAATTACCGTGCAAGGCACCCTACTGAACACTGGAAAAGATGTTCACGATACGCTGACTTGCTGCAAAATAACCAGGAAAATTCCGGGTATTTCCTCGCAATTCAAGCCAGCTCCCCCTTCACTAAGGGGACAAAGCGCACGGCCTCTACGGTATCGATAATAAATTCGCCCCCACGACGACGCACCCGTTTCAAATACTGGTGCTCTTCCCCGACCGGCAAGACGAGAATCCCGCCTTCATCCAGTTGCGTCATTAGCGCAGTAGGAATTTCGGGCGGTGCCGCCGTTACAATGATAGCGTCAAACGGCGCACGTGCTTGCCAACCTTGCCATCCATCGCCGTGACGGGTTGAAACATTATGTAAATCAAGATTTTTCAGGCGACGTCGCGCCTGCCACTGCAAGCCTTTAATCCGTTCGACCGAACATACATGCTGGACAAGATGCGCCAGGATTGCCGTTTGATATCCCGAACCAGTGCCGATTTCCAGCACCCGCGACTGCGGCGTCAGTTCAAGTAATTCGGTCATTCGCGCCACCATATATGGCTGCGAAATTGTCTGCCCCTGACCTATCGGCAACGCGATATTATCCCAGGCCTTTTGTTCAAACGCTTCATCAATGAATTTTTCACGCGGCACGGCGGCGAGTGCATTCAGCACCTGCTCATCCTGAATACCTTGCGCACGTAATTGATCCAGAAGTGCTTGTACGCGTCTGCTTACCATTGCGTGCCAACTCCCACGCTGTTTAACCAGTCTGAAACCACATCTTGCGCGCTATGCGCAGTTAAATCCACATGCAGCGGCGTGATGGAGACATAGCCCTCATCTACCGCAGCAAAATCGGTCCCCGGACCGGCATCACATTTACCGCCCGGTGGGCCAATCCAGTACAGCGTATTGCCGCGCGGATCTTGCTGCGGGATCACCTGATCTGCCGGATGTCGTGTACCGCAGCGAGTGACACGGATACCTTTAATCTGCTCCAGTGGTAAATCCGGTACGTTAATATTGAGAATACGCCCGGTACGCAGCGGCTCTTTACACAGTGCGCGCAAAATGGAACACGTTACCGCCGCAGCAGTGTCATAATGTTTATGTCCATCAAGCGAGACAGCCAGCGCCGGAAAACCTAAATGACGGCCTTCCATCGCGGCGGCTACCGTACCGGAATAGATAACATCATCCCCCAGATTGGGGCCGGCGTTAATGCCCGAAACCACAATATCCGGACGTGGACGCATTAGTGCGTTCACGCCAAGATAGACGCAGTCGGTCGGGGTTCCCATTTGCACAGCGATATCACCATTTTCAAAGGTAAACGTTCGCAGGGAGGATTCCAGCGTCAGGGAATTTGAAGCGCCGCTGCGGTTACGATCGGGGGCAACCACCTGAACGTCAGCAAACTCACGCAAGGCTTTCGCCAGCGTTTGTATACCGGGTGCATGTACCCCGTCATCATTACTCAGCAATATGCGCATAATCACCTGTTGTGTTGATAAGTTCCCTGACAACGCTGGTCGCAAAACTTCCCGCCGGAAGCCAGAAACGGATTTCTACGGTGACGTCATCCCACCAGTTCCAGCTTAATTGTTGCGGATATAACAGCATCGCTCTGCGCGCGGCTTCAACTTTTTCGCGCAGCAGCAAAACTTGTAATTCAGTTTCGTCGGCTATCGCCGCTTGTTCGAATGCCAGCGCCTCACGTTGGGTTCCCCACTCGCCGCTACCGGGCAAAGCTGCGGTAATCATCAGCTCTTTATCGTTGACGCGACGCTGTAATTCCGCCAGTTCTTCGTGAGTTGCAACAAACCAACTGCCGCGCCCGGCTAATTGTAGCGCATCGCCGTCAACAACTTGATTAACTTCTGCTTTTTTGAGGCGCTCAGCAACAATCTGATTAAACAACGCACTACGTGCTGCCGACAACCAAAAGCTGCGTTTATTGCGATCGCGTACCGGAGTATTGGTTTGCGCCCAGCGCAGCGCGCCCTGCAAGTTACTACCGCCAATACCGAAACGCTGCGCGCCAAAGTAGTTCGGTACACCTTTTACGCAAATATCGATCAGACGTTGTTCAACGTCATCGCGATTGCTCACTTCGCGTAGTACCAGGGTAAAGGCGTTGCCTTTCAGCGCCCCTAAACGCAGTTTACGCTTGTGGCGCGCATACTCCAGCACCTGACAACCTTCCAGTTGAAACGCGCTCAGATCGGGCATCTCTTTGCCCGGAACGCGAGCGCATAACCACTGTTCCGTCACTGCATGTTTGTCTTTCTGCCCGGCGAAGCTGACTTCACGCGCATGAATTTTCAGGAATTTCGCCAGCGCGTCAGCCACAAAACGGGTATTGCAGCCGTTTTTAAGAATGCGCACCAGAATATGCTCACCTTCACCATCAGGCTCAAAGCCCAAATCTTCCACCACCACAAAGTCTTCCGGATTGGCTTTCAGCAGCCCGGTGCCTTGCGGTTTACCGTGGAGGTAAGTGAGATTATCAAACTCAATCATTTTGTTGCCTTAATGAGTAGCGCCACCGCTTCACAGGCAATCCCTTCCCCACGTCCGGTAAATCCAAGTTTTTCCGTAGTAGTGGCTTTCACGTTAACATCATCCATATGGCAGCCGAGATCTTCGGCAATAAACACGCGCATTTGTGGAATGTGCGGCAGCATTTTCGGTGCCTGAGCGATGATAGTGACATCGACGTTGCCGAGGGTATACCCCTTCGCCTGAATGCGTCGCCAGGCTTCACGCAGCAGCTCGCGGCTGTCTGCTCCTTTAAATGCCGGATCGGTATCCGGAAACAGTTTGCCGATATCCCCCAGCGCCGCTGCACCAAGCAATGCATCGGTCAACGCATGGAGCGCCACGTCGCCATCAGAATGCGCCAGCAGCCCTTTTTCGTAAGGGATGCGCACACCACCAATGATAATTGGGCCTTCGCCGCCAAAGGCGTGTACGTCAAATCCGTGTCCAATTCGCATTATGTATTCTCCTGATGGATGGTTCGGGTGAGGTAAAATTCGGCAAGCGCCAAATCTTCCGGGCGCGTGACTTTAATGTTATCCGCACGGCCTTCGACCAGCTGCGGATGAAAACCGCAGTATTCCAGCGCCGAGGCTTCATCGGTAATGGTAGCGCCTTCATTTAATGCACGCGTCAGGCAGTCATATAACAGCTCACGAGGGAAAAATTGCGGCGTCAACGCGTGCCATAGGCCGTTGCGATCAACAGTATGAGCAATGGCATTTTTGCCCGGTTCGGCACGTTTCATGGTATCACGCACCGGCGCAGCGAGAATGCCCCCCGTGCGACTGGTTTCGCTCAACGCCAACAGACGCGCAAGGTCATCCTGATGCAGGCAAGGGCGAGCGGCGTCATGCACCAACACCCACTGCGCGTCGCCAGCGGCTTTCAGACCTGCCAGCACGGAATTAGCACGCTCTTCACCACCGTCAACAACGGTGATCTGCGGATGATTTGCCAGAGGAAGTTGTGCAAAACGACTATCGCCAGGGCTTATAGCAATGACGACACGTGTCACCCGGGGATGCGCCAGCAGCGCATGTACCGAGTGTTCAAGAATGGTTTGATTACCGATTGAGAGATATTGCTTAGGACATTCCGTTTGCATTCGGCGGCCAAATCCGGCCGCCGGAACCACGGCGCAAACATCCAAATGAGTGGTTGCCATGTTAATTCCTGGGCTGATTTATCGATTGTTTTGCCCCGCAGACTGTGCGCGTTTCGACGCGTCAGGCACCAGACGATAGAAAGTTTCGCCCGGCCTGGTCATGCTGAGTTCATTACGCGCTCGTTCTTCGAGCGCCTCCTGACCGCCATTGAGATCGTCAATTTCGGCAAAAAGCTGATCGTTTCGCGCTTTAAGTTTCGCGTTTGTAGCTTGCTGTGCCGCCACATCATTATTGACGCGGGTATAGTCATGTATACCGTTCTTACCGAACCACAGCGAATACTGTAGCCAGACCAGAATAGCCAGCAACAGCAGCGTTAGTTTACCCATCCTGCCCCCTGAAAAACGGCATCTTCATCCCATACATCCGAAGACGACTCTACATCCTCTGTTGGGGATACCGCGACAACGCGGGCAAATGTACCACATTTGTCCATTGTTACGTATACCCAGGGCGTGCGGAACATAATCTCATTATTGGTTACGGTTTGAATTATGAACAGAGTAGACGGGAAAGAACAAATTAGCCCAACAACCACATAAACAGTGCACCAAACATAATACCTACAGTCACCAGGGTAAAAACAATACTGTAGCGTAGCTTTCCGTCCATCAATGAATGCAGCGCAATACCCACCACCACCGCGACGGGCATCAGCGCCAGAAAGAAAGGCCAGGTATAGATAAAAAAGAACAGCGTGTTAGAGCCATAAATCAACATCGGTATCGCCAGCGCACAAAGCCAGGAGACAAAACCGACCACGGCGCCTGGCAGCGACCATGTGGTTTCTTCATCCTCAGTAAGGCTTTCGCTATTTGTTAGTGTAATGTTATGGCTATTACGCATATCTGATCCTGTTACTTTGACGAACCGGGCATGGAAACCCGGTGGTGTCTCAGGATCTGATAATATCGTTCTGTCTCAGTAGATCTAATAATTGCTGAACCAAATTTGTTACTAATTGTTCACCATTGAGATGAATTTCTGCCGATTCAGGCGCTTCGTAAACCGAATCAATTCCGGTAAAGTTGCGCAGTTCACCGGCACGCGCTTTCTTATATAAGCCTTTTGGATCGCGAGCTTCGCAAATCGCCAGCGGCGTATCGACAAACACTTCGATAAATCGCCCTTCTCCTACACGTTCACGAACCATCTGGCGTTCGGCGCGGTGTGGTGAAATAAACGCAGTCAGCACCACCAGTCCGGCTTCAACCATTAAATTCGCCACTTCACCGACGCGGCGGATATTTTCTTTACGATCGGCATCGCTAAAACCGAGATCGCTGCATAAACCGTGGCGAACGTTGTCGCCGTCCAGCAAATACGTACTGACACCAAGTTTATGTAACGCCTCCTCCAGCGCCCCGGCGACCGTTGATTTACCGGAACCGGAGAGACCGGTAAACCACAGCACAACACCACGATGACCGTGGTGTTGCTCGCGTTGTTGCACAGTGACCGGATGGCTATGCCAGACGACGTTTTCGTCATGCAGCGCCATTATTTATCTCCCAGCAAATCGCGCGCGCCCCAGTGAGGGAAATGGCGGCGCACTAACGCATTCAGTTCCAGCTCGAACGCGCTAAATTCCGACGGCGCAACGGCGGCCTCGTTTTTCGGCTCATGCACCATACCGGCACCAACAGTCACGTTGCTCAGGCGATCGATAAAAATCAGCCCACCGGTAACAGGGTTTTGCTGATAGCGATCTAACACCAACGGCTCGTCAAAGGTGAGATCAACCTGACCAATGCCATTGAGCGGTAAATTTTCAACTTCATGTTGGTTAAGGTTATTAATATCAACCTGATAGCGAATGCCATCAACACGAGCACGCGTCTTCTTACCGGCAATTTTGATGTCGTAACTCTGCCCTGGGGAAAGCGGCTGTTCCGCCATCCATACCACATCCACCGACGCGCTCTGCACTGCCGGTAATGCTTCGTCTGCCGCCAGCAGCAGATCGCCACGGCTGATGTCGATCTCATCCGTCAGCACCAGAGTGATCGCCTCTCCGGCAAAGGCTTCTTCGCGATCGCCATCAAAAGTGACGATCCGCGCAATGTTTGACTCCACTCCCGAAGGCAACACTTTGACTCGTTGCCCGACTTCCACACGACCGGATGCCAGCGTTCCGGCGTAGCCACGAAAATCAAGATTCGGGCGGTTAACGTACTGCACCGGGAAGCGCATTGGCTGGGCATCCACCACTCGCTGGATCTCTACGGTTTCGAGCATTTCGAGCAATGTCGAACCGCTGTACCACGGCATACTTTCACTTTGCGAAGCCACGTTATCGCCTTCCAGCGCGGAGAGTGGCACAAAGCGGATATCCAGATTGCCCGGTAATTGTTCCGCAAAAGTCAGGTAGTCTTCACGAATGCGGGTGAACGTCTCTTCGCTGTAATCCACCAGATCCATTTTGTTGATCGCCACGACCAGATGTTTGATCCCCAACAGCGTGGAGATAAAACTGTGGCGACGGGTTTGATCGAGCACGCCTTTTCGGGCGTCGATCAGCAAGATCGCCAGCTCACATGTCGATGCGCCGGTCGCCATATTGCGGGTGTACTGCTCGTGCCCTGGGGTGTCGGCGATAATAAATTTACGCTTCTCGGTGGAGAAATAGCGATATGCCACATCGATAGTGATGCCCTGTTCGCGCTCGGCTTGCAGACCATCCACCAGCAATGCCAGATCCAGTTTTTCGCCCTGAGTGCCGTGACGTTTACTGTCGTTATGCAGTGATGAGAGCTGATCTTCGTAGATTTGGCGGGTATCGTGCAGCAAACGACCAATCAGGGTACTTTTGCCGTCATCAACGCTGCCACAGGTCAGAAAACGCAGCAGGCTTTTATGTTGTTGCGCGATCATCCAGGCTTCGACGCCGCCTTCATTGGCGATTTGTTGTGCAAGTGCGGTGTTCATCTTAAAAATACCCCTGACGTTTTTTCAGCTCCATAGATCCTGCCTGGTCGCGGTCAATCACGCGGCCCTGACGTTCACTGGTGGTGGAAACCAGCATTTCTTCGATGATCTCCGGCAGTGTTTGCGCATTTGACTCCACCGCACCGGTCAGCGGCCAGCAGCCCAGCGTGCGGAAACGCACCATCCGTTTTTTAATCACTTCGCCGGGTTGCAGGTCGATACGGTTGTCATCAATCATCATCAACATACCGTCACGTTCCAGAACCGGACGCTCAGCAGCGAGATACAGCGGAACAATGTCGATATTTTCCAGCCAGATGTATTGCCAGATATCCTGCTCAGTCCAGTTAGAGAGCGGAAAGACGCGGATACTTTCACCTTTGTTAATTTGTCCGTTGTAGTTATGCCACAGCTCCGGACGCTGATTTTTCGGATCCCAGCGATGAAAGCGGTCACGGAAAGAGTAGATACGCTCTTTAGCACGGGATTTTTCTTCGTCACGGCGTGCACCACCAAAGGCGGCATCAAAACCGTATTTGTTCAGCGCCTGTTTCAGGCCTTCAGTTTTCATGATGTCGGTATGTTTGGCGCTGCCGTGCACGAATGGATTAATCCCCATCGCCACGCCTTCTGGATTTTTATGTACCAACAGTTCGCAGCCGTAGGCTTTAGCTGTGCGATCGCGGAACTCATACATCTCGCGGAATTTCCAGCCAGTATCAACATGCAGCAATGGGAAAGGCAGCGTACCTGGATAAAACGCCTTGCGCGCCAGATGCAGCATGACGCTGGAATCTTTACCGATAGAGTAGAGCATCACCGGATTTGAAAATTCTGCCGCCACCTCGCGAATAATGTGGATACTTTCCGCCTCCAGTTGCCGCAGGTGAGTAAGTCGTTTTTGATCCATAACCGTTCCTTTACAATACCGCTATTTTCTTGCCATCAGATGTTTCGACTATAGGGAGCGTAAGAGAACGAATGAAATTACCAATTAGAATGAGTAGTTCCTTAACGGAATAACGATTTGGCAAAGCTAATATCAAAAAGTGCTTAAGGCTCCGGATTTCGGGCATTTAGGAAGATTTGAAATTGTTTTAGCGCAGCGGCAGTTTCATACTATGGTGGTAAAAAAATTTGCATGGTATTTAAGGACTCACTATGTTTTCCGCATTGCGCCACCGTACCGCTGCCCTGGCGCTCGGCGTATGCTTTATTCTCCCCGTACACGCCTCGTCACCTAAACCTGGCGATTTTGCTAATACCCAGGCACGACATATTGCCACTTTCTTTCCGGGACGCATGACCGGAACCCCCGCAGAAATGTTATCTGCCGATTATATTCAGCAACAGTTTCAGCAAATGGGTTATCGCAGTGATATTCGGACATTTAATAGCCGATATATTTATACCGCCCGCGATAATCGCAAAAACTGGCATAACGTGACGGGAAGTACGGTGATTGCCGCTCATGAAGGCAAAGCGCCGCAGCAGATCATTATTATGGCGCATCTGGATACCTACGCCCCGCAGAGCGATGCTGACGCCGATGCCAATCTCGGCGGGCTGACGTTACAAGGAATGGATGATAACGCCGCAGGTTTAGGTGTCATGCTGGAACTGGCAGAACGCCTGAAAAATACGCCTACCGAGTATGGTATTCGATTTGTGGCGACCAGTGGCGAAGAGGAAGGGAAATTAGGCGCTGAGAATTTACTCAAGCGGATGAGTGACACCGAAAAGAAAAATACGCTGCTGGTGATTAATCTCGATAACTTAATTGTTGGCGATAAATTGTATTTCAACAGCGGTGTAAAAACCCCTGAAGCAGTAAGGAAATTAACGCGCGACAGGGCACTGGCAATTGCGCGTAGTCACGGAATTGCCGCAACGACCAATCCGGGTTTGAATAAAAATTATCCGAAAGGCACTGGGTGTTGTAATGACGCCGAGGTTTTCGACAAAGCCGGTATTGCCGTACTTTCGGTAGAAGCAACAAACTGGAATCTGGGAAATAAAGATGGTTATCAGCAACGCGCAAAAACAGCCGCATTCCCTGAGGGAACTAGCTGGCATGATGTAAGACTGGATAATCAACAGCATATTGATAAGGCACTTCCTGGAAGAATAGAACGCCGCTGCCGTGATGTAATGCGGATAATGCTACCGCTAGTGAAAGAGCTGGCGAAGGCGTCTTGATGGGTTTTAACTGATTATTCCCGTGCCTGCAGGAAATCAACGCCACCTGAAACAGAGTAAAAAAAGGGTGCAGGAGACCAAACCATCACAATTCAATACGCGGGGTTTACCCCCGCGTGGTGGCTACTTCTTCGATTCGTAAGCGAGAACTGCCTTAAACTCCATACCACGTTCTCTGATACTCAACTCACACAACGAGTCGCCTACCATCAGCGTGAATCCCAATATTGTAAAACACAGCACTATGATTGCCACAAGGGCATATTTTGTCAGCATGTCTTGCCTCCCTGCAAAGAAGAGACTAACATCCGAATTGCTTAGGTTCGAACGCTGGCCTCAGGTTGATAGAAATATCGCCTGGGGCTTTTGTCCATCTGGAACCTCGCGAATGCTTAACGCCAGACAGCCTCAAGCACCCGACACCATTCTATACCTGTTGATTCTCCCTGCGACGTTCACGTTTAAATGCCGGAATGCTGCTCGCAAAATAAAAACGCCCCCATCATTTCTGACAGAGGCGTTTAATTTATCCGGCGATATTTACCCTTCGTGTAACCCACATTCCCTTTTTAAGCCAAAGAAACGCGTTTCTTCTTCCGCCATGCCGGGTTCCCATTTACGGGTTGTATGGGTATCGCCCACCGATAAATATCCTTCGTCCCATAATGGGTGATATTTAAGACCGTGTTTTTGCAGGTACTGATAAATAGTTCGGTTATCCCAGTCGATAATCGGCAGGACTTTAAATACACCACGCTGGATAGCCAGCACTGGCAAATTAGCGCGACTGCCGGATTGTTCGCGGCGCAGGCCAGCAAACCAGGTTTGCGCGTTAAGTTCTTTCAGCGCCCGGTTCATGGGTTCGACTTTATTGATGTCATTGTACTTTTCAATGCCTTCAACACCTTGCTCCCACAGTTTACCGTAGCGCGCTTCCTGCCAGGCGGCGCTTTCTTTTGCCCTGTAGACCTTCAGATTTAGTTTGAGTTTGTCCGTTAACTCGTCAATAAAGCGGTAGGTTTCCGGGAACAGATAACCGGTATCGGTGAGGATCACCGGAATATCCGGGCGAATCAGGTTCACCAGATGCAGGCTAACCGCCGCCTGAATACCGAAGCTGGAAGAAAGTACATATTCACCGGGCAGATTATCCAGCGCCCAGGCAACGCGGCTTTCAGCGTCCAGTTTTTCCAGTTGGGCATTAGTTTCCGCCAGCGCCAGAATGCGCTCTACCTTCGGTAGTTCGTTCAGGGCGTTTAGATCGAGTCTGGACATAGATACCTCACTGTTTGCCTTGCCTGATGCGACGCTCACGCGTCTTATCAGGCCTACAATATCCCGCTGATGGTTAATCCCACAAATCGCGTGCCGGATCGAGCACCGGGCGAATGATGCCCGCACGCACCGTAAAGTCGCCGAAGCCTTCACCCGCTTCACGCTCTTTCGCCCAGCGCCCTATCAGTTCATCAAGCGACGCCAGGATTTCCGGCTCGGTGATGTTTTCTTTATACATCCGAGGGATACGTGTCCCAATGCGGTTGCCGCCAAGATGCAGGTTGTAGCGACCCGGCGCTTTACCCACCAGGCCCACTTCCGCCAGCATCGCGCGACCACAACCGTTCGGGCAGCCTGTTACACGCATCACGATATGCTCATCGCTGACACCATGTTTCGCCATTAAATTATCGATGTTGTCGATAAAAGACGGCAGGAAACGCTCCGCTTCCGCCATTGCCAGCGGGCAAGTCGGGAATGACACGCAGGCCATCGAGTTTTCACGCTGCGGCGTGACGACATTCATTAACCCGCTCTCTTTGGCGATCTTCTCGATCTTCGCTTTCTCGCTTTCCGGCACACCGGCGATGATCAGATTCTGGTTCGCCGTAATGCGGAAATCGCCTTTGTGGATCTTCGCGATCTCCAGCAAGCCGGTTTTCAACGGACGCCCCGGATAATCAAGGATGCGACCATTTTCGATAAACAGCGTCAGGTGCCAGTTATCATCAATGCCTTTAACCCAGCCAATGCGATCGCCGCGTCCAGTGAACTCATACGGACGGATCGGTTCGAACTTGATCCCCGCGCGACGTTCCACTTCCGCTTTAAACGTCTCAACACCCACACGTTCCAGCGTGTATTTGGTTTTGGCATTTTTACGATCGGTTCGATTACCCCAGTCACGCTGAGTCGTCACGACGGCTTCCGCCACCGCCAGCGTATGCTCTAGCGGCAGATAACCAAACTCGCTCGCGGTGCGGGCGTAGGTTTTTTTGTTACCGTGTTCGATAGACAGCCCACCGCCCACCAGCAGATTGAAGCCTACCAGCTTGCCGTTCTCCGCTATTGCCACAAAGTTCATGTCATTGGCGTGCAGATCGATGTCGTTCTGCGGCGGGATCACTACCGTCGTTTTAAACTTACGCGGTAAATAGGTCTGACCGAGGATCGGTTCTTCATCAGTGGTAGCGACTTTCTCCTGATCGAGCCAAATCTCCGCATATGCACGAGTACGTGGCAGCAGGTGCTCAGAAATTTTCTTCGCCCATTCATACGCTTCCGCGTGCAGCTGCGATTCAAACGGGTTCGAGGTGCAAAGCACGTTACGGTTCATGTCGTTGGCGGTTGCCAGCGCATCAAGCCCGACCGAGTGCAGCATCTGGTGTGCCGGCTTGACGTTCTTTTTCAGAATGCCGTGGAACTGGAACGTCTGGCGGTTGGTCAGACGAATGCTGCCGTAAATCGTGTTGTCTTCAGCAAATTTATCAATCGCCTGCCATTGTCTGGTGGTGATCACTCCACCAGGCAGACGGCAGCGCAGCATCATCGCGTGACGTGGTTCCAGCTTCTGCTCGGCACGCTCAGCGCGGATATCGCGGTCATCCTGCTGATACATACCGTGGAAACGGATCAGCAGAAAGTTGTCGCCTTTAAAGCCGCCGGTCAGGCCGTCGTTTAAATCTTCAGCAATCGTGCCGCGCAGATAGTTGCTCTCAAGCTTCATGCGCTCCGCGTCTGCCAGTTTACCTTCGACCACTAAAGGCCCTGGATGTTTTTCGCTCATTAGTAGACATCTCGCTGATAACGGCGCTCAACGCGCAGCTCACTTAAAAATTCATCCGCCGCTTCGGTGTCCATGCCACCAAATTCGGCAATCACTTCCAGAAGTGCCTGTTCAACGTCTTTCGCCATGCGATTGGCGTCGCCGCAGACATAAATGTGGGCACCGTCATTGATCCAGCGCCACAGCTCTGCGCCCTGTTCGCGCAGTTTGTCTTGTACGTAAATTTTTTCTTTTTGATCGCGCGACCAGGCGAGATCGATACGCGTCAGCACGCCTTCTTTGACGTAACGCTGCCATTCCACCTGATAGAGGAAATCTTCCGTAAAGTGCGGATTACCAAAGAACAGCCAGTTTTTACCCGGCGCTTCGTCGGCGGCACGCTGCTGCATAAAGGCGCGGAACGGCGCGATGCCCGTACCGGGGCCAATCATAATCACCGGCGTTTCCGGATTAGCAGGCAAACGGAAGTTGTCGTTATGTTCGATAAACACCCGAACTTCGCCCTCTTCTTCCACGCGATCGGCGAGGAAGCTGGAGGCACCACCCGCACGGGCGCGACCTTCCACGTCATAACGCACAACGCCGACGGTGATGTGCACTTCGCTCTCGACTTCCGCCTGCGATGAGGCGATGGAATATAAGCGCGGCGTCAACGGGCGCAAAATACCGATGAATGCATCAGCGTCCAGTTGTGCCGGAGAGAAACGCAACATATCGACAATTGGCGTGGTTGCCGCGTAATGCTGCAACTTCGCTTTATCGCCCACCAGCGGCAGCAGCGTTTCACTGCGCGTTAAAGTGGCGTAGTTCTCAACAATATTCGCGGTGTTGACGGTCAGTTCAAAATGCCACTGTAAGGCTTCTGCCAGCGGTAGCGTTTTGCCATCAACAGTGACAGGCTCATCGCCTTTCAACCACAGCAGTTCAACAATCTCTTTTACCAGTGCCGGATCGTTCTGATACCAGACGCCCAGCGCGTCGCCCGGCTGATAGTGCAGGCCTGAATCACCTAAATCGATCTCGATATGGCGAACGTCTTTTTCAGAATTGCGTCCGGTAATTTTCTGGTTAACCGAAAGGCTCGCCACCAGCGGCGCTTCTTTGCTATACGGGCTGGTGTGAATTTCATTTACCGCGCCAGTAGCGACAGATTGCGAAGGTGCCACAACAGGCGCGCGGGACTTCAGAACATCAACCACGCGGGCGCGCCATTCGCTGGCGGCTGCCTGATATTCGACATCAGCATCAACACGGTCGAGCAGGCGCTCACCGCCCAGTTCCGCCAGCTTGCTGTCAAAATCTTTACCGGACTGGCAGAAAAACTCATAAGAGGTGTCACCAAGGCTAAACACGGCAAAAGCGGTATTTTCCAGCTTCGGCGCTTTTTTGGAGAACAGGAACTTATGCAGCGCGACGGCTTCTTCCGGCGGTTCCCCTTCCCCTTGTGTTGAAGTCACCACAATGAGCAGTTTTTCACTGGCGATTTGTTTGAATTTATAGTCGCCTGCGTTCACCAACTTAACGTTCAGTTTTGCCGCTAATAAGTCGTCACGTAACGCTTCAGCGACCCGGCGAGCATTACCTGTTTGCGAAGCGGAGATGATGGTGATACCCGGCATTTCTGCGCCAGGCGCAGGTGTAGCTGCAAGTGTACCTGGCTGCTGGTTAAGTATTCCCCAGAAATAGCCGGATACCCACGCAAGCTGGGTAGGTGTCAAATCAGTAGTGGCTGCCTGGAGGCGAGCCAGTTGCTCCGGGTTCAGCGGAAGCAAAGCGGAAGGTGGGGCCTGTGTCGTCATTCGTCGTTATGTTCCAGTAAGCAAAGCTGTTTCTGCGCCCTGTCTGCGCCCATAAAACAAAAGAGAAGGTAAGGTTAACGGGGCGAACGGTGTGGATTAAAGACGGGATAGCGATAACTAATAACCAAATCGACTAACCTGTTTTAGCAATAGTCTTTAACAACAAAATAGATTTATTAACCCAATGAAAATTAAATAAATATCGACCATCATTAAGATAATTAGGCTATTTTGCGCAACAAACCCATTTTAGATAATGCGAAAAAACAGGCTTTCCGGTACTCTACGCCCGTTTTGTCGTCCTGTAGAGAAATTATGATGTCCACCACGTTATTTAAAGATTTCACCTTCGAAGCCGCTCACCGCTTGCCACACGTCCCACAAGGGCATAAATGTGGTCGCCTTCACGGGCACTCTTTTATGGTGCGCCTGGAAATTACCGGGGAAGTCGATCCGCATACGGGCTGGATTATCGATTTCGCTGAACTGAAAGCGGCATTTAAACCAACCTATGATCGCCTCGATCACTATTATCTCAATGATATTCCTGGCCTGGAAAACCCGACCAGCGAGGTTTTAGCAAAATGGATTTGGGATCAGGTTAAACCGGTTGTTCCGTTGTTAAGTGCGGTTATGGTGAAAGAAACCTGCACCGCAGGTTGCATCTATCGCGGCGAATGATAAGAGTGTGTCGGCGGTCAATTTCGCTTAAGTAACGCTATGTTAGGGTGTTGCGCTCTGGATATATGGGGCACGACATGGAAGACGACTGCGACATTATTATTATCGGTGCCGGCATTGCGGGCACCGCTTGTGCGTTACGCTGCGCGCGAGCGGGCTTATCCGTTCTGTTACTGGAACGCGCTGAAATCCCTGGCAGCAAAAATCTTTCCGGCGGACGGCTATATACCCATGCACTCGCGGAACTCCTCCCCCAATTTAACCTGACCGCGCCCCTTGAGCGACGCATCACTCACGAAAGCCTTTCTCTGCTAACGCCGGATGGCGCAACGACATTTTCCAGCTTACAGCCTGGCGGTGAATCCTGGAGTGTCTTACGCGCTCGCTTCGATCCGTGGCTGGTTGCCGAAGCCGAAAAAGAAGGTGTCGAGTGCATCCCTGGCGCAACGGTGGATGCACTACATATAGAAAACGGCAGAGTATGTGGCGTTATTTGTGGTGACGATATTATCCGCGCTCGTTATGTGGTGCTGGCGGAAGGTGCCAATAGCGTACTGGCAGAACGTCATGGGTTAGTTACCCGCCCTGCTAGCGAAGCGATGGCGTTGGGAATCAAAGAAGTTCTGTCGCTTGAAAGATCCATTATCGAAGAACGTTTTCATCTGGAGAATAACGAAGGTGCGGCGCTATTGTTTAGCGGCGAAATCTGTGATGACTTGCCCGGCGGCGCCTTTCTTTATACCAATCAACAAACGCTTTCAGTTGGGATTGTTTGCCCGCTCTCTTCCCTTGCACAAAGCTGTGTTCCAGCAAGCGAGCTGTTAGCTCGTTTTAAAACACATCCGGCAGTGCGCCCGCTTATCAAAAACACGGAATCGCTGGAGTATGGCGCGCATCTCGTGCCAGAAGGTGGCCTGCACAGTATGCCGATGCAATACGCTGGTAACGGCTGGTTGCTGGTGGGCGATGCATTACGCAGTTGCGTCAATACTGGAATTTCAGTGCGCGGCATGGACATGGCGCTGACTGGTGCGCAGGCAGCAGCGCAAACGCTGATTAGCGCCTGCCAGCACCGCGAGCCGCAAAATCTTTTTCCGCTTTATCATCACAACGTAGAACGTAGCCTGCTGTGGGATGTTCTACAACGTTATCAGCATGTTCCGGCGCTTTTACACCGCCCTGGCTGGTATCGGAAATGGCCAGCGTTAATGCAGGATATTTCCCGTGATTTATGGGATCAGGGTGATAAACCTGTTCCACTGCTGCGCCAGTTATTCTGGCGTCATTTACGTCGTCACGGCTTGTGGCATCTGGCAGGCGATGTTATCAGGAGTCTGCGATGTCTGTAGCCCGTAATCTCTGGCGCGCGGCTGATGCGCCGCATATTGTTCCGTCTGATTCCGTTGAGCGCCAGACGGCAGAACGGTTGATTAACGCCTGCCCGGCAGGTCTTTTTTCGCTCACGCCGGAAGGTGATTTGCGCGTTGATTATCGCGGCTGCCTGGAGTGTGGCACCTGCCGTTTGCTGTGCGACGAATCAACACTACAACAGTGGCGCTATCCGCCTTCCGGATTCGGCATCACCTACCGTTTTGGATAAATAATAAGGATAATTTATGCCCCTCTTACACCTGCTCCGCCAGAATCCGGTGATTGCTGCCGTTAAAGATAATGCCAGTCTGCAACTGGCCATTGATTCTGAATGCCAGTTTATTTCCGTGTTGTACGGCAATATCTGCACCATCAGTCAAATCGTCAAAAAGATTAAAAACGCCGGGAAATATGCCTTTATTCATGTCGATTTGCTGGAAGGAGCGTCAAATAAAGAGGTCGTCATTCAGTTTCTGAAACTGGTGACCGAGGCGGATGGAATTATCAGCACCAAAGCATCGATGCTAAAAGCGGCAAGAGCGGAAGGTTTTTTCTGTATTCATCGTCTGTTTATTGTTGATTCAATTTCGTTTCACAATATTGATAAGCAAGTTGCGCAATCGAATCCGGATTGTATTGAGATCCTGCCAGGCTGTATGCCCAAAGTGCTGGGCTGGGTGACGGAAAAAATCCGCCAACCGCTGATTGCTGGCGGGCTGGTGTGCGATGAAGAAGATGCGCGCAATGCAATTGACGCCGGTGTGGTGGCGCTTTCGACCACCAATACCAGCGTCTGGACGTTAGCGAAAAAATTGCTTTAACGGGATTATCGTAACGGAATTTGTGTGGTTTATAGGCCACATCCGGCATTCAGCGCCTGATGCGACGCTAACGCGTCTTATCAGGCCTACGGGAACCACCAATGTAGGTCGGATAAGGCGTTTGCGCCGCATCCGACAAGCGATGCCTGATGCGACGCTAACGCGTCTTATCAGGCCTACAAGTCCCTGCCCCAGAACCGCATCCGGCTGTACGTTATTGGCACTCTGCGCGAATATTTGTCACCAGCGCCTCCAGTACCGCTTTCCAGTCATCTACCACGCCAACATCTGCCTGTGAAAATACCGCCGCGCTGGCGTCATGATTCACAGCCACCACAAACTGGCTATTACGCACGCCTGCCATTAACGCTGCCGCGCCGGACGCCCCGGCAACAATGCAAATCTCTGGCGCCAGCAAATGCCCGGAAATTCCAATCACTTTTTCCGCATCAAAACCACCGTTCATCACTCGCGCCCGACTGTAGCCCACTTCGGCGCCCAGCTTTTCAGCCAGCATAGCGATTTCATGGCTATCAGCCTCGCCACCCTGCCCCACCACCAGCACCCGTCTGGCTTCTACTAATGGGTCACGGGTAGTATTTTTCAGGTTTTCGATGCTAACAAACCAGTCTGGAAGTGCGCCGGGGACAATGTTTAGTTGCTGCATACCGGATGGCAGCATAGCGTTTTTCGCTGCTCCAGCCTGGCGCGCCAGAGAAAGACATAGCGGACGTTTTTCTGTTTGCAGCGTCGCCGTCAGCGCATTTCCCCAGTGGGATTTGCGCACGCTTACGGTTGGAATATCTAACAAAGTTACCTGGCAGATACTGGCGCCCTGTAAACGCCAGGCCAGCCGGGTAGCCAGTTCATCGCCAAACGCGCCCGACGGAAAGAGAACAACTTCCGCAGGCGTTCGCTGCCACTGTTCCACCAGCGCATCCAGCACTTGTTCCGCCACTACGGGCTGAGGTTCAATTCGCCAGTGCGTCAGTGTACAACCGCTGAAATCCTGTTCTGCCAGCCAGCCTGCCATTGCGGAATGATCCTGATTGATTGTCACGATGGCGATATTCATGGCTGCATCCTCTGGCACAAATAATCCCGCCACAGTATTTGTGCTTTTTCTTTAGCTGTTTGCCCATTAACCAGCGTCGCACCGCGCCGTTGCTCCGGTCTTTCCAGTTGCAGGCACTGTATCGCTGGCGCTTCTGCGACAAGAGTTTCGCGGGTAATCTCCGCTTTCCCCGCCGCCATACGCTGGCGCATCCCCGGTACAGGCAAGGCCACTTCGCCACACTGACGCACGGCAATCACCGCAGGTAAGCGGACACGGCAACAACGCAGCCCGTTTTCAGTACGCTGTTCGAGAGTGATAAACGGCGCGTCGAGAGTAAAACGCTCCACCTGCGTGAAACAGGGCCAGGCCAGTATTTCCGCCAGCAAAAACGGCGTTTGCCCGTTCTGACCTTCGCTGCTTTGGCAGCCGGTAATAATCAAATCCATCGGATTCAGGCGCTGCCATTCGGCAATATGGCGAGCGACAAATTCCGGGGCAAAACGCAGTATTGCCGTCGTCTCCAGTAATACAGCTTCCTCAAACCCAAGAGCAGTGAGATAGCGCAGCCAGTGCAACGCCCGTTCATCGCCCATGCTCAACGCGGTTAAAGTCATCGGCGTGCCACTTTTTCTCTGCGCCAACAGTAGCGCGGCAGCGGCCTGTTCATCAGCGCCGAGTAAACTTCGCAGCAACGAAACATCCGGCCCACTATGCCCCTGAGCCGCCGCCTGCCACTCTTTTTCCGCTAACATTCCGGCATCCGGTTCAGCTTTAAACGCTAACAGAATGTTCATTTGCACCTCCAACATTTCCCGCCGCCACCAGCGGGAGTGCTTTGGTTTCTGGCGCCCAAAGCCAGGTCACGATAAAACCAATCAATAACACTGCCGCCAGGAGCAATAAGGTGACCTGCATTCCCCACTGCGCCAGAATCCACGGCAGCAGGCCGGTACTTACCGCCGCGCCAAGTCGGCTCATGGCGGTGGCAAAACCAACGCCCAACGAGCGAATGTCAGTAGGAAAACTTTCCGCAGGCAAAATGCCCACCAGGTTACTGACTGCCGAAATGGTGGTACTGAAGAGGACAAAAAGCAGCAACGTTAGCGAACTGCCAGAAGGCAAACAGGCCATCACCATCAACGTGACCGCCAGCAGCAGAAAACTGCCAAGTAAAAATTTTCGATGTGCCAGCAGGTGGGTCAGGAATAAACCTAATATCGCGCCAACAATTAACAACGCATTGAGCATCAAGCTGGCAGTCAGCGCATCTTCCAGACCAATAGTCTGGGCGATAGTCGGCAGCCAGGTGTAAATCACAAACCACGGGATCACGAGGCAGACAAAGAACACGCTGTTAAACACCGTGCGTCGCCAGTAGCGCGAAGAGAACAAAGTTCTGATGTGTTTATGGGTCGCCGTTGCGACTTCATCGCCCAGTAAAACATGGGAACCAAAATAGCGATGTACGATAGCGTGAGCTTCTGCAAAACGTCCCTGACGCAGCAACCAGCGCGGCGATTCCGGCGTTCCCCAGCGTAAAAGCGTAATCAGCAAGGCTGGCAACGCCGCAGAAGCCAGCAGCCAGCGCCAGGCTTCCGGGCTTTCGCTAATAAAGTGATGTCCGGCAAGACTTGCCAGCACGTAGCCCACCGTCCATACCACGCTGAACGCCCCCAGCAAAATACCGCGATGGCGGCGCGGGGAAAATTCTGCCAGCAACGTGTGGCCTACTGAATAGTCGCCTCCCAGACCAATGCCGATCAAAATGCGCAGCCCAATAAGATGCTCTGGCGTAGTGGCAAAATATTGTAAAAACGAAGCGAGCGTAATCAGCAAGAAGCTGAAAGTGAAGATTTTTTGCCGGCCAATATGGTCGGAGATCCAGCCCAGAACCAGGCTGCCGATAAACAGGCCAAGCAGCGCCGAGCCGCCGATCATTCCCGCCATAAACGGCGTCAGTTGCATGACAGGCGTAAGCTGAATGATGGCGTAACCAATGACGCCAAGAACATAACCGTCGGTCAGGTGCGCGCCGAAAGTGAGCGCAGCAATTCGACAGTGAAAACGGTTAAGTGGTAAATCATCCATTCGCACCGGTGAAGTGTTCATCTTTACCCCTTCATTGTCCGGTAATAAGAACGGCTTCCCGGTTGAGAAGCCGAAAAGGCAACGACCCGTCATCGCGGGACGCTGCCTGGAATATTATTTTTCAATCGGATAGATAGTACCCGTATTCATAATGCCGTTAGGATCGAACTGCTTTTTCAGTCCTTCCAGCAATGCCCACGCGCTGCCGTGTTCCAGTTTGCTCCAGTGAACGCGATGTTTACCGATACCGTGGTGGTGCACCATCGAACCACCGAGGCGAATGGTTTCTTCGCAGATAATTTTGTTGAGCGGATTATGGTACTTGTCGATTTCCTCTTCCGGCTTACAGTCAACAACGTTGTAGTCGTAAACGAAGTACATGTTGGTGCCGTTCTGGTAGCTGTGAGAGGAGTGACCGCCCAGCATGGTGATGTCGTCGGCGTGTGGGAACTCGGTACGAATACGGTTGATGACGCTTTCGTAAATTTCGTGAATGCAGCTCCAGCAGCCGGACACTTCGGTGGTAAAGCCCATGTTGCCAGTTTTGAGGATCTGCACACGTTCGGCAGCCACTTTATCCGGTCCCCAGTTCAGGTGATTAAACCAGGTTTCGATCAGCTTGCTGTCCACGCTCCGGCATTGCGGGTAGCGGGCAACGATTTCCGCAATCCCTTCGCCTGTGGCCTGTGCGATGCGCGGATTGCCTTCAGCCATAAAGATCAGCACACATTTTCCGTCGGCAAAATGCGTGAAGTGCTGCGTACCATCTTCAGCGTCATACAAACGAGCAATCGACGGGCGATACCCTTCCACCATGATTTCGCGCAGGATGTCGAAGCCGGTTTTCATGTCTTCCAGGATATAGCCGTAGAAGAGGTTGTTTTCTGGCGTGAATTTGAAGATTTTCACTGTCACTTCAGTGATATAGAACAATGCGCCTTCGTTGCCGATGATGATGTGACGAATGTCCGGGCCAGCCGCGCGGCGTGGCACGTTTTTAATGCGTGTCACGGTGCCATCTGCCAGTACCGCTTCCAGACCAACGACCATATCCTCAATAGCGCCGTAGAGTGTGGAGAACTGTCCGATACTGCGAGTCGCCACCAGGCCGCCCATCTGTGCCAGCGGTTTTGACTGCGGAGAATGCCCCGTGGTGTAGCCTTTTTCACGCAACGCGTTTTCCAGCACTTCCAGCGGAACGCCACATTGCGCCGTCGCCTGCATATTCTCAATATCAATATTAATGATTTGATTCATGGCGGAGCCATCGAGCACCACCGAGTTTTCCACTACGGTTTCCAGTCCACCTTCGGTGGCGGAAGCGCCGGTACGCGGCACACCGTTAATTTTGTGCGCATTCATAAAATTCAGCACACGGGATACTTGTTCTGTGGAACCGAGTTTTACGACCGCTGCCGGAATAGGCAAAGTATAAATACCATGAATATCCGGAAATTTACGAAAACGGTCAATGCTATTTTTCTTTAATACAGTTTCATCGGTAATAACGCGATCTGCACCAACAATTTCCTTTAGCTGGTCGACAATCGCTGCGCGAGATAAAGACATAATAATTCCTTCCTGATAATAAAAATGGAATAGTCATTAATAAAAAAACAGAAACCACCGTTATGGATTAGCGCACTAAATAACCGCCATCAACAACCAGCAAATGACCATTAACATAGTTTGAAGCCGGACTTGCGAGGAATATTGCTGCCCCCATTAAATCCTGAGTATCACCCCAACGGTTTGCCGGAATATGGTCAAGAACACGCTGATTAGTTTCTGGATTACTGCGTGTCGCCAGCGTAATATCTGTTGCATAATAGCCAGGGGCAATACCATTTACCTGAATATTATATTGACCTAGTTCATCACAATAAGCTTTGGTGAATCCGGCAAGGGCGTGTTTAGTGGCAGAATATGCTGGAGACCATTGCCCGCCCAGGTAAGAAAACAATGAACAGATATTAATGATTTTACCGCTTTTTTGCGGGATCATAATTTTTGCCGCTTCGTAACTCAGCTCAAAAGCGGCTGTCAGGTTCACATCAATCATCGGGTCCCAGTCAGCACGACCGAAGTCCAGCACCTTATTCAGCTTACAAATACCTGCGTTATTGACCAGAATATCGACGGTGCCAAAACGCTCACAACAGGCGGCGATGATCTTCTGTGGCGCGCCTTCTGCGGTGATATCCACCTGCATAAAATCAACTTCAACGCCCTGTTTTTCAATAATTTCCTTCGTTTCGCCATTATCTTTGACGAAGCTTGGAATAAAGATATTTGCACCTGCTTTTGCCAGTGCCATCGCAAATGCCTGGCCTAACCCGCTATTCCCACCGGTAACAATTGCCGTTTTACCTTTCAGGGAGAAAAAATCCATTGAGAACGCATTGAGAGATTCGATTGACATAGTTAGCTCCAATTTCCGTAAGGCAAAAAAAAAGAAAGGTAACTTCCCCCGCGAGAGGGAAGTTACCTTTCTCATTATCTCTGGTAACTGGGAATAATTTTTAGCATAAGGACATAATCGCTTATGTGATCATAATCACAGTGTGCTATTTGTATTGTCAAATGTTTTTAAAAAGTAGAATCGTGATTACTCTCACACAACACCTCTGCTTTCCATGTTATTTCTTATCGCAATTACTAGAGACCTGAGAAAAGTAATCCTCCTGAAAGGGCGGCTTACTTTTCTCTTTTTTTTGTCTATTACAAATGGGAATACGATATGCAACACAACTCATATCGCCGTTGGATAACCCTCGCGATAATCAGTTTTAGCGGCGGCGTTAGTTTCGATCTGGCTTATTTACGTTATATTTACCAAATTCCCATGGCGAAATTTATGGGATTCAGCAATACCGAGATAGGTTTAATAATGAGTACCTTTGGTATTGCGGCTATTATTCTTTATGCCCCCAGCGGCGTTATTGCCGATAAATTTTCACACCGCAAAATGATTACTTCCGCGATGATCATTACCGGATTATTAGGCCTGATAATGGCAACATATCCACCATTATGGGTAATGCTTTGTATCCAGGTCGCGTTTGCGATAACGACGATTTTAATGCTGTGGTCGGTATCGATAAAAGCCGCCTCATTGCTTGGCGATCATAGCGAGCAAGGGAAGATCATGGGCTGGATGGAAGGGCTGCGCGGCGTCGGCGTAATGTCGCTGGCGGTGTTTACCATGTGGGTCTTTTCCCGCTTCGCACCGGATGACAGTGCCAGCCTGAAAACGGTCATTATCATCTACAGTGTGGTTTACATTCTGCTGGGCATCTTGTGCTGGTTTTTTGTTAGTGATAACAATAGCCTGCGTAGTACCAATAACGAAGAAAAACAGTCATTCCAGCTTAGCGACATCCTGGCCGTTTTGCGCATCAGCACAACCTGGTATTGCAGCATGGTGATTTTTGGCATCTTCACCATCTACGCCATTCTGAGTTACTCCACCAACTATCTGACCGAAATGTATGGCATGTCGCTGGTGGCGGCGAGCTACATGGGGATTGTGATCAATAAAATCTTCCGCGCGCTGTGCGGCCCGCTTGGCGGCATTATCACCACCTACAGCAAAGTGAAATCTCCTACCCGCGTGATCCAAATCCTTTCCGTAATCGGTTTGCTGGCGCTGACTGCCCTGCTCGTCACCAACTCTAACCCGCAATCGGTCGCGATGGGGATTGGCCTGATTTTACTGCTGGGATTCACCTGCTACGCCTCACGTGGGTTGTACTGGGCCTGCCCCGGTGAAGCGAGAACACCGTCTTACATTATGGGCACCACGGTGGGTATTTGTTCAGTGATTGGATTCCTGCCGGATGTCTTCGTTTACCCAATTATCGGTCACTGGCAAGACACTCTGCCCGCAGCAGAAGCCTACCGCAATATGTGGCTGATGGGCATGGCGGCGCTCGGCATGGTGATCGTCTTTACCTTTTTGCTGTTCCAAAAAATTCGTACTGCTGATAGCGCCCCCGCAATGGCTAACAGCAAGTAAGCCAGAAAAATTACAGGAGAAAAATCATGTCGAAAAAATACATCATAGGGATTGATGGCGGAAGTCAGAGCACAAAAGTGGTGATGTACGATCTGGAAGGTAACGTGGTTTGCGAAGGCAAAGGCTTATTACAGCCGATGCACACGCCGGATGCCGATACCGCAGAACATCCTGACGATGATTTATGGGCATCATTATGTTTTGCCGGTCACGATTTGATGAGCCAGTTTGCCGGAAATAAAGAAGATATTGTTGGCATTGGTCTGGGATCAATCCGTTGCTGCCGTGCGTTATTGAAAGCCGATGGTACGCCAGCCGCGCCGTTGATTAGCTGGCAGGATGCACGCGTAACGCGTCCCTACGAACACACTAATCCTGATGTGGCGTATGTCACCTCTTTTTCGGGTTATTTGACGCACCGTTTAACGGGCGAGTTTAAAGACAATATCGCCAACTACTTTGGTCAATGGCCGGTGGATTATAAAACCTGGGCATGGGGCGAAGATGCCGCAGTGATGGAGAAGTTTAATATCCCTCGCCAAATGCTGTTTGATGTGCAAATGCCGGGCACCGTGCTTGGGCATATAACACCACAAGCTGGACTGGCGACACATTTCCCGGCCGGGCTGCCGGTGGTGTGTACCACCAGTGATAAACCGGTAGAAGCACTAGGTGCCGGGTTACTGGACGATGAAACGGCAGTGATTTCATTAGGCACCTACATCGCGTTGATGATGAACGGCAAAGCACTGCCGAAAGATCCGGTAGCGTACTGGCCGATTATGTCTTCTATTCCGCAAACGTTGCTGTATGAAGGTTACGGTATTCGCAAAGGTATGTGGACAGTGAGCTGGCTACGCGACATGTTGGGCGAGTCGTTAATTCAGGATGCCAAAGCGCAGAATCTGTCGCCGGAGGATTTGCTCAACAAAAAGGCGTCTTGCGTACCACCGGGTTGTAACGGACTGATGACGGTGCTGGACTGGCTGACCAACCCGTGGGAACCGTATAAACGCGGGATTATGATCGGCTTTGATTCCAGCATGGACTACGCATGGATATATCGTTCGATTCTGGAAAGCGTGGCGCTGACGCTGAAGAATAATTACGACAATATGTGTAATGAAATGAATCACTTTGCCAAACATGTGATCATTACTGGCGGCGGTTCGAACAGCGATCTGTTTATGCAAATTTTTGCCGACGTGTTCAACCTTCCGGCACGGCGTAACGCCATTAACGGCTGTGCAAGTTTGGGAGCAGCAATCAATACGGCGGTAGGTCTGGGTCTGTATCCGGATTACGCAACGGCAGTCGACAAAATGGTTCGCGTGAAAGATATCTTTATGCCTGTTGAGTGCAATGCCAAACGCTACGACGCGATGAATAAAGGCATTTTCAAAGACCTAACCAAACACACTGATGTGATTTTGAAAAAATCGTATGAAGTGATGCATGGTGAGCTGGGAAGTGCGGATTCGATCCAGAGCTGGTCGAATGCGTAAGTAAGGAAGACCGGGCGGGAAACTGCCCGGGCTGAACCCTACTGAAAGGTTTATCCCCGCTGACGCGGGGAACATAAGTTCGGCAACTTAAAAAATGAGAACAAGTCCGGTTTATCCCTGTTTTTACAAGGAATATTAACTGCAATCGATATCCTTAGAATAAAGAACAACGCGAATCGTACTTTATCAATTCTCACTTAAAGTATGAACTGGATATCTTTATCCATAAGAACTATTCATCAATAGTGCATAAAATGGGTTATGCAAAATCACTAATTAACCTCAAAAAACAACCGCAAATTATACTGATTCATTACTTAATCAATGAACAATAAGTTCAAAAATCAAACTCTTCTTTACTTTTATTCTGAAAAACTAATTAATAGCCAGATATATTGCTGAAAATGAAACAAGATAGTAGAAGGTTTTAATGGTTTAAGTAATTATACAAATGCCACTTTAATTAAAATTGAGTTTTTTGTGTTGATAAGTGTGAAATCCTCGGGGGTAGAGAGTTATTTTGAACTACCTAGATATGTTATTTATTGCTGATACAGGGAACGAAAAATAATATGGGAAATAGAGGACGGGTGATACGGTTTATCCCCGCTGGCGCGGGGAACTCTTCACACATCCCGGAGCGATTGTGCTCGACCCCGGTTTATCCCCGCTGACGCAGGGAACTCTCTAAACATAACCTATTATTAATTAATGATTTTTTAAGCCAGTCACAATCTACCAACTTTACAGGATCACACAAACAACACATCTACTATGTTAAAGAGCACTTAATCCATTGATTGAAAAGGTAAATATTTAAAATAAATCTATAAAAACTAAAATCTGCCAAACTTCACCGCAATAATTTTCACTCCAGCGAAAAATTAACGCCACAGAATTTGTAGAGAATGGCAATGATTAGTCCAGGATGGGCAAAATGGAGGTTTTTCAGAGGCGACAAAGAATATAAATGAGTGGAATTCTTTTACAGGTTCCACCCATTTATAACGCTTATAAATGTTTAGTCAGGCAATATTCAAATATTTATGCGTTTGCATCGACAAACGCCAGTTCCGCGCAATGCAGGTATCGATACATAAACGCGTGGCATCTTCTTTCTGACTAATCGGCTGAAGGGCAATGACTCGCGGTTTATCATCGGTCAGCGTCGCCAACAATTCATCCAGTGCTTCAATATCCCGTACGCGTCCAACCGGATGTTTAATTTCATTAGCTCGTTCCAGCGCCTGAGACAACACTTCATAGCCGCCGCGCATGTTCAGCTTTGGCGACACGGTAACCCAGGTATTCGGTGTGCAACGCACTTCATGAGTGCCGCTGGTTTCGATCTGGCAGCTAAAACCGTTCTTTTCTAGCAGGTCAGTCAATGGCAGCAAATCATGAATGCAAGGTTCACCACCAGTAATCACCACGTGACGCGCGGTATACCCCTGACGACTAATGACCGCTAACAAATCTTCGCTGCTCGCAGCCCCCCACTTATCACTCTCTTTGGTTTTCGCCAAAATGCTAAAAAGAGAAACTTCCCGATCCTCAAGTTTTTCCCATGTGTGTTTGGTATCACACCAGGCACAGCCGACCGGGCATCCCTGTAAACGAATAAAAATGGCGGGGACGCCGGTAAAGTAACCCTCACCTTGCAGGGTCTGGAACATCTCGTTAATCGGGTACTGCATAGCATTCTCTGTAAAGTGGATAATTGTTAATTATTGCAGATTTCCCCCGCCCGGTCATGCGCAGCGGCTGTGCTATAAATGGACGTAAAAAAACCCGCCGAAGCGGGTTTTTTATTAAGATGCTAAGTCAGACTTATGCCTGGCCTTTGATCTCTTTACGACCGTTGTACGGTGCTTTTTCGCCCAGAGCTTCTTCAATACGAATCAGCTGGTTGTATTTAGCAACACGGTCAGAACGGCTCATAGAACCGGTTTTGATCTGGCCTGCAGCAGTACCAACAGCCAGGTCAGCGATGGTAGCGTCTTCAGTTTCACCAGAACGGTGAGAGATAACTGCAGTGTAGCCAGCGTCTTTCGCCATCTTGATTGCAGCCAGAGTTTCGGTCAGAGAACCGATCTGGTTGAATTTGATCAGGATGGAGTTAGCGATGCCTTTTTCGATACCTTCTTTCAGGATCTTGGTGTTGGTTACGAACAGGTCGTCACCAACCAGCTGGATTTTGTCGCCCAGAACTTTGGTCTGGTATGCGAAACCGTCCCAGTCAGATTCGTCCAGACCGTCTTCGATAGAAACGATCGGGTACTGTTTGGTCAGTTCTTCCAGGAAGTGAGTAAATTCTTCAGAGGTGAACGCTTTGTTGCCTTCGCCAGCCAGAACGTATTTACCGTCTTTGTAGAATTCAGACGCTGCGCAGTCCATCGCCAGAGTGATGTCTTTGCCCAGTTCATAACCAGCAGCTTTAACAGCTTCAGCGATAACAGCCAGAGCTTCAGCGTTGGAACCCAGGTTCGGCGCATAGCCACCTTCGTCACCAACAGCAGTGTTCATGCCTTTCGCTTTCAGAACTTTTGCCAGGTGATGGAAAACTTCAGAACCCATGCGGATGGCTTCTTTCACAGTTTTCGCGCCAACCGGCTGAATCATGAATTCCTGGATATCAACGTTGTTGTCAGCGTGCTCACCACCGTTGATGATGTTCATCATCGGAACCGGCATAGAGTATTTGCCCGGAGTGCCGTTCAGTTCAGCGATGTGCTCGTACAGCGGCATACCTTTAGCAGCTGCAGCAGCTTTGGCGTTAGCCAGAGATACAGCCAGGATTGCGTTCGCGCCGAATTTGGATTTGTTTTCGGTGCCGTCCAGGTCGATCATGATCTTGTCAATGCCAGCCTGATCTTTAGCATCTTTGCCAATCAGCGCCTGAGCGATCGGGCCGTTTACCGCAGCAACAGCTTTGGTTACGCCTTTGCCCAGGAAACGGGATTTGTCGCCATCGCGCAGTTCCAGTGCTTCACGGGAACCAGTAGAAGCACCTGACGGAGCAGCTGCCATACCGACGAAACCACCCTCCAGGTGTACTTCGGCTTCAACAGTCGGGTTACCACGGGAGTCGATGATTTCACGACCGATGATTTTTACGATTTTGGACATTAGGGTTTCCTCAAGTCACTAGTTAAACTAAAACTCCAGACAAACAACGCGTACCCTGGGTACGCGTTGCCGTTCTAACTTTTTTACTTACTTCGCCTGACGTTTCTGGAACTCGCTGGCGGCTTTCACAAAGCCGGCAAACAGCGGGTGGCCATCACGTGGAGTAGAAGTAAACTCCGGATGGAACTGACAAGCCACGAACCACGGGTGATTCGGAACTTCGATGATCTCGACCAACTGATCATCCCCGGAACGGCCCGCAACGCGCAGACCTGCATCTTCAATCTGTTTCAACAGCATGTTGTTGACTTCGTAACGGTGACGATGACGCTCAACAATTGTCGGCGCATTGTACAGCTGGCGAACCAGGCTATCGTCAACCAACTGGCACTGCTGTGCGCCGAGACGCATGGTGCCACCGAGATCGCTCTTCTCGCTACGAACTTCAACGTTGCCGTTTTCATCACGCCACTCGGTAATCAGCGCCACAACCGGGTACTTACAGTCTGGCACAAATTCCGTAGAGTTGGCGTTCTCCATGTTGGCAACATGTCGAGCGTAATCAATTAACGCCACCTGCATACCCAGGCAAATGCCCAGATAAGGAATATTGTTCTCACGCGCAAAGCGTGCGGTAGTAATCATGCCTTCTACGCCACGATAGCCGAAACCGCCAGGTACGAGGATCGCGTCCAGACCTTTAAGGATTTCAACACCGCGCGTTTCAACATCTTGTGAATCGATCAGTTTGATGTTGACGCTGACACGATTCTTCAGCCCACCGTGTTTCAGTGCTTCAATCACGGATTTGTAAGCGTCTGGCAGTTCGATGTACTTACCGACCATACCGATGGTGACTTCACTCACCGGATTCGCTTCTTCAAAGATAACCTGTTCCCATTCGGACAGATCCGCTTCCGGGCAGTTCAAGCTGAATCGTTTACAAATATAATCGTCCAGCCCCTGAGATTTCAACAGGCCCGGAATTTTATAGATGGAATCGACGTCTTTCAGAGAAATAACCGCTTTTTCCGGAACATTACAGAACAATGCAATCTTCGCACGTTCGTTTGCCGGTACGGCGCGATCTGAACGACAAATCAGGATATCAGGCTGGATACCGATAGAGAGCAGCTCTTTTACAGAGTGCTGAGTCGGTTTAGTTTTGACTTCACCAGACGCTGCCATGTACGGCACCAGCGTCAGGTGCATAAACAGAGTATGTTCGCGGCCAATTTCAACAGCCAACTGGCGAATCGCTTCGAGGAACGGCAGAGATTCAATATCACCTACAGTACCGCCGATTTCGACCAGAACCACGTCGTGGCCTTCGCCACCGGCAAGAACGCGTTCTTTGATAGCGTTAGTAATGTGCGGGATAACCTGTACGGTTGCGCCGAGATAGTCGCCACGGCGTTCTTTACGCAGAACGTCAGAGTAGATACGACCCGTGGTGAAGTTGTTACGGCGGCTCATTTTGGTACGAATGAAACGCTCGTAGTGCCCCAGGTCCAGGTCGGTTTCAGCGCCGTCTTCAGTAACGAACACTTCCCCGTGTTGGATTGGGCTCATAGTACCTGGATCGACGTTGATGTACGGATCCAGTTTCATGATGGTCACATTGAGGCCACGGGCTTCAAGAATGGCTGCGAGGGAGGCTGCGGCAATGCCTTTACCCAGAGAGGATACGACCCCGCCGGTCACAAAAATATAGTTCGTTGTCATGCTGAACCTGAGAAGTTAGGTTGAAAAGACGATGGAATAACCAGGACGGGAAAGCAGTATACCCGAACATGACCTGTGCCACAAACTTTCATTATCCCTCCTCTTCGCCAGCGCACTATTGAAATCAGGAGTGAGAAAATAGCCCCTTTGGGGTAAATGTTTTTGACGCAAATCAATCGCTTGTCATTTAAAAAATGACACAAATCGCGCTTGACCGCGTAATTCCCTTAGAGATCAATTTCCTGCCGTTTTACCTGTTGCCAGACTTCTTCCATTGTTTCGAGGTCAACACCTGTCATTTCCAGTCCACGCGCGGCAACAATACGCTCCACTTCGCGAAAACGACGCTCGAATTTTTCGTTTGCTTTTTGCAATGCAATTTCCGCTTTTGTCCCTAAATGGCGAGCCAGGTTGACCGTAGCAAACAGCAGGTCACCCATTTCTTCCTCCAGTTTAGCCTGGTCGACAACAGCCTGCCGCGCCTCGTACATCACCTCGTCGATCTCTTCGTAGACTTTATCGACCACGGGGCCAAGTGTTGTCCAGTCGAAGCCAACGTTGGCGCAGCGTTTCTGGATTTTTTGCGCACGCATTAAGGCCGGTAAACTACGAGGAATATCGTCCAGCGCCGAATGCAGCGCTTTCTGTGCGCGTTCTTCAGTTTTTATTTGCTCCCAACGGGCAAGCACTTCACTGCTGTTTTCGGCAGAACTGTCGGCAAAAACATGTGGATGGCGACGCTCTAATTTATCGCTAATCGCAGCGCAAATATCATTAAAGTCAAAGCGCCCTTCTTCCTGGGCCATTTGCGCGTAAAACACCACCTGGAACAGCAGATCGCCGAGTTCACCGCGCAGATCGTCAAAATCTTCGCGGGCAATGGCATCCAGCACTTCGTAGGTTTCTTCAAGGGTATAAGGTGCAATAGAGGCGAATGTCTGCTCTTTATCCCACGGGCAGCCGTTATCCGGGTCGCGAAGACGCTGCATAATAGTGAGCAAACGGTCGATTTGATTCATTGGAATGTCCTGAAAATTGCGGGTCTGTCAGGTGTAATACCTTCGAGTAAAAGATATCGCTGGATACGGCTGACGCCATATCCAGCTATGTAAGATTAATTCCCGTGCAACCGACGCGCGTCGATAACGTCCGGCACCTGATTGAGCTTACCCAGCACGCGCCCCAGCACCTGCAGGTTATAAATCTCAATGGTCATGTCGATGGTCGCCAGTTGCTGTTTGGTGTCGCTACGGCTGGCAACGCCAAGCACGTTCACTTTCTCATTGGCGAGAATGGTCGTGATATCACGTAACAACCCACTACGATCATTAGCCACCACGCGGACCACCAGCGAATATCCGGCGGAGTAGCTCTCGCCCCATACCGCATCAACAATACGTTCTGGCGCATGAGAGCGCAGTTCCGCCAGTTGTTCGCAATCGGCGCGGTGTACTGAAATACCACGTCCCTGGGTAATAAAGCCGACAATCTCATCCCCAGGAATCGGCTGGCAGCAGCGCGCGATGTGGTGCATCAGGTTGCCGACACCTTCTACCACCACGCGACCGTTATCTTTACTGCGGTTTTGCGGCGTATAGCTTTTTTGCTGAAGCTGCTTCAGCGCGGCGGCGTCCTGCTCTTCGGCACTCGGCTTATTAAATTGCGATTGCAGGAAGTTCACCATCTGATTGAGACGGATATCCCCGCCGCCAATCGCCGCCAGCAACTCATCAACATCATTGAAGTTGTAACGCGGCAGCAGGTGTTTTTCTGCTTCTTTTAGGCTGATCCCCAGATGTTCCAGCTCGTCGTCAAGGATTTGCCGCCCAGCCAGAATGTTTTTGTCACGATCCTGTTTACGGAACCAGGCGTGAATTTTCGAACGCCCACGGCTGGTTGTGACGTAACCGAGGTTTGGGTTTAACCAGTCACGGCTGGGGTTCGGCTGTTTCTGGGTGATAATTTCGATCTGGTCGCCCATCTGCAACTGGTAGGTGAACGGCACGATGCGCCCGCCAATTTTTGCCCCGATGCAGCGGTGTCCGACATCACTGTGGATGTGGTAAGCGAAGTCCAGCGGCGTTGATCCCGCAGGTAAATCAACCACATCACCTTTCGGCGTAAAGACGTACACCCGGTCGTCAAAGACCTGGCTGCGTACTTCGTCGAGCATTTCGCCGGAATCGGCCATCTCTTCCTGCCACGCAATCAGTTTACGCAGCCAGGCAATCCGGTCTTCATGTCCCGAACGTGCGCCGCCAGCAGCCGCGCCTTCTTTGTATTTCCAGTGCGCAGCAACGCCCAGTTCTGCATCTTCATGCATCTGTTTGGTGCGGATTTGGATCTCAACGGTTTTACCGCCCGGCCCCAGCACCACGGTGTGAATAGACTGATAACCGTTCGGTTTCGGGTTCGCGACGTAATCGTCGAACTCATCCGGCAGATGGCGATAGTGAGTGTGCACTATCCCCAACGCGGCGTAGCAGTCCTGTAAACGCTCGGCGACAATACGTACTGCACGCACATCAAACAGCTCATCAAAGGCGAGATTCTTTTTCTGCATTTTGCGCCAGATGCTGTAGATGTGTTTCGGACGACCATACACTTCAGCTTTAACGCCTTCAGCTTTCATCTCAGCGCGCAGATGACCGACAAACTCTTCGATGTAGTGTTCGCGGTCGAGGCGGCGTTCATGCAGCAGTTTTGCAATGCGTTTGTATTCGGTCGGGTGGAGATAACGGAAGCAGTAATCTTCCAGCTCCCATTTCAGTTGCCCGATCCCGAGACGGTTCGCCAGCGGCGCGTAGATATTGGTGCACTCTTTTGCCGCCAGTACGCGTTCATCTTCCGGCGCGTCTTTTACTTCGCGCAGATGAGCAATACGCTCTGCCAGTTTGATGACCACGCAGCGAAAATCATCGACCATCGCCAATAACATCCGGCGAACGTTATCGACCTGTTCAGAGGAAACAGAATCGGTGTGCGTCGCTTTCAGCTGGCGGATCGCCGCCATATCACGCACACCGTGAATGAGATTCACGACCGACTTACCGACGCTCTCACGCAGCACATCTTCGCTGACTACGTTGGCATCCGCCAGAGGGAACAGCAGCGCCGCCCGCAGCGTGTCAATGTCCATACTTAATGTCGAGAGGATCTCCACCATCTCAACACCACGCCACAATAGCAGACTGGCATCCGGATGCCCCTGCGTCTGCTGCAGACAATACGCCCAGGTTTCGGCTAAGCACTCACACGACTTCTGGCTGGTAATACCCAGACTTGCGATCCATTTTTGCGGATCAAATTCACCAGCCTTATTGATATGTGCACTTCTTACCGCAACCATCGTCCTCTCCTTTAGGGACCAGACCTGCCGAAATCAGCAAATCGTAACTATTTTACGCGCGAGAAAAGTACCATCGATTCCAGATGTCCCGTGTGTGGGAACATATCCAGCATCGCCAGCCGCGCAATGGTATATCCTGCTTTTAATAACGCTTCGCTATCCCGAGCCAGCGTTGCAGGGTTACAGGATACATAAACTATACGAATGGGTTCCAGTTTTATAATTTGTTGCATAACACCTGCGGCACCTGCTCGCGCTGGGTCCAGCAACACTTTATCGAAGCCGCTTTTCGCCCACGGCTGCTTTGTGACATCTTCTTCAAGATTTTCGTGATAAAACGTCACATTTTGTAAGCCATTAAGGCGCGCATTCTGCTGGCCTTTTTCCACCAGTGCCGGAACACCTTCTACGCCCACCACGTTTGCCGCACGAGTGGCTAACGGCAGCGTAAAATTGCCCATGCCGCAGAACAGATCCAGCACGCGCTCGTCAGGTTGCACATCCAGCCACTCCAGCGCGCGCGCCACCATTTTCTGATTCACGCCCGCGTTGACCTGAATAAAATCACGCGGGCTAAAAGTTAAGCGCAACCCGTTTGAGTCATACCAGGGCATCTCACCAGAGACCGTTTCGAGTATCTCACTATCGGGGGCGAGATACAGATCCAGGCCTTCAGAATGCGAAAAGCGTTCCAGTTTTTCGCGATCAGCCGAACTTAGCGGTGCGGTATGGCGCAAAATCATCAGCGTGCCGCTGGTTGCCTGCACCAGTTCAACATGCCCAAGGTGGCGCATTCCCTGTAAGCTCGTCAGACATGCTCTGACTTTGGGCAGCAATGCTTCAAGTTGGGGCACTAAAACAGGGCATTGTTTAACATCGACAATGTCACTGGAACCCGCTTTGCGAAATCCCATCTGGAGTTGTTGTGTTTTAGGTTGATAGTTCAGACTTAAACGCGCACGACGCCGATAGCCCCAGGGGACGTCGGCGATCACTTCAGAGACGTCGTGTTTCATTAACCGGGCGAGCGCCGCACTTTTGCTTCGCTGCTGTAAATCCACGCTGGCGTGTTGTTGCTGACAGCCACCGCATACGCCAAAATGAGGGCAGCGTGGCGTTTCGCGTTCCGGACTGTCACTTAACCGCCGTACGACTTTAGCACGGGCATACTGTTTTTTATCTTCAGTAACAGTCACTTCCGCGTTTTCCTGCGGCAATAATCCGGGGATAAATAACGTTTTGCCGTTATGTCGCGCCACGCCCTGACCAAAAGAGTCGAGGTCGTTGACTGAAACGGTTATGATCTGACGCGTCGTCGTGCGTCGTTTTGCAGAGTAGAATTGCGCCATTGGCGAGACTTTCTCAATTTAACAGTGTGACCTTAATTGTCCCATAACGGAACTCCATGACCAACTACAGCCTGCGCGCACGCATGATGATTCTGATCCTGGCACCGACCGTCCTTATTGGTTTATTGCTGAGTATCTTTTTCGTCGTACACCGCTATAACGACTTGCAGCGTCAACTGGAAGATGCCGGTGCCAGCATTATTGAGCCACTTGCCGTTTCTACCGAATATGGCATGAGCCTGCAAAATCGCGAATCTATCGGTCAGTTAATAAGCGTACTGCATCGTCGCCATTCCGATATTGTTCGCGCGATTTCGGTTTATGATGAAAATAACCGACTCTTTGTCACCTCCAATTTTCATCTTGATCCTTCATCAATGCAGCTCGGCAGCAACGTGCCGTTTCCTCGCCAGCTCACTGTCACACGTGACGGCGACATTATGATCCTGCGCACACCGATTATTTCTGAGAGTTATTCCCCCGACGAATCGCCCAGTAGTGATGCCAAAAATAGCCAGAATATGCTGGGATATATTGCGCTTGAGCTGGATCTTAAATCGGTTCGCTTGCAGCAATATAAAGAGATCTTTATTTCCAGTGTGATGATGCTGTTTTGTATCGGTATTGCGCTTATTTTTGGCTGGCGCTTAATGCGCGATGTAACCGGTCCAATTCGTAACATGGTGAATACCGTCGACCGCATCCGTCGTGGGCAACTCGACAGCCGGGTGGAAGGATTTATGCTCGGCGAGCTGGATATGCTGAAAAACGGTATCAACTCGATGGCAATGTCGCTGGCAGCTTATCACGAAGAGATGCAGCACAATATCGACCAGGCGACGTCCGATCTGCGGGAAACGCTGGAGCAAATGGAAATTCAGAACGTTGAGTTGGATTTGGCGAAAAAGCGCGCCCAGGAAGCGGCACGTATTAAATCCGAGTTTCTGGCAAATATGTCACATGAGCTGCGTACACCGCTGAATGGTGTTATTGGCTTTACCCGCCTGACGCTGAAAACAGAATTAACGCCAACACAGCGCGATCACCTGAATACCATTGAACGTTCGGCAAATAATTTGCTGGCAATTATTAATGATGTTCTCGACTTCTCGAAACTGGAAGCGGGCAAGCTGATTCTGGAAAGTATTCCGTTCCCATTGCGTAGCACGCTGGATGAAGTCGTTACCCTGCTGGCACATTCTTCTCACGATAAAGGGCTGGAATTAACGCTCAATATTAAAAGCGACGTGCCCGATAACGTTATTGGTGACCCACTGCGTTTACAACAAATCATCACTAACCTGGTGGGGAATGCGATTAAATTCACCGAGAATGGCAACATTGATATTCTGGTAGAAAAACGTGCGCTGAGTAATACCAAAGTGCAGATTGAAGTGCAGATTCGTGATACCGGTATTGGTATTCCTGAACGCGATCAATCGCGCTTATTCCAGGCCTTCCGACAGGCTGATGCCAGTATTTCCCGCCGTCATGGTGGCACCGGGCTGGGGCTGGTGATCACACAGAAACTGGTTAATGAAATGGGCGGCGATATTTCGTTCCATAGCCAGCCGAATCGCGGTTCTACCTTCTGGTTCCACATTAATCTCGATCTGAACCCGAATATTATTATCGAAGGGCCATCTACCCAGTGCCTCGCCGGTAAGCGTCTTGCCTATGTCGAACCGAACTCCGCAGCAGCACAATGTACGCTGGATATTTTAAGTGAAACGCCGCTGGAAGTGGTTTATAGCCCAACGTTCTCCGCGCTGCCTCCCGCACATTACGACATGATGTTGTTAGGGATTGCAGTGACCTTCCGCGAGCCGCTGACGATACAACATGAGCGGTTGGCGCAAGCGGTGTCAATGACCGATTTCCTGATGCTGGCGCTTCCTTGTCATGCACAGGTCAATGCAGAAAAACTCAAGCAAGATGGTATCGGCGCGTGTCTACTGAAACCGTTAACGCCTACGCGCCTGTTGCCAGCACTGACGGAATTTTGTCATCACAAACAAAACACACTTTTGCCTGTTACCGATGAAAGTAAGCTGGCAATGACAGTCATGGCGGTTGATGACAACCCCGCTAACCTGAAAATTATTGGCGCGCTGCTGGAAGATATGGTGCAACATGTGGAGCTTTGCGATAGCGGGCATCAGGCCGTTGAACGAGCAAAACAGATGCCGTTCGATTTGATCTTAATGGATATTCAAATGCCAGACATGGACGGCATTCGGGCATGCGAACTCATCCACCAGCTCCCACATCAGCAGCAAACGCCGGTTATCGCGGTAACGGCACATGCGATGGCAGGGCAAAAAGAGAAACTGCTTGGCGCGGGGATGAGCGATTATCTGGCAAAACCGATTGAAGAAGAGCGATTGCATAATTTGCTGTTGCGCTACAAGCCTGGCAGCGGTATTTCCTCTCGCGTCGTAACACCAGAAGTGAACGAAATTGTGGTGAACCAGAATGCAACCCTCGACTGGCAACTGGCACTACGCCAGGCAGCAGGAAAAACCGATTTAGCGCGCGATATGCTGCAAATGTTGCTCGATTTCCTGCCAGAAGTTCGCAACAAAGTTGAGGAACAACTGGTTGGAGAAAACCCGGAAGGCCTGGTTGATTTGATTCATAAACTGCATGGCAGTTGCGGCTATAGCGGTGTGCCGCGTATGAAGAATCTCAGCCAGCTGATTGAACAACAGCTACGCAGCGGTACTAAAGAAGAAGATTTGGAGCCAGAGCTTCTGGAATTGCTGGACGAGATGGATAATGTGGCGCGAGAAGCCAGCAAAATTCTTGGGTAATAAATATTTTATCGAGTAAAAACCGGCTTCTTATGAAGTCGGTTTTTGATTGAGGGCAAAGTGCCTGTGTTTATGCCGGATGCGGCGTTAACGCCTTATCCGGCCTACAAAACCAATTAAATTCAATGAATTAAAAAATCATGTAGGCCTGATAAGCGCAGCGCATCAGGCAATTTTTGCGTTTGACATCAGTCTCAAACCGGCTCCAGACAGAGCCGGTTTTGGTTTTCTGTCTTAACGCACCATGCACGGACGCTTGTTATCGAACGTCCAGCCAGGAATCAGGTACTGCATTCCCATCGCATCATCACGCGCGCCAAGCCCGTGTTTCTGATACAGCTCATGGGCTTTCATCACTTGATCCATATCGATTTCTACACCCAGCCCCGGTTTTTCTGGCACCTGAACCAGACCGCCTTTGATCTCGAACGGTTCTTTGGTCAGGCGCTGATTACCTTCCTGCCAAATCCAGTGCGTATCAATAGCAGTAATTTTACCCGGTGCAGCAGCGGCAACATGGGTAAACATCGCCAGGGAAATATCGAAGTGGTTGTTAGAGTGTGAACCCCAGGTCAGGCCAAATTCATGGCACATTTGCGCCACACGCACTGAACCTTGCATCGTCCAGAAATGCGGGTCAGCCAGCGGGATATCAACGGATTGTAACGAGAGCGTATGGCCCATTTGCCGCCAGTCGGTGGCTATCATATTGGTTGCAGTCGGCAGGCCAGTTGCGCGACGGAACTCTGCCATCACTTCACGCCCAGAGAAACCTTGCTCCGCACCACACGGATCTTCTGCATAAGCCAGAGAACCTTTCAGGTATTTACCAATTTTAATCGCTTCGTTCAGCGACCAGGCACCGTTAGGATCGAGCGTAATACGCGCCTGCGGGAAGCGTTTCGCCAGCGCCACAATAGACTCGGCTTCTTCTTCTCCGGCCAGTACACCGCCCTTCAGTTTGAAATCATTAAAGCCATATTTTTCATATGCTGCTTCCGCCAGGCGCACCACAGCATCCGGCGTCATCGCTTCTTCGTGACGCAGGCGATACCAGTCGCATGAGTCATCCGGCTGGCTTTGATACGGCAGCGGTGTAGCGTTGCGATTGCCGACAAAGAACAGATAACCGAGCATTTCGACTTCGCTACGCTGTTGACCATCGCCCAGCAACGACGCCACGTTAACCCCCAGATGCTGCCCCAGCAGATCCAGCATTGCCGCTTCAATTCCAGTCACCACATGAATCGTGGTACGCAGGTCAAAAGTCTGCAAACCACGCCCGCCAGCATCACGATCGGCAAACGTGTTACGCACCAGCGTCAGAACGTTTTTGTACTCGCCCAGCGTTTTACCCACCAACAGCGGAATCGCATCTTCCAGCGTTTTACGGATTTTCTCGCCGCCGGGAATTTCCCCTACGCCAGTGTGACCAGAATTATCTTTGATAATCACAATATTACGCGTGAAGAACGGTGCGTGTGCACCACTCAGATTCATCAGCATGCTGTCATGACCCGCCACCGGGATGACCTGCATTTCAGTAACAACAGGCGTCGTAAATTGAGAACTCATGTTTATGTCCTTATTCAGAATCAATGACGGCCGAAAACGGGACGTTTACGGTCAGAAATTCAGGAGCCGGGATGTTTGAAATCGGGGTTATCATCTTATTTTCCCGCGACAGGTTTCAGCTCGATACGCTTGATATCGCCCACCAGCACCAGGTAGCTCAGTACCGCGATTAAGGCATGAACCCCAACATAAATCAGCGCCCCATTAAACGAGCCAGTCGTGCCAACGATATAACCAATTGCGATTGGCGTGACGATGCCAGAAATGTTACCGAACATGTTGAACAGGCCACCGGAAAGACCGCTGATCTCTTTTGGCGCGGTATCTGCCATTACGGCCCAACCCAGCGCCCCGATGCCCTTACCGAAGAAGGCCAGCGCCATAAAGCCGATGATCATCCACTCAACGTTGACGTAGTTACAGAACACCATCACCATCGACAGCAGCATTCCCATCACGATCGGCGTTTTACGCGCAATGTTCAGCGAACCCGTGCGACGCATCAGCCAGTCAGAAATAATCCCACCCAGCACGCCGCCGATAAAACCGCAAACCGCCGGAACAGAAGCCACAAAGCCCGCTTTCAGAATTGACATCCCACGCGCCTGCACCAGATAAACCGGGAACCAGGTGATAAAGAAGTAAGTCATGGCGTTGATACAATACTGACCGATATAAACGCCGATCATCATCCGCGAACCTAGCAACTGTTTGATCTGCCCCCACTTCACGCTGAACGGCACTTTAACTTTGGTGTTTTGCTGATCCATATTGATCAGCGCCCCGCCCGCAGCAATGTAGTCCAGCTCTTTCTGATTTACGCCCGGATGTTGATTTGGCTCGTGGATGACTTTCAACCAGATAAAGCTGATGACAATGCCCAGACCGCCCATAAAGAAGAAAACGTGTGACCAGCCCACTTCATGAGTCAGCCAGCCCATAATCGGCGCGAAGATAACCGTTGCGAAGTATTGTGCGGAGTTAAAAATCGACACCGCCGTTCCCCTTTCCTGCGCAGGAAACCAGGCCGCTACAATGCGACTGTTGCCGGGGAAAGAGGGCGCTTCAGCAAGCCCGACCAGGAAGCGCAGCGTAAACAGGGCAACGATAATGCCGAATCCACTAAAGATATCGACGAAGCCTTGCAGCAAGGTAAACATCGACCAGATAAAGATCGACCAGAAGTAGACGCGTTTTGAACCAAAGCGATCCAACAACCAGCCACCTGGGATCTGCCCTATTACATAAGCCCATGAGAAAGCAGAGAACACATAACCCATTCCCACGGGATCAAGGCCGATATCTTTGGCCATTTCTGAACCGGCGATAGAGAGCGTAGCGCGGTCGCCGTAGTTGAAGGATGTGACGATAAACAACATCACCACTATCCAGTAACGAGCATTCGTGCGTTTTTCAACACTGCTCGCAGCCTGACTTAAAGAACTCATTGTTGCACTCCTGAAAATTCGCGTTAGCCACGCTCACTCTGGACTGCAATACCGCCAGGAAATCAGAGGTGACGTAGGGTGTTTTTTGCCGTTTTTATAGGTCGTTCGCCGAATGCGGCGCGTGTTTATATCTGGCAATAGCAGTATAAAAAGCGCGCCATAGCGGCTCACCGTGCAACAACACAACATTAATGCGTTCAATGAGGCCCGATTTTGGCATTAGCCCTGGACGGTGGAATCAACTTCACGGAAATGAAAACAAGAACAAGAAAGGAAGGGTTATAACGGAGAAATAAAGAAGAGTATGAAATGGATCGCTTGACTCCAGGCAAACGCCAGTAAAAAACCGTCACATTTGCAAGTTTTTACTGGCATTTGCCTGAAAGGATTCGATTCAGTTTGCTTAAAACGGCAATTTGTCAGGACAACAGCGTGCCCCAATGTTCGACCCACGGGTTTGATTCCGTTTCCGGTTCCGGGTTCTCACTGGCGTCAATCAGCAGCATTTCCCCTATCCGCTGCGCACTCTGTTCCTGCAACAAGGCATCGAACTGTTTGCCGCCGTTGCAGAAATTCACATAGCTACTGTCGCCGAGCGCAATTACGCCATAACGAAGATTCGGCTGAAAACCGAGGCTATCTTTGATTCCCTGAAAAAGCGGCACAATGCTGTCAGGCAGGTCGCCTTGCCCGGTCGTGGACGTAACCACCAGAACGAACTTGTCCTGATAGAGCAGCCAGTCGCTTAATTCTGGATCTTCAAACACCGTGGCTTTGTGCCCCTGCGCAGTCAGAATTGCTTCCGCTTCCTCCGCCACTAACAGTGAATTTCCGTACATGGTGCCCACAAAAATACCAATTTCCGCCATACCGTTTTCTCCCTGGATTAGGAACTTATCTCACCATCCTGACCTGATGGCGCACTGAACTCAACCCTTTCATTTTCAGGAAGCAGACCACGCCAGCCAAATTGTGATAACGCCTGCATCCAGGTGTCGTCCAGACCCGCGTGAATAGTCAGCGGTTCGCCGGTGAACGGATGCGTCAATGATAACTGGCTGGCATGTAGCATTAACCGCTGGAGGCCAAAATGTTCAGCCCCACTGCGATTCTGGCGTAAATCGCCATGTTTGCTGTCGCCAATAATTGGATGACGCAAATGGGCGAGATGGCGTCGGAGCTGATGTTTGCGTCCGGTTTTCGGCTCCAGTTCCACCAGGCCGTAGCGCGTGGTCGGATAACGTCCGGTTGCGACTGGCATTTCTACCGTCGCCAGACCGCGATAATGCGTTACCGCTGGCTGTGGCCCTTTATCTTCACGGGCAAATTTATCAGCGATTTTGTCCAGTTCTTCCACCAGTGGATAATCCAGCACCGCTTCTTCCATTAGCCAGCCACGAACTATCGCATGGTAACGTTTCTGGATTTGATGCTGTTCAAACTGTTGTGCCAGCAGCCGTCCAGCTTCGCTGGACAGTCCCATCAGCAATACGCCGGAAGTAGGTCTGTCCAGGCGATGCGCGGTAAACACGTGCTGGCCTATCTGGTCACGCACGGTTTGCATGACCACCACTTTCTCATCGCGATCCAGCCAGCTACGGTGGACCAGCCAGCCGGACGGTTTATTTACCGCAACCAGCCATTCATCCTGGTAGAGTATTTCCAGCATCAGTTTGCGTCATCCGCAAAAAGGGCATCCAGCTTTTCCAGTTCCGCCAGAATAAGCGTGCGTTGCGGGTGATCCGTCGCCAGCGCCATTTCATAGTACGGCGCCACGGCAAATGCCCCCGGTAATGGCTGGTTGTTATCTAATAAATCGTGCATTCGTGGGATAAGCACCCACTGCAACCACTCCAGTGGTTCCATGGTGTCCATAAAGAACGGTTGGGTACTGTTGAATTGATGCGGCTGGGGCTCATCGTTTCGCCAGTGCTGATGTTCACGCAGTAACAATTCAAGCGCCTGCAACTGAAGACGAACACGGTCATGAGTGGTCATAAAGCAACCTCAATAAGAAAAAACTGCCGCGAAGGATAGCAGGAATAAAAAAAGGGAGCACTGTATTCACAGTGCTCCCGGTTCGTTTCGCAGCAATCCAGCTACTTTTGTTGCTCCCTGCTCATCCTTGACAACTTTTCCTCTGGTCTTGCGACCAATTGTTCATCCTGAACTATTGCTTCCTGCTCACACCACCCCGATGTGATACTTCATCCTGAAGTGTCCCTGGCCTTCCTGACCCACCGAATCATCCTGACCGGTTCTCATTCTCCATCCTGGAGGTGTCCTTTAACGCATCCAGCGTTTTCCTCTTCGCTTCATCCAGAAGCCTTTCCCTGAAACACCGTCCTGGCGTGTCCTTCAGAAGTGTCATCATCCTGATGTTCACTTCGTTGTCTGACTCCCTGTCGACGAAGATAGAATCGTCTTTTTCGCTGAGTCTTACAAGGCGCTTACAGACAAAGCCTTAAGGATAATTTCATATGAAAGTTAAGAAATTTCATATAATCTATTGATTATAAATAAAAATATCGATTCTTATCTGTTTGAGTATTCGCTTATTTCCTGGCGATCTCCTACAGGGTCTGTAAGAGATCTCTCACAACCAGACGGGGTATTTGGATTACAGAAGAGGCTTAAGTTGGTTAAGGAATTCCGCAAGATTTGAGGCTAAATGCGTCCGTTTACGCGTTCCCAGCGTCTCTTTGCACACTTCACCAGAGAGATTACATACCGAGATGACCTCTAACTCTTCTTCCAGTGTTGCGATAAATAGCGTGGGCGGCAGTTTTAACCGTTTCTGAGTCACCAGATGACCAATCAGATTTTCCTGCACCCGGCGGAAGTCGTCTTCGCTCCAGGTTTGCAGTAATGTCAGTTTGATATCGCCAAACTGCGCATGCATATCCCCGGCAAACTGGGTTGTATAGAAGGTATGAATTGTGGGTTGTATCACAATATCAAACGCCCGTTCAACCGCGTTTACATTTTGTTCACCGGTAAACGGCTGGGGTTGCCAGTATACGGCGTCATCGGTGGTTGAAATAATGCATGGTGAAGGCACGCCATACAGCTCCTCACTTAACGGCCAGCTTTTATGCTCTTCATGCCACGCATCGCAGTAGCGTGCAGTAAAATCTTTCAGGGCTTGTGCGGTCAAATCGTCCACTAATTTCTCTCTTCACTTAAACCAGATACACTGTCGTTTAGTTTATCTGGTTTATGACGGTGAAACATGTCTTCTTATACAAACCATCAGGCACTTGCGGGCCTGACTCTCGGAAAATCAACCGATTACCGGGATACCTATGACGCCAGCCTGCTGCAAGGCGTTCCGCGTAGTCTGAATCGCGATCCTCTGGGCCTGAAAGCGGATAACCTGCCTTTTCACGGCGCGGATATCTGGACGCTGTATGAGCTTTCCTGGCTGAATGCCAAAGGTTTGCCACAGGTCGCTGTCGGTCATGTTGAACTTGATTACACCAGCGTAAATCTGATTGAGTCGAAGAGTTTTAAGCTCTATCTCAATAGCTTTAACCAGACGCGTTTTAATAACTGGGAGGAGGTGCGCCAGACGCTGGAGCGCGATTTAAGCACCTGTGCCCAGGGTAAGGTTAGCGTGGCCTTATATCGTCTTGATGAACTGGAAGGCCAGCCGGTGGGACATTTCAATGGCACCTGCATTGATGAACAGGATATCACTATCGATAACTATGAATTTACCACTGACTATCTTGAGAATGCCGCCAGCGGTGAAAAAGTGGTGGAAGAGACGCTAGTCAGCCATTTGCTGAAGTCAAACTGTCTGATCACCCATCAGCCAGACTGGGGGTCAATCCAAATTCAGTACCGTGGACACAAAATTGACAGGGAAAAACTGCTGCGCTATCTGGTTTCTTTCCGTCATCACAACGAGTTCCATGAGCAATGCGTAGAGCGTATTTTTAATGACCTGCTACGCTTCTGCCAGCCAGAGAAATTAAGCGTCTATGCGCGTTATACCCGTCGTGGCGGCCTGGACATTAACCCCTGGCGTAGCAATAGCGACTTTGTCCCATCGACGACCCGACTGGTACGACAATAAATTTTTTCTCATTTTTGCGTACTGGATTCACGCATAGAGTTGTGAAAGGCCATCATGCAGGGCTATTGTAATCAAAGGGAATGACGATATTCGTCCCATAAGGAGTTTTTCTTGATTACACATATTAGCCCGCTTGGCTCCATGGATATGTTGTCGCAGCTGGAAGTGGATATGCTTAAACGCACCGCCAGCAGCGACCTCTATCAACTCTTTCGCAACTGTTCACTTGCTGTTCTGAACTCCGGTAGTTTGACCGATAACAGCAAAGAATTGCTGTCTCGTTTTGAAAATTTCGATATTAACGTCCTGCGCCGTGAACGCGGCGTAAAGCTGGAACTGATTAATCCCCCGGAAGAGGCTTTTGTCGATGGGCGAATTATTCGCGCTTTGCAGGCCAACTTGTTCGCGGTTCTGCGTGACATTCTCTTCGTTTACGGGCAAATCCATAACACCGTTCGTTTTCCCAACCTGAATCTCGACAACTCCGTCCACATCACTAACCTGGTCTTTTCCATCTTGCGTAACGCTCGCGCACTGCATGTCGGCGAAGCGCCAAATATGGTTGTGTGCTGGGGCGGTCACTCAATCAACGAAAACGAGTATTTATATGCCCGTCGCGTCGGAAATCAGCTGGGTCTGCGTGAGTTAAATATCTGCACCGGTTGTGGTCCAGGAGCGATGGAAGCGCCGATGAAAGGCGCAGCAGTGGGTCACGCTCAGCAGCGTTACAAAGACAGCCGTTTTATTGGTATGACAGAGCCGTCGATTATCGCTGCTGAACCGCCTAACCCGCTGGTCAACGAATTGATCATCATGCCGGATATCGAAAAACGTCTGGAAGCGTTTGTGCGTATCGCTCACGGCATCATTATCTTCCCTGGCGGTGTGGGTACGGCAGAAGAGTTGCTCTATTTGCTGGGAATTTTGATGAATCCGGCAAATAAAGATCAGGTCTTACCGCTGATCCTTACCGGTCCGAAAGAGAGCGCCGATTACTTCCGAGTACTGGACGAGTTTGTCGTGCATACGCTGGGAGAAAACGCGCGCCGCCATTACCGCATCATCATTGATGACGCTGCTGAAGTCGCTCGTCAGATGAAAAAATCGATGCCGCTGGTGAAAGAAAATCGCCGTGACACCGGTGATGCTTACAGCTTTAACTGGTCAATGCGCATTGCGCCAGATCTGCAAATGCCGTTTGAGCCGTCTCACGAGAACATGGCTAATCTGAAACTGTACCCGGATCAACCCGTTGAAGTGCTGGCTGCTGACCTGCGTCGTGCGTTCTCCGGTATTGTGGCGGGTAACGTAAAAGAAGTCGGTATTCGCGCCATTGAAGAGTTTGGGCCTTATAAAATCAACGGCGATAAAGAGATAATGCGTCGTATGGACGACCTGCTTCAGGGTTTTGTCGCCCAGCACCGTATGAAGTTGCCTGGCTCAGCCTACATCCCTTGCTACGAAATCTGCACGTAATCTCCCCTCCCCCGGTAACGTTTGTTGCCGGGTTTTTCTCTTATTTGGTCACTCACTCACCAATCCATTTCATTTGTTATCTGAATGTTTCAACGCATCATAAGACACTTAATATCACCAATATTAATATGTCATACAATTTATATTGCCACGCAAACGTTTACCTGCTTTCATAAACCGCATTTTATTACTGTGAAAAAGAAATTCTTATCATGATTAACTAAAAGTATTGATTTTTTCAGTTCAACCTACATATATTGCGCGCCCCGGAAGAAACCAGATATCGTTTAGTGGGAAAATATTGCCCTTAAATTCTCTTTTACTTTTGATTTACAGAGTAAAGAGTTGGGATTATCTATCTTCTAAGTGGATTATTGTATTTGAGATCAAGATCACTGATAGATGCATAACTTGTGTGTATCTTTCCGCCCTCAAATTATTACGGCGGAAAATGATTAAGCCATCGCCGATAGACAGATTTCATTTTTACGGCCAGGCACCTTCCCGGGCTGAACTGGCTAAAAGCTGAATTATTTGCATTCCTCCAGGAGAAATAGATGGAAACGACTCAAACCAGCACGATTGCGTCGAAAGACTCTCGCAGTGCCTGGCGCAAGACAGACACCATGTGGATGCTGGGCCTCTACGGCACGGCAATCGGCGCGGGTGTACTGTTCCTGCCAATCAACGCCGGTGTTGGCGGTATGATCCCGCTGATCATCATGGCCATCCTTGCGTTCCCGATGACGTTTTTTGCTCACCGTGGCCTGACTCGCTTCGTACTGTCTGGTAAAAACCCAGGCGAAGACATCACTGAGGTAGTAGAAGAACACTTTGGTATTGGTGCAGGTAAACTGATTACTCTGCTGTACTTCTTCGCTATCTACCCGATCCTGCTGGTTTATAGCGTGGCAATCACCAACACGGTTGAAAGCTTCATGTCTCACCAGCTGGGTATGACGCCGCCGCCGCGTGCGATTCTGTCCCTGATCCTGATCGTGGGTATGATGACCATCGTTCGCTTCGGTGAGCAGATGATCGTTAAGGCGATGAGTATTCTGGTATTCCCGTTTGTTGGCGTACTGATGCTGCTGGCTCTGTACCTGATCCCGCAGTGGAACGGCGCAGCTCTGGAAACGCTGTCTCTGGACACTGCATCTGCAACCGGAAACGGTCTGTGGATGACCCTGTGGCTGGCGATTCCGGTAATGGTATTCTCGTTCAACCACTCTCCGATCATCTCTTCTTTCGCCGTTGCGAAGCGTGAAGAGTACGGCGATATGGCAGAACAGAAATGCTCGAAGATCCTGGCATTCGCTCACATCATGATGGTGCTGACCGTAATGTTCTTCGTCTTCAGCTGCGTACTGAGCCTGACTCCGGCAGACCTGGCTGCGGCTAAAGAGCAGAACATCTCGATTCTGTCTTACCTGGCGAACCACTTTAACGCGCCGATCATCGCGTGGATGGCTCCGATTATCGCGATTATCGCTATCACCAAATCCTTCCTCGGCCACTACCTGGGTGCGCGTGAAGGCTTCAACGGTATGGTGATCAAATCTCTGCGTGGTAAAGGTAAGTCTATCGAAATCAACAAGCTGAACCGTATCACTGCACTGTTCATGCTGGTAACGACCTGGATTGTTGCTACGCTGAACCCAAGCATCCTGGGGATGATTGAAACCCTGGGCGGTCCAATCATCGCGATGATCCTGTTCCTGATGCCGATGTACGCAATCCAGAAAGTACCGGCAATGCGTAAGTACAGCGGTCACATCAGCAACGTATTCGTTGTCGTGATGGGTCTGATTGCTATCTCCGCAATTTTCTACTCTCTGTTCAGCTAAATCCTTTCGCGCCGCTTTCGGGCGGCGCTTCCTCCGTTTTAACCCGATGAATTTCCTATGATTAGCGTATTCGATATTTTCAAAATCGGCATTGGTCCTTCCAGTTCCCATACCGTTGGACCAATGAAAGCGGGTAAACAATTTACCGACGATCTGATTGCCCGTAACCTGCTTAAAGACGTGACCCGCGTGGTGGTTGATGTCTACGGCTCGCTCTCTCTGACCGGTAAAGGCCACCACACTGATATCGCCATTATTATGGGGCTGGCGGGTAACCTGCCGGATACCGTTGATATCGATTCCATCCCTGGTTTTATTCAGGATGTGAATACTCATGGTCGCCTGATGCTGGCAAATGGTCAGCACGAAGTGGAGTTCCCGGTTGATCAGTGCATGAACTTCCATGCCGACAACCTTTCTCTGCATGAAAACGGTATGCGCATCACCGCGCTGGCGGGCGATAAAGTTGTTTACAGCCAGACTTACTACTCCATCGGCGGTGGCTTTATCGTTGATGAAGAACATTTTGGTCAGCAGGATAGCGCACCGGTTGAAGTTCCTTATCCGTACAGCTCAGCAGCCGATCTGCAAAAGCATTGTCAGGAAACCGGGCTGTCACTCTCTGGCCTGATGATGAAAAACGAACTGGCGCTGCACAGCAAAGAAGAGCTGGAACAGCACCTGGCGAACGTCTGGGAAGTGATGCGCGGCGGTATTGAGCGCGGTATTGCCACCGAAGGCGTGCTGCCAGGCAAACTGCGCGTTCCACGCCGTGCGGCGGCTCTGCGCCGGATGCTGGTCAGCCAGGACAAAAACACCACTGACCCGATGGCGGTTGTTGACTGGATCAACATGTTCGCTCTGGCGGTGAACGAAGAGAACGCTGCTGGTGGTCGCGTGGTGACTGCACCGACTAACGGCGCGTGCGGGATTATCCCGGCAGTGCTGGCGTACTACGACAAGTTTATCCGTGAAGTGAACGCTAACTCACTGGCTCGTTACCTGCTGGTGGCAAGCGCCATTGGTTCTCTTTATAAGATGAACGCCTCGATTTCTGGTGCCGAAGTCGGCTGCCAGGGCGAAGTTGGCGTAGCGTGCTCTATGGCAGCGGCGGGTCTGGCAGAACTGTTAGGCGCAAGCCCGGCACAGGTATGCATCGCGGCAGAAATCGCAATGGAGCATAACCTCGGCCTGACGTGTGACCCGGTTGCCGGACAGGTACAGGTGCCGTGCATTGAGCGTAATGCCATTGCGGCAGTGAAAGCGGTGAACGCCGCGCGTATGGCGCTGCGCCGTACCAGCGAGCCGCGCGTCTGCCTCGATAAAGTTATCGAAACCATGTACGAAACAGGTAAAGATATGAACGCCAAGTACCGTGAAACTTCTCGCGGCGGCCTGGCAATGAAGATTGTTGCCTGCGATTAATCTCTCTCCAGAGGCCTCGTTTTGCGAGGCCTCACATTGTTGAGAATGTGCCTGTTGTTTATGTCGGATGCGGCGTAAACGCCTTACCCGACCTACAAAACAGCGAAAATTCAATAGATTGTGATTCTTTTGTAGGCATGATAAGCGTAGCGCATCAGGTAATTTGCGTTGTCATCAATATCAGACCTCGTTTTGCGAGCTCTCTTCCCGATTTCTCATCCAGCCGTAGCCTGTTCCGACATCGAATGTTACCCTTATCGCCTGATCTTTAAGGGGGTTATCGTGGCTGTTCATTTGCTTATTGTCGATGCACTGAATCTTATTCGTCGCATTCATGCCGTTCAGGGCTCACCCTGCGTGGAGACCTGCCAGCACGCGCTCGATCAGCTCATTATGCACAGCCAGCCAACCCACGCCGTCGCCGTTTTTGATGATGAAAACCGCAGTAGCGGCTGGCGTCATCAGCGTTTACCGGATTACAAAGCCGGTCGTCCGCCAATGCCGGAAGAGTTGCACAACGAAATGCCTGCGTTACGCGAAGCCTTTGAACAACGCGGAGTCCGATGCTGGTCAGCCAGCGGCAACGAAGCAGATGACTTAGCCGCCACGCTGGCAGTAAAAGTGACCCAGGCCGGGCATCAGGCAACCATTGTTTCGACAGATAAAGGCTACTGTCAGCTCCTTTCACCTGCACTGCGTATTCGTGATTACTTTCAGAAACGTTGGCTTGATGCGCCGTTTATCGATAAAGAATTTGGCGTTCAACCTCAGCAATTACCCGATTATTGGGGGCTGGCGGGGATCAGCAGCTCAAAGGTGCCGGGTGTTGCGGGGATTGGGCCAAAAAGCGCCACGCAGTTACTCGTCGAGTTTCAGAGTCTGGAAGGGATATATGAAAATATCGACGCGGTTGCCGAAAAGTGGCGCAAGAAACTGGAAGAACATAAAGAGATGGCGTTTCTGTGTCGCGATATTGCCCGCTTACAAACCGACTTGCATATCGACGGCAATTTACAGCAATTGCGGTTGGTACGATAACGGCGTGCCGAATACTACCGATTAACACCTCATTGAATTAAATGCACTTGTAGGCCGGATAAGACGCGGCTAGCGTCGCATCCGGCATTATCACATCAGCGCATTTACCAGGCGGTATGGTAAAGCTCGACAATATCCTCAAGCGTTGCTTCACGCGGGTTGCCACCGATACAAACATCGGATGCCAGACCGGAGTCAATGCCCCTGCCAACTCACTTACCGTTCGTCGCGACGACCACCCACCGCAGCCCAGATACGACGGACATGCACCGTCACTTCTTCTCGATCGTGATACAACTGCCGCGCCTGAATCTGGGCGTTAATACCATGTTCATCAAGCTGTGCCTGAATGTACGCCAGATTGTGTGACACTTCTTCGTAGCGTTTTTTCATCGGCAGCTTAAGGTTGAAGATAGTTTCACGACACCAGCCATTAACCAGCCACTGTGCCATCAGTGCCGCAACTTTCGCTGGTTTTTCAACCATATCGCATACCATCCATGAGATGTTGCTACGTGTTGGGCGGAATTTGAAACCATCTTCCCGCAGCCACGTCACCTGTCCGGTATCCATCAGACTTTGCGCCATCGGGCCGTTATCGACGGAGTATACCCACATGTTGCGCTTCACCAGTTGGTAGGTCCAGCCGCCTGGACAAGCGCCCAAATCTACCGCCCACATTCCATTTGCCAGGCGTTCATCCCACTCATCCGCAGGAATAAACACATGAAATGCCTCTTCCAGTTTGAGGGTGGAACGGCTTGGCGCATCCGCCGGAAACTTCAGGCGTGGAATCCCCATATAGAACGGCGAATTATTATTGCTGTAGGAGTAGCCGGTATAGCAGCAGCCTGGTGCAATAAAGAATACATGCACCACCGGACGCTTCGGCGTTTCATAGTTCGCCAGCACACCCGCATCGCGCAAGGCAGCGCGTAGCGGCACGGTGAATTTACGGCAGAATTTCAGCAACTCTTTGCTTTCGTTGGTATCGGCAACTTCAACACGCAGTTCACCGCCCTTCTCTACTACGCCCTGTAACATGCCGACAATGGGGGTAATACGATCTTCTGGCGGCAAATGCTGCAGGAGCTCCCCCACTACAAACCACTGGCGAGCAAAAATTAATGAACTGAACGGCAGCTCACGGATTAACTTATCGCCATCATCAGGTTGATAACATTCATAAATGACATAACCCGCATTCTCTTTCACGCGGGCAAAACCGAAAATTTCCCGCTGGCCGGCTTTATCGGTAATTTCCGCAGCACACTCTTTTTCAAAGCCAGGACGGCACAACAATACAACCTTATTCATGATTTACGCCCTTGCGCTTTAAACGGATAGCTCCGACTAACATTAACGCCCAGCCCGCGAGGAAGCTCACGCCGCCAACCGGTGTGACAAACGCCCACAAACGCAGATGGGACAGCGCCAGGCAATAAAGGCTGCCGCTGAACAGCACCGTGCCTAACGCGAGGAAAACGCTACTCCAGTAAAACCAGATACTGATGCGACGCTGCATCGCCACCGCCAGACCTAAAATCGCCAGCGTATGGAACGCCTGGTATTCGAGGCCGGTCTGGATCCAGCCCATCTCAACGGCTCCCATGGTTTTACTTAACACATGCGCGCCAAAAGCGCCGAGAGCCACAAAAATGAAGCCGCTAATGGCGGCGAAAATCAGCATAAAACGGCTGGTCATGGTCGTACCCTACGTAAATTATTGTTCATAACGAAAGCGGAATTTTTCTTGTTCAGCAGCGGCTTTCGCCAGGATCCATTGGCGAAAGGCGGCTATTTTACCCAGTTCTGCCTGGCTGTCATGACATACCAGATAAAAAGCATTTTTACTGACCAGAACATCATTAAACGGGCAGACAAGGCGTCCGGCCTCGATTTCCGATTGCGCCATCACATTATTCGCCAATGCGACTCCCTGCCCGTGGATAGCCGCTTGCAGCACCATCGCGCTGTGACTGAAGATCGGCCCTTGTTGAACGTTGATATGATTTAACCCCAACTGGCGAGTATATGTCTGCCAGTCACGCCGGGACGCATCGTGTAATAACGTATGTTTAGCCAGATCTTCTGGCGTCTTCAAGGGTTTTTCGCCGGTTAACAGTAGCGGGGAACACACCGGCAACAAATATTCGGCATAAAGTTTTTCGACCCGCAGCCCCGGCCAGTTGCCCCGACCATAAAATATCGCCACATCAACATCATCCGCCAGTTTATCTTCCTGGCGATCGACCGCCTGGATTCGAACGTCGATTCCCGGATAAGCTGAATTAAAGCTGGAAAGTCGCGGCACCAGCCAGTGGATGGCAAAACTGGGGAGTAAACTGACCGTCAACGCCCCCTTGGCGCTACGAGCCTGGAGTTTACGCGTCGCTTCGGTTAATTGCGAAAATATCTCTTTGATATCGAGGAAATAGCTTTGCCCTTCCTCGGTCAGCAGGAGTGAACGATTACGGCGACGGAACAGTTTCAGTCCCAAAAAATCCTCAAGTGACTTGATTTGATGACTTACTGCGGCCTGGGTCACAAAAAGCTCTTCTGCTGCGCGCGTGAAGCTTAAATGGCGTGCGGCGGCATCAAAAACTCGTAAGGCATTTAGCGGTGGTAATCGTTTTGACATGGCTTTTAAACTTTGATGTTAAATGAATTTAACAATTAGATCACACTATGTAACCTATTAGTTTTTTTTATCTGAGCCATTATAAATTGTCCGTTGAGCTTCTACCAGCAAATACCTATAGTGGCGGCACTTCCTGAGCCGGAACGAAAAGTTTTATCGGAATGCGTGTTCTGGTGAACTTTTGGCTTACGGTTGTGATGTTGTGTTGTTGTGTTTGCAATTGGTCTGCGATTCAGACCATGGTAGCTAAGCTACCTTTTTTCACTTCCTGTACATTTACCCTGTCTGTCCATAGTGATTAATGTAGCACCGCCTAATTGCGGTGCTTTTTTTTACCTTGCGATCGCGAATTACTGATCCAGCTCGACCATCTCTTTCACGTCGGTACGGTTGATCTGCTGTTTGTTGCCATTAGCGTCTTTATACGAAATCATACCGGTTTCATTATCAGTTTGTGGTTTACCGTCAGAGACGATGGTACGTCCGTCATTGGTGTGCATCACATAGTTCGAACCGGAACAGGCGCTCAGGGCAAAAGTCAGCATACAGGCAGAGATAATTGCGGCAGTCTTTTTCATCTTCTTCTCCTTAAAGCGATTAATAAATCTTAATAGTATTGATTAACAGGCTAAAATTAACGCCTAACACTATTCAGCATATGTTACTGACGCGGCTTCGCCAGGATATCCAGATAATTCCGATGGTTAGCACTCTCCTTGTATCAAAGTGAATTTTGCGTCACGATCGGTGAATCAAGCCGAGGAGTACCATGAACGTTTTTAATCCCGCGCAGTTCCGTGCGCAGTTTCCCGCATTACAGGATGCGGGCGTCTATCTCGACAGTGCCGCAACCGCGCTCAAGCCCGAAGCCGTGGTTGAGGCTACCCGACAGTTCTATAGCCTTAGCGCCGGAAACGTCCATCGCAGCCAGTTTGCCGAAGCCCAACGTCTGACCGCACGTTATGAGGCTGCGCGGGAGAAAGTGGCGCAATTGCTCAATGCTCCAGATGACAAAACCATTGTCTGGACGCGCGGCACCACCGAATCCATCAACATGGTGGCGCAATGCTATGCGCGTCCGCGTCTGCAACCGGGCGATGAAATTATTGTCAGCGTGGCAGAGCACCACGCCAACCTCGTCCCCTGGCTGATGGTCGCCCAACAAACCGGAGCCAAAGTGGTGAAGTTGCCGCTTAATGCGCAGCGTCTGCCAGATGTCGATTTGTTACCAGAGCTGATTACTCCCCGTAGCCGGATTCTGGCGTTGGGCCAGATGTCGAACGTCACTGGCGGCTGCCCGGATCTGGCGCGAGCGATTACCTTTGCCCATTCAGCCGGGATGGTGGTGATGGTTGATGGTGCTCAGGGGGCGGTGCATTTCCCTGCAGATGTTCAGCAACTGGATATCGATTTCTACGCATTTTCAGGTCACAAACTTTACGGCCCGACGGGTATCGGCGTGCTGTATGGCAAACCAGAACTGCTGGAAGCAATGTCGCCCTGGCTCGGCGGTGGCAAAATAATTCACGAAGTCAGTTTTGACGGCTTCACCACACAGTCTGCCCCGTGGAAACTGGAAGCCGGAACGCCCAACGTCGCAGGCGTCATTGGGTTAAGCGCGGCGCTGGAATGGCTGGCAGATTATGATATTAACCAGGCAGAAAGCTGGAGTCGTAGCCTGGCGACGCTTGCAGAAGATGCGCTGGCAAAACGTCCAGGCTTTCGTTCATTCCGCTGCCAGGATTCCAGCCTGCTGGCCTTTGATTTCGCGGGGGTTCATCACAGCGATATGGTGACTTTGCTGGCAGAGTACGGTATTGCCCTGCGCGCCGGGCAGCATTGCGCTCAGCCGCTACTGGCAGAATTAGGCGTAACCGGCACACTGCGCGCCTCTTTTGCGCCATATAATACAAAGAGTGATGTGGATGCGCTGGTGAACGCCGTTGACCGCGCGCTGGAATTATTGGTGGATTAATGACAAACCCGCAATTCGCCGGACATCCGTTCGGCACAACCGTTACCGCAGAGACGTTACGCGATACTTTCGCGCCGTTGACGCAGTGGGAAGAGAAATATCGCCAGTTGATCATGCTGGGGAAACAGCTTCCGGCTTTACCTGATGAATTAAAAGCACAGGCCAAAGAGATTGCCGGATGCGAAAACCGCGTCTGGCTGGGGTATACCGTGGCTGAAAACGGCAAGATGCATTTCTTTGGCGACAGCGAAGGACGCATTGTGCGCGGTCTGCTGGCAGTGTTGTTGACCGCCGTGGAGGGCAAAACCGCCGCCGAGTTACAAACGCAGTCGCCGCTGGCGTTGTTTGATGAGCTGGGATTGCGTGCGCAACTTAGTGCCTCACGCAGTCAGGGGCTGAATGCGTTAAGCGAGGCGATTATCACAGCGGCGAAACAGGTTTAAGCACAAATCCAGGTCGGATAAGACGCTCGCGTCGCATCCGACATAATGGTTATTCCTTGCGCGCCGCTTTCGCCATCATCTTCTTCAGCGCATGAGAAACCGCAACAAAACCAAAGGTGGCGGTCACCATCGTTGCCGCACCAAATCCTGATGAGCAATCCATTCGCTTTGGTCCTTCCGCCGTGGCTTTCATCGCACAGACCGTACCGTCTGACTGCGGATATACCAACGCCTCGGTAGAAAACACGCAATCCACACCGAGCTTACCTTTGCTGTTTTTCACCACGCCAAAATCGCTTTTCAGGCGCTCGCGCAGCTTCGCCGCCAGCGGGTCCTGAATAGTCTTCGCCAGGTCAGTAACCTGAATCTGCGTCGGATCAATCTGCCCGCCGGCCCCCCCCGTCGTTACCAATGGGATTTTATTGCGACGACAGTATGCGATTAGTGCCGCTTTGGGGCGCACACTGTCAATGGCATCAATAACATACGAATAACCGGCATTCATATATTGCGCTACGTTATCCGGCGTCACGAAATCGTCCACCACTGTCACCCGACACTCCGGGTTAATCTGGCGAATACGCTCCGCCATCACTTCCGCTTTTGCCAGCCCGACGTTATCACGCAGCGCGTGAATTTGCCGATTGGTATTGGTGACACACACATCATCCATATCGATAAGCGTTATTGCGCCAATCCCCGTGCGCGCCAGAGCTTCCGCCGCCCAGGAACCTACACCACCAATGCCGACCACACAGATATGTGCATCGGCAAATAGTTGCAAGGCTTTCTCACCATACAGACGCGCAGTGCCGCCAAAACGCTGACGCCAGGCATCACTAATTACCACAGACATAGCACCTCAGAATTAAAAAGGGTGAGGTTATCCCCCACCCTAAACGCATAAATGCCTGATGCGCTACGCTTATCAGGCCTACATAACTCCTGCAATATATTGAATTTGCATGATTTGTAGGCCGGATAAGGCGTTCACGCCGCATCCGGCATGAACAATGCGCACTTAGTCAACAATCAGGAGATGAGGTTATCCCTCACCCTGTCGTATCCGTCAAAACGGTATACAGAATATCACATCAGCCGCTAAAGACGTTACCTGCGCCCGGAGCCGTTTTCAGCACCCAGACACGTCCATAGTGGTTGTACCAACCTGCTCGGTGTCCGGCTTCCGGCCCGATCCCTTGATAGATATCGAAATGTTGGCCTTTGATTGCGCCACCGACATCCAGCGCCACCATCAGACGCAGTTCGTACTGACCGTTAAATTTACCGTTATTATCCAACAACGGTACTTCTGCCAGCAAGGTAGTGCCTGGCGGGATGAGCGAGCGATCGGAGGCAACAGAAGCACGACCAACCAGCGGCACAGCACTTGCTCCTTTCACCGGTGCAAAAGATTGTGGCTTAAAGAAGACGAAAGACGGATTCTGTTCCAGCAGTTCGCGAACTTCGGCTTCACTGTGCGTTTCCCCCCAGTGACGAATCGCCTGCATCGACATATCTTCTTTTTTCACTTCGCCACGATCGATCAGCACCTTACCAATACTGCGATAGGCATGACCGTTCTTTCCGGCATAGCTGAAGAAGTTAAGCGGACTGCCGTCGCCAAAATCGATATACCCGCTACCCTGTACATCCATAATGAAGTTATCCATCAGGGAGTTGCTGTAAGCGAGGATATATTTATCGCTCAGTGCCCCCGCGTAGATCTCCGCACGAGACGGCAGACGGCCGCGTTTTGGCGGCATACGGTAAATAGGATACTGGAACTCGCCCTGGCGGGTATGGCGCGCCTGAATTACCGGCGTGTAATAGCCTGTAAACTGCACGTTGCCATAGTTGTCCGCGCCTTCCATCTGCCAGGCGTCAATGCCGAACTGGCGCATATTGCGGGTATCACCGCCTGCGCGCAGCCACTCTTGCACCGCGTTATAAACATTACTCTGGTTGCCATACAGACGCGGTGACGAGTTACGAATATGGTTAATTTGCTCGGCAAAATCACCGGCGTTAATTGGTGCGCCAACGGCATCTGGCTGGTTCACCAGAGAGAAAGGCTGGGTAAATTTCCCGTCTTTATATTGCTGTCCGCGATCGGTTGGTTTGGAGGAGCAGGCGGCAAGCATCGCCACAACAGCGCCCATAAGAAGGTACTTTACCCAACGTCCTTTCATTGTTCTCTTCTTCAGGTTAAAAAATAAGGCACAACGAAGATAACAAACCGTCGCGTTTAATGAAATGAGCAGACTCTCCCTGACGCAAATTTTGCACAAAAAATAGGCGGTAGTGTTTTGTTTTTGTTCAAAATCATGCCAAATCCGTGATCCGGGTAAAAAAAAGGTTGCATGAAAACGCGAGCGGAGTATAGTGCGCATCCACGGACGCGGGGTGGAGCAGCCTGGTAGCTCGTCGGGCTCATAACCCGAAGGTCGTCGGTTCAAATCCGGCCCCCGCAACCAATTAAAATTTGATGAAGTAAAGCAGTACGGTGACGCGGGGTGGAGCAGCCTGGTAGCTCGTCGGGCTCATAACCCGAAGGTCGTCGGTTCAAATCCGGCCCCCGCAACCAATCAAAATTTGATGAAGTAAAAGCAGTACGGTGACGCGGGGTGGAGCAGCCTGGTAGCTCGTCGGGCTCATAACCCGAAGGTCGTCGGTTCAAATCCGGCCCCCGCAACCAATACTTAGAATGCTGATAAACCGCAACGTGTTTCACGGATTGCGGTTTTTTTGTATCTAAAATCTTCGTTCGCTGAACTCACAGCACGTTTTTTATCTCCCTCCCCGCAAAGAAATCAATTATCGACTGGGCAACGTGTATCCCGGTTTGCTGGTATGACTCAACGGTGGAGGCTGCAATATGCGGCGTTGTAATGATATTTTTGGTATGCAGCAATGGGCTAAATTGCGCCAGCGGTTCAGAGCTAAAAACATCCAGCGCCGCAAAAACATTTCGTTCTTCAATCACCTGAAGTAAAGCGCCCTCATCCAGCAATTTTCCCCTTGCGGCATTGATGATCAGCGCGCCATTGCGCATCATCGACAAATATTTATGGCTGATGAAGTTCTCCAGATCAGGCGAAAAAGGCAAAAGAACAATGATGACATGCGATTGCATAAAGATATCTTCAATTGATACAAACTGAACTCCGGTTTTGCCAGCAACCTGATAATCGGGTTGTTTGTCAAAAGCTAAAAGCTCAACATCAAAACCGGACAACCTTTTCGCCAGGGTTTTACCTATATTACCGTAGCCAAGCAAGCCAATCCGTTTCCCCTGTAATTCACAACCATGCGACTCACCCCAGTAACCATTTTGCATTGCATAATAGCTGCCTGGGATATTTCTTATGCTCGCGAAGATAAGGCCAATGATAAATTCCGCAACCGCATTTGAATTAATCCCAACCGCATTATTGACCACAATCCCTGAATGTCGTGCCGTGCGAAGATCAACATTATCAATTCCCGTCCCAAATCTCGATATTATTTTCACACCGGGCAGTAGTGATAGCGTGTCCGCCTGATAACAATCCTTTCCGGCAATGACCGCACAAATAGATTCTCGTAATGCCGTGGATTCTGATTTAACCAGATGCTCCACATTATTCTTAATAATAAGGTTAAAATTATTCTCTCTTAGCAACTTGCTGGCGGAAACACAGCGTGCTGAAAAGCTGGGAACGGTGACCAGAACGTTTTTCATAGCTGACACTCACTTCAATGAACGCCACCCCAAAGATGGCGTGACCGGTTACTGTTTTTATATTCTGAAACTATGAGTTTGCTTTAATACCGAGCGCACCTCCTGGATGATATAAGCCGAAATCGGCACGAGTAAATTTTTTCAATTCGGAGAGTGCAAGCGCCACCGCATCACCAACAACCAAAACCACTGTAGACGAACATGACGGCGCTAAACCTAAATTATCCGCCTCGCTTTTGACGGGAATTTCAACGGATAAATCACAACTTATCGCAAGCGATGAGCGATGACTGCGAGTAAAGGAGACCAAATAATTACCCATTTTTTTCAGACTCGGTAGTGTTGCCAGAATTTCTGCCGTCTCACCACTGTTTGAAATAAGAATAACAATATCGTTTTTCGTCACCATTCCAAGATCGCCATGTACCGCTTCCGTACCGTGAATAAAAAACGAGGGAGTTCCGGTGCTGGCAAATGTTGCAGCAAGTTTTCTGGCAATAATGCCGGACTTCCCTACGCCAATAAAAACAACTTTACCCTGACAAGATTGTAATATTTTAATTAAAGCAGCAAATTCCGAAAGGGGAGAATCGATAACCTCTTCAACTGCTTTATGCTCGTTGCGCATAAAATGTTTAATAAGATGGATAAGATCCGTGTTGTTCATTTTCTTTTTCCTGATTAATATTTCTGATTACACCTGCAATGCGCGTAAGTCCCATATATAACTTTTCTCGACTGCAAGCCAGGTTCAGACGAAGATAGCCCTCCCCTTCTGTTCCATAGACATGACCCGCCATAATGCCTACTTTGCCTTCGTGAATTAATCGGCTGTAGAATTTATCAAAGGGATAACCAATGGCAGAGCAATTAATCCACGAAAAATAGCAACCAGCAGCCGGCTTCACGATTAACTCCGGAATGTTTTCATTTATATACCGCTGGGTAAATTGAATATTTGAAGAAAGATGTTTCTTTAATGACGTTAACCATTCCTCACATTCGTTATAGGCAACAATGGTCGCAATTACATTCAGTACTGATGGGGAGTTTACAAAATCGCGATACCTCGATATCGTTCTGAATTGGTGATTGAAATTCTCATCAGGTGAAATCATATACGAACCCGTTAGCGCAGGAACGTTAAATGTTTTCGATATCGAATTAAACACCACCACCTTTTCATTTATTATTTTAAGCGCAGACGTGAAGCAACGATTAAATACAAAATCACTATGGATTTCATCTGAACACAACCAAACGTTGTGTCTTGCACAGCTTGCAGCGATTTTATGCAGACAATCATCAGACCAGACGGTTCCTGTCGGGTTATGAGGATTGCATATTAACACCATCTTCGCTTTTTTAATTTTTAGATCAAAATCTTGCCAGTCGATAACGTAACCTCCCTCGTTATCTTTACTCAAAGAAGTTTCCAGCGTATTTCGTCCACTATTTTTAATTACATCAAAAAATGCGTTATAAACAGGTGTGAAAATGAGAATATTATCGCCACTCGATGTCAATAACTCTATTGCTTTAGCAATGGAATACATCACACTTGGGCTATAAGTTATCCATTCTTGTTTAATGTCTGTTTTATACTGTTTATAATACCAATTAACTATCGCATTCAGATAGTCATCATGTTGCCAACGGCTGTACCCTAAAATCGGGTGTTCCAGGCGTTTTTTTAATGCTCTGGTGATAGCTTCCGGTATCGGAAGATCCATATGGCTTTGTTGAATAAATCAGATTTCGGGTAAGTCTCCCCCGTAGCGGGTTGTGTTTTCAGGCAATACGCACGCTTTCAGGCATACCTGCTTTCGTCATTTTGTTCAGCGCTCGTACCAGGGCCATAGCCTCCGCAACCTGACCATCGTAGTCACGCAGCGTCAGTGAACCCCCGAACAGCTGTTTTACCCGGTACATCGCCGTTTCCGCTATCGAGCGACGGTTGTAATCTGTTGTCCATTTCCACCGCGCATTACTCCCGGTCATTCGCTGATTAGCCACTGCACGGTTACGGTCTGCATATTCACCGGGCCAGTAACCCGCACCTTTTCGGGGAGGGATAAGCGCGCTGATTTTCTTACGCCGCAGTTCATCGTGACAGAGCCGGGTGTCGTAAGCGCCGTCTGCCGATGCTGCCCTGATTTTTCTGTGAGTCTGCCGGATAAGACCCGGGAAGGCTTCTGAGTCCGTCACATTGTTCAGCGACAGGTCAGCGCAGATGATTTCATGTGTTTTACTGTCAACGGCGAGATGCAGCTTACGCCAGATACGGCGGCGTTCCTGGCCATGCTTTTTGACTTTCCACTCGCCTTCACCGAAGACCTTCAGCCCGGTGGAATCAATTACCAGGTGTGCGATTTCACCCCGGGTGGGCGTTTTGAAACTGACGTTAACCGACTTTGCCCGCCTGCTGACACAGCTGTAATCCGGGCAGCGTAGCGGAACGTTCATCAGAGAAAAAATGGAATCAATAAAGCCCTGCGCAGCGCGCAGGGTCAGCCTGAATACGCGTTTAATGACCAGCACAGTCGTGATGGCAAGGTCAGAATAGCGCTGAGGTCTGCCTCGTGAAGAAGGTGTTGCTGACTCATACCAGGCCTGAATAGCTTCATCATCCAGCCAGAAAGTTATGGAGCCACGGTTGATGAGGGCTTTATTGTAGGTGGGCCAGTTGGTGATTTTGAACTTTTGCTTTGCCACGGAACGGTCTGCGTTGTCGGGAAGATACGTGATCTGATCCTTCAACTCAGCAAAAGTTCGATTTATTCAACAAAGCCGATCCATATCTGAAATAGAGAATGGCAATACATCTTTTACACCAAATCTGTCCTGACAAAAGTCCCACTGGGTACAATATGTTCCTTTACGGGAAATTGGGGTATTAAAAATATCCATTAGCGTATCCCCATGTAATTATCCATATCCCGACGTAGGGCGATGACTTTAGTGCCGATAATGACTTGTAGGGTATTTTGATCAAGTTTAACAACCGCAATCCCTCCAGCTCTTTTTATCGCAACCTCATCAATTAATCCCATATCTGCGATAGTTAAACGTAAACGAGTTACACAATTATCCAGAGATTTAATATTCTCTCTACCGCCAAGTGCCTGAACCATCTGCGCCGCCGCCTGCAGCTCTGATTTATCATGAGTTGGGATATTCGCTATAGCAGTATCTTCGTGAGCGTTTATCGCGATGGGGCTGGACTCTTCACGTCCTACGGTCATCAGGTTAAATTTAAGAATGGTCCAACGGAACACAAAGTAATAAATAAAGAAATAGGCCACTTCTACACAAACCGCTATCGGCCAGCCCGTTCTTGTGCCACGTAAGACACCAAAGCTAATAAACTGAATCAGATCGCCAGTAAACCCCATCTTCACGCCCATATATGGCAGAACCATGTTAGCGAATCCATTCATAAAAGCATGGAAGACAAACAGCAGCGGACTGACAAACAAGAACAGAAATTCAATCGGTTCGCTAACGCCACCAATAATGACCGTCAGCACACCGGAAATAAGCAATGCTTCGATGGCCTTTCTGTTCTGAGCATGAGCGGTGCGATACATCGCCAGCGCGGCACCAGCCAGACCATACTGGATCATCAGTTTGCCCTGTTCCATTTTCCCCGCCAAATCCAGCGGAATAACAGTATTCTCTTTGACGTACGCCATAAACATATTCAGGGTGCCGTAATATTCTTCGCCACCAATTACTGCCGAACCGCCAATTGGGGTAAATCGGAAAACTGATGTCACCAGATGGTTTAGGCCAAAAGGTATCGTCACGCGTTCAGCAACTGCATAGAAGAAATAACCGACAGGACCGGAAGTTGAAATCCAGTGACCAATGAGCATGAAAAGATTGAAAAATGGCGGCCAGATAAAAGGAATAATCAGGCCAAACCCACTCATCACAATTAGTGTAATGATAGGCACCAGGCGCGGACCACTATAAAAACCTAATGACTCAGGAATGCGTAAGTTAACGATCTTTTTATACATGCTGGCGACTAATAATCCTGAAACAATCCCTCCCAGCACACTGGTATTATAGGACTGGATACCAAGAATGATAGTTTGTCCATGTGTCGACATTTGGTCAGCAGCGACCAATAAATCGTGTTGTTTAAGGTAAAAATTTGTTCCCAAATGCATCGCCATAAAACCAATTAAGCCAGAAAATGCACCATAGGCTTTATCATCTTTCTCTTTTAATAATCCTAATGGAATCGCTATTGCAAATAGTACAGGTAAATTAACAAAAGCAAACAAACCAAGACTAACAATGAAATCAAGTATGGTTTTAATTATTGGAATGGCCAGCAATGGAATTAACTTTGCCATGTCATCACTGGCTAAACCACTTCCCAGGCCTAACATCATGCCACATACACTTAGCAGAGCGATGGGATACATAAATGCTTTCCCCAGGCTCTGAAAAAAACTCCAGGCTTTCTTTTGTTTCATGCTGGTTATCTCATAAAAATATTATATGTAGTTAGTCCATTAATACTTTGGTGCGAATAGAGAGATATAGCTTTTCTTCTAAAATCAATTCATATTTAAACGTGCTGTACAGATACCTTTCTATTTCATGAATAGCGCGTTGCAATTGAATATCTTTTTCAAGAAACTGTTCATAGATATCGCCAATATCTTTCTGTTTTATTTTTTCATTGCATAATACTCGACAAGAAAAATACTTAAGATGCATCATAAATCTTGAATAGTTAAATGAACTCCTGTCCACCCTTCTGTTATAAATGCCCTCAATAATCTCCGTAATTTTTTGAGACAACTCAATAATTCTTACAGATTCATAATCAATTGAGTTTTCATAGTTATTTAAAATATGTAATGCAATAAAACCAATCTCGTCATCCGGAAGTTGAAAGCTAAACTGATCATTGATGATTGTTAATGCATCCCGACTTATCACATATTCTGCTTTATACAACGCTTTGATTTCCTCAAGGAAAACATTATTAATTTGTATTCCGGAGGCGATTCGGGATATTGCATTCGAAATGTGATCGGCAAGAATCAGTAGTAGCGAAGGATTTAGCTTTTTTTCAAGATTGATCTCCGCATATTGCACTATCTTTTCAGCCACAAATACATACTCAATATCCACATGCTCAATCAGTTTGTAGAGTTTATTTTTTTGCTCATTCCTGACATAAAAAATTCGGTTAGCCGGATGCTCGGGTACAGACATACCATATTTTTTGTTGTAACCGACGCCAGGTCCAGAAATGATAACCTCCTGTCCATTCATCGATGCCTGCACACAATTATTGTTCATGACTTTTTCGATGATCATTTCATGGCTCCAAAAAAAAAGGCAAGGCACGTCAGAAGTAATAATTACTTCAAACATTGCCTTGCCTGATTTAACAGTTACAAGATGATTAACTAATGCCTATACCTTACACTGGATTGTCTTTAATAAAAGAGACGCTAGGCTTATTTTTCAAGCTAACTTTCAAATATTCGACAGCAGTCACAAAATCATCGTTTAACATTCATATAAATGATATCCATTCAATTAAATATAAATTCATTGAATGGATAAATTAAACATCATCCCCTTCTCGCCAGCGTCGCTCCATCGGCAAAATACGCTTTAATTCCCGCAAGAATGGACTCTGCAACTTCCTGCTGGAAAGTCGCCGTTTTCAGTTTGCGCTCTTCCTCAACGTTACTGATAAACGCCGTTTCGACCAGAATGGAGGGAATATCAGGCGCTTTCAGCACGGCAAACCCGGCCTGCTCGACCTGATTTTTATGCAACTTATTGATTTTCCCTAGTTTATTCAGTACTGCTCTACCAAACTTCAGGCTGTCGGCAATGGTCAGCGACTGAACCATATCAAACATGGTGTGGTCGACATAGCGGTCGCCACTTTTGCTCACACCACCAATTAAGTCCGAGGCGTTCTGGGTTTGCGCCAGATATTTTGCCGCAGTACTGGTTGCGCCTTTGGTCGAAAGCGCAAACACCGAGGAGCCGCTCGGCTGGCGGCTGGTAAAGGCGTCGGCATGGATAGAGACAAACAGGTCAGCACGTTGTTTCTGTGCTTTTGCTACGCGCACTTGCAATGGAATGAAGATGTCTTCATTACGCGTCATGTACACCTTCATATTGCCCTCTTTCTCGATCAGAGAGCGCAGACGGCGGGCAATCTGTAATACCACGTCTTTTTCACGCGTTTTGTATTTCCCCACCGCGCCAGAGTCTTCGCCACCGTGGCCAGGGTCAAGCATGATGACAATTGGGCGATCGCGCCCTGCCTTACCTGGCTGCGGACCACTTTGCGCAGGCGGCACCTGTTTTTCGAGATCGCCTTTGTTGTAATCCTCCAGCAGCGCCAGCAGCGGGTCTTGCATATCCTGCGCATTGACCGGATAGAGATCCATCACCAGACGCTCTTTAAATCCGGCAACCGGCGCGAGGGCAAACATCTGTGGTTTTACGTTTTGCTTTAATTCAAAAACCATCCGCACGGTTTGCGGATCAAATTGCCCGACGCGTGCTGACTTGATGAACGGGTCGTCAGCACGAATTTGTGCCGCCATCCCCTTGAGCACCGAGTTCAGGTTTACATCTTCAATATCTACCACCACGCGCTCAGGATTACTCAACGCGAACTGCTTATATTTCAGCTGACGGTTTGATTCAACCGTCACACGGGTATAGCTGGACGCAGGCCAGACGCGCACCGCCACGACCTGGCTGACCGCAGCCAGGCTGACCTGACTTACGCTCAATAGCCACATGGCACCCGCGCCTTGCAGTAAACGACGACGGCTGATTGCAGTATTGGATCCTGACATGCCTCTCCCGAGCAAAAAAATCTAAGCTGTGTAACAAGTAAACGACCAATTTGACCGGAAACTTTAGCGAAAGACGCATAATCTGTCATCTATAAAACGGTAAACATTCTTTTTATATTCACGGCATTACTGATAAAAAAGTTGCTCATGCGTAAAATTCGCACTTGCACACGGCGAAAAAACAGAATAAAAATACATTAATTTCGAATAATCATGCAAAGAGGTGTGCCGTGGTGAAGGAACGTAAAACCGAGCTGGTCGAGGGATTCCGCCATTCGGTTCCTTATATCAATACCCACCGGGGAAAAACGTTTGTCATCATGCTCGGCGGCGAAGCCATTGAGCATGAGAATTTCTCCAGTATCGTTAATGATATCGGGTTGTTGCACAGCCTCGGCATCCGTCTGGTCGTCGTCTATGGCGCGCGTCCACAGATCGACGCGAATCTGGCGGCGCATCATCACGAACCGCTGTACCACAAGAATATACGCGTGACTGACGGCAAAACGCTGGAGCTGGTGAAGCAGGCTGCGGGGACATTGCAACTGGACATCACTGCTCGCCTGTCGATGAGCCTCAACAACACGCCGTTGCAGGGCGCTCATATCAACGTCGTCAGTGGCAATTTTATTATTGCACAACCGCTGGGCGTGGATGATGGCGTGGATTACTGCCATAGCGGACGCATCCGGCGGATTGACGAAGAAGCAATTCATCGCCAACTGGATAGCGGTGCCATTGTGCTGATGGGCCCGGTGGCGGTTTCGGTCACTGGCGAGAGCTTTAACCTGACCTCGGAAGAGATTGCCACACAACTTGCCATCAAACTGAAAGCCGAGAAGATGATTGGTTTTTGCTCTTCACAGGGCGTCACCAATGATGATGGCGATATTGTCTCCGAACTTTTCCCTAACGAGGCGCAGGCGCGGGTAGAAGCCCAGGAAGAGAAAGGCGATTACAACTCCGGTACGGTGCGCTTTTTGCGTGGTGCGGTGAAAGCCTGCCGCAGTGGTGTTCGTCGCTGTCATTTAATCAGTTATCAGGAAGATGGCGCGCTGTTGCAAGAGTTGTTCTCACGTGACGGTATCGGTACGCAAATTGTGATGGAAAGCGCGGAGCAGATTCGTCGCGCAACAATCAACGATATTGGCGGCATTCTGGAGTTGATTCGCCCGCTGGAGCAGCAAGGTATTCTGGTGCGCCGTTCTCGCGAGCAGCTGGAGATGGAAATCGACAAATTCACCATTATTCAGCGCGATAACACGACTATTGCCTGCGCCGCGCTCTATCCTTTCCCGGAAGAGAAGATTGGGGAAATGGCCTGTGTGGCAGTTCACCCGGATTACCGCAGTTCATCACGGGGCGAGGTTCTGCTGGAACGCATTGCCGCTCAGGCGAAGCAGAGCGGCTTAAGCAAATTATTTGTGCTGACCACGCGCAGTATTCACTGGTTCCAGGAACGTGGATTTACCCCAGTGGATATTGATTTACTGCCCGAGAGCAAAAAGCAGTTGTACAACTACCAGCGTAAATCCAAAGTGTTGATGGCGGATTTAGGGTAAGCGATGGAAATCGCCGGATGCGACATGCATAACACTCGTAGGCATGATAAGACGCCCATGCGTCGCATCCGGCAATCACGTTTATTCCCGCGCACCAAACAACGCTGCCAGCCCGCTACGTCGCTCGGTACGAGTGGCGATTGCCGCACTCAAAATACGCTCATCGGCATACAGAGACAAACGTCGACGCGCGCGGGTTACCGCAGTGTAAACCAGTTCTCGCGTTACTACCGGTGTACGCTGGCTCGGTAAAATCAACGCCGCATGGTCGAACTCCGATCCCTGCGATTTATGTACCGTCATCGCCCATGTGGTTTCGTGCTCTGGCAGGCGGCTCGGTTGTACTGACTTGATATTACCGTCCGGCATCGCAAACCAGACGCGCGTCCCCTGCCCGCGATCCAGCGCAATACCGATATCACCATTAAACAACCCAAGCGCACTGTCATTACGGGCAATCATCACCGGTCTGCCTTCGTACCAGCGCGAATGCGGATGACGATGAATTTTGCGCTTCTGTTGCATAAACTGTTCAATTCGCTCATTCAGTCCAGCCACGCCAAACGGCCCTTCCCGCAGGGCGCACAAAAGCTGGTACTCATTGAACGCCTGAATGATTAAATCCGGCTCGGCACGCGCTTGCAGCAGATCCAGATAACGTCCGTAACCCGCAAGAGCTTCCTCAAGCATCGCAATATAGTCTTCGCCGTTCTGCAAAAGCCGTTTTTCGATGTCAGTAAAATCCTGCTGAAAAACCGTTTTCACTGCCGTTTTATCACCACGGTTAATCGCCGCAGCTAACTGACCAATGCCAGAATCGCTGCCGAAACGGTAGCTTTTTTGCAGCAGGCAGAGACTGTCACGCAAAGATGCCGCTTCTGTGCCAGTTCCTGCCGGAACGTGAGTTCCCGTCAGGCGGCTTAGCTGCCCGGCACGCTCGGCGGTAAAGCCGGCGTTGGCATAAGCGCAGATATCGCCCAGCACAGCCCCTGCCTCAACCGAGGCCAGTTGATCGCGATCGCCAAGAAAGATCACTCGCGCATGATCGGGCAAGGCGTCGATCAGCCTCGACATCATAGGCAGATCGATCATTGATGCTTCATCTACCACCAGCACATCAAGATGCAGCGGGTTACCGGCATGATGACGTAAACGCTGGCTACCTGGCTGCGCACCCAGCAATCGGTGCAAAGTGCTGGCATCTTCCGGAATGCGTTTCTTTTGTTCATCGGTCAGCGGTAACTGGCGCAAAGCCTTGCCAAGCGATTCGGTTAAGCGCGCAGCAGCTTTCCCCGTTGGCGCGGCCAGTCGGATACGGCAGCGTTCACCGTCGGCCATCTGAATTAACGCAGCCAACAACTTCGCCACGGTGGTCGTTTTACCGGTGCCAGGGCCGCCGGAAATCACCGAGATCCGCCGCGTCAGCGCCACCGCTGCCGCCACTTTTTGCCAGTTAATTTCATCGCTTACTGGAAAAAGTTTGTCCAGGGTTTGCGCCAGTAGAGCTTCATCCACCTCAATGGCATGATTCACTTCGTTGAAAAAGCGTGCCACTGTGCGCTCGTTACACCACATGCGATTCAGGTAAAGACGATCGCCACAGAGGATCATTGGCGTTGGTTCATCTCCCCGGCTGACCGCTTGTGAAGCCAGCAAGCACTCTTCCCAATTTTGTAGCTCACCGATTTCACTGACACAGGTCGCCAACAGCGGATGCGACGCCTCATTATTTTCCAATCGTGAAAGCGGCAAACAGACGTGTCCCTCTCCGGCATCATGACTTAACAGTGCCGCCGCGAGGGTGACGGCAGGATGTTCATCTCCCGCCACAGTCAGGGCAAATTGCACATCCAGCGGGCGTAGCTGTTTGTGCTCCACAGCTTCCAGTAATTGCTTTTGCAATTTCATTACGCCTCCTCCAGGGTCATACCGGCAAACATCTCATCCATCAGGTCAATCAACCCGGCGTTGGGTCGGGTCGCGTAGATCCCTTGTTGCGGATGTTCTTTATCAACGCCACGCAGGAACAGATAAATAACGCCACCAAAGTGACGCTCATAGTCGTAATCAGCAATGCGATGGCGCAGATAACGATGCAGCGCCAGGGTATAAAGCTGATATTGCAGATCATAGCGGTGTGCCTGCATCGCCGCTGCCATAGCCTGTTGGGTGTAAGCCGAACTGTCTTCACCCAACCAGTTAGATTTATAGTCGAGCAGGTAATAACGCCCTTCGTGGCGGAACACCAGGTCGATAAAGCCTTTTAACATGCCGCGTACCTGCATGAACTCCAGCGGCGGGCAGCCAGCGGATAGCGAGTCAAACTGGCGGATTAGCGCATCAAGCTGGCTGGCAATAAGCGGCTCGCTAATCGGCAGGTAAAACTCCATCTCCACCTGTTTATCGCGGGCGGAAAGCTGACTCAGAGTGACGCCAGTTTCATTGAGCGGCGCCTGAAGAATAGCGGTGATCCACTCAGTCAACACCGGTTCCCACTGCGGTTCAAAGCCGCCAAGTTCCAGTTTTTCCCGCACCCAGTTCGGGTCAACCGGCTGGGTAAAATCGAGGTCTTCAAACAAACTGTGCAAGAATGTCCCCGGTGACGCACCGCGCGGGAACTGATGCGGTGTTAACGTCGGTTCTTCAACGACGCTGACCACGCCTGCGGCATCAACATCCAGCCGTGGCATCAGATCCTGAGCGATACCGTGACCACGCTGCTGCAAACCGGAGTAGCTGGTGACACGCCAGTTATCGCCGGGCAATCGTTGTAGCGTCCTCGCATTCAGTTCTGCTGTAGAAACATCATTAACCTGCCACGGTTGATTATCACCCGTTTGCGCCGTTTGCCAGGCAATATCCTCATCGCATAGTGCCTCAATACAGGCGCGAAGCCCTGCCGCATCTTGCGGTTCCCCTTTTTGCAGCAAACGCCCGAGCGCACTTTGGTGGACGTCGGTGTCACCTTTTTTATCACCACGACGGCGCACCAGCGGCGCAACGCCGAGACTGCAATGCCAGACCGAACGCGTCAGCGCCACGTAAAGCAAACGCAGATCTTCCGCCAGACGCTCTGCCTCGGCGAGATCGACGCTTTCTGGCGCAGCGTTAAGATCAAGTACAGCCTCAAATGAATGACGATCGTGATAGAACGCCTGATCCTGGACGCGAAAATTGGTAATAAACGGCAACCAGACCAGCGGATATTCCAGCCCTTTTGATTTATGGATCGTGACGATCTGCACCAGATGTTTGTCACTTTCGAGGCGCATTTGCTGGCTGGAGGCATTACTGTCGGGTTCGAGGATATGTTGCGATAACCAGCGTACCAGCGCATGTTCACTTTCCAGCTGCGTTCCGGCTTCTTGTAGCAGTTCGCTGATATGCAAGATATCGGTAAGACGCCGCTCGCCACCTGCCGTGGCCAGCAGGTTTTCTGCAATGTTGCGCGCCGACATCAGCGCCCGCAGCATCGGCATAACGCCGCGTTTGCGCCAGATTTGTCGATATCCATCAAATTCTTCGACGACTGCATCCCACGCATTTTCGTCATCATTCAACGTTTCGATATCCAGGGCGTTCAACCCCATCATCGACGTTGCTAACGCACTGCGCAGAGTGTTCTCACGTTCAGGCGTCATTACAGCCTGCAACAGCCAAAGCATCTCCTGCGCTTCCAGTGTTTCAAAAACACTGTCGCGGTTCGAAAGGTAAACGGAAGGGATTTCCAGCAGCGTTAAGGCATCGCGCACCTGGGCGGCCTCCTGGCGGCTGCGTACCAGCACACTGATGTCCGAGGCGCGAACAGGACGCGCGGTGTCGCCATTCATCAGCAATGCTTCGCCCCGCTGCCCGGCCTGTAGCCAGTCGCGGATTTGCGCAGCACATACCTGCGCCATGGTACTTTGATAATCGCCAATACCGCAGCTTTCACCTTCCATCAGCCACATTTTCATCGCCGGCTGCGTTTCACCTTTAAATACAAAACGCAGTGCCTGATTTTTTCCGGCTGATTTCACTGGAATAAACGGAATTTCGCGGAACATGAAAGCGTCATCAGCCTGGCTGAAAAGTTTGTTCACACTGTTCACCATTCCCGGCGCAGAACGCCAGTTGGTATCTAAGGTGTAGTGAGCGTGAACTTCGCTACGCGCCTTCATGTAGGTGAAAATGTCTGCGCCACGGAATGCGTAAATGGCCTGCTTCGGGTCACCAATCAGCAATAACGCCGTTTCCGGCTGATGGTGCCAGATACGGCGGAAAATCCGGTACTGCTGGGGGTCGGTATCCTGAAATTCGTCGATCATTGCCACTGGAAAGCGCGTACGGATCGCCGTTGCCAGCGCCTCTCCGCTTTCGCTACGCAGCGCGGAATCGAGCCGACTTAGCATGTCATCAAAGCCCAGTTCGCCACGGCGGCGTTTTTCGCGCGCTACTGTTTCGCGGATCTCAGCCAATGCGCGGGTGATCACCACATCACGGATCGACAATGGTTCGGCAAGCAGTTGATCGATCGCCTCAAACAGCGGATGTCGCGGGGTTTCCCCCCCGGCTTTCGTGCGATCTTCCAGGAAACGCTGGGAGAATTTTTCCAGCGACTCTGGCAACTGATAACTGTTGGTCTCTTCTTCTGCCCAGGCGCTGATCTTGTCTATCCATTTAGCCTGATTGCTACGGTTAAACTTGCGGCGATCAATACCGGAAGATTCGATCAGCGCATCCAGTTCACCTACTGCGTCACGCCACTGCTGTTTTACGGCATCGATACGCGCCACAATTTGCGCATGGCGGGAAGCCAGAGTTTCATCATCGGGCGGCGGCGCTTTGATAACCGGCGCTTCCCCTTGCAGATAACGGTTAATATCTCGCAGTAACGCCTGCGGCCCTTTCCAGGTTTCAAAGACGACCTGGGCAATTTCACGCGGTAACGGGTAGCAATGGCGACGCCAGAAATCGGCGCAGGCCTGGTAGCGCAGTAGAGACTCGTCTTCAATCAGCTGCTGCTCAAACAACATGCCGGATTCAAAGGCATTCAGGTTGAGCATTCGCTGGCAAAAACCGTGGATGGTAAAGACTGCTGCTTCATCCATCTGTCGCTCAGCTAACAGCAACCACTGCGCGGCTTGCGCTTTATCGTCGATCTCTTCCAGCAGGCGTGCATACAGCGGATTGTCGGTGGTTTCACGCAGACAGGCGATGCGTAATTCATGAATATTGCTACGGATACGACCGCGCAATTCTGCAGTGGCAGCCTCGGTAAAGGTTACTACCAGCAGTTCTTCAACGGTCAATGGGCGGGGAAAGGCGGAGGAACCGCCTAGTCCAAGTAACAGGCGCAAATAGAGCGCCGCAATCGTAAAGGTTTTGCCTGTGCCGGCAGAGGCTTCAATCAGGCGCTCGCCCTGTAAGGGCAAGCGCAAAGGATCTAGTGTCTCGGCGACATCACTCATTCTTTTCACTCATCAGGGGCATTGTTTGCTGCAACGCGCTGACGTTCTCCCATACTTTCCAGCCTTCAGGATGCACATATTCGGCTTTCCCGTTCTGGCTGCCGGAAATCTGCGACAGGATAGCCATGCCTTGCGGCTCGACCACCGCCTGATGGAAGAAATCGGCCAGTTTTTGCGGCGTCAGCAGTTTTATCTGTGCCACGATTTTATCACGCGAATCGAAGCGCATATTGCCGCGATCGAAATCTTTACTTAACTTCGATGCTTCTTCGCCGAGCGTTTGCGGAGCCTGCAGCATCTGGGTAATCACCGCCTGCTGGATTTGGGCAAACTCTTCTGGCTTCATCGCCCGCAATTTTGCCTCTGCGATTGGGAAAAAGGCTTTGTATCGCTCCCACAGGTATGAGGGCTGTTTATCATTGCTTTGCAGCAAGAAGCCCATGCCCCACTGGCGACCCACACTCATAGGAAACGCGAACACGGCATAGCCCAACTGTTCTTCGGTACGCAACTGATTGTAGAACCACGGCTGAACAATCTGCGCCAGCAGAGAACTGTAGGCTGAACTGGTGTATTCATCGTAGCCAGTCGGTACGAAAACCGCTGCCAGGGCAGAGTCGGTACTGTTACCGGCTTTTTCAAAGATGACGGACTGTTTTTTCTCAACCACTACATCTTTGTTACGACACCACTCTGAACCATCAGCGCCCAACTGTTTTTGCACATCGCGTGCCAGCGTTGTTGCCTGGGCTTCGGTCATGTTGCCGATAACCATAAACTCTGGTCGTGCCCCCGTTTTTAAGGCGTCGCGGTAAGCCAGCACCTCTTTCAGAGTGATGGAGGGCAAAATTTTACGTCGCTCATCTCGCGAGAAGTACGGCACCTGCGAGAGCATTTGCGCGGGCATAATCGCCTGCTCAAACGCTTTGCCCTTTTCTGCGGAATCCATCATCTGGGTATACCAGGATTTTGCCTGCTCAAGCTGATCTTCCGTAGCGGTATAGCTAAAGTACCCATCGAGCAGAGCCTGGAAAAGCTGCGGCAGACGCTGGGTGTAACCATTAGCATTAACCATAAGACCGTTGTTAGCGTTGGTGGAAAAACTAATGCCACCAACCGACGCCTGGTTGCTTAACTGATCAAGCGCCAGCCCTGCGAGATAATCATTGAGCGCAAACATTACCTGATTACGGGCGCTGTCCATGGCTTTCGGGTTACGCAAAATCAGGCTGACATCTGCTTTGGGTTCGCTGGCAAAATAACGGCTTGGCGCATACACCACACGCAGATTCGACTCATCAACAATCAGCTCTGGATGGTCGTATTTCTTCTCTGACTTAATCAGCGAGAAATCGTCAGGAATATAGGGGTTAAGCTCCGGCAAGGAGAGCGCAATGTCGGCGGCTTTTTTCTGCCAGTCAGCGAAGGTTTGTTCGCTGATTTTATCGACCTGATACGGCGCATCGACAAAGTAAGCCGTTTTATTGTGCGGCTCTTTCGGGCTGATATACCAGATACGCGCGTTCTGCGGCGTCATCATCGCCAGACGTTCTTTTACTGCTTTAGCATCGTACCGATCGGCAATATTGACTGCATCCAGCGTATGCTCAACAGGAACGCGAATCATGGTATCCGCCAACCATTCGACGTAATCCATATCACGGGTGATTGACGGATAACGGAAGTCGATATCCAGCACATTCGCCAGCTCATCGAAATACTGTTTATCAATCCCTTTTTCGCGTAACAGATTGAGGTAGCTGAAAATGGCCGCCACAACCTGATCGCGATTCGCCAGACCTTTATCGGTTAAGGACGCAGAAATCGCTAATACGCCGCTGTTACCGTTGACGATAGGATCGGAGTTGGCGCTAATGCCCTCAACTAATCCCTGCTTTTGCAGCCAGTCAGAAAGTGTACCTGGGCTGCGATTACCAATCAGATAGGTAATCAACTCATCCGTTTTACTACGGAACTTCTCCGAGTTGTTATCGATGCGAAACTCGACGCGCAGCACTTTACGCGGCAGCGCCGGGACGTAATGAATGATAATGCCCTTTTGCGCGTCGGTGACTACCGGCACGGTGATTTCCGGTTTCTGGCTCTCTTTGTTAGGCACGCGACCGAAGGTGTCCGCCGCCATTTTTGCCAGTTCCGGCAATGGTTTGTTGCTGTAGATAACCGCCTTCATCAGATTGGCAGAGTAATATTTCTCATGGAAATCTTTCAGCGCCTGCTGCACAGGATTACCGGGTTTGTCGCTTAAGGTTTCCAGGTTACCGCCAGAAAACTTTGAACCTGGGTGCGCCGGGTTAATGGTTTCTGCGCTGACCTGCGCCATGCGCATCCCGTCACGCGTGCGCGCCATGGTTAATTCAGCGTTCACTGCATTACGTTCACGTTCGGCATATTTCTTGTCGAGCAAGGGTTCTGCAATAGCATCGGCCAGGCGATCTACCGCACCGGGCAAGGCGTCGTTCTCAACTTCCAGATAGAAAGCCGTGCGATATGGTGCCGTGCTGGCATTGTGACTGCCGCCGTGCATTTTAAGATATTCAGCGAGGCTATCTGCTTGAGGGTACTTTTTCGAACCCATCAGACTCATATGTTCAAGGTAATGTGCCAGCCCCTGATACGCTTCAGGATCTTCCAGCGACCCAACGGGCACTACCAGCGCCGAAAGCGATTTAACCGCCTGCGGATCAGAAACCAGCAAGACCACCATACCGTTATCCAGACGTATAGCCTGATACTGGCGGTTATCTTTATCACTTTTACGGATGGTTTCCTGAATCGGCTGCCATCCCGTTTCTGCCTGACTTAAGGGTGCCCAAAGGGCAACAAACAACAGTAATGCTTTGAACCAGGTGCTGCGGGGCATTCACGAACCTCATTATCAACTTTATTTTTCGACCAGATTCAATAAATTAAAGAAAATCATCCGGCAGAATATAATCTTGTGCTGAACGAGTCAGCCTGTGTCTATATAACCATCAGTCCGTGACTGGTGCGCATCATAAAGTAAGCAGATGAATTGCGCAATTTTTATACAGAACTCATGATTGATTAAAACGAAATAGCGGTAACAAGAAACGCTGCGACTGATCAACGATGGCTTCCATTGTCTCTGGCGTTAATTGCCGCCAGAGCCGTTGATACCAGATATCATCACCTTCACCACGCACCATCATGTTGCCCTCGTAAGCCTGAAGGAATTTCGTTCGAGCTTTTTGCAACGTGGAATCGTCATCCAGCATGGCATCGTTTGCCGCGTCATAACAGGTTTTTAGCCATGCGCCGCCACTTTCAGGTAACACCAGCAACGGCGCGGACATTCCTTCACGATACCCCTCAATCAGTTGTGAGAGGTAATGTAAAGCCTGTTCGGCTGCAAGCGGCGGGAAACGCCACTCGCCGTCTTTGCGTAGAAAAAGGCGGCTTTCACCGTTACCACCACTGGCACAGTAGACAAGGTGTTCTAACCAAAGTTGCATTCCCTGTGCAACACTGAGCAAAGAGGGACGCCAGCGCAGCAGGCCATCCGGCTGAACCTGCGGCAACCACCCAGTAATCTGCACACCGTTGCACGCGAGATCGATTTCCATACTCTGCCCCGGCTGGCGACAGGCAATGACTCTGTCGGCAAGCTGCTGCATCTCCTGACACTGCATTTCCCAGAAAATTTCACCAAAAGCACCGTACGGTAAATCCCCTGCCGCCCGGAAGCGGCGGAACAAGCGTTCTGCATCATCCTGATCCACCAACGCATTTAATAACTGCTGATTGATTTGATAACGACTAAGCCCTTCGAGAATAAATGGCTCGGTATCGGGAATTTCGCTGTCTTCGGTACGAAAATGCACCTGTAAACGCATCTGGAAAAACGCTCGCACCGGATGCGCCCAGAATCGTTGTAGCGTTTCCAGCGGCACGGTTTCTGGCAAGGTAAACGGTAAAGGCTGGACAAATTCAGAATGCGCCTTGCCTGCCTGGCTGGCTGCCGGTAGCCACTCACGCGCATAGCTTTGTAACTCGCCAGGCTGGTAGTTTTGCGGATCAAACGGCATCCGGGTATGGAGGCACGTAAGATGCTCTTTTACTCTTGCCTCGCTTTCATCACAGTTAAGCTCTTCATCACCCGGCAGATAATGACTTTGTCCGATGTAGTCGATCAGTTCCTGCACCAGCACCGACGGGAAACGTTCACTGTTATCCTGGATGGAACGCCCGATATAGCTGATATAGAGTTTTTGCTGCGCGGAAATTAACGCTTCCAGGAACAGATAGCGGTCGTCATCGCGACGGCTACGGTCGCCACGCTTCGGTTTCTGGCTCATTAAATCAAAGCCCAATGGTGCAAGCTGGCGTGGGTAAACGCCATCGTTCATCCCCAGCAGGCAAACCACTTTGAACGGGATTGAACGCATTGGCATCAGCGTACAAATGTTAACCGGACCCGCAAGAAAACGCTGGCTGATACGTTCTTGATCGAGGCGTTGTGCCAGTTCATCACGTAACAGTGACAGCGGCACCGCGTCGCCATACTGCGCACCTAAACCTTCGGCGATAATCGCCTGCCACTGCTGCTCAATAAGCGTCATCGCCGCTTCGGTTTCCGCATCCGGCAGGAAGAAGGCGTTGAGCATATCGCGACAAACCGGCAGCCACTCCTCAAGCGGGCGCTCCTGCGCTAACCCTCGACGCCAGATATTCAGTTGCATTAGCAGTGACGCCAGATGCCCTACCAGTTCTGCAATTAAGCCGCTCGATTCGTCATAAGGAAGAACCGATTGCCACTCGCCCTGGGCGCTCTCCATTGCATAGCCCAGCAACATGCGCGTCAGGCCAAATCGCCAGGTGTGTTGCCCGGTGGCGGGGAGTTCCAGCTCGCGAACGTTGTCGTCATCAATCCCCCAGCGAATGCCGGATTCATTAACCCACAGACGTAAATAACGTAGCCCTTCTTCGGTGATATCAAACCGCGCCGCCAGTACCGGCACGTCCAGCAGCGCCAGCACGTCCTCCGACACAAAGCGGCTGTCTGGCAGTGATAACAGGCTGATAAACGCTTCCAGCACCGGATGCGACTGCCGCGCCCGACGGTCGGAAATGGCATAAGGCAGGTAACGATCCGCAGGCGCGCTACCAAATACAGCCTGAATAAACGGACTGTAGCTATCGATGTCGGCCACCATCACGATGATGTCGCGTGGAGTAAGTGTCGGATCTTCTTCCAGCATCGCCAGCAGGCGATCGTGCAAAACTTCCACTTCGCGCTGCGGGCTGTGGCATACGTGGAAGGTGACGCTGTTATCCTGCGGATCAAGCAGACGTTTGTTGTCGCTGCGGGAAAACTCGCTCAGATTCACGCCTGCGACCGCACGGTTTTCCAGTTCCAGAATATCGGACTGGATGTTATGCAACAGGCTGTCTGACGTGACATCAACGAATGCGTCCAGCTCCTGACTGCTCTGGAGATCGGCAAGCAGATAGATGTAGTCGCGCCCCAGCTTGCCCCATGAGGCCAGTAGCGGGTTACCAACATCCTGTTCGCCGTCGCTGTTAAACAACTGGCCGGCGTTTTCGCTATCGCGGAATAGCGGCAATTCGCGATCTTCAAAACTGTGTCGCCGCTGGCGAGCTAGAAGCTTTGCCAGATAAGCCGGATCTTTAATATCACCCCAGTAATAACGGCAAGGGTTGGTAAACAGAAGATGGATTTCAATATGTTTACCCAGCGCCTGTAGCGCCTGTAGATAAACAGGCGGTAACGCGGAAATACCGCATATAAAGACACGCGAAGGTAACCCCGGCGGGCAGGTCGTCGCGGACTCCAGCGTTTCGATAAAGCGCTGATAAAGATTGGCGCGGTGCCAGCGCGGTTGCCCGAGTTCGTCGGTATATTCCACCAACGCCTTCCACAACGGCGCTTGCCAGGCCTGCGCTTCTCCCAGCCCTTCAACCAAATGTCCTGTTTCCCACTGTGCCAGCCAGTCCGGACGATAGACCAGATACTGGTCAAACAGGTCCGCCGCTTTTGAAGAAAGCTGGAACAGTTTACGCTTGTCGCTATCATCAGTCAGATAATGCCGCAACAGGGTAAAGTCTTCGCGCTCCAACAGTTGCGGCAGCAGAGTCATCAGTTTCCAGCTCATGCTCTGTTTGTTAAAGGCGCTCTCTTTGGGGATCTCCGGTAACACCCGGACGAACATATCCCAGATAAAGCTCGCCGGCAGCGGGAAATCAATGTTTGCCGCAATGCCGAACTTCTGCGACAGCGTCATTTGCAGCCACTGCGCCATACCGGTACTTTGCACCAGAATCATTTCTGGCTCAAAAGGATCGTCCAGCCGTTCGCGTTCGACGATAAACTCCATCAACGCTTCCAGCACGTCCAGACGATTGGAATGGTAGACCCTTAACATAGCGGCTCCTGACTACTGACGATTCGGGCAATGCAGGCGGGTCATCTCGCCTTCTCTGCCCCCGGGTGAAACTAACGTAACGCTGATGCTGACACATCCCGCCTGCGATGTCTGCATTCGGTTAACCTGCCAGTTGGCAGGTGGCGAAATCGCGCGCAGTTGCGTTTGCTGCCAGCCATGCCGCCAGAGTTGCAGATACTGGTTTCTGCTGGCAAGACTGTTCATTAATGTTCTCTGATACCCCGATAACGCAGTGACAATCATCACCATCAGCACCATCGCCAACATCACTTCCGGCAGGCTAAAGCCTTGTTGATTCTTCAGGGAAGCTGACATAACGCCCCCTCTTTCTGCGGACAAAAATCACTCCAGCCGCGTGGCGAAAAAACAATGTTTCCATCGTTCACTTCGCCTGTTCGCCACAATGAAACGCCTTCATAACCGGCAATCAGCAAGATTTCATTATCTGCCAGTAAACGCAGACAAACCCGGGCACCGGTTGCAGCGTACTGTGAGCACTGAACTGCGGGCTGTGTCTGCCAGGAGTGCATTCTGCCCCATTCCAGCGCCGACTGTACGATAGCCTGGCGACGCAATGACTGGCTTTCCATAGTCACCCGAGAGGCAAAACTGCGATCCTGTTGGCACATTCCCTGTAGCAGCAAACTGCCCAAAACCAGCAACATCAGAACCAGTGCCAGCGATGAAACTCCCCGTTCACGGTTCACAGGTTGAATCCTGTTACGCTATAGCTGGCATCCACCACAGTTTGTGGTTCAGCCTTACTGGCGCCCCGCATATTAACCGTCAACACCGGCGAGAAGCCGCTAACATCCTGACGTACGACCTGAAAAGTGTCGATAATGATGGCATCCGGATTAGTGACTTTATCCCAGCCCTTACCTTCACAAGATGTCGCACCACGTAGCGTTTCCAGCACATGCTCCTTCAGACGAAATCCAATCTGGTCGGACTCTTTTACCGGTTCGCGCTCCCAGATACCGTTACTGTTCGCATCCCACTGTACAATGATGCAGTCACCCTGCCCGACAATGACCAGCCCCTCGCCAGTGCAGCTACCATGACAATAACCCGCTCTCTGGAGATGCTTCGCGACTGTAAATATCCGCAGCCAGATTTCATCTTCCAGCGCCAGCTTACGGGCGCTCGTCAAACTTTCACGCTGTAATGCAGGCAGAAATCGTGCAGCCCCCAGCAACAGTACGCTACTGATCGCCATAGCAATCAAAACTTCCAGCAGAGAAAATCCTTGCTCTTTTACAGACATCCTTCTGTTTCTCCTTGCTGGCAAAGCCGGAGCCTTCCCCATGGCGAAACCACCAGCCACCACTCGCCCGTTGAGTTTTTGAAGCGAATATGCCCTGCCCATGCGGTATTGCGCATGCCAAAGAAAGCAAGCGAAGGTGTCAGGTCGCTCATTTCTACGTCGGGCCAGCGTGGCACGAAGAGCAGCGGTGAACTGCCATGACAGGCATTCGCCCCTGCGGCAGAACTCACAAGACACCATAACTTCCCCTCCCTGATGACGCTGATACTGTGGTCGCGGTTATGCCAGTTGGCATCCTCACGTAAATAGAGCAAATAGTCCCGCGCCTGGCTGGCGGTTTGCCATAGCCGTTGCGACTGCTGCCAGTATTGCCAGCCATAAAGTCCACTTGCGCTTAGCATGACCAAAATCAGCATCGCAACCAGCGTTTCAATCAGCGTATAACCACGTTGTGTTTTCATGCCGGCAGTATGCGACGAGGAGAAAAAAAGACGAGGGTCAGTTTCTCATTCTTCGGCGCGTCTTCCGGACTATTTACGCTGTTGCAGGGCGTTGCAAAATTTCGGGAAGGCGTCTCGAAGAATTTAGCGAAGGATAAAAAAAACCGACGCACACTGGCGTCGGCTCTGGCAGGATGTTGCGTAATTTAGATAGCAACCGGCGCTTTAATGCCCGGATGCGGATCGTAGCCTTCAATCTCAAAGTCTTCGAAACGGTAGTCGAAGATGGATTCAGGTTTACGTTTGATAATCAGCTTCGGCAGCGGACGCGGTTCACGACTTAATTGCAAATGGGTTTGATCCATATGATTGCTGTACAGGTGCGTATCGCCACCGGTCCAGACAAAATCACCCACTTCCAGATCGCACTGCTGCGCCATCATATGCACCAGTAACGCGTAGCTGGCAATGTTAAACGGCAGGCCGAGGAAAACGTCACAGGAACGCTGATAAAGCTGGCAAGAGAGTTTGCCGTCTGCCACATAGAACTGGAAGAACGCATGGCACGGCGCCAGCGCCATTTTATCCAGTTCGCCTACGTTCCACGCCGAAACAATAATACGGCGGGAATCCGGATCGTTTTTCAGCTGGTTCAGTACCGTAGTGATCTGGTCAATATGACGACCATCTGGCGTTGGCCAGGCGCGCCACTGTTTACCATAAACCGGACCGAGATCGCCGTTTTCATCGGCCCACTCGTCCCAAATGGTGACATTGTTTTCGTGCAGGTAAGCAATGTTAGTGTCGCCCTGCAGGAACCACAGCAGTTCATGGATAATGGAACGCAGGTGGCAACGTTTGGTTGTCACTAACGGGAATCCATCCTGCAGGTTAAAACGCATCTGATGACCAAAAATGGAAAGCGTTCCGGTTCCGGTACGGTCGTTTTTCTGTGTGCCTTCGTCGAGCACTTTTTGCATCAGTTCTAAATACTGTTTCATGGTTCCTCAGGAAACGTGTTGCTGTGGGCTGCGACGATATGCCCAGACCATCATGAAAACACCCGCGACAATCATCGGGATGGAAAGAATTTGCCCCATGCTGATGTACTGCACCCATGCACCGGTGAACTGCGCATCGGGCTGGCGGAAAAACTCAACAATGATGCGAAACGCGCCATAGCCAATCAGGAACAAGCCTGAGACAGCCCCCATCGGGCGCGGTTTACGGATATACAGGTTGAGGATAATAAACAGCACCACACCTTCCAGCAGCATCTCGTAAAGTTGCGACGGGTGGCGCGGTAGTACGCCGTAGGTGTCGAAAATGGATTGCCACTGTGGGTTGTTTTGCAGCAACAGAATGTCTTCGGTACGGGAGCCAGGGAACAGCATGGCAAACGGGAAGTTCGGGTCAACGCGCCCCCACAATTCACCGTTAATAAAGTTGCCCAGACGCCCGGCTCCAAGGCCAAATGGAATGAGCGGTGCGATAAAATCAGAAACCTGGAAGAAGGAACGTTTGGTGCGGCGGGCGAAGATAATCATCACCACAATCACGCCAATCAGACCGCCGTGGAAGGACATGCCGCCGTCCCAGACACGGAACAGATACAGCGGATCGGCCATAAACTGCGGGAAGTTGTAGAACAGAACATAACCAATACGTCCGCCAAGGAAGACGCCGAGGAAGCCCGCATAGAGTAAGTTTTCAACTTCATTTTTGGTCCAGCCGCTGCCTGGACGGCTAGCCCGACGCCCAGCCAGCCACATTGCAAAAATGAAACCCACCAGATACATCAGGCCGTACCAGTGAAGCGCCACGGGTCCTATTGAGAAAATGACCGGATCAAATTCCGGAAAATGCAGATAGCTACTGGTCATCTGTCACCACAAGTTCTTGTTATTTCGCTGAAAGAGAACAGCGATTGAAATGCGCGCCGCAGGTTTCAGGCGCTCCAAAGGTGCGAATAATAGCACAAGGGAACCTGGCTGGTTGCCGGATACCGTTAAAAGATATGTATATGATCCGCGCTATAACCCCCCGCGAATCAGCCCGCCCATACCGCGACGCTCCATAAATGCCGCTACCTGATGACGAACTTCGGTCGCCAGTTGCGCTTCCAGACTGCGCTGCGCAAGATTTTCTGCTTCGGCAAAATCAATGCGCCGCAGCAGGTATTTTACGCGCGCGACAGAACGTCCGTTCATAGACAGATGGCGATACCCCAGCCCAATGAGGATTGCCACGCACATGGGATCGCCCGCCATTTCACCGCATAAACGCAGATCGATTCCCTGCGTTTCCGCCTCACGGGCGATCATCGCCAGAGCACGTAACATTCCAGGATGAAGACTGTCATAAATGTTCGCTACTCTGGTGTTGTTGCGATCAACGGCCAGGATGTATTGAGTCAGGTCGTTGGTGCCAACAGAGATAAAATCGATCCGGTTTGCCAGATGCGGCAGCATAAATACCATTGAAGGTACTTCCAGCATGATACCGATGCGTGGTTTGGGAATTGCGTAACCGATCATCTCCTCGACTTCACGTCCGGCACGTTCAATCAGGCGGCGTGCTTCGTCAACTTCATCCAGGCTTGTGACCATTGGCAACAGAATGTGCAGGTTGCCCGTTGCAGCATTGGCGCGCAACATCGCCCGCACCTGGATCAAAAAGATCTCCGGCTGATCGAGCGTAATGCGAATCCCACGCCACCCCAGGCATGGATTCTCTTCGCTGATCGGCATGTAGGGCAATTGTTTGTCAGCACCGACATCCAGCGTACGCAGGGTGACGGGTTTATCATTGAACATTTGCAGCATCCCCTGATACTGCGCCACCTGTTCTTCTTCCGACGGGAAACCACTTTGCAGCATGAAAGGGATTTCGGTGCGATAAAGACCGATACCATCAATGCGACTGCCCAGTTTTTCTTCATGTTCTGGGCTTAATCCCGCATTGAGCATAACTTTTATGCGCTCGCCGCTTTTTAACTGCGCAGGTAAATTGACATCATCTTCTGCCAGACGGCTAAGCTCAATCTCTTCGCTAATCAGCCGCTGATATTCTTGCAGCAGTACCGGCTCCGGATCGACCAGCAATTCACCGCGATAACCATCAACGATCAGCGTCCGACGATGCAGCACCGAAGGCTGAATGTCCGCGCCCATCACGGTAGGGATCCCCAGCGCACGTACCATAATCGCAGCATGGGAGTTGGCTGCGCCATCGCGCACGACAACGCCGACTAAGCGATCCTGAGGCAGCTCTGCAAGGGTTGTCGCTGACAGTTCATCTGCCACCAGAATGAAACGTTCCGGCCAGGCGTTCGCCCCCTGGTTGGCATCATCAAGGTGAAACAACAATCGCTGGCCCAGCGCACGTAAATCACCGGCTCGCTCTTTGAGATAGCTATCACTTAGCGCAGCAAACTGTTCGGCGAATTTTTCAATGACCGTTTTCACCGCCCACTCTGCAACTGAGCCTTTATCCACCTCGTCAAATAATTCGCGACGCAGACGCGTGTCAGAAAGCAGGTGTGAGTAAAGATCGAAAATAGCCGCTGTTTCTTTTTGTGCACCGGCAGCAAAGCGTTTGCTGTAGCGACGAAACTCGTTAGCCGCTTCTTCCAGCGCCCCGGTCAGTCGCTCGCGTTCCAGAGCCGGATCCAGCGTTGATGCCTGATATACCTGTTCCATTAAAGGTAACGTGGCATCCTGCCAGCCTTCAGCAATCGCCACGCCGGGCGCTGCCGGTAATGCGCGGATTCGCGTCTGGCGATATTGCCCAAACAAGGCAGTCAACTGCGACTGAGAAAGAATAGCTGCCATCTGGGTGGCAAGCGTCACCAGGAAAGATTCTTCACTTTCGTTGTACTGCCGCAACTCTCGTTGCTGTACCACCAGTACACCAAGTAACTGGCGACGTTGAATAATTGGCACGCCTAAAAACGCGCGGAAACGTTCTTCTTTTACGGAGGGGATATATTTGAAGCTGGGGTGTTTTTGCGCATCCGCAAGGTTTATCGGTTCCGCCAGCCTGCCAACCAGGCCGACGATCCCTTCATCAAACGCGAGCGTTACGGTGCGACCACGTGGCTTTTTTAATCCTCGGGTCGCCATCAGGTAGTAACAACGTCGGTCGTGATCGGCCAGGTAGACCGAACAGACCTCGGTATCCATCGCAAGACAGATGTCGGTAACCAGAATATTTAACGCCTCATTCAGGCGTGGTGCGCTGGCTACCTTTTCGACTATTTCGCGCAGGCGAGTGAGCATAATGGGCGTGACTTAACCTCTTTTACGTCGATAAGCAGATACGTTTTGTGGTTTAGGCGTATTTTCTTGCAGCGCCATCACAACACTTGCGAACTCTTTCATTACCCTACGGTAGACATCACGTTTAAATGACACCACCTGTCTGACCGGATACCAGTAACTTACCCATCGCCAGCCGTCAAACTCTGGTGTACTGCTGGTTTGCATATTGATTTCCGCATCGCCGCTCACCAGCTGCAAGAGAAACCATTTTTGTTTTTGGCCGATACAAACCGGCTTCGTGTCCCAACGCACCAAACGTTTCGGTAATTTGTAGCGCAACCAGTTACGCGTTGAAGCAAGGATTCGAACGTCTTTACGGCTTAATCCTACTTCTTCAAACAATTCACGGTACATCGCCTGTTCTGCGGATTCTCCGGGATTAATTCCGCCTTGCGGAAATTGCCAGGAGTGCTGACCAAATCGCCGGGCCCACATCACTTGCCCCTGACGATTACAAATCACGATACCTACGTTTGGGCGGTAGCCATCGTCATCAATCACCGGACTACCTCAAAATAAAGCTTTATATACGAATGATTGTTTCATACTCCAGGAAGACGGTAAACCACTCTCTGCAGGGCATTACACACTAATAACAATTGAATAACTCACAGTTAAGTGCAGAGTTATAAACAGAGGACGGGGTGGATAGCCGTTTTTATTCACCTTTTCTGTGGATAGAGTTGTGAAGAACTACGGAATTACCACGGGAAAACCCAGAGCATTCTGAATCAGTCGCTAAAATACACTTTAAAATATTCGTTATTAATCAATATATTAAACACATAAATATTGATAAAACAGAGAAATTCGTGACCCATGTCACACCACTCATTTTCGCATTGGTGAAAGATCAACCAATGTCGTATTTATCCACAGAATGTGCCACTAAGTTAAGCACCGCACCACTAAAAATTAGAGTTTCGTCGCACGTCAAGGCTGTAAATGGAAACAGTAGTGAGGGTTTTTCACAGTTATCCCAGCTTTCTGTGGATAACATGGTGTAAGATCCTGTTTATTTTCAGTGACCAGAATTGGAAAACCCACCAGGACGTTGCGCAACACCGTCACCTGTGGATTAAAAAACAAGATAAATCATAGAATTGAATAACGCTTGTGGAAAAAGTTACACTCTGAATATTCGGTACAAAATAGCTGCTTATTTTTTAACCAAGGTGTAATGCCATGTCTCAACCTCGCCCATTGTCCTCTCCTCCCGAAACTGAAGCGCAGTTATTAGCACAAGCACAGCAACTTTCTGGCTACACCCTGGGTGAACTGGCAGCACTTGCCGGGTTGGTTGCGCCGGAGAATTTAAAACGCGATAAAGGTTGGATCGGTGTGTTGCTGGAGATCTGGCTTGGCGCCAGCGCAGGGAGTAAACCTGAACAAGATTTTGCCGCATTAGGCGTGGAACTCAAAACTATCCCTGTGGATAGTCTTGGTCGTCCGCTGGAAACGACATTCGTTTGTGTTGCACCATTAACCGGCAATAGCGGTGTGACCTGGGAAACCAGTCACGTCCGCCACAAACTTAAACGGGTGTTATGGATACCGGTTGAAGGCGAGCGCAGCATCCCGCTGGCGCAGCGTCGCGTAGGAGCACCGTTGTTGTGGAGTCCGAACGAAGAGGAAGACCGCCAGCTACGCGAAGACTGGGAAGAATTGATGGATATGATTGTCCTCGGTCAGGTTGAGCGAATCACCGCTCGTCACGGGGAATATTTGCAAATACGACCGAAAGCGGCGAATGCGAAAGCTCTCACCGAAGCCATTGGCGCCCGGGGCGAACGAATTCTGACATTGCCGCGCGGATTTTATCTGAAGAAGAAGTTCACCAGCGCACTGCTGGCCCGTCATTTTTTGATCCAGTAGCCATCGCTTTGACCTGCTGCATTCCGGGCATATAATTACCGCTTCATTTTTTTGGCAGGGCTTTTTAGATGTTATTTGCATGGATAACCGATCCTAACGCCTGGCTTGCGCTCGGTACGCTGACGCTGCTGGAGATCGTTCTTGGGATCGATAATATTATTTTCCTTTCTCTGGTGGTCGCAAAGTTGCCCACCGCACAGCGTGGTCACGCGCGGCGTCTGGGACTGGCTGGAGCCATGGTTATGCGTCTGGCGCTGCTGGCGTCGATTGCCTGGGTTACGCGCCTGACGAATCCGCTTTTTACAATTTTCAGTCAGGAAATTTCCGCTCGTGATTTGATTCTGCTGCTGGGTGGTCTGTTCCTTATCTGGAAAGCCAGTAAGGAGATCCACGAATCTATCGAAGGTGAAGAAGAAGGGCTGAAAACACGCGTTTCATCATTCCTCGGTGCTATCGTACAGATTATGCTGCTGGATATTATTTTCAGCCTCGATTCAGTGATTACCGCCGTGGGTCTGTCGGATCATCTGTTTATTATGATGGCGGCCGTCGTCATTGCAGTAGGTGTGATGATGTTCGCCGCGCGTTCGATTGGTGATTTTGTTGAACGCCACCCTTCGGTAAAAATGCTGGCGCTCTCTTTCCTGATTCTGGTGGGCTTTACCCTGATACTGGAAAGTTTCGATATCCACGTACCGAAAGGTTACATCTACTTCGCAATGTTCTTCTCCATTGCAGTAGAAAGCCTCAACCTGATTCGCAATAAAAAGAATCCGCTCTGATATTCCGTTCGCTCTCCAGTGGGAGAGCGAACGTCTTCCCTTTATTCTCACAGTTTAAGACTTTCCTGCTTTCAAGATGTATAACGTCAGATTATAAACAGACTATTATCATTGATGGGCTTAATGAGGATAACCGGATGAAAAAATGGGCAGTATTAATTTCCGCAGTCGGACTGGCATTTGCTGTTTCCGGTTGTAGTAGTGATTATGTGATGGCCACTAAAGATGGTCGAATGATCCTGACTGATGGAAAACCGGAAATTGACGATGATACCGGGCTTGTGAGTTATCACGATCAACAAGGTAACGCGATGCAAATTAACCGCGATGATGTCTCGCAAATTATTGAACGTTAAAAAATAAGGTCAGCATCCGGCTGACCTTAAGATTTTTCGCTTTCCCTTTTCCCTTCCCTCTGCCATTTTTATATTCCTTATGTCGTGATTATAAAAAGGAAACGGCTATGCAATATCACCGTATACCCCACAGCTCGCTGGAAGTCAGCACGCTGGGGCTTGGCACGATGACGTTTGGTGAACAGAACAGCGAAGCCGACGCCCACGCACAACTCGACTATGCCGTCGCTCAGGGCATTAATCTTATTGACGTTGCCGAGATGTACCCTGTACCGCCGCGCCCCGAAACGCAGGGATTGACTGAAACCTATGTCGGTAACTGGCTGGCAAAACATGGCAACCGCGAAAAGTTAATTATCGCCTCCAAAGTGAGCGGACCGTCGCGCAATAATGACAAGGGAATTCGCCCGGATCAGGCGCTGGACAGGAAGAATATCCGCGAAGCTCTGCATGACAGCCTCAAGCGCCTACAGACTGATTACCTCGATCTTTATCAGGTACACTGGCCGCAGCGCCCGACCAACTGCTTCGGCAAACTCGGTTATAGTTGGACGGATTCCGCGCCTGCGGTTTCGCTGCTGGATACGCTGGATGCACTGGCAGAATACCAACGCGCAGGGAAAATTCGTTATATCGGCGTGTCGAATGAAACCGCATTTGGCGTAATGCGTTATCTACATCTGGCGGACAAACACGATCTGCCGCGCATCGTCACTATTCAGAATCCCTATAGTCTGTTAAACCGCAGCTTTGAAGTGGGTCTGGCGGAAGTCAGCCAGTATGAAGGCGTCGAGTTGCTGGCCTATTCGTGCCTGGGTTTCGGCACGCTGACCGGTAAATATCTCAATGGTGCAAAACCGGCTGGTGCGCGTAATACGCTCTTTAGTCGGTTCACCCGTTATAGTGGTGAACAAACGCAAAAAGCCGTCGCGGCGTATGTTGATATTGCCAGACGTCATGGCCTGGATCCTGCTCAGATAGCGCTCGCTTTTGTACGCCGCCAACCGTTTGTTGCCAGCACGCTGCTGGGCGCAACGACGATGGAACAGTTGAAAACCAACATCGAAAGTTTGCATCTGGAGTTAAGCGAAGACGTATTGGCTGAAATTGAAGCGGTGCATCAGGTTTATACTTATCCGGCACCTTAAGGATTAACGCCGGTTAAAACCGGCGTTAAATATTAATGACGGCGTTGCCAGACCCACAGCGCCGTTATTGCCAGCGCAAACAGCGTACCGAAGCCAATGCCAATGGGCACGACCGGGATGCCTACCATGACCGCCAGTGAATAAATCCCCAACATCAGCAACATAGCACTGTTTTCGCCCAGGTTCTGTACTGCAATCGCATTCCCCGCCCCGACGCTTTTTTTACCCCGCTCCTGTAACAACGCATTGAGCGGAACGACAAAAAAGCCGCCCAGCACGCCAATCAGCATCAGCAAGGCATAGGCTGGCAGCAGCTCATGTTGCAGGGAGAAAATCAGCACTACCACGCCAATCAAAATCCCGGCAGGCATACAGCGTGAAACGGTTTCCAGCGTGACCAGCTTCGCTGCCGCACCTGCGCCAACCACGATGCCAATCGCCACCATGGCGTTGAGATAGGTCGGCGTAGCGTTATCGGTAATGCCCAGCGCCACCGGCACCCATAGCACCAGCAGGAAACGCAGCGTGACGCCCGCTCCCCAGAACAAACTGGTGCCTACCAGCGAAAAACGCGTTTCACCATTGCGCCATAGCGAGGTGCAGGCATTCAGGAAACTGCGGGTCATGTTGATGAGATTCCACGACTGCCCCGGACGCGCCGCCGCCAGTTTTGGAATATAGATATTGGCGACGACCGCCCCGCCGTAGGCCAGCGCACATGCCGCCAGGGCGACCAGAATATGCCAGTCTGCCAGTACACCACCGGCTACGGAACCGAGCAAAATCGCCGCAATGGTGGAGGCTTCCATTAAACCGTTAGCTTTCACTAACTTACTACCCGTGGTTAATTCACCAAGAATCCCGTATTTCGCCGGTGAATACGCTGCCGCGCCAATTCCCACCAGCGTATAGCCGAGAAACGGATTGATACCAAAGCAGATACTGGCTGCGCCCAGCAGCTTCAGGCCGTTGGCAAACATCATCACCCGGCCTTTAGCGAAGCTATCCGCCACCTGCCCGACAAACGGCGCAAAAAGAATGTAAGCACCTACAAACACCATTTGCAGGATGGGCTGGCTCCACTCCGGATAGAACTGCGCTTTCAGTAACGCCAGAGTAGCAAACAGCAGCGCGTTATCACCAAACGCAGAAAGAAACTGCGCGACGATAACTGCTTTCATCCCCTTCGACCACAGCGAAGTGTTAGTGTGCACTGACTCACTCATCATGTTGTTCCGCTTCGTCTACCCAGCTTTTCAACGTGACAAAGTCAGGTTTACCGCTGCCCAGTAATGGCATCTGTTTCAGATAGCGAATGTCGCGCGGTACGGCAAGTTCCGGCACGCCGTGCTCGCGGGCATACTGTTGCAACTTATCGCGCGTCAGTTCGTTATCTGTGGTGAAAAGCACCAGCGCCTCACCTTTGCTGGCATCACTCTTAATCGCAGTGGCATGGACTTTATCTGGCGAAACACCAAGTGCCAGTTGTTCCACCATTTCCAGCGACACCATTTCGCCTGCAATTTTGGCAAAGCGTTTCGCGCGCCCCTGAATCTGCACAAAGCCCTGTTCGTCGAAACGCACGATATCGCCCGTGTCATACCAGCCGCGCTCCATCTCGCCGCGAACATTCTCGGCGGTGGGCACTTCCAGCACGCCCGGTTTCTCCACGCGCAGGTAGCCGTTCATAATGTTCGGCCCTTTTAGTTGCAGGCGACCACCGTCTTCGATACCCGGAACCGCCAGCAGTCGAGCATCCATACCAGGCAAAATACGCCCTACCGTACCTGGTTTCGCCGCCATCGGTACGTTGATGGACACCACCGGTGCACATTCCGTCACACCGTAACCTTCAAGAATGCGCAGGCCAAATTTATCCTGCCAAAGCTGTTTGGTGCTTTCTTGCAATTTCTCCGCACCTGCCACCACATAGCGTAGACGATAGAAGTCATACGGGTTGGCAAAGCGCGCGTAGTGACCGAGGAAGGTCGAGGTGCCAAAAAGCACGGTACAACTGCGGTCGTACACCAGTTCCGGCACAATGCGGTAGTGCAGCGGACTTGGATAAAGGAACACTTCCGCCCCCGTCAGCAGTGGCGTAAACAGGCCAACAGTCAGACCAAAAGAGTGGAACAGTGGCAATGCCGACATAAAGCGGTCATTGGTGGTGAAGTCGGCAATAGTTTTAATCTGCTCGACGTTCGCCAGAATACTTTTATGGCTATGGACCACGCCTTTCGGATGGCCCTCAGAACCGGAGGTAAAGAGGATCAGCGCCTCTTCTTCTGGCTGCTGTTTTACCTGTGCCAGGCGCGGCACCAGCAAATGCGCGAAGATCCACACTTTGTCGGCAGTGGTGACGTCCGCTTTTAAATCTTCCAGATAAATCCAACGCACCTGAGTAAGCTGTTCCGGCAGATGCCAGAGTTTGCCTTTATCGAGAAACTGACGGGAAGTGAAGATGGTTTTTATTTCAGCCGCCGTAATGGCGCTGGTCAGCCCTTTTACCCCGGCAGTGTAGTTCATCATGGCCGGAATACGACGACGAGCGATAGCCCCGAAAATCACTGCCGCACTGATGCCCGCATTGGGCAGCATTAAGCCAATGCGCTCTCCTTCAACACTGTATTTTTCGAGGATGCGACCAACAAACAGCGTTTTGGTAAGTAATTTGCGATAGGTATCAGGGGTAAAATTGACATCTTCGACACACTTTTTACCCGCACCGAAGCGGTACATTGCACTCAAAAAGGATTCGTACAGCGTTTCACGCGGGCGCACAGCCATACGCGCTTCCATCATAATTTGATGCAGCATTTCGCCAGCGATTTTGCGACGGTCACGGGCACGCGGCGCATCCGGCATCTGCACTTGCGTTGGTGGCAAAATATGCAGATGAATTTGCGGGAACAAGCGACGTTTAACCAGACCTTTCAGGCGGCTGAAGTGTGTAAGTTCCGCCCCTTCAATACGCACTGGAATGACTGTCGCACCTGACTTCGCAGCGACAAAACCCGCGCCATCGTAGATTTTCATCAGCGAGCCGGTTGTCGTAATTCGTCCTTCAGGGAAAATAACCACCGGTCGCCCCTGTTCAACCAGACGTACCAAATGTTTAATTGCCATGGGTTGCGTCGGGTCGAGAGGAACGAAGTCGATAAATGATTTCAGCCAACGCATATACCACTGCTGGCTGATAGAGGTGTAAACGGCAAAAACAGGGCGAACGGGTAAAAACAGCGCCAGCAATATGCCATCAATAAATGAGACGTGATTGGGCGTGATAAGAACACGCTCGCCCTTCAGTGCCTTGGTGTCGCCTGTCACGCGAACACGGTACAGGACACGGCACAAATTACGAAAAAAGCTAAAAAGCATTCCAACTCCCTTTGCTCAATCTTCAGTAAAAGCGAATGGTGCGAGATTACACCAGAAGGAGAACACGAGCGACAGTAAAATGGGGGCGAAAAAAAACCTGCGCATCCGCGCAGGCTGGTGCAAGAGACAGGGTACGAAGAGCGTACCGAATAATCTCACCAATCAATACCTCTGGGATCTTGATTGTGGTCTGCACACAGACTGTTCGCCAGCGAGAAAACGCAAAGGAGTGAAGGGAAATGCAACCAGGTGTGTAAATTATCGGTTACTGTTACAGATTGATGACAGACAAAAAAAACCTGCGCATCTGCGCAGGTTGGTGTAATTCATGTGATCAACCCGAAGTTGACTTCACCTATCAATACCTCTGGGATCACCACTTTATCAATCTGAAGCCAAACGCCACCAGCGGTCAATCGCAACAGCGTTTCGCAAAGTGTAACCAAAGGTTTGCAATCTCTTTTTTTGTCTTACTTATTTGCGTTTCGCTCACAATCCCCGCGCTGAAAGTACCACGCCCCTTGAACCAACGGACGTTTTCCGTAACACTGACAGAATGTAAGCGTTTACCCACAAAGGTATTTTCATGGCGACCATAAAGGATGTAGCCCGACTGGCAGGCGTTTCAGTCGCCACAGTTTCCCGCGTCATTAATAATTCTCCCAAAGCCAGCGAAGCTTCCCGGCTGGCTGTACATAGTGCAATGGAGTCTCTTAGCTATCACCCGAACGCCAACGCCCGGGCGCTGGCACAACAGGCCACCGAAACCGTTGGGTTGATTGTTGGTGATGTCTCCGATCCTTTTTTCGGCGCAATGGTGAAAGCGGTTGAACAGGTGGCTTATCACACGGGTAATTTTTTATTGATTGGTAATGGTTACCACAACGAGCAAAAAGAACGTCAGGCCATTGAGCAGTTGATCCGCCATCGCTGCGCCGCGCTGGTCGTTCATGCCAAAATGATTCCCGATGCCGATTTGACAGCATTGATGAAACAAATGCCCGGCATGGTGCTGATCAACCGGATCCTTCCGGGGTTTGAGAATCGTTGCATCGCACTGGACGATCGTTATGGCGCCTGGCTGGCGACGCGTCATTTGATTCAACAAGGCCATACTCGCATTGGTTATCTCTGCTCTAACCACTCTATTTCTGACGCCGAAGATCGTCTGCAGGGTTATTACGATGCCCTTGCCGAAAGCGGTATTCCGGCCAATGATCGGCTGGTAACTTTTGGCGAACCGGATGAAAGCGGCGGCGAACAGGCAATGACTGAACTGCTGGGAAGGGGGCGAAATTTCACTGCCGTGGCCTGTTATAACGACTCAATGGCGGCGGGCGCGATGGGTGTACTCAATGATAATGGTATTGATGTACCGGGTGAGATTTCATTGATTGGCTTTGATGATGTGCTGGTATCGCGCTATGTTCGTCCGCGTTTGACGACAGTACGCTATCCAATTGTAACGATGGCGACTCAGGCTGCCGAACTGGCTTTGGCACTGGCGAACAATCACCCGCTTCCTGAAATTACCAACGTCTTTAGTCCAACGCTGGTACGTCGCCATTCAGTTTCAACACCGTCACTGGAGGCAAGTCATAACGCCTCCAGCAACTAGCCGCGATTAAAGCAACTCAAGCGCCAGTAATTCTTCAATGGTCTGGCGACGGCGAATCAACCGCGCCTGACCATTATCAAACAGAACTTCTGGCAGCAGTGGGCGACTATTGTAGTTTGATGACATTGACGCACCATATGCGCCAGTATCATGCAGTACCAGATAATCCCCCGCCTTCACTTCCGGCAAAGCACGGGTTTCGACATTCCCCCCCTCCTGCTGGGTAAAAACATCCCCCGATTCACATAGCGGCCCGGCGACAACGGTTTCCACCGTTGGCGCGTGCTCAAGGGAATGACCATCAGCCGCCAGTGCGCTAATGTGATGGTAACTGCCGTACATTGCCGGGCGCATCAGATCGTTAAATCCGGCGTCAACCAGCACAAAGTGGCGGCACCCCATCTGTTTGACGCTTCGCACCTGGGTAATCAACACACCAGACTGCGCCACCAGGAAGCGACCCGGTTCAATTTCCAGTTTCACAGGGTGACCCAGATGATGAGCAATCTGCTCACGTGCCGCATTCCACAGGCCATAATAATGTTCGGTATCAACCGCTTCTTCTCCCTGCTGATAAGGCACAGAAAGCCCACCGCCAGCAGAAATCGCCTGTAAATCCTGACCAAAGTCGATAACCTGCCGCACCATCGCACCACACACCTGTTCCAGATGTGCATAGTCAACACCGGAACCAATGTGCATGTGAATGCCGACCAGCTGCAATTGATGCCGCTGTATCACTTCCAGTGCGGCGGAAAGATCGGTATACCAGATACCGTGCTTGCTGTTTTCGCCGCCGGTATTGGTTTTTTGGCTATGCCCATGACCAAACCCCGGGTTAACGCGCAGCCATACCCGATGCCCTGGCGAAACCTGGCCTAGTTGGTCGAGCATATCGACAGAACCCGCATTCACCGGAATTTGCAATTCACTGACACGCTCGAGCGTCGCCTGGTCGATAACATCAGCGGTAAAGACGATGTCATCGGGATGCGTTTGTGGATTGTAACCCGCCGCCAGCGCGCGCTCGATTTCGCCCAACGAGACGGAATCTACTTTCACGCCCTGCTCTCGCATTAAGCGCAAAATATGAATATTGGAACAGGCTTTCTGTGCGAAGCGCACCACATCAAACTGCTTCAGAGCCGCAATCTGCCGACGAATAATTTGTGCATCATAGACCCAAACCGGGCAGCCAAATTCTGCGGGCAAGCGCAGCAGATTTTCGGCGGTGAGATCGGTATCGGTGCTGAACAGTGAATGTGGCATAACAAACTCCGAATAAGTGCTTTTTTATGATTACGCCACATCATAAAAAGAATAAAAAATATCGATTTATGCCAGGTCTATGCAAAAATGATATGGATTACCGGAGAATGAGATTAAGCAGATGGCCGCCGTTAACTTACGTCATATTGAAATTTTTCATGCGGTAATGACCGCCGGAAGCCTGACTGAAGCAGCACAACTGCTACATACTTCACAACCCACCGTCAGCCGCGAACTGGCGCGCTTTGAAAAAGTGATTGGGATGAAATTGTTTGAGCGCGTACGCGGACGATTACATCCTACCGTGCAAGGGCTGCGGTTGTTTGAAGAGGTGCAGCGATCCTGGTACGGCCTGGATCGCATTGTCAGTGCCGCAGAAAGTTTGCGCGAATTTCGCCAGGGCGAACTGTCTATTGCCTGCTTGCCGGTCTTTTCGCAGTCTTTTTTGCCGCCACTGATGCAACCGTTTCTGGCCCGCTATCCTGAAGTCAGCTTAAACATTGTGCCGCAGGAATCGCCGCTACTTGAAGAGTGGCTCTCAGCCCAGCGCCATGATTTAGGCCTCACCGAGACGCTGCATACGCCTGCGGGTACGGAACGTACTGAATTACTGTCTTTAGATGAAGTCTGTGTTTTACCACAGGGGCATTCGCTGGCGGCAAAAGAGGTATTAACGCCGGAAGATTTTCAGGGTGAGAATTACATCAGCCTTTCCCGTACTGATAGCTATCGCCAGTTGTTGGATCAACTATTTAATGAACATCAGGTTAAACGCCGCATGATTGTGGAAACCCATAGCGCCGCGTCAGTCTGCGCGATGGTACGGGCGGGGGCGGGAGTTTCCGTGGTTAACCCGCTCACCGCACTGGATTATGCGGCAAGCGGTTTAGTGGTGCGGCGATTTAGTATTGCAGTTCCGTTCACCGTTAGCCTGATTCGCCCCCTGCACCGTCCGTCATCAGCACTGGTGCAGGCATTTAGTGAGCACTTACAGGCAGGTTTACCGAATCTGGTTGCCTCACTTAACGCTATTTTGTAGCGAATTACGACAGCATAAAAGCGACGGCATCCTCGGCATGAAGAGCGGTGGTATCGAACACGGGCAGGACACTGCGCTCTTCTGGCACCAGTAAACCAATTTCAGTACAGCCAAAAATGACGCCCTGCGCCCCCTGTTCTGCGAGACGAGTAATGACTTGCGCATAATAAGCGCGTGACGTTTCGGTAAATTGCCCCAGACACAGCTCTTCAAAAATAATCTGATTAATTTTCGCCCGCTCATCCGCTTCAGGCACCAGACAATCGATAGAAAATTGCTCTGCCAGCCGTCCACGATAAAAATCCTGTTCCATGGTGTAGCGCGTTCCCAGCAGCGCCACGCGCGTCATTCCAACACGGGTGATGGCACGCCCGGTGGCATCCGCAATATGTAAGAAAGGCAGTGAGCAACGAGACTCGATGACATCTGCTACTTTGTGCATCGTATTGGTACATAACACAATGCCTTCTGCTCCTGCCCGCTGTAATCCAAGCGCCGCACTGGCAAGAATCTCTCCTGTTTTGTCCCACTCACCGCGACGTTGGCACTCTTCTATTTCATGAAAATCGACGCTGTGTAGCAGCACTTGCGCAGAGTGAAGCCCGCCAAGTCGCTGTTTAATGCCTTCATTTATCAGGCGATAGTAAGGAATGGTGGATTCCCAGCTCATTCCTCCCAGCAAACCAATTGTTTTCATTCCTCTCTCCTGATGTGAGTTACCGCAACAGAGCTGATTAAGGAACGAAACAAACGCCTCAACGGCCTGGTGCCAGATCTCTATTAGCGAAAAAAAGGCCGGATGTACAGCACATCCGGCCTGTGAAATCAGACACCGATATTTCTCAATTTCTCACCAGCCATCAGTCTACGTTCGATATGTTCCAGCGTGACATTCTTGGTTTCCGGAATAAGCCAGAAGGTGATGCCAACAAACGCAATGTTCAGCGCAGTGTAGAGCCAGAACGTACCTGCCGCACCGATGCTATCGAGCAGAGTCAGGAAGGTCGCGCCGATAATCATGTTCGACACCCAGTTCGTAGTGGTCGAACAGGTAATACCAAAATCGCGGCATTTCAGCGGCTGAATTTCGGAGCACAGGATCCACACCACTGGCGCGGCGCTCATCGCATAACCGGCAATACACATCATCGTCATGCCAACAGAGAGCCAGGACAAACCACTGGAAGCCGTACCGTTATCAAACTGCATCAGGCAATAGCCCAACACCAACGTGCCCAGCGCCATCACGCTAAAACCAATTTTCAGTGCCGGTTTACGCCCCGCTTTATCTACCGTAAAGACAGCAATAAAGGTGGCGAACATAAATGTCAGCCCCACCACCAGAGTCGCAATCATCTGTTGCTCTGTGGTCGTAAAGCCCGCCATTTTGAAGATGCGCGGCGCGTAGTACATGATGATGTTCATACCAGTAAACTGCTGCATCGCCTGCAACAACATACCGAGGAACACTGCTCGACGGACATTACGGTTGATCTTAAACAGCGCCCAACCGCCCTGTTTTAATTTCAGGCTTTCACGAATTTCATTGAGTTCTTCTCGCGCTTTTTCCGACGTATCGCGCAGCATACGCAGCACTTCTTCCGCCTCAATATGACGCCCCTTTTCCGCCAGCCAGCGCGGGCTATTCGGCAGAAATACCACCAGAATAATCAACAGAACTGCCGGTAAGGCAAGAACACCTAACATCGCACGCCAGTTACCGCTATAGCTGAATGCCGTGTCGGATAAAAACGCCAGAACGATGCCAAGCGTGACCATTAACTGGTACATACTGATCATCTTGCCACGCACGTTTTCACTCGCCATTTCAGAGAGATACAGTGGCGCAGTGTAAGAGGCAATCCCCACCGCAATCCCCAGAACCACACGGGCCGCGATTAACATTTCGACACTGGTGGCAAACGCTGATCCTATTGAGCCCAATACGAACAGTACAGCACCAGCCATCAGGCTGTATTTACGTCCCAAACGGAACGACAGCCAGCCGTTAAACAGCGCACCGATTGCTGCGCCAAGCATCATGCTACTGACCACCCATTCCTGCAAACGACTGGTCAGCACAAAGTGATCGGTGATAAATGGTAATGCACCTGCGATAACCCCGATATCAAGACCGAATAACAATCCCGCGACCGCAGCAGCTACCGAAACAAACATATTCATACGCCGCGTATCACGCAGAGGGCGCGGCGTTAAAGCAGATTCCGTATTGATAGTAACCATTTTTTCCTGCCAGCACAGAGTAAGACATAGTGAAAAAATACGTGAACAATTAACTCAGGTGTCAGGTCGGAAATAGCATAAATATGGATTAAATTGCTGCCACATGCAGTTATGTGATGGACATTACACTTTTAAAATTAAGTAAAATTAATGACATTATAATTAAGCAACTAATTTTAAAGCAGTTAAAACTAACAAAACTCATCAATTGATAATTAATATGGATTATTTAATAGCCATGATATGGATTATGTTGATTATCAGAAATAAAAAACCCTGCCAATGTGACAGGGTCATAAATGTAAGCAAGATGAATTAACGTGCTAACCAGCCGCCATCCACGGCAATGGTGTAGCCATTAACATAGTCAGAAGCACTGGATGCCAGAAACACCACCGGCCCCATCAGATCGCTCGGCAACCCCCAACGCCCCGCAGGAATGCGATCCAAAATTTCCGCACTACGCTGTTCATCAGCCCGCAGTTGCTGAGTATTGTTGGTCGCCATATAACCCGGAGCAATCGCATTAACGTTGATGTTGTGTTTTGCCCATTCGTTCGCCATCAGGCGCGTCACACCCATCACGCCGCTTTTTGATGCGGTATATGAGGGCACACGGATCCCGCCCTGGAATGAAAGCATTGACGCGATATTAATAATCTTGCCGCCATTACCCTGCGCGATAAAGTGCTTCGCCGCCGCCTGGGACATGAAGAACACGCTTTTGATGTTCAGATTCATCACATCGTCCCAGTCTTTTTCGCTGAAATCGAGAGCATCTTCGCGGCGAATTAATCCGGCGTTGTTCACCAGGATGTCAATATGCCCAAATTCAGCCACCGCACGATCCAGCAGTGCTGGAATACCATCAATCTTACGCAGATCGGCGGTCAGACTTAAAAAACGGCGCCCCAGCGCAGTGACCTGTTCAATGGTCTCAGTTGGCTCAACAATGTTGATACCCACAATGTCACAGCCCGCTTGCGCCAGACCCAACGCCATTCCCTGCCCCAGCCCAGTGTCACAACCGGTGACAACTGCAACTTTACCTTCAAGAGAAAATGCATTTAAAATCATGATAATACCTTATTAATTTATATCCGCGACTAGCGCAGATCTTTAATGGCAACGTGGTCCATATCATCAAAGACCTGGTTTTCACCGACCATGCCCCAGATAAAGGTATAAGCCCGGGTTCCTACACCTGAATGGATAGACCAGCTTGGGGAAATCACCGCCTGTTCGTTATGCATCACAATGTGACGCGTTTCTTGCGGCTGCCCCATCATGTGGAAAACGCAGGCGTCATCGTCCATGTTGAAATAGAAGTAAACTTCCATCCGGCGCTCGTGGGTGTGGCACGGCATGGTATTCCACAGGTTTCCCGGTGCCAGTTCTGTCAGCCCCATACTCAACTGGCAGGTTTCCAGCACATCCGGCACAAAGTATTTGTTAATCGTGCGGCGGTTACTGGTGAGATTATCGCCCAGCGTAACCGGAGACACTTCAGATGGCGTGACTTTTTTCGTGGGATACGTCGTGTGAGCAGGTGCGCAGTTGTAATAAAACTTCGCCGGAGTGGCACTATCAATGCTGGCAAAAACAACTTCTTTTGCACCTTTACCAACATAGAGGGCGTCGCGGTGACCGATTTCATAGCATTGACCATCGACGGTAATCGTACCGGTTCCGCCAATATTGATAACCCCTAGCTCGCGACGTTCAAGGAAGTAGCTTACGCCCAGTTGCTTACCAACCTCCCCGCCAACGGAAACCGTTTTAGTTACCGGCATAATGCCGCCAACAATAATACGGTCAATGTGGCTGTAAACCATGGTGTACTCATCCGCGACGAATACCTTTTCAACCAAAAATTCATTGCGCAGCCCTTGGGTATCCAGTGTTTTCGCGTGCGCGCTATGGATGCTTTGTCTTACGTCCACATCAACCTCCGATAATCATTGAAGTGTGAAACCAGAACGATTATGAAACATCGTTTCGTTTTTCTATTGAAGGATGATAAGCCCGTGATGTGCTCTTTTCAATTAAAAATAAAACATTGTTTCATTTTTAAGATGACGATTGTAAAAAGTGTAGTATCGATCACGAATAAGCAGGGGAAAGGAAAAAGTCAGGTTCTATATGGGACATGCATAGACGTGCCAGCCATCATTATAAAGCAGCTTGATGGCGGTAGAGGTTTAACAGATAAGGAAGAAATACAGATCTAATCGTCACGCTCAATAGTTAATGCCACGCCCTGACCACCACCAATACAGAGTGTAGCCAATCCTTTACGAGCGTTGCGTTTCACCATTTCATGAACCAAAGAAACCAAAATGCGACAGCCAGAGGCGCCAATCGGATGACCCAATGCAATCGCGCCGCCATTGACATTGACCCGGCGTTCATCCCATTCAAGCATCTTGCCAACAGAAAGCGCCTGCGCGGCAAATGCTTCATTAGCCTCAATAAGATCGACATCAGCCAACTGCCAGCCTACACGCTCCAGGCAACGGCGAGTCGCATACACAGGAGCAATGCCCATCAGCGCAGGATCAACACCAACGCTGGCAAAGGCGCGAATACGTGCCAGTACGGGTAAATTCAACGCATGTGCTTTGGCTTCGCTCATCATCATTACCGCAGCCGCGCCATCATTGATGGATGAGGCATTTCCTGCGGTAACAGAACCGTGACTATCAAAGGACGGATTTAAACTAGCCAGCCCTTCGGCACTGGCATCGGTACGCGGCTGCTCATCGGTATCAACAATCAGTAACTGCCCATTGCTTTGCGTTCTGACCGGGACGATCTCATCTTTGAATCGTCCGGCATCAATGGCCGCCCGCGCTTTCTGTTGTGAGCTAAGTGCGTAGGCATCTTGTAATTGACGACTGATACCATATTCGCGCGCCAGATTTTCGGCAGTGACACCAATATGGTAATCATTGAATGCATCCCACAAGCCATCATGCACCAGGCTATCAACCAATTGGCTATCGCCAAGCTGTGCTCCGGTGCGGCTATCAGTCAAAACATGTGGCGCACGACTCATATTTTCCTGACCACCGGCAATAACAATATCAGCCTCACCACACTGAATCGCCTGAGTAGCAAGATGCAGAGCTTTTAGCCCGGAACCACAAACATCATTAATGGTAATTGCCGAAACGCTGTTGGGAAGACCACCTTTAATGGCCGATTGCCGTGCTGGATTCTGCCCTGCCCCGGCAGTAAGAACCTGTCCAAGAATCACTTCATCCACCGCATGTGCAGCAACGCCGGTGCGCTCTAATAATGCTTTCACGACCAGGCTGCCTAGTTCCACCGCAGAATGACCAGCCAACGCTCCACGAAAGCAGCCAATAGGTGTCCGTAACGCACCGACAATCACAACATCTTTCATCACAACCTCGCACCAATTAACAGCGCAATAGTAAATGATTGTTAATTTCAATTATCAAAAATGTTTAAAAAAAGTGATTTTTATCACAAAGGAAATTTACCGTAAGAAGGGAGGATGATATCTGACTGGCACGCAAGGTTTGCATCTACTAACACACCAATCCAGAGGTTGATATAGCGTTAATCTCCCATGACTGGCCTGGTTTATGGTAAATTGCCCTCCATTTTGTTTAATTTGTAGATGATACGTTCAAATAATGTCTAAAATTTGGTCAAAAGAAGAAACTCTCTGGAGCTTCGCACTCTACGGCACAGCCGTTGGCGCAGGCACGCTCTTCCTTCCTATTCAATTAGGTTCAGCAGGAGCGGTGGTTCTGTTTATTACTGCACTGGTCGCCTGGCCTTTAACATATTGGCCACATAAAGCCTTATGCCAGTTCATCCTTTCTTCAAAAACATCGGCAGGCGAAGGGATCACTGGCGCGGTAACTCACTACTATGGCAAGAAGATCGGTAATCTGATTACCACTCTGTACTTCATTGCCTTTTTTGTCGTGGTGTTGATATACGCAGTGGCAATCACCAACTCACTCACTGAACAGCTGGCGAAGCATATGGTCATTGATCTACGCATCCGTATGCTGGTGAGTCTTGGCGTTGTGTTAATCCTGAATCTTATTTTTCTGATGGGGCGTCACGCCACAATTCGGGTAATGGGATTTTTGGTTTTCCCGCTGATTGCCTACTTCTTATTTCTTTCCATCTACCTGGTCGGTAGCTGGCAGCCTTCTTTATTAACAACCCAGGTAGAGTTCAATCAGAATACCCTTCACCAGATATGGATATCGATTCCCGTGATGGTTTTCGCCTTTAGCCATACTCCGATTATTTCTACGTTTGCTATCGACAGACGAGAAAAATACGGCGAACACGCTATGGATAAATGCAAAAAAATTATGAAGGTCGCTTATCTCATCATCTGCGTGAGCGTGCTGTTCTTCGTCTTTAGCTGCCTGTTATCAATTCCACCTTCATATATTGAGGCGGCAAAAGAGGAAGGCGTCACCATTTTATCGGCACTATCTATGCTGCCAAATGCCCCTGCGTGGTTGTCAATTTCCGGGATTATTGTCGCGGTAGTTGCCATGTCTAAATCATTTTTAGGCACCTACTTTGGCGTTATTGAAGGTGCGACGGAATTAGTCAAAACCACGTTACAGCAGGCGGGAGTTAAAAAAAGCCGAGCATTTAACCGCGCGCTGTCAATTATGTTGGTATCGCTGATTACTTTCATCGTCTGCTGCATCAACCCTAACGCAATTTCGATGATTTACGCGATCAGTGGTCCGCTCATTGCCATGATTCTTTTTATCATGCCAACACTGTCTACGTATCTCATTCCTGCCCTTAAACCCTGGCGTTCCATCGGAAATCTAATTACGTTGATCGTGGGTATCCTGTGCGTATCGGTAATGTTCTTTAGTTAATCGCTGATGTGAATGGTTCAAAATAGTCCTTATTTTGAACCATTCCAGTTCTTACAATGCCTCTCCACCATTAATCACCCTCCTGACCATCTATAGCATAAACAAACAATATCAAGCTGTTATCCTCAGTAAAAATCTGAACATCTTAAATAAGACTATTTAAGATGCATCACTTAGATTTACACGATATCGTCTGGTTATTCGAAAACAATTTGCAGTATAGATATTCCTAATGCGTTAGGCACTTATCTGATTTGCAATAAGCCCAACATGGTTAACCGAGTGAAATCCAGCCATATTTAAAACTTAATGATGTATTCTTAAATATCTTATTGAGAATAATATCAAATACAGATTAAACGCAAATCCCCATTAAAAGCTTATTAAATCAGAGCGTATTGACATCATCAATAACCAATGAAATTATGCGATTATCTATGAATAGGGAGGTTATTAACATGAGACTTTGTAGTAGATATAAAAGTCTTACATGCAATAGTTGCTCAATGCATTGCCAAATAATGCCAGAAAAGTCACCGCGCTTGCAGTATTGTGCAAACGCCTGTTTTTGTATGTGGCCCGAAGATAGTTCGTATTTTAATCGTGGTGTGGTTGAAGGCATATTAAGTAAAAATCACAATGCTCGATTAAGTGGATATATTTTTGTAGATTTTTCAGTAAGTTTTTTACGTCTTTTTCTGGATAAAGACTGGATTGAGTATCTTGCAAGTACGGAAATGGGAATTGTGTTGATAAGCGACAGGAATATGCAATCTCTTGCTAATTACTGGAGAAAACACAATCCCGCAATATCAGCTATTATATATAATGATGATGGACTGGATGTTGCTAACGAGAAGATCAGGCAGCTGTTTATTGGTCGTTACCTGTCATTTACCAGAGGCAATACATTGACTCAAATGGAGTTCACCATAATGGGGCATATGGTATCTGGCTATAATCCATATCAAATTGCAGACACTCTCGACATGGATATCCGCAGCATCTACGCCTACAAGCAAAGAATTGAAAAAAGGATGGGTGGTAAAATAAACGAATTATTTATACGTTCGAACTCAGTTCAGCATTGAAACGTAACTATCGACAATAATAATTGTATATACGGGCATTTATAATGATGCCCGTGTTTTATAAGATGAGCTTCCAATTCCGCTTGTTAATTTTTAGTTTAATTATGTGAATTTTGTGTGCCATTTCAAAAATTCATGAGCGAAAAAGTCCGGGAAGTAGACGTTATAAGCGTTAAATATGTTAATACACATGGTGTTTTAAGTTGCATTAATATATTGCAATTATAATTGTCGTAGTGAATATAAAATTAATATATATTTATTAGGTAAATACTAATATACTTACCAAACTATCTCATTTCAATTTTCTTAATGCTGTGTTTTATTGACCTATGTACTGGATTATTAACAATAATATTGAGTTCTGGCCGGAACACAAGAAATTAATTTCGGTACATGACGCCGAGTTGAACGTTGTTCTGACAACGCCCGCAAGCAGGTGTTTATCGTTGCTACTCGAAGCTTTTCCAGATGTGGTCGCCCAGCAGGACTTTTTCTCCAGAGTCTGGGAAGAAGAAGGTATGCGTGTACCGGTCAACACGTTATACCAAAACATATCGATTATCAGGCGTGGGTTTCGCGCGGTTGGTGATACGACTCATTCGCTTATTGCAACCGTGCCGAGAAAAGGGTTCAAGCTCAATAACGATATCAACATAGAAAATCATACCCTACCCTCTTCAATAGATGTTCAAAAGCATAACTCTCCCCTCAATTTGAACGTTACAGATGAGGTTAAAGAGATAAATGCTGCTCCAGATAATCATGTCAGGAACATACTCTCGCGCTCTAAATTTTATTTACCAATGTTAAGTGCATTTGGTGTGGGTTTGCTTACCGCATTTTTACTATGGAATAATAACCAACCCAAACCATTCTTTAGAGATTACCGGACTGTTGCAGAAATAAATGGTTGTCATTTTAATGTTATAGAAGATAGCATCGATGGTCTGAAAGATTTCGATAAATATAAAAACCATATATTAGAGACAGGAATTGACTGCAAAAAATATCCATGGTTATATTTCCCCCTTGCCAGGTCGTTTCCGGGTTTGATTGTTATGGCCTGCAAAAAAAGCTATAGAAATAACGAAGTTACAGGCTGTTTAACTTTGTCTTATCGTGGGGTTAATCGTGACTCGTTATAAAAAAAGCCTGATACTTATTTTATGTTTTATTAGTGGATTTGTGTTTTTTATTACCTATAATTATTCTAAAGAGAAAATCGCATACAATGAAAAACGTACAGCTAACTGGGTTATTTTTAATGACCATGGACAAGCCAATCTCACCCTTGACTTTATGTATAACCAAAACAAAAAGACAGGTATAGTTGCACTGAGCGGCACATGGAAACAAAATACAAAGGCTTATAAAGCAATTCGACGTGATATTGAATACACATGGACTGAAAATTATAACACCTTGCATCTCACCTCCAATAAAATAAATAAATTCGATATTATTGATCAAGTTGAGGATGATAAACTGGCACTACTTCTTCCTGACTTCTATGTCTTTTCAGGAAAAATGATAAGCTATAATATACAAACACAAGGTAATCGCGGTTTTCTTTTTAACATTAGTAACAGAGCCATCATGTATTGTGCAAGATAACCCCTGATACGATTGAAATAAAAATAACACATGTAATATTTCTATAATTTTATAACTATGCCATCTATACAGCAACCTTCCACTCTCTAAAAATATTAGCAATGCATCCCCCTTCTCTCAGTATAATGCTCACTCTTCAAATTAATACATTGCCGGTATTAATTTGAAGAAATATCCTCATCGAGAATACTCCATTGTAGAAGTGATATACATGATTGTGTAAAAACCAAAAAATATATATTTTATATATAATAAACTGCAGAGAAAGCTATTGTTACTATAACGTTCACAAACAAGGTTCGAACTCGATACATAGCTATCACTTGGGTATTTTCTCTTATCTTAAATCAAAATCAGCACTCAGTTAAGGAATGAAAGACGTGTAAGTTTATTGTTGTCTTTCAACAAGTTATGTATAAACATGATTAAAAAGCATTAATTAAGGATATTTCAGGTTACATTCGAAACAATCCTGGATAAATTAATTCAAACAGTCATGGAATTTTATATATACAAAATCATATACAGTTTAATAAAACATATATGAATATTAGTTATATTTATTACTCATTCAGGACGCAAATAACCATAAATTTTACAGGGGTTAGCTAATGGATTTAGAAATTAAGTTTTCATATCATTTTTCTGATGGAATAATACTTACAGAAGATGGTATTCTTACAAAAGGGAATGAGCAGTCTTACATACCTCCGAAAGAGCTTGGCGTATTATTTGTATTGCTTGAATCATCTGGCAACGTTGTATCAAAAGATATGATCATCGAGTCCGTGTGGAAAAATGTAATTGTAAGTGACGAATCCCTTACACGGTGTATATATTCATTAAGATGTATTTTTGAACGCATCGGCTATACTCGCTGTATAGAAACCATATACAGAAAAGGGTATCGATTCAGTGGGCAAGTTTTCAAGATAAAAGGGAACCAAAATAATAAAGCAGGTAGTGCTGTTGCTTTATTTCCATTTATAACATCCCACAGTCATCATGATCCATTAAAACTAAATCAGGATCTTGTACAACTTATTTCAAACCAAAAAGATGATGACCTTTACATATACCCACTGGCGGCAACCCAGTATTGTATAGATAATAAATCTCAAACAGCTTTTCTGGCCAGATTCAAACCAGATTATTTTATAACTGGAAGAATTAGCCAACATGGAGCATCAAATAGCTTATATGTAGAGGTGATCGATGCAAAAAGCTTTTATCTTGTTGCCAGCACACATCTGCAAGCGGATGATATACAAAAAGTATCACAATTTATAATCAGTAACTTGAATCTGGCTATGAAGAAACCTAAAGCCGCGCAGGAAATGATCAGTCAACGCGATTCTTTTAATGACAATATTTTATCAAAAGAAATGTCTAACGGAAAAAACGCACTGAATGAGTTCACACCTGAAAGTATTGTCAAAGCAATAACAATATTTGAACACCTGAAAAAAAAATACAATATTCCGTCTCTAATAAATGAGTGTCATTGCCTGTTGGCTGAATGCTATATATCCCTGGCTCTTCATGGTATGAACGAGCATAAAGATGCAACTCAAAAAGCATTAGCATTTATAGATAAGGTGTCAGATAAAACTATTTGTGATGGAAAGATTTTAGGGATCATGGGATTGATAACCGGCCTTTCCGGACAAGCAACGACATCACGTATTTTTTTTGAACATGCGCAGACACAAATATTAGATATCGCCGCCTTATACTATTATCGATCACTGGTAAATATATATAACGATAGAATTGATGATGCAATTGCTTGTATAGATCAAGCACTGTTACTTGAGCCTAATATACATAAAGCTGTAGTAATAAAAAAATGCATTAATGCATATATTTCTGCAACGCAGAATAAAAAATGTACACACGTTTATCAAGGAACAGAGAACGAATGTCATTTGGTTATTATTAATAACATCCAAAAGTTAAAGCAATTGACAAAAACGAACAATAGTATCGATTTTAACAGTCAATATGCAGTAGCTTGAGTCGTGATAATCCTCGACTGGTATAACGAATGCAAACTCGTTTATGACTGCCGATGTCGAGGAGCACTCAAGTTCTACTTATTTTTGATTGTTGTTATTTGATTCAGCCATACCTGATGTGAGTACATTAAAAGAATGGAACGTTTCGATAAAAAAGAAAAATAAATGAGGATATAAAAACTGGAGCGGGCGAAGGGAATCGAACCCTCGTATAGAGCTTGGGAAGCTCTCGTTCTACCATTGAACTACGCCCGCTTTGAGATGCGTAAGGCATTATAAACCTTACGCTCTTCTTAGCAAGTGCCTTGCTACTGACTGCTGATTAATTCACCATCAGCACTTTGGTTTGCTGCCCTGTGGCGGCAAGTAGCGCAAAGGATCAATCGCCGTAGCACGGTAACGAATCTGGAAATGTAACCGCACGGATTCAGCATCCGTACTGCCCATCGTCGCTATCTTTTGCCCAGCCTTAACATTTTGCCCATTGTTTACCAGCATCGTGTCGTTATGAGCGTAGGCAGTGATGTAATCTTCACTGTGTTTAATCATGATGAGATTACCGTAGCCACGTAATTGGTTACCGACATACACAACCTTGCCGGCGCCAGCTGCATATATTGGTGTCCCGCGCGCTGCAGCAATATCAATCCCTTTATTGCCGCCATCCGCCATTGAGTAAGGCATGATAACTTTTCCACTCGCTGGCCATATCCAGCAGCGTTGTCCGACGGGTGGCCATGAAGATTTCGGAACCACTGGCGGTGGAGTGACTGACGCTGTTTTCGTCGTTGATTTGGCTGTATTTTTTCTCGAGCTGCGGTTACTTTTTGCCCCACCAAGCTTCAACTTTTGACCAACTTCGATGGTATAGGGTGGAGAAATGCCGTTAAGCCGGGCAAGTTCTTTTACGCTTGTTCCCGTGGTGCGTGAAATACGATAAAGCGTATCCCCCCGTTTCACGGTGTAAACGGAGCCGGAATACGTTCCTGTGTCTGATGATTTGCTACCAGAACAGCCCGCCAGAAGCAGCCCTGCCGATAACAGCATCACGATACCCAGCGTTTTTTTATTCGGGCGTCCTGCGCTCAAAATCTTTCCTCGCTCAAAAAACAAGACGCTATATCATAGCAGCCACCTGTCAGATACCCAATCCATTGCTCGGAAAATGGATGTACAAATCAAGAATTGTGAATGAATCCATTAGGATAGCGATCCCCCATTTGCACATCGTCATAACGAAAAAGAGAGCCCCCTGAATGTCGCCTAATATTCATTTATCACAATGATTTTTATCACACTCATATTGATACACTGCCCTCTCTTTCTTTGCTGATAAAAACGCATCATCCCTGGCGTTTTATTAACAACATCACACTTCCCACCTCCCACCATGTTTATAGTCGTTTCTGGCGTAATTCTTGCCTGCAAAGACTAAATCATTGCCATAAGAACCAAATGTTCAAATCAAGGGGATTTCTATGGAAGCGCGGGAAGCAACCGCTACAGGTGAATCATGTATGCGCGTAGATGCCATTGCTAAGGTTACCGGGCGGGCACGATATACAGATGATTATGTTATGGCAGGCATGTGTTACGCAAAATATGTACGTAGCCCTATCGCACATGGTTATGCCGTAAATATTAACGATGAAAAAGCCAGAAGCCTGCCGGGCGTACTGGCGATTTTTACCTGGGAAGATGTACCGGATATCCCATTCGCGACGGCAGGACATGCATGGACGCTTGACGAAAATAAACGCGATACCGCCGATCGCGCACTGTTAACCCGCCATGTTCGTCATCATGGTGATGCTGTTGCCATCGTCGTAGCCCGCGATGAGCTCACGGCAGAAAAAGCGGCGCAACTAGTCAGCATCGAGTGGCAAGAATTACCCGTTATCACCACGCCAGAAGCGGCACTGGCAGAAGACGCAGCACCAATCCATAACGGCGGCAATTTACTTAAACAAAGCATGATGTCGACAGGCAATGTCCAGCAAACAATCGATGCGGCAGATTACCAGATCGAGGGGCATTATCAGACACCGGTCATTCAGCATTGCCATATGGAAAGTGTGACCTCTCTGGCATGGATGGAGGATGACTCGCGAATTACCATCGTCTCCAGTACGCAGATCCCGCACATTGTTCGCCGTGTTGTCGGTCAGGCGCTGGATATTCCCTGGTCATGTGTGCGAGTCATCAAACCGTTTGTCGGTGGCGGTTTTGGTAATAAACAGGATGTGCTGGAAGAGCCCATGGCGGCATTCCTGACCAGCAAGCTCGGTGGTATTCCGGTGAAAGTTTCCCTTAGCCGTGAAGAGTGTTTTCTCGCAACCCGAACCCGCCACGCCTTTACCATTGATGGGCAAATGGGCGTGAACCGTGATGGTACGTTGAAAGGTTATAGTCTGGATGTTCTGTCCAACACCGGCGCTTACGCCTCTCACGGTCACTCCATCGCTTCCGCAGGCGGTAATAAAGTCGCTTACCTTTATCCTCGTTGTGCTTACGCTTACAGTTCAAAGACCTGCTATACCAATCTGCCCTCGGCTGGCGCGATGCGCGGTTATGGTGCACCGCAAGTCGTTTTTGCTGTCGAATCCATGCTGGATGACGCCGCTACTGCGCTGGAACTAGACCCAGTAGAAATTCGTTTACGTAATGCCGCTCGTGAAGGCGATGCAAATCCACTCACGGGCAAGCGTATTTACAGCGCCGGATTACCAGAGTGTCTGGAAAAAGGACGAGAAATCTTTGAATGGGAAAAACGCCGTGCAGAGTGCCAGAACCAGCAAGGCAATTTACGGCGAGGCGTTGGCGTTGCCTGTTTTAGCTACACCTCTAACACCTGGCCTGTTGGTGTAGAAATCGCTGGCGCACGCCTGTTGATGAATCAGGATGGAACCATCAACGTACAAAGCGGTGCGACGGAAATCGGTCAGGGTGCCGACACCGTGTTCTCGCAAATGGTGGCGGAAACCGTGGGTGTCCCGGTCAGCGATGTCCGCGTAATTTCGACACAAGACACCGACGTTACCCCCTTCGACCCCGGTGCGTTTGCGTCACGGCAGAGCTATGTTGCCGCGCCAGCGTTGCGCAGTGCGGCGTTGCTGTTGAAAGAGAAAATCATCGCTCACGCCGCAGTCATGCTACATCAGTCAGCGATGAATCTAACCTTGATAAAAGGCCATATCGTGCTGGTTGAAAGACCGGAAGAGCCATTGTTGTCATTAAAAGATCTGGCAATGGATGCGTTTTATCATCCCGAGCGTGGCGGACAGCTTTCTGCAGAAAGCTCCATCAAAACCACCACGAACCCACCAGCGTTTGGCTGTACCTTTGTTGATCTGACGGTCGATATCGCGCTGTGCAAAGTCACTATCAACCGCATCCTCAATGTTCATGATTCGGGGCATATTCTTAATCCGCTGCTGGCAGAAGGCCAGGTACACGGCGGGATGGGAATGGGCATTGGCTGGGCGCTATTTGAAGAGATGATCATCGACGCGAAAAGCGGTGTGGTACGTAACCCAAATCTGCTGGATTACAAAATGCCGACCATGCCAGATCTGCCACAACTGGAAAGCGCGTTCGTCGAAATCAATGAACCGCAATCCGCATACGGACATAAGTCACTGGGTGAGCCTCCGATCATTCCTGTTGCCGCAGCTATTCGTAACGCGGTGAAGATGGCTACCGGTGTTGCAATCAATACACTGCCGCTGACGCCAAAACGGTTATACGAAGAGTTCCATCTGGCAGGATTGATTTGAGGATAACATCATGTTTGATTTTGCTTCTTACCATCGCGCGACCACCATTGCCGATGCCATCAGCCTGCTGACCCACAATCCGCAGGCAAAACTGCTCGCCGGTGGCACTGACGTACTGATTCAGCTCCACCATCACAATGACCGTTATCGCCATATTGTTGATATCCACAATCTGGCGGAGCTTCGGGGGATTACGCTGGAGGAAGACGGCGCGCTGCGAATCGGCTCCGCGACGACATTTACTCAGCTCATTGAAGATCCGTTAACCCAGCGTCATCTTCCGGCGTTATGTGCTGCGGCTTCGTCAATTGCCGGGCCACAGATCCGTAATGTCGCTACCTACGGTGGAAATATTTGCAACGGTGCCACCAGCGCAGATTCCGCCACGCCAACGCTGATTTATGAGGCGAAGCTGGAGATCCACTCACCGCGAGGAGTTCGTTTTGTCCCGATAAATGGCTTTCACACCGGGCCGGGCAAAGTATCTCTTGAGCATGACGAAATCCTTGTCGCCTTTCATTTTCCGCCGCAACCGAAAGAACATGCTGGTAGCGCGCATTTTAAATATGCCATGCGCGACGCGATGGATATTTCAACGATTGGCTGCGCCGCGCATTGTCGGCTGGATAATGGAAGTTTCAGTGAATTACGCCTGGCATTTGGTGTTGCCGCTCCAACGCCGATTCGCTGCCAACATGCTGAACAGGCTGCACAAAACGCGCCCTTGAACCTGCAAACGCTGGAAGCCATCAGCGAGTCTGTCCTGCAAGACGTCGCCCCGCGTTCCTCATGGCGTGCGAGTAAAGAGTTTCGTCTGCATCTTATCCAGACGATGACCAAAAAAGTCATTAGCGAAGCCGTCGCTGCGGCAGGGGGAAAACTGCAATGAACCACAGCGAAACAATTACCATTGAATGCGTCATTAACGGAATGCCTTTTCAGCTCCGCGCCGCGCCGGGTATGCCGCTTTCAGAACTGCTACGTGAGCAAGGATTACTTAGCGTCAAACAAGGATGCTGCGTTGGAGAATGCGGCGCGTGTACTGTGCTGGTTGATGGCACCGCGATAGATAGCTGCTTATACCTTGCCACCTGGGCTGAAGGAAAAGAGATCCGCACACTGGAAGGCGAAGCAAAAGGCGGCAAACTTTCTCATGTACAACAGGCTTATGCGAAATCAGGCGCGGTACAGTGTGGCTTTTGTACGCCCGGGTTGATTATGGCCACCACGGCAATGCTGGCAAAACCACGCGAGAAACCATTAACTATTACGGAAATTCGTCGCGGCCTGGCGGGAAATCTTTGTCGCTGCACCGGTTATCAGATGATTGTGAATACAGTGCTGGACTGCGAGGAAACGAAGTAAAACGAAATCCGGCCTGAATGCAGGCCGGATTTACGGCGGTTACGCGCTTAACAATTCATATTTTTTAATCTTACGATAGAGCGTAGCAATGCCGATGCCCAGTTCATCAGCGACTTGCTTCTTGCTGTTATGACGTGAAAGCGCCTCGCGGATCATCTGTTTTTCCATCTCCTCCAGCGCCGTACCACCAGCATCATCAAGTGCCAAATGTGCTTCGCTGGCTTCTGGGCTCTCACTTTGCTCTGTCACGCCGTTATTTACCAGATTGGGCGGCAGGAGTGTGCTGTCAATGACTTCACCTGAAGGAACAACGTTGACCAGATATTCCATCAAATTGCTTAGCTCTCGCAGGTTTCCAGGCCAATAATGCTTACGCAGCAACTCAACAACATCAGGAGCAATGCCAGGATAAACCGACCCCAGACGACGGGTATGCAGATGTAAAAAGTAATGCACCAGCAGTTCAATATCTTCCTGACGTTCACGCAAAGGCGGCAACGTTATCGGAATAACATTCAGGCGATAGAAGAGATCCTCACGAAACTTACCTTCAGCAATAAACTGAGCCAAATTCTGGTTAGTTGCAGAAATGATGCGAATGTCGACCTGTATTGGGCTGCTGGCACCAATCGGCAGAATTTCACGCGCCTCAATAGCTCGTAACAATTTTGCCTGCAACATTAATGGCATATCGCCAATTTCATCGAGAAACAGCGTGCCCGTATTCGCCGCCTGAATCAGCCCTGTTTTTCCGTTGGCAGAAGCCCCCGTAAAAGCGCCTTTGACATAACCGAACAGCTCACTTTCCAAAAGCTGCTCCGGGATCGCGGCACAGTTGATAGCAATAAAGGGTTTATTCCGTCTTCCACTCAACTTATGGATTGCACGAGCGACAACTTCTTTACCGGTGCCACTTTCCCCGACCACCATTACGCTAGATGGGCTGGGCGCGATACGGCTAATGAGCCGTTTTAATTGCCGCATAACCCGGCATTCACCCACTAATTGTTCTATATGCGGTTCATCAGAAACGTTCGCCACAGAAAAACTGGTATGTGACTGGTGAAACGCCATCAAAAATAACTGTCGCCCCTGGATGTTATGCAACTGACCAATGATTAATTCACTTTTATCATCCCACGAAACGATATGTTGCATATGTCCATGAGTAAAATTACTCTCAAATGTTAATGGTCTGAAACGAATAGGTTTCCCAACCATATTATTTTGAGCAACACCAAGAGTTTTTAATGCAGTCTGGTTAACAAACTGAATACGATTGTCTTCATCAATAACTAACACTCCCTGATCCATATTATCGATCATGGTAGCGAATATTTTACTTATATTATCTCCTGGCCCCTGATCTTCCAGAAGTTTCGAGACAAAAATAGTAGATATATGGCGAACGTAATCTGAAAATTCGCGTAAATTATCACTGATATGTTCTTGTTGCTCATGAGTAACAGCAATCAAACTTATCACTCCGACACAACGATCCTGCAGAATAACGGGCGTGCCCAGGAATGCCTTTTCACGACAATTTTCTTTACTGTCACAACCTTCACAAAGGGGATCGAAGCGAGACTGTGTCACAACCTTTTCGGTTTTGGTTTCCAGGACATAGCGGAGCAAGCGTGAATTACCACTTAGCTGGCGACCAAGAAATTTCCCATATGCGCCAGTTCCAGCGACGCGACACAAGTTTTCATCAACGATCTCAACCTCAAGCTGCAAAACGCTGGCTAGCATTCTGGCAAAACGCTGAATTGTTGGTTGAATTTGCATCAATACTGACTGCGTAGTAACAAGCTCCATAGCTTTACCTTCCAGAATCACTTAAAAGTCGATCATTGAAGACGTTGATGGTTCACAGGTCATGACGATATTAACTCAGACAAATATAGCTTTGCTAAAAACATAGGATTTTTATCACTTTCTAATGAAATTATGGAAGTGATATCACATTTCTATATCAATATGAGAATTACAGGACTGCATTTATCAAACTGACGACAATTCTCCTCTCCCTTATATCTTATTTATGATACTTAGCAGCAAATAAATAACGGCAGAAAAAAAGCCAATCGTTTCCGTATATTTTTATGCTCTATAGTGCAATGTTAATTTGTGATCAGCCCCACATATTATCCGTCAAATTACTCTTTCGCAGCCGCGTGAATAATTCTGGCACACTTATTGTTAGTCCCAGGTATAGCTGTGAAAACACCAATCACTTTGGCAAGTCACAGTGAAATAAACCACTTTGCCTGTCATTCCACTATCGGGACTTTATGATGAAAACTGTTAATGAGCTGATTAAGGATATCAATTCGCTGACCTCTCACCTTCACGAGAAAGATTTTTTGTTAACGTGGGAACAGACGCCAGATGAACTGAAACAAGTACTGGACGTTGCCGCAGCGTTAAAAGCACTGCGTGCTGAAAACATCTCGACCAAAGTCTTTAATAGTGGATTAGGTATTTCCGTATTCCGCGACAACTCTACTCGTACCCGCTTCTCTTATGCTTCCGCGCTTAACCTGCTCGGTCTGGCACAGCAAGACCTTGATGAAGGTAAATCACAAATCGCTCACGGCGAAACCGTTCGCGAAACCGCTAATATGATCTCTTTCTGCGCCGACGCTATCGGTATTCGTGACGATATGTATCTGGGTGCAGGTAACGCCTATATGCGTGAAGTTGGCGCTGCACTCGACGACGGCTACAAACAGGGCGTGCTGCCGCAGCGTCCGGCTTTAGTGAACCTACAATGCGATATCGACCACCCAACGCAGTCGATGGCTGACCTGGCATGGTTGCGTGAACACTTTGGTTCGCTGGAAAACCTGAAAGGTAAAAAAATCGCCATGACCTGGGCCTATTCACCAAGCTATGGCAAACCGCTCTCTGTACCGCAAGGCATCATCGGTCTGATGACCCGCTTCGGTATGGATGTCACCCTGGCTCATCCGGAAGGTTACGACCTGATCCCGGATGTCGTTGAAGTGGCGAAAAACAATGCTAAAGCATCCGGCGGCAGCTTCCGTCAGGTCACCAGCATGGAAGAAGCGTTTAAAGATGCAGACATCGTTTATCCGAAGTCATGGGCACCTTATAAAGTGATGGAAGAGCGTACTGAACTGCTGCGCGCTAACGATCACGAAGGCCTTAAAGCTCTGGAAAAACAGTGCCTGGCGCAGAACGCGCAACACAAAGACTGGCATTGTACTGAAGAGATGATGGAGCTGACCCGTGATGGCGAAGCCCTGTATATGCACTGCCTGCCGGCCGATATCAGCGGCGTATCCTGTAAAGAAGGTGAAGTCACTGAAGGTGTATTCGAAAAATACCGTATCGCGACCTACAAAGAAGCCAGCTGGAAGCCTTATATCATCGCCGCGATGATCCTGTCCCGTAAATACGCCAAACCGGGTGCACTGCTCGAACAACTGCTGAAAGAAGCGCAAGAACGCGTGAAATAACCCCTCGGGCCGATCGACAGATCGGCTCTCTATTTACAGAGGCCAAAAGGATAGGATATGTCCGTTTTCTCATTGAAGATTGATATCGCCGATAACAAATTTTTCAACGGCGAAACATCACCGCTCTTTTCGCAAAGCCAGGCAAAACTGGCGCGCCAGTTCCATCAGAAGATTGCTGGCTATCGCCCAACACCGCTTTGTGCGCTGGACGATCTCGCAAACCTTTTTGGTGTGAAGAAAATTCTCGTTAAGGACGAATCAAAACGATTCGGTCTGAACGCCTTCAAGATGCTCGGCGGTGCATATGCCATCGCTCAGTTACTGTGCGAAAAATATCATCTTGATATCGAAACGCTGTCATTTGAACACCTGAAAAATGCTATCGGCGAAAAAATGACCTTTGCGACCACCACCGACGGCAACCACGGTCGCGGTGTCGCATGGGCAGCGCAGCAACTTGGGCAGAATGCGGTGATTTACATGCCGAAAGGCTCCGCTCAGGAACGCGTTGACGCCATTCTGAACCTCGGTGCCGAGTGCATCGTCACAGACATGAACTATGACGACACCGTTCGCCTGACCATGCAACACGCACAGCAGCACGGCTGGGAGGTGGTGCAGGATACCGCCTGGGAAGGCTACACCAAAATCCCAACCTGGATCATGCAGGGCTATGCCACGCTGGCAGATGAAGCCGTCGAGCAAATGCGTGAAATGGGCGTAACCCCAACGCACGTTCTGCTGCAAGCCGGCGTCGGCGCGATGGCTGGTGGTGTGTTGGGTTATCTGGTCGATGTCTACAGCCCGCAAAATCTGCACAGCATTATTGTTGAACCGGACAAAGCTGACTGTATTTATCGCTCTGGCGTCAAAGGCGACATCGTCAACGTTGGCGGCGATATGGCGACGATCATGGCGGGCCTGGCCTGCGGCGAACCTAACCCGCTGGGCTGGGAAATCCTACGTAACTGCGCCACTCAATTCATCTCCTGCCAGGACAGCGTTGCCGCATTAGGTATGCGCGTGCTGGGTAATCCGTATGGCAACGATCCTCGCATCATCTCCGGTGAATCTGGCGCTGTCGGTTTGGGCGTTCTCGCGGCGGTTCATTATCACCCGCAACGACAAAGCCTGATGGAAAAACTGGCGCTGAACAAAGATGCCGTGGTGCTGGTTATCAGCACTGAAGGCGACACCGACGTGAAGCACTACCGCGAAGTTGTCTGGGAAGGCAAACACTCTGTAGCACCTTAATCACACTATTGGAACAGCTCCCCGCAAAACGGGGAGCAAAAAACTGGAGAAAAATAATGGCTAAGAATATTCCATTCAAACTGATTCTTGAAAAAGCAAAGGATTACCAGGCAGACATGACTCGCTTCCTGCGCGACATGGTTGCGATTCCCAGTGAAAGCTGTGACGAAAAACGCGTAGTGCATCGTATTAAAGAAGAGATGGAAAAAGTTGGTTTCGATAAAGTTGAAATCGACCCGATGGGCAACGTTCTCGGTTATATCGGCCACGGCCCGCGTCTGGTTGCGATGGATGCTCACATCGACACCGTCGGCATTGGCAACATCAAAAACTGGGAATTCGACCCGTACGAAGGTATGGAAACTGATGAGCTGATCGGTGGTCGCGGTACTTCCGACCAGGAAGGCGGCATGGCGTCTATGGTATATGCCGGTAAAATCATAAAAGACCTCGGTCTGGAAGATGAATATACCCTGCTGGTTACCGGTACGGTGCAGGAAGAAGACTGCGACGGTCTGTGCTGGCAGTACATTATTGAACAATCTGGCATTCGCCCGGAATTTGTGGTCAGTACTGAACCGACTGATTGCCAGGTATACCGTGGTCAGCGCGGTCGTATGGAAATTCGTATTGATGTTCAGGGCGTTAGCTGTCACGGTTCTGCGCCAGAACGCGGTGATAACGCCATTTTCAAAATGGGACCGATTCTTGGCGAATTACAAGAACTGTCCCAACGTCTGGGTTATGACGAATTCCTCGGCAAAGGTACGCTGACCGTTTCTGAAATTTTCTTTACCTCCCCAAGCCGTTGCGCTGTAGCAGACAGCTGCGCAGTTTCTATTGACCGTCGTCTGACCTGGGGTGAAACCTGGGAAGGCGCGCTGGACGAAATCCGCGCCCTGCCAGCAGTTCAAAAAGCGAATGCTGTCGTTTCTATGTACAACTATGACCGTCCGTCCTGGACTGGCCTGGTCTACCCAACCGAATGCTACTTCCCGACCTGGAAAGTGGAAGAAGATCACTTCACTGTTAAAGCCCTGGTGAATGCCTACGAAGGTCTGTTTGGCAAAGCGCCGGTCGTTGATAAGTGGACCTTCTCAACTAACGGCGTATCCATCATGGGTCGTCACGGCATTCCGGTGATCGGCTTTGGCCCAGGTAAAGAACCTGAAGCGCACGCGCCAAACGAAAAAACCTGGAAATCACACCTGGTGACCTGTGCCGCTATGTACGCTGCAATCCCGTTAAGCTGGCTGGCAACCGAATAATTATTCTTAACTTATTCCCCTCCGGTTCGCCGGAGGGTTTTTGGAGTTTGCTATGCGCGTATTGATCAAAAACGGCACTGTCGTGAACGCAGATGGACAAGCAAAGCAGGATTTGTTGATTGAAAGCGGGATTGTTCGCCAGTTGGGCACCAATATTTCGCCGCAGCTCCCTTATGAAGACATTGATGCCACTGGCTGTTACGTTTTCCCTGGCGGCGTGGATGTCCATACGCATTTTAATATTGATGTCGGCATTGCGCGCAGTTGTGATGATTTTTTTACCGGTACTCGCGCAGCCGCGTGTGGCGGTACAACAACCATTATTGACCATATGGGATTTGGCCCAAATGGCTGCCGGTTACGCCATCAACTGGAAGTTTATCGTGGCTATGCCGCCCATAAAGCGGTCATCGACTACAGCTTTCACGGTGTGATTCAGCACATTAATCACGCCATCCTCGACGAAATCCCGATGATGGTCGAGGAAGGGCTGAGCAGTTTTAAACTCTATTTAACCTATCAATATAAACTCAACGATGATGAAGTGTTGCAAGCATTACGCCGCTTGCATGAGTCTGGTGCCCTGACCACTGTGCACCCGGAAAATGACGCAGCTATCGCCAGCAAGCGGGCGGAGTTTATTGCCGCCGGGTTAACCGCGCCACGCTATCACGCCTTGAGTCGACCTCTGGAATGCGAAGCTGAAGCTATCGCCCGCATGATTAATCTGGCGCAACTTGCCGGCAACGCCCCACTCTATATCGTCCATCTGTCTAACGGCTTAGGTCTGGATTACCTGCGCCTTGCCCGCGCGAATCACCAGCCTGTCTGGGTTGAAACTTGTCCGCAATATCTTCTGCTGGACGAACGCAGTTACGATACAGAAGACGGAATGAAATTTATCCTTAGCCCACCGCTGCGCAATGTTCGCGAGCAGGACAAACTGTGGTGTGGCATCAGCGATGGTGCGATTGACGTGGTGGCGACCGATCATTGCACCTTCTCGATGGCTCAACGCCAGCAAATTTCTAAAGGCGATTTCAGTCGCTGCCCAAATGGCTTGCCCGGTGTGGAAAATCGTATGCAATTGCTGTTCTCCAGCGGCGTAATGACCGGACGTATCACACCGGAACGTTTTGTTGAGTTAACCAGCGCGATGCCCGCCAGGCTGTTTGGCCTGTGGCCGCAAAAAGGATTATTAGCGCCCGGTTCCGATGGCGACGTGGTGATTATCGACCCACGTCAGAGCCAACAAATTCAACATCGCCATCTCCACGACAACGCCGACTATTCGCCCTGGGAGGGCATTACCTGTCAGGGCGCAATTGTCAGAACGCTATCCCGTGGTGAAACGATTTTCTGCGACGGAGCCTTCACAGGCAAAGCCGGACGCGGTCGTTTCCTGCGACGCAAACCGTTTGTCCCTCCCGTGCTCTAACCACTACCAGGGATCTATACACAATTAAGAATGATGAGTGAGGAAAAATGAGTAAGAAAATTGTTCTCGCCCTCGGCGGGAATGCGCTGGGCGACGATCTGGCCGGACAAATGAAAGCGGTAAAAATTACGTCTCAGGCAATTGTTGATTTAATTGCGCAGGGACATGAAGTTATCGTCACTCATGGTAATGGGCCGCAGGTAGGCATGATTAACCAGGCATTCGAAGCTGCCGCAAAAACGGAAGCACACTCGCCGATGCTGCCAATGTCTGTCTGTGTCGCCTTAAGCCAGGGATACATTGGATACGATCTACAAAACGCCTTAAGGGAAGAGCTGCTTTCTCGTGGTATTAATAAACCTGTAGCAACGCTGGTTACTCAGGTCGAAGTCGACGCTAACGATCCGGCATTCCTCAATCCGACCAAACCGATCGGGTCGTTCTTTACCGAGCAGGAAGCCGAGCAACTGACAAAACAGGGTTACACCCTGAAAGAAGACGCGGGGCGTGGCTATCGTCGTGTAGTAGCCTCACCGAAGCCTGTTGATATTATTGAAAAAGAAACGGTTAAAGCTCTGGTAGAAGCAGGTCAGGTTGTGATCACCGTTGGCGGTGGCGGTATCCCTGTGATTCGTGAGGGTAACCATCTGCGCGGTGCCAGCGCGGTTATCGATAAAGACTGGGCCAGCGCCCGTCTGGCAGAAATGATCGATGCCGATATGCTGATCATTCTGACTGCGGTAGAAAAAGTGGCCATTAACTTCGGTAAAGAGAATGAGCAGTGGCTCGACCGCCTGTCATTGGCCGATGCAGAACGCTTTATCGAAGAAGGTCATTTTGCGAAAGGTTCTATGCTGCCGAAAGTAGAAGCTGCCGCCTCGTTTGCTCGCTCTCGCGCTGGTCGTGAAGCACTGATTACCGTATTGAGCAAAGCGAAAGAAGGGATTGAAGGCAAAACCGGAACGGTAATTCGTCAGTAATTTAAAGGTCGGATGGCGACGCCATCCGACCAGATATTGCTGACAAACTGGCTCAATCGCCAATGTTGGCACGGTTTTCCCCCTCTCTCCGAAGGGGCGAGGGGACTGTCCGAACTCTTTTTGGACTTTGTCATCAGTCTCAGGCCGGGCGGGTAATACCATCCGGCCGTTTTCATTTAAGCCACTTCCAGCACTTCTTCTGTCGCTTTAACGCCCTGATGCATCAACATCATTAACGCCTCAAGGACACCGCCGCCAATCGCCCTGGCTTTATCTGAAACACTGGTGAAATCGGCCGTTTCGCCACGAGGATCGATATCACCGATTTTAAAACCACCGACCACCGCCAGTCCGTCGTTCAACAAGCCACGCACCATCCCCGTCAACGGAGCTTTAATTTCATGCTCACCAATCCAGGCAATCACATCGCCCTCTTTCACCAGATCGCCTAATTTCACATTGGATCGCATAATGCCTGCCGCCGGAGCACGGATCACACGTCGGGTGGTGTGCCCCATGATATTACCGGGAACACCGGTATTCTCCTGTGCACAACCGGAGTAAATCACCTGACCGAGCCAGTGCCCGCGATTCGTTTCAATTACCGCATGGCAATCTTTCCCTGCGGTAAACCCCGGCCCAAGCGCGATCGTCACCGGTGCCATATCTGCACGCGTACCCAAATTCTGTTTCGCAAGAATAGCGTCCACAACGCAAAGCGGTTTCAGTTCATCAAGCAGTGAACAGGCAGGATCTACCATCACCGGGATGAATCCACGTTCGGTAAGTTTCATCGCCTCCGCAGAGCTGGTTGCCAGGCGGGCTGTGACGCCTTCGACCGTCATTTCGCCGTCGAACACGGCCTGGGCAAACGCCACGGTACAACGAATCACCGTTGGCTTTTCCACTTCCAGCATGATCACTTTGAACCCCGCATGATACAAGCGTAACGCCACACCACTGGCGATATCTCCCGCGCCGCGAATTACCACCAGTTGGTGTCCGGAAGGATGCGTAGGTTTCATCATCAGCCCACCCGGCGCGTTATTTTTCACCTGTAATATTTCTGCCAGCACGCTGATGGCGATCTCCTGCGGCGTTTCCGCACCTATGTTGTAACCAACCGGCGCGTGTAAACGGGCAATATGTTCTTCAGCCACGCCTTTCTCGCGCAATTGACGCAGGAAAAGCTGCACCTTGCGGCGACTTGCCAGCAAACCCAGCCATGCAATGGGCTGTTCAATGAGTTTATCGAGGGCTTCACGATCCTGATTATTCGTGGCAATCAGGACAAAATTATCAGGGCGAATCTCCAGTGCTTCTACTGCCGCGCCAAACGAATCGGCATGGAGAAGCGTAGTTGACGGCGGGAAAAGTTCAGGATTGAGGCTTTCGCGATAAATATCGGCAACGGCGATATCAAACCCTAATAGCGCAGCACTCTGGGCAATCGCCCGGTTGACATGCCCCGCGCCGATCAACACCAGACGTGGTCTCATACCATGCACGCTGATAAACACTGACATTGCGCCTCCGCAATCTGACCCGACAGCATCCACACCGTTACGAGCCATACGTCCATGGAATAATCGCGGCTTACGTTCCTGCAATGCCTGAAGCGACTCTTCAATCACCTTCCGCTCAACCATTCCACCACCAATTGTACCGACGATAGAACCATCGGCACGCACTAACATTTGTGCAGAATGGCGGGGAGTCGAGCCTCGGCTATCCACAATTTGCGCCATCGCAAACGGACAATTTTGCTCTTCGAGTTTTGCAGCCTCTGTGAAAATATTCATACCAACCTCAATGGATATCCTTTCAGTAACCCGGAATGCCCGAGCTGCTAATTCACAAATCTGCGCGCGATTGCAGGATCTTCTTGTATATCGCCCAGCCAGATTGCCTCTACGTCGTGTTGTTGCAGCGGTTTGAGTAGCTCGCTTTGCGCAATCGCATTCTCACATTGAGAAAAACGGTTAATGAACCAGACTCGCCGACAGCCTTGCGGTACGTTTTTAAACGCCCCCTGCGGATGGCGAACCAGCGCAACGAGATCGCTCAGCTGCAAGGTTGCATCAGGTGTTAACCCTGTAATCTCAGCGAACTGCGACCAGCGATGGACATTTTCAGCACCAACTTTAGTGCCCAAAATATGCCCTCCCATCACAGCAATCACGCAGCAACTGCTTTTAGGTATGCAAGGTTCGTGCTCATCTGGCGCTTTTAACGGCATTCCACGCGAGCCATCTGCCTCAATGAGAATTACGTCACATTCTGGTCGTTGCGCCAGTACATCAATGGTATCTGGCGTAAATCCCTGCGCTTTTCCCTGTTTCGCTTTGAAGCGGTGAAAACAAAATGCAATGGGGGATGTGAGAGACGCATGAGGAAGCATGGCGGGATCGCGACAGAAAACCACGGGCCAGTGAGACGTTGGTATAAACATATGTGTCGTCGTCGTGATTAACACGCGCCTGCCACTAGACTGAAGTAACTCTGCCAGCCAAAAAAGCAGACTGGTTTTCCCCCCTGCACCAACAACAGAAATGACTGCCGGAGCGTTCTGCACGCCTAAATCAATGAATAATGCTGATGGGTCAATTATACTTTTCACGAGTCTTCATAGACCTCTCTGGGATAAATTAGCCCACAAATTCATTAACCAGGAAGTAACGCAATTTTCAGGCGTTATTAACCGATATAAATAATGGAATCACTATGTCATCTATCGACTGTATAATTACCGCTGCTGGATTATCATCAAGAATGGGACAATGGAAAATGATGTTACCCTGGCAACAGGAAACAATTCTTGATGCAAGTATCAAAAACGCGTTGCAGTTTTGTAGTCGAATTATTTTAGTTACGGGTTTTCGCGCTAATGAACTGCACCATCGCTACGAGAACACTGGCAATATTACTCTTATTTATAATCCAGATTATGAGCAGGGCTTACTGACCTCGGTGAAGGCTGCGGCTCCCGAAGTGCAAACTGAACATTGCTTTATTACTCATGGTGACATGCCAAGTCTTAATGCCAATATATTTAATAAAATCTGGAAGTTACGCAACAACGGTGCAATTCTCCCACTCCACAATGGTATCCCTGGTCATCCCATTTTAATCTCAAAATCGAGTCTGATGCAGGCTATCCAACGTCCCAACGTGGCCAATATGCGTCAGGCATTGCAAATGGGTGAACATTATTCCGTCGAAATAGAAGATGAAGAAATAATTTTAGATATTGATACCCCCGAGGACTTTATTAATGCACAAAAGTGGCATACTGAATTTTAGAAAATCAGGTTAAACGATTGCGTTCAAATATTCATTCCGCTCAGTACCCTTTTATCATAATGATAAGGAGCCACTGATTTTGAGAAATGAGAAAAAATGATAAAACCCCTGGTAATAATAACTCTCAGTAGTGATTTTAATTCTCATTTAGCACCTGTGAGATCATTCACAAAAAAACATTAAGTTTCGAGGCGCCTCACATTTTTTTATATTTCCGAGCCAACCTGGCAATAGTGGTGCGATTGTTGCTCTGTCTCCTTAAACCACCGGATTTATCAATACCGGTCACTCAATGATATCTGTATAAGCTAAGGAGAGGGTTATGGGGGATATTATGCGTCCCATTCCGTTTGAGGAACTTTTGACGCGCATATTTGATGAATACCAACAACAACGCTCAATCTTTGGTATTCCTGAGCAACAGTTTTACTCACCCGTAAAAGGTAAAACTGTTAGCGTCTTCGGTGAAACCTGTGCCACCCCCGTCGGCCCTGCCGCTGGTCCGCACACGCAACTCGCGCAAAACATCGTCACTTCCTGGCTGACTGGCGGACGCTTTATCGAACTAAAAACCGTCCAAATTCTTGACCGCCTGGAGCTGGAAAAGCCCTGTATCGATGCCGAAGACGAATGCTTTAACACCGAATGGTCAACCGAATTTACCCTGCTTAAAGCCTGGGATGAATACCTCAAAGCCTGGTTTGCCCTGCATCTTCTCGAAGCCATGTTCCAGCCTTCTGATTCTGGTAAATCGTTTATCTTTAATATGAGCGTCGGTTACAACCTCGAAGGCATTAAGCAGCCGCCGATGCAGCAGTTCATCGACAATATGATGGACGCATCTGACCATCCGAAATTCGCTCAATACCGCGATACGCTGAATAAAATCCTCCACGATGACGCATTTTTAGCCCGCCACGGATTGCAGGAAAAACGTGAAAGCTTGCAGGCCTTAGCAGCCCGTATCCCCACCAGCATGGTACAAGGCGTTACCCTCTCCACCATGCACGGCTGCCCTCCGCATGAAATCGAAGCCATTTGCCGCTACATGCTGGAAGAAAAAGAGCTGAACACCTTTGTGAAACTCAATCCGACCTTACTGGGGTACGCGCGTGTTCGTGAGATTCTTGATGGATGTGGATTCGATTACATCGGCTTAAAAGAAGAGTCATTTGATCACGACCTCAAGCTAACGCAGGCGCTGGAAATGCTGGAACGCCTGATGGCGCTGGCAAAAGAAAAATCACTCGGCTTTGGCGTCAAACTGACTAACACTCTCGGCACCATCAATAACAAAGGCGCACTGCCTGGTGAAGAGATGTATATGTCCGGCCGTGCACTGTTCCCGCTCTCTATCAATGTCGCGGCAGTTCTGTCCCGTGCCTTTGACGGCAAACTGCCAATTTCCTATTCCGGTGGTGCCAGCCAGCTGACTATCCGCGATATTTTCGATACTGGCATTCGCCCTATCACCATGGCAACCGACTTACTGAAACCCGGCGGCTATTTGCGTTTAAGTGCCTGTATGCGCGAGCTGGAAGGCTCCGACGCCTGGGGACTTGACCACGTTGACGTGGAACGACTGAGCAAGCTGGCCGCAGATGCGCTGACCATGGAGTACACCCAGAAACACTGGAAGCCAGAAGAGCGTATAGAAGTGGCAGAAGACCTGCCGCTGACCGACTGCTACGTTGCCCCCTGTGTCACTGCCTGCGCCATCAAACAGGATATTCCGGAATACATTCGTCTGCTTGGCGAACATCGCTATGCCGACGCGCTGGAACTCATCTACCAACGTAATGCCCTGCCCGCCATTACTGGTCACATTTGCGATCACCAGTGCCAGTACAACTGTACCCGCCTGGATTACGACAGTGCGCTGAATATCCGCGAACTGAAAAAAGTCGCGCTGGAAAAAGGCTGGGATGAATATAAGCAACGCTGGCACAAACCAGCGGGTTCCGGTTCTCGCCATCCGGTTGCCGTCATTGGCGCAGGTCCGGCGGGTCTGGCAGCAGGCTACTTCCTTGCCAGAGCGGGCCATCCGGTGACGCTATTTGAACGCGAAGCTAACGCCGGCGGCGTGGTGAAAAATATCATTCCACAGTTCCGTATTCCTGCTGAGTTGATTCAGCACGATATCGATTTTGTTGCCGACCACGGCGTGAAATTTGAGTATGGCTGTTCACCGGATCTGACCGTCGAACAGTTAAAAAATCAGGGCTTCCACTATGTTCTGATTGCCACCGGCACCGATAAAAACAGCGGTGTGAAGCTGGCGGGCAACAACCAGAATGTCTGGAAATCGCTCCCCTTCCTGCGCGAGTACAACAAAGGCGCAGTGCTCAACTTGGGTAAACATGTGGTGATTGTCGGTGCGGGTAACACCGCAATGGACTGCGCCCGTGCGGCGTTACGCGTTCCGGGCGTTGAAAAAGCGACTGTCGTTTACCGTCGTTCACTACAAGAGATGCCAGCATGGCGCGAAGAGTATGAAGAAGCACGACACGATGGCGTAGAGTTCCGTTTCCTCAATAACCCAGAACGTTTCGATGCGGATGGCACCTTAACGTTGCGCGTTATGTCGCTTGGCGAACCCGATGAGAAAGGCCGTCGCCGTCCGGTTGAAACCAACGAAACAGTAACGCTACACGTAGACAGCCTGATCACCGCCATTGGCGAACAGCAGGATACCGAAGCCCTGAACGCAATGGGCGTGCCGCTGGACAAAAACGGCTGGCCTGATGTCGACCATAACGGCGAAACTCGTCTGACTGACGTCTTTATGATTGGTGACGTACAGCGCGGCCCGTCCTCTATTGTCGCGGCTGTCGGAACGGCTCGACGAGCCACCGATGCCATCCTTAGTCGAGAAAATATCCGCTCCCACCAGAGCGATAAATACTGGAACAACGTCAACCCGGCGGAAATCTACCAACGTAAAGGCGATATCTCTGTCACCCTGGTGAACAGTGACGATCGTGACGCGTTTGTCGCCCAGGAAGCCGCTCGCTGCCTTGAATGTAACTACGTTTGCAGCAAGTGTGTGGATGTCTGCCCGAACCGCGCCAACGTCTCAATTGCCGTCCCTGGCTTCCAGAACCGTTTCCAGACGCTGCACCTCGACGCTTACTGTAACGAATGCGGCAACTGCGCTCAGTTCTGCCCGTGGAACGGTAAACCGTACAAAGACAAAATCACCGTCTTTAGTCTGTCGCAAGACTTTGATAACAGCAGCAACCCAGGCTTCCTGGTGGAAGATGATCGTGTGCGTGTACGTCTGAATAACCAAAGCTGGGTGCTGAATATCAATAGCGAAGGTCAGTTCGACAACGTACCGCCAGAGCTGAACGATATGTGCCGCATCATTAGCCATGTCCACCAGCATCATCATTATCTGCTGAGCCGCGTGGAGGTGTAATCATGTTGATTCTGAAGAATGTCACCGCAGTACAGTTACACCCGGCAAAAGTGCAGGAAGGCGTCGATATCGCCATCGAAAATGATGTGATTGTCGCGATCGGCGATGCTCTGACGCAGCGTTATCCTGACGCCAGCTACAAAGAGATGCATGGCCGGATTGTGATGCCTGGGATTGTCTGCTCACACAACCATTTTTACTCGGGACTTTCGCGCGGAATTATGGCGAACATCGCTCCCTGCCCGGATTTCATCTCAACGCTGAAAAATCTTTGGTGGCGGCTCGATCGTGCCCTTGATGAAGAGTCGCTCTATTACAGCGGGCTGATTTGTTCACTCGAAGCAATCAAGAGCGGATGCACGTCGGTTATCGATCACCATGCGTCCCCGGCTTATATCGGCGGGTCGCTCTCGACGCTGCGCAACGCATTTTTAAAAGTTGGCCTGCGTGCGATGACCTGTTTTGAAACCACTGACCGTAACAACGGCATCACAGAGTTACAGGAAGGTGTAGAAGAAAACATCCGTTTCGCCCGTCAGATTGACGACGCAAAGAAAGTAGCTACCGAGCCATATCTGGTGGAAGCGCATATTGGTGCTCACGCGCCGTTTACCGTGCCGGATGCCGGTCTGGAAATGCTGCGCGAAGCCGTAAAAGCCACCGGACGTGGTTTACACATTCACGCTGCTGAAGACCTTTACGACGTTTCTCACAGTCACCACTGGTACGGCAAAGATCTGCTGGCACGACTGGCGCAATTCGATCTTATCGACAGCAAAACGCTGGTCGCCCACGGCCTGTATCTGTCGAAAGAGGATATCGCCCTGCTTAATCAGCATGACGCGTTCCTGGTACATAACGCCCGCTCCAACATGAATAACCATGTTGGTTACAACCATCATCTTAGCGATATCCGCAATCTGGCACTGGGAACCGACGGTATCGGTTCAGACATGTTTGAAGAGATGAAATTCGCCTTCTTTAAACATCGTGACGCTGGTGGTTCGCTGTGGCCTGACAGTTTTGCCAAAGCCCTGACTAACGGCAACGAACTAATGAGTCGCAACTTTGGTGCGAAATTCGGCCTGCTGGAAGCAGGTTATAAAGCCGATTTAACCATTTGCGATTACACCTCGCCAACGCCGTTGCTGGCGGACAATATCGCCGGTCATATCGCTTTCGGCATGGGTTCAGGCAGCGTTCACAGCGTGATGGTCAACGGTGTGATGGTCTATGAAGACCGTCAGTTTAACTTCGATTGCGATTCCATTTATGCGCAAGCCAGAAAAGCCGCCGCCGGTATGTGGCGTCGGATGGATGCGCTGGCATAAATGACAGATACCCTCTTCCTTCAAGGAAGAGGGTTAAATAAGGAAAGAAGATGATTGAACAATTTTTCAGACCCGACTCTGTCGAACAGGCGCTGGAACTGAAGCGCCGCTTCCAGGATGAAGCCGTCTGGTTTGCCGGGGGCAGCAAACTCAACGCCACACCAACCCGTACCGATAAAAAGATTGCCATTTCCTTACAGGATCTGGAACTGGACTGGGTTGACTGGGATAACGGCGCATTGCGTATTGGCGCAATGTCTCGCTTGCAGCCACTGCGTGATGCACGATTTATTCCTGCAGCACTGCGTGAAGCCCTCGGCTTTGTCTACTCTCGCCATGTACGGAATCAGTCCACCATTGGTGGCGAAATCGCCGCCCAACAGGAAGAGTCCGTACTGCTTCCGGTGCTGCTGGCGCTGGATGCTGAACTGGTCTTTGGCAACGGCGAAACGCTATCAATCGAGGACTACCTGTCCTGCCCATGCGATCGTCTGCTGACGGAAATCATCATTAAAGATCCGTATCGCACCTGCGCGACTCGCAAAATTAGCCGTTCCCAGGCTGGGTTAACGGTAGTGACTGCGGCTGTTGCATTAACCGACCACGACGGTATGCGAATTGCGCTGGATGGCGTCGCCAGTAAAGCACTGCGTCTGCACGATGTCGAAAAACAAAATCTGGAAGGCAATGCACTGGAACAGGCCGTCGCCAACGCCATTTTCCCGCAGGAAGATTTGCGGGGCAGCGTGGCCTATAAACGCTATATCACGGGAGTTCTGGTAGCCGACCTGTATGCCGACTGCCAACAGGCTGGGGAGGAAGCCGTATGATTATTCACTTTACTTTAAATGGCGCGCCCCAGGCATTAACCGTTAATCCTGGCGAAAACGTGCAAAAGCTGTTGTTTAACATGGGAATGCACTCTGTACGCAACAGTGATGATGGTTTCGGTTTTGCCGGTTCTGACGCAATTATCTTTAACGGTAATATCGTCAACGCATCCCTGCTTATTGCCGCACAGTTAGAAAAAGCAGACATTCGTACCGCAGAATCACTGGGCAAATGGAACGAATTAAGTCTGGTTCAACAAGCAATGGTTGATGTCGGCGTGGTGCAGTCCGGTTATAACGATCCGGCTGCGGCTCTGATTATTACCGATCTTCTTGATCGCATCGCCGCACCTACCCGCGAAGAGATCGACGACGCGCTTTCTGGTCTGTTCAGCCGCGATGCAGGCTGGCAGCAATACTACCAGGTCGTTGAACTGGCGGTTGCACGTAAAAATAACCCACAGGCCACGATTGATATCGCCCCGACTTTCCGCGATGACCTTGAAGTCATTGGTAAGCACTATCCTAAAACTGATGCCGCGAAAATGGTGCAGGCGAAACCCTGCTATGTTGAAGACCGCGTAACGGCTGACGCCTGCGTCATTAAAATGTTACGTAGCCCACACGCTCACGCACTGATTACTCATCTGGATGTCAGCAAAGCCGAGGCTTTACCGGGCGTTGTTCACGTTATTACTCACCTGAATTGCCCGGACATCTACTACACCCCTGGTGGTCAGAGCGCACCGGAACCGTCACCACTTGACCGCCGCATGTTCGGCAAGAAAATGCGTCATGTCGGCGATCGCGTTGCTGCGGTCGTTGCTGAAAGTGAAGAAATTGCGCTCGAAGCACTGAAGCTCATCGACGTTGAATATGAAGTGCTTAAACCGGTAATGTCGATCGACGAAGCAATGGCGGAAGATGCACCTGTCGTGCACGATGAACCGGTGGTGTATGTCGCTGGTGCACCAGATACTCTGGAAGATGACAACAGTCATGCAGCCCAGCGCGGCGAGCATATGATCATTAACTTCCCTATCGGTTCTCGCCCACGCAAAAATATCGCCGCCAGTATTCATGGTCATATTGGCGATATGGATAAAGGCTTCGCCGATGCCGATGTGATCATTGAGCGAACCTATAACTCAACTCAGGCGCAGCAATGCCCGACTGAAACACATATCTGCTTTACCCGCATGGATGGCGATCGGCTGGTTATTCACGCCTCCACTCAAGTACCGTGGCACTTACGCCGCCAGGTTGCGCGCCTTGTAGGTATGAAACAACATAAAGTTCATGTCATTAAAGAACGCGTAGGCGGCGGTTTTGGTTCCAAACAGGACATCCTGCTGGAAGAAGTGTGCGCCTGGGCAACCTGCGTGACCGGGCGTCCGGTGCTGTTCCGCTACACCCGTGAAGAAGAGTTTATTGCCAACACTTCTCGTCACGTCGCGAAAGTCACCGTCAAACTGGGGGCGAAAAAAGATGGTCGCCTGACGGCAGTGAAGATGGATTTCCGCGCCAACACAGGCCCTTACGGCAACCATTCACTCACCGTACCGTGTAACGGGCCGGCTCTGTCGCTGCCGTTATATCCGTGCGATAACGTCGATTTCCAGGTCACCACCTACTACAGCAACATTTGTCCAAATGGTGCTTATCAGGGTTATGGCGCACCGAAAGGTAACTTCGCGATCACCATGGCATTAGCGGAACTGGCTGAACAGTTACAGATCGACCAACTGGAAATTATCGAACGTAACCGGGTACACGAAGGGCAAGAGCTGAAAATTCTCGGTGCAATCGGTGAAGGTAAAGCGCCGACCTCCGTTCCTTCCGCCGCCAGCTGCGCACTGGAAGAGATCCTGCGTCAGGGTCGCGAGATGATCCAATGGTCGTCACCGAAACCGCAAAATGGTGACTGGCACATCGGTCGCGGCGTCGCCATTATCATGCAGAAATCGGGGATCCCGGATATCGATCAGGCTAACTGCATGATCAAACTGGAATCTGATGGCACCTTTATCGTTCACTCCGGTGGTGCGGATATCGGAACCGGCCTGGATACTGTGGTGACCAAACTGGCGGCAGAAGTGCTGCACTGCCCGCCGCAGGACGTGCATGTTATCTCCGGTGACACCGACCATGCGCTGTTTGATAAAGGCGCGTATGCCTCGTCCGGTACTTGTTTCTCAGGCAACGCGGCGCGTATGGCTGCGGAAAATCTGCGGGAGAAAATCCTGTTCCACGGTGCACAAATGTTGGGTGAGCCACTGGAAGATGTTCAACTGGCAACGCCGGGCGTCGTGCGCGGTAAGAAAGGCGAAGTGAGTTTCGGGGATATTGCCCATAAAGGCGAAACCGGTACTGGCTTTGGTTCGCTGGTGGGAACAGCCAGTTATATCACGCCTGATTTCGCCTTCCCGTATGGTGCAAACTTTGCTGAAGTTGCCGTCAACACGCGTACCGGTGAAATCCGCCTGGACAAATTCTACGCCCTGCTGGATTGCGGTACGCCGGTCAATCCGGAGTTAGCGTTGGGACAAATCTACGGCGCCACCCTGCGTGCTATCGGGCACAGTATGAGCGAAGAAATCATTTATGACGCCGAAGGTCACCCGTTAACCCGCGATTTACGCAGTTACGGCGCACCGAAAATTGGCGACATCCCACGTGATTTCCGTGCCGTACTGGTGCCGAGCGACGATAAAGTCGGCCCGTTCGGGGCGAAGTCCATCTCGGAAATTGGCGTAAATGGCGCAGCACCAGCAATTGCTACTGCAATTCACGATGCCTGCGGCATCTGGTTACGCGAATGGCATTTCACTCCGGAGAAAATACTCACCGCGCTGGAAAAAATATAAGTAATAAATGGCCGCTTCGGCGGCCTGGATTGCTGACAAATGCGAAATTGCCTGATGCGCTGCGCTTATCAGGCCTACATGTCGACTGCAATATATTGAGTTAGCATGATTTGGTAGGCGGATAAGGCATTCACGCCGCATCCGGCATGAACAAAGCGCGATTTATCAACAATCTGTTACCGCTTCGGCGGCCTGTTTCTCTGTTTGAACGATGACTAAATAGTAACTGCGAAAATGAGATAAGCCGTTCTCAAGGCGTCCTGCGCCCCAAATTCGTGGGTATTTATTTTACTGATTCAGATGATCAAATTTACTTTAAAAGGAGTGAAGGGATGTCTGATATAAACCATGCAGGTTCCGACCTTATATTTGAACTGGAGGATCGCCCTCCCTTTCATCAGGCTATTGTTGGCGCAATTACCCATCTGTTGGCAATTTTCGTTCCGATGGTGACTCCCGCATTAATTGTGGGTGCGGCCTTACAACTTTCCGCAGAAACGACCGCCTATCTGGTTTCAATGGCGATGATCGCCTCCGGTATTGGAACATGGTTACAGGTAAACCGTTATGGCATCGTAGGTTCCGGTTTACTCTCCATTCAGTCAGTCAATTTTTCATTTGTTACCGTCATGATTGCGCTGGGCAGCAGCATGAAAAGCGACGGTTTCCACGAAGAATTAATCATGTCGTCGCTGCTTGGCGTTTCCTTCGTTGGCGCATTTCTGGTTGTCGGTTCTTCTTTTATCCTGCCTTATCTACGTCGGGTTATCACCCCCACCGTCAGCGGCATTGTGGTGCTGATGATCGGCTTAAGCCTGATTAAAGTCGGCATTATCGATTTTGGCGGTGGATTTGCAGCCAAAAGCAGCGGTACGTTCGGCAATTACGAACATCTCGGCGTTGGTTTATTGGTTTTGATTGTGGTGATCGGCTTTAACTGCTGCCGTAGTCCGTTGCTACGCATGGGCGGGATCGCCATTGGACTTTGCGTCGGCTATATCGCGTCGTTATGCCTTGGCATGGTGGATTTCAGCAGTATGCGCAACCTGCCGTTAATCACTATCCCACATCCGTTCAAATACGGGTTTAGTTTCAGCTTCCATCAGTTCCTGGTGGTCGGCACGATTTATCTACTTAGCGTGCTGGAGGCAGTAGGCGATATCACCGCCACGGCAATGGTTTCCCGCCGTCCTATTCAGGGAGACGAATATCAGTCACGGCTGAAAGGTGGCGTGCTGGCAGATGGTCTGGTCTCTGTTATCGCCTCCGCAGTCGGTTCATTACCATTAACCACCTTTGCGCAAAATAACGGTGTTATTCAGATGACCGGCGTCGCCTCACGTTATATCGGGCGAACCATCGCGGTTATGTTGGTTATCCTCGGGTTATTTCCGATGATCGGCGGCTTCTTCACCACTATCCCCTCGGCAGTTCTGGGGGGGGCAATGACGTTAATGTTTTCCATGATTGCCATTGCCGGTATCCGCATCATTATCACCAATGGCTTAAAACGCCGTGAAACACTTATCGTCGCCACCTCATTAGGTTTAGGTCTTGGTGTTTCCTACGATCCCGAAATTTTTAAAATATTGCCTGCCTCTATTTATGTATTAGTTGAAAACCCTATTTGTGCAGGCGGGTTAACTGCGATTTTATTAAATATTATTCTCCCTGGTGGCTACCGACAGGAAAACGTTCTGCCTGGTATTACCTCAGCGGAAGAGATGGATTAAAAGTAAAGGAGTCAATGATGTCAGGAGAACACACGTTAAAAGCAGTACGAGGCAGTTTTATTGATGTCACCCGTACAGTCGATAACCCGGAAGAAATCGCCTCCGCACTGCGTTTTATTGAGGATGGTTTACTACTCATTAAACAAGGGAAAGTGGAATGGTTTGGCAAATGGGAAGACGGAAAGCATCAAATTCCTGACACTATTCGCGTCCGTGATTATCGCGGCAAACTGATAGTTCCGGGCTTTGTCGATACACATATCCATTATCCGCAAAGTGAAATGGTCGGTGCCTACGGTGAGCAGTTGCTGGAATGGTTGAATAAACACACATTCCCCACAGAGCGTCGTTATGAGGATTTAGAATACGCCCGCGAAATGTCGGCGTTTTTCATCAAGCAGTTATTGCGCAACGGCACAACTACGGCGCTGGTGTTTGGGACTGTTCATCCGCAATCCGTTGATGCGCTGTTTGAAGCCGCCAGTCATATCAATATGCGTATGATTGCCGGCAAGGTGATGATGGATCGCAATGCGCCGGATTATCTGCTTGATACCGCAGAAAGCAGTTATCACCAAAGCAAAGAACTGATCGAACGCTGGCACAAAAATGGACGTCTGTTGTACGCCATTACACCGCGCTTCGCACCGACTTCATCTCCCGAACAGATGGCAATGGCGCAACGCCTGAAAGAAGAGTTTCCCGATACGTGGATACATACCCATCTGTGTGAAAACAAAGATGAAATTGCCTGGGTGAAAGAACTTTATCCTGAACATGATGGTTATCTGGATGTTTATCACCAGTATGGCCTGACCGGTAAAAACTGCGTCTTTGCTCACTGCGTCCATCTGGAAGAAAAAGAGTGGGATCGTCTCAGCGAAACTAAATCCAGCATCGCGTTTTGTCCAACCTCCAACCTTTATCTCGGTAGCGGCTTATTCAACTTGAAAAAAGCATGGAATAAGAAAGTCAAAGTCGGCATGGGGACTGACATTGGTGCCGGAACCACCTTCAACATGCTGCAAACACTGAACGAAGCCTACAAAGTGTTGCAGTTACAGGGCTATCGTCTCTCAGCATATGAAGCGTTTTACCTTGCCACGCTCGGTGGCGCGAAATCTCTGGGACTTGACGATCTGATCGGCAATTTTATACCAGGCAAAGAGGCTGATTTCGTGGTGATGGAGCCTACCGCCACGCCACTGCAGCAATTGCGCTATGACAACTCTGTTTCTTTAGTCGACAAATTGTTCGTGATGATGACGTTGGGCGATGACCGTTCTATCTATCGCACCTACGTTGATGGTCGTCTGGTGTACGAACGTAACTAATAATAAACCTCGTGAGGACATCATTATGTCTGGAGACATCCTACAAACACCGGACGCACCAAAGCCACAGGGCGCGCTGGATAATTATTTTAAAATTACCGCTCGTGGCAGCAGCGTTCGCCAGGAGGTACTGGCGGGTCTGACCACATTCCTCGCTATGGTTTACTCCGTTATCGTAGTGCCGGGAATGCTGGGTAAAGCAGGTTTTCCTCCCGCAGCGGTCTTCGTTGCCACCTGTCTGGTCGCTGGCTTCGGCTCTCTGCTGATGGGGTTATGGGCTAACCTGCCAATGGCGATTGGTTGCGCCATTTCCTTGACAGCATTTACCGCATTCAGCCTGGTACTCGGGCAACAAATTAGCGTTCCGGTAGCACTAGGGGCGGTCTTTCTGATGGGTCTGATATTTACAGCTATCTCCGTAACTGGCGTGCGAACCTGGATCTTACGCAATTTACCAATGGGTATTGCGCACGGTACAGGTATCGGTATTGGTCTGTTCCTGCTACTGATTGCCGCTAACGGCGTTGGTATGGTTATCAAAAACCCGATTGAAGGCTTACCCGTCGCGCTTGGTGCGTTTACCTCTTTCCCGGTGCTGATGAGCTTGCTGGGATTAGCGGTGATTTTCGGCCTGGAGAAGTGCCGCGTACCTGGTGGGATCTTGCTGGTGATTATCGCCATCTCGATCATCGGCTTAATCTTTGATCCGGCAGTCAAATATCATGGTCTGGTAGCAATGCCAAGTCTGACTGGCGAAGATGGTAAGTCTCTGATTTTCAGCCTCGATATTATGGGCGCACTTCAACCAACTGTACTTCCGAGTGTACTGGCATTAGTGATGACCGCAGTGTTCGACGCCACCGGCACCATCCGTGCAGTAGCCGGACAGGCGAATCTGCTGGATAAAGACAACCAGATCATCAACGGCGGTAAAGCCCTGACCAGTGACTCGGTTAGTTCAATATTCTCCGGTTTAGTGGGTGCAGCACCTGCGGCGGTATATATCGAATCAGCAGCCGGAACTGCCGCCGGGGGCAAAACCGGTTTAACCGCAACGGTAGTTGGCGCGTTATTCCTGCTGATTCTGTTCTTATCTCCGCTGTCGTTTCTGATCCCTGGTTATGCCACTGCCCCTGCACTGATGTACGTGGGTTTGCTGATGTTAAGTAATGTCTCGAAGCTCGACTTCAATGACTTTATTGATGCGATGGCAGGCCTGGTATGTGCGGTTTTCATCGTTCTGACCTGTAATATCGTCACCGGTATTATGCTGGGCTTTGTGACACTGGTCGTAGGCCGCGTCTTTGCACGCGAATGGCAAAAGCTGAATATTGGTACGGTTATCATTACCGCCGCACTGGTCGCATTTTACGCAGGTGGTTGGGCAATCTAATAGACTCTCCGCGCCTTTCAGCGCGGAGATTTCTTTCAGAGAGAATTCTCACCGCTGGCAGCAAGACGCTGCTGGCGGACTTGCCTGAGTTCTCTCTCAGTCATCAACTGCAACGCCTGCGTTGGGCAGGACTCAACGCACGCAGGTTCCTCTTGCCGCTGTTCGCAAAGATCACATTTCACGATGAGTTGACGAGTATGACCGGGCAACGACTGAACAGTGATCATCCCAAACGGGCACGCACTGACGCAACTCTGACAGCCAATACAACGGGCAGAATTGGCCTGCACCACCTGCTCGCCTATCGTCAGAGCCCCCACAGGGCAAGCGCCAACACAAGGGGCGTTTTCGCATTGATGGCACATCACCGGCGCACTAATGTTGTTCAGACGCTGCACTTTTAAACGTGGGAGAAAGAAACTAGCATTCAACTCCTGTTCTAACGGATGGGCGACCACGCAAGCCACTTCGCAAGTACGACAACCAATGCAGTCAGTTGAATTAACGATAATTAACGATTTCATCGCGATGCCTTCGTATTAAACATGGCTAACATATCGTGTGCTGCCTGTCTTCCTGCGGCCATTGCAGTGACGACCAGATCCGCGCCATGAACAGCATCACCACCAGCAAAGACTTTTCTCAGATGCGTCTGGGTGGGTAAATACCCGACGTCGCCGGTTTGAATCAGCCCCCATTTATCGAGCTTAACGCCACTGCCCTGCAACCACGGCATGGCATGTGCCTGGAACCCAAAGGCCATAATCAGCACATCGGCGGGCAGTTCAAACTCAGATCCCGCCACCGGACGTGGACGACGGCGACCATCAGGTCCCGGCTCACCCATTGCGGTACGAATCAAACCCACCGCTTTTAAGCGCCCGTCATCATCAAGAGCGATATATTGCGGCTGAACATTGAACTGAAACTCAACGCCTTCCTCTCGCGCATTAACCACCTCTTTTCGCGAGCCGGGCATACTGACTTCATCACGCCGATAAGCACAGGTCACGCTGGTGGCATTCAGGCGAATGGATGTGCGCAGGCAATCCATTGTTGTATCGCCGCCCCCCAATACGACAACTCGCTTACCTTCTACATCCGTCAGCGGATACTCTGCAGACTCTGGCAGCCCCATCAACTGGCGGGTATGGGCGATCAGGAACGGTAGCGCCTGAATGACACCGGGCGCATCTTCATGCGGCAGATCCGCTCGCATCATCCCGTAAGTCCCCACGCCGAGGAAAACGGCATCATATTCCGCCGTTAATTCGTTGAAAGAGATATCACGGCCAATTTCACAGTTGAGATGAAAGTCGATCCCCATCGCGGTGAATATCTCCCGCCGCTGGCTTAACACCGCTTTATCGAGCTTGAAAGGAGGAATACCAAAGGTCGACATGCCGCCAATTTCTGGATGGCGATCAAAGACATCAACATGAACGCCAGCGCGCGCCAGAATATCGGCACACCCCAGCCCTGCTGGCCCTGCGCCAATCACCGCCACTCTTTCCATACGCGGAACGACCAGGCTGACATCGGGACGCCAGCCCATCGCCAGCGCGGTATCGGTGATGTAGCGTTCCAGATTACCGATAGAGACTGCGCCAGAGTGATCTTTCAAAGTACATGCGCCTTCACAAAGACGGTCCTGCGGGCATACCCTGCCGCAGATTTCGGGTAAGGAGCTGGTCTGGTGGCAGAGTTCTGCCGCTTCAATAATCTTCCCTTCCTGTACCAGATGGATGTAATCCGGAATGGCGTTATGCAGCGGGCAATGCCAGTTGCAGTTGGCTTTTTCGGCACAATAAACACAGCGGTCACTCTCATAAGTCGCTTGTTGCGGATCCAGTCCACAATAGATTTCGCCAAAGTGGGTTTTCCGCTCACTCGCTGAAATTTTATCTGCACCTTTACGCGGGTTAACGGGGAGCAACGCTGCACGGCGAGATGACTGAGCATCTGATGACACCTTTCCTTCTGCCGTTTTGCGCTGGCGGGTCATCTTTATCTGCTGTAACCCTTTATCATCCATCAGGCGTAATGCCTGCGTTGGGCAGACCTCAATACAGGCTTGAACGCCGGAACTGCGCTGGTTACAAAGGTCGCATTTCTGCGCAATAGAACCGACCATCTCGATTACGCCAAAGGGGCAAGCGATTGCGCATCTTTTACAACCAATACACTTTTGCTCGTCCAGTTGTACGCTATCAGGCTGGAAAGTCAGAGCATTTACCGGGCAAACCGTAACGCAGGGGGCATTATTGCAATGATGACAGGCCACCGGATTCGCGTGCAGGCCTTTCCCAACAACGTGAATACGGGGTTTAAAGTCACTGTGGCTCTGCGGCCAGTTTTCTTGGTTGTGTGCCGCCGCACAGGCAATTTCACAGGCATGACAGCCTATACATTCCGCAGCTTCAGCAGCGATAAACTTATTCATTTGCATCCCTTTCATTTGATGAGTTATGTCTTCTCAAATGTCGCAATGCAATAAACGGGCATATATTATAAAACGTGTCCGCTTTAATGATATTTTGCGACTGAGGTCAAATTATTACCCCTCAATCTGTGCCGCTTTCATTAATTAAACATCGTTGCTGAAAACAGAGTAATCCAACTCAAAAACATTAAATGCGAGAGTGCGATATGCCAGAATGATTAAAGACATATCAATATGAGAAAATTAAAGATAATTCCATTATCTGATTCTTTTCTCATTTTCTCGGTTTAACCACGATTATGTGATTGCCTCCGCAATTCCTGTCTCTAACTTCCCTTCCTCGTTAAAACTGGCATCCCACGAGCATGTAATTAAACAGTTTTATTAACGTAAACGGTTGCTTTTAACTCTGGCGAGCGAAAGGAGAATGACTGATGAGCGCCATAGATTCCCAACTTCCCTCATCTTCAGGGCAAGACCGCCCCACCGATGAGGTTGACCGCATATTATCACCAGGAAAGTTGATCATACTCGGTCTGCAACACGTACTTGTGATGTATGCAGGTGCAGTCGCTGTTCCACTGATGATTGGTGACAGACTCGGCCTTACCAAAGAGGCGATCGCGATGCTTATTAGCTCCGACCTCTTTTGCTGCGGTATCGTCACACTTTTGCAATGCATTGGCATCGGTCGTTTTATGGGGATTCGCCTGCCCGTTATTATGTCGGTGACCTTTGCTGCTGTAACGCCAATGATAGCTATCGGGATGAACCCGGATATCGGGCTGCTGGGGATTTTTGGCGCAACCATCGCAGCAGGATTTATCACCACATTATTAGCGCCGCTTATTGGTCGCTTAATGCCTTTGTTCCCACCGCTGGTTACCGGTGTGGTTATTACCTCTATCGGGCTGAGTATTATTCAGGTGGGCATTGATTGGGCTGCGGGAGGTAAAGGAAATCCGCAATATGGTAATCCCGTTTATTTAGGAATCTCCTTCGCAGTCTTAATTTTCATCTTGCTTATTACTCGCTATGCAAAAGGATTTATGTCCAATGTCGCCGTATTACTGGGGATTGTATTTGGCTTTTTACTTTCGTGGATGATGAATGAAGTCAATTTATCCGGGCTGCATGATGCTTCGTGGTTTGCGATTGTTACGCCGATGTCGTTTGGTATGCCGATTTTCGACCCCGTTTCTATTTTGACCATGACCGCAGTACTCATCATCGTATTTATTGAGTCGATGGGGATGTTCCTGGCACTGGGTGAAATAGTCGGTCGTAAGCTCTCTTCGCACGACATTATTCGCGGGCTGCGCGTGGATGGCGTAGGAACCATGATCGGCGGAACGTTTAACAGTTTTCCGCATACATCTTTTTCACAAAACGTCGGTCTGGTCAGCGTGACGCGCGTTCATAGCCGCTGGGTGTGTATTTCTTCGGGGATTATTTTAATTCTGTTCGGCATGGTGCCCAAAATGGCGGTGCTGGTGGCTTCCATTCCGCAATTTGTGCTGGGCGGCGCGGGGCTGGTGATGTTCGGCATGGTGCTGGCTACAGGGATTCGGATTCTGTCGCGCTGTAACTACACCACCAACCGTTACAACCTCTATATTGTGGCAATCAGTCTCGGCGTTGGCATGACTCCAACGCTTTCTCACGATTTTTTTTCTAAATTACCGGCCGTACTGCAACCGTTGCTGCATAGCGGCATTATGCTCGCAACCCTTAGCGCCGTTGTGCTGAACGTCTTCTTTAATGGCTATCAGCATCATGCTGACCTGGTAAAGGAATCCGTCTCTGATAAAGATCTAAAAGTCAGGACAGTACGTATGTGGCTTCTGATGCGCAAGCTGAAGAAAAATGAGCATGGAGAATAATATGAATCTTTTAATGCGCGCTATATTCAGTCTGTTATTACTCTTAATGATCTCCATTCCTGTCATTTCTGACTGCGTTGCAATGGCTATTGAAAGCCGCTTCAAATATATGATGTTGCTTTTTTAAATGGTCTTTCTCTGTCGGCATCCGCTCAAAACGGGCGGTTGTCGATAAACGCTCACTTGGTTAATCATTTAACACTTCTGTTATCTATAATGACGAGTGATTAGAATTACATGTGAGAAATTATGCAAACGGAACACGTCATTTTACTGAATGCACAGGGAGTCCCTTCGGGTACACTGGAAAAATATGCTGCACACACGGCAAATACCCCCTTACATCTCGCGTTCTCCAGTTGGCTGTTTAATGCCAAAGGGCAATTATTAGTTACCCGCCGCGCACTGAGCAAAAAAGCATGGCCGGGTGTGTGGACAAACTCGGTTTGTGGGCATCCACAATTGGGAGAAAGCAACGAAGACGCGGTGATCCGCCGTTGCCGCTTTGAACTGGGTGTGGAAATAACATCACCAGAACCGGTCTATCCTGACTTTCACTACCGCGTCACCGATCCGAGTGGCATTGTCGAAAATGAAGTGTGCCCGGTATTTGCCGCACGCGTGATCAGCGAGTTACAGCCCAACAATGATGAAGTGATGGATTATCAATGGTGTGATTTAGCAGATGTATTACGCGGTATTGATGCCACTCCGTGGGCATTCAGCCCGTGGATGGTGATGCAGGCAGCCAATAGCGAAGCCAGAAAACAATTGTCTGCATTTACACAGCTTAAATAAAAAACCCCGACGGTTGCCGGGGTTATGTGCTTACGCGTAATACTTATTTTACCGGACGCATCGCCGGGAACAGAATAACGTCGCGGATAGTATGGCTGTTGGTGAAAAGCATAACCATACGGTCGATACCAATTCCCAGACCTGCTGTCGGCGGCAGACCATGTTCCAGTGCAGTAACGTAATCTTCATCGTAGAACATTGCTTCATCGTCGCCTGCGTCTTTCGCCGCAACCTGATCCAGGAAACGCTGCGCCTGATCTTCTGCATCGTTCAGTTCGCTAAAGCCGTTACCAATCTCACGACCGCCAATAAAGAATTCAAAGCGATCGGTGATTTCCGGGTTGACGTCGTTACGACGCGCCAGCGGAGAAACTTCAGCCGGGTATTCAGTAATGAAGGTCGGCTGAATCAGATTCGCTTCTGCCACTTCGTCAAAGATCTCGGTCACAATACGACCCAGCCCCCAGCTCTTCTCAACGTGAATGCCGAGAGATTCAGCAATCGCTTTCGCAGAGTCAAAGTTATCCAGGTCTGCCATGTCGGTTTCCGGGCGATATTTCTTAATCGCTTCACGCATGGTCAGTTTTTCGAACGGCTTACCGAAGTCCAGTACCACATCACCGTAGGTTACTTCAGTCTTACCGAGAATATCCTGAGCCAGAGTGCGGAACAGCGATTCGGTCAGTTCGATCAGATCTTTGTAATCCGCGTAAGCCATATAGAGTTCCATCATGGTGAACTCTGGGTTATGGCGCACGGAGATACCTTCGTTACGGAAGTTACGGTTGATTTCGAACACGCGTTCAAAACCGCCAACCACCAGACGCTTGAGGTACAGTTCCGGCGCAATACGCAGGTACATGTCGAGATCCAGCGCGTTGTGATGGGTAATAAACGGACGTGCTGCCGCACCGCCCGGGATCACCTGCATCATCGGGGTTTCAACTTCCATAAAGCCGCGATTCACCATGAACTGGCGAATGCCAGAGAGGATCTGTGAACGCACTTTAAAGGTGTTGCGGGAATCATCGTTAGAGATGAGATCCAGATAACGCTGACGATAACGCGCTTCCTGATCTTGCAAGCCGTGGAATTTGTCTGGCAGCGGGCGCAGTGCTTTGGTCAGCAGACGCAGCTCGGTGCAGTGGATAGACAGCTCGCCGGTTTTGGTTTTAAACAGCTTACCTTTTGCGCCGATAATATCGCCAAGATCCCATTTCTTAAATTGATCGTTATAAACGCCTTCCGGCAGATCATCACGAGCTACATACAGCTGAATGCGACCACCGACGTCCTGCAGGGTAACGAAAGAGGCTTTACCCATAATTCGGCGAGTCATCATGCGACCAGCTACAGCAACTTCGATGTTCAACTCTTCCAGCTCTTCGTTCTCTTTACCGTCGAAGTCTGTATGCAGTTGGTCAGAAGTATGGTCGCGACGAAAATCATTCGGAAAGGCAATCCCCTGCTCGCGCAGGTTCGCCAGCTTTTCGCGACGAGTTTTCAGTTCATTGTTAAGATCGGTTACCGCGTCAGTGCCTTGTACGTGTTGTTCAGACATGTTGGTTCCTTATAACCCAGCTTTCAAACTTGCTTCGATAAATTGATCCAGGCTGCCATCCAGCACTGCCTGCGTGTTGCGGGTTTCAACCCCGGTGCGCAGATCTTTAATGCGGGAGTCATCAAGGACATAAGAACGAATCTGGCTGCCCCAGCCGATGTCAGATTTATTGTCTTCCATCGCCTGTTTCTCAGCATTCTTCTTCTGCATCTCCAGCTCATAAAGTTTTGCTTTCATCTGCTTCATGGCCTGGTCTTTGTTCTTGTGCTGGGAACGGTCGTTCTGGCACTGGGTCACAATCCCGGTCGGGATGTGAGTAATACGCACCGCAGATTCGGTACGGTTAACGTGCTGACCGCCCGCACCGGACGCGCGATAGACATCAATGCGCAGATCCGCTGGGTTGATTTCGATATCAATATCGTCATCCACTTCTGGGTAAACAAACGCGGAACTAAACGACGTGTGGCGACGACCGCCGGAGTCAAACGGGCTTTTACGCACCAGACGGTGAACACCGGTTTCTGTGCGCAGCCAACCATAAGCGTAATCGCCGGAGATCTTGATAGTTACGGATTTGATACCCGCTACTTCACCTTCCGACTCTTCGATAATTTCAGTTTTGAAACCGCGCGATTCTGCCCAGCGCAGATACATACGCTCAAGCATACTTGCCCAGTCCTGCGCTTCCGTACCGCCGGAACCAGCCTGGATATCAAGGTAGCAGTCGGCGCTGTCATATTCGCCGGAGAACATGCGGCGGAACTCAAGCTGCGCCAGTTTTTCTTCCAGGGCGTCGAGTTCAGCAACGGCTTCGTTAAAGGTTTCTTCGTCGTCAGCTTCTACAGCCAGTTCCAGCAGACCGGAAACATCTTCCAGCCCTTGTTTCATTTGGTCGAGGGTATCGACAACAGCCTCGAGGGAGGAACGCTCTTTACCCAGCGCCTGTGCGCGTTCGGGTTCGTTCCAGACATCCGGCTGTTCCAGCTCGGCGTTTACTTCTTCCAGACGCTCTTTCTTGGCGTCGTAGTCAAAGATACCCCCTAAGAACGTCGGAGCGTTCCGTGAGGTCCTGAATGCGATTATTTACCGGATTAATTTCAAACATGGTCTGATTTCTTTTATTGAGCTAGTCAAAATGCGGTGATAAGAGCGGGATTGTACCCAATCCACACTCTTTTTTATAGAGAGGACGATGCTAAAGTGGCCAGATATTATCGATGATAATCTGTAGACTGCGGTTGCCGCGAAACTCGTTGATATCCAGCTTGTAGGCCAGTTGTACTTCACGAACGCCGTTATCCGGCCAGAGGGCGGTATCGACATTAAAAGCAATACCATCCAGCAGCGGGCCGCCGCCGACCGGTTCAACCATAACCTTCAGATGGCGCTCTCCCACCAACCGCTGTTGCAGCAGGCGAAAATGACCGTCAAACAGCGGTTCCGGGAACATCTGCCCCCACGGACCGGCATCACGCAGCAGTTGCGCAACTTCCATGGTCATCTCCGCTGCACTTAACGGGCCGTCGGAAACTACTTCACCCTGTAATAATGCCGGATCCAGCCACTCGGTAACCAGTTCGCCAAAGCGTTGCTGAAAGAGTTCGAATTTATCCTCTTCCAGCGACAATCCTGCCGCCATCGCATGACCGCCAAACTTGAGCATCATGCCAGGGTAGAGCGTGTCTAACCGCTCCAGCGCATCACGCATATGCAATCCCTGGATGGAACGACCAGAACCTTTCAGCGTACCGTCGCCCGCAGGCGCAAAGGCGATAACCGGACGATGAAAACGCTCTTTGATGCGCGAAGCCAGAATACCAACGACGCCCTGATGCCATTCAGGGTGATACATTGCCAGCCCGCCAGGCAGCGTATCGCGGCTACGCTCCAGTTGCTCGCACAAGGTCAGTGCTTCGACCTGCATTCCCTGTTCAATCTCTTTTCGCGTCTGGTTTAGTGCATCAAGCTCATTAGCCAGAACGCGCGCTTCGCCGATGTTGTCGCAAAGTAACAGTGCCACGCCAACGGACATATCATCCAGTCGTCCGGCGGCATTGAGACGCGGCCCCAGCGCAAAACCTAAATCGCTGGCAGCGAGTTTTTGTGCATCGCGGTTTGCCACTTCCAGCAGGGCTTTAATCCCCGGGCGGCATTTCCCGGCACGAATGCGACTCATCCCCTGCCAGGTCAGAATGCGATTATTGGCGTCCAGCGGCACTACGTCCGCCACCGTACCCAGCGCCACCAGATCCAGCAATTCCGCCAGATTCGGTATTGCGATACCACGCTCATCGAACCACCCCCGATCGCGCAAAAAGGTGCGTAACGCCAGCATCAGATAAAACGCTACGCCAACGCCTGCCAGCGATTTCGACGGGAACTCGCAGTCACGCAGATTAGGATTAATAATGGCTTCCGCCGCAGGTAAAGTTTCGCCAGGCAAATGATGATCGGTAACAATAACCGGAATGCCCAACGAGCGAGCATGTTCAACTCCTGCGTGAGAAGAAATGCCGTTATCAACCGTTACAATCAACTGCGCACCACGCGCATGAGCTTGATCGACCACTTCAGGACTTAAGCCGTAACCGTCTTCGAAACGGTTCGGTACAAGGTAGTCGATGTTGTCACAGCCGAGAGAACGCATCGCCAGCACGCTAAGAGCTGTGCTGGTGGCACCGTCGGCATCGAAATCCCCGACCACAATAATCCGCGTTCCTTCGCGAAAAGCGTTGTAAAGGATCTCAACGGCCTTTTCGACACCGCTCAGTTGCTGCCAGGGCAGCATACCTTTAACGCTGCGCTCCAGTTCCTGCGCGCTGCGCACGCCCCGACTGGCGTATAAACGCCGCAGCAAGGGGGGCAAGTCAGCGGGCAAGTCTGCCGTTTCGTCGACTTCACGACGACGAAGTTGTATCTGTTGTTTCACGCGAATTATTTACCGCTGGTCATTTTTTGATGTTCGTCGAGGAATTCTTTCATCGCTTTCGGCGGCTGGTAACCCGGAACAAGTGTGCCATTGCTCAGCACAACTGCCGGAGTACCGCTAACGCCAAGCTGTACGCCAAGTGCGTAATGGTCGGCAATATCAATATCGCAACTTGCCGGAGTGGCAGCTTTACCTGCCATCACATCATCAAACGCTTTGTTTTTATCTTTTGCACACCAGATGGCTTTCATTTGTTGTTCAGCCTGGCTCTCCAGCCCCTGGCGCGGGAACGCGAGATAACGCACGGTGATCCCCAGCGCGTTGTAGTCAGCCATCTGCTCATGCATTTTGTGGCAGTAACCGCAGGTAATGTCGGTAAACACGGTGATGACGTGCTTTTCTTGCGGCGCTTTGTAGATAATCATCTCTTTTTCCAGCGCATTCAGTTGCTTTAACAGCATCTGGTTGGTGACGTTGATCGGTGCCGCGCCGCTAACGTCATACATTGGCCCCTGAATGATGTGTTTACCATCATCGGTGATGTACAACACACCGCTGTTAGTCAGAACTGTCTTCATGCCTGCCACGGGTGCTGGCTGAATATCGCTGCTTTTAATGCCCATTTTGGCTAACGTTTGTTGAATTGCCGTGTCATCAGCCTGAGCAAAGCCAGAAAACGCCGTCAACAAAGTAAACAACATAAAACCTTTCTTCATAAGTCATCCCGTTCTTTTCAGCTATCACGCCCGAGGGTGATGCTGTTGATGAAGTTGCCGCAGACGCTCAGTAGCGACATGCGTATAAATTTGCGTGGTGGAAAGATCGCTGTGGCCCAGTAGCATCTGTACCACGCGTAAATCCGCACCATGATTTAATAAATGAGTGGCAAAAGCGTGACGCAACACATGCGGTGACAGCTTTTCGCTGTCGATCCCCGCCAGCACGGCATAATGTTTAATGCGATGCCAGAAAGTTTGTCTCGTCATCTGCTGCGCACGCTGGCTGGGAAACAGTACATCAATCGACACACCGTTTAGCAACCACGGTCGCCCGTGTTCCAGATAGGTTTCCAGCCAGTAGACTGCCTCTTCACCTAACGGCACCAGGCGTTCTTTATTGCCTTTACCGATTACCCGCACCACGCCCTGACGCAAGCTGATATCGCTCATCGTCAACCCTACAAGTTCAGAGACACGCAATCCGGTAGCATACAGCACTTCGAGCATCGCTTTGTCGCGTAGCTCCAGAGGCTGATCAACCAACGGTGCCTGCAATAACCTTTCGACTTGCGCTTCACTTAAATCTTTCGGTAGACGCTGGGGTAATTTCGGCGAAGCAAGATGCGCACTGGGATCGTCTTCACGAAATTTTTCGCGATAAAGATACTGGAACAATCGGCGCACCGCACTCAGCAAACGAGCGGAACTGGTGGCTTTATACCCGCCTTCCAGCCGTTCTGCCAGTAATGCCTGTAAGTCGCCGCTTTGCGCCGTTGCCAGCGTCAATCCACGATGATGCAACCACTCCACCATCATTGACAGATCGCGACGATATGCGTTCAACGTATTTTCTGCCAGATTTTTCTCCAGCCACAGGGCATCAAGAAACTGCTCGATGCGTGCCAGATCCTGTTTCACTTGCGCCCCTTATCGTTACTCGTTTGATCCATTATGCCTTATTGTGCCGTGACTAAAGCGATTCTGATACACTAGCCGCAAAAGCCACAGCAGAATCGAGAAGCTTACGTTATGAATATGGGTCTTTTTTACGGTTCCAGCACCTGTTACACCGAAATGGCGGCAGAAAAAATCCGCGATATTATCGGCCCAGAACTGGTGACCTTACATAACCTCAAGGACGACTCCCCGAAATTAATGGAGCAGTACGATGTGCTCATTCTGGGTATCCCGACCTGGGATTTTGGCGAAATCCAGGAAGACTGGGAAGCCGTCTGGGATCAGCTCGACGACCTGAATCTCAAAGGTAAAATTGTTGCGCTATATGGATTAGGCGATCAACTGGGATATGGTGAGTGGTTCCTCGATGCACTCGGTATGCTGCATGACAAACTCTCGACCAAAGGCGTGAAGTTCGTCGGCTACTGGCCAACGGAAGGATATGAGTTTACCAGCCCGAAACCGGTGATTGCTGACGGACAACTGTTCGTGGGTCTGGCGCTGGACGAAACTAACCAGTATGACCTTAGCGACGAGCGTATTCAGAACTGGTGCGAGCAAATCCTCAACGAAATGGCAGAGCATTACGCCTGATGTCACTGACGGCTTAGCGCATATGCTTTGCCGTCATCTTTATCTTTGCGTCTCTTGTTGCAACAATATCCGCCGTAAATCCCGCCATTCGGCTTCGTCCATGCTGTCGGCTGCCAGCCATAAATGTTGCCGTTTACCGCCATCAGAACGTAAACGCAGCATCATGCCGCTCTTAATCATCCACGGTGCTTTGACGATGCTCCACTCCTGCCCTTGCCAACGCAAACGCCCGTCCATCAACAAGCGAATTTCCCCCTGGCGAGCATTAATGCGTCGCTGGCTGCGAACGCAATCAAACACCACCAGCGAAAGTAACACCATCCATAACGGGGTGTAACTGAGCGGCCAGGGCATGAGTAAAATAACAGCGGCAACCAGCCCGTGGATCAGCAAGGAAAGCCACTGCGCGCGCCAGGAGACGCGCAGATCAGATTGCCACAGGACCACGTTCCCGGTTCCGTGTCTGGATGAGTCGGACCATCATTTCCAGTTCTGCATCGGCCGGTTTACCGTGATTCATCAGCCAGTTGAACAGATCGGGATCGTCACATTCCAGCAGACGAATAAAGATGCGTTTTTCGTCATCGCTTAAGCTGTCGTACTCATGTTCGAAAAACGGCATGATCGAAATATCAAGTTCGCGCATACCACGGCGGCATGCCCAATGAATGCGGGCTTTGTTGTTAATGTCCATCTTCTTCCTGTCTCACGAAAATCCAGTACCTGGCTATTGTAACGTGTTTTTCGACTTCTTTTGCGGGAATATCGGTAAACACAATCACGATCGCGAAATTAATCCACAACAATTCAAAGGCTTCATTTTTTTGGAAGTCGCCTCGCAGAAGGCACAGATCGCGTAGTGAAAGCACTTGCATTGCCTCATAGCTCTTTTACCATTAGTCATTAATACGCCGTTAAGCAACTCAGGACTCTATTATGGCTTTTACACCTTTTCCTCCCCGTCAGCCTACGGCTTCTGCCCGTTTACCGCTGACGCTGATGACGCTTGATGACTGGGCGCTTGCCACCATTACTGGCGCGGACAGCGAAAAATATATGCAGGGTCAGGTGACAGCAGATGTCAGCCAGATGACAGAAGATCAGCACCTGCTCGCCGCACATTGCGATGCTAAAGGTAAAATGTGGAGCAATTTACGTCTGTTCCGCGACGGCGATGGCTTTGCATGGATTGAACGGCGCAGCGTGCGTGAACCGCAGCTGACTGAACTGAAAAAATATGCGGTGTTCTCTAAAGTGACCATCGCGCCAGACGACGAGCGTGTGCTGCTTGGTGTTGCCGGTTTTCAGGCGCGCGCCGCGCTGGCCAATCTCTTTAGTGAACTGCCTTCGAAAGAAAAACAGGTAGTCAAAGAAGGCGCGACTACTCTGCTTTGGTTTGAACATCCGGCAGAACGTTTTCTGATCGTGACCGATGAAACTACCGCCAGTGCGCTGACCGATAAACTGCGCGGCGAAGCGGAACTGAACAATAGCCAACAGTGGCTGGCATTAAACATTGAAGCGGGTTTCCCGGTGATTGATGCGCCTAACAGCGGGCAGTTTATCCCCCAGGCTACCAACCTCCAGGCGCTGGGCGGCATCAGCTTTAAGAAAGGCTGCTATACCGGGCAAGAGATGGTAGCGCGAGCAAAATTCCGTGGTGCCAACAAACGCGCGCTCTGGTTGCTGGCAGGTAGCGCCAGCCGGCTGCCGGAAGCAGGTGAAGACTTAGAGCTGAAAATGGGCGAAAACTGGCGTCGTACCGGAACCGTGCTGGCGGCGGTCAAACTGGAAGATGGGCAGGTCGTAGTGCAGGTCGTCATGAATAACGACATGGAACCGGACAGCGTTTTCCGCGTTCGTGACGATGCGAATACATTGCATATCGAGCCGCTGCCGTATTCGCTGGAAGAGTAAATTTCTGTATCGCTTCGGGCATCTATTGCCTGATGCGACGCTGACGCGTCTTATCAGGCCTGGGAATTGGTGCCTTTTTCACAAATGGGAAGCAGCTCGTAGGCCGGATAAGGCGTTCACGCCGCATCCGGCAGTTGCGCTCCGATGCCTGATGCGACGCTGGTGTGTCTTTTCATTCCTACAAAGGCACACCAATTACGCCTGCCCAATATACAAATAAATCGCCAGAAAGTGGCACACGCTGCCGCCGAGCACAAAGCCGTGCCAGATGGCGTGGTTGTAGGGAATGCGTTTGTAGACGTAGAAAACCACGCCAAGCGAGTAAACCACGCCACCGACCGCCAGTAAGGTAACGCTGCCTGCCGCCAGCTTAACTGCCATTTCATAAATCACCACCAGCGACAGCCAGCCCATCGCCAGATAGGTCACCAGAGATAAGATTTTAAATCGGTGCGCGATGGTCAGTTTGAACAGAATCCCCAGCAATGCCAGGCTCCAGATAACAATCATCAGCCCGCGCGCTAACGGAGAATCCAGCCCCACCAGCAAAAACGGCGTGTAGGTTCCGGCAATCAACAGATAAATGGCGCAGTGGTCAAATTTCTTCAGCCACATTTTTGCCCGTTGATGAGGAATGGCATGATAAAGCGTCGAAGCGAGGAACAGCAGGATCATACTGCCGCCATAGAGGCTGTAACTGGTTATCGCCGTGGCGCTGGCATTGAGATCCACCGCCTGAACCAGTAGCAATACCAACCCGACGATACCAAACACCAGTCCAATACCGTGACTGACGCTGTTGGCAATTTCCTCTGCCAGCGAATATCCCTGCTTAATGAGAGGCTTCTGAACCATAACTTACTCCGGAGAAACGTACACGCACGTGTATACCTCTCCAGCGTAACTGAGAATAGTTCCAGTGAACACCTGTTAGCTAAAATAAATTCTGATTTGAGATTAATCTCCGAAAAATCATGAAATTAAATGCAAAATTTCAACTAACAGGCGTGAGTTCAATTTAAAGACATTTAAATTCAATCACATAAAACTGTGTCTGATCGGGATAGATGTCGGCAATGACCTTTTTCAATTCAGCCAGGGTCATATTTTCCTGTTGTGCGTGTTTTTCTGTGAGAGTATCCAGCGTCACCGTTGAGGTTGCAGTGACTTCAATGGTGCAAAAATAGCCGTCATCTTCAAAGCGCCCGACACGAAGCACATCGCCAGCTTTAAAGTGCGATTCAGACTCGTCACGGATTGTGATGGTTTTACGCCCAGCCAGAATGTCATCCTGGAATCGTTGAAAAAAAGTGATGTCGTTTGGCTGCATGGTACTATTTCCTGTAAGAATTGACTCATCTGGAGCCTATGATAGTGAAAAAACTCACCTTACCGAAAGATTTCTTATGGGGCGGCGCAGTTGCCGCTCATCAGGTCGAAGGCGGCTGGAACAAAGGCGGCAAAGGGCCGAGTATTTGTGACGTACTGACAGGTGGCGCACACGGCGTGCCGCGCGAAATCACCAAAGAAGTCTTGCCGGGCAAATACTATCCGAACCATGAAGCGGTAGATTTTTACGGTCACTACAAGGAAGACATCAAGCTCTTCGCTGAAATGGGCTTCAAATGTTTTCGTACTTCCATCGCCTGGACGCGCATTTTCCCCAAAGGCGATGAAGCTCAGCCAAACGAAGAAGGGCTGAAGTTTTACGACGATATGTTCGATGAACTGCTGAAATACAATATCGAACCGGTGATCACCCTCTCCCACTTTGAAATGCCGCTACATCTGGTGCAGCAATACGGTAGCTGGACCAACCGTAAAGTGGTTGATTTCTTTGTCCGTTTCGCACAAGTGGTATTTGAACGCTATAAGCACAAAGTCAAATACTGGATGACCTTCAACGAAATTAACAACCAGCGTAACTGGCGTGCGCCGCTGTTCGGTTACTGCTGCTCCGGCGTGGTGTATACCGAGCATGAAAACCCGGAAGAGACGATGTATCAGGTGCTGCATCACCAGTTTGTCGCCAGCGCCCTGGCAGTGAAAGCTGCGCGTCGCATTAACCCGGAGATGAAAGTCGGCTGTATGCTGGCGATGGTGCCGCTCTATCCTTACTCCTGTAACCCGGACGATGTAATGTTTGCCCAGGAGTCGATGCGCGAACGTTACGTCTTTACCGATGTCCAGCTACGCGGCTACTACCCTTCTTATGTATTGAACGAGTGGGAACGTCGCGGATTTAACATCAAAATGGAAGACGGCGATCTCGATGTACTGCGCGAAGGCACCTGCGATTATCTTGGCTTCAGCTATTACATGACCAACGCGGTGAAGGCCGAAGGCGGCACCGGCGATGCAATTTCTGGTTTCGAAGGCAGCGTACCGAACCCGTATGTTAAAGCGTCTGACTGGGGCTGGCAGATTGATCCGGTAGGTCTGCGTTACGCGCTTTGCGAATTGTATGAGCGTTACCAGAAGCCGCTGTTTATTGTCGAAAACGGTTTTGGCGCTTACGACAAAGTGGAAGAAGATGGCAGCATCAACGACGACTACCGCATTGACTACCTGCGCGCCCATATTGACGAGATGAAAAAAGCGGTGACTTACGATGGTGTGGATCTGATGGGCTACACGCCGTGGGGCTGCATCGACTGTGTATCGTTCACCACCGGGCAGTACAGCAAACGCTACGGTTTTATCTATGTGAATAAACATGACGACGGTACTGGTGATATGTCGCGTTCACGTAAGAAGAGCTTTAACTGGTACAAAGAGGTGATTGCCAGCAACGGCGAGAAACTTTAAGTAGATGAAGTACCGGATGCAATGCTTGTTGCGTTGCATCCGGTCAGACAACTTTCCTGCTTTATTTCCCACCAGCCAAATCGATAAAACTTCCCGTGACATAAGAGGCTTTATCGCTTAACAGCCAGACAATGGCCTGCGCGACCTCTTCCGCCTGTCCACCGCGCTGCATGGGGATGTTCGACTTAACGCGATCGACGCGTCCAGGTTCGCCACCGCTGGCGTGCATTTCGGTATAAATAAACCCAGGCCGCACGCCGTTAACGCGAATTCCCTGCGCGGCGACTTCCAGCGACAGTCCTGTGGTTAACGTATCAATCGCCCCTTTCGATGCCGCATAATCAACGTATTCTCCGGGTGATCCCAGCCTGGCTGCTACCGAAGAAACATTGACGATAGCGCCGCCATTACCGCCGTTTTTTAGCGCCATGCGCTTTACTGCTTCGCGGCAGCAGAGAAAATAACCCGTCACGTTGGTGGAAAGTACTCGGTTGATTCGCTCTGCGGTGAGATTTTCCACTGTGCATTGGGTAAACAATATTCCTGCGTTATTGACCAGCGCGGCTAACGGTTCATCACGCTGATCGATTGCTGTAAACATTGCGATGACCTGATTTTCGTCGCTGATATCCGCCTGGAGCACAAATGCCTTGCCACCGGCTTGCGTTATTAAGTTCACCACTTCCTGCGCCGCGTGGAGGTTTTGCTGATAATTAACCGCCACCGTATACCCTTCTTTTGCCAGCAGCAGCGCAATTGCCCGCCCAATGCCGCGACTACCACCGGTCACAAGTGCTATAGCCATTTGTTTTCCCCAAAAATAAAGGCGCCGAAGCGCCTTTCAAATTGATGACAAAGTGCGTTTTTATGCCGGATGCGGCGTGAACGCCTTATCCAGCCTACAAGATCGTGCAAATTCAATACATTGCAGAGACCATGTAGGCCTGATAAACGAAGTGCATCAGGCAATGTTGAGTTTGTCATCAGCCTCAAAGGCGCCGAAGCGCCTTTAGAAGATAGTCGAATCAGTGAATTACTGGTATTCGCTAATCGGTACGCAGGAGCAGAACAGGTTACGGTCTCCGTAAACATCATCCAGACGTTTCACCGTCGGCCAGTATTTGTCTGCCACGCCTGCCGGGAATACCGCAACTTCGCGGCTGTACGGATGCGTCCACTCGGCAACCAGTTCGCTCTGAATGTGCGGCGCGTTCACCAGCGGGTTATCTTCCAGCGGCCAGACACCGGCTTTCACTTGGTCAATTTCTGCGCGGATAGCCAGCATCGCGTCGATAAAGCGATCCAGTTCCACTTTGCTTTCAGATTCGGTCGGTTCAACCATCAACGTACCCGCCACCGGGAACGACATCGTCGGCGCGTGGAAACCGTAGTCGATCAGGCGCTTGGCAATATCCAGTTCGCTGATGCCGGTTTCTTCTTTCAGCGGACGAATATCGAGAATACATTCGTGCGCCACGCGACCGTCGCGACCGGTATACAGCACCGGGAAAGCATCCTGCAGGCGGCTGGCAATATAGTTAGCGTTGAGGATTGCCACCTGGCTTGCTTTTTTCAGCCCTTCTGCGCCCATCATGCGAATGTACATCCAGCTGATGGGCAGAATGGATGCGCTACCGAACGGTGCCGCAGAAACCGCGCCCTGACGGGTTAACATGCCTTCGATTTGCACCACGCTATGACCCGGTACAAACGGCGCCAGATGCGCTTTCACGCCGATCGGTCCCATACCTGGGCCGCCACCGCCGTGCGGAATGCAGAAGGTTTTATGCAGGTTGAGGTGCGAAACGTCCGCGCCAATAAACCCCGGCGAGGTGATGCCAACCTGGGCGTTCATGTTCGCGCCATCAAGGTAAACCTGACCGCCGAACTGGTGTACAACTTCACACACTTCACGGATCGTTTCTTCGTACACGCCGTGAGTGGAAGGATAGGTCACCATGATGCAGGAGAGGTTATCGCCCGCCTGTTCCGCTTTCGCGCGCAGATCAGTCAGATCGATGTTGCCGTTTTTATCACACGCCACAACCACCACCTGCATTCCTGCCATATGTGCAGAAGCGGGGTTAGTTCCGTGCGCAGAAGCCGGGATCAGGCAGATATCGCGATGCCCTTCGTTGCGGCTTTCGTGATAATGACGAATCGCCAGCAGACCCGCGTATTCGCCCTGTGCGCCAGAGTTCGGCTGCATACAGACGGCGTCGTAGCCGGTCAGTTTCACCAGCCACTCAGCCAACTGCGCAATCATCTGCTGATAACCTTCGGCCTGTTCTGGCGGGCAGAACGGGTGCAGTTCGGCAAATTCCGGCCAGGTGATTGGGATCATCTCGGCGGCGGCGTTCAGTTTCATGGTGCAGGAACCCAGCGGGATCATCGCCTGATTCAGCGCCAGATCTTTACGCTCCAGCGAGTGCATATAGCGCATCATTTCGGTTTCGCTGTGGTAGCGATTAAACACCGGATGAGTGAGGATTTCGTCGTCGCGCAGCATCGCAGGCTGAATAGAGCGGCTGTCGTGAGCCACGTCTTTGTCCAGCGTGTCGATGTCCAGCCCGTGGTTATCGCCCAGCAGCACGCTGAAAAGCTGCATCACATTTTCGCGCGTGGTGGTTTCATCAAGGGTGATCCCAACCGCGTTCAGAATATCGCTACGCAGGTTGATTTCAGCCGCTTCGGCACGCGTCAGTACGCCCGCTTTGTCTGCCACTTCCACACACAAGGTGTCGAAATAGTGCGCATGGCGCAGCTTCAGACCTTTTTGTTGCAGCCCCGCAGCCAGAATATCGGTCAGACGATGAATACGGTTAGCGATACGTTTCAGACCAACCGGACCGTGATAAACGGCATACAGACTGGCGATGTTTGCCAGCAGAACCTGGGAAGTACAAATGTTGGAGTTCGCTTTCTCGCGACGAATATGTTGTTCGCGAGTCTGCATTGCCATGCGTAGCGCAGTATTACCAGCCGCATCTTTCGATACGCCGATAATGCGCCCCGGCATGGAGCGTTTGTATTCATCTTTCGCCGCAAAGAATGCTGCGTGTGGGCCACCGTAGCCCATCGGTACGCCAAAGCGTTGCGCCGAACCAAAGACAATATCCGCGCCCTGTTTACCCGGCGCGGTTAACAGCACCAGCGCCATAATATCGGCGGCAACGCTGACCACAATTTTGCGTGATTTCAGTTCGCTGATAAGCGCAGTGTAGTCGTGAATCTCACCAGTAGTACCAACCTGCTGTAACAGCACGCCGAAGACTTCCTGATGATTGAGCACTTTTTGCGCGTCATCGACAATGACTTCAAAACCAAATGTTTCGGCACGAGTACGTACCACATCCAGCGTTTGCGGATGAACGTCAGAAGCAACGAAGAAGCGATTGGCATTTTTCAGTTTGCTGACGCGTTTAGCCATCGCCATTGCTTCGGCGGCAGCGGTGGCTTCATCCAGCAGAGATGCAGAAGCCATATCCAGCCCGGTTAAATCCAGCGTTACCTGCTGGAAGTTGAGTAGTGCCTCAAGGCGCCCCTGAGAAACTTCAGGTTGATACGGGGTATACGCGGTATACCAGCCCGGATTTTCCAGCATGTTACGCAGGATAACCGGCGGTAACTGCACGGCGGTGTAACCCATGCCGATGTAAGACGTGAAGCGTTTATTGCGACTGGCAATAGCCTTGAGTTCTGCCAGTGCGGCGTATTCGGTCGCCGGTGCGCCAACCTGCGGCGGAGTCGCAAGCTGAATATCTTTCGGCACAATCTGGCCGGTCAGCGCGTTTAACGATTGTGCACCAACGGCATTCAGCATTTCTTGCTGTTGCGCGGCGTCCGGTCCGATATGGCGTTCAATAAAAGCGCCGCTGTTTTCAAGCTGGCTTAACGTCTGTGTCATGAGCGATGGTTCCTGAAACGTGCAGTGAATTGTGAACCTCTCTCCTTGCGAAGAGAGTGAGGGTGAGGCGTAAATTTCCTCACCCTGATCCTCTCCCGCAGAAGAGGAATAAAGCCGTTACTCGTCTTCTAACAATGCTTCGTATGCGGTCGCATCCAGCAGTGAATCCAGTTCGCTTTCATCGCTGGCTTTGATTTTAAAGATCCAACCGCCTGCATACGGTTCGCTGTTCACCAGTTCCGGGGAATCGCTCAGTGCGTCGTTTACCGCCACGATTTCACCGCTTACTGGCGCATAAATGTCTGACGCCGCTTTTACTGATTCGGCAACCGCGCAGTCATCGCCCGCGCTAACCGTTGCGCCCACTTCCGGCAGGTCAACAAACACCATATCGCCTAACAGCTCCTGAGCGTGTTCGGTGATGCCAACGGTGTAAGTGCCGTCGGCTTCTTTACGCAGCCATTCGTGTTCTTTGCTGTATTTCAGTTCTGCTGGTACGTTGCTCATCAATCAATCTCCAAAAAAGTAAATCACGCGACGGCTTTGCCGTTACGCACAAAAACAGGTTTCGTCACTTTAACCGGCATTTCACGGTTGCGAATTTGCACAATCGCTGTTTCACCAATACCTTCCGGCACGCGCGCCAGCGCAATGCTGTAACCCAGCGTCGGGGAGAAAGTACCGCTGGTGATAATGCCTTCATGCTGGTTGCCCTGCGCGTCAGTAAAACGTACCGGCAGTTCATTACGCAGCACGCCTTTTTCGGTCATCACCAGACCAACCAGTTTTTCTGTGCCATGCTCACGCTGCACTTCCAGAGCTTCACGACCGATGAAGTCACGATCTGCCGGTTCCCAGGCGATAGTCCAGCCCATGTTGGCGGCTAAAGGAGAAATAGTTTCGTCCATCTCCTGACCATAAAGATTCATACCCGCTTCCAGACGCAGTGTGTCACGCGCGCCCAGGCCACAGGGTTTAACACCCGCTTCCACTAGCGCGCGCCAGAAATCGGCCGCTTTTTCATTGGGCAGCGCAATTTCATAACCCGCTTCACCGGTGTAACCGGTGGTGGCAATAAACAGATCGCCCGCCTGCACGCCAAAGAACGGTTTCATCCCTTCCACCGCCTGACGCTGGGCGTCATTAAACAGTGTGGCAGCTTTTGCCTGCGCATTCGGCCCTTGTACGGCGATCATGGAAAGGTCATCACGAACGGTAATTTCGATGCCGAAAGGTTCAGCGTGTTGGGTAATCCAGGAGAGGTCTTTTTCGCGGGTGGCGGAGTTTACAACAAGGCGGAAGAAATCTTCAGTGAAGTAGTAGACGATGAGGTCATCTATCACACCGCCAGAGGCATTCAACATCCCGGAGTAGAGGGCTTTACCGCTTTTGGTGAGTTTCGCCACATCGTTCGCCAATAGATAACGCAGAAACTCCCTGGTGCGGCTGCCGCGAAGATCGACGATGGTCATATGCGACACATCAAACATTCCGGCATCGGTACGTACCGCATGATGTTCGTCGATTTGCGAACCGTAATGCAGCGGCATCATCCAGCCGTGGAAATCCACCATGCGAGCGCCGCAAAGCGTGTGTTGTTCGTACAAAGGAGTCTGTTGTGCCATCTTGTCCTCATTGAATAAGCGGGGCTGACAACTTTTCATGGTGAAATTATCACCACGAAACCCAGCATCGGAGCCACTCCCGGTCCCCAACGCAATCGTTCTCTTTTGCCTGAACTTACCACTGAAACAGACTGTTAACCATAAGGTAAAATTGATCATCACATTAGCTTATGGTTAAAAAACACAAAAATCCCAACAGAATAAAAAACCAAAAATTTATTTTATTTTTATACAAATATGATGCTTTCAGGAATACGATTTGGATAAACCAATATTAAGAACTGAAAATATGCCAAAAATCACTCAATAAAAAAATCGTAACATTAGAAAATATAATGCGAAATTGGTGGTGAAATTAGTTTATTTCAAATGAGCAAAATCTCCCGGCGAAAAAACCGGGAGAAGAAAGTGTGATGGGTATCAAATAAACAGTTGAGGAGAAATTTTTAACGCAGCCATTCAGGCAAATCATTTAATCCCATAGCCTGACGGATCAGTTGTGGTTTAACGCCAGGAAGCGTATCGGCCAGTTTCAGGCCAATATCGCGCAGCAGTTTTTTCGCCGGATTGCCCCCGGAAAACAGATCGCGAAAGCCCTGCATACCAGCCAGCATCAGCGCCGCACTGTGCTTGCGGCTACGCTCATAGCGACGCAGGTAAATATACTGTCCGATGTCTTTGCCCTGACGATGCAACCGTTTCAGTTCAGCAATCAGTTCTGCGGCATCCATAAAGCCGAGATTAACGCCCTGCCCCGCCAGCGGATGAATGGTATGCGCGGCGTCGCCCACCAGCGCCAGACGGTGCGCGGCAAACTGGCGCGCATAACGCCCCGTCAGCGGAAACACCTGACGCTCGCTCTCAACCTTGCATAAGCCCAGGCGATTATCAAAAGCGATATTTAACGCGCGATTAAATTCGTCTTCGCCTGCCTGCTGCATCCGCTGCGCTTCCTCTGGCGACAGTGACCAGACAATCGAACAAAGATGCGGATCGCTAAGCGGTAAAAAGGCCAGAATGCCTTCGCCATGGAAAACCTGCCGCGCTACTGCGTCATGCGGTTCTTCAGTGCGAATGGTCGCCACCAGCGCGTGATGCTGATAATCCCAGAAAGTCAGCGGAATATCGGCTTTGTTGCGCAACCAGGAGTTTGCCCCGTCTGCGCCAATCACCAGACGCGCCGTTAACATACTGCCGTCTTTCAGCGTCAGGAAGGTTTCGTTTTCTCCCCAGGCGACCTGCTGTAATTCTGCGGGGGCCAACAGAGTGATATCTGACGACTGATGCGCTTTGTTCCACAGCGCGTAGTGAATCACTGAGTTTTCAACGATATGCCCAAGATGGCTATAGCCCATGCTCTGATCGTCAAACGAGATGTGACCAAAGCTGTCTTTGTCCCACACTTCCATGCCGTGATAGCAACTGGCTCTACGGGACATAATGTCCTGCCAGACGCCAAGACGGGTAAGTAATTTTTCGCTGGCGGCATTGATAGCCGAAACGCGCAATTGTGGTGGTGCATCCGCCGCCAGAGGTTCAGGTACGCGCTGCTCCAGTACGGCGACGCGTAAGCCGCTGCCCTGTAAGCCGCAGGCAACCGCCAGCCCCACCATGCCGCCGCCAACAATGGCTACATCAACACTTTGCATTGTTTATTCCTTAAAACCGCCTTCAACGCGCCACCCAACCGAGAGTGCGCTGCGCCAGCACATCGCGTGCCGGGGTGAATAATTCCATTGCCATCAGCCCGATGTTGCGCCCAACAACCAGCGGCGCCCAGCGGTTGGCAAAAAGATGAACAAGGCTGTCCGTGACGCCGATGGTTGCTTCGCGATCGCTCTGCCGACGCTGCTGATAACGGCACAATACGCCGTAATCCCCCATGTCGTCTCCGCGCTCCTGCGCCTGAGTCAGAGTTTCAGCAAGGCTCATGACATCACGCATACCGAGATTAAATCCTTGCCCGGCAATCGGGTGCAGGGTTTGCGCCGCATTGCCCACCAGCACGGTGCGGTGGGTAATAGGTTTGGCGGCGCGGGTTAACGCCAGCGGATAAGCACTGCGTTTTCCGGCATGAGTAATTTGCCCCAGTCGCCAGCCAAACGCAGACTGGAGTTCACGGCAGAACTCATCATCACTCCACGCCAGTACCTCTTCGCGCCGTTCCAGTGGATGACACCAGACCAGCGAACAGCGTCCGTCAGACATCGGCAACATCGCCAACGGGCCATGTTTCGTGAAGCGTTCAAAAGCGCGCCCTTCGTGCGCAACGGAGGTCGCAACGTTGGCAATCACCGCCAGTTGCTCATAAGGCTCCTGCTGCCAGTCAACGCCGCACGCGGTGGCTAACGCTGAATGGGTGCCGTCAGCGGCTACCAGCACGCTCCCCGTCAGCGTCTCACCACTCTCCAGTTTCACCTCAACGTTACTCTGAGTACGTGCAACGTTAACAACGCGATCCGGACAGTGCAGCGTTACGCCAGGCGCTTTGCGCAACAGCGCAAACAGTCGTTGTCCGACATTGTGCAACTCGACAACCTGCCCCAGCGCCGCCAGTTGATAATCTTCTGCGGCGAGGGTGACGAATCCGGCATGACCGCGATCGCTGACATGCACGGTAGTGATGGCGGTTGCGCAATCAGCCAGAGATTGCCAGACGCCGATACGTGCCAGTTGCTGGCAGGTGCCCGCCGCCAGCGCAATAGCCCGGCCATCAAAGCCCGGATGGGCATGTGACTCTGGCGCAGTCGCTTCAATCAAATGTACCGGCAGCGCCCCGTGACTTAACCGGGAAATAGCCAGCGCCAGCGTCGCGCCCGCCATGCCGCCACCGACGATGATTACGCTCATTGCTTTCTCGCAGCTGCCATCAACGCTTCGATTTCTTCCGGCTTTTTCACCACGCTGGCGGTGAGGTTTTCGTTGCCAGTTTCGGTAATCACAATGTCGTCTTCAATACGAATGCCGATACCGCGATATTGTTCTGGCACATCCGCATCCGGCGCGATATACAGACCTGGCTCTACGGTCAGTACCATGCCCGGTTCAAGAATACGCGAACGATCCTGACCATAAACACCTACGTCATGGACATCCAGCCCTAACCAATGGCTAAGGCCATGCATAAAGAAAGGACGGTGGGCGTTTTGAGCGATCAGTTCATCGACATCACCTTTCAGGATACCGAGTTTTACCAGGCCGTTAATCATAATGCGCACAACTTCACCGGTGACTTCCTGAATGGAGGTTCCCGGACGATACAGACGCAGGCTGGTTTCGAGAGACTCCAGCACAATGTCGTAGATTTCACGCTGAGCCTGAGTGAATTTGCCGTTGACCGGGAAGGTACGGGTAATATCGCCAGCGTAACCTTTATATTCACAGCCCGCGTCAATCAACACCAGGTCGCCGTCGCGCAGTTCACACTCGTTTTCGGTGTAGTGCAGAATGCAGCCGTTTTCACCGCTGCCGACAATGGTGTTATAGGAAGGATAGCGCGCGCCGTGGCGGTTAAATTCGTGGTGAATTTCGCCTTCCAGATGGTACTCGAACATTCCCGGACGGCATTTTTCCATCGCCCGTGTATGCGCCAGTGCGGTGATTTCACCCGCGCGGCGAAGTACGGCAATCTCTTCTGGCGATTTGAACAGGCGCATTTCATGAACAACAGGACGCCAATCGATCATCGTTGCCGGAGCGGTGAGATTTTGCCGTGAGCCTTTACGCAGTTTTTCCAGCGCGCTGTTCACGATTTCATCAGCATAGGTATATTCGCCCTGAGCGTGATAAATCACATCCAGGCCATTAAGCAGTTGATAAAGTTGCTGATTGATTTCGCTGAACGCCAGTGCACGGTCAACGCCCAGTTTCTCTGGCGCGGCATCCTGACCTAAGCGACGACCAAACCAGATCTCCGCCGTCAGATCGCGCACACGGTTAAACAGAACGCTGTGGTTATGAGTGTCATCGCTTTTAATCAGCACCAGCACCGCTTCCGGTTCGTTAAAGCCGGTGAAGTACCAGAAGTCACTGTTTTGACGATACGGATATTCGCTGTCGGCGCTACGGGTCACTTCCGGGGCGGCAAAAATCAGCGCGGCGCTGCCGGGTTGCATTTGCTCCACCAGAGCCTGACGGCGACGCTGAAATTCTTGCGGGGATATATCACTCATAACACTCTCCTTACGTTTTTTGTTTTTAGTGTAGAGTCGGTTTTTGTACTTCTGGCGCGGTCGGTTGCGGATGAGTAAAGGTGTCGTGGCATAACAGCGCAGCAACACGGACGTACTCGATGATCTCTTCAAGCGACATTTCCAGCTCTTCCTGATCTTCGTCTTCGTCATATCCCAGTTGCGCGATGTTACGCAGATCGTCGATGGCTTCACCGGTTTCGCCAGTCACTTTATCCAGCTTCGGCTGAGTCACGCCAAGACCAAGCAGGAAGTGATTTACCCAGCCTGCCAGCGCATCAGCGCGATCGAAAACGCTGACATCATCGCCATCAGGCAGATAAAGCTGAAAAAGGAAGCCGTCATCCTGCAGGGCATCGCTGGTGGCTGAGTGCATTTTGCGCAATGCCTGTGCCAGCTCATGACCGAAAGCCATGCCTTCGTTCGTCAGGTCGTGAAGCAGCGGCAACCATGAACTGTCGTCATTGCCACCGCAAATCATCCCGCTGATTAAACCGTGCATCTCAGCAGGGGTCAGACCCGTCCCTTGTTGGTTCAGATACTGGTTCATTTCGTTGTAACCAGGCATTTCGTTCTGTATAGACATAAGCATTCGTCATCAAAGGGAGGAAGATTCATGATATGCTACCACTTTGGACCCTGGTGAACCAGAAAAGGGCTTGTCTCTTCTCATCAGGGTAGCTATAGTTCGCCCCTTCGCAGACCATGAGTCTGAAGACGAAGGAAGCGCAGTCAATCAGCAGGAAGGTGGCATGTCTGCACAACCCGTCGATATCCAAATTTTTGGCCGTTCACTGCGTGTGAACTGCCCGCCTGACCAAAGGGATGCGTTGAATCAGGCCGCAGACGATCTGAATCAGCGGTTGCAAGATCTGAAAGAACGCACTAGAGTCACAAATACTGAACAGTTGGTCTTCATTGCTGCATTGAATATCAGCTATGAGTTAGCGCAAGAAAAAGCGAAGACTCGTGACTACGCGGCAAGTATGGAACAGCGTATTCGGATGCTGCAACAGACCATAGAACAAGCGTTACTTGAACAAGGTCGCATCACCGAAAAAACGAACCAAAACTTTGAATGACACTTTTCGGTTTACTGTGGTAGAGTAACCGTGAAGACAAAATTTCTCTGAGATGTTCGCAAGCGGGCCAGTCCCCTGAGCCGATATTTCATACCACAAGAATGTGGCGCTCCGTGGTTGGTGAGCATGCTCGGTTCGTCCGAGAAGCCTTAAAACTGCGACGACACATTCACCTTGAACCAAGGGTTCAAGGGTTACAGCCTGCGGCGGCATCTCGGAGATTCCCTTCTTACCTGGCACCAGCCATGACGCAACTACCAGAACTCCCTCTGACATTATCCCGACAAGAAATCCGCAAAATGATTCGGCAACGTCGTCGTGCGTTAACGCCGGAACAACAGCAAGAAATGGGTCAACAAGCCGCTACCCGGATGATGACTTATCCCCCGGTGGTGATGGCGCATACGGTCGCTGTATTCCTCTCTTTTGATGGCGAGCTCGACACCCAACCGCTCATAGAACAACTGTGGCGTGCCGGTAAGCGCGTGTATCTTCCAGTTTTACACCCTTTTAGTGCTGGTAACTTACTGTTCCTGAATTACCATCCGCAAAGCGAATTGGTGATGAACAGATTGAAGATCCACGAGCCGAAACTGGACGTGCGCGATGTGCTTCCCCTTTCCCGGTTAGATGTGCTGGTCACGCCGCTGGTAGCCTTTGATGAGTACGGTCAACGCCTGGGAATGGGCGGCGGTTTTTATGATCGGACATTGCAAAACTGGCAGCACTACAAAATGCAGCCGGTAGGTTATGCGCATGATTGCCAGTTAGTAGAAAAACTGCCGGTTGAAGAGTGGGATATCCCACTGCCTGCGGTGGTTACACCGTCGAAAGTCTGGGAGTGGTGAGGGCGATACACCTGCATCGCCCTGATTGACATCGTTGATTCTTTGACCTAATTTAGTGAGTAAGGGTAAGGGAGGATTACTCCTCCCTGTGACTGACTGTTAATAAGCTCCGAAACTTATCAGTAACAGTACAATCAGTATGATGACAAGTCGCATCATAACCCTTCTCCTTTAAGCCCTCGCTTCGGTGAGGGCTTTACCGTTACAGCCCCATGCTGCCCTGCCATCGTAAACTCTCTTTAAATAACCACAACGCATTGATCTACCTTTAAATCTTTTCTTCGAGCGCACTCGTAAAACGTTATGTAAGGCAGACATACATTGCAGGGATAAGGGATTAATTACGGCAGTTAACGCGGGCGATGAAGTGGCTATCCAAAAGATCGGTTCAGGGCGATGCACCCCGCATCGCCCTGATTGACATCGTTGATTCTTTAACCTAATTTAGTGAGTAAGGGTAAGGGAGGATTGCTCCTCCCCTGAGACTGACTGTTAATAAGCTGGGAAACTTATGAGTAACAGTACAATCAGTATGATGACAAGTCGCATCATAACCCTTCTCCTTCAAGCCCTCGCTTCGGTGAGGGCTTTACCGTTACAGCCCTGTGCTGTCCCGCCATCGTAAATCCTCTTCGAATAAAGGCAACGCATTGATCTGGCTTTGATTTATTTCTTCGAGCAGACTCGCAAAGGCGATTGCAGCACACTGCAAATACAGTTATAAGCGCGGGAAAAGAGATAAAAAACGGGCAAGTCAGCGACCTGCCCGTTGTTTGTCAGAGAAGGGAAATCAGTACAGCAGACGGGCGCGAATGGTGCCCGGAATCGCTTTCATTGCCTGTAATGCTTTTTCAGCAACGTCTTCATCTGCTTCAATATCAATAACTACGTAGCCCATCTGAGCAGACGTTTGCAGATACTGCGCGGCGATGTTAACGCCCTGCTCGGCAAAGATTTTGTTCAGCGCAGTCAGCACGCCCGGACGGTTTTCGTGGATGTGCATCAGACGGCGGCCACCGTGCAGCGGCAGCGAGACTTCCGGGAAGTTCACCGCAGAGAGCGTGGAGCCATTGTCAGAGTACTTGATCAATTTACCCGCAACTTCCAGGCCGATATTCTCCTGCGCTTCCTGAGTCGAACCGCCAATGTGCGGCGTCAGCAGGACGTTGTCGAATTCGCACAGCGGAGAAGTAAACGGATCGCTGTTGGTCGCTGGTTCTGTTGGGAATACATCGATTGCCGCACCAGCCAGATGTTTGCTCGCCAGTGCGTCACACAGCGCCGGAATATCGACCACAGTACCGCGCGAAGCGTTAATCAGCAGCGAGCCGGGCTTCATCAGTGAGATCTCTTTCGCGCCCATCATGTTTTTGGTAGACGGGTTTTCAGGCACATGCAGGCTCACCACGTCGCTCATATTCAGCAAGTCGGAAAGATGTTGCACCTGCGTCGCGTTACCCAGCGGCAGTTTGTTTTCAATATCATAGAAGTAAACATACATCCCCAGCGACTCCGCCAGAATGCCAAGCTGCGTACCGATATGACCATAACCAATGATACCCAGCTTTTTGCCGCGCGCTTCAAAAGACCCCGCCGCCAGTTTGTTCCACACGCCACGGTGCGCTTTGGCGTTGGCTTCCGGCACTCCGCGCAATAGCAGCAGAAGTTCACCAATCACCAGCTCAGCGACAGAACGCGTATTCGAAAACGGTGCGTTAAATACCGGAATCCCGCGTTTTGCCGCAGCATTTAAATCAACCTGGTTTGTGCCTATGCAAAAACAGCCAATAGCGACCAGCTTTTCTGCGGCATTGATCACTTCTTCGGTCAGATGGGTTCGGGATCGCAGGCCGATGAAGTGGGCATCGCGGATGGATTCTTTTAATTGTTCATCATCCAGCGCGCCTTTATGAAATTCGATGTTGGTGTAACCTGCCGCGCGAAGACTTTCCAGCGCCTTTTGGTGCACGCCTTCTACCAGCAGAAACTTAATCTTGTCTTTCTCCAGCGATACCTTTGCCATTTACCCAATCCTGTCTTTGAAATGTTGTGTGTGGATTTGCATCCGCCTTTCAACATATCAAAAAATAATATTGCGGCAATATGAACGTTTGCGTCGCGATGTTGAGGAAATATCACGAGAGGTTGATTAACAGAAGAAAATGCTGAAGATGAGACGTTCTTTAGCGTGTTAGGCAAAAGTGAGTTAAAAACGTGATAGATGTCACCAAATTTAACAATGCAAAAAATTTTTAACGGGGGACGAACTCCCCCGTCAGATCATTTCACAATGGTTTTAACGCCGTCAGGCGTGCCAATCAGCGCGACGTCCGCGCCACGGTTGGCAAACAGACCAACAGTAACCACACCCGGAATCGCGTTAATCGCATTTTCCATCGCCACCGGATCAAGGATTTCCATACCGTGGACGTCGAGGATCACGTTGCCGTTATCAGTCACCACGCCCTGACGATATTCCGGACGACCACCAAGTTTCACCAGTTGACGAGCCACTGCACTACGCGCCATCGGAATCACTTCCACCGGCAACGGGAATTTGCCCAGAATATCGACCTGCTTGGAGGCGTCCGCGATGCAGATAAATTTCTCTGCAACCGAAGCAATGATTTTTTCACGCGTCAGCGCCGCGCCGCCGCCTTTGATCATCTGCATATGGCCGTTGATTTCATCTGCACCGTCAACGTAGATGCCGAGGCTGTCAACTTCATTGAGGTCAAACACATGAATGCCAAGGCTTTTTAGTTTTTCAGTGGATGCATCCGAGCTGGAAACTGCCCCTTCAATCTGACCTTTCATCGTGCCGAGTGCATCAATAAAGTGTGCGGCGGTGGAACCTGTACCAACACCAACAATGGTTCCGGGCTGAACATACTGAAGTGCCGCCCATCCTACTGCTTTTTTCAATTCATCCTGCGTCATGATCGTTTCGCCTGTGGTATGAAATTTCAGACGCATTATATACAAAAAAAGCGATTCAGACCCCGTCAGCAAGTCGTGCGGATAACTCATCCATGAAATAACAGGCAATGGCGGGCATCCTCTTTCACCCTGGCAAATCTGGGTATCAGGAGGTATCAGGATTACCCTTCTATCCCCCATTCTGCATATCTGAAACTACGCCGATAAAGGTGAAGCACTTCAATACAACCAATTGATAATATTAATAATAAAAATAACATCTATTGTTAGCATCTCGCCCACAGAACGTTGCCTTTACGCTCTACAAAGACTAAAAAAACACGGTATTGTCAGTCAAAATTTCCATTATGGCTGCTTTTGTATACGTTAAATGCTCTGTACCCAAAGCAAAATTATGTCATAGTTCGGCATAAGAAAATTTGAGGAGCAGGTTAAAGCAATGAAACGCCCGGACTACAGAACATTACAGGCACTGGATGCGGTAATACGTGAACGAGGATTTGAGCGCGCGGCACAGAAATTGTGCATTACGCAATCAGCCGTCTCACAGCGCATTAAGCAGCTGGAAAATATGTTCGGGCAGCCGTTATTAGTGCGTACTGTCCCGCCGCGACCTACAGAACAAGGGCAAAAACTGCTGGCACTGCTTCGCCAGGTGGAATTGCTGGAAGAAGAGTGGCTGGGGGATGAACAAACCGGTTCAACCCCGCTGCTGCTTTCACTGGCGGTCAACGCAGACAGTCTGGCAACCTGGCTGCTACCGGCGCTGGCTCCGGTGCTGGCTGATTCGCCTATTCGTCTGAACTTGCAGGTGGAAGATGAAACCCGCACCCAGGAACGCCTGCGTCGCGGTGAAGTAGTTGGCGCGGTGAGTATTCAACATCAGGCGCTGCCCAGTTGTCTTGTCGATAAACTTGGCGCGCTTGACTATCTGTTCGTCAGCTCCAGACCATTTGCTGAGAAATACTTCCCTAACGGAGTAAGCCGCTCCGCGCTGCTCAAGGCACCGGTGGTGGCGTTTGACCATCTTGACGATATGCACCAGGCATTTTTGCAGCAAAACTTCGATCTGCCGCCAGGTAGCGTACCGTGCCATATCGTTAACTCGTCTGAAGCCTTCGTTCAACTCGCTCGCCAGGGAACAACCTGCTGTATGATCCCACACCTGCAAATTGAGAAAGAACTGGCGAGCGGCGAGCTGATCGACCTTACGCCAGGGCTGTTTCAACGGCGAATGCTCTACTGGCACCGCTTTGCCCCAGAAAGCCGCATGATGCGTAAAGTCACTGATGCTTTACTAGACTATGGTCACAAAGTACTTCGTCAGGATTAATCAATCACTTAATGCCTGATAGCACATATCAGGCATTTTCCTTTTTTCTTTTTATCTTCTTTGAACAACGTCACGAAACAGACAAATCTCACGCGGCAAAAAACGACGTCCCAATGCATTTTTTTTGCTGGCGACAACCCCGTGTAAAAAGCTCACCGTAAGCGCATCCCACCAATTTGATTGCGTTTTATGGAGCAAATAATGTCTAACGTGCAGGAATGGCAACAACTTGCCAACAAGGAATTGAGCCGTCGGGAGAAAAACGTCGACTCACTGGTACGGCAAACGGCGGAAGGGATAGCCATCAAGCCGCTGTATACCGAAGCCGATCTCGACAATCTGGAAGTAACCGGCACCCTTCCAGGCTTGCCGCCCTACGTTCGTGGTCCACGTGCCACCATGTATACCGCTCAACCGTGGACTATTCGTCAGTATGCCGGTTTCTCCACGGCAAAAGAATCTAACGCCTTTTATCGCCGTAACCTCGCTGCCGGGCAAAAGGGTCTTTCCGTTGCTTTTGACCTCGCCACCCACCGTGGTTACGACTCTGACAATCCGCGCGTTTCAGGCGACGTCGGTAAAGCAGGCGTCGCTATCGACACCGTTGAAGATATGAAGGTGCTATTCGACCAGATCCCGCTGGATCAAATGTCGGTTTCGATGACTATGAACGGGGCAGTCCTGCCAGTACTGGCGTTTTATATTGTGGCCGCTGAAGAGCAAGGCGTTACACCCGATAAACTCACAGGCACCATCCAGAACGACATTCTGAAAGAGTACCTCTGCCGCAATACTTACATTTATCCGCCAAAACCGTCGATGCGTATTATCGCTGACATCATCGCCTGGTGTTCCGGCAATATGCCGCGCTTTAATACCATCAGTATTAGCGGTTACCACATGGGCGAAGCGGGAGCCAACTGCGTGCAGCAGGTGGCGTTTACTCTCGCTGATGGAATTGAGTACATCAAAGCGGCACTTTCTGCTGGCCTGAAAATTGACGACTTTGCCCCGCGCCTGTCGTTCTTCTTTGGCATCGGTATGGATCTTTTCATGAACGTCGCCATGCTGCGCGCCGCACGTTATCTCTGGAGTGAGGCGGTAAGTGGATTTGGAGCCAAAGATCCGAAATCACTGGCACTGCGCACCCACTGTCAGACCTCAGGCTGGAGTCTCACCGAGCAAGATCCCTATAACAACGTTATCCGCACCACCATTGAAGCGTTGGGCGCCACACTTGGCGGGACACAATCACTGCATACCAACGCTTTTGATGAGGCACTTGGACTGCCAACCGACTTCTCGGCACGTATAGCCCGTAATACTCAGATAATCATTCAGGAAGAGTCAGAAATCTGCCGCACCGTCGATCCGCTGGCCGGATCTTATTACGTTGAGTCGTTGACCGATCAGATCGTCAAACAAGCTCGATCCATCATCGCTCAGATCGACGAAGCCGGGGGTATGGCGAAAGCGATCGAAGCGGGTTTGCCAAAACGCATGATCGAAGAAGCGTCTGCGCGTGAGCAGTCACTGATCGATCAGGGCAAACGCGTGATTGTTGGCGTTAACAAGTACAAGCTGGATCACGAAGACGAAACCGATGTCCTTGAGATAGACAACGTGATGGTACGTAACGAGCAGATTGCTTCACTGGAGCGCATTCGCGCCACCCGCGATGATGCTGCCGTAACCGCCGCACTGAATGCTCTGACTAATGCGGCACTGCAAAACGGAAACCTGCTGGCTGCTGCTATTAATGCGGCACGCGTTCGCGCGACATTGGGTGAAATCTCCGATGCGCTGGAAGCCGCTTTTGACCGTTATCTGGTGCCGAGCCAATGTGTTACCAGCGTGATTGCGCAAAGCTATCATCAGTCGGAAAAATCAGCTTGCGAATTTGATGCCATTGTTGCGCAAACGGAACAGTTCCTCGCGGATAACGGCCGTCGCCCGCGCATCCTGATCGCCAAAATGGGGCAGGATGGACACGATCGCGGGGCCAAAGTCATTGCCAGCGCCTATTCCGATCTTGGATTTGACGTTGATTTAAGTCCGATGTTCTCGACACCAGAAGAGATCTCCCGCCTGGCGGTGGAAAACGACGTTCATGTGGTGGGCGCGTCCTCACTCGCTGCCGGGCATAAAACGCTGATCCCGGAACTGGTAGAAGCCCTCAAAAAATGGGGACGCGAAGATATCTGCGTAGTCGCTGGCGGCGTTATTCCACCGCAGGATTATGCCTTCCTGCAAGAACGCGGCGTGGCGGCGATTTATGGTCCAGGTACGCCCATGCTCGACAGCGTACGTGATGTACTGAATCGGATTAGCCAGCGTCATGATTAACGAAGCCACGCTGGCAGACAACATTCGGCGCTTACGTCAGGGTGAGCGTGCCACGCTCGCCCAGGCGATGACGCTGGTAGAAAGCCGTCATCCACGTCATCTGGAACTAAGCACTCAGTTGCTCGACGCCATCATGCCGTTTTGTGGTAATGCACTACGCCTGGGCGTTACCGGCACACCTGGCGCGGGGAAAAGTACCTTTCTTGAAGCCTTCGGTATGTTGCTGATTCGCCAGGGGCTGAAAGTCGCGGTGATTGCCGTCGATCCCAGCAGCCCAGTGACCGGTGGCAGCATTCTTGGCGATAAGACTCGGATGACCGAACTGGCGCGTGCCGATGCGGCATTTATTCGCCCGGTTCCGTCATCCGGTCATCTGGGCGGCGCCAGCCAGCGGGCGCGGGAGTTAATGCTGTTATGCGAGGCGGCAGGTTATGACGTGGTGATCGTTGAAACCGTCGGCGTCGGGCAGTCGGAAACCGAAGTCGCCCGCATGGTGGACTGTTTTATCTCACTGCAAATCGCCGGTGGTGGTGATGATCTCCAGGGCATTAAAAAGGGACTGATGGAGATGGCAGATCTGATTGTCATTAACAAAGACGATGGCGATAACCACGCGAATGTCGCCATTGCCCGCCACATGTACGAGGGCGCTCTGCATATTCTGCGTCGCAAATATGACGAATGGCAGCCGCAGGTTCTCACCTGTAGCGCGCTGGAAAAATGCGGTATCGATGAGATTTGGCGCGCAATTATCGATTTCAAAACCGCACTTACCGCCAGCGGTCGTTTGCAACAAATGCGGCAACAACAATCGGTGGAATGGCTGCGTAAACAAACCGAAGAAGAAGTGCTGCACCACCTGTTCGCGAATGAAGATTTCGATCGTTATTACCGCCAGACGCTATTAGCAGTCAAAAACAATACTCTCTCGCCGCGCACTGGCTTGCGGCAGCTCAGTGAATTTATCCAGACTCAATATTTTGAATAAAGGAATTTTTATGTCTTATCAGTATGTTAATGTCATTATCATCAACAAAGTTGCGGTCATTGAGTTTAACTATGGCCGCAAACTCAATGCATTGAGTAAAGTCTTTATTGACGACCTGATCCAGGCACTAAGCGATCTCAACCGACCGGAAATTCGTTGTATCATTCTGCGTGCTCCGAGTGGTTCCAAAGTCTTCTCCGCAGGCCACGACATCCATGAACTGCCATCAGGCGGTCGCGATCCTCTCTCTTACGATGATCCGCTACGGCAAATTACCCGTATGATCCAAAAATGCCCCAAACCGATCATTTCGATGGTCGAAGGTAGCGTCTGGGGAGGTGCTTTTGAAATGATCATGAGTTCCGATCTGATCATCGCTGCCAGCACGTCGACCTTCTCAATGACCCCAGTTAACCTTGGCGTACCGTATAACCTGGTGGGCATCCACAACCTGACCCGCGACGCGGGCTTCCACATCGTCAAAGAACTGATTTTTACCGCTTCGCCAGTCACCGCCCAACGCGCGCTGGCTGTTGGCATTCTCAACCACGTTGTTGACATCAGCGAGCTGGAAGATTTCACCCTGCAAATGGCGCACCACATTTCCGAAAAAGCACCGCTGGCGATCGCGGTAATCAAGGAAGAACTGCGCGTGCTGGGCGAGGCGCACACGATGAATTCAGACGAATTTGAACGTATTCAGGGGATGCGCCGAGCGGTTTATGACAGCGAGGATTATCAGGAAGGTATGAATGCTTTCCTGGAAAAACGTAAACCTAATTTCGTCGGTCATTAATGCTCAGCGAATGAAGGAGTAAAAGATGAATATGATCTGGGCAAGGATGACCGCCGATGAAGCGGCGGAAATTATCCAGCACAATGATATGGTAGCATTCAGCGGCTTTACCCCTGCGGGTTCACCTAAAGCTCTACCTGTCGCTATTGCTCATCGTGCCAACGAACAACATGAGGCGAAAAAACCGTACCAGATTCGCCTGCTAACCGGCGCGTCAATTAGCGCCGCCGCCGATGACGTGCTCTCTGAAGCTAACGCCGTTTCATGGCGCGCTCCGTATCAAACATCATCTGGGTTACGCCAAAAGATCAATCAGGGGGCAGTCAGTTTTGTTGATCTACACTTGAGCGAAGTCGCGCAAATGGTTAACTACGGCTTCTTCGGCGACATTGATGTTGCGGTAATTGAAGCCTCAGCCATTGAGCCAGATGGACGTGTCTGGTTAACCAGTGGGATCGGTAACGCTCCGACCTGGTTACTGCGGGCCAAGAAAGTAATCATTGAACTCAATCACTATCATGATCCGCGCGTTGCGGAACTGGCGGATATTGTGATTCCTGGCGCACCACCGCGACGCAATAGCGTTTCGATCTTCCATGCGATGGATCGCGTCGGTACTCGTTATGTGCAAATTGATCCGAAAAAGATTGTTGCGGTCGTGGAAACCAACTTACCTGATGCAGGTAAGCTGCTGGATAAGCAAAATCCCATGTGCCAACAGATCGCCGACAATGTGGTTACCTTCTTATTGCGTGAAATGGCACAGGGGCGCATTCCGCCGGAATTTCTGCCACTGCAAAGTGGGGTAGGCAACATCAATAATGCGGTAATGGCGCGTCTCGGGGATAACCCGGATATTCCACCGTTTATGATGTATTCGGAAGTGCTACAGGAATCAGTAGTTCATCTTCTGGAAACCGGAAAAATCACCGGAGCCAGCGCCTCCAGTCTGACTATCTCCGCCGATTCACTGCGCAAGATTTATGACAATATGGACTATTTCTCCTGTCGGATTGTGTTACGTCCGCAGGAGATTTCCAATAACCCGGAAATTATCCGCCGCCTTGGTGTTATCGCTCTGAACGTCGGCCTGGAGTTTGATATTTACGGGCACGCCAACTCAACGCATGTTGCCGGAGTTAATTTAATGAACGGTATCGGCGGCAGCGGTGATTTTGAACGCAATGCTTATCTGTCAATCTTTATGGCGCCGTCGATCGCCAAAGAAGGAAAAATATCAACCATCGTGCCGATGTGTAGTCATGTTGATCACAGCGAGCACAGCGTGAAAGTGATCATCACTGAACAAGGGATCGCCGACCTGCGCGGCCTCTCTCCACTTCAACGCGCACGCGCTATCATCGATAACTGCGCCCATCCCATGTACCGTGACTATTTGCATCGCTATCTGGAAAATGCCCCAGGAGGGCATATTCACCACGATCTTAGCCACGTTTTCGATCTGCATCGTAACTTGATCGAAACGGGTTCAATGTTGGGTTAATTGCTCGTACCATCACGATCTTCAGCAATTTGCTGTAGTATCGTGGCGGTATAGCGATGATTTTTCAGTGAATAGAGGTATTCCTGCATATACATTGGCGTATGCGGTGCATCGAAATATTTCAGCGTTGCTGGATTCACCAGTCGCCAGGCAAAATGTGGAATGACTGTCAGAAAATGTCCGCGCTCAACGGCGCTGATTTTGGCCATAAAACTGTAGGGGCGATAAATGATTGTTGGATTGATCCCACAAGGGCGCATGTTCGCATCAATCATCGCTTCATAGTTAGCGCGGTTCTGAAAGCGCATCTGTAACCACGGTAACTCCTGTAATAACTCCTGCTCCTGACGTTCTTCAAAACGGCGGGAAACAAGAAACCCCAGTCGCAGCGGCGACAGCTCGCTGATAGTTAGATTTTCCAGCCCCTTAACACGGGCGGATACATGCTGCGGAGAGATAATAAAATCAAACTGGCGGTAGAAGAGATTATCGATAACCCCATTTTCGCTAAACTCAACCGGCTGGGCAGTCACCCCTTCATATTTATCACCAAGACTGATTAGCTGATCAAAAATAATCGTCGGATACGTATTATCGATGCCAATGACAATTTCATGAGAATGACGCCCGGAATTATGAATTTCATTATCAATAGCAGAAAGTCGTTGGTAAACCGGAAATAGTTTTTGATAAAGTTCCTGTCCGGCTTTATTGAGACTAATGTTGTTATCTTTACGGGTAAACAGCGTATAACCAATTTGTTCCTCCAGCGCGGCAATACTTTTGCCAAACGGTGAAGCCGTCATATGTATTTTTTCTGCTGCCCTGGCAATATTATTGGTTTGCGCTAATAAAATAAAATTGCGCATCTTTTTTGAAATAAAAATATCCATACCCTCTCCCCAAACATCACTGTCCGCTTAACCGTTTCAGTTATTCAATCTTTGATGATATCGCGAGCAAAGATAGGTAATTGCATCATGGTTTTACAGAAAATTACAGAAAAAGGAGACGATATAAGGTGAAGACATTAGCCCGACAAATGAGTCGGGCTAAATGTATTATTGTGCGGTAGGTGTTTTTGCCGGTTGCTGATCAACGGGTTCTAACTGGAAGACCACATCCACCTGGTCATCAAACTGAATAGCGGCCTGCTCGTAAGTTTCCTGAGTAGAAACCGGCGCGGCATCAGCTTTCATCATCCGAACCATCGGGCTGGGCTGATAGTTGGAAACATGGTAGCGCACGCTATACACCGGTCCCAGTTTGCGATTAAAGCCATTCGCCAACTCCTGCGCCTGATGAATCGCGTTATCTATCGCAGCCTTACGCGCTTTATCTTTATAGGCATCCGGTTGCGCTACTCCCAGCGAAACAGAACGAATTTCATTAAGACCAGCCTTCAGCGCGCCATCCAGCAAAGAATTCAGCTTGTCTAACTGACGAACTGTTACCTCTACCGTTCTCACTGCCCGGTAGCCTTTCAGAATACTTTTGCCATCCTGGTAATCGTAATCTGGCTGGGTACGTAAATTCGCAGAACTGATATCTTTTTTCGCGATCTGATTGAGTTCAAGGAAAGAGATATATTGCGCCACGCGCTCATCCGCTTGTTTTTTGGCGGTAGCAGCATCCTTCGCGGCCACATTAACTTCAATAGCAAGAGTGGCAATGTCTGGCACCGCATCTACGCTTGCCGTTCCTGAAGTGACAATGTGCGGACCATCTGGTAGTTCATTGGCCTGTACTGCCATCCCGCTGAAACCCATCAATGCCGCCAGGGCGATAACTTTGAACTTCACGTTAGTCTCTCCGTGTTTATTTACTTGCCCAAAATTCAAAACCTCTGTAGGCAAGCTTAGCGTCTCTGTTTTTATTTTCCATCAGATAGCGCCTAACTGAACAAGGCTTGTGCATGGGCAATACCATCTCTCGCCAGCTGTAGGGCGATAAACCACATTACGCCACCAACAATAATATTAATAATACGCTGCGCTTTGGCGGTACGCAGACGCGGTGCCAACCAGGCTGCGAGAAGAGCCAGACCAAAGAACCACAAGAAAGAGGCGCTAATCGTCCCAAGCGCAAACCAGCGTTTTGGTTCAACATCGAGCTGCCCGCCGAGGCTCCCCAATACCACAAAGGTATCCAGATAAACATGGGGATTCAGCCAGGTCACTGCCAGCATGGTGGCAATAATTTTCCAGCGTCCCTGTTTCATGACTTCAGCACTAACCAGCTCAATATTACTGCTCATCGCCGTTTTAAAAGCGCCAAAACCATACCACAGCAAGAAGGCAACGCCGCCCCAGGTGACCAGCGCCAGCAACCACGGTGACTGCATCAGTAACGCGCTACCGCCAAAAATCCCGGCGCAAATCAGAACCAAATCGCTGATTGCACAAAGTAAGGCAATCATAATGTGGTACTGGCGGCGAATACCCTGATTCATCACAAAAGCATTTTGTGGACCGAGCGGCAGGATCATAGCCGCCCCAAGTGCAAGACCTTGAAAGTAATAAGAAAACACGTTGGATATTCCGAATTAAGTATCTGATGCAGAGAATATAGCGCGGGAATGTTATTAGTGGAAATTGATATTATTAATTGGCAATCAGAATAACTAATAAGAGAGAGGCCAGATAAATTATCTGGCCTCAGCGTTGATTATGCAGCTTTGTCCTCTTTCACCCGCTTAAAATTCACATCCATTTGCGGATACGGGAAGCTGATACCAGCGGCATCAAACTCGCGTTTAATACGCTCCAGCACATCCCAGTAAACGTTTTGCAGATCGCCGCTGTTACTCCAGACGCGGACCACGAAATTAATCGAGGATGCGCCAAGCTCGTTCAGACGCACGGTCATTTCGCGATCTTTTAAAATGCGATCGTCAGACTGGATAATATCGGTCAGGATCTGCTTCACCTGATCGATATCGGAATCATACGCCACACCAATGATAAATTCGTTACGGCGCGCAGGCTCGCGAGAGAAGTTAATAATATTACCGGCAATAATTTTACCGTTCGGAATAACGATAATTTTACCGTCTGCAGTGCGCATAGTCGTAGAGAAAATCTGCACGCTCTGCACTGTACCGGCAACACCGCCGAGGTCGACATATTCACCGGCACGGAACGGACGGAACAGTACCAGCAACACACCTGCGGCCAGGTTAGACAGAGAACCCTGCAACGCCAAACCTACAGCTAAACCTGCGGCACCCAGCACGGCGATAACCGATGCAGTTTGTACCCCCACACGACCTAACGCTGCGATCAGCGTAAAAGCAATAATCGCATATCGGGCTAATGCAGAGATAAAATCAGCAACGGTGGCATCTATGTTACGGGAGATCATCAGGCGATTCACCGCGTTGGAGATCATCCGCGCGATAATCAAACCAATGATGATGATCGCGAGAGCCGCCACGATGTTTACAGCATAACTCAGCAACAGCGCCTGGTTGTTCACCAACCACGAACCTGCACCGTGTATGCTATCGACAACATTCAAATCTTCCATTCAATATTCCTTTTTAACTGACTCAAAATGGAGAAATACACTCCGCTGCCTTATGACGGGCAGTCTGACAAGGGTAAACAATAAAGCATAACTTTGCCAAATAGATCACAGATTTCTCCTGTCCATCACCTTGCTTTTGGCGAAAAAAAAGACCCGCAGAGCGGGTCTTGAGATAAGCAGAAAGGAATATCTTACAGAACGTCGATCGCGTTCAGTTCCTTGAATGCTTTTTCCAGACGAGCGATCATCGAAGTCTGACCGGCACGCAGCCATACGCGCGGATCGTAGTATTTCTTGTTCGGCTGATCTTCGCCTTTCGGGTTACCCAGCTGACCCTGCAGATAAGCTTCGTTCGCTTTGTAGTAGTTCAGAACGCCTTCCCAGGTTGCCCATTGGGTATCGGTATCGATGTTCATTTTCACTACGCCGTAGCTTACGGAGTCTTTGATTTCCTGAGCAGTAGAACCGGAACCACCGTGGAATACGAAGTTCAGGCTGTTGTGCGGCAGGTTGTGTTTCTTAGAAACATATTCCTGAGAATCACGCAGGATGGTCGGAGTCAGAACCACGTTACCCGGCTTGTAAACACCGTGTACGTTACCGAAGGACGCTGCGATGGTGAAACGCGGGCTGATTTTGCTCAGCTCGGTGTATGCGTAATCAACGTCTTCTGGCTGGGTGTACAGTGCAGAAGCGTCCATGTGGCTGTTGTCCACGCCATCTTCTTCACCACCGGTGCAACCCAGTTCGATTTCCAGAGTCATGCCGATTTTGGACATGCGCTCCAGGTATTTAGAGCAGATTTCGATGTTCTCTTGCAGAGATTCTTCAGACAGGTCGATCATGTGAGAAGAGAACAGCGGCTTGCCGGTAGCTGCGAAGTGTTTTTCACCCGCGTCCAGCAGACCGTCGATCCACGGCAGCAGTTTCTTCGCGCAGTGGTCGGTGTGCAGGATAACCGGAACACCATAATGTTCAGCCATCTGGTGAACGTGATGCGCACCAGAGATCGCGCCCAGGATAGCAGCACCCTGCGGAACGTCAGATTTCACGCCTTTACCAGCGATAAAGGAAGCACCACCGTTGGAGAACTGAACGATAACCGGCGCTTTAACTTTAGCAGCGGTTTCCAGTACGGCGTTGATGGAGTCAGTACCGACGCAGTTTACTGCTGGCAGTGCGAAGTTGTTTTCTTTTGCTACCTGGAAAACTTTCTGTACGTCATCACCAGTGATTACGCCAGGTTTTACGAAATCAAAAATCTTAGACATGTCTCTTGTCCTGTATCGTCGGGCCTTATACTCGTCATACTTCAAGTTGCATGTGCTGCGTCTGCGTTCGCTCACCCCAGTCACTTACTTATGTAAGCTCCTGGGGATTCACTCTCTTGTCGCCTTCCTGCAACTCGAATTATTTAGAGTATGAAAAAATGCGTGCTCTAAAAGCGCGCTGAAACAAGGGCAGGTTTCCCTGCCCTGTGATTTTTTACTTCTTAGCGCGCTCTTCGAGCATCGCTACTGCAGGCAGTACTTTACCTTCCACGAATTCGAGGAATGCGCCGCCGCCAGTGGAGATGTAGGAGATTTTGTCAGCAATGCCGAACAGGTCGATTGCTGCCAGAGTGTCGCCGCCGCCAGCGATGGAGAACGCTTCGCTGTCTGCGATAGCGTTAGCCACGATTTCAGTACCTTTACGGAAGTTCGGGAATTCGAACACGCCAACCGGACCGTTCCACAGAATGGTTTTCGCATTCTTCAGGATTTCAGCCAGTTCCTGAGCGGAAGCATCACCGATATCCAGGATCTGCTCGTCAGCTTTCACATCGTTAACAGACTTCAGGGTAGCCGGTGCGGTTTCAGAGAACTCAGTCGCTACGCGAACATCAGACGGAACCGGGATGTTGCAGGTGGTCAGCAGACGTTTAGCTTCGTCAACCAGGTCAGCTTCGTATAGGGATTTACCCACATCGTGGCCTTGTGCCGCGATAAAGGTGTTAGCGATACCACCACCAACAATCAGCTGGTCAGCGATTTTAGACAGGGAGTCCAGAACGGTCAGTTTGGTAGATACTTTAGAACCACCAACGATAGCCACCATCGGGCGAGCTGGTTCTTTCAGTGCTTTACCCAGCGCGTCCAGTTCAGCCGCCAGCAGCGGACCTGCGCACGCAACGTCAGCGAATTTACCGATACCGTGAGTAGAAGCTTGCGCGCGGTGAGCAGTACCGAATGCGTCCATTACGAATACGTCGCACAGTGCAGCGTATTTTTTGGACAGGGTTTCGTCGTCTTTCTTCTCGCCTTTGTTGAAGCGAACGTTTTCCAGAACAACCAGTTCACCTTCAGCAACATCAACACCGTCGAGGTAATCTTTAACCAGACGAACCGGGTTAGACAGTTTGTCTTTCAGGTAGTTAACAACCGGCAGCAGAGAGAATTCTTCGTTGTACTCGCCTTCGGTAGGACGACCCAGGTGGGAAGTTACCATCACTTTAGCGCCTTGTTTCAGAGCCAGTTCGATGGTCGGCAGAGAAGCACGGATACGTGCGTCGCTGGTTACTTTCCCGTCTTTTACTGGTACGTTCAGATCCGCACGGATAAATACACGTTTCCCAGCAAGATCCAGATCGGTCATCTTAATTACAGACATGGTGAATCCTCTCGTTGATTCTAAAAGTTTTGCAGACGCTGCTTGCGTCTTACCTGAAAGCAACAGTAGCCATAGCTAACGTCGTGTCGAGCATTCGGTTAGCAAAGCCCCATTCGTTATCGCACCAGACCAACGTTTTGATCAGGTGTGCGCCACTGACCCGGGTTTGAGTACCATCGACAATGGCACTGTGCGGATCGTGGTTAAAATCTACAGAGACCAACGGCAATTCCGTATAGTCAACTATACCATGAAATGCACCTTGTGCTGCTTTTTGCAGCAACAGGTTGACTTCATTGGTTTTTACAGGTTTCTTCACCGTCACGCTTAAATCGATTGCCGTCACATTTATGGTTGGCACACGTACCGCAATCGCTTCAAAGCGATCGTTAAATTGCGGAAAAAATCGTGTGATACCGGCGGCCAGTTTGGTATCGACCGGAATGATCGACTGGCTGGCTGCCCGGGTGCGACGCAGGTCAGGATGGTATGCATCAATAACCTGTTGATCGTGCATGGCGGAGTGAATTGTGGTCACTGTGCCGGACTCAATACCGTACGCATCATCTAACAATTTGATGACGGGAATTATGCAATTCGTGGTACAGGAAGCGTTAGAAACGATGCGATGTTCCGCACGAAGTTGATCCTGATTGACGCCGTAAACAACGGTCGCGTCGAGATCGTTACTGCCAGGATGTGAAAAGAGCACTTTTTTGGCTCCGGCGGCAATATGCGCTTCGCCATGCTCGCGGGTGCCATATACGCCGGTGCAGTCGAGAACCACATCGACACCAAGTTCGCGCCAGGGGAGCGATTGCAGTGAACGTTCATGCAATACGCGGATGGCGTCATCACCAACAAAAAGTTGATCGCGTTCCTGACGTACTTCCCATGCAAAACGGCCATGGCTGGTGTCATATTTCAACAAATGCGCCATGCCCGCAGCATCCGCCAGTTCGTTGATTGCCACCACGGTAATTTCCGCCCGACGTCCGGATTCATACAAAGCACGAACCACATTACGCCCGATGCGACCGAAGCCATTTATCGCTACGCGTACGGTCATAGATCTCCTGCAAGGTTTTCCCTGAGCAAATTTGCCAGACAGAGTAATCCAGCAAATCGTCCGGGGAAACCTTACCTGTCGCAAACTGCGACTGATTGGTTAATTGTCGAACATTTAATCGACTGAAACGCTTCAGCTAGGATAAGCGAAACGTGGAATAAAAGGAATGATTGTCCAGTCAAAGAAGACAATTATCTGACTTACGTCACGTTTTCAGCCCCGCCCCTGTGGAATTTATTCCACTTTGCAGAATCACGAATAAGCGTAGCAAAATCTTTTCGTTGTGCCGTCACAAACCCTGACTTATATCAGAATATGACTGATGCAGCGTCGATATTATCCGCAATACGTCCGAGTTTCGGAGTACTCCAATGATGACATTGCCCTACCCATATTCTTCCTCCGCACGCTTTTACGCGCTGCGCCTGCTCCCCGGGCAGGAAGTTCTCTCCCAATTGCGCGCCTTCACGCAGCAACAACAACTCCACGCCGCGTGGATTGCAGGTTGTACCGGCAGCCTGACTGATGTCGCTTTGCGCTATGCCGGGCAAGAAAACACCCCCCTTCTAAGCGGTAAGTTTGAAGTCATCGCACTGAACGGCACGCTGGAACAGACAGGCGAACATCTTCATCTCTGCGTTTCCGACCAACACGGAGCGATGCTCGGCGGTCATATGATGCCCGGCTGTACCGTGCGCACCACGCTTGAACTGGTGATCGGCTGCCTTGAGGAACTGGCGTTTAGCCGCCAGCCTTGCGCGCTTTCTGGTTACGATGAGTTGCATATTTCCCCCATTAAATAACTATTTTCAGAGAGGTTTTCTTATGGCGCGTCGCCGCTTTTCCAGCCAGGCCCTGGTGCTGATCGTTATCTCTATCGCTATCAATATGATCGGCGGGCAACTGGCCAGCATGGTCAAATTACCTATATTTCTCGACTCCATCGGCACACTTATTAGCGCGGCACTGCTTGGTCCGGTGATCGGGATGCTGACCGGCTTACTGACCAATTTACTCTGGGGATTGCTGACCGACCCGATCGCCGCCGCATTTGCGCCCGTCGCGATGGTCATCGGCCTGGTCGCCGGTTGGCTGGCGCGAGCGGGTTGGTTTCGCACCCTGCCGAAAGTCGTTGTCAGCGGCGTGATTATTACGCTTGCGGTCACAGTCGTTGCTGTACCGCTGCGTACTGCGCTGTTCGGCGGTGTCACCGGTAGCGGAGCTGATTTGTTCGTTGCCTGGATGCACTCTATGGGGCAAAACCTGGTGGAGTCGGTGGCGATTACGGTGATAGGCGCAAACCTGGTCGATAAAATTCTTACAGCGGTGATTGTCTGGCTTTTACTGCGCCAGCTGCCGATTCGCACCACGCGTCATTTTCCGGCAATGGCTGCCGTGCGCTAAATGCATCCGTTTACCTCATTAACGCTGTGGGCGCTGGCAGCCTGCACCACGCTAATCCTGCCCGCGCAGACCATTTTGCCAGTCTATAGCGCGGCGACCTTTCTCTGCCTTATTGCGTTAAAGGCCACGCGGTGGCGAGCAAAATATGTCGCCTGGCTGATGTTTTCGCTGGGGGGCGGCCTGTGGCTGGTGCACGGTGGCTGGCTGACAGAATGGATAAGCGGAACACCGCGCAATCCAGAACGTTGGGCATTTGCTATTACGCTCTGGCTGCGCATTCTGGCGATTGTTTCCACTTCGCAGTTGTGGATGCAGTACGTCCCCGTGCAACGATTTATCCGCGCTTTGTTTGCTTCTCGCCTGCCGCCGGGCGTCGCTTATCTGTTTGCCGGATCGCTGCTGGTCGTTGAGCAGTTAAAACGGCAATTAGCGATTATTCATGAAGCACAGCGTGCGCGTGGCGTGCCGCTGGATGAAAGCTGGTATCAACGCTTATGTGCGATGCCGGCGTTAATCATACCATTAACCCATAATGCGCTTAACGATCTGGCGATCCGTGGTGCGGCGCTGGATATGCGGGCATTTCGCTTACATAACCGGCGCACTACGCTATGGGCACCACCTGACAGTAAATTACAAAAAGTGGCTCGTTACACCATGATATTGCTGATGCTGGCAGAACCGGGAGTGTGGCTATGGTTACGTTAGAACAGTTTCGCTATTGCCCGACGCACTCAACGCACTCTCCATTCTGTTATGACTTTCACTATGACAACCCGGGGATGGTCGCCATCTTTGGAGACAACGGCAGCGGCAAAAGCACGCTGGCGCAACTGATGGCGGGTTGGTATCCGGACTTCCTGCCGGGTGACATCGCTGGCACGGGAATGCTCCTCAATACGCCCATTGGGCAACTCTCGCTAAGCGAACAAGCCGCTACCATTCAACTCGTCCAGCAATCTCCCTATTTGCAGCTTTCCGGCTGTACCTTTAGCGTGGAAGAAGAGGTTGCCTTTGGGCCAGAAAATCTGTGTCTTGATGAAGCAAAGGTTATGGCGCGCATTGACGCTGCCCTGACCCTGACCGAGTGCCAGCCGTTGCGTCATCGCCATCCGGCAACACTCTCCGGTGGAGAAACCCAACGCGTGGTTATCGCCTGTGCCATCGCTATGCAACCAAAACTATTAATTCTTGATGAAGCCTTTAGCCGCCTGACATCACAAGCCAGCGAAATTCTGTTGCAGCGTTTGCAGCACTGGGCGATGAAATGCGGTTCGCTGGTTATTCTGTTTGAACGTCATCCCACACCTTTTCTGAACTATTGCCAGCATTCCTGGTGGTTACATGACGGAGTACTCCAGCCATTATGTTAACGTTAAATCAGGTGACTTATCGCTGGCCTGGCGCGGCAACAGATTGTCTTTGCGACATTTCGCTGCAACTTAAACAAGGTGAATGGCTGGCGCTGACCGGCGACAACGGCGCGGGAAAATCGACACTGTTACGCATCATGGCGGGTCTTCTTCCCCCATCTTCCGGTACAGTAATATTGCAACAACAGGCATTACATACGCTTAAGAACCGCCAGCGCGCGGCAAAAATTGGCGTACTGTTTCAGGAAGCGGAAAACCAGTTGTTTCATAGCACCGTCGCCGAAGAGGTCGCCTTTGGTCTGAAATTACAAAAATTCTCACCCGCAGACATCGCAAAACGCACCGAATACGCCCTGCAATGTTGTCAGTTAGCAGACGTTGCCAGCGCGCATCCGTTAGACCTGCATAGCGCACAGCGACGGATGGTCGCCGTCGCCAGTCTGGAAGCTCTCGCCCCGTCACTGTTGTTGCTGGATGAACCCAGTCGGGATTTTGACGAAAACTGGCTGAGCGTGTTTGAGTGCTGGCTGGAAAAATGCCGCCAACGAGGCGCGAGTGTCGTGGCAATCAGTCATGACGCCGCATTTACCCGGCGTCATTTTTCCCGTGTTATCCGTCTGGAAGACGGCACTGTGAAAGAGGTCAATCTGCCAGACGATATTCGCCGCTAGCCGTCATCATTAAGGTCAAATTTGCGGGCAGACTCTGTTCAAGCACCCGGCGAACATTTGGGCCGTCGGTACGTTCATAAAAGGCTTCAGCGTCTGCCAGCGATAACCCTCCCGCCAGCTTGCGCCCCACCAGCCGTTCCCGTAACGCAGCTGCGGGCGCGTTGATAAAGATCGAGAAATCACAAAATTGCGCAAGTATGCGCCATTTCTCGTCATCCAATAACAGCCAATTTCCTTCTACGATAATGATCGGTGCAGTAACGTGTAATGCATCTTCTATGGGATCATGCTTTTGTCGATCGTACTGCGGCCACGTACAATCCCCTTCCACTGCCCGGCGCAGATTTTCCGCCAGTTTCGCCACGTCGAACGTCTGCGGTGCGCCTTTATAAGAGCGAAGCTGATGCTCATCCAGCCAGATGTTGTAATGGTGAAAACCATCCATCGGGAGCGTCTGAATAGCGGGTAGTTCCGGGTCTTGTTGCGCGAGATATTCCCAGAAGGTGGTTAGGGTAGATTTACCCGTCCCCGGCGGAGCGCAAAGAAATACCACCGCACGCCGCTGTGGATTTACCGTCTGTAAGGCCGCCAACATGCGCAGCAACGGTTTATGTACATTTTTTATCTCATCATCATGGTACTGCGCCTGTACCTTCAGCCCATTCACCGTTAATTCAATTTTCACGGCGTTAATTCCTTTAAGGTGGTCGTTACTGCCAGCGTCAGCGCCGTTTTGACCATCCCGCTAAAACGCACCTCTGACCAGACGGCGAAATCGGCGAACTTCATCGCTTTCAACGCGTCATAGAGCGTCGCATTGCGGGTTATGCTATTGACGTTGCTGATAAAATCCCAGGTCATGTCATCGGTAAATCCGGGCGTTTCATCCTGTTCGTTCAGGTAATGCCAGAACTGGGAAAAATGCGTGATATCGGCGTACAGCCATTTATCCATTTTCCCCAGCGCATAAATCAAACGCAGCGCAACATCAATATCGTCAAGCGGGCCGCTTTGGGCGAGTAACGGTTTCACTGCATATTCGACGATCTCTTCATCGTTATCGACAAATAGCGACGGCAGAAACTGGCGTATTCCCTGGAGCAAAATAGAATGCGCAGTTTTCATAAATGAATATAAATTGTCCTGTGCGTCCAGTTGCTCAAGCACATCATCTTCTGTCAGCGTCGCCATTCGTCTTCCGATAGATCACCATCAATGCAGGGAATCAATTATATTACACGTTTGGTCCGCGCCGCCGATCAGTAATGTCTGCGTCCGCACTCCATTCGCCGTCTGTTGTATACCGTTCACCAGCTCTCCGCCCGTGACGCCTGTGGCGCTAAAGAGGATATCTTTCCCCCTCACCAGTTCGTCGAGTGAGTACACACGGTTAACGTCAACCCCCATTTCCTTACAACGCTTGCGCTCCTGCTCTGCAATTTGCCGATTTTCTGTGTAGTCACCTTTGGCCTGGCAAAAATCGATTAATTCCGCCTGCATATCCCCGCCTAACGCTTTAACAGCACAGGCAGAGATAACGCCTTCCGGCGCGCCGCCGATGGTGTACATCACGTCGTAAGGATTATCCTGCCAGCAGGTCAGTACACTGGCGGCGACATCGCCATCCGGCAGAGCAAAAACCTTCACGCCAAGCTGCGTCGCTTCCTCAATCGCGGCACTCAGGCGCGGTTTATCAAGCGTAACCATACGTAACCGATCCAGTGGTTTACCTAACGCTTTCGCCACATTGCGCAAGTTTTCTGTAAGGGGCAAAGACAGATCGATTGCCCCGGCAGCCAGTCGATTAACGACCAGTTTTTTCATATACATATCGGGCGCGTGAAGCAAGCTGTCTCGTGGGGCGAAGGCCATGACCGCCAGCGCATTGCTCTGCCCCATCGCCACCATCCGCGTGCCTTCAATCGGGTCAACCGCGATATCGACTTCTGGCCCATCGCCTTTGCCCACCTCTTCGCCAATCCACAGCATCGGCGCATGGTCAATTTCCCCCTCGCCGATAACCACTCGCCCACGAAAAGCGACGTCGTTTAATGCCTGGCGCATCGCAGTGACCGCCAGGCCATCAATTTTATTTTTATCGCCACATCCGGTTTGCGGCCAGGCAGCCAACGCTGCCTGTTCCGTAACGCGAAATAATGGCCACGCCAGGGACATCATTGCGCGGCCTCCCCGATATCAACGCCAAATTGCGCCAGCAGATATTTCTCGGCCTGTTCATTCCAGATGCCGTGCGTTTCCTCAACCAGCCGCGCCAGCTCTTTAAACAGCGGATCGGTTTTGCCTTTTTCGGCAAAATCGGCAATGGCAGTGAGCGGCATGGTGACGCCGTTATAAATGAGTTTTTTACCGCCGGGGATATCCGGCAGATTGAGCACGGTTTCTGGCACCGCATCCAGCCCACCAATATGGGTCACCATAAACGACGGTTGCAACTGCCCCGTGGCGCTAAGGGCAATCGCCTCTTTCATGTCGTCCGTTGAACCGCCAGATGTACCGACGACGTGCGTGCTGTTGTAATGGACGTTGTAGAAGTTAAACGGCACTTTGAAGTTTTTATCCGTCGGGCCGGCAAAGAAGTTCAGGCAGCCGTCTTCTGCCAGCAACTCATCAGCCATCTCAACGACCGAAGGCACCGCTGCATAGACAAACACGTCATCGAACCCGGCATCTCCTGTCAGCGTCCGCAGCGTCTGGACTGGATCGCTCATCCCTTTGGTATTCACATACACCAGCTCAATGCCTTTACTGGCCGCCAGTTCTACCGGCAGCAACTTCTGCACCTGTGCCAGGCGTTTTTCGTCGATATCGACCACCACTACCCGCGACGGTTGTATGACGCCGTTAATGGCGTAATCGATAGCGCCAATTCCCATCGGGCCAGCACAGGCCAGCAGCGCAATATTGCCGCCAGGTTTGACGCCCATGCGGTGCTCATAAACATATTGCGTGGTGTGATAATTGGCATGATAAGCGCCAATTATGCAACACATCGGCTCCGCGAGCGACGCCGCAGCAAAATAAGAACCGTGATAAGGTAATACACAGCCCAGGTTAATGGCGATTTCGGGAATAATCATATAGGTGGCATTACCGCCGAAATATTCGTAGCTGTATCCGGCTGAATATCCACTGGGTAATCCCATTGCCGGTTGCAATACAAAACGCTGGCCTTTTTTATATTTGCCAGTGAGATTTTTACCCACTTCGACAATAACCCCGGCACATTCATGCCCGGTAATGACCGGATGATTTTCTAAATCGTCGGGTACGCGTTTATGTTCACTACCGAGTAACGCCGCTTTCCAGGTCGATAAACAGACGCTGTCAGAAATTACACTCACTAACAGTTCATTATCGGTAATTTCGGGCAGTTCAAATTCGCGCAGACGGACGTCCCGCTTGCCATAAATAGCAGCAACTTTGGTTTTCATTTTTATCTCTGTAATCAGTGTTTATGTTCGGCGGTTAATTGATTAAATAAGGTGTCGAGTTTTGGATCACCAATGTAGTTATTAATCAATATCAGTGGTTTGTCCGTCACACGTTTCACGCGCCCTTCCAGACTGGCGTGTGTGACCACAATATCGGCATCCGCAGGCACGTTTTCTATCGCGTAATGTTTTACTTCTATTGCCAGCCCCGCTTTTTCCAGGCGCTTACGGAAGGTGGTTGCGCCCATCGCGCTGGAGCCCATCCCCGCATCGCAAACAAAGGCAATACGCTTAACCCGGCATAACGAGAATGCACCTTCTTGTTTCATCGCTTTAACCGCATTGGCTGACTGAGCAAACTCATCTTCGCTCTCCGTTTCCACCATTTTTTCCATCTTCAGTATCAGGGAAGTGATGGCAAAGGACACCAGAGTACCGAGCGTAACACCGGCGATTGTCGCCAGGAACGAACCTTTCGGCGTCAGTGCCAGGTAGGCAAAGATAGACCCCGGACTTGGGCCTGCCACCAGACCACCGTCCAGCAAATTAAACATCCAGGTTCCAGACATACCGCCCGCAATCATGGCGATAATGGTCAGCGGCTTCATCAGCACATACGGGAAATACAGTTCGTGGATGCCACCGAGGAAGTGAATAATCATCGCACCAGGCGCAGAACGTTTACTCATCCCTTTACCAAACAAGGTAAACGCCAGCAGCAGTCCTAAGCCAGGCCCCGGATTCGACGCCACCATAAAGAAGATGGATTTGCCGTTAACCGAAGCCTGTTGCATCCCCAACGGGTAATAGACGCCCTGATCTATCGCGTTATTGAGGAAAAGCACTTTCGCAGGTTCATTGATAACAGACAGCAGAGGCAGATATCCCGCATGTACCAGCGCCTCAATACACTCTTTGACGAAAGTATTGGCAATTAACACCGCTGGACCGATAACTTCAAAACCTAGCAGGCAGAGAGCCATCCCGGCGATACCTAATGAGAAGTTATTGATAACCATCTCAAAACCAGCGGGGATGCGTTTTTCCAGTGCCTTATCGATATATTTAATCATCAGGCCGCCAAGCGGTCCCATAATCATCGAACCCAGGAACATGGGGATTTCAGCACCCACAATTACGCCAATCGTCCCTATTCCCCCCATCACCGCACCGCGTTTACCGCCGACCAGGTGACCACCGGTAGAACCAATCATCACCGGTAATAAATAGGTAATCATTGGGCCGACAATTTTGGCGAAATGTTCGTTAGGCAGCCAGCCGGTAGGAATAAATAATGCAGTAATAAAACCCCAGGCAATAAAAGCACCGATATTGGGAATGACCATAGCGGTCAAAAAGCCCCCAAAAGCCTGAACCTTTGCACGAGCAGACTTGTTTTCCATAATATTATCCTGTAGAGGAGAGAGTTATTATTCGCGGCTGATAATGTCCGCTAATTGTTTTTCTGATGATGCTGTTAAGAGTTGTTCAAGTATTTCTTCTTCGCACAGTAGTTCACTTAACGCCTGAATAGCGCCAATGTGCGAATCGGCATCGGCAGCAGAAAGCCCGATGAGTAATTTAATCGGTTCGTCATTCCCAGGAAAATAAACACCTTGTTTAAGTAACGTCAAAGACATTCCGGTTTTGAGCGCCCCACATTCTGGTCGCGCATGAGGCATTGCTACGCCTGCTGCGAGAATATAATAAGATCCGTTGTTAATGGTGGAATCTTTAATAGCCTGAATGTAATTCTCGTTGATATAATTTTTTGTTAATAATGATGCCATCGAAAAATCAATAGCCTCCTGCCATTCTTTAGCTGCATGTATCACTGAGATTGATGATTCTGGAAAATAATCAATAAGCCGCATAAATTATCCCTATTTTTAGAGTACCGACTGTCGGTGAAAATAAAATACGCGCGCAAAAAATTGAAAGCAATTGGGCTAAAAAGGCGAACCACCAGAAGAGGAAAAATAAACAAACCATAAATAACAATAAGTTGCGATTAACAATTATAAAGTCAACTTTCTGTTTGTGAGTTGGATTGCAAATAAGACAAATTTATGATTGTTGTGTTTGTGATCATGTTCACCATTTATAGCTTGAAAGTCCGGAAACAGATAAAATTAAATCTTACAGCCCCTTCTTTATAGATTCTTAATTGTTCGAGATTGACTGTTATCCTCACATCAGGGGGGCATATTCCTTGCTTTGCTCAATTTCTGACGCTTATGAGAAGTCGATTGAAGATCGAATGAAAGCGGAGACTATTGCGTAAGAGGTGCGGCTGAAGCCGAAACTATTCGCCTGCGGGGTGAAGCTCTGCGGGACAATCCCAGTCTTGTGCCCTTACCACTGCTGAGCGTTGGGATGGCAAATTACCCGATACCATGAACCCCGGCAGTACCGTTCCGTTTATCTCGACCAAGTAAAAAGAGCCGCGTTTGCGGCTCTTGAGACTGATGGCAAAGGCTAAACTGCCTGATGCGCTACGCTTATCAGGCCTACACAGTCCCTGCAATTTATTGAATTTGCATGATTTTGTAGGCCGAATAAGGCGTTCACGCCGCATCCGGTAGGAACAACACGCACTTTGCCAACAATATGAAGGGCTGCTTTCGCGACCCTTCTCACAAAGCATCTTACCGATTACAGCAGTTCTTTTGCTTTCGCTACCACGTTTTCAACGGTGAAGCCGAACTCTTCAAACAGTTGCTCTGCCGGTGCAGATTCACCGAAGGTGGTCATGCCGACGATAGCACCGTTCAGACCAACATACTTGTACCAGTAGTCAGCAATACCCGCTTCTACTGCAACGCGTGCAGTAACCGCTTTCGGCAGTACGGATTCACGGTAAGCAGCGTCCTGCTTGTCGAATGCGTCGGTAGACGGCATGGAAACCACGCGCGCTTTCACGCCTTCGGCAGTCAGTTTTTCGTAAGCGGCAACAGCCAGCTCAACTTCAGAACCGGTAGCAATAAAGATCAGTTCCGGCTGACCGGCACAGTCTTTCAGCACATAACCACCGCGCGCGATGTTTGCCAGCTGCTCTTCAGTACGTTCCTGCTGCGCCAGGTTCTGACGGGAGAGGATCAGTGCGGTCGGGCCGTCCTGACGCTCAACGCCGTATTTCCACGCTACAGCGGATTCAACCTGGTCACACGGACGCCATGTAGACATGTTCGGGGTCACGCGCAGAGAAGCAACCTGCTCAACCGGCTGGTGAGTTGGGCCATCTTCGCCCAGACCGATGGAGTCGTGGGTGTAAACCATCACCTGACGCTGTTTCATCAGCGCAGCCATACGTACCGCATTACGTGCGTATTCTACGAACATCAGGAAGGTGGAGGTGTACGGCAGGAAGCCGCCATGCAGGGAGATACCGTTAGCAATCGCGGTCATACCGAACTCGCGAACACCGTAGTGGATGTAGTTACCGGCAGCATCTTCGTTGATTGCTTTAGAACCAGACCACAAGGTCAGGTTAGACGGAGCCAGGTCAGCGGAGCCGCCGAGGAATTCCGGCAACAGCGGACCGAACGCTTCGATGGCATTCTGAGACGCTTTACGGCTGGCGATTTTCGCCGGATTAGCCTGCAACTTCGCGATAAACTCTTTCGCTTTCGCGTCGAAGTCAGACGGCATTTCGCCTTTCATACGACGGGTAAATTCAGCGGCTTCCTGCGGATAAGCTTTCGCATAAGCAGCGAATTTCTCGTTCCATGCGGATTCTTTCGCCTGGCCTGCTTCTTTCGCATCCCACTGAGCATAGATTTCAGACGGGATTTCGAACGGTGCATATTTCCAGCCCAGTTGCTCGCGGGTCAGGGCAATTTCAGCGTCACCCAGCGGCGCACCGTGGGAGTCGTGCGTACCGGCTTTGTTCGGCGAACCGAAACCGATGATGGTTTTGCACATCAGCAGGGACGGTTTGTCAGTCACTGCACGCGCTTCTTCTACTGCGCGTTTGATAGATGCCGCGTCATGACCGTCGATATCACGAATAACGTGCCAGCCGTAGGCTTCGAAACGCATTGCGGTATCGTCGGTGAACCAACCTTCAACGTGACCATCGATAGAAATCCCGTTGTCATCGTAGAACGCAATCAGTTTGCCCAGCTTCAGCGTGCCCGCCAGAGAGCAAACTTCGTGGGAAATGCCTTCCATCATGCAGCCATCGCCCATGAAGGCGTAGGTGTAGTGGTCGACAATGTCGTGACCCGGACGGTTAAACTGCGCCGCCAGCGTTTTTTCTGCAATCGCCATACCGACTGCGTTCGCAATACCCTGCCCCAGCGGACCAGTGGTGGTTTCTACACCTGCGGTGTAGCCCACTTCCGGGTGGCCCGGAGTTTTGGAGTGCAGCTGACGGAAGTTTTTCAGTTCTTCCATCGGCAGATCGTAACCAGTGAGGTGCAGCAGGCTGTAAATCAGCATGGAGCCGTGGCCGTTGGACAGCACAAAGCGGTCACGGTCAGCCCAGGACGGATTCTGCGGGTTGTGTTTCAGGAAATCACGCCACAGGACTTCGGCAATGTCAGCCATACCCATCGGGGCGCCCGGGTGACCGGATTTGGCTTTCTGTACTGCGTCCATGCTCAGCGCACGAATAGCATTGGCAAGCTCTTTACGTGAGGACATTTTGACTCCAGATCGGATGATGAAGGGCACGCCCTTAACGACTTGACGACAGCGCGTTTTGGGCTACGCCGGAAAATTTGCCAACAATTTACCGCAAGCCGCGCGTCATGTACATGGAACATCCTTTTGCCGCTTCAGAAATCTCTGGATCATGCTCGCATGTTGCGCAATCTGCTCGCCCGTCCGCTGCGCTTTTCCTTATACTGAGACTGAGCGTCGGTTCACCTGCAAACGGCGCATTTTTAGAATAATCCTGACCTTGTGCGGAAGAGAAAACATGAAAATTCGCGCCTTATTGGTAGCAATGAGCGTGGCAACGGTACTGACCGGTTGCCAGAATATGGACTCCAGTGGACTGCTCTCATCAGGAGCGGAAGCTTTTCAGGCTTACAGTTTGAGTGACGCCCAGGTGAAAGCCCTGAGCGATCAGGCATGTCAGGAGATGGACAGCAAGGCGACGATTGCGCCAGCCAATAGTGAATATGCTAAGCGTCTGACCACCATAGCCAACGCGCTAGGCAACAATATCAACGGTCAGCCGGTGAATTACAAAGTGTATATGGCGAAAGATGTAAACGCCTTTGCAATGGCCAACGGCTGTATCCGCGTCTATAGCGGGCTGATGGATATGATGACGGATAACGAAGTCGAAGCGGTGATCGGTCACGAAATGGGGCACGTGGCGTTAGGCCATGTGAAGAAAGGGATGCAGGTGGCACTTGGTACAAACGCCGTGCGAGTAGCTGCGGCCTCTGCGGGCGGGATTGTCGGCAGTTTATCGCAATCACAACTTGGTGACCTGGGCGAAAAGCTAGTCAATTCGCAATTCTCTCAACGCCAGGAAGCGGAAGCGGATGATTATTCCTACGATTTGTTGCGCCAACGCGGCATCAGCCCGGCAGGTCTCGCCACCAGCTTTGAAAAACTGGCGAAACTGGAAGAAGGTCGCCAAAGCTCAATGTTTGACGACCATCCGGCATCCGCCGAACGCGCCCAGCATATTCGCGATCGTATGAGCGCGGATGGGATTAAGTAAGGTCCGGTAGTACCGAACGTAGGTCAGATAAGGCGTTCACGCCGCATCTGACACGAATGGCACATTTGTCACCCCGTGCGCATTGCCGGATGCGATGCTGACGCATCTTATCCGGCCTACGGGTGCCGAACGTAGGTCAGATAAGGCGTTCACGCCGCATCCGACATTAATGGCACATTTGTTACCCCGTGCGCATCCTATCCGGCGCTTACTCGCCCTTTTTCGCCGCCTGAATATACAGCATCTCCAGCGCCAGCGTCGCTGCTGCCAGAGCGGTGATTTCCGACTGATCGTATGCCGGAGCCACTTCCACAACGTCCATCCCAACAATGTTGAGATCTTTCAGGCCGCGTACCAGTTTAATGGCGCGATCGGAGGTCAGGCCGCCAATCACTGGCGTACCGGTTCCTGGCGCGAATGCCGGATCAAGACAGTCGATATCAAAAGTCAGATAAACCGGCATATCACCCACAATCTGTTTCACCTGGGCGATAACATCATCCACGCTGCGATCGTTCACCTGGCAGGCGTCCAGCACGGTAAAGCCGTTGTCTTTATCAAACTCGGTACGAATACCAATCTGTACGGAATGATTCGGGTCGATCAGCCCTTCTTTCGGCGCGGTATAGAACATGGTGCCGTGGTCAAATTCACAACCGTTCGCATAGGTATCGGTGTGGGCGTCAAAGTGTACCAGCGCCATTTTGCCGAAATGCTTTGCATGGGCGCGCAGCAGCGGCAGCGTAACAAAGTGGTCACCACCGAAGGAGAGCATACGCTTACCGGCAGCCAGCAGTTTCTCGGCGTGCGCCTGCAATTTCTCGCTCATCTCACGAGCATCGCCGAAGGCATATACCAGATCGCCGCAGTCCACGACGTTCAGGCGCTCGCGCATGTCGAAATTCCACGGGAAACGGTTGTGTTCCCAGGCCAGGTTAGTTGATACCTGACGGATAGCCGCCGGACCGTGACGACCACCCGCACGACCAGAAGTGGCCATATCGAACGGTACGCCGGTAATGACCCAGTCAGCATCGCTGTCATACGGCTGGAAGTTCATCGGCAGGCGTAAAAAACCAAAGGCGTTGGAAACCAGTGAGTTATCGTATTGATGCCCTAAGGTGCTCATGGATGGACTCCTCTTACAAAGTCGATATAAAAAAACCCTTCCGCGTCGTTAGGCCCGACGAGGAAGGGTTGGATTTGCGAAACACAAGTTTGCGCTAATTATCGCCTTAAATGGGCGAGGCATCAAGCGAGGTTGCTATTTACGACACGGTGGCGGCGCATAGCCAGTGTTGTCTGCCGGAAAGGCTTGTCCAGAGCACGGCGGCAGCGCGTTTTTCTCCGAGCCTTGCAATTCAAAGGCGGCAAAGCCGATCACCCCGGTATTACGCACATCGCCTTGCGCCGAATTGGCGGCGTAGGAATCTGCAACATTGACGAACTGAAAAGCCGCTTCGGTATGTTTATCTTTGCGGAATCCTTTAATCGCTAACGAATCACCGGCATTCACAATATAGCCATTGTTATTCAACGAACCTTGTTTACCATTCAGAACATCCAGGCCATCAACCGTAGCAACGATCTCGTAATTGGTGTTTCGGCTGTAGTTACGGACATATAATTGATAATTCATCCCCACTCTGGCATGAACAATATATCGCGGTTCATTATTTGATGAATCATAAACTCGCGTAATAGGTAGAGAATTAAAATTCGCATCACGAATAGCATATTCCAGTTCGTTAATACGAATGCTATAAACACGGTCGTAGCCGGAAGGAGTATTTGTCGAATAATTAATAACGATCATCTCTGCCGGATCGCGCCAGGCGCGTTCAGCAGATACGCCCTGAACCGTTGAATGCACATCCCCACCCCAGGCGGTGCCGACATTGCCCGATGCACTGCTATTATACTGCGCATTACTTGAGCAACCAGCCAACAACACGATTAATGCCACCAACGCGCTACGTACTTTCCATTTTTTCATAACCGTTCCCTCTGCATTTAATTAATGCAGTGATTGTAGGGTGATTATTTAATAAGAAAAGCAGCCAAATTATTTTTAAGAATATATAAAAAGAAAGCGGGCCGATTTACGTAAATAAATCGACCCGCCAGCGGAATAATCTTAATTATTCATCTTCAAGATAGGTATATCCGTACAACCCTGCCTCGAACTCTTCCAGGAACTGTTGTTGCAGCTCAGCATCCAGATCGGTTTTCTTCACTTGATCACGGAACTGGGTTAACAGCGTTTTCGGATCGAGCTGTACATATTGCAACATGTCCGCAACGGTATCGCCTTCATCAGACAGCTCCACTTCTACGCTACCGTCAGGGAAGACAAACACATCTACCGCTTCGGTATCACCAAACAGGTTGTGCATGTTGCCGAGGATCTCCTGATAGGCACCGACCATAAAGAAACCGAGCATCGGCGGATTTTCTGGATCGTACTCCGGCATAGGCATTGTCGTGGCAATACCGTCACCATCGATATAGTGGTCGATAGCACCGTCAGAGTCACAGGTGATATCCAGCAATACGGCACGGCGTTCCGGCACTTGATCCAGCCCTTCCAGTGGCAGAACCGGGAACAACTGGTCGATCCCCCATGCGTCCGGCATTGACTGGAACAGCGAGAAGTTGACGTACATTTTGTCCGCCATACGTTCCTGCAATTCATCGATAATCGGACGATGAGCACGGTTTTGCGGATCCAGTTGCTTCTGCACTTCATGGCACATGCTCAAATAAAGCTGCTCAGCCCATGCGCGTTCTTGCAGGCTAAAGGTGCCGGAAGAGTAGCCGATATGAATATCGTGCAGATCCATCTGGCTGTCGTGTAACCATTCACGCAGAGAACGGCGAGTTCCCGGTTCGTGCATCTCCTGCCAGGTTTCCCACATGCTTTGCAGTGCGCGCGGCGCATCTTCTGCGGGCGCGGTCGGCACCGTGTATTCGTTACGTTCCACGCCGATGATATTAGACACCAGCACGGTATGGTGCGCAGTCACCGCACGACCCGATTCGGTGATTACCGTCGGATGCGGCAGGCCATTTTCTTCACAGGCATCGCCAATCGCCCAGATGATGTTGTTGGCGTATTCATTGAGGCCATAGTTCACCGAACAATCGGACTGTGAACGAGTGCCTTCATAATCCACGCCCAGGCCGCCGCCGACGTCAAAGCACTGAATATTGACGCCGAGCTTGTGTAGCTCAACATAGAAGCGTGCAGATTCCCGAACGCCGGTAGCGATATCGCGAATATTCGCCATCTGCGAACCGAGGTGGAAGTGCAGCAGTTGCAGGCTGTCGAGACGTCCGGCTTCACGCAGCGTTTCAACCAGTTGCAGTACCTGGGTTGCCGCCAGACCGAACTTCGATTTTTCCCCGCCGGAAGACTGCCATTTGCCAGAACCTTGTGAGGCCAGACGCGCGCGCACACCCAGACGCGGAACAACGTTCAGGCGTTCAGCTTCATCCAGCACAATGGCGATTTCTGACATTTTCTCAATAACCAGATAGACCTTATGGCCCATTTTCTCGCCAATCAGCGCCAGGCGGATATATTCGCGGTCTTTATAACCGTTACAGACGATAACGCTACGGGTCATGCCTGCATGAGCCAGCACCGCCATCAACTCGGCTTTTGAACCTGCTTCCAGTCCCAACGGTTCACCTGAATGAATCAGGGATTCAATCACGCGACGATGCTGGTTAACTTTAATCGGATAAACGAGGAAGTAGTCACCGTTATAACCGTAGGATTCCCGCGCACGTTTAAACGCAGCATTAATGGAACGCAAACGGTGCTGGAGGATCTGCGGGAAGCAGAACAGTGCTGGCAGGCGCTGCCCTTGCGCTTCGCGGGTTTTCACCAACTGCGCGAGATCGACGCGAGCTTCCGGGACGTCCGGGTCCGGGCACACGCTGATGTGACCCAGCTCGTTAACGTCATAGTAGTTATTGCCCCACCAGGCAATATTGTAAGTACGCAGCATCTTGCTGGCTTCCTGGGAGCTCATTGCAACCTCCTGCATGGAGCGTAGTACACCGTGTTCGCCCGCTGACGAAGGCAAACTCATAGACATGTCGTCAGACATAGCGAACCTCAAATTATTTTATTAAGTGTAAAACAGTTAACCACTATCGCAGCCTGAAACTGCGATAACAACCCATAAGCACACGGATTTTCCAGCAGCGTATGCTGACGCTCCGACTGCGCAACCGGTTTCTTTTTCATAACATTATTAAACACATAACCGAACGTAAGTGTGACAGTTCGGCGAAACCACGAGAAAACTCTTGTTTTTTTACAAGAGCGCCCTTGTTCAGTCTTCAGTAACTGTTGCCAGCTCTTGAATCCTGAGAAGCGCCGAGATGGGTATAACATCGGCAGGTATGCAATGCAGAGATGCAGAATGCGGGGAACGAATCTACACCAGAACGGTGCGACAGATTAAGCAGCAGACAACGATTCATTATTTCGTATCACCTCCACGGCCGCCTGCGAAGACGAACCAACAAGCTAAAACACTGATTTCAACCCGGCTGGAAGTGGCAACACGAAAGAAACGTCGTGTGCTTTTTATTTAAGCCGCGCGCCGCGTTTTATACCCCACAATGGCAGAAAATTGCAAAAGATAAATACGCAGAATGCCAGCATTGTCAGGAAAAATTTCCAGCTACGTTTTTAGCAGAATGAGACACGATTCAAAAAAAAGTGGAAATTGGGTGAAGAAGTGACCTAAAATAGCCGTCCAGATGTTAATCCATCCATACTGATTAACACTCAGACTGCCAGTGTTTTTAATCTGCAGAGTCGTGGTAGGATCCGCTACCACAGAAAATCCACACAACAGTTTGAGCTAACTAAATTCTCTTTTGGTGATATTAAATATGGCAAAACACCTTTTTACGTCCGAGTCCGTCTCTGAAGGGCATCCTGACAAAATTGCTGACCAAATCTCTGATGCTGTTTTAGACGCGATCCTCGAACAGGATCCGAAAGCACGCGTTGCTTGCGAAACCTACGTAAAAACCGGCATGGTCTTAGTTGGCGGTGAAATCACCACCAGCGCCTGGGTAGACATCGAAGAGATCACCCGTAACACCGTTCGCGAAATTGGCTATGTGCATTCCGACATGGGCTTTGACGCTAACTCCTGTGCGGTTCTGAGCGCCATCGGCAAACAATCTCCTGACATCAACCAGGGCGTTGACCGTGCCGATCCGCTGGAACAGGGCGCGGGTGACCAGGGTCTGATGTTTGGCTACGCGACCAATGAAACCGACGTGCTGATGCCAGCACCAATCACCTATGCACACCGTTTGGTACAGCGTCAGGCTGAAGTGCGTAAAAACGGCACTCTGCCGTGGCTGCGCCCGGACGCGAAAAGCCAGGTGACTTTCCAGTATGACGACGGCAAAATCGTCGGCATCGATGCTGTAGTGCTTTCCACCCAGCATTCTGAAGAGATCGACCAGAAATCCCTGCAAGAAGCGGTGATGGAAGAGATCATCAAGCCGATTCTGCCCGCTGAATGGCTGACTTCCGCAACCAAATTCTTCATCAACCCGACCGGACGTTTTGTTATCGGCGGCCCGATGGGTGACTGCGGTCTGACTGGTCGTAAAATCATCGTTGATACCTACGGCGGCATGGCTCGCCACGGTGGCGGTGCGTTCTCTGGTAAAGATCCATCAAAAGTGGACCGCTCCGCAGCCTACGCGGCACGTTATGTAGCGAAAAACATCGTTGCTGCAGGTCTGGCCGACCGTTGTGAAATTCAGGTTTCCTACGCGATCGGCGTGGCAGAACCGACCTCCATCATGGTCGAAACTTTCGGTACTGAGAAAGTACCTTCTGAACAGCTGACCCTGCTGGTACGTGAGTTCTTCGACCTGCGTCCATACGGTCTGATTCAGATGCTGGATCTGCTGCACCCGATCTACAAAGAAACCGCAGCATACGGTCACTTTGGTCGCGAACATTTCCCATGGGAAAAAACCGACAAAGCGCAACTGCTGCGCGATGCAGCCGGTCTGAAATAATCTTTTATCCCTGCTTTCAAAGGCCAGCCTCGCGCTGGCCTTTTCTTTTCTAGAGAAATGCCTGATGCGCTACGCTTATCAGGCCTGCAACCATCGCTACATGTAGACTGGATAAGCCGTTCACGCCGCATCCGGCAAAAAGCCGCCTACACGATAGCAACATTCCGTTGCTGAACACGTTTACCCGCAAATTATCACCACTACTGAAACCGATTACACCCACCACACCAACAAAATATTTATACTATTTTCACCATATTATTCAGTTTTCACAGCTGTTACATTTCTTTTCAGTAAAGTCTTAATTGCAGATAACAGCGTTTAATCTATGATGATATAACTCAATTATTTTCATGCACTTAAATCATAACTAAGATAAATGTTAGTGTAAGCGATTACACCGATGTGATTTGCCTCACATCTTTTTACGTCGTACTCACCTATCTTAATTCACAATAAAAAATAACATATTGGAGGGCATCATGCCTGACGCTAAAAAACAGGGGCGGTCAAACAAGGCAATGACGTTTTTTGTCTGCTTCCTTGCCGCTCTGGCGGGATTACTCTTTGGCCTGGATATCGGTGTAATTGCTGGCGCATTGCCGTTTATTGCAGATGAATTCCAGATAACCTCGCACACGCAAGAATGGGTCGTAAGCTCCATGATGTTTGGTGCGGCAGTCGGTGCGGTAGGCAGTGGCTGGCTCTCTTTTAAACTCGGGCGCAAAAAGAGCCTGATGATCGGCGCAATCCTGTTTGTTGCCGGTTCGCTGTTTTCTGCGGCTGCGCCGAACGTTGAAGTGCTGATTCTTTCCCGCGTTCTGCTGGGGCTGGCGGTGGGTGTTGCCTCTTATACCGCGCCGCTTTACCTCTCTGAAATTGCACCGGAAAAAATTCGCGGCAGTATGATTTCGATGTATCAGCTGATGATTACCATCGGCATCCTCGGTGCTTATCTTTCTGATACCGCCTTCAGCTACACCGGCGCATGGCGCTGGATGTTGGGTGTGATTATCATCCCGGCAATTCTGCTGCTGATTGGTGTCTTCTTCCTGCCAGACAGCCCACGTTGGTTTGCCGCCAAACGTCGCTTTGTTGATGCCGAACGCGTGCTGCTGCGCCTGCGCGATACCAGCGCGGAAGCGAAACGCGAACTGGATGAAATCCGTGAAAGTTTGCAGGTTAAACAGAGTGGCTGGGCGCTGTTTAAAGAGAACAGTAACTTCCGCCGCGCGGTGTTCCTTGGCGTACTGTTGCAGGTGATGCAGCAGTTCACCGGCATGAACGTCATCATGTATTACGCGCCGAAAATCTTCGAACTGGCGGGTTATACCAACACCACAGAGCAAATGTGGGGGACAGTGATTGTCGGCCTGACCAACGTACTCGCCACCTTTATCGCTATCGGCCTTGTTGACCGCTGGGGACGTAAACCAACGCTGACGCTGGGTTTCCTCGTCATGGCTGCGGGCATGGGCGTACTCGGCACAATGATGCATATCGGTATTCACTCACCGTCGGCGCAGTATTTCGCTATCGCCATGTTGCTGATGTTTATTGTCGGTTTTGCGATGAGCGCCGGTCCGCTGATTTGGGTACTGTGCTCCGAAATTCAGCCGCTGAAAGGCCGCGATTTTGGCATCACCTGCTCCACCGCCACCAACTGGATTGCCAACATGATCGTCGGCGCAACGTTCCTGACCATGCTCAACACGCTGGGCAACGCCAACACCTTCTGGGTGTATGCGGCTCTGAACGTGCTGTTTATCCTGCTGACGCTGTGGCTGGTGCCGGAAACCAAACACGTTTCGCTGGAACATATTGAACGTAATCTGATGAAAGGTCGTAAACTGCGCGAAATCGGCGCTCACGATTAATCTCCTCAGGCTTCCTCCCGTCGCGGAGGAAGCCGCCTCTTGCAGTCATCTTTTCTTCGCTTTATCCTCAGCCGCTATGAAAACTTCCCGTCTCCCTATCGCCATCCAACAGGCCGTTATGCGTCGCCTGCGGGAAAAACTCGCCCAGGCCAACCTGAAGCTGGGGCGTAATTACCCGGAGCCAAAAATTTCGTACACCCAGCGTGGTACATCCGCCGGAACAGCATGGCTGGACAGCTATGAAATTCGCCTCAATCCGGTGCTGCTGATGGAAAACAGCGAGGCTTTTATAGAAGAAGTGGTGCCGCACGAACTGGCGCATCTGTTGGTCTGGAAACACTTCGGTCGTGTGGCGCCGCACGGCAAAGAATGGAAGTGGATGATGGAAAGCGTGCTGGACGTTCCCGCCCGCCGCACGCATCAGTTTGAGCTACAATCCGTGCGCCGCAACACCTTCCCTTACCGCTGTAAATGCCAGGAGCATCAGCTTACCGTGCGCCGCCATAACCGCGTGGTGCGTGGAGAGGCCGTCTATCGCTGCGTTCACTGCGGTGAACAACTGGTTGCCCAATAACCAGTAGAACTATCAGGAATTTTACTGATCTGGCTGATTGCATACCAAAACAACTTTCGCTACGTTGCTCGCTCGTTTTAACACGGAGTAAGTGATGTACCGTAATTTGTCTGTGGCTGCGGTGGTACTGAGCGCAGCATTTTCCGGCCCTGCATTGGCCGAAGGCATCAATAGTTTTTCCCAGGCGAAAACAGCAGCGGTAAAAGTCTACGCTGATGTGCCGGGAACATTTTACTGCGGATGTAAAATCAACTGGCAGGGTAAAAAAGGCATCGTGGATCTGGAGTCGTGCGGATACCAGGTGCGCAAAAATGAAAACCGCGCCAGCCGCGTAGAGTGGGAACATGTGGTTCCTGCCTGGCAGTTCGGTCACCAGCGTCAGTGCTGGCAAGACGGCGGACGTAAAAACTGCGCCAAAGATCCGGTTTATCGCAAAATGGAAAGCGATATGCATAACCTTCAGCCCGCAATAGGCGAAGTGAACGGCGATCGCGGCAATTTTATGTATAGTCAGTGGAACGGCGGCGAAGGGCAGTACGGGCAGTGTGCCATGAAGGTGGATTTCAAAGAAAAAGTGGCTGAACCACCCGCTCATACGCGAGGCATCATTGCACGAACTTATTTCTACATGCGTGACCAGTACAACCTGACTCTCTCACGCCAACAAACGCAGCTTTTTAACGCCTGGAACAAGATGTATCCGGTGACCGACTGGGAGTGCGAGCGCGACGAACGTATTGCGAAGATGCAAGGCAATCATAACCCGTATGTGCAACGCGCTTGCCAGGCGCGAAAGAGCTAACCTACACTAGCGGGATTCTTTTTGTTAACCCCTACCCCACGCGGACAACCGCGTGGGGAGACGACGCGGATTTTTAACCATGCGTATCCCCCGCATTTATCATCCAGAACCACTTATCAGCAACTCTCACATCGCGCTTTGCGAAGATGCCGCCAACCATATCGGACGTGTGCTGCGTATGGGACCTGGACAGGCGTTGCAATTGTTTGACGGCAGCAACCAGGTCTTTGACGCAGAAATTACCAGCGCCAGCAAAAAAAGTGTCGAAGTAAAAGTGCTGGAAGGTCAGCTCGACGATCGTGAATCCCCGTTGCATATTCATCTCGGTCAGGTGATGTCGCGCGGTGAAAAAATGGAATTTACTATCCAGAAATCGATCGAACTTGGAGTAAGCCTCATTACGCCACTTTTTTCTGAACGCTGCGGCGTTAAACTGGATAGCGAACGTCTGAACAAGAAGCTCCAGCAGTGGCAGAAGATTGCAATTGCTGCCTGTGAGCAGTGTGGTCGTAACCGGGTGCCGGAAATCCGTCCAGCGATGGATCTGGAAGCCTGGTGTGCAGAGCAGGATGAAGGGCTGAAACTGAATCTTCACCCGCGCGCCAGTAACAGCATCAATACGTTGCCGTTACCGGTTGAACGCGTCCGCCTGCTGATTGGCCCGGAAGGCGGTTTATCGGCAGATGAAATTGCCATGACTGCCCGCTATCAATTTACTGATATCCTGTTGGGACCTCGCGTTTTGCGTACAGAGACAACTGCGCTCACCGCCATTACCGCGCTACAAGTACGATTTGGCGATTTGGGCTAACGGAGAAGAATAATGATCAAGCTCGGCATCGTGATGGATCCCATCGCAAACATCAACATCAAGAAAGATTCCAGCTTCGCTATGTTGCTGGAAGCACAACGTCGTGGTTACGAACTTCACTATATGGAGATGGCCGATCTCTATTTGATTAACGGTGAAGCCCGTGCTCATACGCGTACTCTGAGCGTTGAACAAAACTACGATAAATGGTACGAGTTTACGGGGGAGCAAGATCTGCCACTGGCCGATCTCGACGTGATCCTGATGCGTAAAGATCCGCCCTTTGATACCGAGTTTATCTACGCCACTTACATTCTGGAACGTGCCGAAGAGAAAGGTACGCTGATCGTTAACAAGCCGCAGAGCCTGCGCGACTGTAACGAAAAACTGTTTACCGCCTGGTTCTCTGACTTAACACCAGAAACGCTGGTCACGCGCAATAAAGCACAGTTGAAGGCGTTCTGGGAAAAACACACCGACATTATCCTTAAGCCGCTGGACGGTATGGGCGGTGCGTCTATTTTCCGGGTGAAAGAAGGCGATCCGAACCTCGGCGTAATAGCCGAAACCCTGACTGAACACGGCACGCGCTACTGCATGGCGCAGAATTATCTGCCTGCCATTAAAGATGGCGACAAGCGCGTGCTGGTCGTCGATGGCGAGCCGGTGCCGTACTGTCTGGCACGTATTCCGCAGGGTGGCGAAACCCGTGGCAATCTGGCTGCCGGTGGTCGTGGCGAACCTCGTCCGCTAACTGAAAGTGACTGGAAAATCGCCCGCCAGGTTGGGCCGACGCTGAAAGAAAAAGGACTGATTTTTGTTGGCCTGGATATTATCGGCGACCGTCTGACTGAAATTAACGTCACCAGCCCAACCTGTATTCGTGAGATTGAAGCAGAGTTTCCGGTCTCGATCACCGGAATGTTAATGGATGCCATAGAAGCACGTTTACAGCAGCAATAACCCAGTTTAACGAGAGGGATCTCGTTGAGACTCTGAGTGACAGCGCCCTTCTTTCCACGCATACTGGGCGCTGTTGCTTTTTTGAACCAGGAAACAGAACCTCTGACAATGAATTTACAGCATCACTTTCTTATTGCCATGCCTGCTCTCCAGGATCCGATTTTCCGTCGTTCCGTGGTCTACATTTGCGAACATAATACCAATGGCGCAATGGGGATTATCATTAATAAGCCACTGGAAAATCTCAAAATTGAAGGGATTCTGGAAAAGCTGAAGATCACGCCGGAGCCGCGTGATGAATCAATCCGTCTGGACAAACCGGTTATGCTCGGTGGCCCGCTAGCTGAAGATCGCGGGTTTATTTTGCATACTCCACCATCAAATTTTGCTTCCAGTATTCGCATTTCAGACAACACGGTGATGACCACCTCCCGCGATGTACTTGAAACGCTCGGCACCGATAAACAACCGTCTGACGTATTGGTGGCGTTGGGTTACGCCTCCTGGGATAAAGGCCAGCTGGAACAAGAGATTCTCGACAACGCCTGGCTAACCGCCCCAGCAGATCTGAATATTCTGTTCAAAACGCCGATTGCCGACCGCTGGCGCGATGCGGCAAGACTGATTGGTGTGGATATTCTCACCATGCCTGGTGTGGCAGGACACGCCTGATGAGTGGAACCTTACTCGCCTTCGACTTCGGCACCAAAAGCATTGGCGTAGCGGTCGGCCAACGCATTACCGGCACCGCTCGCCCTTTGCCTGCAATTAAAGCACAGGACGGTACGCCGGACTGGAACATCATCGAACGTTTACTGAAAGAATGGCAGCCGGACGAAATCATCGTCGGTTTGCCGCTGAATATGGACGGCACCGAGCAACCATTGACTGCCAGGGCGCGTAAATTCGCCAACCGTATTCATGGTCGTTTCGGTATTGAAGTAAAGCTACATGACGAGCGTCTTAGCACCGTAGAAGCGCGTTCCGGGCTTTTTGAACAAGGTGGTTACCGGGCACTCAACAAAGGTAAAGTCGACTCTGCCTCTGCGGTTATCATTCTCGAAAGTTATTTCGAGCAGGGTTATTAAGGCGATTTATAAGCCTGGCGAATTGTCATTACCGTCATCTTGCCGGATGCGGCGTAAACGCCTTATCCAGCCTACATGTGGCAACGGCTGTAGGTCTGATAAGACGCGTTAGCGTCGCATCAGACGTTCATTGCCGGATGCTGCGTTTGTATGCCTGATAAGCGTAGCGAATCAGGCATATTTACGAAGCTAATCAACCAATTTCGCCTCACAAACGCCCTTCCCCCACCCGCTGCTGATAACTCTGCTGAAAAGTTAACATCCCCACTTGTTGCCCGGTTTGAATAACGTGTGGTAACTGGTGGGTTTTCCCTTCGCGAATCAAATTCCCCACCGCTGGCGTGTTAATCAATAATTCAAACAGCGCCACGCGCCCTTCCTGCTTATCCACTTCCAGCTTTTGTGACAACACCGCCCGTAAACTCCCCGCCAGTTGATTACGCACGGGATCTTTTTCCTGCGCCGGAAATGAATCCACCAGCCGCTCAACGGCCTGCGCCGCACCGCGCGTATGTAAGGTCGCCAGCACCAGATGCCCGGTTTCTGCCGCCGTCAGCGCCAGACGTATTGTCTCGCTGTCACGCAGCTCTCCGAGCAATATCACATCGGGATCTTCCCGCAATGCAGCACGCAATCCCGATGCGAACGTCATACAGTGCAAACCGATTTCTCGCTGCTGGATCAAACATCGCTGGCTGGCATAGAGATATTCAACAGGATCTTCCAGCGTCAGAATATGCGCATCGACATGTTGATTGAGATAGCCAACCATCGCCGCCAGCGTGGTAGATTTGCCACTCCCCGTCGCTCCCGTCACCAGAATCAGGCCATTCTCGCTCTTGAGTAATTCCGGCAATACCGGTGGCGCACCAAGCTGTTCGAACTGTGGACGGTGCGAAGGTAACAACCGTAATGCCAGAGAAATACCTTGCCGTTGCGCGAACGCACTGCCGCGCAACCGCTGGTTTTCCGCCAGCGATACGGCAAAATCAAGCTGACCATTTTCAAGTAATATCGCCCTCTGCTCGTCATCCAGCCACTCCCGCAGTAGCTCTTCCACGTCCGGTGCGTTAAACGGTGCAGCTTCCATTCTGCCGCGAATGCGCCATCGTGCGGGCCAGGCGCTGCACAGGTGTAGATCCGAGACGTTATGCTTTACACTAAGGGCCACAATTTCTTCCATATTCATACTAAGATCCTCGGAAAATGAACGATATTGCGCATAACCTGGCACAGGTCCGGGACAAAATCTCAGCGGCTGCAACGCGTTGCGGCCGTTCTCCAGAAGAAATTACGCTGCTTGCAGTCAGTAAAACAAAACCTGCGAGCGCCATCGCAGAAGCCATCGACGCCGGGCAGCGTCAATTTGGTGAAAACTACGTTCAGGAAGGGGTAGATAAAATTCGCCACTTTCAGGAGCTGGGCGTAACAGGATTAGAATGGCATTTTATTGGTCCGCTACAGTCCAACAAAAGTCGCCTGGTGGCAGAGCATTTCGACTGGTGTCATACCATCGACCGTTTGCGTATCGCTACCCGCCTGAACGACCAGCGACCGGCAGAACTCCCCCCTCTTAACGTACTGATTCAAATTAATATTAGTGATGAAAACAGTAAGTCCGGGATTCAACTGGTAGAACTGGACGAACTGGCGGCTGCGGTTGCTGAACTACCGCGTCTACGCCTGCGCGGGCTGATGGCTATCCCGGCGCCTGAGTCAGAATATGTAAGGCAGTTTGAAGTTGCACGCCAAATGGCTGTAGCATTTGCCGGACTGAAAACGCGCTACCCGCATGTCGATACGCTCTCTCTGGGGATGTCGGACGATATGGAAGCCGCCATTGCGGCAGGTAGCACAATGGTTCGCATCGGCACAGCCATCTTTGGTGCGCGTGATTACTCTAAAAAATAAGGAATTAAAGGAACGCCATGAATACGTTGACTTTCCTGCTTTCAACGGTCATTGAGCTGTATACCATGGTGCTGTTATTACGCATCTGGATGCAGTGGGCTCATTGTGATTTTTATAACCCTTTCTCACAGTTTGTGGTGAAAGTGACACAGCCAATTATCGGGCCACTGCGCCGCGTTATTCCGGCAATGGGACCCATTGACAGCGCCTCGCTGCTGGTTGCCTATATTCTCAGTTTCATCAAAGCCATTGTGCTGTTTAAAGTGGTGACCTTCCTGCCAATCATCTGGATTGCCGGTTTATTAATTCTGCTGAAAACCATCGGCCTGCTGATTTTCTGGGTACTGCTGGTGATGGCGATTATGAGCTGGGTAAGCCAGGGTCGTAGCCCGATTGAATACGTGCTGATTCAGCTTGCCGATCCGCTGCTGCGTCCAATTCGCCGCCTGCTGCCGGCAATGGGTGGGATTGATTTCTCGCCGATGATCCTCGTTCTGCTGCTGTATGTCATCAATATGGGTGTCGCAGAAGTATTACAGGCGACAGGAAACATGCTGCTGCCGGGGCTGTGGATGGCGTTATGAGTGCCGTAACAGTTAACGATGACGGTCTGGTTTTGCGGCTTTATATTCAGCCAAAAGCCAGCCGTGATTCTATTGTCGGTTTACATGGCGACGAGGTAAAAGTCGCCATTACCGCGCCGCCGGTTGACGGCCAGGCCAACAGCCATCTGGTGAAATTTCTCGGTAAGCAATTCCGGGTAGCCAAAAGCCAGGTGGTGATAGAAAAAGGCGAACTTGGCCGCCACAAACAAATTAAAATCATTAATCCGCAACAAATCCCGCCAGAAATCGCGGCGTTAATTAATTAGGTATCCTATGCAAAAAGTTGTCCTCGCAACCGGCAATGCCGGTAAAGTGCGTGAGCTGGCGTCGCTGCTTAGCGACTTCGGTCTTGATATCGTGGCTCAAACGGAGCTTGGCGTTGATTCCGCCGAAGAAACCGGCCTGACCTTTATCGAAAACGCGATTCTGAAAGCGCGCCACGCGGCAAAAGCGACCGGTTTACCGGCGATTGCCGACGACTCCGGTCTGGCGGTAGATGCGCTGGGTGGCGCGCCAGGGATTTACTCCGCGCGTTATTCCGGTGAAGACGCGACCGATCAAAAGAATCTGCAAAAACTGCTGGGAACACTGAAAGACGTACCGGACGACCAACGTCAGGCTCGCTTCCACTGTGTGCTGGTGTATCTGCGTCACGCGGAAGATCCCACTCCGCTGGTATGTCACGGCAGCTGGCCGGGCGTGATTACCCGTGAACCTTCCGGTACTGGCGGCTTTGGTTATGATCCAATTTTCTTCGTGCCTTCCGAAGGCAAAACCGCTGCCGAACTGACCCGCGAAGAAAAGAGCGCCATTTCCCATCGTGGTCAGGCATTGAAACTGCTGCTGGACGCTTTACGTAATGGTTAAATTACCGCCGCTGAGTCTTTACATTCACATCCCGTGGTGCGTGCAGAAATGCCCGTACTGCGATTTCAACTCTCACGCGTTGAAAGGGGAAGTGCCGCACGATGATTATGTTCAGCATTTGCTTAGCGATCTGGACAACGATGTCGTTTACGCACAGAACCGTGAAGTAAAGACAATCTTTATTGGCGGTGGTACGCCGAGCCTGCTTTCCGGCCCGGCGATGCAAACGCTGCTGGACGGCGTGCGTGCGCGTTTGCCGCTGGCAGCGGATGCAGAAATTACCATGGAAGCGAACCCCGGTACGGTAGAAGCCGATCGCTTTGTTGATTATCAGCGTGCCGGTGTAAATCGTATCTCTATTGGGGTACAGAGTTTTAGCGAAGAAAAGTTGAAACGGCTGGGACGTATTCATGGCCCGCAAGAAGCGAAGCGTGCTGCAAAACTGGCAAGCGAGCTGGGGCTGCGTAGCTTTAACCTTGATTTAATGCATGGGCTACCGGATCAATCGCTGGAAGAGGCGCTTGGCGATCTGCGCCAGGCTATTGAACTGAATCCGCCGCATCTTTCCTGGTATCAACTGACCATCGAACCTAATACGCTGTTTGGTTCACGACCGCCGGTACTGCCGGACGACGACGCGCTGTGGGATATTTTCGAACAGGGGCATCAGTTATTAACCGCAGCGGGTTATCAGCAATATGAAACTTCCGCTTACGCCAAACCGGGTTATCAGTGCCAGCACAATCTTAACTACTGGCGATTTGGTGACTACATCGGCATCGGCTGCGGTGCACACGGCAAAGTGAGCTTCCCGAACGGGCGCATTCTGCGTACCACCAAAACGCGTCATCCGCGTGGTTTTATGCAGGGAAGGTATCTGGAAAGCCAGCGCGATGTTGAAACCGCAGATAAGCCATTCGAGTTCTTTATGAATCGCTTCCGTTTGCTGGAAGCCGCACCGCGCGTGGAGTTTAGCCAGTACACAGGTCTTTCTGAAGAGGTGATTCGCCAACAGTTAGACGAGGCTATCGCTCAGGGTTATCTCACTGAGTGTGCAGATTACTGGCAGATAACGGAACATGGGAAGTTGTTTTTAAATTCGCTGCTGGAGCTTTTTCTGGCGGAGTAAACTTGTAGCCGGATGCGGCGTGAACGCAGCATCCGGCTACAGGTCATACGTCGTCGCAATAATTACTTAATCACCCCATTACGTCGTAATTGTTCGGTATCTTTTTTCCAGCGATCGCTCGCCTGATTGATATCGTCAATCTTCATTAATATCGCGACTTTTTTACTGTTTATTTCTGAAACTTTCATCGTTAACGGATATTGCCCTTTCTCGAGCGTTATCCAGTCATCCTGCAATTTACGGCTAAGTTTTTGTGATTGCAGAAAGGTCTGTCGCCGCTGTTCGTTGATATCGAAATCCCGTTTCTGCTGAATCGGCACTTCATAACACTCTTCGCTTTGTTTATGACATGCCGCAATCGCCGGTTGATAAACCTCTTTGTCATATTTAACCGCGAACGCCTCGCTATCATTCTGTTTATTAAACTCATCACGCTGTTGGTGAATTTTTTTAAAGGCGTCTTCGCGGGTCATTTGCTTGCCGTTTGCATCTTTTCCCCAATATGTATCTGCTGCTTTCTGCGCCGCCGCCATTTGCTTATCAAGCTCTTTCACTTCCTTTTCCAGCGCAGGAATCGAGTTCTTCTGGGTATTCAACGCTGACTCAAGCTGACTAAAGCGATAATTGAAATCTTCGCTATTCACGATCAGATATTTATTATTCGTTTTGATATCGTCGACCACCCGTCCACGATCGCTGGCTGCTGCCTGAAAAGAGTAAAAGCTCACCGTCCAGCCAGACGCAGGTGTTCCTTTACTGGTTAACATCGCCGAAAATTTTACGGGCTTATCTTTCGTCCAGGTCTGCCCCAGTAGTTGGTAGTCTGCCAGTTGACCAACCCAGGTATAGAGATCATCACTGGAAGAAACATCGCCTTCCGCTGACCAGGTGGCCTGATTACCTTTCGCATCAAGGTTTTTTAAACTGATGGCATCAAGCTTGAGAATACCGTGATACTGCTTGTTGAATTGATCTTTTAAGACATTTTCAGTTGGCGGTTCGCCATCGGCCCAGCCATTACCAGACATCAACACAAACAGCGCCGTGCCTACAATCCATTGCTTTTTCACCAGAAAACCCTCGCGAGGAATAATTTATTCCAGTGATTATCATCAGGGTAATAACAATTGGCAATGGACGTGAGTCTGAAGTGAAAAAGCCCCGGCACGATACCGGGGCGAGGCGATTAGTACTGATTGAAAATCTGCTGGATCTGCTGTGGATCTTTGGTTTGCGTCAGTGCCAGTTGCAGCAGAACGCGCGCTTTTTGCGGGTTCAGCGTGCCAGAAGCGACGAAACCGTATTTTGCGTCATCCACTTCGGCATCCTGAGTGGTTGCGCCCGTCGGTACGCGGGAAGAACGTACTACCGCAGTGCCGTTTTTCGCAGCGGTCGCCAGGGTGTCGAACACGGTTTTATACAGATTGCCGTTACCCACACCGGCGCTAACGATACCGTCGTAGCCTGCATCTACCAGTGCTTTTACCGGAAGATCGGATGCGTTGGCGTAGTTATAAACGATGCCGACTTTCGGTAGTTCATTCAGCTTAGAGACATCGAACGGCGTGTCGCTGGTGTGCTTACGTGCCGGAGTACGCTGGTAGTCAATCTTACCGTTGTGAATGTAACCCAACGGACCGTAGTTAACAGATTTGAAGGTCGCTACATCGGTGGTATTAGTTTTGGTGACATCACGGCCATCAAGCACGGTGTCGTTCATCACCACCAGCACACCACGGTTGGCGGAGGCTTTATCGGCTGCGGTCACTACCGCGTTATACAGATTAAATGGACCGTCTGCGCTCATGGAAGTGGACGGGCGCATTGCGCCTACCATCACTACAGGCTTGTCACATTTCACGGTCAGGTCGAGGAAGTAAGCGGTTTCTTCCATCGTGTCAGTACCGTGGGTAATAACGAAGCCGTCGGTTTTATCGCAGTCGGTGTTAATTTTTTTCGCCAGCGTCAGCCAGACATTATCATTCATGTCCTGGGAGCCAATGTTAACTACCTGCTCGCCTTTAACGTTCGCAATGTCCTTCAGTTGCGGCACCGCATTGACCAGATTTTCTACGCCAACTTTACCCGCTGTGTAGTTAGATTTGGTTGCGGAGTCACCACCGCCGGCAATCGTCCCGCCGGTCGCTAAAATGGTGATATTCGGTAATGCTAATGCTGCACCACTAAAACCCATAACCAGTGCGGCAAGTGCCGTCTTTTTGAAAAACTCCATTTCATTCCTCCAGTTACGTGAACGCTACGTATTATCCCTTAGCTTTGTATGGAAAATTTGACGTTAAACAATTTACAACGTGAATGAATTTTGGAGATCTATAAAGTTAGAGGCAGGTAACAAAACGAAGAATTAAACGGCATAAAAAAGTATTATGCCGTCTTAAAATAGAGGATTATTTCAAATTCCCGACCAGGGCATTGCGGCTATCTTCCAGTGTTACGACACGGCTACAGACATCTTTGCCAAACTGCTGGAAATCTTTTTCCTGCTTTTTCCACTCGGTTTGGATTGAGGATTGCAGCCCCCCCAGGCTTCCCAGCACGTTCTGTAATGGGTTACCGCCGCTTTTCAGCACCGCTTTCGCGCCCATTTCATTAATGCTGTCCTGCAAAATACCGCCCATTGCCTGATTCACTAACTGCTGGCCTTCGGCGCGAACCTGATCGATAGCTTTATAGTGGAACGTCAGGCCATCGCTGCGCGTTTCGATAATGCGGTTCATCTGCTCTTTTAATTGCGCATCCAGTTTGGTCAGACGGCTGCGCATTTTGCTGCTTTCGCCCATCTCCTGAACGATAATTTTATCCAGCGCGACGCGAGCTTTCTCGACGCGACTTTTCGCGCCTTCATCAATCCACGGTAACGTACTGCGCAATTCTGCCTGATAATCCTTCGCCTGCTCGCGTTGGGCAGCGTTCAGAGAATATTGTTTGCCGTTGTACATCACGTTGCCGTCTGGCGTGATCACCAGATTGCCGTTTTCGCCCTTCACCTGCACGGTTTGCGGGCTGACAATCACATCGTCACGCGGCGTGACGCTGCACTGGTAGTCGGCGTGAGCGGTCATTGCCGTCACTGAAAGTGCTGCCGCCAGCAGCATTTTGCGCATCATAATCTTCCCTCAAGAACAAATCAGGCCAGCATTTGCTGGCCCAGATTGATAACAAAGTGCGCGTTGTCCATGCCGGATGCGGCGTAAACGCCTTATCCGGCCTACTCGATCGTGCATCTTTGTAGACCTGATAAGCGTAGCGCATCAGGCAGTTTTGCATTTGTCATCGCCCGTATGTTTTCTTAGTCCCACCAAACGTCGAAAAGTTCGCTGGTGCGTACCTCATCCAGTTTGCGCTCTTCCAGCCACTTACGCACAATCGCCTGATGTTCTTCGGTGCATTTGCCGATTTCCTGCATACAGATCAGACCTTCCCAGGCCAGATAGCCGCTGCCGTCAAAGGCCAGTTTGTTCGGTTCGATAACCTCGTTAATAAAGTCATCAACGGTTTTATCAATCTGTTCTTCCGATGTACCTTCCGGGAATCGCCATGCCACCGAAAATCCTAATTCCTGGAATTCGTCGATGTGCATTTTTTTACGCAGACGACGGCTACGGTTCTTTGCCATTATTTCACCCTCTCGAACATTAAGTCCCATACTCCGTGACCAAGACGATGACCACGTTGTTCAAATTTCGTCACCGGACGTGATGCCGGACGCGGTACGTAATCATTGCTCTCTGACAGGTTTTTATAACCGTCAATAGAAGACATCACTTCAAGCATATGTTCCGCATAAGGTTCCCAGTCGGTCGCCATATGGAATACGCCCCCCAGCTGCAGTTTGCTTTTTACCAGTTCGGCAAACGGCACCTGAACGATACGGCGTTTATTATGGCGCGCTTTGTGCCACGGGTCAGGGAAAAAGAGCTGCACCATGCGCAATGAATTGTCAGGAATCATTTTATGCAGCACTTCAACCGCATCGTGACACATCACGCGCAGGTTGCTTAAGCCCTCTTCATGCGCAGAAGCCAGGCACGCACCAACGCCCGGTGAATGCACTTCAATGCCGAGGAAGTCCTGCTCGGGGCGATCTTTAGCCATTGCCACCAGCGACGCCCCCATGCCAAAACCAATCTCAAGCGTCACCGGCGCTTCACGGCCAAAAAGCGCGGGGAAATCCAGCATATCTTCGCTGAACTCAACGCCCATCACCGGCCAGTAGTTTTCCAGCGCATGTTCCTGGCCTTTGGTCAGTCGCCCCTGGCGGCGCACAAAACTACGGATACGGCGCAGTGGGCGGCCGTTTTCATCAAATTCCGGTGAAATGACGTCGTTTTTCATAAAGATTTAGTCGCTTGTGAAAGTGTTCTGAAAACGGGCATTATCCAAAGTTAGTTGCCGGATGCAAGCATGATAAGGCCGTGGCTGCGGAAAGTTCCGGTTTACACCCTGCCGTCGCTGTGCTGCAATCTTGCCCCCAACAACAATGAATTCGGTGACCATGCAAGCGTCGCAATTTTCAGCCCTGGTTCTGGACTGGTACGATAAATACGGGCGAAAAACTCTGCCCTGGCAAATTGACAAGACGCCCTACAAAGTATGGCTCTCAGAAGTGATGTTGCAACAAACTCAGGTTGCGACCGTTATCCCCTATTTTGAACGCTTTATGGCGCGCTTCCCGACGGTGACCGATCTCGCCAACGCGCCGCTGGACGAAGTTCTCCACTTGTGGACCGGGCTTGGCTATTACGCCCGCGCGCGCAATCTGCATAAAGCGGCACAGCAAGTTGCCACCTTACACGACGGTAAATTCCCGGAAACCTTTGAGGAAGTCGCCGCGCTGCCTGGCGTCGGACGCTCCACTGCAGGCGCGATCCTCTCGCTTTCTCTGGGTAAGCACTTTCCGATTCTCGACGGTAACGTCAAACGCGTGCTGGCTCGCTGCTATGCTGTAAGCGGCTGGCCAGGGAAAAAAGAGGTCGAAAATAAACTGTGGAGTTTAAGCGAGCAGGTTACGCCCGCCGTCGGCGTGGAGCGGTTTAATCAGGCGATGATGGATTTAGGCGCGATGATTTGTACGCGCTCGAAGCCGAAGTGTTCGCTCTGCCCGCTACAAAACGGGTGTATTGCCGCCGCCAACAATAGCTGGTCGCTTTATCCGGGCAAAAAACCGAAACAGACATTACCGGAGCGCACCGGCTACTTTTTGCTGTTACAGCACGAAGATGAAGTATTTCTGGCGCAGCGTCCGCCGAGCGGATTGTGGGGCGGTTTATACTGTTTCCCGCAGTTTGCCGACGAAGAAAGTTTGCGGCAGTGGCTGGCGCAACGGCAGATTGCTACTGATAACCTGACGCAACTCACCGCGTTTCGGCATACCTTCAGCCATTTCCATTTAGATATTGTGCCTATGTGGCTTCCCGTGTCGTCATTCACCGGTTGCATGGATGAAGGCAATGCGCTCTGGTATAACTTAGCGCAACCGCCGTCAGTTGGTCTGGCGGCTCCCGTGGAGCGTTTGTTACAGCAGTTACGCACTGGCGCGCCGGTTTAGCGCGTGAGTCGATAAAGAGGATGATTTATGAGCAGAACGATTTTTTGTACTTTCCTGCAGCGTGAAGCAGAAGGTCAGGATTTTCAGCTATACCCCGGCGAACTGGGAAAACGCATCTACAACGAGATTTCCAAAGAAGCCTGGGCGCAGTGGCAGCACAAACAAACCATGCTGATTAACGAAAAGAAACTCAACATGATGAATGCCGAGCACCGCAAGCTGCTGGAGCAGGAGATGGTCAACTTCCTGTTCGAAGGTAAAGAGGTGCATATCGAGGGCTATACGCCGGAAGATAAAAAATAAAAACAGTGCCGGAGTACGCCTCCGGCAACTTGCATAAAAACAAACACAACACGCACCCGGAATGATGAAAAAATATCTCGCGCTGGCTTTGATTGCGCCGTTGCTCATCTCCTGCTCGACGACCAAAAAAGGCGATACCTATAATGAAGCCTGGGTCAAAGACACCAACGGTTTTGATATTCTGATGGGGCAATTTGCCCACAATATTGAGAACATCTGGGGATTCAAAGAGGTGGTGATCGCCGGTCCTAAGGACTACGTGAAATACACCGATCAATACCAGACCCGCAGCCACATCAACTTTGATGACGGTACGATTACTATCGAAACCATCGCCGGGACAGAACCTGCCGCGCATTTGCGCCGGGCAATTATCAAAACGTTGCTGATGGGCGACGATCCGAGTTCGGTCGATCTCTATTCCGACGTTGATGATATTACGATTTCGAAAGAACCTTTCCTTTACGGTCAGGTGGTGGACAACACCGGGCAGCCGATTCGCTGGGAAGGTCGCGCAAGCAACTTCGCGGATTATCTGCTGAAAAACCGTCTGAAGAGCCGCAGCAACGGGCTGCGTATCATCTACAGCGTCACCATTAACATGGTGCCGAACCACCTTGATAAACGTGCGCACAAATATCTCGGCATGGTCCGCCAGGCGTCACGGAAATATGGCATTGATGAGTCGCTGATTCTGGCAATTATGCAGACTGAATCTTCCTTTAACCCGTATGCGGTCAGCCGTTCCGATGCGCTGGGATTAATGCAGGTGGTACAACATACTGCCGGGAAAGATGTGTTCCGCTCGCAGGGGAAATCCGGCACGCCGAGCCGCAGTTTCTTGTTTGATCCTGCCAGCAATATTGATACCGGCACTGCGTATCTGGCGATGCTGAACAATGTTTATCTTGGCGGCATTGATAACCCAACGTCGCGGCGTTATGCCGTCATCACCGCCTATAACGGTGGTGCAGGCAGCGTATTACGCGTCTTCTCGAACGATAAAATTCAGGCTGCCGCTATTATAAATACTATGACGCCGGGCGATGTTTATCAGACGCTGACGACCCGCCATCCGTCTGCGGAATCTCGCCGCTATCTCTATAAAGTGAACATGGCACAGAAATCTTATCGCCGCCGATAATTTCACCTTTGCCTCTGACAATACTCCGAGGCAAAGTGTTATACGCATCACAATTTCGCTCTGCAAGTTGAGATTATTTGCAATTATTTGCCACGGGTAACAAAAAAACAGTCAGTGAAGTTGATAGAATCGCATCATCTTGCACGGTCAAATGTGCTTTTTGAAACACTCATCCGCATCATGATGTGAGGAAATTAACATGAATCTTAAGCTGCAGCTGAAAATTCTCTCTTTTCTGCAGTTCTGCCTGTGGGGAAGTTGGCTGACGACCCTCGGCTCCTATATGTTTGTTACCCTGAAGTTCGACGGTGCTTCTATCGGCGCAGTTTATAGTTCACTGGGTATCGCCGCTGTCTTTATGCCTGCGTTGCTGGGGATTGTGGCCGACAAATGGTTAAGTGCGAAATGGGTTTACGCCATTTGTCACACTATCGGCGCGATCACGCTCTTCATGGCGGCGCAAGTCACCACGCCGGAGGCGATGTTCCTTGTGATATTGATTAACTCGTTTGCCTATATGCCAACGCTTGGGTTAATCAACACTATCTCCTACTATCGCCTGCAAAATGCCGGGCTGGATATTGTGACGGATTTCCCGCCAATCCGTATCTGGGGCACCATCGGCTTTATTATGGCGATGTGGGTGGTGAGCCTGTCTGGCTTCGAATTAAGCCACATGCAGCTGTATATTGGCGCAGCTCTCTCCGCCGTTCTGGTGCTGTTTACCTTTACGCTGCCGCATATTCCGGTTGCTAAACAGCAAGCGAATCAGAGCTGGACGACTTTGCTGGGGCTTGATGCATTCGCGCTGTTTAAAAACAAGCGTATGGCGATTTTCTTCATCTTCTCGATGTTGCTGGGTGCGGAACTGCAGATTACCAACATGTTCGGTAATACTTTCCTGCACAGCTTCGACAAAGATCCGATGTTTGCCAGCAGCTTCATCGTGCAACATGCGTCGATCATCATGTCGATTTCGCAGATCTCGGAAACTCTGTTCATTCTGACCATCCCGTTCTTCTTAAGCCGCTACGGTATTAAGAACGTAATGATGATCAGTATTGTGGCGTGGATCCTGCGTTTTGCGCTGTTTGCTTATGGCGACCCGACTCCGTTCGGTACTGTACTGCTGGTGCTGTCAATGATTGTCTACGGCTGCGCATTCGACTTCTTCAACATCTCTGGTTCAGTGTTTGTCGAAAAAGAAGTCAGCCCGGCAATTCGTGCCAGTGCGCAGGGGATGTTCCTGATGATGACCAACGGCTTCGGCTGTATCCTCGGCGGTATTGTGAGCGGTAAAGTGGTTGAGATGTACACCCAAAACGGCATTACCGACTGGCAGACCGTATGGCTGATTTTCGCAGGTTACTCTGTGGTTCTGGCCTTCGCGTTCATGGCGATGTTTAAATACAAACACGTTCGTGTCCCTGCGGGCACACAGACTGTTAGCCACTAATTACGCAAAGAGAAACGGGTCGCCAGAAGGTGACCCGTTTTTTATTCTCACTTCAACACATAACCGTACAACCGTTTCATGCCATCCGCATCGGTTTCGCTATAGACACCTTGTAGCTCCGGCGAAAACCCCGGCAGCAAATTCACGCCCTCTTCCAGCGCAAGGAAATAACGCTGAACCGCTCCACCCCAGACTTCCCCCGGCACCACGCAAAGCACGCCAGGTGGATAAGGCAACGCCCCTTCTGCCGCAATTCGCCCTTCGGCATCACGAATCCGCACCAATTCCACTTCACCGCGAATATAGGCGCTATGCGCATCCTGCGGATTCATCACCACTGACGGGAAACTCTGCTGGCGGAACATCGCTTTTTGCAGGTCTTTGACGTCGAAGCTGACATACAAATCGTGCATCTCCTGACACAACTGGCGCAAAGTGTAGTCGCGGTAGCGTACCGGATATTTGTTATAAACACTCGGTAGCACCTCAGCCAGCGGCGAATCATCCTCAATATGCTGTTCAAACTGCGCCAGCATCAACACCAGTTGAGCCAGCTTCTCGTGACTTTCAGCCGGCGTTAATAAGAACAGAATGGAGTTGAGATCGCATTTTTCCGGCACAATGCCGTTCTCACGCAGATAATGCGCCAGAATCGTCGCCGGTACGCCAAAATCGCTATATTCACCGGTTTCGGCATTGATTCCCGGCGTGGTCAGTAATAGCTTGCACGGATCAACAAAATACTGGTCTGCGGCATATCCCTCAAAGCCGTGCCACTTTGCTCCTGGCTCAAAGCTGAAGAAACAGCGGTCACTGGCCAACACTGACGTCGGATAATCCTGCCACAATTTGCTATCGACAACGGGCGGAATAAACGGACGGAACAGCTTACAGCGCGCAAGAATCGCCTTGCGCGCTTCAATCCCCAACTCAACGCACTCAGCCCATAGCCGACGCCCACTCTCCCCTTCATGGATTTTGGCATTGACGTCCAGCGCGGCAAATAGCGGATAGAACGGACTGGTGGAAGCATGGAGCATAAAGGCATTATTCAACCGCTTATGTGGGCAAAAACGCGCCTGCCCGCGAATATGGTTATCTTTTTTATGGATCTGCGACGTCTGCGAGAATCCCGCCTGCTGTTTATGCACCGACTGGGTAACAAAGATCCCCGGATCGTTTTCGTTAAGTTCTAACAGCAGCGGCGAGCTATCCGCCATCATCGGGATAAACTGTTCATAACCAACCCATGCGGAATCAAACAGAATGTAATCGCACAGATGCCCAATGGTATCGATCACCTGACGAGCGTTATAGACAGTGCCGTCATAGGTTCCTAACTGAATGATTGCCAGGCGAAACGGGCGCGATTGCTCAGCTTTTTCTGGCGCAACGTCGCGAATTTGCTCGCGCAAATAATCTTCATTAAAACAGCGCGCATCAATACCGCCGATAAAACCGAACGGGTTACGCGCGGCCTCCAGATACACCGGCGTCGCACCTGCCTGAATCAACGCGCCGTGATGGTTCGACTTATGATTATTGCGGTCGAACAGCACCAGATCACCCCGCGTTAGCAACGCATTCGTCACCACTTTATTCGCTGCTGAAGTACCGTTAAGAACAAAATAGGTTTTATCGGCATGAAAAACTTTGGCTGCGAATTTCTGCGCATCCTTCGCCGAGCCTTCATGAATAAGCAGATCGCCCAGTTTCACATCGGCATTACACATATCGGCGCGAAAGACGTTCTCACCAAAGAAATCGTAAAAATGGCGTCCGGCAGGATGCTTTTTAAAGAACGCACCATGTTGATGCCCAGGGCAAGCAAAAGTGCTGTTGCCCATCTCAACGTACTGCGTCAGCGTGTCATAAAACGGTGGCAGCAAATTCTCTTCATACTGGCAAGCAGCAGACTCCAGCACCAGCCACTGCTGCTCGTTACCGTTGATAATCGCCGTAACGCCCGCAGGCACTTCAACAGCATTGTCAGAATACAAAAACACCGGCAGATGAAAACCGGTTCGCTTAAGTAACGCAAGAATGCCACTACGACTATCCGCAGCGGTAATGACGACTGCCGCGACGTCCGTAAAATCAGTATCTTCCAGCGCCACCACGCGACGATGGGTAGAAAGTCGGGAAACCAGTTCATTACTGGCGGCAATACTCATTGATTTCATAAACGCAAAACCCGTTTCGGGGAGGTAAGAATATCGGACAAGGTGAAAAACCTTGCCCCATGAGATGGGGGTCAAACTGGTCACCAGCTCCGACCGCCAGACATCAGTAAAAGCAGAAACGCTCTGATTTTACTGTTGTCCTGCAGTGAGCGTGCGTTAACTTCACCGCATGAGCAGTAACATGGAAAGGGAATATTTTCGCGCAAAACGGCGAGGAGCGAGAGAATGTAAGGAGGTGGCATGCATCAGGCAAACTCCGTACAGAGAGGAGAAAATTCGCGCAATCATGGCACCTTTCGCTAAAGCGTGCAAGCCAGGACTTTGCGTCCAGGCAAGCTATAAACGGGGCAAAAAGTTCATAATAAAAAAATCAAACAATACAGTTAACAGGAACTCTTGTGGTCATCGGCCCTTTTATCAACGCTAGTGCAGTATTACTGGGTGGCATTCTCGGCGCACTGCTTAGCCAACGTTTACCGGAACGTATCCGCGTCTCAATGACATCGATTTTTGGTCTGGCATCGTTGGGGATTGGTATTTTACTGGTGGTGAAATGCGCCAACCTTCCGGCGATGGTTTTAGCAACGCTACTTGGCGCTCTAATCGGCGAAATGTGTTTGCTGGAGAAAGGAGTCAATACAGCGGTTGCCAGAGCGCAAAATCTGTTTCGCCACTCGCACAAGAAGCCAGCGCATGAATCATTTATTCAAAATTTTGTTGCGATTATTGTCCTGTTTTGTGCCAGCGGTACAGGGATCTTCGGCGCGATGAATGAAGGAATGACCGGCGATCCGAGTATTTTAATCGCCAAGTCATTTCTTGATTTCTTTACGGCGATGATCTTCGCCTGCTCTCTGGGGATTGCGGTATCAGTGATTAGCATTCCATTGCTCATCATCCAGTTAACACTGGCCTGGGGAGCCGCGCTGATATTACCGCTAACGACACCGGCGATGATGGCGGACTTTAGCGCCGTAGGCGGTTTATTGCTTCTGGCGACCGGTTTGCGCATCTGTGGCATTAAAATGTTCCCGGTAGTCAACATGCTTCCAGCACTGCTTCTGGCAATGCCTCTTTCCGCCGCCTGGACCGCCTGGTTTGCCTGAAATGTGTGTAATAGCGGCAAAGTGATGATAGATTGTGCAGTCTGCCGTAAATTGAAGAAATTTGATTGACGAGACGAGGCGAATCAGGTTTAATGCGCCCCGTTGCCCGGATAGCTCAGTCGGTAGAGCAGGGGATTGAAAATCCCCGTGTCCTTGGTTCGATTCCGAGTCCGGGCACCACTATTCATAAGGCCTCGCTGAAAAGCGGGGCTTTTTCTTTTTCTGGCTACGATAAATTTCTGGTCGTTGTTACAGATCATTCATAACCATTCACACCTTTTAACTTCGAAGCATTCTGTTTAATGTCGGCATACCTGGCGATAAGTTGTTTCAGGCGCATCTCTGCCTGAGCCCCTGCGGCAGGAGGGAGTGGCTGCCCTACCGGCGATTGTGCCAGTATCCGCAGTTGTTCTTCAGCCGGTATGGATTGGTTAAATAGCTGCATAGCGGAATAAACAACTGATTTCAGTTCACTGACCGTCATATATTTCCCCTTATGCTCATCCAGTCCGTTCAGTCGTTCACTCAGTTTCTGTAGCGTCATCATTCCCTGATGCCAGCCATTCAGGTTTCCTGTCGGCAATGCGGCAACATTAAGTTGTTGCTGCCACTGTTGCATCAGAGGTTTTGCCCGCTCCGGCCAAATCGACTGGGCTTGTTCGACAAGTTGCCAGCCTCGGGTAATGAGCCAGTCCGGTGGTAGCTTGTCCAGAAGTGCAAGTTGCTGCTGTGTTTGCGTTATTAAAGTTTGTGGCAAGGGAGATTGCTGCCGCAATATATCCAGTTGTTCAGGCGTGAGTATTGCGGGTAATGGAGTTAAAGAGGCAGTAAGCTGGGCTTGTAATGGATCCGACCGGTGAAAATATTGCCAGCCCCATACCATTGCTGCACTTATCATCAGCATGGAACACATCCCAGCAACAAAAGATTTCCACCTTTTTACTGGCGCGGGTATTGCCGGGAGCACCTCTACGTTCGGTTGTGTAACATACACCCACTTCACCGTACCGCCTGGCCTTCGGGGATCTTCAAACAGGCTTTCAGCATGGGAACCTATTGATATATCGGTTCTATTTATTACTGTGGCAGGCGACACTATACCAGACCGAATTGTCGTCCCTGTGCTGGTTGTACCATCGCTGCTTTCCAGGCTGACAGCGTTGTTGTGTATCAGGGCACGCAAAGTATCCAGTTGGCTGAGATGCCTAAGCTCCAGACGCTGTAATACTTCCCCCAGACGGGTAAGCAGTTGTTCTGCCCGATACAACTGACCAAGGTCGCTGTATATCAGCGGCAGCGAGCGTATACGTTGCTGCAAACGCTGACTCAGATTACTCAGGATCTCCATTCGAACGTGAACAGGCTGCGGCCAGAGCACGCCCCACTCATGACTTATCAGAGCCTCCAGTATTGCCAGACCTTCATTGAGACCGAATAATCCAGCCAGTTGCGTACGAGCCAGCGTATACCAGGCTGCCGTCTGCAGCTCTACACCATTTTGATCAAACAGTGAAAGACAAAGTTTCTCGACATAATGCCAGTTCACATCCGGACGCGCCGGATGTGTAAGCTTATTCAGTTCATCGCGCAGGGCAGCATAATCCGGTAGCGTGCGCGGGTCACCGCCGGTTTTGATTTTACGTGGGGTAATGTCATTCATGACCTGTTGTCCATCTGACGTGCTTGCGGTTATAGAAGACTATCGTTTCTGCGGCATATTCAGAGCGTTGCCGAATTAAGGAAGAAACATTACATACGGGTTGTCGTGTCGAGATACTGTTGTTGCTTCAAATGCCTCAACAGAACTCGACCTTCGGGTACAAATTCGGTGCTATAACGCACCAGGCCAATACCTTTAAGTTCAGCATCAATGGCATAGCACAGCTCACCGGGAATCTCTTGTTCCAGCAAAACAACGGTTATTTTTTGCAGGCGTGGCTCATATTTGAGCAGTACAGCAGATAATGCCCCCATAAGTTCATGCGCCATACCCGGCATCCCCTGAAGGATTTTGGTCATATCCGGCAGACCGTAGTCAGGTAAATGCGCCAGCGTACCGGCACGACAGTTAAGAATGCGCTGCATATTGTCCAGCACTGAGAGGATCGTCTGGTTCTGCTCGCTAACCTGATGCAGATCCAGCCCTCCGGTAAAATTCCCAAACAGGATTTCATACAATGACGGATGGGGAGTGTCATTCATCTTTCAGCACCTTCAGAGTCAGTTGGTTGCTTCCTGCTTCAATGATTCGGGCTTTATCCGGGTCAAGATCGTCACGGCTTAACACCACCCGCCAGCTGTTACTCACCTGATCCGGCGACATAAACATGCCCGCCACCGCCACATACTGCGCACTTTCCTCCATCGGCATATCAACCATCACTGCCCCACCCGGCTGCAGGCGGATATCTTTCTCCGCCACCAGATCAGCCTTAATAGCCTGACTGTCAGACTTAAACAGCGAAGGGTAATCCGTGCTGTCGAAGGTTTTGCGATCCTTGAGCTGGTAAATGCGCACCACTATGGACAGCGCCACTTCACTGGCATTGAGGTTCAGCGCCTCGCGTGCCCGAATATCCAGATGCAGGGTTTTCACCTGTTTATAAAAAATCGATTTTGTCACGGCGACAGTGCCGTCCGTAATGCTCTGGGTCAGGCCACACCCAGCCAGCATCAGTGTGATGCCCGTAGTCAGCGCAACCAGGGGAAATTTACCAGCGATAATCGCCATCTTCATCGGTCTCCCTGCGGTGAATATTTTCCTGTACCCGCTCATAGCGGCCAAGATTGATGGTTATTGTTTTACTGTATGTAGCAGTGTCCGCCACACTCAGTGGACGCATTACGGCTGTACGCCCTAATTGCACTGCACCGACTTTAGGCTTGCTGTTCATTGTGGCATCCGGTAGCAGGCTACGGTCGACACACAACTGCAGGCGGACATCAAGGCGTGAGCCAAGATAGACATGCAGCAGAGCCATTAAATCTGTATGAAGCTCACTACCGGGTAACCAGCCCTGCACTTCAGCCGGGTCCGTCGTGGTAAGGCGCATCAACACCCGGCTGTTAACGTCAGTGGCATAGTTGCCCATCACTGGGCGATTTATCAGAGTGGAGGGATTACTCACGCTCATGGTCAGCGTTTTTTTCAGTGGCACCCGGTGTTTGTCGTGATGCCAGATTTTCGCCTGTGTATTGGGTGCCAACAAACGCACCAGAGAGGCCATACCTTCCGCAGTACGCCCCGGTAGCAACATCACCGGCAGCAACGCCAGAAAGCGTGAGGCGGGAGCGGCGATACTGTCGGTGCAGCCGTCAATCCCAAGCCCAGCCAACCCCAGCAGATACTGCGATATTTTGTCCTTACCGCCTTCTTTAAAAGTGGCCGGGTACGAGTATTTACGCCAGATGCGGTAGTATTGGGCAATCAGCCGATGGTTGAAGATATCGAGGAAATCGCTGGTGGCTTCGTACCCTTCGCGGCGTTGGGTGATGTCATCGATATAGTGCGTCGGCAATGGAGATTCCACGCCGTAAAGCCCCATAAATGTGATGCGTACCGTTGGGGGTAAGTGCGGATACTCAGGTAATTCCACACCTTTGATTTCAGAGGCCGGAAACCCCATCCCCGGATGCGGGCGAAAGCGCACCTGTTCATGTCGTACCTGCCAGGTACTACCGGTGACCGGTTGATCCGGTTGGCTTTGCTCCAGCAACTGGCAGAAGCGGTAAAAATTCATATACGACAGCCGGTCACCCCACTGTGCAATTAACCGGGCAGGCGCGGGCTGTGGTTCTCTTTCCACCGGATGCATTTTCCTTCTGGCTGGATAATGAGGGTAAGCTGGTTAAATTGGTTCATATCGGCATAGAGCACAAAGAAACGGTTAAGCATCTCACCAAACAAATGAATATCGCCCTCGCCCGTAAACCCGTTGTTGTCGAGCGTCACTTCAATATCCAGCCCTCGTAACAGGAAGCCCTGCTCGAACCGCTGCAGACGATGATGAGCCACATGCTGAATCGCCTCCAGACGCCGGATGTTCAGTTCATCATCTTGCCAGTTGTACAGCGCAAGCGTTCCACGCAGCACTTCAGCGGTACTCATCATGTTGAGGAACCCTGATCCCAGGTGGCTCAGTACTCGCCAGTGGAAACGGTCTTCAGCGGGCGGGTAAACCGGCAGCGTTGGCTTGCAGAGGTTGCGCACTGAAAGCTGCGTATCCACGACCTGCTCACAGCGGTCAAGCAGTGTACTCTGCAGCGCCCGGCGCGGCAGTTGACCGTTCGTGCCGGTGATTTGCAGCGACACAACTTCACGCTCGACAAGTCGATCATCTTCCCACTGATGCCCCCCAAGAATTAACCAGGTGTCATACAGTCCGGTCACGCTGCGCTTAACGCGCGTATGGTAATAGCGCGGAGGCGCATGGCGACGCATCATCCCCCCTTTGTGGCGGAAGCTGCTGAACGGAACATACTCTGCGTCATTGGTTCGGTTTGAACCGGTAACCGAATCCACAGCATAAATCTCGGTATGCCCGTCCTGCAGCCGTTTAGGACGCAGCAGATATTCACTTTCAAGTCCGGTGATGATGAGCGGATCAGCCTCCAGGGTAAACAGGTTAATCACCGGTACGCAGTGGAGGCGAATGGCATCATCGGTGACTGGCAGATCAGGCGGCCACGGTGTACTGAGCACCACTTCAATGTCGAAATACTCCGCCCCGGCAGGAGGTGTGATCCCCTCCAGGCCGTTGAGATGGACGAACATAAACTTATCCCGGAAGGTAAAGTATTCCAGCAGCAACTGATAGCCGCTGAAAGCACTATCGCCTTTCGGCCACAGACGGTCTTCTTCGGCAAACCCGCCCGGCGAGAAATACCCGTCAAGGCGGATACGATCAGTCTGACCGGGCAGGCGCATATACAACGCCGCCTGGCGTTTCGTTAGCATCAGGTGCAACTGGCTACTGACCGGAGCATCAGCCCCAAGATACAGGCTCAGGCAACTAAGATCAGCATTCGACCAGTCCGCCTGGCTGCTGCAGGCAAAGCGTATCCGTAGCAGCGAGCGACCGTCAGGTTCGGTGGTCATAGTGATGCCTGAAACACTGAGGGGATTGAGCATCACATCCTGCGTGGTACGGTAACGACAAACGGTGTTCTTCGGTCCTACTGGTCGGGAATACACTTCAAGACCTGCAGGCACCACTTCCGCCATTTTCATGGCGTGTAGCGCCGGGGTGAGTGCCACGACTGAAAGTGAAGGAATAGTGCGCAGATAGTGTGGCCAGAGCATACTGACCAGCCCTTCAGTAAGCTCAGGCAGGTCGTCGTCAATTTTTTCACGCAGCCGCCCCATCGAAAAGGCAAAGCCTTCAAACAGACGTTCGACATACGGGTCCGGTGTACCGGCTTTATCCATGTCCAACATCGCAGCCCGATCAGGATGAGTTTGTGCGAACTCTTTCGCCGTCTCACGAAGGTAGCGCATTTCCGCATCAAAATAGCGTAGTGTTAGATCTTTCATAAAAGAATGGCTCAATATATAGAAAAGAATGTTCCCTTCCCTAAAAGGGAATGCTATCTCACCACTTTGAGGGGAATGAGAGAAATGGGTTTTATCTTCTCATTTAACATTTCAAATCCGGCAGATATTTTTCTGAACATATTCCCCACCCAATATCTTAAAGCCAGCTCAAAATATATATTTCCGCCGACCGCCAGACATATTTCTGGGATAAATAGCGATATCTGACCATCGATAACCTTCAGTATTGAGAGCACAAAAACAGACAATTCCATCAGATGAACTAACCTTAACCTCCTCTTCTGGCATGATTCCATCTCCAGAACCAGGACAACCCGTAAGGATGAATAAACAGATATCAATAAAAGATGTATAAGCCAGAGATTTTTATTCGCTCTGTAAATTAAAGGGAAGACAACTACTGCAATGAACTCATATTTTGTTATATGGAGTGATTGACATAAATATTGCGCTATTCAGTGAAATTTCACCCAAATTTAACCTCCGTAATGTTCCTTCTTTTTTATGAGCCATTCCGATTCATCCTCCTGATAAATAAATTTTTATCCAGTTAATAACATTATCTAACTACACAACACTGCGGCTCGCGCCGGATCGAGCTGAATCAGCCCGCCGAGCAATTTTTCCATGACTGGTCCGAGCCGAACCTTGTCTGCCTCACTTCGACCGGCTTTCAGCCGCAGGAGTTTCAGATGGCGAGCCTGAACTTCAAACAACAGTTCAGGTTCCCAGTCGCTAAGAACCACTTCTCTGGCACGCTCACCCAACTCGGCAAACAGGTGCACCGCCAGATCATTTTTACCGTACTGTTCAGCAATGCGCCCCATCAACAGGCGCAACAGCCACTTCTGGCGAACTGTCGTTATGCCGGGCTGGGTCTGTAACCATCCCAATGCAGCCTCCGGGCCTTCATTATCAGCCAGTGCCACGGCTTCAGGTTCCAGCGCCAGAATGTCATCATTACTGGCTATTAGCGGGGCAGATGATGTGTCATTGCTCCATCCCCCCGTCGTATCCAGCACACTCTGTTGGAGCCAGTTCAGCGTTACTTCATCGGCAAACGGCGTTCCGTCACTGAACGCTAGCGTCTCCAGCCCGGAGAGCCGCTTCAGTAGCCCTTTCAGGTCAGCGGCGATGATGGCGGCCAAAGTGTCTTTACCGGACTTCGTCAGTGCCTGATGGATATACCACTGCAGATCCAGCCACAAATGATTAGCACCACGGGAAAAAGTGCTGTCTGCCGTTTCCAGCATTTCCGCCCAGTTTTGTTGCAGGTAAAGGCGCTTGAGCAGTGCTCGCTGGTCAGCCCTGGGAGGCTCGATACGCGTGCGTCCCTGCGCATCCGGAGCCGGAATAGCCCGCAGGGTATCGTGACGCAGACTTTTCATCAGATGGTGCGCTGACAACCAACCGTCAGGCTGTTCTCGCAGGTATTCACTGAGTGTGCGTGCCTGCGTCAGCAAATCCTGACCGGAAGTGATCCGCCCGATAGCCGGAGCATCGCTCTGGCTCGCCGTGGACGGTATCTCGGTGCCGCTGGCGTTCTGTGGTACAACCGCATCCACGCCACCCGCTTTCTGCAGGCGGTTTTCCAGTGCGCCGTACAGCGCATTCAGTTCAGGACGGGTTTCATCCGATTCGTTTTCGGTTAGCTGAGCTATCAGAAGCAGCGCACCGGTGGTACGCAACGCATCTTCCCTGACCACTTCCGGATACAGTGAAAGGGAATCAGTCATACGTGAACCAGCCAGCCACTCCAGTGCTGCCTTACGGCTGCGGTCACGCTGCGGATGCAGCTGCGTGCCGAAGCGGTCTATCAGACCGGCCAGCAGCTCAAGACCTTCTGCCAGCCCCTGCTCCCCTTCACGGTGCAGCCTGGCCCAGCAGTAATACGTCGCCACACGGATATCTTTGGCGGTGGTGGTGAGCAACTTCTCCGCCAGTCGGCAAATGAGTTCGGTATCTGCCCCGGAGAGTTTATTGACCTCCTCGCGCATTTGCTGGAAGTCATCGTCATACCCCGGGTCTTCCCCTACAGATGATGTCCCTGATAACGGCAGCAACCAGTTGTTCCACTGCACCACACGCTCACCAGTAGCGCCTAGCAGTATCGCCTGCTCTGTCTGGCAAGCTCTAAATAAAGTATCCAGCGTACTCATCAGTCAACCGCCTCTGCATTACTGGTCGCGCTGGCAAGCTGGTTTGACGCTGCCACTCTGACCGTGTTGAAGATGGTTCCCGGCAGACGAAAGTTACGCAGTTTCAACAGTGCCAGCGGCCCCTCTCCCGCCTCGGAACGCAAGGTATAATTGAGCTGGCGTCCATCCTGAGCTTTCCAGCTCAGTGTGTAGCTACTGCCGACGCCTGGATAAGCACTGATCTCAGCCTTATCAAGCAGGCGTATCCAGCCCCACGTTCCGGGAATATCCGCATACTGACGGGTGCCAGCCTGGGTACTTATCCAGCTCAGGCTCACGCCAGGCGCTTCTGTGTCCGCAGGCCAGGTGAAGCTCCTCCACGCCGGCATCTGATTCACATAGGTCAGTTTTTGGCTGTCGATAATCATGTCGGTTTGCATCACGCCATCAGAAGTGCCTGGGCGCAGTTCGAACTTCATCCCGGCATTACCTTCGGTAAAGGCAACATCCGAGATATAGCTCAATGTGTTGATAGCGTTGAGAAACGCCGGGTTAAAAGCCAGCCCTTGCGAATTGATACTGTCCGGCACCCAGTTATTCCCATTCTTGTGCAGTACGCCTTTCAGGCGTGTCTGCAAAAACTGCGAAATACGACCGGAATCGACATTGAGGTATTTGGCAAGCAGCGGCAAAGATACATCGCTGCTGGCGTTGTTGAACGGATAACTCCCGCCAAAGGCGGAGTTCCACTCGGCAACCACCGCTTGCTGCCACTGGGTATTAAGACTGTCCGCCGCAGGGGTCAGAACCAACTGCCAGGCCTGCTCCATCGGATTTACAAACACCGCGCGCCCAAAGCCACTCCACTCCTGACCAAGCCCGGCGGCAATCAGGCTGCCATAGTCACGAGTTTCGGTAAGATCTACAGCTTTACCCTGGAATACCGTCTGAGCAATTGTTTGGGTCATCGCCTGCGGATCGGCGGCATTAGTCACCTGTTGCAGGCGCAGGCGCACCTGCGTCACACGAGTCAGGTACGACTGCAGACTCTGCTCCTGTGCCCCCGTGCGGCTCTTGTCCATCAACTCCAGCACCGGGCCGAATGTTGCATCCAGCGGTCCATGTACACCTACGCTCTGGTCAATAGCATCCTTGTTGGCATCGCCCAGCAGATTTTTGGCTGATTTCACCAATGAATCTGAAATTGCTTCACCGGTCTGCCCGGTGCGCCCCTGCACGTTCAGGGTGTTCATCAACGCCACCAGAGGTGACTGACGCACGTCAGCCATCAGGGTCAACTGGTCAATGGAGTCCGACAGCGTAGCGGCCTGGTTCCAGCTCAGGCTATTAAGGAACTCCAGCCAGGCTCCGCCAAAGTCTGCGAAATAGCGATCCGTCAGGCGATTTTTCAGCGCCTCAGGGGAGGTCTCGTCCGATTTATTCGCCTGACGCTTACTGTCCGTGAGTACCCAATCGAGCTCGTCCCGCCGCGCCTTCACTACTTTTTCGATGGCAGGCTGTACCGTCTGCTCCCATGCCTGACGGGTGAACATCCCCGGCACAATTTCGGTAGTACTGAACAGGCGGGCAGCATCGGTATCACCGGTCATATCCTCCAGGCGCATATCGACATACAAGTGCGCCACCTGCGAAAGCATCTTCTGATAGAGGCTCGACTCACTGTTACGCACCCCCATCAACCGAACCAACAGCGAGCGAGCCTGGCTGACCATGCTTTCATCAGCATGGATCTTCCACTCAGGATGCGTGACCAACTGCGCAGCATAGAACGACAACAATGATGGAGCCATTCCTTGCCAGACACCGTCTTTCACACCGTGACGTTTCGGCCAGTTGTTCAGCAAAGCAGATCTGAACCAGGCGGCGTCCATATGTTCAGGACGCGCCAGCATCAGGTAGAGCTTAAGCTGTTCCCAGGTGCTTTTTGCCCTTTGCTCCCGCAGCGGGCTACCTGGTGGCAGCGCATTAAAGGCGCTGACCTGCTTTTGTAGGTGATCTGCAGCCGCATCCCGCAACAGCGGCAGTGCGATTTCCTGATAACGAGGCCAGAGTGCCGTCAGCAACGCATTGTTCTGACTTAATCCCGCCTTTTCATACCAGGGCACACCATGCTCAGAGCGATACTGCAGACGAGCCAACGTTTTTTGCAGTTCAAACAGTGCGTACAAGCGTTGCTCCAGTGGCTGGTTTTGTCGGGAAGCCATCGCTGCCTGGGTATTTGCAGTATTAATCTGACCACGATTAGTCCTCCAGGAGACGCCCATCCAGCCCCCCCCCCACCATCACCAGGGCAATAACAGACGCTATAACCTTCTGCCATGGAATGCCTGGCCTGACGGGACGCAGTGCGGCAGGAAGCATCCGAACAGATTCAGGCAGAGCATCCCAGCATTTGTCCATTCCCCATTGATGCGGCACGGCACGTTCACCGCTGGCAGAGGGTTGACTGAACACCAGCCCAGCCAGGGGCAGCGGACGGTATGGATTAAGCATCGCCGACAGCGGTGCGGTCACGCTCTCCGGTTTACGGATAAGCTGGTCGGCAAGCCTCAGCAAAAAGTTATGTTTCACCTCACCGCAGGTCTGTTGTAGCCCCTGTAAAGTCAGTTCCGGCGTCAGGATAGCCAATTGTTTAGCTAACCCTTCGGTACAACACCCGGCGGGCAGTTGGCAGCCAGCAGCCTGCACAACACGTCCTTCAGGCTTACCCGCTCGCGGATGCAATGACCAGATATACAGGGGAATCTTCCAGCCCAGCGCCTCCATGCGGCTGCTTATGGCATGAGAAAGAGAGTCCATTGCGCTTTCAGAAGGCACGGGCAACGGCTGTTCCAGACCAGGAACAGACAACTGGTCGAAAGCCGAGGTGACCCACACCAGACCATCCACCGGGCGGCGGCGCAGTTTGCGTAGTGCAGTCAACCAGATATTGTCGGCTGGCGTATTGAGATCACCGCCCCACAAAAGCAGAGTGCCACGATCTTCTTGCCAGAATTGAGCGGTCAGTTTAGGGGTCAGCAGCTCAACATCTGAGGGTGTACCGGTTATCAACAGGATGCGGGTTTTACGTCCCCAGCGACGACCGTAGAGATTACGCATGGCGAGACGGATGGTGTCGACGGTGACGTTGTGGGGTGGCGTCCTGGCAACTCTCTGTTCATCAAAAGGCAACACATTATTCTTCTGTTCCTGCCAGCGGTGATATTTTTCTCGCATAAATCGGAACACAAACGGCGTGTAACGAATAATCAGCAGGACAAGCCACACAGATACAAATGCCATCGCCTCTTTCAGGCGTGTATCGAGACCATACTGAGGGCCGAAATGCAGTATCAAACTCAGTATGGCAAGAGAAATTAGGGCAACGATGCCAACAAGCCCTCCTCTGCTCCATAAACTAGCCGACATCATTATTATTGCTCCCTGAAGTAACTGTACTGACAAAATGATCAGTTCCAGAAGTAAACAGACCTAAAACTGATGTCTGGCTAACAGATGTAATATCGGAGAGTAATGCGGCCAAAAACCATGCACTACCTGCCCCCGGAATACCGTTATATTTTTCCAGTACATCAATATCCTGGGGCGCCCATGATGTTTGATGTAATTGAGAAGCCATCATTAATTCAGCAAACCAGTCATTCCAGTGCCCATAGTCGCAATAAACTTTTGATGTCTGAGATGCGATCGTTTGTGTTTCCAGAAACAATCCCACATCAGCTTTGAAATGAGCCATATCCAGCGGCATCGGTCGCAAAATGCGGGCAAAATGAGGAAATTGATATTTTTCAGCTACATCATCGCTGGTAAGAAGCACACTCGCCAGTGCATCGGAATATTGTTCAGCCCCATGCTTCTGCAATATGAGGAGCAAATCGATATCCATAGCTGGGCTCTTAAGGCGTTCTTCAATCCAGGAAAAAGAAAGGGTTTCGCAAAAGGAAATAGAACCAGAGATAGCGCGCTCTGGATATATGCTTTCCCAGATTTTTCGAAATTGGGAATCGGAATCTGCAGAAATTTCATCACTTACAACAGTAATATTAAGTAGCACTGTATCTGGCAGCATCGCGATTGCGTTCTGCACACTGGCAAGCCCCAGCTCTAATAAAGAACCAGACATTACGGATTGAGCGTCAAAATGGCTGGTCAGTGAAAAAAGGGACGGCACATCTGATGCCTCTGATTTCGAGATAGCCCTGGCGGTTACACCTGAAGGTAACAGAATGCTGCTACCAAGCACCGCCAGATAACGCCCCGCCCAGGATTCCCACTGATGTTGCCCATATTCAGCTTCCTTCTGCAAAAACTGGTGCTCATCAAACGTTCTGCCCCAAAGCCAGCCCCGCAAGCAAAAAAGGAAAAACCAGCAAAGCACTGGGCTTGATGGCAGCCACCAAATGTTGAATCCAGACAATGCCTTAACCATGCCTGACGCATGAAGAATAAACAGCAACACACCCACAACCACGGTAGTACCACCTGCTAAAAGCCACCCCATGAAAGAGGGTTCAGAAGGTAACTCCATCGTTGTTGCTTTCGACCTTTCCCAGCCCATTTATTGTCCTACCGTACTATTCTTAGCACTCGAAATGACCTTACACCCGCACAGGCATTGGCAACCATCGACGACAACAGCACGACCGTTAAAGGTACGGTGTGGTGATCCTTCCACGATGGGATTCGTTCCATGCCCTATAATCGGACAGCAAACAAAATCACCAACTAAAGCAACCTTTTTTCCATCAACAGTAATATTGGAGGAGGCCGAGTTAACTTTGCCACCATGCGTTGTTTTATCTCCAAGTAATACCAGACCGTTAGCCACAATGAATTTATCCTGTTAAGGTTTAAAGAATTCTGTCACTAATAAAGAGTTAAAAACGAAATTGAACTATTTTGTATCTACTGATAGAAATAATGTCTTGTTAACAGTTCTACTTATGCTACAACCTGTCGATGAAAACAATACTAAGGAAAGCAGAATAATTTTTGATTGGTTATGTATTTTCAATCCCTTCTTCTCCGTATTAAGTCAATCGTAAAAATATGTTACAGGTCTGCACTTACAATAATTAACCTGCCTCATGCATTTAACAAAAAAACTGCCATTTTTATTTTTTAATTTTCATTTTATCAACCTTATCAAAATCAGGAAACACAGTCCCATCGGATATAATGCTGCCATCTGGATACTCTATTTTTGAATGCGCTCCTTTAATTTTCTTTTCTATCCCGATATATTTCACAATTTTGCTTTCATCTATTACAGGTGCAAATTTAATTTGATTTACATTATAAACACTTAAGGACAGGAAGCTTTCCTTACCTAAAAGGGACAATTCTTTCTTTTTTTCGCCTAGATTCCATTCAGATATATAGGGATAATATTTTGGTGATAAATTTAAATCGCCCTCAGTTGCAGTATATTGTCCGTTTCTGGAAGCATCATTATCAAAAGCGAGCGAAATCCCTACCGCTGTTCCGGGTACAAGATCTTTGCCAAGATGTGTAGCATCTATATATTCGATACCTAAATTGACCGCACTCAACATCCATTTGCATGAGCCGCCGCCTGTCATAGCGACTTTCCCTTTCCAGATGTCCCCACTCTCCTGCTGCATGGGGATCCCGATAACATTGTAGCTGGGCTCGGTGATAACAGAACCATCAAATCCACTGATTCTTTTTTTCATACATTCATACGAGATGTATCTGACCTCAAGCGGGAAAGGTTTCGTATACTGAGATGGATTTTTTACTTCAACATTGACCCATTTTGTATCTGGCGGTGGAGATAAAGTCTTGTTAACAGTTCTATTGATGCTGCATCCTGATGATGAAAACAAAGCTAAGGAAAGCAGAATAATTTTTGATTGATTATACATCTTCTATTTTTCCATTATCTTGATGTCGGGATGAGTTGAGCCATCAGATACGACAGTACCATCAGGATATATTATTTTATAATATGCGCCCACTCGATACTCTACTGGCGCAACCATTTTTACAATTTTTGACTCATCAAGTTTTGGCAAAAATATAACAATTACATCATTGTTGACATTGAAAATAATTCTTTTTTGTATAAAATCTTCTTTACCAAAAAGTTCTAATGCACCTTTTTCCTGAATCCTTTTGTTAGTGTGAATCAAAGGATAATAATTAGGCGCTAATTTTAATCTATTACCTGTTTCCATATAAAACTGCCCATTTCTGGAAGCATCATTATCAAAAGCGAGCGAAACCCCTACCGCTGTTCCGGGTACAAGATCTTTGCCAAGATGTGTAGCATCTATATATTCGATACCTAAATTGACCGCACTCAACGTCCATTTGCATGAGCCGCCACCTGTCATAGCGACTTTCCCTTTCCAGATGTCCCCACTCTCCTGCTGCATGGGGATCCCAATAACGTTGTAGCTGGGTTCTGTGATAACAGAGCCATCAAATCCACTGATTCTTTTTTTCATACATTCATACGAGATGTATCTGACCTCAAGCGGGAAAGGTTTCGTATACTGAGATGGATTTTTTACTTCAACATTGACCCATTTTGTATCTGGCGGTGGAGATAAAGTCTTGTTAACAGCTCTACTTATGCTGCAACCTGCCGATGAAAACAATACTAAGGAAAGCAGTATAATTTTTGATTGGTTATACATTTTCCATTACCTCTTCTCCATATTGAGCAAACCGCAAAAGCGTATCGTTGCCAGATGGCATGGACAACGTTGGGGAAAGCGATGCGTCAAGCAGTCCTTCTATATTCAGAAAAATGTTATTTCTTACTAATTCTCTCTCCGGTATGTCATTTTTATTTTCTGCCATCTGCTCTCTGAATGAATCAACGTTATACTGATGCTCAGTAAAAGTACGCTTTTCCACTATTCCAGCGTTATCAATCAGCTCTAATACTTTGTTATACATATAGGGCATATAGGAGGTCATAAAGTGGTCAAAAATATTTACATTTACGCCTCTGTCCGGATTACAACCTTTGGGGGAAAAGTCAGTTAGATCTGCTTGCGTCAGTGATGCTTTAAATTCTTTCTGCTTCTGACCTGCCTGCTGCATCTCCTGCTCCGCCAACGCAGGAACCAGGTAAAGTTTAGCTTTAAGTGGAAGTAATTTTCTGATGGTAATACACCCTGCCGGCGTTGGCAGATCTCTTTTGCATTCTTTCCATTCCCGACTCTGAGTAACCGTGAGAAAGGCTACCGTATTGCCGTGATGCCAGAAGCAATCCCCCCAGGTTACCATCTGGTAAGCCAGAAGTTCACCCAACGACCAGAAAAAGCCCAGTGCCCCCCCCAACCATCCCCATAATTTATATAACTCGTTATCCAGGTTGGCTTCTACGGGTACGGCTGGAATTGGATCATTATCGTTAACATGACGGAAATGGGTAATCTCCGACAATTGCATCACTGCATCGCGGGTAAAGGTTCGCGGCATTCCATAGGTGTAAAGTATCGGATAATAGTCCTTCAGTTTTGCTGCATGAATTAATGCTAATGCACCACCTAAACTATGCCCACAGATAAATAGCATTCTACTTTCAATGGTTTTCAATAACTCTAGTATTTCTTTATTAAATTTCTTTTCAACCCGACTATATCCACTCCAAAATCCCGTATGTACTTTTCCAGCAGAAAGTAACGTACTACATCCCGTTTTATTTATATCGCATAGTTCTGGACTTACTGGTCTGAACTCAATATCCGTTCCTACATCAAACAAGCTAGCCGTCCCACGCCAGGCAACGATTATCTTATCCACGTTATAAACATAATAAAGCTGCGTATCACCGTCTGCCTTTGTCACAGCAGTATTTTCCTTTGCCTGTGCTGTTCCATGCGAATTCTTACTGTCTACCTTAGGCGAAGTATCTCGCGAGGTATCCATAAACACTGGAGGATAATATCGATTACTGTAGGGAACATCCTGTACTAATGTATTCCATGCGGAACCATCTTTATAAAGTTGGGGTAAGCGAGAAAGATCCTGGCACTGGTTAATAAAAAAACGTGTAATTGACACCGTATCCAGAGTACTGCCATTTGCATAGGCAAGCGTCGCTGCCGCCCCAAGGTTAATTCCATTCGCAATGGAATAGTCCTTTTGATGGTGTAGAACAAGCTCCCACGATCTGAAGGGGCATATTTCTATTACATGACGTTTTTCAAGTTCATTCGTTCGGAATTTAAAGCCCTTAAATGCCGTATTTGCAGGAAAGTGATATGCGGGTAACATTTCCCCAGGTCTTAATTCAAGGTTTGGTGAACTCTGACAAAGTTCACCGATAACGGCATAATGCCAGATATACCCTTTTTCTTCAGCTTCAGGACGCACAACAGAATCATTTTCTGCATCGCGGCTAACACGTAAGGCACGTTTTTCCATTTCCGTAGCCAGTTGATTGCCATCTAACGCCAGCCTTAATTCAAGCCCATGCGGCATATCAATGCGAATAAGCCCATCTGCCTGACTTTGACCCGTATACGTAAGGTTATCAACTGGTCCGGATACTGGATGCGAACTTTCAGCACGCCATGGTATATTCGCTACGGGATCTCCCTGCTCATCAACCAACTGAATTTCAACCCAGTAAGGTTTCTGTTTTCCAGTCGTAGCTTTTTCCTCTGTATGCGTCACAGATGTTACTAATGTAGTTCCTACCATAAACATCCCTCTTTATGCAGGTTAAAAAATTTATGAGCTCTTTTCTCTTGTAAGATAAAATGTCCCAACCTTAATTATCTCCGATAAGAATACAGCGGCAAGAAATATCGCCCCTACTTTGATTGACATAGTTTTAAACATCCATGGCAATATCGAAATAGAAGGGATCATGAAGAACAATCTGAATGGTGTTTGAATATAGACAACCCAATTCACATACTTCCACTTTTTTAAGAACATTACAGCAGAAAAAACAATCGAGACATTAAGCAATAACGAAAAAGAAAAAAGGACTTGCGAATACGCCCCTTGCTGAGGATAAATATGGCTAAAAGACAATATATCATCAATTAAAGGAATTCGTCCCTGAGAGATATTCAGCCAGATAAATCTGACGATGAAAAAGAGATCAAACACCGCCCAACAATACAATATATGTTTCTGTTTTAATCTAAGTTTCATTTAATTCCCTCATAGACATCATCAGCGGTCGTTGGTTGCCAGTGCCACGACTGACCTGTAACAGCCCAGGCATCATCACCTTCCAAAAAAGTTTGCGTTACCTTTCTCTGTTCTCCGTAACGATATACTGCTGATTGCTGCTCTATCTCGGCTGTAGTATCAGATGGCAAAGGCTGCCATTCCTGGATTTTATCTCTTTTCGTATTCATATAGTCCTTCCCTTCAGAACCAAAAATACGGCCCTCATCTCCCATAGAAGTTAAACGGTTGATTGCCATAATTGCAGTATTCTTCAACCCGTAATAATCATGATCAACAGTAACCCAATGCCCAGGACCTTCATCTTTTATCTCACGTGGAAACTCAATTTTTACATTACCTGGTGTCGATGAGTAAAACGGTGCAGTCTTCCCTGACGAGTCAGATATTCCTTCAAGTACCTCGCCATCTGGAGGGGTTACTCTATAACTAGTGAATGGTTTGATATCCCCTGATTCAGGATCGGTAACAGTAAACGTTCCGCTATACCCCTTAGGGAAAGTAAGAGGTTGAGAATCAAGTGTCGCAGCTCCCGTCTGATTAACATTGGCCGCTTTCAGCAAAATATTCCCTGAACAGCCCAGTTCAATATTCCCACCACTGAGCTTTATATAAGCACCACCACAACTTAAAATCAGTTCCTTGCTGGCATTCACCTTCACGCTTCCCTCACCACTGGTGAGAGTAATGTCCTGTAATGCTGAAACATTCATGGCATCAGATTGTGCCTGAATATCAACCTTCCCTGCCCCAGCATACATTTTCATTCCTGCTGCTTGTGCAAACAAACTTACAGACTTGCTTGCCGCTACAGTGAATGATTGCCCGGCGCTAATATCGGTGTTTTTACCTGACATGAGGCCAATACTTGCCCCACCTGAAGCAAGTCGGACAGTCTCAGGACTTAGAATGCCGATTCCAGCCGGTGCAACAGCCAGCATTCCTGGCATTTTCAAATATTTCAGTGAGCTATTAAGCGTCTTTTGATTGTCGATATCAGATTCCGTTGTCTTCGCCCCTTTCGCGGCTGACTGAAGGCTTCTTGCCAGCGTAAGTGCCTGCTCCAGTTGTTCTACAGCCCGGTCCATTTCAAGCATTTTACTGCCGACGTCAGGCTGAGCATCTGCAGTAAGCAGAACTCCCTTACCACCACGAACGCTGACCCAGTCATTTGTGCGCAGCTCCGCCCCTTCCCCGCGCAGTTTGCGGGAGGCATCCACGTTATGCCCCAGATTCAGCTGCGTCTTTCCCCCGTACTCCGTACTGAGCTTGATATGCTCCTCACCGCGCCTGTCCTCCATCCGCAGTTTGTTCAGACCGGCTGTACGGATTACATTGCGCGTGTTATTGGCTTCGGTGACGGGGTCTGCGTGGCGGGAGTCGTGCAGCGCATGGGCGATATACGGCCGGTCCGGGTCGCCTTCATGGAACGCGATGGCAACCTCTGTCCCCTGTATCAGCGGAAAGTGAAAACCGTATTTATCCCCGCTGTACGGTCTGGCAAAGCGCACCGGCATACTTTCCATGCCCTGACCTTTGTCGTCACGGTCGGCATCGAACTTCACCCGGTACATCCCCGACGCATCCTGCCACGCGTGGATATCGTTGTCCCTGGCGCTGGTCACCCGCGCCGTCATTGTCCCGCTCACCACCGGCCGTTTTTTAGCTGCCGGACGCCAGCAGCGGTTTTCGTAATACGGCATCCCTTCCCACGTCACGGTCAGGGCATCCTTACGGCTCGCACTGTAAACCGTGCGGGTAATCACAATACCGTTGTCCGTTTCTGACGGCAGGGTCGGCGGAACAGCCCGTTCACTGATGGTCAGCACCTGAGCCGGGGAAAGCCGGGCATCATTACTGCATCCGCTGACCATTGTCTGCCCGGACAGAAAGCGTTCATGCTCAAGCCGCGCCCAGAAATTGCCGGTTTCCGCCGCCGGGGTGATTTTGTCGCCCCGTTCAAGATGACGCGGCAGGTAATGGTACACATCCCCGTAGGTGTTCCCTTCCCCGTCGCCACGGGTCATGTCCGCCGGCACCGACGTCAGGATGTTCTGCGCTTCACGGTGATTGTAATCATCCGCCGTCACCGAACGCGCCACCACATGATGCCGGACGTTAATCCCCCACACCGAATCCGCGCCATTGTCACTCATCCCCGACGGACTGCTGAGCGCCAGCGTTTTACCGAAGGTCCAGGCGCTCTGCCTGTCGGCAAAGTGCACCACTTCCGTCAGGGTGTCCGGCTGCAGGGTGAAAAAATAAAATATCCCCACTTCAGCCAGCAGGCGCTCAATAAACGCCAGGTCACTTTCCCGGTACTGGTTTATCTGCTCACGCTTCGGATAACCGGCTTTAAGAGTGAACTCATACTCCCAGCCTTTAAGACCATGCTCCTGCAGGACTTCGGTGACCACTTCCGGTACAGATTTATTGACGAAAAAACGGTGGGTGCGGTACTGCCTGCCCAGCAGGGACAGAAACGGCTCAATAATTATCCGGTACGTCGCCTGGTCACGTGAACCGCTGACACGACTGAAATCTGTCACCACCCCGTGCACCACTTTCTGCCCGCTCAGCCCCGTCAGTGGCCCTGTTCCCATGGTCAGCGTCGCCGGTTTACTCAGTAACTGCGATGCACTGATGTTCAGGTCACTGCTGGTAAACAGAACGGTGTACTGATACAGCCCGCTCATGCACTCCTCACCCCTGAAGGACTCCACATCCGGCGATGCGGTACAGGACGGAATATCCAGATGGTAGCGGTTCAGCCTGCCTTCAGTTAATGCAGACAGTGCGTTATTCAGCGTATCTGTCAGACTCATAATATTGACTCCATGGGATAACCCGTTGTCCATGACGCTGTTACCTACGGGCAGGTTGCGGGATTAAATAAGGGATTCAGCCGGTAAGAAAAAGAGTGATTATGGCTCCAGCCCAACGGCACTAATAATGACCTTTAATAACAACAGTCTCATTTCAAAATACCCAAATTTTTGCAGTACAAAATTATCAGCAATAATCCGTGCCTACTGTTCCATCGGATAATCACTTAGCTCCTTTAGCCAGGTTTAAACTCCAGTCTAATCCCTTCATCATCATTCCAGCCCAGCGTCAGCGAAATCGGCTTTTGTTTCGCCGCCATATGAACCAGCAATTGCTGACTCAGTACCGGCAAAATTTGCTGGTTGAGCAGGTTGTCGATATTGCGCGCTCCGGTGTCCGGTAGCAGGCAGGCACTGGTCAAAGCGTCATACAGACTCTCGTCAACATATGTGGTCAGGCCATAGTGACGATGCAAGCGCGTGCTGACCTGCAAGAGTTTCATTGCCACGATGGCACGCATCGCCGCTTCCGTTAGCGGTCGATAAATCACTGTCTGGAAGCGGGCAAGCAGCGCAGGCTGGAAGTGTTCGCGCAGGAGCGGGCGCAGCAGTTCGTGCAGGTCGCCTTCACTGGCATCAGGCTGTTCATCAAGCAACTGCATCACATAGTCACTGCCAAGGTTTGAGGTCATCAGAATGACCGTATTGCGAAAATCGATTTCACGGCCTTCGCCATCGCGCATAAAGCCCCGATCAAAAACCTGATAGAACAGATTCATCACGTCACGATGCGCTTTTTCGACTTCATCGAGCAGCACCACGCTGTACGGGCGCTTGCGCACCGCTTCGGTGAGGATGCCCCCCTGCCCGTAGCCGACGTAGCCCGGAGGAGAGCCTTTCAGTTGGGAGACGGTGTGCGGCTCCTGATACTCGGACAGGTTGATGGTAATCAGTGATTTTTCACCGCCGTACATGACGTCAGCCAGCGCCAGCGCCGTTTCGGTTTTCCCTACACCACTTGGGCCAACCAGCAGGAACACACCCTGTGGGCCATTCTCAGATGTGAGGCCTGTTTTCGCGGCACGCAGGCGCCGGGAGATGGCTTCAAGCGCCACATTCTGCCCGACTACGCGTTTGCCGATTTCGTTTTCCAGCGTCAGCAGTTCGATCTGCTCGTCTTTCATCAGCGACGACAGCGGGACGCCCGTCCAGTCAGCAATCACGGTAGCAACGGTACGCACATCCACATCGACTGAAAGTAACGGGTTGTTGTGCTGCATACCGTTCAACTCCTGTTGCAGGGAGTACGTTTTACTCTGACGGGAAATGTCCTGGCGGCTTTCCAGCAGTTGTTCGGTAAGTTTCAGCTCCTGACCGTACCGGGTTTCCAGTTCGTTGAGTTCAACGCTGAAGGTGTTCTTTTCCTGTTCTATTGCCGTCAGGCGTTCACCGTAGTTTTGACTACCGACAGCCATGTCTTCCTGTAGTGCCTGCCTCTCCATTTCAAGAGCGGTGATCCGGGAACGGATACGGGTCAGTTGTTCAGGCACGGTGTCGAGACTCATGCGCACACGGGCGCTTGCGGTGTCGAGCAGGTCAACGGCTTTGTCCGGTAGCTGGCGGCCTGTGAGATAACGTCGGGAGAGCGTAACGGCAGCGCGAACCGCATCGTCGGTGATATGCACATTATGGTGTCCGGCGTAGCGAGATTTCAGGCCACGCAGCATCAGGCAGGCGGTGTCATCGTCGGGCTCGTCCACTTTCACCATCTGAAAGCGGCGCTCAAGTGCGGCATCGCGTTCGAAAAATTGTTTGTATTCAGACCAGGTTGTAGCGGCGATGGTTCGTAATTCACCACGCGCCAGTGCCGGTTTCAACAGGTTGGCGGCATCCGCACCACCAGCCTGGTTACCCGCGCCAATGATAGTGTGCGCTTCATCGATAAACAGCAAAACTGGTACTGGTGACTGCTGCACTGCATCAATCACGTTTTTCAGACGCTGTTCAAATTCCCCCTTCACACCCGCTCCTGCCTGCAGCAGACCGAGATCAAGAGTGCGTAGCACGACAGGTTTGAGCGACTCCGGCACATTGCCTTCAGCGATTCTGAGCGCCAGCCCTTCTACCAGTGCCGTTTTACCGACACCCGGCTCACCGACCAGAATCGGGTTGTTTTTTCGGCGGCGAGAAAGAATATCCACCATCTGGCGGATTTCAGTATCACGCCCAAATACTGGATCGATTTTGCCTTCGCGGGCTTTGGCAGTGACGTCGAGGGTAAACTTATCCAGCACGTTTTGCAGTGCCGGGCTGAGTTCTCCCTCTTTTATCTCCGCGACAACGGGACTTCCAACAAACGCCAGCTCCGCTTCCTGTTGCACTTCAGGACGCTCGTCTGACTGAGCATCCAGTAACGGGCGCAGGCGTTCCAACTGACTCAGGCCCAGGGTCAATAATGGCCACAGACCATCGCAACGCACCAGGTTCTGCTTATCAACCAGTGCCATCATCAGGTGATGACTTCGGATCTGTGCCTCACCCGCCAGTGAGGCAATCAGCCAGGCTTCTTGCATCAGCGTCTGGATGTTTTCTGAAAGCTGCGGACGACGGCGCACTGAGCGCGGTTGTTTGTCGAGCCAGCCAAGCAAATCCTGCCAGAGGCTGTCCATGTCCCACTCGTAGCGACGAGCCAGCACAGTGAGATCGCCCTCGCCCTGCTCCAGCAATTTCAGCAGCCAGTGCTCCGGCAGAATTTCCGTATGCGCACGGGTCTGGCAGAGCGAAGCCGCCCCTTCCATCGCACGGGCACAGTAAGGGTTCAAACGTCGCAGCAGGATGGCTGGATTTTCCATGAATTTCTCTCTTTGTCGGTTCCTGGACACGCTACCGCCCCTCGCTGTTTCCCAGGAAGGAGACCAAAGCGCATACGGTCAGGCTGGCAGATTGTGGGTTCTTTGCTGAAAGCCCGTTGACTTCAGACGTTCAGCAAAAACGAAAAAGCGGACAGAGAAACTCTGTCCGCTCGTGACTTACGCGGTCGCGCGTTCGTTCCATGAATCGGAATGAATGATGTTGCCGTCTTTGTAGGTCCAGGTGATTTTTTCGTAGCGCAGTTCGATCTGCTCAAGGTGGTTGTGCTTCTCGAAAGAAGGATCTTTGATGTCGTGCATTACAGGGTTCACCTTCACCACTTTCACGTTCTCAAGTTTGGTGTTGAAGTACTCGACCTCCTGACCCGCATCGTTAATTTTGTACCACTTGAATTCTGCAGACTTGAGGGTCTGTCCGGTGGTCACCGCCTTGTACAGATATGGGCTGGAGGAATCGATTTCCTTGGTAAACAGGAACGGAGTGTGGATTCGGGTGCCGGTCAGCTTGCCTGTGTTGTTATCGGTCGGGATGTACAGGTTGTGTTCCTGAGCCACCACTTCGATGCTGCCTTCACGATCCTGAACGTCCACAGACCCTTTGATGTCCGCGCCGCCATCGTCCTTCAGCCAAAGATAAACAGGAATTGCCATGGAATTACTCTCTATTATGTTGTGATGCGCCATCATCCTGCGATGACGCCAGGGTGTGACCCGGTATCTGACAGGCATTAGCCTGTGATACCAGACTGATTTCGACACGGCGGTTTAGCGCACGGCCTTCCGGGGTGTCATTGGTTGCGAGCGGGCGACTTGCACCATAGCCCTGCACCGCAAAACAGCTTTCCGGCACGTCACCGGTGTCATGCATCCAGTCGCGCACCGCTTCGGCACGTTTCTGAGAAAGCGTCTGATTTCGTTGTGCGTTGCCGGTGTTATCTGTATGACCGGCGACCACAATCAGCCAGCCAGGCCTTGCCTTGACGCCCACCAGCGAATTAACCAGCATTTTGGTGGATCCGGCTTTCAGCGCCGATTTGCCGGAATCGAACAGCGACATGCTGTCAAGGCGGATAGTCGCCGGCTCCTGTACGATTTTTTTGATAACCGTCTGCGGTGACGGTGATAGTGATGGTGGTAGCGGCAAGTCATTCACGGCGGCTTCAACAGCAGGTATCAGACGCCCCCCCTGATACAACCCGAGGCGATAACGCAGAGGTTCACCGCGCCGCTGCCAGTCTTCCAGCAGTGCGCCATCAGCGCGCAGACGCTGATGTGCCTGGAGTTTAGGCGTGAGAGGGGCGTCGGAGAGACGGTGGTATAAGGCAAGATGGTCGCCGACATTGCGGATCAGACGCTGATTGTTAACCCAGGACGCCAGCATCGCCAGTGCAAGAAAAATGCCCCCCAGCAGCCCGGCATAGCGCCAGAACACCATCCGACGACTGACGCCACGACGACGCGGCAGCGCCGACAGCAGTAGTTCAGGCAACGGCAAAAGCTCACCGCTCTCCACCGTATCAGGCGGCAGCGCAGTAACAGAGGCAATGTGTTGTTGCCAGAGATTGCCGGCGAGACCGCTCACGGGAGCCATGCACAGCCCTTGTATACAGGGCTTCAGAGCTGGCAGTTCTCCCTGACGCTCCGACAGCAGACTGTTAACTGCGGTATTCAGCCAGGCAAGTCCACTGTCCAGCCATAGCACCTGGCTCAGGCGGGACAGCCACTCACCCGAAGTTGTTTCTTGAGCCCAGTCGGTCAGTGACAAATTCCCCTGACCGGGTTGATATACCTGGAGTCCTGCCCGTTGGCTGACAGTAGTAAACCAGACCGGCTCAGCATCAACACAAGCGACTGGCGGTGACAGCCAGATAACGATCCACTGCGGCGGGAGTTGACCAAGTGAGATATGGCATTGCGCAGCAGCACGCTGCCAACCACGCAGACTCTGGGTTAACTCCGCATCCGAGGTGTGGCGTTCGGGTAAGATAGCCAACAATATCGAGATCTGTGACACCAGAGCCGAACGAATCTGACTCAGGTGTTGAGCCAACAATGGCAACTGCTCTGCATCTTTTACCCACAGATACCAGCCCTGACGGGTTTCACGATGCCGTGTCCCCGCAGCAAATAATGCGCTGTTATCGCCACACACCAGAATGACTGCACCCTGAAAATCTTCCGGTGGCAGAGACTCAACCACAATATCTCTGAGCGCCGGTGCCCGTATCAGTAATGTCCGATACTGACGCCAGAGCATTCCCCCACAGACCAAAATAATCAGCAGGCTGAATGCCGCACGGCTCCCGACCGACGGTGACCAGAATCCCAGGATAAGCCACAGTGCCAGTACGCCCGCCAGGACGGTTAACAGACTCCGGTAAACATCACGCATCCTTTACCCCGGCCTGACCGTCTGACTCACCAGTTCGGTGAGGGAGGAAGAGAAGAAGTACCACAGCGCAGCCAGTACTGCCGCCCCGATAATCCAGGAAAGCCAGTACAGTCGGCGACCGCTGCGCAGACTGGATACCCTGGCGACAATCGGCGCATCCTGAGCAAGCGTAAAAGCGGGCACTCGTTCCCCCAGCGCACGCACCACGTCTTCACGACGTTCGTCATTCTGCGCCCGGTACTGTCCGACAAATCCCAGTTGTAAAGTACGGTACATACAGGTCAGCACGGCCATGTCCGGTGCGGACTCTTTCAACAGGTTGCGGATACGCTCCCATAACACCTCACCTGCGTTCAAAGTACCGAAGAAATGCGCCTGCAACGGATCACGGCGCCAGGCCAGATAACCATCGTCAGAAGTGCCCCGATTGAGAACACTTTCATCCAGCAAGGCGCACAGCGCGTATACCATGTGCTCCTGGCTGCTATCACTGTAGCCCGCATCCGAAAGCGATTTGCGCGCTTCCTGAACCAGACGACAGGCCCGGCGATAAAGCCCGTCCCCGTCCCGAACTTCTTGCCCGCCGCGTAGCTGGCTGGTCATCAACCAGCCTGGATAGAAAATCTGTTCAATCTGGCTGAGACTGGAATTATTCATGCGCGTAACACCGCAAACAGTTCAAGTTTCACCTCCCCCAGTGAGCACGGGGTGTAAAAGGTACAGCTACCCGCCTCCAGCATCGCCCGCGCCGCATCGGTACTCAGATCCAGAGAGAAGAACTGGTTTTCAAGGCGCAGAGGGATCGCCGCAGGCACATGGCTGAGTGGTTTTATAACCATGCCACTCAGCGCCACGTTCACGACATCTGAGACGTCATTGAGACTGCCCGCCTTACAAAGCTGCGGGAATTTCACTTGCAGCTCGTGATTCGGCATGGAGGAGCGAACGGAAAGATAGAAATCAGCCCCTTCACGCAAGCGGGCATCATGCAGCGATCCTTTCCAGAACTGATCGGCATGATCCAGTTGAATACTGATAACCCGGGAGGGCAGACTGGCTTCCAGCAATTTATCGAGCAGAGCCAGCAACGGCGGGAACACTCGTTCAGGCGTATCATGCTGATAAACAGGAATATCACTGGCATCGTGCTCCAGTGAAAACGTCAGCAGGCTGCCTGCCAGGCGGGTCAATTCACGGTAGAGCAACTCCGGGTGGCGTCCCGGAGTCTGCATCAGTTCGGTCAGCACGGGCTCGGCGCTATTCAGGGCATTGAGTAGCCAGAACAGAGAAACATCAGCCACCGCAAAATCGGCCAGACGCTCGTTGCTTTCGCGACGCATCGCCATCAGACGCTTACGTCGTGCCTGCAGACGAACCAACAGATCGCTCAGTTCAGCCACAAGCAAAGGGCTTGCCGTAATCGAGAGCATCGGCGGGATAAAAGACGGATCACGATTCCACTGTCCCTGCGCATTACGTGCCAGACGAGCCACCGGACAAGTCAGGTAAGCGGTATTTTCCTGCGTAGATAAACGAAGCGTGACGGCATTACGCAAAATGGCCAGTTCACCACTTTCATGCCCGGCAAGCTCCTGAACCACTAGGCGTTCAGATTTCCTGCGACGCGGGCGCTCACTGTCCTGACCATTATCCAGATTGCCACCACTGGCACTCAGCAACGGCAGCGCCACAACGACTTCAACAACCTCAGAACCGTTTGCGACGGATAAATCACAGACCGGTGGAAGATTATCCGCCAGGTCAGTATCAACCATCGTGCCGTCCTGAAAACGTACCACCAGACGGGTAGCATTCAGGCGTGACAATACAAGGGCTGCGGTATCGAATTCAGCATTCACCACGCCCCAGGGATGGGAAATTCCCATTCCTGCAACAGTGTCGGCAATATGTTCGTCCCAGCGAGCCTGCTGCTGGAACTGTTGTGGGGCCAGCGCGGCCCCATCCTCCCAAAGTGGGCGAAAAATTTTCATCCCTGATTTTCCCTCGCCTTACGACTTGGCTTTCGGCATCTGGGAAACCAGTGAGAGATTGATGTCCATCCCTTCCACCTGAAAGTGCGGTACGGCGTAGAGTTTCACGCGGAAGAAGCCCGGATTATCATCAATGTCCTCCACCACAACTTTCGCATCACGCAGCGGGGGAGATGCCTGCAACTCATCACCCGGGTCGGTCATTTCAGTCACAAGACCACGAACCCAGGTGTTAAGCTCCAGTTCCAGCAACCGGCGATCCTTGGTGGTGCCAATGTTTTCACGTTGAATCAGCTTCAGGTAATGAGCGATGCGCGACAGCAGGAAGATGTAAGGCAGACGCGCATTGATGCGGCTGTTGGCAGTAGCATCCGCAGTATCGTAGAGAGCGGGTTTTTGCGTGGAGTTCGCCGAGAAGAAACACGCATAATCGCGATTTTTGTAGTACGACAGGGGAATGAAACCAAGATTCGCGAACTCGAACTCGCGGGTTTCCGGGATCATCACCTCTGAGGGGATTTTTACCTGGTTGCCGGTGCCAAGATCATACAGGTGAATTGGCAGATCCTGCACCGCACCACCCGCCTGTGGACCACGGATTTGTACACACCAACCGTTATTGATGAAGCTTTTCACCATGTTGGCCGCAAAAGCAAAGGTGGCATTGGTCCACAGGTATTTATCGTGATCCGGGCCTTTCACCTCTTCAACATAATTAAAACTACGCACCGGTACAGTGTCCGGGCCATACGGCAGGCGACCCAGCACGCGTGGCATAACCAGCCCCAGATAACGGGAATCGTCCGTATCCCTGAAACTTTTCCATTTAATGTACTCGGCGCGGTCAAAGTAGTTACCGATATCTTTGATGGCCGCAACGTCTTCCATTGACTCTTTCAGGAAAAATTTCGGACCTGCAGAACCGATAAATGGCATATGAGCCGCTGCGGACACTTTTGATAAATTACGCATCAGCGCCACATCCTGCGCAGATGCATCAAACTCATAAGCGGAAATCAGCGCGGCAATTGGCTCGCCACCCGGCGTGTCATACTCATCAATGTAGGTATGTTTGTACAAACCACTCTGGATAATTTCCGGGCTATCTTCAAAGTCCTGACGCAGGTCTTCTTTAGATATATCCAGCAGTTCAATTTTCACGTTCTGGCGGAAATCTGTTTTATCGACCAGCGATTTCACGCCGCGCCACAGACTTTCTACCGCCTGAAAGTCCTCATGATGCATAACGGCATCAAGCTGACGGCTGATCTGGTAATCCAGTTCAGCGATATGGTGGTCAATCAGATTTTTGTCGAGCTTTTCGACTTTCGATCCCGATTTTGTCAGACACTCCAGGAACACCTGCATCCCGGCCGTTAAACGTTCATCCGCAGTGGCATCCGACATCGCCTGTGCGTCCTGCCAGATATCCAGAGAACTCAGCTCAGAGACCGGGTTGAGATTAATTTTTTCAAACAGGGAAGCATAAACTCCAGCGGCAGCAGGATGTTCAAGCACCACACTCTCGCCACCTGCGGCATTCTCATTTTTTACAGACATCAACATTTTCCTTATTAATCCGTTAAATCGTCATGACCGTTACGGCTGTTTAGGTGCCAGAGCGGAAAGTTCTGCTCTGAGTTCTGCACTTAATGCCGGGTCCAGCAAAATGTTTTCCAGTTCTTTACGGAAAGTCTGGTTATCCAGAAGGTTCGCTTTTAAATCACGAAGTAAATTACGCATGGAAAGCATGGCTTTTAGCTGTGGTATTTGTCGGGAGACCTGTTCCGGGAAGAAATCCTTTATGCTCTGGAATGTTAACCTGATGCTGTCTTCACTACCGTCATCAGCAAGTGTGTTATTAACGATAAGATTTACTTTTGGGGAATATTCAGAAAGGACTGCATCAAAATTATTTTTGTTAAGATTAACTTTTTTACGTTCAGATAATGGCGCGGATTCCTGACCATTACTAAAATCACCCGCAACCAGTAACTTCAGGGGTAATTCTGTTTTCTTACTTGCTCCCCCGGTGTGCAGATCTAATTTCAGATTAATACGGGCCTTCGGTATCTCCCGCTGGAAGCTGTCACTCATAGTTCCCTCTCGTAATTCAATTAAAGTCAAATTAATCACAATACTTCATTAGCTCGATACTAAGGCAATGTGGAAATCAAAAAAGCAATACAGATCAACATATTGAGAATAAAAAATAATGGGAAAATTGCCTGACAATAAAAATAATCGCAGCCATATCAATTGATTAAAAACGTCTTTATAAATATTCCTAATTATATTTTTATTATGTTTTTTTGTTTTTTATTTACCACAACATCTGTTAATAGACAGGCTATACATAGTGCAAAATACTGACTTACCCGCGCCTATGCCACAGATACTGTTATCTGATAGTTATGCCCATGTTGCCTAAGTAATTCATAAGTATTCGCCGTGTAATGACATTAAATTCTTGTCCGGCAATCAGGTCATCCCCGTATCCACAGGTCTCAATATCGGCGAGGAGATTTTATTTTAGGCAAGCGGAAATTTGCATTACAGCATATTCAGGCCTACACCCGAACGACCTGATTAACCATAAAAAATTGATTCAGCGCAGCATGTTAATTATTCCTGGATCTTACATTGTCATTGCACAGTAAATGTAGAAACTTATGCGTAACGGAGTATTTATGAGTTTTAAACGTTTGGTTATAATTACCGCAATATCCTGTATGTATACCGGATTTGCATTTGCAGCGAACGTCACATTGAACCCTGCCCAGGTAGAACACCTGAATAACGTCATTAATCACGAGGTAAAAGGGAAAGATGACCGTAATTTTGTCTATACCAACTGGACAGAAGCTCAACGTGTGGCCGAATTTATTTGCCGACCACTCGCACTGAAAGAACTACAGAAGCGGTATACCGACGTAGATAAGGTTATTTTCGATCAGGGAAAACATAATATGCAGCGTCTGATCTCACCTGCACTGCTGACAGGTAATGGTCAGTACCGTAGGGGGATTAACTGGACGACCTTTCACTTCGCCTGTGAACTGTCAGTGAAAACCGGAGAGGCGATGGCTTTCAGGTTGTTGAGAAATAAAACCCTGACCATGGCTCCGGGGCCCGTTATTCGCTTCGGGGAGATCGGCCAGTGAAAAATATTCTTACCGCGTTTCTCATCATCACTCTCCCTGCTTTCTCCGCCACGGCAGCCAGTTTTGACTGCCGCCAGTCCCGCAGTGCGGATGAAAAAGCAATTTGCTCATCACATAGCCTGAACGATTTGGATGTGGAGATGAGTGTTAAGTATCAGTTTCTTCATGGGCTTTACGCGATGGGAGCCGCCGGGGAACTGCATGACTCACAGGTACTGTGGCTGGCTGAACGTCGCCAGTGTGGTGGCGATACAACCTGCCTGACGAAAGCATACAAGCAGCGCCTGAAAACGTTGAACCATCTTTATGACGCGATTAATAAACCACTCTGAGTCTGGAGTGAACTGGTGGTTGTCGGAGACGCCTTCATACAAGGCACCTCCTTACCGGCGCGTGTAACGCAAAAAGAGCCTGATGATTGTTCTTCCATCGGCTCTTTCTCTGAAGTGAAAGAAGGCCCTGGACGGACGTACTCGCTGGCATATGTGGCTCCAGCTCAACCAATGATAATCACTATCGTTATTTTTTATTTAATAATAATCTCCTGAAAAATAGATGTGGCCAAAATTCAATCCTGCCTGGTTTAATTCCGCATCAATCACCAGAAATAATCAATCTCTCAACTATCATATCGTTTAATATTCACCGCCAAAATTTTATTATTTTCTTCTGCTTTACAAGGAAATTGTCAATCTGTTTATTATGTATGACTTAAATAGTTAATCGCAAAACATCATCACCATTACTGACGTGTTTTATTTATTGATAACAGTGTCATACGTTCTTTTTTTTACAATGAAACAATCAATTGCTAAATTGTTTTTTAACTCAATAGTTAAGCACGAAACGTTTTAATAAATGATAAAAATCCTAAATTCCTTGTTCATAATGTAGGGGTGTGTTAAATAGGTGGGCAAAATTTGGTTCCCCCTTCTCGCCTGTAATATTGCAGCATCTTCGCACTCCCATGAGACATTGCGACTTAATAAGAAGGTGATAAGCCCTGCATAAGCGCATGGGCTGACCATGATTTTATATTCATAAAAATATTTCGTTATAACCCATTGATTTAATATCAATAATTTATTGTGGGTTCGGGTTTATTGTGACTGTGGCATTATTTCCGTGCAAAGGAGCTGATATGTCTGAAAGACATTTACCTGATGACCAGAGCAGTACTATCGATCCATATTTAATTACCTCTGTTCGCCAGACTCTGGCAGAACAAGGCGCAGCATTACAAAACTTGTCTAAACAACTTGATTCCGGGCAGTACCAGCGTGTCCTTAATTTGATAATGAACTGTAAAGGACACGTTATTCTTTCGGGAATGGGTAAATCGGGGCATGTCGGTCGTAAAATGTCAGCGACGCTGGCCTCTACCGGTACACCGAGTTTCTTTATTCATCCGGCAGAAGCGTTCCATGGCGATCTGGGGATGATTACGCCCTACGATCTCCTGATCCTTATTTCCGCCAGCGGTGAAACGGATGAAATCCTCAAGCTAGTTCCTTCACTGAAAAATTTCGGCAACCGAATTATCGCCATTACCAATAATGGAAATTCCACGCTGGCGAAAAATGCTGATGCCGTGCTGGAACTCCATATGGCGAATGAAACCTGCCCGAATAATCTTGCACCAACAACGTCCACCACGCTGACCATGGCGATCGGCGATGCGCTGGCTATTGCCATGATCCATCAGCGCAAATTTATGCCAAATGATTTTGCACGTTATCACCCGGGTGGCTCATTAGGCCGCCGCCTGCTGACCCGCGTTGCGGATGTCATGCAGCATGATGTTCCTGCGGTGCAGCTGGATGCGTCATTTAAAACCGTGATTCAACGTATCACCAGCGGATGCCAGGGAATGGTGATGGTAGAAGACGCAGAAGGCGGGCTGGCGGGCATTATCACCGACGGTGACCTGCGTCGCTTTATGGAAAAAGAGGATTCTCTGACATCCGCCACGGCGGCTCAGATGATGACGCGTGAACCGCTGACGCTACCGGAAGACACCATGATCATTGAAGCGGAAGAAAAAATGCAAAAGCACCGCGTCTCAACGTTATTGGTGACCAACAAGGCAAATAAAGTCACTGGCCTTGTGCGCATTTTCGACTAATTAAGCAACGGGGTGCGAGAGTTTAGTCTCTCATTGAGTTTGCACCCCACCGAAACTTTGATAATCGTTACATGTTGATAAAAGTGAAGTCTGCCGTATCCTGGATGCGTGTTCGTCTGTCTGCCATCTCACTGGCAGATATCCAAAAACACCTGGCGAAAATCATCATTCTGGCACCGATGGCGGTGCTGCTGATCTATCTGGCCATCTTCAGCCAGCCTCGCTATATGAGCGAGTCGAAAGTCGCCATTAAACGCTCAGATGATTTAAACAGCGGCAGCCTGAATTTTGGTCTGCTTCTGGGCGCCTCTAACCCCAGTTCCGCAGAAGATGCGCTGTATCTGAAAGAGTACATCAACTCGCCGGATATGCTGGCGGCGCTGGATAAGCAACTGAATTTTCGTGAAGCGTTTAGCCACAGCGGGCTCGATTTTCTTAATCATCTTAGCAAGGATGAAACCGCAGAAGGCTTCCTCAAGTACTACAAGGATCGTATCAACGTTTCGTATGACGATAAGACCGGATTGCTGAATATTCAGACGCAGGGCTTTAGCCCGGAGTTTGCGCTTAAATTTAACCAGACCGTGTTGAAAGAGTCAGAACGCTTTATCAATGAGATGTCGCATCGCATTGCGCGCGATCAGCTTGCCTTTGCAGAAAGCGAGATGGAAAAAGCGCGCCAGCGTCTGGATGCCAGCAAGGCGGAACTGCTCTCTTATCAGGACAGCAACAACGTCCTGGATCCACAAGCCCAGGCGGAGGCGGCGAGCACATTAGTCAATACGCTGATGGGTCAGAAGATCCAGATGGAAGCAGACCTGCGTAACTTGCTGACATATCTGCGTGAAGATGCACCACAAGTGGTAAGTGCGCGTAATGCGATTCAGTCATTGCAGGCACAAATCGATGAAGAAAAAAGCAAAATCACGGCGCCACAAGGTGACAAATTAAACCGCATGGCAGTGGATTTTGAAGAAATCAAATCAAAAGTAGAGTTCAACAGCGAGCTGTACAAACTGACCCTGACCTCCATTGAAAAGACCCGTGTAGAAGCGGCTCGTAAGCTCAAGGTGCTGTCGGTTATCAGTTCGCCACAGTTGCCGCAGGAATCGTCTTTTCCAAACATCCCTTATTTGATCGCCTGTTGGTTACTGGTGTGCTGCCTGCTGTTCGGCACCCTGAAACTGTTGCTGGCTGTTATTGAAGATCACCGAGATTAACGCTGTCGCTGAATGAGTTTGTGATGAAATTATTTAAATCAATTTTACTGATTGCCGCCTGTCACGCGGCGCAGGCCAGCGCGGCCATTGATATTAACGCTGACCCAAACCTGACAGGAGCAGCGCCACTCCCCGGTATTCTGAGCGGACAGAAGTCGGATACGCAAAACATGAGCGGCTTCGACAACACCCCACCGCCCGCGCCGCCGGTGGTAATGAGCCGTATGTTTGGTGCTCAACTTTTCAACGGCACCAGCGCGGATAGCGGTGCGACAGTGGGATTCAACCCTGACTATATTCTGAATCCGGGCGATAGCATTCAGGTTCGTTTATGGGGTGCGTTCACCTTTGATGGTGCCTTACAGATTGATCCCAAAGGCAATATTTTCCTGCCGAACGTTGGTCCAGTGAAAGTTGCCGGGGTTAGCAATAGCCAGTTGAACACTCTGGTTACATCAAAAGTAAAGGAAGTGTACCAGTCCAACGTCAACGTCTACGCCTCCTTATTACAGGCGCAGCCAGTAAAAGTGTACGTGACCGGCTTTGTACGTAATCCCGGTCTGTACGGCGGCGTGACCTCCGATTCTTTACTGAATTATCTGATCAAGGCTGGCGGCGTTGATCCAGAGCGTGGGAGCTACGTTGATATTGTGGTCAAGCGTGGCAACCGCGTGCGCTCCAACGTCAACCTGTATGACTTCCTGCTGAACGGTAAGCTGGGGCTTTCACAGTTCGCCGATGGTGACACTATCATCGTTGGGCCTCGTCAACATACGTTCAGCGTTCAGGGCGATGTCTTTAACAGCTACGACTTTGAGTTCCGCGAAAGCAGCATTCCCGTAACGGAAGCATTGAGCTGGGCGCGCCCTAAACCTGGTGCGACTCACATTACGATTATGCGTAAACAGGGGCTGCAAAAACGTAGCGAATACTATCCGATCAGTTCTGCGCCAGGCCGTATGTTGCAGAACGGCGATACCTTAATTGTGAGCACTGACCGCTATGCCGGCACCATTCAGGTGCGGGTTGAAGGCGCGCACTCCGGTGAACACGCCATGGTGCTGCCTTATGGTTCAACCATGCGTGCGGTTCTGGAAAAAGTCCGCCCGAACAGCATGTCGCAGATGAACGCGGTTCAGCTTTATCGCCCATCAGTGGCTCAGCGTCAGAAAGAGATGCTGAATCTCTCGCTGCAAAAGCTGGAGGAAGCGTCACTTTCTGCCCAGTCCTCCACCAAAGAAGAAGCCAGCCTGCGAATGCAGGAAGCGCAACTGATCAGCCGCTTCGTGGCGAAAGCGCGCACCGTGGTTCCGAAAGGTGAAGTGATCCTCAACGAATCCAATATTGATTCTGTTCTGCTGGAAGATGGCGACGTCATCAATATTCCGGAGAAAACATCGCTGGTTATGGTTCATGGCGAGGTGCTGTTCCCGAACGCGGTGAGCTGGCAGAAGGGGATGACCACCGAGGATTACATCGAGAAATGTGGTGGCCTGACGCAGAAATCGGGTAACGCCAGAATTATCGTCATTCGTCAGAACGGTGCTGCCGTCAACGCGGAAGATGTGGATTCACTCAAGCCGGGCGATGAGATTATGGTTCTGCCGAAGTATGAATCGAAAAACATTGAAGTTACCCGTGGTATTTCCACCATCCTCTATCAGCTGGCGGTGGGTGCAAAAGTAATTCTGTCGTTGTAAGGAGTTGAAATGAGCAAAGCAGTTATTGTCATTCCGGCTCGTTATGGCTCATCGCGCCTGCCGGGTAAGCCGCTACTTGATATTGTTGGCAAACCGATGATCCAGCATGTTTACGAGCGTGCGTTGCAGGTGGCGGGCGTCGCAGAAGTTTGGGTGGCAACTGACGACCCGCGTGTTGAACAGGCCGTACAGGCGTTTGGCGGGAAAGCCATTATGACGCGTACCGATCATGAATCCGGCACCGATCGGCTGGTCGAAGTGATGCATAAAGTCGATGCAGATATCTACATTAACCTGCAGGGCGACGAACCTATGATTCGCCCGCAGGATGTAGAAACGCTGCTGCAAGGAATGCGTGACGATCCCGCGTTGCCGGTGGCAACGCTATGCCACGCGATATCTGCCGAAGAGGCGACTGAACCCAGCACAGTAAAAGTGGTTGTGAATACCCGCCACGATGCACTTTATTTCAGCCGTTCGCCGATTCCGTATCCGCGTAATGCTGAAAAAGCACGCTATCTGAAACACGTCGGTATTTACGCTTATCGTCGCGATGTGCTGCAAAACTACAGCCAGCTACCGGAGTCCATGCCGGAGCAGGCGGAATCACTGGAGCAGCTACGGTTAATGAACGCGGGAATCAACATTCGCACGTTTGAGGTTGCCGCAACCGGTCCGGGCGTTGACACCCCTGCATGTCTTGAAAAAGTGCGCGCCCTGATGGCACAGGAACTGGCTGAAAACGCATGATTGGCATTTTCTCGTCCGGCATCTGGCGTATTCCAAATCTGGAGAAATTTCTGGCGCAACCGTGCCAGAAACTTTCTCTGCTGCGCCCTGTTCCGCAAGAAGTTGATGCTATCGCCGTGTGGGGACATCGCCCCAGCGCGGCGAAACCAGTCGCCATCGCCAAAGCAGCGGGAAAACCGGTCATCCGTCTGGAAGATGGATTTGTGCGCTCGCTGGATCTTGGCGTCAATGGCGCGCCGCCGCTTTCTCTGGTGGTGGATGATTGTGGCATTTACTACGATGCCAGCAAGCCTTCAGCACTGGAGAAACTGGTAAAGGATAAAGCCGGAAATGCGGCATTGGCAGATCAGGCCAGAGAAGCAATGCACACCATCGTGACCGAAGATTTATCGAAATATAATCTGGCGCCTGCGTTTGTGGCTGATGAATCAGAACATTCAGACATCGTTCTGGTTGTCGATCAGACATTTAATGATATGTCAGTGACGTATGGTAATGCGGGTCAGAATGAGTTTGCCGCCATGCTGGAGGCCGCGATGGCGGAAAATCCTCAAGCGGCAATTTGGGTGAAGGTGCACCCAGATGTACTGGAAGGAAAGAAAACAGGTTATTTCGCCGATCTGCGCGCCACGCAACGAGTACGTTTGATTGCGGAGAATGTCAGTCCGCAATCGCTGTTGCGACACGTTTCCAGGGTTTACGTCGTGACCTCCCAGTACGGCTTTGAAGCCTTGCTGGCAGGAAAACCGGTGACATGCTTCGGTCAGCCCTGGTATGCAGGCTGGGGCTTAACGGACGATCGTCATCCGCAGTCGGCGTTGTTATCTGCCCGACGCGGTTCTGCCACGCTGGAAGAACTTTTTGCCGCTGCATACCTGCGTTACTGTCGCTATATCGATCCGCAAACGGGAGCAGTAAGCGATCTGTTTACCGTGCTGCAATGGCTGCAATTACAACGTCGACATCTGCAACAGCGTAATGGCTATTTATGGGCGCCAGGCTTAACGCTGTGGAAGTCGGCGATCCTGAAACCCTTCTTACGAACGCCAACAAACCGGCTGAGTTTTTCACGTCGCTGTACTGCGGCGAGCGCCTGCGTGGTATGGGGTGTAAAGGGGGAGCAGCAATGGCGAGCCGAAGCGCAGCGAAACTCACTGCCATTATGGCGAATGGAAGATGGTTTTCTGCGTTCATCCGGACTTGGCTCTGACCTGCTGCCGCCGCTATCGCTGGTGCTGGATAAACGCGGTATTTACTATGACGCCACACGCCCCAGCGATCTGGAAGTGCTGCTGAATGATAGCCAGCTAACGCTGGCGCAGAAGATGCGAGCGGAAAAATTACGCCTGCGACTGGTTGAGAGCAAACTGAGCAAGTACAACCTGGGAGCCGATTTCTCTCTACCAGCCGAAGCCAAAGGTAAAAAAGTTATCCTGGTGCCGGGTCAGGTAGAGGACGATGCATCTATTAAAACAGGCACCGTCTCGATTAAGAGCAACCTTGAGTTATTACGCACAGTACGCGAGCGTAATCCGCACGCCTACATTATTTATAAACCGCACCCGGATGTACTGGTGGGGAATCGCAAGGGCGATATTTCGGCAGAACTGACTGCTGAACTAGCTGATTATCAGGCACTGGACGCAGATATTATTCAATGCATTCAGCGCGCAGATGAAGTGCATACCATGACGTCGCTGTCGGGGTTTGAAGCGTTATTACATGGCAAGCACGTACATTGTTACGGCCTGCCCTTCTATGCCGGTTGGGGTTTAACCGTCGATGAACATCGCTGCCCGCGTCGCGAGCGAAAATTAACGTTAGCGGATCTGCTATATCAGGCGCTGATTGTTTATCCAACCTATATCCACCCAACACGGCTACAACCTATTACGGTTGAAGAGGCGGCGGAATATTTGATCCAGACGCCGCGCAAGCCGATGTTTATTACCAGAAAAAAAGCGGGGCGAGTAATACGCTATTACCGCAAATTAATTATGTTCTGCAAAGTCAGATTTGGCTAAACAATTACATTATTGACTATTACGCAAATTATTTATGCAAGGTAATGCACTAACCGTTTTATTATCCGGTAAAAAATATCTGCTATTGCAGGGGCCAATGGGACCCTTTTTCAGTGATGTTGCCGAGTGGCTAGAGTCATTAGGCCGTAACGCTGTGAATGTTGTATTCAACGGCGGGGATCGTTTTTACTGCCGCCATCGACATTATCTGGCTTACTACCAGACACCGAAAGAGTTTCCCGGATGGTTGCGAGATCTCCACCGGCAATATGACTTTGACACTATCCTCTGCTTTGGCGACTGCCGCCCATTGCATAAAGAAGCAAAACGCTGGGCAAAGTCGAAAGGTATCCGCTTCCTGGCATTTGAAGAAGGATATTTACGCCCACAATTTATTACCGTTGAAGAAGGCGGAGTGAACGCATATTCATCGCTACCGCGCGATCCGGATTTTTATCGTAAGTTACCAGATATGCCTGCGCCGCATGTTGAGAACTTAAAACCTTCAACGATGAAACGTATTGGTCATGCGATGTGGTATTACCTGATGGGCTGGCATTACCGTCATGAGTTTCCTCGCTATCGCCACCACAAATCATTTTCCCCCTGGTATGAAGCACGTTGCTGGGTTCGTGCATACTGGCGCAAGCAACTTTACAAGGTAACACAGCGTAAGGTATTACCGAGGTTAATGAACGAGCTGGATCAGCGTTATTATCTTGCCGTTTTGCAGGTATATAACGATAGCCAGATTCGTAACCACAGCAATTATAACGATGTGCGTGACTATATTAATGAAGTCATGTACTCATTTTCGCGTAAAGCGCCGAAAGAAAGTTATTTGGTGATCAAACATCATCCGATGGATCGTGGTCACAGACTCTATCGACCATTAATTAAACGGTTGAGTAAGGAATATGGCTTAGGTGAGCGCGTCATTTATGTGCACGATCTCCCGATGCCGGAATTATTACGCCACGCAAAAGCGGTGGTGACGATTAACAGTACGGCGGGGATCTCTGCGCTGATTCATAACAAACCACTTAAAGTGATGGGCAATGCCCTGTATGACATCAAAGGCTTGACGTATCAAGGGCATTTGCACCAGTTCTGGCAGGCCGATTTTAAACCGGATATGAAACTGTTTAAGAAGTTTCGTGGGTATTTATTGGTGAAGACGCAGGTTAATGGGGTTTATTATGGGGGCTTTAAAAAAAATGATAACCCTGTCGATAGTATCACAACCGAAGCCAATCAACTATAATATACCTTTCAATTTACACTTACTATCAAAATCATATAAAATCATCTAATTGGTTTTAAAATTCATTATTCCATTTGCAATGTTATTTATGCAAAAAAAAATATCTTTACCCAACCAACATTGCCACCACAATGAAAAAAACACAAATATAATTTAACTGCTAACTATCTCAATATATTCACCTATATAATAAAAGACCACATCCTGAGGAGGTGGCTTTTCAGAGCGTCCCCTATAAGGGGGACGGCTGTAATATACAGCTTTCTATTCTGGAAATTGTATTTGCTGTTCGTATGTTTGCTCCATCTTTTCCTGATACCTTATATATCGACTGATAGTTTCTTTGTTCATACATGCCGTATCGACAAAGTAGCCTAGCGATCAAATATGTCGATTTGTCTCCTTTTTCTTGTAGTAAACAAACAGAAATATTCCGATATGGACATTATTCTGATTATAACTTTACAGGAGCAATTATCTCTTCCCTAGGGGAGCAGCTTAAGAATAACCATTAATAATTGCTATCGCATTTTATCTTTTATTCTTTACCTTCCTTCAGAAAATAACTCAAGTAAAAGGAAAACACCACCGACAAATATAATTTAGAGGAGCCACTTAGATATTAACTTAATTGCGATAAATAAATGTAGCATAAAGTCTCAAGGCATTAGCGAGCATGGCTTTTTGTCTATCTGGCCTGTCGGCATGTAATGGAAGCATTGAAAGAAAAAGCAAAACGGTTAATGGCATGATATCTTGAGTATTAATAAAGGATATGAAACGTCTTGACATAAATTCTCTCTGAATATCGTCAACTATTTCACTCGTACTAAAATCTATTTTCACACTACTAAAAATATCACCTGACAACTTATAACGCCCGGATATAATATGATCATAAAGTCCGATCACAGAATGGCTTAGTTTTGCAAGATCGTATTTTTGATCGCCAAATATAGTTAACTCACCGAGTTGATTCATACCTCGAGGATCAATAACTTTTATTCTATCTAATCTGGAGTTAAGCAAAATATTGCTAAAGCAAAGATCTCCATGCAGTATACCAGGAATGACTGGCAGTAACGAATTTCGATTTATACAATCAATAGCGATCTCGCTAATTGAGGGTAATGTTACTGAGTCATATATGACAGGATTGTATATTGATATATCTGCTTTTTTACAGTAATTTTCTAATCTAGAGATTGTTTTATCATAATAAAGCAATTCAGAATCCTTATGAATTTTTTCAATTAAAGATTTTGTTGAGTATTGTTCAAACTGAATAGTGGAAATATTCATAAAATCGTTAAGTATATTGAATATTTTACTCCAGAAAATAACTGAGTTTCGTCCATGCACAAAAATTTCATTTAACGGATTAAATGGTAAATATTCCAAAGAATAATAATATTTCTTTGTTTTCGAATCAATTCCATCTTCAATTAACTGTGGCGTAAATATTTTCATTATGGATGGTATATTTTTAAACCAGTATGCCTCAGCCTCAATTTTTTTTGAATTTTCACCCGATTTCCATACAATACCAGAATTAATTCTCATCGAATTAAATGCTCGCTGAGTTGTTATACGCGAACGAGATATGAAATACGTATTTAAATGACCAAGATCGAGCCAATCATCAACATGAATACGTTTGAGAGGATATTTCTCATCATATTGCCTAACAGCATGCACGAAACTATCTTTGGACAATGTTAAATATTTAATAAATGTTTTTGGTCGAGAAAATGAAAAATAACCACACCAAACGAAATTATCAACTTTTTCTTTTTCCCAATTATAATCAGCATCTGATTGAGCCACTGCAATAATGTCACCTTCTAAATGAAGGTGGCTTATTAAAGTATCACCGTGTAAAATAAATAATTTTTCATTATCATTATATGATTCATATATTATATTCAAAGAGTACAATACAGATTCTGATAATGTCATATTTGCAGGTACTGGAATGATTATAACTTCAATATCATTAAACATCGACTTTTCAATGTCTGTTAATTGATAGTCTTCTGGCAATGATACGAAAATTTTGCATTTATCTTCATATTTTCTTAAGATTTCTGCTTGATATTCAATCAGAGTTTTATTCCCAATAGGTAATAGACATGGAGGAATACATCCAAACTCAATTTTTAACTCATTATCAACATAATCGCCAGATGTTATAAGAATCATCATTTTAGTCCTAGAGTTGATTTAATCTCATTTATACTTAATTTAATAAATTCATCGGGTCTGATTGCTCTGTCATCAACATAAAACCCTTCATACCCACACCAAGGTTTCCCAACATAAATTTCATCGAAAGGAACATCATTTTCATTTAGCCACTCAATGATAATTGGTAAAGTATTAGCCGTAATTAATCCTACGTTACCATTATATGTTCGCATATTCCTGCTTGTGGATATGATAATTTCAAAACCATTTTTTTTATATTCTTTCATTTTTAAAATTAGCTCTACGTTTGGTTTTGCATTTCTATAATCCCCTCCATCAGTAAAGGAAATTGTATTATCAAGATCAAATATAATACGCTTCATAATTATCGATTCTCTTTTGAAATTAACTCTTCATACTCCGCTGGAGTACCACAAAATGCCATGTCGGCAATAGATACATAAAAATATTTAATTGTTAACCCATTTTGTATTAAGTAATTATACATTGGAGCGATATAAAATTCCCCTTTACTCATTTCATTTTTCTCTTGCATTGATTCAAATATTGATTGAAACATTAACTGGCTTTTAAAATAATATAAGCCATTGCTGCAGTATTTCGATATCCTATCTTTTTCTGCCGTTCTACCAACATTAAAATTAGATAATGGCTCGATGAACGACCACTGTTCCCCATCACCTTCAAAAACTTCCAAATAACCATCACATTCATTATAGAACTTAGGTTCTGAATAATTATAACGAATCGTGTCTATATTAAATATAGTTACAGGAAAATCATCATGATATTGTTTTAATGCAATATATGCAGATTCAGCTTGCCCTCTTGTATCCTTATCAATTACAACAATATCATAATTTTTAATCTCTAATTTATTTATTTTATCTTTAACAAATGAAAAAGAGAAATCATCGTTGCGAATCACAAAAACAAATTTTTCTGAACTAAACTTTGACTCAAAGGTTTTAGTTGACCATTCAAAAATTGATTGCCCTCTATATTCCAGAGCATATTTAGGGATACGGTATCCGGCTTGGTAGAACCGGGAACTTTTCCCTGCCATTGTTATAAGAATCATTGCAACTCCTTAGTCAAAGTAATAAGAACATCTGAAGCTTCTTTGCTACCTCGTAAAGCTGCTTCACGAAGACAATCATTCGCATAATTCATTAAATTTATATCATCGCTATCTTTCAATAGACAATACAGTAAATAAAGACTACTTTTATGCTTGGATTTGGCTGCATTTTTTAGAAGAATTATAATATCATCAAAATATTTTTCTTTATTTTCATCAATTAATTTTATCGCACATCTAAAATATATCTCCTGCGCACTCACACCTTTATTTACAAGTTGAACTGTATGTTCTCTGAGAGATTTTATTGCAGTCTCTGAAATTGGTAAATAAGCTATAACGGTTGATTCTAATGCAAAATTAACATCAATAGGGTTATATGTTGTAATTTTGCTGATCATCCTTTTCTCGTTCAAACTTTCACCACTAAAAAGTTCGAAAGAATCAAGGTTTAATGATTGATAATACTCATCATTAAAATATATACCTGCGAATGCCTTTAACATGTCTTGGTTACGAGCATGCAAATCCTTTCTTGATCCACGATCTTCGATTAAGAAATGTTCTTCAGAGTTAACGTTCTTTTCAAGATATAACCACGAGTTATATTGACTATCGCCATCACCAATTAAATTAAAGTTCTCAAACAATACACTGTAATAAATCTCAAAAAAACACTTTACATCTTTCGGGATACAACTTGATTTGTTATTTATGATTTTATTTACCAGAATGGTAGATACTCGTCGAAAGTTAATATTTTCAATATACTCTCTAAATACAGGATATTTTAATATAAATGGTAATGAAAACCATCTGTTTTCTGCACCAATATTTTTATTAAAAAGACAAAATCTTTCATAAAAATCAGAGTGTAGTGTAAGCATCCGCAAGTCATCGTAATACCCCAAGAAAACTTTATCCGCAATTAAAAATGGTATCGATACTGATGCCATCTGTATCGTTACTTTATATTTAAACACTCCATTTTTTGTTTTTTGTAGAGACGCTGTGTTCTCAATATGTTTAAAAAAAGCCTCTAACAAATGAAAACACTTATCAGTTCGTACTTTAAGAACAGGAATAGATTTATTTTTTATAGCAACCAGACCAGACTCAAGACAACGCTGTTGCTGCAAGACATTACCAATGCTAGGTTGCAGTATAGTTTTATTTTCAACTACACAAACACCAGTTTTAGTTAAAATTTCACGAAGATCGTCGTAAGCATCAACCTCCCCCATCCAAGTTGATAAAATAATCTCTTCTATAATACCAGCATCACGCTTATTGATGATTTTTCGTAAAATCATCAATAGATCAAACCTATCTCTTATTGCACCACAAATTACAACATTAACTTTCATAAATAATGCCTATCTATAATTATTTCTTACCATATATTTTTCTTACCAATGGTGATTTTATATCTTCAATAAAAAGATTTCGATCTCGAACGTATTTTTTATATTTCTTTTGAGAAAGAAAATTTTTTACCAAAACTCTCTCAATCTTATATCTCAGCTTTATTCTTTCTTGATTATTTCGCAGGTTATTTTCATCTTTTTTTTCATTCGTTTTTTGTGCTGTTATATTTTTTTTGTCGATAATTGCATTCAATGTTTTTTTATTATTGTCAGATTTACGTTCAAAATAAACAATATTTGCTCCCTCTAACCAAACAGAGTTTATCTCATGATTTTTTTTACCTGGAGTAATTACAAATTTATTTGCTACTCCGCCAAGAGCATCCTCAAATTGATGACCTCTTAATAATAAGGCATCTTCGCGAGTTGGGTTAACAATAAAAGAACTTAGTGCGGACTCAGCTAAAAAAGGATCAATTCGTATCGAGTCAATATAGCTACCGAAAGATTCTATAAAATCTTTCGCAAAAAGCATTGTACCTCGATGGATTGATTCTAATAACACTCGACGATTACCAATATTTAAATCTTCCCTAAACAGGGGAATAAATTTATCTTTTTTACGCGAAATGCTAACTAAACTAGGCTCTGTGTGACAAATTAAATACTCACATAATGCTCTATTTTTAACAACCACGCTTGGGTGATTTGCTGATAGCGACTCTCCCATATAAGCTCTACATATTAAGCCTTGTTCAAGCCATCGTTCAGTTCCTTGTAAAGTAGCATAATAATATCCTAATATATTTTTGTTAGTTAAAGATGCTAAAGCCCCCTGCATATTTGCTCTCCAACCTATATCAACAACCGCAGGGTTAAGTTCATCAATAAATCCCGTACTTTCTAGGTAATCCATATAATCACGCCGTTCCATTTTTGCGTGAGTTAAAATCACTTCACTAATAATTCTACATAAACGTATAAATTTGGCTCGCCCTTGAGGATCAGCATTTAATGTTTCATTCTCATCAGTAAATCCAGCTTGTTTAAAGTAGTCTGGAGAGATTTTGTTTGCCTCAACTCCGAATCGCGCGGATAAAAGATTTCCAACAGTAACTCCGCTTTGATAAGGATGTCCAGCTAATGCTATGATATCGCTAATATTTTTCAGACCTGCAACTCGGGTTGCGCGCCTTGAGGCATATAAATAATATGAGGGAACTGCATTTTCATCCGTTGAATGTAATATGTCGTATACTTGCTTTAATAACCAGCCTTCACGAGCCAAGAAGTAAAGTTTTGATATATTATCTTTTTTTGCGTTCCGTCCCAACCATAGCATATATCCAAGAATTAATGGCCCTAACCCGGCATAACCAAGATTAAAAGGTTGTCCTTGAAAATGAGTTTTTTTCTCTAGATTTGGGTTTTCAGTATCAAATAACTTAGCCGCTGTCAACCCAGCTAAAACAGTACGAGACAATTCATTTGCCCCGCGTTTCGCCGGGTAGATACGTGAGTAATACTCATTCATCCTTAATCTTTCAATTGCACGTAGTAGTCGATATGAGCGAATCCCCCTAGATTTAGGTTGCTCATTATCAGCGATTTTATTATCTCCAATATGTAATACAGCACCTGCCGAAACTTTCAATTCATTCAATATCAAGTCAAATAAGACACCGTTTTTTTTGCTTTGTCCATATTCACTAGATACATATATTTTTGAATATCCATTATATCCTGTTCTCTCTAACAAAAGGCTTATATCATTAGATGACAAATACATATCTGATATTATAATTATAGGTTTTTTTGTTTTTTTTGCTATCTCCCATAGTTTTTTCCCAAACTCCCTTGGTCTTATGAGAGATAGTTCCGTTTCAATCTCTAAGTCTTTTATTGAATTGATAACATTTGTTTCAAGATCATAAATATCTTGTATTTTTTTATAAATATCGGTTAATGTAATTTCTAATCCATTTTTATCTTTACGAGCTTCTACTTCAGATGATTGCCTTATTTTTGAAAAATCTTCAATTATGCCGTTGGTTAATTTAAAAACCTTGCTATTCATTAATTTAAATAAATCAACAGGAACCTCAGTAGGTCTATAAACCAAAGTATCAAACACATCAAAACTAATTATTTCGACTTCTTTATCATTTACAAATCTACTGAATTTCTTGAATAGTTCAGTTTTAGTACTTATACAGATTTTTTGTGCTATTAACTGTTCTGCAGCTTTACCAGTATTAAATTGATTGAAAAGTTTATCGTGATATTCACTATCGATACTATTGAATGACGGCAAATTTCCTGGTTTTAAATTTCCTGAACGCTTTAAATCATATAATCTTTTCAGCAACTTTGAAAGAAATTGTCCATCCTTAGTAATAGAAGATGCTAATGGTTGATTCCTGTTTAGAATGTAGGAAAGAATGTTTTCCCTATATTCATAATCATTCATTAATTTTTTATTTAAGTTTTCATATGAATAAGGAGATAGGAACGTATTGCCGTATGTTTTTATATTCCGATTTAGAACGACAGCCTGCATCCCTATCGAAGAAGAACATGTCGCCACATTATCAACATGTGGCAATATGTATTGTGAAATGCCATTGATTTTATCAAATATAGGATTATATATAATATTCGGCCATTTCTTCCGTAGGGCATGAAGGGTATCATTATCTATAATTGTGTCGCTCACCCTAGGGGTTACATATTGTGTTACAACAACACCAGTATCAGAATCTACATCTTTCATTACATCTAATAAAAAATCCATCTGATTGCTATAGCTAGTATCCGTTTGAAACGCATAATGAGCACTCACTTGCAATGGTACTAAAAGTAATTTTTTATATTTATTATCAAAGTCTAAATCATGTCGAGAGAAAGGCTGAAGATCTTCAATTGCAGACTCTACCAGAAACTTGAATTTTTCAGCCACTTTATTCTCATCAGATGTAGTGACCCCAGACATTATTACTTTAGAATACTGAGTTAAACTACTATTGTTATATAACCCCCATGGGTCAAAGGTAATAGTATGCGGGTAAGGTAGCCGACTAAATACTCCAGGCATCTGATGAACAATTAGTGAATCAGGATATATTTTTTCTAAGAAAGGAACAGGTGTTTCCCATAGCAATATAACATCATAATGGCTTTCTAAATATTTCTTTATTTTATCTGAAATGCTCTCGATAAGCCTTAAATCTTTATTTTCATAAAATTTAACGGATAAATCATTTAAACAACCGAAGCAAAACAGTTGATCTTCAATCGTGAAATCGATGACATTTATCTTTTTATCTATATTAGACTGTAGAAGGCTTAAACTTTCTGGTAAAAAAAGATCAACCTCCCACCCTTCGTTTGATAAAATATTCCCTTGCGGTATCAAATGTTTTTGCACTGCATTCTTATAAAACTGGAGATCACCATGTGCGGCCCAAGGAGCTACCCAAATAAGTAATTTCATGTAACACTCTCTTTAAAAATTTCAGTACTTTATATTACTTAACTAATTGCTAATAGATTTATACTCAGATATTGCTTCATCAATATTATCAAAACGAACTATTTTTGTTGCGTCGTGAAAAACGAATGCTATATCACAATAGTCTTTTAATGAATTTAAACTATGCGATACCATTATAAAACAGGACTCTTCTTTCTTTGAGTTAAACACATTAAGACATTTTGATTTAAACCTCATATCTCCAACTGCTGTTACTTCGTCAACAAGATAGTAATCAAATTTAAAAGCCATACTTAAGCCAAAACCAAGCCGTGAACGCATGCCTGAAGAATACGTTTTCAGCGGCATATCAAAATATTTTCCAAGCTCAGAAAAACTTTCAACAAATGCAATCTTTTCATGTAGTTCATTACTTTTCGCATATAACCGCGCAACAAATTTTACGTTTTCGCGTCCAGTTAAACTTCCCTGAAATCCACCTGCAAGGCCGACTGGCCATGATATTGTTTTATTAGTGATGATCTTTCCACTGTCGGGGCGGTCAATGCCACCAATCATTCTCAGTAACGTTGATTTACCCGCACCATTACGACCAATAAAGGCAACACTTTTTCCTGAAGGGATTTCGAGGTTTAAATCCTTAAACACATAATGTCGACCCGTTGGCGTGCGATATGACTTCGTCAAATTCTCAATCTTAATCATGATGTCAGCATTGCCTCCTCACGAGTTCGGTATAACGCCAGACCAATGAACAGAGTTATCAATGTGAACATTGCCAGGTAGTTCAGACTCACACCTTCGCTGATATAGCCAGGCATAACGGCCTCACGGCTTAACTCTACGACATGCACTAATGGGTTCCAGAGTAGATATGACCAGTATTGCTTTGGAATCGAGTGTAGAGGGAACATGATGCAGGAGATGAAATACAGCGGCTTAAGCAGTATCGGCAGGACCTTTTGCATTTCAGGGAAGGTTTTGCCAACGACCATGAATATTAAGCCGACGCCACATGAAAGAATGATCAGCAGACTCCAGGTGAGCACAAGTTGTAAAAGATTTGTTATTTCGAAATATTCGCCTGCCATCCAGACGATAAGCATAAGCAATATATAAACAGCAACGTAAATCAGTGTCTCAAGCAGTGCGCGTGCAATGATCGTATCGATGGGTTTTACTGGTCGATAATTAAACAGACCCTGATTCGCTTCAATAGCACCTACAGAACGATTGCTGATACTGCTAAAGATAAAAAAGGGAATCAGGCCATTAAGTAAAAACACCGGGAACGAGATGTCTGGCATCGTGCGGTGCATAATGTAACCAAAAATGCCCAACAGTATCAGCAAATGCGCAGAGGGTTCGAGAATCGCCCACAGATATCCCAGACGGAACTTACCAAAGCGTGTTCGTATTTCTCTTAGAAATAATGCCTCTACGGTGACTTTCTGGACTTCAAATCCACTTCTTGCCATTTGGTGATGTGATCCTATTCTCTTCAGGTATGCTACCGCCCCTGGCTTAACAGCTACCAATACACTGGAGGTAATACTTGTTTGTAACTGGATAAAATTCACTCAGACGGTATGACCTTTTTAATAGCCGCAAACAATTTCAGCAGAAATTATTTCCGCAGGGATAAATTGTTCTATTTCCGTCTTATTTCTTCTAATCCATTCTTCAGGCATGAATGTATTCGGTCTTCTGGTCATTTCAGAAAACTTGCCGTTTTAGAATGTAGAGTTAATTTCTCAGGAAATTATGCGTAACTCTTTTTGCTTAGCCTGTATGGGTAAAAAAGACGTAAAGCACCATGCGTTCTGGATTACTCCGGAACACACTTATTCAAAAATGAGCTTTTAATTTCGCAAGAAATTATTTTTGCTTTTACTGTTAACTACTGGATTATAACACCACCTATAAATTTTATGCGTAGCAACACCTGCAATCTGTTTCACACCAGAACGCACGAATTTATTACCAATTAATTGTTTACTGAGAAACTATTTCCCTATTTAAAATTCACTCGTGTACTTCTTATTTATATCTTCAGTCCCCTCTTTGCGGTCATATTTGTGATATTCATCACATTTAAACAATGTTATTTAAGTCGCAGGAATAATTCCGGCAGCAATTATTGTTGTCGATTAAAATATATGTCTTGATTATTTAGCGCGTTTATTTTAACCAGCGTTACAGCCAGCACTATCCCTCAGTAGATATACCTGAGCAGACATTGTTTCAAATCGACGGATAGTTTCTGTGGAAATCATTTTACTTACTTAAAATTTCCTTTCTGATTGTCTCCAGGAATTTTAGTAATTTCCAGGCTACACAAAATACAGATCACACAAGAATTATCCTATATGTTTTGACCTATCAATTGCCACCCAATGATTCATTACATCTATTAATGGTCATGATGTATTGCCACACTTAAGCATATTTATAGGACGCTGGGCTGTTTCAGGAGAGAACTCGTATCTGTTGTTTTGCAGAACATTCAGTGATGAGAGGAATGGGATATTTCTTATTGCAAAAATATTCAATTCGGTGAGTGGATAATAAGATTATACACTCACCTTTCGGGCTGAATTTCACAGGGAATTTACTGGAACACTTATCCTCTTATCAACTCCAGTCGCTGCACATTCACCATCCCTGGCTTCTCACCTGCGCTGACATCAATTTGTGTCACCCGCAGCGCATACTTTTCATCCAGCGCGTTTAACCAGTTCAGCAGATCATTAAACACCACAGGATCTATCCAGACCTGGATATTCTCCCCGCGCTCGGCTATCCGCTTAATGACCACTGAATGCGCGGAAGCACTGTCACTGATGACCCGCGATACCTGCGCAGGCGTTGTTGTGGCGGATTTTCGCGCCGCAATGATGTCCGGCGCGGCGCTCTTCAGTCGCGCGTTCATCGCCACCAGTTGCTGCAGCATCGTCTCCTGTTGCTCAATCCGTTCGCTCAAAGGCTGCCAGATGATGACGTAATATCCGGCGCTAAACAGAAACACCGCCGCAGCCAGTAACATGCCCTTTTCGCGCGGCGAACGCCCTGCAAGGTGGTGTGCCAGCCAGTGTTCGCCACGGCTTAACTGGCGTTCACGCCATTGCTGAAAATAGTGAATAAATTTATCGCGTAACATGTTATTTCCTCCGCAACGTTACGCCGCCGGAAACCGCATCACCCTCTTTCTGTAACGCGTCCTGTTGCACAACATAATCAGTTGCCAGTGCGCTACGCAGTTTGTCGAAACTGGCAAAGTTTGCTGCCCGCAACTGAAGGTGGAACGTCTGGCGTTTTTGATCAAAGGTGAAGCCACGCATCTCGATGTCGGAAAGTGACGCCGTTTTCAGAGTGCTGGCAATCGCTGACAACTCGGCAAGCAGCCCGGTATCGTTGGCCTGTGGGCGATATTTTTTCAGCGCCATCGTCACCTGAGAGCGCAAATTCACAATCCGCTTCTGCTCCGGGAACAACGTTAAGAACTGTTTCTCAGCCTGGGCGCGACTTTGCGCCACCTGCTCGCTGACACTCCATAACGTCACGCCACGTTCCACTGCCAGCGCAACCAGAATCAGCAATATCGGCAGAACCATCACCCGCCAGCGCGCCCACTGTTTTCGGTAGCTGACGCGAGGTTGCCACTGACCGCTTAGCAAGTTCCCTTCTGGTTCTCCGAATGTGGTAATGGCTGGCAGTGCCGTGATTGTCAGGCGTTCTGCGTCCGCATCAGCCCATGTAGATAGCTCTTCCGGCGCAATACCGACCACGGTCAACGAAAGCGGTAAATCCTGCTCATTGAGCTGTGCGCGTAACATGACCGGAGCCAGCGCCCGCCCGGCGCTCCATCCCCGACATTCATCGATGCGGCAGATAACCCGTTGCGCATCGCCAGCCATAAATCCACAAGGAATGGACATCCAGTCCGGCGCGACGGTAGCGCGGGTGATGCCGTTTTCCTGCAACCACTGCGCAATGTTGCGCATATGCTGCTGGTGAATCACTGCCACGGTTGCCAGTTGCTGGTCGATTTTCAACGGCGCAAAATGCAGTTCGTCGATATCCTGGTTCAGTTCTTCTTCCAGTAAGGCGGGCAGAATAGTGGGTATCTGCTTACGGAGGACATCAGGCAGTTCAACCTGCCAGACGCTGATCCATTCGCCGGGAATGTAGAGTCGAATCGCATCGGTTTGCAGCCATTGCTGAAGCTGTTCGTTGTCGACGTCAGGCCAGATACCGCACTCCACGTCGGCGGTACGGCGCTGCCAGCGGATGGGGTCGGTGGCGCAAAGCGGGAAAAAAATCTCAAGCATGGAACTCACTCACTTTCTCCTGTCTGATGCCAGAGAACCGAAAAGTGTTGTGGCCCCATGCGGACAATTAACGAGTTCATCGTCAGTTCAATCTCATTCACGGTGATATCCGAACGCAGCCAGAAGTAATTGCTGTCCACGCTCAGGACGGTTTTTAGCTGTTTTTTAGTACGCTCATCGACGTCAGCAAGTAGCGGCTGTGCAAGAAACTGCTCGACATCTTCCCAGCCCTTCGCCGGACGTTGTTGTAATAACGCCTGCGCCTCTACAGGGCTTAACCACGGGTCAAACAGCGCCTCAAGAATCACGCTTTGCGTGACGTCTAAGGTGTTGATGTTGATTTGCTGGCGGGTCATCGGCAGCGCACAAACCAGCGGTTTCAGTTTTTGATAAAGTCCGGCGTCCATTCCCTGCACCACGCGCATCTCGCTGATATCAGCTAACGGTTGATTAGCGGCATAGAACGGCACCGAGCGGGCGAGATATTCGCTGTCTTCACGCCCCAGACGCGTCTGCACGCTGCGATCCTCGTCAATAAACTCCCACAGGCTTTCGGCTATCAGTTCGGCTCGATAAGCAGGCACATCAAGGCGCAAAATCAGGGCAATCAACTGTTGTACCGCGAGCGGACGCGACGCCGTCGTCGGCTGAGCGAGGGCATTCAGGTTAAAGCAAGCCTGTGCGTCACGCAGGGTGACGGCAATTTGCCCCTGCGGCAGAGGAAAAAAACGAGGGCCGGAAGCCCACGGCTGTGCCAGATGCACGCGTTGTTCATTTTTCAGGCTCAGACTGAGCGCGCTCAGCGCCAGGCTTTCCGCACTGGCGCTGTACCACAGCGCCTGCTGGTACTCCTGCTGGCTGCGCGTTCGCCCAAGTTGTTGCTGCATCCGCCCGGAAAGCGTGATGGTTACCAGCATTATGACCGCCAGCAATATCAGCACCACGACCAGTGCCATTCCGCGTTTTGGTGGTGAGGTGATCATGATAATTGCGGCCCGCGTAACAACCAGATGCGTTCAATCTCGCCCCATTGTGGCGAATGCAGGGTCATGCGCACCGCCACAGGGATCGCCTGCCCTGACGACCAGCTCTCCTGCCAGCGCGTGCCGTCGTAGAACTGCAAACGGAGCGAATCCGCCGGGATTAATTTTTGCGTTGTTGGCTTCACACTGCCTGCTGCATCGGTCAGCGGCCAGGACAATCGTTCAAGATAACCGTCATGAATGCGGTAACCGACGGTAAGCAGATTACTGCGCGGCAGGCGCATCAACGGATTAACCACACCGCCACGCACAAAGCGTATCCCTTCACTCTCGGATGCCAGCACGCCTGCACCCGCCAGTAACGCCGGTTCCCGCTGCCCCTGCTCGCCTCTTACCGGACGCGGCATCATTTGTGTCAGATCGTGGGTCAGAAAACTCATCGTTTGCTGCATGAGGTTTAGTTTTTGATCGTGTTCGCCGACGGCGCTATTCACGCGCGTAACGCCGTTTGTCACCTGCTGCACCATCAGTGCCAGCGAGGCAAAAATGGCGATTGCCACCAGCATTTCCAGTAATGTGAAACCAGCGCGAGTCCTTCTCACTGTTGGCCTCCCACGGCGCTAAACCAGGCGCGTCGTGACTGGATCACCGACGAAAAGTCTTCATGACGGCTGACTTCAATATCCACCGCCTGGAGCAGCGCGTTACCGGTATTCAGCGGTGTGGTGCGCCAGTACCAGCGGTTTCCAGCCATATCGCTCTCGCCCTGGTGCCTGACCGCCCGTTGTTCACGGCTCATCAGGTAGAGCAGCGCGGTCTGGTTTTCAGCTACCCAGCCCGCTACTGTTTTCTCCTCAAGAACTTGCTGATTACTCAGCGCACCGCTGGCAATCTGTAGTACCGCCGTGGCAGCCAGCGCAAAAATCGCCAGCGCGAGCATCACTTCCAGCAACGTAAATCCGCGCTTCATGGCATCCTCTCATCACATTGATTGAGGGATAACGCGCCATCGTGCGCCAGTTTTACCGCCCAACATGCGTTTTGCGCCGCCGAGTAAAAGCGCAGCGTAAACGGCGTGGCGGGTTCAAAAGGCGAAAAACGGATCTGCGGCGTCTTCTTTTTCGCCTCTTTTTGCAGCTCCAGTTCAATATCGTGCAGCGTCAGGCGACGACGTTGCAGCTCCAGCGCATATTCCTTCTGCCAGATATCACTTCCGGGTTGTAACAGCATCTGCACCTGTTTCGGCACCGTAACCTGTGCCGATAACCGGGTCGCAGAAACGGGCAACCACTGCCCCTGACGACGCTGCATAAACTGATAGCCAGGCGGGTCGATTAGCACACCGAGTGTTTGCCCTTCGATCACTGCCCTGTCCTTAAACTGCGCAAAGCGAGTCAGAAAATCCTGCGCCGCTTTTTTCGCGGGCGATTCAGAATCGGTCGCAAACGTCTGTACCACGCCCGCACTGGCAAGGCCGATAAGGAAAATCACCAGCATGATTTCCAGAAGAGTGAATCCGCGTCCAGGCACTGATTACTGAAACTCCTGCAAATTCCAGTTACCGATATCTGCGCCAGCGCCTTCCCCGTTTTCCTGACCATCTGCTCCCAGGGTATAAACATCAAACAGTCCTTTTTCACCCGGGCTGAGATACTGATAATCATTGCCCCACGGATCTTTTGGCAGTCGTTTAATGTATCCACCTGGACGGTAGTTGCGGGAATCCGCCATATTGGCCGGTTGCTGGATCAGCGCCTCAAGCCCCTGCTCGGTGGTCGGATAACGCCCGTTATCCAGTCGGTACATATCCAGCGCGTTTTCCAGCGCCACGATATCGCTGATGGCTTTTTGCCTGTCCGCTTTTTCTTTGTTGCCCAGCAGGTTAGGCACCACCAGGCTTGCCAGAACGCCAAGAATAACAATCACCACCATCACTTCCAGCAGGGTAAAACCTGCCCGTGGTTTTTGTGTGCGGGATAACGAATTCATGTGATAACTCCGTAAATTACATTCCAACCATATTGTTCAGTTGCAGCATTGGTTCGAGGATGGCAATGACGATAAACAGCACCACGCCCGCCATCATCACCACCAGCGCCGGTTCAAACAGCCCTAATGCCAGCCCCACCTGGGTATCAAATTCCCGTTCCTGGTTAACTGCGGCCTGTTCAAGCATGGTTTCCAGTTCACCGCTCTGTTCGCCGGAGGCGATCATGTACAGCATCATCGGTGGGAACAGGCGCAACTCCGCCAGCGCAGCGCGCAGACTGCTTCCTTCGCGGACGCGATCTGCCGCCAGCAGCAGTTGTTGCTCGACATAACGATTTGCCGACACGGCGGCAGCGGTCTGAATGCCTTCCAGTAGCGGAACACTGCTGGCGGTGAGGATGCTTAACGTGCGGGAAAAACGCGCCGTATTCAGCCCGCGCGCAACACGCCCCGTCACGGGCAAACGCAGCAAGGTTTTATCCCAGCGCAAGCGCATGGCAGGATTTTTGAGTAACCGTTGCCCCAGCACCAGAAGCCCCAGCAAACCTACCAGCCAGTAAACGCCGCTGGTCTGTAACGTGTCGCTCATGGCGATGAGCATTCGGGTGGAGGCAGGCAGCGCGTGTCCGAGATGATCAAACTGTTCGATAATTTTCGGCACTACCGCTGTCAGCAAAATAGTGACCACGCCCGTTGCCACCACCAGCAGTACCAGCGGATAGAGCATGGCCTGCAGCAGGCGTGATTTCAGGCGCTGGCGCTGTTCGGTGTAATCCGCCAGGCGATTGAGCACCACATCGAGATGCCCGGATTTTTCTCCGGCAGCCACCATCGAACAAAACAGAGAATCAAAGACACGGGGATGTTCGCGCAGGCTGTCCGACAGGGTATAACCTTCCTGAATCCGGCTGCGCAGCGCCATACCGAGGCTTTTTACATGCAGTTTTTCACTTTGCTCACTGACCGCCTGTAAGCAGGTTTCCAGCGGCATTGCTGCCTGCACCAGCGTTGCCAGTTGACGAGTGAACAGCGCCAGATCTGCCGCCGCCACGCGACGATGTGCGTGCCGCCGACGCTGCAACATTCCCCCTGCAGAAGCATTCAGCCGGGCTTCAATGTGCACGGGGATAAGCTCTTTACCGCGCAACAACTGGCGGGCATGACGCGCGGAATCCGCCTCAATCATGCCTTTGGTTTTGCGACCATTACGCTCCAGCGCCTGATAGTAAAACAGTGCCATTACGCCTCCATAGTTACCCGCAGCACTTCATCGAGAGAGGTTTCTCCGGCGAGCACTTTCTCAATGCCGTTGCTGCGGATACCCGCAGAGTGTTGCCGGACATAACGTTCCAGCTCCAGTTCCCCGGCCTGACGGTGGATCAAATCACGCAATGTGGCGTCCACCACGATCAGCTCATGGATGGCAGTACGTCCGCGAAAACCTTTGTGATTACAGGCGGGACAGCCCTGCGGATGGTACAGAGTGACGGTACGCGCATCGGTAATCCCCAACAGGCGTTTTTCTTCGTCGGTGGCAGGCGCGGGCTGGCGGCAGTCGGGGCACAGCGTGCGAATCAGCCGCTGCGCCATCACGCCCGTCAGACTGGAAGATAGCAGGAAAGGCTCAACGCCCATATCCTGCAAACGTGTGATCGCCCCCACCGCCGTGTTGGTATGCAGGGTTGACAGTACCAGGTGTCCGGTCAATGACGCCTGGACGGCGATTTCTGCGGTTTCGGTATCGCGGATTTCACCCACCATCACCACATCCGGATCCTGACGCAAAATCGCGCGCAGGCCACGGGCGAAGGTCATCCCGACGCGGGTGTTGACCTGCGTCTGACCGATCCCTTCAATCATGTATTCGATGGGGTCTTCAACCGTGAGAATGTTGCGCGAATGGTTGTTCAGCTCCTGCAATCCGGCGTACAGCGTGGTGCTTTTGCCGGAACCTGTCGGCCCCGTCACCAGAAAGATACCGTGTGGTTTGTGTAACAGCTGGCGCAACTGCGCGGTCAGTTCATGGCTCAACCCCAGACGCTCCAGCGTCAGGCGGGCCTGGTTTTTGTCCAGCAGTCGCAGCACCACGCGCTCGCCCCAGGCAGAAGGCATGGTGGAGACGCGCACGTCAATCGCCCGGCCGCCCAGCAGCAGCGCAATACGTCCATCCTGCGGCACGCGCTTTTCGGCAATGTCCAGCCGCGCCATCACCTTGATACGCGATACCAGCAACGAGGCCAGTTTGCGCCCCGGTCGCAGCATTTCATGTAATGTGCCGTCAACACGAAAACGGATCACCAGACTCTTTTCAAACGTCTCGATGTGGATATCCGAAGCGCCTTCTTTAATCGCCTCTGCCAGCATGGCGTTGATCAGTTTGATGATCGGCGCATCGTCGTCACTTTCCAGCAGATCTTCCGTTTCCGGCAGTTCTTCTGCGAGGGTAAAAAAGTCCTCGGCAGAACCGAGATCTTCCATCAGCTGGCGAGCCTCGGAAGAGTCACGCTGCCAGACCGCATTCAGCCGCTGTTCAAACTCGGCCTCATCGATTTGCCGCAGCGTAAAGGGCGCGTTCAGCCCCCGCTGTAGCTCCTGCAAAACAGAGAGCGACAACGGATGCACATGGAGGATCTCCAGCGACGCTTCGCACCATGCCACCAGGCTAAACCGACGGCTGAAACTGTAGGGCAGACGCACGGTGTTAGCGGTGGTTTCCTGTGCTACAGGCACCATTAACGTGTTCTCCCGGCATTGAGGAACGCGCGTACTTCCGGCGGTAAGGTCTGGTTTTGCGCTGGCAGTACCGGCTGCGCGGTGTGCGGCATCAGGCTTAAGCCTTGCTCATCGCGATAGATCTGCTCGGCGCGCATGTAGTTATATTTGCGCTGCGACACACCGTCTGCCGCCATACCGTCACGCAGAATGGTTGGACGGATAAACACCATCAGGTTACGTTTTTCTTTTTTATCCGCAGTGGATTTAAACAGGTTACCAATCAATGGGATATCTCCAAGCAGCGGCACTTTCGCCACGCTTTCTCCCGCCTGGTCGTCCATCAGACCGCCAAGCACAATCAGCTCACCATCGTTAGCCAGCACGGTAGTCTTCAGTTTGCGCTCACCAAACACCACATCGAGGCTGGTCTGCCCTTCCACTTTCGAGACTTCCTGCTCAATCACCATCTGTACCGCGTTACCTTCGTTAATCTGCGGCGTGACTTTCAGCATGATGCCGACTTTTTTCCTCTCTACCGTGTTGAAAGGATTGCTGTTATTGGAGCCAACGGTAGATCCAGTTAATACCGGAACGTCCTGGCCCACCATGAAGAAGGCTTCCTGGTTGTCCAGCGTGGTGATGCTCGGCGTGGAGAGCACGTTAGAGCTGGAGTCGTTTTTAACCGCCTGTACCAGCGCCATCCAGTCGCCTTTCACCACGCCAACCGCCGTACCGCTAAAGCCGGAAAGTAGCTGGGCGAGCGTGGAGAGATCGCCGTTGGTATCCGGGTTAATGGTGGTGGCACCGTTTTCGCTGATCACCGTGGAGCCTTTCTGCGGTTTTGCCTGAGAAATCGCCGCCCCCAGCGTGCCAATAGGGATCTGCGTACCGTTAGCAAACTGCATTAATCCGGCATCTTTCGACGCCCACTGCACGCCGAAGTTGATATTGCTGCCTTCGGCAACTTCCACGATCAACGCCTCGACATGCACCTGAGCACGGCGAATATCCAGTTGTTCAATCACGCTTTGCAGCGACTGCATGATGTCCTGCGGCGCGGTAACAATCAGGGCATTACTGTGTTTGCTGGCGGCGATGGAGACAACCTCACGCCCGCTACCAACCGTGCCTTCCGCCTCTTCTTTGGCGGCGGTGAGTGTGCCGCTGACCTGTTTCAGAACATCGACCAGATCTTCGGCTTTGCTGTATTTGAGATAGAACACCTGGCTGTTGCCGCTGCGCTCCATTTCTGAGTCCAGACGACGGATCAGGCGGCGCATTTTGTCCCGCGTGGCAGGGTCACCACTGACAATCACGCTGTTGGTGCGTTCATCGGCGACAATCTGTGATTTCAGCGTCGCTGGCTGGTTCTCGCCGCTGTTTTTAGTCAGGCTTTCCAGCACGCGAGCAATTTCCGAAGCCGAGGCGTTATCCAGCGGGATCACCTCTTCGGTGCGATTTCCCGCGTGATCCACACGCTGGATCACTTCCGTCAGCCGTTCCACGACCGAGGCACGTCCGGTAAGCATAATCACGTTGGAGGGATCGTAATTAACGACGTTGCCTGAGCCTGCGCTGTCGATCATCTGGCGCAGAATCGGTGCCAGCTCGCGTACCGACACATTGCGTACCGGCACCACTTTAGTGACCATTTCATCACCCGCGTAGTTGCCGCTACCTTCACCGACCAGCGGCAGCGGCTCGACTTTCGCGGCACTGGATTTCACCACCTTCAGCACGTCGTTTTCCATCGGTACGACGGCATACCCCTGTGCTTCCAGCAGGTTAAGGAATAGCTGGTAATACTGGCGTTCATTGAGCGGGGTCATGGTGCGAATACTCACTTTCCCCTGTACGCCCGGCCCCATAATGATGGTCTTATTAAGGTTAGCGCCGACGGTTTCGATGAACGATTTCAGGTCGGTATCTTTAAAATTAGCGGTGAAAGTGGCTTCTTCCGCCCAGACCGGTGAACTGCATAATGCCGCTGCCAGCACCAGCGGCAGTAAACACTTTTTTGTTTTGAGGCCAGTTGTCTTCTTACGCCAGACCGACAACGTAATATCACGCCAAAACACGATGAATGATTCTCCTGGATTAAATGCGGTTAGCGCAGCGCGATGGAAATATCGTAGCGCGCACCCTTGCGTAAAACCGTAAGTTGAATGGAATCCATTGAAGGTAACTGCCGCATCAGAGCAATCATTGCTCGCGGATCAGTAAAATCCTGCTGATTTAGCGCAATGGCGATATCGCCGTCCTTGAAACCGCTGGCATCGAACAGAGAACGATCTGCCCCCGGTTTCACTGCATAACCGACAATCCCCTCCTTACGCACGGGCGTAAGCTGGATATAGTTAAAAATTTTCTGCGGATCTTTCGCCAGCGCCTGACGCACGGCAGCCGGGATCTCAACTGGCGCACTAGCAGCAGGCTCAGCAACAGCTTGCTTTGCTTCGTCACTGACGGCTTTTTTGTTGGTCACGGCTACGGTGGAACGCTCCTCTTCTGCCAGACTCAGGCGCTCCATTTTTCCCTGATAGCGCAGCATCACATGGTCGCGATTGATTTCCTCAATCACCGCGTTGTGAGAGCCAAGCCGTTCACCCTGTAAATAGACCTGCTGTTTGCCGCCTTCTTCAATAACCGCGCCGGGTCTGGCACCAAAGGCGATCCCGCGCAGCACCACGTTAAGACGCGTTTCTGCCACAGGCGCAGGTTCGGGTTGTTTTACCGGCGCGGCGACGGGCTGATATTTGCCAAACCAGTTTTGCTGGCTGATTAATTGCACGTCTTTTTGCTCAAACGTTTTTGCATCCGCACGTGCCGGTTTATTCGCCGATGGAGAAGGCGATGTATATTCCGCAGAAAAGGAGATATAGCGCCAGAGTGAATACGCCATTTTTGCAGAAATAATAAGCAGCATCAGCCAGAACATCGCGCGTACAATTTTTCGCAGATGCTCTTTGTCTGTATTAAGAGATTGTCTCTGGCTAAGAGTGTGACGAATTTTAGTCAGCCACTGAATGAGATAAATTCGTGCGTCACGAAAAACAACCCGCGCCAATTTATATACCCGACGTTATGCTTTGACTATTCCACAGGTGGTACGATCCAGTTTCCGCTGATACTGGTTACCTGTACGTGTATCATTAATCGTTATGCTGTAATTAATTCCCTCAGTGATCATTAATTTCACCGTCGGGTCAGCGCACATTTGTCGTTGATAGCTGGTTAAAAAGGCGTCAGGCGTCTGCGTGGTTTGTGTACCCGCTTCGCTGATAATGGTCATTTTTACCGTCGCACCGCTACTTTGCGCCAGCACTAAGGTATATCCCGCAGATTTAATTGGCAGGTTTTGACTGATATTTTGCGCCTGTTTTTTCGCCAGTAAACTGGCGTTTTCATTATGGCTGGCGCAGCCACTTAATAATCCTGTAACGCTCAACAATAGCGATATTAATACCCTCCCTGGCATCTTTTTTATCGACATGGTTAATAATCTCTAAGGTTATTAATAAGAGTAAAAATGTTACTTCGACAATGACGCGGTTATCATTAAAGCAATGCCTGTAGATAAAGTGTTGCTATACCGCCCAGACTTAAACACGGTCCGAAAGGCAGTGTGGTTGATCCTTTTTTTGTAATAACGGCATATATCAGGCCGCAGCATGAGGCGATTAAAGCAACATTGGGCAGCGACAACGCCCCCACCCAGCCACCTAAAGCGGCGAAGAGTAATACATCGCCCATGCCTAATGCTTCTTTACGCAGAACTATTCCGGCTATCCAGCGCAGCGAGTAAAAAGTGATAAACCCCACCAGGACGCCGGTGACTGCGTCTTGTAGCGTTAACGGACTCTGCTGCGCCCATGCCGCAATAAGTCCTGTCCACAATACGCCCTGAGTAAAAACATCGGGCAGCCATTGGTGATCGAGGTCGATGACACTCGCGGCAATCAGCCAGGCGGATAATATCATCACCGCCAGCGCCCATCCACTTTCCGGCCAGACCAGACTCGCCAGCAAAAAAGCGAGTGCCGTCAATAACTCCACCAGCGGATAACGCTTGCTGATTTTCGCCTGACAGTCGCGGCAGCGCCCTTTGAGCATCAGCCAGGAGAATAGCGGAATATTGTCACGAACGCGGATGGTCTGCTGGCAATGCGGACAGTGCGAACGTGGCAGCGCCAGGCTTATTTTTGACTGCGCACTCGGAGTTTCCCCCTGAAACTCCGCCATTTGTTGGCGCAGCATGATGGGGTAACGCCAAATCACCACATTCAAAAAACTGCCGATGATTAATCCTCCAACGGTTGCCAGGATGGGCATCACCGCTGGATATTGCTGAAAAACATCAAAATGCATGGTTAAAGGTTGTTTGTTGTAATTTGCCGGATGCGGCGTAAAACGCCTTATCCGGCTTACAGGAGTCTGCCAACGCAATTAATCACGGCTTTCCCTGTAGCTCCGATAAGTTGGCGCATCGGGCACATGTGTTAACCCGGTGCGCCTTATTTCATGCCGGATGCGGCGTGAACGCCTTATCCGGCATACAGGCTTACTCGGCAGACATCTTATGCTCGGTAACCGTATTAATGGTTTCCGGCCCTTTTTCCGGTTTCGGCAGACCAAGCGCCGCGAGCGTCTTGTAAGCCGACTGGCTCACACCGCCCTCGAAGTTCATCTCGCTCACCCCCGGCAACTGGTAAGCATTCGCGCCCGGATTCCATTTCTTAAAGAACTCCGAAAGATCCGTCTGGGCTACCCAGGAGGCGCACAGCATCAGCGTGTCGGCAGCGTTACCGTTGGATTCAGCACAATAATTCTTGCCGCCGAAGGTGTTGTCGCCAACATCATCGCCGCGTGCTTTACGGTGCATCAACTGGAACAGGTTCCAGCCTTTCATCCCTTCACGATTGCTGTAGAACGCTGGCAGTTGCCCCTCTGGATACCACTTCGTGATATCAAAGTTTTTCTCTGCCCACTCCTTCAACTGTGCGTACATCAGCAGACGGTCACCCGCACCGCCGCGCGCCCATGCCTGACCATTGCTCTCGTTCAGATATTCCGGCGCAACGGTAATATCGTCAGCGACACGGTTCATCTTGCCGAGATAGCGATCCTGCATGTACAGCGCCAGCACGTTGTTCGCTACTTCAGTTGCGCCCGGTACAGTCAGCGGTGTTTCTGCAGCGTTGTGCCCTACTTCGTGCCAGATCAGCCAGTCGTTCAGCGGCGTCGTCGGCAGCGTGGTGCTGTTCGTCGAGAAGCTGCTGTTCATCACCGGATAACCAGAGTGCGCATCACCAATGGAGATCTGCACATCGTTGGCGAAACGATGTTTGTGGCCCGTCAAGTTTTTATAGGTAAACATCCGGTGCTTACCGTCTTCATCATTACGACCGTAGAAGTCATTCATCGAGCTGGCAAAGGTATCCAGATCTTTAGCGAATTGTTTCAGACCTCCATTGTAATTGCTGGCGTTCAGGTTGTTCTTCGGTGCGGTGTAGACGAAAGAGTCTGACTCCAGCTCGCCCAACGGCGCAGGGGATTTCAGATCGTTTATCCATTTACCGTCTTTATAGAACGGCGCTTTTACCACACCGGTAAAGGTGAAGCTGGCAGATTTATTATTCTCCTTGCTATCGCCCTTGATATAAATCAGACCACCGTAAGGAACCGTAAACTTCACCGTACCATTAGCATTCAGAGTATACGTTTTAGTCACTCTTGGCGGACGGTTCAGAGCAACTTCATGCTTCTCACGTCCGGTCAGGTCGTCGGCCAGCGCCACGGTGACAGTCACAGGAACGTTCGCATTGGACTTAATGGTGACCTCTTTCTGAGCCGGAGCCCACAGACCAGTAGACTGCATGTTACCCGCAAACCATTTGGTCGGATTCGAGTACAGGCTGATGGTTTTAGTAACATTCTCACCTTCAGCCGATACTGCTCCCGGATACTTCTCGACATCAACTTTGATGTTCAGATCCCACCAGGAACGCCCCAGCATCAGGCGAGTCAGCGGTTTTTCCATATAGTTGAGCGGATAGCTCGGGTTCATCATGCCTGCTTTGCTGCTACCGTCACCGTAGATCATGTTGTTATCGACAAGCGATTGTTTCAGCTCTGCGGAGCACTGCGTGCCTTTGGTGTAAGCATTGTTGGCGTAGCAGTTCAGGAACTCGGTGAACGTTTTAAAGCCCAGCTCGTCCTCCTTGCTGCTGTCATAGCTGTATTCAATTTCATTCCACAGCCAGACCGACATGTTCTGGTACAGACGTTCCAGATCGACGCTGCTCAGACGCTCACCTTTGCGACCATTGGTACGGAAATAAAGCTCGTGCTGATACAGGCGCTGAATGTTGGTGCCTAAATCCGCCGCCTGCACCATCGCTTTCGCGGTGTCGGCGCTGAGATTCAGTTGCGTATAGCGCGGAACAAACATGCCCCCGGTTACCGGAACGTTCGTGCCAGGACGATGTTCCAGGCAGTTGACCTCGTAGTGGTAGTCAGGATCCTTACACACCTCTAATCCAGGAAATGCCTTAAGGATTTTTGCCTTTGCCGCCTCCAGGGACTCGTTTGTTTCATGCTCCGCCTCATCAATAAAGGCATAGCGCTTGACCTGTTTGCCATCAACATCTTCCAGCCAGCTGGCTACTTCCAGTTTCGGCTTGTCATCAGGCTTGTTTTCTTGCTGGTATTTCCAGATAACTTCTTTCGTTGTTTCATCAATGGTATACGGCGGTTTACCGTCGACAAACGGATAACGTTCATATACCCAGATGCCTTTTTCACGCTGCTGACGAACGCGATCCGGATACCCTTGAGGATCGTTATTCACCACCGACTTGTTCAGTGCCATTGACAGGCCTGCGGCATCAAGCAGACGCACAAAGCCGGACGCACTCTCTTCCTTAAGATTGCTCATCACGTTTTCCATGATCAGCACCGATCCGCCTTTGTTCAGATAGGCGATCAGATCCGTCACATCCTGCTGAGTCAGCTTCGGTTTGCTGGTATCTGCACGCAGTGGGATTGCATAGGGATCGCCAGACCACTGAGTCACATACTCAAAGCCGTTGAGGATCAGCAAAGGAACTTCATCTGGATTCAGATTGCCATAACTGGTCAACGGTTTAACCGTGATACCTGCGAAATCCTTATGGAAAGTAAACGGTGCACTATTTCCTAATACCTGACCCGCTTTTTTGAAATAAACCGTATCCAGGTTAGTGCCCACGGTCATGCTGGTTTTCGCGTCCGGCAGCCAGCGTTCATTTGACAGATAGCGCAACACGTTCTCCATGAAGTTCTTCATGTCGTCCGGATCGCTGTCGAGCGTACACTGTCCGTCGCTATTAACCCCCCCGTTCCAGCTGTAACCGTTCGGGCAACGCAGGATGCTGTTGTAGTGCGGGTTACCGATAACCATCAGTTTGCCCTCACCAACTTGCCCCAGCGAAATAAATGGCAGATTGAAGGTGGCGGTATCGCGCGTGACGTTTTCTGGCACCACAATGGAAGGCGCTTCCGTAATGTACGCCAGCTCGTTTTTATCCCAGGCGCGTTTTTCGCCAAACGCCAGCCAGTAGTTTTTATCATTACGCGCCATCAGAATCGGGAATGCCGCGTTGGAGATATTCACCACCGCCTGACCGCGCGCATTACCGGTGCTACCATAGAAGTTGGTAGAGTCATGGAAAACGTGGAATTTCGTCACTGATTTGTAATCTTTATCCACACCCCACAGCTTGTTGATAACGCCCTGAATCTGACCTTCGTTAACATTGCGTGCAGTCAACGAGAACCAACGTTGAGAGTTGCAGCTCCCAAGGGAGTCACAAATCGCCGTATCAATCTCTTTAGCCTGCCCGGATTTAAGTTGCTCAAGAAATTCGTTCTTCCGCTCAAAGGTTTGATCGCCTTCGCTCAACGTCTCGCCATTGGATAACGAGAGATTGATAATCTCGTTGATCACGTTGGGATACTCGGCAAAGACCTGGCGCACTACATCCGGCACTTCACGCTCATCATTTTTTCCGGCCTGGGAGTAACGATGAATAAGTTGATCGATATTTGCCCCGCGAACTTCATCGCCCAGTTCCGTCAGTGCAATAGTCGACTTATTGCCGCGTACTGAGCCCAGTTCAAAGGTGTCGATGCCAAAGGAGATGGTTTCACCCCAGCTGAAGTTGAATTTGCCGTTTTCGCCAGTTACGCCACGGCCTGAGCTGGTGTAGTAATTTACGCCAACCACACCATTGCCCATGCTGTCGACCAGGCGACCTTCAGAAAGAATGATTTCCGTAGGTTGATACTGATAAAACTGTTCCGCGTTAGCCGACACGAAGGAAGCGTTCAGATCCGGTTTTGTTCCCGGCGTCGTGACGGGCACTACCGGTGAAGTATGAGTGGATGGCGCCTTATCGGTCGCGGCATTGTTTTCCACCTCTTCATTGACCAGCTTTTTGAACGCTTCCGGTGCCAGATCGATTTGCTTATACAGCGAATCGAAGCGTTTACTCTCCATCACCGAGGAGAACGTCAGGCAAACCTGTTCTGTATCTGCCGGACAACTGTTCATGGAGGTTACCAGCGAGAGCGCATTGCTTTTCTTATCGTCGGACTCCGCCAGTTCTTGCGCGTCCTCAAGGCTAAACGACACTTTTTCAACCGCACGCAGGCTACGCGCAGCTTCTGACTGAGTGTTGAAGGTGGCAATTGTCGTGTTACCCGCCACGCAAGTAACGTTCTCGCCAGGTGTAAAAGTAAAGCCGTCGCTGGATTCACCATTACAGGTAGCACCGATTACCCGCTGGCTTCCGCCCAGGGTCAGATAACCGGTTTTCGTAGGAACAGGTTCTGGCTCCGGTTCTGGCGTTGGCTCTGGATCAGGTGTCGGATCCGGCGTAGGTTCCGGGTCCGGCGTCGGCTCCGGGGTTGGCGTTGGATCGGGTTTCACTTCCGGCAAAGACCCAGTTCCAGAATCTACAGGCGGAGTATCGGAGGAAGAACCTGAACCGCCGCCGTCACAACCGGTTAATAAGGTTGCGCTTAAAATAGCCGCTAAAAGCGATTTTTTATATTTAAATTTCTTATTCATTAATAACGCAAGTGACAAAATATAGTTAAAAAATTAGTAACTGGGGGAATAGTTTTATGTTTTATCTTCTCTAATAACTTCCTCCATTCTTAAAAAACTGCATTATTGATAACGAAACAGGTGAAATTTATAAGAATATCCCCTATTCGATGTCAGACGGGGTATTTATAAAAAGATTCAACAAACAAAAAAGTAACAATTATTCACAATGTAACTATGCCAAGTTGTTGATAGTTTTAACGATTGCGATTGCAAAAGCAACAGATAGCACGGTGTTTGCTCATCAAGCGAACACAATTAATACAGACTTGTTTTGCGTGACAAAAAAAATAGACATTCTCACCACATTAATTATTTAGCGAGTTATCTAAACATGAAATATTATTTATGCATGGATAATAAACCATGAAATGATTTTGCAATTATTTAGCCAGAATAATGAAACGAGAATAGAATGAAGCCGGATGATATTGACGATCATCCGGCTTTGTTGACTTACGAGACTAACATTCCGGTAAACACATACGCCTGCAACAGCGTGATAATGCCAATAACGCTGGCAAAGATCAGACTGTGTTTCACAGTGTAGCGGAACAGTTCAGATTCTCTGCCCACCATACCTGTCGCGGCGCAGGCCACGGCGATAGATTGCGGGGAGATCATCTTGCCGGTCACGCCGCCGCTGGTGTTTGCTGCCACCAGCAGGGTGTCAGAGACGTTGATTTGCTGCGCGGTGGTTGATTGCAGTGAACCAAACAGGGCGTTCGAGGATGTGTCCGAGCCGGTAAGGAATACCCCCAGCCAGCCAAGGAACGGTGAGAAGAACGGGAACATCACGCCAGTGCCCGCCAGTACCAGCGCCAGCGTGGTGGACATGCCGGAATAGTTGGTCACGAAGGCAAATGCCAGCACCATGCCAATCGACAATATCGGCCACTTCAGGCTAATTAGCGTTTCAGCAAAGACGCCAATGCCTTTCTTGATCCCCACGCCGAGAATGAAGATAGAGATAATCGCCGCAATAAAAATAGCGGTGCCGCCAGCGGACAGCGGGTCGAATTTAAAAACCGCATCCATCGGTGTCGGCTGGGCGACAATGGGCGCCGCTTTCAGTACCTGCTGATGCAAATGAGGGATCTGGAAATTAATCACCAGCGAATAAAACGCGCCGCCCGGAGCAAATAACGCTTTAAATGGCTTCATCGTCCAGATGGTGACCAGCACCGTTAAGATTAAAAACGGTGACCAGGCGCGTATGATTTGCCCCAGACTATATTCTGAAGGCACGGGACCGCCAGAAGACGGTTTATTCACCACCATCGCACCTGCGGATTGCCCCATGCTGATTGCCGTTTCGGTATTTTTCGGCCGCCATACTTTAAGGAATAAAGAGAGTGAGACGATACTCACCAGCGCCGAAGTAATATCCGGCAGTTCCGGGCCAATATAGTTAGAAGTAAAGAACTGAGTAACCGCAAAGCTACCACCCGCAACCAGCGCCGCTGGCCACGTCTCTTTCACCCCTTTCCAGCCGTCCATCATCGCCACCAGCCAGAACGGCACAAGAACGGACAGGAACGGCAACTGACGTCCCGCCATTGCACCAATATCAAACGGATCGATTCCCGTTACCTGACCGGCAACCAGAATCGGCACGCCCAACGCACCAAACGCCACCGGCGCAGTGTTGGCGATCAGGCACAGCCCCGCCGCGTATAACGGTTTGAAACCCAGCCCCACCAGCAACGCACCGGTAATCGCCACCGGTGCGCCAAAGCCAGCCGCCCCTTCCAGCAGTGCGCCAAAGGAGAAACCAATCAGTAACACCTGCAAACGCTGATCGTCGGTGATGGAGATAACCGAGCTGCGGATAATATCAAACTGCCCGCTGGCAACGGTTAATTTATAGAGGAATACCGCTGCGACAATAATCCACGCAATCGGCCATAAGCCATAAATAAAGCCATATCCCGCAGCAGCAAATGCCATATCGATCGGCATTTTAAAGGCGAATATCGCAATCAATATCGATAATATAAGGGTTATCGCTCCGGCGACATGTCCTTTCAGACGTAATACCGCGAGTGCAACGAAGAAGAATATTATCGGGATCAAGGCGACCAGAGCGGATAGCCCCAGTCCTCCCATCGGCATATACATTTGGGTCCAGGTAACCATATTGTTCAGTCTCTTATTATCTTTATATGCTTGATATACTTAAGGTTGTAATAAGCAAAAGAGGACCGAACTGTAAAATATAGGGGTTATACTTTACAGCAACAGCACGCTGCTAACGCAATTGCTACCTCTGGCATAACAAGTATATCGGGTAAGGGTTTCTGTTCCGCACACGCAGGCGCAGAGTATCGTTAAGATGTCCATATTGTTGTTTTAATCCCGCTAGTGATGCGCTACGGGTATTTAATATTGTTAAACCCTGATAATCGCTCCGGTTATTTCCGGGATAAATGTACTACCGCAGTAACTATAATAGCCCCGACAATAAAACTTGCCGGGGCTATTGCTATTAATGACTTTCTTTTTCGCGTAAACGCCAGGCATGTAATAACGGTTCGGTATAACCGTTTGGCTGTTTCACACCGAGGAAGATTAAATCGCTGGCGGCTTTAAAGGCACACGAGTTAGCGAAATTCCCCACCATCGGACGATACGCCGGATCGCCAGCATTTTGCTGATCCACCACTTTCGCCATGTTCTCCAGCGACGCCTGCACCTGTTCTTTAGTCAGAATACCGTGGCGTAACCAGTTGGCGATATGCTGGCTGGAGATGCGCAGCGTTGCGCGGTCTTCCATCAGCGCCACGTTGTGAATATCCGGCACTTTTGAACAACCAATCCCCTGCTCCACCCAACGCACCACGTACCCCAGAATCCCCTGCACGTTGTTATCCAGCTCTTGTTGGATTTCTTGCGCCGACCAGTTAGCGTTTTCAGCGACCGGAATAGTCAGCAGATCGTCCAGCAGCGGTTCAAATTCAGCATTGAACTCGGTCTGAGCAATGTTGGCTTGCACGCTCTGTACGTTGGTTTGGTGGTAGTGCAGCGCATGGAGCGTAGCGGCAGTTGGCGACGGAACCCAGGCCGTGTTTGCCCCGGCACGTAACTGATCGCCCTTTTGGCTGTACATGTCCGCCATCAGATCCGGCATTGCCCACATGCCTTTACCGATTTGCGCTTTACCGCGCAGCCCACAGAACAAACCAGACAGCACGTTATTGCGCTCGTAGGCTTTGATCCACGGCGTCGATTTCATCTGGTTTTTACGCAGCATCGGGCCAGCTTCCATCACCGAATGCATTTCATCGCCGGTACGGTCGAGGAAGCCGGTGTTGATGAACGCCACGCGGTTGCGTGCCTGAGCGATACAGCTACGCAAGTTCAGCGAGGTTCGGCGTTCTTCATCCATAATGCCCATTTTCAGGGTATTCGGTGCCATACCGAGCATTGTCTCAACGCGGGTAAACAGTTTGTTGGCGAACGCCACTTCCTGCGGACCGTGCATTTTCGGTTTCACAATATAGACACTGCCAGTGCGCGAGTTTTTCTGCACTTTTAAATCATAGAGGGCAATCGCGCCAGTCATGACGCCATCAAGAATGCCTTCCGGGATTTCATTGCCTTCGCTGTCCCAAATCACAGGAATGGTCATCAAATGACCCACGTTGCGGATAAACAGCAACGAGCGTCCGTGCAGAGAAATTTCAGAGCCATCGGCGGCGGTGTACTGACGATCGTCATTCAGTTTACGCACGATTTGCCGACCGTTTTTCTCCATTTTCTCTTGCAGAGTCCCCTGCATCAGGCCCAGCAAGTTGCGGTACAGCAGGATTTTATCTTCCGCATCAACCGCCGCGACCGAATCTTCGCAGTCGAGAATGGTACTGATGGCAGCTTCGACGATAACATCGTTGATGTGCGCCGGATCGTCTTTGCCAATCCGCCCGTTGGCATCGATTTGCAGCTCAATATGCAGGCCGTTATTTTTCAGCAAAATGCAGGTCGGCGCAGCGGCATCGCCACGGTAACCGACAAACTGTGCTGGAGTACGTAACGTGGTTTCTTTACCATTTTTCAACTGGATGCGTAATTGTTTGTTGACCACGCTAAACGCCACCACATCCTGATAGCTGCCGTTTTCCAGCGGCAGTGATTCGTCAAGAAAATGACGAACCCAGGCAATAACCTGCTCACCGCGCTGCGGATCGTAGCCGCTGACCATCGCCCCTTCCTGCGGGATGATGTCGCTGCCGTACAGCGCGTCGTACAGTGAACCCCAGCGAGCGTTCGCCGCGTTCAGCGCGTAGCGGGCATTCATTGCCGGCACCACCAGCTGTGGCCCCGCCTGACTGGTGATTTCACTGTCGATGCCCGTGGTTTCCACCGTCACGTGCTCCGGTTGCGGCACCAGGTAGCCCAGTTCACGCAGGAAAGATTTATAGGCCGCTTTATCTTTTACCGGCCCCGGATTGCTGCGATGCCACTCGTCGAGCGCCGCCTGAATGCGATCGCGTTCTGCCAGCAACTGACGATTTTCGGGCGCCAGATCGTGAACGATCTCATCAACATTGCGCCAGAACGCCGCAGCGTCCAGTTCCACGCCCGGTAAAACTTCTTCATCCACAAAACGTTTAAAATTGGCGTCAATGCGTAAACGGCCCTGGGTTATGGTCTCACTCATTATTTATCTCCTCGTTTTCGCTTATTTCGCCAACACCGCTGCTGCCGCTTTCGCGACCTGCGCATCCTGTACTCCGGTTAAACCAGAAACGCCCACGGCACCAATAATTTGCCCATCAACAACAACCGGTACGCCGCCTTCCAGCGACGTCAGTAACGGCGCCGTCACAAACGCGGTACGTCCGTTATTCACCATCTCTTCATAGCCCTTCGTTTCACGACGCCCCAGCGCGGCGGTACGCGCTTTCTCCTGGGAGATGTAAGCCGCTATCGGCGCGCAATCATCCATGCGACTTAACGCCAGCAGATGACCGCCGTCATCGGCAACCGCAATAGAAACAGACCAGTTATTTTTCTGCGCCTCTTCCTGACCTGCGGCAATAATTGCACTCGCCATTTGCTGGCTAAGAATGACTTTAGTTTTCATTTTGTTATTCCTTTTCAAGGGCTTGCTCTACAATTTCAATCCAGTGACGCACAGAGGTACGACCGGCGCTCGCCAGATGCGTCTGGCAACCAATGTTGGCGGTGACGATCATTTCCGGTTTGCCGCTTTCCAGCGCATTCATTTTGTTATCCCGTAGCTGGCGCGCCAGATCGGGATGCGTTAACGCATATGTTCCCGCCGACCCGCAGCACAGATGGCTATCGGGAACATCGGTTAAGGTAAATCCAAGACGAAGTAACACTTTTTCCACTTCGCCGTTCAGCTTTTGCGCATGTTGCAAGGTACACGGGCAGTGGAAGGCCAGTTTTTTATCGCCGCGAATCGCCAGTTTTTCCAGCGGTTCCTCGCGCAACAGTTCGACTAAATCGACCGCCAGTTCACTGACCTGACGTGCTTTATCGGCATACAGCGCATCGTTTTTCAGCATCTGCCCATACTCTTTGACGAACGCACCGCAGCCGCTGGCAGTTTGCAAAATTGCCTCGGCACCTGCTTCAATTGCGGGCCACCAGGCATCAATATTATTGCGCGCCCGCGCCAGCCCTTTCTCCTGCGCATTAAGATGATAGTCCACCGCGCCACAACAGCCTGCTTCGTTAGCTGGCATGACGCTGATCCCCAGACGATCCAGCACTCGCGCAGTTGCCGCGTTGGTGTTGGGCGAAAGCGTAGGCTGGGCGCAGCCTTCCAGCATTAAAACCCGACGCTTATGGCGCAGCGGCGGACGCGGTTTAGCTTTCACGGTTTCGGCAGGCAGTTTTGCTCTGACCTGTTCCGGCAAAAACGGTCGCAGCACCAGCCCTACCTGCGTCAATGCGCGAAAGACCGCCGGACGCGGCACTACCTGGCGCAATCCTTCGCGCAGCATTCGCTCCGGCAGTGGGCGTTTCACTTTCTGCTCGACAATATCACGCCCGATATCCAGTAAATTGTGATAGCGCACACCAGAAGGACAGGTGGTTTCACAGTTGCGGCAAGTGAGACAGCGATCGAGATGCTCCTGCGTTTTAAGCGTAACTTCGTTGCCTTCCAGCACCTGTTTAATCAGATAGATGCGCCCACGCGGCCCGTCCAGTTCATCCCCCAGAAGCTGATAGGTTGGGCAGGTTGCAGTACAAAATCCGCAGTGAACACAGGCGCGCAGGATGCTGTCGGCTTCCAGCGCGCGCGCGTTCTGACGCATCTCTTCGGTTAATCGGGTTTGCATAGCCTGCTCCTCATAGTTCCGCGTACATGCGACCGGGGTTAAACACGCCGCAAGGGTCGAGCTGCTTTTTAAGCTGCTGGTGATAGCGGAATAAAGGAGCCGGTAGTGGAGCAAAGCCGCCATCTCCGGCACTAAAGCGAGTCGCATGACCGCCAGCGTTGCGGGCGATGCGGTGGATTTGATTGTCATCGGCTGTCGATTTCAGCCAGCGTAACGCGCCGCCCCAGTCGATCAGTTGCTCGCCGGGTAAATCCATCATCGGCGCATCGGTGGGTAAGGAAATGCGCCATAAAGTGCCCGGTAATGAGAAGAACGGCAATTGTTGTTCGCGCAATTGCTGCCAGAACTGACCAGCGACCTCTTCGCCACCCAGCAGTTCACGCGCTGCTTTTACCGATCCTTCACCGCCTTCAAGGCGGAGCCACAAGGCGTTGTCGAAATAACATAAGCCGCTAATGGGAAGTGGCTGGAGTTGCCACTGGGCGATTTCACTCATGGCTTCTTGTAGGCTGATTTCCCGCCGCAGGCTCAAGGTAGCGCGCGGTCGCGGCAACACTTTCATTGAGATTTCAGTGAGTACGCCAAGACAACCGTAGCTTCCGGCCATTAACCGCGAGAGATCGTATCCGGCGACGTTTTTCATCACTTCGCCGCCAAAGCGCAGATGTTTTCCAGTGCCGGTAATGATGCGCGTACCGAGGACAAAATCGCGTACTGAACCGCTCCACGGGCGACGCGGCCCCGCCAGCCCGCAGGCGACCATCCCGCCCCAGGTGGCTTCTTCACCATAATGCGGCGGCTCGCAGGGAAGCATTTGCCCGGCGCTCTCCAGCGCCGCTTCAATCGCCACCAGCGGCGTTCCGGCACGCGCGGTTATCACCAGCTCGGTCGGGTCGTAATTAACAATGCCGCGATGACAACGCACATCCAGCGTTTGCCCAGCGGCAGGGCGACCTAAAAAGGCTTTGCTATTGCTGCCCTGAATTACCAGCGGCGTTTTATCGCTAATCGCCTGATTCACCTGCTCCAGTAACACCTGGCTGTAATCACACTCGCGTAGCATCAGAAACGCTCCAGTTCAGGGAAAGGTAAATGACCGTGATGCACGTGCATGGCACCAAATTCAGCGCAGCGGTGCAGTGTGGGGATGTTTTTCCCTGGGTTCAGCAAACCATCGGGGTCAAACGCCGCCTTGACCGCATGGAAGGTCGTGATTTCATCGCTGTTGAACTGGGCGCACATTTGATTGATTTTTTCGCGCCCGATGCCATGTTCCCCACTGATGCTGCCGCCCACTTCAACGCAGAGTTCGAGGATCTTCCCGCCCAACTCTTCCGCGCGGGCAAATTCACCGGGTTCGTTGGCATCGAAAAGGATTAACGGGTGCATGTTGCCGTCTCCGGCATGAAAGACGTTGGCGACGCGTAAATCATATTGCTGCGATAAACGGGCAATGCCTTCCAGTACGCCAGGCAGGGCGCGACGCGGAATGGTGCCATCCATACAGTAGTAATCCGGCGAGATACGCCCCACCGCCGGGAAGGCGTTTTTGCGACCGGCCCAGAAACGCACGCGCTCCGCTTCGTCCTGTGCCAGACGGACGTCAGTCGCGCCCGCTTTCAGCAAGATGTCGTTAACCCGCTCGCAGTCTTCCTGTACGTCAGACTCCACGCCGTCCAGCTCGCACAACAAAATCGCTTCGGCATCAATGGGATAACCAGCATGAATAAAATCTTCCGCCGCGCGGATCGACAGGTTATCCATCATCTCCAGCCCGCCGGGGATAATGCCATTGGCGATGATGTCACCGACGGCGAGTCCGGCTTTTTCTACCGAGTCAAAGCTGGCTAACAGAACCCGCGCCACGGGCGGCTTCGGCAGCAGTTTTACCGTCACTTCGGTGGTCACGCCGAGCATACCTTCCGATCCGGTAAACAGCGCCAGCAGGTCAAAACCAGGCGAATCCAGCGCGTCCGATCCCAGCGTCAGCGCCTCGCCGTCCAGCGTTTGCACTTCAATTTTCAGCAGGTTATGTACGGTTAAACCGTATTTCAGGCAGTGGACGCCCCCGGCGTTTTCCGCCACATTACCGCCAATCGAACAGGCGATTTGTGAGGAAGGATCCGGCGCGTAATAGAGATTATGCGGCGCAACTGCCTGGGAGATCGCCAGGTTACGCACGCCCGGCTGCACGCGCGCACGGCGCCCAATGGGGTTAATGTCGAGGATCTCTTTAAAGCGCGCCATCACCAACAACACACCTTTTTCCAGCGGCAGCGCGCCACCAGAAAGCCCGGTGCCTGCACCACGGGTCACCACCGGTACACGCAGGCGGTGGCAGACAGCCAGAATCGCCACCACCTGTTCCATCTGCTTAGGCAGAACAACCAGTAATGGACGCGTGCGATACGCGCTCAACCCGTCACACTCGTAAGGAATGATCTCCTCATCGGTATGCAGGATCTCCAGTCCAGGGACATGCTCACGCAGTGCCATCAGTACCGATGTGCGGTCGACATCGGGTAAAGCGCCATCAAGACGCTCTTCGTACAAGATGCTCATGAGTAGGCTTCGCTTTGTTGTGTTGTGTGGCAGCTGATTTTTGCGCGCTGCTTCTGTGAACAGTTATTAAGCGGGCTTTTTGTTTTCGTCTATCTCTTTAGCTACCGGTCAGACCATTTTTTTTCCAGCTCTGTGACCTTGCATTGGTTAACTTAATGTTAAATTGATGTAACATAATCACTTACGTGATGTGCGTGTTTTGCGAATTAAGAACAGAAAAATTGGTCCTACCTGTGCACGAGGTCCGGGAATGAAAGATGAGCGTCGCCCTATTTGCGAAGTGGTTGCAGAGAGTATCGAACGGTTGATTATCGACGGCGTGTTGAAGGTTGGGCAGCCGCTTCCTTCAGAGCGCCGACTGTGTGAAAAGCTCGGCTTCTCACGCTCCGCACTGCGCGAAGGGCTGACTGTGCTGCGCGGGCGCGGGATTATTGAAACGGCGCAGGGGCGTGATTCCCGTGTGGCTCGTCTTGATCGGGTGCAGGACACCAGCCCGCTAATCCATCTGTTCAGTACGCAGCCGCGAACGCTGTACGATCTGCTCGACGTTCGCGCACTGCTGGAAGGTGAATCAGCCAGGCTGGCGGCAACGCTGGGAACCCAGGCTGATTTTGTCTTGATAACCCGCTGTTATGAAAAAATGCTCGCCGCCAGTGAGAACAACAAAGAGATTTCACTGATCGAACATGCGCAGCTGGATCACGCTTTTCATCGGGCGATTTGTCAGGCTTCCCACAATCAGGTGCTGGTATTTACTCTGCAATCATTGACCGACCTGATGTTTAATTCGGTGTTTGCCAGCGTGAATAATCTCTATCATCGACCACAGCAGAAGAAACAGATCGATCGCCAACATGCGCGGATCTATAACGCGGTTTTACAACGGTTGCCGCATGTCGCCCAGCGCGCCGCCCGCGATCACGTGATGACCGTAAAAAAGAATCTCCACGATATCGAGCTGGAAGGCCACCACTTGATTCGCTCGGCGGTGCCGCTGGAGATGAATCCGGGGTGAATGTGAGCCGAGTTTTCCTCCTCACCCTAACCCTCTCCTCGAGGGGCGAGGGGATCGCCCCTGCGCTTAATGGGAGCTGGTATTAAATGTGCTTTTCATACAATCGGTAACGTTTATACGGCTCCGCCCCAATGCGTTCCAGCATGTTATTCATGCCTGTATTGGTTTCGAGAATCCATGACATCTCCAGCGCATCGATCTTTCTGCGGGCAAACGGATCGCGTAAGGCTTCAATAAGCAACAACGCGATCACCGGGCCGATGCGGCTAAACTGATACTCGTCACGTACCCCCATCAGCGGCACTCGCGCAGTTCGCACACCGCTGACTTTTAAGCGCCACAGCAATTTTGCCCAACCGAAGGGAAAGAGCGATCCATTTAGATCGGCAATCGCCTCGTTGATGTTCGGTAAGCCGACAATAAACGCACAGGGTGCAGAATCTATCTCAGCGATGTAGATCATATCGTCCGGCACCAGGTATTTAAGTTGATCGCCCATGGTCGCAAATTCGCGTTCGGTAAACGGCACAAATCCCCAGTTGTGCTGCCATCCAGAGTTGAAAATCTCACGCAGGATCTGCATTTCTTCGGCAAACCTCTGGCGATTGATGCAGCGAATGGTCACCTTCTTGCGTACCTGCTCCATCAGTTTTTTTAGCGCCGGAGAAAAAGTGAGATCGGTTCGCTGCATCCACCACGCCAGTAGATCAATGCCTTTGCGATAACCCAATTGTTCAATATGCGCGGCATACCACGGTTTACCGTGCGGCATCATCGCGCATGGCGGTGTATCAAAACCTTCAATCAGTAATCCGCTTTCCTGATTGATATTCAGGCTGAAAGGTCCGCTGATGTTGCGCGCGCCTTGTGACTTCAACCACGCTTCCGCTGCGCCAAATAAAGCGGCAAAAACCTGCGGATCATCAATGGCATCAATCATACCGAAATGACCAGTATCTTCACCGTAACGCTCACGGTGCAAGGTATCGATTTGCGCGGTAATGCGCCCGACTATCTGCCCCGCTTTTTTTGCCACCCACGCCTGCCAGATAATATGCTTCGTCCCCGGATTCTTCTCTGACAAATGCTCGCTGCGTTCAATGAATAAAGGAGGGATCCAGTTTGGATCATCGGGATAAAGTGATGACGGAAAAGCGATAAATGCCTTAATGTCATGTTTATTTATTACTTTTTCAATTTTAATCATCAGCGTCTCGCATTCCCTACCTCAATGGCTAACAAATAATTAACGGAGGGAATACGGACAATAACCGAGATATTCGGCATCTAAATAATCCATCCGATGAATATAAAATACTGCTTTTAATTATTGCGATAAAACCATCACCTACATTATCTGAAAAATATTAATATTTAGTGCTTAATGCGGCCAGACAGGCCATTTGCTTAATATATTCACAAATCAAATATTATTCACAATAAAAACAAAAAAGTTAAAATCATTATTTAAATCAATGTTCAATATCGCACCCGTGAAAATACTATCTCATTTATCTTTTATGCATATATAATCCACCGCATTATTGTCATTTTATTTTTGATATCCAATTTTCTTGTGGTGTATATGTCTAATAAAATTTTTACGTATTCCCTGCCTATGCGCTATGCCGATTTTCCAACGCTGGTTGATGCTTTGGATTATGCCGCTCTGGGCCGCGCCGGAATGAACTTTTATGACAGACGTTGCCAGCTTGAAGATGAACTGGAATATCACAATTTAAAAGCACATGCCGAAGCAGGCGCAAAGCGGTTGTTATCGCTGAACCTGAAAAAAGGCGATCGCGTGGCGCTGATTGCCGAAACCAGTAGCGGGTTTGTCGAAGCATTTTTTGCCTGCCAGTATGCCGGGTTAGTCGCCGTCCCGTTGGCGATTCCGATGGGGGTCGGTCAGCGAGATTCCTGGAGCGCCAAATTGCAGGGCTTACTGGCAAGCTGTCAGCCTGCCGCGATTATCACCGGCGATGAGTGGTTACCGTTAGTCAATGCCGCGACGCATGACAACCCTGAGTTGCATGTGTTAAGCCATGCCTGGTTTAAATCCTTGCCGGAAGCCGACGTTACGCTCCAGCATCCCGTTCCAGACGATATCGCCTACCTCCAGTACACCTCCGGCAGCACCCGTTTTCCTCGTGGCGTCATCATTACTCATCGCGAAGTGATGGCCAATCTACGTGCTATCAGCCACGATGGCATTAAATTACGCCCTGGCGACCGCTGCGTCTCCTGGCTGCCTTTCTACCATGATATGGGACTGGTCGGCTTTCTCCTGACCCCCGTCGCCACGCAGCTTTCAGTGGATTACTTGCGCACTCAGGATTTCGCCATGCGCCCGCTGCAATGGCTTAAATTGATCAGCAAAAATCGCGGCACCGTTTCCGTTGCGCCACCGTTTGGCTATGAACTGTGCCAGCGCCGTGTGAATGAAAAAGATCTCGCTGAACTGGATCTCTCCTGCTGGCGCGTCGCCGGTATTGGCGCTGAGCCGATCTCCGCAGAACAACTCCATCAATTTGCTGAATGTTTCCGTCAGGCTAACTTTGACGATAAAACTTTCATGCCATGCTACGGGCTGGCAGAGAACGCGCTTGCCGTCAGTTTTTCTGACGAAACCTCCGGCGTTGTAGTTAACGAAGTGGATCGCGACATCCTCGAATATCAGGGTAAAGCTGTTACGCCGGGTGCTGAAACACGCGCCGTATCGACTTTCGTCAACTGCGGTAAAGCATTGCCGGAACATGGCATTGAAATCCGCAATGAATCAGGTATGCCGGTTGCGGAACGTGTGGTAGGCCATATTTGCATCTCCGGCCCCAGCCTGATGAGCGGTTACTTTGGCGACCAGGTTTCGCAAGACGAGATTGCCGCGACGGGCTGGTTAGATACCGGCGACCTCGGCTATCTGCTGAACGGTTATTTGTATGTCACCGGGCGCATTAAAGATCTGATTATTATTCGTGGCCGCAATATCTGGCCGCAGGATATTGAATACCTGGCGGAGCAGGAGCCGGAAATTCACTCTGGCGATGCCATTGCGTTTATTACCGCCCAGGAAAAAATCATTTTGCAGATCCAGTGTCGGATTAGTGACGAAGAACGTCGCAGGCAGCTTATCCACTCGCTGGCGGCGCGGATACAAAGCGAGTTTGGCGTGACAGCGGCTATCGATCTGTTACCGCCCCACCGTATTCCCCGAACGTCCTCCGGCAAGCCTGCCCGCGCGGAAGCGAAAAAACGTTATCAGAAGGCCGTCGCCGCTAATCCCCCTGTGCAGGAATCTCTCGTATGAGCCAAACGGTCGCGGTGACGGGTGCAACTGGGTTTATTGGTAAATATATTATCGATAACCTGCTCGTTCGCGGCTTTCGTGTTCGCGCGCTAACGCGTACTGCCCGCGCTCACGTCAGCGATAACCTCATCTGGGTGCGCGGTTCGCTGGAAGACACGCATTCGCTTAGCGAGCTGGTTGCCGGTGCCAGTGCGGTGGTTCATTGTGCCGGGCAAGTGCGCGGGCACAAAGAAGATGTCTTTACCCGCTGTAACGTTGACGGAAGTCTGCGCCTGATGCAGGCGGCAAAAGAGAGCGGCTTTTGCCAACGTTTTCTGTTTATCTCTTCGCTGGCGGCGCGCCATCCTGAACTCTCCTGGTATGCAAAGTCCAAACACGTCGCCGAACAACGGCTTATCGCAATGGCTGACGAAATAACGCTGGGAATTTTTCGTCCGACAGCAGTCTATGGCCCCGGCGATAAAGAGCTAAAACCGCTGTTTGACTGGATGCTGCGCGGCCTGCTGCCACGACTTGGTGCGCCAGATACACAACTCTCTTTCCTGCACGTTACCGATTTCGCGCAAGCTGTAGGCCAGTGGTTAAGCGCCGAAACTGTACCAACGCAAACGTATGAGTTATGCGATGGCGTCCCCGGCGGCTATGACTGGCAACACGTACAACAGCTCGCCGCCGTTGCCCGTCGCGGTTCCGTGCGGATGGTCGGCATTCCTCTACCGTTGCTCACCTGCCTTGCGGATATCAGCACAACATTAAGTCGTCTGTCTGGTAAAGAGCCAATGCTGACGCGCTCAAAAATTCGTGAATTAACCCATGCCGACTGGTCGGCAAGTAATAACCGTATTTCTGAAGATATTAACTGGTTTCCCGGGATTAGCCTGGAACACGCATTACGCAACGGGCTATTTTGATTGTCTTGTTTAAAGGTGTGTTAACGTTTCTATGGTAAATCGTGAAATAGTAATGGATTACATCCTTTCCTGTTTACAGGATTTGGTCGAAAACGGTGTGGAAATTAAGCCCGACAGCGATCTCGTCAACGATCTTGGCCTGGAGTCGATCAAGGTGATGGATCTCTTAATGATGCTGGAAGACAGATTCGATATTTCCATTCCTATTAATATTCTGCTGGATGTCAAAACCCCTGCGCAATTAATGGAAACACTACTTCCATGGCTGGAGAATAAATAATGGGGCTATACGATAAATATGCGCGTCTTGCTGGCGAGCGACTGCAATTTAGTGATAACGGTTTAACACCGTTTGGCACCTGTATTGATGAAGTGTATTCCGCCACCGAAGGGCGTATCGGCAATAAAAAAGTGATCCTGGCCGGAACCAATAATTATCTCGGTTTAACCTTCAATAACGAGGCCATCGCCGAAGGTCAGGCTGCGTTAGCGGCACAAGGCACCGGCACCACCGGTTCTCGAATGGCGAATGGCAGCTATGCGCCGCATCTGGCGTTAGAAAAAGAGATTGCTGAGTTTTTCAATCGCCCTACTGCTATTGTTTTTTCAACCGGTTATACCGCCAATTTAGGCGTCATCAGCGCACTTGCCGACCATAACGCCGTAGTGTTGCTGGATGCCGACAGCCACGCCAGTATTTATGATGCCTGCTCTCTCGGCGGCGCGGAAATTATTCGTTTTCGCCATAACGACGCCAACGATCTGGAACGTCGCATGATTCGCCTCGGCGAACGGGCGAAAGAGGCGATTATCATCGTTGAGGGCATCTACAGTATGCTCGGCGACGTTGCACCGCTGGCGGAAATTGTTGATATCAAACGTCGTCTCGGCGGTTATTTGATTGTCGATGAAGCTCATTCGTTTGGCGTGTTAGGCGCAACGGGGCGCGGGCTGGTTGAGGCCGTTGGCGTTGAGGACGATGTTGATATTATCGTTGGCACCTTCAGTAAGAGTCTGGCCTCTATCGGCGGTTTTGCCGTAGGCTCGGAAGCGATGGAAGTGCTGCGCTACGGCAGCCGCCCGTATATTTTTACCGCCTCCCCTTCTCCTTCCTGCATTGCGACCGTGCGCTCGTCGTTAAGAACCATTGCCACACAACCAGAGTTGCGGCAAAAATTGATGGATAACGCCAACCATCTGTATGACGGTCTGCAAAAATTGGGTTACGAGCTAAGCTCGCATATTAGCCCGGTAGTGCCAGTGATAATCGGTTCGAAAGAGGAAGGGCTACGCATCTGGCGCGAGCTTATCTCACTGGGCGTATATGTGAATCTTATCCTGCCACCTGCCGCGCCGGCAGGCATTACGCTGCTGCGCTGTAGCGTTAACGCCGCTCACAGTCGCGAACAAATTGATGCCATCATTCAGGCATTTGCCACACTGAAACAGTAATGTTAACCCGCCGTGGTGTTGCGCCACGGCGGGTTTAATGTTGACTGTCATACCAATACACCAGGCTCAACGCCACCAGCACAAACGCTATCGGTAAACCGAGCGCGGTAACAGGTGCGCTCAACGCAAATAGCAATCCCAGATTGACCATGATTTGATAGCTAATCCAGGTAAGCAAGCCAACGATGACGCCCACAGCAAGACGGCTGCCCATTCCCGGCGAACGCGGGGCGCTAAAGGTAAACGGCACAGCCAGTAAAATCATCGACAGAGTTAAGATGGGGTGTCCCAGCTTTTCCCACAGTGCCAGACGATATTCACTGCTCGGTTGCCCGGTTGCCTGCAAATAATGGATGTAATGGTTGAGCTGGCGGACAGAAAAGCTATTACCCGGCATCGATAACTCTTCGAGATTCATACTGGTGAATGCCGATTGCCACGGCAGATTATCTAATGTTTCCAGCGTTTCTTTGCCGTTAAGCCATTTTTTATGATTCACACCGTGCAGGAGCCACGTTTTATCGTCTTCGATGGTGGCGCTGCGCGCGTAAATGTAAGATTCGAGTGACAGATCGTCGCGGTAATGAAATATCTCCACACCTACCGGCTGGCCCTGTTCATTCAGCGATTTCACCGTCACAAATTCATTGTCACGTCTGGCCCACAACATGTTGCCGGTGATGTCATCGTCTACCCCTAACGCGGTGGCGGTCGATTTGATTTGCATCGCCTGTTGCTGCAATGGCGACGCTACCCACTCATCAATCGCGCCTAACGAGACTGTCCACAGCATTCCGGCGACCAGCGCCACCAGCGCGATACGGAAAATGGAAAATCCCGTGCTGCGAATGGCGGTAAGTTCACTGTTTTTCGATAACTGCCCAAGACCAACAATCCCCCCTAATAACGCGATAAACGGCGCAAGATCGACCAGTGTGCGCGGCAGGGTCATCACCACCACCAGCACCGCCTGAGTCCAGCGATAACCACCAGGGCTGACATCATCCAGCTCGTTAATCAGGTTGAAGGTGGTAAAAAGCGGCAGCAGTAGCCCTGCGGCAGCAGCAAAACCGAGAAACAGGTGACGGATTAAATAGCGACTGAAGACATTCATCGGGAAAATTTCTGCAGCAAAGAGAAGTCGCGTGCGACCAGCACTAACAAACCAGTCAACATCAGTCCAGGCACTAACCACAAACCAGGGATAACAGGAATTGCACCGTTTGCCACCAGAGTGCGGCAAACGTCTCCGCCATAAAAAATGGCAATAAACAGTAACGTTAAAGGCAATAAGGTAGAAAATCGCCCCTGCCGTGGTTTTACCCGACTTAAAGAGATAGCCATCAATGCCATTAACAACGCAGTCACGCCACGGCTTTGTCGCCATTGCAATTCGGCATGATCGGCAGGAAATACAGAATGCGCCAGCTCCGTGACCGATTTCGCTTTGCGTTTGACGTTAGGGCTTTGATCCAGCGGATTCAGATGTAATTGTAGATTGCGGTAGATCTGTTCGTTGTCGTCATTGCCCTGATGATCGAGAAGATAGGCTGTGCCGTTATGCAACATGACGGTCGGTTTGTCCGGAGAGGGATCGATAACATCAACGGAGCGGGCACGAAAAATGCGGGTTCGATTGGCTGTAGAAGTGTATATCAGCGCGTCAGTCAGGCGATTATTGTCTTGATCAACCGTCTGCGAGAGGATCATCCGCCCATTATCGTTAGTATTAAATTTCTTTGCCCGTAGCTGGCGGACATCCAACTCCGACTGCGACTGTTGCTCCAGTTGATAAATCTGCGCATAAGCCCACGGCCGACCATACATCGACAAAACGGTGACAAAAATACTTAACGGTATTGCAAGGTAAAGAACAGCTTTATACAAACGCGCCGGGCTGCCTCCCGCCGCAGAAATTGCGGTAATTTCTGAGTCGGTATACATCTGCCCAAGCGTCACGCCAACCGACACATACAGGCCAACCGGTAACAACATCTCCAGTGCAATCAGCACTTTGTAGAAAACGATATCCAGCACAACGTTGAGAGCTAAAGTGCCATTTGCCGCTTCGGTCAGATAACGCTGTGCGGAATAGCTGGCGAAAATAAAGATCAGAAAACCGACGATAATCAGCACCAGACGGCGCGTACCGCGCATGATGTAATGTTCAACCAGCTTCATCTCACTAACGCCCTCAATCCTTTGAGTTTTTTATTCATTGATCAGCTTCTGCGCCAGCGCAATAACATGATCTACCTCTTCCGGCGTCAGGCTGCCGTCCTTTGCCCACTGAATTTGCCCGGCTTTATTCAATACCAGAATGGTTGAACTCTGCTCCGGTAATAGCCAGGCAACCCGTCCCAGACCATTGCCGTCAATAACGAATTGCGCCCATGGATAGCGGCGTTTATTTTTCTCGATTTTACCGCTCACAAAATAGCCTGTACCAAAGATAGCATCATCGGTATTCACAATGGTGGTGGGCTGAAAACGATCCTGCGGAAAGTTCGCCACTTCTACTGCTTTGATTAACAGTGAGTTCTTTTTCTTTGCCGACTTGCGCCCGGCGATATACTGGATAATGCGGACTTTTCCCTTCAGTTGCGTACTGTTCCACTTTTGGTAGTAAATTTCGTCGTTATTAAGCAGTAGCTCGCCGCCTTCCTGGATATAAACAGGCGTAACCTGCTTCCCATTGATGAAATTATGCGCCGCCATACCTTGCGCATACGTCATGCCACGCTTACCAATCTTCTCACCGATGGTCATCGCCACACGACGCCAGCCAATCATGGTGCCAATACCCAGCGCCAGTGCCACCGCCATAATGATCCACACCGGAGCGTATTCAATGGTACTTAACATATCGCTGCGCAGTTTTTTCAGCAGGTTCTGGTCTTCTTTACTGACGCCTGGCAGTTTCGCCAGCTTCGCGGAAGTATCAGAGATGCAAAGCATAATGCGGCGCAGCTGACTGCGCTGAGTCACGTTTAACGGCTCATAGCTTTCCATATTGCCCGGCAACATCGTTTTAACGCGCGCGATGGCATCAAAGGTATTTGCCGGATGACAGTGAAACTCCGTCACTTGTGTGCCATCCGTCTGAGTCGCAGGCAGCGGGGGTTCCATCGTAATCAATTTCTGCGGCAATTCAGGATGCTGTTGCAGATAATGTTCAAAGTTAGTGACAGCATCGCGGGTACGGGTAATTTCATAGCCGGAAGCGTTCATATTGACGACAAACCCGGCGGGCGCAATTCCCACCAGCACCAGCATCACCAGACCGATCCCTTTTTGTCCATCGTTCGCACCATGCGAAAACGCCACGCCCGCAGCGGAAACAATCAGTGCAATACGCGTCCAGAATGGCGGTTTACGTTTGCCTTTTTTCTTTTTGCGATCTTCAGGAATGCGGTGAATACGGTCACGCTTTTTCGTGCCGCTCCAGAAGCGACGCAGCAGGAAAATCAGTCCTCCCGCAATCACCAGCCCCACAATTGGGGAGACAATCAGTGAGGAGAAAATCTTGGTCACTTCACGCAGATTTAACGCGTCCATCACCGATGAGCCGGTTAACATCGCATTAGTTAAACCGATGCCGATAATCGCGCCAATTAAAGTATGCGAACTGGAGGCCGGTAAACCAAAAAACCACGTTCCCAGATTCCAGATAATCGCCGCCAGCAGCATGGAAAAGACCATCGCCAGACCGTGGGTTGACCCCATATTCAGCAGCAAATCGGTTGGCAACATATGGACGATGGCATAGGCGACGCTAAGTCCGCCAAGCAATACGCCAAAAAAGTTAAAAAATGCCGCCATCACCACAGCAAGTTGTGGTTGCATGGCTCGGGTATAAATAACGGTTGCCACCGCATTTGCCGTGTCATGAAAACCATTGATTGCTTCGTAGAACAACACAAATGCCAGAGCAAGTAATAACAAAAGCCCCGTATATATATCAAGGCCAACAAATAAATTTAGCATATATTAGATTACGCCATTTTGAATTTACGAACGGAGGCATTATCAGTGACTTTCACGGCGCGGGCAAAGTGAAATATCATTTTTAACGATAAAAAGAGTGTTATTTCTTGTGTATCAGACAATAAGCATTCATTCAAAATTATTAGATATAATTAATACACAGACATTTCGCCAGTCCATATATTCATGCGTGAAATGAATAAATAATAAAATATATAAACATTAAATATTTTGATTAATCCCCGTACTGATTACTCTTTATAATCAGTACGAGGTTGCTACAACATGTATTACTCTTTCACCACAATTAACGGCTCAATATCACTCTCTTTTTTGATGACCAGTGATTCATCGCCGCGCAAGCAAGTCCCGCCATAGTTGCCGCCAACGGTGAAGGTACATACCTGGATGTATTTACCGTCCACTTTCGGCAAGCACCACAACTGTTGATAGATGTTTTTCTGCTCGGCAAATTTACCGCTGGTCTGATCAAGCACCTCTTCATGATGGCTGACGAGGTCAATATTGCTGCCACAGCGACCGGCAATCGGCTTCACGGCATAACCGGTTTTCACCAGTTCATCATTAACAGTGAAATCAGTATCCAGCAGATAGCGATGGTGCGGGAACAGCGACCAGAGGATCGGCAGAATCGCTTTGTTGCCGGGGATCACCGTCCACAGCGGCTCAAAGACCAGCACTTCCGGGCGCAGCAATACGTCGATAAGACGCACTTCATTTTGCGGATGCCCGGTACGAATCGGCACCGCAGCAAACTCACGGTCACTGACTTCACGAATCTGATCAAACGCGGTTTCCCACGCCCAGGTTTTCCATACGCAGTTAACCAGTCGCCCTTCCCCATCAATCAGTTGCCCGGCAGCATCCCAGCCCAGTTCATCCAGCCCGCGCAAGATACGCGTTTCAAAGCCCGCCTGTTGCAGCGCCTGCTCCATAAACTGCGCGTGATAGTTCTCCTCGATATCTTTGTCCTGCATGATATGGACAAATGGACGTGCACGACTGTGTTTCCATGCGCCTGCCAGTTCGTTAATCAGCCCTTCCGCCGGATTGAAGCCGTTGCCTTTATAGCCTTGCTCCGTCCAACGTTCGAGGATCAAGCCCGCTTCAGTATGACAAGAGGCGGAATCGGCATTGTATTCGTAGACCTTCAGGCCACGCTCATCCATACAGAAATCCATGCGACCAGTGATCATATGGTGCCGGCGACGCTGCCAGGAGAGGCGCAAACGCGGCCAGAGGATTTTTGGAATATCGAACAATGCCAGCAGGTTGTCATCTTTCAGCACCTTATCGGTAGCGTGAAGATACATCAGGTGCAGCTCGTTGGTAGCTTTAATCAGCTCCTGCTCGGCACTCTCGGTAATGGTGTAATAATGATATGGATCCTGATTGATCACCTGACCGTTGGCCTGCACATAGGCGTTTTGCAGCGGATCTTTTTCATCCAGCCATTTACCGTCAAACTGGCCTTTGTTTTCCAGGCGCGCTCCGCTGATTTTCAGCAGCTCGCCTGCAATTTCCGGCTGCGGTAAGCTGTATTCAGTATCTTCCGTCTGGATCATCCAGCCCAGAATGGTGGTGTCATCAAACGTGTCTTTGAGGGTATAGCAGCCGTTTTCGACCACCATCTCCAGTTCGCGTGTCCACTGCTGCCCTTGCGGCAACGGGGAATGAATCACGTTTTGTTCAGCAATGCGAACTTTGTTGCCATGCAATTGGGTAATGATGGCGACATGGCCGGTGTCTTTAAATTCTCCGCCTTTATCCCAGATAAGAAGCGCACCCGCGACTGGCGCACGCGGCGAACCGTTAGGAAATGCCTGCAACGGCAGGATGTTGTCGTTAACCACTTCACGCAGAAAGCGCAGCGAGAAAATCTCCCACGCCATACCCACGTCTGTGAAGACCACACCGTAATTCAGAAAGAGAAAACGGCGAGCAAATTCAACGCATTGCCATTTGTGGCCCATATATTCGTCGTCGATATAGCTACGGAATACGGCGTCATCTTCGTATTCCTGCGGATCGAGAGAACTGTAATCTGAAGAGTAGATTGCTACACCACCTGGGGCGTAGCCCAATAATGTCCCGAACGGGGCATCCTGGCTGGTCGTTCCTTTGCTCATCACTTTACCTTTAACAATACAACCTAAGCAGTTGGCGTAATTGTTGTGCTCTGATTACCTGCTCAGCGACATTAACCGGACAGAGGTCTGACTTATCATACACCTCAACGCAGCGGCTGGCGCAAAGGGTTAAAAAATTCACAATCTGTATAGCAATCGAACTGCTACACTGCTTCAACACCACCACTCAGAAGGCAATTCAGTATGACAGACAATACTTATCAGCCCGCGAAAGTCTGGACGTGGGATAAATCTGCTGGCGGCGCATTCGCCAATATCAATCGCCCGGTTTCTGGCCCGACGCATGAAAAAACGCTGCCGGTTGGCAAGCACCCGTTACAGGTCTATTCTCTGGGCACGCCAAACGGTCAGAAAGTAACGATTATGCTTGAGGAGCTGCTGGCGCTGGGCGTTACTGGTGCAGAGTACGACGCCTGGCTGATTCGCATTGGCGATGGCGATCAATTCTCCAGCGGCTTTGTGGAAGTGAATCCGAACTCGAAGATCCCCGCGCTGCGCGATCATACGCATAATCCGCCAATCCGCGTGTTTGAGTCTGGTTCGATCCTGCTTTATCTGGCAGAGAAATTTGGCTACTTCTTGCCGCAGGATTTGGCAAAACGGACGGAAACACTGAACTGGTTGTTCTGGTTACAGGGCGCTGCGCCGTTCCTCGGCGGTGGTTTTGGTCACTTTTACCATTACGCGCCGGTGAAAATTGAGTACGCCATCAACCGCTTTACCATGGAAGCCAAGCGCCTGCTCGACGTGCTTGATAAGCAACTGGCGCAGCATAAGTTTGTTGCGGGCGATGAGTACACCATTGCTGATATGGCAATCTGGCCGTGGTTTGGCAACGTGGTGTTAGGCGGCGTATATGATGCCGCAGAGTTTCTTGATGCGGGCAGTTATAAGCACGTGCAACGCTGGGCGAAAGAAGTGGGCGAACGTCCGGCGGTGAAGCGTGGGCGTATTGTTAACCGCACCAACGGACCGCTGAACGAGCAGTTGCATGAGCGCCATGACGCCAGTGATTTTGAGACGAATACGGAAGATAAGCGTCAGGGGTAAGGGTTGGTGTTCGTCGCAGCAAGCCATAAAGGCCGATGTAGACCGGATAAGGCGTTTACGCCGCATCCGGCAATCGAGCACAATGCCTGATGCGACGCTGCCGCGTCTTATCAGGCCTACGAAAGCTAATTTTCACGCGCTGGTAATGTCGTAATCCATTTGGCGCAGTGCGTCTAATGTGGCTTTGGCTTCGTCTTCGTCGATGATGCTCATGGCAAATCCGACGTGCACCAGTACCCACTGGCCCAGCAGATCGGCAGGGTTACCTTCGCAAATCAGCGCGATATTCACGTCGCGCTTGATACCACATACTTCAACCTGCGCAAGCTGGTGAATATCTTCACCGACAGCCAGCACCTGGCCTGGAACGCCAATACACATTGTTAACTCCGGTTATTTCGATTGCAGACAAACGCGAAAAAAACCTTTGGGTGTTTCCCCTCACCTTACCCCTCTCCCCGGAGGGGCGAGGGAACCGTCCGTGCGCTTTTCAGGCGTTGTCCGCAGTCTTATTCAACTTCAATACTTTTGACGATCAGCGAATCGCCGGTATCGACACGCAACCGCTCGCCATGACAGAGCGGGCACTGCGCATCGTGCTGATGAATCTCCACTACCTGGCTGCAATCCCAACACCAGGCCTGGGCGGGTTTATAGACGATATGTAAATCGCACCCTTGCGCCACCGTTCCCTGGCAGACAATTTCAAAACTAAAACGGACGGCGCTCTCCTCAACGCAGGAGAGCGCGCCAATTTCCAGCCACACGGCGGTGACGCGCTTAACATCGTGCTGCTCCGCCTGCCGTTGGATAATCTCAACGGCGCTCTGGCAAAGCGACAACTCATGCATTTTCGCCACTCCTGCGACCAAACAGCAGGGCGCGACGCCCTGCGTGTGGTACATCCGGATTGGTGACCGGCAGCGAAAGGATCATTCGCGCACAGTCATCCGTCAGGCGTTGACCCTCTTCAATCGACATGCTGTGCGAAAGCGGCGACATCAGCGAGCAGGAGAGGTATTGCGAAACACCGTCCAGTTCACCAACGGTAAAGGTCATAGTGCCATACGGCAGTTGCAGACCGATTTTTTCACTCACTTTGCGCAGCGGCCAGAGTTGATCCGGGCCGGGGAAGATAACTGCACTCAGCATCCACGGGGTGATCACACACCCCGTCCACTGACCTTCGAACAGCGTAAAGTCGGAAACATACACCGGCATTGAAGGATGCAGAAAAGAAAGATCGTGCATCGAACGCCGGGCAATTTCTTCAAACGCTGCCTGTACTTGCGCCTTCGGGGAGGTCTGGAAACCTGCTATCTCTTCAGTCATGAGCAGCCTCCCGTGGGATAGCTTCCACGCCTGATTCGCGCAACGCAGCCAGAACCTGCTCAAGCGCAGGTTCAATCATCGCTTCTACCGTCGGCGTCAAGCCGATGTGCGGCTCCAGTGATTCCGGGATCACGCCGACCAGCGTCAGCTTTTTCGGAAACTCGCCGGTGAAGCGCAGGGCCGACAATACGTCGGCCAGGCCAAGCTGATGCGGAGAGATTTTGTTAGTAAACAACGCCGGAACTTCTTCATCCCGCAGGATCATCATCGTTCCCGGCGCGTTCTTTTTCGACACAATGGCATCCGCAATGATCAGATGATCGCGATTTGCCATGTCGCCAAGCAGCTCCATTCCCGCCGTGCCGCCATCGAGGATTTCAACATAATCCGGCAGAATGTATCGTTGCTCTAACGCTTCGACAATCCGCACACCGATGGCTTCATCGGTCAGCAAAATATTGCCGACCCCTAAGACTAAAATACGCATTACAGAACCTTCACTGAAACCACTTCGTTGCCGTCGGCATCCACTACGTGTACCGCGCAGGCCATGCACGGGTCGAAGGAGTGAATGGTACGCACCACTTCCAGCGGTTTATTCGGATCAGCAACCGGCGTGCCTACCAGCGACTGTTCGTAAGGACCGACGTCATCATTGAAGTTACGCGGGCCAGAGTTCCAGGTTGACGGAACAACTGCCTGATAGTTGCTGATGATACCGTCTTTGATCACCATCCAGTGAGAGAGCATACCGCGCGGTGCTTCAAGGAAGCCAACGCCTTTGAACTCACCCGTTGCCGGAATGTTCGGCTTCACGAACGTGGTGTGGTCGCCTTTGCCGATATTGGTGATCAGTGCACTGTATTGATTTTGCAGGATATCCTGCAATTCGCAGCAGTGAACAGTACGACCAATAATACGCCCCAGCGTGGAGTGCAGTTGCGCCACTTCCAGCGTGTTGCCAGTCAGTTTCTGATAAATTGCAACGATTTCATTCAGTTTGTTCTGGGTAGACTCGCGTCCTGCCGCCAGTTTCACCAGCATGTTCGCCAGCGGACCCACTTCTACCGTTTTGCCGTAGAAAGTCGGTGATTTCACCCACGAGTATTTACCGTCGTCAGACCAGCCATCATAAGCAGGAATGGTTGTGCCTTCCCACGGTGCCTGCGGTGCTTCGTCTTTATACCAGGAGTGCTTCGCGCTTTCCTGAATCCCTTTGATCAGGTATTCATCGGAATGGGAAGTGATCGGACGATACGAGGACAGATCCGCATTCTCAATGTAGCCGCCCGGGAACAGGAAGCTGCCATTTTTGCTGTCGGTCGGGAATTCCGGCACACTCAGGTAGTTCACTGCACCTTTACCGCGCGTCAGCCATTCAGGGTAGAACGCGGCGATAACTGCGGTATCAACCTTGTAAACCTGCTCAACAAAGTCGCTCAGCTTGTCGATGAAAGACTTGATGTACATCAGGCGCTCAAGGTTCAGCACGCCCAGACCGTCGAGGTTGATTGGGTTAGCGACCCCACCTACCGCCAGGTTCTGAATGTGCGGCGTTTTACCGCCCAGCAGAGCCACGACGCGGTTAGCGTCACGCTGACACTCCAGCGCCTGCAGGTAGTGAGCTACCGCAATCAGGTTCACTTCCGGCGGCAGTTTCATCGCCGGGTGACCCCAGTAGCCGTTGGCGAAAATACCCAACTGACCGCTGGCAACCAGCTCTTTGATCTTGTTCTGAACTTTGGTGAACTCTTCCGGACTGTTCAGATGCCAGGTCGAAACGCCTTTCAGCATTTCGGAGGCTTTGGTTGGGTCAGCTTGCAGTGCAGAAGTGATGTCCACCCAGTCCAGCGCCGAAAGCTGATAGAAATGAACGATATGGTCATGCGTGGTGTGCGCAGCCAGAATGATGTTACGGATGTATTGCGCGTTAACCGGAACGTCGATATTCAGCGCACTCTCTGCCGCACGAACGGAAGACAGCGCGTGAGTGGTAGTACATACGCCACAGATACGTTGCACAATCATCCATGCATCGCGCGGATCGCGGTTTTTCACGATCTCTTCCATGCCGCGCCACATGGTTCCGGAAGCCCATGCTTTCGAAACGACGCCATTTTCGATTTCGCAATCGATGCGTAAATGCCCTTCAATACGGGTTACCGGATCAATAGTAATTCTCTGGCTCATGCTTTGCTCGCCTCATGACGATTATGATCGTTTTGTTTTAAAGGAGGAAGTATCGGCAGTAGACGAATGAGTACGATGTAAGCGCAAATCTCAATAGCCACAAAACCAATAGAAATCAACAGTTCTTCCCAGGTCGGGAAGTAGGCGTAACCGCCGCCTGGGTTAAATGCCACCAGCGAATAGGTCAGACGCCAGGTTGCACAACCTAACAGCGCGCTCAGTGCTGACAGGAACAGCATACGGGAATCATTGCGCAGCTTCGCCACACGCAGAACGACCAGCGGGAAGAGCATCAGCAGGACTTCAATCCAGAACATCACGGAGTAGAAGTCACCGGCAAACGCTAAGGACAGCTTGTCACGATAGATTAGCTCACCAAAGCGCAGCACGATGAAAATCGCCAGCAACACACTGATGGTGTTGGTCAGCTTAACGAACAGACTCTTTTCATCCGGACCGTTGCCACGCAGACCCGCCTGCACCAACGAACCTTCAAAGATGACAATCGAGAAGCCCATGATGAACGCCGTCAGCAGCGAGAACAGCGGCAACATTTCATAGCTTTGCCACAGCGGATGCACTTTATAGCCCGCCGAGATCATCAGCGACCCCATTGAAGACTGGTGCATGGTCGGCAGCAGCGCACCAAGCGCGATGATGAAGAACATCACCTTGTTCAGACGTTTGAGCGACACCTTCCAGCCCAGACGTTCAAACAGTGCCGGAGCAAACTCCAGAGCCATCACGCCGATGTAGATGGTCATACAGACCGCCGTCTCGAACAGTACCGAGTTCACGTTGAAGTGACCCGGAATGTAGAAGTACGGCAGGTTCCAGTAGCGACCCACGTCGATAGTGATCGACAAGCCACCCAGTGAGTAACCAAACAGACTCGCCAACAGCGCCGGACGCACCAGCGGATGGTATTGCCCACGGTTAAAGACGTATACCGCCCACGCCAGCGCCCAGCCGCCACAGGCGAAGCCGGTGCCGATCAGCAGGTCAAACGCGATCCACACGCCCCACGGGAAGCCGCCGTTCAGGTCGGAGACAGAGCCCAGACCGAACACCAGACGTTTCACAATCAGGAGCATACAGATGACGATTAACGGTCCAAAAATCATGACCGGTTTACTGATGATTTTGCCGCCCAGCGGTTGTGGATCATGACTCATGATCGTCTCCTCCGTCGTGATGGTCGTTTTTGGTGTTGCGACGAACCAGCACGGTTAAGCCCGCCAGCACAGCCAGTGGTAGCATCATGCCTTTATACAGGGTGTGTTGAATATTTTCGGAACGCGCACCGGTAGAAAGATCGTCCAGTTTCGGCAGGTCGAGATTTTCATAAGGCACGCCGGTCAGTACCAGAACCTGAGTACCGCCGCCCTCTTTCTCGCCGTACAGATGCGGATAATATTTCGGCACCGTGTGCAGGTAAGTGTCGCCAGATTTCAGCGTCTGACGCGGATAGTGGTATTCGCTGCCTGGCTTCAGTGCCAGACGTTTTTTCGCCTCAGCCATCAGCTCTTCACGAGTACCAAAAATCACCGCGCCCGCCGGGCACACTTCTACGCAGCCAGGCAGACCGCCTTTATCGAGACGTTCCACACCTTTCTGGTTGCACAGCTCGCACTTATGCAGCGCACCAAACGGGTTGTTGTAGTCGTACTTCGGCACGTTGTACGGGCAGGCAACCATGCAGTAACGGCAGCCGGTGCACACGTCTTTGTCGTAATGGACAATGCCGGTTTTCGGATCTTTTTTCAGCGCGGAGACCGGGCACACAGAGACACAGTTCGGATCGACGCAATGCATACACTGTTTCTTAATGTACGCGTAGCCGTTCTCTTCCTGGTCTTTGTTGACCCCCGTGCCGCTGGTCCACACCTGAATGATGTTATTGGTGTATGGCGACAGTTTGTCGTTGTTCGACCAGGTCTGTTCCCCTTGTGGGTTACGTTCAGGGAAGTTGATATCCTGACACTTGGTGACGCAAGCCTGGCAGCCTACGCACAAGGTCGAGTCATACAACATACCCAGCGATCCCGGAATTGGCGGGCGGTTTTCAGCAGCCGCATGGCTGACCGACGGCAACGCGCCCGTCAGCAATGCCCCGCAGGAGGCTGCTTTAATAAAATTACGTCTGTTCACGGTTATTCTCCCCGTGAGTCAGCGTTATCTTTCTTTTGCTGACGACCCAGTTCACGCACCGCCATCACGCTGACACCGGCAACCAGCCCAACCACGCCGCCAAGCAAACCGATAGCGCCCGCAGAGACGTTGCCGCCTTCTTTAGCATTCACGTCCGGTTTTTGTGAGCGTGGCGTCTGATTTTCGACGTTGGCAAGCTGATGGATGCCTTTATGGAAGCCGATACCTTCTTCGTTACAGCCATAGCACGGGTGACCAATCGCCACCGGCCACACGCCGCCAACGTCGCAGAATTGCAGCGTTGAGCAGTTGCCGTAAGTTTCAGGGCCTTTACAGCCAAGGTGGTACAGGCACCAGCCTTCGCGGTGGCCTTCATCACCGAACTCTTTGGCAAAACGACCAGCATCGAAGTGCGGGCGACGTTCGCAGTGTTCGTGAATCAGACGGCCATAGGCGAAGGTCGGACGATTTTTGTCATCCAGTTTCGGCGGTTTGCCGTAAGTGATGATGTGCGCAACGGTCGCAAGGAAGTTGTGCGGGTTCGGCGGACAGCCTGGAATGTTGATAACGGTTTTGCCCGGCAGAACTTCTTGCAGGCTGACCGCGCCGGTGGGGTTAACCCCAGCTGCGGCGACACCGCCCCACGCGGAGCAAGAACCGATAGCAATAATGGCTGCTGCGCCTTCCGCCGCTTTGCGGATATGATCCACAATCGGCTCACCGGCAACCATGCAGTAAATACCGTTATCTTTTAATGGGATGGAACCATCCACAACCAACACATACTGCCCTTTATACTTCTCAAGCGCGTTATGTTTGTTCTCTTCAACCTGATGGCCGAATGCGGCGGAAAGGACTTCGTGATACTCCAGAGAGATGGTCTCCAGCACGAGGTTTTCTACCGTTGGATGCGTTGCACGAAGCAGAGATTCCGTACAACCGGTGCATTCCTGCGCGCCAATCCAGATAACCGGCGGGCGCTGCGGGTTAGTGACCGATTCGGCCATCTCTGCGGCGGCTTTGCTACTCAGCCCCATGGTGGCGGCTAATGCTGCACAAAGCTTCATGAAATCACGACGATTAATGCCGTGAGAATGGATGAGGGTGTTATCTCCAGTCATTTATAGTTATTCCGTTGCGAAGACCTGGCATATATTTTGCCTCAACCGCAAAATCAATAATGCGATCGATGCGCCATTTACCACACATTTATTATGGTTATCATTGTCATGATACTGCGGCGGGGCGCTAAAACGAAGGGAAGAAGCATTAGTGTAATTAATTAAAGCAAGATAATACGTATGTTTGATCAATTTTCGAGGCGATAACCAGCCATAAAAAATCGTAATGTAGAACAGGAATTATTCTCACGAAAGAAATCCATTACCATCTCTTTATCCAGTCCATAACGGCGCGTCAGAATACCCGCTTCCCAGGCGCTGAGCTGGCGGTCACCGGTCTTTTTATACATCCGGTGCGAATAGCCTAATACAAATCCACGCTTATAATCAGCACAGAATTTAGTCACATTAACCGCACTGTCGGCATGTGTTGCTTTTAATCCCGCCATTAAGCCTTTACCAAAATGGTTATTCATCGTTTTGCCCTTAAACGTTATATATGAACCTATATAGCGATATTTTAGGCAAAGAACGACTTTTGCGCACGCTATTTTTTTCAGCATGTTAAGAATGTTATCCAGAAAGAGATAAACCCATCAGGAGAGATATTTGTCGAACCATTTCAGCGTCCTTTGCCAGGCAAGATCGGCGGCAGATTTGTCATAACGGGGCGTGGAATCATTATGGAATCCGTGATTAACCCCCGGATAAATATACGCCTCATAGACCTTATTATTCGCTTTCAACGCCGCCTCATAAGCAGGCCAGCCTTCGTTGATTCGGGTGTCCAGTTCAGCGTAGTGAAGCAGTAAAGGTGCGTCGATTTTCGCCACATCAGCGGTGGGTGCCTGGCGACCATAAAACGGCACCGCGCAGGCCAGTTCCGGATATGCCACCGCAGCCGCGTTTGAGACACCACCGCCATAGCAAAATCCAGTAATACCCACTTTGCCTGTCGCTTGCGGATAGCGTTGCATAAACTCAATTGCGGCAAAGAAATCATTCATCAACTTAGTCGGATCGACCTGCTGTTGCAGCTCACGACCTTTATCATCGTTCCCCGGATATCCACCCACGGAGCTTAAACCGTCTGGCGCCAGGGCGACGTACCCCGCCTTCGCCACTCGCCGTGCCACATCTTCGATGTACGGATTCAGCCCTCGATTCTCATGCACCACCACCACGGCTGGCGTTTTGCCGCTCATCTTTGCGGGCTTCACCAGATAACCCCGTACCTCGCCGTGACCATTTGGCGAAGGATATGTGATGTACTCAGCAACAATCTCCGGGTCGGTAAACTCTACCTGAGTCGCCAGCGCATAATTTGGCTTGAGCAAATCAAACAACGCTAATGCCGTCATCCCGCCTACCGCATACTTCGCCGCAAGGTTGAGGAACTCACGTTTCGAGATTTTCCCATGAGCGTAATAGTCGTAGTAATCCAGCAACTCTTGTGGGAAATCTTTGGCGGTTAAACGCGGCATCGTTGCACTCCTCAACTGGTGTTTTTTTAAGCAAAGCATAAGCACGTGTTTTTGCCCAGTTTTTCGTCACTCTGTGAGCCACACTACGGGATACACGCTGGCGAATCGCTAAACTAGAAACATTGTTTCGAAATTGAACGGTTGAAAGGAGAGGTCATGGTCTGGTTAGCAAATCCCGAACGTTACGGGCAGATGCAATACCGCTATTGCGGAAAAAGCGGTTTACGCCTGCCCGCGTTATCGCTCGGTTTATGGCACAATTTCGGTCACGTTAACGCGCTGGAATCACAGCGTGCGATCCTGCGTAAAGCGTTTGATTTAGGCATTACGCACTTTGATTTAGCCAATAACTATGGGCCACCTCCAGGAAGCGCAGAAGAGAACTTTGGTCGACTGCTGCGGGAGGATTTTGCCGCTTATCGCGATGAACTGATTATCTCAACCAAGGCTGGCTACGATATGTGGCCCGGCCCTTACGGCTCTGGCGGTTCACGTAAATACCTGCTCGCCAGCCTCGACCAAAGCCTGAAGCGTATGGGTCTGGAATATGTCGATATCTTTTACTCTCATCGCGTCGATGAAAATACGCCGATGGAAGAAACCGCCTCTGCGCTGGCTCATGCTGTGCAAAGCGGTAAGGCGCTGTATGTCGGGATCTCCTCTTACTCGCCAGAGCGGACGCAAAAAATGGTCGAGTTGCTGCGCGAGTGGAAAATTCCGCTGTTAATTCATCAACCTTCGTACAATTTACTGAACCGCTGGGTAGATAAAAGCGGCCTGCTGGATACCCTGGAAAATAACGGCGTGGGCTGCATTGCCTTTACTCCTCTGGCTCAGGGATTGCTGAGCGGAAAATATCTCAACGGTATTCCGGAGGATTCACGGATGCATCGTGAAGGGAATAAAGTTCGTGGCCTGACGCCGAAAATGCTCACCGAAGCCAACCTCAACAGCCTGCGCTTATTGAATGAAATGGCACAGCAGCGCGGTCAGTCTATGGCGCAAATGGCGTTAAGCTGGTTGCTGAAAGATGATCGCGTGACGTCAGTATTGATTGGTGCCAGCCGCGCGGAGCAACTGGAGGAGAACGTACAGGCGCTGAAAAATCTGACGTTTAGCGCCGAGGAACTGGCGCAGATTGACCAGCATATCGCCGATGGCGAGCTGAATCTGTGGCAGGCGTCATCCGATAAATAACCTGTTAATAACGGGCGCGAGAACCGCGCCCGAATCAGATCAGTGATTATGGCGAGTCAGTCGGTCAAGATAGCCCATCACAAACGCAGAGAGCACAAACGTCAGATGGATAATGACGTACCACATCAGTTTGTTATCAGGGACATTTTTCGCATCCATAAAGACGCGCAGTAAGTGAATGGAAGAGATTGCCACAATCGACGCTGCTACTTTGTTTTTCAGCGACGTTGCGTCCATTTTCCCCAGCCAGTTCAGCTTCTCTTTGTTCTCGGAGATATCAAGCTGCGAGACGAAATTCTCATAACCGGAAAACATCACCATCACCAGCAAACCGCCAACCAGCGTCATATCCACCAGCGACAGCAACACGAGGATCAAATCAGATTCCGCCATCGAGAAGATATTCGGTAGTACGTGAATAATCTCCTGGAAGAACTTCAGCGCCAGGGCAACTAACGCCAGCGAAAGGCCAAAGTACACGGGGGCAAGCAGCCAGCGAGAAGCATACATTGCATTTTCAAGAAAACGTTCCATACATTCCTGTCGTGTAGTTAAAACGGGCAACAGTATATCGCAATTGAGTAAACAGCGCGCAACAGCAAATCAACATATACGTTAAACCTTTGTCGCATAATTCTGAGGTTTAGGGATCTTCCTGGTTCCCTGATTAACGCATCGAGAGCGTCTACCCTTAAAGGACGTTGAACCTGAAGGGAGAAAAGCGATGTCTCATTTAAAAGACCCGACCACGCAGTATTACACTGGTGAATATCCCAAACAGAAACAACCGACGCCAGGCATCCAGGCGAAGATGACGCCGGTGCCGGATTGTGGCGAGAAAACTTATGTTGGTAGCGGTCGCCTGAAAGATCGTAAAGCACTGGTGACAGGGGGCGATTCTGGTATCGGTCGTGCTGCCGCCATCGCTTACGCGCGTGAAGGCGCTGACGTGGCGATCAGTTATCTTCCGGCGGAAGAAGAAGACGCCCAGGATGTGAAAAAGATTATTGAAGAATGCGGACGCAAAGTCGTTCTGCTGCCGGGCGATTTAAGCGATGAGAAATTTGCCCGTTCGCTGGTTCACGACGCGCATAAGGCGTTAGGCGGGCTGGATATTATGGCGCTGGTCGCCGGGAAACAGGTTGCCATTCCTGATATTGCAGACCTCACCAGCGAACAGTTTCAAAAGACCTTTGCCATTAACGTTTTCGCGCTGTTCTGGTTAACCCAGGAAGCGATCCCCCTGCTGCCAAAAGGTGCCAGTATCATCACCACTTCGTCAATCCAGGCGTACCAGCCAAGCCCGCATTTACTGGATTACGCGGCAACGAAGGCGGCGATTCTGAACTACAGCCGTGGTCTGGCAAAACAGGTCGCGGAGAAAGGTATTCGGGTGAACATTGTCGCACCTGGTCCTATCTGGACGGCGCTGCAAATTTCCGGCGGACAGACGCAGGATAAGATCCCGCAGTTTGGTCAGAAAACGCCGATGAAGCGTGCGGGGCAACCGGCGGAACTGGCTCCTGTTTATGTTTATCTGGCAAGTCAGGAGTCGAGCTACGTCACCGCAGAAGTGCACGGCGTATGCGGCGGCGAACATTTAGGCTAAAAAAATGCCCGGTTGTGTGAAGCAACCGGGCATCATCGTACTTTTAACGCTTGCCGGGTGCGGCGTGAACGCCTTATCCGGCCTACATGTCATGCAAATTCAATACGTTGTGATAGATTTGTAGGCCTGATAAGCGTAGCGCATCAGGCAATTCTGCTTTACTTCGCTTTGGCAGTTTCTTCGCCGACCAGACCTATCTTCAGATAACCCGCCTGATGCAGCGTATCCATTACCTTCATCAACGTCTCGTAATCGACGGTTTTGTCCGCTCGGAAGAAGATGGTGGTGTCTTTCTTGCCTTCGGTTAACGCATTCAACGCCGTAATCATTGTTTCATCGGTGACCGGATCGTTACCGATAAACATCGAGTTGTCTGCCTTCACCGACAGATAAACCGGTTTTTCCGGGCGCGGCTGCGGCGTGCTGGTAGAAGCAGGCAAGTTCACCTTCACATCTACCGTCGCTAACGGTGCCGCCACCATAAAGATAATCAGCAAAACCAACATCACGTCGATAAACGGCGTCACGTTGATATCATGCATTTCGCCGTTATCGTCGAGGTTTTCGTTAAGATGCATTGCCATAGCGCATTACCCTGCACGTAATTTCTGTGCGACACGAACCGGATGCGCAGCGGCGCTGGCTTCCAGATCCAGGTCACGACTTTGCAGCAACAATACCTGCGCTGCAACATCACCCAGCATCGCTTTAAAGCCGCCAATTTGGCGCGCGAATACGTTATAGATAACGACCGCCGGAATCGCTGCCACCAGACCGATTGCTGTTGCCAACAATGCTTCTGCGATACCCGGCGCAACCACCGCCAGGTTGGTGGTCTGCGTTTGCGCAATACCGATAAAACTGTTCATGATGCCCCAGACCGTACCAAACAGCCCCACAAACGGCGAAATCGCGCCAATGGTTGCCAGATAGCCGTTACCGCGTCCCATTTGACGCCCCACAGCGGCGACCCGACGCTCCAGGCGGAAGCTGGTACGCTCTTTAATACCTTCGTTATCGTCGCTGCCTTCTGACAGTTCCAGCTCGTTCTGCGCTTCATTGAGCAAATGCAGGCTTAAGCTTTTGCTACCAAAATCAGCGGCGATATCGTTGGCCTGGTTTAGGGAACGCGCTTCAGCCAGCAGTTGCTGCTCGCGCTTAAGACGGCGCTTCTGATTGAAGAACTCTACGCTCTTACTGAAGAAGATTGCCCAAGTGACAACGGAGGCCAAAATAAGCCCAATCATCACGCACTTAACGACAATATCGGCGTGCTGATACATACCCCAGACGGAAAGATCCGTCTGCATTAAATTATTACCCACTGTGTATCTCCAGGACGCAAGTCACAAAATCTGCGCATAATAATATCAAAACGACGTCGAATTGATAGTCGTTCTCATTACTATTTGCATACTGCCGTACCTTTGCTTTCTTTTCTTTGCGTTTACGCAGTAAAAAAGCCACCAGAACGCCATTTGCGAAAATTTTCTTCTTTATGCCAATTCTTCAGGATGCGCTCGCTGTTATTCATGCTAGTTTAGACATCCAGACGTATAAAAACAGGAATCCCGACATGGCGGACAAAAAGCTTGATACTCAACTGGTGAATGCAGGACGCAGCAAAAAATACACTCTCGGCGCGGTGAATAGCGTGATTCAGCGCGCCTCTTCGCTGGTTTTTGATAGCGTTGAAGCGAAAAAACATGCAACGCGTAATCGCGCCAACGGCGAATTGTTCTATGGACGGCGCGGAACGTTAACCCACTTCTCGTTACAAGAAGCAATGTGCGAACTGGAAGGTGGCGCCGGCTGTGCACTGTTTCCTTGCGGTGCGGCCGCCGTTGCCAATTCCATTCTTGCTTTTGTCGAACAGGGCGATCATGTATTGATGACCAATACCGCCTATGAACCGAGTCAGGATTTCTGTAGCAAAATCCTCAGCAAACTGGGCGTAACAACATCGTGGTTTGATCCGCTGATTGGCGCGGATATCGTTAAACATCTGCAGCCAAACACTAAAATCGTCTTTCTGGAATCGCCAGGCTCCATCACTATGGAAGTCCACGACGTTCCGGCGATTGTTGCTGCCGTGCGCAGTGTCGTGCCAGACGCCATCATTATGATCGATAACACCTGGGCTGCCGGGGTGCTTTTTCAAGCTCTTGATTTTGGTATTGATATTTCGATTCAGGCGGGAACCAAGTATCTGATAGGTCACTCGGATGCCATGATCGGCACCGCAGTATGCAATGCCCGTTGCTGGGAGCAACTACGGGAGAACGCTTATCTGATGGGACAAATGGTCGATGCCGATACCGCTTATATGACCAGCCGTGGCCTGCGCACATTAGGTGTGCGTTTGCGTCAACATCATGAAAGCAGTCTGAAAGTGGCTGAATGGCTGGCAGAACATCCGCAAGTAGCGCGAGTTAACCACCCTGCTCTGCCGGAAAGTAAAGGTCACGAATTCTGGAAACGAGACTTTACAGGCAGCAGCGGGCTATTTTCCTTTGTGCTTAAGAAAAAACTCAACGATGAAGAACTGGCGAACTATCTGGATAACTTCAGTTTATTTAGCATGGCCTACTCGTGGGGCGGTTATGAATCGTTGATCCTCGCGAATCAGCCGGAACATATCGCCGCCATCCGCCCACAAGGAAAGATTGATTTCAGCGGCACATTGATTCGCCTGCATATTGGTCTGGAAAACGTCGACGATCTGATTGCCGATCTGAACGCGGGATTTACCCGAATTGTGTAACATTGCCAAATTTGGACAATTTTGCAGACATTTAATTGTGAATAGTCTTAAATTGTTGCGTCCGGGATCAAGGCGTCCCGGACAATTCAGGAGTACAATAGGCAAATAAAGGCTTAAACGCTGTTCCACAGGAAAGTCCATGGCTGTTATTCAAGACATTATCGCTGCGCTCTGGCAACACGACTTTGCCGCGCTGGCGGATCCTCATATTGTTAGCGTTGTTTACTTTGTCATGTTTGCCACGCTGTTTTTAGAAAACGGTCTGCTGCCCGCTTCATTTTTGCCAGGCGACAGCTTGTTGATACTGGCTGGCGCACTGATTGCCCAGGGGGTGATGGATTTTCTGCCAACAATCGTGATTCTGACTGCCGCAGCCAGCCTGGGCTGCTGGTTAAGTTATATTCAGGGGCGTTGGCTAGGTAATACCAAAACGGTGAAAGGCTGGCTGGCACAGCTTCCGGCCAAATATCATCAGCGCGCCACCTGTATGTTTGACCGCCACGGTTTGCTGGCTTTGCTGGCTGGACGTTTTCTTGCATTTGTCCGCACGCTGCTACCAACCATGGCGGGAATTTCCGGGTTGCCAAACCGCCGCTTCCAGTTTTTCAACTGGTTAAGTGGATTGCTATGGGTCAGCGTGGTGACCAGTTTTGGTTATGCCTTAAGCATGATCCCGTTCGTTAAGCGCCATGAAGATCAGGTGATGACGTTCCTGATGATCCTGCCGATTGCCCTGTTAACCGCAGGCCTGTTAGGCACGCTGTTTGTGGTGATTAAAAAGAAATACGGTAACGCCTGACGTTTTTCTCCGTTCCCGGCGACTTGTCCGGGAACACATTTAACTCCCTTGCATCGCCCGCATTCTTGCCGCATCTTCCCCCGGCGTCACACCGAAGTAGCGTTTAAACTCACGGCTAAATTGCGACGCACTTTCGTAGCCGACGCGCATCGCCGCCGCGCTGGCCTTCATGCCATCATGGATTATCATCATCCGTGCCTTATGCAGTCGGTAGTTCTTCAAATACTGCAACGGCGAGGTGCTGGTGACAGACTTAAAATTATGGTGGAACGCCGAAACGCTCATGTTGGCTTCTGCCGCCAGTTGCTCGACGCTCAGGTTTTCAGTGTATTTATTCTCAATCCGTTTCAACACGCGGCTAATCAGGCTGAAATGAGTCTGCCGACTGACCAGCGCCAGTAACGCACCGCCGCAAGGTCCGGTCAGCACGTAGTAAAGAATTTCGCGAATGATCTGTTTACCGAGAATGCGCGCATCCAGCGGTCGCTCCATCACATCAAGTAACCGCTCCGCCGCGCATAAAATCTCTTCTGACAACGTAGCGGAGTTTATACCACTGGCAGCCATCGACGGCTGGAAATGCTCATCCTCACCAATGTCCATCAACAGTTCCTGTAACTGCAAAATATCAACATTGAGACGTAAACCCGCTAATGGCACTTCCGGCGTGGCATAGGTTTCGCACTCAAACGGTAACGGCACCGTCAGCAGCAGATATTCATTGGCATCATAACGAAACACGCGCTCATTGATATAGCCGATTTTATGCCCGGAAAAGAGAATTATGATGCCAGGCTCATACATCACCGGCGTACGTGCGCCGGGGTTCTCGCCATACAATAAGCGCACATCGGGCAGCAATTCAGACAAACTATTTTCTTTATTTTTCAGATTATTAATTTTGTCCGTCAGCAGGCGGCAAATCTCTTCACGTTTCATATCGCGTAATTTCTTAAGAATAATGCGTCAATTTGATTGTGCGCAATTTTGTACTATTTCTCCAGTGCTCTGGAGAAATAGGCAAGACATTGGCAGAAATGAGCATTGAGAGCAGCGACGCTGGCGACCACAATGAAAAACATCAGGCAGACCGATCTCTGCCCTCATATTGACCCAGCAAAGGGAGCACGTAATGAACAACTTTAATCTGCACACCCCAACCCGTATTCTGTTTGGTAAAGGCGCTATCGCTGGTTTACGCGAACAAATTCCTCACGATGCTCGCGTATTGATTACCTACGGCGGCGGCAGTGTGAAAAAAACTGGCGTTCTCGATCAGGTTCTGGATGCGCTGAAAGGTATGGACGTGCTGGAGTTTGGCGGTATTGAACCAAACCCGGCTTATGAAACGCTGATGAACGCCGTGAAACTGGTTCGCGAACAGAAAGTGACTTTCCTGCTGGCGGTTGGCGGCGGTTCCGTACTGGACGGCACCAAATTTATCGCCGCAGCGGCAAATTATCCTGAGAACATCGATCCGTGGCACATTCTGCAAACGGGCGGTAAAGAGATTAAAAGCGCCATCCCGATGGGCTGTGTGCTGACGCTGCCAGCGACCGGTTCAGAATCCAACGCAGGTGCGGTTATCTCCCGTAAAACCACCGGCGACAAGCAGGCGTTCCATTCTGCCCACGTTCAACCCGTATTTGCCGTGCTCGATCCGGTTTATACCTACACCCTGCCGCCGCGCCAGGTGGCTAATGGCGTAGTGGATGCCTTTGTACACACCGTGGAACAGTATGTTACCAAACCGGTTGATGCAAAAATTCAGGATCGCTTCGCAGAAGGCATTTTGCTGACGCTTCTCGAAGATGGTCCGAAAGCCCTGAAAGAGCCAGAAAACTACGATGTGCGCGCCAACGTCATGTGGGCTGCGACTCAGGCGTTGAACGGTTTGATCGGCGCCGGCGTACCGCAGGACTGGGCAACACATATGCTGGGACACGAACTGACTGCGATGCACGGTCTGGATCACGCGCAAACGCTGGCTATTGTCCTGCCTGCTCTGTGGAATGAAAAACGCGACACCAAGCGCGCGAAACTGCTGCAATATGCTGAACGCGTCTGGAACATCACTGAAGGTTCCGACGATGAGCGTATTGACGCTGCAATTGCCGCTACCCGCAACTTCTTCGAGCAATTGGGCGTGCCGACCCGCCTGTCCGACTACGGTCTGGACGGCAGCTCCATCCCGGCATTGCTGAAGAAACTGGAAGAACACGGCATGACCCAACTGGGCGAAAATCATGACATTACGCTGGATGTCAGCCGCCGCATTTACGAAGCTGCTCGTTAAGCTTTTTCCTCCTCAAACTTTCGTTTTTGGGTATTTCGTCCAGACTTAAGTTCACACCAACTCACCGGAGCAGGCTCCGGTGAGTTCATATAAAAGGAGGAACGTATGGCTAATCCAACCGTTATTAAGCTACAGGATGGCAATGTCATGCCCCAGCTGGGACTGGGCGTCTGGCAAGCAAGTAATGAGGAAGTTATCACCGCTATTCAAAAAGCCCTGGAAGTGGGTTATCGCTCAATTGATACCGCTGCTGCCTATAAAAACGAAGAAGGTGTCGGCAAGGCGCTGAAAAATGCCGCACTTGCCAGAGAAGAGTTGTTCATTACAACCAAGCTGTGGAACGACGACCACAAACACCCCCGCGAAGCACTGCTCGACAGCCTGAAAAAACTCCAGCTTGATTATATAGACCTTTACTTAATGCACTGGCCCGTTCCCGCTATCGATCACTATGTCGAGGCGTGGAAAGGAATGATCGAGCTGCAAAAAGAGGGATTAATCAAAAGCATTGGCGTCTGTAACTTCCAGATCCACCACCTGCAACGTCTGATCGACGAAACTGGCGTGACGCCTGTTATTAATCAAATCGAACTTCACCCGCTGATGCAGCAACGCCAGCTTCATGCCTGGAATGCCACGCACAAAATCCAGACCGAATCCTGGAGTCCATTAGCGCAAGGTGGGAAAGGCGTTTTCGATCAGAAAGTCATTCGCGACCTGGCGGATAAATACGGCAAAACACCGGCACAAATTGTTATCCGCTGGCATCTGGATAACGGTCTGGTGGTGATCCCGAAATCGGTCACGCCTTCACGCATTGCCGAAAACTTTGATGTCTGGGATTTCCGTCTCGACAAAGACGAACTTGGTGAAATCGCAAAACTCGATCAGGGTAAACGTCTCGGTCCCGATCCCGACCAGTTCGGCGGCTAACGGGCAAATTCTCCCGGTAGCGGTAATGTTCCGCTACCGGACTTTTCAGAAATCATTTATTCCCCTCACCTCCCGCCCGTTGTTACTCTCCCCTGCTCAGAAATGCCAAATTTAAGGACATCATCATGCAGAGCTGGGAGCTCTTTAATCAACAAAGCCTCTACAATATGGATAAACACGACGGTGAGGTCAAAAACAGATGAAAATAATACTTCTGTTTTTGGCGTTTTTTGCAAGCTTCACTACTCAAGCCCAATCATCCTCGCTGACTGTAGAACAGACAGTTCGCCAGATTTATCAAAACTATAAATCTGATGCCAGCGCGCCTTATTTTGGTGAGACAGGAGAGCAGGCGATAACGTCTGCACGCATACAAAAGGCACTTACCCTGAATGATAATCTCACGCTGCCGGGCAATATTGGCTGGCTGGATTATGATCCGATTTGTGATTGTCAGGATTTTGGCGATCTGGTGTTAGAAAGCGTAGTGGTTACTCAAACGGATACCGATCATGCAGATGCCGTTGTGCGTTTCCGTACCTTTGACGACGATAAAGAAAAGACCACGCAAACGCTGAAAATGGTGGCAGAAAATGATCGTTGGGTCATTGATGATGTTGTCAGCAACCATGGTAGCGTCTGGCAGGCAGTTAATAGCGAGAATGAAAAAATCCTGGCAACACTGGCTTCATTACAAAAAGAAGAGCCTGAAGCCTTTGTCGCTGAACTGTTTAAACATATTGCCGATTATAGTTGGCCCTGGACATGGGTTGTTTCCGACACCTATCGCCAGGCAGTCAATGAATTTTATAAAACCACCTTCAATAAAAACGGCAATTTCGATCAAGAGATGCAAATAGAACGGCAATTTATTTACGACAACCCGATTTGTTTTGGTGAAGAGTCGCTATTTGCTCGTGTTGATGAAATTCGTGTTCAGAAAAAAACCGCCGATTCCGCCCGTATTCATGTTCGTATTGCGCTGAACAATGGTAACAGTGAAGAGCAGGATTTAGTTTTACATCGGCGCGAAGGAAAGTGGGAAATTGCCGATTTTATCCGTCCAGGCAGCGGTAGCTTGCTTAAACAGATTGAAACGAAAACCGCCGCCAGATTAACGCAATGAACTGAATAAAATAAAAATTAGTCGGAACAATAAATAAAAGGGAGCACGATATGAAAACGATTTTCACCGTGGGAGCTGTTGTTCTGGTAACCGGCTTATTAAGTGGTTGCGTCAATGAGCAAAAGGTCAATCAACTGGCAGGTAATGTACAAACATTAAATGCCAAAATCGCCCGGCTAGAGCAGGATATAAAAGCATTACGCCCGCAAATTTACGCCGCCAAATCCGAAGCTAACAGAGCCAATACACGCCTTGATGCGCAGGACTATTTTGATTGCCTGCGCTGCTTGCGTATGTATACGGAGTGATAAAAATATCCCCGGTAGCATTCAGTTACCGGGGATGTTTTTTTAACGTCCAGTCGCCGCTTTAGGACGTTTCTTCGCACCGGCATTCATCGGGCGAGGTTGCGCAGACGGCGCTTTCTTTGCTCCGACAGGCGTCTGGCGCTGGGTCGCCATCGGGGTATGTTTGGTCAACGCCGGACGGGTATTACGGTTCTGACGGCGAGCTTCGCGCATCTCTTCAATGGTTGGCGCAGGCACTAAGCAATCGCGACGGCTGCCAATCAGATGCTTTTTACCCATCGCTTCCAGCGCCTGGCGGATTAACGGCCAGTTTGCCGGATCGTGGTAACGCAACAACGCTTTATGCAGACGACGCTGTTTGTCACCCTTCGGCACGAAAACGTCTTCGCTCTTATAACCAATCTTCGCCAGCGGATTTTTGCCGGTGTAATACATGGTGGTTGAGTTAGCCAACGGCGACGGGTAGAAGTTCTGTACCTGGTCGAGACGGAAGCGATGTTTCTTCAGCCACAGCGCCAGATTCACCATATCTTCATCGCGTGTACCGGGGTGCGCGGAGATGAAATATGGGATCAGATACTGCTCTTTACCTGCCTGTTTCGAGTAGGTGTCGAACAGCTCTTTAAAGCGGTCATAGCTGCCCATGCCCGGCTTCATCATCTTCGACAACGGCCCTTCTTCGGTATGTTCCGGGGCAATCTTCAGATAACCACCAACGTGATGGGTTGCCAGCTCTTTGATATAGCGCGGATCTTCCACGGCGATGTCATAACGCACGCCGGAGGCAATCAGGATCTTTTTAATGCCTTTCAGATCGCGCGCGCGGCGATAGAGATTGATCGTCGGTTCGTGGTTAGTGTCCATATGCGGACAAATATCCGGGTAAACGCACGATAAACGACGGCAGGTTTGCTCGGCGCGTGGCGATTTGCAGCGCAACATATACATGTTGGCAGTTGGCCCGCCGAGATCGGAAATCACGCCCGTAAATCCAGGAACGGTGTCGCGGATCGCTTCAATCTCATTGATGATCGAATCTTCCGAACGGCTCTGAATAATGCGCCCTTCATGCTCGGTAATAGAACAGAAAGAGCAGCCGCCAAAGCAGCCACGCATAATATTGACTGAGAAACGGATCATTTCGTAAGCAGGAATACGGGCATTACCGTAAGCCGGATGCGGCACGCGCTTGTACGGCAGCGCAAAGACGCTGTCCATCTCTTCGGTAGAAAGCGGAATAGCAGGCGGGTTGATCCACACATAGCGGTCGCCATGTTTTTGCATCAATGCGCGAGCGCAGCCTGGGTTGGTTTCGTGGTGCAAAATACGCGAAGCATGAGCGTACAGCACTTTATCGCCCTTCACTTTCTCGAAAGAAGGGAGCAACACGTAGGTTTTTTCCCACGGCTTCGGACGCGGCGGCTGCACGGTTACGGCTTTGGCTTCTTGTTTTTTCGGAGCCACCGGTTTGTTATCCGCACACGGCAAATCTTCGCCATACGGATGCGGAATCGGGTCGATTTTCCCCGGTGTATCAAGGCGAGTAGAATCCACGCCGCTCCAGCCAGGCAGCGCCTCTTTCACGATAATCGCGGTATTACGTACATCGCGGATTTCGCTAATCGGCTCGCCCATCGCCAAACGGTGTGCCACTTCCACCAGCGGACGCTCACCGTTACCGAACATCAGCATGTCTGCTTTGGAATCCACCAACACGGAACGGCGCACGGTATCAGACCAGTAATCATAATGCGCGGTACGGCGCAGGCTGGCTTCAATACCACCGAGGATCACCGGCACATCTTTCCACGCCTCTTTACAACGCTGGGTATAAACCAGTGTGGCGCGATCCGGTCGCTTACCCGCGACGTTATCCGGCGTGTAGGCATCGTCATGACGTAAACGGCGATCGGCGGTATAGCGGTTGATCATCGAGTCCATATTGCCTGCGGTCACGCCGAAAAACAGATTCGGTTTACCCAGACGCATAAAGTCGTCTTTGCTGCTCCAGTCCGGTTGGGCGATGATCCCGACACGAAAGCCCTGCGCTTCCAGCATACGACCGCAAATCGCCATCCCAAAGCTTGGGTGATCGACATACGCGTCGCCAGTAACCAAAATGATGTCGCAGCTATCCCAGCCAAGTTGATCCATCTCTTCACGAGACATCGGCAAAAACGGTGCCGGTCCAAAACAGGCGGCCCAGTACTGCGGCCAGGAGAACAGGTCGCGATCCGGTTGGATCAGGGAGATAGAGCTCATTTTGCTTCCAGAAATGATAAAAAAATAATCAAAGGCCGGGGATTATAAGCCGGAACGAAAGAGAAATCGAAAGGTATTCCATACTCGCCCTCCCAGGGCGAGTATGAAGATTACGGTACTGGATTGACCAGCAACTGCCCAATAGAGCCGCGATCCGCCATTTCCAGTGTCTGGCTACCAAAGTAAAACGGGAAATGCGCCCAGGAAGGCTGGCCGTAATAAACAAGCAGTTCCACTTGTCCATCAACCCAGACGGTATCTTTCCAGCCTCTGTCTTCCGGGAATGGCATTGCGCCATTAACATTACGGATCTGGAACATCACACCTTCAATATGGAATGATTGCGGTTCATCCGCGCGTACCGTCCAGCGTTCCCACGTTCCCTGCTGGGCAGCAACGTCAATGCGGTTAACGTCCCATAGCTGCCCGTTGATGCCGGGATCATCGCCCAGGCTTATATCACGGCTGCGAATCGGCGAACCAGCCATTATTTCAGTCGGCAGCAGGCGCATCGGCAGGCTGTCAGTCACCAGCGGCAGAAGGCCGGTCGGGCGCAGCGTTAGCACCAGCGTAGAAACCAGAATGCTGGACGGCTCAAAGAAGCCGCGAATACGATCAACAATGCTCGCCGCTTCGCCACAGGTGATCGACACTTCATCACCGTTGCTCATATCCACCAGTATTTCACGGCGTTCGCCCGGTGCCAGCGAAAGCTGCTTCACCGATACAGGAGCAGGCAGGAATCCCTGATCGCCAGAAATCACATGTAACGGGCGACCATCGCTCATCTGTAGTTGATAGCGACGGGAGTTCGATGCGTTCAGCAGACGCAGGCGCACCCAACCGCGCGAAACTTCAACGTACGGGCTTTGTACACCGTTGACCAGCAGCGTATCGCCAACAAAGCCGCCGCTTCCCGGTTCGTTGTATTCTGGCGTACCAAAGTTATCCAGCCGTTTATCCTGGATAATGACCGGAAAATCATCCACACCATAATGGTTAGGAATGGGCAGCGACTTGCTGACTTCATCTTCCACCAGCCACATCCCGGCAAGGCCGTTATAGACCTGCTGCGCCGTGCGGTTGGGGGTATTGGCGTGATACCACAAAGTCGCAGCATTCTGGCGAATTGGCAGCACAGGCGCCCAGTCAGCGTTTGGCGACATCATGCGTGCCGGGCCGCCCATCAGTGGGCCTGGCACTTGTAATCCAGCCACTGTCATTGAGACGTTTTCTGTCAGTCGGTTGCTGTAAATCAGCTTAACATCGTCGCCCTTCCAGACGCGGATAGTCGGCCCAAGGTAGCGACCATTGATACCCCAAACCGACGCGCGCGTTCCTGGCGTAAATGACCAGTGCGCGCGCTGTACTGTCATAAATAACGGTTGCCCACGGCGAGATTCAAGCAGCGGCGGAACGGGCAGTGGTTGCTGTTGACCGGCTGCGCTTGCCTTCAGGGGGACAGCACCTGCACACAGTGCAATCCCCGATGCCTGAATGAACTGACGCCGACTGAGTGACATATTTGCTCCATGTAAAACTGGCTAAAGTAATACCGTGCAGGAAAACATCCCCGCAAAAAACAGATTGCCGACTTAAACTTTTCCGGCGGCTTCGCGCTCTGCGACTTCTTTATCGAGCTCGGCGATTTTTTGTTCCATTATCGAACGACAATGAGCAGCCAGCTCGCGAACCTGATCTTTACCATATTGACTGACGTCAATCGGCGGCAGCATTTCTACGATCACTAAACCATTATTCAGTCGATTAAGATTAATCTTATTCGAAGTCGTGGAAACACACACGGGAATAATCGGGACGCCTGCCGCAATTGCCGCATGGAATGCCCCAGTTTTAAACGGCAGCAGGCCGCGACCACGGCTACGCGTTCCTTCCGGGAACATCCAGATGGAAATACGGCGTTTTTTGAAGTGGTTCACGACTTCCGCGATGGTGCCATGCGCCTTAGTACGGTTGTTTCTGTCGATCAATAAGTTACCGGTTAACCAGTACAACTGCCCAAAGAAGGGGATCCACAGCAAACTCTTTTTACCCACTGTGACCGTCGGTGGCTGCACGATGTTCGATGCTGTCACCATGTCATAGTTGTTCTGGTGGTTAGCAATATAGATAGCATTACCATAGCTTTCAGCATCAGCAGGTTTGCGGCACTCAACTTTCAGCCCGTACAGCGGCGCAAGGCGCCCAAACATATGCCCGAAGGTGGCTACATGCTTTGGATTTCGCGGGCTGAAAAGGCAGTAAATGGAGCCGAAAACACAGACTAAGATGCTGTAAATAACGGTAATAATAAGACGAAAGATATATAGCATAACACCCTCTGAAGATCTGAGAGACTGGCATTGTACGTCACCTGAAATCAGGTTAGGGCATTGTTAAAAGCCGCTCTCTGGAAAAGCGTATTGTTAATCGCAACGCATGAATAAACAACGGTTTCAAGGGAATTTTTATCGTTTCCGGGGGTTGAATACGCTGCCGGATGACGACTTAACATTTCATCCGGCATTCCTTGCAAACGGGAGAAAGCCCCCCTCCGGCATATTACTCTTCGCTATCGCCGCTGCTGGCGCGGTGAGGGGAGTCAATCTCGACACGGTCGATACGCTGTAAACCGCGCATCAAGGTGCCACGGCGACCACGCTCACCAGTCACTTTCAGCAACTCTTCCGGGCGCAGTTTAATTTTGCGTTTCCCGACATGAATAGTCAGAGTGCTCTGCGGCGGCAGTACATACAGGTGTGCCAGACCATCCTCGCCTCGCGCGGCTTCTGCCGACGGGATGTTGATGATCTTGTTGCCTTTACCCTTCGACAGTTGCGGAAGCTCGCTTACCGGGAACATCAACATGCGTCCTGCCAGGGTGATAGCCAGTAGCATATCAGAAGCATCTTCAATCACTACTGGCGGCATAACATGCGCATTTTCAGGTAAGGTAATCAACGCTTTACCAGCACGGTTACGGGCAACAAGATCGTTAAAGGTGCAGACGAATCCGTAGCCAGCATCGGAAGCCATCAACAGTTTCTTATCGTCGCTTTCCATTAGCATGTGATCAACTGTGGCACCTGGCGGTAACGTCAGTTTACCGGTGAGTGGTTCGCCCTGACCACGCGCCGACGGCAGCGTAATCGGGTCGATGGCGTAGCTACGGCCGGTAGAATCAACAAATACCACCGGTTGGTTGCTCTTGCCTTTCACCGCCGCTTTGAAGCTATCGCCCGCTTTATAGTTCAGGCCTGGTGCGTCGATGTCATGGCCTTTGGCGCTGCGTACCCAGCCCATCTGTGACAGCACAATGGTAACGGGTTCAGACGGCAGCATGTCGTGCTCGCTCATCGCTTTCGCTTCTTCGCGTTCCTGCAACGGCGAACGGCGATCGTCGCCGTAGGCCTGTGCGTCGGCCTGTAGCTCTTTCTTCAGCAGGTTATTCATCTTGCGCTCGGAAGCCAGAATGCTCTGCAACTGGTCACGCTCTTTTTCCAGTTCGTTCTGCTCACCGCGAATCTTCATCTCTTCCAGTTTGGCGAGATGACGCAGTTTCAGTTCGAGGATCGCTTCCGCCTGGGTTTCCGTAATGCCAAAACGCGACATCAGTGCCGGTTTCGGTTCATCTTCATTACGAATGATCTCAATCACTTCGTCGATATTGAGAAACGCCACCAGCAAACCTTCAAGAATATGCAGGCGCTTGAGGACTTTCTCCAGACGATAATTGAGACGGCGGCGCACGGTATCGCGACGGAACACCAGCCATTCGGAGAGGATTTCCAGCAGGTTTTTCACCGCCGGACGCCCATCCAGACCAATCATATTGAGGTTAATACGATAGCTCTTTTCCAGATCGGTCGTGGCAAACAGATGATTCATCACCTGATCCATATCCACACGATTAGAACGCGGCACAATCACCAGACGTGTCGGATTCTCGTGGTCAGATTCATCGCGCAGATCGTCAACCATCGGCAGCTTTTTGTTGCGCATTTGCGCAGCAATTTGCTCCAGTACGCGAGCGCCAGAAACCTGATGCGGTAAGGCGCTGATCACTACCGCGCCATCTTCTTTCTTCCACACCGCGCGCATACGCACAGAACCACGACCGTTCTCGTAAATTTTACGGATTTCGGCGCGGGAGGTGATGATTTCCGCTTCAGTCGGGTAGTCTGGGCCCTGCACGATATCCAGCAACTGGTCGAGCGTGGTTTTCGGCTGGTCGATTAACGCGATTGCCGCCTGTGCGACTTCACGCAGGTTATGTGGCGGAATGTCCGTCGCCATCCCGACAGCAATACCGGTGGTGCCGTTAAGCAAAATATTCGGCAGGCGGGCAGGCAGCATTTTCGGCTCCTGCAACGTGCCGTCGAAGTTTGGCACCCAGTCCGCCGTCCCTTGCCCCAGCTCACTCAGTAACAGCTCAGAATATTTCGACAGGCGGGATTCGGTATAACGCATTGCCGCGAACGATTTCGGATCGTCCGGTGCCCCCCAGTTTCCCTGCCCATCAACCAGCGGATAACGGTAAGAAAACGGCTGAGCCATTAGTACCATCGCTTCATAGCAGGCGCTGTCACCGTGCGGATGGTATTTACCCAGTACGTCACCCACAGTACGGGCCGATTTTTTAAATTTGGCGGTAGCATTCAGACCCAGTTCTGACATCGCATACACAATGCGGCGCTGAACAGGTTTCAGACCATCACCAATAAACGGCAACGCACGATCCATGATGACGTACATGGAGTAGTTTAAGTAGGCGTTTTCCGTAAATTCATGTAGCGCAAGGCGCTCTGCCATATCGCTCATTAATTCTGATTCCTCAACTTATTCGCCAGCCTTCAAAGGGGCAATATTGCCGGAGATACTACATTATCTGTCGCGTCGAGTCACAGGAGATCAGTGTGAATAGTGCCGCCGGACGTGCTCCGACGGCGATAAAGGCATCAATGTGCCTTGATATACAACTCTTTGCTGTAGACATAATCCTGGGGATTATGCAGCGGAAAACCGCCAACGTAGGGTTTAAGCAGTTTGATCAGCGGTTGATAGTAGATGGGGATGAGCGGTGCCTGCTGGTTGATAATGGCCTCTGCCTGTTGATACAGCGCATTACGCTTTGTCGCGTCAGTGGTCTGAGCGGCCTGGTTTAGTAACGCGTCATACTTTGCATTTTTCCAGTGACCGACATTTTCTTCACTATCGCTTTTGAGCGTGTTCAGGAAGCTGGAAGCATCGTTATACGTCGCATCCCACGACTGCCGCGACAACATGAAATCACCACTACGCCGGGCATCGAGATACGTTTTCCACTCCATCGTTCGCAGCGTCACCTGTGCGCCAAGCCATTTTTTCCATTCGGAAGACAAGGCTATCGCCGTTTTTTCATGCAGATCGTACTTGTTGTAGAACAGTTCAAAGCGTAGCGGATGAGAGGCGTCGTATCCCGCCTGTTTCAGCAAGGCTTTTGCCATCGCAACGCGCTCACCCATTGGCTTTTGCAGTTCCTCAAACGTTGGCGCACGAAACCCTTCTACCTCTGTCGGCGTCAATGTTGTTGCTGGCGTTCGTAGCCCAAGTATCTTTTGCGCGATTAGCGGCCTGTCAACCGTAAGATACAATGCCCGCCGCACACGGGCATCATCAAACGGCGGTTTCCGGGTGTTGAAGTTGTAATATTCGCTGTTCAGGCGAGGGATTATCCGCAGCTCGCCAGGCAGTGATTTTTCGATTGCAGGAATTTGCTGCGCCGGAACCCAGGTGAGATCAACCTCTCCCGCGCGATAGCGGTTATAACCGGTGACCGAATTATCCAGCGCCAGATACTCAACCTGCTGTAAGACCGTATGCTCGGCATCGCGGTATTCCGGATTTTTTCGGGCTGTAATCTTTTCGTTAACTACCCATTTATCAAGAACAAAAGCACCGTTGTAAACCATATGTTCTGGCTTACTCCAGCTATCGCCATACTTCGCAATCACATGATGCGGAACCGGAAACAGCGTCGGCCAGGCGAGCATGGTCGTGAACCAGGGAACGGGCTGCTCAAGCGTGACTTCAAGAGTGCGGTCATCGGTAGCCTTCACACCCAGCGATGCAACATCCGCTTTGCCTGTCACAATAGCCGCTGCATTTTTAATATGCGCCTGCGCCAGATAGCCGGCAAAAGGGCTTGCCGTTTTGGGGTCAACCGCGCGCTGCCAGCCGAGGACAAAATCCTGTGCCGTTAAGGGCTGACCATCAGACCACTGTAAGCCGTGACGTAAATGGAAAACATAGCGTTTACCGCTATCTGCCACCTCCCATGATTCGGCCTGAGCGGGTTGCACTTTACCTTCACTGTCTATCCATACCAGACCTTCAAACAGATCCAGCACAATCTGCGCAGCAGTATTCTCCTCAACCTTTTGCGGGTCGAGCGTACCGGGGTCGCTATGATTGTTGTAACGAAAGACTTGCTGTGGGGCGAGCGGTGTGTTGGCGGGAATGTCAGCAGCATAGAGAGGAGCCGCACTTACCAGGCTGACCAGCCATAATAAATTTCGCGTATACATGGTATTCCTTACCGAAGAAATTATAAGCCCGACAACAATACGCCTGTGACATTGTTAGCTCAAACTTATCGCGAGTGATTTGGCTCACACTCCGGTAAAGATTCCCCCATCACGCCAACGGCACATAGACATCCGTTTCCAGCCGCTGCTCTGACATCCCTTCAGCCAGATTAGTGTAGTGAAACAGTATTGGCGCTTTACGTATTTTCTCGCCGCTTTCAGGCAGCCACTGACGAATGATGCCCCATACCGTGCGCGAAATATCGTCCAGTTCGCCAACGTGACGAGCCACGGCATAACGTCCTCCATCAAGCTCACTATTACTCACGCCATAACGATTCTCCGGAATCGCTTCGCTAACGCTGCCGCAGATATCAAAGCGAAACGCTTCCGGCGCGGTGCTTGCAGGGTCGTCCCAGGCAACACCAAATGTCTGGCTTTGGTTAACAGGAGAAAGCCCCGTCTCTTTGCGCCACATGATAAATTTCGCCACGCTATAGTTGAGCAACTCAGGGCTACAGCGATGCGGCAACAAAGCCACGCGGGTTGAAGGGAAATTGATGATGTTCACGTCCAGTGTCAGGTTTTTCATGTTGCCTCCCTGCGAAATTATTCCCGGGAACGCGTCCCGGGAGCGGTAACAATTACGGATTCACTTTACGAATCTGTTTAACGTCGATCTCAACAGAGTTCCAGTCTTTATCGACCTCCCCCTGAATCTCAACCGTATCTTTCGGTGTAACAGTCACACCGTTCCAGCGTTTGTGGTCGATATCGACATTGATAGTACCGCTGGCATCTTTGAACACGTAGAGATCGTCAGAGATGCGTTCAACGATATTGCCGCGCAGGGTTACCCAGGTATCATCACGCAGGGATTTTGCGTTTTCTACGTTAGTTACACTGCCGTTCGGCCCCTGGAATCCTCCGGTCTGACTTTGTGTTGCCGATGGGCCAGAAAAACCACCCTGCTCTGCTGCCATAACTGGTGCGCTACACAGAGCCATTACTGCAATTACTGCTGCTAATTTTTTCATGTTTGTTACTCCCTTTAATGTCTGTTTTCGAGCATTAAACAAGATACTCCTTAACAACTTCTTAAGAAAAAAAAAGAAAATTTAGTACTGTACAGAGCACGTTACAACACGGTTTACTGGCAACGAATACAGCTATCGCAGGGATGAAAAGATGCGAATTTTACTGATAGAAGATGACATGCTGATTGGCGACGGCATCAAAACAGGTCTTAGTAAGATGGGCTTTAGTGTTGACTGGTTTACGGAAGGTCGTCAGGGAAAAGAGGCGCTTTATAGCGCACCTTATGACGCAGTAATCCTTGATCTAACCTTACCGGGAATGGATGGTCGCGATATTTTGCGCGAATGGCGGGATAAAGGTCAGCGTGAGCCTGTATTAATCCTGACCGCGCGCGATGCCCTGGCGGAACGCGTAGAAGGTTTGCGTCTGGGCGCCGACGATTATCTGTGTAAACCTTTTGCCTTAATAGAAGTCGCAGCCAGGCTGGAAGCACTGATGCGTCGAAGCAACGGGCAAGCCAGCAATGAGTTACATCACGGTAACGTAATGCTCGACCCCGGCAAACGTATTGCCACTCAGGCTGGCGAACCCTTAACGCTGAAGCCAAAAGAATTTGCCCTGCTGGAATTACTGATGCGTAACGCTGGTCGGGTACTGCCGCGCAAATTGATTGAAGAAAAACTGTACACCTGGGACGAAGAGGTCACCAGCAATGCCATCGAAGTGCATGTGCATCATCTGCGACGTAAGCTCGGCAGCGACTTTATTCGCACCGTTCACGGTATTGGCTACACATTAGGTGAGAAATGAAATTTACCCAACGCCTTAGTCTGCGAGTCAGACTGACGCTGATCTTTTTGATTCTGGCCTCGGTGACCTGGCTTGTCTCCAGCTTTGTCGCCTGGAAACAAACAATGGATAATGTCGATGAGTTATTCGATACCCAGTTGATGCTGTTTGCCAAACGGTTAAGTACGCTCGATCTTAACGAAATCAATGCGGCAGATCGTATGGCGCAAACACCGAATAAATTAAAACACGGTCACGTAGATGATGATGCGCTGACCTTTGCAGTCTTTACTCACGACGGCAACATGGTTCTTAACGATGGCGATAATGGAGAAGATATTCCCTACAGCTATCAACGGGAAGGTTTTGCTAATGGGCAACTGGTAGGTGAAGACGATCCCTGGCGTTTTGTCTGGATGACGTCACATGATGGTAAATATCGCATCGTTGTTGGCCAGGAGTGGGAATACCGTGAAGACATGGCACTGGCGATTGTCACTGGACAGCTCATTCCCTGGCTCGTCGCGTTGCCTATCATGTTGATCATCATGATGGTACTACTGGGTCGTGAACTCTCGCCACTAAACAAACTGGCGCTGGCGCTACGTATGCGCGATCCTGACTCGGAAAAACCGCTCAACGCTGACGGTGTACCCAACGAAGTGCGTCCGCTGGTCGAGTCGCTGAATCAACTTTTCGACCGTACACATGCGATGATGGTTCGTGAACGACGCTTTACCTCCGATGCCGCTCACGAACTGCGTAGCCCGTTAACGGCGCTGAAAGTACAAACCGAAGTCGCACAGCTTTCCGACGACGATCCGCAGGCACGGAAAAAAGCACTGATACAGTTACATTCCGGGATCGATCGCGCCACCCGCCTTGTTGATCAACTGCTCACACTATCGCGGCTCGACTCGCTGGATAACCTTCAGGACGTCGCGGAGATCCCACTTGAAGATCTCCTGCAATCGTCGGTAATGGATATTTACCACACGGCGCAACAGGCGAAAATTGACGTGCGGCTGACGCTTAATACACAGGGCATCAAACGCACCGGACAACCGCTATTGCTAAGTTTGCTGGTACGAAATCTGCTGGATAACGCCGTGCGCTACAGTCCACAGGGCAGCGTGGTGGACGTCACGCTGAATGCCGATAATTTCATCGTAAGGGATAACGGTCCCGGTGTAACGCCAGAGGCACTGGCGCGAATTGGCGAACGTTTCTATCGCCCACCAGGACAAACCGCCACCGGCAGTGGGCTTGGGCTGTCGATTGTCCAGCGGATCGCCAAATTGCATGGCATGAATGTTGTGTTTGGGAATGCGAAACAAGGTGGATTTGAGGCGAAAGTAAGCTGGTAGTGGTGGTATTGTTGCTAAATTCGCAAAAGACTTTGCACATTTTGCTAATTTCACCGTACCGCTCTGTGACGTACTATAGTCGGCAAACGTCTCACCTTGAGGATAAAAAATGAGCAATATCCTGATTATCAACGGCGCGAAGAAATTCGCCCACTCCAATGGTCAACTGAACGACACCCTGACCGAAGTCGCGGATGGCACGCTCCGCGACCTCGGGCATGATGTCCGTATCGTTCGCGCCGACAGCGACTACGATGTCAAAGCCGAAGTACAAAACTTTCTCTGGGCTGATGTGGTTATCTGGCAGATGCCTGGCTGGTGGATGGGCGCGCCGTGGACGGTGAAAAAATACATTGATGATGTGTTCACCGAAGGTCACGGTACGCTGTATGCCAGCGATGGTCGTACCCGCAAAGATCCGTCGAAAAAATACGGCTCTGGCGGCCTGGTACAGGGCAAAAAATATATGCTCTCTCTGACCTGGAACGCACCAATGGAAGCCTTCACCGAAAAAGATCAGTTCTTCCACGGCGTCGGCGTTGACGGCGTGTATCTGCCGTTCCATAAAGCAAACCAATTCCTCGGTATGGAACCGCTGCCGACATTTATCGCTAATGACGTGATAAAAATGCCTGATGTTCCCCGCTATACTGAAGAATATCGCAAGCATCTTGTGGAAATTTTTGGTTAACTAGAGCTCTGGCTTTAGAAGGAGTTAACCATGCTTACAGTAATCGCTGAAATCCGTACTCGTCCTGGCCAACATCACCGTCAGGCGGTATTGGATCAGTTTGCTAAAATCGTACCAATAGTACTGAAGGAAGAAGGTTGCCACGGCTATGCGCCGATGGTGGATTGCGCTGCTGGCGTGAGTTTCCAGTCTATGGCGCCGGACTCTATCGTGATGATTGAGCAGTGGGAAAGCATTGCCCATCTTGAAGCGCATTTGCAGACGCCACACATGAAAGCGTACAGCGAAGCCGTAAAAGGCGATGTGCTGGAAATGAATATTCGTATTCTGCAACCGGGGATTTAATCCTGCCTTGTTTGCCCGGCCATCCTGACCGGGCAATGTTCTTTCTTTTAAACCTCAATCTCCGCCATATCGCCTTTCTCTTGCAACCAGTTACGGCGGTCTTCCGAGCGTTTCTTCGCCAGCAGCATGTCCATCATCGCGTCAGTACGCTGATCGTCTTCATCATCAATGGTTAACTGCACCAGACGGCGAGTATTCGGATCAAGCGTAGTTTCGCGCAATTGCATAGGGTTCATTTCCCCCAGCCCTTTAAAACGCTGAACGTTCGGCTTGCCTTTCTTGCGTTTTAATTGCTCAAGTACGCCCTCTTTCTCTTCTTCTGTCAGCGCGTAATAGACCTCTTTACCCAGATCAATACGGTAGAGCGGTGGCAGAGCAACGTAAACGTGACCATGTTTCACTAGCGTGCGGAAGTGTTTTACAAACAGCGCGCAGAGCAGCGTGGCAATGTGCAGGCCATCGGAGTCCGCATCCGCGAGGATACAGATCTTGCCGTAACGTAGCTGGCTAAGATCATCGCTGTCAGGATCAATACCGATCGCAACCGAAATATCGTGCACTTCCTGCGAGGCCAGTACTTCATCGGAAGAGACTTCCCAGGTGTTAAGGATCTTACCTTTCAACGGCATGATCGCCTGATATTCACGATCGCGCGCCTGCTTGGCGGATCCGCCTGCGGAGTCCCCTTCCACGAGGAACAGTTCGGTACGGTTAAGATCCTGCGCAGTACAGTCAGCCAGTTTGCCAGGCAGCGCCGGGCCGCTGGTCAGCTTTTTACGTACCACTTTTTTGGCGGCACGCATACGACGCTGGGCGCTGGAAATCGCCATCTCAGCAAGTAGTTCCGCCGCCTGGACGTTCTGGTTCAGCCACAGGGTGAAGGCATCTTTAACCACGCCAGAAACGAATGCCGCACATTGACGCGAAGAGAGACGCTCTTTGGTCTGCCCGGCAAACTGCGGATCCTGCATTTTTACTGACAACACATATGCGCAGCGATCCCAGATATCTTCCGCCGACAGTTTCACGCCGCGCGGCAGAATGTTGCGGTATTCGCAAAACTCACGCATCGCATCCAGCAAGCCCTGACGCAGACCGTTAACGTGCGTACCGCCCTGCATCGTTGGGATCAGGTTGACGTAGCTTTCGGTCAGCAGTTCACCGCCTTCCGGTAGCCACAGTAGCGCCCAGTCAACCGCTTCAGTATCGCCAGCGAAATTACCGATAAACGGTTTTTCCGGCAGTGTCGGTAAACCGTTTACCGCTTCCGCCAGGTAATCGTTCAGACCGTCCTGATAGCACCAGCGTTGCTCAGTGTTGTTGATCTCATCTTTAAAGGTGATCTCAACGCCGGGGCACAGTACTGCTTTGGCTTTCAGTACATGTGTAAGCCGGGAAACAGAAAAGCGCGGGCTGTCAAAGAAGGTTTCATCCGGCCAGAAGTGCACGCTGGTGCCGGTATTGCGTTTACCGCAAGTGCCGACGACCTGCAAATCCTGTACCTTTTCGCCATTTTCAAACGCGATGTTATAAATCTGGCCATCGCGGCGCACGTTGACTTCTACGCGCTTCGACAAGGCGTTAACCACCGAAATCCCCACGCCATGCAGGCCGCCAGAGAACTGGTAATTTTTGTTAGAGAATTTACCGCCTGCGTGCAGACGGCAAAGAATCAGTTCAACCGCCGGTACACCCTCTTCAGGGTGAATATCCACCGGCATCCCGCGACCATCGTCAATCACTTCTAACGACTGGTCAGCATGTAAAATTACATCCACGCGTTTTGCGTGACCCGCCAGTGCTTCATCGACACTGTTATCAATAACTTCTTGCCCCAAATGGTTAGGGCGAGTGGTATCGGTATACATCCCCGGACGGCGGCGAACCGGCTCAAGCCCGGTGAGTACCTCAATGGCATCAGCGTTATAAGTTTGCGTCATGTTTAAGTTAGCAATTCGAGTTGATCGTCAGAGATGGTGCAGACCAAGAAAATCGACGATCGGGTTGAAATAATCTTCGAAGCCCGTGAATGCGTGGTTGCCGCCTTCTATTACAGTCTGGCGGCAGGAAGCGTAGTACGCCACCGCCTGGCGATAATCCAGCACTTCATCTCCCGTCTGTTGCAGCAGCCAGATAAGATCCGGCGCTTCCAGCGGGTCAATCTGCATGACTTTGAGATCGTAAATATGGCGTGACTCTAGCACATATTGCTGCCCGGTGTAGGGGTTCTCGTTCTGACCGAGATAGTCTGTTAGCAATTCAAACGGGCGCACCGCCGGGTTTACCACCACTGCGGGCAGCATAAAACATTGCGACAACCAGGTGGCGTAGTAACCCCCCAGTGATGAACCGACGATACCCAGCGAATCGCCGCCATGTTCCAGGACAATGGATTCCAGCAGTTCTGCCGCATCGGAAGGATACGGCGGCAACTGCGGAATAATCATCTCAACGTCAGGGTGATGTTCCGCCAGCCAGTTTTTCAACAAGCTCGCTTTTGCAGAACGCGGCGAGCTGTTGAAACCGTGTAAATAAAGAAGCGTAGACATCAGTAACCTTCTGAAGCGGTATCAGGTTGGAAACGCGTGTCCGCAAGGCGGTGCACTTCGGTAGTCAGCGTGCCATCAGCATGTAACTCCAGCGTACGCCAGCCGGGAGCAATGGTGTCCAGCGTGAAGTTGGAACAGTGTGGTTTAAATTGTACACAGGTCGACGGCGTTGCCATCAGGCGGCGCCCGTTCCAGTCGAGATCGAGTTCCTGATGAATATGACCACACAGCAGATATTTGACGTGCGGAAACTTCGCCAGCACATTATCCAGTTCACCTGCGTTACGCAGACTGTGTTGGTCGAGCCAGCTACAGCCTGCAGGCAGCGGATGATGGTGCAGTAGCAGCAACGTATGGCGCTCTGGCGCATCAGACAGCTTACGCTCCAGCCAATCAAGCTGAAACTCGCTCAATTCGCCGTGCGGTACGCCAAACACCTGGCTATCCAGCAGCAAGATTTGCCATTGCTCACCGATAAACACACGCTTCGCCGGGGAAATACCCGCATCCTGTAACGCGCTGTACATCGCAGGCTGGAAATCATGGTTTCCCGGCAGCCAGACGCAGGGCGCACGAAAGCTTGCGATGCCTTCCGCAAAGTGCAGATAGGCCGCAGCAGTTTGATCCTGCGCTAAATCACCTGTCGCGACAATCAGGTCGAATTCGTGCTGGTGTGGACGAATCGCCTCCAGCACAGCCTGGTAGCTCTCCCAGGTGTTTACCCCCAACAGGGCTTCGTGCTTTTGTGCAAACAGGTGAGTGTCGGTAATTTGTAAAATCCTGACTCTGGCCTCACCAGCCAGAGGAAGGGTTAACAGGCTTTCCAAATGGTGTCCTTAGGTTTCACGACGCTAATAAACCGGAATCGCCATCGCTCCATGTGCTAAACAGTATCGCAACCAATCCGCTAAAAACTGATTAATTTGATGCTTTTCGTCGCGTTGATGCAACTTTTTATTAGGATAATCATACCGCGCTTTGAAGCGAAAAATCTGCTGGCTTGAACACACTTCAGCCACCATCGCGTCATGATACAGACGCACCGTCATTGACGGAAGGCTCCAGTAACTGATCGCGGGCGCAGTCTGTTCTATTGTCACCAGGGTAGTGTATCGGGTCGATTCCACTATCGTTAGCCGATAATGTGCGTTTGCCACCTGATAGCTTATAGTTTCGCCGGGTGCATCATTGCGCGGTAACAAACGGCGCAATTGTGAAAAGTTCATCTCGCACAGGCGCATCATTTCAGGAAAGTCAGGTGTGTAACGCTTCATTTATGCCCACTCATTTTTTAACGCTTGATGATGCAGTTGCAGCCATTGCAAAGCGATGACTGACGCTGCGTTGTCGATTTTCCCCTCTTCTACCCACTGGTAGGCCTGTTCCCGGCTTACCACATGAACGCGAATATCTTCGTTTTCATCAGCCAGACCGTGAATACCGCTTGCGGTCGTGGCGTCCACTTCGCCCACCATAATTGACGAACGCTCACTGGTGCCGCCTGGGCTTGCCAGGAAACTTAACACCGGTTTGGTTCGTTTGACTATCAGCCCCGCCTCTTCAATCGCTTCGCGTCGGGCGACATCTTCCACACTTTCCCCCTCTTCAATCATCCCGGCAACCATTTCCAGTAGCCAGGGCGTTTCGCTGGTGTCATACGCGGCAATCCGTATCTGCTCAATCAACACGACTTCATCACGCACTGGGTCAAAGGGTAGCAAGACTGCGGCGTGACCGCGCTCAAAAATTTCTCTGCGGACTTCATGACTCATTTGCCCGTTGAATAGACGATGACGAAACCTATAAAGATCTAATGAAAAAAAGCCGCGATAAAGTGTTTCTCGTGCAATAATTTCTACATCGTTTTTGCCAAATGTAACGGGCAGGTTGTCTGGCTTAAGCATGGTTAATGTCCTGGCACTAATAGTGAATTAAATGTGAATTTCAGCGACGTTTGACTGCCGTTTGAGCAGTCATGTGTTAAATTGAGGCACATTAATGCCCTATGGCACGTAACGCCAACCTTTTGCGGTAGCGGCTTCTGCTAGAATCCGCAATAATTTTACAGTTTGATCAGCGCTAAATACTGCTTCACCACAAGGAATGCAAATGAAGAAATTGCTCCCCATTCTTATCGGCCTGAGCCTTTCTGGGTTCAGTACGTTGAGCCAGGCCGAGAACCTGATGCAAGTTTATCAGCAAGCACGCCTTAGTAACCCGGAATTGCGTAAGTCTGCCGCCGATCGTGATGCTGCCTTTGAAAAAATTAATGAAGCGCGCAGTCCATTACTGCCACAGCTAGGTTTAGGTGCAGATTACACCTATAGCAACGGCTACCGCGACGCGAACGGCATCAACTCTAACGCAACCAGTGCATCCCTGCAGTTGACTCAGTCCATTTTCGATATGTCGAAATGGCGGGCGCTGACCTTGCAGGAAAAGGCTGCCGGTATTCAGGACGTCACCTATCAGACCGATCAACAAACCTTGATCCTCAACACCGCGACCGCTTATTTCAACGTGTTGAATGCTATTGACGTGCTTTCCTATACCCAGGCGCAAAAAGAAGCGATCTACCGTCAGTTAGATCAAACCACCCAACGTTTTAACGTGGGTCTGGTGGCGATCACCGACGTGCAGAACGCCCGCGCACAGTACGATACCGTGCTGGCGAACGAAGTGACCGCACGTAACAACCTCGACAATGCCGTTGAACAACTGCGTCAGATCACCGGTAATTACTATCCGGAACTGGCGGCCCTGAATGTCGAAAACTTCAAAACCGACAAACCACAGCCGGTTAACGCGCTGCTGAAAGAAGCAGAAAAACGCAACCTGTCGCTGTTACAGGCACGTTTGAGCCAGGATCTGGCGCGCGAGCAAATTCGCCAGGCGCAGGATGGTCACTTACCGACGCTGGATTTAACGGCTTCTACCGGGATTTCTGACACCTCTTATAGCGGTTCGAAAACCCGTGGAGCGAACAGTGCCCAGTATGACGACAGCAATATGGGTCAGAACAAAGTGGGTCTGAGCTTCTCGCTGCCGATTTATCAGGGCGGGATGGTTAACTCGCAGGTGAAACAGGCACAGTACAACTTTGTCGGTGCCAGCGAACAACTGGAAAGCGCACACCGTAGCGTCGTGCAAACCGTGCGTTCCTCTTTCAACAACATTAATGCATCTATCAGTAGCATTAACGCTTACAAACAAGCCGTTGTTTCCGCCCAAAGCTCATTAGACGCGATGGAAGCGGGCTACTCGGTCGGTACGCGTACCATTGTTGATGTGTTGGACGCCACCACTACGCTGTACAACGCCAAACAAGAACTGGCAAATGCGCGTTATAACTACCTGATTAACCAGTTGAATATTAAATCAGCTCTGGGTACGTTGAACGAGCAGGATCTGCTGGCACTGAACAATGCGCTGAGCAAACCGGTTTCCACTAACCCGGAAAACGTTGCGCCGCCAACGCCAGAACAGAATGCTATTGCTGATGGCTATGCGCCTGATAGCCCGGCACCTGTTGTTCAGCAAACATCCGCACGCACTACCACCAGTAACGGTCATAACCCTTTCCGTAACTGATGACGACGACGGGGCTTCGGCCCCGTCTGAACGTAAGGCAACGTAAAGATACGGGTTATCTGCCGCATTCTTCCCCCTTCTCGCTTCAATTTCGACCAGCCATCCTCTATTCTGATGGGTATTTACCACTGGTCCCGGAAGACAAAAATGAAACGGACAAAATCCATACGCCACGCATCGTTCCGCAAAAACTGGAGCGCACGCCATCTGACACCTGTTGCTCTCGCGGTTGCCACTGTTTTTATGCTGGCAGGCTGTGAAAAGAGTGATGAAACAGTGTCTCTGTATCAAAATGCTGATGATTGTTCAGCGGCAAACCCAGGCAAAAGTGCAGAATGCGCCACTGCGTACAATAATGCGCTGAAAGAAGCGGAACGTACTGCGCCGAAATACGCCACCCGTGAAGACTGTGTTGCTGAATTTGGCGAAGGTCAATGCCAGCAGGCACCTGCTCAGGCTGGCATGGCGCCAGAAAACCAGGCGCAGGCTCAGCAATCCAGCGGTAGCTTCTGGATGCCGCTGATGGCCGGTTACATGATGGGACGTCTGATGGGCGGCGGCGCGGGCTTTGCGCAACAACCGCTGTTCTCTTCGAAAAATCCGGCCAGCCCGGCTTACGGCAAATACACTGATGCCACCGGTAAAAACTATGGCGCAGCCCAGCCAGGCCGCACCATGACCGTACCGAAAACAGCCATGGCGCCGAAACCAGCCACCACCACCACCGTTACCCGTGGCGGCTTTGGTGAATCTGTTGCCAAACAAAGCACCATGCAGCGTAGCGCAACCGGCACTTCCTCTCGTTCAATGGGCGGCTGATACCGATGGAAAGAGTCAGTATTACCGAGCGCCCGGACTGGCGCGAGAAAGCTCACGAGTACGGTTTCAATTTCCATACCATGTACGGTGAGCCGTACTGGTGTGAAGATGCTTACTACAAATTGACCCTCGCCCAGGTTGAAAAGCTGGAAGAGGTCACCGCTGAACTACACCAGATGTGCCTGAAAGTGGTGGAAAAAGTGATCGCCAGCGACGAGCTGATGACCAAATTCCGCATTCCAAAACACACCTGGAGTTTTGTGCGTCAGTCATGGCTGACGCACCAGCCGTCGCTTTATTCGCGTCTTGATCTGGCGTGGGATGGCACTGGCGAGCCTAAACTTCTGGAAAATAACGCCGATACGCCAACGTCACTATACGAGGCGGCGTTCTTTCAGTGGATCTGGTTGGAAGATCAGCTTAACGCGGGCAACCTGCCGGAAGGCAGCGACCAGTTTAACAGTCTGCAAGAAAAGCTCATTGACCGTTTTGTCGAGTTGCGTGAGCAGTACGGCTTTCAGTTGCTGCATCTCACCTGCTGTCGCGACACAGTGGAAGATCGTGGCACCATTCAGTATTTGCAGGACTGCGCGACTGAAGCTGAAATCGCCACCGAGTTTCTGTACATCGACGATATCGGTTTAGGCGAAAAAGGTCAGTTCACGGATTTGCAGGATCAGGTCATCGCTAACCTGTTCAAACTGTATCCGTGGGAATTTATGCTGCGCGAAATGTTCTCCACTAAGCTTGAAGATGCTGGCGTGCGTTGGCTGGAACCGGCGTGGAAGAGCATTATCTCCAACAAGGCGCTTCTGCCGCTGCTGTGGGAGATGTTCCCGAATCACCCGAACCTGCTGCCCGCTTATTTTGCGGAAGATGATCATCCGCAAATGGAAAAATATGTGGTTAAACCGATCTTCTCCCGTGAAGGCGCAAACGTGTCGATCATTGAGAACGGTAAAACCATTGAAGCAGCGGAAGGTCCGTATGGCGAAGAAGGGATGATTGTTCAGCAATTCCATCCACTACCGAAATTTGGCGACAGTTATATGCTGATTGGAAGTTGGCTGGTGAACGATCAACCTGCCGGAATTGGGATTCGTGAAGACCGAGCATTAATCACCCAGGACATGTCACGGTTTTATCCGCATATTTTCGTTGAATAATACTGTTCAATATTGCCCCATTTACTGGGGCAATTTATTATAATCCGCAAATCATCACTCCCACCTATATATAATCAACTACATCTATTACCTTTATTTAACATTAATTCCTAATTTAATATTAGATCGTCATATGCAAGCGATATTGTAATTAAATTAACTAATAAAACCACATAGTAACTTGTTGTTTTATATGCTTATTTATAACTTTTATTGCACCAAAAATAGATTTAATAATTAAAAAACAATGTCGCTGGGATCACACTACACAATATTGAATATTGTTATTGATATATTGCCCCCCTAGTATCGACTAAAAGAAAATATTTGTTACAGAGAAATACAAAAATCTAAATCAAGTAAAAAAGCATTTATAACAACTATTAGAAATACACTTTCATTCGTCAAATGAATTTATTAGTACCATCTCAACAGTCGATATTCATCATTATTATATATTTGCGTTATATAAGGAGATATATCCATGTTTGATAAATATAGAAAAACTCTGGTAGCCGGAGCTGTGGCGATAACTCTGGGTTTGTCAGCATCAGGGGTGATGGCAGCAGGTTTTAAACCTGCACCACCTGCCGGGCAACTCGGCGCAGTCATCGTTGATCCCTACGGTAATGCTCCTCTGACTGCTGTGGTTGATTTAGATAGCCATGTCATTTCTGACGTCAAAGTTACCGTCCACGGGAAAGGCGAAAAAGGCGTTGAAATCAGCTATCACGTGGGTCAGGAGTCACTAAAAACTTACGATGGTGTACCGATTTTTGGTCTTTACCAGAAATTTGCTAACAAAGTAACCGTTGAGTGGAAAGAAAACAGTAAGGCCATGAAAGATGATTACGTGGTGCAGACTTCCGCCATCGTCAATAATTACATGGATAACCGCTCCATCTCCGACCTACAGCAAACCAAAGTTGTTAAAGTCGCGCCAGGTTTTGAAGACCGCCTCTATCTGGTTAATACCCATACCTTTACTGCGCAAGGTTCCGACCTCCACTGGCATGGTGAGAAAGATAAAAATGCCGGGATCCTCGATGCGGGTCCGGCAACCGGCGCACTGCCTTTTGATATCGCGCCATTCACCTTTATCGTCGATACCGAAGGTGAATACCGCTGGTGGCTGGATCAAGACACCTTCTACGATGGTCGTGACCGCGATATCAACAAGCGTGGTTATCTGATGGGCATCCGCGAAACGCCACGCGGCACCTTTACCGCAGTACAGGGTCAGCACTGGTACGAGTTCGACATGATGGGTCAGGTGCTGGAAGATCATAAACTGCCGCGCGGATTCGCTGACGCCACTCATGAATCCATTGAGACGCCAAATGGCACGGTACTGTTGCGCGTAGGTAAGAGTAACTATCGTCGCGATGACGGCGTACACGTCACCACCATTCGTGACCATATCCTCGAAGTCGATAAATCTGGTCGCGTTGTCGATGTATGGGATCTGACGAAGATCCTCGATCCGAAACGCGATGCACTGCTCGGCGCGCTGGATGCAGGTGCAGTTTGCGTTAACGTTGACCTTGCCCATGCAGGACAACAGGCAAAACTGGAACCAGATACACCGTTTGGCGACGCTCTGGGTGTAGGGCCAGGCCGTAACTGGGCGCACGTTAATTCCATCGCTTATGACACAAAAGATGACTCAATTATTCTCTCCTCTCGTCATCAGGGCGTAGTGAAGATTGGTCGTGATAAGCAAGTGAAATGGATCCTTGCACCATCTAAAGGCTGGGAAAAACCGCTCGCCAGCAAGCTGCTGAAACCTGTTGATGCTAACGGCAAACCTATTATTTGTAGCGAAAATGGTCTGTGTGAAAACTCAGACTTCGACTTTACCTACACCCAGCATACCGCCTGGATTTCCAGTAAAGGTACGCTCACTATCTTTGATAATGGCGACGGTCGCCATCTGGAACAACCTGCCTTACCAACCATGAAATATTCCCGCTTTGTGGAATATAAGATTGATGAGAAGAAAGGCACCGTTCAGCAAGTTTGGGAATACGGTAAAGAACGTGGCTACGATTTCTATAGCCCAATCACCTCCATCATTGAATATCAAGCCGACCGCAACACCATGTTTGGCTTCGGTGGTTCTATTCATTTGTTCGATGTCGGGCAGCCAACCGTCGGTAAGTTGAACGAAATAGATTACAAAACCAAAGAAGTGAAAGTGGAAATCGACGTGCTGTCTGATAAACCCAACCAGACTCACTATCGTGCGCTGTTAGTCCGTCCACAGCAGATGTTTAAATAATTAAGAAGGGAATAAAAAATGTCGAAATTAGGGATCTCATCACTGTTTAAAAGTGTACTGCTGACCGCAGCTCTGGCGGTTTCATTTACCGCATCTGCATTCACCGAAGGCACGGATTATATGGTTCTGGAAAAACCGATTCCGAACGCCGATAAAACGCTGATTAAAGTGTTCAGCTATGCCTGCCCGTTCTGCTACAAGTATGACAAAGCAGTGACTGGCCCTGTCTCTGAAAAAGTGAAAGATGTCGTTGCTTTCACGCCTTTTCATCTGGAAACCAAAGGTGAATACGGCAAACAAGCAAGCGAAGTCTTTGCGGTCTTGATAAATAAAGATAAAGCAGCAGGCATTTCCTTATTTGATGCTAACTCTCAGTTTAAGAAGGCCAAGTTTGCCTACTACGCGGCATATCACGACAAAAAAGAACGCTGGTCTGACGGCAAAGATCCCGCTGCCTTTATCAAAACTGGTCTGGATGCCGCAGGTATGAGCCAGGCGGATTTTGAAGCAGCACTGAAAGAGCCAGCGGTACAAGAAACACTGGAAAAATGGAAAGCCTCTTATGAAGTTGCAAAAATCCAGGGAGTTCCGGCGTATGTCGTCAACGGTAAATATCTGATCTACACCAAGAGTATTAAATCCATTGATGCAATGGCAGACCTTATCCGTGAGTTAGCAAGCAAATAACAGGGAAACTGGCTATGGGTATTAAGGGAATGTGGAAAGACCTACGCACATCACCGGTGAACACGCTGGTCAAATGGCAGGAACAACGCTTTTTGTGGTTGTTAATGGCCGCTGCGATGGGCGCGCTGATTATCCTCGCGCACTCGTTCTTCCAAATCTATCTCTACATGGCACCATGCGAACAATGCGTTTACATTCGCTACGCCATGTTTGTAATGGTTATTGGAGGATTGGTTGCGGCGATCAACCCGAAGAATATCGTCCTTAAGTTGATTGGCTGCGTGATGGCATTTTACGGCAGCATTATGGGACTGAAGTTTTCGCTCAAACTGAACGATATCCACCATGCGGTACATAACCCGGATCCCGATTCACTGTTTGGCGTGCAGGGTTGCTCTACCGATCCCACTTTCCCCTTTAACCTGCCGCTTGCACAGTGGGCACCAAACTGGTTCAAACCGACCGGAGATTGTGGCTATGACGCGCCAATCGTTCCCGATGGCGTCACACTGAGTAGTATGCAGCAGTGGTTTGTAGAGATGTATCAGCAATCTGAAGGCTGGTATCTGCTACCGCCGTGGCACTTTATGAACATGGCACAGGCATGTATGTTGGCTTTTGGTCTCTGTTTATTACTGCTGCTAGTGATGAGCGGCGCATGGGGACTCAAGCTGCTGAAAAAGTAAGGTAACGAGAACCGAAGCCAGCAATGTGGCTTCGGTTCTTCTCATCTTTTAACCTACCTGCACCGACAACATGCTTAAACTGCCCATCTCTATACCATCAACCGGAACAGTCACCGGCTCCTGACCATCCCACGCACCTAACACATACAACAGTGGCAGAAAGTGTTCCGGTGTTGGATTCGATAACGCCCCACCTTCATGGTCGAGGTAGTTCACTAGTGGATGCTCTTCAACCGCCCCTTGCCACGTCAGATTCGCTTTCACATACTCATTGAACGACATCGCCCACGGGTACGGTGAACTATCGCCATGCCACTTCACCGTGCGCAGGTTATGCACCACGTTGCCACTGGCAACTAACATTATCCCTTCATCGCGCAGCGCCGCCAGCTTACGTCCCATTTCGAAATGCCAGGCGGCGGGTTTAGTACTATCGATACTCAACTGCACCAGCGGGATGTCAGCGTCAGGATACATCTTAATCAGCACGCCCCAGGAACCGTGGTCAAAACCCCAGGCTTCTTTATCCAGGGTAACAGGTACTGGCGCCAGCAATTCGACCAGTCGCTGTGCCAAAGCAGGTGAACCCGGAGCCGGATAATACGTTTCGTATAACGCCTGAGGAAAGCCGCCAAAGTCATGAATTGTCGGTGGCGTTTCCATTGCTGTTACTCCCGTGCCACGGGTAAACCAGTGCGCAGAAATAGCGACTATCGCTTTCGGGCGCGGCAATGTCTCGCCTAGCCGCTGCCAGGCCTGGGTATATAAATTATCTTCCAGCACGTTCATCGGGCTACCGTGACCTAAAAACAATGCTGGCATACGCGTTGAAGACATGATGATATCCTTAATTGAAGGTGTCATTTTGATATCCTCACAATACGCTTGTTCGGTGGGCGAAGAACCCAGATAACCATGATGATCATCATCAGTTATTTTGAAGCTCCACCTGAAGTTGAAGAATTATAAGGAGTTGTCGATGTCAGTACCTCTCATTCTGACCATACTGGCGGGGGCAGCCACGTTTATTGGCGCGTTTCTCGGCGTTCTTGGACAAAAACCCTCAAACCGACTGCTGGCGTTTTCGCTGGGATTTGCGGCGGGGATTATGTTGCTCATCTCATTAATGGAGATGCTTCCTGCCGCATTAGCCGCCGAAGGGATGTCGCCTGTGCTGGGCTACGGTATGTTTATCGTTGGTTTGCTGGGCTATTTTGGCCTGGACCGCATGTTGCCACATGCTCACCCGCAGGATTTAATGCAAAAATCAGTGCAGCCGCTACCAAAATCAATCAAGCGCACTGCTATTCTGCTCACTCTGGGTATCAGCCTGCATAACTTCCCGGAAGGGATTGCCACCTTTGTCACAGCAAGCAGTAACCTGGAGCTGGGCTTTGGTATCGCTCTGGCAGTGGCGTTGCATAATATTCCTGAAGGTCTGGCGGTTGCAGGCCCGGTTTACGCGGCAACGGGGTCTAAACGCACCGCAATTCTGTGGGCAGGGATTTCTGGACTGGCAGAGATTCTCGGTGGTGTTCTGGCATGGTTAATCCTCGGTAGCATGATTTCTCCAGTGGTAATGGCAGCAATCATGGCGGCGGTTGCAGGTATTATGGTCGCACTTTCCGTTGATGAATTAATGCCATTGGCTAAAGAAATTGATCCCAATAATAACCCCAGCTATGGCGTTCTATGTGGAATGTCAGTGATGGGGTTCAGTTTAGTACTGCTACAAACGGCAGGAATTGGTTAAAAACGGCTTCAGATGTTGTCCGGCGCATGGACAACATCTGCAAACATCACAAAAGCCCTATTCCAGCTTTTCTGCTGCCTCTTCTCTCGCACTGTTTAAGTATTTGTTCCGCGCTTCCAGCAGTGCGTCTCTGTCCTGGCGGAACGCCCGACAATAACGTTTCAGATGCAGGAAATAACCCACCACAGCCAGCGCAATCAATACAATCCAGTACCAGGCGATAAACATCCTTTTTACCCTTAACATTTAACATTACTAAACATTTGGCGCATAAATTTCACATATCCTTTTTCGGATATATTCATATGGTCGCATAATAACGAAACAATTATATGATTTTGATCATAATGAAAAAGGTTGCCTGATATTAATGAAATTTTCTCATAGAAAGAGAAGCGGAATTAACATCTTGCATAATGAAGGCAAAATAAAAACCGAAGCCAGCAACAACTTCGGTTTCTTGATTAACGCGGTAAATTAAGCAGCGATTTTCAGCTGGCTTTACGCTCATGTGCCTGACGGTATGACACCAGATCTTCGATAGTAACCAGTGCCATATTGTGTTTATTCGCAAACTCGATGCACTCTGGCGCACGCGCCATGGTGCCATCATCATTCGTCAACTCACACAGTACACCTGCCGGTTTAAAGCCTGCCAGCGTCATCAGATCAATAGTCGCTTCAGTATGACCACCGCGAGTCAGTACACCACCTGCCTGCGCGCGAAGTGGGAAAACGTGGCCCGGACGATTCAGATCTGACGGTTTCGCGCCATCGGCAATAGCAGCACGAACGGTTGTAATACGATCAGCGGCAGAAACACCGGTAGTCACACCTTCAGCAGCTTCAATGGTCACGGTAAAACCGGTGCCATAGGCACTGGTGTTATTTTCCACCATCATCGGCAGATCAAGCTGTTTACGACGATCTTCGGTGATACACAGGCAAACAATACCGCTACCGTGGCGAATGGTCAGCGCCATCTGCTCAACGGTCATCGTTTCTGCCGGGAAGATCATATCGCCTTCGTTTTCACGGTCTTCATCATCAAGCACCATTACACCGCGTCCTTCACGCAGCGCAGCCAGTGCATTTTCAACACGTTCGAAAGGCGTACCAAAAGAGGAAAGTAGCGTCTGATTCATGGTAAAAAAACCTCACTAAAATTATGGTTACCAGAATCAGGGCAGTCTTAGGAGTGGCGGCTTATAGCCAAAATAACGTGAGCGGGTCCATGCCCGACAGAATCGTTACTCTCTCCCATCCGGACTTTAACCGTCGGCCCCGGAATTACACCGGATCTGCTGTCCTTTGAGTTTGCACCCAAAGCGCTCGCGGGCTTTCAACTATGTTCATAAGCAATGTTCATACGTTGATTTACCGCCGGTGGGGAATTTCGCCCCGCCCTGAGAATAAGCGGATTCACTATAACGCTAATGATTAGCGGCGGCAACGCATAGGTTCACATAATTCTGGTTTATGCCTTACCCTTATCGCACTACAATGGCACTTAACACCTATCAGTACAGGGAAACTACAATGATTGACCCGAAAAAAATTGAGCAAATCGCTCGCCAGGTTCACGAATCAATGCCTAAAGGAATCAGGGAGTTCGGGGAAGATGTGGAGAAAAAAATCCGCCAAACCCTCCAGGCGCAGCTGACGCGTCTCGATCTTGTGAGCCGTGAAGAATTCGACGTTCAGACGCAGGTTCTGTTACGGACCCGTGAGAAACTGGCGTTACTGGAACAGCGCATCAGTGAATTGGAAGCGCGCAATAACCCGGTAGCAGAAGTTCAGTCTCCTCCAGCTATCCCACCCGTTGATAAAGCAGAATAAAGCAACACAAAAACGGGCCAAATGGCCCGTAATATCAATGTTCTAATTCCAGTTCTTTTGACTGTGTCATCCGCTGGCAATACCAGGCATAGCGGGCGCAAAACCAGGTCCGATGTTCTTCATCCATATTACCGGTGACGGCCAGAATATCGACCGGGCGGCCTTCAGAATGCATTCTGGCAAAACTACGCGCCAGGAAATCGAAATTATTTAAAGAATTAAGACTATGATCCATAAGCACATCCTCCGGTTATCGCATACCTTTTAAGGCTATATGCTTTTTCTGATTTCAGTATTCCCTAATCAGTGTAGTGCCTTTAAACATAACGTGCGTAAATATATTGTTTAGGATCACACTTTTTCTAAAAATAAAAAATAACATTAAAGGACTTCTCCTTTTAAGAACTCACTAACATATGTTATTATTAGTCAGAGCAAATGTAAGCAAGGAAACCATACCATAATAAACAATGCGTCACTGAATGGACGATGGAGTGACTGATGATTTTATTTGCCGACTATAACGCACCTTATCTTTTCGCTATTTCCTTTGTACTATTAATCGGTCTGTTGGAAATTATTGCCATTATCTGTGGCCATATGCTCTCTGGCGCTCTTGATGCACATCTTGATCATTACGATTCCATAACCACAGGTAATATTAGTCAAGCGTTTCATTATCTCAATATCGGAAGGCTGCCAGCCCTCGTCGTCCTCTGCCTGTTAGCCGGTTTCTTTGGACTGCTTGGCGTTTTGCTACAGCACACCTGCATCTTGCTCTGGCAAGCCCCACTCTCGAATCTGTTCGTTGTTCCAGTCAGTTTACTGCTCACCATTATCATGGTGCATTATACCGGCAAGATAATTGCCCCCTGGGTTCCACGTGACCATAGCTCTGCTATTACCGAAGAAGAATATATTGGCTGCATGGCATTAATTACCGGTCATCAGGCAACTTCAGGTCACCCCTGTGAAGGAAAACTCACCGATCAATACGGTCAAACACACTATTTATTACTGGAACCTGAAGAAGGTAATTTTTTTAATAAAGGTGACAAGGTGTTAATTATTTGCCGGCTTTCTTCAACGCGGTATTTAGCTGAAAAAAAACCCTGGCCAAATATATTATAAATATTTAATTAAAAGGAAATTTAGTAATGGATGATATTGTTAATTTAGTGCCTTCCTGGATGTTTATGGCGATTGTTGCCGTATGCGTTCTATTTATTATTGGTATTATTTTCGCGCGACTTTATCGTCGGGCATCTGCCGAGCAGGCATTTGTCCGTACCGGATTAGGCGGACAAAAAGTGGTTATGAGTGGCGGCGCAATTGTTATGCCGATCTTCCATGAAATAATCCCTATCAATATGAATACATTGAAACTGGAAGTCAGTCGCTCGACGATTGATAGTTTAATTACGAAAGATCGTATGCGTGTCGATGTCGTGGTCGCTTTCTTCGTGCGGGTAAAACCGTCGGTAGAAGGCATCGCCACCGCCGCTCAGACGTTAGGGCAACGAACCTTATCGCCGGAAGATTTACGGATGCTGGTCGAAGATAAATTCGTCGATGCTCTGCGTGCCACCGCAGCACAAATGACTATGCATGAGTTACAGGATACGCGCGAAAACTTCGTTCAGGGGGTGCAAAATACCGTTGCAGAAGACTTGTCGAAAAACGGTCTGGAACTGGAAAGCGTGTCACTTACCAACTTTAACCAGACCTCTAAAGAACATTTTAATCCGAACAACGCCTTTGACGCCGAAGGTTTAACCAAGCTGACGCAGGAAACAGAACGCCGTCGCCGCGAGCGTAACGAAGTTGAACAAGATGTGGAAGTCGCAGTACGTGAGAAAAACCGTGATGCGCTGTCGCGGAAGCTGGAAATTGAACAGCAAGAAGCGTTTATGACACTTGAGCAGGAGCAGCAGGTTAAAACCCGCACCGCAGAGCAGAATGCGAAAATTGCGGCTTTCGAAGCTGAACGTCGTCGTGAAGCAGAGCAGACGCGTATTCTGGCTGAACGGCAAATTCAGGAAACAGAAATCGACCGCGAACAGGCCGTGCGCTCAAGAAAAGTTGAGGCCGAACGCGAAGTTCGCATTAAAGAAATCGAACAGCAGCAGGTCACCGAAATCGCCAACCAGACGAAATCGATCGCTATTGCGGCCAAATCGGAACAGCAGTCACAAGCGGAAGCGCGTGCCAACCTCGCACTTGCAGAAGCGGTAAGCGCCCAGCAAAACGTGGAAACAACTCGTCAGACCGCCGAAGCCGATCGTGCCAAGCAGGTTGCTCTGATTGCCGCAGCACAAGACGCGGAAACCAAAGCGGTCGAACTGACCGTCCGAGCGAAAGCTGAAAAAGAAGCCGCAGAGATGCAGGCGGCAGCAATCGTAGAGTTAGCTGAGGCAACACGTAAAAAAGGCCTGGCGGAAGCGGAAGCACAACGTGCATTGAACGACGCTATCAACGTACTTTCTGACGAACAAACCAGTCTTAAGTTCAAGCTGGCGCTGTTGCAGTCTCTTCCTGCAGTAATCGAGAAATCCGTAGAACCGATGAAGTCTATCGACGGTATTAAAATAATTCAGGTGGATGGACTGAATCGTGGAGGCGCTACGGGTGATGCGACATCAGGCTGCGTTGGTGGGGGTAATCTGGCAGAACAGGCGTTATCAGCCGCCCTTTCTTACCGCACACAGGCACCGCTTATTGACTCTCTCCTCAATGAAATCGGCGTTTCAGGCGGTTCGCTGGCGGCATTGACTTCACCATTGACTCCATCGATACCCATCGCAGATAACGTAGAGTAAATCTTCTTATATCCACATCCCTGGCTCAAAAAGCCGGGGATTTTTTATATCTGCGTTCCGCTAAAAAGTGCAAATGATCAGCTTGTTACAGCGTTTTGCGAGTCGACTCGGGGAAGGTAAAACTGCATCAGAGGAAGCATTGCGCGGGGTCTGCCGCTCATCAACAATCGGGGAGTCAGTAAGGGGCTGAAACGGGAAAGCCCCTCCCGAGGAAGGAGCCTTACAGAAGGAAAGGGTTATGATGAAGTTCGTCATCATACTGGTTGTGTTGTTACTGTTAAGTTTCCCGACTTACTAACAACTCATCAGAGGGGGGAGAAATCCACCCTTACCCTTGTTCCTTTACTCTAGGTTGAAAAAACAACAGCGTCAATAGGCCTGCCAGGTACGAAACGAGATCTGTGAACCGCTTTCCGGTTAGCCTTTTTTATCCTGTTGGATCTTCTTGATGATATTGGTCGTCGAGCAACCGTCTTCAAAGTTGAGCACCAGCACTTCACCGCCGTTGGCCCAGACTTCTTCACTCCCGGCGATCTCTTCCGGTTTATAGTCGCCGCCTTTCACCAGCAGATCTGGCAAGATGCCGGCGATCAGGCGCTGCGGCGTGTCTTCTTCAAACGACACCACCCAGTCGACAGCTTCCAGTGCGCCCAGCACAATCATACGCTGTTCGAGCGGGTTAACCGGACGAGAATCCCCTTTCAGTCGTTTGGTGGAAGCATCGCTGTTCACTGCGACAATCAGGCGGTCACCCAGTTTGCGGGCGTTTGCCAGATAGGAGACATGCCCGGCATGGAGAATGTCGAAGACGCCGTTGGTCATTACCACTTTTTCACCGCGTTTACGCGCCGCCGCTACGGCCAGCTTCAGTTCCTCTTCGGTCATCACGCCAAAGCCGGTGTCCGCACGTCCACGCACCGCGTTTTCCAGCTCAATCGGCGAAACCGTGGAGGTTCCCAGTTTGCCGACCACTACGCCCGCCGCCGCATTGGCAAAGAAGCAGGCTTCTTCCAGCGAATTACCCGCCGCCAGTGTTGCCGCCAGTACACCAATTACCGTGTCACCCGCACCGGTAACGTCATACACTTCCTGCGCCTGGGTTGGCATATGCAGCGGCGCTTTACCCGGTTGCAGCAGCGACATACCCTGCTCTGAACGGGTCACCAGCAGCGCAGAAAGTTCGTAATCGGCAATCAGTTTCATGCCACGTTCAACAATCTCTTCTTCGGTCTTACATTTACCGACAACGGCTTCAAATTCTGAGAGATTTGGCGTCAGCAGCGTAGCGCCACGGTAACGTTCAAAATCGGTGCCTTTTGGATCAATCAGCACCGGAACGCCCGCCTTACGCGCCAGTTGGATCATCTGCTGCACGCTTGCCAGCGCACCTTTGGCGTAGTCAGAAAGCACCAGCGCGCCAATCGAACTTAGCGCCTGATTAATCCGCTCATGCAGCGGCTGCGGATCAACACCTTCGAAACCTTCTTCGAAATCCAGGCGGATCAACTGTTGGTTACGGGAAAGCACCCGCAGTTTGGTGATGGTCGGATGCGTTGGCACAGAAACGAAGTCGCATTTTACGTTGACGTCCGCCAGTGATTTACTCAGCGCACGCGCCGCATCATCAATACCGGTCAACCCGACCAGGCGAGCGTTAGCACCAAGAGAAGCGATGTTCATCGCCACGTTGGCTGCGCCGCCCGGACGTTCTTCAATGGTATTAACTTTAACCACGGGCACCGGCGCTTCCGGCGAGATACGGCTGGTGGGACCGTACCAGTAACGATCCAGCATCACATCACCAACCACCATCACTCCTGCACGTTCAAACTCTGGCAGCGTTACTTTCATTCCTGTCTCCTGAGAGATTCAAAATTTGCGCGCGATAATATCACACTTCATTCTTCCACCAGCCACTTCTGCCAGCTTGCCCGCACCAGTTCACGCTCTGCGGTGAAGCACTCATCCGGCACATGACCCGGTAATTCCTGTAACGCCAGATGATGAAGTTCATCGCGCAGCGTGGTGTAAGCACGGGTCAGCGCCATCGCTTCCTGCTCTTCCATAATGTCGTTTTGCGCCAGCAGTTCCAGAATGCGCACGTTGTCTGACCAGCGCGTTAACTTCGTTTTTTCATGAGCGTAGCGCAACACCAGATATTGAGTAATAAATTCGATATCGGTAATTCCGCCTTCATCGGCTTTGATATCAAAGCGATCGCGATGTTTATTGCCGAGATGAGCGCGCATTTTCTCACGCATTTCCCGTACTTCCGTTTGCAGAGTTTTACTTTCACGCGGCAGCATCATAATTTCCCGACGCACCGCGTCAAAGTGCGCAGTGAGCTGTGGATCGCCATATACCACACGCGCACGAACCAGTGCCTGATGTTCCCACGTCCAGGCCTCGTTTTTCTGATAATCAGCAAACGCTTCAGCGGATGTCACCAGCATTCCCGCTGCCCCGGACGGACGCAGCCGCGCATCCACTTCGTACAAAATGCCGGAAGAAGTGCGCGTACTAAACAGATGCATAATGCGTTGCGCCAGACGCAGATAAAATTGCCGCCCATCGATTTCCCGCTCGCCGTCGGTCATCACATCCATCGGGCAATCATGGAGGAAGATAAGGTCAAGATCGGAACTGTAACCTAACTCCCAACCGCCCAGCTTGCCATAACCGACTACCGCAAAACCACGGCCTTCGCGTTCGTTTAAGTGATTCAGCTTACCGTAGCGGGCGACCATTTGAACCCACGCCTGCTGAACGACAGCATCTATCATTGCTTCCGCCAGCCAGGTTAAGTGATCGCTCACTTTCATCACCGGTAGCGTACCGGCGATATCCGCTGCCGCAATGCGTAACAGTTGCGCCTGTTTAAACTGGCGTAGCGCCTCAAGCTGTTGTTCTTCGTCATCTTCCGGCACGCGCAGCAAATACTGGCGCAACTCATCACGGTAGGCATCGGTCGCCGTCGGTTGGTAGAGGGTATTTGGATCGAGCAGTTCATCCAGCAATAATGGATAACGCGCCAGTTGGCTGGCAATCATCGGCGATGCGGCACACAGAGAAATCAAATGCTTAAGTGCCGCCGGAAATTCACTAAGCAACTCAAGATAAGTGGTGCGAGTAACAATCCCCACCAACAAGGCGGTAATACGCGACAGCGTGACAGCAGCGTCTTCACGCGCACAGACATCACTTAGCAGATGCGGCATCAGATGGTCGAGCACCTGACGCCCGCGAGGCCCAATGGTGCGTTTATCCAACTCTTTGCGGAAATCGGCAATCAGCGTTAGCACCTGTTTGCGATCATCCTCGCTAAGATGCGCCAGCACTGGCGTGGTGTCATCTTCCTGCAACGCATCCTGCCACAGCTCACGCCACTGTTCCGACAGCGACTCTTCCTGAGTTTCGCTTTCATCGTCGCCAATCAGTTCATTAAATACCCGGCGCACATTGGTCATATGTCCGGTCAACGCCCCGGTCAATTGCGACCAGTCAGCGAAGTCCATCGCCCACGCCAGCCGCGCACGGTTAAGCTCATCAGCGGGAAGCGTCTGGGTTTGTTCGTCGTTAATGCTTTGCAGCAGGTTTTCCAGACGCCGCAGGAACAGATATGCCACTCGCAATTGTTCGGCGTCATTTTCAGAAAGCAGATGCAGTGCGGCAATGGCGCTGAGTGTCGGCAGTAAAGAGCGCGATTGCAGCGACGGTTCACGTCCGCCGCGAATGAGCTGGAACACCTGGACGATAAATTCAATTTCGCGAATACCGCCCGCGCCAAGTTTGATGTTGTCGGTCAAACCGCGTCGACGCACTTCACGGGCAATCATCCCTTTCATGTTGCGCAGCGACTGGATGACGCTGAAATCGATGTAACGGCGGAAAACAAACGGACGCAGCATCGCACGCAATTCGTTAGCATAGACGCCATCGCTATCGCCCATAATCCGCGCCTTGACCATCGCATAACGCTCCCAGTCGCGCCCCTGCTCCTGGTAATAATCTTCCAGCGCCGCAAAACTCAACACCAGCGGGCCGCTTTCGCCAAACGGACGCAGACGCATATCCACGCGATAGACAAAGCCATCTTGCGTCGGTTGATCCAACACTTTAATCAGCCGCTGGCCCATGCGGGTAAAGAACTGAGCGTTATCCAGTTCGCGGCGTCCGCCCTGCGTACAGCCATGTTCCGGCCAGGCAAAAATCAGATCGATATCTGAGGAGAAATTCAGTTCCCCACCGCCCAGCTTACCCATGCCTAAAATCAGCAGCGGTTGCGCTTCGCCCTGCGCATTGCACGGCGTTCCCCACTCGCGACAGCAGGCTTCATATAGCCAGTCACGCGCTGCGACAATCAGCGTCTCCGCCAGATGGCTGAGCTGCTGTAAAATGCTCTCTTCAGTCACCAGCGCCAGAGTTTGCGCCCAGGCGATGCGCACCATAATGCGCCGCCGGAACAGACGCAGCTCGCGCATTAAACTGACTTCATCGCTTACATCACTGAGCGCCTTCTGCAACCATGCAGCGTAATGCTGCCATTCGTCGGCCTGCGGCGACTGGCTTTCCAGTTCCGTTAGCCACTCTGGATGCGCAATTACGCTGTCCTGCACAAAATCACTAAAAGTAAGTACTGACTTCGCCTGTGTGCTAAGTGATTCCTCGGCTAAAGGCGCTGGCAGCCGCTCAACAACGGTCTGCCAGTACTGCTGTAACGGTGAAGAGAGCGGCTTCATAAGCGATTTTATCCTTGCCTGATTAACGTTTTCCGCTGTGCAACCAGAACGGTTCCTGATTGTTTGCCTCATTACGGAAATGTTCAATTTCAATGCGTTGCCCGGTCGCAATGGCGTGACGCAGTCCCTGCCAGTTCTCCAGCCAGTCTTGCGTAACGAGAGGATCGTAGTAACCCGCCAGCAACAGTATTGAGTCAATATCACGCGTCAGACGTGGTAACTGGTCACGGTAGCGATCGCCTAACGGTTGGCAAAAAACGCTTTTCAGTTCAGCGGCATGGCGGGAAAGATGGATATCGGCAAAGCGTTTAAAGGAGTCGCTCATTTTGCCCTGCGCTTTGGCATCTAAAAACGGCTGCCAGGCTTTGCTGACCAGCCATTCGGTCAACGCCAGCTTCGCCATTGCCGTTTCGGTAGAGTAGACCGCCGTCACGGCAGAAACCGCAGAAGCAATGGTCGCCTCGCATTGGGTCAGCAGGTCACGTAAGTGAGTGCTCGCTTTTCTTGGCACAATACCACCGAACAGCATCAGCGTATGGCGAACAAGACCGATGGCTGCCAGCACCTGCTCTTTCGCCGCATCGTTGCCGCGCACCCACAGCTCTTCATGATATTGCCATTGCGCTAACGCCAGCTCCAGCGCCGCTTCCAGCCCCTGTTCCACATCGGCTTTTGCCGCAACATGCAGAATGGTGGTGGGTTTGATTTCACGCGTGGGATTGCCCTGCGCCAGATGATAGCCACGCGCTGCTTTACTCAGGCTGCCCTGGCGTAATCCGGTTTGCGATACCAGTTGGTTCGCCAGTTTCAGCACCGCGCGCGTTTCACCGCTAAGCAGCTCCAGTTCCAGCTCACAGATAGGTTCAGCAAATTCACCGGCTTTCACCTCGCCCTGATCGAGAGCGATTTCAATCTGGCTGCCATCGACCTCCACCAGCCATTTTTCGCGATAAAAATCGGTGCTGAACAGCGGCTGCACGCGGGACGCGAGATCGGCAGGTAACTCACCGTTTGGCCAGACTTCCGTCGGTAACTGCGCCAGATCGAGCGTCGGTTCACTCAACGCCACGTTATATTCCGGGCGCTGGTGCAATCCGCCCGTTACCCGTCCGGCAACTTTCATGGTCATCTCATAGCGACCGTTTTCGCCACGAATACGCAGCCCCATGTCGTGCCCACGCAACCAGTTATCCGGCGTTTCGTAGTAAATGTTCAGTAACTGCACGGGATCATGATGCTCGCCGCCCAGCGTATTGAGATGGTCACGCAACGCCTCAACGGCACTGTGATTAACAATAAACTTTAATTCGATTTCCTGAGCCATGGCCTTTACTTATCGGTTATGTCACATAAGTGACGATGAACGGCGAACTAAATGCGATCTTTTTTGTCAGTAGATAGTATTTTGCGCCAAATTGCCATGCAACGAGCATTTTGACGGGCGTAAAAGTTTGAGACAGTGGCAAAAGCTGACACAGAGGATTCTGATTGATACCGAATGCTTTGCGCAGCAACACTGATGCCACTACTATCGTTCCACTTTCCATGACAATAACGACAGCCTGATGCCAAAATTACGCCTGATCGCACTAACTTTACTCGCGCTTAGCGCCACTGCCGTCTCTCACGCGGAAGAAAAACGCTATGTTTCTGACGAACTGAATACCTGGGTTCGCAGTGGTCCGGGAGATCATTATCGCCTCGTGGGCACCGTGAACGCCGGTGAAGAAGTGACATTATTACAAACTGACGCCAACACCAATTATGCCCAGGTGAAAGACAGCTCCGGCCGTACCGCCTGGATCCCGTTGAAACAACTGAGTACTGAGCCAAGCCTGCGCTCCCGAGTGCCAGATCTGGAAAATCAGGTCAGAACCCTGACCGATAAGCTCACCAATATCGATAACACCTGGAATCAGCGCACCGCAGAAATGCAGCAAAAAGTGGCGCAGAGCGACAGTGTGATCAACGGGTTAAAAGAAGAAAATCAGAAGCTGAAAAACGAACTGATTGTCGCGCAGAAAAAAGTCGATGCCGCCAGCGTTCAGCTGGATGACAAACAGCGCACCATCATCATGCAGTGGTTTATGTATGGTGGCGGCGTGCTGGGACTTGGCTTGCTGCTCGGTCTGGTATTGCCGCACCTGATCCCAACGCGCAAACGTAAAGATCGCTGGATGAACTAAATCGCCTTCTTCGTTGCACTGTCTTATTATTAGGAATTGTGTATTTGACGAAGGGAAGATGGCGTGAAGATTTATCTGGTCGGTGGTGCGGTTCGGGATGCATTGTTAGGGCTACCGGTCAAAGACAGAGATTGGGTGGTGGTCGGCAGTACGCCACAGGAGATGCTCGACGCGGGCTACCAGCAGGTAGGCCGCGATTTTCCTGTTTTTCTGCATCCGCAAACGCATGAAGAGTATGCGCTGGCACGTACCGAACGGAAATCCGGTTCCGGTTACACCGGTTTTACCTGCTATGCCGCACCGGATGTCACGCTGGAAGATGATCTTAAGCGTCGCGATCTGACCATTAATGCGCTGGCCCAGGACGATAACGGCGAGATTATCGACCCGTACAACGGTCTGGGCGATCTGCAAAATCGTCTGTTGCGCCATGTTTCCCCCGCTTTTGGCGAAGATCCGTTACGCGTACTGCGCGTGGCGCGTTTTGCTGCGCGTTATGCCCACCTCGGTTTTCGTATTGCCGATGAAACTCTGACGCTGATGCGCGAGATGACCCATGCGGGTGAACTGGAACACCTGACGCCTGAACGGGTATGGAAAGAGACGGAAAGCGCCCTCACCACCCGCAATCCACAGGTGTTCTTCCAGGTACTGCGCGATTGCGGCGCACTTCGCGTTTTATTCCCGGAAATTAACGCACTGTTTGGCGTTCCGGCCCCTGCCAAGTGGCATCCGGAAATCGACACGGGTATTCATACCTTAATGACGCTCTCAATGGCGGCGATGCTGAGTCCGCAGGTCGATGTCCGTTTCGCAACTTTATGCCACGATCTCGGTAAAGGACTGACGCCGCCAGAACTCTGGCCGCGTCATCATGGTCATGGCCCGGCGGGTGTTAAGTTAGTGGAACAACTATGCCAGCGTCTGCGCGTGCCAAATGAAATTCGCGATTTAGCCAGACTGGTGGCTGAGTTTCACGATCTCATCCACACCTTCCCAATGCTGAACCCAAAAACCATCGTCAAATTATTTGATTCCATTGACGCCTGGCGTAAACCGCAGCGTGTCGAGCAACTGGCGCTGACCAGCGAGGCTGACGTGCGCGGCAGAACCGGCTTTGAAGCGGCAGACTACCCACAAGGCCGCTGGTTGCGCGAAGCCTGGGAAGTGGCACAGTCAGTGCCGACAAAAGCCGTCGTTGAAGCAGGATTTAAAGGTGTGGAGATTCGCGAGGAGCTGACCCGACGGAGGATTGCGGCGGTAGCCAGCTGGAAGGAACAACGTTGCCCAAAGCCTGAATGAGTATAAAACTAAACGTTAGCACGAACCGTCCCCTCGCCCCTTCGGGGAGAGGGTTAGGGTGAGGGGAACAGACCAGCACCGGTGCGAACAATCACCCTCACCCCGGCCTTCTCCCTACAGAGCGAGGGAGAAAACCAAGCCTGCTCCCGAACCTTTTCTCAATCAAAAGAACACAACGTACACCGCAGCCGCCACAATAAAGCGATAAATGGCGAACGGGATAAACGAAATGCGCTTAATCAGTTGCAGGAAGGTTTTAATCGCAATCAGTGCCACTACGAAGGCGGTGATAAACCCAACGGCAAACATCGGGATATCGCCGGTTGTCAGGAAGCCCCAGCTTTTGTAGAGATCGAGCGCCGTTGCGCCCATCATCATCGGCACCGCCAGCAGGAACGAGAACTCGGAAGCAGCGTAACGGCTCACCCCCATCAGCATCCCACCTGAAATGGTCGCCCCGGAACGGGAGAAACCCGGCCACAGCGCCAGACACTGGAAACAGCCAATCATAAACGCCTGACGATACGTCATATCATCCAGACCCGGCGCACGCGGCTCTTTCGGCTTCAGGCATTCAGCGGCAATCAGCAACAGACCGCCAACAACCAGCGCATACATCACATTTATCGGGTTAAACAACGACTTAATCGTATCGTGGAACAATAGCCCCAGTACCACCGCCGGGATCATCCCCAGCAAAATGTGGATCAGCGTTAACCGACCTTTGCTTTCTCCTTCGTGCTGCAACGGACGCCCAAAGTGAATGCCAATCAGGCCAAACAGACGCCGCCAGAACATCACTACTACCGCCAGAATTGATCCTAACTGGATCACGACTTCAAAGGTTTTCGCCGTGTCGCCCTCAAATCCCAACAAATGACCGACAATAATCATATGGCCCGTGCTGGATACCGGCAGAAATTCTGTCAATCCTTCGACCACACCCAATATTGCCGCTATCAGCAGCGAGTGCATATCGCTCATCAATAAACCCCTAAATTATAAAAATGTACCGCTTGTCCGAACTACTGCAGTATGACCAGGTTATAACCGTTTGGTTTAACAGCTGTAAAATTAATTATTTTCTTTCAGATTATTGCCACGCTCAATGATGACGCCAACATTCGCCGCACGCGCCACTGCGCCTGGCTTGCTGAGTTTGATACGCACCCACGGCGAGTTAAAGCGAGTCAACAGCAGCTCCGCCACCTCTTCCGCCACGCGTTCCACCAGTGCAAAACGCGCGCCCTCGACGTGGCTGACCACCGTTTCGGCAATGTCAGCGTAGCTGAGACAATCCGCCACATCATCGCTTTTCGCCGCTTTACGGTTATCCCACGCCATTTCGATATCGAACACCAACTTCTGTTCGATCGTCTGTTCCCAGTCGTAAACACCAATAGTGGTGATTACCGAAAGTTGCTCTATAAATACAATATCCATCACGTCCTGCCTGCTTTTTGGCTAACCGGATACCACTTCCGGCGAAATGTGCGTATTATCCACAGATTCATCGTTGAACACGAATTTTCAAAACGGAACAGCTTATGAGTGCAATCGCGCCTGGAATGATCCTCATCGCGTACCTCTGCGGCTCCATTTCCAGTGCCATTCTGGTTTGCCGCTTGTGTGGGCTGCCCGATCCGCGAACCAGCGGCTCCGGCAATCCCGGCGCCACCAATGTGTTACGTATCGGTGGCAAGGGAGCAGCCGTAGCAGTGCTGATTTTCGACGTTCTGAAAGGAATGTTACCCGTCTGGGGCGCGTATGAATTAGGTGTCAGCCCCTTCTGGCTAGGCTTAATTGCCATCGCCGCCTGTCTTGGACACATCTGGCCGGTTTTCTTCGGTTTTAAAGGGGGAAAAGGCGTTGCCACCGCTTTTGGCGCAATCGCACCAATTGGCTGGGATTTAACGGGTGTGATGGCGGGAACCTGGCTGTTAACCATTTTACTCAGCGGTTATTCGTCGCTGGGAGCGATTGTCAGCGCACTGATTGCTCCGTTTTATGTCTGGTGGTTTAAGCCACAATTCACCTTTCCGGTTTCTATGCTCTCTTGCCTGATCCTGCTGCGTCATCATGACAACATCCAGCGTCTGTGGCGTCGCCAGGAGACAAAAATCTGGACGAAATTTAAAAGAAAGCGCGAAAAAGATCCGCAGTGATTTCTGGCAGGTTTACAAAACCTGATAGCCTTCGGCGGGCTTGCCCAGCCGTTGCTGGCACCACGCCGCCAGAAACTCTACGCAGACGCGCAACTTCATACTGCGATAGAGTGGCTCCCGATAGACAGCCCAGATATTGGCGCTTTGTGCATATTCCGGCAATACTCGCACCAGTTTGCCACTCTCCAGAAACGGCAGCACATCCCATTCGGAACGCAGCATAATCCCTTTACCTTCCAGTGCCCATTGCAGCACTATCTCACCGCTGTTGGAGGAAAGATGCCCGCTTACCTTCACCGATTTTTTCTCCTGACCGTTCCCCAACTCCCATATTCCGTGGGTCATATCGCGCTCTTTGGTCACCAGACAGTCATGACGACTTAATTCCTGTAAGGATTGTGGCTGGGAATATTTTTGCAGATACTCAGGTGCTGCGCATAATATTCTTTTATTTTTTGTCAAAAGATGCGCAATATAATAATCAGGGATTTCATCATTAATACGAATATCCAGATCAATATTATCCTGCACTAAATCAATTTGCCGATCGAACAATTCAAAATGCACCTGTAACTCAGGGTAATTGCGCATCAGTTCGGTAATGGCTGGTGCAATATAACTGCGCCCAAAACCAAAACTACAGCCAATACGAATCATCCCCTCCGGGCGCGTTTTGATTTGCGTGACGTCATCGACCAGTCGCTGATATTGGGTGAGGATTTCCAGCGCATGTTCGTAACAACGTTGGCCACTTTCAGTCAGTGCCACGCCGCGAGCGGAGCGGTTAAGTAGCGTCGTTGCCAGCGTGTTTTCAAGGATTTGGATTCGTTTGGTGACAAATGCGGGCGTCTGCCCAAGCGTCGCCGCTGCGGCACTAAAACTGCCGCTATGGACGATTTCTACCAGTACCTGCAAGTCTTTGGCTAAAGGCCAGCTATTCAGCATCGTTAACTATCCGCAATTTTGACTGGCTCAGTGTATTTCGCAAAACATTTCCATTCCCTGCTCTGGCGCAATATTCATTCTTATTTTCGTGTTGATTCACGAACTGTTAATTACATTTTCACGGCGGCAAGAAATATAAAACCACATTTTTAGTGGTAGTTTGTGGTGGTGAATTTTTCCAGACAAATAGAAAAACTGGAGTTGCCATGATGAGCGAATGTAATAAACAACAGGCAGTGAATAAGTTGACGGATATTGTCGCTAACTTTACCGCCATGATTTCTACCCGAATGCCTGATGACGTAGTGGATAAACTAAAACAGCTTCGGGACGCCGAAACGTCGTCGATGGGGAAAATCATCTACCACACGATGTTCGATAACATGCAAAAAGCGATCGACCTGAATCGCCCGGCCTGTCAGGACACCGGCGAAATCATGTTTTTTGTTAAGGTCGGTTCCCGTTTCCCGCTGCTTGGCGAACTGCAAAGCATTCTTAAGCAAGCCGTGGAAGAGGCGACCGTCAAAGCGCCACTGCGCCACAACGCGGTGGAAATTTTTGACGAAGTGAACACCGGCAAAAATACCGGTAGCGGCGTACCGTGGGTTACCTGGGATATCGTCCCCGACGGTGACGACGCGGAAATCGAAGTTTACATGGCTGGCGGCGGCTGCACGCTACCTGGCCGCTCAAAAGTGTTAATGCCATCGGAAGGCTACGAAGGCGTGGTGAAATTCGTCTTCGAAAATATCTCCACCCTCGCCGTAAACGCCTGTCCACCGGTACTGGTAGGTGTAGGCATCGCCACCTCGGTGGAAACCGCCGCCGTGCTCTCACGTAAAGCCATTTTGCGCCCGATTGGCAGCCGCCATCCCAATCCGAAAGCGGCAGAGCTGGAGCTACGCCTGGAGGAAGGACTCAACCGTCTGGGAATTGGCCCACAAGGGCTGACTGGCAACAGTTCAGTGATGGGCGTACATATCGAATCTGCCGCTCGCCATCCGTCTACCATCGGCGTCGCTGTCTCTACCGGCTGCTGGGCGCATCGTCGCGGTACGCTGCTGGTTCATGCCGATCTCTCCTTTGAAAACCTTTCTCACACCCGGAGCGCGTTATGAAAAAGATCCTGACAACCCCGATCAAAGCTGAAGATCTGCAAGATATTCGCGTCGGCGATGTGATCTACCTGACCGGTACGCTGGTGACTTGCCGCGACGTTTGTCACCGCCGCCTGATCGAACTGAAACGTCCGATCCCTTACGATCTCAACGGCAAAGCGATTTTCCACGCAGGCCCCATCGTGCGCAAAAACGGCGACAAATGGGAGATGGTCTCCGTCGGCCCAACAACCAGTATGCGGATGGAAAGTTTTGAACGTGAATTTATCGAGCAGACCGGCGTGAAACTGGTGGTCGGCAAAGGCGGAATGGGGCCGCTGACCGAAGAAGGCTGTCAGAAATTCAAGGCGCTGCATGTAATTTTCCCGGCAGGCTGCGCGGTGCTGGCGGCAACCCAGGTGGAAGAGATTGAAGAAGTGCACTGGACAGAACTCGGGATGCCGGAGTCACTGTGGGTCTGCCGGGTCAAAGAGTTCGGCCCGCTGATTGTCTCTATTGATACCCACGGCAACAACCTGATAGCCGAAAACAAAAAGCTGTTCGCCGAACGCCGCGATCCCATCGTGGAAGAGATCTGCGAGCACGTCCACTACATCAAATAACCCTCACGGAGAGGTTCGCCCCCTCTCCTTTTTCGCAGGCATAACACGATGAAACCTTCCACTGAATGGTGGCGATACCTTGCGCCGCTGGCGGTCATCGCCATTATTGCTCTACTTCCGGTTCCCGCAGGGCTGGAGAGTCATACATGGCTCTACTTTGCTGTTTTTACTGGCGTGATCGTTGGACTGATCCTCGAACCGGTGCCGGGTGCCGTGGTGGCGATGGTGGGTATCTCCATCATCGCCATTCTCTCGCCCTGGCTGCTGTTTAGCCCCGAACAGCTCGCCCAGCCAGGCTTTAAATTCACCGCTAAATCCCTCTCCTGGGCGGTTTCCGGTTTTTCTAATTCGGTTATCTGGCTGATTTTCGCCGCCTTTATGTTTGGCACTGGCTATGAAAAAACCGGACTTGGACGTCGCATCGCGCTGATTCTGGTGAAAAAGATGGGGCATCGCACACTGTTTCTCGGCTATGCGGTGATGTTCTCCGAGCTGATCCTGGCACCTGTAACACCTTCCAACTCAGCGCGCGGTGCGGGGATTATCTATCCCATCATCCGTAACCTGCCGCCGCTCTATCAATCACAGCCGAACGACAGCAGTTCGCGCAGCATTGGCTCCTACATCATGTGGATGGGGATTGTTGCCGACTGCGTGACCAGCGCCATTTTCCTGACGGCGATGGCACCTAACTTGCTGCTAATTGGACTGATGAAAAGCGCATCTCACGCCACGCTGAGTTGGGGCGACTGGTTCCTCGGGATGTTGCCGCTCAGTATTTTACTGGTTCTGCTGGTTCCCTGGCTGGCTTACGTGCTATACCCACCGGTACTGAAGTCTGGTGATCAGGTGCCGCGTTGGGCAGAGACGGAACTGCAAGCGATGGGGCCACTCTGTTCGCGTGAAAAACGGATGCTGGGGCTGATGGTGGGCGCGCTGGTGCTGTGGATTTTCGGCGGTGATTATATCGATGCTGCGATGGTCGGTTACAGCGTGGTGGCACTGATGCTGCTTCTGCGCATTATCAGCTGGGACGATATTGTCAGTAATAAAGCAGCGTGGAACGTTTTCTTCTGGCTGGCCTCGCTAATCACCCTCGCCACCGGACTCAACAACACCGGTTTTATTAGCTGGTTTGGCAAACTGTTAGCAGGCAGCTTAAGTGGTTATTCGCCGACGATGGTGATGATGGCGTTGATTGTGGTGTTTTATCTGCTGCGCTACTTTTTTGCCAGCGCCACGGCGTATACCTCCGCTCTCGCGCCGATGATGATTGCCGCCGCGCTGGCGATGCCGGAAATCCCGCTGCCGGTGTTCTGCCTGATGGTTGGCGCGGCAATTGGTCTGGGGAGCATTCTTACGCCATACGCCACCGGGCCCAGTCCGATTTACTACGGTAGTGGTTATCTGCCAACGGTGGATTACTGGCGACTGGGGGCGATTTTTGGGCTGATATTCCTCGTGTTGCTGGTGATTACCGGCTTACTGTGGATGCCCGTGGTGTTGCTTTAAGTGAGGACGGTGCCGGAAATTGCTCTCCGGCACCCAATAGTTTTACGCAGCGGGTAACTCCGCCAGCGGCCAGCGCGGACGCACGCTAACGCCGAGATCCGCCGTCGCGCCTGCTTTAAACCGCACCATTCCGGCATAGGCGATCATCGCGCCGTTATCAGTACAAAATTCCGGACGCGCGTAGAACACTTCGCCGCGACGCTTTTTCATCATTTCCGCCAGTTTCGCCCGCAGCGTGCGGTTAGCACTCACGCCGCCTGCCATTACCAGTCGCTTAAAGCCCGTCTGATCCAGCGCACGCTTACACTTAATCATCAGCGTATCGACCACCGCATCTTCAAAAGCGCGGGCGATATCAGCACGCGTCTGGTCGTCGGTGCCGTTATCACGAATCGTGTTCGCGGCGAAGGTTTTCAGACCAGAAAAGCTGAAATCCAGCCCCGGACGGTCGGTCATCGGACGCGGGAAGACAAAGCGCCCGGCAGTACCCTGAGCCGCCATTTTCGACAGCAGCGGCCCGCCTGGATAATCCAGCCCCAGCAGCTTCGCGGTTTTATCAAACGCTTCACCAGCGGCATCATCAATGGACTCGCCGAGCAGCTCATACTGACCAATGCCGGTAACGCTGATTAACTGCGTATGACCGCCGGAAACCAGCAATGCGACAAACGGAAATTCCGGCGGGTTATCTTCCAGCATCGGTGCTAACAGATGCCCTTCCATATGGTGCACCGGAATCGCCGGAACGTTCCAGGCAAACGCCAGAGAACGTCCCACGGTCGCACCAACCAGCAGCGCGCCGACTAATCCTGGGCCTGCGGTATAGGCCACGGCATCAATATCTTTTGCCGTCAAACCAGACTCTTTCAGCGCCGCCTGGATCAACGGTACGGTTTTACGCACGTGATCGCGGGAGGCCAGCTCAGGCACCACGCCGCCGTAGTCAGCGTGTAATTTCACCTGACTATACAATTGGTTGGCTAACAAACCTTTTTCATCGTCGTAAATGGCGATGCCGGTTTCATCGCAGGAAGTTTCAATACCCAGTACACGCATGACTTGTTTTACCTCGCTTTATTACCGCGCAGTGTAGGACCAATGCGGGTTGATGTAAAACTTTGTTCGCCCCTGGAGAAAGCCTCGTGTATACTCCTCACCCTTATAAAAGTCCCTTTCAAAAGAGGTCGCGGTGCTTTACAAAGCAGCAGCAATTGCAGTAAAATTCCGCACCATTTTGAAATAAGCTGGCGTTGATGCCAGCGGCAAACCGAATTAATCAAAGGTGAGAGGCACATGCCGGTAATTAAAGTACGTGAAAACGAGCCGTTCGACGTAGCTCTGCGTCGCTTCAAGCGTTCCTGCGAAAAAGCAGGTGTTCTGGCGGAAGTTCGTCGTCGTGAGTTCTATGAAAAACCGACTACCGAACGTAAGCGCGCTAAAGCTTCTGCAGTGAAACGTCACGCGAAGAAACTGGCTCGCGAAAACGCACGCCGTACTCGTCTGTACTAATTCCCTGAGAGCGTTGCTCTCCGATCAGACCGAGTTGTAGTTGTAAGGCCGTGCTTCCGAAAGGAATGCGCGGCTTATTTTCGTTTATGAATTGCTAAAAATCGGGGCCTATGGCTGGACGAATCCCACGCGTATTCATTAATGATCTGCTGGCACGCACTGACATCGTCGATCTGATCGATGCCCGTGTGAAGCTGAAAAAGCAGGGCAAGAATTTTCACGCGTGTTGTCCATTCCACAACGAGAAAACCCCGTCATTCACCGTCAACGGTGAGAAACAGTTTTACCACTGCTTTGGATGTGGCGCGCACGGCAACGCGATCGACTTTCTGATGAACTACGACAAGCTTGAGTTCGTCGAAACGGTCGAAGAGTTGGCAGCAATGCACAATCTTGAAGTGCCATTTGAAGCAGGCAGCGGCCCCAGCCAGATAGAGCGCCATCAACGGCAAACGCTTTATCAGTTGATGGACGGTCTGAATACGTTTTACCAACAATCTTTACAACAACCTGTTGCCACATCTGCGCGCCAGTATCTGGAAAAACGCGGATTAAGCCACGAGGTCATCGCCCGCTTTGCGATTGGTTTTGCGCCCCCCGGCTGGGACAACGTCCTGAAACGGTTTGGCGGCAATCCAGAAAATCGCCAGTCATTGATTGATGCGGGCATGTTGGTCACCAACGATCAGGGTCGCAGTTACGATCGTTTCCGCGAGCGGGTGATGTTCCCTATTCGCGATAAGCGCGGTCGGGTGATTGGTTTTGGCGGGCGCGTGCTGGGCAACGATACCCCAAAATACCTGAACTCGCCGGAAACTGATATTTTTCATAAAGGCCGCCAGCTTTACGGTCTTTATGAAGCGCAGCAGGATAACGCTGAACCCCAGCGTCTGTTGGTGGTCGAAGGCTATATGGACGTGGTGGCTCTGGCGCAATACGGTATTAATTACGCCGTTGCATCGCTGGGTACGTCAACCACTGCCGATCACATTCAGTTATTGTTCCGCGCGACCAACAATGTCATTTGCTGTTATGACGGCGACCGTGCAGGTCGCGATGCCGCCTGGCGGGCGCTGGAAACTGCGCTGCCTTATATGACAGACGGCCGTCAGTTACGCTTTATGTTTTTACCCGATGGCGAAGACCCAGACACACTGGTGCGCAAAGAGGGTAAAGAGGCGTTTGAAGCGCGAATGGAGCAGGCAATGCCGCTCTCCGCGTTTCTGTTTAACAGCCTGATGCCGCAGGTTGACCTGAGTACCCCTGACGGGCGCGCACGTTTAAGTACGCTGGCGCTGCCACTGATTTCTCAGGTGCCAGGAGAAACGCTGCGCATCTATCTTCGTCAGGAATTAGGCAACAAGTTAGGCATACTTGATGACAGCCAGCTTGAACGATTAATGCCGAAAGCAGCAGAGAACGGCGTTTCTCGTCCTGTTCCGCAGCTAAAACGCACGACCATGCGTATACTTATAGGGTTGCTGGTGCAAAATCCAGAATTAGCGACGTTAGTCCCGCCGCTTGAGAATCTGGATCAAAATAAGCTTCCTGGACTTGGCTTATTCAGAGAACTGGTCAACACTTGTCTCTCTCAGCCAGGTCTGACCACCGGGCAACTTTTAGAGCACTATCGTGGTACAAATAATGCTGCCACCCTTGAAAAACTGTCGATGTGGGACGATATAGCAGATAAGAATATTGCTGAGCAAACCTTCACCGACTCACTCAACCATATGTTTGATTCGTTGCTTGAACTGCGCCAGGAAGAGTTAATCGCTCGTGAGCGCACCCATGGTTTAAGTAATGAAGAACGCCTGGAACTCTGGACATTAAACCAGGAACTGGCGAAAAAGTGATTTAACGGCTTAAGTGCCGAATAGCGATCGGGAAGCCCCCGACAGCCGCACTGAGAGGCAGCGGCAATGATATAAGTACGCCCTCGTAATTATCGTTGGCGGTAAATAACCGTTGGATTTCAGTATTAACGTCTGAATGATATCCGGTCAATCGCCCAACACCAACCTCATGAAATAAGTGTGGATACCGTCTTATGGAGCAAAACCCGCAGTCACAGCTGAAACTTCTTGTCACCCGTGGTAAGGAGCAAGGCTATCTGACCTATGCCGAGGTCAATGACCATCTGCCGGAAGATATCGTCGATTCCGATCAGATCGAAGACATCATCCAAATGATCAATGACATGGGCATTCAGGTGATGGAAGAAGCGCCGGATGCCGATGACCTGATGCTGGCTGAAAACACAGCAGACGAAGATGCTGCCGAAGCCGCCGCGCAGGTGCTTTCCAGCGTGGAATCTGAAATCGGGCGCACGACTGACCCGGTACGCATGTACATGCGTGAAATGGGCACCGTTGAACTGTTGACCCGCGAAGGCGAAATTGACATCGCTAAACGCATCGAAGACGGGATCAACCAGGTTCAATGCTCCGTTGCTGAATATCCGGAAGCGATCACCTATCTGCTGGAACAGTATGATCGTGTTGAAGCAGAAGAAGCGCGTCTGTCCGATCTGATCACTGGCTTTGTTGACCCGAACGCAGAAGAAGATCTGGCACCAACCGCCACTCACGTCGGTTCTGAGCTTTCCCAGGAAGATCTGGACGATGACGAAGATGAAGACGAAGAAGATGCCGACGACGACAGTGCCGACGATGACAACAGCATCGACCCGGAGCTGGCTCGCGAAAAATTTGCTGAACTGCGCGCTCAGTACGTTGTAACGCGTGACACCATTAAAGCGAAAGGCCGCAGCCACGCTGCCGCTCAGGAAGAGATCCTGAAACTGTCTGAAGTATTCAAACAGTTCCGCCTGGTGCCGAAGCAGTTTGACTACCTGGTCAATAGTATGCGCGTCATGATGGATCGCGTTCGTACACAAGAACGTCTGATCATGAAGCTCTGCGTTGAGCAGTGCAAAATGCCGAAGAAAAACTTCATCACCCTGTTTACCGGCAACGAAACCAGCGATACCTGGTTCAACGCGGCAATTGCGATGAACAAGCCGTGGTCGGAAAAACTGCACGATGTCTCTGAAGAAGTGCATCGCGCCCTGCAGAAACTGCAGCAGATTGAAGAAGAAACCGGCCTGACCATCGAGCAGGTTAAAGATATCAACCGTCGTATGTCCATCGGCGAAGCGAAAGCCCGCCGTGCGAAGAAAGAGATGGTTGAAGCGAACTTACGTCTGGTTATTTCTATCGCCAAGAAATACACCAACCGTGGTCTGCAGTTCCTTGACCTGATTCAGGAAGGCAACATCGGTCTGATGAAAGCGGTTGATAAATTCGAATACCGCCGTGGTTACAAGTTCTCCACCTACGCAACCTGGTGGATCCGTCAGGCGATCACCCGTTCTATCGCGGATCAGGCGCGCACCATCCGTATTCCGGTGCATATGATTGAGACTATCAACAAGCTCAACCGTATTTCTCGCCAGATGCTGCAAGAAATGGGTCGTGAACCGACGCCGGAAGAACTGGCTGAACGTATGCTGATGCCGGAAGACAAAATCCGCAAAGTGCTGAAGATCGCCAAAGAGCCAATTTCCATGGAAACGCCGATCGGTGATGATGAAGATTCGCATCTGGGGGATTTCATCGAGGATACCACCCTCGAGCTGCCGCTGGATTCTGCGACCACCGAAAGCCTGCGTGCGGCAACGCACGACGTGCTGGCTGGGCTGACCGCGCGTGAAGCGAAAGTTCTGCGTATGCGTTTCGGTATCGACATGAACACCGACCACACGCTGGAAGAAGTGGGTAAACAGTTCGACGTTACCCGTGAACGTATCCGTCAGATCGAAGCGAAGGCGCTGCGTAAACTGCGTCACCCAAGCCGTTCTGAAGTACTGCGTAGCTTCCTGGACGATTAATCGGTAAGCCGGATAGGCGTTTACGCCGCATCCGGCACTTATCCCTCTGCACAAACGCCACCTTTTCGGTGGCGTTTTTATCGCCCACGCACGACCAGCGCCTGATCCAGTTCCCGATACGCCTCAACCAGTTTCTCCAGTGAAACGCGGCTTAAACCGCTGGGATTCGGCAACACCCAAATCTGCGTCGAACCAATGGTGAGCGTTTGTTTCCCCCATTGTGCACCGCGCTGGCTGAATCCCTGTTCATATGCTTGTTTGCCCAGAATCGCCAACGCTTGCGGCTGATAATCTTCAATTTTTTCAATCAGCTTGCGCCCGCCTGCGTGCAACTCCTGCTTTGAAACTTCATTGGCTTGCACCGTTGGACGATCTACCAGTTTGGTAACACCGCAACGATAATCCAGCAGATGCTGCGCTTCCTGTGGCTTCAACTGACGGTCGGTAAATCCGGCCTGATAAATCACCTTCCAGAAGCGATTTGCCGGATGGGCAAACGGAAAGCCAGACTCTGCGGAAGAAAGGCCCGGATTGATGCCACAAAACACCACACGCAATCCTGGCGCAAGAATATCGTCAACCATATTAACTCCTGAACAACACAACCCGCAGGAAGTATAACGAATTGAAAACACGTTGTTTATAAAAACAGCAGCCGCGCGCTAATGGCTGGATCGCGGCGCGGAGTTACTTTATAATCCGCTACCATGGCCCCTTAGCTCAGTGGTTAGAGCAGGCGACTCATAATCGCTTGGTCGCTGGTTCAAGTCCAGCAGGGGCCACCAGATACCGCAAAGGCTGACGAGAAATCGTCAGCCTTTTTTCATATATCAATTACTTTGCGTGCCAGTAAGCTGCTGCACGTACCCGCTGTGGGTCATATTGTTCTGCTTCAAAGCGGCGGCTTAAATTCTTAACCACTTTGCCTTCGCCGGTTATCCAGATGAAATAATCATCGGCAGGAATTTCCAGCTGCGCCAGACGCGCGTCCACCGCCTGCTCATCATGCGCCAGCCACTCGATGTTAAAACCGTCAAGGTGCGCGAGATAATCCTGACAGGCGTTATCCCGCACGCTGACCAGCGCGGTAACTTGCGGTTTAACGGCAAGTTTGCTCAACGTTTCCAGGCGGCGGCGCAGTGCGGGCATTCCGGATTCATCACAGACATACAGCTGATACGCGTAATCTTCCGGCACCACCAGCGAACCACGCGGTCCGGCTACTGTGAGTTTATCGCCCGGTTGCGCCTGCATCGCCCAGCCGCTGGCGACACCGCCGTCATGAATAAAAAAATCGATCGCCAGTTCATGGCGCTGCTCATCATACAGTGGCGTATAGTCGCGCGACGGCGGGCGTGACCCTTCCGGCCAGACGATACCCTCTTCTGTTACCGTTGGCGGTACAAAGTGAGCGTCAGGTTGAGGAAAGAAGAGTTTGCTGTGATCGTCAAAACCGCGCGACGTAAAACCGTCCAGTGCCTCGCCGCCGAGGACAATGCGCTGAAAACCGGCGCTGATGCGCTCAACACGCAGTACAGTCAGTTCACGGAAGCGCAGATCATTACGAACGCGCTGTGGGTAGCGGGGAGAGTTATTCATTGTTATCGCCTTCGTGATGGTAATCAGATATATCTAAATAAAATTCGCAAATGATAATGATTGTTAATCATGATAAATGCAAGCAATTTGTAGTACTGATATATCTGAAGTATGTGAAGCCATTCAGCACCGTAGCAAGGCTGCCGGATGCGGCGTGAACGCCTTATCCGGCCTACATGTTGAGTACATCTGAGTTTAAAAATCATTTTTGTACTTGCAGCAATGCTCATATCAGATATAAATTAGATATATCTAATTAAGCAAAAGGAGGCTGATATGAGCCATCATCACGAAGGGTGCTGTAAACATGAAGGCCAGCCACGCCATGAAGGCTGCTGCAAAGGTGAGAAGTCAGAACACGAGCACTGCGGGCACGGTCACCAGCATGAACACGGTCAATGCTGCGGTGGTCGCCACGGTCGCGGCGGCGGTCGTCGGCAGCGTTTCTTTGGTCACGGTGAATTGCGCCTGGTGATTCTGGATATTCTCTCGCGCGATGACAGCCACGGTTATGAGTTGATTAAAGCGATTGAGAATCTGACCCAGGGGAATTACACCCCAAGCCCGGGCGTCATCTACCCGACGCTGGATTTTCTCCAGGAGCAGTCGCTAATTACCATCCGCGAAGAGGAAGGCGGCAAAAAACAGATTGCGCTGACCGAACAGGGCGCGCAGTGGCTGGAAGAAAACCGCGAACAAGTGGAGATGATTGAGGAACGCATCAAAGCGCGTTGCGTTGGTGCGGCGCTGCGCCAGAACCCGCAAATGAAGCGGGCGCTGGATAATTTTAAAGCGGTGCTGGACCTACGTGTCAACCAGAGCGATATCACCGACGCGCAGATAAAAAAGATCATTGCGGTGATCGACCGCGCCGCTTTTGATATTACGCAACTGGATTAATCACCGATTGCCGGATGCGGCGTAAACACCTTATCCGCCTACCCACCCGTAGGCCTGATAAGATGCGCCAGCATCACATCAGGCATTGTGTACCAACTGCCGGATGCGGCATACCGATTAATGCAGCACCGTCACCGCGTCTTCCAGTCGGCTGGCGCGGTGTTTTACCATCGCCGACACCTGCGCGCTCTCCTCCACTAGCTCGGCGTTTTTCTGGGTGATCAGGTTAAGCTCATCCACCGCACGGGTCAGGCTGGAAAGCCCATCAGCCTGTTCCAGCGTTGAATGGCTAATCTGAGCAATTAACTGGGTGACGTTTTTTACCTGCACCACAATATCGTCCATCGTCCGCCCGGCGGCGTGTACCTGTTGCGAACCGGATTGCACCTTATCTGCACTGGCATCAATTAGCTTGCGAATATCGTTGGCAGCATTGGCGCTACGGCTGGCTAAATGACGTACCTCCCCAGCCACCACCGCGAAACCTTTGCCTTGTTCTCCGGCGCGCGCCGCTTCCACCGCCGCATTCAGGGCGAGGATATTGGTCTGAAACGCAATATCGTTAATCAGCGAAGTTATGGTGCCAATGCGCTGGGTACTGTCGGCGATATCATCCATCGTTTTGATCACCGTGGTCATCGCTTCCCCGCCCTGCACTGCTGCATTACTGGCAGTGATAGAAAGTTTATCGGCAGCCGACGCCGTAGCAGAGTTCTGTTTCACCGACGCCGCCATCTGGTTCATGGTCGCCACCGTTTGCTGAACGTTATCAACTGTCTGCTGGGTATGTTCGTTCAGTTCATCAGTGCCTTTCGCCAGCGTCTCGCTGCCGTTTCTGACACTGGACACCTGGCTTGAGACATCATTAATTAGCCAACGGCACATCAGGCCAAGTTGCCCTACCGCGCGTAATGTCAGCCCCAGCTCATCGCTGCGATTCAAATGCTCAACACTATTACGTTCTCCGGTCGCCACCTTCAGTGCCTGACGGGCAACATTTTCTATCGGGCGTACAATCTGCCATTCAAAACAGGCACTTGCCAACAACATCACTAGCGCACAGAGGAAATACGTCACCACCGGGGCAGCAACAAACCAGAGCATTGCCGCCAGCACGATAAACATCAGCGCCATCACTCCACGCGCCCGCCAGCGAAGCGGCAATGAAGGCTGTTTTCCCAGCCAGCCTTTACGCACCACCAGACCTTTATGAATACGCTTATTTGTACGTCCGGCATTCAGCGCCTTGTACAGCGGCTCTACCGCTGCGATCTCGTCATCCGTCGCCCGTGTACGAATCGACATATAACCACTGATTTTGCCCTCACGCACCATCGGCACCACATTCGCCCGCACCCAATAATGATCGCCATTTTTGTGCCGATTTTTCACAATACCACTCCAGGGTTCCCCCTGCTTCAGGGTGTACCACATATCAGCAAAGGCCGCTTTCGGCATATCCGGATGGCGCACCATGTTATGCGGCTGTCCCTGTAACTCTTGCAAGGTATAGCCGCTAACCTGCACAAAAGTGTCATTAGCATGTGTGATATAGCTTTGTAGATTGGTAGTAGACATCAGAGTGGTATCGTCAGCCAGCGGGATATTTTGCTGGGTGACATACGAATGAGAAGACATAATCGCGTCCTGTGCAGGTTATATTGTTGTTAACTTCTTGTCAGAAGTTATGTCGGCTCCGGTGAGGTTATCTTTAGTGGTTTAATTTGATTTAGATCGCAATTTTCGATTAAAGCACAAAACCTAATTCCTTGATTTAAAATACTTTCACTTGGGTACTATCCCGGCACGTTTATTATATTGCCCAACAATCAGGCAATTATTGCCCTGACATAGTGCATTTCCTCCTGGATAGCAGGAGGTGCGCCCGATAAAAATCGTTCAAAATAACAGCGAATGTTAACAAACAGCATTAAATATTGCATGAATGATAACCGCATTTATGTTTATCCCGATTTTCGCGATCGCAGCCGGAGTGGCGCAATCCCTGCAATACTTAAATCGGTATCATGTGATACGCGAGCCTCCGGAGCATATTTTGAACAGGTTACCTTCGAGCGCATCGGCTTTAGCGTGTAGCGCCCACGCCCTGAATCTCATTGAAAAGCGAACGCTGGATCATGAGGAGATGAAAGCACTTAACCGGGAGGTGATTGAATACTTCAAAGAGCATGTCAATCCGGGGTTTTTAGAGTATCGCAAATCTGTTACCGCCGGCGGGGATTACGGAGCCGTAGAGTGGCAAGCGGGAGGTTTAAATACGCTTGTCGACACCCAGGGACAGGAGTTTATCGACTGCCTGGGAGGTTTTGGCATTTTCAACGTGGGGCACCGTAATCCAGTTGTGGTTTCCGCCGTACAGAATCAACTTGCGAAACAGCCGCTGCACAGCCAGGAGTTGCTAGACCCATTACGGGCGATGCTGGCGAAAACCCTTGCCGCGCTAACGCCCGGTAAACTGAAATACAGCTTCTTCTGTAATAGCGGCACTGAGTCCGTTGAAGCGGCGCTGAAGCTGGCGAAGGCTTATCAGTCACCGCGCGGCAAGTTTACTTTTATTGCCACCAGCGGCGCGTTCCACGGTAAATCGCTTGGCGCGCTGTCAGCCACGGCAAAATCGACCTTCCGCAAACCGTTTATGCCGCTGCTACCGGGCTTCCGTCATGTACCATTTGGCAATATCGAAGCCATGCGCACGGCTCTTAGCGAGTGCAAAAAAACCGGTGATGATGTGGCTGCGGTGATCCTTGAGCCGATTCAGGGCGAAGGTGGCGTCATTCTGCCGCCGCCGGGCTACCTCACCGCCGTGCGTAAGCTGTGCGATGAGTTCGGCGCACTGATGATCCTCGATGAAGTACAAACGGGCATGGGGCGCACGGGCAAGATGTTCGCCTGTGAGCATGAGAACGTTCAGCCGGATATTCTGTGTCTGGCAAAAGCCCTCGGCGGCGGCGTGATGCCGATTGGCGCAACCATCGCCACTGAAGAGGTGTTCTCAGTCCTGTTCGACAACCCGTTCCTGCATACCACCACCTTTGGCGGCAACCCGCTGGCCTGTGCGGCGGCGCTGGCGACCATCAATGTGTTGCTGGAGCAGAACTTACCGGCTCAGGCTGAACAAAAAGGCGATATGTTGCTGGACGGTTTCCGCCAACTGGCGCGGGAATATCCCGATCTGGTGCAGGAAGCGCGAGGTAAAGGGATGTTGATGGCGATTGAGTTTGTTGATAACGAAATCGGCTACAACTTTGCCAGCGAGATGTTCCGCCAGCGTGTGCTGGTCGCCGGCACGCTCAACAACGCCAAAACGATCCGCATTGAACCGCCACTGACGCTGACCATTGAACAGTGTGAACTGGTGATCAAAGCGGCGCGTAAGGCACTGGCGGCCATGCGAGTAAGTGTCGAAGAAGCGTAATATCAAATCGGATGGCGATGCAACGTCGCCATCCGATCTCTTTATACGATTCGCACGCCCGCAGGCATCATCCGTTCCGGCGTTAACAGTACGCTTTCACTGCCGTCATCGGTTTCCGCACACAACAGCATGCATTCCGACGTTTCACCGCGCATTTTCGCTTTTTGCAGATTGCACAAGACCACCACCGTTTTCCCCATCAGCTCTTCTTCGCTGTAGTACGGCACCAGGCTGGTCACGGTTTGCAGCGTTTTTTCCCCCACATCAACCTGTACAATGTACAGCTTGTCGGCGTTTTCATGGCGTTTCACTTCCACAATTTTCCCGACGCGCATTTCCAGTCGCGCAAAATCAGCGTAAGCAACGGTTTCCATTGTTTCCCCCCCTCAAGTAAAATTTTACTAAACTATAGCAAAAGTTTTTCTCAATCCTGTAGGCTAAAAATGGAGAATGCAGGCGTGATCACATTCGTAAGCCGCTGTGTTACCGTTACAGCGTCAAAGAAACGCGCTTTATTTACTGAAAACAGGTGACCCGATAAGCACTTCCTCTACAATGGAGACGCACATCAGGGAAAGTAAAAAAGGTAAACATGGCAACACTAAAAGACATCGCAATCGAAGCTGGCGTATCCCTGGCGACAGTATCCAGGGTCTTAAATGACGATCCGACGTTGAATGTGAAAGAAGAGACGAAACATCGCATTCTCGAGATCGCCGAAAAGCTGGAGTACAAGACCAGTAGCGCCCGTAAACTACAGACAGGCGCAGTCAACCAACACCATATTCTGGCTATCTACAGCTACCAACAGGAGCTGGAGATCAACGATCCTTATTATCTGGCGATCCGCCACGGCATTGAAACCCAGTGCGAAAAGCTGGCGATCGAACTGACCAACTGTTATGAACACAACGGCTTGCCGGACATTAAAAACGTCACAGGCATTTTGATTGTCGGCAAACCCACGCCCGCACTGCGCGCCGCCGCCAGCGCATTGACCGACAATATCTGTTTTATCGACTTTCACGAACCCGGCAGCGGTTACGATGCGGTGGATATCGATCTGGCACGCATCAGTAAAGAAATCATCGACTTCTACATCGATCAGGGCGTTAATCGTATTGGTTTTATTGGCGGCGAAGATGAGCCTGGCAAGGCGGATATTCGTGAAGTCGCCTTTGTGGAATATGGTCGCCTGAAACAAGTGGTACGCGAAGAGGACATCTGGCGCGGCGGTTTTTCCAGTTCGTCGGGCTATGAACTGGCAAAGCAAATGCTGGCGCGGGAAGACTATCCGAAGGCGTTGTTTGTCGCTTCTGATTCCATTGCTATCGGCGTACTGCGGGCAATTCATGAACGCGGCCTGAACATCCCGCAGGATATTTCGCTTATCAGCGTGAACGACATCCCCACCGCGCGATTTACCTTTCCGCCGCTCTCAACCGTGCGCATCCATTCCGAAATGATGGGAAGCCAGGGCGTTAACCTAGTGTATGAAAAGGCTCGCGATGGTCGCGCGCTGCCGTTGTTAGTCTTCGTTCCCAGCAAATTAAAACTGCGCGGCACGACCCGCTAAATCTCCTTGCACACTGTCCGGCAATCGTTTTTGCCGGGCAGTGCTGCCGTTTATTTTCGTGATCCAGTTAAAGTAAATGCATTTACCTGCTACTTTTTAGTAAAAATTTTACTAAACTCCCCAGCAATTACACAAACTACCATCACCATGAATGGTTCCGATTTCTCTCTACCGGGAGGCCCTATGAATCGCTGGGAAAACATTCAACTCACCCACGAAAACCGACTTGCGCCGCGTGCGTACTTTTTTTCATATGATTCTGTTGCGCAGGCACGCACCTTTGCCCGCGAAACCAGCAGCCTGTTTCAGCCCTTAAGCGGTCAGTGGAATTTCCATTTTTTTGACCATCCGCTACAAGTGCCAGAAGCCTTCACTTCCGAGTTAATGGCTGACTGGGGGGACATTACCGTCCCCGCCATGTGGCAAATGGAAGGCCACGGCAAACTGCAATATACCGACGAAGGTTTTCCGTTCCCCATCGATGTGCCTTTTGTCCCCAGCGATAACCCAACCGGTGCCTATCAACGTATTTTCACCCTCAGCGACGGCTGGCAGGGTAAACAGACGCTAATTAAATTTGACGGCGTCGAAACCTATTTTGAAGTCTACGTTAACGGTCAGTATGTGGGGTTCAGCAAGGGCAGTCGCCTGACCGCAGAGTTTGACATCAGCGCGATGGTTAAAACCGGCGACAACCTGTTGTGTGTGCGCGTGATGCAGTGGGCGGACTCCACCTACGTAGAGGACCAGGATATGTGGTGGTCGGCGGGGATCTTTCGCGATGTTTATCTGATCGGAAAACAACTAACACATATTAACGATTTCACCGTTCGTACCGACTTTGACGAAGCCTATTGCGATGCCACGCTTTCCTGCGAAGTGGTGCTGGAAAATCTCGCCGCCTCCCCTGTCGCAACGACGCTGGAATATACCCTGTTTGATGGCGAACGCGTGGTGCATAACAGTGCCATTGATCATTTGGCAATTGAAAAACTGACCAGCGCCAGCTTTGCTTTTACTGTCGAACAGCCGCAGCAATGGTCAGCAGAATCCCCTTATCTTTACCATCTGGTCATGACGCTGAAAGACGCCGACGGCAACGTTCTGGAAGTGGTGCCACAACGCGTTGGCTTCCGTGATATCAAAGTGCGCGACGGTCTGTTCTGGATCAATAACCGTTATGTGATGCTGCACGGCGTCAACCGTCACGATAACGATCATCGCAAAGGCCGCGCCGTTGGGATGGATCGCGTCGAGAAAGATCTCCAGTTGATGAAGCAGCACAACATCAACTCCGTGCGTACCGCTCACTACCCGAACGATCCGCGTTTCTACGAACTGTGTGATATCTATGGCCTGTTTGTGATGGCGGAAACCGACGTCGAATCGCACGGCTTTGCTAACGTCGGCGATATCAGCCGCATTACTGACGATCCGCAGTGGGAAAAGGTCTACGTCGAGCGCATCGTTCGCCATATTCACGCGCAGAAAAACCATCCGTCGATCATCATCTGGTCGCTGGGCAACGAGTCCGGCTATGGCTGTAATATCCGCGCGATGTACCACGCGGCGAAGGCGCTCGATGACACGCGTCTGGTGCATTACGAAGAAGATCGCGATGCTGAAGTGGTCGATATTATTTCCACCATGTACACCCGCGTGCCGCTGATGAATGAGTTTGGTGAATATCCGCATCCGAAGCCGCGTATCATCTGCGAATACGCTCATGCGATGGGGAACGGACCGGGCGGGCTAACGGAATACCAGAACGTCTTCTATAAGCACGATTGCATTCAGGGACATTATGTCTGGGAATGGTGCGACCACGGGATCCAGGCGCAGGATGACAACGGCAACGTCTGGTATAAATTCGGCGGCGATTACGGCGACTATCCCAACAACTATAACTTCTGTCTTGATGGTTTGCTCTACTCCGATCAGACGCCGGGACCAGGCCTGAAAGAGTACAAACAGGTTATTGCGCCGGTAAAAATCCACGCGCTGGATCTGACTCGCGGCGAGCTAAAAGTCGAAAATAAACTGTGGTTTACCACGCTTGATGACTACACCCTGCACGCAGAGGTGCGCGCCGAAGGTGAAACGCTCGCGACGCAGCAAATTAAGCTGCGCGACGTTGCGCCGAACAGCGAAGCCCCCTTGCAGATCACGCTGCCGCAGCTGGACGCCCGCGAAGCGTTCCTCAACATTACGGTGACCAAAGATTCCCGCACCCGCTACAGCGAAGCCGGACATCCTATCGCCACTTATCAGTTCCCGCTGAAGGAAAACACCGCGCAGCCAGTGCCTTTCGCACCAAATAATGCTCGTCCGCTGACGCTGGAAGACGATCGTTTGAGCTGCACCGTTCGCGGCTACAACTTCGCAATCACCTTCTCAAAAATGAGTGGCAAACCGACGTCATGGCAGGTGAATGGCGAATCAATGCTGACTCGCGAGCCAAAGATCAACTTCTTCAAGCCAATGATCGACAACCACAAGCAGGAGTACGAAGGGCTGTGGCAGCCGAATCACTTGCAGATCATGCAGGAACATCTGCGCGACTTTGCCGTTGAGCAAAGTGATGGCGAAGTGTTGATCATCAGCCGCACGGTTATTGCCCCGCCGGTGTTTGACTTCGGGATGCGCTGCACCTACATCTGGCGTATCGCTGCCGATGGACAGGTTAACGTGGCGCTTTCCGGCGAGCGTTACGGTGACTATCCGCACATCATTCCGTGTATCGGTTTCACCATGGGGATTAACGGCGAATACGACCAGGTGGCGTATTACGGTCGTGGACCGGGCGAAAACTACGCCGACAGCCAGCAGGCTAACATCATTGATATCTGGCGCAGCAACGTCGATGCCATGTTCGAGAACTATCCCTTCCCGCAGAACAACGGCAACCGTCAGCATGTCCGCTGGGCGGCACTGACTAACCGCCACGGCAATGGTCTGCTGGTGGTTCCGCAGCACCCAATTAACTTCAGCGCCTGGCACTACACCCAGGAGAACATCCACGCCGCGCAACACTGCAACGAACTTCAGCGCAGTGATGATATCACCCTGAATCTCGACCACCAGCTGCTTGGCCTCGGCTCCAACTCCTGGGGCAGCGAGGTGCTGGACTCCTGGCGCGTCTGGTTCCGTGACTTCAGCTACGGCTTTACGTTGCTGCCGGTTTCTGGCGGAGAAGCTACCGCGCAAAGCCTGGCGTCGTATGAGTTCGGCGCAGGGTTCTTTTCCACGAATTTGCACAGCGAGAATAAGCAATGAGGATCATCGATAACTTAGAACAGTTCCGCCAGATTTACGCCTCTGGCAAGAAGTGGCAACGCTGCGTTGAAGCGATTGAAAATATCGACAACATTCAGCCCGGCGTCGCCCACTCCATCGGTGACTCATTGACCTACCGTGTGGAAAATGACTCCGCGACCGATGCGTTATTTACCGGGCATCGTCGTTATTTTGAAGTGCATTACTACCTGCAAGGGCAGCAAAAGATTGAATATGCGCCGAAAGAAACATTACAGGTAGTGGAATATTATCGCGATGAAACTGACCGTGAATATTTAAAAGGCTGCGGAGAAACCGTCGAGGTTCACGAAGGGCAAATCGTTATTTGCGATATCCATGAAGCGTATCGGTTTATCTGCAATAACGCGGTCAAAAAAGTGGTTCTCAAAGTCACCATCGAAGATGGTTATTTCCATAACAAATAACAACTACGGCGGCAAAAGGAGTTTGCCGCCACCGCTACCCTACTCATTTTCGGAGATGTGTTATGTCTGATACCAAACGTAATACAATCGGCAAATTCGGCTTGCTCTCGCTGACTTTTGCCGCCGTTTACAGCTTTAACAACGTTATCAATAATAATATTGAGCTTGGACTGGCCTCGGCACCGATGTTTTTCCTCGCAACGATTTTTTATTTTATTCCCTTCTGTCTGATCATCGCAGAATTTGTCTCGTTAAATAAAAACTCGGAAGCCGGTGTCTACGCGTGGGTAAAAAGCTCGCTGGGCGGACGTTGGGCATTTATTACTGCCTATACCTACTGGTTCGTAAACCTGTTCTTTTTCACCTCGCTGTTGCCGCGCGTTATTGCTTATGCTTCATATGCCTTCCTCGGCTACGAATATATTATGACGCCGGTCGCCACCACCATTATCAGTATGGTGCTGTTCGCCTTCTCCACCTGGGTTTCTACCAACGGGGCGAAAATGCTGGGGCCAATTACCTCCGTCACTTCAACGCTGATGCTGCTGTTAACGCTCTCCTACATTTTACTGGCAGGTACGGCACTGGTTGGCGGCGTACAGCCTGCCGATCCGATCACCGTTGACGCGATGATCCCGAACTTCAACTGGGCATTCCTCGGCGTTACCACCTGGATCTTTATGGCCGCAGGCGGCGCGGAGTCCGTCGCGGTGTACGTTAACGACGTCAAAGGCGGTTCGAAATCGTTCGTTAAAGTGATCATCCTCGCCGGGATTTTCATTGGCGTACTGTATTCCGTCTCCTCGGTGCTGATTAACGTCTTCGTCAGCAGCAAAGAGTTGAAATTTACTGGCGGATCGGTGCAGGTATTCCACGGCATGGCGGCGTATTTTGGTCTACCTGAAGCGTTGATGAATCGCTTTGTCGGTCTGGTATCCTTTACTGCGATGTTCGGTTCCCTGCTGATGTGGACCGCAACGCCGGTGAAAATTTTCTTCTCCGAAATCCCGGAAGGCATCTTTGGTAAGAAAACCGTTGAACTGAACGAAAACGGCGTTCCGGCGCGTGCAGCGTGGATCCAGTTCCTGATCGTCATCCCGCTGATGATTATCCCGATGCTCGGTTCCAATACTGTGCAGGATCTGATGAATACTATTATTAATATGACTGCCGCAGCATCCATGCTTCCGCCGTTATTCATCATGCTGGCTTACCTGAATTTACGCGCCAAATTAGATCACCTGCCACGCGATTTCCGTATGGGCTCCCGCCGCACCGGTATTATCGTTGTTTCAATGCTGATTGCGATATTTGCCGTAGGGTTTGTCGCTTCGACATTCCCGACTGGCGCGAATATTCTGACCATCATTTTTTATAACGTCGGCGGTATTGTTATCTTCCTCGGCTTTGCGTGGTGGAAATACAGTAAATATATAAAGGGATTAACGGCTGAAGAGCGCCATATTGAAGCGACGCCAGCCAGCAATGTTGATTAAGCAGAATAATAAAAAATGAGCAGGCATTTTCCCTCTTTCTGGATGGGGAGAGGGAAAATAGTTTCTGCCTTTATATTTTTATAATTACAACGATAAAAGGCTGTACTTTTTCTTTAGCTCATGGATTAACACAATGAAATTAATTACTGCACCATGCAGAGCATTACTTGCTCTGCCGTTTTGCTACGCCTTTTCTGCGGCCGCTGATGAAGCACGTCCGGCAGAACATGACGACACAAAAACACCCGCCATTACCTCGACGTCTTCTCCTTCATTTCGTTTTTATGGTGAATTAGGGGTTGGTGGGTATATGGATTTAGAGGGCGAGAATAAACATAAATACAGCGACGGCACTTATATTGAAGGCGGTCTGGAGATGAAATATGGCTCCTGGTTCGGCCTGATTTACGGCGAAGGTTGGACCGTGCAGGCCGACCACGACGGCAATGCCTGGGTGCCTGACCATAGCTGGGGCGGTTTTGAAGGTGGGATTAACCGTTTTTATGGCGGTTATCGTACCAACGATGGCACCGAAATCATGCTCAGTCTGCGTCAGGATTCCTCGCTGGATGACCTGCAATGGTGGGGCGACTTCACCCCCGATCTGGGCTACGTCATTCCCAATACCCGCGACATTATGACCGCGCTGAAGGTGCAGAACTTAACCGGCAACTTCCGCTATAGCGTCACCGCCACACCTGCCGGACATCATGACGAAAGCAAAGCCTGGCTGCATTTTGGCAAATACGATCGCTACGACGACAAATACACCTATCCGGCAATGATGAACGGTTACATCCAGTATGACCTTGCCGAAGGCGTCACCTGGATGAACGGTCTGGAAATTACCGACGGTACAGGACAACTCTATCTCACGGGTCTGCTTACCCCTAACTTTGCCGCTCGCGCCTGGCACCATACCGGACGCGCCGACGGGCTGGACGTACCGGGAAGCGAAAGTGGGATGATGGTGAGCGCCATGTATGAAGCGTTAAAGGGCGTTTATCTCTCCACTGCTTACACCTACGCCAGACATCGCCCTGACCACGCTGACGATGAAACCACCTCTTTCATGCAGTTTGGTATCTGGTACGAATACGGCGGCGGACGTTTCGCAACGGCTTTTGATAGCCGCTTCTACATGAAAAATGCCTCTAACGATCCCAGCGACCAACTCTTCCTGATGCAATATTTTTACTGGTAATAAGGACAGTAATCTCATGAAAATCAAAACTATTTTAACGCCAGTAGCCTGTGCTCTGCTGATGAGCTTTTCCGCCCATGCCGCTAACGCCGACAATTATAAAAACGTGATTAACCGTACCGGCGCGCCGCAGTACATGAAGGATTATGATTACGACGATCACCAGCGTTTTAATCCGTTTTTCGATCTCGGAGCCTGGCATGGTCATCTGTTGCCAGACGGCCCGAACACCATGGGCGGTTTTCCGGGCGTTGCGCTGCTGACGGAAGAGTACATCAACTTTATGGCCAGCAATTTCGACCGCCTGACCGTCTGGCAGGACGGCAAGAAAGTCAACTTCACGCTGGAGGCATACAGTATCCCCGGCGCGCTGGTGCAAAAACTGACAGCAAAAGATGTGCAGGTCGAAATGACTCTGCGCTTCGCCACGCCGCGCACGTCACTACTGGAAACCAAAATCACCAGCGATAAACCGCTGGATCTGGTGTGGGATGGCGAGCTGCTGGAAAAACTGGAAGCAAAAGAAGGGAAACCGCTTTCCGATAAAACCATTGCTGGCGAGTACCCTGACTATCAGCGCAAAATCAGCGCCACCCGTGATGGCCTGAAAGTCACCTTTGGCAAAGTGCGCGCCACCTGGGATCTGCTGACCTCCGGCGAATCGGAATATCAGGTGCATAAATCCCTGCCTGTGCAGACTGAAATCAGCGGCAATCGCTTTACCAGTAAGGCTCATATCAACGGTTCGACGACGCTCTATACCACCTATTCCCATCTGCTGACCGCCCAGGAAGTTAGCAAAGAGCAGATGCAGATCCGCGATATTCTGGCGCGTCCGGCGTTTTATCTCACCGCCTCGCAGCAACGCTGGGAAGAGTATCTGAAGAAAGGGTTAACCAACCCGGATGCGACGCCGGAACAGACGCGCGTCGCGGTGAAAGCAATCGAAACGCTTAACGGTAACTGGCGCTCGCCTGGCGGTGCGGTGAAATATAACACCGTTACGCCGTCGGTAACCGGGCGCTGGTTCTCCGGCAATCAGACCTGGCCGTGGGATACCTGGAAGCAGGCGTTTGCGATGGCGCATTTCAATCCGGATATCGCCAAAGAGAATATCCGCGCGGTCTTCTCCTGGCAGATCCAGCCAGGCGACGCCGTGCGTCCGCAGGATGTGGGCTTTGTCCCCGACCTGATTGCGTGGAACCTTAGCCCCGAGCGTGGCGGTGATGGCGGCAACTGGAACGAACGTAACACCAAACCCAGCCTTGCCGCCTGGTCGGTGATGGAAGTGTACAACGTCACCCAGGATAAAGCCTGGCTGGCAGAGATGTACCCAAAACTGGCGGCCTATCACGACTGGTGGTTACGTAACCGCGATCATAACGGCAACGGCGTGCCGGAATATGGCGCGACCCGCGATAAAGCCCACAACACCGAGAGCGGTGAGATGCTGTTTACGGTGAAAAAAGGCGACAAAGAAGAGACGCAGTCTGGCCTGAACAACTACGCCCGCGTGGTGGAGAAAGGCCAGTATGACAGTCTGGAAATTCCGGCACAGGTCGCTGCGTCGTGGGAATCGGGGCGTGATGACGCCGCCGTCTTTGGTTTTATCGACAAAGAACAGCTGGATAAATATGTCGCTAACGGCGGCAAACGTAGCGACTGGACGGTGAAATTCGCCGAAAACCGCAGTCAGGACGGAACGTTGCTGGGCTACTCGCTATTGCAGGAGTCGGTGGATCAGGCCAGCTATATGTACAGCGATAACCATTATCTGGCGGAGATGGCAACCATCCTCGGTAAGCCGGAAGAGGCCAAACGCTATCGTCAGTTGGCACAGCAGCTCGCGGACTACATCAACACCTGTATGTTCGACCCGACTACACAGTTCTACTATGACGTGCGCATTGAAGATAAACCGCTGGCGAACGGCTGCACGGGCAAACCGATAGTCGAGCGTGGTAAAGGGCCGGAAGGCTGGTCGCCGCTGTTTAACGGTGCGGCAACGCAGGCCAATGCCGACGCGGTGGTGAAGGTGATGCTCAATCCTAAAGAGTTCAACACCTTTGTACCGCTGGGAACGGCGGCGTTAACCAATCCGGCTTTTGGCGCTGATATCTACTGGCGTGGGCGCGTATGGGTAGATCAGTTCTGGTTTGGTCTGAAAGGGATGGAGCGTTACGGTTATCGTGATGATGCCCTGAAGCTGGCGGATACGTTCTTCCGGCACGCCAAAGGATTAACCACCGATGGCCCAATTCAGGAGAATTACAACCCGCTCACTGGCGCGCAGCAAGGCGCACCAAATTTCTCCTGGAGTGCCGCGCATTTGTATATGTTGTATAACGATTTTTTCCGTAAGTAGTAATTTTCAACGGCTGGCGGATGCGGCGTAAACGCCTTATCCGCCCTACATGTGCGTTCCCCCAGGTCGGATAAGTTCCGTAGGCCGGATAAGACGCGGCAAGCGTCGCATCCGGCGTTACCACCGGGCGTATTCTTTTTGAATCCCATCACAAACCCCGCATTCCCCTTTTCCCTTTTCCCCGGCGACGGCTAAATTAGAACTCATCCGACCACATAACAATTATTTTACATACTGGACAATTTTATGAGCTACCCGTCGCTGTTCGCCCCGCTGGATTTAGGTTTTACCACGTTAAAAAACCGCGTGTTGATGGGCTCAATGCACACCGGGCTGGAGGAATACCCGGACGGCGCTGAACGGCTGGCTGCGTTTTATGCCGAACGCGCCCGTCACGGCGTGGCGTTGATTGTCAGCGGCGGTATCGCACCAGATTTAACAGGCGTTGGCATGGAAGGCGGTGCAATGCTCAATGACGTCAGCCAGATCCCGCACCATCGCACCATTACTGAAGCGGTGCATCAGGAAGGCGGCAAAATTGCCCTACAAATTTTGCATACCGGGCGCTACAGCTACCAGCCGCATCTGGTGGCACCATCCGCATTGCAGGCTCCCATCAACCGCTTCGTTCCCCATGAGTTAAGCCATGAAGAAATCCTGCAACTGATCGACAATTTCGCCCGCTGCGCGCAACTGGCGCGGGAGGCCGGATACGACGGTGTCGAGGTAATGGGTTCCGAAGGATATTTGATCAACGAATTTCTTACCCTGCGCACCAACCAACGTAGCGACCAGTGGGGCGGCGATTACCCTAACCGGATGCGGTTTGCCGTTGAAGTGGTGCGAGCAGTGCGCGAACGCGTCGGCAACGACTTCATTATTATCTACCGTCTGTCGATGCTAGACCTGGTCGAAGACGGCGGTACTTTTGCCGAAACGGTGGAACTGGCGCAGGCCATCGAAGCGGCAGGCGCGACCATTATCAACACCGGCATTGGCTGGCATGAAGCGCGCATTCCGACCATCGCCACGCCCGTGCCGCGCGGAGCATTTAGCTGGGTCACGCGCAAACTGAAAGGTCACGTCTCGCTGCCGCTGGTGACCACCAACCGGATTAACGATCCGCAGGTTGCCGAAGACATTCTCTCGCGCGGTGATGCCGATATGGTATCGATGGCGCGACCGTTTCTTGCTGATGCGGAACTGCTGTCAAAAGCGCAATCGGGGCGAGCCGATGAGATCAATACCTGCATTGGCTGCAATCAGGCCTGTCTCGATCAGATCTTCGTTGGCAAAGTCACCTCGTGCCTGGTGAATCCTCGCGCCTGCCACGAAACCAAAATGCCGATCCTTCCTGCCGTGCAGAAAAAAAATCTGGCGGTGGTCGGTGCCGGTCCGGCGGGGCTGGCGTTTGCCATTAACGCGGCGGCGCGTGGTCATCAGGTAACATTGTTTGATGCGCACAGTGAGATCGGCGGTCAGTTTAATATCGCTAAACAGATCCCCGGCAAAGAGGAGTTTTACGAAACGCTACGTTACTACCGGCGGATGATCGAAGTAACAGGCGTGACGCTGAAACTCAATCACACCGTGACGGCGGATCAGTTACAGTCGTTCGATGAAACGATCCTCGCCAGTGGGATCGTACCGCGCATTCCGCCCATCGACGGGATCGATCATCCGAAGGTATTGAGTTATCTCGATGTACTGCGCGACAAAGCGCCGGTGGGCGACAAAGTTGCCATCATCGGTTGTGGTGGGATTGGCTTTGACACGGCGATGTATTTGAGTCAGCCGGGCGAATCCACCAGCCAGAATATCGCCGGGTTCTGTAATGAGTGGGGGATCGACAGCAGCCTACAACAGGCTGGTGGCTTAAGCCCGCAGGGAATGCAGATCCCTCGTAGCCCACGGCAGATTGTGATGCTCCAGCGCAAAGCCAGCAAACCGGGACAGGGGTTAGGCAAAACCACCGGCTGGATCCATCGCACTACCCTGCTCTCGCGGGGTGTGAAAATGATCCCAGGCGTAAGTTATCAGAAGATCAACGATGACGGGCTGCATGTGGTGATCAACGGCGAAACGCAGGTATTAGCCGTGGACAATGTGGTGATCTGCGCAGGGCAAGAGCCAAACCGCGCGTTGGCGCAACCGCTGATTGATAGCGGGAAAACTGTGCATTTAATCGGCGGCTGCGATGTGGCTATGGAGCTGGACGCACGACGTGCAATTGCCCAGGGAACACGGCTGGCGCTGGAGATTTAAATCGTGCATTGAAGTGCCGGATGCGACGCTTGCCGCGTCTTATCCGGCCTACGGGTAACGTGCTGAACGTAGGCCGGATAAGGCGTTTACGCCGCATCCGGCAGGTAACTGCCAATCTTAACGACGACGCCCCAATTTCACCGCTTTCAGCACCACAAATTTATTATTCGTAGCAATAGTGGTGCAGTTGCCGAAAATTTTCTTCAGTTTATGGAAGTAATCCAGATGGCGGTTGGCAACGATATACAGCTCACCGTTGATTTTCAGGCAGCGGCGGGCGTGGTGGAACATCTCCCAGGCGACGTTATCGGTCAGCGCATGTTGCTGATGAAACGGCGGGTTGCAGAGCACAGCATTAAAGCGGAAAGGCTCCACGCCGGAGAGCGCGTTGTTGATCATAAACTCGCAGCGATCCAACGCCTCTGGCATGTTGGTTTCAACGTTCAAACGGCTGGAAGCAACCGCCATCGGTGATTCATCGACAAACACCACTTTCGCCTGCGGGTTTTTATCGAGCAATGTCAGGCCAATAACGCCGTTACCACAGCCGAGATCGACAATCTCACCTTCTAGGTTCTCCGGCAGATGCTGCATAAAGAAGCGCGCGCCAATATCCAGCCCGGTGCGGGAGAAGACATTCGCATGGTTGTGGATAATCCAGTCAGTACCTTCCAGCTTCCAGCTTAAGGTCTCCGGCGCATCGGCCAGCGTCGGCTCGTTGAAAGTGCAATTAATCAGGCGCGCTTTTTTCCATGCCAGCGTGGTGGTGGTCGGGCCGAGCACTTTTTCGAACAGTTCCAGCGTGGAAGTGTGAATGTCACGGGCTTTGGCACCGGCAATAATACGCGTATCCGACGTGACCACTTTGCGCAGCGCACGCAGTTGCTGTTCCAGCAATGCCAGTGTTTTCGGTACTTTGATCAGCACCACACCCGGCTGTTGCGGGTAGTCGGCAGTGCTGTCGAGAAACTTCACACTCGACTCATCAATCCCGTTGAGACGTAAATTCTCGCGCGTTGCCAGTTCGCTGATATACGAGTCGCCAATGCTGTACGGCTTATGTTCTGCCAGCGCACAGCTTAACGCGCCAAAGGCATCATTCAGGATCAACACCGGGCCGCAGATTTCTGTGTCGTCCAACTGTTGCAGCAGATATTCATCCGCCGCTTCCCACGCCTGTAGCGGGTTAACGTCATCCGTCGCCGGAAAACGTTGTAGTGTCAGTGAACGGAAACCGTTGTCTAAGTGGCTCATCGGCCCTCCTGAATGATAAAATTTCGACGTTGCCCCTGAAAAGGGTGCGTGAGTATACCCTTTTTCTCTTTTTCGTGGGCGGTTATGAGCAATCTTACTTATCTTCAGGGTTATCCCGAGCAGCTACTTTCCCAAGTGCGCACGCTGATTAATGAACAACGTCTGGGCGATGTGCTGGCAAAACGCTATCCGGGAACGCACGACTACGCCACCGATAAAGCCCTCTGGCAATATACCCAGGATCTGAAAAATCAGTTTCTGCGCAATGCCCCGCCGATCAATAAAGTGATGTATGACAACAAGATCCATGTGCTAAAAAACGCGCTCGGGTTACATACCGCTGTTTCTCGTGTGCAGGGCGGCAAGCTGAAAGCAAAAGCAGAGATCCGCGTCGCTACCGTGTTTCGCAACGCGCCGGAACCGTTTTTGCGCATGATCGTCGTCCATGAACTGGCGCATCTGAAAGAGAAAGAACACAACAAAGCGTTCTATCAATTGTGTTGCCATATGGAACCGCAGTACCACCAGCTTGAGTTTGACACCCGGCTGTGGCTAACGCAGTTGTCGCTTGAGCAGGACAAAATCTGAAAATGATGCCAGGCGTTATATTTTCAACCATTAACGCCTAAAATCGACGCCCCTCTTTTCGTTAAGGATAACGACCATGCTGCGCGCATTTGCTCGCCTTCTTCGCCGCGTTTGTTTTTCTCGCCGGACTCTTAAAATTGCCTGTTTATTGTTGCTTGTGGCAGGAGCGACCATTTTTATCGCCGATCGCGCAATGGTCACCGCCAGCAAGCAGCTGACCTGGAGCGATATCAACGCCGTTCCGGCGCGTAACGTGGGTTTATTGCTGGGGGCGAGACCGGGTAATCGCTACTTTACCCGACGTATTGATACCGCAGCAGCGTTGTACCACGCCGGAAAAGTAAAATGGCTGTTAGTCAGTGGCGATAACGGACGTAAAAATTACGATGAAGCATCAGGTATGCAGCAGGCTTTGATCGCTAAAGGCGTACCGGCGAAAGTGATCTTCTGCGACTATGCCGGATTCTCAACGCTGGATTCGGTAGTGCGTGCCAAAAAGGTGTTTGGGGAAAACCATATCACCATTATCTCGCAAGAATTTCATAACCAACGCGCCATCTGGCTGGCAAAACAGTACGGTATCGACGCTATCGGGTTTAACGCGCCAGACCTCAATATGAAGCACGGTTTTTATACTCAACTGCGGGAGAAACTCGCTCGTGTCAGTGCGTTGATTGACGCAAAAATCCTCCATCGCCAGCCGAAATATCTAGGGCCATCGGTCATGATTGGGCCGTTTAGTGAGCATGGCTGTCCGGCAAAAGAATAATGCGTATCTGCGCACGTCGAAGATGAAAAAGGCGTGCTACATTGACGACAGAATCCCTTTATGGAGTATCCACGCGTTATGATACGTTTCGCTGTGATTGGCACGAACTGGATCACTCGTCAGTTCGTCGAGGCCGCCCATGAGAGCGGTAAATACAAGTTAACCGCCGTTTATTCCCGCAGCCTTGAACAGGCTCAGCACTTCGCCAATGATTTTTCTGTCGAGCATCTGTTTACATCGCTGGAAGCGATGGCGGAAAGCGATGCCATTGACGCGGTGTATATTGCCAGCCCGAATGCCCTGCACTTTTCCCAGACACAACTTTTCCTTAGCCATAAAATTCATGTGATTTGCGAGAAGCCGCTGGCGTCGAATCTGGCGGAAGTGGATGCCGCCATTGCCTGCGCACGAGAAAATCAGGTGGTGCTGTTTGAGGCATTTAAAACCGCCAGCCTGCCGAACTTTCATCTGTTACGCCAGGTGCTGCCGAAAGTCGGCAAATTGCGTAAAGTCTTTTTCAACTACTGCCAGTATTCCTCGCGGTATCAGCGTTATCTGGACGGCGAGAATCCCAACACCTTTAACCCGGCGTTCTCTAACGGTTCAATCATGGATATCGGCTTTTACTGCCTGGCGTCGACGGTGGCGTTATTTGGTGAACCGAAAAGCGTGCAGGCAACCGCCAGTTTGCTGGCAAGCGGCGTGGATGCCCACGGCGTGGTGGTGATGGATTACGGTGATTTCAGCGTTACGTTGCAGCACTCAAAGGTCAGCGATTCTGTGCTGGCAAGCGAGATTCAAGGCGAAGCGGGATCGCTGGTGATTGAAAAACTCTCTGAATGCCAGAAAGTCTGCTTTGTGCCACGCGGCAGCCAGATGCAGGATCTCACCCAACCGCAGCATATTAATACCATGCTCTACGAAGCAGAGCTGTTCGCTACCCTGGTGGATGAGCATCTGGTGGATCATCCAGGGCTGGCGGTCAGTCGCATCACCGCCAAACTGCTGACCGAGATCCGCCGCCAGACTGGAGTTGTTTTTCCTGCCGATAGCGTAAATCTATAATTGTTACCGTAAAGCAGTGTAAAAGGCATGTAACAGACCATTGACTGGCTGAATGGTCTGTCATACTTTGTTACCTGCAAAGGGGAGTAACTTCATTGCCGGTCGATCGTCATTACGATGTGTGAAAAACCACATCCGGTCACCGGGCAACCCGAAAGGAATACGCAGACGTATTCCTTTTTTGTTGTAAGTGAGACCTTGCCGGAAGGCGAGGTCTATGCATAAAAAGCAGCGGCTGACGTCTTCCGACGTTGGCCGTTTTTTTTATGTGTAAGGAACTTCTATGAATACTGTCGGCACGCCGTTGCTATGGGGCGGATTCGCTGTTGTTGTCGCCATTATGCTGGCTATCGACCTGTTGTTGCAGGGGCGTCGTGGGGCACATGCCATGACCATGAAACAGGCTGCGGCCTGGTCGCTGGTCTGGGTGACGCTGTCGTTACTCTTTAACGCCGCTTTCTGGTGGTATCTGGTGCAGACACAGGGGCGCGAAGTCGCTGACCCGCAGGCGCTGGCCTTCCTCACGGGTTATCTGATTGAGAAATCGCTGGCGGTCGATAACGTCTTCGTCTGGTTAATGTTGTTCAGCTATTTCTCTGTTCCGGCGGCATTACAGCGCCGCGTGCTGGTGTATGGCGTGCTCGGGGCGATTGTTCTGCGTACCGTCATGATCTTCACCGGTAGCTGGCTGATTTCGCAGTTCGACTGGATCCTGTATATCTTCGGTGCATTCCTGCTGTTTACCGGCGTGAAGATGGCGCTGGCTCATGAAGATGAATCAGGAATCGGCGACAAGCCGCTGGTGCGCTGGCTGCGCGGTCATTTGCGCATGACCGACACCATCGACAACGAGCATTTCTTTGTGCGTAAGAATGGCTTGTTGTACGCCACACCGCTGATGCTGGTGCTGATTCTGGTGGAATTGAGCGATGTGATTTTCGCCGTGGATAGCATTCCGGCTATCTTCGCTGTTACCACCGATCCGTTTATTGTGCTGACCTCAAACCTGTTTGCGATCCTCGGCCTGCGTGCGATGTATTTCCTGCTGGCAGGCGTAGCAGAACGTTTCTCGATGCTCAAATATGGTCTGGCGGTGATTCTGGTGTTTATCGGTATCAAGATGCTGATTGTCGACTTCTACCATATTCCGATCGCCGTCTCGCTGGGCGTGGTGTTTGGCATTCTGCTGATGACGTTTATTATCAACGCCTGGGTGAATTATCGGCATGATAAGCAGCGGGTAGAATGATTTTTAATCTGCCTAAGCCGTGTACCCTGTCATCAACATGAGCACCGTTTTCTCCCTCTCCCTTCCAGGGAGAGGGTCGGGGTGAGGGTAATTTTTCGCACCAATGCTGGCCTGTTCCCCTCACCCTAACCCTCTCCCCAAAAGGGGCGAGGGGGCTGACCGAGTACTTTTTTGACGTTGTCATCAGTCTGGAAGCCGCACGTTGGGCTTTATTTTTATGTCAAACAAATGTAACCATTAAGTTGCAAAACATGACCTCTCTTTAAAATCCAGCATTTTTCGCTTCCCGAAGCTGTAACTTTCCTTATACTCGACCTTGCAAACACTTTGTTACATCCTGAAAGATGCGTCGAAAGAACGTACCAGGGATGTACGACAACACAATGAAAGGATCGAAAAATGACTACGCAACATTCACCGGGGCTATTCCGGCGTCTGGCTCATGGCAGCCTGGTAAAACAAATCCTGGTCGGCCTTGTTCTGGGGATTATTCTGGCATGGATCTCAAAACCGGCGGCTGAAGCTGTTGGTCTGTTAGGCACTTTATTTGTTGGCGCCCTGAAAGCCGTAGCACCCATCCTGGTGCTGATGTTGGTGATGGCTTCCATCGCTAACCACCAACACGGGCAGAAAACCAATATCCGCCCTATTCTGTTCCTCTATCTGCTGGGTACTTTCTCCGCCGCACTGGCCGCAGTCGTTTTCAGCTTCGCCTTCCCTTCTACCCTGCATTTGTCCAGTAGCGCAGGCGATATTTCGCCGCCGTCAGGTATTGTGGAAGTGATGCGCGGACTGGTAATGAGCATGGTTTCCAACCCCATCGACGCGCTGTTGAAAGGTAATTACATCGGGATTCTGGTGTGGGCTATTGGCCTCGGTTTCGCGCTGCGTCACGGTAACGAAACCACCAAAAACCTGGTCAATGATATGTCGAATGCCGTAACCTTTATGGTGAAACTGGTGATTCGCTTCGCACCAATCGGTATTTTTGGTCTGGTTTCTTCTACCCTGGCAACTACCGGTTTCTCCACACTGTGGGGCTACGCGCAACTGCTGGTCGTGCTGGTTGGCTGTATGTTGCTGGTGGCGCTGGTGGTTAACCCACTGCTGGTGTGGTGGAAAATTCGTCGTAACCCGTTCCCGCTGGTGCTGCTGTGCCTGCGCGAAAGCGGCGTGTACGCCTTCTTCACCCGCAGCTCTGCGGCGAACATTCCGGTGAATATGGCGCTGTGCGAAAAGCTGAATCTGGATCGCGATACCTATTCCGTTTCTATTCCGCTGGGAGCCACCATCAATATGGCGGGCGCAGCAATCACCATTACGGTGTTGACGCTTGCTGCGGTTAATACGCTGGGTATTCCAGTCGATCTGCCTACGGCGCTGCTGCTGAGCGTGGTTGCTTCCCTATGTGCTTGTGGCGCCTCCGGCGTGGCGGGGGGTTCTCTGCTGCTGATCCCACTGGCCTGTAATATGTTCGGTATTTCGAACGATATCGCCATGCAGGTGGTTGCCGTCGGCTTTATCATCGGCGTGTTGCAGGACTCTTGCGAAACCGCACTGAACTCTTCAACTGACGTGCTGTTCACTGCGGCTGTTTGCCAGGCAGAAGACGAGCGTCTGGCAAATAGCGCCCTGCGTAATTAATGTTTAACCCCTTTCGTCAACGGCGGAAGGGGTTTTCTCTACTTTAAATGGATCAATTCCCCTTTTCTGCATCCGCCAGAAACGAATAATATTCAGGCCATTCATCAGTAGAAAACTGCCCTCAATCATCGTGCCGCCAATCGACCCGGCCCAAAAGTTGTGAATCACCCAGCAACACGTTGAAAACCACATCACGCAGCGCATGGTCAGCCCTTTACAGCGGAACAGCGCCCAGGTACTGACAATCGTGCCAATAACCGGCAATAGTTCAACAGGGTGATGGAACTTCGCCAGGCCGATTCCGCCAGTCAGCACAATAAATATCGCCATTACCCATAAGCTGCGCGTGCGTAAGGTAATCAACGTACGAATAGCATTAAGGATGGCACTGGCACCGGCAGGATAAGTGCCCAGGAGGAAAAAATGCACGCCAATAACGGCGCTATAGACCGAAAGCTGCTTTTTGAAGCGACGTTCGTCACGGTTAAAAAATGTAGTGATACCAATCAGAAAGGCGATGACACCCACGCCCTGGGCCAGCCAATACGCGGTCATGATAAATCCTTAACAGGTATGGAAAAGCAAACGGCGCTTCACATTATGAAACGCCGTTTTTTATTAACAACTCATTTCGACTTTATAGCGTTACGCCGCTTTTGAAGATCGCCAGTTCGCGGAAGTCGTTACGCTCGTTGCAAGTTTGCTTACCGTTGGCAAACTCAACGATGGTATCGATAAATTCTTCCAGCAACTGCGGCATCGCTTTTCCGTGAATCAACTGACCCGCGTCAAAGTCGATCCAGTGTTTTTTCTTCGCCGCCAGTTCACTGTTGGTGGCAATTTTCACCGTCGGCACAAAACCACCATACGGCGTACCGCGACCGGTACTGAACAGCACCATGTGACAGCCTGCGCCCGCCAGGGCACTGGTCGCTACGGCATCGTTACCCGGCGCACTTAACAAGTTCAGCCCCGGCGTTTTCAGACGCTCGCCGTAACGCAGCACGTCAACCACTTCGCTGGAACCCGCTTTCTGAGTACAACCAAGTGATTTATCTTCCAGCGTGGTGATACCGCCCGCTTTGTTCCCCGGCGATGGGTTTTCGTAGATAGGCTGGTCATGCGCAATAAAGTACTGTTTGAAGTCGTTGACCATGGTGACCAGTTTTTCAAACGTTGCTTCGTCGCGGCAATGATCCATCAGCAACTGCTCTGCGCCAAACATCTCCGGCACTTCGGTCAGTACGGTAGTACCGCCGTTAGCAATCACGTAGTCAGAAAAACGCCCCAGCATCGGGTTAGCGGTAATACCAGAAAGACCATCAGAACCGCCGCACTCCAGACCAAACTTCAGTTCGCTGAGTTTGCCTGGCTCGCGTTTATCGTTGCGCATCACGTTATACAGTTGATGCAAATGCTCGATCCCGGCTTCGATCTCATCATCCTGCTGTTGGCAGATCATGAAATGAACGCGTTCAGGATCGATGTCCCCCAGCGTTTCACGGAAGACATCGACCTGATTGTTTTCACAGCCCAGACCAATCACCAGCACTGCGCCCGCGTTCGGGTGGCGCACCATGTTTTGCAGCATAGTGCGGGTATTGATGTGATCGTCGCCCAGCTGTGAGCAGCCGTAGGTGTGGCTGAAGAGGAACACGCCGTCAGTACCTTCGGCATTGTTGGTCTCTTTCAGGAAACGATTTTGGATCTGCCGCGCGATGCCGTTGACACAGCCCACGGTTGGCAGGATCCACAGCTCGTTACGCACCCCGACATCGCCGTTAGCGCGACGATAGATCTGCACTTCACGATCTGCCGCTTGTGCTGGCAGTTCGTGAAAATCAGGTTGATAGCGATACTGATCCAGATCGCTCAGATTCGTGCGCGTATTGTGGGCGTGAACGTGTTCCCCCGCCGCAATATCCGCCAGTGCATAACCAATCGGCAGGCCGTATTTGATGACGTTGGCCCCTTTTGCGATATCCGTTAACGCAAATTTATGTCCTCGAGCGACATCCTGGCGCAGCGTAACGGTTTGGTTATCGACACTGACTTCTGTGCCTTCAGCCAAATCTGCTAAAGCAACCGCGACGTTATCCAGTGCATGGATCTTGATGTATTGCATATCAACCCCAGACCTTAGTTCAGTTCAATGGCGAAATAGTCACGCGCATTGTTAAAGCAAATGTTTTTCACCATCTCGCCCAGCAGGTTGATGTCCGCCGGTGCTTCGCCCGCTTCCACCCAGCGACCGATCATCTGGCACAGAATGCGGCGGAAGTATTCGTGACGGGTGTATGACAGGAAGCTACGGCTGTCAGTCAGCATACCGACAAAGCGGCTCAGCAGACCGAGCTGCGCCAGTTGGGTCATCTGACGTTCCATACCGTCTTTCTGGTCGTTAAACCACCAGCCGGAACCGAACTGCATTTTGCCCGGCATACCTTCGCCCTGGAAGTTACCGATCATGGTGCCCAGCACTTCGTTATCGCGCGGGTTCAGGCAGTAGAGAATGGTTTTCGGTAGCAGGTTTTCTTCGTTCTGTTTGCTCAGCAGTTTAGACAGCTCTTCTGCCATCGGACGGTCGTTGATGGAGTCAAAACCAACATCCGGCCCCAGCAGTTTGAACTGACGCAGGTTGTTATTACGCAGAGCGCCGATGTGGTACTGCTGCACCCAACCGCGACGTGCGTATTCGGCACCAAGGAACACCAGCACCGCAGTTTTAAACTGTGCCACTTCGTGCTCACTCAGGGTTTCGCCTGCCAGGCGGCGTGCCAGAATGCTGTCCAGTTCCGCTTCGTTCGCTTCAGCAAACATCACCACATCCAGCGCGTGGTCAGACACTTTACAGCCGTGAGCGGCGAAGTGATCCAGACGTTTGGTCAGGGCGGTTTGCAGGTCTGCAAAGCGGCGAATGTCGGTATCAGAAACTTCACCCAGCTTCGCCATATAGTCGTTAAAGGTCGCCTGTTCGATGTTGAAGGCTTTATCCGGACGCCAGCTCGGAAGCACTTTAATGGTGAAAGAGCCGTCTTTGGCGATCTCTGCGTGATGCTCCAGAGAATCGATCGGGTCATCGGTGGTGCCGACCATTTTCACGTTCATCTGCTGCATGATGCCGCGCGCGGAGAAGTTATCCTGCGCCAGCAGTTCGTTACATTCGTTCCAGATTTCATCGGCAGTCGACGGAGACAGCAGTTTGCCCGTGATACCGAACGGACGACGCAGTTCGAGGTGCGTCCAGTGGTATAACGGGTTGCCGATAGTGTGCGGAACGGTCGCCGCCCAGGCATCAAACTTTTCACGGTCGGAGGCATCACCGGTACACAGGCGTTCAGCTACACCATTGGTGCGCATTGCACGCCATTTGTAGTGATCGCCTTTCAGCCAGATGTCATACAAATTCTTAAAGCGATAGTCTTCTGCAATCTGCTGCGGCGGCAAATGGCAGTGGTAGTCGAAAATCGGCTGGTCTTTTGCGTAGTCGTGATACAGACGGCGGGCAAATTCAGTATCTAACAGGAAATCTTCAGTCATAAACGGAGTCATTATCGTCTTCCTCTTAACGAGTGAGCTAGCTTGCTTATGGTGCGATGCTGACAAAGTTATCACACCAATTTCCAGAGCCAGAAGATATTTTCGTGAGTTAGATCAATAAACGTAGTTAAAAAAATTACTCTCAAAGTGGTAAATATCGCTGCAAGCCGCGCCGTTACTGGCCTCGCTATCATCGTGTAATGTCCCTACAAATATTCGCACATTTGTGATGGCTCTCACCTTTTAAAGTTGTATGACAAGTTATCTTTTTGCCGTCGCAAATCATAAGTCGACGGAATGCAAATTGCCGATTCATTCTCTAGATGGATTGGATTGACCGGTACGGAAGCCGAATTAGCACGAAACTTTCATGGCAACGTTCGGGGCGTGCCGGTTTTTTTTCGGTTACCCGGTCGTAAGTAACATCTTCAGCCTCTGGCGGGATGATGGCCGCGATTACTGCGGATATAACAAAACGATGAGGTTTTACATGCGTAAAATTAAAGGGTTACGTTGGTATATGATCGCACTGGTGACGCTCGGCACCGTGCTCGGTTACCTGACGCGTAACACTGTGGCGGCAGCTGCGCCAACTCTGATGGAAGAGTTAAACATCTCCACCCAACAGTATTCCTACATCATCGCAGCTTATTCTGCTGCTTATACGGTCATGCAACCGGTAGCGGGTTATGTACTGGATGTTCTGGGTACAAAAATCGGTTACGCGATGTTTGCCGTGTTGTGGGCTGTGTTCTGTGGCGCTACCGCGCTGGCAGGTAGCTGGGGCGGCCTGGCGATTGCTCGTGGTGCGGTAGGTGCTGCTGAAGCAGCAATGATCCCAGCGGGTCTGAAAGCCAGTTCCGAATGGTTCCCGGCGAAAGAGCGTTCCATCGCAGTAGGTTACTTTAACGTTGGTTCTTCAATTGGTGCGATGATTGCACCGCCGCTGGTGGTATGGGCAATTGTGATGCACAGCTGGCAGATGGCATTTATCATCTCCGGTGCGCTGAGCTTTATCTGGGCGATGGCATGGCTGATTTTCTATAAACACCCGCGCGACCAGAAACATCTGACTGATGAAGAACGCGAATACATTATTAACGGTCAGGAAGCCCAGCACCAGGTTGGCACGGCGAAGAAAATGTCCGTTGGTCAGATCCTGCGTAACCGTCAGTTCTGGGGTATCGCGCTGCCGCGTTTCCTGGCTGAACCGGCGTGGGGGACTTTCAACGCGTGGATCCCACTGTTCATGTTTAAAGTTTACGGCTTTAACCTGAAAGAGATCGCGATGTTCGCCTGGATGCCGATGCTGTTTGCTGACCTCGGTTGTATCCTCGGTGGTTACCTGCCGCCGCTGTTCCAGCGTTGGTTTGGCGTGAACCTGATCGTCTCCCGTAAGATGGTAGTCACGCTGGGTGCGGTGCTGATGATTGGCCCAGGTATGATCGGTCTGTTCACCAATCCATATGTGGCGATTATGCTGCTGTGTATCGGTGGTTTTGCTCACCAGGCACTGTCTGGCGCACTGATTACGCTCTCTTCTGACGTGTTCGGTCGTAACGAAGTGGCAACGGCAAACGGTCTGACCGGGATGTCTGCATGGCTGGCAAGTACGCTGTTTGCGCTGGTTGTTGGTGCTCTGGCTGACACCATCGGCTTCAGCCCGCTGTTTGCAGTGCTGGCAGTGTTCGACCTGTTAGGCGCGCTGGTTATCTGGACGGTATTGCAGAACAAACCGGCGATTGAGGTGGCGCAGGAAACACATAACGATCCCGCCCCGCAACATTAACGCTTAGCGTGAGTTTTAATGTCGAAGCCGCCTGTTCAGGCGGCTTCGTTGTTTATGCGTTTGTCCGGCCTACAGGGTTAATTGATGGTTGGTAGAGATGGAGTAAAAATTACCGATAGTTTCCCCATGTAATACCCGGCCTGTTTATCCATCACGCTAAATTTATCGACCGCCAGGGTTAATGGCGTCGGCACACACATGACAGCGTAACGAATTCCTGGCAGCACAACCGGACGAACGCGCTTCAGGTTGATGCTGTTCCAGACCATATTTTCATTGTTGCGAACATCAATTTGCCCGCCCGTTTCCGGGTTATACATTTTTACCCGGTAATCAATGCGTTCTGAGGCATCTGTCGATGTTCCTCCCTGTCGATAGATCGAGAAGTCGCCATCTCTTCGTCCGGCAGCCGGGCGACCTTCATCTTTAAGCTGGATTTCATAACTGATAGCGTTGCCGTTAAAACCATCGTACAGGCACATATCCAGCGTGGTCAGATCCTGAGCATAGTTACTGCCATTGACGCTCCCCGTCGGGTGTAGATCCAACTGTACCCGTGGCGTGGCGTGGGCAAACTCCGGAAAGAAGATATCGATATGGTTGGGATCGAGCGTATTAAGCGTGATATCCGCAAAATAATCTGCTCCAGGGTTGGTAAAATGCATTTTAACGGAACCCTCCCAGACGCCACCAATCGGTAATTTTTTCATTTCTGCTTGCTCAAGATAGAGCGTTAACAGTTTTACATTGGCATTATAAGCACCGCTATTAGCTATACATCGACGAGTAGTTGTACTATCTAAAGGGAATTGCGCCGACCAGCCATCACAGTCCCCTCCAGGATTGCGGACCACAAAATTCGTATATCCTTTAAGGTTAACTGGCCAACGCATACCACTGCGTTTTTCTGTCATATAAATTTGCACGTTTGAATAATTACCAGATGGTGTACAAATCTGCTGTTGATCAGGGAAATTGCACTGATAACTTGACCATGCGGTGTTGTAGTTTATAGCAGGGGGTTCTTCCTTGTTCCAGATGTAATAATCTGCCCTGCCGACTGCCAAATCATAAGTAATTTCAGCCGTAACGTTGGGTGACGCCTGAACGCCAGTAATCGAGCCAAATAAGCCCAATATCGCAGCAATCAATCGCTTTCTCATGGTGCAACCTCCCTTTGCGCCGTTTGTACGCTCTCACGTAATTTAGGCTGTTTTAACTGCGCCTGAACCTGAATCGACTCTGGCAATTGCGAATAACTCACGACGCTACAAGTCACATCGCCGCTGTAACGAATGCTGGCGCGTTTCTTCACAACAGTCAGCGGACATTTAAGGAATTCGTGTCCGGAAAGCAGATACAGTTCTTTATCATTGCCGCTAATTTCCAGCGTAAATCCGCCATCTTCAGCCACCAATAACATGGTGCTGTTCAGACCAATCAGCGGGAATTTCTCTACTGATGCTGGTAATAACAAGCGACCAATATAGTTGTAGTTAAAGCTGGCAGTGACTTCGCGATAACGTAACTTACCGGGCAGCAACATTAATTCCCGGTTTCCCGCGCCATTGATAATATTGGTTGTTCCCTGCTGGTTGCCCTGGTTGCTGTCCCTGACGTCAACAAAGCCCGACTGGAATCCAGCATAGGGGAACAACACACTGTCACTTTGACCAAGTTGCAGAGTTCTGCTGCCCGCAACCCGAGCTTCGAATTGCAGATCCTGGCTCTCTTCATCCTGTTCAGTAAATCCTTTTACATCGACTAATACAGCGCCGAGCAGATCATCTGTTCCACTGGCTCCCAGATTAATTCCGTAACGACTCACCGCCAGTGTGGAACTGTAAGACCCTGTAAAGGCAGAAAGATGATCATGGTTCTTGCGATCGTAACTGTCTGATACAGTTCCGTTGAGATTACCGTACTGCCCTTCCCAGCGACCGTTAACCGCGCTGTTTATGGTATCGGTGTTCAGACCACCGACGGTCACGCCAAGTTCTTTATGGCTGAATGAATCGTTATAAAAGGTATGCGATAACTGCCATGAAGTTTGGTCGCCATCCTGATCGCTATAGCGATAGTCAGTCGAAACATTGGTTGAGTGGCTGTTATTATTGCTGTCCATCGTTGGTGTATCAGATAACGAAAACGATAAGTACAATCCGTTGTCGTCGTTATCTCCGCCGTTGTCGTTACGATGGAAAACCCCGACAGAAGTGCTCAAAATCCAGTCACGCATTACAAAAGCGCGAGACGCGCTAAGCTGTACGGTTTCAGAAATACTTTGCGCAGAAGTCTGGCGAAGATAGTTATTTTCAAAACTCTGCTGTTTGTCCCAGCGTAAGCTGTCGTCGGTGTTATTTTGCGTGCGGGTATAACCCAGCATCAGGTTCCAGCCGATAATATTCTGTGAAATCGTAGCGGATATGCTTTCATAACAGCTTAAGGCGTTGTAGCTATCTCTGCTGTCGGTTGTACAAGCATCTCCGTCGGAGTTGGTACGATAAAAGCCCAGCGTCGGCCATCCCGAATTACTCCAGTTAACCTGCTGCATATCACCTTTGCCGCCATCGTCATTGCGGAACAGACTGGCACCTACGGCAAGATTCCCCACCCCGCCTAAATCCGCCGTCCAGTTATTACCTAACTCGAAAGCATTCACATCATCGGCATTCGCCAGCCCTGCGTAGAGCTCATATTGTGGATGTAACGGCAGGCGAAAACCCAGTTGATAAGCTGAACTTTCGTCATCGGCAGCCTGGGAGGTGGTTTTACCGGCCTGTAAGAACCACTGCGCATTTCCGTCCGTCAGCCCCCCTGTTTTGGTAAAAGGGACAAGTTCAGTGCGGGTGAGTTGGTTGTTCTCATAAACTTTTAACGCCACGCTGTAGCTGCCTGGCGGAAAGGAACCAGTATCAATAAATTGCGAACCACTATTGAGATAAAACGATCCCAGAAGTTGTTCATTACGATAAGCGTCAACACGAGAATTGCGCGAAAGCAGGACCATTACTGGCGTTCCTTGCTGACTCTGCGCCTGGTTTAAATAACTGAGTGTTGACCCGATACGCATTCCATCGATTGCACCGAGTGGCAGAAAGTTAAAAGTAAAATTCCCGCCTTGTGCATTAAATAGCGTGCGGTTGTCCATTCGCCCCGCCTGCACATAATAACGACGTAAAAAATCATAACGATAATAGAGATCGCTGACATCAGCATTATTATCGCTGACATCTTCTGCCTCATAGCCATTGAAATTCCAGTGCCCGCCAATATAACTATTCTCTGTGACACCCAGCGCACCATTGCCCTGAATGGAGAACGATTGGTAATCATCCTGCACCAGCACGTTAATATCCTGCTGATGAATAAATGCATTAATCGCGTTTCTGTCTGGATTTAAATATAGCGATTTTGAATTTAACGAAGAACTCCATTGGGGATTCAGAAAGAGGGTGGCGGAACTCTCTTCATCATTAAAAATAATGTCAACAGAATCGGTATTGAGAAAGCCACATCCTGAATCGGTCTGCGCAAAACCACAAGCCAGTTCACCATGACGCGCCAGTGGTTGTGCCAGTCTCGCTTTTACGGCTTGAGTGATTTTTTGGTCTTTGGTATCCAGCTCCAGCTTATTATATAAACTTGCTGAATCCAGAAATGTTACCGCATCAAGATTAACCATTGCATAATATTTACCGAGACTTTTCCCGGCATAATAGACTTCAATATACTCCTGCTGTCCCTGCGCAATAACCTCAAACCCAGCGGGAATTTTAGTTAATGCTGCCTTTGCCGGGCTGAGACTCGCCAGGATCAAAAGAGCCAGTAATTTTTTATCCATGGCAACCCTGTAATCCATAACAACGACTAAAATAGTTAAAATAAGGGAGGACAAGCCCCCCTTTATTACGTATTAATTCTGTTATCCGGATTAGATATCCTGGGACAGATAGATGCTTACCACGCCACGGTAAATACCGGTTTCCAGTACACCTTTGGTGGTCTGAGCAAAAATCAGGTTTTTAGCCAAAGAACCGTTGGTTAAAGCATCGGAAGCAAAAATTTTGGTTGCTTCAAAAGTGGTAGCGGCATCGGACTTGATTTCAGTACCACCCCAGGTCACAGTCAGCGGAACAGTTTTGCTGCCGTCCAGGTTATGAACCAGTTGCGCAGGGGAAACCAACTGCATTTTAATGTCTTTAGTCACATCGTTAGACCAAATTTTAGTCATCAACTGATAAGATTGCAGACCCTGACCCGGCAGATATTGCATTTCAACTGCTTTCGGCAGTGCGCTGTTATCGGTTTGCGTCATATCCAGAGCGGCATCAACATTAGCTGTTACAGTAATATCTTTTTGTACTGCTAACGCGGAGCCTGCTACAGAGAATAACGCTGCTACCAGAAGAGATTTTGCAAATGCCTTTTTCATTACTATTCCTTCGTTTATGACAATGATAATTAATGGATCGCCAGCTCAAACTCGCCATTATCCTTAGTGATCCAGTTATTATATTTGACAACGATCTTGTCGTAGCCAGATATGCTTTCAAGATTTATTTCCTGACCAGGGAAGATATTTTTATTTACGGTCTGCATCTTACAATTATCTTTGCTATTATTTTTGCAATAAGCGATCGTTAAAAGTTTTAAACGTTGATTCCCTGCATTAAATAATTTTTTGGCAGGATTTACTTCTAACTTAGCAATAGGTTGTTGGGGTGGAACACTAACAACAATCCCCCAAATCAAGTTAACTGTTAACTGCATAGAGAGATCTTTTTTATCTGTGGCAACGTCATCAATACTGGGAACTGCTTCAAATTTAACGCGGTAATTTTTCTCTTTTTGCTCTGGTTCCATTGCGACAAAGCGCACGGTTTTGCTGCTACCGGCTGGTAAGGCGAATTTGGGTGGCATAACGACCAGATGATTTGCATCACCGGATTTAATCTCAACTTCATTTTCCTGAGGCGTCGATGGATTATCGATACGGAATACTGTCGCCTTGATATACTGAACTTCATTACTTTTAGATATTACACGAACGTTGCCTTCACCCTGACTATTAATAGAAACAGCCATAGGATAAACAGTCATATTTGACTGTGCAAAAAAAGGAGCGAACACGAATAAAAGCGGCGTAAGCCGTGATAAGAGTTTAATTTTCGCCACCATATAGAATTGATCTTACAAAATTGTTTCAAAAAAGTTAGTGCATTAGAAATGTAGATTTATTGTAAGTCAATATAAAAAAGCATTTTTAGTTAATATTAATTTAAAAAGCGAAAAATTAAGTTACTGAAACATAGTAATTTTCACAATATCGACGCTTAATTTTTAGGAATTTATAAATATTCACAATGTTAATTAAATACATTATTTCAATCACCATATTTATATATGAACAATGGCATACCCATAAATAAAGTGGTATGATAACTTTGTCCGCATTCCATTCCGGGAGACGCATATGGAAATCTCTGAACCACGCCGTTTGTACCAACAACTTGCTGCTGACCTGAAAGAGCGCATTGAGCAGGGCGTCTATCTGGTGGGTGATAAACTGCCCGCTGAACGTTTTATTGCCGATGAAAAAAACGTCAGCCGAACGGTAGTTCGTGAAGCCATCATCATGCTGGAAGTTGAAGGCTATGTGGAGGTGCGTAAAGGTTCAGGTATTCACGTGGTTTCCAACCAGCCGCGCCATCAGCAGGCGGCTGACGATAATATGGAATTTGCCAATTACGGCCCGTTTGAACTGCTACAGGCTCGCCAGCTTATCGAGAGCAATATTGCCGAGTTTGCCGCAACCCAGGTGACCAAACAGGACATCATGAAATTGATGGCCATCCAGGAGCAGGCTCGCGGCGAACAATGCTTCCGCGATTCCGAGTGGGATTTGCAGTTCCATATTCAGGTTGCCCTGGCGACGCAGAACTCAGCCCTGGCAGCCATCGTTGAGAAGATGTGGACCCAGCGTAGCCATAACCCGTACTGGAAAAAACTCCACGAACACATTGATTCCCGTACCGTCGATAACTGGTGTGATGACCACGATCAGATCCTTAAGGCGTTAATTCGCAAAGATCCCCATGCCGCTAAGCTGGCAATGTGGCAGCATCTGGAAAACACCAAGATAATGTTATTTAACGAAACCAGCGACGATTTCGAGTTCAACGCCGACCGTTACCTGTTCGCAGAAAACCCGGTTGTGCATCTGGATACGGCCGCCAGCGGCAGCAAATGAAATTCCCATCGGGCAGGCGCTACAACGCGCCTGTACGCTTTGTCAGTAAGCAAAAAGTATAAAGTGTCAGCCTGTGTAAATCCTCTCGCCACCCTCCCCTGCAATCAGCAAAATCAGACTCCACGGACATGTAATTTTGATAACGAACAACGTTGACCTTTGTTACAATTAGATTCAATTTGAATTTATGCTATTAAATGTTTTCTTATCTCACGTTTTAACAGGGAATAGTTCAGGCCGTGTTGGTGCTCCGACCCGCAATCCATACAAAAACAGCAATAATCTGGCGGGAGTGCATCATTTAAAACCGGCGTGGCGTTAACCGATTCACCAGGAATAATGAATGGAACTTTTGACCCAATTACTGCAGGCCCTGTGGGCGCAGGATTTTGAAACGCTGGCCAATCCGTCGATGATTGGCATGTTGTATTTTGTCTTGTTTGTAATTTTGTTCCTTGAAAACGGCTTGCTTCCGGCAGCCTTTTTACCGGGCGACAGCTTACTGGTGTTGGTCGGCGTATTGATTGCTAAAGGCGCGATGGGTTATCCACAAACGATTTTGCTATTGACCGTAGCCGCCAGCCTTGGCTGCTGGGTCAGTTACATACAGGGGCGATGGCTGGGCAATACCCGCACTGTGCAAAACTGGCTTTCCCATTTACCCGCGCACTATCACCAACGCGCACACCATCTTTTTCACAAACACGGTTTATCGGCGCTATTAATTGGTCGCTTTATTGCGTTTGTCAGAACACTGCTGCCGACCATTGCCGGGTTATCAGGGCTGAATAACGCACGCTTTCAGTTCTTCAACTGGATGAGCGGTTTGTTGTGGGTGTTGATCCTGACAACCCTGGGTTACATGCTCGGCAAAACGCCGGTATTTTTGAAGTACGAGGATCAGCTAATGTCATGCCTGATGCTGCTCCCGGTGGTACTGCTGGTATTTGGCCTGGCAGGTTCTCTGGTCGTGTTATGGAAAAAGAAATATGGAAATCGGGGGTAAAGGATGCAAATACCTCGCATGTCGCTTCGCCAGCTAGTCTGGTTCGGCGCTGCTTTATTGCTGGTCGGCACGCTGTTGCTGGCCTGGTCTGCGGTTCGTCAGCAAGATTCAACGCTGGCGATCCGTGCCGTTCATCAAGGCATGACGATGCCAGACGGTTTTTCCATCTGGCATCACCTTGACGCTCACGGCATTCCTTTCAAAAGCATTACCCCCAAGAACGACACTCTGTTAATTACGTTTGACTCCAGCGACCAGAGTGCCGCCGCAAAAGCAGTCCTCGACAGAACATTGCCCCATGGCTACATCATTGCGCAGCAGGACGATAACAGTCAGGCCATGCAGTGGCTGACCCGGCTGCGGGATAATTCTCATCGCTTCGGATAACTTCCTGTTATCCGAAACATATCACTCACTTTGGTGATTTCACCGTTACTGTCTATGATTAATGAGGCGGTGGTTAACACTACCGCTTCGTTGTCTGGACAATCGTTCCTTTGTAATAGGTTCGAGTCACAATGGAAGGTTCAAGAATGAAATACCGCATTGCTTTAGCTGTTTCTCTTTTTGCTCTTAGTGCCGGTAGTTATGCCACTACCCTGTGTCAGGAAAAGGAGCAAAATATCCTTAAGGAGATCAGCTATGCCGAAAAACACCAAAACCAGAATCGTATTGACGGTCTGAATAAAGCCCTGAGTGAAGTCCGGGCCAACTGTTCAGATAGCCAGCTTCGCGCCGATCATCAGAAAAAAATCGCTAAGCAGAAAGATGAGGTGGCGGAACGCAAGCAAGATTTAGCCGAGGCGAAGCAAAAAGGCGATGCGGACAAGATTGCCAAACGCGAACGGAAACTGGCAGAAGCGCAGGAAGAGCTGAAAAAGCTGGAAGCGCGCGACTACTAATTCACAATAGTCATTACTTACTCACCTGGAGAAAACTATGTCGAAAGAACACACTACGGAACATTTGCGTGCAGAGTTGAAATCCCTGTCTGATACGCTGGAAGAAGTACTAAGCGCCTCAGGAGATAAGTCGAAAGAAGAGTTGAGTAAGATTCGTAGTAAAGCAGAGCAGGCGCTAAAACAGAGCCGCTATCGCCTGGGTGAAACTGGCGAGGCAATTGCCAAACAGACTCGTGAAGCGGCGGCGCGTGCCGATGAGTACGTGCGTGAAAATCCGTGGACGGGTGTGGGCATTGGCGCTGTAATCGGTGTAGTGCTCGGCGTTCTGCTGTCGCGTCGTTAATTATGGCGGACACTCATCACGCGCAAGGGCCCGGTAAAAGCGTTCTGGGCATCGGGCAGCGAATAGTCACCATCATGGTCGAAATGGTGGAGACACGTCTGCGGCTGGCGGTGGTGGAGCTGGAAGAGGAAAAAGCCAATCTCTTTCAACTGTTACTGATGCTGGGCCTGACGATGCTTTTCGCTGCATTTGGTCTTATGAGCCTGATGGTGCTGATTATCTGGGCGGTTGATCCGCAATATCGCCTGAATGCGATGATTGCCACCACCGTGGTGTTGCTGCTACTGGCACTGATTGGCGGTATCTGGACGTTACGCAAGTCACGGAAATCGACACTGTTGCGCCACACGCGCCATGAACTGGCGAACGATCGGCAACTGCTCGAGGAGGAGTCCCGTGAGCGGTAAAGTCGAACGTGAACGCCGCAAGGCACAACTACTTAGCCAGATCCAGCAACAACGGCTGGATCTTTCCGCCAGTCGTCGAGACTGGCTGGAAGCAACAGGCGCTTACGATCGTCGCTGGAATATACTGTTGAGTCTGCGCTCCTGGGCGCTGGTTGGCAGTAGCGTGATGGCTATCTGGACAATTCGCCATCCGAATATGCTGGTTCGCTGGGCCAGGCGCGGTTTTGGCGTATGGAGTGCCTGGCGTCTGGTTAAAACCACCCTCAAACAGCAACAGCTGCGCGGTTAACGTCTTTCTGGCCGGAGCCATTCCGGCCTTATCCCTCAAAATTTTTGAAAAAATTTGACAGTTTTCCTTGCTAACAATCACCATTCACTACGTTTATGCTTCTCTCCATCGACAGCAACGACGCTAATACCGCGTCAATGCACAAAAAAACAATCAGCAGCCTGAGCGGCGCAGTGGAGAGTAAGATGAAAAAATTAGAAGATATTGGTGTACTGGTAGCGCGTATTTTAATGCCGATTCTGTTTATTACGGCAGGCTGGGGAAAAATTACAGGCTACGCGGGTACGCAACAATATATGGAAGCAATGGGCGTCCCCGGCTTTATGCTGCCGCTGGTGATTTTGCTTGAGTTTGGCGGTGGTCTGGCAATTCTGTTTGGTTTCCTGACTCGTACCACGGCGCTGTTTACCGCTGGCTTTACACTGCTGACTGCGTTTTTATTTCACAGCAATTTTGCAGAGGGCATGAACTCGCTGATGTTTATGAAAAACCTGACCATTTCTGGCGGATTCCTGCTGCTGGCAATTACGGGGCCGGGCGCATTCAGCATCGACCGCCTGCTGAATAAAAAGTGGTAAGCAGAGACTATACTTAACGATATTTGTTGGTCGGATAAGATGCGTAAGCATCGCATCCGACAATCAAAAATGTGCACTTTGCCAGCAATCTGAAACGAGGAGAAACACTCCTCGTTTTTGCTATTGGAGGAGAGAAAAATGGGTCAACTGATTGACGGCGTCTGGCATGACACCTGGTACGACACCAAATCCACCGGCGGTAAATTTCAACGTTCAGCTTCCGCATTTCGTAACTGGCTCACCGCTGACGGCGCACCAGGACCTACCGGCAAAGGCGGTTTTGCCGCAGAAAAAGATCGCTACCATCTCTATGTTTCACTCGCCTGCCCGTGGGCGCACCGCACGCTGATTATGCGTAAACTCAAAGGTCTGGAACCGTTTATCTCCGTTTCCGTGGTGAATCCGCTGATGCTGGAAAACGGCTGGACCTTCGATGACAGTTTTCCGGGTGCAACCGGTGATACGCTCTATCAACATGAGTTTCTGTATCAGCTTTATCTCCACGCCGATCCACACTATAGCGGACGTGTCACTGTTCCCGTGCTATGGGACAAAAAGAACCACACCATTGTCAGCAACGAATCGGCGGAAATCATCCGCATGTTCAATACCGCGTTTGATGCACTGGGCGCGAAAGCGGGAGATTATTATCCTCCTGCGCTGCAAACTAAAATTGACGAACTTAACGGCTGGATTTACGACACCGTCAACAATGGCGTGTATAAAGCCGGTTTTGCTACCAGCCAGGAAGCCTACGACGAGGCGGTGGTGAAAGTGTTTGAATCGCTGGCGCGACTGGAGCAGATCTTAGGTCAGCATCGCTATCTGACCGGTAACCAGTTAACCGAAGCTGATATTCGCCTGTGGACCACGCTGGTGCGTTTTGATCCGGTGTATGTCACCCACTTCAAATGTGATAAGCACCGCATCAGCGATTACCTGAATCTGTACGGCTTCCTGCGCGATATCTACCAGATGCCGGGGATTGCCGAAACTGTCAATTTTGATCACATCCGTAATCACTACTTCCGCAGCCATAAGACCATCAACCCTACGGGGATTATTTCGATTGGTCCGTGGCAGGATCTTGATGAACCGCACGGGCGGGACGTTCGCTTCGGCTAGACAAAGGCACCCTTCGTGGTGCCTCTGATTGCTAGCTAAGTGCGTGTTGTTCATGTCGGATGCGGCTTGAACGGCTTATTTGACCTAAAAATATTGTACATTCAATACATTGCAGAGAACTCACAGGCCAGATAAGCGTAGCGCATCTGGCGATTTTGCGCTTGCCATCAGTCTGAAGTTCCGTTCATTGCGCCTTATTAATTCATCATAGTGATATTTACTGCCATTTCATTCATGTCTATTCTTAATTTGCTGCTTTAAAAACAAGTGATTGAGCAAAATTGAGGCAAAAATGGACTGGTATCTGAAAGTACTAAAAAATTATGTCGGATTTCGGGGTCGTGCGCGGCGCAAAGAGTACTGGATGTTTATTCTGGTCAACATCATCTTTACGTTCGTGCTGGGACTACTGGATAAAATGTTAGGCTGGCAACGCGCCGGTGGCGAAGGCATCCTGACGACAATCTATGGCATTCTGGTGTTTTTACCGTGGTGGGCAGTTCAGTTCCGCCGCCTGCACGACACCGACCGCTCGGCGTGGTGGGTACTGCTGTTCTTAATCCCGTTTATCGGCTGGCTGATTATCATCGTCTTTAACTGCCAGGCGGGTACACCGGGTGAAAACCGCTTTGGGCCAGACCCGAAACTGGAACAGGAATAATAATTAAGCACCTTGTGAAAGGTGCTTAATCGTTTATTTTCCGGCGAACAACTTTGGAATTTCCCGCAAACACCAGGATTTTGCTTCTCCCATACTGTCGCGACGCCAGGCCATAATAATATCGATCTCGCTGGTCGATTCCGGGCTAACGACACGTAGCCGTCCTTCAGCAATATCTTTTTCCACCATCGGATACGGCATAGTTGCGACACCCAGCCCCGCCAGTAACGCCTGGCGTTTATCTTCAATGGTGCTGACCGTTAAGCGCGGCTGTTTGTCCAGCAACTGCACCGTCAATACCGGACGCTCACGAGCGGTATCCGCAACCGCAATTCCGCGATATTTCACGCGCGTCACCTCAGAAAGCGGTTCCGGCTCCTGGTGAATCGGGTGATCCGGCGCGGCAACGTAGACGTTCATTAAGGTATAGAGCTTGCGCGAGTTGATCTCCGACGAGGAACGAAAATGCATATCCGGCGCGATAACTATATCTGCTCGCCCCTGCTCCAGCCGCTCCCACGCGCCCGCCAGCACTTCGGTGATAATTGCCAGTTGGGTATTGGCTTTCACCGCCAGTTTGTCGATCAAAGGGAAAAAGGCAGCCGTCGGCACCAGCGCCTCGGTCACAATGGTGAGATGCGTTTCCCAACCGCGCGCGAGGGCTTCCGCATCAGTAGTCAGTTTATCTGCCGCTTCCAGCAGAACGCGTCCTCGCTCCAGCAACATACGCCCGACATTGGTGAATTTGGTGCGATGGCCAGAGCGGTCAAACAGTACCACATCCAGCTCTTCTTCCAGTTTTTGCATGGTGTAGCTAAGCGCAGAAGGCACGCGTCCCAGCTCATCTGCCGCCGCCGCAAAACTGCCACGGCGATCGATCGCGTCCATAACACGCAGTGCTTCCAGCGTTAATGCCCTTTCTTTGGCCATGTCGTTCTCATTCAGGAAATTTGAACATACCGGGCAGAATATCTGGCTAACAATGTAGCGTCCAGCCCCTTACCATAAAAGGAAGTAAAGAGAGGTCAATAATTATGATTACTACCCGAACTGCCAGGCAGTGTGGACAAGCAGACTACGGATGGTTACAGGCCCGGTATACTTTTTCCTTTGGACACTACTTCGACCCTAAATTGTTAGGCTACGCCTCCCTGCGCGTGCTCAATCAGGAAGTGCTGGCTCCAGGAGCCGCCTTTCAGCCACGAACCTATCCAAAAGTCGATATTTTGAATGTGATTCTGGATGGAGAAGCAGAATACCGCGACAGTGAAGGCAATCATGTTCAGGCCAGCGCCGGTGAAGCCTTATTGCTTTCTACTCAGCCGGGCGTGAGTTATAGCGAACATAACATTAGCAAAGACAAACCGTTAACGCGGATGCAGCTTTGGCTGGATGCCTGCCCGCAGCGAGAGAATCCGCTGATTCAAAAACTGGCGCTTAATATGGGCAAGCAGCAATTAATCGCCTCGCCCGATGGCACAGAGGGTAGCCTGCAACTGCGCCAGCAAGTGTGGTTGCATCATATTGTGCTCGCTAAGGGCGAAAGTGCGAACTTTCAACTTCACGGCCCGCGCGCCTATTTACAATCGATTCACGGCCAATTTCATGCGATTACGCATCATGAAGAGAAAGCGGCACTGACCTGCGGTGATGGTGCATTTATTCGTGACGAGGCTAACATTACGCTGGTTGCTGATTCCCCGCTGCGCGCTTTACTGATAGATTTACCTGTCTAGTTGTTTTTACAGGGAGAAGATGATGAGTAAAAAATCGGCGAAGAAACGCCAGTCAGTGAAGCCCGTTGTGGCGAAAGAAACCACTCGCGCAACTAAAAACTTTGGCTATGAAGAGATGTTGAGCGAGCTGGAAGCGATAGTAGCTGATGCCGAAACGCGGTTAGCCGAGGATGAAGCCGCCGCATAAAGACAGGTTGCCGGATGCGGCGTAAACGCCTTATCCGGCCTACAAAACCCAACAGCATCAATAAATTGCGCATCCCGCAGGCCGGATAAGATGCGCCAGCATCGCATCCGGCTTCAGGTACGATACCCAAGACTCGCCGCTTATCTGGCCTTGCTCGCCATAATCTCGATAATCTGCCGATCCGTTTGCTGCATCGAATGGCTTGCCAGCGCACACAGATTGGCAATCGACTGCTCAACATCATGCGCCACAATCCCTTCATTGCCGGTCACGGCGGTATCATCCAGCGCCATTAACACCGCTTTCCACGCTGCCGAAGCACTGGTCGAAACCTTCATCGCACAACTGTTCGACGCACCATCGCAAATCATGCCGCTGACATCGCCGATCATACTGCTGATAGCCATAGAGATCGTTTCATAACGCCCATCCACCAGCCACGCCATCCCAGCGGCAGCCCCCATTGCTGCCGTCGTCGCCGCGCACAGCGCGGATAAACGCGGCAACTGGTTATGGATGTAAATCGCGCTCAAATGCGAAAGCATCAGCGCGCGTGCCAGCCGTTCATCATCCACCCCGAAGTGTTCCGCGACCACCACTACGGGCATTGTCGCGGTGATCCCCTGGTTACCAGAACCGGAGTTACTCATCGCCGGAAGCGTTGCGCCGCCCATACGCGCATCAGATGCCGCGCTGGTACGAATCACAATCGACGAGGAGAGATCCTTCGCCAACAAACCGCGCGCACACTGTTTTTCCAGCGTTGCGCCAATATGCAGCCCCCAGTTGCCACTCAAACCTTCCTGCGATAATGCACAGTTTAACTTCGCAGAATCGAGAATAAAGCGGATCGCCTCAAACGGGACTTCATTGACGAACTTCAGGATCTCGGCGAGCGTCGTTCTGGAGAGCACCGCCAGCGGCGACTCTTGCTCCCCCTCTGTCACACATGCCTGCTGGGCAAATACCACGCCATTGTGCGTCTCAATATGCACAATGTTGGTATGTCCACCGACGATGGTGACACACGCCCACTTCTCGCCGTTCCAGACTTTGGCGCGTGAGAAGAGGATCTCGTCGCAAGGTTCCTGGATCTTAACCGAGACTTTCCCCGCCGCCAGCAATGCTTTGGCATCAGCAATCGCCTGCGCAGTTGCGTCTTTCAGCACTTCCAGCCCGGCTTTGGCATTTCCACCTAACGCTCCCAGCGCCGCCGCAATCGGCAGTCCCACCATTCCCGTGCCGGGAACAGTAACGCCCAGACCGTTCTTCATCAGATTTGGCGAAACCCAGGCTTCTACACGTTCAACCGGACCTTCCAGTTCTGCCGCAGCAACCGCCGCTGCCAGCGCCAGTGAAATAGGTTCAGTACATCCCAGCGCCGGTTTTACTTCCTCCTGAACGGCGAGGATGTAACGCTGCCATAACGGATTTAAAGTCGAATCAAACATAATAAAAACCTTAAAATTTCAGGTAAATCAAGAAAATGCCAGGAACGGAGAAACGCAAAGCAACAAACCGGTGACGATAATCAGGTACAGAGACATCCCTTTGTATTTGTGCAATGCCGGTACTTTGTAAACCAGCCACGCCGGGATCAGGCACCCTACCATGCCGAATATCGGGCTACAGATAGAGGTGAAGCTCAACACCGGCGCGTTCAGTACGATGGCGCTCCAGGCCAGTAAAATGGCGAAAATCATGATGCCGCGCTGAACGAGAGTTTCGTTAATCTTCTCGGCCGGTATCTTGCGGCGCAGGATGTTCATTACGATCCCTTGCGTTGCTTCACGGAAGCCTAAATAGACGCCAAAAAACGCGGTCATTACGGCAAAGATATTGAGAATGACACTAACCACTTTTACCCACGCTGCACCGTCACCGCTAATAAACTGTGCGGCAATCGCCAGCGCGGAAATATTCTGCTCGTAGGCTTTTACCGCTTCGTCATGTCCCATCGCCAGCGTGAACGACACGGCGTAGAAAAAGACGGTAACAAACAGAATGCCGAACGCGATGTTCATTGCCCGCAACGCTTTATGCCGCGCTACTTCAATCGATTTTTCCCGCGAGCGATAGGAAATCACCATCGGGCTTAATGTCTGGATAAACAGAATCGACGTCAGGGTAAACGGCAGCGTAATAATGGCGTTTTTCACCAGTAGCCCCAGCGGCGGCAGCGAACCCACGTTATACAGATGCCACATTCCCACCATCGACACGCCCAGCGCCGCGACCACCAGTAGCTTGGTCAGAACCATGCCAGTCGAAATCTTGAATAACAGTTTCTCGCCGCGTGAGGAGATGGCTACCAGAATGCAAATCAGTACCAGTCCATAAAACGGATTGTCTGATAGCACGCTTTCCGTCACGCCAAAAGTATGTAAATAGGAGGCGCTATCGTTGGTGATGGCGGTGGAATAGACGAACATCCAGATCACCAACATCACGAAATAGAGTGCACCTAACAGGATGCCCCAGTTTTTACCTAAATAACCGCTGATGACGCTGGGGTAATCTTTACACTCCGGTGATTCTGCCAGCGTATTAATAAACAACCGCTGAAACAGATACATTGCCGGGTAACCAATCACTGATGAGAGCAAAAATACCCACAATCCCATCAATCCGACCTGTACCGGGAGAAAAACAATCCCCGCGCCAATCGCCATCCCGATACTCATAATCACCCAGCCGGTGTCGGTACTGTCGAATTTGATTGCTTCACGCCATTCACTTTCACTCATTCCAGCACGACCCGCCGGGGTCGAAGCGTCTGCAATAACGCCTTTATTCGTTGCAATTTCCATAATTTCTCGCTCAATATTTTGTAGGGCTTTTTATTTTTTTCGAGCCGCATCAAGGCGATACGCGGTCTACGTTTTTTGCAGGCGAGTTATTAGAATGAAGAAATGATACGCGTGAGGTTAGAGAAAATCTTCACAATCAAGACTTTGAAATAGCAGTTATGGATAATAATTTTCTATAAAATCAACAGAAAAGAAACAATTATTCTCTATTTGCGGCAGATCACAATAAAAAAGGGTGCACATTTTGTGCACCCAAAGATAAATGCGGATGAAATATCAGCCGCAGACCACTTTTATCGCCAGTCCTCCGCGTGAAGTTTCGCGGTATTTATCGTTCATATCTTTGCCGGTTTCATACATCGTCTCGATCACTTTATCGAGCGAAACACGCGGTGCAGAGGTACGCCGCATTGCCATCCGCGCGGCGTTTACCGCTTTCACAGCGTTGATAGCGTTACGTTCAATACACGGAATTTGCACTTGTCCGGCAACCGGATCGCAAGTCAGCCCAAGGTTATGCTCCATAGCGATTTCCGCCGCATTGCATACCTGCGCCGGGCTGCCGCCCAGCAGTTCGGTTAACCCTGCCGCCGCCATCGAACAGGCCACGCCAATTTCGCCCTGACACCCCACTTCCGCACCAGAGATGGAGGCATTCATTTTATACAGCGCGCCAATAGCGCCAGCCGCCAGTAGAAAACGGGCGATGGATCGCTCATTGAGCGGACGGCGGAATTTATCGTAATAGGCCAGCACTGCCGGAATAATACCGCAAGCGCCGTTAGTTGGTGCTGTCACTACACGTCCGCCAGCGGCGTTTTCTTCGCTGACCGCCAGAGCAAACATATTGATCCAGTCGATGACGTTCATTGGATCGTTAGAGATATTGTCACTAGAGACCAGCAAACGGCGCAGCGCCACCGCCCGGCGTGGGACATTGAGCGGGCCAGGCAATACGCCTTCGGTATTCATGCCGCGTTCAATACCGTCGTGCATCACCTGCCAGATACGAGCAAACCCTGCATCAATTTCCGCTTTGCTGCGCAGCGCCAGCTCGTTATGCATCATCAGGCCAGAAATAGACAGGCCGTTGTAATCACACATTTTCAGCAGTTCGCCTGCCGAGTGGAAGTCATAAGGTACGGGTGTTTCGACATCGTGCGACAGGCCGAAGTGTTCTTCTTCAACGATAAAACCGCCGCCGACAGAGTAATAGGTTTTGCTTAATAGCTCTTCCTGCCCGTTCCAGGCAGTAATCCGCATCCCGTTCTCATGACGAGACAACATTTCGGGATGGAAGATAATGTTCTTTGCTACAGGAAAATCAACAATATGCGCACCAGAAGCCACCGGCAGTCGCCCACTGCGCGTCACAAGTTCAATAAATGCAGGGATCTCATCAATAACAACATCCTGCGGGCTGTTTCCTGCCAGTCCCATAATGATGGCGATATCCGTGGCATGGCCTTTGCCCGTCAGTGACAACGACCCGTAAAGATCGACCACAATATGACTTGTTGCAGTTAATAAGCCACTACTCACCAGTCGGTCGATAAAACTTTTTCCAGCATTCATTGGCCCCACGGTATGCGAACTGGAGGGGCCAATACCAATTTTGAAAATATCGAATGCACTAATCATAACCACACTCTCGGATTGCCATTCTGTGAAGAGGGCGGGACGACTCTGCAATCGCCCCGCTCCGGGCTTTACACGCTACGTACTGCGATAGCTTCAATTTCCAGCTTCACATCTTTCGGCAAACGCGCGACCTGCACGCAGCTACGGGTCGGGTAAGTCGCCTGATGCTCATCGAAGAACTGCTTATAGACTTCATTGATAGTGGCAAAGTCGTTCAGATCGGTGATGAATACCGTCATCTTGATGATATCGCCCACGGTGAGGCCAGCAGCAACCACGATCGCTTTGACGTTTTCAAGGCTTAAACGCGCCTGATCTTTCACATCAGCCGGGATCTCGCCGGTCTGCGGGCAAACCGGAATTTGCCCGGAGGTGAAGACCATGCTGCCTAAATCAACGCCCTGAACATAAGGGCCGATTGCGCCAGGGGCACGTTGCGTTTCGATAATCTTTTTCATACATCCTCCGGCGTCAGAGCGCCTGGGTAAAGGTACGTGAAATCACATCCTGTTGCTGTTCGCGGGTCAGCGCGTTAAAGCGCACAGCGTAGCCAGAGACACGGATTGTCAGGTTCGGGTATTTTTCCGGGTGCTCAATGGCATCCAACAACATTTCCCGATTCATAACGTTAACGTTGAGATGTTGACCGCCTTCGATGTCCGCTTCGTGATGGAAATATCCATCCAGCAGACCAACAAGGTTGGTTTTGCGTACCGGATCTTCTTTACCCAGCGCCGCCGGGACGATCGAGAAGGTGTACGAAATACCGTCTTTGGCGTAAGTGAACGGCAGTTTCGCCACGGAAGTCAGCGAGGCTACCGCGCCTTTGCGGTCACGACCGTGCATCGGGTTAGCGCCCGGCGCAAACGGCGTACCCGCGCGGCGACCGTCCGGTGTGTTACCGGTTTTCTGTCCGTACACCACGTTAGAAGTGATAGTCAGGATCGACTGGGTCGGCACGGCGTTGCGATAGGTTGGCAGTGCTTTAATTTTCTTCATAAAGCGTTCAACCAGGTCACAAGCGATGCTGTCTACGCGCTCGTCGTTGTTACCGTACTGTGGATATTCGCCATCGATTTCAAAATCCACCGCCAGACCGTTTTCGTCACGGATGGGTTTCACACGGGCATATTTAATGGCGGAAAGTGAATCCGTCGCCACCGACAGACCCGCGATGCCGCAAGCCATGGTGCGATAGACATCACGATCGTGCAGCGCCATCAGCGAGGCTTCATAGCTGTACTTGTCGTGCATGTAGTGGATGATGTTCAGCGCGCTGATGTACTGCACCGCCAGCCAGTCCATGAAATGATCGAGGCTGTCCATGACTTTGTTGTAATCCAGCACGTCGTCCATCAATGGTGCCGTTTTCGGGCCGACCTGAATCTTCAGCTTCTCGTCCACCCCGCCGTTGATTGCGTACAGCAGTGTTTTCGCCAGGTTAGCGCGTGCGCCGAAGAACTGCATCTGCTTACCAATCACCATTGGGCTGACGCAGCAGGCAATCGCGTAATCGTCGCTGTTGAAGTCAGTACGCATCAGATCGTCGTTTTCATACTGCAAAGAAGAGGTGACGATAGATACTTGCGCCGCATATTTTTTGAAGGCAATCGGCAATGCTTCCGACCAAAGAATGGTCAGGTTAGGTTCCGGTGCTGGCCCCATAGTGTGCAGGGTGTGCAAATAGCGGAAGGAGTTTTTGGTCACCAGCGTACGACCGTCCAGCCCCATCCCGCCGATCACTTCCGTCGCCCAGATGGGGTCGCCGGAGAACAACGAATCAAATTCCGGTGTACGCAGGAAGCGCACCATGCGGATCTTCATGATGAAGTGGTCGATCAGTTCCTGCGCCTGCTGCTCATTAAGCACGCCGGCTTTAAAGTCGCGCTCAATGTAGATATCGAGGAACGATGCGGTACGACCCAGAGACATTGCGCCGCCGTTTTGCGATTTCACCGCCGCCAGGTAAGCGAAGTAGAGCCACTGCACCGCTTCCTGCGCATTCTGCGCCGGACGGGAGATGTCGAAGCCGTATTTCGCCGCCATTTCCTGAATCTGCAACAGCGCATGACGATGTTCTGCCAGCTCTTCACGCAGACGGATGGTGGCTTCAAGATCCTCACCTTTTTCCAGACGAGACTGGAGATCGGCAAATTGCAGTTCGCGTTCACGTACCAGATAACTGATGCCGTACAGCGCCACGCGGCGATAGTCACCAATAATGCGCCCACGACCATAACCGTCCGGCAAACCGGTCAGAACGCCAGATTTACGGCAGCGCAGCATATCCGGTGAGTAAACATCAAATACGCCCTGATTATGGGTTTTACGCAGATCGGTAAAGATGTACTCAAATTCGCTGTCCATTTCACGGCCATATGCGTGGAATGAACTTTTAATCATATTAATGCCGCCAAACGGATGCAGCGCGCGCTTTAACGGCGCATCGGTTTGCAGACCAACAATTTTTTCCAGCGGCTGATTAATATAACCAGCATCATGGGCGGTAATGGTAGTGGCAATATTAGTATCGAAATCAACCGGCGCGTGGGTCGCATTTTCGATACGAATGCCTTCCATTACTTTTTCCCACAATGCCGTGGTCGCTGGCGTTGCTTCAGCAAGGAAAGATTCATCACCTTCATAAGGCGTATAGTTGTGTTGAATAAAATCGCGGACATTAATTTCGTTTTTCCAGTCCGTACCTTTAAAGCCAAGCCATGCGTCGGCGTACAGCTTATCGCTGGTATCAATATCTACCTTCATGAAAAATAATCTCTCTACAAGACTTCAACTAAATTATGCAAATTCTGCAAATTCTGCGGGAGCGTTAACTTTGCCTAAATGAATTGCATCTAAGGCAATCATTTTTTCTTCATTAGTCGGAATAACGGCGCAAATTACGCGCGCATTTTCACTGGAAATAATACGTTCACCGTAGGAATTAGATTGATTATTCATTTCCACATCAATCTCAACGCCTAATACGGCTAAATGTTCCATGACCAGACGACGAATTAAACTTGAGTTTTCGCCTATTCCGCCGGTAAATATAATGCCATCCAGACGATGTAATGAGGCAGCGTGTCCGGCAATATGACGGGCAATTCGATGAACAAAAGTTTTAATTGCCAGTTGTGCGCGCTCGTGTCCTTCATGCCAGGCTTTTTCCAGTACGCGCAGGTCGGAAGAAAGACCGGAAATACCTAATAATCCCGACTCTTTATTCACTATGCGTTCCAGATCGCCCAGGCTCTGATTGGTTTGACTGGCAACCCAGGACATCGCGCCGAAGTCGACATCACCACTGCGCGTCCCCATCATCAAGCCTTCCAGCGGCGTCATTCCCATTGAGGTATCTACGCTCTGACCGTTACGAACCGCGCAGATTGACGCGCCATTACCAAGATGCGCCACAACCAGCCCGGAGTCATCTTCCGCCAGGTCCAGCAGCGAATGGGCGCGCTGGGAAACATAGCGGTGCGAGGTTCCGTGGAAACCATAACGGCGCACACCTAACTCTTCATAATATTTCCACGGCAGGCCGTATAAATAAGCCTCTGGAGCCATCGTCTGGTGGAAACTGGTATCAAATACCGCCACCTGAGTTACGCCAGGAAATAATTGCTGCGCCGATTCAATGCCACTTAAATTGGCGTAATTATGCAGCGGAGCCAGTGGAGAAACGCGGCGGATATTATCAATGACCTCATCGGTAATAATAGCGGACTCGGTAAAAATACTGCCGCCGTGGGCGATGCGGTGGCCAATTAAGGCCACACTGTCATTTAAATTCCGTTTTTCCAGTTCAAATGCGATTGCCTTCAATGCACCTTCGTAGCTGTGGTGAGCCAGCGGTGCTGGCTCTCCCCCATTTACGGATAAGAATGCATTTTCCGAGTTAATACCATCGGCAATACCTGACATTAATACTTCACAGTCACAGGTATCGAGCACGGAAAACTTAATCGAAGACGAACCACAGTTAATAACCAAAACAACCGGAAATTCATTCATCTCTTTTCTCATCCTGAGTTATGGATTAAAACAGTTTGTATACGATGTTCAGGATGGTCAGCAGACCAATCACAGTAACAAACACGTTATCCAGACGACCACGGTATTTCGCCAGAGACGGCGCCTTACGGATGGCGTACATTGGCAACAGGCACAGCAGGGATGCGATAATCGGTGCGCCCATGGCTTCAATCAGATCCAGGATGTTCGGGTTGGCGTAGGCAACAACCCAGGTTGAACCCATGATGAAGATCATGCTGAGAGTATTCAGTTTACCCAGCGACACTTTGGTTTTGTCGCCTTTATAACCGAACTTCAGAATCAGACCGTTCAGACCTTCCAGCGTCCCCAGATAGTGACCGAAGAAAGATTTGAAGATAGCAACCAGCGCGATGATGGACGCCGCATATTCCAGAATAATAGCGAACGTCGTTTTGGTGCCGGTCATGGATGCAAAGTGGTTAGCCAGGTAAGAAAGCACCGGAATATTCTGCGCTTTTGCTTCCGCCATGTTCGCCGGAGACAGCGTAAACAGGCAGCTGAAGGCAAAGAACATGACCACTGCAACCATCAGCATACTGGCGCGAGAGATGATTTGTGAACATTTCTGCTCAGTGAAGTCGCGACCAAAGTCTTTCTCATACTCTTCACGCTTAGAAACGACGAAAGAAGAGACGATTGGTGAGAAGTTAAAGGAGAAAACCATGATGGAAATCCCCAGCCAGACGGTGATCAGGATACCGTCATGACCTGTTAACGACAGCGCACCAAGGTCAACTTGATCGATAACCGCAGAGTTCCAGTAAGGGATCAGCGACAGAGAAATCAGCACCAGGCTGGCGATAAAAGGCCATACCAGGTAGCTCATCACTTTAACCATCAGATCTTTACCAAACCAAATGACGAACGCCATCAGCAGCAGCAGGAACAGCGCCACGAAGCCACGATTCAGCGGTGCAAAACCGAGCTGGTTTTCCCAGAAGGTCATAAAGGTGTTGGTGATGGTAACGCCATAAATCCACAACAGTGGGCAAATCGCGAAGAAATACAGGAACGTGATGACCACACCGCCGGTTTTACCAAAGTGCTCTTCTACCGTTTCCGTAATGTTGCCGGAAGGGTTAGAGCCAGAGAGACACAGACGCGCCAGCGCCCGGTGGCAATAAAACGCAATCGGGTATGCCAATACCAACATCAGAAGAATCGGGATCAGTCCGCCAAAACCTGCGCGGATAGGGAAGAACAGCACCCCGGCGCCGATTGCCGTACCAAACAAGCCTAACGTCCATGTGGTATCTGATTTACGCCAGGACGATTGTTTTGTCTGGCTGGATACAATGCTATCTGAAGTACTCATATCCTATCCTCAACGAATTAATTAAGCGTCAACGAAACCGGTGATTTGAGAGACGCGAGAAAGATCGATATTACCGCCAGAAATAATACTGACGGTTTTTCTGTTTTGAATATATTGGTCTAATTTACCGCTTAATAATGCAGCACATGCCAAAGCGCCTGCACCTTCGGTAACGACTTTATTACGCTGAATTAAGGCAATCATACTGTTTCTGATTTCGTCTTCACTAACCAGCACGATGTCATCGACTAATTCACGAACGATTTCGTAAGTTAAATTACCCGGGCGGGCGACATCACAACCATCCGCCAGGGTGCCGGTAGTTCGGTGCGTGGTTATTTCTCCGGAGTGGAAAGAAGCCGCCATGCCGTGAACGTTTTCTGACTGCACACCAATAACACGAATGGTCGGGTTAATAGATTTAATTGCCACCGCAATACCGGCAATTAAACCGCCACCGCCAATTGGCACAATGACGTTATCGACATCATAAAGATCTTCCATAATTTCCAGCCCAATGGTTCCCTGACCGGCAATCACTTTCGGATCATCATAAGGTGGAATAAAGATGCGACCTTCCGTTTCGACAATTTCGCTCACTTTGGCGATGGTGTCGTTGAAGTTGTCGCCGTGCAGTACCACTTCAGCAGAGTAGTCACACGTTGCCGCAACTTTGGATTTTGGCGCGCCTTTCGGCATTACAACTTTACCATCAATCCCCAACATCGCACAGGAGAGCGAAACCCCTTGCGCGTGGTTCCCTGCTGAACAGGCCACTACACCTTTACGTTTCTCAGCATCAGTTAAGGAGCTTAATTTATTAAATGCGCCACGAATTTTAAATGACCCGGTACGCTGCATGTTTTCAAACTTAAGGAATATTTCACCTTTGCAACGTTCGCTAAAATAGTTAGATCGAGGCATGCCTGTTTTATAAATTCGCCCAGCCAGACGTTGTTTTGCTTCAATAATGTCATCAATAGCAACCGGCAGATCGTATGTAATATGCATTATAAAACCTCTTAGCCTGAATTAAATATGTAGGTAACCGTAACCAGCACCTGCAAAAAGGCAGGTGGATTATTTATGTTTAAATAAAAAAACAAATAACTAACAAGATTCTATTAATTGCTTTCGTCTACACCCATTATAAGATGAATATTCTTTGGCTAATTCCACCAAAACCGATGCTGCTTTTTTAATACGATAATTTTTCGACCATACTGCGGCATATTGCGCTACCGGTAATGTTTCCTCAACCGGAATGGTAATAAATTGATTAGAACCAAAAGGTGAAGTCATATCGCAGGGAATCACGGTTAAGAAATCAGCATTGAGAACAAGATTATAAATTGTCACGACTGAGTCGGTTTTAACAATGTTTTCAATACTGATGCCATTTCTTTGTAACGTGGTGAGTAGTTCGCTGTAGTATCCCATATTCGTTTGCGGCAACACCCACTGTTCGTTTTTCAAAGACTCCAGCGTGGTGGTGCCGGTGGATGTTCGGGACTTACTGGCAACCAGTACGAACTCTGACTCGAACAGCGGCTCGACATGCAAATCCTGAAGCTTCATTTCTGCACTTAACGTACCTATCGCAAAATCCAGACGCCCGTCGCGGATAGCCGGTAAGAACGAGGACAATTGCGCTTCATACATTGAGACCTGCGCTTTCGGGAACACCTCTTTGAATTTGTTGATCATCCCGGACATAAAGGTAAAGCCGATCAGCGATGGAAAACCAAATGAGACCTCCACGACTGCATCAGAGGACATACCGCTAATCTCATTAACCATATTTTTCATTTCGCGGGTAATGGATTCGGAGCGTGAGAGCAACAATTGACCCGCTGGCGTCAGCGTTACACCGGTATTTTTCCGCACCACTAATTCCACGCCAAAATAATCTTCGATATCGTTAATGATTTTACTGACCGCTGGTTGAGTTAACCCTAATTCTTTTGCAGCCGAGCCAATAGAGCCACTTCTGATGACTTCCTGAAAGACTACCAGGTGTTGCGTTTTAGGAAGAAGAATAGTGCTCATAACAACCCGCGTTAATTACCTCATTGACGGTATGAAGTGTATCAAAATGCAATGAATAGGATATGTGCGACCACTCACAAATTAACTTTCATTAGTTTTCCAGGTATATCCTTAAAGGCATATAACCATTTAATATCAATGAGTTAGATAAATAAAATCAACACAAAGGCTGACTTTTATCAAAAAAATGAGGGGGGATAACCATATTTTATGGCGATAACGACACACTTAATTTTTGTTATTAAAAAATGCTCTTAGGCGATATTTCAAGCAATTATCGTGTATTTCGCAGACGACTTTTAAGTTAAATTTAATGAGCAAGTTATCAAGTTTTATTATAAATAAATCATTTCCACAGATAAATAATGCGGTACATCACATTTTTTTGCGCTATTTGTTGGAGATAGAACATTTATTTTATCAATATTTTAAAATCTCGAATACAGATATTGATCATCTCGAACAATTGATTAACGTCATTCATTGTCTCTTTTGCAGAACGTCATTTTGTGAATGCAATCGTTTTCCATGATTTATTCTCGCATTCCGGTTGCAGAACAGTATTTTGTGTTGAGGATCACAAAACTAATAATTGCCATTCGAAGTAAGTTATCAGAAGAGAGCACGGGGTGACTAAAAAGAGTGTTTATATTGAACCAACAGGCCGCTTTCTTTTGGGTATAGCGTCGTGGACAGTCATTCATCTTACTGCCTGCTTCAAAAGCAAAAACCCGCCAGTTTTGCACTGGCGGGTTTCTGTTGAAGAGGTGAAACTGACCGATAAGCCGGGTTCTGTCGTGGACAGTCATTCATCTAGGCCAGCAATCGCTCACTGGCTCAAGCAGCCTACCCGGGTTCAGTACGGGCCGTACCTTATGAACCCCTATTTGGCCTTGCTCCGGGTGGAGTTTACCGTGCCACGGACTGTTACCAGCCGCGCGGTGCGCTCTTACCGCACCCTTTCACCCTTACCTGATCCCACTTGCGTGAGCCATCGGCGGTTTGCTCTCTGTTGCACTGGTCGTGGGTTTCCCCCCCAGGCGTTACCTGGCACCCTGCCCTATGGAGCCCGGACTTTCCTCCCCTCCGCCCGTCTCCCCCGAAGAGGACGACGACGAAGCGGCGACTGTCTGGTCAGCTTCGGCGCGAAGTATAGAGGGTTTGCGCGCCCTTGTCACCCCGCGTTACGCATTCCAATCGCCAGCGTCGCGGCGATATTGCGTGAAGCACGGTAAATATTGTCATAAGCCCCGCTGAAAGCTTCATCCAGCGTAACAATACTGTTCAACACGCTGAATACAGCATCGATGCCATGCTGATGCACAACGCCGACATCCTTCGTTAGACTACCCGCAATACCAATTACCGGTTTATTGTATTTCTTCGCGACGTTCGCTACGCCAATCGGCACTTTGCCGTGAACGCTCTGGCTATCGATGCGACCTTCTCCGGTGATCACCAACGAGCAATCATAAATATGTTCTTCCAGATTGAGCGCCGTCGTCACAATCTCAATGCCGCTCTTTAGCTCTGCGCCAAGAAACGCCATTAGCGCCGCCCCCATACCGCCTGCAGCCCCTGCACCGGGGACGTATTTCACATCAACATGCAGCGATTTTTTGATGACATCAGCATAGTGAGAGAGATTCTTGTCCAGCTCGATAATCGTGGCTTCATTAGCCCCTTTTTGCGGGCCAAAAATACGCGAAGCACCGTTATCGCCCACCAGTGGATTAGTGACATCGCAGGCGACGCGAATAGCGCAATCTTTTAAACGCGGATCGAGGCCGGAGATATCAATATCATTCAGGGTATTAAGACTGCCGCCGCCAAAACCGATTTCATTACCGTTGACATCGCTTAACTTCGCCCCCAGCGCCTGCATCATCCCCGCACCGCCGTCGTTGGTGGCACTGCCGCCGATGCCAATAATAATACTGGTCGCGCCACTCTCCAGCGCCTGCAAAATTAACTCTCCCGTGCCGCGAGAAGTCGTCACCAACGGATCACGCTTTTCCGACGGTACTAACGCCAGCCCACTGGCCGCCGCCATTTCAATAAACGCGGTTTTACCATCGCCAGAGATCCCCCAACTGGCATTCACCTTCTCGCCCAGTGGCCCTGTAACCCAGGCGTGACGTTCGGAACCCTGGGTAGCTGCAATCATCGCTTCCACCGTTCCTTCGCCGCCATCAGCAACCGGAACAGAAACGTACTGTGCATCAGGAAAAATTTCCCGAAATCCTTTTTCTATCGCCTGCGCAACCTCGCTGGCAGATAAACTTTCTTTATAAGAGTCTGGGGCGATTACGATTTTCATACCTGTGCCTGTTACCACATGACGCCGGAGGGCGTTTCTCTTATTCGGCCTGGATTCCAGGCCCGGATTGCAATACGCCATCCGGGCGCGACGTCATTAACGAGTAACTTCGACTTTCGCCAGTTTTTCGTAGTAGCACGCCAGGGCGCTATGATCCGCCGTTCCCAAACCATCGGCACGTAGTGCCTGCATCATCTCCATAACCGCAGCAGTTAGCGGCAATTGCGCACCAACGCCGTGGGAGGTATCCAGCGCATTTGCCAGATCCTTAATATGCAGATCAATACGGAAGCCTGGCTTGAAGTTTCTGTCCATGACCATAGGCGCTTTGGCGTCAAGAACGGTACTGCCCGCCAGTCCACCGCGAATTGCCTGATAAACCAGATCCGGGTTAACGCCCGCCTTGGTTGCCAGCGTTAACGCTTCTGACATCGCGGCAATATTCAGCGCCACAATGACCTGGTTTGCCAGTTTGGTGACGTTACCTGCACCGATTTCCCCGGTATGCACCACGGAACCCGCCATCGCTTTCATCAAATCATAGTATTTGTCGAAAATAGCCTTGTCGCCGCCCACCATCACTGACAGCGTACCGTCGATGGCTTTCGGTTCACCGCCGCTCACCGGGGCGTCCAGCATATCAATACCTTTCGCTTTCAGTGTTTCGCTGATTTCACGGCTTGCCAGCGGAGCGATTGAACTCATATCGATCAATACCGTACCTGGCTTCGCGCCTTCAATGATGCCATTTTCACCCAGCGCCACCTCTTTCACATGAGGGGAGTTTGGCAGCATGGTTATGATGACGTCGCACTGTTCAGCGATAGTTTTAGCCGTAGACGCTGTTTCTGCGCCTGCGGCAATCACTTCAGCAATGGCTTCAGGGTTACGGTCAGCAACCACCAGCGAGTAACCTGCTTTCAGGAGGTTTTTACTCATTGGTTTACCCATAATACCCAGGCCAATAAAACCAACTTTCATAGTCATATCAATCATCTCTCTTGTTGCGGTGGTGGTTATTTTTTAAAGGTATCTGCCAGTTTCTGCGTGGCGGAACGGAATACGCCGAGATCGCTGCCGACGGCCACAAACGTAGCGCCCCATTCCAGATAACGACGCGCATCGGCTTCGACAGGGGCGAGGATGCCGCAGGGTTTGCCGTTGGCTCTGGCGCGATTAAAAATATGTTGAATCGCTTTTTGCACATCTGGATGCGACGCATTGCCGAGATGGCCTAATGCCGCTGCCAGATCGCTGGGGCCAACGAAGATACCGTCCACGCCTTCGGTTGCGGTGATAGCATCAACGTTATCAACGCCTTGCTGGCTTTCAATTTGCACCAGAATGGTGATGTTCTTATTCGACTGAGCGAAGTAATCCGCCACGGTGCCAAACATATTGGCGCGGTGAGAAACGGAGACGCCGCGAATACCTTCTGGTGGATAACGGGTAGATGCCACCGCCTGCACCGCTTCTTCTTTCGTTTCCACAAAGGGGATCAGGAAGTTATAAAAACCGATATCCAGCAGACGCTTGATGATCACCGGTTCGTTGGTCGGTACACGCACCACTGGCGCGCTGACGCTCCCCTTCAGAGCCATCAACTGAGGAATGAACGTGGAGATATCGTTTGGCGCATGTTCGCCATCCAGCACCAGCCAGTCAAAGCCAGCTAAACCAAGAACTTCCGTGCTAATTGGGTTAGAAAGTGCTGACCAGCAGCCAATCTGTACCTGTTTCGCTGCCAACGCGGCTTTGAACTTATTTGGGAAAATATCGTTATTCATCGCTTATACCTTTGCTTATTTCTGCAATTCCATACGTTTAATGTCGCCAATCAGGCTTCCTGGTGCAGTATTGAAAGAGGGCAATCTCTTCGATGACAATAAAAATAGGCAGTAAGATTAAAAAGGCACATGCGTTCCTTATTCATCAATCCCACTAATCATGTTTATATTCAGTCGATAGCAAAAAGGTCAGTGCTATTTATTAAATATTCTATTAACGAATATTGGCCACTGCACAATAATAAATCCGTTTTCGACAATGAGTATAATCAGCACAGAAACAATAGGCATTGTGCAAATGCTCATTATGTTTGTCTGATATAAATATTATTTTGAGCATATGCCTATCACGCTGCGTGCCAATGCACATATTTACGCTTTGCCTGCCCCGGTTGCCCTGCTATCACGATAATTAGTGATGTTGATCACATACTGACTTTTCATCTCCTGACACTCTTATTCCATCTCGCAGATAAAATTATTTCTGTCATCAGAATCAATCAACATAAATTTATTATTACCAGCGACCGGAGAAAACGGGATAATGGCCAACATCGAAATCAGACAAGAAACGCCGACTGCGTTTTATATAAAAGTTCACAACACAGATAATGTGGCAATTATTGTTAATGATAATGGCCTGAAAGCAGGAACGCGTTTTCCGGATGGGCTGGAATTAATTGAACATATTCCCCAGGGGCATAAAGTCGCATTGCTGGACATTCCGGCTAATGGTGAAATTATTCGTTATGGCGAAGTGATTGGTTACGCCGTGCGCGCGATCCCACGCGGAAGTTGGATCGACGAATCAATGGTAGTACTGCCGGAAGCGCCGCCATTACACACGCTGCCACTGGCAACTAAAGTGCCGGAACCCTTACCGGCGCTTGAAGGTTATACCTTTGAAGGCTATCGCAATGCCGATGGCAGCGTGGGAACCAAAAACCTGCTCGGCATCACCACCAGCGTCCACTGTGTGGCGGGCGTGGTGGATTACGTGGTGAAAATCATTGAGCGTGACCTGCTGCCGAAATACCCGAACGTCGATGGCGTGGTGGGGCTGAATCATCTGTACGGTTGTGGCGTGGCGATTAACGCTCCGGCGGCGGTGGTGCCTATTCGTACTATTCACAACATTTCGCTTAACCCAAACTTTGGCGGTGAGGTGATGGTGATTGGTCTGGGTTGCGAGAAATTGCAACCTGAGCGCCTGCTGATCGGCACGGATGATGTACCGGCTATTCCAGTGGAAAGTGCCAGTATTGTCAGCTTGCAGGATGAAAAACATGTCGGTTTTCAGTCAATGGTCGAGGATATTTTGCAAGTTGCCGAGCGCCATCTGCACAAATTAAATCAACGGCAGCGAGAAACCTGTCCTGCTTCAGAACTGGTTGTCGGTATGCAGTGCGGCGGCAGCGATGCGTTTTCTGGTGTAACGGCAAACCCGGCAGTGGGTTATGCATCTGATTTACTGGTGCGCTGCGGCGCAACGGTGATGTTCTCAGAAGTCACGGAAGTGCGTGACGCCATTCATCTGCTGACGCCGCGCGCTGTTAACGAAGAGGTTGGCAAGCGCCTGCTGGAAGAGATGGAGTGGTACGACAACTATCTCAATATGGGGAAAACCGACCGCAGCGCCAACCCTTCGCCGGGTAACAAAAAAGGCGGTCTGGCAAACGTGGTGGAAAAGGCACTCGGCTCCATTGCTAAATCAGGTAAAAGCGCGATTGTAGAAGTGCTGTCACCCGGTCAGCGTCCGACCAAACGCGGATTAATTTACGCCGCGACGCCAGCCAGCGATTTCGTCTGTGGCACCCAACAGGTGGCTTCAGGGATTACCGTGCAAGTATTTACGACCGGTCGCGGCACACCGTACGGTCTGATGGCGGTGCCGGTCATTAAAATGGCGACCCGCACCGAACTGGCGAACCGCTGGTTTGATTTGATGGATATTAATGCGGGCACTATCGCCACCGGCGAAGAGACCATTGAAGAGGTGGGCTGGAAGCTGTTCCACTTTATTCTCGATGTCGCCAGCGGGAAGAAGAAAACCTTCTCGGATCAATGGGGACTGCATAACCAACTGGCGGTGTTTAACCCGGCGCCGGTGACCTGATTTCTTTTGGAACGCGCCTCGCAAAACATGGCCTTAGTGCCATGTTTTTATTGTTTCAAGTCCCGTCATCCATTAATAATGCATTTGCATTACCTTAGTTGAAGATTATAATTTGAGCAGAAAAAAGGCTGTAAAAGGACAGTGAACAATGCCCGCTAATGCTCGCTCTAACGCTGTACTGACCACTGAATCAAAGGTCACGATACGCGGACAAACAACTATCCCCGCGCCAGTGCGTGAGGCCTTAAAACTGAAGCCAGGCCTGGACAGCATTCATTACGAAATCCTGCCTGGTGGGCAAGTATTTATGTGCCGCGTGGGAGATGAACAGGAGGATCATACTATGAATGCATTTTTGCGTTTTCTGGATGCAGATATCCAGAACAACCCGCAAAAAACTCGTCCATTCGAAATTCAACAAGGAAAGAGACTTGTCGCTGGCATGGACGTCAACATTGATGATGAGATTGGCGACGACGAATAATGGATTTTCCACAAAGGGTTAATGGTTGGGCGCTATATGCTCATCCCTGCTTTCAGGAAACCTACGACGCTTTAGTTGCCGAAGTTGAGACATTAAAGGGGAAAGATCCTGAAAATTATCAGAAAAAAGCCGCCACAAAGTTATTGGCAGTAGTACATAAAGTTATTGAGGAGCATATCACGGTCAATCCATCATCACCGGCATTCCGTCATGGCAAGTCGTTAGGCTCAGGAAAAAATAAAGACTGGTCACGGGTAAAATTTGGCGCTGGTCGTTATCGTCTCTTCTTTCGTTACAGCGAAAAAGAGAAAGTCATCATTCTGGGATGGATGAACGATGAAAACACGCTGCGCACCTACGGTAAAAAAACAGATGCCTATACCGTATTCAGCAAAATGTTAAAAAGAGGACATCCTCCTGCCGACTGGGAAACCCTCACCAGAGAGACTGAAGAAACCCATTGATGGTGTTCACAATGCCCGCCGAACGCATCCGTTTTGACCAGCGGGCACCATTTCTCACTCCCCGACCAGAATCACCTCAACCCCAGCCTTTCGCAGTCCTTCCAGACTATCCGCAGGAATGCCTTCATCGACAATGATCATATCGATCCGCTGAGTATCGATGATCTTATGTAAACTGGAGCGGTTGAACTTACTGGAATCGGTGACCACGATGATCCGTTCCGCAACTTCGCACATCCGGCGGTTTAAACGAGCTTCATCTTCATTGTGCGTGCTGATGCCGCGCTCCAGATCGATAGCGTCCACGCCGAGAAACAGCATATCGAAGTGGTAATTTTGCAGCGATTGTTCAGCCTGATCGCCGTAAAAAGATTGCGACTGGCGGCGCAGATGCCCTCCGGTCATCAGCAGTTCCACCCCTTCAGCTTCCAGCAACGCATTAGCCACGTTCATACCGTTGGTCATCGCAATTACGTCGGTGTGCTTGCGCATCAGACGGGCAATCTCAAAGGTGGTGGTTCCGGAATCGAGGATCACCCGATGACCAGGCTTAATTAACTCAACGGCAGCTTTCGCAACGCTGCGTTTCATCGCCGTGTTCAGCGCGCTTTTATCTTCCACCGAAGGCTCAACTGACGGCGTCGTGCCATCGCAGATCAACGCGCCACCATACGCACGCACGGCGATCCCCTGTTTTTCCAGAAACGCCAGATCATTGCGGATCGTCACGGTAGAAACGCCAAATAATGCTGACAGATCGTTAACCTGCACACTCCCTTGCTGACGCAGGCGCTGAATGATCTGCTCTCGTCGTTCGCTGGTGCCAGTCACTCGTTTCTCACCTGATGCGTCGGTATTACTCATAGAAAATCCTTTCGTAAAGCTTTCGTTTCATTTCGTTTTTATTATTAATACCGTTCTATTAAGCAAATGCAAGCCCACCTTGCCCGTTGACGCAAGCGACTCCTGTTTCAGAAGCTTTCATTATGTTTCTTTTGTGAATCAGATCAGAAAACAATTACCTTTCGTTTTATTTTTACCTCACCATGACGCAGTATCAACTGAAACAAAACGAAAGATCAGCAATGGCAGTTATCTGGCCTGGAGAGGAAAGTGAAATATCTGATAGAAATGGTGAGACAGCACAAAGAGGGCAAAACAAATGGGATTTATGCCGTTTGCTCCGCGCATCCGCTGGTACTGGAAGCCGCCATCCACTACGCCTTCGCAAACCAAACGCCGTTACTGATTGAAGCAACCTCCAATCAGGTGGATCAGTTCGGCGGATATACCGGAATGACGCCCGCCGATTTTCGCGGCTTTGTTTGCCAGCTTGCCGACTCGCTGAATTTCCCGCAAGACGCGTTGATTCTCGGCGGTGACCATCTGGGGCCAAACCGCTGGCAGAATCTGCCTGCCGCTCAGGCGATGGCCAATGCCGATGATTTGATTAAAAGCTACGTCGCGGCGGGGTTCAAAAAAATCCATCTTGATTGCAGTATGTCCTGTCAGGGCGATCCGGTTCCCTTAACCGATGATATCGTGGCTGAACGCGCTGCCCGTCTGGCGAAAGTGGCGGAAGAAACCTGCCGCGAACACTTTGGCGAAGCCGATCTGGTGTATGTCATTGGTACTGAAGTGCCGGTGCCTGGCGGCGCTCATGAAACCTTAAGCGAACTGGCGGTCACCACGCCGGATGCCGCCCGCGCCACGCTGGAAGCTCATCGTCACGCTTTTGAAAAGCAGGGTCTGAATGCCATCTGGCCACGCATCATTGCCCTGGTAGTACAACCCGGCGTCGAATTCGATCACACCAACGTTATTGATTATCAGCCAGCCAAAGCGACCGCCTTAAGCCAGATGATTGAACACTATGAAACGCTGATTTTCGAAGCTCACTCTACCGATTATCAAACGCCGCAATCGCTGCGCCAGTTGGTAATCGACCACTTTGCCATTCTGAAAGTTGGCCCGGCGCTGACCTTCGCCCTGCGTGAGGCCCTGTTTTCTCTGGCGGCGATTGAAGAAGAGCTGGTGCCAGCGAAAGCCTGTTCCGGTCTGCGTCAGATACTGGAAAACGTGATGCTCGATCGCCCGGAATACTGGCAAAGCCACTACCACGGTGACGGCAACGCACGTCGTCTGGCACGCGGTTACAGCTACTCAGATCGCGTGCGCTACTACTGGCCGGACAGCCAGATTGATAACGCTTTCGCCCATCTGATTCGTAACCTGGCGGATGCCCCAATTCCGCTGCCGCTCATCAGCCAGTATCTGCCGCTGCAATACGTCAAAGTTCGCTCCGGCGAGCTACAACCAACGCCGAGGGCGCTCATTATCAACCATATTCAGGACATCCTGGCGCAGTACCACACAGCCTGTGGAGGCCAATAACCAAAACAAGAGGAACACGCTATGCCAAATATTGTTTTAAGCCGGATTGATGAACGCTTGATTCACGGTCAGGTCGGCGTTCAGTGGGTCGGATTTGCGGGGGCAAATCTGGTTCTGGTCGCCAACGACGAGGTAGCCGAAGATCCGGTACAACAAAACCTGATGGAAATGGTACTGGCAGAAGGGATCGCCGTGCGTTTCTGGTCATTGCAAAAAGTGATCGACAACATCCATCGCGCCGCTGACCGGCAGAAAATCCTGCTGGTTTGCAAAACACCAGCCGATTTCCTGACGCTGGTAAAAGGTGGTGTCCCGGTGAGTCGCATTAACGTTGGCAATATGCATTACACCAATGGCAAGCAGCAAATCGCCAAAACGGTTTCTGTGGATGCGGGTGATATCGCGGCGTTTAACGATCTGAAAACCGCCAGAGTGGAATGCTTCGTTCAGGGCGTCCCGACAGAACCTGCTGTGGAGCTCTTTAAATTACTTTGAGGGATTCATTATGGAAATCAGTCTGTTGCAGGCATTCGTGTTGGGCATTCTCGCCTTTATCGCTGGCCTGGATATGTTTAACGGCTTAACCCATATACATCGCCCGGTGGTTCTTGGACCGTTGGTTGGGCTGGTACTTGGCGATCTACATACCGGTATTTTAACCGGCGGTACGCTGGAACTGGTATGGATGGGACTGGCTCCGCTGGCGGGCGCACAGCCGCCTAACGTAATTATCGGTACTATAGTCGGTACGGCATTTGCTATTACCACCGGCGTGAAACCCGATGTCGCGGTCGGTATCGCCGTACCTTTCGCCGTCGCGGTACAGATGGGGATTACCTTCCTGTTCTCGGTGATGTCTGGCGTGATGTCCCGTTGCGACCGGATGGCGGAAAATGCCGATACGCGCGGCATTGAGCGCGTGAACTATCTGGCGCTGCTGGCGCTCGGCATCTTCTATTTTCTCTGCGCTTTCCTGCCGATTTACTTCGGTGCGGAACATGCCAAAACCATCATTGATGTCCTGCCGCAACGCTTAATCGACGGCCTCGGTGTCGCAGGCGGCATCATGCCAGCAATCGGTTTTGCCGTGCTGCTGAAAATCATGATGAAAAACGTCTACATCCCCTACTTCATCCTGGGCTTTGTTGCCGCCGCCTGGCTCAAGTTACCAGTGCTGGCTATTGCTGCTGCCGCGCTGGCGATGGCGCTGATCGACCTGCTGCGTAAATCTCCTGAACCGATTCAACCTGCGGCACAGAAAGAGGAATTTGAAGATGGCATCTAATCAAACGACCCTGCCGAACGTCAGTGAAAACGAAGAAGCACTGCTGACTGGCGTCAATGAAAACGTATATGAAGATCAAAGCATTGGCGCGGAGTTAACGAAAAAAGATATCAATCGCGTCGCATGGCGTTCCATGCTGTTACAGGCTTCTTTCAACTACGAACGTATGCAGGCTTCCGGCTGGTTGTACGGTCTGCTGCCTGCACTGAAAAAGATCCATACCAATAAACGCGACCTGGCGCGCGCCATGAAAGGCCATATGGGCTTTTTCAATACTCACCCGTTTCTGGTGACGTTTGTGATCGGCATTATCCTTGCGATGGAGCGTTCTAAGCAGGACGTTAACAGTATTCAGAGCACCAAAATTGCTGTCGGTGCGCCGCTCGGCGGGATTGGCGATGCGATGTTCTGGCTGACGTTGCTGCCAATTTGCGGCGGGATTGGTGCCAGTCTGGCGTTGCAAGGCTCTATTCTCGGCGCCGTGGTATTTATCGTGTTATTCAACGTGGTGCATCTCGGTCTGCGTTTTGGTCTTGCGCATTACGCTTATCGAATGGGCGTGGCGGCGATCCCGCTAATTAAAGCGAATACCAAAAAAGTCGGTCATGCGGCGTCTATCGTCGGGATGACGGTGATCGGCGCGCTGGTAGCAACCTATGTCCGATTAAGCACCACGCTGGAAATCACGGCAGGCGACGCAGTGGTTAAGCTACAGACTGACGTTATCGACAAACTGATGCCTGCCTTCTTACCGCTGGTCTATACCCTGACCATGTTCTGGCTGGTACGTCGCGGCTGGAGTCCGCTGCGCCTGATTGCAATCACTGTGGTTCTCGGCATCGTCGGTAAATTCTGTCATTTCCTTTAAATACAATGAGGTATTAGATGTTAAGTATTATTTTGACAGGGCATGGTGGATTTGCCAGCGGCATGGAAAAAGCAATGAAGCAAATCCTCGGTGAGCAATCACAGTTTATCGCCATTGATTTTCCGGAAACCTCAAGCACCGCGCTGCTTACATCGCAGCTTGAAGAAGCCATCGCCCAACTGGATTGTGAAGACGGCATTGTTTTTCTGACGGATTTGCTGGGCGGCACACCGTTTCGCGTAGCTTCAACGCTGGCGATGCAAAAACCGGGCTGTGAAGTGATCACCGGCACCAATTTGCAACTATTACTGGAAATGGTGCTGGAGCGCGAAGGGTTAAGCGGAGAAGAATTCCGTGTGCAGGCGCTGGAGTGCGGACACCGTGGGCTGACCAGTCTGGTGGACGAGTTAGGCCGCTGCCATAAAGAATGTCCGGTCGAGGAAGGAATATGAGGTAAGCGCCCCGCCGCTGTTAGTAAAAGACAGTGAGTGGCGTTTACACTTTCATTTCTTTATCTGGCTTTTACTTCCCCCCGAGGCTTTTTTTCTTTTGTTTTGACTTTTGCACCGGTGTCGGATGCGACGCTGACGCGTCTTATCCGACCTACGGTTGGTGACAGCCAGGCGGATAAGGCGTTTACGCCGCATCCGGCAATCGGTGCAAATATCCCCCCATCAAACAATCCCTTTATCTTCCCTTGTCTTTTCTTTCAACGATCACAAATTTCGTTTTATTTCTTTTTTCTTCATTGAACTTTCAGTTTCTTTTCTATAAATTTTAATCAACGAAAGATATCACCAAGTGAAATGAAACGAAAGGCAAGCGAAAGCTATAACGCCCGACGTCAAGTTCATCAGACTAAGGATTGAGTTATGCCAGAAAATTACCCCCCTGCCACCACCGGCACATGGACTGAAGAAGAGATCCGCCATCAGCCTCGCGCGTGGCTTCGTTCGCTCGCCAACATTGACGCGCTACGTTCCGCGCTCAATAACTTTCTTGAACCGTTACTGCGCAAAGAGAACCTGCGGGTAATCCTGACCGGTGCCGGAACCTCGGCATTTATCGGTGACATCATCGCGCCGTGGCTCGCCAGCCATACCGGCAAAAACTTCAGCGCCGTACCGACCACCGATCTGGTTACCAATCCGATGGACTACCTGAATCCAGCGCATCCGCTGCTGCTGATCTCCTTCGGTCGATCCGGCAATAGCCCGGAAAGCGTCGCCGCCGTGGAACTGGCAAATCAATTTGTACCGGAGTGCTATCACCTGCCGATCACCTGCAATGAAGCGGGCGATCTCTATCAAAACGCGCTCAACAGCGATAACGCGTTTGCCCTGCTGATGCCCGCAGAAACGCACGATCGCGGCTTTGCGATGACCAGCAGTATTACCACCATGATGGCCAGCTGCCTCGCGGTTTTCGCGCCTGAGACAATCAACAGCCAGACCTTCCGCGACGTGGCGGATCGTTGCCAGGCGATCCTGACCTCGCTCGGCGATTTCAGCGAAGGCGTGTTTGGTTACGCGCCGTGGAAACGGATCGTTTATCTCGGCAGCGGTGGCTTACAGGGCGCGGCACGTGAGTCGGCGCTGAAAGTGCTGGAACTGACGGCGGGTAAACTGGCGGCTTTTTATGATTCCCCGACCGGATTCCGTCATGGCCCGAAATCGCTGGTCGATGATGAAACGCTGGTCGTGGTGTTTGTCTCCAGCCACCCCTACACCCGTCAGTATGATCTTGATCTGCTGGCAGAACTCCGCCGCGACAACCAGGCAATGCGCGTGATCGCCATCGCCGCTGAAAGCAACGACATTGTTGCCGCCGGCCCGCATATCATCCTGCCGCCATCCCGTCACTTTATCGACGTTGAGCAGGCATTTTGCTTCCTGATGTACGCCCAGACGTTTGCACTGATGCAGTCGCTGCATATGGGCAATACGCCGGATTCCCCATCAGCCAGTGGCACCGTAAACCGCGTGGTGCAAGGCGTAATTATTCATCCGTGGCAGGAATAAGAGGATCGCATTATGAGCATTATCTCCACCAAATATCTGTTACAGGACGCTCAGGCCAATGGCTACGCGGTGCCTGCGTTTAACATCCATAACGCCGAGACGATCCAGGCGATCCTCGAAGTGTGCAGTGAAATGCGATCGCCGGTGATCCTCGCCGGGACGCCAGGGACTTTTAAACATATCGCGCTGGAAGAGATCTACGCCCTGTGTAGTGCCTATTCCACAACCTACAACATGCCGCTTGTGCTGCATCTCGACCACCACGAATCGCTCGATGATATTCGCCGTAAAGTCCACGCTGGCGTGCGCAGCGCGATGATCGACGGCAGTCACTTCCCGTTTGCTGAAAACGTAAAACTGGTGAAATCGGTCGTCGACTTCTGCCACTCGCAGGATTGCAGCGTGGAAGCGGAACTGGGTCGTCTGGGAGGCGTGGAAGATGATATAAGTGTTGACGCCGAAAGCGCGTTCCTCACCGACCCACAAGAAGCCAGACGCTTTGTCGAACTGACTGGCGTCGACAGCCTGGCGGTGGCGATTGGTACGGCGCATGGCCTGTACAGGAAAATACCGAAAATTGATTTTCAGCGGCTGGCGGAAATTCGTGAAATGGTAGACATCCCTCTGGTATTGCATGGCGCCAGCGATGTCCCGGATGAATTTGTTCGCTGGACTATTAAACTGGGTGTGACGAAAGTTAATGTCGCCACGGAATTGAAAATTGCCTTCGCCGGCGCGGTTAAAGCCTGGTTTGCGGAAAACCCGCAGGGTAATGATCCTCGCTATTATATGCGCGTCGGTATGGATGCAATGAAAGACGTTGTCAGGAATAAAATTAATGTCTGTGGTTCGGCGAATCGAATTTCAGCATAACCATTAAATTTATACGATTTATTAATAAGTACTGCTCGACTAATATCGGATAGTGCCTTAATGGCAAAGGAAATGAGTAAACCTTAATTAATACATCAGTACAATGTCGCAACGATAATATATTTAAAAAAATTATATTATTAAACTTTTATGGTGAGGATTACATAATGAGCAGTCCAAATATTCTCTTAACCCGTATCGATAACCGTCTGGTTCATGGCCAGGTTGGCGTGACCTGGACATCCACCATCGGTGCGAATCTGCTGGTGGTCGTGGATGATGTTGTCGCTAACGATGATATCCAACAGAAACTGATGGGTATTACTGCGGAAACCTACGGCTTTGGTATCCGTTTCTTTACTGTCGAAAAAACCATTAATGTCATCGGCAAAGCTGCACCACATCAGAAGATCTTCCTGATTTGCCGTACGCCGAAAACGGTACGTAAATTAGTAGAAGGTGGCATTGATCTGAAAGATGTCAACGTCGGCAATATGCATTTCTCGGAAGGGAAAAAGCAAATAAGTAGTAAAGTTTATGTCGATGACCAGGATCTCACGGACTTACGTTTTATTAAACAACGTGGTGTGAATGTTTTTATTCAGGACGTCCCGGGCGATCAAAAAGAACAAATCCCTGACTAAATCTAACATCGCCTTAATACTGGTTTGAGGTAATAAAAATGCATGAAATAACCCTACTTCAGGGATTATCCCTGGCGGCATTAGTTTTCGTTCTGGGGATTGATTTTTGGCTGGAAGCCTTATTTTTATTCCGCCCGATAATCGTTTGTACCCTTACAGGTGCTATTCTCGGTGATATTCAGACTGGCTTAATTACCGGTGGCTTGACAGAGCTGGCTTTCGCCGGATTAACCCCTGCCGGGGGTGTTCAGCCGCCCAACCCAATTATGGCGGGTCTGATGACCACCGTCATTGCGTGGTCTACGGGCGTCGATGCCAAAACGGCAATTGGTCTTGGCCTGCCGTTTAGTTTGTTAATGCAATACGTCATTCTGTTCTTCTATTCCGCTTTCTCATTATTTATGACCAAAGCCGATAAATGCGCACAAGAGGCGGATACAGCAGCGTTTTCCCGACTTAACTGGACAACGATGCTGATTGTTGCCTTTTCGTATGCGGTGATTGCTTTCCTCTGTACTTACCTGGCGCAGGGTGCGATGCAGGCGCTGGTAAAAGCAATGCCCGCCTGGTTGACCCACGGCTTTGAAGTGGCTGGCGGCATTCTGCCTGCCGTTGGTTTTGGCCTGCTGCTGCGCGTGATGTTCAAAGCGCAATATATTCCTTACCTGATCGCCGGTTTCCTGTTTGTTTGCTACATCCAGGTCAGCAACCTGTTGCCAGTTGCCGTACTGGGCGCAGGCTTTGCGGTGTATGAGTTTTTCAATGCGAAATCCCGGCAGCAAGCGCAACCGCAGCCCGTTGCCAGTAAAAATGAAGAAGAGGACTACAGCAATGGGATCTGAAATCAGTAAAAAAGATATCACCCGCCTGGGCTTTCGTTCGTCGCTGCTGCAAGCGAGCTTTAACTACGAAAGGATGCAGGCAGGCGGTTTTACCTGGGCAATGTTGCCGATCCTGAAAAAGATTTATAAGGACGACAAACCGGGCTTAAGCGCGGCAATGAAAGATAACCTCGAATTTATTAATACCCACCCAAATCTGGTCGGATTCCTGATGGGGTTATTAATTTCGATGGAAGAGAAAGGGGAAAACCGCGACACCATTAAAGGTCTGAAAGTGGCGCTGTTTGGCCCAATCGCGGGAATTGGCGATGCGATTTTCTGGTTTACCTTGTTGCCGATTATGGCGGGGATTTGCTCATCATTCGCCAGCCAGGGAAACCTGCTGGGGCCGATTCTGTTTTTCGCCGTTTACCTGCTTATCTTTTTCCTGCGCGTCGGTTGGACCCACGTCGGTTATTCGGTCGGCGTGAAGGCGATCGATAAAGTACGAGAGAACTCGCAAATGATCGCCCGTTCGGCAACCATCCTCGGAATCACGGTAATCGGCGGGCTGATTGCCTCGTATGTGCATATTAACGTGGTGACGTCGTTTGCTATCGACAGTACCCACAGCGTCGCACTGCAACAGGATTTCTTCGATAAAGTCTTCCCGAACATTTTACCGATGGCCTACACCCTGCTGATGTATTACTTCCTGCGGGTGAAAAAAGCGCATCCGGTGCTGTTAATCGGCGTGACGTTTGTGCTCTCTATTGTTTGTTCCGCATTCGGCATTTTGTAAATGGAACGAGGCACTGCATCTGACGCAGCCTCAGATTGTTGACAAAGTGCGCTTTGTCCATGCCGGATGCGGCGTGAACGCCTTATCCGGCCTACAAAATCATGCAAATTCAATATATTGCAGAAACAATGTAGGACTGATAAGCGTAGCGCATCAGGCAATTTGGCGTTTGTCATCGGTCTCCGTATCACACCTGGTGGTGCCTCTCTACACAAGGAATTTCTCCTCATGCAAACCTTACAGCAAGTTGAAAACTATACGGTGTTAAGTGAACGCGCCAGCGAATATTTATTGGACGTGATCCGTAGCAAACCAAATGCCGTGATTTGCCTGGCGACCGGAGCGACGCCATTACTGACGTATCATTATCTGGTAGAAAAAATCCACCAGCAGCACGTTGATGTCAGCCAACTGACCTTCGTGAAGCTCGACGAATGGGTGGATCTGCCATTAACCGTGCCCGGCACCTGCGAAACTTTCCTTCAGCAGCATATCGTGCAGCCGCTGGGGTTACGTGAAGACCAGCTCATCAGCTTTCGCTCCGAAGAGATAAACGAGACAGAGTGCGAGCGGGTAACGAATCTGATTGCGCGCAAAGGCGGTCTCGATTTGTGCGTTCTCGGACTAGGGAAAAACGGTCATCTTGGGCTGAACGAACCGGGAGAAAGCCTGCAACCGGCCTGCCATATCAGCCAACTTGACGCGAAAACCCAGCAACATGAGATGTTAAAAACCGCTGGTCGTCCCGTGACTCGCGGGATCACCTTAGGCTTGAAGGATATTCTCAATGCCCGCGAAGTTTTGTTACTGGTGACTGGCGAAGGAAAGCAGGATGCGACAGAACGTTTTCTCACGGCTAAAGTCTCCACCACGATCCCGGCTTCGTTTTTATGGCTGCATAACCACTTCACATGCGTAATTGATGAGATGTGTCGCCGTTAACTCACCAAGTACAGGCATCGCAGCTCTATTCCTGCTGCAATGCCTGTAATCACTCCCCTTGCTGCTCCAGCGCATACTTATACAGCGCGTTTTTCTTCACGCCGTGAATTTCTGCTGCCAGCGCCGCCGCTTTTTTCAGCGGCAGTTCTGCCTGTAGCAGCGCCAGCGTGCGTAGTGCATCGGCGGGTAAGTCTTCTTCCTGTGCTTTATGGCCTTCGACAATCAGCACCATTTCGCCTTTGCGACGGTTTTCATCTTCTTTGACCCACGCCAGCAGCTCGCCAACGGGCGCGCCGTGAATGGTTTCCCAGGTTTTGGTCAGTTCTCGCGCCAGCACCACGTAGCGGGACTCCCCCAGCACCGCGACGATATCTTCCAGGCTATCTAACAGACGGTGGGTCGATTCATAAAAAATCAGCGTGCGCGGTTCCGCTTCAATCGCTTTTAGCGCATCACGGCGACCTTTCGATTTGGCGGGCAGAAAGCCTTCATAACAAAAGCGATCGGATGGTAAACCAGCGGCGCTTAATGCAGTGATAGCAGCACACGGTCCCGGTAGCGGCACCACGCGAATCCCCGCTTCACGGCAGGTACGCACCAGATGGTAGCCAGGGTCGTTAATCAGCGGCGTTCCGGCATCAGAAACCAGCGCAATGTTTTGTCCCTCTTGCAGCTTCGCCAGCAGCGTTTCGGCTTTCTGTTGTTCGTTATGGTCGTGCAGGGCGAACAGTCGGGCGTTTATCCCAAAATGTTGCAGCAGCAAACCGGTATGACGCGTATCCTCGGCGGCAATCAGATCAACGGCCTGTAATACCTCCAGCGCACGCTGGGTGATATCCGCCAGATTGCCGATTGGCGTCGGTACAATGTAGAGCTGACCTTGAGAATTATCCGCCGATTGGTGTTGTTTCATTGTGTCGTCCGTATTGCCGATTTAATATTGAGAATTGCGTAAAAAAAATATCACTGGATACATTATGGTACCCTCAACATTTTCTCGTTTGAAAGCCGCGCGTTGTCTGCCTGTTGTTCTGGCAGCCCTGATTTTCGCCGGTTGTGGCACCCATACCCCCGATCAGTCCACTGCCTATATGCAGGGCACGGCGCAGGCCGATTCTGCCTTTTATCTTCAGCAGATGCAGCAAAGCTCTGATGATACCAGGATCAACTGGCAATTACTCGCCATTCGTGCACTGGTGAAAGAAGGTAAAACCGGGCAGGCGGTTGAACTGTTTAACCAGCTGCCGCAAGAACTGAACGATATCCAGCGTCGCGAAAAATCTCTGCTGGCGGTAGAGATTAAGCTGACACAAAAAGATTTTGCTGGCGCGCAGGCCTTGCTGGCTAAAATTACTCCGGCAGATTTAGAGCAAAACCAGCAGGCGCGTTACTGGCAGGCAAAAATCGATGCCAGTCAGGGACGTCCTTCCATTGATTTATTGCGCGCATTAATTGCTCAGGAACCGTTACTCGGTGCGCAAGAAAAACAGCAGAATATCGATGCCACCTGGCAGGCGCTCTCCGCCATGACCCAGCAGCAGGCGAATACGCTGGTGATCAACGCCGACGAAAACATCCTACAAGGCTGGCTGGATCTGCAACGCATCTGGTTTGATAACCGCAATGACCCCGACATGATGAAAGCCGGGATCGCCGACTGGCAGAAACGTTACCCGAACAATCCGGGCGCGAAAATGCTGCCAACGCAGTTGGTAAATGTAAAAGCGTTTAAACCTGCGTCAACCAACAAAATCGCCCTGCTGTTGCCGTTGAATGGTCAGGCCGCAGTGTTTGGCCGCACTATTCAGCAAGGCTTTGAAGCGGCGAAAAATATCGGCACTCAGCCAGTAGCGGCTCAGGTAGCAGCCGCGCCTGCCGCTAACGTAGCAGAACAACCCCAGCCGCAAACCGTAGACGGCGTTGCCAGCCCGGCACAAGCGTCTGTTAGCGATCTGACAGGTGAAGAAACCGCCGCACAGCCGGTGCCTGTAAGCGCCCCTCCGGCAAGCACCGCAGCGGTAAGCTCTCCGGCGAATCCATCCGCAGAACTGAAAATCTACGATACCTCATCACAACCACTTAGCCAGATCCTCAACCAGGTTCAGCAGGATGGCGCGAGTATTGTAGTCGGTCCACTGCTAAAAAATAACGTTGAGGAGTTGCTCAAGAGCAACACCCCGCTGAACGTGCTGGCACTCAATCAGCCGGAAAATATCGAAAACCGCGCCAATATCTGTTACTTCGCGCTATCGCCAGAAGATGAAGCGCGCGATGCAGCGCGTCATATTCGTGACCAGGGTAAACAAGCACCGCTGGTACTGATCCCACGCAGTTCATTGGGCGATCGCGTAGCCAATGCGTTTGCGCAAGAGTGGCAGAAACTCGGCGGCGGCACCGTTTTGCAACAAAAATTTGGTTCCACCAGCGAATTACACGCGGGTGTTAACGGCCGTTCAGGTATCGCTTTAACAGGTAGCCCGATTACACCCAGAGCGACAACCGACTCCGGCATGACGACCAACAATCCAACCCTGCAAACCACGCCGACCGGAGACCAGTTCATCGATAATGGCGGTCGTGTCGATGCGGTGTACATTGTGGCAACGCCAGCCGAAATCGCCTTCATCAAACCGATGATCGCCATGCGTAACGGCAGTCACAGCGGTGCAACGTTGTACGCCAGCTCCCGCAGCGCAGGAGGCTCTGCTGGCCCGGATTTCCGACTGGAGATGGAAGGCTTGCAGTACAGCGAAATCCCGATGCTGGCAGGCGGTAATCTGCCGTTAATGCAGCAGGCGCTCAGTGCGGTAAATAATGATTATTCGTTGGCGCGCATGTATGCGATGGGCGTCGATGCCTGGTCACTGGCGAATCATTTCTCGCAAATGCGCCAGGTTCAGGGTTTTGAAATCAACGGTAATACCGGAAGTCTGACGGCTAACCCGGATTGCGTGATTAACAGGAAGTTATCATGGCTACAGTACCAACAAGGTCAGGTAGTCCCCGCCAGTTAACCACTAAACAGACCGGCGATGCGTGGGAAGCACAAGCGCGTCGCTGGCTGGAAGGCAAAGGACTGCGCTTTGTCGCCGCTAACGTGAACGAGCGTGGCGGCGAGATTGATCTGATAATGCATGAAGGCCAGACCACCGTTTTTGTCGAGGTGCGTTACCGCCGTTCTGCACTTTATGGCGGCGCGGCAGCCAGTGTGACCCGCAGCAAACAACACAAATTATTACAGACTGCCCGCTTGTGGCTCGCACGTCATAATGGGAGTTTTGATACTGTGGATTGCCGGTTCGATGTGGTAGCCTTCACCGGGAATGAGGTTGAGTGGATTAAGGACGCCTTTAATGACCACTCATAATTAAGGTTTAAGGATTAGCGTGCAAGAAAGAATCAAAGCTTGCTTCACTGAAAGCATTCAAACTCAAATTGCAGCGGCAGAGGCGCTTCCGGATGCCATCTCCCGTGCAGCCATGACGCTGGTTCAGTCTCTGCTCAATGGCAACAAAATCCTCTGTTGTGGTAATGGAACTTCCGCTGCCAATGCACAGCATTTTGCTGCCAGCATGATCAACCGTTTCGAAACGGAACGACCCAGCCTACCTGCCATTGCACTAAATACTGATAATGTTGTCTTAACGGCGATTGCCAACGATCGCTTACATGATGAAGTGTATGCAAAACAGGTGCGGGCGCTGGGACATGCGGGAGATGTGTTATTAGCCATTTCCACCCGTGGCAACAGCCGCGATATCGTAAAAGCAGTTGAAGCCGCCGTGACACGTGATATGACCATTGTGGCATTGACCGGCTATGACGGCGGCGAACTTGCCGGTTTGTTAGGGCCACAGGACGTGGAGATCCGCATTCCTTCGCATCGTAGTGCTCGCATTCAGGAAATGCATATGCTGACGGTAAATTGCCTGTGCGATCTGATCGATAACACGCTTTTCCCTCACCAGGATGATTAAGGAGAATACATGAAGGCATTATCGCCAATCGCAGTCCTTATTTCCGCGCTGCTGTTGCAAGGTTGTGTTGCCGCTGCCGTAGTAGGTACTGCCGCTGTGGGTACTAAAGCGGCGACCGACCCCCGCAGTGTCGGCACCCAGGTGGACGATGGTACTCTGGAAGTGCGCGTGAACAGCGCATTGTCAAAAGACGAACAGATTAAGAAAGAAGCACGCATTAATGTAACGGCCTATCAGGGCAAAGTGCTGCTGGTTGGGCAGTCTCCAAATGCTGAACTTTCGGCTCGCGCCAAACAGATTGCTATGGGCGTAGACGGTGCCAACGAAGTGTATAACGAGATTCGTCAGGGGCAGCCGATTGGTCTGGGCGAAGCGTCTAACGATACGTGGATCACCACCAAAGTGCGTTCGCAACTGTTAACCAGCGACCTGGTGAAATCGTCCAACGTGAAAGTGACCACCGAAAACGGTGAAGTGTTCCTGATGGGACTGGTGACTGAACGTGAAGCGAAAGCGGCGGCAGATATTGCCAGCCGGGTGAGCGGCGTGAAGCGGGTGACCACGGCGTTTACGTTTATTAAATAAGCCATTGATCGGTCGTTGAAGTAAATATTCACACCTTAGCCGACCTGTTCCCCTCACCCTAACCCTCTCCCCAAAGGGGAGAGGGGACCGTCCAGTGCTGTATTCAGGAGCATCCAACATCTTAGGCCAACAGCGCCAACCCGCCGACAATCACACCAGACACTGCCACCATCGCCCCTGTCAGCCATAAGGCTTTCGCCGGGAACGCTTTACGCAACATAATCAGTGACGGCAAACTCACCGCCGGGAGCGTCATCAACAATGCCAGCGCCGGAGCGGTTCCCATGCCTGCCAGCATCATCGTTTGTACAATCGGAATTTCTGCTGCCGTGGGAATGACAAACAAGCATCCTGCCACCGCCATCGCCACCACCCACATCAGGCTGTTATCGACAGCACCATCGGCATGGGGGAATAGCCAGACGCGAGCGGCACCCAACACCAGTACTGCAAGGATGTAAACCGGGATTGTACTCCAGAAAAGCGTCCATAGCGCCCTGCCCCAGCGGATAAAAAATCCGCCCTGCACTTCTGGCATGTCAATTTCGACCGGAGCCTGCGTTTGCGGTGTTTCACGCACCCATTTTTGCACCAGTGTCGCAATCAACAACACCATCACCAGCCCCGCAACCAGACGAATCGCCGCAAAGCCCCAGCCGAGAACAAACCCCATAAACACCAGCGTCGCCGGGTTTAACAACGGATTCCCCATCCAGAATGCCAGCGCACCGCCCATCGACACCTGCTGGCGACGCATCCCCGCCGCGACCGGTGCCGCACAGCAGGTACACATCATACCTGGTAGCGAAAACAGCGTTCCCAGCAGCGTCCCGCGAAAGCGCGATTGCCCAAGCGTACGCAGCAACCAGTCACGTGGAATCAGCACCTGAATCAACGACCCAAGCATCACCCCCAGCACCGCCGCTTTCCATACCGCAAGGAAATAGATCATCGCGTAATCCCACGCTGCCTGCCACGGATTGGCATCCGCCTGCGTGAGGATAGATTTACCGATACTGTGGGTTTCGGCGGCGGTAAACGCTTTGCCGTAGTAGGGTTGCCATTTCACATACCAAAGTCCGGCAATGACAACGAGAAAGAAAAGCGCGGGTTTCCACCACTGAATGGGCGTTGCCGCCTGAGATGAAGACTGACCAGTCATAGCATTCCCCAGGAATAAGTTATGATAATTGAGCGCGTGAATATTACGCTCACTATCAATCCTTGGGAATAATTATTCAGCTCTTTTGCGTAGTTCTGAAGAGCTTAAAATAGTCACCCCTTCATGTTCAGGCCGCATGGCTTCTGCCAGCATGACCCGCGCCACATCCCGTGCATCAATGGATTTCCAGTTGCCAGGCAGCAAACGAAACAGCGGCGCAAAAAGCGTTTCGTTCATCCGCTGTTTGCTACGATCGCCCAGCAACATCGACGGACGCGCAATGGTCAGTTTCGGCCAGTTCTGGGCAATTAGCGCTTCTTCCATCTCCCCTTTGACGCGGTTATAGAAAAACGGCGAATGCGCGTTTGCGCCCATCGCACTAACCACCAGCATATGCTGTGCACCCAGCCGCCGTCCGGTTAACGCGGTGTCCACGACCAGCGTGTAATCGGCATGAATAAACGCTTCTTTGCTACCCGCCTCCCGCCGCGTGGTGCCAAGACAACAAAACACAATATCTATCGGATCGGTGACCTGCGCCAGCGCGTCGGTCAGTTGTGGATCATGGGGATTAAACACGCCTGGCATATCGCCCAACGGGCGTCGCGTCGGCGCAGTAATGGCGTTTACTTTCGGTTCGTTAATCAACATCCGCAGTAGATGACCGCCCACCAGCCCCGTTGCGCCTGTAATCAGTACCTGACTCATCTTCGCTCCTTTACAGAATTGTCCGCCTTGCACTCCCCGGTACATGCACCAGGCTTAATAGTCTACGAGGTAATTATCCCCGATTGTGGGAAATTCGCCTCATTCAATGCAACAACGCGGAGGAAGCATGAGTAAAAAGATTGCAGTTTTAATCACTGATGAATTTGAGGATTCAGAATTTACTTCACCCGCAGATGCATTTCGTAAAGCCGGACACGAAGTTGTCACCATTGAAAAGCAAGCGGGTAAAACGGTGAAAGGAAAAAAAGGGGAAGCCAGCGTGACTATCGATAAATCCATCGATGAAGTGACGCCAGCAGAGTTTGATGCCCTGCTGCTTCCTGGTGGTCATTCACCGGATTATCTGCGTGGTGATAATCGTTTTGTCACCTTCACGCGAGATTTTGTGAATAGCGGTAAACCGGTCTTCGCTATCTGCCACGGCCCGCAACTGCTGATTAGCGCCGATGTGATTCGCGGTCGTAAGCTGACCGCCGTTAAACCGATTATTATTGATGTTAAAAACGCGGGCGCGGAATTTTACGATCAGGAAGTGGTGGTCGATAAAGATCAGCTGGTTACCAGCCGGACGCCGGACGATCTGCCAGCGTTTAACCGCGAGGCGTTACGCCTGCTCGGTGCCTGAGTCACGTAACCAAATTATTTTTTTACCAAAGCCCAGCGTGTTGTCGGTGAATTTGATTTCATCGAGCCGGATTTCCCAAACCGGTGCCGACAGCATTCTGGCAACCGGAAAGCGGCGATTGTACGCCTGACGCGCAAGGTCGCTTTCCTCACCTTCCAGTTTGCGGATCTCACCTTTAAATTGCACGCCACGAATTAACGCTACTGTTTTCGGCTGACCGTTTACCGTTCCAGCAACAGCCGCCTGCGATCCGCTCATCTGCGCGTGACGCGTTTTTTCTTCCGTCAAAATGTAGAAGGCGACTTTCTGTGCATCAAAAAGATAAAAGGCATTGGCGCACCACAGTTCCCCTTCCTGCTGCACACACCAGGTGACAACATGTTGTTTTGCCAGCCAACGGCTGATGGCGGTGAGTGTTTCCATTGCTGTTCTCTTTTATACTGTTGGCCTGACCTTAACATGTGACACAAACGATGACACCCTGGTATCTCTATTTGATTCGTACCGCCGATAATAAGCTTTATACCGGGATTACCACGGATGTCGAACGTCGCTATCAGCAGCACCAGAGCGGTAAAGGGGCGAAAGCACTGCGTGGGAAAGGTGAACTGACGCTGGCGTTTTCCGCACCAGTTGGCGACCGTTCGCTGGCGTTACGGGCAGAATATCGCGTTAAGCAACTAACCAAACGGCAGAAAGAGCGTCTGGTAGCGGAAGGCGCAGGGTTTGCAGAGCTGTTAAGCAGTCTGCAAACCCCGGAGATTAAAAGCGATTGAAATGATCGTGGTATTCAACCAGACCAGTTACGCCATTCAGCGCGTCATCCGCTAAACGATGTACCTGGAAGGCGCTTTCAGTGCCCGGCCAGCGGCAACGCAGATCGTGATGTGCCGCCAGTTCAAAGCCGAAACGACTGTACAGCGCCGGATCGCCCAGCGTCACCACTGCGGCATAGCCGAACTCATTAAGCGAATCGAGTCCTTCATAAACCAGTTGGCGTGCCAGCCCCTGTCCACGGTATTTTTCATCAACCGCCAGCGGTGCCATGCCAACCCATTGCAGATCTTCGCCCTGCACATCTACCGGACTAAATGCCACATAACCAATGACCTGACCTTCGTCATCTGTCGCCACCAGCCCCAGCGTCAGAAAGCCATCTTCACGCAGATCGTGAACCAGCTTCGCTTCCGCATCGCTTTCGAATGAACGACGCAGCAGGGCATCAATACCCGGCGCATCAATGGGAATTTCTACTCGAATTAGCATGGTTCACCTACCGATGTCTGTTTGGTTTCAGGCGTGGTTTTCATTCCCGCCTCAACAAAATCCGCCAGTTGCAGCAGCATCATGCGTAAGGCTTTCGGCATTTGCTCCAGTTCAATGGCGTCCATCAGGTTTTTCACATACAGCCCCAGCTCCGTATCGCCTTCAATCACCAGTCGACGCTGGAAGAAGAGCGTATCCGGATCCTGTTTACGCGCCGCAATCATCAGCAGATCGCTGGCGTCGGCACTAAAACTCACATCAGCTTGCGCGTTCTGGCTGACAACCAGTTTGCCATTCACCACCGAGGTAAACCATTGCAGGTCAATATCACGCACATGAATACTTAACCAGCGGCCTTCAAGAAACTCAAGCTCGCCGTCGTCCAGCGCCTGACGGAATTGCCAGCTTAAGACCTGCTCAAGAACCTGGCGTTTTAGCGCAAATGGCGTCAGTTTTACCGGTACACTCAACAGAGATGGCCCCAAATGCACAATACGGGAACGCAGTTTATCCAACACGAGTTTTACTCCCTGTTTCAACAATCGTCCTATTTTGCCATATCAGGAAAATAACATAGCGGTATAAATCAACAATTCCATATGAAATTGCTGCTACCACCAATACAACTTTAACTGCCTTAAATCAAAAATTGTCGCAGCAAGGTTAACTAAAATCCCAGTTCGTTAACATTTTTGCGCTTTGATAGCGCAACCTTCAGGAAAAATTATGGAGCTGCTCTGCCCTGCCGGAAATCTCCCGGCGCTTAAGGCGGCCATCGAAAACGGCGCAGATGCTGTTTATATCGGGCTAAAAGATGATACCAATGCCCGCCACTTCGCCGGCCTTAACTTTACCGAGAAAAAATTGCAGGAAGCGGTGAGTTTTGTCCATCAACATCGCCGCAAACTTCACATCGCGATTAACACTTTTGCGCACCCGGACGGTTACGCCCGCTGGCAGCGCGCCGTGGATATGGCGGCGCAGCTGGGTGCCGACGCGCTGATCCTCGCCGACCTCGCCATGCTGGAGTACGCCGCCGAGCGTTATCCACATATTGAGCGTCACGTATCGGTGCAGGCTTCAGCGACCAATGAAGAGGCGATTAACTTTTATCATCGCCATTTTGATGTTGCCCGCGTGGTGCTGCCGCGCGTGTTGTCGATTCATCAGGTGAAACAACTGGCACGGGTCACACCTGTCCCGCTGGAAGTGTTTGCTTTCGGCAGCCTGTGCATTATGTCGGAAGGCCGTTGCTATCTGTCGTCGTATCTGACGGGTGAGTCGCCCAACACTGTGGGTGCGTGTTCTCCGGCCCGTTTCGTGCGCTGGCAGCAAACGCCGCAGGGGCTGGAATCTCGCCTGAACGAAGTGCTGATCGACCGTTATCAGGACGGCGAAAACGCAGGTTATCCGACGCTGTGTAAAGGGCGTTATCTGGTGGACGGCGAGCGCTATCACGCGCTGGAAGAACCAACCAGCCTCAATACCCTGGAACTACTGCCAGAGTTAATGGCGGCAAATATTGCTTCGGTGAAAATTGAAGGCCGCCAGCGTAGCCCGGCGTATGTCAGCCAGGTGGCGAAAGTCTGGCGTCAGGCTATCGACCGTTGTAAAGCCGATCCGCAAAACTTCGTACCGCAAAGCGCGTGGATGGAGACGCTCGGGTCGATGTCCGAAGGCACGCAAACCACCCTTGGCGCGTATCACCGTAAATGGCAGTGAGAAAAGCAATGAAATATTCCTTAGGGCCAGTGCTGTGGTACTGGCCAAAAGAGACGCTGGAAGAATTTTATCAGCAGGCCGCCACCAGCAGCGCCGATGTGATTTATCTCGGTGAAGCCGTGTGCAGCAAGCGTCGGGCAACCAAAGTTGGCGACTGGCTGGAGATGGCAAAATCGCTCGCCGGGAGTGGCAAGCAGATTGTGCTCTCCACGCTGGCGCTGGTGCAGGCATCCTCCGAACTGGGCGAACTGAAACGCTATGTTGAGAATGGTGAGTTCCTGATTGAAGCCAGCGATCTCGGCGTGGTGAATATGTGCGCTGAACGTAAACTGCCGTTCGTCGCCGGGCACGCGCTAAACTGCTACAACGCGGTGACGCTGAAAATATTGCTCAAACAGGGCATGATGCGCTGGTGTATGCCAGTGGAGCTTTCCCGCGACTGGCTGGTGAATCTGCTCAATCAGTGCGATGAGCTGGGCATTCGCAACCAGTTTGAAGTGGAAGTCCTGAGCTACGGTCATCTGCCTCTGGCGTACTCTGCCCGCTGCTTTACCGCGCGTTCGGAAGACCGCCCGAAAGATGAGTGCGAAACCTGCTGCATTAAGTATCCGAACGGGCGCAACGTGCTGTCGCAAGAGAATCAGCAAGTGTTTGTGCTCAACGGCATTCAGACCATGAGCGGCTATGTTTACAACCTCGGTAACGAGCTGGCATCCATGCAGGGGCTGGTTGATGTGGTTCGTCTGTCGCCGCAGGGTGCTGACACTTTCGCTATGCTCGACGCCTTCCGCGCCAATGAAAATGGCGCTGCTCCACTGCCATTGACGGCAAACAGCGATTGTAACGGCTACTGGCGACGGCTGGCTGGGCTGGAGCTGCAAGCGTAAGTAAATAGCTCACTTTGTTAACAACTTTAACTACTCTTTAATGCAGTATTAAAGATTAATCGGTAACAAAGTGAGCTGTTATGACTGATAAAACTATTCCTTTTTCGCTACTCGATCTGGCTCCCATCCCCGAAGGTTCTTCAGCGCGGGAAGCGTTCTCCCACTCTCTCGATCTCGCCCGTCTGGCTGAAAAGCGCGGCTATCATCGCTACTGGCTGGCGGAACACCACAATATGACCGGCATTGCCAGTGCTGCCACATCGGTGTTAATTGGCTATCTGGCGGCGAACACCACCACGCTGCATCTGGGTTCCGGCGGCGTGATGTTACCTAACCACTCACCGTTGGTGATTGCCGAACAGTTTGGCACGCTCAATACGCTCTATCCGGGGCGAATCGATTTGGGGCTGGGTCGTGCTCCGGGCAGCGATCAACGGACAATGATGGCACTGCGTCGCCATATGAGCGGCGATATTGATAATTTCCCCCGTGATGTTGCAGAGCTGGTGGACTGGTTTGACGCCCGCGATCCAAACCCGCATGTGCGTCCGGTGCCGGGCTATGGTGAGAAAATTCCCGTGTGGTTGTTAGGTTCCAGCCTCTACAGCGCACAACTGGCGGCGCAGCTTGGTCTGCCGTTTGCGTTTGCCTCACACTTCGCGCCGGATATGCTGTTCCAGGCGTTGCATCTTTATCGCAGCAACTTCAAACCGTCGGCACGGCTGGAGAAACCATACGCGATGGTGTGCATCAATATTATCGCCGCCGACAGCAACCGCGATGCCGAATTTCTGTTTACCTCAATGCAGCAAGCCTTTGTGAAGCTGCGCCGTGGCGAAACCGGGCAACTGCCGCCGCCGATTCAGAATATGGATCAGTTCTGGTCGCCGTCCGAGCAGTATGGCGTGCAGCAGGCGCTGAGTATGTCGTTGGTAGGTGATAAAGCGAAAGTGCGTCATGGCTTGCAGTCGATCCTGCGCGAAACCGACGCCGATGAGATTATGGTTAACGGGCAGATTTTCGACCACCAGGCGCGCCTGCATTCGTTTGAGCTGGCGATGGATGTGAAGGAGGAGTTGTTGGGGTAAGTGCATTTTCCGCGCCGGGCAGTCCCCTCTCCCTGTGGGAGAGGGTTAGGGTGAGGGCATCAGACCTCACCCTTACTGATACACCGGCAGCAAATTAAAGCTCGATAAAATATGCACCAGTGCGTTGCCAATGCCAAACACCAGAATCAGGACAATCATCGGCTTGCCGCCCCAGACGCGGAATTTCGGGCTACCGAAGCGTTTACGCGATGCGCGAGCCAGCAGCGCCGGAACAATTGCCGCCCAGATGGTAGCCGCTAAGCCAGCATAACCAATGGCATACAGGAATCCGTTCGGGAACAGCAGGCCACCCACAACAGGCGGTGCAAAGGTCAACAGAGCCGTTTTAAAGCGACCCAGAGCCGAGTCGTCGAAACCAAACAGATCTGCCAGATAATCGAACAGACCAAGCGTTACGCCGAGGAATGAACTCGCTACCGCAAAGTTAGAGAACACCACCAGCAGCAGATCCAGACTACGGCTGTTCAGCACGCCACTTAATGCCTGTACCAGCACATCTATATTGCCGCCCTTCTCTGCGATGCCGATAAACTCCGGACGTGGGATGTTACCCATCGTCGCCAGCAACCAGATGGTATACAGCGCCAGCGCCATCAGCGTACCGTACACCAGGCATTTGACGATGGTTTTCGGATCTTTACCGTAATATTTCATCAGGCTCGGCACGTTACCGTGATAACCAAACGACGCCAGGCAGAACGGCAGGGTCATCAACAGATACGGTGCATAAGACGCATTGCTTTCGGCGACGTTGAACAATGTCGCAGGCTGTACATGCCCCAGCAGGCTGCCGAAAGTGAGGAAAAACGTAATGACTTTCGCCCCCAGCACAATCGCCGTCATGCGGCTGACAGCTTTAGTGCTCAACCACACCACGAACGCCACCAACAGTGCAAAACCAAATCCCGCCGCCCGTGCAGGCACATTTAGCGACATCTCTGCGAAGGTGTGATGCAGAATCGAACCGCTGGCAGAAATATAAGCGTAAGTCAGGATATAGAGCACAAAGGCAATGGAAATGCCGTTGACCACGTTCCAGCCTTTGCCCAGCAAATCTTTGGTGATGGTGTCAAAGCTCGAACCGATTCGATAATTGAGGTTAGCTTCCAGAATCATCAAACCGGAATGCAGCATACAAAACCAGGTGAAGATTAGCGCCGCCATTGACCAGAAGAACCACGCACCGGACATGACCACAGGCAGAGAAAACATTCCTGCGCCAATAATGGTGCCGCCGATAATCACCACGCCGCCAAGCAGCGACGGTGACGTTTGGGTGGTGGTTAGTGTTGCCATAAGGGCTTCTCTCCAGTGAAAAATAGTGCGACTGCGTTGTTATGTGTTGCACTGTACCAGTACGCGAGTACAAAAGACAGAAAAAAAGCCCCGATTGTTAAAATCGGGGCTGTATATATTATTTTACAGATTGTTTTCGCTGTTCAGCGATGATTACGCATCACCACCGAAACGACGACGACCGGTAGAGTCATCACGACGCGGTGCGCGGCCTTCACGACGTTCGCCGCTAAAACGACGACCATCACCACGACCACCTTCACGGCGTTCACCGCTGAAGTTACGACCGCCTTCACGACGTTCGCCACTGAAACCACGACCACCGCCACGACGCTCTCCGCCAGTATGCGGCTGTGCATCGCCCAGCAACTGCATGTTCATCGGTTTGTTGAGAATGCGAGTACGCGTAAAGTGTTGCAGTACTTCACCCGGCATACCTTTCGGCAGTTCGATGGTGGAGTGAGAAGCAAACAGCTTGATGTTACCGATGTAACGGCTGCTGATGTCGCCTTCGTTAGCAATTGCGCCAACGATATGACGAACTTCAACACCATCATCACGACCCACTTCAATGCGGTACAGCTGCATGTCGCCAACATCACGACGTTCACGACGCGGACGATCTTCACGGTCGCCACGCGGGCCACGGTCGTTACGATCGCGCGGACCACGGTCATCACGGTCACGGAATTCACGTTTCGGACGCATCGGCGCATCTGGCGGAACAATCAGAGTACGTTCACCCTGTGCCATTTTCAGCAGTGCGGCTGCCAGAGTTTCGAGATCCAGTTCTTCACCTTCTGCAGTCGGCTGAATTTTGCTCAGCAGTGCACGGTATTGATCCAGATCGCTGCTTTCCAGCTGCTGCTGTACTTTCGCGGCAAATTTTTCCAGACGGCGTTTGCCCAGCAGTTCTGCGTTCGGCAGTTCTACTTCTGGAATGGTCAGCTTCATAGTACGTTCAATGTTGCGCAGCAGACGACGCTCGCGGTTCTCAACGAACAGCAGCGCGCGGCCAGCACGACCTGCACGACCGGTACGACCGATACGGTGAACGTAAGACTCAGAATCCATCGGGATATCGTAGTTAACCACCAGGCTGATACGCTCAACGTCCAGGCCACGAGCCGCAACGTCGGTCGCAATCAGGATATCCAGACGACCATCTTTCAGGCGTTCCAGAGTCTGCTCACGCAGCGCCTGGTTCATGTCACCGTTCAGCGCGGCGCTGTTGTAGCCGTTACGCTCAAGGGCTTCAGCCACTTCCAGAGTCGCATTTTTGGTACGAACGAAGATAATCGCCGCATCAAAATCTTCCGCTTCCAGGAAACGTACCAGTGCTTCGTTTTTACGCATACCCCAGACAGTCCAGTAGCTCTGGCTGATGTCAGGACGGGTAGTCACGCTGGACTGAATACGCACTTCCTGCGGCTCTTTCATAAAGCGGCGGGTAATGCGACGAATCGCTTCCGGCATAGTGGCGGAGAACAGAGCGGTCTGATGACCTTCCGGGATCTGCGCCATAATGGTTTCAACGTCTTCAATGAAGCCCATGCGCAGCATTTCGTCAGCTTCATCCAGAACCAGACCGCTCAGTTTAGAGAGATCCAGAGTGCCACGTTTCAGGTGGTCCAGCAGACGGCCCGGAGTACCGACAACGATCTGCGGCCCCTGACGCAGGGCGCGTAATTGCACGTCATAACGCTGGCCGCCGTACAGGGCAACCACGTTTACGCCGCGCATGTGTTTAGAGAAATCCGTCATTGCTTCAGCAACCTGTACCGCCAGTTCGCGGGTCGGTGCCAGCACCAGAATCTGTGGTGCTTTCAGCTCAGGATCAAGATTCTGCAACAGAGGTAAAGAGAATGCTGCAGTTTTTCCGCTCCCCGTCTGGGCCATACCCAGAACGTCGCGGCCATTCAGCAGATGTGGAATACACTCTGCCTGAATTGGAGATGGTTTTTCGTAACCCAGATCGTTAAGGGCTTCAAGGATAGGAGCCTTCAGGCCCAGATCTGCAAAAGTGGTTTCGAATTCAGCCATGTAGTACGTGTGCCTCAAAATTAATGGCGGCCAGTCTACATAACTCATCATGAAATTGATCAGCAATTTTCATTGAAAAGTGTGAACCGGCTCAAAGTAGGTGTATTAACGAACAACAACGCCCTCACCCGTTAAGGTGATGGCAATCAAATAAGATTACGGGCTGATGTGTACGTCAGCTATTGCTGGTCCGATTCTGCCAGGTCATCTTGGTCCTGGCCCAGGAGCGATAATTCCAACAATGCGTATCGGTGCTCAACAAAGTTATGAACGTTGTTGGCAACCGCCAGTTTGAACAGTGCCGTGGCGCTGTCCAAATCCCCCAGACTTAGGTAGTACTTACCTAAATAGAAGTTGGTTTCACTGAGATGCTCAGCGAGCGAGGTGTTATCCGTTGCGTCCGCCTTGAGCCTTTCCATTAACGTTTGTTCGCTAATGTTGCCCAGGTAGAACTCGACAATGTTCCATCCCCACTGCTCCTTGTCCGATTTTTCGAAGTGCTGTTTCAACACTTCTTTAGCCTGCTTCTCATCGAGCTTCTGCTCGGCGAGATAAAGCCACAGACTACGGAAAGGATCATTGGGATCGTCTTGATAAAACGCCAGCAGATCATCTTGCGCTAACTTGTCACGACCGCCGTAATATAATGCGATCCCGCGATTCAAGTGCGCGTAGTTGTAAGTTGGATCAAGCTCAAGTACAGAATCAAACGCTTCATAGGCAGCATCAAAATTGCCTGCCTGCGTTAAATATATGCCTAAGTAATTGAATACTTCAGGCATATCCGGTCGGATTGCCAGCGCCTGCGAAAAATCGTTACGCGCTAATGCCCTCAGACCGAGACTATCATACAACACTCCGCGCTCATATAAAAGCTGTGCGCGCTCGTCATCGGTTAAAGCCCGACTGGCAAGGATCTGTTCCATACGTGCCAGAATCACTTCCTGCTGTAAAGTCGGTTGCAATGGCACTGCGAGGACTTCACTTTTACGCCAGGAAGTATTACTGCATCCTGCAAGCGTAAGTGCTGTCGCAACGAAACACCAGCGCAAAAAAGGCTTCATTTCCCACTCCCGAAGACCACGGTTGAATGAACGTCCTGTTCCCGGTTGCTAACAAGGCGTCCTGCCCGGTTAAAAGCCCCCCGCCGCAGCGGAGGGCAAATGGCAACCTTACTCGCCCTGTTCAGCAGCCGGAGCTTCCGGTGCTGCAGCAGGTTGAGACTGCTCAGTCGCTTCTTTAATGCTCAGACGGATACGGCCCTGGCGATCAACTTCCAGAACTTTCACCGGCACTTCCTGACCCATCTGCAGGTAATCGGTCACTTTCTCAACGCGTTTGTCAGCGATCTGAGAGATGTGTACCAGACCTTCTTTACCGCCACCGATGGCAACAAATGCGCCAAAGTCAACGATACGGGTCACTTTACCATTGTAGACGCGGCCCACTTCGATTTCTGCAGTGATCTCTTCGATACGACGAATAGCATGTTTCGCTTTCTCGCCGTCGGTCGCTGCGATCTTCACAGTACCGTCATCTTCGATTTCGATGGTTGTGCCGGTTTCTTCGGTCAGGGCACGGATAACAGAACCGCCTTTACCGATAACGTCTTTGATCTTGTCCGGGTTGATCTTGATGGTATGGATACGCGGAGCGAACTCAGAGATATCGCCACGTGGCGCGTTGATCGCCTGTTCCATTACGCCCAGGATATGCAGACGCGCACCTTTAGCCTGGTTCAGCGCAACCTGCATGATCTCTTTGGTGATACCTTCAATTTTGATATCCATCTGCAATGCAGAGATACCGTCGCGGGAACCCGCAACTTTGAAGTCCATATCGCCCAGATGGTCTTCGTCACCCAGAATGTCAGACAGTACAACGTAGTTGTCGCCTTCTTTCACCAGACCCATTGCGATACCCGCAACGGCGGCTTTGATCGGCACACCTGCGTCCATCAGCGCCAGAGAAGCGCCGCACACGGAAGCCATAGAAGAGGAACCGTTGGATTCGGTGATTTCAGACACAACACGTACGGTGTACGGGAATTTGTCCATATCCGGCATTACAGCCAGCACGCCACGCTTCGCCAGACGACCGTGACCAATTTCACGACGCTTCGGAGAACCGACCATGCCAGTTTCGCCTACGGAGTACGGAGGGAAGTTGTAGTGGAACAGGAAGGTATCGGTACGCTCGCCCATCAGTTCATCAAGAACCTGCGCGTCACGTGCAGTACCCAGCGTTGCGGTAACCAGCGCCTGAGTTTCACCACGGGTGAACAGCGCAGAACCGTGAGTACGCGGCAGCACGCCAGTACGGACATCCAGACCACGGATCATATCTTTTTCACGACCGTCGATACGCGGTTCGCCTGCCAGTACGCGGCTACGAACAACGTTTTTCTCGATAGCGTGCAGAATTTCACCCAGTTCGTTTTCGTCCAGGGTTTCGTCTTCAGCAAGCAGCGTCGCGATGGTTTCAGATTTGATCACGTCAACCTGCGCATAACGCTCTTGTTTGTCGGTGATGCGGTAAGCATCGCTCAGACGAGCTTCAGCCAGTGCAGCAACGCGTGCGTTCAGCTCTTCGTTTACCGGCTCCGGCTGCCAGTCCCAACGCGGTTTACCGGCTTCTTTCACCAGTTCATTGATGTTCTGAATAACAACCTGCTGTTGTTCATGACCGAACACCACTGCGCCCAGCATCTGGTCTTCGCTCAGCAGTTCAGCTTCAGATTCAACCATCAGTACAGCGGCTTCAGTACCCGCAACAACCAGATCCAGTTTGCTCTCTTTCAGCTCGTCCTGGGTCGGGTTCAATACGTACTGATCATTGATGTAACCCACACGGGCAGCACCAATCGGACCATTGAACGGAATACCAGACAGAGACAGTGCTGCAGAAGCACCAATCATCGCGACGATATCCGGGTTAACCTGCGGGTTAACAGAAACCACGGTGGCGATAACCTGAACTTCGTTGACGAAGCCTTCCGGGAACAGCGGGCGAATCGGGCGGTCAATCAGACGCGCGATCAGGGTTTCGCCTTCGCTTGGGCGGCCTTCACGACGGAAGAAGCTACCCGGGATACGACCAGCAGCGTAGGTACGCTCCTGATAGTTAACGGTCAGTGGGAAGAAATCCTGACCTGGTTTGGCTTTTTTCTGACCAACAACGGTAACGAATACCGCAGTGTCATCCATACTAACCATAACAGCGGCAGTGGCTTGACGCGCCATCATGCCAGTTTCCAGAGTTACGGTGTGTTGACCGTACTGGAATTTACGAACGATCGGATTAAGCAATGTAATATCCTTTCTCTTTCTTAGACAGCACCTTAACGGCGCTGGTGTTAATACCCGATCTTCTGCGCATCCTCGCGACTAATGACAACCCTAACCCAGCCTGATGTGGGTAAAGCCTCTCATTAGCCGCGCGAACCTCTGCAACGGAAGATCATTCATAGCAACAATACATTAGTTTCCAGTGAATTGCTGCCGTTAGCTTGAAAAAAGGGGCCACTCAGGCCCCTTTTCTGAAACTCGCAAGAATTAGCGACGCAGACCCAGACGCTCAATGAGCTGGGTGTAACGTGCTACGTCTTTACGTTTCAGGTAGTCGAGCAGTTTACGACGCTGAGAAACCATGCGCAGCAGACCACGACGGCTGTGGTGATCTTTTTTGTGCTCTGCAAAGTGACCCTGCAGGTGGTTGATCTGTGCAGTCAGCAGTGCTACCTGAACTTCGGTAGAACCGGTGTCGTTTTCACCACGACCAAACTCAGAAACGATTTTAGCTGTTGCTTCAGTACTTAGAGACATTTTAAAACTCCAAAGTATATAGAATGAAAGGACGCCGATCTCTAATTCAGCGATCCCAGTGTACGTTACGCAAAGTGTTAAACAATTTACGCGACGTTAAGCGGCAGTATTCTACTCGTAGCGACCTGTTATCGCAAGACGGTTAACATTACGCCGGGTATTCAACCACCAGGCGACGAGGCGCGACACGGCCTTCATCGTCAATTTCGCCCATACCGATAAACTTGCCGTTCTCACCTTCTGTAACACGAACCAGTCCTTCCAGCGGCGCACCAGATGTACGAACCGGGTTACCATTTTTGAAGTAAACAGAAGATGTTAACGGAAGATTCACTACCGGGTAGTCCGAAGCTGGACTGTCCATTGGCATCAATAATGGATCAAGCAATTGTGCCGCCGGAATCTCTTGCTGTTCAGCTTGCTCAACCAATTCACGCAGATGTTCCAGAGTCACCATCCGTTCGACTGGATATTTACTTACCGCCAGACGGCGCAGGTAAATAACATGCGCGCCACAGCCGAGTTTTTCCCCCAGGTCGTCAATGATAGTGCGGATATAGGTGCCTTTTGAGCAATGAATTTCCAGCTCCAGCTCATTGCCTTCATGACGAATAAACAGCAATTCATAAACGGTAATCGGACGCGCTTCGCGTGGGACTTCAATGCCCTGACGCGCGTACTCATACAGTTTTTTGCCCTGATATTTCAGCGCCGAATACATCGAAGGGATCTGTTCGATATCGCCACGGAACGTATCCAGTGCTGCCGCCAGTTGCTCTGCACTAAAGGTTACCGGACGCTCCTCAACGATTTGTCCGTCAGCGTCGGAAGTATCGGTACGCTGCCCAAGACGCGCAATCACCCGATAACGTTTGTCGGAGTCCAGCAGATACTGGGAAAACTTCGTCGCTTCCCCAAGGCAAATCGGTAACATGCCGGTCGCCAGCGGATCCAGCGCACCGGTATGCCCGGCACGGTTGGCGTTATAAATCCGTTTCACCTTTTGCAGCGCATCGTTGCTGGACATACCCTGCGGTTTATCCAGCAACAAAACGCCGTTAATGTCGCGACCGCGACGACGAGGACGACTCATTAGTCCTCCTTGCTGTCGTCCGGGTTAACACGACGTTCTTCGTCATGTTTGACCACGCTGGTCACCAGGTTTGACATTCGCATCCCTTCAACCAATGAGTTGTCGTAGAAGAAGGTCAGTTCCGGCACGATACGCAGACGCATCGCTTTGCCCAGCAGGCTGCGGATGAAACCAGAGGCTTCCTGCAACGCTTTGATGCCCGCTTTTACCGCATCTTCATCTTTGTCGTTGAGGAAAGTGACATACACTTTGGCATACGCCAGGTCACGAGACATTTCGACACCGGAAACGGTGGTCATCATGCCCAGACGAGGATCTTTAATTTCGCGTTGCAGGATGAGAGCGATCTCTTTTTGCATTTCCTGCGCTACGCGCTGCGGGCGACCAAATTCTTTCGCCATAATAAATTCTCCTGACAAAAAAGGGGCCATAAGCCCCTTTTTAAAATTAATTTCAGGTGGAAGGGCTGTTCACGTAGGCCTGATAAGACGCGCCAGCGTCACATCAGGCAACGGCTGCCGGAAGTGACTCAAACGCCTTATCCGGCCTACACCCAATCAACCTTAGGCAATCGTACGCTGAATCTCGATGATTTCGAATACTTCGATCACATCGCCAGTGCGGACGTCGTTGTAGTTCTTAACGCCGATACCACATTCCATACCGTTACGGACTTCGTTAACGTCATCTTTGAAGCGGCGCAGGGACTCCAGCTCGCCTTCGTAGATAACCACGTTGTCGCGCAGAACGCGGATCGGGTTGTGACGTTTAACCACACCTTCGGTAACCATACAGCCTGCGATGGCGCCGAATTTCGGTGATTTGAACACGTCACGCACTTCTGCCAGACCGATGATCTGCTGTTTCAGTTCCGGAGACAGCATACCGCTCATCGCCGCTTTAACTTCATCGATCAGGTTATAGATGACGGAGTAGTAACGCAGATCCAGGCTTTCCGCTTCAATCACTTTACGCGCAGAGGCATCAGCACGAACGTTGAAGCCAACCAGAATCGCGTTGGATGCAGCCGCCAGGGTCGCGTCGGTTTCGGTGATACCACCTACGCCAGAACCGATGATCTTCACTTTAACTTCGTCAGTAGACAGTTTCAGCAAGGAATCGGAAATCGCTTCCACAGAACCCTGAACGTCAGCCTTCAGTACGATGTTCACTTCATGAACTTCGCCTTCGGTCATGTTGGCGAACATGTTCTCGAGTTTAGATTTCTGCTGACGCGCCAGTTTAACTTCACGGAATTTGCCCTGACGGTACAGTGCAACTTCACGAGCTTTCTTCTCGTCACGAACAACGGTAACTTCGTCACCCGCAGCCGGAACACCGGACAGGCCAAGGATTTCCACCGGAATGGACGGGCCTGCTTCCAGCACTTCCTGACCGAGTTCGTTACGCATTGCACGAACACGACCGTATTCGAAGCCACACAGAACGATGTCGCCCTTGTGCAGAGTACCTTCACGTACCAGTACAGTTGCAACCGGACCACGGCCTTTATCGAGGAAGGATTCGATAACCGCACCGCTCGCCATCCCGTTACGCACGGCTTTCAGTTCCAGAACTTCAGCCTGCAGCAGGATCGCATCCAGCAGTTCGTCGATACCTGTACCTGCTTTTGCAGATACGTGTACGAACTGGCTTTCACCGCCCCACTCTTCCGGCAGAATGCCGTACTGGGACAGTTCGTTCTTAACGCGATCCGGATCGGCTTCTGGCTTATCGATTTTGTTCACAGCAACCACAACCGGCACACCCGCCGCTTTCGCGTGCTGGATTGCTTCAATGGTCTGCGGCATTACGCCGTCATCTGCAGCGACAACCAGAACTACGATATCCGTTGCCTGCGCACCACGTGCACGCATTGAAGTAAACGCGGCGTGCCCCGGGGTGTCCAGGAAGGTGATCATGCCGTTTTCAGTTTCAACGTGGTATGCACCGATGTGCTGGGTAATGCCACCTGCTTCGCCAGAGGCCACTTTCGTTGAACGAATGTAGTCCAGCAGGGAGGTTTTACCGTGGTCAACGTGACCCATGATGGTCACGACCGGCGCGCGCGGTTCAGCCGCAGCGCCAGTATCACGGTCGCTCATTACCGCTTCTTCCAGTTCGTTTTCACGACGCAGGATAACTTTGTGACCCATCTCTTCGGCAACCAGCTGTGCGGTTTCCTGGTCGATGACCTGGTTGATGGTTGCCATTGCGCCCAGTTTCATCATCGCTTTGATGACCTGAGAGCCTTTAACCGCCATCTTGTTCGCCAGTTCGCCAACGGTGATGGTTTCACCGATCACCACGTCACGGTTAACGGCCTGAGCTGGCTTCTGGAAGCCCTGCTGCAGTGAAGAACCTTTGCGTTTTCCGCCTTTACCGCCACGTACTGCTGCGCGCGCTTCTTCGCGATCGGCCTTAGATTCAGAGTGTTTGTTGCCTTTTTTCGGACGCGCTGCTTTCGCGTTACGACCACGGCCACGGCCGCCTTCGACTTCACGATCGCTTTCGTCTTCTGCCTGGCGAGCATGTTGAGAGGTTGTAACGTGATAATCGCTGGAATCTTCGGTCGGTTCCGCGCTATCAGTCCATTTGTTTTCTTCCGCCATACGACGTGCTTCTTCAGCAACGCGACGTGCTTCTTCTTCGAGTTTACGACGCGCTTCTTCTTCAGCTTTACGCTTGAGCTCTGCAGCTTCCTGCTCACGGCGGGCTTTTTCAGCCTGGGCGTTTTTAGTCATATCGTCTTGTTGATTGCTCACTTTGTCTTTTTCCGCAGCTTCACGTTTCGCTTGTTCAGCGGCTTCACGTTTAGCTTGTTCTGCGGCCTCACGTTCAGCTTTTTGTTGCGCCTCGCGTTTGGCCAATTCTTCTGCCTCACGACGGGCTTGCTCTTCCGCTTCACGCTGCGCTTGCTCTTCCGCTGCAAGGCGTTCAGCCTCTTGCGGATCACGTTTCACAAAGGTGCGTTTCTTGCGGACTTCGATTTGTACCGATTTGCTTTTTCCACCGGTACCAGGAATGTTAAGGGTGCTACGTGTTTTACGTTGCAGCGTTAATTTGTCCGGCCCTGAATTTTTCTGATTCAGGTGGTCAATTAAAGTCTGTTTCTCTTGTGCAGTCACAGAGTCGTCAGCAGACTTCCGGATACCTGCATCAGCAAATTGCTGTACCAGGCGTTCCACGGAGGTCTGTCGCTCTGCGGCCAGCGTTTTAATCGTTACATCTGTCATGCTGTTCCTTCCTGCTACAGTTTATTACGCTTCGTCACCGAACCAGCAAATATTACGGGCAGCCATAATCAGTGCTCCGGCTTTTTCGTCGGTCAACCCTTCGATATCAGCCAGATCATCAATGCCCTGTTCGGCGAGATCTTCCAGCGTACAAACGCCACGGGCGGCCAGTTTGAATGCCAAATCACGATCCATCCCTTCAAGGTTCAGCAGATCGTCAGCCGGTTTGTTATCACCGAGGCTTTCTTCCTGGGCCTGTGCAATGGTGGCCAGTGCATTTTTAGCACGCTCGCGCAGTGCTTCAACAGTCGGCTCATCAAGGCCTTCAATTTCCAACAGCTCTTTCATCGGCACATAGGCCAGTTCTTCCAGCGTCGAGAAGCCTTCTTCTACCAGGACAGTGGCAAAGTCTTCGTCAATGTCGAGATAACGGGTGAAGGTATCGATCGCTGCGTGTGCTTCCGCCTGATGTTTAGCCTGCAGGTCGTCAACGGTCATTACGTTGAGTTCCCAACCACTCAGCTGCGAAGCCAGACGCACGTTCTGACCGTTACGGCCAATTGCTTGCGCCAGATTACCAGCTTCAACGGCGATATCCATGGTGTGTTTATCTTCATCCACCACGATAGAAGCAACGTCTGCCGGTGCCATCGCGTTGATCACGAACTGCGCCGGGTTATCATCCCACAGGACGATATCGATACGCTCGCCGCCAAGCTCGGTGGAAACTGCCTGAACACGGGCACCACGCATACCGACACAAGCACCTACTGGATCGATACGTTTATCGTTGGTTTTCACCGCGATTTTCGCACGAGAGCCAGGATCGCGAGCGGCAGCTTTAATTTCAATCACTTCTTCGCCGATTTCCGGCACTTCAATGCGGAACAGTTCGATCAGCATTTCCGGTTTGGAACGGGTGACGAAAAGCTGCGCGCCACGCGCTTCCGGGCGAACGGAATAAAGCACGCCACGAACGCGGTCGCCAGGGCGGAAGTTTTCACGCGGCAGCATGTCTTCACGCAGGATGACAGCTTCAGCATTGTTACCCAGATCCAGAGAGATGTTATCGCGGTTTACTTTTTTCACCACGCCGGTGATGATTTCACCTTCGTGTTCACGGAACTGATCAACAACCATCGCGCGTTCGGCTTCACGAACTTTCTGCACGATAACCTGTTTTGCCGTCTGGGTCGTAATGCGGTCAAAGGTGACAGACTCAATCTGATCTTCAACGTAATCGCCCAGGTTCAGGCTTTCATCTTCAAAACGCGCAGCTTCAAGGGTGATTTCTTTGGTCGGCTGTGTGACTTCATCAACAATCAGCCAGCGACGGAAGGTGTCAAAATCACCACTTTTGCGATCGATCTGTACGCGAACGTCGATCTCTTGTTCATATTTTTTCTTGGTTGCTGTAGCCAACGCGCTTTCCAACGCTTCGAAAATTTTCTCGCGAGGCAGCGCCTTTTCATTGGAGACGGCTTCAACTACAGCCAAAATTTCTTTGTTCATCGCGGGGTTTTCACCTCATCCAGACTATTAAAAGTGGGGAACCAGGTTCGCCTTCTGGATATTACTCAGCGCGAACACTTCATCTTTACCTTCGACGGTAACTGTGATCATTTCACCGTCTACCGCTTTGATAACGCCCTGCCATTTACGACGGTTTTGTACCGCCATGCGGAGAACCAGAGTCACCTCTTCTCCGACGAAACGGGCGTAGTGTTCAGCCGTGAACAGTGGGCGATCGAGACCCGGTGAGGAGACTTCCAGGTTATAAGCAACGGTGATGGGATCTTCAACATCCAACACGGCACTTACCTGGTGGCTCACATCAGCACAATCATCAACATTGATGCCATCTTCACTATCAATATAGATGCGCAGTGTGGATGTGCGACCGCGAATAAACTCGATGCCAACCAGTTCAAAACCCAGGGCCTCAACTGGCGCAGTAATCATCTCTGTTAATTTTTGCTCTAATGTGGACAAGCCCACCCCCAAGACATAAAAAAAGGGCCTAAAGCCCAGTTATTCTGTAGTCAGATAACAAAAAACCCCGATAAATCGGGGCTTTATATAACTGAACCCTATAACCGCAAATGCGGTCTGGAGCACTTTCCAGAAGGATTTTTTCAAATCCCACTACGAAGGCCGAAGTCTTCACAGTATATTTGAAAAAGAACTCTAAGGGAAAGTGGTTGCGGGGGCCGGATTTGAACCGACGACCTTCGGGTTATGAGCCCGACGAGCTACCAGGCTGCTCCACCCCGCGCCTGAAACGTGGCAAATTCTACTCGTTTTGAGTAAAAAATGCAAATACTGCTGGGATTTGGTGTACCGAGACGGGACGTAAAATCTGCGGTCATTATAGTGATCCACGCCACATTTTGTCAACATTTATTGCTACTCACGTGAATGGATATCCTGTTCACTTTCATTGATTGAATAATTTCTACCTCACCTTACTTCTCTTAAGCGCATTATTTTACAAAAAACGCACTAAACTCTTCCGGTCTCCGATAAAAGATGATTAAATGAAAACTCATTTATTTTGCATAAAAATTCAGTGAGAGCGGAAATCCAGGCTCATCATCAGTTAATCAAGCAGGGTGTTATTTTATGACGACGATTCTCAAGCATCTCCCGGTAGGTCAACGTATTGGCATCGCTTTTTCTGGCGGTCTGGACACCAGTGCCGCACTGCTGTGGATGCGACAAAAGGGAGCTGTTCCTTATGCATATACTGCAAACTTGGGTCAGCCAGACGAAGAGGATTATGATGCGATCCCTCGTCGTGCCATGGAATACGGCGCGGAGAACGCTCGTCTAATCGACTGCCGCAAACAACTGGTGGCCGAAGGCATTGCTGCTATTCAGTGTGGTGCTTTCCATAACACCACTGGCGGCCTGACCTATTTCAACACCACGCCGCTGGGCCGTGCCGTGACTGGCACCATGCTGGTTGCTGCGATGAAAGAAGATGGCGTTAACATCTGGGGTGATGGCAGCACCTATAAAGGAAACGATATCGAACGTTTCTATCGTTACGGCCTGTTGACCAACGCAGAACTGCAAATTTACAAACCGTGGCTTGATACTGACTTTATTGATGAGTTAGGCGGTCGTCACGAAATGTCTGAATTTATGATTGCCTGCGGTTTCGACTACAAAATGTCGGTCGAGAAAGCCTACTCCACCGACTCCAACATGCTTGGTGCCACGCACGAAGCGAAAGATCTGGAATATCTCAATTCCAGCGTCAAAATCGTCAACCCGATTATGGGCGTGAAATTCTGGGATGAGAGTGTGAAGATCCCGGCAGAAGAAGTCACGGTACGTTTTGAACAGGGTCATCCGGTGGCGCTGAACGGCAAAACCTTTAGCGATGATGTGGAAATGATGCTGGAAGCCAACCGCATCGGCGGTCGTCACGGCCTGGGCATGAGCGACCAAATCGAAAACCGTATCATCGAAGCGAAAAGCCGTGGCATCTACGAAGCTCCGGGGATGGCGCTGCTGCATATCGCTTATGAACGTCTACTGACCGGTATTCACAATGAAGACACCATCGAGCAGTATCACGCGCATGGTCGTCAGTTAGGCCGTTTGCTGTACCAGGGACGTTGGTTCGATTCCCAGGCATTGATGCTACGTGACTCTCTGCAACGCTGGGTTGCCAGCCAGATTACAGGTGAAGTTACTCTGGAGCTGCGTCGCGGGAATGATTACTCCATCCTCAATACCGTCTCTGACAACCTGACTTACAAACCAGAACGTCTGACGATGGAAAAAGGTGACTCGGTGTTCTCGCCAGATGATCGTATCGGTCAGCTGACCATGCGTAACCTGGATATCACCGATACTCGCGAGAAACTTTTCGGTTATGCCAAAACGGGTCTGCTCTCATCTTCTGCCGCTTCCGGCGTACCGCAGGTTGAGAATCTGGAAAACAAAGGCCAGTAATTCGACGTTAACCCTGCCCATCAAGGGCGGGGTTATCTGGATTTCCTCTGTAAAATCTTTTCTGACAGTCAAATAAGCAAAGATGTCATGATTTGCATTAACAATGTGTGCCAGTGAGCAGCGAAGTAGATGTCAACATTGCGGAGTTCATAGCCTTTGAAAAACTCTTTTCCTCACCGCTTATAAAAACATCACATCTCATTTTACTGGCAACGCCGTCAGAGAGTGCTTTGACACGATGTCATTCATCTTATCCACCCGAACCAATCAATGGAAAATGATATGCCTGCTGCCCTTCGGGTCATAGGGAAGGATAAATAACTCGTCATCAAATATCTGCTCATGGGGATGAGCAGAGAAACATGCAGTAACACTGGAGTTTATCTAGTGGATAAGCCGATGCAGAACGCTGAATGAAGTACGGGAAATCACGGAGAAATGGTTATCAGAATATAACTGTGAACGCCCACATGAATCACTGAACAATATGACACCAGAGGAATATCGACAGCACCATTATTTGGTGGGGAACTAAAACGGATCTACTTACAACCCCAAACCATCCAGAACTAAGCGCAGAGATGGGATCTGGCACACCATCGCTATCATGATAAACCACTTCAGACAATCCTCAGCGCAGTCATGCTCTCGGAACAAAAAGCAGTAAGGTTAGCTATAACGTCTTCACACCGGGAGAGCAGACGAAGGTCTATGTGTAGTGGTCAACAAAAACTGGCCACAGCTTTAGAGTTTTTCCAGAACAATCGTTCTGATTCATTCGGCGTCAAACCACCATTATATTGATGAGGTCTGAGCTGGCTGTAATATCCTGTGATGTAATTCGTTATTGCCGTGCTGGCTTCGCTAAAATTCGCGTAGCCATTATCCGGTACCCACTCTGTTTTCAGGCTTCTGAAGAACCGTTCCATTGGGCTGTTATCCCAGCAATTTCCCCGGCGACTCAGGCTTTGCTTTATCTGATATCTCCACAGTAACTGTCTGAAATTCCTGCTGGTATAGTGACTGCCTTGATCCGAGTGATACAGTAAATTAGCCGGTTTCCCCCGTGCTTCCCAGGCCATCGGCAGGGCTTTACCTGTCAGTGCGGAATCAGGGAAAAATGACATCGCCCAGCCAACCGGTTTGCGGGAAAACAAATCGAGTACAACAGCCAGATAAGCCCAGCGTTTTCCCGTCCAGATATAAGTCACATCACCGCACCAAGCCTGATTAGGCTCGGTAACAGCAAACTGGCGATCCAGATAATTAGGGATCTCAATGTGTTCCTTAGACGCCTTCTTATAACGATGGCCAGGTTGCTGACAGCTGATAATATTGAGCGCTTTCATCAGCTTTGTTGCCCGCCAGCGGCTCAGTTTTATACCTTTGGTGGTGACCATTGCGGCAATGCTTCGCGCTCCTGCTGAACCGTTACTTTCGTGATAAACTTCACGCACAAGGCTCAGTAATGCCACTTTCGTGGCGTCAGGCTTCCTGGGCTGCCGCCAGTATTTATAACTGCTGCGATGAACCCCAAACACGTTGCACACAACGGCAACAGGAAACCGCGCCCTGAGTTTCTCAACTAATGAGAATTGTTCAGGGAGTCTGACATCAAGAGCGCGGTAGCCTTTTTTAATATATCCCTTTCCATTTCAACGCGTTGAAGTCTTTTCTTCAACTCACGTATTTCAATCTGCTCAGGTGTCATGGGTGAAGCTATGGGTGATTTTCCCGCTCGCTCTTCTTTCAGTTGTCGAACCCATTTATCCATCGTGGATTTGCCGACATTCATCGCAGTGGCAGCGGCGGCAACGGTGTAATGCTGATCGAGTACAAGCTGGGCAGCCTCGAGGCGAAACTCGGGGCTAAAATTGCGTCTGTTACGTCCGGTCATAATGTCACCTGTTTTGACTATGAGGTGATGATATCACCTCTATTCAGGTGGCCAAATTCACTATGCCACTACAATGTCTTTCTTGATAATAAGATGAAGGTGGTAACGACTATTGGTGTATCGCGATATATAGAATTAATTATTTATCTTAAAATTTAGGTGTTAAAATCCTCTATCACTGTAACATATTGCTCGAATCCTCAGCACAAGCCATTCAAATCCCGCCACAACAAACATACGCCCTTTAAGTGCTTATTGATCGTTTTCATCTATGTCTGTAATCGTTATGATTAGAAAACTTGCTCCAGTGTCGTTTTTGAGAGCTGTCGTGTAATTAGCCGCAACCGCAATAGTCCCCAAAGGTTATTACGCGAAAAACTTATTGAATTATAAAGAATGATGGAGAGATAACTATGTCATTACTTGAATATATCAGTGATGAAGATCTTTTTAACGAAGTTGAAACCTTATTAACGAAAGCTAAAAAGAAAAAAGACGCCGCTGAGAAGACTTTTACCAGCAATGTGATTGACCCTTTTGGTGCACTTTTTGAAGCTCCGGGGTTCTCATCCCATGAAGAGTGGCGAAACTCCGAACTTGCACGACAACAGCAGAAAACCATTCAAAATCATGTTGGTACGTTTCACCAAAAAATTCTCGGCCATGTTGAAGGATGGCGGGATATGGGGATTGGTGGCATCGTTGATCTTCTCAACGAAGAAAGAAGAATCATCGCTGAGGTGAAAAATAAATACTCAACGGTTACTGGCGGGGATTTAGCAGATAAATATAAAGGCTTAGATGAGTTGGTATCACCAAAACATAGCCGATTTAAGGATTACTGTGCGTACTTTGTTAATATAATCCCTCGTAAACCTATCAGATATAACAGCCCCTTTACCCCTTCCAATAAAGGTAGTGGTACTCTGTGTCCTTCGAACCCTAACATTCGAATCATTGATGGTGCGAGTTTCTATGAGCTTGTCACTGGCAGACCAGATGCTCTGCAAGAACTCCATAGTGCTCTTCCTCACGCAATTGAGTATATTTTGAGCGAACGTCTTGGGCAGCAAGGTTTTTCCATCCCTGATAAAGATAGTTTTATTAAGTATTTTGGGCTCGCTTACGGCTGATAACCATGATCAACGTTTGACAAAGCACATGTAAACCCATACAGTAGTAACCATGACTAATGTTGGCATGGTTACTAAATATGTTAAAGGAAGAGTTTTCACTTTCAGAAGTTGCAGACATTTTGGGCGTTTCAAAAGAAACTTTAAGGCGTTGGGATACTGCTGGAAAATTAGTTTCTCAAAGAAATGACGAAAACAACTATCGATTTTATAAAAAAGAGCAACTTAAAAATTTTGAACAAGCTCAGTTTTTATTTAAAAGCCAGTGGCCTGATGAGACTAAAATAAGCAATAATATTTATACTGTATTAGAGTTATTTGCTGGCGCAGGGGGGATGGCTTTAGGTTTAGAAAAAGCCGGTTTAAAATCTGTTTTACTAAATGAAATTGACTCCCATGCTTGTAAGACGTTACGAAAAAATAGGCCTGAATGGAATGTGGTTGAAGGTGATGTGAGCCAAGTAGACTTCACCCCTTATAGGAATACCGTTGATGTGCTGGCTGGTGGCTTTCCTTGCCAGGCATTCTCTTATGCAGGCAAAAAACTTGGTTTTGAAGATACACGGGGCACCCTTTTCTTTGAATTCGCCCGAGCCGCTAAAGAAATCAATCCGAAAGTTCTTTTAGCAGAGAATGTTCGAGGGTTGCTAAATCATGATGATGGACGAACTTTAGAAACAATAAAAAATATTATCACAGACTTGGGCTACACTTTATTTGAGCCAAGAGTGCTTAAGGCTATTTTCTACAAAGTGCCGCAAAAACGCGAGCGTTTGATCATTGTAGCTGTAAGAAATGATCTTGCTGATGGCATCGATTATGAGTGGCCTTCTTCTTACAATAAAATATTAACCCTTAAAGATGCATTAAAAAAGGGAGAGCTGTACGATAGCGACGTGCCAGAATCTGAAGGACAAAAATATCCCAAAAGAAAAGCAGAGATCCTAAGTATGGTTCCTCCCGGTGGCTACTGGAGAGATCTTCCTGAAGATATTCAAAAAGAATACATGCTCAAGAGTTTTTACTTAGGTGGGGGCAAAACTGGTATGGCTCGTCGCTTGTCATGGGATGAACCAAGCCTAACATTAACATGCGCCCCAGCACAGAAACAAACAGAGCGTTGCCACCCAGAAGAAACAAGACCATTAACTGTGCGTGAGTATGCAAGAATACAGACCTTCCCCGATGAATGGGTATTTGAAGGCCCAATGTCAGCGAAATATAAGCAAATAGGAAACGCTGTTCCTGTTAATCTGTCATTTGCTGTTGGCAAATCTGTGGTACATCTTTTAGATAAGATAAATAAAAGATAGACCCTGTAAATAATTCTGTGTAATTGCTGCCATATTAAAGGTGATCGCTCAGGCGGTCACCGGACTCGATAATAAAGCGACTCATCGCCAGCCGCCAGCTCTGGATTGGCATATTCCATTTTTTTGATGCATCCTTGATCGCCAGAGAAATGACCTTCCGCAGCGAGTCGTCAGTCGGGAACACTTTACGCTTCTTAATGGCCGCACGGATCACGCTGTTCAGCGATTCGATAGCGTTCGTGGTGTAGATGGCCTTGCGGATATCGGGCGAATAGCCGAAGAACGTGTTGAGATTTTCCCAGTGCGCACGCCAGCTTTTGCTGATTTGCGGGTATTTATCGTCCCAGACATCCGAGAACTGCTCCAGTGCCACTAGCGCCGCCTCTTCTGTTGGCGCCTGATACACCGTTTTTAACCCGCCGGTGACGGCTTTGTAGTCCTTCCACGATACGTATTTCAGGCTGTTGCGCACCATATGAATGATGCACAACTGGATGTGCGTCTGCGGATACACGCTGTTTATCGCATCCGGGAAGCCTTTCAGACCGTCCACGCAGGCAATAAGGATATCCTGAAGCCCCCGATTCTTAAGCTCTGTCAGCATACCCAGCCAGAACTTCGCCCCTTCGTTCTCGGCCAGCCACATGCCCAGCAACTCTTTCTGGCCTCCAGTATTAATACCGAGTGCAAGGAACACCGCTTTGTTAATTACGGTGCCACCTTGACGAACTTTCACCACGATACAGTCAAGGTAAACAATGGGATACAGTGCATCCAGAGGTCGATTTTGCCATTCTGCAACCTGCTCTTTGACCGCATCAGTGACTTTACATATCAGCGTGGGTGACACATCTGCGTCGTACATCTCTTTGAAGGTGGCGACAATTTCGCGGGTAGTCATATCTTTGGCGTAGAGGGATAAAATCTGGCTGTCCATCTGCGTAATGCGCGTCTGGTGCTTCTTAATCAACTGCGGTTCGAAGGTGTTTTCACGGTCACGCGACGTGTTCAGTTCGATCTCGCCGTCATCGCATAACACCGTTTTGACGAGTAGCCATTGCGGGTGTTTGAGCCTGTTTTGGGCACATTTTTCTCATACCCGAGGTGGTCAGTCAGCTCCGCATTGAGCGCCGTTTCGACGGTACGCTTCGTCAACATGCGGGAAAAAGCATTGAGATCTGCTTCGGTTTTAAGGCCTTTAGCCAGTTCAGCCACAAGGGCTTTGAGTTTCTTTTCGTCCATAATTGCCTGTCTCCGTTACTGGAGTGAACATATCAAAATCAGGCAATTACACAATTTTAATCACAGTCTCTACAGGGTAGGTTTCATGGCCTACCCTTTTATTCTTACTCTATGTTGGATGCGTTAGATTTATTCCAGAATAATTATTATGATAAAAATGAAGTGTTTTCCTCCTCTTTATATTATTTTTACCAAATAATTTTTAACAAAAGCTCTGAAGTCTTCTTCATTTAAATTCTTAGATGATACTTCATCTGGAAAATTTTCCCAATTAGTAGCATCACGCTGTGAGTAAGTTCTAAACCATTTTTTTATTGTTGTATTATCTCTAATCTTACTACTCGATGAGTTTTCGGTATTATCTCTATTTTTAACTTGGAGCAGGTTCCATTCATTGTTTTTTTCATCATAGTGAATAAAATCAACTGCTTTAACACTTGTGCCTGAACACCATATCCATCCAGAAGGTTCTAGTTTTTCAGCAAGATACCTTTCAAGCAAATCACCTACAATATTCTCAGCAGCCATCGACAATCTATGTTCTTCTTTTATTCTCTCAAGATTTTCAGGCTGTATATTAAAACTTATATTAAGAACTATGCTAACCACCTCATCAGGAACCGTTGTAGGTGGCGTGGGTTTTCTTGGCAATCGACTCTCATGAAAACTACGAGCTAAATATTCAATATGTTCCTCTTGACCAACTTTATTCTGCATTTTTTTTGAACGAGGTTTAGAGCAAGCTTCAGGAAACTGAGACAGGAATTTTATTAAAAATTTAAATTTTGAAGAAAGTTCAGGGTTAATAGCATCCATTTTTTGCTTTGCAAGTTCCTCAGCATTCTTAACAAAAGACGTCTCTTTTGACATTGTATTCTCCCGACATCCATTAAGTGTTTGGATGTAGTATAATTTTCTGACTTTGAAAGTTACAGCAAAAGTTTTACTCTCTCACAACTTATGTCGTGGTTTACTGAATTTGGCCACCTGAACAGAAGTGATAAGCCCACCTCATAACAACACAGGTGCACCAATGAAAAGAAGAAGTTTTAGTCCAGAATCCAAACGCGAATCCACTCAACTGGTTGTTGACCAGAACTACACAGTGGCAGATACCTTCAAAGCTATGGATGTCGGCCTTTCCACGATTACAAGGTGGGTCAAACAACTGCGTAATGAGTGTCAGGGCAAAACACCCAAAGCCTCCCCCGATAACTCCGGAACATTATCAGGATAACTGTGTACCTTTGCAGGGGCATGGCTGAAATGCTGGCAGAGCCTGCATATCGTTTACAGATACACACCACCATAGACTTGTTTACGCCGCCATTCAGATCTCAAAATCAGATACAGGAAGACAGCACATCGGGCTTGAATGCTTAGTTAGTCTGCTTTGGAAGGATTTATAGACGTGGTATCGTCATCAGCTTCGAGTTTTTAATACCTGTTCGAGCAGTACAACTAGAGGCCGTTACAGTTAAGATCTCCCATTACCATCATCAACCATAGCGGCAGTCCAAGGTAATAGATTACGGGAAAAGATTAGTAGCAATAGACAGGGTTTTCACCATAACTCGTTGAAAAACAAGCTATTGCAAACTAATGGTGCCGAAGGCCGGACTCGAACCGGCACGTATTTCTACGGTTGATTTTGAATCAACTGCGTCTACCGATTTCGCCACTTCGGCACTGAAGAGGTATGCGGAAAACGTTGTGGATTATACCTGTCATGCGCCGCCATGCAAGCGTCAGCTTGCACCCACATTGCTAAGTGCTGAAAATTTCAGCATTGTCTTCCACGATGTGTAACCTCTATCACACTCCAGGAACCCCACCCGACCATGCTCTACACTTCCCGCAGCAAAGTCGCACCAACAACCGAACGGTTCCCGATGTCGAAAATTAACGATGCCATCCAGCATGTACGTGACGGTAAGGCGCGCTACCGCGTGGTTCTGAAAGCTGTCTTCTGATCCCTTTACCAGGTCGATTCTGCCCGGCCTTTAAGACATCTCGCAATCGGCTGAATTTAGTGGTGAAAACTTTTCAACCGTGCCTATACTCCAGGCAGGGAACTGGAGGAAATCTCATGAGCGAACCACTTTTAATTGCACGCACGCCTGACACGGAACTGTTTTTATTACCCGCTATGGCTAACCGTCACGGGCTGATTACTGGCGCAACGGGGACGGGTAAAACCGTCACGCTGCAAAAACTAGCGGAATCACTGTCAGAAATCGGTGTACCTGTGTTTATGGCCGATGTGAAAGGCGATTTGACCGGGGTTGCACAGGAAGGTACGACCTCGGAAAAACTGCTCGCTCGGTTAAAAAGTATCGGTGTCAACGACTGGCAACCGCATTCGAATCCAGCGGTGGTGTGGGATATTTTTGGTGAGAAAGGCCATCCAGTAAGGGCAACGGTCTCCGATCTGGGGCCGCTGTTGCTTGCACGACTGTTAAATCTTAACGACGTGCAAACTGGCGTGCTGGATATCATCTTCCGCATTGCTGACGATCAGGGACTGTTGTTGCTCGACTTTAAAGATCTTCGGGCCATTACCCAGTACATCGGAGATAACGCCAAATCATTCCAGAATCAGTATGGCAATATCAGTAGCGCATCTGTTGGTGCAATCCAACGCGGATTACTGTCGCTGGAGCAGCAAGGAGCGACGCATTTCTTTGGTGAACCGATGCTGGATATCAAAGACTGGATGCGTACTGATGCTAACGGTAAAGGCGTCATCAATATCCTTAGCGCCGAAAAGCTCTACCAGATGCCAAAACTGTACGCTGCCAGTCTGCTGTGGATGCTTTCTGAATTGTATGAGCAACTGCCGGAAGCAGGGGATCTGGATAAACCGAAACTCGTCTTTTTCTTCGATGAGGCGCATCTGCTGTTTAACGATGCACCGCAAGTGCTGCTGGATAAAATTGAGCAGGTCATACGGCTTATCCGCTCGAAAGGCGTGGGCGTCTGGTTTGTCTCGCAAAACCCTTCGGATATACCCGACAACGTACTCGGGCAGTTGGGGAATCGCGTTCAACACGCTCTGCGCGCCTTTACGCCGAAAGACCAGAAAGCGGTGAAGACGGCAGCGCAAACCATGCGACCCAATCCAGCGTTTGATACAGAAAAGGCGATCCAGGAGCTGGGAACCGGCGAAGCGTTGATCTCATTTCTTGATGCGAAAGGTAGTCCTTCTGTGGTGGAGCGTGCAATGGTGATTGCACCTTGTTCACGGATGGGACCGGTGACAGAAGATGAGCGTAACGGCCTGATTAATCACTCCCCGGTGTATGGCAAGTATGAAGATGACGTGGATCGGGAATCTGCCTATGAGATGCTGCAAAAAGGTGTGCAAACCAGTACCGAACAGCAAAATAATCCACCAGCCAAAGGAAAAGAGATGGCTGTGGATGACGGTATTCTCGGTGGGTTAAAGGACATTTTGTTTGGCACTACCGGACCGCGTGGCGGAAAGAAAGATGGCGTAGTACAGACTATGGCGAAAAGTGCCGCCCGCCAGGTCACGAACCAGATTATACGCGGTGTGCTGGGGAGCTTGCTTGGGGGGAGAAAAAGGTAAGTCTGGTGCGATTTGTCTTTGCCTGATGCGACGCTATCGCGTCTTATCAGGCCTACGCCACTGCAATATATTGAATTTGCATGATTTTGTAGGCCGAACAAGGCATTCACGCCGCATCCGGCATGAACAAAGCGCACTTTGCCAACAATGTAAAAGGGAGCTTTCGCTCCCTTTCTTCACTCATCTGGTTACGATTTTCTCATTAACAGCCACAGGCTGATTAAGAAGAAACTTGCACTTGGCAACAGTGCGCCGATGATCGGCGGGATGCCGTAAACCAACGTCAGCGGGCCGAAGATCTGATCCAGTACATAGAACACAAAACCGAAGCTGATACCGGTAACCACGCGCACGCCCATCGGCACGCTACGCAGTGGACCGAAGATGAACGACAGTGCCATCAGCATCATCACCGCCACGGATAGCGGCTGGAAGATTTTGCTCCACATGTTGAGCTGATAACGTCCGGCGTCCTGACCGCTCGACTTCAGATACTTCACATAGTTGTGCAAACCGCTGATGGAGAGTGCATCCGGATCCAGCGCCACCACGCCCAGTTTGTCTGGCGTGAGGTTGGTTTTCCAGGTGCCGCTCACGGTCTGAGAACCGGTGATTTGTTTTGGATTGGTCAGGTCAGATTCATCAACCTGCGACAGACGCCAGACTTTATGTTCAGGATCAAACTTCGCGGAAGCGGCATAGCGCACAGATTGCAGACGACGATTTTCGTTAAAGGCATAAATACTGATACCCCCTAACTCTTCGTCACCTTTAACCCGCTCAATGTAAACAAAGTTGTTGCCATCTTTCGCCCATAAGCCTTGCTGGGTAGAGAGCAACGAGCCGCCGTACATCGCCTGCGCACGGTAGTTACGTGCCATCTGCTCGCCCTGCGGCGCGACCCATTCTCCGATCGCCATCGTCAGCAATACCAGCGGAATGGCGGTTTTCATTACCGACAACGCTACCTGCATACGGGTAAAACCAGAAGCCTGCATCACCACCAGTTCGCTGCGTTGCGCCAGCATCCCAAGACCAAGCAACGCACCCAGCAGAGCCGCCATCGGGAAGAAGATTTGCACATCTTTCGGCACGCTCAGCAGGGTATACATTCCTGCGCCTAACGCGTCGTAACTCCCCTGCCCGGCTTTTTTCAGCTGATCGACAAATTTGATAATGCCGGAGAGCGACACCAGCATGAACAGCGTCATCATGATGGTGGTGAAAATAGTTTTACCGATATAGCGGTCAAGTACGCCAAAAGGTTGCATCACACCGCTCCTTTACGCGAAAAACTGGCGCGCAGGCGGCGAACCGGCACCGTGTCCCAAAGGTTGAGAACAATCGCCAAAGCCAGATAAATCAGGTTAACGGTCCACATCCACAGCGTCGGGTCCAGCTTACCTTTGCCGCCGTTCGATTTCAGGGAGGTCTGGATCAGGAAGAAAAGCAGATACAGCAGCATGGCAGGCAGCATCGACAGTACACGCCCCTGACGCGGGTTAACCACACTCAGCGGTACGACCATCAACGCCATCATAAACACGGTGAATACCAGCGTGATACGCCAGTTTAGCTCCGCACGGGCGCGATCGGTGTCGGTGTTCCACAATGTACGCATGTCCATCTGGTCGGTATCGTTCGGGTCGAGCGCCACCGCCTGGTGACCAATGATCGCCTGATAATCCTGGAAGTCAGTGATGCGGAAATCACGTAACAGTGCAGTGCCTTCGAAACGCGTTCCCTGATTGAGAGTCACCACCTGAGAGCCATCCCGCAACTGAGTTAAATGTCCGGAATCGGCCACTACCACGGAAGGACGTGCATTACCTTTTGGTCGGATTTGCGCGAGGAACACATCTTTGAAGTCGCTGCCGTCAACGCTTTCGATGAACAGCACCGAGCTGCCATTGGTCGCTTGCTGGAATTGCCCTTGCGCCAGCGCCGCCATGCCTGGGTTAGCTTTCGCTTCTGCCAGCACCTCATCCTGATGACGCGATGACCACGGCCCCGCCCACATGACGTTAACCGCCGCGACAATCGCCGTGAACACCGCGAGAACCATTGCCGCTTTCACCAGAACCGCTTTGCTCAGGCCGCAGGCATGCATTACCGTAATTTCACTTTCGGTATACAGTTTACCCAACGTCATCAGCAGCCCGAGGAACAGGCTTAATGGCAGGATAAGCTGCGCCATTTCCGGCACGCCCAACCCGAGAAGGGAGAGCACCAGGTTCGCCGGAATGTCGCCGTCAACCGCTGCGCCGAGTATCCTCACTAACTTTTGACAGAAGAAGATCAAAAGCAAGATGAAGAGTATCGCCAGCTGGCTTTTGAGCGTCTCCCGCACCAGATATCTTATGATTATCACTTTAAATACGCCCGTAAAAACTCGTCTTTTGCAGGATTTTAGCTTGTTTCATGGCTTAAACGTCATTTATTCTCTTGAGTCGTCGAAATCGTCGCTAAGATAATTATACTCAACGGATTCACCTCTCAGATTTTGTTCTGACGTGCCAATGCCGTAATAACGTTAAGATTAACACGAAGTCATCGCAACAGCGGACATGAGTTACGAAAGCTTGCAATTCTATCTGTAGCCACCGCCGTTGTCTTTAAGATTCAGGAGCGTAGTGCATGGAGTTTAGTGTAAAAAGCGGTAGCCCGGAGAAACAGCGGAGTGCCTGCATCGTCGTGGGCGTCTTCGAACCACGTCGCCTTTCTCCGATTGCAGAACAGCTCGATAAAATCAGCGATGGGTACATCAGCGCCCTGCTACGTCGGGGCGAACTGGAAGGAAAACCGGGGCAGACATTGTTGCTGCACCATGTTCCGAATGTACTTTCCGAGCGAATTCTCCTTATTGGTTGCGGCAAAGAACGTGAGCTGGATGAGCGTCAGTACAAGCAGGTTATTCAGAAAACCATTAATACGCTGAATGATACTGGCTCAATGGAAGCGGTCTGTTTCCTGACTGAACTGCACGTTAAAGGTCGCAATAATTACTGGAAAGTGCGTCAGGCGGTCGAGACAGCAAAAGAGACGCTCTACAGTTTTGACCAGCTTAAAACGAATAAGAGCGAGCCGCGTCGTCCGCTGCGTAAAATGGTGTTCAACGTGCCGACCCGCCGTGAGCTGACCAGCGGTGAGCGCGCGATCCAGCACGGTCTGGCGATTGCCGCCGGGATCAAAGCCGCGAAAGATCTCGGCAATATGCCGCCGAATATCTGTAACGCTGCTTACCTCGCTTCACAAGCGCGCCAGTTAGCTGACAGCTACAGCAAGAATGTCATCACCCGCGTTATCGGCGAACAGCAAATGAAAGAGCTGGGGATGCACTCCTATCTGGCGGTGGGTCAGGGTTCGCAAAACGAATCGCTGATGTCGGTGATTGAGTACAAAGGCAACGCGTCGGAAGATGCGCGCCCGATTGTGCTGGTGGGTAAAGGTTTAACCTTCGACTCCGGCGGTATCTCCATCAAGCCTTCAGAAGGCATGGATGAGATGAAGTACGATATGTGCGGCGCGGCGGCGGTTTACGGCGTGATGCGCATGGTTGCAGAGCTGCAACTGCCGATTAACGTTATCGGCGTGCTGGCAGGCTGCGAAAACATGCCTGGCGGACGAGCCTATCGTCCGGGCGATGTGTTAACCACCATGTCCGGTCAAACCGTTGAAGTGCTGAACACCGACGCCGAAGGCCGCCTGGTACTGTGCGATGTGTTAACTTACGTTGAGCGTTTTGAGCCGGAAGCGGTAATTGATGTGGCGACGCTGACCGGTGCCTGCGTGATCGCGCTGGGTCATCACATTACCGGTCTGATGGCGAACCATAATCCGCTGGCTCATGAGCTGATTGCCGCGTCTGAGCAGTCTGGCGACCGCGCATGGCGTTTACCGCTGGGTGACGAGTACCAGGAACAACTGGAATCCAATTTTGCCGATATGGCGAACATTGGCGGACGTCCTGGCGGGGCGATTACCGCAGGTTGCTTCCTGTCGCGCTTTACCCGTAAGTACAACTGGGCGCACCTGGATATCGCGGGAACCGCCTGGCGTTCTGGTAAAGCAAAAGGCGCAACCGGTCGTCCGGTAGCGTTGCTGGCACAGTTCCTGCTGAACCGCGCCGGATTTAACGGCGAAGAGTAAGTTTGCGTTTTACCCTCACCCTAACCCTCTCCCTAAGGGAGAGGGAACCGATCGAGCGCAATAGAAATTCATTGCTCATCTTTCAGGGTGAGGAATGCAGCAATATTTAAATCCACCACAAGAAGCCCCATATATGAAAAACGCAACGTTCTACCTTCTGGACAATGACACCACCGTCGATGGCTTAAGCGCCGTTGAGCAACTGGTGTGTGAAATTGCCGCAGAACGTTGGCGCAGCGGTAAGCGCGTGCTCATCGCCTGTGAAGATGAAAAACAGGCTTACCGGCTGGATGAAGCCCTGTGGGCGCGTCCGGCAGAAAGTTTTGTTCCGCACAATTTAGCGGGAGAAGGACCGCGCGGCGGCGCGCCGGTGGAGATCGCCTGGCCGCAAAAACGTAGCAGCAGCCCGCGCGATATATTGATTAGTCTGCGAACAAGCTTTGCAGATTTTGCCACCGCTTTCACAGAAGTGGTAGACTTCGTTCCTTATGAAGATTCTCTGAAACAACTGGCGCGCGAACGCTATAAAGCCTACCGCGTGGCTGGTTTCAACCTGAATACGGCAACCTGGAAATAATGGAAAAGACATACAACCCACAAGATATCGAACAGCCGCTTTACGAGCACTGGGAAAAGCAGGGCTACTTTAAGCCTAATGGCGATGAAAGCCAGGAAAGTTTCTGCATCATGATCCCGCCGCCGAACGTCACCGGCAGTTTGCATATGGGTCACGCCTTCCAGCAAACCATCATGGATACCATGATCCGCTATCAGCGTATGCAGGGTAAAAATACCCTGTGGCAGGTCGGTACTGACCACGCCGGGATCGCTACCCAGATGGTCGTTGAGCGCAAGATTGCCGCAGAAGAAGGTAAAACCCGTCACGACTACGGCCGCGAAGCTTTCATCGACAAAATTTGGGAATGGAAAGCGGAATCCGGCGGTACGATTACCCGTCAGATGCGCCGTCTCGGCAACTCCGTCGACTGGGAGCGTGAACGCTTCACCATGGACGAAGGCCTGTCCAATGCGGTGAAAGAAGTTTTCGTTCGTCTGTATAAAGAAGATCTGATTTACCGTGGTAAGCGCCTGGTAAACTGGGATCCGAAACTGCGCACCGCTATCTCTGACCTGGAAGTGGAAAACCGCGAATCGAAAGGTTCGATGTGGCATATCCGCTATCCGCTGGCTGACGGCGCGAAAACTGCTGATGGCAAAGATTATCTGGTCGTTGCGACTACCCGTCCGGAAACCCTGCTGGGCGACACCGGCGTGGCTGTTAACCCGGAAGATCCGCGTTACAAAGATCTGATTGGCAAATTTGTCATTCTGCCGCTGGTTAACCGTCGTATTCCGATCGTTGGTGACGAACACGCCGACATGGAAAAAGGCACCGGCTGCGTGAAGATCACTCCGGCGCACGACTTTAACGACTATGAAGTGGGTAAACGTCACGCCCTGCCGATGATCAACATCCTGACCTTTGACGGTGATATCCGTGAAAGCGCCCAGGTGTTCGATACCAAAGGCAACGAATCCGACGTTTATTCCAGCGAAATCCCGGCAGAGTTCCAGAAACTCGAGCGTTTTGCTGCGCGTAAAGCAGTCGTTGCTGCGGTTGACGCGCTCGGCCTGCTGGAAGAAATTAAACCGCACGATCTGACCGTTCCTTACGGCGACCGTGGTGGCGTGGTTATCGAACCGATGCTGACTGACCAGTGGTACGTGCGTGCCGATGTACTGGCGAAACCGGCAGTTGAAGCGGTTGAGAACGGCGATATTCAGTTCGTACCGAAGCAGTACGAAAACATGTACTTCTCCTGGATGCGCGATATTCAGGACTGGTGTATCTCTCGTCAGCTGTGGTGGGGTCACCGTATCCCGGCATGGTACGACGAAGCGGGTAACGTTTATGTTGGCCGCAACGAAGACGAAGTGCGTAAAGAAAATAACCTCGGTGCGGACGTCGCGCTGCGTCAGGACGAAGACGTTCTCGATACCTGGTTCTCCTCCGCGCTGTGGACTTTCTCTACGCTCGGCTGGCCGGAAAACACCGACGCCCTGCGTCAGTTCCACCCGACCAGCGTGATGGTTTCTGGCTTCGACATCATCTTCTTCTGGATTGCCCGCATGATCATGATGACCATGCACTTCATCAAAGATGAAAATGGCAAACCGCAGGTGCCGTTCCACACTGTTTACATGACCGGTCTGATTCGTGACGACGAAGGCCAGAAGATGTCTAAATCCAAGGGTAACGTGATTGACCCGCTGGATATGGTCGACGGTATTTCGCTGCCAGAACTGCTGGAAAAACGTACCGGTAATATGATGCAGCCGCAGCTGGCGGACAAAATCCGTAAGCGCACCGAGAAGCAGTTCCCGAACGGCATTGAGCCGCACGGTACTGACGCGCTGCGCTTCACCCTGGCGGCGCTGGCTTCTACCGGTCGTGACATCAACTGGGATATGAAGCGTCTGGAAGGTTACCGTAACTTCTGTAACAAACTGTGGAACGCCAGCCGCTTTGTGCTGATGAACACAGAAGGTCAGGATTGCGGCTTCAACGGTGGCGAAATGACGCTGTCGCTGGCGGATCGCTGGATTCTGGCGGAGTTCAACCAAACCATCAAAGCGTACCGCGAAGCACTGGATAGTTTCCGCTTCGATATCGCCGCAGGCATTCTGTATGAATTCACCTGGAACCAGTTCTGTGACTGGTATCTGGAGCTGACCAAGCCGGTAATGAACGGTGGAACTGAGGCCGAATTGCGCGGTACTCGCCACACGCTGGTTACGGTACTGGAAGGTCTGCTGCGCCTCGCGCATCCGATCATTCCGTTCATCACCGAAACTATCTGGCAGCGTGTGAAAGTGCTTTGCGGCATCACCGCTGACACCATCATGCTGCAGCCGTTCCCGCAGTACGATGCATCTCAGGTTGATGAAGCGGCGCTGGCCGACACCGAGTGGCTGAAACAGGCGATCGTTGCTGTACGTAACATCCGTGCAGAAATGAACATCGCGCCGGGCAAACCGCTGGAGCTGCTGCTGCGTGGTTGCAGCGCGGATGCAGAACGTCGCGTAAATGAAAACCGTGGCTTCCTGCAAACGCTGGCACGTCTGGAAAGCATCACCGTGCTGCCTGCCGATGACAAAGGTCCGGTTTCCGTTACTAAGATCGTCGACGGCGCTGAGCTGCTGATCCCGATGGCTGGACTCATCAACAAAGAAGATGAGCTGGCGCGTCTGGCAAAAGAAGTGGCGAAGATCGAAGGTGAAATCAGCCGTATCGAGAACAAGCTGGCGAACGAAGGCTTTGTCGCACGTGCACCGGAAGCGGTCATCGCAAAAGAGCGTGAGAAGCTGGAAGGTTATGCGGAAGCGAAAGCGAAGCTGATTGAACAACAGGCGGTTATTGCCGCGCTGTAATACGCACAGTGAAAACGAAGGCCGGAGAATGCTCCGGCCTTTTTATTTAGATAAACGGAACATACGGCATAATACCGCGAGATATCCACATTAACGGACCGCTATCCTGCGGTTTTTCATCATTCGCTAACGCCAGTGAATCAAGGTCACCCTGCACATGGGTATTATTGGCAATCCAGCTAATCATCCACATTTTCAGCCAGGGATAAGCCAGTCCACAGGTAATTGAAGAACCCATTAATACCGCAAACATGCGTAAAAGCACACCGAACGTGGTAACGGACGAATGAAAACGAATTGTTCCATTTGCCAGTGTCAGGTTATTCAGAAACAAACTACGTAACGTGACATAGAGATAACTGGCAAAAACAAAAATCGCAACAAAATAAAGGAAATAAGAAGCCATAATCTGTGGGTAATATTGCAATACAAGCTCACCACCAGCATCAGACCTACCCAACATGGTCATCATCATTACCTGCTGAAATACTGGCGCAATCATAATACCAATCACAATGATGAAAGGAACCATGGTTAATATTGCGAGCATACAACCTTTAATGCATTCTTTTACGTTTACCTGAACAGAAAACTTATGAATGCCAAAAGTTGCATTGTTACCCAGCAATGGCATCCATTTACTGTAGGTTATACCATTGACGACACCCAGCCCGATGGCAGAAAGCAAACTTAACGCGACTAAGTTAAAGAATAATCCTCCTATCGATGTCGTCAATTGCGCAATAAGATACAGTGCGAACCAAAACGCTAACGCCAACAAAACAGGCAGACCTAACATAACCCACCATGCACGGAGCATCGAGCAGTTAAAGCCAAAGCGAATGCCATTCAGTGAGGTCATGTTCGCCTGATATTGTAGACTCTTCACTGCCATGCAAGGAATACCGCAACTCAAGAGAGCAAACAGGAGAAAACCAAGAACAAAGTGCTGGCCTGAAAAACAAGAAATACTGAGAAGATAAACGACAATAATAAGGAACATGCTAACGAAAATGGCACCACCAGTTCCCTTATAACTAAATGGTTGCCCATTGAGTGTCACATGTTGATAAATATAACGACGGCATTTCACCAATGCCCACGGCCCATATATTCCCAGAGTAATAATTGTCAGTAAAAAATTCACAAGACAAATAAGAAAATACTCACCACCTTTGCCTGTAAAAACAAATGAGTGACGAGAGTTATCTTTCCCGACGTTTACACCATTCATGAATCATATCCCTAAAATAAATCCCATTCATATAGATAATAATCCCAGTAAATTAATACTGGTACGCCTAGAATACGCTTTCTCAAAGAGATATATGCTTAATATTTTCTGATTTATCTTCTTCTTGCACCGCATAAGCGAGGGTGGTATTAAAGTGAGCTATAAATCATACATTTGAAATTGAGCTATGCTATGAATGTTGTCACTTCTCCCGCGCTCCGTTTGCGCAAACTTACTGCCGCCGATAATCCCGCCATCGCCAGCGTCATCCGCCAGGTATCCGCAGAATACGGTCTTACCGCTGATAAAGGCTACACCGTCGCCGATCCCAATCTCGACGAATTGTATCAAGTGTATAGTCAGCCCAGTCATGCGTATTGGGTAGTTGAATACAATGGCGAAGTGGTGGGTGGCGGCGGGATTGCGCCATTAGCAGGTAGTGAATCGGACATTTGCGAACTGCAAAAGATGTATTTTCTTCCTGCTATTCGCGGTAAAGGACTGGCGAAAAAACTGGCCTTAATGGCGATGGAGCAGGCGCGAGAAATGGGCTTCAAACGCTGCTATCTGGAAACGACCGCTTTTTTAAAAGAAGCGATTGGTTTGTATGAACATTTAGGTTTTCAACATATCGATTACGCACTTGGTTGCACGGGCCATGTCGATTGTGAAGTGCGGATGCTGCGTAAACTCTAAAAAAATGCCCGCTAGTGTGTACTAGCGGGCATTTTAATCAATTAATTAGTGACGAACACCGTCATCGTCTTCGTCGACATAATCTTCATCGTCGCCATCTTCGCCGTTAGGATCTTCAAAGTAAGTACCCCAACCGTCGTATTCAACGTCGAATTTCTCTGCCAGGTTCATCAATTGCTCAACCTGGGCGTCGATCAGATCGGCATTCAACGCGCATTCGCTGAGGATGTCACAGCAAATTACGATATCGCCATCTTCCACTTCCAACTCTTCCGGATCGGTCACTTCGTAACCGAGTTTAAACGCTTCAACCGCTGCTTTTTCCAGGGTTTCCAGATCGTCTGCGGAAAGGTGATGTTCGATGGTGTACAGCGCGTCCGGATCGCTGCCATCTTCCAGTAATTCTTCAATAATCAAACGCGTTTCTTCACGCTGTTCTTCCAGTTGTTCCGGGTTTGCCATGGCTCATTCCTCTTAATGTCCTGCCGATACTCTTATTGTCACACACCACTGACATTGCCTCCACCTTTGTGACAAAGATTTATGTTTTAGGCTTGCAAATGAATAATCATCCATATAAATTGAATTTTAATTCATTACGGCGTTAGCTACAGGAGGGATCTATGTCCGGGTTTTATCATAAACATTTCCTGAAATTACTCGATTTCACGCCAGCTGAACTCAACAGCCTGCTGCAGTTAGCTGCGAAGCTGAAAGCCGATAAGAAAAACGGCAAAGAAGAAGCCAGACTCACAGGTAAAAATATCGCGCTCATCTTCGAAAAAGACTCGACCCGTACCCGATGCTCTTTCGAAGTTGCCGCATATGACCAGGGTGCTCGCGTCACTTATCTCGGCCCCAGCGGCAGCCAGATTGGCCATAAAGAGTCGATTAAAGATACCGCCCGCGTGCTTGGTCGCATGTATGACGGTATTCAGTATCGCGGCTATGGTCAGGAGATTGTCGAAACGCTGGCGGAATATGCAGGTGTGCCGGTATGGAACGGCCTGACTAATGAGTTTCATCCTACACAGCTTCTGGCGGATTTGCTGACCATGCAGGAGCATTTACCAGGTAAAGCGTTCAATGAGATGACGCTGGTTTATGCCGGAGATGCACGCAACAACATGGGTAACTCAATGCTGGAAGCTGCGGCGTTGACCGGTCTGGATTTACGCCTGGTAGCGCCACAAGCGTGCTGGCCGGAAGCTTCGCTGGTTACGGAATGCCGCGCCCTGGCACAGCAAAATGGCGGGAATATAACGCTGACAGAAGATATCGCAGCAGGCGTTAAAGGTGCCGACTTTATTTACACCGATGTGTGGGTGTCGATGGGGGAAGCGAAAGAGAAATGGGCAGAACGTATTGCATTACTGCGTGATTATCAGGTGAATAGCAAAATGATGCAGTTAACCGGTAATCCAGACGTCAAATTTCTGCACTGCCTGCCCGCGTTTCATGACGACCAAACGACGCTAGGTAAAAAGATGGCTGAAGAGTTTGGCCTGCACGGTGGGATGGAAGTGACGGATGAGGTCTTTGAATCTGCCGCCAGTATTGTTTTTGATCAGGCGGAAAACCGTATGCATACCATCAAAGCGGTAATGGTTGCGACGCTCGCCCAATAACGCCAGTACCGGAGGCGGCGTAACGTCGCCTCCGGCATAATCCACTTACGCCATCAGCATTTTCACAACCGCTTTGCGAACCTGGGCTGGCTCGCCCACTGCGCACAGTGGCTTGTGTACTTCACCCGGATAGAACACGACAAAGTCGCCTTCATTGAGGATAACTGTTTTCTCCTCAACACCTTCTGGCAAAAAGGCGATGTCTTTATCGGCTAACCAATCGGTATCCGGCGTGCCCGCAGGTTGTGTGCTGAAGGTCATGCCTTCCTGCCCTTTTAGCACAATCTGAATATCGAGATAGCGGGCATGGTACTCGGCGCGGCGTGCTTCATAAGGCTCAGTCATATCTTCAGAGATAAGATAAAACAGACGGTTGCCTTCGATGTCGTGCTTACCTTTTGGCGTTTCTGCCGTAACGTGCGCTTTAATATACTCAATCGCCTGACGTAATTCTTCCGGCAACCATTGCTGGAGATTATGAATATTTCCGATGATCATTTTTTCATTCCCTCAATTAAAACATCGTTTCATTTCTCTTGTTATACGTAATTCCTTACTGCCATACCAGCATTTTTTGCCGCCTGATTGCGCCAGCGCATATTTTCCCCCCACATTCCCCCCCTAAATTCATTTCGTTATAAATTCAAATTTGAAGCATATAAATTCACAACAATCGTTTACCTTGGAAGTTTCTTGCATTAATCGCTTGATCCCACTTTCTGGCTGAGTATAATGCCGGACAATTTGCCGGGAGGATGTATGGTTCAGTGTGTTCGACATTTTGTCTTACCGCGTCTGAAAAAAGACGCTGGCCTGCCGTTTTTCTTCCCGTTGATCACCCATTCCCAGCCCCTCAATCGAGGGGCTTTTTTTTGCCCAGGCGTCAGGAGATAAACATGGCTAATCCGCTATATCAAAAACACATCATTTCCATAAATGACCTTAGTCGCGATGACCTTAATCTGGTGCTGGCGACAGCGGCGAAACTGAAAGCAAACCCGCAACCAGAGTTGTTGAAACATAAAGTGATTGCCAGTTGCTTCTTCGAAGCATCAACCCGCACCCGCCTCTCTTTCGAAACCTCGATGCACCGCCTGGGTGCCAGCGTGGTGGGATTCTCTGACAGCGCAAACACCTCACTGGGAAAAAAAGGTGAAACGCTGGCTGATACCATCTCGGTTATCAGCACTTACGTCGATGCAATTGTGATGCGCCATCCGCAGGAAGGTGCGGCGCGCCTGGCAACCGAGTTTTCCGGCAATGTGCCGGTGCTGAACGCCGGTGATGGTTCCAACCAACATCCGACGCAAACCTTGCTGGATCTGTTCACCATTCAGGAAACCCAGGGACGTCTGGACAATCTTCGTGTCGCAATGGTCGGCGACCTGAAATATGGTCGCACCGTTCACTCCCTGACCCAGGCGCTGGCGAAATTCGACGGCAACCGTTTCTACTTCATCGCCCCGGATGCGCTGGCAATGCCGCAGTACATTCTGGACATGCTTGATGAAAAAGGTATCGCCTGGAGCCTGCATAGTTCCATTGAAGAAGTGATGGCGGAAGTGGACATTTTGTATATGACCCGCGTGCAAAAAGAGCGCCTGGATCCGTCCGAATACGCCAACGTAAAAGCGCAGTTTGTCCTGCGCGCCAGCGATCTTCACAACGCCAAAGCCAATATGAAAGTGCTGCATCCGCTGCCGCGTATTGATGAAATTGCGACGGATGTCGATAAAACGCCGCACGCCTGGTACTTCCAGCAAGCAGGCAATGGGATTTTCGCTCGCCAGGCGTTACTGGCACTGGTTCTGAATCGCGATCTGGTACTGTAAGGGGAAATTGAGATGACACACGATAATAAATTGCAGGTTGAAGCTATTAAACGCGGCACGGTAATTGACCATATCCCCGCCCAGATCGGTTTTAAGCTATTGAGTCTGTTCAAGCTGACCGAAACGGATCAGCGTATCACTATCGGTCTGAACCTGCCTTCTGGCGAGATGGGGCGCAAGGATCTGATCAAGATCGAAAATACCTTTTTGAGTGAAGATCAGGTAGACCAACTGGCGCTGTACGCACCGCAAGCCACGGTAAATCGTATCGACAACTATGAAGTGGTTGGTAAATCGCGCCCCAGCCTGCCGGAGCGCATCGACAATGTGCTGGTCTGCCCGAACAGCAACTGTATCAGCCATGCCGAACCGGTTTCTTCCAGCTTTGCCGTGCGAAAACGCGCCAATGACATCGCGCTCAAATGCAAATACTGTGAAAAAGAGTTTTCCCATAATGTGGTGCTGGCCAATTAATTGCGGTTGGTAATAAAAGTCTGGCTCCCTATAATGAGCCAGACTTTTTACCGCTGTAATAAAGGAGAAATCATGAGCAAAACTATCGCGACGGAAAATGCACCGGCAGCTATCGGTCCTTACGTACAGGGCGTTGATCTGGGCAATATGATCATCACCTCCGGTCAGATCCCGGTAAATCCGAAAACGGGCGAAGTACCGGCAGACGTCGCTGCACAGGCACGTCAGTCGCTGGATAACGTAAAAGCGATCGTCGAAGCCGCTGGCCTGAAAGTGGGCGACATCGTTAAAACCACCGTGTTTGTGAAAGATCTGAACGACTTCGCAACCGTAAATGCCACTTACGAAGCCTTCTTCACCGAACACAACGCCACCTTCCCGGCACGTTCTTGCGTTGAAGTTGCCCGTCTGCCGAAAGACGTGAAGATTGAGATCGAAGCGATCGCTGTTCGTCGCTAATCTTGATGGAAATCCGGGCTATCGTGCCCGGATTAAGTCTGATGACAAAAGCAAAATCGCCTGATGCGCTACGCTTATCAGGCCTGGGTGATTCCTGCAATTTATTGAATTTGTAGGCTGGATAAGGCGTTTACGCCGCATCCGGCATGAACAAAGCTCACTTTATCTGCAATCTGAATCCGGGCCACCATGCCCAGCTTATTCTTTACTGCCAACCATAACGACGGCTATAGAACCCTTTCACCAACTGCGTTAACGTCATATACCCTGCCAGAATCGCAATCAGCCACGGGAAGTAACTTAACGGTAGCGCCTGCAATTGCAGATAACTGGCCAGCGGCGAAAACGGCAACGCGATCCCGACAATCATCACGATTACGGTCATGATCATTAACGGCCACGATGCACGACTCTGAATAAACGGTACACGACGGGTACGGATCATATGCACAATCAGCGTTTGCGACAGTAATCCCACCACGAACCAGCCCGACTGGAACAGTGTTTGCGTTTCCGGCGTGTTGGCATGGAATACCCACCACATCAGGCAAAACGTCAGAATATCGAAGATCGAACTGATCGGTCCGAAGAAGATCATAAAACGCCCCAGATCCGCCGGATTCCAACGCTGCGGCTTTTGAATTTGCTCGTCATCAACGTTATCAAACGGGATCGCCACCTGTGACACATCGTACAGCAGGTTCTGGATCAGTAAGTGTAACGGCAGCATCGGCAGGAAGGGCAAGAAAGCACTCGCCACCAGCACGCTGAACACATTACCGAAGTTAGAACTCGCCGTCATTTTGATGTATTTCAGCATGTTAGAGAAAGTCCGGCGCCCTTCAATAACCCCCTCTTCCAGCACCATCAGGCTTTTTTCCAGCAGGATGATATCAGCCGCTTCACGGGCAATATCTACCGCGCCGTCCACAGAAATGCCGATATCCGCAGCGCGTAAGGCGGGCGCATCATTAATACCATCGCCCATAAAGCCAACCACATGCCCTTCGCGCTTTAGCAACGTTACGATGCGTTCCTTATGCATCGGCGTCAGGCGAGCAAACAGCGTGGTGCGCTGTGCGAGATTTGCCAGTTCGTCATCAGATAGCGTTTCAATATCACTACCAATTACCACCGCTCCCGCGTCCAGCCCCACTTCATGGCACACTTTCGCCGCCACTAATTCACTGTCACCAGTGAGGATTTTCACGGTAATTCCACTCGCTTTTAATGCCTTCAGTGCCGGAGCCGTTGTCTCTTTTGGTGGATCAAGAAAAGCGATATATCCTTCGAGGATCAGGTCGGATTCATCCGCCCGCTGGTAATCTCCTTCACGCGCGGGCAGATATTTCGTCGCCACCGCAACCACGCGCAGCCCCTGACGATTCAGCGTATCAGTAACCCGCTTAATCTTACGCAGCATAGTGTCATCGAGCGGCACAATCTCGTCATTGTGGCGCACCTGTGAACACACATTAAGGATCTCCTGCAATGCGCCTTTGCACACCAGTTGATGATGTTCGGTATTTTCTGCCACTACCACCGACATCCGGCGACGCTCAAAATCAAACGGAATCTCATCAATTTTCTGCCAACGGCTGGCCAGCGAACGCGCCGACTCTTCATCCGTACCTTCGAGCACCGCTGTATCAAGCAGGTTTTTAAGCCCGGTCTGGTAATGACTGTTCAACCACGCGCTATGCAGCACGCGTTCGCTGGTTTTACCGGAGATATCGGTATGATTCTCCAGCACAATTTTATCCTGCGTCAGGGTGCCGGTTTTATCAGTGCACAGAATATCCATTGCGCCAAAGTTCTGAATGGCATCCAGATGTTTGACGATCACTTTCTGTTTCGACAGCTTTACTGCGCCGCGCGCCAGCGTCGAGGTAACAATCATCGGCAACATTTCCGGCGTTAAGCCTACCGCGACCGAAAGCGCAAACAGTGCCGCTTCCCACCAGTCGCCTTTGGTGTAACCGTTGATAAGCAACACCACCGGAGCCATCACCAACATAAAGCGAATCAGCAGCATACTGACGCGGCTGATCCCTTGCTGAAAGGCATTCGGCTCGCTTTCCTGCTCACTAACACGCCCCGCCAGTTGACCAAACCAGGTGTTGGCACCTGTGGCAATCACCATCGCTTGTGCCGTGCCGCTCACCACGGTGGTGCCCATAAAACACAGGGTGTCACACTCCAGCGGATTGCTGTGCTCCGGCTGGCGAGTGGTTGCAGCTTTTTCTACGGGCAGAGACTCACCGGTTAACGACGCCTGAGCGACGAACAGATCCCGCGCCTGCAAGATACGCAAATCTGCCGGGATCATATCCCCCGCCGCCAGTTTAATAATATCGCCGGGCACCAGCTGGTCGATCGGGATCTCCAGCCAGCCATTTTCGCCTTTGCTGTTAATAACGCGCAGCACCGTCGCGGTATTGCTGACCATCGCTTTCAGGGCATCTGCCGCTTTGGTGGAACGCGCTTCCTGAATAAAGTTCAGCAGCGTGGAAATAGCCACCATTAACGCGATAACGCCTGCGGCAAATAAATCTTCCGTGGCGTAAGAAATGCCGCCAAGGATCGTGAGCAAAATATTAAAGGGGTTGCGATAGCAGACCCACAAATGTACCCACCACGGCGATGGTTGTTGCGCAGGTAATTTATTTTCGCCATGTTTTTCACGGGCAACTTCCACTTCCGCCTGATTCAACCCTTCCGGGTGGGTGTCGAACGTGTTCCATAATTCTTCTTCGGGCATCACCGCCATTTTCAGGCAATGCGCGCTTAAGGAAGGCGGGATTGGTGCATTCGCTGTCTGCTGCGCACCCGGTAGCGGATCGCGACGGATCAGACGGGAAGGTAAATGGCGAATGAGCCGGGTAAAAATTTCTTTAAACATAGGGTGTCCCTCCGCACTGTCTGGAACAGTGCAGAAATATCTTCAGGCGTGGCGAAGCCTTACCTGAAGGTAATAAATATGAGCAGGGACGTTAAAACGTCACGGCCTTACGCATCCGGTAACGCCGTGAAAAGACGGGCTTACCGGAAAAGTTTTAATCTCCGTCGAGGGAGAGGCGTGGGATCAGGTTCCATATAACCTCCGGTAAGTGAATAAATAGCGCCGCGAATCCAATAATATTCGTAGCATTTATGCCGATATAATACCTGTCGGCAACTAAACCAACGATAAACCAGACTTTGCCCATTGCTGAATGCGCGGGTAAAGTTAGTCTCTAATAATTAAACAACACGTTACGGGATAACAGGATGCAAAATCGGCTGACCATCAAAGACATCGCGCGCTTGAGCGGCGTGGGAAAATCCACTGTTTCCCGGGTGCTGAATAACGAGAGCGGCGTAAGCCAGCGCACACGTGAACGTGTCGAAGCTGTGATGAATCAGCATGGATTTTCCCCTTCCCGCTCTGCGCGCGCCATGCGTGGGCAAAGCGATAAAGTGGTCGCCATCATCGTGACACGTCTGGATTCGCTGTCAGAAAATCTCGCGGTTCAGACCATGCTGCCGGCGTTCTATGAACAGGGTTACGACCCCATCATGATGGAAAGCCAGTTTTCACCACAATTAGTTGCCGAACATCTGGGCGTTTTGAAACGTCGTAATATCGACGGCGTAGTGCTGTTTGGTTTTACCGGTATAACCGAAGAGATGTTAGCCCACTGGCAGTCATCGCTGGTGCTGCTGGCACGCGACGCAAAGGGCTTTGCTTCAGTCTGTTATGACGACGAAGGGGCGATCAAAATCCTGATGCAACGGCTGTATGACCAGGGGCATCGCAATATCAGTTATCTCGGCGTGCCGCACAGTGACGTGACGACCGGTAAGCGACGTCATGAAGCCTACCTGGCGTTCTGCAAAGCGCATAAACTGCATCCCGTCGCCGCTCTGCCTGGCCTCGCCATGAAGCAAGGTTATGAGAACGTGGCAAAAGTCATTACCCCTGAAACCACCGCGTTGCTGTGCGCAACTGACACGCTGGCACTTGGCGCAAGTAAATACCTGCAAGAGCAACGCATCGATACCTTACAGCTGGCGAGCGTTGGTAATACACCGTTGATGAAGTTCCTCCATCCGGAGATCGTCACCGTTGACCCAGGCTACGCAGAAGCCGGACGCCAGGCGGCCTGCCAGTTAATCAAACAGATAACCGGGCGCAGCGAACCGCAACAAATCATCATCCCCGCCACCCTGTTCTGATCGTTTCCTGAACTATAAATTGTGATCTTCGCCGTGTTTCGGGAACGTTCCCGTTTTTAATTTTTCCTTCCCACTATATTCTGCCGTCAACCTAATATGTCATCTGCCACGGGGCCTTATGATGAGCAAAGTGAACCAAACGGATATCGATCGGTTGATTGAACTGGTCGGTGGGCGCGGCAATATTGCGACGGTGAGCCACTGTATTACTCGCCTGCGCTTTGTCCTCAACCAACCGGCCAATGCCAGACCGAAAGAAATTGAGCAACTCCCCATGGTGAAAGGCTGTTTCACCAATGCCGGACAATTTCAGGTGGTGATTGGCACCAACGTTGGCGATTACTATCAAGCACTGATAGCGACCACCGGACAGGCGCAGGTCGATAAAGAGCAGGTGAAAAAAGCCGCCAGGCAGAATATGAAATGGCATGAGCAGTTGATCTCCCATTTCGCAGAGATCTTCTTCCCGTTACTGCCCGCGCTGATTAGCGGCGGTTTGATCCTCGGTTTTCGTAATGTGATCGGCGATCTGCCCATGAGCAACGGCCAGACGCTGGCGCAAATGTACCCTTCCCTGCAAACGATCTACGATTTTCTGTGGTTGATCGGTGAGGCGATCTTCTTCTATCTGCCGGTCGGGATTTGCTGGTCGGCGGTGAAAAAGATGGGCGGCACGCCGATCCTCGGTATCGTGCTTGGCGTAACGCTGGTTTCTCCACAACTGATGAACGCCTATCTACTCGGGCAGCAGGTGCCGGAAGTGTGGGACTTTGGCATGTTCAGTATTGCGAAAGTAGGCTATCAGGCGCAGGTGATCCCGGCGCTGTTAGCCGGGCTGGCGCTGGGCTTTATTGAAACTCGCCTTAAGCGCATCGTGCCGGATTATCTCTATCTGGTGGTTGTACCGGTCTGCTCGCTGATCCTCGCGGTGTTCCTCGCCCATGCGCTGATTGGTCCGTTTGGTCGCATGATTGGCGATGGCGTTGCCTTTGCGGTACGTCACCTGATGACTGGCAGCTTTGCCCCTATTGGCGCGGCATTGTTTGGCTTCCTCTATGCGCCGCTGGTCATTACCGGCGTACACCAGACCACGCTTGCCATTGATATGCAGATGATTCAAAGCATGGGCGGTACGCCAGTCTGGCCGCTGATTGCCCTTTCGAATATTGCTCAGGCGTCGGCAGTGGTAGGAATTATTATCGCCAGCCGTAAACAGAACGAGCGGGAAATTTCGGTTCCAGCGGCGATCTCCGCTTATCTTGGGGTTACTGAGCCGGCAATGTACGGCATCAACCTGAAATATCGCTTCCCGATGCTGTGCGCGATGATTGGTTCCGGTCTGGCGGGATTGCTCTGCGGCCTGAACGGCGTTATGGCGAATGGCATCGGCGTCGGTGGTCTGCCTGGTATTCTCTCCATTCAGCCGAGCTACTGGCAGGTATTTGCGCTGGCAATGGCTATCGCCATCATCATCCCGATTGTGCTCACCTCGTTTATCTACCAGCGAAAACACCGCCTGGGTACGCTGAACATTGTTTAATTTTCTTCGGGGCGCACTTGCGCCCCCTCGCATTTGCAGGAATGACGTAATGACTAATCTTCCCCACTGGTGGCAAAACGGCGTTATCTACCAGATTTATCCAAAGAGTTTTCAGGACACCACGGGCAGCGGCACCGGCGATCTGCGAGGAGTCACCCTACGCCTCGACTATCTACAAAAACTGGGCGTTAATGCTATCTGGTTGACACCTTTTTATGTCTCCCCACAGATCGATAACGGATACGACGTAGCGAACTATACGGCGATTGATCCCACCTACGGTACGCTGGACGACTTTGATGAACTGGTGGCGCAGGCGAAATCGCGCGGTATTCGCATTATCCTTGATATGGTGTTTAACCATACTTCTACCCAACACGCCTGGTTTCGCGAGGCGCAGAACAAAGAAAGTCCTTATCGTCAGTTTTATATCTGGCGTGACGGCGAACCAGGAATACCACCAAATAACTGGCGTTCTAAATTCGGTGGCAATGCCTGGCACTGGCACGCAGAAAGCGAACAGTATTACTTGCATCTGTTTGCACCAGAACAGGCCGATCTCAACTGGGAAAACCCAGCAGTACGCACAGAACTGAAAAAAGTCTGTGAGTTCTGGGCCGATCGCGGGGTAGACGGGCTGCGCCTGGATGTGGTGAATCTGATTTCCAAAGACCAGAACTTCCCCAACGATCTGGATGGCGACGGGCGTCGCTTCTACACCGACGGACCACGAGCACACGAGTTTTTGCACGAAATGAACCGTGATGTCTTTACGCCACGCGGATTAATGACTGTGGGTGAAATGTCCTCCACCAGCCTTGAACATTGTCAGCGATACGCGGCACTGACAGGCAGTGAATTGTCGATGACCTTTAATTTTCATCACCTGAAGGTCGATTATCCCGGCGGTGAAAAATGGACGCTGGCTAAACCTGACTTTGTGGCGTTAAAAACATTGTTCCGCCACTGGCAACAGGGAATGCACAACGTTGCGTGGAATGCTTTGTTCTGGTGTAACCACGATCAGCCGCGCATTGTTTCTCGCTTTGGTGATGAAGGTGAATACCGCGTGCCTGCGGCAAAAATGCTGGCGATGGTGCTGCATGGTATGCAGGGAACGCCGTATATCTACCAGGGCGAAGAGATTGGTATGACCAACCCACATTTCACGCGCATTACTGACTATCGCGACGTGGAGAGCCTCAATATGTTTGCCGAGCTGCGCAACGATGGGCGTGACGCCGAAGAGCTATTGGCAATCCTCGCCAGTAAATCCCGTGACAACAGCCGCACGCCAATGCAATGGAGCAACGGCGATAACGCAGGGTTTACTACCGGCAAGCCGTGGATTGGTCTGTGTGATAACTATCGCGAAATCAACGTAGAATCTGCGCTGGCCGATGAATCTTCAGTGTTTTACACCTACCAGAAGTTAATCACGTTGCGTAAACAAGAACCCATTCTGACATGGGGCAATTACCAGGATCTCCTGCCAAACAGTCCTGTATTGTGGTGCTATCGCCGCGAATGGCTGGGGCAAACTTTATTGGTGATTGCCAACCTTAGCCGTGACGTACAGCCCTGGCAACCAACGCAAATCAGCGGCGACTGGCAACTGTTAATGCATAACTATGAAGAAGCCTCCTCTCAACCGGGAGCCATGACATTGCGGCCATTTGAGGCTGTCTGGTGGTTGCAGAGATAATTCTTCTCTAGGCCCCGGTAAAGCGAGTATTTCCGGGGCCTTATCTGTCAGCGCATTGTTTTTGTTGGTTTTTTGAACAGAAAATTATTAAAAAATTTACACATCGCTGTAGCGCCCGTCATCCGTACACTCTGCTTTTTACTTTGAGCTAAATCAAAAAAACCTTAAACATCCTTAATGCAAAGCACTATATATAGACTTTAAAATGCCTCTCAACCCAATATGTTGTATCCGTCGACTATACTTGCACCAAGACACACGCCAACAAAGCCGACAAAATTGTGGATAAAGCGGATTGGGATTGCAGTAACTCCCCGTAAAAAGAGCTAAATAAAGCGGGGCGCACTTCCCAACTTTCTGTGTATAACCTGTTCTTAAAAATATGGAGCGATCATGACACCGCATGTGATGAAACGAGACGGCTGCAAAGTGCCGTTTAAATCAGAGCGCATCAAAGAAGCCATTCTGCGTGCAGCTAAAGCAGCGGAAGTCGATGATGCAGATTATTGTGCCACTGTTGCCGCTGTCGTCAGCGAGCAAATGCAGGGCCGCAACCAGGTGGATATCAACGAAATCCAGACCGCAGTTGAAAACCAGCTGATGTCAGGCCCGTACAAACAACTGGCTCGTGCTTACATCGAGTACCGTCACGATCGCGACATCGAACGTGAAAAACGCGGTCGCCTGAACCAGGAGATCCGTGGCCTGGTCGAGCAGACCAACTCTTCGTTACTCAATGAAAACGCCAACAAAGACAGCAAGGTAATTCCAACCCAGCGCGACCTGCTGGCCGGTATTGTTGCTAAACACTATGCACGCCAGCACCTGCTGCCGCGTGACGTGGTGCAGGCGCATGAGCGTGGCGATATTCACTACCACGACCTCGATTACTCGCCGTTCTTCCCGATGTTCAACTGCATGTTGATCGACCTGAAAGGTATGCTAACTCAGGGCTTTAAGATGGGGAACGCCGAGATCGAACCACCGAAGTCGATCTCCACTGCCACCGCAGTAACTGCGCAGATTATCGCCCAGGTTGCCAGCCATATTTATGGCGGCACCACCATTAACCGTATCGACGAAGTTCTGGCTCCGTTTGTCACCGCCAGCTACAACAAGCACCGTAAAACGGCGGAGGAGTGGAGCATTCCGGATGCTGAAGGCTACGCCAACTCTCGTACCATCAAAGAGTGCTACGACGCCTTCCAGTCGCTGGAGTACGAAGTAAATACCCTGCACACCGCCAACGGTCAAACACCGTTTGTAACCTTTGGCTTTGGTCTGGGCACCAGCTGGGAGTCGCGCCTGATTCAGGAATCCATCCTGCGTAACCGCATCGCAGGCCTGGGTAAAAACCGCAAAACCGCCGTGTTCCCGAAACTGGTGTTTGCGATTCGCGATGGCCTGAACCATAAAAAAGGCGATCCGAACTACGACATCAAACAGCTGGCGCTGGAGTGCGCAAGCAAGCGCATGTATCCGGATATCCTGAACTACGATCAGGTAGTGAAAGTCACCGGTTCGTTTAAAACCCCGATGGGTTGCCGCAGCTTCCTCGGCGTATGGGAAAACGAAAACGGCGAGCAGATCCACGATGGTCGCAACAACCTCGGCGTGATCAGCCTGAACCTGCCACGTATTGCGCTGGAAGCGAAAGGCGATGAAGCCACCTTCTGGAAGTTGCTGGATGAACGTCTGCTGCTGGCACGTAAGGCGCTGATGACCCGTATCGCTCGTCTCGAAGGCGTGAAAGCGCGCGTGGCTCCTATCCTCTATATGGAAGGTGCTTGTGGCGTGCGTCTGAATGCCGACGATGATGTTTCTGAAATCTTCAAAAACGGTCGTGCGTCTATTTCGCTGGGTTACATCGGTATCCACGAAACCATTAACGCGCTGTTCGGCGGCGAGCATGTTTATGACAACGAGCAGCTTCGCGCGAAAGGTATTGCGATTGTTGAACGTCTGCGTCAGGCGGTGGATCAGTGGAAAGAAGAGACTGGCTACGGTTTCAGCCTTTACAGCACGCCAAGTGAAAATCTGTGCGACCGCTTCTGCCGTCTCGATACCGCTGAGTTTGGCGTGGTGCCGGGCGTGACCGATAAAGGTTACTACACCAACAGTTTCCACCTTGATGTGGAGAAAAAGGTGAACCCGTACGACAAGATCGACTTTGAAGCACCTTACCCGCCGCTGGCTAACGGTGGTTTCATTTGCTACGGCGAGTATCCAAACATTCAGCACAACCTGAAGGCGCTGGAAGATGTCTGGGATTACAGCTATCAGCATGTACCGTATTACGGCACCAATACACCAATTGATGAGTGCTACGAGTGTGGCTTTACCGGTGAGTTTGAGTGCACCAGCAAAGGCTTCACCTGCCCGAAATGTGGTAACCATGACACCTCCCGTGTGTCGGTGACTCGCCGCGTGTGCGGATATTTAGGTAGCCCGGATGCGCGTCCGTTTAACGCCGGTAAGCAGGAAGAAGTTAAGCGCCGCGTTAAACATTTGGGAAATGGGCAGATAGGTTAAGCCTTCCCCCCTCACCCTACCCCTCTCCCTCAGGGAGAGGGGACCGTTCCGTGCCCCTTCTTGACTCCCGACATAATGAGTTGCCTCTAGCCAGTTGGTGTCGTCGCAAGGTGGCAAATGCGTAAGCCTCAGAGGACTTCGCCCCGTACGCACCAGAGCAGTCATGGCGTCAATTGAGAAGCGAAAATGAATTATCATCAGTACTATCCTGTCGACATCGTCAACGGCCCCGGCACTCGCTGCACTCTGTTTGTCTCCGGGTGTGTTCATGAATGCCCCGGTTGCTACAACAAAAGCACCTGGCGGGTAAATTCCGGTCAGCCATTTACCAAAGCAATGGAAGACCAGATCATTAACGATCTGAATGACACTCGCATCAAACGCCAGGGTATTTCCCTCTCCGGCGGCGATCCGCTGCATCCGCAAAACGTGCCGGATATTCTGAAACTGGTACAACGCATCCGCGCCGAGTGTCCGGGTAAAGACATCTGGGTGTGGACAGGCTATAAACTCGACGAACTCAACGCTGCGCAAATGCAGGTTGTTGATTTGATCAACGTGCTGGTCGACGGCAAATTTGTGCAGGATTTAAAAGACCCTTCCCTGATCTGGCGCGGCAGCAGCAATCAGGTGGTGCATCATTTGCGTTAATCACTCATCCAGCCGTTTAGTCGCGTCTTCATAAACGGCTGAGTTCTCTCTTACCAACAGCTATCACCAACACGAGCAACTCTTTATCATTGACCTGATAGACCAGGCGATATCCCAGTGTGTGCAGCTTAATTTTGTAGCAGTCCGGTAAATCCCGCAGTTTAGCCAATGGATTGCGCGGCCTTTTCAGCACATCCTCAAGCTTTTTTTTAAATTGTTCCCGGACTGTCACGCCCAGTTTTTGCCACTCTTTCAGCGCCCGCAGATCAAAAGCCAGCTCATAGTTCATCCAGTCGGACCTTAATGGCCTCTTGTGGGTTGGCCAGTCGTTCCCTGACAGTGCGTAACAAGGCTTCTTCACTATCACTGACAGTGAGCGTTTTTACCGGCATTCGTCCATTTTCCGCAACGTACTGAAACAGCAGCCGCACTGCTTCAGTAGGCGTGATATTTAATTTTTCCAGCACCGCATAAGCCTCATTTTTCAGTTTGTCATCCAGGCGGACGTTAAGTGTGGCCATTATGCCTCCGGTAATTATGAAAAGTGTAATGCATTATAGCATTACATATGCATTACATTCATTTCTGGAAAACGCCTCGCAAAAATGAGGACGACACGCAGGAATATGCCGTGGTGAAGATAGATATTGCGGTGATTTTACGAAGGGAGAAGAAAGCGTTGGGCGGTAACGTTTCACCGCCCAATAAGGAATTAACGATACTTCTGGTGATAGGCGTTGCGGGTCGTTTTCAGTTGCTCTGCGGCGGCCTGTGCTTCTTTGACTTTACCTTCATTAGCCAGCTTCAGCGCGTCGTCAATCTGACCGACCAGAATGTCGAAACCGTGGTGGAAGTCTTTCATCTCCGGGCTGTCCGGTGATTTGCCTTCCAGCTTCGGTGGCGTCGCTTTTTGCGCATCCAGCGCCGCAGCACGCATTTTGGTTAACGCGTCTTTGACTTGCGCCGCGTTATCGGCTTTTTCGACCACTTTTAAATTGTCGTTGAGGGTTTCCATATTGTCTTCCAGCTCAGCGGCAAACGACGCCGAACTGAATACCAACGAGGAGACTGCAAGAATAGCTAACAGGCTTTTACGCATTGCTCACTTCCTTTTTTATTTACACTTCATCCTTCACACTACCTCATCGACGGCTACGCTCATTCGCCCGAGTCACGTACTACGAGTACGCTCCCCGGCTCTCATTCACTTTCCGTCTCGATGCAGTGCGAATGATTTTGTGTAATTTTTTAGTTTAAGCGCGGCAGGTCGCGCCAGTTTTTTACTGTCCGGCGATTTTCATCTCCGGTAACAGAACAGAACCACACTGTATATTACTGCGTGTTTCAATATCGTTACCAACAGTGACGATATTGCGCCACATATCTTTCAAATTACCTGCGATGGTGATTTCGCTAACCGGATATTGAATTTCGCCATTCTCTACCCAGAAGCCCGCTGCACCACGGGAATAATCACCGGTAATTGCACTCACGCCCTGGCCCATCAGTTCCGTCACCACCAGGCCGGTGCCCATTTCTTTGAGCATCTGCTCAAAGCTGAGTCCTTGCCCGGCAATACGCCAGTTGTGGATGCCGCCCGCATGACCGGTACTTTTCAGCCCCAGTTTGCGCGCGGAATAGCTGGTCAGCAACCACTGAGTCAGGATGCCATCTTTAATAATATCGCGACGCTCGGTACGCACCCCTTCGCTGTCGAATGGAGTAGATGCCAGCCCTTTCAGCAGATGCGGATGTTCTTCAATGGTCAGCCAGTCCGGCAGAATTTGTTTACCCAGCGAGTCGAGCAGGAAGGTGGATTTACGGTAGACAGCACCACCGGCAATTGCGCCAACCAAATGACCAAACAATCCGGTTGCGACTTCATTGGCAAAAATCACCGGCGCTTTCATGGTGGAAAGTTTACGCGGCGACAGTCGCGATAAAGTGCGGCGAGCGCAGTCTGCCCCAACCCACTCCGGCGTTTGTAGATCGCTCATCGCACGGCCAATGGTGTAGGCGTAATCACGTTCCATATCGCCATTTTCTTCGGCAATCACACAGCTGGAGAGTGAATGACGCGTTGAGCAGTATCCCTGCAACATGCCGTGGCTGTTGCCAAATACTTTGACGCCGTAGTGGCTGTTAAAGCTACCGCCTTCGGTATTGGTGATGCGTTTGTCCGCCTGCAATGCCGCCTGTTCAGCACGAGCCGCCAGTTCAATGGCTTCATCCGGGGAAACGTCCGCAGGGTGGAACAAGTCGAGATCCGGCGCGTCAAAGGCCAGCAGCTCTTTATCTGCCACGCCTGCGTAAGGATCTGGCGAGGTATAACGGGCAATATCCAGCGCCGCCTGTACGGTGCGGGCAATAGCCTGCGGGCTTAAATCGGTGGATGATGCGCTACCTTTGCGGTTCTGGTGATAAATGGTGATCCCCAGCGCGCCATCGCTATTGAATTCGACATTCTCCACTTCACCATAGCGCGTGCTTACGCTAATGCCGGTGGTCTTGCTGACGGCAACTTCCGCACCGTCCGATTTGCCTGAGGCCAACTCCAGCGCAGTCGAAACTGCTTCTTCCAGAATCTTGCGCTGCGCTTCAACTTGAGAGATTACTTTCATTGCAAGTGCCATAATGTAGAGAGTTTCTCTGAAGTCTAACAGAGAACCGTTTTTCAGTGCGCATCTTAACTGGTAACATTAGCCTCTTTTTTTAAGGAGCCTGACATGACTAAGCAGCCCGAAGACTGGCTCGACGACGTTCCCGGTGATGATATCGAAGACGAAGACGATGAAATTATCTGGGTCAGTAAAAGTGAAATTAAACGTGATGCCGAGGAGCTAAAACGCCTGGGCGCGGAAATTGTTGATCTGGGGAAAAACGCGCTGGATAAGATCCCGTTAGATGCGGATCTGCGTGCGGCTATCGAGTTAGCCCAGCGTATTAAAATGGAAGGTCGCCGCCGCCAGTTGCAGCTCATCGGTAAAATGCTACGCCAGCGCGACGTAGAGCCTATTCGTCAGGCGCTGGATAAGCTAAAAAACCGCCACAACCAGCAGGTGGTGCTGTTCCATAAACTGGAAAACCTGCGCGATCGTCTGATCGATCAAGGTGATGATGCCATCGCTGATGTATTGAATCTGTGGCCTGATGCCGATCGCCAGCAACTGCGTACTCTGATCCGCAACGCGAAGAAAGAGAAAGAAGGGAATAAGCCGCCGAAATCCGCGCGACAGATTTTCCAGTATCTGCGCGAGCTGGCAGAGAACGAAGGGTAAGTTTTGTTGTTGATATGAGTATGGTTTGCCGGATGCGGCGTAAACGCTTTATCCGGCAATGCTACCCCAGGCTGAAGCTTCAGAATTACTGCGCAGCTTCCGCCTTCTTCGCCAGACCATCCAGCAGTTTCTGATGAATCCCACCAAAACCGCCGTTGCTCATCACCAGAATATGGTCGCCAGGCTGGGCGGTTTTCACCACCATATCTGCCAACGCATCGACATCACCACTCCAGTGCGCAGGCTGAATACAGGCTTCTGCCACTTCAGCTACCTGCCACGGAATATGCGCCGGTTGCAGCAGGAAGACTTCATCGGCACGACCTAATGACGGTGCCAAATCGTCTTTGCAGACGCCCATCTTCATGGTGTTTGAGCGCGGTTCCAGCACGGCAATAATACGCGCCGTACCACCGACTTTACCGCGCAGCGCCGCCAGCGTTGCCAGAATCGCCGTCGGATGATGGGCAAAATCGTCATACACCGTCACGCCATTCGCTTCACCGCGTAACTCCAGACGACGACGAGCGTTGATAAACGACCCCAGCGCATTAGCAGCATCTGCCGGCGCAACACCAACATGGCGAGCCGCAGCAATCGCCATCAGGCCGTTGTGCATGTTATGTTCGCCAACCAGTGACCATTTCACCTCACCCACTTTTTCGCCGTCCAGCAATACTTCCCATTCGGAAGTATCGGTGGTCAGCTTTTTCGCCTGCCAGCGCCCCTGCTCGCCCACCTGTTCCTGATCGCTCCAGCAGCCCATCGCCATGGTCTGTTTCAGGTTGATGTCGTTTTCCGGCCAGATAATACGCCCCTGCCCAGGAACAATACGCACCAGATGATGGAATTGTTTCTGGATCGCTTTCAGGTCGTCAAAGATATCGGCATGATCGAACTCAAGGTTGTTGAGGATCAGCGTGCGCGGGCAGTAATGGACAAATTTGGAGCGTTTGTCGAAGAAGGCGCAGTCATACTCGTCCGCTTCGATAACAAAGAAGTCGCTTTCGCCCAGACGCGCCGAAACCTCAAAGTTTCCAGGCACACCGCCAATAACAAAACCCGGTTTATAGCCGCACTGTTCCAGAATCCAGGTCGCCATTCCCGCCGTGGTGGTTTTGCCGTGTGTACCGGCAACGGCCAGCACCCAGCGGTCGCGCAGCACGAAATCGTGCAACCACTGCGGCCCCGACATATACGGAATGTTTTTTTCCAGTACCGCTTCCACACACGGATTTCCACGGGTCATGGCATTACCAATAATCACCAGATCCGGCTGCGGATCGAGTTGGCTGGCATCGTAACCCTGAATCAGCTCAATGCCTTGCTTCTCAAGTAAGGTGCTCATCGGCGGATACACATTGGCGTCCGAACCCGTTACTTCATGGCCTAACTGGCGTGCCAGAATCGCCAGACCACCCATAAACGTGCCACAAATTCCTAAAATATGAATGCGCATACGTCATTATCCTTTTTTAATCTACCGCTCATTTTACGCATATGTCGGGCAAGTGAGAAACGCATTTCAGGATAATCCGTAATTTGCTGGCGCGATTCACCTGAGCGCAACATTCAGATTATTTGTTAAGATTGTTGCGGTCGCTTTACTCCATAAACATTGCAGGGAAAGTTTTATGAAAACGTTAGGTGAATTTATTGTCGAAAAGCAGCACGAGTTTTCTCATGCTACCGGTGAACTCACTGCTTTGCTGTCGGCAATAAAACTGGGCGCCAAGATTATCCATCGCGATATCAACAAAGCAGGACTGGTTGATATCCTGGGTGCCAGCGGTGCTGAGAACGTGCAGGGCGAGGTTCAGCAGAAACTCGATCTGTTCGCTAATGAAAAACTGAAAGCCGCATTGAAAGCGCGCGATATCGTTGCGGGCATTGCATCTGAAGAAGAAGATGAGATTGTCGTCTTTGAAGGCTGTGAACACGCAAAATACGTTGTGCTGATGGATCCACTGGATGGCTCGTCCAACATCGATGTTAACGTCTCTGTCGGTACGATTTTCTCCATCTACCGCCGCGTTACACCTGTCGGTACGCCGGTAACGGAAGAAGATTTCCTCCAGCCTGGTAACAAACAGGTTGCCGCAGGTTACGTGGTATACGGCTCCTCTACCATGCTGGTTTACACCACAGGATGCGGTGTTCACGCCTTTACCTATGATCCTTCACTCGGCGTTTTCTGCCTGTGCCAGGAACGGATGCGCTTCCCGGAGAAAGGCAAAACCTACTCCATCAACGAAGGAAACTACATTAAGTTCCCTAACGGGGTGAAGAAGTACATTAAATTCTGCCAGGAAGAAGATAAATCCACCAACCGCCCGTATACCTCGCGTTATATCGGTTCACTGGTTGCGGATTTTCACCGTAACCTGCTGAAAGGTGGAATTTATCTCTACCCAAGCACCGCCAGCCACCCGGACGGCAAACTGCGTTTGCTGTATGAGTGCAACCCGATGGCATTCCTGGCGGAACAAGCGGGCGGTAAAGCGAGCGATGGCAAAGAGCGTATTCTGGATATCATCCCGGAAACCCTGCACCAGCGCCGTTCGTTCTTCGTCGGCAATGACCATATGGTTGAAGATGTCGAACGCTTTATCCGTGAGTTCCCGGACGCGTAATCTCCTGCGCCTCTCCACACGGAGAGGCGTTTTTATCGCTGCGCAATGTTGACTCTTGTCACTGGTGAACTCTGACGATTCTCCCACAGCACCGTTAGCCCACGCTGTAAGGCAATAAAAATAAACAACAAAATGCCGATGGCGATTTTCGTCCACCATGAACTCAGCGTACCGTCAAAGTTTATGTAAGTCTGAATGAGTCCCTGAATCGCCACGCCAAACAGCGTCCCCAATACCGTCCCTACCCCACCACTTAACAACGTGCCGCCAATCACCACCGACGCGATAGCGTCCAGTTCCACACCTACGCCTGCCAGCGCGTATCCGGCCTGGGTGTAAATCGAGAAGACAATCCCCGCCAGCGTTGCCAGTCCGGTGGAAAGCATATAAATGCGAATCGTGGTGCTGCGGGTAGAAATCCCCATCAGGTTTGCCGACGTCGCGTTGCCGCCAATGGCATACACCTGATTACCAAAGCGGGTGCGATGCGCGAGGAAAATACCGATAACCACGACCGCCAGCATCAGTAATCCCATCGCGCTTAAACGCCCACCGCCGGGAATTTTCCACGCAAGGCTTGAGAGTGTGTCGTAAATCGGATGGTTAATCGGGATCGACTCTTCCGAAACGAGATAGCTGACGCCACGCAAAAAGAACATTCCCGCAAGGGTAATAATGAATGCCGGGATCTTCAGCGCGTCGATCAGAAGCCCCATAAATGCGCCGAATACACACCCCATCAGCAGCACCAGCGGGAAGGCCAATAGTGGTGAAATCCCAAAGTCGCCAATCACTTTTGCCAGAAACACGCCGGTAAAAGCGATCACCGAACCGACGGAAAGATCGATCCCGCCGGAGAGGATCACAAAGGTCATACCGACAGCAATAATCCCCAAAAAGGCGTTATCGGTCAGGATATTGCATATCACTCGCGTGGAAGCAAAACCGGGAAACTGCGTCAAGCAGTAGAGATAGCCCAGCACAAAAACGCCGATGGTGATCATCAGTGGCAAGTTACGTTTTATCACGGCTACGCACTCCTTTAATCAGACTGATAAAGCGTTGCGACTGAACAATCAGCACGCAAAGCACCACCACCGCTTTCACCACCTGGTTCATCTCTGGCGGAAAGCCCGAAAGTAAAATCCCGGTGTTCATTCCCTGAATGATCAGCGCCCCCACTACCGAAAGCAGCAGGTTAAAACGCCCGCCCATCAGCGATCCACCGCCGATCACCACCGCGAGTATAGCGTCCAGTTCCAGCCATAATCCGGCGTTGTTGGCATCGGCACCGCGAATATCCGCCGCCACGATAATGCCCGCGATTGCCGCACACAGCCCGCTCAACACGTAGGTAAGCATGACGATGATCCGCGTGTTTACTCCGGCATTTTTTGCCGCCCGAATGTTGATACCAACGGCTTCGATAAACATCCCCAGCGCCGTTTTGCGGGCCAACAGCCAGAACAGGAGAAGCGTCAGCACGGCGATAATGACTGGCGTTGGCAGGAACAGCAGCGATCCACTGCCGAACCACGAGAGATCCGGCGAGTTAAACGTGACGATCTGCCCGGAGGTGATCAGTTGCGCCACGCCGCGCCCGGCAACCATCAGGATCAGAGTGGCGACAAACGGCTGGATTTTGAGGATCGCCACCAGAATGCCGTTCCACAATCCCGCCAGGATGCCGGTGCCCAGGGCGCTTAACAAAACAATCGGCAGGCTGAATCCCGCCACCGTCATCGCGGCAGTTGTGGCTCCTGCGATAGCCATCACCGCGCCTACTGAAAGATCGATACCGCCAGTGGCGATCACCAGCGTCATGCCAATCGCCAACAGCGCAACGGGTGCTGCACGGTTAAGAATGTCGATGGGGCTACCGAACAAACGCCCATCCTGAAGTACCACCTGCCAGAAATGTGGGGCGACCAGACTATCGACCAGCAACACCAGCAACAGCGCCGCCAGTTGCGGCATTCCCGTCGGCCAGCGAAAACGCCTTTTCGACGACGCGGTGTCAGGGAGAGATTGAGGCATCACACTGTTCTCCTTACGCCGCAATGGCATTCATGATCGCCGGAACGGAAAGCTCTGCCAGCGGGATCTCCGCCACCTGTTTGCGATCGCGCATGATGATCACCCGATCGGCATAGCCCACCAGCTCTTCCAGTTCTGAGGAGATCACCAGCAGCGCCAGGCCATCGGCACACAGCGTTTCAATCAGGCGGATGATCTCAGCATGGGCGCCAACGTCAATGCCGCGCGTTGGCTCGTCGAGGATCAGAAATTGCGGACGAGTCAGCAGCCAGCGTGAGAGCAACACTTTTTGCTGATTGCCACCAGAGAGAAACTCTATCGGTTGTTCAGTTGAAGGTGTGCGAATGCCAAGCTGGCGGATAAAACGTTCGGCAATCTCTTGCTGTTCTTTGCGAGAGATCGGCCGTAGCCAGCCGCGCTGGGCTTGTAAGGCAAGGATGATATTTTCCCGCACCGAGGCGGCGGCAATGATGCCATCGGTTTTTCTGTCTTCCGGACAAAAACCAATGCCCAGTACCGAAGCCTGATGTGGCGATCGCAGGGTTTGTGGTTGGCCTTTGATCAGCGCAGTACCGCTGTCAGCGGGTTTGATACCGAAGATAACTTCAGCGGTTTCGGTACGCCCTGATCCCAGCAATCCTGCCAGACCGACGATCTCGCCGGGGCGTACTTCGAGATCAAACGGTGCGATCGTGCCTTTTTTACCGTAATTTTTGAACGCGGCAACGGGTTTGTCGCTAAGTAATGTCCGCCCGGCACGTTGTAGCGCGTGGGTGTCGAGTTCGCGCCCAAGCATCATTTTGACCAGTTCAATCTGCGGTAGCTCGCGGGTTTCCCGACAGCCAACGAAGTTGCCGTTGCGTAAGACGGTGATCCGATCGCTGACTTGATAAACCTGATCGAGAAAGTGCGTAACAAAGATCAGGCTGACGCCGCGATCGCGCAACTGGCGCATCAGGCCAAACAGCAACTCTACTTCCTGAGTGTCGAGGCTGGCGGTAGGTTCATCAAGGATCAGCACTTTGGCGGAGAGATCGATAGCCCGACAAATGGCGACGATTTGCTGCATCGCCACCGAAAAACGGTTGAGCGGTTCACGCACGTCGAGGGAGAAGCCATACGATGCCATCAGTTCTGTAGCGCGCTTTTCCATCTCTTTACGGCGTAGCAGGCCAAAACGCCTGGGTTCGCGGCCTATGAATAGATTGTCGGCTACCGACATGTTGGGTAACAGGTTGACTTCCTGATAGACGGTGCCGATGCCAAGTTGTTGTGCGTGGGCGGTGTTTTTTGGTGAAATAGTCTGACCATCCAACCAGATAGTACCGCGATCGGCGTGGTAGACACCGGTAAGTGCTTTGATCAGCGTCGATTTACCGGCTCCGTTTTCACCGAGCAGCGCCATAATTTCACCGCGCCGTAGGCTGAAGTCGACGCTGTCTAACGCTTTGACGCCGGGGAAAAATTTACTTAATCCTTCGGTACGGAGGATTTCCTGGTGTTGGTCGGTCGTCATGGTTTCCCCCTTAGCCACGCTCTAAAAGTCTGGGAATAGATCGTGCCTGATGTTAAGAGCTGCGCCGTTTGTCCCCCTCACCCTAACCCTCTCCCCGAAGGGGCGAGGGGACAGATTGTGCATGGTGTTAAGTCCGGTACTGCACAACTGCCGGATGCGGCGTGAACGCCTTATCCGGCGGCGTACAAGTCGGCATCAGGTATTGATGTCCCTCAATACCCCATATTTTTCTTCTTCTCTAACTCTTCTTTTGCAGTATCAGGCAGGTAAAGGGTGGATTTGGTCAGGGTCAACTTTTCAGGCATAGTGCCGTCTTTTTTGTATTTCTCCAGCGCATCAAAAGCGGGGCCTGCCATATTCGGCGTCAGTTCAACGCTGGCGTTCGCTTCGCCATCAATCATCGCTTTGTAGATATCTGGTACGCCGTCAATGGAACCCGTGAGGATATCTTTACCCGGCTTCAGACCCGCTTCTTTAATTGCCTGAATTGCACCAATCACCATGTCGTCGTTATGGGCGTAAACCATGCAGATATTTTTGCCGTTGTTTTCCGCTTTGATAAAGCTCTCCATAACTTCTTTGCCTTTACTGCGGGTGAAGTCACCGGACTGTGAGCGGATGATTTTGATGTTTGGCGCATTCTTAATAGCTTCGGCAAAGCCTTTTTTACGGTCGATGGCAACACTTGCCCCAACAGTACCCTGCAACTCAACCACGTTACATGGTTTACCGTTGACCTCTTTCACCAGCCAGTCACCAATCAACTTGCCTTCCAGAATGTTGTCGGCAGTAACGGTGGTCATATAGAGAGATTTGTCTTTCACGTCGATGGAACGGTCGAGCAAAAAGACCGGAATTTCGGCATCTTTCGCCTCTTTTAATACCGGTTCCCAACCCGTCGCCACCACTGGAGCAATAAAGATTGCATCTACCCCTTGTGCAACAAAGGAACGTACCGCTTTAATCTGGTTTTCCTGCTTTTGCTGACCATCGGCAATTTTCAGCGTGATACCGCGTTTTTCGGCCTCACTTTTCGCCACGTTGGTTTCTGCGGCGCGCCAGCCGGATTCTGATCCGACCTGCGAAAATCCTACGGTTAATGGAGCGGCCAACGCCATAGACGACATGGCTGCCGAGACTGCAGAGACTACAAGTAAGCGTTTCCACATAGGGTTGTCCTCGTCGGGATAGTTATTATTGGTGAAAAGATGTTCGCGAAAAAACTATAGACAATTCGTTATGTAACGGATTGCGTTACATCACACTTCAAAAAAGTAAATAAAACGTTAATCACAAGTTTGTAATCGCTTTCATATCACTATGAAAAATGCGGCTACGGTTATGGATTTTCCTGCTCCACAAGCCGTCTTAAAACTGGCGAAAAAGGAATATGAGGACGAAAACAAGCGAAGACATTCGGCGCGAGTTGGCTATAATACTCGGCACTTGTTTGCCACATATTTTAAAGGAAACAGACATGAGCTTACTCAACGTCCCTGCGGGTAAAGATCTGCCGGAAGACATCTACGTTGTTATCGAAATCCCGGCTAACGCAGATCCGATCAAATACGAAATCGACAAAGAGAGCGGCGCACTGTTCGTTGACCGCTTCATGTCCACCGCGATGTTCTATCCGTGCAACTACGGTTACATCAACCACACCCTGTCTCTGGACGGTGACCCGGTTGACGTACTGGTTCCGACTCCGTACCCGCTGCAGCCGGGTTCTGTGATCCGTTGCCGTCCGGTTGGCGTTCTGAAAATGACCGACGAAGCCGGTGAAGATGCGAAATTGGTTGCTGTTCCGCACAGCAAGCTGAGCAAAGAATACGATCACATCAAAGACGTTAACGATCTGCCGGAACTGCTGAAGGCTCAGATCGCTCACTTCTTCGAGCACTACAAAGACCTCGAAAAAGGCAAATGGGTTAAAGTTGACGGCTGGGATAACGCCGAAGCCGCTAAAGCTGAAATCGTTGCTTCCTTCGAGCGCGCAAAGAATAAATAAGTTCTTCTAGCGCAATAACCCTGAACGCCGGGCTTCGGTTAGTAAGGGTTTTTTATGTCCGCGATAAATAAACACATCTTATTCCACCACCGCCTGCAAACGTAATAACACGTCTTCCACCACCTCGTCCGCAGCCAGACCAATACGTTTTGCCTGACGGGCGCGTAAATCCATCATTCGTACCTGATTCACCAATACCACGCCATACACATCGCCTTCTTCGCAATGTAACGGAACGCTAAATCCGGCATAACGGGCAAAATTTCCGCCCTGACTAATGGGAGCAACCAACGTCATTCCCAGTTGATTAAAGGCTTGAACGGAGAGCACAAGCGCAGGCCGACCAGCACCTTGCTGTTCATGGCCGCTTGCTGGATCAAAGCCGACCAGCACAATGTCTCCCCGTTCAAATTCACTTTTCTTTACCATATTTCGTCACCCGCAGGGGTGGATTTACCCCAGACATCCTGCTCACTAAGTTCCGGTGCATTCATGTCGCACTGCATCAGCAGTTCATCAAGCGAGTAGCGCCTGGAGATAGGGGTCAGAATCAGTTGATTGTTGCTCACCTGTGCCTCAACGCTCTGCCCCGGCTGCAAGTTAAGCTCTTTCATCACAATATTGGGAATGACCATACCTGCACTGTTCCCCCATTTTTTTATGGTTATACGCATCCGCACCTCCTTAGGTTATATAAAGTATAACTCACGGTGCGACAGGAAACGTTTTACCCCTGCGCATTTGTGAACACCAGCAGAGTTTTTTATGCGTTAACAGATATGGAAAGCGGCTCGGAAGGAAAAGAAACAGGCGGGGAAGTTACAAAAAAGAATGCGAGATACCTCGAAAAAACAACGCCACCCGAAGGTGGCGTGTTTATATTATGACTTATCCCTGTCTAACCAGTCGCCGCTTTCAATCAGCGTTAATCCATCGACGGGTCGTTGATAAACGTACATCCATGCACTCCCGTACGGCGTCTGAATCAACTGGCGCGCGTATTCACCGCCCCTGGTGCGCAAGGCATCAAGTTCGGCCAGCGTGGCGTTGTCAATACGATAAACTTCACCGTGTACCGTTCCGTTGCCCGGAACTGCGCCTGGATAGTGGCCCAGGCTGTACAGTTGATAGTTATCGATACTGAAATCGCCCAGCAACTGGGCATTGGTCATCCAGTGGCTGTTGCCTTGTTTGTGACGTAAACTGCCGTAGACAAATATTCGCATCGCTAAAACTCGAACTGATAGAGCAAATCCAGTGCCTGATCTACACCAGACACGGCTTCCAGATATAGCTTTGGCATCAGGCGATAACGTAACGTGAGTGTTGCTATAGAGTCAAATATCCCCACGCCGTATTTCACTTGTAGACCTGGTAATACATAGCCGCTGACCACCACCTGGGAGGAGTCGCCTACTCCCTCGGTGTCGAGAGCTAAATTACTTACGCCAAATGTCTCGCCGATTTTACCCACAATCTGACCACTTTGTGCAACCCCCAGACCAATCAGCATCGAGGTCATCGCCGCGCTGTCGCTCTGATCGCTTTCCAGCCCTTGTCCACGCAACAAGTAAGACAACGCAGCCTGTTGCGACATCGCCGGGTCAGAGAAGATCTCCGCTTTCGGTTCATCCGCCAGTCCGGTGACGCGAACACCGGCGATTACGTCGTCTTCTGTAGCATCCGGGTTACGAATTGCTTCGATATTAAGATACGGTTGATCCGGTGGACCAGAGAACAGCAACTCGCCTTTGCGAACGATCAGATCCTGACCATAGGCATGGAAGCGACCTTCCGGAATGTTGATCTGTCCGTTCAGCCCCAGTCCCTGTTTGTCCTGTACGACATTGAGATCGCCCGTCAGCCGCGCTTTCAGGCCAAAGGCATCAATGCGCACATTGTTGCCGACGTGGACAATCAGGTTGCTGTTAATCGGAATCGACGCAGTTTTCGCCTCCTCCGGTTGTAGGTTATCGTTGAGCATCACGACATCGCTGGAGACGCCCACCGCACTTTCTGGCAGATCGTGCACCACAATGCGCGCCCACGGTACGTCAACGCGACCATCAAGGGTAAACAGGCTTGGTGTGGCTTCGAATACGACATCTGGCGACACATCCATACGCACCATCGGCGGTACGGTGATCCGCACCTTACTGCCTTTTGCCGTCACCCGCGCGCGCCAGTTTTCAATCTGACTCCAGTCTGCATCCCCGTTCAGGTAAATGTCACCCTGCTGGGTTCGCACGGTGCCCGCAAGCGTCGAGCGCATACCGTTAAAGTTGACCGCAAGCTGGCTCGGCTGCATATCAAACGGCATAAAGTTGCCATCGATATCCACACCCGTAACCTGGAGCTGACCAAAGAGCTGCGGGCTTTGTACATCACCGCCCAGACGTAAATTAGCACTCACCATCCCCGCCGCTTTTTCCCCACGTGTAAAGATGGGGTTTACCATCGCGAGGTTAAAGTTGCGGATGTTGACGTTGCCACCGAGATTGCGGCGGCCTTGTGGATCGGTCACCTGCACCTGACCATCGAACTGACCATTATTAGCCAGGCGGATGGTCCAGCCCAGTTCAGCGCGGTTGTTGCGCAGTTCCGCCGTCAGATTCAGTGTCTGAAACGCCACCGGCAGCGCCGCGTCGTTGACGGTTTGCGTCACCTGCACGTTACGCCCGGAAAGGGTGATGCTACCCTGCGGCAGCCCTTCTTTGGTGGTGTCCCAGGCAACGTCTGCTTTACCTGTAAAGATGCCGCTTGCCTGAGTGGTTTCCGGCATAAACGGTTTCAGCATTGCCAGGTCGAAACGATTGAGATTCACCACCGCACGCCCTTCTGCACCGGCATCAATGGTTTGCGGCACGCACAGTTCCGCATTCGGGTTTACCCAGCAGTGCGGCCCGATGCTGATTTTTTGCTCCTGATTGCGGTAATCCAGCGCAATATCGCGGGTCAGCGACCACGGGCCGACTGGCGTCTGGAAGCGGGTATTACTCAGCGTTCCCTTCCAGCGTTCTTCTTTGCGATCAAAACTGCCCGCCAGATTGAGCTGTCCGGAAACCGGCTCGCCCTGAATCCGCAGTTGTAGCTCGTGCTGCTTTTCGCTGCCTTTCGCATTCAGGGTGACGAGGTTGATATTCACATCCGGCTGCGAAATTTGCTCAACGCGCACATCGAGTTTACCCGCAATCTGATCGGTGGATTTTATATCGCCTTCCACGCGAACCTGCGCCACGGAGAGTTCCTGCCAGCGCAGGCTGCGCGCGGTGATATCCGCCAGCAACTGCGGCGCGTCCACCGTACCGCGAACCTTCACCAACCCTTTCGCTGTACCGCCCAGCCCTGGCAGCGCGTTATCCAGACCCGGCGCGTTGATCGTGGCATCAAGATTGAGATCTTTTACTCCCAGTTCACCTTTCACTTCGGCACTGTTAGATCCCAGTTCCAGATGCAGACCAGGGATCATCCACTGCATATAACTGTTGCCTTTCAGCGTACCGTCAACGTTCACTTTGTTCTGTTTAACGTTACCAGTCAGCTTCAACTCCGGCACGTCCATCTGCCAGGTGCCGCCGTACAGGCTGCCGCGCGTTTTGATCAAACCATTGAGTTTCGACGGCCAGTCCGGAAACTCTTTCGCGGTGTTAATGCCGTTAAGCGTTAACTCACCACGCCAGCTAATCGCCTGCTGCCAGTCGAGCAACGCTTTCAACTCAGTTTTCCCTTCCAGCGCCGCGACGGTGAGTTTGTCGAGATTCACCTGCTGTTCATTACCTTTCGCATCGAGGGTAATGGTGGCTGGCGGGATCTCCTGTCCCTTCACTGCCGTGCGCATAGAGAGCGTGTAATCGGTCATTTTGCCGGTGAGTTTCAGTTTCAGATCGTCCGCCTGATACTGCTTCTCGCCGGTAAACGGCCAGTAAAGCTGTTTGCTGTTCACTTCGACGTTAAGCGGCAGTCCAGCCTCCGCCAGCCGCGTCTGAGCACGCAGATCCATATCCACCTGACCAGAAAGGTTAACGCCAATCTCCAGTTGTTCGCGCAGCGCACCGCCCACTTTCAGCTTCACTTTTTCACCCTTCAACGGCTCCACGTTCAGTGTGCTGTTGAGGGTGATATCTACCGGCCAGTTACCGGACAGCTGCGCCGTACCGCTGGCGTTAACGCTCCCCTGATTAGAGTCGATGTCCAGCGCGTCCAGTTTGGTATTGCCGTCGATGCTGCTCACTTTCAGCAACATGGTGCGCACGGTGATGTCCGTGTCGCCCGTCACGCGCAGCTGCTCGCCCTTAAACTCTTCAATATTCAGGTTGAGCGGCAAATGCACGTCGGTCATTTCCGGCAATACCGGGCGAGAAAAGAGATCTTTCAGCGTTTCGCCGAGCGGTTTTTCATCCGGCTGCGGATTTTCAATTTTCGGTTCGACGACTTCTTCCTGCGCCACTTCCGCCACTTTCGGCAGGGCAATCAGCAGGCCTTTCAGCGATGTCGGTTTCAGGGTCAGGGTTTTCTCCTGCCAGTTCAGACCGGAGGTGAAGTCCATCACCGACACCGTGGTGTCATCAATTTTGATATTGACGTTATCCAGCGCCACCCGCGTCAGGGTGATGGGATACGGCGTGGAGAGATCCAGCGGGCCGCTGTCTTCCTCTTCTTCAACCTGCTCTGAAGGGGGCATTTTTTTGCTGTCTATATTGACCTGAATGTCTTTCAGCGCCAGGTCATTAATACAAACGCTGCTGTCCCACAGGCACTCCAGCCCAACCGCCAGATGCAGATTACCCGCTTTAACCGCCACACCTGGCTGCTCATAACGAACGTCAGACAGAGTAAGGTCGCGCCAGCCGCCGGTCACCTTACCGATATCCAGCCCTGGCACCCAGCGATCTGCCGCTTTAAATACCAGATGCAAACCACTGGTGGTGCCCACCAGAAATGCCACCGATCCCAGCAACAGTAAGAGGACGACAACCGCGCCGAGGCTGATTTTTTTCCATAAACTCATAATTCTGGCCCCAGACCGATGTAAAACTGTAAACCATGCTCGTCTTTGTCAGCGACCGGAACCGCGAAATCGAGCTTGATCGGCCCGACTGGCGATTCCCAGCGCACGCCAACCCCGGTGCCAGTTTTAAAGTCACTGCGGCGAATATCGCTTACCGCTTCGCCGCTATCGACAAACACCGCGCCCCACCATTTTCCGGTCACGTTGTACTGATACTCCAGCGATCCGGTTATCAGTTTTGATGCCCCTTTCAGGTCACCATTGGCGTATTTCGGCGCAATAGATTTGTATTTATAGCCGCGAATGCTACGGTCACCCCCGGCAAAGAAACGCAGATCAGGCGGCACTTTGTCGAAGTCACCCGTTTCAATCCAGCCCAACGTGCCGCGCGTGACAAAACGATGGCGATCGTAGAGTGTGCGTATCCAGACGTTTTGCGCCTGAAACACAGAGAAATCGACGTCCGAGCCCCAGGCCGTGTTTGAATAGTCGATTGAGTAGCGTTGCGAGTCGCCCCAGGTCGGCATCAGGCCGCCGCGTGAACGCGTGCGGCTAATCATCACGCCTGGATAAAACAGCATCGTGGTGTTGGTAATTTCACCCTGGGTAAAGTGGTCAAGACTCCAGCGTAAGTTAATGGCGCGCTGCCAGCCGCTGGAGAGATCCCAATAACGGGAGGCCACCAGAGTTGTAGAGTCGGATTCCGTATCGTTCAGATCGGTGCGCTTAAAACCGCCCTGTACCAGATAATATTGTTCCAGCGGGTTCTTAAGCAGCGGCATTTTATAGCTAAAGTCGAGAGTCTGTTCCGGTGCAGAGATACTTGTGCTGGTGGTCAGGCTGTGACCGTAAGAGTTCATCCACGGCTTTTTCCACGTTGCTTTAACACGTGGACCTACGTCCGTTGAGTACCCTACCCCGGTTTCAATCGTGTTTTCCGTGCGCGGCGAAACGACGCCGGTAAGCGGCAATACTTTTGTTTCTCGCGCTTTATCAAACTGCGGTGCGACCACCACCGAGTTAAACCAACCAGTGGCGGAGAGACGGCGGTTCAACTCTGCCAGGTCTTTTGACTCGTATTCATCACCTTCTTTAAACGGAACAAGGTTTTGCAGATACTCATCGCGGATCTGTGAGCCTTCGAAGGTCACATGCCCAAAGCGGTAGCGTTCGCCACTGTTGTAATCAATATCCCAGTAGGCTTTATGCAAGCCAAGTGCAATACCCAACTGGGCTTTGGTAAATTCACTATCGAAATAGCCTTTGCGCAACGCGATGCTGGTTAAGGACTTTTTGAAATTTTCGTAGTCACCCTGATTCAGCACCGTGCCTATAGCCGGGCGAGTATCGAGCAACTTCAAATAGTCTTTATCGGTCCGTGCACCACCGCGCAGCACAACATCGGTGCCGCCAATCAAAATGGGTACGCCGGGCGTGACTTTGGCGATCAAAACCTGTCGCCCTTTCTTTGGCGGTGGTCGGAGATCAAATTCAATGGTCGGCTGGTAATAGCCCAGCGCCTTCAGGCCTTCGCGGATGGCATCATCGACACGCGCGCGAAATCGCCGGTCTGGCGTCACTTCATCACTTTCAATCGTAGAAAGCTGTGCACGAACATTTTTTTCCAGCTGTCCTGATAACCCTTCGACCTGTAGACGGACGTTCGCGGCGATAGCAGAACCACCAAAGCAGAGTAAGCTTACACAACATAACTGTCGGATATAGCGCACATTTTCTCCTGAATATCCTTTGTTCCTGCCCCTGGAACCCCGTTAAACGGCTTAACAAAAAACCAGCAATATGGATTTAAAAGCAGACTAAATCCAAAATATTTCTTATGTTTTACTTTATACACATTCACGAGAGTTATTGTGTGCAAATACGTCTCTTGTTACAACCTAAACCCCAAAGACCGATTTCGGGAGAGCGATACCATGAGTTTATTTGATAAAAAGCATCTGGTTTCCCCCGCCGATGCCCTTCCTGGACGTAATACCCCGATGCCCGTAGCCACGTTGAATGCAGTCAACGGTCACTCAATGACAAATGTGCCTGACGGAATGGAAATCGCCATTTTTGCTATGGGCTGTTTCTGGGGCGTGGAACGCCTTTTCTGGCAACTTCCCGGTGTTTACAGCACCGCCGCAGGTTATACCGGCGGCTACACGCCAAACCCGACTTATCGGGAAGTGTGTTCTGGTGATACCGGCCACGCCGAAGCGGTACGCGTGGTTTACGATCCGTCAGTGATCAGCTACGAACAACTGTTACAAGTATTCTGGGAGAATCACGATCCCGCACAAGGGATGCGTCAGGGCAATGACCATGGCACGCAGTATCGTTCCGCGATTTATCCGCTAACACCAGAACAGGATGCTGCCGCCCGCGCCAGTCTGGAACGTTTCCAGGCCGCGATGCTTGCCGCCGATGACGATCGTCACATCACCACGGAAATCGCTAACGCGACACCGTTTTATTATGCCGAAGATGACCACCAGCAATATCTGCATAAAAACCCGTATGGTTATTGCGGAATTGGTGGGATCGGCGTTTGCCTGCCGCCTGAAGCGTAGCAATAAAAGGCCGAACTAAAGCGAAATGAAGCAAAAATTTAACCCTCTGGCGACTTTACAGTACCTTACGCTATACTAGCCACTGAAAATGTCGGTTCACTCTCTTCGAACCGGCTTTCAATGTGTATTTCACACAAATTAATCAACTTCCCCTTCCGAGGATCTGACCTGAACGGTCGGATAAGATATGTTAAACAGTATTTTAGTCATACTCTGCTTGATCGCTGTGAGTGCGTTCTTCTCGATATCCGAGATCTCGCTTGCCGCCTCACGCAAAATCAAACTTAAACTGCTGGCTGATGAAGGCAATATAAACGCCCAGCGCGTTCTGGATATGCAGGAAAATCCCGGCATGTTCTTTACCGTGGTGCAAATTGGTCTGAACGCGGTGGCAATACTCGGCGGTATCGTCGGTGATGCGGCGTTCTCTCCGGCTTTTAATAGCCTGTTCTCCCGCTATATATCGGCGGAACTCTCTGAGCAACTGAGCTTTATTCTCTCTTTCTCGTTAGTGACTGGCATGTTTATTCTGTTTGCGGATTTAACCCCGAAACGCATCGGTATGATTGCGCCAGAAGCTGTGGCTTTGCGTATCATCAACCCGATGCGCTTCTGCCTGTTCGTCTGCACCCCTCTGGTGTGGTTTTTCAACGGACTGGCGAACATGATCTTCCGTATCTTTAAATTGCCAATGGTACGTAAAGATGACATCACATCTGATGACATCTACGCAGTCGTGGAGGCCGGTGCGCTGGCTGGGGTATTGCGTAAACAGGAACACGAACTGATCGAAAACGTGTTTGAACTGGAATCCCGTACCGTGCCGTCTTCCATGACGCCGCGTGAAAACGTGATTTGGTTCGATCTCCATGAAGATGAGCAAAGCCTGAAGAATAAAGTGGCGGAGCATCCGCACTCGAAATTCCTCGTCTGTAATGAAGATATCGATCACATTATCGGTTATGTCGATTCAAAAGATCTGCTGAACCGCGTGCTGGCCAATCAAAGCCTGGCACTGAACAGCGGCGTGCAAATTCGCAATACGCTGATCGTGCCTGATACGCTGACCCTCTCTGAGGCGCTGGAAAGTTTTAAAGCTGCGGGTGAAGACTTTGCGGTAATCATGAACGAGTACGCACTGGTGGTGGGGATCATCACCCTCAACGACGTGATGACCACGTTGATGGGCGATCTGGTCGGTCAGGGGCTGGAAGAACAGATTGTGGCGCGTGATGAGAATTCATGGCTAATCGATGGCGGTACGCCGATTGACGACGTGATGCGCGTGCTGGATATCGACGAGTTCCCGCAGTCGGGCAACTACGAAACCATCGGCGGCTTTATGATGTTTATGTTGCGTAAGATCCCGAAACGCACTGATTCGGTGAAGTTCTCCGGTTACAAATTTGAAGTGGTGGACATTGATAACTACCGCATCGACCAGCTACTGGTTACGCGAATCGACAGTAAAGCCACCGCCCTTTCGCCAAAACTGCCTGACGCCAAAGATAAAGAAGAAAGCGTCGCATAACCCCAGAAACATCAACGGCTCCTGAATCAGGAGCCGTCTTATTACTGCATAGCACTTGGTTAAGCCATCTCTGTTTGCAGACGCATAACCTGACGGTTAACTTCGGACATCACTGACAAATGCAGTTTATCCTTCACTTTTGGGATAAGAATCTTACCCTTATCAAATTCAAAAGCGCCAACGTCCTTGATGTATAACCGTCCACGGAACAGGATCTTCACGTACTTCGCCACCTGAAGTGGGTTGTACCGTTGGAAAATTTTCATTGTTGTCTCCTGCTGAGTATTACGCCTTTGCGGTGCCACAATCGGCCCAACTATTATGAGGCGCAAATTTTAATGCCTAATGACTATAGACTATCGGGGTAATGTTTCCAGCGTGTATAAATTTTTTTACCCTACTGTTACAATTATTCAGAATTATCTCTTCACCTAACCACAATCTTCAGTATAAACATTCATTTTTCATATGATTTGTGCGCTTGTCCGCAAACTGGCACCGCACTTGCGGGAAATTCGATAAATAGCACATATGATTAAAAGCCAGACCCAAGTGGTCGGATCACCTGCATACGATAAGAAGGAAACACTATGACCCTACGCAAGATCCTCGCGCTGACTTGCTTGCTACTGCCGATGATGGCCTCCGCGCATAAATTCGAAACTGGTCAGCGCGTACCGCCGATTGGTATTACCGATCGTGGCGAGTTGGTGTTTGATAAAGATCAGTTTAGCTACAAAACCTGGAACAGTGCGCAGTTAGCGGGAAAAGTGCGAGTACTGCAACATATTGCCGGTCGCACCTCCGCAAAAGAGAAAAATGCGACGCTGATTGAAGCAATTAAATCGGCGAAATTGCCGCACGACCGCTACCAGACCACCACCATTGTCAACACCGACGACGCTATTCCCGGCTCAAGTATGTTTGTGCGCAGCAGCCTGGAGAGCAATAAAAAGCTCTATCCGTGGTCGCAGTTTATTGTCGACAGTAATGGCATCGCACGCGGAGCCTGGCAACTGGATGAAGAGAGTTCTTCCATTGCAGTGCTGGATAAAGACGGTCGCGTGCAATGGGCGAAGGACGGGGCGTTAACCCAGCAAGAAGTGCAGCAAGTCATGGACTTGCTGCAAAAATTGCTTAATAAATAGAAACCCGGAATCCAGGATTCAGGAAGGATTCGCGCGGAGTATAATCCAGCGGTTTACCCTGCCAGTCGTGAACGTGTGCTCCGGCGGCGGCGGCCACGGCATGACCGGCAGCGGTATCCCAAATATTCGTCGGCCCGAAACGCGGGTAGAGCTGCGCCTGCCCTTCCGCCACCAGGCAGAATTTCAGTGAAGAGCCGATAGATGTCGTCTGGTGTTCACCAAGCTGTTGCAGATACTCTTTCAGCTCGGCATCCGCATGGGAACGGCTAATGACCACCAGCGGCGGACGGGCGTCGCGTACCTGAATCTGCTTGCGCACGCCGCACTCTTCTTTCCAGGCTTTGCCTTCCGCCGCGCTGTACATGACGTTCATTACCGGCGCATACACCACACCTAATACCGGTTTGCCTTTGTCAATCAGCGCAATGTTAACGGTAAATTCACCATTTCGTTTAATAAACTCTTTGGTGCCGTCCAGCGGATCTACCAGCCAGTAACGTTGCCAGTGCTGGCGGACTTCCCAACCGGGAGGATCTTCTTCGGAAAGAACCGGAATATCCGGCGTTAGTGTACGTAAACCGTCCATGATTACGGTGTGCGCGGCAATGTCCGCCGCCGTCACCGGTGAGTTATCCGCTTTGCTGACGACGTCCATCGGTTTTGTCCCGTCGTAGACCTGCATAATGGCATCGCCCGCATTCCGTGCGAGTTGACATACTTGTTCTAACATTCTCCACCTCTTTTGTTTCAGTGGTGTTAACTTGTTGTTTTACTTATACCCTATCGTTAAAGAATCCGCCAACTGTGATGGCGTCATCGTTTCCTGATTTATTATTTATGGCATCCTTCACGCTCCGTATGAAAGACGTCTCATCTTCTCGTTCATAAAAGGATGCCCAGATGGTTAAGTTTAGTGCAACGCTTCTTGCTACGCTGATTGCCGCCAGTGTGAATGCGGCAACAGTCGATCTCCGCATAATGGAAACCTCTGATTTGCATAGCAACATGATGGATTTCGATTATTACAAAGATACATCCACAGAAAAATTTGGACTGGTACGCACTGCGAGCCTGATTAATGACGCGCGCAATGAAGTGAAAAATAGCGTACTGGTCGATAACGGTGACCTGATCCAGGGTAGCCCGCTGGCGGATTACATGTCGGCGAAAGGATTAAAAGCGGGTGATGTTCATCCGGTCTATAAGGCGCTGAATACGCTGGATTATACCGTCGGCACGCTTGGCAACCACGAGTTTAACTACGGTCTGGATTACCTGAAAAATGCGCTGGCGGGAGCGAATTTCCCCTATGTGAATGCCAACGTCATCGACACTAAAACCAAACAGCCGATGTTCACACCGTATTTAATTAAAGACACCGAAGTAGTCGATAAAGACGGTAACAAACAGATGCTGAAGATTGGCTATATTGGCGTCGTGCCGCCGCAAATCATGGGCTGGGATAAAGCCAATTTATCCGGCAAAGTTACCGTTAACGATATCACTGAAACAGTGCGCAAGTATGTTCCGGAAATGCGCGAGAAAGGTGCCGATGTTGTTGTCGTTCTGGCGCACTCTGGTTTGTCTGCCGACCCGTATAAAGTGATGGCGGAAAACTCAGTTTATTATCTCAGTGAAATTCCTGGCGTTGACGCCATTATGTTTGGCCATGCTCACGCCGTTTTCCCGAGTAAAGATTTTGCTGATATCAAAGGGGCTGATATCGCCAAAGGTACGCTGAACGGTGTTCCGGCAGTGATGCCTGGCATGTGGGGTGATCATCTCGGTGTGGTCGATCTGCAACTCAGTAATGACAGCGGAAAATGGCAGGTGACGCAGGCAAAAGCGGAAGCACGACCGATTTACGACATCGCTAACAAAAAATCACTGGCTGCGGAAGACAGCAAGCTGGTCGAAACGCTGAAAGCCGATCACGATGCCACACGCCAGTTTGTCAGCAAGCCAATCGGTAAATCTGCCGACAATATGTATAGCTATCTGGCGCTGGTGCAGGACGATCCGACCGTGCAAGTAGTGAACAACGCGCAAAAAGCGTATGTCGAACATTACATTCAGGGCGATCCGGATCTGGCAAAACTGCCGGTGCTTTCAGCTGCCGCACCGTTTAAAGTTGGTGGTCGCAAAAATGACCCGGCAAGCTATGTGGAGGTGGAAAAAGGCCAGTTGACCTTCCGTAATGCCGCCGATCTTTATCTCTACCCCAATACGCTGATTGTGGTGAAAGCCAGCGGTAAAGAGGTGAAAGAGTGGCTGGAGTGCTCCGCCGGACAGTTTAACCAGATTGATCCTAACAGCACGAAACCACAGTCACTCATCAACTGGGATGGTTTCCGCACTTATAACTTTGATGTTATTGATGGTGTGAATTATCAGATTGATGTTACCCAACCCGCCCGTTATGACGGTGAATGTCAGGTGGTTAATGCCAATGCAGAGCGGATTAAGAACCTGACCTTTAACGGTAAACCCATTGATCCGAACGCCATGTTCCTCGTTGCCACCAATAACTATCGCGCTTACGGCGGCAAATTTGCTGGTACGGGCGACAGCCATATCGCTTTTGCTTCACCGGATGAGAACCGCTCGGTGCTGGCAGCGTGGATTGCTGATGAGTCGAAACGTGCGGGGGAAATTCACCCGGCAGCAGATAACAACTGGCGTTTGGCACCGATCCCCGGCGATAAGAAACTGGATATCCGTTTTGAAACATCCCCGTCAGATAAAGCCGCAGCGTTTATTAAAGAGAAGGGGCAGTATCCGATGAATAAAATCGCGACCGATGATATCGGGTTTGCGATTTATCAGGTGGATTTGAGTCAGTAATAGACATCTTTTTCGGCCTACAAATCATCAACCGCATCCGGCACTTATTGTCGGATGCGATGCTACCGTATCTTATCCTCCCTACAAGCCATAAACCGTAGGCCGGATAAGCGCAGCGCATCCGGCAGTTATGCCACACGTTCATCCCGCACCGCCAGCACCTCTGGCAGATGAATCTCAATCCAGTCCGCCAGCGCAGCAACCTTTTCACTCACCTGCTCGCCCAGCGGCGTGAGGCTATATTCCACATGCGGCGGCACCACCGGATACGAGATACGGTTAACAAAACCATCCCGCTCCAGCGCCTGTAACGACTGCGCTAGCATCTTTTCACTCACCCCACCGATTTTGCGCCGCAGGTCGCTAAAGCGATGAGTACCTTCGCGTAGCGCCACCAGAATCAACACCCCCCAACGGCTGGTGACGTGTTTCAACACCTCGCGCGACGGGCACTGTTCCGCAAAGAGATTGCCCTCTTTCAGTTGTTGCGACAGGCTAACCTGACTCATTTCATACTTACCTTTTTGTACGTACTTACTAAAAGTAAGTTTAGGTGTTAGCGTATTTAAACACAAGACAAAACGATGGAGACTTCCCATGATCGCTATTACTGGTGCCACTGGCCAACTTGGTCACTATGTTATTGAATCCTTGATGAAAACTGTTCCTGCCAGCCAAATAGTGGCTATCGTTCGTAATCCGGCAAAAGCCCAGGCCCTGGCAGCACAAGGCATTACCGTGCGTCAGGCTGACTACGGCGATGAAGCCGCACTGACATCTGCACTTCAGGGAGTGGAAAAACTACTGCTGATCTCTTCCAGCGAAGTGGGTCAACGTGCCCCGCAGCATCGTAATGTTATTAATGCCGCAAAGACGGCTGGCGTGAAATTTATCGCTTATACCAGCCTGCTACATGCAGATACCTCCCCGCTCGGCCTCGCCGATGAGCACATCGAGACGGAGAAAATGCTGGCTGATTCTGGCATCGTTTACACCCTTCTGCGCAACGGCTGGTACACCGAAAACTACCTCGCCAGCGCCCCGGCAGCACTGGAACACGGCGTATTTATCGGTGCGGCGGGCAATGGCAACATTGCCTCAGCAACGCGGGCAGATTATGCGGCAGCTGCGGCACGCGTGATTAGCGAAGCCGGTCACGAAGGCAAGGTTTACGAACTGGCGGGCGATAGTGCCTGGACGTTGACACAGTTAGCGGCAGAGCTAAGCAAACAGAGCGGCAAACAGGTTACCTATCAAAATCTGAGCGAAGCCGATTTCGCCGCTGCGCTGAAAGGCGTTGGTCTTCCTGCCGGACTGGCGGACATGCTGGCGGATTCTGACGTTGGCGCGTCAAAAGGCGGTCTGTTTGATGACAGCAAAACGCTGAGTAAACTGATTGGTCGCCCGACGACAACGTTAGCCGAAAGCGTAAGCAATCTTTTTAATGTTAATAACTAGTTAATTAAAGTGGCATCCTCCCGCATCCTCTCTGATAATGACGGGATGCCGGGAGCAATCATGTCTGCTTCCTGAACTTTCTTCTGACAGATCAATGGATGCCAGTAATGATTAGCGGCGTGCTGTACGCCCTGTTAGCAGGGTTGATGTGGGGGCTTATTTTTGTCGGGCCGTTGATTGTGCCGGAATACCCGGCGATGTTGCAGTCGATGGGGCGTTATCTGGCGTTAGGGTTAATTGCGCTACCCATTGCCTGGCTGGGACGCGTGCGTTTGCGTCAGTTGGCGCGTCGGGACTGGCTTACCGCCTTGATGCTCACTATGATGGGCAACCTCATTTATTACTTCTGCCTTGCCAGTGCCATTCAACGTACTGGCGCGCCTGTTTCCACGATGATTATCGGCACCCTGCCGGTGGTGATTCCTGTCTTTGCCAATCTGCTTTATAGCCAGCGCGACGGCAAACTCGCGTGGGGAAGACTCGCCCCGGCACTGATTTGTATTGGCATCGGCCTAGCGTGTGTGAATATTGCTGAGTTAAACCACGGACTCCCCGATTTTGACTGGGCACGTTATACCTCTGGCATCGTGCTGGCGTTAGTTTCCGTGGTCTGCTGGGCATGGTATGCCCTGCGCAACGCCCGCTGGCTGCGGGAAAATCCCGACAAACATCCGATGATGTGGGCAACGGCGCAGGCGCTGGTCACGCTGCCGGTTTCACTTATCGGCTATCTCGTCGCTTGTTACTGGCTGAATACGCAAACGCCGGACTTCTCCCTACCTTTTGGCCCCCGTCCGCTGGTGTTTATTAGTCTGATGATTGCGATAGCCGTGCTTTGCTCATGGGTCGGCGCACTTTGCTGGAACGTCGCCAGCCAGCGATTACCGACAGTGATTCTCGGGCCGCTGATTGTTTTCGAAACACTGGCAGGTTTGCTGTACACCTTTTTACTCCGCCAGCAAATGCCGCCGCTGATGACGCTGAGCGGTATCGCGCTGTTAGTGGTTGGCGTGGTCATTGCAGTCAGAGCAAAACCGGAAAAACCTTTAACTGAATCTGTCTCAGAAAGTTGACATGCTGGCTGTGAGTTAAATAAGCCTCTGCTACGTAAGGGTTATAGCATTTGCCTTAAAGATGCATTTAAAATACATCTTATATTATTAAGAATGAGGTATCAGCTATGGCTTATCGCGACCAACCTTTAGGTGAACTGGCGCTCTCTATTCCTCGCGCTTCAGCTCTGTTTCGTAAATATGATATGGATTACTGCTGCGGCGGTAAGCAGACGCTGGCGCGCGCGGCGGCACGTAAAGAGCTGGATGTTGACGTCATTGAAGCCGAACTGGCAAAGCTTGCTGAACAACCGATTGAGAAAGACTGGCGTAGCGCCCCGCTGGCGGAAATCATCGACCATATCATCGTGCGCTACCACGATCGTCACCGCGAACAACTGCCGGAACTGATTCTGCAAGCCACCAAAGTCGAGCGCGTTCACGCCGACAAACCAAGTGTGCCAAAAGGGCTGACAAAATACCTGACTATGCTGCATGAAGAGCTTTCCAGCCATATGATGAAAGAAGAGCAAATTCTCTTCCCGATGATTAAACAAGGCATGGGTAGCCAGGCAATGGGGCCTATCAGTGTGATGGAAAGCGAGCACGATGAAGCGGGCGAACTGCTGGAAGTGATTAAACACACGACCAATAACGTCACACCGCCGCCGGAAGCCTGCACCACCTGGAAAGCGATGTATAACGGCATTAATGAACTGATTGATGACCTGATGGAGCACATCAGCCTGGAAAACAATGTGCTGTTCCCGCGCGCGCTGGCGGGTGAGTGATCTAAAAGCTGGATGGCATTGCGCCATCCAGCATGATAATGCAGTTATTTCCGCAGTTCAGCAGCCCGCTTCTTACCAATAAACAACCAGCCCAGCCCCAGCGCGATAAACCACAACGGCGTAACCAGCAGCGCCTGTCGAGTGTCATCTTCCAGTGTCAGCAACACGACCACGAACACAAAGAACGCCATACATACCCAGCACATCAGCTTGCCGAGCGGCATCTTGTAGATTGATTTCTCATGCAGATGAGGACGCTGTTTGCGATACACAAGGTATGAGCAAAGGATAATCGTCCAGACGAACATAAACAGAATCGCGGAAACGGTTGTGATCATCGTGAACGCACCAATCACGCTTGGATTCACGTACAACATCACCACGCCACCGAGCAGACAGATGCAAGAGAAGGTCAGCCCTTTCGCGGGTACTGCGCGTTTAGAGAGTTTAGCGAATGCTTTCGGCGCGACGCCTTCCTGCGCCAGACCAAACAGCATACGACTGGTAGAGAAGACGCCGCTGTTAGCGGAAGAAGCGGCAGAGGTCAGCACCACAAAGTTGATCACGCTGGCGGCAGCAGGCAGACCCACCAACACGAACAGTTCAACAAACGGGCTTTTCTCCGGGACTACCGAACTCCACGGCGTCACGGACATAATCACAATCAGCGCGAAGACGTAGAACATAATGATACGGATCGGAATTGAGTTAATCGCGCGTGGCAGTGATTTCTCTGGATCTTTGGTTTCCGCAGCTGTTGTACCTACCAGCTCAATCCCCACGAAAGCGAAAACCGCTATCTGGAATCCGGCAAAGAAGCCACTTAAACCTTTCGGGAACCAGCCGCCGTCATTCCACAAATGCGCGAATGACGCTTCCACACCGGTCGGTGACTGAAAGTGCATCGCCACCATGACCAGGCCGACGACAATCAGCGACACAATGGCGACGATTTTGATCATCGCAAACCAGAACTCCATCTCACCGAACATTTTCACGGTGGCGAGGTTGAGCGTCAGCAGCAGCACTATCACCGCCAGCGAGGCGACCCAGTCGGAGAGATCGGGGAACCAGAACTGAGCATAAGCCGTGATCGCCACCACGTCTGCCATACCGGTTACAACCCAGCAGAACCAGTAAGTCCAGCCGGTGAAATATCCCGCCCACGGCCCCAGTAAATCGGAAGCGAAGTCACTAAAAGATTTGTATTCCAGATTCGAAAGCAGCAATTCCCCCATTGCCCGCATCACGAAAAAGAGCATAAAACCGATGATCATATAAACGAAAATGATCGACGGCCCGGCAAGGCTAATTGTTTTGCCGGACCCCATAAACAACCCCGTACCAATGGCACCGCCAATGGCAATAAGCTGAATATGTCGGTTTGTGAGATTGCGCCGTAGCGACTGTTCAGCCGGAGCCTGATCATCGGCAACGACTTTTACCTGATCTACCATGTTTTTTTCTTCCTGTACCTGTCTGTGTTGTTCAGGCTCTGCGGCCTTTAGTCAGTCTATGATACGACGAATCTGTATCGGGACTCATCGATATTAGGTAACAATACGCGGGATGAATACTAAGATTTAGATCTAATGTTAATTTTATGTTTAAAGTGGGTGTCATATCACGGTGATAACGCGAAACAGCTCACAAAAATACACGCTTACGGGGTCTTTTCAACACAAAATAGCGTCGTTTGGCAAACTGAAGGGTTTATTGCTGAATGCCTGCTCCCCTCTGGCTCGAGGGGAACAGAATGCGCTACTTAGAGGATTTCCAGCAGTTCGACTTCAAACACCAGGGTGCTGAACGGAGGGATGGACGCGCCTGCGCCACGCTCGCCATATGCCAGTTCCTGCGGGATAGTCAGTTCCCATTTAGAACCTACCGGCATCAGAGTCAGTGCTTCAATCCAGCCAGGGATCACGCCGTTAACCGGGAATTCGGCGGGCTCGCCACGGGCAACAGAGCTGTCAAATACAGTACCGTCAATCAATTTACCGGTGTAATGAACGCGAACGCGGTCGGTACGTGCCGGAATTGCGCCTTCACCCTGGTTGATCACGCGGAATTGCAGGCCAGATTCGGTGCTATTCACACCCTCTTTTTTGGCGTTTTCTTCCAGGTATTTCACACCTTCAGCAGCCATCGCCTGGAAACGCTGACGACGAACGGCATCGGCACGTTCGTGAATTTCACGCAGCGCGCGGTGCACCACATCAACCGGAACAGCCGGATGTTTACCTTCCAATGCATCGGCAATGCCTGCAACCAGTGCTTCTGGCAGCAGCCCTTGCAGGCCAGATTCACTAAGTTGTTGCCCTACCTGCAAACCTATACCGTAGCTTGCTTGCGCTTCGATGGTATCAAAAGTTGGAGTGGTCATCGTATTTCCTTTCTTCGGGTATAAAGTAGCGGGCAGCATATCAGCCACACTTCTTTGGGTAAAACTTTGTCGCGGGAATGATGACAAATCCCGGGGAAAAAGAAACAATAGCAATATCCCGTATGAATATAATAAAGGCGGGTTTACCACGGACATCATAGCGTTAGCTTATTCATAGGCTATGATTGAGGAACAAGACGCGGAGCAGGAGGAAACCATGCCCGGGCGCTTTGAACTAAAACCAACCCTGGAGAAAGTCTGGCACGCGCCGGATAATTTTCGCTTCATGGACCCGCTGCCGCCGATGCATCGTCGGGGGATCATTATTGCTGCCATTGTATTGGTGGTCGGTTTTCTGCTTCCGTCTGATGATACGCCCAACGCACCGGTAGTGACGCGTGAAGCGCAGCTGGATATTCAGTCACAATCACAACCGCCGACAGAAGAACAGCTGCGGGCGCAATTAGTTACCCCACAAAATGATCCTGATCAGGTAGCTCCAGTCGCCCCTGAACCGATACAGGAAGGCCAACCGGAAGATCAGCCACAAACCTCGCAAACGCAACCATTCCAGCCAGATAGTGGAATAGATAATCAGTGGCGCTCTTATCGTGTCGAACCAGGTAAAACGATGGCGCAGCTGTTCCGCGACCACGGACTGCCCGCTACCGATGTCTATGCCATGGCGCAGGTAGAAGGCGCGGATAAGCCACTGAGTAATTTGCAAAACGGGCAGATGGTGAAAATCCGCCAGAACGCCAGCGGCGTAGTGACGGGCTTAACCATTGATACGGGGAATAATCAACAGGTTCTGTTTACCCGCCAGCCGGATGGCAGTTTTATTCGTGCGCGGTAGATGAAGGGTCAACGAGAAGCCAGCTAAGGATCGTTTCTTTGATGACCTTACGTCTGGCTTCCAGCGCCTGCGGTGAAACCATACTGATGTGATAAACCAGACCAAGCGTATGCTGGTTGATCAAATAATATCCTCCAAGCGCAGCAATATTGATATTCACCTGCAACGGGTCGATATCTGGCTTAAATATATTGAGTTTTTTCCCTTCATCCAATAAAGATTCCATTAACTGCAAGTGCGCATGGTTAATTTCTAAGAGACGTTGTGATTTTGCATAATGCACACCTTTACTTTGGTTTTCACTATGCACAATTTTTAAAAACCAGGGGTTAGCAATGTAATAATCCCAGGTAAAATCGATAATTTTCTCAATGGCTTTTTGTGGCGGAAGATCTGAGAAATCAAGGGTCTTTTCTTTTTGTCGAATATCGTTCCAGGTATATTCAAGCACTTCGATAAATAAATTTTCTTTATTACCAAAGTGGTGATAAACCGTCTGTTTACTGCACCCTGCGGCCTTAACAATATTATCGACTCTGGCTCCTTCGTAACCATATTCGGCAAATTCATTAACCGCACATAGCAGCAGCTTTTCCTTCAGGCTCTGTACGTTGCTGGTATCAAGATACATAACGCTTCCCCACGACCTCTTCAAGATGACTATCTTAACCCGATTAATTAGAAGCTCCAGTAAAAAGGCTAAAAACCTGTACTTTCATCAGGTTATCAAATGTCCTGTGATCATTATCGCAAATCAACCAACCAGATGGTTGATCTTTCTTTCCGCACGCCGCAAGCTAATCGTCACTTAGGGAAACAATATTTAAAAAGAGAGCTATTGTATGAAATCCACTCGTCCTGTTGCCGTTATCACTGGAGCCGCACGTGGCATTGGTAAGGGGTGTGCGCTGGAGCTTGCCCGTGGCGGATTTAATCTGTTGATTAACGATCGCCCCGATGCCGACAGCGTAGAAAAATTACATGCCACGCAACAGGAATGTCTGGCAGAAGGCGTGGAAGTGATTTGCTTCCCTGCCGATGTTGGCGATCTCTCCCTGCATGAAGAGATGCTCGACGCGGCGCAAAATCAGTGGGGGCGTCTGGACTGCCTGCTCAATAACGCGGGCATTTCAGTGAAAAAGCGCGGTGACCTTCTCGACCTCGAACCGGACAGCTTCGACCAAAACATTGCCATTAATACCCGCGCGCCGTTCTTCCTCGCACAGGCATTCAGTAAACGTCTGCTCGCACAGCCAAAACCAGAAACAGAATTCCCGCACCGCTCAATTATTTTTGTCAGTTCCATCAACGCCATCATGCTGGCGATGAATCGCGGCGAATACACAATTGCCAAAACCGCCGTTTCTGCCGCTGCTCGTCTGTTTGCTGCTCGCCTTTGCAACGAACAAATTGGCGTCTATGAAGTGCGCCCTGGTCTCATCAAAACCGATATGACTATTCCGGCAACGGCTTATTACGACGAATTGATTGCCAAAGGACTGGTGCCGTGGGGACGTTGGGGTTATCCGGCGGATATCGCCTCCACTGTCCGCGCGATGGCGGAAGGCAAACTGATTTACACCTGTGGTCAGGCAGTCGCCATCGACGGTGGCTTAAGTATGCCGCGCTTCTGAGGCTAAACCATGAGAGATCTGTTACAACGCCCGGATTTATTCAGTATCAATACCGCGACGCTGGGCTATAAAGTGCCGCTGCCCGCCATTATTGATGCCTGTGCCGCACGCGGTATCGGTGCGATCGCCCCCTGGCGCAGAGAGTTGCAGGGTGAAGATCTTCAGCAGATCGCCCGCCAGCTTGCCGTCAATAACATGCGCGTTTCCGGTTTATGCCGTAGCACCTACTACACCGCGCCGACGCTGGCGGAACGCAAACTGGCAATTGATGATAACCGCCGGGCGCTGGACGACGCAGCGGTGCTGAACGCCGCCTGTTATATGCAGGTGGTTGGAGGGTTACCGCAGGGCACAAAAGATCTGTATGAAGCACGGGAACAGGTGAAACAAGGGATACGCCAGCTACTGCCACATTCGAAAGACGTTGGCGTGCCGATTGCGCTGGAGCCACTGCACCCAATGACCGCCGCCGATCGCTCTTGCCTGTGCACGTTACGCCAGGCGCTGGACTGGTGTGATGAACTCGATCCCGATGGCGAATTTGGCCTCGGCGTGGCTGTGGATGTTTACCATGTCTGGTGGGATCCGGATCTGGCCAGCCAGATCCTGCGCGCCGGAAAACGTATTCTCGCGTTTCATGTTTCCGACTGGTTAGTGCCGACCACCGATCTGGTCAATGACCGGGGAATGCCGGGAGATGGCGTGATAAATATTCCGTCAATTCGTCGACTGGTTGAAAACGCCGGATTTAATGGCGCTATTGAACTGGAAATATTCTCACCGTACTGGTGGCAGAAAGATATTAACAGCACGCTGGATATTAGCGTCGATCGCATCGCGAATTATTGCTAAGGAATAATCATGAGTGACCAACCCGTTCTGTTCAGCAGAGCGGCGGCTTCCTGCCGCCTGACGTTGAACCGTGAAGAGAAATGTCATGCTATTAACGAAGAGATGATTGAATCTCTCGACCATTATTTAAATGAAATTGAAAACGACACCACATTACGATTAGTCGAATTAACGGCAATCGGCGATAAATTCTTTTGTGCGGGCGGTGATATTAAATCGTGGTCGGCCTATTCGCCATTAGATATGGGCAGGAAATGGATTAAACGCGGTAATGACGTTTTTAATCGCCTGCGCAATTTACCGCAATTAACGGTTGCGAATCTCAACGGTCATACCATCGGCGGCGGTATTGAACTTGCCTTGTGCTGCGATATTCGAATCGCTCGCCCCAGCGCGAAATTTTCTAACCCGGAAGTCATGCTCGGCATGGTGCCTGGCTGGATGGGCATTGAACGCGTGCTTAATCAGGTCGGCCCGGTGGTCGGTCGCCAGATGCTGATGCTAGGTAAACGTCTGACGGCGCATGAAGCCCAGGCGGCGAATTTAATTGATGAAGTAGTAGAAAAAGAACAGGTGGAAAGCTGGATGGCGAACCAGTTAGCGCAGCTGGAAAAATGTGGTCCGGTGGCACTGGCGCATATTAAGCAGCTGATTCTGGCACTGGAAAATAAACACGCTGAATACCCACACCAGTTACTGGCTGGATTAATGTCCGCCACTCAGGATTGCCAGCAGGCGACGCAGGCATTTGCCGAAAAAAGTAGCGTGAGCTTCCATAATCACTAAGGAAATTGTATGCGTAAGATAACAACCGCCGAGGCACTGGCGGCGCAAATTCAGGATGGCGCAACCATTGCCATTAGCGGTAACGGCGGCGGCATGGTGGAAGCCGACCATATTCTGGCTGCTATTGAAGCGCGCTTCCTGCAAACCGGACACCCGCGCGATCTGACATTAATCCACTCGCTGGGCATTGGCGATCGCGACTGCAAAGGCACGAACCGCTTCGCTCATGCTGAAATGCTCAAACGCATTATTGCCGGACACTTTACCTGGTCACCCAAAATGCAGGCGCTGGTAAAAAATAACGCGATTGAAGCCTATTGTTTTCCTGGTGGCGTTATTCAGGCGTTGCTACGGGAGATCGGTGCTGGACGTCCGGGGCTTTTTACCCACGTTGGGCTGGGATCGTTTGTTGATCCACGCAATGGCGGCGGAAAGTCGAACGCTTGCACCACCGAGGATCTGGTAGAACTGATTGAAATCGATGGTGAAACCAAACTTCGTTATCGCCCTTTCAAAGTGGATTACGCGATTTTGCGTGGCACTTATGCCGATCCTCGAGGCAACGTCAGCCTTGAAGAAGAAGCGATTGATATGGATAGCTATTCGATGGCGCTGGCAGCACACAACAGCGGCGGCAAAGTGTTCGTACAGGTGCGCGATGTACTGGAAGCCGGTGCCATTGAACCACGCCGGGTCAAATTACCGGGGATTCTGGTTGATGGCATCGTTGAATACCGCGAACAACCGCAAACCTATCTTGGCGGTTACGACCTGACGATCAGCGGTCAACATCGCCGTCTGAGTTCTAACGACGCTATTGAACTGGTTAGTCATCCGGTACGTCGCTTAATTGCCCGTCGGGCAGCGCGCGAGCTGGTGGCAGGCGCTTCAACCAACTTTGGCTTTGGTATCCCCGGCGGTATTCCTGGGGTTGCGCTGCGTGAAGGCGTTCCTTACCAAAGTTTATGGCTAAGCGTCGAGCAAGGCGTGCATAACGGTATGATGCTGGATGACGCGTTTTTCGGCTGCGCCCGTAACGCCGACGCCATTATCCCTTCGCTGGATCAATTCGAGTTCTACAGCGGCGGCGGCATCGACATTACTTTCCTCGGCATGGGCGAGATGGATCAACATGGTAACGTCAACGTCTCACACCTGAACGGCAATTTAATCGGCTCCGGCGGATTTCTCGAAATTGCGCAAAACGCCCGTAAGGTGGTGTTCTGCGGCACGTTCGACGCCAAAGGCAGCAAGATTGATGTAACGCCAGATGGCTTGCATATCGCTCAGTCAGGTCAAATCCCTAAACTGGTTACTCAGGTGGAAAAAATCACTTTTAGCGCCGCCTACGCACAGCACAGCAGTCAGGAAGTGTTGTATATCACTGAACGCGCGGTGTTTCAGTTAACGGCAGAAGGCGTTGAATTAATTGAAATTGCGCCGGGCGTGGAGATTGACCGCGACATTCTGCCGTTCATGGCTTTCCGTCCAATTATCAACCAGCCGCGCCTGATGGAAAGTAGCCTGTTTACGCCAATGGAGGACGCATGAGCCAGACTGATGACGCCATCCTCGATGCGCTGACGCACGTCACTTTCCCGAAGGGTTTTGTGTCAGCAGAGCCAACGTCAATTGTCACGGTGGACGGTGTTGATTACCCGCTCTGGCAAACAGATGCTCTGGTCGTTGGTAGCGGCGCGGCAGGATTACGTGCGGCGGTTGAACTGAAACGTCGCCAGCAAAATGTGCTAATCGCCACCGCCGGATTATACATGGGAACATCGGCCTGCTCCGGTTCCGATAAACAGACGCTGTTTACCGCCGCAACGGCGGGCAGCGGCGATAACTTCGCAAAACTTGCTGAAGCACTGGCGAGCGGCGGTGCGATGGATCACGACACGGCGTATGTCGAAGCGGTCGGTTCCCTACATACCCTTGGCGGGCTGCAATATCTCGGTCTGGAATTACCGGAAGATCGCTATGGTGCAATTCTCCGTTATCAGACCGACCATGACGAAGCCGGACGCGCAACCTCCTGTGGGCCGCGCACTTCTCGTCTGATGGTGAAAGTATTGCTCGAAGAAGTGCAGCGCCTCGCCATCCCACTGTTGACCAGTGCAACGGTGATTAAACTGCTGCATCAACGCGGTGAAAACGGCGAAGATCGTGTGGCCGGGGCTATCCTCGCAACCGGTTCCCGCGCCCATAACCCGTGGGGGCTGGCAATTGTCACTGCGCCCAATGTGGTACTGGCAACAGGTGGGCCGGGCGAGCTTTATCGCGACAGTGTGTACCCACACAAATGTTTCGGCTCGCTGGGGCTGGCGCTGGAGGAAGGTCTGACGCTAACCAATCTGACCGAAAGCCAGTTTGGTATAGGCACGCCGCGCAGCACGTTCCCGTGGAATTTGTCTGGCACCTATGTGCAGGTGATCCCGTATATCTATTCCGTGGATGCCGAGGGCAACGAGTATAACTTCCTCGCAGATTACTATCGCACCACCCAGGAACTGGCTTCAAACATCTTCCGTAAAGGCTATCAGTGGCCGTTCCACGCTACGCGAGTGATGGATTTCAGCTCAAGCCTGTTGGACATGGCGGTAGCGCAAGAGCAGCAATCAGGCCGCCTGGTTTTTATGGATTTCAATCGAAATCCTGAAGCGGTGCCTGGTGATTTGCCATTCTCATTAGATCGACTGGACGACGACGTTCGCGCATATCTGGAAAATAACGACGCTCTGGCGCCATCGCCTATCGAACGCCTGCAAAGAATGAATCCGCTGTCCATCTCACTGTATAAGATGCACGGTTACGATCTCACCACGCAGCCGTTGCAGTTTGCCATGAACAATCAGCATATGAATGGCGGCATTGAGATTGATATCTGGGGGCAAACTTCTCTGCCCGGTTGTTTTGCGGTGGGAGAAGTCGCCGGAACTCACGGTGTTACCCGACCTGGCGGCGCGGCGCTGAATGCCGGACAAGTTTTTGCCGTGCGTCTGGCGCGTTTTATTGGCTGCACACAAAAGCGATCTGTTGAAGATGATGTCGCACAACTGGCATCTCCGGCACTAAATTCAATCAGAGAGATCATCACTCAGGCGCACGATAATGGAAACGGGATGCCGTTGTCTGCGGTGAGGGAAAAAATCCAGGCACGAATGTCTGACTACGCTGGGTTTATTTGCCATGGCGATAAAGTCCGGCGCGCCACTCGCGATGCCCTGCTATTGAATGAATTTGTACAACGGCATGGTTTGGCTATCAAACACGTGGGCGAAGTTGCCGAATTGTTTATGTGGCGGCATATGGCGCTGACGTCTGCCGCCGTATTGACACAGTTGACGCATTATATTGATGCAGGCGGCGGCAGTCGTGGGGCGAGGATGATTATTGATCCACAAGGCGAATGTCTACCACAAACTCGTCGCGGCGTAAAAGAAGAATGGCGCTTTCGCTCTGAACTCGCTGAAGACAAAAATCACAAATTAACGATTCAATATTCGCAAGGTTCTTTTATTACCGAAGTGAAGTCGTTACGTGTGCTACCGCGTATTAATGGTATTTACTTTGAAAAAAACTGGCCAGATTTCCTAAAGGGAGAGATTTACACACAATAATTTTCACTATGTTCTCTGTACCTGATTTTTATTAACTATTACACGGAATTACCAACAACCAGGGTTTATTAATATAATTAAAAGGTTTAAACATGAATAAAATAAAGAATTATCGGTGGCATATGATTGCCCTCGTATGCTTTATCACTGTAATCAATTATCTGGACAGAACGGCGTTAGGTATTGCAGCTCCAACTATTATGGAGACAACTGGAATAACCAAAGAGCAATATTCATGGATTGTCAGTGCATTCCAGTTGGCCTATACATTAGGGCAACCGGTAATGGGCTTCTTTATTGATACCGTGGGTTTGAAGTTAAGTTTTGCGATATGTGCCGCAGTCTGGGGGCTGGCAACAATGGGTCATGCGTTGACCGGAACATGGTCAGGTCTGGCATTTATGCGCGCCCTGATGGGTTTCAGCGAAGCGTCGGCAATTCCGGCGGGTGTAAAAACCGCATCAACATGGTTCCCGGCAAAAGAGCGTGGCGTGGCGACAGGTGTTTTCAATATGGGCACCTCACTCGGCGCGATGCTTGCTCCACCGTTGATTGCCTGGTGCATTATGTTTCATAGCTGGCAATTTGCGTTTATTGTTTCAGGTAGCCTTGCTTTGCTCGCGGCTTTATTTTGGTTCTTTTGTTATAAAGATCCGAAAGATGCCAAACGCCTTTCTGATGAAGAGCGCCACTATATTGAATCAGGACAAGAACAGCATCTTAAAACAGATAAGAAAGAAAAAACGTCAATCAAGCATATCCTCAGCCAACGTAATTTCTGGGGGATTGGCATCGCGCGTTTTCTCGCAGACCCGGCATGGGGAACCATTAACTTCTGGGTGCCGATTTTCTTCGTCGAAACGCTGCATTTTAGCCTGAAAGAAATTGCCATGTTCGTCTGGCTGCCTTTCCTGCTGGGCGATCTCGGCTGTTTAGCCAGTGGTTTTGTCGCGAAATTCTTCCACGATCGTGGCGTGAGTTTAATTAACTCGCGAAGAATTACTTTCACTATTGCAGCCATCATTATGATGACGATAGGTCTGGTGAGTATTGTCGAAAATCCCTACGTTGCCGTATTACTGATTAGTATTGGCGCGTTCTCGCATCAATGTCTTTCTACTGTGGCAGCAACTCTGGGTGGCGATCTGTTCAAAAAAGACGAAGTCGCTACCGCAGTGGGTATGGCAGGAGCCTGTGCGTGGAGCGGTCAGTTGATTTTCAACCTGTTCATCGGGGCATTCGTTCACATTATCGGCTTCGCGCCGTTCTTTATTGCCCTGGCTTTCTTTGACATTATTGGCGCTATTGCGTTATGGACGCTTATCAAAGTTAAAGATGAAGAATCGCAAGTACAGTTAGCGACAAGCTAATTAATAGATATCAGAGCGTTATATTGTCAGTTGTAACGCTTTCGCTATAAAGCAAAACGCCGACCAATGGTCGGCGTTTTTACGTCTCGTTGAATAACGAATTATTCAGCTACTACGTTTACGATCACTTTCGCGAATACTTCGCTGTGAACCTGGAAGCTCACTTCGTGTTCGCCAGTGGTACGCAGAACGCCGTTCGGCAGACGAACTTCGCTCTTAGCCACTTCAACGCCAGCTGCAGTTACAGCGTCAGCGATGTCGCGAGTACCGATGGAACCGAACAGCTTACCTTCGTCGCCAGCTTTAGACGCGATGGTAACAGTTTCCAGTGCATTGATTTTCTCAGCGCGAGCATTAGCTGCTGCCAGAACTTCAGCCAGTTTAGCTTCCAGTTCAGCGCGACGTGCTTCGAAGAATTCAATGTTTTTCTTGGTAGCTGGAACAGCTTTACCCTGCGGTACCAGGAAGTTACGAGCATAGCCCGCTTTAACGTTTACCTGATCACCCAGGCTACCCAGGTTTGCTACTTTATCAAGCAGAATAACTTGCATTACCTTATCCTCTCAAAGTCGTATTAATGGACCGTGACCGATTACTGATGGCGATCAGTGTACGGCAGCAGGGACAGGTAGCGAGCGCGTTTGATAGCGCGAGCCAGCTGACGCTGGTATTTTGCACGGGTCCCGGTGATACGGCTTGGGACAATCTTACCGCTTTCGGTGATGTAGTTTTTCAGCGTAGCGATATCTTTATAGTCGATCTCTTGAACGCCTTCCGCGGTGAAACGGCAGAACTTGCGACGACGGAAATAACGTGCCATATGGCTAGTCTCCAGAATCTATCAATTCAATCTGCTCGGCATGCAAAACCATTTTGCTCAGTCCGTTCTTTGCCTTGTGGCATGAAATGAACCCCTGAACGGTTATGCGACTGCCGACCGTTATACTGTGAGTAATGGCCTGGTTTTCGTGTCCGCTAACAATAACGGGCATTTGGCACCACGCCTGCCGGTGAAAACCGGCTTCCTCCTGCACAGAACGATGCTCAAGCACGAACTGGCAGTGAGGAATTCCTGATGGACTGACCTTTCGAAGGGGAGTCCTGCACACGGTGCCGGACAACACCAGACGGTTGGTCATCAGAAATTACTCTTCAGAATCCCCAGCTTCAGCATCATCAGCGGTTTCGTTTGCGAAATCATCGCGACGCTCACGGCGCTCGTCTTTCGCTTTAACCATCGGAGATGCTTCGGTAACAGCGTGCTTGGTACGCATAACCATGCTGCGGATAACGGCATCGTTGAAGCGGAAGGTAGTTTCCAGCTCATCGATCACTTCCTGCGGAGCTTCAACGTTCATCAGAACGTAGTGTGCTTTGTGCAGTTTGTTGATCGGGTAAGCCAGCTGACGGCGGCCCCAGTCTTCCAGACGGTGGATCTTGCCTTCTGCACCAGTGATGGCAGCAGTGTAGCGCTCGATCATGCCCGGAACCTGTTCGCTCTGGTCAGGATGGACCATAAAAACGATTTCGTAATGACGCATCGAATTGCTCCTTACGGATTATTCAGCCTCCTGTCTGGGTCAGCCGAATCCCGGGGAGGCAAGGAACGTGTTAAAGGTCGGCTGAAAAATGACGCGTTATAGTACTGGTATGCTCCGTTAAACTCAAGGCCAGCCGACAAATAAATCTCATCTTTCACCAAATCGTACTAACCCGCTGATTTGAAGTTCATCACATTCCATTACGGTATTTTTTTGAACAACTGCATCAGAAATGGTCACCATCAACTTCTTTATCATTGATTAAAATTAAATCAGAAGATCATCACAGAGGAGCGCGTACAAAGACAGCCGTCGAGGAGGTATCTATGTTCAGTCGTGTTTTAGCCCTTCTGGCTGTGCTTTTGCTAAGTGCAAATACATGGGCAGCTATTGAAATTAATAACCACCAGGCCAGAAATATGGACGATGTGCAAAGCTTAGGCGTGATTTATATCAATCATAATTTCGCCACTGAGAGTGAAGCACGTCAGGCATTAAATGAAGAGACCGATGCGCAGGGCGCAACGTACTACCACGTGATTCTAATGCGGGAACCGGGGAGTAACGGCAACATGCACGCCAGCGCGGATATTTATCGCTAGCACCAGGTATAACCAACGAAATATTGCCATAGTTTGCTTTGCCCCCTTCTCAGGGGGCTTTTTTACGCGGACATTCAACGAATAACGACTTCCGGGTCCGGCTCATGGGTAATGCGATTACGTAAGTCGCGGCGCATTATTTCTATTACCCAGAACCAGAAAATATGCCCAAGAATTTCAGAGGCATATTCGTCGAAAGGCAGTTGACTGAGTGGTGGCGTTAAATTCAGCGCCGGGCAAAAAATACCGTGAACTGCTACTGTCACAATAAGCCCTGCTAATACCCCCTGCCATAATTTCACTTTCGGGAAAATTTCCGCGACCACACAATAGCCTATCGCAAAAACCAGTGAGAAGATGATATGCGTTACCATTACCGGGTTAATGATATGTTCCGAGAATGTATACACCGTTTGTGTTGGATCGATGCCTAAATAATCCCGTAAAAAGATATACGGCGGATTAAATTCATCACGACCACCGGAAAATGTGCGTGGCGGCAACGGAACTTCTGCTCCCCATTTAACAAATGCCGAAATAATTCCTGAAAGAACCCCCACCAGTAACGCCACGCCATACCGGCGACGTTGCGGATCAGTTCTGACAAACAATCCACTGATAGTCATAAAAACACCTGTTGTTTATACGATTTTTTAACTGAAGAGGCCCCGGAATCAGACCAATTACATCCCTCAGGAGGTAATAATTCCGGGGCGCACTGATTACTTCTGCCCGTAATAGGCGTTGGGCCCGTGCTTACGCATGAAGTGTTTGTTCATGAGATAACTGTCGATGTGATTCAGTTGTGGGTTAATGCCGCGCGCAATCCACGCCATTTTTGCCACTTCTTCCATCACCACCGCGTTATGCACCGCATCGTGAGCATCTTTCCCCCAGGCAAATGGCCCGTGCTGATACACCACAATTCCCGGCGTATGCAGCGGCTCGGCATTGCCCAGCGTTTCGATAATCACTTTGCCGGTGTTCAGTTCATACTCGCCCTGCACTTCTTCTTCGCTTAATCCACGCGTACACGGGATGTCGCCAAAGAAGTAATCGGCGTGCGTGGTGCCTAACGCAGGGATAGCCAGCCCCGCCTGCGCCCATGCGGTGGCATGAGTGGAGTGGGTATGCACGATGCCGCCAAGCGACGGGTAACGGCGGTAGAGTTCGAGATGCGTCGCGGTGTCTGAAGAGGGACGATACCGCCCGTCTACCACTTCACCGCTCATATCAACCACCACCATATCGTCTGCTTTCATGGTTTCGTAGGCGACGCCGCTGGGCTTGATCACCACCAGCCCGCGTTCGCGGTCAATGGCGCTGACGTTGCCCCAGGTAAAGGTCACCAGCCCGTAACGCGGCAGATCCATGTTGGCTTCAAACACCTGCTGTTTCAGCTTTTGCATTATGCCGCCTCCACCATGCCTGCTTTGGCCATGCGCGCTTTCACCCAATCACGCGCTTTTGCCACTTCCGCCGCCGGGTCCTCCGCCGTTTCGCTCCACATCTCAATCAGGTACGGCCCGCAATAGCCACTCTGTTTGAGCGTTTCGAAGCAACGTTCGAAATCCACAACGCCTTCGCCAAACGGTACGTTTTTGAAGACGCCCGGTTTGGTGTCTTTCACATGCACCGCGACGATATGCCCTATTCCTGCCTGCAATTCCATCTGCACGTCGTTGTCCCACGCCGACAGGTTGCCGATATCCGGGTAGAGCTGGAACCACGGGTTGTTGAGATAGTGTGCGTAACCCAGCGCCTTACTGATGGAATTCATCAGGGGATAATCCATGATCTCCATCGCCAGCGTCACCTGCGCGCGACTCGCCATCTCAACGCTCTCTTTCAGGCCGTCACGGAAACGACGACGCGTTTCGTTATTGGCTTCCTGGTAGTAAACGTCATAGCCCGCCAGTTGGATCACGCGAATGCCGACGTCCTGCGCGAACTGGATAGCTTTGCGCATAATTTCCAGCCCCTGCGCCCGCACCGCGTCATCTTCACTGCCCAACGGGAAACGACGGTGGGCAGAAAGGCACATAGACGGCAAGCGCACACCGGTTTCAACAATTGCATTCACCAGCGCCAGACGCTGTTCGCGGCTCCAGTCGAGGCGCGACAGGCGATCGTCCGTTTCATCCACCGACATTTCGACAAAATCGAAGCCTAACGTTTTTGCCAGTTGCAGCCGTTCCAGCCAGCACTCCCCGGCGGGAAGTGCTTTTTCATAGATGCCAAGCGGGATTTGTTTGGACAACATATCCGCTCCTTAGCCCCACAGTTCGGCGATGGAACGTTTGAACTGACGCGCGGCTTCAACCGGAGACGCAGCGTCACGGATGCTACGACCTGCGATAAACACATGAATCGGAATACCTTTGAACAGCGGCAGATCTTCCAGCGCCAGGCCACCGGTGACGGTCACTTTGAAGCCCATATCGGAAAGACGTTTGATCGCGGTAATGTCCGCTTCGCCCCACGCCACGCCTGCGGCCTGCGCGTCACGGCTGCGGTGATATACTACTTGCTGAATGCCTGCATCGCGCCACTGCTGCGCCTGTTCCCAGGTCCAGTAACCGGTCAGTTCGATCTGTACGTCACCGTTAAACTCTTTTGCCACGTCCAGCGCGCCTTTGGCGGTATTGATATCCGCACAGCAAATCACGGTCACCCAGTCAGCGTTGGCTTCAAAACACATACGAGAAAGAATTTTGCCCGCATCGGCAATTTTGGCGTCTGCCAGCACAATTTTATCCGGGTAGAGTGCTTTCAGATCGCGAACCGCACGCACGCCTTCGCCTACGCAAAGAATGGTGCCCACTTCGATAATGTCGACTTCTTCAGCAATCAGGCGAGTGGTTTCGTAGGCGCTATCCATAGTCTGGTTGTCCAGCGCGACTTGCAACATGGGTAATGACATCTTCAATTCCTTCTTAAGCAGCCGCGTTGGTGCGGTCAATTAAATCCAGTACTTCCTGCTCGGTACGGCAGGCACGTAAACGGTCGAAATTCTCTTCATCTTCAAACAGGTTGACGATTTGCATGATGCCCACTTCCTGGTGAGTGTTGGCATCGACCGCCGCCATCGTGATGAGGATATCTACCGGGTCGTTATCTTCGTGGTTGAACTCCAGTGGCTTTTTCAGCGTCACCAGTGCAAAGCCGGTTTTTTTGACGCCCTCTTCCGGGCGTCCGTGCGGCATTGCCAGGCCTGGCGCGAGCACAAAGTACGGGCCGTGCTGTTCAACCGCATCCAGAATCGCCTGGTAGTAACGCGGCTCGACAATGTCCGCCGCCACCAGCAGATCAACACCAATTTTTACCGCTTCCTGCCAGGTTTCAGCCTCAGCCTGTAGACGGATGGATTTATTTTCCGCCAGCGAATCACGTAATTTCATGGCGCGTCCTTACTTCACGTCCTGCGGGAAATGCTCTTTGATCACTTCCAGCAGTTTCGGGCCAAAGTCGGCAGGAGAGAGCATGTTGCGCACACCGACGACATATTTGTTGCCAGTCACGGTGATTTCACCCGCGATATGTGTGGATGCGATGATGATATCCGCACCGCTCAACTCGCTTTTGTATTCGCCAACCGCGCAGCTATTTACCGTGTGGTCGATGTTCGACTGGGTTAAAAACTGATCCACTTTCATCTTCATGATCATGGAACTGCCTTGTCCGTTGCCACACACAGCCAGAATACGTACGGTCATAATCAAAACTCCTTATTAAGCAGACTGTTCTGCCAGTTGTTTTTCTGCATCTTCTTCTGCGCGCAGTGCGCGGCCAGCGAAGAACATATAAGCCAGTGCAATGACGATGATGACGGCCATAAAGGCGATACCGATGGAGAAGAACCCCTGCATCATCGGCGGTGCCAGAATCGACCAGTCCGCCATCCCCATCCAGGCGCTCATCCCGGTGAGTTTCACCGCCCAGACACAGCCGAAGATTTCAATCATCCCCATCACCAGACAAATCTTCAGCGCCGCGCGCCAGCCACCGAAGTGGTTAGCGAACACGCCGATGGTGGCGTTGGAGAAGAACATTGGGATAAAGCCAGGAATAATCAGGATCGAAGAGCCACAGGCGACCAGGATGCCAACCGCAATCAACTGACCGATGGTGCCCCACATAAAGCCCCAGACCACGGCGTTCGGCGCGAAGCTATAGATAGCCGCACAGTCAATCGCCAGAACCGCACCTGGGATCAGGCGCTGGGAGATACCGTTAAACGCTTCAGAGAGTTCCGCCACAAACATGCGCACGCCCTGAGTGATGATGAAAATCGCTACCGCAAAGGAGAAACCGGTTTGCAGGATATAGACCGTCCAGTGCACTTTGCCTGCCATCGCCTGTACGGTGTCGATACCGAAGGAGAGCAGAATGGCGCCAAAGAAGATGGTCATCACAATCGCCGTGGAGACAATGTTATCGTGGAAAATGTTCAACCAGCCCGGCAATTTGAGGTCTTCAACGCTCTCCTCTTTTTTGCCCAGGAACGGCGCGACTTTATAAGCAATCCATGATGCAAACTGCTGCTGGTGACCAATGGAGAAACCGCAGCCGTCCGTCACTTCCTGAGTCGGCTTGTACATCATGTTGGAGGTGATGCCCCAATAGAGCGAAACCAGAATCGCAGTGCAGATAATGGTCGTCCACATGGAGTAGCCGAAAATAAACAACGTAACGGCAATCAGCCCGGCCTGCTGGAACATAATGTGGCCGGTCAGCATGATGGTGCGAATGCCGGTAATACGACGCAGCAGCACATAACAGATGTTCAACGCCAGAGCCAACAGCACCGCGTACCCCACCCAGCTATAGGCATCGCCCATACGCTCGATAGTGGCCATCATTGAGGCATAGGTATCTGAAATCGCACCGTTAATGCCATAAACTTCCGACATTTTCGCCACCACCGGTTTGAAGGTGCTGGTCAGGATGCCGGACCCTGCCTGCAACAACATGAAACCAATAATGGTTTTAATCGTACCTTTGATAATCACGCTGACACTTTTGCGCAGCAGGATATAGCCCAGACAGGTCACAATACCCAGCAGTAACGGGGCATTGGTCATGACCTGGTTAAAAAACACGGTAAAGATGTTGTAGAGGATCTCCATAACGATCTCCTGAAGAAGAGGTAACCGGGTATTCCACACACCCGGAATGTTGTGCACTCACTCTAATTTTCAAAAGTAATCACAACAAGATTATTTATGATTAAATGTGACGCGGCACGCAAATAATTCCACAACGAAAGTATGTGATTCACATAAAGAAACAATTAATCATTTAAATTCATTCAGTTAATTTGATTACACATTCCATTAAATCTTTCCACAGCCAAAATTCACAACAACTCACCAGGCCGAAAGTCAAAAAATGGTCATTGCCTTCCTGAAAAAATAGTGTCAGGATTAATCAAAACCAATCAATTATTGATTCAAATTGAACCATCATGAAGGTAAATGGCGATGAGTAAAGTGAAAAGTATCACCCGTGAATCCTGGATCCTGAGTACTTTCCCGGAGTGGGGTAGCTGGCTGAATGAAGAAATTGAACAGGAGCAGGTCGCACCAGGCACATTCGCGATGTGGTGGCTCGGCTGTACCGGGATCTGGTTGAAATCAGAAGGTGGCACCAACGTTTGCGTCGATTTCTGGTGCGGTACTGGCAAACAAAGTCACGGCAACCCGCTGATGAAACAGGGTCACCAGATGCAGCGCATGGCGGGCGTGAAAAAACTGCAACCAAACCTGCGTACCACGCCGTTTGTTCTTGATCCGTTTGCGATTCGCCAGATCGACGCGGTGCTGGCGACTCACGATCACAACGATCATATCGACGTGAACGTGGCAGCCGCCGTGATGCAGAACTGCGCTGATGACGTACCGTTTATCGGGCCGAAAACCTGCGTGGATTTATGGATTGGCTGGGGCGTGCCGAAAGAACGTTGCATCGTGGTCAAACCGGGCGATGTAGTAAAAGTGAAAGACATTGAAATTCATGCGCTTGACGCTTTCGACCGTACTGCACTGATCACTCTGCCTGCGGATCAAAAAGCGGCTGGCGTACTGCCGGACGGCATGGACGATCGCGCGGTGAACTACCTGTTCAAAACGCCTGGCGGCTCCCTGTATCACAGTGGCGATTCCCACTACTCTAACTACTATGCGAAACATGGTAACGAGCATCAGATCGATGTGGCGTTAGGCTCGTACGGTGAGAACCCGCGCGGTATTACCGACAAAATGACCAGTGCCGATATGCTGCGTATGGGTGAAGCCCTTAATGCGAAAGTGGTTATCCCGTTCCACCACGATATCTGGTCAAACTTCCAGGCCGATCCGCAAGAGATCCGCGTGCTGTGGGAGATGAAAAAAGATCGTCTGAAGTATGGCTTCAAGCCGTTTATCTGGCAGGTTGGCGGCAAGTTCACATGGCCGCTGGATAAAGACAACTTCGAGTACCATTATCCGCGCGGTTTTGACGATTGCTTCACCATTGAACCGGATCTGCCGTTCAAATCGTTCCTGTAATCTGTCGCTTATACCGGATAGCGTAAAGATGTTCGCGCTATCCGGCGTAGTATTTTCTGGCTATTTCAAATATCATCTAAAAAAATCAAATTTTATCGGAATAGCTCATGACTGAAGCACAAAGACATCAAATTCTCCTGGAAATGCTCGCACAACTGGGCTTTGTGACTGTTGAGAAAGTCGTTGAGCGTCTGGGAATTTCCCCTGCTACCGCGCGACGCGATATCAATAAACTCGACGAAAGCGGCAAACTGAAAAAAGTGCGCAATGGCGCAGAAGCGATTACCCAGCAGCGACCGCGCTGGACGCCGATGAATCTGCATCAGGCGCAAAATCACGATGAAAAGGTACGTATCGCCAAAGCGGCCTCACAACTGGTCAACCCAGGCGAAAGCGTGGTCATTAACTGCGGTTCCACCGCGTTCCTGCTCGGACGGGAAATGTGTGGCAAGCCGGTGCAAATCATCACTAATTACCTACCTCTGGCGAATTACCTGATCGATCAGGAACATGAAAGCGTGATCATCATGGGCGGGCAATATAACAAAAGTCAGTCCATCACCTTAAGTCCACAGGGCAGCGAAAATAGTCTCTATGCCGGGCACTGGATGTTTACCAGTGGCAAAGGGCTGACCGCAGAAGGGTTATATAAAACCGATATGCTGACAGCAATGGCAGAGCAGAAGATGCTGAGCGTGGTAGGGAAACTGGTGGTGCTGGTCGATAGCAGTAAGATTGGCGAACGTGCGGGGATGCTCTTTAGCCGTGCCGATCAAATCGATATGCTGATCACCGGCAAAAATGCTAACCCGGAAATCCTGCAACAACTGGAAGCGCAAGGGGTCAGCATTCTGCGTGTTTAAAGATGCTGCCGGAAAAATGTCACGGCGGTATCTAACGCCTCAGGTGTAATACGGTGGCGCACGCCTGGCTGCCATGAACAGGTTAACTGTTTATCCCGTCCCGTTTCTCTTAATGCCTGCTGCAAACGTAGTGATTCGTCGGCAGGCACGACGTCGTCGTCAAGGCCATGCCACAGCAGGAGCGGCCTGTCCCCGAGTTGTTCCAGGTGGTTTGTTGCTTCCCACTCCAACAGTGGCGCGATAATGTTATTAAATTCATTCTGCTGTGCTGCGGTTTCGGGTATTAGCGGCGGAAACAGAGAACGGGCAAGCGATGAGAAATAGCCCGATCCCATCATGCTGGCGGTACATTTCACCGTGGGGTGGCGAGCGGCAATCCCCAGCGCCGTCATCGCGCCCATCGATGCGCCACCAACCGCCAGGCGTTCATCAAGCAGCCATTTTTCTTCGGCTATTGCCGCACGTAAGGTAGTGAATTCCTGCATACTTTGTAGCAAGATTTGCCAGAATTGATTTAACCGTCGCGGTGCGTCGCCACTAAAACGGCTACCGTGATCGGGCGCATCCGGCATAATCACCCGCAAACCAGCCTGTGCCAACGCGACGGCAAAATAGCTATACACCAGGCTGGATGAAGTAAAACCGTGATAAAAAATCACGCATGGTAACGGTGTTTCTTTTTGCCCTGTGGGATAAGCGTGAAGAACGGGAATATCTGCCAGCACGCGCGATTCTAATTCAATCATCTATTTCTCCTTTGGGTCTGGTATGACATGAACAAATCCTTAGCACAAGTTTCTGCTGGCAGTATTAGTTCATAATGTTGAGATGTGGATTACGCTTTCGCTAAGTTTTCATTCGAAAATCGCGTACCAGGTAACAATTCGGGAACATTCCCCCAAAGTTAAATTAATAAGGCACTACACTATGGTTAGCAGGAAACGTAATAGCGTTATTTCCCGGTTTGCCAGTTTATTATTGGTGTTGATGTTAAGCGCCTGTAGCGCACTGCAAGGTACGCCACAGCCAGCGCCGCCAGTAACGGATCATCCGCAAGAGATTCGCCGCGACCAAACCCAGGGGTTGCAGCGAATAGGTAGCGTAAGCACGATGGTTCGGGGCTCTCCGGATGACGCATTAGCAGAAATCAGAGCGAAAGCTGTCGCTGCAAAAGCTGATTATTACGTTGTCGTCATGGTGGATGAAACCATCGTGACAGGACAGTGGTATTCACAAGCCATTTTATACTCTAAATAATTCGAGTTGCAGGACAAAATGGCAGGGGCGTTTTGAACAACGCTTGCGTTGGCCCTGAAAGGGCGAGGCCTCAGGCCGAGTAACGCGACAAGTGAGTGAATCCCCAGGAGCTTACATAAGTAAGTGACTGGGGTGAGTGAACGCAGGCGCAGCACATGCAACTTGAAGTATGACGAGTATATACCGTAAATAAATCAGACAACTTACATAGCCAGCTTTACATTGCTTTGCGTCCCTATGCGTTTACCTGTGCACAATAAATTACCGGCTGGAAGCTCGGGCGTTTATTACCGCGATGGAATGCCCTGCATCATGTGGGGAAACGAAAAATGGAGCTGACGATGAAACAATTACTTGCCTCACCCTCGCTACAATTAGTGACTTATCCTGCGAGCGCCACGGCACAGTCTGCAGAATTCGCCAGTGCTGACTGCGTGACGGGCCTGAATGAAATAGGTCAGATCTCGGTTAACAATATTTCAGGGGATCCGCAGGACGTGGAACGTATCGTGGCGTTAAAGGCCGATGAACAGGGGGCATCATGGTATCGCATTATTACCATGTACGAAGACCAGCAGCCCGATAACTGGCGCGTACAGGCGATACTGTATGCATGAATGTCATCAACATCGAATAAACAATGCCGGATGCGGCGCCTGCGCCTTATCCGGCCTACAGATCCTAAGATAAGACGCGCCAGCGTCGTATCAGGCGTACTCGCTTACAAAAACACGCCTCCCGTCGCCCGCAGTAATAAATCATTCTGGATCTGCTCTGACACCCGCACGCCACCGCGCGTATCTAACATTATCTGACACCACGCCTGTGCCATTGGCGGTGAAGCATATTTCAACATTTGTGCGCCACAACCCAGCAGGAATAGCTGATGAGTGATTTCTCGCCCAAGCTCTTCAGTAGGTTTGCGCAGTTGCTGCTGTAATCGACGAACCGCACGATCAAAATAACGATCTTGCCCTTTCACTTCCATAAACGCTTCCGACAGTAAGTCGTATACGCCCGCCTGCTTATTGAGAACGCGCAGCACATCCAGACACATGATGTTGCCAGAACCTTCCCAAATACTGTTTACCGGCATCTCCCGATAAAGACGCGGCAGCTCGCTCTCCTCGCAATAGCCAATTCCGCCCAGCACTTCCATCGCTTCAGCCACAAACGGAATACCACTTTTGCAAATCACAAACTTCGCCGTTGGGGTGAATAAGCGCGCCCACAGGGCTTCTTTGGCATCGGCGCGTCGATCCCACGCCCGCGCCAGACGAAACAGCAATGCCGTTTGCCCTTCAAGCTGAAGCGCCATACGACTTAAGACATGACGCATCAGAGGCTGTTGGATCAATGGATTACCAAAAACATGGCGTTGATGTGCATGATAAATCGCCAGCGAGAATGCACGGCGCATCATAGCATGGCTACCCAGGGCGCAATCAAAACGCGTCATCCCGCCCATTTTCAGGATCAGGCGAATACCTTCTCCTTCCTGCCCCAACAACCAGCCAATGGCGTCCTGAAACTCCACTTCGCAACTGGCGTTAGAGCGATTACCCAGCTTATCTTTCAGCCGCTCGAGGCGAATCGCATTGCGTTGCCCGTCAGGCAAAAATCGCGGCACAAAAAAGCAGGACAGACCGCCCGTGGTCTGCGCCAGCACCAGATGCGCATCGCTTTGCGGCACCGAGAAAAACCATTTATGCCCCACCAGCCGATAAGAGCCATCTTCCAGACGCTCTGCCCGTGTGGTATTACTCATAACATCAGAGCCGCCCTGCTTTTCCGTCATTCCCATGCCAATCAACAGGCCGCGTTTTTGCCCGCCTGGCAATAAGTGGGAATCGTAGCGATCGCTCAACAGTGGCGTGGTCCAGTCCTGAAACGGCGCGGGTAGCATCTGTAACAACAATGGCGTGGCGGCAAAGGTCATCGTTATCGGGCATAACGACCCAGCCTCAACCTGCGCATGTAACATGAAACGCGCCGCCCGCGCCACAAATGCGCCGGAGCGAGCGTCTTCTTCCCAGGCCAGATTGTGTACCCGATTAGTACATAGCGCCTGCATCAGCAGGTGCCATGCAGGATGAAAACGCACATCGTCCAGACGGCGCCCCTGCGCGTCATAGCGCAACAATTCAGGCGGATTCACATTTGCCAGCCGCCCCAGTTCAAGGGATTCAGCCGTTCCTAACTGCTGACCAATACTGGCAAGAAAATCGCTATCCCAGCCAGCACCTTCACGCGTTACCGCTTCACAGAGCGCGCCATCAGACAGGTATAAGTTGCTGTTATTTAATGGTATAGGTTGATTGAAAACGGTGTGAGTTTGCCAGTGCACTGTGTCTCCCTCCATCAATGGCAGTCACCATTAGTATGGTCACTGCCACGGATTCCTGACAGAAAGAGATTGCTAAAACATTCTTAACCCGCAATGTAATGCGGAACAAAACGCGAAGTGTCTTTAGTGATCAGCGTGTTATCTTCGCGAATACCCATTCCGCACGCTTCATCATCGACAATCCAGCTACCAATCAGTGTGTAGCTATCGCCAAAACGCGGCAGCGGTTGAAATGCCTGGTAGATCATCGGTTCATCGGCGTAATCACCATCAGCATGGTCAACGACATCATTCTGACCGTTGAAAATGGTGACGTTGCCGCCTTCGCGCGAGTAGATCGGTTTACGCACATAACTTTCGCCAGCGGCAATCTGCGGTTTTTCGCCCTCAAACCAGGAGGCCAGAAGGTTAGGATGACCAGGGAAGAAGCGCCAAAGCAACGGCATTAACCCTTTATTGCTCAATATGCTTTTCCATAGCGGCTCCACCCATTGCTCACGGCGCTTGCGCAGCAGAGGACCGTTATCGTCACGCATCATCCACTCCAGCGGATACAGCTTAAATGCACGCTGGATGACGTTATCATCAAGATCGGTCAGCACGCCGCCGACGCCCAGGCCAAGATCTTCAATGTAGATAAACCGCGACTCCTGCCCTGCCTGCTGGGCGCAGTCCTGCAAGTACAGCACGGTACTCCTGTCTTCATCGGTGTCCTGACAGCAGCAAAAATAAAACGGCTCCCGACTGTAAAGTTCACTAAAGCGCGAGATGAGGCGTTCCTGAATGGCATTGTACTGATCGGCGTCACGTGGAATAACGCCGCTGCGCCGCGCATCCTCCAGCCATAGCCACTGGAAATATGCCGACTCATACAACGAAGTCGGCGTATCGGCGTTGTACTCAAGCAGCTTCACCGGCGCATTACCACACCAGGCAAAATCCATCCGACCATACAGCGAAGGATCGCGCGCCCGCCAGCTTTCAGCGATCACATCCCAGTGCAACGGCGGGATCGCCAGTTGCGTCAGGATCTGTTCATCTTTAACCGCACGCTCCACCACCTCAAGGCACATCTGATGTAACTCTGCGGTTGGTTTTTCGATCTGCTCTTCAATCTGGCGCAGAGTAAAGCGATAGGCTCGACTCTCATCCCAATAGATCTCATTATCGATGATATGAAAGTCGAAACCGTTGTCGGCGGCGATCTGGTCAAGATCCTGCCGCACAGGGACGTTATGTCTCAGCATGATTAGCCTCCCCAATGCCCACGGGCGCTGGAGGAGCGACCATAGCCGCCGCGCGAAACCGTTGAGGCTTTTCTGGTGGTAAAGCTGCCCGAGGAGTAAGACTCTTTTTTGCCAGAACCGGAGCGCCAGGAGTAATCACCGGAAGTGCTGCGCCAGACGGGGCGCGAAGCATAAGAGGAACCGCCGCTGTTATAAACAAACTGCTCATCGCGATCTTTACGAATAACCCGGCTTAATAAAAATCCAGATATTACCGGGATCCAACTCTGTTCAACGTTGTCGTAGTAACAATTTTCATACTTAGACTGACAATTCTGCTGAGTCATATTCTTCGGAACATCGGCATAAAACGCCGCTTTGGCGTTGTTCCAGCCATGCGCACAGATGTCTGAATTATTACCGTCATCAATACAATCCTGCACTGTCGAATAAAACGTTCCGTCGCCGTCGTTATCGACATCGCCGCTATCGGCACAACCTTTCAATACGAAAAAAGCGGCACCGCCCATTAGCGCCAACGTTAAGTATTTTTGTGCGTAGCGATTGCGACGCGGTTCAAAAGGATTATTCGGTCTACCAATGCGACTGATCGCTCCGTGACCAATTTTACTGTTATTTCTTGATTTGCGTTTTCTGGCCATGATCGTCCATTACCATGTCATACAAGCTGCGTTAAAAATACCGCCAGCCAGCGCGGCGGTTCCCATAAACATTCCTGCCGCAGTGTTGTGATTAATAATTTTATCGCTTAATGCCGGCATATAAAGTCTGACGCCAGCAAAAACGAGTAACTGAATTACCAGTGCGATTCCGCCCCAGGCAAAATAATCTGGAATACTCACCGCATTGATTGCCGCACTGGATAATGGAATAACGTAACCCAACAACGTGCCGCTGAACGCCAGCGACGCCGCAGTGTTATTATTCTTGATCAACTGCCATTCATTATGCGGAGTAATTTTGGAATAGATAAAAAGAAAGATAATCACCATAGCTACGCCGATAAAAAAATAGGCGCTAAAAGCGAGGAGTGAATCCAGTATATGCATTGTAAACGTCCCTGTAATTAACCAATAATATGAAGTGATGTCAGTGGGATATCGACACCCAGCGCGCGAGAAAATAACCACTCCGGTTCACCGAGGTCGTTAAAAGATTCCTCACCATTTAACAGCAAATATTCACAGGTATCTTCGGTCACCTGCCGCTGGTAACCCATAGTAAAATTATGCACTTCCCATTTGGCATGGTTTTGATTTTCTACTTTTTCCAGCATGTAAACGGGTTCAATATTTCCCGGTTCTTCACTGTTAAAAAATCGCTGCCAGCGTTTTTCCTGCCAGTTTAAGGTTATCGCCCCCATCGCTTTGGCGTTGATCGCCTCGCGCCAGTGGCTTTCTTTGCTGATACCGTAGCTCTCTTCATAGACAAAGAGCTTGATATCATCAATGTCATCAATATTTTCGCCGCCGGTGGTGTTGATTTGCAGAAATTCATCGCCGGAAGTGTAATAGCGAAAAATCTGACTACCGCCGCCCAGATCGATGCGGCTGACGGCGGCCACGGTATATTCTTCACCCGGTAACTCGATCAGTAATGCCTCTTCCAGCAAACGAAACGCTAACGTGTCGAGCGTAAAGCCACTATTGAGGTGGAGTCCCAGCGGACCACGATTAATAGCAGGCTTATCATCCTTGCCAAACAGGCGCTGGAAAAAACCAGACATATTTTATCCTTAAAATAGTTGCCAGCCTTGCAGTGAGGCTGGCAAAAAAATTACTCACCCTGTTGGCGTTGCAGTCTTGCCAGCACATCCTGGGCACTGCTTTTATTGGTGCCGCCAATTCCGGCTTCCGCCAGCTTTTCATCGAGGTCGCGACCGTCTGCGACTTTCTCCAGCTGTGCGGCAGCATCCAGACGAGCCTGACGTTCGGCCTGACGCGTTTGCAGGCGTTTTAAGGATTCTGCCGCTGTCGAAACGCTGGAAGACGCGCCAACTGTAGATGTCGTCACAGCCTGCTGCGCACGTTGCATAGCTTCAGTGGCCTTAACAACTTCCATTTGCTGCTCAAACTGAGCGATACGCTGTGCCGTCGCCGCAACCGCTTTTTCCACGCCATCGCGGGAAACTTCCAGATTCGACAATACTTGTTCTTCAGCGGTAATAAGATTCTCAAGACGCGCGATTTCTTCAGCAACTTCATTAATCAACGATGGATTAACGTTCTTACTTAACGCTTCCAGCGCACGGGCTTCCAGACCCGCTTTACGTGCACGTAAGTCTTTCAGTTTGTCGTTGCTTAATTTCACTCGTGCCAGCAGATCGACGCGAGATTTCCCGGCTTTATCCAGTTCAGCTTTAGCGTCGCGAATATGTTGTTCCAGCATCCGCACACCCTGGGTTTCTTCAATGGACTCTTCCGCCTGCGCGATAAATGATTTCCCCAGCGTAAATAAACTTTTTAAAATCCCCATAAATACGAATCCTTGTAATTAGTGTGAATATTCTTCAGTAATTTCAGCCAGATCCAATGCGTTATCCACCAGCGTGGTTATCTCCAGCAGGATGTCGTCAAGGGAAGATTTAAGCGATAACGCCCCGAAAACGATGTAATACTCTTCCTGTTGCACACTGGAGATCCCTACCGATGACAGCGGCATCATCTTCTGATTTCTTAATAAGAAGGTATTAAATTCATCTGGATTGCTGATACTACTTACCGGACAAATAAAGGTTTCGATAATCATCTGGCGAGAAGTAAAAAGAATATTGATTTGCAAATCGCCATAATCATTCATTTTAATAATTAATGCGTTCTCGCCATTTGTTACATCAATATTTTGTTCAGGTACAGTTTGCAGCGCCGTCGCCAGCGCCAACGGATTCCATGTCATATATTATTCCATATAAATTAAATTTAATTATTAATAAAATGAATATTTATAGAGCGTAATTATCTTACCAGCTATAGATAAAAAAAAACCATCCAAATATGGATGGTTTTTTATAATTCAGAGAAATTAGCTACGCTGGCGAACTGCTTCAAATAAGCAAATTCCGGTCGCAACCGAAACGTTCAGGGAAGAAACGCTACCTGCCATCGGAATACTAATCAGTTCATCGCAATGTTCACGGGTCAGGCGACGCATACCTTCACCTTCCGCGCCCATCACCAGCGCCAGGCGCCCGGTCATTTTGCTCTGATAAAGCGTATGATCCGCTTCACCTGCCGTACCGACGATCCAGATATTCTCTTCCTGCAACATACGCATAGTGCGCGCCAGGTTAGTCACCCGAATCAGCGGAACGCTTTCTGCCGCACCACAGGCCACTTTTTTCGCCGTGGCGTTGAGTTGAGCGGAGCGATCTTTCGGCACAATCACTGCATGAACGCCAGCGGCATCCGCGCTACGCAGGCACGCACCAAGGTTATGCGGATCGGTTACGCCGTCGAGGATCAGCAGGAACGGCTGATCGAGCGAAGCAATCAGATCTGGCAGATCGTTTTCCTGATACTGCCGTCCTGGCTTCACACGGGCGATAATGCCCTGATGCACGGCACCGTCGCTTTTCTCGTCGAGATATTGGCGGTTTGCCAGCTGGATAACCACGCCCTGGGACTCAAGGGCGTGAATCAGCGGCAACAGACGTTTATCTTCACGGCCTTTTAAAATAAAGACTTCCTGAAAACGTTCAGGGGCGCGCTCCAGCAGGGCCTGCACTGCGTGGATGCCGTAAATCATTTCGCTCATTAATGTACTCGTTGTTTACGTTTTGCCTGATGCGCTACGCTTATCTGGCCTACGGATAATTCACCCTCTTCTTTTTGAAGAGAGCGAGATTGCTGACAAACAAGTTCACTCGTTAACGTGGGCACGGTTTTCTCCCCCTGGAAGGCGAATGGGCCCAGGTGAGGGCAATTATACGCGCCAGTGCTGGCCTGTTCCCCTCACCCTAACCCTCTCCCCAAAGGGGCGAGGGGACTGTCCGAGTGAATTTTTGCGTTGGTCATAATACTAACCCTCTTCTGTTTGAAGAGGGTAATGATCACTCTGCCACTTTTTTCTTCGCCGCACGCTTCGCTTTGGTTGCAGCGGCTATTTTCTGCGTTTTAGCCGATGGCTTCTTCGCTTTTTTCGCGTCTTTCTTCGCCGCTTTCGGCTTCGCTTTTTTCTCACCACGGAAGGCGCTGTCTGGCTCAAAGTTTACCTTTTTGCCGACCTGACGACGCTTACCGCCTTTTTTGCCTGCATCGCCTTTTTTGGCTTTCTCGCGCGCCGTTTTACCGACGTTGCGCGGTGCACGTTCGCTGGAGATCAGGCTAAAGTCGATTTTGCGCTCGTCCATATTAACCGCTTCGACGCGAACTTCCACGCGGTCGCCCAGGCGATAAGTCTGGCCGCTGGATTCGCCCATCAGGCGTTGTCCGACTTGATCAAAGCGATAGTAGTCGTTGTCCAGCGAAGAGACGTGAACCAGACCATCGATGAATAAGTCATCCAGACGAACAAAGAAACCGAAGCCTGTGACGCTGGAAATTACACCTTTAAAGACGTTACCAACCTGATCGAGCATGAAGTCACACTTCAGCCAGTCAGCCACATCGCGCGTTGCTTCGTCGGCACGACGTTCCGCCATCGAACAGTGCTGACCCAGTTGCAGCATCTCTTCCATCGAATAATGGTAGCCGCCAGTTTCAGTGGTGTTGCCCTGATGCCCCTGCTCTTTCGCCAGCAGATACTTAATGGCGCGGTGCAGCGTCAGGTCAGGATAACGACGAATCGGCGAAGTAAAGTGCGCATAGGACTGCAATGCCAGGCCGAAGTGACCACGATTTTCCGGATCATAAATCGCCTGTTTCATTGAACGCAGCAGCATGGTTTGCAGCATTTCTGCGTCAGGACGATCGGCAACCGACTCCAGCAGTTCCGCGTAGTCGCGCGGTTCTGGCTTGTTACCGCCCGGCAGTTCCAGCCCCAGCTCCGCCAGCACTGAACGGAAAGAGGTAATCGCTTCGGTGCTCGGCTTGTCGTGTATACGGAACAGTGCGGGTTCTTTGGCTTTCTCAACGAAACGTGCCGCCGAGATATTCGCCAGGATCATACACTCTTCAATTAATTTGTGCGCGTCGTTACGCTGAGTCTGTTCGATACGTTCAATACGGCGTTCAGCGTTGAAAATGAACTTCGCTTCTTCGCTCTCAAACGAGATCCCGCCGCGTTCTTCACGGGCTTTATCCAGCACTTTATAGAGGTTATGCAACTCTTCGAGATGCTTAACCAGCGGTGCGTACTGCTCGCGCAGATCCTGATCGCCCTGCAGAATATGCCAGACTTTGGTGTAGGTCAGGCGCGCGTGAGAGCTCATCACCGCTTCGTAGAATTTGTAGCCAGTCAGGCGACCTTTCGACGAAATGGTCATCTCGCACACCATACACAGGCGGTCTACCTGTGGGTTGAGCGAACACAGGCCGTTAGAGAGCACTTCCGGCAGCATCGGGATAACCTGCGACGGGAAGTACACCGACGTACCACGGTTACGCGCTTCTCTGTCCAGCGGCGTTGGCGGACGCACATAGTAGCTGACATCGGCAATTGCGACCCATAAACGCCAGCCGCCGCCGCGTTTTTTCTCGCAGTAAACTGCATCGTCAAAGTCGCGGGCGTCTTCGCCATCAATGGTGACCAGCGGTAAATCGCGCAGATCGACACGGCCTGCTTTTGCTTCTTCCGGCACTTCTTCTTTCAGTCCGGCAACCTGTTGCTCAACAGCCTGTGGCCAGATGTACGGGATTTCATGGGTGCGCAGAGCGATATCAACCGCCATGCCGGTGCCCATATTATCGCCAAGCACCTCGACGATTTTACCCACCGCTTTGGTACGACGAGTCGGGCGTTGGGTCAGTTCGACCACCACCACAAAGCCCATCCGCGCGCCCATGATCTGATCTGGCGGGATTAAGATATCGAAGCTCAAACGGCTGTCGTCAGGAACCACAAAGCCGACGCCCGCTTCGGTAAAGTAGCGACCAACAATCTGGCTGGTTTTTGGCACCAGTACACGGACAATACGCGCTTCACGGCGGCCTTTACGGTCAGCGCCCAGCGGCTGCGCCAGCACCTGATCGCCATGAATGCAGGTTTTCATCTGCTCGCTGGAGAGATACAAATCATCTTTACGTCCTTCAACCCGCAGAAAGCCGTAGCCATCACGGTGACCAATAACTGTACCTTTCACCAGATCGAGGCGTTCCGGCAGCGCATAGCACTGACGGCGAGTGAAGACCAGTTGACCGTCGCGCTCCATCGCGCGCAGGCGGCGACGCAGGCCTTCAAGCTGCTCTTCGCCTTCAATGTGCAGTTCTACAGCCAGCTCATCACGGCTGGCCGGTTTTTCACGTTTGGTTAAATGTTCGAGGATAAATTCCCGGCTAGGGATGGGATTCGCGTATTTTTCAGCTTCGCGTTCCTGGAAAGGATCTTGTGACATCTCGGTTCCTCCGTTGTCATCTCTGATGAAGATTTTCGTCACTCCACCAGCAATAATTTATAAAGCGGTTGATTCTCTTCAACCAAATCGGCAAGCGTGTAGTTATCCAGTTCCGTAAGAAAACTTTGCACGGCCTTAGAAAGTGCCTGTTTCAACCGACAGGCAGGTGTAATGTGGCAAAACTCACTGCTGCAATTCACCAGCGATAAGGGTTCCAGCTCGCGCACCACATCACCAATACGTATCGCACTCGCCGGTTTACCCAGGCGAATGCCGCCATTTTTTCCACGAACAGCAGTCACGTAGCCGGCACGACTAAGTTGATTGATTATTTTGACCATATGATTACGGGAGACGCCGTAGACGTCAGTCACTTCAGAAATACTGGTCATCCGCCCTTCTGGCAATGACGCCATGTAGATCAGCGCACGTAATCCGTAATCAGTGAAACTCGTTAACTGCACATCAACCTCAAAAGGGAAATCGGGAAAAAATACATTTACATTGATGATAAACCAGCCACAAGCTGTGTCGCTAATTTATTTCAGTTTGGGGAAGGAAAAAAGCGAGGATTTAACACTGTGTCGGATAGCATAATGGCTTACCCGACACAGCAATGTATCACACTGTTAGCCCGGCAGGCAAAATATCTGCCAGGCGTACCAGGATTACGCGTCGAACGGGTCGCGCAGAATCATGGTTTCAGTACGATCCGGACCGGTAGAGATGATATCGATCGGCACACCGGTCAGCTCTTCAATGCGCTTGATGTAGTTCAGCGCCGCCTGCGGCAGGCCGCTACGATCTTTCACGCCAAAGGTGGATTCAGACCAGCCCGGCATGGTTTCGTAAATCGGCTCTACACCTTTCCAGTCGTCAGCTGCCAGCGGAGTGGTAGTCACTTCACGACCATCCGGCATACGGTAAGCCACGCAGAGTTTCACCTCTTTCAGGCCATCCAGAACGTCCAGTTTAGTCAGGCAGAAGCCAGACAGGGAGTTCAGTTGTACCGCACGACGAACGGCAACGGTGTCCAGCCAGCCGGTACGACGACGACGACCCGTAGTTGCGCCGAATTCGTTACCCTGCTTGCAGAGGAACTCGCCAGTTTCATCAAACAGTTCGGTCGGGAACGGACCTGCACCTACACGAGTGGAGTAAGCTTTGAGGATACCCAGAACGTAATCAACATAACGCGGGCCCAGGCCGGAACCGGTCGCCACGCCACCAGCAGTGGTGTTGGAAGAAGTTACGTACGGATAAGTACCGTGGTCGATATCCAGCAGCGTACCCTGCGCACCTTCGAACATGACGAAATCGCCACGCTGACGCGCCTGGTCGAGCAGGTCAGAAACGTCAACCACCATAGAAGTCAGGATGTCGGCAACAGCCATCGTATCATCCAGAACTTTCTGGTAATCAACCGCTTCAACTTTGTAGTAGTTAACCAACTGGAAGTTGTGATATTCCATCACTTCTTTCAGTTTTTCAGCGAAGGTTTCTTTGTCGAAAAGGTCGCCAACACGCAGACCGCGACGTGCTACTTTATCTTCATAAGCAGGCCCGATACCACGACCGGTGGTGCCGATCGCTTTCGCGCCACGCGCTTTCTCACGCGCGTTATCCAGCGCAACGTGATAATCAAGGATCAGCGGACATGCTTCAGACAGCAGCAGACGCTCACGAACGGGGATGCCACGGTCTTCCAGTTCTTTCATCTCTTTCATCAGCGCGGCCGGAGACAGCACAACACCGTTACCGATGATGCTGGTTACATTCTCGCGGAGAATACCTGATGGAATAAGATGGAGAACGGTTTTTTCACCGTTGATTACGAGAGTATGGCCTGCGTTGTGACCGCCCTGGTAGCGTACAACATATTTAGCCCGTTCAGTCAGAAGATCGACGATCTTACCTTTACCTTCGTCACCCCATTGGGTGCCCAGTACGACGACGTTGTTACCCATTTTTCAAAATCACCGTTTGCTTAAAAATGGATTCTACCATCGCTTTTTCAGAGTTACAGCACTTTTTGCATCCAAAAATGACCTTAATCAGTCTATTTTTTGTTCAGCCAATCGTTTTCCTCAACATGTAGTAGACCACAACGCCCGCAACCACAAGTCCACCACCAAAACGACGTAAAATATTATCGGGTAAATTGGTCATCGCAGAGATCATCTTCTTCCACGCCTGCGGGTAAAGCATCGGTCCTAAACCTTCCAGCACCAAAACCAGAGCAAGCGCCAGCCAGATTGTCGAATTCATTCATTGTCCTTATAGAAAAAGAAAACCACCGACATCCCTGAGGATGCGGTGGCTTTATTGACCTGTACCGCAGTCGTTATCTTAACGCGTTGCGGAAGTCGGCGTCTTCATGTAGCGGAAGAAATCGCTGTCCGGGCTCATGACCATCACGTCCTGATTGCCAGAGAAGCTGTTCTCATAAGCACGCAGGCTACGGATGAATGCGTAGAAGTCCGGATCTTTGCTGAATGCATCAGCAAACAATTTGGCAGCTTCTGCGTCACCTTCACCGCGCATGATGCGACCCTGACGCTCTGCTTCTGCCAGCGTTCTTGTCACTTCATAGTCGGCAGTTGCGCGCAATTTTTCCGCTTCTTCCTGACCTTGTGAACGATGGCGACGCGCTACCGCTTCACGCTCGGCGCGCATACGGTTGTAGATCGCCTCAGACACTTCGGTCGGCAGGTTGATCTGCTTAATACGCACATCGACAACTTCAATACCCAGCGCCGCCATACTGTTCGGGTTGATGACCGGAACTTTGCCCTTCGTCTCAGCCGTTACACGCTCTGCCGCTTCGGCAATGGCGTTATCCGCTGCTGGGGTAGTGACTTCATCTTCAGTACCCGCAGAACCGGAGTTCAGCGCGTCACGCACTTCCAGAGTCAGACGACCACGGGAGTCGGTGACAATGTCTTTCACGTCCAGGCGACCAATTTCAGAACGCAGACGGTCAGAGAACTTACGTTTCAATAGCACTTCCGCTTGCGAAATGTCGCCACCACCCGTTGCCAGGTAGTAACGGCTGAAATCGCTGATGCGCCATTTGATGTAAGAGTCGACGATCAGGTCTTTCTTCTCTTTGGTCACAAAGCGGTCGGCCTGGTTGTCCATGGTCTGAATACGCGCATCGAGCATTTTCACCGTTTCAATGAACGGTATCTTGAAATGCAGACCCGGCTCATAAACCAGAGGTTTGTTGTCATCGTCACGCAGTACCTTACCAAAACGCAGCGTAATACCGCGCTCACCTTCTTTGACGACAAAGACAGACATGTAAAGCACTACCAGCACGATGATGATAATCGCGATAACTGACTTACGCATCGTTATTCCCCCTGACGCTGGTAGTCGTTACGCTGCGCGTTGGCGCGGCGTTGGTCCATAATATCGCCCTGACTAGTGGACGACGTGTTGCTTGCCCCACTGGTCGTGGAGGAAGAGGCTGGCGGCAGACGCAGCAGATTGCTGGCGCCGTTGTCGCTCTTCGCCGCTGGCGCGTTACCCCCTTTCAGCATCTGGTCTAACGGCAGAACCATCAGGTTGCCACCTTTATCGTTAACCAGCACTTTGCGGGTGTTGCCCAACACTTTTTCCATCGTCTCGATATACAGACGCTCGCGAGTAATTTCCGGCGCAGCTTTATATTCCGGCAGAAGTTTAGCAAAGCGCGCGACTTCACCCTGGGCTTCCAGGATAGTCTGAGCCTTGTACGCACGCGCCTCTTCGAGGATACGTTGCGCCTGACCGTTCGCACGCGGCTGAACTTCGTTGGTATACGCTTCTGCTTCACGAATGTATTGCTGTTCGTTTTCACGTGCGGCAATCGCATCGTCAAACGCTGCTTTTACTTCTTCCGGCGGACGAGCAGCCTGGAAGTTGACGTCCAGCAGAGTGATACCCATGTCATACGGACGAATCGTCTCTTCCAGTTCGCGCTGAGTATCGCTACGAATCACGGTACGACCTTCCGTCAGAATGCGGTCCATGGTGTATTTACCGATAACCCCACGCAGGGCGCTGTCGGTAGCCTGGCGCAGACTGTCATCCGGGCTGGTTACGCTATACAGGTATTTTTCCGGATTGGTGACGCGGTACTGCACGTTCATCTCAACGCGTACCACGTTTTCGTCCGACGTCAGCATCACACCGGAAGCAGCCAGTTCACGCACGGCTTCCACGTTCACCGGTTTAACTTCGTCGATAAACGTCGGTTTCCAGTTCAGACCAGGTTCAACCAGATGGCTGAATTTACCAAAGCGTGTTACCACGCCGCGTTCGGCTTCTTTAATGGTGTAGAAACCACTGGCCGCCCAGATAATGACAATCGCTGCCGCTGCGATGGTAACGACACGACCGCCAAGCTGCGGGCGCGGGCCTTGCGATGAACTGCCACCGCCAGATCCAGTGCCTTTACCGCCGCCCAGACCACCGAGCTTTTTGCTCAGTTTGCGGAAGATATCATCTAAATCAGGTGGCCCTTGATCGCGACCGCCTTTGTTTCCATTTCCCTCAGAGTTGCCGCCAGGTTTGCTGCTTCCCCACGGGTCGCGGTCTTGTCCGTTATTACCGGGCTGATTCCACGCCATGTTTGTGCTCCATATTTGTTATGCGGTGATCCCTGTTGTCTTTCGACGCCAGAGGATATGACTCCACGCTTCAGACGCTTTGCCGGTTAGATCAGGTAATCGATCAACGCCGGTTCTTGTTTACAGAGGCGACGCCAGTCAACGATCGGCATACGAACTTGCAGACTTACACTGCCGTCCTCCTCCATCCACTCTTTTTCTATTGCCTGAAGCTGATAAAAACGACTTCTCAGACGCCCTTCCTGCGGCGGCAGACGCAATGTATGCTGCGCCACCTCACCGGAAAGCCGCTCCGTCAAAGCCTGAAAAAGCTGTGGTATCCCCGCTCCGGTCTGCGCAGAAAGCCAGACACGGATCGGTTTGTTCTCTTCGTCCCGATCAATACGCGGTTCGAAATCTTCCAGCATATCGATCTTGTTCATCACCAGCAGGGTTGGGATCTCGTGAGCATCAATCTCTTCAAGAACCGTATTCACCGCTTCGATGTTTTCTTGTACACGCACATCTGCCGCATCAATGACGTGCAGCAGCAATGTGGCTTGCCGCGTCTCTTGTAACGTGGCTTTAAACGCCGCCACCAGATCGTGCGGCAAGTGGCGAATAAACCCTACGGTATCTGCCAGCACGGTTTCACCGACATCCGCGACGTCAATACGCCGCAACGTCGGATCGAGGGTGGCAAACAACTGGTCTGCCGCGTAGACCCGCGCTTCGGTGATGCGATTGAAAAGGGTAGATTTACCGGCGTTGGTATATCCCACCAGCGAAACAGTAGGAACGTCGGCTTTGATACGCGATTGCCGCCCCTGCTCACGCTGCTTTTCAACTCTTTCCAGGCGCGACTGTATCTGCACGATGCGATTACGCAACAAACGACGGTCGGTTTCGAGCTGGGTTTCACCCGGACCACGCAAACCAATCCCGCCTTTCTGTCTTTCAAGGTGGGTCCAGCCACGCACCAGGCGCGTAGCCAGATGGCGCAGCTGCGCCAGCTCAACCTGCAACTTACCCTCATGGGTACGCGCACGTTGGGCGAAAATATCTAAAATAAGGCCGGTGCGATCGATGACACGACACTCGCACAAACGCTCCAGGTTACGCTCTTGCGCTGGGCTCAGGGCATGGTCAAAAAGAACGACCGAAGCACCCGTCGCTTTGACAGCTTCCGCAATTTCAACTGCTTTACCTTCACCTACAAAATACTTTGGGTGCGGCGCTTTACGGCTACCGGTAATCACCTGCAATGCTTCGACACCGGCGGAAGAAACCAGAGATTCAAACTCCTGGAGGTCTTCCATATCTTTGTCTTGCGTAAAATAGATGTGTACCAGCACCGCCTGCTCACCAGCATCATAACGGTCAAACAAGCGTAAAACCCTCTAAATAGATCAGCGGGGAACGCAGGATCGCTGGCTCCCCGTGTAAAAAAAACAGCCCGAAACCTTATTCGGTTTCTTCGCTGTCCTGTTGCGCGGAAGTATTCTGCGCGCTGCTACCATGATGATAGTTACTGCTAGTACCGCCACCGGCGTTGTTACTGTGATGAGAAACCGGGCGAGACGGGACAACAGTAGAAATCGCGTGCTTATAAACCATCTGGCTGACCGTGTTTTTCAACAGGATCACGAACTGATCAAAAGACTCGATTTGTCCTTGCAGCTTAATACCATTCACCAAATAAATAGAAACTGGAACACGTTCCCGACGCAGTGCGTTCAGGAACGGATCTTGTAAAGATTGCCCCTTAGCCATTCTCTCTTTTCCTTATATGCTTATTTGTACTTTGAACCTTTCGATTCTGAAAAAATTGCGCACGATACGTCTCAATTGTACACATTCAGCCTGCGATAGCACCAACAACCTGTAATACTTCGTCACGCGCCTGTTCTGGTTTTTCACTGTCAAGCCAGTGAACCCCTTCCCAACCACGCAGCCAGGTTATCTGCCGCTTCGCCAACTGTCTCGTGGCGCAAACACCTCGATAAACCATTTCATCGTATGAGATTTCGCCTTCAAGGTAAGACCACATCTGGCGATAACCCACGCAACGAATGGAAGGCAAATCCGTATGCAAATCTCCTCGGGCAAAAAGCGCCCGGACTTCTGCTTCAAAACCTGAAGCCAACATCTGATGAAAACGCTGCTCAATTCGTTGATGGAGCAGTTCACGGCTCGCCGGGGCGATGGCGAACTGATGCACCTGATACGGTAGAGCGTCTCCTGACGTTTGCGTCAGTTCCGTTAAAGTTTTACCCGAAATGAAAAAAACTTCCAGTGCCCGGGAAAGCCTTTGTGGATCATTTGGATGAATCCTTGCTGCCGCAACAGGATCGATCTCCTGAAGTTGACGATGCAATGACTCCCAACCTTGCTCTGCCGCTTGTTGCTCAATTCTGGCTCGTACTTCGGGGTTCGCCGACGGTAGCGGCGACAATCCCTCCAGTAACGCCTTGAAATACAACATAGTACCGCCCACTAACAGCGGGATTCGCCCCGCCGCCGTGATATCGGCCATTTCCGCCAGCGCATCGCGACGAAAATCAGCAGCCGAATAAGCCTGCGACGGATCGCGAATATCCAGCAATCGGTGCGGCGCGGCGAGTAACTCTTCAGCGTTCGGCTTCGCCGTCCCGATATCCATCCCTTTGTAAATAAGGGCAGAATCAACGCTTATCAACTCTACTGGTAAAATTTTACGCAGCTCAATGGCTAACGCCGTTTTACCGGAGGCCGTCGGCCCCATCAAAAAAATTGCCTTAGGCAGGCTCGCCTTACTGATATCACTCATCTTTCAGGGCTTTTATCGCCGGATGTAAATCAACAGATTGTAACAGACCACCCGGCGGCGTTTTCACAAGCTGCGGACATAACCGTTCTACATCCGCCAGCAGGGTAATGGCCTGAGCCATTGACCACTGTGCATGTTCGCTCATCAGATTTCGTGCAATCCACTGCGCAATATTGCCAGGTTCGAATACGGACTGCTTCGCCAAGTAGCCTATCAGTTCAGGAATCAAGATTTGTAAATTTTGTTGGCGTAAGGGTAAAGGCACGGCTCTGATGGTCACATGCTGCGCATCAGACTGAAATTCAATGCCTAACTCCGCCAGAGCGGACTGCGCTTTTTCTAATGCCGATTTTTCTTCGCCAGAGACTTTTAGCCGCAACGGAATAAGCAACGGCTGGGCACAAACCGGCACCTCACCCGGCGTCAGTTGCATCTGACGCAACCAACGTTCCGCTACCGCCAGGGCTAAAAGTGAAATGTTGCCGTCACGCTCCAGCAGCGCACAGTCGGAATTGACGATAGTCAACACCCGACCAAAGCTTTGACCATTCGATGCCAGCGTAAGTTCCTGCGGTTCTGGCGCTTTTGGTTTGAGCATCGGCGCAGGCGTTTGCAAAAGCTGGCGATACACTTCGCCTTGCTGTTTCTGGTAGCCCGGTTGCGCGTTCGGCCAGGGAGCAGACTGGCGACTGCCTGATGCTGGCGCAGGAGTGTAGCGTGGAGCTACCGGTTCACGAACTGCCGGTTCTGCAAAATGATTACGCCCTGCGGCTACGCGGTTTTCCGGGATGGCGCGCGATGCAGGTTGTGGTTCATCATCCAGCGGCAGCGGCGTTTCCAGTTGCTGTTGTAGCACGCTCAGCACGCCCTGATAGATAAAGTCATGCACCAGACGCGACTGATGGAAACGCACTTCGTGTTTGGCGGGGTGCACGTTGACGTCCACCTGATGCGGGTCGATCTCCAGATACAGCACAAACGCCGGTTGCTGATCGGCGCCCAGTTTGTCTTCGCAGGCCTGGCGGATCGCATGATTGATCAGGCGATCGCGCATCATGCGCCCATTCACGTAGCAATACTGAATTTCCGCCAGTGCAGGCGTGGTGTGATTCGGATCAGCCACCCAGCCGCGCAGCGTGAGATCGCCGTGCTGCCATTCAATCGCCAGCGCATGTTCGAGAAAAGCGGTGCCACAAATCGCCCCTAAACGGCGTTCTTTTTGCCCGCCTTCCGGCACTGCGCGGTACTGGCGCACAATTTTGCCGTTATGCGACAAGTTGATAGTGACGTCGAAACGCGCCAGCGCAATGCGGCGGATGATTTCATCGATATGGTTAAATTCGGTTTTCTCGGTGCGCAGGAATTTGCGCCGCGCCGGAGTGTTGTAGAACAGATCCAGCACCTCCAGCGTTGTTCCCACCGGATGCGCCGCTGGTTTAACCGTCACGTCCATATCACGCCCTTCGGCATAAGCCTGCCAGGCTTCCTGCTGTTCCGCAGTGCGCGAAGTGAGCGTCAGGCGGGAAACCGAACTGATACTCGCCAGCGCCTCACCGCGAAAACCCAGGCTGATAATAGCTTCGAGATCGTCCAGAGAGGCAATTTTACTGGTAGCATGACGAGCCAGCGCCAGCGCCAGCTCATCTTTTTTGATACCGCAGCCGTTATCACGAATGCGGATAAGTTTCGCCCCACCGCGTTCGATATCAATATCGATGCGCGTCGCACCCGCATCGAGGCTGTTTTCTACCAGTTCTTTGACTACCGACGCAGGTCGCTCGACCACCTCACCTGCGGCAATCTGGTTCGCCAGTTGTGGCGGTAAGACCTGAATTGGCATCAATTATCCTTAGTTTGGCAGCGTGCGATCTGGTGTCGTCACCGTACTGGCAGTTTGTGCCGTTGCGCCCTGCGGCGCAGATTGCATCGGATGCGCAAGGAAGTAATTGCGCAGGCCTTTGTAAATGGCTTCTGCCAGCTGTTGTTGGTAATCGTCACTCGCCAGCAAACGTTCTTCGCTGTTGTTGCTGATAAAACCGGTTTCGACCAGTACTGACGGGATATCCGGCGAACGCAGAACGCCAAGGCTGGCGTGTTCTGGTCGACGTTTATGAATTTCGCCAATGCGTTGCAACTGACCGATCATACTGGTCGCCACATCATACCCTACCCGCTGGGAATGACCGAACTGTAAATCCAGCACCGCCTGGCTTAAATACGGGTCAGACTGACTGTTCGCCAGCACATCGCCTGCCCCGCCCAGCAGCTCCGACTGTTTCTCGTGCTGTTCCAGCCAGCTTGCCATTTCACTGTTTGCGCGACGGTTAGAGAGCACCCACACGGAAGCGCCGGTAGCACTGCGGTTCGGTGCGGCATCAGCGTGAATCGACACAAGGAAATTGGCGTTTTGCTTACGTGCCACATCGCTGCGCCCCATCACCGAGATAAAGTAATCCCCGTCACGGGTTAAAACGCCCTTAAACATCGGATCGTCATTGAGCAAGGTACGTAATTTACGCGCGATGGCGATGGTGACATTTTTCTCCCGCGTACCACCGGGGCCGATAGCGCCAGGATCCTGACCACCGTGTCCGGCATCAATGGCGATGACAATTTTTTCGCCAGTGTTAGCCGTCGCGCGCGCTGCCGGACGCGTCACCGTATTGCTACTGATGACACCCGTAGCCCGGTTGCTCTCGGTTTTAAACGGATTACGCGCCGGTTCGCTGACGCGCGGTGCGACAACCGCAGGCGTTTCAACACGTTTAGCAACCACAGGCGGCGGCGGAGGCGGTGGTGGCGCATCGGCATTAATCGTAAAGACGACGGTGTAATTGCTGCCATTCTGCCGCTTCACCGCTTCGGTTTTACCGTTTTCGGTGAGATCGACCACCAGCCGCAGCGTTTGTGCATCTTTAGGCGTTCCAGAGCGAATCGCCTTCACCAGATTATTACCGCTGAACAACAACGGCAGCCCCTGAATCACGCCCGTTTGTTTGATATCGAGCGCCACGGTGCGTTTGCTTTGATGGCTAAAAGCATAGTCAGGATCGCCAATAAAACTTAACGTAATCCGCGCCTGTTGATTGCCATTAGAAACCTGAATATCAGAGAGCGTAGCGGCGCCAGCCTGCGCGCACAGCAGCACCAACGTCGCTACCAACCAATTTCTGATGCGATACATCATCCCGCCACCTTCAAAGGTTAACCGGCTAAACGCGCCAGCAACAATTCACCCGCAGAGGAGACCGCACTCACGCGCGCCTCACGGCCTTGTGCCTGATAATCAATGTGTATTTCGACATCCGGGTCAGGAAGAACACCTGTACCTTGTTGTGGCCACTCCACCAGGCAGATGGCATCGTTGGCAAAATAATCGCGGATCCCCATAAACTCCAGCTCCTCGGGATCAGCAAGGCGGTACAAATCAAAGTGATAAACCATTAAGTTGTCGAGCGTATAGGGTTCGACCAGGGTATAAGTGGGGCTTTTGACATTACCCTGATGACCCAGAGCCTGTAAAAAGCCCCGGCTAAAGGTGGTTTTACCTGCGCCTAAATCGCCATACAGATAGATTACGGTTGCGCCATCGCAAGCTTTCGCTACCCGCTCGCCCAGGTCTAATGTTGCCTGCTCATCAGGGAGCGGAATTACTCGATTCATCATGGTTTTTATCAGTCACTTCCGGGTTAACAATACGCTGTAGCGTGGAAAAGAGATCGGTTGCCAGCATCCCGCGCGTACCAAAACGCGCCGCCAGCACGTCAGCCGCCGCACCGTGTGCGATACAGCCAGCACAGGCTGCATCATACGGCGACAGTTTTTGCCCAAGCAATGCGCCAATAATACCAGAGAGCACATCACCCATGCCGCCGCTGGCCATCCCTGCATTTCCGGCATCAATAATGCCTAAAGCGTCAGGATGGGCGGCGACCACGGTTCCGGCACCTTTCAGCACCGCTACGCCGCCATAACGTTGTACCAGACGTTGGGCGCAATGTAAGCGGTCACTTTCAATTTCTGCAACGGAACAGCCCAACAACCGTGCGGCCTCGCCAGGATGCGGCGTGATCACGCGATTGTGACGCTTATCGGGATTGATTGCCAGCAGGTTCAATGCATCAGCATCCCACAACATCGGTTTGCGAAAACTCTCAACTTTTTGCAGGGCTTTTTTCCCCCACTCTTGCTGGCCCAGACCAGGGCCAATCACCACCACATCGGCCCATTCCAGGCTTTCAGTTAAAGATTTCTCCGTCAACTCGTACACCATCAATTCCGGTCGTGCGGTCAGCAGCGGCGCAATGTTTTCACTGCGGGTCAGTACTCGGACTAGACCAGCGCCAGCACGCAGCGCCGCTTCCCCCGTCATACGAATAGCCCCCGCCGTGCCGTGATCGCCACCGATAATCACCAGCCGCCCGTGATCGCCTTTATGCGAAGTCGGGCGACGCGGTTTCAGCCAGTGAGAAAGTTGTTCTGCCGAAAACCGCTGAATTTTCGTCTCCTGACCTGCCAGCCAACTGTCCAGTCCCAGCGAGTCAAAATGCAGTTGCCCGGTAACATCCCGTGCTTTGCCGGTTAACAAACCAGGTTTAAGGGCAATAAAGGTGATGGTGTGAGCGGCGTTGATCACCGCGCCTGGCGTGGCGCCGGTTTCTGCCAGCAGGCCGGAAGGGATATCAACCGCCACAATCGGCGCCGGATGGGAATTAGCATGGTCGATTAATTGGCTAACAGATTCGCGGGGTGCTTGCTGCAATCCGGTGCCGAGCAGCGCATCAACGATCAAATCCACCGGCGCAGGCCAGACAATATTCGAGGCATGGATCTCGCCTCCCGCGTTTAACCATGCTTCGCGTGCCAGCGCAGCCTCTTCCGGTAACGGTTTGTCGCTCTCCTGGGCCAGTAACGTAACCTCAATACCGACCGCTTTTGCCAGCCGCGCGACCACGTAGCCATCGCCGCCATTATTGCCATGACCGCACAGCACCAGCCAGTGGCGGGCGTCAGGATAAGCGGTACGACACACCTGAAACGCGGCTTCACCCGCACGAAGCATCAGTTCATAAAGCGTTAGCCCCAGCGCATCTGCCGCTTCGCGTTCGCCACGTCGGATATCGTCGGCGTGCCAGACGGTGTGTGGTATACTTACGGGGTTTTTCTTCATTGTATGGTCCGTCATGTCAGAGCCCCTCGATCTCAATCAGTTAGCGCAAAAAATTAAACAGTGGGGGCTGGAACTGGGCTTTCAGCAGGTGGGTATTACCGATACCGATCTCAGCGAGTCCGAGCCAAAACTGCAAGCATGGCTGGACAAACAATACCACGGCGAAATGGACTGGATGGCGCGTCACGGTATGCTGCGCGCCCGCCCCCACGAGTTATTGCCCGGTACGCTGCGCGTGATCAGCGTGCGGATGAACTACCTGCCTGCCAACGCCGCATTTGCCAGCACGCTGAAAAATCCCAAACTCGGCTATGTTAGCCGTTATGCGCTGGGTCGTGACTACCACAAACTTCTGCGCAACCGACTCAAAAAGCTGGGCGAGATGATTCAGCAACATTGTGTTTCGCTGAATTTTAGACCGTTTGTCGATTCTGCGCCTGTTCTTGAGCGCCCGCTGGCTGAAAAAGCGGGACTTGGCTGGACAGGTAAGCACTCACTTATCCTAAATCGCGAAGCCGGCTCGTTCTTCTTTTTAGGCGAACTGCTGGTTGATATTCCGTTACCGGTAGATCAACCAGTCGAGGAAGGATGCGGTAAATGCGCGGCCTGTATGACGATTTGCCCGACCGGCGCCATTGTCGAGCCATATACCGTTGATGCTCGCCGCTGTATCTCTTATCTCACCATCGAACTGGAAGGGGCAATCCCGGAAGAGTTACGCCCATTAATGGGAAACCGTATTTACGGCTGCGATGACTGTCAGCTTATCTGCCCGTGGAATCGCTATTCGCAACTGACAACTGAAGATGATTTCAACCCGCGCAAGCCACTACACGCACCGGAACTCATTGAGTTATTCGCCTGGAACGAAGAGAAGTTTTTAAAAATAACGGAAGGTTCGGCGATTCGCCGTATAGGCCACCTGCGCTGGCTGCGTAATATCGCCGTGGCATTAGGCAATGCGCCCTGGGATGAAGCGATTCTGACGGCGTTGGAAAGTCGTAAAGGTGAGCACCCACTTCTTGATGAGCATATAGCGTGGGCGATTGCGCAGCAAATCGAGAGACGAAATGCCTGCGTGGTTGAGGTTCAACTACCGAAAAAACAGCGTCTTGTTCGGGTGATTGAAAAGGGCTTACCACGCGACGCCTGATTCATCCACAGCTTGTGAATAAAAATAAAAACGCATTGCAATTCAAGCCGGAAAAAATCGTCAAGCGATCAATACGACAAATCGAAACCTTAATTTTCAATTTAAATATCAACACGTTAATAATTTACTATTCACCGTGCGAAGTTTTTCTGAAATTAAGATTACAGCCTGAACCTGTGGATAACTCTGTTTACAAGAGTTTGTCAGAGACAACAAAAACCAGCAATAACGCATTGCGTCGCTGTGGATAGTTTATTGAGAGGAGAATTTGGAGCGGGAAACGAGACTCGAACTCGCGACCCCGACCTTGGCAAGGTCGTGCTCTACCAACTGAGCTATTCCCGCTTGGGTGGTCTGTGCTTTACAGCACTTTCAAATTTTGGAGCGGGAAACGAGACTCGAACTCGCGACCCCGACCTTGGCAAGGTCGTGCTCTACCAACTGAGCTATTCCCGCTTGGGTGGCCTGTGCTTTACAACACTTTCAAATTTTGGAGCGGGAAACGAGACTCGAACTCGCGACCCCGACCTTGGCAAGGTCGTGCTCTACCAACTGAGCTATTCCCGCGTACTACTTAATTTTGCTTTCGTAATTTTCGCATTTCTGCGTCGTTACGGGAGGCGCATTATACGAGAAATCTTTCCCTCTGCAACCCCCCTAAAAAATTTTTTTTGAGTTTTTAACTCAAGTGCTGAAATTATCAGCAAGACGTTCAATTTAGCGCCAAACCCACGCCGCCGCAAGTGGATTCCGGCGGTTACGTGACCAGGCAAAGTTTTACAGCTTGATAAAATGCTCGCGGTAGTAAGCCAGCTCCGCCACCGATTCACGGATATCATCCATCGCCTGATGCGTCCCCTGCTTGGTAAAACCATCAAGAATTTCCGGCTTCCAGCGGCGCGCCAGCTCTTTCAGGGTGCTGACATCGAGATAACGGTAGTGGAAGTAGGCTTCCAGTTCCGGCATATATTTAAACAGGAAGCGACGATCCTGACCGATGCTGTTACCACAAATTGGCGATTTCCCCGCAGGCACCCACTCTTTTAAGAACTCGAGCGTCGCCAGTTCTGCTTCGCGATCGCCCATTGTGCTCGCCTTCACGCGCTCCACCAGCCCACTGGCGGTATGGGTACGGACATTCCAGTCATCCATCAACGCCAGTTGTTCATCAGACTGGTGTACTGCAATGGTCGGCCCTTCCGCCAGAATATTCAGGTTGGCATCGGTCACCAGCGTGGCAATCTCAATAATGCGATCGCGCTCGGGATCCAGACCGGTCATCTCAAGATCGATCCAAATCAGGTTGTTTTCATTGGCACTCATGCTATTTTTCCACCCATTCACAGTGACTATATTGTTCCACAATTGCGTGTATCATAGATGTTTTGCCCATCAGGGGCGACCAGGAGTCAGTACGATTGAGTAAAAATAAACTCTCCAAAGGCCAACAGCGCCGTGTGAACGCCAATCACCAGCGTCGTCTTAAAACGTCTAAGGAGAAGCCCGACTACGACGACAATCTGTTTGGCGAGCCTGATGAAGGTATCGTCATCAGCCGTTTTGGTATGCACGCTGATGTGGAATCCGCAGACGGCGAAGTTCACCGCTGCAATATTCGCCGTACTATCCGTTCGCTGGTGACCGGCGATCGCGTGGTCTGGCGTCCGGGTAAACCGGCGGCGGAAGGCGTAAATGTCAAAGGGATCGTGGAAGCAGTACATGAGCGCACCTCAGTGTTGACGCGCCCGGATTTTTACGACGGCGTGAAACCTATTGCCGCCAACATCGACCAGATTGTTATTGTCTCCGCCATTTTGCCGGAGCTGTCGCTCAATATTATCGACCGTTACCTGGTGGCCTGCGAAACCTTGCAGATTGAGCCGATTATTGTGCTCAACAAGATAGATCTGCTGGACGACGAAGGCATGGCATTCGTCAACGAACAGATGGATATCTACCGCAATATCGGTTATCGCGTATTGATGGTTTCCAGTCATACTCAGGATGGGCTGAAACCGCTGGAAGAGGCGTTGACCGGGCGCATCAGCATTTTTGCCGGACAGTCCGGCGTCGGCAAATCGAGTCTGCTTAACGCGCTGCTGGGTCTGCAAAAAGAGATCCTGACCAACGATGTCTCAGATAACTCCGGTCTCGGCCAGCACACCACCACTGCTGCCCGGCTGTATCACTTCCCGCACGGAGGCGATGTGATTGATTCCCCTGGCGTGCGTGAATTCGGCCTCTGGCACCTGGCGCCGGAACAAATCACTCAAGGCTTTGTCGAATTTCATGATTACTTAGGCCTGTGTAAATATCGCGATTGCAAACACGATACCGATCCGGGCTGCGCAATCCGTGAAGCGGTTGATGAGGGGAAAATCGCGGAAACTCGTTTCGAAAACTATCACCGTATTCTGGAAAGCATGGCGCAGGTAAAAACGCGTAAAAACTTTTCTGATACGGATGACTGACAATTAAGCTAACCGTCGTTAGAATCGTCCCCTTTTTTTCAGGATCCGGCATGAACGCCGGATCAGGAACGACAAAACAATGGCCTGGAGGCTACCTTGTTAAATTCATTTAAACTTTCGCTACAGTACATTCTGCCAAAACTATGGCTTACTCGCCTGGCGGGTTGGGGCGCAAGCAAGCGGGCAGGATGGCTGACAAAACTGGTTATCGATCTGTTCGTTAAATACTACAAGGTCGACATGAAAGAGGCGCAGAAACCGGACACCGCCAGTTACCGCACCTTTAACGAATTTTTTGTCCGTCCGTTGCGTGACGATGTGCGCCCAATCGATACCGATCCCAATGTCCTGGTCATGCCTGCCGATGGCGTTATTAGCCAGTTAGGTAAAATCGAAGAAGATCAAATCTTGCAAGCGAAAGGCCACAACTACAGCCTCGAAGCCCTGCTGGCGGGTAACTACCTGATGGCGGATCTCTTCCGTAATGGTACGTTTGTGACCACTTACCTCTCCCCGCGTGACTATCACCGCGTACATATGCCATGCAACGGTATCCTGCGTGAGATGATCTACGTGCCGGGCGATCTCTTCTCCGTTAACCATCTCACTGCCCAGAACGTGCCAAATCTGTTTGCCCGTAACGAACGCGTAATCTGCCTGTTCGATACCGAATTTGGCCCGATGGCGCAGATTCTGGTCGGGGCGACGATTGTTGGCAGCATTGAAACTGTCTGGGCTGGCACCATTACGCCGCCGCGCGAAGGCATCATCAAACGCTGGACCTGGCCTGCCGGGGAAAACGACGGTTCTGTGGCGTTGCTGAAAGGCCAGGAAATGGGTCGCTTTAAACTCGGCTCTACCGTTATCAACTTGTTTGCGCCAGGTAAAGTGAATCTGGTTGAGCAACTGGCAAGCCTGTCTGTCACGAAAATTGGTCAGCCACTGGCAGTATCTACCGAAACCTTTGTTACGCCAGAAGCTGAACCAGCCCCGCTTCCTGCTGAAGAGATCGAGGCAGAACACGACGCCAGCCCATTGGTTGACGACAAAAAAGACCAGGTCTAATCCATCAAAGGAAACGCTGACGTGCGCCTGATTATCACTTTTCTGATGGCCTGGTGCCTCAGTTGGGGGGCGTACGCCGCGACGGCCCCCGATAGTAAACAAATCTCACAAGAACTGGAGCAGGCAAAAGCGGCGAAGCCCGCGCAGCCAGAAGTCGTAGAGGCGCTCCAGTCCGCCTTAAATGCGCTTGAGGAGCAAAAAAGCTCCCTTGAGCGCATCAAGCAATATCAGCAAGTTATCGATAATTACCCGAAACTCTCCGCTACTCTGCGCGCACAGTTGAACAACATGCGTGATGAGCCGCGCAGCGTGTCGCCGGGGATGTCTACCGACGCGCTGAATCAGGAAATTCTCCAGGTCAGTAGTCAATTGCTGGATAAAAGCCGTCAGGCTCAGCAAGAACAGGAGCGCGCCCGCGAGATTGCGGATTCACTAAATCAACTACCGCAACAGCAAACCGACGCCCGCCGCCAGTTGAATGAAATCGAGCGTCGTCTCGGGACACTTACGGGAAATAGTCCGCTTAATCAGGCGCAAAATTTCGCGTTGCAGGCCGACTCCGCGCGTTTGAAGTCATTGGTCGATGAACTCGAACTGGCGCAACTTTCTGCCAATAATCGTCAGGAACTGGCGCGTCTGCGTTCGGCACTGGCAGAAAAAGAGAGTCAACAACTGGATGCGTATTTGCAGGCATTGCGTAACCAGTTGAATAGCCAACGCCAACTGGAAGCGGAACGGGCGCTGGAAAGCACCGAATTACTGGCAGAAAGCAGTGCCGATTTGCCGAAAGATATCGTCGCTCAATTCAAAATTAACCGCGAGCTGTCGGCGGCGTTGAATCAGCAGGCGCAGCGGATGGATCTCGTCGCTTCACAGCAACGTCAGGCTACCAGCCAGACGTTGCAGGTTCGGCAGGCGCTGAATACGCTACGCGAACAATCACAATGGCTGGGTTCGTCAAACCTGCTCGGCGAAGCACTGCGGGCACAAGTGGCACGACTGCCGGAAATGCCCAAACCGCAGCAACTGGATACTGAAATGGCGCAGTTGCGCGTGCAACGGTTACGTTATGAGGATCTCCTCAATAAACAGCCGCTGCTACGGCAAATCCATCAGGCCGACGGTCAGCCGCTGACCGCCGAGCAAAACCGTATTCTGGAAGCACAGCTACGCACTCAGCGTGAGTTACTGAACTCCTTACTCCAGGGTGGCGACACGCTACTGCTTGAACTGACCAAGCTGAAAGTCTCCAACGGACAACTGGAAGATGCACTGAAAGAGGTCAATGAAGCGACGCACCGCTATCTGTTCTGGACTTCTGACGTGCGCCCGATGACCATCGCCTGGCCGCTGGAAATCGCCCAGGATCTACGCCGTCTGATCTCGCTGGACACCTTCAGTCAGTTGGGTAAAGCCACCATGATGATGCTGACCAGCAAAGAGACGATTTTGCCACTGTTTGGCGCTTTGATTCTGGTCGGTTGCAGTATTTACTCGCGCCGCTATTTCACCCGTTTTCTTGAACGTTCGGCGGCGAAAGTCGGCAAAGTGACTCAGGATCACTTCTGGCTGACGTTACGCACTCTTTTCTGGTCGATTCTCGTCGCGTCACCGCTGCCAGTGCTGTGGATGACGCTCGGCTACGGGCTGCGCGAGGCGTGGCCTTATCCGCTGGCGGTGGCGATTGGCGATGGCGTTACGGCCACCGTGCCATTGCTGTGGGTAGTGATGATTTGCGCCACCTTTGCCCGCCCGAACGGCTTGTTTATCGCTCATTTTGGCTGGCCGCGCGAACGGGTTTCCCGTGGGATGCGCTACTATCTGATGAGCATCGGGCTTATTGTGCCGCTGATTATGGCGCTGATGATGTTCGATAATCTCGACGACCGCGAGTTTTCCGGTTCGCTGGGCCGTCTTTGCTTTATCCTCATTTGCGGTGCATTGGCGGTAGTCACACTCAGCCTGAAAAAAGCCGGTATCCCGCTGTATCTCAACAAAGAAGGTAGCGGTGACAATATTGCCAACCATATGTTGTGGAACATGATGATTGGCGCGCCGCTGGTCGCAATTCTCGCCGCTGCGGTGGGTTATCTGGCAACGGCGCAAGCTCTGCTGGCAAGGCTGGAAACGTCGGTCGCCATCTGGTTCCTGTTGCTGGTGGTTTATCACGTTATCCGCCGCTGGATGCTGATCCAGCGCCGCAGGCTGGCGTTTGACCGGGCGAAGCATCGACGGGCAGAGATGTTAGCGCAACGTGCGCGTGGCGAAGAAGAAGCGCATCATCACAGTAGCCCGGAAGGGGCAATTGAAGTCGATGAAAGCGAAGTCGATCTCGATGCTATCAGCGCGCAATCCTTGCGGTTGGTGCGTTCAATCCTGATGCTGATCGCCCTGCTTTCGGTCATCGTGCTGTGGTCAGAAATCCATTCTGCTTTTGGCTTCCTCGAAAATATTTCGCTATGGGATGTCACATCAACAGTGCAGGGCGTGGAAAGTCTGGAACCGATTACCCTCGGTGCGGTGCTGATTGCCATTCTGGTATTTATTATCACCACGCAGCTTGTGCGCAACCTACCCGCGCTGCTGGAGCTGGCAATTTTGCAGCACCTCGATTTAACGCCGGGTACGGGCTACGCCATCACCACCATCACCAAATATCTGCTGATGCTGATTGGCGGGCTGGTCGGCTTCTCAATGATTGGTATTGAGTGGTCGAAATTGCAGTGGCTGGTCGCCGCGCTCGGTGTTGGTCTCGGTTTTGGTTTGCAGGAAATTTTCGCCAACTTTATCTCTGGCCTGATCATCCTGTTCGAAAAACCGATTCGCATTGGCGATACGGTGACGATTCGCGATCTCACTGGTAGCGTGACGAAAATTAACACCCGCGCCACCACCATCAGCGACTGGGATCGTAAAGAGATTATCGTGCCGAACAAGGCATTTATTACCGAGCAGTTTATCAACTGGTCGCTCTCTGACTCAGTCACACGCGTGGTGTTGACGATTCCGGCTCCTGCCGATGCCAACAGTGAAGAAGTGACGGAGATCCTGCTCACCGCAGCACGTCGCTGCTCGCTGGTGATCGACAATCCGGCACCGGAAGTCTTCCTGGTGGATCTGCAACAGGGGATTCAGATTTTCGAGCTGCGTATTTACGCCGCTGAGATGGGTCACCGTATGCCGCTACGCCATGAGATCCACCAGCTGATTCTGGCAGGCTTCCACGCCCACGGTATCGATATGCCATTCCCGCCTTTCCAGATGCGTCTGGAAAGTCTGAACGGTAAACAAACGGGAAGGACATTAACTTCTGCGGGTAGACGTCGCCAGGCGGGAAGTTTGTAATGTGTGAAGCTGCCAAATGACGCCAACGTGGCTAATTTAGCAGCTTAACTTCATCTTCAGTTATCTCCGGCTCCGGAGAGTATCATCCATAACGCATTTCTTCGTGACAACTCATCGCCGGACTGGCGATGAGTTGTTATTGCAGATAATCAATCTAAAGTTAACTGAGGCTGATTCGCCATGCGGCTGCAATAGTTCTGGTAAATCGCCATCGCTAACAGCGAGAAGAAGACAGGCCCGCCAATCATCCACAATGTGCTGTCCCAGTCTCCGGCTTCAACCACAGGCTGAATGATGGTGAAGACGTTCGCAAATGTCACCACCAGTACAACAACCACAGTCGCGATCATTGCCGACATATGCGTTTTGAAAATCACAAACGGTCTGTCGAGATCCTGACGCGCTTTAAAGAACGGGAAAGCCAGCGCGAGGAACAGATATGGAATGGTCATGGAAACGTTCGCCATCAGCGTCAGCTTGTTAAAGAACGCCGATGCGGTGCCACCGCCAAAGGAAACCAGCAGGATGAAGACAGTAACCAACCCACACTGCATCCACATAGCAATGGATGGCATCCCCATGGCGTTCAGGCGCGTCATCGGCTCCGGCCACAAGGCTTTCGGCGTCCCTTGAATAATCGCTTTCAGTGGTGAGTAGCAAAGCGTAAAGAACGCACCGGTGTAGGCGAGGAACATGGAAAGTCCGGTAATACGCGCAAACCATACGCCCAGCGACAATGACGCTTCAGGTGATAAATGCAGTGCATTACCCAGAGACATCCCCTGGCTCTTCATCAGCACATAAGTAATATTACCAAGGTTAACAGAACCATTACTTAATACCTGCTGCCAGTTAGTGCTGACGCCCCATAAGAATATTGCTAACGAATAACCGATTGAAATAACAATAGCGGCAAAAACAATACCTTTAGCAAAGTTCTTTTCTGGGTTTTCCGTTTTATCTACCAGCCCACCTACAGCCTCAATTCCGCCATAAGCAAAAATGGCAAATACGACAAAAGATAACATCGCCAGACCGGACTGATATCCCGGATTCGGTGATGCCAGGAAATTAATATCCTGCGCGAAATGCCCACCATTTAATAACAAAATAGTAATGCTTACTAACAACAATACTAAATTAAGACACATTACTGCAATACCGCCCACCGCAGTAATACGGGCAATTTTATTAATCCCTTTCGAGGCAACGACGGTAACCAGAATCATCCATGCTACAGCCAGCAGCCCAACCACCTGCGTAGGCTCAAGCCCAGCAATGCGCCAGTGCTGGGTCATATCGCTACCATAGAGGAAAGTAGAAAACGGCACCCAGACTTTAGCGGAGGTACTCACCATCCAAATGATATAAGAGGAAAACCACATAAATGTGCCGATGAAAGCAAAACGTGGCCCAACGCTATTATTCATCCAGGAATAGATACCGCCTTCTTCTTTGCGATAGGCAGCCCCCATTTCAGCCATCATTAAGGCGAATGGAATAAAGAATAATAATGCAGAAAATATATACCACGGAATCGCGCTATATCCCATTAAATAATAAGCCGAAGGGCTATTTGCAAAACCGAATACTGAAGTAAAGATCATCAGTATGAGTCCAATTAGACTCATCTTTTTTATCGTGTGAGGCATGAAATCATCCTTCATTTCAGCGCGCATATTAAACGCGCCAACTAACTGCACTACCCACCGATTGGTGGGCAACAATAAAACTAAAACAGAATTGATACCTGGATGATAGCAAACATCCAGTCTTAAATTGTGCGCTTTAACGGAAAAATGAAAACATATGCTACAGAATGGCGCCAGCTACGCCATTCTGTGTTGGATTTTAGCCAATTTTTCAGAATTATGCCCGGTCAACACTAAAGGCGATCACTTCTGCCAGTGTCTCCGCGCCCAGTGCTAACATCACCAGGCGGTCAACACCTAACGCCACGCCGGAACAGTCGGGCATACCAACTTCAAGAGCTTCGATCAGGTTATGGTCGATAGGATGCTGCGGTAAACCACGTGCCGCACGTTTACGGTTATCCTGTTCAAAGCGTTGTTGCTGTTCACGGGCATCCGTCAATTCATGGAAACCATTCGCCAGCTCAATACCTTTGTAGTAGACCTCGAAGCGTTCTGCGACCCGATGATCCTCGGTACTGATTTGTGCCAGTGATGCCTGAGTGGCTGGAAAATGGTACACAAAAGTTGGTTTCTCTTTACCAATGTTCGGTTCCACGCCAAAGGTAAACAACAGTTGCAGCAGCGTGTCGCGGTCTTCTTCGGTATCTGCAACGTTGCTGAGATCCAGCTTTGCCGCCACTTCCCGCAACTGCGTTTTATCAGCAGAGAGCGGATCAATTTCCAGATAACGCAAGAAGGCTTGCTGATAAGAGAGGCTTTCTGCTGCCGGGCAGTCCAGCACCTGTTGCAGAAGATCGTCCACCTCGTTCATCAACCGGTACATATCATAGTGCGGTCGATACCACTCCAGCATAGTAAACTCAGGGTTGTGATAACGCCCCATCTCTTCATTACGGAAGCTGCGGCACAGCTGGAATACCGGACCACAACCGGCCACCAACAGGCGTTTCATGTGGTATTCCGGACTGGTCATTAACCAGAGATTCATCCCCTGCGAATGTCCGGGGCCAACGAAACGTGTCTCAAACGGGACCAGATGAATATCGGTTACCGTTGCCTGGCTCATACAAGGCGTCTCCACCTCCAGCACTCCACGATCGGCAAAGAAACGACGGATCTCCGCCATAATCGCCGCACGTTTTAATAAGTTAGGAATAGACGCGCTCGGCTGCCAGGATGCCGTTTCGCTCATAGTAAAATCTCCAGTTTTTAACAAGGGCACGAAGTCTACTCGCAACGCGGCGGCGAGACAAATTTTACGCAGGAATCAATCAACGGTGGACGGCGACTAAAAAAACCGCAATATGATGGTTTAGTAATTAAATTAATCATCTTCAGTGATAATTTAGCCCCCTGGCACGCTAAAAAAATCGATCTCGTCAAATTTCAGACTTATCCATCAGACTATACTGTTGTACCTATAAAGGAGCAGTGGAATAGCGTTCGCAGGCCGTAACTTTCAGATACTTACCCTGAAGTACGGTGCTGCGGGATAAAAACAATCTGGAGGAATGTCGTGCAAACCTTTCAAGCCGATCTTGCCATTGTAGGTGCCGGTGGCGCGGGATTACGTGCTGCAATTGCTGCCGCGCAGGCAAATCCAAATGCAAAAATCGCACTAATCTCAAAAGTATACCCGATGCGCAGCCATACTGTTGCCGCTGAAGGGGGCTCCGCCGCTGTCGCGCAGGATCATGACAGCTTCGAATATCACTTTCACGATACAGTAGCGGGTGGCGACTGGTTGTGTGAGCAGGATGTCGTGGATTATTTCGTCCACCACTGCCCAACCGAAATGACCCAACTGGAACTGTGGGGATGCCCATGGAGCCGTCGCCCGGATGGTAGCGTCAACGTACGTCGCTTCGGCGGCATGAAAATCGAGCGTACCTGGTTCGCCGCCGATAAGACCGGCTTCCATATGCTGCACACACTGTTCCAGACCTCTCTGCAATTCCCGCAGATCCAGCGTTTTGACGAACACTTCGTGCTGGATATTCTGGTCGATGATGGTCATGTTCGCGGCCTGGTAGCCATGAACATGATGGAAGGTACGTTGGTACAGATCCGCGCTAATGCGGTAGTCATGGCAACCGGCGGTGCGGGTCGTGTATATCGCTACAACACCAATGGCGGTATCGTAACTGGTGACGGTATGGGTATGGCGCTGAGCCATGGCGTTCCGCTGCGTGATATGGAATTCGTTCAATATCACCCGACCGGCCTGCCAGGTTCCGGTATCCTGATGACCGAAGGTTGCCGTGGTGAAGGCGGTATTCTGGTCAATAAAAACGGCTACCGTTATCTGCAAGACTACGGTATGGGCCCGGAAACGCCGCTGGGCGAGCCGAAAAACAAATATATGGAACTGGGTCCGCGCGACAAAGTTTCTCAGGCCTTCTGGCACGAATGGCGTAAAGGTAACACCATTTCCACGCCACGTGGCGATGTGGTTTATCTCGACCTGCGTCATCTGGGCGAGAAAAAACTGCACGAACGTCTGCCGTTCATCTGTGAACTGGCGAAAGCGTACGTTGGCGTCGATCCGGTTAAAGAACCGATTCCGGTACGTCCGACCGCGCACTACACCATGGGCGGTATCGAAACCGATCAGAACTGCGAAACCCGTATTAAAGGTCTGTTTGCCGTTGGCGAATGTTCTTCTGTTGGTCTGCACGGTGCAAACCGTCTGGGCTCCAACTCGCTGGCAGAACTGGTGGTCTTCGGTCGTCTGGCGGGTGAGCAAGCTATGGAACGCGCATCTACCGCCGGTAATGGCAACGATGCGGCAATCAATGCCCAGGTTGCTGGCGTTGAGCAGCGTCTGAAAGATCTGGTTAACCAGGATGGCGGCGAAAACTGGGCGAAGATCCGCGACGAAATGGGTCAGTCCATGGAAGAAGGTTGCGGTATCTACCGTACACCGGAACTGATGCAGAAAACCATCGACAAACTGGCGGAGCTGCAGGAACGCTTCAAGCGCGTGCGCATCACCGATACCTCCAGCGTGTTCAACACCGACCTGCTCTACACCATTGAACTGGGTCACGGTCTGAACGTTGCTGAATGTATGGCGCACTCCGCAATGGCACGTAAAGAATCTCGCGGCGCACACCAGCGTCTGGACGAAGGTTGCACCGAGCGTGACGACGTCAACTTCCTCAAACACACCCTCGCCTTCCGCGATGCTGATGGCACTACCCGCCTGGAGTACAGCGACGTGAAGATTACTACGCTGCCGCCAGCTAAACGCGTTTACGGTGGCGAAGCGGATGCAGCCGATAAGGCGGAAGCAGCCAATAAGAAGGAGAAGGCGAATGGCTGAGATGAAGAACCTGAAAATCGAGGTGGTGCGCTATAACCCGGAAGTCGATACCGCACCGCATAGCGCATTCTACGAAGTGCCTTATGACGCAACCACCTCATTACTGGATGCGCTGGGCTATATCAAAGACAACCTGGCACCAGACCTGAGCTACCGCTGGTCCTGCCGTATGGCGATTTGTGGTTCCTGCGGCATGATGGTTAACAACGTACCGAAACTGGCATGTAAAACCTTCCTGCGTGACTACACCGACGGTATGAAGGTTGAAGCGTTAGCTAACTTCCCGATCGAACGCGATCTGGTCGTCGATATGACCCACTTCATCGAAAGTCTGGAAGCGATCAAACCGTACATCATCGGCAACTCCCGCACTGCGGATCAGGGTACTAACATCCAGACCCCGGCGCAGATGGCGAAATATCACCAGTTCTCCGGTTGCATCAACTGTGGTCTGTGCTACGCCGCGTGCCCGCAGTTTGGCCTGAACCCAGAGTTCATTGGTCCGGCAGCCATTACGCTGGCGCATCGTTATAACGAAGATAGCCGCGACCACGGTAAGAAGGAGCGTATGGCGCAGTTAAACAGCCAGAACGGCGTATGGAGCTGTACTTTCGTGGGCTACTGCTCCGAAGTCTGCCCGAAACACGTCGATCCGGCTGCGGCCATTCAGCAGGGCAAAGTAGAAAGTTCGAAAGACTTTCTTATCGCGACCCTGAAACCACGCTAAGGAGTGCAACATGACGACTAAACGTAAACCGTATGTACGGCCAATGACGTCCACCTGGTGGAAGAAGTTGCCGTTTTATCGCTTTTACATGCTGCGCGAAGGCACGGCGGTTCCGGCTGTGTGGTTCAGCATTGAACTGATTTTCGGGCTGTTTGCCCTGAAAAATGGCCCGGAAGCCTGGGCGGGATTCGTCGACTTTTTACAAAACCCGGTTATCGTGATCATCAACCTGATTACTCTGGCGGCAGCCCTGCTGCACACCAAAACCTGGTTTGAGCTGGCACCGAAAGCGGCCAATATCATTGTAAAAGACGAAAAAATGGGACCAGAGCCAATTATCAAAAGTCTCTGGGCGGTAACTGTGGTTGCCACCATCGTAATCCTGTTTGTTGCCCTGTACTGGTAAGGAGCCTGAGATGATTAATCCAAATCCAAAGCGTTCTGACGAACCGGTATTCTGGGGCCTCTTCGGGGCCGGTGGTATGTGGAGCGCCATCATTGCGCCGGTGATGATCCTGCTGGTTGGCATTCTGCTACCACTGGGCCTGTTTCCGGGCGATGCACTGAGCTATGAGCGCATTCTGGCGTTTGCACAGAGCTTCATTGGTCGCGTATTCCTGTTCCTGATGATCGTCCTGCCGCTGTGGTGTGGTTTACACCGTATGCATCACGCGATGCACGATCTGAAAATCCACGTGCCTGCGGGCAAATGGGTTTTCTACGGTCTGGCTGCTATCCTGACAGTTGTCACGCTGATTGGTATCGTTACAATCTAACGCATCACCAATGTAAATCCGGCCCGCCTATGGCGGGTCGTTTTGTATGGAAACCAGACCCTATGTTCAAAACGACGCTCTGCGCCTTATTAATTACCGCCTCTTGCTCCGCTCTCTCCGCCCCCCAACAGCTCAACGATATTGTGCATCGCACAATGACTCCGCTTATAGAGCAACACAAAATCCCTGGCATGGCGGTGGCGGTGATTTATCAGGGTAAACCTTATTACTTTACCTGGGGCTATGCGGACGTAGCAAAAAAGCAGCCCGTCACACAGCAAACGTTGTTTGAGTTAGGTTCGGTCAGCAAAACATTTACGGGTGTGCTCGGTGGCGACGCTATTGCACGAGGGGAAATCAACCTAAGCGATCCCGCGACAAAATACTGGCCTGAACTTACTGCTAAACAGTGGAACGGAATCACGCTATTACATCTTGCAACCTACACCGCTGGCGGGCTGCCGTTACAGGTGCCCGATGAAGTGAAGTCCTCAGGCGACTTGCTACGTTTCTATCAAAACTGGCAGCCCACCTGGGCACCAGGAACACAGCGTCTGTATGCCAACTCCAGTATCGGTTTGTTCGGTGCGCTGGCAGTGAAACCATCCGGTTTGGGCTTTGAACAGGCGATGCAAACTCGTGTTTTCCAGCCACTCAAACTCACCCATACGTGGATTAATGTGCCGCCCGCAGAAGAAAAGAATTACGCCTGGGGATATCGTGAAGGCAAGGCCGTGCATGTTTCGCCAGGGGCGTTAGATGCTGAAGCTTACGGTGTGAAATCAACCATTGAGGATATGGCTCGCTGGGCGCAGAGCAATATGAATCCCCGTGATATCAACGACAAAACACTTCAGCAAGGTATCCAGCTGGCGCAGTCACGCTACTGGCAAACTGGCGACATGTATCAAGGTCTGGGCTGGGAAATACTCGACTGGCCGGTAGATCCAGACAGCATCATTAATGGCAGCGACAGTAAAATTGCGCTGGCAGCACGACCAGTAAAAGCGATTACGCCCCCCGCCCCTGCGGTACGAGCATCATGGGTACATAAAACAGGCGCGACCGGCGGATTTGGTAGCTACATCGCATTTATTCCAGAGAAAGAGCTGGGGATTGTGATGCTGGCTAACAAAAACTATCCCAATCCAGCGAGAGTCGCTGCCGCCTGGCAGATTCTCAACGCTTTGCAATAACAACGCAGATGGTCCGAATTTTCGGACCTTTTATCCGCATTTCCTTTCTGTCATCTACACTTAGAAAAAAACCAGTAAGGAAACATTTATGCGCCTGCTCCCTCTCGTTGCCGCAGCGACAGCGGCATTTCTGGTCGTTGCCTGTAGTTCTCCCACACCGCCTCGTGGCGTTACTGTGGTAAATAATTTCGATACCAAACGCTATTTGGGTTCGTGGTATGAGATTGCCCGTTTTGATCACCGTTTTGAACGCGGGCTGGAGAAAGTGACTGCGACGTATAGCCTGCGGGATGACGGCGGCCTGAATGTCATCAACAAGGGTTATAATCCGGACAGAGAGATGTGGCAGCAAAGCGAAGGAAAAGCGTACTTTACGGGAGACCCGCATCGCGCCGCGCTGAAAGTGTCGTTCTTTGGCCCTTTCTATGGCGGCTATAACGTCATTGCGCTAGATCGGGAGTACCGCCATGCGCTGGTTTGCGGCCCGGATCGCGATTACCTGTGGATACTCTCCCGCACGCCAACCATTTCTGACGAAGTGAAACAGGAGATGCTGGCAGTCGCGACCCGGGAAGGGTTTGATGTCAGTAAATTTATTTGGGTACAGCAGCCCGGTAGTTAGTGAGTGCTGAGTTTCAGACCAATAATCCCCAATACGATTAACGCCAGACTCGCCAGGCGCATCGGGTTAGCGGACTCACCGAGCAGTACAATGCCGGTGATGGCCGCGCCGACTGCGCCAATACCCGTCCACACGGCATAAGCCGTCCCTACTGGTAACGATTTCATCGCCCAGGCAAGTAGCGCCATACTAACAACCATCGCCGTCACGGTAATAACGCTTGGTGTCAGGCGACTAAAGCCGTGCGTATATTTCAGGCCAACCGCCCATACCACTTCCAGCAGACCAGCAATAACTAAGATTATCCAGGACATATCAGGCTCCGAAGATTTGGGGCCGTCCCCGGTGAAAAGAAGCGTTTGCAGGTCGTCCTGCAAAGCTGATGGTGAAGGAGGTATTTTGCCGATTTAAGAGGAAATTTCAACGGTTACGACAGTGATTACCGCCGAGAAAAACAAACGGCACGACAAATCTGCCGTACCGTTATTGCTTATTGCTGCGCTTTCGTCGCTGCGCCAGAAATCGCGTTACCGCCATCAGAAATGTCTTCACCAACGCCGCGCGTGGTATTGCAGGCGGTTAATACAGTTGAAAGCACCAGAACAGAAAAGATCGCTGCAATTGTCTTCTTAACCATAACGTCTTCCTTTTAGGTAATGTTATTTGTGTTTGCCTATAGCAAATTAATAATAGACAACATCACCAAAAATGACGGAAATCTGATGATTTTTCGGAAGTGAAGAATAAATTAGCTGGCAGCGCGGGAGATGGAATTACCAAGATGTTTGATGTCTTCGCCGAACCCCCGAGCGGTGTTACAGCCCGTAAGCAGCGTGCTGGCAAGCAAAACCAGAACGATAAGGCGTTTCATCATCTCTGACCTGAATAAGTGATGGTGCAGCCAGCAGGCCGCACCACAACCGCATTACTTCACGCGAGAGACGTATTCACCAGAGCGGGTATCCACTTTGATGACTTCGCCGATCTGTACGAACAGCGGAACTTTAACCACAGCGCCAGTAGACAGGGTAGCCGGTTTGCCGCCAGTACCTGCGGTATCGCCTTTCAGACCCGGATCGGTATCAACGATTTCCAGTTCAACGAAGTTCGGCGGAGTAACGGAGATCGGCTGACCATTCCACAGAGTTACAATGCACTCAGCCTGATCCAGCAGCCATTTAGCGTTGTCGCCAATTGCTTTTGCATCAGCAGACAGCTGCTCGAAGGTTTCGTTGTTCATGAAGTGCCAGAACTCACCGTCGTTGTACAGGTAAGTCAGGTTCATATCGACAACATCAGCGCCTTCAGCGGAATCAGTAGATTTGAAAGTTTTTTCTACGCGAGTACCAGTCAGCAGACGACGCAGTTTAACGCGAGCAAATGCCTGGCCTTTACCCGGTTTTACGAATTCACTCGCTTCAACCGCGTAAGGTTCGCCGTCTAACATGATTTTAAGACCAGCACGAAAATCGTTGCTATAGTACGTTGCCATAAGGCCCTCTGAAATTTGTTAATTGGTAGCTAAGCCACAAAATGGCGCATATTGTAACCCTAAATACCCCATCCAGAGAAGATTGGTTAACGCAACTTGCCGATGTTGTGACCGATCCTGATGAACTTCTGCGTCTTTTGAATATAGACGCGGACGAAAAACTGTTGGCCGGACGCAGCGCCAAAAAGCTGTTTGCACTGCGCGTGCCCCGCTCATTTATCGATCGCATGGAGAAAGGCAATCCTGACGATCCACTTTTGCGTCAGGTACTTACCTCGCAAGATGAGTTTGTCGTCGCGCCCGGATTCTCCACCGATCCGCTGGAAGAACAGCACAGCGTAGTGCCTGGTTTGTTGCATAAATATCACAACCGGGCGCTACTGTTGGTTAAAGGCGGCTGCGCGGTAAATTGTCGCTACTGTTTCCGTCGCCACTTCCCGTATGCCGAAAATCAGGGCAACAAGCGTAACTGGCAGGCGGCGCTTGAGTATGTTGCGGCGCATCCGGAACTGGACGAGATTATTTTCTCCGGCGGCGATCCGCTGATGGCGAAAGATCACGAGCTGGACTGGCTGCTGACGCAACTGGAGGCGATCCCGCATATCAAACGTCTGCGGATTCACAGCCGTCTGCCGATTGTGATCCCGGCGCGCATCACAGAGTCGCTGGCTGAACGCTTTGCCCGTTCTACGTTGCAAATCTTGCTGGTGAATCACATCAACCATGCCAATGAGGTAGATGAAACATTCCGTCAGGCAATGGCTAAGTTGCGCCGCGTGGGCGTTACTTTGCTGAACCAGAGCGTTTTGTTACGTGGCGTGAATGATAACGCGCAAACGCTGGCAAACCTGAGTAATGCGTTGTTCGATGCGGGCGTGATGCCCTATTACCTGCATGTGCTCGATAAAGTGCAGGGCGCGGCGCATTTTATGGTGAGTGATGATGAAGCACGGCAGATTATGCGTGAGTTACTGACACTGGTGTCGGGATATCTGGTGCCGAAACTGGCGCGCGAGATTGGCGGTGAACCCAGCAAAACGCCTCTGGATCTCCAGCTACGCCAGCAGTAACTGATTAACAGGGAAGTTAAACAGAAAATTGCCTGATGCGCTTCGCTTGTCAGGCCTACATCGTGCATTGAAACTCAATGAGCTGTAGGCGGGATAAGGCATTTACGCCGCATCCGCCAAGAGCAACGAACACGAGAACAGAGACAGGTCACTAAACAGAGAAGTTTAATCTTTGCCCGTTGCATAACCTTTAATTATTCATTTACGTTGCTATTTTTACTTTTTATATAGCCAACACCAATAATTAACCTTTCTTTTCTGTTTATATAGAGTGAGCACGGCTATTTATGTTATTTTAACAACTATTACTACCAAGCTCATTTATCTGGCTTATTAATTAAAATTAATTATTTTATTGAGAAATGGTTAGGGAGAACCTACATGGCCATAAGCATCAAGGGTGTTAATACCGGTGTTATTCGCAAAAGTAATAATTTCATTGCACTGGCACTGAAAATTAAAGAGCCTCGCAATAAAGAGTCGTTATTCTTTATGTCTGTCATGGAACTGCGAGACCTGCTGATTGCGCTGGAAAGTCGTCTGCATCAAAAGCATAAACTGGATGCTGATACACGTATTCAGTATGAGCAGGCTCGCGATAAAGTCATGAAGAAAATGGCAGAGAATATCCCAGAAATTCTGGTTGATGAGCTTAAAAATGCCGATATTAATCGCCGGGTCAACACTCTGGAACTTACCGATAACCAGGGCGAAAATCTCACATTCACATTAACTCTGCATGATGGCAGCAAATGTGAATTAATTGTCAATGAGTTGCAGATTGAAATGCTGGCGCGAGCAATCATTCATGCAATTAATAATGCTGAAATGCGTGAACTGGCATTGCGTATTACATCGCTATTAGATTTCCTGCCGTTATATGACGTCGACTGCCAGGACAATGGCAATCTGGAATATGACACCTATTCTCAGCCGGAATGGAAACATAATCTGTTTAGCCATTATCTGGCGGTGCTTTATCGCTTTAAAGATGAAAGTGGTAAAGAACAATTTAGCGGCGCGGTGGTGAAAACGCGTGAAGCGACAGCGGGTAAAGAAATTGAGGCTATCACACGCCGGATGCTTGATTTCAGCCCACGGCTGAAAAAACTCGCGGGTGTGCCATCTCAGGTCTACGTTCGTACAGTAGCAGCAAATAACGCCCAACCACTGACTCAGGATCAATGCTTACGCGCAATACATCACTTACGAGTTCAGTCCATCAGCAAGGCCGCGCCACAGGCGAAATAATCTCATCTTTTTGAATGCGAGGCTGGAGCCATCCAGCCTGAAATTACTGATAACGTGATCGTTGATCATGCCGGATGCGGCGTAAACGCCTTATCTGGCCTACAAATTCTCGAGCATTCAATCAGTTGCAATGCCCGATGTAGGCCTGATAAGCGAAGCGCATCAGGCAATTACACGTTTGTCATCCAGCCTCTGGATCACATCAGTTCGGGCACTTATAAACCTGACCGATAATCTGGCTATCCGTCGGGACAAAACTGGACAACATTCCCTGCGACGGGCTGCTGATGCCATAAATCACGTTACCGCCCATTGCAGCCGCCTGGTTGCGCAGATCGTTTGCTGCGCCGCGCATAGAACCGCCTTCTTCACCATGTTGCCCGGAAAGCCAGTTACTTTGCTTACCTGTCGCAGTACCAATCAGTTGGCACTCTGCACCTGGTTGCTCGTCAACAATGCGCACACTCTGACCGGCAGCACTCAATTCGTTACTGGAGCTACAACCCGCCATCAGTAGCGCGGCACCGACAATCCCTGCTAAGTATTTTACGTGCATGTTATTCCCCATAATCAATGAGCTGGACGCAACTCGTGTCGTCCGTGTCTGAATCTTATACTAGAAAGATGACCAAAAGAAAAACCCCCAGACATTTCTGCCTGAGGGTTTCTTTATTTCTGCAAGGTGCAGGGCAATTACATCATGCCGCCCATGCCACCCATACCGCCCATACCGCCAGCAGCGCCTAAGTCAGCTGCATCGTTTTTCGGCAGGTCGGTAACCATGCACTCGGTGGTGATCATCAGGCCAGCCACAGAAGCTGCGTACTGCAGAGCAGAACGGGTAACTTTGGTTGGATCCAGGATACCCATGTCGATCATGTTGCCGTATTCTTCGGTTGCTGCGTTGTAACCGTAGTTGCCGTCGCCACCTTTAACGGTGTTAGCAACAACAGACGGTTCTTCGCCGCAGTTCAGGACGATCTGACGCAGCGGAGCTTCCATTGCACGCAGTGCAACTTTGATACCCACGTTCTGGTCTTCGTTCTGACCACGCAGGTCAGCCAGTTTAGACGCTACGCGGATCAGCGCAACGCCGCCACCAGCAACCACGCCTTCTTCTACCGCAGCACGGGTCGCGTGCAGGGCGTCTTCAACGCGTGCTTTTTTCTCTTTCATTTCAACTTCGGTAGCAGCACCTACTTTGATAACTGCAACGCCGCCTGCCAGTTTCGCTACGCGCTCCTGCAGTTTTTCACGGTCGTAATCAGAAGTTGCTTCTTCAATCTGCTGACGGATCTGAGCAACACGGCCCTGGATTGCAGCTTCTTCACCCACGCCATCAATGATGGTGGTGGTGTCTTTGTTAATAACAACACGTTTAGCCTGACCCAGGTCTTCCAGGGTCGCTTTTTCCAGCTCCATACCGATCTCTTCAGAGATTACAGTACCGCCGGTCAGGGTTGCGATATCCTGCAGCATTGCTTTACGACGATCGCCGAAGCCCGGTGCTTTAACCGCAGCGACTTTCACGATGCCGCGCATGGTGTTAACAACCAGAGTTGCCAGTGCTTCACCTTCAACATCTTCAGCGATGATCAGCAGCGGTTTGCCTGCTTTTGCAACAGCTTCCAGAACTGGCAGCATTTCGCGGATGTTGGAGATTTTCTTGTCAGCCAGCAGGATGAACGGGCTTTCCAGTTCTACTGCGCCAGTTTCCGGCTTGTTGATGAAGTAAGGAGACAGGTAGCCACGGTCGAACTGCATACCTTCAACCACGTCCAGTTCGTCCTGCAGACCAGTACCATCTTCAACGGTGATAACGCCTTCTTTACCGACTTTGTCCATCGCTTCAGCGATCAATTTACCTACAGTTTCGTCGGAGTTAGCGGAGATAGTACCAACCTGAGCAATAGCTTTAGAGTCAGAGCACGGTACGGACAGCGTTTTCAGTTCTTCAACTGCAGCGGTAACGGCTTTGTCGATACCACGTTTCAGATCCATCGGGTTCATGCCCGCAGCAACAGCTTTCAGACCTTCAGTGATGATAGCCTGAGCCAGTACGGTTGCGGTGGTGGTGCCGTCGCCTGCAGCGTCGTTAGCTTTGGAGGCAACTTCTTTCACCATCTGCGCACCCATGTTTTCGAACTTGTCTTCCAGTTCGATTTCACGAGCAACGGAAACACCATCTTTGGTGATGGTCGGTGCACCGAAAGATTTATCCAGAACTACGTTACGGCCTTTCGGACCGAGGGTAACTTTCACTGCATCTGCCAGTACGTTTACGCCGCGCAGCATTTTCACACGAGCGTCGTTACCGAATTTTACGTCTTTAGCTGCCATTATCTTTATTCCTTAAATTCGTATGTTCAGTGTCGTGCGCGGATTACGCTTCAACAATTGCCAGAATGTCGCTTTCGGACATGATCAACACTTCTTCATTGTCGATCTTCTCAGATTTCACACCGTAGCCATCGTTGAAAATAACGATGTCGCCAACTTTCACGTCCAGCGGCTTCACTTCGCCATTTTCAAGGATACGGCCATTGCCGACAGCCAGCACTTCGCCACGGGTAGATTTAGCCGCTGCAGAGCCGGTCAGAACGATGCCGCCAGCAGATTTAGTTTCAACTTCTTTACGCTTGACGATCACGCGATCATGCAATGGACGAATATTCATTGATAACTCTCCTTTGAGAAAGTCCGTATCTGTTATGGGTGACGCCGGAGCTTACGTGGTTTCCCGGCTGGTGACCAGAGAAATGGGGATGAGGCTTCGCCCCTTCAAGGGGGAAAAAGAAAAAAAATTCTGATCAGCACAAAATCGGGTAAAAATCCTGATTCACCTCACGTTTCATCGCAATTTCGACATCGCCGTCATAAGCGAATCTGATTGTGCTACCATCGAAATCCTGCGCAGTTGCCCAATATTTGGGCGCAATCGGACATCAACCCATGAGTGGACTCAAACAAGAATTGGGGCTGGCCCAGGGTATCGGCCTGCTATCGACGTCATTATTAGGCACTGGCGTGTTTGCCGTTCCTGCGTTAGCTGCACTGGTAGCGGGCAATAACAGCCTCTGGGCGTGGCCTGTTTTGATTATCTTAGTGTTCCCGATTGCAATTGTGTTTGCGATTCTGGGTCGCCACTATCCCAGCGCGGGCGGTGTTGCGCACTTCGTCGGTATGGCGTTCGGCTCGCGGCTTGAGAGAGTCACCGGCTGGCTGTTTTTATCAGTCATTCCCGTAGGTTTGCCCGCCGCGCTACAAATTGCCGCCGGATTCGGCCAGGCGATGTTTGGCTGGCATAGCTGGCAACTGTTGTTGGCAGAACTCGGTACGCTGGCGCTAGTGTGGTATATCGGTACTCGCGGTGTCAGTTCCAGTGCTAATCTACAAACGGTCATTGCCGGGCTTATCGTCGCACTGATTGTCGCCATCTGGTGGGCGGGCGATATCAAACCTGCGAACATCCCCTTCCCCGCGCCAGGTGATATCGAACTTTCCGGGTTATTTGCTGCGTTATCGGTGATGTTCTGGTGCTTTGTCGGTCTGGAGGCATTTGCCCATCTTGCCTCGGAATTTAAAAATCCAGAGCGTGATTTTCCTCGTGCTTTGATGATTGGTCTGCTGCTGGCAGGATTAGTCTACTGGGGCTGTACGGTAGTCGTCTTACACTTCGACGCCTATGGTGAACAAATGGCGGCGGCAGCATCGCTTCCCAAAATTGTAGTGCAGTTGTTCGGTGTAGGAGCGTTATGGATTGCCTGCGTAATTGGCTATCTGGCCTGCTTTGCCAGTCTCAACATTTATATACAGAGCTTCGCCCGCCTGGTCTGGTCGCAGGCGCAACATAATCCTGACCACTACCTGGCACGCCTCTCTTCTCGCCATATACCGCACAATGCCCTTAATGCCGTGCTCGGCTGTTGCGTGGTGAGTACGTTGGTGATTCATGCTTTAGAGATCAATCTGGACGCACTCATTATTTATGCCAACGGCATCTTTATTATGATTTACCTATTGTGCATGTTGGCAGGCTGTAAATTATTACAAGGACGTTATCGCGTACTGGCGGTGGTTGGCGGGCTGTTATGCGTTCTGTTACTGGCAATGGTCGGCTGGAAAAGTCTCTATGCGCTAATCATGCTGGCGGGGTTATGGCTGTTTCTGCCAAAACGAAAAACGCCGGAAAATGGCATAACCACATAATCCGGCGTTTTGACATTAATCCTGGCGATCGTTTTTATGATCAAGGCGGTCGCGGTCATCATCTTTTCGCTGATACTCACCATCAAAAGTATTACCGCCACCGGTTCCGGCGCTAAAACCGCCGCCCGGCATCCGGGAGAAACGCAAATGCGGCATCAGCTTCACTGTCAGATGCTTTTGCACCGGCGGTAATAAAAGAAGAAGACCGAGGAAATCGGTGAAAAAGCCCGGTAATAAAAGCAGCAAACCGGCAATGATCAGCGAAACACTTTTAATCATCTCCGCCGCAGGGTTTTCACCCGCCGCCATTTTTTGTTGCATCAGCACAAAATTCTTAAAGCCCTGATTACGTACCAGTGACATACCGATAACCGACGTGAATATAACCAGTACGAGGGTCAGCAATACCCCCAGGACATGGGCAACCTGAATAAAAATTGAAATCTCAATATAGACATAAAGGAAAATGGCAATAAAAGGTAACCAGCGCAAAGGTTTCTCCTGTAATAGCAACCGGTTAAATCCGGGCGCCTTAATGGGTTGCGAATCGCGTTCAGCTTATATTGTGGTCATTAGCAAAATTTCAAGATGTTTGCGCAACTATTTTTGGTAGTAATCCCAAAGCGGTGATCTATTTCACAAATTAATAATTAAGGGGTAAAAACCGACACTTAAAGTGATCCAGATTACGGTAGAAATCCTCAAGCAGCATATGATCCTGGGTATTCGTCCGATGCAGGGGATAATCGTCGGTCGAAAAACATTCGAAACCACATATATTCTGTGTGTTTAAAGCAAATCATTGGCAGCTTGAAAAAGAAGGTTCACATGTCAAACAACATTCGTATCGAAGAAGATCTGTTGGGTACCAGGGAAGTTCCAGCTGATGCCTACTATGGTGTTCACACTCTGAGAGCGATTGAAAACTTCTATATCAGCAACAGCAAAATCAGCGATATTCCTGAATTTGTTCGCGGTATGGTAATGGTTAAAAAAGCCGCAGCTATGGCAAACAAAGAGCTGCAAACCATTCCTAAAAGTGTAGCGAATGCAATCATTGCCGCATGTGATGAAGTCCTGAATAACGGAAAATGCATGGATCAGTTCCCGGTAGACGTCTACCAGGGCGGCGCAGGTACTTCCGTAAACATGAACACCAACGAAGTGCTGGCCAATATCGGTCTGGAACTGATGGGTCACCAGAAAGGTGAATATCAGTACCTGAACCCGAACGACCATGTTAACAAATGTCAGTCCACTAACGACGCCTACCCGACCGGTTTCCGTATCGCGGTTTACTCTTCCCTGATTAAACTGGTAGATGCGATTAACCAACTGCGCGAAGGCTTTGAACGTAAAGCTGTCGAATTCCAGGACATCCTGAAAATGGGTCGTACCCAGCTGCAGGACGCAGTACCGATGACCCTTGGTCAGGAATTCCGCGCTTTCAGCATTCTGCTGAAAGAAGAAGTGAAAAACATCCAACGTACCGCTGAACTACTGCTGGAAGTTAACCTCGGCGCAACGGCAATCGGTACAGGCCTGAACACGCCGAAAGAGTACTCTCCGCTGGCAGTGAAAAAACTGGCTGAAGTCACTGGCTTCCCATGCGTTCCGGCTGAAGACCTGATCGAAGCGACCTCTGACTGCGGCGCTTACGTTATGGTTCACGGTGCGCTGAAACGCCTGGCTGTGAAGATGTCCAAAATCTGTAACGACCTGCGCTTGCTCTCTTCTGGCCCACGTGCCGGCCTGAACGAGATCAACCTGCCGGAACTGCAGGCGGGCTCTTCCATCATGCCAGCTAAAGTAAACCCGGTTGTTCCGGAAGTGGTTAACCAGGTATGCTTCAAAGTCATCGGTAACGACACCACTGTTACCATGGCAGCAGAAGCAGGTCAGCTGCAGCTGAACGTTATGGAGCCGGTCATTGGCCAGGCTATGTTTGAATCAGTTCATATTCTGACCAACGCTTGCTACAACCTGCTGGAAAAATGCGTTAACGGCATCACTGCTAACAAAGAAGTGTGCGAAGGTTACGTTTACAACTCTATCGGTATCGTCACTTACCTGAACCCGTTCATCGGCCACCACAACGGTGACATCGTGGGTAAAATCTGTGCCGAAACCGGTAAGAGTGTACGTGAAGTCGTTCTGGAACGCGGTCTGTTGACTGAAGCGGAACTAGACGATATTTTCTCCGTACAGAATCTGATGCACCCGGCTTACAAAGCAAAACGCTATACTGATGAAAGCGAACAGTAATCGTACAGGGTAGTACAAATAAAAAAGGCACGTCAGACGACGTGCCTTTTTTCTTGTGAGTAGTAACTTAAAAATAACAATCTAATATCAACTTGTTAAAAAACAAGGAAGGCTAATATGCTAGTTGTAGAACTCATCATAGTTTTGCTGGCGATCTTCTTGGGCGCCAGACTGGGGGGAATAGGTATTGGTTTTGCAGGCGGATTGGGGGTGCTGGTTCTTGCCGCTATTGGCGTCAAACCTGGTAACATCCCGTTCGATGTCATTTCCATTATCATGGCGGTTATCGCCGCTATTTCTGCCATGCAGGTTGCTGGCGGTCTGGACTATCTGGTTCATCAGACAGAAAAGCTGCTGCGCCGTAACCCGAAATACATCACGATCCTCGCACCTATCGTGACCTATTTCCTGACAATTTTTGCGGGTACTGGCAACATCTCTCTGGCAACGCTGCCAGTTATCGCTGAAGTTGCGAAGGAACAAGGCGTTAAACCTTGCCGTCCGCTGTCTACTGCAGTGGTATCCGCGCAGATTGCGATCACCGCATCGCCAATCTCAGCGGCAGTCGTTTACATGTCTTCCGTAATGGAAGGTCATGGCATCAGCTACCTTCATCTGCTCTCTGTGGTCATCCCGTCCACCCTGCTGGCGGTTCTGGTGATGTCCTTCCTGGTCACTATGCTGTTCAACTCCAAACTGTCTGACGATCCGATTTATCGCAAGCGTCTGGAAGAAGGTCTGGTTGAACTGCGCGGTGAAAAGCAGATTGAAATCAAATCTGGTGCAAAAACTTCCGTCTGGCTGTTCCTGCTGGGCGTAGTTGGCGTGGTTATCTATGCAATCATCAACAGCCCGAGCATGGGCCTGGTTGAGAAACCGCTGATGAACACCACTAACGCAATCCTGATCATCATGCTCAGCGTTGCAACTCTGACTACCGTTATCTGTAAAGTTGATACCGACAACATCCTCAACTCCAGCACCTTCAAAGCAGGTATGAGCGCCTGTATTTGTATCCTGGGCGTTGCATGGCTGGGCGATACTTTCGTTTCCAACAACATCGACTGGATCAAAGATACCGCTGGTGAAGTGATTCAGGGTCATCCGTGGCTGCTGGCTGTCATCTTCTTCTTTGCTTCTGCTCTGCTGTACTCTCAGGCTGCAACCGCAAAAGCACTGATGCCGATGGCTCTGGCGCTGAACGTTTCTCCGCTGACCGCTGTTGCTTCTTTTGCTGCGGTGTCTGGTCTGTTCATTCTGCCGACCTACCCGACGCTGGTTGCTGCGGTACAGATGGATGACACGGGTACAACTCGTATCGGTAAATTCGTCTTCAACCATCCGTTCTTCATCCCAGGTACTCTGGGTGTTGCCCTGGCCGTTTGCTTCGGCTTCGTGCTTGGTAGCTTCATGCTGTAATGACCAATCGCGGGGCGTTCACGCCCCGCTTTCTTTCCCGCCGACTAACATCATTCCCTCTTCCGTTGTATAGTGACCTCTCTCTTGCGGTTCCATCTGTTCTTGCGAGGTGTTTATGCTTGATGATAAAAGTTCGAATACCGCGTCTGTCGTGGTGCTGTGTACCGCACCGGATGAAGCGACAGCCCAGGATTTAGCCGCCAAAGTGCTGGCAGAAAAACTGGCGGCCTGTGCAACCCTGATCCCTGGCGCAACCTCACTCTATTACTGGGAAGGTAAGCTGGAACAGGAATATGAAGTACAGATGATCTTAAAAACCGACAACGCTCACCAGCAAGCTCTGCTGGAATGCCTGAAGTCTCATCATCCGTATCAAACCCCGGAGCTTCTGGTTTTACCTGTTATACACGGAGACACAGATTACCTCTCATGGCTCAACGCATCTTTACGCTGATCCTGCTACTTTGCAGCACTTCCGTTTTTGCCGGATTATTCGACACGCCAGGACGCTCACAATTTGTCCCGGCTGATCAGGCTTTTGCTTTTGATTTTCAGCAAAACCAACATGATCTTAATCTGACCTGGCAGATCAAAGACGGTTATTACCTTTACCGTAAACAGATCCGCATCACGCCTGAACACGCGAAAATTGCCGACGTGCAGTTACCGCCTGGCGTCTGGCATGACGATGAGTTTTACGGCAAAAGCGAGATTTATCGCAAGCGACTGACGCTTCCTGTAACCATCAACCAGGCTACGGCTGGCGCGACATTAACTGTCACTTACCAGGGCTGCGCTGACGCTGGTTTCTGCTATCCACCAGAAACCAAAACCGTACCGTTAAGCGAAGTGGTTGCCAACAACGCAGCGCCACAGCCGATGTCTGTCCCGCAGCAAGAGCAGCCCGCCGCGCAATTGCCCTTTTCTGCGCTCTGGGCATTGTTGATCGGCATCGGCATCGCCTTCACCCCCTGCGTACTGCCGATGTACCCACTGATTTCCGGCATCGTGCTAGGCGGTAAACAGCGGCTCTCCACCACCAGAGCATTGTTGCTGACCTTTATTTATGTGCAAGGGATGGCGCTGACCTACACGGCGCTGGGTCTGGTGGTTGCCGCCGCAGGGTTACAGTTCCAGGCGGCGCTACAGCATCCTTACGTGCTTATTGGCCTCGCCATCGTCTTTACCTTGCTGGCGATGTCGATGTTTGGCTTGTTTACCCTGCAACTCCCCTCTTCACTGCAAACGCGCCTCACGCTGATGAGCAATCGCCAACAGGGTGGCTCGCCCGGCGGTGTGTTTGTTATGGGGGCGATTGCCGGTTTGATCTGCTCACCATGCACCACCGCGCCGCTTAGCGCGATTCTGCTATATATCGCCCAAAGCGGAAACATGTGGCTGGGCGGCGGCACACTTTATCTCTATGCGCTGGGCATGGGTCTACCGCTGATGTTAATTACCGTCTTTGGCAACCGTCTGCTGCCGAAAAGCGGTCCGTGGATGGAACAGGTCAAAACCGCGTTTGGTTTTGTGATCCTCGCACTGCCGGTCTTCCTGCTTGAGCGAGTGATTGGCGATATATGGGGATTACGCTTGTGGTCGGCGCTTGGCGTCGCATTCTTTAGCTGGGCCTTTGTCACCAGCTTACAGGCCAAACGCGGTTGGATGCGCATTGTGCAAATAATCCTACTGGCAGCGGCGTTGGTTAGCGTGCGCCCACTCCAGGACTGGGCATTTGGTGCGACTCATACCGCACAAACTCAGGCGCATCTCAACTTTACACCAATCAAAACGGTGGATGAGTTAAATCAGGCGCTCGTTGAAGCCAAAGGTAAACCTGTAATGTTAGATCTCTATGCCGACTGGTGCGTTGCCTGTAAAGAGTTCGAGAAATACACCTTTAGCGACCCACAGGTGCAAAAAGCGTTGGCTGACACAGTCTTACTTCAGGCCAACGTCACCGCTAATGACGCACAAGATGTGGCGCTGTTAAAACATCTAAATGTCCTTGGACTGCCGACAATTCTCTTTTTTGACGGACAAGGCCAGGAGCATCCACAAGCACGCGTCACGGGCTTTATGGATGCTGAAACCTTCAGCGCACATTTGCGCGATCGCCAACCGTGAACGACACTTGCAGTGGGAAAGACGGAGGAAAATAGCGTGCAACGTGAAGATGTACTGGGAGAAGCCCTGAAATTATTAGAATTACAAGGGATTGCCAACACCACGCTGGAGATGGTTGCTGAACGTGTGGATTATCCGCTGGATGAGCTAAGGCGATTCTGGCCGGACAAAGAGGCGATCCTCTACGACGCGCTGCGCTATCTTAGCCAACAGATAGATGTCTGGCGTCGTCAGTTGATGCTGGACGAAACGCTAACCGCCGAACAAAAGCTGCTGGCGCGTTATCAGGCGTTATCAGAGTGCGTTAAAAACAACCGCTATCCGGGCTGTCTGTTTATCGCTGCCTGTACGTTTTATCCCGATCCTGGCCACCCTATTCATCAACTGGCCGATCAGCAAAAAAGCGCGGCCTACGATTTCACCCACGAACTGTTAACCACGCTGGAAGTTGACGATCCGGCGATGGTAGCAAAGCAGATGGAACTGGTGCTGGAAGGCTGTTTAAGCCGAATGCTGGTGAATCGTAGCCAGGCGGATGTCGACACCGCACTCCGACTGGCGGAAGATATCCTGCGCTTCGCCCGCTGCCGCCAGGGTGGTGCACTGACCTGACAGAAACACAGAAAAGAAACGATTTGCCGCAATCTTAAGCAGTTGAATCGCTTTTACTGAAATTAGGTTGACGAGATGTGCAGATTACGGTTTAATGCGCCCCGTTGCCCGGATAGCTCAGTCGGTAGAGCAGGGGATTGAAAATCCCCGTGTCCTTGGTTCGATTCCGAGTCCGGGCACCAAAATTTATAACCCTCGCTCCGGCGGGGGTTTTGTTTTTTGAGCCAACACGTTTTGGTTTATAAGCAGTTACCCTTTTTAAATTTCCTCCTCCCCGGTGGTACAAAATAGGCATTATTATAAAGCCTATCAAATACCGGAATGGCATCTGACACATCCGAAAAAGTTCCTCAGGATCGACTTCTTCCTATCGACAAAGGCGCACTAAAACATTCCCTTGCGATGAAAGCCACTGAACAAACTAAACACAAACGCCCTTCCGCGCAGGCTGAAATCAATGCGATCAGCCAGAACGCCAGGGTAAAAGGCCCGTAACGCAGGAAGACACCACTTCGATATGAGTAGCCCTCATCAACATATTCCAGCCTGAACCAGGGGGGGAAAAGATATGTTTTATTTGGTTGTTCACTAAGTCATCTGTGCTGGGTTGAGAATATTATCTTTAATCAAGAGCACAAATTTACTGCGCCGCTACGCTACACGGCGGATAAAAAATTCACGCTCAAAATGCTAGGGGTTAGCAGCAGTGAGGATTCTTGCAAAACGATGTACAAGCATGGGGCAGCAGCCTCCTACCAACTTGCCCCTACCAAAAAGACTATGGCATACTCGCATCACTTTTGGCCTTGTTCTAACTCGTTACCCATCACAAATAAATATAATAAATTTCAGTTGGTTATTATGTAGCACAAGGAGTGTTGACGGACTCCATTACGATGATTAGTAAACAGTTTGATAGATCTGAGCATGTATATAGAAACGATGCATTTTTAGAACTTCTAAAAGATGCCGTACGTTTTTTTAATGGGACACCTGTACATTCATTACCACCGCCTCAAGGATTTCAGGGAGCCGGTGTTTACGCGCTATACTACACAGGTCATAACCCTTTATACGATGAATTTTCACGAATAAACCGACTTGCATACAACCTTCCTATTTATGTAGGTAAGGCTGTACCAGCAGGATGGCGTCAGTCCAGAATCAGTGATAGCGCCACTCGGGCTGGCTCAGAACTATCTAATAGGATCAGAGAGCATAGTAGAAATATAGCGAAAGCAGAGAACTTGAAGTTAGAAGATTTTTCATGTCGCTTTATCATTTTTGAAGCTACTGGCTCTGACATGATCAGCACAGTCGAAGCAGCACTGATTAAAATTCACAAACCCTTATGGAACACCGTAGTGGATGGTTTTGGGAATCATACTCCTGGTGCTGGTAGATTCGCCCAAGCCAAATCTGATTGGGATGTGATTCACCCAGGCAGGGAATGGGCAGAAAAATGTACTGGCAGGCATTCAGAACCAGCCTCTGTAGAAAATCGAATTAAGCAATACTTTTTGGAATTAAAGTAACAAAATGAAATCCTTAGAAATATTCTCAGGTACTGGCGGTTTAGCGAAAGGTTTAGAACTGGCAGGATTCGAGCATCAAGGGTTTGTTGAGCTCAACAAACATGCTTGCAACTCACTTCGTCTAAATTTTGACAAAGAGAAAGTATTTCAAGGAGATATTAAAAATTACGATTTCACATCTCTTAAGAATATCGATGTCGTGGCTGGCGGACCGCCTTGCCAACCTTTTTCCTTAGGGGGCAAGCATAAAGCCCATGATGACACTCGAGATATGTTCCCCTACGCGATTAAGGCGATCGAAGCTTTACATCCTAAGGCTTTCATCTTCGAAAACGTGAAGGGCTTACTTCGAAAATCATTTGCTGATTACTTCGAATACATCATCCTTCGTTTAACATACCCAACGTTATCTTTGTGTGATGCCCAGGACTGGCAATTACATCTTAACGAGTTACGTAAAGCTAGCAAAGGTACGCATCAAGGCACCACTTATGATGTGTCCTTTAAGTTAGTGAATGCGGCAGACTATGGTGTTCCACAGGTTAGGGAGCGAGTGATAATTGTCGGGATCAGGTCCGACTTAAACAAAAAGTGGACCTTCCCTGCGCCTACGCACAGCCAGGAGCGATTACTGTGGGAACAGTACGTTACAGGGGAGTACTGGAAGGAACATAACATTAGTCCTCTAAAAGATGAACCTCTTACAGAGAGATTGAAAAAACGTTTTGGAGTGTTTCCACCATCAGAGAAACGCTGGGTTACCGTTCGTGATGCTCTCAAAAACGTTCCTCAACCCTATGAGCCCCATGAAATTGAAGATCATATTTTTAAAGATGGCGCCCGTACCTATCCAGGCCACACTGGTAGCTACATTGACCAGCCATCGAAAACATTAAAAGCTGGGGCTCATGGAGTCCCTGGTGGCGAAAATATGATTAGATATGAAAATGATAGCGTCCGTTACTTCACAGTTTATGAAGGAAAACTCCTGCAAACATTCCCTAAAGACTTCCAGGTGACAGGAGCATGGGGAGAAGCAATGAGGCAGATCGGCAACGCTGTACCTGTCTTACTGGCCCAACGGATAGGGCAGCATTTACATAACCTGCTGAATGCAAGTTTACAGGCAGATATTGAACCTCTTAAATGTGCAAATTTCGATTAGATATCTCAATAAATACTAATACCGAAACACATTGTTAGTGGTAGTGCCCGGTGATACATTCGAGGTCGAATGTGTAAATGTAATCTTTTGTTATTAAAATGACTTCGTTGTTTTCACAATGATCTTTAATTCAAGCTGGCACTACTAATTTAATTCCTGAGAACCCGCCTACAAGGCGGGTTTTTGCTTTTGGGAATACGTCCTTCCTGCCTTCGCCCCATCAGCTGCGAATATCATCATACGCACGCGTTTTATCAAATTCGTGTTTCGCAAACGGGCACAGTGGGATAATTTTCCTGGCGCATTTTTTCCACGACTTTCGCTACCAGCTGTTTATCAATCCCCTGCCCTTTCAGGCTTTCATCAACATCGGTATGTTCGATAATCGCTAAATTCTCTCCGGTCGGCACAAAGACAATTTCAGCTATTTGATTTCCCTGCGCATCATTGATGTGAAATTTATTATGACCCTCACATATTTCCATTTTCCCCTCGCTTATTTAAGACGGTATTTCAGCGCGCCGCTCGGGCACGTATCAATAACATTCACGACGGTAGCGACGTCTACTTCATCCAGCATGATCCACGGCTTACGTTTGAGATTAAATAACTTGCCGTTGCCATGTACGCAATTGCCGGAATTTGTAGTGATGTGATGGCCCCCCTTCCCAAGGTGGTCAGTGCCATACATTTACTAACTGCATTAATCCGGGAGTAACATCACTACAGGCCCCTTTTCAGGGGCCTCTTCCTGTCAGAACATATAGCGGAAATTCGCGTTTATCGCGTTATCCACGTTGTATTTACCAAAGGCGGATTTCTCAAACTCCAGACCAAAGCGCATGTTGTCCTTTATCTGTGCGTTCATGCCGACATTGAACAACATCCTGCTGTCCTTCTCTCCTTTAATCCGTTTCTCTCCGGAGGCATCACGAAGAACCGTCTCGCCGTTATTCAGCAGGTCAAACTGCCAGCTGGTTCCGGCACGGGCTGTCACACTCCAGTCCTTACCACTGAATGTTTTACCCAGCTCAATTCCTGTTCTGCCAATCAGCGGGCTGAAATCCTTGTTCTTCATACTCAGATCCATCTCACCGTCTTTCCAGCGGAATGTTTTCCCGGACACTGCGCCGTAAACCAGTTCGGCCTGAGGCTCAATAAAAGTGTCTTCCGTCAGGTGATAACGGTAACCCGTCTCCGCTCCGGCATACCAGGAGTGGGTTCCGTAGTGCTTCGTACCCAGACCGGCAAAGTTGCCTGTGTAGTCATTGTCATGGTGAATATATTTACCAATCAAATCGATATAGGCACCGGAGTTAAACAGTGCTGAAGCATACAGACCGCCCCCCACGGATTTTGTCTTCCCGCTGAACGCATCACTGTCTGCACTGCTGTCGGTATAGGTCATTGTGATACCGGTGAACAGGTCGACACCATCCAGCACATGTTTTTTGTCAAAGCCGACCTGAACGTGAGTGTAATTATCGCTATACCCGCCATCGGCTGAACCGGCGCCGTTCATGATACGGGCCCAGGCACCGGCATCACCGTTCGTGTCACGCAGCTCACCCATACGTTTGTTCAGGTTGTTAACTTCCGTCATAAAGTTTTTGTAGCCGGCATTCATGAAACTGTCCGCCTTCGCTGCAGCCGCTTTATCGGCTTCCGTCCTGAAACCATCCAGAATCCATTGCGTACTGCCACCAGTGGTGTCAACACGCAGCGTCGGTGTTACCCGGCTGAAGCCTGTCACCCGGGTGCCGGCCTTAAAGATATCCTCTGATGTTCCGGCCGGCGCGCTGACCAGCGGGATGTTCAGGGACTGCCCCGGGGTCGGGTTCTTCATAAAGCTGACATTCAGGGTGTTGTCTGAGCCGCTGGCTTTCTCCGTCACGCTGATTTTATCGGCGTTCTTCAGGTCAGTGCGCAGGACAAAGTCACTGCCCGTGGCATCCAGTGTCTTAACCGTCAGGGTACGGAAGGCACCGTTTTCTTCAGACTGTACCCGGCTGTTGCGGGTCGTCAGACTGTTGATGTCGGAGTCTCCGGTCAGCTGCCACAGACCACTGTTCATCCTGACGTTTCCTTTACCGCCGGTGATGGCGCCGTAGTACGCCGCGTTATATCCGCTGAACAACCCGGCAGCCAGAACAGGGGAGACAGAAGAGGAAACTGAACCAGGGTTTTCGGAGCCAATACGAATTGTGGATGAACTGGTTGCATGAACATCCCCGGAAACATGCGCCTGCTGGCTGATGTCCAGCGTGGCGTTATCACCGGTTAAATCATAGCCTTCTGTCATGTATGTCAGTACGGGCATCCAGGTGTTATCAGCTCCGGCTTCCGGTGTTCCGCTCAGGGAGAGTGTACTGTTCTTCCCAATCTGAACCCGACCGTCACTGTAGAGCCCTTTCTGTGCGGTCAGATGCCCGCCGTCACGAACAGAGAGAGCAGAGTTCACAAAGACACCACTGTTCTGCAGCAGAGCATCCGGTGAGGAGACATTTACCTGACTGTCATGAGCCTCAATCCCGCCGGTGAAACGGCTGTTAATATCCAGCGTGGAGTTATTGTTAAGCGTGATATTGCCTGTGTAACTGCTACTGCCGTCGTCTGCTGAGCGTCCTTCACGGACATCCTGGCGGAAGCCAAAACCATTACCTGTAATATTGATTCCATCATACTTATCAATAAATACCGGAACATCGCCTCCAAGTTTCAGCGATGAATCTGACGCAACGATATCGCCTTCAACTATTGAGTTTCGTGCAGTTGTGAACTCAGCATTATCCAGATTCAGCGTCTTAAAACGAAAATGTCTGTTTTCCCAGTCGGGCTGCTCAAAAGAGGACACCTGGTTATTTGTTTTATACTCACTGTTATTTTTCTTATTTGCCTCACTTTCCAGTCTGGCAAAATCAGCAACATAATCTTTGTCACAAAGAACTCCGGGGACATAGCAGAACCGGGGACCTTCACGGAAAATAGCATGTGTTGTGGCATGTCCCTGTAGTCTTAGCTGGGAGTTTCGCACAGTGATAGCATTGTGTGTATCAATGTTCCCGTCAATAATCAGGCTGCTGTCGGCATTTTTTTGTGTTCCGGCATGTTCGATATCCGTATTTCCCGTGATGTTGCCGTGATAGATATAACGCGCGGCGTTTTGTAAGGAAAGAGTCGCTTTTTTATCTGATGTATTGGTGATTACTGTACCAACATCAGTTGCCGCAATCTTCTTAAACGACTGGCTGAACCCGTTTAAATCCAGAGTCCCTCCACGGCTGGTAAAATAAATACCTCTGTAATCACTATTTTTATCCAGCGCATCAACCTGCCCCAGTTTGACCGTTCCGCGACCGCTGGCAACATAGATAGCATTAAACGCTTTTTCTGCATTAAGAAAAACGGTACCGTCACCCGTTTTCAGGTTATTCCCCTGGGCCACATTGACATTCAGTGTCCCGGCTCCTGTTTTGTGCAGGTTATCGTTTGCCACTCCTTTAACCGACCAGTCAACAACCGTCCCTTTTCCGATATCAATACCCGCCCCTTTATAGGTTTTATCTTTCCCGGTGACCGAATAATGTTGCCCCTCATCAAAAATCATTCCTCCGGTTCCTGAGTTCAGGTTATCGGTGAGTTCAATATTCCCGCCACCATGAAATTTCAAATCTTTATTTTTATTATTCTTGGTCAGCTCAATAGCGGTTGTGTTACCGTTAACAGTAATATTTTCATTATTGACGGTCATTTTCTGACCATTGAGGTTCACCTCCTGAGTAAAAGTATTTTTCAGGGTATCGACAGTGTCCTGATCATATCGGGCAAAAAAGGCCCAGGTATCCTTACTAGAGAATGCTTTACCATATGTTGTTCCAAGAATGACCCATTTTTTCCTCTGATTATCATAAAGATAAAATCCGGAACCGCTGTCTCCTCCTGTCACTTCATTATAAAATCCGCCTGTATTATTCGTGGCTAACATATTGTTCCAGTTTAACTGAAACATAGAAGCACTGCGTAATAATGGATTATATGCCTGTCCCACCCCATAAGATGTAACACCGGTTGCTCCGGCTCCAACCCGAAAACCGATTATCTGTTTCTTTCCATTGAACTCAATACCATAACGCTCTAATGCTTCTGCTGCTGATAAGTTGAAATCAGCATGCTCTGTTGCACCAGCTGTTTCAACAACAAACTTATCCAGACGCTGGACCGCAAAGTCACCTTTGGTCACCCGATCAACATAATGATAGTCTGACTGTCCCCATGTCTGAGTTTTAACGGCATGGTGAATAGTGCCATTATGGCTTGCGGTAACACTGTAGGCATTACCAATAGCAGTTGTTGCACCTTTAGCGGATACTGGAGAAAAATCAGGGATCGTTACTTCAGGAAAACTGAATTCACCACCATTTTTTAATGGCGTTTTTACCCCATATGCTCCAGGCTGAAATACACCTTTATTCTGTGCCAAATCGAGATAATCACGGATCCAGAAATTTCGGGTATCCATCTGTGCTGCATAGGCATGTTCAGCAGCACCATAAGACAAGGAGGAAACTATAAATGTAGCGAGAAGTTTTCGACCAGTTTTAGAGGATACTCGGGATGCTAATTCTGATACAGCTATAAGCCCTTGAGTAAGGTGACAATACTTAAGTGAATATATTCTGTTCACGGGTAAGACTCCATAACGTTTATAACATAATACCAACAAATAGAACTATGCCTTTATTAATAAATAAGCTTCCAGTTACCTTTATTAATTGCAGTAAAAAATAAAAATTCAGCCCACGCCTGTAAAAAGCACATCCACAATACAGATTTTATAGTAGTGCAATTAGCATATTTACATTGCAATAATTAAATCACATTGCGCCACCTAAGATTATTTAGAAAAATAATAGCAACTCCATATCCACATTACATAATGAAGGACAAAGCTACAAAAATAAAAGCAAGTAATAAACAACCCCATATGGCGTTTAAGTGTTTTTGTATTTATTGTTTTTTATTTTATATCATTGCGAGGCGCAATTCTTCATTTATTTCGCACACTAATATTATTTTATCATATTCTTTTATTTTTTTCGAAAAACAATAATAGTTTTAGCTTGTGGATGTTTTTATATGCGAAGATTAATTGAGCCCATGGGTAAATAATTCGCTATTATTTAAGTAAACCGCTATATATGTAGATAATGGCGAATTAACGTATCACCTGACACTCTTCTCTCCAAAATTAAGAAGTAGTTGACTCCTCAAGCCAATAAATGTGTATAGAATGATTATACTGGATAGTTACAAGTTCACCGATACGGTGCAGGACTTCAGTGGCGATGTCGGTGGGAGCTTTTGTTTCGTGATATGATGGACGTCCCTTCTTAATGCAGTCAGTGCCATGCTTTTACTGACTGCATTAATCCGGGAGTAATATCACATGAACACGATCAGGATTGTTATATTGCCAAGCCTGTTTTTCAGGTCTGCGTCTGGATTAATGATGATTCTGTTGCATAGAATAGAAACATCTCATGCTCCAAATTGCAGGATATCGTTCAACGATTCGAGTCCGGAACACTAATCGCTATGGAAGCATGTTCAACTTCTCATTTTGGGGGAATGAACGTTCAGTTCTATGGGATATACCCCAAATATTCCCTGCGCAACAGCATCACTTTTGGTTAAAAAATAACATTATTCTTAATATATAGAAAAAAAACTCATCATGGATGGGTAAAACTTATTAAAAATGCATACCTTTTTCACCTCACAGGAAATAGATTGAAAATCAGTAAGAACTGCTTCTATCGCTATTAGATATGCAATATTAATTATGATTTCCTTTTCACTTTCAAGGAGAACTGTTTTGGTGTTATACCAAAATAACTTTTAAAATTACGGATAAAATATGATGTACTAACATATCCGACCTCGTCAGATATACTATTAATATGTTTTTCAGACGTAGTTATTAGTCTTGCTGCATGTTGCATCCTAATATCCAGAACCAAATTGTTAAAATTATTATTCTCTTTTTCAAGTTTTTTACGAATTGAGACTTCTGACATATGTAAGATATTTGCCAGATCAACCAGTCGCCATGGTTTTGAAAGATCCGATTCTATTATTAACTTTAATTTTTCTGTAAAAGTAGAGTCTGTTGAAACTGATAATGAGCAAACCAAAGATTCAATATCATCAACTTTAGATAACAAATAAGTAATATTATAAATTAGTCTATGATGAGGAACATTTGCTTCTATTATCATCTTAAATATCTCTGTATCTGTCTTATCCGCCATGCAATTAAAAATTCTACTTCGCATAGAGCCAACTTTATGTGGATTCAGTAACAATGGTTCCATGACTTTACAGATACAACTTAACATATTGTTATCTATATGAAAGATATCATAAGGCATGCCTTCACCTAACACGTTAAGTGTAACATCAATGACTGTATTTTTCTCAATATAGCATATTGATTCAGGTGGAATATTAATAATCCCTCCATCTATCGTTTTAACCAGTAATTGGGCATTGCGAAGATAAATAATAGCACAATTGTAAAACCTAATCTTTTTAAGAACTAATGTAGAGTTACCGGGTATATCTCCTCTAACAGCAAGCCTCATATTACTTAAAGCATTTTGACTATTCATACAGTCACCCCCATGCTTTGTAAGAATATAATGTCATGGGGTATCCTCTCTGTAAACTCGAAAATAACGCAAAGATGAATACCTCTCAGTAAAAAGTTTCTCATCGACATAGCGACTAACTTTAGAGACTCTAAATAATTAGTCTCTATGATGATAGAATTTATTAACTTTGATAATAATTATGTTATGAAAAAATATGAAAAGACAGAAATCAAATCATTTGATGTTACAGATAACATCTAAACAGAACTGGGAGCTTCCGTGTCGTCTCAGCACCAAACTTAATCTTTATCATTCTTATTCTATAATAGACCTTACTTACACTTAAACATGTGATCTTTGAAATTTCTTTTATTTTCCTCCTTTTAATAAAGTAGAGGTACAGAATCTCTCGTTCAATATCATTAAGAGAGCACAAGATTTGTTCTGGTGGATATGTATAATCAATTGATAACCGATTTCCATAGTGTATAGTTACATTATCAGCACATATGCACTTAACAGGCCCCCCAGAAAAAAGAAGACTGTATAAAAAATAATTATTATTATCGCAGACTATATAAACATGACTATATTGCTGAACGGCCTCATATACAGAGGCACGCCCACTGAACTCAAAACATTTATACCCTTCATCCTGGCTTGCAAAATATAAGATACCATTTTTTAAATAAATGTCTTTTGTAACCATTATTAGAGCAACGGTCATAGCATATATAAAAACATTAGATACCTGAACTGAATTCAACTATAAGCTAAAGTAAAGAAAAAGGCCATTCTAAAAAATAGCAACATAAGATAAAATTTTACACTACTGAATGTCAGGCAGATAAGTATATTTGACTGTCTATAGTAATCAATCAATAAGAAAACCTGAACAATATGTTCAGGTTTTCTTTTTTATCTACTCTACGACTCAGAATGTATAACGAATATTAGCATTAATTAACTTATCAATATTGTAAGAACCAAACTCAGATCGCTCCATATTCAGACTTATCCTGGTGTTTTCTTTGATTTTAGTATTTAACCCGACATTGAATACCACTCTGCTATCTTTACCATTATTAATATATGTATCACCTGCCAGATCCTTGAATGCTGTAACAGTAGGCTTAAATAAATCGTACTGATAATTAATCCCAGTCAATGCTGTAATTTCCCAGTCTTTGCCCCTGAATGTTTTGCCAAATTCAATGCCTGTGCGACCAATCAACGGTTGCATCTGCTTACGTTGCATATTGATCTCAGCTCCATTGAATTGCCAGGAAAACTGATTCTCAGATACAGTACCGTAGATCAACTCTGTTTGCGGCTGTATATATGTTTCGTCAGGTAAGGTAAAACGCCAACCGGTCTCAGCGCCCAAATACCAGGAGTGCGAGCCATAATCTTGTTCTGGCATTCCTAACGCACTTGATGAGTAATGATTGTCATGACGCACATATTTCCCGATAGTATCTACATAGAGTCCAGAGTCAAACATAGCTGAAGCGTACACACCAATACCCGTTGATTTGGTTCTTCCTGACCATCCACTTCCCCGGTTATTACTGTTTGTAAATGTCGCCGTGACCCCAGTAAATAACTCTCCGCCTTCAATTATATGTTTCCTGTCTGCCCCAATTTGCAAGTGCGTATGACTTCCGGTAAATCCATCAGTAGCTGAGCCCGAACCACTGTTAAGTCTAGCCCAGGCTCCTGTTTCACCATGGGTATGGCGTAAATCACCCATACGATCATTCAGATTATTAATTTCTGTAATAAAGTTTTTATAACCGAGATCCATAAAACTCTTGCCTGTCCGCAAAGCGGCTTTATCAGGCTGTATGTAAAATCCCTCCAGACGCCATTGCTTATTAACGTCGGTCTCCAACACATCAAGTTGCGGTGTGAAACTATGGAACCCCGAATTTATTGAAACCGGGTTAAGTGTAAATATATCGCTTTGTGTATTTTTCGGGGCAGTAACCAATGACACAGGGTAACCGGCCTGTTTTACTGAATTCGTCGTAGGAATAACAACTAGTGTGTTATTCGCCCCTGTCAACGTCTGGTTTACCGTCACCGTATCTGCTGCTTTACCATCGGCATTAATAATGAACGAACTGTTAGTGGCCTCCAGCGTATCTGCCGTCAGTCCCCCCTGCCCGAGACGATTAAAACTCAGTGTTGAGCCATTCAAAGTGAGCGACTTAACCACCGACTGCTCATTTGCCAGCCAGGCAGTGTCCTTCATTGTTACACTTGCCAACGGCGCGCTGATATTTCCATAGTAATTTGTGGATTGGTTAATATCAGTCGTGCCAAAGCTAATGCTGGCCGCATCATTGGCATTGATATCTCCAGTGATGATCCCACCCGCGCCAACATTTAAGCTCGTGTTTTGTCCGCTAAGCTCCCAGCTTTGGGCGGAATACATCGTTCCTGGCTGGTCTGATAGTAAGGAAAGGCTCGAACCCGCATTACTGCTTACTATCCCGTCAGAAAGCAATCCGGCTGTAGCGGTCAATTTTGCCCCTTCACCTAATGACAAAGAAGATTGGGTGAAACGGCTGAGCTGATTAAGTGTGGTATCTTTAGAGGTTATCGTCGTCGCACTATCTGTACTATCAATACCACCGACAAAATGTTCATTAATAGTTAGTGCCGATCCTTGTTTCAACTGTACATGTCCATTGAAACGACTCTGATCATCTTCAGCGGTTGCCTTTGACTTACCCAATGTTGGTTTGGTTGCCACGCCATTCCCGTCATTGAGATCAATATAAAGATCCTCACTACCTAATGTAACGGTAGAATGATCGGCATTAATTCTCGTATTAAGGCTGGCGTTTCTTGCAAGGTTAAATTCAGCATTTTGTAAGTTAAGCTCAGCCATACTGAACTGTCGATTTTCCCAATCGTTCTGAGTAAATGACACCGGTTGGGTCAGTACAGAATTGTCACCCAGTGCCTTTAACTTATTTGCTACGTCCTGACTGCTAACGGCGTGAACAACCGGATGTCCTTGCATAAATAGCCGACCATTTTGCTGAGTTACACTCCCCTGAGTATTCACTCCACCATCAATGACGAAATCATTCTGTGCTCCTGCTGTAACCCCATTATTGATATTTAGATTGCCGGTGAAATGGCCGTGCCAGATATTAGCAATCGTGGCTGTTGTATCTGGGCTGTTGAAATCCAGATTAACATTAGCCATGGAGCCACTGTTAGTCAGTATGGCTCCATCATCAGCCCCGTTAAGTTTATGAAAAGTCAAACTATTTCCATTAATGTCGAGCTTGCCGCCATGATAGCCCCATTTGATATTATCTGGATTAATTTGTTTGTCGTCGCTTAGCACCAGAGTAGGGCGCCCGCTTACAATACTGACAGAACTGAACGCCTGGCTCAGTCCGTTATCATCAGCACGCTGTGCTAATATTACGGTTCCGTCTCCCACACTTAAACTTCCTGGGTTTACACCAGTACCGCTAATTTTTAACGTCCCCGTACCCAGTTTATGCAAACTATCACCAGTAACCCCATTAATCTGCCAGTCGACAAGATGCTCACCATTAACAATAATTCCGCCACCTTTCCATGTCTGAGTATCAACGGGCTTGACAATATAATCATCATCAAAAGTAAGTGTGCCAGCCCCCTGATTAATGGCATTTTCTAACACTACAGTACCGCCGCCCTGAAAAGTTAGATCTTTACCGCTATTAAGCGAAGCAGGCCATGTTGCGCCCAAATTTCCATGCATTTCCCATGATGTGCTTCCCTGGGTTAATGAACCAAGTCCCGTTTTTTCGTCATATGACCAATGAATATCCCCCTCACCTTGTTTTGTATTTACCGGTGCATCGGCATCTTGTTTCATCGTATTTTTTACATCACCGGCAGGAATTATTGTGTACCAGTTAGTATTGCCATTGACCCCTGCATATGAATTGAGAACGGCTAACAAAACCCATTTATTTTGGTCTGCATCCCAGGCAAAAAGAGGAGATCCGCTGTCACCAGGAGTACCGTAGGTTGAGAGTGGAGCATTAGTAGTATTCGTGACAAAACTCCAGTCAGATATAAACGGCTTATTTACTATTCCACCTGTTTTATACGAGTACGCCCCCATTAAATGGGAAATTTTTCCGTTGGTATCTTTTACATATTGAGTTCCCGTCCCAACACGATAGAACATAGGGAAACGGTTAGCATTTTGATAGGTTCCATTAGCAGTGCCCGCATTGGTTATATCTAGCGGTGTAACCTCAGTAACAATTTTGTTGAGACGGGGAGTGTGGAAATCTCTCCAATGGTTATTTCTGTCAACAAGGGTATACGAGGAATCATCCGCATAGCCAAATTTCACATATTGATAACCAACATTGTGCTTAACGCTGACGACATATTGTGGCGAAACCAATGTTGCAACCCCAGTAGAGTCATTAGAGCTGAAGTCAATCATGGGTGCCTTATTCAGCGTCGTGACGGGATTGCCATTTTTATCGTATAGAGGAACATTTTCCGCGCCGGGACGGAACTCTCCCTTATTCTCAGCAAAATCACGATACGTTTGGTAGGGAAGTGAGGTTCCAACGACGGAAGCGTATATTGGAAATGAAACTATAGTTCCTATTAACCATACGATATTGTTAGAAATACAAGGTATTACTTTCCCCACACTCCCCTTCTTAGATCTACTAAAGATCTCAGCTACGGCAACAACTTGTTTCTTAGCATTTTTCTTTAATGAGTAAACCTTATTCATTTTCAGACTCACGGAAAGAGGTTAAAACACATTATTTAACCAAATTGATTTGCATTCGCTATGTCTAAGTCATTTTTATATCTTATATTGCCATAAAATTAACGCATTGTATTCTCAACAGAGAATTAAACTTTAAAAAGACAGCCAATGAATACAAACTGATAATTAAACATAAAAAATCGATAGCATTATTACCAACAAAACGCGACAAATACAAAACAAATATCAAAAAAAATCACTTTGGCAATTATTTTTTTACCTTTAGTTTTTATTTTAGGCACCGCAAGAAAAGCTAGTTAAAATTTAAAACAATTAGGCCAACATTGCTCAAAACAAAAAATCAATTAAACTACGTCCATAGCAAACATAAGCGTTTCTCCTATGCATCTTATGCAAAATGAGGAATAAATTTGCTGTTTGCTATTTATAATTCATTCATCGGTAAATTTTTTATCAGATTTTAAATTGAGGTAATGATAATGAAAAAAAGCTTATTAGCTATCGCCATTTCATTAATAGCGAGTGGTTCTGTTTCCGCTATTGCAGCGGCACCTGCATCAGGTACTCAAATTGGCACCGGTACTTTAGCTGTCACCGGCGCAGCTGCTGAATCAGCATGTACTGTATCTTTCCCAACCTCTGTCACACTGCCTACTTTTTCAAAAGCAGATTTTTCAGCGAAAGCTCAGAACAGCGTTATTGGTTCTCAAAATGCAGGGAATATTACCTTTTCAGGATGTAATGGTCAGTCCGTTACTATTAAAGTAACGACAGCAAACACAGTAAGTGGTAATGGCTATATTACATTCCCAGTTGTAAATGGCAGCGAGCAAGGGCAATATGGTTTAGTCGTTGGCTTAGAAAAAGATGGAGCTGAAAAATATATAAAAGTAAATAAAGATGATACAAGTTTTCAAAATATTACTGTGAACAATGAGAGCTATTCTATTCCTGTAACCGTAAGTACTTATAAGGTTGGAACTAATGCTAACGCTATTAGTTATGGCACTTATAACGTTAACTACGTGTTTACTGCTACTTATGCATAAATAACATTTGGCATGGCTATACTTATAGCCATGCCGTTGGAGAGATTACTATGAAGTTCAAAAGACTAATAATTTTCATTTCATTATTATTTTCAAACCTTTCATTTAGCCAATCAAATGGCATAAATCTGGCGGCAACTCGCGTAGTCTTTGATTCAAAAGAAGCTAACGCATCCTTGAAAATAAACAATAATTCTGAAGAAAAAACATGGCTTTTAAGATCATGGGTTTCAGCTTACAATAGTGACGAAAAAGTTAAAAACTTTATAATCACACCTCCTTTATATAGAATTAATCCGTCAGAAAGTTTTCAATTACGTATAAATAAAATTAATGATATTCTACCAGAAGATAGAGAGTCTGTATTTAGAATTAATGTTTTAGCCATACCCTCTCATTATAATAATGACACACAAGAAAAAAGAGATCCCGGGTTACAGTTTGCAATAAATAATCGTATTAAACTTATCTATCGACCGCATAATTTGAATGTACCTAAAAAAGTCGATGATGCTTATAAGGCTTTGATATTTTTAAAATCAGAAAATCAAGTTCATGTTAAAAATCCAACGCCATATTATATTACCATGAATGATGTAAAGATTAATGGGAAAAGTATTACATCTATTAATGATTTTATGGTTTCACCATTTTCAACATTAATTATTCCAGAAAAAAACGCTAAAGCAATTAGCTATTCTACGATCAATGATTATGGCGGAGAAACGCCGATTCAAAACATTACGCTTTAACATTTATTTAATCATCTTTATCGGGGGACAATTTGAAAGGTTCATTAAAAAAATCCTTATTATTGTTAAGGGTCACCATCATATGTCCGGTATTCAGTTGCGCTGCCGTATCTCCCTCACCTGACAATAGTCATAGGTTCTCATTTAACCCCGATTTTTTGCAATTATCTGATGGTGATAATGCCAAAAATATCGATCTCAATTATTTTGCAAGCGCAAGTGGTGCAGCTCCAGGGGAATATACTGTTGATGTGGTTATGAATGGGGAATTAGTTGACCGTCAGATTAAGATAGATTTTTTCGCGCAGGACAATAAGCTGAACGCCAGACTGACACCTCAACAACTGGATCGCTGGGGCGTTGATATTGGTAAGCTCTCTACATCAATAACCCCCCCAACTCAACAAAATATTCTTCAGCTTATTCGAGGGGGCTCAGAAAATTTTGACACGAATAACCAAAAGCTAATATTAAATATACCACAAAGCTACCTCAAACCTCAGGATTGGTTAAGTACTCCGCCACATCTCTGGGATGAAGGTATGCCAGCACTAATGGTTAACTATCTATTTAATGGAATTAAGCAAAATAATAATGGCTACGGTAGTCGTAGTCAGTTTTTATCTCTGGACAGTTCTCTGAACCTTGGTGGATGGCGCCTTCGTCATAACGGTAACTGGTCAACAAATTCATATAATAAAGAGAGCCACTGGCAACCCGTTAGTGTTTATCTACAGCATGATTATTCTTTTCTTCAGGGAGGGCAATTTATCGTAGGTCAGACCTCAACGGATGGTGCAATATTTGACAGTTTTCCTTTTGAAGGAGCACAGTTTTCATCTGATGATGGCATGATTGCACCAGAACTCAGCCAGTATAGCCCTGTTGTCCGTGGCATTGCTTATTCTCAAGCACAGGTATCCGTCAAGCAAAACGGTGTTGTCATTTATCAAAAGAACGTCCCACCTGGACCGTTTGAATTACGCGATTTTAACCAAATATTCACCGGTGACCTGGAGGTGGAAATCCGTGAGGCAGATGGCAGTATTCGCCATTTTACTCAGGCGACAGCTGTTTTACCGGTTCTTCAACGTCAAGGACGCTTACGCTATAACCTGGCATTTGGGAAATATCGCTCAAGTTCTACTTTGAATAATGGAGTGTCTGATCCTCAGTTTGTTCAGTCTTCAGCAGCAATCGGATTACCTGATGAATATACATTTTATGGGGGTGGTATCAAAGCAGACAATTATGCAGCAGTTCTGCTTGGCCTGGGTAAATATTCAGATTTTTTGGGAGCGTTCTCCCTGGATGTCACCCATGCTCGCTCACAATTTTCGCAGAATTATAAGTCTTTAGGAAAACAGCAAGGACAGTCTTACCGTTTTATGTATTCGCGTGGTTTTGGTGAGACGAATACGACATTGAATATTACCGGCTATCGTTATGCCACACGTGGTTACTACGATTTTGATGAGTTACAACAAATTCAGAGTGGATTCGTTGATGAGAAAAATATAAACAGTTATCATCAACGTTCTCGTATATCAACAACGATAAATCAAGATCTTCAGGACTGGGGACAACTCTACCTCTCAGCAAGTAAAGATCAGTACTGGGATACCGCTGATGGATATAACTTATCTGCGAGTTACTCGCTGCCATTCCGCTATATCTCGGCAATGCTATCGCTCGGGTATAATAAAAGCCCGTACTACCATGAGGCAGATAAATCGCTGTTTTTATCTGTTTCGGTACCGCTCAACTCATTGCTGAATGGAAATAACCTGTTCTTAACCACGAATACCATTACGAATAATGGTCAGGTGCAACAGCAGGTTGGATTAAACGGCTCCTCACAGGATGGTGAGTTTAGCTATGCCGTGGCGCAAGGCTGGCAGAATCAAAACCGAGGAGAGTCAGGTAACATTAACCTTAACTATCGTGGACCTTATGCACAAATGAACGGCGGTTATGCCTGGCAAAAAGAGTCCAGTCAATGGACATACGGAATTAGCGGTGGTGTTACGTTGCATCCACATGGATTAACCTTATCCCAGCCATTAAGTCTGGACAGTGCCAGTGCTCTGGTTCAGGCTCGTGATGCCGCCAGCGTAAGAGTATTGAACGGTTCAGGTATTTATACGGACTCGCGTGGATATGCCGTTGTCCCATATTTAAATCCCTATAACCGAAATCAAATTTCGCTTGATGTAAATAGTGTTAAGGATAATGTCGAGCTGCTAAATACAGATGTTACTGTCATCCCTGCTCGAGGAGCTTTAGTTTCCGCCCCGTTTAAAGTCAATGTCGGTAATAAAGCAATCATTACCTTAATACAGAAGAATGGCGAGCCAGTACCGTTTGGTAGTGTAGTGACATTAGATTCTGAAAACAGCATTAACAGCAGTATTGTTGCTGATCAAGGACAGGTGTATATGTCAGGGTTACCTGAAGAGGATACTCTTATTGCACAATGGGGTGAGGAGCCTTCTCAAAAGTGTAAAGTAAATTACAAATTGAAAAATAAAACAGCTAAATTCAATGAATTAACTTTACAATGCCAATAGTCTATAGTTCTTAGATTAATAACCCCGCATGTGCGGGGTTATTTTCATACAACATATTAACAACATTGTTACAGATTTGTATTACTTACGGCGGATACAAATCATCTATTCAACTGCGAATATCATCATACTCACGCGTTTTATCAAATTCGTGTTTCGCAAACGGGCACAGTGGGATAATTTTCCGTTTTTCCTGGCGCATTTTTTCCACGACTTTCGCTACCAGTTGTTTACCAATCCCCTGCCCTTTCAGGCTTTCATCAACATCGGTATGTTCGATAATCGCTAAATTCTCTCCGGTCGGCACAAAGACAATTTCAGCTATTTGATTTCCCTGCGCATCATTGATGTAAAATTTATTATGGCCCTCACGTATTTCCATTTTTCCCCTCACTTATTTATGACGGTATTTCAGCGCGCCGCTGGGGCACGTATCAATCACTTTTATTACGGTGGCGACGTCTACTTCATCCGGCATGATCCACGGCTTACGTTTGAGATTAAACAGTTTGCTATTACCGCGCACACAATTACCGGAATGCTGACATATTGCGGTGTTGAAATAGACATCGACCTTTTCGCCGGTATAGCAGCGATAACCAACGTCCAGTAGTTCCTGATCCATGACCTTCCCTCCCTCATAAGTATGGTTTTCGCTATAAGCATAGCTCTCGAATCGCCAGACGACACCGGAAGTTTCAGTTACCAAATCCGCTTCCCCGGATGGCCAATCCCCTTACTCCCTTTGAATTACCCGCAGCATCAGAGATAATGCTTAGGAAATTTGTCATACAAGGAAGCTGATGAGACATTCACTGCCCTGCCGCATGTTACGCAAACGTCCGATGAAACTCAGTATCACGGTGATCTTAATGGTCAGCGCAGTGCTGTTCTCGGTGCTGCTGGTAGTGCATCTGGTTTACTTCTCGCAAATCAGCGATATGACGCGTGACGGGCTGGCCAACAAGGCACTGGCCGTGGCGCGTACCCTTGCCGACTCGCCAGAAATTCGTCAGGGCTTGCAGAAAAAACCGCAGGAGAGCGGTATCCAGGACATCGCTGAAGCTGTACGTAAACGCAACGATTTGCTGTTTATTGTCGTTACCAATATGCAAAGTCTTCGCTACTCGCACCCTGAAACCCAACGCATTGGTCAGCTCTTTAAAGGGGACGACATCCTGAAGGCGCTCAACGGCGAGGAAAATGTCGCTATTAATCGCGGTTTTCTGGCGCAGGCTTTACGCGTATTTACCCCTATCTACGACGAAAATCATAAGCAGATCGGCGTGGTGGCGATTGGCCTGGAGTTAAGCCGCGTAACGCAGCAGATCAATGACAGTCGCTGGAGCATTATCTGGTCAATTTTATTCGGTGTGCTGGTTGGCGGGCTGGGTACATGGATTTTAGTCAAAGTACTTAAGCGCATCCTGTTCGGCCTGGAGCCTTACGAAATCTCAACTCTGTTTGAGCAACGCCAGGCAATGCTGCAATCAATCAAGGAAGGTGTCGTTGCCGTAGACGCGCGCGGCGAGGTCACACTCATCAATGATGCTGCGCAAGAACTGCTTAATTATCACAAATCCCAGGATGACGAAAAGCTATCGACACTGAGTCAGGCATGGTCGCAGGTGGTGGATGTCTCGGAAGTATTACGTGACGGCACGCCGCGACGAGATGAAGAGGTTACCGTCAAAGATCGGCTATTACTCATCAACACCGTACCCGTACGCAGCAATGGCGTTATCATCGGAGCCATCTCTACCTTCAGGGACAAAACGGAAGTTCGTAAGCTAATGCAACGGTTGGATGGGCTGGTCAACTATGCCGACGCACTTCGTGAACGCTCCCACGAATTTATGAACAAATTACACGTGATTCTCGGATTATTACATCTGAAGAGTTATAAGCAGTTGGAAGATTACATTCTAAAAACAGCCAACAACTATCAGGAAGAGATTGGCTCTTTGCTGGGTAAAATCAAATCTCCGGTTATCGCTGGTTTTTTAATCAGCAAGATTAACCGCGCGACCGATTTAGGCCATACGCTGATATTAAATAGTGAGAGCCAGTTGCCAGACAGCGGTAGTGAAGATCAAGTCGCAACGTTAATTACCGCGTTGGGAAATCTGATAGAAAACGCGCTGGAGGCATTAGGGCAAGAACCCGGTGGTGAAATCAGCGTTACGTTGCACTACCGTCACGGCTGGCTGCACTGTGAAATTAACGATGATGGTCCGGGAATTTCCCCCGACAAAATCGATCACATTTTTGAAAAAGGTGTCTCGACAAAAGGAAGTGAACGAGGCGTCGGTCTGGCACTTGTCAAACAACAGGTTGAAAATCTCGGCGGCAGCATTGCCGTGGAATCGGAACCCGGGATTTTCACACAATTTTTTGTCCAGTTACCCTGGGATGGGGAGAGGTCGAGCAAATGATCAATGTATTAATTATCGATGACGATGCAATGGTAGCGGAGTTGAATCGCCGATACGTGGCGCAGATCCCTGGTTTTCAATGCTGCGGAACAGCCTCGACACTGGAGAAAGCCAAAGAGATTATCTTCAACAACGAAACACCTATCGACCTGATCTTGCTCGATATCTATATGCAAAAAGAAAACGGGCTCGATTTACTGCCTGTCCTGCACAACGCTCGATGCAAAAGCGATGTGATTGTCATCTCCTCAGCTGCTGATGCCGCAACCATTAAGGATTCTCTGCATTATGGCGTCGTTGATTATCTAATCAAACCGTTCCAGGCATCACGTTTTGAAGAGGCGCTCATCGGCTGGCGACAAAAGAAAATGGCGCTGGAGAAACATCAATACTATGACCAGGCCGAGCTGGATCAGCTAATTCATGGCAATTCATCTAACGAACAGGATACCCGCCGTCTGCCAAAAGGCTTAACGCCGCAGACTTTACGCACGCTGTGCCAGTGGATTGACGCTCACCAGGACTATGAATTTTCAACCGACGAGCTGGCCAACGAGGTTAACATCTCTCGCGTTTCCTGCCGCAAATATCTGATCTGGCTAGTGAATTGTCACATCTTAGTTACCAGTATCCATTATGGCGTCACCGGTCGTCCGGTTTATCGCTACCGTATTCAGGCAGAGCATTACTCATTACTGAAGCAATATTGCCAATAACGCGTTATTAGTTATCTGGAAGTAACAATTATTGCAGTAATGCAAACCAGCACTGGCACAAGTTACATCAGCCATCAGTAAAACTTGTGCCAGATCAAATATAATTATCCCTCTTCATCCCCTGCGAATTAATATCAATTCGGATAAATAGAGTTTTTAATTTCAAAACGCTAACAAAAGTTAATTAACTATTATGTCACCCGTATTATGTGTATTTTTACCCATAAATAGGTAGATCAGAATAATCTATAAAGTTGATGACATCCGTCTGTAGAACAAAAAATAGACCAATAAATATCAACAAGATAGCGCAAAAACAGACCATTAACATCTGCGAAACACAAACTATAACCCCATCGCCAGAGAGTATTTTTCTCTGAAAAAAACACTTATCACAGTGCATAAATTTACTGCTGCCTGAATCAGCCAATATTCACTGTGAAGTATTTGCTCGAGCCAGCAACGACCAAACGGATATTTAGTCAGTCTCTGATAACAGTTCATCCAAAACAGAATGTGGCTGTGATCTATTTGGCAAGAATTTAAATGGGATTATCGCGAGGGTTTACACATGTTATTTACCATCCAACTTATCATAATACTGATATGTCTGTTTTATGGTGCCAGAAAGGGCGGTATCGCACTGGGTTTATTAGGCGGTATCGGCCTGGTCATTCTGGTCTTCGTCTTCCATCTTCAGCCGGGTAAACCACCGGTTGATGTCATGCTGGTCATCATTGCGGTGGTGGCAGCATCTGCGACCTTGCAAGCCTCCGGCGGCCTGGATGTTATGCTGCAAATTGCCGAAAAACTGCTGCGTCGCAATCCGAAATATGTTTCCATCGTCGCGCCGTTTGTCACCTGTACGCTGACCATTCTTTGCGGTACGGGTCACGTGGTTTACACCATCCTGCCGATCATCTACGACGTTGCGATTAAGAACAACATCCGTCCGGAACGCCCAATGGCGGCTAGCTCTATCGGCGCGCAGATGGGGATTATCGCCAGTCCGGTGTCGGTTGCCGTAGTATCGCTGGTCGCAATGCTGGGGAACGTAACCTTTGATGGTCGTCACCTTGAGTTCCTCGACCTGCTTGCGATTACCATCCCCTCTACCTTGTTAGGTATCCTGGCGATCGGTATTTTCAGTTGGTTCCGTGGTAAAGATCTGGACAAAGACGAAGAGTTCCAGAAATTCATCTCCGTACCGGAAAACCGTGAGTACGTTTACGGTGACACCGCCACGCTGCTGGATAAAAAACTACCGAAAAGCAACTGGCTGGCAATGTGGATCTTCCTCGGGGCAATCGCGGTGGTCGCACTTCTTGGTGCTGATTCTGACCTGCGTCCGTCTTTTGGCGGCAAGCCGCTGTCGATGGTACTGGTTATCCAGATGTTTATGCTGCTGACCGGGGCGTTGATTATTATCCTGACCAAAACCAATCCCGCGTCCATCTCAAAAAATGAAGTCTTCCGTTCCGGTATGATTGCCATCGTGGCGGTATACGGTATCGCGTGGATGGCCGAAACCATGTTCGGTGCGCATATGTCTGAAATTCAGGGCGTACTGGGCGAAATGGTGAAAGAGTATCCGTGGGCTTATGCCATTGTTCTGTTGCTGGTCTCCAAATTTGTTAACTCCCAGGCCGCTGCACTGGCAGCAATTGTTCCGGTTGCACTGGCGATTGGCGTTGACCCGGCATACATCGTGGCTTCAGCACCGGCTTGCTATGGTTATTACATCCTGCCGACCTATCCGAGCGATCTGGCAGCGATTCAGTTTGACCGTTCCGGAACCACCCACATCGGCCGCTTCGTCATCAACCACAGTTTTATTTTGCCAGGGTTGATTGGTGTGAGCGTATCGTGCGTCTTCGGCTGGATCTTCGCTGCGATGTACGGGTTCTTGTAATTGCACTCTGCGTGCTGCCCGTCGCTGTGCGGCACGCCATTTTCGTATAACAAATACAGAGTTACAGGCTGGAAGCTATGTCAAATAAAGAGTTTATTTATCAGGCGCCTTTCCCGATGGGGAAAGACAATACCGAGTACTATCTGCTCACATCCGATTACGTTAGTGTTGCCGAATTTAACGGCGAAACCATCCTGAAAGTGGAACCTGAAGCCCTGACCTTGCTGGCGCAGCAAGCCTTCCATGACGCTTCTTTCATGCTCCGCCCGGCACACCAGCAACAGGTAGCTTCTATTCTTCATGACCCTGAAGCCAGCGAAAACGATAAGTATGTGGCGCTGCAATTCTTGAGAAACTCCGAAATCGCCGCCAAAGGTGTATTGCCGACCTGCCAGGATACCGGCACCGCGATCATCGTCGGTAAAAAAGGTCAGCGAGTGTGGACCGGCGGCGGTGATGAAGAAGCCTTATCAAAAGGTGTCTATAACACTTATATCGAAGATAACCTGCGCTATTCACAAAACGCACCGCTGGACATGTACAAAGAGGTCAACACCGGCACTAACCTGCCTGCGCAAATCGACCTGTACGCAGTGGATGGCGACGAGTACAAATTCCTCTGCGTCGCCAAAGGCGGCGGTTCTGCCAACAAAACGTATCTCTATCAGGAAACCAAAGCCCTGCTGACTCCGGGTAAACTGAAAAACTTCCTCGTTGAGAAAATGCGTACTCTCGGCACCGCAGCCTGCCCGCCGTACCATATCGCGTTTGTGATTGGCGGCACGTCTGCGGAAACCAACCTGAAAACCGTCAAGTTGGCAAGTGCTCACTATTACGATGAGCTGCCGACTGAAGGGAACGAACACGGTCAGGCTTTCCGCGATGTCCAGTTAGAACAAGAACTTCTGATCGAGGCTCAGAAGCTCGGCCTCGGCGCGCAGTTTGGTGGTAAATACTTCGCTCACGACATCCGCGTGATTCGCCTGCCTCGTCACGGCGCATCCTGCCCGGTGGGTATGGGCGTCTCCTGCTCCGCTGACCGTAACATCAAAGCAAAAATTAACCGCGAAGGCATCTGGATCGAAAAACTGGAACACAATCCAGGCCAGTACATTCCGGAAGAACTGCGTCAGGCGGGTGAAGGCGACGCGGTGAAAGTCGATCTCAACCGTCCGATGAAAGAGATCCTCGCCCAGCTTTCGCAGTATCCGGTCTCTACTCGTCTGTCACTCACCGGCACCATTATCGTTGGTCGTGATATTGCGCACGCCAAGCTGAAAGAATTGATCGACGCCGGTAAAGAGCTGCCGCAGTACATCAAAGATCATCCGATCTACTACGCAGGTCCGGCAAAAACGCCAGCCGGTTATCCATCGGGTTCTTTAGGCCCAACCACCGCAGGCCGTATGGACTCTTACGTGGATCTGCTGCAATCCCACGGCGGCAGCATGATCATGCTGGCGAAAGGTAACCGCAGTCAGCAAGTCACCGACGCGTGTCATAAACACGGCGGCTTCTACCTCGGCAGCATTGGCGGCCCGGCGGCAGTGCTGGCACAGCAGAGCATTAAGCATCTGGAATGTGTCGCTTATCCGGAACTGGGTATGGAAGCTATCTGGAAAATCGAAGTAGAAGATTTCCCGGCGTTTATCCTGGTCGATGACAAAGGCAACGACTTCTTCCAGCAAATCGTCAACAAACAGTGCGCGAACTGCACTAAGTAACTTCTTTGGCCCAGCGCCTGGCGGCATACTGCCAGGTGATCCCCCTGGGCCACCTCTTTTGCGATTGTAATTTCACGCTTGCTGGTGAATAGTCAGTATTTTCCCTGACTTGCGAACTCACCATGACCCGCACACTCAAGCCGTTAGTTCTTAACACTGGCGCACTGGCGCTGACGTTAATCCTGATGTACACCGGAATTTCGGCCCATGACAAACTCACCTGGTTGATGGAAGTGACGCCGGTAATTATTGTCGTACCGTTGCTGCTTACCACCGCCAGACGTTATCCGTTAACGCCACTGCTTTATGCACTGATTTTCTTTCACGCCATCATCCTGATGGTCGGCGGTCAGTACACCTACGCGAAAGTCCCCATCGGTTTTGACGTGCAGGAATGGCTGGGATTGAGCCGTAATCCGTATGACAAGCTGGGGCATTTTTTCCAGGGACTGGTGCCTGCACTGGTAGCACGAGAAATCCTCGTGCGTGGGATGTACGTGCGCGGACGTAAAATGGTCGCGTTTCTGGTCTGCTGCGTGGCACTGGCGATAAGCGCCATGTATGAGTTGATCGAGTGGTGGGCGGCACTGGCGATGGGTCAGGGAGCGGATGATTTTCTTGGCACCCAGGGCGACCAGTGGGACACGCAATCCGATATGTTCTGCGCGCTGCTTGGCGCATTAACTACGGTGATATTGCTCGCTCGCTCTCATTGCCGCCAGTTACGGCGCTATGGCTTAATCACCAAAGCGCCGGACGCGATTACCCCTTAACGGTGCAACCAGCCTGGCAGCCAGTCGCCGTGGGCGGCAATCAGATCGTCAACAAGGGCATATATTTCGTCAATGCCCAGCACGGCGGCGGTGTGCGGATCCATCATCGCAGCGTGGTAAACACGGTCACGGTTTTCGGTGAGAATGGCTTCGGTGAGCAGCGTCTGTACGTTGATATTGGTTTGCATCAGGGCTGCCAGATGCGAAGGTAGCGTACCGACTTTGGTCGGCTGAATGCCATTAGCGTCAACCAGACAGGCCACTTCCACGCAACATCCTTGCGGCAGGTTATCAATCAAGCCATCGTTACGGACGTTACCATAAATCACGCTCGGCTCTCCGGTCCAGATAGCGTTCATGATTGTGCTGGCATATTCCCGTGATGGTTTAATATCAATCCGGGAGGCGTTCTTATACTCCTCCAGCTCTTTGTGCCAGTTCGCCAGCTGCTCGACGCAGCGTTTCGGGTACTCATCCAGCGGTACTTTATAACGCTCAATCAAATCCTCACGGCCTGGCTTAATAAACCACGGCGTATATTCGGCAAAATGTTCTGACGACTCCGTGACGAAGTAGCCCAGCTTTTTGAACATTTCATAGCGCACAATGTTCTGGCAGCGAGGATTCCCATGAATATTCGGCTTCGGTGCCTGACCTGCGTCATAAGCCGCCAGCAGTTCCGGGTAGAGATTCACGTAACTGCCGTCGGTGGTTTTGCGCTCCAGCTCCAGGTAAAACGCCATATGGTTGATACCCGCGCAACGATAACGCAGCGTGGCGGGATCAATATTGAGATCGCGCGCCAGCTCTTCCGCCGTTCCCTGCACCGAATGGCACAACCCTACCTGTTTGATATGCGGATAACGGGCATACATCGCCCAGGTATTCATCGCCATCGGGTTAACGTAGTTGAGCATGGTGGCATCGGGGCAGACTTCCGTCATGTCCTCGCAAATTTGCCACAGGTGCGGAATGGTACGCAGTGCGCGCATAATGCCGCCCGGCCCCAACGTATCGGCAATAGTTTGTTCCAGACCGTGGCGCTTACAGACCTCGAAATCAGTCACCGTGCAAGGTTCATAACCACCAATCTGAAATGCCACCACGACAAAATCGGCATCCTGTAAGGCTTCTTTCTGTTGCGTGTGGCAGGTAATTTTGCCGCTGGCTCCTGCTGAATCCATCAGCTTACGCACCACAATGTGCGACTCTTCCAGGCGAGTTGGATCAATGTCCATCAGGGCAATATGCGCCGTTTTCAGCGCCTCGCGATGAAACACATCACCAAGAATATTTTTTACGAAAATTGTCGAACCAGCGCCGATAAAAGTAATTTTGGGTGCAGACATCATTCAGGTCTCCAGGCTTGCTTGAATGATTTCATCATGGCAGGCGATGTCGCAGAAAACCTCCGGCTTCCCCGTTGAGCATTCCCAAAAGCTCAGATCCAGGGTTACTTAGCAGTAAATATGAGTTTTTGGGACTAAATTGACTGAAAAACAGAGTAATTAGCCCTTATAAAATCCTCTCTCTTTATGTTTTGTGTCGTCATTCGCAGTCATCCTCAGCTACTCATGACATAATTCTGATAATCCAGGAAAGAGATCCATCCATGAACACAGACACGTTTATGTGCAGCAGTGATGAAAAGCAGACCCGCAGCCCGCTGTCGCTGTACTCGGAATATCAGCGAATGGAGATTGAATTTCGTGCGCCGCATGTCATGACCACCAGCCACTGGCATGGTCAGGTTGAAGTGAATGTGCCTTTCGATGGCGATGTGGAATACCTGATCAACAATGAACAAGTGAATATCAATCAAGGGCATATCACGCTGTTCTGGGCCTGTACGCCGCACCAACTAACCGATACCGGAACTTGTCAGAGCATGGCGATTTTTAATCTGCCGATGCATCTGTTTCTCTCCTGGCCTCTGGATAAAGACCTTATAAACCACGTCACTCACGGCATGGTGATTAAATCGCTGGCGACACAGCAACTTAGCCCCTTTGAAGTGCGCCGCTGGCAGCAGGAATTGAACAGCCCGAATGAGCAAATCCGCCAGCTCGCCATTGATGAAATTGGCCTGATGCTCAAGCGATTTAGCCTCTCCGGCTGGGAACCGATTTTGGTCAATAAAACCTCGCGCACGCACAAAAACAGCGTCTCGCGTCATGCGCAATTTTATGTCAGCCAGATGCTGGGCTTTATTGCAGAAAACTATGACCAGGCGCTGACCATCAACGACGTGGCTGAGCACGTCAAACTAAACGCCAACTATGCGATGGGGATATTTCAGCGAGTCATGCAGTTGACGATGAAACAGTACATTACCGCAATGCGCATCAACCACGTTCGCGCGTTACTCAGCGATACCGATAAAAGTATTCTCGATATTGCCCTGACGGCAGGTTTTCGTTCGAGCAGTCGTTTTTACAGTACTTTCGCCAAATATGTCGGCATGTCGCCGCAACAATACCGCAAACTTAGCCAACAACGCCGCCAGACGCTTCCCGGTTAAAAACGATATCAGTATCAGCCAAAAAAATAATTTAGCTGTCGATAATAAACATTGAAAATTAATTGAAAAATTAATATAAGCTTCTGTTTATAATAATAAAAAATTAAAAACGTTTATTTTTCAATCGCTTTACAGCCTGAAATGCCCGGAAGATACTTGCCCGCAACGAAGATTCCTTCACAACCGGGTAAACAATGATGAAAGTATTAATTGTTGAAAGCGAGTTTCTACATCAGGACACCTGGGTCGGTAGCGCCGTTGAGCGTCTGGCGAATGCCTTGAGTCAACAAAATGTTACCGTCATTAAATCAACCTCATTTGATGATGGTTTTGCCATTCTCTCTTCAAATGAAGCCATTGATTGTCTGATGTTCAGTTATCAAATGGAGCATCCGGACGAACATCAAAACGTCAGAGAATTGATCGGTAAACTTCATGAACGCCAGCAAAACGTGCCGGTATTCCTGTTAGGCGATCGGGAAAAATCAATCGCCGCGCTGGATCGCGACCTGCTGGAGCTTGTCGATGAATTCGCCTGGATTCTGGAAGATACTGCCGATTTTATTGCCGGGCGCGCCATCGCCGCGATGACCCGCTACCGTCAACAGTTGTTACCGCCACTGTTCAGCGCGCTGATGAAATATAGCGACATCCATGAGTATTCCTGGGCCGCGCCGGGTCACCAGGGCGGTGTGGGGTTCACTAAAACGCCAGCCGGACGTTTCTACCATGACTATTATGGTGAAAACCTGTTCCGCACCGATATGGGTATTGAACGAACTTCTCTCGGTTCTTTGCTCGACCATACTGGCGCATTTGGCGAAAGTGAAAAATATGCCGCGCGCGTATTTGGTGCCGATCGCTCCTGGTCAGTCGTTGTTGGCACTTCAGGTTCTAACCGCACCATCATGCAAGCCTGCATGACGGATAACGACGTGGTCGTTGTTGACCGTAACTGCCACAAATCCATTGAACAAGGCTTAATGCTGACTGGCGCGAAACCGGTATACATGGTGCCAAGCCGCAACCGCTACGGCATTATCGGGCCAATCTACCCGCAGGAAATGCAGCCTGAAACCTTGCAGAAGAAAATCAGCGAAAGCCCGCTGACTAAAGACAAAGTCGGGCAAAAACCGTCTTACTGCGTGGTGACCAACTGCACCTACGACGGCGTGTGTTATAACGCCAAAGACGCGCAGGATCTGCTGGAAAAAACCTCTGACCGTCTGCACTTCGACGAAGCCTGGTATGGCTACGCACGGTTTAACCCAATCTATGCCGATCACTATGCAATGCGCGGTGAACCGGGCGATCACAATGGCCCAACCGTTTTCGCTACCCACTCCACACATAAACTGCTGAATGCGCTGTCGCAGGCGTCTTATATTCATGTACGTGAAGGTCGGGGCGCGATTAACTTCTCCCGCTTTAATCAGGCATACATGATGCATGCCACCACTTCCCCACTGTATGCCATCTGCGCATCAAACGATGTGGCTGTATCAATGATGGACGGCAACAGCGGTCTGTCACTGACTCAGGAAGTGATCGACGAAGCGGTCGATTTCCGCCAGGCAATGGCACGGTTGTATAAAGAGTTTACTGACGAAGGTAGCTGGTTCTTTAAACCGTGGAATAAAGAAATGGTTACCGATCCGGAAACCGGCAAAACCTATGACTTTGCTGACGCGCCGCGCAAACTGCTGACCACCGTTCAGGACTGCTGGGTAATGCATCCGGGCGAAAGCTGGCACGGCTTTAAAGATATCCCGGACAACTGGAGTATGCTCGACCCGATTAAAGTCAGCATCCTCGCACCGGGGATGGGTGAAGACGGTGAACTGGAAGAGACAGGCGTACCTGCCGCACTGGTTACCGCATGGCTTGGCCACCACGGCATCGTGCCAACTCGCACCACCGATTTCCAGATTATGTTCCTGTTCTCAATGGGCGTGACCCGAGGGAAATGGGGAACTCTGGTTAACACCCTCTGTTCCTTCAAACGCCACTACGACGCCAACACACCACTGGCGCAGGTGATGCCGGAACTTGTTGAACAATATCCTGACACTTACGCGAACATGGGGATTCACGATCTGGGTGACAAAATGTTTGCCTGGCTGAAAGAAAACAACCCAGGAGCACGGTTGAACGAAGCCTATTCCGGCCTGCCGGTGGCGGAAATCACTCCGCGTGAAGCGTACAACGCGATTGTCGACAACAACGTTGAGCTGGTATCCATTGAAAATCTGCCAGGACGCATTGCGGCGAACTCAGTTATCCCGTATCCGCCAGGAATCCCGATGCTGCTGTCTGGTGAAAACTTCGGCGATAAAAACAGTCCGCAGGTAAGTTATTTACGCTCGCTGCAATCCTGGGATCATCATTTCCCTGGATTTGAACACGAAACTGAAGGTACTGAAATTATTGACGGTATTTACCACGTAATGTGTGTGAAAGCGTAACCACTATTCCGCTGAAGGCGTAATTGTTTTAATAACATTACGCCGCCTGGCCTGAGGCCTTTTGAGTATGGCAACGTTTTCATAAAAATTGCTGCAAACAAAAATGTCATGCTTTTTGCGCGGTCCCACCCCGCGCTTTTTTTGTTTATTATTTACCCTTATTTACTCTGTAAAATTTTTTGTACATGAGAAATTACTATAAAAATTTGTAATATTAGTAAAACACGTTATTTTTATGCATGTTTTGATTCGTCATACAATTATATAACCCGTTCCCGGTATCTCTCTATGTTGGCGAGATCCACTATTTTTCTTTGCATTTCAGGAGTACATGTATGAGGATTTGCAGCAACCAACCTTGTATAGTTTTATTAACTGAAAAAGATGTCTGGCTAAGAGTGAATGGGAAAGAGCCTATAAGTTTAAAAGCTAACCATATGGCGTTATTAAGTTGTGAAAATAATATTATCGACGCCTCCTCTCTGAATAACACTTTGATTGCTTATATTAGCCTCGACATCATCAAAGATTATCTCCGTTTTCTGAATAAAGATCTCTCGAAAATACCGGTCTGGCAACGTAGCGCCACACCGATTATTTCCCTGCCATGCCTTACACCAGAGGTGTTTCGCGTTGCAGCGCAACATAGCACAGAGCCTGCTGAAACAGAGTCGGAAAAAGAACGAACACGTGCATTATTATTCACTGTGCTCTCTCGCTTTCTCGACAGTAAAAAATTCCTTTCTCTACTTATGTATATGTTACGTAATTGTGTTAGCGACAGCGTTTATCAAATCATTGAAAGCGATATCCATAAAGACTGGAATCTTAGTATGGTAGCCAGTTGTTTATGTCTTAGCCCAAGTTTGTTAAAGAAAAAGCTGAAAAGCGAAAACACCAGTTATAGCCAAATAATAACCACCTGCCGGATGCGTTATGCTGTAAATGAATTAATGATGGATGGAAAAAATATCTCACAGGTGTCACAGTCCTGTGGCTACAACAGCACGTCTTACTTTATTTCTGTATTTAAAGACTTCTATGGCATGACGCCACTCCATTATGTTAGCCAACACAGAGAACGTTCTGTCGCCTGATTTATAACCTTTACAAAGAGATATATTAATAACGGCATCAGCGATAACCCGACTGACGATAATTCAATGCGCGAATGCAGGCGTATGATATGACGTAATTTATTGTCACGAAGCTCGCCTTCGCAGGAGTTTAATTATGTCTTCGGATGCTGATGCTCACAAAGTGGGCTTAATCCCCGTTACTCTGATGGTGTCGGGGAATATTATGGGGTCAGGTGTCTTTCTGTTACCTGCAAACCTGGCCTCGACTGGCGGTATTGCTATATATGGTTGGTTGGTGACGATTATCGGTGCTTTGGCTTTATCGATGGTCTACGCCAAAATGTCGTTCCTCGATCCCAGCCCTGGCGGTTCATATGCCTACGCGCGCCGCTGTTTTGGTCCTTTTCTCGGATATCAAACCAACGTTCTCTACTGGCTGGCCTGCTGGATCGGCAATATCGCCATGGTGGTCATTGGCGTCGGCTATTTGAGCTATTTCTTCCCGCTCCTCAAAGATCCGTGGGTATTAACCATCACCTGCGTGGTGGTGCTGTGGATCTTCGTTCTGCTTAATATCGTCGGTCCGAAAATGATCACCCGCGTGCAGGCCGTCGCTACCGTGCTGGCGCTGATTCCAATCGTCGGGATTGCCGTATTCGGCTGGTTCTGGTTCCACGGAGAAACCTATATGGCGGCATGGAACGTCAGCGGCCTGGGCACCTTCGGCGCGATTCAAAGCACCTTAAACGTTACGCTGTGGTCATTTATCGGGGTGGAAAGTGCGTCTGTTGCAGCGGGTGTGGTGAAAAACCCGAAACGCAACGTCCCTATCGCCACCATTGGCGGGGTATTGATTGCCGCCGTTTGCTATGTGCTCTCGACCACCGCGATTATGGGGATGATCCCCAACGCCGCACTGCGCGTTTCCGCCTCACCTTTCGGTGATGCTGCACGGATGGCGCTGGGTGATACCGCAGGAGCCATTGTCTCCTTCTGTGCGGCGGCTGGTTGCTTAGGTTCGCTGGGTGGCTGGACACTACTGGCCGGGCAAACGGCGAAAGCCGCTGCCGATGACGGTCTGTTCCCACCGATTTTTGCCCGCGTCAACAAAGCAGGCACACCGGTAGCCGGGTTGATTATCGTCGGTATCCTGATGACTATCTTCCAGTTCAGCAGCATTTCGCCAAACGCAACCAAAGAGTTCGGTCTGGTCTCTTCCGTATCGGTAATCTTTACCCTGGTGCCTTATCTTTATACCTGTGCCGCTTTACTGCTTTTAGGCCACGGTCACTTTGGTAAAGCGCGTCCGGCGTATCTGGCCATCACCACTATCGCCTTCCTTTACTGCATCTGGGCGGTAGTCGGTTCTGGCGCACAAGAGGTCATGTGGTCATTCGTCACGCTGATGGTGATCACCGCAATGTACACACTGAACTACAACCGACTGCATAAAAACCCCTATCCTTTAGATGCACCAATAAGCAAAGATTAAGCCCCCTTAATCCAGCAAACATAAAAGCCAACCTTAAGAACTTAAGGTTGGCTTAACTTTGCTTTGCGAGCATATGCGCACTTTGTTCGATGGAAACACCGTGATGTTGAAGCGCCTTCTAAAAAGACCCTCTTTGAATTTACTCGCCTGGCTATTGCTGGCCTCTTTTTATATTGCTATCTGCCTGAACATTGCCTTTTTTAAACAGGTTTTACAGGCGCTACCGCTGGATTCAATGCATAACGTGCTGGTTTTCTTGTCGATGCCGGTCGTCGCGTTCAGCGTGATTAATATTGTCCTGACGCTAGGCTCTTTCTTATGGCTTAATCGTCCACTGGCCTGCCTGTTTATTCTTGTCGGCGCGTCTGCGCAATATTTCATAATGACTTATGGCATCGTCATCGACCGTTCGATGATTGCCAATATCATGGATACCACACCTGCGGAAAGCTACGCGTTAATGACACCGCAGATGTTATTAACGCTAGGGTTAAGCGGGGTTCTTGCTGCACTGATTGCCTGCTGGGTAAAAATCAAACCCGCAGCCTCACGCCTGCGTAGCGTTCTTTTCCGTGGAGCCAATATTCTGATTTCTGTGCTGCTGATTCTGCTGGTCGCCGCGTTGTTTTATAAAGATTACGCCTCGCTGTTTCGTAACAACAAAGAGCTGGTGAAATCCTTAAGCCCCTCCAACAGCATTGTTGCCAGTTGGTCATGGTATTCCCACCAGCGACTGGCAAATCTGCCGCTGGTTCGCATTGGCGAGGATGCACACCGCAACCCGTTAATGCAAAACGAGAAACGTAAAAATCTGACCATCTTGATCGTCGGCGAAACCTCGCGGGCAGAGAATTTCTCACTCAATGGCTACTCGCGTGAAACTAATCCACGGCTGGCGAAAGATAATGTGGTCTATTTCCCCAATACCGCGTCTTGCGGCACGGCAACGGCTGTCTCTGTGCCATGCATGTTCTCGGATATGCCGCGTGAGCATTACAAAGAAGAGCTGGCACAGCACCAGGAAGGCGTGCTGGATATCATTCAGCGAGCGGGCATTAATGTGTTGTGGAATGACAACGACGGTGGCTGCAAAGGTGTCTGCGACCGCGTACCGCACCAGAATGTCACTGCGCTGAACCTGCCCGGCCAGTGCATCAACGGCGAATGCTATGACGAGGTGCTGTTCCACGGGCTGGAAGAGTACATCAATAACCTGCAAGGTGATGGCGTGATTGTCTTACACACCATCGGTAGCCACGGCCCGACCTATTACAACCGCTATCCGCCGCAGTTCAGGAAATTTACCCCCACCTGCGACACCAACGAGATCCAGACCTGTTCCAAAGAACAACTGGTGAACACTTACGATAATACGTTGCTCTACGTCGACTATATTGTTGATAAAGCAATTAATCTGCTGAAAGAACATCAGGATAAATTTACCACCAGCCTGGTTTATCTTTCTGACCACGGTGAATCGTTAGGTGAAAATGGCATCTATCTACACGGCCTGCCTTATGCCATCGCGCCTGATAGCCAAAAACAAGTACCGATGCTGCTGTGGTTGTCGGAGGATTATCAAAAGCGGTATCAGATTGACCAGAGCTGCCTGCAAAAACAGGCACAAACACAGCACTATTCACAGGACAATTTATTCTCAACCCTGTTGGGATTAACCGGCGTCGAGACGAAGTATTACCAGGCTGCGGATGATATTCTGCAAACTTGCAGGAGAGTGACTGAATGAAAATACTGATTGTTGAAGACGATACGCTGTTATTGCAGGGGCTGATTCTGGCGGCACAAACCGAAGGCTACGCGTGCGATGGCGTCACGACCGCGCGGATGGCGGAACAAAGCCTGGAAGCCGGGCACTACAGCCTGGTGGTGCTGGATTTAGGGTTACCCGACGAAGATGGACTGCATTTTCTCGCCCGTATCCGGCAGAAAAAATACACCCTGCCGGTACTGATCCTCACCGCTCGCGACACCCTGACCGACAAAATCGCCGGGCTGGATGTCGGTGCCGACGACTATCTGGTAAAACCTTTTGCGCTGGAAGAGTTACACGCCCGCATCCGCGCCCTGCTGCGACGCCATAATAATCAGGGCGAAAGCGAGTTGATTGTTGGCAATCTGACGCTGAATATGGGTCGCCGTCAGGTATGGATGGGCGGTGAAGAGTTGATTCTGACGCCCAAAGAATATGCTCTGCTGTCACGGTTAATGCTCAAAGCAGGCAGTCCGGTACATCGGGAAATTCTCTACAACGACATCTATAACTGGGACAATGAACCCTCGACCAACACCCTGGAAGTGCATATCCACAATCTGCGCGACAAAGTGGGCAAAGCCCGTATCCGCACCGTGCGCGGCTTTGGCTATATGCTGGTCGCGAATGAGGAAAAATAATTGAATCTGATGCGTTTTCTGCGCCGACCAATATCGCTGCGGCAACGGCTGATATTGACCATCGGGGCCATTTTGTTGGTGTTTGAGCTGATCAGCGTCTTCTGGCTATGGCATGAAAGTACCGAGCAGATTCAGCTGTTTGAGCAGGCGCTACGCGACAATCGCAACAACGATCGCCACATCATGCGTGAGATCCGCGAAGCGGTCGCCAGCCTGATTGTCCCCGGCGTCTTTATGGTCAGCCTGACGCTATTTATCTGCTATCAGGCGGTGCATCGCATCACCCGCCCGCTGGCGGAGCTGCAAAAAGAGCTGGAAGCGCGCACCGCTGACAACTTAACGCCCATTGCCATTCATAGCGCCACTCTCGAAATCGAAGCGGTGGTTTCGGCGTTGAACGATCTGGTCAGTCGCCTGACCAGCACGCTGGATAACGAAAGGTTGTTTACCGCTGACGTCGCTCACGAACTGCGAACGCCGCTGGCGGGGGTGCGTTTGCATCTGGAACTGCTGGCGAAAACGCATCACATTGATGTAGCGCCGTTAGTCGCACGGCTTGATCAGATGATGGAGAGCGTCTCCCAGTTGTTGCAACTGGCGCGCGCCGGACAGTCATTTTCTTCCGGTAATTATCAGCATGTAAAACTGCTGGAAGATGTGATCCTGCCCTCCTATGACGAACTCAGCACCATGCTCGACCAGCGTCAACAAACTTTGCTGTTACCAGAGAGCGCCGCTGACATCACTGTTCAGGGCGACGCGACCCTGCTGCGGATGTTATTGCGTAACCTGGTAGAAAACGCCCATCGCTATAGTCCAGCAGGCAGCAACATTATGATTCAGCTGCAAGAAGATGGCGGTGCGGTAATGGCGGTTGAAGACGAAGGGCCTGGCATTGATGAGAGTAAATGCGGAGAGTTGAGCAAAGCGTTTGTACGAATGGACAGCCGTTATGGCGGGATTGGTCTGGGATTAAGTATTGTCAGCCGCATCACACAGTTGCATCACGGGCAGTTTTTCCTGCAAAACCGGGAAGAGGCTTCCGGTACGCGCGCCTGGGTACGGCTGAAGAAAGATCAATACGTGGCAAACCAGATATAGAGAAAGCTGCTGACTACCAGCACGCTAAACACAGTCGTTAAACTTTCATAAACACGGTTTTTCATTGCACTCTCCTCCGTTGTCCTGGAGGAGAGTATGCGCGTCAGAGATTAAGTGAACCTTAAGAGTTCGATTGTTGGCCTGATAAGAGAGTGTCGCATCAGGCAATCCGTTTCAGCTTACTCATCAATTCGCGGATGTTGCTGCACCAGGCGGGTACGTTTCGCCTGCAAATCGGCAATTTCCTGGTCAATATCCTCGATTTTCTGCTCAATATTATCGTAATGCTCGACGAGAATTTCCTTCGCTTCCTGCAAATCTGACGCCGCAGGCGTCGCACCTTTCAGTGGACGATTCGCCGTCTCTTTCATCGTCACGCCGGTAATCAAACCAATCACCGCCACTACCATCAGGTAATAGGCAGGCATCATCAGATTATGCGAGCTTTCCACCAGCCAGGCCGCCAGCGTTGGCGTCAGACCGGCAACCAGCACCGAAATATTAAATGCCGCCGCCAGCGCACTGTAACGGATATGTGTCGGGAACATCGCTGGCAAGGTAGAGGCCATAACACCCGTAAAGCAGTTAAGGATCACCGCCAGCATCAGCAACCCGGCGAAAATCAGGCCGATAATATTGCTGTTAATCAGGATAAACGCAGGGATCGCCAGCGCAAACAACGCAACACTGCCGAGGATCACAAACGGACGACGGCCAAAACGGTCACTCAGCAAGCCCATCACCGGCTGAACAAACAGCATACCGATCATAATCGCGATAATAATCAGCACCCCGTGGTCTTCGGAGTAATGCAGGTTATGCGACAAATAACTCGGCATATAAGTCAGCAACATGTAGTAAGTCACGTTGGTGGCGATCACCAGACCAATACATGTCAACAGACTGCGCCAGTGTTTGGTGGCAATCTCTTTAAACGAGACTTTTGGGCCATCCTGCAAACCTTCGCGGTCACCCTGTTCCAGTTTCTCAACATGTTGCTGGAACGCTGGCGTCTCTTCTAAAGCATGACGAAGATAAAGCCCAATAATTCCCAGCGGCAGCGCGATAAAGAACGGAATACGCCAGCCCCAGTCAAGGAAGTTCTCTTCACCGACGATGGTCGAAATCAACACCACCACGCCCGCACCCAGCACAAACCCGGCAATAGAACCGAAGTCCAGCCAGCTGCCCATAAAGCCACGTTTACGGTCAGGTGAGTATTCCGCAACAAATATCGACGCTCCGGTATATTCACCGCCGACCGAGAAACCTTGTGCCATCTTACAGATCAACAGCAAAATCGGCGCCCAAATACCAATAGAGGCGTAGGACGGTATTAAACCGATACAGAACGTACTGATCGACATAATCACAATAGTGATAGCGAGGATCTTCTGGCGACCATATTTATCGCCCAACATACCGAAGAAGAGTCCGCCAAGCGGTCGAATCAGAAAGGGAACGGAGAAGGTGGCAAGTGCAGCAACCATCTGCACACTGGGGTCAGCCCCCGGGAAAAATACTTTACCTAATGCGTAAGCAACAAAACCATAAACACCAAAATCGAACCATTCCATTGCATTACCCAGCGATGCTGCAGTAATGGCTTTTCGCAGTTTACCGTCATCAATAATGGTGACATCACGAAGGGTTATCGGTTTTACTTTTTTCCTTTTCAGCATAGCTTTCCTCGCAGAGTAAGCCCATTTCCGCACGCGTCAGGCAAATAGACGCGGCGCCCGCAAAAGGGGAGCGGGAATTGCAGGGTGCAATCTCTGTAACAAGCGTAGCTGGTTTGCTTACACGATCCGATTAAGGATTGTACAATCAAACCTGTTGACGCCTGAATTGGGCAGTTAATGACCTTTTTACCCTACCAGCGTTTAAATTTGTGATCAACTTCACACATGGATTTCGTTGAGCACTCATTGATGTAACTGATTATTTACAGTCAATTTACAGAGAAGATTTCTTCGACCATTGCTCCCGCCAGACGCTGTGCTGAACAGAGCCGTGGCATCCCCAACGCGACGGTTTGCCAGCGTTGGGTTACTGACCAGCAAACAGGCTGCTTATCGGCATCCGACCACTTGCCCAGCCAACTTAAAAAGTCTGCATGATCCCCGCCTGTCGAGGCTCCAGGAGGGGAAAACCACTGATGATAATAATGGCGAGTGGTCGGTGCCGCATTGATACTTTCAGCCAGATATTGCGTCGCTTTCACGCGCAAATCGTCAAGCAACGACGCCGCTACTTGTGGATTACCCAGACGACAGGCATCACCAAACGCTCCCCAGCGCAGCTCCTCCAGAGCAATAAAACAACGTCCCGGTAGCGACCAGGCGTTATACGCACCAGCACACCAGCGGGTAAAAATTTGCTCACTCTGCTCACCTGCCTGAACCAGTAACCCTCGTTGCATTAACGCTTTTTCCTTCCAGCGACAGCGGGCAGAAAACCACTCATACAACGCGGCGATTTGCTGGGGAAGTTCCGGGAAAGCAGAGTACGAACGGTGATCCATTTTTTGCAATAGTGCCAAATGTTGCGCGATCTGCGTCAGCGCCAGATGACCGGGATCAAGCATCGCCGCCAGTTTTTCCACCAATGTCAGGCGCAGGCTAAGTGGCGCATTTAACATTCCGGCATTCGCCCACGTCTGAAGCTGTGCGCGAGCAAGGATCTCCTGCATCAGTCGTTCACGAAGCTGCTGCTGATGGGTTTGTGGATAGCGGGCATCATCGCCCTGCGCCAGATCCACCAAAAAGCGGGGATAAACTGACTCCAGTACGCGACCAGAGCCGTCCAGTAACGTCTTTGTCAATACTGTTCTGCCATGAAAAGAGTTTGAATATCATCGCGTAACAACTGAGAGTCCGTATAAATCCAGCCATGAATCATCACGGTCTGCTGCAATTGCTGCTGCATCATCCTGACCACGGATTCATTTTGTTGACGCAGAGCCAGACTATCGCGTAAACGCGCCTGTAATTCCGTCAAACATAACGCGAAATCAGCGAAAAAAGTGTTCATGCCTGCCGTGACAGAATCATCGACCTGAACCGCCAAAGCTTTAGCCATTTGTTGGCAATAAAGGTCTACTTCTTCGGTTAACGTTCGTTGTAGCGCACTGTAATCAACGGCCTCTGGCGGTGATTTCTCACCACCCCGTCCCCAGTCAGGCTGATTCAGCCAGCGCGAGAACGTCTCACGCACAATGCCAAAACGGCTGCTCTGCTCATCCATTGCTTCCTGGTGGGATATTGCATCACTGAACAGCTGGCGAGTATTGAAGTGTGGGACTGCGCCGTGAAAAGCAGGAAAATGAAAGCCGGGGCGAAACCCAGACTCATTCAATTCTGTTTTTACCCGCTGCTCGATGGGGTGAATAACATCGCTTAACACCCGGCAAAGGGTTGATTCCAGTTCAGCAAAACGCAGCGTAAAGTCACGGCTGATTTTGGTCTGTGCCGCCTGTAACAGCGTCTCGCAGCGGGTACGAATCTCGCTTAACGGCCACGAATCATGTTGAAACAGCACTGCTAACTGGGTATTCACCTCGTCTTGCTGCTGACGCAGAAAGTCGTTGGCTGATGCCAGAGCCACCTCGATTTCATGTTTAATCTCGCCACTCACCTGCACCTGATTAAGCTGCAATAGCTGCATATTTTCTTCAACCTGGAGGATATTTTGCCGCAATTGCTCGCAAACGACGTTCAGCCCGTGTGCGCGAAAATCAAGGTATTCCCGCGCTTGTTGGGCATAATTCAACAACTTATGCGAGGCAGATCGCAGTGCATATAACGACGCGTTGGCGTAGACGGCATGGAGTAATGCCTGAACCGGTTGGGCGAACAGCGAATCTTCCCACAGTTGATCGGCAGCATGGCGAATATGGTCGATATCTGCCAGATCGGCATTGCACCAGCGCCTGCCAAGCGCGGCATGGGCAAAATCCTCCACCCAGCGTTGTTGCTCCGGTGCTGGCAACTTACCATTGTTAGCTAACTCATGACGTGCCCGATTTGCCAGATAGCCCCACATCGACGATACCGGAAATATCTGCCCTGGCGTAACACAACCTTTCATCAACGTCCCGGAAATCAGCGCCCGCACCTGTTCAGCATCGTCACTGTTACGATCCTGCTGATCGAACTTATTGACGAGCACATACAACGGTACTGATTTCCCCACCGCTAAAACCGCCTCACGCACTTCTTCATCGGAGATTGACTTCAGTTGCGTATAGTCCAGCACCGCCAGCACTGCGGAGGCGCGCGCCAGTTGCTCGTTAAGCATTTTTTGCAGATGCGGTTGTCCGGCTTCATTCGGTCCGGGGGTATCCAGCAGCGTCAACTGCCCGGGATAACTCTCCAGCCCTGCCAGATGGACAAACTCCACTTCAATTACTGGAATATGCTCAATGGCGGCGTAAGCAGAAAAAGGAAAATCGACGTCCAGCGCCTTCGCCAGACGCACCAAATCATTCAAACTTTTCAGGCAATGAAAAATTGGCTGGGCACCAAGATAATATTTTTCAAAAGCAACGCCATTTTCGATCCGCTGCATAAGCGCACGCATATCTTTATCTATTTCCAGCAGTTCGGTCAGATGCTCAATATCGCAATCGCGCAGGCGTTGTTGTAATTTTTGGATTAAACAGTCGATTGGTGCGACATGCGAAAAATGCAGCACCGGTTCTTTTTGCCCCGGCGTATGGCGAATAAGCGTCGGCAGCGCAGTCATAGGGCGATTGCGATTAGGCAGAACTTCAGTGCCAACAATAGCGTTAATGGTGGTTGATTTCCCTGCTTTCATGGTGCCAATAATCGCCAGCACCATTTCCAGACGGGAAATTTTTCGCAGCTCATTATTCAGCATTGCGTGACGCTCGGCGATATTAGGCTGACTCCAGGGTAAAGCCAGTGGTGGTGCATCTTCTCCGGGCACGGAGAGCGGCATTTTTTCCAGTAACTGCAACTGTTGTCTGGAAAGCTGTAACAGACGTTCAGCCTCCTGACTTAACTCATATATTGTCTGTGTGTACATGGAAAATTCTTCCTTAAAGCAAATTTCATTATTTTTATTTAGCCAGATCGTTTTTTCGTTCTGTTGTCGGCTTTTATAATTACTGCAGGAAATAATTTTTATATTTAATATGTTGTTTTTATTCGGGTGAATAAATCTCTTCCGACAAGTTAAAAGTCAGAAAGATAAAATAACAATTTAATTAAAAAAAGAACAAGAAGAGAGTTAACCTTAACTTAAATAATAAACAGAGGCAAAAAGATTATTTTCTTTTTGCGTTGTCTTTCAAATGAAAACGATCGTCGACTAAAATCAGCAGTACCCCCGACAAACGCAGGGATTTTGTGTATAATTGCGGCCTTTTTCGGCAATCTGCCGTTTTTTGGCGCTTTTGCCCTGCTGACTTTTGAGGAAATCCACATGTCATTACCACACTGCCCGAAATGCAACTCCGAATACACCTACGAAGATAACGGCATGTACATCTGCCCGGAATGCGCCTACGAATGGAACGACGCTGAACCTGCGCAGGAAAGCGACGAGCTGATCGTTAAAGATGCTAACGGCAACCTGCTGGCTGACGGCGACAGCGTTACCATCATTAAAGATCTGAAGGTGAAAGGTAGCTCTTCGATGCTGAAAATCGGCACCAAAGTGAAAAACATCCGCCTGGTTGAAGGCGACCATAACATCGATTGCAAAATCGACGGTTTTGGTCCGATGAAACTGAAATCTGAGTTTGTGAAAAAGAATTGATTTCGAATGCCGGGTGCGATACATCCGGCAACGGTGCCAAATGCCTGATGCGACGCTTGCGCGTCTTATCAGGCCTACAAATTCCCGCGCCATCCGTAGGCCGGAATAAGGCGTTTACGCCGCATCCGGCAACGGTGCCAATGCCTGATGCGACGCTTGCTCGTCTTATGAGGCCTACTCTTCATCTGTACAAAATTCAAACTACACTTAACTGACTTCTCTTAACTGAGGTCACCATCATGCCGTTAAGCCCCTATATCTCTTTTGCCGGTAACTGTGCCGACGCCATAGCCTATTACCAACGCACGTTAGATGCGGAACTGCTCTATAAAATCAGCTTTGGGGAAATGCCGAAACCCGCGCAGGAAAGCTCCGAAGGTTGTCCTTCAGGGATGCAATTTCCCGATACTGCCATCGCCCATGCTAACGTGCGCATTGCCGGAAGCGACATCATGATGAGCGATGCCATACCGTCAGGAAAAGCCAACTACTCCGGATTTACGTTGGTGCTCGATTCGCAACAGGTCGAGGAAGGGAAACGTTGGTTTGACAACCTTGCCGCCAACGGAAAAATCGAAATGGACTGGCAGGAAACCTTCTGGGCACATGGCTTCGGCAAAGTTACCGATAAATTTGGAGTGCCGTGGATGATTAATGTCGTTAAGCAGCAGTCAACACAATAGCCGGGCTTTAATAGCTGATGGGGAGAATTAGGGGGAGGGGCGATGCCTGCCCCATACCCAACATCACCGCCCATACTCATCTTCCATTCTCCGCTCTTCATCTTCCAGCTGCCGACGCTCCTGATCAAGCTGGCGCTGGCGGTCGTCCAGCTGCCTGCGGCGATCTTCAAACTGGCGGCGGCGGTCGTCATATTGTCTGCGACGATCGTCGCTCACTTGACGCTGCCAGCCGTCGTCGCGCGAATCTTCATAGTCACGCCCACGGTCAGGGTTATAAGCGTCGTTAATCGCCTGCTGAATATTACCAATCGTGTCGTCGATAATATCGGCCTGAGCCGGAACGGTGGTCAGCGTGAGCAGGGTGAAAAGAAAGAGCGTGGAGTAAGGTTTCATAAGACAGTCTCTGTGATGGACTGGCTTAACGTTAGTTGAGTGTGAATAACCGGAGTAGCGGAGTAATCTCAAATACGGTAAGGCGCAGACTCTTCCATTAGCTGGATAGCTCGCCGTTTATTTTCCGCCACCAGCACAATGCTATGACATTTTTGATCCGGAGAAATACTCCAGATACGTTCTTCCGGAATGCAGCCACCATCGTAGATCACTTTCGTGCCATCGTAAGGCCAAAATGTCTCTTGTTCAGTGTCTAATATAAACACCGAAATCTGATCGGACTCGCGCGCGATCTTCTGCCAGAGCATCTTCCCGCCATCATACTGATCAAAATCGCTGATGAGTGTGATTCCGCATTGCAGGATTAACGCTTCATACAGTCGCGTTGCCAGACCTTTATCGCGTTCACCTGGGGAGACGCAGATACCTTCCACTTGTACCAGATCCGAGTCTTCCCACCAGCGTTCAACGGCAATAATATCGCTGCCGAACTCTTTTTTACGCTGCAGGTCGAGAGCGGCGAGTACCCGATGACGTGGCACGCCTGCAAAAACTTCAATGTCCGCTTCAATGATGGCCGCTCTTGGCGTCTGGCTGTCATAAATCACCTGTAACAGACGCCCGGAAAGCTCGATCTCTTCCACCACGCGAAAAGAACGAGCAACCGTCATTGGGCTATAGGTGGTTGGCATCACGATCATATGTGAATCGCCTCTTGTCAGTACTGGCATAATTCCTTTTATATCCCATTCAGAGCAGAATTGCTCACAATAGCAGCACGTTTGCTCCAGGCCTCTTGATAAATTCTGAAAATCATCCCTCAATTTGCCCCAATGCCTGCGCCAATTGCACGCGGGTAAAAGGTTTGCGCAGCAGCGCCACTTCTGGCAACGCGGGGTTATAGCTGGGGCGTAAATCCTGACCGCTGATGAGCAGCAGCGTCAGGTGTGGGTAGCGTTTGCGTGCTGCATTGACCACTTCTGCGCCGCTCATACCGCCTGGGAGCATTAAGTCGCTGATAAAAATATCGATTTCCACTGATGCCGCCAGCAGATCCAGCGCCTGTTCGCCGCTGCTGGCTTCCAGCGTCAAATAGCCCAGCAGGTGCAACTGTTCGCAGATTGTCTGGCGTACTGCAGCTTCATCTTCCAGCACCAACACCAGCTTATCGCCGCTGACAGCTGTCTGTTCTACCACCGCTGACGATACATTTTTCGCCGCCAACAACGCACGGGGAAGCTGTAGTCTGACTGTCGTTCCCTGCCCCTGTGCACTTTCGATTTCCACCCTCCCGCCGGACTGACGCACGAAACCATAGACCATCGACAAGCCTAGTCCGCTGCCACTGCCCGTCTGTTTGGTGGTAAAGAACGGCTCGAATACCTGGCTTTTCACCTCCTGCGACATTCCACAGCCATGATCGATAACCTCCAGAGCCACCATGTCCTGACGCTGCCCACTGCTACGGGTGACACGCTGGTTCCAGGTGCGGATTTTGAGGGTTCCCGTCAGCCCTTCCATCGCATCACGAGCGTTCATCACCAGGTTGATGATGGCGTTTTCCAGTTGGCTGACGTCAATCCACGCAGGCCACGCCGGAGACTGTGCTTCAATCTCCAGCGTCAGCGTTGTCGGTAAGGAGTGGCGCATCAATTCGCTTAACTCTTCCAGTAATGTTTTCAGTTCAATGGCTTGTGGATGTAAGGACTGCTTGCGGGAAAACGCCAGCAGCCGTTGGGTTAGTAGCGCGCCACGTTCGGCGGCTTGCTGCGCCCGTTGTATTCGCGGCGCGTCGGGCGAGTCCGTGTTCACCAGCTCCAGGCTGCCAATAATCACCGCCAACAGATTATTAAAATCATGCGCCAGTCCCCCCGTCAGTTGCCCGACCGCTTTTAGTTTCTGGCTGTGCAACAGCGCCTCTTCCAGCCCCTGCCGCTCGGTTTGAGCAATCTCCATCTGCGTGGTTTTCTCTTTCAGCAGCCGTGACGTCCGCTCAAGCGATGCGGTATTACGGGCGAAGACGTTAAAGGCGCGTGCCAGTTCACCTAACTCATCGCGCCGCTGTAACGCCGGAAAGCTGACGTCTGCTTCACCGTGCGCCAGACGGCTCATGGCGCGGGAAATCGCCGTCAGGTTTGAGCCGAGATTGCGATAGATGTACCAACCTGCAAATGCGGTGATCACCACCGCTAACAGGGCAAAAATCATGATCACCCTCTCGCCGGAGCGCAGATCCTGGTAACTTTGTGCTACCCGCTGACCGGAAAGCATCGCCACCTGTTCGGCATAATGGTTTATATCGCTGTTAAGGATCGCCACCAGAGCTTTGATGTGAAACATATACCAGCTAATCGCCAGATCGCTTTGCTCCAGTGACGCCGAAAGCGGCGCGAGTTTGCGCAGTTCACGATTAAAATCAGTAAGTAGCGTATTTACTAACGGCGTATCACTATGAGTCGGCAGAGCTGACATCACTTCAACCAGTTGATGAATAATCGCCTGCGGTGCTGGAGTGGCAATGGCGGCAACGATCAGCCGGTTCATCTCGTTAAGCAAAAGATCATCTTCCGCGTAAGTGACTTTTTGCAGATGCCGCAGATAACTTAAGTTTTGATATAGCGAACTTAACAGCGCGTTACGTTCCAGGTGCCGCCTTTGCCCCCGCTCCAGCATTCCGCCGACGCTGGTTTGCAGTTCATTACTGCGCTGGATGATTCGCGCCACCAGCCCGGCGTCCTGCTGTGCTAAAGGCGCGTTCGCCAGTTGTGCAAGCGAGCTTTTTAATGCCCGCTGTGTCTCCTGCAATCGCTCGGCTTCACCTTTATATTCCAGCGCCCCCACCACCTGTGATAATCGCACCGCCGCTGTCGCCACGTTTGCGGTGTCGCGCGCCAGATTCAGGCTGCCGGTCATATCATCCACCGTTTGCTGCTGCACCTGCTCCTGCATCTGGCTGGCATGACGAAAGCCCATTACCGCCACGCCGCTGACCATCAGCGTCACCGCCACCACAAGCAAATTTAAAAGCAGCAACCGCCCGCGCGCGCTGGCAAAAAAGTGACGTCCGGGGTGCGCCATATCACGCTCCGTAAAGAAAAATCGCAATATGACAAATATGAACGGCTTCTGACATTTTGCATTTACTTTCCTGTGATGGAGTGCTGATATCGACAACCTCGCAGGAGTCCGCCATGAACAGCACGCCAGTTCTGGAGATGCGCAATATTGCCAAAGCCTTCGGCAAATTTTACGCGCTCAAAGGGGTGGATTTGACGGTTTACCCTGGCGAGATCCATGCCCTGATGGGGGAAAACGGCGCCGGAAAAAGCACGCTGATGAAGGTGCTGGCGGGGGCGTATACCGCCACCAGCGGCGAGATCCTGATAGACGGCAAGCCCTTTCACATTCGCACACCGAAAGATGCCTTAAGCGCCGGTATTACGCTGATTTATCAGGAGATGCAGCTGGCACCGAATCTGACGGTGGCAGAAAATATTTTCCTCGGCAGCGAGCTTTCCCACGGCGGGCTGGTGCAGCGTAAAGAGATGCTGGTGCAGGCGCAAAAAGTGATCGACCGCCTCGGCGCGCAGTTTAACGCCAGCGATAAAGTCATGACGCTGACCATCGCCGAGCAACAGCAGGTCGAAATCGCCCGCGCGTTGCATCGCAACAGCCGCATTCTGGTGATGGACGAACCTACCGCCGCCCTCTCCTCCCGCGAAACTCACCGCCTGTTTGAACTGATTATGCGACTGCGCGATGAAGGGATGGCGATTATCTACATCAGCCACCGCATGGCAGAAGTGTATGAGCTTTCCGATCGCGTCAGCGTGCTGCGTGACGGGCAATACGTTGGCAGCCTGACCCGCGACAATCTCAACGCCGGGGAACTGGTGCGGATGATGGTCGGCAGGCCGCTGAGCGATCTGTTCAATAAAGAGCGCGATATCCCGCTCGGCAAAGCCCGCCTGAACGTTCACCACCTGACCGACGGCGGCAAAGTCCAGCCGAGTAGCCTGCTGGTGCGTTCCGGCGAAATTGTCGGCCTCGCCGGGCTGGTGGGCGCCGGACGTTCCGAACTGGCGCAGTTAATTTTCGGCGTGCGGAAAGCGACAGGCGGAATGATTGAAGTCGATGGCGAACCGGTGGTGATCCACTCCCCGCGCGAAGCCATCGATCTTGGCATTGGTTTTCTCACCGAAAACCGCAAAGAACAGGGATTGTTCCTTGAAATGGCGGCAGCCGAAAACATCACCATGGCAACCCTGGAGCGCGATGCCAGCTGGGGGATGCTCAATCGCAAAAAAGCACAAACCATTTCCGATGACGCCATTAAGTTGCTCAACATCCGCGTGCCTCATGCCCAGGTGCGAGCAGGTGGGCTTTCGGGCGGTAATCAGCAAAAACTGTTGATCTCCCGCTGGGTGGCGATTGGCCCACGCATTTTACTGCTCGATGAACCCACGCGCGGCGTGGATGTCGGCGCAAAAAGCGAGATCTACCGGATCATGAACGAGATGGCGCGCAAGGGCGTGGCGATCCTGATGATCTCCAGCGAACTGCCGGAGATAGTCGGGATGAGCGATCGCGTTTATGTAATGCGCGAAGGCAGCATTGCCGGTGAGTTAAACGGCAACAACATCACCCAGGAAAACATTATGACCTTAGCGACCGGCGTCAACGACGCCCATTCCCAGGCGGTGCGCTCATGACGACATCTGCAAAGACCTCTGCCAAAAAAATGTTAATGAGCGATCTGATGCAAACGGTCGGCATTTTGCCGATTCTGATCCTGATCGTGGCGGTTTTTGGCTTTATCGCGCCGAACTTTTTTACCGAAAGTAACCTGCTGAATATTACCCGCCAGGCGTCGATCAACATTGTGCTGGCGGCAGGAATGACCTTCATCATTTTGACCGGCGGGATCGATCTTTCTGTAGGTTCAATTCTCGGCACCACGGCGGTGGCGGCAATGGTCGTCTCCCTTAGCCCGGAGTTCGCCATGCTGTCGATTCCAGCGGCGCTGATGCTCGGCCTGCTGCTGGGGTTGTTCAACGGCGCACTGGTGGCCTTTGCCGGATTGCCGCCATTTATCGTCACGCTCGGCACCTATACGGCGCTACGCGGGGCGGCGTATCTGCTGGCAGACGGCACCACGGTCATCAACTCCAACATTAATTTCGAGTGGATAGGCAACAACTATCTTGGGCCAATCCCCTGGCTGGTGGTCATTGCGCTAGCGGTGATCGTGGTGTGCTGGTTTATTCTGCGCCGTACCACGCTTGGCGTTCATATCTACGCCGTCGGCGGCAATATGCAGGCGGCGCGTCTTACCGGCATTAAAGTCTGGCTGGTGCTGCTGTTTGTTTATGGCATGAGCGGCCTGCTTTCAGGGCTGGGCGGGATTATGAGCGCCTCGCGGCTATACAGCGCCAACGGCAACTTAGGCATGGGTTACGAACTGGACGCCATTGCGGCGGTGATCCTCGGCGGCACCAGTTTTGTTGGCGGGATCGGCACCATCACTGGCACGCTGGTCGGCGCGCTGATTATCGCCACGCTCAACAACGGCATGACCTTAATGGGCGTCTCTTACTTCTGGCAGTTGGTGATCAAAGGGGCGGTGATCATCATTGCGGTGCTGATCGACAAATACCGTACCCGACATCATCAAAGCGCATAACAACAATACCCTACACATAAGGAATACAGTATGAGATTGAAGCCCTTAGTGACCGCGCTCTGTGCAGGCGCGCTGCTGGCTGCGGCACCGTTCGCCCAGGCGAAAGAACTGAAATCGATAGGCGTAACGGTAGGCGACCTGGCGAACCCGTTCTTCGTACAGATAACCAAAGGCGCGGAGCTGGAAGCGCGTAAACTGGCAGGCGATAACGTCAAAGTGACGCTGGTTTCCAGCGGCTACGATCTGGGCCAGCAGGTGTCGCAAATTGACAACTTTATCGCCGCTAACGTCGATATGATCATCCTTAACGCTGCCGATTCAAAAGGGATCGGCCCGGCGGTGAAACGGGCGAAAGACGCCGGGATCGTGGTGGTGGCGGTTGACGTAGCGGCAGAAGGTGCCGACGCCACCATTACTTCCGATAACACCCAGGCGGGCGAAATGGCCTGTAAATACATCACCGATCGCCTGAAAGGCAAAGGCAACGTGGTGATCATCAACGGGCCGCCGGTGTCCGCCGTGCAGAACCGCGTCGAAGGCTGCCAGACCGAATTTAAACGCCATCCTGACATCAAGGTGCTCTCTGACAACCAAAACGCCAAGGGCAGTCGTGAAGGCGGGCTGGAGGTGATGACCGGGCTGCTGGCGGCGAATCCGAAGATCGACGGCGTGTTTGCGATTAACGATCCCACCGCGATCGGTGCCGATCTGGCAGCAAAACAGGCACAACGTAACGAGTTCTTTATTGTTGGCGTGGATGGTAGCCCGGACGCCGAAGAGGCGCTGAAACGTGAGAACTCGTTGTTTGTCGCCACCCCAGCGCAAGATCCCCAGGTGATGGCAGCTAAAGCGGTGGAAATTGGCTACGACATTTTGCAGGGCAAACCCGCGCCGAAAGAGCCGGTGCTGATCCCGGTGACGATGATCGACAAAGACAACGTCGGCAATTACAAAGGCTGGACGGTGAAATAAGTCCGAAGCCGGGCGGCGACGCTGCCCGGCGGTAGCGCATTAGCTAATCCAGGAGCTGGCATGATGGAACGTAAAGGTATTATCGCAGCAGGAAATATGCTGGTTGACCACGTCCACCAGATTATCCAGTGGCCGGAGCGCGGCTGGCTGGCTGAGATCACCCACAGCGAACGCTCCACCGGCGGCGCGCCGCTTAACGTCCTCCTGACGCTGGCGAAAATGCGCGCCGGGCTGCCTTTGCAGGCGGTCGGGCTAATCGGTCAGGACAGCGATGGCGATTACATTATGGCAATGCTGGAGCAATATCACGTCAACCGCCAGCATGTGCAGCGCACCACCTTTGCACCAACATCGATGTCGCAGGTGATGACCGATCCCAGCGGACAGCGCACATTTTTCCATTCACCGGGCGCTAACCGGCTGCTGGATCTTCCGGCGTTCGACCAGCTTGATAGCAGCATGAAAATCTTCCATCTCGGTTATCTGCTGTTGCTCGAAAGCCTGGATATGCCAGACGATGTTTATGGCACTCGCAGCACCCGCCTGCTGGCGCAGATGCATGACGCTGGCTATGAAACCTGTCTCGATCTGGTTTCCCGCAAGGGCGATCCGCGCTATCAGCCGCTGGTATTGCCCGCGTTGCGTCATCTGGATTATCTGGTAATTAACGAACTGGAGGCTGGGGAATTTAGCGGGCTGGAGATTCGTTTGCCTAACGGCGAGCCACATATCGCGCATATTGCCGCCGCCGCGCGCGAACTGTTAGATGCGGGCGTGCGCCAGCGCGTGGTGATTCACTGCGCGGAAGGCGCATGGGGAGAGACGCCGGAACAGGGCGGCATGTGGATACCCTCACGGAAATTAGAACCGCGCGAGATTATCGGTAGCGTCGGCGCGGGTGATGCGTTTTGTGCCGGATTTTTGTATGGCTGCCACGAACGCTGGACGCTTACCGAGAGCATCAAACTGGCACATGCCTGCGCACGCGCGAGCCTGTTATGCGCCAACGCCATCGACGGGGCAAAAACACTGGAAGAGCTGCAAACAGAAATGTCGGATTAATGCACGTCGGCAGCGAAGACATAACCCAGACCGCGCAGAGTTTTAATCAACATTGGCTGATGCGGGTTCAGTTCGATTTTGCGTCGTAGTCGCATGATTAATACGTCGATGGTGCGATCAAACACCTCTATGCTGTCACTATGGGTAAACTCCAGCAACTGCTCGCGGCTCAATACCCGACGGGCGTTTTGTGCCAGAGCCAGCAACAAGCAATATTCGCCCTGAGTCAGCTCAACAAGTTGCTGTCGCGGATTATGTAGCTGGCAGCGTGTGGTATCGAGATACCAGCCATTAAATGACAGCCCGGCATTTTTCTCCTCATTGACCGCCAGCACGCCAACGCGCCGTAACACCGCTTTTAGTCGCGCGACCACTACCCGTGGGGTAAATGGCTTGCAGATGTAATCATCCGCGCCCATTTCCAGCCCGACCACCACATCAGACTCACTGCCCAGACCGGTCAGCATCACCACCGGCAATGCAGGACGCATTTTCTGTAGTTGTTGTAATACCATCAGGCCGTTGGTATCAGGCAACATCATATCCAGCACCACCAGCGCAATATCAGGATCGCCTTCAATACACGATATTGCCGCCTGTCCGGTATGGCAGACTGAAACCGTAAAGACATGTTCGCTTAACACATCCTGCAACAGTGCACAGATAGCCGCGTCATCATCCACCACCAGCACCACGGGTTTCATGGTTACACTCCGCATTATTCACCTGATTAATCATTGTGCGTACTTCCTGGCGAAGTGAAAGAGGAAAGCAATATATATAATGAAAATATAATTCATGTCACATTATTGATATTATTAATAGATATGCCGTACTTTTTCACCTTCAGCACAAATCCCTAATAAAATGGCTCGTTCCGCTCACACTTCCACTTATTAAAGTCGCAATTTCCCAATTATGATATCGCCAGCTTTAAATGACGTATTTTGCATGGATTACATATTTACGACACAAATGATAAATGGAGATTTATATGAATAACTCTCGGTTATTCCGTTTGAGCAGGATTGTTATTGCGTTAACCGCCGCCAGCAGCATGATGGTAAATACCGCTTACGCGAAAGAGGAAGCGAAAGCCACCTCCCAATATACGCAACAGGTAAATCAGAATTACGCCAAATCATTACCGTTTAGCGATCGTCAGGATTTTGACGACGCCCAGCGCGGATTTATCGCCCCGCTGCTCGATGAAGGTATTCTGCGTGATGCGAACGGCAAAGTTTACTACCGCGCGGACGATTACAAATTTGATATTAATGCCGCTGCGCCGGAAACGGTAAACCCCAGCCTGTGGCGTCAGTCACAGATCAACGGTATTTCTGGCCTGTTCAAAGTCACCGATAAAATGTATCAGGTGCGTGGTCAGGACATCTCCAACATTACGTTCGTGGAAGGCGAGAAAGGCATTATTGTTATCGACCCGCTGGTAACGCCGCCTGCCGCAAAAGCCGCCCTTGACCTTTACTTCCAGCATCGTCCGCAAAAACCGATTGTTGCGGTTATCTACACCCACAGCCACACCGACCACTATGGCGGCGTAAAAGGCATTATCTCCGAAGCTGATGTTAAATCGGGCAAAGTGCAGGTGATTGCCCCTGCTGGATTTATGGACGAAGCCATCAGTGAAAACGTACTGGCGGGTAACATTATGAGCCGCCGTGCGCTCTACTCTTACGGCCTGTTACTGCCGCACAACGCGCAGGGTAACGTGGGTAACGGTCTCGGCGTGACGCTGGCAACCGGTGACCCAAGCATTATTGCGCCAACCAAAACGATCGTCAGAACTGACGAGAAGATGATTATCGACGGTCTGGAGTTTGACTTCCTGATGACCCCAGGCAGCGAAGCGCCAGCGGAAATGCACTTCTATATTCCGGCACTGAAAGCCCTGTGTACCGCCGAGAACGCCACTCATACCCTGCACAACTTCTACACTCTGCGCGGCGCGAAAACCCGCGATACCAGCAAATGGACCGAGTACCTGAACGAAACGCTGGATATGTGGGGTAACGAAGCGGAAGTCCTGTTTATGCCGCACACCTGGCCGGTATGGGGCAATAAGCATATCAATGATTATATTGGTAAATATCGCGATACTATCAAGTACATTCACGACCAGACCCTGCACCTGGCAAACCAGGGCTACACCATGAATGAAATCGGCGACATGATTAAGCTGCCGCCTGCGCTTGCCAATAACTGGGCCAGCCGTGGCTATTACGGTTCTGTCAGCCACAACGCCCGTGCGGTATATAACTTCTATCTCGGCTATTACGACGGTAACCCGGCAAACCTGCATCCGTATGGTCAGGTGGAGATGGGTAAACGTTATGTACAGGCGTTGGGCGGTTCCGCACGCGTCATCAGCCTGGCGCAAGAAGCAAACCAGCAGGGAGATTACCGCTGGTCGGCAGAGTTACTGAAACAGGTGATTGCCGCCAATCCGGGCGACCAGGTGGCGAAGAATCTGCAAGCCAATAACTTTGAACAGCTTGGTTATCAGGCGGAGTCAGCCACCTGGCGCGGTTTCTACCTGACTGGCGCGAAAGAGCTGCGCGAAGGAGTACATAAGTTCAGCCACGGCACCACCGGTTCCCCGGATACCATTCGCGGGATGTCGGTCGAAATGCTGTTCGACTTTATGGCTGTTCGCCTCGATAGCGAAAAAGCCGCCGGGAAGAACATCAGCCTGAACTTCAATATGAGTAACGGCGATAACCTCAACCTGACCCTGAACGATAGCGTGCTTAACTACCGTAAAACGCTGCAACCGCAAGCCAATGCGTCCTTCTACATTAGCCGTGAAGATCTGCACGCCGTGCTGACCGGACAGGCGAAAATGGCGGATCTGGTAAAAGCGAAGAAAGCCAAAATTATTGGCAATGGTGCGAAACTGGAAGAAATTATTGCTTGTCTGGATAATTTCGATTTGTGGGTGAATATTGTAACCCCGAATTAATTCCACTCATTTTCGGGGGCATTCAAGCCCCCGAAAGTATTTATATTAAAAATACATACAGAAAATTAATACACAATATATATAAGTTATGAATGCGGTGGCTGAATAAAGCTATTTTTATTCATCAAGAAAATAGCCATACTGACGCCTTCAATGGATATTGATATTCACTACAGATATTGTTCGCAGCAGACAGGATGTATTTATTATGCCAACAGTTCTCTCTCGCATGGTGATGCAATTCAAAAAAACAGCCTGGATAATTCCCGTCATCATGGTTTCGGGATGCTCATTATCTCCGGCGATCCCGGTGATTGGCGCTTATTATCCCAGCTGGTTTTTCTGCGCTATTGCCAGCCTTATTGTGACACTCATCACGAGGCGAATTATTCAGAGGGCAAATATCAATCTGGCATTTGTCGGAATTATTTATACCGCCCTTTTTGCTCTCTACGCCATGCTGTTCTGGCTGGCATTTTTCTAATCTATTTGAGATGCGCTCATGGAAAGTACGCCGAAAAAAGCTCCTCGCAGTAAGATCCCTGCCCTGCTGGTCGTTGCGCTGGCGCTTGTTGCCCTCGTTTTCGTTATCTGGCGCGTAGACAGTGCGCCATCAACCAACGACGCTTATGCTTCTGCCGATACCATCGATGTAGTGCCGGAAGTCAGCGGTCGTATTGTGGAACTGGCAGTCACAGACAACCAGGCAGTCAAACAGGGCGATTTGCTGTTCCGCATCGACCCTCGCCCATACGAAGCGAATCTGGCGAAAGCCGAAGCCTCCCTCGCGGCGCTGGATAAGCAAATTATGCTCACCCAGCGTAGCGTTGACGCGCAACAGTTTGGTGCCGACTCGGTTAATGCCACGGTAGAAAAAGCCCGTGCCGCCGCGAAACAGGCCACAGATACATTACGCCGCACCGAGCCATTACTGAAAGAAGGTTTTGTCTCAGCGGAAGACGTTGACCGTGCAAGAACGGCGCAGCGCGCCGCAGAAGCGGATCTTAATGCCGTATTGTTACAGGCGCAGTCAGCCGCCAGCGGCGTCAGCGGCGTCGATGCGCTGGTCGCCCAACGTGCGGCGGTGGAAGCGGATATCGCGCTAACCAAACTGCATCTGGAAATGGCAACCGTCCGCGCGCCGTTTGATGGTCGGGTCATTTCCCTCAAAACCTCGGTTGGGCAATTTGCTTCTGCCATGCGCCCTATTTTCACGCTAATCGACACTCGTCACTGGTACGTTATCGCCAACTTCCGCGAAACCGATCTGAAAAATATTCATGCCGGTACGCCTGCGACGATTCGCCTGATGAGCGACAGCGGCAAAACCTTCGAGGGTAAAGTGGATTCCATTGGCTACGGCGTGCTGCCGGATGACGGCGGTCTGGTGCTGGGCGGCCTGCCGAAAGTGTCTCGCTCTATTAACTGGGTTCGCGTTGCCCAGCGTTTTCCGGTCAAAATCATGGTCGATAAACCTGACCCGGAAATGTTCCGTATTGGCGCGTCGGCAGTCGCTAATCTTGAGCCGCAATAATGAGCGCGCTCAACTCCCTGCCATTACCGGTGGTCAGGCTGCTGGCGTTCTTTCATGAAGAGTTAAGCGAGCGGCGACCTGGTCGTGTGCCGCAGACCGTGCAGCTCTGGGTAGGCTGCCTGCTGGTGATTCTGATCTCGATGACCTTTGAGATCCCCTTCGTGGCGTTATCACTAGCGGTGCTGTTTTACGGTATTCAGTCGAACGCGTTTTACACCAAATTTGTCGCGATCTTGTTTGTGGTTGCCACGGTGCTGGAGATCGGCAGCCTGTTTTTGATCTACAAATGGTCATACGGCGAACCGTTGATCCGATTGATCATCGCAGGTCCTGTCCTGATGGGCTGCATGTTTTTGATGCGCACCCATCGGCTGGGACTGGTCTTTTTCGCCGTCGCCATTGTCGCCATTTACGGGCAAACCTTCCCCGCCATGCTCGACTACCCGGAAGTGGTCGTGCGCTTAACGCTGTGGTGTATCGTTGTCGGCCTCTATCCAACCTTGCTGATGACGTTAATCGGCGTGCTGTGGTTTCCCAGCCGCGCTATTACGCAGATGCATCAGGCGCTTAATGATCGGCTTGATGACGCGGTACGTCACCTGACAGAAAGCCTTGCGCCGCTACCCGAAACGCGGATTGAAAGAGAGGCGCTGGCGCTGCAAAAACTGAATGTCTTTTGCCTCGCGGACGACGCCGACTGGCGAACCCATAATGCATGGTGGCAAAGCTGCGTGGCAACGGTAACCTACATTTACTCGACGCTGAATCGCTACGATCCCACCTCTTTTGCTGATTCGCAGGCGATCATTGAGTTTCGGCAAAAATTAGCCATTGAAATCAACAAGCTGCAACATGCTATTGCCAAAGGGCAGTGCTGGCAAAGCGACTGGCGGCTTAGTGAAGATGAAGCGATGGCGGCACGGGAATGTAACCTGGAGAATATTTGCCAGACACTGTTACAGCTTGGTCAGATGGACCCGCACACGCCGCCAACGCCCGCCGCCAAACCGCCGTCAATGGTCGCCGATGCCTTTACTAATCCGGACTATATGCGTTACGCGGTAAAAACGCTGCTGGCCTGTTTGATCTGTTACACCTTCTACAGCGGCGTGGACTGGGAAGGCATTCACACCTGTATGCTGACCTGCGTGATCGTCGCTAACCCCAATATCGGTTCTTCGTACCAGAAGATGGCGCTACGTTTTGGCGGAGCTTTTTGCGGTGCAATTCTGGCGTTGCTGTTTACGCTACTGGTCATGCCCTGGCTGGACAATATTGTCGAATTGCTGCTCGTACTGGCACCGATTTTCCTGGCAGGCGCGTGGTTCGCCACCAGCTCTGAGCGTTCTTCTTATATCGGCACGCAGATGGTGGTGACCTTTGCTCTCGCCACGCTCGAAAACGTCTTTGGTCCGGTTTACGACCTGGTGGAAATACGCGATCGTGCCATCGGCATTCTTATCGGTACGGCGGTATCAGCGGTGATTTACACCTTTGTCTGGCCTGAAAGCGAAGCGCGTGCACTGCCGCAAAAACTGGCTGGCGCGCTGGGTATGTTAAGCAAACTAATGCGTATCCCGCGCCAACAGGAAGTCACGGCTCTGCGCACTTATCTGCAAATTCGTATAGGTCTACATGCGGCGTTTAATGCCTGTGAAGAAATGTGCCAACGCGTGGCGCTTGAACGTCAACTGGACGGCGATGAACGCGCCTTACTGATTGAACGCTCGCAAACAGTTATTCGTCAGGGACGCGACATTCTTCACGCCTGGGATGCCACCTGGAACTCGGCTCAGGCGCTGGATCACGCGCTCCAGCCGGACAGAGCCAGCCATTTTGCCGATGCACTGGAGAAATACGCTGCCGGTCTGGCAACCGCGCTCAGCCATTCTCCTCAAATAACGCTTGAAGAGATACCCGCCTCGCAGGCCATCCTGCCCACCTTATTAAAACAGGAGCAACACGTCTGTCAGCTCATCGCCCGCTTGCCAGACTGGACAGCCCCGGCATTAACGCCCGCCACGGAACAGGCACAAGGAGCCACTCAATGATCAATCGTCAACTTTCACGCTTGTTGTTGTGCAGCATTCTCGGCAGCACGACGCTGATTTCCGGCTGTGCGTTAGTGCGTAAGGATTCAGCCCCTCATCAACAGCTTAAACCAGAGCAGATCAAACTTGCCGATGATATTCATCTTGCCAGTTCCGGCTGGCCGCAAGCGCAGTGGTGGAGACAGTTTAATGATCCACAACTGGATGCGCTGATCCAACGGACGTTAAGCGGTTCTCACACCCTCGCCGAAGCGAAATTGCAGGAAGAAAAAGCGCAGTCGCAGGCAGATTTGTTAGATGCTGGTTCACAATTGCAGGTGGCGGCGTTAGGGATGCTCAACCGCCAGCGCGTCTCTGCCAACGGCTTTTTAAGCCCTTATGCGATGGATGCGCCCGCACTGGAAATGGATGGTCCGTACTACACCGAAGCTACTGTTGGTTTGTTTGCCGGATTAGATCTCGATTTATGGGGCGTACATCGCTCAGCGGTTGCCGCCGCCATTGGCGCGCATAACGCCGCGCTGGCAGAAACTGCGGCAGTGGAACTGTCGCTCACTACAGGCGTAGCGCAGCTTTATTACAGTATGCAGGCCAGCTACCAGATGCTCGATCTGTTAGAGCAAACCCGCAGCGTGATTGATTACGCGGTGAAAGCGCATCAGAGCAAAGTGGCGCACGGCCTGGAAGCGCAAGTACCGTTCCACGGCGCGCGGGCGCAGATTCTGGCGGTCGATAAACAAATTGCTGCCGTCAAAGGGCAAATCACTGAAACACGAGAATCTCTGCGCGCATTGACTGGCGCGGGCGCCAGCGATATGCCGGAGATCAAACCAGTGGCGTTACCACAGGTACAGACCGGCATTCCGGCGACACTCTCTTATGAGTTGCTCGCCAGACGTCCGGATCTGCAAGCCATGCGCTGGTATGTTCAGGCGTCATTAAATCAGGTGGATTCCGCGCGGGCGCTGTTCTACCCAAGCTTTGATATCAAAGCGTTTTTCGGCCTGGATTCCATCCACCTGGATACCTTATTCAAAAAAAGCAGTCGCCAGTTCAACTTCATTCCAGGCCTGAAATTGCCGCTGTTTGACGGTGGACGGTTGAATGCCAATCTCGAAGGCGCTCGCGCCGCCAGCAACATGATGATTGAACGCTACAACCAGTCCGTGCTGAACGCAGTGCGCGATGTCGCGGTCAACGGTACACGCCTGCAAACGCTGAATGACGAGCGGGAGATGCAGGCAGAACGCGTAGAAGCAACCCGCTTCACCCAGCGCGCCGCCGACGCCGCCTACAAGCGCGGTTTAACCAGCCGCTTACAGGCAACCGAAGCCGAATTGCCGGTGCTTGCCGAAGAGATGTCATTACTGATGCTGGATAGCCGCCGCGTGATCCAAAGCATTCAGTTGATGAAATCGCTGGGCGGCGGGTATCAGGCGGCTCCCGGCATCGAGAAAAAATAAAATGTCTGCCGCGTGATGGCTGTCACGCGGTATTTCGTTTCGTCACGTCAAAACTGACGACAGCCTGTTTTTCGTCAGAGTTTTGAATAAATAGTGCCCGTAATATCAAGGAATGTCCCCAAATAAAATGTGGCATAAAAGATGCATACTGTAGTCGAGAGCGCGTATGCGTGATTTGATTAACTGGAGCGAGACCGATGAAAAAAGTCGTCACGGTTTGCCCATATTGCGCATCAGGTTGCAAAATCAACCTGGTCGTCGATAACGGCAAAATCGTCCGGGCGGAGGCAGCGCAGGGGAAAACCAACCAGGGTACTCTGTGTCTGAAGGGTTATTATGGCTGGGATTTCATTAACGATACCCAGATCCTGACCCCGCGCCTGAAAACCCCCATGATCCGTCGCCAGCGTGGCGGCAAACTCGAACCTGTTTCCTGGGATGAGGCACTGAATTACGTTGCCGAGCGCCTGAGCGCCATCAAAGAGAAGTACGGTCCGGATGCCATCCAGACGACCGGCTCCTCGCGTGGTACGGGTAACGAAACCAACTATGTAATGCAAAAATTTGCGCGCGCCGTTATTGGTACTAATAACGTTGACTGCTGCGCTCGCGTCTGACACGGCCCATCGGTTGCAGGTCTGCACCAATCGGTCGGTAACGGCGCAATGAGCAATGCCATTAACGAAATTGATAATACCGATTTAGTGTTCGTTTTCGGGTACAACCCGGCAGATTCCCACCCAATCGTGGCGAATCACGTAATTAACGCTAAACGTAACGGGGCGAAAATTATCGTCTGCGATCCGCGCAAAATTGAAACCGCGCGCATTGCGGACATGCACATCGCACTGAAAAACGGCTCGAACATCGCGCTGTTGAATGCGATGGGCCATGTCATTATTGAAGAAAATCTGTACGACAAAGCGTTCGTCGCTTCTCGCACAGAAGGCTTTGAAGAGTATCGTAAAATCGTTGAAGGCTACACGCCGGAGTCGGTTGAAGATATCACCGGCGTCAGCGCCAGTGAGATTCGTCAGGCGGCGCGGATGTATGCCCAGGCCGAAAGCGCATCCATTCTGTGGGGCATGGGTGTTACCCAGTTCTATCAGGGCGTGGAAACCGTGCGTTCTCTGACCAGCCTCGCGATGCTGACCGGTAACCTCGGTAAGCCACATGCGGGCGTTAACCCGGTTCGTGGTCAGAACAACGTGCAGGGTGCCTGCGATATGGGCGCGCTGCCGGATACGTATCCGGGCTATCAGTACGTGAAAGATCCGGCTAACCGCGAGAAATTCGCCAAAGCCTGGGGCGTGGAAAGCCTGCCGGCCCATACCGGTTATCGCATCAGCGAACTGCCGCACCGTGCGGCGCATGGCGAAGTCCGTGCGGCGTACATTATGGGCGAAGATCCGCTACAAACGGACGCGGAACTGTCGGCAGTACGTAAAGCCTTTGAAGATCTGGAACTGGTCATCGTTCAGGACATCTTTATGACCAAAACCGCGTCGGCGGCGGATGTTATTTTACCGTCAACCTCGTGGGGCGAACATGAAGGTGTCTACACTGCGGCTGACCGTGGCTTCCAGCGTTTCTTCAAGGCGGTTGAACCGAAGTGGGATCTGAAAACGGACTGGCAAATCATCAGTGAAATCGCCACCCGTATGGGTTATCCGATGCACTACAACAACACCCAGGAGATCTGGGATGAGTTGCGTCATCTGTGCCCAGATTTCTACGGTGCAACTTACGAGAAAATGGGCGAACTGGGCTTCATTCAGTGGCCTTGCCGCGATACTTCAGATGCCGATCAGGGGACTTCTTACCTGTTTAAAGAGAAGTTTGATACCCCGAACGGTCTGGCGCAGTTCTTCACCTGCGACTGGGTAGCGCCAATCGACAAGCTCACCGATGAGTACCCGATGGTGCTGTCAACGGTGCGTGAAGTCGGTCACTACTCTTGTCGTTCGATGACTGGTAACTGTGCGGCGCTGGCGGCGCTGGCTGATGAACCTGGCTACGCGCAAATTAATACCGAAGACGCCAAACGTCTGGGTATTGAAGACGAGGCATTGGTTTGGGTGCATTCGCGTAAAGGCAAAATTATCACCCGTGCGCAGGTCAGCGATCGTCCGAACAAAGGGGCGATTTACATGACTTACCAGTGGTGGATTGGTGCCTGTAACGAGCTGGTTACCGAGAACTTAAGCCCGATTACGAAAACGCCGGAGTACAAATACTGCGCCGTGCGCGTCGAGCCGATCGCCGATCAGCGCGCCGCCGAGCAGTACGTGATTGACGAGTACAACAAGTTGAAAACTCGCCTGCGCGAAGCGGCGCTGGCGTAAATCAGTCCCTCTTACAGCCTCCTTTCGGAGGCTGTTTTTTTATCCATTCGAACTCTTTATACTGGTTACTCCCTACCCAATCGTATTATCAAAATGAAAAAAATTATCGCATTGATGTTGTTTTTGACATTCTTTGCCCACGCAAACGACTCCGAGCCCGGCAGCCAGTATGTAAAGGCAGCAGAGGCCGGAGACCGACGCGCACAATATTTTCTTGCCGACAGCTGGTTTAGCTCCGGCGATTTGAGCAAAGCCGAATATTGGGCACAGAAAGCCGCTGACAGCGGTGATGCCGATGCCTGCGCGCTGTTAGCGCAGATCAAAATCACCAATCCGGTCAGTCTGGACTATCCACAAGCAAAAGTGCTCGCCGAGAAAGCAGCACAGGCGGGCAGTAAAGAAGGTGAAGTGACGCTGGCGCATATTCTGGTTAATAGCCAGGCGGGTAAACCAGATTATCCGAAGGCGATTTCGCTGTTAGAAAACGCCTCGGAAGATTTAGAGAATGATACCGCCGTTGATGCCCAGATGCTGCTTGGCTTGATTTACGCCAACGGCGTGGGCATTACGGCTGACGATGACAAAGCAACCTGGTATTTCAAACGCAGCTCCGCGATTTCCCGTACCGGTTATTCCGAGTACTGGGCGGGGATGATGTTCTTAAACGGTGAAGAGGGTTTTATCGAGAAGAACAAACAAAAGGCGCTGCACTGGTTGAACCTGAGCTGTATGGAAGGGTTTGATACCGGGTGTGAAGAGTTTGAAAAATTAACCAACGGTTAAGATAGGCCTGATAAGACGCGACAGCGTCGCATCAGGCATCCACACATTGCCGGGTGGATATACCCCCCGGCAATCTTCAATTACTGATCCGCAGTCTTATCAAATTTGCCCAGCATTTCACGTTCGTAGGCCATCGCCTTTTTGCGGTCAAATTTGTGTTCCCACTTGGCAATGACCAGCACAGCCAGCGCATTACCCACCACGTTCAGCGCGGTACGCGCCATGTCGAGGATACGGTCAACACCGGCAATAAACGCCAGACCTTCCAGAGGAATACCGACGCTACCCAGCGTTGCCAGCAGCACCACAAACGACACACCCGGCACGCCAGCAATCCCTTTCGAGGTCACCATCAGCGTCAGCACCAGAATGATTTCCTGCCAGATAGACAGGTCAATTCCATACAACTGCGCGATAAAGATAGCGGCAATACTTTGATACAGCGTCGAACCATCAAGGTTAAAGGAGTAACCGGTCGGCACCACGAAGCTGGTGATTGACGCCGGTGCACCGTAGGCTTCCATCTTCTCAATAATTCGCGGCAGCACGCTTTCAGAGCTGGCAGTGGAATACGCCAGAATCAGCTCATCTTTCAGAATGCGAATCAGGATCCAGACGCTTAACCCGCACAGGCGCGCCACAATTCCCAGCACTACCAGCGCGAAGAACAGAATGGCGAAATGCACCAGCAGCACCAGTTTCGCCAGTGGCCACAGAGAAGAGAAACCAAAGTTAGCCACCGTCACCGCAATCAGCGCAAACACACCCACCGGTGCATAACGCATCACCATGTGAGTCACTTTAAACATGGTTTCAGAGATGGAGCGGAACACGGTCACCAGCGGTTCACGATGCGTCGCGGGCAGGGAGGAAAGCCCCAGACCAAACAGCACCGAGAAGAAGATGATCGGCAGCATTTCGCCTTTCGCCATCGACGCCACAATGTTCGTCGGCACCAGCGACAAAATCGTGCCCATAATGCCGTGGGAACTGCTTTGTACCGCTTCCGTAGTGCTCTGATATTTCGAGATATCGACGGTCGCCAGCTGCGACATATCCACCCCGGCACCGGGCTGGAAGACGTTTGCCAGAGTGATCCCCAGAATGATGGCGACGGTGGTGATCACTTCAAAGTAGATAATGGTTTTCGCGCCAATACGCCCAAGCTGTTTGGCATCACCAACACCCGCGATACCTACCACCAGCGTGGAGATCACAATCGGCACAACAATCATTTTGATCAGGTGGATGAAGATATCACCCGCCGGAGAGAGCAAATTGACGACCAGCCATTCGCGACTGTCGCTATGGTAGTGCAGGTAGCTTCCCAGGAGAATGCCCAGCACCATAGCAAACAGAATCTGCCAGGCCAGGCTGAATTTTATATTTTTCATATGAATGACTTCCTCAATGGAGCACCGTTCCCCGTTCAGAAACGCGAGAACGTGACATACTGCCAGGGCATGAATTGTGTTGCGTTGGTTTGTAGATTTTTTTAACGCTTATGATCAGTATCATTTGCGCGGTATGTTGCGCAACCCTTTAACAACAGAGCTTTTCGCTGCATTAATGCATAATAACGCGAGTTTATGACAGGTTATATGAATAACCATTTGTTATGGAAAGATTTTTATTTGTTTAATCTGCAATAATCGTTAATGGTGATTATTTTTTACATGTATTCATTCGATTATTTTTTACGCAGCTCAATAACATAATCTGCAACGCCGAATGATTAATCCGATCTCCGCTGCAACAGTTTCGCCATATTAATCGACTCAACCAACTGTGTCCGGTTGACCCTGGGTGAATTGAGATCCATCACTTTTTGCCATAGTTCGATGGCCTGCGCGTAATTCGCCTGCATAAAAGCATCGGAAGCCAGCAGCATCAGGGCGGTAATTTCGTTTTCGTCCAGCGCGAGGGCTTTGTCGATCATTGCGCGAGTCTGGGCGGTCATATGCTGGCTGGCCTGGTAATAAAGCACCGTCGCCAGCGCCGCATACAGTTCAGCGTTCTCACCACGTAGTTGCAACGCCTGACGGTATGCCAGCAGCGAATTGCTGTAATCGTTTTGCCACAGGTAATACTCGCCCAGCAACGCCCACTGTTCGCTGTTTTGTGGATTAGCGCGGATTTTATCCTGCAATGCCTGAAGCTGCGCTTCCGGGGTTTGCTGGCTGGCAAACTGATGTAGCGGATCGCGCTGACGCTGATACTCCGCACGTACCGCCTGCCATTTTGGGCTTAACAGATAACTGCCGACACAGAGAAATAGCATCAAAATCGTGAGTATTGTCAGCATTTTCACCGGTATTTTGGGCTGTTTCATCGCTTCGCCCTCACTCGCCAGAGGATCAGTGCCATCAGCAGTAACAACACAACAGGCAGCGCCCATAACACCAGCGTCTGACCCGTTAACGGTGGGTTATAGCGAACAAAATCTCCGTAGCGTTCGGTCATCCAGCCAATGATTTCGACTTCGTTCTTCCCCTCCGCCACCATGCTGTAAACCTGATGGCGCATACTGACTGCCACCGGCGCGTTGGATTCCAGTAAGTTCTGATTTTGGCACTGCGGACAACGTAACTGGCTGGCAATATTTAACGCCTGTTGCTGTTGTTGCGGATTGGCGAATTGCCAGGTGTCTACAACCTGAGCGCGCGCAAAACAGGTAAATAACAGCAGTAGCGTGAGAAGTCCTTTATTCATCGCGCTTCCTCCCCCGCCATCCGCTTAACAATGCGCCCGCAATCATCAACAATCCTCCCCCCCAGATCCAGCGCACACCGCTTTGTACATACAAACGAAATGCATAGCGATCCGGCCCGTTTTTTTCTCCCATGACCGCATACCAGTCATGGATACCGTTCCAGCGAATTGACGGCTCCATCATTTGCTGACGACGTGCTTCGTAAAAACGCCGCTCCGGTGTCAGTTCACCAATGCGTTGCTGATGGTCAAATAACGCCACTATCGCTTTTTCGCTGGTGTAATTACCTTTGGCTTGTAGATCGAGGCGCTCAAAACGGAAGGTGTATCCTGCCAGCGTCACCTGCTGACCCGGCTGTAAATTCAGGCTGATCTCCTGACGGCTGACGCTGGAGACCACGATCCCGGCGGCAAATAACAGCACGCCCGCATGAGCTACCAGCGCCGGAAGCTGCGCGCGTTTGCCAGAGACAAACGTCGCCAGCACAATCACCACCAGCATCAACAGACCAAACGGTAACGTCGCGCGGTTAAAATACGGCGCGCCAACGGAGAGGCGTCCCCAGCCCAGCAGGCCGTAAATCATCGGATAAAGCGTTCCCACCAGCACGATCAGTAGCACTGCGCAAAACAGCAACAGCGTAGCGAGGATTAACATTTCCCACGATAACACCGAAAAACGCACCGCCGGGCCACCGTCCCGCGCTCGCCAGCCATACAGAGCCAAAGACGCAAGGCTAATCAGTGCAAACAGGCTGAACAACGGCACGGCGCGGACGTTATCCAGCGCGAACGCATGAACCGAAACCAGAATGCCAGAACGGACAATTAAGGTGCCCAGCAGCGACAGCATCAGAGTAACTATCGCCAGCAACAGCGACCAGTGGCGGAAAATCCCCCGCTGGCGTGTCAGGGACAAACTGTGCAGCAGCGCAGTGGCAGAAAGCCAGGGTAATAAAGAGGCGTTTTCCACCGGATCCCAGAACCACCAGCCGCCCCAGCCGAGTTCGCAATAGGCCCACCAGGAACCGAGGATGATCCCCGCTGTTAATGCACTCCAGCCAGGTAGTGCCCAGCGCCAGCAAATTCGGGCGCTGGCCGCATCAAACTCGCCGCGCAGTAAACTCGCCAGCGCCACGCTCGCCGCCACCATCAAACCGCCATAGCCGAGATAAAGCAGCGGCGGATGGAAGATAAGACCGGGATGTTGCAGCATCGGATTGAGATCGCGGCCTTCGATTGCTGGTGGAAATATCCGCACGAAGGGATCGGACCACAGCACCACAAACAGTAGCAGTGCGGCGAGCATGAGAGATAAAACGGCTAGCGTCAGCGGAAATAGCGGATCGGTTTGCTGCCGATAATGCCAGGCAAACAGCGCGCTCCAGGCGGAAAGCAGCAGCACCCAAAGCAGCAGCGAACCTTCATGACCGCCCCACACCGCCGCCAGTTTGAGTTCCCACGACAGCAGGCTATAGCTATGTTGGGCGACATAAATGACCGAGAAATCGCTGATGAGAAAACAATACGTCAGTACGCCAAAGGCGAGCAGCAGGAGCGCGAACTGCGCCAGAATGCCGATGCAAGTGAGCCGCATCATCGCAGGCCAGCGCAACCGCACACCCGCGAAGGTTGTCAACGGGGTCAACACATTGACCCCAAGACTTAACAACAACGCCAGAAAACCGACTTCAGGAAGGAATACGTCCAGAAACCACCTCTTTTCTGGTTTACGCCACCGTCAACTGTCCGGCGTAGAGAATGAAAAAACGCAGCATCAACACACCGACCAGGCTGGCTCCACACGCCGCCAGCACGGCAGAAATGCCGGAACTGCGATTCACCCACGGTTTGAGCAACATTGGCACAATCAGCCCCAGCCCGGCGACACCAAGCCAGAACCACCACGTCCAGAAACCACCGCCCAACGCCGCCACCAGCGCACGAGCTTTACCGTCATCGCCCAGCGCCAGGCCGACGAAAAACGCCACCAGCAGGAAGATTTCACCCCATACCACAGGGATTTCCATACGGTGAACAAAGTGCGCTTCCGTGGAATGCGGATTACTGCGCTGGCGTATCGCCATGGCGATCAGCGCCACCGCCGCACCGGACGAGATGCCGGAGAACAGGAACAGCACCGGCAGGATCGGGTTATTGAGGAACGGATACGATTTCAGCGCCGACAGCAGAAAGCCAGTATAAGCCCCCAGCAGCACCGCCAGCACCAGCATCAGCGTTTCCAGTCCGCGATGAACGGGCGTCAGCAGGCTCAGAACCTTTTGCACGATCCCCAGCTTCGGCAACCAGCGTTGTTGCAGGGCAAGCAAATCGTGTTCAAAGATTTTCGCCAGCCACAGCACCAGCACCACCATGTAGAGCTGAAACAGCATTACCCCCATCGACATCACCGAGGTAAAACTGTAGTGGAACATCAGCTTCCAGAAGGTCCACGGTCTCGTCAGGTGGAAGACGAGGATCAACAGACCGAGGATCACCGCGCCAGGCCCGACAATCAGCGTGGTACGCAGCAACGTACTGTCTGCGCCGCCCGCCTGCGGGTAGAAGCGACGCAGCAACACCGCCAACGTCACCAGCCCGGCAGAAATCCCCACCAAAAACAGATAGATGGCAATCGGCCAGTCCCACACCAGTGATTCAAAATGAAATGCGGAAGCCTGCGTCATTGACTCACCTCCCCGTATTTAAACGGTACGCGGTACAGCTTCGGTTTGGTTCCCAGCGCCAGCTTGTAGCGGTAAGAGGGCTTCTGGCGCAGCAGTTGCGAAATCTCACTGTTAGGATCGTCCAGATTGCCAAACGTCAGTGCTTTCGTCGGGCAAGCTTCAACGCACGCGGGCAGCTTACCGGCCTGTAAATTGGTCTTACGGCAGAAATCGCATTTGTCCGCCGTCTTCGTGACCGGATGGATAAAGCGCACGCGGTACGGACAGGCGGCGATGCAGTACTGACAACCGACGCAGAGATCCGGATTAACATCGACAATCCCGCTGGCGGCATCGCGAAAAGAGGCGCCGGTCGGGCAGACGTCAACGCAAGGCGCATGGTCGCAGTGCTGGCAAGACTTACGGAAGAAGCGATATTTCACATCAGGAAATTCGCCCAGTGGCTCGCTACGAATAATCGTCAGGCGCGAGACACCTTCCGGCACCTTGTTTACTTCCCGACAAGCATCCATACAGGCGGTACAGCCGATGCATAACGACTCGTCATGCACCATGCCGTAACGCACACCATTGATATTCAACGTTTTCGCCACCACGCGTCCTGCGGTGCCGCTGACGGCTGCCAGCACGCCGACGCCGGTGAGAAACTGGCGACGTGACCAGGTCATGGCTGCTCCTTAAGCAACGGAACAGACGCCGGGTTAAAGTTCGGATTGGTGCGCTGATCGCTGTGGCAATCGACGCAAATCTTAATCCGTCCTTTGTCACTTAACGTCTGCATCGTATCTTGCTGTGGATGCAGGGAATGGCAGCTGGCGCACGCCACTTTAGTCACGTGGACATCGTGCGGCCAGAACGCTTTTTGCAACTGTTCCGGCAGATGGCAGGACATACAAACACTGTTCTGCTCACCAACGTTGTACATCGGCTCGTTAAAGCGCATCACATCTTTCACCCCTTCGCGGTGTTGCGGTGACGGCTGGCCGTGACAGTTGGTGCAGGTAACCGGCAATTTATTATTCGGGTTGATAACGGAAGCATGTTTGCCATGCATACCTTCGGTGTCTGGCTTATGACAGTCCAGACAGGCGGCATCCGGGTTACGCTGCTGGGTAACTTCGTAGCGATCTTCCGATGCCTGCGCCGCAGGGGTAGCGGTAATTCCGTTCAGGCTCCACAACAGGCCCGACGCCAGCACCCCGGCAGTTAATAACGAACGTAATACGCTCATATTCACTCCATTGTGTTTTCCGCCCCTTGCGAGGCGGAACGGGGGTTATTGGCTTAACAGACCGTTTTTACGTGCCTGCTCTTCCCACTGTGGGATCACCGTTTTGATGAAGTCCTGCTTCTCGGCCTTGATTTGTTCCATGTTCAGGCCAATGGCCTGCTGGGCTTTCTCTTTGGTCGAGATATCCGGGATCTGGATTTCATGGGTGATGCCTTTGGTCGCCAGCAAACGCGCCAGTTTGGTACGCGCATCCGCCGCTTTATCCATCGCCGTGCCAAGCATCCGCAGACCTTCTTCCGGCGCGTGCATATGAATGCCGTGGGAAGCGATCGCCAGATCCCAACGCCACTGAGCATGACGGATATCGTCCTGAATCGGCTTCATTTCGGCTTCCGTCGCGCCAGCATCCAGCGCCGCTTTCGCTTCGAAGTGGGCGTGAACCAGTTGATCTTCGACCTTGATTTTCAGGTCGTTAATCGACTGTTTACGCTCCGCGACCACTTTTTGCAGCGTGGCTTTGTCCTGGGTATGGCAGTTCGCACAAGTCTGGGCGAAGTTATCAAACGGATTGCCAATTTTATGGTCGGTGTAGAGTTTGCCTTCGGCGTTCTGCACTTTTGGCATATGGCAGTCGATACAGGTCACGTTATTTTTGCCGTGAATGCCCGTACTCCAGGTTTCATATTCCGGGTGCTGCGCTTTCAGCATTGGCGTTTTCGACAGGGAGTTAGTCCAGTCAGAGAAGGCAATTTTGTCGTAATACTGCTCCATATTTTCGACTTTCATGCCGTTATCCCACGGGAATTTAACGGCTTTGTTTTTGCCGTCGAAGTAATACTCCACATGGCACTGACCGCAAACCATCGATTGCTGGTCGAAACGTCCGGCTTTCTCAAAAGGTTTACCAATGGCTTCCATAGCGCGAGCCGCATACGGACGGGAAAGGGTTAACTCCGGCTTGCCTTTGGCGAACTCTGGTGAGGCAGTGTTATGGCAATCGGCACAACCTAAATTGTTGACGATTTCCGGGCCGCCGCGCGCCCATTTACCGTGGAAGTAGCCATCTTCACCGTCTTTCTGGATCAGACGCGCCACATCCGGGCTTTTACAACTCCAGCATGCCATCGGTAGCGGACCATCTTCAGCGTTTTTCGGCGCACCGGTACGCAACGTTTCACGTACATCGGTCACAGCAAAGGCATGTCCACGCGGCTTGTTGTAATCGCGTGAGAAGGGATACCCCGCCCACAGGATCACCAGACGTGGATCTTCTGCTAGTGCGTCAACACGCTCTGATTGTTCCGAGGTGGCTTTCCAGGAGAGATATTGATCGGGGTGCTGCGGGGCAAAGGTTTCATTCTTCGCTTCCACAGTTACAGGTTTCGCGGGAGCGGCCGTTTGTTCAGCGTGAACAGAAGTGAAAAAGAAAAAAGGAATCAATAAGCTGAAGATACGGCGTGCGTTTATTTTTATCCTTGTCATAGGGGCTTCATCCAAATTTTGCCATTGAGGAAATGGCAGTTTTTATTGTTTTTTCATAACAGTAACCGCACATACACTGTTATGACATTGCTCGCCCCTATGTGTAACAAATAACCACACTCAGAATGTTGTCTTTAATCAATTGTAAGTGCATGTAAAATACCACTTTAGAGTTAGTCGGTATCTTCCTCTTTTTCAACAGCATGCATAACTGCATGTTCCTCAAAGAATTAATCAACTTTTGTTGGTGTCCTTCAAAAATTACCCTGCCGTTTATTTGCACAATTCTACTTTTGCGTGATCTGTCGCCCAAATACTAAACAAAACTGCCAATACCCCTACATTTAACGCTTATGCCACATATTATTAACATCCTACAAGGAGAACAAAAGCATGAGTCAAATTCACAAACACACCATTCCTGCCAACATCGCAGACCGTTGCCTGATAAACCCTCAGCAGTACGAAGCGATGTATCAACAATCTATTAACGCACCAGATACCTTCTGGGGCGAACAGGGAAAAATTCTCGACTGGATCAAACCCTACCAGAAGGTGAAAAACACCTCCTTTGCCCCGGGTAATGTGTCCATTAAATGGTACGAGGACGGCACGCTAAATCTGGCGGCCAACTGCCTCGACCGCCATCTGCAAGAAAACGGCGATCGCACCGCTATCATCTGGGAAGGCGATGACGCCAGCCAGAGCAAACATATCAGCTATAAAGAGCTGCACCGCGACGTCTGCCGCTTCGCCAATACCCTGCTTGAGCTGGGCATTAAAAAAGGTGATGTGGTGGCGATTTATATGCCGATGGTGCCGGAAGCCGCAGTCGCGATGTTGGCCTGCGCCCGCATTGGTGCGGTGCATTCGGTGATTTTCGGCGGCTTCTCGCCGGAAGCCGTTGCCGGACGTATTATCGATTCCAACTCACGATTGGTGATCACTTCCGACGAAGGTGTACGCGCTGGACGTAGCATTCCGCTGAAGAAAAACGTCGATGACGCGCTGAAAAATCCGAACGTCACCAGCATTGAACATGTGGTTGTACTGAAGCGTACTGGCGGGAAAATCGACTGGCAGGAAGGACGCGACCTGTGGTGGCACGACCTGGTTGAGCAAGCGAGCGATCAGCACCAGCCGGAAGAAGTAAACGCCGAAGATCCGTTGTTTATTCTCTACACCTCCGGTTCTACCGGTAAGCCGAAAGGCGTACTGCACACTACCGGCGGTTATCTGGTGTACGCGGCGCTGACCTTTAAATATGTCTTTGATTATCATCCGGGCGATATCTACTGGTGCACCGCCGATGTGGGCTGGGTTACCGGACACAGTTACTTGCTGTATGGTCCGCTGGCCTGCGGGGCAACCACGCTGATGTTTGAAGGCGTACCGAACTGGCCGACGCCTGCCCGTATGGCACAGGTGGTGGATAAGCATCAGGTCAATATTCTCTATACCGCACCCACGGCGATTCGCGCACTGATGGCGGAAGGCGATAAAGCGATTGAAGGCACCGATCGTTCGTCGCTACGCATTCTTGGTTCTGTGGGCGAGCCAATTAACCCGGAAGCGTGGGAGTGGTACTGGAAGAAGATCGGCAACGAGAAATGTCCGGTGGTCGATACCTGGTGGCAGACCGAAACCGGCGGTTTCATGATTACCCCACTGCCTGGCGCTACCGAGCTGAAAGCCGGTTCGGCAACACGTCCGTTCTTCGGCGTGCAACCGGCGCTGGTCGATAACGAAGGTAACCCGCTGGAAGGCGCTACCGAAGGCAGCCTGGTGATCACCGACTCCTGGCCGGGTCAGGCGCGCACGCTGTTTGGCGATCACGAACGTTTTGAACAGACCTACTTTTCCACCTTCAAAAATATGTATTTCAGTGGCGATGGCGCGCGTCGTGACGAAGATGGCTATTACTGGATCACCGGGCGCGTGGACGACGTGTTGAACGTCTCCGGTCACCGTCTGGGAACGGCAGAGATTGAGTCGGCGCTGGTGGCGCATCCGAAGATAGCCGAAGCCGCTGTCGTCGGTATTCCGCACAATATTAAAGGTCAGGCGATTTACGCCTACGTCACGCTTAATCACGGGGAGGAACCGTCACCAGAACTGTACGCAGAAGTCCGCAACTGGGTGCGTAAAGAGATTGGCCCGCTGGCAACGCCAGACGTGCTGCACTGGACCGACTCCCTGCCTAAAACCCGCTCCGGCAAAATTATGCGCCGTATTCTGCGCAAAATTGCGGCGGGCGATACCAGCAACCTGGGCGATACCTCGACGCTTGCCGATCCTGGCGTAGTCGAGAAGCTGCTTGAAGAGAAGCAGGCTATCGCAATGCCGTCGTAACCCTCAAGCGCCGGATGCGGCGTAAACGCCTTATCCAGCCTACATTCGGCAACGGTTGTAGGTCGGATAAGATGCGCCAGCATCGCATCCGACAACAAGCGCCGGATGCGGCGTAAACGCTTTATCCGGCCTACATTCGGCAACGGCTGTAGGTCGGATAAGACGCGACAGCGGCGCATCAGGCAATGGGTTACCTGAGCGATAACCTTCTCCCATAAGGGAGCGGGAATTAAAACAATCCCTACATTACCTCTGGAGAATCTGTGATGAATGGCACTATTTATCAGCGGATAGAAGACAATGCGCATTTCAGGGAGTTAGTCGAAAAACGGCAACGGTTTGCCACCATCCTGTCGATTATTATGCTGGCAGTTTATATCGGCTTTATTTTACTGATCGCCTTCGCGCCCGGCTGGCTGGGCACTCCGCTGAACCCGAACACCAGCGTCACACGCGGGATTCCAGTCGGTGTTGGAGTGATTGTGATCTCCTTTGTTCTCACTGGTATCTACATCTGGCGGGCGAACGGCGAATTTGACCGTCTTAATAATGAAGTCCTGCATGAGGTACAAGCATCATGAAAAGAGTTCTGACGGCGCTTGCCGCCACACTCCCTTTCGCAGCTAACGCGGCGGATGCTATTAGCGGGGCCGTAGAGCGCCAGCCGACGAACTGGCAGGCGATTATTATGTTCCTGATTTTCGTCGTGTTTACGCTCGGTATTACCTACTGGGCGTCAAAACGTGTACGTTCTCGTAATGACTACTACACCGCAGGCGGCAATATCACCGGTTTCCAGAACGGGCTGGCGATTGCGGGTGACTATATGTCTGCCGCCTCATTTTTGGGCATCTCCGCGCTGGTGTTTACCTCCGGCTATGACGGCTTAATTTACTCGCTGGGCTTCCTGGTGGGCTGGCCAATTATTCTGTTCCTGATTGCCGAACGTCTGCGTAACCTCGGTCGCTATACCTTTGCGGATGTGGCCTCGTACCGTCTGAAACAAGGGCCAATTCGTATTCTTTCGGCCTGTGGTTCTCTGGTGGTCGTGGCGCTTTACCTTATCGCCCAGATGGTAGGCGCAGGTAAACTGATCGAACTGTTGTTTGGCCTTAACTATCACATTGCGGTGGTTCTGGTCGGCGTACTGATGATGATGTACGTCCTGTTCGGCGGAATGCTGGCGACCACTTGGGTACAGATTATCAAAGCCGTACTGTTGCTGTTCGGTGCCAGCTTTATGGCCTTTATGGTGATGAAACATGTTGGCTTTAGCTTCAACAATCTGTTCAGCGAAGCGATGGCGGTGCACCCGAAAGGTGTCGACATCATGAAGCCGGGCGGGCTGGTGAAAGATCCAATATCTGCGCTGTCGCTGGGGCTGGGGCTGATGTTTGGTACGGCTGGCTTACCGCATATTCTGATGCGCTTCTTTACGGTCAGCGATGCCCGTGAAGCGCGTAAGAGCGTGTTCTACGCCACCGGATTTATGGGCTACTTCTATATCCTGACCTTTATTATCGGTTTTGGCGCGATCATGCTGGTCGGTGCGAATCCGGCCTATAAAGACGCGGCAGGGGCGCTGATTGGCGGTAACAACATGGCGGCGGTTCACCTGGCCAATGCGGTAGGCGGTAACCTGTTCCTCGGCTTTATTTCAGCGGTTGCTTTCGCCACCATCCTCGCGGTGGTTGCCGGTCTGACGCTGGCAGGTGCATCGGCGGTTTCGCATGACCTTTACGCCAACGTCTTCAAAAAAGGCGCGACCGAACGTGAAGAGCTGCGGGTATCGAAAATCACCGTCCTGATTTTGGGCGTGATTGCCATTATCCTCGGTGTCCTGTTTGAAAATCAGAACATCGCCTTCATGGTGGGTCTGGCGTTTGCCATCGCGGCGAGCTGTAACTTCCCAATCATTCTGCTTTCTATGTACTGGTCGAAACTGACCACGCGTGGTGCGATGCTGGGAGGTTGGCTGGGGCTGATTACCGCTGTAGTGCTGATGATCCTCGGCCCGACTATTTGGGTACAGATCCTTGGTCACGAAAAAGCCATCTTCCCGTATGAATACCCGGCGCTGTTCTCGATCACCGTGGCATTCCTCGGCATCTGGTTCTTCTCGGCAACCGATAATTCAGCGGAAGGGGCGCGTGAGCGTGAACTGTTCCGTGCGCAGTTTATCCGTTCCCAGACCGGCTTTGGCGTTGAGCAAGGCCGCGCACATTAATCTCTACCCTTCCCCGGTCAGGCGACCGGGGAATTTCTTCAGAACATCATCCAGGCCACCAGCGGCGAAACCAGTACCATTAATACGCCAGAAAGCATCATGACCAGACTGGCAACCACGCCCTCTTGTTGACCCAATTCATACGATCGCGCGGTTCCGGCGCCATGAGACGCCGCGCCAAATCCGGCACCTTTCGCCATCCCTTCGCGAATCGAGAGACGTAAAAACAGCACGTCGCCAATCGCCATGCCAAACACGCCGGTGACCACCACAAACAACGCCACCAGATCAGGCTGTCCGCCGAGCGACTGGCTCGCTGCCAGAGCAAATGGTGTAGTGACCGAACGCACCGCCAGGCTACGCTGGATCTCATCCGACAGGGTAAATAATCGTGCCAGCCACACCGAGCTGGTCACTGCCACCACCGTTGCCGTCAGTACGCCCGCCGTCAGCGACATCCAGTGACGTTTAATGATCGCCCGATTGTCATACACCGGCACCGCAAAGGCGATGGTTGCCGGGCCTAATAGCCATAGTAGCCAGTGCGCTTCGCCAATATAGTTTTGCCAGGAAATATTGCCAAAAACCAGCAGCATAACCAGTAGCGCAGGCGTCAGCACCAGAGGCATCAACGGCAGTTTACGAAAGCGGCGATAAAGGCGTTTGTTAAGAAAATAGATAACCAGCGTAATCGCCAGGCAGAGCATACTTAGCTGAAAATTAATCACGGTTTAACCTGCGCATTTCATAGCGATAGACTTTTTCCACTACCCAGGCGGTCGTGCCCAATACCATCACCGTGCTCAACGCGATCACTGCAAAAATACGCCAACCATCCACCAGCAATAGTTGTGCATAGTTCACCACCGCCACCACGGCAGGAACAAAAAACAGCAGCATTTCGGCCAGCAACCAGCGTGCCCCGGCACGTACCCATTGCAGAGGAATAATGCGGCAAACAATCAGCGCCAGCATCAGGATCATCCCCACCAGGTTGGCGGGCAGCGGCAAATGCAGCCAGGAGACGAGATATTGCGCAAAAATAAATAAACCTGCATACAGCACAACCTGCACAAATACCTGAAGAGATTGCACAACGGCAGGGGTAATGCGGCGAAGCGCCACGGACATGAGGGGATATCCTGAAAATAAAACAGAACGTTAAGTATAGAGAGCCTCATGCCGCTACTGAAATGAATTAAAATCATTGCAGGTATAGTCAAAGGGAATAGTTATGGATATCAGAACGCTGCGTTATTTTGTCGAAGTCGTGCGCCAGCAAAGCTTCACCCGCGCAGCGGAGAAGTTGTTTGTGACCCAGCCCACCATCAGCAAGATGCTGAAGAATCTCGAAGATGAGCTGAACTGTATATTGTTGATCCGCGATGGTCGTCGGCTGCTTCTCACTGATACTGGTCGCGTCGTATTTGAGCGCGGGTTGGCTATATTGGCTGAGTTTCGGCAACTGGAAGCTGAGCTTAGCGATATCAATCAGCTTAAAACCGGCGTTTTGCGGTTGGGGATCCCGCCGATGGTTGGGATGTTAATGGCCGGGCCGATTGGCTTGTTCCGCCAGCGTTACCCCGGCGTGGAACTGAAGATTTCGGAGTTTGGTGGTCTGACGGTACAACAAGCGGTGATGAACGGCGAACTGGATATGGCACTGACCGCTCTACCAGTAGAAGAAAGTGGCCTGACAACGTTATCGCTGTTTAGTCATCCGCTTTGTGTTCTGGTGCCGCGTTCAGGTAAATGGCTTGAGCGTGATGCCGTCTCACCAGAGACACTGGCGGAACATCCTCTTCTTATCTATAACGAAGATTTTGCCTTAAGTAAGCAATTGATGGCGTTATTCGATGAACATGGCGTTAAGCCGAGGATTGCGGTTCGCAGCGGACAATGGGATTTTCTCGCCGCGATGGTTCAGTCCGGTGTCGGAATAGCCATTTTGCCGGAACCCATTTGCCAGCGATTAGATAAAAACACCTTAAAATGGCTGCCGCTGGAAAGCGAACTACGCTGGAAATTAGGAATGATTTGGCGTGAGGGCGTTTACCTTTCCCACTGTGCCCAGGCGTGGCTGACCTGTTGTGAAGGATACTGGTTAACGCCAGAGTAAGACGGGTTGGCGGGCTCACCCGCCAACCCTGCAGATTATTGATTTTCCTCAATCAACAACGCTTCCAGCAAATCGAGATCGTGCAGTAATTTTTGCAGCGTTTCGTTGCTGATCTCCCGCGTGGCGCGCAGGTGGTAGAGTTCAGCGCGTTCAGAACGCAGCGCCGCCAGACGGAAGCGACGCTCCAGGTTCTCTTCCTGAACCGAACTTTCAACGTCATTACGTCCATCGGCGCGACGGCGCAGATTACCAATCACGCGAGAGCTGACTTCAGTGAGCAACTGGTTGTCGATATTCTCTTCGGTATCCGCCGCCAGACGCTCCTCCATTTTCTGGATCGCCACAATTGCCACTTCAGCGGTTGCCGCGCGCGCGATTCGCTCCTCTTTCAACTGTTGTGAATGGTCTGCGACTTCAATGTGTTGTAGCAGAACAGGCAGCATCACTACGCCGACAAACAGCGAAAAGAGAATGACACCAGCCGCCAGGAACACCAGCTCATAACGCGCCGGGAAGACATTTCCATCCGGCAACAGCAGAGGAATAGAGAGCACACCAGCAAGAGTAATTGCCCCGCGCACCCCGGCGAAAGAAGCGATAAGGATTTCTCGTGTCGTCCACGAACCAAACTCCATCGGCTTCTTCTTCAGGAACCGGTTGCTGAACTTTTTCATCGTCCACAGCCAGCCAAAACGCACCAGCATTAGCGCCGCATAAATCAAGATGATGTCAGTAAACAACATCCAGATTTCGACGTTAGGGTCAATTTCCGCCGCAACCAGCGACGTTTCCAGAATACCCGGTAGTTGCAGACCCAACAGCAAGAACACCATGCCGTTAAAGACAAATTCCAGCATCGCCCAGGTGCTGTTCGCGCGCAGTCGCATCGCCAGCGGCGCACGGCGCATCACGCCGGAACGGGTGATGGTCATCCCGGCGGCAACTGCTGCAAGGATGCCGGAAACGCCAATATGTTCGGCAATCAGATAAGAGGCAAACGGCAGCAGGAACAGCAATACGATCTGCGTCGCGGGTTCATCGCCGCCCCAGCGGCTGAGGAAACGCAACGAGCGACCATACAGCCAGCTCACCGCAAAACCGGCGAGAATACCGCCAATGGCCACTTTCATAAATTCAACCGTCGCGCCGCCAACGGTGAAGATCATCGTCCCCATCGCAACTGCCACGGCAAACTTCAGCGACACCAGGCCGGAGGCGTCATTCATCAACGCTTCGCCCTGCAAAATCCCCATGATTTTTTTCGGGATGCGCCCTTCGCCAACAATCCCGGAGAGCGCCACGGCATCGGTCGGAGAGAGCACCGCCGCCAGCGCAAAGGCGGGTATCAGCGGGATACCCGGCACCACCCAGTAAATAAGGAAGCCAATGCCGACCACAGTGACCACCACCAGCGCCAGCGCGAGGCCGAATATTTCCCGACCATGTTCGAGAAATTCGCGGGTTGGTGTTTTCCAGCCATCAGCAAACAGCAACGGCGGGATAAACAAGACTAAAAAGAGTTCAGGATCAAACTCCACATGCAAACCAAACGTCGGCCACGCCAGTAGCGCACCGATGGCGATTTGCATAAGCGGAAGCGGGATCTGAAAGGGCATGACACGAGTGACCACCCCGGACAGCGAGACCACGAGGGTCATTATCAGTATGGTGAAGAAGATTTCCATGCGTTCCCTGTTTGCAATGTTTTTTATGATTTGAGAAAGGCGTTATGCCCGGACTCTCAGTTTTTCAGAATATCGCAAAAGCTCACACAATGTACGGAGAAAATAAAAACGGGCAGCCATTGCCACCCGTTTTCAGAATCTTATTAAAGCTTAGATAGCCCAGCCTCCAGCATAGAAGGTGACCAGCGCCACGGCGATAACGACCGTACCGATGTTCAGCTTACGCCATTCGCCAGAAACCAGACGACCAATCACCAGGGTCGCGAAGCCGATCATGATGCCAGTTACGATGTTACAGGTCAGCACGATGAATACTGCTGTTACCAGACCCGCCATTGCATCGACGAAATCAGCAAAGTCGATTTTCGCCACGTTGCTCAACATCAACAGGCCAACGTACATCAGCGCCGGAGCTGTTGCGTAACCCGGAACGAGGTAAGAGAGCGGAGAGAGGAACAGAATCAGCAGGAACAGCACGCCAACCGTGATTGCCGTCAGACCGGTTTTACCGCCCGCTGCTGTACCCGCCGCAGACTCAATGTATACCGCAGCCGGAGCCGCACCGACCAGGCCAGAGAAAACGCTGCTCAGGGAGTCGGTGGTCAGTGCTTTACCGCCGTCGATAATCTGCCCGTCTTTATCCAGCAGGTTCGCCTGACCGGCTACCGCACGGATGGTTCCGGTAGCATCGAAAACAGCAGTCATCACCAACGCCAGTACGCTCGGCAGAACCACAGGGTTCAGCGCCCCCATAATATCCAGGCTACCAATTAGCGAATTACCGTTCTCATCGCTCAATGAAGGCATGGCGAAAACGCCAGAGAAATGGACGTTAGGATCAAAGAGCAGACCCACAATCGAGATGCCGATAATGGTTAACAGGATACCGCCTGGTACTTTCAGTTTTTCCAGACCGATAATTACCGCCAGACCTACCAGCGACATAATCACCGGGAAGGTTGCGAAATCACCCAGCGCAACGGGCAGACCGTCGAGCGGGTTTTTAATCACCAGACCAACACCATTAGCGGCAATCAGCAGCAAGAACAGGCCGATACCAATCCCCGTGCCGTGTGCCACGCCGTGCGGTAAGTTGCGCAAAATCCAGCTACGGATACCCGTGGCAGAAATTACCGTAAACAGAACACCCATCAGGAACACGGCACCCAGCGCGACAGGTACGCTAATATGTTGCCCCAGCACCAGGCTGAATGCGGTAAACGCCGTCAGAGAGATGGCGCAGCCGATAGCCAACGGCAGATTGGCCCATAACCCCATCGCGATAGAACCAATCCCGGCAACCAGACAAGTTGCAACAAAAACTGCCGCTGGCGGGAAGCCCGCTTTACCCAACATACCTGGAACGACGATAACCGAGTAGACCATCGCCAGAAACGTTGTTAACCCGGCAACCACTTCCTGACGGACGGTGCTTCCACGTTGTGAAATTTTAAACCAGGCGTCGAGTGAACCGCCGGTACGCGCTGATGGCGTAGACATAAGAAAACATCCCCTGAGAGTTTATTTTTCGTCAAGATGCGTGGCGGACAATCCCCTGCCAGCGAAACGTTATTCTTCCTGCTTCAGGTTTGCGACAATCTGGGGCGTCGCAAAAAAGCAAACGTTTAGCTCCGCGCATACAAAACGGGTGGTAAAAAAAAGCAAACGATTATCCGGCGATCATAGCGGCTTTTTCAACCGAAGTTTGCTGCTTTTTTCCCTTTTCTTGTGTTGACGATGAAAAACCAGGCAATTGATGCGCAAACGTTATCGTGGATGCGCAAAATTACGGCATTTGTAGGCAACTTGTGGCGAAGGTTTACGGTAAAAAATCACGCAAGATGGCAAAAATATTGCGGTTAAAAAGGATCACTTTGCACTGGCGAAGAAACAGCGGTGACATACAATTAAAGTATCAACACTAACCGGAACCTCCACCACGTGCTCGAATGAGGTGTGTTGACGTCGGGGGAAACCCTCCCGTGTACCAGCGGGATAGAGTGAAAGACAAAGACCGGAAAACAAACTAAAGCGCCCTTGTGGCGCTTTAGTTTTGTTCATCTTCCAGCAAGCGTGCGCCGGTGCCTTCTTCCCCTAAGCGGTCGCCCGGGTTACGCAACGGGCAGTCGCTACGCGAAAGGCAGCCGCAGCCAATACAACCGTCCAGTTCATCACGCAGCGCGACTAAGGTATGAATGCGTCGATCCAGTTCTTCTCGCCATTGCGAAGATAGCTGTTTCCACTCTTTCGCACTTAACGTATGCCCTTCGGGCAACACACCAAACGCTTCACCAATGGTCGCCAGCGGAATGCCAATGCGTTGAGCAATTTTGATAATTGCGACGTATCGCAACACATCACGCTTATATCGCCGCTGATTACCGCTATTGCGGATACTGGTAATCAATCCTTTGCTTTCATAGAAGTGCAGCGCCGATACCGCCACGCCGCTACGTTTCGCCACTTCGCCTGGAGTAAGCAAGGCTTTAATGCGGGGTAATTTCTTTTCCATAAATCGCTTTACCTCAAGTTAACTTGAGGAATTATACTCCCCAACAGATGAATTAACGAACTGAACACTGAAAAGAGGCAGATTTATGTCCCATCAGAAAATTATTCAGGATCTTATCGCATGGATTGACGAGCATATCGACCAGCCGCTGAACATTGATGTGGTGGCGAAAAAATCAGGTTATTCAAAGTGGTATTTACAGCGAATGTTCCGCACTGTGACGCATCAGACGCTTGGCGATTACATTCGTCAACGCCGACTGCTACTGGCTGCCGTTGAACTGCGCACCACCGAGCGCCCTATTTTTGATATCGCGATGGATCTGGGTTACGTTTCACAGCAGACCTTTTCCCGCGTTTTCCGTCGGCAATTTGATCGCACTCCCAGCGATTACCGCCACCGGATCTAGGGTTACTGCCCGCGCATGGCGTCATGCGCGGGTAATTGCTCTGCCCATGCCATAAAAACCTGCGGCGGCATCGCCTTTGCAAAGTACCAGCCCTGACAATAGCGCACGCCGCGTTTGCGCAGCCAGTTGACCTGATCCTCCGTTTCCACCCCTTCTGCAATCGTTTTTAGACCCAAACTATGTGCCAGTTCGATGATGTGTTCCGCAATCAAATGGCTGGTTTTATGCGTGGTCAACGTCTCAACAAACGATTTATCGATTTTCAGGATATCAATATTCAATGAGTTAAGGTTATGCAGGTTGGAGTAGCCAATACCAAAGTCATCGATCGCCACTTCGTAACCAGCCTGACGGAAAGCCAGAATAATCGGCGTCATTTTGGCGACATCTAAAAATGCATGTTCAGTGACTTCAAATTTAATTTGCTGCGGACGCACGGTGAATTGTTCTATTTTTTGATTGGTTAAGGCAATGACCCTTGAAGTATGAAAATCGGAGGCAGACAAATTAATTGAAGTAGATAATTCAGGGTGTTTTTCCAGCCAGGAACCGAGATCGTCAAACACCATGTTAATGACATAATCTGTCACCTGCGCAATTAGACCCTCTTGTTCCGCCAGCGGAATAAACTCTGCTGGCGTCATTACCTGTCCCTGATTCCCCGGCCAGCGTAGCAATGCCTCAGCACCAATACATTTATTCGTTTTAATATCAATAATCGGTTGGTAATAGAGACAAAGCTGCCGTTTTTCGAGGGCACGTTGCAATTTACGCTTAGGTGACTGGTACTTCTGGTTTATACGCAGCCAGAGTAAAAGCAGCACCAGGCTGCCCATAATGCCTGCCGGTAAGGCAAATACAAGGTGATTATAAAAGTGTGACAAAATACGCTGATTGGAGGTTGCAACGATAGCAGCAATGGGACGTTTTGTTGAATGGACTATCGCATATAAATAACCGTTCTGCTGTACGGTTATTTCCCTTTGATGAATCAATGGTGAGAATTTTTCTGCTGAGGCTTGTTTACTTAAAGAGAAAAAGGTTTTCGTCACCGTATCATATACCCCCCATTGCAGCGTTGGATCGTCAGACATCACCTCGCTCCAGAATAAAGGGTTAATTACCGCGACATAGTTTCCTCGCTGCATATAGGTCATTTTATAACCGGCAAAAAAAGGAGTGTCGCGATAATAATAGATTGAGACATTAGGTTCACGCTTATAGTTCGCTGGCGATATCGTATAGCCGTTAACGGGAGCCATTAATGTTGAGCATAAAAAAAGGTTATCGTGGGCATAGATCAATTCGTTGATATAAAGATAACCACGGATAATATTCAACATTTGTTGTTGATGAGTGGGTGTACAAATTTGTCCCTGATAGCGTTCCGCATCGTCGCTTGCTAAATCTGCCTGGCGAATGACCAGCTCGGATTTCTCCAGTGCTAACTGGGCAAAAGCACGAAGTTGATTATTCGCTTCCGCTTTAGCCCAAAGAAAGGCGATCCATAGCGACAGAATGATGGGAAGGAGGACTACAAAGATAATACCCGGCAATGCCAGCAATTTGTGTCGCACACTATGACTCATTTCTATCAATTCCCTGCCTGGTTATACCTGGTCATTGCAAGGTTAAAACCCTGGCTACCGACGACGTTAGATAAATCTTACGGTATAAATAGCACTTTTGCCTGATTTGAAATTGATACCTTCATAATCTTTGTTTAAATAAAAATAACTCGCTGATATCAAAAGGGCATTGCTGAAAAAATGCAGATCAGGCAGGAAGTTACAATATTTCTTTATTATGCATTGTCTCGATTTCACTGAAAAACCACATAATTAGTACAGCAATAAAAGTAGCAGCATAATCTGGCTAACAAACGAGCAATTGTGATATAGTTCACAAAAATTTATGAAACAAACTAAGTGTTTCATTTTATGTTCTGAAAGTCCCGCGATAGCCAGAGTGTATCACGCCCCCCGTGAGTAATGCCGTGCTATCCAGGGCTTGGTAATTTTCAGAGGAAATGTTTGATGGCTACCCTCACCACTGGCGTGGTTCTCCTTCGCTGGCAGCTTCTTAGCGCCATATTGATGTTTCTGGCCAGCACGCTCAACATCCGTTTCCGGCGCTCTGATTATGTCGGGCTGGCAGTGATTAGTAGCGGTCTGGGCGTGGTTTCCGCCTGTTGGTTCGCAATGGGGTTGCTTGGCATCACAATGACCGATATTACTGCCATCTGGCACAACATTGAGTCGGTGATGGTGGAAGGGATGGGTCAAACTCCACCACAGTGGCCGATGATTTTGACCTGATATGTAGAAGCCTCCATAACGGAGGCTTCTTTTTTATGGCTGGCGGATGCTTTAATCACCCACATTAAAACAATATAACCTATTGTTTTAATGACAAATCAGAACGGAATGTCGTCATCGAAATCCATCGGTGGCTCGTTAGACGGCGCTGCCGGAGCGGACTGCTGCGGGCGAGACTGCGCACCGCCGCTGAACTGATTGCCACCCTGCGGCTGCTGAGGCTGCCCCCAACCGCCCTGCGGCTGACCGCCACCGACGTTACCGCCTGCCGGTGCGCCGCCGCCCTGGCGACCACCCAGCATCTGCATGGTGCCGCCAACGTTCACCACGACTTCTGTGGTGTAGCGATCCTGGCCGGATTGGTCAGTCCATTTGCGGGTACGCAGCTGACCTTCGATATAAACCTGAGAACCTTTACGCAGATATTCGCTGGCAACTTCCGCCAGTTTGCCGAACAGCACAACACGGTGCCATTCAGTCTGCTCTTTCATCTCGCCGGTCGCTTTATCACGCCAGGATTCGGAAGTAGCCAGCGTAATGTTGGCAACTGCGCCACCATTCGGCATATAGCGTACTTCCGGGTCCTGGCCCAGATTACCAACGAGAATAACCTTATTTACGCCTCTGCTGGCCATGTCGTGTCTCCTGAAAAAAACGTTCTAATAAGTGTAAACGCGCGATTGTAGCATTACCAATAGCGGTTTTACCACGATGTGACCTCGGTTCCGGTAAACAAACATGGCCCGACATTGTTACACAGCACTCCGGGTTTTGCATTCCAATACTGTATATTCATTCAGGTCGATTTGTGTCATAATTAACCGTTTGTGATCGCCGGTAGCGCCATGCCGCCGGGCAAAAAAGTGTTTAATCCGGGAAAGGTGAATGGATAAGATCGAAGTTCGGGGCGCCCGCACCCATAATCTCAAGAATATCAACCTCGTTATCCCCCGCGACAAACTGATTGTCGTCACCGGGCTTTCGGGTTCTGGCAAATCCTCGCTCGCTTTCGACACCTTATATGCCGAAGGGCAGCGTCGTTACGTTGAATCCCTTTCCGCCTACGCGCGGCAGTTTCTGTCACTGATGGAAAAACCGGATGTCGATCATATTGAGGGGCTTTCTCCCGCCATCTCAATTGAACAGAAATCGACGTCTCATAACCCGCGTTCCACAGTGGGGACCATCACTGAAATCCACGACTATTTGCGTCTGCTGTACGCTCGCGTCGGCGAGCCGCGCTGCCCGGATCACGACGTTCCGCTGGCGGCGCAAACTGTCAGCCAGATGGTGGATAACGTGCTTTCGCAGCCGGAAGGCAAACGTCTGATGCTACTCGCGCCAATCATCAAAGAGCGCAAAGGCGAACACACTAAAACGCTGGAGAATCTGGCGAGTCAGGGTTATATCCGCGCGCGTATTGATGGCGAAGTCTGCGATCTTTCCGATCCGCCGAAACTGGAACTGCAAAAGAAACACACCATTGAAGTGGTTATCGATCGCTTCAAGGTGCGTGACGATCTTACCCAGCGTCTGGCGGAATCGTTTGAAACCGCACTGGAGCTTTCCGGCGGTACGGCGGTTGTTGCGGATATGGACGATCCCAAAGCGGAAGAACTGCTGTTCTCCGCGAACTTCGCCTGCCCGATTTGCGGCTACAGTATGCGCGAACTGGAACCACGCCTGTTCTCGTTTAACAACCCGGCGGGCGCCTGCCCGACCTGTGACGGCCTCGGCGTACAGCAATATTTCGATCCCGATCGCGTGATCCAGAACCCGGAACTGTCGCTGGCTGGCGGGGCGATCCGTGGCTGGGATCGCCGCAACTTCTATTATTTCCAGATGCTGAAATCACTGGCAGATCACTATAAGTTTGACGTCGAAGCGCCGTGGGGCAGTCTGAGCGCAAACGTGCATAAAGTGGTGCTGTACGGTTCTGGCAAAGAAAATATCGAATTTAAATACATGAACGATCGCGGCGATACCTCCATCCGCCGCCATCCGTTCGAAGGCGTGCTGCACAATATGGAGCGCCGTTATAAAGAGACGGAATCCAGCGCGGTACGTGAAGAGTTAGCTAAGTTTATCAGCAATCGTCCGTGCGCCAGTTGTGAAGGGACGCGTTTGCGCCGTGAAGCGCGCCATGTTTATGTCGAGAATACGCCGCTGCCTGCTATCTCCGACATGAGCATCGGTCATGCGATGGAGTTTTTCAATAATCTCAAACTCGCTGGACAACGCGCGAAGATTGCGGAAAAAATCCTCAAAGAGATTGGTGACCGCCTGAAATTCCTCGTTAACGTTGGGCTGAATTACCTGACACTTTCCCGCTCGGCAGAGACACTTTCCGGCGGCGAAGCCCAGCGTATCCGTCTGGCGAGCCAGATTGGCGCAGGGCTGGTTGGCGTTATGTATGTGCTGGATGAGCCGTCTATCGGCCTGCACCAGCGCGATAACGAACGTTTGCTGGGTACGCTTATCCACCTGCGCGATCTCGGTAATACCGTGATTGTGGTGGAACACGATGAAGACGCGATTCGCGCGGCTGACCACGTTATCGACATCGGTCCAGGCGCAGGTGTTCACGGTGGTGAAGTGGTCGCGGAAGGGCCGCTGGAAGCGATTATGGCAGTGCCAGAGTCGTTGACCGGGCAGTACATGAGTGGTAAACGCAAGATTGAAGTGCCGAAGAAACGCGTTCCGGCAAATCCGGAAAAAGTGCTGAAACTGACAGGCGCACGCGGCAACAACCTGAAAGATGTGACGCTAACGTTGCCAGTAGGCCTGTTTACCTGCATTACAGGGGTTTCAGGTTCCGGTAAATCGACGCTGATTAACGATACCCTGTTCCCGATTGCCCAACGCCAGTTGAACGGCGCGACTATCGCCGAACCGGCACCCTACCGTGATATTCAGGGGCTGGAGCATTTCGATAAAGTCATCGATATCGACCAAAGCCCAATTGGTCGTACTCCGCGTTCCAACCCGGCAACCTATACCGGCGTGTTTACGCCTGTGCGCGAATTGTTTGCGGGCGTACCGGAATCCCGCGCGCGCGGTTATACGCCAGGACGGTTCAGCTTTAACGTCCGTGGCGGACGCTGCGAAGCCTGTCAGGGCGATGGCGTGATCAAAGTTGAAATGCACTTCCTGCCGGATATTTACGTACCGTGCGACCAGTGCAAAGGTAAACGCTATAACCGCGAAACGCTGGAGATAAAGTACAAAGGCAAAACCATCCACGAAGTGCTGGATATGACCATCGAAGAGGCGCGAGAGTTCTTTGATGCCGTACCGGCGCTGGCGCGTAAGCTGCAAACGTTGATGGACGTTGGCCTGACGTACATCCGACTCGGGCAGTCCGCCACCACGCTTTCCGGTGGTGAAGCCCAGCGCGTGAAGTTGGCGCGTGAGCTATCAAAACGCGGCACCGGGCAGACGCTGTATATTCTCGATGAGCCGACCACCGGTCTGCACTTTGCCGATATTCAGCAACTGCTCGACGTACTGCATAAACTGCGCGATCAGGGCAACACCATTGTGGTGATTGAGCACAATCTGGACGTGATTAAAACCGCCGACTGGATTGTCGATCTTGGCCCGGAAGGCGGCAGCGGCGGCGGCGAGATCCTCGTCTCCGGTACGCCAGAAACCGTCGCGGAGTGCGAAGCTTCGCATACAGCGCGCTTCCTCAAACCAATGCTGTAATCACAAAGGCCGCTTTCTGAGCGGCCTCAGACTGATGACAAAGTCTAAAAATGTGCTCGGACAGTCCCCTCGCCCCTCCGGGGAGAGGGGGAAAACCGTGCCGCTTTTGACTTTTAAGCCAGTTTTTCAGCAATATCAGGCCGCTTTCTGAACGGTCTTTTCCTTTCAGAGTTGTACCAGCAATTTGCGTTTTTCTTCCGGCAGCAAATTCACCGCCTGCTGATACGACGCATCGACCAGATAATAGATTTGCGAATCCGGCAACGATCCGTCGAGATATACGGTACTCCAGTGCGCTTTATTCAGATGTCGGCTGGGACGTACATCGCTGTGCTGCTGACGCAGAAGATCCGCCAGTTCCGGGCTGGTTTTCAGCGAAACCGCCGGGCGATTTTCCACTTCTTTCACCATCGCAAACAGCACATCTTCCACTTTGATTTGCGTCGCTTTCCAGTCACTGTGAACGCTCTGTTCAGCGCCAGGTTTTGCCATGCAATATTGTAGCAACTCCGATATGGTCATTTTTTACTCCCCTTGTAGTGTCGCGATGATGCGACGCGATCCGCCGTGGACACGATGTTCCCCCAGCCAGATACCCTGCCAGGTGCCGGTCTGAATACGTCCTTTATGCACTGGCAAAACAAGCGATACTCCCAGCATTGAGGATTTGATATGAGAAGGCATATCATCTGCCCCTTCATAATCATGCTCATAGTTTCCGTTATCGGGAACAGTGCGGAGGAAAAAACGCTCCATGTCCTGGCGTACCGTGGGGTCGCAATTCTCATTAAGTGTCAGAGAGGCGGAAGTGTGTTGCAGCAACAGGTGCAGTAAACCGACATTAACACGCGGCATATCTGCCAGTTGATTCAGAATTTCATCCGTTACCAGATGAAACCCGCGAGATTTGGCGCTAAGCGTGAGCGTCTTTTGATACCACATGTGCTGCTCCTTGATAAAACTCTCTTAATCAGTTTGCAGCAAGACAGCGAAAGGATAAAGGTGTGATTAAAAAAACAGCATTAGGGAGAGTGACACACTCTCCCGCACTATCAGTATTCTGAATTAACGATCACCTCTTCGCCAAAAGCACCCGCTTGTGGCAAGGGTTTGTAGGTAGAGTTGGAGGCACGCAGAATACGGATACCACGAATGCCGACATCACGCGCGGCAGTCATATCATTATCGGAATCGCCATAAAACATTCGGATATTTTTATCCTGCAACCACTGCGTTTTCGTGTTTTGTCCTGGTTTATCACCCGCAAAAATTACTGGATTCATACTGGTTGCCGGGATGTGGAAATCATCGGCTAGTGTTTTCGAAACCGTTTCTGTTTTCGTTGGGCTACGGCCAGTCACAAAAAAGATGGTATCGCCACGGCGGACATGTATATCAATTAGCTGACGTGCGACCTCTTTTGGAATGCTGAATTCATCCCAACCATTGTTCATCTTTTCCCAGAATGCTGGGTTTTTTAGATAATCTTCGCTTTCTGGCGAGAATATTTTCTTGCCGCGCCAGAATCCGGGGCTGGAAAACAAAACGGTATCATCGATATCAAACCCAACCGCCATCGGTGGGCGCCCGGCAAGGCTATTTTCAATTTGTGCGACCGATACCCAATGGACAGGTGCCTGTTCAGCGAGTCTGGCAACGTTAGTGCCGGGATTAAGCGGTGAAGGTGAAGAGGCTAACGCAACAGCAGAACTGTTTAGAGCGAACAATAAGCAAACGGCACTCAATGCCTGTGTGATCTTGCGCATATTTTTCCCTAAATAGTCAGTAAGTTGAAACTTTTTATTATGAAGTGTGTTGGAAAAGCCATCTGACCATAACGCCAGCAGCGAGGGAAAGGAAGGATTATCTGCGGCTTTTGTGAAGAAAGGGAGAAGGATCACATGAGACCAGTCCGTGTTTGTAACTATTTAATAACTTAATATATTTCCATAGTATAAAAATGTTCGGAAATGAAACGCCTATTTTATTCACGTTTATAAGAAATAAGTCTTCATCTCCTTCGTACTATTTACCTGGATAATACATAGCCCCCTTATTTATAATAGAGCAGGCGGCTTTTCAACCGCCTGCTGGTTAACCTTACATCACTGCAGCAAACGCCTTTGCAACGCGCTGCACGTTCGCAGAGTTAAGCCCGGCAACACACATACGACCGCTGGCGATCAGGTAAACGCCAAATTCCTCGCGCAGGCGATCGACCTGAGCGGCGCTTAAACCGGTATAGCTGAACATGCCGCGTTGCTTAAGCAGGTAATCAAAATTGCGCTCCGGCATCTCAGTGCTCAACACCCGCACCAGTTGCTGACGCATTGCCAGAATACGGGTACGCATTTCTTCTACTTCTGCCAACCAACTGGCTTTCAACGCCTCATCATTCAGCACCGTTGCCACTACCTGTGCACCAAAATTCGGCGGACTGGAGTAAATACGGCGCACAGTAGCTTTCAGTTGCCCCAGCACACGGCCTGCGGCTTCGGCATCTTCACACACCACCGAAAGACCGCCGACACGTTCGCCGTACAGGGAGAAAATTTTCGAGAATGAATTGCTTACCAGAGCAGGTAATCCGGCGCTGGCAATGGCGCGAATGGCATAGGCATCCTCTTCCATACCGGCACCAAATCCTTGATAAGCGATATCGAGAAATGGGATAAGCTCGCGTGCTTTGAGAATTTCAATGACTGCGTCCCATTGGTCGTTGGTGAGATCGGCGCCCGTTGGGTTATGACAGCACGGATGCAGTAGCACAATACTGCGGGCAGGCAATGTTTTTAGCGTCGCCAACAGATCGTCAAAACGCACACCGTTGGTCACTTCATCATACCAGGGGTAAGTGCTCACTTCGAATCCAGCCCCGGCAAATATTGCTACGTGATTTTCCCAGGTGGGATCGCTGACCCACACACCTGATTCCGGGAAGTAGCGTTTCAGGAAGTCAGCCCCCACTTTCAATGCCCCTGAACCGCCAAGCGTTTGAATAGTCGCCACGCGCTGTTGTTGTAACACCGGATGATTAGCGCCAAACAGCAGTGGCGCAATAGCATGGCGATAGCTGTTAAGCCCTTCCATCGGCAGATAAAGTGAAGCGCCGTGAGGCTGCGCATTCAGGCGCGCTTCCGCTTCTTCGACGGCTTTTAATTGTGGAATAATCCCGTCTTCGTTGTAGTACAGACCGATACTCAAATTCACTTTGTCGCTGCGAGGGTCTTCTTTAAAACGCTCCATAAGCGAAAGAATCGGGTCGCCAGCGTAGGCGTCAACTTTTTGAAACACGCGATGGTTCTCCAGGTTTACGGGCAGGTGGTTAAAACACAATAAACCGGAAGATGGGGAAGATCGAGAGGATGTTTAGCAATGAGCAGCAATTAATAACGCAGCGAAGCTGATAAAAAACGCAAAACCTTCAGAGGTACGAACGACAAGAGTGTATCAATTTATTGAATTTACATAAATTTGCAGGCCGGATAAGGCTTTCACACCGCATCCGGCACAGACAATCAACTATTGCAGAACGATTAATCCACGTATTTCATCGCGACCCTTGATGTCAGGCGCGTGATAAGTTCGTAAGCACTCACTTTCGTCATTTCTGCGATACGCTCTACGGGCAGACCTTCGCCCCATAAAATGACCTGATCCCCGGCTTTATCCTGCGCCTGCGGGCCTAAATCTACGCAGATCATATCCATCGCGACTCGCCCCACAATCGGCACTTCGCGGCCGTTCACCAGCACTGGTGTACCGGACGGCGCGGCGCGCGGGTAGCCATCGCCATAGCCCATCGCCACCACGCCAAGGCGGGTATCGCGCTCGCTAATCCAGGTGCCGCCATAGCCTACCGGTTCACCTGCTTTATGCTCACGCACGGCAATCAGGCTGGAGGTCAGTGACATCACTGGCTGGCAACCGAAATCGGCACCGGTGGAACCATCTTCCAGCGGTGACACGCCATAAAGAATGATGCCCGGGCGCACCCAATCAAAATGCGACTGCGGCCATAACAAAATTCCGCCCGATGCGGCGATTGAACGCTTGCCGGGTCTGCCTTCGCAAAAGGTATTGAAGATATCGAGTTGTTTCTCAGTCGCGCCGCATTTTGGCTCATCAGCACGAGCAAAGTGGCTGACAATATTCACCGGCTGACGGACGTTTTTACATTGCGTAAGTCGTTGATAAAACGCTTCAGCTTGTTCCGGTAACACGCCCAGCCGGTGCATACCGGTGTCGAGTTTCATCCAGACGGTAACTGGCTCCTCCAGATTGGCTTCTTCCAGCGCAGCAAGCTGTTCTTCGTTATGCACGGCAGTATGCAGATGTTCAGCGGAGATCGTCGGCAGATCGTCTGCTTCAAAAAAGCCTTCCAGTAACAAAATAGGTTGCGTGATGCCCCCCGCCCTAAGCCGCAGGGCTTCTTCGAGACGGGCAACGCCAAAGGCGTCGGCATCGGGGAGCGTTCGCGCGGTCTCAATCAGACCGTGACCGTAGGCGTTCGCTTTCACCACCGCAACCAGTTTACTGGCAGGTGCCAGTTCACGCAGACGTTGCAGGTTGTGTCGCAGAGCGCGGCGGTTAATCACAACAGTTGCCGCTTGCATTTGTGTTCCTTGATAAGTGTTTGCTTTAATTACCTAATTCATAAAATAATTATTATTCGTCGTCGTACTGTGGCCCCGCGTAGTTGTCGAAACGCGACCATTGACCGTTAAAGGTCAGGCGTACCGTCCCGATTGGGCCGTTACGTTGTTTACCGATAATAATTTCCGCGATGCCTTTTAAGTCACTGTTTTCGTGATAAACCTCATCACGATAGATAAACATGATCAAGTCCGCATCCTGCTCGATGGAACCGGATTCACGCAGGTCGGAGTTGACCGGGCGTTTGTCAGCACGTTGTTCCAGAGAACGGTTCAACTGAGACAGCGCCACCACCGGCACATTCAGTTCTTTCGCCAGGGCTTTTAGCGAGCGGGAGATTTCTGCAATTTCCAGCGTACGGTTGTCTGAAAGCGCCGGTACGCGCATCAATTGCAGGTAGTCGATCATGATGAGTCCGATGCCGCCGTGTTCACGGGCAATACGGCGCGCGCGGGAGCGCACTTCCGTTGGCGTCAGGCCGGAGGAGTCATCAATGTAGATATTTCGTTTTTCCAGCAAAATGCCCATCGCGCCGGAAATACGCGCCCAGTCTTCATCATCCAGTTGCCCGGTACGAATTTTGGTCTGGTCAACGCGCGACAACGACGCCAGAGAACGCATCATAATCTGTTCCGATGGCATCTCCAGCGAGAAGATAAGTACTGGTTTATCCTGCAACATCGCCGCGTTTTCGACGAGGTTCATCGCAAATGTCGTTTTACCCATCGACGGACGCGCGGCGACGATGATCAAATCCGACGGCTGCAAGCCAGCGGTTTTTTTGTTGAGATCGTCATAGCCGGTATTAACACCGGTTACACCATCGTGCGGTTGCTGGAACAGTTGCTCAATACGCGCCACCGTGGCGTCGAGCACATCGGCGATATTCTTCGGCCCTTCGTCTTTATTGGCACGACTTTCGGCAATTTTAAAGACGCGAGATTCAGCAAGGTCGAGCAAGTCTTCACTGGTGCGCCCTTGCGGATCAAAACCGGCTTCGGCAATCTCATTCGCAACTGAGATCATCTCACGGACAACGGCACGTTCGCGCACGATGTCGGCATAGGCACTGATGTTCGCTGCACTTGGCGTATTTTTTGACAGTTCCGCCAAATAAGCAAAACCACCAACGCTGTCAAGTTGCCCCTGGCGCTCCAGTGATTCGGCAAGGGTGATCAGGTCAATTGGGCTACCGCTTTCCTGCAAACGCGCCATTTCGGTAAAGATATGACGGTGCGGACGGGTGTAGAAATCATCTGCCACCACTCGCTCGGCCACATCGTCCCAGCGTTCGTTATCCAGCATTAAACCGCCCAACACCGACTGCTCCGCTTCGATCGAGTGCGGAGGCACTTTCAGCCCGGCAACTTGTGGATCGCGATCGCGGGGTTCAGCCTGCTGTTTGTTGAAGGGTTTATTTCCTGCCATAGTGAATGGAGTTACCGAGATAAAGAATGGGTCGAAACTTTACCATATGAAGCAGACCCTGACGATACGTTCTGGAGGACACATGGCAACACGAATTGAATTTCACAAGCACGGTGGCCCGGAAGTACTTCAAACCGTGGAATTTACTCCTGCCGATCCGGCAGAGAATGAAATCCAGGTCGAAAATAAAGCCATTGGCATCAATTTCATCGACACTTATATCCGCAGCGGCCTTTATCCACCGCCATCGCTACCCAGCGGATTAGGCACCGAAGCGGCTGGCATTGTGAGCAAAGTCGGCAGCGGCGTGAAGCATATTAAAGCGGGCGATCGTGTGGTTTATGCGCAGTCAACGTTAGGGGCTTACAGTTCTGTGCATAACGTCAATGCCGATAAAGCGGCAATTCTGCCAGCGGCGATCTCTTTTGAGCAAGCTGCCGCGTCGTTCCTGAAAGGCTTAACGGTTTATTATCTGCTGCGCAAAACGTATGAAATCAAACCTGACGAACAGTTCCTGTTCCATGCGGCTGCTGGCGGCGTGGGCTTAATTGCCTGCCAGTGGGCAAAAGCCTTAGGAGCAAAACTTATTGGCACTGTGGGCAGCGCGCAAAAAGCGCAAAGTGCATTAAAAGCGGGTGCATGGCAGGTAATTAACTATCGCGACGAAAATCTGGTCGAGCGATTAAAAGAGATCACCGACGGCAAGAAAGTGCGCGTGGTGTACGATTCCGTAGGCAAAGATACCTGGGAACGGTCGCTGGATTGTCTGCAACGTCGCGGTTTAATGGTCAGTTTTGGTAACTCATCAGGCGCGGTGACGGGTGTGAACTTAGGCATTCTCAATCAGAAAGGCTCGCTGTATGTGACACGCCCTTCCCTGCAAGGCTATATCACCACGCGGGATGAGTTAACCGAAGCCAGTAATGAACTGTTTTCTTTGATCGCCAGCGGCGTGATTAAGGTCGATGTCGCAGAGCAACAGAAATATCCGCTGAAGGATGCGCGGCGTGCGCATGAGATTTTGGAAAGCCGGGCGACGCAGGGTTCCAGCTTACTGATCCCATAAAGAAATTGGGCTTCCACCTGGGAAGCCCTTTCTTTTATAGTTCGGCTGTATGTAGGGTACAGCACGATGAATCTGTTAGAGACGCAATAGTGACAGATTTGATAATCAATTCCTATTTTGTTCTAAGGATAAAACCTTAGGTTGTGATCATCCGCACAATCCCTTAGTAACGCCAGCGGTCATAACGCTGATATTTCGGCACTTTTGGTGCTTTAATCGCCTTAATAACCCACACCACCGCAATCGCCAGCAGTAACCACGGCAGCAACTTAATCATCAATGCCAGCATACCACCGAGGAACATAATGGCCGTCGCCACAACCAGCGCGGCGATAATGCCCAGCAACGAAACGCCGGTGACCATCAACATGACAAAAAAGCCAATCACAAAAAGTAGTTCCAGCATGATGTACTCCCAAATATGAAATCTCTTGCAGCCATTACAAGAATCATGCCAAAACCTAACATTATGATTTATAAAAAATATGCCCCGCGACGGTGCGCAGGGCATAGTGAATTTGACTACTTTGTGGTGAAAAATTAACGCTTATCCGCCACCAGTTTGAGCGCATGTTCCAGCACGTTAATGTCAGCACCCGCTTTATGGGCATTTTCACTTAAATAACGACGCCACTGCCGCGCACCAGGAATACCCTGGAACAGACCCAGCATATGCCGGGTAATATGGCCGAGATACGTCCCCTGGCTAAGCTCACGCTCAATGTACGGATACATGGCGCGGACTACCGCCACCGGATCGGCATCAGTATCAGAGGAACCAAAGATCTCTCGATCCACCGCCGCCAGAATCCCCGGATTCTGGTACGCCTCACGTCCGACCATCACGCCATCCATATGTTGCAAATGCGCTTTAGCCTCTTCCAGCGACTTGATGCCACCGTTAATCGACATCGTCAGATGCGGAAAATCACGCTTCAGTTGATAGACACGCGGGTAATCGAGCGGCGGGATTTCGCGGTTTTCTTTCGGGCTTAAACCAGAAAGCCAGGCTTTACGCGCGTGGATGATAAACATCTCACACTCGCCTTTACCGGAAACGGTGTTGATGAAATCACAAAGAAATTCATAGCTGTCCTGGTCGTCAATACCAATACGCGTTTTCACCGTGACTGGAATCGACACCACATCGCGCATCGCTTTAACGCAGTCGGCTACCAGTTGCGCATTACCCATCAGGCACGCGCCAAACATGCCGTTCTGTACCCGGTCAGACGGGCAGCCGACATTCAGGTTGATTTCATCGTATCCGCGCGCTTCTGCCAGCTTCGCACACTGCGCCAGTGCCGCTGGATCGCTTCCACCCAGTTGCAACGCCACCGGATGCTCTTCTTCACTGTACGCCAGGTAATCACCTTTACCGTGAATAATTGCCCCCGTGGTCACCATTTCGGTATAGAGAAGTGTATTGCGGGAGAGCAGACGCAGGAAATAACGGCAATGTCTGTCCGTCCAGTCGAGCATCGGGGCAATGGAGAAACGGTATGCGGAATAAGCGGTTTGTGATTCTGCTGACATGGCGTTTTTTTAAGCACCTGGTGAATTGGGGGCGCTACTATAGCATAACGAATATGCGATCAGGCAATGTGACAGCTATGACGCCCTGTTCTCGGCGTTTAAGTGAGAACTATGGTAAAGTAAGGACATTCTTAACCCCACTTTGAGGTGCCCAATGGAAAAGACCACAACGCAGGAGTTATTAGCGCAAGCTGAAAAACTCTGTGCACAGCGTAATGTGCGCCTGACCCCGCAGCGCCTTGAAGTGTTGCGCCTGATGAGTCTGCAGGAAGGAGCAATCAGCGCCTACGATCTGCTTGATTTACTGCGTGAAGCAGAGCCGCAGGCCAAGCCGCCAACGGTTTATCGCGCACTCGATTTTCTGCTTGAGCAAGGGTTTGTGCATAAAGTTGAGTCCACCAACAGCTATGTGCTCTGTCACCTGTTCGATCAACCAACGCATACTTCAGCTATGTTTATTTGCGATCGCTGCGGCGCAGTGAAAGAAGAGTGTGCGGAAGGTGTGGAAGACATCATGCATACGCTGGCGGCAAAAATGGGTTTTGCCCTGCGGCATAATGTGATTGAAGCGCATGGACTATGTTCAGCATGTGTAGAAGTGGAAGCGTGTCGTCATCCTGAACAGTGCCATCATGACCACTCTATTCAGGTGAAAAAGAAACCGCGTTAAGAGGGCGTACATCCTTGTACACGTCGGGCAGGAGGGATTAATTACCAGCGGTATTCATTGCGGGTTTCCCAGTCCACGACCTCTTTCTCTGCCTGATCTTTCTGGTAACCGTAACGTTCCTGGATTTTACCCACTAACTGATCACGTTTACCTTCAATGACCGTCATATCATCATCGGTCAGTTTGCCCCATTGCTCTTTCACTTTACCTTTGAACTGTTTCCAGTTACCGCCGACTTCGTCTTTATTCATATTCAAGTCCTCATCGTTAGGTGGTGAATGAGAGTACGCTCGCTTTTCTTCTGAACGTGGGATTAAGTGTAGTCAGGAATTTGGCTTAGGATTATTTATTCAGAATATTTAACCGTCACGCTCCGGCAAACCAGGTTCCGTTGCGCCAGTGACGACGCCAGATAGCCGCCAGAGAAAGCCCGCGCAGCGCCAGAAAGACGGTTAACGCCAGCCACAAACCATGATTACCCAACCACGGCAGTGTGAGGAGCGTCAGCGCAAATCCTGCTGCTGCCACCGCCATACTGTTTCGCATTTCGGCGGCGCGCGTTGCACCTATAAACATGCCGTCCAGCAGATAACACCAGACACCAACCAGCGGCAAAATCACCTGCCAGATAAGATAGCGGTCAGCCAGTTGCTGAATCTGGGTTAACGACGTCAGCAACGCAATGATGTGTTCCCCTGCCAGCAAATAAATCACAGAAAACAGCAACGCTACGATCCCCGACTGGCGGCACGCTGCGCGCCAGACATCCAGTAACTGGCTACCGTCGCGCGCACCGTACGCCTGACCTGAATGCGCTTCAACCGCGTAGGCAAAACCATCCAGCGCATAGGCGGTAAAGGTGAGTAGCGTCATCAGAACCGCGTTAACGGCGATAATGTCACTTCCCAGTCGCGCGCCAAGTACCGTTATTGCACCAAAACAGAGTTGCAATAACAGGGAGCGCAGCATGATGTCGCGGTTAAGCGCCAGCAAGCGACGGACGTTTCCTCGCCAGGCTGTTTTCAGCATTTCGCCGGAAATACCGCGTAGTTTAAGGATTTTACGCACCATTAGCAGACCAATCAGCAACGTCGCATATTCTGCGATGACCGTTGCCAGCGCCGCGCCCTGCACGTTCATATGCAACCCCATCACCAGCCAGACATCCAGCACAATGTTGAGAATATTACCCACCACTAACAGGACAACCGGCGCACGGGCATATTGCACGCCGAGCAACCAGCCAAGTAATACCAGGTTTGCCAGCGACGCCGGTGCACTTAGCCACCGAATTTCAAGAAAGCGCCGCGCCTGTTCCAGCACGGCTTCACTGCCACCAACAATATGCAGCGCCAGATCGATAATCGGTGTACGCAACAGAGCAATCAACGCGCCAGCCCCCAGCGCCAGTAGCAACGGCTGCACCAGCGCACGCGCTAATGCCTGAGGATTTTTGGCACCATACGCCTGCGCAGTAAGCCCGGTAGTGCTCATGCGCAAAAACAGCAACAGCATAAAGAGAAAGCTGGTCGCCGTTGCGCCAACCGCCACGCCGCCCAGATAAACCGGACTATCAAGATGACCAATTACCGCCGTATCAACCAGCCCCAGCAACGGAACGGTGATATTGGAGAAAATCATAGGTAAGGCGAGATGCCAGAGAGCTTTATCAGATGAAGTGAGGAATGCCATGCAGACAAGCCTGATGAAGAGAGATGAAAAACAAACCGCGACGCCAGGCGGCATCGCGGTATCAGAGATCTGTTACAGCCAGTCGCCGTTGCGAATAACCCCAACCGCCAGCCCTTCAATGGTGAAGCTCTGCTGACGAAGGTCAACGACAATCGGTTTAAACTCGCTGTTTTCTGGCAATAATTCGACTTTATTGCCCTGTTTTTTCAGACGCTTAACGGTAACTTCGTCATCAATACGTGCGACAACGACCTGACCATTACGTACATCCTGAGTTTTATGCACTGCCAGCAAGTCACCATCCATAATGCCGATATCTTTCATCGACATTCCGCTGACGCGCAGCAGGAAATCGGCATTCGGCTTGAACAAGGAAGGATCGACCTGATAATGACCTTCAATATGCTGCTGCGCCAGAAGCGGTTCACCGGCAGCCACACGACCTACCAATGGCAACCCTTCTTCCTCTTCCTGCAACAAACGAATCCCACGCGATGCGCCGGAAACAATTTCAATTACGCCTTTGCGTGCCAACGCTTTCAGATGTTCTTCTGCCGCGTTTGGGGAACGGAACCCCAAACGCTGCGCGATTTCCGCACGCGTCGGCGGCATACCTGTCTGGCTGATGTGATCACGAATGAGATCAAACACCTCTTGTTGCCTGGCCGTTAACGCTTTCATTCCGCCCCCTGGGTGTATATACAGTTATGCTGTGAGTATATACAGCAAAAGGCGATTTTGGAACCATAAACTACACAATAAACCAGAGATTTATCGAATTCTGGAAGGGTTATCCAAAATGCGACCATAACAGAATGACCCAGGTTGCCACAGCGACGATAATCGCGATCAGCACCGCTGCGGACCCCATATCTTTCGCCCGCCCGGAAAGTTCGTGGTATTCAGAGCCAATACGATCAACCACCGCTTCGATGGCGCTATTAAGAATTTCCACAATCATCACCAGCATGACGGAGCTGATAAGCAGCACGCGGGTAATTGCGTCCACATCCAGCCAGCAAGCGATGACCACCGCCAACAATACCGCCACGCCTTCCTGACGGAATGCCGCTTCGTTGATCCATGCAGCGCGTAAACCTTTCCAGGAATAGCCAGCGGCTTTGATAATTCGAGTGAATCCAGTGGTATTATTGGCCATTGAAAGAACCTTTTTACATTATGAGCGTCAATATCAGTGTACCGTTGAATCCGATGATTCCGGTAGCGTAGCGCCGCGCGAAACAAGAGCGGATACCACAGAATTTCCCATGACTTTCTGCTATCCTTCCCGCGCATTTGCATTATTAACCAGAGGCTTTACATCGTTTATGTCCGGCTGGCCACGAATTTACTACAAATTACTGAATTTACCATTAAGCATCCTGGTAAAAAGCAAGTCTATTCCGGCAGATCCTGCCCCGGAATTGGGGCTCGATACCTCTCGTCCAATTATGTACGTTTTACCGTACAACTCAAAAGCGGATTTGCTGACGTTGCGCGCCCAGTGCCTGGCGCATGATCTGCCTGATCCATTAGAGCCGCTGGAGGTAGACGGCACGCTACTGCCGCGCTATGTGTTTATTCATGGCGGGCCGCGTGTTTTCACCTATTACACGCCGAAAGAAGAGTCTATTAAGCTGTTCCACGACTATCTCGATCTGCACCGTAGCAACCCAAATCTGGATGTGCAGATGGTGCCGGTATCGGTGATGTTTGGTCGTGCGCCAGGACGTGAAAAAGGCGAAGTAAACCCGCCACTACGTATGCTCAACGGCGTGCAGAAATTTTTCGCCGTACTGTGGCTTGGTCGCGATAGCTTTGTGCGTTTCTCGCCGTCAGTTTCGCTACGCCGCATGGCTGATGAACACGGCACAGATAAAACTATCGCCCAAAAACTGGCGCGCGTGGCGCGTATGCACTTTGCCCGTCAGCGTCTGGCTGCCGTGGGTCCACGCTTGCCTGCTCGTCAGGATTTGTTCAATAAGCTGCTCGCCTCGCGTGCAATTGCCAAAGCGGTAGAAGATGAAGCGCGCAGCAAAAAAATCTCCCATGAAAAAGCGCAGCAGAACGCGATTGCGCTGATGGAAGAGATTGCGGCGAATTTCTCTTACGAGATGATCCGCCTGACTGACCGTATTCTGGGCTTCACCTGGAACCGGCTCTATCAGGGAATCAACGTCCATAATGCCGAACGCGTTCGCCAGCTGGCTCACGACGGTCATGAGTTGGTGTATGTGCCATGCCACCGTAGCCACATGGACTACCTGCTGCTCTCTTACGTGCTGTATCACCAGGGGCTGGTGCCGCCGCATATCGCCGCCGGGATCAACCTGAACTTCTGGCCTGCCGGGCCGATTTTCCGCCGTCTGGGGGCGTTCTTTATTCGCCGTACTTTTAAAGGCAATAAACTCTACTCCACCGTTTTCCGTGAATATCTCGGCGAACTGTTCAGCCGTGGTTATTCCGTTGAGTACTTTGTGGAAGGCGGTCGTTCGCGTACAGGACGTTTGCTTGATCCGAAAACCGGCACACTGTCGATGACCATTCAGGCGATGCTGCGTGGCGGTACGCGTCCTATTACGTTGATTCCGATCTACATCGGTTATGAGCACGTCATGGAAGTGGGTACTTACGCCAAAGAACTGCGCGGCGCGACGAAAGAGAAAGAGAGCCTGCCGCAGATGCTGCGCGGTTTAAGCAAGCTGCGTAATCTCGGTCAGGGCTATGTCAACTTCGGTGAACCGATGCCGTTGATGACCTATCTCAATCAGCACGTACCAGACTGGCGTGAATCTATTGATCCCATTGAAGCTGTGCGTCCGGCCTGGTTAACACCGACGGTCAATAACATTGCTGCCGATCTGATGGTGCGCATTAACAACGCAGGCGCGGCTAACGCCATGAACCTGTGCTGTACTGCGCTGCTGGCGTCACGTCAGCGTTCACTCACTCGCGAGCAATTGACTGAGCAGCTGAATTGTTATCTCGATTTGATGCGCAACGTGCCTTACTCCACGGACTCTACCGTTCCTTCAGCCAGCGCCGGTGAGCTGATTGATCACGCGCTGCAAATGAACAAGTTTGAAGTTGAGAAAGACACCATCGGCGACATTATTATCCTGCCGCGTGAGCAAGCGGTGCTGATGACCTACTATCGCAACAACATTGCGCATATGTTGGTTCTGCCTTCGCTGATGGCAGCGATTGTGACGCAGCATCGGCACATCTCCCGCGAAGTGTTGATGGAGCACGTCAATGTGCTTTACCCAATGCTAAAAGCGGAGCTGTTCCTGCGCTGGGAGCGTGACGAGTTGCCGGGTGTTATTGATGCGCTGGCGAATGAGATGCAACGCCAGGGGCTGATTACGCTGCAAGATGATGAGTTACATATCAATCCGGCGCACTCCCGCACGCTTCAGTTGCTTGCCGCAGGCGCGCGTGAAACGCTGCAACGTTATGCGATTACCTTCTGGCTGTTGAGCGCCAACCCGTCGATCAATCGCGGTACGCTGGAGAAAGAGAGCCGCACTGTGGCACAACGTCTTTCCGTGCTGCACGGCATCAACGCACCGGAGTTCTTCGACAAAGCGGTGTTCAGTTCTCTGGTGCTGACGCTGCGTGATGAAGGATATATCAGCGACAGCGGCGACGCCGAACCGGCAGAAACGATGAAGGTTTATCAGTTGCTCGCGGAGTTGATTACGTCCGATGTACGCTTAACGATTGAGAGTGCGACGCAGGGCGAAGGGTAACTGATGAGCGTTGCCGGATGCGGCGAAAACGCCTTACCCGGCCTACTATGACCTGCAAATTCAATAAATTGCGATGTGTTATGTAGGCCTGATAAGCGCAGCGCATCAGGCAGCATTTCACAGAAAAAAAGCCGGATGACCATGATCATCCGGCTTTTTTACATCATCAGAAATGCCAGTAACTCATTGCCAGCCCTAAAAACAGTACCAGGCCAACATAGTTATTATTCATAAACGCTTTAAAACAGGCTTCACGCTCGCGGTTGGCAATCAGTTTTTGTTGATAAACAAACAGTGCGCCCGCGATCAGTATTGACCAGTAATATCCCCAGCCTAAGCCATTTAACTCGCCGATAATCGCCATCAGCACCAGCACGCCAATCTGCAAAATGCCGATAATCAACTTATCGTATTGTCCAAACAGGATCGCGGTGGACTTAATGCCAATCTTCACGTCGTCATCACGGTCAACCATCGCATACTGCGTGTCGTAAGCCACCGCCCACAGAATATTGGCGAGGAACATTAACCAGCAGCTTAACGGCACCGATTCACTCACAGCGGCAAAAGCCATTGGAATCGACCAACCAAACGCCGCACCCAGCACTACTTGCGGTAAATGGGTATACCGCTTCATAAACGGGTACACCCACGCCAACGCCAGTCCGGCAATCGACAACAGAATGGTCATCGTGTTCAGCGTCAATACCAGTAAGAACGAAATCAGCACCAGCACCACAAATAGCGTTCGCGCCTCTTTCTCCGTCACCGCGCCACTGGGAAGCGGTCGGTTTGCCGTGCGCTTAACATGACCATCAAACTTACGATCAGCATAGTCATTCACTACACAACCGGCGGCACGCATCAGCCAGACGCCAGCGACAAACACCGCCAGGATCCAGAGTTGGGGAACACCGGGTGTCGCCACCCATAGCGCCCATAAAGTTGGCCAGAGCAGCAGTAACGCACCAATTGGCTTATCCGTACGCATTAAGCGGTGAAACGCCAGCAGCTTATTTTGCGTCAGACTCCACTCCATATTTTTTTCCTCTTAGTACAACGGTGATGCCGGTAAAAACAGTTCGGTCAGCAGCAGCGGCTTACCACTTAATCGCAGGCGGGAACGTCGCCCCCAAAGTCCGGCATCACTGCCTATCTCAATAAAGTCACGGGTTAATGTCGATGATGTAAACAGATAGCGTCCTAACGGCGTTTTACCCAAATTTTGTAACGCCAGCTCGGGGCCGCTTAGCGTTGACACAGGAACGACAGTGCGACCGGCAAGCCACGGTTCTCCATCTGCACATAACAAAATCTCACGTAACCAGTAACGGGATTCTTTCGGCAGCAGCGGTAATTCTTCGGGGATTTCATTCTGCTCGACAAACCCTTCGCGGATCATCGTCACGCTCACCGTTTTTCCCTGCTGTTCAAAACGTTTGGTCATGGAATCTTCCAGCAACAACCAGTCGAGCAGTTGCGGTTCCAGCGCAGGGATCTCTGCAAAATAGCGCAGCGCACGCAGTTGCGTTAACGCGGGGTGTGACATGCCGAACTCTCCGTTACATAACGTAAAGGCATTGTATCGCAGAAAAGCGTTAACGGGAGATGTAAAGCATATTAAGTGATCTAATACGCAACAATAACGCAACAATCACAGGAGAGAGAGAAAAAAAGGTGCGCCCGAAGACGCACCAGTTGTTGCAAAATCAGCACTGTGGGGCGTAATTACCCCTTGCCTTTTACACTGCTGATAAAGGTGGAACGGGCAGATGTCGAGCCCAGGCGTTCAGCTTCATCAAGCAGTTTTAACGCCTTATCAACATCACCTTTCGCGACAGCGTTTTTAATCGCGGTATTAAAATAACTTTCCGTGTCGTTGAGCATAGGTTCACTTTTCTTCGCCGGTGCCGGAGCAGGTGCAGCTGCGGCTGGTGCCGTGTAGGTCGCCGGTGCCGCAGTGTTGCCTACCGTAACCGGAGCTGGAGCGGAAGAACCAAACAACGGCCCCACCAACACGCTGGAGCTGGAGTTGGTTTTCACTTTCAGTTTCAGCAGACCATCGGTGGTATGACGGGCAACCGGGTCTGGAATATCCGGCACCGAGTTACCAACACCTTTAGCATAGGCTTTTGCCGGATCGAGCAGTTGTGTCGTCTGCTGGAGATCTTTTTCAGTGGTAAAGACCAGCACATAAAGTTTCTGCTGCCCTAATGCAGGTGTCAGTCGCATAACGCCTTCCAGACGATCTGCACTCATCACGCCAGGTTCCTGGTAGGTGAAATAACTGCTGGGGAAGAAGGCCGATGGTGTCATGTTCTGATCAAGAATCAGCACGTTCGGCGCAAATACGCTGGTTTGTTTGTTCACTTCACTGGTCAGCGTCAGTGTCAGCTCGCCAATGTTTGCCGGGACGCTGTATGCGGCAACCGAACCGCTGATGCCAGGGACGTTCAGTTGTTGACCGCCAGTAGCTAACCGGGTGGTCTGGGTTTTAGATTGATCGACTGGTGTCCAGGTTAATTGTTGCAGCGCGGCAGATGGAATGGCTGGCGCATCGCTGGTGTTTTGCGGTACGTAGTTAACATCGGCAAGGCTGATTCCAGGCGCGCTTGCCAGCAACCCTGCTGATAAACAGAGGGCGATGAGACTTTTATTCATTTTCATTGTTTTCACCTCAAAATCTGGAGTTCAGCGGTAGCCAGGCAATAGCGCGCTTAACCCGATAATCAGAGGGGCTTACGCCCCTTATAAATAATGACAACCTGTTTTATGCCGGATGCGGCGTGAACGCCTTATCCGACCTACATTCGGCAGCAGTTGTAGACCTGATAAGACGCGGCAGCGTCGCATCAGGCGTTGATTGCCGGATGCGGTACAAGCACCTTATCCGGCCTACATATTGCTATTACCACCAGATTTCCATCTGGGCACCGAATGTCCACTCATCGCTATCACCGCGACCGAAGCTACCGCCTTCGAAATTCGCCGGAACAGCTTTGCCGTAGTTCGGGTTGGAAGAGGAGCTACCGTTGTAGTCATAACCCCATTTCTCATCCCACTTGGCGTAGGTTGCGAAGACACGAATAGCCGGGCGTGACCAGATGCTGTCGCCAGCCTGCCATTGTTGTGCGAGGGTGATTTTGTACTGATTGTTCTTGTCGCCAGTGCGCTGGGATTCGACGTTGTCGTAGCCCACTTCCAGCAAGGTACTCATGATAGGCGTCCACTTGTACATTGGACGAATACCGACGGTCCACCATTTGGTGCCGTTGTCGTTATCCCAGTTGATATCCTGGTACATACCCACGTACATCATGTCCCAGTTGTCGCCCATGGAGATCGCACCGTGATCGAGGATACGCAGCAGGTGACCGTTATTGTTGATATTGTAGGCAAATTTTTCGTTATCAAACGCAACGCCAGAACCCTGCGACAGACCTTTACCCTGCGAGGTCATCGAGTCTGTTGCGTACTGAACAACAAACTTGTTGAAGCCTTTCAGGATGCTCTGGGTATGCTCGGCAGTGAACATCCAGCCATCTTTCGATGCGCCATCAACCAGACGATAGTTATCACGCAGGTTAGCGCGACCGTAGTCAACACCCAGCTCCAGGGTGCCGCCCGGGTTGATTTCCATCTGCGCTAAACGCACGTCGAAGACGTCGTTCGCAGTCTCGTTGGTATAGTCATAGATATTGTTGCTGGCGAAAGAAGACGAACCGCCCGCTTCAGAAGAACGCGTTGCTGCCAGAGAAAGTTTACCGAAGCCAACGTCGATGTTTTCCAGACCGGCACCAGGACCAGAAATATCCCAGTAGTAGAAGTCGATCATATGAACGTCATGACGCTGATAGAAACGCTTACCGGCCCAAATAGTGGCGCCTGGCAGCCATTCAATCAGGTTTTTCCCCTGCACGTTCGCTTCACGGAAGGCCGGATCGGTGGCTTCCCAGTCATTCTGTTGTGCTACGGAATAGGCCACGTTAGTGTCGAAATAGAAGCTCTTATCGCCCTCTTTCCACACTTCCTGACCCAATTTTAATTCAGCATAAGTTTCACATTCGTTGCCAAGACGGTATTTACTTTGAGCGCCAGTGGTCTGGAAACACTGTTGTTCACCGCCGCTCCCTGTCCAGCCGATCCCGGAACGAGCGTAACCGTGGAAATCCACAGCCATTGCCTGAGCAGACATTACGCCTGCTGCGACGGCAACCGCCAGAGGAAGTTTGCGCAGAGTAATCATCATTCTATCTCCTGAGTCATTGCTTTTCTTTTTTCACATCGCCTGTCACAGGCTTTGTGTCTTTTTTAGGGGTGCTTAAACGCCCGGCTCCTGATGCAGTCGACGACATGCAGTGCCATCCTCACGGAACAGATGGCAACGCTCTGGCGGCAGGCCGATAGCGAATGTGGCACCTTCTTCTACCAACACCACGTCAGACTGGCGGTACACCAGGTTTTGACGAATGGAAGGGATCTGGATATGAATTTGCGTTTCGTTGCCGAGCTGCTCGACCACCTGAACTTCCCCCTCAAGGATGACGTCGGCGATATCGCTTGGCAGTAAATGTTCCGGGCGAATGCCCAGCGACATGTTGGCGCCGACCTGAACGTTGTGGCTTTCAACCGGCAGCCATACCTGCTGGAGGTTTGGCATCGGCAGCTCAACCTGGACTTGATCGATTGCAACGGCGGTCACTTTTACCGGCAGGAAATTCATTTTCGGTGAACCGATAAAACCGGCGACAAAGCGGTCGGCCGGATAGTGATACAACTCAAGCGGCTTCCCGACCTGCGCCACGCGACCGGCGTCCAGCACCACGATTTTATCGGCCAACGTCATCGCTTCGACCTGGTCGTGGGTGACGTAAATCATCGTGCGCCCCAGGCGTTTATGCAGACGGGAAATTTCGATACGCATCTGTACACGTAGCGCGGCATCAAGGTTGGAAAGCGGTTCATCGAGTAAAAACACGCTTGGCTCGGCCACCAGCGTACGACCAATCGCCACACGTTGACGTTGTCCGCCGGAGAGCGCCTTCGGTTTGCGATCCAGCAAGTGCGCCAGTTGCAGCACTTCCGCCACCTGGTTAACACGCTGGTTGATGACCTCTTTCTTTGCGCCTGCTAATTTCAGGCCAAAAGACATATTTTCTGCCACAGACAGGTGGGGATAGAGCGCATAGGACTGGAACACCATGCCGACGCCGCGTTCTGCTGGCGGGGTATCGTTCATTCGTTTATCACCGATGAACAGGTCGCCGCTGGTGATCGTCTCAAGACCGGCAATCATGCGCAGTAAAGTGGATTTACCGCAGCCAGATGGTCCGACAAACACCACGAACTCACCTTCGTGGATGTCGAGATTGATATCTTTCGATACCACCACATCCCCCCAGGCCTTCGTTACATTTTGCAGCTGTACGCTCGCCATGCCCTTCTCCCTTCGTTACAACCTGTCATCGACAGCAACATTCATGATGCAGTGACTATGCGTCATCGGAAGATGGCTTAAATCCTCCACCCCCTGGCTTTTTTATGGGGGAGGAGGCGGGAGGATGAGAAGGTGGGGTCTGCATACTAATCCGAGGGAAAGTAAGGAAATTCGTGATATTGCTTGCAAAAAACATGGCAATTTTGTGTGCGCCTTACCGCAATACTGCCGTTTCTGCGATGCAGATCACATAAAACGAAGGTGGGGCGTAGGGGCAAGGAGGATGGAAAGAGGTTGCCGTATAAAGAAACTAGAGTCCGTTCAGGCGTTTTCACAAGCACTTCACCAACAAGGACCAGAGATTATGAAAATAAAAACAGGTGCACGCATCCTCGCATTATCTGTTTTGACGACGATGATGTTTTCCGCCTCGGCTCTCGCCAAAATCGAAGAAGGTAAACTGGTAATCTGGATCAACGGCGATAAAGGCTACAACGGCCTCGCAGAAGTGGGTAAGAAATTCGAGAAAGATACCGGAATTAAAGTCACCGTTGAGCATCCAGATAAGCTGGAAGAGAAATTCCCCCAGGTTGCGGCCACTGGCGATGGTCCGGACATTATTTTCTGGGCGCACGACCGCTTTGGCGGCTATGCCCAATCTGGCCTGTTGGCTGAAATCTCCCCAGACAAAGCGTTACAGGACAAGCTGTATCCGTTTACCTGGGATGCTGTACGTTATAACGGCAAACTGATTGCTTATCCGATTGCCGTTGAAGCGTTATCGCTAATTTATAACAAAGACCTGCTGCCGAATCCGCCAAAAACCTGGGAAGAAATCCCGGCACTGGATAAAGAACTGAAAGCGAAAGGTAAGAGCGCGCTGATGTTCAACCTGCAAGAACCGTACTTCACCTGGCCGCTGATTGCTGCCGACGGTGGTTATGCGTTCAAGTATGAAAATGACAAATACAATGTGAAAGACGTTGGTGTGGATAACGCCGGCGCAAAAGCGGGTCTGACCTTCCTGGTTGATCTGGTTAAAAACAAACACATGAATGCGGATACTGATTACTCCATCGCAGAGGCGGCCTTTAACAAAGGTGAAACGGCGATGACCATCAACGGTCCGTGGGCATGGTCCAACATCGATACCAGCAAAGTGAACTACGGTGTGGCGCTGCTGCCGACCTTCAAGGGACAACCTTCCAAACCGTTCGTTGGCGTTCTGAGTGCAGGTATCAACGCTGCCAGCCCGAACAAAGAACTGGCAAAAGAGTTCCTCGAAAACTACCTGCTGACTGACGAAGGGCTGGAAGCGGTAAATAAAGATAAACCGCTGGGCGCCGTGGCGCTGAAGTCTTACCAGGATCAGCTGGCGAAAGATCAACGCATTGCCGCCACCATGGATAACGCCAAGAACGGTGAAATCATGCCGAATATCCCGCAGATGTCGGCCTTCTGGTATGCCGTGCGTACCGCAGTGATCAACGCCGCCAGCGGTCGTCAAACTGTTGATGCCGCGCTGAAAGATGCGCAGGGTCGTATAACCAAGTAATGCTGTGAAATGCCGGATGCGGCGTGAACGCCTTATCCGGCCTACGAAACCGAAGCATATGTAGGCCTGATAAGACGCGTCAGCGTCGCATCAGGCGGTTGTTGTCGGATACGGCGTAAATGCTTCATCCGACCTGGAAAAACGAACTGTACGTAAGCCTGATAAGGCGCGCCAGCGCCACATCAGGCGGTTGTTGCCGGATGCGGTGTAATCATTTATCCGTCCAGGAATGAGGAAGAACCCCATGGATGTCATTAAAAAGAAACATTGGTGGCAAAGCGACGCGCTGAAATGGTCAGTGTTAGGTCTGCTTGGCCTGCTGGTGGGTTACCTTGTTGTTTTAATGTACGCACAAGGGGAGTACCTGTTCGCCATTACCACGCTGATTTTAAGTTCTGCGGGGCTGTATATTTTCGCCAACCGGAAAGCCTACGCCTGGCGCTATGTTTATCCGGGAATGGCAGGAATGGGGCTGTTCGTGCTCTTCCCTCTGGTCTGCACCATCGCCATTGCTTTTACCAACTACAGCAGCACTAACCAGCTAACTTTTGAACGCGCCCAGGAAGTTCTGTTAGATCGTTCCTGGCAAGCGGGCAAAACCTATAACTTCGGGCTTTATCCGGCAGGTGATGAGTGGCAACTGGCGCTCACCGATGGCGAAACCGGTAAGCATTATCTCTCCGATGCCTTTAAATTTGGCGGCGAGCAAAAGCTGCAACTGAAAGAAAGTGCCACACAGCCTGAGGGCGAGCGCGCAAATCTGCGCGTGATTACCCAAAATCGTCAGGCGCTGAGCAACATTACCGCCATCCTCCCGGATCACAACAAAGTGATGATGAGCTCCCTGCGCCAGTTCTCTGGCACACAACCGCTCTACACACTGGGCGATGACGGTACGCTGACCAATAACCAGAGTGGCGTCAAATATCGCCCGAATGACCAGACCGGCTTTTACCAGTCCATCACCGCCGATGGCAACTGGGGCGACGACAAACTCAGCCCCGGTTACACCGTGACTACCGGCTGGAAAAACTTTACCCGCGTCTTCACCGACGAAGGCATTCAGAAACCGTTCCTCGCGATTTTCGTCTGGACCGTGATGTTCTCACTGATCACTGTCTTTTTAACGGTTGCAGTCGGCATGGTGCTGGCCTGTCTGGTGCAATGGGAAGCGTTGCGCGGCAAAGCGGTCTATCGCGTACTGCTGATTCTGCCCTACGCGGTGCCATCGTTTATTTCAATCTTGATTTTCAAAGGGTTGTTTAACCAGAGCTTCGGTGAAATCAACATGATGTTGAGCGCGCTGTTTGGCGTGAAGCCCGCCTGGTTTAGCGATCCGACCACCGCACGGACGATGCTGATTATCGTCAACACGTGGCTGGGTTATCCGTACATGATGATCCTCTGCATGGGCTTGCTGAAAGCGATTCCTGACGACCTGTATGAAGCCTCAGCGATGGATGGCGCAAGTCCATTCCAGAACTTCTTTAAAATCACGCTGCCGCTGCTGATCAAGCCGCTGACACCGCTGATGATCGCCAGCTTCGCCTTTAACTTTAACAACTTCGTGCTGATTCAACTGTTGACCAACGGTGGCCCGGATCGTCTTGGCACCACCACGCCAGCCGGTTATACCGACCTGCTCGTTAACTACACCTACCGTATCGCCTTTGAAGGTGGCGGAGGTCAGGACTTCGGTCTGGCAGCAGCGATTGCCACGCTGATTTTCCTGCTGGTGGGTGCGCTGGCGATAGTGAACCTGAAAGCCACGCGAATGAAGTTTGATTAAGGGAGATAACAAAAATGGCAATGGTCCAACCGAAATCGCAAAAAGCACGTTTGTTTATTACTCACCTGCTACTGCTACTTTTTATCGCGGCGATTATGTTCCCGCTGCTGATGGTCGTCGCAATCTCGCTGCGTCAGGGGAACTTCGCGACCGGCAGCCTGATCCCGGAGCAAATCTCGTGGGATCACTGGAAACTGGCGTTAGGCTTTAGCGTTGAACAGGCCGATGGTCGCATTACGCCACCGCCGTTCCCGGTATTGCTGTGGCTGTGGAACTCAGTAAAGGTCGCCGGGATTTCCGCGATTGGTATCGTGGCGCTCTCCACCACCTGCGCCTACGCTTTTGCCCGTATGCGCTTTCCAGGCAAAGCGACGCTGCTGAAAGGAATGCTGATTTTCCAGATGTTCCCGGCGGTACTCTCACTGGTGGCGTTGTATGCGTTGTTTGACCGTCTGGGTGAGTACATTCCGTTTATCGGTCTGAATACCCACGGCGGCGTTATCTTTGCTTACCTGGGCGGGATTGCGCTGCACGTCTGGACGATTAAAGGTTATTTCGAAACCATCGACAGTTCGCTGGAAGAAGCGGCGGCGCTGGACGGTGCGACACCGTGGCAAGCCTTCCGCCTCGTACTGCTGCCGCTGTCAGTACCGATTCTGGCGGTAGTGTTCATCCTGTCGTTTATCGCTGCCATTACTGAAGTTCCGGTCGCGTCGTTGTTACTGCGTGACGTGAACAGCTACACCCTGGCCGTGGGGATGCAGCAATACCTCAACCCGCAAAACTACCTGTGGGGCGATTTTGCCGCCGCTGCCGTGATGTCTGCATTACCGATCACCATCGTCTTCTTGCTGGCTCAACGCTGGCTGGTCAACGGCCTGACGGCAGGTGGTGTGAAAGGTTAAAGATGTTGTTCTGCCAATGTTATGCCGCTACACCCTCAACTTACGTTATCCCAACTTGTGACTGTTATTCGGCGCTCCCTGGAGCGCCTTTTTTTACTCCCGCTTCAGCCGTTTCGAATTACATAGCCATAGGGTGATCACCAGTAGCAGGATCGCTGCCGAGTAGATCAACACATCCAGTGGCGATTTATGATCGACGATGATCAAGCGCACAATGGCGGTGATCCCGATATAGACAAAGTAACGTAAGGGAAAGTGAAAGCCGGATTGAAAATACTTCACAATCAGGGCAATAAATTCGAAATAGAGAAAGTAAACCACCAGCCCTTCCACCAGCTCATATTTGCTGGTTTGTTCTGGCGCGAACAGCACATCAGCCAGATGCACCGTTTCTTTGCCGAGGAATACGACCAGAATCAGGCCGAGGCACAGCAGGCCAAGATTGAGAACGGTCTGCAAAATGGTGGAGATAAACTCCACGCGCGGACGAGATAACGACGTCATAACAGCCCTCCAACTCAGTGGCGAGCTTCCTGTATAACGCAAAAATGTGACGGGGATCTATATTTTTTGTGTATGTTTTGTTCAACCTGGTGTTAGATGGTGCCTCCCGCCAGCGCCGGATGCGGCGTGAACGCCTTATCCGTCCTACCCGTAGGCCGGATAAGCCGCGTCTGGCGGCGCATCCGGCAAGACACACAGCCCCAAAAAATCACCCATTCAGGTGATTCCCGGCCACCAGCAAAGCGCGAAAAATCGACAATGTTCCTCTGGAACAAATGAAACGTAACCTGATAAAGGTGGTAAAAATGAAGCCTTATTTTGCTGCTTTGTTGTTATCAGTCTCTGTTCTTCCTGCTTTTGCCGGTCCGCTCGGTACTGCTGATAAAGCCGACCTTCCGCAAAGCAATGTCTCCAGCCCAATGATGGCTCAGTCGCTCAGGCAATCAGACCTGCAACCGATATCGACGGACAGGAAGACAGAATGTTTTCGCCTTTACACACCAGATCGCAAACCGGGGGTGAACTGCGTTCCTGATGGCTCGACAGGCCATTAAGAATGAGGGTGCCAGTGATTGCGAAAACTGGCACCTTTCCCACGGCTTAGCGGAAATTCACGCTTCGGTCGCTGGTCATGTCATACAACTGGAACTTACGCCCAAGTTGCTGACCACCGTCACGCGTCAGCGGCGTCCAGCCAATTGCCGCACGGCTGCGTGTCGGGCCAGACGAGAAGAGATCCAACGGCACAGAGACATACACGCCTTTGGTGAAGTCCCCTTCGCCGTACTCCTCTTTCGAAACGTTGGTGATCGTGGCATAGCCGCCAACCACCACGCCGCTGTCAAAGCGTTTAGCGATCTCCAGCGTGCCGCCTTTATCCCCTGCCAGATACTGCCCGACGCTGGCTTTCACTAACACATCCTGAGCGAAAGATGGCGTCCAGTAGGCGGTCAGATGTCCGGTTTTCACGCTGTAGTCGGTGAATTTCATCATATCTTTTGCACTACGCCAGTCGCGCTGTTTAACGTAGTTGGCATCCAAACCAAACGCCCAGTTGCTGTCCAGCGGGCGATACAACACTTCCGCCCCCGCACCGCCAAACATGGTTTCGAGATAACCTCCATAGACCTGACCGTAGAAGCCGTTGCCCAGATGCTGGAAGTAGTTGGCTTGCAGGTTATTCACATAGACATCGTTCTGCACATACTCGCGCACATGGGTACGAACGCGCGGTAAGTGCGAGTCCTGCGGCGGATTGGTGTAGTTAAACTTGTCGTAGTTGTTGGCAAGGTTAGCAAACAGACTACCGGTGGTGAGCAGGTGATCCGTCAGCCACAAATCCGCCGTTCCCATCACGCCCAGTTGGTACATGTAAAAGTTTTCCGGGCCACCAACCGACTGGTTCAGCACCGGATCGATATGGAAATCAAAGCGCGATTTGTCGATATACCAGCCCTGCTCGGTGGACTGCGGAACCACCGGCTCGACGCGTTTTTGCGCCAGCTTCGTTTCATGCCCAAGCGGCTCGCCGACGAGATGATTTTTCAGGCTGGCGACATCGGTTTCCGTCGTCACCTGCGGCATGTTAAGGCGATTTTCCGTAATGCGGATCGTTTTGATCCCATCCGGCAGATCGTTCATCACGATCCGATTAGCACGGATGATCCCTTCGCGCGAATCACGATATTTCACCTGCTCGCCGGTAACATACAGCGTATCGCCTTTCGCCTGGATCTGCGGATCGGCCAGTCCGGCGTTATATTTCAACAGTGTTAGCTGATTCGCCACCACCGAATGCTGCAAAATGGCATCCTGTGGCTGCGGTTGATATTGCGGGCGGGCGTTATCGTTGTACGAAGGACGTAGATCGTTAAAGTTGGTGCGCAACGTAACGCCAAACATAAAGGTGTTACCGCGTTCATAGCTAAGGTTAACGTCGGCCCAATCGGTAACGCGATAAATCGCCCCGACGTTAAACTTACTTTTTTGCTCCAGCTTCCCGGCAAAATCCTGCTGATAATTATTGCCTTCATACTCCAGTTTCAGGCGCAGCGGCTGCCAGGGCGTCTGGTATTCCACACCGCCAAACAGTGAGGCCGGGCCGTGGAACATCTGGCTGCCGTCGATAGATCCTGCCTGTTTGTAGCTGTTATCGCGATAGCAATATTTATCACTGGCTGAACAGAGCGGATTTTTCACGTTACCGCTGGTGCCAAGATATCCCCAGCCCAGGCCGAGCGTAAAATCGAATGGCCCCCAGGCTTTGCTGGCGACAAGGTATTCCGCATCAAACAGCCCCGTACCGCCGATATCTCGCGCACCAACCGCTATCTGCGGCAGCCAGTAACTCTCTTCCCACAAACGCAGTTTGAGATCGAAGGCTTTATCTTTATACGTTTGATTACCAGAGAACGCTTCGACGCTGCTGTACTGCCGGGTGCGCACGTCGGTGTAGCGCAGCGTTGTTTCCAGCCACGGGAAGAGTTGCACTGAAGCAGAGTAATAACGGTACTGATCGTTATCACGATAGTTCAAACTTAATTCCCCTTCCCGCGCCATGCGCGCGGTGGGCGTTTGTAACAGACCGACGCCGCCGAAATCCGATTGCGACGGCCCGATGGGCGCTGGATACGTTTCGCCATAGCAGGCCGTGCTAATGCCCAGCGCCAGTAAGCTAAGCAGATGTCTTTTTTTCATTATTGCGGTATCCGCTGCGTCAGAGTCTGAAAAATGTCGGCGTTCAGGGCATCAGGCGTCTTACTCCAGACGGAGTCCGCCAGGCCAACATAAATAATGCTGCCGGGCATCGGCTCTACGTGACGCTTGTTCCAGTAAGCCACCGGCGCTTTTTGCGTTCGCCCGTCCGGGTAAACCACCCACGCATAGCTGCGATCTGCACCGCTAAGCAGGCTCTGCCCGGAGAGATAGCTCGCTACGTCGCGACCTGGGGTGAATGGCTGATTGCCAGGACGACTGATAAGCCCGAACAGCGTGACCGTTGACGGAGCGGAACCCACCCACAGCGTGTAGTTGCCCTGCAACGGCGGGTTGCCACGTTCCGCAACGCGGACGATATCGGGATCAAGATTGATTTTTTGCCTGCCCGTCACCTTCAACGCCTGAATTTGCTGACGTAAGGCGTTAATCGCGGCGGCATCCTCGGCGCTGGAATCTGTGGCCAGTTCTGCCAGCCGTGTCAGCAACGCCTGCTGCTGCCGCAATGCTGCTGCCGTTGCCAGCTCTTCGCTGATCACCGCACCGGGCCACCAGCTATTCGCCAGTCGCGGTTGCCCCACCAGATCGATTAAATGCTCTGCGCCCGTCAGCGTTTTGGCCTCACTGCTGCCATTGCTGAACACCTTGACGGTGCCCGCCGCAAAGACCGATGACGCTCCCACGCTCAAAATCAACGCGACAATAGTTTGTTTAATCATTGTTTTGCCGCCTTGATGAGAGTGGTTTTCACCGGGAAATAATCCGCGCCAAGATACTGTTCCGACTGGCGAATTTGCCCTTCGCTGTCGATCCAATAGCGGTTATGCCAGCGCGCCTGGTCAGTGAAGACTTCTTCGTCCAGCACGCGAACCGGGGTTTCATCGCTGCCGACCTTGACGGTATCGGTGCCATCCCATTTGAAGACTGAGCGTGCGGTGGCGTAACGTACCTGCTGGTACTCGGTCCAGCCCATCGTGCGCGTCCAGGTTGCACCATCAACAATTTGTGCGGGTTTAATCAGCGGGTCGGCGGCAAGGTTATTTACTTCAATCAGGTTGTCGCCGCCAAGCAAAGTCTTCACCAGACGACCATGTTGTGTGACGAGAGTGGCCTGATCCTGAGTGACCCATTTTTGTTGTCCGTCTTCAGCGAAGGCCAGCACCACAAATAACTGCGGCCCGCCATTAAGCTGCATGTACTGGCTGGCGTAGGGCATATTTTGAATATCATCATCCGTCAGCTGTACGCCTGGCGTGCCGAACAGACTGTCCCACAGTGAATTGCCCAGCTCTTTAGTCGTGGCTGAACAGGCCTGTAATAGCAGGCAGATAAGAATGAGTGCAGGTCGCTTCACGACTCTTCTCCAGAGGGGCAGAATAACCACACCGGAGTGTGGTTATGGTTAATCCCCGTCATACTTCAAGCTGCAGATGCGGTGACCGCACTCGTTCACCCCGGTCACATAGTTATCTATGCTCCCGGGGACTCACTCGCTTGTCGCCTTCCTGCAACTCGAATTATTTTGGGGATACATACGTTATTACTGGGTACTGGTGGTCGTGGTTGTGGTGGTTCCGGTATTAGAACCATCACCGCCGCCAGTTGCCGCGAGTGCGACACCCACCGCCGAGCTTACGGTGCTGACGCTGGTCGCGGAGGAACTGCCCACCGAAACCGACGTTGCTGCCGACCCTGCCGCTTCGCCCACCTGTACAGGTGCAGCCCACGCAGAAGTCGCCGCAAGCGCAGATATGGCTAAAATGCCATACAGAACTTTTCTCATAACAATTTCCCTTCATTGAATGAATGGAGATTTACCCAAAAACATTTCGGGCGGGATCGAGTATACACAACTAAAGCATGTGAATTACGGCGCGAGGAATTAGTGGTGGGGTTTTAGGATAATTGGAATAAATATCAATTATATATTTTTTATTATATATAAATAATTATGTTAATCATGAGGTTAAAATAAACACAAAAGCGATTGACCTGCGTATTTTCCGAAATGATTACAGACTAAAAATCTATTTTAGGATTAACCTCACGGTATGATTTTCGTTAAATCACAGACAAGAGGATTTATCTGATAGAACAATGCCGACTTATAGTCGGCATTGTTATTAAGGTTATTTAATCAATCGTGCTATGTATTAATTGCCGAATACGATGTACATATCGGCATCGACCTGTAGGCCTGATAAGACGCGACCGCGTCGCATCAGGCACCGGTTGCCGGATGCGGCGTAAACGCCTTATCCGGCCTACGTAGCGGCATCAGACATGCACGATGATTAACCGCGCCACGCCTTATAGCGGTTAATCAGACCATTGGTCGAGCTATCGTGGCTGCTGATTTCTTTGTCATCTTTCAGCTCCGGCAGAATACGGTTAGCCAGCTGTTTACCCAGCTCCACGCCCCACTGGTCAAAGGTGAAGATGTTCAGGATCACGCCCTGAGTAAAGATTTTGTGCTCATACAGCGCAATCAACGCCCCCAGGCTGAACGGGGTGATTTCGCGCAGCAGGATGGAGTTGGTCGGACGGTTACCTTCGAACACTTTAAACGGCACTACATAGTCGAGCGTCGCCGGATCTTTACCCTGATCGCGATATTCCTGCTCTACCACTTCGCGGGATTTACCAAAGGCCAGAGCTTCGGTCTGAGCGAAGAAGTTAGACAGCAGTTTCTGGTGGTGATCAGAGAGCGGGTTATGGGTGATAGCCGGCGCGATGAAATCGCACGGCACCATTTTGGTTCCTTGGTGGATCAGCTGGTAAAACGCATGTTGCCCGTTTGTACCCGGCTCACCCCAGATAATCGGGCCAGTCTGGTAATCCACTACGTTACCGTTACGGTCAACGTATTTGCCGTTGGATTCCATATTGCCCTGCTGGAAGTACGCCGCGAAACGGTGCATATACTGGTCATACGGCAGAATCGCTTCAGTTTCCGCGCCAAAGAAATTGTTGTACCAGATGCCGATCAGCGCCAGCAATACAGGCAGGTTTTTCTCGGCTGGCGTGGTGGAGAAATGCTTGTCCATCGCGTGTGCGCCGGAAAGCAGTTCAACGAAGTTATCAAAGCCGATGGAGAGAACAATCGACAGACCAATCGCTGACCACAAAGAGTAACGGCCGCCGACCCAGTCCCAGAACTCGAACATGTTGGCGGTATCAATACCAAACTCGCCAACGGCTTTCGCATTGGTGGAGAGCGCCGCAAAGTGTTTCGCAACGTGCTTCTCATCACCGGCCGCTTTCAGGAACCAGTCACGCGCGCTATGGGCGTTGGTCATGGTTTCCTGAGTGGTGAAGGTTTTAGACGCCACCAGGAACAGCGTGGTTTCAGGGTTCACTTTTTTCAGCACTTCTGCGATGTGAGTTCCGTCAACGTTAGAAACGAAGTGCATATTCAGGTGATTTTTGTACGGACGCAGTGCTTCGGTCACCATGTACGGGCCGAGGTCAGAACCGCCGATACCGATGTTCACCACGTCGGTGATTGCTTTGCCGGTATAACCCTTCCACTCACCGGAAATAATCGCTTGCGAGAAGGTTTTCATCTTCTCCAGCACCGCGTTGACTTCCGGCATTACGTCTTTGCCATCAACCAGAATCGGCGTATTACTACGATTACGCAGCGCCACGTGCAGCACGGCACGGTTTTCGGTGCGGTTAATCTTCTCGCCAGAGAACATCGACTTAATCGCGCCAGCCAGATCGCACTCTTTCGCCAGATCCTGCAATTTCGCCAGAGTTTCTTCGGTGATGCGGTTTTTGGAGTAATCCACCAGCATCTGATCGTCGAAGGTTGCGGAGAACTTAGAAAAACGATCGCCATCTTTAGCAAAAAGATCGGCGATCGTAACGTCTTTCATTTCATCGAAGTGTTTCTGTAGTGCCTGCCAGGCAGCGGTCTGCGTTGGATTGATGTTTTTCATTAGCAATACTCTTCTGATATTGAGAATTGTGACTGTGGAAGATTGTAGCGCCAGTCACAGAAAAATGTGATGGTTTTAGTGCCGTTAGCTCAGCTAACTACTGAAGAGGATAAAAAGTATAGACGTTATAAGCACAATTTCTGACCACGCCCGCTGCATGAATAATCCGCATAATCCCGGCGTTGACACACTCCCCTACACCTTTTATTTATAAATACGGTCTGCGCCTGCACCGGTTTCTATTTTGCCTTTGTGCCAAGGTCGCTTCTTTCATTCCCTGACACGAGGTTGTTATGCCCGATATTGTTGTCTCCAAATTTGGTGGTACTAGCGTGGCTGATTTCGACGCCATGAACCGCAGCGCCGACATTGTGCTTTCTGATGAGAATGTTCGTTTAGTTGTGCTTTCTGCTTCTGCGGGGATTACTAACCTACTTGTTGCACTGGCTGAAGGTCTGGAACCGGTTGAGCGTTTCGAAAAACTCGATGCTATTCGCAATATTCAGTTCGCCATTCTGGAGCGCCTGCGTTACCCGAACGTCATCCGTGAAGAGATTGAACGTTTGTTGGAGAACATTACCGTTCTGGCCGAAGCGGCGGCGCTGGCAACATCTCCGGCTCTGACGGATGAACTGGTTAGCCACGGCGAACTGATGTCTACTCTACTATTTGTTGAAATCCTGCGCGAACGCGATGTCCAGGCGCAGTGGTTTGATGTGCGTAAAGTGATGCGCACCAACGACCGGTTTGGTCGCGCGGAGCCAGATGTTGTTGCACTCGCGGAACTGTCTGCGTTGCATCTGACTCCACGGCTCAGTGAAGGTTTAGTCATCACCCAGGGCTTTATTGGTAGCGAAAGTAAAGGGCGTACTACAACACTTGGACGTGGCGGCAGCGATTATACGGCAGCCTTGTTGGCGGAAGCCTTACACGCATCTCGCGTTGATATCTGGACTGACGTCCCTGGCATCTACACGACCGATCCGCGCGTGGTGCCGGCAGCAAAACGCATTGATAAAATCGCTTTTGAAGAGGCCGCTGAAATGGCGACCTTTGGCGCGAAAGTGCTGCATCCAGCGACGTTGCTGCCCGCAGTGCGCAGCGATATTCCGGTGTTTGTCGGTTCCAGCAAAGACCCACGTGCTGGCGGTACGTTGGTGTGTAATAAAACCGAAAATCCACCGCTGTTCCGTGCACTGGCTCTGCGCCGTAAACAAACGCTATTAACCCTGCACAGCCTGAATATGCTGCATTCCCGTGGCTTCCTCGCGGAAGTTTTCGGTATCCTCGCGCGGCATAATATTTCGGTGGATTTAATTACTACGTCCGAAGTGAGCGTGGCATTAACTCTTGATACGACTGGTTCAACTTCCACTGGCGATACATTGTTGACGCAATCACTGCTGATGGAGCTTTCGGCGCTGTGCCGCGTGGAAGTGGAAGAAGGCCTGGCACTGGTGGCGCTGATTGGTAATGACCTGTCAAAAGCCTGCGGCGTCGGCAAAGAAGTATTTGGCGTGCTGGAACCGTTCAACATCCGCATGATTTGCTACGGCGCTTCCAGCAATAACCTGTGCTTCCTGGTGCCGGGTGCTGATGCGGAACAGGTGGTGCAGACATTGCATAGTAATTTGTTTGAGTAAACGACCAGTACAGGTGAATAGCGACCCACGTCGCTATTCACCATGCCGGATCAATTACGAATTACTACGGCGCTGTTGCTTTTCCGCATGTACGCGTTTCACTATCTTATAAATCCATTGCAGCGTCAGATTATATTTCTTCGCTAATTCGGCGTAGTTGCGACCATCGCACTCGCTATAGATTTGGTAGTCACGCTCCGACGCCCGTCCAGAGATCCCTTTCGGGAAATAAATGCTTTGCCCCCCCCAGTTACGCATCATTCGGTCAGCAATGGCAAAGCCCACATTTTCCGCCGATGAGCTGTCGAGATTGATGCTCTCAATCAGAACTTGCGATGCATGAAACGCCAGGTCGTTAATGATCTCCGGTGTCCGGGCCATCTCTTTTGATTTTCGTATCATTTTTCATCTCCATATATCTTGCATCCTGAATAAGACCCGATGCGTGTAAAACCACGGATATACGCTAAGCAGTTGTCATTACTGCTACTCAATACATTCAACAAACAAATAAACAATCACCAAAAATATAAATTTTTAATATTAATGAACACCATAAATTCACAAAATAAATATATTGTTTGCGTTACGTTTCTTGTCAACTGGAGTATCATTTTACACGATACTGTATACACATACAGTATTATTTTTACCTGTAGTATAAAAAGATCGTTTCCCTCACAGTCGCTAACTTTCTTAAACAAACTTTAAAAATCAAATAACTACTGACTACTCCTACGATCCACCATCCTCTTTTCCCTGCATAATGACGCGCTTATTCGCCAGGTCACCTTTTGCTCTTTTATTAATGGGTGGATTTATTAGCGAGCATGTTCATTTATAGAGGATCTATTTTTTAAAGTTATTTATTAAAGCTTTTTTCATTCTTCACTGGAGGGATCTGGCGACACTAAACGCTCACTTATCAGGAGATATCGTATGAAAAAAGTCACTTTTCCCCGGCTTTCCGGCTGGCTGGTCGCTTCCGTCGCGCTGTTTGTCGTGATCGGCTGGACATCTTCCGCACAGATCCCGGTAGTCATTTATAAACTAAGCCTGGTTTCGCTCTCCGCTGTGCTGGGATACTGGCTCGATCGCAGTCTGTTTCCCTGGGCGCGGCCTGACTCATTTTGCCCTTGGGAAGAGGCGCGATGTTGCGCGGCGGCAATGATTCGTCGGGCTATCATCGTTGCAGCCGTCTGCCTTTCCGTCGCGTTAGGACTTTAATGATGCAGGTAAAATTTCTCGCGCTAATTACTCTGTTCGCGTTCTTCCCGCTTAACGCATCTGAACCGCCGCGAGCATCTCTGGCATGGCGAAACGAACTGATTCGAACTGCACGAGAAGTCTGGGGGCTGAACGCCCCGGTGGCGGACTTCGCCGGGCAGTTACACCAGGAATCCGCCTGGCAGCCAATGGCGCGTTCCCCCGTCGGCGCACAGGGTATGGCGCAATTTATGCCTGCCACAGCGACATGGATAAGCCAGTTGTATCCACAGCTACGTGAAAATAAGCCCTATAACCCAACCTGGGCGATTCGCGCGCTGGTGCAATATGACCAGCATTTGTGGAAAAACATCTCTGCGAAAAATGACTGTCAGCGTATGGCATTTACCCTAAGCGCCTATAACGGCGGTCAGGGATGGGTTAACCGGGATAAAAAACTGGCCGCATCCAAAGGGTTAGATGCCACTATCTGGTTTGGTCATGTTGAACACGTCAACGCCGGGCGTAGCGCCGCAAACTGGCGAGAAAATCGTCACTACCCGAAGATGATCCTCTATCAACATGCCGCCCGCTACTTACTCTGGGGACAGGCAAGCTGTCTTCACTAATCAGAGGGGCCGATGAAACTCAGTATCGATTTTTGGGAAGTGATCTCCCTTATGCTTTCCTTCGTTGGATTAATGTTTGCTGCCGGAAAATTGCTGTTAGCACAAATTGAAAAAAGACTTAATGAGCGTTTTGAATCTCTGGAAAACGCACGCCGGGAATCAGAAACAAATTGGTCGAAACTGGAAAGAGAATTTCTCGAATTTCGTGCCGAGCTTCCGCTGCATTATGTCCGCAGAGAAGATTATCTTCGTGGCCAGGCAGTATTAGAAGCAAAGCTGGATGCCTTATATAGCAAAATAGAGCTATTACAACGTGGTAGCTATTAAATTCAATTTTTTCTCTAAAGCAGATTAAAAGAACCTTCACCTTCACTACGTCAGAATACATTTCAACGATAACGGAGTAAGCGTTAACGAATCAGCAATAATCAAGGAACACCCTATATGGAAATTTTATCTGTAATGAATTCTGTTGTGACCATATTACGTGAACAGAATCCCGAAATGGACGTATTTATTTCATCGGTCGATGCCCAGAAATATATTCCACAGACACAGCAAGTTACAGTAATTATTAATTATAGCGGTTCTCTATTTGCCATGCCTGAAAGCAGTGATGCTCTCGTGCAACAGCAAACGCTCCGCTTAACTGCCACCGTTATTGTTGGCAAAAATTGTGACGCGTTAAACGCACTGGATCGCATACGCAGCGCACTGGGGGGGATCCAGCTTCCTGATTGCGAGCGTCTTCTTTGGCTTGAAAAAGAAATCAATGCAGGCGAGAGCGGTGGTTTCTGCCGCTACATCCTGGAAATGGCGACCAGCTCGCTGTTTATCGCGAAACGGGAAAGCGCGGACCTTACCCTGCTTACTGAAGTTAATTACGAGGAAACTGAATGAAATATATCTACAACGGCCCGGCAAGCGGCGTCACCCTTGCCGACGGACAAGAAATCTTATTGTGGCCGAACAGTGAAATTGATCTGCCAGAAGACAACGAGTGGGTCATGACCATGATTGCCCACAATCATCTGACTCCCGTCATCACTCAGGAAGAACAAAATAACGGAGAGGAAATTGTACATGGCAGCTAATTACCTGCACGGTGTCGAAACCATTGAAATTGAAACCGGTCCGCGCCCGGTTAAAGCGGTAAAATCCGCTGTAATCGCTTTAATCGGTAGTGCACCATGCGGTCCGGTAAACAAACCAACATTGTGCCTTTCTGAAAGCGATGCCGCGCAGTTTGGCTCGACTCAGGCGAACTTTACGATCCCGCAGGCGCTGAAGGCGATTTACGACCACGGTGCTGGTACGGTGGTGGTGATTAACGTACTGGACCCGGTAAAACATGGCTCCAGCATCAGCAATGAGAGTATCACTTTTGATTCCAACAACCAGGCGAAACTGGCTCATAGTGCGGTGCGTAATGTTGTCCTGAAACCCTCTTCAACATCAGCCACCACGTATAGCAGCACAGCGTTTCATGTTGATGAACAAACAGGAATAATCACTCGTGCAGAAACTGAGATCCCTGCCGGAGCGAAAGTTTGCGCCTATTACTCATGGGCCGATCCAACAAAAGTTACCGCAGCCGATATTATTGGCGCCGTTAATACCGCAGGCGATCGCACGGGGATGAAACTGCTACAGGACACCTATAATCTGTATGGTTTCTACGCCAAAATCCTGCTTGCTCCGGTTTTCTGTACGCAAAAATCGGTCACCACAGAGCTGATTGCTCAGGCGGACAAACTCGGTGCTATCGCCTACATTGACGCCCCAATCGGTACTACATTCCAGCAGGTGCTGGCTGGTCGCGGCTCGAAAGGCGCAATCAACTTCAACACCAGTTCTGACCGTGCGCGTTTATGCTATCCGCACGTCAAAGTTTATGACGGCTCAACCAACCAGGAAGTTCTCGAACCGCTCTCTTCACGCGCTGCCGGACTGCGTGCCAAAGTAGACCTGGAGAAAGGTTTCTGGTGGAGCAACTCAAACCAGGAAATTCAGGGCATTATCGGTATCGAACGTTCACTTTCCGCAATGGTTGATGCCCCGCAAAGTGAAGTGAATCAGCTCAACGAAAACGGCATTACCACAGTTTTCAATAGTTACGGCTCTGGTCTGCGTTTATGGGGCAACCGCACTGCGGCATGGCCTACCGTGACCCATATGCGTAACTTTGAAAACGTTCGCCGCACGGGCGATGTGATTAACGAGTCGATCCGCTATTTCAGCCAGCAGTATATCGATATGCCGATTAATCAGGCGCTAATTGATGCCCTGACCGAGTCGGTAAATACCTGGGGCCGTAAGCTGATTGCCGACGGCGCACTGCTTGGCTTTGAGTGCTGGTACGATCCGGCGCGAAATTCACCGACCGAACTCAGCGCCGGGCATTTATTGCTGAGCTATAAATTCACCCCGCCACCGCCGCTGGAACGTCTGACGTTTGAAACTGAAATTACTTCTGAATATTTAGTCTCTCTGGAGAGCAATAGCTAATGGCTGGAAAAATTCAAATTAACCGTATTACCAATGCCAATATTTATCTCGATGGTAATAACCTGTTAGGTCGTGCAACCGAAATTAAATTACCAGATGTCAGTTTAATTATGCAGGAGCATAAAGCACTGGGCATGGTCGGTAAAATCGAGCTCCCGGCAGGTTTCGATAAACTGGAAGGGGAAATTAAATGGAACTCCTTTTATCAGGACGTCATGCGTAAAACGGCAAACCCGTGGCAGGCGGTAGCATTACAGTGCCGCTCCAGTATTGATTGCTATAACTCCCAGGGGAAAGCGAATCAATTAGCGTTAGTCACTCATTTGACTGTTATGTTTAAAAAGAATCCACTGGGAACATTTAAACAAAATGAAAACCCGGAATTCAGCAGCGCCTTTGGTTGTACCTATATTAAACAGGTAGTCGATGGTGAAACACTGCTGGAGCTGGATTACCTGGCGAATATTTTCCGCGTTAACGGCGTGGATCAATTAAGTACCTATCGCAATAACATCGGTGGCTAAGTTATTCGGGGCTACGGCCCCGATTTCCGCATGATAAATAAGGATACAAAATGAAAGAACATTATATCTTACAGTTCCCGTTTACTTCAGCGGCGGGAGACGTAATTAACACTCTGCAATTACGTCGCCTGAAAGTAAAAGATATGCGCAACGCCCGCCGGATCAGCGAAAAACCAGAAGAGTGGGATGAACCGCTAATGGCTGCAATGACCGGACTGGTGCCAGAAGATTTAGCTGAAATGGATTTGCTGGATTACCAGGCATTGCAGAAACGATTTCAATCCATGCTTAGCGTGGTTACAGAATCCTCCCCTGCTATGGCAGGCAATGGCGCTACTGGCGAGATGGTTTCGCTTTCCGCCCAATGAGATAGACGCCCTTACCGTCGATGACTTTAGCAACTGGCTGGATGAAGCCAACGCCCAAATAAAAATCGAATATGGCTCGCAGACCTGATGTCTGCGAGTTTCCCAAGCCCGTCAGGTTTATTTCTTCCCTGCCCCTTTTTTTAGAAAAATAACCAGCGGGCCATTATCAATATTTAAAGAGAAACAATTTTGGCCAACGATATTATTACCCAGCTTCAGGCGCGTAATGAGACGTTGACGCAGGCAATAGCCCGTTACGGCTCACTCAACGCCAGAACATTGTTAACTCTCTCTACTCAGCAAGCGACAGTTATCAAACTAACGCAGCTGCTTGCCGATTCCGCTCTCCGCCTGGAGGAAAATAGCCGCAGCCGCGCTAATCTGATGGAGAAAACCCAAACATTTGCAGGGCAATTTAGCAAAGTATTTAATGTTGAAGCCCCCGACTGGAAGTTGCCGTATGAGTTTCAGGACAATATGGTCAATATGGCGACCAAAGGCGGGATGAGTGATGCCACCCGCGAGACGCTCAGCCTTAATCTGCGCGACTGGAGTATGGATTTTAACCAGCAGCAGACCACGTTACAGTCCGCCGCTCTGACCTTAGTTGAAGGCAACATATCGTCCTTGCAGGATCTCAACCGCTATATGCCGGAGATCGCCAAAGCCGCCACCGCCACGCGCGACAGCGCCGAAACATGGGCGAAAGCCGCGCTCGCGACTCATGATCGACTGAATATTGCCCCGGAAAATTTCCACGCCGCGCAAAACATGATGTACAGCGTTACCAAAAGCGGTGGGCCTGCCATTGCCGAACAAACGCAGTGGATAGAGAAATTTGCAGGTAAAACCGGCGCTCAGGGTCTGGAAGATATGGCTGAACTGACCGCAACCATGCAGATCGCCATGAAAAACGGTGCCAGCGCCAGTGCGGCGACAGAAAATTTCGCCCATTTTCTGCAAACCACCTTTTCGAAAAAAACCGATAGCTGGTTCGCCAGCCAGGGCGTTGATCTGCAAGGTTCTCTGCTTGAGCATCAGCAAAACGGTATGGGTGTTAGCGAAGCCATGACTCATATCGTGCAAATGCAACTTGAGAAGATGAATCCGGCGATCCTCGACACCTTCAAACGCACCATGCAGATTGAAGATTTATCTGCCCGCAGCACTGCGCTGCAATCGATGGTGACGCAGTTTAATCTGGGCGAAATGTTCGGCGATGCGCAAACGGTGGAATTCCTGGCCCCTATGCTGGCGAACATGGAAGAGTATCGCCAGCTAAAAGCCTCTGCCATGCAAGCCACCAGCAAGAATCTGATTAACGCTGACTTTTCTGCGCAAATGGCCTCGCCCATTGAACAGACTAAAGCGTTACAACTGGCGTTAAATGATTTATGGCTCAGCATTGGCTTACAACTTATGCCGGCGATTGGCGAGCTGGCGCAAAGCCTTGCGCCGGTTATTCGCCAGTTCAGCGCCTGGCTACGCGAACATCCGGCGCTGGTGCAAAACATTGCGAAAATCGTCGGGGCGATTTGGCTGTTTAACGGTGCGCTGAATGTTTTAAAGCTGGGCGCGAACTTCATCGCCTCGCCGTTTATTCGTCTGGTCGATATCTTCCTGAAAGTCAGGGCAAGTCTGGCGCTCGGAGGCGCGGCAAGTAAGGTGCTATCGGCGGTTAAGTCATTGGGTGGCGGCGCAAAATGGCTAACGCAACTGCTTGGTCGTGGCCTGATCGGAGCATTGAAACTGGTTGGTCGAACCGTTCTCTCGCTAGGCCGGGTGTTATTGATGAATCCCATTGGTCTGGTCATCACTGCGATTGCGGGCGCAGCTTATCTGATTTATCGCAACTGGGAACCTATCACCAGGTTCTTTTCCGCCATCTGGCAACGTATCACCACGGCCTTTGATGGCGGCATTGCTGGTATTAGCCGGTTGATTCTCGACTGGTCGCCACTGGGGCTGTTCTACAGCGCCTTTTCCGGTGTGATGAATTGGTTTGGTGTTGAGATGCCTGCGAGTTTTAGCGAGTTCGGCAGCAATATACTGGGTAGTCTGGCCGACGGCATAATGAATGCTTTCCCCGCTCTGAAAGGCATTATTGATCAGGTCAAAAACGCCATACCAGACTGGCTAAAAGCCACAATGGGGATCAGCACAGAAGCATCGGCTGCGGCTGTTACAGGCGCGACTAATACCGCATCAGTCTCCCCCGCGACCGTTGTTCCAGGCGTTGCCGGTGCGCTTTTAACGCCGCCTGTGGGCAAACAACTCGCGCCATCCAGCAAAACGGCTACGCCGTCATCGGCGCCAGCGGCAAAACCCGCGTCGGCCTCTTTACCTGGTAAATCCGTAACCAAACCGGCGACGCTACCCTCCCGTTCCCTGGGAAAAGTCCAGGTGAATTTTTCGCCACAAATTACCGTGCAGAGTAACGGACAAAACACCACTAAAGACATTCAGAACGTGTTGACGATGAGTAAACGCGAACTGGAAAGAATGATTAACGACGTAATGGCGCAGCAACAGCGCCGGGGGTATGCCTGATGTATGCCGTTTTAGGTGAGATTGAATTTAAAGTTGTCACATTCTGGGATGGCTTTAAAAGCACAATGGGCGTGGATTACGCCACACATGCCCGTATTGAAGGCAAACCTGGCGTGCAGTTTATTGGCGATAAGCTGGACATGCTGGCGCTGGAATTTTCCCTGCACAGCCAGTTTTGCCAACCCACAACAGAGCTGAATCGACTGCGTGAAGCCATGCTCGCCCACAAAGCAATGGCGCTGGTGTTTGGCAACGGTGATTATCGCGGCTGGTTTGTAATTACAGAGTTAACCGCCACTCACCAGCACACCGATCCCTGGGGCAATATCATTGCCCAAAGCGGAACAATGTCGCTCCAGGAGTATACCGGCGATCCGAAAAACCCACTCCTGCCCCCGGCGATTACCACCCAGGAGCCTAATATTGACGAAAAGGCGAGCGATTTTCCGGACAAGGTGGAGTCCTGGTTGGATCAGATATTGAACACCATTGAAGAAGGTATGCGCAAAGCCAAAGAGATGCTCGATGAACTGGCGCAATCCATTGAAGATATTAAAAAAACAGTGGCAAAGTTCAAAGCACTGATTAAAGAGGCCAAAGCGTTAAAAGAAAAGTGTGAAAAGATAATTACGTCGTTGAAAAAGACTATCGATGCCATCGAAACCCTGTTTAAACAGCCGATGGATCTGCAAACGCTGGCAGGATTACCAAAAGCGTTGTCGGCGCAGATTAAAGCATTGCTAGGTAACATGCCGGGCATCCGCGACTGTGCCGAAGACGCCGGGATACTGGTTGACCATGCACAGGCGCTTTTTGACGACATTACCAGCGACATCGCCGAAGCAACTTTCGATAAAGCCACAACGTTGGTTGAGCAGGCACGTACAACGGTACAGCAAACCATTCCCGCAGTGACTCGGCTTGCTGCCGCGACCATTACGAGGAGCTGGTAATGCGATACCTTGAACATATCACCACCGACGGCGAACGCTGGGATAATCTGGCATGGCATTACTACGGTGATGCACTGGCTTACGAACGCATTATCGCCGCCAATCCACATGTCGCCATTTATCCGGTACTGCCTTCCGGTATTCAGCTCATTATTCCAGTCATTTCCGTCAACAAAACCGTATCGGAGATCCCACCATGGCTGAGATAAGCGTAACTGGCGGCGTCTTTGCCACGCTCGCGCCCATTTTTACCCTCTGGTATGGGCATAAAGATATCACTTATGACATCACGCCCTATGTCACCAGTATCAGTTATCACGACAGTATTAAAAACGAGTCGGATACCATCGCGATTACACTGGATGACACCGATGGACGCTGGATAAAAGAGTGGTATCCCGGCAAAGGCGATACGCTGGCGCTGCACATGGGTTATCAGGGGGAAAAACTGCTCGATTGTGGTCAATATATCATTGATAAAATTGATATTTCAGCACCACCTTCCACGGTAAATATTGATGGCATCGCCACTTCCGTCAATCAGGCGCTGCGCACCCGTAATAGTCAGGGCTTTGAAGAGACAACGCTTTCAGCCATCGCCAGCCGTATCGCGCAAACTCACGGCCTGACGCTGGTGGGCAAAATCGAGCCTCTGACAATTGACCGGGTAACACAGTACGGCGAAACCGATGTTGGATTTCTCAAACGCCTGGCCAGCGAATATGGCTATGCGCTAAAGGTGACCACCAAAGAGCTGATTTTTTCGCATTTACCCACGCTGCGCTGCCTGGCGCCGGTGAAAAAGATCGACCGCAAAGACGTTTCGCATTTCACCTTCAAAGATACCATTAACCGTATCTACAAAAACGCCACCGTACAGCATCAAAATAGTAAGAAAAAAGAACTGGTTATCTACACTCACGACAGCCAGCAAAAGCCGTCTGCCCGTGGAGTCGGCACCAGTGCCGACACGCTAAAACTGAACAGTCGGGCGCCGGACGTTGGCGCGGCACAAGCAAAGGCCAACGCCGCGCTCGACAGCCACAACGAATACCAACAAACCGGAACGCTCAGGATGATGGGCTGCCCGGAACTGACGGCAGGCAATAAAATCGAGCTAACCGATTTTGGTGTGCTTTCCGGTCAGTGGCTGATTGATAAATCTACTCACAGTTTTGTGCGCAGCGGCTATACCACTGAGATCGACGTTTCACGCGGGCCAGCGACCAGCCAGTAAGGAGGCAATATGAAAGGAGTAACCCGGCAAACGGGGATTATCAGTGATATTGACGAAACCAGCGTTCGGGTGCGGGTCACGCTACCAGAGTGTGACAATCTGAAGAGTAACTGGCTTGCGGTGCTGCAGCGCAATTCTCAGGACAATAAAGACTACTGGCTACCGGATATGGGAGAGCAGGTGGAAGTTCTGCTGGATGATAACGGTGAAGATGGAGTAGTGCTGGGCGCAGTATATTCAACGGTAGATACCGCGCCAGTAGCATCGCGCGATAAAAGGTATGTCCAGTTTTCCGATGGCGCAGCGTTTGAATATGACCGCAGCACCCACCAGCTTACGATTAATGGCGGCATTGAAAAAATCGTGATTGAGGTTATCGACCGTACCCGCCTGACATCGCCCAACGTTGAGGTTAAAGCCCAACACGTCACCGTGACTTCCGACACTGTTGATGTGAAAGCCACCGATGTCAGCATTGAAGCCAGTAAGGTGGATGTTAAAGCGATGACTGTAACGGTAGACGCACCGCTCAGTACCTTTACCGGCAACGTCACGGTGATGAAAAAACTGACCTGGCTGGGTGGCATGGCAGGAAGTGGAGGCATCGGTAATGCCGCCACGATAACCGGCAATGTCAACGTGATTGGTAACGTGCAGGCCAGCGGCACATTGCAGGACAGCGGTGGCAACTCCAACCACCATTCACACTGACTTTTAACCCGCCTGATGGCGGGTTTTCTCTTTTTAATCAACCAGTTTTCTAAACCGCTTTAATATCTCCTCCGCCTGTTCAGGGCGAAAATGCCCTCATGAACACGAAAACACGCCCCTCTACGCTGCACTGGCAACCCGCCTTGCAGCGGCCTGAAGAATACGTCTGCGGACTGGATGATATTCACCAGGCAATACACATCATTCTGCGCACACCGCGCGGCAGTGATCCCCACAGACCGCTGTTTGGTAGCAACTTGTGGCACTACATCGATTATCCCATCGAGCGGGCGATCCCGCATGTGGTACGGGAGTCGGTAGAGGCCATTCGCCAGTGGGAAGCGCGCTGCCGGTTGCTGAAGGTGACACCGGTAATCGACGGGGAACATCTGACGTTACGTGTGCAATGGTGCGCCGCTGACGGCGTAATCAACTCAACGGAGGTGTTATGGCGATAGCCGAACCCAATTTTATTGACCGCGATCCTGCGCAAATTACCAGCGAGATGATTGCGCAGTACGAAGATGCCAGCGGCAAAAAGCTCTACCCGGCACAGGCCGAGCGGTTGCTGATTGACCTTTTTGCCTATCGTGAAAACCTTGTACGCATCGCCATTCAGGAAGCGGCGAAACAGAACCTGGTCGCGTATTCCCGCGCGCCAATGCTGGATTATTTAGGGGAACTGGTGGGCGTTCACCGCTTACCTGCGCAGCCAGCAAAAACGACGTTGCAGTTTTCGGTAGTCAATGCGTATACAAGCAACATCCTGATCCCCCAAGGAACACGAGCCAGCGCCTCTGACAGCGTGATGTTTGCTACCGATGAAGATGTTCTGATTCCGGCGGGAAGTTTGCATATCGCCGTTCCCGCCACCAGTCTGACAACAGGCGAAGCGGGCAATGGCTGGCAGCCTGCACAAATTAGCGCCCTTGTTGACAGGATTGGTTATTACGATATCAACGTAACCAACCTGACTGCTTCAACGGGCGGCTGCGGTGAAGAGAGTGATGACGCACTGCGCCAACGGATCCAACTGGCGCCGGAAAGTTTCAGTAATGCGGGTAGCTATGGTGCCTACCGCTTTCATACGCTTTCCGTAAGCCAGTCGATTATTGACGTTGCGGTCCTGGGGCCGGACGAAGGATTACCAGAAGGCTGCGTGGAGATCTACCCGCTAACGCTGAATGGTATGCCGGGCGTGGAACTGCTCGCGCAAATTGAACTGGAGGTTAGTAAGGAGAAAAAACGTCCGCTGACCGACAAAGTAAGTGCGAAATGCGCCGTTAGGGTGCCGTATGAGATCCGTGCGCAGCTCACACTGTTTACCACTGCCGATCAGGAGACAACGCTGGCTGCGGCGCGTAAAGCAATTAGCCTCTGGACGCAACAGCGGCAGACACATCTGGGACAGGACATTGTGCCAAACCAGATAATCAAAGTATTGCAGGTCGATGGCGTCTATGACGTTGTGCTGAACATGCCCACAAAACGTATTTTGCGGGCGCATGAGTGGGCGGAATGCACCGCGATAGACGTCACGATTGCCGGAGTCAGCGATGGATAAATTGCTGCCGCCACCGCCGCTTGCCAGCGATGAGCGTTTTTCAACTCTGGCAAATATCGCCGCCGAGCGTTTTGCCCAACTCGATCTGACGGCGTTGATGGTTTATCTGGTAGACCTGGTTGATGCTTCGGCATTACCTGCCCTTGCAGAACAATTTCACGTTCAGGGGCTGGAAGGTTGGTTATTTACCACTGATGAACGGGAGAAGCGAGAGTTAATTAAGCAAGCCATTGAGCTGCATAAATATAAAGGAACGATTTGGGCGGTACGGCGGGTACTGGAAATACTTTCTCTACCAGGAACTATTTCAGAATGGTTTGAATATGAGGGGAAGGCTTATTTTTTTAAGGTTGATATAGAGCTGGTGGATAAAGGCATGGATGAAAACCTTTTCAATAATCTGGTAGAACTCATTCATGAATATAAAAATACACGTTCAAAACTGGAAGCATTAATCGTCTGGATCATTAACCAAAGTGCTATTCCTGTTATTGGCTGTGCGCTTTATGGTGGTGAACTGACGACGGTTTTACCTTTCCAGATACGGGAAGTACAGCAAAACACATCAATCTATTACGGAGCAGGGCAATGGAGCCTTGAAATTACATATATTTACCCGGAGTAATTATGGATAATGAGTTTTATACTCTACTCACTGACAGAGGGATGGCAAAAATTGCCAATGCCCTGGCGGATAAAAAACAGCTTCATCTACAAAAAATGGCTGTTGGCGACAGCGGAGGGCAATATTATGAACCCACCGTCAGCCAAACTAAATTACGCCATGAAGTATGGCGCGGTGATTTAAATACATTAACAGTTGCGCCCAATAATCCTAACTGGTTAATTGCGGAACTTGTACTGCCAGAAAATATCGGCGGCTGGTATGTACGTGAAGTCGGTGTTTTTGATACCGATGGTGAACTCATTGCTATCGGTAAATTCCCGGAGTCGTATAAACCGCTATTACCCGGCGGCAGCGGTAAGCAAGTTTGCATTCGTCTCATTATGGAAGTTTCCAATACGGCAGCGGTAACGCTCACCGTTGATCCCAGTATTGTGCTGGCAACACGGGATTATGTTGATTCGCAACTGGATGAACATGAACGTTCGACTAATCACCCTGATGCTACGTTATCGCAAAAAGGCTTTACGCAGTTAAGTAACGCCACTGACAGTGATGACGAAACCAAAGCGGCTACGCCAAAAGCGGTGAAAGCGGCAATGATTGAGGCTCGAAATCATCGTCATACCTGGAGTCAGATTACTGATATACCGGATGGTACGCTGACGCAAAAAGGGATTGTGAAGCTTAATAACGCGACCAATAGCACCAGCACGACAGAGGCGGCGACACCGAGCGCGGTGAAGGCGGCGTATGACCTGGCGAACGGTAAGGCTGCGGGTAGTCATACACACCCCTGGGGGCAGATTACGGGTATTCCGGACGGCACCCTGACACAAAAAGGGATTGTGAAGCTTAGTAATGCGACGGATAGCAACAGTACGACGGAGGCGGCTACGCCGAGTGCGGTGAAGGCGGCGTATGATAAGGCTAGTGCTGCGGAAAGCTGCCCTGTAGGGATGCCTATTCCTTGGCCGTCTGATTCTGTACCTTCTGGCTACGCCCTGATGACAGGTCAGACATTTAATAAAGCCTCATATCCCAAACTGGCAATTGCATATCCGTCTGGCGTCATCCCTGATATGCGTGGATGGATAATTAAAGGGAAAACCAGCAGTGGGCGTAATATATTATCTACTGAACTGGATGGGGTTAAATCGCACAACCATACGGGCAGTATTTCTAGTACGGATTTAGGGACAAAAGCAACATCATCTTTTGATTTTGGAAACAAAACGGTATCTGCCTCTGATCTTGGCTCTAAGACAACATCGTCGTTCAATCACGGAAGTAAATCGTCGACCAGCACAGGTGGCCATTCACATCAAATAACATGTAAAGGTGATGCTGATTACGGTGGCAATGCACTAACCGCTGATTCTATCGGTGACTCTCGTTATGATTTTGTTAATACCGATGCAGTAGGTGATCACTCTCATACTACAGCCATTGGTATCCATGCACATACTATCGCATTGGGTAGCCATACACATGAACTTTCAATTGGTACCCATTCACATTCAATTGCACTTGGGGCCCATAACCACTCTATAACCATTAATAATACCGGCAATACCGAAAACACCGTTAGAAATATCGCATTCAATTATATTGTGAGACTAGCATGAATACTTTTACATTTTCCGATGAAGCTCAAATACTGACTGTTTATAATTTTTCACAAGACACCCAAGAATATATCGGTGAGTCTGATGCATACATTGCACCTAATACAGGTTTGCCAAATCATTGCACATTAAATTCACCACCCGAAAAGGTTTCAGGTTTTACTCCTGTTTGGGTGAATGAAAAATGGGAGCTCATTGAAGATCATCGCGGGCAAACTGTTTATAACAAAGTTGATGGTAGTCAGCTTATTATTCAAGAATTGGGTCAATTACCTGAAACTGTCACCATCATTGCCCCATCAGGTTCTTTTGAACGTTGGGATGGTGAAAAATGGCAACCATCTATAACCGATGCTAAAGAGGCGAAATACTCTGCAATCAAAAATCAACGCGATACCATCAAAACCAACTACATCATCATCAACGACCATCACTTCCACAGTGATACAAATAGCCGTATCCAACAGCTTTCACTCACTAAAATGGGAGCGGAGAAAAAAATTCCGCCAGGTTTAATGTGGAAAACTAAAAATGACGGTCTGATCGAGTTAACCAACGAAATCGCCGCCCAGTTTGAATCGGTAACAATGGATCACGATATGCGCTTATTCGCCAACGCCCAGCACCATATCGCGGCGGTGGAAGCACTGGACGATATTCAGGCGGTGCTCGACTACGATTACTCCACAGGCTGGCAACCATGAGTAAAACCACTGTCTGGCTCGCTTGTTATAAGGGTCGAACAGAGCACCGTGGTGTTGCCCGACTGGCTGACTGGCTTACCCGTAAAGTGACACGTGGTAGTTATTCCCACTGTGAATTAGCCGTTAAGCATGGTGAAAAGAGTTACCTTTGTTACTCTGCATCACTACGCGATCGCGGCGTTCGGGGAAAGATAATGCCTTTACCGCCAGATAAGTGGGATATGCTGCCGCTCCAGGCCTGCCTTCAGGACGTGGAAACGTTTTTCCATAAACATGATGGCAAAAAATACGACTGGCGCGGAGCCTTAGGAATTATCACCGGCAATAAAGAACAGTGCGATCACCTGTTTTGCAGTGAATTTTGTGCTGAATTCCTGCAATTAAAAGACAGCTGGCGATACTCACCAAATCACCTGTATGCCTTAGTAAGTAGCTGGCAATCCCATCCGTAAATCACACCGGGCACAATGCCCGGTTCCTTATATACTCTAAATAGCTTATATGGACACCTCCCCAATGCAAGCACGGTTAGACAGAGAAAATGGTCTCTGTGCCTTACCCCGAAAGGGCTGACCGAAAATGGAGAACTATTCCGCTTGGCTATTTAGAATTAGGTATAACATATTTATAAAAAATATCATCCCAAACAAAGCATTCACGTGAAGAATAAAAGCAATTTTTAAACATAAATATATTGCGTTATAAATCACTTCAAATATAGTTTGTCCTTTTGATACCCTCATAGACGATGCGAGGAAACAGCGTGTTTACTATCTCACTCCTCTGGAAAAGTAAGGTTATCACTAATAAAAATGAGTCAGATAACACGTTGCCGCTGGCACGCCACAAAGATAGAGGCTTAAGTAGGATAACATTCACATACTATGCATATACACTGATTCCTCATTTGCTTATAAAAATTCAATAAAGCAAAATAACAATAGAAAGGATAATACGTCATGGTTGATAAAATAATTTTCACTGTTACGCCAATTTTTTCCATTCCTCCACGTTGCGCAGCTGCTGTAGAAACCTGGATTTATCAGGTTGCTAAGATGACAAGAATACCGAATAGAATTGTTTGTATAAAAGAAGAAGGTTATTCTGATATCACCACTGTCAGTGAACGATGCTCAATTCATCGCATCGGGTTCAGTCGAATTTATAAACGCATATTTCAGAAATTGACGCGTATAGATCCCCTGCCTTATTCTCAACGAATTTTGAATGTCGCTAACGATTTCAATATTACGGATAACAGTGTAATCGTTGTACATAATAGCATGAAATTATATCGCCAGATTCGTGAGCGTTCACCTCATGCAAAAATAGTGATGCATATGCATAACGCTTATGAGCCAAAAGGAATGGATGTTAATGTCAAAATGCTCGTCCCCAGTAACTATTTAAAAGACTATTATCAGGGGTTTCTTCCTGATGCAGATATCGCTATAGTCCCAAATGGAACAGATCCATATAATACGGATAAGCACCATGTAAAAATCAACAGTTCTGAACTGAACATACCCCCTGACAAGAAGATTGTATTTTATGCGGGAAGAATATCTCCTGAAAAAGGATTGATGTTACTTTTACAGGCGTTTGAACTACTCATCAGAACCCGTGATGATATAGAACTGGTTGTTATAGGGGATTATGCGAGCAAAAGTAAGGGGGAAAAAGGAATTTACCAACAGAAAATTCGAGAATTAGCAAAACAACTAGGTTCACACTGCCATATGTTAGGAGGTGTCGCTCCTGAGGAAATGCATCGCTATTATTCTTTGGCTGATTTAGTTGTTATTCCATCTCAATTTCAGGAGCCATTTTGTATGGTGGCAATAGAAGCTATGAGCGCAGGTAAACCTGTACTGGTGAGTACTCGAGGTGGAATGATAGAATTTGTAAAAGATAAAGATACTGGCTATCACCTGCAAGAGCCGATGACACCAGAAACGATTGCTGTGGATATAGAAAAAACACTTAACAATCCTGATTTACTTAGTATTGCCCATCACGGAAAACAATTTGTCCTAGAAAATTATTTATGGTGGCAAGTTACTCACAAGTTTGAAACTGTAATTAGCAATTGGTTTGACTGCTCTAATTAGAACTTTAGTGACGAATTTTATTTTGAAAAAAATATTACTGATATGGATAAAAACAATACCGGGCTGTATGCCCGGTATATTACTGTTTATCCTAAAATCACAACCAGATCTGAAGCCACGAATTAAAAGAAACAGTCAAATGGATAATTTTTTCAAAAAAAAACATCCTGACTCATTCTCCTATTCTGCTCTGGGGTAAATTCCCGTACACTGAACATTCTGGCTCACTGAGGGCACCATCATGGCACTCCCCCGTATTACACAAAAAGAGATGACCGAGCGTGAACAGCGCGAATTAAAGACGCTACTGGATCGGGCGCGTATTGCGCATGGTCGTGTGTTGACCAATGCCGAAACCAACAGCATTAAAAAAGAGTACATTGATAAGCTGATGGTTGAGCGTGAGGCTGAGGCGAAAAAAGCCCGCCAGTTGAAGAAAAAGCAGGCTTACAAACCGGACCCTGAAGCGTCATTCAGTTGGTCGGCAAATACATCGACGCGCGGCAGACGCTGATTAACGCCCTTTTTTCTTCCGCCCCGGCGAGGTGAAACGCTTCCCGTTTGATGCCGGGCGACTCCCTTTTTCCGCCGTTTTTTCCATCTTCCCCACCGGGCGCTTGATCCCCGCCGTTTTCGGTTTGGACTTCGCTTTGGGTTTTGCCTCGGAAGAGGAATTTTCGATGAGCTTAAAAAGATCGATGAGTTCATCGTCAGTTAAATCGCGCCACTCGCCCAGTGGAATGCCGCTTAAGCTGACGTTCATGATGCGTGTGCGTTCCAACTTCTTCACTTCGTAGCCAAAGTGCTCACACATGCGACGAATCTGTCGGTTCAGCCCCTGCACCAGGGTAATGCGAAAGACAAATGGCGCTTCTTTTTTGACTTTGCATTTTTTGGTCACCGTCCCGAGGATCGGCACGCCTGCGCCCATGCCACGAATAAATTCATCGGTAATCGGTTTATCCACCGTCACCAGATACTCTTTCTCATGGTCATTACCCGCACGGAGGATCTTATTCACCAGATCGCCGTGATTGGTGAGGAAAATCAGTCCCTGAGAGTCTTTATCCAGGCGACCAATCGGGAAGACGCGTTTACTGTGATTAACGAAATCGACAATGTTATCTCGCTCGCCATCTTCGGTGGTGCTGACAATGCCAACAGGTTTATTCAGGGCGATAAGCACTAAATCTTCGGCTTCCCGTGGCTCAATCAGTTGACCGTTTACTTTTACAACGTCACCGGGTTTCACCTGATCGCCAATGGTGGCACGCTTGCCATTAAGGAACACATTGCCTTGCTCGATATAGCGATCCGCTTCGCGGCGTGAGCAAATTCCGCTTTCGCTGATGTATTTATTTAAACGGACTGATGAGTCGGGCAGCATAAATTCTCCTGTAAAACGCGGAATATACCGTACCTCTTAACGGGGAAAAACAGGGTTATGCAGCAACGTCGAAATTAAATGTGATCTGCCGCGCCTTTTATCACAAAAGTGTCACCAGAAGCCCGATGCAAATTTGCCTGGCGAAAACCAGGATAATCAATATATTACGAATATTTGCACACCTGTGCTGACGACTACTACGCAGAGAAACAAATGTGCAAGATAAAGCGCCATTCCAGCCCAAACAAAGAGTGAAAAATCACTTTTAAAGGCCACCATGATGGAGTTATATCAGATCAAGTGGTTAAAAAGCGTATTTGCACAAATGTGCAAAATCAGGAGGCGGCGATGGAAAACAGTGACGATATCCGTTTGATTGTGAAGATTGCCCAACTCTATTACGAACAGGATATGACGCAGGCGCAAATTGCGCGCGAACTGGGTATTTACCGCACCACCATCAGCCGCTTGCTTAAACGAGGCCGCGATCAGGGAATTGTCACCATCGCCATCAACTATGACTACAACGAAAATCTCTGGCTGGAGCAGCAACTGAAGCAAAAGTTTGGCCTGAAAGACGTTGTGGTGGTGTCGGGAAATGATGAGGATGAAGAGACTCAACTGGCGATGATGGGGTTACACGGCGCGCAACTGCTGGATCGCTTGCTGGAGCCTGGCGATATTGTCGGTTTTTCCTGGGGTCGCGCGGTGAGCGCACTGGTTGAAAACTTACCGCAGGCGGGGCAATCGCGGCAGTTAATCTGCGTACCAATTATTGGCGGACCGTCCGGTAAACTCGAAAGCCGCTATCATGTAAACACATTAACCTACAGCGCGGCAGCGAAGCTGAAAGGGGAATCGCATCTCGCGGATTTTCCGGCTCTGCTGGATAACCCATTAATTCGTAATGGGATCATGCAGTCTCAGCACTTTAAAACCATCTCTGCCTACTGGGATAATCTGGATGTCGCCCTGGTGGGAATTGGCTCACCGGCCATTCGCGACGGCGCTAACTGGCATGCGTTTTATGGTGGTGAAGAGAGTGACGACCTGAATGCCCGCCAGGTTGCTGGCGATATTTGCTCGCGCTTTTTTGATATTCACGGCGCAATGGTTGAAACGAATATGAGCGAAAAAACACTCTCTATCGAAATGAATAAATTAAAGCAGGCACGATATTCCATTGGCATTGCCATGAGTGAAGAAAAATACAGCGGAATTGTTGGTGCACTGCGTGGAAAATATATTAATTGTCTGGTAACGAATAGCAGCACAGCTGAACTATTACTGAAATAAAAATCTTCCCGATGTTTACCGTAATAAAAATTACGGCGGGTCCCTATTATCTAAAATCAGGAGTCTGTTATGCAAACGTGGTTAAATTTGCAGGATAAAATCATTATCGTCACCGGCGGCGCATCCGGTATTGGTCTGGCGATTGTAGAGGAATTATTAGCACAAGGCGCAAATGTACAGATGGTAGATATTCACGGTGGCGATGGTCAATATGAAGGTCATAAAGGCTATCAGTTTTGGCCGACCGATATTTCCAGCGCCAAAGAGGTAAATCATACGGTAGCGGAAATTATCCAGCGTTTTGATCGCATCGACGGTCTGGTCAATAACGCCGGGGTCAATTTCCCGCGTCTACTGGTCGATGAGAAAGCGCCTGCCGGGCAGTATGAACTCAACGAAGCTGCATTCGAAAAAATGGTCAATATCAACCAGAAAGGCGTTTTTCTGATGTCGCAGGCGGTGGCGCGACAGATGGTCAAACAACATGATGGCGTGATTGTGAATGTTTCCTCAGAAAGTGGACTGGAAGGCTCAGAAGGCCAAAGCTGTTACGCCGCTACCAAAGCCGCGCTTAATAGCTTCACGCGATCCTGGTCAAAAGAATTGGGTAAACACGGTATCCGTGTAGTCGGTATCGCGCCGGGGATTCTGGAAAAAACCGGGCTACGCACGCCGGAATATGAAGAGGCGCTGGCGTGGACGCGCAATATCACCGTCGAGCAGCTGCGTGAAGGCTATACCAAAAACGCCATTCCTATTGGGCGCGCCGGAAGATTAGCAGAAGTCGCTGATTTTGTTTGTTATCTGCTGTCTGAACGCGCCAGCTACATCACCGGAGTAACCACTAACATTGCGGGCGGCAAAACACGCGGATAAGGAGGCTTTATGGTCAACGCCATTTTTTGTGCCCACGGCAAATTAGCTTGCGCCATGCTGGAATCGGTTCAGATGGTTTACGGCAACGCCAATGTTGAAGCCGTTGAATTTGTGCCCGGTGAAAACGCCGGAGACATCGTAGCAAAGCTGGAAAAGTTAGTAAGCATTCACAATCAAGATGAGTGGCTGATTGCCGTGGATTTACAGTGCGGCAGCCCGTGGAATGCGGCAGCGATGCTTGCGATGCGCAATCCTCGTCTGCGGGTAATCAGCGGCCTTTCTCTGCCGCTGGCTCTGGAACTGGTGGATAACCAGAGCAGTATGAACGCCGATGAACTTTGCGATCACTTGCTGACAATTGCCCAACAAACCTGCGTCGTCTGGAAACAACTTGAAACGACCGAGGAGGATTTTTGATGAACATTACGCTGGCTCGCATAGATGACCGTCTGATCCACGGTCAGGTCACCACCGTCTGGTCAAAAGTGGCCAACGCGCAACGGATTATTATCTGTAATGACGACGTATATAACGATGAAGTCCGCCGGACATTATTACGTCAGGCCGCACCACCGGGAATGAAGGTTAACGTGGTGAATATTGAAAAAGCCGTCGCTGTGTATCACAACCCACAATATAAAGATGAAACTGTTTTTTATCTCTTTACCCGACCACAGGATGCTTTAGCGATGGTTAGGCTGGGGGTGAAAATCGATACCCTGAATATTGGCGGAATGGCCTGGCGGCCGGGTAAAAAACAATTAACCAAAGCGGTTTCACTGGATGAAGACGATATACAGGCATTTTATGCGCTGGATAAACAGGGCGTGAAACTGGATTTACGCGTCGTGGCCTCCGACCCATCCGTTAATATTCTCGACAAAATAAAAGAACAGTTAGTCGCAAATTAAATAATAGCGCCTGTGTACATATGCTTTAACAGGCAGGGATGACGACACTTAAAAGGTGATAAATAATGGAAATAAGTACCCTACAAATCATTGCAATATTTCTTTTTTCCTGTATTGCCGGAATGGGCAGCGTGCTGGATGAATTTCAGACTCACCGCCCGTTAATTGCCTGTACGGTGATTGGTTTAATTCTCGGTGATTTAAAAACCGGAATTATGCTCGGTGGCACGCTGGAATTGATAGCTCTCGGCTGGATGAACGTCGGCGCGGCGCAATCTCCGGACTCTGCACTCGCCAGCATAATCTCCGCCATTCTGGTTATCGTTGGTCAGCAAAGCATCGCCACCGGAATCGCCATCGCGTTGCCTGTGGCTGCGGCAGGCCAAGTGCTGACGGTGTTTGCCCGTACCATCACCGTAGTGTTCCAGCACGCGGCGGATAAAGCAGCGGAAGAGGCGCGGTTTCGCACTCTCGATATTCTGCATGTCTCCGCGCTTGGCGTGCAGGCGCTGCGCGTTGCTATTCCGGCACTGATTGTCTCGCTGTTCGTCAGCGCCGATATGGTCAGCAATATGTTAAACGCCATTCCCGAATTTGTGACCCGAGGACTACAGATTGCTGGCGGTTTTATCGTGGTGGTCGGTTACGCCATGGTGCTACGTATGATGGGCGTGAAATATTTGATGCCTTTCTTTTTCCTCGGTTTCCTCGCAGGTGGCTACCTCGATCTCAGTCTGCTGGCGTTCGGTGGCGTCGGCGTGATCATGGCCCTGGTCTACATCCAGCTAAATCCACAGTGGCGTAAAGCTGAACCTCAACTCCAGGCCACCGCCTCCACCGCCCTTGACCAACTTGACGATTAACGGAGCCATCATGGAACAGAGAAAAATTACACGCAGCGATCTGGTGAGCATGTTTCTGCGCTCCAACCTGCAACAGGCGTCCTTTAACTTTGAACGTATTCACGGGCTGGGTTTTTGCTACGACATGATCCCCGCCATCAAGCGACTTTACCCATTAAAAGAGGATCAGGTTGCGGCGCTCAGGCGACACCTGGTGTTCTTCAATACCACGCCTGCAGCCTGTGGCCCGGTGATTGGTGTGACGGCGGCAATGGAAGAAGCACGAGCCAACGGTGCAGAAATTGATGACGGTGCAATAAACGGCATCAAAGTCGGCCTGATGGGGCCGCTGGCGGGCGTTGGCGACCCGCTGGTCTGGGGAACACTGCGCCCGATTACCGCCGCGCTCGGCGCATCGCTGGCGTTGTCCGGCAACATTCTCGGCCCGCTGCTGTTCTTCTTTATTTTCAACGCGGTGCGTCTGGCGATGAAGTGGTATGGGCTACAACTCGGCTTTCGCAAAGGCGTGAATATTGTCAGCGATATGGGCGGGAATGTGCTGCAAAAACTGACCGAGGGCGCGTCGATTCTTGGCCTGTTTGTCATGGGAGTGCTGGTCACCAAATGGACATCAATCAACGTGCCGATGATCGTCTCGCAAACACCTGCCGCAGACGGTTCCACCGTCACCATGACCGTGCAGAACATTCTTGACCAGCTTTGCCCTGGCCTGCTGGCGCTGGGTTTGACACTGCTAATGGTGCGTCTGCTCAACAAAAAAATTAACCCCGTATGGCTGATCTTCGCCCTGTTTGGCTTAGGGATTATCGGCAATGCGCTGGGCTTCCTGTCCTGATTCTTCGCCCCGGCGCGACTGCCGGGGCCATCGCTCAACATGAGGTGGTTTATGAAAACAACAGCTCTGCGTCTTTACGGTAAACGTGACCTGCGTCTGGAAACCTTTGACCTTCCTGAAATGCAGGAGGATGAAATTCTGGCGACAGTAGTCACCGACAGCCTGTGTCTTTCTTCCTGGAAAGAGGCCAACCTGGGTGAAAACCATAAAAAAGTGCCCGACGATGTGGCGACCAACCCGATCATCATCGGCCACGAGTTTTGCGGCGATATTCTGGCCGTCGGTAAAAAGTGGCAGCACAAATTCCAGCCAGGCCAGCGCTATGTGATTCAGGCCAACCTGCAACTGCCGGATCGCCCGGACTGCCCCGGTTACTCCTTCCCGTGGGTGGGCGGCGAAGCAACGCATGTGGTTATTCCCAACGAAGTCATGGAGCAGGATTGTCTGTTGGCATACGAAGGCGAGACCTACTTTGAAGGCTCGCTGGTTGAACCGCTCTCCTGCGTGATTGGCGCGTTCAACGCTAACTATCATCTGCAGGAAGGCACCTATAACCACAAGATGGGGATTCGCCCGCAGGGACGGACGCTGATCCTTGGCGGCACTGGCCCGATGGGGCTGCTGGCGATTGATTATGCGCTGCATGGGCCGGTTAACCCGTCGCTGTTAATTGTCACTGATACCAATAACGACAAGCTGAGCTATGCGCGGAAACACTATCCATCAGAGCCGCAAACGCTGATTCATTATCTCAATGCCACCGATGCAGCATTTGATACGTTAATGGCGCTGAGTGGCGGTCACGGCTTCGATGATATTTTCGTCTTTGTGCCTAATGAAGGACTGGTGACTCTCGCCTCTTCCTTGCTAGCGACAGATGGTTGCCTGAACTTCTTCGCCGGGCCGCAGGATAAACACTTCAGCGCGCCGATTAATTTCTACGATGTGCATTATGCATTTACCCATTACGTGGGCACGTCAGGCGGCAATACCGATGACATGCGCGCGGCGGTCAAACTGATCGAAGAGAAAAAAGTGCAGGCCGCAAAAGTGGTTACACATATTCTTGGGCTGAATGCTGCGGGCGAAACCACGCTGGAATTGCCCGCCGTCGGCGGCGGGAAAAAGCTGGTGTATACCGGGAAATATCTGCCGCTGACGTCACTCACGCAGATTCAGGATGAAGGCCTGGCGGCGATTCTGGCGCGTCATCAGGGAATCTGGTCCGGTGAAGCGGAGCAATACCTGCTCGCTCATGCAGAGGCGATTACTCATGATTAATCGCGATACTCAACTCTGCATGTCGCTTGCCGGTCGCCCCGGCAACTTCGGCACGCGTTTTCACAATTATCTTTATGAAAAGCTGGGGCTGAATTTCATCTATAAAGCGTTCACTACCCAGGATATTGCAGCGGCGGTGAACGGCGTCCGCGCGTTGGGGATTCGCGGCTGCGCCGTGTCGATGCCGTTTAAAGAAAGCTGTATGCCCTTTCTCGATGCTATCGATCCGTCGGCAAAAGTCATTGATTCAGTGAATACTATTGTAAATGACGAGGGCAAGCTGACCGGATTTAACACCGACTATATCGCGGTGAAAAATCTGATAGCCCACCACCAGTTTAATACCACCGCACGCGTGATGATTCGCGGCAGCGGCGGAATGGGCAAAGCGGTGATTGCCGCCTTTCGCGACGCGGGTTTTACGGATGTCGTCATCGCCGCCCGCAACCGCGAGAGCGGCCCGACGCTGGCGAAGCAGTATGGGTTTCAGTGGCAACCGCTGCCGGAAGGTATCGCCTTCGACATTCTGGTCAACGTGACGCCCCTTGGCATGACGGGCAGTAAAGAGAGTCATGAGCTGGCCTTCAGCGAAGCGATGGTCTCAACGGCAAGCGTCGTTTTTGATGTCGTAGCCTTGCCGCCGGAAACGCCGCTCATTCGCCTGGCGCAACGGCTTGATAAGCAGACGATCAGCGGCGCGGAGGTGATAGCCTTACAGGCCGTCGAGCAATTCGCGATGTATACCGGCGTGCGACCCGATGCGCAGCTGATTGCTGAAGCGGCACAATTTGCACGAGAAGGATAAGAAACATCAGCGCCTTAAAGGACGCTCAGATTACTGGCAAAGTGCGCGTTGTTTATGCCGGATGCGGCGTGAACGCCTTATTCGGCCTACAAAATATTGAAAATTCAATATTTTGTAATTATCTGGTAGGCCTGATACGCGTAGCGCATCAGGCCATCTTACGCTGTCATCAATCTCAACGCCTTGTTTGCCAACCGTCCCCAGAATGGCTGGTGCAATACACAACATCGTGAGCCATGTCAGTAAGTGGTGAAATTCGCGGTGGTAGCATGGCTCCCGTGATTTCTTACTAACCGGAGAAGTAATGGAACTGCTTTTATTGAGTAACTCGACGCTGCCGGGAAAAGCCTGGCTGGAACATGCGCTGCCGCTGATTGCTGAACAGTTGCAGGGTCGCCGTTCAGCGGTGTTTATTCCTTTCGCTGGCGTAACGCAAACCTGGGATGATTACACCACCAAAACGGCTGCGGTTCTCGCTCCGCTGGGTGTTTCTGTCACCGGTATTCATAGTGTTGCCGATCCTGTTGCCGCGATTGAAAATGCGGAAATCGTGATTGTCGGCGGTGGCAACACTTTCCAGTTACTGAAGGAATGTCGTGTGCGCGGTCTGCTGGCACCAATTGTTGACGTGGTGAAACGCGGCGCGCTGTATATTGGCTGGAGCGCAGGCGCTAACCTCGCTTGCCCAACTATCCGCACCACCAACGATATGCCGATTGTCGATCCGCAAGGTTTCGATGCGCTAAATCTGTTTCCGCTGCAAATCAACCCGCACTTCACCAACGCGCTGCCGGAAGGCCACAAAGGTGAAACACGCGAGCAGCGTATTCGCGAACTGCTGGTGGTTGCGCCAGAGTTGACGATTATTGGTCTGCCGGAAGGTAACTGGATCACGGTGAGTAAAGGTCACGCTACGCTGGGCGGCCCGAATACCACCTATGTGTTTAAAGCGGGTGAGGAAGCAGTACCGCTGGAAGCCGGGCACCGTTTTTAAGTAAATTGCCGGATGCATTATCCGGCATCTTGTACACAATGCCTGATGCGACGCTTGACGCGTCTTATCAGGCCTACAGGGTTCCTGTATTAATACTCGTCCCGCCCCTCATCTTCATCTGGCTGTTCCAGCACGCTGTAAGCCACCGAACAAAACAGCGAGTTCAGACGCTGCATATCTCCCAGCAAGCCTAAATGTAACGAACTGGTTTCAATACTCTGCACGTTTTGCTGATGCAAGCGATCGACGTGAGCGTGGGAATAACGGCGATTAAGAATGCGAAAACGATGCTTACTGCGGCGTAAACGACGGGCGCTGGTGACATCGCCAGAGAAGAAAACCGACATAGCCAGCTTTAAATTGCTGAGCAATTGCTCATAGAGCGCATCCAGTTCCTTCAACCCATCAATCGAAAATGCCCGCCGCGCTGCCAGCGATTTGTCAGCAATTTCGCTGCCCATACGCTCGACAATATCGGAAGCCTGTTCCAGATTGAGCGCCATTTCAATGATTTCCGCCCAGCGACGAGACTCTTCCTCCGCCAGTTCCTCTTTTGGCATCCGCGCCAGGTAAAGTTTAATCGCGGTATATAACACGTTGATATCATCCGCCAACTTGCGCAGCTCTTTCTCTTCACGAGGCGCGCCGTGCATCACTTTATTCAGCCCTTCCATCATCTGTTCCATTGCGTCACCGATGCGCAATGTTTCGCGCGCCGCATTGGCCAGGGCGAGCGTTGGCGTATCCAGCGCGCTAACGTCCAGATGTTTCGGTTTCAGATGGGCGTCCAGTTCGGGTTCATCGCGAATAATCGTTTTGCAAAACCGCGCCATCGGGTCAACAAATGGCAGCATTACCAGACAGCGCACAAGGTTGTAGAAGACGTGGAAATAGATAACCAGTTCCGCTTTTGGCAAAGGCAGTTTATCCATGGATTCAGCCAGAACATGGACAAACGGCAGGATAATCAGGCTTCCCACCAGCTTAAACAGCAGGCTACCCAGCGCCACGCGACGTGCAGCGGCATTGGCGGCACTGTTGTTGAGCATCGCCAGCAGGCCGGAGCCGAGGTTAGCGCCGATGACCAGGCAGAGCGCCACCGGGAAGGAGATAATGCCTGCGGCGGTCAGGGTGGCGGTCAGCAGTACGGCGGCAAGACTGGAGTAACTGATAATGGCGAACATCGCGCCAATCAGCGCATCCAGTAAAATATCGCCAGTCAGCGAGGCAAAGATCACCTGAACGCCGTTAGCCTGGGTGATCGGCGTTACTGCCTGCACAATCAACTCCAGTGCCAGCAAAATCAGCCCAAGACCGATACCGACGCGCCCCAGTTGCCCGGCGCGCGACTGTTTGCGTCCGAGGAAAAAAATCACGCCGATAAAAATAAGTAACGGTGACAGCCAGGATAAATCGAAGGTAAGAATACGCGCCATTAGAGCCGTCCCGACATCTGCCCCCAGCACAATGACCAACGCGGGTGCAAGGGCAACCAGATCCTGAGCGACAAACGACGTCACCAGCATGGTGGTGGCATTACTGCTCTGTACCAGTGCGGTAACGCCTATCCCCGCGCAAAAGGCGAGCGGCTTCTTTTCGACGCTCCGGCTGAGGACGGTACGCAGGCGCGCACCGAAGACGCGCATTACGCCGGTACGAACAATATGAGTCCCCCAGACCAGCAGGGCGACGGCAGAAAGCAGGTGAAGCAGTGTTAACACGAGTTCAGGTTCTCCTTATCGTTATATGCTCCTGAAACAGATACCGAAGGGGGCGAGCTGCGCTTTTCCGGTTCGATATAAGACCAGTATAAGTGTTTCATATTAATAAAGAGACAGGGCACTCATTGAGCGCCCTGTTTGTTGTAAGGAAAAGTGACAGATTTGTGAATCAGTCCGCGTCATACCCCAGATTCGGCGCCAGCCAGCGTTCAACATCAGCAACGCTCATGCCTTTACGGCGGGCATAGTCTTCCACCTGGTCGCGCTGAATTTGCGCCACGGCGTAATACTTGCTGTCCGGGTGGCTGAAATACCAACCCGAAACTGAAGCACCAGGCCACATCGCGAAAGATTCCGTGAGTTTCATGCCGGTGTGTTTTTCCACTTCCAGCAGCTCCCAGATGGTGGCTTTTTCCGTGTGTTCCGGGCAGGCTGGGTAGCCTGGTGCCGGGCGGATTCCCTGATAGTTTTCGCGGATCAGCTCTTCATTGCTGAGGTTCTCGTTCGGCGCATAACCCCAGTAAACTTTACGTACCCGCTCATGGAGATACTCCGCAAAGGCTTCAGCCAGACGGTCGGCAAGGGCTTTCACCATGATTTTGTTGTAATCATCGTGCTGCGCTTCGAACGCTTCTGCCAACGCGTCCTCTTCCAGCCCGCCAGTCACGGCAAATGCGCCAATGTAATCCGCTTTACCAGAAATCTTTGGTGCCACGAAATCCGCAAGGCAGTAGTTGGCGAAGCCGGTTTTTTCCGTCTGTTGGCGTAGATGGTGGCTGACGTTGATCACATTGGTGCGTGTTTCGTCGCGGTAGATTTCAATGTCGTCGCCCACACGGTTTGCCGGGAACAGACCAACCACGCCGCGTGGATTCAGCGTTTTTTCGGCGCTTAATTTATCCAGCATGTCATTGGCGTCTTTAAACAGGCGTTTCGCCTCAACGCCTACCACTTCATCTTCCAGAATGCGCGGATACTTCCCGGCCAGCGACCAGGTCATAAAGAACGGCGTCCAGTCGATGTAATTACGCAGCGTTTCGATGCTGGCTTCGACTTCCTGCACGCCGAGACGGTGTGCCACCGGCGGCGTGTAAGCCTGCCAGTCAAAAGCGAAATCGTTATCACGCGCCGCTTCCAGCGTGACTGGTGGCGTGCGCGGTTTCTTGCGCCCGTGCTGAATACGCACGGTTTCGTACTCTTTGCGGGTACGAGCGACAAAGTCATCACGCTGAGTATCGGAAAGCAGCGCCGCCACGACGCCAACGGTGCGTGAAGCGTTCTGCACATACACCGTCGGGCCGCTGTAGTTCTGCTCGATTTTCACCGCCGTGTGCGCTTTTGAGGTCGTCGCACCGCCAATCAATAGCGGAATAGTAAAGCCTTGACGCTCCATCTCTTTCGCCACGTTAACCATTTCGTCCAGCGACGGCGTGATCAGCCCCGAAAGACCAATCAAATCGGCATTCACTTCTTTGGCAGTGCGGAGAATTTTTTCCGCAGGCACCATCACGCCGAGATCGACAATTTCGTAGTTATTACATTGCAGCACCACGCCAACGATATTTTTACCGATATCGTGGACGTCGCCCTTCACGGTGGCGATAACCATCTTGCCGTTGGTTTTGCCCTGCTCTTTGCTGGCTTCAATAAACGGTTCGAGATACGCCACCGCTTGCTTCATTACGCGCGCCGATTTGACCACCTGCGGCAGGAACATTTTTCCTTCGCCGAACAGATCGCCGACCACGTTCATGCCGTCCATCAACGGGCCCTCAATCACTTCAATCGGGCGCGTAGCCTGCTGGCGGGCTTCTTCGGTATCCTGCTCGATAAACTCGGTAATGCCTTTTACCAGCGAGTATTCCAGACGTTTATTCACTTCCCACGAGCGCCACTCCGCCTGCTGGGCGTTAGCGGTGTCGTCGGTTTTGCTGCCGCGATATTTCTCGGCAAGCTCCAGTAAACGCTCAGTGCCATCGTCGCGTCGGTTGAGGATCACATCCTCCACCGCGTCGCGCAGCTCGGCGGGTAGATCGTCGTAAATTGCCAGTTGCCCGGCGTTGACGATCCCCATATCCATACCGTTACGGATGGCGTAGTAGAGAAACACTGCGTGAATAGCTTCGCGTACCGGATCGTTACCACGGAACGAGAAGGAAACGTTGGAAACGCCGCCGGAAATCAGCGCGTGCGGCAGTTCGCGTTTGATGTCTTCACACGCGCCGATAAAGTCCTGCGCGTAGTTGTTGTGCTCTTCAATACCGGTTGCGACCGCGAAGATGTTCGGGTCAAAGATGATATCTTCCGGCGGAAAGCCAACCTCTTCGGTGAGGATTTTGTACGCCCGACGGCAAATCTCGATTTTCCGCGCGCGGGTATCGGCCTGTCCCTGTTCGTCAAAGGCCATCACCACCACTGCTGCACCGTAACGACGCAACAGTTTCGCGTGATGGATAAAGGCATCGACGCCCTCTTTCATTGAGATAGAGTTAACAATGCCTTTGCCCTGAATACACTTCAGACCTTTTTCAATGACCTCCCATTTTGAGGAGTCGATCATAATCGGCACGCGAGCGATATCCGGTTCACCCGCAATCAGGTTGAGGAAACGCACCATCGCCGCTTCGGCGTCGAGCATCCCTTCATCCATATTGATATCGATAATCTGTGCGCCGTTTTCCACCTGCTGACGCGCCACGTCCAGCGCCTCGCTGTATTTCTCTTCTTTGATCAGGCGTTTGAACTTAGCGGAACCGGTGACGTTGGTGCGTTCACCCACGTTCACAAACAGGCTATCGTCGCCAATGTTCAGCGGCTCCAGGCCTGATAAACGGCAGGCTACGGGGATCTCCGGCAATTTGCGCGGCGCTAATCCTTCTACTGCACGGCTCATCGCCGCAATATGTTGAGGAGTAGTGCCGCAGCAACCGCCGACGATATTCAGGAAGCCCGCTTGCGCCCATTCGCGAATCTGCTTTGCCATCGTGTCAGCGTCGAGATCGTATTCACCAAAGGCGTTAGGCAGCCCGGCGTTCGGGTGCGCAGTGACGTAACATTCTGCTATACGCGACAGCTCCTGAACGTACTGGCGCAGTTCGTCTGGCCCCAGTGCACAGTTGAGGCCGAAAGTCAGGGCTTCGGCATGGCGCAGAGAGTTGTAAAACGCTTCAGTGGTTTGCCCGGAGAGCGTGCGCCCGGAGGCGTCGGTAATGGTGCCGGAGATCATAATCGGCAGTTCAACGCCCAGGGCTTCAAACTCCGTTTTCACCGCAAATACCGCCGCTTTGGCGTTGAGGGTGTCGAAGACGGTTTCAATCAGAATCAGGTCTACACCGCCTTCCACCAGTGCTTTGGTGGATTCGCGATAGGCTGCCACCAGCTGATCAAAGGAGATGTTACGGAATGCCGGATCGTTTACGTCCGGAGAAATAGATGCTGTGCGGTTGGTTGGGCCGAGAACGCCGGCAACATAGCGCGGTTTATCCGGCGTGCGGGCGCTCCACTCGTCGGCACAGGCACGCGCCAGTTTCGCCGCAGCAAAGTTGATCTCTGCCGACAGGGATTCCATCTGGTAATCCGCCATCGCAATGGTCGTGGAGTTGAAGGTGTTGGTTTCGATGATATCCGCGCCTGCTTCAAAGTAAGCGTTGTGGATAGCGGCGATCACGTCCGGTTTACTGAGCACCAGCAGGTCGTTGTTGCCTTTGAGATCGCATGGCCAGTCGGCAAAGCGTTCACCACGAAAATCGGCTTCGTTCAGTCGATAGCTCTGGATCATGGTGCCCATACCGCCGTCCAGCACCAGAATACGTTCATTTAACTGCGCACGCAGTTGTTCCACTTTGCTGCTCACACTTGCTCCCGACACGCTCAACCCAGATTTAATAAAAATTCAACAAACCATACTGGCATAAACGCATCTGCGGTAAAAGCGACCACCACACAACATGAGATTTGTTCAACATTAACTCATCGGATCAGTTCAGTAACTATTGCATTAGCTAACAATAAAAATGAAAATGATTTCCACAATACAGAAAAAGGAGGCTGTCATGGTCGCACCCATTCCCGCAAAACGCGGCAGAAAACCCGCCGTTGCCACCACACCTGCGACTGGACAGGTTCAGTCTTTAACGCGTGGGCTGAAATTACTGGAGTGGATTGCCGAATCCAATGGCAGCGTGGCGTTAACCGAACTGGCGCAACAAGCCGGATTACCCAACTCTACTACCCATCGATTGCTCACAACCATGCAGCAACAAGGCTTTGTCCGTCAGGTTGGCGAACTGGGTCACTGGGCGATAGGCGCACATGCTTTTATGGTCGGCAGCAGCTTTCTCCAGAGCCGTAATTTGTTAGCTATTGTCCATCCTATTCTGCGTAATCTGATGGAAGAGTCTGGCGAAACGGTCAATATGGCGGTGCTCGATCAAAGCGATCACGAAGCGATTATTATCGACCAGGTACAGTGTACGCATCTGATGCGTATGTCCGCCCCTATCGGCGGTAAATTACCGATGCACGCTTCCGGTGCCGGTAAAGCCTTTTTAGCCCAACTGAGCGAAGACCAGGTGACGAAGCTGCTGCATCGCAAAGGTTTACATGCCTATACCCACGCAACGCTGGTTTCTCCTGTGCATTTAAAAGAAGATCTCGCGCAAACGCGCAAACGAGGTTATTCGTTTGATGATGAGGAACATGCGCTGGGACTGCGTTGTCTCGCGGCGTGTATTTTCGATGAGCACCGCGAACCGTTTGCCGCAATTTCGATTTCCGGGCCGATTTCACGTATTACCGATGACCGCGTAACCGAGTTCGGCGCGATGGTGATTAAAGCGGCGAAGGAAGTGACGCTGGCATATGGTGGAATGCGGTAACTTTTCGCCTCCGATTTATACAAACCGCACGCTAAACCGCTGCCTGCGCCGATAAGCATAGACATCTTCTACATGCCCCTCACGGATACGTTTTTGTAAGGCGCGCCAATAATCGGCGCGGAACAAGTCAGCGTGCATATCTTCAAACAGCGAGCCAATGCGCGGATCGGCACATAACCAGTGACGGAACTCTTCCGGGAAAACATCGCCTGGCGAGACGCTGTACCACGGTTCGCTGGCGAGTTCGTCTTCCGGGTAGCGCGGCGGCGGGATGTCACGGAAATTAACTTCCGTCATGTAGCAAATTTCGTCGTAATCATAAAACACCACGCGACCGTGACGAGTGACGCCAAAGTTTTTAAATAGCATGTCGCCTGGGAAGATATTGGCGGCGGCAAGCTGGCGAATGGCGTTGCCATACTCTTCAATAGCGTCGCGCAGTTGCTGCCCTTCAACTTGCTCAAGCCAGATATTGAGCGGCACCATCCGCCGTTCGATATAGAGATGGCGAATCACAATTTGTTCTCCAAGATCGGTGATTTTTTCCGGCGCTTCCTGGAGCAGTAATTCCATTAATGCCGGGGAAATATGCCGCTTCTCTAGTACAAAGTTTTCAAATTCCTGGGTATCCGCCATTCGGCCAACACGATCGTGTTCCTTAACCAGTTGATAGCAGGCGCGGACATGAGCAGCAGACATCTCTTTCTGCGGCGCGAATTTATCTTTGATCACTTTGAATACCCGATCAAAACCCGGTAGCGTGAACACCAGCATCACCATTCCACGAATGCCCGGCGCTTCAATAAACTGTTCATTACAGCCCTGTAGATAAACGAGATATTCGCGGTAACTTTCGGTTTTGGCGTGTTTCTGGCAGCCGATAGCCATATACAGTTCTGCGGTGGTTTTTCCCGGCAGAATTTCCCGTAACCATTCGACCAGCGCAGCAGGCAGCGGAGCGTAAACCATAAAATAGGATCGCGCGAAGCCAAAGACGATGCTCGCTTCGGCGGTCGTCGTCAGGCAGGTATCAATAAACAACTCGCCGTCGTCCGTCTGGTGGATCGGCAGCAAAAATGGCAACGTGCCGGAAGGCGTGATCAGTTTGCCCACCAGCCAGGCGGCTTTATTGCGATAAAACAGTTCGTTCGCCACCTGTAGATGGCTTTCGGCGAGGTTGTCTGTCCCCAGCGTTTCCGTCAGATGGCGAATGATGTAATGAATGTCACGGCTTTTATTTTGCCAGCGCAGACGCAACGGCAGGTCACTGATAACGCGCATCAGCAAAGATTCCCAGCCGTGATCGGGGTAGAAATCTTTCGCCAGTGGGCGTGGAATGGTACGAAAGCGGCGCTCTGGCTGGGAGCTAAAGATAAAAAGCCGCTCGGGAGTAAGCGAGCGGTGGTCAAATAACCGACAGTACACGGAGTTAAAAAAGCTCTCCGCAATCTCGAAGCGCGGGTAATCCGGCAACAGCCGGGTGTAATGCTCTTTGACGTGTAGTAAAAATGCCGCGTCCGTGCTTTGCCCGTTGGTGATACAGCGCAATTGCTCCACCACCAGACCAACGTGATGATCATAAAGATGGATACGGTTTTTCATCGCCTGCTGGACAGCGTGCCAGTCGGCTTGTTCGAAACGCTGCTGCGCCCCGGAAGTCACTTCGAGGAATCGACCATACTGGGCGTCAAAACCTTGCAAAATCGTTTGTGCAATCAGTAATTCCAGGCCACGCGGCATTTGTCGCCCTCATCAGGGAGCAGAGAATTGCCGGAAAAGACGCGCAAGCGTCACATCAGGCATCATGCGCCGATTGCCGGATGCGGCGTGAACGCCTTATCCGGCCTACAGTCAGCAACATTTGTAGGCATGATAAGACGCGTCAGCGTCGCATCAGGCGCTGATTGCCGGATGCGGCGTAAACGCCTTATCCGGCCTACAGTCAGCAACGTTTGTAGGTTGCTTAGAACTGCGATTCTTCGGTGGAGCCGGTCAGCGCGGTAACTGACGACGTGCCGCCCTGAATAATGGTCGTCACTTTATCGAAGTAACCCGTACCCACTTCCTGCTGGTGAGAAACGAAGGTATAGCCATCTTTCGCGGCAGCAAATTCCGGTTGCTGCACTTTCTCAACATAGTGCTTCATACCTTCACCCTGCGCATAGGCGTTTGCCAGGTCGAACATGTTGAACCACATGCTGTGGATACCGGCCAGGGTGATGAACTGGAATTTGTAGCCCATATCCGACAACTGCTGCTGGAAGCTGGCAATAGTTTTGTCGTCGAGGTTTTTCTGCCAGTTGAACGACGGCGAACAGTTATAAGCCAGCAGCTTGCCCGGATATTTCGCGTGGATAGCTTCCGCAAAGCGACGCGCCAGTTCCAGGTCTGGCGTGGAAGTTTCACACCAAACCAGGTCGGCATACGGCGCATACGCCAGACCACGGCTGATCGCTTGCTCAATGCCCGCATGAGTACGGAAGAAGCCTTCACTGGTACGCTCGCCGGTAATAAATTCGCTGTCATACGGGTCGCAATCGGAGGTAATCAGATCCGCCGCATCGGCATCGGTACGAGCAACCAGTAGGGTTGGAACGCCCGTCACGTCAGCAGCCAGACGCGCCGCGACTAGTTTCTGAATAGCTTCCTGAGTTGGCACCAAAACTTTGCCGCCCATGTGACCGCATTTCTTCACTGATGCCAGCTGATCTTCGAAGTGAACTGCCGCTGCACCGGCTTCAATCATCGCTTTCATCAGTTCAAAGGCATTAAGTACACCGCCAAAACCGGCTTCCGCATCGGCAACGATCGGCAGGAAGTAATCGACATAGCGCGGATCGCCCGGCTCAATGCCAGCAGACCACTGGATCTGATCCGCACGACGGAAGGTGTTGTTGATCCGCTCCACCACTGCAGGCACCGAGTTTGCCGGGTAGAGCGACTGGTCCGGATACATGCTGGCCGCCAGGTTAGCGTCCGCCGCTACCTGCCAGCCAGACAGGTAAACCGCTTCGATACCCGCTTTCGCCTGTTGCAGCGCCTGACCGCCAGTCAGTGCACCGAGGCTGTTGATGTAGCCTTTTTTCGACTCGCCGTGCAGCAGACGCCACATTTTCGCCGCCCCCAGTTGCGCCAGCGTACATTCCGGATTGACCGAACCGCGTAATTTCACCACATCTTCCGCGCTGTACGGACGGGTAATGCCTTCCCAACGCGGTTGAGTCCACTCTTTCTGTAATTCTTCAATTTGTTGTGTACGGGTTTTCATGTGCAGATGCTCCATAGTTATGTGGTGGTTTACGCTAACAGGCGGTAGCCTGGCAGGGTCAGGAAATCAATTAACTCATCAGAAGTGGTGATCTGTTCCATCAGGCGTGCGGCGTCGTCAAAACGCCCCTGGGAAAAACGTTCTTCGCCCAGTTCGCTGGCAATGACCTTCATCTCTTCCCCCAGCATCTGGCGGAACAGGGCTTTGGTCACCGGTTTGCCATTACTCAAGGTTTTTTGATGATGGATCCACTGCCAGATGGAAGTACGGGAGATTTCAGCCGTCGCCGCATCTTCCATCAGGCCATAAATCGGCACACAACCGTTGCCGGAGATCCATGCTTCGATGTACTGGACAGCTACGCGAATATTGGCGCGCATACCCTCTTCGGTGCGATCACCGTCACAAGGTACCAGCAGTTGATCGGCGGTAATCGGCGCGTCTTGTTCGCGCATCACCTCAAGCTGATTTTTGCGGGAGCCGAGGATGTCGTTGAAAACCGCCATTGCGGTATCCGCAAGGCCTGGATGGGCGATCCATGTGCCATCGTGACCGTTATTCGCTTCCAGCGATTTATCCGCTTTCACTTTGTTGAGCACCTGGTTATTGCGCTCTTCATCTTTGCTCGGAATAAACGCCGCCATGCCGCCCATCGCAAATGCGCCGCGTTTATGGCAGGTTTTGATTAACAGGCGTGAGTAGGCATTAAGGAACGGTTTATCCATCGTCACAGCCTGTCTGTCTGGCAGGACACGATCGGAATAGTTTTTCAACGTTTTGATATAGCTGAAGATGTAATCCCAGCGACCGCAATTCAGACCCACAATATGGTCGCGCAACGCATAGAGAATTTCGTCCATCTGGAACACGGCAGGCAGCGTTTCGATCAGCAACGTCGCCTTGATAGTGCCGCGCGGCAGATTAAAGCGATCTTCGGCATAGCTAAAGACTTCGCTCCACCAGGCCGCTTCCTGCCAGGACTGGGTTTTCGGCAGATAGAAATAGGGACCGCTGCCTTTTGCTAATAGCGCCTGGTAGTTGTGGAAGAAATAGAGGGCAAAATCAAACAGGCTGCCAGGGATCGCTTCGCCGCGCCAGGTGACATGTTTTTCCGGCAAGTGCAGACCGCGTACCCGACAAATTAAAACAGCCGGATTGGGTTTGAGTTGATAAATTTTGCCGGATTCGTTGGTGTAACTGATGGTGCCGTTAACCGCATCACGCAGGTTAATTTGCCCGTCGATCACTTTGTTCCAGTCCGGAGCCAGTGAATCCTCGAAATCGGCCATAAAGACTTTCACATTGGCGTTCAGCGCGTTGATCACCATCTTGCGCTCAACGGGTCCGGTAATCTCTACGCGGCGATCTTCTAAGTCCGCAGGAATCCCGCGAATTTTCCAACCGCCATCACGAATGGAAGCTGTTTCCGAAATAAAATCAGGCAACGTTCCGTTATCAATTTCCTGCTGCTGCTGAATGCGCGCTGCCAGAAGTTTATTGCGTTGTGGCGTAAAATGCGTCACCAGCTCAGTCAGAAATTCTACCGCTTCGGCAGTAAGGATTTGCTTCTCCTGCTCGCCATACGGCATTGTGAAAGCCAGTTCATCGGTTGTTGTTGCCTGTTCAGTCATCGTGCAGCTCCTCGTCATGGATCCGAAAACTTCCCCACTGTGAACGAAGGATCGTTGTGCGCTTTTCGTTCAGCACAACTAAGACTACTCATTTAAAATGCAAAATCAAAAACAATTTCCATTTTTAATTTAAATTGCATTTAACTTACTGATAACAATAAGAATAAAATTTATTCACCTGTTGCGGTGTGTTTCGGAAATAAAAAAGGCACCCGAAGGTGCCTGAGGTAAGGTGCTGAATCGCTTAACGATCGAGCTCAGCAGAAGATTAATCCAGCGTAGGATTCATATGGCGTAGATCGTATGGCGTGATCTGGTAAACGTAATAGTTGAGCCAGTTGGTAAACAGCAAATTGCCGTGGCTACGCCAGCTCGCTCGCGGTTTGTTTTGCGGGTCGTTGTGCGGGAAATAGTTATACGGAACATCCGGATTTAGCCCGGCTTCCACATCGCGGAAATATTCCTGTGCCAGCGTTTGCGCATCGTATTCCGGATGCCCCGTTACAAAGGCAATGCGCTTATCTTTGCTGGCAAACAGATATGCGTCCCCTTCTTCTGTCTCCGCCAGAATTTCCAGATCGGTGTAATCACGAATCAACGCTGCCGGAAAGTCTGCATAACGCGAATGTGGCGCCAGAAATGAATCATCAAAGCCACGCGTCAGAAGCGCATGGGGATGGAGAATATGATGCTCGTAAACGCCAGAGAGTTTGTCGGTGCGGGTTTGCTTAGGAATGCCGTAGAGGATATTGAGCGCGGCCTGAACCGCCCAACAGACAAACAGCGTTGAGGTGACGTGATCTTTCGACCACTCCAGCACCTGTTTGATCTGCGGCCAGTAAGCGACGTCATTAAACTCCACCAGACCCAGTGGCGCGCCAGTTACAATCAGACCGTCAAAGTTTTGTTCCTGAATATCTTCAAAGTTACAGTAAAAATTATTCAGATGCTCTGCGGGCGTGTTGCGCGATTCACGGGAATCGATGCGCAACAGCTGAATATCGACCTGCAAAGGTGAGTTTGAAAGCAGGCGTAAAAACTGATTTTCAGTTTCGATCTTCTTCGGCATCAGGTTAAGGATAAGCACCTTTAGCGGACGAATTTCCTGACCAGACGCGCGAGAAGTTGTCATCACAAAGACATTTTCTTCACGCAAGAAATTGACGGCGGGCAGCTCGTCCGGCACACGAATCGGCATAACCTGATTACCTCTTTACATACGCTTATACGTTTAGACATCCAGATAGCTGAAGATAACCAGAAAATTTGCCAATGTCGAGCCTGCATGTCAAAGGTGAGAAAGTTTCAAGGAAAAGATTGCGTTAGGATATAAGCACCAATAAAAGGAGAGAAAATGGTTATTAGTATTCGCCGCTCACGGCATGAGGAAGGGGAAGAGCTGGTTGCAATTTGGTGTCGTTCTGTCGATGCCACCCATGATTTTTTATCAGCAGAGTATCGGGCCGAGCTGGAAGAGCTGGTACGTTCGTTTCTGCCGGAAGCGCCATTGTGGGTCGCGGTTAATGAGCGGGATCGGCCGGTTGGGTTTATGTTGCTAAGCGGACAGCATATGGATGCGCTGTTTATCGATCCTGATGTGCGTGGCTGCGGCGTGGGTCGGATGCTGGTGAAGCATGCGCTCTCAATGGCCCCGGAACTGACAACCAACGTTAATGAGCAAAATGAGCAGGCGGTGGGGTTCTATAAGAAGATGGGGTTTACGGTTACCGGGCGTTCTGAAGTGGACGATCTGGGAAAACCGTATCCATTGCTGAATCTGGCGTATGTGGGGGAATAATGCACTGTTGCCCCCTACCGTGCCTGCGTAGACCGGACAAGACGCGCCAGCGTCGCATTCGGCATTTTTTGCACCAGCGCAAAAAGGCCCAGTCTTCCGACTGGCCTTCTGCTTTATCTGATGCCTGGCAGTTTATGGCGGGCGTCCTTCCCGCCACCCTCCGGGCCGTTGCTTCGCAACGTTCAAATCCGCTCCCGGCGGATTTGTCCTGCTCAGGAGAGCGTTCACCGACAAACAACAGATAAAACGAAAGGCCCAGTCTTTCGACTGAGCCTTTCGTTTTATTTGATGCCTGGCAGTTCCCTACTCTCGCATGGGGAGACCCCACACTACCATCGGCGCTACGGCGTTTCACTTCTGAGTTCGGCATGGGGTCAGGTGGGACCACCGCGCTACGGCCGCCAGGCAAATTCTGTTTATCAACATGTCCTGTTCCGACATGTCGATTTAATCTGTATCAGGCTGAAAATCTTCTCTCATCCGCCAAAACAGCTTCGGCGTTGTAAGGTTAAGCCTCACGGTTCATTAGTACCGGTTAGCTCAACGCATCGCTGCGCTTACACACCCGGCCTATCAACGTCGTCGTCTTCAACGTTCCTTCAGGACTCTCAGGGAGTCAGGGAGAACTCATCTCGGGGCAAGTTTCGTGCTTAGATGCTTTCAGCACTTATCTCTTCCGCATTTAGCTACCGGGCAGTGCCATTGGCATGACAACCCGAACACCAGTGATGCGTCCACTCCGGTCCTCTCGTACTAGGAGCAGCCCCCCTCAGTTCTCCAGCGCCCACGGCAGATAGGGACCGAACTGTCTCACGACGTTCTAAACCCAGCTCGCGTACCACTTTAAATGGCGAACAGCCATACCCTTGGGACCTACTTCAGCCCCAGGATGTGATGAGCCGACATCGAGGTGCCAAACACCGCCGTCGATATGAACTCTTGGGCGGTATCAGCCTGTTATCCCCGGAGTACCTTTTATCCGTTGAGCGATGGCCCTTCCATTCAGAACCACCGGATCACTATGACCTGCTTTCGCACCTGCTCGCGCCGTCACGCTCGCAGTCAAGCTGGCTTATGCCATTGCACTAACCTCCTGATGTCCGACCAGGATTAGCCAACCTTCGTGCTCCTCCGTTACTCTTTAGGAGGAGACCGCCCCAGTCAAACTACCCACCAGACACTGTCCGCAACCCGGATCACGGGTCAACGTTAGAACATCAAACATTAAAGGGTGGTATTTCAAGGTCGGCTCCATGCAGACTGGCGTCCACACTTCAAAGCCTCCCACCTATCCTACACATCAAGGCTCAATGTTCAGTGTCAAGCTATAGTAAAGGTTCACGGGGTCTTTCCGTCTTGCCGCGGGTACACTGCATCTTCACAGCGAGTTCAATTTCACTGAGTCTCGGGTGGAGACAGCCTGGCCATCATTACGCCATTCGTGCAGGTCGGAACTTACCCGACAAGGAATTTCGCTACCTTAGGACCGTTATAGTTACGGCCGCCGTTTACCGGGGCTTCGATCAAGAGCTTCGCTTGCGCTGACCCCATCAATTAACCTTCCGGCACCGGGCAGGCGTCACACCGTATACGTCCACTTTCGTGTTTGCACAGTGCTGTGTTTTTAATAAACAGTTGCAGCCAGCTGGTATCTTCGACTGATTTCAGCTCCATGAGTAAATCACTTCACCTACATATCAGCGTGCCTTCTCCCGAAGTTACGGCACCATTTTGCCTAGTTCCTTCACCCGAGTTCTCTCAAGCGCCTTGGTATTCTCTACCTGACCACCTGTGTCGGTTTGGGGTACGATTTGATGTTACCTGATGCTTAGAGGCTTTTCCTGGAAGCAGGGCATTTGTTGCTTCAGCACCGTAGTGCCTCGTCATCACGCCTCAGCCTTGATTTTCCGGATTTGCCTGGAAAACCAGCCTACACGCTTAAACCGGGACAACCGTCGCCCGGCCAACATAGCCTTCTCCGTCCCCCCTTCGCAGTAACACCAAGTACAGGAATATTAACCTGTTTCCCATCGACTACGCCTTTCGGCCTCGCCTTAGGGGTCGACTCACCCTGCCCCGATTAACGTTGGACAGGAACCCTTGGTCTTCCGGCGAGCGGGCTTTTCACCCGCTTTATCGTTACTTATGTCAGCATTCGCACTTCTGATACCTCCAGCATGCCTCACAGCACACCTTCACAGGCTTACAGAACGCTCCCCTACCCAACAACACATAGTGTCGCTGCCGCAGCTTCGGTGCATGGTTTAGCCCCGTTACATCTTCCGCGCAGGCCGACTCGACCAGTGAGCTATTACGCTTTCTTTAAATGATGGCTGCTTCTAAGCCAACATCCTGGCTGTCTGGGCCTTCCCACATCGTTTCCCACTTAACCATGACTTTGGGACCTTAGCTGGCGGTCTGGGTTGTTTCCCTCTTCACGACGGACGTTAGCACCCGCCGTGTGTCTCCCGTGATAACATTCTCCGGTATTCGCAGTTTGCATCGGGTTGGTAAGTCGGGATGACCCCCTTGCCGAAACAGTGCTCTACCCCCGGAGATGAATTCACGAGGCGCTACCTAAATAGCTTTCGGGGAGAACCAGCTATCTCCCGGTTTGATTGGCCTTTCACCCCCAGCCACAAGTCATCCGCTAATTTTTCAACATTAGTCGGTTCGGTCCTCCAGTTAGTGTTACCCAACCTTCAACCTGCCCATGGCTAGATCACCGGGTTTCGGGTCTATACCCTGCAACTTAACGCCCAGTTAAGACTCGGTTTCCCTTCGGCTCCCCTATTCGGTTAACCTTGCTACAGAATATAAGTCGCTGACCCATTATACAAAAGGTACGCAGTCACCCCATAAAAGAGGCTCCCACTGCTTGTACGTACACGGTTTCAGGTTCTTTTTCACTCCCCTCGCCGGGGTTCTTTTCGCCTTTCCCTCACGGTACTGGTTCACTATCGGTCAGTCAGGAGTATTTAGCCTTGGAGGATGGTCCCCCCATATTCAGACAGGATACCACGTGTCCCGCCCTACTCATCGAGCTCACAGTATGTGCATTTTTGTGTACGGGGCTGTCACCCTGTATCGCGCGCCTTTCCAGACGCTTCCACTAACACACACACTGATTCAGGCTCTGGGCTGCTCCCCGTTCGCTCGCCGCTACTGGGGGAATCTCGGTTGATTTCTTTTCCTCGGGGTACTTAGATGTTTCAGTTCCCCCGGTTCGCTTCATTAACCTATGGATTCAGTTAATGATAGTGTGACGAATCACACTGGGTTTCCCCATTCGGAAATCGCCGGTTATAACGGTTCATATCACCTTACCGACGCTTATCGCAGATTAGCACGTCCTTCATCGCCTCTGACTGCCAGGGCATCCACCGTGTACGCTTAGTCGCTTAACCTCACAACCCGAAGATGTTTCGTAAAACACCATCGTGTTGCGAAAATTTGAGAGACTCACGAACAACTTTCGTTGTTCAGTGTTTCAATTTTCAGCTTGATCCAGATTTTTAAAGAGCAAATATCTCAAACATCACCCGAAGATGAGTTTTGAGATATTAAGGCAGGTGACTTTCACTCACAAACCAGCAAGTGGCGTCCCCTAGGGGATTCGAACCCCTGTTACCGCCGTGAAAGGGCGGTGTCCTGGGCCTCTAGACGAAGGGGACGTATCAGTCTGCTTCGCAAGACGCCTTGCTTTTCACTTTCTATCAGACAATCTGTGTGAGCACTTCAAAGTACGTTTCTTTAAGGTAAGGAGGTGATCCAACCGCAGGTTCCCCTACGGTTACCTTGTTACGACTTCACCCCAGTCATGAATCACAAAGTGGTAAGCGCCCTCCCGAAGGTTAAGCTACCTACTTCTTTTGCAACCCACTCCCATGGTGTGACGGGCGGTGTGTACAAGGCCCGGGAACGTATTCACCGTGGCATTCTGATCCACGATTACTAGCGATTCCGACTTCATGGAGTCGAGTTGCAGACTCCAATCCGGACTACGACGCACTTTATGAGGTCCGCTTGCTCTCGCGAGGTCGCTTCTCTTTGTATGCGCCATTGTAGCACGTGTGTAGCCCTGGTCGTAAGGGCCATGATGACTTGACGTCATCCCCACCTTCCTCCAGTTTATCACTGGCAGTCTCCTTTGAGTTCCCGGCCAAACCGCTGGCAACAAAGGATAAGGGTTGCGCTCGTTGCGGGACTTAACCCAACATTTCACAACACGAGCTGACGACAGCCATGCAGCACCTGTCTCACAGTTCCCGAAGGCACCAATCCATCTCTGGAAAGTTCTGTGGATGTCAAGACCAGGTAAGGTTCTTCGCGTTGCATCGAATTAAACCACATGCTCCACCGCTTGTGCGGGCCCCCGTCAATTCATTTGAGTTTTAACCTTGCGGCCGTACTCCCCAGGCGGTCGACTTAACGCGTTAGCTCCGGAAGCCACGCCTCAAGGGCACAACCTCCAAGTCGACATCGTTTACGGCGTGGACTACCAGGGTATCTAATCCTGTTTGCTCCCCACGCTTTCGCACCTGAGCGTCAGTCTTCGTCCAGGGGGCCGCCTTCGCCACCGGTATTCCTCCAGATCTCTACGCATTTCACCGCTACACCTGGAATTCTACCCCCCTCTACGAGACTCAAGCCTGCCAGTATCAGATGCAGTTCCCAGGTTGAGCCCGGGGCTTTCACCTCAGACTTAATAGACCGCCTCCGTGCGCTTTACGCCCAGTAATTCCGATTAACGCTTGCACCCACAGTGATACCGCCGCTGCTTTCACGGATTTACCTGGTGCTTCTTTTCCGGGTAACGTCATTGAGCAAAGGTATTAACTTTACTCCCTTCCTCCCCGCTGAAAGTACTTTACAACCCGAAGGCCTTCTTCATACACGCGGCATGGCTGCATCAGGCTTGCGCCCATTGTGCAATATTCCCCACTGCTGCCTCCCGTAGGAGTCTGGACCGTGTCTCAGTTCCAGTGTGGCTGGTCATCCTCTCAGACCAGCTAGGGATCGTCGCCTAGGTGAGCCGTTACCCCACCTACTAGCTAATCCCATCTGGGCACATCCGATGGCAAGAGGCCCGAAGGTCCCCCTCTTTGGTCTTGCGACGTTATGCGGTATTAGCTACCGTTTCCAGTAGTTATCCCCCTCCATCAGGCAGTTTCCCAGACATTACTCACCCGTCCGCCACTCGTCAGCGAAACAGCAAGCTGTTTCCTGTTACCGTTCGACTTGCATGTGTTAGGCCTGCCGCCAGCGTTCAATCTGAGCCATGATCAAACTCTTCAATTTAAAAGTTTGATGCTCAAAGAATTAAACTTCGTAATGAATTACGTGTTCACTCTTGAGACTTGGTATTCATTTTTCGTCTTGCGACGTTAAGAATCCGTATCTTCGAGTGCCCACACAGATTGTCTGATAAATTGTTAAAGAGCAGTTGCGACGCGGCTTTCAGCTCACTGTCGCGAGGTGGCGTATATTACGCTCTCCTCTTTCAGAGTCAACCCTGAATTTCAGGATTTTTCTCTTCAACCTAACCGGCTGTTTGTGTGAAGTGATTCACATCCGCCGTGTCGATGGAGGCGCATTATAGGGAGTTCTCCTGAGGCCGCAATAGAAAAATTGCAAAAAAATGACTGACTGCTGCATTCCCCAGCAAACCCCCGCTTTATACCTTTTTACGCACAGAGTTATCCACAATCATCAATGTAATTTCTGTATTTTTCCCACGGTAACCACTGTCAAAATTGTGATCACCATTGAAAGAGAAAAATTCGCGAGCGTTGCGCAAACGTTTTCGTTACAATGCGGGCGAAAAATAAGGATGCCCCGTTAGGGGCGTTAGCTGAGTTTTTCGCAAAAAATTCAGCTAACGCTCTCTGTAATAGTCAAATCCAGGGGATTTACCATGCAACAACGTCGTCCAGTCCGCCGCGCTCTGCTCAGTGTTTCTGACAAAGCCGGTATCGTCGAATTCGCTCAGGCACTTTCCGCACGCGGTGTGGAACTGCTATCTACAGGAGGCACTGCCCGACTGTTAGCAGAAAAGGGTCTGCCGGTGACCGAAGTTTCCGATTACACCGGTTTCCCGGAGATGATGGATGGACGTGTGAAGACTCTGCATCCGAAAGTACATGGTGGCATTCTGGGCCGTCGCGGCCAGGACGATGCCATTATGGAAGAACATCAGATCCAGCCTATCGATATGGTGGTTGTTAACCTGTATCCGTTCGCCCAGACCGTGGCTCGTGAAGGCTGCTCGCTGGAAGATGCGGTTGAGAACATCGATATCGGCGGCCCAACGATGGTGCGCTCCGCAGCGAAGAACCATAAAGATGTCGCAATCGTGGTGAAGAGCAGCGACTACGACGCCATTATTAAAGAGATGGATGCCAACGAAGGTTCGCTTCTGCTTGCAACCCGTTTCGACCTCGCAATCAAAGCCTTCGAACACACCGCCGCCTACGACAGCATGATTGCCAACTACTTCGGCAGCATGGTTCCGGCTTACCACGGTGAAAGCAAAGAAGCTGCCGGTCGCTTCCCGCGCACGTTGAACCTGAACTTCATTAAGAAGCAGGATATGCGTTACGGCGAGAACAGCCACCAGCAGGCTGCCTTCTATATAGAAGAGAATGTGAAAGAAGCCTCCGTTGCCACCGCAACCCAGGTTCAGGGTAAAGCCCTCTCTTATAACAACATCGCCGATACTGATGCGGCGCTGGAGTGCGTGAAAGAGTTCGCCGAGCCGGCATGTGTCATTGTGAAGCACGCCAACCCTTGCGGCGTGGCTATCGGCAATTCCATTCTTGATGCTTACGATCGCGCGTACAAAACCGACCCGACCTCCGCATTCGGCGGCATCATTGCCTTTAACCGCGAGCTGGATGCTGAAACAGCACAGGCCATCATTTCTCGTCAGTTTGTCGAAGTGATTATTGCGCCGTCCGCCAGCGAAGAAGCCCTGAAAATCACCGCCGCCAAACAGAACGTTCGCGTCCTGACCTGTGGTCAGTGGGGCGAACGTATTCCGGGTCTTGATTTCAAACGCGTGAACGGCGGTCTGCTGGTTCAGGATCGCGATCTGGGCATGGTCGGTGCGGAAGAACTGCGCGTCGTCACCAAACGCCAGCCGAGCGAACAGGAACTGCGTGATGCGCTGTTCTGCTGGAAGGTGGCGAAATTCGTGAAATCCAACGCCATTGTCTATGCCAAAAACAATATGACCATCGGCATTGGCGCGGGCCAGATGAGCCGCGTGTACTCCGCAAAAATCGCCGGTATTAAAGCTGCCGATGAAGGTCTGGAAGTGAAAGGTTCCTCGATGGCTTCTGACGCGTTCTTCCCGTTCCGCGACGGTATTGATGCCGCCGCCGCTGCGGGCGTGACCTGCGTAATCCAGCCTGGCGGTTCTATCCGTGATGACGAAGTGATTGCCGCCGCCGACGAGCACGGTATTGCAATGCTCTTCACCGACATGCGCCACTTCCGCCATTAATGGAGCGACAGATGAAAGTATTAGTGATTGGTAACGGCGGGCGCGAACACGCGCTGGCCTGGAAAGCGGCGCAATCACCGCTGGTTGAGACTGTATTTGTCGCACCAGGTAATGCGGGAACGGCGCTGGAACCTGCGCTGCAAAACGTCGCTATCGGCGTGACCGATATCCCGGCACTGCTGGATTTCGCGCAAAACGAAAAGGTAGATCTGACCATCGTCGGCCCGGAAGCGCCGCTGGTGAAAGGCGTGGTCGATACCTTCCGCGCCGCTGGGCTGAAGATCTTCGGCCCGACGGCAGGTGCCGCGCAACTGGAAGGGTCGAAAGCGTTTACCAAGGATTTCCTGGCTCGCCATAAGATCCCTACGGCGGAATACCAGAACTTCACCGAGGTAGAACCTGCGCTGGCGTATCTGCGTGAGAAAGGCGCGCCAATCGTCATTAAAGCTGACGGTCTGGCTGCCGGGAAAGGCGTTATCGTCGCGATGACGCTGGAAGAAGCCGAAGCGGCTGTTCACGATATGCTGGCGGGCAACGCCTTTGGCGACGCGGGTCATCGCATTGTTATCGAAGAGTTCCTCGACGGCGAAGAAGCGAGCTTTATCGTGATGGTGGACGGCGAGCATGTGCTGCCGATGGCCACCAGCCAGGATCACAAACGCGTAGGCGATAAAGATACCGGGCCGAACACCGGCGGAATGGGTGCTTACTCTCCAGCGCCGGTAGTAACCGATGAAGTTCATCAGCGCACGATGGAACGTATCATCTGGCCAACCGTGAAAGGCATGGCGGCAGAAGGCAACACCTACACCGGTTTTCTCTACGCGGGCCTGATGATCGACAAACAGGGCAATCCGAAGGTTATCGAGTTTAACTGCCGCTTTGGCGATCCGGAAACCCAGCCGATTATGCTGCGCATGAAGTCCGATCTGGTTGAGCTCTGCCTGGCAGCCTGTGAAGGTACGCTTGACGAGAAAACGTCCGAGTGGGATGAACGCGCTTCTCTCGGCGTGGTGATGGCTGCGGGTGGATATCCGGGCGATTATCGCACTGGCGATGTGATCCACGGCCTGCCCCTGGAAGAAGTCGAAGGCGGCAAAGTGTTCCACGCGGGCACAAAACTGACAGATGACGAGCAGGTGGTGACCAGCGGCGGGCGCGGACTGTGCGTCACCGCGCTGGGGCATACCGTGGCAGAAGCGCAGAAACGCGCCTATGACTTAATGACTGATATCCACTGGGATGACTGCTTCTGCCGGAAAGATATCGGCTGGCGCGCCATCGAACGCGAGCAGAACTAACGCGACAGTTTTGCCAATAGCGTTTTGCGCGTGATCCCTAACTGACGGGCGGCTTCGGTTTTGTTGCCGCCCGTTTTCTCCAGCGCCGCCAGAATCACCTCTTTTTCCACTTCCACCAGCGGCTGAATATCCTGACTTTGCGCCAACGGAATCGGCGTACTGGCAATCGCCAGCGGCAGCTCGCGTTCGGAAATATATTCCCCGGTCAGCAGCACCACCGCTCGTTCTACCGCGTTTTCCAGTTCGCGAATATTTCCCGGCCAGTCGTAGTGAATCAGCAGATCCATCGCCTGGGGCGTAAAGCCTTTTACCGCCTTGCGATTGCGTTCGGCAAATCGCTGAAGAAAATGGTTAGCCAGCAGGGGAATATCTTCCCGCCGTTGCCGCAGCGACGGCACTTCAATTGCCACCACGTTCAGGCGATAGTAGAGATCCTGGCGAAAACGCCCGGCCTTTACCTCAGCGGCAAGATCGCGATGGGTCGCGGCAATCAGCCGAACATCAACCGAAATAGTCTGGTTGCTGCCGACACGCTGAACTTCACGCTCCTGAATCGCACGCAGCAGACGAACCTGCATCATCGGCGAGATATCGCCAATTTCATCGAGAAACAACGTGCCGCCGTCTGCCTCAACAAAGCGCCCTTCCCGCCGTTTGTCGGCGCCGGTAAACGCCCCTTTTTCGTGACCGAACAATTCAGATTCCAGTAAGGATTCGTTGAGTGCCGCGCAGTTGAGCGTTACCAGCGGTTTTTCGCTACGTGCGCTACTGGCGTGAATCGCCCTGGCGACCAGCTCTTTACCGGTGCCGGAATCGCCGTGGATCAGCACCGTGGCTTCCGATGGCGCGACGAGGGCGATTTCACTGAGCAGGTGTTGCATCGCCGGGCTTTTACCGACCATACCAAACTGGCTGGCAGACACCGCAGGCGTTTCAGAAGCGAGAATCTGCGTATGCGCGAGCGCCTTTTCCAGCGTCGCCTGCAAGTTATCGAAATCCAGCGGCTTAATGAGATAATCCAGTGCCCCGGTCTTCAGTGCTTCTACCGCCGTCTCGACGCTGGAGTAAGCGGTCATAATCAGTACCGGAATCGCCGGATTTAACGCTTTGATCTCTTTCAACGTGGCGATGCCGTCCATCTCCGCCATTCGCACATCGCAAAGCACAAGATCAAAAACCTGTTCCCGCACCTGTGCCAGCGCCTGTTGCCCGCTGTTCGCCAGCGCGACGTTATAGCCCCAACCGCGCAGCAATGCCTGCAAGATGGTGCAGTGGCTAATGTCATCATCCACCACCAGAATATCGATATTATCGTGCGTCATCCTTGTGGGTCCTTACGCGTAATATTGACCGGAAGCCATAGAGTGAACGTTGCGCCTTTCCCCTCCTGGCTTGCGACCTGAATTGTACCACCGTGTTGTTCAACAATATTATGCACGACCGCCAACCCCAGTCCGGTGCCTTCGGCTTTGGTGGTGAAGTACGGAGTGAAGATGGCTTCAAGCTGATCCGCCGCAATTCCCTTACCGTTGTCGGTAACGCTGATTTTCACGCCTGTGCCGCTTTCGCTGGCCACCACGCTAATCACCCCATGCTGACCAATCGCCTGAATAGCATTGAGATAGAGATTCAACAGAACCTGGGTCAGCCGATCCGGATCTGCCTGAATTTGCGGCAATGTGTCGTTGGCGGTAAAGCGCAACTGAATTTCCCGGCTGTTTGCATCCTGGCTTACCAACTGTAATGAGTGGTTAATCAGGGTGTTGAGATCCACCGCCTGCAAAGCCAGATGCGTTGGCTTAACCAGTTCCAGTAACTCGCTGACCACGCGGTTTAAACGGTCGGCCTCTTTCGCCATTACCTGCGCCAGTTGGTGCGCTTCCCCACCCTCTGGTGCTCGTTCGGCAAAATATTTCGCCAGCCCTTTAATTGAGGAAAGCGGATTGCGAATTTCATGGGCAACACCTGCCGCCAGATGCCCCAGCGCCACCAGCTTCTCTTTGCGCTTCATCTCATCCTGTAGAAGCTTGCGCGAGCGCAGATACCGGCGATACCAGAAGAATGACAACACGCTTGCCAGCAAGACCGTCGCCAGGGCGAAGAGGATAATCAGGGTGTTTCTCTGCTCACGATCTTCAGCACTCACAATGTTACTGGCGTCGAAAGCGATAAAAATTGCTTGTGGTGTCGCGGCATACTGCTGCATATGGCGCATCTGGTGCATTCCAGCAGCAAACATCGGTTGAAACTGGCGATAAATTTCCAGAACAGGCTCGCCGTCTGCGCTATCGATCCGCCGCCACGCTTCTTCATCTCCCGGATGTAACTGCTGCATTTCCTGCGGGGAATAAAGCTGTTTTCCCACCATGCCGGAGTTGCTATGCATCACGATTATTCCTTGTTCATCCGTGACCGCAAACCAACGTACTCCAGGCTGTCCGGCCATTTCTTCCAGTAAGGCCTGCTGCTGCGCATGATGCATGCGCATCCCCATGCCGACGCGCGAGCCGGATTCGAGAGCACGGATAAGTACACTGCCTTTTTCCAGAAGCGTTTGTCTGGCGGCGGCAGTCTCGCGCCCATAATCGCGAATTACTGTCACCGCAAACAGCCCCACCAGCCCAACAATGGCCACGGGCAGGATGGCGCTTAACCATTTGGCTAAGGAGTCTTTAGAACGTTGCATAAAACGCATCTTCTTCTTTTTTGCCTGTTCATCCCTTTTTGACAGCAGAAATCATGCCATCTTTGATCAGCGTTTACCCTGCGCTGTAACACAAACGCTTATGTTTCAATGAGTAAAAATGACTCGCTACCCACATCAGGCGAGTCATTTTTACTCGCTTATCATGCCAGATTTCCCGTCACGTCAGCGTTTCGTCGTTGGCACGGAAGATGCAATACCCAAAGTAAGACAACCACTGGAGGATTAACCATGAAACGGAACACGAAAATTGCCCTGGTGATGATGGCGCTTTCAGCAATGGCGATGGGATCAACATCTGCATTTGCCCACGGCGGACACGGTATGTGGCAGCAAAATGCCGCGCCTTTGACCAGCGAACAACAGACGGCGTGGCAGAAAATCCATAATGACTTTTATGCTCAAAGCAGCGCGCTGCAACAGCAACTGGTGACGAAGCGTTATGAATACAACGCTCTGTTAGCCGCTAACCCACCGGATAGCAGCAAAATTAATGCGGTCGCCAAAGAGATGGAGACTTTGCGTCAGTCGTTAGATGAGTTACGGGTGAAACGGGATATCGCGATGGCTGAAGCGGGTATTCCGCGCGGTGCAGGAATGGGCATGGGTTACGGCGGCTGCGGTGGTGGCGGTCATATGGGTATGGGTCACTGGTAAATCAGAACGTTTTCTCGTTGGGTTGCCAGCGACAGAAATCAGAGTTTGCCACTAACAGTAATTGCGAACCTTCGGGCGCTTCCAGCCATGCCACGCTGACATCAACAGAAGAGCTGCTCTGGCGGCGCTCGATATGCGCTATCGCCTGCGAATCTAAATCAGGTTTAATGGTTTGCCCTTCGCAGGTGGTTACGGTCTGTTCCATCTCATGCCAGCGTCCCTGACGCAGCACCACTCTCCCCTGGCGTAAAGCATCGCTAATCTGGCGGATTTGGTCAGCGCGATAACGGTATAAATCGATTTGGTCGTTAGAAAGCTGCTGCTTTTCCCCGTCGGATTCACGTTGCATAAAGCTCAGGTCGCCGCGATCGTCAAAACGCGCGCGAATGTTCACCGGCGGTTTACTGTAGACGTTGATATTGATAAGTGTGAGGTTATCGCCCTGCCAGCGATACTCTCGCGTCGTGGTATCGCCATTGCGCCACGGGCTGAACACAGCAAGCAAATGCACATTGTCACCGCTGTCTTTTCGCCAGATACGTACCGCGCCCTGGTCTTCAGCAAAACCACTGGCAGTAAAGGGAGGAAGTGAAGAGTTGTGGCTACAGGCAGTGAGAAACAGTACACCTGCCAGCATCAATGAGTGACGCCAGAAAGACAAAAGGGGTGAAACCACCCCTTCGTTAAAACTGTTCACTGCCACGCAATCTTACTTAACTGCGTCTTTCAGTGCCTTGCCAGAAACAAATGCCGGTACGTTAGCTGCGGCGATTTTGATTTCTTTACCGGTCTGCGGGTTGCGGCCAGTACGCTCAGCGCGGTGGTTCACTTTGAAGGTTCCGAAACCAACCAGTTGTACAGCATCGCCTTCTTTCAGAGACTCAGTAATTGCAGCCAGAGTGGACTCCAGAGCAGCTTTAGCCTGGGTTTTGGACAGTTCTGCTTTCTCTGCAATTACATCAATCAGTTGAGTCTTGTTCATAAGTTATCCTTACAATGTGTTTATCGCTTGCTAAGCATCGAGTGCGACGGAAATGCCAGAATAGCACTCTCCTGCATACACGCACCGATAGCCACTTTTTTTCGCCCCCCAAATGTAGACCAGACGGGGGGCGAAAGGGAAGACTCCAGGTACGACAAATCAGGCGTTAATTCACGTTTTCTGGTCTTATTGCTGAAAAATTATACCAATATTGCTCTCACCCGCCTCACGCAGGTCTGCCCTAAGGCCTTTTATCAGCTCGATGTCGCGTTCTTCACACTCGGCTAAAAGTCGGAATATTTCCCACTGAATGTCCCATTCTTGCTCAACGGCTGGGTTTTCTTTCAGCTCTTCATCGCTCATTTCGCGACCAGCCTGAGTCATTTCCAGCATCGCAACGGTAGTGATGGAGGTCTTACTCACTTCCACCGCGTGTTCGAGCGTTTCGCCACTCAAACGCGAATGAACCAGTTCACTTAACGCCACGCAGGCATCAATTGCCGGATAAACGCCGTACAGATCGAAATCGTCCGCAGAAGGAATCGCTTCCTCAAATTTCTCCAGTTGGCTGTCGAAATTCACTTTTGCGTCTTTGACGGTCAGTGTTTCCCAAATGAGATCGAGAATACGGCGGTAAATTTGCCCATCACCAAAACCGGTTTGCTGGCAGAACATGGCGTAATTGGGGTACATGCGTTCGCATAAGCAAGCCATGAAAGTGACGTGCTGCCAGCTTTCCAGGCGCTCCAGACGCAGATGAATCGGGTTTTGTAACATGTTGAGTTCTCAAGTACGGAAATTATCCGCAGTTTACCTGAATTAGGGCTGATTTGCTGTATAGCGCACGAATGCCGGACGTTCCGAGGCCACGGCATCCGCCCAACGCGTTGGCTCTGGCAGACGATAGCCTTTCATGCAGCGTTGTACCCACGCCAGCGCGCTATCCACGCTGACCCGATGACCCGTAGCGATAAACAGCGGGTTGCAGCGTACTTTGCTGCGCCAGACCCAGGCCAGCTGCTCGCCTTTATCCATCAGCGGCGCCAGCGCGCCCGGTTCGCTGGAGAGCGGTTCGAATTTACCGCATAGCCGTTTTTTCGCCACGCCAATAGTCGGCACATCCACTAATAAGCCAAAATGGCTGGCGACGCCAAGGCGGCGCGGATGCGAGATCCCGTGGCCATCAACAAACACTAAATCCGGCTTTTGTGACAGCATCTCCCACGCTGCCAGCAGGGCAGGATATTCACGGAAGGAGAGAAACCCCGGGATGTAAGGCATGGTGGTAGCAATGCGTGCCACTTTATACTCCACCAACTCAAGAGTGGGATATTTCAGCAGCACCATCGCCGCTCGCGTCACTTCTCCACCCTGTTCAAACCCGACATCGGCTCCGGCGATCAGATCCGGTGGATCTTTATCGAGTCGATCCTCGCGGATCACAGAAGAAGCCAGTTCGATTTGTTGAGCGCGTAATGACGCGAGATCCATAATTACTCCTTAGCGGTGATATTGTTCAGATAACCGATGCACTGCCTCCACAAACACGCCAGCATGTTCTGGCGGTACATCCTGGTGAATGCCGTGACCAAGGTTAAAGACATGACCTTCGCCGTGACCGAAACCTGCAAGTATAGTCGCTACTTCTTCTTCAATTCGGGCTGGTGGCGCGTACAGCATCGACGGGTCCATATTGCCCTGCAATGCGACTTTATTGCCCACGCGGCGGCGCGCATCGGCGATGTCGGTTGTCCAGTCCAGTCCCAGCGCATCGCAACCGGTTTCTGCCATGGCTTCCAGCCACTGTCCGCCACCTTTGGTAAACAGCGTGACGGGCACGCGGCGACCGTCGTTTTCACGCAATAAACCATCAACAATTTTATGCATGTAATAGAGCGAGAACTGTTGATAATCGCGCCCGGTAAGCACGCCGCCCCAGGTGTCGAAAATCATCACCGCCTGAGCACCGGCTTTAATCTGCGCATTCAGATACAGGGTGACGCTTTTCGCCAGTTTATCGAGTAACGCGTGTAACGCCTGCGGATCGGCATACATCATTTTTTTGATCACGGTGAAGGCTTTGCTGCTGCCGCCTTCCACCATGTAGGTCGCCAGCGTCCACGGACTGCCGGAAAAACCAATCAGCGGCACTTCGCCTTTCAGTTCGCGGCGAATGGTACGCACCGCGTTCATCACGTAACCCAGTTCATCTTCCGGATCCGGAATTGGCAGTTTATCAACGTCAGCTTTGCAGGTGACTGGCGAGGTAAAACGAGGACCTTCTCCGGCTTCAAAATAGAGCCCTAATCCCATCGCGTCCGGAACGGTGAGGATATCGGAAAAGAGGATCGCCGCGTCCAACGGATAGCGACGCAGCGGCTGCAAAGTCACTTCGCACGCCAGTTCGGCGTTTTTGCAAAGCGACATAAAATCGCCCGCCTGAGCACGCGTGGCTTTATATTCTGGTAGATAGCGACCCGCCTGGCGCATCATCCATACTGGAGTGACATCAACGGGCTGGCGCAGCAGCGCCCGCAGATAACGATCGTTTTTAAGTTCGGTCATTTTGGCTGTTCCTTAGTGCGTCAGGCGGTCAGTGTATCATCACTCATACTCTGCCCGACACATCGCCACCGTATCTTCTATCAGACGGCGCGCCACGGTGCCAGGAGGTGGCAGTAAGGGTAAATCGTCGTAACGATACCAGTTCGCCTCCAGCAGTTCTTTTGGATCAATCACGATGTCGCCGCTCTCATAGTCCGCCATAAACGCAGTCATTAATGACTGAGGAAATGGCCACGGCTGAGAAGTCACGTAACGCAGGTTTTTGACTTTGATGCCACTCTCTTCCATTACTTCCCGCGCGACCGCCTGTTCGAGGGTTTCGCCCACTTCGACGAATCCGGCAAGTACCGTATGGACACCGTTACGATGGCGGGTATGCTGAGCGAGCAGAATCGAATCATCACGACGGATGGCAACAATAATGCAGGGGGCGATTTGCGGGTAGTAACGCTCACGGCAGTGGCTGCACAGCATCGCCCATTCTGTTTTGCTCGGATACATTTCATGCCCGCAATACCCGCAGTATTTATGCGAGCGGTAAAACTCCGCCAGTTGCACGCCGCGTCCGGCTAGTTGAAATAGCCCGACGTCCAGATCAATGACCTGGCGCACCGAACCCATATCATGGCGGCGCTGCTGTTGCACCAGCCAAACAGGTTCTCCTTGCCATTCGCCGATATGCAGTGCGCGCTGACCCACAAGATCGAAATTTGCCGCTTTGCCATATGGCAATTCTCCCTTCGGCAACCATAATTTTTGCTCATGACTGACGACCCACCAGCCGTGATCTAATTTTTCAATTATACGATCCATAGCTCTTGCACTACCTTTGCATCACTGGCATGTTTAACATGGTTTTTACATTTCTCACTGAGCAGTTTTTGAATACAAACTTGCGGAGTCAATCATGCTTAACCAGCTCGATAACCTGACGGAGCACGTCAGAGGAAGTAACAAACTGGTTGATCGCTGGCTACATGTACGTAAGCATCTGCTCGTGGCTTACTACAATCTGGTTGGCATTAAGCCTGGCAAAGAATCGTACATGAGGCTAAACGAAAAAGCCCTTGATGATTTTTGCCAGAGTCTGGTCGATTACTTGTCTGCCGGACATTTCAGCATTTATGAGCGCATTCTTCATAAGCTGGAAGGCAACGGGCAGCTCGCTCATGCCGCGAAGATTTGGCCGCAACTCGAAGCCAATACGCAACAGATTATGGATTACTACGATTCCAGCCTGGAAACCGCCATCGATCATGATAATTACCTTGAATTTCAACAGGTTTTATCTGATATCGGCGAGGCGCTGGAAGCGCGCTTTGTGCTGGAAGATAAGCTGATTCTGCTGGTGCTTGACGCCGCCCGCGTCAAACATCTTGCTTGAGTTCTGCGCTGTTAACGCGTAATTTACATTCAACGCCCCGTTTTCGGGGCTAATTTCTTGTCGGAGTGCCTTAACTGGCTGAGACCGTTCATTCGGGATCCGCGGAACCTGATCAGGCTAATACCTGCGAAGGGAACAAGAGTTAATCTGCTACCGTATCGCCTTTGCGGCGATCGTCTCTTGCTTCATCCGTCGTCTGACAAGCCACGTCCTTAACTTTTGGAATGAGCTATGTCTGCAATAAAACTGACCCGCCGCGAACAACGCGCCCAGGCGCAACATTTTATCGACACCCTGGAAGGCACCGCCTTTCCCAACTCAAAACGCATTTATATCACTGGCACACAACCCGGCGTGCGCGTGCCGATGCGTGAGATCCAGCTTAGCCCGACGCTAATCGGCGGCAGCAAAGAACAGCCGCAGTACGAAGAAAACGAAGCGATTCCGGTTTATGACACCTCCGGCCCATATGGCGATCCGCAAATCGCCATTAACGTTCAGCAAGGGCTGGCAAAACTGCGTCAGCCGTGGATCGACGCACGCGGCGATAGCGAAGAACTTACCGTGCGCAGTTCCGATTACACTAAAGCGCGGCTGGCAGATGATGGCCTCAACGAGCTGCGTTTTAGCGGCGTATTAACGCCAAAACGCGCCAAAGCAGGCCACCGCGTCACACAACTGCACTACGCCCGTCAAGGCATCATCACACCGGAGATGGAATTCATCGCCATTCGCGAGAATATGGGACGCGAGCGCATCCGCAGCGAAGTTTTGCGCCACCAGCATCCGGGAATGAGCTTTGGCGCACGTCTGCCGGAAAATATCACTGCGGAATTTGTCCGTGATGAAGTCGCTGCCGGACGCGCCATTATCCCCGCCAACATCAACCATCCTGAATCAGAGCCGATGATTATTGGTCGCAACTTCCTGGTAAAAGTTAACGCCAATATCGGCAACTCGGCGGTCACCTCTTCCATCGAAGAAGAAGTGGAAAAGCTGGTGTGGTCTACGTGCTGGGGAGCGGATACGGTGATGGATCTTTCCACCGGTCGCTATATTCACGAAACCCGCGAATGGATTTTGCGTAACAGCCCGGTGCCAATCGGTACTGTGCCGATCTACCAGGCACTGGAGAAGGTTAATGGGATCGCTGAAGATCTTACCTGGGAAGCGTTCCGCGACACGCTGCTGGAACAGGCCGAGCAAGGTGTGGATTATTTCACGATTCATGCAGGCGTTCTCCTGCGCTATGTGCCGATGACTGCGAAACGCCTGACCGGTATCGTCTCGCGCGGCGGTTCGATTATGGCGAAATGGTGCCTCTCCCATCATCAGGAAAATTTCCTCTATCAACATTTCCGCGAAATTTGTGAAATCTGCGCTGCTTATGACGTTTCGCTGTCGCTGGGCGACGGCCTGCGCCCCGGTTCGATTCAGGACGCCAACGATGAAGCGCAGTTTGCCGAGCTGCATACGCTGGGCGAACTGACCAAAATCGCCTGGGAATATGACGTACAGGTGATGATTGAAGGCCCCGGGCATGTGCCGATGCAGATGATTCGCCGTAATATGACCGAGGAGTTAGAGCACTGCCATGAAGCGCCGTTCTATACCCTCGGGCCGCTGACCACCGATATTGCACCAGGCTATGACCACTTCACGTCGGGGATTGGTGCGGCGATGATCGGCTGGTTTGGCTGCGCGATGCTCTGTTACGTAACGCCGAAAGAGCACCTGGGTCTGCCCAATAAAGAAGACGTTAAGCAAGGGCTTATCACCTATAAGATTGCCGCCCACGCTGCCGACCTGGCAAAAGGGCATCCGGGCGCGCAAATTCGCGATAACGCCATGTCGAAAGCCCGCTTCGAATTTCGCTGGGAAGACCAGTTTAATCTGGCTCTCGACCCATTTACCGCTCGCGCTTACCACGATGAAACCCTGCCGCAAGAGTCCGGTAAAGTCGCCCATTTTTGCTCCATGTGTGGGCCGAAATTCTGCTCGATGAAAATCAGCCAGGAAGTACGTGATTACGCCGCCGCGCAAACCATTGAAGTGGGAATGGCGGATATGTCGGAGAATTTCCGCGCCAGAGGCGGAGAAATCTATCTGCGTAAGGAGGAAGCGTGATGTATCAGCCTGATTTTCCTCCTGTACCTTTTCGTTTAGGGCTGTACCCGGTGGTGGACAGCGTACAGTGGATCGAACGTCTGCTGGACGCTGGCGTGCGAACCCTCCAGCTACGCATCAAAGATCAGCGCGATGAAGAGGTGGAAGCCGATGTCGTAGCGGCAATTGAGCTGGGTCGCCGCTATAACGCGCGGCTGTTTATTAATGATTACTGGCGGCTGGCGATCAAGCATCAGGCGTATGGCGTCCATCTGGGGCAGGAAGATTTGCAATCTACCGATCTCAGCGCCATCCGCGCGGCTGGTCTGCGGCTTGGCGTTTCGACCCATGACGATATGGAGATCGACGTCGCGCTGGCAGCACGCCCTTCTTATATCGCACTGGGACATGTGTTCCCGACGCAAACCAAACAGATGCCTTCTGCACCGCAGGGGCTGGAACAGCTGGCACGGCATGTTGAGCGACTGGCGGATTATCCCACCGTGGCGATTGGCGGTATCAGTCTGGCGCGCGCGCCTGCGGTGATGGCGACGGGTGTCGGCAGTATCGCCGTCGTCAGTGCCATTACCCAGGCGGCAGACTGGCGTTTGGCAACGGCACAGTTGCTGGAAATTGCAGGAGTTGGCAATGAATGACCGTGATTTTATGCGTTATAGCCGCCAAATCCTGCTCGACGATATCGCTCTTGACGGGCAGCAAAAACTGCTCGACAGCCAGGTGCTGATTATCGGTCTTGGCGGGCTGGGTACACCTGCTGCGCTATACCTGGCGGGCGCTGGCGTCGGGACGCTGGTACTGGCAGATGACGACGATGTGCATTTAAGCAATCTGCAACGACAAATCCTCTTTACCACTGAAGATATCGATCGCCCGAAATCGCAGGTCAGCCATCAGCGACTGACACTGTTGAATCCCGATATTCAACTGACAGCACTACAACAACGGTTAACGGGTGAGGCGTTAAAAGATGCGGTTGCACAAGCCGATGTGGTGCTCGACTGTACAGACAATATGGCGACTCGCCAGGAAATTAACGCCGCCTGCGTGGCACTGAACACACCACTTATCACCGCCAGCGCGGTCGGATTTGGCGGTCAGTTGATGGTATTAACGCCGCCCTGGGAGCACGGTTGTTATCGCTGCCTGTGGCTGGATAACCAGGAGCCAGAACGCAACTGCCGCACGGCAGGCGTGGTTGGCCCGGTGGTCGGGGTCATGGGGACATTGCAGGCACTGGAAGCGATTAAGTTATTGAGCGGTATAGAGACGCCTACAGGAGAACTGCGACTGTTCGACGGTAAATCCAGCCAGTGGCGCAGCCTGTTGTTGCGCCGCGCCAACGGATGTCCGGTATGCGGAGGGCGCAATGCAGATTCTGTTTAACGATCAACCGATGCAGTGTGCCACCGGACAAACTGTTCACGAACTGCTGGAACAACTCGATCAGCTAAAAGCAGGCGCGGCGCTGGCAATTAATCAGCAAATCGTCCCGCGCGAGCAATGGGCGCAACATATCGTGCAGGATGGCGACCAGATCCTGCTTTTTCAGGTTATTGCAGGAGGTTGAAATGTTACGTATCGCGGACAAAATGTTTGATTCACATCTGTTTACCGGCACCGGGAAATTCGCCTCTTCACAACTTATGGTGGAGGCGATCCGCGCTTCCGGCAGCCAGGTGGTGACGCTGGCAATGAAACGCGTCGACTTGCGCCAACACAATGACGCTATCCTCGCCCCGCTTATCGCGGCGGGTGTGACACTGCTACCGAATACTTCTGGGGCGAAAACGGCGGAAGAAGCCATTTTCGCTGCCCATCTGGCACGTGAAGCGTTAGGAACACACTGGCTGAAGCTGGAGATTCACCCTGACGCCCGCTGGTTGTTGCCCGATCCCATCGAAACGCTGAAAGCCGCCGAAACGCTGGTGCAACAAGGATTTGTCGTGCTGCCTTACTGCGGTGCCGATCCGGTGTTGTGCAAACGTCTGGAAGAAGTGGGCTGTGCAGCGGTGATGCCGCTCGGTGCACCGATTGGTTCTAATCAGGGGCTAGAAACCCGCGCCATGCTGGAGATTATTATCCAGCAGGCCACGGTTCCGGTAGTCGTTGATGCTGGCATCGGCGTTCCAAGCCATGCCGCGCAGGCGCTGGAAATGGGCGCCGATGCGGTGTTAGTGAATACGGCAATTGCCGTCGCGGACGATCCCGTCACCATGGCGAAGGCATTTCGCCTGGCGGTAGAAGCGGGCCTGCTGGCACGTCAGGCCGGACCTGGCAGCCGCAGTCATTTTGCTCATGCCACCAGCCCACTAACCGGATTTCTGGAGGCATCGGCATGAAAACCTTCAGCGACCGCTGGCGGCAACTGGACTGGGACGACATCCGCCTGCGTATCAACAGCAAAACGGCTGCTGACGTAGAGCGGGCGCTGAGTACAGCGCCACTTACCCGCGACGACATGATGGCGCTGTTATCGCCAGCCGCCAGTGAATACCTGGAACCACTGGCTCAACGGGCGCAGCGTCTGACTCGTCAGCGATTTGGCAACGTCGTCAGCTTCTACGTCCCGCTTTATCTTTCCAATCTTTGCGCTAACGACTGCACGTACTGTGGATTTTCCATGAGCAATCGCATCAAGCGCAAAACGCTGGATGAAGCAGATATCGCCAGAGAAAGCGCCGCTATTCGGGAAATGGGCTTTGAGCATCTGTTGCTGGTCACTGGTGAACATCAGGCAAAAGTGGGAATGGATTACTTTCGTCGTCATCTCCCTGCCCTGCGTGAACAGTTCTCTTCACTACAGATGGAAGTACAGCCGCTGGCGGAAGCGGAATACGCCGAGTTAAAGCAACTTGGTCTCGATGGGGTAATGGTTTATCAGGAGACGTATCACGAGGCGACATATGCCCGCCATCATCTGAAAGGTAAAAAACAGGACTTTTTCTGGCGACTGGAAACGCCGGATCGGCTGGGTCGCGCGGGGATTGATAAGATAGGCCTCGGCGCGCTAATCGGCCTTTCTGACAGCTGGCGAGTTGACTGCTATATGGTTGCCGAGCATTTACTGTGGCTGCAACAGCATTACTGGCAAAGTCGTTATTCCGTCTCCTTCCCGCGCCTGCGCCCGTGTACTGGCGGGATTGAGCCTGCGTCGATTATGGATGAACGCCAGTTAGTGCAAACCATCTGCGCCTTCCGTCTGCTTGCGCCGGAGATTGAACTCTCACTCTCCACGCGGGAATCACCGTGGTTTCGCGATCGCGTTATTCCGCTGGCAATTAATAACGTCAGCGCCTTCTCGAAAACGCAGCCAGGTGGCTATGCCGACAATCACCCCGAGCTGGAACAGTTCTCACCGCACGACGATCGCCGACCTGAAACGGTTGCTGCCGCATTAATCGCTCAGGGTTTGCAGCCGATATGGAAAGACTGGGACAACTATCTGGGACGCGCCTCGCAAAGGCCATGAGACAGAATGTAAGAACGTAAATTTATTCCGAGCTGCTACGGAAGATGAAAAACGGAAGGTTGTTGAAAGCGTTGCGTTTTTTTATGGTAGTACCGTCAGCAGGAATGTTGTCCAGGGCGAAAAGCTTCTTCCTCGTTTCGCCCTGCCTTTCTTAAAAATTTCACAATGCAAAGTCTGGAGTCACTACCTGTTGAACAATGAAAGAGATCTGATTGTAAGAGAGTAAATACTCGACTATGATACAGACGAAAATAAGAACACATGTTCTCATCTTCCTGGATGCAGCAGACTGAAGAAATTCAGACATCCCGCAACCTGCGATTATCGCAAGGTCAAGGCAAAGTCCGGTAATGGCGTTCTGAATACCAGAGATGATTCTCTGGCGAAACCCACCTTAAGGTGGGTTTTGTTATTTTGAGGGCTGAGGAAGCGACTTATTTCTTAATAGGTTGTAGGCGATGGTAAAAAATTTCACTGCTTTACCTTTCTGTTTTTCAGAAATGGGATAAGCACTAGTTACATGCAAGCGTAGTTTTTTCTTTTCTCTAAAAACTTTGAACGCAACAAAGTAAAATTTCTTTTCTCCTCCCTCTAACTCCACTTCAATCACGGCATAACTACCATACCCGGCATGAATAACTTTGCATTCTGGCTGCGCCAAAATAGCTCTTTTTAAGTGCATACGCGCTAAGTTATAGCGATGCTGGCAGAAGGGGCGAGATTCTTTAGGCGCATAATACATTAACGATAGTTTTTCTTCGTTCGTCTGATGTTCATAATCTTTTGTGAAACAGTGAAGAGGGTAGGTAACCCAAAAGCGATACTCTAAAGGCTCTTTGCCCTCATGATGCTGAACGTAGACGGCCTGATGAGCATCAAGAAACGATAAATCACGAACGTTACCATCCGGATGTTCAAAAGGCCGCCACTTCTCTACTTCCTGTTTCATTCTCGTTCCTTAAGAAAGTTACACGGGAATAGTATCGAATCCTTGCCAACTTTGACTCAATTAGTTCAGTCAGTTTCAGGATGTTAGCCAGCTTTACATTTATTATGAGCATCCAGAAATTCGTTAAATATTCTGATAAATGGTCTTTTCCTGAATCGCCCCCATAAAAAAACCCGCCGAAGCGGGTTTTTACGTTATTTGCGGATTAACGATTACTCGTTATCAGAACCGCCCAGACCTGCGTTCAGCAGTTCTGCCAAGCTGGCAGACGCGTCTTCTGCAGTCACCTGCGGTGCAGCCGGAGCTTCGCCCGCAGCACGGCGGCGCATACGATCCTGGTGATACGCATAACCCGTACCTGCCGGGATCAGACGACCTACGATAACGTTCTCTTTCAGACCGCGCAGTTCATCGCGTTTGCCCGCAACAGCTGCTTCGGTCAGTACGCGAGTGGTCTCCTGGAACGATGCCGCAGAGATGAACGACTCGGTTGCCAGAGACGCTTTGGTGATACCCAGCAGATCGCGGGCATAAGTTGCACCCACTTTGCCGTTCGCTTCCAGTTCGCGGTTTGCGATCTTGACGCGAGAGTATTCAACCTGTTCGCCTTCCAGGAAGTCGGAGCTACCCGCGTTAACGATGGTGGCTTTACGCAGCATCTGACGAACGATAACTTCGATGTGTTTATCGTTAATCTTAACGCCCTGCAGACGGTATACGTCCTGTACTTCGTTAACGATGTAACGAGTCACAGCATGAACACCACGCAGACGCAGAATGTCGTGCGGCGCTTCCGGACCATCGGAAATGACGTCACCACGTTCTACACGTTCACCTTCGAACACGTTGAGCTGACGCCATTTCGGAATCATCTCTTCGTAAGGTTCGCTGCCGTCTACCGGAGTGATAACCAGACGACGTTTACCTTTGGTTTCTTTACCGAAGGAAACGACACCGCTGATTTCAGCCAGGATTGCCGGCTCTTTCGGACGACGTGCTTCGAACAGATCCGCAACGCGCGGCAGACCACCGGTGATGTCCTTAGTACCGCCAGATTCCTGCGGAATACGCGCCAGGGTGTCACCAGAGCTGATCTGTACGCCATCTTCCAGCTGAACAATCGCTTTACCCGGCAGGAAGTACTGCGCAGGCATATCAGTACCAGGGATCAGAACGTCGTTACCCTGAGCATCAACGATTTTCAGTGCCGGACGCAGATCTTTACCACCTGCGGTACGTTCTGCGGAATCCAGAACTACCAGCGAAGACAGACCGGTCAGTTCGTCGGTCTGACGAGTAATGGTCTGACCGTCAATCATATCGGTGAAGCGAACAAAACCGCTTACTTCAGTGATAACCGGCATGGTGTGCGGGTCCCAGTTTGCAACGGTTTCGCCGCCTGCAACCTGTTCGCCATCACCTTTCGCCAGTACCGCACCGTAAGGCACTTTGTAGCTTTCTTTGGTACGACCAAATTCGTCGATCAGTTTCAGTTCGGTGTTACGGGAAGTGATAACCAGTTTACCGCTGGAGTTCACAACCGACTTCACGTTGCTGAGCTTGATGCTACCTTTGTTTTTCACCTGGATGCTGGATTCAGCAGCCGCACGGGACGCCGCACCACCGATGTGGAACGTACGCATGGTCAGCTGAGTACCCGGTTCACCGATGGACTGTGCCGCGATAACACCGATTGCTTCACCTTTGTTGATGATGTGGCCACGCGCCAGGTCACGACCGTAGCAGTGCGCACATACACCAAAGTCGGTGTCACAGGATACAACAGAACGTACTTTAACCGCGTCGACAGAGTTCTCTTCCAGCAGGTCACACCACTGTTCATGCAGCAGCGTGTTGCGCGGAACGAGGATATCGGCAGTACCCGGCTTCAGAACGTCTTCTGCAGTTACACGACCCAGTACGCGATCGCGCAGCGGCTCTTTAACATCGCCACCCTCGATAACCGGAGTCATCATGATACCTTCATGAGTACCACAATCGTCTTCAGTAACCACCAGGTCCTGCGCCACGTCAACCAGACGACGAGTCAGGTAACCGGAGTTCGCAGTTTTCAGTGCGGTATCCGCCAGACCTTTACGAGCACCGTGGGTGGAGATGAAGTACTGGAGTACGTTCAGACCTTCACGGAAGTTCGCGGTGATTGGCGTTTCGATGATGGAGCCATCCGGCTTCGCCATCAGACCACGCATACCAGCAAGCTGACGAATCTGTGCCGCAGAACCACGCGCACCGGAGTCGGCCATCATGTAGATGCTGTTGAAGGAAACCTGCTTCTCTTCCTGACCGTCACGGTTAATAACGGTTTCAGTTTGCAGGTTATCCATCATCGCTTTGGATACACGATCGTTCGCCGCAGCCCAGATATCGATAACTTTGTTGTAGCGTTCGCCCGCAGTTACCAGACCAGACTGGAACTGCTCCTGAATTTCAGCAACTTCTGCTTCTGCCTCGGAGATGATTTCGTGTTTCTTCTCCGGGATGACCATGTCATCGATACCAACCGATGCACCGGAACGCGCTGCATATGCAAAGCCGGTGTACATGATCTGGTCCGCAAAAATAACGGTCGGTTTCAAGCCGAGAATGCGGTAGCAGGTGTTCAGCATTTTGGAGATTGCTTTTTTACCCAGCGCCTGGTTGACGATGGAGTAAGGCAGACCTTTCGGTACAATCATCCACAGAATGGCACGGCCAACGGTCGTGTCCTTCAGGCTGGTTTTCGCTACTAATTCACCGTTAGCATCTTTTTCGTATTCAGTGATACGCACTTTAACGCGCGCATGCAGAGAGGCCAGGCCAGCGCGATAAATACGTTCTGCTTCTTTCGGGCCAGTCAGCACCATGCCTTCGCCTTTGGCGTTAACACAGTCACGGGTCATGTAGTACAGACCCAGTACAACGTCCTGAGACGGAACGATGATTGGTTCGCCGTTCGCCGGGGACAGGATGTTGTTGGTAGACATCATCAGCGCACGCGCTTCCAGCTGGGCTTCCAGCGTCAGCGGTACGTGAACAGCCATCTGGTCACCATCGAAGTCGGCGTTATATGCCGCACAAACCAGCGGGTGCAGCTGGATAGCTTTACCTTCGATCAGTACCGGTTCAAATGCCTGGATACCCAGACGGTGCAGAGTCGGTGCACGGTTTAGCAGTACCGGGTGTTCGCGGATAACTTCGTCCAGGATATCCCAAACGACAGCTTCTTCGCGCTCAACCATTTTCTTCGCAGCTTTAATGGTGGTAGCAAGACCACGCAGTTCCAGCTTGCCGTAGATGAACGGTTTGAACAGCTCCAGCGCCATTTTCTTCGGCAGACCGCACTGATGCAGACGCAGGTATGGACCTACGGTGATTACAGAACGACCGGAGTAGTCAACACGCTTACCGAGCAGGTTCTGACGGAAACGACCCTGTTTACCTTTGATCATGTCGGCCAAAGATTTCAGAGGACGCTTGTTAGAACCGGTGATCGCACGACCGCGACGACCGTTATCCAGCAGGGCGTCTACCGCTTCCTGCAGCATACGTTTTTCGTTACGTACGATGATGTCCGGCGCAGCCAGATCCAGCAGACGTTTCAGACGGTTGTTACGGTTAATGACGCGACGATACAGATCGTTCAGGTCAGAAGTCGCGAAACGACCACCATCCAGCGGAACCAGCGGACGTAGATCTGGCGGCAGTACCGGCAGAACGGTCAGGATCATCCACTCTGGCTTGTTACCAGACTGAACGAACGCTTCCAGCAGTTTGATACGCTTGGTCAGCTTCTTGCGCTTGGTTTCGGAGTTAGTTTCGTTCAGCTCTTCACGCAGCTGTTCGCACTCTTGCTCCAGATCCATGCTCTTCAGCAGAGCCTGGATTGCTTCCGCCCCCATTTTCGCGTCGAATTCGTCACCGAACTCTTCCAGCGCGTCCAGATACTGCTCTTCAGTCAGGATCTGCTGGCGTTCCAGGTTGGTCATACCGCCTTCGATTACCACATAGGATTCGAAGTACAGCACGCGTTCGATATCGCGCAGCGGCATATCGAGCAGCAGGCCGATACGGGACGGCAGAGATTTCAGGAACCAGATGTGCGCAGTCGGAGAAGCCAGCTCGATGTGGCCCATACGCTCACGGCGTACTTTGGTCTGGGTCACTTCAACGCCGCACTTCTCACAGATAACGCCACGGTGTTTCAGGCGCTTGTACTTACCGCACAGGCACTCGTAGTCTTTTACCGGCCCAAAGATACGGGCGCAGAAAAGGCCGTCACGCTCAGGTTTGAACGTACGGTAGTTGATGGTTTCCGGCTTTTTAACTTCACCGAAAGACCATGAACGGATCATGTCTGGCGATGCCAGAGCAATTTTGATCGCATCAAACTCTTCGGTTTTAGTCTGCGCTTTCAGAAACTTTAATAAATCTTTCACGGATTTGCTCCCGTCGGAGTTAGCACAATCCGCTGCCGGGTTTTACCCCGACAGCAGTGACCTGTTTGAGCGAGAATTACTCGTCTTCCAGTTCGATGTTGATACCCAGCGAACGAATCTCTTTCAACAATACGTTGAAGGATTCTGGCATGCCCGGCTCCATCTGATGGTTGCCGTCCACGATGTTCTTATACATCTTGGTACGACCGTTTACGTCATCAGACTTAACGGTGAGCATTTCCTGCAGAGTGTATGCCGCGCCGTATGCTTCCAGCGCCCACACTTCCATCTCCCCGAAACGCTGACCACCGAACTGTGCCTTACCACCCAGCGGCTGCTGAGTAACCAGACTGTAAGAACCAGTGGAACGCGCGTGCATCTTATCGTCGACCAGGTGGTTCAGTTTCAGCATGTACATGTAACCTACGGTTACCGGACGTTCGAACTGTTCACCAGTGCGGCCGTCGTACAGGCGGATCTGACCAGAAGTCGGCAGGTCGCCAAGTTTCAGCAGCTCTTTAATTTCTGCTTCTTTCGCACCGTCGAACACCGGCGTTGCGATCGGCATACCTTTGCGCAGGTTTTCAGCCAGACGCATAACTTCTTCATCGCTGAAGGTACTCAGGTCAACTTTCTGACGAACGTCAGCGCCCAGATCGTACGCACGCTGGATGAACTCGCGCAGTTTCGCGACTTCTTGCTGCTGTTTCAGCATGGCGTTGATCTTGTCGCCGATACCTTTCGCAGCCATACCCAGGTGGGTTTCCAGAATCTGACCGATGTTCATACGAGACGGTACGCCTAGCGGGTTCAGTACGATGTCTACCGGCGTACCGTTTTCATCGTAAGGCATATCTTCGATCGGGTTGATCTTAGAAATTACACCCTTGTTACCGTGACGACCTGCCATCTTGTCACCAGGCTGGATACGGCGTTTAACCGCCAGATATACCTTAACAATCTTCAGCACGCCCGGTGCCAGATCGTCGCCCTGGGTGATTTTGCGGCGTTTCGCTTCGAGTTTCTTCTCGAACTCGTGTTTCAGTTCGTCATACTGCTCAGCCAGCTGTTCCAGCTGATTTTGTTTCTCTTCGTCGGTCAGGCCCAGCTCCAGCCAGCGATCGCGCGGCAGTTTGTCGAGCTTCTCAGCTTCAACGCCACCGGCTACCAGCACAGCACGGATACGGCTGAACAGACCCGCTTCGAGGATCTGCAGTTCTTCAGACAGGTCTTTCTTCGCCTGTTTGAGCTGCATTTCTTCGATTTCCAGCGCACGTTTGTCTTTTTCTACGCCATCGCGAGTAAAGACCTGAACGTCGATAACCGTACCGGATACACCGTTTGGTACGCGCAGAGAAGAGTCTTTAACGTCAGACGCTTTCTCACCGAAGATCGCACGCAGCAGTTTTTCTTCTGGGGTCAGCTGAGTTTCACCTTTCGGCGTTACCTTACCAACCAGAATGTCGCCACCGGTTACTTCCGCACCAATGTAAACGATACCGGATTCATCCAGTTTGGAGAGCGCAGCTTCACCCACGTTCGGGATGTCAGCGGTGATCTCTTCCGGCCCCAGCTTGGTGTCACGGGACACACACGCCAGTTCCTGGATGTGAATAGTGGTGAAACGGTCTTCCTGAACAACACGCTCGGATACGAGGATGGAGTCTTCGAAGTTGTAACCATTCCACGGCATGAACGCCACGCGCATGTTCTGACCGAGCGCCAGTTCACCGAGGTCGGTGGACGGACCGTCTGCCAGCACGTCGCCACGTTCTACCGGTTCACCCAGAGACACACACGGCATCTGGTTGATACAGGTGTTCTGGTTCGAACGGGTGTATTTGGTCAGGTTGTAGATGTCGATACCTGCTTCACCCGGATACATCTCATCTTCGTTAACTTTGATAACGATACGGGAAGCATCCACGTACTGGACAACACCGCCACGTTTAGCAACCGCAGTTACACCGGAGTCAACGGCAACAGCACGTTCCATACCCGTACCAACCAGCGGCTTATCAGCACGCAGAGTCGGAACGGCCTGACGTTGCATGTTCGCACCCATCAATGCACGGTTGGCGTCATCGTGTTCAAGGAACGGGATCAGGGACGCACCGACGGATACCACCTGCTGGGTGGATACGTCCATGTAGTCAACCTGGTCGCGGCTGAACAAGCTGGATTCGCCTTTACTACGGCAAGTTACCAGGTCTTCTACGAAGTGGCCTTCTTCATCCAGGTTGGAGTTCGCCTGGGCGATAACGTAGTTACCTTCTTCGATAGCAGACAGGTAGTGAATTTCGTCAGTTACAACACCGTCGGTCACTTTACGATACGGAGTCTCAAGGAAGCCGTATTCGTTAGTCTGTGCGTACACGGACAGAGAGTTGATCAGACCGATGTTCGGACCTTCAGGGGTTTCGATTGGACATACGCGACCGTAGTGAGTCGGGTGTACGTCTCGAACTTCGAAGCCTGCACGTTCACGGGTCAGACCGCCTGGGCCGAGTGCGGAGATACGACGTTTGTGCGTAATCTCAGACAGCGGGTTGTTCTGGTCCATAAACTGAGACAGCTGGCTGGAACCGAAGAACTCTTTCACTGCTGCGGAAATCGGCTTGGCGTTGATCATATCCTGAGGCATCAGGGTATCCAGATCGCCCAGAGACAGACGCTCTTTCACCGCACGCTCTACACGTACCAGGCCAACGCGGAACTGGTTTTCCGCCATTTCGCCAACGGAACGGATACGACGGTTGCCGAGGTGGTCGATATCATCGACTTCGCCTTTACCGTTACGGATATCAATGAGCTTTTTCATAACATCAATGATGTCGTCTTTGCTCAGGATACCGGAACCTTCGATTTCTTCGCGCAGCAGAGAACGGTTGAACTTCATACGACCAACCGCAGACAGATCATAGCGGTCTTCAGAGAAGAACAGGTTCTCGAACAGGCTTTCAGCAGCTTCACGAGTCGGCGGCTCGCCAGGACGCATCATGCGGTAGATTTCTACCAGTGCGCTCAGACGGTCGTTAGTTGGGTCGACACGTAAGGTTTCAGAGATATATGGGCCGTGATCCAGATCGTTAGTAAACAGCGTTTCGATACGCTTGTGACCAGACTGGCTCAGCTTAGCCAACAGATCCAGGCTCAGTTCCATGTTCGCTGCGCAGATCAGCTCGCCGGTAGACTCATCAATATAGTCTTTAGCGACCACTTTACCTGCGATGTACTCAACCGGAACTTCAATCAGTTTGACGTCGTCTTTTTCCAGTTGGCGAATGTGGCGCGCAGTAATACGGCGGCCTTTTTCTACGTACACTTTACCGTTAGCTTCGATGTCAAAAGATGCAGTTTCACCACGCAGGCGTTCCGGCACCAGTTCCATCTGCAGCTTGTTATCACGGATTTCAAAGATAACTTTTTCAAAGAACAGGTCGAGGATCTGTTCAGTGGTGTAGTTCAGTGCACGCAGAATGATGGTCGCAGGCAGTTTACGGCGACGGTCGATACGTACGAACAGGTTGTCCTTCGGATCGAATTCGAAGTCCAGCCAGGAACCACGGTAAGGAATGATACGCGCGTTATACAGCACTTTACCCGAAGAGTGGGTTTTACCTTTGTCGGAGTCAAAGAAGACGCCCGGACTACGGTGCAGCTGAGAAACGATAACACGCTCAGTACCGTTGATAACAAAGGTACCGTTGTCCGTCATGAGCGGAATTTCGCCCATGTAGACTTCTTGTTCTTTAATGTCTTTTACGGTGCCTTCCGGCGCTTCGCGCTCATAGATCACCAGACGCAGTTTAACGCGCAGCGGTGCGGAATAGGTCACGCCACGGATTTGACATTCCTGGACGTCAAACACCGGTTCGCCAAGGCGGTAGCTGACGTATTGCAGCTCGGAATTACCGCTGTAGCTCTGAATCGGGAATACGGAACGGAAAGCAGCTTCCAGACCATACTGCCCTTCAGGATCTTGCTCGATAAATTTCTGAAACGAGTCAAGCTGGATAGAAAGGAGATAAGGTACATCCAGAACTTGTGGACGTTTACCAAAATCCTTACGAATACGTTTTTTCTCGGTATAGGAGTAAACCATAGGGTTCCTCAGCTCGCTGACAAGTCGACCCATCTGTCCACTGAGCGGACAGTTTGTGCAACACTATTTTGTTGACCGGAAAATGGATACTTTCCGCAATGCCTGTTGCTATCACGCTTAAACCATTTCATTGCGATTTACACAGAACGGGAGTTCTGTCGCAGTATATTAAGTCGTCGATAGAAACAAGCATTGAAAGGCACAGCAGTAGTCAAACAGTGTGAAACGCTACTGGCGCCTTACAGCGCAAAAAGGCTGGTGACTAAAAAGTCACCAGCCATCAGCCTGATTTCTCAGGCTGCAACCGGAAGGGTTGGCTTATTTAACTTCAACTTCAGCGCCAGCTTCTTCCAGAGCTTTTTTCAGTGCTTCAGCGTCATCTTTGCTCACGCCTTCTTTCAGAGCAGCTGGAGCAGATTCTACCAGGTCTTTAGCTTCTTTCAGACCCAGGCCAGTTGCGCCACGTACTGCTTTGATAACAGCAACTTTGTTAGCGCCAGCAGCTTTCAGAATTACGTCGAATTCAGTTTTTTCTTCAGCAGCTTCAACCGGGCCAGCAGCTACAGCTACAGCAGCAGCAGCGGAAACACCGAATTTTTCTTCCATTGCAGAGATCAGTTCTACAACGTCCATTACAGACATAGCTGCAACTGCTTCAATGATTTGATCTTTAGTGATAGACATTTAAATTGTTCCTGAATATCAGAATAAGTTTATACGTAAGCGAATGCGTTAAAAAGATAACTGCGATTAAGCAGCTTCTTTCGCATCGCGTACAGCAGCCAGAGTACGAACCAGTTTGCCAGCCGAAGCTTCTTTCATGGTTGCCATCAGGCGTGCAATTGCTTCTTCGTAGGTCGGCAGAGTTGCCAGGCGGTCGATCTGAGACGCCGGGATCAGCTCACCTTCAAAGGCAGCGGCTTTGACCTCAAATTTTGCATTCGCTTTCGCGAACTCTTTGAACAGACGAGCTGCAGCGCCCGGGTGTTCCATAGAGTATGCAATCAGGGTCGGACCAACAAACGCGTCTTTCAGGCACTCGAACGGAGTACCTTCAACAGCACGGCGCAGCAGGGTGTTACGAACAACACGCATGTATACGCCAGCTTCGCGACCTGCTTTACGCAGTTCAGTCATTTTATCTACAGTTACGCCACGGGAATCCGCAACCACTGCAGACAGCGCGCCTTTGGCTACTTCGCTGACTTCAGCAACAATCGCTTGTTTGTCTTGAAGATTTAAAGCCATTAGCTTTGCTCCTGGATGTTTGCCAGAGAAAATCTCTGGAACTCACTTCACTCCTCCAAATGGAGAGAGCGTCTTAATTACGGTGAGCAGAAACAAGCCAGAATATAAAAGAATAATCTTAGCGTTCTGTCACCGTCTACGCAGGGGATTAAGTTTCTTACGAAACTCCTGCGGTCTTCGACGGAGGCCTGGATAGGCCAGGCTCCAACGAACAAATCTTTTCTATCCGTCGCTATTCAGCTTGTGCCGGCGTTGGCTTCCTTCGTTCGCACCAGTCACATAGTTAGCTATGTTCCTGGCGACTCACTCAGTTGCCGCCTTGCCACAACCCGAATATCTCGGATATACGTCTGCATTAAGCATTATACGTGGGGGTAAGATTGTAGACAAAATCACCGCCCACGTAAAGGTATTAGTTTGCAGAAGCGCTCAGGCCAGCCTGGTCAACTGCAACACCTGCACCCATGGTGGTGGAGATGCTAACTTTCTTGATGTACACACCTTTCGCCTGAGTCGGTTTTGCTTTTTTCAGCGCAACCAGCAGAGCTTCCAGGTTTTCTTTCAGTTTGTCAGCGTCAAAGTCCACTTTACCAATGGTGGTGTGGATGATGCCGTTTTTGTCGTTACGGTAACGAACCTGGCCAGCTTTAGCGTTTTTAACCGCTTCAGCAACGTTCGGGGTTACAGTACCCACTTTCGGGTTCGGCATCAGGCCGCGCGGACCCAGAACCTGGCCCAGCTGGCCAACAACGCGCATTGCATCCGGAGAAGCAATAACAACGTCAAAGTTCATTTCGCCTTTCTTGATCTGGTCAGCCAGATCTTCCATACCTACCAGTTCAGCGCCTGCAGCTTTAGCAGCTTCAGCGTTTGCGCCCTGGGTAAATACAGCTACGCGAACGGAACGGCCAGTACCGTGCGGCAGTACAGTTGCACCACGTACGTTCTGGTCAGATTTACGAGCGTCGATGCCGAGGTTAACAGCAACGTCCACGCTTTCTACGAATTTAGCAGTCGCCAGCTCTTTCAGCAGAGCGATAGCTTCGTTGATGTCGTACTGTTTGGTCGCATCAACTTTCTCGCGGATAACACGCATGCGCTTGGTCAGTTTAGCCATTTTTTAGTCCTCCACTACCAGGCCCATGGAACGTGCAGTACCTTCGATGGAGCGAGTCATCGCTTCAATGTCGGCACCAGTCATGTCGGCAGCTTTGGTCTGCGCGATTTCCTGCAGCTGAGCGCGGGAAATTTTACCCACTTTGTCTTTGTTCGGCTTACCGGAACCAGACTTGATACCAGCCGCTTTTTTCAGCAGAACTGCTGCCGGCGGAGTCTTGGTAACGAAAGTGAAAGAACGGTCAGCGTAAACGGTGATAACTACCGGAATCGGCAGACCTTTTTCGATGGAATCAGTTTTTGCGTTGAACGCTTTGCAGAATTCCATGATGTTTACGCCCTGCTGACCCAGAGCCGGACCTACTGGCGGACTCGGGTTAGCCATACCAGCTGCAACCTGCAGCTTGACATAGGCTTGTACTTTCTTAGCCATTATAAATTCCTCAAGTTGGGTAATAACGCCTCTGAGAGGCTCCCCGTGATATAAAAAATCGTTTTACGGGCAAGGCCCATAAAAACAAAAGGCGCGAAATTGTATTCCAATCTCACGCCTTGTGCAACGATTAAATCGCCGCTTTTTTGATCGCTGGGTTAGGCTTTTTCAACCTGGCTGAAGTCCAGCTCTACCGGGGTCGCACGACCGAAGATAGAAACAGAGACTTTCAGACGAGACTTCTCGTAATCCACCTCTTCAACGACGCCGTTGAAGTCAGCGAACGGACCATCATTAACACGAACCATTTCACCCGGTTCAAACAGCGTTTTCGGACGCGGCTTATCACCAACCTGCTGCAGGCGGTTCATAATCGCATCAACTTCTTTATCGCTGATTGGCGCAGGACGATCGGAAGTACCGCCGATGAAGCCCATCACACGCGGTACGCTGCGCACCAGGTGCCAGCTCGCGTCGTTCATCACCATCTGAACGAGGACGTAGCCAGGGAAGAATTTGCGTTCGCTTTTGCGACGCTGACCGCCACGGATCTCAACGACTTCTTCAGTCGGAACCATGACTTCGCCAAACAACTCTTCCATGTTGTGTAATTTGATATGCTCACGCAGCGACGTTGCTACGCGGCCTTCAAAACCGGAAAACGCCTGAACGACGTACCAGCGCTTTTTAGGAGCTTCAGACATCTCAGAACCTCAGGCCAGTGATAAAGGATACCAGGCGAACCAGAATACCATCCAGTCCCCACAGGATCAGTGACATTACTGCGGTAACCGCAGCCACAATCAGCGTGGTGTGCAATGTTTCCTGGCGAGTCGGCCAAATGACCTTACGGACTTCGGTACGCGCTTCACGGGCAAAAGCAACGGTTGCTTTACCTTTTGTCGTTAACAGCGCGACACCACCCGCTGCAGCAATCAGAATTACTACGGCCAGCGCACGCAGCGGCAGCATAATGTCGCGATAAAGGTAGTTGCCGACGATTGCCACCAGGAGCAATGCCACCACAACGACCCACTTCATCGCTTCCAGGCCGCGCCCGCTTCCTTGAGCTTCGGTATTCGCACTCATAAACCAACCTGTCAGAAGTATTCTACAAACATTTTCACCCCGCGATAGCGAGGCAAACCAAATCGAAACGCGTATTCGCTTTTCGGATTATACGCCCTCAACAGAGCCTGTCTCAGCAATGATTATGACAAAGAAAATCACTGATGAGCCAGGTTCTGGTACGAAAGCGTGCAAAAAGGGCATCAAATGATGCCCTTTTATTGCGCATTGCGTCAAATGTTATCGGCAATTAGCTCAGAACTTTAGCTACAACGCCCGCGCCAACGGTACGGCCGCCTTCACGGATTGCGAAACGCAGACCGTCGTCCATCGCGATCGGGTGGATCAGGGTAACAACCATTTTGATGTTGTCGCCCGGCATTACCATCTCTACGCCTTCCGGCAGTTCGATAGTACCAGTCACGTCAGTAGTACGGAAGTAGAACTGCGGACGGTAGCCTTTGAAGAACGGAGTATGACGGCCGCCTTCATCTTTGGACAGAATGTACACTTCAGATTCGAACTTGGTGTGCGGCTTGATGGTGCCCGGCTTAGCCAGTACCTGACCACGTTCGATTTCTTCACGTTTGATACCACGCAGCAGAACACCTACGTTCTCACCAGCACGGCCTTCGTCCAGCAGTTTGCGGAACATTTCAACGCCAGTACAGGTAGACTTCTGAGTCTCTTTGATACCAACGATTTCAACTTCTTCACCAACTTTGATGATACCGCGTTCTACACGACCGGTAACAACAGTACCACGACCGGAGATGGAGAATACGTCTTCGATCGGCAGCAGGAACGGCTTGTCAATCGCACGCTCTGGTTCCGGAATGTAAGAATCCAGGAAGCCAGCCAGTTCCAGGATTTTCGCTTCCCACTCTGCGTCGCCTTCCAGCGCTTTCAGAGCAGAACCACGAACGATCGGAGTGTCGTCGCCCGGGAAGTCGTACTGAGACAGAAGTTCACGAACTTCCATTTCAACCAGCTCCAGCAGCTCTTCGTCATCAACCATGTCGCATTTGTTCAGGAACACGATGATGTACGGAACGCCTACCTGACGACCCAGCAGGATGTGCTCACGAGTCTGCGGCATCGGGCCGTCAGTCGCAGCAACAACCAGGATCGCGCCGTCCATCTGCGCAGCACCGGTGATCATGTTTTTAACATAGTCGGCGTGCCCCGGGCAGTCTACGTGTGCGTAGTGACGGGTCGGGGTGTCGTATTCAACGTGAGAAGTGTTGATGGTGATACCACGAGCTTTTTCTTCCGGCGCGTTATCGATCTGATCGAATGCGCGAGCAGCACCGCCGTAGGTTTTAGCCAGTACGGTAGTGATTGCAGCGGTCAGCGTTGTTTTACCATGGTCAACGTGGCCGATAGTACCGACGTTAACGTGCGGTTTTGTACGTTCAAACTTTTCTTTAGACATCGATTGTCCCTCTAAGACACGGATAAATCGGTGATATCACCACATCAACCAGGCAACATGCCCGACTTGTTGAATGCAATAAACAGAAGGAAAAAACAGGAAGGAGAAAAGAAGTGGTGCTGATAGGCAGATTCGAACTGCCGACCTCACCCTTACCAAGGGTGCGCTCTACCAACTGAGCTATATCAGCACATCTTGGAGCGGGCAGCGGGAATCGAACCCGCATCATCAGCTTGGAAGGCTGAGGTAATAGCCATTATACGATGCCCGCATCCTGGAACTCGGCTACCTGATTTTCATTCTGCACTGAATATCGAGAGAAGCTCTCTTTATTCGAGCCGGTAAGCGAACTTATCGTCTCGGGCTACGCCATCGCGTGGCCGAAATTGGTGGTGGGGGAAGGATTCGAACCTTCGAAGTCTGTGACGGCAGATTTACAGTCTGCTCCCTTTGGCCGCTCGGGAACCCCACCGGACTTGATGGTGCCGACTACCGGAATCGAACTGGTGACCTACTGATTACAAGTCAGTTGCTCTACCTACTGAGCTAAGTCGGCATCAAGTAGCGCGCATTCTATGGAGACATGCGAGCTCATGCAACTAAAAAATTGCATAATTTTTTTTGTTGGTCAGATTTTAAACAATTCGGTGAAGAAACAGTCGAACAATGAGCAGATTAGCACATTTTTTCAGCATTGTTCTGCTTAACAATATGCGCCAGTTAAAACACCATTCTTTTTATCAGATGGAATATCTGTCACATTGCTTTTCACCGATAGCTTCCCGGAAGCGATTTTTTCTTATTATTCCTCCCCATCTGGTGTTACCCTCCTGCCCATTAACCCATTCAACAGAACTGTGACGCGCCATGGCAAATATCGCTTTGCCGATAGAGCTATGACCGTCAGAAACATGCTTATGAGTATAAAAGAGCAAACGTTAATGACGCCTTACCTACAGTTTGACCGCAACCAGTGGGCAGCTCTGCGTGATTCCGTACCGATGACGTTATCGGAAGATGAGATCGCCCGTCTCAAAGGTATAAATGAAGATCTCTCGTTAGAAGAAGTTGCCGAGATCTATTTGCCTTTGTCGCGTTTGCTGAACTTCTATATAAGCTCGAATCTGCGCCGTCAGGCAGTTCTGGAACAGTTTCTTGGCACTAACGGACAACGCATTCCTTACATTATCAGCATCGCAGGCAGTGTAGCTGTAGGGAAAAGTACAACCGCCCGTGTATTACAGGCACTATTAAGCCGTTGGCCGGAACATCGTCGTGTTGAACTGATCACTACCGATGGTTTTCTTCATCCCAACAAAGTGCTTAAAGAACGCGGGTTGATGAAAAAGAAAGGCTTCCCGGAATCGTATGATATGCATCGTCTGGTGAAGTTTGTTTCCGATCTCAAATCGGGTGTACCAAACGTTACGGCACCGGTTTACTCGCATCTTATTTATGATGTAATCCCAAATGGTGATAAAACCGTTGTTCAGCCTGATATTTTAATCCTTGAAGGGTTAAATGTCCTACAGAGTGGGATGGATTATCCGCACGACCCACATCATGTATTTGTTTCTGATTTCGTCGATTTTTCGATATATGTTGATGCACCGGAAGACTTACTTCAGACGTGGTATATCAACCGTTTTCTGAAATTCCGCGAAGGGGCTTTTACAGACCCGGATTCCTATTTCCATAACTACGCGAAATTAACTAAAGAAGAAGCTATTAAGACTGCCATGACGTTGTGGAAAGAGATCAACTGGCTGAACTTAAAGCAAAATATTCTACCTACTCGCGAGCGAGCCAGTTTAATCCTGACGAAAAGTGCTAATCATGCGGTAGAAGAAGTCAGATTACGCAAATAATTTACAGGGGAGCTAATGCTCCCCTTATTTATTATTCTGCGCTACGTAGGGATATTTCACCACCCATCCAGGGTTTTATTATTCCGTCCTGCTCAAGCAATAAAGCGCCCTGTTTGTCTATTCCGCGTGAAATACCAAATATTTCTTTATCACCAATGATAAGTTTCACTGGGCGATTAATAAAATTATCCAGCTTTTCCCAACGCGAAAGATAAGGTGCCAATCCTTCTTGCTCGAAGAGTTCCAGCGCCGCGCGTAATTCACGTATTAGCATGGCCGCCAACGTATTACGATCAAGATTGATCCCTGCTTCCTGCAATGTGATCCATCCCTGGTTAACGACACTCTCTTCAACACGACGCATTGCCATGTTGATCCCGGCGCCAATGACTATTTGCGCTGCATCGCCGGTTTTGCCAGTCAGCTCCACAAGAATGCCTGCCAGCTTGCGATCCTGTAGATAGAGGTCATTAGGCCATTTAACGCGAACTTTATCTGCACCCAGCTTGCGTAATACTTCCGCCATCACGATACCGATAACCAGACTTAAACCAATTGCCGCAGCCGGGCCTTGTTCCAGACGCCAGAACATCGACAAATATAAGTTTGCGCCAAAAGGCGAAAACCATTTTCGACCACGGCGACCACGGCCTGCCTGCTGATATTCTGCGACGCAGGCATCGCCCGATTTAAGCTCTTCGATACGATCAAGAAGGTACTGATTAGTGGAGTCAATTACTGGCAGCACGGCTACACTACCGCCATCCAGCTGACTCAATATCTGTTCAGCATTAAGTAACTGAATGGGCTCAGGCAGGCTGTATCCTTTACCCGGAACGGTAAAGACATCAACGCCCCAGTCACGCAGTGTTTGAATGTGTTTATTAATGGCCGCCCGGCTCATTCCTAACGTTTCACCCAGCTGCTCGCCAGAGTGAAATTCGCCATTCGCTAACAGCGTGATTAATTTCAGTGGAACGGTATTATCCTTCATGAAATCGTCTCCACTGCGCTAACTTCACCTGATGCACCAATAAAGCGAACTTCGGGCTCAAGCCAGACATTAAATTTTTCACCAACTTTCTGTCTTACATGATGTGCCAGTTGCACGACATCTTCGCTTTTTGCATTGCCTTCATTGACGAGAACTAACGCCTGTTGACGGTGTACCGCAGCCCCACCCATTTGCGTCCCTTTTAGCTGACACTGATCGATGAGCCAGCCAGCAGCCAGTTTTACTGAACCATCCGCCTGAGGGTAATTCGGTGCCGTTGGAAATTGTGCCAACAACGCGTTAGCCGTTTCCACAGATACAACAGGATTTTTGAAGAAACTACCAGCATTGCCGTTCACTTTTGGATCGGGCAGCTTTGTAGTTCTCATATGGCACACCGCATCAAATACTTGCTGTGGCGTTACTGTTGAAGGCTCCAGACGAGTTAAGTCACCGTAAGTCAGTACAGGTTGCCACTCTTTTGGCAGACGCAGACCTACAGCAACAATGGCGAAGCGGTCCTGATATTCATGCTTAAAAATACTGTCGCGATAGCCAAAACGGCACTCTTTGGCAGTTAAGCGCACTTGCTTGCCTGTCGTTAGCTCAACGCAGTCAACGTAATCGCAAACGCGCTGTAATTCTACGCCATAAGCACCAATATTCTGGATAGGTGATGAGCCGACACAACCAGGAATTAATGCCAGATTTTCCAGACCAGGCATACCTTCCTGCAAAGTGTATTTTACCAGGCGATGCCAGTTTTCTCCGGCTCCTACATGTAAATACCACGCATCAGGTTCATCATGAATTTCGATACCTTTGATCCGGTTGATGATCACCGTGCCGCGATAGTCTTCCAGAAAAAGTACATTACTTCCTTCACCCAGGATAAGAACGGGTTGTCCTTCTGCGGTTGCATGCTGCCAGGCATTGAGTAGTTGTTGTTCGTCTTCGGCACATACAATGTGCTGAGCATTATGATCAATGCCAAATGTGTTCCAGGGTTTTAAGGAGTGGTTCATAGCTGCTTTCCTGATACAAAAACGAGGCTAGTTTACCGTATCTGCGGGGGGATGGCTTGTAGATATGATGACAGGAAGAGTTTGTAGAAACGCAAAAAAGCCATCCTTGCGGATGGCCTTTCGCTTTATCTGATGCCTGGCAGTTCCCTACTCTCGCATGGGGAGACCCCACACTACCATCGGCGCTACGGCGTTTCACTTCTGAGTTCGGCATGGGGTCAGGTGGGACCACCGCGCTACGGCCGCCAGGCAAATTCTGTTTATCAACATGTCCTGTTCCGACATGTCGATTTAATCTGTATCAGGCTGAAAATCTTCTCTCATCCGCCAAAACAGCTTCGGCGTTGTAAGGTTAAGCCTCACGGTTCATTAGTACCGGTTAGCTCAACGCATCGCTGCGCTTACACACCCGGCCTATCAACGTCGTCGTCTTCAACGTTCCTTCAGGACTCTCAGGGAGTCAGGGAGAACTCATCTCGGGGCAAGTTTCGTGCTTAGATGCTTTCAGCACTTATCTCTTCCGCATTTAGCTACCGGGCAGTGCCATTGGCATGACAACCCGAACACCAGTGATGCGTCCACTCCGGTCCTCTCGTACTAGGAGCAGCCCCCCTCAGTTCTCCAGCGCCCACGGCAGATAGGGACCGAACTGTCTCACGACGTTCTAAACCCAGCTCGCGTACCACTTTAAATGGCGAACAGCCATACCCTTGGGACCTACTTCAGCCCCAGGATGTGATGAGCCGACATCGAGGTGCCAAACACCGCCGTCGATATGAACTCTTGGGCGGTATCAGCCTGTTATCCCCGGAGTACCTTTTATCCGTTGAGCGATGGCCCTTCCATTCAGAACCACCGGATCACTATGACCTGCTTTCGCACCTGCTCGCGCCGTCACGCTCGCAGTCAAGCTGGCTTATGCCATTGCACTAACCTCCTGATGTCCGACCAGGATTAGCCAACCTTCGTGCTCCTCCGTTACTCTTTAGGAGGAGACCGCCCCAGTCAAACTACCCACCAGACACTGTCCGCAACCCGGATCACGGGTCAACGTTAGAACATCAAACATTAAAGGGTGGTATTTCAAGGTCGGCTCCATGCAGACTGGCGTCCACACTTCAAAGCCTCCCACCTATCCTACACATCAAGGCTCAATGTTCAGTGTCAAGCTATAGTAAAGGTTCACGGGGTCTTTCCGTCTTGCCGCGGGTACACTGCATCTTCACAGCGAGTTCAATTTCACTGAGTCTCGGGTGGAGACAGCCTGGCCATCATTACGCCATTCGTGCAGGTCGGAACTTACCCGACAAGGAATTTCGCTACCTTAGGACCGTTATAGTTACGGCCGCCGTTTACCGGGGCTTCGATCAAGAGCTTCGCTTGCGCTGACCCCATCAATTAACCTTCCGGCACCGGGCAGGCGTCACACCGTATACGTCCACTTTCGTGTTTGCACAGTGCTGTGTTTTTAATAAACAGTTGCAGCCAGCTGGTATCTTCGACTGATTTCAGCTCCATGAGTAAATCACTTCACCTACATATCAGCGTGCCTTCTCCCGAAGTTACGGCACCATTTTGCCTAGTTCCTTCACCCGAGTTCTCTCAAGCGCCTTGGTATTCTCTACCTGACCACCTGTGTCGGTTTGGGGTACGATTTGATGTTACCTGATGCTTAGAGGCTTTTCCTGGAAGCAGGGCATTTGTTGCTTCAGCACCGTAGTGCCTCGTCATCACGCCTCAGCCTTGATTTTCCGGATTTGCCTGGAAAACCAGCCTACACGCTTAAACCGGGACAACCGTCGCCCGGCCAACATAGCCTTCTCCGTCCCCCCTTCGCAGTAACACCAAGTACAGGAATATTAACCTGTTTCCCATCGACTACGCCTTTCGGCCTCGCCTTAGGGGTCGACTCACCCTGCCCCGATTAACGTTGGACAGGAACCCTTGGTCTTCCGGCGAGCGGGCTTTTCACCCGCTTTATCGTTACTTATGTCAGCATTCGCACTTCTGATACCTCCAGCATGCCTCACAGCACACCTTCACAGGCTTACAGAACGCTCCCCTACCCAACAACACATAGTGTCGCTGCCGCAGCTTCGGTGCATGGTTTAGCCCCGTTACATCTTCCGCGCAGGCCGACTCGACCAGTGAGCTATTACGCTTTCTTTAAATGATGGCTGCTTCTAAGCCAACATCCTGGCTGTCTGGGCCTTCCCACATCGTTTCCCACTTAACCATGACTTTGGGACCTTAGCTGGCGGTCTGGGTTGTTTCCCTCTTCACGACGGACGTTAGCACCCGCCGTGTGTCTCCCGTGATAACATTCTCCGGTATTCGCAGTTTGCATCGGGTTGGTAAGTCGGGATGACCCCCTTGCCGAAACAGTGCTCTACCCCCGGAGATGAATTCACGAGGCGCTACCTAAATAGCTTTCGGGGAGAACCAGCTATCTCCCGGTTTGATTGGCCTTTCACCCCCAGCCACAAGTCATCCGCTAATTTTTCAACATTAGTCGGTTCGGTCCTCCAGTTAGTGTTACCCAACCTTCAACCTGCCCATGGCTAGATCACCGGGTTTCGGGTCTATACCCTGCAACTTAACGCCCAGTTAAGACTCGGTTTCCCTTCGGCTCCCCTATTCGGTTAACCTTGCTACAGAATATAAGTCGCTGACCCATTATACAAAAGGTACGCAGTCACCCCATAAAAGAGGCTCCCACTGCTTGTACGTACACGGTTTCAGGTTCTTTTTCACTCCCCTCGCCGGGGTTCTTTTCGCCTTTCCCTCACGGTACTGGTTCACTATCGGTCAGTCAGGAGTATTTAGCCTTGGAGGATGGTCCCCCCATATTCAGACAGGATACCACGTGTCCCGCCCTACTCATCGAGCTCACAGTATGTGCATTTTTGTGTACGGGGCTGTCACCCTGTATCGCGCGCCTTTCCAGACGCTTCCACTAACACACACACTGATTCAGGCTCTGGGCTGCTCCCCGTTCGCTCGCCGCTACTGGGGGAATCTCGGTTGATTTCTTTTCCTCGGGGTACTTAGATGTTTCAGTTCCCCCGGTTCGCTTCATTAACCTATGGATTCAGTTAATGATAGTGTGACGAATCACACTGGGTTTCCCCATTCGGAAATCGCCGGTTATAACGGTTCATATCACCTTACCGACGCTTATCGCAGATTAGCACGTCCTTCATCGCCTCTGACTGCCAGGGCATCCACCGTGTACGCTTAGTCGCTTAACCTCACAACCCGAAGATGTTTCGTAAAACACCATCGTGTTGCGAAAATTTGAGAGACTCACGAACAACTTTCGTTGTTCAGTGTTTCAATTTTCAGCTTGATCCAGATTTTTAAAGAGCAAATATCTCAAACATCACCCGAAGATGAGTTTTGAGATATTAAGGCAGGTGACTTTCACTCACAAACCAGCAAGTGGCGTCCCCTAGGGGATTCGAACCCCTGTTACCGCCGTGAAAGGGCGGTGTCCTGGGCCTCTAGACGAAGGGGACGTATCAGTCTGCTTCGCAAGACGCCTTGCTTTTCACTTTCTATCAGACAATCTGTGTGAGCACTTCAAAGTACGTTTCTTTAAGGTAAGGAGGTGATCCAACCGCAGGTTCCCCTACGGTTACCTTGTTACGACTTCACCCCAGTCATGAATCACAAAGTGGTAAGCGCCCTCCCGAAGGTTAAGCTACCTACTTCTTTTGCAACCCACTCCCATGGTGTGACGGGCGGTGTGTACAAGGCCCGGGAACGTATTCACCGTGGCATTCTGATCCACGATTACTAGCGATTCCGACTTCATGGAGTCGAGTTGCAGACTCCAATCCGGACTACGACGCACTTTATGAGGTCCGCTTGCTCTCGCGAGGTCGCTTCTCTTTGTATGCGCCATTGTAGCACGTGTGTAGCCCTGGTCGTAAGGGCCATGATGACTTGACGTCATCCCCACCTTCCTCCAGTTTATCACTGGCAGTCTCCTTTGAGTTCCCGGCCAAACCGCTGGCAACAAAGGATAAGGGTTGCGCTCGTTGCGGGACTTAACCCAACATTTCACAACACGAGCTGACGACAGCCATGCAGCACCTGTCTCACAGTTCCCGAAGGCACCAATCCATCTCTGGAAAGTTCTGTGGATGTCAAGACCAGGTAAGGTTCTTCGCGTTGCATCGAATTAAACCACATGCTCCACCGCTTGTGCGGGCCCCCGTCAATTCATTTGAGTTTTAACCTTGCGGCCGTACTCCCCAGGCGGTCGACTTAACGCGTTAGCTCCGGAAGCCACGCCTCAAGGGCACAACCTCCAAGTCGACATCGTTTACGGCGTGGACTACCAGGGTATCTAATCCTGTTTGCTCCCCACGCTTTCGCACCTGAGCGTCAGTCTTCGTCCAGGGGGCCGCCTTCGCCACCGGTATTCCTCCAGATCTCTACGCATTTCACCGCTACACCTGGAATTCTACCCCCCTCTACGAGACTCAAGCCTGCCAGTATCAGATGCAGTTCCCAGGTTGAGCCCGGGGATTTCACATCTGACTTAACAGACCGCCTGCGTGCGCTTTACGCCCAGTAATTCCGATTAACGCTTGCACCCTCCGTATTACCGCGGCTGCTGGCACGGAGTTAGCCGGTGCTTCTTCTGCGGGTAACGTCAATGAGCAAAGGTATTAACTTTACTCCCTTCCTCCCCGCTGAAAGTACTTTACAACCCGAAGGCCTTCTTCATACACGCGGCATGGCTGCATCAGGCTTGCGCCCATTGTGCAATATTCCCCACTGCTGCCTCCCGTAGGAGTCTGGACCGTGTCTCAGTTCCAGTGTGGCTGGTCATCCTCTCAGACCAGCTAGGGATCGTCGCCTAGGTGAGCCGTTACCCCACCTACTAGCTAATCCCATCTGGGCACATCCGATGGCAAGAGGCCCGAAGGTCCCCCTCTTTGGTCTTGCGACGTTATGCGGTATTAGCTACCGTTTCCAGTAGTTATCCCCCTCCATCAGGCAGTTTCCCAGACATTACTCACCCGTCCGCCACTCGTCAGCGAAACAGCAAGCTGTTTCCTGTTACCGTTCGACTTGCATGTGTTAGGCCTGCCGCCAGCGTTCAATCTGAGCCATGATCAAACTCTTCAATTTAAAAGTTTGATGCTCAAAGAATTAAACTTCGTAATGAATTACGTGTTCACTCTTGAGACTTGGTATTCATTTATCGTCCGAGGACGTTAAGAATCCGTATCTTCGAGTGCCCACACAGATTGTCTGATAAATTGTTAAAGAGCAGTGCCGCTTCGCTTTTTCTCAGCGGCGCGGGGTGTGCATAATACGCTTTCCCGCTACAGAGTCAAGCATTTTTTGCTTTTCTCTGTTGAGATTCTCAGGAGAATCCCGCTGACCCGGCGGCGTGTTTGCCGTTGTTCCGTGTCAGTGGTGGCGCATTATAGGGAGTTATTCTGAGCTGACAAGAGGAAATTTAAAATAATTTTCCGAATGCGCAACATTCAACCAAATCAGCCTGAAACTGCCAGTTTTTCGAGCGTTTTGAAACCGTAACGCTGTAAAACGGGCAATAATTGTTCTGCTTCCGGCGTCATTGCCATACAAAAGGCAACATTCGCATCGGCAGATTTTGCATCCGGGGCTTCATGTTCTAACAACCAGGCTGTTCGGCGGGCAATTGCTGCGCCAGAATCTACCAGCCGTGTTCCCTCTGGTAGCACCTGTAACAGTTCTTCTCGTAATAGAGGGAAATGAGTACACCCCAGAACAACAGTATCTGGTGGCTCTTTCATTCTTAACCACGGACGCAAGATACGCTTTAGCGCATCCAGAGAAACTTCGTCGCCATGCAGTTTCGCTTCAGCCAGCTCAACCATCTCTGCCGATCCGAGCATTTCTATCTGACATTCATTGGCGAAACGCGCAATCAGTTCATGGGTATAAGAACGTTTAACTGTTCCGCGAGTTGCCAGCAATCCAACAATGCCATTAGCGGTCAGACGCGCTGCGGGTTTAATCGCCGGCACGACACCGACAACCGGGAAGTCAAACTTTTCGCGTAATGCAGGAAGCGAAACGGTGCTGGCGGTGTTGCAGGCCACCACAGCCAGCGCAAGGGGATAATGCTCTTGCACCGCAGTGACAATTTCCACTACGCGCTCAACAATAAACGCTTCGCTTTTTTCGCCATACGGGAAAGCAACATTATCGAAAGCATAAATGTAATGGAGATCCGGTAAGAGACGCCGGATCTCGTCATAGACCGACAGCCCACCGACGCCGGAGTCAAACACCAGCACGGTGGGACGTGGTTCAGAAGGTGTAGCTGCCAGACAAGGTGTATTCCCGTCCTGCAGTTTGGTAGCCATAGACTGTCTCGTAATCTTTGTCGAACAAGTTGGCTATTTTACCACGAACAGTCAGATGAGAGGTGACCGGATACGCAACCGCAAGATCCCACAAGCTCACACCGCCCATTTTAACGGTTTGATAAGGATAAGATGAGTAATCCTTATCATAGCGAGTGCCTAAATACTGATAAGTAATACCCCAGTCGAAGTCATACAGTTGCCAGTCGAGCTGATATTTCACCTGCTGTTTAGCGCGACGTAGCAACGGCGTGTCGGTAATCGCGTTACGCGCATCGACATAATCATAACTCACCGTATGCGTCAGCGGTCCGGTATCAAAATTGGCGGTCGCCTCGACGCCCTTAATCCGCGCTTTCCCTTCGTTGTAGTATTTGAGGGTGTGATCATCGTAATCGATCAAGTCACTAACATCGTTACGGTATCCGGAAATACGCCAGTTCACTCCAGCAGTTAAGCCTTCAAACGCCCCTTCCCACTGTTTGCTTTTCTCAGGGTTCAGATCCGGATTACCGTAGAAGCCATAGAGTTGCCCAAGATTAGGTGCCTTGTACGACGTACCATAAGAAGCGATAAACCGATAACCTTCGATGAATTCCCAACCGACGCTGGTTTGCCAGGTTCCATGACGACCAAACTGTGAGTTATCGTCGCTGCGTGCTGCGCCTTCAAAGGTAAAATCGCCGACTTGTTGCAACCCGGTCAGATAGATGCCGGTATTACGTTGATCATATCCATCCTCAACATAACCTGTACCCGGCGTCGTAGTCTGTTTCTGCCAGTCGACACCCGCACCAATACTACCGTGACCAACGATGACATTGTTTGCCCACTGAACGGTGTATTGCTTCATCTCATCAAGCGTTGCGGACGAATCATAACGACCATAATGGGGATCGTAGTTGTAATCTTTGCTATGGCTATAGCTGGTAATGAGTTGTGATTTAATCAGTTCGCCGTTATAGCGCAGCCCGGCATCCCAGCTTTGGCTATAGAGTTTGCGAGTATCGAGCAGCGGCGAGCCGGGAGAATAATACGCGTCATAATTGGTACGGTTATCATAGCCATAGCCGCGCACAAAGCCGCTCCAGGCATCAGTAAAGTTATGCTCCAGCGCGCCATAAAGCGTTTTACTTAAGAAACCATCGTTATCTGGCTGCGCTTGCGTTCCGGTATTGCCATAAGCGACAACATCATAACCATGAGTATGGGCATAATCGCCCAACAACGTTACTCGTGTCTTATCCCCCAGTTGTTGCTGCGTAGAGACATCATAGTTCTGATAACTATTGCTTCCCCACCCTGCTGAAATTTCCGTTCCGGGTTCATCGCGCGTCGTGATGATATTCACCACCCCGCCTATTGCATCGGAACCATATACGGCGGAACGCGGCCCACGGATATATTCAACACGCTGGACAAGCGCAATAGGGAACTGGCTAAGGTCGGCAGAACCACTCACCCCCGCCAGATTCAGGCGCACACCATCAATTAACACCAATACATGACTGGCATTTGTACCGCGAATAAAAATAGAAGAGAGCTGACCTGAACCGCCGTTTTGGGTGATATCCACGCCCGGAAGACGGCGCAACACATCATTGACGGAGGTTGATTGCCAGCGGTCGATATCCTGACGCGTCACAACGGTAGTTGGTGCAAGCACAGTGCTGCGCGGCTGTTCAAAACGGTTAGCAGTAACAACGAGAGTATCCGGGCTGGTATCCTGTGCCCAAGCGGAAAAGGCTGTGACGGAACACGCCGTCAGCAGCGAAGCTTTTTTAATCATTGTAAAGCATCCACAATAGAAGAAGGATGCCGCAGGTTTCACCAATATTACGCGATGATGAGAACCAGATGCGACGTTAGCCGGCAGGTCTTCGGGCTTGGAGGGGTATCTGAGGATACAAAGAGATGATGACTTCCCACCGGATGGCAGTGTCCGCATTACGCAATCATCGCACCTTTCCTTACCGCTGCGCGTCAGCTCCAGATTCGCACTGGATTCCCTATTAACTCACAGGACCGGCGAGTGGATGCTACAGGTTGTAACAAGTTGCTGTCCAGACGTAGCTCACAAATAGGAATCTATCAAGATCTGGACATCTGATGAGCAATCCCTACAATCGCCGCGTACATTTCATTTTCAGGATACATCATGACCCCCGAACACCTTCCAACAGAACAGTATGAAGCGCAGTTAGCCGAAAAAGTGGTACGTTTGCAAAGTATGATGGCGCCGTTTTCTGACCTGGTTCCGGAAGTGTTTCGCTCGCCGGTCAGTCATTACCGGATGCGTGCAGAGTTCCGCATCTGGCACGATGGCGATGACCTGTATCACATCATTTTCGATCAACAAACCAAAAGCCGCATCCGCGTGGATAGCTTCCCCGCCGCCAGTGAACTTATCAACCAGTTGATGGGCGCGATGATTGCGGGTGTGCGCAATAATCCCGTTCTGCGCCACAAGTTGTTCCAGATTGATTACCTCACCACGCTGAGCAATCAGGCGGTGGTTTCCCTGCTGTACCATAAAAAGCTGGATGACGAGTGGCGCCAGCAGGCAGAAGCCCTGCGCGATGCACTGCGAGCGCAGAATCTGAATGTGCATCTGATTGGTCGGGCAACAAAAACCAAAATCGAGTTGGATCAAGATTACATCGACGAACGTCTGCCGGTTGCAGGGAAAGAGATGATCTACCGTCAGGTGGAGAACAGCTTCACTCAGCCGAACGCGGCGATGAATATTCAGATGCTGGAATGGGCGCTGGACGTAACCAAGGGTTCAAAAGGCGATTTACTGGAGCTGTACTGCGGCAACGGTAATTTTTCATTAGCTCTGGCGCGCAATTTTGATCGAGTATTAGCTACCGAAATCGCTAAGCCATCGGTCGCTGCCGCGCAATACAATATTGCTGCTAACCATATTGATAACGTACAAATTATTCGTATGGCGGCGGAAGAGTTTACCCAGGCGATGAATGGTGTGCGCGAGTTTAACCGCCTGCAAGGGATCGATTTAAAGAGTTATCAGTGCGAAACCATTTTTGTCGATCCGCCGCGCAGCGGTCTGGACAGTGAAACAGAGAAAATGGTGCAGGCGTATCCGCGTATTTTGTACATCTCCTGCAACCCGGAAACGTTATGCAAGAATCTGGAAACATTAAGCCAGACGCACAAAGTTGAACGTCTGGCTCTGTTTGATCAGTTCCCCTACACGCACCATATGGAGTGCGGCGTGTTACTGACGGCGAAGTAAAACCCATGCCGAATGCGCCAGCATCCGGCATGTTACTGATTACTCAGCAACTTCCTGCTTACGGTTACGCATCTTCGCGCCAATCCAGAACACCATAATGACGGACAGCACTGCCGGGAAGAAGTTAGAACCGATATCCGGATATTCCGCACGAACCACAGTGCTGTACAGCAGAACACCGAGAATAAAACAGGCGGCAGCCAGCCCCGGCAAGCCTACCGGCATGGTGCGATTAAGATAACGTTGATGCAGGCAGTAAACCGTCAGCACCAGAGAAATAATCGGGAATACAGAAAATGGCACAATGGAGCTAAACAGCGCCGCAAACGTACCATTGATCGATAAGCCAGCAACCAACGCCAGCAGCAGCGTACCTCTATCTTGATTTGCTTGTTTCATTACTCGTCCTTCACATTTCCCGGAATAGTTGCGGTTTTCTCTTGTTCACGGCGATACCAGTAATAAGCCCCTTTCGAAATCATTCGCAGTTGCAGTACCAGTCGCTCTTCTAATTGCCGACGTTGTTCGACGCCGACGTCCAACGCCTCGGCACCCGCACTGAAGACAATCGTCACCATTGCTTCGGCTTGCGCTTCAGTAAACGCACGAGGCATGTGGTTTTCGAGTTCCAGATAGTCCGCAAGTTCCGCAATGAAGTGCTGAATTTCACGCGCAACGGCGGCACGAAACGCAGCGGAAGTGCCGGAGCGTTCCCGCAATAATAACCGGAAGGCGTTCGGATTATTACCGATGAACTCCATAAATGTGGAGACCGAGGTACGGATCACACTCCCGCCTTTGGCAATACGCTGACGCGCCTGGCGCATGAGTTGGCGCAGCATCAAACCGCTCTCATCAACCATGGTCAGACCAAGTTCGTCTACGTCGCGGAAATGCCGGTAAAAAGAGGTGGGAGCAATGCCCGCTTCTCGCGCCACTTCACGCAAACTCAGGCTGGCGAAGCTGCGTTCAGCACTTAATTGGCTAAATGCGGCTTCCACCAGCGAACGGCGGGTTTTTTCTTTTTGTTGCGCTCTTACGCCCATCACAATGTCTGAATCCTTGCCAAAAGTACTGCTGGCACTATACCAGAGAATGAACATACTGGATTGCTCCAGTGTTGTGAATGAACGGTAACGCAATAAAACACATTTACTGCAGCTCTTTGGCTGGTTCTTTCACAAACAACAACGCCAGCATCGACAGCAACGTGCCGCCGCCCAGATACCACGCCGGAGCCGTCAGACTCTCCAGTAACACGATAGATTGCGTGGCGAAATATTGTGCAAAACCACCAAAAATTGCCACACCAATGCTATAAACCAGCGCGAAGCCCAATGCCCGGATCCGTTTCGGCAATAGTTCGGAAATCAACAACATTACCGGCACACCGCCAAGCGTAGTAAAGCTGACCATCACGAAAACCACCGTCAGCAACATGCCAGGGCTTGGGTAATTCACCAACAGCCAGAACGAAGGCCAGCTACAGAGAAGCACCATCACACGGGAGATTAAAATCAGCTTTTTACGCCCGACCGAATCACACAGCATCCCCACCAGCAGCGCCCCCACAAACGTAATAACGCCCGCCAGTAACATCGCTGCATGAGAATAATGTTGAGGCATCGCCAGATACTTCGCCGCCCAGGTGCCGTAGTAAAAGAGGGAGATATAGGTTGCTACCGTACTGCCAATCGCGAGTAAAACACCGTTAGCGAGAGTCGCTTTATGTTGCAGAAGCAGGGAAAACGTACTTTCGCTGGCAGCAGCACTCTTCTTATTCGCCACTTCAGGCGCATCATTTTCCAGACTCAGGCGCAGCCAGCAACCGATGGGTGCTAACAGCACACCAATAAAAAACGGCACTCGCCAGCCCCATTCCGCCATTACGGTCTCTGAACCTGTGGCACACGGCAGCCATGCACTCAACCCTAAAGCGACGATGCCACCAAAGGTCGTTGCCAGCCCCTGGGTCGCCAGCGACCAACTGCTGTAAAAGCCGCGACGATTTGCCGGCGCAGACTCAACCAGCAAAGACATTGAGGCGCCGACTTCACCACCTGCCGCAACGCCCTGGATCAGACGCGCCAGCACCAGCGTTGCCGTTCCCCAATAGCCCGCCGTCGCATAGGTCGGCGCGATGCCGATCATCAGTGTACCAAGGCTCATCAGGGCAATGGTGAACACCATCGCGGGTTTGCGTCCGAAACGATCGGCCCAGGCGCCAACGATAATCCCACCAAGCGGGCGCATAAAAAAGCTCACGCCAAAAGTCGCAAATGCCAGTAACAGCGCAACGTTATGATCGGCACTGGGAGGAAAGAAAAGTGTACTGATATAGACCACAAAAAAGTTGTAAACGCCAAAATCAAAAAATTCGAGCGCATTGCCAAACGCCGAGGCAAAAATCACCCGCTTACCGCTGGGCTTTTTCTTTACGCCCACCGATTCATTTACGATCGCCGTCATTCCATATTCCTTGCCAGAAAGTGTTGTTGTGTGTTGTTTTATTTATTGCAACCAGGCTTCCACCAGCGCGCCCCAGTAGCTACTTGCCGGCACCAGACTTGCATCGTTGAAGTCGTACCCGGGGTTATGCACCATGCAGGAACCTTCCCCGACATCACCATTACCGAACAACAGGAAAGCGCCTTTTGGCTGGGCTTCCAGCATGAAAGAGAAGTCTTCACTGCCCATCAGAGGCTTGATGCCAAACTCCGCCCTGTCTTCACCAAACGTTTCGCAGGCCACCTGGCAGGCAAATCTCGCCATCGCCTCATCATTCACTAACACCGGAGTGCCGTTAACATGCATCACATCAGCCGTAGCGCCAAAGCTAACGGCCTGGGCTTGTGCCAGAGCAGGAATACGGGTCAGAAGAAGTTGCCGGGTTTCACGGCTAAGCGAGCGGACGCTGATTTTCATCTCAGCACTATCTGGAATGACGTTAGCAGCCTCACCCGCAACAATGCTGCCAACGGTAATGACTGCTGCTTCCAGCGGATCGACATTGCGCGACACAATACTTTGTAATGCGGTGGTGATATGTGCCGCGACCAGCACCGGGTCGATGGCTTTGTGGGGAATCGCACCATGTCCACCACAGCCACGAACCGTAATGTGGAACTGATCCATTGACGCCATCAGCGCCCCTGGCTGAAAGTAAAACTTGCCAACCGGCAGACCCGGCATATTGTGCATACCGAAAATCACATCGCAGGGGAAACGGTCAAAAAGACCTTCTTTAACCATAATCTCACCGCCGTTGATCATCTCTTCAGCTGGCTGGAAGATGAGACGCAACGTGCCGTTAAAGCGGCGGGTTTCGGCAAGATAGCGCGCGGCACCCAGCAATATTGTGGTATGCCCGTCATGCCCACAGGCGTGCATCAAACCAGGTTGTTTGCTGGACCAGGGTTTGCCGCTATTTTCATAAATCGGTAACGCATCCATATCCGCCCGCAAACCAATACTTTTCTCTCCGTCGCCCACTTTTAAGGTGGCAACCACGCCGGTCGTCGCCAGCTCTTGCTCTACCTCATAGCCCCACTGGCGCAGCTTTTCTGCTACCAACGCACTGGTTTGAAACTCCTGTAACCCCAGCTCCGGGTTTTCATGGATCTGATGGCGAATCTCGCGCAGTTCTTCCTCAAACCCACGAATATAGTGTTCGATCATCTGCTATTCCCTTATTTATAGATAAACAGGCTAATTGACGGATTTTATTGATGGTATAAATACAAATATCCCATCAATATAAAATATTTATATATTTGTTTTATAAGAAAATTTCACAAAGACAATAACAAAAAAGCACACTTCATCAAGATAAAACTGCCAGTCACAAGAAAAAGCGATTAATAGTGAATAAATAAAATAAGAAGGAGGAAGACAAAGCAAAGGCCGCTCACGATATAGCCAGATAAATGACGGGGATCAATTGGCTTACCCGCGATAAAATGTTACCATTCTGTTGCTTTTATGTATAAGAACAGGTAAGCCCTACCATGCCACATTCCTACGATTACGATGCCATAGTAATAGGTTCCGGCCCCGGCGGCGAAGGCGCTGCAATGGGTCTGGTTAAGCAAGGTGCGCGCGTCGCAGTTATCGAGCGTTATCAAAATGTTGGCGGCGGTTGCACCCACTGGGGCACCATCCCGTCGAAAGCTCTCCGTCACGCCGTCAGCCGCATTATAGAATTCAATCAAAACCCACTTTACAGCGACCATTCGCGACTGCTCCGCTCTTCTTTTGCCGATATCCTTAACCATGCCGATAACGTGATTAATCAACAAACACGTATGCGTCAGGGATTTTACGAACGTAATCACTGCGAAATATTGCAGGGGAACGCTCGCTTTGTTGACGAGCATACGCTGGCGCTTGATTGCCCGGACGGCACGGTCGAAACGCTGACCGCAGAAAAATTTGTTATTGCCTGCGGCTCTCGTCCATATCATCCGGCGGACGTTGATTTTACCCATCCGCGCATTTACGACAGCGACTCAATTCTTAGCATGCATCACGAACCACGCCACGTGCTTATCTACGGTGCCGGAGTGATCGGCTGCGAATACGCATCGATCTTCCGTGGAATGGATGTGAAAGTGGATCTGATCAACACCCGCGATCGTTTGTTGGCGTTTCTTGATCAAGAGATGTCAGATTCTCTCTCGTACCACTTCTGGAACAGCGGTGTGGTAATTCGTCACAACGAAGAATACGAGAAGATTGAAGGTTGTGACGACGGCGTAATCATGCACCTGAAATCAGGCAAGAAACTAAAAGCCGACTGCCTGCTCTATGCCAACGGCCGCACCGGTAATACCGATTCGCTGGCGCTGCATAATATTGGTCTGGAAACTGACAGTCGTGGCCAGCTTAAGGTCAATAGCATGTATCAAACCGCACAGCCGCATGTTTATGCCGTGGGCGACGTGATTGGTTATCCGAGCCTAGCGTCGGCGGCCTATGACCAGGGGCGCATCGCCGCACAGGCGCTGGTGAAAGGTGAAGCCACCGCGCATCTGATTGAAGATATCCCTACCGGCATCTACACCATCCCGGAAATCAGCTCAGTCGGTAAAACCGAACAGCAACTGACCGCGATGAAAGTGCCGTATGAAGTGGGTCGCGCCCAGTTCAAACATCTGGCGCGAGCGCAAATCGTTGGCATGAACGTGGGTACGCTGAAAATCTTATTCCATCGGGAAACAAAAGAGATTCTTGGGATTCATTGCTTTGGCGAGCGCGCTGCCGAAATTATTCATATCGGTCAGGCGATTATGGAACAGAAAGGTGGCGGCAACACCATTGAGTACTTCGTTAACACCACCTTTAACTACCCGACCATGGCGGAAGCCTATCGGGTAGCGGCACTAAACGGCTTAAACCGCCTGTTTTAACGCTTTATCGAAATGGCCATCCATTCGTGCGCGGATGGCCTCTGCCAGTTGTTCATAACGACTACGCAGCGGTGAGCCAGGACGATATACCAGGCCAATAGTGCGGCGTGGTTCCGGCTTAATGCACGGCAGATAAACAACGCCATCGCGTTTGCGCTCTGGCGGTACAGCCAGCGCAGGCAGTAAAGTGATCCCGCTACCTGCCGCCACCATGTTGCGCAGCGTCTCCAGACTGGTGGCGCGGAAATGTGTATCTTCATCCGCCCCGGCTTCAAAGCAGAAGCCCATCGCCTGATCGCGCAGACAGTGACCATCTTCCAGCATCAGCAGTTTTTCCCCTGCCAGATCGGCCATCGGTACGCATTCGCGGTTCGCCCACGGATGATCTTCGTAGATAGCCAGCAACATTGGTTCGTCAAACAACGGCACTTCAATGAATGCTTCGCTTTCTTTCACCAGCGCGAGGATCACGCAATCGAGTTTGCCACTGTCCAGTTGCGCCAGTAACTGGTGGGTCTGCGCTTCATGCAGATACATTTCCAGCTTTGGAAAGGTCTGGTGCAGCATCGGGATAATATGCGGTAGCAGGTAAGGCCCGACCGTGGGAATCAAACCAATGTGCAGCGGCCCGGACATGGTCTCGCCCTGCTGGCTTGCCATCTCTTTAAGGACTTTCACCTCACGCAGCACGGTACGCGCCTGATCCACCAGCAGCATTCCCGCCTGGGTGAATAACACTTTACGGCTGGTTCGCTCCAGCAGCATCACGCCCAGCTCATCTTCCAGCTTACGAATTTGCCCGCTAAGCGTCGGCTGGCTAACGTGGCAGGAATCTGCCGCACGCCGAAAATGGCGGTGTTCGGCCAGTGCCACCAGGTACTCAAGATCACGAATATTCATTATCCATCCTCCATCGCCACGATAGTTCATGGCGATAGGTAGCATAGCAACGAACGATTATCCCTATCAAGCATTCTGACTGATAATTGCTCACAGAAACGGAGCGGCACCTCTTTAACCCTTGAAGTCACTGCCCGTTTCGAGAGTTTCTCAACTCGAATAACTAAAGCCAACGTGAACTTTTGCGGATCTCCAGGATCCGCTTTTTTTTATTTCTTCCGACCCTCCAGCGGAGGGCCAGGCTGCAATACTTACTCAATGCGATCTTTGACGATAAAGAAGTAACACAGCGCACCAGTGAAGGTCACACAGGCCGCGATAACCAGCGCCAGATTAAACGAGTGCGTGGTATCCACCACCCAGCCGGTTACGATCGGGGCAAAGGAAGCAAAGACAAAACTACCAAAGTTTTGAATCCCGGCGATGGAAGCCACTTTTGTTTCTGACACCATCACCTGAACCAGTCCCCATGCAGATGTTCCCGCAAAATGCACGCAGAACAGCGCCATTGAGATAAACGCCACCGCTTGCGCAGGCGAGGAAGATTGCACGACCAGCAACGTTCCTAATGCCGACATCATCAAACCGCAGACAATAGCCGTTTTACGCGTCTTCGCCAGGTCGTAGCCTTTTTTCGCCAGTCGATCGACAACAATACCGTTAACCCACATCCCGACCGCCGCCGCGAGGAAAGGAATCGCCGCCACCCAGCCCGTTTTCGCCAGACTGAAACCTTGCTCGGCCTGCAAATAACCGGGTAACCACGCGATGTAGAGCCAACCGGTATAGTTAACCCCAGAGAAACCTAAAATCATCCCCCAGGTTGTCCGGTGCTTAAACAGCGCCAGCCACTCGCTAAATTGCAGCTGTGGACGCGGTTTAACCGGCGCGGAGAGATACGTCCGTTCTTCGTCGGTCAGGACAAACTGCGCCCGGTTGCGATACCACACGTACCAGCAAATCCCAACCAGAATCCCCGCTACGCCGATGATAACGAACATCGCCCGCCAGCCCCATGCCAACTGCATCAATACAAGAGCAGGAGGCGCGATGGCCTGACCGATAACGGTAGATGAGTTAAAAATTCCCAGCGCCGTGCCGCGTTCTTTTTGTGCATACCAGTCGGTGATCGACTTTACTCCCGCAGGCATAAATGGCGCTTCGCCAATACCCAGACCGATACGCATTAAAATAAAGTGGCTAAAAGAATTAACCATTCCTGTTAATGCCTGCATTAATGACCAGAATATTAAGCCTGCGCCTAAAACTATTCGTGGGCCAAAGCGGTCTAGCAAAATACCGGAAGGAAGTTGTGAAAAACCATAAGACAGAGAAAATGCAGAAAGCAGAAAACCAAACTCTGTCGCCGATAATCCTAACTCGCCACGAATCGCTTCGCCTGCCACGCTCAATGACGAACGGTCGAGAAAATTAACGACCCCCGCCATAAATAATAAAACCAGGGTCACGGTCTGAATACGACGAATCCGTTGCGGTTTATTACCCGCAACACTGGTTGACACATCAACGTCCATTTTTAGCTCCTTGAGCGGAATTAATCGATTTGATGACTATTCAGAAAATAATTAAGCGAACCGTTATTACCAGTTCCACAATGTGCCATCTTCCAGTCGTGCGACGGGGAGATACGCCGGGTCATACGGATATTTCGCCGCCAGTTTCTCATCGAAAGAAATACCCAGCCCCGGTTCATCGCCCGGATGCATATACCCCTCCTCGAAGCGCCAGCTATGCGGGAAGACTTCAAGCATTTGTTCGGAATAGCCCATGTACTCCTGAACGCCGAAGTTTGGCACCCAGAGGTCAAAATGCAGCGCCGCCGCATGGCAAATGGGCGATAAATCAGAAGGACCGTGCGAACCGGTACGTACCTGATAAAGTGATGCAAAATCGGCAATCCGCCGCATCCCGGTAATGCCGCCTGCATGGGTTATCGTGGTGCGAATATAGTCAATTAACTGCTCTTCGATTAACTGCTTGCAATCCCAGATACTGTTAAACACTTCTCCGACCGCAATTGGCGTTACGGTATGCTGGCGAATCAAACGGAAACATTCCTGATTCTCGGCAGGCGTTGGATCTTCCATCCAGAACAGGCGGTAATCTTCAATGCTCTTTCCAAAGCGCGCCGCTTCGATGGGGGTAAGGCGATGGTGCATGTCATGCAACAGATGTTCGTTAAAACCGAACTTATTGCGCACCGCCTCAAATAACTTCGGCGTGAAATCGAGATACTTCTCCGTCGACCACAACTGCTCTTCCGGCCACTGGCCTTTGGTTGCCGGTTCGTACGCCAGTCCTTTGCCCTTCGCCAGGCCATAGGTGGTTTGCATCCCAGGCACACCGCACTGCACACGAATCGCCTTAAAGCCCATCTGCTGGTGCTTTGCATAATCCTCAAGAACTTCATCAATCGTGCGCCCGGTGGTATGGCAATAAACCATCACGCCCTCACGAGAAGCACCGCCAAGCATTTGATACAGCGGCATATTGGCTGCTTTAGCTTTGATATCCCACAACGCCATATCAATGGCAGAAATGGCCGACATCGTGACGGGACCACGCCGCCAGTAAGCGCCTTTATAAAAGAATTGCCAGATATCTTCGATACGGCTGGCATCGCGGCCAATTAATTGTGGGCAAAGATGATCTTTCAGATAAGAAGCGACCGACAATTCGCGGCCATTTAACGTGGCATCTCCTAATCCACAAAGTCCGCTTTCAGTGGTTATTTTAAGCGTAACGAAATTACGCCCGGGGCAAGTAACAAAAACGTCCGCAGCAATAATTTTCATTATTGCAATCTCCTGTGTTGTAAATAGACGCTTCAAACTTAATTTCGAGCCTACTACCATACAAGAGAGAAAGGGTGATTATTCAACCGTGATCACATTAAAAACAAAAATTTCCGGCGGAGAACAAAAATATCCTCAAATTTGACCTACACTATTAATCATCATCGTTAAAACAACGCGTTAAATAATCACATAATAAACACCATCGATCTTAAAAATAAACACAACAATAGAAATTAATTATATTCAATTAATTAAACTGTGTATCGCCTGGTGTATTTAAAAATGATTTTTATAGGGAGAGTAAAGCAAGAATAAAAAGGCATGTGACAAATAATGGTTCTGGTTGGGCGTTAAATTTAAGGTCAACAGAATACTGCCTGATGCGACGCTGTCGCGTCTTATCATGCCTACAAGTGCAACACTACGTAGACATGATAAACAAAGCACATCAGGCAAACTCCCCATTCTCAGGGGAGCAAAATAACAAGGTTACCCCAAACGCGCCCTTGCAAAAGCAATCGCCTGCGCCACCTGTTGCGGTGAGACACCACCCTTTGCCGCACGCTTGTCGAGGCACGATTGCAGCGACAGAATCGGATAGACATCTTCGCCAATCACCTGGCTGAATTTCTGCAACTCGGTCAGCGGCAGATCTTCCAGCGGTTTACCCTGACGAATGGCTTCCACCACCGCTTCACCCACGATATGGTGCGCCTCGCGGAACGGTACGCCCTTCGCCACCAGGTAATCCGCCAGTTCGGTGGCGTTGGCGTAACCCTGCTGAGCAGCTTCCTGGCAACGTGGGCGTTTCACCTGAATGCCGTCCAGCACCAGCGCCGCCATATGCAGGCAGTCCAGCCAGGTATCGAGCGCGTCGAACAAACCTTCTTTGTCTTCCTGCATATCTTTGTTGTAAGCCAGCGGCAAACCTTTCAGCGTCATCATCATGCCGGTTAACGCGCCCTGCACTCGACCGCATTTACCGCGAATCAGCTCCAGCGCATCCGGGTTTTTCTTCTGCGGCATTAATGATGAACCGGAAGTCACGCGGTCAGAAAGCTCCACAAACCCCGCTTCGCCGGTGTTAAAGAAAATCAGATCTTCGGCAAAACGCGACAGATGCACCATGCCGATAGCGGCAGCAGAAAGCAGTTCCAGCACGTGGTCACGGTCAGAAACGCTGTCGAGACTGTTACGGGTCGCTGAGGCAAAGCCCAGCCAGCCTGCTAACTGTTCACGGTCGATTTCATAGGCCGTTCCCGCCAGCGCGCCACAGCCTAGCGGGCTGACATCCAGACGTTTAAGTGCATCCTGCAAGCGGCTTTCATCACGCGCCAGCATCTCAACATAGGCCAGGCACCAGTGCGCGAACGTTACCGGCTGGGCGCGTTGCAGGTGCGTGTAACCTGGCATTACCGCGTCCTGATTGTTTTGTGCGGTTTCCACCAGCGCCGATTGCAGCTGCCGGTTAGCCGTCAGTAACTCGCTAACGGTATCTTTGCACCACAGTTTCAGGTCAGTCGCTACCTGATCATTACGGCTACGCCCGGTATGCAGCTTTTTGCCTAACTGGCCCACTTTGTCGATCAGTTTGCCTTCCACCCAGCTATGGATATCTTCGGCGTCGCTTTCAAGGATTTGTTGTGGCCTGGCGCGAACATCTTCCAGCAGCACGTTCAGCGCCTCTTCCAGTTGCGCCTGCTCTTCTGCGGTTAACACGCCGACCGTTACCAGGGCTTTGGACCAGGCCACAGAGCCAACAATATCCTGCTCCGCCAGACGGTAATCAAAGCGCAGTGAGTCGTTGAATTGTTTGAACCGTTGATCTGCTGCCTGGGTAAAACGCCCGCCCCAAAGTGCCATAACTCTGTTTCCTTATTTTGAAATTCAATGCCGGAAAGCTGCGCCTCCGGCTAACAAAACTTAAGCTAAAATCCGCGTACCCATCGGCATACCGTTAAACAGTGCCGGAAGCTGTTCCGCATGACGCCAGGAGGCGATATCTACCGGACGGCCGAGCGTGCGCGCAGCATCCAGCGCCGCGTTCACTTTCACTATCATGCCGTCGGTAATAATACCCTGCTCAATCAGTTGTTCTGCTTTCGCGGCGGTCATTTCGGCAATACGTTGCCCTTTGCCGTCGAGAATGCCACTGACGTCGGAGAGCAAAATCAGATCCGCGCCCAGCGTTGCCGCCAGCGCCGTTGCCGCCTGATCGGCATTGACGTTCATCAGTTGCCCTTCGTCTGTTACGCCAATGGAGCTGACCACCGGCAGATAGCCGTTCTCCAGCAATGTGTTGATAAGCTTAGGCGAACCTGGCTGCGCCAGTCCAACATGACCTAACTCTTCATCAAGCTGGGTCACTTTGACGCTGTCGCCGTCACCGAGAAACAAACCTACGGCCGCAATCTGATGTTTCTTCGCCCATGCCAGCAGGGTTTTATTTGCCGTTCCCGCCAGTGCTCCGGTGATAATGTCTATCTGATCCGCAGGCGTTACCCGCAGGCCATTTTTCTTTTTCACCGGCAGATTCAGCCCTTTCATCAGCTCATCCACCACGCAGCCGCCGCCGTGCACAATCACCAGCGGACGCTGATGTGACTCACGATAATTCACCAGTGCGCTAAACAGACGCTCCAGCGCCTCTTCACTATCCAGCAGTACGCCGCCCAGTTTGATAATTAATGGATTCATCATTGCACCCTTAAATAAGAGACTGCGTTTCCGCATAACCGAAACGAATATTGGCGCACTGTACCGCTTGTGCCGCCGCACCTTTCAATAAATTGTCTTCGGTCGCCACAATAATCAGATGCTCGCCCTGAACGGCAAACCCGATATCACAGAACGGCAGCCCGACGACATTTTTCAGTGCCGGAACACCTTTGTCATATAGCCGTACCAGCGGTTTATGCGCATACGCCCGCTGTAACGCTTGCGCGACTTGCGCCTGGGTCACACCCGGTTTCAGGCGGCAGGTAATGGTTTCGAGAATGCCGCGCGGGAAATTGCCCAGATGCGGGGTGAAGATAACGTCAGCACCGAGATGCGTGGCGATCTCCGGCTGGTGGCGATGGGTAAAGACACCATACGGTTGCAGGCTAACTTCACAAAAGCTGTTTGAAATCGCTGCCTTACGTCCCGCTCCGCTCACACCGCTGATGGCGTTAATCACCGGCCACTGACTGAGGTCGAGAAGATCGGCATCAATCAACGGTTTCAGCGCCAGTTGTGCCGCCGTCGGATAACATCCCGGCACCGCAATTAAGTTCGCTTCTTTTAATTTATTGCCGCACCACTCCGCCAGACCATAAGCGGCCTGTTCCAGCAGTTCCGGGTATTGATGGGTAAAGCCGTAATATTTTTCATAGAAGGCAGCGTCGTTAACACGAAACGCGCCGGAAAGGTCAAACACCACGCAGCCCGCTTCAAGAAATTGCGGTGCTAAATCGTGGCTAACTTCATGGGCGGTGGCGAGAAACACCACGTCCACCCCTGGGCTAAACTCGCTGATATCCGACATCGGCTGCAACGGCAGATCAACGATGCCTTTTAGCTGCGGATGCAAATCGGAGATTAACTTTCCCGCATCATTGCTTTGCGCTGAAACAGTCAAAGCGGTTATGTTCATATGCGGATGGCGATTTACATAGGTCACTAGCTCTGCGCCAGCGTAGCCGCTGGCACCCACAATCAGCGTATTCAACATCGGGGCTATTCACCTTCTTATGTCTGGTTGCCAGGTTAAACGTAAAACATTCACCTTACGGCTGGTGGGTTTTATTACGCTCAACGTTAGTGTATTTTTATTCACAATTACTGCATGAATATTGATACTATCATGACCAGAGGTGTGTCAACAATGAAAAACAAATTACCGCCATTTATCGAGATTTACCGTGCTCTGATTGCCACACCTTCAATAAGCGCCACGGAAGAGGCACTCGATCAAAGCAATGCAGATTTAATCACTCTGCTGGCGGGCTGGTTTAAAGATTTGGGCTTCAATGTGGAAGTGCAGCCTGTGCCAGGAACTCGCAACAAATTTAATATGCTGGCCAGTTGCGGACAGGGTGCTGGCGGCTTGCTGCTGGCGGGGCATACCGATACGGTGCCGTTTGATGATGGTCGCTGGACGCGCGATCCGTTTACGCTGACGGAGCATGACGGCAAGCTTTACGGCTTAGGCACCGCCGACATGAAAGGCTTCTTTGCGTTTATCCTCGATGCGCTACGCGACGTCGACGTCACGAAACTGAAAAAACCGCTCTACATTCTGGCGACTGCCGATGAAGAAACCAGTATGGCCGGAGCGCGTTATTTTGCCGAAACCACCGCCCTGCGCCCGGATTGCGCCATCATTGGCGAACCGACGTCGCTACAACCGGTACGCGCGCATAAAGGCCACATCTCCAATGCCATTCGCATTCTGGGTCAGTCGGGGCATTCCAGCGATCCGTCGCGCGGAGTTAACGCTATCGAACTGATGCACGACGCCATCGGTCATATTTTACAATTGCGCGATAACCTGAAAGAGCGTTATCACTACGAAGCGTTTACCGTGCCATATCCCACGCTCAACCTTGGGCATATTCACGGTGGTGACGCCTCTAACCGTATTTGCGCTTGCTGCGAGTTGCATATGGATATTCGTCCGTTGCCTGGCATGACGCTCAATGAACTTAATGGCTTACTCAACGACGCGCTGGCTCCGGTGAGCGAACGCTGGCCGGGTCGTCTGACGGTCGAAGAGCTGCATCCGCCGATCCCTGGTTACGAGTGCCCGCCGAACCATCAACTGGTTGAAGTGGTTGAGAAATTACTCGGTGCAAAGACCGAAGTGGTGAACTACTGTACCGAAGCGCCGTTTATTCAGACGTTATGCCCGACGCTAGTGTTGGGTCCAGGCTCAATTAATCAGGCTCATCAGCCTGATGAATATCTGGAGACGCGGTTTATTAAACCCACCCGCGAACTGATCACCCAGGTCATTCACCATTTCTGCTGGCATTAAAACGTAGGCAGGATAAGGCGCTCGCGACGCATCCGAGACTGTTACCAAACTCCAGCGCCGCAATAATGTCGGATGCGATGCTTGCGCATCTTATCCGACCTACAGTGACTCAAACGGTGCCCAACCGTAGGCCGGATAAGGCGCTTGCGCCGCATCCGAGACTGTTACCAAACTCCAGTGCCGCAATAATGTCGGATGCGATGCTTGCGCATCTTATCCAACCTACACCTTTGGTGTTATGTATGGCGATTTTTTAACATTCCCATAAGTTACGCTTATTTAAAGCGTCGTGAATTTAATGGCGTAAATTCCTGCTATTTATTCGTTTGCTGAAGCGATTTCGCAGCATTTGACGTCACCGCTTTTACGTGGCTTTATAAAAGACGACGAAAAGCAAAGCCCGAGCATATTCGCGCCAATGCGACGTGAAGGATACCGGGCTTCAAACAATAAGATGGGGTGTCTGGGGTAATATGAACGAACAATATTCCGCATTGCGTAGTAATGTCAGCATGCTCGGCAAAGTGCTGGGAGAAACCATCAAGGATGCGTTGGGAGAACACATTCTTGAACGCGTAGAAACTATCCGTAAGTTGTCCAAATCTTCACGCGCTGGCAATGATGCTAACCGCCAGGAGTTGCTCACCACCTTACAAAATTTGTCGAACGACGAGCTGCTGCCCGTTGCGCGTGCGTTTAGTCAGTTCCTGAACCTGGCCAACACCGCCGAGCAATACCACAGCATTTCGCCGAAAGGCGAGGCTGCCAGCAATCCGGAAGTGATCGCCCGCACCCTGCGTAAACTGAAAAACCAGCCGGAACTGAGCGAAGACACCATCAAAAAAGCGGTGGAATCACTGTCGCTGGAACTGGTACTCACTGCGCACCCAACCGAAATTACTCGTCGTACACTGATCCACAAAATGGTGGAAGTGAACGCGTGCTTAAAACAGCTCGACAACAAAGATATCGCCGACTACGAACACAACCAACTGATGCGCCGCCTGCGCCAGTTGATCGCCCAGTCATGGCATACCGATGAAATCCGTAAGCTGCGCCCAAGCCCGATAGATGAAGCCAAATGGGGCTTTGCCGTAGTAGAAAACAGCCTGTGGCAAGGCGTACCGAATTACCTGCGCGAACTGAACGAACAACTGGAAGAGAATCTCGGCTACAAACTGCCCGTCGAATTTGTTCCGGTGCGTTTTACCTCGTGGATGGGCGGCGACCGCGACGGCAACCCGAACGTCACTGCCGATATCACCCGCCACGTCCTGCTGCTCAGCCGTTGGAAAGCAACCGACCTGTTCCTGAAAGATATTCAGGTTCTGGTTTCTGAACTGTCGATGGTTGAAGCAACCCCTGAACTGCTGGCGCTGGTTGGCGAAGAAGGTGCCGCAGAACCGTATCGCTATCTGATGAAAAACCTGCGTTCCCGCCTGATGGCAACACAGGCCTGGCTGGAAGCGCGCCTGAAAGGTGAAGAACTGCCGAAGCCGGAAGGTCTGCTGACGCAGAACGAAGAACTGTGGGAGCCGCTCTACGCTTGCTACCAGTCCCTTCAGGCGTGTGGTATGGGCATTATCGCCAACGGCGATCTGCTCGACACTCTGCGCCGCGTGAAATGTTTCGGCGTACCGCTGGTGCGTATTGATATCCGTCAGGAGAGCACCCGTCATACCGAAGCACTGGGTGAACTGACCCGCTATCTCGGCATCGGCGACTACGAAAGCTGGTCAGAGGCCGACAAACAGGCGTTCCTGATCCGCGAACTGAACTCCAAACGTCCGCTTCTGCCACGCAACTGGCAGCCAAGCGCCGAAACGCGCGAAGTGCTTGATACCTGTCAGGTGATTGCCGAAGCACCGCAAGGTTCGATTGCCGCCTACGTGATCTCGATGGCGAAAACGCCGTCCGACGTACTGGCCGTTCACCTGCTGTTGAAAGAAGCAGGTATTGGATTTGCGATGCCAGTCGCACCGCTGTTTGAAACTCTCGATGACCTGAACAACGCCAACGATGTCATGACCCAGCTGCTGAATATCGACTGGTATCGCGGCCTGATTCAGGGCAAACAGATGGTGATGATTGGCTATTCCGACTCGGCAAAAGATGCGGGCGTGATGGCGGCTTCCTGGGCGCAATATCAGGCACAGGATGCGTTAATCAAAACCTGCGAAAAAGCGGGTATTGAACTGACGCTGTTCCACGGTCGCGGTGGTTCTATTGGTCGCGGCGGCGCACCGGCTCATGCGGCGCTGCTATCGCAACCGCCAGGAAGCCTGAAAGGCGGCCTGCGCGTGACCGAACAGGGCGAGATGATCCGCTTTAAGTACGGTCTGCCAGAAATCACGGTCAGCAGCCTGTCGCTGTACACCGGGGCGATTCTGGAAGCCAACCTGCTGCCACCGCCGGAGCCGAAAGAGAGCTGGCGTCATATTATGGATGAACTTTCGGTCATCTCCTGCGATCTCTACCGTGGTTATGTGCGTGAAAACAAAGACTTTGTTCCATACTTCCGCTCCGCCACGCCGGAACAGGAACTGGGCAAACTGCCGTTAGGTTCACGTCCGGCGAAACGTCGCCCGACCGGCGGCGTCGAATCACTGCGCGCAATTCCGTGGATTTTTGCCTGGACACAAAACCGCCTGATGCTCCCAGCCTGGCTGGGCGCGGGTACTGCGCTGCAAAAAGTGGTGGAAGATGGCAAACAGAGCGAACTGGAAGCCATGTGCCGCGACTGGCCGTTCTTCTCAACGCGTCTGGGAATGCTGGAAATGGTCTTCGCCAAAGCAGACCTGTGGCTGGCGGAATACTATGACCAACGCCTGGTCGACAAAGAGCTGTGGCCGTTAGGTAAAGAGTTACGCAATCTGCAAGAAGAAGACATCAAAGTGGTGCTGGCAATTGCCAACGATTCCCATCTGATGGCCGATCTACCGTGGATTGCCGAGTCTATTCAGCTACGAAATATATACACTGACCCGCTGAACGTACTGCAGGCAGAGTTGCTGCACCGCTCCCGCCAGGCAGAAAAAGAAGGCCAGGAGCCGGATCCCCGCGTCGAACAAGCGTTGATGGTCACTATTGCCGGAATTGCAGCAGGTATGCGTAATACCGGCTAACCCCCATCCTCTATCAACCCTCGTGCAATAGCGCGAGGGTTTTCTGAAATACTTCTGTTCTAACACCTTCGTTTTCAATATATTTCTGTCTGCATTTCACCCAGATTCTGGATATCCCTTCAGATATCCTTAAGGTTTTGTCCTTACATTCGGCGCTATTATCCAAAACGGGTTCTTACTATGCATTCCACTGAAGTCCAGACTAAACCCCTTTTTAGCTGGAAAGCCCTGGGTTGGGCACTGCTCTACTTTTGGTTTTTCTCTACCCTGTTACAGGCCATTATTTACATCAGCGGCTACAGCGGCACCAACGGCATTCGCGACTCACTGCTGTTCAGTTCGCTGTGGTTGATCCCGGTATTCCTCTTTCCGAAGCGGATTAAAATTATTGCCGCAGTGATCGGCGTGGTGCTGTGGGCGGCCTCTCTGGCGGCGCTGTGCTACTACGTCATCTACGGTCAGGAGTTCTCGCAGAGCGTTCTGTTTGTGATGTTTGAAACCAACACCAACGAAGCCAGCGAGTATTTAAGCCAGTATTTCAGCCTGAAGATTGTGCTTATCGCGCTGGCCTATACGGCGGTGGCAGTTCTGCTGTGGACACGCCTGCGCCCGGTCTATATTCCGAAGCCGTGGCGTTATATCGTCTCTTTTGCCCTGCTTTACGGTTTGATTCTGCATCCGATCGCCATGAATACGTTTATCAAAAACAAGCCGTTTGAGAAAACGTTGAATAACCTGGCATCGCGCATGGAACCTGCCGCCCCGTGGCAATTCCTGACCGGTTATTATCAGTATCGCCAGCAACTTAACTCGCTGACGAAGCTGCTGAATGAAAATAATGCATTACCGCCGCTGGCTAATTTCAAAGATGAATCTGGCAACGAACCACGCACCCTGGTACTGGTGATTGGCGAGTCAACCCAGCGTGGACGTATGAGTCTGTATGGTTATCCGCGTGAAACCACGCCAGAACTGGATGCGCTGCATAAAACCGATCCGAATCTGACCGTATTTAATAACGTGGTTACGTCTCGTCCGTACACCATTGAAATCCTGCAACAGGCGCTGACTTTTGCCAACGAAAAGAACCCTGACCTGTATCTGACGCAACCGTCGCTGATGAACATGATGAAACAGGCGGGTTATAAAACCTTCTGGATAACCAACCAGCAGACGATGACCGCCCGCAATACCATGCTGACGGTATTTTCGCGCCAGACCGACAAGCAGTACTACATGAACCAGCAACGTACCCAGAGTGCGCGTGAATACGACACTAACGTGCTGAAGCCGTTCCAGGAAGTGCTGAAGGACCCTGCGCCGAAGAAACTGATCATCGTTCATCTGCTGGGTACACATATCAAATACAAGTACCGTTACCCGGAAGATCAGGGCAAGTTTGATGGCAATACCGATCATGTCCCACCAGGATTAAGCGCAGAAGAGCTGGAGTCGTATAACGATTATGACAACGCTAACCTGTATAACGATCATGTGGTTGCCAGCCTGATTAAAGACTTTAAAGCGACCGATCCGAACGGTTTCCTGGTTTACTTCTCTGATCACGGTGAAGAGGTTTACGACACGCCGCCGCACAAAACCCAGGGGCGTAACGAAGATAACCCGACGCGTCATATGTACACCATTCCGTTCCTGCTGTGGACGTCGGAAAAATGGCAGGCGACTCATCCGCGTGATTTCTCGCAGGATGTCGATCGTAAATATAGCCTGGCGGAACTGATCCACACCTGGTCGGATTTGGCGGGCTTATCTTACGACAGTTACGATCCAACCCGTTCGGTGGTGAACCCGCAGTTCAAAGAAACCACCCGCTGGATTGGCAACCCGTACAAGAAAAACGCGCTGATCGATTACGACACACTGCCGTATGGCGATCAGGTGGGTAATCAGTAAATGACCTTTGTATCGCGTCTGGCGCTATTTGCCGGATGCGATACTGCCGCAATGTTTACATCGAACTCTCATCAGGCCACACTTTTCAGGTGGCCTTTTTTCATAATGCCAGTTACTGTTTTCCCGTCTACATACCTAAGGGAATAACATGTATCACGACGTCAGCTATCTGCTCTCCCGCCTGATCAACGGCCCGCTGTCCCTGCGCCAGATTTACTTTGCCAGCAGTAACGGCCCGGTGCCCGATCTTGCGTATCAGGTCGATTTTCCACGGCTGGAAATTGTGCTGGAAGGTGAGTTTGTTGATACCGGCGCTGGCGCAACGTTAGTTCCCGGCGATGTGCTGTACGTTCCCGCTGGTGGCTGGAATTTTCCACAATGGAAAACACCCGCTACCACCTTTAGCGTGCTGTTTGGCAAACAGCAACTCGGCTTCAGCGTCGTACAATGGGATGGCAAGCAATACCAAAATCTGGCAAAGCAGCACGTCGCCCGACGCGGCCCGCGCATTGGTTCATTCTTGCTGCAAACACTCAATGAAATGCAAATGCAGCCACAGGAGCAGCAAACGGCAAGGCTTATCGTCGCCAGCCTGCTTAGCCACTGCCGCGACTTGCTCGGCAGTCAAATCCAGACCGCCTCACGCAGCCAGGCACTATTTGAAGCGATTCGCGATTATATCGATGAACGCTATGCCTCCGCGCTAACCCGTGAATCTGTCGCGCAAGCATTCTATATTTCGCCCAATTACCTCTCCCACCTGTTTCAAAAAACGGGTGCGACGGGCTTTAACGAATACCTGAATCATACACGGCTGGAACATGCAAAAACGTTGTTGAAAGGCTATGACCTGAAGGTAAAAGAAGTGGCGCACGCCTGCGGCTTTGTCGACAGCAACTACTTCTGCCGCCTGTTTCGTAAAAACACCGAACGCTCGCCGTCAGAATATCGTCGGCAATACCACAGCCAACTGACAGAAAAACCGACTACTCCAGAATAAGATGGGTTTGCTGCGGCGCAGAAAGCACTTTGCGCACCGCGCTCATTACCCGCTGCGGCTCACGCAGGAATGCGTAGATGCTGCATTGCACATAGCGGCAATGCTCAAATCGCTCGGCACCAGCAAGCTCGATATCCGTAATCAACAGCGCAACATCCGCCCGACGGATATCCTCGTCCGCTAAACGATTCTCCGTTCCCAGCGCCCCCTGGGTTTCAATGCTGACGCCCCACTTCTCTAACTGGCATAATTTTTCCAGCCGTTCTGCCGCCATATAAGTATGCGCCACGCCACTGACGCAGGCGGTTACTGCCACCAGGTATGCCATTTTACCCCCCCACGGTAACCTCAAATCCGGCTCGTTCTGCCATTTCGCGCATCGTTGCCACATCGGCTGACGAGGGCGCAGAAACCTCTTTCATCGACCATGTTTTCCCCAGCAGGCGGTATTTCGGTTCACCGTACTGATGAAACGGCAACAGGTGGATTTGCCTGATATTCAGCGGGATCAGCACGTCCAGCGCCTGCTGCATATTCTCCCGGCTGAGTGTGAAACCAGGGATCAGCGGTAAACGCGGGATCACGTTGACACCTTCGCTTACCAGCAAACGCAGATTCTCCAGCACGCGTGGCAGGTTCATCTTCACCACATCCCACGCCTGAGTCGCGTCCATAATTTTTAAATCGAACAACACTTCATCGCACAATTTCGCCAGTGGTAACAGCTTGCTGGCTGGCGCGTCTCCGGCAGTTTCGATGGCACATGAGACGCCCCACAGCCGAAGTCGCTGTAAAAAACGGGTCGCAAATTCCGCCTGCATTAACACTTCGCCGCCAGAAAGCGTGACGCCGCCGCCGGACGTGCGAAAGAAAATGTCATCTTTCATCACTTCCCGCTCCAGCGCGTCAAGGCTGATATCGCGACCAATCCGTTCAAACGCCCCGGAGGGGCATTCATCCGCATCACGTAAACATTTCGCGCAGTGCAGACATTTCACCTCTCTGCGTACCGTCTGGATTTTGCCGGAGATCGACTCCGGATTAGCACACCACGGGCAAAGATGTGGGCAGCCTTTAAAAAAGACCACCGTGCGGATGCCTTCACCGTCATTCAGCGAATAACGCTGAATGTTGAAAATGCGCGCCACGTCATCGCGGCGCGTTTCCACAACGTTACAACTGATGCGCTGTCCGGCGGATGATGTCATCCTGGATCTCCTTCGACAGTTCGACAAAGAAGGCACTGTATCCGGCAACGCGCACCACCAGCCCGGCATAATCTTGTGGGCGCTTTTGCGCTTCCCGCAACGTGTCGGCGTTCACCACGTTAAACTGAATATGCTGCAACTTAAGCTGGGTAAATGCCCGTAAGAAGTCGGCCAGTTTGCGTAATCCCGCCTCACCTTCCAGGGTCGCCGGAGTGAATTTCACATTCAGCAACGTACCGTTAGACAGCAGCGTGTTATCGAGCTTACTGACTGACTTCAGTACCGCCGTTGGTCCTTGTGCGTCCTGGCCCAGCATGGGTGACAAGCCGCCGTCTGCCAGCTGTTCTCCGGCAAAACGACCGTCTGGCGTCGCGCCAACCACCGATCCCAACGGAACGTGGGCCGAAACGGTATACGATCCCGGCGTGAAGTAGCCGCCGCGCGGGTTCTGGTATTTTTCCACTTCTTTGCAGTAGTGCCGCAACAGTTCGGCGCTAATGTTATCCACCTCGTCGATATCGTTGCCGTATTTCTCAAAGCGGTTAATTAAGCGAGCGCGAACTTTTTCACCTTCTGGCGTTGCGAAGTTGGCTTTTAATACCGACAACAATTCGTCAAAACTTAAACGCTGTTGATCAAAAACCATCCCTTTCAACGCATGGAGAGAATCGCTCAGGTTGGCAATACCGATCCCCTGTACGCCGGAGAAGTTATAACGCGCGCCGCCATCGGTAATATCGCGGCCTTTTTCCAGACAATCGCTGATAAACGACGAAAGCAGCGGCACTGGCGCCCAGTCGCGATGGCCGATATCACAAATATTGCTGCCTTCAACCATCAGGGTGATGTAGTGGCTGATCTTGGCGCGGATCTGTTCCAGTAAACCTTCATAAGTCAGCGCAGCATTGCCTTCATTTTCATGCAGACAAATTTCCATCACTTTCAGCAGGTTAAACATCGCGATGTCGTGCAAGCCGTAAGTTCTGCCAGGAATAGACAACTCCACGCAACCGACCACTGAATAGTCGCGCGCATCTTCCAGCGAAACGCCACGGTTGAGGAACGCAGGCACCACCACTTCATCGTTGAATATTTGCGGAATACCGGTGCCGAGGCGAATGGTTTCTGCGGTTTTCATCAGGAACGGCGTGTCGATCAAGGCGTTAGTGCGCACGCCCAGGTTCGGTTGCGGTAATTGCACGCTTTGATAGGCGTCGAGGCAGAGGAACGAAAGCACGTTCACCGCACTACGTCCGTTTTCCGTTAAACCGCCGAGCAGCGCGGTATAGCCGGTCGGGAATCCCGCAAAATAGCGCGCGCTGCTGGTGGAGCGTAACAGCACGATGTCGTTGCACTTCACCCATAAAGATTCGAGCAGTTCTTTCAGGAACGCCGGGTCTTCGCCCTGGGTTAATGATGTCTGATAGAACGGCAACATATACTGGTCGAAGCGCCCTAACGACAGCGAACTGGCGTTGGATTCGTATTGCAGAATGATGTTCATGTACCAGAACAACTGGCACGCCTGCCAGAACGTCTGCGGCTTATGTTGCGCGTTATGGCGGGAGATCTCCGCAATAGTCAGCAATTCTTCGCGACGCTGGGCATCGGTGCAGTTTGCCGCCATCGTTTCCGCCAGTTCGGCGTAACGCAAAATGTGTTTTTGTGAAGCTTCCAGCAGTAACAGCGCGGCCTGATAAAAGTGATTCTCCGGCTGTTGCTGACAATGTTGCTGCATCTGCGCCACCAGCTCACCCAGCCCGTGATTCAGCAGGCGCGGGTAATCAATAATAATGTGCCCCTGACCTTTATCCGTCTGGTTGATGCTGAAAATTTGCGTGCTGGTTGCGGCTTTTACTTCATCCGTCATCTGCCCGTTGATGAAATCTTTCATCGAACGTTTTTCCCAGTACGGGAACAACTCTTCGCGGTAGATACGTTTATCTTCTTCACTGATAGCAAAGCGATCCTGCGGTCGCGTCGGGAATTGCTCCAGCTCTTTCAGCAACCAGTAAGGATCCATTTCCGGTGACATAATCCCGGCGCGAGGTTTTACGGTGCGGTTACCGGCAATCAGTTCTTCATCACGAATCGAAATTTCAACGTGTTCCAGGATATACGCCGTGGCTTTTGCCCGACGAATAATCACCGGTTCGCCTTCGGTTTGCTTATGGCTGGCGGTATAAAGCAGCGCCCGCTCCAGCGAGATTTCACGGGTATTGGCAAACAGCGCAGTTTTAAGGCGAGAGATACGATTCGTCATGAGGAACTCCTGTAGGAAAGCGAACCCGCCCTTGCGGGCGGGATAAGAACTTAAGCGGTTTGCGCCAGATGGGCTTCGATTTTGCTCATGATGGCATCAGCGCGTTTTACTGCATCGCTGATGTTGACGCGCACGATGGTCTTGCCAGCAAAACGCTCTTCAAACTTGATGCCGATATCTTTGGTCAGAATCACCATATCGGCACTCGCCACATCTTCCGCAGTCAGTTCATTTTCCAGGCCAATTGAGCCCTGGGTTTCTACTTTCACTTCCCAGCCTTTCGCTTTCGCGGCGCTTTCCAGCGCCTCTGCCGCCATATAGGTATGGGCAACACCTGAAGGACATGCGGTTACTGCAATAATTTTCGTCATGGCTCGTTCCTCAATTAATTAATTTCAAAATCCAGATCCAGGTCATCTTCCTTCTCATCAGCCGAAGACCCATTTTTACGCGCCAGACTTTTCAGCACGTTCACGCAGACTGCCGTCACAACCGCCCCGACAGCCACTGCTGCGATATAACCCAACTTACCTTCAACCACCGGCAGCACAATCAGCCCCCCCCAGCCTGCATAGCACTGCGCACCGACCATTGCTGCGGTCACCGTGCCACAAACAGAACCGACCATGATGGAAGGGATCACACGTAACGGATCGGCGGCGGCGAAAGGAATCGCCCCTTCAGTGACGCCAACACACCCCATCACCAGCGCCGCTTTACCCGTTTCGCGCTCTTCAGCGGAGAAATTTTTACGACCAATCAACGTCGCCAGCCCCATACCCAGCGGCGGGATACAAATACCCACAGCGGCAATGGCCACCACGGTATAAACCCCCTGAGCAACGCAAATCAGCATGAATGCATAAGCCACTTTGTTAACCGGGCCGCCCATATCGAACGCCAGCATCAATCCCATGATCACCGCCAGCATAACAATGCTGCCCTGCTGCATTCCCTGAAGCCACTGGGTCAGGCTGTTAGTCAACGCACCCACCGGCTCACCCAGCCCCCACATCATGACGCCAGCGGTAATCAGTGTGCCGACGATTGGGATAATGAAGATGGGCATGACAGAACGCAGAACTTTATGCACCGGAATTTTCTTCAGGTAATGCACCACGATGCCGCCGATAATCCCGGCGATCAGCGCGCCAAAGAAGCCCGCGCCGAAACTGTTACCAACCCAGGCACCAATAGCGCACGGCGCCAGCGCAGAGCGTTCTGCAATGGAATAACCGATGTACGCCGCGAGGAAAGGCACCATCAGCGTCAAACCCGCGACGCCGATATCAAACAGTTTTTTCAGATTCGGATCGGCGACGGCATCCGGCACTGCGCCTTTGCCATACAACATGACGGAAACCGCCAGCAAAATACCGCCCGATACCACGAAGGGAATCATGTGTGAAACGCCCGTCATTAAGTGCTGACGGGTGTTTTTCAGGATCTGCACCAACTCATTCATAAGTCGCTCCCGGGCTTAGTAAAGCCCATGTCCATATTTTTGATGGCAGAAACAATAGGCAATCGCAAGCAGGGCAAACAGTGGATAAAAAGGCCATTTACTGGATTTTTGTAATGTCTGTACAAAAATGCGATCCGCCTCATAACTTGCGTTAACTCGGAATCATGCCGGAGTGACGCGTCTTGTGAGACGCGTCGCAAATTGGCGGTTACATTACATTTGTCCAGCTTTTGGCAGATTTGTCACATGGCAGGCCGTTGCCGTGCGCTCTTATCCTGTAAACAGAAAACCGTACCGGGAGAAAGGCAATGGCCCTGATTGTAGAATTTATTTGTGAGCTACCTAACGGCGTACATGCACGTCCGGCAAGCCACGTTGAAACGCTGTGTAATACTTTTTCATCACAAATTGAGTGGCATAACCTGCGCACCGATCGCAAAGGCAACGCCAAAAGCGCACTGGCGCTGATTGGCACCGACACGCTGGTGGGCGATAACTGCCAGTTACTGATTTCCGGAGCCGACGAACAGGAAGCGCACCAGCGTTTAAGCCAATGGCTGCGCGATGAATTTCCCCACTGCGACGCGCCGCTGGCGGAAGTTAAATCTGACGAACTGGAGCCGTTGCCGGTTTCACTGACCAACCTGAATCCGAGAATTATCCGCGCCCGCACCGTATGCAGCGGTAGCGCAGGTGGCATTCTGACGCCGATCTCTTCTTTAGATCTTAACGCGCTGGGTAATCTTCCCGCAGCCAAAGACGTTGACGCCGAGCAATCCGCACTGGAAAACGGCCTGACACTGGTACTGAAAAACATTGAGTTTCGTCTGCTGGATAGCGACGGCGCCACCAGCGCGATTCTGGAAGCGCACCGATCCCTGGCTGGCGATACTTCCCTGCGCGAACATTTACTGGCAGGCGTCAGCGCCGGATTAAGCTGCGCCGAAGCGATTGTTGCCAGTGCGAATCACTTTTGCGAAGAGTTCGCCCGCTCCAGCAGCAGCTATCTGCAAGAACGTGCGCTGGATGTGCGCGATGTCTGCTTCCAGTTACTCCAGCAAATTTACGGTGAACAACGCTTTCCAGCACCGGGCAAACTGACGCAGCCCGCCATTTGTATGGCTGATGAACTGACCCCCAGTCAGTTCCTCGAACTGGATAAAAATCACCTCAAAGGTTTGTTACTCAAAAGCGGCGGCACCACGTCACATACAGTTATTCTTGCCCGTTCGTTCAACATTCCGACACTGGTTGGCGTGGATATCGACACGCTTACTCCGTGGCAGCAGCAAACGATTTATATCGACGGCAACGCTGGGGCGATTGTGGTCGAACCGACAGACGCGGTAGCGCGTTATTATCAACAAGAAGCCCGCGTACAGGACGCCCTGCGTGAGCAGCAACGTGTCTGGCTGACTCAGCAAGCCCGCACCGCTGACGGTATCCGCATTGAAATTGCCGCTAACATCGCCCACTCCGTGGAAGCGCAGGCCGCATTTGGCAATGGCGCGGAAGGCGTTGGTTTGTTCCGCACTGAAATGCTCTATATGGATCGCACCAGCGCACCAGGCGAAAGCGAGCTGTACAACATTTTTTGTCAGGCGCTGGAGTCCGCCAACGGGCGCAGCATTATTGTGCGTACCATGGACATTGGCGGTGACAAACCCGTTGATTATCTGAACATTCCCGCAGAAGCTAACCCGTTCCTCGGTTATCGCGCCGTGCGTATTTATGAAGAGTACGCCTCGCTGTTTACCACGCAGCTACGGTCGATCCTGCGCGCCTCTGCTCACGGTAGCCTGAAAATCATGATCCCGATGATCTCCTCAATGGAAGAGATCTTATGGGTGAAAGAAAAACTGGCGGAAGCTAAACAGCAACTGCGTAACGAACATATTCCTTTTGATGAGAAGATCCAGCTCGGCATTATGCTGGAAGTGCCGTCGGTGATGTTCATCATCGATCAGTGCTGCGAAGAGATTGATTTCTTTAGTATCGGTAGTAATGACCTGACGCAATATCTGCTGGCAGTAGATCGCGATAACGCCAAAGTTACCCGTCACTACAACAGCCTGAATCCGGCATTCTTGCGGGCGCTCGACTACGCCGTACAGGCGGTGCATCGCCAGGGCAAATGGATTGGTCTGTGCGGTGAACTGGGAGCGAAAGGTTCCGTGCTGCCGTTGCTGGTCGGTTTAGGGCTGGATGAACTCAGCATGAGCGCACCGTCAATTCCGGCGGCGAAAGCGCGAATGGCGCAACTTGATAGCCGTGAGTGCCGCCAGTTGCTCAACCAGGCAATGGCCTGCCGTACTTCGCTGGAAGTGGAACACCTGCTGGCACAATTCCGCATGACACAACAGGACGCACCGCTGGTCACCGCTGAGTGCATCACGCTGGAAAGCGACTGGCGCAGCAAAGAAGAAGTGCTCAAAGGCATGACCGATAACCTGCTGCTGGCGGGCCGCTGCCGCTATCCGCGTAAACTGGAAGCCGACTTGTGGGCGCGCGAGGCCGTTTTCTCTACCGGTCTGGGCTTTAGTTTTGCCATTCCACACAGCAAATCAGAACACATTGAGCAATCCACCATCAGCGTAGCGCGTCTGCAAGCGCCGGTGCGCTGGGGCGATGATGAAGCGCAATTCATCATTATGTTAACGCTGAACAAACACGCTGCGGGCGATCAGCATATGCGCATTTTCTCGCGCCTCGCTCGTCGCATCATGCACGAAGAATTCCGTAACGCGCTGGTTAACGCCGCCTCTGCCGACGCTATCGCCAGCCTGCTGCAACATGAACTGGAACTGTAAAAGGAAACATCATGGAACTGTATCTGGACACCGCTAACGTCGCAGAAGTCGAACGTCTGGCACGCATATTCCCGATTGCCGGGGTGACAACTAACCCGAGCATCATCGCTGCCAGCAAGGAGTCCATCTGGGAAGTGCTGCCGCGTCTGCAAAAAGCGATTGGTGATGAGGGCATTCTGTTTGCTCAGACCATGAGCCGTGACGCGCAGGGTATGGTGGAAGAAGCGAAGCGTCTGCGCGACGCCATTCCGGGCATCGTGGTGAAAATCCCGGTAACCGCCGAAGGTCTGGCAGCAATTAAGATACTGAAAAAAGAAGGTATTACTACGCTTGGCACCGCTGTATATAGCGCCGCACAAGGGTTATTAGCCGCGCTGGCAGGCGCCAAATATGTTGCTCCGTATGTTAACCGCGTCGACGCCCAGGGCGGTGACGGTATTCGCACGGTTCAGGAGTTGCAAGCATTGCTGGAAATGCACGCGCCAGAAAGCATGGTGCTGGCTGCCAGCTTTAAAACACCGCGTCAGGCGCTGGATTGTTTGCTGGCAGGATGTGAATCCATCACCCTGCCCTTAGATGTAGCGCAACAAATGCTCAACACGCCTGCGGTAGAGTCAGCAATAGAGAAGTTCGAACACGACTGGAACGCCGCATTTGGCACTACTCATCTCTAAAGGAGCAATTATGGACCGCATTATTCAATCACCGGGTAAATACATCCAGGGCGCAGATGTCATTAATCGTCTGGGCGAATACCTGAAGCCACTGGCGGAACGCTGGTTAGTGGTGGGTGACAAATTTGTTTTAGGCTTTGCTCAATCCACTGTCGAGAAAAGCTTTAAAGATGCTGGACTGGTAGTAGAAATTGCGCCGTTTGGCGGTGAATGTTCGCAAAATGAGATCGACCGTCTGCGCGGCATTGCGGAAACAGCTCAGTGTGGCGCAATTCTCGGTATCGGTGGTGGCAAAACTCTCGATACCGCCAAAGCACTGGCGCACTTTATGGGCGTTCCGGTAGCAATCGCACCGACCATAGCCTCTACCGACGCACCGTGTAGCGCACTGTCTGTTATCTACACCGATGATGGTGAGTTTGACCGCTATCTGCTGCTGCCGAACAACCCGGAACGCGTCATTGTGGATACAAAAATCGTTGCTGGCGCACCTGCACGTCTGTTAGCGGCGGGTATCGGCGATGCGCTGGCAACCTGGTTTGAAGCACGTGCCTGCTCTCGCAGTGGCGCGACCACGATGGCGGGCGGCAAGTGCACCCAGGCCGCGCTGGCGCTGGCTGAACTGTGCTACAACACCCTGCTGGAAGAAGGCGAAAAAGCGATGCTTGCTGCCGAACAGCATGTGGTAACTCCGGCGCTGGAGCGCGTGATTGAAGCGAATACCTATTTGAGCGGTGTAGGCTTTGAAAGCGGTGGTCTGGCTGCGGCACACGCGGTGCATAACGGCCTGACCGCTATCCCGGACGCGCATCACTATTATCACGGTGAAAAAGTGGCGTTCGGTACGCTGACACAACTGGTGCTGGAAAACGCACCGGTTGAGGAAATCGAAACCGTAGCGGCGCTGTGTCATGCCGTTGGTCTGCCAATTACCCTGGCGCAACTGGATATTAAAGAAGATATTCCGGCGAAAATGCGGATTGTCGCAGAAGCATCTTGTGCTGAAGGTGAAACTATTCACAACATGCCAGGCGGCGCAACGCCAGATCAGGTTTACGCCGCACTGCTGGTAGCCGACCAGTACGGACAGCGTTTCCTGCAAGAGTGGGAATAACCTATGCCAAACTCCCGGCTTGTCCGGGAGTTTGAGATTGCAGGCAAAGTGGGCACGGTATTCCCCCTTGCCGGGGTCGCGCCGGAGCTGGCTTGTTCCCCTCACCCTAACCCTCTCCCCAAAGGGGCGAGGGGACCGTCCGGGCACGTTTTATACATTGTCGCCCGTCTGAAACACCAGCGTTGTCCGGGTGTTGGAAATTGCTGCCAAACTGGCTCATTCGTCACTGAGGGCACGGTTTTCCCCCTCGCCCTCTCCCCAAAGATGTGAGGGAACCGTCCGGACACTTTTTTACTTTGTCACCCATCTGAAATTCCGCATTGTTCGGAGTTTTTTTATCCGCTTCTGGACATTTTCCCCACAGAACATTCAAACGCCCGGAAGGTCGAATCTGCGACGATTATTTTCACGGACGAAACAGATGAAAGCTTCACTCGCGTTGGTCAGTCTTCTGACGGGATTTACCAGCCACTCCTTAAAATCTCCCGCCGTTCCACCAACCGTGGTACAAATCCAGACCAACACCAACCTTGCCATCGCAGACGGTGCCAGACAGCAAATTGGCAGCACGCTGTTTTACGATCCGGCATATGTGCAGCTTACCTATCCTGGCGGCGATGTCCCGCAGGAGCGCGGCGTATGTTCTGATGTAGTGATCCGCGCCTTGCGCAGCCAGAAGGTCGATTTGCAGAAGCTGGTGCATGAAGATATGGCGAAGAATTTTGCCGATTATCCACAAAAGTGGCAGTTAAAACGTCCGGACAGCAACATCGATCATCGTCGGGTGCCGAATCTGGAAACCTGGTTTAGCCGCCACGATAAAACACGCCCCACCAGCAAAAACGCCAGTGACTATCAAGCGGGCGATATTGTCTCCTGGCGATTAGATAACGGGCTGGCGCATATTGGGGTGGTGTCAGATGGCTTCGCCCGCGACGGTACGCCGCTGGTGATACATAACATTGGCGCAGGCGCACAGGAGGAAGATGTGCTGTTTAGCTGGCGGATTGTCGGGCACTACCGCTATTTTACGAAATAAGCGATAGCACCCATGAAGATACGCTTCAGATCCTTTTTACGCTGACGGCTTCTTTTTTCTTACGGCTCACCAGCGCCAGTGCCAGCACAATCAGCACAATACCGCTACCTTCAACCGCGCCGGGATTCTCACCGAGCAGCCACCACGAAAACAGTACCCCGCAAACGGGAACTGCCAGAGTACTTAAGCTGGCAATACTGGCGGGTAAGTTTTTCAGCACGAACAACCATAAGCTCCAGGCCAGCGCCGTCGCCAGAATCGCACTGTAGGCCAGCGCCCAGAACACGGTGGGTTGCCAGTCAATTTCACGTTGTGGCACCAGTAACGCGACCGCACTCATCACCAGCGCCGCATAAAGCATCTGCCAGGATGTTAACGACAATAAATCCACGCGCGGATGGCGGGCATAAAGGCGTTTAGCAACAATCGCGCTCGCCCCCCAACTAACACCGGAGAGGATTGCCAGCATGGCACTTTTCATCGAAGAAAAATCGAGTTGCCACGGCTGCAACACCAAAAATAAGCCGAAAGCGGCAATCAGTATCGCGAAATATTGCCCACGTCGCAGGCGTTCACCGAGAAACAACGCGGCGAAAATCACCACCCAGAACGGCATGGTATAGCTCAGGATCGCCACCTTCCCCGCTCCGCCGCTGACCAGCGCCCACTGCGCCAGCCCTACCATCCCGCAGGTTTGTAACAGGGCGATGGCTAAGGTGTATTTAAACGGCGTCGGGCGCATTCCGCGACCACGTAATAAAAGGACGATGAATAAAACGAGAGCGCCGAAAATGCAGCGTAAGGCGGTGAAGTCGAAGGCACCGATGTAGCTGGTGACTTGCTTCATGAAAATCCAGCTATAACTCCAGATAAGTGTGAGCACAACCAGGCCACTGATTGCCAGTGGGTTGCTCTTTCCCGTAGTAGGCATGAGAGATCCAGCGTGTAGTAGTTTTGTTAGCGACACTATACGCCGGTAAAGAAACTTCAGCGACTGCCTGAAAGGCAGTCGCTGAAGGAGGTCAGATTACAGCAGGTCGAAACGGTCGAGGTTCATGACTTTCACCCATGCTGCCACGAAGTCTTTAACAAACTTCTCGTGGGCATCGCTGCTGGCGTAAACTTCCGCCACCGCGCGCAGGACAGAGTTAGAACCAAACACCAGATCCGCACGGCTAGCCGTGTATTTCACTTCGCCGGTTTCACGGTCACGGCCTTCGAAAAGCTCTTTCGATTCGTCGGTCGCTTTCCACTCGTAACGCATATCCAGCAAGTTCACGAAGAAGTCATTGCTCAATACGCCCACGCGGTCAGTGAAGACGCCGTTTTTACTGCCATCGAAGTTGGCACCCAGTACACGCATCCCGCCCACCAGCGCGGTCATTTCCGGCGCGGTCAGCGTCAGTTGCTGTGCTTTATCAATCAGCAGCGACTCGGTAGTGGAAACATCCAGACGGGCGCGATAGTTACGGAAGCCGTCAGCAATCGGCTCCAGCAGCTCGAACATCTCGATGTCAGTCTGATCCTGACGCGCATCGACGCGACCCGGCGCAAATGGTACATGAATGCTCAACCCTGCGGCGCTTGCGGCTTTCTCTACGCCAACCACACCTGCCAGCACGATGATATCCGCCAGCGAGGCTTTGCCAGACTCTTTCTGGATTTTCTCCAGAACTGGCAGAGCACGAACGGCTGCGGCGTTCACATCCCAGTCGCGCTGCGGTGCTAATGCCAGACGCGCACCGTTGGCGCCACCGCGTTTGTCGCCACCACGGAAAGTAGAAGCAGACGCCCAGGCCACCGATACCAGCTCACTGACAGACAGACCAGAATCCGCAATCGCAAATTTCAGACTGATAATGTCTTGTTCGGTCGGGTTGTAGATCGGCTGCGGCAGCGGATCTTGCCAGATCAGATCTTCTTTCGGTACTTCCGGCCCGATGTAGCGAGATTTCGGCCCCATATCCCTGTGCGTCAGTTTGAACCAGGCACGGGCAAAGGCTTCGTTGAACGCCTGCGGATCGTTGAGGAAGCGACGAGAGATCTTCTCGAACTCTGGATCAAAACGCAGCGTCAGGTCGGTCACCAGCATCGTCGGCTTACGTTTCTTCGACGGATCAAACGGATCCGGGATAATTTCCGGTGCGTCTACCGCTTCGAACTGGATTGCGCCAGCCGGGCTGCGGGTCTGTACCCACTCATATTTGAACAGGTTTTCGAAGAAATAGTTGCTCCACTGAGTCGGTGTCTGCGTCCAGACCACTTCCAGACCAGAGGTGATGGCATCTGCGCCAACGCCGCTGCCGTAAGTGCTCGCCCAGCCTAAACCTTGTTCTTCAATCGGTGCAGCTTCCGGGTCAGGGCCAACGTTAGATGTCGGACCGGCACCGTGAGTTTTACCCAGCGTATGACCACCCGCAATCAGCGCCACGGTTTCTTCGTCGTTCATGCCCATGTTGCCGAAGGTCGCACGGATAGCTGCTGCCGCAGAAAGCGGTTCGCCGCTGTGATCCGGGCCTTCCGGGTTAACGTAAATCAGCCCCATCTCGGTTGCACCCAGTGGTGCTTTCGCCAGTGCTTCTGGATGACGGTGGGTCAGCCAGGCTTTTTCATCACCCCAGTTAACGTCGAGATCCGGTTCCCAGACGTCTTCACGACCGGCACCAAACCCGAAGGTACGGAAGCCGGAGTTTTCCAGCGCCACGTTACCCGCGAGGATAAACAGGTCTGCCCAGGAGATTTTCTGACCATATTTCTGTTTGATTGGCCACAACAGGCGACGCGCTTTATCGAGGCTTACGTTATCCGGCCAGGAGTTCAGCGGTGCAAAACGTTGCTGACCACGACCTGCGCCGCCGCGTCCGTCGATGGAACGGTAAGTCCCCGCGCCGTGCCAGGCCATACGAATAAATAAGCCCGCATAGCTGCCCCAGTCGGCTGGCCACCACGGCTGAGATTCTGTCAGCAGGGCTTTCAGATCTTTTTTCAGGCCGTAGTAATCTAATTTGCTGAATTCTTTGCGGTAGTCAAAGTCCTCACCCAGCGGGTTAGAACGATTAGAATGTTGGTTTAACAGGTCAACACGGAGTTGATTTGGCCACCAGTCGCGAGTGGTTGTGCCCCCACCTGCGCTCTGGTCATGACCGCCCTGATGGAACGGGCATTTGCCGGTGGCTGTCGTGTTATGGATATCGTCTGACGTGCTCATCAATGTGCTCCCCTCTACAGTGTTACCGTTACGATACACAGCGTTAGAGAGAAGTTATAATTGAATTAATCCACGGATGCGATAGTTGAGATCTTACATATTGTTGGTTAAAGAGATGTAGATCAAATTGATCGTAATTAAGCCTTTTTGATTATGTCCGATTTAGGACAAATACTTTATAAAAAAGTGTTTTAGCTTCACATCCTTCAAGGAAGAAGGGAGAAAACAAGGCTGACTACCTTATTTTCCCACCCTCATTTAGAGGCAGCATTTTGTGCTCTGTTTAAAATTTGTGATCACTGTGTGATTTTCACAAAAGCCACAATATTTATAAACCAGGTCGAACACCCAGCGTATGACAAATCGCGTAACTCATTTCAGCGCGGTTAAGCGTATAGAAGTGGAAATCTTTAACCCCTTCCCGGCTTAAAATCTTCACCATGTCCATGGCGATATTCGCCCCCACCAGCTTGCGGGTTTCGGCATCGTCATCCAGACCGTCAAACATTTGCGCCATCCACGCCGGAATACGCACGTTGGTCATGTCGGCAAATTTCTTCGCCTGTTTAAAGTTAGAGACCGGCAAAATGCCCGGAATAATTTCCACATCGATACCCGCCGATACGCAGCGATCGCGAAAACGCAGGTAGCTTTCGACATCGAAGAAGAATTGAGTAATCGCACGGTTGGCGCCGGCATCGACTTTACGTCTCAGGTTAAGCAAATCTGCCTGGGCACTTTTCGCTTCCGGGTGAACTTCCGGATACGCCGCCACGGAGATATCAAAATCCGCCACTTCTTTTAACAGCGTCACCAGGTCAGAGGCATACATTTCCGGCTTACCGCTTCCCGGCGGCAGGTCGCCACGCAGCGCCACAATATGGCGAATGCCGTTATTCCAGTAGTCGCGGGCGATGGTGCGCAGCTCATCGGGAGTCGCATCAATGCAGGTGAGATGCGGCGCAGCTTCCAGACCGGTGCGATCTTTAATGCCTTTAATGATGCTGTGTGTACGGTCGCGCTCGCCGGAGTTCGCGCCATAGGTCACCGACACAAACTTCGGTTTCAGGCTGCTAAGGCGATCAATGGAGTTCCACAGGGTCTGCTCCATTTCACTGGTACGCGGCGGGAAAAACTCGAAAGAAACGTTAATCTGCCCCTGGACTTCTGCCAGGCTCTGATTCAGGGCATCCCGCTGGCTGGCGTGAAAAAAGCTCATACCTTACCTCATCAATCGCTTGTAGTTATATGTTGTGTTGTGAACATCTATCCATTTAGACGTCCAGATGTAAAGATGAAGGAAAAGCCGAGGGGCGTCAACCGAAAATTGACCAATGATGGTGAGGAAAAATCAGGGAAGATGAAAAAGATTCAGGATGGGAATTACAAGAAACCTGGCAGACGGATTTATTGTTTCTTGCCGGATGCAGCGTGAACACCTTATCCGGCTTACAACTCAATGATAATTAGGTAAATTATGTTAAAGGCCATAAGCCCAATAAGCATGTGCATCATGCCTAATTGGGCTCCTGAACTTACAACAACTGCGCCAGACGATTAATATCCGACTGAATCGCCCCAGCGGTGACATCGCGCCCTGCGCCTGGTCCACGGATCACCAGCGGGTTATCGCGATACCAGCGGCTTTCGATGGCGAAGACGTTATCGCATGGCAGCAGTGATGCCAGCGGATGATCTTCCCGCACCGCTTCCACGCCCACACGCGCTTTGCCGTTGGCATCGAAACGCGCCACGTAGCGTAGCACCAGCCCCATTTCGCGGGCAGCTTCCAGCCGTTGTACCATCTGCTCGTTCAGCTCATCGCCATTTTCAAAGAAATGGTCGATGCTGCCGCCTTCGCAATGAGCAGGCACCAGCGACTCCACACGTACCTGATCCGGTTCGATGTTGTAACCTGCTTCACGCGCCAGAATCACCAGCTTGCGCATCACGTCTTTGCCGGAAAGGTCATCACGCGGGTCAGGTTCAGTTAACCCTTGCTGCCATGCCTGATCCACCAGCTCGGTAAACGGCACGCTACCGTCGAATTGCAGGAACAGCCAGGAGAGCGTGCCGGAGAAGATCCCGCTGATCGACAAAATAGTGTCGCCGCTGTCGATCAGATCGCGCACGGTATGGTTGATCGGCAACCCCGCACCGACGGTGGCGTTATACAGCCAGTGGCGCCCGGTTTTTTCGAACGCGTCGTGGATCTGGCGATATTTATTGCTGTCGCTCGCTCCCGCCAGTTTGTTGGCGCTGATAACATGGAAACCGTGGCTGGCGAAATCGAGATATTGATCGGCAAGCTGCTGGCTGGCGGTAACGTCCAGCACCACTAAATCATCATACGGATGGGCGCGCATCCACAGGAACAGCGACTCTTCATCCTGCTCGACGGCTTCATCATTGAAGAACGCTAACGCGCGGCTGGCGTCCAGCCCGTCATAGCTCAACAGGCTGCGGCGGCTGTCCACCACGCCTGCCAGCACAAATTCAAATCCGGTACGCGCCGAAAGCGTACTCTGCTCACGGGCAAACAGTTCCAGCCAGCGGGAACCGATATTGCCCTTGCCGAACAGAACCAGGCCAATGCGTTTTTCCGCGCGAAATACGGACTGATGCAGCCCCTGAATCAGGCTTTCGGTTGGGCCGGTACGCAGCACTGCCACCAGGCTGATGCCGTCATCCGACTGCCAGGTAAATTCGACCGGCTGGCCTTTCAATTGCTGCCAGAAACGGTGGCAATGCAGCGGGTTACGGGTGACGCCCGCCCCGACCATCGCCACCAGCGCCAGCCCCTGACGCAGACGCAGTTCGCCAGGTAATCCCGCTTCGTCGAGAATTTTCAGGGCGCTGTCAGCCACTTCGGAGGTGTAGCAAAATTGCAGCAACTGGCGATCGTTATGTACGCCAACCGCCAGTGGGCGCACCTGCGCGCGTTTCAGGATCTGGTCGATTTCTTTATGCGCCAGTTTGAAGTCCTGGCTGGCGGGCACCTGAAACTCAATCAAACAAACATCATCATGGCTGGTGACAATACGCGCTCCTGTACCGGAAGCCAGCACGCGTTCAATGCGTGTAGAGCCTTGATCCGGCGTGTAGCTACAGCGCAGTTGCAGGTCAATTTCGCTGCCAGAAACTGGCTGTAAAGTACGGGCGTGGAGGACAGGTGCCGCCAGACGAGCCAGCTCGCTGGCCTCATCAAGACGCAGCAACGGCAGCAGACAGGCATCTTTCACTTTACGCGGGTCGGCGCTGTATACCCCGGCGACATCGCTCCAGATGGTTACGCGAGAAACACCCGCCAGCGCACCGATTTGGGTAGCGGAATAGTCAGAACCGTTACGCCCCAGCAGCACCGTTTCACCGGCGTTGTTACGGCTGATAAACCCGGTCACTACCAGACGTTTGCCCGGATGCTGCACCAGCAGTTGTTGCAGCAACGGGTACGAAAGGCCTTCATCAACCTGCGGTTGTGCGGCGCGTTCAGCACGTAAAAACTCGCGGGCATCAAGCCAGGCCGCAGGCAGTCCTTGTTGGTTAAGCACCGCAGACATCAGGCGCGCCGACCACACTTCACCGTGACCCACCACTTCCGCATACACCGCGTCGTTAATACCGCTGTCGAGCAGCGCCGCCAGGCGTTCAAGATCGCTGACAAAGGCGCTAATAAGGCTATCGGCTTCTTCAGCGGGTAACAGGCCGCTAATCAGATCGCATTGATAACGACGTAGCGTTTGTTGAACCTGATGCGCAGAGAGACGATCGGTCTGGCTTAGTTTCAACCAGTTAATCAACTGGTTAGTGGTGCTACCGGCGGCGGAAACCACCATCATATCGTCGGGCTGAGAGTACTCCGCCATAATGCCCGCGACACGCAAATAACACTTCACATCAGCCAGACTACTGCCACCAAATTTATGCAGTTGACGACCTTTCGCCCCTGCCTGCGCAATCACACTCATTTTTACCCCTTGTTTGCAGCCCGGAAGCCATTTTCCAGGTCGGCAATTAAATCTTCGCCATCTTCTATACCGGTGGAGATACGCAACAGCGTCTCGGAGATCCCGGCGGCAGCACGCGCTTCTGGCGCCATGCCTGCATGTGTCATGGTTGCGGCGTGAGAGATTAAACTTTCCACTCCCCCTAACGATTCCGCCAGCGTAAACAACGACAGCCCGCCCAGGAAACGACGCAGCGTTTGCTCATCGCCATCCAGCTCAAAACTCAACATTGCGCCAAAGCCTTTTTGCTGGCGCACGGCAATTTCATGCCCCTGATTTTCCGGCAGCGATGGGTGATAAAGTTTTTTCACCAACGGCTGGGTTTGCAGATATTTCACAATCGCCTGCGCGTTACGCTGAGCCAGCTCCATACGCGGCACCAGAGTACGCAGACCGCGCAGCAGCAGATAGCTGTCAAACGCGCCGCCCGTTACGCCAATATTGTTTGCCCACCAGGCCAGTTCGGTGACAACATCTGGATCTTTAGCAATCACCACGCCCGCCACCACGTCTGAGTGACCGTTCAGATATTTCGTACATGAATGCAACACCAGATCGGCACCTAATGCCAGTGGATTTTGTAATGCCGGGCTTAAGAAGGTGTTATCCACCACGCTCACCGCCCCGACTTCCCTTGCCAGATGGCAGATTTTCGCAATATCCACGACGCGTAACAATGGATTACTTGGGCTTTCTACCAGCACCAGTTTAGGTTTTTCTGCCAGTGCCGCCCGTAATGCCTGCTCATCGCCCTGATCAACAAACAACACGCGATAGCAACCGCGTTTCGCCAGGCTGTCGAACAGGCGATAGCTGCCGCCGTAGCAGTCGTGCGGCGCAACCAGCAGATCGCCGGGTTTCAAAAAGACAGTCGTGACCAGGTGAATAGCTGACATGCCGGTATTGGTTAGCACCGCACCTGCACCGCCTTCCAGTTCTGCCAGCGCACGCTGAACCACATCGCGCGTTGGGTTGCCGCGACGCGAGTAATCATGCGCGCGTGGTTCATTAAATCCGGTAAAGTTATAGGTGCTGGAAAGATGAATAGGCGGGACAACGCAACCATACTGTTCGTCGTCATTTAACCCGCTACGCACTGCGATGGTGGCCTGTTTACGCGTCATGTGATGAAGTTCCCTGGGCTTGGTCGGTGAAATGTCAGGCACCAGAGTAAACATTGTGTTAATGGACGTCAATACATCTGGACATCTAAACTTCTTTGCGTATAGATTGAGCAAATCTCAAATAGCCGTTAAAATTATATGCATTATCACGCCGACAGGTGCATTACACGATGTCACGGTAACGCCTGTACGGTAAACTATGCGGGTTTACGGTCAGTACCCACATAAATTGTGTGGTCTGGTCTCAATTTATTGACGAAGAGGATTAAGTATCTCATGGCTGAATGGAGCGGCGAATATATCAGCCCATACGCTGAGCACGGCAAGAAGAGTGAACAAGTCAAAAAGATTACGGTTTCCATTCCTCTTAAGGTGTTAAAAATCCTCACCGATGAACGCACGCGTCGTCAGGTGAACAACCTGCGTCACGCTACCAACAGCGAGCTGCTGTGCGAAGCGTTTCTGCATGCCTTTACCGGGCAACCTTTGCCGGATGATGCCGATCTGCGTAAAGAGCGCAGCGACGAAATCCCGGAAGCGGCAAAAGAGATCATGCGTGAGATGGGGATTAACCCGGAGACGTGGGAATACTAAAGCGGAAAAGAGCGGCGCGGAGAGTGGAATCGCCTGATGCGCTACGCTTATCAGGCCTACGTCTACGTCATATTGCAATTTATTGAATTTGCACGAACTTGTAGGCCGGATAAGGCGTTCACGCCGCATCCGGCATAAACAACGAGCACGTTGTCAGCGGCTCTGCTCTAACCCACCGCTTTTTATACATGGACGTTTAACGATGAAAAACAGGCTTCTGATCCTCAGCCTGCTGATTTCTGCGCCTGCCCTTGCCTGGCAACCGCAAACCGGCGACATCATCTTTCAGATCTCTCGCTCATCGCAAAGTAAAGCAATCCAACTGGCAACCCATTCCGATTACAGCCACACCGGTATGTTGGTGATGCGTAACAAAAAGCCCTACGTCTTTGAAGCGGTCGGCCCGGTGAAATACACCCCGCTCAAACAGTGGATCGCCCACGGTGAAAATGGCAAATACGTTGTTCGCCGCGTTGAAGGCGGACTCAGCGCCGAACAGCAACAAAAACTGGCGCAAACGGCAAAACGTTATCTCGGCAAACCATACGATTTCAGCTTCTCGTGGAGCGACGATCGCCAGTACTGTTCGGAAGTGGTGTGGAAGGTTTATCAGAACGCGCTGGGAATACGCGTGGGTGAGCAGCAAAAACTAAAAGAGTTCGATCTTAGTAACCCGCTGGTTCAGGCAAAGCTCAAAGAACGCTACGGCAAAAATATTCCTCTTGAGGAAACTGTGGTTTCACCTCAGGCCGTTTTCGATGCGCCACAACTCACTACCGTTGCTAAAGAATGGCCGCTGTTTTCATGGTAATGGGCCAATCGCATCATAATTGGCCCCCCCAAATCTAACTTTTGCTGCTCTGAAGCTCTTGCGAAAACTCAGCAACGTCATTTTGACGCTGTCGTTCCATGGCGATCGCGCCAAAGTGCGTTAACGTACAGAAAATAATGCAGCAGATAACACCAGCAAGCAGAAGATAAAAACCGCCATCCCAACCAACCTGATCGACCATAACACCAAACAGACTTGTTCCAAGCGTTGCGCCAAGAATATAGCTCATAAAACCACGCAAACCGACTGCGGAACCCACGGCAAAACTGGGGACAATTTCCATTGTCTGAACAGAAGCCAGGAACTGCGGTACATAGATAAGGCAGCCTACGCAAGCAGCAAAAATGGTAATAGAGAGCAGAGAGTCACTTTTCCAGTAGCCCAGCAGGCAGAAGAAAATTAATACCATACTGATAATAGCGGGTGGCATACGGCGACCACGAAATAATTTATCACTCAACCAACCAGCAAATAATGTAGTTGGAATCGCCGCCCATTCGAAGATTAAAAATGCCGTGCTCATTTCAGTCTTCGTAAAATGTTTCACACTTAACAGGTAAATAGGCAACCAACTGATAATTCCGAAACGCACCATATAGACAAAAACATCAACGAAAGAGACGAACCATGCGTTCTTGTTTTTTAGCACATAGGTACAAAAAATTTGCCAGGCCGTCATATCTTCCGGCGCACGATCATCTTTTGCTTTAATGCTGACGTCGTCCGGGACGATTTCGCTTAATGGCGGCAAACCTTCACTTACGGGCGAACCTTTACCTGACATCAGTACCACTATAGCAATGACAACAGATACAATCGCTGGAACAACATATGTTGCTATTTTCCAGTGTTCAGTCCCCAGCACAGCAAATGCACCACCAACAATCGGAGCAACAATACCGCCCCCGACATTGTGTGAAATATTCCAGACCGCACCGACGATGCCTCGTTCTTTACGAGGGAACCAGTTGGCTATTGTAATAAACGAAGGACCAACCCCCATTCCTTGAAAGAGACCGTTTAAAACAACAAGTCCCGCAAACATCCAGAAAGCAAAACTAAATCCAAGCGCCACGTTAACGAGAGCACAAAGAACCAAACCCACAGCCATATAGACTTTAGGATTCGCTTTATCTGCCAGACTACTCATTACCCCTTTACTAATACCGTAGGCGATCAGCATACAACTGCTAAGTAGACCTATTTGAGTCGCAGATAGATTAAGATCTTGCTTTAAATAAGGTGTGGAAAGAACAAAGTTATTCCTGACAATATAATACGAAAGATAACCGATAAATACGCTAAATAGCGCCTGCATACGATAACGATTATAAGTATTCTTTATTTCACTTTCAGGAACCTTATGTGTTGCCACTTTAGGTTTCAGTAGAGAAAGCATATATCACCTTCCAGTTCATAGAGTTATTTAAAACAGCAATGCCAGTTACTACTCTCTGAAGAGTATTGCAAAAGCCCTTGCTTCATTGGTTTTAAAGATAGTGAAGCAAGTGAGTTTAAGTTACAATACAGGGCATATGAGTCAAAACTGACTCAAAAATACAAATATCATGTTCCATTTCTTTCCCATTTTTATATCTCAAAATAGAACAAAGCCATTATTTCAGCATTAACGGGTTACAACAGCCCCAATAAAAAAATAATGACTTTTATTAATTTTTTCAGTTTTTGAGGTCAGTCACATATTTTGCATCCATATACGTGATCATTGAAGAGACTCGATTTTACCCTGTTGGAGGATCATGCTACGCAACATGAAAATTTTCATCACCGCTCAACAACCAGCAGGGATTAAGGATTTTCATGTTATCCTTCGTGATAAGCACATTTGCGCTCAAGTTAAAGCCATTCTTCCGGCTTCTGAAGGCTGGTGCAAAGAAACAATAGAATCCGGTCAGGGCCTGAATCCGATAGCACGAATATCGAAATTAATTACCGGAAATAGCTGTAACAATCGCTATTTCCGCAAGATACACATGTTCAGAGGTGCAATATTGATCTTTTTTTGATAACCGCTTCCGGATATAGTGACGCTCGTTACATCTGAATTAATGAAATTTCTGATACTGACACCAGCGTCTTACAGTCATTATGTATATTAGCTAACGGATAATGCTATGAATTACAGCGTAAGAGTTTTTCTCTCGTTAATAGGATTTTTGACATGATTCGTATTATACAACGAGCATTAATCTGTTGGGTTTTATGCGTCAATGTCACCTCAGCGCAAGAGCTGGTGATTGCAACAACGCTTTCTTCGGAAGCGACGGAACACATTATTAGTCAATGGCAAAAACAACCACTGGCAACCAAAATCCGAACGCTTAACCGAACCAGTGCATCCATTGAGCGCCTGCTAGAAAATCCATTGGGTGAAAATATTGATCTGGTACTGAGTTCATCCCCCATGTTGCTACAGCGGTTGCAAAGTAAAAATCTGCTCCAGCCTTTTAATAATCAAATCGAAACAAGCAGAAAGTTAGTCCCCGAATCTATTCGTTCAACCACCGTTGCGGTTGCGGTATCGGGCTATGGCATCCTGATCAATGTGGCGCATCTGGAAGATAAAAATGAGCCAGTGCCTACTTCATGGAAGGAATTGAGCAGGTCACGTTATCAAGGAACACTATTAATGAGCAGCCCTTCACGTTCAGATACCACACATCTGATGATTGAAGATCTCCTGCAACAACAAGGATGGAGTAATGGTTGGGGTACGCTACTGAAAATAGGCGGTAATCTCGCTACCATTTCATCTCGCAGCTTTGGCGTAGCAAATAAGATCAGTACAGGGCTGGGTGACGCTGGTCCAGTCATCGACAATTACGCTAACGTACTGCTTAATAATTCAACTTTACGTTTCAGTTATTTCCCCAACTCTCGCGCAGCGCCAATGTTTATTGCCATCGCAAACGGCAGTAAACACCCACAGGAGGCGGGGCGTTTTATTAATTTTTTGTTGAGCCAGGAAGGACAACAGGCATTGAGCGATTCTGATTCAGGAAAGTATCCGGTATATCCGCTACCCTCCGGTACTCCACTCGCGGATCAACAATTGCGATTATTTGCCTCTCCTTCCCTTGATTATCCGTTGATTATGCAGCGCCAAAAGCTTGTGCAATTGTTATTTGATAATGCGATTACTGTTCGCCTTACCGAACTTCAAAACAGCTGGAAATCATTATATGCCGCAGAACATCGGCTTAAGCGTAAATTGCCAGATGTGCGTGCATTATTAACAGCAGTTCCTGTTACCCCGGAGCAGTCCGTTAATGCCATGTACCTGCAGCAATTCGAACTGCAATCAGGCTTTCGTGAAGCTCAGCTCATGGCATGGCAGCAGTTTTTCCTGCATCAGCAGCAATTGGTGAACACACAACTTGAGTCGTTAAAGTGAAACAACTACATACTATAGGGACGAGCTTACGGCTCGCCTTTGTTTTTAGCGCCATTCTTACGCTATTCGTTAGCGTAGTCAGCCTCTATTCCTGGTATGAACAAAATTCTCAGGTTCGCTACGCGCTTGATGATTATTTCCCGAGGATTCAGGCTTCATTTCTTTTTGAAGAAAACCTCACCGCATTGGTAAACGAATTTAATGAGCTGCAACAAACCACCAATACCGCTAGTCGTCTTCAGGTGAGGAAGCAAATTGAACAACGGCTACAGAAAATTAAGGCCATTAATCCTCATCTTGATTCAGTACATCAACGTGCGCTTAACCAACAGGTCGCCAGTAGTGACAGACTGCTTAACAAGCTCGATAACGCATTGAACAACAACAATCAGGAAAAAGGAAAACTCGACGTTATATCCTCAAGAGTTAACTGGCTGCATGATGACTTTAATAATGAACTCAACTCACTTACCCAGGATTTAAGTTGGCAACAATCGTCGTTGCTAAATCAACTCAGCCAACGAAAAGATCTGCCCGAAAAAGAGAGTTTGCAAAATGCTCAGCAAACTATTCAAAAAGAATTGCAGCTCGTTTTCGAACTTTCACATATAGAAACCCAAATCGTCAGTACGCTAAAGGAGATGCTTAACACGCATAGCAGAGATATAGACGCGTTGAAACAACATATTCAGTATTTGAATTTTTTGAAACACAGCATTGACGAAAATGTGCGGTCGTTATCTTCTTATTCCAGTACCATCACATTACACCAGACAGTTTATTCCTTGTGGGAACTGGGTACTCAGCAAAATTATCTACCCGGAACCCTGGCTGCCTGGCAACAAGCTCAACAAACTCTCATGAGTACTATCGGGGATAAAGAGCGTGTATTTACGCAAATACGTGCTCAATTAGAAACGCAATTAGGTAATAGCCATCAACAATTACAAACATTCAATCTACGATTGGAAAAAATAATGCAAATCAGCGGGCTATTGATTTTGGCAGCTATGGTTACCGCCTTACTGTTCGTTATTCTGGTAAATTACCTCTACATTCGTCCCAGAATGATCCGCCGATTTCGGTTACTGAATGATGCCGTTGTCAAGTTAAGCAATGGTGAACTCGATGCTGATATCCCTGTCTCCGGTAATGATGAACTTGGGAGAATTGCCAACCTGCTCCGCCAGACCATTGAGAAAATTAATCAACAGCAACGTCAACTGGGACAGGAAATATGCGAGCGTATCGCGACAGAAAAAAACCTTCGTACAACGCAAAGTGAATTGATCCAAACTGCAAAACTGGCCGTGGTTGGGCAGACAATGACAACACTGGCACATGAAATTAATCAACCACTTAATGCCTTATCTATGTATCTTTTCAGCGCCAACCGCGCGCTGGAACAACAAGACGTTGGTTTGGTGAAAAATTATATTGTTACTATGCGATCGTTAGTCGAGCGCATGGATAACATCGTTAAAAGATTGCGCAACTTCGCCCGCCGTCGAGATAGTGAACTGGCTGGCGGTGCAATCAATTTACAGCAGGTAATTTATTCGTCCTGGGAACTTCTGGCGTTGAAACATCGATCACAGAAGGCCTCTCTTCACTACCCTGATAATTTCCCTGCCGTTTATGGTGATGATGTCTTGATTCAACAAGTTTTAGTTAATTTGTTTACGAATGCCCTGGAAGCCAGTCTGGAGCAATCACCCACAATAACCATCAGCTTTGAAGAAGAAGCCTCCACTGTAACGCTATATATTGCTGATAATGGAAAAGGCTGGCCAGTGCATCTGGCTGATCGACTATTAACGCCTTTTACCACGGACAAAGCTGTAGGTTTGGGTATTGGCCTTTCGATTAGCCATTCTATTATGCGCCAGTGCCAGGGAGAGTTATATATCGCGTCAACTCTCGACCGCCATGCGCTGGTTATTCTACGTTTCAGGAAACTTTAAGCATGACAGACACTACCCCAACAATTCTGTTAATTGATGACGACAATGATGTTCTGCTAGCCTACAGCACTCTCTTACAGCAAGAGGGTTATGTCGTATGTACCTGTAGCAACCCTTCTGAGGCTCTACAATTACTGCAAAATACGTGGGAAGGCATCGTGGTGTGCGACGTTTGTATGCCGGATATTTCAGGCATCACGCTGCTGGAAAAAATAATGCTTATCGACCCTCATCTTCCCATTCTGATGATCACCGGGCATGGCGATGTCCCCATGGCCGTTGAAGCAGTAAAAAAGGGAGCGTGGGATTTCCTGCAAAAGCCGATCAATCCAGAACAATTTCTCTCACTTATCGAAAAAGCACTGGCTGAACGTGAAGCTTATCTGGAACAAAAAAAATGGCGACACGCTCAGTTTAATCGGCACTTAATCGGTAACAGTGGTTGGATTCGCCAGACACGTCAACAGCTTGAAACGCTGGCAGAAACCGATCTTCCCGTCTGCTTTTACGGCGAACCTGGCACAGGAAGAACATTAGCCGCCCACTATCTTCATCAATTTAGTTCTCGCAAGGAAAGACCTTTAATTGAACGCACACTCAGCGCCAATAGCCAGCAGCCGTTGGAAGAATGGGTGAAAGAAGCAGAAGGTGGCACGCTGTTATTAAAAGAACTTGAGCATTTAACGCCAGAAAATCAGCGCGCCTTGATCCAGTACCAGGAAAGACCCCAGGATCGGTCATTTCGTCTGATTGTTGTTAATCAAAGCCCTCTGGCTGAACTGGCTGCCGCACAAAAAATTATTCCTGCATTGTATTTTCTTTTTTCACTCACCCACATTGAATGCCCACCACTCTGCCAGCGTCCGGGGGATATTGAACCTATTTTTCACCATTATCTGACCCTCACCTGTAAACGATTAAATCGCCAGCAGCCACTGCTGGGAAAAGCTTTTTATAAGCGACTGATGGCGCGTACCTGGCCTGGTAATATTATTGAATTGGTGAATGCGGCAGAACTGGTGGCAGTCGGCGTTTTAATGCTGGACGATTCGGTCAGTTTGCAGATGATGGAGACGGATCCAGCCCCGCTGGATGAACTCGTAGAATCTTATGAAAGACAAATAATTATTGATGCTCTCAACTTCCATCAGGGTCGTATCAACGACGTTGCCGATTACTTTCAGATACCCAGGAAAAAGCTGTATTTGCGCATGAAAAAATACGGTATTGATAAAATGGATTTTCGCTATGAGAAGAAAGATAAAAAGACACAAACTCAATGAGTTATGTTGATAATGTAGGTTTTCAGGCACAAAAAAAGCGCCGTGCGGCGCTTTTTTCGGAAATCCGGTCTTATTTGCTGCCCGGGATGCTGAAACGCTTGTTGAAGCGGTCAACACGGCCACCGGTAGCAACATCACGCTGTTTGCCAGTGAAGAACGGGTGGCACTTGCTGCACACGTCGAGGTTCAGGTCATGACCAACGGTGGAGCGGATTTTCATTACGTTACCGCAAGAGCAGCTAGCAGTAATTTCTTCGTATTTCGGGTGAATATCTTTTTTCATGGGAAAACCTCGGTTTAAGGCCGCGTCGCTCTTCCAGCCCTAACGCCAGACACCACGCGATGTTTAAAGTATAGTTTCAATACGATCATTTCGTATCAAAGGCGCCGAATCATACAGAAATTAACCAGCGTATGCAAACTGATCCGCACTCCTCTACGGCAATGTGTATACTGTTCCACCGAATTTCAAGTCAGGATGATGCTATGCCCGTTGCTCACGTTGCCTTGCCCGTTCCGCTTCCCCGAACCTTTGACTATCTGCTGCCTGAAGGCATGACGGTTAAAGCCGGGTGTCGCGTGCGCGTGCCGTTTGGTAAACAGCAGGAGCGCATCGGGATTGTGGTGTCCGTTAGCGATGTCAGCGAGCTGCCGCTCAACGAGCTAAAAGCGGTAGTTGAAGTGCTGGACGTTGAGCCGGTATTTACTCACTCCGTCTGGCGATTACTGCTATGGGCGGCGGATTATTATCATCATCCCATTGGCGATGTGTTGTTTCATGCCTTGCCGATTTTACTGCGCCAGGGGCGACCTGCAGCGAACGCGCCCATGTGGTACTGGTTTGCCACCGAGCACGGTCAGGCGGTAGATATCAACAGCCTGAAACGTTCGCCAAAGCAACAACAGGCACTGGCGGCATTGCGACAAGGGAAAATCTGGCGCGACCAGGTTGCCACTCTCGAATTTAATGATGCCGCGCTACAGGCACTGCGCAAAAAAGGTCTGTGTGATTTAGCAAGTGAAACACCAGAGTTTAGTGACTGGCGAACGAACTACGCCGTTTCTGGCGAGCGGTTGCGACTGAATACTGAACAAGCCACCGCCGTTGGCGCCATCCATAGCGCGGCAGATACCTTTTCCGCCTGGCTGCTGGCGGGCGTCACCGGCTCCGGTAAAACGGAAGTTTATCTAAGCGTGCTGGAAAACGTGCTCGCCCAGGGCAAACAGGCGCTGGTAATGGTGCCGGAAATCGGCCTGACACCGCAAACTATCGCCCGTTTTCGTGAACGGTTTAATGCGCCCGTGGAAGTTCTGCATTCTGGCCTGAACGACAGCGAGCGCCTTTCTGCGTGGTTGAAAGCGAAAAATGGCGAGGCGGCGATTGTGATTGGCACCCGCTCCGCGCTGTTTACACCGTTTAAAAATCTCGGCGTGATTGTCATTGATGAAGAGCACGACAGTTCCTACAAACAGCAGGAAGGCTGGCGCTATCATGCCCGCGACCTGGCGGTGTATCGCGCGCATAGCGAGCAAATCCCGATTATTCTTGGCTCCGCAACGCCCGCGCTGGAAACGTTATGCAACGTCCAGCAGAAAAAATACCGCCTGCTGCGCCTGACCCGTCGGGCGGGTAATGCGCGTCCGGCAATTCAACACGTGCTGGATTTAAAAGGTCAGAAGGTGCAAGCGGGGCTGGCTCCGGCGTTGATCAGCCGTATGCGCCAGCATTTACAGGCCGACAACCAGGTTATCCTCTTTCTTAACCGCCGGGGTTTTGCGCCTGCGCTGCTGTGCCACGACTGTGGCTGGATAGCCGAATGCCCGCGTTGCGATCACTACTACACATTGCATCAGGCGCAGCAGCATCTGCGCTGTCATCACTGCGACAGCCAGCGCCCAGTGCCGCGCCAGTGCCCTTCCTGCGGCTCCACGCATCTTGTGCCGGTGGGCCTGGGCACCGAGCAGCTTGAGCAGACGCTTGCCCCGATGTTCCCTGGTGTACCCATTTCACGTATTGATCGTGACACTACCAGCCGCAAAGGTGCGCTGGAACAACAACTGGCGGAAGTACATCGCGGCGGCGCGCGGATTTTGATTGGCACGCAAATGCTGGCGAAAGGTCACCACTTTCCGGATGTCACACTTGTGGCATTACTGGACGTGGACGGTGCGCTGTTTTCTGCCGATTTTCGATCCGCAGAACGTTTCGCCCAGCTTTACACCCAGGTTGCTGGTCGTGCGGGGCGTGCCGGTAAACAGGGCGAAGTGGTGCTGCAAACGCATCATCCGGAACATCCTCTCTTGCAAACATTGCTCTATAAAGGCTATGACGCCTTTGCAGAACAGGCGCTGGCCGAGCGGCGTATGATGCAGCTACCACCGTGGACCAGCCACGTGATTGTGCGCGCCGAAGATCATAACAATCAGCACGCGCCGCTGTTCCTGCAACAGTTGCGAAATCTCATCCTCTCCAGTCCGCTGGCGGATGAGAAACTGTGGGTTCTCGGCCCGGTTCCAGCACTGGCACCCAAACGTGGCGGTCGCTGGCGCTGGCAGATCCTGCTGCAACATCCTTCCCGCGTGCGCTTACAGCACATCATTAACGGTACGCTGGCGCTTATTAATACAATACCGGATTCACGGAAAGTGAAATGGGTGCTGGATGTCGATCCTATTGAGGGTTAAACCGCTAACGATGCGAGGCGGATCGAAAAATTAAATATTCATCACACTTTTCATGAAAATTCTGTAACCGTTTTCACGCGCTATCTGCTAAAAATGTTGCCGATGTGAAGTAAACACGGATGTAGTACGCCTGACGTGCCAGGCGAGGAGTGAGAGTGAAAGCGAAGAAGCAGGAAACTGCCGCAACCATGAAAGACGTCGCCCTGAAAGCAAAAGTCTCTACGGCAACCGTCTCCCGAGCGTTAATGAATCCAGATAAGGTCTCCCTGGCGACTCGTAACCGGGTTGAAAAAGCCGCCCGGGATGTGGGTTATTTACCGCAGCCGATGGGGCGTAACGTCAAGCGTAATGAGTCCCGCACCATTCTGGTGATTGTCCCGGATATCTGTGATCCCTTCTTTAGCGAAATTATTCGCGGAATCGAAATTACGGCAGCAAGTCATGGGTATCTGGTACTGATTGGCGACTGTGCACATCAAAACCAGCAGGAAAAAACCTTTATCGATTTGATAATCACTAAGCAAATTGATGGCATGTTGCTGCTCGGTTCAAGGCTGCCGTTTGATGCCAGCATTGAGGAACAGCGTAATCTGCCGCCGATGGTGATGGCGAACGAATTTGCACCGGAGCTGGAACTGCCTACAGTTCATATCGACAACCTGACCGCTGCATTTGATGCGGTAAATTACCTGTATGAACAGGGGCATAAATTGATCGGCTGTATTGCTGGGCCGGAAGAAATGCCGCTGTGTCACTATCGCCTGCAAGGCTACGTTCAGGCTCTGCGTCGCTGCGGAATTATGGTTGATCCACAATACATCGCCCGTGGCGACTTCACCTTCGACGCCGGAAGCAAAGCCATGCAGCAGTTGCTCGACCTTCCGCAACCGCCAACTGCTGTTTTCTGTCATAGCGATGTGATGGCACTTGGCGCACTTTCGCAGGCAAAACGTCAGGGGCTGAAAGTTCCTGATGACCTTTCCATAATCGGTTTTGATAACATCGACCTGACGCAATTTTGTGATCCGCCACTGACAACCATCGCACAGCCGCGCTATGAAATTGGTCGCGAGGCAATGTTGTTATTGCTTGACCAAATGCAGGGGCAAACGGTCGGCAGTGGCTCACGTTTAATGGACTGCGAGCTTATTATCCGGGGATCGACACGCACATTGACTTAAAGTAAACCTTTAAGGCTTCCGTGACTGGTCAAAGGCCCGCCGCTTAAGTAACATGGCGGGCTGACGAACGAATAAATACAGCGAAACGATAGTGGCACAACGAGATTATGTACGCCGCAGCCAACCGGCACCTTCGCGGCGAAAAAAGAGTACCTCACGGAAAAAGCAACGAAATCTGCCTGCGGTTTCTCCCGCAATGGTCGCTATTGCTGCCGCCGTTCTTGTGACCTTTATCGGTGGTCTGTACTTCATTACGCATCACAAGAAAGAAGAGTCCGAGACGCTGCAAAGCCAGAAAGTGACCGGAAACGGACTACCTCCGAAACCGGAAGAACGCTGGCGCTACATTAAAGAGCTGGAAAGTCGCCAGCCGGGTGTGCGTGCGCCAACAGAACCTTCTGCCGGTGGTGAAGTAAAAACGCCGGAGCAACTGACACCAGAACAGCGCCAGCTTCTTGAACAAATGCAGGCCGATATGCGCCAGCAGCCAACGCAGTTAGTTGAAGTTCCGTGGAATGAGCAAACGCCAGAACAGCGCCAGCAAACGCTACAACGCCAGCGTCAGGCGCAGCAGTTAGCGGAACAGCAACGCCTGGCTCAGCAGTCACGAACAACCGAACAAAGCTGGCAGCAACAGACGCGTACGTCGCAAGCCGCGCCGGTTCAGTCGCAGCCGCGCCAGTCAAAACCGGCTTCTACTCAGCAGCCGTACCAGGATCTGCTGCAAACCCCTGCGCACACTACCGCGCAGTCGAAGCCGCAGCAAGCTGCGCCAGTTGCTCGTGCAGCTGACGCGCCAAAACCGACGGCGGAGAAAAAAGATGAACGCCGCTGGATGGTACAGTGCGGTTCGTTCAGAGGGGCAGAACAGGCAGAGACAGTACGTGCTCAGCTGGCGTTCGAAGGCTTTGACTCGAAAATTACCACCAACAATGGCTGGAATCGTGTGGTCATTGGCCCGGTGAAAGGCAAAGAGAACGCAGACAGCACCCTCAATCGGTTGAAGATGGCGGGTCATACAAACTGCATTCGGCTCGCTGCCGGGGGTTGAAACCCTCAAAATCCCCCCCATCTATAATTGCATTATGCCCCGTACTTTTGTACGGGGTTTGTACTCTGTATTCGTAACCAAGGGGTCAGCTCGTGACAACTATAGTAAGCGTACGCCGTAACGGCCATGTGGTCATCGCTGGTGATGGTCAGGCCACGTTGGGCAATACCGTAATGAAAGGCAACGTGAAAAAGGTCCGCCGTCTGTACAACGACAAAGTCATCGCGGGCTTTGCGGGCGGTACTGCGGATGCTTTTACGCTGTTCGAACTGTTTGAACGTAAGCTGGAAATGCATCAGGGTCATCTGGTTAAAGCGGCCGTTGAACTGGCAAAAGACTGGCGTACCGATCGCATGTTGCGCAAACTTGAAGCACTGCTGGCAGTCGCAGACGAAACTGCATCGCTTATCATCACCGGTAACGGTGACGTGGTGCAGCCAGAAAACGATCTTATTGCTATCGGCTCCGGCGGCCCTTACGCCCAGGCGGCGGCGCGCGCGCTGTTAGAAAACACTGAACTTAGCGCCCGTGAAATTGCTGAAAAGGCGTTGGATATTGCAGGCGACATTTGCATCTATACCAACCATTTCCACACCATCGAAGAATTAAGCTACAAAGCGTAAGGATCTCCCATGTCTGAAATGACCCCACGCGAAATCGTCAGCGAGCTGGATAAGCACATCATCGGCCAGGACAACGCCAAGCGTTCTGTGGCGATTGCTCTGCGTAACCGCTGGCGCCGTATGCAGCTCAACGAAGAGCTGCGCCATGAAGTGACCCCGAAAAATATCCTGATGATCGGCCCGACCGGTGTCGGTAAAACTGAAATCGCCCGTCGTCTGGCTAAGCTGGCGAATGCGCCGTTCATCAAAGTTGAAGCGACCAAATTCACCGAAGTGGGCTACGTCGGTAAGGAAGTGGATTCTATTATTCGCGATCTGACCGATGCCGCCGTGAAAATGGTACGCGTACAAGCTATCGAGAAAAACCGTTATCGCGCTGAAGAACTGGCAGAAGAACGTATTCTCGACGTGCTGATCCCACCTGCTAAAAACAACTGGGGACAGACCGAACAGCAGCAGGAACCGTCCGCTGCTCGTCAGGCATTCCGCAAGAAACTGCGTGAAGGCCAGCTTGATGACAAAGAAATCGAGATCGATCTTGCCGCAGCACCGATGGGCGTTGAAATTATGGCTCCTCCGGGAATGGAAGAGATGACCAGCCAGCTGCAGTCCATGTTCCAGAACCTGGGCGGCCAGAAGCAAAAAGCACGTAAGCTGAAAATCAAAGACGCCATGAAGCTGCTGATTGAAGAAGAAGCGGCGAAACTGGTGAATCCGGAAGAGCTGAAGCAAGACGCTATCGACGCTGTTGAGCAGCACGGGATCGTGTTTATCGACGAAATCGACAAAATCTGTAAGCGCGGCGAGTCTTCCGGTCCGGATGTTTCTCGTGAAGGTGTTCAGCGTGACCTGCTGCCGCTGGTAGAAGGTTGCACCGTTTCCACCAAACACGGGATGGTCAAAACTGACCACATTCTGTTTATCGCTTCTGGCGCGTTCCAGATTGCGAAACCGTCTGACCTGATCCCGGAACTGCAAGGTCGTCTGCCAATCCGCGTTGAGCTGCAGGCACTGACCACCAGCGACTTCGAGCGTATTCTGACCGAGCCGAATGCCTCTATCACCGTGCAGTACAAAGCACTGATGGCGACCGAAGGCGTGAATATCGAATTTACGGATTCCGGTATTAAGCGTATCGCGGAAGCGGCATGGCAGGTGAACGAATCTACCGAAAACATCGGTGCACGCCGTTTACATACCGTTCTGGAGCGTTTAATGGAAGAGATTTCCTACGACGCCAGCGATTTAAGCGGTCAAACTATCACCATTGACGCAGATTATGTGAGCAAACATCTGGATGCGTTGGTGGCAGATGAAGATCTGAGCCGTTTTATCCTATAATCGCGTTCAATCATTTTCATCATTGTTTGATGGGGCTGAAAGGCCCCATTTTTATTGGCGCGTATTATGACTGAACAACAAATTAGCCGAACTCAGGCGTGGCTGGAAAGTTTACGACCTAAAACCCTCCCCCTCGCCTTTGCTGCAATTATCGTCGGGACGGCGCTGGCATGGTGGCAAGGTCACTTCGATCCGCTGGTCGCCCTGCTGGCACTGATTACCGCCGGGCTATTACAGATCCTTTCTAACCTCGCCAATGATTACGGCGATGCCGTCAAAGGCAGCGACAAACCTGACCGTATCGGACCACTACGTGGTATGCAAAAAGGGGTTATTACCCAGCAAGAGATGAAACGGGCGCTCATCATTACCGTCGTGCTCATCTGTCTCTCCGGACTGGCGCTGGTCGCAGTGGCGTGCCATACGCTGGCCGATTTTGTCGGCTTCCTGATTCTGGGCGGGTTGTCGATCATCGCCGCAATCACCTACACCGTGGGCAATCGCCCTTATGGTTATATCGGTCTGGGTGATATTTCCGTACTGGTTTTCTTTGGCTGGTTGAGCGTGATGGGGAGCTGGTATTTGCAGGCGCATACGTTGATTCCGGCATTGATCCTTCCGGCGACCGCCTGTGGCCTGCTGGCAACAGCGGTTCTGAATATTAATAACCTGCGTGATATCAATAGCGACCGCGAGAATGGCAAAAATACACTGGTGGTGCGCTTAGGTGCAGTAAACGCGCGTCGTTACCATGCCTGCCTGCTGATCGGCTCACTGGTGTGCCTGGCGCTGTTTAATCTCTTTTCGCTGCACAGCCTGTGGGGCTGGTTGTTCCTGCTGGCAACGCCGTTACTGGTGAAACAGGCTCGTTATGTGATGCGTGAAATGGATCCGGTAGCGATGCGACCAATGCTGGAACGCACTGTCAAGGGCGCATTACTGACTAACTTGCTGTTTGTTTTAGGGATATTCCTAAGCCAGTGGGCAGCATAACTGACAAATATCAATTAACAATTGATGATTTTGCCAACAACCCACATAGCGCGATATACTGAAAATTCTCGCAGCAACTGAATGTTAAGCCTATGAAATACGATACTTCCGAGCTTTGTGACATCTATCAAGAAGATGTCAACGTCGTGGAACCGCTGTTCTCCAACTTTGGTGGACGGGCGTCGTTTGGCGGACAAATCATCACGGTAAAATGTTTCGAGGACAACGGGTTGCTGTATGATCTGCTCGAACAGAATGGTCGTGGTCGTGTTCTTGTCGTCGATGGCGGTGGTTCTGTTCGTCGCGCACTGGTCGATGCTGAACTGGCGCGTCTGGCAGTACAAAATGAATGGGAAGGCCTGGTCATTTACGGCGCGGTGCGTCAGGTAGATGACCTGGAAGAGCTGGATATCGGCATCCAGGCGATGGCGGCAATTCCGGTCGGTGCTGTTGGCGAAGGCATTGGTGAAAGCGATGTCCGCGTCAACTTTGGCGGCGTCACCTTCTTCTCCGGCGACCATCTCTATGCCGACAATACCGGGATTATTCTTTCTGAAGATCCGCTGGATATCGAATGATAAAAAAGGCACCGCAAGGTGCCTTTTTTCTGCGTTACCTGTTGCCTACACAGTAAAGCAATTACGCGAAAGATGAAGCGTAATCAGACCTCTTCCATGCGACCCAGCAGGGCCTGCAGACGTTCCTGCCAGCCGTTCTGCTGTTCTTTCAGATGGTTGTTCTCACGCTCCAGCTCTTCGCGCTGATGCTGGGCATTTTGAACTTCCTGCGACAGTGAGTTGTTCTTTTCTTTCAGCTCTTCGATTTCCATCTGCAACAAAGTGATGGTATCAATCGCCTGCTGTACTTTTGCTTCCAGTTTCTCAAACACTTCTAATGACATTGTCATACCTCTCCTGAATTGCAAGGCGTTGATGGATATATATCCTCGTCCCGATTATCGGTGACGCCTTAATAAATACGTGCACGTTTTCGTTAGCTCCGATTGTATGAAGCCGCGCCATCTCTGTCCAGCAGCACGCCTTGCAGATTCCGGTTTGCCACACTTTTCATCCTTCTCCTGGTGACATAACCCACATGAATCGAAAATGTTAAAAAATTTGTTGCAAGAATGATTTAACAAACGTGCATCATGTAAGAAGATGTGAAACAAATGGCGCGATAACGCTCATTTTATGACGCGGCACACACATTTTGATTTCGATATTTCTCGTTTTTGCTCGTTAACGATAAATTCACAGGATGCCTACAAGCATCGTGAACGTCAGTGACTTTCACGCTTACAACAAACATTAACTCTTCAGGATCCGATTATGAGTCAAACATCAACCTTGAAAGGCCAGTGCATTGCCGAATTCCTAGGGACCGGGTTGTTGATTTTTTTCGGTGTGGGTTGCGTTGCAGCACTTAAAGTCGCTGGTGCGTCTTTTGGTCAGTGGGAAATCAGTGTCATTTGGGGACTAGGGGTGGCAATGGCCATCTACCTGACCGCAGGGGTTTCCGGCGCGCATCTTAATCCCGCTGTCACTATTGCGTTGTGGCTGTTTGCCTGTTTCGACAAGCGAAAAGTTATTCCTTTTATCATTTCACAAGTTGCCGGTGCTTTCTGCGCTGCGGCATTAGTTTACGGGCTTTACTACAATTTATTCCTCAACTTCGAACAGACCCATCATATTGTTCGCGGCAGCGTCGAAAGTGTTGATCTGGCGGGCACATTCTCTACTTACCCTAACCCTCATATCAATTTTGTGCAGGCTTTCGCAGTTGAAATGGTGATTACCGCTATTCTGATGGGGCTGATCCTGGCGCTCACGGACGATGGTAACGGTGTACCGCGTGGGCCATTGGCACCGTTGTTGATTGGTCTACTGATTGCGGTCATCGGCGCATCTATGGGGCCATTGACGGGCTTTGCCATGAACCCAGCACGTGACTTCGGTCCGAAAGTCTTTGCCTGGCTGGCGGGCTGGGGCAAGGTCGCCTTTACCGGCGGCAGAGACATTCCTTACTTCCTTGTGCCGCTTTTTGGCCCTATCGTTGGCGCGATTGTAGGTGCATTTGCCTACCGCAAACTGATTGGCCGCCATTTGCCTTGCGATATCTGTGTTGTGGAAGAAAAGGAGATCACAACTCCTTCAGAACAAAAAGCTTCACTGTAATGTGACTACGGGACAATTAAACATGACTGAAAAAAAATATATCGTTGCGCTCGACCAGGGCACCACCAGCTCCCGCGCAGTCGTGATGGATCACGATGCCAACATCATTAGCGTGTCACAGCGCGAATTTGAGCAAATCTACCCAAAACCAGGCTGGGTAGAACACGACCCAATGGAAATCTGGGCCACCCAAAGCTCTACGCTGGTAGAAGTGCTGGCGAAAGCCGATATCAGTTCCGATCAAATTGCAGCTATTGGGATTACTAACCAGCGAGAAACCACTATCGTCTGGGAAAAAGAAACCGGCAAGCCTATCTATAACGCCATTGTCTGGCAGTGCCGTCGTACCGCTGAGATCTGCGAGCATCTCAAGCGCGATGGCATGGAAGAGTACATTCGTAATAACACCGGTCTGGTCATTGACCCGTACTTCTCTGGCACCAAAGTGAAGTGGATCCTCGACCATGTGGAAGGCTCCCGCGAGCGTGCGCGTCGTGGTGAACTGCTGTTTGGTACGGTTGATACCTGGCTAATCTGGAAAATGACTCAAGGTCGCGTTCACGTGACCGATTACACCAACGCGTCTCGCACCATGTTGTTCAACATCCATACTCTGGACTGGGACGACAAAATGCTCGACGCACTGGATATCCCGCGCGAGATGCTGCCTGAAGTGCGTCGCTCTTCGGAAGTGTACGGTCAGACCAACATCGGCGGTAAAGGCGGCACGCGTATTCCGATCGCCGGGATCGCGGGTGATCAGCAGGCGGCGCTATTCGGGCAGCTGTGCGTTAAAGAAGGGATGGCGAAGAATACCTATGGTACAGGCTGCTTTATGCTGATGAATACCGGTGAGAAAGCGGTGACATCAGAAAATGGCCTGCTGACCACCATCGCCTGTGGCCCGACTGGCGAAGTGAATTATGCTCTGGAAGGCGCGGTATTTATGGCGGGCGCGTCCATTCAGTGGCTGCGCGATGAAATGAAACTGATTAGCGACGCCGACGATTCCGAATACTTTGCCACCAAAGTGCAAAATACCAACGGCGTATATGTCGTTCCGGCCTTTACCGGCCTGGGCGCGCCGTACTGGGATCCGTATGCGCGCGGGGCGATTTTCGGTCTGACTCGTGGGGTGAATGCTAACCACATCATCCGCGCGACGCTGGAGTCTATTGCTTATCAGACGCGTGACGTACTGGAAGCAATGCAGGCCGACTCCGGCATTCGTCTGCACGCACTGCGCGTAGACGGCGGCGCGGTGGCGAACAATTTCCTGATGCAGTTCCAGTCTGACATCCTCGGCACGCGCGTTGAGCGTCCGGAAGTGCGCGAAGTGACCGCATTGGGTGCAGCCTATCTTGCTGGTCTGGCGGTTGGCTTCTGGCAGAACCTTGACGAGCTGCAAGAGAAAGCGGTGATTGAACGCGAGTTCCGCCCTGGCATCGAAACCACCGAGCGTAATTACCGTTACGCAGGCTGGAAAAAAGCGGTTAAACGCGCGATGGCGTGGGAAGAACACGAGGAGTGATGCCAGGCATCTGGCCGATTGCCTGATGCTGATCGCCTGATGCGACGCTTACGCGTCTTATCAGGCCTACGAGCCGATGCCATTTTGTGTAGGCGGGATAAGGCGTTCACGCCGCATCCGGCATCATGCAGACTCTGAAACCGTGCGGGGGCAACCCCGCACACATCAATAATCCCGCCCTTCCCCTGTGCTACACTTCGCGCCATTCCTTACTGCTTAGAGTTTGCTATGAGACGAGAACTTGCCATCGAATTTTCCCGCGTCACCGAATCTGCGGCGCTGGCTGGCTACAAATGGTTAGGACGCGGCGATAAAAACACCGCTGACGGCGCGGCGGTAAACGCCATGCGTATTATGCTCAACCAGGTCAACATTGACGGCACCATCGTCATTGGTGAAGGCGAAATCGACGAAGCACCGATGCTCTATATTGGTGAAAAAGTCGGTACTGGTCGCGGCGATGCGGTGGATATTGCTGTTGATCCGATTGAAGGCACGCGCATGACGGCGATGGGTCAGGCTAACGCGCTGGCGGTACTGGCTGTGGGCGATAAGGGCTGCTTCCTCAATGCGCCGGATATGTATATGGAGAAGTTGATCGTCGGACCTGGTGCCAAAGGCGTCATCGACCTGAATCTGCCGCTGGCGGATAACCTGCGCAATGTTGCGGCGGCACTCGGCAAACCGTTAAGCGAACTGACGGTCACTATTCTGGCGAAACCGCGCCACGACGCGGTTATCGCAGAAATGCAGCAACTCGGCGTGCGCGTATTTGCCATTCCTGATGGCGATGTCGCAGCCTCGATTCTCACCTGTATGCCAGACAGCGAAGTTGACGTGCTGTACGGCATTGGCGGCGCGCCAGAAGGTGTGGTGTCTGCGGCGGTGATCCGCGCATTGGATGGCGACATGAATGGCCGTCTGCTGGCACGTCATGACGTCAAAGGCGACAACGAAGAGAATCGTCGCATTGGCGAGCAGGAGCTGGCGCGCTGCAAAGCAATGGGCATTGAAGCCGGTAAAGTACTGCGTCTGGGCGATATGGCGCGTAGCGATAACGTCATCTTCTCTGCCACCGGTATCACCAAAGGCGATCTGCTGGAAGGGATTAGCCGCAAAGGCAATATCGCGACAACCGAAACGCTGCTGATTCGTGGTAAGTCACGCACCATTCGCCGCATTCAGTCGATTCACTATCTGGATCGCAAAGACCCGGAAATGCAGGTGCATATTCTCTGAGTCATTTGATCGATTGAGCCTTCCAGTCCTTCGGGACTGGAATTTTTTTGTCCGGAGAACGAAGATAAGGCAAGTCAATCAAAACAGGAGAGAAACATGGCTGATTGGGTAACAGGCAAAGTCACTAAAGTGCAGAACTGGACCGACGCCCTGTTTAGTCTCACCGTTCACGCTCCGGTACTTCCATTTACCGCCGGACAATTCACCAAACTTGGCCTTGAAATTGACGGCGAACGCGTCCAGCGCGCCTACTCTTACGTTAATTCTCCCGACAATCCCGACCTGGAGTTTTATCTGGTCACCGTCCCTGATGGCAAATTAAGCCCGCGACTGGCGGCGCTAAAACCGGGTGACGAAGTGCAGGTGGTTAGCGAAGCGGCTGGCTTTTTTGTTCTGGATGAAGTACCAGATTGCGAAACGCTATGGATGCTGGCAACCGGTACAGCGATTGGCCCTTATTTGTCGATTCTGCAATTAGGCAAAGATTTAGATCGCTTCAAAAATTTGGTACTGGTTCACGCCGCGCGTTATGCCTCCGACTTAAGCTATTTGCCACTGATGCAGGAACTGGAAAAACGCTACGAAGGAAAACTGCGCATTCAGACGGTTGTCAGTCGGGAAACGGCAGCGGGCTCACTCACCGGGCGAATACCGGCGTTAATTGAAAGCGGTGAACTGGAAAACGCGGTTGGACTGCCAATGAATAAAGAAACCAGCCATGTGATGCTGTGTGGTAATCCACAGATGGTGCGCGATACGCAACAACTGCTGAAAGAGACCCGGCAGATGACGAAACATTTACGTCGCCGACCGGGTCACATGACAGCGGAGCATTACTGGTAAGCGGTTACTTGTCGATAAATGGCACGATCAAGAGATCCGCACTCAACTTATTGATCATCCCGCGATATGCCGGCATCAAACGGTTGATAAACGAGTGGTGGTGACCACAAACAAGGAGGTCACACTGCTCTTTTTGCATAATTTCCAGCAGTGTTTCCGGCATTTCTCCGCGCTCAATGCGCAGTTTCGTTTTCGGCCACTGAATATTTTTCGTCAGCTTATACAGTTTGTTATCTGACTTATCTTTCAATAGTTGAAGAATATCTTCTGTTGCGGGGAAGTAGATACCCGGATACAACTCACTTAAGCCATCATCAATATGAATTAACGTCAGATGAGCGTCATTATGTCTGGCGAGATCCAGGGCTTTGTTCACCAGTAGGGCATCTTCTTCATTCCCGGAAATTGCCACGCCAATGTGTTTATAAGCCATGTTTAACTCCATTAACCAAGTGAACGCAGTGATAACTCAAAAATAATCATCTCGGCCTGGCATGAGAAGGTGAAAGCTGCATCAAGCTCGACTTGCCCCTCCAGATCTTTAATCTTATAGGCCACGCTGGCGCCTTCATCCGCAGAGGATGCAGTGGCTGCAAGCTCTTTCAGTTTGGTCATAAAGGACTCTGCTTCTTCGCGGGTAGCAAAAAAGCGCGAAAGTTTGCTTGTACAGTTGTCGTTATCAATCACCGTACCGATATCAATCGCACATCCTTTAGTACTGCATTTATCTACGACATCTTTCATAGGGCACCTCTGTATATTCGCCTCTCTGTCGATTGCCACTTAAGAATAATGCGCCGTTAAGGGAAGAACAAACAAGTAATGATCTTATGGATTACCATTTTTTTTGATATTGATTAAGGTAAGGAAATGAGGGAGATTTTCCGGGTATCGTCATTTGCAATATGGAAATAACGATCCCGGATAAAAATAGCAATAAGAGATATATTGCGGATTAATGGCTTGATTTATTCTCAGACTTATACTTTACGTCCAGGGTATCTTTACCAAATTTATTTGCGCCCTGGGTGCCGACAAATGCGCCAAGATCGATAAGCATCATCACCAGAATCAACGTCGGAATAAACCGCCCCACCGCCCATTGCCACACGCCCGGTAAAATCGCCCAGTTACCCGCCAGAAGCATCCACGCTACAATCATCAGAAATGCCCATGCGCCAGAACGCCCACGATCGTGCAGTCGTTTCACCGTCACTGCCGCTGTCGGCCATAACAGGCACACAAGGCAAAACGCGGCGGTCTGGATATCGAGTAATTTTTTAGCCGCCAGTGAGAAAAGCACCAACATGCCAACGATCCAGAGGCCAATCCAAATCCAGAAATCGCGGCGTCCAATACGCCCTTTAAATGAGAATAACCATTGCTGTATGGTCATGTAAGTTCCTTGATGGTTGTCTTTTCCAGGATTCTACCCTTTTGACAAGGGCGACAGATATCGTTTTAATCGAACCCAGTCATAACAAAAGGTACTGCCGATGAAGTCAGGGTGTTCAGTGTTTTTTCTCTTATCTACCGTGTTATCCGTTAGTGCAACGGTGCACGCACAATCGCCTGGCACGGCAACGACAGCGCCCTACCTGCTGGCTGGCGCCCCCACTTTCGATCTCTCCATCAGCCAGTTTCGAGAAGACTTTAACAGCCAGAACCCCAATCTGCCACTGAACGAATTTCGTGCCATCGACAGCAGCCCCGACAAAGCCAACCTGACTCGCGCCGCCAGTAAAATTAACGAGAACTTGTATGCTTCCACGGCGCTTGAGCGCGGCACCTTAAAAATCAAAAGCATTCAAATTACCTGGCTGCCAATCCAGGGGCCAGAGCAAAAAGCCGCTAAAGCGAAAGCCCAGGAATACATGGCAGCAATGATCCGCACACTCACCCCGCTGATGACCAAAACACAAAGTCAGAAAAAGCTGCAGTCACTCCTTACGGCGGGGAAAAACAAACGTTACTACACTGAGACAGAAGGCGCGTTGCGCTATGTTGTCGCGGACAACGGCGAAAAGGGGCTGACCTTCGCTGTTGAACCGATTAAGCTGGCGCTATCTGAAACGCTGGAAGGGTTGAATAAATGACAAAAAGCAAAGCCTTTGCGCCGATGAATCTCTATACTGTTTCACAGACCTGCTGCCCTGCGGGGCGGCCATCTTCCTTTATTCGCTTATAAGCGTGGAGAATTAAAATGCGACATCCTTTAGTGATGGGTAACTGGAAACTGAACGGCAGCCGCCACATGGTTCACGAGCTGGTTTCTAACCTGCGTAAAGAGCTGGCAGGTGTTGCTGGCTGTGCGGTTGCAATCGCACCACCGGAAATGTACATCGATATGGCGAAGCGTGAAGCTGAAGGCAGCCACATCATGCTGGGTGCGCAGAACGTGGATCTGAACCTGTCCGGCGCATTCACCGGTGAAACCTCTGCTGCTATGCTGAAAGACATCGGCGCACAGTACATCATCATCGGCCACTCTGAACGTCGTACTTACCACAAAGAGTCTGACGAACTGATCGCGAAAAAATTCGCTGTGCTGAAAGAGCAGGGTCTGACTCCGGTTCTGTGCATCGGCGAAACTGAAGCTGAGAACGAAGCGGGCAAAACTGAAGAAGTTTGCGCACGTCAGATCGACGCAGTGCTGAAAACTCAGGGTGCGGCAGCATTCGAAGGCGCAGTTATCGCTTACGAACCAGTATGGGCAATCGGTACTGGCAAATCTGCAACTCCGGCGCAGGCGCAGGCTGTTCACAAATTCATCCGCGATCACATCGCTAAAGTTGACGCTAACATCGCTGAACAAGTGATCATCCAGTACGGCGGTTCTGTAAACGCGTCTAACGCTGCTGAACTATTCGCTCAGCCGGACATCGACGGCGCGCTGGTTGGCGGTGCTTCTCTGAAAGCTGACGCCTTCGCAGTGATCGTTAAAGCTGCAGAAGCGGCTAAACAGGCTTAAGTCTGACAGGTGCCGGATTTCACATCCGGCACTTAACTTTTCTTAACTGCTTGCCTTAACGCAAAATCTCACACTGATGATCCTGAATCTCCTCGGCTGAAGCACGATTCAGCGTCAGCAGATTACGCTGTGTCGCCAGTAATACAAACGAGTTGTCACTCTGCCGTACCATCGCCAGCCCGTAACTTCCCATATGTTCCCGCGCTTCTGGCACTTCTTCCGCCAGCATCATAAACGGACTACGTTGTACCAGTTCGCTTTCGGTTACCCGACGCGCCAGATATTCATGCCCCTGTAATCCGCCTGGCAGCGGCAACCAGCGACTGCTGATGTTCGCCAGGTTATTATCCAGTTGTTTGCGCACATCAGGACGAATACAAGAGATATGAATATGAAAATGGTCTTGTGTGCGCCCGGTGCGGGAGTTAATCGCCAACGAGACCGCGCGATCGGGAACCGGCTGACCATATTTTTTACTCATAAAATCACGCGCCTGCCAGGCCAGCCAAAAGAAGTTCGGCGTTGCAGGATCGGTCAGCAAAGGACTTTCAGTGCCGTTAATACGATACGTTGGCATCAACAGATATTGCAGTGGTCCGTTAATGTCTTTTAAAACCACATATCCGGCATCGGGTTTGACTTCCACACATGGCGAAGGATTTTGGTTTTGCTGCTGGTTGGGCAAACATTGCTCAAGGACAATCTTACGTAACACATCCGAATCACCGGTAAATTTCCAGTAGCCGATACCCGCAGCAACGGCGATAACTATCATCACCAAAATGAGAATAACCGTTTTTTTCATCGTTTTTTCCCTGTACCTCAAAGAGATGCAAGGGTAACGCAAAATCGCGACAAATAAAAAACCCGGTCGCGAGATGCCACCGGGTCTGGTTATCGTCAACAAAATTAACGTTTGCTGATTTGGTCAAACGTACCGCCGTTAGAGAAATGCTCTTTTTGCGCTTTCGTCCAGCCGCCGAACTCTTCATCAATGGTGAATAACTTCAGCTTCGGAAAAGCATTTTCATACTTTTTCGCCACGTCAGGATCGCGCGGACGGTAATAGTTTTTGGCTGCAATCTCCTGACCTTCTGGCGAGTAGAGATATTTCAGATAGGCTTCTGCCACCTCTTTGGTGCCTTTTTTCTCCACCACTTTATCGACAACCGATACCGTCGGCTCCGCGAGAATAGACTCACTCGGCGTGACGATTTCGAACTTATCTTTCCCCAGTTCATTCGTTGCCAGCAGAGCTTCGTTTTCCCAGGCGATCAGCACGTCACCAATCCCACGCTCGACAAAAGTATTTGTTGAACCACGCGCACCAGAGTCCAGCACTTCCACGTTTTTATACAATGACTGCACAAAATCCTGCGCCTTTGCCTGATCGTTATTGTTGTGGTGCAGGGCATATCCCCACGCCGCCAGGTAGTTCCAGCGTGCACCGCCAGAGCTTTTCGGGTTAGGCGTGATCACCGAAACACCCGGTTTAACCAGGTCGTTCCAGTCATGGATTTGCTTCGGATTGCCCTTACGAACCAGGAAGACAATGGTGGAGGTATACGGCGCGGAGTTATCCGGCAGACGTTTGATCCACTCTTTATCAATTCGACCACGTTCAGCAATCGCATCTACGTCGTAAGCCAGCGCCAGCGTAACAACGTCAGCTTCTATCCCGTTGATTACCGATGTTGCCTGTTTCCCTGAACCACCGTGCGACTGACGAATCACCACGTTATCGCCGGTTTGCTGTTTCCAGTGGGCGCTGAAGGCTTTGTTGTATTGTTCGTATAACTCGCGCGTTGGATCATACGAAACGTTAAGTAACTGAATATCCTTTGCCATCACGCTGGTCGCTGCCAGCAAAAATGTTAATCCTACGCCCCACTTGTTCATCGCCCGGCTCTCTTATGTTGTGTTGTGATAAGCAAAGCGTGCCAGAAGGTGAACCAAACATTAAAGAATAAAAAAAGATTGGCTATAACTTGTGGGTATATGTTGGGGAGTTAAAAAGGCGGAAGAAATCCGCCTCATATTGCTGACAAAGTTCGCTTTGTTCATGCCGGATGCGGCGTGAACGCCTTATCCGGCCTACAAAATCTTGCAAACTCAATAGATTGCACAATTCATGTAGGCCTGATAAGCGAAGCGCATCAGGCATTTTTGCTTCTGTCATCGGTTTCAGGCGAAAGAAATCTGCCCGAAATCATTAATACAGTTTTTTCGCGCAGTCCAGCCAGTCACCTTTGAACGGACGCTTCATGTTTTCGATAGCGTCGATGATGTCATGGTGAACCAGTTGTTCGTTCTGAATACCTACGCAGCGACCGCCGTAACCAGCCAGTAGCAGTTCAATAGCGTAAGCGCCCATACGGGAAGCCAGAATACGGTCGTAAGGCACCGGAGAACCACCGCGCTGGATGTGGCCCAGCACAGTTGCGCGGGTTTCACGACCGGTTTCTTTCTCGATGAAATGCGCCAGTTCGTCAACATCACACATATGTTCGGTAATCGCCACAATTGCGTGTTTTTTACCTTTCGCGATACCCGCTTTGATTTCATTTACCAGGTCATCGCGGCTGAATTCAACTTCCGGAACCACCACAAATTCACAACCACCCGCAATGGCCGCAGCCAGCGTCAGATCGCCACAGTAACGCCCCATCACTTCCACCACAGAAATACGCTGGTGAGAAGAAGAGGTGTCACGCAGACGGTCGATGGCTTCTACAACGGTGCTCAGCGCAGTGAAGAAACCGATAGTGTAGTCAGTGCCTTTGATGTCGTTGTCGATGGTGCCCGGCAGGCCGATGCACGGGAAGCCCATTTCGGTCAGACGCATTGCCCCCATGTAGGAACCGTCACCGCCGATAACCACCAGCGCGTCGATACCACGTTTTTTCAGGTTTTCGATAGCCACGGCGCGGATGTTCTCGTCGCGGAATTCCGGGAAGCGCGCAGAACCGAGGAACGTACCGCCACGGTTGATCATGTCAGACACGCTGTAACGGTCTAGCTGTACCATACGGTCTTCATACAGACCCAGATAGCCGTCATAAATGCCCATTACTTCCAGACCTTCTGTCAGCGCAGAACGAACAACCCCGCGAATTGCGGCGTTCATGCCTGGCGCATCACCGCCGCTTGTCAACACACCGATTTTCTTAATCATGACTACCTCTGAACTTTGGAATGCAAAATGAAATCTGTTGCCGGAAGTCTTCTTGCACATCGAAGTGATCCAACGAATGTGCAAATAGTATAACAATCACTTCCTGCTGAATTGATTCAGGTCAGGCCAAATGGCGGTATTTTATACACAAAATGCGGGTCTGGCTCTCTTTTATACTGATTATGAAAGCATAGACCGTTTACCCTCCCTGGGTACGACGGAACAAGGGTCCTGATGAATAATCACATCCGATCCCGGAAAACGCCGTAAAATAGCCTGCTCTACCTGATCCGCCACCATATGCGCCTGAACCAAAGGCAGAGAGTCTTCCATTTCCAAATGAATCTGAATAAAGCGGGTCGGCCCTGACTGCCGCGTACGAAGATCGTGAGCGCCGCTAACTCCCGGCCAGGAAGTCACGATATCAATAATTTCTTGCCGTTCCTCATCGGGCAGCGCGCGATCCAGTAATGACTGTACCGCCTCATACCCCATGCGTAACGCGCTATATAAAATATAGATGCCGATTCCCAATGCAAACAGGGCATCAGCACGATGCCAGCCATACCAGGACAACCCCAGCGCCAGCAGAATCGCACCGTTCATCATAACATCGGACTGATAATGTAGCATATCTGCCCGCACTGCCTGGCTCTGTGTCCTACGCACGACCCAACGCTGAAACGAAACAAGGATAATCGTACAAATCAGCGCCACAATAGTCACGAGAACCCCGACGCCGGGGTCTGTCATCGGCGTCGGAGAAACCAAATGCTGAATACCAGTCAAAAACAGGAACAGCGCCGAACCGGAGATAAACATACTTTGCGCCAGCGCCGCGAGGGACTCGGCTTTACCGTGACCAAACGAGTGATTGTCGTCGGCAGGTTGCAGCGAGTAACGCACCACCAGTAAATTCGTCAACGACGCGCCAATATCCACCAACGAATCCACCAGCGCGGCAAGAATACTCACCGAACCGGTATACCACCATGCAAAAATTTTAATCAGCAATAGCAGCGAAGCCATCGCCGTCGCAGCAATCGCCGCCCGGCTGACCAGCCGTCCATAAGATTGATTCATAAATACTCCCGCTATCAACTGACGGTAGTATAACGGAAGCAAATCATCTGCAATGCATCAAGCAACAGGCAAATTGAAGATAAAAAAAACCCCCACATCATGTGGGGGAAGACAGGGATGGTGTCTATGGCAAGGAAAACAGGGTTTACTACTGGGAACGTGAGTTGCTACTACTCAATAGCTTCAACGATGAACTTTTTTGCCATTGCGTCACGTCGCGCAACTGCTCCATTCGTTGTTGATGTTTCTCGTTTAAAACCGCTTGCTGCTCTGGCGTTAACAGGTGATACATTTGGTTGCGGACTTTAGCCATCTCAACCTGGCGAGCGATCTGTTCTTTCGCCATTTTTTCTGCCTGAGCGCGCACAGCGTTTTCATCAAAATTTTCTGCGGTGACAAGGCGATGCATTGTCTCCACTTCGCTAACATTAACAGGAGGCTGTTCGTGCCGGGCCTGTTGCATAAGATCTCGCATCTGCTGACGCTGATGTTCGGTTAAACTTATGCCGTCGAACATATGGCTCTGCGTACTGCGCTGCGCAAGTTCTTCGCCCGGATGCCAGTTATCGCCTGAACCGACTTCAGCAGCGTGGCTTAATGAACTGACTGCCAGCGTTGAGGCCATGACGGCAGCGGTAACTATGCGCATCATTTGCTCCCAAAATCTTTCTGTCGCGATTCAACGATAGAGAGTTTACGATTCAGGCTGCAAACATGCGTCAGGGGGTGTAAAACAACGTAAAGTCATGGATTAGCGACGTCTGATGACGTAATTTCTGCCTCGGAGGTATTTAAACAATGAATAAAATCCTGTTAGTTGATGATGACCGAGAGCTGACTTCCCTGTTAAAGGAGCTGCTCGAGATGGAAGGCTTCAACGTAATTGTTGCCCACGATGGGGAGCAGGCGCTTGATCTTCTGGACGACAGCATTGATTTACTTTTGCTTGATGTCATGATGCCGAAGAAAAATGGTATCGACACATTGAAGGCACTTCGCCAGACACACCAGACGCCTGTCATTATGTTAACGGCACGCGGCAGTGAACTTGATCGCGTCCTCGGCCTTGAGTTAGGCGCTGATGACTATCTCCCGAAACCGTTTAACGACCGTGAGCTGGTGGCTCGTATTCGCGCGATCCTGCGCCGTTCCCACTGGAGCGAGCAACAGCAAAACAACGACAACGGTTCACCGACGCTTGAAGTTGATGCCTTAGTGCTGAATCCAGGCCGTCAGGAAGCCAGCTTCGATGGGCAAACGCTGGAGTTAACCGGTACTGAATTTACCCTACTCTATTTGCTGGCACAGCATCTGGGTCAGGTGGTTTCTCGTGAACATTTAAGCCAGGAAGTGCTGGGCAAACGCCTGACGCCTTTCGACCGCGCTATCGATATGCACATCTCCAACCTGCGTCGTAAGCTGCCGGATCGTAAAGACGGTCACCCGTGGTTTAAAACCTTGCGTGGTCGCGGCTATCTGATGGTTTCTGCTTCATGATAGGCAGCTTAACCGCGCGCATCTTCGCCATCTTCTGGCTGACGCTGGCGCTGGTGTTGATGTTGGTTTTGATGTTACCCAAGCTCGATTCACGCCAGATGACCGAGCTTCTGGATAGCGAACAGCGTCAGGGGCTGATGATTGAGCAGCATGTCGAAGCGGAACTGGCGAACGATCCACCCAACGATTTAATGTGGTGGCGGCGTCTGTTCCGGGCGATTGATAAGTGGGCACCGCCAGGACAGCGTTTGTTATTGGTGACCACCGAAGGCCGCGTGATCGGCGCTGAACGCAGCGAAATGCAGATCATTCGTAACTTTATTGGTCAGGCCGATAACGCCGATCACCCGCAGAAGAAAAAGTATGGTCGCGTGGAACTGGTCGGCCCGTTCTCTGTGCGTGATGGCGAAGATAATTACCAACTGTATCTGATTCGTCCAGCCAGCAGTTCTCAATCCGATTTCATTAACTTACTGTTTGACCGTCCGCTATTACTGCTGATTGTCACCATGTTGGTCAGTACGCCGCTGCTGTTGTGGTTAGCCTGGAGTCTGGCAAAACCGGCGCGTAAGCTGAAAAACGCTGCCGATGAAGTCGCCCAGGGAAACTTACGCCAGCATCCGGAACTGGAAGCGGGGCCACAGGAATTTCTTGCCGCAGGTGCCAGTTTTAACCAGATGGTCACCGCGCTGGAGCGCATGATGACCTCTCAGCAGCGCCTGCTTTCTGATATCTCTCACGAGCTGCGCACGCCGCTGACGCGTCTGCAACTGGGTACGGCGTTACTGCGCCGTCGTAGTGGTGAAAGTAAGGAACTGGAGCGTATTGAAACCGAAGCGCAACGTCTGGATAGCATGATCAACGACCTGTTGGTGATGTCACGTAATCAGCAGAAAAACGCGCTGGTGAGCGAGACCATCAAAGCCAACCAGTTGTGGAGCGAAGTGCTGGATAACGCAGCGTTCGAAGCGGAGCAGATGGGCAAGTCGTTTACCGTTAACTTCCCGCCTGGGCCGTGGCCGCTGTACGGCAACCCGAACGCCCTGGAAAGCGCGCTGGAAAACATTGTTCGTAATGCCCTGCGTTATTCCCATACGAAGATTGAAGTGGGCTTTGCGGTAGATAAAGACGGTATCACCATTACGGTGGACGACGATGGTCCTGGCGTTAGCCCGGAAGATCGCGAACAGATTTTCCGTCCGTTCTATCGGACCGATGAAGCACGCGATCGTGAATCTGGCGGTACAGGTTTGGGGCTGGCGATTGTTGAAACCGCCATTCAGCAGCATCGTGGCTGGGTGAAGGCAGAAGACAGCCCGCTGGGCGGTTTACGGCTGGTAATTTGGTTGCCGCTGTATAAGCGGAGTTAAACTCCGCGCAGGCCGGATAGGCGTTTACGCCGCATCCGGCGTTTGAGCAGGATGCCTGATGCGACGCTGATCGCGTCTTATCAGGTCTACTCTTCGGGGGTTATTTCCCCCACAAACGCCGCGAATTATCTTCAATCTTGCCGCTAAGTCGGCGCTTTTGCATCGTCCGCGTCCAGCTTTTCGATAACCCGGCGGCGGAGAGTAAACGGTGATATTGATCGTCATCAAACGGCATATGCCATGCGATGGCGGCAGCCTCCTGCACGGTGACATCGCTGACACGGGAAACCAACTCCAGCGGCGCGTCCGCAGACACTTTCCCTGGCGCTATCACGCTATACAACCACCCCACTTTACCCGTGTTTTGCATCAACTGCGCTATATCGCTGATATCAAAATGGTAATTGAGTTTGTAACACGGGGAGCGCGGCTGGGTGACCTGAATTAATGCCTCACCCCAGCGGAAAATATCACCAATATAAACATTGCTTTCCGTCAGGCCGTCGGTTGAGAGGTTTTCACCAAACGCAGGCGCAACAAACAAATCTGCCTGTTCAGGAAATTCCCGCGCCCAGAAGAGATAATGCTCGCGAGGATAATGACACAGCGCCCTGTCCGGCCCACCGTGAACTATTTTCTCTGCCTGCTCGTCACCTTCCAGCCCCAGCTCTGTCAACATCAACTCGCCATCGACCTGGATTTTCGCAATCGCGCTGGGTTTACTTTCGGGATAAGCCTGTATTTTGCCTGTGTATACATCAACCGGATATCGCATCTGTTCCCTCTCCACCGAGAAATTTCCCCATTAGACCATATTTATTTTACGTCAGGCGCGCAAAATGAGAGCACGGTTCACATGACAACGTCTTAGAAATGTTATCAATGAGATGAATTTGAAACGCCATTTCATTATCAGGAGTGTACAACGTGACCGAGCAAACACAGTTTTCTGGCGTCTGGTGTCCTTCCATTACGCCAATGGATAAAGACGGTAATGTGGATCTTAACGGACTGAAGAAGCATCTGCAGCGGCTAACAGAAGCCAATATTGATGTGATATTGCTGATGGGCAGCATTGGTGAATTTGCCTCTTTCACTCTCGAAGAGAGACTCATACTTATCCGCGAAGCGCGTTCCATGAGCACATTAAAAATGGTCGCTAACGTTTCTTCCACCTGCACACACGATGTGCTGATGATGGCGCAAGAGGCGTATCGCACAGGCTATGATGCAGTGATGATCCTCCCGCCTTACTACTACGGCCAGACGGCAAAACAATTATTAAGCTATTTCCGCCATCTGGGTCGCGAATTACAGGGCAAATGGTTCGCATATAACTTCCCGGCAAGAACCGGTTGTGATTTAACCCCTGACCTGGTCGCCACGCTGGCGAGTGAATTTCCTGACTTTGCCGGAATTAAAGATACCGTCGATTGCCAGTCACACACCCGCAGCATGATTCAGGCAACCCAGGCAGTTCGTTCTGATTTTGCAGTGCTTTCGGGCTATGACGAGTATTACATTCCTAATCTGCTGGCAGGCGGCGCGGGAATAATATCCGGCCTGAACAACGTTATGCCGGAGCTGTTTGTCGAAGCCCGTGAAGCCTTCAAACGCGGCGACCTGGCGGCTTTACAAGAGATTCAGCAACAGATTGGCACTTATATGTCCATCTACGCCATTGGTGAGGATTTTGTCACTACTATCAAGACGGTGGTATCGCGTAAGTTTGGCTATTGCACTGGCGTATCACGCAATGCGGGTGGTGAGTTAAGCGAAAGTGAATGTCGAACGATTGATGAAGTCTTTGTCAGATAACGCAAAAGGCCGGATGACTACAAATCATCCGGCCTCTTGATTTATATGGATGGAGATTACTTCACCGTACCCAATATTTCGATTTTCGCCGCTCTGGCTTTAACTTTGCGCGACCAGACAGAAGTCAGAATCGGCACCAGAATCGAGGTCACAATCACTGACGTCGCCACCAGCGAAGTTGCCGCTGGCGCCATTGGTTTAAAGGCGGGGATCATTTCAGCAATCAGTACCGGCGTCGCCACCGCAGCCCCGGCAGAACTGGAAGCCGCGATTCCGGCTGTACCATCGCCACCGCCAATCAATTTATCGGCAATAATCAACGGAATACCGGTCACGACGATCACCGCCACACCCAGCAAGATCCCCAGCAAACCGGTCTGAGCAATCACGGTTAAATCAATGGTATTGCCCAGCGCAAAGGCAAAGAACGGGATCAGCGTCTGTACGGCTTTGCTGAAAAATTCTCGCAGCTCAGGGTCAAGGTTCCCTAACGCAAAGCCGACGAGGAACGGTAATACCGCACCGACGAAAACATGCGGTTCAAACGATGCAATCCCGGCAGTCCCCAGAATAATCATCGTCATAAGCGGCCCGGATTCCAGCGACATTAATACAAACGCCCCGGCCTCTTCTTTAGTGCCATACTGCTGCATGATCGAAGCGTAAAGTCCGCCGTTGGTCATATCCATCGCCGCCACCAGCGCCAGCGTTGAAAGTCCGGCAAAGAATCCAACTTCAACACCATGTTCAGGAATAATGCGTGAAGCAATTGCCGCAACCACCCACGCCACGGCAATTTTAGTTACCACCAGCGTACCGGATTTACGCAATACCGTTCCCGTCGCACTTAATTTTATCGATGCCCCCATGCAGAAAAACCACACCGCCAGAATCGGCACCGTGCCGGTAATCATTCCATTTGTGAATGAACCAAAGTATTTTCCCGCCCCTGGCGAGAAAGTGTGACACAGTGCGCCAAGGAACAGCGGGACGAGCATCATCCCTCCTGGGATTTTCTCTATCGTGTGTTTTATCTGCATTTTCATCACCTATCGGCATATTTTTATAGGCTGATGCATAAGTCCTTCACGATGCATCAGTGTTGATGGAAATGAAGATAGACATTCAACAGAGCAATAAAAGTGATCAAAACCACATCAATTGAAACGTTGTTTTATTTTTATAGGATCATTGTTTTTATTTTGAAATTGATCACAAAAAAACCACCGCTATGTGCGATGGTTTGTTTTTTATGCTGAAAAACGGCGTAAACGCCTCATTGCAGCAGGCAATATGCGATTATTTTTTCGCCGCGAAACGTGCCGCAGCTTCGTCCCAGTTCACCACATTCCAGAACTCTTTGATGTAGTCCGGACGGCGGTTCTGGAATTTCAGGTAGTAAGCGTGTTCCCACACATCCAGCCCCAGAACAGGGAAGCCGGAAGCGCCAGAAATGGCTTCGCCCATCAGCGGGGAGTCCTGATTAGCAGTAGAAACCACCGCCAGTTTATCGCCTTTAAGCACCAGCCATGCCCAGCCGGAACCAAAGCGGGAAGCTGCCGCTTTCTCAAATTCTGCTTTGAAGTTATCAACGGAACCGAAATCACGTTCGATAGCCGCTTTCAGGTCGCCCTGCAAAGTCGTGCCTTTTTTCAGGCCTTTCCAGAACAGGCTGTGGTTGGCGTGACCACCAGCGTTGTTGCGCAGCACGGTTTTTTTGTCTGCTGGCAGCTGATCCAGTTTGGTGATCAGCTCTTCAACCGGCAGGTTGGCGAATTCTGGCAGGCTTTCCAGCGCCGCATTGGCGTTGTTGACGTAAGTCTGATGGTGCTTGGTGTGGTGGATTTCCATGGTCTGCTTATCGAAGTGCGGTTCCAGGGCATCGTAAGCATACGGCAGGGATGGCAGGGTATAGCTCATATTCATCTCCAGTATTGTCGGGCGGCCGATTGTTAATGCCGCGTAAGCAGTTGGTTCATTATAGTTAATTAAATGATATTGAAAATGATTATCAATGCCGTACTTTTCATAGGGGAATGGTTTTGCAGGGAAATGTCCGAGATGTGAACCAAATCACCCACTTAATGCCGTGATTGCCAGTAAATCGACAACGGCGGCAACAGGCGAAAGGTTAATCGACAGCACGATTTTTACACTCATCTCGTCGGAGATGTGACGCGACGAAAAATGATGAGGATAAGAAGATGAGTAACGCGATTACGATGGGGATATTTTGGCATTTGATCGGCGCGGCCAGTGCAGCCTGTTTTTACGCTCCGTTCAAAAAAGTAAAAAAGTGGTCATGGGAAACTATGTGGTCTGTCGGTGGGATTGTTTCGTGGATTATTCTGCCGTGGGCCATCAGCGCCATGCTACTACCTGATTTCTGGGCATATTACAGCTCGTTCAGTCTCTCTACCCTGCTGCCTGTTTTTCTGTTCGGCGCTATGTGGGGGATTGGTAATATCAACTACGGTCTGACCATGCGTTATCTCGGCATGTCGATGGGGATAGGTATCGCCATTGGCATTACGTTGATCGTCGGTACGCTGATGACGCCAATTATCAACGGCAATTTCGATGTGCTGATTAACACCGACGGTGGGCGCATGACGTTGCTCGGCGTACTGGTGGCGTTGATTGGCGTGGGGATTGTGACTCGCGCCGGGCAGTTGAAAGAGCGCAAAATGGGCATTAAAGCCGAAGAGTTCAACCTGAAAAAAGGGCTGGTGCTGGCGGTAATGTGCGGCATTTTCTCTGCCGGGATGTCTTTTGCGATGAACGCCGCAAAACCGATGCATGAAGCGGCTGCCGCGCTGGGTGTTGATCCACTGTATGTCGCTCTGCCAAGCTATGTTGTCATCATGGGTGGCGGCGCGATCATCAACCTCGGTTTCTGTTTTATTCGTCTGGCAAAAGTGAAAGATTTGTCGCTAAAAGCCGACTTCTCGCTGGCAAAACCGCTGATCATCCACAACGTATTGCTCTCGGCACTGGGGGGTTTGATGTGGTATCTGCAATTCTTTTTCTATGCCTGGGGACACGCCCGCATTCCGGCGCAGTATGACTACATCAGTTGGATGCTGCATATGAGTTTCTATGTATTGTGCGGCGGTATCGTCGGGCTGGTGCTGAAAGAGTGGAACAATGCGGGACGCCGTCCGGTTACCGTATTGAGCCTCGGTTGTGTGGTGATTATTGTCGCCGCCAACATCGTCGGCATGGGCATGGCAAGTTAATCTTTCTGGGAATTGCGATGACGCCACTGGCTGGGCGTCATCCCGGTCTCCCGGGTAAACACCACCGAAAAGTAGTTACTGTCTTCAAAGCCACATTCTGTCGAAATATCACTGATTAACAGGCGGCTATGCTGGAGAAGATATTGCGCATGGCACACTCTGACCTGCCGCAGATATTGATTGATGGTCATCCCGGTCTGCTGGCGAAATTGCTGGCGCAAGACGCGTTCACTGCACGCCGCCTCATCACAGAATTTATCCAGCGCAAAAGGACTTTTCAGGCTGGCCGCCAGTCGGGTAATCAGCTTATCCAGCAACGTTTCGCTGGATGTTGGCGGTAACGAATCACTGGTGTAGCGATGACGTTTCAAAAGCATCACCAACTGCCCGAACAGTAACTCCGCCATTTCGTTGGCAAACGGCGCGGGCTGATTGCTTTCGTGCTCAAGCTGCCCGATAACCTGCCGCACCAGCGCCATGCCCGCACTGCCTAAACGCCAGTGTGGTTGTCCTGCGCTGGCGTTAAACCCTGGAATCGCTCCCTGCCAGTCGAGATTAAGCGTCAGCCGCTCCGGGCAATAAATAATGTTCTGCAACACCAGATCGTTAACGGAAGCGTAGGAGTGTTTATCGTCTGCGTGGATATAAAAGAGATCGCCACGAGTAATACGATGAGGACGATCGTTGAGCACGTGCAAACCGTTACCGCGCCAGACGATCACCAGTTCACAAAAATCATGTGTATGCTCGGCAAAGACATCCTGCGGATAACGATCAGCCACAGCGACCGCCTGCTGTTCGCTGGCAAAAAAATCTTTTTTACGAAGGACAAACTGATGAGCCACCGTGCCACCTCAGCCAGAAGACGTGTTTGATTATTCATAAACTGGCGTGGAAATACGTTGAGAAGATTCGCGTTATTGCAGAAAGCCATCCCGTCCCTGACGAATATCACGCGGTGACCAGTTAAACTCTCGGCGAAAAAGCGTCGAAAAGTGGTTACTGTCGCTGAATCCGCAGCGATAGGCGATGTCAGTAACGCTGGCCTCGCTGTGGCGTAACAGATGACGCGCTTTCACCAACCGTAAACGGTTAAGGTAACGCTGGGGCGTCAAACCAGTTTGCTGTTTTAACTGACGATGCAATGTACGTAGTGACAAAGAAAATTGATCCGCCATCATTTCCCAATTCACCTCGTCGGCAAAATGCTCTTCCAGCCAGGCCAACAACAAGTTCAGACGCGATTCGCGACTTTCCATGCTCTCCTGCAAACTGTTTTTACGCAGCAAGAGCAGTAATTGCATAAACAAAATCTCACCGCTGGCTTTCGAGGGTAAATCATTCGTTCTTTCCTGCTGTTCCAGTTGCGAAACCAGTTGCCGTACCTGCTGCAATATGCTGTGGCTCACGCGCCAATGGGACGGATATTGCCCGTCTTGTTCTTGCGGCAGAAGCTGATGCAGCCCGGCGAGAAACTGAAATCTATCCGGTGAGCGATACAGCACATTGGTCAAATACAGATTGTCCGTATGTTCGTATAAATGCCGATCATGATCGCGCACGAAACAGATTGTTCCACCGGAGATGGTATAAGGCTGCCCATTGAAAATGTGGATACCCGTGCCGTGTTCGACAATCACAATCTCATGGAAATCATGGTGATGTTCAGGAAAATCCACCTGTGGAAGCCGGGGTTCTATTGCCACAGACACGTTACCAGACGGAAAAAAATCCACACAATGTAATACGTCCATATAAACCTCCTGATGCCGTCAACATGGCGGAATAGTAATCAAGCGATTTGGTTCTTACCTTAAATTTTCGACAGCAAAACACGTAAAAAATGTCTATTTTTCAAGATAAAGCGTGATTTTTCAGAAAATGCGGCAAACATCACACCACCACAATTCTGAAAATTGTGAACGCTATCACGTTCATCTTTCCCTGGTTGCCAGTGGTGTATTTTCCTGTCAGTAACGAGAAGGTAGCGAAGTCGGGCGCTTCTTAGACTGGGCGTAATGAAACCTAGAAGGATCTCATTATGACCTTTCGCTACTGCGTCGCTGTTGATCTCGGCGCATCCAGTGGGCGCGTAATGCTGGCGCGTTACCACCGTGAATGTCGCAGCCTGACGCTGCGTGAAATCCATCGTTTTACCAATGGGCTGTATTACCAGAGCGGTTATGCCACCTGGGATGTCGATAGTCTGGAAAACGCCATTCGCTTTGGGTTAAACAAGGTGTGCGAGGAAGGGATTCGTATCGATAGCATCGGTATTGATACCTGGGGCGTGGACTATGTGCTGCTGGATCAACACGGTCAGCGCGTCGGTTTACCGATTGCCTATCGTGATAGCCGCACTCACGGGCTGATGACATTGGCACAGCAGCAACTCGGCAAACGCGATATTTATCAGCGTAGCGGCATCCAGTTTCTGCCCTTCAATACGATCTATCAGTTGCGTGCGCTGACGGCGCAACAACCTGAACTTATTCCACAAATCGCTCACGCTCTGCTGATGCCGGATTACTTCAGTTATCGCCTGACCGGCAAGATGAACTGGGAGTACACCAACGCCACGACCACGCAACTGGTCAATATCAATAGCGACGACTGGGACGAGTCCCTGCTGGCGTGGAGCGGAGCCAACAAAGCCTGGTTTGGTCGCCCGACGCATCCGGGCAATGTCATTGGTCACTGGATTTGCCCGCAGGGTAATGAAATTCCGGTGGTTGCCGTTGCCAGCCATGATACCGCCAGCGCGGTTATCGCCTCGCCATTAAACGGTTCACGCGCCGCTTATCTCTCTTCTGGCACCTGGTCATTGATGGGCTTCGAAAGCCAGACGCCATTCACCGATGATGCGGCGCTCGCAGCCAACATCACCAATGAAGGCGGGGCGGAAGGTCGCTATCGGGTACTGAAAAATATTATGGGCTTATGGCTGCTTCAGCGAGTGCTTCAGGAGCGGAAAATCAACGATCTCCCAACGCTTATCGCCGCGACACAGGCACTCCCGGCCTGTCGCTTCATCATCAATCCCAATGACGATCGCTTTATTAATCCTGACGAGATGTGCAGCGAAATTCAGGCAGCGTGTCGGGAAACGGCGCAACCGATCCCAGAAAGTGATGCTGAACTGGCGCGCTGTATTTTCGACAGTCTGGCGCTGCTGTATGCCGACGTACTGCACGAACTGGCGCAGCTACGCGGTGAAGATTTCTCGCAACTGCATATTGTCGGCGGCGGCAGCCAGAACGCACTGCTCAACCAGTTGTGTGCCGATGCCTGCGGTATTCAGGTGATCGCCGGACCAGTTGAAGCCTCAACGCTCGGCAATATCGGCATCCAGTTAATGACGCTGGATGAACTCAACAATGTGGATGATTTCCGTCAGGTCGTGAGCGCCACCGCGAATCTGACCACCTTTACCCCTAATCCTGACAGTGAAATTGCCCACTATGTGGCGCGGATTCACTCTACACGACAGACAAAGGAGCTTTGCGCATGACCACACAACTGGAACAGGCCTGGGAACTGGCGAAACAGCGTTTCGCGGCGGTAGGGATTGATGTCGAGGAGGCGCTGCGCCAACTTGATCGCTTACCCGTTTCAATGCACTGCTGGCAGGGCGATGATGTTTCTGGTTTTGAAAACCCGGAAGGTTCGCTGACCGGTGGGATTCAGGCCACAGGTAATTATCCGGGTAAAGCGCGTAATGCCAGCGAGCTACGAGCCGATCTGGAACAGGCTATGCGGCTGATTCCGGGGCCGAAACGGCTTAATTTACATGCTATCTATCTGGAATCAGACACGCCAGTCTCGCGCGATAAAATCAAACCAGAGCATTTCAAAAACTGGGTTGAATGGGCGAAAGCCAATCACCTCGCTCTGGACTTTAACCCCTCCTGTTTTTCGCATCCGCTAAGTGCCGATGGCTTTACGCTCTCGCATCCCGACGACCGCATTCGCCAGTTCTGGATTGACCACTGCAAAGCAAGCCGTCGCATTTCGGCCTATTTTGGCGAACAACTTGGCACGCCATCGGTGATGAACATCTGGATCCCGGATGGCATGAAAGATATCACCGTTGACCGTCTCGCCCCACGCCAGCGTTTACTGGCTGCACTGGATGAAGTGATCAGCGAAAAGCTGAACCCGGCGCACCATATCGACGCCGTTGAGAGCAAATTGTTTGGTATTGGCGCGGAGAGCTACACGGTTGGCTCCAATGAGTTTTACATGGGGTATGCCACCAGCCGCCAGACGGCGCTGTGCCTGGACGCCGGGCACTTCCACCCGACAGAAGTTATTTCCGACAAGATTTCCGCCGCCATGCTGTATGTGCCGCAGTTGCTGCTGCACGTCAGCCGACCGGTTCGCTGGGACAGCGATCACGTGGTGCTGCTGGATGATGAAACCCAGGCGATTGCCAGTGAGATTGTTCGTCACGATCTGTTTGACCGGGTACACATTGGTCTCGACTTCTTTGATGCCTCCATCAACCGCATTGCCGCGTGGGTTATTGGCACGCGCAATATGAAAAAAGCCCTGCTGCGTGCGTTGTTAGAACCGACAGCCGAACTACGCAAGCTGGAAGCAGCGGGCGATTACACCGCGCGACTGGCGCTGCTGGAAGAACAAAAATCGTTGCCGTGGCAGGCGGTGTGGGAAATGTATTGCCAGCGTCACGATACGCCAGCGGGTAGCGAATGGCTGGAAAGCGTGCGGGCTTATGAGAACGCAATTTTGCGTCAGCGCGGGTAAACACCGCCGGATGCGGCGCGAGCGCCTTATCCGGCCTACGGGTCGAATGACCGTGCGGGCTGTCACCCTCACCCCGACCCTCTCCCTGAAAGGGCGAGGGAGAAAACCGCAGCCCCCTCCAGCAACGGAGCTAAACACTGCACCGTCCCCTCTCCCTGAAAGGGCGAGGGAGAAAACCACAGCACCCTCCGGCAACGGAGTTAAACACTGCACCGTCCCCTCTCCCTGAAAGGGCGAGGGAGAAAACCGCAGCACCCTCCGGCAACGGAGTTAAACACTGCACCGTCCCCTCTCCCTGAAAGGGCGAGGGAGAAAACCGCAGCACCCTCCGGCAACGGAGTTAAACACTGCACCGTCCCCTCTCCCTGAAAGGGCGAGGGAGAAAACCGCAGCACCCTCCGGCAACGGAGTTAAACACTGCACCGTCCCCTCTCCCTGAAAGGGCGAGGGAGAAAACCGCAGCACCCTCCGGCAACGGAGTTAAACACTGCACCGTCCCCTCTCCCTGAAAGGGCGAGGGAGAAAACCGCAGCACCCTCCGGCAACGGAGTTAAACACTGCACCGTCCCCTCTCCCTGAAAGGGCGAGGGAGAAACCCGCAGCACCCTCCGGCAACGGAGTTAAACACTGCACCGTCCCCTCTCCCTGAAAAGGCGAGGGAGAAAACCACAGCACCCTCCGGCAACGGAGCTAAACACTGCGCCGGACAGTCCCCTCGCCCCTTCGGGGAGAGGGTTAGGGTGAGGGGAACAAGCCGCACCATGTATCAACAAGGCAACCGAATTTACAGGAACACAGAACATGCAAAACATTACCCAGTCCTGGTTTGTCCAGGGAATGATCAAAGCCACCACCGACGCCTGGCTGAAAGGCTGGGACGAGCGCAACGGCGGTAACCTCACGCTGCGCCTGGATGACGCTGATATCGCGCCATATCACGACAATTTTCACCCACAACCGCGATATATTCCGCTCAGTCAGCCAATGCCTTTACTGGCAAATACACCGTTTATCGTCACCGGCTCCGGCAAATTCTTTCGTAACGTCCAGCTCGATCCAGCCGCCAATTTAGGCGTCGTAAAAATCGACAGCGACGGCGCGGGCTACCATATTCTCTGGGGGCTAACCAACGAAGCCGTCCCAACCTCTGAACTTCCGGCGCACTTCCTCTCCCATTGCGAACGCATTAAAGCCACCAACGGTAAAGATCGGGTGATCATGCACTGCCATGCCACCAACCTGATTGCCCTCACCTATGTACTGGAAAACGACACGGCGGTCTTCACTCGCCAACTGTGGGAAGGCAGCACCGAGTGCCTGGTGGTATTCCCGGATGGCGTTGGCATTTTGCCGTGGATGGTGCCCGGCACGGACGAAATTGGCCAGGCCACCGCGCAGAAAATGCAAAAACACTCACTGGTTCTCTGGCCTTTCCATGGCGTCTTCGGCAGCGGTCCGACGCTGGACGAAGCGTTTGGCCTGATCGATACCGCAGAAAAATCGGCGGAAGTGTTGGTGAAAGTGTATTCGATGGGCGGTATGAAACAGACTATCAGCCGTGAAGAGTTGATAGCCCTCGGCAAGCGTTTCGGCGTCACCCCGCTGGCAAGCGCACTGGCGCTTTAACACCCCGTTTCGCATCTGGCGGCGCGGGTTATGCCGCCGGACAGAAGGATTTGATCTTAAGGAGAATAATCATGAGTTTTATGTTGGCATTACCGAAAATCAGCCTGCATGGCGCTGGGGCAATTGGCGATATGGTAAACCTGGTTGCGAATAAGCAATGGGGAAAAGCACTGATCGTTACCGATGGGCAACTGGTTAAATTGGGATTGCTGGACAGTCTGTTCACCGCGCTGGATCAACACCAAATGTCTTACCACCTATTCGATGAGGTCTTTCCAAACCCCACCGAAGAACTGGTGCAAAAAGGCTACGCTGCATTTCAGGACGCCGCATGTGACTACATTATTGCTTTCGGTGGCGGTAGCCCGATTGATACCGCAAAAGCCGTAAAAATCCTTACCGCTAATCCCGCACCTTCTACGGCGTACTCTGGTGTTGGTAAAGTGACAAACCCCGGCGTACCGCTGGTGGCGATCAATACGACTGCCGGAACCGCCGCTGAGATGACCAGCAATGCGGTGATCATCGACACTGCGCGGCAAGTGAAAGAAGTCATCATCGATCCGAATATTATTCCAGATATTGCGGTGGATGATGCCAGTGTAATGCTGGAGATCCCTGCCTCCGTTACCGCTGCCACCGGTATGGATGCACTGACTCACGCAGTTGAAGCCTATGTTTCTGTTGGTGCACATCCATTAACCGACGCCAACGCGCTGGAAGCTATCCGCCTGATTTCTCTGTGGCTGCCGAAAGCGGTAGAAGATGGTCATAATCTGGAAGCCCGTGAACAAATGGCATTCGGGCAATATCTGGCGGGAATGGCTTTTAACAGCGCGGGACTGGGGCTGGTTCACGCACTGGCGCATCAGCCCGGAGCTACCCACAACCTGCCACACGGGGTGTGTAATGCCATCTTGTTGCCAGTAATCGAAAACTTTAACCGCCCGAATGCCATCGCACGCTTTGCCCGTATCGCCCAGGCGATGGGTGTCGATACGCGCGGGATGAATGATGAAGCGGCAAGTCTGGAAGCAATTAATGCCATTCGAGTCTTGAGCCATCGCGTGGGCATACCTGCGGGATTTAGTCAGCTTGGCATCAGCAAAGAGGATATCGAAGGCTGGTTAGATAAAGCCCTGGCCGACCCATGCGCACCATGTAATCCGCGTACCGCCAGCCGCGACGACGTGCGTGAGCTTTATCTGGAGGCGTTATGATCCGCAAAGCGTTTGTTATGCAAGTCAACCCGGACGCTCACGAAGAGTATCAGCGTCGGCATAACCCGATCTGGCCGGAACTGGAAGCGGTGTTGAAGTCACACGGCGCGCACCATTACGCCATCTACATCGACAAAGCACGTAATTTACTTTTTGCCACGGTAGAAATTGAATCTGAAGAACGCTGGAATGCGGTTGCCAATACGGATGTTTGCCAACGATGGTGGAAACATATGACCGAGGTGATGCCCGCTAATCCGGATAACAGCCCGGTCAGCAGCGAGCTGCAAGAAGTCTTTTATCTGCCTTAATGAGTTGCGGTGCCGGAAAATATCCAGCACCGCGCCTTCATCAGAAGAAGTATTTAAAGCGAACGCGCGCGCCATAACGATCATCAGTATCGTCGCCGTGTTTCTTATCGCCGTCGCTATCCAGAATGGAGTAATAAGTACCAAGGTAAATATTAAAGTTCTCCATATCCATCACGTTAGCGAACTGATAAGACGCATGAATGGTGTGAATGGTGTACGTCCCTTCATCATCAATCCAGCAGTCGTTATCACAAACTACGCCACTAAATTCATCAATCTTATTGTGCGCGTAGATATAACCCAGCTCGAAACGTTTCCACAGCGCGTTGATCCCGGCAGTGAAATCTTTCTCATTATTGGCATCTAAATAGGCGGTATTAAGATTAACCACGATACCATTTTCCGGATCGGTTTTCAGGCCGTTCCAGGTCATGCTCATGCCATAGCCGGTACGATCGGACTGGTCGACAAAATTACCCTTACTATCGGTATAACCGTAAGCATTATTCACCACGTTCGCTTCCATCGCTGCGGAAACGGTTAATTCATCCGTCGGCGACCAGGCAATTACCGGGCGCAGGTAAGCGACATTTTTCTGCTGCTCCATATCGCGGCCATGATAATTGCCATCGTTATATAAAGATGTTCCGTCTTCCAGTAACGTGTTTAATTCAAAATACCAGTTATCGAGTTGTTTGCTGACAAGGAAATTACCGCCAGCGTTAGAACGCCCGCGCCCCTCTTTCATCATATAGATATAACCGCTGCCATCGTCATAAAGATCGTTCGCAGTATTACCTGAATGCTCAACAAAGGTATCCTGATTTAGCGGGAACATATCGTAGGCTTCAAAACGCCCTACTTTGACTTTCCAGTCATTTTCTTTGCCAAAGAAGAATACGGCGTCATCGATATTCACTGAACCGTGCATATCCCCCAGCGGCTGTGCGGAGAATCCGGCAAAATAACCGTTATCCAGCTTTCGCATACCGTCAAAGCCTAACAGAATACGGCCATTGAGATTCCACTGTTCATTGGTAGGATCGCTATTCATATCGGCGTTGGTCATTGCCAGCAGGCCATGATTGCTTTCCGCGTCCATATTAAATTCTACGTCGCCGTAGATTTTCAAATCGCCATAACCTGAAAGCAAAAGATTAGGAGATGACGCGTTTTTCTTTGCAGATTCCGCAGCAGCCTGACCATTTACTGGCGTATTACCCTGCGCGGCTTTAATTTCGCGAATTTCGGCTGCCTGTTGTGTCTGAAGCTGTTTTACCTGGCTTTCAGCTTTTGTTGCCCGCATTTCCGCCGCTTCCAGCCGCTCCTCCAGCAATGCCATGCGTTGTTCCAGCGTTAAATGCTGTGTTTTTGCCATACCGGTACTACATGCCAATAATAAACCGATGGCTAAAGATAACGTCGATTTTTTCATTATTTACGTTCCCTGAAATAAAGGATGCCCTACGCTTTCCAAAAGGCGTGCGTATATCGAAAAATATAAAAAATTGTTTTAATAGGATGTGCACTTTCGATTTTAATGCAACATCAGCAAGCCAGCGAATAGTATCCCGCCACAAAAGACGAGTAAATCTACTGATTTCCTGGAACGTGAGGAATATAACAATAGTGTCGTTTTTAACTAAATATCATAAAAAATATTAGATATGATTTCTGCTAATTCATAAACAATAAAAATAAATAGCGTTGTACAGAAACACTTTAGATATTTAAACATTCATCAAATCATTAAAAAATGGTTTTTTATTTGCGACATTTATTTTACCCACCAATATGTGTCCTGCTCCGCAAAATGTGCCTTTCTCTCTTCCTTACATTGTCACAGCTTCACGGTATATCGCCGCTTATCACTCTCATTACAATCAACGAAAATAAGTTTAAAGGGGGCTAATATGAATATTCGTAAGAAGAATCACGGTGTGCAGTAATTTGTAGAAAAGATGCTCTTAATTTAGTTCAGTGAATGCTCAGCCCCAGGAGACGTAAACATTTGAACCGATAAGACACGCAAGCGTCGCAGATAGTGATAACGTGCGCTTTGCTTATGCCGGATGCGGCGTGAACACCTTATCCGGTCTACAAAATCATGCAAATTCAATATATTGCATGAGCCATGTAGGCCTGATAAGACGCGTAAGCGTCGCATCAGGCAATGAATGCCCGATGCGACCAGCTTCTTATATCAGAACAGCCCCAACGGTTTATCCGAGTAGCTCACCAGCAGGCACTTGGTTTGCTGGTAATGCTCAAGCATCATCTTGTGGGTTTCGCGACCGATACCCGACTGCTTGTAACCACCAAACGCCGCATGTGCCGGGTAAGCGTGATAACAGTTGGTCCACACGCGCCCGGCCTGAATGCCACGCCCCATCTTATAGGCCAGATTACCGTTACGACTCCAGACACCAGCGCCCAGGCCATATTGCGTGTCATTCGCCAGCTCCAGCGCCTCTTCCATCGTTTTGAAGGTGGTCACCGCCAGCACCGGGCCAAATATCTCTTCCTGGAACACACGCATATTGTTCTGACCAAACAGAATCGTCGGTTCGAGGTAGTAGCCGTCTTTCAGTTCCCCTTCCAGCAGCTTACGCCGCCCGCCGGTAAGCACATCTGCCCCCTCTTTTTTACCGATATCAATGTAATTGAGGATGGTTTCCAGTTGCCCGTGAGAAACCTGTGCGCCCATTTGCGTCACGCTGTCGAGCGGGTTACCGCTACGAATGCTTTCAACACGACGGATGGCGCGTTCCATAAAGCGTTCGTAGATAGACTCCTGCACTAAAGCACGGCTCGGACAGGTACAGACTTCGCCCTGGTTGAAGGCGAACAGTGCAAACCCCTCCAGCGCCTTATCGAAGAAAGCATCTTCTTCATCCATCACATCGGCAAAGAAGATATTTGGCGACTTACCGCCCAACTCCAGCGTCACCGGAATAATGTTCTGCGTGGCGTACTGCATAATCTGCTGACCGACTTCCGTTGAGCCGGTAAACGCCACTTTGGCGATACGTTTTGAGGTCGCCAGATATTCACCGATTTCACCGCCCGCACCGTTGACCACGTTCACCACGCCTGGCGGCAGTAAATCACCGACGATCTCCATCAAAAGCAACACTGAAAGCGGGGTAAGTCGTGCGGGTTTTAGCACCACGCAGTTGCCCGCCGCCAGCGCGGGAGCCATTTTCCAGCTCGCCATCAGCAACGGGAAGTTCCACGGGATAATCTGCCCCACCACGCCCAACGGTTCGTGGAAGTGATAAGCCACAGTTTCGCTATCGACTTCACTGATCCCACCTTCCTGCGCCCGAATACACGAGGCGAAATAGCGGAAATGGTCAATCGCCAGCGGCACATCGGCAGCACTGGTTTCGCGGATGGGCTTGCCGTTATCCCAGGTTTCTGCCGTCGCTAACAGTTCGAGGTTTTGTTCCATTCGATCCGCAATCTTAAACAGAATCGCCGCGCGATCCTGCACCGAGGTATGCGCCCATTTGTCTTTCACTTTATGCGCGGCATCCAGCGCCAGATCGATGTCGCGTTTGCCCGAAGACGCCACTTCGCACAGTAGCTGCCCGGTCACCGGCGTCAGGTTCTGGTAATACTCGCCGTCGGCGGGTGCTACCCATTCGCCGCCGATAAAGTTGTCATAGCGGGCTTTTAACTTGAGGGGGAAACCATACTCGCCGGGCTTAATCTGTGCTGAAGGGGGATTGTTGGTCATGGTAGTCTCCTTGCGGTGTGAGGTATAACAAGGGTAGACGTGACTGGCGAAATCTTCGCCAGCCGGTAACAGCTTTACGACGGCAATCACGAATTTACGGGCAAGGATTACAGAGATAATTGAAAAATCGGCTGACAATTTGCCAGCCGTTGTGGGAATGATGATTACATCGCAGCGCGATAAATCGCCACAATTTCTTCGTGAGTTGCCTGAATCGGGTTAGTAAATCCACAGGCATCTTTCAGAGCATTGGTCGCCAGTACCGCGAAATCTTCTTCTTTCACGTTCAGATCGCGCAGACCTGCCGGAATATCGACTTTCTTCGCCAGTTCGCGGATAGCGTTAATGCAGGCTTCTGCACCTTCCGCGTCGTTTTTACCTGTCACGTTCACACCCATTGCAGCAGCGCAGTCACGCAGACGTGCGGCGGCTACTTTGCTGTTGAATACCTGAACGTGCGGCAGCAGAACGGCGTTACATACACCGTGCGGCAGATTGTAGAAACCGCCTAACTGGTGCGCCATCGCATGAACATAACCCAAAGACGCATTGTTGAACGCCATACCGGCGAGGAACTGGGCATAAGCCATCGCTTCACGCGCTTTCGCATTGCTGCCATCTTGTACGGCTAACGGCAGGTTTTCGGCAATCATGGTCACGGCTTTCAGTGCGCAAGCGTCGGTGATCGGCGTGGCGGCAATAGACACATACGCTTCGATAGCGTGTGTTAAGGCATCCATACCCGTTGCGGCGGTCAGCGACTTCGGCATACCGATCATCAGAGAGGAGTCATTGACAGAAAGCAGCGGAGTCACGTGTTTATCCACAATCGCCATTTTGATATGGCGTGCTTCGTCAGTGATAATGCAGAAACGGGTCATTTCAGACGCAGTACCCGCCGTGGTGTTGATGGCGATCATCGGCAACTGCGGTTTTGCAGAGCGGTCAACGCCTTCGTAATCGCGAATATCACCGCCGTTGGCTGCCACCAACGCAATGCCTTTCGCACAATCGTGCGGAGAACCACCACCTAAGGAAATCACGCTATCGCAATTATTTTCTTTCAGCAGTTTGAGGCCTGCGGCGACGTTTTCCGTAGTTGGGTTAGGCTGGGTGCCATCATAAATAACGCTAAAAATATTGCGTTCTTCCAGTGCTTTTTGCACATCGCCCGCCATACCTAATTTCGTTAAAATATTGTCAGTAACAATTAATGTACGGGTAAACCCATAGTCTGCCATCATATTCATTGCATCATTCAATGAATCAGCGCCGATGACATTCACTGAAGGAATAAAAAAGGTTGAAGCTGCCATAAAACACTCCTGGAAGAGTAAAAAGGGCTGGCAGATTACAAAGTATTTTCATTCGGAAATATGATCGACATTACCGTTTATCAAAATATTTTTAATAAAAAGCACGTTACATTCATCAAATAACGTGCTTCCTTAATATTAATAAGAATTTTGTATTAATTCATATTCATTATGAATTAATCATTTCCTTATTTTTCGGGAAATAATAATGCATCGCGCAATAAATGATCATTTCCACGACGCCGCGTAAAGCCAATGCGGTCAAAATATTCCAGAATCTGAATTGCCAGCTTTCGGCCTACACCTAAGCGATCGCGGAAATCCGCCGCGCAGGTTGAGCCACATTCCTGATCGAGATCGCGGATCATATTGGCAAATTCAACAATCCGATCATTACGGTAATAACGATCTTTGACGATCGCCGTAATTATCCCCTGCTGCGCCGCCTGGCGTAGCGTCAAGCGCATTGCCTGCTCGTCGGTTCCCGTCTCTTTTGCCAGGTCACGCACCCACCACGGCTCGTCACCAAACAGCGGCTCTGCTTTTTGCCAGATGGCCTGCTGCTCTTCGCTGAAGCCCGCTTTGTGATCCGGCAGATGCAGCCAGCCGTGGTGGCTGTGGATATCGCCGCTTTCGCGCATCTTTTCAATCAACAACAGTACCAGAGCTTCATCCTCCATCGGCAACGCCATACGCCGCAGGCGCTCGCGCCCCGGACCTGGTTCGTCGCGATGCTGCTCATGATAAGCCGCTAATGTGTCGAGGATTTTCCGCTGCCAGCGGGCGGCAACCGGCGCATTCAACAAGCTATAACCAGCCTGAATATAGCCAGGCTGTTGCAGCAGTTCGCGCATCCCTTCGCCGTTGAGCTGTCTCGCCCAGGCGAAATCAGCAAGATTCACCGCTCCGCGTTCCAGATGAACCGTCAGTGCGTCGGCATCGCTTTGTGTGCGTGCAAGAGACGCCAGCCATTGCAGATATTCCGGCTTACGCTTACCGCGACGTGGCGGGTTGAGCATCACCACGCGCGCCCCCGCCAGCGTGTTGCGAGCCGAGATATCGCGCAGCACTATGCGATCGTTATCCGCCAGCCACAGAGGCGTGTCGAACACCAGCTCGGCAAGGTTATCTTCCAGCAGCGAAACGCGCCCCGTAACGTGGCTGGCGGCGTGGTGAATATGCAGCGGCTGCCACTGGGTCAACGGTACATGAGTTTGTAGCTCGACAATCACCCGCGTGAACGGCTCCGGCGGCACATCGGCAAGCAGCCAGTCGCCACGGTTAATCTGCTCTTTTTCCGCATCACCGGCGATGTTAAGCGCAATACGTTGCCCGGCATGGGCGGTTTCTGTTGGCTGGTTTTGCGCATGCAGCGCACGTACACGCATCGATTTATTTACACCAGTCAGCCATAGTGAATCGCCTACCTTCACTTCCCCGCTTAACGCCGTACCGGTGACGACCAGCCCGGCACCTTTTACAGTAAATGCGCGGTCGATCGCGAGGCGGAAACTATGTTGGCTGGCGTGTTCACGTTCTGGTAACTGAAGCAGATGCTCGCGCAGGGCATCAATTCCCCGACCTTCGGTTGCTGCGGTGACAAACAGTTTTGCCTCAGCAAAACCGTATTCCCGCAGCACCTCCTTTACCTGGCGTTCAACCTCATCAACACGCGCTTCGTCCACGCGATCGGCTTTGGTCAGCGCCACTGTCAGCATCGGGTTACCAGTCAGCTGCAAAATCGCCAGATGCTCACGGGTCTGTGCCATCACGCCGTCATCGCACGCCACCACCAACAGCGCGTGATCGATACCACCAACGCCCGCCAGCATGTTGGAAAGAAACTTTTCATGACCGGGAACGTCGATAAAACCAGGCACGCGGCCATCCGGCTGCGGCCAGTAGGCATAACCGAGATCGATGGTCATGCCGCGCTTTTTTTCTTCCGGCAGACGGTCGGCATTTACGCCAGTAATCGCCTGCAATAAGGTTGTTTTGCCGTGGTCAACGTGTCCGGCAGTCGCAATAATCATTTCAACAACATCTCCAAAAACCGTTGCTCATCTTCAAGGCAGCGTAAATCCAGCCACAATCGTCCGTCATAAATACGACCAATCACCGGCACTGGCAATTCACGCCAGCGGGCGGCTAATGACTCAAGGTGGCTACCGCGTCCATCATGGGGTGTAAACGTTAATGCCGCGCTCGGCAGGCGATCAACCGGCAGCGAACCACTGCCAATCTGCGAAAGACATGGCATAACCTGGACTGCAAACTCCGCGCCGTAATGTGCGGCAAGGGGAGCCTGTAAACGTTGTGCCTGGATTTGAATGACCTCTGCGCTGCGGGTAAGCAGGCGCAGGGTCGGTAATTTTTCACTCAGCGCCTCAGGGTGTAAATAAAGACGCAGCGTGGCTTCCAGCGCCGCGAGGGTCATTTTATCCGCGCGTAATGCACGCTTCAGTGGATGGCTTTGCAGGCGGGCGATCATCTCTTTTTTACCAACGATAATCCCTGCCTGCGGCCCGCCTAACAACTTGTCGCCGGAGAAGCTCACCAGGCTGACGCCCGCCGCAATCAACTCCTGCGGCATCGGCTCTTTCGGCAAACCGTACTGGCTAAGATCGACCAGCGAACCACTGCCTAAATCAGTCACTACGGGAACATCCAGTTCTTTGCCAAGCGCCACCAGTTCAGCTTCATCTATCGCTTTGGTGAACCCCTGAATGCTGTAGTTACTGGTATGTACTTTCATCAACAGTGCGGTATTTTCATTCACCGCCTGACGATAATCATTCGCGTGCGTGCGGTTGGTGGTCCCCACTTCGTGCAGGGTACAGCCAGCCTGACGCATGACGTCAGGGATACGAAACGCGCCGCCGATCTCCACCAGTTCGCCACGAGACACCACCACCTCTTTACCGCTGGCAGTGGCCGCCAACATCAACAATACCGCCGCCGCATTGTTATTGACGATACAGGCATCTTCCGCCCCCGTAATGCGGCACAGCAGTTGCGCCAGCGCGCGATCGCGATGCCCGCGTCCGGCGTCGTCCAGATCGTACTCCAGCGTCACCGGCGAACGCATAGCCTGCGCAACGGCTTCCACCGCTGCTTCCGCCTGTAAAGCTCGCCCAAGATTGGTATGCAGTACGGTTCCCGTCAGGTTGATCACCGGACGCAGCGCGCTCTGCGCTTCTTTCGTCAACCGGGCATCGACTTCTTGCGCCCAGTTCTCACACCACGCGGGCAGCGTCTGGCTGTCACGAATCACTTCTCGCGCTTCGTCAAGCATCTGACGCAGCAATTCCACCACGCGGGTGTGACCATAAGTATCACGCAAAGAAAGGAAGGAGCTATCGCGCAATAAGCGATCAATAGCCGGAAGTTGACTATAGAGGGAACGCGTTTCGGTTGTCATATGAAACCTGGCTGATCAAGGCCCTCTCACACGGAGAAGGGCGTTTAACATAACCACGGATTGTAACGTGAGATGGGTCAGGAGGACATATCGCGCATCAAGCCTTTGGCGGTTCGGTGCGAGCAAAACTTTCGCGGCTAAACAGGTTTTCGACCAGTTTGACTAAGTGCGGGCGGTCGACACACCAGCCTGGCGCAACGCGGCGGAAATTGAGATATCCGACGGCACAGGCAATGGCGATAGTCGCCAGATTGACCGTATCGGTTTTGAGTGTGCCATCGACCAGATATCCTTCCAGCACATCCAGGCTACGGTTGATTTTCTCCCGCTGGCGTAACAATTCATCTTCAGACTGTTGCGCCGCCGGACGCGCCTGTTCACGCACCGATACCAGCCCGGCATCCATAATGCCATCTGCCAGCGCCTCAATTTTGCGCACTCGCAACGACTCCAGCGGATCGCGCGGCAACATCGCCGGAGCGACATTCATTAATTCAATATATTCAGCGATGATCGGCGAATCAAACCAACATTCGCCCTCTTCGGTCACCAGCACCGGCACTTTCCCTAACGGGTTAAATTGCGCCACGCCGTTGTCCGCGTTATAGGGCAGTTCATTAATAAATTCGAAAGTTATGCCCTTTTCTAACAACAGAATAGAAAGTTTGCGTACAAACGGGCTGGTGTAGCTACCGATAAGTTTCATGCCATGTCCTTTGTGCGAGGAAAAATATCAGTATGGCTCAGGCTCGCGCAAAACACAGGTGACATAAGTCTCAATGATCCAAATAAAGATAATGCATCCAACTGGTCATTCTCAGCAGCACCTTCCGCATCACCGAAACATGGCTGAAATGGTCGGAATAAACTGCTACCTGGGCGTAGATGCCGTCGGGTAAGGCATCGATATCAGCGTTAGGGTCGAGTTCAATGGTTCCCAGCACACCATCCGTTCCGGGCACGACCGTTAACGATTGCAGCACCCCCTGCGCCTGATACGAACCGCCAGGCACCACCGGCAAAATACTGGTCAGTTTGCCGTGGAATACCTGCCCAGGCAGCGCGTTAAACACCACTTCTGCTTCATCACCGGGTTTCAGACGTAACAGTGAATTTTGCCGAAATTGGGCAACAATTTGCCGTTTTTGCTCAGGGATGAAGACCATTACCGGACGCAGCGGTAAAGCTGCCGCGTAAGTGCCTGGGCGGATCAGTACCTGAGTAACGTAGCCGTTGCTTGGTGCGCGAATAATGGTTTGCTCAAGGTTATATTTTGCTTCAGTAAGTTGCGCTCTTAAGCTGACAATCTGTGATTGCTCACCGTTGACCATGCTGTCGAGCTGGCTCTGGATCTGCGCCTGCTCCGCCACCGAACCTTTCACCAGCGCATCCTGCGCGAGGAAATTCTGCCGCGCGTCGTCGATGTCACGTTCTGAGAACGGATTGACCGTCGCCTGGCTGCCTTTCAGATAACGTTGATAATTTTTAAACAGTCGGTCGCGCTCCGCTGAAACCTGGGTGGTGTTGGCCTGCGCTTCAGTGAGCTGCGCGCGCAGCGTTTTGATATTATGCGTCGCCGTCATCAAATCAGCCTGGAGTCTGTCTACTCGCGCCTGATAACGTACCGGGTCGAGCTTAAAAAGCACTTCGCCCTTTTGAATAAGCTGATTATTTTTGTCGGTGACTTCAGTCACGATCCCCGTCACCTGTGGCGTGATAGGGATAGCTATCACTGCCTTTTGCGCGGTAAAAGTGTAAGGATGGTTGTAGTTCATCAATAAAATCAAACCACTCACCAGAAACACGCCACCCAGCGCCGCCGTCGCCAGCGTCCACTGATTCACCGGAATGCGGAAGATTTTAAATACTGCCCATGCCAGCGCCACGTAAGTTAAAACAATTAACAGATCCATAATCAGATCTCCGGGAACGTGGAATAGTCACTCTTTTTTTCAGCTGCAAGTTGGTGCTCCAGCCGGGAAATACGGTCAGAAAGTGCGGCGATTTCCGGGTCAGTCGCTTTCTCCTGCGACGCAACATGTGACTGCATTCCCCAGCCGCGCTCTGGCTGGTAAAGCGTTGCCCAGATCCACAGAAACGGCCAGATTACATGCAGGGTAAACAGACTTACCCAACCCGCCGTATGAATAGCGTCGGCGTGGGGATGGTTGCGCTTTTTGGCAATAAGATAGGGGATGTCATGTATCGCGATGATTCCATAAAAAATCACCAGAAAGACGAAGATCAGCACTCCCAACGCGAAGTAGTTTAGAAACATATCTGCCTCGGATTCACGCTTATCAGTGTTGTTTTTTGGCTGGCAGCCGGAAGGGAGTCAGGCTGATACTTTGACATTAATCTGCGTTTGCCAATCTCGCCATCACACCGAAGGATAATTTTAAAAGGCGATGAGTTGCTCAGTTACAAAACTGTCTTAAGGCAAAGTCAGAACATGTTGCAGATCACATCAGGTGAATTACCGAAGAAAATATCTTGTGATTCAGATCACAAAGATTCAACAAACCATCAAAATAAAATTGTGATATTACTCACATTTGAATGCCATTTTTAGCGAAAATCGCCGTCTTGTTGTTTTTTTACACAGTCATTTTGTGATAAACGTCACGTCAATTACCTCTCTACCCCCTATATTTATGTGACTGATATCACACAAAAGGCCGCCGACTGGACAGTTAACCGATTCAGTGCCAGATTTCGCAGTATCTACAAGGTCCGGCTACCTCTGCCGCCACATTAACAAAAAACCTCGGGCTTCCAGCCTGCGCGACAGCAAACATAAGAAGGGGTGTTTTTATGTCATCCGATATTAAGATCAAAGTGCAAAGCTTTGGTCGTTTCCTCAGCAACATGGTGATGCCAAATATCGGCGCGTTTATCGCGTGGGGTATCATCACCGCGTTATTTATTCCAACAGGGTGGTTACCGAACGAAACGCTGGCGAAGCTGGTCGGGCCGATGATCACTTATCTCCTGCCGCTGCTGATCGGTTATACCGGTGGTAAGCTGGTAGGCGGCGAACGTGGCGGCGTAGTCGGTGCCATCACCACCATGGGCGTTATCGTCGGCGCAGACATGCCGATGTTCCTCGGTTCTATGATTGCAGGTCCGCTGGGCGGCTGGTGTATTAAGCACTTCGACCGCTGGGTAGACGGTAAAATCAAATCCGGTTTTGAGATGCTGGTGAATAACTTCTCCGCTGGCATCATCGGGATGATCCTCGCCATTCTGGCCTTCCTCGGCATTGGCCCGATTGTTGAAGCTCTGTCTAAAATGCTGGCTGCGGGCGTTAACTTCATGGTTGTCCATGACATGCTGCCGCTGGCGTCTATCTTTGTTGAACCGGCGAAAATCCTGTTCCTCAACAACGCCATTAACCACGGTATCTTCTCGCCGCTGGGTATTCAGCAGTCCCATGAACTGGGTAAATCCATCTTCTTCCTGATTGAAGCGAACCCGGGTCCGGGTATGGGCGTGCTGCTGGCGTACATGTTCTTTGGTCGTGGTAGTGCGAAACAGTCTGCGGGCGGTGCGGCAATCATCCACTTCCTGGGTGGTATCCACGAAATCTACTTCCCGTATGTGCTGATGAATCCGCGTCTGATCCTGGCCGTTATCCTCGGCGGTATGACTGGCGTGTTCACGCTGACTATCCTGGGCGGTGGTCTGGTTTCTCCGGCATCTCCGGGTTCTATCCTCGCGGTACTGGCGATGACGCCAAAAGGTGCTTACTTCGCTAACATCGCGGGTGTGTGTGCGGCGATGGCGGTCTCCTTCGTTGTCTCTGCTATTTTGCTGAAAACCAGCAAAGTGAAAGAAGAAGACGATATTGAAGCAGCAACTCGTCGTATGCAGGACATGAAAGCTGAGTCTAAAGGTGCGTCTCCGCTGTCTGCGGGCGATGTGACTAACGACCTGAGCCACGTGCGTAAAATCATCGTTGCCTGTGACGCCGGTATGGGTTCCAGTGCGATGGGTGCAGGCGTGCTGCGTAAGAAAATTCAGGATGCAGGTCTGTCGCAGATTTCTGTTACTAACAGCGCGATCAACAACCTGCCGCCGGATGTAGATCTGGTCATCACTCACCGTGACCTGACCGAACGCGCTATGCGTCAGGTGCCGCAGGCACAGCATATTTCGCTGACTAACTTCCTCGACAGCGGCCTGTACACCAGCCTGACCGAACGTCTGGTTGCTGCCCAGCGTCATACTGAAAACGAAGTGAAAGTGAAAGACAGCCTGAAAGACAGCTTTGACGATTCTAACGCCAACCTGTTTAAGCTCGGTGCGGAGAACATCTTCCTCGGTCGCAAAGCAGCCACCAAAGAAGAAGCGATTCGCTTTGCCGGCGAACAACTGGTGAAAGGCGGCTATGTTGAGCCGGAATACGTACAGGCGATGCTGGATCGTGAAAAACTGACCCCGACTTATCTGGGTGAGTCTATCGCAGTGCCGCACGGTACGGTTGAAGCGAAAGATCGCGTACTGAAAACGGGTGTCGTGTTCTGTCAATATCCGGAAGGTGTGCGCTTCGGTGAAGAAGAAGATGACATTGCCCGCCTGGTGATTGGTATTGCTGCCCGTAATAACGAGCACATTCAGGTTATCACCAGCCTGACCAACGCGCTGGATGATGAGTCCGTCATCGAGCGTCTGGCACACACCACCAGCGTGGATGAAGTGCTGGAACTGCTGGCGGGTCGTAAGTAATCCAGGCCCACCCTCTCCTCATGGAGACGGTGGGGCTGATTGCCTGATGCGCTTTGCTTATCAGGCCTACAAAACAAAGCGCAGTTTGTTAAATTTGCACGTTCTTGTAGGCCGGATAAGGCGTTTACGCCGCATCCGGCGCTGCCCCTCTCCACATGGAGAGGGTTTGGGTGAGGGAAAAGCCTCACCCCAGCCCTCTTGGGTAAAAACATTGATGAAGGTTAATACTATGAAAGCATTACATTTTGGCGCAGGTAATATCGGTCGTGGCTTTATCGGTAAACTGCTGGCAGACGCGGGTATCCAACTGACGTTTGCCGATGTCAATCAGGTGGTACTTGATGCCCTGAATGCCCGTCATAGCTATCAGGTTCACGTTGTCGGCGAAACCGAGCAGGTGGATACCGTTACCGGCGTTAATGCCGTCAGCAGCATTGGCGACGACGTGGTTGATTTAATCGCCCAGGTTGATTTAGTCACCACCGCAGTTGGCCCGGTCGTGCTGGAACGCATTGCTCCGGCAATCGCCAAAGGGCTGGTGAAACGTAAAGAGCAAGGTAATGACTCCCCGCTGAACATTATCGCCTGTGAAAACATGGTACGCGGCACAACGCAACTGAAAGGCCATGTGATGAACGCCCTGCCGGAAGACGCCAAAGCGTGGGTAGAAGAACACGTTGGCTTTGTTGATTCCGCCGTTGACCGTATCGTACCGCCTTCAGCGTCTGCAACGAACGATCCGCTGGAAGTCACTGTAGAAACCTTCAGCGAATGGATTGTCGATAAAACTCAGTTCAAAGGCACGCTACCAAACATTCCTGGTATGGAGTTAACCGACAACCTGATGGCGTTTGTCGAACGTAAGCTCTTCACCCTGAACACGGGTCATGCTATAACCGCGTACCTCGGAAAACTGGCCGGTCATCAGACTATTCGTGACGCGATTCTCGACGAGAAAATCCGTGCGGTGGTAAAAGGGGCGATGGAAGAAAGCGGCGCGGTACTGATTAAGCGTTACGGCTTTGACGCGGACAAGCACGCGGCGTACATCCAGAAAATCCTCGGTCGTTTTGAAAACCCGTATCTGAAAGATGATGTTGAGCGCGTAGGCCGTCAGCCGCTGCGTAAATTGAGTGCTGGCGACCGTCTGATCAAGCCGCTGCTGGGTACGCTGGAATATAGCTTGCCGCACAAAAATCTGATTGAAGGTATTGCCGCTGCAATGCACTTTTGCAGTGAAGATGATCCGCAGGCACAAGAACTGGCGGCGCTGATTGCCGACAAAGGCCCGCAGGCTGCGCTGGCGCACATTTCCGGGCTTGATGCCAACAGCGAGGTTGTCACCGAGGCAGTAACCGCTTATAACGCAATGCAATAATGATGAACCAGGCGCAGGGCTCCCTGCGCCCGAATAACAGATTGTCAGATATGCAGGCAACAATGGAACAAACCCAGGCCTTTGAAAACCGTGTGCTTGAGCGTCTGAATGCTGGCAAAACCGTGCGAAGCTTTCTGATTACCGCCGTCGATCTCCTGACCGAGGCGGTGAATCTTTTGGTGCTTCAGGTATTCCGCAAAGACGATTACGCGGTGAAGTATGCTGTAGAACCGTTACTCGACGGCGATGGTCCGCTGGGCGATCTGTCCGTGCGCTTAAAGCTGATTTATGGGCTTGGCGTAATTAGTCGCCATGAATACGAAGATGCGGAACTGTTGATGGCGCTGCGGGAAGAGCTGAACCACGACGGCAACGAGTACGCATTTACCGATGATGAAATTCTTGGGCCATTTGGCGAACTGCATTGCGTGGCGGCACTACCGCCGCCGCCACAGTTTGAACCAATAGACTCCAGTTTGTATGCGATGCAAGTTCAGCGTTACCAACAGGCTGTGCGATCAACAATGGTCCTTTCACTGACAGAGCTGATTTCCAAAATCAGCTTAAAAAAAGCCTTTCAAAAGTAAGTACTTTCGCTTACTTCTCCTCTACCGGATTCGGCCGATAAAGTCGGCGATAATATTCCAGACGTTGTAGATATAACGGCACGCTTTCCTCAGGTATACCGGATGGAATCGCGTTACGGGGGGGAAGTTTATTCAGATACTCCCGGAACGCCTGGCTTGATGCCATGAAATCTACGGCTTTATCAATAAGAAGCGGAACGTTTTCACCTAATTTGCCCATAATAATATCTCCGTATTACCCCGCGCCGGGAAAGCGCGACCGCCGATTTTAGTTTAGATCCCGATAAAAATGACATTAAGGAAAACGTGCGAAATCCACAACGCTTGCCCTCACCTTCTGATTATATTGTTTATTAATCAATATATTATATGATTTTTGAACACAAGATTTGTTACCCGACAAAACTATTACAATGCCATCGGTTGTGAACAAAGCACCTCGTCGCGCATACTAGGGGCTATAAATTTATCTTTATCAGAAGCCATCCCATGAAAGAAGTCGAAAAAAACGAAATCAAACGTCTCAGCGATCGTCTGGACGCCATCCGTCACCAGCAGGCCGATCTGTCGCTGGTTGAAGCCGCAGACAAATATGCCGAGCTGGAAAAAGAGAAAGCAACTCTGGAAGCAGAAATTGCTCGCCTACGCGAAGTTCACAGCCAGAAACTCAGTAAGGAAGCACAGAAGCTGATGAAGATGCCGTTCCAGCGCGCGATTACCAAAAAAGAACAAGCCGATATGGGTAAGCTGAAGAAAAGCGTTCGGGGGCTTGTGGTTGTACATCCGATGACCGCACTGGGTCGTGAAATGGGTCTGCAAGAGATGACCGGGTTCTCAAAGACAGCGTTTTAACCCTCTTACCTGTATATCTCCCTCACATCCCGCGTTTCTAAATGCGGGATGCAACAAATATCCTCCTCTGTTTCCTCGTAGAGTCTACTTTTTACCAATGGCACTAAATCTGAAAATGCATTCAGTAAAAGGTTTGGTTCGACGCCTAAAAATGGAAGATATATTCATAAAATAAAACTTTTGCCGTTATTTTTTCCATCCACATTCTAAAAACTCACCCAAAACATTTATTGTGTGAATATTAAATAAAAGCTATTTTTCTGCTTTAAATGCAGTGTTTGACATCTGATAACCCTCCTCATTAAAATCCGCCTCCCTAACACAATTAAACAATTTTAAAACTTAATAAATAATTTTCATAACAAATATATTCGCAACATTCATAAAGCCAGCCGTATAAATCGCAAAAGCATCAACCATAAATGGACACATCCCTTAGACCGCGTTGGTATCAGGGATGATATGTAAGGATAACTTTATATGAAAGTGAATAAATTATTGATAAGCGTCCTGGCGGCTTCGACAATACTGATGCTGTCAGGTTGTGATTATGTCGAAAAAAACAAAGTCGTTGATGAACTCACAAAACAACAAGAAGGACAAAAGGCCAGAATTGATCAACTCGAAAAACGATTAGAACAAGAAACCAAAAAGACAAACACCATTGAAAAACAAAGCATTAGCCTGATAAACAGTACAAAGCTGCTGGCTCAGGTAGTGAAAGAGATTAAGCATCAGCAAGATACATTTGTCTTTACTGAATTTAACCCCGATCAAACAAAATATTTCATTTTAAATAACGGTTCGGTAGGTATTGCCGGCAGGGTGTTATCTGTTGAAGCAATAGAAAATGGCAGTGTTATTCATATGTCATTGGCCAATTTATTAAGCGTTCCCGTATCAAATATTGGTTTTCATGCCACCTGGGGCGGTGAAAGACCTACTGATCAAAAAGAATATGCCAAATGGCAACAACTACTATTTAGCACCACCATGAACTCCACGCTGAAATTATTACCAGGTCAATGGCAAGACATTAACTTAACGTTAAAAGGGGTGTCTCCCAACAACCTGAAATACCTGAAGTTGGCTATTAATATGCAAAACATCAACTTCGACAACCTTCCACCTGCTGATAACCGGCAGAAAAAAAGCAAAAAATAAATGCAGTCATTGCACTTATATCAAGGAATAGAGAGCAACAACAATGAACAAAATTTTTAAAGTTATCTGGAACCCTGCGACGGGAAGTTACAGCGTCGCCAGCGAAACGGCAAAAAGCCGTGGGAAAAAGAGCGGGCGCAGCAAGCTGTTAATTTCTGCGTTAGTTGCCGGTGGGTTGATGTCGTCGTTTGGGGCAGGTGCTGGTGCACTTGATGGTGGTGCGAGCATTGAAACTCCCGAAGAAGGCGATAGCTGGGTTGCTATCGGAAAGAATGCAAAAGCTACATCAAAGACAGAGGGAGGAGTCGCAATTGCAATAGGACTCGACACTACAGCCAGTGGAATAGGAAGTACCGCATTTGGCTACAAGAGTCAGTCATTGGGTGAGCTATCCATAGCTATAGGGCACATGTCCAAAGCCTCGGGGAACAGATCCGTAGCATTCGGTAGCGGCGCAGAGTCAAAAGCAGAGTATTCCCTTGCATTGGGTTTGGTAGCTTATACCGGCGGTGCATCCTCCATTGCAATAGGTAGAGGTTCAAGAGCAGAAGATGGTGCTGATTATGCAGCTAGCCTTGGTTACCAGGCAATAGCCGCAGGAAAGTATAGTCTGGCACTCGGCTCAGATACAAAAGCCAATGCCATTGATAGCCTGGCATTTGGAAGACTGGCTTTAGCGGATGCCGATGGTGCCATTGCAATGGGTGCCGAAAGCGAAGCCAATGGATTATATAGTTTGGCATTAGGCGCAAGCAGCGTAGCTAACGCGGACAATACCGTTGCGCTCGGATATGGTGCCAATGCAACCAAAGCTGGAGCAATGGCTTTCGGTCAGGCAGGAAAGGCAGATGGTGTAAATTCTATTGCGTTGGGTAATAGTAGTCTGGCGGGTAACGAAAACAGTATTGCGATTGGACAAGAAAGCTTTGCCGGTTCTGAAAAAAGTATTGCGATTGGTAGCCTGTCCAACGTAACCGGTGTTAACTCCGTTGCTCTGGGCACAGAGTCTACTGCCGTGGAAGATAATACTGTTTCAGTAGGTAACGACACGCTGCAACGTAAAATTGTCCATATGGAAAAAGGCGATATTAGCAGTACCAGTACTGATGCCATCAATGGTTCACAGCTTTATGATATCAGTAAGTCAGTTGCAGACCGTCTGGGCGGCGGTGCCTCCGTGAGTACTGCCGGGGTTGTTAACGCCCCTAATTACAAACTGCAAAGTGGTAACTTTAATAATGTTGGCGACGCATTAAAGGGTCTTGATGATAATACGTTGCAATGGGACTCGCTTAAAAAAGTCTACAGTGCAAAACACGGTTCCGATGCCACCAGCAAAATCACCAACGTTACGGCGGGTGAGCTGAACGCATCCAGTACCGACGCCGTTAACGGTTCTCAGTTGAAAACCACTAACGACAATGTGGCAACCAACACCACTAATATCAGCAACCTGACTGGCGATGTTGCTAACAACACCACTAACATTACTAACCTGACGAATGACGTTGCCGCCAACACCACCAGTATCACCAACCTGGCTGATACGGTGACTAACCTTGGTGAAGATGCGCTGAAATGGGATGACACCGCTGGCGTATTCACTGCTGCACACGGCACCGAAGCCACCAACAAAATCACCAACGTTACGGCGGGTGAGCTGACGGAGACCAGTACCGATGCGGTTAACGGTTCTCAGTTGAAAACCACTAACGATAACGTGGCAACCAACACCACTAATATCACCAACCTGACTGGCGATGTTGCTAACAACACCACCAATATCACTAACCTGACGAATGATGTTGCCGCCAACACCACCAGTATCACCAACCTGACTGATACAGTGACTAACCTTGGTGCCGACGCGCTGGCATGGGATGACGCCTCAGGTGCATTCACCGCCAAACACGGCACCGAAGCCACCAACAAAATCACTAACGTTACGGCAGGTGAGTTGACGGAGACCAGTACCGATGCCGTTAACGGTTCTCAGTTGAAAACCACTAACGATAACGTGGCAACCAACACCACCAATATCAGCAACCTGACCGGCGAAGTTGCTAACAACACCACCAACATCACTAACCTGACGAATGATGTTGCCGCCAACACCACCAGTATCACCAACCTGACTGATACAGTGACTAACCTTGGTGCGGATGCGCTGGCATGGGATGACGCCTCAGGTGCATTCACCGCCAAACACGGCACCGAAGCCACCAGCAAAATCACTAACGTTACGGCAGGTGAGTTGACGGAGACCAGTACCGATGCCGTTAACGGTTCTCAGTTGAAAACCACTAACGATAACGTGGCAACCAACACCACCAATATCAGCAACCTGACCGGCGAAGTTGCTAACAACACCACCAACATCACTAACCTGACGAATGATGTTGCCGCCAACACCACCAGTATCACCAACCTGACTGATACAGTGACTAACCTTGGTGCCGACGCGCTGGCATGGGATGACGCCTCAGGTGCATTCACCGCCGCACACGGCACCGAAGCCACCAGCAAAATCACCAACGTTACGGCGGGTGAGTTGACGGAGACCAGTACCGATGCCGTTAACGGTTCTCAGTTAAAAACCACTAACGACAATGTGGCAACCAACACCACTAACATCGCTACTAACACCACCAACATCACCAATCTGGCTGATACGGTGAACAACCTCGGTGAAGATGCGCTGAAATGGGATGACGCCGCAAGCGCATTCACCGCTGCACACGGCACCGAAGCCACCAGCAAAATCACTAACGTCACCGCTGGAACAATCTCATCTACCAGCACCGATGCCGTTAACGGTGGGCAACTGTTTAGCTTAAGTGATTCACTGGCAGACTATTTTGGCGGTAACGCCTCGGTTGATGAAAACGGTGTATTTACTGGCCCGTCCTACACCATCGGTAGCAACAGCTACGATAACGTAGGTGATGCGCTGGCGGCGATTAACACCTCCTTTAGCACTTCATTGGGCGACGCTCTGCTGTGGGATGAAACGGCAAGTGCATTCAGCGCCGGTCACGGTGGCAATGCCAGCAAAATTACCAATGTCGCAAATGGTGCCGTTTCTGAAACCAGCACCGATGCCATCAATGGTGGGCAACTCTACGGTGTGAGCAACTCTGTTGTTGATGCCCTGGGCGGTGGCGCCGCAGTAAATGCTGACGGTAGCATCAGTGCGCCGACGTACTCCATTGCTGATACCGATTACAATAACGTCGGTGATGCTCTGGACGCGATCGACTCAACCCTGGATGATGCGCTGCTCTGGGACGCAACCGCCGGTGAAAATGGTGCGTTCAGCGCCAGCCGCGATGGCAAAGCCAGCGTAATCACTAATGTTGCTAATGGTGATATTTCTGAAACCAGTACTGATGCAATTAATGGTTCACAGTTGTTCGCCACCAACACGTTGATCAATCAGCAAAATGAGATCATCAACCAGATTGCCGGTAATACCAGCATAGACTACATCGAAGAGAACGGTGCGGGTCTGAACTATGCGCGTACTAATGACACCGGCTTAACCTTTATTGATGCGAGCGCATCAGGTACTGGCGCTACAGCGGTGGGCTATAACGCTGTCGCTTCCGGCGAAAGCAGTGTCGCAATTGGTCAGAATAGCAGCAGCAGCGTTGATACTGGTATCGCGCTGGGTAGCGAATCCGTCTCCAGCCGTGTGATTGTTAAAGGTTCTCGTAACACCAGCGTAACCGAAGAAGGCGTTGTGATTGGTTACGACACCACTGACGGCGAACTGCTTGGCGCATTGTCGATTGGCGATGATGGTAAGTACCGTCAGATCATCAACGTTGCTGATGGTACTGAATCCCATGACGCCGTGACTGTACGCCAGTTGCAAAACGCCATTGGTGCGGTCGCCACTACGCCGACCAAGTACTACCATGCCAACTCAACGGAAGAAGATTCACTGGCGGTAGGTACTGACTCGCTGGCGATGGGCGCGAAAACTATCGTTAATGCTGACGCGGGTATTGGTATCGGCCTGAACACTCTGGTTCTGCCAGATGCCATCAACGGTATTGCTATCGGTTCTAACGCACGCGCCAACCATGCAAACAGTATTGCAATGGGTAATGGTTCTCAGACCACTCGCGGCGCTCAGACTGGCTACACCGCCTACAACATGGACGCGCCGCAGAATTCTGTCGGTGAGTTCTCTGTCGGCAGTGAAGACGGTCAACGTCAGATCACTAATGTCGCGGCGGGTTCGGCAGATACCGATGCCGTTAACGTTGGTCAGTTGAAAGTGACGGACGCACAGGTTTCCCAGAACACCCAGAGCATTACTAACCTGAATACTCAGGTAACGAATCTGGATACCCGCGTCACCAATATCGAAAACGGTATTGGCGATATCGTAAGCACCGGTAGCACCAAGTACTTCAAGACCAACACCGATGGCGTAGATGCTAACGCGCAGGGTAAAGACAGTGTTGCGATTGGCTCTGGCTCTATTGCTGCCGCTGATAACAGCGTTGCGCTGGGTACTGGCTCTGTGGCAAACGAAGAAAATACGATCTCCGTAGGTTCTTCCACTAACCAACGCCGTATCACCAACGTTGCCGCTGGTAAAAATGCTACTGACGCGGTTAACGTTGCGCAGTTGAAGTCTTCCGAAGCAGGCGGCGTGCGCTATGACACCAAAGCTGACGGTTCTGTTGATTACAGCAACATCACTCTCGGCGGTGGTAATGGCGGAACGACTCGCATCAGCAACGTTTCCGCTGGCGTTAACAACAACGACGCGGTGAACTACGCGCAGTTGAAGCAAAGCGTGCAGGAAACGAAGCAATACACCGATCAGCGCATGGTTGAGATGGATAACAAACTGTCCAAAACCGAAAGCAAGTTGAGCGGTGGTATCGCTTCTGCAATGGCGATGACCGGTCTGCCGCAGGCTTACACGCCGGGTGCCAGCATGGCCTCCATTGGTGGCGGTACATACAACGGTGAATCGGCTGTTGCTTTAGGTGTGTCGATGGTGAGCGCCAACGGTCGTTGGGTCTACAAATTACAAGGTAGTACCAATAGCCAGGGTGAATACTCCGCCGCACTTGGTGCTGGTATTCAGTGGTAATGACCCATTAAGTTAGTGTGACTAAGGGCAATTCTCTGAGGAGGATTGCCCTTTTTTTGTTTGAAAATTGCACAGATTGTGACTTCGGCTTTTTAACATTAGCTTGAGGCTACATGCGCGCTGATCCCCTCACCCCGACCCTCTCCCCAAAGGGGCGAGGGGGAAAACGTGCTGCATCTGATACCGTGCATAATGGTTTTCTTGCATCGCCGGGCTGGTGTGGGGTCTCGTGCCCGCTGCCCCTCTCACCCCGACCCTCTCCCCAAAGGGGCGAGGGGGAAAAACGTGCTGCATCTGATACCGTGCATAATGGTTTTCTTGCATTGCCGGACTGATGTGGGGTCTCGTGCGCGCTGCCCCCTCACCCCGACCCTCTCCCCAAAGGGGCGAGGGGGAAAACGTGCTGCATCTGATACCGTGCATAATGGTTTTCTTGCATTGCCGGGCTGGTGTGGGGTCTCGTGCGCGCTGCCCCCTCACCCCGACCCTCTCCCCAAAGGGGCGAGGGGGAAAACGTGCTGCATTTGATACCGTGCATAATGGTTTTCTTGCATTGCCGGGCTGATGTGGGGTCTCGTGCGCGCTGCCCCTCTCACCCCGACCCTCTCCCCAAAGGGGCGAGGGGGAAAAACGTGCTGCATCTGATACCGTGCATAATGGTTTTCTTGCATCGCCGGGCTGGTGTGGGGTCTCGTGCGCGCTGCCCCCCTCACCCCGGCGCTCTCCCCAAAGGGGCGAGGGGGAAAAACGTGTTGCATCTGATACCGTGCATAATGGTTTTCTTGCATTACCGGGCTGATGTGGGGTCTCGTGCGCGCTGCCCCCTCACCCCGACCCTCTCCCCAAAGGGGCGAGGGGGAAAAACGTGTTGCATCTGATACCGTGCATAATGGTTTTCTTGCATTGCCGGGCTGATGTGGGGCATCGTGCGCGCTGCCCCCTCACCCCGACCCTCTCCCCAAAGGGGCGAGGGGGAAAAACGTTCTACATCTGATACCGTGCATAATGGTTTTCTTGCATTGCTGAAGGACGCGCTCCATCTAACACCGAGCACAATCAGTCCCCTCGCCCCTCCGGGGAGAGGGTTAGGGTGAGGGGCACAAGCCAGCTCCGCAGCAAATTTTTCTCCCCCACAATAATTGGCCCTACCAATTCTTCGCTTATCTGACCACTGGTTCACAGTTCCCCAATTAAAACTCACATTAACGTTGCCAATTCATAACATTTAGTTAACCATTCATTGTCATTATCCCTACACAACAAAATTGGCAGTGCCACTTTTACACAACGTGTGACAAGGAGATGAGCAACAGACTCATTACACGATGTGCGTGGCCTCCAGGAGACCTGCAATGAATCTCTGGCAACAAAACTACGATCCCGCCGGGAATATCTGGCTTTCCAGCCTGATAGCATCGCTTCCCATCCTGTTTTTTTTCTTTGCGCTTATTAAGCTCAAACTAAAAGGCTATGTCGCCGCCACATGGACAGTCGTTATCGCTCTGACCGTCGCGCTATTGTTCTACAAAATGCCGGTCGCCAACGCGCTGGCCTCGGTCGTTTATGGATTCTTCTACGGCTTGTGGCCCATCGCGTGGATCATTATTGCGGCGGTGTTCGTCTATAAGATCTCGGTGAAAACCGGACAGTTTGACATCATCCGCTCGTCTATTCTTTCAATAACCCCTGACCAGCGCCTGCAAATGCTGATCGTCGGTTTCTGTTTCGGCGCTTTTCTCGAAGGAGCCGCAGGCTTTGGCGCACCAGTGGCAATTACTGCCGCATTGTTGGTCGGGCTGGGCTTTAAACCGCTGTACGCCGCCGGGTTGTGCCTGATTGTTAACACCGCGCCGGTGGCATTTGGCGCGATGGGCATTCCGATTCTGGTTGCCGGACAGGTGACAGGCATCGACAGCTTTGAGATTGGCCAGATGGTCGGTCGTCAGCTACCGTTTATGACCATTATCGTGCTGTTCTGGATCATGGCGATTATGGACGGCTGGCGGGGTATCAAAGAGACGTGGCCTGCGGTCGTGGTCGCGGGAGGCTCGTTTGCCATCGCACAGTACCTTAGCTCTAACTTTATTGGGCCGGAACTGCCGGACATTATCTCTTCGCTGGTATCGCTGCTCTGCCTGACACTGTTCCTCAAACGTTGGCAGCCGGTGCGCGTTTTCCGCTTCGGCGATCTGGGCGCATCGCAAGTTGATATGACGCTGGCCCATACCGGTTACACCGCAGGTCAGGTGTTACGCGCCTGGACACCGTTCCTGTTCCTGACCGCCACCGTAACGCTGTGGAGTATTCCGCCGTTTAAAGCCCTGTTCGCTTCGGGTGGTGTGCTGTATGAGTGGGTGATCAACATTCCGGTGCCGTATCTCGACAAACTGGTTGCCCGTATGCCGCCAGTTGTCAGCGAAGCCACTGCCTATGCCGCCGTGTTTAAGTTTGACTGGTTCTCTGCCACCGGTACTGCCATTCTGTTTGCTGCGCTGCTCTCTATCGTCTGGCTGAAGATGAAACCCTCTGACGCCATCAGCACTTTCGGCAGCACACTGAAAGAACTGGCGCTCCCCATCTACTCCATCGGTATGGTGCTGGCTTTCGCCTTTATCTCGAACTATTCAGGGCTGTCGTCAACGCTGGCGCTGGCACTGGCGCATACCGGTCATGCATTCACCTTCTTCTCGCCGTTCCTCGGCTGGCTGGGGGTATTCCTGACCGGGTCGGATACGTCATCTAACGCCCTGTTTGCCGCGCTGCAAGCCACCGCAGCACAACAAATTGGCGTCTCTGATCTGTTGCTGGTTGCTGCCAACACCACCGGCGGCGTCACCGGCAAGATGATCTCTCCGCAGTCCATCGCCATTGCCTGTGCGGCGGTAGGCCTGGTGGGCAAAGAGTCAGATCTGTTCCGCTTTACTGTCAAACACAGCCTGATATTCACCTGTATGGTGGGCGTGATGACCACGCTTCAGGCCTACGTCTTAACGTGGATGATTCCGTAATGATGGTTATACCCAGACGCCTGTCAGACGAGGTAGCTTCCCGTGTGCGGGCGCTGATTGATGAACAAAATCTGGAACCGGGCATGAAGTTGCCCGCTGAACGCCAACTGGCGATGCAGCTCGGCGTGTCGCGTAATTCACTGCGCGAGGCGCTGGCGAAACTGGTGAGTGAAGGTGTGCTTCTTAGTCGTCGCGGTGGCGGGACGTTTATTCGCTGGCGCCATGACGTGTGGTCGGAACAAAACATCGTCCAGCCGCTGAAAACGCTAATGGCCGATGATCCGGATTACAGCTTCGATATTCTGGAAGCCCGCTACGCCATTGAGGCCAGCACCGCCTGGCACGCAGCAATGCGTGCCACACAAGCCGATAAAGAAAAGATACAGCTCTGCTTTGAAGCGACGCTGAGTGAAGACCCGGATCTCGCCTCGCAAGCGGACGTTCGTTTTCATCTGGCAATTGCCGAAGCCTCACATAACATCGTGCTGCTGCAAACCATGCGCGGTTTCTTTGATGTCCTGCAATCTTCAGTGATGCAAAGTCGTCAGCGGATGTATCTGGTGCCGCCCGTTTTTTCGCAACTGACTGAACAGCATCAGGCGGTCATTAACGCCATTTTTGCCGGTGATGCCGACGGTGCGCGTAAAGCAATGATGTCGCACCTCAGCTTTGTCCACACCACCATGAAACGATTCGATGAAGATCAGGCTCGCCGTGCACGCATTACCCGCCTGCCCGGTGAGCATAATGAGCATTCGAGGGAGAAAAACGCATGATTATTTCCGCAGCCAGCGATTATCGCGCCGCAGCGCAACGCATTCTACCGCCGTTCCTGTTCCACTACATGGATGGCGGTGCATATTCTGAATACACGCTGCGCCGCAACGTGGAGGATTTGTCAGAAGTGGCGCTGCGCCAGCGTATTCTGAAAAACATGTCCGACTTAAGCCTGGAAACGACGCTGTTTAATGAAAAGCTATCGATGCCGGTGGCGCTGGCTCCGGTGGGTTTGTGCGGCATGTATGCACGTCGCGGCGAAGTTCAGGCAGCCAAAGCGGCTGATGCGCATGGCATTCCGTTTACTCTCTCAACGGTTTCAGTTTGCCCGATTGAAGAAGTCGCTCCAGCTATCAAACGTCCGATGTGGTTCCAGCTTTATGTGCTGCGCGATCGCGGCTTTATGCGTAACGCACTGGAACGGGCAAAAGCGGCGGGTTGTTCGACACTGGTTTTCACCGTAGATATGCCGACGCCGGGTGCGCGTTATCGTGATGCACATTCTGGTATGAGCGGCCCGAACGCTGCAATGCGCCGCTACTTGCAGGCGGTGACGCATCCGCAATGGGCATGGGATGTCGGCCTGAACGGTCGTCCGCATGATTTAGGTAATATTTCGGCCTATCTCGGCAAACCGACCGGACTGGAAGATTACATCGGCTGGCTGGGGAATAACTTCGATCCGTCCATCTCATGGAAAGACCTTGAGTGGATCCGCGATTTCTGGGATGGCCCGATGGTGATCAAAGGGATCCTCGACCCGGAAGATGCGCGTGATGCAGTACGTTTTGGTGCTGATGGGATTGTGGTTTCTAACCATGGTGGCCGCCAGTTAGATGGCGTACTCTCTTCTGCCCGTGCGCTGCCTGCGATTGCGGATGCGGTGAAAGGTGATATCGCCATTCTGGCAGATAGCGGGATTCGTAACGGACTTGATGTCGTGCGTATGATCGCGCTCGGTGCCGATACCGTACTGCTGGGTCGTGCGTTCCTGTATGCGCTGGCAACAGCGGGTCAGGCGGGCGTGGCGAACTTGCTGAATCTGATCGAGAAAGAGATGAAAGTGGCGATGACGCTGACTGGCACGAAATCCATCAGTGAGATTACGGAAGATTCGCTGGTTCAGGGGCTGGGTAAAGAGTTGCCTGCGGCGCTGGCTCCGATGGCGAAAGGGAATGCAGCATAGTCGTTTGCGCCCCCTCACCCTAACCCTCTCCCTCAGGGAGAGGGAACCGATCGGCGCTGTCTGTACTCCCTCAGGCTGAAAACAATTCCTCGCCCTATTTTCCTCCTGGCTTCTTTAAGGTGAGGAGAAAAGACCTTACCTGCCCGACACTACATTGTCTCCCTCACCCTGAAACGACACCGCACTCTTTTTTTCTCCCTCGCCCCTCCGGGGAGAGGGCCGGGGTGAGGGGAAAAGGCCGCACTAATCCCCGATTTTCTGCTATCCTGCCCCCGCACTAAGGGGGCAGTATGCTAAACATCGTACTCTACGAACCAGAAATTCCGCCAAACACTGGCAACATCATCCGTCTTTGCGCTAATACCGGCTTTCGTCTGCATATCATCGAACCGATGGGATTTGCCTGGGACGATAAGCGCCTGCGCCGCGCGGGGCTGGACTATCACGAGTTTACTGCAGTTACGCGTCATCATGACTATAGCGCGTTCCTTAGAGCAGAAAATCCCCAGCGTCTGTTTGCCCTCACCACTAAAGGCACACCCGCCCATAGCGCCGTAAGCTATCAGGATGGCGACTATCTGATGTTCGGCCCGGAAACACGCGGCCTGCCAGCGAGCATTCTTGATGCTCTGCCCGCTGAACAAAAAATTCGGATTCCGATGGTGCCGGACAGCCGCAGCATGAACCTGTCCAATGCGGTGTCGGTCGTGGTGTATGAAGCCTGGCGGCAGTTGGGATATCCGGGAGCGGTGTTGAGAGATTAGTTACGCCAGGCCGGATAAGATGCGGTTAGCATCGCATCCGGCACGAGCACAGGACGTCAGATCCCATCCCCATACTCAAACGTATGGTGAATGCCGTTGAAATGCTGATCCATATCCATTGACGGTTTATCGCTGTCTGGTTTACCGACGATACGCGCCGGAACGCCAGCAGCGGTAGTATGCGGCGGCACTGGTTGCAGCACGACAGAACCCGCGCCAATCTTCGCGCCACGCCCGACTTCAATATTGCCGAGAATTTTCGCGCCCGCGCCAATCATCACGCCTTCACGAATTTTTGGGTGACGGTCGCCGCTGGTTTTGCCCGTACCGCCAAGGGTGACGGATTGCAGAATCGACACATCGTTTTCAATCACCGCTGTTTCACCAACGACGATGCCTGTCGCGTGGTCGAGCATGATACCGCGACCAATTTTTGCCGCCGGGTGAATATCGACCTGAAAAGTCACAGACACCTGGTTTTGCAGGAAAATAGCCAGTGCGCGACGCCCCTGATTCCACAGCCAGTGACCGATGCGATACGCTTGCAAGGCATGAAAACCTTTCAGGTATAACAATGGGGTTGAGTATTTATCAACTGCCGGGTCACGGGTACGCACCGCCTGAATATCGCAGGCCGCAGAAGCGATCATTTCAGGGTCGGCGGCGTAGGCTTCTTCCACCACTTCACGGATAGCAATAGCAGGCATAATCGGCGATGACAGCTTGTTCGCCAGCATGTAGCTCAGTGCACTGCCAAGGTTTTCATGCTTGAGTAGCGTTGCGTGGTAAAAACTGGCCAGCATTGGCTCACAGTCCGCCAGCGTTCTGGCTTCCGCTTTAATATTGTTCCAGACAATTTCCAGTTCTTCACACGACATTGCTTACTCCACACGATGAGATAATGACCGGCTCGTTCTGCGCGAGCCGGGTCATAGCGGTAACAAAGGTTCCCTGGGTTTAGTGGCTGCTTCGCTCGTCCTTGCGTGCACGACCTAATAAAGTCAATGCTGCCTCGCGCGCGTTTTTTCCGCAATATAATACTTGATAAATTTCCTCGGTTATTGGCATTTCAACGCCGAAGCGGTGCGCCAGTTCGCGGACTTCTTTCGTATTGCGGTAGCCTTCCACCACCTGACCAATCTTCTCTTGCGCGCTTTGTACATCCATGCCCTGACCGAGCATCATGCCAAAACGGCGGTTCCGCGACTGGTTGTCGGTGCAGGTAAGTACCAGATCGCCCAGACCTGCCATGCCCATAAAGGTGGCAGGATCGGCACCCAGCGCCGTGCCCAGACGCGACATTTCAGCCAGACCACGGGTGATCAGCGCCGTTCGCGCATTCGCCCCGAAACCGATACCGTCGGACATGCCGGCACCGATCGCAATGACGTTTTTCACCGCGCCGCCAAGCTGCACGCCAATGAAATCCGGGTTGCTGTAAACGCGGAAACTTTTGCCGCAGTGCAGCAGTTGCTGGAGGTCATCAGCAAAGGTTTGATCGGTAGAGGCCAGCGAAATGGCCGTTGGTAAACCCGCCGCCAGTTCTTTCGCAAAAGTCGGGCCAGAGATAACCGCCAGTGGAATTTGATCGCCTAACGCCTCGCGCGCTACGTCCTGTAACAGACGCCCTGTTTCCGCTTCCAGTCCTTTTGTCGCCCACACCAGACGCGCATCAGGGCGCATCAGCGGTTTAATCTGGCGCAGCACTTCACCAAAGACATGGCTGGGTACGACGACGAGAATATTACGGCTGGCTGCCAGTGCGGTAGCGAGATCGCTTTCAAGGTGAAGCGTATCGGGAAAAGGCACATCGGGGAGAAACGCGGCGTTACAGCGGTCGCGTTCAAGCGTCGCGATATGTTCAGGGTCATGGCCCCAGAGGACAACCTCGTGGCCATTTCTTGCCAGGGTGATGGCAAGAGCGGTGCCGTACGAGCCGGCACCGATCACAGTCATTGAAGCATTACGTTGGTTCATCAGGCATCCTGATGTTCTTCAGTACCTTCGCCAGCCTGCTGCTGCAAATAGTTCATGAACAGCGCATCGAAGTTAACCGGCGCAAGGTTCAGTTGCGGGAACGTACCGCGAGATACCATGCTGGTGATGCATTCACGAGCATACGGGAACAGAATGTTCGGGCAGTATGCGCCCAGGCAATGTGCCATCTGGGTGCCTTCGATACCCGCGATGGAGAAAATACCGCCCTGCTGAACTTCGCACAGGAACGCGGTTTCTTCGCCCAGGGATGCCGTTACGGTAACACGCAGTACCACTTCGTAAACGTCATCTGCCAGTTGAGAAGATGCCGTATCCAGATCAAGTTTAACTTCTGGCTGCCAATCTTTCTGGAAAACGTGCGGCGCGTTCGGCGCTTCGAAAGAAATATCCTTGGTATAAATACGCTGGATCTGGAAGGTCATTTCGGTGTTGTTTTGTTCTGACATGTGTAGAAAACCCTTAAGTGTTGTCCTTAAATACTGCGCAGTGTAATGCCAACGTTAATACGTTATTTCAGCAGGGGATCCAGTCCACCACGTGCATCCAATGCATACAAGTCGTCACAGCCGCCAATGTGCTGTGCGTCAATAAAAATTTGCGGAACCGTGGTGCGACCACTGCGTTTGATCATCTCTTCACGCTTAGCGGCGTTGCCATCAATCGGTAGCTCCTGGAAACTTACGCCCTTGCTGCTCAGCAGTGCTTTTGCACGATGGCAATACGGGCAGGTTTCTTTGGTATAGATTTCAACATTGGCCATAACTTAGCTCCTGTTTTTTTACCCTGAAATTTCATATTGCAGGGCGGCTGCAAAATGGAGTGTCCCCAGAAGCTTATATCAATAAGTCGCTGGGGGTCTAATTGCAGCTAACTGCCTGCGGCATGAAAGATGGCAGGTAAATTATTTGCCGCGCACCAGAGGCAAGTTTTCGCCAGCCCAGCCAGCGACGCCTTCTTTCAGCACGAATACTTGCGCAAAACCCGCTTTCGTCAGCGCGTTTGCAGGCTCCTGGCACTGCATACCAGAACCGTCTACCACGATAACCGGTTTGTCTTTGTGCTTCTCAAGTTCACCAACATTGTTGGCTTTGATTTCGCTCGGCAACAAATTGATAGAACCTGCGATATGGCCTTTACGGAAGTCATCACGCTGGCGTAAATCCACAACCACTGCGTCTTCTTTGTTGATCAGACGCGTAGCTTCACCACGAGTAATTACCTTCACTTTTGAGGTCAGGCTCTTAAACGTAGTAACAAGAACCGCCACCAGTAACGCGATCCAGGCGATACTCAGTATGGGATGACGGCCAACAAATTGCATAATTTCTTGCATGGGGGTAATAACTCCCGACGTAGTGATTAAAAACCAGGGAAGGAGTATACCTGCGCGTTGCGGCAAATACAGCCAGCGCGTGCACCGGAATGCAATTTTGCGGCACGCTACGAAAAAAAATCGCAAATCTGGCATCGGCTTGCCGCGAGCGGTCGTATATTTTGATCTTCAGAGGCTATTTTATCGATTCAGCTGTAGTAAAATTACGCAAATTTTGACTCTTGAGTATGAGGTTGTCGCAATGTCGGTTTCTAAAAAACCTATGGTACTGGTGATTCTGGATGGCTATGGCTATCGTGAAGAACAACAGGATAACGCCATTTTTAGTGCTAAAACCCCGGTAATGGATGCACTGTGGGCCAATCGTCCGCATACCCTGATCGACGCTTCCGGTCTGGAAGTCGGTCTGCCTGACCGTCAGATGGGTAACTCCGAAGTAGGCCACGTTAACCTGGGTGCCGGCCGCATCGTGTATCAGGACCTGACTCGTCTGGACGTTGAAATCAAAGATCGCGCTTTCTTCGCTAACCCGGTGCTGACTGGTGCGGTAGATAAAGCGAAAAACGCGGGCAAAGCGGTACACATTATGGGTCTGCTCTCCGCAGGCGGCGTACACAGCCACGAAGATCACATCATGGCGATGGTAGAGCTGGCGGCTGAACGTGGCGCAGAGAAAATCTACCTGCACGCATTCCTTGACGGTCGCGACACCCCGCCGCGCAGTGCTGAATCCTCACTGAAAAAATTCGAAGAGAAATTTGCCGCGCTGGGTAAAGGCCGCGTAGCGTCCATCATTGGTCGTTACTACGCGATGGATCGCGATAACCGTTGGGATCGCGTTGAAAAAGCTTATGACCTGCTGACTCTGGCGCAAGGTGAGTTCCAGGCTGATACCGCCGTTGCTGGTTTGCAGGCCGCTTATGCTCGCGACGAAAACGACGAGTTTGTGAAAGCGACCGTTATCCGTGCTGAAGGCCAGCCAGATGCAGCGATGGAAGACGGCGATGCGCTGATTTTCATGAACTTCCGCGCTGACCGCGCACGTGAAATCACGCGCGCGTTTGTAAACGCTGATTTCGACGGCTTCGCGCGTAAGAAAGTGGTTAACATCGATTTCGTGATGCTGACCGAATACGCCGCTGACATCAAAACTGCCGTTGCTTACCCACCAGCCTCTCTGGTTAACACCTTCGGCGAGTGGATGGCGAAAAACGATAAAACTCAGCTGCGTATTTCCGAAACCGAAAAATATGCCCACGTCACTTTCTTCTTCAACGGTGGCGTAGAAGAGTCGTTCAAAGGCGAAGATCGCATTCTGATCAACTCGCCGAAAGTGGCTACCTACGATCTGCAGCCGGAAATGAGCTCCGCAGAGCTGACCGAAAAACTGGTTGCTGCCATCAAGAGCGGCAAATACGACACCATTATCTGTAACTATCCGAACGGCGACATGGTAGGTCACACCGGGGTGATGGAAGCAGCAGTTAAAGCAGTTGAAGCACTGGATCACTGCGTGGCAGAAGTGACCAAAGCTGTTGAGTCTGTGGGTGGACAACTGCTGATCACCGCTGACCACGGTAACGCTGAACAGATGCGCGATCCAGCTACGGGTCAGGCTCACACGGCGCATACCAACCTGCCTGTTCCGCTGATTTACGTTGGCGATAAGAACGTGAAAGCAGTTGAAGGTGGCAAACTTTCTGACATCGCGCCGACCATGCTCTCTTTAATGGGTATGGAAATCCCGCAAGAGATGACTGGTAAGCCGCTGTTCATCGTGGAATAATCCCTCCCCATGAGGGGAAAGGCGATTAATACCATGACACGGGCCACGAAACCGCGCAGGTTTGCAGTCAGGCCCATCATTTACGCCAGCGTTCTTTGCGCTGGCGTATTGTTGTGCACTTTTTCTGCCCACGCGGATGACCGCGACCAACTCAAGTCTATTCAGGCTGATATCGCTGCCAAAGAGCGTGCGGTACGCCAACAACAGCAACAACGCTCAAGCCTGCTGGCACAATTGAAAAAGCAGGAAGAGGCGATCTCCGAAGCCACTCGTAAACTGCGCGAAACGCAAAATACGCTCAATCAACTGAATAAACAGATTGATGAGATGAACGCCTCGATTGCCAAACTGGAACAGCAAAAAGCTGCTCAGGAACGCAGTCTCGCCGCGCAACTGGACGCCGCATTTCGCCAGGGTGAGCATACGGGTATACAGCTCATTCTCAGCGGTGAAGAAAGCCAGCGCGGTCAGCGTTTACAGGCTTATTTCGGCTATCTCAACCAGGCGCGACAAGAGACCATCGCCGAACTGAAGCAAACACGTGCAGAAGTCGCCATGCAGCGCGCCGAACTGGAAGAGAAACAGAGCGAGCAACAAACGCTGTTATACGAACAACGCGCCCAGCAGGCGAAGCTGACCCAGGCGCTGAACGAGCGTAAGAAGACGCTGGCAGGGCTGGAATCTTCCATTCAACAAGGTCAGCAGCAGCTAAGTGAACTGCGCGCTAACGAATCTCGTCTGCGCAATAGCATTGCTCGTGCAGAAGCGGCAGCGAAAGCGCGTGCTGAACGAGAAGCGCGTGAGGCTCAGGCTGTTCGCGACAGGCAAAAAGAAGCGACGCGCAAAGGCACCACCTACAAACCGACTGAAAGCGAAAAATCGCTGATGTCCCGAACCGGTGGTCTGGGTGCGCCGCGTGGTCAGGCATTCTGGCCGGTTCGCGGGCCGACGCTGCATCGCTATGGCGAGCAGCTACAGGGTGAATTACGCTGGAAAGGAATGGTTATCGGTGCCTCAGAAGGTACTGAAGTTAAAGCGATTGCCGACGGTCGAGTGATTCTGGCTGACTGGCTGCAAGGCTACGGTCTGGTGGTGGTGGTTGAGCACGGTAAAGGCGACATGAGCCTTTATGGCTATAATCAGAGCGCACTGGTGAGCGTTGGTTCGCAGGTTCGCGCGGGTCAGCCAATTGCACTGGTGGGCAGCAGTGGCGGTCAGGGTCGGCCCTCACTCTATTTCGAAATTCGCCGCCAGGGTCAGGCGGTCAATCCACAACCGTGGTTGGGAAGATAAGTTTTGTTTCCATTTCGTCGTAACGTTCTTGCATTTGCCGCTCTGTTGGCTCTCTCCTCCCCTGTATTTGCTGGCAAACTTGCCATCGTCATTGATGATTTTGGTTATCGCCCGCACAACGAAAACCAGGTGCTGGCGATGCCCTCCGCTATCTCTGTCGCCGTGTTACCTGACTCGCCACACGCCAGAGAGATGGCAACCAAAGCGCATAACAGCGGTCACGAAGTATTGATTCATCTACCGATGGCACCGTTGAGTAAGCAGCCGCTGGAGAAAAATACGCTGCGCCCGGAGATGAGCAGCGACGAGATTGAGCGCATTATTCGCAGTGCGGTCAATAACGTGCCCTATGCCGTGGGGATCAACAACCACATGGGCAGCAAGATGACCTCTAACCTTTTTGGTATGCAGAAAGTGATGCAGGCGCTGGCGCGTTACAATCTTTACTTCCTCGACAGTGTGACTATCGGTAATACCCAGGCGATGCGCGCCGCACAAGGTACTGGCGTAAAAGTCATCAAACGGAAAGTGTTTCTCGATGATTCCCAGAACGAAGCGGACATCCGTATGCAGTTCAATCGCGCAATTGACCTGGCGCGTCGCAACGGTTCAACCATCGCCATTGGTCATCCTCACCCTTCAACAGTTCGCGTATTGCAACAGATGGTTTATAACCTGCCGCCAGACATTACGCTGGTGAAAGCCAGCAGCTTGCTGAATGAACCGCAGGTCGATACGTCTACACCGCCGAAGAACACTGTGCCCGACGCACCGCGTAATCCGTTCCGTGGAGTGAAGCTGTGTAAACCGAAGAAACCGCTGGAACCGGTTTATGCTAATCGCTTCTTTGAAGTATTAAGCGAAAGCATCAGCCAGAGCACGCTGATCGTTTACTTCCAGCATCAGTGGCAGGGCTGGGGCAAACAGCCCGAAGCGGCGAAGTTTAACGCTAGCGCAAATTAAAGGCGCTGCGCGTAATGCGATGGTGCGACCGTGTTTTGTCGCGCCATTGCCATAAGCGGAAAGACCACAGTAATGCCTGATAACCCACCTTTACGCTGCGGACATTAGTAATCAGACGCTTATACATGCCGGAAGTAAATATCTCGGCAATCATCCGCTGGCGGGTAATAATATCCGGTTCTTTGCGCACCGCATGGCAAACGCGCAATGCTTCGTAAGTTATTTGTTGATGAAATTCCGGATAAATCATAATTTTGTCGGCATAATTTCTATTTAATTTCTCCAGCAGGCGGGTAATTTTAATATAGTGCCGTTGATAATTAAGATTTTTATTTCCTTGTCGATTCAACCGACTCACTGACGTATTATGCAGATAATATTTATATAACGATTGTTCGGTATATCGCGCACGCAGCGCGTTAAACATAAATTCTGTTGTCCAGACAATATCCTGATGATGTAATCCAGCAATAAATTTAATGTTATTTTTTACAATAACGTCTCTGCGATAAACACCCATCCAGACAACGTGAGTCCAGCGGCGAGAAGAAAGTCCCATCCGCAGCCAGTCCGGGCCGGTTAATACGCCGGTTGAGCGAAGGCGATCGGTGGGGATGGATTGCCAGGTTTCCCCCGTTTCACGAAAACACCAGTCAGCATTGCACTGCGCCACATCGAGATCGTCCTCTAACGCCATTGTCATCAGCGTTTCGTACATGGTGGGATAGACTTCATCATCAGCATCGACAAAAGCAACATATTTGCCCGTCGCTGCCTCGATCCCGCGATTACGCGCCACCGATGCGCCAGCATTCGCCTGATGCAACAAACGAACGTGAGGAAAGTTTTCTGCGTAATGCTTTGCTATTTCAACAGAATTATCCGTTGAACCATCGTTAATAATAATGATTTCCAGAGCAGTCCAGGTTTGCGCAATTAAAGATTCCATACAAGTGCGGAAATCATCGCCCGCATTATATAACGGGATAATAACACTAAGTTTATTGGTGCTGTTCATCATAAATTACCAACGGCCTCTGAAGTTACCCTAACGTTGTACAGGCTTTGTATTAAGAAACCATTAAGCCTGTGAGATATTATTTTTACAGGTGAGAGAGTCACTTCAGGCTAGAGAGATAATGAGAACAGCTATATAAGAGATCAGCGCAATTACGATATCTTTATTACACTGACAGGATTTTACATATTTAACAGATTATCCTCAGATAAAAGGGCTGGAATACCAGCCCTTATTCGTGTTAATCCCAGCTCAGGATAACTTTCCCGGACTGGCCTGAACGCATAGCGTCGAAGCCCTTCTGGAAATCATCGATGGAGAAACGATGGGTAATGATTGGCGAGAGATCGAGGCCAGACTGAATCAGCGCCGCCATCTTGTACCAGGTTTCAAACATCTCACGACCGTAAATGCCTTTAATGAACAGGCCTTTAAAGATCACTTTCGTCCAGTCGATCGACATATCAGACGGTGGAATACCCAGCATCGCAATACGGCCACCGTGGTTCATGGTGTCGAGCATGGTACGAAACGCTGGCGGCGCACCGGACATTTCCAGACCGACATCAAAACCTTCGGTCATGCCTAGCTCCGCCATCACGTCATTGAGATTTTCTTTCGCGACGTTAACTGCACGCGTAATACCCATTTTGCGCGCCAGTTCGAGACGATATTCATTAACGTCGGTGATAACCACATTACGCGCGCCGACATGTTTCGCCACCGCCGCCGCCATAATACCAATCGGGCCTGCACCAGAAACCAGAACATCTTCGCCCACTAAATCAAACGACAGTGCCGTGTGTACAGCATTTCCGAACGGATCGAAAATTGCGGCTAAGTCGTCGGAGATATTGTCGGGGATTTTGAAGGCGTTGAACGCCGGAATCACCAGATATTCGGCGAAGCAGCCCGGACGGTTAACGCCGACGCCGATCGTGTTGCGGCACAGATGGGTACGACCACCACGGCAGTTACGGCAATGACCGCAGGTGATATGACCTTCGCCAGACACGCGATCGCCAATCTGGAAGCCTTTCACTTCCTGACCAATGCCCACCACTTCACCAACATACTCATGGCCCACGACCATCGGCACCGGGATGGTTTTTTGCGACCACTCATCCCAGTTATAGATGTGAACGTCAGTCCCGCAGATGGCTGTTTTACGGATTTTAATCAGCAGATCGTTATGCCCGAGTTCCGGTACAGGAACGTCAGTCATCCAGATGCCCTCTTCCGCTTTCAGTTTGGATAACGCTTTCATCTCACATCCTCACTCAGGCAATTACGCCCAGTTGTTTACCAATACGCGTGAACGCTTCTACCGCACGCGTAATTTGCTCAGGAGTATGCGCCGCAGACATCTGGGTACGAATACGCGCCTGACCTTTCGGTACGACCGGATAGAAGAACCCGGTGACGTAAATACCCTCTTTTTGCAGCTCGCGGGCAAATTTCTGCGCCACTACTGCATCACCAAGCATGACCGGAATAATGGCGTGATCGGCACCCGCCAGGGTAAAGCCCGCCGCCGACATTTGCTCACGGAACTGACGCGCGTTAGCCCACAGGCGGTCACGCAGTTCGCTGCCCGCTTCGACCATCTCCAGCACTTTAATGGAAGCGGCGACAATCGCTGGTGCCAGCGAGTTGGAGAACAGGTACGGACGAGAACGCTGGCGCAGCCACTCAACCACTTCTTTGCGCGCAGCAGTGTAACCACCAGAAGCACCGCCTAAGGCTTTACCCAGCGTGCCGGTGATAATATCGACACGACCCATCACATCGCAGTATTCATGGGAACCACGACCGTTTTCACCGACAAAACCAACCGCGTGGGAGTCATCCACCATCACCAGCGCATCGTAAATATCTGCCAAATCGCAAACGCCTTTCAGGTTGGCAATCACGCCGTCCATCGAGAACACGCCGTCGGTGGCAATCAGCACATGTCGCGCTCCGGCTTCACGCGCTTCTTTTAAACGCGCTTCCAGCTCCTGCATATTGTTGTTGGCATAGCGATAACGTTTGGCTTTGCACAGACGCACACCATCAATAATAGACGCGTGGTTCAGTGCGTCGGAGATAATGGCGTCTTCCGCGCCCAGCAGCGTTTCAAACAGGCCGCCGTTGGCATCAAAACAGGAAGAGTAGAGAATCGCATCTTCCATACCCAGGAATGCCGCCAGTTTCTGCTCAAGCTCTTTATGGCTATCCTGAGTGCCGCAGATAAAACGTACTGAAGCCATGCCGAAACCATGAGAATCCATTCCCGCTTTTGCCGCCGCAATCAGCTCTGGATGGTTCGCCAGCCCAAGATAGTTGTTGGCACAAAAGTTGATGACGTGGCTTCCATCAGCCACAGTGATGTCTGCTTGCTGCGCAGACGTGATAATGCGCTCTTCTTTAAACAACCCTTCCGCCCGTGCGGTTTCCAGGTCGTTGGTTAACTGCTGATAAAATTCTCCACGCATTGCGATTCTCCAGACAGGGCAAATTCCAGCACATATTACCCAAACTTATAGGTCGCGACGAGATGACGCGTTAACACTTCTGCAAAATTTAGAATAAATAACGCCCATTACTCTCACTTTCGGCGAATGGCTGAAGCCAACGTCGTGTAGTGATATGATAGAAGTATTCGTGTCTGAGATTGTCTCTGACTCCATAATTCGAAGGTTACAGTTATGATCATCGTTACCGGCGGCGCGGGCTTTATCGGCAGCAACATCGTTAAGGCTCTGAATGATAAAGGCATCACCGATATTCTGGTGGTGGACAACCTGAAAGACGGCACCAAGTTTGTGAACCTGGTGGATCTGAATATCGCGGACTATATGGATAAGGAAGACTTCCTGATCCAGATTATGGCTGGCGAAGAGTTCGGCGATGTCGAAGCGATTTTCCACGAAGGCGCGTGCTCGTCCACCACCGAGTGGGATGGCAAGTATATGATGGATAACAACTATCAATACTCCAAAGAGCTGCTGCACTACTGCCTGGAGCGCGAAATTCCGTTCCTGTATGCATCTTCCGCAGCGACCTATGGCGGACGCACCTCCGACTTTATTGAATCCCGCGAATACGAAAAACCACTTAACGTCTACGGTTACTCAAAATTCCTGTTTGATGAATATGTTCGTCAGATTCTGCCAGAAGCGAACTCGCAGATTGTTGGTTTCCGTTATTTCAACGTTTATGGGCCGCGTGAAGGTCATAAAGGCAGCATGGCGAGCGTCGCTTTCCATCTCAACACTCAACTTAACAACGGTGAATCACCGAAGCTGTTCGAAGGTAGCGAGAACTTCAAACGCGACTTCGTCTACGTGGGCGACGTGGCAGATGTGAATCTGTGGTTCCTGGAAAATGGCGTTTCCGGCATCTTCAACCTCGGCACTGGTCGTGCTGAATCCTTCCAGGCAGTAGCAGATGCAACACTGGCTTATCACAAGAAGGGTCAGATCGAATACATTCCGTTCCCGGATAAACTGAAAGGCCGCTATCAAGCGTTTACTCAGGCGGATCTGACTAATCTGCGCGCAGCGGGTTACGACAAACCGTTCAAAACCGTTGCTGAAGGTGTAACGGAATATATGGCCTGGCTGAATCGCGACGCGTAACTATGAAGATTTTGGTGATAGGCCCGTCTTGGGTTGGCGACATGATGATGTCGCAAAGTCTCTATCGCACGCTCCAGGCGCGCTATCCCCAGGCGATAATCGACGTGATGGCACCGGCATGGTGCCGTCCGTTATTATCGCGGATGCCGGAAGTTAACGAAGCTATCCCTATGCCTCTCGGTCACGGTTCGCTGGAAATCGGCGAACGCCGCAAGCTGGGACATAGCCTGCGCGATAAACGTTACGACCGCGCCTACGTCTTACCCAACTCCTTTAAATCTGCATTAGTGCCTTTCTTCGCAGGTATTCCTCATCGCACCGGCTGGCGTGGTGAAATGCGCTACGGTTTGCTCAACGATGTGCGCGTGCTTGATAAAGAAGACTGGCCGCTAATGGTGGAACGCTATGTCGCGCTGGCCTATGACAAAGGCGTAATGCGTACCGCACAAGATCTACCAAAACCGTTGTTATGGCCGCAATTGCAGGTGAGCGAAGGTGAAAAATCGTATACCTGTAACCAATTTTCCCTCTCATCAGAACGTCCGATGATTGGCTTTTGCCCTGGAGCGGAGTTTGGCCCGGCAAAACGCTGGCCGCACTACCACTACGCAGAGCTGGCAAAGCAGCTAATTGATGAAGGTTATCAGGTGGTTCTGTTTGGTTCGGCGAAAGATCATGAGGCGGGCAATGAGATACTCGCCGCACTGAATACTGAGCAGCAGGCATGGTGTCGTAATCTGGCGGGAGAAACGCAGCTTGATCAAGCCGTTATTCTGATTGCGGCCTGTAAATCCATTGTCACCAACGATTCTGGTCTGATGCACGTCGCAGCAGCACTGAATCGTCCGCTGGTCGCACTGTATGGGCCTAGCAGCCCGGACTTTACGCCGCCGCTTTCTCATAAAGCGCGAGTCATTCGTCTGATTACTGGCTACCACAAAGTGCGTAAAGGCGATGCCGCAGAAGGGTATCACCAGAGTCTGATCGACATTACTCCCCAGCGCGTACTGGAAGAACTCAACGCACTGTTGTTACAAGAGGAAGCCTGACGGATGCGGGTTCTTATCGTCAAAACATCGTCGATGGGCGATGTCCTCCATACGCTGCCCGCGCTAACCGATGCGCAGCAGGCAATCCCTGGAATAACGTTTGATTGGGTGGTGGAAGAAGGTTTTGCGCAGATCCCTTCCTGGCACGCCGCTGTTGAACGGGTTATTCCGGTAGCGATACGCCGCTGGCGTAAAGCGTGGTTTTCTGCCCCTATTAAAGCGGAGCGGAAAGCGTTTCGTGAAACGCTACAGGCAGAAAACTATGATGCGATTATTGATGCGCAAGGGCTGGTAAAAAGCGCAGCACTGGTGACACGTCTGGCGCATGGTATTAAGCATGGAATGGACTGGCAAACCGCTCGCGAACCACTGGCAAGCCTGTTTTACAATCGCAAACATCATATTGCAAAACAGCAGCACGCCGTAGAGCGCACCCGTGAGCTGTTCGCCAAAAGCCTGGGTTACAGCAAACCACAGACTCAGGGCGACTATGCCATTGCGCAGCATTTCCTGGCTAACCCGCCGGCGGATGCTGGCGAATACGCCGTATTTCTTCATGCGACGACCCGTGATGATAAACACTGGCCGGAAGAACACTGGCGAGAATTAATTGGCTTGCTGGCAGATTCAGGGATTCGCATTAAACTTCCCTGGGGCGCACCACATGAAGAAGCGCGGGCGAAAAGGCTGGCGGAAGGATTTGATTATGTCGACGTATTGCCGAAGATGAGTCTGGAAGGTATTGCCAGCGTGCTGGCTGGGGCGAAATTCGTGGTTTCGGTGGATACGGGATTAAGCCATTTAACTGCGGCTCTGGATAAACCTAATATTACTGTATATGGGCCGACCGATCCGGGATTAATTGGCGGGTATGGGAAGAATCAGGTGGTTTGTAGGGCGCCAGATAAAGATCTCGCTCATCTGACTGCAGAGACAGTATTAAAAAAAATCAATTCCTGATTAACACATTATATATTATTTAAGATGGTGGATAAGCAATGTTAACAGCCTCGCTGGTGCTGCGTAATAAAGAGAACTGGAAACCATACTGGAATAAAGCGTTGGTATTTCTCTTTATTGCAACCTTTTTCCTTGATGGTATTACCCGCTATAAGCATATCATATCAGTATTAATGATCATCACGGTAATCTATCAAGTTTCTCGTGCTCCAGGAACATTTAAAGCACTCTATAAAAATAATCTTTTTTATAGTGTCATAGCACTGTCGCTCATTCTTTTATATGCCACATTCATATCACCTGACCTGAAAATAAGTTTTAAAGAATTCAGTAACACGGTACTTAAAGGATTTTTGGCATATAGTTTACTTATACCCGCATTATTAAAAGATGAAGATAATGAAAGCATCGGTAAAATTATACTATACTCATTAGTTACCGGACTTGGGTTGCGCTGCCTTGTTGAAATTATTCTTTATATTCAAGATTATAATAAAGGGATAATGCCATTTACGACCTATGAACACCGTAGTATTTCCGACTCAATGGTGTTTCTGTTTCCTGCATTATTAAACCTTTGGCTTATCAAGAAAACATCTTATAAAATAGGTTTTATAATTTTTAGTGCAATTTTCTTGTTTCTGCTTTTAGGAACGCTCTCCCGTGGTGCGTGGCTGGCTGTATTCATTGTTACTCTACTATGGTTAATCTTAAATCGTCAGTGGAAATTACTGATGCTGACGTCCATCGTCATTTCTGTTGCAGCGGCGTGTGTATTTGTCTATAAAGCTGATCATGCTGATAAAGATAGACTTATTTATAAACTTCAACAGACCGACAGTTCTTATCGCTATACCAATGGTACACAGGGTACGGCGTGGACATTAATTATGGAAAATCCGCTTAAGGGATATGGCTACGGCGATGATATTTACCATGCAATATATAATAAGCGTGTCGTAGATTTTCCTTCATGGAAGTTCAGGCAATCTATTGGACCACACAACGTTGTTTTGTCAATTTGGTTTGCAGCAGGTTTAGCTGGACTACTCGCTTTACTTTATCTGTATGGCTCTATTATCAAAGAAACAGCTAATGCAACATTTAAAAAAGTTGTGGCTACGCCTTATAATGGTCAATTACTACTATTTTTAACTCTTGTAGGTTTTTATATTATTCGCGGAAACTTCGAGGAAGTTGATCTTAAACCAATTGGCTTGATTGTTGGTTTACTGTTAGCAATGCGGAATAAATAAAAAAAGCCTGCCTGACATTAAGTTCAGGCAGGCTCTTAAAATCAAATAATTGTTTAACCAAACCAGTCTTGCATTTGTGCTTCAAAGCACTGAGTTACATGTTCCCAGCTATATTTTGAGAAAACAAAATTCCGGGCATTTTCAGCAATTTGTCCTCTGTCAGCATCAGCTAAAACTCGCTTAATATCCGCGAGAATGCTTTCAGATGTCATAGGCTCTGCAAGGTGATAGCCTGTAATTCCTTCCAGAACAAACTCACTAATTCCACCTTTTTGACTGGCAAGTACAGGTTTACCTGCCGCCATCGCTTCAACAGCTACCATACAAAAAGCCTCTTCTACCTGAGAAGGCACAACAACTAAATCTGCTAAACGGTAATAGTTATGCATCTGCTCTGGTGACTGTCCACCCACCATAATGCATGTTGCACCAATAGTTTTCGCTGCATCCAGAACTTTTTTCTGATATTCAGCTTTTTCACCTTTTTTACTGGCAAAAGGATCACCGACGATCACCAGTTTGAGATTATCTTGTGTCTTATTAAGCTGATTAAAAGCCTCCATAAGCATCAGGCAACCTTTATCTGGCGATATCCTTCCTGCAAATAATAGCACAGTATCATTCGCATCAATGTTCAGCTTCTGCCTCAAATCTTCAGTATTATTTTGTCTGTACGATTCAGAACAAAAACCATTAGGCACAATAGCAATATTTGCATCAGGCATTTTTTCCGAATAGAAATCGAATAGAAACTGGCTAGGAACAATTATCTTAGCATTTTTGTCTAACTGACCTGGCTCGAAAGCATTATGAAAATGCATAACTAGCTGCGCTTGAGGACTTCTGTCACGAATCTGTTTATACAGCTTCATGCTATTGTGGATAACAATAACAGACTCTTTCAGATCAGCATTTTTAGGTTGGGTATTTAAAATACGCTGAGAATACGGCATAGGATCAAGTCGAGTCCACTTTTGGAAAAGTCGTTTATAGACTCGACTAAAACTAATGTAATGAATATCACAATTATCATTTACTTTTGTATAGGTCGGGTAACCATCATTTCGAATACAGGCGATAGTTGCTGGAATCGAAAGCCTTTTTGCTACCTGATAAATCCACGTTTCAACCGCTGCAGCTCCTTTTGGCGGTATAGAAAATATTGGCGTGACGGTAAATATTATTTTTTTAATCATTATTAAACAACCCCAATATTTTTATAAAATAACGTAAAAGTATAAAAGATATTAGCTTATTTTTCCAAACTACAAGACTCTTCAATTTCTGATGCTTTCATAAATGGAATAATATCATATTGAATCGCTGTATCATCAGATAAATTATATATGTTAATATCTTCAACATTGTCACGCATAAAGCGGAAAAACGGTAAGATTTTGAATAAATCTCTACTCAACTCCGAAGGCATAGGATTCTTATCTTCGTCATAGAAACGCGAACAACTACCCGTTAAATCCAGGCCGGAACAAATGACCCGCGCATACTTCAGTGAATATGCTATTTGGATTGCAGCAAAGGCAATAGTATGGCATGAGCAATAACCAAGACTAATGTCCTTGCAAAATCCAACCAGACGACCTTTTTTAGACAACGGTACAGAGATCAGCAGTTCTTTGTGAATTTGGCTCAAAATATTAAATTTAATCTTCTTTATAAAACCACCTTTTTCCCGGCGATAAAAAGACCGTAATATAAGACAGTTCTGGCGGATATAAAGTTTATCTTCTTCGGAAGCGTGTTCATAAACGTCAACGTTTACGATGGTATAACGACTTCTCTGGCTAAAATTATAAAAATCATCACGACGCTGATGTAAAAAACGAACATCTGTAAGTACATAAATAAAGGGAACAATATTATGACTTAACAGATATTGCGCAGAACCATTGACAGCAATAATATCCTTTGCACGTAATACCGACAAAGGCGTCTTTTGCGATGTGGGACCAGATAGAAAAATAATAACATCATCAGATGTTTTACTTTTAATCAGGTTTTCAACATCCATTTTGTCAATGTATCGAATATTCTTCATGATAAACCTGTGAAATAAATAACTCCGTATAAAAATGCCTAACGAAGACGCGTAATGGTGGGATATTTCTGCTTTAGCGTGCTGGTTTTCCTTTCAAACGCCGCATAATATTGCGCATTTTTTTACGATAAACTAAAAGATAATAACCTAGATCCTTAATCTCATTTTTAATACCGTAATGACGCTCTAAATCTATACGGTCTTTCGCTTTCCGTTGCGCTGAAGCACGTTTCCCAGAGAGATCAATAATTCGAACTTCACCATTTTTAATAATGAAGTTACCACGATGAGGATCACCAGAGACCATACCATGTTGATGCAAAGAATGAATTGATTGCTGAATTTTATTTTTTAACTCGTTATCAATATTGGGTATATCACATAACTCTACACCATCAATATACTCGATCAGCATGATATATGTATGGACAAATCGTAAAGTTTTTCGCTCTGCTAATAAATAAAAATCATTGAGAGTATGTAATCCTTCATTTCGCACTTTTTGGGTTTGTTCAAAAAGGCGTTCGTAATAATCTCCTTTTAATAGAGATTTAAAAAAACGCTCGTTGCGTTTAATTTTGGGAGAAAAGACCTTAAGCACCAACTTACCGTAATCGGTGTCAATAAGCATGACTTTTGTATCATCAATAGAACGAAACACTTTGATGATCTTAATATTATAAGACAAAAAGTCATTTAATACATTGAGGTACTTTGAATTGTTGTCATCAGTAAAAACAACAAAATCTTTAACCTTATTTTTCTGAATCATGATAAGCCAATTAAAAGTTATTTACTGTAATATTTTCGGTAAAGATAACGAACCCCTGCTATAATGCCAGTTACGTAATGATGCTGAACTAACAAATGCTTATATCTTTTCTTAAATTCGATAACTGATTTTGCATCTCTGGGGGAATCATTTTTCCATGGCGAGTTATCTAACGCTATTTTAAAGTATTTTACAGATGGATAAATTGCCCATTTATGCCACGGTTTAGTTGCCCCTGTATAATGGATGAGAAGCGTGTTTTCTGTAATCAACTTTTTATAGTTCTGATGTGTTTTATCTTTTAATTCGCTTTTAATGGTATAAATAGTATTGAATTCACGAGGCAAAAATATTGTCATCCCTTTCAATAAAACATTCATAACATCTTGATCGGGATATTTATAAACATTATCTTTACTCATAAGAATAGATAACGCTTTTTCTGTTAGTTTTGCATTAGCCCATTTTTTTAAGTCTAAATAAACCACTCCTGAATTAAAGTAGCGCCCCCTTAGTTCAGGATCAGACAACCTGGATACCGCCTTTTCCTGCATTGGCTCAACATCTTTAACAACAGCAGCCACCGCTCCGTTTAAATCCAGATGAAGTAATTGGCTAATATCACCCTTACAAACAACATCCGCATCAAGATAAAGTAAACGATCAAGCGTCAGACCCAATAATTGAAACGCAAACAAACGAAAGTACATTGCTCTTGACCAGACCTGTGTACAAGGCAAGCACTGAAGCTTATCAGTATTAATTCTATAAAGCGTGATTCTTAATTGGTATTGCCTTGCAAGTTTTTCGACCTTTTGAAAAAAATCATCATTATAAACATCAGCAATAATATAAAAATCAAGATTAATATGTCGATTATTTAGGACAATTGATGTGATAGAAATACCTACACCATCAAGATAATTAGCATCGACACCATAGGCAACATTTAAACCTTCAGAAGTATCTTTATTAGTTAGCCTAAAATCCCAGGCTTTAACTTTATCTATCTCTATGGCAGGAAATGAGTCCACAAGGCTACCCTTATATCATTACTTTATAGATTCCCAGTTTAATGCTTTATCTTTTCAATAAAATACAAAAGATAATTGCTAAATCCTTTTATATATCTATGCTTTTTCAGCATATGTTTTGCGCTATACCTTAATTGATTGCTATTGTTTGGTTTCAGCAACGCCGTATTCTTCCATGGCGAAGCATTTTTTGCCTCCATAAAGGCTTGTGATACAGGATAATCCCAGGCCCAATCATGCCAGGGCTTGGTCGGACCAATATAATGGATAAAAATAGTATCGCTGGTTACTGGATTTTTAAAACTTTCTTTGAGTTGATAGTTTAAGCTAAACTGAGTATTGTATTTTATATCTGCAAAAATAAGTTTATCTGCCAGTAACATATTCAATACATCCTGATCAGGATGTGTTATTTTTTTTACTATCTCCGGATCATTTAACATTGCAATGGCTCGTGCAGAAACCTGCTCAACTGCCCATTGGTTAGTATTGATCAATAAAAAACCAGAGTTAAAATAACCTTTAGCAATCCCCACAACACCTAACGAATGCGCACGTTTTTCCCACCAGTCATTTTGTCCTTCGGTAACAACCATTGCGACTGCATCATCAGGAAACGTAAAATTAATAAGTGGTTCTATAGTTCCCTGACAAATGATATCGGCATCCAGATATAGAACTTTAGGTGTTTTATTAATAAAGTAATCTGCAATAATAAAACGAAAATAGATTGCATGAGTCCAGTTCTTGGTACTTGGCAATGAACGGAGCCGATCGCCATTAATTAAATATACCTTAATCCTGGTTTTATATTGCTGAGCCAGAGCATCAAAATATTTTCGTTCATCTTCACAAAAATAGTCTGTGAAAATATGGAAACATAAGCGGTTTCCTTCATTATATTTTAATATTGAAGCAATCGAAATTCCGCAACCAAAAAGAAAATTCTTGTCAGTTCCATAAGCAATATCCAGACAAAGACTTTCTGTTTCTACTTTATAATTGTAATCAATAACTGAATTGAGAAACTCAGTCTCCTGGAAAAAAACCTGCTGCATCATTTCCTCCGGGAAATAACAGAAATAATTATCTTGTGTAATCTGTCATAATATTTCTGCTGGTAAAATTTATCGATCGACTCAGGAATTTTTTCATGTTCGATGTGAATTTCACCGGCTATGTATTTATTGAGAAGAGCGACAAAACCGGTCATATCACCCGGTTGATATAAATGACCATTAACATCAGGCTGGATGATGTCAGCAGGCCCGGAGACACAATCTGCACTGATACAAGGAATCCCCCACGATAAGGCTTCAAGCAGAGTCATCGGGAAACCTTCAAAAGATGACGTGAGTAATAACGCACTCACTTTTTTAATATCCTGCTGAACTAATTCCCAGGGATGTTGTTGCCAACCATACCAGACAATTCGATCATCAATATTTAACTCTCTACCATAAGCCTGGCATTTTTCGAAATCGGAACCATCACCCAATACATGAAGTTTCCAGTCACCTTGCACTTGTGATAAGCCATCAAGAAGATCTTTTACTCGTTTCTGACCTTCGAATTTCATGCGTCCGACATAAATGAAGGTTGCCGTTTCGCCTTCTTCGGGTGCTGGAATGACTGAATCTTTCGCTTCGACAGGGTTAAAAATAACGTTTATCGTCGGTTCTGGTACACCCCGGTTAATCATTTGTTGTTTAATACCGGAGCTGATTGCTAAATGATAGTCGGCACAGGTGATATATTCAGCATGTTTTTTATGATCTAAAGAAAAATGCGGCCATGAAAATACAGGTACATCAACTCCAGATTTTTTACGCGCTTTTTCCGCATACAAACATGAGATCACATCAATACAAATAACAACATCTGGCTGATAATTCTGAAGCCATTTGCTTAAAGCATGAATATGCTTCGCGCGACGTAAAAAACCTAAGCGAATGTTGGAAAATGAACACGAGTACTTAATACCTTCCAGCCATCCCTTATCCATTTTGTCATTACGGCAAAAGAAAAACATTTCACTTTGGATATGTTGTTGTCTGAAGGTGGTAATAACATCTCGAATGACTGTTTCCATACCACCAAACCCTGAAACAGCTTCGCCGATAAACGCTATTTTCATAATTATATTAATTTTCCATCTAAATTTTCACACCTAATAATTTAGCGCGAAGATAATGGTAATAGTAAGAAATGGCTTTGCTATACTTCCCTTCGGCCCAATATACTTTAGCCTTTAATCTAATGTCACTTGATGATGGTGCTAACATCCTTTTATAATATTTCCACGGTGAATTATAAAAGTAACGATCAAAGTTTTTGGCTCTAAATATTTTATACCATGGCTTATTTTGAGTGACATAATGCATTATGATTGTGTTGGGTAAGTTTTTTTGTTCTTCATCACATATTACTGATAATGTTGTTTTATTATTATATTTTTTATCGATGTAATATAAGCGTCCATTAAGCAAAATATTTAACACATCCTGATCTGCGTACCTATATACCTTCCCATTGTTGATCATCTCCAGCGCCTTTTGTGTTATATTTTCTTTTTTCCACGCACTGATATTAATAAGCATAACGCCGGCATTAAAATAATTTATAAAATCAATACCATAGTCTAACTTTTTCACACGATCTTGCATATCTGGAGAGTCAGAGATGACGCATGCCATATAATCTTTTAAATCGTAATCAACGAGATCATATAAAGATCCATTACATATAATATCACAATCAAGGTAAAGTATGTTTGTTATTTTATCATCAACAACTTCTGGAATTAAAAAACGCAAACATGTTGATAAAGGAATTCCCAGAACCAGTGTATCAGGATTAATATCAAATTTATCTGTCACATGATATATTGATATTGACGTATTTGGTCCCTCTAGCTCTGAAAATACTGAACATTCGCTTTCGCTTATTCCTGAAACAAGAAGATGAAAATGAAGATTAATATTACTATTGTTTGAAATAATTGAATATAATGCAACGCCCGCCGGCATTATGAAACCACTGTCAAAGCATAACGCTATATGCAAATGTTTAACATTCGATATTTCGTGTCGAAATAAATCTTGTTTCTTAGCCACGAAGCTTTTAAGATTTAACAACTTTTAAACCCTTATTATAAGCAATGAATATTTAAAGCTTTTTCCTTATTGTTCTTTCTTTTATTTTTTGTGCCTTAACTTCTGTTTTTTTAATTAAGTTAACTTCCTGTAATAAAACTTCGCGTAAAGGCATCCCAAAATAAACCTTCATAAATCGCCATATATCTCTCTGCGTCAGGCCAATATTCATCGATGAAAAATATAGACCAATCAAATCTTTATCCCGCCAACGACGTGGGACTTTTTCCCGTATCTGCGCGCGATGCAGGTCTATTACCGAAATTTTTAATTCATCTTCCCGGCCAGTGAACGGTAAATGAAGCAAAAAGTGGCAGATATAACAATCACGATGATTTATTCCTGCTGCGTGCATTTTACGCACCATAGTTGCCACTCGTGTAATCAGCATACGCTTAACACATATATCAGGCGGATTAACTGTCCAATCTGCACAATAATCTTCAAGGCTAATCGTAGGAGTAAGATCTTCGGTAATAATAAATGATGTACGGGTTAATGGATTTAACCCTTTTTCACCAAACCCTATACCGTGCATCGTATCAACACCGACATCATGCAGTCGATGAATAGCGTGCCACTCTCTGTCTGCGCCTAAAACGGGCATACGCAATGAGAGCAGGTTTTTTATAATTTCTTTTAAGGTCGTACCTTTGTGCCATTTAAGGAAATAGCTTTTCCCAGCCAATTCAAAGCGTAATGTTCGACGTGTCTCTAGTTCGCGAAAGACTTCGCCATTCAGTTTTTTAACTTCTGTAAAAGCATCTTTACCACGCCAAAGTGTGGCAAGCGGCTCTTTTAATTCAACCATCTAAACCACCTGTAATAATATCTGCGGCTTTCTCTGGCAGGCTGTATAAATCCTGAGTATCTGCATAATGGCGAGCATTCTCCGCCCAGGCCATTCGTAGCGAATACTGTGTTAATGCTTTGCGTAAGATCGCATTTAATTCTTCCTGACGGAATGGTTCCGCGATAACCGCTCCACAATTAGCATCCGCAATATAATGCGCGTATCCACATACTGCGGTTGTCAAAACAGGTAATCCAGCGGTGATCGCCTCAAGGAGAACAATACCTGCAGCTTCCTGGTAAGCGGGATGCAGTAAGATATCTGCCGCTGCCATTAATTCAGACACGTCATTCCTCCCGGAAAAGAAATGCACGTTGCTACGTACCCCAAGCTTTTCTGCCAGCACTTCAAATTTGCGTGGTTTATCCTGACCAACGACAAACAAAAGCGTATTGTGGCGTAATGATTCCGGTAACGATGCCAAAGCCTTAATTGAGCGATCCACACCTTTACGACCGAAATCTGACCCAACCTGTAGCAATAAGTTTTGTTGTTCGGTTATGCCATTTTTCTGACGATATATTTCACGACTGTTTGGGATTTGCTCGCTGTATTTCCTGTCCGGATAGATGCCGGGGGGGAGAATTTGAAAACGTTCTGGTTCAGTCTGGTAATGCTTCTGAAAATCGGCGATTTGCTTATCGGTCAGCATCATGAGTTTCGTCGATTTACCATGCTCAAATGTCGCTCGCTCAAATGCGGCATAATGCCGATAGCGTGATGTTAAACGATAGAAAAAACCTTTTTCTTGCGCGACTTTCTCAGCGTAACAGACATCGGCGGCAAAATAGACATCCAGCCCAGGCATCTTATTAAACCCAACGACACGATCAGCAGGATGCGCTTTGAGATGATTTTGTACCCAGGCATAATATTCTGTATTACGTCCATGGTTAGTATGGGATTTAACCGGTACGCGAATAAGCTCAAATGCTTCCGGACAATCGCCTTCCCACGACTGTGTATATACCCGAACATGGTGGCCCCGTGCGGCAACTGTTGACGCAATACGCATAAAGTCACGCTGTAGACCACCAAATGGAAAATATTTATATAAACAAAACGCCACGATCATAATTATGCATTCCTGTTAGCTGAAGGAGCATCTTCTGGCAACAGCTTTTCCGTAGCGGCAATGACATCTTCCGCTGGAATAACAGAAAGATATTTTTTGTTGCGGTCAAGTTCGTGCCGGGTGGGCATTTGTTGATAATTACCCGCCCAGAACTGAATAATATTATCGGTCCATGGACGCCAGAATACATGATCAGTGGCCCCAAATAGGCTAATAACTGGCGTCTTCACCGCCGCCGCAATATGCCCTGGCGCAGAATCCACACCAATAAAGAGTACGGCATGATCAATTAACGCACCCAGTTCAGGAAACCGTGTTTTACCTGCAAGGCCAGTGATAGGTTTTGTTTGGCAGCCTTGTGCTATTTCATCTACACAGGCGAGATCATCTGCCGAAGGCCCACAGGTCAGCACAACCTGATAACCACGCCGTTGCAAAGCATCGATAACTATAGAAAACTTATCATTATCCCAGCACTTAAATATCTGACGAGCTGTCGGTTGGATGACGACATAATGATCTTTCACGCCCAGAGCATCTAATTCCTGCCGCATTTTCTTCCAGCAATCCTCGGCGTAACTCATTGTTGTGTCGGTGTAGAAATCGGTAATACCTAATGGCTCAAGGACCGATAAATTACGCTCAACAATATGTGTACCGTGTATTGGCGCTAAGTGTGTAAAGCTTTTTTTCCAAATACTATGCTGCCGATGACCATAAAGTTGCGATATTTTCATACGTGCCGGTAAACAACGCACCAGCAGTGCTACCATCCATTGATCCGTAAGATTAATGACCAGGTCATAATTATTCGCACGCAGAGTTTTTATCAACGAAAGCACATTTTTAATTTTATCGAATGTTCCCGTACCTTTATTGCTTATGCCATAGAGCGTATTAATTTCCGGGTTTTCAGACAAAATAGGAATTGTATCCTGATAAAGCAGCATATCGATTTTTGCATCGGGATAATTCTGCTTGAGCGTACTGATGACAGGAGTAGTTAATAACATATCTCCGTGATATCGCATCTTTATGACCAGGATATTTCGAAATGGCTTTTCCACTAGCGACTCTTTTGTATGATTGTCTGGTTAAGTTAAGCAGAAAAAAGCACGCTACCGCCCCAGGCTCAACAGCTACCTGAATACTGATAACGCACTTACTTTGGCGTGCTAGTGTATCATTTCTTTCGCAGCAATCCGACCCGAATGTTTTTTATACACAAAATGGTTTTTAATCATAAAAATCATGCAGATAAAAAACCACATGCAGATAATTCTGGTACGGACGATGCCTATATAGAGTTGCAAATTGGTTCGGGCTTCAATGAATCGCATAAAAATACAAAAAAACTGGAGATGTCGCGGTAGTTCAGACCAAACAGAAGCTATTTAAGTCAAAAACGGGAAAAGTAATGGTAAAGCCCCAGCTAAATACATAGAATCCCCAGCACATCCATAAGTCAGCTATTTATTATGCTCGAATTGCTTTACACCGCCCTTCTCTACCTTATTCAGCCGTTGATCTGGATACGGCTCTGGGTGCGCGGACGTAAGGCTCCGGCCTATCGAAAACGCTGGGGTGAACGTTACGGTTTTTACCGCCATCCGCTGAAACCAGGCGGCATTATGCTGCACTCCGTCTCCGTCGGTGAAACTCTGGCGGCGATCCCGTTGGTGCGCGCGCTGCGTCATCGCTACCCTGATTTGCCGATTACCGTTACAACCATGACGCCAACCGGTTCGGAGCGCGTACAATCAGCGTTTGGGAAGGATGTTCAACACGTTTATCTGCCTTACGATCTGCCCGATGCGCTCAACCGTTTCCTTAATAAAGTAGACCCTAAACTGGTGTTGATTATGGAAACCGAGTTGTGGCCAAACCTGATTGCGGCGCTACATAAACGTAAAATTCCGCTGGTTATCGCCAACGCGCGACTTTCTGCGCGCTCTGCGGCAGGTTACGCCAAACTGGGCAAATTCGTTCGTCGCTTACTGCGTCGTATTACGCTGATTGCCGCCCAAAATGAAGAAGATGGTGCACGTTTTGTGGCGCTGGGCGCAAAAAATAATCAGGTGACCGTTACCGGTAGCCTGAAATTCGATATTTCTGTAACACCACAACTGGCTGCTAAAGCAGTGACGCTGCGCCGCCAGTGGGCGCCACATCGCCCGGTATGGATTGCCACCAGTACTCATGATGGTGAAGAGAGCGTGGTAATTGCCGCGCATCAGGCGCTGTTAAAGCAGTTCCCTAATTTATTGCTCATTCTTGTTCCACGTCATCCGGAACGCTTCCCGGATGCGATTAACCTGGTCCGCCAGGCTGGACTAAGCTATATCACACGCTCTTCCGGAGAAATCCCTTCCGCCAGTACACAAGTGGTAGTTGGCGATACGATGGGCGAGCTGATGTTGCTATACGGCATTGCCGATCTCGCGTTTGTTGGCGGTTCACTGGTTGAACGAGGTGGGCATAACCCACTGGAGGCTGCTGCACACGCTATTCCGGTACTGATGGGGCCGCATACCTTTAACTTTAAAGACATTTGCGCACGGCTGGAGCAGGCAAGCGGGCTGATTACCGTCACTGATGCCGCGTCGCTGGCAAAAGAGATATCCTCTTTACTCACCGACGCCGATTACCGTAGTTTTTATGGCCGTCATGCCGTTGAAGTGCTGTATCAAAACCAGGGCGCGCTGCAGCGTCTGCTTCAACTGCTGGAACCTTACCTGCCACCGAAAACGCATTGAGGTTGTTATGCAAAAACGGGCGATTTATCCGGGTACTTTCGATCCCATTACCAATGGTCATATCGATATCGTGACGCGCGCCACGCAGATGTTCGATCACGTTATTCTGGCGATTGCCGCCAGCCCCAGTAAAAAACCGATGTTTACCCTGGAAGAGCGCGTGGTACTGGCACAGCAGGCAACCGCGCATCTGGGAAACGTGGAAGTGGTCGGGTTTAGTGATTTGATGGCAAACTTCGCGCGTAATCAACACGCTACGGTGCTGATTCGTGGTCTGCGTGCGGTGGCGGATTTTGAATATGAAATGCAGCTGGCGCATATGAATCGCCACTTAATGCCGGAACTGGAAAGTGTCTTTTTGATGCCTTCAAAAGAGTGGTCGTTTATCTCTTCATCGCTGGTCAAAGAGGTGGCTCGCCATCAGGGTGATGTCACCCATTTCCTGCCGGAGAATGTCCATCAGGCGCTGATGGCGAAGTTAGCGTAGCGTTTATGCCGGATGGTATGCCATCCGGCGCGCATGAATTACTTCTGGCACCGCCTGCAATAAAACGTCGCCCGCTGCGCATGTTTAGTCGCCACAATCGGCGTACCGCACACCCGACACGGCTCGCCTTTACGCCCGTAAACCTGCAATTCCTGAGCGAAATAACCCGGTTTACCGTCACTTTGTAGAAAATCTTTCAGCGTCGTGCCGCCCTGTTCAATAGAACGGAGTAGCACTGCCTTAATCACTCGCGCCAACAATTCACACTCAGCCAGCGACAGAGACGATGCCAGCCGATCAGGATGGATCCCCGCAGCAAACAGTGATTCGCTGGCGTAGATATTTCCCACACCCACCACCAGCTTGTTATCCATCAGCCAGGGTTTAATCGCCGTTTTTTTCTTCGCGCACTTCTGATGTAGGTATTCGCCATTGAAATCGTCGCTAAGCGGCTCCGGCCCAAGATGGGCCAGCACATTGTGCCCTTCCAGTTCTTTGGCCCACAGCCAGGCGCCAAAGCGGCGCGGATCGGTATAGCGCAGCACTTTGCCGTTGCTCATCACCAAATCAACATGGTCATGCTTTTCAGGGGGAAGTTCTTCTGGAAGGATGCGCAGGCTGCCAGACATACCCAGATGAATGATAATCCAGCCCTCTGGCAACTCCAGCAGCAGATATTTAGCCCGGCGCTGCACGCTAAGCACTGGTTGGTCGCTTAAACGGTAGATTTCTTCCGAAACCGGCCAGCGCAAGCGTCCATTGCGCACCACCGCATGAAGAATAGTTGCACCAACGAGATGCGGTTCTATCCCGCGACGGCTGGTTTCAACTTCGGGTAATTCAGGCATAGCATCTCCAGGAATGAACAGATGCAGTCAATATGGGGGCAAACAGATAACAAAAAACCCCGCCGGAGCGAGGTTTTTCGTTACATTAAAGCGAGAATTATTTAATTTTCGCTTCTTTGTAGATCACGTGCTGGCGAACAACTGGATCGAATTTTTTCAGTTCCAGTTTTTCCGGCTTAGTACGTTTGTTCTTCGTAGTGGTATAGAAGTGACCAGTACCAGCAGAAGAAACCAGCTTGATTTTCTCACGAATACCTTTAGCCATGATTTATTTCCTCTAAGTACTTAGTACTTTTCGCCACGGGCACGCAGTTCAGCCAGAACTGTATCGATGCCTTTTTTATCGATTACACGCATACCTTTAGCAGATACGCGCAGGGTGACAAAACGCTTCTCGCTCTCAACCCAGAAACGGTGAGAGTGCAGGTTCGGCAGGAAACGGCGTTTAGTCGCGTTCAGTGCGTGGGAACGGTTGTTACCGGTCACCGGACGCTTGCCAGTAACTTGGCAGACTCGGGACATGTCTATTCTCCAAAAATCAAATTAGCTCGAGCTTCGTATGGGGTATTGGCGCCTCGTCAGGCTTTACAGCCCGGTCATCGCAGTTCTATGTGAACTCTCGATTGCCAGGCCCAAATGCCAAACCCGAGATTCTCAAAGGTGGCGTAGTATACGCTGACTCGGCGATGTGCTCAAGTCCCGAACAGACAAAGATCCCGAAGGATCGCGCATAGCGGGTTAAATCCAGCCGCGTTCGGCAAAAGAAACATATTCTCCACGCCCAATCACGATATGGTCGAGCACGCGTAATTCCATGAACTGACAACTTTTTATTATCCGTTCGGTGATGAGTTTATCCGCTTTACTGGGTTCAGCACAACCCGAAGGGTGATTATGCGCAAGGATCAGCGCCGAGGCGTTTATTTTTATCGCTTCGCGGATAATTTCCCGAGGATGGACTTCAACATGGTTTAGCGTGCCGGAAAAAAGACGGCTATGCGTTATAACCCGGTGTTGTGAGTCGAGAAAGATCACCATAAAGATCTCCCGCTCTTCGCCCGTGAGCTGGCTTTGTAAAAATTCCCTCGTCATCTCCGGGCTGAGTAACGGGCTTTCTTCACGCATCCGCACGTTGTAGTAACGCCGCGCCAGTTCGGCAATCCCCTTTAACTGGGCAAATTTCGCCACGCCAATTCCATGAACCCCACTAAATTGTTCATATTCAGAGGTTAACAAGCCGTAAAGAGAGCCGAAATTCTCCAGCATCTCTTTTGCCAGGGTTAACACATCTTTACCGCGCGTTCCTGTACGCAGAAATAACGCCAGCAGCTCGACATCCGTTAACGCACCAATGCCAAACTTCAGCATTTTTTCGCGCGGCATCAACAGCTGTGCATTGTTTTTCACCTTCACCTCCTTTGTGATGCTCGCATCCTGTCATAGCCGTTCCGTTAAATCGACGGCCAGTTTTCAATCCTGGAAAGCGCCTCGCAAAGTGATTCTCAGGTGAAAGCACGACAACAAAAGTATTGTGATAAAATCGCCAACTTCTGGTGTCACCCAACAGGAAAAATCATCATGAGTCTGGCCGGTAAAAAAATCGTTCTCGGCGTCAGCGGCGGTATTGCTGCCTATAAAACCCCTGAACTGGTGCGTCGTTTGCGCGATCGCGGGGCCGACGTCCGTGTGGTAATGACCGAAGCGGCAAAAGCCTTTATCACTCCACTTAGTTTGCAGGCGGTTTCTGGTTATCCCGTTTCCGACAGTCTGCTGGATCCGGCAGCCGAAGCGGCAATGGGCCACATTGAGCTGGGTAAATGGGCTGATTTAGTGATTCTTGCCCCAGCCACGGCGGATTTGATTGCCCGCGTTGCTGCCGGTATGGCGAATGATTTGGTATCGACGATTTGCCTTGCGACTCCTGCGCCTGTTGCCGTGCTGCCAGCGATGAACCAACAGATGTATCGTGCTGCTGCCACCCAGCATAATTTAGAGGTGCTTGCCTCGCGCGGTTTGCTGATCTGGGGGCCCGATAGCGGCAGCCAGGCCTGTGGTGATGTCGGCCCTGGGCGAATGCTCGATCCGTTAACCATTGTTGATATGGCGGTCGCCCATTTTTCGCCCGTCAACGACCTGAAACATCTGAACATTATGATTACCGCAGGCCCGACACGTGAACCGCTCGATCCGGTGCGTTATATCTCTAATCACAGCTCCGGCAAGATGGGATTCGCCATTGCCGCAGCCGCTGCACGTCGTGGTGCGAACGTCACGCTGATTTCTGGCCCGGTTTCACTACCGACGCCACCGTTTGTTAAACGTGTTGATGTGGTAACCGCACTGGAGATGGAAGCCGCCGTGAAGGCATCCGTGCAACAGCAAAATATCTTTATCGGTTGTGCCGCCGTCGCGGATTACCGTGCAGCCACCGTTGCCAGCGAAAAAATCAAAAAGCAGGCCACACCGGGTGATGAATTAACAATAAAAATGGTTAAAAACCCCGATATCGTCGCCGGTGTTGCCGCATTAAAAGACCATAGGCCTTATGTTGTTGGATTTGCCGCCGAAACAAATAATGTGGAAGAATACGCCCGGCAAAAACGTATCCGCAAAAACCTTGATCTGATCTGCGCTAACGATGTTTCCAGAAAAAATCAGGGATTTAATAGCGACAAAAACGCATTACACCTTTTCTGGCAGGATGGCGATAAAATCTTACCGCTTGAGCGAAAAGAGCTCCTTGGCCAATTATTACTCGACGAGATTGTGACCCGTTATGATGAAGAAAATCGACGTTAAGATTCTGGACCCGCGCGTTGGGAAGGAATTTCCACTCCCGACTTATGCCACTTCTGGTTCTGCCGGACTTGACCTGCGCGCCTGTCTCGACGACGCCGTAGAACTGGCACCGGGCGACACTACACTAGTGCCGACCGGACTGGCGATTCATATTGCCGACCCTTCACTGGCGGCGATGATGCTGCCGCGCTCCGGGCTGGGCCATAAGCACGGTATCGTGCTCGGTAACCTGGTGGGATTGATCGATTCCGACTATCAGGGTCAGCTGATGATCTCCGTGTGGAACCGTGGTCAGGACAGTTTCACCATTCAACCTGGCGAACGTATCGCGCAGATGATTTTTGTTCCGGTGGTACAGGCCGAATTTAATCTGGTGGAAGATTTTGACGCCACTGATCGGGGTGAAGGCGGCTTTGGTCACTCTGGTCGTCAGTAACGCATACGCATCCAAATAACGTCATAACATCGCCGCAAACATTTCGTTTGCGGTCATAGCGTGGGTGCCGCCTGGTAAGTGCTTATTTTCAGGGGTATTTTGTAACATGGCAGAAAAACAAACTGCGAAAAGGAACCGTCGCGAAGAAATACTTCAGTCTCTGGCGTTGATGTTGGAATCCAGCGATGGAAGCCAGCGTATCACGACGGCGAAACTGGCCGCCTCTGTCGGCGTTTCCGAAGCGGCTCTGTATCGCCACTTCCCCAGTAAAACCCGCATGTTCGATAGCCTGATTGAGTTTATCGAAGATAGCCTGATTACTCGTATTAACCTGATTCTGAAAGATGAAAAGGACACTACTGCGCGCCTGCGCCTGATTGTGTTGCTGCTTCTCGGTTTCGGCGAACGTAATCCAGGCCTGACCCGCATCCTCACTGGTCATGCGCTAATGTTCGAACAGGATCGCCTGCAAGGGCGCATCAACCAACTGTTCGAGCGTATCGAAGCGCAGCTGCGTCAGGTATTGCGTGAAAAGAGAATGCGTGAAGGTGAAGGTTACACCACCGATGAAACGTTGCTGGCAAGCCAACTTCTGGCGTTTTGCGAAGGTATGCTGTCTCGTTTTGTTCGTAGCGAGTTTAAATATCGCCCGACGGATGACTTTGACGCCCGCTGGCCGCTGATTGCCGCGCAGTTGCAGTAATATAACGCCGGATGACTTACCATCCGGCGTTTCTTATCAAACCCCGTACTCTTCGCGATAAGCCTTAACCGCCGCCAGATGCTCCGCCATTTCCGGCTTCTCTTCGAGGTAAGCAATCAGGTCTTTCAGAGTGATGATAGAGATCACTTTGCAGTTGTAATCACGCTCAACTTCCTGAATCGCGGAAATTTCACCGCGACCACGTTCCTGACGATCGAGCGAAATCAACACGCCAGCAAGCGTAGCGCCATTGGCCTGAATAATTTCCATCGATTCGCGAATCGCCGTCCCGGCGGTGATCACATCATCCACCAGCATTATGCGCCCTTGTAACGCGCTACCGACCAGATTGCCGCCCTCACCGTGGTCTTTTGCTTCTTTGCGGTTAAAGCAGTATGGCAGGTCAAGGTCATGATGCTCCGCCAGCGCCACAGCGGTAGTGGTGGCAATCGGAATCCCTTTGTAAGCCGGGCCAAACAGCAGATCGAACTCAATGCCAGAATCCACCAACGCTTCAGCGTAAAAACGGCCTAACAGTGCCAGATCGCGCCCGGTATTAAACAGCCCGGCGTTGAAGAAATAGGGGCTTTTGCGCCCGGATTTCAGCGTAAACTCGCCAAACTTTAATACCTGTTTGCCAAGCGCAAATTCAATAAACTGGCGCTGATATGGTTTCATGCCTTCGCTCCTCATCTTACTTTTCTACAGACAAAAAAAAGGCGACTCATCAGTCGCCTTAAAAATCAGTTTGCCAGCGCCGCTTTCTGCGTCGCTACAATGGATTCGATTCCCCCTCGAGCCAACGCCAACAAGGTGAGGAGTTCTTCGTGAGTGAACGGCTCGCCTTCCGCCGTACCCTGAACCTCAATGATGCGCCCATCTTCGGTCATCACTACGTTCATATCCGTTTCTGCGGCAGAGTCTTCGACGTATTCCAGATCGCAAATCGCTTCGCCGTTAACGATACCCACCGAAACCGCTGCCACCATGCCTTTCATCGGATTGGTTTTCAGTTTGCCATTCTCAACCAGCTTATTCAGTGCATCTGCCAGCGCCACGCAGGCACCAGTGATTGAAGCAGTGCGCGTGCCGCCATCGGCCTGAAGTACGTCGCAATCCAGCGTAATGGTGAACTCACCCAACGCTTTCAAATCAACCGCCGCACGCAATGCACGGGCGATCAGACGCTGAATTTCCATTGTGCGTCCACCCTGCTTCCCCTTCGCTGCTTCACGAGCGTTACGGGTATGCGTGGAGCGCGGCAGCATACCGTATTCTGCGGTGATCCAGCCTTGCCCCTGACCTTTCAGGAAACGAGGCACGCCTTCTTCAATAGAGGCGGTACACAACACTTTGGTATCGCCAAATTCGACCAGCACCGAGCCTTCTGCATGTTTTGTATAGTTACGAGTCAGGGTAACGGGGCGCACCTGATTATTGCTACGGCCTGCTGGACGCATATTGAAATCTCCGGCTTGAAACAAATGTGGCTGCGCATTATACGGACTTCCGGCGGTTATTCCTATCCTGACAAGGCATCGATGGCTATAATCCTTCCACCTCTCCTTTTATAAACAGGAACGTCTATGATCCGCAGTATGACCGCCTACGCCCGGCGTGAAATCAAGGGTGAATGGGGGAGCGCAACCTGGGAAATGCGCTCGGTAAACCAGCGTTATCTGGAAACTTACTTTCGTCTGCCGGAGCAGTTCCGTAGCCTGGAACCTGTCGTTCGCGAGCGTATTCGTTCTCGCCTGACGCGCGGTAAAGTGGAATGTACCCTGCGCTATGAGCCAGATGTCAGCGCACAAGGAGAACTGATTCTCAACGAAAAACTGGCTAAACAGCTGGTAACTGCTGCGAACTGGGTAAAAATGCAGAGCGACGAAGGGGAAATAAACCCGGTTGATATTCTGCGCTGGCCGGGCGTAATGGCAGCCCAGGAACAGGATCTCGACGCTATTGCCGCTGAAATTCTTGCTGCTCTTGATGGTACGCTGGACGACTTTATCGTCGCGCGCGAAACCGAAGGTCAGGCGCTGAAAGCGTTGATCGAGCAGCGTCTGGAAGGCGTCACCGCCGAAGTAGCTAAAGTGCGCGCCCATATGCCGGAAATTCTGCAATGGCAGCGTGAACGTCTGGTCGCGAAGCTGGAAGATGCTCAGGTTCAGCTGGAGAACAATCGTCTGGAGCAAGAGCTGGTGCTGCTGGCGCAACGAATTGATGTTGCCGAAGAACTGGATCGCCTCGAAGCGCATGTCAAAGAGACCTACAACATTCTCAAGAAAAAAGAAGCCGTTGGTCGTCGTCTGGACTTTATGATGCAAGAGTTCAACCGCGAGTCGAACACTCTTGCTTCGAAATCTATCAATGCCGAAGTGACGAACTCCGCGATTGAGTTGAAGGTGTTGATTGAGCAGATGCGCGAACAGATCCAGAATATTGAGTAAGCGACACAGCATTGTAGGCCGTTGTTAATTTCAGCGGCTCTACATACATCTACCTAAAAAACGTCAAAAATCCCATACTTTTTCTAATGCATTTTTCTTAACACAACATCAGAAAAATGCATTAGCTTTGCAGAAAGCACCAATTTCACATAACTATAAATTATCAATCTAAACTCACCTTAAAAAATCTCAATCGTGACGATGCACACAAATCGCTACCCTGCCAGACAGATTTTTAGGGAGAGAACCATGCTGTTACACATTTTGTATTTGGTTGGTATTACCGCCGAAGCCATGACGGGGGCGCTGGCGGCTGGGCGACGCCGAATGGATACATTTGGCGTAATTATCATTGCGACCGCCACCGCAATCGGTGGTGGCTCAGTGCGGGATATTCTTTTAGGCCACTATCCGCTCGGTTGGGTCAAGCATCCGGAATATGTGATTATTGTTGCCACAGCCGCCGTACTGACCACTATTGTTGCCCCGGTGATGCCTTATCTGCGCAAAGTCTTTCTGGTGCTTGATGCGCTCGGGCTGGTAGTTTTTTCTATTATTGGTGCACAAGTCGCGCTGGATATGGGGCACGGTTCGATCATTGCCGTTGTCGCAGCGGTGACGACCGGCGTGTTTGGCGGCGTTTTGCGAGACATGTTCTGTAAACGCATCCCGCTGGTCTTTCAGAAAGAGCTGTATGCTGGGGTTTCATTTGCCTCCGCCGTACTCTATATCGCGTTGCAACACTACGTCTCTAACCATGATGTGGTGATTATTTCCACTCTGGTGTTTGGCTTTTTCGCTCGCTTGCTGGCGCTGCGTCTTAAGCTGGGTTTACCCGTCTTTTACTACAGCCACGAAGGTCACTAAGGCACAAAACCTGTGACCTGCTGGGCAGCCAGCCAGTTGCCCAGCATCTTGATTTGCCCATTATCTTTCCATTCAATAACCTGGCTGGCACGACGAGGTCCTGTCTCTGGCAGTTGCCGCCAATGCTGTTCGCTTCTCTGCAAAACTTGCTCCCAGGTGCTGGAATCGCTGGCGTTAAGCGCCGCCTGGGTTAAGGGTATTCCCATTGCCATCACCCAGCGGGTAAAAGGCTGCTTACGTGCCAGATTAAACTGATGCCATAACTGCGCACTTTTACTTTTCGCGATCCCCAGCGTGTTCTGTAATTGCTCTGGCGTTAATAAAAGCCAGGAAAAGATATGCTCAAAGCGATGAGTCTGATGCAGCGCGCGCCAGCCGGCCTCACCAATGCCATCCAGCCCCAAAACCTGTTTTGACCCCAGCCAGACTAGCCGTGAAATGAATTGCTCCTGACAAACATCAGAAGCAAAGTAGCAGGTCAACGAATTAAAGCGATTTTCTGGCGGCATTGGTTTAGTACGTTCCGTTCCGCGCCAGACCACATCGTCAATGCGTGGAATACCCTGACCGGCAAGACTTATGAGAATTTGATCGCCAGGCGCAATGTCCCACTCCTGCCAGCGTCTGACGGAACCAATATTCACCCGCTGAACTTTTTTATCATCCAGCATGACAGGCGCGAGTGACGCCACCACCGATATTTTGCCGCTCTTACCCACCGCAAACTGAATCGCATTCACTTCGGCAACCTGTGCCACGGGTTGATATTTCCACGCCACCAACCAATTCGCCTGACCCGGTAGCCAATGGATGGATTCGGGTTCTTTCGCCGCTCGTACAACGACACCATCGGTAACAAAGGGTAACGCTGTTTTCCACCACTCATTACGTATCCGCTCAACCTCATCAGCATTTTTGACTGCGCGAGTGTACATCTGCGTCAGACTAAACCCTGCGGTTGCAAGCTGTTGCAATCGCTCGGTCATTAACTGCGGTCCATCCGGCCACGCCCAGATAAACACGCCAAGTGAATTTAGCGCGTCAGTATTATTCTGCCGCATCATCATGCCCGCGACTTTCGAGCGCGCATTCATTCCCCCCATTTGTTGTTGGATATGCCCCTCACGCTGGAGAAATATTTCGCCCTGCAGCGTACTGTTGGCTAAAGGTCCGCTGACGGATTGTGGTACAGAAGGAATCGAGCGAACTTTCTGCGTCCAGTCTTCGCCCTTCAGGCCATTACCACGACTGATCGCTTTAATCAGTTTTCCCTCACGGTAGACCAGAGTTACCGCAACACCATCAACTTTTGGTTGCACCCAAAGATCGCTGCGTTCACGCATCCACAGTCTTAACGCATTTTTATCCGCCATTTTACGTACGCCCGTATGCGCAACCGGATGGATAACCGTGCCGTTTAAAAGCGGCATCATGGCGTCACGATGCGTCTCTTCACCAAAACAACGTTGCCACTGCGTAAGACGGGCACTTATCTGATCGTAAACACTGTCTTCCACATCACTTTTTCCTACTCTCCAGTAACCATCGTCCCACTGTTTTATTTGTTGTTGCAGGCGGGAAATTTCTTCATGCGCTCTGGCGGGCGACCAGGCTGGGCAGACCGCCTGCGCCGATGATTGCCAGCACAAAATCCCCATTAATACCGCTATCCATACTTTCATCATCACCTCCGCTGTAGTCAGGCGGGCAGGTATACAACGTGGTGAATGTAAATCCGAGTGGCAAAAACGAAGTGTGCGAGGACGCTTCCAGAGAATCGTTCTGATTGCAGTAAATGACAGGGAATTGCGGAAACAGCTACGCAAAACGCAACAACTTTGCGCAAAAAGTATGAGCGAGGGCTACGTCACGTGACCGCGCCGTGTATAATAAGCTCGTATGTAGGCTTTATTTCGCTAATCACATACGAAAGATACTCATGGCTCAAGGCACGCTTTATATTGTTTCTGCCCCCAGTGGCGCGGGTAAATCCAGCCTGATTCAGGCTTTATTAAAAACCCAACCGTTGTATGACACCCAGGTTTCTGTTTCACACACCACGCGCGCACCGCGTCCAGGTGAAGTACACGGTGAGCATTACTTCTTTGTTAATCATGATGAATTTAAAGAGATGATTAGCAGAGATGCATTCCTTGAGCACGCGGAAGTGTTCGGTAATTACTATGGCACTTCGCGCGAAGCCATTGAGCAAGTACTGGCAAGTGGCGTAGATGTTTTTCTGGATATCGACTGGCAGGGCGCGCAACAAATTCGCCAGAAGATGCCACATGCGCGTAGTATCTTTATTTTACCGCCGTCCAAAATCGAGCTGGATCGCCGTCTACGCGGTCGCGGTCAGGACAGCGAAGAGGTCATTGCAAAGCGTATGGCGCAAGCAGTTGCAGAAATGAGCCATTACGCCGAATATGATTATTTGATTGTGAATGATGATTTTGACACCGCACTGGGTGATCTGAAGACCATTATTCGCGCCGAACGCTTGCGCATGAGTCGCCAAAAGCAACGTCATGACGCTTTAATCAGCAAATTGTTGGCAGACTGAACCTTCTTTCAGTATCATGCCCAGTCATTTCTTCACCTGTGGAGCTTTTTAAGTATGGCACGCGTAACTGTTCAGGACGCTGTAGAGAAAATTGGTAACCGTTTTGACCTGGTACTGGTCGCCGCGCGTCGCGCTCGTCAGATGCAGGTAGGCGGAAAGGATCCGCTAGTACCGGAAGAAAACGATAAAACCACAGTAATCGCGCTGCGCGAAATCGAAGAAGGTCTGATCAACAACCAGATCCTCGACGTTCGCGAACGCCAGGAACAGCAAGAGCAGGAAGCCGCTGAAATTCAAGCCGTTACCGCTATTGCTGAAGGTCGTCGTTAATCACAAAGCGGGTCGCCCTTGTATCTGTTTGAAAGCCTGAATCAACTGATTCAAAACTACCTGCCAGAAGACCAAATTAAGCGTCTGCGGCAGGCGTATCTCGTTGCACGTGATGCTCACGAGGGGCAAACACGTTCAAGCGGTGAACCCTATATCACGCACCCGGTAGCGGTTGCCTGCATTCTGGCCGAGATGAAACTCGACTATGAAACGCTAATGGCGGCGCTACTTCATGACGTGATTGAAGATACTCCCGCCACCTACCAGGACATGGAACAGCTTTTTGGCAAAAGCGTCGCCGAGCTGGTAGAGGGGGTGTCGAAACTTGATAAACTCAAGTTCCGCGATAAGAAAGAGGCGCAAGCCGAAAACTTTCGCAAGATGATTATGGCGATGGTGCAGGATATCCGCGTCATCCTCATCAAACTCGCAGACCGTACCCACAACATGCGCACGCTGGGCTCACTTCGCCCGGACAAACGTCGCCGCATCGCCCGTGAAACTCTCGAAATATACAGCCCGCTGGCACACCGTTTAGGTATCCACCACATTAAAACCGAACTCGAAGAGTTGGGTTTTGAGGCGCTGTATCCCAACCGTTACCGCGTGATTAAAGAAGTGGTGAAAGCCGCGCGCGGTAACCGTAAAGAGATGATCCAAAAAATCCTCTCAGAAATCGAAGGGCGCTTGCAGGAAGCGGGAATACCGTGCCGCGTCAGTGGTCGCGAGAAACATCTTTATTCGATTTACTGCAAAATGGTGCTCAAAGAGCAGCGTTTTCACTCAATCATGGATATCTACGCCTTCCGCGTGATCGTCAATGATTCCGATACCTGTTATCGCGTGCTCGGCCAGATGCACAGCCTGTATAAGCCGCGTCCAGGTCGCGTGAAAGACTATATCGCCATTCCAAAAGCGAACGGCTATCAGTCTTTGCACACCTCGATGATTGGCCCCCACGGCGTGCCGGTTGAAGTCCAGATCCGTACCGAAGATATGGATCAAATGGCGGAGATGGGTGTTGCCGCACACTGGGCTTATAAAGAGCACGGCGAGACCAGCACCACTGCGCAAATCCGCGCCCAGCGTTGGATGCAGAGCTTGCTGGAGCTTCAACAGAGCGCCGGTAGCTCATTTGAATTTATCGAGAGCGTTAAATCCGATCTCTTCCCGGATGAGATTTACGTTTTCACACCGGAAGGGCGCATTGTCGAACTGCCTGCCGGTGCCACGCCTGTCGATTTCGCGTACGCGGTGCATACCGATATCGGTCATGCCTGCGTGGGTGCGCGAGTTGATCGCCAGCCTTACCCGCTGTCGCAGCCACTCTCCAGCGGACAAACCGTTGAAATCATTACCGCGCCGGGCGCTCGCCCGAATGCCGCCTGGCTGAACTTTGTCGTCAGCTCGAAAGCACGCGCCAAAATCCGCCAGTTGCTGAAAAACCTCAAGCGTGATGATTCCGTTAGCCTGGGGCGTCGCCTGCTCAACCACGCGTTGGGTGGCAGCCGTAAGCTGAATGAAATCCCGCAGGAAAATATTCAGCGCGAACTGGATCGCATGAAACTGGCGACACTTGACGATTTGCTGGCAGAAATCGGTCTTGGCAATGCAATGAGCGTAGTGGTAGCGAAGAATCTCCAGCAGGGAGACGGTTCCATTCCACCAGCAACCCAAAGCCACGGGCATCTGCCGATTAAAGGCGCTGATGGCGTGTTGATCACTTTTGCGAAATGCTGCCGCCCTATTCCCGGCGACCCGATCATCGCCCACGTTAGCCCCGGTAAAGGTCTGGTGATCCACCATGAGTCCTGCCGTAACATCCGTGGCTACCAGAAAGAGCCAGAGAAGTTTATGGCTGTAGAATGGGATAAAGAAACGGCGCAGGAGTTCATTACTGAAATCAAGGTGGAAATGTTCAACCATCAGGGTGCGCTGGCAAACCTGACTGCGGCGATCAACACAACCAATTCCAATATTCAAAGTTTGAATACGGAAGAGAAAGATGGTCGCGTCTATAGTGCCTTTATTCGCCTGACCGCCCGGGATCGCGTACATCTGGCAAATATCATGCGCAAAATCCGTGTGATGCCAGACGTGATTAAAGTCACCCGAAACAGAAATTAATGTTTTATGAACCCAACACGTTATGCACGCATCTGTGAAATGCTCGCCAGGCGGCAGCCTGACCTGACCGTCTGCATGGAACAGGTTCACAAACCCCATAACGTTTCTGCGATTATTCGTACCGCAGATGCCGTTGGCGTACATGAAGTTCATGCCGTCTGGCCTGGCAGCCGGATGCGCACTATGGCTTCGGCTGCGGCTGGCAGCAACAGTTGGGTACAGGTGAAAACGCACCGCACCATTGGCGATGCCGTCGCCCATCTGAAAGGCCAGGGAATGCAGATTCTGGCTACACATCTTTCTGATAACGCCGTCGATTTTCGCGAAATTGATTACACCCGCCCGACCTGTATTTTGATGGGTCAGGAGAAAACGGGCATCACGCAGGAAGCGTTAGCACTGGCGGATCAGGACATCATTATCCCGATGATCGGCATGGTGCAGTCGCTGAACGTCTCCGTCGCATCGGCACTCATTCTTTACGAAGCCCAGCGTCAGCGGCAAAACGCAGGCATGTACCTTCGTGAAAACAGCATGTTACCGGAATCAGAACAACAACGCCTGCTGTTTGAAGGCGGCTATCCGGTGCTGGCGAAAGTCGCAAAACGCAAAGGCCTGCCTTACCCCCACGTCAATCAGCAAGGCGAGATCGAAGCTGATGCCGACTGGTGGGCCACCATGCAGGCTGCAGGGTAAGTGCGATGAAAGGTCGCCTGTTAGATGCTGTCCCGCTCAGTTCCCTAACGGGCGTTGGCGCGGCACAAAGTAACAAGCTGGCGAAAATCAACCTGCATACCGTGCAGGATTTACTCTTACACCTCCCCCTGCGCTACGAAGATCGCACCCATCTTTATCCCATTGGCGAGCTGTTACCCGGCGTTTATGCCACGGTTGAAGGCGAAGTGCTGAACTGTAATATCTCCTTCGGCGGTCGACGGATGATGACCTGCCAGATTAGCGACGGTTCCGGCATTCTCACCATGCGCTTTTTCAACTTCAGCGCGGCGATGAAAAATAGCCTGGCGACGGGACGACGTGTGCTGGCCTACGGCGAAGCAAAGCGCGGCAAATATGGCGCGGAGATGATCCATCCGGAATATCGCGTACAGGGTGATCTCAGTACTCCGGAGCTACAGGAAACGCTCACGCCGGTTTACCCAACGACTGAAGGCGTTAAACAGGCAACGCTACGTAAATTAACCGACCAGGCGCTGGATCTGCTGGATACCTGCGCTATTGAAGAACTGTTGCCGCCGGAACTGTCACAGGGGATGATGACGCTGCCGGAAGCCTTGAGAACTCTGCATCGCCCGCCGCCGACGCTGCAACTTAGCGATCTGGAAAGCGGGCAGCATCCGGCACAACGTCGTCTGATTCTGGAAGAACTGCTGGCGCACAACCTCAGTATGTTGGCGTTACGCGCTGGAGCACAACGTTTTCATGCCCAACCGCTTAGCGCCAATGACTCGCTGAAAAATAAACTCCTTGCCGCCTTACCGTTCAAACCAACGGGTGCTCAGGCACGTGTGGTGGCGGAAATCGAGCGCGATATGGCGCTCGATGTTCCGATGATGCGTCTGGTGCAAGGCGATGTAGGTTCCGGTAAAACGCTGGTTGCTGCCCTTGCCGCGCTGCGTGCAATTGCTCACGGGAAACAGGTGGCGCTGATGGCACCAACCGAGTTGCTCGCCGAACAGCACGCCAATAACTTTCGCAACTGGTTTGAGCCGCTCGGTATCGAAGTGGGCTGGCTCGCCGGTAAACAGAAAGGTAAAGCACGACTGGCTCAGCAAGAAGCCATCGCCAGCGGTCAGGTGCAGATGATTGTTGGTACGCACGCCATCTTCCAGGAACAGGTGCAATTTAACGGTCTGGCGCTGGTGATTATCGACGAACAGCATCGTTTTGGTGTGCATCAACGCCTGGCGTTATGGGAGAAAGGCCAGCAGCAAGGGTTCCATCCGCATCAGTTGATCATGACCGCCACGCCGATCCCCCGCACGCTGGCAATGACCGCCTATGCCGATCTCGATACCTCGGTCATTGATGAACTGCCGCCAGGGCGTACCCCGGTGACGACAGTGGCAATCCCGGATACGCGTCGTAACGACATCATTGACCGTGTGCGTCACGCATGCATGACTGAAGGTCGTCAGGCGTACTGGGTTTGTACATTGATTGAAGAATCGGAATTACTGGAAGCGCAGGCAGCCGAAGCCACGTGGGAAGAGTTGAAACTGGCGCTACCAGAGTTGAATGTTGGCCTGGTACATGGGCGGATGAAACCTGCCGAGAAGCAGGCGGTGATGGCGTCGTTTAAACAAGGTGAGCTACACCTGCTGGTTGCCACTACCGTTATTGAAGTCGGTGTTGATGTGCCTAACGCCAGTCTGATGATTATCGAAAACCCGGAGCGTCTGGGTCTGGCGCAGTTACACCAGCTTCGCGGGCGCGTGGGACGTGGCGCGGTGGCTTCCCACTGCGTGCTGCTCTACAAAACGCCACTCTCCAAAACGGCGCAAATTCGCCTGCAAGTGCTGCGTGACAGCAGCGACGGATTTGTGATTGCACAGAAAGATTTAGAGATTCGCGGTCCTGGCGAACTGTTAGGTACGCGTCAGACGGGTAATGCCGAATTTAAAGTGGCAGATTTACTGCGCGATCAGGCCATGATCCCGGAAGTTCAGCGCCTGGCACGGCATATTCATGAACGTTACCCACAACAGGCAAAAGCCCTGATAGAACGCTGGATGCCAGAAACAGAACGTTACTCGAATGCGTAAAAGACGGCGGAGAGAAGACTGCCGTTTAGATTGATCTACCTTCCTGCCGGATGCGGCGTGAACGCCTTATCCGGCCTACAAAAAAACTCACAAAATCAATAAATTGAGAATTATTACGTAGGCCAGATAAGCGAAGCGTATCAGGCATTTATCTTTGTTGCGGCGGCACTTATACCGCCGCTTCATCGGTTACCCCGCAAAAATCGGCAACATCAAATACAGCTTAATCACCAGCGCGTTAACGATATCGATAAAGAACGCACCGACCATCGGCACCACCAGGAAGGCCATGTGCGACGGGCCAAAGCGTTCGGTAATCGCCTGCATGTTGGCAATTGCCGTGGGCGTTGCACCAAGGCCAAAACCACAGTGACCCGCAGCCAGCACCGCCGCATCGTAGTTTTTGCCCATCATGCGCCAGGTGACAAAGATGGCGTACAACGCCATGAAGATGGTCTGTGCGACCAGAATCGCCAGCATCGGCAGCGCCAGCGAAGCCAGCTCCCAAAGTTTCAGCCCCATCAACGCCATCGCCAGGAACAACGACAGACTTACGTTACCCAACACCGATACCGCACGCTCAAAGACGCGGTAAAAGCCCATCATTGACAGACCGTTACTCAGAATCACACCCACAAACAGCACGCAAACGAAGGTTGGCAATTCAAAAGCTGTGCCAGCCAAAAGTTGCGCAACAATTTTCCCCACCGTCAGACAAATCGCGATAAGAGCGATGGTTTCAATCAGCACCAGCGAGGTGATCATGCGCCCAACGTCCGGCTTTTCAAACGCCGTTGGGACTTCCTGGTCATCCGGAATACCGTTTGGCGTGGTGGAGTGCTTCACCAGATACCGCGCCACCGGCCCCCCAATCAAGCCGCCCAACACCAGACCAAACGTTGCACAAGCCATCGCCACTTCCGTCGCGTTGGTGAAGCCATAACGTTCAATGAACAATTTACTCCACGCAGCACCTGTACCGTGGCCGCCGGAAAGCGTAATAGAACCGGCCAGCAGCCCCATCAGCGGATCAAGCCCTAACAGGCTAGCCATCCCAATGCCGATGGCATTTTGCATCACCAGTAAGCCAACAACCACGATGAGGAAAATCCCCACCACACGCCCACCGGCACGCAGGCTGGCAATATTGGCATTCAGACCAATGGTTGCGAAGAATGCCAGCATCAACGGATCGCGCAGGGACATATCAAAATTGACTTCCCAGCCCATACTTTTTTTCAGCACCAGCAGCGCCAGTGCCACCAGCAACCCTCCGGCAACCGGTTCAGGTATGGTGTATTTCTTCAGAAAGGAGACGGAATGGACCAACTTGCGCCCGAGCAGCAACGTCAGGGTTGCTGCAACAAGCGTTGCTAAAGTATCGAGATGAAACATAGTTACTCCTTTGTGTCCGCACCACTCTTTCACACTCGTCATACTTCATCGCGCATGTGCATTAGGGCGAAATATGACGAGTATCGAGTCATGCTATCCCGGTTCGAATTCTCAGCTGAAAATAAAAAAATGGCATGGATTTTAAGCAGAAAACAACCAAAAGTTATATAAAAAAGTGCATTTATCGCATTTAAATATTTAGAAGAATGCATGGCAAACGTTTGCTTTTACCTTTCGGTCAGCTAAAATGCCCGCTTTGCCACCACGGGATTGTTTTCGATGTCTGTTTCCACCCTAGAGTCAGAAAATGCGCAACCGGTTGCGCAGACTCAAAACAGCGAACTGATTTATCGTCTTGAAGATCGTCCGCCGCTTGCTCAAACTCTGTTTGCCGCCTGTCAGCATCTGCTGGCGATGTTTGTCGCGGTAATCACGCCAGCACTGTTAATTTGCCAGGCGCTGGGTTTACCAGCACAGGACACGCAACACATTATTAGTATGTCGCTGTTTGCTTCCGGTGTGGCGTCGATTATTCAGATTAAAGCCTGGGGGCCGGTTGGTTCCGGGTTATTGTCTATTCAGGGCACCAGCTTTAACTTCGTTGCTCCGCTAATTATGGGCGGAACGGCACTGAAGACCGGTGGCGCCGATGTTCCTACCATGATGGCGGCGCTCTTCGGCACACTGATGCTGGCAAGTTGCACCGAAATGGTAATCTCCCGCGTTTTACATCTGGCGCGCCGCATTATTACGCCTCTGGTTTCTGGCGTCGTAGTAATGATTATCGGCCTGTCGCTAATACAGGTTGGGTTAACGTCCATTGGCGGCGGTTATGCGGCCATGAACGATAACACCTTTGGCGCGCCGAAAAACTTGCTGCTGGCGGGCGTGGTCTTAGCTTTAATCATTCTGCTTAACCGTCAACGTAACCCTTACTTACGCGTGGCCTCGCTGGTGATTGCGATGGCAGCCGGATATGCGCTGGCGTGGTTTATGGGCATGTTGCCAGAAAGCAACGAGCCGATGACGCAAGAACTGATTATGGTGCCAACACCGCTCTATTACGGGCTTGGTATTGAATGGAGTTTGCTGTTGCCGCTGATGCTGGTCTTTATGATCACCTCGCTGGAAACTATTGGCGATATCACCGCCACCTCCGACGTTTCCGAACAACCGGTTTCCGGTCCGCTGTACATGAAACGCCTGAAAGGCGGCGTACTGGCAAACGGCCTGAACTCGTTTGTATCGGCGGTGTTTAACACCTTCCCGAACTCCTGCTTCGGGCAGAACAACGGTGTGATCCAGTTGACCGGTGTTGCCAGCCGTTATGTCGGTTTTGTCGTCGCACTGATGCTGATTGTGCTCGGCCTGTTCCCGGCTGTGAGCGGTTTTGTGCAGCATATTCCGGAGCCGGTACTTGGCGGCGCTACGCTGGTGATGTTTGGTACTATCGCCGCATCAGGTGTGCGTATCGTTTCTCGTGAACCGCTGAATCGTCGGGCCATTCTGATTATCGCGCTGTCGCTGGCGGTCGGTCTGGGCGTTTCTCAGCAGCCGCTGATTTTGCAGTTTGCCCCTGACTGGCTGAAAAACCTGCTCTCCTCCGGGATCGCCGCTGGCGGTATCACTGCCATTGTGCTGAACCTGATTTTCCCGCCAGAAAAACAGTAATCCACTCACGGCGGTAAAATTCTTTACCGCCGTAGCCACTCGCTTTCTCCATTCCCGCCTTGAGGAATGCGCGTAAATCGTGCATAACTCCCTTATGTGCATTTCACGGGATGGAAGACCATGAAATTTATTGGGAAGCTGCTTCTCTACATTTTCATCGCGCTATTCGTGGCGATCGCTGGCCTCTATTTCCTGCTGCAAACCCGCTGGGGAGCAGAGCATATCAGCGCATGGATTTCCAGGAATAGCGACTATCATTTGACCTTCGGAGCGATGGATCACCGGTTTTCCGCACCATCTCATATCGTGCTGGAGAACGTCACATTCGGTCGCGATGGTCAACCCGCCACTCTGGTGGCGAAAAGTGTCGATATTGCGCTAAGTAGTCGGCAACTGAGCGAACCACGCCATGTCGATACTATCCTGCTGGAAAACGGGACGTTGAATCTCACCGACCAGACCGCGCCGTTACCGTTCAAAGCGGATCGTCTGCAACTGCGTGATATGGCGTTTAACAGTCCCAATAGCGAGTGGAATCTCAGCGCACAGCGAGTAAATGGCGGCGTCGTTCCGTGGTCGCCGGAAGCCGGTAAAGTCCTGGGCACGAAGGCTCAAATTCAGTTCAGTGCCGGCTCTCTGTCGCTCAACGATGTTGCTGCTACCAATGTACTGATTGAAGGCACTATTGATAACGATCGCGTCACGCTTACGAATCTGGGCGCCGATATCGCCCGTGGTTCATTAACTGGTAATGCGCAGCGTAATGCCGATGGTAGCTGGCAGGTAGAAAATCTGCGCCTGGCCGATATCCGTCTGCAAAGCGAAAAATCTCTGACCGATTTCTTTGCACCTTTGCGCTCTGTCCCGTCGTTGCAGATTGGCCGCCTTGAAGTGATCGACGCTCGCCTGCAAGGTCCGGACTGGGCGGTGACCGACCTCGATCTCAGCTTGCGCAACATGACCTTCATTAAAGATGACTGGCAGACGCAGGAAGGCAAGCTGTCAATGAACGCCAGCGAGTTTATTTATGGTTCGCTGCATTTATTTGACCCCATTATGAACGCGGAGTTTTCCCCACAGGGCGTCGCGCTTCGCCAGTTTACCAGCCGTTGGGAAGGCGGAATGGTACGAACGTCAGGGAACTGGCAACGCGATGGAAAAACGCTGCTCCTCGACGACGCAGCGATTGTCGGGCTGGAATTTACCTTGCCGAAAAACTGGCAACAGTTGTGGATGCAGCAAACTCCCGCCTGGTTAAACACTCTGCAACTGAAGAGATTTAGCGCCAGCCGCAACCTGATCATTGATATCGACCCTGACTTTCCGTGGCAGCTCACCGCGCTGGATGGTTATGGCGCGAATCTGACGCTGGTTGCCGAGCATAAGTGGGGGGTGTGGAGTGGCACGGCGAACCTGAATGCCGCCGCCGCAACGTTCAATCGTGTCGACGTTCGTCGTCCGTCGCTGGCGCTAACCGCCAATAGCAGCACGGTGAATATAAGCGAACTTAGCGCATTTACCGAGAAAGGCATTCTTGAAGCCACTGCCAGTGTCTCACAAACGCCGCAGCGCCAGACCCATATCAGCCTGAACGGACGCGGTGTGCCGATGAACATTTTGCAACAGTGGGGATGGCCAGAGTTACCTATTACGGGCGATGGCAATATTCAGCTCACCGCCAGCGGCGATATCCAGACCGATGTACCGCTAAAACCCACGGTTAACGGACAACTCCATGCTGTGAACGCTGAAAAGCAGCAGGTAACCCAAACCATGAATGCTGGCGTAGTTTCTAGTGGCGAAGTCACGTCAACGGAGCCAGTGCAGTAAAAATCAATCTCGCCGGGCACGACATAGCCGTACCCGGCATTTTTTCAACAAATTACAGCATAATTGTCAGTGAGTTACCCACTGGCGACACCACCACACCCAACTCAGTTCCGGTCTGCGAACCGCCTTGCAAACCATTTACTTTCGCAATATTACGCAAGCACAGTGTCCAGTTCTTCGCCTCGCCCGCGCCTGTCACGGTAATCGTATTGCCAGTACGCGCCGCTTTCAGGGTGAAGATCACCGAACCATCGGCGGCGGGCACTTCACAGACAGCTTCATGCCCGTCTTGCAGATTAAAAAGCTGGAAAGCCGTGCCTTCATGCCACGCGTAGTCGGGGCGTTGGTCATTGTTCCCCAGCGCCAGTAAGGTGTTGTCACGCACGTAAACCGGCAAACTAAGAAAATCATGCTGCTGTTTATGCCAACGGCTGCCTTCTGTTTCATCGTTATGCCACAGATGCGTCCAGCGACCTTCTGGCAGATAAAACTGTACATCGCCCACTTCAGAGAACACTGGCGCAACCATCACGCTGTCGCCCAACATGTATTGACGGTCAAGATAATCACAGGCCGGATCGTCCGGGAACTCCATCACCATTGCGCGCATCATCGGCGTACCCAGCGCGTTAGCACGAGCGGCTTCGCGGTACAGATACGGCATCATACGGCATTTAAGCTGAGTGAAATGGCGCACGACATCGCAGGATTCATCATCATAAGCCCACGGCACACGATAAGATTTGCTGCCATGTAAACGGCTATGGCTGGAGAGCAAACCAAATGCGCACCAGCGTTTGTAAACGTGCGCCGGAGCGGTGTTCTCAAAGCCACCGATATCGTGGCTCCAGAAACCAAAACCAGAAAGGCCAATAGACAAACCACCGCGCAGGCTTTCCGCCATTGATTCGTAGTTAGCGTAACAGTCGCCACCCCAGTGTACCGGGAATTTCTGCGCACCGACGGAGGCCGAGCGGGCAAACAAGACGGCTTCTTCCTCGCCGACGGTTTCCTTGAGCACGTTCCACACCAGTTCGTTGTAGATGTATGCATAATGGTTATGCATTTTCTGCGGATCGGAACCGTCAAACCACTGAACGTCTGTTGGAATACGTTCGCCAAAGTCGGTCTTAAAGCAATCGACGCCCATCGCTACCAGGCCTTTCAGTTTATCGGCGTACCATTTGCAGGCATCTGGGTTGGTAAAGTCATAAATCGCCAGACCTGGCTGCCATTTATCCCATTGCCATAACGAGCCGTCCGGGCATTTGAGTAAATATCCTTTCTCTTGCAACTCTTTAAATACCGGGGATTTTTGCCCTATATAGGGGTTAATCCAGACGCAGATTTTCAGCCCTTTCGCTTTCAGGCGGCGGATCATCCCTTCCGGGTCAGGGAAAGTTACCGGATCCCACTCAAAATCGCACCACTGGAAAGCTTTCATCCAGAAACAGTCGAAGTGGAAAACATGTAGCGGCAGATTCCGTTCCGCCATGCCGTCGATAAAGCTGTTTACCGTTGCTTCATCATAATTAGTGGTAAATGAAGTCGTTAACCACAAACCAAAGGACCATGCTGGCGGCAACGCCGGACGCCCGGTAAAACGGGTATAACGATCGAGCACCGCTTTCGGCGTCGGGCCATCGATAACAAAGTATTCGAGATATTCACCCTCAACGCTGAACTGTACTTTGGAGACTTTCTCCGATCCCACTTCAAACGAGACGCACTGCGGATGATTAACCAGCACACCGTAGCCACGGTTGGTGATATAGAACGGGATGTTTTTGTACGCCTGTTCGGTGCTGGTTCCGCCATCACGGTTCCAGGTTTCCACCGTCTGACCGTTACGCACCAGCGCAGTGAAGCGTTCCCCCAGACCGTATACCGTTTCACCGACACCGAGATCCAACCGCTCAAACATGTAGCTACGGTTGGTGTTGGTATCCTGTATATAGCCGTTATTTTTCAACTGGCTACCGGTAATACGCACACCATTGCGCAGAAAATCGAGCGACCAGAATTCCCCTTTGGTAACGCGAACACTCAAATTACCGCTCTTCAGCTCGGCATATTCACTCGTGTTTTGCATCTCCACCGGAACGTCATGCAACACATTAATCGGGTAATGCGGACCGCTATCCAGCGCCCCTTGAAAATGCTCAATCCGCACGCCAACCACACCTTCCTGAGGTGAAAAAAAGCGCAGCGTAAACAGCGGCGTATCCAACTGCCAGGTACGCTCCCGCACATCACGCGGCGCGGCATAAACCACCATCTCCTTTCCCCGGTGCTCAACATCAAAAACCTGGATGGGGTGAATCAAATTAAGACCAGGTTGAATAAGCCAGTTTCCATCGCTGATTTTCATAATCCGTTCCTTTCGTTCTGAAATTTTAGTTACCGCATGCATGACAAGTGAAGAAGGCGCCAGTCAGACAGCCCGAAAGTAAACCATCCTTAAGAGTGCGGATATTGCTATTTTTTGTTATCAACTTACGTTTCTTGTTTTCTGTGATCGCGGTAGCGCCAAAATGTAACTTATGGATTTGCTGAAGGTTTCTGTGAAAAGGATCATGGCAAGACGAAACGATACGGAAAAAAGTGTGATGGGGGATGTGATAAGGCGAGGAACTAGCTATAATGCGCCCCGCCTCCATGTAGCAATCGAGGCGCGGAAGATCGTCGTCTCCGGTGAGGCGGCTGGACTTCAAATCCAGTTGGGGCCGCCAGCGGTCCCGGGCAGGTTCGACTCCTGTGATCTTCCGCCAAAATGCCTCTACTGAACTCTCCCGACGTCAACAAATCCCCGTTTAATCCCATTTATATCAAGCCTTCCTTGTATTCTGAGGTCAATCAACTTCAAACTAAATCACGTTGTTTTTGGGGTGCATTAGGGGGTGTTATTTTCCCGTCAAAACTTCAGCACCCCCATAATGTTTAAAATGTGATGTATAACAATAGGTTTCAGCTGGATGGCAACCCCATCCCCGATAACCGGCATGACGTTGCGATTCGGTTTATGGACTTCGTTCGTGCTCACCCGCATGAGTAGGTATTTGATGACGATTTATTTGTCATCCGCTATTACCAGAAAGGCAGTGGGCATATCACATTCAAGTGACTGGCACTGGTGGATAAGATGAATGACATTGTAGCGAAGCACTATCCGTCAGCGTTATCAGCAAAATAACACTGTTCACATACAGTTCTCTGGCATACTACGTGGGTTATAGCATTACGGATTTGATTTTAACGGAGGCGACATGTCAGACAAAGACTTAACCCAGTCCCCGGCAGGCGAATTTAACAAATCAACAGCAGGCAGGAGAGATCGTCCCCGGCATTGATCATGTCAATCGCTTTATCCATCCGCTGATTGATAATTGGCGAATGCAAGGTTTTCTCGGCAAGGCTCGCCACAATCTTCAGCACCGTTGCCTCATCAGGAGTTGCTTCCAGCGATGTCACACTCAACAAATGCTTTATATAGAAATAATCGAGGATTAAACGGTAAACCTGGCGCATGATCGTTGAGAAATCAGCATCCGGAAAATGACAGTGGTAAATTTTGTAGGTCAGTAAATTGCGCAATACATGCGGGGCGCTGAGGATAGAATCCTGGCAAAGCTGCTGCCATTGCTTATCCAGAACTGCAAACTTATCGACCAGATCCTGCTTATCCGTGCTGGCTGTAATGTTTAAATACACTGCCATCTTCCGATGCACCCCAGCGATAATGTTATCCCTGGCGCCTTCATTCGCGATAAGTGAACCCAATGCCGACAGCGCGCGCACCTTCAATCCAACCGACTCCGTTGACGTTGAGCGATGAATCAAACTTATACCTGCCGCCAGCTCGCTTAATAGTTCCTGATGATACTGTTCGGCCTGCGCAAAATGGCGATGCAGATCGAACTCAATGCGTTGCAAGTAAACCATAAACTGTGCCAGCGCCATCAGGTTCTCTTCAACGTTCAACGATGGCGACTGTAGAAGGTGCCAGGCAAAGAGATGCACAATCTGTTGGATCTGATTAACCGGCTGCTGCCGGGCGATGATATTGTTTTTCGCCTTCGCCAGCAGCTCATCTTGTTCATGCACTAACATGCTGTCGGCATCGAACAATACCAGCCGGGCTACTTCCGGACATGAAAGCGTCATCGAATAACGAGTTGTATCCGCGTAGTGCTTTTTACAACGTGGATAAGTAGAACAGGTAACTGAAAGCGCGTTGCCTCCCAGCTCGCGATGAACCAGGCAGAGTTTATTTTCGTCGAGAAACGGACACTGCCCCTGCGCGTCCAGCTTAATTCTCGAATATCTTTGTTTACCTTTTCGCACCAGCATCAAATTCTCTTTCGCCAGCCTGGAAATTTCCGGATGGTGTGCGTTGAGGTAATCATGATGAGTTTTCTTGTCGATATCTATTTGCCATCCCTGACAACAGGAAATCAGGCAGTCAGGTCCGACACAGGAAAACTTCTTCACAAACTCGGGTTTGATCACTTTATGGATTTGCATAACATTCTTCGCGTTTAAAAAGCGAACAGTAACATGCTGTCAGAAAAAAATGATAACGCCATAACATGACGGTTTAATAAGCATTTCACGCGTTTCATAAAGATAAAAATAATGCTCGACCTCATCAAATTACCCACGCTATTTGTCAGCGACGCTAATGCAAAAATATTTCGTTGCGACGTGATAAGAGATTTCAATGCTTTTGAATAACGACCGACGCAAACTATGAAGGATACTTATGAGAAAAATATTTATGATTCCGACGAGGATAATATAAAAGCCTCACGGTCGATTTTATTTTCAGATTGCTTCTGGCTGGCGATAATAATGTCAGACGTATCAATGGTCTGCCTGTTATTGCTCAAGATGCGTAACTATTGCTGAAAGGCAACATAAATATGCCTTATATGAACAGAGCCATCCTTGCCATTTTTGCTATCATGCCTGCATACATAAATGACAAAACCGTATGTAGAGGGGAAAAATGGGTTCCACCAGAAAGGGGATGCTGAACGTTCTAATTGCCGCCGTATTGTGGGGAAGTTCAGGTGTCTGCGCACAATACATCATGGAGCAAAGCCAGATGTCATCGCAGTTTCTGACTATGACGCGACTGATATTTGCCGGTTTTATTCTGCTAACGCTCTCCTTTGTCCACGGCGATAAAGTCTTCTCAATCATTAAAAATCATAAAGATGCCATCAGCCTGCTGATTTTTTCCGTTGTTGGCGCACTGACCGTCCAGCTTACTTTCTTACTGACAATTGAAAAATCCAATGCCGCTACAGCAACGGTGCTGCAATTTTTATCACCAACGATTATCGTGGCATGGTTCTCACTGGTACGTAAATCACGCCCCGGCATCCTGGTTTTTTGCGCCATTCTGACATCGCTGATTGGTACGTTTTTATTGGTGACGCACGGTAATCCGACGTCATTATCGATCTCTCCTGCTGCGTTATTCTGGGGTATCGCCTCGGCATTTGCTGCCGCATTCTATACAACATACCCCTCAACGCTCATTTCCCGTTACGGCACGTTGCCAGTGGTCGGCTGGAGTATGCTCATTGGAGGTCTGATCCTGTTGCCCTTTTATGCCGGACAAGGAACAAATTTCGTGGTTAATGGCAGCCTGATTCTGGCATTTTTCTATCTGGTGGTAATTGGAACTTCGCTAACCTTTAGTCTGTATCTGAAAGGCGCACAGTTAATTGGCGGGCCAAAAGCCAGCGTTTTGAGCTGTGCAGAACCATTAAGTAGCGCGCTGCTCTCTTTGCTGTTGCTGGGGATCACTTTCACATTACCTGACTGGCTGGGAACGCTGCTGATTCTGTCATCGGTGATTTTGATTTCAATGGATTCCCGCCGCCGCGCCAGAAAAATGTGATCGTCTGGCGCGGCGCGGTTGATAATTACCAGCCCGGCACCGCGCCACCGTTAAAGATAGTTTCTGCCGCTTTAGCAACTTCTGGTGATTGATAAGATTGCAAAAATTCCTTCACGTTTTCTGCATCCTTGTTATCTTCCCGCGCCACCAGAATGTTCACATACGGCGAATTTTTATCTTCAATAAATACGCTGTCATGCACCGGAGAAAGCCCGGTTTGCTGAATATAAGTCGTGCTGATAATCGCCACATCCACTTTCGGGTCGTCCAGTACACGCGGCAACTGTGCCCCCTCCAGTTCCATTATCTGCAAATGACGCGGGTTATCGGTAATATCCAATGCCGTTGGCAGTAAACCTTTCCCTTCTTTCAACGTAATCAGTTTCTCTTTTTGCAACAGTAACAGCGCCCGCCCAAGGTTGGTCGGATCATTCGGAATCGCCACTGTCGCCCCATCTTTTAGCTGATCGACCGTTTTAATTTTTTTCGAATATCCCGCCATGGGGAATACAAAGGTATTCCCCACCGCCACCAGTTTATAACCGTGCGCCTGATTATCCTGTTCAAGGAAAGGGCGATGCTGGAATACATTGGCATCCAGTTCACCATGATCTGTTGCATCGTTCGGCAGCAATGAACCGCTAAATCCAATCAGTTCAACCTCAAGGCCATACTTCTCTTTAGCCACTTTTTTTGCGACTTCCGCCACATCTTGTTCGGCACCGTTTATGACGCCAACTTTAATGTGTTTGGTATCGCTGCTTTGCTGGTCGCAGCCTACCAGTAGTATTCCTGCCAGTAATAACGCTGCTCCTGTTCGTAGATGATGTGTTGTCAGTTTCATTTTTTATCCTTTTATTAATGATGACCTGACTATAGCGGTAAGGTCGCTGCGGTTAAAAAACGAAATGCTATCGATAAGAAGAAAAAGGAATAAAAGAGGAATATAAGGTCTGGCACTTCTTACTGAATACTAAAACGCGTTTCGTACAGCATGATTAGAGCGATGAAAACAAACTACACTTATGCTTCATTCGATGCCATTTGTAAAAAGGTAGAACTCATGAAACCAACGACGCTGCTTCTTATTTTCGCTGTTTTCGCGATGCCGGGTATGGTGTATGCCGAGTCGCCTTTTAGCTCGTTACAATCGGCGAAAGAGAAAGATACGGTATTACAGGATTTGCGAAAAATTTGTACCCCGCAGGCATCGTTATCAGATGAAGCGTGGGAAAAGTTAATGTTGTCTGATGAAAGCAATAAACAACACATACGCGAAGCCATCGTGGCGATGGAGCGTAATAATCAGAGTAACTACTGGGAAGCGTTGGGCAGGGTAGAATGCCCGGATATGTAAGAGCGGCAACAGCCACTGACCAACACTTCTTTAACCTGATATCAGGATTTCTTCATTTTCACTTTTGCAGTAACCAACAGCGCGGTAAGCAACATCAACGTGCCAGACAATATTAACGGCGAAGTCAGACCAATGTTATCCAGTGCATAACCACCAATTGCCGCGCCGCAGGTATTGGCAAGCTGAATAACAGCCACCTGAATAGATCCCGCCTTTTCTGCCTGATCGGCTAATGAGCGGGTGATCCACGTTGACCAGCCCACGGGAATTAAAGCAAAGGTCAGCCCCCAGATAATCGCCACACCGGTAGCAATAATTTTATCGCTTCCCCACAACGTCAGTACCAGTGCACTAAGAGCAAGCACTAACGGTGCTCCCGCTAAGGCCAGTTTTACTGAACGTTTAAGAATGATCGACGAAAGCGACGTACCGACAAAACTGGCGATACCAAAACTCAACAGCACCAGCGTTAAGCCATCTACGCCGAATCCCGCCAGATTCATATATACCGGTCGAATATAGGTGAAGAAAGCGAATTGCCCCGCAAAGGACATAAAGATAGCGATCATCCCGGCCATCACCCCCGGACGCTGCAACAGACGGAAGGTATTTTGTTTCTGATGCGAGGGTTCGCCAGGCAGCGAAGGCAATGATTTGATAATCCAGATAATACACAGCACGCCCATCACCGCTGCCGCATTAAAGACATTGCGCCAGCCGATAAGCTCGCCTAAAAAGCTGCCTAACGGCGCGGCAATCACCAGCGCAATAGAAACCGCGCCGAAGATCACCGACAGCGCCTTCGGCACCGTACGAGGCGGCACCAGACGCATGGTCAGTGACGCTGACATCGCCCAGAATCCGCCCAGCGCCAGCCCCAGACAGGCTCGACCGATTAATAACATTCTGAACGAGCTGGCAAAGGAAACCAGTAAGCAAGAGAGCGTCAGCAAAACGGCGAACAAAATAACAACGTAGCGGCGGTCGGTGGCCTGAATTGTCTGGGTAATAAACAAACTGGCAAACATCGCCACAAAGGCGGTCACGGTCACCGATTGCCCGGCAAGCCCTTCCGAAATGCCTAAATCCTGCGCCATCGGCGTCAGCAAACTGACAGGTAAAAACTCAACGATAATCAGGCAGGCGACGCAAAACGCCACCGAGAAAACGGCTGACCAGTTCGGTCGGGTGATGGCATCCGCGCCACAGTTTTCTTCGATATGTTCACTCATGGTGTTACCCGTGGCATGTTTCAGGGGAAAAGCCGGTCAGTCTAGCATTGAAATGTGTGACGCATTTAACGTTTTTGCAACCTTTACGGTGTCGTGGGAAAAATTCGAGGCTGCTCGAGGAAATAAAAATCATATGGCAAGGTGATATGCATTTACGCGATTTAGTTGGGAACAAGGGATAAAGTATCGCACTTAGTGATATACTTTAATAACCGTACCTCAACGATATGCGTGTGTTTAAAACTAAATGGTTTGCAAGGGAAGCGAAGTCTCATGCAATAACAGATGAAGAGTTGTGCCAGGCCATTTTAGAAACAGATCAGGGTAAAGCTGATGCGCTTGGTGGTAGCGTTTTTAAAAAGCGCCTTCACCAAAATCGTGAGCGTGCAATTATTCTGGCGAAAGGGGTTAGCAATTGGTTTTACACGTTTTTATATGCAAAACAGGATATGTCGAACATCAATAGTCAGGAACTGTCTGGATTTCGTGAACTCGCAAAGCATTATGCCTTCCTGACGAAAGCCCAACTGACGGTCATGATTAACAGTAAAGAACTGACAGAGATTTGCTATGACTGCAAAAACTAAATTCAAAAGTCCTGCATTTGAGGCCATTCACAGCGCGGCTGCTGGATTGTCCCGCGTTGATGTCATTTCTGCCGAAACAATGCGTACTTTTGACAAAACCTGCCTGACCAGCGTGCCAGACTTACAACCTGTTGAGATAAAAGCACTGCGGGAAAAATTAAAAGTGAGTCAACCCGTCTTCGCTCACTATCTCAATACTAGCGTTTCAACTGTACAAAAATGGGAAAGCGGCGCTAAGCGCCCCAGCGGTATGTCATTAAAACTGCTTAGTATTGTGCAAAAACACGGGTTAGAGGTGCTGCTGTAAATAGAACGTAGGAATGCGTCCGCCTACTGTCAGATCCCATAGCGGATACGGCGTGAACGCCTTATTTGCCCTACAGGTTAGACGTGGGTATGTAGGCATGATAAGACGCGCCAGCGTCGCATCAGGCAAAGCGGTTTTAATGCAGCCAGTGAACGCCCTCGGCAGGCTGAAAGAACGCGTTATAGCGCATCTGGAAAGCGTTAATCTCCTGCATTTCAGGTTCTGTTTCGCGCAGAAAACCCAGCGCCAGCCTGACCTGTGCGTCGGTAATGGGAGCTGCGAGGCGGGCTTTTTGTAAAATTCGATGCCATTGCAACAGGTTCTGTTCGCTACCATCGACAATGACAATTTGCCAGATGAGCAACACCTGCGCGGCGTTTTGCAAATGCGACTCATCCGGGCGATGCAGATAACGTAAAAATTCGTCACCCGCTGACTTTCCCATCTGATCGACCATCGATTCGACGGGTACGACATCAATATTCAGCCGATCGCTGAGACGGCGAATCGCCTTTCTGGCCCCGGATGTCAGCACCCGAAAACCAACCACAAACACCACCGCCAGTGTGGCAAGCATTATCCAGATCATGAGTTCTCCTGCGTAACCGACACTCATGATATCTGGAAACACTTATCAGATACTAATCCACCAGGATGATTTTCAGCGCAAACAGCGCCGCTACAACCACCACACACAGGTTCAGATCGCGCCATCGTCCGGTACAAACTTTCATAATGCAGTACGACATAAAGCCCAGCGCGATACCTTCAGTGATCGAGAAAGTAAAGGGCATCATCACCGTAGTAATAAATGCGGGCACCGATTCGGTAAAATCATCCCAGTTAACGCGCGCCAGACTTGAGGTCATTAACACGCCCACGAAGATGAGCGCCCCGGCAGTCGCATAGGGTGGAACCATTGCCACCAGCGGTGAGAAGAACATAACCAACAGGAACATAACGCCGACCACAACCGCAGTCAGCCCCGTGCGGCCACCGACCGCCACACCAGAAGTACTTTCAATATAGGCGGTAACAGACGAGGTGCCGATAAACGCACCCGCCACCGAACTGACGCTATCGACATACAGCGCCTTATTCATATTGGGGAATTTACCGTTACTATCTATTAAGCCAGCTTTATCAGTTACCCCAATTAATGTTCCTGATGAATCAAATAGGTTGATCAGCATAAAGGAGAAAATGATACCGGCAAGTTCAAGCGACAACGCGCCGCTCAAATCGACTTCACCAATGACACCGCTAATATCGGGTGGAATGGAATAGATGCCGCTAAAATGAACATCACCGAAAAATAATCCACAGCAGGAAGTAACAACAATAGAAACCAACACCGCCGCATGAAAATTACGTGATGACAACACGGTTATAATAAAAAAACCTAAAATACCTAACAACACGCCGTGAGAACTTAAATCGCCAATCATAACCAGCGTATCTTTATTGGCGACAATAACACCGGTATTTTTTAATCCCATCAAGGCAATAAATAACCCGATACCACTGGTGATACCAATACGTAAACTTAATGGAATGTTGGAAATCATCCAGTAACGGATACGAAAGAGCGTGAGCAAAAACAGTCCGATTGCGCCCCAGAATATGGCTCCCATCCCGGTCTGCCAGGAGATCCCCATCGCCCCCACGACCACGAAGGCAAAGAAGGCGTTCAGCCCCATTGCCGGTGCCAGCGCCACGGGTAAGTTAGCAAATATCCCCATCGCAATACTGCCAATACCGGCAATTAAACAGGTGGTGACAAATACCACTTTCGGGTCCATTTGTGCCGCGCCAAGGATTTGCGGGTTAACAAAAACGATGTACACCATGGTTAAAAAAGTGGTCATCCCCGCAATCAATTCTGTGCGGACGGTGGTTCCATGTTGAGGAAGTTTAAATAATCGCGAAAGCGTCCCTGATTCATTACTCACGTAATCGGTATTGTCATTATTCATTTTTTTGTCCATTGAAGGAAATTTAAATCCTTGCTTTTGTAAAACAAATGACAACACTGGTTCAGTGATAATTATCACATTTCAATTGCACATTAATGGATATTCTTTAATAATCTCGCGACGTTTCTTTATGATAAATAATAATCAATTTGATAAAATCAAAATGAGAAAAACATGAATAATTCTATTAGCCATAAATTTCATTACATTAGTCGGAGCGAATACCAGGAATTGTTAGCCGTATCCCGTGGCGAAGCCGTTGCCGATTATATTATTGATAATGTCTCTATTTTGGATCTGATCAATGGCGGAGAAATTTCCGGCCCGATTGTGATTAAAGGGCGTTACATTGCTGGTGTTGGCGCAGAATACGTCAACGCTCCGGCTTTGCACCGAATTGATGCTAACGGCGCAACGGCAGTACCAGGATTTATTGATGCTCACCTGCATATTGAATCCAGCATGATGACGCCAGTCACCTTTGAAACCGCCACCCTGCCACGCGGCCTGACAACTGTTATTTGCGATCCCCATGAAATCGTCAATGTCATGGGCGAATCCGGATTCGCCTGGTTTGCTCGCTGCGCAGAACAGGCAAAGCAGAATCAGTATTTGCAAGTCAGCTCTTGCGTACCCGCACTGGAAGGCTGCGATGTAAACGGCGCCAGTTTTACTCTCGAACAGATGCTCGCCTGGCGAGATCACCCGCAGGTTACCGGCCTCGCGGAAATGATGGACTACCCTGGCGTAATTAGCGGGCAGGATGCGCTGCTCGATAAACTGGACGCGTTTCGCCATCTGACGCTGGACGGTCACTGCCCCGGTTTAGGCGGTAAAGAACTTAACGCCTATATTGCTGCCGGTATTGAAAACTGCCATGAGAGCTATTTGCTGGAAGAAGGCCGTCGGAAATTACAACTCGGCATGTCGTTGATGATCCGCGAAGGATCCGCTGCCCGCAACCTCAACGCGCTGGCTCCGTTAATCAACGAATTTAATAGCCCGCAATGTATGCTCTGTACCGATGACCGTAACCCGTGGGAAATCGCCCATGAAGGGCATATCGATGCCTTAATTCGCCGCCTGATCGAACAGCACAATGTGCCGCTGCATGTGGCATATCGCGTCGCCAGTTGGTCAACAGCGCGCCATTTTGGTCTTAATCATCTCGGTTTACTGGCGCCCGGCAAGCAGGCCGATATCGTCCTGTTAAGTGATGCGCGTAAGGTCACGGTGCAGCAGGTACTGGTGAAAGGCGAACCGATTGACGCGCAAACCTTGCAAGCACAAGAGTCGGCGAGACTGGCGCAATCCGCCCCACCGTATGGCAATACTATTGCTCGCCAGCCGGTTTCCGCCAGCGACTTTGCCCTACAATTTACGCCCGGAAAACGCTATCGGGTCATTGACGTTATCCATAATGAGCTGATTACGCACTCCCGCTCCAGCGTCTATAGCGAAAATGGTTTTGATCGCGATGATGTGTGCTTTATTGCCGTGCTTGAGCGTTACGGGCAACGACTGGCTCCGGCCTGTGGTTTGCTTGGGGGCTTTGGTCTGAATGAAGGTGCACTGGCTGCGACGGTTAGCCATGACAGCCATAACATTGTGGTGATCGGTCGTAGTACGGAAGAGATGGCGCTGGCGGTAAATCAGGTGATTCAGGATGGCGGCGGGCTGTGTGTGGTGCGTGACGGTCAGGTGCAGAGCCATCTACCGTTGCCCATTGCCGGCCTGATGAGCACCGACACGGCGCAGTCGCTGGCGGAGCAAATTGACGCCCTGAAAGTTGCCGCCCGCAAATGTGGTTCGTTACCGGATGAACCGTTTATTCAGATGGCGTTTCTTTCCCTGCCAGTGATCCCCGCGTTGAAACTGACCAGCCAGGGGTTGTTTGATGGCGAGAAGTTTGCCTTCACTACGCTGGAAATTGCGGAATAAAAAAATGCCCGGCGTCATGCCGGGCAAAAGTCACCAGTTACGTTTATGCCACTGTCAACTGCTGAATTTTTTTCTCGCGGCGGATTTTGCGTTCTTCCATCACCGCGACTATCGCCATCAGACAGATACAGCCAATTGCGGCGATATCCAGCGCGGCGAAGGTTCCAGCCCAGCCGGTGAGGCCGAATACCGGAGTACCATCGGCAATCATCCCCAGACCTAACTTGGCAAAGCTGTCACCAATCAGGTAGGCGAAGGTGCCTTTAATCCCGTCGGCAGCGCCGATCGCTTTTTTCGGTACAAAGCCAACAGCCGCCACGCCAATCAACAGTTGCGGACCAAATACCAGGAAACCTAATGCAAAGAGAGAAGCCAGGTAGATATATTGATTGCTGGCGTGCTGATACACACCGAGTGTCGCGATAATCAGCGCCAGCGCGATGCAGGCTACAAGACCACGGCGACCGTTCGCCAGGTCAGAGAGCCAGCCCCACAGCAGCGTACCGACCAGTGCGCCTGCTTCAAACAGCGTAAAGCCCTGAATCGCCACCGCTTTAGAGAGTTTCAGTTCCTGGAACGCGTACACGGTTGACCACTGGTCGATACCAATACGCACCACGTACAGGAAAATGTTGGCGAAGCACAGCAGCCAGATCACTTTGTTTTTCAGCACATACTCAACAAAGATCTGCCACTTGGTCATATCCGTGGATTCCGTCTCTTTGTCCTCTTCGCTGATCTCTTCACCAAACAGTTCTTCGGCTTTACCGAGGCCATACGCTTCAGGGGAGTCACTGCCGTAACGCAGGCCGATAAAACCGACAATCAGCGCGATAATCGACGGGAAAATAAACATGCCGATCACATGACCGTCGAACAGGTAATTTGCGCCGAACAGCGCCACACCCGCCGCGCCCGCACCGCCGAGGTTGTGGGAAATGTTCCAGAAACCGAGAAACGTCCCGCGCTTACGACGCGGCGTCCATTTGGTGATGGTGGAATAACTGCATGAGCCGCCAGTACTCTGGAAAAAGCCGCTTAAGGCGTAAAACGCAATCATCAGGAACAGGCTAACCGATCCGCTGCCCATACTGGCACTGAAGCCCAGCATACAAATGGCAGAGAGGATCAGCATGAAAGGCAGGAACTGTTTGGTGTTTTTGCCGTCGGCGTAGTAGGAGACCAGCGTTTTACCCACGCCATAAGTGATGGAGAAGCCCAGGCCGATCATCCCCAACTGCGTCATGCTCAACCCGTAAGTGGAGATCATGTCGTTCTGCGCAATGTTAAAGTTCTTGCGAATCAGATACATCGTCAGGTAGCCAATAAAGACCACCAGGTAGGATTGCATGAACGGTTTGAACCACATTTTGCGCCGCACTTCGAGCGGAAGATCCAGAGTCGGCTTGCGAACCTGGTTGAGGAAAGCCAGCATGGGTTACTCCTGATTTCCCATCATTCTTCAAGCCGCAGGTGCTTTAGCTGCATGTATTCCTGCAACTTGAATTAATTGGGGAAAGAATTAATGAATGATGGCATTGTAAAAATCAGCAGCCAATCAGGCCTGAGATAGTGTCCAGGCAAAACCTGGAAAATTTCTTAGTTTTGCCGGATATGAGGTAAAAAGGTGAGATGTATCACGCTTCGCGCGGTGCCTGAGCATTCAAAAAGGGCAGTAATAGCAAGGCCGAGATCCCGGCGGCAATGGAGATAACCACAAAAAAACCGCTCCAGTGCCAGGTATCGAGCACTTTCGCCAGCGGCCAACCAGCAAGCGACGCCCCCAGGTAAGCAAACAAGCCGACAAACCCCGTCGCCGCCCCTGCAGCTTCTTTGTGGGAACACTCTGCTGCCGCCATACCGATTAACATCTGTGGGCCAAAAACAAAAAAACCAATGGTGAAGAAGCAAGTCGCCTGCATCACGTAGCTGGCAAACGGCATTAGCCACAGCGAGCCGACTGATAGCAAAATCCCGGCGGCGAAAATCAAATTCATCGGCCCACGGTTGCCGTTAAACAGTTTGTCCGAACCCCAACCGGCAACCAGCGCACCGATAAATCCGCCCAGTTCAAACATCGTCACCGCCGTATTCGCCGTGACCAGATCGACGCCCAGCGTCTCGGACATGTACAAGTTGCCCCAGTCGTTGATCGCTGCGCGAACCACGTAGACCAGCACGTAGCAGAACGAAAGCAACCAGATATACGGATTCAGCAACACATATTTGGTGAGGATCTCTTTACGCGTCAGCCCTGCGCCCTCCTGCTGCTGGGCGACCTCCAGCGCGTCGTGTCGCCATTCGCCGACCGCCGGTAAACCTAATGCCTGCGGGCGATCGCGCAGTCGCCAGCAAAGAAAAATCCCCACGACTATCGCCATACAACCGGCAACCATCATCCCGATACGCCAGCTGTAATGCAGCGCAACTGCCGCCATCACAATAGGGATCAACGCGCCGCCAACGTTATGCGCCGTGTTCCATAACGCCCACCAACCGCCGCGCTCGGTACGTGAATACCAGGCGGTTAACAGCCGCGCACAAACCGGCGAACCCCAGCCCTGGAAAAAAGCGTTCAACACCCAGAGCACGGCAAACGCCCATAGCGAAGTGGAAAATCCAAACAGAATGTTGATGATGCCAGTCGCAATAAGCCCCATCCCCATAAAATAACGCGCATTTGAGCGGTCGCTGACAATGCCGGAAACAAACTTCGACAAACCGTAGGTGATGTAAAACAGGGTTGCTAACAGGCCGATATCGCTACGACTTAGCACGCCAGTGGCAAGGATTTCTGGCATAGCGGCGTTAAAACTCTTACGCGTGAAATAAAACAGCGCATAGCCCAACCAGATTGTCAGCAAAATATGCCGACGCCAGTAACGATAGCGGGCATCAATTTCACGTTTATCGCTTATCAGCGGCGCGTCGGCAGGTGCTTTCAGGAACTGCAACATCATCAAGCCTTACACATAACGTTGGGGTAGAGAGACACTGACGCGCGTGCCGTGCAGACAGGATATGGTCAAGGTGCCGCCCAACGCCGTTACGCGCTCGCGCATTCCGGTGAGACCAAAACCGTGCTGCCCTGAATCTGGCGGCAAACCGCTACCATCGTCGTCAATCACCAGCATTAATCGCTCATCCTGCTGCCAGCCTTGCAGCGTGACCGCACTGGCATCGGCATGTTTCACAATGTTGTTCAGCCCTTCCTGGCAGACACGAAACAGCGTCACACGCTGGTTTTCACTTAATGCTGATTCATCTATCCGCCATTCAAGATGACTGACAATGCCGCGACCTTCCAGCTCCATTTCTCGCATCAATGAACGGATAGCCTGTTCCAGGGTGAGATCATCCAACTGGCGCGGACGTAACCGTCCTAATAAGCGGCGCACCGCGTCGTAAACGCCCAGCGACAGTTGTTCGATGAGCTGCCCGCTCTGCTTCACGCTGGCGTTATCTGCCGCCAGCCGCTGAACAATGCCCGCCTGAGTACGAATGGCGGTGATGGTCTGACCGATATCGTCGTGCAGTTCACGCGCCACATCGCGGCGCACGCTCTCTTCGGTTTCCAGCAACCGTTCAGCGAGATGCTGATTGCGTGCCAGTTCCTTTTGTAGCGACTGGTTAAGCTCACGCAGTCGCTGAATACCTGCGCCCAGTAACAGCCCCGTCAAACTTTGCACCAAAAGCGAGAGCAATAAATCTACCGGATGATCGCGCCATGTCTGGCTGGCAATCAGTGCAATGGCATTCATCAACGTCGCAATCAGCGCCCCTTGCCAACCATAGTGCCAGGCCAGAGCGATAATCGGCAGCGCCAGGCAAAATGGCGTAAAACGCGACAGTTCGTTCGGCAGTCCCAATTGCAGCCAGAGGCTGATAACAAACAGCAGCAAGTACCAAATCAGATGCCGCCCGCGCCAGTTTATCGGCTGAGAAACCAGCGACGGCCCTAGCGGCAGCCAGGTGTTATTAGCCAGGTAGTGCCAGAACACAAGGCAAACAGGAGCCAGCGTCAGACCACCAGTTAAGGTTAATAACAGCGCGTTCCACGATTCGTTACCATACCCGTGCCAAAGCCAGGGCAGCGACTGTAACAACGCTGCCGCCGTTAACGCAGCCCCCTGTAACAACAATGTGCGCCAGTCGCGCTGATGGCGAAAGCGGGAAATCAACGCCACGGGCAGTAACGTCAATAAACTACCGATCATCAATAACGGAAAATGCGTTAACCCGACAGCCTGCGTCAGCCAGTAAATCAGCAGCCATTCCGCGCCCAGCAACACGGGCCAGTATCCGCGCGGGCATTGCAACATCAGCCCCAGTCGCAGACCAAACGGAAACAGCAATACCGCCAGATCCGGTCGTTCAACCAGATGCAGGCTAATACTCCACAGGCAAAACCATGCGGCAGAGAAGATAAAAAAGCAGGAAATTACAGTATTTAAGCGGGAGAAAAATGTCTTCATCACCAGCCATCAAACATGCGGCGAGCCAGTTCAACATCGTTACTGACGCCCAGTTTGTCCATCAGATTAGCGCGATGTACGTGCACAGTTTTCGGCGACAAGCCCAGTTCGGCGGCAATCTCTTTCACCGCCATCCCTTGCGCCAGCTTTTCCGCTACCTGACGTTCGCGTTTGGTCAGCGGATCCTGACGACCGGATGCCAGTTTAATGGCGATATCTGGCGTCAGATAACAGCCGCCCGTGGCAACGGTATGCACCGCAGCGATCAGTTCGTCCGGGCTACAGCGTTTGGAGAGAAAGCCGCGTGCCCCCGCATTGAGCGCCTGTTCAACCAGCGCCGGACTGTCGTGAACGGAGAGCATAATTGTCGCCATGCCTTTCGGTAGTTGGCTTAGCAGCTCCAGACCGGAAATATCCGGCATAGAGATGTCGCAAATACACACCTGCACACCGCGCCCTGGCAACCCGGCCAGCGCCTCGCGCCCCGAACCAAACTCGGCAACTACCTGCAAATCAGGTTCCAGCCCCAGCAACTGCGCAAAGCCGGAGCGGACGATAAGGTGATCGTCTATAAGGGCAACGGTTATCATGGTCTTGTCCTGGCGGGTAAAAAAAACGCGCTTACCTTAACGATAAGCGCGCCGCTGTTCAAGCCTTGAGCGGTTACTGAAAGAACACAGCAATCTTGTTAAACATGGTCGGGTCGGACTGATTACGCTGCACTTTTACCACATCTTCCAGTTTGTCTATCTGGCTTATCATCTGCTCCAGCCGCTGATCATCATTCACCAGTAGCCAGATATGGCTTTTGTCGCTGTCCTGAACAGGCAGACAGAGAATGCCCTCAACGTTAAAGGCGCGGCGGGCAAAAAGCCCACAAACGTGGGTCATTACACCAGGATGGTTGCGAACGGTGAGTTCCAGAATCACGTTGTCATGAGTTGTATTTTGCATGGTTTATTCCCCCACCATTTCAGTATTCGCCGCACCTGGCGGCACCATCGGGTAAACTTTTTCTTCCGCATCAATCCGTACATGGATCAGTGCCGGACCAGGGCGATTAATCATTTCCTGCAATGCGGCCTGCGGATCGGCTTCGTTATTCAAATCACACGTTTCGAGGCCGAATCCGGCGGCAATCTGCATAAAGTTGATTTTGCCCGGATAAGTGGCAGCAAAAACACCCTGCTTGTAGAACAGACTTTGTTGCTGATGCACCAGCCCCAGAGCTTCGTTGTTCATCAGAATGATTTTGACATCAAGCTGGTTTTCGCTGGCGGTGGCCATCTCCTGAATATTCATCATCAGACTGCCGTCACCGGAAAAACACAACACTTTGCGATCGGGGTTCGCCAGCGCCGCGCCAATCGCCGCAGGCAGGCCGAAGCCCATCGTACCCAGCCCACCGGAGGTCAGCCACTGACGTGGGCGATTGAGCGGATAGGCCTGCGCCGTCCACATCTGATGCTGACCAACATCAGTGGTAATAATCGCGTTGTCATCCACGCAGGCTGCAACGGCATTAATCAGGCCGTAATGTGTTAACGGATCGCACGCTTTTGGAATTGGACACGGGTATTCGCGCTGTAAATCAGCCACCAGTTGATGCCACTCTGCTCGCGGCTGGGCTTCCACCTGCGGGATCAGTTGCGCCAGCACGTCATCGACATCCGCCTGTATCGCCACATGCGGTTGCTTCACTTTACCCAGCTCTGCGCGGTCAATATCCACATGGATGATTTTGGCGTTCGGACAGAACTCCTCCGTTTTGCCAATCGCCCGGTCATCAAAACGTGCTCCGAGAACAATCAGCAGATCCGCCTCCTGCAAGATATAGTTGGTGCTGCGCACACCGTGCATCCCCAGCATACCCAGCGACAACGGATGCGCTTTTGGCAACATGCCCAGCGCCATTAAGGTCATGGTGGTGGGCAACTGGGCTTTCTCTGCCAGTTCACGCACCCGTGCAGGCGCGTTAATGACACCGCCCCCCAGATAAAGCACCGGGCGTTTGGCGGCGTTAATCATTGCCGCAGCGTCACGAACGCTTTCTTCACTAAAGGTGGGGGCGGCGGCTTTTTCTGCCATAACAGGTTGTTCTTCAATCTCAAAAACCGCTGTTTGCACATCCTTAGGAATGTCTATCCACACCGGGCCATGACGGCCTGATTGCGCAATGCGGAAGGCATCGCTCATGACCTGCGGGAGTTCTTCGATATGTCTGACCAGATAGTTATGTTTGGTGATGGGGATAGAGATGCCGTAGGTATCGACTTCCTGGAAAGCGTCGGTGCCAATCATTGAGGCAGGAACCTGACCGGTGATGCAAATCAGCGGGATAGAGTCCAGCCGCGCATCGGCAATGGCAGTCACCAGATTAGTCGCCCCCGGCCCACTACAGGCCATGCAAACTGCGGGTTTGCCGTCGGTACGCGCCATCCCCTGGGCGATAAATCCCGCGCCTTGTTCGTGACGAGCCAGAATATGGCGGATTTGCGTGCTTTGGCTTAAGGCGTCATAGACAGGGAGAATCGAGCCGCCAGGTATCCCCGTCACAATCTTAATGCCCTGCTGTTCCAGAAAATGAACGATAAATTCTGCGCCAGTAAAACGCTTGCGTGTCGATATTATGCCCGAACTTGCCATACTCCAGTCCTTTTCTTCTGAGCCGACTTTCCGGGGGCGCTTAAACGAAAAACCCCGCCCGGTTTGCGCCGGCGGGGTTTTGGAATCGTGTGTTGTTCCAGTCCCTACGGCGCATTGCCGACGACCACCACCACACGCACGACGACCACTGCGGCGGATGGCGCAGTTGGTAGTAGTTTTGCGTTGAGCATGGAAATAGTCATTGGGGACCTTGTTGGTTTTGTGTTTAACAATATTTATACAAGCACAGGTTTACAGGGGAGACAATGGAAAATTTTTCATCAAAGGAAAATTGAGGGATTGATCACGTTTTGTACTGAATCGCAGGTAACAAAAAACCCCGCCGGAGCGAGGTTTCGTCAGCCGCTCGCGGCTGGTAACCGCAAAGCACACTGTATTATGTCAACACTGAAAGTATACGTGTTCCGCATAGAACACGCAATTTCGGCACGAATTTTGACTTTTTTAACGCATAGTCGAGTATCGATCACAGTTTGCAATTTGTCCAAAAATTACTGTTTATTTATACAGTGCGCTTCTATAATATCACTGTACGCAATGTGTTATGCGGGGCCGCATCGTTACCCGGCGCACTAAGTCCTGGCTGAAACGGGTGGTGCCGTCAGCGCCTTAACCCCGCGTGAGCACACTGTGTTATGTCAACAGCACAACGTTTCTCCTTGAGAGACCGCGTGCACAACAGCTGGCAACAGGCAGCGGAAAGGTACGTCGGCTGGTAGTGCTCCTGAACCACAGGAGACGCGTATGAGCCTGGTGGATATCGCCATTCTTATCCTCAAACTCATTGTTGCAGCACTGCAACTGCTTGATGCTGTTCTGAAATATCTTAAGTAATTCAGATTCAAGCCGCACTAAAGGGGAGCGGGAAACCGCTCCCCTTTTATATTCTGCTTGCAAATGGGTGTCGGATGCGATGCTGGCGGATGTGGCGTTAAGGTTTTATCCCTATTCCGGCAACATTTATTGCCGCTTTTGTTTATATATTCTGCCGTTTTTCTTATTACTATTCCTCATATATATCTGGCTAACATTTATCAATGTGATAGATTTCTCTCCCGCATTTATTCGAATGCGTAGTAACTTATTCTAAATATATTTTTATAAGCGTCTGTGATAATGAAAAGGCATAGAAACGTCAATTTATTATTGATGTTGGTATTACTCGTGGCCGTCGGTCAGATGGCGCAAACTATTTATATTCCTGCTATTGCCGATATGGCGCGCGATCTCAACGTCCGTGAAGGGGCGGTGCAGAGCGTAATGGGCGCTTATCTGCTGACCTACGGTGTCTCACAACTATTTTATGGCCCAATTTCCGACAGGGTAGGTCGCCGCCCGGTGATCCTCATCGGAATGTCCATTTTTATGTTAGCAACGCTGGTTGCGGTCACCACCTCCAGCCTGACGGTATTGATTACTGCCAGCGCAATGCAAGGGATGGGAACCGGTGTCGGTGGTGTGATGGCGCGTACATTGCCGCGTGATTTGTATGAACGGACACAGCTACGCCACGCTAATAGCATGTTAAATATGGGTATTCTCGTCAGCCCTTTGCTCGCACCACTCATTGGCGGTCTACTGGATACCATGTGGAACTGGCGAGCCTGTTACCTGTTTTTACTGGTGCTTTGTGCTGGTGTGACCTTCAGTATGGCACGCTGGATGCCAGAAACGCGCCCTGTCGATGCACCGCGTACGCGTCTGCTCACCAGCTATAAAACGCTCTTTGGAAATGGTGGTTTTAACTGCTATTTACTGATGCTGATTGGCGGTCTGGCAGGGATTGCCGCTTTCGAAGCCTGTTCTGGGGTGCTGATGGGCGCAGTATTAGGGCTGAGCAGTATGACGGTCAGTATTTTGTTTATTCTGCCAATTCCGGCGGCATTTTTCGGTGCATGGTTTGCCGGACGCCCGAATAAACGGTTCTCTTCGTTAATGTGGCAGTCCGTTATCTGTTGCCTGCTGGCAGGACTGATGATGTGGATCCCCAGCTGGTTTGGCGTAATGAGTGTCTGGACACTGCTCGTTCCCGCAGCATTGTTCTTTTTCGGTGCCGGGATGCTGTTTCCGCTGGCAACCAGCGGCGCGATGGAGCCTTTCCCCTTCCTGGCGGGCACGGCTGGCGCACTGGTCGGCGGTCTGCAAAACATTGGTTCCGGCGTGCTGGCGTCGCTCTCCGCGATGCTGCCGCAAACCGGCCAGGGAAGCCTGGGGCTATTGATGACCTTAATGGGAATGTTAATTGTGCTGTGCTGGCTGCCGCTGGCGACGCGGATGTCGCAGCAGGGACAGCCCGTTTAACTTACGTCACCACAGCATCGTCATCAGCTCCACAGGAGAACGATGCTGCTTTATCAAGTCGCGCATTACTCGCATGTGCGGCGCGGAGTGGGAATAAAAAGCCTGATAGCCAGCACAAAGTACCTTATCCGGCTGACCATCCCTGGCATGAGGGCAAAGGAGATACCAGTCACACTCCTGACACCCCCTCTGTGGTTGTTGGCTTTCGTTCCCGCACCATTTTTGCAGCGTGACATCAAAAAGCTCGATTGATATACGACTGATATCTGTCCGCACCCAACACTCGAACAGGGCGATTAAAAATTGTCCCCATAACTCGGTTGTCACCGACGCTGCCGTCAGCTCGCCTCGGTCATTAAATTCTATATGGGGAATGAGTTGCACGGCGCGGATGCCCCTCCGTTTGAAATTCTTATAAAAATCACCTGGTTGTAATGCATCGTTATACTCTACAACCAGTTTATGCCTGTCCTCTTTAGCATCTATAACCTGACTTCCTGTCATGTGATTCTCTCAATTAATACGATAAGTTGGTGTATATGCGTAACAGCAAACAGTATTGCGAGAGATAACACCGCGAGGGAGATCATAAATTTGTCACGGATTACGCAAATTTGGGAAAAATCGCTATTAGCCACATCCATTAAATTACGATTTCGTGTATAGCGCCAGAGGATTAGTGCCACAAGGGCGAGGATGCCAATAGAAATCCAGAACAATATGCCTGACTGGTGCCAGTTATGTTTGATTGCCAGCGCCATCAACGCACCGTAGCCCAGCATGGTACGAAACCATGCCAGCGATGTGCGTTCCGGCTGAAGGCCTGGGTCGGCAATCCGTCTGGCTTTGCGGCTATCCGGCATACAACACCAGTCCCATAACGATCACCGCCACGATCATCAATATTACGCTGATGATTAATAAGCTGTTTGTGTAGGGTAAATCTTCTTTCAGACGCATCGCTTTTTCATTGCGTAACCAGCGCAGGTAGCCATACATTGCCAGTCCGCCAGAAAATAAGCATAGCAATAACGCCAGCAGCTCGCGAATGACGGGCGTGGCGAAGTCTGGCGCAAGTTGATCCAGCCCCACACCTGCTGCCAGAAACCCTAATGCAGTACGAATCCACGCCAGAAATGTACGTTCATTAGCCAACGAAAAGCGGTAATCAGGCGCTTCTCCGAGGCGGGAAATTTTCATTGTTACTCCTTTGCAATTTCACAATAGCGATGTTTTATCCGTCTCTTTTTAGGAATTTCGGTTGATGTTTTCTTGATATGCTTTGCCATCCGCTACAAGGAGGTCAGATGGGTATCATAGCGCAAAATAAAATCAGTTCATTGGGCATGCTGTTCGGTGCCATCGCCTTAATGATGGGGATTATCCACTTTTCATTCGGCCCTTTTTCCGCGCCACCGCCAACGCTTGAAAGCATCGTGGCGGACAAAACGGCTGAAATTAAAAGAGGTCTTCTCGCCGGAATAAAAGGCGAAAAAATTACCACCGTGGAAAAAAAAGAAACGCCTGATGTCGATAAAATCCTCGATCAAGGCGGTATCGCACTGGCCATTGCTGCGCTACTTTGCGCATTTGTTGGCGGTATGCGTAAGGAAAATCGCTGGAGCATTCGCGGCGCTCTGGTATTTGGCGGCGGGACGCTGGCTTTCCATACCTTGCTTTTTGGTATCGGCATCGTGTGCAGCCTTCTACTGATATTCCTGATTTTTTCTTTCCTGACTGGCAGTTCACTGGTTTAAGCAGCCTGAATATTGCCCGCCAGGTTTCCGCCAGCGGGCATCATCGTCAGAACTTCTGTTTTTTATCCTCGACTTTCACCCCTTGCGTCGGTAAACCGGTGTCATAGTCGCGTACCACTGGAGAATAACCATCCTGTGGGCGAGGGCGGAACGCCCCCATCCAGCGCGGTTGCGCATCTTTGCGCCACGGACGGAGGCTCCATTGGTAACTGCGGAACGGATCGCGAATTTTGTCCATGTAACCCAATAAGGCGTCATGCATTTTGCTGCGAACGTCGGCAAAACGAATATCATCGATCAGGTTATGCATTTCATTTGGGTCATTACGGCGATCGTAAAGTTCATCACTGGTGAAGAGGTTGAGCACCAGTTTAAAGTCATCCGTCACCCAGCAACGCACCGGAATAAAGCCGCCAAAGCTGTCATGCTCAATCTCGTAGCGGTTAAATTCCACCATCACGCCGCGTGGCTCTTTCACGGCAAGGATATTTTCCCCCGGCAGAATCTCTGGTTTTTCAATATCTGCCAGCGCCATCATTGTCGGCAGTAAATCGATATGACTGACTGGCGTATCGACCTGCCGCCGCTCCCCTTGCGGCGAACGGATGATCAGCGGAATACGGGTGATGTCGTCATACATCGCCGCTCCTTTACTGATCAGCTTATGTGCGCCCATCATTTCACCATGATCGGAGGTATAAATGACCCACGTATTTTCACGTTGCTCTGGCGTTAAGGCATTGATGACCCGTCCGATTTGGTCATCAACAAAGTCATTGCAGGCAAAATAGAGCGGATGGTGATAAAGCCCGTCATCACCGACTGGCGATGGCATCGCCTGCGCCCATAAGCGGTGATGTTCCGGTTTGTTCGCCAGGTCATCCTGTGATTTCTCGCCAAGTTCGTAGTAAAAATCAGCGTATTTCTCTAAATACTCCACCGGACAGGTGAACGGGTGATGCGGCTCATCATACGAAACCACCATCAGGAAGGGTTCCTCGGCGCGCGCGGGCTGTTGCAGAAAATCTACCGCCCGATTGCTGATGCGGTGCGCCCAGGTGAAGGTTTCGTCGATATGGTTCGCCTGTAAATCCTCAACGCTGTTTAGGCCATTGCGCCACAGGCTGATCTCTTTTTCCGTCAGTTCGCTAAGGTAGTTCGCCCCATCGAACCAGTAATCAGCGTCCCACTCCGGCGGACACTCGCCAGTGCCGAAATAGTCATGACCGTCGAGATGCCATTTGCCAATGTAACAGGTGTGATAGCCCGCATCCTTAAAGTAGCGTCCCATAGTGGAGATGTTTTTACCCGGCGCGACGTTGTTGGTCCACGGCCCGGACTGGTTAGCGTAGATACCGGTAAACAGCCCGGCGCGCGCCGGTGTACAAACCGGTGAACAGGTGTAGGCGGAATTAAAGCGAATACCTTCCGCCGCCAGACTATCAATATTTTGCGTATTCAGCGGCTTACCGCTATAGCAACCGACCATATTGGTGGCCTGGGTATCGGTCATGATGAACAGAAAATTGGGGCGTTTCATAGGCTATCCTTCGCGTCGGGAGTAAAGGTTACGGCTGGGTCGTGACGATGCCGCCAGCTGTCAAAAATCAGGTAGACAATCACTACGGCGGCAATGAAATAACTGATCATCGCTAACCAGCGCGTACCGTAGCCGCCGAATTCAGCCAGCCCGGCATAGACGCCAATCATCGCGAACAGGATGCCAATTGACGCGATCTTGACGTTTTTCCACGGTTTCATGTCCACCGCAAACGCATCTTTGAAGGTGAACGGCGTGGCGCGCGGTTTGATAAAACCGATCACCAGCATCACGACCACGTTGATGCAGAACGTACAGGCCAGCACATAGAGGAAATGGAGGTCGAACTTCACCAGATAGTTGATGGTGATGTAGCTGATTATGCCAATCCCCATCGCCACTTTTGCCGCCAGCGCCGGAATGCGCGGGAAGAAAAAGCCCATAATGATGATGGTAACCAGCGGCACGTTGTAAATACCGTTGAGCTGTTTCATCCAGCTATACAGCCCCTGCGGCGCGTTGGCGATCCACGGCGCGACCAGCACCGAAACGATGGCGATAAAGAAACCAAATTTGCGCCCGACGGTGACCAGCTGCTGCGGCTCGGCATTCTGGTTAATGATGCGCCGGTAAATACCCATACTGAATAACGTACTGGCGCTATTCAGAAAGCCGTTGAAGGTACTGATCACCGCACCAAATAACACCGCGCCGAAGAAACCCACCAGTGGCACTGGCAGAACGTTATTGACCAGCGTCGGGTAGGCCATGTCGGCTTTCGGTAGATCCTGATACAGATGAAACGCAATCAACCCTGGCAGCACCAGTACCAGCGGGTCGAGCATTTTCAGCACCGCCGTTAACAGCGCCCCCTTTTGCCCTTCCGCCAGGCTTTTTGACGCCAGCGTGCGTTGCACGATGCCCTGATTAGTACACCAGTAAAAGGTATTTACCAGAATCAAACCGGTAAATGCGGCACCTATCGGCAAAGGATCGGTCGGGCCGCCTACTGAGTTTAATTTCTCGGCGTGAACGGTGGTGAGTTGTTCAATACCTTGCAAAAAGCTGCCCTTACCCATCGCGATCAGGCCGAATACTGGCACCATCAAACCGCCGATAACCAGCCCAATACCGTTGATGGAGTCCGCCACCGCCATTGCGCGCAGCCCACCAATCACCGCATACAGAATCCCCGCCAGACCGAGCAAAATCACCAGTAACCAGATAGCCGCGCCATCGGAAAGTTGTAGCGATTCACCCACGTGAAACAGGCTGTTGAGCGCCAACGCGCCGGAGTAGAGAACAATCGGCAGAAAGCAGACGCCGGTGGCAATGAGGAAACAGAAGTCGATGATAATGCGCGTAGTTTTATCATAACGCTCCTCAAGGAAATCGGGGATGGTAGCAATGCCGCGCTTCAGGTAGCGTGGCAAAAAGATCAGCGCGAGGAAGAGCAGCGTCACCGCAGAAGTGACTTCCCAACCCATCACCGACATGCCGCTTTTGTAGGCTTGCCCGGAAAGGCCGACCAGTTGTTCCGTGGAAAGGTTGGTTAACATTAACGAAGCGGCAATAACCGGTGCTTTTAGCGATCGCCCTGCAAGAAAATAGCCTTGTTGCGATCCGGTATCCGTTTTACGAACTTTCCACCAGGTGATAACCGCCACCAGCAGCGTAAAACCGACAAAACTCAAGATTTGTAACGAATTCATCTCATAGCCCTTATTTATGTTTATGTCCCGGACGCATGAATATAGGGAGAGGTAAAATGCGTCGGGTCAGGCAGTCAGATTCTTAAAATACAAACGTCATATCCCTGAACGGATTGTTTTCTGTTAAGTTCAGGTTGTGAGCATAATTCGCCGGAGGGATATTAAAATGAATGGAAAATTGCAAAGTTCGGATGTAAAAAACGATACTCCATACAATATTCCCTTATTGATTAACGAAAATGTGATCTCCAGCGGAATTTCTCTAATCTCACTCTGGCACACCTATGCCGATGAGCATTACCGCGTAATCTGGCCGCGAGACAAGAAGAAACCGCTTATCGCCAACTCCTGGGTGGCGGTGTATACCGTGCAAGGATGTGGAAAAATTCTTTTAAAGAATGGTGAGCAAATAACACTGCATGGCAACTGTATTATATTTTTAAAGCCGATGGATATTCACTCTTATCACTGTGAAGGTTTAGTCTGGGAACAGTACTGGATGGAATTTACCCCCACCAGCATGATGGATATTCCCGTCGGCCAGCAGAGCATTATTTATAATGGCGAATTTTATAATCAGGAACTCACCGAAGTTGCTGAGTTAATTACTTCACCAGAAACAATAAAAAATAATCTGGCGGTCGCTTTTCTGACGAAAATTATTTATCAGTGGATTTGTCTTATGTACGCGGACGGCAAAAAAGATCCGCAACGGCGGCAAATTGAAAAATTAATTGCCACTTTACATGCCAGCCTGCAACAACGCTGGAGTGTTGCCGATATGGCCGCCACCATCCCCTGTAGCGAGACCTGGTTGCGTCGCCTGTTTTTACGTTACACCGGTAAGACACCGAAAGAATATTACCTTGATGCGCGTCTGGATCTGGCGCTCTCACTCTTAAAGCAAGAAGGGAACTCGGTTGGCGAAGTCGCTGATACACTCAACTTCTTCGACTCCTTTCATTTTAGCAAAGCCTTTAAGCATAAATTTGGTTATGCACCGTCAGCCGTACTGAAGAATACAAACCAGCCACAACCAAAATGGTGAGAGTGTAAATGACTCGATGATGTTCAGAAATACCAGGTGGAGTGCCATTTACGGCGACTCCACCCGGAAAAAGTTAACCGATACTCCAGAAGAGCACCGCCAGTAATTGGGGGGTGATAATGCGCAGGAACATGACTAACGGATAGACCGTGGCGTAAGAGAGCGCCGCCGCACCGCTGGTAGGATGAAGATTATTGGCAAACGCCAGCGCCGGAGGATCGGTCATAGAGCCAGCCAACATCCCGCACATCGAGAGATAATTCATTTTGGCTAACATCCGCGCCAGAATGCCGACTGTAATCAGCGGAACAGCGGTGATCAGGGCACCATAACCAATCCAGCTTAGTCCTTCGCCATTAACCAGGGTATCGACAAAATTCCCACCGGATTTCAGACCCACTACCGAGAGGAACAGTACGATCCCCAGCTCCCGCAGCGCGAGGTTGGCGCTTGGTGGCATAAACCAGTACAGCTTGCCGATACTGCCAATACGCCCAAGGATCAGCGCCATAATCAGCGGCCCCCCCGCCAGCCCCAGCTTCAATGCCGCCGGGAATCCAGGCACAAACACGGGAATGGAGCCTAACAACACGCCAAGACCGATACCAATAAACACCGGTAACATCTGAACCTGTTGCAGTTTTTGCTGCGCATTACCTAATACATTGGCAACGGCATCAATAGCAGAAGGCCGCCCCACCAGGTTGAGGATATCGCCAAATTGCAGGCTAATATCGCCACTGGCGACCAGTTCAACCCCGGCACGGTTCAGGCGCGAGATAACAACGTCATAGCGTTCTTTAAAGTGCAGGTCGCGAATACGTTTACCGAGCACATTTTCATTGGTGACCACCACGCGTTCGACGCGCAAATCGGTGCCTTTCGTTGATAGCGAAGTATCCACCTCCTGACCAATCACCAGTTGTGCATTATGCAAATCCGCAGGCTGTCCCACCAGATGCAGCAAATCGCCAAGTTGGATAATGGTATCTGGCGAAGGTACTTTTAGGGTTTCTTCTCGTTTCAATCGTGAGCAGATAACTTTATCGCCATTAAGAATTGGCACATCTTTAATGGCTAAATTATGCAAATTAGGGTTTTCAACACGGATGTTAATCGTCCTGATTAGCGCACCGCCGTTGGTTCGCGTGGACTCGTGCTGCTGGGCCTCAGTCTCAACATTGACGCGGAAAATAACCCGCAGCATCCACATGGTGAACAAAATCCCACAAATGCCGAATGGATACGCCATCGCGTAACTCATCCCCATCTGATCGACCATCTCCATCGGTGTGCCGAGGTCGCGTAAGATTTGCTGACCTGCCCCCAATGCTGGCGTATTGGTGACCGCGCCAGAGAAAATCCCCAGCACCACAGGCAGTGGAATATCGAAAAGTTTATGCAAGATTGCGGTAACCAGACCGCCGATAATGACTATCAGAACAGCAAACAAGTTGAGGCGTAACCCGGAGACGCGCAATGAGGCAAAGAAGCCCGGCCCCACCTGAATCCCGATGGTATAAACAAACAGGATCAGGCCAAATTCCTGGATAACATGCAGCATATCGCTACTTAATGTCATCCCAGCCTGAGAAACGAAATGGCCGACGATGATCCCACCAAACAGCACGCCGCCAATGCCTAATCCTATGCCGCGAAACTTGACGTTGCCGATAAACAAACCGACGACCGCCACCAAAGCCAGAATACTGACTGTTAATGCTATATCACTCATCGTCCATTTCTCTTGAAATAACATTTTAATTACCAGGGATTATGGCTGAATCGGTGAAGCAGATTTGCCTTATGGCGCACATTATCACGGGAAAGAGAGTGCCGGAACATCTTAACCTGACGAAAATTAATACAGAGTTGAAGATGGTTGATAAAAAAAGCCCCACCAGGCTGGCGGGGCAAAAAGAATAGCTAATTAGCTATTTAACGCGGGACGTTCGCTGATAGCGATACGCTGCGCAGCGATGGGTTCAGGCTCATTACGAATTAAATCAATATGCAGCAAACCATTAACGAAGGTTGCGCCAGAGACTTCCATATTTTCAGCCAGCGTAAAGCTCAGACTAAATGGCTGATTCATAAGCCCTTGATGCAACCATTTTTTCTCTTCTTTTGGCTGCTCAGGCGTGCCTTTTACGCTCAGGCGCGTACCTTCCAGTTGAATCTCTAAATCTTCCTGACGGAAACCAGCCAACGCCAGGGTAATGCGGTAGTGGTTATCGTCGCTTTTCTCAATGTTGTACGGCGGGAAGCTCTGGCTTTCACCGGCGTTTTGCAATGCGTTAGCCAGTTTGTCAAAACCGATCCATTGACGCATCAGTGGGGATAAATCGAAGTTACGCATAGTCATTTCTCCTTCTAAGAAGCGAGTAAGTACCTGCAAATCCGAAGATTCGCATATGCTCCCTGACGGCGAGCATGGAAATGTCAGGCCGCGCCTGGCGGCCTTAGAGAATTAGTTGATTTCGATACGGCGCGGTTTTTTCGCTTCCGGAATCACGCGTTCAAGATCGATATACAGCAGCCCGTTCACCAGGTTAGCGCCACGAACATGAATGTTCTCAGCTAACTGGAATTTGCGTTCGAAGTTGCGTTCTGCGATGCCCTGGTACAGATAGGTGCGCTCTTTTTGTTCGTCAGCATGGGCACCTTTCACCACCAACAGATTGTCCTGGGCGGTAATTTCCAGTTCACTCTCAGCAAACCCCGCGACAGCGATAGCAATGCGGTAATGGTTTTCGTCTACCAGCTCAACGTTATACGGAGGGTAGCCACCATTACTCTGGCTCTGGTTGTTTTCTAAGTGGTTAAACAAACGGTCAAATCCAATAGCAGAACGGTAAAGCGGGGATAAATCAAAGTTACGCATAATTAATAGCTCCTGAAATCAGCGAGAATATAAGACCTTCCACAATGGACAGGTCGGGTAGCCAGAACACCCATCAGGCGCGCTCTCATCAGCTACGGTATAAAAATGGGTCTGGATATGCACTTTTCAAGCCTTTCCAACGGACTTTTTTTTGCAGTTTGTGGTCTATTGCATAGACTGGAGGACAGCACGAAACGTTAAAGTGCGATAGCCGCCACAGTGCGACATGATGATGATGTTATTTTCGGCAAGGGATCGCTATAACACATCATGCCAACACCCACGATTAACAGATGAATTTATTATGATAAGAAATGTGTTGTTAGCGTCCATGATATGCAGCGGAATGACATTACTCGGAGGATGCTCCAGCGTAATGTCCCATACCGGAGGTAAGGAGGGAACGTATCCCGGCACCCGCGCCAGTGTCACTATGATTGGCGATGACACAACAAACTGGGGAACCAAATCGCTGGCGATTCTCGATATGCCATTTACCGCAGTCATGGACACACTTTTGCTGCCGTGGGATGCGTTCCGCAAAGACAGTTCGGTGCGCTCGCGCGTGGAAAAAAGCGAAGCCGACGCGCAAGCCATCAATGCCGTTATTCCACCAGCCAGAATGCCAGCGAACTGACTAGCGACCCGTTTCGGTGATCCACAGCTGACCTGCTTCCATCCACGCCAGCCATTTACCGTCCGGCGAGAAGACCACGGCGTCTGCCGAAGGTGGGTTGGCGTGATTATCAGTTAAATACTCAACTTCACCGCTTTGCGCATGTACGCAGGCAATGCGGTTATCCAGCACAACTCCCAGCCACTCTCCTGATGGATGCCAGTTAAATGCAGACTGGATATCCGTTTTGTTATGGGTTAACTGGCGCGGCTCGCCTCCCTGTGGCGAGATAAGCCACAGTTGCACAATGCCGTTATCATCACGCATTAAAAACGCGATTTGCGTACCCTGTGGATTACAGCGCACCCAGTGGCGCGGGACGTTGACTAACCCCGGATAAGTCCGATGGTGTGTAAAGGTTAAACGTCGCTGCACGACGCCACGCGGCGGCGCGGGCAGGGTCGATTCAGTTCCGCTTAACGGCGCATCACCTGCTGCTTTCCAGCCGTTTTCGTCTTGCGGCAACTCAACAATAAACAGCTCTGGTACTTTCTCGCCCTTTTGCGAAAGCGTGTCGCCAATAAATGCCAGCGCGTGATTTCCTACCCATCCCTCTTCATAAGCGCGATTGATTTCATCACTGCCAGGCTGCGGCGCGGGCGTAGTTTTACTCACCAGCACGCACCAGTGGCTACCGCTGTATTCACGCGGATGCTGCTTTTGTACGTTGACCGGGCCAAACGGTACGGCAACCCCGACGTTTCGCAAATCCAGCGCCGAATCGAGTTCATGCATTACATGGTCGTTATAGGTAAAACTCACCATTTCACCGTTCGGGCTAAAAACATGCACATGGCTGCCGCCACGTAGCGCCCCTGGGGTGTACGGAACGGTAATATCCATTGCATCGAGATTACTCACCTTTCCACTTTCAACAATCACGCCACGGCGGTGATGGAAATCGTAATGCCATGTTTCATCAGGATTTTCAGGGCCGTGGATGAAGACATATTTCTCTGACTTCGGATGAACGGTCACCACGCCGACGTGTGCGCCCTGTGACGCCCGGTAGATAACCTCGACCTCGCCGGTATGGATATTCACGCGCTCAATGGTCTCGCCGGTAAACGACGCGCCAGAAGGACGCACATCAAACACCAGCCACTGGCTGTCAGGTGTCCAGGTATTGGTATTGGTGAGCAGGTGATTTCGTGAAGCGTTGGTGAGTTGTTTCATGGCGTGATCCTGATACAAAACGTTTCCCGCCATCATACTTCACAAGGACTTCACTTTCAGACAATAGTCTTTTGCCATCGTGATGAATGTGAGTAAAAAGATGGAACATTTCGACGTGGCGATTATTGGCCTCGGCCCGGCGGGGTCGGCGTTGGCGCGGCAGTTAGCAGGCAAAATGCAGGTGATCGCGCTGGATAAAAAGCACCAGTGCGGTACTGAAGGTTTCAGCAAGCCTTGTGGTGGTCTGCTGGCACCGGACGCGCAGCGTTCTTTTATTCGCGATGGACTGACGCTTCCTGTCGATGTGATCGCCAATCCGCAGATTTTCAGCGTCAAAACCGTCGACGTCGCCGCATCGCTCACGCGTAACTACCAGCGGAGCTATATCAATATTAATCGCCATGCCTTCGACTTGTGGATGAAGTCGCTGATCCCCGCCAGCGTTGAGGTTTACCACGACAGCCTGTGTCGAAAAATCTGGCGTGAGGATGATAAATGGCATGTCATTTTTCGTGCAGACGGCTGGGAGCAGCATATTACCGCCCGTTATCTGGTGGGTGCCGATGGCGCAAACTCGATGGTGCGGCGACATCTTTATCCGGATCATCAGATTCGTAAATATGTCGCTATCCAGCAGTGGTTCGCAGAGAAGCATCCGGTGCCGTTCTACTCCTGCATCTTTGATAATGCGATAACGGACTGTTATTCATGGAGTATCAGCAAAGACGGTTATTTTATCTTTGGCGGTGCCTATCCGATGAAAGACGGTCAGGCGCGTTTCGCGGCGCTGAAAGAGAAAATGAACGCCTTTCAGTTCCAGTTTGGCAAAGCGGTGAAAAGTGAAAAATGCACGGTGCTGTTTCCCTCACGCTGGCAGGATTTTGTCTGCGGTAAGGACAACGCCTTTCTGATTGGTGAAGCGGCGGGATTTATCAGCGCCAGTTCTCTGGAAGGGATTAGCTATGCGCTGGACAGTGCGGAAATACTGCGTTCTGTGTTACTGAAGCAGCCAGAGAAGCTCAATGCCGCTTACTGGCGCGCCACCCGCAAACTGCGTTTAAAACTCTTCGGCAAGATAGTAAAAAGCCGATGCTTGACTGCACCTGCCTTAAGAAAGTGGATTATGCGCAGTGGTGTGTCGCATATTTCGCAGATGAATTGCGCCGGGCACTATTCTGAAAGCAGGGTGCTTTATCCTAAATAAGTGAAAAGAAAGGTATGCTTGCAGCTGTTTCATTGTTGTTTAAAGGATTAATCATGAGTTTGAATTTTAAGGGATTTTTTAAGGCTGCCAGTTTATGTTCTTTGGCATTCGCGTTGACCGGATGTATCACCTGGGGGTTGGTTTCCAATACCGCAAGCCGTCCACATGCCGAGCAATGGCGGTCAGATACGATTAAGGGTTTATCGCTGGCAGAGGATAGTAACGGTACGAAAGGCTATGTTTTTGTTGGTGAATCGTTGGACTATCTGTTGACCACCGGCGGCGGTGAGGTGGTTAAAATGCTGAACGATCCGGCAATTCATGGCGAAAGAATCACCGTTTCTGATAACGCGAAATTTATTTTAAGCAGCAGTAATAAGAATTTCTCTGGTGCTATTACGCTCTATTACGACTGGAACAACGAGGAAGATAAAGCTCTGGCGACACAATATGGCTTTGTGTGTGATTCTCTGCGTTGTACATGGATGCTGGACGGCCTGAAAGGCTCTATCCACCAGAAAAATAAAAAAGCGGATTACTCAAACGTGATGGTTTTCCATCAGCCCTTTACGGTGGGATTTTATGAGTACAAAACAACAAATGGCGTCCCGCGCGGACTCGCTAATGTACTGCTGCCAGTCACCATTACGCTGGATATTGTGACTTCACCACTCCAGTTCCTGATTTTATGCACGACCAGAAATTGTTAATCGCTGCGGGCAAACGCGTTTATGCTGTTTGCCCGCCCACAGATTAATTCAGCACATACTTTTCGATTGCAAACGCCACGCCATCTTCAAGGTTGGATTTGGTGACAAAGTTCGCCACTTCTTTCACCGAAGGAATAGCGTTATCCATCGCCACACCGACGCCTGCATATTCAATCATTGCGATGTCGTTTTCCTGATCGCCAATCGCCATAATTTCTTCCGGTTTAATGCCAAGCACTTCCGCCAGCGATTTCACGCCAGTGCCTTTATTGACGCGTTTATCGAGGATTTCGAGGAAGTACGGCGCACTTTTCAGCACGGTGTATTTCTCTTTTACTTCCTGCGGAATGCGCGCGATGGCCTGGTCGAGGATGGCGGGTTCATCAATCATCATCACTTTCAGGAACTGGGTGTCAGGGTTCATTTTCTCCGCCTCGCAGAACACCAGCGGAATGGTGGCAACAAATGATTCGTGCACCGTGTAATAGCTGATGTCACGGTTGGCGGTGTACAGCGTGGTGCGATCCAGCGCGTGGAAATGGGAACCGACTTCACGAGAGAGTTTTTCCAGGAAACGGTAGTCATCATAGCTCAGGGCTGTTTGCGCCACGGTGCTACCATCAGCGGCTTTCTGCACCAGCGCGCCATTGTAAGTAATGCAGTAGTCGCCCGGCTGTTCCATATGCAGTTCTTTCAGGTAGTTGTGAACGCCTGCATAAGGGCGCCCCGTCGTCAGTACGACATTCACGCCACGGGCGCGAGCTGCGGCAATCGCATTTTTAACGGCGGGTGAAATGGTGTGATCGGGCAGCAGAAGGGTGCCATCCATATCGATAGCAATGAGTTTGATAGCCATGAGTTCCCCAGGTAGATTGGTTCCTGACTCATGCTAACGCGATTCCGCTCAAAAATCAGTACAACACCCGAGGGAAAAGGGGGATGCAACGCGTGTTGCGTGCTCCCCTTTTGCTTAGCGGAAGAGTTTCCCTTTCAGCAACTCCATGCCTGCGGAAAGCAGATCGTTATTGGCTTGTGGTGACACTTCACCCTGCGGTGAAAGAGCATCAATAATCTTCGGCAATTGTTCCGCCAGTAAGCTGGAAGCAGCACGGGTATCTACGCCGAGTTTTTGCCCGAGATCGGACACCGCGTTTGTGCCGAGCGCCGACTCCAGTTGCTCGCCGCTCACCGGCTGATTGCCCTGTTGATTACTCAACCAGGTTGAGAGAATGGCACCTAAACCGCCACTTTGCAGTTTTTCCAGCAGCACCTGGATGCCTCCCTGTTCCTCAACCCAACTTAAAATCGCCTGATATTTTCCCGCATCGCCTTTCAGAAAGGCACCGACAACTTCATCAAAAAGCCCCATGATATTCACCTGTAAAGCGTTACGTGTTGACTCAAAAAGTATAGTTCTGCGGGATGATAATTGCGGATTGCAGAAATAAAAAGAGCGGAGATCATCTCCGCCCTTTTATTACTTATAGCTTCTTGCCGGATGCGGCATGAACACCTTATCCTGCCCACAAAACACTGCAAATTCAATATATTGCAGAAGTTTCGTAGGCCTGATAAGCGAGCGTAGCGCATCAGGCACGCTCGCATTTTAAATATCGATATTCGCCGCTTTCAGGGCGTTTTCTTCGATAAACGCACGGCGCGGTTCTACGGCGTCGCCCATCAGCGTGGTGAACAATTGGTCGGCGGCAATCGCATCTTTAACGGTAACGCGCAGCATACGGCGGCTTTCCGGATCCATTGTGGTTTCCCACAACTGTTCCGGGTTCATCTCGCCCAGACCTTTATAACGCTGGATGGAGAGGCCGCGACGGGACTCTTTCACCAGCCAGTCCAGCGCCTGCTCGAAGCTGGCTACCGGCTGACGACGCTCGCCACGTTCGATAAACGCATCATCTTCCAGCAGACCGCGCAGTTTCTCGCCCAGCGTGCAGATACGACGATATTCGCCGCCGGTGATAAACTCGTGATCCAGCGGATAGTCAGTATCCACGCCGTGGGTACGCACGCGAACAATCGGCTCGAACAGGTTTTTCTCGGCATTGGTGTGGACATCAAACTTCCACTGGCTGCCGTGCTGTTCTTTGTCGTTCAGTTCGCTGACCAGCGCGTTCACCCAGCGGGTCACAATCTGCTCGTCAGAGAGATCCGCTTCCGTCAGCGTCGGCTGATAGATAAGCTCTTTCAGCATTGCTTTCGGATAGCGACGTTCCATGCGAACGATCATTTTCTGCGCCGCATTGTACTCCGACACCAGTTTTTCTAACGCTTCACCAGCTAAAGCTGGTGCACTGGCGTTGGTATGCAAAGATGCACCATCCAGAGCGATAGAAATTTGGTACTGATCCATCGCTTCATCGTCTTTAATGTACTGCTCCTGCTTGCCTTTCTTCACTTTGTACAGCGGCGGCTGAGCAATGTAGACGTGACCGCGTTCAACGATTTCCGGCATCTGACGATAGAAGAAGGTCAACAGCAGCGTACGAATGTGCGAGCCGTCGACGTCCGCATCGGTCATGATGATGATGCTGTGATAACGCAGTTTGTCCGGGTTGTACTCGTCACGACCGATACCGCAACCAAGCGCGGTGATAAGCGTCGCCACTTCCTGGGAAGCAAGCATCTTATCGAAACGGGCTTTCTCAACGTTGAGGATTTTACCCTTCAGCGGCAGAATCGCCTGGTTCTTGCGGTTACGCCCCTGCTTCGCAGAGCCGCCCGCAGAGTCCCCTTCCACAAGGTACAGTTCGGAAAGCGCCGGGTCGCGCTCCTGACAGTCCGCCAGTTTGCCCGGCAGGCCAGCTAAGTCCAGCGCGCCTTTACGACGGGTCATTTCACGGGCGCGACGCGCAGCTTCACGCGCACGAGCGGCATCAATGATTTTGCCGACCACGATTTTCGCGTCGGTTGGGTTTTCCAGCAGGTATTCTGCCAGCAGTTCGTTCATCTGCTGTTCTACCGCCGATTTCACCTCAGAAGAAACCAGTTTGTCTTTGGTCTGGGAGGAAAATTTCGGATCCGGCACTTTCACGGAAACGACCGCAATCAGGCCTTCACGCGCATCGTCACCGGTGGCGCTGACTTTGGCTTTTTTGCTGTAGCCTTCTTTGTCCATGTAGGCGTTCAGGGTACGGGTCATCGCCGCACGGAAGCCTGCCAGGTGAGTACCGCCGTCACGCTGCGGAATGTTGTTAGTAAAGCAGTAGATGTTTTCCTGGAAGCCATCGTTCCACTGCAATGCCACTTCGACACCGATACCGTCTTTTTCGGTGGAGAAGTAGAAGATATTCGGGTGGATTGGCGTTTTGTTCTTGTTCAGATATTCAACGAATGCCTTGATACCGCCTTCATAGTGGAAGTGGTCTTCTTTACCATCACGTTTGTCTTTCAGGCGAATGGAAACGCCGGAGTTGAGGAACGACAACTCACGCAGACGTTTCGCCAGAATTTCATATTCAAACTCGGTCACATTGGTGAACGTTTCGAGGCTTGGCCAGAAACGAACCATAGTGCCGGTTTTATCAGTATCGCCGGTAACCGCCAGCGGTGCCTGCGGTACGCCGTGCTCGTAGATCTGACGGTGAATTTTACCTTCACGCTGGATAACCAGCTCCAGTTTTTGCGACAGGGCGTTTACTACCGAAACACCAACGCCGTGCAGACCGCCGGACACTTTATAGGAGTTATCGTCAAATTTACCGCCCGCGTGCAGGACGGTCATGATCACTTCCGCCGCCGATACGCCCTCTTCCGGGTGAATACCGGTCGGAATGCCGCGCCCATCATCCTGTACAGAGACAGAGTTATCGGCGTGAATGGTGACGATAATTTCTTTACAGTGACCCGCGAGCGCTTCGTCGATAGCGTTATCTACCACCTCGAATACCATGTGGTGCAGACCGGTGCCGTCATCCGTGTCGCCGATATACATACCAGGGCGCTTACGCACCGCATCCAGCCCTTTCAGGACTTTGATACTGGAGGAGTCATAAGAATTCGACATCAACGTTTCTCGCTCATTTATACTTGGGTTAATCCGTTATTTTACCCTTTTCCACGGTAAACATCTTCGAATTTTCGTCCGACATGTCTATAACGTGTTCAGCACTTATCGCACTGACAAAGACCTGTGATTGCGTCGCTTTTAAGCGACTGGCAAGCAGTCCGCGACGCTCATCATCAAGCTCAGAGGCAAAATCATCTATCAGGTAGAGACACCGCCGCCCGCTTTCACGGGTGAGGAACTCTCCTTGCGCCAGACGTAAGGCGCACATCAGCAGCTTTAGCTGCCCACGCGATAAGGTATCTTCCACCGGCGCACCGTCGGCGCGAATGCGTAAGTCCGCTTTGTGCGGGCCGTGCGCGGTGTAGGTTAGCTGGCGATCGCGTTCAAAATTACGTTCCAGCACCTCAGCGTATTCTGTCTCTTTCTCCCAGCCGCGCTGAAAAGAGAAAGTCAGAGAAAACTCCGGGAGAAATTGCTTACAGGTATCGGCCATATCGGCGGCGATACCGGCGCTGTACTGGGCGCGCCAGGTGCTGATTTGCTCCGCCAGCGGGATCAGTTCTTTATCCCACGGGCGTAGCTGCTCGTAACGAGTCACCTGGCGCAGCGCCGCATTGCGCTGCTTGAGCAAACGCTTGAGATTGCTCCAGGCGGTGAAAAATCCAGGTTCGTTGTGAAAGCATCCCCAGTCGAGGAATGCTCTTCTGTATTTCGGGCCGCCGTTGAGTAAAGTAAACCCTTCTGGCGTTATCAGTTGCATCGGCATCAGATGCGCCAGCTCCGCAACTTTATGCCCGTCAGTACCGTCAATGCGGACTTTGCTGTCGCCCTGTTTATCTTTGGTTAAGCCAATTGCCGTCTCACGCTCTTCGCCCTGTAATCGCCCGTGGAGAATAAACGCCTCCTGCTCATGGCGAATGACGCGACCAATCTGCAAACTACGAAACGCCCGACCGTGACCGAGCGTATAGATGGCTTCCAGCACGCTGGTTTTGCCACTGCCGTTGGCACCCACCAGAAAGTTAAAGCCAGGAGATAAAGCGAGATCCGCGTTTTCGATATTGCGGAAATCGCGGATCAACAAGCGGGTGAGGGACATTACAGTCTCATTGGCATGACAACATAGGCAGCCGACTGTGATGCGGCATCTTCAATCTGCACGCTGGAAACCGAATCGGTCAGCATCATACGCACGTTTTCGCATTTCAGCGCGTTCAGAACATCCAGCACATAGCTAACGTTGAAGCCGATTTCCATTTCTGCACCGCTATAGGTGACGTCGAGGATCTCTTCCGCTTCTTCCTGTTCCGGGTTGTTGGCGGTAATTTTCAACTGGTTTTCACTGACATACAGGCGCACACCACGGAATTTCTCGTTAGAGAGAATCGCCGCACGAGCAAACGCCTGTTTGAGCAGATCACAGCCAGCTTCCAGATGTTTATCCGGGTTCTTCGGCAGAACTCGACGGTAATCCGGGAAACGACCGTCCACCAGTTTGGAGGTGAAGATAAAGTCGCCAACGTGGGCGCGAATGTTGTTGCTGCCAATCTGCACGCGCAGCGGATTGTCGCCACCGTCGAGCATACGCATTAGTTCAATCACACCTTTACGCGGCACAATCACCGAATGGCTTGGCAAAGACTGACCAATCGGCATTGAGCAGACCGCCAGACGGTGACCGTCAGTTGCCACAGTGCGCAGCTCTTCGCCTTCGGTTTCGAACAACATACCGTTTAAATAATAGCGAACGTCCTGATGCGCCATTGAAAACTGGGTCGCTTCAATCAGACGCTTCATCGTCGCCTGCGGCAGGGTAAATTCGACTTCGCTCTGCCAGTCATCGAGGTTCGGGAAATCCGCCGCTGGCAGGGTAGAGAGTGAAAAACGGCTACGCCCGGAGCGCACCAGCATCCGCTCACCTTCCAGTTGCACGGCAATTTCCGCGCCTTCAGGCAGACCACGGCAGATATCAAAGAATTTGCGCGCCGGAACGGTCGTCGCCCCTGGTTCGTGCGGCTGAATCAGCGCAACACGTGCCACCATTTCCATCTCGAGATCAGTACCGGTCAGCGACAACGTACCGTCAGCAACCTGTAACAGCAGATTACCGAGAATCGGTAGCGTAGGACGACCACCTAACGGACCGCTCACCTGTTGTAGCGGTTTTAATAAATGCTCACGTTCTACGGTAAATTTCATAGGATTAAGATGACAATGTTCTGATTAAATTTGAAAAATCTTCTTTGATATCATGGCTTTCTTCACGCAACTGCTCGATCTTACGGCAAGCATGAAGCACCGTCGTGTGGTCACGACCACCAAACGCATCGCCGATCTCTGGCAGACTGTGGTTAGTCAGCTCTTTCGCCAGCGCCATCGCCATCTGGCGCGGACGCGCCACCGAGCGAGATCGACGCTTGGAAAGGAGATCCGCGACTTTGATCTTGTAGTACTCCGCCACCGTCTTTTGAATATTGTCGATGGTGACCAGTTTTTCCTGCAATGCCAGCAAATCGCGCAGCGCCTCACGCACGAAGTCGATGGTGATCGCCCGTCCGGTAAAGTTAGCGTTAGCAATGACGCGGTTCAGTGCCCCTTCCAGCTCACGCACGTTAGATCGTAGACGCTTGGCGATAAAGAACGCCACTTCGCCCGGCAAACGAATGTCGTTTTCGTCGGCCTTTTTCATCAGGATCGCCACGCGGGTTTCCAGCTCTGGCGGTTCGATCGCCACAGTCAGTCCCCAGCCAAAGCGGGATTTCAAACGATCCTCAACGCCGTTGATCTCTTTCGGATAGCGATCCGAGGTGAGAATGATCTGCTGATTACCTTCAAGCAGGGCGTTGAAGGTGTGGAAAAACTCTTCCTGGGATCGTTCTTTATTAGCAAAAAACTGAATATCGTCGATCAGCAGCGCATCTACGGAACGGTAGTAGCGTTTAAACTCTTCAATCGCGTTGTTTTGCAGAGCTTTTACCATGTCCTGCACAAAACGTTCGGAGTGCATATAAACCACTTTGGCATTGGGCTTGCGCGCCATAATGCCATTGCCCACCGCATGGAGCAGGTGAGTTTTCCCCAGCCCCGTGCCGCCATAAAGGAACAGCGGGTTATAGGCGCCGCCAGGGTTGTCTGCCACCTGGCGAGCCGCCGCGCGCGCCAGTTGGTTAGATTTACCTTCGACGAAGTTATCAAATGTATGTTTAACGTTAACGTTGGAACGATAGGTCGGTTCTGCCGGAGCCGGAACGTTATCCCAACCCGAGCGCGCCGCAGGTGCAGCACGTTGCGGTTGCACCTGAGCGGCCTGAGCTGGTGCAACGGTGTTACTGGCAGGGACTTTCAGCGTTTGTGTCACGGGCTTTGTGCCCACTTCAAAACGCAGCTGTGGGGCATCCGCTCCGCAGAAACTGGTTAGCAGTCCATTGATATTATTGAGGTACTTGTCCCGTACCCAGTCGAGGACAAAACGGTTTGGCGCGTACAAGGCCAGCGTGTTATCGCTCAGTTCCGCCTGCAATGGGCGTATCCACATACTAAATTCTGTGGCTGGTAACTCATCCTGCAATCGGGCAAGACACTGCTGCCAAAGCGAAAGTGACACGGCGGACTCCACTCGAACAAAAGTCGATTATGACTAAGGCTGAAACATTCATGATTGTTGACGCACGTCGAAAAGACCCTGCATGAGGGTGACGCACGAACCGCTGTCTGCGGTTATATGCCCGATCAAGATCCTGCAAAACGATCGGGACCGAGGATCATAGCCTAAACTGCGCAAGAGATCTTCTGTTTCTCACAGATTTTCCCGATTTATCCACAGGACTTTCCAGAACCCGTTAAGTGTAAACGATCCAGGCGCAAGGCGGGCACGATTTAGGCCGCATATTGGAAAATTTAATGACCATAAACAAAATTAGTCTTAATCGATCTAATAAAGATCCTGAGCGATCCTTGCGCTTTACCTGGTAGCCCGTATAATCCTCCACCCGGCGCGCAATGCTGGTTTTCACCGGTATACAGTTGCACTTTTTCCCTGTGAAAAGGTGCGGAAAAGCGCGGTAAATAAGGAAAGAGAATTGACTCCGGAGTGTACAATTATTACAATCCGGCCTCTTTAATCACCCATGGCTTCGGTGTCCATCGTTCGATTTTCGGACGGATATCCAATAAAGCCATTGAATTTATTCAAGTTTAGGTAGAAATCGCCATGAAACGCACTTTTCAACCGTCTGTACTGAAGCGCAACCGTTCTCACGGCTTCCGTGCTCGTATGGCTACTAAAAATGGTCGTCAGGTACTGGCACGTCGTCGTGCTAAAGGCCGTGCTCGTCTGACCGTTTCTAAGTAATAAAGCTAACCCCTGAGTGGTTAAGCTCGCATTTCCCAGGGAGTTACGCTTGTTAACTCCCAGTCAATTCACATTCGTCTTCCAGCAGCCACAACGGGCTGGCACGCCGCAAATCACCATCCTCGGCCGCCTGAATTCGCTGGGGCATCCCCGTATCGGTCTTACAGTCGCCAAGAAAAACGTTCGACGAGCGCATGAACGCAATCGGATTAAACGTCTGACGCGTGAAAGCTTCCGTCTACGCCAACATGAACTCCCGGCTATGGATTTCGTGGTGGTGGCGAAAAAAGGGGTTGCCGACCTCGATAACCGTGCTCTCTCGGAAGCGTTGGAAAAATTATGGCGCCGCCACTGTCGCCTGGCTCGCGGGTCCTGATAGCCCTTATTCGGGTCTACCAACGCCTGATTAGTCCGCTACTCGGGCCGCATTGTCGTTTCACTCCAACCTGTTCAAGCTACGGAATTGAGGCATTGCGCAGGTTTGGAGTGATAAAAGGCAGTTGGTTGACGGTGAAACGCGTATTAAAATGCCACCCTTTACACCCTGGTGGTGACGATCCCGTCCCGCCCGGACCATTTGATACCAGAGAACACTAACGATGGATTCGCAACGCAATCTTTTAGTCATCGCTTTGCTGTTCGTGTCTTTCATGATCTGGCAAGCCTGGGAGCAGGATAAAAACCCGCAACCTCAGGTTCAACAGACCACGCAGACAACGACCACCGCAGCGGGTAGCGCCGCCGACCAGGGCGTACCGGCCAGTGGCCAGGGGAAACTGATTTCGGTTAAAACCGACGTGCTTGATCTGACCATCAACACCCGTGGTGGTGATGTTGAGCAGGCCCTGCTGCCGGCTTACCCGAAAGAACTGAACTCTACCCAGCCGTTCCAGCTGCTGGAAACCTCACCGCAGTTTATTTATCAGGCACAGAGCGGTCTGACCGGTCGTGATGGCCCGGATAACCCGGCTAACGGCCCGCGTCCGCTGTATAACGTCGAAAAAGACGCTTATGTGCTGGCTGAAGGCCAAAACGAACTGCAGGTGCCGATGACGTATACCGACGCGGCAGGCAACACGTTTACCAAAACGTTTGTCCTGAAACGTGGTGATTACGCTGTCAACGTCAACTACAACGTGCAGAACGCTGGCGAAAAACCGCTGGAGATCTCCACCTTTGGTCAGTTGAAGCAATCCATCACTCTGCCACCGCATCTCGATACCGGAAGCAGCAACTTTGCGCTGCATACCTTCCGTGGCGCGGCGTACTCCACGCCTGACGAGAAGTACGAGAAATACAAGTTCGATACTATTGCTGACAACGAAAACCTGAACATCTCTTCGAAAGGTGGTTGGGTTGCGATGCTGCAACAGTATTTCGCAACTGCATGGATCCCGCATAACGACGGCACCAACAACTTCTATACCGCTAATCTGGGTAACGGCATTGCCGCTATCGGCTATAAGTCTCAGCCGGTACTGGTTCAGCCTGGTCAGACTGGCGCGATGAACAGCACCCTGTGGGTTGGCCCGGAAATCCAGGACAAAATGGCAGCTGTTGCTCCGCACCTGGATCTGACCGTTGATTACGGTTGGTTGTGGTTCATCTCTCAGCCGCTGTTCAAACTGCTGAAATGGATCCATAGCTTTGTGGGTAACTGGGGCTTCTCCATTATCATCATCACCTTTATCGTTCGTGGCATCATGTACCCGCTGACCAAAGCGCAGTACACCTCCATGGCGAAGATGCGTATGCTGCAGCCGAAGATTCAGGCAATGCGTGAGCGTCTGGGCGATGACAAACAGCGTATCAGCCAGGAAATGATGGCGCTGTACAAAGCTGAGAAGGTTAACCCGCTGGGTGGCTGCTTCCCGCTGCTGATCCAGATGCCAATCTTCCTGGCGTTGTACTACATGCTGATGGGTTCCGTTGAGCTGCGCCAGGCGCCGTTTGCACTGTGGATCCACGACCTGTCTGCACAGGACCCGTACTACATCCTGCCGATCCTGATGGGCGTAACGATGTTCTTCATTCAGAAGATGTCGCCGACCACCGTGACCGACCCGATGCAGCAGAAGATCATGACCTTTATGCCGGTCATCTTCACGGTGTTCTTCCTGTGGTTCCCGTCAGGTCTGGTGCTGTACTATATCGTCAGCAACCTGGTAACCATTATTCAGCAGCAGCTGATTTACCGTGGTCTGGAAAAACGTGGCCTGCATAGCCGCGAGAAGAAAAAATCCTGATTCGGTGAGTTTTCGCTAAAATAAGGGCGGTCAGTTGACCGCCTTTTTTCTTTTCGTAGTGCGGATAAGCACAGCGCATCCGCCACACAAAGCAACAGGAACATCATGAGCGATAATGACACTATCGTAGCCCAGGCCACGCCTCCTGGACGTGGCGGCGTTGGCATCCTGCGCATCTCCGGCTTCAAAGCCCGTGAAGTTGCCGAAACCGTGCTGGGTAAATTGCCTAAGCCGCGCTACGCCGATTATCTTCCGTTTAAAGACGCCGACGGCAGCGTGCTCGATCAGGGGATTGCGCTATGGTTCCCTGGCCCGAACTCGTTCACCGGTGAAGATGTGCTGGAACTGCAAGGTCATGGCGGTCCGGTGATCCTCGACCTGCTGTTAAAACGCATTCTGACCATTCCCGGCCTGCGGATTGCTCGCCCTGGTGAGTTTTCAGAACGCGCGTTTCTTAACGATAAACTCGATTTAGCCCAGGCCGAAGCGATTGCGGATCTTATCGACGCCAGCTCAGAACAGGCGGCTCGTTCGGCGCTTAACTCACTGCAAGGCGCGTTCTCCGCCCGGGTCAACCATCTGGTGGAAGCCCTCACCCACTTGCGCATTTACGTCGAAGCGGCGATTGATTTCCCCGATGAAGAGATCGATTTCCTCTCCGACGGCAAAATTGAAGCCCAACTCAATGACGTGATTGCCGACCTCGACGCAGTACGCGCCGAAGCACGTCAGGGTAGTCTGCTGCGCGAAGGGATGAAAGTAGTGATTGCCGGGCGCCCAAATGCCGGTAAATCGAGCCTGTTAAACGCGCTGGCAGGCCGTGAAGCGGCAATCGTGACTGATATAGCCGGAACCACGCGCGACGTGCTGCGTGAGCATATTCATATTGACGGGATGCCTCTACATATTATCGATACCGCCGGGCTACGAGAAGCCAGCGACGAAGTGGAACGTATTGGTATCGAGCGCGCGTGGCAGGAAATTGAACAGGCCGACCGCGTGCTGTTTATGGTCGATGGCACCACGACAGACGCCGTTGATCCAGCAGAGATCTGGCCGGAATTTATCGCCCGTCTGCCAGCGAAACTGCCGATCACCGTGGTGCGCAATAAAGCCGACATTACCGGCGAAACGCTGGGAATGAGCGAAGTGAACGGTCACGCGTTGATTCGTCTCTCTGCAAGGACTGGCGAAGGCGTGGATGTGTTGCGTAACCATCTCAAACAGAGCATGGGTTTCGACACGAATATGGAAGGTGGCTTCCTGGCGCGTCGTCGTCACCTGCAGGCGCTGGAACAAGCGGCGGAGCATCTGCAACAGGGCAAAGCGCAACTGTTAGGTGCATGGGCGGGTGAATTGCTTGCGGAAGAACTACGCCTGGCACAGCAAAACTTAAGCGAGATCACCGGGGAATTTACATCTGACGATCTGCTGGGGCGAATTTTCTCCAGCTTCTGTATCGGTAAGTAACCCGTACCTACAAAGCCGCATCCTGATTGCCTGATGCGGCTTTGCTTTCTTGTTAGCACTCTTATTATTACTCAACCCTTTTTATAAACCTTAACCTTCTCACGTAACTTATTTTCTTAAAAAAGCATTTAATATTGCTTCGTAATCGTTTGTGATTCGATTCACATTTAAACAATTTCAGAATAGACAAAAATCTTGAGTATTATACTGTAACGTCGTGTCTTTCGAGGATAAGTGCATTATGAATACCTTACATATATGTGTGACCTCAAAGTGGTTTAATATTGACAACAGAATTGTCGATCACCGCCCTTAATTTGCCCTTCTGTAGCCATCATCAGAACCAAACCGAATTAGATTCAATGTGATCTATTTGTTTGCTATATCTTAATTTTGCCTTTTGCAAAGGCTATCTCTCATTTATTTACTTGTTTTAGTAAATGATGGCTCTTGCATATATATCTGGCGAATTAATAGATATTGCAAATGTAATATTCACAGGGATCACTGCAATTAAAATAAATGAAGGATTATGCAATGGAAAACTTTAAACACCTCCCTGAACCGTTCCGCATTCGTGTTATTGAGCCAGTAAAACGTACCACTCGCGCTTATCGTGAAGAAGCGATTATTAAATCCGGTATGAACCCATTTCTGCTGGATAGCGAAGATGTGTTTATCGATTTACTGACCGACAGTGGCACCGGAGCGGTGACGCAGAGTATGCAGGCAGCGATGATGCGCGGCGACGAAGCCTACAGCGGCAGCCGCAGCTACTACGCATTAGCCGAGTCAGTGAAGAATATCTTTGGTTATCAATACACCATTCCGACTCACCAGGGGCGTGGCGCAGAGCAAATCTACATTCCGGTACTGATTAAAAAACGCGAGCAGGAAAAAGGGCTGGATCGCAGCAAAATGGTAGCGTTCTCGAACTATTTCTTCGACACCACTCAGGGGCATAGCCAGATTAACGGCTGTACCGTGCGTAACGTCTATATCAAAGAAGCCTTCGATACTGGCGTGCGTTACGACTTTAAAGGTAACTTTGACCTCGAAGGATTAGAACGCGGTATTGAGGAAGTTGGCCCGAATAACGTGCCATATATCGTTGCTACCATCACCAGTAACTCCGCAGGTGGTCAGCCGGTTTCACTGGCAAATATGAAAGCGATGTACAGCATTGCGAAGAAATATGACATTCCTGTAGTGATGGACTCCGCGCGCTTTGCTGAAAACGCCTATTTCATCAAGCAACGTGAAGCGGAATACAAAGACTGGACTATCGAGCAAATTACCCGCGAAACCTACAAATATGCCGATATGCTGGCAATGTCCGCCAAGAAAGATGCGATGGTGCCGATGGGCGGCCTGCTGTGCGTGAAAGACGACAGCTTCTTCGATGTCTATACCGAGTGCAGAACCCTTTGCGTGGTGCAGGAAGGCTTCCCGACTTATGGTGGTCTGGAAGGTGGCGCGATGGAGCGTCTGGCTGTGGGTCTGTATGATGGCATGAATCATGACTGGCTGGCCTATCGTATTGCACAGGTGCAGTATCTGGTCGATGGTCTGGAAGAGATTGGCGTTGTGTGCCAACAGGCGGGCGGTCACGCGGCGTTCGTTGATGCCGGTAAACTGTTGCCGCATATTCCGGCAGATCAGTTCCCGGCACAGGCGCTGGCGTGCGAGCTGTATAAAGTCGCCGGTATCCGTGCGGTAGAAATTGGTTCTTTCCTGTTAGGCCGCGATCCGAAAACCGGTAAACAACTGCCGTGCCCGGCAGAATTGCTGCGTTTAACCATTCCACGCGCAACATATACTCAAACACATATGGACTTTATTATTGAAGCCTTCAAACATGTGAAAGAGAACGCAGCAAATATTAAAGGGTTAACCTTTACCTACGAACCGAAAGTATTGCGTCACTTCACCGCAAAACTGAAAGAAGTTTAATTAATACACTCAGAGTGGCTATAAGGATGTTAGCCACTCCACTCCCTACATCCTCAATAACAAAAATAGCCTTCCTCTAAAGGTGGCATCATGACTGAACAAGCAGAAAAAAAACACTCTGCATTTTGGGGTGTTATGGTTATAGCAGGTACAGTAATCGGTGGAGGTATGTTTGCTTTACCTGTTGATCTTGCCGGTGCCTGGTTTTTCTGGGGTGCCTTTATCCTTATCATTGCCTGGTTTTCAATGCTACATTCTGGGTTACTTTTATTAGAAGCAAATTTAAATTATCCCGTCGGCTCCAGTTTTAATACCATCACTAAAGATTTAATCGGTAACACCTGGAACATTATCAGCGGCATTACCGTTGCCTTCGTTCTCTATATTCTCACTTACGCCTATATCTCCGCTAACGGCGCGATCATTAGCGAAACGATATCAATGAATCTGGGCTACCATGCCAATCCTCGCATTGTCGGGATCTGCACGGCCATTTTCGTCGCCAGCGTATTATGGATAAGTTCGTTAGCCGCCAGCCGTATCACGTCATTGTTCCTCGGGCTGAAGATTATCTCCTTTGTCATTGTGTTTGGCTCTTTCTTCTTCCAGGTCGATTATTCCGTTCTACGTGATGCCACCAGCACGACTGCGGGGACGTCTTACTTCCCGTACATTTTTATGGCTCTGCCAGTGTGCCTTGCGTCATTTGGTTTCCACGGCAATATTCCCAGCCTGATTATTTGCTATGGCAAACGTAAAGATAAGCTCATCAAAAGCGTGGTTTTCGGTTCGCTGCTGGCGCTGGTGATTTATCTCTTCTGGCTGTATTGCACGATGGGGAATATTCCGCGTGAAAGTTTTAAAGCGATTATCTCCTCCGGCGGCAACGTCGATTCACTGGTGAAATCGTTCCTCGGCACCAAACAACATGGCATTATCGAGTTTTGCCTGCTGGTGTTCTCCAACTTAGCTGTCGCCAGCTCGTTTTTTGGTGTCACGCTGGGGTTGTTCGATTATCTGGCGGATCTGTTTAAGATTGATAACTCCCACGGCGGGCGTTTCAAAACCGTGCTGTTAACCTTCCTGCCACCCTCGTTGTTGTATCTCGTCTTCCCGAATGGCTTTATTTACGGGATCGGCGGTGCCGGGCTGTGCGCCACTATCTGGGCGGTCATTATTCCCGCAGTGCTGGCAATCAAAGCCCGCAAGAAGTTTCCCAACCAGATGTTCACGGTTTGGGGCGGCAATCTCATTCCGGCGATTGTTATCCTCTTTGGTATAACTGTGATTTTATGCTGGTTCGGTAACGTCTTTAACGTGTTACCTAAATTTGGCTGATCCCTTCAAGAAGCCAGCTATTTTGCTGGCTTCTTGCCTCTCAGGAAATCTCTTTTGTCCAAATGGCAACTCGCCTGATCCTCCTTCACCACGTATGCTTTGCGTCACCTTACTATCAGGACGCTTTAACCCATGTCCCGCTTTTTAATTTGTAGTTTTGCCCTGGTTTTACTTTATCCCGCCGGGATTGATATGTACCTCGTTGGTTTACCGCGCATCGCCGCCGACCTCAATGCCAGCGAAGCGCAGTTACATATTGCGTTTTCCGTTTATCTGGCGGGAATGGCGGCAGCGATGTTATTTGCCGGTAAAGTGGCCGATCGTTCAGGAAGAAAACCGGTCGCCATACCCGGCGCGGCGCTATTTATTATCGCCTCGGTGTTCTGTTCACTGGCTGAAACCAGCGCGTTATTTCTTGCAGGACGCTTTCTACAGGGGCTGGGCGCGGGCTGTTGTTACGTGGTGGCGTTCGCCATTTTACGCGACACACTGGACGATCGACGTCGGGCAAAAGTACTGTCGTTACTCAACGGCATTACCTGCATCATTCCGGTGTTAGCGCCGGTACTCGGGCATCTGATTATGCTTAAATTCCCGTGGCAAAGCCTGTTCTGGGTAATGGCGATGATGGGCTTCGCAGTACTGATGTTGTCTTTATTTATTTTAAAAGAAACGCGCCCTGCTGCGCCTGTCGCTTCGGACAAACCACGAGAAGATACTGAATCGCTGCTTAACCGTTTTTTCCTCAGCCGTGTTGTTATCACCACCCTCAGCGTTTCGGTGATCCTCACCTTCGTGAATACGTCGCCTGTATTGATGATGGAAATCATGGGTTTTGAGCGCGGAGAATACGCCACCATTATGGCGCTGACCGCAGGCGTCAGTATGACCGTATCGTTCTCCACGCCGTTTGCATTGGGAATTTTTAAGCCGCGAACGCTGATGATCACCTCGCAGGTGTTATTCCTGGCGGCGGGTATCACCCTTGCCATTTCACCTTCCCACGTGATTTCTCTGTTTGGCATCACGCTGATTTGCGCCGGTTTTTCGGTAGGCTTCGGCGTGGCAATGAGTCAGGCGTTAGGGCCGTTTTCATTACGCGCAGGCGTGGCCAGTTCGACCTTAGGCATCGCGCAGGTTTGCGGTTCGTCACTGTGGATTTGGCTGGCAGCGGTGGTTGGTCTCAGCGCATGGAATATGCTGATCGGGATTCTGATTGCCTGTAGCATAGTGAGCCTGTTGCTGATTATGCTCGTCACACCTGGACGCCCTGTTACCGCTCATGAAGAAATCCATCACCACGCTTGATCTCAATTTGCTGCTCTGTCTGCAATTGCTGATGCAGGAGCGCAGCGTAACCAAAGCGGCGAAACGGATGAACGTAACGCCTTCGGCGGTGAGCAAGTCATTAGCAAAACTTCGGGCATGGTTTGATGATCCGCTCTTTGTGAACTCACCGCTGAGCCTGTCGCCCACACCGCTGATGGTCAGCATGGAACAAAATCTGGCGGAATGGATGCAAATGAGCAACCTGCTGCTGGATAAACCGCATCATGAAACGCCGCGCGGCCTTAAGTTTGAGTTAGCGGCGGAGTCACCGCTGATGATGATCATGTTTAACGCGTTATCGAAACAGATCTACCAGCGTTACCCGCAGGCGACTATTAAATTACGCAACTGGGATTACGATTCGCTGGATGCGATTACCCGTGGCGAAGTGGATATCGGTTTTTCCGGTCGTGAAAGTCATCCCCGTTCGCGGGAGCTACTAAGTTCGTTGCCGTTATCCATTGATTATGAAGTGCTGTTTAGTGATGTGCCCTGCGTCTGGCTACGCAAAGATCATCCGGCACTACGTGAAGCGTGGGATCTGGACACCTTTCTGCGTTATCCGCATATCAGCATTTGCTGGGAACAGAGCGATACGTGGGCGCTGGACAATGTGTTACAGGAGCTAGGCCGAGAACGCACGATTGCTATGAGTCTGCCAGAATTTGAGCAGGCGCTATTTATGGCGGCGCAGCCCGACAATCTGCTACTGGCGACCGCACCGCGCTACTGTCAGTACTACAATCAGCTCCACCAACTGCCGTTGGTTGCTCTCCCTCTCCCGTTTGATGAAATCCAGCAAAAAAAGCTGGAAGTACCGTTTACTCTGCTGTGGCACAAACGGAATAGCCATAACCCGAAGATCGTCTGGTTACGGGAAACCATTAAAAATATTTACGCCTCGATAGCATAATAAAATCGTATAAAATGCGACCACATTTCACGATAAAATGTAAAAAACATGTAATAAACTTATCCGAATCGAACTTTTCGCCACTTTAGTCTGTCCATAGTTCCAGCAAATGATTACTCTTGTATTCATAATGGACCATTAAGCATGGAGCGAAAAATGGCGACTCACTTTGCCCGAGGGATTTTAACGGAAGGACATTTGATATCTGTTCGTCTCCCCTCCCGGTGTCATCAAGAAGCCCGAAATCTTCCCCCTCATCGTCAAAGTCGTTTTCTGGCGTCCAGAGGTTTACTCGCAGAACTGATGTCTATGCTGTATGGCATAAGCGAATTACCAGAGATCGTCACCCAGGCTAAAGGAAAGCCGGTTTTCCTCGATAAAAATTTGCCATCATTTTCAATATCCTATGCCGGAAATATGGTCGGCGTAGCGTTAACAACCGAAGGTGAGTGTGGTCTCGATATGGAGCTACAGCGCGCAACACGCGGGTTTCATAGTCCCCATGCACCCGATAACCCTATTTTTTCCAGCAATGAATCGTTATGGATCAGTAAGCAGAACGATCCTAATGAAGCACGAGCGCAACTCATTACTTTGCGCCGAAGCGTGCTAAAACTTACCGGCGATGTACTGAATGACGACCCGCGCGATCTGCAATTGCTGCCCATTGCCGGACGCCTGAAATGTGCCCATGTAAATCATGTAGAAGCGTTATGCGACGCAGAGGACGTGCTGGTGTGGTCCGTGGCGGTCACTCCAGCGATTGAGAAGCTCAGTGTCTGGGAGTTAGATGGTAAGCAAGGCTGGAAAAGTCTGCCGGATATTCACAGTCGCGCCAACAACCCCACCAGCCGGATGATGCGTTTTGCCCAGCTATCTACCGTGAAGTCTTTTTCGCCAAATTGATAGACAACCACAGGAGTCATCATGTCTGAAAAATTGAAGGTGGTTACGTTACTGGGGAGCCTGCGCAAAGGCTCATTTAATGGCATGGTTGCACGTACACTGCCGAAAATTGCCCCTGCGGGTATGGAAGTCAATGCGTTACCTTCCATTGCCGACATTCCTCTGTATGACGCTGACGTACAGCAGGAAGAAGGTTTTCCAGCGACAGTTGAAGCTCTGGCGGAACAAATTCGCCAAGCTGACGGCGTGGTGATCGTCACGCCGGAATATAACTACTCCGTGCCGGGCGGACTGAAAAATGCCATCGACTGGCTATCTCGCCTGCCGGATCAACCGCTGGCCGGTAAACCGGTGTTGATTCAGACCAGCTCAATGGGCGTGATTGGCGGCGCGCGCTGCCAGTATCACCTGCGCCAGATTCTGGTTTTTCTCGACGCGATGGTAATGAACAAACCGGAGTTTATGGGCGGTGTGATTCAGAACAAAGTCGATCCACAAACCGGAGAAGTGATTGATCAAGGAACACTGGATCATCTGACCGGACAATTGACCGCATTTGGCGAGTTTATTCAGCGGGTGAAACTCTAAATAAAAAACCCGCCAGCGGTAACTCATGGCGGGTTTTTTAACGAGTTATCGATTTTAGTGGGCGTCGATAAACACGATCTTCAGGATAAACAGCAGCGCAACGATGATTACGCACGGGCTTAGATCACGCAGACGTCCGGTGCCGATTTTCATCACGCAGTAGGAAATGAAGCCCAGCGCAATACCTTCAGTAATCGAAAAGCTGAACGGCATCATCACGGCGGTAATAAACGCCGGAACGGATTCAGTAAGATCCTGCCATTTCACGCGAGCAAGACTTGAGGTCATCAGTACGCCCACGTAGATCAGCGCGCCAGCAGCAGCATAGCCAGGCACCATTCCCGCCAGCGGTGACAGAAAGATAACCAGCAGGAATAGCAGGCCGACAACCACTGCCGTCAGACCGGTACGACCGCCAACGGAAACACCAGAAGAGGACTCAATATACGCCGTGACGGAAGATGTACCGATAAAGGAACCGGTAACAGAAGAGATACTGTCGACATACAGCGCCTGCTTCATGCGCGGGAATTTACCTTTCTCATCCGCCAGACCCGCTTTATCGGTTACGCCAATCAACGTACCGGAGGAGTCAAACAGGTTGACCAGCATGAAAGAGAAAATTACCCCTGCCAGACCGAGGTTTAATGACCCGGCTAAATCCACATGACCCACTACCGTCATCACGCTCGGCGGCGCGGAGACAATGCCGTTGTAGTGCACATCACCCAGCATCCAGCCCAAAAGCGTCGTCACCACGATGGAAACCAGTACCGCCGCGTGAATGTTGCGCGAGGCCAGAATAGCAATGATGAAGAAGCCGAGGATACCCAGCAGCACGCTGTGAGAAGTCAGGTTACCGATGCTGACCAGCGTTTCCGGGTTAGCGACAATGACACCTGCGTTTTTCAGCCCCATCATACCAATGAACAGGCCGATACCGCTGGTGATCCCCACACGCAGACTCACTGGAATGTTGGCAATCATCCAGTAGCGAACGCGGAAAATCGTCAGTAACAGCAGACCAATCGCGCCCCAGAAAATGGCGCCCATCCCGACCTGCCATGGCAAGCCCATCGCCTGCACCACAACAAAGGCGAAGAACGCATTCAGACCCATAGCGGGAGCCAGCGCGACTGGCAGGTTAGCAAACAGCCCCATCAGAATACTGCCGAACGCAGCAATCAGACAGGTGGTGACGAAGACGGCGCTGGTGTCCATGCCAGCGACGCCAAGAATTTGCGGGTTAACAAAAACGATGTAAACCATCGTCAGGAAGGTGGTAAAACCAGCGATCACTTCGGTTCGTGCCGTCGTGCCATGTTCGCGCAGTTTAAACACGCGTTCCAGCATCCCCTGGCCAGAAGCCTGGGTTGTGTGTTGTTGACTCATTATCTATTTCCGAACAAGGAGGGAAAATCCGTCGCTATCGTATACCAAAATGAGACAATATGGACGGCTGAAGATAACTTTTTTTCATTGTATTTGCTTATACGGCAACGATTGCGTCGCGCCAATCTGCATGACGAAAACGTTAAACTAACGATAAAGGAAAGACATGTCCCAGATAGAAGCGGTATTTTTCGACTGCGACGGTACGCTGGTCGATAGCGAGGTTATTTGCTCTCGCGCCTATGTCACGATGTTCAGGAAATTTGGCATTCACGTTGACCTGGAAGAAATTTTTACCCGTTTTAAAGGCGTAAAACTCTACGAAATCATCGACATCATTAGCAAAGAACAGGGCGTAGAAATGGTTCGTGCCGATGCCGAGCACGTTTATCGTGCGGAAGTGGCACGTCTGTTTGATAGCGAACTGGAGGTGATTGCGGGTGCTAACGAATTGCTGGCGAGCGTTAACGTGCCGATGTGCGTCGTCTCTAACGGCCCAGTCAGCAAAATGCAACATTCGCTTGGCAAACTCAATATGCTGCACTATTTCCCGGAAAAACTGTTCAGCGGTTACGATATCCAACGCTGGAAACCCGATCCGGCGTTAATGTTCCATGCGGCAAAAGCGATGAATGTGAACGTTGAAAACTGCATTCTGGTTGATGACTCCAGCGCCGGTGCGCAGTCAGGAATCGATGCCGGTATGGAAGTGTTTTACTTCTGCGCTGACCCGCACAATAAGCCGATCGTTCATCCGAAAGTCACTACTTTTACCCATCTTTCACAGTTACCGGAACTCTGGAAGGCTCGCGGCTGGGATATCACTCAGTAAATAAAGAGACCGGTGATATATCTCACCGGTCAGATTACGTACTCGCAGATTGCCTGATGCGGCATACGGTTAGCGTGAGGCTTTCGGATCTTTCTCTGCCAGCAGTTTATCCAGCTCATCGCCGCCGACGTGACGGAAATCCTGCCCTTTCACGTAGTAGAAGATATATTCACAGATATTCTGACAACGGTCACCGATACGTTCGATTGAACGCGCACAGAACAGCGCGGTAAGTACGCTCGGAATAGTGCGCGAATCTTCCATCATGTAGGTCATCAGCTGACGAACAATACCTTCGTACTCCTGATCGACTTTTTTATCTTCACGATAAATTCGTACCGCTTCGTCAATATCCATGCGCGCGAACGCGTCCAGTACGTCATGCAGCATCTGGATTGTGTGACGCCCCAGAGATTCCAGACTTACCAGCAACGGCTGATGCTGCTGGGAGAATTTCTCCAGCGCAGTACGGCAGATTTTGTCCGCCACGTCGCCAATACGCTCCAGTTCGGCGATGGTCTTGCTTATCACCATCACCAGACGCAGGTCACTCGCCGTCGGCTGACGTTTAGCAATAATGCGCACACAGGCTTCATCGATTGCCACTTCCATCATGTTGACGTTTTTGTCGCCTTCGATCACACGCTTCGCCAGATCGCTATCCTGATTGTGCATGGCGGTGATGGCATCAGTAAGCTGTTGCTCCACCATACCGCCCATGGTCATCACCTGCGTGCGGATGCTTTCCAGTTCGGCATTGAACTGGCCAGAAATATGTTTATTAAGATTGAGACTGTCCATAACGCACTCCTGAATCAACCGTAACGACCGGTGATGTAGTCTTCTGTTTGTTTCTTCGCTGGCTTGGTGAACAGATCGTCCGTGTTGCTGAACTCAATCAATTCGCCCATATACATAAATGCCGTGTGGTCGGAACAACGCGCAGCCTGCTGCATGTTGTGGGTGACGATCACCACGGTGTAATCCTGCTTCAGTTCGGTGATCAGCTCTTCAATACGCCCGGTGGAGATAGGGTCGAGCGCCGAACACGGTTCGTCGAGCAGCAGCACTTCCGGGCGAATGGCGATTCCTCGCGCAATGCACAGACGCTGTTGCTGACCACCAGAGAGAGAGTAACCGCTCTGGTGCAATTTATCTTTGGTTTCGTTCCACAATGCGGCTTTGGTCAATGCCCACTGTACGCGCTCGTCCATGTCGGCACGAGAGAGCTTCTCAAACAGACGGACACCAAAAGCGATGTTGTCGTAGATGGACATCGGGAACGGCGTCGGTTTCTGGAACACCATGCCCACTTTCGCACGCAGCAGGGCGATATCCTGAGTGTTGGTCAGAATGTTGTCGCCATCGAGCAGAATTTCACCTTCCGCACGCTGATCCGGGTACAGTTCAAACATTTTATTGAAGGTACGCAGCAGCGTCGATTTACCGCAGCCGGACGGCCCGATAAACGCCGTAACCTGGTTTTTAGCGATATCCAGGTTGATGTTTTTCAGGGCATGGAATTTGCCGTAGTAGAAGTTCAAATTACGAACCTGAATTTTACTCGGGGCAGTTTCAACCATACTCATTGCAATCTTTTCCTCATCGTGCCTGATGCACTTCGCGAATCAGGCTTACCGTAGGCCGGATAAGGCGCTCACGCCGCATCCGGCAAAGTGTTAACCGTGTACAGAGTCAAAAAGGCGCTCGATCGGTCCCCTCGCCCCTCTGGGGAGAGGGTTAGGGTGAGGGGAAAACCGTGTCAGCAATATCAACCGTGTTTATTCTTCGCAAAAACAACGCGCGCCAGAATGTTCAGCAGCAGGACGCACAGGGTGATGATCAATACCCCGGCCCAGGCCAGTTGCTGCCATTCCGCAAATGGGCTCATCGCAAACTTAAAGATCGTCACCGGCAGGTTGGCGATCGGCTGCATCATGTCCGTGCTCCAGAACTGGTTGGAGAGCGCGGTAAACAGCAGCGGCGCGGTTTCACCAGCAATACGGGCAATCGCCAGCAGGATACCGGTCATGATCCCGGATACCGACGCTTTCAGCGTAATCGCGGAGATCATCTTCCACTTCGGCGTACCCAGCGCATAAGCCGCTTCACGCAGGCTGTCCGGCACCAGTTTCAGCATGTTCTCGGTGGTACGGATAACAATGGGCACCTGCAACAGCGCCAGCGCAATTACGCCCGCCCAGCCGGAGAAGTGCTCCATCTGCGCCACCACGATGGTATAAACAAACAGACCAACCACAATCGACGGTGCAGAGAGCAGAATGTCGTTAATAAAGCGAATCACTTCTGCCAGCCAGGATTTACGGCCATACTCCGCCAGATAAATCCCCGCCATAATACCCAGCGGCGTACCGAATACCGTGGCCCACAAAATTAACAGGCCGCTACCCGCCAGGGCGTTCGCCAGACCACCACCTTCCGTATTTGGCGGCGGCGTCATTTCGGTGAACAGCGCCAGCGACATACCGTCGATTCCGCGAGTGATGGTGGACATTAAAATCCAGATCAGCCAGAACAGGCCGAAGGCCATCGTCGCCATTGAGAGCGTCAGCGCAATACGGTTTTTGAGGCGGCGGCGCGCCTGCATTTTGCGGCGTGATTCCGCCAGCGCCGCAGTGGTTTGCATTTCAACCATAGCCATTAGCGTGCCCCCTCATTCTTAGCCAGGCGCATAATCATAAACTTCGATGCGGCCAGGACGATGAAGGTAATTACAAACAGGATCAGGCCGAGTTCCATCAGTGCGGCAACGTGCAAGCCAGATTCCGCTTCCGCAAATTCGTTGGCCAGCGCAGAGGTGATACTATTGCCCGGCATATACAGCGAGGCGCTGTCGAGCTGGTAGGTGTTACCGATGATAAAGGTCACCGCCATGGTTTCACCGAGCGCGCGCCCCAGCCCCAGCATAATGCCGCCGATAACACCATTTTTGGTGAACGGAAGAACGATACGCCAGATAACTTCCCAGGTGGTGCAGCCGATACCGTAGGCCGACTCTTTCATCATCACAGGTGTCTGTTCGAACACATCGCGCATGACCGCCGCAATGTACGGAATAATCATGATGGCGAGGATCACGCCTGCCGCGAGGATACCGATACCAAAGGCCGGGCCGGAGAACAGCGCGCCGACAATCGGGATATTCGACAGGATATTGCCGACTGGCTCCTGGAAGTAAACGGCAAACAGCGGCGCGAAGATAAACAGGCCCCACATGCCGTAAACGATACTTGGAATGGCTGCCAGCAGCTCAATGGCGATCCCCAGCGGGCGCTTCAGCCAGCCTGGCGCAAGCTCGGTCAGGAACAGGGCGATACCGAAACTCACCGGAACGGCGATCAGCAGCGCGATAAACGAGGTCACCAGCGTACCGTAGATCGGCACCAGCGCCCCGTAGATATCGTTCGGCGCATCCCACTCTTTGGTCCACAGGAAAGCCAGACCAAATTTCTGAATGCTCGGCCAGGAGGAGATGATCAGAGAGACAATAATGCCACCCAACATCAATAGCACAATCAGCGCCGCCAGTTTTACCAGCACGCTGAAAATTATGTCGCCCTTTTTACCCGGTGGGTTAAAAGCAGGCTTGGTTGCAGCCATAAGTTACTCTTCAGTTAAACGCGTTTACAAAGTCATTTTGTAATGCCGGATACGACGTAAAGACCTTATCCGGCATGGTGTTTTATTAGTACAGCGGCTTACCGCTACTGTCTTTAATATTGGTCTTCCACGCAGCGCGAACCTGTTCTACAACGCTCTCCGGCAGGCTGGCGTAATCAAGGTCGTTAGCCTGTTTAGCCCCGGTTTTGTATGCCCAGTCGAAGAACTTCAGCACTTCTACACCCTGCTCAGGTTTCTTCTGATCTTTGTGGATCAGTATGAACGTGGTAGAGGTGATCGGCCATGCATCTTCGCCTTTCTGGTTGGTCAGATCCTGAGCGAAGGTTTTGCTCCAGTCTGCGCCTTTTGCCGCATTGGCGAAGTTTTCTTCGGTCGGACTAACCGGTTTACCGTCGGCGGAGATCAGTTTGGTGTACGCCAGGTTATTCTGCTTAGCGTAAGCATATTCAACGTAACCAATCGCACCCGGCAGACGCTGAACGAACGCGGCGATACCATCGTTACCTTTACCACCCAGACCGATCGGCCATTTTACGGTAGAGCCAGTACCAACGCTGTTTTTCCACTCTTCGTTCACTTTCGCCAGGTAGCTGGTGAAGACGAAGGAAGTCCCGGAGCCATCTGCGCGGCGTACTACAGCAATGTTCTGTGAAGGCAGTTTCAGACCCGGATTCAGTTTGGCGATGGCTTCATCATCCCACTTTTTAATTTTGCCCAGGTAGATGTCGCCGAGGGTTTTACCATCCAGCACCAGTTCGCCAGACTTCAGCCCCGGAATGTTAACCGCCAGCACCACGCCGCCAATCACGGTCGGGAACTGGAACAGGCCTTCCTGAGCCAGTTTTTCGTCAGACAGCGGCGCGTCTGAAGCACCGAAATCAACGGTATTGGCGATAATCTGTTTTACGCCACCGGAAGAACCGATACCCTGGTAGTTAACTTTATTACCGGTTTCTTTCTGGTAAGTGTCAGCCCATTTGGCATACACCGGCGCAGGGAAGGTTGCACCCGCACCTGTCAGGCTTGCTTCTGCAAATACAGAGAAAGCACTCATCGATAAGGTCGCGGCGACAACAGTTGCGACGGTGGTACGCATAACTTTCATAATGTCTCCTGGGAGGATTCATAAAGCATTGTTTGTTGGCTACGAGAAGCAAAATAAAACAAACAGGTGACAGTTATATGTAAGGAATATGACAGTTTTATGACAAGCAGGATTATCTTTTTACTTATTGATTTATATAGTCTTTTTTATGATGACTTAATCATCAAAAGCAGAATCATTGAGCAAATATGACAACGACTGTCATCAACAATCGTTGTCTGTGAAATTAATTTGAAAATTCAAAGGTTAGCGTAGCAGTTGCACTGAATGGCGTTGGTTGTGGTCTTGTACCAGTGGCGCTGGCTGGTGCGCTTGAAAATAAAAGATGACCTTCTTTTTCGCCAAAAACTGAAGCAGTAAAGTCAGGCTCCATAACACCGCCATGCACGTCTACTTCTTGATCGTATTTATCATACACTTTGATGGCAACATCTGGATTTGTTGTCTGAATCATTGATGTATCGGAACCTACGGCATTAGCATTCAATAAAACATTGATTTTGTCCCATGAATAGACTCCACCAGTACATTTTATATCAGCATTCATCGTGATTTTTCTGCTACGTAACGATGATCCTGCTGTAGAAGAAAACTCAGAGGCAGGGATTTTCTCAAAATCAAATATAATGACCTGATCAGAGTTTATCTCACACGTTTGTTGTGCAGTGATATCACCAGATATATATACATTGACCATCGGTTGAGAATAATCAACAGGAGTATCCCGGCTAATAGTTCCAAACAATCTGGCTATCAAAGTTTCGGGAATAACTGTCTTGCCAATAAAAGGTTTTTTAACGTAAAAATAAATTTTTGCATTTGTGCCGCTTGTTATATCCAATGGTTCTACACGATCACATAAATAATCTATTTCAGCGCCATCACCAGGATCATTTTTCACATATTCGAATGGGACGTTGTGATATCCTTTATTAAGGACATAAAAAGAGATCCCAACATCAAGGTAACTATTCAAGTTATAATAATTAATACCTGAGTGAACTCCCGCTGGAAGTAGTGCATTATTTATTGCAGCGGTATAATAAATACTTTCAAATTGCCCCACTGTTCTTGTATCGCAATGACAATGTGCCATAAAGGAATCATTGTTATTGATATCTTTTTCAAAAATTTCACCTGTGGCATTTTGATACCCAACTATCTGATAATTTGGGAATGTTAATCTAGTGGTATGAGTACCACCATATGCCGTACAAATACCATTCGGAGCCGCCGATACGTCAAGACATATCAATGCAACAATCGTTCCGACCACCCATATAACAATATATTTCATATAATATCCTTTTAACGACATATAGCATCCTGTTGAATTAATCCTGCATCACCTTCTGATTCATTTACTATATAGTCAACCGTACAGTTTTTACTTGCACTGTCTCCCCATACTATTTTTATTTTTCCCTGCTCAGATAAACCAGAAAGATAGAGTTCACCGTTATCACCCACAATACCTACCGAACCACTATCAACTGAAGCCATTGCACCAAAGGGGACTGGCTTGCCATTATCTTGTAAAAGAGTAAAAAACACTCTTGAACCAATATGCGTTAAAAATTCAGCTTTTACCACTGCACCACGTGTTGGTACAATATTTACTACAGAATTATCCAACTCGACATTTTCATTCAAAAAATAACTATTGCTAATAGCAATACGGTTTTCACTGTAGGGACTAAGTTGTGTTTTGACGGTAAACCCACGCCAGTCAGTTGCCACGCCAGTGGTATTTTCAACATCAAGGCCAGACGCGCCAGGAGCTTTAATAAGAGCAACGGTGTCCCCAAGTTCCTGGCTAAAAGTAATACCTTCGCTATGTGCCAATATTCCCCCCCTGGCACCATAATTTAAACGCTGTACATTACGATCATAATTATAACTGCTATTGACTGAGCCATACGTGCCATCATAGGTCAGCGCAAGACTGCCACCTGCAGTATCATCATCACTAGTGTATGATTGTGTCAAATTATAGGAGATATTATTTCTTTCCAGCATAGTGCCACTTAAGCCAACCTGATGGGAACTATTGGTATGATCATTTTGGGTAACTGAATACGTCGCAAATGAATTATTTAACCAACCCGATAAAGGAACAGAAAGTGACAACATATAAATTTGTTCGTTGCCATTATCCTTAGTATTATTGCTTTCATATCGACTGGATGACATATCAGAATAGCTCCATGATATATTCCATGATATGCTATTCCAACTGTTGCTATAACCAAATTGAATTAAACGTTCAATATTATTTGTATGCCAATATTCCTGACGGCTTAATGTCAAATAAACATTACCGTATCCTTGCACAAAGGATTGCGTTAATGTACCTTCAACTCGACTACGTCTGTTTCCTGTTTGCCAAAAATCATCCTGATTATTATATCTCGAAGACCACTCATCCAGAGTGTAATAACCTTCTGTAGAATAACGGTAACCAACAAGGCGGATGCTCGTGTCGGTATCATTAAAGAATTTAGAATAAAGAAATCGGTATGATTGCCCTGTTTCATTTTCGGCATCGTCAAACTGCGCCTGTGCATGTGTTACATCAAGAGATGCTGCACCAAAACGCCCTAAATCTTTACCGATACCCAGAGCAAAAGAGGAATAATCTTCAGCAAGTTGAACACCGCTATACAGGGTAATTCCTTTTGGCAAACCATGAATGACCTGTGCCTGCATTACACCCGGTTTACGGTGTTCATCATTACGTAATTCACCGATGCTAAAATCAATATCCGTTTGCCCTTCACGCTTAAGAACAGCTAAAGAAGCATAAGGCTGTGTAAAATGTTGTTCAGTACCATCTTCTTCTTTAATAGTTATATCGAGATCGCCACCGGAACTGACGGTATTGAGATCGGTTATTGCAAAAGCGCCCTGCGGGACAGCAGTCTGATAAATAATATAATTATTCTGCCGAATAATAACCGTAGCATTAGTTTTAGCAATGCCGTGCACAACAGGAGAAAAACTGTTTTGGCTTACCGGTAACATATCGTTATCTGTATATAACCGGACGCCTCTAATTTGAGTGCTATCAAATATATCGCTTGCAGTCCATGTATCACCTAACATAATTTGACTACGTAATGAAGGAATATTACGCTGTAACCACGTATTAATTGAGTGATACTCCGCATCGCCATTTGTTATGTTTAATGTACTGTAATTACGCAGTCGCCATGCACCAATGTTCAATCCATTACGTATATTGAGGTAGTTACTATCCTCCGCACTGTAATCTGCTTTTAATGTATGACTACCTGAAAAGTCATAGTTCACCATCAACGCATTAATACCTTCATCCCAGCGAGTCGGGCTAATATAATCACGTGTATTCATATCAAGGTAAATCTGCGGAATAGTGATATTAAGACGTAATAATTGACCATCAAATAACCACGTTGAACCTGTAATAAGGGGTACGGGATTTACACAAGATTTTTCATCTACATCGTTAAGTGAAGGTAGCGTTTTAACTTTTACCCCCATCGACGCGAGCGTTTCTTTCAGAGAAATAAAACAGGGATAAAGCTCTTGATCCTCGTTGTCATGGCTAAATTTTACATCCCGGCGCTCAAACATTTTGCTATTGATATAAATATCAACATTGTAAACACCTGCGGGCAACGTGTTTGCCCGGTTAAACTGGCTGATATCGACACCTGTTGGATGATCAATTTCCAATAACGCGGGATTAAAAAAATTATCATCTGCTATGGCTTGCCCGGAAAGGATGAGTAAAACACCCGACATTGTATGAGTAAAAAAAGTTGTTTTAGCCATAAGAATGCCCCCGGTAAATCACAATGTGACCTTAATTTGTTCGCTCACAGCACCATAATCATTAATAAATCGCCAATACATATTTTTGCCACTTGTCTGTGCGGGCAAAGGTAACGTAAGCGTTTCAAAGGGGCGAATCATATTCAGTGGAACATCTTTACCATCGACATTAACTTCCATAATATTAATATGGATAGCATTTGTATTTTCAACAATGAGATTATTAGCCTTGCGATGCCATTTAACATTAACCGCGCCCGATTCTGGAATCGTTTTTATGGATGCAGGGCGCCAGAATAGTTTTATACGTGTTTTTATCGCAATCTCTAACGCGTTAACATCTTTGTTTTTATTTGCAGGAGGAATATTTTTGACATTCAGCCAGAATACCGACTCACGATCTTCTGGTAAAATACCTTTCGTTTTTATAATACGTAATACTTTTTCCTGTAAGGGTTCCAGCCTTGAAACAGGTGGAATAACAGCAAACGGGGCTTTACTTTTGTCATTTTTATTAAAGGGATCGACCCACGCCTGGACAAGATAGGGGATTTTGTCTTCTTTGTTATAAACAGAGACAGTAACGTCTGATTTATTGCTTAAGTAAACCAACCGTGTACCACCAATAATAATTCCGGCATGTGCACATGTGGAAATAAGAAAAATAAAAACAAGTCCAATAATTTTCATCATGCGAGTTGCCATTATTCCATTTTGACAGAGCCTGATTACATAAAATAATAAGATGCCTTTATTTCAGTATAAAAAGGCTCTCGTTATTTTACTTCATATACTCGATAGTAAATTGAGCATCGGCGTTAGCTGTACCGGCAGTTACAGCAGCACTTGTTGCAATGTAGCGAGCAATAAATTTCATTTCAGCGGTGCCAAGCGTTGTATCTATATTAGTCCATGCTGAGTCTGTATATAATTTAACCTGGCTATTATCTTCACGGTTAAAAATACGAATAGCGACACCAGTAGCTGCAATTGCCGAGCCCTGTCCCGTATAATCGCCTGGTGCAGTCGCGTTAAGAGGGTTACCAATTGCTAAATCACCACTCGCATTTGATGCTTCAACGCCATCAAAACGAACAGCGGCTTTGTTATAGGTTGCCGGACATTTTTCCAGTTTGATGCTAAACGCCTGCGGAGAAGCAAGATCGCCCGGAGCAGAAAAAGCCGTTTTATTAACTTTGCCTAATGGGACAGTTTGATCTTTGGTATCAGAGGTTACTTCACAGGTGCTGTCTACAATTTCACCGACAAAGTGAACGGTTCCATCTTCAGCTAAAACATGACCAGACATTAAAAGAGCAGCCAGCGTCAGCGCACCGCCAATAATATTACGTTTCATAAAAACTCCATTAATAAATTATATCTATTCCAGTAAATCATAAATAAAACATATGTTTTAATATTATGATTCGTTGGAATATTACATTAATGAAGTTTTATTATCCAGAAATTAATATTAATTACAAAAAATTTCGGAATATAATATTTAATAAAACCAATATCATTATTACAGCTTAATTATAATTTTTACAACAAATAAAATAGCAAAGGATGATATTTAGGAATATATCAATACAGAAAAACAATGGATTATAAAAGACAAATACATAATTTTTATATTGTTTTTTTGAATGATATATTTTGATAGTGTGTTTTATATTTACGATAAATATAAAAATGGATTTATTGTGTTGTCCGTCAATTAAACAGATAGAAAATATAAATATCATTCATTTTTTAAATGTAAAAGGGGCTGCCATAAGGCAGCCCCTTTTACATTTTCAATGGATTATTATTTACTCAACCGTAACCGATTTCGCCAGGTTACGCGGCTGGTCAACATCGGTGCCTTTGATCAGCGCGACATGGTACGCCAGCAGTTGCAGCGGAACGGTGTAGAAGATTGGGGCAATCACTTCTTCCACATGCGGCATCTCGATGATGTGCATATTATCGCTACTTACAAAACCTGCGTCCTGATCGGCAAAGACGTACAACTGACCGCCACGCGCGCGAACTTCTTCAATGTTGGATTTCAGTTTTTCCAACAGTTCGTTATTCGGCGCGACGACGATAACCGGCATATCGGCGTCAATCAACGCCAGCGGACCGTGTTTCAGTTCACCCGCAGCGTAGGCTTCAGCGTGAATATAAGAGATCTCTTTCAGCTTCAATGCGCCTTCCAGCGCGATGGGATACTGATCGCCACGGCCCAGGAACAGTGCGTGATGTTTGTCAGAGAAATCTTCTGCCAGAGCTTCAATACGTTTGTCCTGAGACAGCATCTGCTCAATACGACTCGGCAGCGCCTGCAGACCATGCACGATGTCATGTTCAATGGAGGCATCCAGACCTTTCAGTCGAGACAATTTTGCCACCAGCATCAACAGCACAGTTAGCTGAGTGGTAAAGGCTTTGGTAGATGCCACGCCAATTTCAGTACCGGCATTGGTCATCAGCGCCAGATCGGATTCACGCACCAGAGAAGAACCAGGAACGTTACAGATTGCCAGCGAACCAAGGTAACCCAGCTCTTTCGACAGACGCAGGCCAGCCAGGGTATCTGCCGTTTCACCGGACTGCGACAGAGTGATCATCAGACTGTTACGACGCACGGCTGATTTGCGATAGCGGAATTCAGAGGCGATTTCGACGTCGCACGGAATGCCTGCCAGCGATTCAAACCAGTAGCGGGAAACCATACCAGAATTGTAAGAAGTGCCACAGGCGAGGATCTGAATATGCTCAACCTTCGACAGCAGTTCATCGGCATTCGGGCCCAGCTCGCTTAGATCAACCTGACCATGGTTAATACGTCCGGCGAGAGTGTTTTTGATCGCGTTAGGCTGTTCGTAGATCTCTTTCTGCATGTAGTGGCGGTAAATACCTTTATCGCCCGCGTCATATTGCAGATTGGATTCGATATCCTGACGTTTTACTTCCGCGCCAGATTTATCGAAGATGTTTACCGAACGGCGAGTGATTTCCGCAATATCGCCCTCTTCAAGGAAGATAAAACGGCGGGTCACCGGCAATAGTGCCAACTGGTCAGAAGCGATAAAGTTTTCGCCCATACCGAGGCCGATAACCAGCGGGCTACCGGAACGAGCCGCCAGCAAAGTATCCGGGTTGCGGGTGTCCATGATAACCGTACCGTAAGCGCCACGCAGTTGCGGGATAGCGCGCAGAACGGCCTCACGCAGAGTGCCGCCCTGTTTCAGTTCCCAGTTCACCAGGTGAGCAATCACTTCTGTGTCGGTTTCAGAAACGAAGGTATAGCCACGCGCTTTTAACTCTTCGCGCAGCGGTTCATGGTTTTCGATGATGCCGTTATGCACCACCACAATGTGTTCAGAAACATGCGGATGCGCATTCGCTTCTGAAGGTTCTCCGTGAGTCGCCCAGCGGGTGTGAGCAATACCGGTGCCACCATGCAGAGGATGTTCTTCCGCTGCCTGGGCCAGCATCTGTACTTTACCGAGACGACGCAAGCGGGTCATATTTCCGTTTGCATCGACGACTGCCAAACCGGCAGAGTCATAACCACGGTATTCCAGACGACGTAAGCCTTCAAGAAGGATTTCAGCTACATCACGTTGCGCGATCGCGCCAACAATTCCACACATAGTTTTTAATTCCGATTGATATCGTTGTCGGTCAACCTGTATACCCGATTTTTCGGGCGCCCCGAGCCTTGTAGAGAGTGGGGTTATTTTTATAAGTACAACATATTGGGCGGGAGATTATGTTATCTCCTCATCCCTGGTGGCCGGATTACCCAGCCAGAATTACTTTTTCTTAACCGGACGACGCCAGCCTTCTTTTTGTGACTGCGGCACACGGCTGATTGCCAGGGCATTTTCACCAACATTGCGCGTTACGGTAGTACCCGCAGCAATGGTTGCGCCTTTACCAACCGTTACCGGTGCAACAAGTTGGGTGTCAGAACCGACAAATACATCGTCGCCAATAATGGTTTTAAATTTATTCGCACCGTCGTAGTTGCAGGTAATAGTTCCCGCGCCGATGTTAACGTTATCGCCAATTTCCGCATCGCCCAGGTAAGTCAGATGACCGGCTTTCGAGCCTTTACCCAGACGCGCTTTTTTCATCTCAACAAAGTTACCGACGTGTGCGCCTTCCAGCAGTTCTGCACCAGGGCGCAGACGGGCAAACGGGCCAATGGTACAGGCTGCCGCCAGATTCGCATCTTCCACGACTGTATATGGGCTGATTTCGCAATCATCGCCAATCACGCTGTTTTTAATCACGCAACCAGTGCCAATTTTCACGCGATTGCCGAGAGTAACATTACCCTCGATGATAACGTTAGTATCAATTTCAACATCGCGCCCGTGAGTAAGCGTACCGCGCAGATCAAAACGAGCCGGATCGCGCAGCATAACTCCCGCCAGCAGCAATTTTTCTGCCTGTTCGGACTGATAAACGCGCTCCAGACGGGAGAGTTGCAGACGGTTATTTACACCTTCGACTTCGCTTAAACGCTGCGGATGTACAGCGACGATTTCACGTCCTTCCTGATACGCCAGGGCAATAATGTCGGTGATGTAGTACTCGCCCTGAGCATTATTATTGGTCAGCTTCGCCAGCCAGCGTTTCATATCTGCACCGTTGGCGATCAGAATACCGGTGTTGATCTCCTGGATTTGACGCTGCTCATCGGTAGCATCTTTATGCTCAACAATGCCGGTAACTTTGCCATTCTCACGGGTAATGCGACCATAACCGGTTGGATCATCCAGTTTCACTGTCAGCAGACCAATCCCACCCTGCGGTTTTGCATCACGCAGACGCTGGAGTGTTTCGACCGAGATCAGCGGCACATCGCCGTAGAGCATTAAAATGTCTTCATCATCGGCAAAGAAAGGTGCAGCCTGCTGCATTGCATGACCGGTGCCCAGTTGCTCGGCCTGAAGCACCCAGTTCAGGTTGTCCTCTTTCAGCGACTGTTTAAGCAGATCGCCACCGTGACCGTAAACCAGGTGAACGTGTGCTGCGCCTAATTCATTCGCAGCATCAATGACATGCTGAACCATCGCTTTCCCGGCAAGGGTATGCAGCACTTTTGGAATATCAGAATACATGCGAGTGCCTTTGCCTGCTGCAAGGATCACTACGCTCATAGCATTATTCAACATACGCGTCCTGACTGTAATTTGAGAACGAATTTAAACCGCTTCACATTGAAAAAACTACATTTTTTTCATCGTGAAATGGACAGAGGATAAATTGCGCAATAAAGGATTATCCCCACTGACGAAAACATCATTTTCGACCATTGGCGCGCCTTTTGTCTGCATAAAAGTAAGATAGCACCTTCATTTAAGCGTCAGCATGATGTTTTTGCTCTTATTTCGATCAATGAATAAACGAGAAAACAAGCAAAGAGTTTCGCTGGTTTATATAAGAAGAGTTAATCGCGGAACATGAATGACCACAGCACAAATCCTGCTGTACCGCTATCCAGATGAAAATATGCGCAGCGCACGCAATAAAAAAGCCAGCCTGTTTCCAGACTGGCTTTGTGCTTTTCAAGCCGGTGTTACATCGCTTTTTTGGTCAACTCGATAACGCGCAGCTGCGCGATCGCTTTGGCCAGTTCCGCAGACGCCTGAGCGTAATCTACGTCGCCGTGAGAGCTGCTAATGTGCTCTTCAGCCTTACGTTTCGCTTCCATGGCTCGCGCTTCGTCGAGATCCTGGCCGCGAATTGCGGTGTCGGCCAGAACGGTCACGTTGCCAGGCTGCACTTCAAGAATGCCGCCAGACAGATAGATAAACTCTTCGTGACCGTGCTGTTTCACGATGCGAATCATACCAGGCTTAATGGCGGTGAGCAGCGGTGCGTGGCCAGGGTAGATCCCCAGTTCACCTTCGCTACCCGTTACCTGGATTTTCTCGACCAGACCAGAGAACATTTGTTGCTCTGCGCTGACGACGTCCAGGTGGTAAGTCATTGCCATATCACCCTCCGATTAAGGCGTTAAAGTTTTTTGGCTTTTTCCACTGCTTCTTCGATGGAACCGACCATGTAGAACGCCTGCTCCGGCAGGTGATCGTATTCGCCTTCCATGATGCCTTTAAAGCCACGGATGGTGTCTTTCAGGGAGACGTATTTACCCGGAGAACCGGTGAATACTTCTGCCACGAAGAACGGCTGGGACAGGAAACGCTGGATCTTACGAGCGCGCGCTACCACCAGTTTGTCTTCTTCAGACAGTTCATCCATACCCAGGATGGCGATGATGTCTTTCAGTTCCTGATAACGTTGCAGGATGGACTGAACGCCACGAGCGGTGTCGTAGTGTTCCTGACCAACTACCAGCGGATCCAGCTGACGGCTGGTGGAGTCCAGCGGATCAACGGCCGGGTAGATACCCAGAGATGCGATCTGACGGCTCAGTACCACGGTTGCGTCAAGGTGAGCAAAGGTGGTTGCTGGGGATGGGTCAGTCAAGTCATCCGCAGGTACGTATACCGCCTGAACGGAGGTGATAGAACCGGTTTTGGTGGAGGTGATACGTTCCTGCAGAACACCCATCTCTTCCGCCAGGGTCGGCTGATAACCTACCGCTGAAGGCATACGACCCAGCAGTGCAGATACTTCCGTACCGGCCAGGGTGTAACGATAGATGTTGTCAACAAACAGCAGAACGTCACGACCTTCGTCACGGAATTTCTCAGCCATGGTCAGGCCGGTCAGAGCAACGCGCAGACGGTTTCCCGGCGGCTCGTTCATCTGGCCATACACCAGGGATACTTTGTCGATAACGTTGGAGTCGGTCATTTCGTGGTAGAAGTCGTTACCCTCACGAGTACGTTCACCTACGCCCGCAAACACAGAGTAACCGGAGTGCTCGATCGCGATGTTACGAATCAGCTCCATCATGTTTACGGTTTTACCTACACCCGCACCACCGAACAGACCAACTTTACCGCCCTTAGCGAACGGACACATCAGGTCGATAACTTTGATACCGGTTTCCAGCAGTTCCTGAGAGTTTGACAGCTCTTCGTAGGAAGGTGCTGCGCGGTGAATCGCCCAACGCTCTTCTTCACCGATCTCGCCTTTCATGTCGACCGGTTCGCCCAGTACGTTCATGATACGACCCAGAGTCGCTTTACCTACCGGGACTTCGATCGGGTGTTCGAGGTCTTTTACATCCAGACCGCGACGCAGACCGTCGGAGGAACCCATTGCGATGGTACGCACGATACCGCCGCCGAGCTGCTGCTGAACTTCCAGCACCAGACGCTCATTACCATTTTGCACCTCAAGAGCATCGTACACGCGCGGTACGGCATCCTGAGGGAATTCGACGTCAACTACGGCGCCGATTACCTGGACAATCTTTCCAGTAGCCATCTTAAATCCTCTACGAAATAACCTGTTTAAACCGCGGCGGCCCCCGAGACGATCTCGGTGAGTTCCTGAGTAATGCTGGCCTGACGAGCTTTGTTGTATACCAACTGCAGCTCTTTAATCAGGCTGCCGCCATTGTCGGTCGCGGCTTTCATCGCCACCATACGGGCGGCCTGCTCGCTGGCCAGGTTTTCAACCACGCCCTGATAAACCTGAGATTCGACATAACGACGCAGCAGGGTATCCAGCAACGCCTTCGGATCGGGTTCGTACAGGTAATCCCAGGATTTGTGTTTCAGATCATCATCATCTGACGCCGGTAACGGCAGCAGCTGGCTGATAGTCGGAACCTGAGACATGGTATTAATAAATTTGTTGCTGACAATGTAAAGCTTGTCCAGACGGCCTTCATCGTAGGCCTGCAACATCACTTTTACCGGACCGATCAGTTCGGACAGGGAAGGGTTATCCCCCATGCCGGTGACCTGGGCAACAACATTGCCGCCCACGGAGTTGAAGAACGACACGCCTTTCGAGCCGATCATTGCGAGGTCGCATTGAACGCCTTTGTCGGTCCAGGTCTTCATTTCCGCCAGCAGTTTTTTGAACAGGTTAATGTTCAAACCACCGCACAAACCACGGTCGGTCGACACCACCAGGTAGCCCACGCGTTTAACGTCGCGGTCTTCCAGGTATGGGTGCTTATATTCCAGATTACCGTGTGCAAGGTGACCAATCACTTTGCGCATGGTTTCTGCATAAGGACGGCTGGCCGCCATGCGATCCTGCGATTTACGCATTTTGGAAGCGGCGACCATCTCCATCGCTTTAGTGATCTTTTGCGTGTTCTGGACGCTTGCGATCTTACTACGTATCTCTTTTGCGCCGGCCATGAGCTTCTCCTCAATGCCTTGCGGCCTGCCCTAAGGCAAGCCGCCAGACGTTACCAGGATTGGGTTGCTTTGAAGGAATCGAGGATGCCTTTCAGCTTGCCTTCGATTTCGTCGTTGTAGCCACCGGTCTGGTTGATCTCTTGCATCAACGGAGCGTGATCACGGTCGACGTAAGCCAGCAGAGCGGCTTCGAAGCTGCCGATTTTCGACAGTTCAACATCCGCCAGGTAACCACGTTCTGCTGCGAACAGAACCAGAGACTGTTGCGCTACGGACATCGGCGCATACTGTTTCTGTTTCAGCAGTTCGGTCACTTTCTGACCGTGGTCAAGCTGCTTACGTGTTGCATCGTCAAGGTCGGATGCAAACTGAGAGAACGCTGCCAGTTCACGATACTGTGCCAGAGCGGTACGGATACCACCGGACAGTTTTTTCATGATCTTGGTCTGTGCTGCACCACCAACACGGGATACGGAAATACCCGGGTTAACCGCAGGACGAATACCGGCGTTGAACAGGTTGGTTTCCAGGAAGATCTGACCATCGGTAATGGAGATTACGTTGGTCGGAACGAACGCAGAAACGTCACCCGCCTGAGTTTCGATAATCGGCAGCGCGGTCAGAGAACCGGTTTTCCCTTTCACTTCACCTTTGGTGAAGGCTTCAACGTATTCGGCGTTAACACGCGCAGCACGCTCCAGCAGACGAGAGTGGAGGTAGAATACGTCGCCCGGGAATGCTTCACGTCCTGGCGGACGACGGAGCAGCAGGGAGATCTGACGGTAAGCAACAGCCTGTTTAGACAGGTCATCGTAAATGATCAGCGCATCTTCGCCACGGTCACGGAAGTATTCGCCCATTGCACAACCGGCATACGGTGCCAGGTATTGCAGTGCTGCGGATTCAGACGCGGTTGCTACCACAACAATGGTGTTAGCCAGTGCGCCGTGCTCTTCCAGTTTACGTACCACGTTAGAAATGGTGGACGCTTTCTGACCGATAGCGACATAGATACATTTGATACCGGAATCGCGCTGGTTGATGATCGCGTCGATTGCCAGTGCGGTTTTACCAGTCTGACGGTCACCGATGATCAATTCACGCTGACCACGACCGATTGGGATCATGGAGTCAACGGCTTTATAACCAGTCTGTACAGGCTGATCTACGGACTGACGTTCGATAACGCCCGGAGCGATTGCTTCTACAGCAGAGAAGCCGTCGTGATCCAGCGGACCTTTACCGTCGATTGGCGCACCCAGGGTGTTAACCACACGACCCAGCAGGCCACGACCAACCGGAACTTCCAGGATACGACCAGTACACTTAACTTTCATGCCTTCGGCAAGGTCAGCGTACGGACCCATAACTACCGCACCTACAGAGTCGCGCTCGAGGTTCAGTGCGATAGCGTAACGGTTACCCGGCAGGGAGATCATTTCACCCTGCATACAATCGGCCAGGCCGTGGATGCGGATAACACCGTCACTTACAGAAACAATAGTACCTTCGTTGTGAGCTTCACTCACAACATTGAACTGAGCAATGCGCTGCTTGATCAGTTCGCTGATTTCGGTGGAATTCAGTTGCATGCTCCAGTCCCCTTAAGACTGCAAGACGTCTGCAAGGCGCTCAAGACGACCGCGTACGCTGCCATCAATGACCATATCACCCGCTCGGATGATAACGCCTGCCATTACAGACTTATCGATTTTGCAATTCAGCTTAACTTTGCGTGACAGACGTTTTTCCATCGCAGCAGAAATTTTCGCGAGCTGTTGTTCACTCAGTGCGGCAGCGGAAATGACGTCTACCTCAGCGGTAGCCTCACTCACGGCACGCAGGTGAATAAACTGCTCCAGAACATCCGGGAGCGCGTTAAGACGACCATTTTCAGCCATAACCCGAATCAGGTTTTGACCGTTTTCGTCCAGTTGCTCACCACAAACTGCGATAAACGACTCGGCGAGCGTTTCTGGCGCCAGTGCGCCAGAGAGAAGCTCTGCCATCTGTTCGTTTTTGGTTACCTCGGCGGCAAACGCCAGCATGTCCTGCCAGCGTTCTACACTTTGGTGTTCGACGGCAAAGTCAAAAGCTGCTTTGGCGTAGGGGCGAGCTACCGTAATAAATTCAGACATCAGCCCCTCCCTCCTTACAGTTCAGCGACAAGTTTATCCACGATGTCGCTGTTAGCAGCTTCATCCACGGAACGTTCGATGATCTTCTCGGCGCCAGCAACAGCCAGGATAGCAACTTGCTTACGCAGCTCTTCACGGGCACGTTTACGCTCGGCTTCAATTTCCGCCTGCGCCTGAGCCACGATTTTAGTACGTTCCTGTTCTGCCTCAGCTTTCGCTTCGTCCAGAATCTGCGAGCGGCGTTTGTTCGCCTGCTCGATGATTACCTGGGCTTCCGCTTTCGCTTTTTTCAGCTGGTCGGTCGCGCTGGCCTTTGCAAGGTCAAGGTCCTTGTGTGCTCGTTCTGCGGAAGCAAGACCGTCAGCAATTTCTTTTTGACGTTTTTCGATGGCAGCCATTAATGGCGGCCATACGTACTTCATGCAGAACAGAACGAACAGGACAAACGCGATGGCCTGGCCGAGGATTGTTGCGTTAAGATTCACAGCACAATGCCTCTATTTAGTTAACGTTCTGATATTGCTCTTTAAATAAAAGCAACGCTTACTACGCGACAGCGAACATCACGTACAGACCCAGACCTACAGCGATCATCGGGATAGCATCCACCAGACCCATAACGATAAAGAACTGAGTACGCAGCAGAGGAATCAGATCAGGTTGACGCGCTGCGCCTTCCAGGAATTTACCCCCGAGGATGCCGATACCGATCGCAGCACCGATTGCCGCCAGACCCATCATCACAGCGGCAGCCATGTACAGCAGATCCATATTCAGGTTTTCCATGACAGTCTCCAGTTTGTTTCAGTTAAAACGTAGTAGTGTTGGTAAATTAATGTTCTTCAGACGCCATCGACAGATAGACGATCGTCAGAACCATGAAGATGAAGGCTTGCAGCGTAATGATCAGGATGTGGAAAATGGCCCACGGCACATTCAGGATCCACTGTGACCACCACGGCAACAGACCAGCAATCAGAATGAAAATCAGCTCACCGGCGTACATGTTACCGAACAGTCGCAAACCGAGTGAAACTGGTTTGGACAGCAGGCTTACCCCTTCAAGGATTAAGTTGACAGGAATGAACGCCCAGTGATTGAACGGCTGCAGCGTCAACTCTTTCGTGAAGCCGCCGATGCCTTTCATTTTGATGCTGTAGAACAGAATCAGGATAAATACGCCCAGAGCCATCGACAGCGTCACGTTCACGTCAGCAGACGGAACTACACGCAGTGCCGGCAAACCGATCCAGTGTTCTGCGATATACGGCAGCAGATCGATAGGCAGTAAGTCCATCAGGTTCATCAGGAATACCCAAACGAAGATCGTCAGGGCCAGCGGTGCAATCAGCTTGCTTTTGCCATGGTACATGTCTTTCACGCTACCATTAACAAAGCCGATTACCAGCTCAATCGCGGTCTGAAACTTACCTGGTACGCCGCTGGTCGCCTTTTTGGCGACGCTACGGAACATAAGCAGGAACAACAGACCCAGCACCACCGAGAAGAACATGGAGTCAATATTGATTGTCCAGAAGGTGGCTGGGGGGTTTTGTGGATCCACCAGCGAGAATGTACGCAGGTCCAGCTGAAGGTTATTCAGGTGGTGTCCTATGTAATCCTGCGGCGTCATATTTTCTGAAGCCATGATGCCTTTTACCCTTTGTTGTTAATTACAGCCGGTGCCAGTATCTGAACCACCAGCACCAAAACCCACGTAACGATCAGCGGCAAGAATACCGCCTTTAAAACCGCCAACGCCACCACCAGTAACACCAACATCGCCAGAACTTTGAAAGCTTCGCCAAATGCGAATGTCCAGGCCACCCGGCCTTTCGCTGGTGTATGCGCCTGGTGACGCCAGGCAAATATCATAAACAAAACGTTAGGCAGAAAGACTGCCAGGCCTCCGCTTAATGCAGAGACGCCCCAGAAGGGGTCTTTGAGGCTGAATAGCAATCCACTTGCTATCACCACCAGTAACTGAACGAGCAGAAGCTTCCGAGCAACGTTTCGACTCACGAGCGACACAGACATCACGTTTTTCACTCCTGCTCCCTTCGAGGTATGCCGCGTGTCGTATAAAACTTTCTTTAAGGCTTAGAGTCAAGCATCAAAAAGCGGTCAAATTATACGGTGCGCCCCCGTGATTTCAAACAATAAGTAGCCAAAAGGTGAATAAATGTTTAAATATTTTTCCAGTGCATACAATTGCGACTTTTCTGCTAACCATGCCAGATCATGAAAAACTGTAAATAACGCGTAAACACTGGTGGTAAAGCGTGCTTCAGATCACAGATTGAGCATGTTCGCGCACAGCATATTTATTTACTTGGCAAATGATGCCATTGCAAGTTTCTGATATTTCAGTCTAAAAACAGATACTGTTTTCATAAATAGCATTTACACAACAAAAACCAGACATTGACATTCTTAATAAAATTTTAACAGCAAATTATGGTTCTTAGCGCCGATTTTTAGCAGACTGATATTTTCACCGATGACTTATTTTCTGCTTACCCAAAAAAGCCACGTTAGTTCATTGATGCGAAATGGTAAACGTGGCGTTAAATGTAACCAGTTATATCAGTAAAAAACCTGGTCGTTGTTAACAGTCAAACCGATAAATTTTTTATGATTTTTTTGATAAAAATTAAATTTTATTTGCTTTAATCACAACCAAATGGCGTTCGCCATCCAGAGCCGGAACCTGAAGTTTAACCACTGATTCAACCTGATATTCTGCGGGCAATAGGGCTATTTCATCTTCCGGCATTTGTCCTTTCAGCGCATAGAAACGGCCTTGCTCGCCAGGAAGATGATGACACCAGCTCACCATATCGTTCAGAGAGGCAAAAGCACGGCTAATTACACCATCAAACGGTGGCTCTGACGGAAACTCTTCTACCCTACTCTGTACCGGCTCAATGTTCTCCAGTTTCAATTCATGTTGAACCTGACGCAGGAAACGCACGCGTTTACCGAGGCTATCCAGTAGTGTGAAGTGGGCGTCAGGGCGTACGATAGATAGAGGAATGCCGGGCAGACCCGGGCCGGTGCCGACATCAATAAAACGTTCACCTTGCAGATAAGGTGCGACGACAATGCTGTCCAGAATATGGCGTACCAGCATCTCATTAGGATCGCGCACCGAAGTCAGGTTGTACGCCTTGTTCCATTTGTGCAGCATATTTACGTAGGCAATAAGCTGATTTTTCTGGTGATCGGTAAGCGAAATTCCTGCGTCTTTCAGCAGTGAGGAGAGTTTGTTGAGCACGGTGATTACCTGTTCTTGATGCGTTGCCTGGTAAGCAGGTGCTTACCAGGCATTTTTAATGCGTTATGCGCTACGACGCAGCATACCTTGTTTTTTCAGCCATACCAGCAGAATGGAGATAGCCGCAGGCGTGACGCCAGAAATACGCGAAGCCTGACCGATAGAGGCCGGTTTGTGATCGTTGAGTTTGGCGATCACTTCGTTAGAAAGACCGGATACCTGGCGGTAATCCAGCGTCGCAGGCAGCAAGGTATTCTCGTTACGCAGCTGCTTTTCGATCTCATCTTGCTGACGCGCAATATAACCTTCGTATTTCACCTGAATCTCAACCTGTTCCGCCGCCTGTTCGTCTGTCAACGCAGGGGCAAACGGTGTCAGCGTGGTTAATTTTTCATAAGTCATTTCCGGACGACGCAGCAGATCTTCACCACTGGCTTCACGGGAAAGCGGCGCAGTCAGGTGAGCATTCACTTCGGCTGCAACGTCCGCTGACGGCGTTACCCAGGTCGATTTCAGACGCTGGCGCTCACGCTCGATGTTCTCAAGCTTCTCGTTAAAGCGCGCCCAACGTTCATCATCAACCAGCCCCAGCTCACGACCAATTTCAGTCAGACGCAGGTCTGCGTTATCTTCACGCAGCATCAGTCGATATTCTGCGCGTGAGGTAAACATACGGTACGGTTCTTTGGTTCCTAAAGTGCACAGGTCATCGACCAGTACGCCAAGGTAAGCCTGGGAACGTGCAGGCGCCCAGCCTTCTTTGTCAGCAGACAGGCGAGCGGCGTTAAGACCGGCCAGCAAACCTTGTGCTGCCGCTTCTTCATAACCGGTAGTGCCATTAATTTGACCGGCAAAGAACAGACCCTGGATAAACTTGCTTTCCAGCGTCGGTTTCAGGTCGCGAGGATCGAAGAAGTCATACTCAATGGCATAACCTGGACGCACGATCTTCGCATTTTCCATCCCCTGCATGGAGCGGACGATTTGCATCTGCACATCGAACGGCAGGCTGGTGGAGATACCGTTCGGATAAATTTCGTTAGACGTCAGCCCTTCCGGTTCAAGGAAGATCTGATGCTGATTTCTGTCGGCGAAGCGCATGACTTTGTCTTCGATCGACGGACAGTAGCGTGGGCCAACACCTTCAATCACTCCGGCATACATTGGACTACGATCGAGGTTACTGCGGATCACGTCATGAGTTTTCTCGTTGGTATGGGTGATATAGCACGGCACCTGCTGTGGATGCTGCGCTGCGTTGCCCATAAACGAGAACACCGGCATTGGGTTATCGCCATGCTGTTGCGCCAGCACACTGAAATTGATGGTGCGGGCGTCAATACGCGGCGGCGTCCCTGTTTTCAGACGACCAACGCGCAGTGGCAGTTCACGCAAACGGCGAGAAAGCGGAATGGAAGGCGGATCTCCAGCACGACCACCGCTGTAATTATCCAGACCGATATGAATCTTGCCGTCAAGGAAAGTGCCTACAGTGAGCACGACAGCCTTAGCACGGAATTTCAACCCCATTTGGGTGACAGCACCGACCACGCGATCATTTTCGACAATAAGATCCTCAACCGCCTGCTGGAAGATCATCAGGTTTGGTTGATTCTCAAGTGCAGTGCGTACCGCCTGACGGTACAGCACACGATCCGCCTGTGCTCGGGTTGCACGAACCGCCGGTCCTTTGCTGGCGTTTAGTATCCTAAACTGGATACCCGCCTGGTCGATCGCTTTTGCCATCAGACCGCCGAGTGCATCCACTTCTTTTACCAGATGTCCCTTCCCAATACCGCCGATTGCCGGGTTGCAGCTCATCTGTCCCAGAGTGTCGATATTGTGTGTCAAAAGCAGAGTCTGTTGACCCATACGCGCCGCAGCCATCGCGGCCTCGGTGCCTGCATGACCCCCGCCAATGATGATGACGTCAAAAGGATCCGGATAAAACATGGTGATTGCCTCGCATAACGCGGTATGAAAATGGATTGAAGCCCGGGCCGTGGATTCTACTCAACTTTGCCTGCTTGAGAAAGACCTGGGATCCTGGGTATTAAAAAGAAGATCTTTTTATTTAGAGATCTGTTCTATTGTGATCTCTTATTAGGATCGCACTGCCCTGTGGATAACAAGGATCCGACTTTTAAGATCAACAACCTGGAAAGGATCATTAACTGTGAATGATCGGTGATCCTGGACCGTATAAGCTGGGATCAGAATGAGGGGTTATGCACAACTCAAAAACTGAACAACAGTTGTTCTTTGGATAACTACCGGTTGATCCAAGCTTCCTGACAGAGTTATCCACAGTAGATCGCACGATCTGTATACTTATTTGAGTAAATTAATCCACGATCCCAGCCATTCTTCTGCCGGATCTTCCGGAATGTCGTGATCAAGGATGTTGATCTTCAGTGTTTCGCCCATCTGTTTCGCACCGGAATTTTTGAGTTCTGCCTCGAGTTTATCGATCGCACCACAAAAAGTGTCGTATTCACGACTGCCAATACCGATTGCGCCAAAGCGTACCGCAGAAAGATCGGGTTTTTGTTCCAGCAACGCTTCATAGAAAGGAGAAAGGTTGTCCGGAATGTCTCCGGCGCCGTGGGTAGAACTGATAACCAGCCAGATCCCGGAGGCAGATAAATCTTCTAACAACGGACCATGCAGCGTTTCGGTGGTAAAACCCGCCTCTTCCAGCTTTTCTGCCAGGTGTTCTGCTACATATTCGGCACCGCCCAGGGTGCTGCCGCTGATAAGAGTGATATCTGCCATAAACCGCCACCTTTATTAAGAGTGGCGTATTGTACGCTGTGAACGCGCTGGGATCTACCTGTGGAAAAGTATGGGATTAAAAAAGCTGATCATGGCTTGATGGTACGCATGATCGGGTTCTGCAGGACGATCAGTGTTTCGGTGGACTGAATTTCATCAATTGTTTGGATCTTGTTGATAAGTACATGCTGGAGAGCATCGATCGAACGGCACATCACTTTTATAAAGATGCTGTAGTGGCCGGTTGTGTAATAGGCTTCAGTAACTTCATCAAGGCTTTCCAGCTTTGCCAGCGCGGAAGGGTAGTCTTTGGCGCTCTTTAATATAATGCCGATAAAGCAGCCTACGTCATAACCAAGCTGCTTCGGGCTGACGTCGATACGCGCACCGGTAATGATCCCCGCCTGCTTCATTTTCTCTACACGAACGTGAATCGTCCCCGGGCTGACGCCAAATTGTTTCGCCAGTTCAGCGTAAGCGGTGCGCGCATTGCCCATTAATGCTTCCAGGATGCCACGGTCCAGATTGTCGATCAGATAATTTTCCATAGGATTTTCTTATTCATATTGATGATTCATTCTATTTTAGTCTTCTTTTTTAATGAATCAAAAGTGGGTAAGGCTTTTTATTGAATGATTATTGCATGTGTGCTGGTTTTTGTTGCTTAATCATACGCAACAGGACGCAGGAGTATAAAAAATGAAAACCGCTTACATTGCCAAACAACGTCAAATTAGCTTCGTGAAATCTCACTTTTCTCGTCAACTGGAAGAACGCTTAGGGCTGATTGAAGTCCAGGCGCCAATCCTTAGTCGTGTGGGGGATGGCACGCAGGATAACTTGTCGGGCTGTGAAAAAGCGGTACAGGTAAAAGTGAAAGCTCTGCCTGATGCCCAGTTCGAAGTGGTTCATTCACTGGCGAAGTGGAAACGTCAGACGTTAGGGCAACACGACTTCAGCGTGGGCGAAGGGCTGTACACGCACATGAAAGCCCTTCGCCCCGATGAAGACCGTCTTTCTCCGTTGCACTCGGTCTATGTAGACCAGTGGGACTGGGAACGCGTAATGGGCGACGGCGAGCGTCAATTCTCGACTCTGAAAAGCACGGTAGAGGCGATCTGGGCGGGAATTAAAGCAACCGAAGCTGCGGTTAGCGAAGAGTTTGGCCTGGCACCGTTCCTGCCGGATCAGATCCACTTCGTACACAGCCAGGAATTACTGTCTCGTTATCCGGATCTCGATGCCAAAGGGCGTGAGCGGGCGATTGCGAAAGATCTTGGCGCGGTATTCCTTGTCGGGATTGGCGGCAAGTTGAGTGATGGTCATCGTCACGACGTGCGCGCACCGGATTATGATGACTGGAGCACCCCGTCAGAACTGGGCCATGCGGGTCTGAACGGCGATATTCTGGTGTGGAACCCGGTGCTGGAAGATGCGTTTGAACTTTCTTCAATGGGGATTCGCGTAGATGCTGACACGCTGAAGCACCAACTGGCGCTAACTGGTGATGAAGATCGTCTGCAACTAGAGTGGCATCAGGCGCTGCTGCGCGGTGAAATGCCGCAGACTATCGGCGGCGGTATCGGCCAGTCTCGTTTGACCATGCTACTGCTGCAACTGCCGCATATCGGCCAGGTTCAGTGTGGCGTTTGGCCTGCGGCAGTTCGTGAGAGCGTCCCTTCTCTGCTGTAATAATTTATCGCCGCCAGCGTCTGAGCAGGCGGCTTCGCATCCCGGTATCAAAACGCCAGATATGATCGAAAATGCGCATGATGCCGGGTTTGCCGTGTGCCGACATCGCCACGGCATGAAAGCGATGCTGATGTACCCGCTGCAACTCTTTCACTTTACTCGTCACGTCGTCAGGCAACCGCTGGGCGATAAAATCAGAAATCACCACCGCATCGGCGTCAAACCATTCCCGGCTTTGCAAGCGTTCCATAATGGAGCGAAAACAACTGGCAAGATCGGTGCCGCCACGAAACTGCTGGCTTAAAAAGCGAATCGCTTGTTCGATGCCTTGTGAGCCTGAAAGCTCATAACGGACAATCTCGGTGGAAAATAACATAATAAAGCAGCGCCGGTTTTCAGCGAGGGCAATGCGCATTAATGCCAGGCAGAATGCTTTCGCACACTGTTCATTAAAGCCGCCCATTGAGCCGGAAGTATCCACGCAGACAATAAACGGCCCGCGCGGCTGTTCGTCGTAATCTTTATGTACCACCGGGCGTTCGATCACTTTTTCACGCCACGATTCACCGTGCAGACGATAGGTAAGCAACTGCTTTTCCACCAGCCGACGGTAAAACTCATACTCCAGTTCAGTTATCCCAAGCGTAGCCAGTTCCGGCGGCAGAAGGCGTAAAATATCATCGCTTTGTTGCAGACCATCAACCTGCTCAGGAACGGTCGCCGGTTCGCGCACCATAGTGCGGAAGGTTTCCATCTGCGCATCGTTGCGTGGTATCGATTTGGCTTCCCGCGAACGCCCGAGCTGTTCCGCCAGGCGCTTCAGTTCCGGCTGTTCGTTAAGAAATTCACCGTATTTTACAATTAACTGATAGTCGTCGCGTTTAAGCTGACCGGCGCTCATATCCCACAGACGACCGGCTGCGGTGTTGTTTTCTGCCAGAATCGGTTCAAGCTGCCCACTTAGCGTCATGCGTTCCTGAACTTCACTCAACAGTTGTTCGCGTTCTTCTTCTAATAACTGTTGATTTAACGTCGTCGCTTGCACTATCAGACTTAAGCGCCAACGCTGGAGAAAAAGCGTGTGTAATGCCGGAGTGATCGTGCCGTTGGCATCAACCAACTGCTGGGCTTGTTTGGCCCACGGGGAATTCAGTCGATGCAGTAAGTCCAGTATCTGCGGTAGTTGCACAATAAATTGCGGCGTGGAAAGAAGCTGGCTTTGCTGATAGCACATGACCTCTTCCGTGAGCTCCTGCGGGACTCGGGCATCTTTCAGCCGACTGCGCAGCGCCTCACGCCAGCGGGGAATATCATCAGTGATTGCCGCCTTCAGTCGTGGGAATTTTTCAAAGAAGACAGCCAACTGCGGTGAGGCCAACAGAGCGATGATCATCTCTTCGATCAATCCCTCTTCGCTGACGGCCAGCATCACATTGAGCGTATCCAGTGTTAGCATTGTTGCGCCTGGCGAATCTGGGTGCCGACATCCTGTAGGCTGGCTTCAATGCGACCTAACCAGTCGCTATGGATAAACAGACATTTTTGCTGTTCGCTGAATAAGGCGTGTTGCTTGCGCCAGTCGCTTTCAAGCTCTTCCAGTTGTTGTTTTATTTCACCAGGCAGACCTTCAGCCGATGAACCGGGAAGCGCCAGCGTACTGCCTTGTAAACTCACATCGCGTACAACCAGATGTTGGGCGCTATCAACTTCCAGATTCAGTTTCTGGGCAAAGCCGATACCGTTCAGTTTGCCGCGAATTTCACCACCTTTACTCAGCCACTGTTCCAGTGCGCTACGCTCAAAAGCGATATGAACAACTTCCATATCATGCAATTTTAATGGTTTTTGCAGCAACAGGGTCAGCGTGGAAGCAGCAACGTCGGCAGGAAGTTGATATTGTGGGCGACGGCTGAACATGCCACCCTGACGAATCACCGTAAAGGCCGTTTTATCGCTTTGTTGCTGCTGGAGTTGCAGGCGACGCTGCACAATTGCACTCAGTCGCGTCAGCATTTCCTGTTGCTGCCACGCATGACTGGTCATCAATACGTCAATTTGTTGTTGAATTAAATTCAGACTTTGGGCGTCGTACCACAGGCAATCTTTCAGCAAGATGAGATCAATCGGGACAACCGCGCTGCGACCGCTAAAAAAGGCGCTGGCCTGCAATAAGCGGATCGCTTTTTTCCAGCGACGGTCGGAGACATAAGGCGCATCCGGTAATTTATCCAGTTGCTGGCGCAGCATAAAAATCAGCTCAAATACATGATCGGGCAGCGTAATTTCACCAATCTCTTTCTGCCAGCGTTCGTATTCTTCATCCGTGACCTGCAAGGATGGTGGAACGGGATTGTCGTTTTCATCCTGTTGGCTGGTCAGCATGGAGCGAAAATTCGTTTTATCCTGCACTTTATCTAACCACAGACGAATCAGCATACGGTCATATAACGCTTCCAGGCTGCTGTCTGCTTCTGGCAGTTCGTTGGAGGCCGCCACCAGCAGGCGCATAGGGATTTTTTCAACATGTGCGCCGTTGCGGAAGTGGCGTTCATTAATAGCGGTTAGTAGGGTATTAAGAATCGCTGGCCCGGCTTTCCAGATCTCATCAAGAAAGACGATTTCCGCTTCCGGCAGGTAGCCGCTGGTTAAACGCTCATAGCGGCCTTCATCTTTTAACGCCTGAATAGAAAGGGGGCCAAAAACTTCTTCCGGTGTGGAGAAGCGGGTCATCAGATATTCAAACGCGCGCGCATTCTGGAAGGCGAATTTTAAGCGCCGGGCGATTAAACTTTTAGCAATACCTGGTGGGCCAAGCAGGAATACGCTTTCACCACTTAATGCCGCTAACAAACACAGGCGGATGGCGTGGCTACGTTCATAAAGCCCTTTTTCAAGCGAACTGCTTAGACGGGAAATTCTTTCCGCTAATAAATGAGGGTGAGCCATAATGAAGTGGCGTCCTTTCGTCAAAAGTTCTGCGTAAACTGCGAGTATAGACGTTTCTTGCTGGTGGCAAAAATAGTCTCAAAGGAGGGCTATTTTTCTTTGAGCCAGGTTAATGTGGTCGCATTTAGGAGTACGATTTTGCCGTTAATCGTGCATACTGTGCGCTTTTTTGTGGGCCAAGGGACTACGCACACATTTCATATTTCAACGAAAGACTAGTCTATGAGCACTGATAATAAGCAATCGTTGCCCGCGATTACCCTCGCGGCGATTGGAGTTGTCTACGGCGATATTGGTACCAGCCCGTTATATACACTTCGTGAATGTTTGTCCGGCCAGTTTGGTTTTGGCGTTGAACGCGATGCCGTGTTTGGCTTTTTATCGCTGATCTTCTGGCTGCTAATCTTTGTGGTTTCCATTAAATATCTCACCTTCGTGATGCGGGCAGATAACGCCGGGGAAGGGGGCATACTGACATTGATGTCGCTTGCCGGGCGTAATACGTCGGCGCGAACGACATCAATGCTGGTGATTATGGGGCTAATCGGCGGCAGTTTCTTCTATGGTGAAGTTGTCATAACACCCGCTATTTCGGTGATGTCAGCCATTGAAGGTCTGGAAATCGTCACCCCTCAGCTGGATACCTGGATAGTTCCCCTCTCAATCATCGTTCTCACTTTACTGTTTATGATTCAAAAGCATGGCACTGCCATGGTCGGTAAGTTGTTTGCGCCGATTATGCTGACCTGGTTTTTGATTCTGGCGGGGCTGGGGTTACGTAGCATTATTGCCAACCCTGAAGTGTTACATGCTTTAAATCCAATGTGGGCGGTGCATTTCTTCCTTGAATATAAAACCGTTTCCTTTATTGCGTTAGGCGCGGTGGTGCTGTCGATTACCGGTGTCGAGGCGCTGTATGCCGATATGGGGCACTTTGGTAAGTTCCCTATTCGCCTGGCGTGGTTCACCGTCGTATTGCCGTCTTTGACCCTTAACTACTTTGGGCAGGGGGCGCTGCTGTTAAAACACCCGGAAGCGATTAAGAACCCGTTCTTCCTGTTGGCTCCGGATTGGGCGCTGATCCCGCTACTGATCATCGCCGCACTGGCAACGGTGATTGCCTCGCAGGCGGTTATTTCTGGTGTTTTCTCATTGACGCGTCAGGCGGTACGTCTGGGATACTTGTCGCCGATGCGCATTATTCACACCTCTGAAATGGAGTCAGGGCAAATCTACATTCCGTTTGTGAACTGGATGCTCTATGTCGCAGTCGTGATTGTCATTGTCAGCTTTGAGCACTCCAGCAACCTGGCGGCGGCGTATGGAATTGCGGTGACCGGAACGATGGTGCTGACGTCTATTCTTTCAACCACCGTGGCGCGTCAGAACTGGCACTGGAATAAGTATTTTGTTGCGCTGATTTTGATTGCTTTCCTTTGTGTCGATATCCCTCTGTTTACCGCTAACCTCGATAAACTGCTTTCCGGCGGCTGGTTGCCTCTGAGCCTCGGCACGGTGATGTTTATCGTGATGACGACCTGGAAGAGCGAGCGTTTCCGCCTGCTGCGTCGGATGCACGAACATGGTAACTCTCTGGAAGCAATGATTGCTTCACTGGAGAAATCACCGCCTGTTCGCGTTCCCGGAACCGCTGTGTATATGTCGCGTGCAATTAATGTCATTCCCTTTGCGCTGATGCATAACCTTAAACATAACAAGGTGTTGCATGAGCGGGTTATTCTGTTAACTCTGCGTACTGAAGACGCGCCATATGTCCATAACGTCCGTCGGGTACAGATTGAACAATTGTCGCCCACTTTCTGGCGGGTGGTGGCAAGTTATGGTTGGCGAGAAACGCCAAACGTGGAAGAAGTTTTCCACCGCTGCGGTCTGGAAGGATTAAGTTGCCGGATGATGGAAACCTCCTTCTTTATGTCGCATGAATCACTGATCCTTGGCAAACGCCCGTGGTATTTGCGTCTGCGCGGCAAGCTGTACTTGCTGCTGCAACGTAATGCGCTGCGTGCACCAGATCAATTTGAAATCCCGCCAAACAGGGTTATCGAACTGGGTACTCAGGTCGAAATCTAACGCCAGACGCCTCCTTTCTCCATAAGGGGGCGTTTTTTTTCATGGTTACTCACGATGTAAAACGTTTCGATGTTGATCACATTTCAGTAACGTCGTGATGGTTTTCCTTAATCAGTCGGGATTAAACTGCGGGTCAGCGAAACGTTTCGCTGATGGAGAAAAAAATGAAAAAAGGCGCCGTTCTTAATTCTGATATTTCGTCGGTGATCTCCTGCCTGGGGCATACCGATACGCTGGTGGTGTGTGATGCTGGTTTACCCATCCCCAAAAGTACAACGCGTATCGATATGGCATTAACCCAGGGTGTACCTTCTTTTATGCAGGTGCTGGGCGTCGTCACAAGTGAAATGCAGGTCGAGGCAGCCATTATCGCGGAAGAGATCAAACAACATAATCCGCAACTCCACGAAACGTTGCTCACTCACCTTGAGCAGCTGCAAAAACACCAGGGAAACACTATTGAAATTCGTTACACCACGCATGAACAATTCAAACAACAAACCGCAGAAAGTCAGGCGGTAATTCGCAGCGGAGAATGTTCTCCGTATGCGAATATCATTCTCTGTGCTGGCGTGACGTTCTGAGGCCGCCATGGAAGCATTACTACAGCTTAAAGGTATCGATAAAGCGTTTCCGGGCGTAAAAGCTCTCTCGGGAGCCGCGTTAAATGTCTATCCAGGTCGTGTGATGGCGCTGGTAGGCGAAAATGGTGCGGGTAAATCCACCATGATGAAAGTGCTGACCGGTATCTATACCCGTGATGCTGGTACGCTTTTATGGTTGGGTAAAGAGACTACTTTTACCGGGCCGAAATCCTCCCAGGAAGCCGGGATTGGGATTATCCACCAGGAACTGAACCTGATCCCGCAGTTGACCATTGCAGAAAACATTTTCCTCGGTCGTGAGTTTGTAAATCGCTTTGGCAAAATTGACTGGAAAACCATGTATGCCGAAGCGGATAAACTCTTAGCCAAACTTAACCTGCGGTTTAAAAGCGACAAGCTGGTGGGCGATCTTTCTATTGGCGACCAGCAGATGGTGGAAATTGCCAAAGTGCTGAGCTTTGAGTCGAAAGTCATCATTATGGATGAACCGACCGATGCACTGACCGATACCGAAACAGAATCCCTGTTCCGCGTTATCCGCGAACTGAAATCGCAGGGGCGCGGCATTGTCTATATTTCCCACCGTATGAAAGAAATCTTCGAGATTTGCGATGACGTTACCGTTTTTCGTGACGGGCAATTTATTGCCGAGCGCGAAGTAGCGTCACTGACTGAAGATTCGCTGATTGAGATGATGGTGGGACGTAAGCTGGAAGATCAGTATCCACACCTGGACAAAGCGCCGGGAGACGTCTTACTGAAAGTCGATAATCTCTGCGGACCTGGCGTTAACGATGTCTCTTTTGCTTTACGCAAAGGCGAAATTCTTGGCGTCTCTGGTTTGATGGGCGCAGGTCGTACCGAACTGATGAAAGTGCTCTATGGCGCCCTGCCGCGCACCAGCGGTTACGTCACCCTGGATGGTCATGAGGTCGTTACCCGTTCGCCGCAGGATGGCCTGGCAAACGGCATTGTGTATATCTCTGAAGACCGTAAACGCGACGGTTTAGTGTTGGGCATGTCAGTAAAAGAGAACATGTCACTGACCGCGCTACGCTACTTCAGTCGCACAGGTGGTAGCCTGAAACATGCGGATGAGCAGCAGGCGGTCAGTGATTTTATCCGTCTGTTCAACGTCAAGACGCCGTCGATGGAACAGGCAATAGGCCTGCTTTCTGGGGGAAATCAGCAAAAAGTGGCGATTGCCCGTGGCCTGATGACGCGTCCTAAAGTGTTGATCCTTGATGAGCCTACCCGTGGCGTAGATGTCGGCGCGAAAAAAGAGATCTATCAACTGATTAACCAGTTCAAAGCCGATGGTTTGAGCATCATTCTGGTGTCATCGGAAATGCCAGAAGTATTAGGCATGAGCGATCGCATTATCGTCATGCATGAAGGGCATCTCAGCGGGGAATTTACTCGAGAGCAGGCCACTCAGGAAGTGTTAATGGCTGCCGCTGTGGGCAAGCTTAATCGCGTGAATCAGGAGTAAAAAAATGACAACCCAGACTGTCTCTGGTCGCCGTTATTTCACGAAAGCGTGGCTGATGGAACAGAAATCGCTTATCGCTCTGCTGGTGCTGATCGCGATTGTCTCGACGTTAAGCCCGAACTTTTTCACCATCAATAACTTGTTCAATATTCTCCAGCAAACCTCGGTGAACGCCATTATGGCGGTCGGGATGACGCTGGTTATCCTGACGTCAGGCATCGACCTGTCGGTCGGTTCTCTGTTGGCGCTGACTGGTGCAGTTGCTGCATCTATCGTCGGCATTGAAGTCAACGCGCTGGTGGCTGTCGCTGCCGCTCTCGCGTTAGGTGCGGCAATTGGCGCGGTAACCGGGGTGATTGTGGCGAAAGGTCGCGTCCAGGCGTTCATCGCTACGCTGGTTATGATGCTTTTACTGCGCGGCGTGACCATGGTTTACACCAACGGTAGCCCGGTGAATACCGGATTTACTGAGAACGCCGATCTGTTCGGCTGGTTTGGTATTGGTCGTCCGCTGGGTGTTCCGACGCCAGTCTGGATCATGGGGATTGTTTTCCTCGCGGCCTGGTACATGCTGCATCACACGCGTCTGGGACGTTACATCTACGCGCTGGGTGGTAACGAAGCAGCAACGCGCCTTTCTGGTATCAACGTCAATAAAATCAAAATCATCGTCTATTCTCTTTGTGGTCTGCTGGCATCGCTGGCCGGGATCATTGAAGTGGCGCGCCTCTCCTCCGCGCAACCTACTGCGGGGACTGGCTATGAGCTGGATGCTATTGCTGCGGTGGTTCTGGGCGGTACGAGCCTGGCGGGCGGAAAAGGTCGCATTGTTGGGACGTTGATCGGCGCATTAATTCTTGGCTTCCTTAATAATGGGTTGAATTTGTTAGGTGTTTCCTCCTATTACCAGATGATCGTCAAAGCGGTGGTGATTTTGCTGGCGGTGCTGGTAGACAACAAAAAACAGTAATAACGACTACAGGACATCTTGAATATGAACATGAAAAAACTGGCTACCCTGGTTTCCGCTGTTGCGCTAAGCGCCACCGTCAGTGCGAATGCGATGGCAAAAGACACCATCGCGCTGGTGGTTTCTACACTTAACAACCCGTTCTTTGTATCGCTGAAAGATGGCGCGCAGAAAGAGGCGGATAAACTTGGCTATAACCTGGTGGTGCTGGACTCCCAGAACAACCCGGCGAAAGAGCTGGCAAACGTGCAGGACTTAACCGTTCGCGGCACCAAAATTCTGCTGATTAACCCGACGGACTCCGACGCAGTGGGTAATGCTGTGAAGATGGCTAACCAGGCGAACATCCCGGTTATCACTCTTGACCGCCAGGCAACGAAAGGTGAAGTGGTTAGCCACATTGCTTCTGATAACGTACTGGGAGGCAAAATTGCGGGTGATTACATCGCGAAGAAAGCTGGCGAAGGTGCAAAAGTTATCGAACTGCAAGGCATTGCCGGTACATCCGCAGCTCGTGAACGTGGTGAAGGCTTCCAGCAGGCCGTTGCTGCTCACAAGTTTAACGTTCTCGCTAGCCAGCCGGCAGACTTCGATCGCACCAAAGGTTTGAACGTCATGCAGAACCTGCTGACCGCTCACCCGGATGTGCAGGCTGTGTTCGCGCAGAATGATGAAATGGCGCTGGGCGCACTGCGCGCGCTGCAAACTGCCGGTAAATCGGATGTGATGGTCGTCGGATTTGACGGTACACCGGATGGCGAAAAAGCGGTGAATGATGGCAAACTAGCAGCGACTATCGCTCAGCTACCCGATCAGATTGGCGCTAAAGGCGTCGAAACCGCTGATAAAGTGCTGAAAGGCGAGAAAGTTCAGGCTAAGTATCCGGTTGATCTGAAACTGGTTGTTAAGCAGTAGTTTTAATCAGGTTGTATGACCTGATGGTGACATAAATACGTCATCGACAGATGAACGTGTAATATAAAGAAAAGCAGGGCACGCGCCACCCTAACACGGTGGCGCATTTTATGGACATCCCGAATATGCAAAACGCAGGCAGCCTCGTTGTTCTTGGCAGCATTAATGCTGACCACATTCTTAATCTTCAATCTTTTCCAACTCCAGGCGAAACAGTAACCGGTAACCACTATCAAGTCGCATTCGGCGGTAAAGGCGCGAATCAGGCTGTGGCAGCAGGGCGTAGCGGCGCGAATATCGCGTTTATTGCCTGCACGGGAGATGACAGTATTGGTGAGAGCGTTCGCCAGCAGCTCGCCACTGATAATATTGATATTTCGCCGGTCAGCGTGATCAAAGGCGAATCGACAGGCGTGGCGCTGATTTTTGTTAATGGTGACGGCGAGAACGTCATTGGTATTCATGCAGGGGCTAACGCTGCCCTTTCCCCGGCGCTGGTGGAAGCGCAACGTGAGCGTATTGCTAACGCGTCGGCATTATTAATGCAGCTGGAATCACCACTCGAAAGTGTGATGGCGGCGGCGAAAATCGCCCATCAAAATAAGACTATCGTCGCGCTTAACCCCGCTCCGGCTCGCGAATTACCTGATGAATTGCTGGCGCTGGTGGACATTATTACGCCAAACGAAACTGAAGCAGAAAAGCTCACCGGTATTCGTGTTGAAAATGATGAAGATGCGGCGAAGGCTGCGCAGGTACTGCATGAGAAAGGTATCCGTACCGTACTGATTACCTTAGGAAGTCGTGGCGTGTGGGCTAGCGTGAATGGCGAAGGTCAGCGCGTTCCTGGATTCCGGGTTCAGGCTGTCGATACCATTGCTGCCGGAGATACTTTTAACGGCGCGTTAATCACGGCGTTGCTGGAAGAAAAACCATTGCCTGAGGCGATTCGTTTTGCTCATGCTGCCGCTGCGATTGCCGTAACGCGCAAAGGCGCACAACCGTCAGTACCGTGGCGTGAAGAGATCGAAACATTTTTAGACAGGCAGAGGTGACGCTTGGCCACAATGAAAGATGTTGCCCGCCTGGCGGGCGTTTCTACCTCAACCGTTTCTCACGTCATCAATAAAGATCGCTTCGTCAGCGAAGCGATTACCGCCAAAGTTGAAGCGGCGATTAAGGAACTCAATTACGCGCCATCAGCTCTGGCGCGTAGCCTCAAGCTCAATCAGACTCGAACCATTGGCATGTTGATTACTGCCAGTACCAATCCTTTCTATTCCGAACTGGTGCGTGGCGTTGAACGCAGTTGCTTCGAACGCGGTTATAGCCTTGTTCTTTGTAATACCGAAGGCGATGAGCAGCGAATGAATCGCAATCTGGAAACGCTGATGCAAAAGCGCGTTGATGGCTTGCTGTTACTGTGCACCGAAACACACCAGCCTTCGCGTGAAATAATGCAACGTTATCCAACAATCCCTACTGTGATGATGGACTGGGCGCCGTTCGATGGCGACAGCGATCTTATTCAGGATAACTCGTTGCTGGGCGGAGATTTAGCGACGCAATATCTGATCGACAAAGGTTATACCCGAATTGCCTGTATTACCGGTCCGTTGGATAAAACGCCTGCGCGCTTGCGGCTGGAAGGTTATCGGGCGGCAATGAAGCGTGCTGGCCTTGACGTTCCTGATGGTTATGAAGTCACTGGCGATTTTGAATTTAACGGCGGGTTTGACGCGATGCAGCAATTGTTATCGCATCCGCTGCGCCCCCAGGCAGTCTTTACTGGAAATGACGCTATGGCAGTTGGCGTATACCAGGCTCTATATCAGGCTGGGTTATATGTCCCGCAGGATATCGCGGTGATTGGCTATGACGATATCGAACTGGCAAGCTTTATGACGCCACCGCTCACTACAATTCATCAACCAAAAGATGAACTGGGAGAGCTGGCGATTGATGTACTCATCCACCGGATAGCACAGCCAAATCTACAGCAACAACGACTACAACTTACGCCGATACTGATGGAGCGCGGCTCGGCTTAGATTTACGCTTTTTTTAATCAAATTATTACTGTTGCTTTCAGAAGCATGAATATTGCTACTGAAGCAACAGTAATAATTCTCCGGAATAAGCATTGCCACCGTCAGCGTATAACTGATGATGGCAGCAATTGCGGATAAGGTGGTATTCAGGATGGTGAGATTTAGTGTCCGTATAAAGATGACTATTGCCGCAATGCACGGCAAACCCGCCATACTGTATCCGTTTGTTATATTACTTATCCGGGGAGCGTAGCAGCGCCTGACAAGCTTTAAATGCAGCGTCGCCATCACTTTGGATTATTGCATCGACAATCGCCTGGTGTAGATCCAGTTTTATCACGGTATCGCTGGTTATTGACGTAAAGTAAGTGTGATAAACCGAATGAAATAGTGAAGCGAAAGATGTCAAAAACGGATTGGCGCTCATTTCATAAATATGTTCATGCCAGGCCATATCGACCTCAATCCAACGCTCCCGGCGGAAATGCTCTTTTAACGACACCATTTCGGCCATCAGTGTATTGAGATGCGCCTTCTGTTCTGCGGTGCCCACCGTTGCTGCCAATAAGCAGGCTTGCGGCTCCAGACAGATACGCATAACCAGAAAATGATCAATAACTTGATGAAAGTTCTCTTCTGTCATCCACCAGGAGAGCAACTCTTGATCAAGAAAATTCCAGTTGGATTGCGGCATGACACGCGTACCAATTCGTGGTCGTGGCAAAACCATTCCTTTTGCCGTTAACGTCTTGACCGCTTCGCGTACCGCAGTACGGCTCACTCCAAATTGCTCACCCAGCTCAATTTCACCAGGCAGAATGGTGCCGGGTGCGTATTCACCTTTTAAGATCCGTTGCGCCAGCTTCTCGGCCAGAACATACGAAAGGTTTTTCTGTGCAGCTAACTGTTGTGCGCTTAATGGCATACTCATCTTCCTTATTCTTTTTTTCCTCCTTAGTATGCCACCAGGAAGTGTGATTGCGGTTGCAAAAACGGCAAATTGCTTGTTTTATGGCACACCAACAAGTGTTTTGATGAAAAAACGCGCATTCGGAAAATTATTTTAAATTTCCTCTTGTCAGCTCAGAATAACTCCCTATAATGCGCCACCACTGACACGGAACAACGGCAAACACGCCGCCGGGTCAGCGGGATTCTCCTGAGAATCTCAACAGAGAAAAGCAAAAAAATGCTTGACTCTGTAGCGGGAAAGCGTATTATGCACACCCCGCGCCGCTGAGAAAAAACGAAGCGGCACTGCTCTTTAACAATTTATCAGACAATCTGTGTGGGCACTCGAAGATACGGATTCTTAACGTCGCAAGACGATAAATGAATACCAAGTCTCAAGAGTGAACACGTAATTCATTACGAAGTTTAATTCTTTGAGCATCAAACTTTTAAATTGAAGAGTTTGATCATGGCTCAGATTGAACGCTGGCGGCAGGCCTAACACATGCAAGTCGAACGGTAACAGGAAACAGCTTGCTGTTTCGCTGACGAGTGGCGGACGGGTGAGTAATGTCTGGGAAACTGCCTGATGGAGGGGGATAACTACTGGAAACGGTAGCTAATACCGCATAACGTCGCAAGACCAAAGAGGGGGACCTTCGGGCCTCTTGCCATCGGATGTGCCCAGATGGGATTAGCTAGTAGGTGGGGTAACGGCTCACCTAGGCGACGATCCCTAGCTGGTCTGAGAGGATGACCAGCCACACTGGAACTGAGACACGGTCCAGACTCCTACGGGAGGCAGCAGTGGGGAATATTGCACAATGGGCGCAAGCCTGATGCAGCCATGCCGCGTGTATGAAGAAGGCCTTCGGGTTGTAAAGTACTTTCAGCGGGGAGGAAGGGAGTAAAGTTAATACCTTTGCTCATTGACGTTACCCGCAGAAGAAGCACCGGCTAACTCCGTGCCAGCAGCCGCGGTAATACGGAGGGTGCAAGCGTTAATCGGAATTACTGGGCGTAAAGCGCACGCAGGCGGTCTGTTAAGTCAGATGTGAAATCCCCGGGCTCAACCTGGGAACTGCATCTGATACTGGCAGGCTTGAGTCTCGTAGAGGGGGGTAGAATTCCAGGTGTAGCGGTGAAATGCGTAGAGATCTGGAGGAATACCGGTGGCGAAGGCGGCCCCCTGGACGAAGACTGACGCTCAGGTGCGAAAGCGTGGGGAGCAAACAGGATTAGATACCCTGGTAGTCCACGCCGTAAACGATGTCGACTTGGAGGTTGTGCCCTTGAGGCGTGGCTTCCGGAGCTAACGCGTTAAGTCGACCGCCTGGGGAGTACGGCCGCAAGGTTAAAACTCAAATGAATTGACGGGGGCCCGCACAAGCGGTGGAGCATGTGGTTTAATTCGATGCAACGCGAAGAACCTTACCTGGTCTTGACATCCACAGAACTTTCCAGAGATGGATTGGTGCCTTCGGGAACTGTGAGACAGGTGCTGCATGGCTGTCGTCAGCTCGTGTTGTGAAATGTTGGGTTAAGTCCCGCAACGAGCGCAACCCTTATCCTTTGTTGCCAGCGGTTTGGCCGGGAACTCAAAGGAGACTGCCAGTGATAAACTGGAGGAAGGTGGGGATGACGTCAAGTCATCATGGCCCTTACGACCAGGGCTACACACGTGCTACAATGGCGCATACAAAGAGAAGCGACCTCGCGAGAGCAAGCGGACCTCATAAAGTGCGTCGTAGTCCGGATTGGAGTCTGCAACTCGACTCCATGAAGTCGGAATCGCTAGTAATCGTGGATCAGAATGCCACGGTGAATACGTTCCCGGGCCTTGTACACACCGCCCGTCACACCATGGGAGTGGGTTGCAAAAGAAGTAGGTAGCTTAACCTTCGGGAGGGCGCTTACCACTTTGTGATTCATGACTGGGGTGAAGTCGTAACAAGGTAACCGTAGGGGAACCTGCGGTTGGATCACCTCCTTACCTTAAAGAAACGTACTTTGAAGTGCTCACACAGATTGTCTGATAGAAAGTGAAAAGCAAGGCGTCTTGCGAAGCAGACTGATACGTCCCCTTCGTCTAGAGGCCCAGGACACCGCCCTTTCACGGCGGTAACAGGGGTTCGAATCCCCTAGGGGACGCCACTTGCTGGTTTGTGAGTGAAAGTCACCTGCCTTAATATCTCAAAACTCATCTTCGGGTGATGTTTGAGATATTTGCTCTTTAAAAATCTGGATCAAGCTGAAAATTGAAACACTGAACAACGAAAGTTGTTCGTGAGTCTCTCAAATTTTCGCAACACGATGGTGTTTTACGAAACATCTTCGGGTTGTGAGGTTAAGCGACTAAGCGTACACGGTGGATGCCCTGGCAGTCAGAGGCGATGAAGGACGTGCTAATCTGCGATAAGCGTCGGTAAGGTGATATGAACCGTTATAACCGGCGATTTCCGAATGGGGAAACCCAGTGTGATTCGTCACACTATCATTAACTGAATCCATAGGTTAATGAAGCGAACCGGGGGAACTGAAACATCTAAGTACCCCGAGGAAAAGAAATCAACCGAGATTCCCCCAGTAGCGGCGAGCGAACGGGGAGCAGCCCAGAGCCTGAATCAGTGTGTGTGTTAGTGGAAGCGTCTGGAAAGGCGCGCGATACAGGGTGACAGCCCCGTACACAAAAATGCACATACTGTGAGCTCGATGAGTAGGGCGGGACACGTGGTATCCTGTCTGAATATGGGGGGACCATCCTCCAAGGCTAAATACTCCTGACTGACCGATAGTGAACCAGTACCGTGAGGGAAAGGCGAAAAGAACCCCGGCGAGGGGAGTGAAAAAGAACCTGAAACCGTGTACGTACAAGCAGTGGGAGCCTCTTTTATGGGGTGACTGCGTACCTTTTGTATAATGGGTCAGCGACTTATATTCTGTAGCAAGGTTAACCGAATAGGGGAGCCGAAGGGAAACCGAGTCTTAACTGGGCGTTAAGTTGCAGGGTATAGACCCGAAACCCGGTGATCTAGCCATGGGCAGGTTGAAGGTTGGGTAACACTAACTGGAGGACCGAACCGACTAATGTTGAAAAATTAGCGGATGACTTGTGGCTGGGGGTGAAAGGCCAATCAAACCGGGAGATAGCTGGTTCTCCCCGAAAGCTATTTAGGTAGCGCCTCGTGAATTCATCTCCGGGGGTAGAGCACTGTTTCGGCAAGGGGGTCATCCCGACTTACCAACCCGATGCAAACTGCGAATACCGGAGAATGTTATCACGGGAGACACACGGCGGGTGCTAACGTCCGTCGTGAAGAGGGAAACAACCCAGACCGCCAGCTAAGGTCCCAAAGTCATGGTTAAGTGGGAAACGATGTGGGAAGGCCCAGACAGCCAGGATGTTGGCTTAGAAGCAGCCATCATTTAAAGAAAGCGTAATAGCTCACTGGTCGAGTCGGCCTGCGCGGAAGATGTAACGGGGCTAAACCATGCACCGAAGCTGCGGCAGCGACACTATGTGTTGTTGGGTAGGGGAGCGTTCTGTAAGCCTGTGAAGGTGTGCTGTGAGGCATGCTGGAGGTATCAGAAGTGCGAATGCTGACATAAGTAACGATAAAGCGGGTGAAAAGCCCGCTCGCCGGAAGACCAAGGGTTCCTGTCCAACGTTAATCGGGGCAGGGTGAGTCGACCCCTAAGGCGAGGCCGAAAGGCGTAGTCGATGGGAAACAGGTTAATATTCCTGTACTTGGTGTTACTGCGAAGGGGGGACGGAGAAGGCTATGTTGGCCGGGCGACGGTTGTCCCGGTTTAAGCGTGTAGGCTGGTTTTCCAGGCAAATCCGGAAAATCAAGGCTGAGGCGTGATGACGAGGCACTACGGTGCTGAAGCAACAAATGCCCTGCTTCCAGGAAAAGCCTCTAAGCATCAGGTAACATCAAATCGTACCCCAAACCGACACAGGTGGTCAGGTAGAGAATACCAAGGCGCTTGAGAGAACTCGGGTGAAGGAACTAGGCAAAATGGTGCCGTAACTTCGGGAGAAGGCACGCTGATATGTAGGTGAAGTGATTTACTCATGGAGCTGAAATCAGTCGAAGATACCAGCTGGCTGCAACTGTTTATTAAAAACACAGCACTGTGCAAACACGAAAGTGGACGTATACGGTGTGACGCCTGCCCGGTGCCGGAAGGTTAATTGATGGGGTCAGCGCAAGCGAAGCTCTTGATCGAAGCCCCGGTAAACGGCGGCCGTAACTATAACGGTCCTAAGGTAGCGAAATTCCTTGTCGGGTAAGTTCCGACCTGCACGAATGGCGTAATGATGGCCAGGCTGTCTCCACCCGAGACTCAGTGAAATTGAACTCGCTGTGAAGATGCAGTGTACCCGCGGCAAGACGGAAAGACCCCGTGAACCTTTACTATAGCTTGACACTGAACATTGAGCCTTGATGTGTAGGATAGGTGGGAGGCTTTGAAGTGTGGACGCCAGTCTGCATGGAGCCGACCTTGAAATACCACCCTTTAATGTTTGATGTTCTAACGTTGACCCGTGATCCGGGTTGCGGACAGTGTCTGGTGGGTAGTTTGACTGGGGCGGTCTCCTCCTAAAGAGTAACGGAGGAGCACGAAGGTTGGCTAATCCTGGTCGGACATCAGGAGGTTAGTGCAATGGCATAAGCCAGCTTGACTGCGAGCGTGACGGCGCGAGCAGGTGCGAAAGCAGGTCATAGTGATCCGGTGGTTCTGAATGGAAGGGCCATCGCTCAACGGATAAAAGGTACTCCGGGGATAACAGGCTGATACCGCCCAAGAGTTCATATCGACGGCGGTGTTTGGCACCTCGATGTCGGCTCATCACATCCTGGGGCTGAAGTAGGTCCCAAGGGTATGGCTGTTCGCCATTTAAAGTGGTACGCGAGCTGGGTTTAGAACGTCGTGAGACAGTTCGGTCCCTATCTGCCGTGGGCGCTGGAGAACTGAGGGGGGCTGCTCCTAGTACGAGAGGACCGGAGTGGACGCATCACTGGTGTTCGGGTTGTCATGCCAATGGCACTGCCCGGTAGCTAAATGCGGAAGAGATAAGTGCTGAAAGCATCTAAGCACGAAACTTGCCCCGAGATGAGTTCTCCCTGACTCCCTGAGAGTCCTGAAGGAACGTTGAAGACGACGACGTTGATAGGCCGGGTGTGTAAGCGCAGCGATGCGTTGAGCTAACCGGTACTAATGAACCGTGAGGCTTAACCTTACAACGCCGAAGCTGTTTTGGCGGATGAGAGAAGATTTTCAGCCTGATACAGATTAAATCGACATGTCGGAACAGGACATGTTGATAAACAGAATTTGCCTGGCGGCCGTAGCGCGGTGGTCCCACCTGACCCCATGCCGAACTCAGAAGTGAAACGCCGTAGCGCCGATGGTAGTGTGGGGTCTCCCCATGCGAGAGTAGGGAACTGCCAGGCATCAAATTTAGCAGTAAGCCGGTCATAAAACCGGTGGTTGTAAAAGAATTCGGTGGAGCGGTAGTTCAGTCGGTTAGAATACCTGCCTGTCACGCAGGGGGTCGCGGGTTCGAGTCCCGTCCGTTCCGCCACCCTAATTAGGGGCGTAGTTCAATTGGTAGAGCACCGGTCTCCAAAACCGGGTGTTGGGAGTTCGAGTCTCTCCGCCCCTGCCAGAAATCATCCTTAGCGAAAGCTAAGGATTTTTTTTATCTGAAATAACCTCTCCGAAGTAAATCCTTCTACCGGCATCCTTGCCAGCCATTCAGATTAATACACATCATCCAGCACGTTAATTTTCAATAGATCGCGAATCAACGCATTTTTATCGCTATTTTGCAGCCATATGGCATAGAGAGGACGAGAAAGAGTTGTGCTGTCGACAACGGTATGCAGCCCACCTTTCTTACGTGCCCAACTCACCGGCAGCCATGTGCAACCATTAAGCATCGCAATCTGTTGCTGTGCCAGTTCAGCAGAACTGGTTGTTAGCATTGGAACTTCATCAGCACCGATCAAACCAGCCTCATGTTGTTGAAAATCCGGCCCCCATTCCAGACGGAGATAGTTAAGCTCACCTTTTAGCTTAGAAGGGGCACTGGTATAGAGTGCTAAAGTAAAATGCCCCAGTAACTGACTACTAAATTCATCCATTTTGGGCGCTTCAGTAGTAATAAGAAGATCAAGCTGGCGTTCATGCAGTTGTTTTACCAGAGATTGGCGCTGGGCAATTCGCGCTTCGAACTGTAAGCCTGTATGGGCATCCTGATTTTGATACAAGCGTCCCAGCCACTGATTAAGCATACATTCCCACAACGAGGCGCTGGCACCGATAGAAAACTCATTATGTCGTGAGGTATGCGCTACCTCCTTACGAGCAGTCTGCCAGGTGCTCATGAGTGTTTCTGCATAAGGCAACAGCTTTTCACCGGCAGCGGTTAAACGGATATTGTTTCTGTGACGGGTGAAAAGATTCACACCCAGCTGATTTTCCAGTTGTCTGATCCGAAAGCTCACTGCTGACTGGGTCAGATAGAGCGATTCAGCCGCTCGACCAAAGTGACGCGTTCGGCTAACTTCCAGGAAAGTTTTTAACAATTCCGTATCCACAGTGCTCTCCGCAAAATTATTTGTCGTTATGATTTAAATGTTTTGTTTTACACTCTGTCAAGCGTAACTAATACTCCGCGCCATAACTAGCTCGGTCAAAGAATTAGGAGCGTGCAGGATGGCGGAAAGCTTTACGACGACTAATCGATATTTCGACAATAAACATTATCCACGTGGATTCTCTCGTCATGGTGATTTCACCATCAAAGAGGCACAACTGCTTGAACGTCATGGTTATGCCTTCAATGAGCTGGATCTCGGCAAACGCGAGCCGGTTACCGAGGAAGAGAAACTCTTCGTAGCAGTATGCCGTGGCGAACGTGAGCCAGTGACAGAAGCAGAACGCGTGTGGTCCAAGTATATGACGCGTATCAAGCGTCCAAAACGTTTTCACACTCTTTCCGGCGGTAAACCGCAGGTCGAAGGTGCTGAAGACTACACCGATTCCGACGATTAATAAAAAGGGCGAAATGCCCTTTTTTTACGTCAGCAGCTTTTGCAAATGGATGAGCAAACGGTCGATAGCCCGATAACTTACGGCCTCTTGTAAATGCTGACGTGTGATGACGTCAGACTGATCAATATCAGCTATGGTTCTTGATACTTTCAGTAACCGCTGCCAGGCACGAATAGATAATCCCAGATGGATCAGCGTTTCTTCCAGCCACTGTGCGTCCTCGCTCTCAAGCTTGCAAAATTGTCGTATTTCCGGACTATCCAGCCAGGCATTCAGTTTATTCTGCCGCTTAAATTGGCGCTCTCTGGCGGCCATTACGCGTTGTTTAACGGTGGCGCTGCTTTCCCCCTGAATGACCGCTTTGCTCAAAATACCGGGTGGCGGTAGCGGGATCTCCAGTGAGAGGTCAAAGCGGTCAAGAAAGGGACCGGAGAGTCGGTTGAGATAACGCAGCGTTTGTTCCGGCGTGCAGCGGTTATGGTTCCCTTGATAATGTCCTGTTGGGCTGGGATTCATCGCCGCAACAAGCTGGAAACGGGCTGGATAGGTTATTTTTGCTCGTGTGCGTGAAAGATGGATTTGCCCTGACTCTATGGGTTCCCGCAAGGCATCCAGTGTACGCCGTTCAAATTCAGGTAGTTCATCAAGAAAAAGTACGCCGTTATGCGCCAGCGAAATTTCACCAGGCCCGGGAATTGCACCACCGCCCACCATCGCAGTTAACGACGCACTGTGGTGCGGTGAGCGGAACGGGCGCTGCCGCCATTGTTTTTGCACTGATTCGGCATTTACCAGGCTTAATATTGCGGCACTCTCCAGTGCTTCTTCATTGCTTAAATCTGGCAACAGGCCATTAATACGGCTGGCGAGCATCGTTTTGCCTGTTCCCGGCGGTCCAATCAATAAAAGGTTGTGTCCGCCAGCAGCAGTAATTTCCAGTCCTCGCTTTCCTTGCTCCTGACCGACAACATCACTGAGATCATGTTGTAATGCACGGGATACTACATCAGTTGGTTTCGGGCGTTCGAGAGCGTGTTTACCTTCCAGAAATGCACAGACAGCCTGCAGATGATCGGCTATCAGGCATCCTTCACCGTTAATTAACCCCACTTCATCTTCGTTGTCTTTCGAGACGATAATTTTTCTGCCCGACTTAATGGCTTCAGTTGCACTGGAGATTGCGCCTGGAACGCCACGCAGAGCGCCTGTAAGCGCCAGTTCTCCGACTAATTCATATTCATCTAACTTATTGGCTGTAAGCTGTTCAGAGGCTGCCAGCAACGCAATGGCGATAGGTAAATCATATCGTCCCCCTTCTTTTGGCAGATCGGCAGGAGCAAGGTTTATGGTGATTTTTTTCGCCGGATATTCATATCCGCTATTGATAATGGCGCTGCGCACGCGATCGCGCGCTTCTTTTACCGTTGTTTCTGGTAAGCCCACCATTGTTAACCCTGGCAAACCTTTACTGATATGTACCTCAACAGTGATTGGGGGAGCATTGACTCCCAGGGCGGCACGAGTATGAACAATTGACAGTGACATAAGTCCTCCTTAAGTCACCATTATGAACATAAGAGATCCCTGCTGTAGTCTGCGAAATTGTGTTATTTAGCGGCTGATTCCCGTTTATTTGTGCAAAGTAATTTGAGTTGTATTAGTGATGGAATCACTCTCGCAAAAATAAAAAGCACAAAAAACTGCCACTCGAAGAGCGCGAGAATTATACGGAAATTGAATTTTTTTCACTCACAAATTTTTATATAAAAAACAATGGTTTTTATAGAAATTATTATGAGAGTCATAAAAAGCGGCCAAAAAATATCTTGTGCTATTCGCAAAATCTATGGTAACTCTTTAGGCATTCCTTCGAACAAGATGCAAGAAAAGACAAAATGACAGCCCTTCTACGAGTGATTAGCCTGGTCGTGATTAGCGTGGTGGTGATTATTATCCCACCGTGCGGGGCTGCACTTGGACGAGGAAAGGCTTAGAGATCAAGCCTTAACGAACTAAGACCCCCGCACCGAAAGGTTCGGGGGTTTTTTTTGACCTTAAAAACATAATCGAGGAGCAGGCAATGAATAACAGCACAAAATTCTGTTTCTCAACATTCAGGACGGGGAACTAACTATGAATGGCGCACAGTGGGTGGTACATGCTTTGCGGGCACAGGGTGTGAACACCGTTTTCGGTTATCCGGGTGGCGCAATTATGCCTGTTTACGATGCATTGTATGATGGTGGCGTAGAACACTTGCTGTGCCGGCATGAACAGGGCGCGGTAATGGCGGCTATCGGTTATGCCCGTGCTACCGGTAAAACGGGCGTGTGCATCGCCACTTCTGGCCCTGGCGCAACCAACCTGATCACCGGACTTGCGGACGCGCTGTTAGATTCCATCCCTGTAGTTGCCATCACCGGTCAGGTATCTGCACCGTTCATCGGCACCGATGCATTTCAGGAGGTTGATGTCCTGGGATTGTCGTTAGCCTGTACCAAACACAGCTTCCTGGTGCAGTCGCTGGAAGAATTACCACGCATCATGGCCGAAGCGTTTGATGTCGCCAGCTCAGGTCGTCCCGGTCCGGTTCTGGTCGATATCCCTAAAGATATCCAGTTAGCCTGCGGCGATCTGGAACCCTGGTTCACCACCGTTGAAAACGAAGTGACTTTCCCACATGCCGAAGTCGAGCAAGCGCGCCAGATGCTGGTAAAAGCGCAAAAACCGATGCTGTATGTTGGCGGCGGCGTAGGTATGGCGCAGGCGGTTCCTGCTCTGCATGAATTTCTCGCTGCCACAAAAATGCCTGCCACCTGCACGCTGAAAGGGCTGGGTGCAGTCGATGCGGATTATCCGTACTATCTGGGGATGTTGGGGATGCACGGCACCAAAGCGGCGAACTTCGCGGTGCAGGAATGTGACCTGCTGATCGCCGTGGGGGCACGTTTTGATGACCGGGTTACCGGCAAACTTAACACCTTCGCACCACACGCCAGTGTTATCCATATGGATATCGACCCGGCAGAAATGAACAAGCTGCGTCAGGCGCATGTGGCATTACAAGGCGATTTAAACATGCTGTTGCCTGCGTTACAGCAATCGTTAAATATCGATGAATGGCAGCAATACTGCGCACAAATGCGTAGTGAACATGCCTGGCGTTACGATCATCCTGGAGATGCTATCTACGCGCCGTTGTTGTTAAAACAACTGTCGGATCGTAAACCTGCGGATTGCGTTGTGACCACGGATGTGGGGCAGCATCAGATGTGGGCTGCGCAGCACATCGCCCACACTCGCCCGGAAAATTTCATCACTTCAAGCGGTTTAGGCACTATGGGCTTCGGTTTACCGGCGGCGGTTGGCGCACAAGTCGCGCGACCGAACGATACTGTCGTTTGTATCTCCGGTGACGGTTCTTTCATGATGAATGTACAAGAGCTGGGCACCGTAAAACGCAAGCAGTTACCGTTGAAAATTGTCTTACTCGATAACCAGCGGTTAGGGATGGTTCGACAATGGCAGCAACTGTTTTTCCAGGAACGATATAGCGAAACCACCCTTACCGATAACCCAGATTTCCTCATGTTAGCCAGCGCCTTCGGCATCCCTGGCCAACACATCACCCGTAAAGATCAGGTTGAAGCGGCACTCGACACCATGCTGAACAGTGATGGGCCATACCTGCTTCATGTCTCAATCGACGAACTTGAGAACGTCTGGCCGCTGGTGCCGCCTGGCGCCAGTAATTCAGAAATGTTGGAGAAATTATCATGATGCAACATCAGGTCAATGTATCGGCTCGCTTCAATCCGGAAACCTTAGAACGTGTTTTACGCGTGGTGCGTCATCGTGGTTTCCACGTCTGCTCAATGAATATGGCTGCCGCCAGCGATGCACAAAATATAAATATTGAATTGACCGTTGCCAGCCCGCGTTCGGTCGACTTACTGTTTAGTCAGTTAAATAAACTGGTAGACGTCGCACACGTTGCTATCTGCCAGAGCACAACCACATCACAACAAATCCGCGCCTGAGCGCAAAAGGAATATAAAAATGACCACGAAGAAAGCTGATTACATTTGGTTCAATGGGGAGATGGTTCGCTGGGAAGACGCGAAGGTGCATGTGATGTCTCATGCGCTGCACTATGGCACCTCGGTTTTTGAAGGCATCCGTTGCTACGACTCACATAAAGGTCCAGTTGTATTCCGTCATCGTGAGCATATGCAACGTCTGCATGACTCTGCCAAAATTTACCGCTTCCCGGTTTCGCAGAGCATTGATGAGCTGATGGAAGCTTGCCGCGAAGTGATCCGTAAAAACAATCTCACCAGCGCCTATATCCGTCCGCTGATCTTCGTAGGTGATGTTGGCATGGGCGTTAACCCACCAGCGGGATACACCACCGACGTGATTATTGCCGCTTTCCCGTGGGGAGCCTATCTGGGCGCGGAAGCACTGGAGCAGGGGATCGACGCGATGGTTTCTTCCTGGAACCGCGCGGCGCCAAACACCATTCCAACCGCTGCGAAAGCGGGGGGGAACTACCTCTCTTCCCTGCTGGTTGGCAGCGAAGCGCGCCGCCACGGTTATCAGGAAGGTATCGCGCTGGATGTGAATGGTTACATCTCTGAAGGTGCAGGCGAAAACCTGTTTGAAGTGAAAGACGGCGTGCTGTTCACCCCGCCGTTCACCTCTTCCGCGCTTCCGGGTATTACCCGTGACGCCATCATCAAACTGGCGAAAGAACTGGGAATTGAAGTGCGTGAGCAGGTGCTGTCGCGTGAATCGCTGTATCTGGCAGATGAAGTGTTTATGTCCGGTACAGCGGCTGAAATTACGCCAGTGCGCAGCGTCGACGGTATTCAGGTGGGCGAAGGCCGTTGTGGCCCGGTCACCAAACGCATCCAGCAAGCCTTCTTCGGCCTCTTCACCGGCGAAACCGAAGATAAATGGGGCTGGTTGGATCAGGTTAATCAATAAATACAAAAAATGGGACGGCACGCACCGTCCCATTTACGAGACAGACACTGGGAGTAAATAAAGTATGCCTAAGTACCGTTCCGCCACCACCACTCATGGTCGTAATATGGCGGGTGCTCGTGCGCTGTGGCGCGCCACTGGAATGACCGACGCTGATTTCGGTAAGCCGATTATCGCTGTTGTGAACTCGTTCACTCAATTTGTACCGGGGCACGTCCATCTGCGCGATCTCGGTAAACTGGTCGCTGAACAAATTGAAGCGGCTGGCGGCGTTGCCAAAGAATTCAACACCATTGCGGTGGATGATGGGATCGCCATGGGGCACGGGGGGATGCTTTATTCACTGCCGTCTCGCGAACTGATCGCTGATTCTGTTGAGTATATGGTTAACGCTCACTGCGCCGATGCCATGGTTTGCATCTCCAACTGCGACAAAATCACCCCGGGGATGCTGATGGCCTCTCTGCGCCTGAATATTCCGGTGATCTTTGTTTCCGGTGGTCCGATGGAGGCCGGGAAAACCAAACTATCCGATCAGTTAATCAAGCTTGATCTGGTTGATGCGATGATCCAGGGGGCAGATCCGAAAGTTTCTGACTCCCAGAGCGATCAGGTTGAACGTTCGGCCTGTCCAACCTGTGGTTCCTGCTCCGGGATGTTCACCGCTAACTCGATGAACTGCCTGACCGAAGCTCTGGGTCTGTCGCAGCCAGGCAACGGCTCGCTGCTGGCAACCCACGCGGATCGTAAGCAGCTGTTCCTCAATGCCGGTAAACGCATTGTTGAATTGACCAAACGTTACTACGAGCAAAACGACGAAAGCGCACTGCCACGTAATATCGCCAGTAAAGCGGCGTTTGAAAACGCCATGACGTTGGATATCGCGATGGGCGGCTCTACCAATACGGTTCTTCACCTGCTGGCGGCGGCACAAGAAGCGGAAATCGACTTCACCATGAGTGATATCGACAAACTTTCGCGTAAAGTCCCGCAGTTGTGCAAAGTTGCGCCGAGCACCCAGAAATACCATATGGAAGATGTTCATCGTGCTGGTGGCGTGATCGGTATTCTCGGCGAACTGGATCGTGCCGGGTTGTTGAATCGCAATGTGAAAAACGTACTCGGCCTGACCTTGTCGCAAACGCTGGAACAATACGATGTCATGCTGACTCAGGATGATGCGGTGAAAAATATGTTCCGCGCTGGCCCGGCTGGAATCCGCACTACACAGGCATTCTCGCAGGATTGCCGTTGGGATTCTCTCGATGACGATCGCGCAAACGGCTGCATCCGCTCACTGGAGCACGCCTACAGCAAAGACGGCGGCCTGGCGGTACTTTACGGCAACTTCGCGGAAAACGGCTGCATCGTTAAAACGGCGGGCGTCGATGACAGCATCCTCAAATTCACCGGTCCGGCGAAAGTGTACGAAAGCCAGGATGACGCGGTAGAAGCGATTCTTGGCGGTAAAGTTGTCGCTGGCGATGTGGTTGTTATTCGCTACGAAGGCCCGAAAGGCGGACCGGGGATGCAGGAAATGCTCTACCCAACCAGCTTCCTGAAGTCGATGGGTCTTGGCAAAGCCTGTGCGCTGATCACCGATGGACGCTTCTCCGGCGGCACTTCTGGTCTTTCCATCGGCCACGTCTCGCCGGAAGCGGCGAGCGGCGGCAGTATTGGCCTGATTGAAGATGGTGACCTGATCGCCATCGACATTCCGAACCGTGGCATTCAGTTGCAGGTAAGCGATGCCGAACTGGCGGCGCGTCGTGAAGCGCAGGAAGCCCGTGGCGACAAAGCCTGGACGCCGAAAAACCGTGAACGTCAGGTTTCCTTTGCTTTGCGCGCCTACGCCAGCCTGGCGACCAGTGCCGACAAAGGTGCGGTGCGCGATAAATCGAAACTGGGGGGTTAATAATGGCTGACTCGCAACCCCTGTCAGGCGCCCCGGAAGGTGCCGAATATTTAAGAGCGGTGCTACGTGCGCCGGTCTATGAAGCGGCACAGGTCACGCCGCTACAGAAAATGGAAAAACTGTCGTCGCGTCTTGATAACGTGATACTGGTGAAGCGCGAAGACCGCCAGCCAGTGCACAGCTTTAAGCTGCGCGGCGCATACGCCATGATGGCGGGCCTGACGGAAGAACAAAAAGCGCACGGCGTGATCACCGCCTCGGCGGGTAACCACGCGCAGGGCGTCGCGTTTTCTTCTGCGCGGTTAGGCGTGAAGGCGCTCATCGTCATGCCAACCGCCACCGCCGACATCAAAGTCGACGCGGTGCGCGGCTTCGGCGGTGAAGTGCTGCTTCACGGCGCGAACTTTGACGAAGCGAAAGCTAAAGCGATCGAACTGTCGCAGCAGCAGGGCTTCACCTGGGTGCCGCCGTTCGATCATCCGATGGTGATCGCCGGGCAAGGCACGCTGGCGCTGGAACTGCTCCAGCAGGATGCCCATCTCGACCGCGTATTTGTGCCAGTCGGCGGCGGTGGTCTGGCTGCGGGCGTGGCTGTGCTGATCAAACAGCTGATGCCGCAAATCAAAGTGATCGCGGTAGAAGCGGAAGATTCAGCCTGCCTGAAAGCGGCACTGGATGCGGGTCATCCGGTTGATCTGCCGCGCGTGGGGCTATTCGCCGAAGGTGTTGCGGTAAAACGCATCGGCGACGAAACCTTCCGTTTGTGCCGGGAGTATCTCGACGACATCATCACCGTCGATAGCGATGCCATCTGCGCAGCGATGAAAGACTTATTCGAAGATGTGCGCGCAGTGGCGGAACCGTCTGGCGCGCTGGCGCTGGCGGGGATGAAAAAGTACATCGCTCAGCACAACATTCGCGGTGAGCGGCTGGCGCATATTCTTTCTGGAGCCAACGTGAACTTCCACGGTCTGCGCTACGTCTCGGAACGCTGCGAACTAGGCGAACAGCGTGAAGCGTTGCTGGCGGTGACCATCCCGGAAGAAAAAGGCAGCTTCCTCAAATTCTGCCAGCTACTTGGCGGGCGCTCGGTCACAGAGTTCAACTACCGTTTCGCTGATGCTAAAGATGCCTGTATTTTTGTCGGTGTGCGCTTAAGTCGCGGCCTTGAAGAGCGCAAAGAAATTTTGCAGATGCTCAACGACGGTGGCTACAGCGTGGTTGATCTCTCCGACGACGAAATGGCGAAGTTGCATGTGCGCTATATGGTTGGCGGGCGTCCATCGCATCCGTTGCAGGAACGCCTCTACAGCTTCGAATTCCCGGAATCACCGGGCGCGCTGCTGCGCTTCCTCAACACGCTGGGGACGCACTGGAATATCTCTTTGTTCCACTATCGCAGTCATGGCACCGACTACGGGCGTGTACTGGCAGCGTTCGAGCTGGGCGATCATGAACCGGATTTCGAAACCCGGCTGAATGAGCTGGGCTACGATTGCCACGACGAAACCAATAACCCGGCGTTCAGGTTCTTTTTGGCGGGTTAGGGTAAAATGCCTGATGGCGCTTCGCTTATCAGGTCTACCTACGCGACAACGTCATTTGTGGTTCGGCAAAATCTTCCAGAACGCCTCAATCAGCGGCTCATGTAGCCGCTTTTTTTGCGCACAAACGCCCAGCTCAAACGGCGTTTTCTCATCGCTGCGCTCTAAAATCATCACACGATTACGCACTGGCTCCGGGCTGTTATCCAGTACCACTTCCGGCAGCAGCGCCACGCCACAGCCAAGTGCCACCATCGATACCATTGCTTCATGCCCGCCAACCGTGGCGTAAATCATCGGGTTACTGATTTTATTGCGTCGAAACCACAACTCAATGCGGCGGCGTACTGGTCCCTGATCGGCCATGATGAAGGGAATCGTCGACCAGTCCGGTTGTTCTACTGAGACCTGATTACGCACCGGGCAGGGCAGCGCGGGCGCGATCAGCACCACCGCCAGGTTCTCCAGCATCGAAAACGCCACCGCGCCTGGCAGAGTCTCCGGCTTCCCGGCAATCGCCAGATCCGCTTCTCCGGTAACCACTTTTTCCATTGCATCCGCCGCATCACCGGTGGTGAGCTTAATTTCCACCGATGGATGCTCCGCGCGGAATCGGTCGAGAATCGGTGGCAGATGGCTGTAAGCGGCAGTCACCGAACAGAAAATATGTAATTCGCCAGAGAGGGACGGCCCTTGCTGGTCGATGGTGTGGCGCAATTGCTGATATTGCAACAACGTTTGCTGGGCGAAAACACGCAGCTCTTCGCCCGCTTCCGTCAGCGTTACCGTGCGGTTATCGCGCACAAACAGCGGTTGGCCGAGATCTTCTTCCAGGCGCTGAATCTGTCGGGAAAGTGTGGAGGGGCTGACGTGCATTGCCCGCGCGCTACGGCCAAAATGGCGGCTTTCCGCCAGATGCAGAAACATTTTCAGGTCGCGTAAATCCACAGGCTTAACCCCCGGTTATGACGTTGCAGAAATTGCAATATGACGTTGTGAATATATCAATTTCCGCAATAAATTTCCTGTTGTAATGTGGTGACATTCTCGCTCAACAGCGAACCGAACAATAAGAAGCACAACATCACGAGGAATCACCATGGCTAACTACTTCAATACACTGAATCTGCGCCAGCAGCTGGCACAACTGGGCAAATGTCGCTTTATGGGGCGCGACGAGTTCGCTGACGGCGCGAGCTACCTTCAGGGTAAAAAAGTGGTCATCGTCGGCTGCGGCGCACAGGGTCTGAACCAGGGCCTGAACATGCGTGATTCTGGTCTCGATATCTCCTACGCTCTGCGTAAAGAAGCGATTGCCGAAAAGCGCGCGTCCTGGCGTAAAGCAACCGAAAACGGTTTTAAGGTAGGTACTTACGAAGAACTGATCCCGCAGGCGGATCTGGTGGTTAACCTGACGCCGGACAAACAGCACTCTGACGTAGTGCGTTCCGTTCAACCGCTGATGAAAGATGGCGCGGCGCTGGGTTACTCGCATGGTTTCAACATCGTCGAAGTGGGCGAGCAGATCCGTAAAGACATCACTGTAGTAATGGTTGCGCCGAAATGCCCTGGCACCGAAGTGCGTGAAGAGTATAAACGTGGATTCGGCGTACCGACGCTGATTGCCGTTCACCCGGAAAACGATCCGAAAGGCGAAGGCATGGCGATCGCTAAAGCCTGGGCGGCAGCAACAGGCGGTCATCGTGCCGGCGTTCTGGAATCCTCTTTCGTTGCGGAAGTTAAATCAGACCTGATGGGCGAGCAAACTATCCTGTGCGGTATGTTGCAGGCTGGTTCTCTGCTGTGCTTCGACAAGCTGGTGGAAGAGGGCACCGACCCGGCATATGCAGAAAAACTGATTCAGTTCGGCTGGGAAACCATCACCGAAGCCCTGAAGCAGGGCGGCATCACCCTGATGATGGACCGTCTCTCTAACCCGGCGAAACTGCGTGCTTATGCGCTTTCTGAGCAACTGAAAGAGATCATGGCACCGCTGTTCCAGAAACATATGGACGACATCATCTCCGGCGAATTCTCTTCCGGTATGATGGCTGACTGGGCCAACGACGATAAGAAACTACTGACCTGGCGTGAAGAGACCGGCAAAACCGCGTTCGAAACCGCACCGCAGTATGAAGGTAAAATCGGCGAGCAGGAGTACTTCGATAAAGGCGTGCTGATGATCGCGATGGTGAAAGCGGGCGTTGAGCTGGCGTTCGAAACCATGGTTGATTCCGGCATCATTGAAGAGTCGGCATACTATGAATCACTGCATGAGCTGCCGCTGATTGCCAACACCATCGCCCGTAAGCGTCTGTACGAAATGAACGTGGTTATCTCTGATACCGCAGAATACGGTAACTATCTGTTCTCTTACGCTTGCGTACCGCTGCTGAAACCGTTTATGGCAGAGCTGCAGCCAGGCGATCTGGGTAAAGCTATTCCAGAAGGTGCGGTAGATAACGCGCAACTGCGTGATGTAAATGATGCGATTCGCAGCCATGCAATTGAGCAGGTAGGTAAAAAACTGCGTGGCTATATGACGGATATGAAACGTATTGCTGTTGCGGGTTAAGTGCGCGCTGATGCCCTCTCCCACAGGGAGAGGGAGAAAACACTCAAGGCCTTCTCCGGGAGAAGGCCTTGCTGTTAGTTGCGGTACAGCACCTTAATGATGTGATACCCGAACTGGGTATGCAGCGGGCCGGTTGGCTCCAGCACCGGACAAGAGAACACCACTTTATCAAACGCCGGAACCATCTGACCCTGGCGAAATTCCCCTAAATCACCGCCGCGTTTGCCTGACGGGCAAATGGAATGTTTCTTCGCCAGCTTGCCAAAATCGGCGCCGTTCTTGATCTGCTCCAGAAGTTCCTGAGCCAGTTTCTCTTCTTTTACAAGGATATGCAGTGCTGCTGCTGTTTTTGCCATGATCGTGCCTTGAGTGGTAAGGATGAGGCTGGCTATACTACCACGCTGTTATTTCCCCCTCCCGACTTTCATTGAGCGATTTTTCTATGCGTCTAAACCCCGGCCAACAACAAGCTGTCGAATTCGTTACCGGCCCCTGCCTGGTGCTGGCGGGCGCGGGTTCCGGTAAAACTCGTGTGATCACCAATAAAATCGCCCATCTGATCCGTGGCTGCGGTTATCAGGCGCGACATATCGCAGCGGTGACTTTTACCAATAAAGCAGCGCGCGAGATGAAAGAGCGTGTCGGGCAGACGCTGGGGCGCAAAGAGGCACGTGGGCTGATGATCTCCACCTTCCACACGCTGGGGCTGGATATCATCAAACGCGAGTATGCAGCGTTAGGGATGAAAGCGAACTTTTCGCTGTTTGACGATACCGATCAGCTTGCTTTGCTCAAAGAGTTGACCGAAGGACTGATTGAAGACGACAAAGTTCTCCTGCAACAGCTGATTTCAACCATCTCTAATTGGAAGAACGATCTCAAAACTCCTGCGCAGGCGGCGGCAGAGGCAAAAGGCGAGCGGGATCGCATTTTTGCCCATTGTTACGGGCTGTATGATGCGCACCTGAAAGCGTGCAATGTTCTCGACTTCGACGATCTGATTTTATTGCCGACATTGCTGCTGCAACGCAATGTGGAAGTACGCGAACGCTGGCAAAACAAGATTCGCTACCTGCTGGTGGATGAGTATCAGGATACCAACACCAGCCAGTATGAGCTGGTGAAACTGCTGGTGGGCAGCCGCGCTCGCTTTACCGTGGTGGGCGATGATGACCAGTCGATCTACTCCTGGCGTGGCGCACGTCCGCAAAACCTGGTGCTGTTGAGCCAGGATTTCCCAACGTTGAAGGTGATTAAGCTTGAGCAGAACTACCGCTCTTCCGGGCGTATTCTGAAAGCGGCGAACATCCTGATCGCCAATAACCCGCACGTCTTTGAAAAGCGTCTGTTCTCCGAACTAGGCTATGGCGCGGAGCTAAAAGTTTTAAGCGCGAATAACGAAGAACATGAAGCCGAGCGCGTTACCGGCGAGCTGATTGCGCATCACTTCGTCAACAAAACACAGTACAAAGATTACGCCATTCTCTATCGCGGCAACCATCAGTCACGGGTGTTTGAAAAATTTCTGATGCAAAACCGCATTCCGTACAAAATATCCGGCGGTACTTCGTTCTTCTCCCGTCCGGAAATCAAGGATTTACTGGCTTATCTGCGTGTGCTGACTAACCCGGACGATGATAGTGCGTTCCTGCGTATCGTTAACACGCCGAAGCGAGAGATTGGCCCGGCGACGCTGAAAAAGCTGGGTGAGTGGGCGATGACGCGTAATAAAAGTATGTTTACCGCCAGCTTTGATATGGGGTTGAGTCAGACACTGAGTGGACGTGGTTATGAAGCGTTGACCCGATTTACTCACTGGCTGGCGGAAATCCAGCGACTGGCGGAGCGGGAGCCTGTCGCCGCAGTGCGCGATCTGATCCACGGGATGGATTATGAATCCTGGTTATACGAAACGTCACCCAGCCCGAAAGCCGCCGAAATGCGCATGAAGAACGTTAACCAGTTATTTAGCTGGATGACGGAGATGCTGGAAGGTAGCGAACTGGATGAGCCGATGACGCTCACCCAGGTGGTGACGCGCTTTACTCTGCGCGACATGATGGAACGTGGCGAGAGTGACGAAGAGCTTGATCAGGTGCAACTGATGACTCTGCACGCGTCAAAAGGGCTGGAGTTTCCTTATGTCTACATGGTCGGTATGGAAGAAGGATTTTTGCCGCACCAAAGCAGCATCGACGAGGACAATATCGATGAAGAGCGGCGGCTGGCCTATGTCGGCATCACCCGCGCCCAGAAAGAGTTGACCTTTACGCTGTGTAAAGAGCGTCGTCAGTACGGTGAGCTGGTACGTCCGGAGCCGAGCCGCTTCCTGCTGGAATTACCGCAGGATGACTTGATTTGGGAACAAGAGCGCAAAGTGGTCAGCGCCGAAGAACGGATGCAGAAAGGGCAAAACCATCTGGCGAATCTGAAAGCGATGATGGCAGCAAAACGAGGCAAATAGCCATTCGTATTGTCTGGGGCTGGTTGGATTAGATGATCACGGCACCGGAAAGCGGAATTATCGCCGGATAAGATGCGTGAGCATCGCATCCGGCACATTACACGTTAAAGCACTTCCAGCGGCCAGTGGACATAGCTCTGCCACTCAATTTCCTGATCGATAATCTCTTTACCCAGCGGGTGCTGAGCCAGCCAACCTTGCGGCAGTGTCAGGGTCAACTGTTCATGGTTGGCCTGTAATGTCATCTCCGGCACTAAATCGTCACGGCGACGGCTGGCAAAAATGATTGCCAGGCGCAGTAAACGACAGAGTTGTTCCGCAACGCGCGGCGGTACGGCATTTTGTTGATGCAGCGATGAGAGATCGACTGGATTCGTCTGGTTGAGCAATAGCGTCGCCAGCAGCTTTTTCTGCGCAGGCGTAAAACCGGGAAGATCCAGATTACGCACGAGATAAGCGGCATGTTGCGGCGCTTGTTTGAAATCAACGCTCAGACCAATTTCATGAAGTTGACAGGCGCTGATTAGCAAATCGCGGCTAATCGCTTCAAGATGCCATTCACTCTCCACTTGATCGAAGAAGTTAGCCGCAACGCTGGCTACGCGCTGAGCCTGATCAATATCAATCATAAAGCGGCGCTGAATATTATGCAGTGTTCGGCTGCGAATATCTTGCTCAACCGCCAGATGTAACATGCCGTAGACCAGGCCTTCACGTAGCGCACCGCCCGCCAGGGTCATACACTGAATATTCAGTTCGGTAAAAATGGCTATCAGGATCGCCAGACCACTCGGGAATACTAATGCGCGTTCCAGCGTTAACCCTTCAATCTCCAGCTCTTCCAGCCGACCGCAATGAATAGCGCGCTGTTTCAGTTGCTGCAACTTCGCGAGGGTAATGCGCTCATCCATCCCCTGCGCCATCATTATTTCCTGTAACGCCTGCACGGTGCCGGAAGCGCCAACGCACACTTTCCAGCCGTGATATCGCAGTTCATCAGCAACCGGACGCAAAACTTCACGTGCGGCTTGTTCAGCTGCGACAAAGTTTTCCTGCCCGAGATTACGATCGACGAAATAACGTTCCAGCCAGGTGACGCAGCCCATCGACAGGCTGAACAAAGACGTGGTCTGTGCACCTGTGCCAGTGACCAGTTCGGTACTCGCGCCGCCAATATCCACGACCAGGCGCTGATCGGCTCCACCTGTGGTATGAGCAACACCCTGATAAATCAGGCGCGCTTCCTCTTCACCGCTAATGACTTGCACTGGACAACCGAGGATTTCCTGCGCTTTAGCAATAAAATCACCGGCATTGACAGCAAGTCGTAACGTCGCCGTAGCGACAACGCGAATTTGCGAGGGAGGGATATCTTGCAGACGTTCAGCAAACAGGCGCAGACATTGCCAGCCGCGCTCCATTGCTTCATTAGACAGGGCATTTTCGCTGTTCAGGCCAGCAGCCAGACGCACTTTGCGTTTAATTCGCGTCAGCGTCTGGATACTTCCAGCCACCTCGCGCACAACCAGCATATGAAAACTATTCGAACCGAGATCAATGGCTGCATACAGCGACGAGGTGGAACCCATACTCTTCATCCTTCAATCTGTCTCTGCGTTGGCTGCATTCTTTCACCCGAATCACTTACTACAGTAAGCGCATCGGGATTCATTCTCTTGCCATCTTGATACAGTTTGAATGATTTTGAGTATGACATTATTTATTTAACCTGAACGACGACGATTACGTGGAGCGCCAGTACGACGCGGACCATTGCCTGTGCGCGGGCGCGTGAGGCGCAGCGGTTTTGGCAGATCGGTCATCAATGCGTCCGGATTGTATTTGCTTACCGGAATTGAGTGACCAATATAGGTCTCAATAGCAGGCAAATTCAATGCATACTCTTCACACGCCAGGCTGATAGAGTGACCGCTTGCGCCTGCGCGGCCAGTACGACCGATACGGTGAACGTAATCTTCACAGTCATCGGGTAAATCGTAGTTAAAGACGTGCGTCACTGCCGGAATATGCAGACCACGCGCGGCAACGTCGGTAGCAACCAGAATATCCAGATCGCCACGGGTAAATTCATCAAGAATACGCAGGCGTTTTTTCTGCGCCACATCGCCCGTCAACAGACCAACACGATGACCATCTGCCGCCAGGTGACCCCAGATATCTTCACAACGGTGTTTGGTGTTGGCGAAAATAATCGCTCTGTCTGGCCACTCTTCTTCGATCAGCGTTTGCAACAAACGCATCTTTTCTTCGTTAGAAGGGTAGAAAAGCTCTTCTTTAATACGGTGGCCCGTTTTCTGTTCCGGTTCCACTTCGATATATTCGGCGTTATTCATCTGCTCGAACGCCAGTTCACGTACCCGGTACGAAAGCGTGGCGGAGAACAGCATGTTGAGGCGCTGGTTCGCAGGCGGCATACGGCGGAACAGCCAGCGGATATCTTTAATAAAGCCCAGATCGTACATGCGATCGGCTTCGTCCAGCACCACCACCTGAATGGCACCGAGGTTAATATGGTTTTGTTTGGCGTAGTCAATTAAACGACCCGTGGTGCCAATCAGAATGTCAACGCCGCTTTCCAGCACTTTCAACTGTTTGTCGTAGCCATCGCCACCGTAGGCCAGACCCAGTTTCAGGCCAGTAGCTTGTGCCAGTGGTTCCGCGTCGGCGTGGATCTGCACGGCAAGTTCACGCGTCGGTGCCATAATTAAGGCACGCGGTTGATTCACCTTGCGATCGGCAATTGCGGGATGAGAGAGAAGGTAATGAAACGAAGACGTAAGAAACGCCATCGTTTTCCCGGTACCGGTTTGCGCCTGCCCGGCTACGTCACGACCTTCCAGCGTTAGCGGAAGAGCCAGTGCCTGAATGGGCGTACAGTTATGAAACCCTTTTTTTTCAAGGGCTTCTACAACTTTCGGATGCAGGGCGAAGTCGGAAAACTTCTGTTCTGTTAAATGTGTTTTGCTCATAGTGTGATAGAATATCAGCTTACTATTGCTTTACGAAAGCGTATCCGGTGAAATAAAGTCAACCTTTAGTTGGTTAATGTTACACCAACAACGAAACCAACACGCCAGGCTTATTCCTGTGGAGTTATATATGAGCGATAAAATTATTCACCTGACTGACGACAGTTTTGATACGGATGTACTCAAAGCGGACGGGGCAATCCTCGTCGATTTCTGGGCAGAGTGGTGCGGTCCGTGCAAAATGATCGCCCCGATTCTGGATGAAATCGCTGACGAATATCAGGGCAAACTGACCGTTGCAAAACTGAACATCGATCAAAACCCTGGCACTGCGCCGAAATATGGCATCCGTGGTATCCCGACTCTGCTGCTGTTCAAGAATGGTGAAGTGGCGGCAACGAAAGTCGGCGCGCTGTCTAAAGGTCAGTTGAAAGAGTTCCTCGACGCCAATCTGGCATAAGGGAACGTCATGTTCGGGTGCCCTGTCGCTAAAAACTGGACGCCCGGCGTGAGCCATGCTAACTTAATGTTGACTTCGTATTAAACTTACCTTATTAAGTTTGAATCTTGTAATATCCAACGCTTCCCGTTTTTATCTAATGCGAAGTGAACAGATTTCTGGTTTGTCACTCAATCCGTCTTGTCGTTTCAGTTCTGCGTACTTTCCTGTGACCAGACAGCGAAAAGACATGAGTCGATGACCGTAAACAGGCATGGATGATCCTGCCATACCATTCACAACATTAAGTTCGAGATTTACCCCAAGTTTAAGAACTCACACCACTATGAATCTTACCGAATTAAAGAATACGCCGGTTTCTGAGCTGATCACTCTCGGCGAAAATATGGGGCTGGAAAATCTGGCTCGTATGCGTAAGCAGGACATTATTTTTGCCATCCTGAAGCAGCACGCAAAGAGTGGCGAAGATATCTTTGGTGATGGCGTACTGGAGATATTGCAGGATGGATTTGGTTTCCTCCGTTCCGCAGACAGCTCCTACCTCGCCGGTCCTGATGACATCTACGTTTCTCCCAGCCAAATCCGCCGTTTCAACCTCCGCACTGGTGATACCATCTCTGGTAAGATTCGCCCGCCGAAAGAAGGTGAACGCTATTTTGCGCTGCTGAAAGTTAATGAAGTTAACTTCGATAAACCTGAAAACGCCCGCAATAAAATCCTCTTTGAGAACTTGACCCCGCTGCACGCAAACTCTCGTCTGCGTATGGAACGTGGTAACGGTTCTACTGAAGATTTGACCGCTCGCGTGCTGGATCTGGCTTCGCCAATCGGTCGTGGTCAACGTGGTCTGATTGTGGCGCCGCCGAAAGCAGGTAAAACCATGCTGCTGCAGAATATCGCCCAGAGCATTGCTTACAATCACCCGGATTGTGTGCTGATGGTTCTGCTGATTGACGAACGTCCGGAAGAAGTAACCGAGATGCAGCGTCTGGTTAAAGGGGAAGTTGTCGCTTCTACCTTTGACGAACCGGCATCTCGCCACGTTCAGGTTGCGGAAATGGTGATCGAGAAGGCGAAACGTCTGGTTGAGCACAAGAAAGACGTTATCATTCTGCTCGACTCTATTACTCGTCTGGCGCGTGCTTATAACACCGTCGTTCCGGCTTCCGGTAAAGTGTTGACCGGTGGTGTGGATGCTAACGCACTGCATCGTCCGAAACGCTTCTTCGGTGCGGCGCGTAACGTGGAAGAGGGCGGCAGCCTGACCATCATCGCGACGGCGCTGATCGATACGGGTTCCAAAATGGACGAAGTTATCTACGAAGAGTTTAAAGGCACCGGTAACATGGAACTGCACCTCTCTCGTAAGATCGCTGAAAAACGCGTCTTCCCTGCTATCGACTACAACCGTTCCGGTACACGTAAAGAAGAACTGCTCACTACTCAGGAAGAGCTGCAGAAAATGTGGATCTTGCGCAAAATCATTCACCCGATGGGTGAAATCGACGCAATGGAATTCCTCATTAACAAGCTCGCGATGACCAAGACGAATGACGATTTCTTTGAGATGATGAAACGCTCATAAATTTGTCTTATGCTAAAAACGCCACGTGTTTACGTGGCGTTTTGCTTTTATATCTGTAATCTTAGCAGCATGCCTGTGATGGTGGGAAAATTCCTGGTTTTTGCGGGTTTTTTATACGATTTTCGTCGCGAGCGGTTGATTTTTGCACAGGCCTGATTGGTTCAGAAAGTAGTTTCCCTTCTGAATAAAGGTCTTCGTGGGTATACTTCTGCTAATAATTTTCTCTGAGAGCATGCATTGTGAATTTACTGACAGTGAGTACTGATCTCATCAGTATTTTTTTATTCACGACACTGTTTCTGTTTTTTGCCCGCAAGGTGGCAAAAAAAGTCGGTTTAGTGGATAAACCTAACTTCCGCAAACGTCACCAGGGATTGATACCGCTCGTTGGAGGTATTTCGGTTTACGCAGGGATTTGCTTCACGTTCGGAATTGTCGACTATTATATTCCGCATGCATCTCTCTACCTGGCTTGCGCTGGCGTCCTGGTGTTCATCGGCGCGCTGGATGACCGTTTTGATATCAGCGTAAAAATTCGAGCCACCATACAGGCCGCTGTTGGCATCATTATGATGGTGTTCGGCAAACTTTATCTCAGTAGCCTTGGCTATATTTTTGGCGACTGGGAGATGGTACTTGGACCGTTTGGGTATTTCCTGACGTTGTTTGCAGTCTGGGCGGCAATTAATGCTTTCAATATGGTTGATGGCATTGATGGTTTGCTGGGCGGGTTATCCTGCGTCTCATTTGCGGCAATTGGTATGATTTTGTGGTTCGACGGGCAAACCAGCCTCGCTATCTGGTGCTTTGCGATGATTGCCGCCATCCTGCCTTACATCATGCTTAACCTCGGTATTCTGGGGCGTCGCTACAAAGTCTTTATGGGCGATGCGGGCAGTACATTGATTGGTTTTACCGTAATCTGGATCCTGCTGGAAACCACCCAGGGTAAAACGCATCCGATTAGCCCGGTGACTGCATTATGGATAATCGCCATTCCGCTGATGGATATGGTGGCTATTATGTATCGTCGCCTGCGTAAAGGCATGAGTCCGTTCTCGCCTGACCGTCAGCACATTCATCATTTAATCATGCGCGCTGGCTTTACTTCTCGTCAGGCATTTGTGCTGATTACCCTTGCTGCTGCACTGCTTGCTTCCATTGGCGTGCTGGCAGAATATTCTCATTTTGTCCCTGAATGGGTCATGCTGGTGCTCTTTTTGCTAGCATTCTTCCTCTATGGCTATTGCATTAAGCGCGCCTGGAAGGTTGCTCGCTTTATTAAGCGTGTGAAACGCCGACTGCGCAGAAATCGTGGTGGCAGCCCCAACTTAACCAAATAAACGAGGATGTAATGACGCAACCAATGCCTGGGAAACCAGCCGAAGACGCTGAAAATGAACTGGATATTCGTGGGTTGTTTCGTACCTTGTGGGCTGGGAAGCTGTGGATTATTTGCATGGGGCTGGCGTTTGCGTTAATTGCGCTGGCGTATACATTTTTCGCCCGCCAGGAGTGGAGTGCGACGGCGATTACCGATCGTCCAACGGTGAATATGCTGGGGGGATACTACTCGCAGCAGCAGTTTTTGCGTAACCTGGACGTCCGTTCGAACATGGCTCCTGCCGACCAACCATCGGTCATGGACGAAGCCTATAAAGAATTTGTTATGCAGCTGGCGTCGTGGGACACCCGTCGCGATTTCTGGCTGCAGACGGATTATTACAAACAGCGGATGGTCGGTAACAGTAAAGCCGATGCGGCTCTGCTGGATGAAATGATCAACAACATCCAGTTTATTCCCGGTGATTTCACCCGCGCGACCAATGATAACGTTAAATTGATTGCCGAAACTGCCCCTGATGCCAATAATCTGCTGCGTCAATATGTCGCATTCGCCAGTCAGCGCGCTGCCAGCCATCTGAATGATGAGCTGAAAGGCGCATGGGCAGCACGCACTATCCAAATGAAAGCCCAGGTGAAGCGTCAGGAAGAAGTTGCGAAAGCGATCTACGACCGCCGGGTAAACAGCATTGAGCAGGCGCTCAAAATCGCCGAGCAACATAATATTTCCCGTAGTGCGACAGATGTCCCTGCGGATGAATTGCCTGATTCAGAAATGTTTTTGCTGGGGCGCCCTATGCTGCAGGCGCGATTAGAAAATTTACAGGCCGTCGGTCCGGCCTTTGATCTTGACTATGATCAGAATCGGGCCATGTTAAACACCCTTAATGTAGGTCCAACCCTGGATCCGCGTTTTCAGACCTATCGCTATTTGCGTACGCCGGAAGAACCGGTAAAACGCGATAGCCCACGTCGTGCCTTCCTGATGATTATGTGGGGCATTGTCGGGGGGCTGATCGGGGCTGGTGTCGCATTAACCCGCCGTTGCTCGAAATAGCAACACTGCTGCGGTGAGCGCAAAGGCGCTCGCCGCTTATTCAAAGAGAATCGATGTGAAAGTACTGACTGTATTTGGTACGCGCCCGGAAGCCATCAAGATGGCACCGCTGGTGCATGCGTTGGCAAAAGATCCTTTTTTTGAGGCTAAAGTTTGCGTCACTGCGCAGCATCGGGAGATGCTCGATCAGGTGCTGAAACTCTTTTCCATTGTACCTGACTACGATCTCAACATAATGCAGCCAGGGCAGGGTCTGACAGAGATAACCTGTCGGATTCTGGAAGGGCTAAAACCTATTCTTGCCGAGTTTAAACCAGACGTCGTGCTGGTTCACGGTGATACCACTACCACACTGGCAACCAGCCTGGCAGCGTTTTATCAGCGTATTCCTGTTGGTCACGTAGAGGCTGGACTGCGTACTGGTGATCTCTATTCACCGTGGCCGGAAGAGGCTAACCGCACACTGACCGGTCATCTGGCGATGTACCATTTCTCGCCAACTGAAACTTCCCGGCAAAACCTGCTGCGTGAAAACGTTGCTGACAGCCGAATCTTTATTACCGGCAATACCGTTATCGACGCCTTGCTGTGGGTGCGCGACCAGGTGATGAGCAGCGATACGCTGCGTTCTGAACTGGCGGCAAATTACCCGTTTATCGACCCCGATAAGAAGATGATTCTGGTGACCGGTCACAGACGTGAGAGCTTCGGTCGTGGCTTTGAAGAAATTTGCCACGCACTGGCAGAAATCGCCACCACTCATCAGGACATCCAGATTGTCTATCCGGTACATCTCAACCCGAACGTCAGAGAACCGGTAAACCGCATTCTGGGGCATGTGAAAAATGTCATTCTGATCGATCCCCAGGAATATTTACCGTTTGTCTGGCTGATGAACCACGCCTGGTTGATTTTGACTGACTCTGGCGGTATTCAGGAAGAAGCGCCTTCACTGGGTAAACCGGTGCTGGTGATGCGCGATACCACTGAACGTCCGGAAGCAGTGACGGCGGGTACGGTGCGTCTGGTAGGCACGGATAAGCAGCGAATTGTCGAGGAAGTGACGCGTCTTTTAAAAGACGAAAACGAATATCAAACTATGAGCCGCGCCCATAACCCGTATGGTGATGGTCAGGCATGCTCTCGCATTTTGGAAGCGTTAAAAAATAATCGGATATCACTATGAGTTTTGCGACCATTTCTGTCATTGGACTGGGTTACATTGGGCTGCCGACGGCGGCAGCGTTTGCCTCCCGGCAAAAACAGGTGATTGGTGTCGATATCAACCAACAAGCGGTTGATACCATCAATCGTGGCGAAATCCATATCGTCGAGCCTGATTTGGCGAGCGTGGTAAAAACTGCCGTAGAAGGTGGATTTTTACGAGCGAGCACGACGCCGGTTGAGGCGGATGCCTGGTTGATTGCTGTACCTACGCCGTTTAAAGGCGATCATGAACCGGATATGACTTACGTCGAATCGGCTGCCCGCTCCATTGCGCCAGTACTGAAAAAAGGCGCGCTGGTGATCCTTGAGTCCACCTCGCCGGTGGGGGCAACCGAGAAGATGGCAGAATGGTTAGCAGAGATGCGTCCAGATCTGACTTTCCCGCAGCAGGTGGGCGAGCAGGCTGACGTGAATATTGCCTACTGCCCTGAACGTGTGTTGCCGGGGCAGGTGATGGTCGAGTTGATTAAAAATGACCGTGTGATTGGCGGTATGACGCCGGTTTGTTCTGCGCGCGCCAGCGAACTGTACAAAATTTTCCTCGAAGGAGAGTGTGTTATCACTAACTCGCGGACGGCGGAAATGTGTAAGCTGACTGAAAACAGCTTCCGCGATGTGAATATTGCTTTTGCTAACGAACTGTCGCTAATTTGTGCCGATCAGGGGATTAACGTCTGGGAACTGGTTCGCCTGGCGAATCGCCATCCACGAGTCAATATTCTTCAGCCTGGGCCTGGCGTGGGCGGTCACTGTATCGCTGTTGATCCGTGGTTTATCGTGGCGCAGAACCCGCAGCAGGCGCGGCTTATCCGTACCGCACGCGAAGTGAACGACAACAAACCTTTCTGGGTTATCGATCAGGTCAAAGCGGCGGTTACCGACTGCCTGTCCACTACGGATAAACGCGCCAGCGAGCTGAAAATTGCCTGCTTTGGTCTGGCGTTTAAACCGAATATTGATGATCTGCGCGAAAGTCCGGCAATGGAAATCGCTGAACTGATCGCCCAGTGGCATAGCGGCGAAACGCTGGTTGTTGAGCCTAACATCCACCAGTTGCCGAAAAAACTGACCGGGCTTTGTACTCTGGCGCAGCTTGACGAGGCGCTGGAAACGGCAGATGTACTGGTGATGCTGGTCGATCACAGTCAGTTCAAAGCCATCAGCGGTGAACATGTTAAACAGCAGTATGTCGTAGATACCAAAGGGGTCTGGCGCTGATTACAGTGAATGACTGTTTTGAGGGAGTCACACAATGCCCATTCGCGCCAGAATTGAACCACTAACCTGGGAAAACACCTTCTTTGGTGTCAACAGCGCCATTGTGCGTATTAGTCCTGACGCGCCACTCCTGACGTCAGACGTCTTAGCGCCGTGGTCACGGGTGCAGGCCAAAATTGCCGCATCAAATACCGATGAGCTGGACGCCTTGCAACAACTGGGATTCTTACTGGTTGAGGGTGAAGTTGATTTGGTACTGCCTGTGAACAGTGCAAGTGATAGCGACGCAGAAGTGGCACAAGAGACAGATATTCCAGTGCTACGCCAGTTAGCCAGTGGGGCATTTGCGCAAAGCCGTTTTCGTGCGCCGTGGTATGCGCCTGACGCCAGTGGCCGCTTTTATGCGCAGTGGATTGAAAACGCCGTACGCGGCACTTTTGATCATCAATGCCTGATTTTACGTTCGGCGTCTGGTGATATTTGTGGCTATGTTTCTCTACGAGAGTTGAATGCCACTGACGCGCGCATTGGCTTGCTGGCAGGCCGTGGCTCCGGTGCACAGCTGATGCAAGCGGCACTAAACTGGGCGTATGCTCGCGGTAAAACAACATTGCGGGTGGCGACCCAGATGGGCAACACCGCCGCGCTTAAACGATACATACAAAGTGGTGCGAATGTAGAAAGCACCGCGTACTGGTTATACAGGTGATCACATGATTCCATTTAACGCACCGCCGGTGGTAGGAACCGAACTCGACTATATGCAGTCGGCAATGGGTAGCGGCAAACTGTGCGGCGATGGCGGTTTTACCCGTCGCTGCCAGCAGTGGCTGGAGCAACGTTTTGGTAGTACCAAAGTGCTGCTGACGCCGTCCTGCACCGCTTCGCTGGAGATGGCGGCGTTGCTGCTCGATATCCAGCCTGGCGATGAAGTGATCATGCCGAGCTACACCTTTGTCTCCACCGCCAATGCCTTTGTGCTGCGTGGCGCGAAAATCGTCTTTGTGGATATCCGCCCGGACACCATGAACATCGACGAAACGCTTATTGAATCGGCGATCACCGACAAAACGCGTGTTATCGTGCCGGTACATTACGCGGGCGTGGCCTGTGAAATGGACACCATTATGGCGCTGGCGAAAAAGCATAACCTGTTTGTGGTGGAAGATGCCGCTCAGGGCGTGATGTCCACTTACAAAGGGCGTGCGCTGGGAACCATTGGTCATATTGGCTGCTTTAGCTTCCATGAAACCAAAAACTATACGGCGGGCGGGGAAGGCGGTGCGACGCTGATTAACGATAAAGCGTTGATTGAACGTGCCGAGATCATCCGCGAAAAAGGCACTAACCGCAGCCAGTTCTTCCGTGGTCAGGTCGATAAATATACCTGGCGTGATATTGGTTCCAGCTATCTGATGTCCGATCTGCAAGCTGCGTACCTGTGGGCGCAACTGGAAGCCGCCGAACGTATCAACCAGCAACGTCTGGCGTTGTGGCAAAACTACTACGATGCGTTAGCACCTCTGGCGAAAGCCGGGCGTATCGAACTGCCGTCGATTCCGGATGGCTGCGTGCAGAACGCGCATATGTTCTACATTAAGCTGCGGGATAATGATGACCGGAGCGCATTGATTAACTTCCTGAAAGAAGCGGAAATTATGGCGGTGTTCCATTATATTCCGCTACACGCAAGCCCTGCGGGTGAACGCTTTGGTGAGTTCCACGGCGAAGATCGCTACACCACCAAAGAGAGCGAGCGCCTGCTGCGCCTGCCGCTGTTCTACAATTTGTCGCCCGTCAATCAACGCACGGTAATTGCGACTTTGTTGAACTACTTCTCCTGATATGTCGCTGGCAAAAGCGTCCTTATGGACGGCGGCCAGTACGCTGGTCAAGATTGGTGCCGGGTTGCTGGTCGGTAAGTTGCTGGCGGTGTCATTTGGTCCGGCTGGGCTGGGGCTGGCGGCAAATTTCCGCCAGTTGATTACCGTGCTCGGCGTGCTCGCTGGGGCGGGCATCTTTAACGGCGTAACGAAATACGTTGCCCAGTACCATGATAATCCGCAGCAGCTACGCCGCGTGGTCGGCACTTCATCAGCGATGGTGCTTGCCTTCTCTACGCTGATGGCGCTGGTTTTTGTGCTGGCGGCTGCCCCAATCAGCCAGGGATTGTTCGGTAATACCGACTATCAGGGGCTGGTGCGATTGGTTGCACTCGTACAGATGGGGATCGCCTGGGGCAACCTGCTGCTGGCGCTGATGAAAGGTTTTCGTGATGCCGCCGGTAATGCCCTGTCGCTTATTCTCGGCAGCTTGCTTGGCGTTATTGCCTATTACGTCAGTTACCGTTTGGGCGGTTATGAAGGGGCGTTGCTGGGACTGGCGTTGATTCCTGCGCTGGTGGTGATTCCTGCCGTCATCATGCTAATTAAGCGTGGTGCAATCCCGTTAAGCTATCTGAAACCCAGCTGGGATAATGGTCTGGCAGGGCAGTTGAGCAAATTTACGCTCATGGCGTTGATTACGTCGGTGACCTTGCCCGTTGCTTACATCATGATGCGTAAACTGCTGGCGGCGCAGTATAGCTGGGATGAAGTGGGCATCTGGCAAGGGGTGAGCAGTATTTCCGATGCCTACCTGCAATTCATTACCGCCTCTTTTAGCGTGTATTTACTGCCCACGTTGTCGCGGCTAACGGAAAAGCGCGATATCACCCGGGAAGTGGTGAAGTCGCTGAAATTCGTCTTACCAGCAGTGGCGGTGGCGAGTTTTACCGTCTGGCTGCTGCGCGATTTTGCCATCTGGCTGCTGTTATCGAATAAATTTACCGCTATGCGCGATCTCTTTGCCTGGCAGTTGGTGGGCGATGTGTTAAAAGTGGGTGCTTATGTCTTTGGTTACCTGGTGATCGCCAAAGCGTCGCTGCGGTTTTATATCCTGGCGGAAGTCAGCCAGTTCACTTTGTTGATGGTATTTGCCCACTGGTTGATCCCTGCGCATGGTGCGCTGGGCGCGGCGCAGGCTTATATGGCAACGTATATCGTCTATTTCTCTCTTTGTTGTGGCGTGTTTTTACTCTGGCGTAGGCGGGCATGACTGTACTGATTCACGTACTGGGATCGGATATCCCTCACCATAACCAAACCGTTTTACGGTTTTTCAACGACGCGCTGGCCGCAACGAGCGAGCACGCGCGCGAGTTTATGGTTGCTGGCAAGGACGACGGCTTAAGTGACAGCTGTCCGGCACTTTCTGTGCAATTTTACCCAGGTAAAAAATCCCTGGCAGAAGCGGTCATCGCAAAGGCGAAAGCTAACCGGCAGCAGCGATTTTTCTTCCACGGTCAGTTCAACACCACGCTGTGGCTGGCGTTGCTGAGTGGTGGTATCAAACCCAGCCAGTTTTACTGGCATATCTGGGGGGCAGATCTCTATGAGGTCTCCAGCGGGCTGAAATTCAAACTGTTTTACCCTATCCGCCGGCTGGCACAAAAGCGAGTCGGCTGCGTATTTGCTACTCGCGGTGATTTGAGCTTTTTTGCTAAAACGCATCCTAAGGTGAGGGGCGAACTGATTTACTTCCCGACGCGGATGGATCCATCTCTCAATACGATGGCGAACGATCGGCAACGTGAAGGGAAAATGACCATTCTGGTGGGGAACTCCGGCGATCGCAGCAATGAACACATTGCCGCCTTAAATGCTGTTCATCAGCAGTTTGGCGATACGGTAAAAGTGGTGGTGCCGATGGGGTATCCGCCCAATAACGATGTGTATATCAACGAAGTTCGTCAGGCGGGGCTGAAATTGTTCAGCGAAGAACATCTGCAAATTTTGAGCGAAAAACTGGATTTTGACGCCTATCTGGCGCTACTTCGCCAGTGCGATCTCGGCTACTTTATTTTTGCCCGCCAGCAGGGCATTGGTACTCTGTGCTTGTTGATTCAGGCAGGCATTCCCTGCGTACTTAACCGGGAAAACCCATTCTGGCAAGATATGACGGAACAACATTTACCGGTGCTGTTTACCACTGATGATCTCAACGAGGATATTGTGCGTGAAGCGCAGCGCCAGCTGGCGTCGGTGGATAAAAACAACATTGCCTTCTTTAGCCCGAACTATCTGCAAGGCTGGCGGCGGGCGTTGGCTATTGCCAGCGGGGAGGACGCATGAGCCTGTTGCAATTTAGCGGCCTGTTTGTTGTCTGGCTGCTTTGCTCACTGTTTATTGCTACGCTGACCTGGTTTGAGTTTCGCCGCGTGCGCTTTAACTTCAATGTCTTCTTTTCATTGCTGTTTTTGCTCACTTTTTTCTTTGGCTTTCCGCTGACCAGCGTGCTGGTATTTCGCTTTAATGTCGGCGTTGCGCCGCCAGACATTCTCCTTCAGGCGCTACTTTCTGCTGCTTGCTTCTACGCGGTTTACTACGTCACCTACAAAACCCGCCTACGCAAACGCGTTGTCGATGTACCGCGCCGCCCGCTGTTTACCATGAACCGTGTGGAGACCAATCTCACATGGGTGATCCTGATGGGCATCGCGCTGGTGAGCGTCGGCATCTTCTTCATGCACAACGGTTTTTTGCTGTTCCGGCTTAACTCCTACAGCCAGATCTTCTCCAGTGAAGTCTCCGGCGTGGCGCTAAAACGCTTCTTTTACTTTTTCATCCCGGCGATGCTGGTGGTCTATTTTCTGCGCCAGGACAGCAAAGCGTGGCTGTTTTTCCTCGTCAGCACGGTCGCATTTGGTTTGCTGACTTATATGATTGTCGGCGGTACTCGCGCCAATATCATCATTGCATTCGCTATCTTTCTGTTTATCGGCATTATTCGCGGCTGGATTTCGTTGTGGATGCTGGCGGCGGCAGGCGTGCTGGGGATTGTTGGTATGTTCTGGCTGGCGCTAAAACGCTATGGAATGAACGTGAGCGGCGATGAGGCGTTCTACACGTTTCTCTATCTCACCCGCGACACCTTCTCGCCGTGGGAGAATCTGGCGTTGCTGTTGCAGAACTACGACAACATCGACTTCCAGGGGCTGGCGCCGATTGTTCGCGATTTCTATGTCTTTATTCCTTCCTGGTTGTGGCCGGGACGGCCGAGCATGGTGCTGAATTCTGCCAACTATTTCACCTGGGAAGTGCTGAACAATCACTCCGGGTTGGCAATCTCGCCTACGCTTATTGGTTCACTGGTTGTTATGGGCGGCGCGCTGTTTATTCCTCTGGGGGCGATTGTGGTTGGTCTGATCATTAAGTGGTTCGACTGGCTGTATGAGCTGGGCAACCGCGAAACCAATCGTTATAAGGCCGCGATATTGCACAGTTTCTGCTTCGGGGCGATCTTCAATATGATCGTGCTGGCGCGTGAAGGGCTGGATTCGTTTGTCTCACGCGTGGTCTTTTTTATCGTGGTCTTCGGCGCATGTCTGATGATCGCAAAACTGTTGTACTGGCTTTTTGAAAGCGCCGGACTCATTCATAAACGTACAAAATCATCGCTCCGGACGCAGGTTGAAGGATAACAATGAATAACAACACCACGGCACCGACCTATACGCTGCGTGGCTTACAGTTAATCGGTTGGCGTGATATGCAGCACGCCCTTGATTATCTGTTTGCTGACGGGCAGCTTAAGCAGGGAACGCTGGTTGCCATTAATGCTGAAAAAATGCTGACCATTGAAGATAACGCCGAGGTCAGGGAGTTAATTAACGCTGCCGAATTTAAATATGCGGATGGCATCAGCGTTGTACGTTCAGTACGTAAAAAGTACCCGCAGGCGCAGGTTTCCCGCGTTGCCGGTGCCGATCTCTGGGAAGAGCTGATGGCGCGCGCAGGCAAAGAAGGGACGCTGGTATTTCTTGTTGGCGGTAAACCTGAAGTGCTGGCGCAGACCGAAGCTAAACTGCGCAACCAGTGGAATGTGAATATCGTTGGCAGTCAGGATGGTTATTTTAAACCCGAGCAGCGTCAGGCATTGTTTGAACGAATTCATGCCAGTGGAGCGCAAATCGTCACCGTTGCGATGGGATCGCCAAAGCAGGAGATCTTCATGCGCGACTGCCGTCTGGTGCATCCAGATGCGCTGTATATGGGCGTTGGCGGGACGTATGATGTCTTTACTGGTCATGTGAAACGCGCGCCGAAAATCTGGCAAAAACTGGGGCTGGAGTGGCTCTATCGCCTGCTTTCGCAGCCAAGCCGCATTAAACGCCAGCTTCGTTTACTGCGCTATTTACGCTGGCACTACACCGGCAACCTCTGATTTTCCTCTCTCTGTAAAGCGACGGAGTGGTCACTCCGTCACCTGTCTGCCGTTTTATTACACAAAGCATCCAAATTTTTAATGCTTCATTTGCCATTTCTTCTAAATTACGAAAACATTCGCAACACTCGATGTACCCATAACGATAACCGGTAACACCGGAAAAACATGCAAACACAACACGAGGATTTATGGCAGATAACAAACCAGAGCTACAGCGTGGGCTGGAAGCTCGACATATCGAACTCATCGCCCTTGGGGGTACTATCGGCGTCGGCCTGTTTATGGGGGCCGCCAGTACCCTGAAATGGGCCGGGCCATCCGTATTGTTGGCCTATATCATCGCCGGGCTGTTCGTCTTTTTCATTATGCGTTCAATGGGCGAAATGTTGTTCCTCGAACCGGTTACTGGTTCTTTCGCCGTTTACGCACATCGTTATATGAGCCCGTTCTTTGGCTATCTCACCGCCTGGTCTTACTGGTTTATGTGGATGGCGGTGGGGATCTCGGAAATTACCGCCATCGGCGTCTACGTCCAGTTCTGGTTCCCAGAGATGGCACAGTGGATACCCGCATTGATCGCGGTGGCGCTGGTGGCGCTGGCGAATCTGGCGGCGGTGCGGTTGTATGGCGAAATCGAGTTCTGGTTCGCGATGATCAAAGTCACCACAATCATTGTGATGATCGTCATTGGCCTGGGCGTGATTTTCTTTGGTTTTGGCAATGGCGGGCAGTCGATTGGTTTTAGCAATCTCACAGAGCATGGCGGTTTCTTTGCGGGTGGCTGGAAAGGCTTCCTCACCGCCTTGTGTATCGTGGTGGCGTCCTACCAGGGCGTGGAACTGATTGGCATCACCGCCGGTGAAGCGAAGAATCCGCAGGTGACGTTGCGCAGTGCCGTAGGCAAAGTGCTATGGCGAATCCTGATTTTCTACGTAGGCGCGATTTTCGTTATCGTCACTATCTTCCCGTGGAATGAAATAGGCAGCAACGGCAGCCCATTCGTACTGACTTTCGCCAAAATCGGCATTACCGCAGCGGCGGGCATTATCAACTTTGTGGTGCTGACGGCGGCTCTCTCTGGCTGTAACAGCGGCATGTACAGTTGCGGACGTATGCTCTACGCGCTGGCGAAAAACCGCCAGTTACCGGCGGCGATGGCGAAAGTTTCCCGTCACGGCGTGCCGGTTGCAGGCGTGGCGGTATCAATAGCCATTCTGTTGATTGGTTCATGCCTGAACTACATCATCCCCAATCCCCAGCGTGTGTTTGTTTACGTCTACAGCGCCAGCGTACTTCCGGGGATGGTGCCATGGTTTGTGATTTTGATAAGCCAACTGCGTTTTCGTCGTGCGCACAAAGCGGCGATTGCCAGCCATCCGTTCCGCTCCATTCTGTTCCCGTGGGCCAATTACGTAACAATGGCATTCCTGATTTGCGTTTTGATCGGCATGTACTTTAATGAAGATACCCGAATGTCGCTGTTTGTCGGCATCATCTTCATGCTGGCAGTGACGGCGATTTACAAAGTATTTGGCCTTAATCGCCACGGTAAAGTGCATAAACTGGAGGAATAAGCAGCAAAATGCACAAACCGTAACCAAACGCGCATTTTATTTAAAAAGGGACTAGACAGAGGGGGGCGAAGTCCGTATTATCCACCCCCGCAACGGCGCTAAGCGCCCGTAGCTCAGCTGGATAGAGCGCTGCCCTCCGGAGGCAGAGGTCTCAGGTTCGAATCCTGTCGGGCGCGCCATTTAGTCCCGGCGCTTGAGCTGCGGTGGTAGTAATACCGCGTAACAAGATTTGTAGTGGTGGCTATAGCTCAGTTGGTAGAGCCCTGGATTGTGATTCCAGTTGTCGTGGGTTCGAATCCCATTAGCCACCCCATTATTAGAAGTTGTGACAATGCGAAGGTGGCGGAATTGGTAGACGCGCTAGCTTCAGGTGTTAGTGTCCTTACGGACGTGGGGGTTCAAGTCCCCCCCCTCGCACCACGACTTTAAAGAATTGAACTAAAAATTCAAAAAGCAGTATTTCGGCGAGTAGCGCAGCTTGGTAGCGCAACTGGTTTGGGACCAGTGGGTCGGAGGTTCGAATCCTCTCTCGCCGACCAATTTTGAACCCCGCTTCGGCGGGGTTTTTTGTTTTCTGTGCATTCCATCACTCTCCCTTCGCAATAAACGCCCGTAGTTAATCATTGCCAAACGGTATTATTTCGCCCTTAAATTCATCGAAGGACGACTTCAGGCAAGGAGCGACTATGCTGCAACAGGTTCCAACGCGTGCTTTTCACGTAATGGCGAAACCGAGCGGTTCAGATTGTAATCTGAACTGTGACTACTGTTTTTATCTCGAAAAACAATCCCTTTACCGCGAACAACCTGTCACGCATATGGACGATGAAATGCTGGAAGCGTATGTCCGTCACTATATCGCTGCCAGCGAACCCCAAAACGAAGTGGCATTTACCTGGCAGGGCGGCGAACCAACGTTACTCGGGCTGGATTTTTACCGTCGTGCAGTGGCGCTACAGGCGAAATATGGTGCTGGCAGGAAGGTAAGTAACAGCTTCCAGACTAACGGTGTGCTGCTTGATGAAGAATGGTGTGCATTTCTGGCAGAAAATCATTTTCTTGTTGGGTTATCGCTGGATGGCCCGGCTGAGATCCACAATCAATATCGCGTGACTAAAGGTGGCAGACCAACGCATAAGCTGGTGATGCGCGCACTTAAACTACTGCAAAAATATCACGTTGATTATAACGTGCTGGCGTGCGTTAACCGCACCAGCGCGCTGCAACCGTTGCAGGTTTATGACTTTTTGCGTGATGCGGGCGTGGAGTTCATCCAGTTTATTCCTGTAGTGGAGCGGCTGGCGGATGAAAAATCTGCCAGCGACGGGCTAAAATTACAGGCGCCTGGTGATATTCAGGGGGAACTGACGGAATGGTCAGTGCGCCCCGATGAATTTGGTGAATTTCTGGTGGCGATATTCGACCACTGGATCAAACGCGACGTCGGCAAGATTTTCGTGATGAATATCGAATGGGCGTTTGCCAATTTTGTCGGTGCGCCGGGTGCGGTTTGCCATCATCAGCCAACCTGTGGACGTTCGGTGATTATTGAGCACAACGGTGACGTTTACGCCTGCGATCACTTTGTTTATCCGCAATATCGGCTGGGGAATATGCTTCAGCAGACCCTCGCAGAAATGGTAGATTCCCCGCAGCAGCAGGCGTTTGGTGAAGATAAATTTAAGCAGTTACCGGCGCAGTGTCGCAGTTGTAACGTGTTAAAAGCATGTTGGGGAGGCTGCCCGAAACACCGCTTTATGCTCGATATCAGCGGCAAACCGGGGCTGAATTATTTGTGTGCCGGGTATCAGCGTTATTTCCGCCATCTACCACCATATCTTAAAGCAATGGCTGATTTACTGGCGCACGGTCGCCCGGCCAGTGACATTATGCAGGCACATTTGATGGTAGTGAGTAAGTAAAAAGCGGCCATTTGGAGGCCGCCTGCGGTTGATTGCCGGATGCGATGCTGACGCATCTTATCCGGCCTACAGGACGCTGCAATTTATTGAATTTGCAAGGCTTGTAGGCCGGATAAGGCGTTCACGCCGCATCCGGCAAGGTCAGTGTGGCTCGATGTAGCGATAGCGCCGGCTTAATCAGATTTAATCTGCGCGCGTGGCGGATATTTTTTCAGGATCTCCATATACGCATGCATTTCGGTCTGTAGCGGTACTCCCATCGGAATATGGCGCACGCCGATGGAGTCGCTTTCCTGCGGATCGGTATAGAGATTAAATACCGCAGAGCCCGCCGTTTGCATTACTGTACCGGTGAATCCTCCCTGATATCCGCTCTGGGTATAGGCATATGGCTGCTGAATAAGAACATGATATTTGAACTCATCCATACGCACAGCAGCGAGTTTACCGTTGAGGAAGTAGTGCTCGGCCTTACGGTTAGACTGACCATTTGTTCCCAGGAAGAAGGATGTCTGATCCACGCCATCGATAAAGGTGGTTTTCGGCACTAAATTTGCCACTTTCGCCCCAGGATGACCAGCCAGATCCAGCGCGGTAGGGAAGAGATCTGCCAGATCGACAATACCGTCAGATTTACGCGGTTGGATCATCCCTTTCCAGTAAACGAAAGTCGGTACGCGAACGCCGCCTTCCCAGGTCGAACCTTTAGAGCCACGGAACGGTGTGCGTCCGTGCGGCGGCACTTCGGCTTCCGGGCCGTTATCGGAGGTAAAGACAATCAGCGTGTTATCGAGCTGACCGTTTTTCTCCAGTGCTTTGTATAGGTTAGCGAACACATCGTTCATCTCTACCATACAGTCGCTGTAAGAGGTGCGCGCCGGAGAACTTCCCGCATATTTTGCGTTCGGGTAGTTATCAAAGTGACAGCCGCGAGTACCGTAATAGAGGAAGAAAGGTTTGTCGCTTTTCGCCATTTTGTCGAGGAACTTAACGCCATATTCCATCCAACGCTGATCCAGATCTTCCATATATTTCGGCGTAATGTCGGCAATGGCTTCCTGTTCACCGCCGCGCACCGCATGAACGTCATCTTTACTAAACGGCAGTTTTTTGATGTATTCAGAACGATCCGGGCTCAGGGCGACTTCCGGGTTTACGTGAACATCACGCCATTCGGTATACATATCGGACACTGAGTTGAAGCCACGGAAATCATCAAAGCCGACGTTCTGCGGCTGCGACTCTTTGTTTTCCCCCATGTGCCATTTCCCGATGGCCTGGGTGACATAGCCTTGATCATGCAGCAGTTGCGGTAGTGTCGTTAACCCTTGCAGACCGCCAGGTTGTCCGTACATCGGCGGCATCAAAATGCCGTGGTGGATGGAATACTGTCCAGTGAGAATCGTTGCGCGGGTTGGTGAAGAACTGGGTTGTGAATAAGCAGACGTTAAAATCAGCCCCTGGCTGGCAACGGCGTCAATATCTGGCGTTGGGTTACCTACTGCCACGCCGCCGCCGTTAAAGCCAACGTCCATCCAGCCTACATCGTCCAGCAAGAAAACAACCACGTTCGGTTTCTTGCCGGTTTTTTTCTCAAGTTCCGCCAGTTTCTGCTGGGTTTCTTTATCCTGCGCCGGGTGCTGCATTACCGGCATCATATTATCGGCAATTTGGGTTGCTGGTTTAACCAGATATTGATTTGGGTGATCGTAACCAGAAAAACCCTCGCGCGCGGTGGCAGTTGACGGGGTATCTGCTGCACTGACCATAAAGGGAATAGCAGTGGCAACAGCAATAACAAGACGTTTGGGTGAAAACGAAATTTCCATGTGAAATGCTCCGGTTTCCTGTCATCAAAACGACGACGTAATTAAGCATTGATAATTGAGATCCTTCTCCCTGATAAAATAGTTATATAAATAATTTATGGAAATATATTATTTATATACTGTGGGAATGTATATGAATATCAGGAGAGCATTTTCAATCCTACCTCCAGCGTGGCGGATATGTAAGGCTGGTTTATTATATATTATTGATTATTTATGCTGTTTTTATTTTGAATTCAATTAATATTTATATTGCCTATTTAACGACTTTAATTCTTCATGAAATATATAATCGCGGCTGCCAGATTTGAGATAACATTCACCAATGTAATTATTGCAAGTGCATGAAAACAGGGTACAGAATTGTCTCATAACAAGTATTAAAGGATGTTATTTCCAGGGTCAGTGTGGCATAATAATTGGGTAGATGCTCATTCCATCTCTTATGTTCGCCTTAGTGCCTCATAAACTTAGGAATGACGCAGAGCCGTTTACGGTGCTTATCGTCCACTGACAGATGTCGCTTTTGCCTCATCAGACACCATGGACACAACGTTGAGTGAAGCACCCACTTGTTGTCATACAGACCTGTTTTAACGCCTGCTCCGTAATAAGAGCAGGCGTTTTTTTATGTATCAGAAAGCCCCCGGAGGTGCTTGCCTCCGGGTGAGAGAGAACTATTGCGGCGGGTTGTTCTGTAAGGTCAGCATTAAACCGTCGCGGCGCATCGCTGCGGCTTCTTCCGGCTTGTGCAGTCTGTCCAGCACGTCGGCAAGCCATGCATAATCATAGGCGTCCGGGCGTTGTTTCAGCGCCGCACGGAAGGCGAGGGATGCTTCCTGCCATTCGCCATGTTTCATCAGCGACTGACCCAATGTGCTCCATAACAGCGGGCGATCGCCCACGTTTTTGATCTGTTGGCGCAGCACTTTTTCCAGTTGTTCTGGATTGTTGGTTTTCAGGCGTGGGATCGGCAGCAGCAAACGATCGTCATACTGGTGTTTCAGGCCGTCGATGATAATTTGCTGGGCGGTGTCATGGTCATCACACTCAATAAGATGTTCCGCCATTGCCACCTGCAACGCCACCTGATGACGCGTTTTCCGGCTTTGATTTTTCCACCAGTTACGCAAGCCTTCACTACCGTCATCAGCCCGCGCCTGATCCATCAGACCAATCCATGCCTGTTGTTCCAGTGCGGCGCGGTGTTCTTCATCGCTAACGTGGGCTTTCGCCATTGATGGGATGATGTCCAGTAGCGAACTCCATGCGCCCGTGCGGATATAAGCCTGTTCAGCCAGACGTAATACTTCTGGATGGCGTGGCGTTACTTCCAACAACTTATCCACGCCGTGGCGTGCTGCATGGTTTTCATTACGCGCCAGTTGCAGGCGAACGCGGGCGATTTCTACCGGAATGGTATCATTGCCCGCCAGTTCCGCCGCGCGTTCCAGATGCTGATTGGCGCGCGATTCATCACCACGCTGTTGCGCGGCTTCGGCAGCCAGCAAATAGTTCACTACGGGTTGCTCAGCATGATCGGCATTTTTCGCCATCAGCTTTTCGACTTGCTGATAATCACCTTCCGCCAGTTTCAGCAGCGCCTGTTCGGTCTGTTTACGCGCGCGGCGACGTTTACGCCCGACAAACCAACCGCGAGTGTGCGCGCCTGTGCGGAAAATCCGTCGCAGTAACCATTCGATAGCAAACAGCACCACCATAGCCAGAATCAAAATGATTGCCAGTCCCGTGACGCTGGTTTCGATATTGTAGTTATCCGTCTGGATCAGTACGTAACCCTGATGTCCGGCAATCATTGGGCCAACGACGATGCCTGCAATCAGCAACACAAAGAGCAATAACACTTTTAACATGGTTATTCTCCTTGCGGCGCGGCTGCCGGTGTATCAGCTTGCGGTGCAGGTGCAGCCTCCGCTACTGGTGTTACTGGTTGCGCCAGCAGATTGCGCACGCGAGTCTGCATCAGTTTTTCCAGCATTGCCTGGCTTTGCAGGGTTTCCGGGAGATCCATCGAGATATTTTGCTGACTTAACTGATCCACCTCGTCGAGGAACGCTTTGGTGGTGGCATCGTCAGTATCGTAGTAAGCACGTACCCAGGTGGAGACGTTCTCCAGCGCCTGGCGGTAAGTCTCTTGCTGATGACGTGGTACAGCTTGTGCCGCGACCAGCAGGCGAGAGCGAATATTTTCGCGCAGATAGATATCCTGATTCGGTGCTAACAGCGGTACGGCGGTGTCATCACGACGGCGAATCGTAATGAAGTTGTCCATAAAGTTCTGCCAGCTTTTTTGCAGATTGATGCGCCATTCGCTGATGGAGCTGGAAAGCTCTTCACCATCGGAATCCATCGGCGAACCGTCGCTATCATTATCGGCCAGACGCAGGTTATCAACCTGATTAGAAAGCTGATTCAGCTTGAGGATGATGCCGTCATAATCTACCTGCGAGACCGCAGAAAGGCTGGCGATATCATCGGTAATTGCCCGGCGAACGGTAATAAGACTTGGGTCATTCATATCCGCCAGGCTGGCGTCTGCGCTTTTCAGCAATGCCGCAGCGGTAGTGACGTCCTGATCGCTCCACAACTTACGTCCGGCGAGCTTCACAAGGAAATCAGCCTGCGCCAGCAGCCAGGTCTTGGCATCACTACCTGAGATAGTGGCGACCTTTTGTTGAACTTCATCCAGCTGTTTGGCCAGCGTTTCCTGCTGACGATTTGCCTGCTCTAGCTGTGTAGCCTGTTGCTTGATGATGCTTTCCAGCTCGGCTTTTTGGCTCTCCTGGGCTTTTTGCAGAGCCGCGAGTTGGTTAGCCAGAACATCACTGGTGGTCGTCTGATTGACGGCCTGTTGTTTACCCCAGCCATACAAACCGACACCTGCAGCCAGAGCAATAGCGATAGCCACCGCACTTAAAATCAGAGCAGTACTGTTATTACTCTTTTTTTCTACTGTGACAGATTGTGGCGTGGTGTCCACGACCTCCCTGGTCTCTTCAACCACGGCGGAGGTTTTTTCTTGTTCCGTCATTATGGCTTCCTGTTATGAGAGTTATTGTAATGCCCGTAAAAGCGCATCGTTATCTGCGTTATCGGCGACCTTAATATCTTGCCAGCCCAGTTCCCGGGCGAGTTTCGCCAGACGCTCGCTGACGACCAGTAGTCGACAGCGTAGTAACCAGTGCTCACGATACCATCGTGGAATCAGCGACCAGAGCTGTTGCAGCATTTCACCGCTGGTAACAACGATCGTTGTCACTTCGCGAGTTTGCCAGCGCATCGCTTCTTCTGCACCATCGTAATGAATGGCGCATCGTTGATAACATTCGCAAAAAATGACTTCAGCACCGCGTGCCGTCAGGGTGTCCCCGATCAGCTCACGACCGCCGTTGCCACGTAAAATTAGCGCACGTTTGCCTGCAATATTTTGTAATTCAGGTAATTGTAGCAAGACTTCGCTGATTTCCCGATCCTGCGGATAACGAACTTCGTGTCCGCTCACGGTATGCAGCGCCAGTGCGGTAGTGCGACCAATGGCGAAATAAGCGGGTAGGGCGGGCCACTGGAGACCTTGCTGATGCAGTTGCGACTGTGCAAAAGCAACGGCATGTTGCGAAAGGGCAAATAGTAGATCTCCTTCGCTCAGTGCCGCCAGCTGGTCGGCAAGTTGTGGCAGTTGCCGACCCGGAGAAAACTCAATCAGCGGAAAATGCCAGGCCACCTGTCCCAGTGCGCGCAGACGGCTCACTAACTCTTCTCCTGCGGGAGATGGGCGGGTGACCAGGATACTCATGCTGGCGCATCTCCGCTGTAAACTTCGGCGAGGATCTCGCGCGCGCCGTTATTCAGTAACTCTTCCGCCAGCGAAATGCCCATTTGCTCGGCAGCCTGTGGCGAGCCACGGCGCTCACCGCGAATAATCTGCGAACCGTCCGGTGCGCCAACCAGCGCACGCAGCCAGATTTCGCCATTGATAAGTTCGGCATAGCTACCAATCGGCACCTGACAACCGCCTTCGAGGCGGGTATTCATGGCACGTTCGGCGGTGACGCGCAGCGCCGTTTCGTGGTGATTCAGCGCGGTGAGTACCTCGCGGGTGCGCGAATCATCCAGGCGGCATTCAATGCCTACTGCACCTTGTCCTACTGCTGGAAGAGAAACTTCAGGCGGCAGCGCAGCACGAATGCGAGACTCCAGCCCTAAACGTTTTAAGCCAGCCACAGCAAGAATAATGGCATCGTATTCGCCATTATCCAGTTTACTCAGACGAGTACCGACATTGCCGCGCAGAGAACGGATAATGAGATCCGGACGGCGTTCAGCCAGTTGGCACTGGCGGCGTAAGCTGGAAGTACCGACGATGCTGCCTGCGGGTAACGCATCCAGACTTTCATAGTTATTGGAAACAAAGGCATCGCGAGGATCTTCGCGCTCGCAAATGGTGACCAGCCCCAGACCTTGCGGAAATTCAACCGGCACATCTTTCATTGAATGCACGGCGATATCGGCACGGTTTTCCAGGAGCGCGACCTCCAGCTCTTTCACAAATAAGCCTTTTCCGCCAACCTTCGCCAGCGGCGTATCAAGAATCACATCGCCGCGCGTCACCATCGGCACCAGTTCAACCACCAGCCCTGGATGGCTCGCCATCAACTTGTCTTTGACATAATGTGCCTGCCAGAGTGCAAGTGGGCTTTGGCGTGTGGCAATTCTTAAAACATTGTCTAACATGCTTGTTACCGTCATTATCATCCATGGTCCATCCTAACATCCTTGCCGGAGCGATGTCAGTGTTGTGGTGAAACGTCGATGCCTGTGTAAAACGTAAAATGTAGCCAGGCGGTGGTTCCTGACAGGCGCTTCAAGCCGTCGTAATAAGGAATTTACAGAGAATAAACGGTGCTACACTTGTATGTAGCGCATCTTTCTTTACGGTCAACCGGCAAGGTGTTAAATTGATCACGTTTTAGACCATTTTTTCGTCGTGAAACTAAAAAAACCAGGCGCGGAAAGTGGTACGGTTACCTTTGACATACGAAATATCCCGAATGCCGCGTGTTTCCGTTGATGTTGGCGGAATCACAGACATGACGGGTAGCAAATCAGGCGATACGTCTTGTACCTCTATATTGAGACTCTGAAACAGAGACTGGATGCCATAAATCAATTGCGCGTGGATCGCGCGCTTGCTGCTATGGGGCCTGCATTCCAACAGGTCTACAGTCTGCTGCCGACATTGTTGCACTATCACCATCCGCTAATGCCGGGTTACCTTGATGGTAATGTTCCCAGGGGCATTTGCCTTTACACGCCTGATGAAACCCAACGCCACTACCTGAACGAACTGGAACTGTATCGTGGAATGTCAGTACAGGACCCGCCAAAAGGCGAGCTTCCGATTACTGGCGTATACACCATGGGCAGCACCTCGTCTATAGGGCAAAGCTGTTCCTCCGATCTGGATATCTGGGTCTGCCATCAATCCTGGCTCGATAGCGAAGAGCGCCAGTTACTACAACGTAAATGCAGTCTGCTGGAAAGCTGGGCCGCCTCGCTGGGCGTGGAAGTCAGCTTCTTCCTGATTGATGAAAACCGTTTCCGCCATAATGAAAGTGGCAGTCTGGGGGGGGAAGATTGTGGCTCTACCCAGCATATACTGCTGCTTGACGAATTTTATCGTACCGCCGTGCGTCTCGCCGGTAAGCGTATTCTGTGGAATATGGTGCCGTGCGACGAAGAGGAGCATTACGATGACTACGTAATGACGCTCTACGCGCAGGGCGTATTAACGCCAAATGAATGGCTGGATCTCGGTGGCTTAAGCTCGCTTTCCGCTGAAGAGTACTTTGGTGCCAGCCTTTGGCAACTCTACAAAAGTATCGATTCTCCGTACAAAGCGGTGCTGAAAACACTGTTGCTGGAAGCTTATTCCTGGGAATATCCAGACCCACGCCTGCTGGCGAAAGATATCAAACAGCGTTTGCACGACGGCGAGATAGTGTCATTTGGTCTCGATCCGTACTGCATGATGCTGGAACGCGTTACTGAATATTTGACGGCAATTGAAGATTTCACCCGTCTGGATTTAGTGCGCCGCTGCTTCTATTTAAAAGTGTGCGAAAAACTCAGCCGCGAGCGCGCTTGCGTAGGCTGGCGTCGGGAAGTCTTAAGCCAACTGGTAAAAGAGTGGGGATGGGACGAAGCCCGTCTGGCGATGCTCGATAATCGCGCCAACTGGAAGATTGATCAGGTGCGTGAAGCGCACAACGAGTTGCTTGATGCAATGATGCAGAGCTACCGTAATCTGATCCGCTTTGCCCGTCGCAATAATCTTAGCGTTTCCGCCAGCCCGCAGGATATCGGCGTGCTGACGCGTAAACTGTACGCTGCGTTTGAAGCATTACCGGGGAAAGTGACGCTGGTAAACCCGCAGATTTCACCGGATCTTTCCGAGCCAAACCTGACCTTTATTTATGTACCGCCGGGCCGCGCTAATCGTTCTGGCTGGTATCTGTATAATCGTGCGCCGACAATCGAGTCGATCATCAGCCATCAGCCGCTGGAATATAACCGCTATCTGAATAAGCTGGTGGCCTGGGCGTGGTTTAATGGCTTGCTGACACCACGAACGCATTTGTTTATTAAAGGTAACGGCATTGTCGATCTGCCTAAGTTGCAAGAGATGGTGGCTGATGTGTCGCACCATTTCCCGTTGCGCTTACCTGCGCCGACGCCGAAGGCGCTCTACAGTCCTTGTGAGATCCGCCATCTGGCGATTATCGTCAACCTGGAATATGACCCGACGACAGCGTTTCGTAATCAGGTAGTACATTTCGATTTCCGTAAGCTGGATGTCTTCAGCTTTGGCGAAGAACAAAAATGCCTGGTGGGTAGTGTTGATCTGTTGTATCGCAACTCGTGGAATGAAGTGCGTACGCTACATTTCAACGGCGAGCAGTCGATGATTGAAGCCCTGAAAACGATTCTTGGCAAAATGCATCAGGACGCCGCGCCGCCTGATAGCGTAGAAGTCTTCTGCTACAGTCAGCATCTGCGTGGATTAATCCGTACTCGCGTGCAACAACTGGTTTCTGAGTGTATCGAACTGCGTCTTTCCAGCACTCGCCAGGAAACCGGGCGCTTCAAGGCGCTGCGCGTTTCTGGTCAAACCTGGGGCTTGTTCTTCGAACGCCTGAATGTGTCTGTGCAGAAACTGGAAAATGCTATCGAGTTTTATGGCGCGATCTCGCATAACAAACTGCATGGTTTGTCAGTGCAGGTTGAGACCAATCACGTCAAATTACCGGCAGTAGTGGATGGCTTTGCCAGCGAAGGGATCATCCAGTTCTTCTTCGAAGAAACGCACGATGAGAACGGCTTTAATATCTACATTCTCGATGAAAGCAATCGGGTTGAGGTATATCACCACTGCGAAGGTAGCAAAGAGGAGTTGGTGCGTGACGTCAGCCGTTTCTACTCGTCATCGCACGACCGTTTCACTTACGGCTCCAGTTTCATCAACTTCAACCTGCCGCAGTTCTATCAGATTGTGAAGGTCGATGGTCGCGAACAGGTCATTCCGTTCCGTACCAAATCTATCGGCAACATGCCGCCAGCCAATCAGGATAATGACACGCCGCTGTTACAGCAGTATTTTTCGTGATGAGTATGCCGGAAAGCGAGGCTTATCCGGCATGAAACCTTAACGGAAGCTCACCCTCTCTCCCGCCTGCTGCGTCGCCGCCTGTTCCAGCAAATCCCAGAAGGTTTCGCCACTGCGATCGCAAATCCATTCGTCGCCTTTCAGATCAAAGTGGTAGCCGCCCTGTTTGGTTGCCAGCCATACCTGGTGCAGCGGTTCCTGGCGGTTGATAATGATTTTGCTGCCGTTTTCAAAGGTAATGGTCAGTACGCCGCCGTTGATTTCGCAGTCGATATCGCTGTCGCCATCCCAGTCGTCCAGGTGTTCTTCAATGGTTAGCCACAGTTGGTCAGCCAGGCGATGAAATTCACTGTCGTTCATTGTTGTATCCTGTTTTTACGTGATGGCGGCAGTATAGCGGCCTGGCGTCAGGGCATCAAAGTTTGCCCGTCTGCTGCTGCGTTCCGGCATGATTCCTCCGTCATCGGAATAATAATGTCTCTGTTTTGAATTTCACGCGCATCTTCCTCTCTGACGTGTGTTTTCGCCGGGCAGGGGGAGGGTGTAACCCTTACCTCTGTATCGGTCCAGGTATAAACATTGCGATAGTGCATAAAGCCATCCTGGCGCGAGGTGCCGATCACGAAACTATCAGCAAAACATAAATCCTCTCTTGTAAGCGTTATACTCGCAGCAATTCCTCACTTTTCAGACTTCATAAAGAGTCGCTAAACGCTTGCTTTTACGTCTTCTCCTGCGATGATAGAAAGCAGAAAGCGATGAACTTTACAGGCAATCCATAATGAAAAACGTGTTTAAAGCACTCACTGTATTACTTACTCTTTTCAGCCTGACGGGCTGCGGTTTGAAAGGTCCGCTCTATTTCCCGCCCGCAGATAAAAATGCGCCACCGCCGACTAAACCGGTAGATACGCAAACACAATCCACGTTGCCGGATAAAAACGACCGCGCCACTGGCGATGGCCCATCTCAGGTGAATTACTAAAAGTCAGTTTCTGTACCCGCGTGATTGGAGTAAATGATGCAGTTCTCGAAAATGCATGGCCTTGGCAACGATTTTATGGTCGTCGACGCGGTAACGCAGAATGTCTTTTTTTCACCGGATCTGATTCGTCGCCTGGCGGATCGGCACCTGGGTGTGGGTTTTGATCAGCTACTGGTGGTCGAGCCGCCGTACGATCCAGAACTGGATTTCCACTATCGCATTTTCAATGCTGACGGTAGTGAAGTGGCGCAGTGTGGCAACGGTGCACGCTGCTTTGCCCGCTTTGTACGCCTGAAAGGGCTGACCAATAAGCGCGATATTCGCGTCAGCACTGCCAATGGTCGGATGGTACTGACCGTCACTGATGACGATCTGGTACGGGTAAATATGGGGGAACCAAATTTCGAACCTTCCGCCGTGCCATTTCGCGCCAACAAAGCGGAAAAGACCTATATCATGCGCGCCGCCGAGCAGACAATCTTGTGCGGCGTGGTGTCGATGGGAAATCCGCACTGCGTGATTCAGGTCGATGATGTCGATACTGCGGCGGTAGAAACACTGGGGCCTGTTCTGGAAAGCCACGAACGTTTCCCGGAACGTGCCAACATCGGTTTTATGCAAGTGGTTAAGCGCGAGCATATTCGTTTACGTGTCTATGAACGTGGTGCAGGAGAAACCCAGGCCTGCGGCAGCGGCGCGTGTGCGGCGGTAGCGGTAGGGATTCAGCAAGGTTTGCTGGCCGAAGAAGTTCGTGTGGAACTCCCTGGCGGTCGCCTTGATATTGCCTGGAAAGGTCCGGGTCATCCGTTATATATGACGGGTCCGGCAGTACATGTTTACGACGGATTTATTCATCTATGAAGCAACCAGGGGAAGAACTACAGGAAACACTCACGGAGCTTGATGACCGGGCGGTTGTCGATTATCTGATTAAAAATCCTGAGTTTTTTATCCGCAATGCGCACGCAGTAGAGTCAATTCGTGTGCCGCATCCGGTACGTGGCACCGTTTCACTCGTCGAATGGCATATGGCTCGCGCGCGTAACCATATTCATGTTCTGGAAGAGAACATGGCGCTGTTGATGGAACAGGCTATCGCTAACGAAGGCCTGTTTTATCGCTTACTCTATTTGCAGCGCACTCTTACTGCCGCCAGCAGCCTCGACGATATGCTAATGCGCTTTCACCGCTGGGCTCGCGATCTCGGCCTGGCTGGCGCGAGTGTGCGCCTGTTTCCGGATCGCTGGCGTTTAGGTGCGCCGTCGAACCATACCCATCTGGCATTAAGCCGTCAGGCTTTCGAACCGCTGCGTATTCAGCGTCTGGGGCAGGAACAGCATTATCTGGGGCCGCTTAACGGGCCGGAACTGCTGGTGGTGCTGCCGGAAGCGAAAGCGGTGGGGTCGGTGGCGATGTCGATGCTGGGAAGTGATGCTGATCTTGGTGTGGTGCTGTTCACCAGTCGCGATGCCAACCATTATCAACAAGGGCAGGGAACGCAGTTACTCCATGAAATTGCGCTGATGATGCCGGAGCTTCTGGAGCGTTGGATTGAACGCGTATGACCGATTTACATACCGATGTGGAACGCTACCTACGTTATCTCGGCGTAGAGCGTCAGCTTAGCCCAATTACCCTGGTTAACTACCAGCGCCAGCTTGAGGCGATCATTGATTTTGCCAGTGAAAACGGCCTGCAAAGCTGGCAGCAATGTGATGTGACGATGGTGCGCAATTTTGCTGTACGCAGTCGCCGTAAGGGGCTGGGCGCGGCAAGCCTCGCATTACGGCTTTCCGCGCTACGTAGCTTTTTTGACTGGCTGGTCAGCCAGAACGAACTCAAAGCTAACCCGGCGAAAGGTGTTTCGGCACCGAAAGCGCCGCGTCATCTGCCGAAAAATATCGATGTCGATGATATGAATCGGCTGCTGGATATTGATATCAACGATCCCCTTGCTGTACGCGACCGTGCAATGCTGGAAGTGATGTACGGCGCGGGTCTGCGTCTGTCCGAACTGGTGGGGCTGGATATCAAACACCTCGACCTGGAGTCCGGCGAAGTGTGGGTGATGGGGAAAGGCAGCAAAGAGCGCCGCCTGCCGATTGGTCGCAACGCCGTAGCGTGGATTGAGCACTGGCTTGATTTGCGTGACCTGTTTGGTAGCGAAGACGACGCGCTTTTCCTGTCGAAACTGGGCAAGCGTATCTCCGCGCGTAATGTGCAGAAACGCTTTGCCGAATGGGGCATAAAACAGGGGCTGAATAATCACGTTCACCCGCATAAATTACGTCACTCATTCGCCACGCATATGCTGGAGTCGAGTGGTGATCTGCGTGGTGTGCAAGAGCTGTTGGGTCATGCCAATCTCTCAACCACACAAATCTATACTCATCTTGATTTTCAACACCTTGCCTCGGTGTATGATGCGGCGCATCCACGCGCCAAACGGGGGAAATAATGCGTTTTTACCGGCCTTTGGGGCGCATCTCGGCGCTCACCTTTGACCTGGATGATACCCTTTACGACAACCGTCCGGTGATTTTGCGCACCGAGCGGGAGGCGCTGACTTTTGTGCAAAATTATCATCCGGCGCTGCGCAGCTTCCAGAATGAAGATCTGCAACGTCTGCGCCAGGCGGTACGGGAAGCGGAACCCGAGATTTATCACGACGTGACGCGCTGGCGCTTTCGCTCGATTGAACAAGCGATGCTTGACGCCGGGCTGAGCGCGGAAGAAGCCAGCGCAGGCGCACACGCGGCGATGATCAACTTTGCCAAATGGCGCAGCCGAATCGATGTTCCGCAGCAAACCCACGACACCTTAAAACAGCTGGCGAAGAAATGGCCGCTGGTAGCGATCACCAACGGTAACGCGCAGCCGGAACTGTTTGGTCTGGGCGACTACTTTGAGTTTGTGCTGCGCGCTGGCCCGCACGGGCGCTCGAAACCATTCAGCGATATGTACTTTCTGGCGGCAGAAAAACTCAATGTGCCGATCGGCGAGATCTTACATGTAGGTGACGATCTTACCACCGACGTGGGTGGGGCGATCCGCAGCGGAATGCAGGCCTGTTGGATCAGGCCGGAAAATGGCTGCCTGATGCAAACCTGGGACAGCCGTTTACTCCCGCATCTGGAAATTTCCCGGTTGGCATCTCTGACCTCGCTGATATAATCAGCAAATCTGTATATATACCCAGCTTTTTGGCGGAGGGCGTTGCGCTTCTCCGCCCAACCTATTTTTACGCGGCGGTGCCAATGGACGTTTCTTACCTGCTCGAAAGCCTTAATGACAAACAGCGCGAAGCGGTGGCCGCGCCACGCAGCAATCTTCTGGTGCTGGCGGGCGCGGGCAGTGGTAAGACGCGCGTACTGGTGCATCGTATCGCCTGGCTGATGAGCGTGGAAAACTGCTCGCCGTACTCGATTATGGCGGTGACGTTTACCAACAAAGCGGCGGCGGAGATGCGTCATCGTATCGGGCAACTGATGGGCACCAGCCAGGGCGGCATGTGGGTCGGTACTTTCCACGGGCTGGCGCACCGCCTGCTACGTGCGCACCATATGGACGCCAATCTACCGCAGGATTTTCAGATCCTCGATAGCGAAGACCAATTGCGCTTGCTTAAACGTCTGATCAAGGCAATGAATCTCGACGAGAAGCAGTGGCCGCCACGTCAGGCAATGTGGTACATCAACAGCCAGAAAGATGAAGGGCTGCGCCCGCATCATATTCAAAGCTACGGTAATCCGGTGGAGCAGACCTGGCAGAAGGTTTATCAGGCGTATCAGGAAGCGTGTGACCGCGCAGGCCTGGTGGACTTCGCCGAACTATTGCTTCGCGCCCACGAACTGTGGCTTAACAAGCCACATATCCTTCAACACTACCGCGAACGTTTTACCAACATTCTGGTGGATGAATTCCAGGATACCAACAACATTCAGTACGCGTGGATCCGTCTGCTGGCGGGCGATACCGGCAAAGTGATGATTGTTGGTGATGACGACCAGTCAATCTACGGCTGGCGTGGGGCGCAGGTAGAGAATATTCAGCGTTTCCTCAATGATTTCCCCGGTGCCGAAACTATTCGTCTGGAGCAGAACTACCGCTCAACCAGCAACATTCTGAGCGCCGCCAACGCCCTGATTGAAAACAACAACGGGCGTCTGGGTAAAAAACTGTGGACTGATGGCGCGGACGGTGAGCCGATTTCCCTCTATTGCGCCTTTAACGAACTCGACGAAGCGCGTTTTGTCGTTAACCGCATCAAAACCTGGCAGGACAACGGCGGGGCGCTCGCTGAGTGCGCCATTCTCTACCGTAGCAACGCCCAGTCGCGTGTACTGGAAGAAGCCTTATTGCAGGCCAGTATGCCGTATCGTATTTATGGCGGTATGCGCTTCTTCGAACGTCAGGAAATCAAAGATGCGCTCTCGTATCTGCGCCTGATCGCCAACCGTAACGATGACGCGGCATTTGAGCGCGTGGTCAATACGCCAACGCGTGGTATTGGTGACCGGACGCTGGACGTGGTACGTCAGACATCGCGCGATCGCCAGTTAACACTCTGGCAGGCATGTCGTGAACTGTTGCAGGAAAAAGCCCTCGCCGGACGTGCTGCCAGCGCCTTACAGCGGTTTATGGAACTGATCGACGCCTTAGCGCAAGAAACCGCCGATATGCCGCTGCATGTACAGACTGACCGGGTAATTAAAGACTCCGGCCTGCGCACCATGTACGAGCAGGAGAAAGGCGAAAAAGGCCAGACGCGTATCGAAAACTTAGAGGAACTGGTGACGGCAACGCGCCAGTTCAGCTACAACGAAGAAGACGAAGATTTAATGCCGCTACAGGCGTTCCTCTCCCATGCGGCGCTCGAAGCAGGTGAAGGGCAGGCGGATACCTGGCAGGATGCGGTACAGCTGATGACGCTACACTCGGCAAAAGGCCTGGAGTTTCCGCAGGTGTTTATTGTCGGTATGGAAGAGGGCATGTTCCCAAGCCAGATGTCGCTGGATGAAGGCGGGCGTCTGGAGGAAGAACGCCGTCTGGCCTACGTTGGCGTAACCCGTGCGATGCAGAAACTGACGCTGACCTACGCGGAAACCCGCCGTCTGTATGGCAAAGAAGTTTACCATCGCCCGTCGCGATTTATTGGCGAGCTGCCGGAGGAGTGTGTGGAAGAGGTGCGCCTGCGCGCCACGGTAAGCCGCCCGGTTAGCCATCAGCGCATGGGTACGCCGATGGTTGAGAACGACAGCGGCTACAAGCTCGGTCAGCGCGTGCGTCACGCCAAGTTCGGTGAAGGAACTATCGTTAATATGGAAGGTAGCGGCGAACATAGTCGTTTGCAGGTGGCATTCCAGGGCCAGGGTATTAAATGGCTGGTAGCGGCTTACGCCCGGCTGGAGACGGTGTAATTTACGATTACGTTGCCGGATGCGGTGCTGCGCACCTTATCCGGCCTACGAGAATTGCACCCGGTAGGCCGGATAAGGCGTTTACGCCGCATCCGGCATCAGCACCATATTAAGTATCTGACACAAAACTATCATTCTAACCTTTCCGCTCGACGGAAATCATGGTAACAAAAGGATAGCGTTGCCACGGGATTGCCCCGCCTTTCATATACATATGTGAAATCGTGCCATCAAGATAAAGCAGCTGCTCTACGTCCAGTTTCGCTTTGGCATAACAGGCAAAATCATAAAAATTTGTCGCCTGCTGGCTCAACAAAAACACGGCGTTCCCTTGTTTATTAATCCCTACACCGTTACGAATTTTGCGTGAGGCAACATTCGGGTGAATACGTGTATTTATGACCCCGTTTTCTAACAACATTGGCCCTGACTGCACCGCAAACTGAATTTCTTTACTTGCTTTAAATTCATCCAGACGAACGATGCCGAATTTATCTCCCGCGACATAAAACACGCCGCCAGGACGGATAAAGAAGTTCCCTTCCCCTGAGGCGAGATTTAGCGCCACCTTCTGCTGACCGTTTTCGATGTACAAACCAAGCGGCGCATAGCTTTCATCATAGATGCCGCCGTTCATCACCATCTGAACCTGATCCTGACTATTAACATCAGCCAGCAGCGAATGTAACGTTCCCCACGCTTCGCCATTGGCTTTTTGCCAGTACATTTTCACCCGTTCGGTTTGAGGATTAACGGTATACGCCTGCACGGTCAGCGTCGGATCAGAGAGTACGCAGTCATCAGCGGCAACAGCAAATAAGGGGAGTAAGGTGAGGGCGAGAAAAATCCGTTTGAGATTCAAGGTGATCATTCCTTTACCAATGAGTAGCCGATGCGCCATTATAGGTCCTGGATGTGGGATTTTTTTATCCTGTTAGCGACCTTGACGAGTACCAAAAAGCGCGAAGTTCAACTATTGTTCTGTGGTGTTCTGTTGCGTGTTGACGGCAAAATTTTGCTGGCGTAACATGCGCGCACGATCACTCTAAGAGGACATTCGCCTTGGACACACCCAGTAGATACTGGCTCACTATCCTGTCATCCAGGATCAACTCCTAAGGCTATCCCTTTTTGCTGATAGCCTTAGCGGTTGTCAGCGACCTCAATTTTTCCCGTCGCGCTGAGTCAGGCTGTTTAATGGTCTGAAACCCAATTTGTTTCTGTGTGCCCACCGAACTGTCCGATATTTTAAGCATTGGGAGTCCCGGTCATGCTGAGCGCATTTCAACTGGAAAATAACCGACTGACCCGGCTGGAAGTCGAAGAGTCACAACCCCTTGTAAATGCAGTATGGATTGATCTTGTCGAACCGGACGACGACGAGCGACTGCGCGTACAATCTGAACTTGGTCAGAGCCTGGCAACCCGCCCGGAACTGGAAGACATCGAAGCATCGGCACGTTTCTTTGAAGACGATGACGGCCTGCATATTCACTCCTTCTTCTTCTTTGAAGATGCGGAAGATCACGCCGGTAACTCCACTGTGGCATTTACCATCCGTGATGGTCGTCTGTTTACTCTGCGTGAGCGTGAACTGCCTGCATTCCGTCTGTATCGTATGCGTGCCCGTAGCCAGTCGATGGTAGACGGTAATGCCTACGAGCTGCTGCTGGATCTGTTCGAAACCAAAATCGAACAGTTGGCAGATGAAATTGAAAATATCTACAGCGACCTGGAGCAGTTGAGCCGGGTAATTATGGAAGGGCATCAGGGCGATGAGTACGACGAGGCGCTCTCCACGCTGGCGGAACTGGAAGATATCGGCTGGAAAGTTCGCCTGTGTCTGATGGATACCCAGCGCGCGCTCAACTTCCTGGTACGTAAAGCACGCTTACCGGGTGGGCAACTGGAGCAGGCGCGTGAAATCCTGCGAGATATCGAATCCCTGCTGCCGCATAACGAATCCCTGTTCCAGAAGGTGAACTTCCTGATGCAGGCGGCGATGGGCTTTATCAACATCGAGCAGAACCGCATCATCAAAATCTTCTCGGTGGTATCCGTCGTGTTCCTGCCGCCGACGCTGGTCGCTTCCAGCTACGGGATGAACTTTGAGTTTATGCCGGAACTGAAGTGGAGTTTCGGCTACCCTGGCGCGATTATCTTTATGATCCTCGCGGGCCTGGCACCGTATCTGTACTTTAAGCGCAAGAACTGGCTGTAAAAAGAAGGCGGTGGCTTAGCCTGGCTAAGCCACCTGTTATTCAAAGGCTCCAGGTATTTAAACCTTTTACCTCTTTCTCATAAAACCATTTGTTCGTGTTAACAGCAACATAGGCTGCTACGGCAATTCCCAGAATGTTAACGCCAATTAGTGCACCAACAAATAGAGATAGAATGCCAAGTAATAGAACTATAATTGCTTTTTTCCATAATCCCAGAACAAATAAATAGATCCAGGAACAGAAGAAAGCAATGAAATTCATTTGAATAGTTAATCGTTGTCTTACTTTTAATGTTTTAAATGCTGCTTTATATTCTGGTGTTGCCCCCCAGAATCCAGGAAAGCCATGTTGATCATAAAAGTTAAATCGGTATTTCCATTTTTCACTTAATGAACCATCGTTCATATATTCCTTACTCATAAATACTCCATAACTATTGTTTTGATGAATCAGTAGGTGCAAGCATTAGCATACTGAAAGTGGAAAAATAACAAATCAAAAAAATCATCGAACCATTGCCTGAACAATCAAAATGTTCGGCTATCATTGTGATGATAGAGATGATATATACTGCTAATGTACCAAAAACATAAGTTTTTATATATATGAAACCACTATCACGGAGTCGTTGGCAATTCATGTTGATGACGAGATAATGGAGTGCGATGGTAGAGACAATAACAAGAAAACCTGCGTCCCCATCGTTAAAAAAGATAATAAGAAAGGCAAAAATGAAATTTATTAAAATAAATGAAAATATATAACGACGTCTGGAAATCTTACCGTTAGATGTTGGGATAAATATACGCAACATAAATTTTACATCCTTGTGTGAGTCTCCTGTCAGCATGGCAATATGCCCACTCTCATGCAAGAGTCGGCATATTTTTTTCAGAATATATTTATTTTTTATTTGGACGTTCTACGCTGCGTATAAATTGCATCCATCACAAAAATTGCCAGCGCCACCCAAATAAAGGCGAAAGTCACCATCTTATCGGCACCCGGTTTTTCACCATAAAACGTCACAGCCAGCAGGAACATCAGCGTCGGGCCAATATACTGGAAAAAGCCTAACGTTGAGAGACGCAGGCGCGTGGCGGCGGCGGTAAAACACAACAGCGGTACGGTAGTAACAATACCGGCGGCGATCAGCAGTAAATTTAGCGACATTGGGTTTTGCCCCATATGGCTGGTAGAACTATCAGCAATAGCAAACAGGTAAATCGCCGCCACGGGCAGCAACCACATGGTTTCAATTAACATGCCGGTTTGTGCTTCTACCGCAATCTTTTTGCGTACCAGGCCGTAGAAGGCAAAACTAAATGCCAGACCCAGCGCGATGATTGGCAGCGAACCAAAAGTCCAGAGCTGGACCAGCACACCACAAATCGCCAGAATCACTGCCAGCCATTGCATCCGGCGGAATCGCTCGCCGAGGAAAATCATCCCCAGCAATATATTCACCAGTGGATTAATAAAGTATCCAAGGCTGGCCTCCAGCATATGGTGATTGTTCACTGCCCAGATAAACAGTAACCAGTTGCCACCAATTAGCACAGCAGAGACTGCCAGCATAAATATTTTCTTCGGCGTCTGAATCAGGGTTTTTAAATAGGACCACTGGCGGCTGATGCTCATCAACACCACCATAAAGAAAAACGACCAGATTACACGATGCGTCAGGATCTCATCAGCAGGTACGTAATAAATCAGTTTGAAGTACGCAGGTGCAATACCCCAAATAAAATAAGCGGCAAGAGCGAGTAATACGCCCTGCCGCGTTTGTTTTGTATCCATTGGAAAACTCATTTTTTGTTGTTAATTGCAGTTTACCTGCTCAGATGGCTGACAAAGTGCGCTTTGTTCATGCCTTACCCAACCTACAAAAGGATGCAAATTCAATACATTGCATTTCTCTGGTAGACCAGATAAGCGTAGCGCATCAGGCAATTTGCGTTTGTCATCAGTTTAAGCAGTTTACCTGCTTTTAGATTTTCAACCTACCATATAGGTGGCGGTAGCACTGGCAATATAAAGCTGTTCTTCATTGTGCAGTTCGACACGGGCGACGGCGACTTTATTACCCGCACGTAACAGGCTACTGGTGGCTGTAAAACGCTCACCCCTGCCTGGACGCAGATAATCGACGCGAAGATCTATGGTTCCCATCCGCGATAGCCGCTGACGCAGTTCATCTTCATTAATGGTTTCGTGACGCGTTAAAGTGCTGCCTACACATACCAGGCCAGCGGCGACATCCAGCGCCGACGCAATCACCCCGCCGTGCAAAATACTTTGCGCCCAGTTACCGACCATCATTGGCTGATTATTAAAGGCCAGCTGCGCAAATTCTTTTTCGTAACGCTCCAGTTCCATCCCCAATGCCCGGTTAAACGGCATGTGATAGACAAACATTTCACCCACTAATTTCAGGGCTTGTTCAGCAGTCAGTACGGCAGACATATCATCCTTACACTTCAATAGTTAATGAAATGTTGATTTTATGCTTCTTTGTTGTTGGTTTCTACTTTAGGAAGGGATAACTAACGGCAATTGAGTTAAGTATGTAGAATAGCCTGCAGAAATATTCATCTAATCAATAATTCGTCACGGAGAACATGACCGATGCGGACTCTTCTGGGCTGGTTGTTGCCTGTATATATGCTGCCGCTGGCGGTACATGCACAAGAGGCAACGGTGAAAGAGGTGCATGATGCGCCTGTTGTGCGCGGTAGTATTATCGCCAATATGTTGCAGGAACATGATAATCCTTTCACCCTTTATCCTTATGACACCAACTACATCATCTATACCCAGACCAGCGATCTGAATAAAGAAGCGATTGCCAGTTACGACTGGGCAGAAAACGCGCGTAAGGATGAAGTAAAGTTCCAGTTAAGTCTGGCGTTTCCGCTTTGGCGTGGGATTTTGGGAGCAAACTCTGTACTGGGTGCGTCTTACACCCAGAAATCCTGGTGGCAGCTTTCTAATAGCGAAGAGTCATCGCCGTTTCGTGAAACTAATTACGAACCGCAATTATTCCTCGGTTTTGCTACCGATTACCGCTTTGCTGGCTGGACACTGCGCGATGTGGAAATGGGCTACAACCACGATTCAAACGGGCGATCTGACCCGACGTCCCGTAGCTGGAACCGTATCTATACCCGCCTGATGGCAGAAAACGGCAACTGGCTGGTGGAAGTCAAACCGTGGTATGTAGTGGGTAATACAGACGATAACCCGGATATCACCAAATATATGGGGTACTACCAGCTTAAAATCGGCTACCACCTGGGTGATGCCGTATTGAGCGCGAAAGGACAGTACAACTGGAACACCGGTTACGGTGGTGCGGAGTTAGGCTTAAGTTACCCGATCACCAAACATGTGCGACTTTATACCCAAGTCTACAGCGGTTACGGCGAATCGCTTATCGACTATAACTTTAACCAGACCCGCGTCGGTGTGGGGGTTATGCTAAACGACTTGTTTTGATGAACGGTTGAGTGGTTGGCAAATCTGGAATCCAGCATCCAGTATTACCCTCTCAGAAACTAAAAGCATTGCAGTTTCTTGCGCAGGCGCTGAAAATAGCGCCTGTTTTTATTTCAGGCAATTGGGGTGAATGTGGCGCAGGCGGAAGTGTTGAATCTGGAGTTCGGAGCTAAACAGGTTTTACAAGAAACCTTTGGCTACCAACAGTTTCGCCCCGGTCAGGAAGAAATTATCGACACCGTACTTTCCGGTCGCGATTGCCTCGTCGTCATGCCAACTGGCGGCGGAAAATCCCTGTGCTATCAAATCCCTGCGTTGTTATTGAACGGTCTTACTGTCGTTGTTTCACCGCTAATTTCGTTGATGAAAGATCAGGTGGATCAACTGCAAGCCAACGGTGTGGCGGCGGCGTGCCTTAACTCGACGCAGAACCGCGAGCAGCAGCTTGAAGTGATGACAGGCTGCCGTACCGGGCAAATTCGCCTGCTATATATCGCGCCGGAACGCCTGATGCTGGATAACTTCCTTGAGCATCTGGCGCACTGGAATCCTGTCTTATTAGCCGTTGATGAAGCGCATTGTATTTCCCAATGGGGTCACGATTTCCGCCCGGAATATGCCGCGCTCGGCCAGTTGCGCCAGCGTTTCCCGACGTTGCCGTTTATGGCGTTAACCGCTACTGCCGATGACACCACGCGGCAAGATATCGTGCGCCTGCTGGGGCTTAATGATCCGCTGATCCAAATCAGTAGTTTTGACCGCCCGAATATTCGCTACATGTTGATGGAGAAATTTAAACCACTCGATCAACTGATGCGTTACGTTCAGGAACAACGCGGTAAGTCGGGGATTATTTACTGCAATAGCCGTGCGAAAGTAGAAGACACCGCTGCGCGCCTGCAAAGTCGGGGTATTAGCGCAGCGGCGTATCACGCAGGGCTGGAAAACGATGTCCGTGCCGACGTGCAGGAAAAATTCCAGCGTGATGACCTGCAAATCGTGGTGGCTACCGTGGCCTTCGGCATGGGAATCAATAAGCCTAACGTTCGCTTCGTGGTGCACTTTGATATTCCGCGCAATATTGAATCCTACTATCAGGAAACAGGTCGCGCCGGGCGTGACGGCCTGCCAGCGGAAGCGATGCTGTTTTACGATCCGGCAGATATGGCGTGGTTGCGCCGCTGTCTGGAAGAAAAGCCGCAGGGGCAGCTACAGGATATCGAGCGCCATAAACTGAATGCGATGGGCGCGTTTGCCGAAGCGCAAACCTGTCGTCGTCTGGTACTGCTGAACTACTTTGGCGAAGGGCGTCAGGAACCGTGTGGGAACTGCGATATCTGCCTCGATCCGCCGAAGCAATACGATGGTTCAACCGATGCGCAGATTGCGCTTTCTACCATTGGTCGTGTGAATCAGCGGTTTGGTATGGGCTATGTGGTGGAAGTGATTCGCGGCGCTAATAATCAGCGTATCCGCGACTATGGTCATGACAAACTGAAAGTTTACGGCATGGGGCGTGATAAAAGTCATGAACACTGGGTGAGCGTGATCCGTCAACTGATTCACCTCGGTCTGGTGACGCAAAATATCGCCCAGCATTCTGCGCTACAACTGACAGAGGCCGCGCGTCCGGTGCTGCGTGGCGAATCCTCTTTGCAACTCGCCGTGCCGCGTATTGTGGCACTCAAACCGAAAGCGATGCAGAAATCCTTCGGCGGCAATTATGATCGCAAACTGTTCGCCAAATTACGCAAACTGCGTAAATCGATTGCCGATGAAAGCAATGTTCCGCCGTATGTGGTGTTTAACGATGCGACACTGATTGAGATGGCAGAGCAAATGCCGATCACCGCCAGCGAAATGTTGAGTGTAAACGGTGTCGGGATGCGCAAGCTGGAACGCTTTGGTAAACCGTTTATGACGCTGATCCGCGCTCATGTCGACGGCGATGACGAAGAGTAGTCAACGGCATAAAAAAGTGCCAGGATGAACACTCCGTAAACGTTTTCCCCGCGAGTCAAATGTATGTTGATGTTATTTCTCACCGTTGCCATGGTGCACATTGTGGCGCTTATGAGCCCCGGCCCCGATTTCTTTTTTGTCTCTCAGACCGCCGTTAGTCGTTCCCGTAAAGAAGCGATGATGGGCGTGCTGGGCATTACCTGCGGCGTAATGGTCTGGGCAGGAATCGCGCTGCTTGGCCTGCATCTGATTATCGAAAAAATGGCCTGGCTGCATACGCTAATTATGGTTGGCGGTGGTCTGTATCTTTGCTGGATGGGTTACCAGATGCTGCGCGGTGCGCTGAAAAAAGAGGCTGTTTCTGCGCCTGCGCCACAGGTGGAACTGGCGAAAAGCGGACGCAGTTTCCTGAAAGGCTTGCTGACCAATCTCGCCAATCCGAAAGCGATTATCTACTTTGGCTCGGTGTTCTCGCTGTTTGTCGGCGATAACGTCGGCACCACCGAACGCTGGGGCATTTTCGCGCTGATTATTGTCGAAACGCTGGCGTGGTTTACCGTTGTTGCCAGCCTGTTTGCGCTACCGCAAATGCGCAGGGGTTATCAACGTCTGGCGAAGTGGATCGACGGTTTTGCCGGAGCGTTATTTGCCGGATTTGGCATTCATTTGATTATTTCGCGTTGATGCCAGACGCATCATCAGAGTTGGTCGGATAAGGCGTTTACGCCGCATCCGACATTATTTTCAGGCATGTCTTGCCGATGCCAACAGCGCCCCCACCAGCATAAATAGCGAGCCGAATATCTTATTCAGCGCCTTCATCTGCTTCGGCCCTTTAATCCAGAGAGCGATTCGTTGGGCGAGGGTGGCGTAACCGATCATCACAATAATATCGACCACAATAGTGGTGACGCCGAGCACAATATACTGCATCAGTTGCGGTTGCTGCGGCATGATGAATTGCGGAAATAGCGCCGCCAGAAACACAATACTTTTGGGATTAGTAAGATTCACAAACACTGACCGCTGGAACAGGTGGCGGCGCGATTGGGTAGGCGTCAGCGATTTAAGATCAATTGCACCAGCGGCGCGCCACTGCTGTATTCCCAGCCAAATCAGGTAAGCCGCGCCTGCCCACTTCAACACTTCAAAAGCAATAACCGAGCGGGAAAATAGTGTCCCCAAACCCACGCCAACCAGCACAATATGAATCGCCAGTCCGGTCTGAAGCCCTGCAATAGACGCCACCGCGCCGCGATAACCGTGGTTGAGCGAGGTGGTCATGGTGTTGATTGCGCCAGAGCCTGGCGAGAGGCTTAAAATGATCGATGTCAGTAAGTAGGCGAACCACCATTCAAAGGTCATGGGAATCTCCCGGATAGTCTATTTTTGTGCCACAATACGCTACTGTCGCAGCGTTGTGTCAGGCACGCTTAAAAAAACGATTTTACGTGGTTTAAGAGGCAGATTACCCGATGTTTCAGCAGCAAAAAGACTGGGAAACAAGAGAAAAAGCGTTTGCTGCTTTTACGATGGGGCCACTGACTGACTTCTGGCGTCAGCGGGACGAAGCAGAGTTTATCGGCGTGGATGACATTCCGGTGCGTTTTGTCCGCTTTCGCGCTCAACAACATGATCGGGTGGTCGTCATTTGTCCGGGGCGTATTGAGAGCTATGTAAAGTATGCGGAGCTGGCCTACGACCTGTTCCATCTGGGGTTTGATGTCTTAATCATCGACCATCGCGGTCAGGGGCGTTCCGGTCGACTGTTAGCCGATCCGCATCTTGGTCATGTTAATCGCTTTAATGATTATGTTGATGATCTGGCGGCGTTCTGGCAACAAGAAGTTCAGCCTGGTCCGTGGCGTAAACGCTATATACTGGCGCACTCGATGGGCGGTGCGATTTCCACGCTGTTTCTGCAACGTCACCCTGGTGTGTGCGATGCCATTGCGCTAACTGCGCCAATGTTTGGGATTGTGATTCGTATGCCATCATTTATGGCGCGGCAGATCCTTAACTGGGCAGAAGCGCATCCACGTTTTCGTGATGGCTATGCGATTGGCACCGGGCGCTGGCGCGCGCTGCCGTTTACCATCAATGTACTGACCCACAGCAGGCAACGATATCGACGTAATTTACGTTTCTATGCTGATGACCCAACGATTCGCGTCGGTGGGCCGACCTACCATTGGGTACGCGAAAGTATTCTGGCCGGCGAACAGGTGTTAGCCGGTGCGGGTGATGACGCCACGCCAACGCTTCTCTTGCAGGCTGAAGAGGAACGCGTGGTGGATAACCGTATGCACGACCGTTTTTGTGAACTCCGCGCCGCAGCGGGTCATCCTGTAGAAGGGGAGCGACCGCTGGTAATTAAAGGTGCGTACCATGAGATCCTTTTTGAAAAGGACGCAATGCGCTCAGTCGCGCTCCACGCCATCGTTGAATTTTTCAACCGGCATAACTCACCCAGCGGAAATCGCTCTATAGAGGTTTAAATTTCTTATGTATCAGGTTGTTGCGTCTGATTTAGATGGTACGTTACTTTCTCCCGACCATACGTTATCCCCTTACGCCAAAGAAACCCTGAAACTGCTCACCGCGCGTGGCATCAACTTTGTGTTTGCGACGGGTCGCCACCACGTCGACGTGGGGCAAATTCGCGATAATCTGGAGATTAAGTCTTACATGATTACCTCCAATGGCGCGCGCGTGCACGATCTGGATGGCAATCTGATTTTCGCGCATAACCTGGATCATGACATTGCCAGCGACCTGTTTGGCGTGGTCAACGACAACCCGGACATCATTACTAATGTTTATCGTGATGATGAATGGTTTATGAATCGCCACCGTCCGGAGGAGATGCGCTTTTTTAAAGAAGCAGTATTTAAATATGCGCTGTATGAGCCGGGTTTGCTGGAGCCGGAAGGCGTCAGCAAAGTGTTCTTCACCTGCGACTCCCATGAAAAATTGTTACCGCTGGAGCAAGCAATCAATGCTCGCTGGGGCGATCGCGTCAACGTCAGTTTCTCTACTTTGACTTGTCTGGAAGTGATGGCTGGCGGCGTTTCTAAAGGTCATGCGCTGGAAGCGGTGGCGAAGAAACTGGGCTACAGCCTGAAGGATTGCATTGCGTTTGGTGACGGGATGAACGACGCCGAAATGCTGTCGATGGCGGGGAAAGGCTGCATTATGGGCAGTGCGCACCAGCGCCTGAAAGATCTGCATCCGGAGCTGGAAGTGATTGGCACTAACGCCGAAGACGCGGTGCCGCATTATCTGCGTAAGCTCTATTTATCGTAATCGTTCTTTATTTGGTCAGTTGTCAACCTAATACTTCGCTACAATGGATACTCGTTAATCAAAGAGTTTTCCATTGTGGCGCTACTTATCATCACCACGATTCTGTGGGCCTTCTCCTTTAGCTTTTATGGCGAGTACCTTGCGGGGCACGTCGATAGCTATTTTGCGGTGCTGGTACGCGTTGGTCTGGCGGCACTCGTTTTTCTGCCGTTTCTGCGTACCCGTGGCAATAGCCTGAAAACCATTGGCCTGTATATGCTGGTGGGCGCGATGCAACTTGGCATTATGTATATGCTGAGTTTCCGCGCCTATCTCTACCTGACGGTCTCTGAACTGCTGCTGTTTACCGTGCTGACGCCGCTCTACATCACGCTGATTTATGACATTATGAGCAGACGTCGTCTGCGCTGGGGCTATGCCTTTAGCGCCTTGCTGGCGGTGATTGGTGCCGGGATTATTCGCTATGATCAGGTCACCGACCATTTCTGGACTGGCCTGCTGCTGGTGCAGCTCTCCAATATCACCTTTGCGATTGGCATGGTGGGTTATAAACGCCTGATGGAAACCCGCCCGATGCCGCAGCACAACGCCTTTGCGTGGTTCTATCTCGGCGCGTTCCTGGTGGCGGTGATTGCATGGTTCTTTCTGGGCAATACGCAGAAAATGCCGGAAACAACGCTGCAATGGAGCATTCTGGTATTTCTTGGCGTGGTGGCTTCAGGGATTGGCTACTTTATGTGGAACTACGGCGCGACGCAGGTGGACGCCGGAACGCTGGGTATTATGAATAATATGCACGTTCCGGCAGGGCTGCTGGTTAACCTGGCTATCTGGCATCAACAGCCGAACTGGCCAACATTTATCACAGGCGCGCTGGTGATCCTGGCCTCACTGTGGGTGCATCGGAAGTGGGTCGCTCCGCGCTCTTTACAAACGGCAGATGATCGCAGGCGTGATTGCGTGCCGAGCGAATAAACGCTTCTGTCACTGGCTGACGCTGCTCGCCATCGCGCACGGCGGCGTATAGTCGGCTCCACAGGCCTTCGCCCAGGGTTTTGGTCACCACCAGACCCTGGCGCTCAAAACTCTCCACCACCCAATGCGGCAGAGCGGCAATACCCATCCGCGCGGCAACCATCTGAATCAACAATAAGGTGTTATCGACGCTTTTCAGTGACGGGCTGACGCCTGCCGGCTGAAGAAAATGGCGCCAGACATCCAGTCGGCTGCGCTGCACCGGATAAATCAGCAGCGTTTCGCTGGCGAGATCTTCCGGTGTGATTCGCGTTTTCGCCGCCAGTGGGTGGTCAGGTGCTAACACCAGACGCACCTCATAATCGAACATCGGCGAATAATGCAGGCCACTGCGCGGCAGAATATCGGAGGTCATCACCAGATCCAGCTCGCCCTGCTGCAACGCAGGCTGCGGGTCAAACGTTACGCCTGATTTAAAATCCATCTCGACCTGCGGCCAGTTCTTATGGAAATTTTCTAACGCGGGTGTCAGCCACTGAATACAGCTATGGCACTCAATGGCAATACGCAGGCGCGTTTGCTGCGGTTCATTGCAGGCTTGCAGTGCCTGACTGATTTGCGGCAGTACCTGGTTTGCCAGTTGCAACAGGATTTCTCCCTGCGGCGTAAAACGTAGCGGCTGGCTTTTACGCACAAATAGCCGGAAGCCAAGGCGTTGTTCCAGATCGCTAAACTGGTGAGACAGGGCGGATTGCGTCTGATGCAACGTCGCCGCAGCGGCTGCGAGCGAGCCGCAATTCCGCAACGCTTGTAGCGTTTTCAGGTGTTTTACTTCGATCATGAAAGTCCTTCACTTCGGCATGAATAATTTGCGCTTGAGGAATATACAGTAACCGCCAATTATGGATGTGTAAACATCTGGACGGCTAAAATCCTTCGTCTTTTAAATTTATGGTGCGTTGGCTGCGTTTCTCCACCCCGGTCACTTACTTCAGTAAGCTCCCGGGGATGAATAAACTTGCCGCCTTCCCTAAATTCAAAATCCATAGGATTTACATATAATTAGAGGAAGAAAAATGACAATATTGAATCACACCCTCGGTTTCCCTCGCGTTGGCCTGCGTCGCGAGCTGAAAAAAGCGCAAGAAAGTTATTGGGCGGGGAACTCCACGCGTGAAGAATTACTGGCAGTAGGGCGTGAATTGCGTGCTCGTCACTGGGATCAACAAAAGCAGGCGGGTATCGACCTGCTGCCGGTGGGCGATTTTGCCTGGTACGATCATGTTCTGACCACCAGCCTGCTGCTGGGTAACGTTCCGGCGCGTCATCAGAATAAAGACGGTTCGGTGGATATCGACACTCTGTTCCGTATTGGTCGCGGTCGTGCGCCAACAGGTGAACCTGCGGCGGCGGCAGAAATGACCAAATGGTTTAACACCAACTATCACTACATGGTGCCGGAATTCGTTAAAGGCCAACAGTTCAAACTGACCTGGACGCAGCTGCTGGATGAAGTAGACGAGGCGCTGGCGTTGGGTCACAAGGTGAAACCTGTGCTTCTGGGGCCGGTTACCTATCTGTGGCTGGGGAAAGTGAAAGGTGAACAGTTTGACCGCCTGAGCCTGCTGAACGATATTCTGCCGGTTTATCAGCAGGTTCTGGCAGAACTGGCAAAACGCGGTATTGAGTGGGTACAGATTGACGAACCGGCGCTGGTGCTGGAACTGCCGCAGGCGTGGCTGGACGCATATAAACCTGCTTACGATGCGCTCCAGGGCCAGGTGAAACTGCTGCTGACCACCTATTTTGAAGGCGTAACGCCAAACCTCGACACGATTACGGCGCTGCCTGTTCAGGGTCTGCATGTCGACCTCGTTCATGGCAAAGATGATGTAGCAGAACTGCACAAGCGCCTGCCTTCTGACTGGCTGCTGTCTGCCGGACTGGTCAATGGTCGTAACGTCTGGCGCGCCGATCTCACCGAGAAATATGCACAAATTAAAGACATTGTCGGCAAACGTGATTTGTGGGTGGCATCTTCCTGCTCGCTGCTGCATAGCCCTATCGACCTGAGCGTGGAAACGCGTCTTGATGCAGAAGTGAAAAGCTGGTTTGCCTTCGCCCTGCAAAAATGTCATGAACTGGCTCTACTGCGTGATGCGCTGAACAGTGGTGATACGGCAGCTCTGGCAGAGTGGAGCGCCCCGATTCAGGCGCGTCGTCACTCTACCCGCGTACATAATCCGGCGGTAGAAAAGCGTCTGGCGGCGATTACCGCCCAGGACAGCCAGCGTGCGAACGTTTATGAAGTGCGTGCTGAAGCCCAGCGTGCGCGTTTTAAACTGCCAGCCTGGCCGACCACCACGATTGGTTCCTTCCCGCAAACCACGGAAATTCGTACCCTGCGTCTGGATTTCAAAAAGGGTAATCTCGACGCCAACAACTACCGCACGGGCATTGCGGAACATATCAAGCAGGCCATTGTTGAGCAGGAACGTTTGGGACTGGATGTGCTGGTACATGGCGAGGCTGAGCGTAATGACATGGTGGAATACTTTGGCGAGCACCTCGACGGTTTTGTCTTTACGCAAAACGGTTGGGTACAGAGCTACGGTTCCCGCTGCGTGAAGCCACCGATTGTTATTGGTGACGTTAGCCGCCCGGCACCGATCACCGTGGAGTGGGCGAAGTATGCGCAATCGCTGACCGACAAACCGGTAAAAGGGATGCTGACCGGCCCGGTGACCATTCTTTGCTGGTCATTCCCGCGCGAAGACGTCAGCCGTGAAACCATTGCCAAACAAATTGCGCTGGCGCTGCGTGATGAAGTGGCCGATCTGGAAGCCGCTGGAATTGGTATCATTCAGATTGACGAACCGGCACTGCGCGAAGGGTTACCGCTGCGTCGCAGCGACTGGGACGCCTATCTCCAGTGGGGCGTGGAGGCTTTCCGTATCAACGCCGCCATAGCGAAGGATGAAACGCAGATCCACACTCACATGTGTTATTGCGAGTTCAACGACATCATGGATTCGATTGCGGCGCTGGATGCAGACGTCATCACCATCGAAACCTCGCGTTCTGACATGGAGTTGCTGGAGTCGTTCGAAGAGTTTGATTATCCGAATGAAATCGGTCCAGGCGTCTATGACATTCACTCGCCAAACGTACCGAGCGTGGAATGGATTGAAGCCTTGCTGAAGAAAGCGGCAAAACGCATTCCGGCAGAGCGCCTGTGGGTCAACCCGGACTGTGGCCTGAAAACGCGCGGCTGGCCAGAAACCCGCGCGGCACTGGCGAACATGGTGCAGGCGGCGCAGAATTTGCGTCGGGGATGATGAATATTAACGAGTCACTGTAAATTACAGCACGATAATGGCTTCCAGCACTGGAAGCCATTTTGCTATGTGTGCTGGGTATTAAAAGGATTCTCAGGAACAGAAAATTAATTGCGGATTTCTTAAATATTCCATGCACCACTGGCAGGCTTTGCCCATACCATCGGAACGAGCGGCAAGAAATAACTTGGTGGCGTGTTTATGTTCGCGCATTGGCTTTTTAAGCAATTTACCGCTGTTTAATAATGGCAATGCCAGATGATGTGGAATATAGCCAATACCGACGTTTTGTTCTATTAAGGCGATTGCCGTAGCGAAGTCAGGAACAAAAATGGGTTTTTGTCCTTCCAACAACCAGGCTTGCATCGGGGGGAAATTAACGGAGGTATCGCGGATACAAACCGCTGGATAATGACGCAATTCACTGTTTTCTAATGGATGCCGCTTCGCTGCCAGTGGGTGGAGTGGGCTGACGACAAAATCCCATTCCATTTGCCCGACCGGTTCGCTAATGATGCCTTCACTGCCTGGCACTGCATGAGGAGCACCGTAGACCAGATCGGCACGTTTACTGTACAGAGCATCCCAGCAGCCGTTGTATACCTCGAGATCTACCGTCAGCGTTGTTGATGTGAATTGCCGTTCAAAATCACGAATAAATGCCACCAGCAAATCACCAGGAATAATATTGTTCACTGCAATTGTCAGTTCACGTTCAATACCATCGTGAATCAACACTGTGTTGCGCTTTAACGCCTCCAGATCGCCCAAAATAGTTTTGCTATGTTCGATGAAATAACTCCCCGCCGGAGATAATTCAATATAGCGTCCCTTACGAATGAACAGCTCAACGCCCAGACTCTCTTCTGCTTTCTTAATGGTGTAACTGATGGCGGAAGGGACTTTATTTAACTGCTCGGCTGCGGTGGTAATGCTCTGGTGTCTGGCGACCAGATGAATAACACGAAGCGTTTCGTCAGAGATGAACATAAGGCTCCCTGGTCAGTGGTAAAGCGGCTGAATCTCTCCAGATTCAGCCGTAATTATTGCTTTAGTATACCCAGGAACTAGCTGCGTTGACTTACCCGGCTGAGAATCGCATACGCGATACATGCCACCAGAATGGAGTCCACCGAAGGGATCGTCGTCAGGGTGAATAAACCTTTTACAGTCATAAAGCCAACCGCTGCGCCTATGATCCATGCCGCGAATGTCAGCACTTTAATCTGTGACTCCTGGGCTAACACTGACTCTTGATAGCCATTACGGCGATAAAGGAAAAAGTCAGCGATATAAATTCCGGCAACGGGTGGCGTGGCGATACCGAGGAACAGCAGGAACGGAATAAACCACGCCATAATATCCAGACTGCCTACGATGGCGGAAAGGATACCCAGCGCCACGGTAATCTGCCATTTGGGAAAGCGGGTAAGCAGTGTGGAAACCACCAGCGTGCCCTGGAACATATTGCCCGCGTTACCGGTGACGCAGGCGAAAATCAACAACAGTGCCGCAGGCAGAACGGCGCCGAATACCGCCATTGCACCCAGTAAAGAGCCCTGACCGCTAATGGCGCTCGGTGTTGCACCCGCCCAGTAAAGTAGAGGGTAGGCAACCAGAAACGTCATGCCTGCGGCGATCAGCGCATGTTTGCGGTTATGCACAAAACTACCGAAATCAGGCAATGTGGCAACCAGCACAATAATCGTACCAACAACGGTGGAAACGGCGACACCCGTATTCATCTCCGCTATCGCCGCTGGTGCTGCCACTTCAGTATGGGTTGCAACGTAGAGGATATAACACAGCACCAGCGCGATAACCGGCACGGCAACCTGAGCAATTTTCCCCAGAACGGCGAAACCAAATGCTGTAGAGGCGACAAAAATGACACAGCCTGCCGCCACTAACAGTGCCAGTGGAACTTCCAGCCCATGCTGGGCCAGTAAGTCATGTATCGAATGACCAAACATATTAGCGGTAACGGCAATCCAGCCGAACAGACTTATCGCCATCAAAATGTTAATGGCGACGGCTCCTTTCTCACCAAATGAATATTTCACAATGCCATACGTTGGCAGACGGGCTTTTTCTCCAACGCTAATGGTGATGGCAGAAAGTAAGGTCAGAATGACGCCGCCTAACAATACGACGCTAATTAAACTGCTGCTGGAAAGTTGATTACCAAGGCTTGAGGATGACAACAGCACAGGTGTAACCGCAATACCCAGCAAAATCATGGCAATACGCAATCCTGATGCCGTATTCAGACTCTCTTCTTTTTTACGCATAGTATGTTCCCTTTATAAATGCGCGTTACACAGTATGAAAATGCCCGGTGTATTTGCGCCAGCTACCCAGTTCTGTAATTTCCCGTTGGCCTTCTGTGAGCCAGTTTTCAGCCAGCACACCCAGCACTTCGCTACCATTGGCAAGTTTGATTTTGCCAATTGCCAGCCCGGCAGGTTCGCTCATTAACAGAGCGGCAAAACTGGCCAGCGGCAGTTGCCAAATTTCTACATCGACGTGTGTTCCTCCTTCATTCACGCGAATCATTCCTGGATGGCGATCGTTAATACTCCACAGCCGGTAATGGGCGTCAGTTCGGTCTTCGCGAACAAAAATGCCGCCCGCTTTTTGCATATTTTGGTTAAGTTCCAGGCCGCGCATCAGTGTTCCGTTAACGGCTAAAAGCGTTGTAGTCATTATGTTCTCCAGAAAATTAAAGGGTTATCCATGTACCGCTCTGATGCGCCAGGGCCGCTTTTATGGTTTGCGGTGAGGTAATCAGGCCGCTGGCCTGTTTGCCTTGTTGCTGGCTGGCATTGATGAAATCAACAATGGCTTCCACTTTTGGTTGCATACTGCCGACACCAAACTGACCTTCCTGCAACAGCGTTTGCGCTTCGACAACGCTGATAGCGTCGAGCCACTGTTGTTGTGGTGTACCAAAGTTAACCGCCACTTTTTCTACACCGGTGGGGATCACCAGCAGATCTGCGCCTAACTGACTGGCGAGCAGCGCGGAGGCCAGATCTTTATCGATCACGGCTTCCACACCTTTCAGTTGTTGTCCGTCTCGCACCACCGGAATACCTCCGCCGCCGCAGGCAATAACCAGATATCCCTGGCGCACTAGGTGAGCGATGGTGTTGTGCTCAATAATTTCCAGTGGCGCAGGAGAGGGAACAGTACGCCGCCACCCGCGCCCGGCGTCCTCCATCAGAGTCCAGCCGAGCTGCTGCTGGCGTTGTTGGGCCGTTGCTTCATCGAGAAACGCGCCAATCGGTTTACTGGGGCTGGCGAAAGCATCGTCATGTGGGCTAACTCGCGTTTGTGTCACTAGCGCAATTACTGGTTTGTTTATGCCACGGCGAGCGAGTTCGTTATGCAGCGCCTTCTGGAACATGTAGCCAATTGCGCCTTGTGTATCACCCACGGCGTAATCAAGTGGAACTGGAGAAACTTCGTTACAAGCAAGTTCAGAGCGACGCAGAATAAAGCCCACCTGCGGCCCATTACCGTGGGTTAGCACCAGATTCCATCCGGCTTCAACCATATCAACGATATGCTGCACGCTTTCCATCACTGCAACATATTGATCGGGAATACTATTGTGTTGATCGTCGTGAATGAGCGCATTGCCGCCAACCGCGACAACAGCCAGTGGCTTAACCATGATGATTCTCCTTTGCGACGATCTCAGCCAGTGCACGTATAGCGGCGACAAAACAGGCCATCGGCGCAGTGGTGATCCCGGCACCAATTTGCCCGACTCCCGCTTGTTTGTGGGCGATACCCGTATTGATGACCGGTAAAATGCCGCGATCGGTAACTTTACGCGCATCAATCCCTGCTGCGGTGGGGGCAAAATTGAGGGCAGGAAGTGTAAATGCGGGGTTACCGCCGAGGGTGATTGCCTGCATCCGACGGCTGTTATTGGTGGCATCGGCAGGTGTGCCTCCCACAAATTTAACGATTGCCGGAGATGACGCCATCGCGAAGCCACCTACACCAGCGGTTTCGGTAATTGCGCTATCGCCCAGGTCAGCAGCGGCGTCGTCAACGCCAAATCCGGGGAAGAACAGACCTTCAACGGCATTGGCAGGAGCCTGGAACCAGCGATCACCAGTACCGGAAATCCGAATACCAAAATTCACCCCGTTACGCGCCATCACCGTAACCATTGAACTGAACGGTACATTGGCGGCGGCATCCATCATTGCTTTACAGGCGGCCATCGACAGATTGAGGAAGAAGTGATCGTTACCGGTGATAAATGCCACGACGCGCTGGATATGTTCCTGTGGAAGAGAGCAGGCCAGCAATGCCGGGAGCAGGCGCTTAATCAGCAAACCGGTAGCGGCAGCATTGCGGTTATGAACTTCATCCCCCATATGCAGCGCCTGCGCCATTAATGGCTTGAGTTCCAGCTCGCCGTGTTGTGCGATTGCTGCTTTCATTGCCGGCGCCAGTTCATCGCGCATCCAGGCCAGACGATAGAGAACTTCGTCGTTATTGGCGCCAAAACGGAGAACCTTACCCAGACCTTCATTGAAATTACTAAAAGTACGATGACCGTTGGTTTTATTTTCCACCACCCATAACGGCATTGACGGGCTGATGATGCCTGCCATTGGTCCAACCGCGTGATAATGATGACAAGGGGCAAGGTCGATTTCGCCTGCGTTTATCTGGTTTTCTGCGTCTTGCTGGCTGGTGGCCCAACCTTCGTACAGCATGGCACCAATAATCGCCCCTTTTACCGGACCACACATCTCTTCCCAGGCAATTGGCGGGCCAGAGTGCAGAATGCGTTTTCGTTCAGCCATTGCCGGGATCGCCTCTTTAGCGAGCATGACATCTACCAAAACGGGTTGTGCTTCGAGATAACGAGTCATGGCGATTTGGTTGGCATTTTCTACCAGGGGATGACGTAGCAACGATGCCAGATCCAATCCAGCGTCAATATTGCCTTGTGCTGGTGGCTGCCAGTTGAGTGCAATTGCATTTCCTCCAGCATGTTGAATATTGTTAGCAAAACTGTGTAGTCCCGCGTTTACGACCTTCAAAGGCTGATTAAATAAGGTATTCATGCGTTTAGTCCCTTTTTCTGCAACTGAGTCTGCGCAACGGTGCTTGCCCATAGCGCCGCCTGTGCATTGCTGTTGGCAATGATGACGCCCGCATTTTGTAGTGCGCTTATCTGCTGACTGCGTATTTGCGGATCAGCTTCCGTTCCGCAAACGTGCGCAATCAGCAACGGTGCGTTATTCATGTCGATGTGTGAAAGTTGGTCCAGTAATTCGCTGGCAGGCGTAGCGGAAGCGCCATAACCAAGTACCAGGTCGAATAACACGACGGCAGTGTGTGAGTCGTTGAGTTCGTTGAGCAGACGTTGATTGCGCAGAGTCGGGTCGATCATTGGATGCGGTTTGCCACGGGTGAAATCATCGTCGCCCATATCGATCAGCGTGTGATCTTCGCTTTGCCAGATATTTGCCAGAGCACGATTACCCGCAACTGGCGTATTGGAGGCGGCGCGGAATCCCTCTTGCTGGCAGATAAGTTGCGCTTCGTAACAGAAGGTTCCTCCGGCGAAAACTCCGCGTATCGCCTGGCGATGGGCTGGCAGGCGTTGGCAGGCGTTTTGTAACATTGTGAGATCGTCGCAGGAAATCTCTATCTCGACAGCAGGAAGTGGCTGATCATTCAGTAACGCCACGGCGATATTTGCGGCGCTGGCAAGTGTGGTGGCAGCGGTGATATTGGGACGTGCAAGATCATGCGGATTCGCACCGAGGAAATTCACCACCACGGGTTTTCCACAATCCTGGGCGCGCTCCAGAATATTCCGGGCAACGATCGGTGAAGGCGGTTTTGAAATAAGCACAATCACGCGTGTTTCATCGTCTTGCGCTAGCGCATCTAAAGCAAAGAGCATCGATATTCCACCAATCTCTTCACTGAGATCATGCCCGCCTGTTCCCAGCGCCTGAGAAATACCCGCTCCGAGCTGGTCGATTCGGCAAGTCACTTCCTGTAGCCCGGTGCCTGACGCGCCGATAACACCAATCGCTCCGCGTTTCACCACATTGGCGAAGCCTAACGGAATACCGTTAATAATGGCGGTTCCACAGTCCGGCCCCATCACGATGCGCTGACGTTCTCGGGCAAGCGTTTTGATGGATTTTTCCTGCTTGATACTGACGTTATCGCTGAACATCATCACGTTCATTCCGAGGTTTAACGCTTTAATTGCTTCGGCGGTGGCGTAGTCTCCCGGTACAGAAATGAGTGCCAGGTTGGCTTCGGGTTCGGCTTCCAGTGCCATTTCCAGGCTGACCTTTTCCGGTGTTTTAATGCCACTATCCGTTTCATCATCGGGTTTGCTGGTCAGACGTTGCTGGGTCAGTACCAGTGCTTCATTGCAAATATCTTCTTCACCCATGACTGCAATCACTAAATCATTGGGACTGGCGTTGATTTCGTTACCCAGACCCGCATCGCGCAATTGTTCAAGATTATTGGGTGTTCCCATGACGACCGAAGCCTGTTGAATACCGGGCAACTTGCTGATTTGCGCGGAAATCTGCATCAGAGAAACCGAGTCCTGATAAAGATTGCTGAAAACTTTATGTTTAACTTTCATGCTGTTATGCCTGTTTCATTCCGCCCGATAGTAAAATTCGGGCAAAGCATTCCCGTGTAGCGCCATAAATGAGCTACAGGAGAAAAGGTTGAAATCAATTCATGGTATTCAGGGTTCGAAAGCCATGCAGCATTCCTGCAAGGCAATCCACTCCTGACGTTGCGCCAAATTGCATGACCTGTTCTGCACAGGATGCGATTGTCATTGCCGATGCGCCCCCAACCAGTTGTGCGAGTAACTGGCAAATCGGTTCTGAAAAATGCCCCCGAAGCGCACGCTCCAGATAATGACGACTGATGTCAGTGGTGTTGCGCGCATGTTGATCAATTGCCTGTTGCAACCGATATTGATGATCGGCAAGTGGTGCAGGTAGTTGCCATAACCAGAGCGCCGCCAGATAGCCCAACAAATAGTCATCTCCATCGGGCGTTAAGCCTTTGCCAAAGCCGATCAGTTGTGGCACCTGGCGTTCCAGCGCATCTGGATGTTCCATAATCTCTAATCCCTGGTGTGTGAGACTATCCGGCAGGTGCAATGTGCTTTGAACGTTATGCTCCAGACAAAATAAAAGCCGTTGCGATGCCATCGTTGGGTAGTGCTGGAAAACTAAAGGGAACGCCTCAAGTGTCAGCATTCCCCCCACAAATGACGGCTGCCAGAGTGTTGCGTTATCAAGAGCCACACAAAAGCGAGGTGTCTGCAGCAAGCCTGGGGTTAACTGAACGGGATCGGAATGGGCAATCTCACTTCGCCAGTCCCAACGCTCAGGCAGTTTGACTCTGGTGGCATCAGGGAGATTCAGATACGTTTGCGCACACAACAGGGTGATGAATGTTCCCGCTTCTGAATGCAGATTTACCGCATGTTTAAAAGCACTGTGCAGACGTAAATCTTGCGTTTCATTCCACGGGAAAAGATATCCCAACGATGATGCGCAAAGCGTAACCTGTACCATCGGTGTTAACCTTCCAGGCCTGCAATAATGGCTTTGGAATCAGTAACCCAACCGAAAATGGCACCTTGTGCTTTGATCATCTCCAGGGCGTATTTCTGGAATTCCGGAAAATAGGAGCCAACGCAATCTTCCGGGATGATGCACTCATAACCACGATCATTCGCTTCGCGCACGGTGGTGGTCACACAGACTTCAGTGGTTACTCCGCAAACAACCAGCGTTTTGATGCCGTGGTTTTGCAAAATCAGATGTAAGTCGGTTTGATAAAAAGCGCCTTTGCCGGGTTTATCAATCACCGGTTCGCCTGCGACCGGGTACAGTTCAGGAATGATGTCATGACCTGCTTCACCTCTGACCAGAATGCGCCCCATCGGGCCTGCTTCACCAATAAAGGTTTTACCGCCGCGCGTCAGTTTGGCTGGTGGGCAGTCGCTTAAGTCTGCACGATGGCCTTCACGGGTATGAATAACCATAATTCCTTTTTGACGTGCGGCTGCCAGCACCTCTGTACATGGTGCGATAGCCGTGCGTACCAGTGAAACATCATTGCCCAGTGCTTCACCGAAGCCCCCTGCTTCGACAAAGTCACGCTGCATGTCGATCATGACCAGTGCAGTTGTGCGTGGATCAAAAAGTAATTCAAAGGGTTGAGCCTGAAAAATGGATTGCGTCATGGTAAATCTCCTGTCTGATGTTTAAACGATCCAGTTGTTCTGAGAATGAGTATTCAGGAGAAAAGCGGCACAAAACAGGAAAAAAGTTTGCCGCACAGCAACGAAATTTTTGCATTCAGCAGGCGGCGTGATGACGAATGTGAAGGGGGTCAAATCGTGGCATACAGCAACAAAATTTTTGATGCTGTATGGTTTTGAGTTTAAAAAAATAGTTGAAATTGTGTGAGCTTAAGCACCTGAGTTAGCTGCTATGGTGGTTATTTTTTAACACCATACTGCTTAAACCATTCCAGCATACGCTGCCAACCGTCTTTCGCAGACTCGGCATGATAGCTCGGGCGATAATCGGCGTTAAACGCATGACCGGCATCCGGGTACACGATAATCTCCGCTTTCGCGTTTGCTGCCCGCAGCGCCTGACGCATGGTTTCGACGCTCTCCTGCGGAATGCTGTTATCCTGACCGCCATATAAGCCGAGAACCGGCGCGTTAAGATCGGTTGCGATATCAACAGGTTGTTTCGGTGAATTCAGCGACTTATCGCCTGTCAGCTTGCCGTACCACGCCACCGCCGCTTTCAGCTGCGGGTTGTGCGCGGCATACAACCAGGTGATACGTCCGCCCCAGCAAAATCCGGTGATCATTAAACGATGGACATCGCCGCCGTTGCGGGACGCCCAACTGGCGACATGATCGAGATCGGCCAGCACCTGTGAGTCAGGCACTTTTGCTACCAGACCGCTTAGCAACGTGGGAATATCGGCGAAATCATTCGGATCACCTTCGCGGAAGTAGAGTTCTGGTGCGATAGCCAGATACCCCTCCAGCGCCAGACGGCGACAAATGTCACGGATATGTTCATGCACGCCAAAAATTTCCTGCACTACAATGACCACTGGTAGTGGGCCATCGCTCTGTTTTGGACGGGCATGATAAGCAGGCATGTTATCCCCTTGTGAAGGGATAGAGGTGAACCCTGCCACAATCGCATCGTCCGGAGTCTGAACGATGGTCGAGGCGAGGGGGGATGCAGCAGGTGCAAATCCAGAGTGTTGTGTTGTTGTCATGGTATTCTCCGTACCCTTATAAAAATTTTGCGCAATGTTAACTATAGTCAGCGTGCAACAATTCACATTGCCTCAAATGGCTCATCTTTTAAGCGGCCTTACTGACTTAAGAGTAAATTATGTGATTTAAGTCACTTTTGATGAGTAAATGTATGCAACACATTTGCATCATAGTGATGACTATCACGAAAAAATCTTAATCCCTTCGGTAAAGTACCTTTTTGCTTCTTCTGACTAAACCGATTCACAGAGGAGTTGTATATGTCCAAGTCTGATGTTTTTCATCTCGGCCTCACTAAAAACGATTTACAAGGGGCTACGCTTGCCATCGTCCCTGGCGACCCGGATCGTGTGGAAAAGATCGCCGCGCTGATGGATAAGCCGGTTAAGCTGGCATCTCACCGCGAATTCACCACCTGGCGTGCAGAGCTGGATGGTAAACCTGTTATTGTCTGCTCTACCGGTATCGGCGGCCCGTCTACTTCTATTGCCGTTGAAGAACTGGCACAGCTGGGCATTCGCACCTTCCTGCGTATCGGTACAACTGGCGCTATTCAGCCGCATATTAATGTTGGTGATGTACTGGTTACCACGGCGTCTGTTCGTCTGGATGGCGCGAGCCTGCACTTCGCACCGCTGGAGTTCCCGGCTGTCGCTGATTTCGAATGTACGACTGCGCTGGTTGAAGCAGCGAAATCCATTGGCGCGACGACTCACGTTGGCGTGACTGCTTCTTCTGATACCTTCTATCCAGGTCAGGAACGTTACGATACTTACTCTGGTCGCGTAGTCCGTCACTTTAAAGGTTCTATGGAAGAGTGGCAGGCGATGGGCGTGATGAACTATGAAATGGAATCTGCGACTCTGCTGACCATGTGTGCAAGCCAGGGCTTGCGTGCTGGTATGGTGGCGGGCGTTATCGTTAACCGTACCCAGCAAGAGATCCCGAATGCTGAGACGATGAAACAAACTGAAAGCCATGCGGTGAAAATCGTGGTGGAAGCGGCGCGCCGTCTGTTGTAATTCTCTTCTCCTGTCTGAAGGCCGACGCGTTCGGCCTTTTGTATTTTTGCGTAGCGCCTCGCAGGAAATGCCTTTCCAACTGGACGTTTGTACAGCACAATTCTATTTTGTGCGGGTAAGTTGTTGCGTCAGGAGGCTTTGTGGATTTCTCAATCATTGTTTATGCCATTATTGCGCTGGTCAGTGTGACCATCGGCTGGCTGTTTGCCAGTTATCAGCACGCGCAGCAAAAAGCCGAGCAATTAGCTGAACGTGAAGAGATGGTCGCGGAGTTAAGCGCGGCAAAACAACAAATTACCCAAAGCGAGCACTGGCGCGCAGAGTGTGAATTGCTCAATAACGAAGTGCGCAGCCTGCAAAGTATTAACACCTCTCTGGAGGCTGATCTGCGTGAAGTGACCACGCGGATGGAGGCCGCACAGCAACACGCTGACGATAAAATTCGCCAGATGATTAACAGCGAGCAGCGTTTGAGCGAGCAATTTGAAAACCTCGCCAACCGTATTTTTGAGCACAGCAATCGCCGGGTTGATGAGCAAAACCGTCAGAGCCTGAACAGCCTGTTGTCGCCGCTGCGTGAACAACTGGACGGTTTTCGCCGTCAGGTTCAGGACAGCTTCGGTAAAGAAGCACAAGAACGCCATACCCTGACCCACGAAATTCGCAATCTCCAGCAGCTCAACGCGCAAATGGCCCAGGAAGCGATCAACCTGACGCGTGCGCTGAAAGGTGACAATAAAACCCAGGGCAACTGGGGCGAAGTGGTATTGACGCGCGTGCTGGAGGCTTCCGGTCTGCGCGAAGGGTATGAATATGAAACCCAGGTCAGCATCGAAAATGACGCCCGCTCGCGGATGCAGCCGGATGTCATCGTGCGGCTACCGCAGGGGAAAGACGTGGTGATCGACGCCAAAATGACGCTGGTCGCCTATGAACGCTACTTCAATGCAGAAGACGACTACACTCGCGAAAGCGCATTGCAGGAGCATATCGCGTCGGTGCGTAACCATATCCGCTTGCTGGGGCGTAAAGATTATCAACAGCTACCAGGGCTAAGAACGCTGGATTACGTGCTGATGTTTATCCCCGTCGAACCTGCGTTTTTACTGGCGCTTGATCGCCAGCCGGAGCTGATAACAGAAGCGTTGAAAAACAATATCATGCTGGTTAGCCCGACCACGCTGCTGGTGGCGTTGCGTACTATCGCCAACCTGTGGCGTTATGAGCATCAAAGTCGCAACGCCCAGCAAATCGCCGATCGCGCCAGCAAGCTGTACGACAAGATGCGTTTGTTTGTCGATGATATGTCAGCGATCGGTCAAAGTCTGGACAAAGCGCAGGATAACTATCGTCAGGCAATGAAAAAACTCTCTTCAGGTCGCGGAAATGTGCTGGCGCAGGCAGAAGCGTTTCGCGGTTTAGGGGTAGAAATTAAACGCGAGATGAATCCGGATTTGGCTGAACAGGCGGTGAGTCAGGATGAAGAGTATCGACTGCGGTCGGTTCCGGGGCAGCCGAATGATGAAGCTTATCAACGCGATGATGAATATAATCAGCAGTCGCGCTAGCCCATTGGGGGTAGTTACGCCGGGTAGAAATCTAGGGCATCGACGCCCAATCTGTTACACTTCTGGAACAATTTTTTGATGAGCAGGCATTGAGATGGTGGATAAGTCACAAGAAACGACGCACTTTGGTTTTCAGACCGTCGCGAAAGAGCAAAAAGCGGATATGGTCGCCCACGTTTTCCATTCCGTGGCATCGAAATACGATGTCATGAATGATTTGATGTCATTTGGTATTCATCGTTTGTGGAAGCGATTCACGATCGATTGCAGCGGCGTACGCCGTGGGCAAACTGTGCTGGATCTGGCTGGCGGCACCGGCGACCTGACAGCGAAATTCTCCCGCCTGGTCGGTGAAACTGGCAAGGTAGTCCTCGCCGATATCAATGAATCCATGCTCAAAATGGGGCGCGAGAAACTGCGTAATATCGGCGTGATTGGCAACGTTGAGTATGTTCAGGCGAACGCCGAGGCGCTGCCGTTCCCGGATAACACCTTTGATTGCATCACCATTTCGTTTGGTCTGCGTAACGTCACCGACAAAGATAAAGCACTACGTTCAATGTATCGCGTGCTGAAACCCGGCGGCCGCCTGCTGGTGCTTGAGTTCTCGAAACCGATTATCGAACCATTAAGCAAAGCTTATGACGCTTACTCCTTCCATGTTCTGCCGCGTATTGGCTCGCTAGTCGCGAATGACGCCGACAGCTACCGTTATCTGGCTGAATCCATCCGTATGCATCCCGATCAGGATACTCTGAAAGCCATGATGCAAGATGCCGGATTCGAAAGTGTCGATTATTACAACCTGACGGCTGGCGTTGTGGCGCTGCATCGTGGTTATAAGTTCTGACAGGAGACCGGAAATGCCTTTTAAACCTTTAGTGACGGCAGGAATCGAAAGTCTGCTCAACACCTTCCTGTATCGCTCACCCGCGCTGAAAACCGCCCGGTCGCGTCTGCTGGGTAAAGTATTGCGCGTGGAGGTAAAAGGTTTTTCGACATCGTTGATTCTGGTGTTCAGCGAACGTCAGGTCGATGTACTGGGAGAATGGGCAGGCGATGCTGACTGCACTGTTATCGCTTATGCCAGCGTGTTGCCGAAACTTCGCGATCGCCAGCAGCTTGCAGCACTGATTCGCAGTGGTGAGCTGGAAGTGCAGGGCGATATTCAGGTGGTGCAAAACTTTGTTGCGCTGGCAGATCTGGCGGAGTTCGACCCTGCTGAACTGCTGGCACCTTATACGGGTGATATCGCCGCCGAAGGCATCAGCAAAGCCCTGCGTGGTGGCGCGAAGTTCCTGCATCACGGTATTAAACGCCAGCAACGCTACGTGGCTGAAGCCATTACTGAAGAGTGGCGTATGGCACCTGGTCCGCTTGAAGTGGCCTGGTTTGCGGAAGAGACATCCGCCGTTGAACGTGCTGTCGATGCGCTAACCAAACGGCTGGAAAAACTGGAGGCAGTTTAATGACGCCAGGTGAAGTACGGCGCCTGTATTTCATCATTCGCACTTTTTTAAGTTACGGACTTGATGAACTGATCCCTAAAATGCGTATCACTTTGCCGTTGCGGTTATGGCGATACTCGTTATTCTGGATGCCGAATCGGCATAAAGACAAACCATTAGGTGAACGACTGCGACTGGCGCTGCAAGAACTGGGTCCTGTATGGATCAAGTTTGGACAGATGCTATCGACCCGCCGTGACCTTTTTCCGCCGCATATTGCTGACCAACTGGCGCTCTTGCAGGATAAAGTCGCGCCTTTTGACGGCGAACTGGCGAAAGCACAAATTGAAGCGGCGATGGGCGGTCTGCCGGTGGAAGCGTGGTTTGATGATTTTGACATTAAGCCGCTGGCATCGGCTTCCGTTGCACAGGTACATACTGCGCGGCTGAAATCGAATGGCAAAGAGGTGGTGATTAAAGTCATTCGCCCGGATATTTTGCCGGTCATAAAAGCGGATCTGAAACTCATCTATCGTCTGGCGCGTTGGGTGCCGCGTTTACTGCCGGATGGTCGCCGTCTGCGTCCAACCGAAGTGGTACGCGAGTACGAAAAGACGTTGATTGATGAACTGAATTTGCTGCGGGAATCTGCCAACGCCATTCAGCTTCGGCGTAATTTCGAAAATAGCCCAATGCTCTACATCCCGGAGGTTTACCCTGACTATTGCAGTGAAGGGATGATGGTGATGGAGCGCATTTACGGCATTCCGGTGTCTGATGTTGCGGCGCTGGAGAAAAACGGCACCAACATGAAATTGCTGGCTGAACGCGGCGTGCAGGTGTTCTTCACTCAGGTCTTTCGCGACAGCTTTTTCCATGCCGATATGCACCCTGGCAATATCTTCGTAAGCTATGAACACCCGGAAAACCCGAAATATATCGGCATTGATTGCGGGATTGTTGGCTCACTAAACAAAGAAGATAAACGCTATCTGGCAGAAAACTTTATCGCCTTCTTTAACCGCGATTATCGCAAAGTGGCAGAGCTGCACGTTGATTCTGGCTGGGTGCCGCCAGATACCAACGTTGAAGAGTTCGAATTTGCTATTCGTACTGTCTGTGAACCAATCTTTGAGAAACCACTGGCCGAAATTTCGTTTGGACATGTGCTGTTAAATCTGTTTAATACGGCGCGTCGCTTCAATATGGAAGTACAGCCGCAACTGGTGTTACTCCAGAAAACCTTGCTCTACATCGAAGGGGTAGGACGCCAGCTTTATCCGCAGCTCGATTTATGGAAAACGGCGAAGCCTTTCCTGGAGTCGTGGATTAAAGATCAGGTCGGTATTCCTGCGCTGGTGAGAGCATTTAAAGAAAAAGCGCCGTTCTGGGTCGAAAAAATGCCAGAACTGCCTGAACTGGTTTACGACAGTTTGCGCCAGGGCAAGTATTTACAGCACAGTGTTGATAAGATTGCCCGCGAGCTTCAGTCAAATCATGTACGTCAGGGACAATCGCGTTATTTTCTTGGAATTGGCGCGACGTTAGTATTAAGCGGCACATTCTTGTTGGTCAACCGACCTGAATGGGGGCTGATGCCCGGCTGGTTAATGGCAGGTGGTTTGATCGCCTGGTTTGTCGGTTGGCGCAAAACACGCTGATTTTTTCATCGCTCAAGGCGGGCCGTGTAACGTATAATGCGGCCTTGTTTAATCATCATCTACCACAGAGGAACATGTATGGGTGGTATCAGTATTTGGCAGTTATTGATTATTGCCGTCATCGTTGTACTGCTTTTTGGCACCAAAAAGCTCGGCTCCATCGGTTCCGATCTTGGTGCGTCGATCAAAGGCTTTAAAAAAGCAATGAGCGATGATGAACCAAAGCAGGATAAAACCAGTCAGGATGCTGATTTTACTGCGAAAACTATCGCCGATAAGCAGGCGGATACGAATCAGGAACAGGCTAAAACAGAAGACGCAAAGCGCCACGATAAAGAGCAGGTGTAATCCGTGTTTGATATCGGTTTTAGCGAACTGCTATTGGTGTTCATCATCGGCCTCGTCGTTCTGGGGCCGCAACGACTGCCTGTGGCGGTAAAAACGGTAGCGGGCTGGATTCGCGCGTTGCGTTCACTGGCGACAACGGTGCAGAACGAACTGACTCAGGAGTTAAAACTCCAGGAGTTTCAGGACAGCCTGAAAAAGGTTGAAAAGGCAAGCCTGACCAACCTGACGCCTGAACTGAAAGCGTCAATGGATGAACTGCGCCAGGCTGCGGAATCGATGAAGCGTTCCTATGTTGCAAACGATCCTGAAAAGGCGAGCGATGAAGCGCACACCATCCATAACCCGGTGGTGAAAGATAATGAAGCTGCGCATGAGGGAGTAACCCCTGCCTCTGCACAAACGCAGGCCAGTTCGCCGGAACAGAAGCCAGAAACCACGCCAGAGCCGGTGGTAAAACCTGCTGCGGACGCTGAACCAAAAACCGCTGCACCTTCCCCTTCGTCGAGTGATAAACCGTAAACATGTCTGTAGAAGATACTCAACCGCTTATCACGCATCTGATTGAGCTGCGTAAGCGTCTGCTGAACTGCATTATCGCGGTGATCGTGATATTTCTGTGCCTGGTCTATTTCGCCAATGATATCTATCACCTGGTATCCGCGCCGTTGATCAAGCAATTGCCGCAAGGTTCAACGATGATCGCCACCGATGTGGCCTCGCCGTTCTTTACGCCGATCAAGCTGACCTTTATGGTGTCGCTGATTCTGTCAGCGCCGGTGATTCTCTATCAGGTGTGGGCGTTTATCGCCCCGGCGTTGTATAAGCACGAACGTCGCCTGGTGGTGCCGCTGCTGGTTTCCAGCTCTCTGCTGTTTTATATCGGTATGGCGTTCGCCTACTTTGTGGTCTTTCCGCTGGCATTTGGCTTCCTTGCCAATACCGCGCCGGAAGGGGTACAGGTATCCACCGACATCGCCAGTTATTTAAGCTTCGTTATGGCGTTGTTTATGGCGTTTGGTGTCTCCTTTGAAGTGCCTGTGGCAATAGTGCTGCTGTGCTGGATGGGGATTACCTCGCCAGAAGACTTACGCAAAAAACGCCCGTATGTGCTGGTTGGCGCATTCGTCGTCGGGATGCTGCTGACGCCGCCGGATGTCTTCTCGCAAACGCTGTTGGCGATTCCGATGTACTGCCTGTTTGAAATCGGTGTCTTCTTCTCACGCTTTTATGTTGGTAAAGGCCGAAACCGGGAAGAAGAAAATGACGCTGAAAGCGAAAAAACTGAAGAATAAACTCAACCGCCCGTCAGGGCGGTTGTCATATGGAGTGCAGGATGTTTGATATCGGCGTTAATTTGACCAGTTCACAATTTGCGAAAGATCGTGATGATGTTGTAGAGCGCGCTTTTGGCGCGGGAGTTGATGGGCTACTTATCACCGGCACTAACCTGCGCGAAAGCCAGCAGGCGCAAGAACTGGCGCGTCAGTATCCACGCTGTTGGTCAACGGCGGGCGTGCATCCTCATGACAGCAGCCAGTGGCAAGCTGAGACTGAAGAAGAGATTATTGAGCTGGCCGCGCTGCCAGAAGTGGTGGCAATTGGTGAGTGTGGGCTCGACTTTAACCGCAACTTTTCTACGCCGGAAGAGCAGGAACGTGCTTTTGTTGCCCAGCTACGTATTGCCGCAGAATTAAACATGCCGGTATTTATGCACTGTCGCGATGCCTACGAGCGGTTTATGACATTGCTGGAGCCGTGGCTGGATAAACTTCCTGGTGCGGTTCTTCATTGCTTTACCGGCACACGCGAAGAGATGCAGGCGTGCGTGGCGCGTGGAATTTATATCGGCATTACAGGTTGGGTTTGCGATGAACGACGAGGGCAGGAATTGCGTGATCTGTTGCCACTTATTCCTGCGGAGAAATTGCTGATCGAAACCGATGCGCCGTATTTGCTCCCGCGCGATCTCACGCCAAAGCCATCGTCACGGCGTAACGAGCCTGCATATCTGCCCCATATTCTGCAACGTATTGCATACTGGCGAGGGGAGGATGCTGCGTGGCTGGCGGCTACCACAGATGCGAATGTCAAAACACTGTTTGGGATTGCGTTCTAGAGTTTGCGGAACTCGGTGTTCTTCACGCTGTGCTTGATTTCTTTATTGATAAGATTAAGCAATAGCATGGAGCGTGCCTCGCCGTCAGGCTCGGTGAAAATGGCCTGAAAACCTTCGAATGCGCCTTCGGTAATAATCACCTTATCACCTGGGTATGGTGTTGCCGGATCGACAATGTTTTCCGGTTTATACACCGACAGCTGATGAATCACCGCCGATGGGACTATCGCTGGCGATGCACCAAAGCGCACGAAGTGGCTGACGCCACGTGTAGCGTTGATGGTAGTGGTATGAATCACTTCTGGATCAAATTCCACAAACAGGTAGTTGGGGAACAACGGCTCACTGACTGCGGTACGTTTGCCACGCACGATTTTTTCCAGGGTGATCATCGGCGCCAGGCAATTAACGGCCTGTCTTTCGAGGTGTTCCTGGGCACGTTGAAGTTGCCCGCGCTTGCAGTACAGTAAATACCAAGATTGCATAATGACTCTTATCCGTTTAATCGGGGCGCAAGAATAGCAAAAGCGATGCGTTAAGTTAATTATATTCCCCGGTTTGCGTTATAGCGCCTGAGTTCACGCTAATTTAACAAATTTACAGCATCGCGAAGATGAACGCCGTATAATGGGCGCAGATTAAGAGGCTACAATGGACGCCATGAAATATAACGATTTACGCGACTTCTTGACGCTGCTTGAACAGCAGGGTGAGCTAAAACGTATCACGCTCCCGGTGGATCCGCATTTGGAAATCACTGAAATTGCTGACCGCACTTTGCGCGCCGGTGGGCCTGCGCTGTTGTTCGAAAACCCTAAAGGGTACTCAATGCCGGTGCTGTGTAACCTGTTCGGTACGCCTAAGCGTGTAGCGATGGGCATGGGGCAGGAAGATGTTTCGGCGCTGCGTGAAGTCGGTAAATTATTGGCGTTTCTGAAAGAGCCGGAGCCGCCAAAAGGTTTCCGCGACCTGTTTGATAAGCTGCCGCAGTTTAAGCAGGTGTTGAACATGCCAACGAAACGGTTACGTGGTGCGCCTTGTCAGCAAAAAATCGTCTCCGGCGAGGATGTCGATCTTAACCGTATTCCCATTATGACCTGCTGGCCGGAAGATGCCGCTCCGCTGATTACCTGGGGGTTGACCGTAACGCGTGGCCCGCACAAAGAGCGGCAGAATCTGGGTATTTATCGTCAACAGTTGATTGGTAAAAATAAACTGATTATGCGCTGGTTGTCGCATCGCGGCGGTGCGCTGGATTTCCAGGAGTGGTGTGCGGCGCATCCGGGTGAACGTTTCCCGGTTTCTGTGGCGCTGGGTGCTGATCCCGCTACTATTCTCGGTGCAGTCACGCCCGTTCCAGATACGCTTTCAGAGTATGCTTTTGCCGGATTGCTGCGTGGCACCAAAACCGAAGTGGTGAAGTGTATCTCCAATGACCTTGAAGTGCCCGCCAGTGCGGAAATTGTGCTGGAAGGGTATATCGAACAAGGCGAAACGGCGCCAGAAGGGCCGTATGGCGACCACACCGGTTACTATAACGAAGTCGATAGTTTCCCGGTATTTACCGTGACGCATATTACTCAGCGTGAAGATGCGATTTACCACTCCACCTATACTGGTCGCCCGCCGGATGAACCTGCGGTACTGGGCGTGGCGTTGAACGAAGTGTTCGTGCCGATTCTGCAAAAACAATTCCCGGAAATTGTCGATTTCTACCTTCCGCCGGAAGGTTGCTCTTATCGTCTGGCGGTCGTGACGATCAAAAAGCAATACGCCGGGCACGCGAAGCGCGTCATGATGGGCGTCTGGTCGTTTTTACGCCAGTTTATGTACACCAAATTTGTGATCGTTTGCGATGATGATGTCAACGCACGCGACTGGAACGATGTGATTTGGGCGATTACTACCCGTATGGACCCAGCGCGGGATACGGTGCTGGTTGAAAACACGCCCATTGATTATCTGGATTTTGCCTCGCCTGTTTCCGGGCTGGGTTCAAAAATGGGGCTGGATGCCACGAATAAATGGCCAGGGGAAACCCAGCGCGAGTGGGGGCGTCCTATCAAAAAAGATCCGGACGTTGTCGCGCGTATTGACGCAATCTGGGATGAGCTGGCTATTTTTAACAACGGTAAAAGCGCCTGAGGCGCATTTGTATTGCCCTATTTATCGATCCGACAGAGAAAGCGCATGACAACCTTAAGCTGTAAAGTGACCTCGGTAGAAGCTATCACGGATACTGTATATCGTGTCCGAATCGTGCCAGACGCGGCCTTTTCTTTTCGTGCTGGTCAGTATTTGATGGTAGTGATGGACGAGCGCGATAAACGCCCGTTCTCAATGGCCTCGACGCCGGATGAAAAAGGTTTCATTGAGCTGCATATTGGCGCTTCTGAAATCAACCTTTACGCGAAAGCAGTCATGGACCGCATTCTTAAAGATCATCAAATCGTGGTCGATATTCCGCACGGTGAGGCATGGCTGCGCGATGATGAAGAACGTCCAATGATTCTGATTGCGGGCGGCACCGGGTTCTCTTATGCCCGCTCGATTTTGCTGACGGCGCTGGCGCGTAATCCCAATCGTGATATCACCATTTACTGGGGCGGGCGTGAAGAGCAGCATCTTTATGATCTCTCCGAGCTTGAGGCGCTTTCGCTTAAGCATCCAGGTTTGCAAGTGGTGCCGGTGGTTGAACAACCGGAAGCGGGCTGGCGTGGGCGTACTGGCACAGTGTTAACGGCGGTATTGCAGGATCACGGTACGCTGGCAGAGCATGATATCTACATTGCCGGACGTTTTGAGATGGCGAAAATAGCCCGTGACCTGTTTTGCAGTGAGCGTAATGCGCGGGAAGATCGCCTATTTGGCGATGCGTTTGCGTTTATCTAAGCCATAAAAAACCCGCCCCTGACAGGCGGGAAGAACGGCAACTAAAACTTTATTCAGTGGCATTTAGATCTATGTCGCATCCGACAATCGGTGCACGATGCCTGATGCGACGCTGTCGCGTCTTATCGTGCCTACAAATAGTCCTGAACCGTAGGCCGGATAAGGCGTTCACGCCGCATCCGGCAAGTGGTTAAACCCGCTCAAACACCGTCGCAATGCCCTGACCCAAACCGATACACATCGTCGCCAGACCAAACTGAACGTCTTTGTGTTCCATCAGATTCAGCAGCGTGGTACTGATACGCGCACCGGAACAACCCAGCGGATGACCCAGCGCGATCGCGCCACCGTTGAGGTTGATCTTCTCGTCAATTTGCTCCACCAGTCCCAGATCTTTAATACACGGCAGGATCTGCGCGGCAAAGGCTTCGTTCATTTCAAACACGCCGATGTCGCTGGCAGAAAGCCCCGCTTTTTTCAACGCCAGCTTAGAGGCCGGAACCGGGCCGTAACCCATAATCGACGGATCACAACCAACAACCGCCATCGAACGCACACGGGCGCGCGGCTTAAGACCTAATTCACGGGCGCGGCTTTCACTCATTACCAGCATGGCAGCTGCGCCATCGGAGAGCGCAGAAGATGTACCCGCCGTTACCGTACCGCTGACTGGATCAAACGCCGGACGCAGCGTGGCGAGGGCTTCCACGGTAGTTTCCGGTCGAATCACTTCGTCATAATTAAACTGCTTCAGGACGCCGTCGGCATCGTGACCACCGGTCGGGATGATTTCATTTTTAAATGCCCCCGACTGCGTGGCGGCCCAGGCGCGAGCGTGTGATCGCGCGGCAAAGGCATCCTGCATTTCACGGCTGATACCGTGCATACGCGCCAGCATTTCTGCTGTTAAGCCCATCATGCCCGCCGCTTTGGCGACATTGCGGCTCAGGCCGGGGTGAAAATCGACGCCGTGACTCATCGGCACATGGCCCATATGCTCCACGCCGCCAACCAGACATGCCTGCGCATCGCCGGTCATGATCATTCGTGCTGCGTCATGCAGTGCCTGCATGGATGAACCACACAAGCGATTGACGGTAACCGCCGGGACAGAGTGCGGCACTTCTGCCAACAGCGCCGCGTTACGGGCGATATTAAAACCCTGCTCCAGCGTTTGCTGCACACAGCCCCAGTAAATATCATCGAGAGCAGCCGCTTCCAGCGCCGGATTACGCGCCAGCAGGCTACGCATTAAATGAGCGGAGAGATCTTCCGCACGCACGTTACGAAAAGCACCGCCCTTCGAACGGCCCATCGGGGTGCGAATTGCATCGACAATGACAACCTGTTCCATTGTGACTCCTTAAGCCGTTTTCAGGTCGCCAACCGGACGGGCTGGCTCAACCGGGGGATAGTACGGTTCGTTATGACGTGCTTTATTACGCAGACCTTCCGGCACTTCATACAGCGGGCCGAGGTGCTGATATTGCTGTGCCATATCGAGGTATTTCGCGCTGCCGAGGGTGTCCAGCCAGCGGAACGCGCCGCCGTGGAACGGAGGGAAGCCCAGGCCGTAGACCAGCGCCATATCCGCTTCTGCCGGAGTGGCGATAATGCCCTCTTCCAGACAACGCACCACTTCGTTGACCATCGGGATCATCATGCGGGCGATAATCTCTTCCTCGCTGAAATCGCGCTTCGGCTGGCTGACTTCTGCCAGCAGGTCGTCAACGGCGGCGTCTTCTTCTTTCTTCGGCTTACCTTTGCTGTCTTCTTTATAACGCCAGAAACCGAGGCCGTTCTTCTGACCAAAGCGGTTGGCATCAAACAGCGCGTCGATGGCATCGCGATAATCTTTCTGCATCCGCTGCGGGAAGCCTGCTGCCATCACGGCCTGAGCGTGGTGCGCGGTATCAACCCCCACGACATCCAGCAGGTATGCCGGACCCATTGGCCAGCCGAACTGTTTTTCCATCACTTTGTCGATTTTGCGGAAGTCCGCGCCGTCGCGTAGCAACTGGCTGAATCCGGCGAAGTAGGGAAACAGTACGCGGTTAACGAAGAAGCCGGGGCAGTCGTTCACCACAATCGGCGTCTTGCCCATCTTGCTCGCCCAGGCGACGACTTTCGCGATGGTTTCGTCGGAGCTTTTCTCACCGCGAATAATTTCCACCAACGGCATCCGGTGCACCGGGTTAAAGAAGTGCATCCCGCAGAAGTTTTCCGGGCGTTCCAGCGCATTGGCCAGTTCGCTGATAGGAATGGTTGAAGTATTAGAAGCCAGCACGGTATCCGGGCGAACTTTCTGCTCGGTTTCTGCCAGCACGGCTTTTTTCACTTTTGGGTTTTCAACAACCGCTTCTACCACAACATCCACACGGTCAAACCCGGCGTAGTCGAGCGTTGGGTGAATTGTGGAGATCACGCCAGCCAGTTTCAGACCATCGATCTTGCCGCGCTCAAGCTGCTTATTCAGCAGTTTCGCGGCTTCAGTCATGCCGAGGGTTAACGACTTGTCGTTGATATCTTTCATGACAACCGGCACGCCTTTCCACGCGGACTGGTAAGCGATACCGCCGCCCATAATGCCTGCGCCCAGAACGGCGGCCTGTTTCGGGGTTTCAACGTCTTTAGTGAGTTTCTTCGCTTTGCCTTTTACATATTGATCGTTAAGGAAAATGCCGACCAGTGCGCGAGCTTCGTTGGTATGCGCCAGCGGGACAAAGCTTTTGTTTTCCAGGTTTAAGGCTTCTTCACGACCAAAACGGGCAGCCGCTTCAATAGTTTTTACTGCGGTGATGGGCGCGGGGTAATGTTTCCCTGCTGTTTGTGCGACCATCCCTTTAGCGATGGTGAAGCTCATGGTGGCTTCAATCTTGCTCAGTTTTAGCGGTTCCAGCTTCGGTTGACGTTTCGCTTTCCAGTCGAGGTCGCCGTTAATGGCCTGGCGTAAAATCGCCATTGCGCCTTCAAGTAGTTTTTCTGCTTTGACTACGCCATCCACCAGACCGATTTTCAGCGCCTGATCCGCGCCGACATCTTTACCGGCGGCAATGATTTCCAGCGCACTGTCAGCGCCCAGCATACGTGGCATACGCACGGAGCCGCCAAAGCCCGGCATGATGCCCAGTTTGGTTTCCGGCAGACCGATACGCAGATCCGGCGTCGCCAGACGATAATCGGTCGCCAGCACGCATTCGCAGCCACCGCCCAGCGCATAGCCGTTGACGGCAGCAATGGTCGGCACCGGCAGATCTTCCAGGCGATTAAACACGCTATTGGCAAAGTGCAGCCACTGGCTTAACTGTTCTTCGGGAACGAGGAACAGGGACAAAAATTCGGTGATATCAGCACCGACGATAAAGGCTGCTTTGTTCGAACGCAGCAGCAGCCCTTTTAAATCTGATTGCTGTTCCAGCACACCGATGGCCTCGCCAAGGCTGGCGACGGTCGCAGTGTCGAGTTTATTAACTGAGCCTGGGGCATCAAATACCAGTTCGGCAATGCCATCTTCCAGCCAGTCAAGGTACAGGGTGTCGCCTTTGTAAAGCATGTCAGTCTCCTGAATCCGCAAGGTGATCTGGTCGTACCAGATGAAACGAAGTGTGTATTTTGTGTTAAAAATATGCAAACAAAAGATTAAAGAAATGCCGATTCGATCACGCTCGGCAGAAATCACGCTCTGTATTAACGTTGTGCTAAGATGCGGAGACTTAAGGTCAAAAAAACAGAAGGGTAAAAAATGGAATCACTGGCCTCGCTCTATAAAAATCATATAGCTACCTTACAGGAACGGACTCGCGATGCGCTGGCGCGTTTCAAGCTGGATGCATTACTTATTCACTCCGGCGAGCTATTCAACGTTTTTCTCGACGATCATCCCTATCCGTTTAAAGTGAACCCGCAATTCAAAGCGTGGGTGCCGGTAACTCAGGTGCCAAACTGCTGGTTGCTGGTGGATGGCGTGAACAAGCCGAAACTGTGGTTTTATCTGCCGGTTGATTACTGGCACAACGTCGAACCGCTGCCGACCTCTTTCTGGACTGAGGATGTGGAAGTGATCGCGCTGCCGAAAGCCGATGGCATTGGTAGCCTGCTGCCCGCTGCGCGCGGCAATATCGGTTATATCGGCCCTGTGCCGGAGCGTGCGCTGCAACTGGGTATTGAGGCCAGCAATATCAACCCGAAAGGGGTGATCGACTACCTGCATTACTACCGCTCCTTCAAAACCGAGTACGAACTGGCCTGTATGCGTGAAGCGCAGAAAATGGCGGTCAACGGTCATCGCGCGGCAGAAGAAGCGTTCCGTTCTGGCATGAGCGAGTTCGATATCAATATTGCCTATCTGACCGCGACCGGTCATCGTGATACCGACGTACCTTACAGCAACATTGTGGCGCTTAACGAACACGCTGCGGTGTTGCATTACACCAAACTGGACCACCAGGCACCGGAAGAGATGCGCAGCTTCCTGCTGGATGCCGGGGCCGAATATAACGGCTATGCGGCTGACCTGACCCGTACCTGGTCGGCAAAAAGCGATAACGACTACGCACAGCTGGTGAAAGACGTAAATGATGAACAACTGGCGCTGATCGCCACCATGAAAGCAGGCGTCAGCTATGTGGATTACCACATCCAGTTCCATCAGCGCATCGCCAAACTGCTGCGTAAACATCAAATCATCACCGATATGAGTGAAGAAGCGATGGTCGAAAACGATCTCACCGGACCGTTTATGCCGCACGGTATCGGCCATCCGCTGGGCCTGCAGGTGCATGACGTAGCCGGTTTTATGCAGGATGATAGCGGTACGCACCTCGCGGCACCGGCAAAATATCCGTACCTGCGCTGCACCCGTATTCTCCAGCCAGGCATGGTTTTAACCATCGAACCGGGTATCTACTTCATCGAATCGTTGCTGGCGCCGTGGCGTGAAGGGCAGTTCAGCAAACATTTCAACTGGCAGAAAATTGAAGCACTGAAACCGTTCGGCGGCATTCGTATCGAAGACAACGTGGTGATCCACGAAAACAACGTGGAAAACATGACCCGGGATCTGAAACTGGCGTGATGGAAAGCTGGTTAATTCCTGCGGCACCGGTCACGGTCGTTGAAGAGATCAAAAAGAGCCGCTTCATTACGCTGTTGGCACATACCGATGGCGTCGAGGCGGCGAAAGCGTTTGTTGAATCGGTAAGGGCAGAGCACCCCGATGCCCGCCACCATTGCGTGGCGTGGGTAGCTGGCGCACCGGATGATTCTCAACAGCTGGGTTTCTCTGATGATGGAGAACCGGCAGGAACGGCAGGTAAACCGATGCTCGCCCAACTAATGGGTAGCGGCGTCGGGGAAATTACCGCTGTGGTGGTGCGCTACTACGGCGGCATATTGCTTGGCACCGGTGGGTTAGTGAAAGCGTATGGCGGTGGCGTGAATCAGGCGCTGCGCCAGCTAACGACCCAACGCAAGACGCCATTAACCGAATATACTTTGCAATGTGAATATAGTCAGTTAACCGGCATTGAAGCGTTGCTGGGGCAGTGTGGCGGCAAAATTATCAACAGTGATTATCAGGCATTCGTTCTGCTGCGGGTGGCGCTTCCGGCGGCGAAAGTGGCTGAATTTTCCGCAAAGCTGGCGGATTTTAGCCGTGGTTCATTGCAATTGTTAGCGATTGAAGAATAATCCCCACTTCATTTTGCAGAACTAAGGAAGCGGCAGAGATGCATTTTCGCGCCATTACCCGAATCGTTGGACTACTGGTCATCTTATTTTCAGGGACGATGATTATCCCTGGGCTGGTAGCACTCATCTACCGGGATGGGGCAGGCCGCGCTTTTACCCAGACCTTTTTTGTCGCCCTCGCCATTGGCTCTATGCTGTGGTGGCCGAACCGTAAAGAGAAGGGCGAACTGAAATCCCGCGAAGGGTTTCTGATTGTGGTGCTGTTCTGGACGGTGCTGGGTAGCGTCGGTGCGCTCCCTTTTATCTTCTCGGAAAGCCCGAACCTCACGATTACCGATGCGTTTTTTGAATCTTTCTCCGGCCTGACCACCACCGGGGCCACTACGCTGGTGGGGCTGGATTCACTCCCTCACGCTATCCTCTTTTATCGCCAGATGCTGCAATGGTTTGGCGGGATGGGGATCATCGTGCTGGCGGTAGCGATACTGCCTATCCTCGGCGTTGGTGGGATGCAGCTCTATCGTGCAGAAATGCCCGGCCCGCTGAAAGATAACAAAATGCGCCCGCGTATTGCGGAAACGGCGAAAACCTTGTGGCTGATTTATGTCTTGCTGACCGTCGCCTGTGCGCTGGCGTTATGGTTTGCCGGAATGGATGCTTTTGATGCCATCGGACATAGCTTCGCGACAATCGCCATTGGTGGCTTCTCAACCCATGATGCCAGCGTTGGCTATTTCGATAGCCCGACCATTAATACTATCATTGCTATCTTCCTGCTGATCTCCGGCTGTAACTACGGTCTACACTTTTCGCTGTTAAGTGGGCGCAGTCTGAAGGTTTATTGGCGCGATCCGGAATTTCGCATGTTTATCGGCGTACAGTTTACGCTGGTGGTTATTTGTACACTCGTTCTGTGGTTTCATAATGTCTACAGTTCGGCGCTGATGACGATTAACCAGGCATTTTTCCAGGTGGTGTCGATGGCGACGACTGCCGGATTTACGACAGACAGCATTGCCCGTTGGCCGCTCTTCTTGCCGGTACTGCTGTTATGCTCTGCTTTTATCGGTGGTTGCGCCGGGTCAACGGGCGGTGGCCTGAAAGTGATCCGCATCCTGCTGCTGTTCAAGCAGGGGAACCGTGAGCTGAAACGACTGGTGCATCCGAACGCCGTCTACAGCATTAAGCTGGGGAATCGCGCACTGCCGGAACGTATCCTCGAAGCCGTTTGGGGATTTTTCTCCGCCTATGCATTGGTGTTTATTGTCAGTATGCTGGCGATTATCGCCACGGGCGTGGATGACTTTTCTGCCTTTGCCTCGGTTGTTGCTACATTGAATAACCTGGGGCCAGGGCTTGGCGTGGTTGCTGATAACTTTACCAGTATGAACCCGGTGGCTAAATGGATCCTGATTGCCAACATGCTGTTTGGTCGTCTGGAGGTCTTTACATTGCTGGTGCTCTTTACCCCGACTTTCTGGCGTGAATGATGGAGTAATACGTGAAAACATTAATTCTTTTCTCAACAAGGGACGGACAAACGCGCGAGATTGCCTCCTACCTGGCTTCGGAATTGAAAGAACTGGGGATCCAGGCGGATGTCGCTAATGTGCACCGCATTGAAGAGCCACAGTGGGAAAACTACGATCGCGTGGTTATTGGCGCTTCTATTCGCTACGGTCACTACCATTCTGCGTTCCAGGAATTTGTCAAAAAACATGCGACGCAGCTGAACTCGATGCCGAGCGCCTTTTACTCCGTGAATCTGGTGGCGCGCAAACCGGAGAAGCGTACTGTGCAGACCAATAGCTACGCGCGGAAGTTTCTGATGAACTCGCAATGGCGTCCCGATCGCTGTGCAGTCATTGCCGGGGCGCTGCGTTATCCACGCTATCGTTGGTACGACCGCTTTATGATCAAGCTGATTATGAAGATGTCAGGCGGAGAAACGGATACGCGCAAAGAAGTTGTCTACACCGATTGGGAGCAAGTGGCGAATTTCGCCCGAGAAATCGCCCATTTAACCGACAAACCGACGCTGAAATAAGCATAAAGAATAAAAAACGCGCATTCGGAAAATTATTTTAAATTTCCTCTTGTCAGCTCAGAATAACTCCCTATAATGCGCCACCACTGACACGGAACAACGGCAAACACGCCGCCGGGTCAGCGGGATTCTCCTGAGAATCTCAACAGAGAAAAGCAAAAAAATGCTTGACTCTGTAGCGGGAAAGCGTATTATGCACACCCCGCGCCGCTGAGAAAAAGCGAAGCGGCACTGCTCTTTAACAATTTATCAGACAATCTGTGTGGGCACTCGAAGATACGGATTCTTAACGTCGCAAGACGATAAATGAATACCAAGTCTCAAGAGTGAACACGTAATTCATTACGAAGTTTAATTCTTTGAGCATCAAACTTTTAAATTGAAGAGTTTGATCATGGCTCAGATTGAACGCTGGCGGCAGGCCTAACACATGCAAGTCGAACGGTAACAGGAAACAGCTTGCTGTTTCGCTGACGAGTGGCGGACGGGTGAGTAATGTCTGGGAAACTGCCTGATGGAGGGGGATAACTACTGGAAACGGTAGCTAATACCGCATAACGTCGCAAGACCAAAGAGGGGGACCTTCGGGCCTCTTGCCATCGGATGTGCCCAGATGGGATTAGCTAGTAGGTGGGGTAACGGCTCACCTAGGCGACGATCCCTAGCTGGTCTGAGAGGATGACCAGCCACGCTGGAACTGAGACACGGTCCAGACTCCTACGGGAGGCAGCAGTGGGGAATATTGCACAATGGGCGCAAGCCTGATGCAGCCATGCCGCGTGTATGAAGAAGGCCTTCGGGTTGTAAAGTACTTTCAGCGGGGAGGAAGGGAGTAAAGTTAATACCTTTGCTCATTGACGTTACCCGCAGAAGAAGCACCGGCTAACTCCGTGCCAGCAGCCGCGGTAATACGGAGGGTGCAAGCGTTAATCGGAATTACTGGGCGTAAAGCGCACGCAGGCGGTCTGTTAAGTCAGATGTGAAATCCCCGGGCTCAACCTGGGAACTGCATCTGATACTGGCAGGCTTGAGTCTCGTAGAGGGGGGTAGAATTCCAGGTGTAGCGGTGAAATGCGTAGAGATCTGGAGGAATACCGGTGGCGAAGGCGGCCCCCTGGACGAAGACTGACGCTCAGGTGCGAAAGCGTGGGGAGCAAACAGGATTAGATACCCTGGTAGTCCACGCCGTAAACGATGTCGACTTGGAGGTTGTGCCCTTGAGGCGTGGCTTCCGGAGCTAACGCGTTAAGTCGACCGCCTGGGGAGTACGGCCGCAAGGTTAAAACTCAAATGAATTGACGGGGGCCCGCACAAGCGGTGGAGCATGTGGTTTAATTCGATGCAACGCGAAGAACCTTACCTGGTCTTGACATCCACAGAACTTTCCAGAGATGGATTGGTGCCTTCGGGAACTGTGAGACAGGTGCTGCATGGCTGTCGTCAGCTCGTGTTGTGAAATGTTGGGTTAAGTCCCGCAACGAGCGCAACCCTTATCCTTTGTTGCCAGCGGTTTGGCCGGGAACTCAAAGGAGACTGCCAGTGATAAACTGGAGGAAGGTGGGGATGACGTCAAGTCATCATGGCCCTTACGACCAGGGCTACACACGTGCTACAATGGCGCATACAAAGAGAAGCGACCTCGCGAGAGCAAGCGGACCTCATAAAGTGCGTCGTAGTCCGGATTGGAGTCTGCAACTCGACTCCATGAAGTCGGAATCGCTAGTAATCGTGGATCAGAATGCCACGGTGAATACGTTCCCGGGCCTTGTACACACCGCCCGTCACACCATGGGAGTGGGTTGCAAAAGAAGTAGGTAGCTTAACCTTCGGGAGGGCGCTTACCACTTTGTGATTCATGACTGGGGTGAAGTCGTAACAAGGTAACCGTAGGGGAACCTGCGGTTGGATCACCTCCTTACCTTAAAGAAGCGTTCTTTGAAGTGCTCACACAGATTGTCTGATGAAAATGAGCAGTAAAACCTCTACAGGCTTGTAGCTCAGGTGGTTAGAGCGCACCCCTGATAAGGGTGAGGTCGGTGGTTCAAGTCCACTCAGGCCTACCAAATTTGCACCGCAAATTTGAAGAGGTTTTAACTACATGTTATGGGGCTATAGCTCAGCTGGGAGAGCGCCTGCTTTGCACGCAGGAGGTCTGCGGTTCGATCCCGCATAGCTCCACCATCTCTGTAGTGATTAAATAAAAAATACTTCAGAGTGTACCTGCAAGGGTTCACTGCGAAGTTTTGCTCTTTAAAAATCTGGATCAAGCTGAAAATTGAAACACTGAACAACGAAAGTTGTTCGTGAGTCTCTCAAATTTTCGCAACACGATGGTGTTTTACGAAACATCTTCGGGTTGTGAGGTTAAGCGACTAAGCGTACACGGTGGATGCCCTGGCAGTCAGAGGCGATGAAGGACGTGCTAATCTGCGATAAGCGTCGGTAAGGTGATATGAACCGTTATAACCGGCGATTTCCGAATGGGGAAACCCAGTGTGATTCGTCACACTATCATTAACTGAATCCATAGGTTAATGAAGCGAACCGGGGGAACTGAAACATCTAAGTACCCCGAGGAAAAGAAATCAACCGAGATTCCCCCAGTAGCGGCGAGCGAACGGGGAGCAGCCCAGAGCCTGAATCAGTGTGTGTGTTAGTGGAAGCGTCTGGAAAGGCGCGCGATACAGGGTGACAGCCCCGTACACAAAAATGCACATACTGTGAGCTCGATGAGTAGGGCGGGACACGTGGTATCCTGTCTGAATATGGGGGGACCATCCTCCAAGGCTAAATACTCCTGACTGACCGATAGTGAACCAGTACCGTGAGGGAAAGGCGAAAAGAACCCCGGCGAGGGGAGTGAAAAAGAACCTGAAACCGTGTACGTACAAGCAGTGGGAGCCTCTTTTATGGGGTGACTGCGTACCTTTTGTATAATGGGTCAGCGACTTATATTCTGTAGCAAGGTTAACCGAATAGGGGAGCCGAAGGGAAACCGAGTCTTAACTGGGCGTTAAGTTGCAGGGTATAGACCCGAAACCCGGTGATCTAGCCATGGGCAGGTTGAAGGTTGGGTAACACTAACTGGAGGACCGAACCGACTAATGTTGAAAAATTAGCGGATGACTTGTGGCTGGGGGTGAAAGGCCAATCAAACCGGGAGATAGCTGGTTCTCCCCGAAAGCTATTTAGGTAGCGCCTCGTGAATTCATCTCCGGGGGTAGAGCACTGTTTCGGCAAGGGGGTCATCCCGACTTACCAACCCGATGCAAACTGCGAATACCGGAGAATGTTATCACGGGAGACACACGGCGGGTGCTAACGTCCGTCGTGAAGAGGGAAACAACCCAGACCGCCAGCTAAGGTCCCAAAGTCATGGTTAAGTGGGAAACGATGTGGGAAGGCCCAGACAGCCAGGATGTTGGCTTAGAAGCAGCCATCATTTAAAGAAAGCGTAATAGCTCACTGGTCGAGTCGGCCTGCGCGGAAGATGTAACGGGGCTAAACCATGCACCGAAGCTGCGGCAGCGACACTATGTGTTGTTGGGTAGGGGAGCGTTCTGTAAGCCTGTGAAGGTGTGCTGTGAGGCATGCTGGAGGTATCAGAAGTGCGAATGCTGACATAAGTAACGATAAAGCGGGTGAAAAGCCCGCTCGCCGGAAGACCAAGGGTTCCTGTCCAACGTTAATCGGGGCAGGGTGAGTCGACCCCTAAGGCGAGGCCGAAAGGCGTAGTCGATGGGAAACAGGTTAATATTCCTGTACTTGGTGTTACTGCGAAGGGGGGACGGAGAAGGCTATGTTGGCCGGGCGACGGTTGTCCCGGTTTAAGCGTGTAGGCTGGTTTTCCAGGCAAATCCGGAAAATCAAGGCTGAGGCGTGATGACGAGGCACTACGGTGCTGAAGCAACAAATGCCCTGCTTCCAGGAAAAGCCTCTAAGCATCAGGTAACATCAAATCGTACCCCAAACCGACACAGGTGGTCAGGTAGAGAATACCAAGGCGCTTGAGAGAACTCGGGTGAAGGAACTAGGCAAAATGGTGCCGTAACTTCGGGAGAAGGCACGCTGATATGTAGGTGAAGTGATTTACTCATGGAGCTGAAATCAGTCGAAGATACCAGCTGGCTGCAACTGTTTATTAAAAACACAGCACTGTGCAAACACGAAAGTGGACGTATACGGTGTGACGCCTGCCCGGTGCCGGAAGGTTAATTGATGGGGTCAGCGCAAGCGAAGCTCTTGATCGAAGCCCCGGTAAACGGCGGCCGTAACTATAACGGTCCTAAGGTAGCGAAATTCCTTGTCGGGTAAGTTCCGACCTGCACGAATGGCGTAATGATGGCCAGGCTGTCTCCACCCGAGACTCAGTGAAATTGAACTCGCTGTGAAGATGCAGTGTACCCGCGGCAAGACGGAAAGACCCCGTGAACCTTTACTATAGCTTGACACTGAACATTGAGCCTTGATGTGTAGGATAGGTGGGAGGCTTTGAAGTGTGGACGCCAGTCTGCATGGAGCCGACCTTGAAATACCACCCTTTAATGTTTGATGTTCTAACGTTGACCCGTGATCCGGGTTGCGGACAGTGTCTGGTGGGTAGTTTGACTGGGGCGGTCTCCTCCTAAAGAGTAACGGAGGAGCACGAAGGTTGGCTAATCCTGGTCGGACATCAGGAGGTTAGTGCAATGGCATAAGCCAGCTTGACTGCGAGCGTGACGGCGCGAGCAGGTGCGAAAGCAGGTCATAGTGATCCGGTGGTTCTGAATGGAAGGGCCATCGCTCAACGGATAAAAGGTACTCCGGGGATAACAGGCTGATACCGCCCAAGAGTTCATATCGACGGCGGTGTTTGGCACCTCGATGTCGGCTCATCACATCCTGGGGCTGAAGTAGGTCCCAAGGGTATGGCTGTTCGCCATTTAAAGTGGTACGCGAGCTGGGTTTAGAACGTCGTGAGACAGTTCGGTCCCTATCTGCCGTGGGCGCTGGAGAACTGAGGGGGGCTGCTCCTAGTACGAGAGGACCGGAGTGGACGCATCACTGGTGTTCGGGTTGTCATGCCAATGGCACTGCCCGGTAGCTAAATGCGGAAGAGATAAGTGCTGAAAGCATCTAAGCACGAAACTTGCCCCGAGATGAGTTCTCCCTGACTCCCTGAGAGTCCTGAAGGAACGTTGAAGACGACGACGTTGATAGGCCGGGTGTGTAAGCGCAGCGATGCGTTGAGCTAACCGGTACTAATGAACCGTGAGGCTTAACCTTACAACGCCGAAGCTGTTTTGGCGGATGAGAGAAGATTTTCAGCCTGATACAGATTAAATCGACATGTTGAAGAACGACGTGTTGATAAAACAGAATTTGCCTGGCGGCCGTAGCGCGGTGGTCCCACCTGACCCCATGCCGAACTCAGAAGTGAAACGCCGTAGCGCCGATGGTAGTGTGGGGTCTCCCCATGCGAGAGTAGGGAACTGCCAGGCATCAGATAAAGCAGAAGGCCATCCGCAAGGATGGTCTTTTTGCGCTGGTGCAAAAAATGCCGGATGCGACGCTGGCGCGTCTTATCCAGCCTTGTATTATCCCTTCTGCTTTTGCATCCACTTCACCACAAAATCAGCCAGCCCCTCAACATCATTAATATCCAGTAACGCAACATCAACATTAAGCGGTACATCGCTGGCCACAGCAATGACATGCCTGTCTATCACCAACTCTTCCGGTCGATGTCCGGCTCCATCACGAAACAGCACAATCTTCGCGATCTCTTCATGCTTAAACCCTTCGACCAGAATCAAATCTAGCTTTGAGGTATCCATTCGACTTGCGAGGAAATGCAGATCCAGTTCTTCTTCGTCTGGCGTTTCCGTCATCAAAGCCCATCGTTGCTGGCTGGCAACGATGGTTTGCGCCGCGCCAGCCTTGCGCAGCTCATAGCTATCTTTGCCTGGCTTATCAACATCCATATCATGATGCGTATGTTTAATCAGCCCTGGACGGATCCCTCTGGCGCATAATGCCGGGATCAGTTTTTTTAGCAGCGTAGTTTTTCCGGTGCCACTCCACGCGGCAAAGGCGAGTAACGGTATCATTGTCTTTCCTGCCATCGGGCAAGTTCCTCTGGCGTATTCACGTTTATAAATGCCTCTTTGCGATCGCTGAAATCAACCGCGTGACCGCCAGCAAGATTCATAAAAGCCATCACCCGGCGCTCTCCGGACTGCAGGTATTCCTGCAATAATGGCTCAATAGTGCGATTTACCAGGGCTATAGTCGGGTGATCGCGTTCGCCATCATGAACCCACACGACAGGCGCATCTTTGCGCTGATGATTAAGCCGGGAGACTAAATCCTGGGGAATATAGGGTGTATCGCACGGACAAAACAGAAACCACTCACCTGCTTCCTGCTGTATTACTGAAAGCATTCCCGCCAGTGGCCCAGGATGGTTCGCCAGAGAATCCGCTATCACTTTCAGGCCGCTTGCCTGATAGATTTCCTGATGGCGATTGGCATTAACCACGACGTGAGGCAGCTGCGTCATAAGCGCGTCAGCGACATGTTGCCACAGCGGTTTGCCGTTTAATTCAAGCAATCCTTTATCTACGCCGCCCATTCGTCTGGCTTTACCGCCCGCCAGCACAACGCCTGTTATCATCGTCATCAGATTCACCGATATCGCCTCTTTTATTGTGGGATTGACCCTGCTAACGTGTCTGTCTCAAGAGTAAGGAGCATCACTATGAAATGTAAACGTCTGAATGAAGTTATTGAACTCCTCCAGCCAGCCTGGCAAAAAGAGCCAGACCTTAACTTGTTGCAATTTTTGCAGAAACTGGCGAAAGAGTCAGGTTTTGACGGCGAACTGGCGGATTTGACGGATGACATTCTGATCTATCACCTGAAAATGCGTGATTCCGCGAAAGATGCGGTGATCCCAGGTTTGCAGAAAGATTATGAAGAAGACTTCAAAACGGCGCTGTTACGCGCACGCGGCGTAATTAAAGAGTAAAAGCTTGTAAGCGGCGCGACCAAAATCATCGTGAAATGATATCCTTCATCATTCGTAATGTTTTCCGGATGATGGGATGAACAACAACGCTTTTACTTTCCAGACACTACACCCGGATACCATCATGGACGCTCTGTTTGAGCAAGGGATCCGGGTGGATTCCGGGCTTACCCCGCTTAACAGCTATGAAAACCGTGTCTATCAATTTCAGGACGAAGATCGCCGACGCTTTGTCGTTAAATTTTATCGTCCTGAACGCTGGACAGCCTATCAAATCCTCGAAGAACATCAATTTGCGTTGCAGCTGGTAAACGATGAAGTGCCGGTCGCAGCGCCAGTGGTCTTTAATGGTCAGACTTTATTGAATCATCAGGGATTTTATTTCGCCGTTTTCTCAAGCGTCGGTGGTCGCCAGTTCGAAGCTGATAATATCGATCAGATGGAAGCGGTTGGCCGTTATCTGGGGCGTATGCACCAGACGGGGCGCAAACAGCTTTTTATCCATCGCCCGACTATCGGCCTGAATGAGTATCTTATTGAGCCACGCAAGCTGTTTGAGGACGCTACACTGATCCCTTCCGGGTTGAAAGCGGCATTTCTGAAAGCGACGGACGAGCTGATCGCCGCTGTTACAGCACACTGGCGGGAAGATTTCACCGTTCTGCGGCTACATGGTGACTGCCATGCCGGGAACATTCTCTGGCGCGATGGTCCGATGTTTGTCGATCTGGATGATGCACGTAATGGTCCGGCTATTCAGGATTTGTGGATGTTGCTGAATGGTGATAAAGCCGAGCAGCGGATGCAACTGGAAACTATTATTGAAGCTTATGAAGAGTTTAGCGAGTTCGATACCGCTGAAATCGGACTGATTGAACCTTTACGCGCCATGCGTTTGGTTTATTATCTTGCCTGGCTAATGCGGCGTTGGGCTGATCCCGCGTTCCCGAAAAATTTCCCGTGGTTAACCGGGGAAGATTACTGGCTGCGACAGACGGCGACTTTTATAGAACAGGCAAAAGTTCTACAAGAACCCCCTTTGCAATTAACACCTATGTATTAATCGGAGAGAGTAGATCATGAAAAAGATTTGGCTGGCGCTGGCTGGTTTAGTTTTAGCGTTTAGCGCATCGGCGGCGCAGTATGAAGATGGTAAGCAGTACACCACCCTGGAAAAACCGGTTGCTGGCGCGCCGCAAGTGCTGGAGTTTTTCTCTTTCTTCTGTCCGCACTGCTATCAGTTTGAAGAAGTTCTGCATATTTCTGATAACGTGAAGAAAAAACTGCCGGAAGGCGTGAAGATGACTAAATACCACGTTAACTTCATGGGCGGGGATCTGGGCAAAGAACTGACTCAGGCATGGGCAGTGGCAATGGCGCTGGGCGTGGAAGACAAAGTCACTGTTCCGCTGTTTGAAGGCGTACAGAAAACCCAGACCATTCGTTCTGCATCTGATATCCGCGATGTGTTTATCAACGCAGGTATTAAAAGTGAAGAGTACGACGCAGCGTGGAACAGCTTCGTGGTGAAATCTCTGGTCGCTCAGCAGGAAAAAGCCGCAGCCGACATGCAATTGCGTGGCGTTCCGGCGATGTTTGTTAACGGTAAATATCAGCTGAATCCGCAGGGTATGGATACCAGCAATATGGATGTTTTTGTTCAGCAGTATGCTGATACTGTGAAATATCTGTCTGAGAAAAAATAATTCATTGTAAATTACATAAGGCCCGTGAATATTCACGGGCTTTTTTTATTATTTAATAAATATAAATACATTCTGATAATACGTCCTGTTACTGGACATTATTTCAGCATAAGTGGATATTCAAAGTTTTGCTGTTTTATCAGGGAATATTTATATGATACGTAAGTCAGCTACAGGTGTCATTGTTGCGTTAGCCGTTATCTGGGGTGGTGGCACATGGTACACAGGTACGCAAATTCAGCCAGGTGTCGAAAAGTTTATTAAAGATTTTAACGATGCTAAAAAGAAAGGTGAACATGCCTACGCGATGACATTAAGTTATAAAAATTTTGAAAAAGGTTTTTTTAATTCCCATTTTCAGATGCAAATTATATTTGATAACGGTGCACCCGATCTCAATATCAAACCAGGCCAGAAAGTTGCATTTGATGTAGATATTGAGCACGGTCCGTTACCCATCACAATGTTAATGCGTGGTAATGTCATCCCCGCACTGGCAGCGGCAAAAGTGAACTTAGTGAATAATGAACTGACACAACCGCTATTTATCGCCTCGAAAAATAAATCGCCCGTTGAAGCGACATTGCGATTCGCGTTTGGTGGCTCATTTTCCACGACATTAGATGTTGCCCCTGCAGAGTATGGAGAGTTTTCCTTTGGTGAAGGCCAGTTTACTTTTAATGGTGATGATAGTTCATTGTCTAATCTGGATATTGAAGGCAAGGTCGAAGATATTGTCCTGAAATTATCGCCAATAAGCAAAGTAACGGCGAAGAGTTTTACCATTAATTCTCTGACGCGATTAGAAGAAAAGAAATTTCCGGTGGGTGAAAGCGAGTCGAAATTTAATCAGATTAACATTATCAATCGCGGAGAAGACGTTGCCCAAATCGATGCTTTCGTTGCAAAAACCAGGCTGGATCGCGTAAAAGACAAAGATTATATCAATGTCAATCTGACCTACGAACTTGATAAGTTAACAAAAGGGAATCAGCAACTCGGTAGTGGTGAGTGGTCATTGATTGCTGAATCTATTGATCCCTCAGCGGTGCGCCAATTTATCATCCTGTATAACATTGCGATGCAAAAGCAGCTTACTGCACACCCTGAGCTAGCAAACGATAAAGCAGCTCTGCAAGAAGTGAATGCTGCATTGTTCAAAGAGTATTTACCGTTATTACAAAAAAGTGAGCCAGTTATTAAATTGCCGGTTAGCTGGAGAAATACTCTCGGAGAACTAAACGCCAATCTGGATCTGAGTATTGATGATCCAGCCAAATCTTCATCATCCACAAACAAAAATATTAAATCGTTCAATTTTGATGTGACGTTACCGCTTAATGTCGTCACAGAAACCGCAAAACAGCTTAATTTATCTGAAGGAATGGATGCGGAAAAAGCGCAAAAGCAGGCTGATAAACAAATCAGCGGGATGATGACATTAGGTCAGATGTTTCAGTTAATCACGATTGACAACAATACCGCCTCGCTGCAGTTGCGTTATACACCGGGTAAAGTTGTTTTTAACGGGCAGGAGATGAGCGAAGAAGAATTTATGTCTCGTGCCGGACGTTTTGCACATTAATATAATATCTCGCCTCTGCTAATTCAGAGGCGAGAAAAACTACTTATCCTGGCGCTGCGATGACATCAATGACGTCAGAAGCCTGTCTTTTTCATGCCACAGTGAGTTCAGCCATTGCTGAAAATGGCGTTTAAAGCTTTTGTCACTGATATAGTCGCCATGCAATTCTTCAGCAATAGGCTGTAAATCCACATGCACGACAATCCTGGTCAGTTTACCACTTAACATATCGAAGAATGGTTGACGGTGATTATCCGGATAACACAGCGTAACGTTGAGCAATTTATCGAATTGTTTACCTAATACATTCAGCGCCATCGCAATACCGGCAGCTTTTGGTGGCAGAAGATTTTGAAATGTTGAGTGGGTTTGCTGGTGTTTCTCTTCAGTGAAGCGGGAACCCTCAACAAAATTTACAATAGTGGTAGGATGCAGGCGAAATTTTTCTCAGGAACGACGAGTAGTTTCTACATCTTTACCGCGTCGCTCCGGATGACGTAACAAATAAGCGCGGGAATAACGCTTCATAAACGGCATATCCAGCGCCCAACATGCCAGGCCAAGAAAAGGCACCCAGGCCAGTTGCTGTTTGAGGAAATATTTATTCATCGGAATGTGCTTACGAAACAGCACGCACAGTACGACAATATCTGCCCAGCTACGGTGATTACAAATAAGCAGATACCAGTTCTTTTTACTTAACCCTTCCAGCCCGTGAACTTCCCATCGCAAATGTGGATTAAGGTGCAGTAATAGCGCCAGTCCTTCGCACCAGCAATACATCATAAAATCACAAAAACGTGAAACTTTTCGCCATATCATTGGCACAGGTAACAATAGTTTTACGATCCCGGCAATGATGATCGGGACGGAACAAAAAATGGTAACCAAAATGGTCAATACGATACTCAGCAAAAGGGTTATCGTAGCGAGTATTCTCGTCATAATTAATTTATTCAAAAAGTTAGCCATAGACAGTGCGCGAAAGAAGCGCAAGGCGCAGATTTTAGCAGAAAACGCCCCAAATAACGGATGATCCTGAAGTAGAAAAATAATTTATATCTATCCACATTAGAAGAAATCCTATTATCTCAATTATTAGGGATGGCTTTATTTTTAACTGCATGAAAAACAAAGATAAACATCATGCTGTAAAAAGCATGATAATAAATTAAAAGCGATGTAAATAATTTATGCACAAAGTTATCCACATGACGATTTGCGAGCGATCCAGAAGATCTACAAAAGATTTTCACGAAAAGCGGTGAAAAACTCATGTTTTCATCCTGTCTGTGGCATCCTTTACCCATAATCTGATAAACAGGCACGGACATTATGGTTCAGATCCCCCAAAATCCACTTATCCTTGTAGATGGTTCATCTTATCTTTATCGCGCATATCACGCGTTTCCGCCGCTGACCAACAGCGCAGGCGAGCCGACCGGTGCGATGTACGGTGTCCTCAACATGCTGCGTAGTCTAATTATGCAATATAAACCGACACATGCAGCGGTGGTCTTTGACGCCAAGGGAAAAACCTTTCGTGATGAACTGTTTGAACATTACAAATCACATCGCCCGCCAATGCCGGACGATTTGCGAGCACAAATAGAACCTCTGCACGCGATGGTTAAAGCGATGGGACTGCCGCTGTTGGCGGTTTCTGGCGTAGAAGCGGACGACGTTATCGGCACTCTGGCGCGCGAAGCCGAAAAAGCCGGGCGTCCGGTGCTGATCAGCACTGGCGACAAAGATATGGCGCAGTTGGTGACGCCAAATATTACGCTTATCAATACTATGACAAACACCATCCTCGGCCCGGAAGAGGTGGTGAATAAGTACGGCGTACCGCCAGAACTGATCATTGACTTCCTGGCTCTGATGGGCGACTCCTCCGATAACATCCCAGGCGTACCGGGCGTGGGTGAAAAAACTGCGCAGGCACTGCTGCAGGGGCTTGGCGGGCTGGATACGCTGTATGCCGAGCCGGAAAAAATTGCTGGCCTAAGCTTCCGTGGCGCGAAAACAATGGCGGCGAAGCTAGAGCAAAACAAAGAAGTGGCTTATCTCTCTTACCAGCTGGCGACGATTAAAACCGATGTTGAGCTGGAACTGACCTGTGAACAACTGGAAGTGCAGCAACCGGCGGCTGAAGAGTTGTTGGGGCTGTTCAAAAAGTATGAGTTCAAACGCTGGACTGCTGATGTAGAGGCGGGCAAATGGTTACAGGCCAAAGGGTCTAAACCTGCCGCGAAGCCGCAGGAAACGCTTGTTGTCGACGAAACGCCAGAAGTGGTGGCAACGGTGATTTCTTACGATAACTACGTCACTATCCTTGATGAAGATACGCTGAAAGAATGGATTACGAAGCTGGAAAAAGCGCCGGTATTTGCATTTGATACCGAAACTGACAGCCTCGATAACATCTCTGCCAACCTGGTGGGGCTTTCCTTTGCTATCGAGCCAGGCATAGCGGCATATATTCCGGTTGCTCATGATTACCTTGATGCGCCCGATCAAATCTCTCGCGAGCGTGCACTCGAGTTGCTAAAACCGCTACTGGAAGATGAAAAGGCGCTGAAGGTCGGGCAAAACCTGAAATACGATCGCGGTATTCTGGCGAACTACGGCATTGAACTGCGTGGGATTGCGTTTGATACCATGCTGGAGTCCTACATTCTCAATAGCGTTGCCGGGCGTCACGATATGGACAGCCTCGCGGAACGTTGGTTGAAGCACAAAACTATCACTTTTGAAGAGATTGCCGGTAAAGGCAAAAATCAACTGACCTTTAACCAGATTGCCCTGGAAGAGGCCGGTCGCTACGCCGCCGAAGATGCAGACGTCACCTTACAATTGCATCTGAAAATGTGGCCGGATCTGCAGAAACACAAAGGGCCGTTGAACGTCTTCGAAAACATCGAAATGCCGCTGGTGCCGGTGCTTTCACGCATCGAACGCAACGGTGTGAAGATCGACCCGAAAGTGCTGCACAATCATTCTGAAGAGCTCACTCTGCGTCTGGCGGAGCTGGAAAAGAAAGCGCATGAAATTGCAGGTGAGGAATTTAACCTTTCGTCCACCAAGCAATTGCAAACTATTCTTTTTGAAAAACAAGGTATTAAGCCGCTGAAAAAAACGCCGGGTGGTGCGCCGTCAACGTCGGAAGAGGTACTGGAAGAACTGGCGCTGGACTATCCGTTGCCAAAAGTGATTCTGGAGTATCGTGGTCTGGCGAAGCTGAAATCAACTTATACCGACAAGCTACCGTTGATGATCAACCCGAAAACCGGGCGTGTGCATACCTCTTATCACCAGGCAGTAACCGCAACGGGACGTTTATCGTCAACCGATCCTAACCTGCAAAACATTCCGGTGCGTAACGAAGAAGGTCGTCGTATCCGCCAGGCGTTTATTGCGCCAGAGGATTATGTGATTGTCTCAGCGGACTACTCGCAGATTGAATTGCGCATTATGGCGCATCTCTCGCGAGACAAAGGCTTGCTGACTGCATTTGCAGAAGGAAAAGATATCCACCGGGCAACGGCGGCAGAAGTGTTTGGTTTGCCACTGGAAACCGTCACCAGCGAGCAACGCCGTAGCGCGAAAGCAATCAACTTTGGTCTGATTTATGGCATGAGTGCTTTCGGTCTGGCGCGGCAATTGAACATTCCACGTAAAGAAGCGCAGAAGTACATGGATCTTTACTTCGAACGCTACCCTGGCGTGCTGGAGTATATGGAACGCACCCGTGCTCAGGCGAAAGAGCAGGGCTACGTTGAAACGCTGGACGGACGCCGTCTCTATTTGCCGGATATCAAGTCCAGCAACGGTGCGCGTCGTGCTGCGGCTGAACGTGCAGCAATTAACGCGCCGATGCAGGGAACTGCAGCCGACATCATCAAACGGGCGATGATTGCCGTCGATGCATGGTTACAGGCCGAGCAACCGCGCGTTCGTATGATCATGCAGGTACACGATGAACTGGTATTTGAAGTTCATAAAGATGATCTCGATGTGGTATCAAAGAAAATCCATCAATTGATGGAAAACTGTACCCGTCTGGATGTGCCGTTGCTGGTGGAAGTCGGAAGCGGTGAAAACTGGGATCAGGCGCACTAAGATTCGCCTGAATAAGCCCTTTTTTCGTAAGTAAGCAACATAAGCTGTCACGTTTTGTGATGGCTATTAGAAATTCCTATGCAACAACTGAAAAAAAATTACAAAAAATGCTTTCTGAACTGAACAAAAAAGAGTAAAGTTATTCGCGTAGGGTACAGAGGTAAGATGTTCTATCTTTCAGACCTTTTACTTCACGTAATCGGATTTGGCTGAATTTTTAGCCGCCCCAGTCAGTAATGACTGGGGCGTTTTTTATTGGGCGAGAGAAAAGATCTGAATTGCCTGGCGCATAACGCTTATCAGGCTTACGGCGTGAGTCGCAATATTTTGAAGTCCCTGGCCAGACAAAGCATTTAAGCTACATCCGGCACCGGGGAAAGAAAAATTATTCGCCGTCCTGATTCTCTTCGATGGGCTGCATTTCGCTAAACCAGGTATCCAGCTTCTGACGCAGCTTATCCACGCCTTGTTTCTTCAGCGAAGAGAAGGTCTCTACCTGCACATCACCATTAAATGCCAGCACCGCTTCACGCACCATATTCAATTGCGCTTTACGTGCACCGCTCGCCAGTTTGTCCGCTTTGGTCAGTAGCACCAACACGGCGATATTGCTGTCCACCGCCCACTCAATCATCTGCTGATCGAGATCTTTCAGCGGATGGCGAATATCCATCAGCACCACCAGACCTTGCAGGCTCTGACGTTTTTCGAGGTATTCGCCGAGCGCGCGCTGCCATTTGCGCTTCATCTCTTCCGGGACTTCCGCATAACCGTAGCCAGGCAAGTCAACCAGACGCTTGCCATCAGCCACTTCAAACAGGTTGATAAGCTGGGTGCGCCCTGGTGTTTTCGAGGTACGAGCCAGGCTTTTCTGGTTAGTCAGCGTGTTCAGCGCGCTGGATTTACCTGCGTTGGAACGGCCTGCAAAAGCCACTTCGATTCCGGTATCGGAAGGTAAGTGGCGAATATCAGGCGCACTCATCACAAAATGCGTCTGTTGATAATTCAAATTAGTCAAAGCGGTCGTCTCCGTCAGTCAAAGCTTTTCAGCGATTATACCTGAACCACAATAAAAGACGGATTTTTCGGGGGGCATGGTGTAAGTAAAAGCCACATACTTTGTGAGACATTGCCGATCATCTTTATGCGAAATCGAAGAGAAAATTCTGCGATGCATGTCAAATAGGTCAAATAAATCATGTGATTAGTTTTATACAATAATCTGAAAATGAGAAAATACTGATGATAGTTTATTGTTTGTTTAGCGCAGAAGCGTAAAGTAGCACCCATAGAGCGAGGACGCTAACAGGAAGATGACTCAGGATGAGGGTCAGGAGCGCCAGGAGGCGAAGACAGAGGATTGTCAGGAAGACAAACGTCCGGAGACGTAATTAAACGGAAATGGAATCAACACGGAATGTTCTGGCTAATGGAAAAACAGGGTGTGTTGGCGGCCTGCAAGGATTGTAAGACCCGTTAAGGGTTATGAGTCAGGAAAAAAGGCGACAGAGTAATCTGTCGCCTTTTTTCTTTGCTTGCTTTCTGTTAGATTCCGCCGCAAATCTATACTGAATAAAACGGCAAAAAGACGAATCATTATGAAACCATCATCTTCAAACTCACGCAGCAAAGGTCACGCAAAAGCGCGTCGAAAAACACGCGAGGAGCTGGATCAGGAAGCTCGTGACCGCAAGCGCCAGAAAAAACGTCGCGGTCATGCGCCGGGCAGCCGCGCAGCGGGCGGTAAAACGACATCAGGCAACAAAGGCCAGAACGCACCGAAAGATCCACGTATTGGTAGTAAAACCCCTATTCCATTGGGCGTGACTGAAAAAGTCACCAAACAGCACAAACCGAAGAGTGAGAAACCTATGCTTTCACCGCAGGCGGAGTTGGAGTTACTGGAAACGGATGAGCGTCTGGATGCGCTGCTGGAACGTCTGGAAGCAGGCGAAACCCTGAGCGTCGAAGAGCAATCCTGGGTTGATGCCAAACTGGATCGTATTGATGAGTTGATGCAGAAACTCGGCCTCTCTTATGACGACGATGAAGAAGAGGAAGAAGACGAGAAGCAAGAAGACATGATGCGTCTGCTGCGGGGCAACTAACGGATTGCCACCGTGGGCCTTCCCATTCTGCTGATAACCCTTCCGGTTATATGTTATCTGGTGTGGTTATTCGTTAAACTACGGCGGTTGTCGCGGCGACAAAAGTGGCTGCGCAACCGGCTGATGACCCGAAACGGGCATCCGCCGGTACGGCGTAGCCGCCAGAGACGCCATCGGAAGGAGTGAGTATGTCTGTACAGCAAATCGACTGGGATCTGGCCCTGATCCAGAAATATAACTATTCCGGGCCACGATACACCTCGTACCCGACCGCGCTGGAGTTTTCAGAAGACTTCGGCGAACAGGCGTTTTTACAAGCCGTGGCGCGCTACCCTGAGCGCCCATTATCTCTCTACGTTCATATCCCGTTCTGCCATAAGCTTTGCTACTTCTGTGGTTGCAATAAGATTGTTACACGCCAGCAGCACAAGGCCGATCAGTATCTGGACGCGCTGGAGCAAGAAATCGTTCATCGTGCACCGCTGTTTGCCGGGCGTCACGTTAGTCAGTTGCACTGGGGTGGCGGTACGCCGACGTACCTGAATAAAGCGCAAATCAGCCGCCTGATGAAGCTGCTGCGGGAAAACTTCCAGTTTAATGCCGACGCGGAAATCTCGATCGAAGTCGATCCGCGTGAAATCGAACTGGATGTACTCGATCATTTACGTTCCGAAGGATTTAATCGCCTGAGCATGGGCGTGCAGGACTTCAACAAAGAAGTACAGCGTCTGGTCAATCGCGAGCAGGATGAAGAATTCATCTTTGCGCTGCTTAACCATGCGCGTGAGATTGGCTTTACCTCCACCAACATTGACCTGATTTACGGCCTGCCGAAACAGACGCCGGAGAGTTTCGCCTTTACCCTGAAACGCGTGGCGGAGCTGAACCCCGATCGTCTGAGCGTCTTTAACTACGCGCATTTGCCGACCATTTTTGCTGCTCAGCGTAAAATCAAAGATACTGACCTGCCGAGTCCGCAGCAGAAACTCGATATCCTGCAGGAAACCATCGCCTTCCTGACGCAATCGGGCTATCAGTTTATCGGTATGGATCACTTTGCCCGTCCGGATGACGAGCTGGCGGTGGCCCAGCGTGAAGGCGTGCTACATCGTAATTTCCAGGGCTACACCACTCAGGGGGATACCGACCTGCTGGGGATGGGCGTTTCAGCCATCAGCATGATTGGCGACTGCTACGCGCAAAACCAGAAAGAGTTGAAGCAGTACTATCAGCAGGTGGATGAACAAGGCAATGCGCTGTGGCGCGGTATTGCGCTAACGCGCGATGACTGTATTCGCCGCGATGTGATTAAGTCACTTATCTGCAATTTCCGTCTGGATTACGCCCCCATTGAGCAACAGTGGGATTTGCACTTCGCTGATTACTTTGCGGAAGATCTCAAGCTTCTCGCCCCGTTAGCAAAAGATGGGCTGGTGGATGTCAATGAGAAGGGGATTCAGGTGACGGCAAAAGGCCGCTTGCTGATCCGCAACATCTGCATGTGCTTTGATACTTATCTGCGCCAGAAAGCGCGGATGCAGCAGTTCTCACGGGTGATTTAAATTGTGAATGGCGCTTCGTTTATAAGGATGATAAACGAAGCGCCATGAGATTGATGACAAACCTCACAAAAGAATGCGAACTGTCCCCTCGCCCCATTGGGGAGAGGGTTAGGGTGAGGGGAACATGCCGGCATCGATGCGAACAATGACCCTCACTCTGGCCCTCTTGCCTTCCAGGGAGACGATCAGGCTCGCATTGGCTACTCAGCAGTCTATAACGAGCTTCAGCTAAACAGCCCAATCATCGCGACACACAGGATGGCCGCAACGGCAGTTTGCGGTGTGTGGCTATCAACTGCGCCACTCGATACCAGATTAATTATTGATTCCAGCATAATGACTTCCCCCGTATTCCGGGCAAGATCATACTGAACTTATCAGAACAGTAAAGCGCAAAATAACAGCAATTTGCGCTCAATAATCAATCTTTACACACCAGCCGTGAATCACTCCATCCCCAACTCTTTTAACTTACGTGTCAGGGTGTTACGTCCCCAACCAAGCAGTCGCGCTGCTTCTTGTTTATGCCCCTGCGTATGTCGCAAAGCAGTGGTCAGTAACGTCCGCTCCAGCTCTGGCTGCGCTTCAGAAAGCAGGTTTTGATGACCGGAACGCAGCGCCCGATCTGCCCATTGCGCTAACAACGTTGCCCAACTGTCCGGTTGCATAGTGGAAGGACTTTCCGGAACCGTAGATTCAAACAGTTCGCCGGGCAAATCCTGAATCAACACTTCCTGTCCGGCGGCCATCACCGTTAACCAGCGGCAGGTGTTTTCCAGTTGGCGCACGTTCCCCGGCCATGCCAGACGCGTCAGGGCGGCTTCGGTTTCCGGATGCAGCAACTTCGCTTCTACGCCCAGTTCGCGCGCGGCAACCTGTAAAAAATGGCGTGCCAGGCGGGGAATATCTTCCCGACGCTCACGCAGTGGCGGCAGATGAACGCGGATAACGTTCAGGCGGTGGAAAAGATCCTCACGGAACTTGCCTTCCTGTACGCGCAGTTCCAGGTTCTGGTGAGTCGCGGCAATAATACGCACATCCACTTTCACCGGCGCATAGCCGCCAACGCGGTAAAACTGACCGTCTGCCAGCACGCGCAGCAAACGCGTCTGCACATCCAGCGGCATATCGCCAATTTCGTCGAGAAATAACGTGCCGCCATCGGCCTGTTCAAAACGCCCCTGGCGAATAGTATTCGCGCCAGTAAACGCGCCTTTCTCGTGACCGAACAGTTCTGATTCGATCAAATCTTTTGGGATAGCCGCCATATTCAGCGCGATAAACGGCGCTTTGGCACGCGGACTGTGGCGATGCAGGGCATGAGCGACCAGCTCTTTACCGGTGCCGGACTCGCCATTGATCAACACACTAATGGAAGAACGCGAAAGCCGACCGATAATACGGAACACGTCCTGCATGGCTGGCGCTTCGCCGATGATATCGGTCGTCGGGCCGTTAAGCTGAATATTGCGCGGCTGCTGCTGTTCCTGATAATGGCTGATGGCGCGCTCAACCAGCGCCACGGCTTCGTCGATATCAAACGGTTTGGGCAGATAATCAAACGCCCCTTGTTGATAGGCGCTGACAGCGGCATCCAGATCCGAGTGCGCGGTCATAATGATGACCGGAAGCATTGGATGGCGTTGTTTAATTTGCTTGAGCAACGCCAGTCCGTCCATTCCGGGCATACGGATGTCTGAAAGCAGTACATCCGGCGTTTTACTCGCCAGTGCCTCCAGCACCTCCGCGCCGTTCTCAAACGTCGTACAGGTTAAACCCGCCCCAGCGAGCGCACGTTCAAGCACCCAACGGATGGAACTATCGTCATCGACTACCCAGACTATCCCTCGTTGCATAAACGTCACCTTTATTTCCTGATAGGCAGGTAAACCGAGAACTCGGTATGACCTGGCCAACTGGTAAATTCAATTTTGCCTGAATGCTGATCAATCAAATTACGGGCAATGGATAAGCCAAGCCCGGTGCCGCCTTCGCGACCGCTGACCATCGGGTAAAACAGCGTATCCTGTAAGTGAGGCGGGATACCCGGCCCGTTATCTTCCACATCGATCCGCGCTGCCAGCCGATAACGCTCACCGTGCAAGGTCAGCTGGAAAGCCGTGCGGGTACGCAGAATAATTTCGCCGCCTTCCGGCCCCAGCGCCTGTAGCGCATTACGCACAATATTCAGTAATACCTGTTCAATTTGATCCGGATCGTGCGCCAGTTCCGGCAGGCTGGGGTCGTAATCACGAATCAACCGCACGTTATCAGGCAGTTCCATCGACACCAGCGTCACCACGCGTTCAGCCACTTTGTGAATACTTTCGGTAACGCGCGTACCGGGCAGCTGCGGCCCCAACAGACGGTCGACCAGATTTCGCAGCCGGTCCGCCTGTTCGATAATCACTTTGGTATATTCCAGCAGTGACGGGTCAGGTAATGCTTTGCTGAGCAGCTGCGCCGCGCCACGTAAACCGCCAAGCGGATTTTTAATCTCATGTGCCAGGCCGCGTACCAAATCGCGGGCAGCTACCTGCTGGGCGTGCTGTAGCTGTTCCTGACTTAAGCGGCGCTGGTTATCCATTGGTGCCATCTCCAGCAGGATCATGCCGTCCGGCATACGCTGAGCCGTCACAGAAAGGATATGCGAGCGCCCGTCGATCACCAGCGTCACTTCGTTATCGGTAAAACCTTGCCCCGCCTCCAGACTTTCTTGCATCAGCTCGATATTTAATGAGAAGTAGCTCAACAGTTCCGGTAACGGCGTACCGAACAATTTGCGGGAGCTTTGGGCGAGCAGTTGTTGCGCAGCGGGGTTGGCGTAATGAATCGCCAGGTTGTCATCGATTAACAAAATACTGTTAATCAGCGAGTTGAGGATCTGCCCAGCATCGGGCTGCGTGCCTGTTGCCATAAAGCAGTCTCCTGAACAGTTGCACCATTTTAGTGCATTATAGCTTTTTACGGATAAAAAGCGCGAAGCATCAGAGAATTGACGGAGAAAAAAGCCCATGCAGAGATGGGCTGAAATTTCCACGGCAACTAAAAACCAGTCCCATCAGGCTATTTTATTTGCCATTTTGAACTTGGGCAGTGCTCGAACTCCTCACGTACCGATGTACGCTCGGGGTTCTGCGCGCTGTCCGTGTTCAAACTGGCTGCAACAATTACGCCAGATGGGCCTGGTTTGAACCCCCGGCGTTGTTCGCGCCGGGTAGTACAACTTCAACTATTAGACGCTGTAGTACAGTTCAAACTCTACCGGATGCGGAGTCATACGCACGCGGTCATCTTCTTCGCGACGCAGGGCGATGTACGCATCGATTGCTTCATCAGTGAACACGCCACCGGCTTTCAGGAACTCGCGATCCAGATCCAGTTCGTTCAGTGCTTCTTCCAGAGAGCCTGCAACCTGTGGGATCTCTTTCGCTTCTTCTGGCGGCAGGTCATACAGGTTTTTGTCCATGGCTTCGCCCGGATGGATCTTGTTCTTGATACCATCAAGACCGGCCATCAGCAGGGCAGCAAAGCACAGGTACGGGTTAGCCGCCGGGTCCGGGAAACGTACTTCGATACGACGTGCTTTCGGAGACGCAACCACTGGAATACGGATAGACGCAGAACGGTTACGCGCAGAGTAAGCCAGCATAACCGGCGCTTCGTAGCCCGGAACCAGACGCTTATAAGAGTTGGTGGTCGGGTTTGCCAGGGCGTTAATCGCTTTAGCGTGTTTGATTACGCCGCCAATGTAGTACAGCGCCTGCTCAGACAGACCTGCGTATTTATCGCCCGCGAACAGGTTAACGCCGTTTTTAGACAGCGACATGTGGCAGTGCATACCGGAGCCGTTATCACCAAACATCGGTTTTGGCATAAAGGTCGCGGTTTTACCGAAGCGGTGCGCCACGTTGTGCACAACATATTTGTAGATCTGAATTTCGTCAGCTTTTTTGGTCATGGTATTGAAGCGGGTTGCCACTTCGTTCTGACCAGCTGTCGCTACTTCGTGGTGATGCGCTTCAACCACCAGACCCATCTGTTCCATCACCAGACACATTTCAGAACGAATATCCTGAGCAGAGTCTACTGGCGGAACCGGGAAGTAACCGCCTTTCACTGCCGGACGGTGACCTTTGTTACCACCTTCATATTTGGTGGAGGAGTTCCATGCGCCTTCGATATCGTCGATAGCAACGTGAGAACCGGAGATAGATGATCCGAAACGGATGTCATCGAACAGGAAGAATTCAGGTTCTGGCCCGAACAGTACGGTGTCGGCAATGCCAGTGGAACGCAGGTAATCTTCGGCGCGCTTCGCGATGGAGCGCGGGTCGCGGTCATAGCCTTGCAGGGTGCCAGGTTCAAGGATATCGCAACGGATAATCAGGGTAGAGTCGGCGAAGAACGGGTCAATCACTGCGGTGGATGCGTCTGGCATCAGCACCATGTCGGATTCGTTAATGCCTTTCCAGCCGCCAATCGAGGAGCCGTCAAACATTTTGCCTTCTTCGAAGAATTCAGCATTCACCTGATGAGCAGGGATAGTGACGTGCTGTTCTTTACCTTTGGTATCGGTGAAGCGCAAATCAACAAACTTCACTTCGTGCTCGTTCAGCATCGTCAGTACGTGTTCAGCGGACATACTTTAACTCTCCTGGATTGGTCATTGTCGTCGTGGTAACGAAATCTGCAATTATTTTGGCCGTGTCGCCGTAAAAAAGATAAAGCGAAATCTGTGCCAACTTTTAAATTGCCCCTAAAAGGCGTTATCATGCTTAACATCGTGCAAAAGGGCTGCACCATGATGTGAATGTTGCACCAATATAGTGCTTCAATGGAAACATTAAGCACCATATTGGTGCAATGACCTTTGGATAACCCTTTTTATGCTCCGTGAAAGCGATCACAAAGGGACTCTGCAATACTTGTTTGCGGAGGATGTTTGTGATCCTGTTTTGTAGTGCGATTAATCCGTGTACAATAACGCGCTATTTCTAATGCCTGAGGCAAAGTTGTGATCGAAAAATTGCGTAATATCGCCATCATCGCGCACGTAGACCATGGTAAAACCACCCTGGTAGACAAGCTGCTCCAACAATCCGGTACGTTCGACTCTCGTGCCGAAACCCAAGAGCGCGTGATGGACTCCAACGATTTGGAGAAAGAGCGTGGGATTACCATCCTCGCGAAAAACACCGCTATCAAATGGAATGATTACCGTATCAACATCGTTGATACCCCGGGGCACGCCGACTTCGGTGGTGAAGTTGAACGTGTAATGTCCATGGTAGACTCAGTGCTGCTGGTGGTTGACGCATTTGACGGCCCGATGCCGCAAACGCGCTTCGTAACCAAAAAAGCGTTTGCTTACGGCCTGAAGCCGATTGTTGTTATCAACAAAGTTGACCGCCCTGGCGCGCGTCCTGACTGGGTTGTGGATCAGGTATTCGACCTGTTCGTTAACCTCGACGCGACCGATGAGCAGCTGGACTTCCCGATCGTTTACGCTTCTGCGCTGAACGGCATCGCGGGTCTGGATCACGAAGATATGGCGGAAGACATGACCCCGCTGTATCAGGCGATTGTTGACCACGTTCCTGCGCCGGACGTTGACCTTGACGGTCCGTTCCAGATGCAGATTTCTCAGCTCGATTACAACAGCTATGTTGGTGTTATCGGCATTGGCCGCATCAAGCGCGGTAAAGTGAAGCCGAACCAGCAGGTTACTATCATCGATAGCGAAGGCAAAACCCGTAACGCGAAAGTCGGTAAAGTGCTGGGCCACCTCGGTCTGGAGCGTATCGAAACCGATATGGCGGAAGCTGGCGATATCGTGGCGATCACGGGCCTTGGCGAACTGAACATTTCTGACACCGTTTGCGACACGCAAAACGTTGAAGCATTGCCGGCACTCTCCGTTGATGAGCCGACCGTTTCTATGTTCTTCTGCGTTAACACCTCGCCGTTCTGCGGTAAAGAAGGTAAGTTCGTAACATCTCGTCAGATCCTGGATCGTCTGAACAAAGAACTGGTACACAACGTTGCGCTGCGCGTAGAAGAAACCGAAGACGCCGATGCGTTCCGCGTTTCTGGTCGTGGCGAACTGCACCTGTCTGTTCTTATCGAGAACATGCGTCGTGAAGGTTTCGAACTGGCGGTATCCCGTCCGAAAGTTATCTTCCGTGAAATCGACGGTCGTAAACAAGAGCCGTTCGAAAACGTGACTCTGGACGTTGAAGAACAGCATCAGGGTTCTGTAATGCAGGCGCTGGGCGAGCGTAAAGGCGAGCTGAAAAACATGAATCCAGACGGTAAAGGCCGCGTACGTCTTGACTACGTGATCCCAAGCCGTGGTCTGATTGGCTTCCGTTCTGAGTTCATGACCATGACTTCTGGTACAGGTCTGCTGTACTCCACCTTCAGCCACTACGACGATGTGCGTCCGGGCGAAGTGGGTCAGCGTCAGAACGGCGTACTGATCTCTAACGGTCAGGGTAAAGCGGTAGCGTTCGCGCTGTTCGGTCTGCAGGATCGCGGTAAGCTGTTCCTCGGTCACGGTGCAGAAGTTTACGAAGGTCAGATCATCGGTATTCACAGCCGTTCTAACGACCTGACTGTAAACTGCCTGACCGGTAAGAAACTGACCAACATGCGTGCTTCCGGTACTGACGAAGCCGTTGTTCTGGTTCCACCAATCCGCATGACTCTGGAACAAGCTCTGGAGTTCATTGATGATGACGAACTGGTAGAAGTTACTCCGACCTCTATCCGTATTCGTAAACGTCACCTGACGGAAAACGATCGTCGCCGCGCGAACCGTGGCCCGAAAGAAGATTAATTTTTCTTTTTAGTCGTGAAAAACCTGCCAGAGATGGCAGGTTTTTTTTTACCTGTCGTGAGCGCACACCAATGCGAGTATCTCCCTTATAAGTCTGTGATTACGTCAATAGAGAGCTTTGTCACAATTATCTGCAAAGTCATACGCCGTTAATTGCTTTCTTTTTTGGCGTAAGCGTAAGATGCTTCATCTGGTTTAAACCAAAAGGATTAAACAATGGCGGAGAATCAATCCACCGTAGAAAATGCAAAAGAGAAACTGGATCGGTGGTTGAAAGATGGCATCACCACACCGGGTGGAAAACTCCCTTCAGAAAGAGAGCTGGGAGAACTGCTGGGCATTAAACGTATGACGCTGCGCCAGGCGTTGTTGAACCTCGAGGCAGAATCCAAAATCTTCCGTAAAGATCGTAAGGGGTGGTTCGTGACCCAGCCGCGATTTAATTACAGTCCGGAGCTGTCGGCGAGCTTTCAGCGGGCCGCAATTGAGCAAGGGCGAGAGCCTTCCTGGGGGTTTACCGAGAAAAACCGTACCAGCGATATTCCCGAGACGCTCGCGCCACTGATTGCAGTGACGCCATCAACTGAACTCTATCGCATCACCGGCTGGGGGGCGCTGGAAGGACATAAAGTTTTCTATCACGAAACATATATTAATCCTGAAGTTGCTCCGGGTTTTATTGAACAACTTGAAAACCACTCATTTTCTGCAGTCTGGGAAAAGTGCTACCAAAAAGAGACGGTAGTAAAAAAATTGATTTTCAAACCCGTCAGAATGCCGGGCGATATCAGCAAGTATCTTGGCGGTTCTGCGGGTATGCCTGCGATCTTAATTGAAAAGCATCGCGCCGACCAGCAAGGCAATATTGTCCAGATAGATATTGAATATTGGCGATTTGAGGCCGTAGACCTCATCATTAATCTGTAGGTGTTTTATGGTGACAATAAATAACGCAAGAAAGATTCTACAACGTGTCGACACTCTTCCTCTTTATTTACATGCTTATGCCTTTCATTTAAATATGCGGCTGGAAAGAGTGTTGCCTGCTGATTTACTTGATATCGCAAGTGAAAATAATCTACGTGGCGTCAAAATCCATGTTCTGGATGGCGAGCGTTTTTCTCTTGGTAATATGGACGATAAAGAACTCTCTGCCTTTGGGGATAAAGCCCGCCGTCTGAACCTTGATATTCATATTGAAACCAGTGCCTCAGATAAAAAATCTATTGACGAAGCCGTCGCCATCGCGTTGAAAACTGGGGCATCCTCCGTACGTTTTTATCCGCGTTATGAAGGTAATTTGCGCGACGTATTATCGATTATCGCTAACGACATTGCCTATGTACGGGAAACGTATCAGGACAGCGGCCTGACTTTTACGATCGAGCAGCATGAAGATTTAAAAAGTCATGAGCTGGTGTCGCTGGTCAAAGAAAGTGAGATGGAGTCTCTTTCCTTACTGTTTGATTTTGCGAACATGATCAATGCAAATGAGCATCCCATCGACGCTTTAAAAACGATGGCACCGCATATTACCCAGGTCCATATCAAAGATGCCTTGATCGTTAAAGAACAGGGTGGCCTGGGTCATAAAGCCTGTATTTCAGGTCAGGGGGATATGCCCTTCAAAGCGTTATTAACGCACCTTATCTGCCTGGGTGATGATGAGCCGCAGGTGACGGCATATGGCCTGGAAGAAGAGGTTGATTATTATGCGCCGGCGTTCCGCTTTGAAGACGAAGATGATAATCCGTGGATCCCTTATCGCCAGATGAGTGAAACACCCCTACCAGAAAATCATTTACTGGATGCGCGGTTACGTAAAGAAAAAGAAGATGCAATTAATCAGATAAATCATGTGCGTAACGTACTACAACAAATCAAACAAGAGGCAAACCATCTTCTGAACCACTAATAAGTTTTAACTCATACGCAGTTAATAAAACCATTCCATATGAATGGTCGGTATCTTATTGCCTTTAAAACAGTGATTTTAAAAATCGCTTAGGGGATGTTATGCTCACGAAAAAGAAATGGGCGTTATTTAGTCTATTAACACTGTGTGGCGGTACAATTTATAAATTACCGTCGCTGAAAGATGCGTTTTATATCCCGATGCAGGAATATTTCCATTTGACTAATGGTCAAATTGGTAATGCTATGTCGGTAAACTCATTTGTCACCACAGTGGGCTTTTTTCTGTCTATTTATTTTGCCGATAAACTACCGCGCAGATACACCATGTCACTCTCACTCATTGCGACAGGATTACTGGGTGTTTATTTGACGACAATGCCGGGGTATTGGGGCATCCTCTTTGTCTGGGCGCTATTTGGCGTTACTTGCGACATGATGAACTGGCCGGTCTTGCTCAAGTCGGTAAGTCGATTGGGCAATAGCGAACAACAAGGTCGGTTGTTTGGCTTCTTCGAAACAGGGCGTGGCATTGTCGATACCGTGGTGGCATTTTCTGCGTTGGCAGTATTTACCTGGTTTGGCAGTGGCTTATTGGGTTTTAAAGCAGGCATCTGGTTCTATTCCCTTATTGTGATTGCCGTAGGCATTATTATTTTCTTTGTCCTGAATGACAAAGAAGAGGCACCGTCCGTTGAGGTGAAAAAAGAAGACGGAGCATCGCAAAACACCAGTATGACCTCGGTGCTGAGAGACAAAACCATCTGGCTTATCGCTTTCAACGTCTTCTTCGTTTACGCGGTTTACTGTGGCCTGACATTCTTCATTCCATTCCTGAAAAACATCTATCTATTGCCCGTTGCGCTGGTGGGGGCTTACGGCATCATTAACCAATATTGTCTGAAAATGATTGGAGGACCGATTGGTGGCATGATTTCAGATAAGATCCTGAAATCGCCGAGTAAATATCTATGCTACACCTTTATCATCAGTACCGCTGCGCTCGTACTGTTGATTATGCTGCCGCACGAAAGTATGCCGGTCTATTTAGGGATGGCATGTACATTAGGCTTTGGCGCGATAGTCTTTACACAGCGAGCCGTATTTTTTGCACCTATCGGCGAAGCAAAAATTGCTGAAAATAAAACAGGCGCGGCGATGGCGTTGGGTAGCTTTATTGGTTACGCCCCGGCGATGTTCTGCTTCAGTCTGTATGGCTACATTCTGGATTTAAATCCGGGGATTATTGGCTACAAAATCGTGTTTGGCATTATGGCCTGCTTCGCATTCTGTGGTGCGGTGGTTTCCGTAATGCTGGTTAAGCGTATTAGCCAACGTAAGAAAGAGATGCTGGCGGCTGAAGCTTAATTAATGGCCGGATGTGCTTAATCCGGCCAACGAAAACCGTATCAACCGAAGTTTCAATTTCAGGATACTTCTTGCTCAGCAACCACCAGTTCAACATTCTCTTCACTTAACAACTGGCAGAAAGAATTGGGAGGCGGGGCATCAGTAAAAAAAGCCCTGACATTCCGTGCATTGCCAATTGAAACGGCAGCAGACGCGGCAAACTTCGTATGATCGGCCACTAACAATGTATTCCGCGCATGTTTAATCATCGTTCTTGCGACTAACGCTTCATTGACATCAAATTCCAGTAGGGTGCCGTCATGTTCAATGGCACCTATACTGGTGATTAAATAATCTGCGCGGAAGCCTTCAATAAAATCCACGGCTCCTGGGCCGATAATCCCGCCGTTATGAGCGCGTAAAGTGCCTCCCGGCACCATCACTTCAATATCCTGATTCTTATAAAGAATCTGTGCCACACGTAGGCTGTTAGTGATAATGCGTAAATCACGACGGTTGAGTAATGCCCTGGCAACGGCTTCTACGGTTGTACCGATGGTGATAAAGACGGTACAGCGTTCGGGAAGGTAATCGGCGACTGCCTCAGCGATCGCCCGTTTCTCGGCGGTGAGCGAAAGTTCCCGTTGCTCAAAAGCGGTATTCATGACGCTGGAGACGCGCCCGGCCCCTCCATGATGACGGGTGATCAACCCCTGCTCACTGAGTTTTCGGATATCCCGGCGCACGGTTTGCGTTGAAACATCCAGCAGTTGTGCCAGTTCTTCAATATTCATATAACCGCGTTCTGCGATTAGATGAACGAGTTGGTCATGGCGTGGATTACCTGTCACTTCGATGATACTCATGAATACTCCCTTGCCCCTCCTCGGTAGATGTTTACCATTTTACGCATAAAGTGACAAAAATGATTCGGTTTGCTCACGATTAGGAATGCCGGCCCGACCGCCAGGCTGGGTACATTTCATCGCGGCAACCGCACTGGCAAAACGAATAGCCTCTTTTGTTGGCATTTTTTCTGCCAACGCTACCGCGAGTGCGCCGTGAAAAACATCGCCTGCTCCAGTGGTATCAACCACATTGACAGAAAATGCCTCCTGTTGACACAAATGATCATCTTCAATCCACAACGATCCTTCAGAACCCAGCGTAACATACACTTTACCTGCTGTTTGTGTCGTTGCCTGGAATAAACCTTCTTCAGGTGACTGCAGGCCAGTCATGCGTTTCAGCCCTGGTGTTGAGAACACGGCGTGATCGGCAAGCGCGACAAGTGGAGAAATATCCTGCGGTGTCATATCGGCGTCTAAAAGCGTTGTCACCCCCGCAAGGCGCGCTAGCGAGAATGCTTTTTCAGTACCGCTATGCCAGCGAACATCGGCCAGAATCAGATCATAACGAGAGAAATCGATCGCTTCTAACCATTCGGCATCAGTACCGAGATCGGGACTTGGATAATTAACGATAATCCGTTCGCCATGCTGATCAACGAGGATCGCTGATTGCGACGAACGGGCGTTAGGATATCGGCGGCAAAATGCGGTATTGACGCCCCAACCCTCAAGTTCTGCAAGTAAGGTATTTCCACAACTGTCATCGCCGACGCGACCGATGAAATCAACCTCCACGCCAAGCTTTGCGATTGCAACAGCGGCTGTTGCTGCCGGGCCGCCACCAATCTCAAGATAATGATTTGCCTGATATTTCCCGCCGCCATCCGGCAGAGTGAGCAAAGAATAAATCCTGTCCTGAACTGTGATACCCACGCATGCAATTTTGGTCATATTTGTCTTGTCCTGTTTAATTTTGTCGTCTTTGGTCAATTTAAATGACACAAATGATCAAATTAGTGATGCGTGTCGTGTTTTTGAACATAAATTACAAATATGCTCAAAAACAGACGAAAACGAATTTTTAATTGTCATTATTTTGTCAATGTCAGACAGGAGAGTATTCATGGCAACCATTGCATTTCTCGGGCTGGGGCAGATGGGTAGCCCAATGGCTAACAATCTATTGCAAAAAGGGCATTCATTGCAGGTATTTGATGTCAATGCACAGGCCGTCGATGCGCTAGTTACGCAGGGGGCCACTGCGGCACAAACCCCAGCGGAAGCGGCAGCAGGCGCTGAATTTATCATCACTATGCTTCCCAATGGTGACATTGTTCGACAGGTTCTGTTGGGGGAAAAAGGCGTCTGTGAGGCTGTTTCATCTGACGCGTTATTGATTGATATGTCGACTATTCATCCCTTACAGACCGATGCATTAATACGGGAATTACAAGAAAAAGGCATCAGTATGATGGACACCCCCGTGGGCAGAACGTCCGTGAATGCGATTGATGGCACATTGCTGATTTTAGCGGGTGGCACTGATGAGCAGATTGCGCGTGCACGCCCGATTCTCATGTGCATGGGTAATGAGCTGGTCGAGGCTGGCGGCCCAGGAATGGGGATCCGCGTGAAGCTAATTAACAACTATATGAGCATTGCGCTTAATGCGCTGTCCTCCGAGGCCGCTGTGTTATGTGAGTCACTGGGATTAAATCTTGATGTCGCAATTAAGGTGATGAGTGGTACGGCAGCAGGGAAAGGACATTTTACGACCACCTGGCCTGGCAAAGTGCTGAAAGGCGATCTTTCACCCGCCTTCATGGTGGATCTGGCGTTGAAAGATCTGCGTATTGCAGTTGACGTCGCTCGGGAGACGGGGGCACCGCTCAATATGGGGATTGCAGCAGAAAGTTATTACGCCGCAGCAAGTCAAGACGGCAAAGGGCGGCAGGACTGGAGCGCCCTGCTAAATCAGGTTCGCCAGCAGGCTGGTCTTTAATTTTATCTATTAACAGGAGTTTCTATGTCATCCCACTTCACCCCATTTACGCTGAAAGATATCTCCCGCCCAAGTGGTGGATTCGCCATGTTAGCTGTCGATCAGCGTGAGGCCATGCGCCTGATGTTTGCGGCGGCAGGGCAGCCCAAACCCATCGCCGACAGTGTACTCACCGATTTTAAAGTTGCCGCGACCCGAATCCTTTCTCCTTATGCTTCTGCCGTTCTGGCGGATAAACAATTTTGTCTTGAGCAAATAGTCGAGCAGGGCGCTGTTGCTAATTCTTGCGGCCTGATTGTCGCTGCCGATCTTTTTATCCCAGGTAATGGCATCCCGGTTGATAGCGTTGAAATAGATATGTCCGTCGACCCGCATAAAGCCCGTGAAATGGGGGCTAAGGCAATGAAATTACTTGTACTCTGGCGTGAAGATGAACCCGCAGAGGAACGTCTGGCAATGGTTGATAAATTTGTTCGTCGCTGCCGTAGTGCCGGACTGGTTAGCATTATTGAACCTGTGGTGCGTCCACCTCGTCGCGGTTGGGACTTTGATCGTGAAAGCGCCATTGCCGCCGCCGCCGCAGAGCTTGGTGGAACAGAGGCTGATCTTTACAAAGCCGAGATGCCATTAGGGGGCAAAGGCGATGAAAAAACCTTACTTGCCGCCTGTCAGCAACTTAACGATCAGATGAAGATGCCGTGGGTAATTCTTTCTTCTGGCGTTGATGCCGATATTTTTGGCCGTGCAGTAAGTATTGCCATGAAAGGTGGGGCGTCGGGCTTCCTGGCTGGACGAGCGGTTTGGGCGTCGGTTGTTGGTGCACAAGATCCACAAACCATGCTGCGCGATGTCTCCGTTCCACGCTTGCAACGGCTGGCTGAAATTGTCGATGAAGGTATCGCGCAACGCTAATCCCCTATGGATATCGATTCTGGAGAATAACAATGGATAAAATTACCCAGGTTTTATTTTCAGATATTGGGAAAGTCACCACTCAATATGTTGAAGTACCACACCAGGAACTTAAACCGCACGAAGTGCGGATTGCGCCTGTGTTCTATGGGATATGCGGTTCGGATCTGCATGTTCTGAAAGGCGGTCATCCGTTTGCCAAACCACCTGTCGTCCCCGGTCATGAAATTGCAGCGCGCGTTACGGAAGTTGGCAGCGACGTTAAAAATGTACAGCCGGGCGATCATGTTGTGGTCGATCCCATCATGGCTTGCATGGAATGCCGAGCCTGCAAAGCAGGACGTTTTAATCTTTGTGAACCACCGCAGGTTGCTGGTTTTCGCGCACCGGGCTTTGCTCGCTCACAACACATTGTTCCTGCGCGTAATTGCCATGTCGCACCAGCCTCTTTACCGCTAAAAGTGTTGGCCTTTGCCGAACCGGCGGCTTGTGCTCGTCACTGCGTTAACCGAATGCCGAAAGCTTCTCTGGAAAGCGTACTGGTGATTGGTGCCGGAACGATAGGCTTATCCATCGTGCAGGCACTGCGCATTATGGGGGCAGGTAAGATTACCGTGATTGAACCTGACGCTGCCAAACGCGCGCTGGCGTTAAAGCTGGGCGCAGCAGAAGTTTGGGCACCAGGTGAGCTGGCCGCAGATGTGCGATTTACGGGGGCGATTGATGTCGTTGCAGCGCAGGCCACGCTTAACGATGCATGTACCCGTGTATATGCCGGAGGCACCGTCGTGTGCATGGGCGTACCAAGTGGGCCGCGTGAAATACCATTACCGATGATGCAACGTTTCGAGCGTGACTTGCTCAACTCTGGCATGTACATCCCTGAAGATTTCGATGCTGTTATCGAATGGCTGGCGGATGGGCGGTTTGATACCAGTGAACTGGTTACCGATTTATTTGCCATTGAGGATGCAGCGGCGGCATTCGAACGCGCGCAGCAAAATGACTCCATAAAGGTCATGCTGCAATTTGCGCCGGAATGATTTTCTAAATCTCTGTCTGGCGCTGCGTCACGTCAGCGCCACCCTACAACAATTAAAAAGGACACTGCGATGAGTCAAATCACCAGTCCTGCAACTTATTCAATTAGTCGGCCACAGGACGTAATTGATATTGTTAATAAGAACTCTGCAATCAACACCAGTATCGGCGTTATTTTTATTGCTTTGGGCGGCATATTGATTGATGCCTACCAGGCGGCGATGGTGGGGTTTGGTAATAAATACATTGCCGCTCAATTCGGCATTTCGCCGGGTCTTGCTGCAACCGTCAATGCATCAGTATTAATCGCCGCGTTAATTGGCGGTTTATTAGCGAACCGAGTAATAAACCGCTTTGGGCAAAAGCGGGCATTTATTATTGGCATGGGGCTGTGCACCATCGGTGCTGCAGCGGTAGCTATTGCTCCCAGTATCTGGTGGGTGCTGGTGTGCCGCGTCATCATGGGCTTTGGTTTAGGCATCGACTTCCCTTTGGCAACCAATGCCGTGGCAGAGCTTCGTGGTTCAACGTCGAAGAAAACCGGAACGTCGGTCAACCTCTGGCAAATGGCCTGGTATGTTTCGACAACCGTTGTTTATTTGGTGCTTTTGCCGCTGCTTCTGTCGGGTATCGCTGAAGAACAATTGTGGCGTTACGGAATATTCATCGGAGCTATTTTTGCAGTCATCTTCATGATTTTGCGTTACTTCTTTATTGGTGAATCCGCAATGTGGGCCGCACGCGTCGGGCGTTACCAGGAAGCGTGCGACATTCTGGGAAAACGTTATGGTGTTCAGGCTCGCGTTGCGGCATCGGGTACAACAGAAGCGAAATTCTCGGAAAAAGCAGAGAATAAATACAGTGGTGGATATGGCATCTTATTTAATGATCGTTACCGCAAACGCACCATTCTTGGTTGTGTCGTGGCAACCATGCAGGCGTGGCAATATAACGCCGTAGGTGTTTATCTTCCTCTTACGTTGGCGGGAATAATAAGTGGCGGGCTTACTGGCGCGTTGACCGGTTCTGCCGTCGTGAATGCCCTTTGTGGGGTGACAGGCGGGATGATCGGCTCGTTTATTCTCCAACGACTGGGTACTCGCCGACAGTCGATGTATGGATTTGCTGTTGTGACCTTAGCATTGCTGTCGTTAGGCGCACTGGCAACGACTAATCCCTGGCTGTCTTTAGGGTTATTGGGATCAATTATTTTCTTCCATTCAGCGGGTCCTGGTGGGCTGGGCATGACCATTGCCACACTCTCTTATCCTCCCGCTATTCGCCCTACTGGGGTCGGATTTGCCCGCGCTATTATGCGCACAGGGGCAATTGCAGGACTCATTTTCTGGCCGATGCTGTGGGGTACGTTGAAAACTGAAGCGTTTTATTGGTTGGCAATTGTGCCATTCCTGGGGTTCCTGACCTGCGTATTGATTAATTGGGAACCTTTGGGAGCAAATGTTGATGCTGAGGATGCAGAGGTTCTGGCTGAATTGAAGAAATAAATTAATGCGCATCGGCTTAAACCGATGCGCATTAATTCAAACTGCCCACGTTTAGTGGTTCGTATCCCAGATTTCTCGCCTACCAGGAGAGGAAAATTATGTCTGAAAAGTTACCCGCACCGCGTGAAGGGCTTTCCGGTAAAGCCATGAGACGTGTCGTTATGGGCAGTTTCGCAGGCGCGTTAATGGAATGGTATGACTTCTTTATTTTTGGCACGGCAGCAGGACTGGTATTTGCACCGCTGTTTTATCCAGACAGCGATCCTTTTATAGGTCTTATAGCTTCCTTTGCGACCTTTGGTGTCGGTTTTCTGACTCGTCCTTTAGGTGGCATCGTCTTTGGTCATTTTGGCGATAAAATCGGGCGAAAAATAACACTTATCTGGACGCTGGCTATTGTCGGTTGCTCCACATTTTTGATTGGTTTTATTCCGACGTATCAGGAAATTGGTATTTGGGCACCGCTTGTATTAATGGTGCTGCGTTTGATTCAGGGCTTTGGTCTTGGTGGCGAGTACGGCGGAGCGGCATTGATGACCATAGAATCAGCGCCCGAATCCCGACGCGGATTTTTAGGTTCACTCCCGCAAACGGCTGCGTCTGTGGGTATTATGCTGGCAACCGGTATTTTTGCTCTCTGTAACCATTTTCTTACTTCGGAGCAGTTTCTCTCCTGGGGATGGCGCATTCCGTTTTGGCTTTCTGCGGTGATGTTGATCGTTGGGCTGTTTATCCGCCTGCATACCGAAGAAACGCTGGATTTTCAAAAGCAAAAAACGACGAATAATAAAGAAAAGTCCGTTCCTCCGTTGATTGAATTATTCAAAAAACATCCACGAAATATTTTATTGGCACTGGGTGCGAGGCTGGCGGAAAGTGTCTCCTCTAATATTATTAACGCCTTTGGTATTGTCTATATTTCCAGCCAATTAGCATTGTCGCGAGATATTCCCCTGACGGGTATGTTGATTGCCTCGGCGATCGGTATTTTCAGTTGTCCATTGGTTGGATGGTTATCAGATCGTATAGGTCAAAAAAGTCTGTATTTGTCGGGAGCAGGATTTTGTGTCCTGTTCGCGTTTCCTTTCTTCTTATTACTGGATAGCAAAAGTACGCTCATCATCTGGTGCAGTATGATCCTCGGCTACAACTTAGGTCCGACGATGATGTTTGCCGTGCAGCCAACACTTTTCACCCGCATGTTCGGTACCAAAGTACGATATACCGGCCTTTCTTTTGCTTATCAATTTTCCGCGATTCTTGGCGGACTAAGCCCCCTTATCGCCTCAAGTTTGCTGGCGCTAGGGGGAGGAAAACCGTGGTATGTCGCTCTGTTTTTATTTGCTGTCTCAGTTCTTTCCTTTGTTTGCGTCTGGCTGATTGAGCCGACCGATGAACAAGAAACCGCTTCTTACCGCTACATCAGGGAACAATCTCATGAAAACTGAACGAAAAAACGAGCATTACCTGGCGCTACAACAGGCGTTTGACGCGCCATGGCCTGGGCCTGTAGGAGAGTTAGTGACGCTGGAAAAAGGCAATATTCACCTGCAGATTTATCCGCATGATGGTGCCAGGATAACCTCGTTAAAGGCATTTGGTTCTGAAGTATTACGCCAATGGCAGCCGCAGCGCAGAGCTTTTCAGTATGGCTGTTTCCCAATGGTGCCGTGGGCAGGGCGACTGGGGAATGCGACGCTGAATGCTGGTGGGCAATGTTATTCTTTACCCGCCAATAAACCACCACATGCGTTGCATGGTATGGCTTGTTACTCAACGTGGGAAATCATCGACAAAACAATAGATTCCCTGACTTTACGTATGCCCCTGGCTTCACCGTGGCCCTGGCAAGGGGAAGTGATTCAGACTTTTTTGCTGGAGAACGATGCGCTGGTTTTGCAACTGGAAATCCATTCACATACCGATACATTCCCGGCCTCTGCAGGCTGGCATCCGTGGTTTGCGAAAAAGCTGACTCCGCAAAATACAGAATCGTTGCAGGTGCTTTTTGATGCGGACTGGCAAGAGGAAGCGGGTAGTGATGAACTGCCAACTGGAAATCGCATCTCTCCTCAAGCTGGTCCCTGGGATGACTGTTTTGGTTTTTATGACGGGGTGAAGGTTAAGTTACTGTGGCCTGGTAAACTCACGATGACCATGACCTCTTCTGCAAACAGTCTGGTGGTATTTGATAAACAGCCCGATGCCACCTGTGTTAATCCGCTTACTCAGGCACCTAACGCAATAAATCTAACGCCGGAATTGGTGACATCAGATAAGCCGCTGGTCATCGAAACTCGTTGGCAATTTACACCTGAATCTTAACCATTCATCTATTGCGAAAAAGCCAGTGAAATTACTCTGCTTTTTCGCAATCAGCATCACAAGATTACCCTTATTGCCACATAGCCAAACCCATCCTTTCCCGCTACAGTTAATTTCTTGTGGCGCGAAAGGAGGCAAAAATGCTCTATATCTTTGATTTAGGTAATGTGATTGTCGATATCGACTTTAACCGTGTGCTGGGAGCCTGGAGCGATTTAACGCGTATTCCGCTGGCATCTCTTAAGAAGAGTTTTCATATGGGGGAGGCGTTTCATCAGCATGAGCGTGGGGAAATTAGCGACGAAGCGTTCGCAGAGGCGCTGTGTCATGAGATGGCTCTACCGCTAAGCTACGAGCAGTTCTCCCACGGTTGGCAGGCAGTGTTTGTCGCGCTGCGCCCTGAAGTGATCGACATCATGCATAAACTGCGTGAACAGGGGCATCGCGTGGTGGTGCTTTCCAATACTAACCGCCTGCATACCACTTTCTGGCCGGAGGAATACCCGGAAATCCGCAACGCTGCCGACCATATCTATCTGTCGCAAGATTTAGGTATGCGCAAACCGGAAGCGCGAATTTACCAGCATGTTTTGCAGGCGGAAGGTTTTTCACCCAGCGATACCGTCTTTTTCGATGACAACGCCGATAATATAGAAGGGGCTAATCAGCTAGGCATTACCAGCATTCTGGTGAAAGATAAAACCACCATCCCGGACTATTTCGCGAAGGTGTTATGCTAAAAACCATCCATGAAAAAGCCAGGCATCGTACTCGTCCGCTATGGGCCTGGCTGAAACTACTCTGGCAACGCATTAATGAGGACAACATGACAACCCTGGCAGGTAACCTTGCCTATGTGTCGTTGCTCTCATTAGTGCCGCTGGTTGCCGTTGTTTTTGCGCTTTTCGCCGCTTTTCCCATGTTTTCCGACGTCAGCATTCAGTTGCGTCATTTTATTTTCGCCAACTTTCTACCTGCCACTGGCGATGTTATCCAGCAATATATCGAACAGTTTGTTGCCAATTCCAACAAGATGACCGCCGTCGGGGCATGTGGGCTGATCGTCACGGCATTATTGTTGATGTATTCCATCGATAGTGCACTCAACGCCATCTGGCGCAGTAAACGGGTGCGTCCCAAAATTTACTCGTTTGCTGTGTATTGGATGATTTTGACGCTGGGGCCGCTGCTGGCGGGAGCCAGTCTGGCGATTAGCTCCTATCTGCTCTCCCTGCGCTGGGCGAGCGAGCTCAATACCGTTATCGATAATGTGCTGCGTATTTTTCCGCTGCTGTTGTCGTGGATCTCCTTCTGGCTGCTGTACAGCGTTGTTCCCACCATTCGCGTACCTAACCGCGACGCGATTGTCGGCGCGTTTGTCGCCGCGCTCCTGTTCGAAGCAGGGAAGAAAGGTTTCGCGCTTTATATCACCATGTTCCCGTCATATCAGCTCATTTACGGCGTACTGGCAGTGATCCCCATTCTCTTTGTCTGGGTCTACTGGACATGGTGTATCGTCTTGCTTGGGGCGGAAATTACTGTCACTCTCGGGGAATACCGCAAACTAAAACAAGCTGCTGAACAAGAAGAAGACGACGAACCATGATTGCATTAATTCAACGCGTAACCCGTGCCAGCGTCACCGTGGAGGGAGAAGTGACGGGCGAAATTGGCGCGGGACTTTTGGTGTTATTGGGTGTCGAAAAGGATGACGACGAACAGAAAGCAAACCGTCTGTGCGAGCGTGTGCTCGGCTATCGCATCTTCAGCGATGCCGAAGGCAAGATGAATCTCAACGTGCAACAGGCGGGCGGTAGTGTGCTGGTGGTTTCCCAGTTTACTCTCGCCGCAGATACCGAACGGGGGATGCGCCCAAGTTTCTCCAAAGGCGCATCACCGGATCGCGCAGAGGCGCTATATGACTATTTCGTCGAACGCTGCCGTCAGCAAGAGATGAACACGCAAACAGGACGCTTCGCTGCGGATATGCAGGTATCGCTGGTCAATGATGGCCCCGTGACATTCTGGTTACAGGTATGAGCCAGCTTCCAGGGTTGTCACGGGAAACAAGAGAGAGTATCGCTATGTATCACCTTCGGGTTCCACAAACAGAAGAAGAATTAGAGCGTTACTATCAGTTTCGCTGGGAGATGTTGCGTAAACCCCTGCATCAACCGAAAGGTTCTGAACGCGACGCGTGGGATGCGATGGCGCATCACCAGATGGTCGTCGACGAGCAGGGTAATCTGGTGGCGGTAGGTCGGCTGTATATCAATGCCGATAACGAAGCCTCCATCCGTTTTATGGCCGTTCATCCCGACGTGCAGGACAAAGGGCTAGGGACGCTGATGGCGATGACCCTGGAGTCGGTCGCACGACAGGAAGGCGTTAAGCGCGTGACCTGTAGCGCCCGCGAAGACGCGGTGGAGTTTTTTGCCAAGCTGGGGTTTGTGAATCAGGGGGAGATCACCACGCCCACCACCACGCCTATTCGTCATTTTTTGATGATTAAACCCGTCGCTACTCTGGATGACATTTTGCATCGCGGCGACTGGTGCGCCCAGCTCCAGCAGGCGTGGTATGAACACATCCCATTAAGTGAAAAAATGGGCGTGCGCATTCAGCAATATACCGGGCAAAAATTTATCACCACCATGCCGGAAACCGGCAATCAGAATCCGCATCATACGCTGTTTGCCGGGAGTTTATTCTCGCTGGCAACGCTCACCGGTTGGGGGCTTATCTGGCTGATGCTGCGCGAACGCCATCTCGGCGGAACGATTATTCTGGCTGACGCGCATATTCGTTACAGCAAGCCGATTAGCGGTAAACCTCATGCGGTAGCCGACCTCGGTGCGTTAAGTGGCGATCTCGACCGTCTGGCGCGCGGGCGCAAAGCGCGAGTGCAAATGCAGGTTGAAATCTTTGGCGACGAGACGCCTGGTGCGGTGTTTGAAGGGACGTATATCGTTCTTCCCGCTAAGCCATTTGGCCCTTATGAAGAGGGCGGGAACGAAGAAGAGTAGGACGTTTTACTTCACTGAAAAGGTTTTCAATCTGAAAACCTTTTCAGTGCCCAGGTCCGGAGTTACCTTCCCGCTCTCCAGGCAACATCCCGTAGTGCCGATCGCGCAGCCTCGCTAATACCCCCTAACTGAAAAAATCCGTGGATAACCCCGAGGTAGCGTTGGCAGGTACATTGCACGCCTTGCTCTGTCATCCTCTGATACAGCGCCTCGCCTTCATCACAAAGCGGGTCATATTCTGCGGTAATTATATGAACTGGCGGCAAGCCATTAAAATCATCGCGCCAAAGAGGGCTGGCGTCAGGATGCTTGCGATCAATATCTGGCAGATTCATCTCAAAGCCACTCAGTAGAGTATCGCGTGTGATGATGTAATCGTGACCATTGCGTATGTAGCTTTCGAAATGCGCAGTCGCATCAAGCAGGATAACGCACTTTTGAGCGGTTGACTCACAGCATGACCCAGATGAATGAAATTCTTGAAGGAACGCGACAGCCTTCACGGACTTTTGAAATTGATGCTATGAAAATCAAAGAAATACGCCACGCTTCAGGGTTGTCACAATCTAAATTTGCCGATCTTATTTCCGTAAGCGTAGACACGTTGCGTAACTGGGAGCAGGGGCGGCGTTCACCGACCGGGCCTGCAAAGGCTTTGCTGCGAGCGATTGCCAATGATCCGCAACATGTGCTGCAAGCACTTAACCGTTAGAGGCATGGTTATGCCATACAGAAAGCACCAGCATTCAGAGCTCCTATGAAAGCGGCATAGTGCCGCCTGTTCAGGAGTTTTGCTATGACCCGTAATCGTGCTGAACGTCGCTATCATATGGCGCGATTAAAAAAAATCCGCCGTCGTTATTGCACAGCAGGCGATGGAAGCTTAAAAGCATCAGGTGTTTGCTTTCGTACTCCCTGTCTTTGTTCTTGTTGGATGTGTGGGCATCGACGCTATCATAATGGTCCCCGCGTATCGGAAATTCGTGCAAAAGCACGCTATGCGAATTAAGGGAAAATGATGAACTATTTTAAGGAAGCACATTTTTAGAACTCTTAACAGGAGACTAAAAATGTCCACATTTAATACGCGTAAAGATAGGGATCGTAATGGTAAACCGAAACCGCATAAGCATTCAGGGATCCCGACACTTACAGGCAAATGGCGTCATCCTTCAATGGATTGTTGGGTAAACTACAGTACACCGGGCGACCATGAATGGAAGCGCCTTTATACTACGCTTCGTCGTCGCGCCGATAATCGACGCCAATGCTATAGAGTGATGCGGGGGGATGATCCGGACGGAATCGTTTGGTTCCCGGACTGTTATCCGCAAATTTACTACTACTAGCAATCAAAGACCAGTTGGTGGCAGCACTGACTGGTCAGTTATGGATGGTAGATTTCACCTTAAACGTGGTGCGGTAAAGATACTGACTTTTTTCGGGTACACCATCCTGATGGAGCAAATGAAGACCCAATCAAAAAAATATTCTTGAATATAAAATATTTATCGCATCCATAATTCATCCTTATTATTTGTTGTTTCTTTTCTGTAGATGTGCCCCCGCTTAATTAAAAGTAATAAACCATCCTGGGCTATAACTAAACCATTTTTGAGTAACAATTGAAATAACTGCAACTGTTACATTATCTTTGGAAACCGCCTCGTAAAAACAAAACAACATGCAAAGATCAGCTTTCGTTAATTAATTTTTCGGCGTAGTTTTCGCACATACATTAATGAGAAATATATGTAAGGTGGTGAAAATGGCGATGAATACGGTTTTTCTTCATTTATCAGAAGAGGCAATTAAACGGCTGAATAAGCTCAGGGGCTGGCGTAAGGTTTCGCGATCTGCAATTTTGCGCGAAGCGATAGAGCAATATCTGGAGCGTCAGCAATTCCCGGTGCGTAAAGCAAAGGGTAGCAGGCAAAGGGGTGAGACAGTAGGTGTTGATGATCAGTGTAAGGATCATAAGGAATGACAAAATTTTTTTTATTCTTGAATATAAAAAACCAGATGCCCTTATTCTGGTATTAATACGAGGCTGTTTTACTTGAACTTATAATAACTGCAACTGTTACATCGTATCTGGGAAACGCCTCGCGAAATACGAGAGATTTTGCGGGAATAGCAGGTGTCGTCACACCCTATGAGCTGTAATCCGGGCGACCAGCGCCACCCGGAAAACGTCAGAGATTACTCCCCTTCACCCGGAAACAGGAACGGGTTAATGGAACTACGGGCGTAGCCCTCTTGCTCCATTCGCGCGTCCAGTACCAGAGAGGCGAGGTCATCTGCCACGGCTTCAACTTTCGGTTCTTTTTCCTGATAAAGAATCTTCAGGTAAGTGCCGCAGTCATCGCAGCTTTCGGCTTTAATCGCGGCCTGTTCGTCATCCAGCGACCAGTAATGCAGTTTGCCGCTCTGCTCGCAGTTGCTGCATTTTACGCGCACTACGTGCCATTCGGTTTCACACAGGTTGCAGTGCAGGTAACGCAGACCCTGAGTGGTGCCAATTTGCACCATGCTGGACACCGGCATAGAACCACAAACCGGGCAATATTGACGTTGCTCGCCGTATTCAGCGCGGGCTTTGCCGGGGATCAGATTGGCCATCTGCGCCCAGTAGAGCGACAGTGCAGCCCAGATAAACGGCGCTTTATCGCTGCTGACGGACGAGAAATCAGAGGCAAACAGTGCGCTGGCCATATCTTCCAGCTCCTGTGTTGATGCCTTCTCCAGATTCTCAATCACGGCCAGCGCCGGACCGCTCATTTCTGGTTTCAGCTCAGCAATCAGCGCCATCAGTAGCTTTTGCCAGTGCTTATCGCGCGGCAGGACGTGAATATCCAGCGGTGGCTTACCCTGTGCGCTGGCTTCTTTAATGCGCGCGGTCAGATCCATCTCCAGCGGATGGTCGTACAGCACCACTTCCTGGGCGTGGGCGATAAGCGCAGCAAAGCGCAGGTAATCACCCAGCGGATTATTTTCTGCCAGCTCGCGCAGACGCTCGGCGCGGCGGTTGTATAAATTCTTGAGCCGAGGGAACAATAACGGCGGAATCATATCCGCCGTACGTTTCTCGCTCGAACCCAGCTCATCTTGCGGGATTATGCGAATACTCATTCAGCTTTCTTTTCCGTTGTCTTGCGGACTTCACGATACCAGCGTGGATGGTGTTTCTTCGCCCATGCGCTGGTAACCCATCCTTCCACCATGGCGGTAATCGTGCCTTTCACCCAAAGGGCGGCGTAGATATGCACCATGATAACCACAATTAACGCTACTGCGGCAAATGAATGCAGCATTAACGCGAATCGGATCACCGGGATTGAGAAAGCAGGCGCAAAATAAGGACGCCAGATAATCACACCGCTCACCAGCAGCAGAACCAGGAAAATAATCGCTGCCCAGAAAACGCATTTCTGACCGAAGTTATAACGCCCGGTGTCACCTACTTCCTCGTTGACGACGATCTTACGAATATTCTTCGCCCAAAAGATATCATCCCGATTGATTAGGTTGTGATGCCAGTAACGGAAAAACATGATGATGAACGAGGCAAACATAACCACGCCGACAAACGGGTGCAGAATTCGCGCCAGCTGCGGTGTGCCCATGATTTGCATCAACCAGTTGAAGGACGGGAACAAAAAGCCCAGCCCACTCACCGCCGCCAGGATGAAACAGAAGGCGGTTACCCAGTGGTTGATACGTTCCGGCGCGGTGTAGCGCACGATGGTGTCACGTCGTTTCATTTGCGCTCCTCGTCTTTCTCTTCGTGCAGATTGTTCTCTTCCTCATCCGCACGGTTCGGACCGACACCCACGTAGTGGAAGATACTGGCTGCGAAGGTAGCCGCAAAGCCAACAGCTGCGAGCGGTTTCCAGATGCCTTTCCAGAATTTCACGGTTTCGCTGATTTCCGGGTTCTCCGGCAAGCCATGATACAGGTTCGGCTTGTCAGCATGGTGCAGCACGTACATCACGTGTGTACCACCGACGCCAGCCGGATCGTACAGACCCGCATTGTCGTAACCACGGGTTTTCAGCTCCGCCACGCGCTCGCTCGCTAGCGTTTTCATCGACTCTTTCGTACCGAAGTGAATCGCGCCCGTCGGGCAGGTCTTCACACAGGCCGGTTCTTGCCCAACCACCACGCGGTCAACGCACAGCGTACATTTGTAGACGCGGTTGTCTTCCGGGTTAAGACGCGGAATATCGAACGGACAGCCCGCAATGCAATAACCGCAGCCAATGCACTGCTCGGACTGGAAGTCGACGATACCGTTGGCATACTGAATAATTGCCCCTTCCGCCGGGCACGCTTTCAGGCAGCCAGGGTCGGAACAGTGCATACAGCCGTCTTTGCGGATCAGCCATTCCAGTTTGTCGTTCTGCTCCACTTCCGAGAAGCGCATCACCGTCCACGATTTGGCGCTTAAATCATTGGGGTTGTCGTACACCCCAATGTTATTGCCGACGGTATCACGAATGTCGTTCCACTCTGAACACGCCACCTGACAGGCTTTACAGCCGATACAGGTGGTGACGTCGATGAGTTTCGCCACTTCTTCCTGGAAGTCCCGCGCCTGAGGCGCGGGGGTCAGACCGTTAGTCGCGGAACGACGAATGATATCTTGAGATTGATAAGCCATATGTCGTCTCCGTTACACCTTTTCCACATTCACAAGGAAGGACTTAAACTCCGGCGTCTGCGTGTTCGCATCACCAACGAATGGCGTTAACGTATTGGCAATAAAGCCTTTTTTAGCTACGCCTTCATAGCCCCAGTGAATCGGAATACCGATGGTATCGATATCTTTGCCGTTCGCTTTCAGCGTGCGAATACGTTTGGTCACCACCGCTTTGGCTTTGATATAGCCACGGTTAGAGGAGACTTTCACGGTATCGCCCTGAGTAATGCCAAGTTTATTCGCCAGCGACTCACCGATTTCCACAAACTGCTCTGGTTGCAAAATCGCGTTCAACAGCGCGTGTTTGGTCCAGTAGTGGAAGTGCTCGGTCAGACGATAGGTGGTTCCGACATACGGGAACTTATCGGCTTTACCCAATGCTTCGGCGTCGTCTTTAAAGATACGCGCAGCCGGGTTCGAGATAACGTTTGGATGCAGTGGGTTAGTTCCCAGCGGCGTTTCAAACGGCTCGTAGTGTTCCGGGAACGGGCCTTCCGCCATCTTATCGAGGGCAAACAGACGCCCCATGCCTTCCTGCTGCATGATAAACGGCCCGACGCCGCTGCCCGGAGGCGCTGCGCTGTAGTCCGGAATATCCCAGCCGGTCCACTTAGTGCCGTCCCATTTCAGCAACTGACGCTTCGGATCCCACGGGTTACCCTGCGGGTCTGCGGAGGCGCGGTTATACAGGATGCGGCGGTTAAGCGGCCATGCCCATGCCCAGCCCAGCGTGTTACCGAGGCCAGACGGATCGGCGTTATCACGGCGTGCCATCTGGTTGCCTTCCGGCGTCCAGCTACCGGCGAAAATCCAGCAGCCACAGGAAGTCGTACCGTCATCGCGCAGTTGGGCGAACGAGCTAAGTTGTTGGCCTTTCTTGACGATAACCGCACCGGTTGCCGGATCGGTAATATCGGCCAGCGCCTTACCGTTGCTCTCCATCGCTACTTCTTCCGACTTCGGCTCATGCGGAATGGCGTAGTTCCAGGTCATGTTCAGCACCTGGTCCGGGTTCGCGCCACCCTGTTCGGCATACATCTTGCGCAAGCGCAGGAAGATACCGGAGAGGATCTCGCCATCAGTCAGCGCAATCCCTGGGGCGTCCGCACCTTTCCAGTGCCACTGCAACCAGCGACCGGAGTTAACGATTGAACCGTTCTCTTCCGCGAAGCAGGTCGATGGCAGACGGAACACTTCGGTCTGGATCTCCGACGAGTCAACTTCGTTAAGCTCACCGTGGTTCTGCCAGAAGTTAGAGGTTTCAGTGTTCAGCGGGTCGATGGTGACGAGGAACTTCAGTTTTGACAGACAGCCGATCACTTTGTTTTTGTTCGGGAATGAGGCAACAGGGTTAAAGCCCTGGCAGATATAGCCATTGACCTTGCCCTCTTTCATCATCTCGAAGTATTGCAGGACGTCGTAGCCTTTATCCCACTTCGGCAACCAGTCAAAGCCCCAGCTATTTTCCGCCGTCGCTTTATCACCAAAGAAGGCCTTCATCATTGAGACGAAGAATTTCGGGTAGTTGCCCCAGTAGTTGACCTGGCCTTCCAGCAGCGGTTTCGGCGTGTTGGCGGTAAGGTAGGTTTGCAGATCGGTCTGCTTCTCACTTGGCAGCGTCATGTAACCCGGCAGGCTTTGCGACAGCAGCCCCAGATCCGTCAGCCCCTGAATGTTGGAGTGACCGCGCAGGGCGTTAACGCCGCCGCCAGCCATCCCCATATTACCGAGCAGCAACTGGATCATCGCCATGGTACGAATGTTTTGCGCACCAACGGAGTGTTGCGTCCAGCCGAGGGCATAAAGGAACGAGGCAGTTTTATCGTGAGCACTGGTTTCTGCGATGTATTCGCAGACTTTCAGGAACGCGTCTTTTGGCGTACCACAGATGTTTTCAACCACATCTGGCGTATAACGGGAAACGTGCTGTTTCAGCAAGTTCCACACGCAGCGCGGATGTTGCAACGTGGTATCGCGTTTGGCAAAGCCGTTTTCGTCCAGTTCGTAAGTCCAGGAAGATTTATCGTACTTACGTTTTTCCGCGTCGTAGCCGGTGAACAGGCCATCTTCAAAGCCGTAATCCTCACGCACGATCAGGCTGGCGTTGGTATAGGCTTCGGTGTATTCGCGGTTGAATTTTTCATTGTTCAGCAGGTACAGCAAAACGCCTGACAGGAAAGCAATGTCAGTACCGGAACGAATTGGGGCATAGTAGTCAGCCACCGCCGCCGTGCGCGTAAAGCGAGGATCAATCACAATTAGCTTCGCGCCGTTGTGAATTTTGGCTTCCATCGCCCAGCGGAATCCTACCGGGTGAGCTTCAGCGGCGTTACCGCCCATCACCACGACAAGGTTGGCGTTCTTGATGTCGACCCAGTGGTTGGTCATCGCACCGCGACCAAATGTTGGAGCAAGACTTGCTACCGTTGGTCCGTGTCAGACACGCGCCTGGTTGTCGACCGCGAGCATACCCAGCGCGCGGGAGAATTTTTGTGTTAAATAGCCGGTTTCGTTGCTCGACGCGGAAGCACACAACATTCCGGTGGAGAGCCAGCGGTTAACGGTCACGCCTTCGGCGTTTTGCGCAATGTAGTTCGCATCGCGGTCTTCTTTCATCAGTTTGGCGATGCGATCAAACGCTTCTTCCCAACTGATTTGCTGCCATTTATCAGAACCAGGCGCACGATATTCCGGGAACTTCAGACGGCTTTCGGAGTGGATAAAATCCACCAGGCCAGCGCCTTTCGGACAAAGTGCACCACGGTTGACCGGGTGATCCGGATCGCCTTCGATATGGAAGATAGATGCTTTGGCGTTTTTTGCTCCGTCACCGAGGCTGTACATCAACAGCCCACAGCCTACGGAACAATAGGTGCAGGTATTACGGGTTTCGCGGGTGCGCAGCAGTTTATACTGCCGGGTTTCCGCGAGTGCTACGCTGGGTGCAAAACCCAGTGCCGCTGCCGTGGTGCCTGCCATACCGCCAGCGCAGATCTTAAAGAACTGCCTTCTGCTGACCTGCATGGATTGCTCCTTGTTTCGACATTGTCACGTCCCATTTACATTCGCTTGCTGCGTGTGCAGGGAGTGGGAGTTATTTTTCTTTGCGGAAGGGGCCGCAAAGGTCCAGAATTGGCTCAATTTCCCTCCATCCAGGAAGGGTTTGTAACAGAATACCATAATCTTGGTGTGTGTGTTCTTATCTGGTTAAGAGAAAGTGAAAAAAACACAGCAAAAAGAAATCAAAAATGTGACAAATATCACGGGAATGCGACAAATTGAGTTATGGCAGCGTGATGATTTACAACGTTCCCGGCTTGATGAAGTCGCGGAAGAAGTTCCCGTTGCGTTGGTCTACAACGGCATTTCGCACGTAGTGATGATGGCATCGCCCAAAGACCTTGAACTGTTTGCGCTCGGTTTTTCGCTTTCAGAAGGAATTATCGAAAGTCCGCGCGATATATTCGGCATGGATGTTGTTCCCTCGTGTAATGGTCTGGAAGTGCAAATTGAGCTTTCCAGCCGTCGCTTTATGGGGTTGAAAGAGCGTCGTCGGGCACTGGCGGGGCGCACGGGCTGTGGCGTATGTGGCGTGGAGCAACTTAACGACATCGGTAAGCCAGTGCAGCCGTTGCCGTTCACCCAAACGTTTGATCTCAACAAACTGGATGATGCATTACGCCATCTCAATGATTTCCAGCCAGTGGGGCAACTGACCGGCTGTACTCACGTCGCCGCCTGGATGTTGCCGTCTGGCGAACTGGCTGGCGGACATGAAGATGTGGGCCGCCATGTGGCGCTGGATAAATTGTTAGGTCGGCGGGCGCAAGAAGGTGAACGTTGGCAGCAGGGTGCGGTGTTGGTTTCCAGCCGTGCCAGCTATGAAATGGTGCAAAAATCAGCGATGTGCGGGGTAGAAATTCTGTTTGCTGTGTCTGCCGCGACAACGCTTGCCGTAGAGGTCGCCGAGCGATGTAACCTGACGCTGGTAGGTTTTTGTAAGCCGGGACGGGCGACGATTTATACTCATCCGCAACGATTGATTCATAATTAAAGAAGTACCGCAATTCTGATTCTGGATTGCGGTTTTATTTTTTTATTAAATAATGCTGAATATGTTATTCAGCATTTAAATAATAATTTCACCACAAGAAATTATCTCGTTAACTCCGGTTTATATCGATATACTCCAGTCGCATTAATCCTTTAAGAATTAATCATTATTTATATAAGACATTTTGTTTTAATCATCGCGTCAATAAATAAATGTTTCCGATGAGTGAATGAAAATAACAAACCTTGCACCGGTTGTAAAAAACAGCAATGTATTTTCAATAGTGGGTGATGGATTATGAGTATTGAAAAATGAGTACATTACAGTTACCTGGCAGTTCATATTCTACCGAAGTTAATTTAAACGGCTTAATTGAGGTGCTCAGTAAGCATCTTTACTCCACCCCCGTGGTCGCCGTGCGGGAGCTGGTGCAGAACGGGCACGATGCGATCGTGCGTCGCAGGATTGAGCAACCCGATGCACCAAAGGATAACTCTATTCGTGTAGTGGCGGACGTGGCGAAATCCACCATCACCATTAGCGATACCGGTGCGGGTCTGACAGAAAGCGAAATTCACGGCTTCCTGGCTACAGTGGGCGTGGGTTATACCCGAATGCTGCGCCAGCAGGATGACAATACCGGTTTAATTGGTATGTTCGGCCTCGGTTTTTTGTCGGCATTTGTACTGGCAAAAGAAGTGACGGTACTGACCTCCTCGTGGCAAACGCCAGATCAGAGCTGGAAATACCACTCTACCGACGGGCAAAAATATACCGTTACGCCGCATCAGTCCTCGGAGCCGGGGACGCAGGTGATTCTGACGCTCAAAGAAGAGTACAGCCATCTGGCGAGTAACAATTTGCTGAACCGCGTCCTTTCCCGCTACTGCATATTGCTGCACGAACCGGTCTATGTGGGGGACGCCAGCGAGCCAGTGAACAAACTCCAGCCGCCGTGGCGTGAAGAAACGCCAGATGGCGTAACGATGCACCGCGCGCTGGTACAGCGGAAAAATCTCGCCTTTGCCGCCCAGTTTGAATCTTCTTTTGAACCTATTTGCACCATTCCGGTGGTGCCAGCGGGAATGAGCGATGCGGTCGGGATTTTATGGATTCAGGATGGCGCAACTTACGGCACCAGCGATAACCGCAACCTGTCGCTGTTTTTGCGCGGCATGTTACTCGATGACGAAGCGCGTGAGCTGTTACCGCCCTGGGCCGGTTTTATCGGCGGTGTGATTGAGTCATCGAAACTGACGCCGACGGCGAGCCGGGAAGATCTCCAGCGCGACGAAACCTGGGTCGCGGTGCAGGAGGCGTTAAAAGAGGCGCTGATTTCTGGTTTGTCCGATCTCGCACAAAATCAGCCAGAAATCTGGCGACGGGTATTAATGCGCCATAACGAAGCGTTGCTTGGCGCGGCGTTGTGCGATGACCGTCTGTTTGATTTGCTCAAAGACCGTTTGCAGGTGCCTACCTCAAAAGGTGCGCTGCTGGCAAAAGATTTACGCATTAATAACAGCATTCATATTCTGTTAAGCCGCGATGGCGGTTTTGAAGAGATGTTGTTCCACATTCTGCAACGACCCGTTGCGCGTGGCGATCGCTATGCCGTGGTGCCATTTTTACGCCGCTGGGCGCTGTTATATCACTGCCGGATTATTGAAGTCGGTACACAAACGGGTAATGAACAGTTGTTCAGCCTTGCGGAATTACCCGAAGAGCAGATTGCTTATCTGGAAGAGCATCTTTGCGACGGCGAGCAATTAATTATCTCCCGCTTCGAACCCGCCGTTTTACCGCTCGTGGTTACGCCAGATCGCGAAGCGGAATTAAAAAAATTCTCGAACAGGATGACGCGGATAAACGTATTAGCACCGCAGCGTTAATGCTGGCGCGGCAATTCACCTCGCAAATCCAAAAGACCAAAACGTCAAGTCTGTATATCAATCTCAATAACCCCTGCATTATGCAACTGGTGACGGCATTACAACATCAGCAACAGCCAGCGGCGGCATTACGGTTATTAAAATCGCTGAAAGTGATTTTGTGCTCCAGCGGCAATAAAGAACAACAATGGGATTTACACCAGGCGCTGGAAGATTTTACTCAGGTTATTCCTGTCTTAATTAATCAAGGAAAATAAAATGGATACATGGGAGTGGTACAACAAATATAGCCAGGAGTTGCGTGATGCCGGGCAGGAGTATATTCCGCAGATAATTGATGATTTTTCTGAAGGTGTTTTACATCTGCAAATGGAAAAGTGCGATTCGTTATTACCGGAAATGAAAGCACTGAATCAAGTGGCCAAAAATCCGTGGCTGGAAATATTTATCGGGCACTGGGAGATGCGCCATCGTCTGACTAACTACGAAGAAGGCGAAAAAGTACTGCCAGACGTAGTGGCGCTGTTTGAAAAAGCGCACCGGGAAGAGGCAAAAGATTGCCCGCAATCTATCTGTGTCACGCAGGATTTATCCGCCTGCTACGAGAATATAGATGCCCCTGGCTGGGCCAATGAACGTATGGCGGTATGTGAAGAAACCATCGCGCGCATTGATCCGACCTGGAGCTGCTTTATGTGTTTATCCTGCGAATATGCCAGTGCGCTGATGGATTCCAACAGAACAGAAGAGGCGTTGGCTTATATCGACAGGCAAATCGACGCGGTAAAAGCATCGGGGAGTGAATATTTAGAAGCACTGCTGGCAACCCGTGCCGATATTTTGGTTGCCCTTCAGCGTTACGATGAAGCGCGAGAAGTGATTGATGAACTGGCAAAAGAAAATGATTATTGGGGACGCGACCGCATCAATTATCAACTCAAAAAACTGTACATCATGGCGTTATGCGGGCAGGACAAAGAAGTCTGGGAGGAATTGCCGCGTTGGTCAGATCTGACTCCCTATTCATGGGGACCATGGCTGAAGATTATTACTGAATTACTTCCCCGCAATCCACAAAGAAACCACTGGCAACTGGCGCGAATCATTCAAAAAATGCTGGAGCACCGTTCACAGGCCGGGGCGCACCGCAAAGTGGTTGATCTGGCGAAACTGCAAATTACCCTGGCGCTGGAGCGAGAATCTGTCTGGGTTGCCAAAATGGCGATGAAACTGGCTCAGCGGCACATACCGAAATTACGCGCGTTGCTGGGCGTTGATCGCGAGTTTCTTGAACTTAGTGAAAAAATCGTCGCTAAAGAGGTGGAACTGCTTGCTCGACCGGTGGTAGAAATACCTGAAAACAGTGATGAAGAAACGCAGCCCGATCCGGAAAAAGACGTCGAAATATTCCGCCGCGCTTACCTGAACACGCCAGATGATACGGAATTGCTGGGCAAGCTGGTCAATGCGTTAAACGCCTGCAATGCGATTGATGAATCGATTGAACTCCTGCAACGCTACGTTGAAAGCCACATCCAGGAAGATAACAATCTCTGCTTTGATCTGCTGGATCTCCTGCTTAACCGTGGCGATCAGCAAGCGATCGAACACCTGGCGAAGCAGTATGAACAGGCGGAGTTACTACATATGGCGTTGTGGTTCCGTGCGCGGGTGATCAACCAACAGGAAGACTGGGGCGAACTGGAGTCGATTGGTCAACAGTTGCTGCAACACGAAAAAGGGCGCGAGTGGGTCGGCGTTTATCGCATGTGCTCCTGGGCAGCACAAAAACAGGAAGCCTGGGATCGGCAGCTGGACTATTTACAGCAATTGCAGCAACTTATGATTAGTCGTGAAGAAGATATTCGTAATATCCAGTGGGATATCATGGCGACCGCCAGCATCTTACAACAATGGGATTTGGTGCGAACTATCGCCGCAGAACTGGAAATCGAACTCACGGAAGGCGAAGGTTTTATCGACGAAAAATGGGGACTACTGAATATCCGTTTCCGGGAAAACTTCGAATACCGCTATTACTATGCCCAGCGGATTGGACCGGTAACGGCAAGGATCATTGAACCAACCTACCGGACAGATTACCCACAACATGTTGATGAAGTTGTGGTATTCGATGCGGAAATGTTGAATACCCGGCCTGAAGATGAGGAAGAGCAGAAGAATTTCACGCCGCTTTATGCCTGCCTGAAAACCATTATTCCGACTGAGTACGGCGAGTCCTGGTTCTGCGAAGGCGTTATGCCTGGTGAAGAACAGTTTAATGCCTTCCGTGAGGCGCTACGTGAACGAAACTGGTACTACTGGAGCAACAGTAACGATGACTATACGTTAACGGACAGTCATCAGGGAGAAGATGCAGAGCCACTGCCCGCGTTCTACTTTGTTATCAGCGCGCCGCGTTCGGTTGCTAAAGCTAATATTGATAAAACGCTAAGTGAGTTGACCGCAGACTGGGAACATCCGTTGTGCTGGTGGCGTCTTGCCAAAGAAGCCGGAGCGAACGAAGAAAAACATGCTGCTATTTCTGAACGTTATGGGATGTAATGCAGGTTTAAATAACGAGGGGCAGAAACTTTCCTCTCGCAACGGTTGAGCTGTTAATTGAATAAGTCCGGTAATTTATCAATGAAATTACCGGACTTATTCATTCAGTGAATTATATCTATTTATTTATAAACAAAACGCGTGTAGTGACGCTTTCTTTTTTCCTTTATTATATTCACTCTCTTATTTATCTATTTATAAGGCAATTAAATGAAAAGGAATTTATTATCTTCAGCTATTATTATCGCCATAATGGCCCTCGGTATCACCGGATGTGATGATAAAAAAGTCGAAACAGAAACTCCCCCGCCCGCCAATAGTCAACCTGCCGCACCAGCTCCAGAAGCGCCCGTTGCAAAAGCAGAAGCTAAACCAGAAACGCCTGCGCAACCGGTGGTCGATGAACAAGCGGTTTTCGACGAAAAAATGGATGTTTATATCAAGTGCTACAATAAGTTACAGATCCCTGTGCAGAACAGCCTGGCGCGTTACGCTGACTGGCTGAAAGATTTTAAACAGGGTCCAACGGGTAAAGAGAGCCTTGTTTATGGCATCTACGGCATTAGTGAATCCAATCTCTCTGAGTGTCAAAAAGGAATAAAAAGAGTCGTGGCGTTAACGCCTGCGCTGGAACCCATTGATGGTGTGGCGTTGAATTATATTAATGCCGCTGTTGCGCTGGGTAATACCATTAACGAAATGGATAAATATTACACCCAGGAAAATTATAAAGATGATGCGTTTGCCAAAGGGAAAACGCTGCACCAGATGCTCATAAAAAATATTGAAGCCTTTGAACCCGTAGCAGAATCTTATCACGCGGCGATTCAGGAAATTAATGATAAGCGTCAGCTTGCGGAATTGAAAAATATTGAAGAAAGAGAAGGGAAAACATTCCACTACTACTCTCTGGCTGTCATGATATCAGCGAAACAAATTAATAACCTGATTTCGCAAGAGAAGTTTGATCCAGATGCGGCAATGAAGAAAGTATCTGAACTGGAAACGCTGGTGGCACAGGCCAAAGAAGCGGATAAAGGCGGCATGAAATTTTCGTTTATTAATTCGGCAGACCAATATCAGCTCGAAGCTAAAAAATATGTTCGCCGCGTCAGAGATAAAGTCCCGTACTCTGACTGGGATAAAGAGCAACTTCAGGATGCAAACACAAGCTGGATGGTCGAAGACTCTTTCCCGAAAGCGTTACGCGAGTACAACGAAATGGTTGATGACTATAATAGCCTGCGTTAAACGTTTTTGATTTTGGTGAGAAAATAGTGTCGGGTGCGGCGTAAACGCCTTATCCGACCCTTACAATTACACCGGCTTTTATGCCTGATAAAACGCGTTAAGCGTCGTATCAGGCAATCTGCGCTTTATCGATCCTACGGATGGCGACGGTTCTCTTCATTCACCCAGATCCGCATTTCGCCCTCGCCACGGTTAGCCCAGCTAAACCACGGGATAAACGTCAGAGTTTGCGGCTGGCGTTTGGCTGGGGCATTGTCGTAATGCCACAACGGTTGCTGCTCTGGATTGCTCTGTTCAAGCCGATAACCAGGCGCCTGAATGAGGATTTTATGGCTGAATAATCCCTTGCCTTCGAATGTCGTAAACGGCGCATCGGCGGGTAGCCACAGGTTATGTAATGACTCGCCGTTGTCGGCCTGCTCCAGACAATACACCAGCGGACCGCGCTGAATTGCTACTTTCCCAGCCACATGACGCACCAGCGGGTTGCCGTAAACGCGACGCACTGGCATCGGCAGCGTCAGATTCAGCGTATCGCCTTCCTGCCATTCACGGGCTATATGCAGATAGCCTTTACGAATATCCTGCTCGACGACTTCTCCATTCAATGTGACCTGTGGCTGCGTGCACCAGTCCGGCAGACGTAAAGCCAGGGTATGACGCACCGGCTGCGGAGATTCAACCGCAATCGTCACCTGTTCATGCCACGGATAGTTCCCGCTAACCCGCAGGCGCAGCGTGCCATTTTCTACCGGCACTTCCATACTGTTTCCCGCGTACATGTTGATATACAACGCATCTTCACGCGGCGTGTAGAGATAATGACCAATCGAGGTTAGCACGCGGGCGATATTTGGCGGACAACAAGCGCAACCAAACCAACGCTGGCGGATCGGCTTAACGTGATCGTAGATATGGTTGAATTTCAGCGATTTTGGATGTACTTCCAGCGGATTCACATAGAAGAAATGTTTACCATCCAGCGCCATACCGCCGAGTACGGTGTTGTACAGCGCGCGCTCCATCACATCGGCATACTGACTGTCTCCTTCCATTTCCAGCATTCGCCGGGCAAACATCATCAGGCCGATGGAAGCACAACTTTCGGCGTAAACCGTGTCATTCGGCAGATCGTAATCACTGCTGAACGCCTCGCCGCTGCCCTGCGAGCCAATGCCGCCGGTAATATATAACTGACGCTGGGCCATATTGTTCCACAGCCGCAGACAGTCCTGACGCTTGCTTTCATCGTGACTTAAACGCGCCAGATGTGCGACGCCAGTCATCAGGTAGACAAAGCGTACTGCATGGCCGATGGCGGTGTGCTGCTGTGCGATGGGCAAATGCGCCTGGCTGTAGGCTTTGTCTTTTACCATCCACGCCGGGCCGTAGGTGTGCCAGTGCGAGGTCTGCCCGCGCTTTTCATATTCCTGGTCGTAATAGTGTGGTTGCGCACCACGCTGTTCGACAAAATAGTTCGTCAGTGCCAGGTAGCGCGGTTCTTCGGTCACTTCATACAGACGCATCAGTGCCAGTTCAATTTCCGGGTGACCAGGATAACCGTGTAACTTACTTTCATCTGGGCCAAATACGCTGTCAATATGATCGGCCAGACGGCAAACCACCTCCAGCAAGCGCCGCTTACCCGTGGCCTGGAAGAAGGCGACTCCGGCTTCAATCAGATGACCGGCGCAGTAGAGTTCATGGCACTCCGCCAGATTGCTCCAGCGTTCTTCCGGTGCTTGCACCGTAAAGTAAGTATTGAGATAGCCATCTTCGCACTGGGCGGAGGCGACCAGTTCGATTACCTCGTCAGCGGTTTTTTCCAGTTCGGCGTCCGGCTTCTGGCACAGCGACCAGGCTACCGCTTCCAGCCATTTGGCGACGTCGCTATCCTGAAATACCATGCCGTAAAACTCCCCGTCTTGCAGTCCGGCGGCAATGCGAAAGTTTTCAATCGCATGGCTGGGTTCCGCTTCGGGAATGCGATCGTTTAACGCATCCCATTGATAAGGAATCACCACGTCGCGTACCAATTGCTGATATTGACCGAGGAACGGATCGCTAACCGTCAGTTTGTGCAGATCGACTTCCGAAATGTTCATCTTGTGCTCCTTAAGGCTGGACATGACGCTGACGCAGGTCGGTAGCAATGCGTGACATCATAGGGTTATTGAGTTTGCAAAAGCGGATTGCCAGCGCCAGCAGCAGGTGGAACAGCGCAGGCAGCAGTGTTTCCATTGCTGTGATCCCGCCCAGCGAACTGGCGGTCTGGTTTTCTACGCCAGGTTGATAGGCAACAAAAATAAATAGCAGGCTGATGATCCCGGCGCTGGAGGCCCAGGCCAACTTGATGAAAAACAAATTAAAAGCAAAGTTCATGCCGGAGGAACGCACACGGGTTTTCCATTCGCCATAGTCATCGGCAAAAGCCATCAGCGAGAAGTGCAGCGGCAGAGTAAAGCCAAGAATCACGCCATTACCGAGGATCACCGCCAGCCACAGCGTTTGATAAACCGGGCCGGAGGGCAGGAACCACATCAACACTGCCAGCGCAGCGAGGAGCAGGTTGGTGTAGTAGTAAATTTTGACGGTATCGAAACGCCGCGTTAACGGGCTGACAATCACCGAGCCGATAATGGAGGCGAAGGTGACCATGGTGAAGAACAGCGACGTGTAGCCCGTACTGCCTTGTAAGACGTAGGTAATGAAGTACATATACCCACCGCCGCGAATATTAAAGACGTTAATCAGCAGGAAAGACATGACCAGCATCAGCAGCAGTTGGTCGTTGTTACGCAAACCGGCAAGATGTTCGCGCAGGGTAAATTTCCCCATTGTGGAGAGCGGCACTCGTTCACGAACCCAGAAAAAACAACACAGGAACATCACCACGGCAATGGCGCACAATACGCCGACGCCCAGTTGATAGCCGCGCGCGGCATTACCCTGACCGAAGAGATCTACCATCCATGGTAAGCCTACCGAAACCAGAAATCCCGCTACGCCACAGAGAACGAATCGCCAGGACTGGCAGGAGATCACTTCATTGTGGCGGGTGGTCATGGTGTTGATCAGCGCGCAGTACGGTACGTTGATGGCGGTATAACCGACTGAAAGGAGCAGGTAAGTACCGAACGCCCAGGCGATTTTTACTCCCATGCTGGCATCTGGCACGGTGAACGTCAGGATGCCGATAATGCCGATGGGAATGGCAATCCATAGCTGCCACGGACGAAAGCGCCCCCAGCGACTTTGCGTCCGGTCGGCAATGACGCCCATCACCGGGTCGGAGATGGCATCAAACACGCGCAGTGCAATAAACAGCGTGCCAACCAGCGCCGGAGTTAATCCAAAAACGTCGGTGTAGAAAAAGGTGAGAAAATTCATGATCAGGCAAGTTATTACGGTGCCGCCTGCGTCACCCAGGCCGTAGCCTATTTTTTCCCGTACAGATAACGCATCGTCAATTTTACCTTTAGCGATATCAGCGGTAGTAATCGGTGTAGAGGTCATAGATATTCCTCGTGAATAGGGAGCAATTTTTTGTTTTATTGAAATGACCTGATTAATTCTGCCGTGAACGGGAATATCAACAAGGCGAGAAAAGAGTAAAAAAAGGTGACGATTCCGACCTGAATTTAAAAGTGTGAAATGGATCAGGTGAAATTAATTTTTTTGATTAATAATCAAAAGGTAATGTGTTTCATCATTAATGAATAAGCGGGAAATTACATATCAATGCTTGAATTATCCATGACGTTACCGATTAAAGTGCAAAATGGTGGATTATTTATTTCCCGTGGCGTAGGGAGGCATCCGGCAAGGCGGCTGGAGTCATGGGAAATTATCTTTGTCGAAAAAGGTCGGTTAACGATTCAGGAAGAAGAACGGATATTTCTGGTCGATGCGGGAGAGAGTTTATTACTCTGGCCGAACCGACAGCATGTTGGGGTGGAGGATTTTCCCGCCGATCTCAAATTTTACTGGCTGCATTTTGAGGTTAAAGCGCCGGACAACGATCCGCGCTGGCTCACTCATCTTAGCGTGCCGCAGCAAACCAAAGTCGCCGACCCTCAGGCGTTGAGTGCACTGTTTCGCCAGTTTTTAAGCGAGCAGGAAAAGCATCAACGCACTCCGGCGCTGGAGTTTATTGTGCTGCTGATTTTGCAGCAACTCACCCGTGACGCGCGTCTTGATGAACAGGCTGATGGCGCAGGCACCACCCTTGCCTGGAAAGCGCAGAAACTGATCCGCACGCAATATCACCGCCCGCTTTCCACGGCGCTTTTAGCCCGCGAGCTGTACTGCAATGCCGATTATCTTGGGCGTGTCTACCAGCGGGTGTTTCATCTGACGTTAACAGAAGCAATCCACCGCCAGCGGGTGCGCGAAGCCGAAAAGCTGTTAATTAGCGAAGCGCGATCGCTCACGGAAGTGGCGGCGTTGTGCGGGTTTAATGACGTTGGCTATTTCCGGCAGATTTTTCGCAAGCACACCGGTTTAACGCCAGCAGCGTGGAAGCGGCGTTACAGCAAGGAGCATATTAATTCGTAGCTCCGGGGCGATAAAGCCCCGGCGTGAGAGATTACTGCCCGTAATAGGCATTAGCCCCGTGCTTACGCAGATAGTGCTTATCCAGCAGTTCATTTTGCATGGCAGGAAGCTGCGGCGCGAGCTGGCGCGAGAACAGCCCCATATACGCGCACTCTTCCAGCACCACGGCATTATGTACCGCGTCAGTGGCGTTTTTCCCCCATGCGAACGGGCCGTGAGAATGCACCAGTATCGCCGGGATTTGTGCTGGACTCCTGCCGCGCTCTTCGAAGGTTTCAATGATCACTTCGCCGGTCTGGTATTCATATTCGCCGTTAATCTCCTCTGCGGTCATCTGACGCGTGCAGGGGATCGCACCGTAAAAATAGTCAGCGTGAGTCGTGCCCCAGGCAGGGAGATCAATCCCGGCCTGTGACCAGATGGTGGCGTGGCGCGAGTGGGTATGCACAATGCCGCCGATTTCGGCATAGCGGCGATAAAGCGCCAGATGCGTTGGCGTGTCGGACGAGGGCTTTTTGCTACCTTCCACCACCTTACCGCTGGTTATTTCCACCACCACCATATCGTCGGCGGTCATCACGTCGTACTCGACGCCGGAAGGTTTGATTACCATCCATTGCCGCATTTCGTCTACCGCGCTGACGTTGCCCCAGGTGAACGTCACCAGATGGTGAGCGGGAAGCGCCAGATTCGCCGCCAGCACGTCGGCTTTCAGTTGCTCTAACATATAAACCCGGCCTCCTGCATACGCGCTTCAATCCAGCGCCGCGCCTGAATAATCTCCAGCACCGGCTCATTGGCTTTTTCTGTCCACATCTCAATCAGGAATGAACCGCGATAGTTCAGTTCATGCAGCGTTTTAAAGATGCCAATGAAATCGACGCAGCCTTCGCCAAACGGCACATCACGGAACTGTCCGGGGCTTTGCTCGGTGACTGGCTGGGTGTCTTTCAGGTGGATCGCGGCGATACGGTCAATGCCCAGTTTCAGTTCGGCGGGAACATCATTGCCCCAGGCGCTGAGGTTGCCGACGTCCGGGTAGACGGTGAACCACGGCGAGGCGAGCATCTCGTCCCATTTTTTCCATTTGCTGATGGAGTTCATAAACGCGGTGTCCATAATTTCCACCGCCAGCATCACTTGCGATGCCGCCGCCTGTTCAACAGCCCACGCCAGCCCTTCAGCAAAACGTTGTTGGGTGCCTTCGTCGTGGTCTTCGTAATAGACGTCGTAGCCCGCCAGTTGAATAGTGCGAATGCCGAGATCGCGCGCCAGGCGAATCGCTTTACTCATGATTTCCCGCGCCCGTTCGCGCACCGCCTCGTCCCGGCTGCCAAAAGGAAAACGGCGATGGGCAGACAGGCACATTGACGGAATAGCAACGCCCGTTTCGATCATCGCGGTAACCAGCGAAGCACGTTGTGCGGCGCTCCAGTCAAGGCGTGACAAACGTTCATCGGTTTCATCCACTGACATTTCGACAAAATCAAAACCACAGCTTTTTGCCAGCACCAGCCGCTCCGGCCAGGAGAGATCTTTCGCCAGCGCCTTTTCATAAATCCCTAACGGATGACTACGCACGAGAACCTCCCCAGATTGCGTCAATTTGTGCATGAAAATCAGCGGCAACCTGCGCTGGATTTGCTGCGCCCGCCAGTGCGCGCCCGGCAATAAACGCTTTCACGCGGATATCTTTAAACAGCGGCAGGTCAGCAGGGGTAATCCCGCCGGTAATAGAAAGTTCGAGGCCGATATCAGAAAGCGCCTTCATACGCGCCAGATCCGCCTCGCCCCACTGCTGCCCGCTGGCCTGCGCGTCGCGACCACGATGATAAATCGCCTGCCGCACGCCAATACGATGCCAGTTACGTGCGTCGTCCAGTGTCCAGTTGCCGAACAGCTCTATCTGGATTTCACCGCCGCAGCGTTGCGCCATCGCGTGGCCTTTTTCCACCGTGGCGAGCGGCGCGGCGCAGATGATGGTCATCCAGTTGGCGCCCGCGCCAAACGCCTGTTGCGCGAGCGTCTCACCGGCATCAGCGACCTTCCAGTCAGCGACGATGATTTTGTCCGGGCACTGTTCACGCAAGGCTTTCACCGCGCCAAGCCCTTCGTTTAAACAGAGAATGGTGCCCGCTTCGACGATATCGACACTGTCCTTTAACAGCGTCACGTCGCGCTGCGCGGCTTCAAGTGATGAGTGGTCGAGAGCCAGTTGCAGAAGTGGTCTGCTCATAATGTGTGTTCCTTAATGCGGGTGTGATAACCCTGGAGTGCGGCAATGAGTTGCTGATAGCGTTGATATTTTTGTTGGTAATGCTGATGAGCGGTCATGTCCGGCAGCAATGTGCGTACCGGATGTTGCAAGTTGCGCTGCGCTTCGCTGAAGTTGCGATAAACGCCCGTACCGACACGGGCAGCGAGCGCCGCGCCAAAGCATCCCGTTTCTTCCACCTGCGGCAGCTCGATACGCAGACCGCTGACGTCTGCCAGCATTTGCATCCAGACATCGGAGTGCGCAGGACCGCCAGTCACGCGCAGGGTGTGAACAGCGGTAAAACGTTCACGCATCCGGTTGAGGTGGGTCATGTGGCTGAACACCACGCCTTCATAAATGGCCTGCAACAGGTGCGCGCGGGTGTGAATGGCCTGCATCCCGTAGAAACCGCTGGTCATCTCAAGTCCGGCGTTGCTGCCGTACAGGAACGGCAGGAAAAACAGATCGCCTCTGGCTTTCGGCAAGCTGGCAACGGCCTGATTAATCTCAGCAAAAGAGATTTCTCCCCACTGCGCGGTAAACCATTCGAGATTGCCGGAAGAGGTAGGGCTGGCTTCGTGAACGATAAATTGACCGTCATTAACATAGCGACCATAGACATACGGATGCGCTTCACCGTCACGTAAACCGCTGGTTATGCCGCTGGTCACCGCCCAGGTTCCCATTACCGCATTGAGGGTGGATTCGTCTTCGATCCCGGCACAAAGTGCGGTGGAAACCACATCAAACAGGCCACCGACAACGGGCGTACCCGCTTGCAGACCGGTCAGTGCGGCTGTCTGAGCGGTGATCTCCCCGCAGATTTCGGCAGATCCAACCACAGGCGGCAGGGCGTGATTGATTTCACCGATCCCCAGCCAGTCGGTGAGGCACGGGTCATATTCCCCGCGACTCATGTTGTAGAGATTGGACTCGGAAATATTGCTCTCTTCACAACCTTTGACGCCGGTTAAACACCAGCGCAGGTAGTCGTGCGTCATCATCACGCAGCCAATTTGCGCGTAGCGTTCCGGTTCGTGCTCTTTCAGCCAGCGTAACAGCGACACCGGATGCCCGGTCCACAAGGTTTGTCGGGTTAGCGGGTAGAGTTTTTCCGGGATGCCATCTTCCTGCCAGCGACGAACGATTTCCATCGCCCGGCGATCCGAGGACAAAATAGCGTTACCGAGCGGCTTGTCGTTTTTATCCAGCAAAAACAAACCCTTTCCCTGTGCGGAGATACCGATACCAACTATTTGTTCCCCGCTAACGCCAGAATGAGTAAGCAGGGCGCGAATGACAGCCATGCAGCATTGCCACAGTTCTGCCATATCGCGCTCTGCCCAGCCTGGCTGCGGGCTTAATGCGCACAGCGGCAGGCGCTGCACGCCCGCCTCCCGGCCTTCGCGGTCATACAGCCCGGCTTTCAGCCAGCTACCGCCACAATCTAACCCCAGCCAGTATTGCGTCATGGTTTATTGCACCTCATCCACGGCTTTCAGCAGATCAGCGCCCTGCGGAACATCTTTAACAAACATGTCGCGAACCTGAGTACCCAGCGCGTCGCTAAAGGCTTTGCGGTCGAGATCGGTGATGACTTCCACGCCCGCTTCTTTCATACCGTCGATGATTTTTTGCTGATCTTCGGCAACCAGTTTGCGCTGGTAGTTACCCGCTTCCTGCGCAGATGAGATCAGCGCCTGCTGGAACTCCGGGGTTAAGCCATCAAACTTCGCTTTGTTGATCACCACCAGAAGTGGGGAATAGGCGTGATGGGTCAGAGAAAGGTACTTCTGCACTTCGAAAAATTTTGCTGACCAGACGACGTTGATCGGGTGTTCCTGAGCGTCGATAGTGCGGGTTTCCAGCCCGGTATAGACTTCGGCAAACGGCATCGGGATCGGGTTAGCGCCAAAGACTTTGAATGCGGCGATATTCATCGGGCTATTGTTGGTGCGAATTTTCAGCCCTTTCAGGTCGGCGGGGGTTTTAACCGGTGCGCGCGAGTTGGTGACATCGCGCCAGCCGTTTTCCCAGTAGGCCAGTACTTTTAGTCCTTTACCTTCAAGGGAGACTTTCAGGTCATCACCGACTTTGCCGTCGAGCGTTTTATGCGCGTGAGCGGTATCGCGGAACAGGAAAGGGACGTCGAGCAGGTTGATGACGGGCGAGAGTCCCGTAAAGTTATTGGAGCCGGACATCTCCATATCAATAGTGCCGCCACGCACGCCGCTGATCATCGCCTGCGCATTACCGAGGGTGCTATCCGGGAACAGTTTTAATTTCAGTTCGCCTTTGGTTTTTTCCTGTAATAATTCATTGAATTTTTTCGCCGCAATATGTTGCGAGTCGGTTTGTGATGTTTCATAACCGAAACGTAAAGATTGTGCCGCCAGAGAAGATGTGCTGAACGCCGCCACTCCGGCAATTAATAAAGCGTAGGTTACAGAACGTAATTTCATTATGGTTTCCTTTTAACTCATCCATTTAAGAGGAGCGGTAATGAGCTCCGGTATAAAAATAAATAATGCTAACAACATGAATAAAACCATGACGTAAGGCGCAACGCCTTTTACCGCATCGTCAAACTTAAGTTTCGCCACGCCGCATACCACGTTAAGAACATTACCGACCGGAGGCGTAATCAGTGATATTGAACAGTTGATAATAAACATGATGCCGAAATAGACCGGATCTATTCCCGCTTCTTTTACTAATGGCATTAATACTGGTGTAAGAATTAATACGGTAGGCGTTAAGTCCATGACCGTACTGATCACCATAATAGCGAGCATAATGACGATGAATAATAAGCGAGGCGAATCAACCAACGGTTGTAATAGCTCCGATACCATCATGGGTAATTCGGCGATAGTAATAAGCCATGCAGATACCGCAGCAGAGGCCACCAGGAACATGACCACGGATGTGGTTTTCGCCGCGTTAATCAGTACATGATAAAGCGTGGAGAAGGTCATTTCGCGATAGACCACCACCGAGACGAACAGGGCGTAGAAGGCGGCAACCGCGCCTGCTTCGGTGGGTGTGAATAACCCCGAACGGAAACCGCCAATAATAATTATCGGTAAAAAGAGCGCCCAAATACCGGAAATTAAGGATTGCCAGACTTCCCGCAGTGAGGCTTTCGGCTGACAAGGTAAATTCAGTCGTTTTGCCTGCCACCACCAGGTAACCATCAGCGTGACGCCCATCATGACGCCCGGCGCTATGCCCGCCATAAATAGTTTGCTGATGGAGAGTCCGCTGGAGACGCCGAAGATAATGAGTGGAATAGAGGGAGGGATAATGGCCGCAATAATCCCGCCGGAACCGATAAGCCCGGCGGCGCGATTTACCGGATAGTTGGCCTGACGCATCATCGGCACCAGCAGCGCCGCGACGGCTGCGGTATCGGCAACCGCAGAACCGGAAAGGCTTGCCATGATCATTGCCGCCAGCACGCCAACGTAACCCAGACCACCAGGCCTGTGACCCACCAGTTTCATTGGCAGGTCGACAATACGTTGCGACAGGCCGCCCGCGTTCATGATCTCCCCCGCCAGCACAAAGAAGGGAATGGCTAACAGAGAGAAGCTGTCTGCGCCATTTACCAGCGTTTGTGCCAGAATTTGCACATCAAAGATATCCATCCAGAACATCAGTGAGATGCCGCACAGTAATAATGCCCAGGCAATGGGAACACCAATCGCGATAGCGCCTAACAAACTGACAATAAATATAAGAATTGTCATCGTCAGACTCCTTGTTGGTTTTGGCTGGGGGTATTTGTGAACTGCCGGTATAAGTGACGCAATTCCAGTAATGCGATAATCAGGCTGGTGGGGATAGCGGCGGCGTACATTAAGCCAACGGGTACGCCGAGAATGGGTGATAAGTTACTCCAGTCCTGTGACGTTTTTTCTATTGCACCCCAGGCCAGACCCAGACACAGTAATAAAATGAGCGTATGGGTTAGCAGCGAAACACGTTGTTGATTAGCGGGAGAGAGTTTTTCGACTAAAAAAGTAACCTGCACATGGCTGTTGTCCATATAAGCAACGATAGCGCCAATAAAGGTTAACCAGACAAATAAAAGACGGGATAATTCATCAATCGATAATATGCTTGTGTGAAATCCATATCGAAGAATTATATTAATAAAAATAATACAAGACAGTATTGCGATGATGAGCGCAAGAATGCCTTCGAGTATCCGTTTCATAACGAGTCCTTCTTGTTATGTAATATGTTTTCATTAATTAATGCTGTTGGTATTCGTAATATTTATTGGAAAACGACTAATTAGAATTTGGCAAAATAAATGAATCGTTTTAAATAGATTCATTCAGAGAGTGAATACCGTTACGTAATATATCGATGCGATGCTGTACATCAGCCGATTCATTTATTTCTAGCAGCTTGATGCCAGCAAAATGCAATGTTGACGGTTCTGCTGCATTAAATAACTCGCGAACGTGATCTGTGGTCATCAGGCTTTCTGCACAGAATGGTGCAAACGGCGCGTGTAAATCCTGCCATTCTCCGTATGCTCCGTTTAGCGTCGTACCAGAGAACATCAACGCGCCGAGTTTCCCGGCCTGTTTCGCCATTTGGGTATGGGTCAGCGGCAACACTGTATTACGGCCTTCAATGGCGGATCGCGCCCAGTTGATACAGAGGCTGACGTCATAATCGGCAATGACTTCCAGCACATTTTCCAAAGGCAAAAAGCCTTTGCGTGGAGCGGCAGACGTCATGGCATCACAGTGTTCCAGCACCAGTTTGCACGGCCAGTTCCAACTGGCGATTTCTTTCAACGAGCGGGCAAAAGCGTCCGTCGCTTGCATAACATTGGGATTCGTTGCTAACGGTGCGGCCTGGATCTCCAGTGCGAGGACTTTATTGGAATTCAATGAGTTGATTTTATTGAACAGGTGGCGATAGTACGCCACGCACGCCTTGCGTTGATCTTCATCGCTGGAGGCGAGGCCAAAACCGTTGTTTTCGCTGCGGCGACGCATGGTTTCCATCACAGCGGTGACGACAAATCTCCAGCTTTCTGGCGTATGACGTAGCAACCATTGGTCGCCCAGCGGGTGGAAGTTTTCCAGGCAGGGTTGTTCCAGCCCACGAATATCAGGGGTATCTGATAATTGTCGCCAGAATTCCTTCTCTTCCTCTTCACTTCTTTGGTGAAAAGAGGGTGCACAGGGATACGCACCGATAATATAACCGGTATTATTCGCTTTCATTTTGTGCTCCAGTAATAACTTTTTATAAAGCGCAGAGGGCGACTTTAACCACGATTTTGCGGATTGCCGTAGGGGCATTTTTATTACATGCCGGTCGATGAACATCCTGTGGGAAGAAAATAGCGTAGCTACCCGGTATCATTTCTATAAATGATTCATGTTCACTATCGTGATAAAAAATAATATCGCGTTGCTCTAATAGTGATTCGCTGACTTTATTATTCCCGGTATCAATGGCTACACCGATTTTCTCTTCGCCCCAGGCCAGAAACTGAATATCCAGATAGCGACGATGAACCTCAGGACGGTTTTCCACCGCCTCGCGTGTGGTTAAATCGATAATTTGCGCAAAAATATTCTTGCCGTCGATTTCGACAACGCCCGGCGCCAGGGCGTTGAAATCGGTGGTGCGTAGAAAATCGAGCGCCTTTTCAATGGCAGCGGGCAAACGGCACGGATTAGGTTGTGTGATATGTCCAAATATCATGGTCTATCTCCTTATAATGCCTGGATTTTTGCCCATACGCTGTCATCCACAGTAATACCGTTACGACGGTTTTCTGCCAGTAGAGTGGTAAATTCGTGGCCGGGTAAACGAATGGCCTGGTTTTCGTCTGCGCGTTCGGCACTGGTAACGTAATCCATGATGCGTTGCAGTTTGGCGTCGCGGGTGGAACCGTCGATCAGTTTATCCACTTCAATGGCAATAAAGATTTGTGAAATGCCGTACTCGTCGCTGTTGTCCTGGGTGACTTCGGCAACCGATGCGCCGTCGGAAAGGAGAGTAGCGATCATATCCAGCACAATCGACATGCCAGAACCTTTCCAGTAGCCCATCGGCAAAATGCGGCGATTCTTCTCGATAACGCCAGGTTCTTTGGTCAAATTACCCTCATCATCAAAGCCACCATCGACCGGCAGCTCGCGTCCCGCCAGACGATTCACTTCTAACATGCCGTAGGAGAACATCGACATCGACATATCGACCATGGTGATGGGTGAAGAGGGAATAGCGACGATCAGTGGGTTGGTGCCGATGCGACATTCTTTTGCGCCCCACGGCGGCATTACGGCGATGGAGTTTGTCCAGCAGATGCCGATATAGCCTTTTTCCGCCGCCTGCCAGCCGTAGCTGCCGCCGCGCATCCAGTGGTTGGCATTGCGTAACGCGACCAGGCCAATCCCGTGAGTTGCCGCCAGTTCAATGGCACGATCCATCATCTTTTTCGCTGTCAGGTTACCGATTGAACGCCGGGCGTCCCACTGCTCAATCGCGCCGAGGCTGGTTATACGTTTGGGTTGGGCGTCAGGAATGATATCGCCGTTTTCCAGTTGCTGAATGAAACGGGGGAAACGGTTAACGCCATGAGAATAAACGCCGGATTCGGTGGTGCGGGCGAACATCTCTGCACAGGCATCGGCTGTTTCGCTGTTAACGCCACGTGAAATTAATACCCGATTAAAGGCTGTTTTTAACTGCTCAAATGTCACTTTCATCCCTGGCTTCCTTGTGTTTGTTGATCGCTTTTTTAGCTTAAAATTCCACTATGCGAAATTTGATTTCAAATATATCGATCGCTTTTTAACAAAGCAATCCACACCATGATTTTCAAAAACTATATAAATCAAATAGTTATAAATTATCTGTCGAGATCGTGAACTGCGACACACTTTGCGTTACCATCAGGGCGCGATAAAAAGGGGAAGAAAGCGATGGGAAAAAAAGAGCACGAGTTGGCGCAGGAAAAAGAGCGTCCGGCTGGAAGTCAGAGCCTGTTTCGCGGGTTGATGCTGATTGAGATTTTGAGCAACTATCCAAACGGTTGCCCGCTGGCGCATCTCTCTGAACTGGCTGGCTTAAATAAAAGTACGGTCCATCGTTTATTGCAGGGACTACAGTCCTGTGGCTATGTGACAACCGCGCCTGCTGCGGGGAGTTATCGCCTGACCACAAAATTTATTGCCGTCGGGCAGAAGGCGCTGTCTTCGCTGAATATCATTCATATCGCCGCGCCGCATCTTGAGGCACTGAACATCGCCACTGGTGAAACCATTAACTTTTCCAGTCGAGAAGACGATCACGCTATTTTGATTTATAAACTGGAACCTACTACCGGTATGCTGCGAACCCGTGCCTATATTGGTCAGCATATGCCGCTCTACTGTTCGGCGATGGGTAAGGTTTATATGGCGTTTGGTCATCAGGACTACGTGAAATCGTATTGGGAAAGCCATCAGAATGAAATCCAGCCGCTAACCCGCAATACCATTACCGAACTGCCCGCGATGTTCGACGAGTTGGCGCACATTCGCGAAAGCGGCGTGGCGATGGACAGAGAAGAGAATGAACTCGGCGTCTCCTGTATTGCTGTTCCGGTGTTTGATATTCATGGGCGGGTGCCGTATGCGGTGTCGATTTCGCTTTCGACATCACGCCTGAAACAGGTGGGGGTGAAAAATCTCCTGAAACCGCTGCGTGAAACTGCCCTGGCTATTTCCAATGAACTGGGATTTACCGTCCGGGACGACCAGGGCGCGATCACATAATGCTTTGGGCAGGTGGCAAAACTTTAATATTTCCTTCGTTGGATCAAAGCAATAATGGCGCACTCTCTGGCACGCTGCGGTTTTAGTGCAAAGGAGTGATCATGAACCGATTTATTATTGCGGATGCGACGAAATGTATCGGTTGCCGTACCTGTGAAGTGGCTTGCGCAGTGTCGCATCAGGAGAATCAGGATTGCGCTTCGTTGTTACCTGGCGAGTTTATTTCCCGTATTCGTGTTATCAAAGACCATACCTGTACCACAGCAGTAGCCTGTCATCAGTGTGAAGATGCACCGTGCGCGAATGTCTGCCCTGTTGACGCGATAAGCCGTGAACATGGGCATATCTTTGTTGAACAATCACGTTGTATTGGCTGTAAAAGCTGTATGCTGGCATGTCCGTTTGGCGCGATGGAGGTCGTTTCATCGCGTGCAAAGGCGAGGGCGATTAAGTGCGATCTGTGCTGGCATCGGACGACGGGCCCGGCCTGTGTTGAAGCCTGTCCGACAAAAGCGTTGCAGTGTATGGATGTTGAGAAAGTGCAGCGGAATCGGCTACTACAGCAGCCTGTTTGAAACACTATTCCGGTGGTTCTCAACGCCGGAATAGTGCGTTTTGTTAATGCCGGATGCGGCGTGAACGTCTTATCTGGCCTACAAAATCTTACAAATTCAATATATTGCAGAAATTATGTGGCCTGATAAGCGTAGCGCATCAGGCAATTTTTAATGACTCTCAGCCCAGGCGCGTTCAATCTCTTCCGCCAGAATCTTCACGCCTGCCTCAATTTTCTCCGGCTCCGGCACATAGTTCATGCGCATACATTGATGCGTATGCGGCCACGGTTTATCCAGCCCAGGGAAGAAGTTGTGCCCCGGCACCATCAGCACGCCGCGCGCTTTCAGGCGCTGGTAAAGCTGCTCGGTGGTAATTGGCAAATCCTTAAACCATAGCCAGAGGAAAATGGCTCCTTCGGGTTTATGAATCAGGCAGCGATCTTCTGGTAAATAGCGGCGAATGATGGCGATAGTTTCCTGAACACGCTGGTAGTAGAACGGCTTGATGACCGTTTCTGACAGGCGCAGCAGATCGTTACGCTTAATCATTTCACACATCATCGCCGGACCAATACCGCCAGGCGCCAGGCTGATAATGCCGTTCATATTCGTGATGGCGGTGATGATTTTTTCATTGGCGATGATAATGCCGCAGCGCGAACCTGGCAGCCCCAATTTAGAAAGGCTCATGCACAGCACGATATTCGGATTCCACAGTGGGCGCGCTTCGCTGAAGATAATGCCAGGGAACGGGACACCATAAGCGTTATCAATCACCAGCGGAATACCGTGCTGATTTGCCAATGCATCCAGCTTCAGCAACTCTTCGTCAGTAATCACATTGCCTGTTGGGTTCGTTGGACGGGAGACGCAAATCATCCCGGTCTCTTCGCCAATATGCAGATGTTCAAAATCGACGTGGTATTTAAACTGGCCTTCTGGCAGCAGTTCAATATTTGGACGCGCAGAGACGAAAAGATCTTCTTCCAGTCCGGCGTCAGCGTAGCCAATGTATTCTGGTGCCAGCGGGAACAGCACTTTTTTGACCCGACCATCGGCGCGGCGTCCGGCAAACAGATTAAATAAGTAGAAAAACGCGCTCTGGCTGCCGTTTGTTAGTGCAATATTCTGTGGTTCAATATCCCAACCCAGCTTCTCGCGTAGCATTTCGGCAAGTAGTGTGAGTAGCTCCGTTTTCCCCTGCGGGCCGTCGTAATTACACAGCGCATCAGTGGCTTTGCCGCTTTCCAGCATGTCGGTCAGCAGCGTCTGGAAGTAGTCCTGCATTTCCGGGATCTGCGCCGGATTGCCGCCGCCGAGCATAATCGCGCCGGGCGTGCGTAAGCCGTCGTTCAGATCTTCCATCAGCAGCGTAATGCCGGAGTAGCGGGTAAATTTGTCACCAAAAAGGGAGAATGTCATAGCGGGATATCTGTCGAACTCTGTAGCAAGGAAAGTAACAATAACGCTACATTTGCTGGGGTGCAAATCGGGTTGCTGCAAGAGGATTGGCGTATCATGCTAAGGTTTATGATATGTCTGGTCTTTTATACTGGAATACGGCTTCCCGACATACTGCAAGTGGGAAGCCGGAAAAGTTACTGTTGCCCCGCCCAGACAACCATCACTTTATCATTGCCATGTTCACGGACAAATCCATAACCTTGTTTCAGTGGCAATGTGGTCTGCTTACCCGCGCCAATCGCTGGATGGCGGGCGCGGAACTGACCGAGGCGTTGCCAGTGCGCAACGCTGGCGGCAGATTTACCGCTAACATCCTGCCAGTTCATATCCGAGCGTGTGCCTTGCAGCGGATCTGAGCCGGTGGCTCCGAACGGACGTGAGGATTCATCGCCATAAAAGATTTGTACCGCGCCTGGCGCTAATAATAATAACTCTGCTACTTTGTCGCCCCCGTCACGGAACAGGCGGGTATCATGCGACGATAGGTAGCTCAACACGTTGAAATCCTGCAATTTATCTGCCATTTGCTGCCAGGTGGTGTCCATCTGCGCCAGACAATCGACGGCTTTCGCCGCCTGTTCCTGATAATCGAAATTGATCATCGCATCGAAGCCGTGGCGATAGTAGTCACTTTGCATTACGCCATGACCCCAGGACTCGCCGGTCATCCAGAAAGGTTTGTCATCTAATGCTTTATCGGGATTCGCTTTTTTCCATTCGCTAAGTGCGGCGCTGGCCTGAGTTTTCAGTTGCTGCCAGGCGGGCAACTCAACATGTTTGGCGGTGTCGACCCGAAAACCATCAATCCCGTAGTCGCGAACCCACTGGCTTAACCAGTGAGTTAAATAATCGCGCGGCGTATAGCCATCGATGGCTTTAGCGTGGGTATCCGGTTTGTTTTTATAGAACACCGGCAGACCTGAAGCGGTGGTAGATTCGGTCTTTATATCCGGTAAAAAGGCCAGCGACATGGTGAGATCGTCGAATCCAGGATTGTCGTAATCTCCAATATCCGTTCTGACCCAGTTTTTCCCCCACCATTTATCCCACCCTGTTTTGTCGCTGAAATTAATGTAATCGTTAAAACTATGCCAGGTTTGCCCGGCGGCGGGTTTCCAGTCGCTCCAGCGGTCACCCAGCGTTTTTTTCAGCTCATCACCAGAAATATATAACGCGCCAAACTGATACTCCTGCATATCCGCCAGCGTGGCATAACCGGTATGGTTCATCACCACATCAAAGAGAATACGAATACCGCGCTGGTGCGCGCTATCAACCAGCGTCCGTAGATCGGCTTCGTTGCCCATATTTGCATCAAGATTCGTCCAGTCCTGTGTGTAATAACCGTGGTAGGCATAATGCGGGAAATCGCCTTTTGTACCACCGCCTACCCAGCCGTGAATTTGCTCAAATGGGGCGCTGATCCATAGGGCATTGACGCCGAGCTGCTGGAGATAATCCAGTTTGTTGGTCAGGCCGCGTAAATCGCCGCCGTGAAAAGTGCCAATTTCCGCCATACCGTCTTTATGACGACCGTAGCTCTGGTCATTGCTGAGATCGCCGTTTTCGAAACGGTCTGTCAGCACAAAGTAAACGGTGGCGTTATGCCAGTCGAAAGGGGCAGAGGTGCCAGTTTCTGCCCGTTCCAGCAGTAGCAAGCCGTTACTGGTGGCGGCAGGTTGTAACGTTATTTGACCGTTTTTCACCGTCGCGATTTGTTGGCTGTAATAATCACGGATTGCCGCACCTTCCGGGAAAGTGGCACTGACATCAAGCGTAAGTGGTCGTCCATCCCATTTCGGGCATTCACGGATTGGGGTTGCTACTGGTTCGGCGGTGTTTTGGATCGAAATCATCAACGTTGGCGTGCCGGAGCGGGTGTCGATTTGCAGCTTATATTCGCCAGCTCTGAACAATCGCCATTGTGGCGGTGTGTTATCGCAAGGTTGCAGGGAAAGCATCTGATTGAGTTTTATCGCATTCACTGGTTGCCAGCACTGTTGGTCAAAATTTAGCGTTAGTGGACGCGTACTTTTAGCCAGCTTAGCGTGGCTGACAAATGTTCCTGTCCCCTGTTCGGTAAAGATGGGGAACCCCTGCGAAGTCCAGTTGGCGGCAACGGCAAAGCCGGGAAGGAGTGTCAGAAAACAGGCGGCAAGTTTCATGGCGGGTGAGTCCTTATTGCTGCGATTTAAGACAGTTTGCCAGCGAATAGCCAGACAAAGCTCATCCCTGAATAGTAAGTCCACAGGATGAGAAGCAGGGGTGAGCGATCGCGCGCAAAAAACGGCTGAATTTTGCGATAAAATCCACATTTTCTGCGATCTTGCACCAATCTGAACCATTACCACGTGACATAGTTTCAGATTTGGACTATTCCTTGGGGTGCGCTTGACCGCTATTTTTGATATGATTTGAGATTCAACTCTCAAATTTGGGAAAAATATTACTCTAAATCATTCGAGTTGCAGGACAAAACACCAATGGCGTTTTGAACAGCGTTTACGCAGTACAGGCAACTTGAAGTATGACGAGTATAAGGTGTTTGAATGATTAAATCCGATCAGGAGACCTGATGATTTTGACTCCCATACGACGATATGGGGCGATGATTCTTATGTTACTCACTCTGGTGTTTTCGAGTGAGGTGTTAGCGAAGACGCACACGACAACAACGAGTCAAAAGTCCCACTTAACTAAAGCTAGTAATAAACAGGTAAGCAGTAAACAAGAGTATTCTCGCAATAGTGCAAAGAGCAGTTCACTTCCTGATTTGCGAAAATACCCTTCCGGAACACCAAGAAAAAAAGCGTTTCTCCGGACTGTAATGCCCTATATTACCAGCCAAAATGCTGCCATTACGGCGGAACGTAACTGGCTGATTTCAAAACAGTACCAGGGGCAATGGTCGCCTTCAGAGCGTGCACGTCTGCAAGACATTGCCAAACGCTATAAGGTGAAGTGGTCCGGTAATACGCGAAAAATCCCGTGGAATACGCTACTCGAACGTGTAGACATTATCCCGACCAGTATGGTGGCGACGATGGCTGCCGCAGAAAGCGGTTGGGGAACGTCGAAGCTGGCGCGTAGTAACAACAACCTGTTCGGCATGAAGTGCATGAAAGGGCGTTGTACCAATGCGCCGGGTAAAGTGAAGGGGTACTCTCAGTTCAGTTCTGTAAAAGAATCGGTGAGCGCCTATGTCACTAACCTGAATACGCATCCGGCTTACGCTTCTTTCCGCAAATCACGTGCACAATTGCGTAAAGCGGATCAGGAAGTTACCGCCACAGCGATGATTCATAAGCTGAAAGGTTATTCCACGAAAGGGCAGAGCTATAACAACTACCTGTTCGCGATGTACCAGGATAACCAGCGGTTAATTGCCGCGCATATGTAATTGCATTCCCTTGAGCCTTATCCGGCTTGTTGGTCGGATAGGGCTTTTGCTCGCATCAGGTGGTTGTGCTGAATTGCCTGATGCGACGCTGGCGCGTCTTATCATGCCTGGCGGGTAGGTCGGATAAGGCGTTCACGCCGCATCCGACAACCACGAAATGTTGCCAGGCGGATTTTCCCCTTCCGCTACAGCATTACCTCGCTATTTACATCGCGATACTCTTTTGGCGTCGTGTCATACGCTTTTTTAAAAACAGAGTAGAAGTATTGCAGCGATGGATAACCGCACATTTGCGATATCTCATTGATCGACAAGGTAGTAGAAATCAGCAGGCTGCGCGCTTTCTCCAGCTTTTCGGCATGAATCATGGCGTGAATAGTTTCACCCACTTCTTCTTTAAACCGTTTCTCAAGATTAGATCGCGATATGCCCACCGCATCCAGAACCTGATCCACTTTAATTCCTTTGCAGGCATGATTGCGGATGTAATGCATGGCCTGAATAACGGCGGGATCGGTCAGCGAACGGTAATCCGTTGAACGCCGTTCGATGACACGGACTGGCGGAACCAAAATCCGCTGCAACGGCATCTCTTCTTTATCTAATAAGCGATGCAAAAGTTTTGCCGCCTGATAGCCCATTTGTCGGGCGCCCTGGGCGACAGAAGAGAGGGCGACACGCGAAAGATAGCGGGTCAATTCTTCGTTATCTATGCCAATCACGCATAATTTTTCCGGTACGGGGATGTGCAGATGTTCGCATACTTGCAGAATATGCCGCGCCCGGGCGTCAGTGACGGCAATAATTCCTGTTTGCGGTGGCAGCGTTTGCAGCCAGTCTGCCAGCCGATTTTGCGCATGTTGCCAGTTCTCTGGTGCGGTTTCCAGCCCCTGATAAACCACACCTCGGTACTTCTCTTCAGCCACAAGCTGGCGAAAGGCATACTCGCGTTCGGCGGCCCAGCGTTTGCCGCTCGGCTCTGGCAGACCATAAAAAGCAAAGCGGTTAACGCCTTTCTCTTTTAAATGCAAAAATGCGCTTTCAACCAGCGCGTAGTTATCGGTGGCAATGTAATGTACGGGCGGATAGCTTTCTGCCAGGTGATACGAGCCACCAACGCCAACAATAGGGACGTTGACATCAGCCAATGCTTGCTCGATTTGTTTATCGTCGAAGTCGGCGATGACGCCATCTCCTAACCAGTCCTTGATTTTATCAATGCGGGCGCGGAAATCTTCTTCAATGAAAATATCCCATTCCGATTGCGACGCCTGTAAATATTCCCCTACACCTTCTACTACTTGACGGTCATAGGCTTTATTAGCATTGAACAGCAACGTGATGCGATGACGTTTAGTAAACATGGTTCTTTTCCTGCTGAATCATGTAAAAACTCAAAACCGGTAATACGTTACCGGCTTTGAGAAAATTTTTATCAAAGTCAGGAACGGCGTTTGGTTGCGGAGTCCATCCATACTGCCAGCAACAGAATCGCACCTTTGACGATATACTGCCAGAAGGTCGGTACATCCATCATACTCATACCGTTATCTAGTGAAGCCATGATGAATGCCCCCATTACTGCTCCGGCAACACTTCCCACACCGCCTGCCAGACTAGTACCACCAATCACGCATGCTGCAATTGCGTCCAGCTCGGCGATATTCCCCGCAGAAGGTGAACCAGCGCCAAGTCGAGAACTAAGAATTAACCCGGCGATGGCTACCATCAAACCGTTGATAGCAAACACAGCAAGTTTTGTTCGTTCAACGTTAATCCCGGATAGCCGTGCCGCTTCCAGATTACCGCCAATAGCGTAAATGCGTCGCCCAAAAGCTGTCCGTGTTGCCATAAACATTCCACCGAGTAACAGCAACGTCAGCAGTAGAACAGGAGTAGGAACGCCACGGTAATCATTTAGCAGCCAGATTGCACCTAAAACAATAATAGCCGTTAATGCCTGGCGACCGACCACCGCTGTAGATGCCGGAGACTGCAAACCCAAAGCCTGACGGCGCATTCTTCCGCGCCATTGCCAGCCGACAAAAGCCATTAAACCAAGCGCGCCGATGATGAAACCGGTACTTGCTGGTAGATAGCTTTGCCCAATTTGTGACATCGCGGCGCTGGTGGGGGAAACGGTCGTGCCGTTGGTGATACCAATAAGGATGCCGCGAAATGCCAACATGCCTGCCAGGGTGACAATAAATGACGGGACTTTGCGGTACGCGACCCACCACCCATTCCACGCTCCGAGAAGCAGCCCCAGAACCAATGTCACAATGATAGTGAGCGGCAGCGGCCAGCCCAACCAAACGTCGCAGATAGCGGCGACCCCGCCTAATAGCCCCATCATGGAGCCGACCGAGAGGTCGATTTCAGCAGAAATTATGACGAACACCATACCTACCGCGAGAATGCCGGTAATTGCGGTCTGGCGCAGCAGGTTGGAAACGTTACGGGCGCTTAAGTAGGCGCCATCGGTGGTCCAGGTAAAGAACAGCATGATTGCGATGATCGCTGCAATCATCACGAAGACCTGTAAATTCAGTGACTTAAGCCAAGAAAAGCCACCGGATGTCGGTACGGCTAATTTCACTTCAGACGGATTGCTTTTCGACATGATGTTCGCTCCTCAATGCGGCTTCCATCACCTGCTCCTGAGTCAGGTTATGATTTATCAGGTTGGCTTTTAGTTTTCCTTCATGCATCACCAGCACACGATCGCTAAGGCCGAGTACTTCAGGTAGTTCAGAAGAGATGACAATAACGGCAATACCTTGCTGGACGAGTTGGTTAATTAATTTGTAGATCTCGTATTTCGCGCCAATATCGATACCCCTGGTGGGTTCATCAAGAATAAGAATGCGCGGGTTAAGTAATAGACAGCGAGCGAGGATCGCTTTTTGCTGATTGCCGCCGCTCAAACGTCCAATAGCAAGGTCGGGGGACGACGTTTTAACTTTGAGTTGCTGGATGGATTCCAGAATACATTTTTGCTCTGCGGCATCATCAAGCTGGCTGATCCCTCCGGTAAATTTATTGAGTGCGGCGAGGGTAATATTTTTACCAACTGCCATTACCGGAACGATGCCATCGCGCTTTCTGTCTTCTGGCACCATCGCAATACCCTGGGCGATCGCTTGCTGGCAGTTGCGAATATCCACCTGTTTGCCGTCAATATAGATTTTCCCTTCCCACTGTCCGGGCCAAACGCCAAACAGGCATTGAATGGTTTCGGTACGCCCGGCGCCGACCAGTCCGGCAATACCCAGTATTTCACCGCGTTTCAGAGAAAAAGAGACATCGTTAACCCGTTTAATATGGCGATTAACTGGATGCCATGCCGTCAAGTGTTCAATACGTAATATTTCATCACCCGTGATATGCGGTTCGTTAGGGTAAAGTGCCGTTAATTCTCGCCCTACCATCATAGTGATAATATCGTCTTCGCTCATTCCGGCTGCATCACGTGTTCCTATATGCTGACCGTCGCGAATAACGCAAATCGTATCGGAAATTGCTTTAACTTCGTTGAGTTTGTGCGAAATATAGATACAGGCGATACCGTGTTGTTGCAGATCGCGAATAATATCCAGTAAAACCGTGGTTTCCAGCTCGGTTAATGAGGCTGTCGGTTCATCGAGAATTAATAAACGCACCTGCTTATTTAGCGCCTTGGCAATTTCAACCAGTTGTTGTTGCCCAAGCCCTAAATCGCCAACGCGGGTATCGGGTGAAATGGATAAACTGACCTGTGCTAATAGCTTCTGGCAGCGTAGCGTCATCTGGTCATAATCCATAATGCCATTATGGGTTATTTCGTTACCCAGGAAGATATTTTCCAACACGGTCAATTCTTTCACCAGGGCTAATTCCTGGTGAATGATGGCGATGCCTTTGCGTTCGGTATCGCGGATGTGACTTGCCTGAATCTCTTCGCCAGCAAAAATAATTTCGCCTTCGTAGGAGCCATGAGGATAAATTCCACACAGCACTTTCATCAGCGTTGATTTACCAGACCCATTTTCCCCACAGAGTGAGACGATTTCGCCAGCGTTTAGCCGCAAGCTGACGTTATCTATCGCCTTCACGGTGCCGAAGGTTTTGGTAATGTTCTTCATTTCAAGTAGATAAGACATAACGACTCCACCTAAGCCAATCAGTTCACGCGGCATGGAGAGAAATCACGCCCCGGTCAGCGCCGGGGCGTGATGCTTAAAGCTCGCTCTCTTTGTGGAAACCGTCTTTAATTACCGTATCTTTGATGTTGTTTTTATTAACATCGATTGGTGTCAGCAGGCGGGATGGAACATCTTTCAGACCATTATTCAGTGTGGTATCTGCTTTTGGTTCCTGACCATTGCCCAACTCAACGGCAATTTCTGCGGCAGTATTTGCCAACAACGTAATGGGTTTATACACCGTCATAGTTTGCGTACCGGCAGCAATACGTTTTATGCCCGCGAGATCCGCATCCTGGCCGGAAATTGCCACTTTGCCTGATAAACCTTGAGCACTTAATGCCTGAATCGCCCCGCCAGCGGTAGCATCGTTTGAGGCAACAACCGCATCAATTTTGTTATTGTTGGCAGTTAGCGCATTTTCCATAATTTTCAGCGCATTTTCTGGTAACCAGCCATCAACCCATTGGTCGCCAACGACTTTAATTTTTCCTGAGTCAACATAAGGTTTTAATACTTTCATTTGCCCGGCGCGGAATAGCTTGGCGTTGTTATCGACCGGGGAGCCACCCATCAGGAAATAATTTCCTTGTGGGACGATATCAACCAGGGCTTTTGCTTGCAGTTCGCCGACTTTTTCATTATCGAAAGAAATATAAAAATCGATATCTGCATCATTAATCATGCGGTCGTAAGCTAATACTTTTATACCTTCTTGTTTGGCTTCTTTTACAACGTTACTTAATACCTGACCGTTATACGGAATAATGACAAGAACGTCGACGCCCCGGTTAATCATGTTTTCAATCTGCGACATTTGGGTTTCTTCATTGCCATTCGCAGATTGTACAAATACTTTTGCACCGAGAGATTCTGCTTTTTTAACAAAGATATCCCGATCCTTTTGCCAGCGTTCAAGACGGAGATCATCAATCGCCATTCCTATTTTTACTTCTTTGGCGTGCGCCGCGACGTTAGTAAGCAGAAGTGAGGTGCAAAGGGTGAGTAAAATGTTCTTTATTTTCATGATTCAGAGGCCTTCTGTTGTTAGAGGACAGCTTAAAAAAGTAACAATCACCGCGATAAACGTAACCAATTTTTAGCAACTAAACAGGGGAAAACAATTACAGATTTTTATCTTTCGATTACGATTTTTGGTTTATTTCTTGATTTATGACAGAGATCTTACTTTTGTTGATTAATTGTACTTGTTGCATTTTTCTATTCGAGAAATCACCCGGTTTCATCATTCCATATTATTTTTGCGAGCGAGCGCACACTTGTGAATTATCTCAATAGCAGTGTGAAATAACATAATTGAGCAACTGAAAGGGAGTGCCCAATATTACGACATCATCCATCACACGCGGCATTACCTGATTATGGAGTTCATTATGCAAGCCTATTTTGACCAGCTCGATCGCGTTCGTTATGAAGGTCCGAAATCCTCTAACCCGTTAGCATTCCGTCATTACAACCCCGACGAACTGGTGTTGGGCAAGCGTATGGAAGACCACTTGCGTTTTGCCGCCTGCTACTGGCACACCTTCTGCTGGAACGGGGCGGACATGTTTGGCGTGGGCGCGTTTAATCGTCCGTGGCAGCAGCCTGGCGAAGCCCTCGCGCTGGCGAAGCGTAAAGCCGATGTCGCATTCGAGTTTTTCCACAAACTACATGTGCCGTTTTATTGCTTCCATGACGTGGATGTTTCCCCGGAAGGCTCATCGTTAAAAGAGTACATCAATAACTTTGCGCAAATGGTCGATGTGCTGGCTGGCAAGCAAGAAGAGAGCGGCGTGAAACTGCTGTGGGGAACAGCCAACTGCTTTACTAACCCTCGCTATGGCGCAGGCGCGGCGACGAATCCAGATCCCGAAGTCTTTAGCTGGGCAGCTACACAAGTTGTTACCGCGATGGAAGCAACGCATAAACTGGGTGGTGAAAACTATGTGCTGTGGGGCGGTCGTGAAGGTTATGAAACTCTGTTGAATACCGATCTTCGTCAGGAGCGCGAACAGCTTGGTCGTTTTATGCAGATGGTGGTTGAGCATAAACATAAAATCGGTTTCCAGGGCACGCTGCTTATCGAACCGAAACCGCAAGAACCGACCAAACATCAATATGATTACGATGCCGCAACGGTTTACGGCTTCCTGAAACAGTTTGGCCTGGAAAAAGAGATTAAACTGAATATTGAAGCGAACCACGCGACGCTTGCGGGGCACTCTTTCCACCATGAAATTGCCACAGCCATTGCGCTTGGTCTGTTCGGTTCTGTCGATGCTAACCGTGGCGACGCGCAACTGGGCTGGGATACTGACCAGTTCCCGAACAGCGTGGAAGAGAACGCGCTGGTAATGTATGAAATTCTCAAAGCAGGTGGTTTCACGACCGGTGGTCTGAACTTTGATGCCAAAGTACGTCGTCAGAGCACTGATAAATACGATCTGTTCTACGGTCATATTGGGGCGATGGATACGATGGCGCTGTCACTGAAAATTGCAGCCCGCATGATTGAAGACGGCGAACTGGATAAACGCGTAGCACAACGTTATTCCGGCTGGAATAGTGAACTGGGTCAGCAAATCCTGAAAGGTCAAATGTCATTGGCTGATTTAGCAAAATATGCTCAGGACAACAATCTGGCGCCGGTGCATCAGAGTGGACGCCAGGAGCAACTGGAAAATCTGGTAAATCATTATCTGTTCGACAAATAACGGCTAATTGTGCAGTCCGCAAGCCCGGTTATCGGTAGCGATACCGGGCATTTTTTTAAGGAACAATCGCTATGTATATCGGGATAGATCTTGGCACATCGGGCGTAAAAGTTATTTTGCTCAACGAGCAAGGTGAAGTGGTCGCTTCGCAAACGGAAAAACTAACCGTTTCGCGTCCGCATCCACTCTGGTCGGAGCAAGATCCGGAACAGTGGTGGCTGGCGACTGGTCGCGCGATGAAAATCCTGGGTGAACAGCATTCTCTGCGAGACGTTAAAGCATTGGGTATTGCCGGGCAAATGCATGGTGCTACTTTACTTGATGCTCAGCAGCGGGTGCTACGTCCCGCCATTTTGTGGAACGACGGGCGCTGCGCGGAGGAGTGTGCTTTGCTGGAAGCGCGAGTTCCGCAGTCGCGGAATATTACAGGCAACCTGATGATGCCCGGATTTACCGCGCCTAAATTACTGTGGATTCAGCGAAACGAGCCAGAGATATTCCTTCAGGTAGACAAAGTATTATTGCCGAAAGATTATTTGCGTCTGCGGATGACGGGAGAATTCGCCAGTGATATGTCTGATGCAGCCGGCACCATGTGGCTGGATGTCGCAAAGCGTGACTGGAGCGATGTTATGCTGGAGGCTTGCCAGTTATCTCGAGATCAGATGCCAGCATTATACGAAGGCAGCGAAATTACCGGCACTTTGCTACCTGAGGTTGCAAAAGCGTGGGGAATGAATGCAGTGCCGGTTGTTGCGGGCGGCGGCGATAATGCGGCTGGCGCGGTTGGTGTGGGTATGGTTGATGCCAACCAGGCAATGTTATCGCTGGGGACTTCAGGCGTTTATTTTGCGGTGAGCGAAGGTTTCCTAAGTAAGCCGGAAAGTGCCGTACACAGCTTTTGCCATGCTTTACCTGAGCGTTGGCATTTAATGTCTGTGATGCTGAGTGCGGCGTCGTGTCTGGACTGGGCGACGAAATTAACCGGTCTGAGCGATGTCCCCGCTTTAATTGCCGCAGCTCAGCAGGCCGATGAGAATGTCGATCCTGTCTGGTTTTTGCCTTATCTTTCCGGCGAGCGCACGCCGCACAATAATCCACAGGCAAAGGGCGTTTTCTTCGGTCTGACCCATCAACACGGCCCCGCAGAACTGGCTCGCGCGGTACTGGAAGGCGTGGGGTATGCGTTGGCGGATGGCATGGATGTCGTACATGCCTGTGGCATTCAACCGCAAAGCATTACACTGATTGGTGGCGGAGCGCGTAGCGAGTACTGGCGTCAGATGCTGGCGGATATTAGCGGTCAGCAACTGAATTACCGCACGGGGGGGGATGTGGGGCCAGCATTAGGCGCAGCAAGACTGGCACAGATTGCGGTAAATCCAGATAAATCTCTCATTGAGTTGTTGCCGCAACTTCCTTTAGAACAGTCGCATCTGCCGGATGCGCAGCGTTATACCGCTTATCAGCCACGACGTGAAACGTTCCGTCGCCTCTATCAGCAACTTCTGCCGCTAATGGCATAATATTTCCCCCTGCCTTATGTGGCGGGGGATAATCTCCATCTATATATATTTAGAATATATTAATTTTTTATATGAATTTATTCTGAAAATCATTTGTTAATGGCATTTTTCAGTTTTGTCTTTCGTTGGTTACTCGTAATGTATCGCAGGTAGATATGGAGATCGTTATGAAAACCTCAAAGACTGTAGCAAAACTATTATTTGTGGTCGGGGCGCTGGTTTATCTGATTGGATTATGGATCTCATGTCCATTGTTAAGTGGTAAAGGCTATTTTCTTGGCGTGTTAATGACGGGGACTTTTGGTAACTATGCATATCTGCGCGCAGAAAAACTTGGGCAACTGGATGATTTGTTTATCCGCATCTGCCAGTTGGTAGCGTTAATCACCATCGGTCTCTTGTTTATCGGTGTTTTAAACGCACCTATCAATGCTTATGAAATGGTGATCTACCCCATCGCCTTTTTTGTCTGCTTGTTTGGTCAAATGCGAGTATTTCGCTCGGCATAAAGCTCTTAAGCTTCAGGAATGAAAGGAAGTCAGTGATGGAAAACAAAATATCAACCTATTCTCCGGCATTCAGTATTGTGTCATGGATAGCTCTCGTTGGTGGTATCGTTACCTATCTGTTAGGGCTATGGAATGCAGAGATGCAGTTAAATGAAAAAGGATATTATTTTGCCGTACTGGTATTAGGACTGTTTTCTGCAGCGTCTTATCAAAAGACCGTTCGGGACAAGTATGAAGTGGATTTGCCCCTATATTTCCAGACACCTGTTATCACTTAACCCATTACTGGCTTGCTGCCGTAGATATTCCCGTGGCGAGCGATAACCCAGTGCACTATGCGGATGCCATTCGTTATAATGCTCGAATGCCTCTGCAAGGTTCTTTGCTGCCGTTAACCCGTCTGGTTTGGGCATGACACTGATGTAGTCACGCTTTATCGTTTTCACGAAGCTCTCTGCTATGCCGTTACTCTCCGGACTCCGCACCGCCGTGTTCTTCGGTTCAAGCCCCAACATCCGGGCAAACTGCCGTGTTTCATTAGCCCGGTAGCATGAACCATTATCCGTCAGCCACTCTACTGGAGACGCCGGAAGCTCGTTGCCGAAACGGCGTTCCACCGCTCCCAGCATGACGTCCTGTACTGTTTCACTGTTGAAGCCGCCCGTAGTGACCGCCCAGTGCAGTGCCTCACGGTCACAGCAGTCCAGCGCGAACGTGACTCGCAGTTTTTCTCCGTTATCACAGCGGAACTCGAACCCGTCAGAGCACCATCGCTGATTACTTTCTTTCACAGCCACTCTGCCGGTATGTGCCCGTTTCGATGGCGGTACAGCGGGTTTTCGCTCAAGCAACAGCGCATTCTGGCGCATGATCCGGTAAATACGTTTGGCATTGATCGCAGGCATACCATCAAGTTCGGCCTGTCTGCGAAGCAGCGCCCATACCCGACGATAACCATATGTGGGCAGCTCTCCGATAACATGGTGTATACGGAGAAGCACATCCGTATCATCTGAGTGACGGCTGCGGCGACCATCTTTCCAGTCATCGGTTCGTCTGAGAATGACGTGCAACTGCGCACGCGACACCCGGAGACAACGGCTGACTAAGCTTACTCCCCATCCCCGGGCAATAAGGGCGCGTGCGCTATCCACTTTTTTGCACGCCCGTATTCAACGGCTTCTTTAAGGAGTTCATTTTCCATCGTTTTTTTGCCGAGCAGGCGCTGGAGTTCTTTAATCTGCTTCATGGCGGCTGCAAGTTCAGAGGCAGGAACGACCTGTTCTCCTGCGGCCACAGCAGTAAGACTTCCCTCCTGGTATTGCTTGCGCCAGAGAAATAACTGGCTGGCTGCCACACCGTGTTGCCGGGCAACAAGGGAGACTGTCATTCCCGGTTCAAAACTCTGCTGAACAATAGCGATCTTTTCCTGTGTAGTACGCCGTCTGCGTTTCTCCGGTCCTAAGACATCAATCATCTGCTCTCCAATGACTAGTCTAAAAACTAGTATTAAGACTATCACTTAAATAAGTGATATTGGTTGTCTGGAGATTCAGGGGGCCAGTCTATGAAGGCATACCGACCACCTCCATTTATTATATGACCTGCCTGACTGTGTTTATTATCTCTGTTGCATTACTGATGGTAGGTCTGTGGAATGCGACGTTATTACTCAGCGAAAAAGGCTTCTATGGTCTGGCCTTCTTTTTAAGCTTGTTTGGTGCAGTAGCGGTGCAGAAAAATATCCGTGATGCTGGGATCAACGCACCAAAAGAAACGATGGCTGCGCAGGAAGAATATAGCGAATAATCTACGTAAGCCCGGTCAGTCCAGTGTGACCGGGCTTTTACTTAACTTACTAATCTGTTTTTATCGATTCGTTGTACCAGTACAGAAAGCAACAAGCTTGCTGCCAGCGTCGCGCAAAAGATCCAAATAATATCCAGTATTGGCCAGTTTTTAAGCTCAATACCACTGGTGCGCAGTGCATGGATAATCAACGCGTGGAACCCGTATATACCCAGAGAATGACGGGATATCAGCCCAAGTCCGCTAATAGTGCGCGTATCCAGTGTATTTTTTACCAGAGTCAGTAACGCAATTGCGCAAATAAAAACTATCGGCCCACAGTAAAGATACCAGGTATCAGCAAAGTTTCCGCGCCACTGTAATTCATATAATGTCCCGCGAGAGATAATAAATACCCCGGCGATAAACAGTGCGGCGCTCATCCACGACAGTGGCTTGTGTTGCGTGTCCATCATCCCAATGGCGCGGCCCAACATGCCATACAGGATGTAGTAAAAAGTATCGCCATTGATATATAAGTTAATTGGTAGCCATTCAAAACCGTCGATCTTCTGTGGCACTGTGTTTGGGTTGGCGATGATGCCAATCACCACCATTAGCACCAACAACATTTTACCGCCGACGTGCTTTACCTGAATCAGCGGCGAAACCAGATAAATCACCGCAATCGCGAAGAAAAACCATAAGTGATAAAACACCGGCTTTTGTAGCAGGTTTTTCAGCGATATCTCCACATTGATGGAAGTAAACAGTGCAATGTAGAGCAGCGCAACTGCGCTATAAAACAGCAGGCATAAGACGATGCGCAAGAAATTGCGCGGCTGGGCGCTGCGTTCGCCAAAAAAGAGATAGCCGGAAATCATGAAAAATAGCGGTACGCTGACACGAGAGGCAGAATTTAGAATATTCGCGATATCCCAGGTGATAGGGCTAACACTATGGGCATTGGTCACATACCAGGTAGTGGTGTGAATCATCACCACCATTAAACACGCTATCCCTCGCAGGTTATCAATCCAGTAAATTTTGGGCTGCATCTGTGTCTCTGTATCTGGTTAAAAAAAGTCTGACTGATAAATCATTCGGTTGGTGCACTGGAATAATCTGAGTTTTATCACTACAGCTTATAGAGGCTTGAGGAAATTCGTAAGATATCAGCCACTATACCGATATAAATAATAAGACTCACCTGCAAACCAGACGGTAATTTAATGATGATGAACTCTTTCTTTCCGGTAATGGCGCTTATGGTGTTAGTAGGATGCTCAACAACGCCACCCGTACAGAAAGCACAACGGGTAAAAGTTGATCCGCTGCGTTCGTTGAATATGGAAGCCTTATGCAAGGATCAGGCAGCAAAACGTTATAACACCGGCGAGCAAAAAATCGACGTCACCGCATTTGAACAGTTCCAGGGGAGTTACGAAATGCGCGGCTATACCTTTCGGAAAGAGCACTTTGTCTGTTCTTTTGACGCGGATGGCCATTTTTTGCATCTTTCCATGCGTTAAGCCCTGCTTTTTCCCGTTTCGTACTGTATATCTTCCATCCAGCGGGTATACTGATCCCTTCCTTTAAATCCACACGTATCCAGCACGAAATAATATGCAAAAGTTTGATACCAGGACCTTCCAGGGCTTGATCCTGACCTTACAGGATTACTGGGCTCGCCAGGGCTGCACCATTGTTCAACCATTGGACATGGAAGTCGGCGCGGGAACCTCTCACCCAATGACCTGTCTGCGCGCGCTGGGGCCAGAACCGATGGCGGCTGCTTATGTCCAGCCTTCTCGTCGCCCGACCGATGGTCGCTACGGCGAAAACCCCAACCGCTTACAGCATTACTATCAGTTCCAGGTGGTGATTAAGCCATCGCCGGACAATATCCAGGAGCTGTACCTCGGTTCTCTAAAAGAGCTGGGCATGGACCCGACTATCCACGATATTCGTTTCGTGGAAGATAACTGGGAAAACCCGACGCTGGGTGCCTGGGGGCTGGGCTGGGAAGTGTGGCTGAACGGCATGGAAGTGACGCAGTTCACTTACTTCCAGCAGGTTGGTGGTCTGGAGTGTAAACCGGTTACCGGCGAGATCACCTATGGTCTGGAACGTCTGGCGATGTACATTCAGGGCGTAGACAGCGTTTACGACCTGGTCTGGAGCGACGGCCCGCTGGGTAAAACCACTTATGGCGACGTGTTCCATCAGAACGAAGTGGAGCAGTCCACTTATAACTTCGAATACGCGGACGTGGACTTCCTGTTCACCTGCTTCGAGCAGTACGAGAAAGAAGCGCAGCAGCTACTGGCGCTGGAAAATCCGCTGCCGCTGCCTGCCTACGAGCGTATTCTGAAAGCCGCCCACAGCTTCAACCTGCTGGATGCGCGTAAAGCCATCTCCGTCACTGAGCGTCAGCGTTATATTTTGCGCATTCGCACCCTGACCAAAGCAGTGGCAGAAGCATACTACGCTTCCCGTGAAGCCCTCGGCTTCCCGATGTGCAACAAAGATAAGTAAGAGGCGGCTATGTCTGAGAAAACTTTTCTGGTGGAAATCGGCACTGAAGAGCTGCCACCAAAAGCACTGCGCAGCCTGGCTGAGTCCTTTGCTGCGAACTTTACTGCGGAGCTGGATAACGCTGGCCTCGCACACGGCACCGTTCAATGGTTTGCGGCTCCGCGTCGTCTGGCGCTGAAAGTGGCTAACCTGGCGGAAGCCCAGCCTGACCGTGAAATCGAAAAACGCGGCCCGGCGATTGCCCAGGCTTTCGACGCCGAAGGCAAACCGAGTAAAGCAGCAGAAGGCTGGGCGCGTGGTTGCGGGATCTCCGTTGACCAGGCCGAGCGTCTGACTACTGACAAAGGCGAATGGCTACTGTATCGCGCTCATGTGAAGGGCGAAAGCACCGAGGCACTTGTTCCGAACATGGTAGCCACTTCGCTGGCGAAACTACCGATCCCGAAACTGATGCGCTGGGGCGCGTCTGACGTGCACTTCGTGCGTCCGGTGCACACCGTAACTTTGCTGCTGGGCGATAAAGTCATTCCGGCAACCATTCTGGGTATTCAGTCCGATCGCGTAATTCGTGGACATCGCTTTATGGGTGAGCCGGAAATTACCATCGACAATGCCGATCAGTATCCGGAAATTCTGCGCGAGCGCGGGAAAGTCATCGCCGATTACGAAGAGCGTAAGGCGAAGATTAAAGCCGATGCTGAAGAAGCGGCGCGTAAGATTGGCGGTAATGCTGACTTAAGCGAAAGCCTTCTGGAAGAAGTGGCTTCGCTGGTTGAATGGCCGGTTGTTCTGACCGCGAAATTCGAAGAGAAATTCCTCGCTGTGCCGTCTGAAGCACTGGTTTATACCATGAAAGGTGACCAGAAATACTTCCCGGTGTATGCGAACGACGGCAAACTGCTGCCGAACTTTATCTTCGTTGCCAACATTGAGTCGAAAGATCCGCAGCAAATTATCTCTGGTAACGAGAAAGTCGTTCGTCCACGTCTGGCTGATGCCGAGTTCTTCTTCAACACCGACCGTAAAAAACGTCTTGAAGATAACCTGCCGCGCCTGCAAACCGTGCTGTTCCAGCAACAGCTGGGGACGCTGCGCGATAAAACTGACCGCATTCAGGCTCTGGCTGGCTGGATCGCTGAACAGATTGGCGCTGACGTTAACCACGCAACTCGTGCTGGGCTGCTGTCCAAGTGTGACCTGATGACCAACATGGTCTTTGAGTTCACCGACACCCAGGGCGTTATGGGTATGCACTACGCGCGTCATGATGGTGAAGCGGAAGATGTCGCGGTGGCGCTGAACGAGCAGTATCAACCGCGCTTTGCCGGTGATTCCCTGCCGTCTAACCCGGTAGCCTGTGCGCTGGCGATTGCTGACAAGATGGATACCCTGGCGGGCATCTTCGGTATTGGTCAGCATCCGAAAGGTGATAAAGACCCGTTTGCGCTGCGTCGTGCGGCGCTGGGCGTGCTGCGTATTATCGTTGAGAAGAACCTCAATCTTGATCTGCAAACGCTGACCGAAGAAGCTGTGCGCTTGTACGGTGATAAGCTGACTAACGCCAATGTGGTGGATGACGTTATCGACTTTATGCTCGGTCGCTTCCGCGCCTGGTATCAGGACGAAGGTTACACCGTCGACACCATCCAGGCGGTACTGGCGCGTCGTCCGACTCGTCCGGCAGATTTTGATGCCCGCATGAAGGCGGTATCGCACTTCCGTACCCTGGAAGCAGCGGCAGCACTGGCGGCGGCGAACAAGCGTGTATCTAACATTCTGGCGAAATCAGACGAAGTGCTGAGCGATCGCGTGAATGCCTCCACCCTGAAAGAGCCGGAAGAAATTAAACTGGCGATGCAGGTAGTTGTATTGCGCGACAAGCTGGAGCCGTACTTCGCAGAAGGTCGTTATCAGGATGCGCTGGTCGAACTGGCTGAGTTGCGTGAACCGGTTGATGCCTTCTTCGATAAAGTGATGGTAATGGTCGATGACAAAGAACTACGTATCAACCGTCTGACCATGCTGGAAAAACTGCGCGAATTATTCCTGCGTGTAGCGGATATTTCTTTACTGCAGTAATAACTCCTTTATTAAAAAGTCTGCCAGATGGCAGACTTTTTTTTCACTAAATAATACAGCTACCTTTAATAATCTTCTGCTGAATAAAAATCATCTCATATATTAATTTTATGATATTTTTTCGGAATTTATTAAGGAGAGGAAAAGAGGTTATTACGCTAAAATAAGTCTGGGTGCTTGAGACTGTTTGTCTCAGGTATTCACCAAAAGGCAGACAGAGAAAAGCCCCACCTGACTATAAATCAAAGTGAGGCTGCCCTATGCCTGAACACCATAAGGTTAGCCTCTTACTCGTTGGAAATCAACACAGGAGGCTGGGAATGCCGCAGAAATATAGATTGCTTTCTTTAATAGTGATTTGTTTCACGCTTTTATTTTTCACCTGGATGATAAGAGATTCACTGTGTGAATTGCATATTAAACAGGGAAGCTATGAGCTGGCGGCATTTTTAGCCTGCAATTTGAAAGAGTAAGAGTCTTTGGCGGGAAATTATTCCCGCCTTTCTTACGGCGTTGCGCATTCTCATTGCACCCAAATTTATTCTTTATAAAAATAATAATAGATTGTATTACGCGATCGATTATTTATTTCCTGAAATAACAAATAAAAAAATCCCCGCCAATTGGCAGGGATCTTAGATTCTGTGCTTTTAAGCAGAGATTACAGGCTGGTTACGTTACCAGCTGCCGGGCCTTTAGCGCCGCTTTCGATGGTGAAGGACACTTTCTGACCTTCGTCCAGAGATTTGTAACCATCGTTCTGGATAGCAGAGAAGTGTACGAACACGTCTTTAGAGCCATCGTCAGGAGTGATGAAGCCGAAGCCTTTGTCAGCGTTGAACCATTTTACGATACCAGTCATTTTACCGGACATAGTGTATTACCTTTAATAATTAAGTGTGCCTTTCGGCGATATGGCGTGCTTTACAGATTTTGAAGCGTTAAAGGAATGTGCACTACGAGGGGTATCAACGATAACTCTTGAAGGGACTTGCCTTACTACACTGCTTTAATGGTCTGTACGTCAAACCGTTGATGTGCATTAAGCCACGCATTGAATGGTGATGCAACAATTATTTTCCATATTTATGATTAATTGGTCGGAAAACGGTCCTGTCATCAGGACCGTAAACATCAATACAGTGGATAAAAGTCTATTCCATCAACTGTTTACTTAATGCTGGGTTGGCCTGGATCAGGCGCATCAATTTTAGTTCGGCACTGGAAGGCTTTACGCGTCTGGACTCCCATTCTTTCACCATGGCTACTGATACGCCCAAAACCCGGGCGAAATCATCAATTTTTAACCCTGTCCCTTTACGTAATTGCTCGATTTCGGTACAAGGCGTTGTTCTGTGCGTCAGGGTAATCTTTTGCGTTTCATCTTTAAAAACAATTTGTTCCAGGCTACTCAACAGCTCATGCATTGGATCTTTATATTCCATTGAAAACTCCTCAAATCACACTGCGGGATCGTGAATTTCATCGAAGCTCATTAAGAATAGTCGGGAAAAGCAGACACAGCGGGGAGAAACCCGTGAGTGATTTAAGTATGATTCGATTCAGCTACTAAGTTGCCGTGACTTATAGTCGTCTAACGATATGATTAATGCCGAAATATTTCTCAGCGTCCTGGGATTGTAAAGATTCCGAAAATTTGGCCTACCAAGAGAAGGGATGAGCTGACCACAAAAACGCAATAGCAATGTCTGTTTTTAACAATAAAACAACAAATTAACTCTTCTTCATTTTCTACATCATTTTCCCAGGAAGATTATGCATAAAGGGTATCCTGTAAGCCTGTCCTGGACTATCCTTGTCAGCGTCAGACACGCGTGTGTCGTTGTGCGCTTTTTTTGGGTGAAAGGAGTAAGAAAATGGCGACAGGAAAGTCCTGCTCTCGCTGGTTTGCGCCTCTTGCGGCGTTATTAATGGTAGTTAGCCTGAGTGGGTGTTTTGATAAAGAAGGCGATCAGCGTAAAGCGTTTATCGACTTCCTGCAGAATACAGTGATGCGTAGCGGTGAACGTCTACCAACCCTGACTGCCGATCAGAAAAAACAGTTTGGTCCTTTTGTCTCTGATTACGCGATCCTGTATGGCTATTCCCAACAGGTTAATCAGGCGATGGATTCCGGTCTGCGTCCGGTTGTAGACAGCGTTAACGCGATTCGCGTACCACAGGATTACGTCACGCAAAGTGGTCCACTGCGTGAAATGAACGGATCTCTTGGCGTACTGGCGCAACAATTGCAAAATGCGAAGTTGCAGGCCGATGCTGCGCACTCTGCGCTAAAACAGACCGATGACCTGAAACCGGTCTTTGATCAGGCATTCACTAAAGTAGTGACGACCCCAGCTGATGCGTTGCAACCGCTGATTCCTGCGGCTCAAACGTTCACGCAGCAACTGGTGATGGTGGGGGACTACATCGCTCAACAAGGTACTCAGGTGAGCTTTGTCGCGAATGGCATCCAGTTCCCGACTTCACAGCAGGCGAGTGAATATAACAAACTGATTGCGCCATTACCGGCACAGCATCAGGCGTTTAATCAGGCCTGGACCACGGCAGTCACTGCAACCCAATAAAGAGTAAAAGCCCGAACGGTTATCGGGCTTTTCTCCACGCAGTCGCGGCTTAGTCCGCGACGTGCGGATTCACACAGTTCTTCTCAACCTTCCCCTGCAACGCATTAATCAAATTATCCACGGCACAGGCAGCCATGCCATAACGCGTCTCATGGGTGGCTGAACCAATATGTGGTACTGCAACGACATTTGTCATTGAGAGCAACGGCGAATCTACTGGCAATGGCTCTTGTTCGAAGACATCCAGACCAGCGGCGTGAATTTCCCCTTTCTGCAACGCCGCAATCAGTGCATTTTCGTCAACTACCGGCCCACGCCCTGCATTAATGAAAATGGCGGAGGATTTCATTTTGGCGAATTGTTCTGCGCCAAACAGGTGATGAGTTTCTTCAGTTAGCGGCAGGATCAGGCAAACGAAATCTGATTCTTGTAACAGCGTATCCAGATCGCAGTAGCGGGCGTTAAAGCGTTCCTCTGCTTCTTTATGGTGGCGGCGCGCGTTATAGAGAATTGGCATATTGAAGCCAAAGTGCGCGCGCTGTGCCAGGGCCATGCCGATCCGTCCCATCCCGACAATGCCCAGTGTTTTATGGTGAACGTCAACGCCGTACCAGTCCGGGCCGATATTGGCGGTCCATTCGCCAGCTTTTACGCGTTCCGCCACTTCCACAATCCGACGCGCTGTACACAGCACCAGCGCCATCAGCGTATCGGCGACGGTTTCCGTTAACACGGTTGGCGTATGCATCAGCAGGATTTTTCGAGCGTTAAGCGCATCGACGTCGAAATTGTCATAGCCGACGGAGACAGTTGAAGTGGCACGCAGTTTTGGCATTTTTTCCAGTAATGCGGCATCAACATTCTCGTTTGAACCCAGTAAACCTTCAGCTTCGGCAAAAATCGCCGCGTTTTGTTCAATGGTTTGTGGATTAAGGTCTGCTACCTGGTGAACGGTGAAATGCTCTTGCAGGCGTTGCAGTAGATCATCAGGTAAGGCTTTGTAGAGGATAACGGACGGCTTCATTCTTCTCTCCATTCACTGATAAGGCGATCACCTTAGCCTGAAATATGATGAAGGAAAACTGAAGAATGCCAGGTGATTTCTGCATCACCCGGCATGAAAGGGATTAGAGCGGGCTTAAAGTGATTTCTACACGGCGGTTTTGCGCCTTACCTTCAGCGGTGCTGTTGCTGGCGATCGGATTAGCCGGGCCAAGACCCTGAGTACGGATGCGGCTGGCGTCCACACCCTGGGTGATCAACGCGCTGGCAACGGAATCCGCACGCTGCTGGGAGAGACGCATGTTCAGGTCGTGACCACCCGTGCTGTCGGTATAACCAATCACGTTAACTGCCGTTTTTGGGTACTCTTTCAGCACCATTGCCACGCCAGTCAGCGTGTTAGCACCGGCCGGTTTAAGGGTCGCGCTGCTGCTGTCAAAGGTCACATTGTTCGGCATGTTAAGGATAATGTTGTCCCCGCTGCGGGTTACGCTAACGCCGGTGCCGCGCATTTTGTCACGCAGCTTCGCTTCCTGTACATCCATGTAATAACCCACGCCACCGCCCAGTGCCGCGCCTGCTGCTGCGCCAATCAGCGCGCCTTTACCGCGATCTTTCTTCGAAGAAGAGAGCGCGCCAATACCCGCGCCAACGAGAGAGCCCAGACCTGCGCCGATAGCAGATTTGCCTGCTTCACGTTCGCCGGTGTAAGGGTTAGTTGTACAGCCAGATACCGCCAGAGCGCCGCTCACGACGGCAGCAATAAGATAAACACGTTTCTTCATTGTTAATCCTTAATAACCTTTTTATTCTTGTTCACGGGTGCCGTGGCGGGAGATTATGCCGTGTGAACATGAAGATTATTCCTGGGAATACTCGGAAATTTGTAAGTAATATTTAACTGCCCAATACATCTAACCTTTCAGGAGCCTTCGGTTTGGCCAATTCATCCTCACGTTATTCCGTTCTGACTGCCGCCCACTGGGGACCCATGCTGGTTGAAACCGACGGTGAAACAGTTTTTAGCTCGCGTGGCGCGTTAGCGACAGAGCTGGAAAACTCCTTGCAGAGCGCGGTTCGCGACCAGGTTCACAGCAATACGCGGGTACGATTTCCAATGGTGCGCAAAGGCTTTCTCGCGTCACCAGAAAACCCGCAAGGCATTCGTGGGCAGGATGAATTTGTTCGCGTGAGTTGGGATGAGGCGCTGGATCTTATTCACCAACAACATAAACGCATTCGTGAGGTTTATGGTCCGGCATCGATTTTTGCTGGTTCCTACGGCTGGCGTTCAAACGGCGTGCTGCATAAGGCCTCGACATTATTACAACGCTATATGGCGCTGGCAGGCGGTTATACCGGGCATCTGGGGGATTATTCGACCGGTGCGGCACAGGCGATCATGCCGTATGTCGTGGGTGGCAGCGAAGTTTATCAACAGCAAACCAGTTGGCCACTGGTGCTGGAACATAGCGATGTCGTGGTGCTATGGAGTGCTAACCCACTCAATACGCTGAAAATTGCGTGGAATGCATCTGATGAGCAGGGGCTTTCTTACTTTTCCGCACTGCGTGACAGCGGGAAAAAGCTGATCTGCATTGATCCAATGCGATCGGAAACCGTCGATTTCTTTGGCGATAAAATGGAGTGGGTGGCACCGCACATGGGCACCGATGCTGCGCTGATGCTAGGGATCGCCCATACGCTGGTGGAAAATGGCTGGCACGACGAAGCGTTTCTGACGCGTTGCACCACAGGTTATGACGTCTTCGCCTCTTATTTGCTGGGCGAGAGCGACGGAATAGCGAAAACCGCCGAATGGGCGGCAGGGATTTGTGGTGTTGGCGCAGCGAAAATCCGCGAGCTGGCGGCTATTTTCCACCAAAACACTACGATGCTGATGGCGGGATGGGGAATGCAGCGCCAACAGTTTGGTGAGCAAAAACACTGGATGATCGTCACGCTGGCGGCAATGTTGGGGCAAATCGGCACACCCGGCGGCGGCTTTGGCCTTTCTTACCATTTTGCCAATGGCGGCAATCCGACCCGCCGCGCTGCGGTGCTCTCTTCCATGCAAAGTAGTTTGCCCGGCGGCACCGATGCGGTGGATAAAATCCCTGTTGCCCGCATTGTTGAAGCACTGGAAAACCCTGGTGGCGCATATCAACACAACGGTATGAACCGACATTTCCCGGATATTCGTTTTATCTGGTGGGCGGGCGGTGCCAACTTTACCCACCATCAGGATACCAATCGTCTGATTCACGCCTGGCAAAAACCAGAGCTGGTGGTGATCTCCGAATGCTTCTGGACGGCGGCGGCAAAACACGCTGATATCGTTCTCCCTGCGACCACGTCGTTTGAGCGTAATGATCTCACCATGACCGGCGATTACAGCAATCAGCATCTGGTGCCGATGAAACAAGTGGTGCCACCGCGTGGTGAAGCACGTAATGATTTTGATGTTTTTGCTGAATTAAGCGAACGGTGGGAAAAGGGCGGCTACGCGCGATTTACAGAAGGGAAAAGTGAGTTGCAATGGCTGGAAACGTTTTATAACGTCGCCCGGCAGCGTGGGGCAAGTCAGCAGATACAATTGCCACCATTTACTGAGTTCTGGCAAGCCAACCAGTTAATTGAGATGCCGGAAAACCCGGACAGCGAGCGGTTTATTCGCTTCGCTGATTTTTGCCGCGATCCGCAGGCGTATCCGTTAAAAACCGCCAGCGGCAAGATTGAAATCTTCTCACAGCGTATTGCCGATTACGCTTATCCGGATTGCCCAGGGCATCCAATGTGGCTGGAGCCGGACGAATGGCAGGGCAATGCAGAACCGGAACAGTTGCAGATACTTTCTGCTCACCCGGCACATCGTCTGCACAGTCAGCTGAATTACAGTTCCTTGCGCGAATTGTATGCGGTGGCAAATCGTGAACCTGTCACCATTCACCCAGAAGATGCGCGGGCGCGGGGTATACAAGATGGCGATACAGTTCGGGTGTGGAACTCGCGCGGACAAATCCTTGCCGGAGCCGTCATTAGCGAAGGTATTAAACCTGGCGTGATTTGTATTCACGAAGGCGCGTGGCCAGATCTTGATTTATCTGCTGGCGGCATTTGTAAAAATGGTGCGGTTAACGTGCTAACTAAAGACCTTCCCAGCTCGCGGCTGGGGAATGGCTGTGCGGGTAACACGGCGCTGGCATGGCTGGAAAAATATAATGGCCCGGAGCTGTCGCTTACGGCGTTTGATCCGCCTGCCAATCCATAATCCAGGTAGGGAGTTGGGTTTCCTCCTGCCATGCGCAGTCGACAATATGAAACCCCTGCGCATGGTAAAAATCTATCGCCGGTTGGTTTTTTTGATAAACCTCCAGCAACAAATGGGGATGGCGCTGCTGTACATGTTGCATCAGCGCCTTACCAATGCCGCGTCTGATGGCCTTCGGTGCGACAAACATCGCTGCCAGAAACCGGCCCTCCATAATGCTGACAAAACCGAGAAATTCACCATTGTCTTCCCACACCCAGTTTTGCGCGTTGGCTAGATATGCATCACGCACCAGCGGAATGCAGTCACGCCAATAGCTTGTTTCTATAAAGGGATGTCCCCAGCTTGTGCTTTCCAGCCATAACTCCAGAATCGCGGGCAGTTCCGAAAGCAGTGCTTCCCGAATCATGATTTGTTCCCCGGATGGCAACAGCAGCTAACCACATGATCATTCACCAGCCCACATGCCTGCATAAAGGAGTAACAAATTGTCGTGCCAACAAACTTAAAGCCGCGTTTTTTCAGAGCCTTGGAGAGCGCGTCGGAGGCGGGCGTTGAAGTAGGGATTTCGCTCAATGTTCTGGCTTGTGTCACTTGTGGCTGGTGGTTTACGAACGACCAGACAAAGTCGGCAAACGGTTCGCCGTTTTGCTCCATTTGCAGGTAAGCGCGCGCATTGCCGATAATGGCCTGGATTTTTCCACGATGGCGGATAATCCCGGTATCCTGTACCAGTCTTTCGATATCGTCTTCCTGCATTGCCGCGACCTTGACGGGATCAAACTGATGAAAACAAGCGCGATAATTTTCACGTTTTTTGAGGACGGTAATCCAGGATAACCCAGCCTGTTGTCCTTCAAGGCAGATCATTTCGAACAGTTTTTTACTGTCGGTTTCAGGCACGCCCCACTCATTATCGTGGTAGGCAATATAAAGTGGGTCCTGACTCACCCAGCCGCAACGTTCCATACTTTCCCTCGCTATATACCAGACCGTAAAAATTTCAGCCGCTTTTCTTGACGCATCGGTGAAAAAGTCAATATTTAATACAGGGCTACTATGCCCGATATCCTTCATACAATGACAATAATATTGCCGAATTCGGCTCTTTTCTGGAGTCGTGTTAATGATCATAAAAAAATGCGGTGGCCACTGGACGTTAAGTTTGCTGGCGAGCGTTGTAATCAGTTCTCTTTTTCTCAACACAGCTTATGCCTGGCAACAAGAATATATCGTTGATACGCAGCCTGGGCATACTACGGAGCGTTATACCTGGGATAGTGATCACCAACCTGATTACAACGATATTTTGTCGCAACGTATTCAAAGTAGCCAAAGGGCGCTGGGACTGGAAGTCAATCTGGCGGAGGATACGCCTGCCGATGTGACCAGCAGTATGAGTATGGGCTGGAATTTCCCTTTATATGAACATGTTACAACAGGCCCAGTCGCCGCATTGCATTATGATGGTACGACCATTTCGATGTATAACGAGTTTGGCGACAGCACTGCAACGTTGACCGATCCGTTATGGCATGCCAGCGTCAGTACATTAGGCTGGCGTGTTGATTCCCGGCTTGGTGATTTTCGTCCCTGGGCGCAAATCAGCTATAACCAGCAATTTGGTGAGAATATCTGGAAGGCTCAATCAGGCCTGAGCCGCATGACGGCGACAAATCAGAACGGCAACTGGCTTGATGTGACTGTGGGCGCCGATATGTTGCTTAATCCAAATATTGCCGCTTATGCCGCGTTATCTCAGGCAGAAAACAGCAACAATAATAATGATTATTTGTATAGCATGGGCGTTAGTGCCAGATTTTAACTTGTCATTTACAATTTGAACCCGCGTATAACAATCATTGTGTTGATAGTGGGTACTAACTGACACAATTATTATTGTGGTGAATATTTGTCACGTCATTCATTCCTGAACTAAGGCATTTCATTCCGTTCTGATGGCATTTCATGCCGTTTTTCCCCTGGCATAAAGTGCACTTCGATATGGTTGTCGGCAGAGACCTTTCCTTTTTATTAATGCAGGAACACTGCCATGACACCTTCCAACTATCAACGTACGCGCTGGCTGACGCTTATCGGTACTATTATTACCCAGTTCGCCCTGGGTTCGGTTTATACCTGGAGCCTGTTTAACGGTGCACTTTCCGCCAAACTGGATGCACCGGTAAGCCAGGTGGCTTTCTCCTTTGGCCTGTTGAGTCTGGGACTGGCAATTTCGTCTTCTGTCGCGGGAAAATTACAGGAACGTTTTGGCGTTAAACGCGTCACTATGGCTTCCGGTATTTTGCTGGGATTAGGCTTCTTCCTGACCGCGCATTCCAACAACCTGATGATGCTGTGGCTGAGTGCCGGTGTGCTGGTCGGTCTGGCAGATGGCGCGGGTTACTTGCTGACGCTCTCTAACTGCGTGAAGTGGTTCCCGGAACGTAAAGGTTTGATCTCCGCATTCGCCATTGGTTCCTATGGCCTGGGTAGCCTGGGGTTCAAATTTATCGATACGCAACTGCTGGAAACGGTCGGTCTGGAAAAAACCTTTATAATTTGGGGCGCGATTGCGCTGGTGATGATTGTTTTTGGCGCGACCTTAATGAAAGATGCGCCGAAACAGGAAGTCAAAACCCATAATGGCGTGGTGGAAAATGATTTCACCCTGGCAGAGTCGATGCGTAAACCGCAATACTGGATGCTGGCGGTAATGTTCCTGACTGCCTGCATGAGTGGTCTGTATGTTATTGGGGTGGCGAAAGATATCGCGCAGAGTCTGGCGCATCTTGATGCAATTTCCGCAGCCAACGCAGTGACGGTCATTTCAATTGCTAACCTTTCTGGTCGTCTGGTTCTGGGTATTCTGTCTGACAAAATCTCCCGTATTCGGGTCATCACCATTGGACAGGTGGTTTCGCTGGTGGGCATGGCGGCACTGCTGTTCGCTCCACTCAATGCGTTAACGTTCTTCGCGGCGATTGCCTGCGTGGCGTTTAACTTCGGCGGCACAATCACGGTGTTCCCGTCACTGGTCAGCGAGTTCTTTGGACTTAATAATCTGGCGAAAAACTACGGTGTAATTTACCTCGGTTTCGGTATCGGCAGCATTTGCGGCTCGATTATCGCCTCACTGTTTGGTGGTTTCTATGTGACCTTCTACGTGATTTTCGCCCTGCTGATTCTGTCTCTTGCACTTTCTACGACTATTCGCCAGCCAGGGCAGAAGGTGTTGCGCGAGGTTCACGTCTAAAAATATCATTGTAAGAAAATGAAGGGGAGGGACGTGAGTTTCTCCCTTTTCCTATTTCAGAGTATAAATAGAACAATGCATTCTTTCTGTGGATGTATTACTCTGTTTATATAAAATATTAATATGAATATTTTCCGAAAGTATATTTCCATATTGATGTTGTTTTTTATAATATGCTGAATTTAATATACATTCCCTTTTATTTTAAAAAATAATATTTAGTAAAAATAATTTTATTTTTTAGTGCCATTTGTATAATCTGCGCCCCGTTGTGTGAACAACATTAAGCATATTTATCTATATAAATGGAGTTATTCATGAAAAAGGTTGTTTTTGCCTTGTCAGCACTGGCGTTAACTTCTGGTTCCGTATTTGCAGCGGATTCCGGTGATGGCACTGTGAAATTTACAGGTGAAATCGTCGACGCAGCTTGCGTACTGTCAGTTGATTCTCAGAATCAGGAAGTTGTACTGGGTCAGGTGCAAAAATCTGTATTTGCTGCAGTCGGTGATAAATCACCATCAAAACCTTTCGAAATCAAGCTGGAAGATTGTGATATCACCACTTTGAAAAAGGCGAAAGTCAGCTTTAGTGGCGTTGGTGATACCGATAAACCTGAACTTATCTCTGTTAGCACCGAAGCAGGCGCGGCGAAAGGCGTAGGTATCGGTATTTATGATAACAGCAACACCCTGGTTGCGATGAATAGTGGTGAATCCAGCACTGACCTGAAAAAAGGTCAGACAGTTCTTTATTTCACCGCAAACTATGTTTCTACTTTAGCTGCTGTAACTACTGGTTATGGTAATGCTCAGGTTGATTTCAATCTGTCTTACGAGTAATAGTTAGTTTCACAATTGGCGAAGATGAATTCTCCGCCAATTGTGTTCAACGTTCATGGATAGAATGATGAAAAAAAAATTCATTGCGTTAACTCTTTGGGTGTTAATTTCGCAGTCTGCACTAGCGAGTGGGGTTGGGCTTAGTTCTACTCGGGTGATTTATGACGGTAATAAGAAAGAAGCATCGCTAACCGTACAAAACAAAAATAAATCAGAAGAATTTCTTATTCAGTCATGGGTTGATGATGCAACGGGTAGTAAAAAAACACCATTCATCATTACTCCGCCATTATTCAAACTTGAGCCAGGAAAAAACAACATCTTACGTATCGTAAATGTGAATCCCTCCTTACCTCAGGATCGTGAATCTGTTTACTGGGTAAACGTCAAAGCGATTCCTTCTCAAAATGAAGAAAATGAAGGGAAAAATGTCTTGCAGATTGCAGTTCGTACTCGCATCAAGCTTTTTTATCGCCCAGCAGGTCTAAAAGGGGATATTAAATCTTCGCCAGGAGAACTACGTTTTACGCGAAACGGTAAACAGATAAAAGTTGACAATCCAACTGTTTTTAACATCACGTTCAGTGATGTATTTATTAACGGACACGAAATTGAAAAGTCCGGTATGGTGCCAGCAAAAGGGTCTTTGAATATCAATTTGCCTGCAGGTGTGAACAGTGCTTCGCAAATAAAATATAATACAATTAATGATTTTGGCTCTTCAGGTGAATATCTGACTCGCGAAATTAATTAATAGTTTTCAGGGGAACCAACTTAATGTCATGGATGGTCGTTTCGCGCACTTACACTTCTTTGCCCTTTTCTTTATCTGTATTGGCGCTTACGGTTGCAGGCTCTTTTTCTGCGACAGCTGGAAAATTTAATCCGCGTTTTCTGGAAGATACCGCAGGGATCAACCAGCATGTTGACCTTTCCATGTACGAAACTGACCATGGCGCGCAGTTGCCTGGAACATATCGCGTTTCTTTAATCGTCAATGAACAAAAAATGGAAACGCGCACTCTGGAGTTTAAGGCGGCTACAGAATCCCAACGAAAGGAGATGGGGGAGTTTCTCATACCTTGTTTAAGCCGGACACAACTGGCTGATATGGGCGTTCGTGTAGACAGTTTTTCAGCACTTAACCTTATACCAGCAGAAGCCTGTGTGGCGTTTAATGAAATTATCCCTCAGGCGACCAGTCATTTTGATTTTAGCGAACAAAAACTGGTGATGAGTTTTCCTCAGGCGGCAATGCAGCAGGTTGCTCGCGGTACAGTACCTGAATCTCGCTGGGACGATGGTGTGCCCGCGTTGCTTCTTGATTACAGTTTCAGCGGTAGTAACAGTTCTCATGATACAAAAAGTTATAATCGCTACATTGATGAAAATGGTAATCATCACCAGGATAAAAACGAAACTAGCCAGACTAACGATAGCTACTACTTAAGTATGCGAAGCGGCCTTAACCTTGGGGCATGGCGTCTGCGAAATTACAGTAACTGGAGCTATAGTAACGGCGAGAAGCAGTGGGACAATATTGGCACCTATGTAACACGGGCCATTGTTCCGCTGAAAGCGCAACTGACATTGGGTGATACAGCAACACCTTCAGATATTTTTGACAGTGTGCAGATGCGCGGGGCATTACTGGCCTCTGATGAAGAAATGTTGCCAGACAGCCAACGTGGTTTTGCTCCGGTAGTTCGAGGGATAGCGAAAAGTAACGCGGAAGTCAGTATTGAACAAAATGGTTACGTGATTTATCGAGCATTTGTTCAGCCAGGTGCGTTTGAAATTAACGATTTATACCCCACAGCGAACAGCGGTGATTTAACCGTAATTGTTAAAGAGGCTGATGGTAGTGAACAAAGATTTATTCAGCCATTCTCTTCAGTCGCTATTTTCCAACGTGAAGGGCATCTCAAATATAGCCTTTCTGCTGGTGAATACCGTGCTGGTAATTACGATAGCGCCAACCCACGCTTTGGTCAGTTTAATGCGATGTATGGTTTACCGTTTGGTATGACCACCTATGGTGGCGCATTAATTTCTAAGGATTACAACGCATTTGCTCTGGGATTGGGGAAAAACTTTGGCTCTATTGGTGCAATATCGGTTGATATTACTCAGGCAAAAAGTACATTAAATAATAATGCAACCGATCAGGGACAATCGTACCGCTTTCTTTATTCAAAAAGCTTTGCCAGCGGCACAGATTTCCGTTTATTGGGTTACAAGTATTCTACCAGTGGTTTTTATACCTTCCAGGAAGCAACAGATGTGCGTAGCGGTGCTGACAGTGATTACGGCCGTTACCATAAGCGTAGTGAAATTCAGGGTAATTTGACACAGCAATTGGGCACCTATGGGTCGGTTTATTTCAATATGACCCAGCAGGATTACTGGAATGATGACGGTAAGCGCCTTTCTTTGGCTACCGGGTACAACGGTCGTATTGGACGTGTTAATTACAGTATTGCTTACAGTTGGAATAAAAGCCCTGAATGGGATGAAAACGACCAGTTGTGGTCATTTAATGTTTCCATTCCGTTTGGTCGGGCATGGAGTAACTACCGCGTGACAACCGATCAGGATGGTCGTACGACACAACAGCTTGGCGTCAATGGCACTCTGTTAGAAGATCGCAATCTTAGCTATAACGTTCAGGAAGGGTATTCCAGTAATGGTGTTGGTAATAGCGGTAATGCCAGTTTGGCGTACCAGGGCGGCGCCGGTAATATCAGCGTGGGTTACAGCTATGGTAAAGACTACCAGCAGACTAACTACAGCCTGCGTGGTGGCATTGTAGCGCACAGTGAAGGGATCTCGCTTTCCCAACCTTTGGGTGAAACCATTGGTATAGTTTCAGCACCAGGTGCCCGGGGGGCGAAAGTATTAAATAATAGTGGTGTGAGTGTTGACTGGCAAGGTAATGCGGTCGTTCCTTATCTGAGCATCTACCGTGAAAATGATGTGTCCATTCGCAGTGAAACGTTGAATGACAGTGTTGATATGAACAGCGCATTCCAGACAGTTGTGCCAACGCGAGGAGCTGTCGTACGGGCGCATTTCGATACCCGTGTGGGTTATCGAGTTCTTATGACATTAATTCGGCAAAATGAAGTGAGCGTCCCCTTTGGTGCAACTGCAACGCTGGTTTCAGATAAAAGTGAACAGATTAGCGGTATTGTTGGTGAAGATGGGCAGTTATATATCAGCGGGATGCCTAAAAAAGGGGATGTGAAGATCGTATGGGGTAAAGATACTTCACAACAATGCGTTGCGAAATATGAACTGCCGATTAAGGAAAAATCGTCAGGTATTATTTCTGTGACAACAAATTGCCAATGATCAGGGATAGATAATATGATGAAAATTTCAAGTCTGTTTTTTGTTGGAAGCATGTTGTTTACGGCCAATAATGTTATGGCTGCAGATTGGGGACCCTGTACATCGACTTCAGGTGTTCATGATTATCCAGTCAATTTTGATATTGATATTATGGATGCCAGCAAAAATAAAGCGGGTACTGAATTAAGATTAATTTACTCATGGGCTGGTGTTGGGCAGCCTTTTAGTTTTATTTGTGAGTGTCCGGATACTTATAAAACGGAAAAGGATACACTGATTAAAGTCGTGAGTAACTTATCTACGGCAACGCGAAAAATAAACAGTGAGCAATACTACCGGTTAACCGATGAGCTGGAAGTAATGACCATGATTCAAGGTCCAAGCGTGATGTTCCGCGTTCCGGAGGCCAATAGTCAGATCCCTAATTTAAATAACTCTTCTCAAGACTGTAAAGGTAATAATCTGGGGCAATTTGGCAGTAATGGCTATCTGTCATTTTATATAGCAAAGCCTGTTCAGGGTGAGGTGGAAATTCCCTACACGCTTATTGCAACAATGTATGCCTCAAAGAAAAAAAATACATACAGGGATCCACTTTCTACGGTCAGTATTGCAGGAAAATTGACCTTTACACAAGGCTGTAAAATTGACGCCGGTACGGTATTGGATGTCCCCTTCGGTGAGTACCCATCTTCGGCATTTAAAAATAAAAAAGGAACCATTCCAGTTGGAGGCACTGAAAAAGAGATTAACCTCCAGTTCGATTGTGAAAATATTACCGATGGCATTCAGGTATCTCTAAGGATTGAAGGAAACACAAGTCAGGCTGACGAGCGTGCCATCGATATGGGTAACCCAGACATTGGTGTGTTGGTTATGGATCCAAACGGCAATGTCTTAAAGCCTAACGATACCAACAGCAGTGTTAACTTAAACCTCGGTTCGAACGATTCCCAACAACATCGCGATGCAACAATTAAACTGAAAGCAGCACCAATCAGCACGACCGGAAATGCTCCAGCGGCAGGGCAATATAGTGGGGTTGCAACAATCTTTCTGGATATGGATTAGTCATCATGTGGAGAAATAGTATACGTTGCCTGTTACCCTTTTTAGCTCTGGCATATTTTCCCGGCGCTGAAGCCAAAATAAGCCTCGGTGAAGCAGGAAAACTGACGTTTTCTCTTTCAGTCGTGGCCAAAGGGTGTGAGTTTGAAGCCGCTGATTTAGAAGTTGTCATGGGGAAAATGATGTTAATGAAGCCAGTCACGGTCGGAAGAGTCATAAACGAAAAAAATTTCGTAATCGAATTAAAAGATTGTGACGGAATATCAAAAGCTAAAGTAACAATGGACGGCCTTCCTGACACCAATGATAACTCTCTTTTTGCTCTGGATGCCGGAGGCGCAACGGGAATAGCCCTGCAAATTGTTGACGGCAAGGGCACAAAACAGATTCCGAAAGTCGCTGGTGGAACGGCGATAGAGTGGCCAGTAAATGGAACAACAACCCAACTGAACTACAAAGTGAGTTATGTCGTTGTAAACGCCAATGCAACGTCTGGACATGCAAATGCCATGGTCAATTTCTCCGTGGAGTATGAGTAACCAGTTTCGGACTTTTGGCAGAAAAAGAGGAGATTACTCCTCTTTTTTACAAGAACAGTTAATTATTGGTCTGCATTCTGACTTGCTTTTTGTAAATATCTGTAGCTAAAACTCACTTCATTGCCACTTTTCCTTCTCTCTGTGGTCTACTTAACGACATGAGCAGGGGATGGCGTTCACTACTCCTGCATTTTTTCCTGATACTCCCACTGCAAAAACGGAGTGCTGGATATTTTTTCCCCTTTATCCCAGGGTTTGTTTGCATGAGATACATCAAAACGATAACGCAGCAAAAGCTAAGCTTTTTTCTCGCTGTCTATATTGGTTTGTTTATGAATTGCGCAGTCTATTTCCGTCGGTTTGACGGTTACGCGCATAACTTCACTTTTCTTAATGGCGTTTCGGCGGTTATCGAACTGGCAGGGACGGTTCTGGCAACCTTCTTCTTTTTACGCTTAATTTCACTCTTTGGCAGAACGGCCTGGAAAGTGCTGGCTTCATTGCTGGTGCTGATTTCTGCCGGAGCTAGCTACTACATGACATTTATGAACGTCATGATTGGTTACGGGATTGTCGCTTCGGTGATGACCACCGATATCGACCTGTCGAAAGAAGTGGTTGGCTGGACGCTTATCGCATGGGTTGTACTGGTGAGTATTATCCCGTTGCTATTTATCTGGATGAACCGCTCACAAGACACCTTCTGGCGTCAGCTTTGTACCCCGAAAACACGCTGGCGTAGCGCGCTTACTGTGCTGTTAGCGGGCTTGCTGGTATGGGGGCCAATACGTCTGATGGATGTAGCGCAAAAGCGTGCCGATCGCATGGCTGGGGTGGATATGCCTAGTTATGGCGGGGTGTTGGCGAACTCGTATTTACCCTCGAACTGGCTTTCTGCGTTGGGGCTGTATGCCTGGGCGCAAGTGGATGAATCTTCAGACAATCGTTCGCTGATGAATCCGGCGAAAAAATTCACCTATACCCCGACGCAAAATCTCGACGATACCTATGTGATTTTCATTATTGGTGAAACCACGCGTTGGGATCATATGGGAATGTTGGGCTACGAGCGTGATACAACGCCGAAGCTGGCAAAAGAGAAAAACCTGGTTATGTACCGAGGTTATTCTTGCGATACCGCGACTAAATTATCACTACGCTGTATGTTTGTGCGTGAAGGTGGAACGGAAGATAACCCTCAACGTACTCTTAAAGAACAGAACGTATTTGCGGTTCTCAAACAGTTGGGTTTTAGCTCCGATTTGTACGCCATGCAGAGCGAGATGTGGTTCTACAGCAATACCATGGCTGACAACATTGCCTACCGTGAGCAAATCGCGGCTGAGCCACGTAACCGTGGAAAAGCGGTAGACGACATGTTGCTGGTGAATGAAATTGAACGTTCTCTGGAGAAAAAACCAGAAGGTAAGCATCTGATTGTGCTGCATACCAAAGGGTCGCACTACAATTATACTCAGCGTTATCCACGTGAGTTTGCCCAGTGGAAGCCAGAGTGTTATGCAATTGATCGCAAATGTCCAAAAGCGCCGATGATCAACTCATACGATAACTCCATCACCTACGTAGATCATTTTATCGACTCGGTGATCGACAGATTCCGCGATAAGAAAGCAATTGTGTTCTACGCGGCGGATCACGGTGAGTCGATTAACGAGCGTGAGCACTTGCATGGTACACCACGTGAATATGCACCGCCGGAGCAGTTCCGCGTGCCGATGATGGTCTGGATGTCAGATAAATATCTGGAAAATCCGGCCAATGCGCAGGCATTCGCGCAGTTGAAAAAAGAAGCCGATATGAAAGTACCGCGCCGTCACGTAGAGCTGTACGACACCATCATGGGCTGTCTCGGCTATACTTCACCGGATGGTGGAATTAACGAAAATAACAACTGGTGCCACATCCCACAGGCGAAGGCTGTTGCGGCTAACTAAGCGGCCTGCTGACTTTCTCGCCGATCAAAAGGCATTTTGCTATTAAGGGATTGACGAGGGCGTATCTGCGCAGTAAGATGCGCCCCGCATTCGGTGATTGGCGCAGCCTGGTAGCGCACTTCGTTCGGGACGAAGGGGTCGGAGGTTCGAATCCTCTATCACCGACCAAATTCGAAAAGCCTGCTCAGCGAGCAGGCTTTTTTGCGTTTGTAGCCTATGAGGATGAGAACCTCCGGGGGGAGGGAGGTTCGACTCGAGCGAAGCGAGAGAACGTTGCGCCAGCAACGGCCCGCAGGGCGAGCCACGAAGTGGCGAGTAATCCTCTATCACCGACCAATTTAGAAAAACCAGCCTATGGGCTGGTTTTTTGCTTTCTGCGGCCTGAAGAGGATGAGAACCTCCGGGGGCAGGAGGTTCGACTCGACCTAGGCCTGATAAGACGCGCCAGCGTCGCATCAGGCAAATGTGCCGGCCCATTGTCGGATGCGGCGTGAACACCTTATTCGACCTACACATCACACATTTCCCTGCCAAATTTGCGCCCCATATCTCACTATCCATTAACGGATTTGTGACAGAAACCATTGTCTTTTTTTATATTTGCTTAAATCTATTATTGCGTTACTTATGGCTGGCGCTGGCATTTTCCGCTGTGCGTTTTAGCGTTCATGGTATTAATCGCTCAGATATCCACCTTTTCCTCAGATTTTTTTCATTAAAAGCATAAAACTTAATCACCAATTGTTGCGAAATATTAAGGTGATTGTTCTGGTTATGTTGGAGTAGCACAAATTTCTCTGCTGCAAATAGCGGTTTGAAGTTTTTTTAATCTTTGTTTGTGGATTCTCACCGTTGGTGTAAATCCCGGTTGGCTGTATTGACGTTTTCACATTCTGTTGACAGATTGTAGGTCACGAGGGGCATTTTATGGAGGATCCGCACTGTTACACTGATGTTAATTAGTACGGCATCCCCACCTCATAACGTTGACCCGACCGGGCAAAAAACAAAAAAGGTCAGGCAACGACAACCCACTGCAAAGGGTTAAAACAACAAACATCACAATTGGAGCAGAATAATGCGTATTTCCTTGAAAAAGTCAGGGATGCTGAAGCTTGGTCTCAGCCTGGTGGCTATGACCGTTGCAGCAAGTGTTCAGGCTAAAACTCTGGTTTATTGCTCAGAAGGTTCGCCTGAAGGGTTTAACCCGCAGCTGTTTACCTCCGGCACCACCTATGACGCCTCTTCCGTACCGCTTTATAACCGCCTGGTTGAATTTAAAATCGGCACCACCGAAGTGATTCCAGGCCTCGCTGAAAAGTGGGAAATCAGCGAAGACGGTAAAACCTATACCTTCCATCTGCGTAAAGGTGTGAAGTGGCATGACAATAAAGAATTCAAACCGACGCGCGAACTGAACGCCGATGACGTGGTGTTCTCGTTCGATCGTCAGAAAAACGCGCAAAACCCGTACCATAAAGTTTCTGGCGGCAGCTACGAATACTTCGAAGGCATGGGCTTGCCGGAGCTGATCAGCGAAGTGAAGAAGGTGGACGACAACACCGTTCAGTTCGTGTTGACGCGTCCGGAAGCGCCGTTCCTCGCTGACCTGGCAATGGACTTCGCCTCTATTCTGTCAAAAGAATATGCTGACGCGATGATGAAAGCCGGTACGCCAGAAAAACTGGATCTCAACCCAATCGGCACTGGCCCGTTCCAGTTACAGCAGTACCAGAAAGATTCCCGTATTCGCTACAAAGCATTTGATGGTTATTGGGGCACCAAACCGCAGATCGATACGCTGGTCTTCTCTATTACTCCTGATGCTTCTGTGCGTTACGCAAAATTGCAGAAGAACGAATGCCAGGTGATGCCGTACCCGAACCCGGCAGATATCGCCCGCATGAAGCAGGATAAATCCATCAACCTGATGGAAATGCCGGGGCTGAACGTCGGTTATCTCTCGTATAACGTGCAGAAAAAACCACTGGATGACGTGAAAGTTCGCCAGGCACTGACCTACGCGGTGAACAAAGACGCGATAATCAAAGCGGTTTATCAGGGCGCGGGCGTGGCAGCGAAAAACCTGATCCCGCCAACCATGTGGGGCTATAACGACGACGTTCAGGATTACACCTATGATCCTGAAAAAGCGAAAGCCTTGCTGAAAGAAGCCGGTCTGGAAAAAGGTTTCTCCATCGATCTGTGGGCAATGCCGGTACAGCGTCCGTATAACCCGAACGCTCGCCGCATGGCGGAGATGATTCAGGCGGACTGGGCGAAAGTGGGCGTACAGGCCAAAATCGTCACCTACGAATGGGGTGAGTACCTCAAGCGTGCGAAAGATGGCGAGCATCAGACGGTAATGATGGGCTGGACTGGCGATAACGGGGATCCGGATAACTTCTTCGCCACCCTGTTCAGCTGCGCCGCCTCTGAACAAGGCTCCAACTACTCAAAATGGTGCTACAAACCGTTTGAAGATCTGATTCAACCGGCGCGTGCTACCGACGACCACAACAAGCGCGTTGAACTGTACAAACAAGCACAGGTGGTGATGCACGATCAGGCTCCGGCACTGATCATCGCTCACTCCACCGTGTTTGAACCGGTACGCAAAGAAGTTAAAGGCTATGTGGTTGATCCATTAGGCAAACATCACTTCGAAAACGTCTCTATCGAATAATTAAAAGTCATACAAGACTGATGACAAAGGCAAAACTGCCTGATGCGCTCCGCTTATCAGGCCTACGAAAATTCTGCAATGTATTGAGTTTGCTCGATTTTGTAGGTCGGATAAGGCGTTTACGCCGCATCCGGCATGAACAAAGCGCACTTTGTCAACAATCTGCATACCCGGTGGTGCTGTGCCTTTAAGTGCAGCGCCATCCGGCAGCAATACTTCATTCCCTGTCCGGCACGGGCGGGAATTGATTGGTGAGCAATACAGACACGCAGTTCCAGGCTGCGGGTCACTATAGAGAATCCGGGTTATGTTGCAGTTTATTCTCCGACGTTTGGGACTCGTCATCCCCACGTTTATCGGTATTACCCTTCTCACCTTTGCCTTTGTTCACATGATCCCCGGCGATCCGGTGATGATCATGGCGGGCGAACGTGGGATCTCCCCAGAGCGTCATGCGCAATTGCTGGCAGAACTCGGCTTAGATAAGCCGATGTGGCAGCAGTATCTCCATTACATTTGGGGCGTTATGCACGGCGATCTAGGCATTTCGATGAAAAGCCGCATCCCGGTTTGGGAAGAGTTCGTGCCACGCTTCCAGGCTACGCTGGAACTTGGTGTTTGCGCGATGATTTTTGCGACTGCGGTCGGTATTCCGGTTGGTGTACTGGCTGCGGTTAAACGCGGTTCCATTTTCGATCACACGGCGGTTGGTCTGGCGCTGACCGGCTACTCGATGCCAATCTTCTGGTGGGGCATGATGTTGATCATGCTGGTTTCAGTGCACTGGAACCTGACGCCTGTCTCCGGTCGCGTGAGCGACATGGTGTTTCTCGATGATTCCAATCCGTTAACCGGTTTTATGCTGATCGACACCGCCATCTGGGGGGAAGACGGTAACTTTATCGATGCCGTCGCCCATATGCTCCTGCCCGCTATTGTGCTGGGTACTATCCCGCTGGCGGTTATCGTTCGTATGACGCGCTCCTCCATGCTGGAAGTGCTGGGCGAGGATTACATCCGCACCGCGCGAGCCAAAGGGCTGACCCGCCTTAGGGTGATTATCGTCCATGCGCTGCGTAACGCGATGCTGCCGGTGGTGACCGTTATCGGCCTTCAGGTGGGAACATTGCTGGCGGGGGCGATTCTGACCGAAACCATCTTCTCGTGGCCCGGTCTGGGGCGCTGGTTGATTGACGCACTGCAACGCCGCGACTATCCGGTAGTGCAGGGCGGCGTATTGCTGGTGGCGACGATGATTATCCTCGTCAACCTGCTGGTCGATCTGCTGTACGGCGTGGTGAACCCGCGTATTCGTCATAAGAAGTAAGGGAACATCATGTCACAGGTTACTGAAAATAAAGTGATTACTGCACCGGTGCCGATGACCCCGTTACAGGAGTTCTGGCACTATTTTAAACGCAACAAAGGCGCGGTCGTCGGGCTGGTTTACGTCGTCATCGTGCTGTTTATCGCGATCTTTGCCAACTGGATTGCACCCTATAACCCGGCGGAACAGTTCCGCGATGCGCTGCTCGCCCCGCCAGCGTGGCAGGAAGGCGGCAGCATGGCGCACTTGCTGGGCACCGATGATGTTGGTCGCGATGTGATGTCGCGCCTGATGTACGGTGCACGGCTGTCGCTGCTGGTCGGTTGTCTGGTGGTGGTGTTATCGCTGATTATGGGCGTTATTCTCGGCCTGATCGCCGGTTACTTTGGCGGCCTGGTCGATAACATCATCATGCGCGTGGTCGATATCATGCTGGCGCTGCCAAGCCTGTTGCTGGCGCTGGTGCTGGTGGCTATCTTCGGCCCGTCGATTGGTAACGCCGCGCTGGCGCTGACCTTCGTTGCCTTGCCGCACTATGTCCGCTTAACCCGCGCCGCCGTGCTGGTGGAGGTGAATCGCGATTACGTTACCGCTTCTCGCGTAGCGGGAGCCGGGGCGCTGCGCCAGATGTTTATCAATATTCTTCCCAACTGCCTTGCGCCGCTGATTGTTCAGGCGTCGCTCGGTTTCTCTAACGCCATTCTCGATATGGCTGCTCTTGGTTTCCTCGGTATGGGGGCGCAGCCGCCAACGCCGGAGTGGGGCACCATGCTCTCCGATGTGTTGCAGTTCGCGCAAAGCGCCTGGTGGGTCGTGACCTTCCCTGGTCTGGCGATCCTGCTGACGGTGCTGGCATTTAACCTGATGGGTGACGGTCTGCGTGACGCGCTCGATCCCAAACTGAAGCAGTAAGAGGTTCGAGATGGCGTTATTAAATATAGATAAATTATCGGTGCATTTCGGCGACGAAAGCGCACCGTTCCGCGCCGTAGACCGCATCAGCTACAGCGTGAAACAGGGCGAAGTGGTCGGGATTGTGGGTGAATCCGGTTCGGGTAAATCGGTCAGTTCACTGGCGATTATGGGGCTGATTGATTATCCGGGTCGCGTGATGGCGGAAAAGCTGGAATTTAATGGCCAGGATTTGCAGCGTATCTCGGAAAAAGAGCGCCGCAATCTGGTGGGTGCCGAAGTAGCGATGATCTTCCAGGACCCGATGACCAGTCTCAACCCGTGCTACACCGTGGGTTTCCAGATTATGGAAGCGATTAAGGTGCATCAGGGCGGTAACAAAAGTACCCGCCGTCAGCGGGCGATTGACCTGTTGAATCAGGTCGGTATTCCCGATCCGGCATCGCGTCTGGATGTTTACCCGCATCAGCTTTCCGGCGGAATGAGCCAGCGCGTGATGATCGCCATGGCGATTGCCTGTCGGCCAAAACTGCTGATTGCCGATGAACCGACCACCGCGCTGGACGTGACCATTCAGGCGCAAATCATCGAACTGCTGCTGGAGTTGCAGCAGAAAGAGAATATGGCGCTGGTGTTGATCACCCATGACCTGGCGCTGGTGGCGGAAGCGGCGCATAAAATCATCGTGATGTATGCAGGCCAGGTGGTGGAAACGGGCGATGCTCACGCCATCTTCCGTGCGCCGCGTCATCCGTATACTCAGGCATTGCTACGCGCGCTGCCGGAATTTGCTCAGGACAAAGAACGTCTGGCGTCGTTGCCTGGTGTCGTTCCCGGCAAGTACGACCGCCCGAACGGCTGCCTGCTTAACCCGCGCTGTCCCTATGCCACTGACAGATGCCGCGCTGAAGAACCGGCGCTGAATATGCTTGCTGACGGGCGTCAGTCCAAATGCCATTACCCACTTGATGATGCCGGGAGGCCCACACTATGAGTACGCAAGAGGCCACCTCGCAACAACCGCTGTTGCAGGCTATCGACCTGAAAAAACATTATCCGGTGAAGAAAGGTATGTTCGCACCGGAACGTCTGGTGAAGGCGCTGGATGGTGTTTCGTTTAACCTTGAACGTGGCAAAACGCTGGCAGTAGTGGGCGAATCTGGCTGCGGTAAATCGACCCTCGGTCGGTTGCTGACGATGATTGAAACGCCCACCGGCGGCGAGCTGTATTACCAGGGGCAGGATCTGCTTAAGCACGATCCGCAGGCGCAGAAGCTGCGTCGGCAGAAAATCCAGATTGTCTTCCAGAACCCTTACGGTTCGCTGAATCCGCGTAAAAAAGTTGGGCAAATTCTCGAAGAGCCGCTGCTGATCAACACCAGCTTAAGCAAAGAACAGCGTCGGGAAAAAGCCCTGTCGATGATGGCGAAAGTCGGCCTGAAAACCGAGCACTACGACCGCTATCCGCACATGTTTTCCGGCGGTCAGCGTCAGCGTATCGCCATTGCACGTGGTCTGATGCTCGACCCGGACGTGGTGATTGCCGATGAACCGGTTTCCGCGCTGGACGTCTCGGTGCGTGCGCAGGTGCTCAACCTGATGATGGATTTGCAGCAGGAACTGGGGCTTTCTTATGTCTTCATCTCCCACGACCTGTCGGTGGTGGAGCACATTGCCGATGAAGTGATGGTGATGTACCTGGGCCGCTGCGTGGAGAAGGGAACGAAAGACCAAATCTTCAATAACCCGCGCCATCCGTACACTCAGGCGCTACTTTCCGCGACGCCGCGCCTGAACCCGGACGATCGCCGCGAGCGCATTAAGCTTACCGGTGAACTGCCAAGCCCACTCAATCCACCGCCGGGCTGCGCCTTTAATGCTCGTTGTCGTCGACGCTTCGGCCCCTGCACCCAGTTGCAGCCGCAGCTAAAAGACTACGGCGGTCAACTGGTCGCTTGTTTTGCTGTTGATCAGGATGAAAATCCGCAGCGTTAACTCACAAAACCGGGGCCATGCGCTCCGGTTTACTCAATCAACTTCAACAGTGGCGACAAGCACAGCAAAATGCCGTACAGCAGAATCAGCCAGACTTTTAACCCGCGAAGTTTTTCCAGTTGTGCGACTTTATAGATCAGGAAAAACGGAATGAGGCACGACACAATGCCATATAACGGGCTTCCCAACTGAAAGAACACCAGCACCGATACACGAAACGAAACCCAAATCGTCAACGTAATGACGATAAAAGCGCAAATTGCCAGAGTCAGTATGCGTGAGTTAATTTTTCGGGTATCAATAATTCGGCTTAACAGATTGAGAATAATGCCTTTAATGGCCTCGTGGAAACCGAGATAAATGCCAAAAAATGCGGTCAGTACAGCAAAGATATTCAACACCGTAGAGGTGATATGAATGATATGCCCAGGGATCACCTGTGCCGCCAGTGCCAGTGCCGAGATATTTTGCTCAAAGGCAGAAACGGCTTCTTCATGGCTAATCGAAAAGGTAAACGAAAAGGCAAAAAACAGGATCACCGCGATGAGCGTGATATAGCTAATCCGATGGGTGCGCAGCGCGAGTCGTGTTGCCAGCACTTTATTTGCTTCTCGTTTGCGGTAGGCAATATTCATCGGGTTAAGCACCTGAATAAATACTGCAGAAAAGAAGCAAAAAGGGATAGTAAGCAGGACGTCGCGAAAGAAGACGGAGGCTTGTGGGAACGCGGTTATATTGGCGAAATTCCAGTGCGGGATCATCGCAAAACCGAACACCACAATAATGCCCACTTTGACCACCACCATCGGGCCGGAAATTTTAAACAATAATCTTTCCCCACCTGACGCGATAGCTACCAGTACGGCGAAAATAGCCACTTTATAAAGTAGGGATTGTGAAAGATCGGCATCGGTCAAACCGAAGGTTTTCAGGTATGAGGCGCTGTCGAAAACCACGGAGAGGGAATAGATAAAAATCCCGTGGATAATCATCAAAAAGTAGATAACGCCGAGAAATATTCCCCAGTTCTTCCCCAGGTAATGACTGATAATATCGGTGTAGTCATTACAGGATTCACTTTCAGATAGTGTTTTTAAATAAATATCCTGCACTACCCAGGTTGCTGGATAAGCAATAATGGCGGCGGTGATAAATACCCAAATTCCCTTCAGCCCAATTTGTACTGGCATCAGCACCGTTCCGGCACCAATTGCCATTCCTATGCATAATAAAACCCAGCCGAAGTCGTATCGCGTAAATGGTAATTTCTGATCGCGTAGTTGTAATGTGTTGTCCTGCATAAAGTCCTGTCCAGAAAGAAGTCAGCCCCGCAAAGATGGTTATCCCCCGTTTCTCTTGCGCAACAGGCGGAGAAGTCGAATACGCAGTGTGCTAAGAATGAGGCAACAGATTCACCGGGGAGAATCGCGAGGAGGCGCAATTCTACAAAATTGCGCATTTCACTACCAGTCTGGTGTCAGAGCGCGGGTAATGCGTACAGTGAAAATTCTGCAAATATGAAAATAAGCTGGAATGTATCGCGCAAAGTGAAAAACAGGCAGATGCCAGGGGCAGAAAGCGTCAGTAGAATCAGCCGCAAGCCGGAGGGTTCCGGTGAGGCGCAATGTTGCGGGGGCTTTATCCCTGGTGGCATTGGTTGCTGGAGAGAGAAAACCCCCGCACGTTGCAGGTATACACCTGACAACATCACGGGGGCTAATCTTGAACCTAGACCGCTTAAGAATAGCCGCGAAACGTTGTCATTACAACACAGGCGGCTATATGACGTTCGCGCAGTTAGGCATGGCCTTCTGGCACGATTTAGCGGCTCCGGTCATTGCTGGCATTCTCGCCAGCCTGATCGTGAGCTGGCTGAATAAGCGGAAGTAACGTGCCGTGCGGGTGTCGGCTGCCGTAATGGCAATTTGCGCCCGAACCAGGCCGCAGGGGTGAAACTCTGCGGCCTTTTTCGTGTTTATTGCGGGTATGGCACCCAATCGCCACCGTTCAGGCGAACGTACGGTTTATCCTGATATTGAATCACCACCGCGTTTGAGTTCTCGGATACCGGTGCTGTTTGTGGCAATCCGCTGGTGAGTTTTTTCCAGTCAACATTGTCTTCGGTGAAAATTTTACCGTCGAGAACGCGAACCACCAGATCAGAAATTGCCAGGAAACTGCTTGGTTGGTCGATGACAATCGGTGCCCCCTGGTGTGGTGCCTTCATACCGAAGAATTTCACGCCAACGGGGACGTCTGTGATAGACGGGCTAGGGATATCACGTAAGCCAGATACCTGCATTCTGTCGCCCTTCAGCGCGCCGCCGTGTTCTGGCACCACTACCACCATCACTTTACGACCCGATTTCTCCAGTTCAGTAAAGAATGCGTCCAGTTCATCAAAGAACTTCTGCGCCCGCGCTTTGTAATCCGCTGTTTTGCTGACGCCCGGATAATGGTTGCCATCGTGCAGTGGAAGCGTGTTGTAGAACGTGGCACTACGGCTGTTTTTATCTTTTTCAGTAACGTCCAGCCAGCGGTTAAGTACGGCGGTATCGTCATAAACCGGCGAACCATCAAAGCCCAGCAAAATAACCGGCAGATTCGTTTGATCCATCAATTCTGTCTGCATACCGCCATTTTCGCGCACTTCTTTCAGGAAGCCGCCGAATTGACCGTTATGCCCCATCATCAGATGCTGGGTAAAGCCCAGTTTTGACAAGTTATCGAACAGATAGCAGTCATTATTGGCTGGTTGGTACAGATTGGTGTGCGAAGTCTGACCACAGCTGGCGCGCAGCAGACGAATCGCCGCCGGGCCGCTGTATGAGGTCGCAGAGTTGAAATTCTTGAACTCAATATCGAAATGCGACCATAACGGATGCGACATTAACCCGGCAGCTTCAATGTCCGACCAGGAGAGTGAGCAGATGTTGATGACCAGCAATTCAAATGGCTGTGCATCTGCCGGAAGCGCGGATGGGAAGGTCGATTTACGTTTCGCTTCGGCGTTATAGAAATTATTCAGCCATGCATTAAGATTCGCGGTTGTCGGCGGCGCGGTTTGCGCAGGCATATCACCCACCACCGGCGTACCGCCTGCGGCTGCGACCGTTGCCGCTGCATTACCGCCCGTCGTTGTCACCGTCGTGGTCGGTTGACCGGCAGGCCACAGGGAGAAACTTGGTCCAGCCAGCGTAAGTACGTTCAGCCATACCAGAATAGCGACGACAAATATGGTGATACGAATCCATTGTGACAGGAACAACCACGCCACTAACAATACAAAAATGGCTCCGATCATCTGCCAGTTAATAAAGCGAGTAACGAGGTCGATTAAATAATCGCTACTGAAACCAGCCACTTGCGAACCCTGACTCATGATGCTTTCCGGGCCTGGTAGCCAGGTGTCATGCCAGAACAATGCAAAACCGATTGGCAGGGCTATCCAGTGGCGTAGACGGTGCAGGCTATAGCGCGGAATAGGCATTAGCAGAAACGCGGCAAACACCAGGTTAAGCAGCGGATGGAAGTTAAGATATCCCGCCCATAACAGGCCAAACTTGACCAGAAAATAGAAGTTCCAGCCAGAAAGGCCGCGCCAGTATTGCCAGAGGGAAGAAGGCATAGCGGTGTTTTGGGTAAATTGAGTCATTTTTTGGTTGCCCTGGCTTTTTCCGCACGGCGTAATGTACCGGCCGGTTTTACATAACGAGGTTTAGCAAATAACAAACGCAAAGTGTCACGAATACGCCGTAGAGAATGCCGCGCCAGATAGCCCAGCGGGAAAAATATCAGTGCGCAAACGATAATAATTTCAACGATATCGCTGATGGTCATCATGATGAACGCTCCACAGCATCATCCAATAATCGCAGTGGTTCAGGTATGCGTCGCCAGTTGCGACCATCGTGTTCGGCATTGATGACTGGCGTGGAACCCTGCGTTAAAGGCAGCGGCATCCCCCATTGTTCCGGGGCGAGTAAACGCATTTGCACCAGCTCGGCGCTGATTTGGTCATCTTCAAACCAGACCATGCGGTTAGAGAAAATGTCGCCAGTAGGTAGTGGGAAGATATGATTCAATGCGGTATCCAGATCGTTAATCCGGCAGAAAGAGAGGAACAGCACCAGTCGATTGCCGCCAATCGTCATAATATCGCCGGTACGGTTAGGGCGACACAGCGTCAGAGCTTGTTCAACGCGAATGCCAGGCACCGGGCGCAGAGCCACCAGAACGCCTTTGCCGTGAGCGGGTAACAGGGTGTTATTCATCATATTATTGACCGCGTCACAGAATACATCCCACTTCTGGAACCCCCGCAGTTTAATCGGCTGAGTCATCGACAACAGCGTGGTGATATCTTCCGGTACATAGCGGCTGAACTTCTGTCCCTGCACGCTTTCAATCATTGTCAGACAGCGAGAGAGCGGGGCGTTCCATGGAATAACCATATTTGCGCCGCAGGCCAACAGTAAACGTTCGTCGGTGGCGCGCAGGCTGGCAATATTTTCCCGCACGAGGATTTTCAACGCGCTACCACGCTGGCGACGCAATGTATGAATACTGCGGGCCAGCGGTTCAATTTGCCCATTTTGCTGCAAAGAGAACACGACCGTCGCGGCCTGAGAGGTACGTGCTTCATTGAACAGCGTTTCGTTATTGTCGAATAGCTTCCAGTGTTCCGATAGCGGTGGCGCGCCTTCCAGTACGGCAATATTACTGAGAATACGCTTTTCATCGCTGCGTGGTTGGATCTCCGCCTCTTCGCGCTGAACTAACGCCCAGACGCCATTTTGGTGCTGGACGGTCAGTTGCTGACGGGCGCTGACGCCTTTTTCGTTACACCAAAAAGCGATATCCAGCAGATGCTGATCGCCCTGAAAACGCAAACTGGCAAGTCCAAAAAGCGAACGATACTCCTCCAGTAACAATGAAAATTGTTTATCGTTATTATTTCCGGGATTAATTACCAGCAGTGAACAATGGTTTAGCCTGCACCATTTATTCATTTTTTCCAGCCATAGGCGAAGGCGCTCGGCAGAAATGTTTTGCCATGCGTTATTTGCGCAAACAAGAATGAACAGGTAATTATTGGGAACAACTGAACATTGTAAATCACGGGGCAAATAGTATAGACCTTTTTCATGATTTAGCATTGAAAATAATTTTATTTTTTCTGGTCCTTGAGAATCATCTAATTTGAAAATTTTCTCGGGATCGCTATCCATGCTAATGACCGCGACTTGCGCGGTTTCAGCTTGAGAAGCCATCGTTTGATTCACCAGGCTAATAGCATCTTCTTGACGATCGACGTTAAACCACCAGACGCCGCCTGCTGGCATATGTCGCAGCTCATCCCACAAGGATGAGATACCGATAGAGAATACGGGGTCCACAGTGTCCCTCAAGTCGCCATTTTGTCTGATTATCAGTTTACTAGCGAAAGCTAAGAAATAAACCTACCATTGAAATTAAAACTTATCAGATTTAGCATGTGAATCAATTTAACAGGCCAGAAACCTTGTGATATCAGCCTTTTCGTTTTTTAGTTTTTCTGTTGCGTAACGGAAAGTCAAAAAATGAGCGGGTTTCTGTGCTGCCGTTAGCAATAAAGCGGCGAAATTGTCTTACTGTGTAATATGTTTATTTCATAGGGATCAACCATAATGAATAACAACGAACCCGATATTCTGCCTGATCCCGCGATAGGCTATATCTTCCAGAATGATATTTTGGCGTTAAAACAGGCTTTTTCACTGCCTGATATTGATTATGCCGATATTTCCCAACGAGAACAGTTGGCTGCGGCATTAAAACGTTGGCCGTTATTGGCTGAGTTTGCGCAAAAAAAGTAGGGGTGTGGTGAATGGCCGTTCTGGGATTGCAGGGGATGCGGGGTGGCGTGGGGACGACAACGATTACCGCCGCGTTAGGCTGGTCATTGCAAATGTTGGGAGAAAATGTCCTGCTGGTGGATGCCTGCCCGGACAATTTGCTGCGCCTGTCATTCAACGTTGATTTTTCTCATCGCCAGGGCTGGGCAAGAGCCATGCTGGATGGCCAGGATTGGCGTGATGCCGGGCTACGCTATACCTCACAGCTCGATCTGCTGCCCTTTGGTCAACTGACTCTCGAAGAACACGAGAATCCCCAGCACTGGCAAACACGGCTGGGCGAGATTTGCACTGGTATTCAGCAACTAAAGACCAGCGGACGTTATCAATGGATTTTGATCGATTTACCACGCGACGCCTCGCAGATAACGCATCAAATCATGAGTCTGTGCGATCACACCCTGGCGATCGTCAACGTGGATGCCAACTGTCATATTCGGCTGCATCAGCAGGCACTGCCCGCTGGCGCGCATATTTTGATTAATGATTTTCGTGTCGGCAGCCAGGTTCAGGACGATATTTACCAGCTATGGTTGCAAAGCCAGCGGCGCTTGTTGCCAATGTTGATCCATCGTGATGAAGCGATGGCTGAATGTCTGGCGGCAAAACAACCGTTGGGCGAATACCGTAGCGATGCGTTGGCGGCAGAAGAAATTCTGACGCTGGCGAACTGGTGTCTGTTGAACTATTCCGGGCTGAAAACGCCAGTCGGGAGCGCATCATGAGTATCCTGACCCGGTGGTTGCTTATCCCGCCGGTTAACGCACGTCTTATCGGGCGTTATCGGGAATATCGTCGTCATGGCGCGTCGCCTTTCAGCGCGACGCTCGGCTGTTTCTGGCTGATCCTTGCCTGGATTTTTATTCCGCTGGAGCACCCACGCTGGCAGCGTATTCGTGCGCAACATAAAATCCTGTTCCCTCATATCAACGCCTCGCGCCCGCGTCCGTTGGATCCTGTGCGCTATGTCATTCAGACCTGCTGGTTGCTGGTCAGTGCTTCGCGCAGAGAAACGCCGAAACCGCGCTGGCGGTCGTTTTCACGCTTGCAGAATATTCGTGGGCGTTATCATCAATGGATGGATGAATTGCCGGCTCGCTTCAGCCATAACACGCAACATCTTGATGAGAAAAAAGAGCTGGGACATCTGAGCGCCGGAGCACGGCGTTTTATTCTTGGCATCATTGTGACATTCTCGCTGATTCTGGCGCTGATTTGCGTCACCCAGCCGTTTAACCCGCTGTCGCAGTTTATCTTCCTGATGTTGCTGTGGGGTGTGGCATTAATGGTACGGCGAATGCCGGGACGCTTCTCTGCACTGATGCTGATTGTGCTGTCGCTGACCGTCTCTTGCCGTTATATCTGGTGGCGCTACACCTCCACGCTGAACTGGGATGATCCGGTCAGTCTGGTGTGCGGCTTAATTCTGTTGTTCGCCGAAACCTACGCATGGATTGTGCTGGTGCTCGGCTACTTCCAGGTCGTATGGCCGCTGAATCGTCAGCCCGTACCGCTGCCGAAAGATATGTCGCTGTGGCCGTCGGTGGATATTTTTGTGCCGACCTACAACGAAGATCTCAGCGTGGTGAAAAATACGATTTACGCCTCGCTGGGTATCGACTGGCCGAAAGACAAGCTGAACATCTGGATCCTCGATGACGGTGGCAGGGAGGAGTTTCGCCAGTTTGCGCAAAACGTTGGGGTGAAATATATCGCCCGTACCACTCATGAACATGCGAAAGCGGGCAATATCAACAATGCGCTGAAATATGCCAAAGGCGAGTTTGTGTCGATTTTCGACTGCGACCACGTGCCAACGCGCTCGTTCCTGCAAATGACCATGGGTTGGTTCCTGAAAGAAAAACAACTGGCGATGATGCAGACGCCGCACCACTTCTTCTCGCCAGACCCGTTTGAACGCAACCTGGGACGTTTTCGTAAAACGCCGAATGAAGGCACGCTGTTCTACGGTCTGGTGCAGGATGGTAACGATATGTGGGATGCCACCTTCTTCTGCGGTTCCTGTGCGGTGATCCGCCGTAAGCCGCTGGATGAGATTGGCGGTATTGCCGTCGAAACGGTAACCGAAGATGCGCACACTTCTTTGCGTTTGCACCGTCGTGGCTACACCTCCGCGTATATGCGCATTCCGCAGGCGGCGGGGCTGGCTACCGAAAGTCTGTCGGCGCATATCGGTCAGCGTATTCGCTGGGCGCGCGGGATGGTGCAAATCTTCCGCCTTGATAACCCGCTCACCGGTAAAGGGCTGAAGTTCGCGCAACGGCTGTGCTACGTCAACGCCATGTTCCATTTCTTGTCGGGCATTCCACGGCTGATCTTCCTGACTGCGCCGCTGGCGTTCCTGCTGCTTCATGCCTATATCATCTACGCACCTGCGTTGATGATCGCCCTGTTTGTGCTGCCGCATATGATCCACGCCAGCCTGACTAACTCGAAGATTCAGGGCAAATATCGCCACTCGTTCTGGAGTGAAATCTACGAAACAGTGCTGGCATGGTATATCGCACCACCGACGCTGGTGGCGCTGATTAACCCGCACAAAGGCAAATTTAACGTCACCGCCAAAGGTGGCCTGGTGGAGGAAGAGTATGTCGATTGGGTGATCTCGCGACCGTACATCTTCCTCGTACTGCTCAACCTGGTTGGTGTCGCTGTTGGCATTTGGCGTTACTTTTACGGTCCGCCAACCGAAATGCTCACCGTCGTCGTCAGTATGGTGTGGGTGTTCTACAACCTGATTATTCTCGGTGGCGCGGTAGCGGTATCGGTTGAAAGTAAACAGGTTCGTCGTTCGCATCGTGTTGAGATGACGATGCCAGCGGCAATTGCCCGCGAAGATGGTCACCTTTTCTCCTGCACCGTTCAGGACTTCTCCGACGGTGGGTTGGGGATCAAAATCCACGGTCAGGCGCAGATCCTGGAAGGGCAGAAAGTGAATCTGCTACTCAAACGCGGTCAACAGGAATACGTCTTCCCGACCCAGGTGGCACGCGTGATGGGTAACGAAGTCGGGCTGCAATTGATGCCGCTCACCACCCAGCAACATATCGATTTTGTGCAGTGTACGTTTGCCCGTGCGGATACATGGGCGCTCTGGCAGGACAGCTACCCGGAAGATAAGCCGCTGGAAAGTCTGCTGGATATTCTGAAGCTCGGCTTCCGTGGCTACCGCCATCTGGCGGAATTTGCACCTTCTTCAGTGAAGGGCATTTTCCGTGCGCTGACTTCTCTGGTTTCCTGGGTTGTTTCGTTCATTCCGCGCCGCCCGGAGCGGAGCGAAACGGTACAACCATCGGATCAGGCTTTGGCTCAACAATGATGATAACGCGATGAAAAGAAAACTATTCTGGATTTGTGCAGTGGCAATGGGGATGAGCGCATTCCCCTCTTTTATGACGCAGGCGACGCCAGCAACGCAACCACTGATCAATGCTGAGCCAGTTGTTCCTGCCCAGACGGAACAAAATCCGCAGGTGGGGCAGGTGATGCCGGGCGTGCAGGGAGCGGATGCGCCAGTCGTCGCGCAGAACGGCTCTTCGCGTGATGTGAAGCTGACCTTTGCGCAAATCGCGCCGCCGCCGGGCAGCATGGTGCTGCGAGGTATCAACCCGAACGGTAGCATTGAGTTTGGTATGCGCAGCGACGAAGTGGTGACGAAGGCGATGCTCAATCTCGAATACACGCCATCGCCGTCATTGCTGCCAATTCAGTCGCAGTTAAAAGTTTATCTCAATGATGAACTGATGGGCGTGCTGCCAGTGACTAAAGAGCAGTTGGGTAAAAAGACGCTGGCGCAAATGCCGATTAACCCACTGTTTATTACCGACTTCAACCGCGTGCGGCTGGAGTTTGTCGGTCATTATCAGGATGTGTGCGAAAACCCTGCCAGCACAACGCTCTGGCTGGATGTCGGACGCAGTAGCGGACTGGATCTGACGTATCAATCACTGAATGTGAAGAATGACCTGTCGCACTTCCCGATTCCATTCTTTGACCCACGCGATAACCGTGCCAACATCTTGCCGATGGTCTTTGCGGGCGCGCCGGATGTTGCGCTGCAACAGGCTTCCGCCATTGTTGCCTCGTGGTTTGGCTCGCGCTCTGGCTGGCGTGGGCAGAACTTCCCGGTACTCTATAACCAGCTTCCCGATCGCAATGCGATTGTTTTTGCGACTAACGACAAACGCCCGGACTTCCTGCGCGATCATCCGGCGGTAAAAGCCCCGGTGATTGAGATGATCAACCATCCGCAGAATCCTTACGTCAAACTGCTGGTGGTGTTTGGTCGTGACGACAAAGACCTGTTGCAGGCAGCGAAAGGTATCGCTCAGGGTAACATTCTGTTCCGTGGTGAAAGCGTGGTAGTGAATGAAGTGAAACCGCTGCTACCGCGTAAGCCTTACGATGCGCCGAACTGGGTACGTACCGATCGTCCGGTCACCTTTGGTGAACTGAAAACCTATGAAGAACAGTTACAATCCAGCGGTCTTGAGCCAGCAGCGATTAACGTTTCGCTAAACCTGCCGCCGGATCTCTACCTGATGCGCAGTACCGGCATTGATATGGATATTAATTACCGCTACACCATGCCGCCGGTGAAAGACAGTTCGCGGATGGATATCAGCCTGAATAACCAGTTCCTGCAATCCTTCAACCTGAGTAGCAAACAGGAGGCGAACCGCCTGCTGCTGCGTATTCCTGTGTTACAAGGTTTGCTGGACGGCAAAACGGATGTCTCTATTCCGGCGTTGAAGTTGGGGGCGACCAACCAGCTGCGCTTCGACTTTGAGTACATGAACCCGATGCCGGGCGGATCGGTGGATAACTGTATTACCTTCCAGCCGGTGCAGAACCATGTGGTGATTGGCGACGACTCCACTATCGACTTCTCGAAGTATTACCACTTCATTCCGATGCCGGATCTGCGCGCGTTTGCCAATGCGGGCTTCCCGTTCAGCCGGATGGCGGATCTGTCACAAACCATCACCGTAATGCCGAAAGCGCCCAACGAAGCACAGATGGAAACCTTACTGAATACCGTTGGCTTTATCGGCGCGCAGACGGGCTTCCCGGCGATTAACCTGACCGTGACCGATGATGGCAGCACCATTCAGGGGAAAGATGCCGACATCATGATCGTCGGCGGAATCCCGGACAAATTAAAAGACGACAAGCAGATTGACATGCTGGTACAGGCCACCGAAAGCTGGGTGAAAACGCCAATGCGCCAGACGCTATTCCCGGGTATTGTGCCGGACGAAAACGACCGTGCGGCAGAAACTCAGTCAACGCTGACCTCTTCTGGCGCGATGGCAGCGGTGATTGGCTTCCAGTCACCGTATAACGACCAGCGCAGCGTGATTGCTCTCCTGGCCGACAGTCCGCGCGGTTACGAAATGCTTAACGATGCGGTGAACGATAGCGGCAAACGCGCCACCATGTTCGGCTCGGTCGCGGTGATCCGTGAATCTGGTGTTAACAGTTTGCGGGTCGGCGACATCTATTACGTTGGTCATCTGCCGTGGTTCGAACGTTTGTGGTATGCACTGGCTAATCACCCGATTCTGTTGGCGGTGCTGGCTGCAATCAGCGTGGTATTGCTGGCCTGGGTACTGTGGCGTCTGTTGCGTATCATCAGCCGTCGTCGTCTTAACCCGGATAATGAGTAATTGATGATGAATGTTTTGCGTAGTGGAATTGTGACGATGCTGCTGCTGGCTACCTTTAGTGTTCAGGCAGCCTGCAGTTGGCCTGCCTGGGAGCAGTTCAAAAAGGATTACATCAGTCAGGAAGGGCGCGTCATCGATCCCAGCGACGCGCGCAAAATTACCACCTCCGAAGGGCAAAGCTACGGCATGTTCTTTGCCCTGGCGGCTAACGACCGTGCAGCTTTCGATAACCTTCTCGACTGGACGCAGAATAATCTTGCCCAAGGCTCATTAAAAGAACATTTGCCCGCCTGGCTATGGGGCAAGAAAGAGAATGCGAAGTGGGAAGTGCTGGACAGCAACTCAGCTTCTGACGGCGATATCTGGATGGCCTGGTCACTGCTGGAGGCCGGTCGATTGTGGAAAGAGCAACGTTATACTGACATCGGCAGCGCGTTGTTAAAACGCATTGCGCAAGAGGAAGTGGTGACAGTGCCGGGGCTGGGCTCCATGCTGTTACCGGGCAAAGTGGGTTTTGCCGAGAATAACACCTGGCGTTTTAACCCAAGTTATCTGCCCCCGACGCTGGCGCAGTATTTCACCCGCTTTGGCGCACCGTGGACCACGTTGCGCGAAACGAATCAACGTTTATTGCTGGAAACCGCCCCGAAGGGCTTTTCGCCAGACTGGGTACGCTATGAGAAAGACAAAGGTTGGCAGTTAAAGCCGGAGAAAACGCTGATCAGCAGTTACGACGCTATTCGCGTCTATATGTGGGTTGGCATGATGCCCGACAGCGATCCGCAAAAAGCGCGGATGCTCAACCGTTTTAAACCGATGGCGACATTCACCGAGAAAAACGGCTATCCGCCGGAGAAAGTCGATGTCGCTACGGGTAAAGCGCAGGGTAAAGGGCCAGTCGGTTTTTCTGCGGCTATGTTGCCATTTCTTCAGGATCGTGATGCCCAGGCCGTACAGCGTCAGCGTATTGCCGATAACTTTCCTGGTAGTGATGCCTATTACAACTATGTGTTGACCCTGTTTGGACAAGGCTGGGATCAACACCGTTTCCGCTTCTCGACAAAAGGTGAGTTATTACCTGACTGGGGCCAGGAATGCGCAAATTCACACTAAATATCCTTACGCTTTCCCTCGGTCTGGCCGTGATGCCGATGGTCGAGGCGGCACCAACCGCCCAGCAACAGTTGCTGGAACAGGTTCGTGTGGGCGAAGCGACCCATCGCGAAGACCTGGTGCAGCAATCGCTGTATCGTCTGGAACTTATTGATCCGAATAACCCGGATGTCGTTGCCGCCCGTTTTCGCTCTCTGTTACGCCAGGGCGATGTTGATGGTGCACAAAAACAGCTCGACCGATTGTCGCAATTAGCGCCGAGTTCAAATGCGTATAAATCATCGCGTACCACAATGTTGCTTTCCACGCCGGATGGTCGCCAGGCACTGCAACAGGCACGATTGCAGGCGACTACCGGTCATGCGGAAGAAGCCGTGGCGGGTTACAACAAACTGTTCAACGGAGCGCCGCCAGCAGGTGACATTGCCGTCGAGTACTGGAGTACGGTAGCGAAAATTCCGGCTCGCCGTAGCGAAGCGATTAATCAGCTAAAACGCATCAATGCGGATACGCCGGGCAATACGGGGTTGCAAAATAATCTGGCGCTATTGCTGTTTAGCAGCGATCGCCGTGACGAAGGTTTTGCCGTCCTGGAACAGATGGCGAAATCTAACGCCGGGCGCGAGGGGGCTTCTAAAATCTGGTACGGGCAGATTAAAGACATGCCCGTGAGCGACGCCAGCGTGTCGGCACTGAAAAAATATCTCTCTATTTTTAGCGATGGCGATAGTGTGGCGGCTGCGCAATCGCAACTGGCAGAACAACAAAAGCAACTGGCCGATCCTAATTTCCGCGCCCGTGCGCAAGGTTTAGCGGCGGTGGACTCTGGCATGGCGGGTAAAGCCATTCCCGAACTACAACAGGCGGTGCGGGCGAACCCGAAAGACAGTGAGGCTCTGGGGGCGCTGGGGCAGGCGTATTCCCAGAATGGCGATCGCGCTAATGCGGTGGCGAATCTGGAAAAAGCCCTCGCGCTGGACCCGAACAGCAGCAACAACGACAAATGGAACAGTCTGCTGAAGGTGAATCGCTACTGGCTGGCGATCCAGCAGGGCGATGCTGCGCTGAAAGCCAATAATCCCGACCGGGCAGAACGCCTGTTCCAGCAGGCGCGCAATGTCGATAACGCCGACAGCTATGCGGTGCTGGGGCTGGGCGATGTGGCGATGGCGCGCAAAGATTACCCCGCCGCCGAACGTTATTATCAGCAGACGCTGCGCATGGACAGCGGCAACACCAACGCCGTGCGCGGGCTGGCGAATCTTTATCGCCAGCAGTCGCCGGAAAAAGCCGAAGCGTTTATTGCCTCGCTCTCTGCCAGCCAGCGGCGCAGCGTTGATGACATCGAACGCAGCCTGCAAAACGACCGCTTATCACAGCAGGCGGAGGCACTGGAAAATCAGGGTAAATGGGCGCAGGCGGCAGCACTTCAGCGTCAGCGACTGGCGCTCGATCCCGGCAGTGTGTGGATTACTTACCGGCTTTCGCAGGATCTCTGGCAGGCCGGACAACGCAGCCAGGCCGATACGTTAATGCGCAATCTGGCGCAACAGAAGCCGAACGACCCGGAGCAGGTTTACGCTTACGGACTGTATCTTTCCGGTCACGACCGGGAAAGAGCCGCGCTGGCGCATGTCAGCAGCCTGCCGCGCGCACAGTGGAACAGCAATATTCAGGAACTGGAAAACCGCCTGCAAAGCGATCAGGTACTGGAAACCGCCAGCCGCCTGCGTGAAAGCGGTAAAGAGGCAGAAGCGGAAGCGATGCTGCGCCAGCAGCCACCGTCCACGCGCATTGACCTCACCCTGGCCGACTGGGCACAGCAGCGACGTGATGACACCGCCGCCCGCGCGGCGTATCAGAATGTCCTGACGCGGGAGCCAGCTAACGTTGATGCCATTCTTGGCCTGACGGAAGTGGATATCGCCGCCGGTGACAAAGCGGCGGCACGCAGTCAGCTGGCGAAACTGCCCGCCACCGACAATACCTCACTGAATACACAGCGGCGCGTGGCGCTGGTACAGGCGCAGCTTGGCGATACCGCAGCGGCGCAGCAGACGTTTAACAAGCTGATCCCGCAGGCAAAATCTCAGCCGCCGTCGATGGAAAGTGCGATGGTACTGCGTGATGGTGCAGGGTTTGAAGCGCAGGCGGGCGATCCGGAGCAGGCGCTGGAAACCTACAAAGACGCGATGGTCGCATCCGGTGTGACCACGACGCGTCCGCAGGATAACGACACCTTTACCCGTCTGACCCGTAACGATGAGAAGGACGACTGGCTGAAGCGCGGCGTGCGCAGCGATGCGGCGGATCTCTATCGTCAGCAGGATCTTAACGTCACCCTGGAGCACGACTACTGGGGATCGAGCGGCACCGGTGGCTATTCCGACCTGAAAGCGCACACCACCATGTTGCAGGTGGATGCACCGTATTCTGACGGACGGATGTTCTTTCGCAGTGATTTCGTCAATATGAACGTCGGCAGTTTTTCCGCCGACGCCGAGGGTAAATGGGATAACAACTGGGGCACCTGTACGTTGCAGGACTGTAGCGGCAACCGCAGCCAGTCGGATTCCGGCGCCAGCGTGGCGGTCGGCTGGCGAAATGACGTCTGGAGCTGGGATATCGGCACCACACCGATGGGCTTCAACGTGGTGGATGTGGTCGGCGGCATCAGTTACAGCGATGATATCGGGCCGCTTGGTTACACCGTTAACGCCCATCGTCGCCCCATCTCCAGTTCGTTACTGGCCTTTGGTGGGCAGAAAGCCTCCCCGGGTAATACCGGGAAAAAATGGGGCGGCGTGCGTGCCGATGGCGTGGGGCTGAGTCTGAGCTACGATAAAGGTGAAGCGAACGGCGTCTGGGCATCCCTTAGCGGCGACCAGTTAACCGGCAAAAATGTCGAAGATAACTGGCGCGTGCGCTGGATGACGGGCTATTACTATAAGGTCATCAACCAGAATAATCGCCGCGTCACTGTTGGCCTGAACAATATGATCTGGCATTACGACAAAGACCTGAGTGGGTACTCACTCGGTCAGGGCGGTTACTACAGCCCGCAGGAATACCTGTCGTTTGCCATACCGGTGATGTGGCGTGAGCGGACGGAAAACTGGTCATGGGAGCTGGGCGCGTCTGGCTCGTGGTCGCATTCGCGCACCAAAACCATGCCGCGTTATCCGCTGATGAACCTGATCCCGACGGACTGGAAAGAGGATGCCGCCAGCCAGACCAACGACGGCGGCAGCAGTCAGGGCTTTGGCTACACGGCGCGGGCGTTACTTGAGCGTCGGGTCACGTCCAACTGGTTTGTCGGCACGGCAATCGATATCCAGCAGGCGAAAGATTATGCGCCAAGCCATTTCCTGCTCTACGTGCGGTATTCCGCCGCCGGATGGCAGGGCGACATGGATTTACCGCCGCAGCCGCTGATACCTTACGCCGACTGGTAAGTTTTCAGATAGCGCCTCTCTTAATGCCGCTGCGATCGGGTATACTCGGGCGGCAATCTGGGATTTCCGGGGGGAGACAATTTGCGCGTTAGTCGCTCGTTAACAATTAAGCAGATGGCAATGGTGGCGGCCGTTGTCATGGTGTTCGTTTTTATTTTTTGCACTGTTTTGCTGTTCCACCTGGTACAGCAGAATCGCTATAACACGGCTACGCAACTGGAAAGCATTGCTCGCTCTGTCCGCGAACCCTTATCTTCCGCCATTTTAAAAGGTGATATTCCCCAGGCGGAAGCTATTCTTGCCAGCATAAAACCAGCGGGCGTGGTCAGTCGCGCCGACGTGGTGCTGCCTAATCAGTTCCAGGCACTGCGTAAAAGTTTTATTCCAGAGCGCCCGGTGCCGGTGACGTTCACCCGACTGTTTGAGTTACCGGTACAAATCTCGCTGGGCGTCTACTCGCTGGAACGTCCTGCTACCCCGCAGCCGATTGCCTATCTGGTGTTACAGGCGGATTCCTTCCGCATGTACAAGTTCGTGATGAGCACTGTCTCTACGTTAGTGACCATTTACTTACTTTTGTCGCTGATCCTGACGGTGGCGATTAGCTGGTGCATTAATCGACTGATATTACATCCTTTACGCAATATCGCTCGCGAGCTAAACGCCATTCCACCGCAAGAGATTGTCGGTCATCAACTGGCCTTGCCGCGTCTGCACCAGGACGACGAAATCGGTATGCTGGTGCGTAGTTACAACCTCAATCAGCAATTGTTGCAGCGCCATTATGAAGAACAGTGCGAAAACGCGATGCGTTTCCCGGTGTCGGATTTGCCAAACAAAGCCTTGCTGATGGAGATGCTGGAACAGGTGGTCGCACGTAAACAAACCACCGCACTGATGATCATCACTTGTGAAACGTTACGTGATACTGCTGGCGTGCTGAAAGAGGCGCAGCGGGAAATCCTGCTACTGACGCTGGTGGAGAAAATCAAATCGGTGCTGTCGCCACGCATGATCCTCGCACAGGTCAGTGGCTATGACTTCGCTGTGATCGCTAATGGTGTACAGGAACCGTGGCACGCTATTACATTAGGTCAGCAAGTGCTCACTATCATGAGTGAACGCTTGCCGATTGAACGTATTCAGCTACGTCCGCACTGTAGCATCGGTGTGGCGATGTTCTATGGCGATCTCACTGCCGAACAACTTTATGGTCGTGCTATTTCGGCGGCATTTACCGCCCGTCATAAAGGGAAGAATCAGATTCAGTTCTATGATCCACAGCAGATGGAAGAAGCTCAACAACGGTTGACGGAAGAGAGCGATATCCTTAATGCACTGGAAAATCATAAGTTTGCTATTTGGCTACAGCCACAGGTGGAGATGACCAGCGGCAAACTCGTCAGCGCGGAAGCGTTGCTGCGCATCCAGCAAGCGGATGGCACCTGGGAACTGCCGGATGGCTTAATCGATCGTATTGAGTCCTGTGGGCTGATGGTTACCGTCGGTCATTGGGTGCTGGAGGAATCCTGTCGACTGCTTGCTGCCTGGCAAGAGCGCGGCATTATGTTGCCATTATCGGTGAATCTCTCGGCGCTACAGTTGATGCACCCAAATATGGTGCCGGATATGCTGGGGTTATTAACTCGTTATCGTATTCAGCCTGGAACGTTGATCCTGGAGGTCACGGAAAGCCGACGCATTGATGACCCTCACGCGGCGGTGGCGATCCTTCGTCCGCTGCGCAACGCCGGCGTACAGGTGGCGCTGGATGATTTCGGCATGGGTTACGCAGGGCTGCGTCAGTTGCAGCATATGAAATCGTTGCCAATAGACGTGCTGAAAATCGACAAAATGTTTGTTGAGGGCTTACCGGAAGATAGCAGCATGATTGCTGCAATTATCATGCTGGCACAAAGCCTGAATCTGCAAATGATTGCTGAAGGCGTAGAAACGGAAGCACAACGCGACTGGCTGGCAAAAGCGGGCGTTGGTATTGCCCAGGGCTTCCTTTTTGCTCGCCCACTCCCTATTGAAATCTTCGAAGAGAGTTACCTGGAAGAAAAGTAGCTACCCCAAACTGATTACAAAACTTTAAAAAGTGCTGGTTTGTGCGAGCCAGCTCAAACTTTTTAACCTTTTTGTTTCAATTATGATCCAGGTACATTTCTGTGATGTTGTCTGGGTGTTATTTTAAGGCCGCAGGTACCCCATAACCTTACAAGACCTGTGGTTTTACTAAAGGACACCCTATGAAAACCTCTCTGTTTAAAAGCCTTTACTTTCAGGTTCTGACAGCGATAGCCATTGGTATTCTCCTTGGCCATTTCTACCCTGAGATAGGCGAGCAAATGAAACCGCTTGGCGACGGGTTCGTTAAGCTCATTAAGATGATCATCGCTCCTGTCATCTTTTGTACCGTCGTAACGGGCATTGCGGGCATGGAAAGCATGAAGGCGGTCGGCCGTACCGGCGCAGTCGCACTGCTTTACTTTGAAATTGTCAGTACCATCGCGCTGATTATTGGTCTTATCATCGTTAACGTCGTGCAGCCTGGCGCCGGAATGAACGTCGATCCGGCAACGCTTGATGCGAAAGCGGTAGCGGTTTACGCCGATCAGGCAAAAGACCAGGGCATTGTCGCCTTTATTATGGATGTCATCCCGGCGAGCGTCATTGGCGCATTTGCCAGCGGTAACATCCTGCAGGTGCTGCTGTTTGCCGTACTGTTTGGTTTTGCGCTCCACCGTCTGGGCAGCAAAGGCCAACTGATTTTTAACGTTATCGAAAGTTTCTCGCAGGTCATCTTCGGCATCATCAATATGATCATGCGTCTGGCACCCATCGGTGCGTTCGGGGCGATGGCGTTTACCATCGGTAAATACGGCGTCGGCACCCTGGTGCAACTTGGGCAGCTCATTATCTGCTTCTACATCACCTGTATCCTGTTTGTGGTGTTGGTACTGGGTTCAATCGCTAAAGCGACCGGTTTCAGTATTTTCAAATTTATCCGCTACATCCGTGAAGAACTGCTGATTGTGCTGGGAACATCCTCTTCCGAGTCGGCGCTGCCGCGTATGCTCGACAAGATGGAGAAACTCGGCTGCCGCAAATCGGTGGTGGGGCTGGTTATCCCGACAGGCTACTCGTTTAACCTTGATGGGACATCGATATACCTGACGATGGCGGCGGTATTTATTGCCCAGGCCACTAACAGTCAGATGGATATCGTCCACCAAATCACGCTGTTGATTGTGTTGCTGCTCTCTTCTAAAGGGGCGGCAGGGGTAACGGGTAGTGGCTTTATCGTGCTGGCGGCGACACTCTCTGCGGTGGGCCATTTGCCGGTGGCGGGTCTGGCGCTGATCCTCGGTATCGACCGCTTCATGTCAGAAGCCCGTGCGCTGACTAACCTGGTCGGTAACGGCGTTGCGACCATCGTGGTTGCTAAGTGGGTTAAAGAGCTGGACCACAAAAAACTGGATGATGTGCTGAATAATCGTGCGCCGGATGGCAAAACGCACGAATTATCCTCTTAATCTCACCACTTATGCCCGCACTCCCTTCCCCGAGTGCGGGTGTTTGAGCATAATTGCCCCCTGTGCCCGAACTTACCACCTGGGTGAGTTCGGGTTTATTTCACTTCCTCCGTGACATTTTCATGTTCTTGCGGTCTAACACGAAGTGTTTTTAACGTCATTTAGGCTGACCGATAGCGGGCAGTCTTTTATTACCAGGATAGTTGATCAGGGGTTCACATGCAGGGCACAAAAATTCGACTTTTAGCGGGCGGTTTGCTGGTGATGGCCACTGCTGGCTATGTGCAGGCAGATGCGCTCCAGCCTGATCCAGCATGGCAACAGGGGACGCTCGCTAACGGTTTACAGTGGCAAGTGCTGACCACGCCCCAGCGTCCCAGCGATCGTGTTGAAATTCGCCTGCTGGTTAATACCGGTTCGCTCGCCGAAAGTACACAACAGAGCGGTTACAGTCATGCCATTCCTCGTATTGCGCTGACGCAAAGCGGTGGTCTGGAAGCGGCACAGGCACGTTCATTGTGGCAGCAGGGGATCGACCCTAAGCGCCCGATGCCGCCGGTGATCGTCTCTTACGACACCACGCTGTTTAATCTGAGTTTGCCAAATAATCGTAACGATCTGCTGAAAGAGGCGCTCTCTTATCTGGCGAATGCGACCGGCAAGCTGACCATCACACCAGAAACGGTTAACCATGCGCTGCAAAGCCAGGATATGGTGGCAACTTGGCCTGCCGACACTAAAGAAGGCTGGTGGCGCTATCGTCTGAAAGGATCAACTTTGTTAGGTCACGATCCTGCCGATCCGCTGAAAAAGCCCGTTGAAGCGGAAAAGATTAAAGATTTCTACCAGAAATGGTACACCCCAGATGCAATGACGCTGCTGGTGGTGGGGAACGTTGATGCGCGCTCGGTTGTCGACCAAATCAACAAAACGTTTGGCGAACTGAAAGGCAAACGTGAAACACCGGCTCCGGTGCCGACGCTTTCTCCGCTGCGTGCGGAAGCGGTGAGCATTATGACCGACGCGGTGCGCCAGGATCGGTTATCTATCATGTGGGACACGCCGTGGCAGCCGATTCGTGAGTCAGCCGCACTGCTGCGCTACTGGCGCGCGGACCTGGCTCGTGAGGCGCTGTTCTGGCATGTTCAGCAAGCATTAAGCGCCAATAACAGCAAAGACATCGGCCTTGGATTTGATTGCCGAGTGCTGTATCTGCGTGCGCAATGTGCCATCAACATCGAGTCACCAAACGACAAGCTGAACAGCAACCTTAATCTGGTGGCGCGTGAACTGGCGAAAGTTCGCGATAAAGGTCTGCCGGAAGAAGAGTTCAACGCCCTGGTCGCGCAAAAGAAACTGGAGCTGCAGAAACTGTTTGCCGCCTATGCACGAGCTGATACCGATATTCTGATGGGGCAGCGGATGCGTTCACTGCAAAATCAGGTTGTCGATATTGCACCGGAGCAATATCAGAAACTGCGTCAGGATTTCCTTAACAGCCTGACGGTAGAGATGTTAAATCAGGATCTGCGTCAGCAGTTGTCGAACGACATGGCGTTAATTCTGCTGCAGCCGAAAGGCGAGCCGGAATTTAACATGAAATCGTTGCAGGCTGCCTGGGATCAAATCATGGCGCCATCGACTACGGCTGCGGCGACGTCTGTCGCCACGGATGATGTGCATCCTGAAGTGACGGATATTCCACCTGCACAGTAATGCCTGATGGTGATGAGTTAGCACAACCATCAGGTATTTATGGATGAGCTGGATAGAGGGGTAACACTTTATCCAGCCTTTTGCATATGCTGCTTTTACGCTGGCATCGCCTCACGCGGGATAATCGCGCCGCGATACTGGATAACGGTACTTGCGGTCAGGTGCCCGCGTTTCGCCGCGTCTTCCGCACTGCCGCCCGTCAAACGTACCGCCAGATAACCGGCACTGAAAGAGTCGCCAGCTGCGGTGGTATCGATCACTTTTTCTTTCGGCAGTTTCACCGCCGGAACATCCACTAACCCTTCGCCAGCAATAGACACCAGGCAAGAATCCGCCCCGCGTTTTACCACCACTTCTTTCACGCCCGCTTTATGGGTACGCGCAATGACGTCTTCCACCGGCTGTTGACCCCACAGCGCGTCTTCATCGTCCAGCGTCAGGAAGGCGATATCTGTGCATTCCAGCATTTGCTGGTACACCTGCTGCGTCTCTTCTTTGCTCGCCCACAGGCGCGGACGGTAGTTATTGTCGAAAATGACCTTCCCGCCGTTGGCACGGCATTCGCGCAGCAGAGAAAGCAGCTTCTCGCGGCTGGTCGGACTTAAGATCGCCAGGCTAATCCCGCTAAGGTAAAGGTAATCGAAATTCGCCAGCTCTTCACAAATTGCTGCTGACTGCTCGCTCTCCAGCCAGAATTTAGCTGCGGCTTCGTTACGCCAGTAGTAGAAAGTGCGTTCGCCAGTGCTATCGGTTTCAATGTAGTAAAGACCCGGCAGGCGGTTTTCCATCCGTTGGGTCAGGGAAGTATCGACGTTCTCGCCGTGCCAGGCGTCCAGCATCTGCTGACTAAAACTGTCTGTCCCCAGCGCCGTTACGTAGTGAACGGTTAATGCCGCAGGATCGACCTGACGAGCGATGTAGACGGAAGTATTCAGGGTATCGCCGCCGAAACCGCGCTTAACGTCTGCGCCTTTCTCGGAAAGCTCAATCATGCATTCGCCAATCACGGCAATCTTTTTGGACATAGTCGTGAACCTGATCTGTAAAAAATTAGCGTTAGTTTGCGCTGTGGTGGTTTGCTGGTCAACTATATTAAAACGCTGTTCCATTATTTTTTTGAGCCAGAACGTATTCCTGGAAGATTCCGTCGTTGTGTGGGCAAATTAACTTCTCTCTGGCGGTAAAGTTCTGCCGTGGCGCGCCGATAATATTTGTCGAGTCCGGGCAGCATCACTTTTAAACACAGGACATCTTCGATGATAAGGCAGGTTATCCAGCGAATAAGCAACCCTGAAACAAGCATCGAGAGCTTGCAGGAACGGCGTTTTTGGTTGCAGTGTGAGCGCGTTTATACCTGGCAGCCGATTTACCAGACTTCCGGACGATTGATGGCCGTGGAGCTTTTAACCATTGTCACGCATCCTGATAATCCCTCGCAACGGCTGCCGCCAGATCGTTATTTTGCCGAAATCACCGTCAGGCATCGTATGGATGTGGTGAAAGAACAGATTGATTTACTGGCGAAAAAAGCTGCGTTCTTCGTTGAGCACGGCCTGCTGGCATCGGTTAATATTGATGGACCTACGCTTCTTGCCCTACGTCAGCAGCCGGAAATTTTGCGTCAGATTGACCGTCTTCCCTGGCTGCGTTTCGAACTGGTGGAACACATCCGTCTACCGAAAGATTCAACGTTTGCCTCGATGTGCGAATTTGGCCCACTGTGGCTGGATGATTTTGGCACCGGGATGGCAAATTTCTCTGCGCTAAGTGAAGTGCGTTACGACTACATCAAAATCGCTCGCGAACTGTTTGTGATGTTGCGCCAGTCGCCCGAAGGTCGCACGCTCTTTTCCCAGCTTTTGCATTTGATGAACCGCTACTGCCGTGGGGTGATCGTCGAAGGTATCGAGACTGAGGAAGAGTGGGGCGATGTGCAAAATTCTCCCGCATTCGCCGCACAAGGCTGGTTTCTTTCACGTCCGGCACCAATCGAAACGCTGGACTCGGTGGTGTTGGCTCTGTAAGCCGCCTCATTTTCTGCCTGGCTGGACTATCTTTAGGACTGGCACAGGAAGAATGTGAGGAAGCGAACTATGAGCAAAGCAGGCAAAATAACCGCTGCGATTTCAGGGGCTTTCTTGTTGTTGATCGTCGTGGCGATCATTTTGATTGCAACGTTTGACTGGAACCGTCTCAAACCGACCATCAACCAGAAAGTCTCTGCGGAACTGAATCGCTCCTTCGCCATCCGTGGCGATCTTGGCGTGGTGTGGGAACGGCAAAAGCAGGAAACCGGCTGGCGTAGCTGGATGCCGTGGCCTCATGTACACGCACAAGACATCATTCTCGGCAACCCGCCGGATATTCCCGAAGTGACGATGGTACATTTACCGCGCGTAGAAGCGACGCTGGCTCCGCTGGCGTTGCTGACTAAAACGGTCTGGCTGCCCTGGATCAAGCTGGAAAAGCCCGACGCGCGCCTGATTCGCCTCTCAGAAAAGAACAATAACTGGACGTTTAATCTCGCCAACGATGACAACAAAGACGCGAATGCAAAGCCGTCGGCGTGGTCGTTCCGTCTGGATAATATTCTGTTCGATCAAGGGCGGATCGCTATTGATGACAAAGTAAGCAAAGCAGATCTGGAAATTTTTGTCGATCCGTTAGGCAAGCCGTTGCCATTCAGCGAAGTTACTGGATCGAAAGGTAAAGCAGATAAAGAGAAGGTAGGCGATTACGTTTTTGGCCTGAAAGCGCAGGGGCGCTATAACGGCGAACCGCTCACGGGTACAGGAAAAATAGGCGGTATGCTGGCGCTGCGTGGCGAAGGAACACCTTTTCCGGTGCAGGCTGATTTTCGCTCCGGTAATACCCGTGTTGCTTTTGATGGCGTCGTGAATGACCCAATGAAAATGGGCGGCGTCGATTTACGGCTTAAATTTTCCGGCGATTCGCTGGGTGATCTCTATGAACTGACGGGCGTTCTGCTGCCCGATACCCCGCCGTTTGAAACGGATGGTCGGCTGGTAGCGAAAATCGACACTGAAAAATCGTCGGTCTTTGATTATCGCGGCTTTAACGGGCGCATTGGCGATAGCGATATCCACGGTTCTCTGGTCTACACCACCGGTAAGCCGCGACCAAAACTGGAAGGTGACGTTGAGTCACGGCAGTTGCGGCTGGCTGATTTGGGGCCATTGATTGGCGTTGATTCCGGGGAAGGGGCAGAAAAGTCGAAACGCTCTGAACAGAAGAAGGGCGAGAAAAACGTTCAGCCTGTGGGCAAAGTGCTGCCTTATGACCGCTTCGAAACCGATAAATGGGATGCGATGGATGCTGATGTTCGTTTCAAAGGGCGGCGCATAGAACATGGCAGCAGTTTGCCGATTAGCTCTCTTTCTACCCATATCATCCTCAAAAACGCTGACCTGCGTCTGCAACCGCTGAAATTTGGCATGGCGGGCGGCAGCATTGCGGCGAATATTCATCTGGAAGGGGATAAAAAACCGATGCAGGGGCGGGCGGATATACAGGCTCGTCGACTGAAACTGAAGGAGCTGATGCCGGATGTAGAACTGATGCAGAAAACGCTGGGAGAAATGAATGGCGATGCTGAACTGCGTGGTAGCGGTAACTCGGTGGCGGCGCTGCTGGGGAACAGTAACGGCAATCTGAAATTGTTGATGAATGACGGGCTGGTGAGCCGCAACCTGATGGAGATTGTTGGGCTGAATGTCGGCAACTACATTGTCGGTGCGATTTTCGGTGATGATGAGGTGCGGGTGAACTGCGCGGCGGCGAATGTGGATATTGCTAACGGTGTGGCACGCCCGCAGATTTTTGCTTTCGATACTGAGAATGCGTTGATCAATGTTACCGGCACGGCAAGTTTTGCTTCGGAGCAACTGGATTTGACTATTGATCCGGAGAGCAAAGGGATTCGTATTATCACGCTGCGTTCGCCGCTGTATGTGCGTGGGACGTTTAAGAGTCCGCAGGCTGGTGTGAAGGCCGGGCCGTTGATTGCCCGTGGCGCTGTTGCGGCGGCACTGGCAACGTTGGTGACGCCTGCGGCGGCGTTACTGGCGCTGATCTCACCTTCAGAAGGTGAAGCTAATCAGTGCCGGACGATTTTGTCGCAGATGAAGAAGTGATGGGGTTGGATTAGATTTGCTGGTGAATTCGGGAGCAGCGTGTTCCCCTCACCCTAACCCTCTCCCCAAAGGGGCGAGGGGACTGTTTTGTGCGTGTTGAAATAACGAGTACCACTTTTCCGTTCACTTTCTGGCGAGGGGACTGTTTTGTGCGTGTTGAAATAACGAGTACCGCTTTTCCGTTCACTTTCTGGGGGGGAGGGCTGTTATGCTCGCGATGTAACATCTCGCTCCGCTTTTCTCCCTCTCCCTTTCAGGGAGAGGGCTGGGGTGAGGGTGGCAGCCCGCACGATACTTACAACGACTGATGCCGCGTCTCATGCGTCAGCAGCAAGGCAATTAACGTCAAGCCAGCCATCGCCGCCAGATATAACCCCACTGCGCCTAACCCGTAGTTAGTCTGCAACCAGGCTGCGATATACGGCGCAACGGAAGCCCCAAGAATCGACGATACGTTGTAAGAGAACGATGCTCCGGTGTAACGCACTTCCGTCGGGAACAGTTCTGGCAACAGCGCGCCCATCGGCCCGAAAGTCAGCCCCATCAGACTTAACCCCAGCAGCAGGAAGGCAAAAACCAGAATCGGGTTGCCAGAACCGAGCAACGGGTTAAAGGCGAACAGCGCGAACAGGATGATCAGCGTCGTGATGATTACCATGCTTTTACGGCGACCAAAGGCATCAGCCAGTAATCCGGCGACTGGCACCATCACGCCAAAACCAATCACTGCCATCATCAGCATCCACAATACTTCGTTACGCGGCAGGCCAAGCCCAACTGGCGCGGCGGCGGTACTAAAGGTCATCGAGTAGACGGTCATGATGTAAAACAGCGTATAGGTTGCCAGCATAATGAACGTACCCAGTACGGTTACGCGAACATGTTTGGTCAGCAGCGTACCCAGCGGGATTTTCACCTGCTTTTTCGCTTTAGCGACTTTCTCAAACACCGGCGACTCATGCAGTGAAACGCGGACATACAGGCCGATAATCACCAGCACCGCCGAGAAGATAAACGGTACGCGCCAGCCCCAGCTCATAAACTGTTCGTCGGTCAGTAGCCAGGAAAGCAGCAAGAAAGTGCCGTTGGCAAAGAAGAAGCCAATCGGTGCGCCCAGTTGCGGGAAGGAGCCGTACAATGCACGTTTGCGCGGCGGGGCGTTTTCAGTTGCCAGCAGCGCCGCGCCGCCCCATTCACCGCCTAAACCCAGCCCCTGACCAAATCGAGCCAGCGCCAGCAGCAGCGGGGCGAAAATACCAATCGTGGCATAGCCCGGCAACAGACCAATCACCACTGTCGAAATTCCCATCGTTAGCAACGAGGCGACCAGCGTCGCTTTACGTCCAACGCGATCGCCAAAATGACCAAATACGGCAGAGCCGATGGGGCGCGCGACGAAGGCAATGGCGAAGGTGGCGAGCGACTGGAGCGTTGCTGCCGTAGGATCGCCCTGCGGGAAGAAGATATGCGGAAACACAATAACGGCCGCAGTGGCGTAAATATAAAAGTCGAAGAACTCAATGGCCGTGCCAATGAGAGAGGCGACAAGGACTTTATTACGCGAGTTTACCGGCGTGAATTCCTGGTTATTTTCGAGTGTTGTGGCTGTTGCTTGCATAATCTTTTCTTATTTTTTGGCTAACGAATAGCCATATTACGCACAGCAAAAGTGATATTTCAATGTGTAACAAATCGCGGAAATGGTCAAAAACCAGGCAAAAAGGGAATAATGTTTAGGCTGGTGATTTTTCTTCTATGAAATGCTTCACACAATTTCATAAATAGTCAATAAAACTGGTTTTAGGTTAAATAAAAGTTACCAACTGGATTTATATGCTGGGGTTATGAGTTGGAATGAAATTGTTTGCTCCTAAATAGATGGCTTAAGAGGCTCTGGGGAAGAGTTTCAAGAGGTTATGTGCGCATTATAGCCGGATGCGATGCTGGCACATTTTATCCGGCCTACGGGGAGCCAGGCCGAATAAGGCGTTTACGCCGCATCCGGCATATTTTAAGGCTGCGTTTTCCCCGGCATTCGCGGGTCATCTTTGTACTCGGCGGTGGCAATCCACGCCGCACAAAACAGCGTCAGACGAGCAAAGAAGTAGAAAAACGCCATCAGCCCCAGCACGGAACCAAATGCTGCGCCAGACGGGGATTTCATCAACGACGGCAGGGTGTAGGTCATCACGATTTTAATCACTTCAAAACCAATCGCTGCGAGGAATGTCCCGCGAATCAGCGCCTTTCTACGCGGACGGTGGCGTGGCAGGCGCCAGAAGATCCAAAAGAAAAGCAGATAGTTGGCAAAGATAGAAATCGCCAGACCAATCAACCGCCACGTCGGTTTCAGCCACTCAATGCTATTAAGGTGCAGCGCGCTAATAATCATTTGTTGCGCAGAACCGGCAACCGAGGTGATCGAAAGCGTCACAATCAGCGCAATCAACAAACCAATCAGCGAAATAAAGTCACGCAGATATTTTACCCAGAACTTCTCCTGATCTTGCGGCGAACGTTCCCAGACATCGCGCGATTGGGCGCGAATTGCTTCACGTAAATTCCCCATCCAGTTGATGCCGGAGTATAGCGCCACGGCTAACCCGACAAGTCCTACGGTAGTACGCTGCTGAACGGCAGTGTTGATGGTGTTTTTCAACGTGGCGGCAAGCGTCGGATCGCTGATGTTTTGCAGAATCTTATCGAAGATATCCTGTAACAGCATCGGATGGGAGGCCAGCACAAAACCCCCTGCGGCAAACGACACCATCAAAATCGGGATCATCGACAAAAACGAGAAATAGGTGATAGCCGCACCAAACTGGTTACCCAGCCGATCGTTAAAGCGTTCTGTCGCGCGAATAAGGTGTGCGATGATCGGTTGGCGTTGGATTTTTTCGGCGGTGGTGGTGACGGTTTCCAGCGCCTGGCTAACTTTGCCGCCTTTATCGCTATTATCCAGATGCTTAATTGGCTCGTGCTCCAGATCCTGGGTGGGACGTTTGATCTCGTTTTCCTGCGTCATCCGCTCTTTAGTCCTTCTGTCGTTGTCTTTCTTAAAAAGTATAGTCGGTCAGTCCAGGTACTCTTTCATCACGCCAGCCAGCCACTGCATAAACAGGTTTACACGGCGGGAAAGCTCCCGACGCTGTGGGTAAACCAGAGAAATGGAACGTGGTTCGGCGCGGTAGTTGGGTAACACTTCGATAAGCTGTCTGGCGCGTAGGGCTTCGCGTACGGTGACGCGGGGGATCTGAATAATCCCCAGTCCCGCCAGACCGGCGGCAAGATAGTTTTCTCTACTGTTTACCGTCAACATACCGCCGGACTTAAACCACTGGACGCCATTAACACTGGCAACCTCAAAACCCAACGGATGCGCGCCCAGATGTGGCGTGTAATGCACTACCGCGTGCGAAGTCAGGTCGTCGGGACTTTGCGGATAACCAAAGCGCGTCAGATAGTGCGGACTGGCGCAGTTGACCATCGTCAGTTTGCCGAGGGGACGGGTGATGAGTCCATCGTCGGGCAACGTTCCCGTGCGTACTACGCAATCAAAGCCATCATGAAGAATATCTACCGGACGGTCATTGCTGCTTAATTCCAGTTCAATTCCCGGATATTGATGGAGAAATTCGGGCAGACGCGGCAGTAGCAGGGTTTTTGCCATCCCGGATGGGATATCGATGCGCAATTTACCGCTGATGCTGGTGGCGCCCTGCTGAAATAAACCGTCCAGTTCGTTGAGATTACTCAACACATCTTTTGCCCGTTGGTAATAGGTCATGCCATCAGGTGTGAGTTTGACCCGTCGCGTGGTGCGCTGGAGAAGCTGGGTGCCAAGTTGATGTTCCAGTGCCTGTATCTGGCGCGAAACGCTTCCTTTTGGCAATGCAAAGAAATCCGCCGCGCGGGAAAAACTCTCCAGCTCCGCAACCTTGATGAACAACTGCATTGCGTGAATTTTATCCATTTCTTTTACCGATTGTTGTTCACAGCGAAACAGTAACGCGTATATCGCATTATTTATTGTTTTTCTAACATCTAATGCATGATTTCACAACGATGCAACGTTGAAAGTGAGGCGATTTTAGAGAATCAAAGGCGGATTCGCGTCTCGGCATAGAGAAATAACCAACACAAAGCCAAAATTTTGATTCGTTTTATAAAATGCGGACATACAACATTGTGTATTTGTGCGTAATCCAGTCACTTTCTTAAACTATGGATGCTATTAAAGCGTGCGCTAAATTGGCCTGGTTAATCGGAACGTGGCGCGAAAATATAAGGAATTCCTTAAGATTTTTTTAAATAGTGCCCTCGACATGTAATTTCAGGCGTTTAGCTGTAACTATTTATATCGGTAACTATTTTCTGTCTTTCATCTCTGTAGAATGGCCTCCGCCAAATGGCGAATTCTTATTTTGTCTCTCGGGTAATACCCTTCCACTACTTAAGTCTTTTTAACGTATTCAGGTGGAGATTCAGTAATGCAAATAATCATGTTTGACAGGCAGTCAATATTTATTCATGGAATGAAAATCAGTTTACAGCAACGTATTCCAGGCGTAGGTATTCAGGGCGTCGGTCAGGCAGACGAGTTATGGCAAAAGCTGGAAAGCTACCCTGAAGCCTTAGTTATGCTCGATGGCGATCAGGATGGGGAGTTTTGCTACTGGTTGTTGCAAAAAACCGTGGTGCAATTTCCTGAGGTTAAGGTGTTAATCACGGCTTCGGATTGCAACAAACGATGGTTGCAGGAGGTTATTCATTTCAATGTGATGGCGATTGTACCGCGTGATTCTTCGATCGATACGTTTGTGTTGGCGGTCAATAGTGCGGCGATGGGAATGATGTTTCTGCCCGGTGACTGGCGAACCACGCCGGAAAAGGATACGAAAGATCTCAAATCGTTAAGCGCCCGCCAGCGGGAAATTTTAACCATGCTGGCGGCGGGCGAATCGAATAAAGAGATTGGTCGGGCATTAAATATCAGCACCGGAACGGTAAAAGCGCACCTGGAATCGCTCTATCGCCGTCTGGAAGTGAAAAATCGTACCCAGGCGGCGATGATGCTAAATATCTCCTCCTGAAGAGGATAATTTTACAGCCAGTAGGACGTTAGTGGCTGGCTGTAAAAAATATTATGGTTCGCCGTATAAACCAATTAAACGGCGTACCACACCGTTGGTCCAGCCAAAGCCATCCTGCAATGGATATTCGCCCCCGCCGCCCTCGCGGGGGATACCATCGGCAATATGGTATTTCTCGATCAGTTTGTGCTGTTCCAGATAGAACTGATTCACCGTCTTCAGCCAGCTACGCGCAATCTCATCACCCAGATGGTCATCACCGTACATTTTAAATCCCTGAATCGCCATCCATTGTAACGGTGCCCAGCCGTTGGGTTTATCCCACTGTTCACCGGTTTCATACTCGCTTGCCAGAATCCCGCCCGGCGTCAGTAATCGGCTTCGCACGGCATTTGCCAGACGGTCGGCCTGTTCATGGTTCGCCATGCCCACATATAACGGCACAATGGCAGCAGCGGAAAAGAGTGCCTGCTGTTCGCGCCGCCAGTCGTAATCGCGGTAGATACCATTTTCATCATCCCAGAGATAATGGTTTACCGCATCGCGGCGGGCATTGGCTTTCTGGCGGAACAGCGTTTCCGTCTCCTTATCGCCTTTCAGCGACGAGATGTTGGCGATGGCGCTCTCCAGTTTAAACAGGAAAGCATTAAGATCGATGGGGATGAACTGAGTGGTACGAATGCTCGCCAGGCGACCCGCGTCTCGCAGCCAACGGGAAGAGTAATCCCAGCCAGAAGCTGCGCCCGCGCGTAAATCGCGGTACACCTCGTTGGGCGGGCGACCAGAATGTTTTGCGGTTTCTACGTCTTCAAGCCAGGATTCGTCACGCGGCGTGTCGCGATCGTCCCAGTAACGGTTGAGCAGCGATCCGTCGGGCATTCGCACAACATGGCGATAGGCCTGATTAGGGATCAGCGATTCTGCGCCGTCCATCCAGAAGGCATATTCCATTTTAAGATGCTCAAGGTAACGGCGCGCGCCGCGTACACCATCTTCTTCAAACAGCTCCACCATCAGCGCGAACACCGGTGGCTGCGAGCGGCTCAAATAATAGGTGCGGTTGCCGTTGGGGATGTGCCCATAGTTTTCGATCATCCAGGCGAAGTTATCGGCCATGCATTTCAGCAAATCTTCACGCCCGCTTTCCGCCAGCCCCAGCATGGTGAAATAGGAATCCCAGTAGTAGGTTTCGCTAAAACGACCCCCTGGAACAATGTACGACTGCGGCAGCGCCAGCAGAGAAGACCACGGGATGTGATCCTGTGGCTCGCGGGTTAATACCGGCCATAGCTGGTCGATATGCTCTTTCAGTGAGTTTTGCGGGTTCGATACATATTCACTGGAGTAAATCTCCGGTAACCAGAAGTGATTTTCAACGAATCGGCGCAAATCGAAATCACGATGACGGCGCACTTTACGATAGCGGATTAAGATATCCAGCGGGTCCATTTTGGGAGCGCAGTCAGGAAACGTTTTACTGTCGGGGAAAATTTTTGCTGACTGGACATGTTCGAAAAGTTCGAGATAGCGGTCAGCAGGTGTTAGTGCGTCAGAGGCTGGCAGCCCCTCAATCATTTCGGGTTCTGGCTCTGCCTCGATCATCTCATCCAGTTTTAATTCATACGGGTCCAGCTCATAACAGAGATCGACCTCGATCGTCAGTTCGTCTGGATTAGGGTTTTGAATTTTCTGATTGAGCATAAGGATCCGACCTCCGAAATTCGTCGCTAATTATCGGCTTTCCTTTAAGCGTAGTCATTCGCTCCGGTCGATGGGCGACGAAGCGTGCGGTGGATCACGTTTATTAATGGGACAAAAAATATAACGCGCTAATATCAATGGAATTTATAAAAATACGGATTTCGTGTTGTTTTTCATTTTCAGAACATTCAATCATGGTCTCCCCCGTAATCATGATATGCCATTCCTGATCTGGGTAATAGGCACAGGCTATCTTATTGATAGTTTATATTCATGTAATTGATTGATTCCTATCAAAAAGCGTATCTCCCTGTTTTTTATGATGGCTTTGTCTCGCAGAGACGTTTGCAGCATTCTGGAAAATTTTCTGGGTCACAATAACTCACTACCGTGAGGGAAGAATAATGAAAATGGTCTCACGTATTACCGCGATCGGCCTGGCTGGCGTCGCGATTTGCTATTTAGGATTATCTGGTTATGTGTGGTACCACGATAATAAACGCAGTAAACAGGCTAATGTTCAGGCATCAGCTGTCAGTGAAAATAATAAGGTTTTAGGTTTTCTCCGCGAAAAAGGATGCGACTATTGCCATACGCCTTCCGCAGAATTACCCGTCTATTATTATATTCCTGGCGCGAAACAGTTGATGGATTACGACATTAGGCTCGGATATAAATCTTTTAACCTCGAGGCAGTGCGTGCGGCTCTGCTGGCAGATAAACCCGTTTCGCAAAGCGATCTGAACAAGATTGAATGGGTGATGCAGTATGAAACTATGCCACCAACGCGTTATACCGCGCTACACTGGGCGGGTAAGGTGAGTGATGAAGAGCGGGCGGAAATACTGGCCTGGATTGCAAAACAGCGCGCGGAATATTACGCCAGTAATGACACTGCGCCGGAGCATCGCAATGAACCGGTGCAGCCCATCCCGCAAAAACTGCCTACCGATGCGCAAAAAGTGGCGTTGGGTTTTGCGCTGTATCACGATCCCCGTTTATCGGCTGATAGCACCATTTCATGCGCTCATTGCCATGCGTTGAATGCGGGGGGCGTCGATGGCAGAAAAACATCGATTGGTGTTGGTGGCGCAGTTGGGCCGATTAACGCGCCGACGGTATTTAACTCAGTATTTAACGTTGAGCAGTTCTGGGATGGTCGTGCGGCAACATTGCAGGATCAGGCGGGTGGGCCGCCGCTGAATCCGATTGAAATGGCGTCCAAATCCTGGGACGAAATCATTGCGAAGTTGGAAAAAGATCCTGTGCTGAAAGCGCAGTTCCTCAAAGTTTATCCGCAAGGTTTCAGTGGTGAAAATATTACTGACGCAATTGCTGAATTTGAGAAAACATTAATTACGCCGGATTCACCGTTTGATAAATGGTTGCGTGGTGATGAAAATGCGCTGACGGCGCAGCAGAAAAAAGGTTATCAATTATTTAAAGATAATAAGTGTGCAACGTGTCATGGCGGTATTATTCTCGGTGGACGTTCCTTCGAACCGCTGGGTCTGAAAAAAGACTTTAATTTTGGTGAAATTACGGCGGCAGATATTGGCCGTATGAATGTAACTAAAGAAGAACGCGATAAACTGCGTCAGAAAGTACCCGGTTTGCGTAACGTTGCGCTAACGGCACCGTACTTCCATCGCGGTGATGTGCCGACGCTGGACGGGGCGGTGAAACTGATGCTGCGCTACCAGGTCGGTAAAGAGCTGCCGCAGGAGGATGTGGATGATATCGTGGCTTTCTTGCACAGCCTGAACGGAGTTTACACACCGTATATGCAGGATAAACAATAATTAATTCGATCGCCCGACAGGAATGTTTGGGCGATTTTTATTACGATAATAAAGTCTGTTTTTAATATTATCATGTTAAATGTTTATATTATAAAAAGCCTTTTTTCTGTTTAGGATTTTGTTATTTAAATTACACCCGTAACGCCTTGCGTCCATTCCAGATAAATCCTACTTTTTTATTGCCTTCAAATAAATTTAAGGAGTTCGAAATGGACCAGAAGCTGTTAACGGATTTCCGCTCAGAACTACTCGACTCGCGTTTTGGCGCAAAGGCAATTTCCACTATCGCGGAATCGGTAATGACTCCAACTTATTGATAGTGTTTTATGTTCAGATAATGCCCGATGACTTTGTCATGCAGCTCCACCGATTTTGAGAACGACAGCGACTTCCGTCCCAGCCGTGCCAGGTGCTGCCTCAGATTCAGGTTATGCCGCTCAATTCGCTGCGTATATCGCTTGCTGATTACGTGCAGCTTTCCCTTCAGGCGGGATTCATACAGCGGCCAGCCATCCGTCATCCATATCACCACGTCAAAGGGTGACAGCAGGCTCATAAGACGCCCCAGCGTCGCCATAGTGCGTTCACCGAATACGTGCGCAACAACCGTCTTCCGGAGCCTGTCATACGCGTAAAACAGCCAGCGCTGGCGCGATTTAGCCCCGACGTATCCCCACTGTTCGTCCATTTCCGCGCAGACGATGACGTCACTGCCCGGCTGTATGCGCGAGGTTACCGACTGCGGCCTGAGTTTTTTAAATGGCGGAAAATCGTGTTGAGGCCAACGCCCATAATGCGGGCGGTTGCCCGGCATCCAACGCCATTCATGGCCATATCAATGATTTTCTGGTGCGTACCGGGTTGAGAAGCGGTGTAAGTGAACTGCAGTTGCCATGTTTTACGGCAGTGAGAGCAGAGATAGCGCTGATGTCCGGCAGTGCTTTTGCCGTTACGCACCACCCCGTCAGTAGCTGAACAGGAGGGACAGCTGATAGAAACAGAAGCCACTGGAGCACCTCAAAAACACCATCATACACTAAATCAGTAAGTTGGCAGCATCACCCGCGGAATCTAAACGTTTTCCGCTGCACGAAATGCGCGATGACATCGCATTCCAGATTATCAATGATGAATTATACCTGGATGGCAATGCCCGACAAAACCTTGCCACATTTTGCCAGACCTGGGACGACGAAAATGTTCATAAGCTGATGGATCTGTCGATCAACAAAAACTGGATCGATAAAGAAGAATATCCGCAGTCCGCAGCTATCGACCTGCGTTGTGTAAACATGGTTGCCGACCTGTGGCACGCGCCTGCGCCGAAAAACGGTCAGGCCGTTGGCACCAACACCATTGGTTCTTCCGAGGCCTGTATGCTCGGTGGGATGGCAATGAAATGGCGTTGGCGCAAACGAATGGAAGCCGCAGGTAAACCGACCGATAAACCCAACCTGGTGTGCGGGCCGGTGCAAATCTGCTGGCATAAATTTGCCCGCTACTGGGATGTGGAACTGCGCGAGATCCCTATGCGCCCCGGTCAGTTGTTCATGGATCCGAAACGCATGATTGAAGCCTGCGACGAAAACACCATCGGCGTGGTGCCGACTTTTGGTGTGACCTACACCGGTAACTATGAGTTCCCGCAACCGCTGCACGATGCGCTGGATAAATTCCAGGCCGACACCGGTATCGACATCGACATGCACATCGACGCCGCCAGCGGTGGCTTCCTGGCACCGTTCGTGGCTCCGGATATTGTCTGGGACTTCCGCCTGCCGCGCGTGAAATCGATCAGTGCTTCAGGCCATAAATTCGGTCTGGCTCCGCTGGGCTGCGGCTGGGTTATCTGGCGTGATGAAGAAGCACTGCCGAAAGAACTGGTGTTCAACGTTGACTATCTTGGCGGGCAAATCGGGACTTTCGCCATCAACTTCTCTCGCCCTGCCGGTCAGGTGATTGCGCAATACTATGAATTTCTGCGCCTCGGTCGTGAGGGTTACACCAAAGTACAAAACGCCTCTTATCAGGTCGCCACTTACCTGGCGGATGAAATCGCTAAACTGGGACCGTATGAGTTCATCTGTACAGGTCGCCCGGACGAAGGTATTCCGGCGGTTTGCTTCAAACTGAAAGACGGGGAAAATCCGGGATACACCCTGTATGACCTCTCTGAACGTCTGCGTCTGCGCGGCTGGCAGGTTCCGGCCTTTACCCTCGGCGGTGAAGCCACCGACATTGTGGTGATGCGTATTATGTGCCGTCGTGGTTTCGAAATGGACTTCGCTGAATTGTTGCTGGAAGACTACAAAGCCTCCCTGAAATATCTCAGCGATCACCCGAAACTGCAGGGTATTGCTCAGCAGAACAGCTTTAAACATACCTGATAACAGGATGTTATAAGGAATCTCAGCCCCGGCTAGCAAGCCGGGGCTGAGAGTTCGACCAGAATATAACCCGGAAATATTGGTTTATATTCATATTGTTATTAAGTTGTATAATGTATGAATGTTTATAAATTATAATGATATAAGTGAAATATCACCTTAAGGTATTATTCGCCTGGTATTCATTATCTTGCATTTTTATCTATTCATTTTTTGTATTATAAACACCATAATTCTGCGTAATTTATTCCACTCATTATCATTTTTCTCACCGCTTCGTTTAAATTTATATGCCAGTAAATTTGACTTAGATATAATGCGTGCTACATTAATAAACAGTAATATGTTTATGTTATATTAAGTCAACTATGCAATCACAACATGGCACTTGTCTCATTGCGTACGCAAGACATAAATATATTCTCACCATGGCTGATGGTGAATATCGCTATTTTAATGGCGGTGATTTGGTCTGCGCGGATGCAAATCATGTTTTAGTTTCTAATTCCTTAGAAAATATAGTATTTGTCACGAAGGAAACGCTTTCATTATTCCTCCAGATTCTCAAGGAGGAGGTGTTAAATTTTCATGCTCATAAAAAAGTACCTTCGTTAATTATTCACCACTGTGCCAGAGAAATTCCATTTTTTCAGGAAGTTATGCAACTCTCGCAGCAAACTAATCTCCGCTATGGTGAGGTATTGCGCAAAAGAGCATTAATATTTGCATTATTGTCCGTTTTTCTTGAGGATGAGCAGTTTATACCGCTACTGGTGAACATATTACATCCCAATACGCGCACGCGAGTTTGTACAGTTATCAACAATAATATCGCTCATCAATGGACATTATCACAGATCGCCAACGAGTTACTGATGAGTCAGAGTCTGTTAAAGAAAAAATTGCGTGAAGAAGATACGTCTTATTCACAACTGCTCACCGCATGTAGAATGCAGCGTGCATTACAACTTGTTGTAATGCCTGGTATTCCAATAAAACGCGTGGCAATGTCCTGTGGCTATAACAGCATGTCATATTTTATTTACGTTTTTCGAAATTATTATGGGATGACACCCACAGAGTATCAGGAACAAATAGCACAAGGAAAGTTCAATGGCGACTCAATGGCAAGACTTGTTACAGAAGAAAATTTTAGAGTTCGGCTGTAAGAATAAGATTACAACGTCTGCCCGAACATAAAAAAAACCCGGCATAGGGGACCGGGAAGAGGATAGTCTGCCGTCTCCAGACTAATAAACCGTTATAACACTCCCTGTTGGCACGGGAAACTTTTGTGCTCTCAGTAAGTTAAATATAACGTTTGCTGGAGATAAGATCAGCCAAATTTTTATAAACATAGGCTATACGATTTTTAAAAATATATTATTATTGTATTTACTTATTTCTAATTAACTGTTATGCAAATTTGCGTAATAGGTAAAGTATGATCCTACTAAATATGGCAGTTTTAGTCCTGAAGAACAGTCAGGCATCATTTCATCAGTATACTGAAATTGAAATAATCGCAGTAATGGAATATAAGGGATAGTCATGGCTCATGTTTGCTCGGTGATCCTCGCCTGCCGTTCGTTTGATATTTATCATGAACAGCAAAAAATATCGTTGAACAAAGCGAGTATTCTACTACTGGAGAAAAATTTGGCAGACGATTTTTCGTTTTGTTCACATGATACGCGACGTTTGGATATCGATGAGCTGACGGTTTGTCATTACTTACAAAATATTCGTCAGGCACCACATAATTTGGGGCTACATAACAAAAATCGTTTATTAATTAACCCAGAACCGCCAATGCCTCTGGTGATAGCGATTTTTGATAGTTTTGCTAAATCCGCTGTAAATTCTCCTATATTGAGCAATATGCTCTATCTTTCCTGCTTATCAATGTTTTCTCATAAGAAAGAGCTTATCCCTTTACTTTTTAACAGTATCAGCACTGTATCGGGGAAAGTTGAACGTATTATTAGCTTTGATATAGCCAGGCGTTGGTATCTGCGTGATATCGCAGAAACAATGTATACCAGTGAGAGCTTAATCAAAAAAAAGTTGCAGGAAGAAAATACTTGCTTCAGTAAAATATTACTCGCCTCGAGGATGTCGATGGCCAGAAGACTACTTGAGTTACGGCAAGTTCCTCTACATACCATTGCTGAAAAATGTGGGTATAGCAGTACGTCGTACTTTATAAATACATTTCGACAATATTATGGCGTCACACCACATCAGTTTGCACAGCATTCGCCGGGAACCTTCTCCTGATTGCATATCTCATTTGGGTATTGGTCAGGATCTCACAGTCGCTGCATGTAAAAATCTTTCCTGATTATCTCTGCCGGAACCAACGGCAAGTTCTCTTTGGCAGTTCGCAAACGGGTATTAGTATTTTCAGGAGGAAAAGACGCGGCATGTTTGGGATTATTAAGCTAACAATTCATATAATTACGGGAATGCTGGTCTGTATTGTGCTGTTCAAATTGATGACCAATGGCTGGAGTGGTTTCTACTTTCACTGCTGTTTGTTAAGTCTGGTATTCCTCACGATTAGCTGGTTGTTGAGTAGTGAGTGGTTGCGAGGAAAGAGTAAGGCTGAACGCTCATGTTCAACCTTACTCTCATTCATACGTTACGCTTTTTTAAAGCGGGCAAAGAGATGTTCCACAACGACAAAAAAGACGGGAACGAAGTAAATTGCCAGCACAGTTGCTGCAAACATCCCCCCCATAACGCCTGTACCTACCGCGTTTTGTGCGCCGGAACCTGCGCCATGACTGATAACCAGCGGCAGTACGCCGAGAATAAAGGCCAGAGAGGTCATGAGGATTGGGCGTAAACGCATCCGCGCCGCTTCGATAATCGCTTCTACCGGTGTTTTGCCTTCTTTCTGCATCATCTCAACCGCAAATTCGACGATCAGGATGGCGTTCTTGGCGGAAAGCCCGATGGTGGTCAGCAATCCGACCTGAAAGTAGACGTCATTGCTTAAGCCGCGCAGGTCAGTTGCCAGTAATGCACCAATGACACCCAACGGTACAACTAACATCACCGAGAACGGAATTGACCAGCTTTCATACAGCGCGGCGAGGGCGAGGAACACCACGACCAGTGAAATGGCATACAGTGCGGGAGCCTGGTTGGATGATAACGCTTCCTGATATGACAACCCGGTCCAGGAGTAGCCGACGCCCGCCGGAAGTTTAGCGACCAGATCCGCCATAAATTTCATTGCGTCACCGGTACTTTTCCCGGCAGCGGCTTCCCCTAAAATCTCCATCGACGGAATGCCGTTGTAACGTTCCAGTCGCGGCGAACCGTAGGTCCATTCTGTTGAAGAATAGGCAGAAAGCGGCGCCATCGTGCCAGAGGCGTTGCGTACATACCATTGGTTGATGTTGTCCGGCAGCATACGGAACGGCGTTCCTGCCTGGACATACACTTTTTTCACACGCCCCTGATTGAGGAAGTCATTGACGTAGCTACTGCCGAAGGCGGTAGAGAGGGTCTGGTTGATATCAGACAGTTCCACGCCCATCGCTTCGGCTTTCGCGGCGTTGACGTTCACTTTGAACATCGGTGTATCTTCCAGGCCGTTCGGGCGAACCGCTGTTACCTGATCGGGTGATTGTGCTGCCAGCGACAACAACTCGTTTCTCGCCTGGGTCAGCTTTTCGTGCCCCAGGTTGCCGTTGTCCAGTAGTTCCATATCAAAACCTGATGCTGTACCCAGCTCCGCTACCGCAGGTAAGTTGAACGGGAAAATCATCGCTTTATTGATACTGCTCAGAGCCACCATTGCCCGCTGAATGATTGCGGTCACTGAGTTTTCCTCGCCGACACGTTCAGACCACGGCTTGAGGCTGATAAACGCCAGACCGTTGTTTTGCCCCTGACCGCTGAAGCCAAAGCCGCCAACGGTAAACACCGACTGGACATTATTTTTCTCTTTTGTCAGATAGTAATCTGTCACCTGTTGCAGCACTTTCGTGGTGTTAACCATGGTGGAACCTGACGGTAACTGCGCGGTGGTCATAAAGACCCCCTGATCCTCTTCCGGTAAGAAAGAGGTCGGTGTACGCAGGAACAGCACCGCCATCCCCGCACAAATCAGCAGGTAAACCACCATGTAACGACCAGTGCAACGCAGCAGTGAGCGGGTGCTGTCGGTATAGTGCTGAGTCGATTTTTCAAACAGATGGTTGAAGCGTTCGAACAAGGCGTTCGGTTTGTGACCACCTTCCGGTGCGGCTTTCAGAATGGTGGCGCAAAGTGCCGGGGTCAGGCTCATCGCCACAAACACCGAAAGCAACATGGATGAAATCAGCGTAATGGAGAACTGGCGATAAATTTCCCCGGTCGCGCCGCTCATAAAGGCCATTGGCATAAACACGGCGGACAGAACAACGGCAATCCCGACCAACGCACGCTGGATTTGCCCCATCGATTTATGCGTCGCTTCCTGCGGCGGCAGTTTATCTTCCGCTATCACGCGCTCGACGTTTTCCACCACCACGATGGCGTCATCTACCAGAAGCCCTATAGCTAACACCATCCCGAACATGGTGAGGGTGTTGATGGTAAAACCGACCGCCGACAAAATCGCGAACGTACCGAGAATAACCACCGGCACGGCGATAGTCGGGATAATCGTAGCGCGAATGTTTTGTAAAAACAGGTACATGACCAGGAAGACGAGGATGATCGCCTCAACCAGCGTTTTGAAAACTTCCTGAATTGAAATTTGGATAAACGGTGTGGTGTCGTAAGGATAAACCGTCTTCAGGCTGGCGGGGAAATAGGCTGATAAGCGGTTGAGTTCTGCTTTTACTGCCCGCGAGGTATCGAGCGCGTTTGCCCCGGTAGCCAGTTTGATGGCGATACCGGCAGCAGGTTTGCCGTTATAGCGCGCCACGGTGGAATAATCTTCCGCCCCCAGCTCGACGCGAGCAACGTCGCGCAGCAATACTTGCGAACCATCTTGCTGAACTTTTAGCAGGATTTTGCCAAATTCTTCCGGCGTTTGTAGACGCGTCTGCACAATGATTGAGGCGTTCAGTTGCTGGTCTGCCGCCTGTGGCATCCCCCCCAGTTGACCGCCGGAAATCTGGTTGTTTTGTACTTTGATTTGGGAAATAACATCAGAAGGAACGAGATTGTATTTATTGAGTTTTTGCGGATCCAGCCAGATACGCATGGCATACTCTGAACCAAAGAGCTGTACGCTACCGACGCCTGCGGTACGGCTTAGAGGGTCTTTAATATTAGACGCCACATAGTCCGCGATGTCGTACTGGTTGAGGCTGCCGTTATCAGAGATAAACGCCGCCACCATCAGGATATTGCTGCTCGATTTATTGACGCTAATTCCTTGTTGCTGTACCGCTTCGGGGAGCGATGGCATGGCGAGTTGCAGTTTATTTTGTACCTGAACCTGCGCGATATCGGGCGATGTTCCCGTCTCAAAGGTCAGGGTGATGGATGCATTACCTGCTGCATCGCTGGTTGATGACATATACATCAGGCCATCAAGCCCATTCATATTTTGCTCAATCACCTGAGTGACCGAGTCTTCTACTGTTTGCGCATCAGCGCCCGGATAGGTGGCGCTGACGGTGATGGTTGGCGGCGCAATCTGCGGATATTGCGCAACCGGTAAGTTCATGATCGCCAGACCGCCTGCGAGCATCAAAATAATGGCAAGTACCCAGGCAAAAACCGGGCGATCAATAAAATAGTTAGCCATGAAAGTCCCCTTAAGCCTGCAACGTTATTGTTTCGATTCGGTGCTGGCGTTTTCCTGGCTGGAGGAAATTGCGCGTGCTTTGATACCCGGATGTATGCGTTGCAAACCGGAAACGATCACCCGATCGCCAGCTTGCAAACCAGAGGTAACAACCCACTGATTTCCGATAGCTTTGGTAGCGTTAATTTCGCGTAACTGCACGACATCGTCTTTATCCAGAATGAGTGCCGTCGCTTTACCCTGAGCGTTGTGAGTAACGCCTTCCTGCGGCACCAGTAACACATTCTGGCGACTACCTTCATCCACTAACGCTGTGACGTACATGCCTGGCAGTAAGTCACCCTTTGGATTGGGGAAGATCGCGCGCAACGTGACGGAACCCGTGGTTTCATCTACTGTCGGGTCGGAAAATTTCAGCGTGCCGGTCTGGCTGTAACGTTTGCCATTTTCCAGATTAAGCTGCACAGGCGTACTGCCCTGAACCTGCTTGATCTGCCCACTGGCGACCTCTTCTTTCATGCGCAAAAAATCCTGCACCGACTGCGTGAGATCGACATAAATCGGATCCAGACGCTGCACAGTGACCAGGGAATCAGCTTGATTAGCAGTAACTAATGCGCCGACGGTTACCGACGATTTTCCGCTGACGCCCGTAATCGGCGAGGTGACATTCGCGTATTGCAGATTGATCGTCGCCTGCTCAACAGCCGCTTTGGCGACGGTGACATTGGCTTCTGCCTCATTCAGTTGGGTGCGCGCGGTGTCGTAATCCTGACGGCTAACGTAGTTGGTCTTCAGCAACGATGCCTGGCGGTTAAAGGTGATGCGGGCATTGCTGGCGGTGGAGAGAGCTTTCGCCAGCGAACCTTTGGCAGAGTTCAGCTCTGCCTGTAAGGGTGCAGGATCAATCTGATACAGCGAGTCGCCCTGGTTAACTTTATCGCCTTCGATAAAGTTGCGTTTAATGATAATGCCGCCCACCTGGGGACGTATCTCAGCAACTTCATAAGGAACTGTTCTGCCGGGCAGTTCGCTCATCACATTGACCGAACCGGGAGAGAGTGTCACCACACCCACTTCAGGTGTCATGGCGGCGGCATTTTCCGTCGATTTGTCATCGCAGGCGGTGAGTATCGCGCCGCAGAATAACAACGGTATTAACAGTATTGTTTTTCTGTTCATTTTAGTCCCTGAAAACTCGTGAGAAATAACGGTTCTTTGAATTACGCGTGGGGTGAGGTATGAGGGATTTACAGACCAGCGGCATAATGCAAGTCATGAGGTTGTAAGCCAGCGAGGAAGCATGTAGGCAGAGTGACCAATATTGTGACGTTAATGGCAAAAAAAATGTTGCCGTTCTGCCGACAGTCTCTGTCTGCATCCGGGCAACGAAGGTTTCTACTGGTGGATACATAAACCAGGGGAATAAGTTCGTTTTCGCTTCTCCTTGGGCTATCACCGGGAGTAATGGAGTCAGCATTTGCATCCCTCGTCATGCCAGCCATTAATTTCAGACAATTATCGCTGGGTCACATCGGCTCCTTATTAAAAATAAGAAGAAATTCCCAGAGTCACGATGTCGCTCATACGTCTCAGTTTCAGCTTGTACATGATATTGAATTTCTGGATCTTTAACGTTTGCTGCGAAATATTCAGTGTTGATGTGATATTACTTTCATTTTTGTTTTTCAGAATCAGTTGCATAATTTTGAATTGATTATGCGAGAAACATAATTGAGAATTCTTATGGGGTAAGTGTTTTCCATAAGTAATATCAATCAGGTTTTTAATACTTTCTTTGCGGCTGATAAAATAAATAGGCGACTGACTTTTCAGTTTACTGATGTGATAAGGTGCCAGAACAATGATTCTTTCGGCATCTAATTTCTCAAGAAACTTAATAGCTTCTTCATCAAGGATATGATTATGATAGGTATCAATGATCACCTTGAATGGTTTGTTGCCTATGCTTTTGAGCTCTGACAGGGAATTGATTTTTATCATTTCGTGATTATCTTTCAACTGCAAAAAGCCCTGTAAAAGAAAAGAATCCTTCGTCATGAGAAAAATCATAACTTGCTCCTTAGCCGTTATCGTTTCGAACATGTTGTCCCTTTCATTATTTACATCCATGTCCGAATATGGTGTTCAATATAGTAAACGCCTATAAGAACCTTGCCCTTCGTGAACTAATACGTCTATTAACACTAATCAAAACTTCAGATTTAGCCATCATCTGGTCCATATATTGATCCTAGGTAAGATTCCTGGTTGTTATTGATTTGTAATTAATAAACAAAACATTAACACGCTGCGGACTTCTACCCAAGAATAAGTTATAAATAATCCATTTGTGATCTCTGAAGAATATTACTAAAGTTAAAGCGTAATCCGATTTAAATATTGAGTCTCCTTGTTTCTATTTAAGCTGGCAATTGGATTGCCAGCTTTCTTTTAGTGCATTGATAGTGAAAAAATAAACTCTGGAATATTCGTTTATCTACCCATAGCATCGATGTTTATGGAACCTTCAGTTCACTTTCTCACAGCACTTCTAAAACATTAAACCTGACAACGAAAAATATCAGCCATGATAATGTTTGAAATGGCTAATTCGCCGTGAAATAAATAAAAAAAACAAAAATTTCAGATAGTTGATTTAATCGCTGTGCGCGATTTATTTCAATGATAGTACGTGTTTTATCAAGGTAGCCATGCGGTGGTGTAGGTGTTAGCTGCCTCATAATCATTGTGCGTAACTATGAGGCAGGCTAAAAAATAGAGCGGAGATACGTCGGCTAGTTATTATTTTTTAACGAACAAACTAGCAAAACTGAACAGGCTGGCGGCGCTAAATATGAGTTCGATCCCTACCAGGGTAGATACCAATGTCACAGAAACCATTGGTGTTGCGCCAAGGAATATCCAGGCAATGACGATATCCAGCACACCAATAACGAGTTGTAGCCAGCTACCTTTCATTGAACGCTGACGATACCAGCTCATCAGGCGAATAACCCCTGCGACGCAGAACAGACCCGCAATAAACGCTGCAATGGCGAAAATCCCAAGTTCCGGTGCGCGGATAAAGAAATAGCCGATCAATAAATAGGCTACTGCCACAAGGAACCCCGATAATACAGGCCAGAAATTATGACTGCGGTTGCTGAATAATCCAACAATAAGTGCAATACCAGAGCAGATTAATAATACGCCAACTACCGTGCTTAGAATATCACCAGAAACAAACGGGAAACTGATACACAGTAAACCGACGATGAATAGCAGTACAGCAATAAACTGTATCGCTCTACGATGCTTCTTAAGCATATCCAGATCAAACTTCAAAATTGTTGCCTTATCTATATATAACATAGAACCACCCTATAAATTTAAGAAGGAAAACCCCTGCTATCAATCTATGCCAAAAATGCATCTGAGAATGCAGTTGATTTAATAAAAATTTCCTAATTACTGTGCGTGATGACCATGTAACCTATTGTATTAGAATAAAAATATCTGATTTTGATATTTTGTCTCAACATGACATACCCAGAAAACCAGGTTATAACCTCAATGTCGAAATTGATTCGTGACGGCTCTTTCACTTTATAGTTGAGGATATTACGATGAAAAAAGTATTAGGCGTTATTCTTGGTGGTCTGCTTCTTCTGCCTGTAGTGAGCAATGCAGCCGATGCGCAAAAAGCAGCTGACAATAAAAAACCTGTCAACTCCTGGACCTGTGAAGACTTCCTGGCTGTAGACGAATCCTTCCAGCCGACTGCTGTCGGTTTTGCTGAGGCTCTGAATAATAAAGACAAACCGGAAGATGCGGTTTTAGATGTTCAGGGTATTGCAACCGTAACCCCTGCGATCGTTCAGGCTTGTACCCAGGATAAAAAAGCCAGCTTTAAAGATAAAGTTAAAGGCGAATGGGACAAAATTAAGAAAGATATGTAATTACGGGAATGCGTTACATCGTATTTCCTTAAATATTGAACAGGCCGGAATATCTTGCTTATAAAGCAGGTAATCCTCCTGTTCATATATCAATTATTTATTGAATGGGTTGTAAAATGAATATTGCATCTCTACGTAAAGCCATTGTTTTCGTTGGCGCTGTAGCGGCACTGTCATTGGTTAATGCGCAATCTGCGATGGCGGCTAATGAATCTGCTAAAGATATGACTTGTCAGGAATTTATTGACCTGAATCCGAAAGCGATGACACCTGTTGCATGGTGGATGCTGCATGAAGAAACGGTTTATAAAGGTGGTGATACTGTAACCTTAAATGAAACCGACCTGACTCAGATTCCTAAAGTGATTGAATATTGTAAGAAAAATCCGCAGAAAAATTTGTATACCTTTAAAGATAAATTGGCAAATGTCCTGCCGAATTAACAGGAATAAAGCAAAAAGGAGTAGCAAGCCGAGCCATCTTGCTGCTCCTTTTTGCGTTTTTATATGACTACCGAATTTATTATTCGTTTGATCCTGACCGCAATTGCTTGTGGTGCTATTGGCATGGAAAGGCAAATGCGCGGCAAAGGAGCCGGGTTACGCACACATGTCTTGATTGGTATGGGCAGCGCGCTGTTCATGATTGTGTCGAAATATGGTTTTGCTGATGTGCTGGCGTTGGATCATGTCGGTCTTGATCCCAGCCGTATTGCCGCTCAGGTCGTCACTGGCGTCGGATTTATCGGTGCGGGGAACATCCTCGTTCGCAATCAAAATATTGTCGGTTTAACTACCGCTGCGGATATTTGGGTAACGGCAGCCATCGGTATGGTGATTGGTAGCGGCATGTATGAACTGGGGATTTACGGTTCCGTGATGACCTTGCTGGTGCTGGAAGTCTTCCATCAATTAACCTTCCGCCTGATGAACAAAAATTACCATTTACAGCTGACGTTAGTGAACGGTAATACGGTATCAATGCTCGACTGGTTTAAGCAGCAAAAAATAAAAACAGATTTAGTTTCGTTGCAAGAAAATGAAGATCATGAAGTGGTTTCCATTGATATCCAGCTTCATGCCACGACATCGATAGAAGAGCTGTTGCGATTATTAAAAGGCATGGCAGGGGTGAAAGGCGTTTCAATTAGCTAATCTGTATCGTTATTTATTCGGCAGGAGTACCAGAGCGGTACTCCTGTTGGTTTTAATGATCGAGGACGATCAGTGGTGAATGGTTAGCCGGATCTTTTAGCACGGTAATATCCGCGCCATAGAGCATTGTCAGCGCCTGCTGTGTCAATACGTCCTGCGGTTTGCCATTTGCAACAACCTTTCCTTTTTGCATCAAAACAACACGGTCAGCATAACGGGCTGCAAGATTAAGATCGTGCAATACGCAGCAGACGTTAAATTGCCGTTCGCGAACCAACTGGCGTAATAAACGAAACAGATGTTGTTGATGGTGAATATCCAGCGCCGACGTTGGTTCATCAAGAAATAACCATTTCGGTGAGGGGACTGGTTCCCAGAGTTGCACCAGCAGGCGAGCCAATTGCACACGCTGTTGTTCACCGCCGGATAATTGCCGGTAGTCGCGGTTAGCGAGTGCCTGACAGTCGCATAACGCCATAATCTGCACCGTTTCACCGCTCTGATTGCCGGTACGATGTGGATGCCGCCCCATCTGGATCACTTCCTTTACGCTGAATGGAAACGCCATGTGGCTATTTTGACGCATCACGGCCCGGTGTTTCGCCAGTTCGGTGATTGACCATTCATTTAATGGCTTATTAAACAACCGGCATTCGCCGCTATCTGGTTGAAGATAGCCGGTTAGCTGGCGAAGCAACGTGGATTTTCCCGCGCCATTAGGGCCGAGAATGGCAACAATTTCTCCGCCGGGAAAAGTCAGCGAGACATTGTCAGTCAGACGCCGTCCCTGAAGGCTATAAACCAGGTTCTGGGCGCTGATCATGTGATCCTCCGGTTGCGCAGAATCAACCACATAAAATAAGGGCCGCCAAGCAGGCTGGTTAATAATCCCACGGGCATTTCTGCTGGCTGTACTAGCGTGCGGGCAAGTGTGTCTGCCATCAGCAATAAACAGGCGCCGGCGAGGGCGGAACAAGGGATTAACCAGCGGTGATTTGCCCCGGTCGTCATGCGAATCAGATGTGGGATCACCAGGCCTATAAAACCGATAATTCCGCTTACCGATACGGCAGCGCCAACCAGCAGTGAGCTAATCAACAGTAATTGCTGGCGTTTACGTTTAACGTTCACGCCGAGGTAGTGGGCTTCTTCATCACCAAGTTGCAGCAAATTTAGCGTTCCGGCGAGACAGGTTGTCGCGATAATGGCTGGCAGAATGAATGAACTGGCGACCAATAACGTCGGCCATTGCGCCTGTCCAAGATTGCCCATCATCCACAGTGTGAGTTGTCGTAGCTGCTGTTCATCGCCGATATAGCTCAGGATGCCAATCGCCGCACCGCACAGGGCGTTGATGGCGATCCCGGCCAGTAACAATTGCATCATGCTGCCATCGCGATGGCGCTGCGTGATGAGAAAAATGATGGTGCAGACCACTAAACTACCGGCGATGGCAAATACCATTTGCTCATAGAGCACCAGCATCACCGGGAAGGAAAAGGGCAGCACAATAGCAACGCCAACCATTAATGCCGAACCGCTACTGACGCCGAGTAATCCAGGGTCAGCCATGGGGTTGCGAAAAAGCCCCTGCATAATCACCCCGGCGGTTGCCAACGCTGCGCCTACCAGCACTGCCAGTAAAACGCGAGGCAGGCGAATATTTAGCCAGATATCGCGGTATTCCTCATCAAAAAGGGCATCAAAACTGATCTTTAACGCTCCCTGACTGGCGCCGAACAGCACCAGGGCAAGCAATAAGAGTGATAGCCCCATAAAGACACTGGCGGAAGACAATGAATCCTTGAACACGCAAAACTCCATTACAACATTACGGCGCGGATATTCCGCGCCGGGAGGGGATTACGCCGGTTTCAGATCCGGTTCAATCAGACCGTAGATCTGCTTGTTGAGTGTCGGCTGACTGGCCAGTTCAGCAATATGTGTAGCGACATCGGCACGGCGGACAAAACCATGACACTCCTGATTTTGTATCCGTAACGCTTTGCCCGTTGCTGCGCCATCAAGCAGACCGCCTGGACGGAGAATGGCGTAGTCAAGTTGGCTGGTTTGCAGCCAGCTTTCCGCCAGCGTTTTTTCCCGTACCGCCTGACCAAACGCGGCTTTGGCGCGATCTGATAAAAACGGCCAGCTATCTCCGCATCCCAAAGAGGTCACCAGAATCATGCGCTTGATACCGGCTTTTTCGGCCTCATCAATCACTGTTCTGTGCGCCAGATAATCCTGTGCGCCACCCATTGTTGAGATGACAAGCGCATCCGGGCCAGCTGCGCGGCAAGCAGCCGCAACTACGCTGGCATCACAGGCGTCGCCTGTAAAAACCTGCACACCTTGTTGTGCCAGTTTCTTGGCTGCATCGGCATGACGAACGACAGCAACGACCGGACGTTGTTCCGCCAGCGCCAGTGCAAGCGTTCTGGCACCAACTCCCTTTCCGCCTGCGCCAAAGAGTAGCCACGGCGTCATCAGGCGTGTTCCTTTAACGATGCCGCCAGAGCATGGAAGGCGCTGACTTGTTCGCTCAGGAGCTGACGATGGTCATCCCTGCCGAGGAAGATTTTCAGCATGGCGCTGCCTTCCTTATTGAAAAAGAGAATAGAGGCGGTGTCCATGCCCATGAATTTACGTTCGATCAAGGCAATATGTGTGCAGTTTTCTGCTTTGATATGCCCGGACATGCCGTGCTTTCCGCGTAGGTTGAAATAGCCGTGACGATGGAAACCCGAAGGCAGTTCGCCGCTAAATTCGAGGATCACATCGGCAGTATGCACCAGCGTGGTGACGTTGCCCCATTCGCAGACGGTATCCCAGACAGTATCGAATTTATCGCCTGACACGACCGTCGGAGAGGGCAGATTTTTCACTACCTCCAGCAGTGTGGTGTTGTATTGTTCGGCGATCGCTTCCAGCGTACCGTCTGGCTCCGTTTTCAAAAATTCCTGTAACGAGACATGGCTCATAAATCACTCCTGTTATGGTTTTCCACGCACAATCGCTGGCGCATTAAGTACCTGAATCAGTTCATTAAGAGACTGCAAAATATTGCTTGCCCAGAAACGACCTTCATTAGTCAGCCGCAGGCAAGTTGAAGCATCGCGGCTTAAGCCTTTTTGGTGCCACTGAGCCAGTAACGGCGCGAGTTTTTCGGCATGTGGCGTAAGTTCGTCCAGTGATACACGCGCCGTTTCAATGCCCGACTGCAAGGTATGACGCCACTGCGCGTTACGTTCGGCGTTACGCATGATCATCATCAGCGGTTTTTTGCCTGCCGCGACGGATTCATGCCAGGTCTGAAGGTTGCGTTCGTTCATCCAGGAGTAACCATTAATCGAACCGCCTGCGCCAGAACCAAAGGCCAGACAATCGGCACCCTGTTTAATCAGCAGGTTATAGAGATTACGTTCGCGTGTAGTACGACCCCAGTGGCTGTTACTGATGCAGCGCCAGCCGGCATCGTCCATGAAGTCACACCCTTGCAGATAGAGATCGCGACGTTCTGCCGGAGAGGGCACGGTAGTGCGCCCATTTTCCACGGCTTTGCCCAGCGGCGTGTTGGGCAGGACATTGAGCGCATAGAGATCAACGCCATCGAGACCGATATCGCGGGCAATAGTCAGATCTTCTCCCCAGGTTTGCGCATCCTGACCTGGCAGGCCGAATAACAGATCGCACACCACCGCAGCACGGTCGCGTTTGACCAGGCTTTCCATAAACGCAATGGCGGTCGGACCATCAGAGGTGCGTGCCATTTTCTTGCGGATATTGCTGTTAAATGACTGAATACCAATAGAAAAGCGATTTGCTCCTGCGTCAAGGCAAGCGTCGATTCGGTCAGCGTCAAAATTCAGTACCCGGCCTTCAATGGTGATTTCACAATCGGGTGCCAGCGGTAATTTCTCTCGTAGTGTGGTGATGATTCTGGACAAATCGCGCGCAGAGAGCGCAGAAGGCGTGCCACCACCGAAATAGACTGCGTGGATGGGCGCGGACTGATGCAATACACTGTCCGCCTCCAGCTCGATTTCTCGAATCAGGGCATCGGTATAATGAGCGCACGCATCTTCGTTAAAACGATTCTGATAAAAACCACAAAACGTGCAGTGTGTCGCGCAAAAAGGAATATGCAGATAAACCAGTCGCTTACGAGGTGAAGTCGTTTGACCGATCATCTCTTGCCAGGTTTGTGCCAGTTGTTCTTTGGCGACCGGAATGGCTCCACGAAATGGCATCATGGCGCGCCTGTCTTTAAATGGCTGGTCTCCGTCTAAAGCAAAATGTGGCGTGAGATCCAGGGTGTTTTTCATGTTCATACGTCTGATTTAAATCCGTTTATTGCGGCCAAAGCTGCTGGTGTAAAGACTCAACGACATCAGCAATACGCGGGCCCATTCCCAGAATCAGGTTTTGATCAACGGTGATAATGCGCTGGTTTTTCCATGCGGCGGTGTGGGTAATTCCGGCAATAGAACGCAGCCGATTAATATCGCCATCGACCATTTGTGAGGTGACGACAATCACTTCAGGGTTAGCCGCAATCAGCGATTCCGCGCTGTAGCTTTTGTACTGCTGGTGGGTAGCGACGTTTTCTGCACCGGCAAGTGACAGAATAGCGTCTGCGACGCTGCCTTTACCGGCAACCTGTGGCGCACTGCCGCCTGCGGAGAGAATAAACATCGCTTTAACCGGGGCTTTTTTGGCCGCCACGTTTTGCTGTACTCGCTCCAGGCGTTGGCTGATCTGTGTCACCAGCGCGTCGCCTTGTTCAGGAACCTGTAACGTTTTCGCCAGTTGACGAATGTTGGCGTACATCTGCTCAAGGGTGGCAGGCACTCGCGGCAGGGTGACGACGTTGACTTTCTGCGCCCGTAGTTGGTCGAGCACAATTTGTGGCCCGGCATCCTGCCAGGTAATTACGCTATTCGGGCGAAGTGACAAAATGCCTTCGCTGCTTAGTTGTTTCCAGTAACCAATATGCGGCAGTTTGGCGGTTTCTGGTGGATAAGATGTTGTTTCATCGACACCAACCACGCGGTTACCAGCACCCATCGCGTAGATCAGTTCCGTCAGTGACCCTCCAGCAACCACGATACGTTCGGTCGCCGTTGCGCTAAAAGCCCAGCTAAGAGCCAGTACTGCCATAAACAGTTTTTTCATGGAACTTCGTTTTACCGTGGTCTTCGCGGCAGAGGCCACGGCTGAAATGCATAACGTTAGTGGGGAACAAAGACACGGCCTGGTGGTGATCCTTGGCATCATATTGAGAACTCTTATCAAATTGAGAATGATCATGATTATCATTTGAGTTATATATGAAATTCCACCACCGATTCAATACGCAAGGCGTTACAAGCGTATTTATTTTTGATTTTTATCAAGATGATTCGTCAGCTAACGTTCTTTGCAACGGCTGAATTTCGGGGCGAGAAAAAGGTGCAACTCCAGCAATGTCGCGGGTTGTAGGGCAAAAAAATAGAAAAATTATTGCAGTTAACGACAAAGATTTGTTACGGCACGGTGGGACGAATTGTGACAAGGACGCTGCGGTTGATGAGAGATAAACAGATTCTTTAACCCCCTGTTTAGTGTGTTAATAGCGGTTAAAAAAAGCTTGATCATAAAAAAATGATCGATAATAATTCTCATTATCAAGTTAGTATTTAACAAAATATGATCATATGGATAATGAAATTATAACTTTCGTGAGGGATAACGCACGGCACTCTTCACTTCAGACGTGGTGTACCACCCGGCCTGATAAGAGGGCTTGTATTTGCGCAATTGTCAGAAATACCAGGTAATTTCACGGGATATAAACGCCAATTAACTCACCTGGTTAATACTATCGCCTTGAATCGTAAATAAATTTATTTTCGCCAGCCACCCCGGTTTTTACCCAGGCAGCCAGCATTTTTTATTTTCCTCATGGAGAATCGCTATGTCACGTCCGCAATTTACCTCGTTGCGCTTGAGTTTGTTGGCTTTGGCTGTTTCCGCCAGCTTGCCGACGATTGCTTTTGCTACTGAAACCATGACTGTTACTGCAACGGGGAATGCCCGAAGTTCCTTCGAAGCGCCAATGATGGTCAGCGTTATCGACACTTCCGTCCCTGAAAACCAAACGGCCACTTCTGCCACCGATCTGCTGCGCCATGTTCCTGGGATTACTCTTGATGGTACGGGACGCACGAATGGTCAGGATGTGAATATGCGTGGTTATGACCATCGCGGTGTGTTGATCCTTGTCGATGGTGTTCGTCAGGGAACCGATACTGGACACCTGAATGGTACTTTCCTCGATCCGGCGCTGATCAAACGCGTTGAGATTGTCCGTGGTCCTTCGGCATTACTGTATGGCAGTGGCGCGCTGGGAGGGGTTATCTCCTACGATACGGTCGATGCAAAAGATTTATTGCAGGAAGGACAAAGCAGTGGTTTTCGTGTCTTTGGCACTGGCGGCACGGGAGACCATAGCCTGGGATTAGGCGCGAGCGCGTTTGGGCGAACTGAAAATCTGGATGGCATTGTGGCCTGGTCCAGTCGCGATCGTGGTGATTTACGCCAGAGCAATGGTGAAACCGCGCCGAATGACGAGGCTATCAACAACATGCTGGCGAAAGGAACCTGGAAAATTGATTCTGCCCAGGCTCTGAGCGGGTTAGTGCGTTATTACAATAACGACGCGCGTGAACCAAAAAATCCGCAGACCGTTGAGGCTTCTGATAGCAGCAACCCGATGGTTGATCGCTCAACGATTCAACGTGATGCGCAGCTTGCTTATAAACTCGCTCCGTTGGGCAACGACTGGTTAAATGCCGATGCAAAAGTTTACTGGTCGGAAGTCCGTATTAATGCGCAGAACACGGGGAGTTCCGGCGAGTATCGTGAACAGACGACAAAAGGTGCCAAACTGGAGAACCGTTCCACTCTGTTTGCCGATAGTTTTGCCTCTCACCTGCTGACATATGGCGGTGAGTATTATCGTCAGGAACAGCATCCTGGCGGTGCGACGACGGGGTTCCCGCAAGCGAAAATCGATTTCAGCTCCGGTTGGCTGCAAGATGAGATAACCTTACGCGATCTGCCGATTACCCTGCTTGGCGGAACCCGCTATGACAGTTATCGCGGTAGCAGCGACGGCTACAAAGATGTGGATGCCGACAAATGGTCATCTCGTGCGGGGATGACTATCAACCCGACCAACTGGCTGATGTTATTTGGCTCGTATGCGCAGGCATTCCGCGCCCCGACGATGGGCGAAATGTATAACGATTCTAAGCACTTCTCGATTGGTCGCTTCTATACCAACTATTGGGTGCCGAACCCGAATTTGCGTCCGGAAACCAACGAAACTCAGGAGTACGGCTTTGGGCTGCGTTTTGATGACCTGATGTTGTCCAATGATGCCCTGGAATTTAAAGCCAGCTACTTTGATACCAAAGCGAAGGATTACATCTCCACGACCGTCAATTTCGCGGCGGCGACGACCATGTCGTATAACGTCCCGAACGCCAAAATCTGGGGCTGGGACGTGATGACGAAATATACCACTGATCTGTTTAGCCTTGATGTGGCCTATAACCGTACCCGTGGCAAAGACACCGATACCGGTGAATATATCTCCAGCATTAACCCGGATACTGTTACCAGCACCCTGAATATTCCCATTGCCCATAGTGGCTTCTCTGTCGGTTGGGTCGGTACGTTTGCCGATCGCTCAACACATGTCAGCAGCAGTTACAGTAAACAACCGGGCTACGGCGTGAATGATTTCTACGTTAGCTATCAAGGGCAGCAGGCGCTCAAAGGCATGACCACCACTCTGGTACTGGGCAACGCCTTCGATAAAGAGTACTGGTCGCCGCAGGGTATCCCGCAGGATGGTCGTAACGGAAAAATTTTCGTGAGTTATCAATGGTAATCATCTGCCCCGATATTTCGGGGCGTTTATCTGGAAGGAAGAGAGACAATGAACCACTACACACGCTGGCTTGAGTTAAAAGAACAAAATCCCGGAAAGTACGCGCGTGACATCGCAGGTTTAATGAATATTAGCGAAGCAGAACTGGCATTTGCGCGCGTCACGCACGATGCGTGGCGGATGCGTGGCAATATTCGTGAAATTCTGGCAGCACTGGAAAGCGTTGGCGAAACCAAATGCATTTGCCGGAATGAATATGCTGTTCATGAGCAGATAGGTGCTTTCACGAACCAGCATTTGAACGGTCATGCCGGATTAATACTCAACCCGCGCGCGCTGGATTTACGACTGTTTCTCAATCAGTGGGACAGTGTTTTCCATATAAAAGAAACCACGACTCGCGGCGAACGCCAGAGTATTCAGTTCTTTGATCATCAGGGCGATGCGTTACTGAAAGTTTATGCCACCGATAATACCGACATGGCGGCATGGAGCGAGCTTCTGGGGCGTTTTATCGTCGAAGAGAATACGCCGCTTGAGTTAAAAGCCGTTGATGCGACTGCTGCACAAACCGACGTAGATGCCAGTGTGGTCGAGCAAGAGTGGCGGGCGATGACCGACGTTCATCAGTTTTTTACGTTGCTCAAGCGCCACAACCTGACTCGTCAGCAGGCGTTTAATCTGGTGGCAGACGATTTGGCCTGCAAAGTACCCAATAGTGCGCTGGCGCAGATACTGGAATCCGCCCAGCAAGACGGTAATGAGATCATGGTATTTGTTGGCAACCGTGGTTGCGTACAGATCTTCACCGGTGTGGTTGAAAAAGTGGTGCCGATGAAAGGCTGGCTGAATATTTTCAACCCAACGTTTACTCTTCACCTTTTAGAGGAGTGCATTGCTGAAACTTGGGTAACTCGTAAACCCGCCAGTGACGGTTATGTGACCAGTCTGGAATTGTTTGCCCATGACGGTACGCAGATTGCGCAGCTCTATGGTCAACGTACAGAAGGCGAACAGGAGCAAGCGCAATGGCGTAAACAGATTGCGGCATTGACGCAGGAAGGTGTTACTGCGTAAAGCGTAATTGTGCGGAGGTCTGGCGGTCGCCGGGCCTCTTTATAAATATCGGCTGGCGAGTTCAGACCAGATAATCAATATGTTGATGACGTACCAGTTCGTTGATCCGCTTAAGGTTGAGAATCATCATAATATTGTGTTTATGGCAGTAGAATGTTTTCAGCGAAATTTTTAATTTTCCCAGAATATCTTCTGTCGTCATTTGATTAGCAATGCAGGTCAGAACTTGATGTTGTTTGCATGAGAGTGACACATTCGCTTCTGGCACAGAACAGTAACTGCCATTAAGCAGCGCGACAAAGTCAATAATCGTAATATTTCTCTGGACAAAAGTTACCGGGACTTTTCCCAGACAGCGTTTAATATTAAACGGTGAGAAAACAATGACATGAACAGGCTTCAGATGTTCAATTTTGTTGAGTATTGAAGAATGAAAGACATTGTTCATTAATGTATCAATAATCACTAAGGCATTCTGATGCAATGTTAAGTCGATCTCCTCTTCGTTCTGTATATGAACGACATTACCCTTACTTAAAATATTTTTCATCGCGGTGAAAAACATTGTATCCCTGGTAATTATAAGAAACATAACCGACTCCTGTTGCGGACATTAACTTTATAATCAGGTCGCCAAAGGTAATAAATAGAGAGGATATTATAATTATTGTTATATATAAATATTCATACTAAAGATGCAGATATTTGAAAAATATCTGCATCTTTAAACTAAATTATTTCACCAGTTCTGGCGTTACCTGGCTAACCGCATTAGTGTAGTAAGGTGCGCCCCAGCCTGGTTCAGGCCAGAATGCGCCGTAGCCGTAATCCCACAGGTTGTAGGTGGTGTTGACCACTTCTCTCAAATGCCACACCTGAATACCTTGTACATTCACGTCAACGAAGTTATATGGGACTTTATTGATAAATCCAGGTTGTTCTCCCTGAATTGTGCCGAGAACAGTAACAAAGTGATTACGATAGTTCACTGGGTCAAGGAAGCCATTTTGTCTGGCGAGCAGGCGACCTTGATAGTTGGCTTCAATGTCAGGTTTGGCATAGCTATCCAGCGGTAATACGGCGATTTCTAACAACGTATCAGTTTTGCCGTTAATAACGTTGATAACCTTACCGCCAAAGCGTGCCTGTTGCCCAACATACAAATTCGGTTGGTTATGAACAGCAACAAAACTTTTTTGAATATCAGGTTGATTATTGCCTTTAATATTTTGCGGAATCGAACTACATGCGGCAAGAAAAAATGAAAGGCTGAAGATGAGTGCACCTTTTGTCTTGTTCATGTTACTATCCTTATCAACAAATGTTAAAACCATAATAGATATTTCTTTATAGTTTTCATCCGATTCTTAGGCGATATGCCTGATAGTAACGTAAACCTGTCTGATATTTATATCCTTGAATATTAGTCCCGGATAGCATTGACATATGATGTTATTATCCGTCTCCTCGTAATATTAGTTCTTTATTTAATTATTATAATGAGTTTATTTTTTATCTCATGTTACATGGAGTGCTAATTATTAGCATTATGGTGATAACCATTTATTAAAATGGAAACTATTTATCTTCGAGGGCAGGAAGCGCAATTTACTGAGATTGCACGATCTCGCATCCGGTAAGAAATGATACGCTCTTCGTCAGAGATTGGGGGCACAGCCACCCCCCCTTTGTTTATTTTAATCGTTTACCCGAATCATCGACCACTTTCTCACCGTCTTCCTTGGTAAACGCCCCTTTCTGAGTATCTGGCAGGATCTCCAGCACCACTTCCGAAGGACGGCACAGCCGGGTTCCCAGCCGCGTTACCACGATTGGGCGGTTAATCAGAATCGGGTGTTGCAACATAAAGTCGGTTAACTGATCGTCAGTAAATTTATCTTCTGCCAGACCCAGTTCCTCATACGGTTCAACGTTTTTACGCAGCAGGGCGCGAACAGAAATCCCCATATCAGCAATGAGTTTTACCAGCTCATCACGCGTCGGTGGGGTTTCCAGATAATAGATAATGGTCGGTTCTGTACCGCTGTTGCGGATCATCTCCAGCGTATTACGCGACGTGCCGCAGGCCGGGTTGTGATAAATGGTAATGTTGCTCATATCAGTATCTCATTACAAAGTGAAAGAGAGGCGTAGCACCAGCGCCACCAGCGTTACAAACAGTACCGGCAGGGTCATGAGAATCCCTGTGCGGAAGTAATATCCCCAGGTAATCGTCATATTCTTCTGCGAAAGTACGTGCAGCCAGAGCAGCGTCGCCAGGCTACCAATTGGGGTGATTTTCGGCCCCAAATCGCAGCCAATCACGTTGGCATAAACCATCGCTTCTTTGATAACGCCAGATGCCGTGCTGCCATCAATGGACAACGCGCCAACCAGTACCGTCGGCATATTGTTCATAATAGAAGAGAGGAAGGCGGTGAGGAATCCGGTGCCCAGCGTCGCGGCCCACAGGCCGTTATCCGCCAGCACGTTGAGTACGCCAGAAAGATATTCCGTTAACCCGGCATTGCGCAGGCCATAAACCACCAGATACATACCGAGCGAGAAGATGACAATCTGCCAGGGCGCGCCGCGTAGCACTTTACCCGTATTGATAGCATGACCGCGTTTAGCGACTACAAACAAAATCAGCGCACCCACCGCCGCAATGGCGCTTACCGGAATGCCGAGTGGTTCCAGGACGAAAAATCCCACCAGCAGAAGCAGTAAAACAACCCAGCCAGTTTTGAGGGTGGCGGGATCTTTAATTGCTTCTGCCGGTGCTTTCAGCAGCGCCATATCGTAGTTCTGCGGAATATCTTTGCGGAAATAGAGATGCAACATCACCAGCGTGGCAACAATCGCGGCGATATCCACCGGCACCATTACCGAAGCATATTCGCGAAAGCCAAGACCAAAGAAATCTGCCGAAACGATATTCACCAGGTTCGAGACGATAAGCGGCAGGCTGGCGGTATCGGCAATGAATCCGGCCGCCATCACGAACGCCAGCGTAGTGCCTTTGCTGAACCCTAACGCCAGCAGCATGGCGATGACAATCGGCGTTAAAATAAGCGCCGCGCCATCATTGGCAAACAGGGCAGCAACGGCAGCGCCGAGCAGGACAATCCAGGTAAACAACAGGCGACCGCGTCCATTGCCCCAGCGTGAAACGTGCAGCGCCGCCCATTCGAAAAAGCCGGATTCATCCAGCAGCAGACTGATGATAATAACGGCAATAAATGCGGCAGTTGCATTCCAGACGATATTCCACACCACCGGAATATCGCCCGGATGAACCACGCCCGTCATTAACGCCAGCACCGCGCCCAGCGTCGCACTCCAGCCGATGCCTAAACCTTTCGGCTGCCAGATAACCAATACAATGGTCAGGACAAAGATAGCGCCTGCCAGTAACATAATGCCTCCCGGATAAAACACATGCGAAAATCCATATGTGTTTAGCTAAATTTTTTAACTGCAAATGTTCTTATTGTCTGCGGAACAATTTTGTCGGGCCAGGTTACGGATAACAGCCTGAACCTTTTCCTGTTCACATCGCCAGGCCTCATCAATAATTTTCGCCGCCCATGCTGGAATATGCGGCGATAGGCGGTAATGAACCCACTTACCTTGCTTGCGATCCAGCAATAGCCCGCTTTCACGCAGCAATGCCAAATGGCGGGATATCTTGGGCTGCGACTGATCGAGGGCAGTGCAGAGATCGCAGACGCATAACTCTCCCAGTTCGCTAAGCAGTAAAACGATGCCCAGACGGGTTTCATCAGCAAGAATTTTGAACAATTGGATGGGTAACAGAAATGACATATTGCGCTCCTGATTGTTGCAGGTAGTGTCTCTCTTCGAAGCGGATAAGTCAAAAACATATATGTTTTAACGGATGCGTAGGTGCAGAGGAAGGTAAAAGGTGTGAATTTTGAGTTGGCTATTCATTCGAAAGGAGGTCTGAATCAGGACGTAAAAAAACCGACTTTGCGTCGGTTTTTTACTTTCCAGCCCAGAGTTGGTGGCTCTGGCTGGAGTGAGAGAGCTCTTATCTAACAGCTCAATACTATTAGCCAGTGGCTAACATTGCAAGAATTAGCAATTTCTTCAGCTGGCGGAGGGGGCACTTCGGTATATATCGCAGTGACGATTTATATACTTTCACTGGGTCATCGTCATATTAAGCCTTGTCCGAATCCGGATGTAAAAAAACCGACTTTGCGTCGGTTTTTTACTTTCCAGCCCTGAGTTGGTGGCTCTGGCTGGAGTGAGATAGTCATCATCTAACGCATCAATGCTAATACCATACTGAAACTATTGCAAGGACGTGCTGGTTTTATAACCTGTATGTACTGTGTGATTATCCAGTTAGCTCTGAGACATTTTCACTCTGACAATGCGCATAAACGCTTTCAAAGTCCTGGTCAGAAGTACGGGTGGTGCCGTTAACTGATGCTCTGGCCGGAGTGAGATAGTCGTCATCTAACAATGGGACATGCGCCGTGACAGGCAGTGGATGAGTAAGCGGATGCATTCTCACTCCATCGCATGGAGAAAACGGGTGATTGATAAAGCAATCATCGTTCTTGGGGCGTTAATTGCGCTGCTGGAACTGATCCGCTTTCTGCTTCAGCTTCTGAACTGATAGCGGAAACGTAACTAAGGGCAAAGAGCACACCACTCTTTGCCCTTTAACATTTAACGCATTGTCACGAACTCTTCTGCCGCCGTCGGGTGAATGGCAACCGTGTTGTCGAAGTCTTTTTTGGTTGCGCCCATCTTCAGCGCCACCGCGAAGCCCTGCAACATTTCGTCCATGCCAAAACCAATGCCGTGAATACCGACAATCATCTCTTCCGATCCAACGCACACCAGCTTCATGCGGCACGGCTGGCGGTGAGTGGTGACGGCAGTATACATCGCGGTGAAAGAGGATTTATACACTTTCACCTGATCGTCGCCGTACTGCTCGCGCGCCTGCGGCTCCGTTAAACCAACAGTACCAATCGGCGGATGGCTGAAGACCACGGTCGGAATGTTGCTGTAATCCAGATGCTCATCCGGCTTGTTATTAAACAGGCGTTCAGAGAGACGGCGACCTGCCGCTACCGCGACCGGCGTCAGTTCCACTGCGCCTGTGTTATCGCCCACCGCGTAAATACCTTCAACGTTGGTATTTTGATATTTATCGACGACGATATAGCCTTTTTCGTTGGTTTTAACGCCAGCGGCTTCGAGGTTGATGTTGTCATTGGCAGGTTCACGTCCAATCGCCCAAATCAGGCAATCTACCGTTTCACTGCGACCATCTTCCAGCTCCAGCGTCAGGCTGCCATCGGCATTTTTCACCACCGCTTTCGGGATTGCATTGGTGTGCAGCTGCGGGCCTTCAGAGTTCATCACTTCGACCAGCGTTTCGGAGATCATCGGGTCAAAGCTGCGCAGCGGCGCGTGTTTACGCACAAACAGATGCGTCTTCGCGCCGAGGCCGTTAATCACGCCAGCCAGTTCAACGGCGATGTAACCCGCACCAACAACCGCTACACGCTCTGGCAAAGCTGGTAGGGCAAAGAAACCATCGGAATCAATGCCGTATTCCACGCCCGGAATATCCGGGTGGCTTGGGCGACCACCGGTGGCGATCAGAATATGATCGGCCGTAATGGTTTCACCGTTAACTTCCAGCGTTCTGGCATCAACGAAGCGAGCAAAGCCCTTGATTACATCAACGTTATTTTTACCGAGTACGTTTTCATAGGAAGTATGAATACGGTCGATATAGGCGGTACGGCTGGCGATCAACGTTTCCCAGTTGAACTTATTGATAGTGGTATCAAAGCCATAATCCGGGCCGTACATGTGGATCGCTTCGCGGATTTGCGCCGCGTGCCACATCACTTTTTTCGGCACGCAGCCAACATTCACGCAGGTGCCGCCCAGCTCTTTGGCTTCAATCAGCGCGCATTTCTGACCGTACATAGCCGCGCGGTTGATGGAGGCGATACCGCCGCTGCCGCCGCCGATGGCGATGTAATCATAGTGTTTAGTCATGACAGAGTGTCCTTATCGTTGATTACCGCGATTGTAGCGCGAGACGTAATAGGTGCCAGCGATGGTTGCAATTACTCCGGCACGATCCAGCTTACGGTGGCGTGCCCGGTGCCTGCCGGAACCAGTTTGCTGTGCAGCCACGGCAGCACGTTGTTCATTTGCTGCTCCAGCTTCCACGGTGGATTAATCACAATCATGCCGGAAGCGGTCATACCACGGCGGTCGCTGTCCGGCAGCACCGCCAGTTCAATTTGCAGAATTTTGCGAATGCCGGTCGCTTCCAGGTCGTGGATCATGCGCTTGATCTGCTGGCGCAACACCACCGGATACCATAATGCGTAAGTGCCGGTAGCGAAACGTTTGTAGCCTTCTGCTATCCCGCTGACCACCGCCTGATAGTCGGTTTTCATTTCATACGGTGGGTCGATAAGGATCAGGCCACGACGGGAAACTGGCGGCAGTTTTGCTTTCAGTTGCAGGAAGCCGTCGGCTTTTTCTACGCGCGCACGGCTGTCTTTCTGAAATTCAGAACGCAGCAACGGGAAATCGCTCGGATGTAGCTCGGTCAGTTGCAGGCTGTCTTGTTCACGCAGTAACTGACGGGCAATCAACGGCGAACCGGGGTAGTAACGCAACTGTCCGCTACGGTTGAAGTGTTTTACCACATTGATGTACGGCTCCAGTTCTGCGGGCAAATCGTCCTGCTGCCAGATACGGGCGATACCTTCGAGATATTCGCCAGTACGCTCGGCGTGTTCGCTGCTTAACTGATAACGCCCGGCACCCGCGTGGGTATCGAGATAGAGAAACGGTTTATCTTTCTCTTTCAGCGACTCGATGATCAGGCTCTGAACGGTATGTTTAAGGACGTCGGCGTGGTTGCCAGCGTGAAAGCTGTGGCGATAACTGAGCATGGGTAAAGGTGTTCCGGTAAGTAAAAATCGGCCCGTATTTGGGGCGCACAAAAGCATATCAGGACAGTATACCGAAAAGAGGACGTCGCCGCGAAAGCGTAACGTTTCTCATTGAAATTCACTACACTTAACCCCATGCTATTACCCATTACGCGTCGGATGGCATCGGCCTATTAACGTAGGCCGGATAAGACGTCTGCGTCGCCTCCGGCGAAAGCGCCTGTGAGCGTTTCGTTCCCTCTATTTAACCAGGACTGTACCTATGACGAATCCGTTACTGACTCCCTTTGAATTGCCTCCGTTTTCTAAAATTCTCCCGGAACATGTCGTTCCTGCCGTGACTAAGGCGCTGAACGACTGTCGCGAAAATGTGGAGCGCGTGGTAGCGCAGGGGGCACCGTACACCTGGGAAAATCTCTGCCAACCGCTGGCAGAAGTGGACGATGTGCTGGGACGTATTTTCTCCCCGGTCAGCCACCTGAACTCGGTGAAAAATAGCCCGGAGCTGCGCGAAGCCTACGAACAAACGCTGCCGCTGCTGTCAGAATACAGCACCTGGGTAGGGCAACATGAAGGACTGTATAAAGCGTATCGCGATCTGCGCGATGGTGATCATTACGCCACGCTGAACACGGCACAGAAGAAAGCGGTTGATAACGCACTGCGTGATTTTGAACTGTCGGGCATCGGTCTGCCGAAAGAGAAACAGCAACGTTACGGCGAGATTGCCACCCGTCTCTCCGAGCTGGGCAACCAGTACAGCAACAACGTCCTCGATGCGACGATGGGCTGGACTAAACTCGTTACCGACGAAGCTGAGCTGGCGGGTATGCCAGAAAGTGCGCTGGCTGCGGCAAAAGCCCAGGCCGAAGCGAAAGAACTTGAAGGCTACCTGCTGACGCTGGATATCCCAAGCTACCTGCCGGTAATGACTTACTGCGACAACCAGTCTCTGCGCGAAGAGATGTATCGCGCTTACAGCACACGCGCCTCCGATCAAGGCCCGAACGCCGGTAAGTGGGACAACAGCAAGGTGATGGAAGAGATCCTCGCGCTGCGTCACGAACTGGCGCAATTGCTGGGTTTTGAAAACTACGCCTTCAAATCGCTTGCCACTAAAATGGCAGAAAATCCGCAGCAGGTGCTTGATTTCTTAACCGATCTGGCAAAACGCGCGCGTCCGCAGGGCGAAAAAGAGCTGGCGCAACTGCGTGCCTTCGCCAAAGCCGAATTTGGTGTGGATGAGTTGCAGCCGTGGGATATCGCTTACTATAGCGAAAAACAGAAACAGCACCTCTACAGCATCAGCGACGAACAACTGCGTCCGTACTTCCCGGAAAACAAAGCGGTTAACGGCCTGTTTGAAGTGGTGAAACGTATTTACGGCATCACCGCCAAAGAGCGTAAAGATGTTGATGTCTGGCATCCTGATGTGCGTTTCTTCGAACTGTATGATGAGAACAACGAACTGCGCGGCAGCTTCTACCTCGACCTGTATGCCCGTGAGAACAAGCGCGGCGGGGCGTGGATGGATGACTGCGTAGGCCAGATGCGCAAAGCCGACGGTTCGCTGCAAAAACCGGTCGCTTATCTGACCTGTAACTTCAACCGCCCGGTGAACGGTAAACCGGCGCTGTTTACCCATGACGAAGTGATCACCCTGTTCCACGAGTTCGGTCACGGCCTGCATCATATGCTGACCCGCATCGAAACCGCCGGTGTTTCCGGTATCAGCGGTGTGCCGTGGGATGCGGTCGAACTGCCGAGTCAGTTTATGGAAAACTGGTGCTGGGAGCCGGAGGCGCTGGCGTTTATCTCCGGTCACTATGAAACCGGCGAACCGCTGCCGAAAGGGTTGCTGGATAAAATGCTGGCGGCGAAGAACTACCAGGCGGCGCTGTTTATTCTGCGTCAGCTGGAGTTCGGCCTGTTCGATTTCCGTCTGCACGCGGAGTTCCGTCCTGAACAAGGTGCAAAAATCCTCGAAACCCTGGCAGAAATCAAAAAACTGGTTGCCGTGGTGCCGTCTCCGTCATGGGGCCGTTTCCCACATGCATTTAGCCATATCTTTGCTGGTGGTTATGCAGCAGGTTACTACAGCTACCTGTGGGCTGATGTGCTGGCGGCGGATGCTTTCTCGCGCTTTGAGGAAGAGGGGATTTTCAACCGTGATACTGGACAGTCGTTCCTCGACAACATTCTGAGCCGTGGCGGTTCAGAAGAGCCGATGGAACTGTTCAAACGCTTCCGTGGTCGCGAACCGCAACTGGATGCGATGCTGGAGCACTACGGCATTAAGGGCTGATCATTCAGTGAAAATCTGCTTAATTGATGAATCGGGCGCCGGAGACGGCGCCTTATCTGTTCTGGCGACCCGCTGGGGGCTGGAGCACGATGAAGACAATCTGATGGCCTTGGTGTTAACGCCAGAGCATCTGGAACTGCGTAAGCGTGATGAGCCGAAACTCGGCGGCATTTTCGTTGATTTTGTCGGCGGGGCAATGGCGCACCGACGCAAATTCGGCGGTGGTCGTGGCGAAGCGGTAGCAAAAGCGGTGGGCATTAAGGGCGATTATCTGCCGGATGTCGTCGATGCGACCGCAGGATTAGGTCGTGATGCCTTCGTGCTGGCTTCTGTCGGTTGTCGTGTACGGATGCTGGAGCGTAATCCGGTAGTTGCCGCGCTGCTCGACGATGGCCTGGCGCGTGGCTATGCCGATGAGGAAATTGGTGGCTGGTTGCAGGAACGGTTGCAGTTGATTCACGCTTCCAGTTTGACGGCGCTGACCGATATTACTCCGCGCCCGCAAGTGGTCTATCTTGACCCGATGTTCCCACATAAGCAGAAAAGCGCGCTGGTGAAGAAAGAGATGCGAGTGTTTCAGTCGCTGGTGGGGCCGGATCTCGATGCCGATGGGTTGCTGGAGCCTGCGCGGCAACTGGCGACCAAACGTGTGGTGGTAAAGCGCCCGGACTACGCGCCGCCGCTGGCAAACATTGCCACACCGAACGCGGTTGTCACCAAAGGGCATCGCTTTGATATTTATGCCGGAACGCCGGTGTAAAAGTGAAAACGGGTAGCGTTATAGCTACCCGTTTTTCTGCAAGAATCATCAATGGCTTTCCGGCGTCTCAATCATTCGTTTCAGCCAGGGCACCATCATCAGCATCACTACTGCAACGCCCAGCGTGACCAGACCAATCTTACCAAACACGTTGGTGTAGACAGGTAACGTCTCAAGCGGATCGGTAATGTTGTCTGGCACTGCGGTAAATGTTGCCACATAGCCGCCGAGCAAGAACGCGGCAGCCTGCGTCAGAAACCACATTCCCAGAATAAAGCCCATCAAATGCTGTGGCACCAGAGCAGCAACCATCGCCAGACCCAGGGCGCTAATAAACAGTTCACCCAGGCTCTGGAACAAGTAAACCAGCACGATAAACCACGGCGATGTCAGCCCCTGCGCATCAGCAAACCACATTCCCGCAGCGGCGGCAGTCAGAAATCCCAGCGAGCACATAAACATGCCGAGAGTAAATTTCATCGGCATCGAGAGGTCCTTGCCTTTGTTACCCAGATGCGTGTAAATGCCCGCCAGTATTGGGCTGGCGAGTACCACCCAGAATGGGTTAAGCGCCTGGAAGCTGACCGGGTTGATGGAAAAACCGAGAATTTCATGATGTACGTTGTTGATGGCAAAGAAGTTCAGCGACGTTGGCATCTGGGCATAGAGGATGTAAAACACCACCGCTTCGAGCATCAGGACAAAGGCGACAAACATTTTATTGCGCCCGGTTTTATCCAGCTTGAATGCCTGACGGAAGAAGATAATGGTGACGACGATGGAGAGGGCGATCAGCACCAGATTGGCGATTTCTACGTTGTGCATCAGCCATGCACAGACGAAGATCATCACTACGCTGCCAATCAACACGTACAACAGTTTGCCGAAGTTCAGTGGTCGGAAGTCAGGATCTGAACCAATATCTTGCACCATCCCGCGACAGGCGATGTAGACCAGTAGCGCGACAATCAGACCTGCCCCACACAGGTTATAGGTTACGGAATAACCAAATCTATCGGCAATCACGGGTGCCAGCGACAACGCCACCAATGAACCAATATTGATCGACATGTAAAACAGTGTGAAAGCACCATCCAGACGCGGATCTTTCGGTGGATAGCATTTAGAAAGCAGGCTTGCCGGGTTGGCTTTAAACAAGCCGTTACCGACGGCAATAGTCCCCAGGGCGATGAAAATCAGATCAGGCTTAAGTAGTGACATTCCGGTCATGAAGTAGCCAATCGCCAGCACAATAGCCCCAAGAACAATGGTGCGTTTAGTCCCAAGCAGGTGGTCGCCGACATAGCCACCAATGGAGATAAGTCCATAGACCAGCGCAGCAAAAGCGCCAAAGGTAACAAAGGCCTGCTCTTGTGAGAATCCGAGCTGTTTAACGAAGAAAACCGCCAGCACGCCTTGCACGCCGTAGTAGCCGAATCGCTCCCATAATTCGACAAAAAAGATCATGAAAAATGGGCGAGGTTGTTGCAGCATCCCAGTGGGTGTTGTTGTATTCATATTTATTAACCTTCCAATACCATCCTGAAAAGTATGAACGCGTAAGTGGTTGCACGCGAAAGATTTTACAGATGTCTAAGATTTTTAATATTGATGTGGTAAATAGTTATATGCACTATTTCGACAGAAAGTAACCAGCTAATCATGCTGGTTGTTTGAAGTGAGATGGTTTTACATTCTGATTTTTGAGATGCTGAAAATTTGGATAGCCTTGGGTATCTATGAGCCTGCTGGCCGCATCTGGAAAACAGGAGAGCGCAAAAGCAGAACGCCCGCATAAGCGGGCGTCGGGGGCAAGTCGGGAGGGGATGATTATTCTTCTTCGTCGCGCAGCGGAACAATCAGCATATCAACGTGAACGGTGTTGATAAGTTGACGCGCGGAAGACATCAGTTTGCTCCAGAAGTCCTGGTGATGACCACAAACAACCAGATCCATATCGTATTTCTTGATTGCATCCACCAGAACCTGACCCAGATCGCCGCTGCCGCTCAGGGTTTCAGTGATTGGGTAACCTGCGTTGGTAGAGAGCTCGGTCAGCGCGTGATGCGTCTCTTCGGAGATGCGTTTCTGCATATCACCCAGATTCACATCAATAAGCCCGGTGTATAGGTCAGAGTAGTTTACATCTACGTGGATCAGAGAAACCTTCGCATTGTAGGGGCGAGCCATAGAGACTGCTTTCTCTACCAGAACTTTGCTTTCCGGGGAGAGATCGACCGCGATGAGAATGTGTTTATAAGCCATAGTGTTACTCCTTCCATAAAGTTGTCGATGACTGGCCAGCTAGCGTTTCTTGTGCCGTTACGTCACCCGCGTCCTGCGAACTACGTGCGCGGGGCTAACCCAGCCGTAAAGATTCAGTGTTAAGACCATCCTTACCTTATAGCGACCCGGATGATCCGTCAATCCGCCTTGCTTACCAATCAGATAATCAAATTTTCGAGATGAATATATTGATAGTGGTTAACCTTATGGAAAAAAAACAAGCTGATCTCCTACACTATCTATAGAGCCGCTCGGATGTGTGTCACGACAAAAGCGGTTTCTCCAGGACCTGGTGTTAACTGATTGGCAGCGTATCGGGAGCGGTAGCCCCGGAGTGGAACTCCGTGGGCAGGTCGCCGGGGAGGAGGTATGATAAGCACCGTCGCATTATTTTGGGCTTTATGTGTCGTTTGCATTGTTAACATGGCGCGCTATTTCTCATCACTACGCGCGTTGTTAGTGGTACTGCGTAATTGCGATCCATTGCTCTATCAATATGTAGATGGAGGGGGCTTTTTTACCTCACATGGCCAACCTAACAAACAGGTGCGTCTCGTCTGGTATATCTATGCTCAGAGGTATCGCGATCATCACGATGATGAGTTTATTCGTCGCTGCGAGCGTGTGCGTCGGCAGTTTATTCTGACCAGCGCATTGTGTGGTCTGGTCGTGGTAAGCCTGATTGCATTGATGATCTGGCATTAAGTACCACAGCAATAACGCATAAAAAAAGCGGGTCAGAAAACTGACCCGCTCGTTTTTCTGCGTGCGATTACAGGAACTGCAAGGAGATCCAGTACAGCCCGCCGGAGAGCAGTATCGCAGCCGGGAGGGTAAACACCCACGCCATCAGAATGCTGGTTACTGTTTTACGCTGTAAGCCGCCGCCATCAACAACCATCGTCCCCGCTACGGAAGAGGAGAGTACGTGAGTGGTGGAAACCGGCATCCCGGTATAACTCGCCAGGCCGATAGACACCGCAGCCGTCATCTGGGCAGACATCCCCTGAGCGTAGGTCATGCCTTTCTTACCGATTTTCTCACCGATAGTCGTTGCCACACGACGCCAGCCAATCATCGTACCGATACCTAATGCCAGCGCGACCGCCATGATGATCCACACCGGAGCGTACTCGATGGTACTCAGCATATCGGACTTCAGTTTCTTCAACAGACGCTGATCATCTGCTGTGACGCCAGGCATTTTCACCACTTTGTCGATGGTGTCAGAAACGCACAGCATAATGCGGCGCATCTGGCTACGTTGGTCAAGCGACAGCTTGTCGTAGCTTTCCACGTCAGCAGTCAACATGCCTTTCAGGCGATTGAGCGCGTTAATGGTATTTGACGGATGGCAATGGAACTCCGCAGGTTGTGTTGCGCCTGCTTCCGGAGTCGGTACTAACTGATCAGCACCGGTCGCCTGTTTCAGCAGTGCAGGGTGTTGCTCAAAGTAAGCTTCCACGTTGTTGATTGCATCACGGGTACGAGTGATTTCGTAGCCTGAGGCATTCATATTAACCACGAAGCCCGCTGGTGCGACGCCAATCAGCACCAGCATAACCAGACCAATGCCTTTCTGACCATCGTTCGCACCGTGAGAAAACGCCACGCCGACAGCGGAAAGGATCAGCGCGATACGCGTCCAGAACGGCGGTTTTTTCTTACCGTCTTTCTTTTCACGCTCCGCTGGGGTCAGGTGGATACGGGCGCGTTTCTTAGTGCCGCTCCAGTAGCGACGCAGCAAGAAAATCAGACCGCCAGCAAACACCAGGCCGACAATAGGGGAAACGATCAGAGATGCGAAAATACTTAATACTTTCGGGATATTGAGTGCATCCACCACTGACGTACCGGTCATCAACGCATTGGTTAAACCAATACCGATGATTGCGCCAATCAGCGTATGAGAGCTGGATGCAGGCAAACCAAAGTACCAGGTACCCAGGTTCCAGATAATCGCCGCCAGCAACATAGAGAACACCATGGCAAGGCCATGAGACGATCCCATATTAAGCAGCAAGTCTGTCGGCAGCATATGCACAATGGCATAGGCAACACTCAGACCACCCAGCAAAACACCCAAAAAGTTGAACACTGCCGCCATAACCACGGCGAGCTGAGAACGCATCGCGCGGGTATAGATGACAGTTGCCACAGCGTTGGCTGTGTCATGGAAACCATTAATGGCTTCGTAGAACAGCACAAAAGCCAGTGCAAGCAATAATAACAGCCCGGTATGCAAATCCAGGCCAGCAAACAAATGTAGCATAGGACGTTACGCCATTTTGAGGACATGAACGCGGCGCATTATCAGTGACTTTCGCGGCGCGGGCAAAGTGAAATATAGATTTTTTTGATTTGCCTCCTGTATGATTTTTGCTCAAAAAATAATTATCTTATATAATTCAGGTAAATACTTCCCCTAAGTAATATTGATGCTGGTGCGACCACTGAGGAATCTTTACAATTCACGCCCGTTTTTTCTAAGAGGAGCGCAACGTGGAAAGGTTTGATGCCATTATTATAGGCGCTGGTGCGGCTGGTATGTTCTGTTCTGCGCTGGCAGGTCAGGCGGGACGCAGAGTTTTGCTGATTGATAATGGTAAAAAACCGGGGCGCAAAATCCTCATGTCTGGCGGTGGACGCTGCAACTTTACCAACCTTTATGTCGAGCCTGGCGCCTATCTGAGCCAGAATCCGCATTTTTGTAAGTCTGCACTCGCGCGTTTTACCCAGTGGGATTTCATTGATCTGGTAAATAAACACGGCATCGCCTGGCACGAGAAAACGTTAGGGCAACTCTTCTGTGATGACTCTGCACAGCAGATTGTCGACATGCTGGTGGATGAGTGTGAAAAGGGTAATGTGACCTTCAGATTGCGCAGCGAAGTGCTGAGTGTGGCAAAGGATGAAACGGGGTTTACGCTTGAACTGAACGGTATGACCGTCGGCTGCGATAAACTGGTCATTGCCACCGGAGGCCTCTCGATGCCTGGTCTGGGCGCATCGCCGTTCGGTTATAAGATTGCCGAACAATTTGGCCTCAACGTGTTGCCCACCCGCGCTGGCCTGGTGCCATTCACCCTGCATAAACCCTTGCTGGAAGAGTTACAGGTGCTGGCAGGCGTGGCGGTGCCTTCGGTGATCACCGCTGAAAACGGCACCGTATTCCGCGAGAACTTACTCTTCACTCATCGTGGCTTATCCGGCCCTGCGGTATTACAGATTTCCAGCTACTGGCAGCCGGGAGAATTTGTCAGCATCAACCTGCTACCGGATGTCGATCTGGAAGCCTTTCTTAATGAGCAGCGTAACGCACATCCAAACCAGAGCCTGAAGAACACCCTGGCGGTTCATCTGCCGAAACGGTTGGTTGAACGGTTACAACAACTCGGACAAATCCCGGATGTCTCGCTAAAACAGCTCAACGTGCGTGATCAACAGGCGCTGATTACCACATTGACCGACTGGCGCGTACAACCTAACGGCACTGAAGGCTATCGCACCGCCGAAGTGACGCTCGGCGGAGTGGACACCAACGAACTCTCTTCACGGACAATGGAAGCGCGCAAAGTGCCGGGGCTGTACTTCATTGGTGAAGTGATGGACGTCACCGGCTGGCTGGGGGGCTATAACTTCCAGTGGGCATGGTCGAGTGCGTGGGCTTGTGCGCAGGATTTGGCGGCTGTGAATAAATAATAAAAATTCGGCGCCGTTATCAACATCAAGGCCGGGAAGCGGGAACTAATGGTTCCCGCTTAATGTTTTATTCACCGCGCAGAATCTGGCGGAAATGGGAAACCAGCGGACGTTGGTTGGCTTTATGCCATGCTGCCCATAATTGCGTTGAATAATTCATCCACGGCAATTCACGTAATACCACTCCTTCCGGCGCATTATGACGCAGACTATGTTGAATTAAGGCCAGACCTAATCCCGCAGCGACCAGACCTAATGCCGTGAGTGGTTCACCCGCTTCCAGGCGAATATCAGGATTAAACCCAGCGTTAACACAGGCTGCGACAAAATGATCGCGAGAATGCGCATCGTCGTTATGAATCACCGCAATCCACTGCTCATCGCCAAGTTGCGATGCGACAAGGTTTTCCTCCTGCGCCAGAGGATGATTTTGCGGTAAGGCCAACAACATTCGATCATCCAGAACCTGAATATATTCCAGATCCTGCTCGCTGTCGGCGGGCGGCGTATCGACCAGAGAAAAATCGAGACTGCGCTGGCGCAGGCCTTCAATCTGGGTAGCTGGTGGTTGGCTGTAAAGAGCGATATGCACATTCGGACGCGATACACGTAACGTACGTAGCGCCGTAGAAAGCACACCGGAATGCATGGCGTTTTCAATATAGCCAATACACAAGCCACCATCTTCACCACGCCCCAGGCGTTTGCCTAACGACTCCAGACGGTTGGCGTGTGTCAGCAACGAACGTGTTTCAGCAAGGAATGTCTGTCCATCAGCGGTCAGGCGAATGCGCTGCTGATTACGCTCAAACAGCATCAGTCCCAGCCGTTCTTCCAGTTGTGCAATCTGGCGGCTCAGCGGTGATTGCGAGATATGTAATCGCTCGGCTGCGCGTCCCACGTGCTCTTCTTCTGCGACCACCACGAAGTACTTCAGTTGGCGTAAATCAATCATGTTAGACCTCAAAGGACTTAAGTCAGACTAATTATGTCCTATCAAGTCACAACCTCGCAAGGTAATGTGATCCACGTCACAGGGCGATAGCAAAAAAACGCCCGAACCCAAACCGAATAATTGAGGACATCTTATGAGCATCAAAAATTTACTTCCCGGCAAAATTGGCTTAGGCGGCGCACCGCTCGGCAACATGTTCCGTGCCATTCCGGAAGAAGAGGCCCACGCCACCGTGAGCGAAGCCTGGAACCTGGGCGTGCGTTACTTCGATACCGCGCCGCTGTACGGCTCTGGCCTTTCTGAAATCCGCATGGGTGAAGCGCTGTCTCAGTATCCACGCGATGAATACGTTCTGAGCAGCAAAGTCGGCCGCATCATGCTGGACGAAATGGAAGATCCGGCAAAACGTGATTTCGGTGAAAAAGGTGGCCTGTTCGAACACGGCCTGAAAAACAAAATTCTGAATGACTACTCCGCTGACGCCACGCTGCGCTCGATTGAAGACAGCCTGAAACGCCTGAAAACAGACCGTCTGGATATTGTCTGGATCCACGACCCGGCGCAGGACTTCTACGGTGACAGCTGGCTGGAGCAGTTCAACATTGCCCGTACCGGTGCGTTTCGTGCGCTGACACGTTTGCGTGACGAAGGTGTGATTAAAGCCTGGGGACTGGGTGTGAACCGCGTCGAACCTTGCGAACTGACGCTGGCGCTGGACGAACCGAAGCCAGATGCGTTCCTGCTGGCGGGGCGTTATTCCCTGCTTGATCACGAACGTGCGCTGCAACGCCTGATGCCAGAAGCACTGGAACAGAATGTGGATATCGTTGTGGGTGGTCCGTACAGCTCTGGCGTACTGGCAGGCGGCGAGCACTTTGAATATCAGAAAGCCTCTGCGGCCATTCAGCAGAAAGTGGCGCAAATTAACGCCATTGCCACACGTTTCAATGTGAACGTTAAAGCAGCTGCGCTGCAGTTCGCGCTGGCAAACCCGGCCGTTGCGGCGGTTATTCCTGGCTCCAGCCGTCCTGGCCGTATGGCAGAAGATCTGGCTGCACTGAATGCGCCTGTTCCGGCTGAATTCTGGGCAGAAATGCGCCGTCAAAATCTGGTTGCGGAAAACGCTCCGCTGCCGACCCGTTAATCAACCTGGTGAGAAAACGATGAAACTGGATCTGACAGGTAAAGTCGCGGTGGTCAGCGGCTCAACCTCCGGCATTGGGCAGGGTATCGCCGCCGGACTGGCAAAAGCAGGCGCAACGGTGGTTGTCGTCGGCCGTAAACAGAGCGGCGTTGATGACGCCATGGCTGCGATTGCGGCACAAACTCCCACAGCGTCACTGCGCGGCGTGGTGGCCGATCTCAGCACCGAAGACGGCGTGGCTGCGCTGATCGCTGCAGTCCCAACGGCTGATGTGCTGGTCAATAATCTGGGTATTTTTAACGATAAAGATTTCTTTAGCGTTCCGGATGATGAGTGGATGCACTTCTATAACGTCAACGTCCTCTCCGGCGTTCGTCTGGCGCGTCACTATGCGCCAGGCATGACGGAACAGGGCTGGGGGCGGATTATCTTTGTCTCGTCTGAATCCGGCGTGGCAATCCCTGGCGACATGATCAACTACGGCGTCACCAAAGCCGCGAATCTGGCGGTCTCTCATGGTCTGGCGAAACGACTGGCGGGAACCGGTGTGACCGTCAACGCCATTCTGCCAGGGCCAACCTTTACCGATGGCCTGAAAGAGATGCTGGCGGATGCCGCTGCACAGTCGGGACGCAGTGCGCGTGAACAGGCCGATGAGTTTGTTAAAACCTCGCGTCCGAGCTCCATCATCCAGCGTGCGGCGGATGTGGAAGAAGTGGCGAATCTGGCGGTTTATCTCGCGTCACCACTTTCCTCGGCAACCACAGGGGCAGCCCTGCGCGTCGATGGCGGTGTCGTCGACACCCTGACTATGTAACCCTATAAATTAAGAGAAAATTATCATGGCTAAAACAACTGTATCGATCGAAATCCCGGCTTCTGCCGACGCCGTATGGCAATTGATGGGCGGCTTTGATGCGCTGCCAGACTGGCTGCCATTCATCCCGAAAAGCGTGGTGACAGAAGGTGGTCGCGTTCGTTCGCTGACAACCTCTGATGGCGGCACTGTGGTTGAACGTCTGGAAGCGTTTGATAACCGTCAACGCAGTTATACCTATTCCATTATTCAGGCACCGTTCCCGGTGGTGGATTACCTCTCCACCATTACCGTTCATGAAACCGCCGATAGCCAGGTTTCCCGTGTGGAATGGTTCGGTGAATTCACCCCGGTGAATGTGACGAACGAAGAGGTCGAGGCGCTGTTTACCGGCATCTATCGGGATGGTCTCAAGGCGCTGAAGGACAACTTTGTTGCCTGATGCAATCGACAGGCGTCGGAACGTCCGGCGTCTGATTATTAACAAAAACAGAATAGTCTATTGTCATTTGTATCATTTATGTTATCAGGCAGCAGGCGTATTCTCTCCCCATCGCGTTAATAAACGCCAAACAATTAAGACACTCTGGAATATAAACATGAAAACGATCATCGCAATTTTTACGGCTTCTCTTTTCTCTGTAGCGGCGTTTAACGCATCGGCGCAAAGCGTGACAGCAACCGGTAAAACACTGGATTCTGCGGAAGCGGTTATTGCGCAGAAAGCGAAAGAGATGAACGCCTCTGAATACAAAATTACCAGCGCTCGCATGGGCAATACCGTCACCATGAGTGCCGAACTGTATAAATAATCGCGCGAGGAACCCATTATGTTATTTGCTAAATATGCGCTGAATGCGTTGCCATTAAAAAACCGTATTGTAATGCCACCGATGACGCGTTCCCGCGCCGGTGCGGGTGACGTTGCGACTGACATGATGGCGGACTATTACGCGCAGCGCGCCAGTGCTGGACTTATCATCAGCGAAGGTACGCAAATCAGCCAGCAGGGGCAGGGTTATGCCTGGACGCCGGGTATTTATTCTGAGGGGCAGATTGCTGGCTGGAAAAAAGTGACCGATGCGGTGCATCACGCAGGTGGTAAAATTTTTGCTCAGCTGTGGCACGTCGGTCGCGTGTCTCATACCGTGCTGCAACCGAACGGTGCCGCACCGGTGTCTTCTTCGGCAATTCAGGCCGAAGGGGTAAAAGTGTTTGTCGATGTGGAAGGCCGTGGTCCGGAGAACGGCGTTGGCGAGATGGTTCAGCATGACATGCCACGTGCACTGACGCTGGAAGAGATCCCGTCAATCGTTGATGACTATGCACAGGCGGCGCGTAATGCGATTGCCGCTGGCTTTGACGGTATTGAGTTGCACGGCGCGAACGGCTATCTCATTAACCAGTTCATTGACTCGCAGGCCAACCTGCGTGATGACGAATACGGCGGCTCGCTGCAAAATCGTCTGCGCTTTATGAAAGAGGTGGTGGAAGCTGTCTCTTCGGCGATTGGTAAAGAGCGTGTAGGAATTCGTCTCGCGCCGCTGACTACGCTGATGGGCTCCAGAGACGATACGCCGGAAGCGACCTACCTCGCGGCGGCAAGCGTACTGAACGAGCTGGGGATTGCCTATATCCATATTGCCGAAGCCGACTGGGAAGATGCGCCGGTGATGCCTGCGGCCTTTAAAGAAGCGCTGCGCATAATTTTCCATGGCACGCTGATTTACTCCGGTAAATACACCAAAGCGCGCGCCGAAGAGGCGCTGGCTAACGGCTGGGCTGATCTGATTGGTTTTGGTCGTCCGTTTATTGCCAACCCGGATCTTCCGTATCGTCTGGAAAACGATTTACCGCTGAATGCGCCCATCAAAGAGAAATTCTTTGGCGGCGGTAAAGATGGATATCTGGATTATCCGGTTCTCTGAATTTGAATGGCTCGATTATACGGGGTACTTACACATCCTTCCTGGCAATGGCCGTCCTGCCCCGTGGTCATTTATGGAACAAACCCGTGAATTCAGAATTGAAACCCGCAGCCGGTCTGTCGGGAAGATTATCTTGCGACCCTGACGTTAGTTAAAAACGGCGCAGGTGTGATGCAGGTTTACCGCTTTATCGTCGAGGATGAGTTAAAACGCGGAGAGCTGATTGAGCTATTACCTGTCTTTGCAGGCACCTCCCGACCTTTTATGATTGTTTATCCCTATAAGCGTCAGGTACTTTGACAAAATCGATAAACGCTCACACTGGCGGCTCAATTGACTGCCGTCACGCGGCTGTTCGCGGGGCTCGATATGCCGAATTTTCTCACAGTAAGTTTTAGCAATGACTGAATCGCAACAGATAAACCAGACCCCATCACGCCTTTTCTCCACACCGAACTTCCGCTTCTCGCTTACATCAGACTTTCAGCCCAATGAGCTTGCCTACTCCGTGTTAATAGCGAACCTTGTAAAAATCGATCCCTGCTAGCCAGCAGGGAGCAGGTCAAGGTGGATAGTTATGTGATAAATATCGTTACATATCAATTTGTTGTGTTTTTAGTGACATTATTTTCATGTCAAATATTGAATTAGTAGCAGAACTTTTTTAACGCTACACTGAGTAGTATGAAAATGATGCCCCGCTTTTGCACTGCAAACAGGGCTAGTTGTAACCATTCCGGGATATTCCTCCCGGAATGGTATGATTTTAGATAACCAACTCCAGTCGTTGTCTGGCCTGACTGGTTAGTCGTTTTATTCCCAGAGATTTAGCCATTTCCATGATCTTATTTTCCTCTTCAAGGCTTAACGCTAATGCGCGTAATTCTTCACTAGGTATCGCATCAACCTGACGTATATCCTCGTCAGTCGCTGGCAGGCGGAAGGAATTCCAGTCTGTTCTTTGCGTTTCTGATAGCCAAACAAAATCTTCGCCAGAATGGTCAGTTGCGACGTGATAATTTTGATCGACAATCTCCATGACGCGTTCGCGAATGAGCCTGCCTGCTCGAGTAAATCCATGAATGCGCGCAATACGCTGAACGAGTGTGGTGTCAAGAAGAGGAGATTCGACTTGAACAACATCGGCAATCAACGCTTTTAAAGTGTCATCATATTCAGAGGTATAAAATTTCTCTGAGTCGGTTTTACCTTGCCAGTCAATTAAATTATTCGTGACATAGGTGCCGGTGTTAGTTGTACTGCACATCTCCAGTACCGTGTTATTGGCATATTTTAGTTCAGATAACGGTTCCTCTTCAGGCACCATCGGATGTTCACTCTGAATTAATGAGGATAATTTTTCATCATTAGCGACAATGTGAGCTTCTGTTTCTAAATTCTTATCTGAGTTGCCATTTTCTACTGGGGCGGTTGCTTCCTGTTTTTGCGTTGCAACGTTAGCAGCTTCCTTGGCCCTCGAAGCTTCTAATAAGTTACTTATCGCAGCATCAAGTCGCTCAAGCGCACCTTCTTTGTCGATCCACCATTCAGTTGACCAAAGGCGAAGAAGCGTCCAGCCCAGTCCTTGCAGTATGGCGCTACGAACTTTATCCCGGTCACGTGCTGTGGCGGCGCTATGGTAGGTTGCACCGTCGCATTCAACGCCAACAAGGTAGTCACCCGGTTTATCAGGATGAACGATACCTAAATCAATACGGAAGCGTGAAACGCCGATTTGTGGAACAACTTGCCAGCCTTTTCTGCGTAAGCCGTTTGCTACAGCCTCTTCGAAGGGGGAGTCATACCCACCGACAGAGCCACGAACTGCCTGTGCCAATGCCAGTGGTCCGCGCTGAGCAAACTCGATAAAGTGCTTGAGGTCAGCAACAGCACGCGCGCTTGTGCGGTTAAGGTCGATAAAGGAAGGTTCAAATGAGCTGAACACTATCATTTCCTGGCGGGCGCGAGTCACGGCAACGTTCAGTCGACGCCAGCCGCCTTCGCGGTTTAATGGGCCGAAGTTCATCGACATGGTATTGGCTCCGGGTTCCGTTGGACCATATCCGATGCCAAGCATGATCAAGTCTCGCTCATCCCCTTGTACTGTCTCAAGATTTTTAACAACCACGGGTTCTTCCTGTTCTGACTGGAAGAAAGGCTCAATCTCAGGATGATGTTGGCGGGCGCGATCCAGTAAATCACTGATAAGATTTTGCTGCTCTGTATTCAGGGTAATAATGCCAATTGATTTACCTGATGTGACAAAGTTTTTATCGGTCAGACGTTTTACGGTTTCAGCAACAATCGCTTCTGCTTCGGCCTGATTATGACGTCCTTTCCCTTTGGAGTAGACCCCTGATACTTTGCACCACTGAACCGCGCTTTGTCGTGTGACTGGCGCCGGGAAGGTGATGAGATTACTGTCGTAATAGCGATGGTTGGAAAAGGTGATCAGGCTTTCATGTCGGCTGCGATAATGCCAGCTCAGACTGTGGTTATACAGACCCGCAGCCAGACACTCATCAAGAATGCTTTCCATATCTTCTTCGGTGTCATCATCGGTATCACTCGCAGCCCTGTTAAAGAAACTGGTTGGTGGCATCTGGCGAGGATCTCCCGCAATAACGACCTGCTTACCGCGTGCCATTACCCCAATCGCATCCCAGGGAGAAATCTGTGATGCTTCATCAAAAATAACCAGATCAAACAGTGGTTGATCCGAAGGTAAAAATTGTGCAACAGAAAGAGGACTCATCAACATGCAGGGCGCAAGTTTTGACATGGCGTCACCCATTTCTGCCGCCATTTGGCGGACGGGTTTATGGCGTCGGGATTTTTGTAATTCATGTTTAAGTAAGGCAAAACCGCCTTGCCGGGTAATTTCATTTTTAGCAGGTATGACTCCACACAGTTTGGCGCGAATATAGCGAACCGTGAGTTTAGCCAGGCGATCGGTTTGCGTACGGTAAGTCTCGATATCACTGAAATGTTCAGCAGGGACAAAGTTATGTAATAACGACTCAGAATCAATTACCCACGAAGCGAACCAACGACAATAAGCCGTTTCGAATAACTCCGTCGCGCTGATGTCGTCAGAATCAGCCAGGATAATAGAATTAATCAGAGGTAATAAACCTCGGTCGATGGCCTCTTCACGAACGCGGCACCAGTCACTCCAGGCTTTAAGAGCAGTTTGGTTATTAACGATGCCTGATGCACACTCACGTAACTCGGCGATTCCATGCTCGCTCTCTGTCACATTGAGGAGATGACAGAATCTGGTTTTAGTTTCAGTAAAGTCAGAGAGTGAGGTACGTAAATTTTGGCTTAATGCCATCATCATTCCCTGAGGACCGAGTAACTCATTGGCGTGAACAACTAATGTTTCTACGGAGGTTCGGAATTCTGCAAGTTGTTGTGGCGAGGATGCAAAACTTGCAAGTGCCGTACGAATAGATTCCGCTAGTTCCAACGCGTCGCGTAAGCTATTTTGATTGGTATCAAGACCATACCAGCCTGGCTGCGTCGTCATCAAAGGCGCAAGATCGGACAGACGTTGATGTAATGATTGCAGTTTTTCGATAACAGCGAGATCCACCGAGAGGTCAGGTGTCGCGTTTAGCGAATATTGTTGCATCACCCCAGCAATCACGTTTTTGCGTGCGTTCGTCGCAAAGAACCAGAATTTTTTATCTGCCTCAGCAAGTGAATGTTTAATTTGCGAAATATTCACATGTTGCCAGCTATTATCTGGATAAGTTACAGACAGTTGTGCTTTGTTCGATTCGATCTCACAGAGAAGAGTAATTACCGTTTTTGCCGCTTCTATTCGTGAGGCGACATCGGGAGTAAACATAAAACTGAGATCAAGCCCTGCAGCTTTTGACAATAATTCACAGAGGTTGATTAGCTGATGTAATTTCTCTGGATCAGCGGTATCCAGAGAAATCCCTGTTGCTTCAAGTAATTTTTGTGCGGCTTGTTCATAATCATCAATTTTAACGGGGATCGTCTTAGCTTCGGCAATGAGCGAGGATTGCCATCCGTTCGTCCATTCTGTTTGGGCGATAATCCTGAAATGATGACCATGTTGCTTAAAAGCATCGCGATTGAGTTCCAGGCGTCTGGTTATGTCTCTGAACTCCGTCATTTGTTCAACGGTATGTTGAATACCAGAAGACCAAACCAAAGATGGCGTGACTGAACTGGCATCTCTGATAACGCGTCCCATCGCCTGATGAAGCGTCAGCCCGTTTGACCAACGACGATGCAACAAACGGACAATCTGATTTAATTTGTCGCGCAGTCGTTGAACCTTGCTGGCTTCTTCTTCCCATTCACGTGTAGTAAGTATGTCGCGAGCATCCCATGCACGTTCCAGTTGCTTTAAAAAATCCATCTTTGATGTTTTGCTGGAGTGCAGCTCAAGGCAAAACTCTCCAAGTCCCTGAGTTTCAAGTCTACGATAGACCACATCAAGCGCCGCTTTTTTCTCTGCAACAAATAATACACGTCTACCCAACGCCAGATTATGCGCAATCATATTGGCGATTGTCTGAGATTTTCCTGTGCCAGGAGGACCATCCAGAACAAAATCACGACCTTTTGCCGATGCAACGACAGCTGCAATTTGCGAAGAATCTGCGGGTAAGGGGAGAAAAAGCTCCTGAGTATTGACTACAGCATCAAGATCATCAATTTCGACAATTTCCCCGTTTTTTTCCAGAACCACATTCTCCTGACCGCGCTCAATGAGATATTTCACTAAGGGGCTTTGCATTAGCTGTGGTGCTCTATCGATGAGATCTTTCCACATCAGATATTTGGCAAAAGAAAAAGTGCCTATCACAACATCTCGGGTGACTTCAAAGCCAGGTATATCCCGAACGGCACGGCGTACAATATTCCAGATACCATCGACATCAATGCCGCTTTCATCAGTAGGTAATTCACCATCAAGCCCTTTGATCGTCAGAGCAAAATCATTGTGAAGTAGCTCCAGTAACGTGAGGTTAAAGCGGGGTTCTTCTTCCAGCAGGCGCATGGTTACACCGGAAAGGGCGCTTTTACGATCGAGTTGGATGGGCAGAAGAATCAATGGTGCTGAATAACTTTTTGGATCATCGGCAGATTTTTTCCACTTCAGGAAACCCACAGCAAGAAACAGGGTGTTAGCACCACCTTCTTCCAGATCGCTTTTAGATTTACGATACAAATCAATAAGTGTTGCTTCAAGGCGGTCTTTTTCAAGCGGCGATACCACTTCACCCCGATCAAGAGCAAGAAGAGCATATTCTTCGCGAAGGTTTTCATTGGTTTGCTGACGATATAATTCAGTATCGCGGATTCCCATTTCTAGATCGGGTAAAGGCACAATGCGAATTCTTTTGCCTTCAGCGAGTTTATCTTCAAGATTTCCTGGATGAGGGCAAATTAAGCGAATGCCTTTTGCACTTTCAGGTAAATGCAATAAACGGTTTCGTGTCGTTAAATCGAGTAATTTACGTTGCCATTGCACTAAACGGCTGGCGGTGTCCTTTTCATTGTTGGTTTCAACGTCAAGCTCAAAAGAGGGGAGGACTGGCGCATCTTCAAAACCGTGCTGGATTTCTGACTCATCTTCGGGCTGGCAGGCCAGGCGGGAGACTGCCAAAGCCAAAGGGCGAATTTTCTGCATTCGCGCACGCCGGGTATCAATGGCCGCGTGAAAAACATCCTCGGTAAGGTGTTTCAATGCCCCTTCAACTGCCTGACTAAATGAAGGTGGATAGGCTTGCGTGACCAGTGTCGTCTCAAACACAACCATCTCTTGCAAATCAATGCGTTTACGGACTGAAGAGACATCTTCTGTGACGAGTTGTGAAAACTCTTGTGGTTGTAACCAAAATCCCGCAAAAGCATGTCCTTCGCACAGGAATACCAAAGAATTAAGTCCTATTTGTTCCAGTGCAGAAGCGAATAATAAAGTAGTGTCCAGACAAGTCGCTATTTTACCTTCGAGAATAGCGCCGGGCGTGCGGATCTTTTGACCGTTACGCTCAAAACTGGCAGGGGGTAAGGCATAGCTGATATTCAGGTTACAGACTGCGGTCCACAACGCGGAAGCAATCTCCCATACCCGTGTTCTGGACTGAATTTCGTAACCTTCTAAAGTATCGTTTTTTCCAGCGCGGCGTAACACGTCTGATGTCGCCTTTAAAAGACGATCGACTGCGGGGTCATTTGGCATAATGAAAGAAGGCAGCAATTCAAACATTGCTTCTCCGCCCCATTCATTTTTCGCCAGTGCTTCCAGAGGGTAATTAAGAGTGAGAAGCTCTTCGGTTCCCTGTAGCAAACTGAACGAGACTTCACATACGACGCTTTCTGTCAGCTCCGCCAGCCACTCTGCATTGAGTTTTATATCGCGATCGCGAATGTCCACAGAGGAATTGGGAAGCAAGCAATCGATATGCCACTTTTTAGGTTCCAGAACGGTGGGGGAGGTTTGCAGATGTAACGTTAAATCGTGAAAACTTTGGTCTGACTCGTTGTGTAAAACAAACTCACGTAACAGAGGCACGGCATTCTGATGTGAAGTAAATCCCAGCTTACTGGCAATACTTATTTGCGCTTTAATACTCATAAACGCCTCTCCTTTGAGGTAAATTCCTCTGGCATTCAAAGGGTTGCTGAATGGATGTCTAGGCAGACATAAAGGAGAGGAGAAGGGTTGCTATTACACGATGTTCAAAATTGCAGGTCTACTGTATAACCCGATCGCAGGGTATAAGTACAAAGGCAACTAATGAGAAGCAACGACATCCAAAACCGTCCGTCTGGATAAATATCCTAAGAATAGTCTCGATTTTTTTAATACCTTAAATGATTAAGCACCGCTAATCTATAGGCGTTTTTCACTTTCAGTCGTTGTTTTGGGAAGACGCTATTATCTGGGGCGCGGTTTGTATTTCTAGTGACTTAAGTTAACTCCGTGTTAATTATAAGAAACAGAAGTAAATACCCCTGCAATGAGAACCACTTTGAGAAGGGAGCGTACATTTCATGAGCCAGGCTAATCATGCCTCGGTCTGAGGTGCGCTTCCCCCATTACGCCCCTTGGCTTGCCTGGTTTTTATTTATCGTAGAAGTAACAGAAGTTACCAGCTGACTGGGAGTTATGACTTTCAGGTGGCGTGGGCTTGTGCGCAGGATTTGGCCTCAGAATAACGTCTGCGTTACATATCCCATGACCACTGCCATTCCTAAAATTACCATCAGAAAGGCAATAATCATCGGCGTGCGAAACATCGATTTCAGCAAAATAACTTCTGTTAAGCTGGCACCCGCGCTACCGATGATGAGTGCCATTACAGCTCCCATCCCCATGCCTTTGGTCATTAATACCGATGCGAGGGGAATTACGGCCTCTGCACGTATATAGAGCGGGATACCTATAACCGCGCTCAAGGGGATGGCCAGTGGATTATCCGTTCCGGCATGTGCTGCAATCCATTGCGCTGGAATAAAGCCGTAAATAAATGAGCCAATTAGTACCCCAATTAACAGGTAGGGCAGCACTTCTTTAAATTGCAGCCATGCATCCTTTATTGCCTGAGTCAGCAGGCTGGGGGGAGCCGTTTTGGCTGCACTACAGCAATTAACAGCAGGTTTTGCGGTACAGCAAGATGTGGTTTGTGGCGTAAACGTCGAGGAGCGCAAGTTAATAACGGGTTTATCGGACACCGGTTTGCAGCAGCTCGCGTTGCTCGCCTTCGCCGGTATGACGTATCGTTCGAAGCCAACAAAATCCAGTAACAAACTGGCGCTCAGCGAAACACCGCACGCAATAACGGTGTACAGCAACGTTACCTTCCAGCCAAATGTTGCCCACATTAGCCCGACGATAATCGGGTTGAGTAATGGTGAAACAAACAAAAAGGTGAGCGTTGGGCCAAATCCCGCTTTTGCAGAAAGAAGACCGCGAAGCATGGGAATGGTTGAGCAACTGCAAAACGGAGTCACTGCACCTAACATTGCTGCCAGCAAATAACCGCGCCCTTTACGCGCACCCATCATTTTCTGGATCTTATGATCCGGGATTTTCTGACGGATTACGCTGACACCAGCACTGATAAGAAGAAAAAGTAACGATAGCTCTACGGCTAAGAACAGGAACATCCCGGCGGCGTCGCGCAGCCCTGGTAACCATTCAAACATTTTATACCCTCTATAAAACTATATTTCTAAAATTATCGAAATGATGGGCGATGAGCAAGATATTTCTGGTATCATCGAAATATCAATTAACCGGAGAAACTATTTATGGAACTGGAAGATGTCGCTAAGGCACTGAAAGAATTAGGTCATCCGACCCGTTTGTTTATTTTTCGTCATCTGGTCAAAGCGGGAGAGCGCGGGATGCCGGTAGGCGAGTTACAGAAGGAACTTGCGATCCCCGCATCGACCTTAAGCCACCATATCTCGGCGCTGGTCTCCGTTGGTCTGGTTAAGCAAAACCGCGAAAGTCGCACGTTGATGTGTGTCTCGCAATATGATGTTCTGGAAGGAATTATTAGTTTTCTGCGTGAAGAGTGCTGCGTGAATAACGGGAAGTATTAATATTCGCCGGGCTGTAGCATAACCACAACCCGGCGAGAGCCATTATTTTTTCGCAGAACCCGCTTCTAATATAGAAACGATGGAAAACAGTGTAAAACACACTGCACCTAAGCCAACCAAAACTCGCGAGGGAATAAAGTAAGCCATATCGATTTGCGCAATTTCAGCAAGGAACGCCGCGAGGAACAGGCAAAACAGACAGGTAAATACCGGTATCATTGGTATTCTGTTGGTTAACGAACAGGTGCGTCTCCAGACTAACGCCAACAGCCACACTTTGGAGAAAATGCTGTAGCAGATCATCCCCAGACAAATGAGAATAATGCCGGGTGCCAGACGGGCGCTTGCATCTGAACTGATTAATACGTAGATACCCTGAATAACGGTAAGTGAACCGAGAAAAATAACCCAATAACACCAGAGCCAATGTTCTTTCGCTGAGAATGTGTTCCGCGTTTGATGAACAATAGTGGCGACCAGGCCAATAAGACAAGCGCAAATTGCCGTTAGCCCCAGGAATACATGGCCTGCAACATAATGCGCTGGAATATCTGCACTACGCAAAAGCGCAACTGACCAGAGGAAACCAAAGAGAGTCAGAAGTAGTGGCACGGCAATTAAGCAATTACCAATAAGCGAAGAATAAGCCTGAAGCGGAGTTCCATCGCTTTTACTCCCTGCTGCGTTTTTCGGGATGAGCAGAAAATGCCCGGAAGATGCCGCGACGGTTGATACGCAGGCGGCAATCATCCCAACACCAAAAATAACGTGCCCGGCAACAAATTCATCCGCCATCACATTATCACTTGCCAGCAGAGACCATCCCCAAATCATCGTTGCAACGGAACCTGCATAACCAATAATAGGAAATAGCGTGTTGTAGAATTTATTCACACCATGAGTTAACTGAGAGATGATAATAAATGCAGTAGTGAACAACGCCAGGCATATTGCAGAAAGAGAAATTAAAACATGCCCTGCGACGAAATATTCACTTTGCCCAGAACCTGCTAATACAAAATCACCTAACGCGATGCATATTATACCCATTATCAAAGGGATTAATTTAAACAACCATCCGATATATATGTTCATCTCAATCTCCATATGCGTTTCCGCTAATGTCAGAAAGCGTGTAAGTAGTATTTTTAGTCAATTAAATATAACAATGAGATACCACTAATTGTAAAAAGTAACTTTACTATAACCGGATTTATTGTTCTGAGTATTGAATTTTATAGGCGAGTTAATGCTGGCAAATAAATATTTATCCTACAGCTAATTCTGAATGAATATCTTTTCCTTATTTTTCATCGTTGCTTAAAACGCTGCTTTTTCTCATCCACCCTCTTTTCGCAAAAATACCTTATTACCTTTCGGTAAGATATTTGTACACAAGAGAATAATAACACTGCGTGATAGTCACTGTTCCTGTTAAGGATATTTTGGGTTAAAAACGTAATCGAAATGTAGAACATCGTGATGTATCACAAGCTGATTGTAATCAAATAGACAACATGAATATAACTGTTAGTATTTAATTGATTTCAATTATGAGTATGCGTGTTTCATTTACGGCCAGGAATGCTGATGATGACAACATTACTACCCGTTTTCACTAAGCCTTCCCCGTTGGCGCTCATCTTGCGGCGCCCTGGTCGTATATGCCGTTTCTTTCTCATCCCGGATGGAAGAATCCGCTGAACATCGTTCGCGGCTGCTGTAACACGCGTCGTTTACTTACAGGGATTATGGCGGGTCGATTATGGATAAGATTAAGCGCCATCTGGCGTGGTGGGTTGTCGGGTTACTGGCGGTTGCTGCCGTCCTGGCGTGGTGGTTATTGCGCCCGGCAGGTGTACCGGAGGGTTTTGCCGTCAGTAATGGTCGCATTGAAGCGACGGAAGTGGATATCGCCAGTAAAATTGCCGGGCGTATCGACACCATTCTGGTGAAAGAGGGGCAGTTTGTCCGCGAAGGCGAAGTGCTGGCGAAGATGGACACTCGCGTGTTGCAGGAGCAGCGACTGGAAGCCATCGCGCAAATCAAAGAGGCGCAAAGTGCCGTTGCCGCCGCGCAGGCTTTGCTGGAACAGCGGCAAAGTGAAACTCGTGCCGCGCAGTCATTGGTTAATCAACGACAGGCCGAACTGGACTCCGTTGCCAAACGTCATACGCGTTCCCGCTCGCTCGCCCATCGTGGGGCTATTTCTGCGCAACAACTGGATGACGACCGCGCCGCCGCCGAAAGCGCCCGAGCTGCGCTGGAATCGGCGAAAGCCCAGGTTTCGGCTTCTAAAGCCGCTATAGAAGCGGCTCGTACCAATATCATTCAGGCACAAACCCGCGTCGAAGCCGCGCAAGCCACTGAACGGCGCATTGCCGCAGATATCGATGACAGTGAACTAAAAGCCCCGCGCGATGGACGCGTGCAGTATCGGGTTGCTGAGCCAGGCGAAGTGCTGGCGGCAGGCGGTCGGGTGCTGAATATGGTCGATCTGAGCGACGTTTATATGACCTTCTTCCTGCCAACCGAACAGGCGGGTACGCTGAAACTAGGCGGCGAAGCACGGCTGATCCTTGATGCCGCGCCAGATTTGCGTATTCCTGCGACCATCAGTTTTGTCGCCAGCGTCGCCCAGTTCACGCCAAAAACCGTCGAAACCAGCGATGAACGGCTGAAACTGATGTTCCGCGTCAAAGCGCGTATCCCACCGGAATTACTCCAGCAACATCTGGAATATGTCAAAACCGGTTTGCCGGGCGTGGCGTGGGTGCGGGTGAACGAAGAACGTCCGTGGCCTGAAGACCTGGTGGTGAGGTTGCCGCAATGACGCATCTGGAACTGGTTCCCGTTCCGCCTGTCGCGCAACTGGCGGGCGTGAGCCAGCATTATGGAAAAACCGTTGCGCTGAACAATATCACTCTCGATATTCCGGCACGCTGCATGGTCGGGCTGATTGGCCCGGACGGCGTCGGGAAGTCGAGTTTGTTATCGCTGATTTCCGGTGCCCGCGTCATTGAGCAGGGCAACGTGATCGTGCTGGGCGGCGATATGCGCGACCCGAAGCATCGCCGCGACGTCTGCCCGCGTATCGCCTGGATGCCGCAGGGGCTGGGCAAAAACCTCTACCACACCTTGTCGGTGTATGAAAACGTCGATTTTTTCGCCCGCCTGTTTGGCCACGACAAAGCGGAGCGGGAAGTCCGAATTAATGAGCTGCTGACCAGCACTGGGTTAGCACCGTTTCGCGATCGTCCGGCGGGAAAGCTCTCCGGCGGGATGAAGCAAAAACTTGGACTATGCTGTGCGTTAATCCACGACCCGGAATTGTTGATTCTTGATGAGCCAACGACGGGGGTTGACCCGCTCTCTCGCGCTCAGTTCTGGGATCTCATCGACAGTATTCGCCAGCGGCAGAGCAATATGAGCGTGCTGGTCGCCACCGCCTATATGGAAGAGGCCGAACGCTTCGACTGGCTGGTGGCGATGAATGCCGGAGAAGTGCTGGCGACCGGTAGCGCCGAAGAACTGCGTCAGCAAACGCAAAGCGCCACGCTGGAAGAAGCATTTATTAATCTGTTACCGCAAGCGCAACGCCAGGCGCATCAGGCGGTAGTGATCCCACCGTATCAACCTGAAAACGCAGAGATTGCCATCGAAGCGCGCGATCTGACCATGCGTTTTGGTTCCTTCGTTGCCGTTGATCACGTCAATTTCCGCATTCCACGCGGGGAGATTTTTGGCTTCCTCGGTTCGAACGGCTGCGGTAAATCCACCACCATGAAAATGCTTACTGGGCTGCTGCCCGCCAGCGAAGGTGAGGCGTGGCTGTTTGGGCAACCGGTTGATCCAAAAGATATCGATACTCGCCGTCGGGTGGGCTATATGTCGCAGGCGTTTTCGCTCTATAACGAACTCACCGTGCGGCAAAACCTGGAGTTACATGCTCGTTTGTTTCACATCCCGGAAGCGGAAATTCCTGCGCGAGTTGCTGAAATGAGCGAGCGTTTTAAGCTCAATGACGTTGAAGATGTGCTGCCGGAGTCATTGCCGCTCGGCATTCGCCAACGGCTTTCGCTGGCGGTGGCGGTGATTCATCGCCCGGAGATGTTAATCCTCGATGAGCCTACTTCTGGTGTCGATCCGGTGGCGAGGGATATGTTCTGGCAGTTGATGGTCGATCTCTCGCGCCAGGACAAAGTGACCATTTTCATCTCCACCCACTTTATGAACGAAGCGGAACGCTGCGACCGTATCTCGCTGATGCACGCCGGAAAAGTGCTCGCCAGCGGTACACCGCAGGAACTGGTTGAGAAACGCGGAGCTGCCAGTCTGGAAGAGGCATTTATCGCCTGTTTGCAGGAAGCGGCGGGGCAGAGCAACGAAGCCGAAGCACCACCCGTGGTGCGCAACGCTACCCATGCGCCGCGTCAGGGATTTAGCCTGCGCCGTCTGTTTAGCTACAGCCGCCGCGAAGCACTGGAACTGCGCCGCGATCCGGTGCGTTCGACGCTGGCGCTGATGGGAACGGTGATCCTGATGCTGATAATGGGTTACGGCATCAGTATGGATGTGGAAAACCTGCGCTTTGCGGTGCTCGACCGCGACCAGACCGTCAGCAGCCAGGCGTGGACGCTCAATCTCTCCGGTTCCCGTTACTTTATCGAACAGCCGCCGCTCACCAGTTATGACGAGCTTGACCGCCGGATGCGTGCGGGCGATATCACAGTGGCGATTGAGATCCCGCCCAATTTCGGGCGTGATATCGCGCGTGGTACGCCTGTGGAGCTCGGTGTCTGGATCGACGGTGCGATGCCCAGCCGTGCCGAAACGGTAAAAGGTTACGTGCAGGCGATGCACCAGAGTTGGTTACAGGATGTGGCGAGCCGGCAATCGACGCCCGCCAGCCAAAGCGGACTGATGAATATTGAGACGCGCTATCGCTATAACCCGGACGTAAAAAGCCTGCCAGCGATTGTTCCGGCGGTGATCCCGCTTCTGCTGATGATGATCCCGTCAATGCTAAGCGCCCTTAGCGTGGTGCGGGAAAAAGAGTTGGGGTCGATTATCAACCTTTACGTGACCCCCACCACGCGTAGCGAATTTTTGCTCGGCAAACAGCTACCGTACATCGCGCTGGGGATGCTGAACTTTTTCCTGCTCTGCGCCTTGTCGGTGTTTGTGTTTGGTGTGCCGCATAAAGGCAGCTTCCTGACGCTCACCCTGGCGGCGTTGCTGTATATCATCATTGCCACCGGAATGGGGCTGCTGATCTCCACTTTTATGAAGAGCCAGATTGCCGCCATTTTCGGTACGGCGATTATCACGTTGATTCCGGCGACGCAGTTTTCCGGGATGATCGATCCGGTGGCATCGCTGGAAGGGCCGGGGCGTTGGATCGGCGAGGTTTACCCTACCAGTCATTTTCTGACTATCGCGCGCGGGACGTTCTCGAAGTCGCTGGATCTGACGGACTTGTGGCAACTTTTTATCCCGTTGCTGATAGCCATACCGCTGGTGATGGGCTTAAGCATCCTGCTGCTGAAAAAACAGGAGGGATGATGCGCCATTTACGCAATATTTTTAATCTGGGTATCAAAGAGTTGCGCAGCCTGCTTGGTGATAAAGCAATGCTGACGCTGATTGTCTTCTCGTTTACGGTGTCGGTGTACTCGTCGGCAACCGTCACGCCAGGATCGTTAAACCTGGCGCCGATCGCCATTGCCGATATGGATCAATCGCAGTTGTCGAACCGGATCGTTAACAGCTTCTACCGCCCATGGTTTTTGCCGCCGGAGATGATCACTGCCGATGAGATGGATGCCGGACTGGACGCCGGGCGCTATACCTTTGCGGTAAATATTCCGCCTAATTTTCAGCGTGATGTCCTCGCCGGACGCCAGCCGGATATTCAGGTGAACGTCGATGCCACGCGCATGAGCCAGGCATTCACTGGCAACGGGTATATCCAGAATATTATCAACGGTGAAGTGAACAGCTTTGTCGCGCGCTACCGTGATAACAGCGAACCGTTGGTATCGCTGGAAACCCGGATGCGCTTTAACCCGAACCTCGATCCCGCGTGGTTTGGCGGGGTGATGGCGATCATCAACAACATTACCATGCTGGCGATTGTTTTGACCGGATCGGCGCTGATCCGCGAGCGTGAACACGGCACGGTGGAACATTTACTGGTGATGCCGATAACGCCGTTTGAGATCATGATGGCGAAGGTCTGGTCGATGGGGCTGGTGGTGCTGGTGGTGTCGGGATTATCGCTGGTGCTGATGGTAAAAGGCGTGCTGGGCGTACCGATAGAAGGCTCGATCCCGCTGTTTATGCTTGGCGTGGCGCTCAGTCTGTTTGCCACCACGTCAATCGGCATTTTCATGGGGACGATAGCGCGCTCAATGCCGCAACTGGGGCTGCTGGTGATTCTGGTGCTGCTGCCGCTGCAAATGCTTTCCGGTGGTTCCACGCCGCGCGAAAGTATGCCGCAGATGGTGCAGGACATTATGCTGACCATGCCGACGACACACTTTGTCAGCCTCGCGCAGGCCATTCTCTACCGTGGTGCCGGATTTGAAATCGTCTGGCCGCAGTTCCTGACGCTGATGGCAATTGGCGGCGTGTTTTTCACCATTGCGCTGCTGCGATTCAGAAAGACGATTGGAACAATGGCGTAAGGAAGGGAAACTTGACTTCATATTGTGATGTCATACTATTGATGTCATAAAGTGAAGTCATAAGGACATGCCATGAGAACACAGGTACAGGCTTTACGGAAGAAACAAAAAAATACATTGGATCAAATATTTAAATCTCCTGTTCCTCAAGGGATTAAGTGGTCTGATATAGAGTCACTGGTTAAAGCATTAGGCGGAGAAATTAAGGAAGGAAGAGGCTCGCGTTGTAAGTTCATACTAAATATGAGCGTTGCGTGTTTCCATCGGCCTCATCCGTCGCCAGATACCGATAAAGGCGCTGTAGAAAGCGTGCGTGACTGGTTACTAAGTATAGGGGTAAAACCATGATCAAACTGAAGACGCCAAATTCTATGGAGATTGCCGGGCAACCTGCTGTAATTACCTATGTGCCAGAACTGAATGCATTTCGTGGCAAATTCCTGGGCTTGTCAGGTTATTGTGATTTTGTCTCTGACAGCATTCAGGGGCTGCAAAAAGAGGGGGAGCTTTCCCTGCGAGAGTATCTTGAGGATTGTAAAGCTGCGGGTATTGAGCCTTATGCGCGTACAGAAAAGATTAAGACCTTTACGTTACGCTATCCAGAATCGCTGAGTGAACGCCTTAATAATGCGGCTGCGCAGCAACAAGTCTCTGTTAATACCTATATTATTGAAACGCTGAATGAGCGTTTGAATCATTTATAAATTTTAGCGGCGTTCATTACGCAGAACATCTGCCTTTACAGGATCTATCTATGCAACTGAACTTAATTTTATAAATTAAGTTCAGTTAATATCTTTTCTTTCCGCGTTTCAGAAATAACTCAATCTTCCTTCGGCAAGCACTGTAAATGCCCGTGTCGCACGCCGCGCTGGGCGATAACGTCATCGGCAAAATGTTGCACGTCACCCATGTCACCTTTCAGCACGGCGATTTCCAGACAGTCGTCGTGGTTGATGTGCACATGCAGAGTAGCAACCGAGAGGTCGTGGTGATGATGCTGGGTGGAAACAATACGGCTGGCTAAGTCGCGTTTTTCGTGTTCATACACATACGACAGCACTGCGAAACCTTGTGTGCCGTGCTGCTGGGTGGCCTCCTGCGCCAGGGCGCTGCGCAGAATATCGCGGATAGCTTCGGAACGGTTGTTATAGCCACGACGCTGGCTCAGGCTGTCCAGCGTCTCCAGTAAATCGTCATCAAGCGTGATGGTGACTCGTTGCATTTGCGTTAAACCTTTTCAGTGGCGCGACGGCGCACGGGGAATGCGGGTAATACCGCGTTTTGTAGCACACGTCCGGCGTCAGAGGAAAAAGTTAATTTCTCTCCCACCACCTGGGTTTCGACGATTTGTCCGTTGTCCATCACCATCACCCGCTGACAGAAACGTTCTACAAGGCGTAAGTCGTGGGTGATGAACAGGCAGGCGGTGCCAAACTGTTGTTGTAGCTTTTTCAGTAGACGAATGACGCCCGCTTGTAACACGAGATCAAGGTTAGAAACGGCTTCATCCAGAATCAGCAGTTTCGGTTCGACCGCCAGCGCGCGCGCCAGGCAGACGCGCTGGAGCTGACCGCCGCTTAATTGCGGTGGGCGTTTGTCGAGCACGCTGTCATCGAGATCTACCGCCTTCAGCATTTCACTGGCGCGCGCCAGTTGTTCGGCTTTTTTCAGCGATAGCAGGTGGCGCATCGGTTCTCGCAGGATCTCGCGCACGGTTTTGCGTGGGTTAACGGCGCTGATGGAGTCCTGAAACACCATCTGAATATCACGGCGGAACGCTTTACGCTGGGCGCGATTGAGTTTCGCCAGCGGTTCGCCGCGCCAGCTAATATTCCCTTGTGAGGGCAATTCTAAGCCTACCAGTAGCCGCGCGAGGGTGCTTTTTCCGCAGCCGCTGCGTCCCAGCAGGGCGACGGTTTCACCGCTTTTCAGGGTCAGGGAAACGTTATTCAGCACCGTCTGATGTTGATGTTTTCCGCTAAATCCACCGTGGGCATAGTGATGGGAAAGGTCGGAGACGTTAAGTAAAGTCATGATGCCAGCTCCATACCGTAGAGGGCGAGATGAGCGGAAACCAGGCTGCGCGTCACCGTATGTTTGGGGGCGTTAAACAGCGTTTCTACATCGCCCTGTTCGACAATCTTACCGTGTGACATCACCGCCACGTCATCTGCCAGACGCGCCACCACGCCCATATCATGGGTCACCAGCAGCATTCCCGGCGCTTGTTTTTGCATAATGCTCTCCAGCAGATCGAGGATGCGCGCCTGCGCTACCACATCAAGGTCGGTAGTCGGTTCATCGGCGATGATAAACGGTGATTCGCACAGCACCGCCATCGCAATCATCATGCGCTGCAACATACCGCCGCTCATCTCGAACGGGTACAGCTTCAATACACGCGTGGCGTTTTCCAGCCCCACCGCTTCTATGGCAGCGATAAGCGTGGCGTCATCGGCGGGTTTTCCCAGTGCCAGGCAGGTTTCCCGCGCGTGGGTGTGCATGGTGTGCAGCGGATTAAAGGCGCTGCGCGGGTTCTGCATGATGGTGGCAATTTTGATGCCGCGCAGGGCGCAAGGCGAAACCGGTTTGCCATCGGCTAAAATTTCTCCCGCCGTCTGGCGAACGCCTGCGGGCAGAATGCCCAGCGTCGCGGCGCAGGTCAGTGATTTCCCGCTGCCGCTACCACCGACTAACGCCAGCACACGCCCGCGTTTAAGGGTTAACGATACGCCGTGCACCAGCGGCTGCGCGGCCTGTAGCGCGATATTACGTAGTTCAATCTGTTGCGGCATTAGTGTGCGTGCTCCGTCACCAGATGAGGGTCCAGATGATCGCGCAGTGCGTCACCCACCAGGTTAAAGGCCATCACGCTGATAAACAGCGCCAGCCCCGGCCAGAACATTTGCAGCGGCTGGGTCCAGATATACTGGCGCGCGTCGTTAATCATCACGCCCCATTCGGCGGTCGGCGCGGTCACGCCGAGGCCGAGGAAGGACATCCCCGCGACGTGCAGCATCATATGGCCGATATCCAGCGTTGCCAGCACCAGCAGCGAGGGGATCACCGCACCTGCCAGATGATCAACAAACACCCGCACATGGCCCGCGCCAGAAAGCCGTGATGCCAGCACAAACTCGCGCTGGCGCAGTGAAATCACCAGGCTGCGCACCATGCGTGCATACCACGCCCAGTGCGACAGAGCGATGGCGATAATTACGTTGGTCAGCCCGGTGCCGAGCACGCCGACCATAAAGAATGACAGAATCGACGTCGGGAAGGTCATAAACATATCCGCGACGCGCATGGTGGCCTGATCAACGCGCCCGCCAATCAGCCCCGCGCTGCCGCCAATGACCAGCCCTAATGTCAGCACCAGCAGCAGGCAGGCCATTACCGAACCGAGCGACACGCGGGTCGCCGCCATCAGCCGCGAGAAAATATCACGCCCTAAGTGATCGGTGCCCAGCCAGTGCTGCGCATCCGGCGAGAGCAGGCGCGACGGCAGATCAATCGCCTGTGGGTCATACGGCAGCCACCACTGGCTGGTGAGCGCAATCAGCGCCAGCAGGGCGATAATGATCAGCGCCAGGCGTACCGACCAGCGGGAAGAGATGAAAAAGTTCACGCGTGCGCTCCTTCATGACGACGAATACGCGGGTCCAGCGCGGCGTTGAGTAAATCAACAATCAAATTACAGACCACAAAAACCACCACCATCATCAGCGTAAAGCATTGAATCACCGGATAGTCACGGTTAAAAATCGCCGACACCGCATAGCGCCCGACGCCCGGCCAGGCAAAGATGTTTTCGATAATCATCGTCCCGCCAATCAGTTCGCCGATGTGCATCCCCACGGCGGTGATCATCGGCAGCGAGGCATTACGCAGAATATGTCGGCGTTCGGTCTGTTTGTCGTTCAGGCCGCGTAGCCGCGCCCAGGTGACGTGACGCTGACCTGCGACGTCCAGCATACTGGCGCGCAGCAGTCGCGCGTTAATCGCCAGTGACATAAAGGCAATGGAAACCGCCGGCAGAATGATGTGCTGCCAGCCGCCGTAACCCATCGCGGGTAGCCATTGCAGATACACCGAAAACGCCATCACCAGTAAAAACGCCAGCCAGAAGTTAGGCATCGACACGCCAAGAAACGCGATAAAACGCACTGCGAAATCCGGCAGGCGGTCGCGATGGCGCGCCGCCCAGATGCCGAGCGGCACGGAAGTGAGCAGAATTAACACCAGCGCCGCTCCTGCAAGTTCCAGCGTGGCGGGCAGGAAGTTCAGCATATCGTCGAGCACCGGGCGTTGGCTGGCGAATGAGATACCAAAGTCAAGATGCAGCGCCTTCCACAACCAGGTGCCGTACTGGACGTACAGCGGCTGATCCAGTCCCAGCATGGTGCGGGTAGAGGCCAGCATCTCCGGCGTCGGCGGCAGGTTAGATAAACGCAAATAGTCGAGTGCCGGGTCGCCGGTGCCGAGGCGCAACATCAGAAAAATGATCACCGAGGCGGCGAGCACCATCGGGATCAGCAGCAGAAAGCGGCGTAATACGTAACGCAACATTAAGGTTTCACCGGTTTAATCTGTTCGAACGGAATTTCGGTGGCGATCGGCGCGTAGGGGATGTTGCCCAGTTCCGGTTTCGATACCACCATCATTGAGATGTAGCTGATAGGCAGGTAAACCGCCTCGTCATGCAGACGGGTCAGAATGTCGCGATACAGCGCCTGACGTTGTGTTTCATCATGGGTCGCCAGCACTTCGCCGATCTCTTTATCAATCAGCGGCTTGTCGGCTAAACCTTGCTGTGCCTGGAAGTCAGCGTGCGACGGTACGCGCATTGAACTCAGGAAGGCGTGTGGATCGTATGGCGCGCCCCAGGTGCGGTGGAAAATCATGCCAAAACGACCGTCGCGCTGACGAGCATAGATACTGCTCTCTTCTTCGCCAATCAGCGAGACATCTGCGCCAATCTGGCGCATATCAGCCTGAATGATTTCCGCCATCGATTTGCTTAACGCATCGGTGCCGATGAACGACAGTTCAATGCGCAGCGGCTGACCATTTTTCTCGCGGATGTCTTTGCCCGCAGGCAGCGTCCAACCGGCTTTTTCCAGCAACTCTTTCGCTTTCTGCGGATCGTACTGGCGCGGTTTCAGACCGAGGTTGGCGTAGGGCACAGAAGGGGCAAACAGGGTGTCGGCGACCTGCTGGGTGCCATACAACGCGTTATCAATCAGCGATTTTTTGTTTACCGCGTAATTAAGAGCTTCACGTACTGCCAGCTCGTTGGTGGGGGCTTTGGCGGTATTGAGCGCCAGCATCACGGTTTCGATCGGCTGTGACAGTTGGGTATGGTAAGCCGGGTTCTGGCTAAAGCGGGCGAAGGTATCGAGCGGTAATAACCCTTCGTTACCGTACAGCAGGTCGATATCACCGGTTTCGAAAGCTACTGCGCGAGTGGTCGGATCCGGGATCACGTTAAAGGTGATCTTTTTAATCGCCGGCTTTTCGCCCCAGTAGTTTTCATTACGGACGAAGACATCGTACTGATTCAGTTTCGATTCCTGCAAAACCCACGGCCCGGTGCCAATTGGCGCTTTAATCCCGTTCATGGTTTCATGGTTTTTAAACTGCGAGGGGGCGATAAAGCGGAAAGGGCGGGGCAGAGCCAGTTCTTGCAGGAAAGGATAGTAGGCGCTTTTCAGGGTGATTTGCAGCTCCGTTTTACTGAGTGCTTTAACATCAACAATCTGGTTTGCCAGCTCCAGCCAGGCGTGACGTTGGCGGTTATCGAGCACTGCGCGGAAGTTTTCTGCCGCCGCCTCTGCATCGAACGGTTCACCGTTGGAGAATTTCACGTCATCACGCAGGGTGAAGGTCCAGGTTTTACCATCTTCTGAATGAGTCCAGCTTTTTGCCAGCCACGGGATCACCGAACCGTCTGCCTGATATTTCACCAGCGGTTCATAAACCATGCTCTGGGCGAACATCTGGTTAGGCGTGTAAAGGTGCGGGTTTAGTGGCCCGACATTCACCGGCCAGGCGGTGGTGATTTCATCTGGCGCAGCGGCATGGACGATAAAAGACGCACAAGCCAGCAGCGTAAATAGAGTGCGGCGGAGTGTGGAGAACATAGTAGCCCCAATGGATAAATAGTTGGCGAAATAAGTATGGCGACGATTCGCTATGTTGAAATCTGGTAGTGACTCTGCATATGCGGCCTGGGTGCGGCCTGTTCCCCTCACCCTAACCCTCTCCCCAGAGGGGCGAGGGGATGGTCCGTGCGCTTTTGTGACTGCAACTGCAATCGCCACTCATTGCACGGTGTGCCCCCCTCTCCCCAGAGGGGCGAGGGGATGGTCCGTGCGCTTTTGTGGCTGCAACTGCAATCGCCAATCATTGCACGGTGTGCCTCCTCTACCCGAAGGGCGAGGGGACGATCCGTGCGCTTTTGTGACTGCAACTGCAATCGCCACTCATTGCACGGTGTGCCCCCTCTCCCCAGAGGGGCGAGGGGATGGTGCGTGCGCTTTTGTGACTGCAACTGCAATCGCCACTCATTGCACGGTGTGCCCCCTCTACCCGAAGGGGCGAGGGGACGAGCCGTACGCTTTTGTGGCTGCAACTGCAATCGCCAATCATTGCACGGTGTGCCTCCTCTACCCAAAGGGGCGAGGGGATGGTCCGTGCGCTTTTGTGACTGCAACTGCAATCGCCACTCATTGCACGGTGTGCCCCCTCTCCCTTTCAGGGAGAGGGTTGGGGTGAGGGTAAAATACGGTGATAATCCCACTACCTTCCCTAAAAACGGGGAAAACTGCGCCCGCTCATGTTGAGTCATCGATTTCAAGTATGACGATTTTAAGTATTCGTCATACTGATAACCTGTTCTGGATCAATAGATGGGCAGTCGGGTGGGCGGATCAGTTAAGCGAATTGACCCATTGCACCGCGTCGGTGGTGAGCGTAAAGGGGGTAGGGGTGCAGATCGCCAGACTTAAATTTTCAAGCTGACAATGGCTGACAGACAGCGAGGACTGATAGGTGCTGTCTACGCTGACGATTTGCCAGGCGCTGCCGCCACGCTGTTTAACGATGGCTTCTTTGCGTGTCCAGATGCGCCAGAACATTTCCAGTTGCTGATCAGGATGCACGGCGTCCATTTCGGCATGTTCCCCGAGGCTAAACACCGTGTTTGCCAGCCAGTGCCAGTTGGCGCGCGGGCGAATCACTTCGATATCGCAGCCAACTTCGCCTTCATCGCTCAACAGCAGGGCGATATCGTCACCGCTATGACTTAAGTTGAACCATAGCGGGGTTTCCGGCGCGAATGCGGGTTTGCCCTGTTCACCGTAGATGATGTCCGGTAGCGGAGAAAGCACGTGTGAAAGCAATGCACGTCCCGCCAGCCAGCGTTCGCGTCGTGGACCTTGCGGTGCTTGATCGCGTAAAGCCGGTGGCAGTGGAACTGCGCTTAAGGTCGAAACTTTCCCCAGAACTATCCGATACATATCAGAGCCAACGTTTAATGGAAAAGGAAAGTGCGTATCGTATCACTTGTCGCCTCATCCCGGTAACCGACTTTTCGGTCGTCCCGGTCCCAGTAAAATCGCCAGTTTGCTGCCGCCTTTGGTGGTTTCCATCCAGATTTTACAGACGCTGGTTAATGGCACCGAAAGCAGCATACCCACCGGACCGAGTAACCATCCCCAGATCAACAATGACAGAAACACCACCATGGTGGACATCCCCAGTCGATGCCCCATCATCCGTGGCTCTAAAATATTGCCGATGACCATATGGACAACTAAAAACAGTGCGCCAACCAGAATACATTCGTAAACGCCATTAAACAGCAACACCTGAATCATTGGCGGTACGGCGGAGATCACCGCGCCAATATTGGGAACGTAGTTGAGCAAAAACGCCAGTACCGCCCACATCAGCGCAAACTGTACGCCCATTAGCGCCAACCCCAGCCAGACGATGACGCCTGTCCATAAACTGAGCAGCGTCTTCAATGCAAGATAGTGCGAAACACCTTTTAAGGCGCGGTGTAGTCCGGCGATGTGAATCTGTGGATTATTCAACGCAAAACGCATTTTGTAAGGCACGTGGCGCACTTCAAACAGCATGAAAACTACGGTCATCACCAGCAGAAGCACGCTCGCCATTGCGCCGGAAAGCCCGGTCATCAGCGCAGTGGTGAAGGCGACAACTTTTTCCGAATCCATCCGCTGAAGCATTCGTTCGGGCGACATATGCAGATTAAGAAACGGTAACATCTCTTGTAATTTAAACAGCTTACGGGTCAGTTCCTTATTAAACTTCGGCAGCATAGAGATAAATTCGTTAAACGATGCCGCCAGTACGCCGACCAGCGCAGTAAGTGCTATCAGCATCACCACCACCACAATGGTAATGGCAATGGGGCGTTGTACTCCACGACGAATAAACCAGGTGACCAGCGGATTGAGGACAATGGCGAAAAAGAGCGCCAGTAACAGTTGCACAATGATATCTGCCGCTGCGTGAATGCCGGCGAGAATCACTACCAGCGAGGCCAGCTTGAGCAGAATATGCATTCCTGTTTTATCCGGTTGAAGGGTTTCCATTGGGGCTTCCTTGTGACTTTTTGTATTAAGTGTAGCGGGAGTCACGCCAGCAATATTCTGATTCTTACTGCTGATTTTCACGCCAGCCCGTGGTAAAAATGAAACACTGTTGTAAAAATGTGGTGATCCTCATGCCCGAACCCGTTGCCGAACCCGCGCTAAACGGATTGCGTCTTAACCTGCGCATTGTCTCCATTGTCATGTTTAACTTCGCCAGCTATCTCACCATCGGGTTGCCGCTCGCCGTATTGCCGGGCTATGTCCATGATGTGATGGGATTTAGTGCCTTCTGGGCGGGTTTAGTTATCAGCCTGCAATATTTCGCTACTTTGCTGAGTCGTCCACATGCCGGGCGTTACGCCGATTTGCTGGGACCCAAAAAGATAGTCGTCTTCGGGTTGTGCGGCTGCTTTTTGAGCGGGCTGGGGTATCTGACAGCAGGATTAACCGCCAGCCTGCCCGTCATCAGCCTGTTATTACTTTGCCTGGGGCGCGTGATCCTCGGCATTGGGCAAAGTTTTGCCGGAACCGGATCGACACTGTGGGGCGTTGGCGTGGTTGGCTCGCTGCATATCGGGCGGGTAATTTCGTGGAACGGCATTGTCACTTACGGGGCGATGGCGATGGGCGCGCCGTTGGGCGTGCTGTTTTATCACTGGGGCGGGTTGCAGACGCTGGCATTAATCATTATGGCCGTGGCGCTGGTGGCTATTTTGTTGGCGATCCCGCGTCCGTCGGTGAAAGCCAGCAAAGGCAAGCCACTGCCGTTTCGCGCGGTGCTTGGGCGCGTCTGGCTGTACGGCATGGCGCTGGCACTGGCTTCTGCCGGATTTGGCGTCATCGCCACCTTTATCACACTGTTTTATGATGCTAAGGGCTGGGACGGTGCGGCTTTCGCGTTGACGCTGTTTAGTTGTGCGTTTGTCGGTACGCGACTGTTATTCCCTAACGGCATTAATCGTATCGGCGGCTTAAACGTGGCGATGATCTGCTTTAGCGTTGAGATAATCGGCTTGCTATTGGTTGGCGTAGCCACCGTACCGTGGATGGCGAAAATCGGCGTCTTACTGGCGGGGGCGGGTTTTTCGCTGGTGTTCCCGGCACTGGGCGTGGTGGCGGTAAAAGCGGTGCCGCAGCAGAATCAGGGGGCGGCGCTGGCAACCTATACCGTTTTTATGGATTTATCGCTGGGTGTGACCGGGCCGCTGGCAGGGCTGGTAATGAGTTGGGCTGGCGTGCCGGTGATTTATCTGGCTGCGGCGGGGTTGGTAGCAATCGCGTTATTGCTGACGTGGCGATTAAAAAAACGGCCTCCGGAACACGTTCCTGAGACCGTCTCATCATCTTAAAACTTACTGAATAACCAGCGTATTAATGATGTTTTCTGCGGTGGTCTGCGCTTTTTGCTGATCGTCAGCAGGCAGCGTGATTTGCATGGTCAGCAGTTGATTACCCACGTTACCCAGAATGACGGAAGAGTACGCCGTCTGGCCTTTCGCGGAGATAATGCTGTCTAACTGCTGCATTTTGTGACCTTTCAGCTCAATAGATTTGTTGGTCACCACTTGCAGTTGCGGATCGCGGCTACGTTGCTGATCTTCCAGACGCTTCGCCAGCACAGCCAGATCTTCTTTCGGGTCATCGCCCATGATGACGATGACTGCTTTCTGCCCGGTGGCGTCGGACCAGACGTGCATGTTATTGGCTTGCGTTCCCAGCTTACCGCTCTGGTCGGTCATATCTGCTGGCAGCGAGAAACTTAGCTTGCCATCAAGCAGGTTGACGGGATTTGCGGCAGCGTTACTTTCCGCGACAGTGCCTTCCGCCGTAGCGTTAGTGTCTTTATCATCACAGGCCGCAAGCCCCATAACCAGCAGGCCAATTCCGACATATTTAACCAGATTGCGCATTGACTTCTTCCTTATCGATAAACGGCCATAACGGCTCATTCATCCATCTTATCACAACTCTGATAACGAACCTTTAACTGGCCTGCAAAGCGTTGATTTCGGACTTATCTGCCAGTCTTTTCAATAGCATATTGAGTAATACGCCATACATTGGCAGGAAGAAAACGATGCTGATTAACACTTTGAAACAGTAATCAACCAGCGCGATTTCCATCCAGTGCTCGGCCATAAAAGCATCCGGGCTGCGCCAGAAAGCAATGAAGAAGAAAGCCAGCGTATCGCTGACGTTACCAAACAGTGTGGAAGCCGTCGGAGCCAGCCACCAGCGATGACTCTGACGCAGGCGGTTAAAAACGTGCACGTCGAGGATCTGCCCCAGCGCGTAGGCCATAAAGCTGGCGGTAGCGATACGGGCGACAAACAGGTTGAAGTGGGCGAGAACGCCGAATCCCTGCCATGAACCCATATAAAACAGTGATGAGATGACGTAGGAGATCAGCAACGCGGGGATCATCACCGCAAAGATGATGCGACGAGCCAGCGGTGCGCCAAAAATACGCACGGTCAGGTCGGTAGCAAGAAAAATAAACGGAAAGCTAAACGCGCCCCAGGTGGTATGAAAACCGAAAATAGAGACCGGAAGCTGTACCAGATAGTTACTGGAGGTGATCACCAACAGGTGAAATAACGATAACCAGAACAACGCCTTATAGCGTTGAGTTTGTGAGAAAGCGTTCATATTGTACCTTTTTGATTAGCCATTGGGGTGAGGGAACCCAATACGTACGACACGTTATTTTATAGTGAGATAATAACGTGCTTACCCTTTTTTCGAGCCGCCGCATGATACTGCTTTGGCTTGACAATGCAATGGTTAATTTTCACGCAATCGTTAACCTGGTTTGCTAACGGACTCACAGGGCGTAAACTAGCGCCGTTTTTTTATGTGATGAGAAGAAAATGACCGATCTCTTTTCCAGCCCTGACCACACACTCGACGCACTTGGCCTGCGCTGCCCGGAACCGGTGATGATGGTGCGCAAAACGGTGCGCAATATGCAGCCAGGCGAAACGTTGCTGATTATTGCCGATGATCCGGCCACGACCCGCGATATTCCTGGGTTTTGTACCTTTATGGAACATGAACTGGTCGCCAAAGAGACGGATGGACTGCCTTATCGTTATTTGATTCGTAAAGGCGGTTAATGGGGGAAGATTGGCTTCGATGCCGCCTTTTCCCCTCACCCTCTCCCCAGAGGAGCGAGGGGATCGATCGCGTCCAATTTTGCGATCGGTTTGCAGGCTGTCCCCATTACTTTCTGCGCAACAATCTTAACGCATTCGCCGTCACCAGCACCGTTGCTCCCGTATCTGCCAGCACAGCCAGCCACAGGCCGGTTATTCCTAAAAGCGTGGTGACAAGGAAGATCCCTTTCAGCCCCAGCGCAATGGTGATGTTCTGGCGGATATTAGCGTGAGTGGCGCGTGCCAGTTCAATCATTTGCACCAGGCCGCGCAGGTGGTTATGGGTTAATGCTGCGTCGGCGGTTTCCAGCGCCACGTCTGTGCCACTGCCCATTGCAATCCCAATAGCTGCTGCTTTCATTGCTGGCGCGTCGTTAATACCGTCACCGACCATCGCCAGCGGCGCGTGTTGGTTCAGCTCGGTCACCGCTTTGACTTTATCTTCCGGCAATAGGCCCGCTTTAAACTCCAGCCCCAACTCCCCGGCAATTGCCGCCGCTGCGCGTGGATTATCGCCGGTGAGGATCACCCCTTTGACGCCCAGCGCGTTCAGTTCACTGATGGCAGTTGCAGCATCGGCGCGCAGGGTATCCTGCAATGCAATGACACCCAGCACGTCATCGTTACGCACTACCAGCACTACCGTTTGCCCGGCGCTTTCCAGTTCGTTAATCAAACCGGCAAATGCCTCGGCTGGATGTTTCCCGGCAGCGCATATCAACACGCGCTCACCGTTAACCAGTGCTTCAATGCCAGAGCCGACCAGCGCCCGCTGTGACTGGGCGGCGGGAATGGCGAGTGCAGCAACCTGTGCTTCACGAATGATGGCTTGCGCCAGTGGATGCGTTGCGCCTTGCTCGACCGCCGCCGCCAGCGCCAGCAGTTCAGATTCGCTAACGCCCGTTGCCGGATGAATCGCAGTAACGCGCGGTTTACCGACGGTCAGCGTACCGGTTTTATCAAATGCGACCTGGGTGACACGACCTAACTGCTCCAGCGCCGCACCACCTTTAATTAACGCTCCACGACGTGCCGCTGCTGCCAGTCCGGAGGTAATCGCCGCAGGCGTGGAGATAACTAACGCACACGGGCAACCAATCAGCAGCAGCGTCAGGCCTTTATAAATCCACTCCTGCCAGCTTGCGGCAAATAGCAGCGGTGGCACCAGCGTCACCAGCAGAGCGACGGCCATAATCGCGGGCGTATAGATACGGCTAAAACGGTCGATAAATCGCTCAATGGGTGCGCGGCGTTCTTCAGCCTCTTCGATCAGCTTCAGAATGCGGTCAATGGCGCTGGCACCCGGTTCTGACAGCACTTCCAGCGTCACCAGACGGTCTACGCTGGTGGCGCCTGCAGGAACTTTATCGCCCGTTGCGCGCTCCACCGGAATGGATTCGCCGGTCAGGGCGCTTTCATCAAAACTGGCAAACGGTGAGAGCAGTTTACCGTCGGCAGGCAAACGCCCACCTGCCGCAACTTCAATCACATCGCCAGGGCGCAGGCTATTGATCGCCACTTCTTCCCGCTCACCGTTACGCAGGCGCGTGGCGGTTTCTGGCTTCAGCGCCATTAACGCGCTGACCCCTTGACGTGCGCGGCTGGCGGCCCAGCCTTCCAGTCGTTCGCCGATCAAAAACAGCAGCAACACCATCGCAGCTTCTGCCGTTGCGCCAATAAACAGCGCGCCAATGGCGGCTACGCTCATTAAGGTTTCAATGGCGAAGTAGCTGCCGGATTTGATCAGCCGTAATGCCTGACGAGCAATCGGGTACAGACCAACCAGCGTGGTCGCGATAAACGCCAGTTGACCGAACGGATGATTAAATTGCTCCAGCCCCCAACTGATTACCATCATCACAATAAGCGTAATCAGCGGCAGATTCTCTTTCAGGCGTGATTCTTGTGGTTCGTCGGTGGCCTGTTCATCGCGCAGGGAATAGCCTGCTTTTTGCACCGCCGATTCAACTTGCGCACGGATGTCATTGTCGGCATCCACCACCAGTTTTTCGGTGGCGAACAACACCTGCACCTGATTCACACCTGCAAGCTGGCGCACGGCATTTTCCACTTTGCGTGCGCAGGCGGCACAGTCCATGCCGCTGACTTTCCAGCTATAGCGGGTGCCGGAGACGTTTTCAGAGAGTGTTGGCGTGCTGGAACATGCGCCGTCGCAGCAACAGTCGTTGGCATTCTGTGCCGGGGTTAGCGGTTTGAACGCGGCAAATTGAGGGACTTTTTTGCCGTGATTGTCGGGAGTCGACATGGCATCCTCCGGTTAAGTTTTTTCTCATTAACCGAAGGATACACTCTGGAGTCGACTCCAGAGTCAAGTTTTATCAGAGATACAGCGAGCGGACGATGAGGAAGTGACCGGCAAAGTAGCAAGCCGCAGCAATAGCGTTATCCGCACGGAAGCGGCGGCGATAGTGGCTACCCAGCCAGACAAAGTTACTGATAAACAGCAACGAAGCGCCCATAAAGGCCGAGAGTGCCGGAGCCGTCGGGCGGAAGAACCACAATTCACCTGCCAGCCACACCATCACCAGCGTCATACCGATAAAAGTACAGACAGGCCAACGGAACTCCTCCAGACGCGTCCAGATAATGGCCAGCAATAGCGCGCCCAGAACCAGCAGTACCAGTGGCAGAGGCCAGAAGAAAGAGAGCGTCATCTGGCTGGCGAAATAGATGGTGTACAACAGGTGTGAGAGGAAAAATGCGCCGATAGCGTACATCAGACGCTGACGTGGCAATAGCGTTAGCGCATCGCCCAGCAGTGAGGCACACAGCCCCGCCAGCACAAGATAGCTAATAGCGTCGAACATCGGCGCTTGCCACGCCAGCAATAGCAGGAGAAGAAGGGTTAACGGTTTAAATACCCAGCGTTGCCAGGTTGGCCCACGGTACGATGCATCCACAGATAGCCATGCGGAAAGACAGACAGCGATAAACGACCAAAGCATCTTAGTTCCTTGAATTCGTTATTTTTTCGTAAGCGGAATGCCTACGGTCTTGCTATTCAGTTTAGTGGCGAGGATGGACGGATGACAACACCATAACTGGCAGGGTATGCTTATTTCCGCATTTTCCGATGAGGGATAAAGATGAGCAAACCACCTCTTTTCTTTATTGTTATCATTGGCTTAATTATCGTCGCCGCATCGTTTCGTTTTATGCAACAGCGGCGGGAAAAAGCTGATAATGATATGGCACCGCTCCAGCAAAAGCTGGTGGTGGTGAGTAACAAGCGGGAAAAACCGATTAACGATCGACGTTCGCGCCAGCAGGAAGTGACTCCGGCAGGCACCAGTATGCGCTATGAGGCGAGCTTCAAACCGCAAAGCGGCGGACTGGAGCAGACGTTCCGCCTCGACGCCCAGCAGTACCATGCCCTGACAGTGGGCGATAAAGGTACACTGAGCTATAAAGGAACGCGCTTTGTCAGCTTTGTTGGCGACAAATAAGATTATTTTTTAACTTTAAATTTCTTCTGCCAGACCAGCAGTTCAAACACGCCGAAAAGGAAAATACGCACCTTTTCGGCGGTGGTCATCTGCGGGCCATCTTTCGGCAAGGTCGATTTTAACAGCGCCAGTTGCATACCATGCATCAGCACGGTAAAAATCAGCGCCACGTTAACGAAAATATTCAGCGGGCGTGGGAATGGTTGAAAAAGATTGAGGATCAAAAATCCCCAAACGCAGAGCATTAACAAACGTCCAATATTAATCAGCATCACTTTCTCCTTGTGTTTCACGCTGATACAGCCGATAAGCGACCTGACCAGCCACTTTTTCGCGATATAACGACCAGTTGGCAGGAACGGCGGGCAGGCCATTTTCTACTTCACTTTCAACATATACCCAGGCTTCATCAGCCAGCCAACCGTTGTTTTCCAGTAAATTAATGGTTTCTTCCAGCAAGCCACGGCGGAACGGAGGGTCAACAAACACAATATTATGCGGCGTTCCTTTTTGCATTAGAAAAGACATCGCATTGGTGTTCACGACTCGCGCATTGCCTGCTTTCAGCGTCGCGAGATTCTTGGTTAATTGCTGAGATACCGCGCGATCCATCTCAACCAGCGTAGCTTCCGCAGCGTAGCGTGACAAGGCTTCCAGCCCCAGCGCACCGCTACCTGCGAAGCAGTCCAGGCATTGCGCATCAACAATGACCGGCGCCAGCCAGTTAAACAGCGTTTCGCGCACGCGATCGGTGGTAGGACGTAGACCTGGGCTATCAGGAACCGGGAGTTTACGGCCTCGCCACTGCCCACCAATAATGCGGATTTGACCGCTGCCGGAATGATTCGGTTTTTTCATGGTAAATTGCTCAATCCGCCAGATAACACATACTTGCAGGCGGTGATGTGGATTAAGTTAAGTGGTAGACTATTTCATCATTTTTTTAGCTGCTATGTACATAGCGTTAACGCTGTGCCATGAAGCAACAGCGAGGAGTGTAGTCGCAGATGGCGAAAGAAAAAAAACGTGGCTTTTTTTCCTGGCTGGGCTTTGGTCAAAAAGAGCAGACCCCGGAAAAAGAGACAGAAACCCAAAACGAACAACCGGTTGTAGAAGAAATCGTCCAGGCGCAAGAGCCTGCGAAAGTTGCTGAACAACCCGTTGAAGAACAGCCGCAGGCGCATACTGAAGCTGAGGCGGAAACTTTTGCTGCCGACGTTGTGGAAGTCACTGAACAGGTTGTTGAAAGTGAAAAAGCGCAACCTGAAGCGGTTGTCGAGCCGGAAGTTATTGCAGAACCGGAGCCGATAGTTGAAGAAACGCCAGCGTCGGTAGTTGAACCTGAAGTCACGCCAGAGCCAGTGGCTATCGAGCGTGAAGAGCTGCCGCTGCCAGAAGACGTTAAAGTCGAAGAAGTTTCGCCAGAAGAGTGGCAGGCCGAAGCGGAAACCGTGGAGATTGTCGAAGCGGCGGAAGAACAAGCAGCGAAAGAAGAAATCACCGACGAAGAGCTGGAAGCACAGGCGCTGGCCGCTGAAGCGGCAGAAGAGGCGGTGATGGTCGTTCCTCCGGCAGAAGAAGATCAGCCGGTGGAAGAGGTAGCCCAGGAGCAGGAAAAACCAACCAAAGAAGGTTTCTTCGCTCGCCTGAAACGCAGCCTGCTGAAAACTAAAGAAAACCTCGGTTCCGGATTTATCAGCCTGTTCCGTGGTAAAAAAATCGACGATGATCTGTTTGAAGAGCTGGAAGAGCAATTGCTCATCGCCGATGTGGGCGTGGAAACCACGCGCAAAATCATCACCAATCTGACTGAAGGCGCGACCCGCAAACAGCTTCGCGATGCTGAGGCGCTCTACGGTCTGCTGAAAGAAGAGATGGGTGAGATTCTGGCGAAGGTCGATGAACCGCTGAATGTCGAAGGTAAAACACCGTTCGTGATTCTGATGGTAGGCGTCAATGGCGTGGGTAAAACCACGACTATCGGTAAGCTGGCGCGTCAGTTTGAACAACAAGGTAAATCGGTCATGCTGGCGGCGGGCGATACTTTCCGTGCAGCAGCGGTTGAACAGCTTCAGGTCTGGGGTCAGCGCAACAATATTCCGGTGATTGCCCAGCATACCGGCGCGGATTCCGCCTCAGTTATCTTCGACGCTATTCAGGCCGCTAAGGCGCGTAATGTTGATGTCCTGATTGCCGATACAGCCGGACGCTTGCAGAACAAATCGCACCTGATGGAAGAGCTGAAGAAAATCGTCCGCGTGATGAAGAAACTCGACGTTGAAGCGCCGCATGAAGTTATGCTGACTATCGATGCCAGCACCGGGCAGAATGCGGTAAGCCAGGCCAAACTGTTCCATGAAGCCGTCGGCTTAACCGGCATCACGTTAACTAAACTGGACGGCACGGCGAAAGGCGGAGTAATTTTCTCGGTGGCTGACCAGTTTGGTATTCCTATTCGCTATATTGGTGTCGGCGAACGTATTGAGGATTTGCGTCCGTTTAAGGCGGACGACTTTATAGAGGCACTTTTTGCCCGAGAGGATTAACAATGATTCGCTTTGAACATGTCAGCAAGGCTTATCTCGGTGGGAGACAGGCGCTGCAGGGCGTTACGTTCCATATGCAGCCGGGTGAGATGGCGTTTCTGACCGGTCATTCCGGTGCAGGGAAAAGTACCCTCCTGAAGCTGATCTGTGGGATTGAGCGGCCCAGCGCCGGGAAAATCTGGTTTAGCGGCCATGACATCACGCGTCTGAAAAACCGTGAAGTTCCGTTTCTGCGCCGCCAGATTGGCATGATTTTCCAGGATCACCATCTACTGATGGATCGTACTGTCTACGATAATGTGGCGATCCCGTTGATTATCGCCGGTGCCAGCGGTGACGATATTCGTCGTCGTGTATCGGCGGCGCTGGATAAAGTCGGGCTACTGGACAAAGCGAAGAACTTTCCGATTCAGCTTTCTGGCGGTGAACAACAACGCGTTGGCATTGCCCGCGCGGTGGTTAACAAACCAGCGGTACTGCTGGCGGACGAACCGACCGGTAACCTTGACGACGCGCTGTCGGAAGGAATTTTACGCCTGTTTGAAGAGTTTAACCGCGTTGGGGTAACGGTATTGATGGCAACGCACGACATCAACCTGATTTCGCGGCGTTCCTATCGTATGCTCACCCTGAGCGATGGTCACTTGCATGGAGGCGTGGGCCATGAATAAGCGCGATGCAATCAATCATATCCGGCAGTTTGGCGGACGTCTGGATCGCTTCCGTAAATCGGTCGGCGGCTCAGGCGACGGTGGTCGTAACGCGCCGAAACGCCCGAAATCCTCGCCAAAACCGGTAAATCGCAAAACTAACGTTTTCAACGAACAGGTGCGTTATGCGTTCCACGGCGCTTTGCAGGATCTCAAAAGCAAACCGTTCGCTACGTTTTTAACGGTGATGGTCATCGCCATTTCCCTGACGCTGCCAAGCGTCTGCTACATGGTGTACAAAAACGTTAACCAGGCGGCGACGCAGTATTATCCCTCACCGCAAATCACCGTTTATCTGCAAAAAACGCTGGACGATGACGCAGCAGCGGGTGTGGTGGCACAGTTACAGGCCGAACAGGGCGTGGAGAAAGTGAACTATCTTTCTCGTGAGGACGCGTTGGGCGAGTTCCGTAACTGGTCTGGTTTTGGCGGCGCGCTGGACATGCTGGAGGAAAACCCGCTTCCGGCTGTGGCGGTGGTGATCCCAAAACTCGATTTTCAGGGGACGGAGTCGCTGAATACGTTGCGTGATCGCATCACGCAAATTAACGGCATCGATGAAGTACGAATGGACGATAGCTGGTTTGCCCGTCTGACCGCACTGACTGGGCTGGTAGGGCGTGTTTCGGCGATGATCGGCGTGCTGATGGTGGCGGCAGTGTTCCTGGTTATCGGCAACAGCGTGCGTCTGAGCATATTTGCCCGCCGCGACTCCATCAACGTGCAGAAACTGATTGGCGCGACGGATGGTTTCATACTTCGCCCGTTCCTGTATGGTGGCGCGCTGCTGGGATTTTCGGGCGCATTACTGTCATTAATTTTGTCAGAAATTCTGGTGCTGCGTTTGTCATCGGCGGTTGCGGAAGTGGCGCAGGTATTCGGAACGAAGTTTGATATCAATGGGTTATCGTTCGATGAATGCCTGCTGCTGCTGCTGGTGTGTTCGATGATTGGCTGGGTGGCAGCATGGCTTGCCACGGTACAACATTTACGGCACTTTACGCCGGAATAATAAAATCGTGTTATACTCTTTCCCTGCAATGGGTTCCGTAGCAGGGAAAGAGACCCCGTTGTCTCTTCCCGGTATTTCATCTCTATGTCACATTTTGTGCGTAATTTATTCACAAGACAGCATTGAACTTGTGGATAAAATCACGGTCTGATAAAACTGTGAATGATAATCTCGTTGCTCTTAAGCTCTGGCACAGTTGTTGCTACCACTGAAGCGCCAGAAGATATCGATTGAGAGGATTTGAATGACTGACAAAATGCAAAGTTTAGCTTTAGCCCCTGTTGGCAACCTGGATTCCTACATCCGGGCAGCTAACGCGTGGCCGATGTTGTCGGCTGACGAGGAGCGGGCGCTGGCTGAAAAGCTGCATTACCATGGCGATCTGGAAGCAGCTAAAACGCTGATCCTGTCTCACCTGCGGTTTGTTGTTCATATTGCTCGTAATTATGCGGGCTATGGCCTGCCACAGGCGGATTTGATTCAGGAAGGTAACATCGGCCTGATGAAAGCAGTGCGCCGTTTCAACCCGGAAGTGGGTGTGCGCCTGGTCTCCTTCGCCGTTCACTGGATCAAAGCAGAGATCCACGAATACGTTCTGCGTAACTGGCGTATCGTCAAAGTTGCGACCACCAAAGCGCAGCGCAAACTGTTCTTCAACCTGCGTAAAACCAAGCAGCGTCTGGGCTGGTTTAACCAGGATGAAGTCGAAATGGTGGCCCGAGAACTGGGCGTAACCAGCAAAGACGTCCGTGAGATGGAATCGCGTATGGCGGCACAGGACATGACTTTTGACATGTCTTCCGACGACGATTCAGACAGCCAGCCGATGGCTCCGGTGCTTTATTTGCAGGATAAATCATCTAACTTTGCCGACGGCATTGAAGATGATAACTGGGAAGAGCAGGCGGCAAACCGTCTGACCGACGCGATGCAGGGTCTGGACGAGCGTAGCCAGGATATCATCCGCGCGCGCTGGCTGGACGAAGATAACAAATCTACGTTGCAGGAACTGGCTGACCGTTACGGCGTTTCCGCTGAACGTGTACGTCAGCTGGAAAAGAACGCGATGAAAAAACTTCGCGCTGCCATTGAAGCGTAATTTCCGCTATTAAGCAGAGAACCCTGGATGAGAGTCCGGGGTTTTTGTTTTTTGGGCCTCTACAATAATCAATTCCCCCCTCCGGCAAAACGCCAATCCCCACGCAGATTGTTAATAAACTGTCAAAATAGCTATTCCAATATCATAAAAATCGGGTATGTTTTAGCAGAGTATGCTGCTAAAGCACGGGTAGTCATGCATAAAACGAAATAAAGTGCTGAACAACAACATCACAACACACGTAATAACCAGAAGAATGGGGATTCTCAGGATGAACATAAAGGGTAAAGCGTTACTGGCAGGATGTATCGCGCTGGCATTCAGCAATATGGCTCTGGCAGAAGATATTAAAGTCGCCGTCGTGGGCGCAATGTCTGGTCCGGTGGCACAGTATGGTGACCAGGAGTTTACTGGCGCAGAACAGGCGGTTGCGGATATCAACGCCAAAGGCGGCGTTAAAGGCAACAAACTGCAAATCGTAAAATATGACGATGCCTGTGACCCGAAACAGGCCGTAGCCGTGGCGAACAAAGTGGTTAACGACGGCATTAAATATGTCATTGGTCACCTCTGTTCTTCATCAACACAGCCAGCGTCTGACATTTATGAAGACGAAGGCATTTTAATGATCACCCCAGCGGCAACCGCGCCAGAGCTGACTGCCCGTGGCTATCAGCTGATCCTGCGCACCACCGGTCTGGATTCCGACCAGGGGCCGACGGCGGCAAAATATATTCTTGAGAAAGTGAAACCGCAGCGTATTGCTATCGTTCACGACAAACAACAGTACGGCGAAGGTCTGGCGCGTGCGGTGCAGGACGGCCTGAAGAAAGGCAATGCTAACGTAGTGTTCTTTGATGGCATCACCGCCGGGGAAAAAGATTTCTCGACGCTGGTGGCACGCCTGAAGAAAGAGAATATCGACTTCGTTTACTACGGCGGTTATCACCCGGGAATGGGGGAGATCCTGCGTCAGGCGCGCGCGGCGGGGCTGAAAACTCAGTTTATGGGGCCGGAAGGTGTGGCTAACGTCTCGCTGTCTAATATCGCGGGCGAGTCAGCGGAAGGACTGCTGGTGACCAAGCCGAAGAACTACGATCAGGTTCCGGCGAACAAACCGATTGTTGACGCGATCAAAGCGAAAAAACAGGATCCAAGCGGCGCATTCGTCTGGACCACCTACGCCGCGCTGCAATCTTTGCAGGCGGGCCTGAATCAGTCTGACGATCCGGCTGAAATCGCCAAATACCTGAAAGCGAACTCGGTTGATACGGTGATGGGGCCACTGACCTGGGATGAGAAAGGTGACCTGAAAGGCTTTGAGTTCGGTGTGTTTGACTGGCACGCCAACGGCACGGCGACCGATGCGAAGTAACAGATAGATAAATGAAAATGCCCGATGAGCTGAACCGCCATCGGGTTTTTTTGTGTTTGTCGAAATGGTTGTAGAAAGATTAAACAATCCAGGATATGCTTAATGTACGGTAGAATTCCGTACATATTTATAAGTAGCAGGAGAGTTTACATGTCTGCTGTTAAAAAGCAGCGTATCGATCTGCGTTTAACTGACGATGACAAAAGTCTAATTGAGGAAGCGGCGGCGATATCTAATCAGTCCGTCAGCCAATTTATGTTGAGTAGTGCCTCGCAGCGGGCTGCAGAAGTGATTGAACAGCATCGGCGAGTGATCCTTAATGAGGAGTCCTGGACGCGGGTGATGGATGCGCTGAGTAATCCGCCGTCACCAGGTGAAAAGTTAAAACGTGCGGCAAAACGTCTTCAGGGAATGTAATAATTTATGGATGATCTGACGATAGAGATTCTGACCGATGATGCAGATTATGATCTACAGCGATTCGACTGCGGCGAGGAAGCCTTAAATCTCTTTCTGACGACACATCTGGTTCGTCAGCATCGCAATAAAATTCTGCGAGCGTACATCCTTCGTGCCAACACGGCAGAACGTCAGGTCCTGGGATATTACACATTATCCGGCAGTTGTTTTGAACGAGCCGCATTGCCCTCGAAATCGAAACAGAAAAAAATTCCCTACAAAAATATTCCCAGCGTCACTCTTGGGCGTCTGGCAATTGATCGTTCAATACAGGGGCAGGGATGGGGAGCAACACTGGTTGCTCATGCCATGAAAGTCGTCTGGTCAGCCTCTTTAGCGGTAGGTATTCACGGTCTTTTTGTCGAGGCGCTGAATGAAAAAGCCCATACGTTTTATCAGTCGCTGGGCTTTATCCCGTTGGTCGGAGAAAACGAAAATGCGTTATTTTTCCCAACCAAATCCATAGAACTGCTTTTTACACAGAGTGATTAACGCTTCTCCCAACCGCCCTGCTGTGCCGTAAACCCCTGTGCTTGCATAAACGCTGTCATCACGCCGCGATCTTCCACGCCAGCATCCGCCATCCACCAGGATGAAACGCCGGGATTATCACGTAACACTTCTTCCAGCAGATATTGCCCTACGCCGCGTCGGCGGGTGACTTCCCGTACACGCAGGGAATCCATCGCTCCCTCGGTGCCGCTTAAGGTTACTCGCACGGCAGCGAGCAGGCGCTCGTTAAAACGCGCGGCGTAAATACGGTGGGAATCGTCAACCTGTAAAGAGGAAGGAGAATACTCCGGCCAGATCTTTTGCAGGTCAATCCGATCCTGGTCGCTAAAGTTTTCTAATCGAATGATGGTCAGCTTCATGGGGAACCCGTACAAATCACAAAAGTGGAACCAGTGTAGCGAAATAATTTAATCGGAGGCTTTCTCTTTTTTATTTCTTTTGGCAGGTGATTAATTTTTTTTCAGCAATAATTACAAATTAAAAACATTATAGAATGAAAATTGTCCAGCATAATCCCCTGAATGGTAGTGAATTATTCCGCCCTTTGTACCGTTATTTTATGCTGACAACGGCGCTTTTTTCTGTTTATCTATCAATTAATTCAGAATATTATCTGTTCTTAATCGACTGAAAAATATAGATTTTAATCGATATCATCACAAAAACTGCGCTAAACCCTTAATCGGACAGGCAAAAACAGCGCAGTATAAAAAAGAACAGTCTGATTTGTTAACACATAAAAAACAAAGCAACACAACATTACGAGTGGGGATTTTTGACTATGAAACGGAATGCGAAAACTATCATCGCAGGGATGATTGCACTGGCAATTTCACACACTGCTTTAGCCGACGATATTAAAGTTGCCGTTGTCGGCGCGATGTCCGGCCCGATTGCCCAGTGGGGTGATATGGAATTTAACGGCGCGCGTCAGGCGATTAAAGACATTAATGCCAAAGGGGGAATTAAGGGCGATAAGTTGGTTGGCGTGGAATATGACGACGCCTGCGACCCAAAACAAGCCGTTGCGGTCGCCAACAAAATCGTTAACGACGGCATTAAATACGTTATTGGCCATCTGTGTTCCTCTTCTACCCAACCTGCGTCAGATATCTATGAAGATGAAGGTATCCTGATGATCTCGCCGGGGGCGACTAACCCGGAGCTGACTCAACGCGGTTATCAACACATCATGCGTACTGCCGGGCTGGACTCTTCCCAGGGGCCAACGGCGGCAAAATACATTGTTGAGACGGTGAAGCCTCAGCGCATCGCCATCATTCACGACAAACAACAGTATGGCGAAGGGCTGGCGCGTTCGGTGCAGGACGGGCTGAAAGCGGCTAACGCCAACGTCGTCTTCTTCGACGGCATTACCGCTGGCGAGAAAGATTTCTCCGCGCTGATCGCCCGCCTGAAAAAAGAAAACATCGACTTTGTTTACTACGGTGGTTACTACCCGGAAATGGGGCAGATGCTGCGCCAGGCGCGTTCCGTTGGCCTGAATACTCAGTTTATGGGGCCGGAAGGTGTAGGTAATGCGTCGCTGTCGAACATTGCCGGCGATGCCGCCGAAGGCATGTTGGTCACCATGCCAAAACGCTATGACCAGGATCCGGTAAACAAAGGCATCGTTGATGCGCTGAAAGCGGACAAGAAAGATCCGTCCGGACCTTATGTCTGGATCACCTATGCGGCGGTGCAATCTCTGGCAACTGCCCTTGAGCGTACCAGCAGCGATGAGCCGCTGACACTGGTGAAAGATTTAAAAGCTAACGGTGCAAACACCGTGATTGGGCCGCTGAACTGGGATGAAAAAGGCGATCTGAAGGGATTTGATTTTGGTGTCTTCCAGTGGCACGCCGACGGTTCATCCACGGCAGCCAAGTGATCATCCCACCGTCCGTGAAATGCGGGCGGGTTTAGAAAGGTTACCTTATGTCTGAGCAGTTTTTGTATTTCTTGCAGCAGATGTTTAACGGCGTCACGCTGGGCAGTACCTACGCGCTGATAGCCATCGGCTACACCATGGTTTACGGCATTATCGGCATGATCAACTTCGCCCACGGCGAGGTTTACATGATTGGCAGCTACGTCTCCTTTATGATCATCGCTGCACTGATGATGATGGGCATTGATACCGGCTGGCTGCTGGTAGCGGCGGGATTTGTCGGCGCAATCGTCATTGCCAGCGCCTACGGCTGGAGTATCGAACGGGTGGCCTATCGCCCGGTACGTAACTCTAAGCGCCTGATTGCCCTCATTTCTGCAATCGGCATGTCCATCTTCCTGCAAAACTACGTCAGCCTGACCGAAGGTTCGCGCGACGTGGCGCTGCCCAGCCTGTTTAACGGTCAGTGGGTGGTGGGGCATAGCGAAAACTTCTCTGCCTCTATTACTACCATGCAGGCGGTGATCTGGATTGTTACCTTCCTCGCCATGCTGGCGCTGACGATTTTCATTCGCTATTCCCGCATGGGGCGCGCGTGTCGTGCCTGCGCGGAAGATCTGAAAATGGCGAGCCTGCTTGGCATCAACACCGACCGGGTGATTGCGCTGACTTTTGTGATTGGCGCGGCGATGGCGGCGGTGGCGGGCGTTCTGCTCGGTCAGTTCTACGGCGTGATTAACCCCTACATCGGCTTTATGGCCGGGATGAAAGCCTTTACCGCAGCGGTGCTCGGTGGGATTGGCAGTATTCCGGGGGCGATGATTGGCGGGGTGATTCTGGGGATTGCGGAGGCGCTCTCTTCGGCTTATTTGAGTACGGAATATAAAGATGTGGTCTCATTTGCCTTACTGATTCTGGTTCTGCTGGTGATGCCGACAGGTATTCTGGGTCGCCCGGAGGTAGAGAAAGTATGAAACCGATGCATATTGCAATGGCGCTGCTTTCTGCCGCTATGTTCTTTGTTCTGGCGGGCATCTTTATGGGCGTGCAACTGGAACTGGATGGCACCAAACTGGTGGTTGACAGTGCTTCGGACATCCGTTGGCAGTGGGTGTTTATTGGCACGGCGGTGGTCTTTTTCTTCCAGCTTGTGCGACCCGCTTTCCAGAAAGGGCTAAAAAGCGTTTCAGGGCCGAAGTTTATTCTGCCAGCGATTGATGGTTCCACGGTGAAGCAAAAGCTGTTCCTCGTGGCGCTGCTGGTGCTTGCGGTGGCATGGCCGTTTATGGTGTCACGTGGGACGGTGGATATTGCCACTCTGACCATGATCTACATTATCCTCGGCCTCGGGCTGAACGTGGTGGTAGGGCTTTCTGGTTTGCTGGTGCTCGGTTACGGCGGCTTTTACGCCATCGGCGCTTACACCTTTGCGCTGCTCAATCACTATTACGGCCTTGGCTTCTGGACTTGCCTGCCGATTGCCGGATTAATGGCAGCGGCGGCGGGCTTCCTGCTCGGCTTCCCGGTGCTGCGTTTGCGTGGTGATTATCTGGCGATCGTTACCCTCGGTTTCGGCGAAATTGTGCGCATATTGCTGCTCAATAACACCGAAATTACCGGTGGTCCGAACGGTATCAGCCAGATCCCTAAACCGACCTTCTTCGGCCTGGAGTTCAGCCGTACCGCCCGCGAAGGCGGCTGGGATACGTTCAGTAATTTCTTTGGCCTGAAATACGATCCCTCCGATCGCGTCATCTTCCTCTACCTGGTGGCCTTGCTGCTGGTAGTGTTCTCTTTGTTCGTCATTAACCGCCTGCTGCGGATGCCGCTGGGGCGTGCGTGGGAAGCGTTGCGTGAAGACGAGATCGCCTGCCGTTCGCTGGGCTTAAGCCCACGTCGTATCAAGCTGACCGCCTTTACCATCAGCGCCGCGTTTGCGGGTTTTGCCGGAACGCTGTTTGCGGCGCGTCAGGGCTTTGTCAGCCCGGAATCCTTCACCTTTGCCGAATCGGCATTTGTGCTGGCGATAGTGGTGCTCGGTGGCATAGGGTCGCAGTTCGCGGTGATCCTGGCGGCAATTTTGCTGGTGGTGTCGCGCGAGTTGATGCGTGATTTCAACGAATACAGCATGTTAATGCTCGGTGGTTTGATGGTGCTGATGATGATCTGGCGTCCGCAGGGCTTGCTGCCCATGACGCGCCCGCAACTCAAGCTGAAAAACGGCGCAGCGAAAGGAGAGCAGGCATGAATCAGCCATTATTATCTGTTAACGGCCTGATGATGCGCTTCGGCGGCCTGCTGGCGGTGAATAACGTCAATCTCGAACTGTACCCGCAGGAGATCGTCTCGTTAATCGGCCCTAACGGTGCCGGAAAAACCACGGTCTTTAACTGCCTGACCGGATTCTACAAACCCACTGGCGGCACCATTTTACTGCGCGATCAGCATCTGGAAGGTTTGGCGGGTCAGCAAATCGCCCGTATGGGGGTGGTGCGTACTTTTCAGCACGTGCGTCTGTTCCGCGAAATGACGGTAATTGAAAACCTGTTGGTGGCGCAGCATCAGCAACTGAAAACCGGGCTGTTCTCTGGCCTGTTGAAAACGCCTTCTTTCCGTCGTGCCCAAAGTGAGGCGCTCGATCGAGCCGCAACCTGGCTTGAGCGCATTGGTTTGCTGGAACACGCTAACCGTCAGGCGAGTAACCTGGCCTACGGTGACCAGCGTCGCCTGGAGATTGCCCGCTGCATGGTGACGCAGCCGGAGATTTTAATGCTCGACGAACCGGCGGCAGGTCTTAATCCGAAAGAGACCAAAGAGCTGGATGAGTTGATTGCCGAACTGCGTAACCATCACAACACCACTATCTTGTTGATTGAACACGATATGAAGCTGGTGATGGGGATTTCAGACAGAATTTACGTGGTCAATCAGGGGACGCCACTGGCAAACGGCACGCCGGAGCAGATCCGTAATAACCCGGACGTGATCCGTGCCTATTTAGGTGAGGCATAAGATGGAAAAAGTCATGTTGTCCTTTGACAAAGTCAGCGCCCACTACGGCAAAATCCAGGCGCTGCATGAGGTGAGCCTGCATATCAATCAGGGCGAGATTGTCACCCTCATTGGCGCGAACGGGGCGGGGAAAACCACCTTGCTTGGTACGTTATGCGGCGATCCGCGCGCCACCAACGGGCGAATTGTGTTTGATGATAAAGACATTACCGACTGGCAGACGGCGAAAATCATGCGCGAAGCGGTAGCGATTGTCCCGGAAGGGCGTCGTGTCTTCTCACGAATGACGGTGGAAGAGAACCTGGCAATGGGCGGCTTCTTTGCCGAACGCGACCAGTTTCAGGAGCGCATAAAGTGGGTGTATGAGCTGTTCCCGCGTCTGCATGAGCGCCGTATTCAGCGGGCGGGCACCATGTCCGGCGGTGAACAGCAGATGCTGGCGATTGGTCGTGCGCTGATGAGCAACCCGCGTTTGTTGTTGCTTGATGAGCCATCGCTCGGCCTTGCGCCGATTATCATCCAGCAAATTTTCGACACCATCGAGCAGCTGCGCGAGCAGGGGATGACTATCTTCCTCGTCGAGCAGAACGCCAACCAGGCGCTAAAGCTGGCGGATCGCGGCTACGTGCTGGAAAACGGCCATGTGGTGCTCTCCGATACCGGCGACGCGCTGCTGGCGAACGAAGCGGTGAGAAGCGCGTATTTAGGCGGGTAATAACACGTTGATTGATAAGGAGTCAAAAGACTCCTTTGAGACAGCTGACAAATGTAAAAATGCCTGATGCGCTGCGCTTATCAGGCCTACTGGGTGAGTTGCAATATATTGAATTTGTACGATCTTGTAGGCCTGATAAGGCGTTTACGCTGCATCCGGCATGAAACGATGAGCAATCTGTAGAGTTTGATTCAGACCTTCTATATTTTCCCGCTTATCCGTGTCCCATCTCCCATTTTCCCTCACCCGCGCCGTCACTGCCTTGTCATCTTTCTGACACCTTACTATCTTACAAATGTAACAAAAAAGTTATTTTTCTGTAATTCGAGCATGTCATGTTACCCCGCGAGCATAAAACGCGTGAATTCGCGCATTCGGTACAACAAGAGAGATAAACGATGAAACCGTTACATTATACAGCTTCAGCACTGGCGCTCGGACTGGCGTTAATGGGGAATGCACAGGCAGTGACGACCATTCCGTTCTGGCATTCTATGGAAGGGGAACTGGGTAAAGAGGTGGATTCTCTGGCTCAACGTTTTAACGCCGAAAACCCGGATTACAAAATTGTACCGACCTACAAAGGCAACTACGAACAGAATTTAAGCGCGGGGATTGCCGCATTTCGTACCGGCAACGCGCCGGCTATTTTGCAGGTTTATGAAGTTGGCACCGCCACCATGATGGCGTCGAAAGCCATTAAACCGGTATATGACGTGTTTAAAGAGGCGGGGATTAACTTCGATGAGTCGCAGTTTGTGCCGACGGTTTCCGGTTACTACTCCGACAGCAAAACGGGCCACTTACTCTCCCAGCCGTTCAACAGCTCGACCCCCGTACTCTATTACAACAAAGACGCCTTCAAGAAAGCAGGATTAGACCCGGAACAGCCGCCGAAAACCTGGCAGGATCTGGCGGACTATGCCGCAAAACTGAAAGCCTCCGGTATGAAGTGCGGCTACGCCAGCGGCTGGCAGGGCTGGATCCAACTGGAAAACTTTAGCGCCTGGAACGGTCTGCCGTTTGCCAGCAAAAACAACGGTTTTGACGGCACGGACGCGGTGCTGGAGTTCAACAAGCCGGAGCAGGTGAAACACATCGCCATGCTCGAAGAGATGAACAAGAAGGGTGATTTCAGCTACGTCGGGCGTAAGGATGAATCCACCGAGAAGTTCTATAACGGTGATTGCGCGATGACCACCGCCTCTTCCGGTTCGCTTGCCAACATTCGCGAGTACGCCAAATTCAACTATGGCGTAGGCATGATGCCTTACGACGCTGACGCGAAAGATGCGCCACAAAATGCCATTATCGGCGGAGCCAGCCTGTGGGTGATGCAGGGCAAAGATAAAGAAACGTATACCGGCGTGGCGAAGTTCCTCGACTTCCTCGCGAAGCCAGAAAACGCTGCTGAGTGGCATCAGAAAACCGGTTATCTGCCAATTACCAAGGCGGCGTATGACCTGACCCGTGAGCAGGGCTTTTATGAGAAAAACCCAGGGGCGGATACCGCGACGCGTCAGATGCTGAACAAACCGCCGTTGCCGTTCACCAAAGGGCTGCGTCTGGGCAACATGCCGCAGATCCGCGTGATTGTGGATGAAGAGCTGGAGAGCGTGTGGACCGGCAAGAAGACGCCACAGCAGGCGCTGGATACTGCCGTTGAGCGTGGGAATCAGTTACTGCGCCGCTTTGAGCAGTCTACGAAGTCTTAATTCTCTTACCCTCACCCTAACCCTCTCCCTAAGGGAGAGGGGACCGATCGGCGTGGTGGAAAAGTGCCGTGTCGGTTTGTCACTTCGTTCTGAAGGCGAAGGGAACCACCCGGCGTGGTAGAGCGAAGTTGACTCAATGGCAAAACGCCGCACCGCTTTTCTCCCTCGCCCCTTTGGGGAGAGGGCCGGGGTGAGGGGAACACAACACGAAGAGTTTATTTATGTCATCATCCCGTCCGGTGTTCCGCTCGCGCTGGCTGCCCTATTTGCTGGTCGCGCCGCAGCTCATCATCACCGTTATCTTTTTTATCTGGCCTGCGGGCGAAGCGTTGTGGTACTCGCTACAAAGCGTCGATCCGTTTGGTTTCTCCAGCCAGTTTGTCGGTCTGGATAACTTCGTCACGCTGTTTCATGACAGCTACTATCTCGACTCCTTCTGGACGACGATAAAATTCAGCACCTTTGTCACCGTCAGTGGTTTGCTGGTGTCGCTGTTCTTTGCGGCGTTGGTGGAGTACATCGTGCGCGGCAGCCGTTTCTATCAAACCTTAATGCTGCTGCCTTACGCTGTGGCACCCGCCGTTGCCGCCGTATTGTGGATCTTCCTGTTTAACCCCGGTCGTGGGCTGATCACTCATTTTCTCGCTGAGTTCGGCTACGACTGGAACCACGCGCAAAACAGCGGTCAGGCGATGTTCCTGGTGGTGTTTGCCTCGGTGTGGAAGCAAATCAGCTATAACTTTCTGTTCTTCTATGCCGCGCTGCAATCCATTCCCCGTTCGTTGATCGAAGCCGCAGCCATCGACGGCGCAGGCCCAATTCGCCGCTTCTTTAAGATCGCGCTGCCGCTTATCGCCCCGGTGAGTTTCTTCCTGCTGGTGGTGAACCTGGTGTACGCCTTCTTCGACACCTTCCCGGTGATCGACGCCGCCACGTCCGGCGGGCCGGTTCAGGCTACCACGACGCTGATTTATAAGATCTACCGTGAAGGCTTTACCGGACTGGATCTGGCTTCGTCTGCCGCGCAGTCGGTGGTGTTGATGTTCCTCGTCATCGTGCTGACGGTGGTGCAGTTCCGCTATGTTGAAAGCAAGGTGCGTTACCAATGATTGAGAACCGTCCGTGGCTGACGATATTCAGCCATACCATGCTGATCCTCGGGATCGCGGTGATCCTCTTCCCGCTGTACGTGGCGTTTGTCGCGGCAACGCTGGATAAACAAGCTGTCTACGCCGCGCCGATGACGCTAATTCCTGGCACACATCTACTGGAAAACATCCACAACATCTGGGTGAACGGGGTAGGCACGAATAGTGCGCCGTTCTGGCGGATGTTGCTTAACAGCTTTGTGATGGCGTTCAGCATTACGCTCGGCAAAATTACCGTCTCGATGCTTTCGGCATTTGCTATTGTCTGGTTTCGTTTTCCGCTGCGTAACCTCTTCTTCTGGATGATTTTTATCACCCTGATGCTGCCGGTTGAAGTGCGTATTTTCCCGACGGTAGAAGTCATTGCCAATCTGAAGATGCTCGACAGCTATGCAGGTTTAACGCTGCCGCTGATGGCCTCGGCGACCGCCACCTTCCTGTTCCGCCAGTTCTTTATGACGCTGCCGGATGAGCTGGTGGAAGCCGCGCGGATCGACGGCGCGTCGCCAATGCGCTTCTTTTGCGACATTGTTTTTCCGTTGTCGAAAACCAATCTGGCGGCGCTGTTTGTGATCACCTTTATCTACGGCTGGAACCAGTATCTGTGGCCGCTGCTGATTATTACCGACGTTGATCTCGGCACTACCGTTGCAGGGATCAAAGGGATGATTGCCACAGGCGAAGGCACCACGGAATGGAACTCGGTAATGGCGGCGATGTTGTTAACGCTTATCCCTCCGGTGGTGATTGTTTTAGTGATGCAGCGTGCCTTCGTGCGCGGCCTGGTCGATAGTGAGAAATAAGATGGCAGGACTGAAATTACAGGCAGTAACCAAAAGCTGGGATGGCAAAACCCAGGTCATTAAACCGCTGACCCTTGATGTGGCGGATGGCGAATTTATCGTGATGGTCGGGCCGTCTGGCTGCGGGAAATCGACGCTGCTGCGCATGGTTGCCGGGCTGGAGCGGGTAACGGAAGGCGATATCTGGATCAACAATGAGCGTGTGACCGAAATGGAGCCGAAAGATCGCGGGATTGCGATGGTGTTCCAGAACTACGCGCTTTATCCGCATATGAGCGTCGAAGAAAACATGGCGTGGGGGCTGAAAATTCGCGGCATGGGCAAGCAGCAAATTGCCGAGCGCGTTCAAGAAGCGGCACGCATTCTGGAACTGGACGGCCTGCTTAAGCGCCGCCCGCGTGAGCTTTCCGGCGGGCAGCGCCAGCGCGTGGCAATGGGGCGCGCGATTGTGCGCGATCCGGCGGTATTTTTGTTTGATGAGCCGCTCTCGAACCTTGATGCCAAGCTGCGCGTGCAGATGCGCCTTGAGTTGCAGCAATTGCACCGTCGCCTGAAAACGACTTCACTCTACGTTACTCACGATCAGGTTGAGGCGATGACGCTCGCTCAGCGGGTGATGGTGATGAACGGCGGCGTTGCCGAACAGATTGGCACGCCGGTTGAAGTGTATGAAAAGCCCGCCAGCCTGTTTGTGGCGAGTTTTATCGGCAGTCCAGCGATGAACCTGCTGACAGGCCGCGTGAATAACGAAGGCACGTACTTCGAACTGGACGGCGGTATCGCGCTGCCGCTAAACGGTGGCTACCGGCAGTATGCCGGACGTAAAATGACCCTCGGTATTCGCCCGGAACATATTGCGTTAAGCTCGCAGGCAGAAGGCGGCGTGCCGCTGGTGATGGACACGCTGGAGATCCTCGGCGCAGATAACCTGGCGCACGGACGCTGGGGCGAACAGAAGCTGGTGGTACGACTGGCGCATCAGGAGCGCCCGACGGCAGGCAGTACGCTGCGGCTGCATCTGCCAGAAAATCAGCTACATCTTTTTGATGGTGAAACAGGACAACGAGTATGAGTAACTGGCCTTATCCTCGCATCGTCGCCCATCGTGGCGGCGGTAAACTGGCTCCAGAAAACACCCTGGCGGCAATCGATGTGGGGGCAAAATACGGTCATAAGATGATCGAATTTGACGCGAAGTTATCGAAAGATGGCGAGATCTTCTTGCTCCATGACGATAATCTCGAGCGTACCAGCAACGGCTGGGGCGTAGCAGGCGAACTAAACTGGCAGGATTTACTGCGCGTGGATGCAGGCAGTTGGTACAGCAAAGCGTTTAAAGGCGAGCCGCTGCCCTTGCTTTCGCAGGTGGCGGAACGCTGCCGCGAACACGGGATGATGGCGAATATCGAAATCAAACCCACCACTGGCACCGGGTCATTAACGGGCAAAATGGTGGCGCTGGCGGCGCGTGAACTTTGGACTGCTATGACGCCGCCGCTGCTGTCATCGTTTGAGATTGATGCTTTAGAAGCTGCACAACAGGCTGCACCGGAACTGCCGCGCGGTTTGTTGCTTGATGAGTGGCGCGACGACTGGCGAGAACTGACTATGCGGCTGGGCTGCGTCTCTATTCATCTCAATCATAAGTTGCTCGATAAAACGCGAGTGAGGCAGTTGAAAGACGCCGGATTACGGATTCTGGTGTATACCGTCAACAAACCCCAGCGCGCGGCAGAGTTGCTGCGCTGGGGCGTGGATTGCATTTGTACCGATGCGATTGACGTGATTGATCCGAACTTTACGGCCCAATAGTTTTCAACGGAATATCAGGCTGCGGCGTGCTGGGTTGATTCAGCATGTCGCCGTTTCTCCTCTCCGGCAGCATATGCTGCTGATTCAGCGAGTTATCCGGATTACGGTTGCCGTTTAACATCCCGCCGTTGGTGTTGGGCAGCATTTGCTGCCGGGCGGGATTTAGCTCCCCCGGCTGCGACTGCAATACCCGCTGCGAGTTACTGTTAATCTGATTTTCTAAATGTTGCTGCTGTAATTGCGTCTGCGTTTTCAGTTGCTGATTCAGCATCCCTTTTTGCTGGATTTGCTGGGCCTGCATCTGGGTTTGCATCCGTTGCTGACTGGGGATCTGATACCCCGACTGGTTAGGGTTGTTCAGAGTATTAATGGGCTGTGCAAAGCCGACGAACGGCAGGAGTGCCGTCAAAAGCAGAAGTCGTTTCATCGCGTATCCTCCTCTGAAGATATCCTTTAAGTTTACTCGCTTCCCGGCAAAACGATGATTAATTCAGAGTTATATACCAGGCTTAGCTGGGGTTGCCCCACACATAACTGGAGAATAACGATGATAAAACCGACGTTTTTACGCCGGGTGGCCATTGCTGCTCTGCTCTCAGGAAGTTGTTTTAGTGTTGTTGCCGCGCCACCTGCGCCGCCGCCGGTCTCGTATGGCGTGGAGGAAGATGTCTTCCATCCGGTGCGCGCGAAGCAGGGGATGGTGGCGTCTGTGGATGCTACTGCCACTCAGGTGGGGGTGGATATCCTTAAAGAAGGTGGTAATGCCGTTGATGCTGCCGTGGCAGTGGGGTATGCGCTGGCGGTAACGCATCCGCAGGCGGGGAATCTGGGCGGCGGCGGTTTTATGCTGATCCGCACTAAGGATGGCAATACAACCGCTATCGATTTCCGCGAAATGGCACCCGCCAAAGCGACCCGCGATATGTTTCTCGATGACCAGGGCAATCCGGACAGCAAAAAATCACTCACTTCGCATCTGGCCTCCGGTACGCCCGGTACGGTCGCAGGTTTCTCGCTGGCGTTGGAGAAGTACGGCACTATGCCGTTAAATAAAGTGGTGCAGCCGGCGTTTAAACTGGCACGCGATGGTTTTATCGTTAATGACGCGCTGGCTGACGATCTCAAAACCTACGGTAGCGAAGTGTTGCCGAATCACGAAAACAGCAAGGCTATCTTCTGGAAAGAGGGCGAGCCGCTGAAAAAGGGCGACAAGCTGGTACAGGCGAATCTGGCAAAGAGTCTGGAGATGATTGCTGAAAACGGCTCGGACGAATTCTACAAAGGCAAGATAGCGGAACAGATTGCCCAGGAGATGCAGAAAAACGGCGGCTTAATTACCAAAGAGGATTTAGCAGCGTATAAAGCGGTCGAACGCACACCAATAAGCGGCGATTATCGCGGGTATCAGGTTTACTCCATGCCACCGCCATCCTCCGGCGGGATCCATATCGTACAAATCCTCAATATCCTGGAAAACTTCGATATGAAGAAATACGGCTTTGGCAGTGCCGACGCGATGCAAATCATGGCTGAAGCTGAGAAATACGCCTACGCCGACCGCTCGGAATATCTTGGCGACCCGGATTTTGTCAAAGTACCGTGGCAGGCGCTGACCAATAAAGCCTATGCCAAATCCATTGCCGATCAAATTGATATCAACAAAGCGAAACCGTCCAGCGAAATTCGCCCAGGCAAACTTGCGCCTTATGAGAGCAATCAAACAACCCATTACTCAGTGGTGGATAAAGACGGTAACGCGGTGGCGGTGACCTATACGCTGAACACCACCTTCGGTACGGGTATTGTCGCGGGCGAGAGCGGTATTCTGCTTAATAACCAGATGGATGATTTCTCCGCCAAACCGGGTGTGCCGAACGTTTACGGGCTGGTGGGCGGTGATGCTAACGCCGTCGGGCCGAACAAACGTCCGCTGTCGTCGATGTCACCAACCATTGTGGTGAAAGACGGTAAAACTTGGCTGGTGACTGGCAGCCCAGGCGGGAGCCGGATTATCACCACTGTGCTGCAAATGGTAGTGAACAGTATCGATTACGGAATGAACGTTGCCGAAGCGACCAATGCGCCGCGTTTCCACCATCAGTGGTTGCCAGACGAGCTGCGTGTCGAGAAAGGATTTAGCCCGGATACGCTCAAGCTGCTGGAAGAAAAAGGTCAGAAAGTGGCGCTGAAAGAGGCGATGGGTAGCACACAAAGCATTATGGTTGGGCCGGACGGTGAGTTGTACGGCGCATCCGACCCGCGCTCGGTGGATGATTTAACGGCGGGGTATTAATATCTTAAGCCCTCTTCCGGTAGGTGAGGGCTTAAATGACCAACTTAGATTGCAAATTCTTTACTTCACCCGCGCCATAAAATACGCATCGACATATTCACCATTTCGCAACGCGTACTTTTTACCAGTTCCTTCAATCTCAAAACCGTATTTTTTATAGACCTTAATTGCCGGGGCGTTATCGACAAACACGGTTAGTTCAATGCGATCTACCCGCAGCCAGTTGTCGCACATCTCAATCATCTCTCGCATCAGGGCGCTGGCGACGCCGCGATTGTGCCAGCGGGAGTCGACGCAGATACCAAAATCGGCAACATGACTGCGGCGCGGGCGTTGCTGCACGTCAATGGTGAGATGACCCACGACGGTTCCATCAATACAGGCGACTAACTGTTTGATGCCGGGACGATCGGCGAGTCGCTCCTGCCACATATGATCGGAAGGATGAGGCACCTGTAGCGTGTTGTAATACACCTCCGGCTGGGCGTGGATTTGCCGAATGGCCTCGTAATCGCGCGTTTCAGCGTGGCGTATCACTATCTCACTCATTCCTCTGTCCTCTTTGGGGTAAATGTCCCTTTCAACATCATTGACTTTCAAATGCGAGTCAAATGCATTTTTTTGCAAAAAGTGTTGGACAAGTGCGAATGAGAATGATTATTATTGTCTCGCGATCAGGAAGACCCTTGCGGAGAACCTGAAAGCACGACATTGCTCACATTGCTTCCAGTATTACTTAGCCAGCCGGGTGCTGGCTTTTTTTTGCTTTCGTTCCTGCCAGGCTGACTTGCTATTTTGCCCACGGGAAGTGCTCGTGTTGAGACAAATGCAAAATTGCCTGATGCGCTACGCTTATCAGCCTACAAACCTGTGCCCGAACCGTAGGTCGGATAAGGCGTTCACGCCGCATCCGGCATGATCAAAGTGCACTTTGCCAACAATCTGACGTACTGAAGCACAGGCATAGGAACCACGTCCGCTTTGCGTTAAGGTGTAACTAACCACCTTATAAAAGGACGAAATCATGGTCATTAACTGCGCCTTTATTGGCTTCGGCAAAAGCACCACCCGTTACCATCTGCCGTATGTACTTAACCGCAAGGATAGCTGGCATGTCGCGCATATTTTCCGCCGCCATGCGAAGCCGGAAGAACAGGCTCCTGTCTACTCGCATATCCATTTCACCAGCGATCTCGACGAAGTATTAAACGATCCTGACGTTAAGCTGGTTGTCGTCTGCACTCACGCTGATAGCCACTTCGAGTACGCGAAGCGCGCGCTGGAAGCCGGGAAAAATGTGCTGGTTGAAAAACCGTTCACCCCTACGCTTGCGCAGGCGAAAGAGCTGTTTGCGCTGGCAAAAAGCAAAGGGCTGACCGTCACGCCGTATCAGAATCGCCGCTTTGATTCTTGCTTCCTGACGGCGAAAAAAGCGATTGAAAGCGGCAAGCTGGGGGAGATTGTTGAAGTGGAAAGCCATTTTGACTACTACCGCCCGGTGGCAGAAACTAAACCGGGGCTGCCGCAAGATGGTGCATTTTATGGCCTTGGCGTGCATACCCTCGACCAGATTATCTCGCTGTTCGGTCGCCCGGATCATGTGGCTTACGACATTCGCAGCCTGCGTAATAAAGCCAATCCGGACGACACCTTTGAAGCGCAGTTGTTTTATGGTGATTTGAAAGCCATCGTCAAAACCAGCCATCTGGTGAAAATCGATTATCCGAAATTTATCGTTCATGGTAAGAAAGGTACATTTATTAAATACGGTATCGACCAGCAGGAAACCAGCCTGAAGGCTAATATTATGCCGGGCGAACCGGGATTCGCAGCGGATGATTCGGTCGGTGTGCTGGAGTATGTCAATGACGAGGGCGTGACGGTAAGAGAAGAGATGACGCCGGAGGTGGGAGATTACGGACGCGTCTACGATGCGCTGCATCAAACCATCACCACCGGTGCACCAAATTACGTCAAGGAATCTGAAGTTCTTACTAATCTGGAAATCCTTGAACGCGGTTTTGAACAAGTCTCTCCCTCCACAGTGACTCTCGCGAAGTAAGTTTGATGGCTCCTCGAATAGTTCAATTTTTTTGAACAGAGGGGTCAATTTTCACCCTCTATCATCCCAGGCGGATCGGGTCCACACTAAGCCCATCGAAAACATTCAGGGGGTGAATACAAATGATCTACTTACGCAAAGCAAATGAACGTGGTCATGCAAATCATGGCTGGCTGGACTCCTGGCACACTTTCTCTTTTGCCAACTATTACGATCCGAATTTTATGGGCTTCTCCGCGCTGCGCGTGATTAACGACGACGTGATTGAAGCAGGGCAGGGCTTCGGCACTCACCCACATAAAGATATGGAAATTTTGACCTACGTGCTGGAAGGTACTGTTGAGCATCAGGACAGCATGGGCAATAAAGAGCATGTTCCGGCGGGCGAGTTTCAGATAATGAGTGCGGGTACGGGTATTCGTCACTCAGAGTACAACCCCAGCAGCACCGAGCGTCTGCATCTGTATCAGATCTGGATCATGCCAGAAGAAAATGGGATTACGCCGCGTTATGAACAGCGTCGCTTTGATGCCGTGCAGGGCAAACAGCTGGTTCTTTCGCCGGATGCGCGTGATGGTTCGCTGAAAGTGTATCAGGATATGGAACTTTACCGCTGGGCGCTGGTAAAAGATGAGCAGTCGATACATCAGATTGCCGCTGAACGCCGCGTCTGGATCCAGGTAGTAAAAGGCAATGTCACCATTAACGGTGTCAAAGCCTCTACCAGCGATGGTCTGGCAATCTGGGATGAGCAGGCAATCTCCGTCCACGCCGATAGCGACAGTGAAATCCTGCTGTTCGATTTACCGCCAGTCTAAATTTATCTCACAAACCTTCCTGAGGAATCAGGAAGGTTGTGATGCGTCCGTGGTAAACTAAAGGAATCTATCCCTTTTGTACCCTTCAGGACGATGAAAAAGAAAAGACCCGTACTTCAGGATGTGGCTGACCGTGTAGGCGTGACCAAAATGACGGTCAGCCGTTTTTTACGCAACCCGGAGCAGGTCTCCGTCGCCTTACGCGGCAAGATTGCCGCCGCTCTTGATGAACTGGGTTATATTCCCAACCGCGCGCCCGATATCCTCTCAAATGCTACCAGCCGGGCAATTGGCGTCCTGTTACCTTCTCTCACCAACCAGGTTTTCGCGGAAGTATTACGCGGCATCGAAAGCGTCACCGACGCGCACGGTTATCAGACTATGCTGGCGCACTACGGTTATAAACCGGAAATGGAGCAAGAACGTCTCGAATCGATGCTCTCCTGGAATATCGACGGGCTGATCCTCACCGAACGTACCCACACGCCGCGCACCTTAAAGATGATTGAAGTGGCAGGTATTCCGGTGGTGGAACTGATGGACAGTAAATCACCGTGCCTCGATATCGCCGTCGGTTTTGATAACTTTGAAGCGGCACGCCAGATGACCACCGCCATTATTGCTCGCGGGCATCGTCACATTGCCTATCTCGGCGCACGTCTCGACGAACGTACTATCATCAAACAGAAGGGATACGAACAGGCGATGCTGGATGCAGGCCTGGTGCCATATAGCGTGATGGTTGAACAATCTTCTTCTTACTCTTCAGGTATTGAACTGATTCGCCAGGCGCGGAGGGAATATCCACAGTTGGATGGCGTGTTCTGTACCAACGATGACCTGGCTGTCGGCGCGGCGTTTGAATGTCAGCGTTTGGGGCTGAAAATTCCTGACGATATGGCGATTGCCGGTTTCCACGGTCACGATATTGGTCAGGTGATGGAGCCACGGCTGGCGAGTGTGCTGACACCGCGTGAGCGGATGGGCAGCATTGGCGCTGAACGCCTGCTGGCGCGTATTCGTGGCGAAGCAGTGACACCGAAAATGTTAGATTTAGGTTTCACCTTGTCACCGGGCGGATCTATTTAAGCTCACAAATTTGAAGTAGCTCACACTTATACACTTAAGGCACGGATGGATATTGCTTCTGATTTTGTCCGGCTGGACAATGTTACCGATAACAGTTACCCGTAACATTTTTAATTCTTGTATTGTGGGGGCACCACTTTGAGCACGACTAACCATGATCACCACATTTACGTCTTGATGGGCGTATCGGGCAGCGGCAAATCTGCGGTCGCCAGTGAAGTGGCGCATCAACTTCATGCCGCGTTTCTTGATGGCGATTTCCTCCATCCACGGCGCAATATCGAAAAAATGGCGTCTGGCGAACCGCTGAATGACGACGATCGCAAACCCTGGTTGCAGGCGCTGAACGACGCCGCGTTTGCTATGCAGCGCACCAATAAAGTGTCGCTGATCGTCTGTTCTGCACTGAAAAAGCACTATCGCGACCTGCTACGCGCGGGTAATCCGAATCTCTCTTTCATCTACCTGAAAGGTGATTTTGATGTGATTGAAAGCCGCCTGAAAGCGCGTAAAGGCCATTTCTTTAAAACCCAAATGCTGGTGACGCAGTTTGAAACGCTGCAGGAACCGGGTGCGGACGAAACCGATGTACTGGTGGTGGATATCGATCAGCCACTGGAAGGTGTTGTGGCAAGCACCATTGAGGTTATCAAAAAAGGCAAATAAGTAGTGAGTACATTAACGCTTGTTTTAACAGCAGTAGGGTCTGTTTTACTGCTGCTGTTTTTAGTCATGAAGGCGCGTATGCACGCTTTCCTGGCTTTGATGGTGGTGTCTATGGGGGCTGGCCTTTTTTCCGGTATGCCGCTCGATAAAATCGCAGCGACGATGGAAAAAGGGATGGGAGGCACCCTCGGCTTCCTGGCGGTGGTTGTCGCTCTGGGAGCCATGTTTGGCAAGATCTTACATGAAACCGGCGCAGTCGATCAGATTGCCGTCAAAATGCTCAAATCCTTCGGCCACAGCCGCGCTCATTATGCCATTGGCCTTGCTGGGCTGGTTTGTGCGCTACCGCTGTTCTTTGAAGTGGCGATTGTTCTGCTGATTAGCGTTGCTTTCTCAATGGCGCGCCATACCGGCACGAACCTGGTGAAACTGGTTATCCCGTTATTCGCCGGTGTGGCGGCAGCGGCGGCGTTCTTACTGCCGGGGCCAGCGCCAATGCTGCTGGCATCGCAGATGAACGCCGACTTTGGCTGGATGATCTTGATTGGCCTGTGTGCGGCAATTCCGGGAATGATTATTGCCGGGCCGCTGTGGGGTAATTTCATCAGCCGCTACGTGGAACTGCATATTCCTGACGACATCAGCGAACCGCATCTCGGCGAAGGAAAAATGCCATCTTTCGGATTCAGCCTGTCGCTGATCCTGCTGCCGCTGGTGCTGGTAGGTCTTAAAACCATTGCCGCGCGTTTTGTGCCGGAAGGCTCTACCGCTTATGAATGGTTCGAGTTTATCGGTCATCCGTTTACCGCGATTCTGGTTGCTTGTCTGGTGGCGATTTATGGTCTGGCGATGCGTCAGGGTATGCCGAAAGACAAAGTGATGGAGATTTGCGGTCACGCGCTGCAACCGGCGGGAATCATTCTGCTGGTGATTGGTGCAGGTGGCGTGTTCAAACAGGTACTGGTTGATTCTGGCGTAGGTCCGGCACTGGGCGAAGCGTTAACCGGGATGGGGCTGCCGATTGCGATCACCTGCTTCGTGCTGGCCGCTGCAGTGCGCATCATTCAGGGTTCTGCTACCGTTGCCTGCTTAACGGCGGTGGGACTGGTGATGCCGGTTATTGAACAACTGAACTACTCCGGTGCGCAAATGGCGGCGTTGTCGATTTGTATCGCCGGTGGTTCGATTGTTGTCAGCCACGTTAACGACGCTGGTTTCTGGTTGTTCGGTAAATTTACCGGCGCGACCGAAGCCGAAACGCTGAAAACCTGGACCATGATGGAAACCATCCTTGGCACTGTCGGTGCTATCGTCGGGATGATTGCGTTCCAGCTGTTGAGTTAAGTTTGTTCGCCCGGTAGTTCTGACGCTACCGGGCTCATTTCGAGAAATTATCCCCGTCACCCCTTCATCCACATCCGAACGCCGTCGAGGAACATCTGGGTTGCCATCATCACCAGAATCAATCCCATCAGGCGTTCCAGTGCATTCACCCCTTTCTCGCCCAGCAGACGTAAAAATAGCGATGACTGCAGCAGGATGACAAATGTGCCGCCCCAGGCCAGCAGCAGGGCAATCACCAGATGCCCCATCTGATTGGGGTACTGATGAGACAGCAACATCAGCGTGGCGAGAATCGTCGGCCCGGCGACCAGTGGAATGGCTAATGGCACGATAAACGGCTCTTCACCGGCCGGAAGCCCACTGCTGTTTCCCGATGCGCTGGGGAAAATCATCTTAATGGCAATCAGAAACAGAATGATGCCGCCAGAAATAGAGACGGTTTCCGCCCGCAGACTAAGAAATGCCAGAATTTTCTCACCCGCAAACAGGAACACCAGCATCACCAGGAGAGCAATAAGCAACTCTCGCACCATGATTGCCCGACGTCTTTTCGGTTCAGTATGTTTCAGTACGGACATGAAAATAGGTAGGTTTCCGAGCGGATCCATAATCAAGATCAATAAAACTGCTGCAGAAATGATTTCATTCATAACTCAAGTTCCCTGATAATTGCGTTGGACTTTCTGCGTGCTATGAAAGCAGGATAAGTCGCATTACTGATTGCTTCGCTATCATTGATTAATTTCACTTGCGACTTTGGCTGCTTTTTGTATGGTGAAAGATGTGCCACGAGGACACCGGCACATATATACAGCACACATCTTTGCAGGAAAAAAACGCTTATGAAAAATGTTGGTTTTATCGGCTGGCGCGGTATGGTCGGCTCCGTTCTCATGCAACGCATGGTTGAAGAGCGCGACTTCGACGCCATTCGCCCTGTCTTCTTTTCGACTTCCCAGCCTGGTCAGGCTGCACCGTCCTTTGGCGGTACTACCGGCACACTTCAGGATGCCTTTGATCTGGAGGCGCTGCAGGCCCTCGATATCATCGTAACCTGTCAGGGCGGCGATTATACCAACGAAATCTATCCAAAGCTCCGTGAGAACGGGTGGCAAGGTTACTGGATTGACGCAGCATCGTCTCTGCGCATGAAAGACGACGCCATCATCATCCTTGACCCAGTCAATCAGGACGTCATTACTGACGGATTAAATAAAGGCATCAGGACTTTTGTGGGCGGTAACTGTACCGTAAGCCTGATGTTGATGTCGTTAGGCGGTTTATTCGCCAATGATCTTGTTGATTGGGTTTCCGTTGCAACCTACCAGGCGGCTTCCGGCGGTGGTGCGCGACATATGCGGGAGTTGTTAACCCAGATGGGCCAACTGTATGGTCATGTGGCGGATGAACTCGCAACCCCGTCCTCTGCTATTCTCAATATTGAACGCAAAGTCACGACCTTAACCCGCAGCGGCGAGTTGCCGGTGGATAACTTTGGTGTTCCGCTGGCGGGTAGCCTGATTCCGTGGATCGACAAACAGCTTGATAACGGTCAGAGCCGCGAAGAATGGAAAGGGCAGGCGGAAACTAACAAGATCCTCAACACATCTTCTGTGATTCCGGTAGATGGTTTATGCGTGCGTGTCGGAGCATTGCGCTGCCATAGTCAGGCATTCACCATCAAATTGAAAAAAGATGTATCGATTCCGACCGTGGAAGAACTGCTGGCGGCTCACAATCCGTGGGCGAAAGTCGTACCAAACGATCGGGAAATCACTATGCGTGAGCTAACCCCAGCAGCCGTTACTGGCACGCTGACCACGCCTGTAGGCCGCCTGCGTAAACTGAATATGGGACCAGAATTTCTGTCAGCCTTTACCGTGGGTGACCAGTTGCTGTGGGGTGCAGCGGAGCCGCTGCGCCGGATGCTTCGTCAACTGGCGTAATCTTTATTCATTAAATCTGGGGCGCAATGCCGCCCCTTTTAGTGCGTAATACAGGAGTAAGCGCAGATGTTTCATGATTTACCGGGAGTTAGATAGAGCATTGGCTATTCTTTAAGGGTGGCAGAATACATGAGTATTCACTGCCTTACCTGAAGGGAGGACGACGCAGAGAGGATGCACAGAGTGCTGCGCCGTTCAGGTCAAAAAAATGTCACAACCAGATGTCAAAAATCAGTTGGATGGGGTGACACAATAAAACAGGAAGACAAGCATGTCCGTTCGTATCGATAGAGACGTGATAAACGCGCTAATTGCAGGCCATTTTGCAGACCCATTTTCCGTACTGGGAATGCATAAAACTACAGCAGGACTGGAAGTCCGTGCCCTTTTACCTGACGCCACCGATGTGTGGGTGATTGAACCAAAAACCGGACGCAAAGTCGCTAAACTGGAGTGTCTCGACTCTCGTGGATTCTTCAGCGGCGTCATTCCACGACGTAAGAATTTTTTCCGCTATCAGTTGGCTGTTGTCTGGCATGGTCAGCAGAATCTTATTGATGACCCTTACCGTTTTGGCCCTTTAATTCAGGAAATGGATGCCTGGCTGTTATCTGAAGGTACTCACCTGCGCCCGTATGAAACCTTAGGCGCACACGCAGATACCATGGATGGCGTTACCGGCACGCGTTTTTCTGTCTGGGCACCCAATGCCCGCCGAGTCTCGGTTGTTGGGCAATTCAACTACTGGGATGGTCGTCGTCATCCGATGCGCCTGCGTAAAGAGAGCGGCATCTGGGAACTGTTTATCCCTGGCGCGCATAACGGTCAGCTCTATAAATACGAAATGATTGATGCCAATGGCAATCTGCGTTTGAAGTCTGATCCTTATGCCTTTGAAGCACAGATGCGTCCGGAAACCGCTTCCCTTATTTGCGGACTGCCTGAAAAGGTCGTGCAGACCGAAGAGCGCAAAAAAGCGAATCAGTTTGATGCGCCAATCTCTATCTATGAAGTTCATCTGGGTTCCTGGCGTCGTCACACCGACAACAACTTCTGGTTAAGCTACCGCGAGCTGGCCGATCAACTGGTGCCTTACGCTAAATGGATGGGCTTTACCCATCTCGAACTGCTGCCAATTAACGAACATCCATTCGATGGTAGTTGGGGCTATCAACCGACGGGTCTGTACGCGCCAACTCGCCGTTTTGGTACTCGTGATGACTTCCGCTATTTCATTGATGCCGCACACGCAGCCGGTTTGAACGTTATTCTTGACTGGGTGCCGGGGCACTTCCCGACTGATGACTTTGCACTTGCCGAATTTGACGGAACAAATCTGTATGAACACAGCGATCCGCGCGAAGGCTATCATCAGGACTGGAACACGCTGATCTACAACTATGGTCGCCGTGAAGTCAGTAACTTCCTTGTCGGTAACGCGCTGTACTGGATTGAACGTTTTGGTATTGATGCGCTGCGTGTCGATGCGGTGGCGTCGATGATTTATCGCGACTACAGCCGTAAAGAGGGCGAGTGGATCCCCAACGAGTTTGGTGGACGCGAGAATCTGGAAGCGATTGAATTTTTACGCAATACCAACCGTATTATCGGTGAGCAAGTTCCTGGCGCGGTAACGATGGCGGAGGAGTCTACTGACTTCCCTGGCGTTTCTCGTCCGCAGGATATCGGCGGCCTCGGCTTCTGGTACAAGTGGAACCTCGGCTGGATGCACGACACCCTGGACTACATGAAGCTCGACCCGGTTTATCGTCAATACCATCACGATAAACTCACCTTCGGGATGCTCTACAACTACACTGAAAACTTCGTCCTGCCGTTGTCGCACGACGAAGTGGTACACGGCAAAAAATCGATTCTCGACAGAATGCCGGGTGATGCGTGGCAGAAGTTTGCCAATCTGCGTGCCTACTATGCCTGGATGTGGGCGTTCCCAGGCAAAAAACTGCTGTTCATGGGCAATGAATTTGCTCAAGGGCGTGAGTGGAACCACGACGCCAGCCTTGACTGGCACCTGCTGGAAGGCGGCGACAACTGGCACCACGGTGTCCAGCGTCTGGTGCGCGATCTGAACCACACTTATCGCTATCACAAAGCATTGCACGAGCTGGATTTTGACGCGTATGGCTTTGAATGGCTGGTGGTGGATGACCATGAACGTTCGGTGCTGATTTTTGTTCGCCGTGATAAAGAGGGTAATGAAATTATCGTTGCCAGTAACTTTACGCCGGTGCCGCGCCATGATTATCGCTTTGGCATTAATCAGCCGGGTAAATGGCGTGAAATCCTCAATACGGATTCCATGCACTATCACGGTAGCAATACCGGTAATGGCGGCGCAGTACACAGTGATGAGATCGCCAGCCACGGTCGCCAGCATTCATTAAGCCTTACGCTACCGCCGCTGGCCACTATCTGGCTGGTTCGGGAGGGATAATGACACAACTTGCCATTGGCAATCCCGCTCCTCTTGGCGCGCATTACGACGGCCAGGGCGTTAACTTCACGCTCTTCTCCGCTCATGCCGAACGGGTAGAGCTGTGTGTGTTTGACGCTCAGGGCATCGAACATCGGTATGATTTGCCAGGACGAAGTGGTGACATCTGGCACGGTTATCTGCCGGATGCGCGCCCGGGTTTGCGTTATGGTTACCGCGTTCATGGCCCATGGCAACCCGCCATGGGGCATCGCTTTAACCCGGCGAAGTTGTTGATTGATCCTTGCGCGCGGCAAATTGTCGGGGAATTTAAAGATAACCCGCTGCTGCACGCCGGGCATAGTGATCCTGACTATCGCGACAACGCTGCTATTGCGCCGAAATGCGTAGTGGTCGTGGATCACTATGACTGGGAAGATGATGCCCCGCCGCGCACGTCGTGGGGCAGTACCATCATTTATGAAGCCCATGTCAAAGGCTTAACCTACTTGCACCCGGAGATCCCGGTCGAGATCCGTGGAACCTATAAAGCCCTGGGGCATCCGGTGATGATCAACTATTTAAAACAGTTGGGCATTACCGCACTGGAACTGCTGCCGATCGCGCAATTTGCCAGTGAGCCGCGCTTGCAACGAATGGGGTTGAGTAACTACTGGGGTTACAACCCGGTGGCGCTGTTTGCACTGCATCCGGCGTATGCATGCTCGCCCGACACGGCGTTGGATGAGTTCCGCGATGCAGTCAAAGCCCTGCACAAAGCGGGTATTGAGGTCATTCTCGACATCGTTCTCAACCACAGTGCGGAACTGGATCTCGACGGCCCGTTATTCTCCCTGCGCGGGATCGATAACCGTAGCTATTATTGGATAAGAGAAGACGGCGATTATCACAACTGGACTGGTTGCGGCAATACGCTCAATTTGAGCCATCCAGCTGTGGTGGAGTACGCCAGCGCCTGTCTACGCTATTGGGTGGAAACTTGTCATGTTGATGGCTTCCGCTTCGATCTCGCTACAGTCATGGGGCGAACGCCGGAGTTTCGTCAGGATGCGCCTCTGTTTACGGCTATTCAGAATTGCCCGGTACTTTCGCAAGTGAAGCTGATTGCCGAACCGTGGGATATCGCGCCTGGCGGCTATCAGGTGGGGAATTTCCCGCCGTTGTTTGCCGAGTGGAACGATCATTTCCGCGATGCCGCCCGGCGCTTCTGGCTGCACTATAACCTGTCGCTGGGGGAGTTTGCCGGACGTTTTGCTGCTTCCAGCGATGTTTTTAAACGTAATGGCCGTCTGCCGAGTGCTGCGATTAATCTGGTCACAGCGCATGACGGTTTTACGCTTCGCGACTGCGTTTGTTTTAACCATAAACACAATGAAGCAAACGGAGAAGAAAATCGCGACGGAACCAACAACAATTACAGTAACAATCATGGTAAAGAAGGGTTAGGCGGTACTCTTGATCTGGTTGAACGGCGGCGCGACAGCATTCACGCCCTGTTAACAACGTTGTTGCTCTCCCAGGGTACGCCGATGTTACTGGCCGGTGACGAACACGGTCACAGCCAGCATGGCAATAACAATGCTTACTGTCAGGATAACCAACTAACGTGGTTGGACTGGTCGCAAGCAAGCAGTGGCTTAACCGCGTTTACCGCCGCGTTAATCCATCTGCGCAAGCGCATTCCTGCTTTGGCAGAGGATCGCTGGTGGGAAGAAGGCGACGGCAATGTCCGTTGGCTGAATCGATATGCTCAATCTTTAAGCTCGGATGAGTGGCAGAACGGGCCAAAGCAGCTGCAAATTTTGCTTTCGGATCGTTTCTTGATCGCAATAAACGCCACGCTTGAGGTAACAGAGATTGTTTTACCTGCTGGGGAGTGGCGTGCCATTCCCCCATTCGCTGGAGAGGATAACCCAGTGATTACGGCTGTCTGGCCGGGACCTGCACACGGACTGTGTGTGTTCCAGAGATGATAAAAAAGGAGTTAGTCATGATTAGTTTAGAGAAGAACGATCACTTAATGTTGGCGCGCCAGCTGCCATTGAAGTCTGTTGCCCTGATTCTGGCGGGGGGACGTGGTACTCGCCTGAAGGATTTAACCAATAAACGAGCAAAGCCTGCCGTACACTTCGGCGGCAAGTTCCGTATTATCGATTTTGCACTGTCCAACTGTATCAACTCCGGTATCCGTCGTATGGGCGTGATCACCCAGTACCAGTCTCACACTCTGGTACAGCATATTCAGCGCGGCTGGTCGTTCTTCAATGAAGAAATGAACGAGTTTGTCGATCTGCTGCCAGCGCAGCAGAGAATGAAAGGGGAGAACTGGTATCGCGGTACGGCAGATGCCGTTACCCAAAACCTCGACATTATCCGCCGTTATAAAGCGGAGTACGTAGTGATCCTGGCGGGTGACCATATCTACAAGCAAGACTACTCGCGTATGCTTATCGACCACGTCGAAAAAGGCGCACGTTGCACCGTTGCTTGTATGCCTGTACCGATTGAAGAAGCCTCTGCATTTGGCGTTATGGCGGTTGATGGAAACGATAAAATTATCGAATTTGTTGAAAAACCGGCTAACCCGCCGTCAATGCCAAACGATCCGAGCAAATCTTTAGCGAGTATGGGGATCTACGTCTTTGATGCAGAGTACCTGTATGAATTGCTGGAAGAAGACGATCGTGATGAAAACTCCAGCCACGACTTTGGTAAGGATTTGATTCCAAAAATTACCGAAGCAGGCCTCGCCTATGCGCATCCATTCCCGCTCTCTTGTGTACAGTCCGATCCGGACGCCGAGCCGTACTGGCGTGATGTTGGGACACTGGAGGCTTACTGGAAAGCGAACCTGGATCTGGCTTCTGTCGTGCCGGAACTGGATATGTACGATCGCAACTGGCCGATTCGCACCTACAATGAATCATTGCCGCCAGCGAAATTCGTTCAGGATCGCTCCGGTAGCCATGGGATGACCCTTAACTCACTGGTTTCCGGCGGTTGTGTGATCTCTGGTTCGGTGGTGGTGCAGTCCGTTCTGTTCTCACGCGTTCGCGTGAATTCATTCTGCAACATTGATTCCGCCGTATTGCTGCCGGAAGTATGGGTAGGTCGCTCGTGCCGTCTGCGTCGCTGCGTCATTGACCGCGCTTGTGTCATTCCGGAAGGAATGGTGATTGGTGAGGATGCAGAAGAGGATGCACGTCGTTTCTATCGTTCAGAAGAAGGCATTGTGCTGGTTACGCGCGAAATGCTACGGAAGTTAGGGTACAAACAGGAGCGATAATGCAGGTTTTACATGTATGTTCAGAGATGTTCCCGCTGCTTAAAACCGGCGGTCTGGCTGATGTTATTGGGGCATTACCCGCAGCACAAATCGCAGACGGCGTTGACGCTCGCGTACTGTTGCCTGCATTTCCCGATATTCGCCGTGGCGTGACCGATGCAAAGGTGGTATCTCGCCGTGATACTTTTGCCGGACATTTCACGCTGCTGTTTGGGCATTACAACGGGGTTGGCATTTACCTGATTGATGCACCGCATCTCTACGATCGTCCCGGAAGCCCGTATCACGATACCAACTTATTTGCTTACACCGACAACGTATTGCGTTTTGCACTGCTCGGATGGGTTGGAGCGGAGATGGCAAGCGGGCTTGACCCATTCTGGCGCCCCGATGTTGTGCACGCGCACGACTGGCATGCGGGTCTTGCGCCTGCGTATCTGGCGGCACATGGGCGTCCGGCGAAGTCGGTGTTTACTGTACACAACCTGGCCTATCAAGGCATGTTTTATGCACATCACATGAATGACATCCAATTGCCATGGTCATTCTTTAATGTTCACGGGCTGGAATTCAACGGGCAAATCTCTTTCCTGAAGGCCGGATTGTATTACGCCGACCACATTACAGCGGTTAGTCCGACCTACGCTCGTGAGATCACTGAACCACAGTTTGCCTACGGTATGGAAGGTTTACTCCAGCAGCGTCATCGTGAAGGACGACTTTCCGGCGTACTGAACGGCGTGGACGAGAAAATATGGAGTCCAGAGACGGACTTACTTTTAGCCTCGCGTTACACCCGCGATTCATTGGAGGATAAAGCGGAGAATAAGCGCCAGTTGCAAATCGCAATGGGGCTTAAGGTTGACGATAAAGTGCCGCTTTTTGCAGTGGTGAGCCGTCTGACCAGCCAGAAAGGACTGGATTTGGTGCTGGAAGCCTTACCGGGTCTTCTGGAACAGGGCGGACAACTGGCACTGCTCGGCGCGGGCGATCCGGTATTGCAGGAAGGTTTTCTTGCTGCAGCGGCGGAGCATCCCGGCAAGGTTGGTGTACAGATTGGTTATCACGAAGCATTTTCGCATCGCATTATGGGCGGCGCGGACGTCATTCTGGTTCCCAGTCGTTTTGAACCGTGCGGCTTAACGCAACTTTATGGATTGAAGTACGGCACGCTGCCACTGGTGCGGCGTACCGGTGGGCTTGCTGATACGGTTTCTGACTGTTCTCTTGAGAACCTTGCAGATGGCGTCGCCAGTGGGTTTGTCTTTGAAGATAGTAATGCCTGGTCGCTGTTACGGGCTATTCGACGCGCTTTTGTTCTGTGGTCTCGCCCTTCACTGTGGCGGTTTGTGCAACGTCAGGCTATGGCAATGGATTTTAGCTGGCAGGTCGCGGCGAAGTCGTACCGTGAGCTTTACTATCGCTTGAAATAGTTTTCAGGAAACGCCTATATGAATGCTCCGTTTACATATTCATCGCCCACGCTAAGCGTAGAAGCTCTTAAGCACTCTATCGCTTACAAGCTGATGTTTACGATTGGAAAGGATCCGGTCGTCGCCAATAAACATGAATGGCTGAACGCAACGTTATTTGCTGTGCGCGATCGTCTCGTGGAACGCTGGTTACGTTCGAATCGTGCCCAGCTGTCGCAAGAAACTCGCCAGGTTTACTACCTGTCGATGGAGTTTTTGATTGGCCGTACTCTCTCCAACGCCATGCTGTCGTTAGGTATTTATGACGATGTCCAGGGTGCGCTGGAGTCGATGGGATTAAATCTCGAAGAGTTGATTGATGAAGAAAATGACCCGGGTCTCGGTAACGGTGGCCTGGGGCGTCTGGCCGCCTGCTTCCTGGATTCGCTGGCGACGTTAGGGTTGCCGGGGCGCGGTTACGGCATCCGTTATGACTATGGTATGTTCAAACAGAACATCGTTAACGGCAGTCAGAAAGAGTCTCCGGACTACTGGCTGGAGTACGGCAATCCGTGGGAATTTAAACGCCACAATACGCGCTACAAAGTGCGTTTTGGCGGCCGTATTCAGCAAGAAGGTAAGAAAACGCGCTGGATTGAAACCGAAGAGATTCTGGCCGTGGCTTACGACCAAATCATCCCCGGTTATGATACTGACGCGACCAACACTTTGCGTCTGTGGAGTGCACAAGCCAGTAGCGAAATTAATCTTGGTAAATTTAACCAGGGTGACTACTTCGCGGCAGTGGAAGATAAAAACCACTCTGAGAACGTATCCCGCGTACTGTACCCGGATGACTCCACCTATTCCGGACGTGAACTGCGTTTGCGTCAGGAATATTTCCTGGTATCTTCGACCATTCAGGACATTTTAAGTCGCCATTATCAGTTGCATAAAACCTACGATAATCTGGCGGATAAAATCGCGATTCACCTCAACGACACCCATCCGGTGCTGTCGATTCCTGAGCTGATGCGTCTGCTGATCGATGAGCACAAATTTAGCTGGGACGACGCTTTTGAAGTGTGCTGCGAGGTCTTCTCCTACACCAACCACACGCTGATGAGCGAGGCGCTGGAAACCTGGCCGGTCGATATGCTGGGTAAAATTCTGCCGCGCCATTTGCAGATTATCTTTGAAATCAACGACTATTTCCTGAAAACCTTGCAGGAGCAGTATCCGAACGATACTGACCTGCTGGGACGGGCGTCGATCATTGATGAATCGAATGGGCGTCGTGTGCGCATGGCCTGGCTGGCTGTTGTGGTCAGCCACAAAGTTAACGGCGTATCGGAGCTGCACTCTAATCTGATGGTGCAATCGCTGTTTGCTGACTTTGCGAAGATCTTCCCTGGACGTTTCACCAACGTTACCAACGGTGTGACCCCGCGTCGCTGGCTGGCGGTGGCGAATCCGTCGCTTTCAGGCGTGCTGGATCAACACCTCGGTCGTAACTGGCGTACCGATCTGAGTCAATTAAACGAGTTGCAACAGCATTGTGATTTTCCGATGGTCAATCATGCTGTTCATCAGGCGAAACTGGAGAACAAAAAGCGTCTGGCAGAGTACATCGCCCAACAATTGAATGTGGTGGTGAATCCGAAGGCGCTGTTTGATGTGCAAATCAAACGTATTCACGAATACAAACGTCAATTGATGAATGTGTTGCACGTGATCACCCGCTATAACCGCATCAAGGCCGATCCAGATGCGAAGTGGGTTCCACGAGTGAATATCTTTGGCGGTAAGGCGGCTTCGGCCTATTACATGGCGAAGCACATTATCCATTTGATCAATGACGTAGCGAAAGTGATCAACAACGATCCACAGATTGGCGATAAGCTGAAAGTGGTGTTTATCCCGAACTACAGCGTCAGCCTGGCGCAGCTGATCATTCCGGCAGCCGATCTTTCCGAACAGATTTCGCTGGCGGGTACGGAAGCCTCCGGCACCAGTAACATGAAGTTTGCACTTAACGGCGCACTGACTATCGGTACGCTGGACGGTGCGAACGTCGAGATGCTGGATCATGTCGGTGCGGATAATATCTTTATCTTTGGTAACACTGCGGAAGAAGTGGAAGAACTGCGTCGTCAGGGCTACAAACCGCGTGAATACTACGAGAAAGACGAAGAACTGCATCAGGTGCTGACGCAAATCGGCAGCGGCGTGTTCAGTCCGGAAGATCCGGGACGCTACCGCGATCTGGTTGATTCGCTGATCAACTTTGGCGATCACTACCAGGTGCTGGCGGATTATCGCAGCTATGTCGATTGTCAGGATAAAGTTGACGAACTGTACGAACGTCCGGAAGAGTGGACAGCCAAAGCGATGCTGAACATCGCAAATATGGGCTATTTCTCTTCTGACCGGACTATTAAAGAGTACGCCGATCTTATCTGGCATATTGATCCGGTGAGATTGTAATTTCGCCAAAAATAGAACGGGGCCAAAAGGTCCCGTTTTTTTTCGCCTTTATTTCGGAAAAGTGTCCAGCGGGGCGAAGATAGTGGAGGAGTATAATTTCGCCATTCAGAAAGAATGGACAGAATGATGCAAAACAAAAAATGGATTTTGATCTCGCTGGTAATGACTTTTTTCGGTATTCCCATACTGGCGCAATTTTTGGCAGCGGTTATTGCCACGCTGGGTGCGACTCGATGGCGCGACGGCAGCATAACCCATTTATGCTTCTGCCTTTTATGCGTTAAACGTTATACCAGAAGATTTTCACGTCTGAGATATCTGGATAACTCTCGCACGCCAGAAGCGTATAACAAAATCGTTAAGGGCGATGCCGATATTATTTTCGTGGCGCAACCTTCCGGTGGGCAGAAAAAACGGGCGTCACTTTGATATACACCCCCTTTGCCCGCGAAGCATTTTTTTTCATCGTCAATACGGATAATTATTTTTTATATTGCGCCAGAGAAATCAGCTTTGCTGGAAAATATCCGTAATTACTTTCTGAGTGTTGTTTGGTGACCCCTGAATTTTTCGCCATTTTGGCTCCAGCCCTGGACTGAGTTAGTCGGTTCGATAAGTGCACAGCTTGGTTTTGCGCTGGGATATTACTGCCAGTGGTGTAGCAAAAATAGAAGCCAGAGGTGGAAGTGGGGCGGGTGGGGAATGTGCCTGAGTTTTGTTACGTTGGGTATGATGGTGTGGGCTTTGCGATAATTCCCTGAATCCAAAAGTTATTGAGATTGAAATTTGACCACAGATTGTTGGCAAAGTGCGCTTTGTTCATGCCGGATGCGGCGTGAACGCCTTATCAGGCCTACAAAACCATGCAAATTTAATATATTGCATAAGCTACGTAGGCCTGATAAGCGTAGCGCATCAGGCAGTTTTTGTGTTTATCATCAGTCTCAGGTCAGATTGAAATCTGACCTGACCACCTTACGTTAAATCACGACGCCAGCGACAATTTCTGCTGCGTATACTCGACCAGCCACTGACTTACACGAGACTGTTGCTGCGCATTCAGCCACATGCCTTGTTTCGTGCGACGCCACAGGGCATCGTCGGCGCGGCGTACCCATTCGTGGTCGACCAGATATTTCAGCTCCGCTTCGTAGAACTCATGACCGAAATCTTCCCCAAGATCGCTTATCGTCTCTGCATTGCCGAGCAACAGCTCGCTGTTGCTGCCGTAAGTGCGCGCGTAATGACGTGCCAGCGATTCCGTAATGAACGGATAGCGGCGGCGCAGGCGGGCGGCATAATCGTCGCGGTCGCCTTCGATGGCGCCACCTGGTAACACGCTCTCTTTTGTCCATGCCGGACCAATGCCCTGATAATACGGCGTCAGTTTTTCCAGCGCATGTTCCGCCAGTTTACGATAGGTCGTCAGCTTGCCGCCAAATACTGACAACAGCGGCGCTTTGCCGTTTTCATCATGGATATCAAGCGTGTAATCACGAGTAATAGCCTGCGGTGAGTCGGACTCATCATCACACAGCGGGCGCACGCCCGAGTAGGTCCAGACGATATCGTCCCGGCTTAACTGTTTTTTAAAGTGCGCGTTATACACTTTCAGCAGGTAATTGATTTCACTCTCTTCAATCTTCACTGCCTTCGGATCGCCTTTGTACTCCACGTCGGTGGTGCCGATGATGGAAAACTCGTCCATCCACGGGATCACAAACACAATACGTTTATCTTCGTTTTGCAGAATGTAGGCTTGCTTCTGGGTATGCACACGCGGCACCACAATATGGCTGCCTTTGATCAGGCGAATGCCATAAGGCGAAGGCAGATGCATCCCGTCGTCGAAGAACTGTTTCACCCACGGGCCGGTAGCATTAACCAGGCCGCGCGCCTGCCAGGTGTATTTTTTGCCGGTATCGATATCTTCCGCTTCCACAATCCACAGGCCGTTTTCGCGGCGAGCAGAAGTAGCACGAGTACGAGTAAGCACTTCGCCGCCTTTACGCGCCACCATCTGGGCGTTGGCGAGTACCAGACGAGCGTCGTCGACCCAACAGTCGGAATATTCGAATCCGCGCTTAATTTCCGGCTTTAACACTGAATTTGCGCCAAAACGCAAACCGTTTGATCCTGGCAGGCTGGTGCGTTTACCCAGATGATCGTACATAAACAGACCAATACGAATCATCCACGCCGGGCGCAGATGCGGGCGATGCGGCAGGCGAAAACGCATCGGGAAGGCGATATGCGGGGCCATCTTCAGCAGCACTTCACGTTCAGCCAGCGCCTCGCTGACCAGGCGGAATTCATAGTGCTCAAGGTAGCGCAGGCCACCGTGAATGAGTTTTGAACTGGCGGAAGATGTCGCGCAAGCGAGATCCTGCGCCTCCAGCATCAGCACGGATAAACCGCGTCCAGCGGCGTCTGCCGCGATACCAGCACCATTGATGCCGCCACCTATCACAATCAGATCTTTGGTTTCCATGCTGCCCTCGTTCACTTTCGTTAAAGCTCATAAATGTTCGTTATCGAACATATTAGCAAAGAATCGCGCTTTGGGTAACATTGAAAAAACATTTTAGAGTGATATGTATAACATTATGGCGTTTATCTGCCGCTTCGACGTAAACTGTGCGGTAAATTTGCCCACTTGTTTGTAAAGAAAGAGAGACGCATGGATCAGTTCGAATGTATTAACGTTGCCGACGCACACCAGAAGTTGCAGGAAAAAGAGGCGGTACTGGTCGATATTCGCGATCCACAAAGTTTCGCAATGGGACATGCGGCGCAGGCTTTCCATTTGACTAACGACACGTTGGGCGCGTTTATGCGTGAAAATGACTTCGATACGCCGGTCATGGTGATGTGTTACCACGGTAATAGCAGCAAAGGCGCGGCGCAGTATCTGCTGCAACAGGGCTACGATGTGGTCTATAGCATTGATGGTGGCTTTGAAGCCTGGCAGCGTCAGTTTCCCGCAGAGGTGGCGTACGGCGCGTAACGCTTTATACTGTCCCCTTTTGTGTGGAATAAGCGACAGCAACGATGTTGATGATTACCTCTTTTGCTAACCCCCGCGTGGCGCAGGCGTTTGTTGATTACATGGCGACACAGGGTGTTATCCTCACGATTCAACAACATAACCAAAGCGATGTCTGGCTGGCGGATGAGTCCCAGGCCGAGCGCGTGCGGGCGGAGCTGGCGCGTTTTCTCGAAAACCCGGCAGATCCGCGTTATCTGGCGGCGAGCTGGCAAGCGGGCCATACCGGCAGTGGCCTGCATTATCGCCGTTATCCTTTCTTTGCTGCCTTGCGTGAACGCGCGGGGCCGGTCACCTGGGGGATGATGATCGCCTGCGTGGTGGTGTTTATCGCTATGCAAATTATCGGCGATCAAGAAGTGATGTTATGGCTGGCCTGGCCATTCGATCCAACACTGAAATTTGAGTTCTGGCGTTACTTCACCCACGCGTTAATGCACTTCTCGCTGATGCATATCCTTTTTAACCTGCTCTGGTGGTGGTATCTCGGTGGCGCGGTAGAAAAACGTCTCGGTAGCGGTAAGCTAATTGTCATTACTCTCATTAGCGCCCTGTTAAGCGGCTATGTGCAGCAAAAATTCAGCGGGCCGTGGTTTGGCGGGCTTTCTGGCGTGGTGTATGCGCTGATGGGCTACGTCTGGCTACGTGGCGAACGCGATCCGCAAAGTGGCATTTACCTGCAACGTGGGTTAATTATCTTTGCGCTGATCTGGATTGTCGCCGGATGGTTTGATTTGTTTGGGATGTCGATGGCGAACGGAGCACACATCGCCGGGTTAGCCGTGGGTTTAGCGATGGCTTTTGTTGATTCGCTCAATGCGCGAAAACGAAAATAATTCCAGGGATTTATAAATGAAACAAACACAACGTCACAACGGTATTATTGAACTGGTTAAACAGCAGGGTTATGTCAGTACCGAAGAGCTGGTAGAGCATTTCTCCGTCAGCCCGCAGACTATTCGCCGCGACCTCAACGAGCTGGCAGAGCAAAATCTGATCCTGCGCCATCATGGCGGTGCGGCGCTGCCTTCCAGTTCGGTTAACACGCCGTGGCACGATCGTAAAGCCACCCAGACCGAAGAAAAAGAGCGCATCGCCCGCAAAGTGGCGGAGCAAATCCCCAACGGTTCAACGCTGTTTATCGATATCGGCACCACGCCGGAAGCGGTGGCGCACGCGCTGCTTAATCACAGCAATTTGCGCATTGTCACCAATAATCTCAACGTCGCTAACACGCTGATGGTGAAAGAAGATTTCCGCATTATTCTCGCCGGTGGCGAATTACGCAGCCGCGATGGCGGGATCATTGGCGAAGCAACGCTCGATTTTATCTCCCAGTTCCGCCTCGACTTCGGCATTCTGGGGATCAGCGGCATTGACAGCGACGGCTCGTTGCTGGAGTTCGATTACCACGAAGTTCGCACCAAACGCGCCATTATTGAGAACTCGCGCCACGTCATGCTGGTTGTCGATCACTCGAAATTTGGTCGTAACGCAATGGTCAATATGGGCAGTATCAGCATGGTCGATGCCGTCTACACCGACACCATGCCCCCTGCGGGCGTGATGCAGGTGCTGACGGACCACCATATTCAACTGGAGCTGTGCTGATCCTGCACGGCTTCCCACGTCAGACCAAAACGCGCCAGGTATTTGCGTAGCCGATCTGCGTCATTGACGCTGGCTTTGCCCTGGCGCGAAACGTCAAAAAGCTGACGTCCGGCAGCAGAAAGCGACTTTGCCTGACGGCAGACAGCGATAACGTTTTCCAGTTGTATGCGGTCAAAGAGATCGATGTTTTCCATCTCCGCGCCCAGCAACGCTGTAAGCGCCGAAGGGCGGCTTTCCTGCCAGTTGTAGCGCAGACGGTTAATCTCATCTTCCACCACTTCCAGAGTGATGCGTCCGCTAGTGGCAAAGGTTGCCATGCGCGTAACGCTGGCAGAAAGCTCGCGAAAGTTACCGCGCCATGTCGCCTGGGGAGATGTCGCAAAGGTCAGCCAGGCACGCCGCGCTTCGGTGTTAAAACGCACGCTGTCACCGGTGAGTGAGGCGTGGCGCTCCACTTCATAATCCAGATTAGGCTCGATATCCTCCTGACGCTGGCGCAGTCCTGGTAGGGTGAAGGTCCAGAGATTGATCCGCGCGTACAGGTCTTCGCGAAATTTCCCTTCGGCAACCAACTGGCGCAAATCGCGCACCGTTCCGGCGATAAGCTGAAAATCACTGTTCACCTGGCGATCGCTGCCAAATGGGTAAAAGGTTTTCTCTTCAATGGCTTTTAGCAGCATTGCCTGTTCGTCTGCGCCCAGTTCGCCAATCTCATCAAGAAACAACATTCCGCCGTTGGCGCTGCGTAACAAACCTTCCCGCGATTCCCGCGCCCCGGTAAACGCGCCTTTCACATGACCAAACAGCGCCGACATGGCGGTATCGCCGCGCAGGGTGGCGCAGTTCACTTCTACAAACGCGCCGCTAAACTGATGCCGCGCCTGTTTTAATTCGAAAATGCGTCGTGCCAGAAACGACTTACCCGCGCCGGTCGGGCCGTTAAGCAGGATCGGTGCGCGGGATTTAATCGCCACTTTTTCAATCTGCTCAATCATGCGGTTGAAGTGGGGGTTACGCGTGGCAATGCCGGACTTAAGAAAATCAAGCGTTTGCTGGCGTTCCTCGGCAAAGCGGCTGGCAATCGCGTTATAACGGCTTAAATCGAGATCGATAATCGTCACCGCGCCTGGGCTATCGGGCTGTTCTTTTTTGCGTGGTGGTGAAGTTTGCGCCAGTCGGGCGGGCAGGTAACGTGCTTCTGCCAGCAGAAACCAACAAATCTGCGCGACGTGGGTGCCGGTGGTGATGTGAATTAAATAGTCTTCTTTATCAGGTTGAAACGTGTAATGACGGGCGAAATCATGCAGGCAGGCGTAAACCTCTTCGAAATCCCACGGGTTATGCAGTTCTATCTCAACGCCCACCACTTCTGTTTCTGGCGAAACGCTGGCGATATCGCGTTTAAGCGTTTCAAACAGCGAGCGTGAGCGGGCGTCGTGCAACAATTCCAGCCGGTCGATGACCAACGATTCTTGCTGACATAAACAGAGCGTCGGGCGCCATTTCGACCAGCGTTGGCTGCCACGCCCGGCATAATCCAGTACGGTTCCGACAAAGCCAAAAGCCACTGTTTTACGCATCTTAGATATCCTTATAAAAGACGATATTTCATTATCGGGTAAGTGACTTTATAGAAAATCTCCGTTTACGGACTTTGTACTTTTAATTAAACAAAAACAATCAATTATAAATTTAATTTGCTGATTTAATTTTTTGGCACGACGGTTGCAATTATGGACAGCAAACAACGAAACGAGAAAAACAAAATGAATTACGAATTACTGACCACTGAAAATGCCCCGGTAAAAATGTGGACCAAAGGCGTGCCGGTAGAAGCCGATGCGCGTCAGCAATTGATAAATACAGCGAAAATGCCGTTTATTTTCAGACATATTGCGGTAATGCCTGATGTGCACCTGGGAAAAGGTTCCACCATTGGTAGCGTGATCCCAACGAAAGGGGCGATTATCCCGGCGGCGGTAGGTGTGGATATTGGCTGTGGAATGAATGCGCTGCGTACCGCGTTAACGGCGGCGGATCTGCCTGAAAACCTGGCGGAGTTGCGCCAGTCGATTGAAACTGCCGTACCACACGGGCGTACTACCGGGCGTTGTAAACGTGATAAAGGCGCATGGGAAAATCCGCCGGCTAACGTCGATGCTAAATGGGCCGAGCTGGAAGCGGGTTATCAGTGGTTAACGCAAAAATATCCGCGTTTCCTGAACACTAATAACTACAAACACCTGGGAACGCTGGGAACCGGCAACCACTTTATTGAAATCTGCCTTGATGAGTCGGATCAGGTGTGGATTATGCTGCACTCCGGTTCACGCGGAATCGGTAACGCCATCGGAACTTACTTTATCGATCTGGCGCAAAAAGAGATGCAGGAACAGCTTGAAACGTTGCCGTCGCGTGACCTGGCGTACTTTATGGAAGGTACGGAATATTTTGACGATTACCTGAAAGCCGTGGCATGGGCGCAGCTTTTTGCCAGCCTTAACCGCGATGCAATGATGGAAAACGTAGTAACGGCGTTGCAGAGCATCACGCAGAAAACGGTAAGACTGCCGCAAACTCTGGCGATGGAAGAGATCAACTGTCACCACAACTATGTGCAAAAAGAACAGCACTTTGGCGAAGAGATCTATGTGACGCGTAAAGGCGCGGTATCTGCGCGTGCCGGGCAGTACGGAATTATTCCTGGGTCGATGGGCGCGAAAAGCTTTATCGTGCGCGGGCTGGGAAATGAAGAGTCATTTTGCTCATGCAGCCACGGTGCCGGGCGGGTAATGAGCCGTACCAAAGCGAAAAAATTGTTTAGTGTGGAAGATCAGATTCGTGCCACCGCGCATGTGGAATGCCGTAAAGATGCCGAAGTGATCGACGAAATCCCGATGGCGTATAAAGATATTGATGCGGTGATGGCGGCGCAAAGCGATCTGGTGGAAGTGGTTTACACCCTGCGTCAGGTAGTGTGCGTAAAAGGATAAATAATGAAAAGGATAATTGCGCTGGATGGCGCACAGGGTGAAGGCGGCGGGCAGATCCTGCGCTCGGCGCTGAGCCTGTCGATGATAACCGGTAAACCGTTCACCATCACCGGCATTCGTGCCGGGCGGGCGAAAGCGGGGCTGTTGCGCCAGCATCTGACGGCGGTAAAAGCGGCGATGCAAATCAGCGATGCAACGGTTGAAGGTGTGGAGCTGGGATCGCAGCGCCTGGTCTTCCGGCCCGGCACCGTGCGCGGCGGCGATTACCGCTTTGCTATCGGCAGTGCCGGAAGTTGTATGCTGGTGCTGCAAACGGTGCTGCCCGCGCTGTGGTTTGCCGATGGGCCATCGCGTGTTGAAGTGAGCGGTGGCACCGATAACCCGTCGGCGCCGCCTGCCGATTTTATCTGCCGGGTGCTGGAACCGCTGCTGGCGCGGATGGGGATTCAGCAGCAAACAACGCTGTTGCGCCACGGTTTTTACCCTGCCGGAGGCGGTGTGGTGGCAACGGAAGTTACGCCGGTGGCATCGTTTAACACCTTGCAACTTGGTGAGCGCGGAAACATTGTGCATATGCGTGGAGAGGTGCTACTGGCTGGTGTGCCGCGCCATGTTGCTGAGCGTGAAATCGCTACGCTGGCGGGTAGTTTTTCACTGCATGAGCAGACTATTCATTCCTTGCCGCGCGAGCAGGGGCCAGGAAATACCGTCTCGCTGGAAGTCGAAAGTGAAAATATCACTGAACGCTTTTTTGTCGTCGGTGAAAAGCGCGTCAGTGCCGAAGTGGTCGCCGCCCAACTGGTGAAAGAGGTTAAACGCTACCTGGCAAGCCCGGCTGCGGTAGGGGAATATCTCGCAGACCAGTTGGTGCTGCCGATGGCGCTGGCAGGCGCGGGGGAATTTACGGTCGCCCATCCCTCATGCCATCTGCTGACCAATATCGCGGTGGTGGAGCGTTTCTTGCCAGTGCGGTTTACTCTGGCTGAAACAGATGGCGTAACGCGGGTTAGCGTTGAATGATGCAGAGAGGTAAGTCGGATCAGGTGCGTTATCCGACCAAACTCACACCCCATATCCCATCATTTTCAGCAGTTTCTGCGCGTGCTGTACCGCAGCCTGACGGTGAGCAACGCCGAGTTTTTGATACAGATTGCGGATATGCGTTTTGATGGTGGTTGCTGCCACTTCCAGTTCGCCCGCAATTTGTTCGTTACTGTAACCGGAGTAAATCAGCCCCAGTACCTGCCATTCGCGTTGGGTCAATGGGCTGGTGCGGATCAGTTCCGGCACTTCCGGGTGATTTAGCAGACGTTCGACAAAACTCTCGTCAAAGTGAGCGAACTTGTGTCGGTGATGTTGATTGATTTCCCGCAGGATACGCTGCGCGCGGTGCTGTTCCAGTTCCGGCAGCGTATTGAGTTGAATCAGCTGGCGTAACTGCTGCGCCATCGCTTCGCCTTCGATGACAAAATGACTGATAAATCCGGTGCGATTCGCCAGTTTTAATGCGTCCAGCAACACGCGCTGAGCGTCGCTTTTACGTCCGGCCTGCCAGTACAACTGATTGAGTAACAGCAGGTTGCGGTTCAGGTCGCTCATCAGCCGCAGACTGCGGGCATTTTCGTTGAGTTCTTCGAGGACAATTTCCGCAGGCTCAAACTCGCCCAGCAAAATTTGTGCACGGGCAATGTTGCGCCATTGGCCTTGCAGGAAGTGGTTGTTCGCAAACTCCGGTTTGGCCGTGTGACGCAACCAGTTGGCAGCGGCGGCTTTGTCGCCAGTCATTTGCCAGTAAATCACCCGAACTTTGTTGGCGTTAGAGATCCAGTCGCTGTGATATTTGCCATTCCCCAGCAGGTTTTCCAGGCGGTTAAGTTGGCTGCGGGCGTTATCCAGATCGCCACGAGCCAGCGAGCATTGAATTAACATTGCCAGGCACTGAAGCTGTTGCTGAGGCTGATAAGAAGATAAAACTTCGATCCCGCTACGCGCCGAGGCTTCGGCTTCATCCAGGCGCGCCCATGCCCATAACAGTTGCGCACGGATGCGTACCAGAAACTCATGCATCGGCAACTGTTCCAGATGCTGTTCGTTAATCAACTGGAACGCTTTTTCCTGCGTTTCCCACGCAGTTTGCAGGAACCCCTGGGCAAACAGAATTTCGCTTTGCTGGATTAAACTCCACAAGGCGTAGTGCCAGACATCATGCTGGCGCGCCATTTGCTCGGTTTGCTGCATAAGCGCCAGCGAGCGGGTTAGTTCACCTTTACAGTGCAACACTTCGCCAAGTACAGAGGTCGCGACAATGCGGCTGTAGAACCAGCCCGGAGGCAGTTCTTCCAGTGCCAGTTTTGCCAGTCGTTCGGCTTCTTCCGGATTACCGTCGTTAATGGCGACCTGGGCGCGCAGAGCGTTAAATTCTGCGTGCATGGTGCCTTCCCTGATACCCTGGATCTCGTGTTCGGCTCGTGCCAGCAGGGTATTTACTTCACCGTAGCGATGCTGACTTTGCATCAACCAGGCCTGCAACAACACTAGTTGTGGATTTTCCAACAGGCTGTCCCACGGCAGGGCTTTAAGCGACTCTTCCAGCAGTGACAGTTCGCTGTGGTTGAACAAACTCCAGGCGTGATTCAGCAGAATATCGCGTAGCATCAAAGCGTCGCCTGCCGCCAGCGCATGATGAATGGCTTCGCTGGGAAAACCTTGCGCCATCCAGCTTTCTGCGGCGGCGCGGTGGATTTCCGGCAATTCCGCCGCCAGTTCCCACTGGCAGCGTTGGCGCAGGAAGTTGCCAAACAGCGGGTGATAGCTGAACCATTCGCCAGTATCATCCATCCGTTGCAAAAACAGCCCCTGACGCTCAATCTCCTCAAGACGCATTTGCCCGTTTTCTTCGCCGGTCACGCGGGTGATTAGCGCATCATTCATCGAGCGCAAAATGGCGCTTTTTAGCAGGAAATGACGAGTGGCCAGATCAACGTTATCTAACACCTCATCGACCAGATAATCAGAAAGATGACTGGCATTGATGCCCGCCAGACGACGCGCTGATTTATGAGCTGAGTGGGTATTTTGCTTTGCTGAAAGCGCAATTAGCTGCAACGCCGTCGCCCAGCCGGACACGTCATCGCAAATCCGGCTGCTTTCTGCGGCTTCAATCGGCGATGACAGACGGCAATCAAAGAACTGTTTCGCTTCCTGATGGGTAAATGTCAGTTGCTGGCTGCCAATTTCCAATAGTTGGTCACGCACGCGCAGATTGGCAATGCCCAACTGCGGAAGGTTGCGTGACAGCACCACCAGAGTGAGATTTTCTGGTTGATGGCGAATGAAGAAGCGCATTGATTCGTGGATCACCGGATTGGTGATCAAATGGTAATCATCGATTACCAGGTAAAGTGGACTATGCCATTCCGCCAGTTCGATGAAAAGCTGGGCAAATAGTGACGTCAGACTGGCATATTGCCGTTTTTGCGTCATTGTTTCACTGATGGCGCAGTGACCGCTGGTTGCCTGTTGCACGGCGGCGATCAGATAGCTGGCGAAACGTTCTTGCTGGTTATCGCCTTCATCAAGCGAGTACCAGCCCAAATCGTTTTTTCCTGCCGCCCATTGGGATATGAGCGTTGTCTTTCCGTAACCCGCAGGACTTGTGATTAGCACCAGCCTGAAGTTGTTCGCGCCGGAAAGTTTAGCCAACAGGCGCTCACGAACCACAGTATGGTCGAGTCGAACCGGACGACTTAATTTTGACGGAATCAGCATAGTTAATCACTTCACTGTGGAAATTGAGGAAATATTATTTTTTTTGCGCTTCGTAATTAATAGTTATAAGTTCGGTCAGAAAACTGTGCAATGCAAGCGATGACGATTTTTTATGTGTCTGAATTTGCACTCTGTCACAATTCCAAATCTTTATTAATACTCCGTCTTAAAACAACGCAAATGCAGCGTGGATACTGGATTTTAGGGTGTTTTCTTTCAGTTCAAAAGCCTTATTAAAGCAACGATACCGCCTTAATTCCTGATGAAAGGTCTATCTAAAAACTTGATCTTAATAAATCTATTAAGAGTGAGATGACCCTCAATGGATATTTCATTGCTGAAACTATTTCGCCGCTTTACTTAATTTATAGAGTTACTTTCCGCTTTTTGATAATACGCAACGGCCATTTCTTACTGTTAATAGCAGGATTTCTGCGCTCTCTGGCACTGAGCTGATACTTTTGCAGTTGATTGCACTACCTTTAAGTGGTCGTGATCACATTTTCTTGCTCATCCCCGTCACTCCTCCCCGCCTAATCCCCCGTAGGATGAGGAAGGTCAACATGGAGCCTGGCAAACTAACGATAACGTTGTGTTTAATATCTAAGAAAACTGGAACTCCTATGTCACAACCCATTTTTAATGAAAAGCAATTTCAGGAAGCACTGTCACGCCAGTGGCAGCGTTATGGTTTAACTTCTGCGGCTGAGATGACCCCTCGCCAGTGGTGGTTGGCAGTGAGTGAAGCCCTGGCGGAAATGCTGCGAGCCCAGCCTTTCGTTAAACCGGCGGCGAATCAGCGCCATGTTAACTACATCTCAATGGAGTTTTTGATTGGGCGTCTGACGGGCAACAACCTGTTAAACCTCGGCTGGTATCAGGCTGTTCAGGATTCACTGAAACCTTATGACATCAACCTGACTGACCTGTTAGAAGAAGAGATTGACCCGGCGCTGGGTAACGGTGGCCTGGGGCGTCTGGCTGCGTGTTTCCTCGACTCAATGGCGACTGTCGGGCAGTCTGCCACTGGCTATGGTCTTAACTATCAGTATGGTTTATTCCGTCAATCCTTTGTCGATGGTAAACAGTCTGAAGCGCCAGACGACTGGCATCGCGGTAGCTACCCGTGGTTTAGTCATAACGAAGCTCTGGATGTGCAGGTGGGCATCGGCGGCAAAGTGACGAAAGAGGGGCGCTGGGAACCGGAATTTACCATTACCGGGCAAGCGTGGGATCTTCCAGTGTTGGGCTACCACAACGGTGTAGCACAGCCGCTGCGTTTGTGGCAGGCGACTCATGCTCATCCGTTCAATCTCACCAAATTTAATGACGGTGACTTCCTGCGTGCCGAACAACAAGGCATCAACGCTGAAAAACTGACCAAAGTCCTCTATCCAAACGACAACCACACTGCGGGTAAAAAGCTGCGCCTGATGCAGCAATACTTCCAGTGCGCCTGTTCGGTGGCGGATATTCTGCGTCGCCATCATCTGGCGGGGCGTAAACTGCACGAACTGGCAGAGTATGAAGTTATTCAACTGAACGATACCCACCCGACTATCGCTATTCCAGAACTGCTGCGCGTGCTGATCGATGAGCACCAGATGAGCTGGGATGACGCCTGGGCAATCACCAGCAAAACTTTCGCTTACACCAACCATACTTTGATGCCAGAAGCTCTGGAATGCTGGGATGAGAAACTGGTAAAAGCCCTGCTGCCGCGCCATATGCAGATAATCAACGAAATCAACAACCGCTTTAAGAAACTGGTGGAAAAAACCTGGCCGGGCGATAAAGCGGTGTGGGCAAAGCTGGCAGTTGTGTATGACAAACAGGTTCGCATGGCCAATATGTGTGTGGTAAGCGGCTTTGCGGTGAACGGTGTGGCAGCGTTGCACTCGGATCTGGTAGTGAAAGACTTGTTCCCTGAATACCACCAGCTGTGGCCGAACAAATTCCATAACGTCACTAACGGCATTACCCCACGTCGCTGGATCAAACAGTGCAACCCGGCACTGGCGGCGCTGCTGGATAAATCACTGAAGAAAGAGTGGGTTAACGATCTGGATCAACTGATCCATCTGGAAAAATTCGCCGATGACGCGAAATTCCGTCAGCAATATCGCGAGATCAAACAGGCGAATAAGGTTCGTCTGGCGGAGTTTGTGAAAGCCCGTACCGGTATTGAGATCAATCCACAGGCGATTTTCGATATTCAGATCAAACGTCTGCATGAGTACAAACGCCAGCACCTGAATCTGCTGCATATTCTGGCGTTGTACAAAGAAATTCGTGAAAACCCGCAGGCTGATCGCGTACCGCGCGTCTTCCTCTTCGGCGCGAAAGCGGCACCGGGCTACTACCTGGCGAAGAATATTATCTTTGCGATCAATAAAGTGGCTGATGTGATCAACAACGATCCGCAGGTTAGCGACAAACTGAAGGTGGTGTTCCTGCCGGATTATTGTGTCTCAGCAGCGGAAAAACTGATCCCAGCGGCGGATATCTCCGAGCAGATCTCCACGGCAGGGAAAGAAGCTTCCGGCACTGGCAACATGAAACTGGCGCTCAACGGCGCGTTAACCGTGGGTACGCTGGATGGTGCGAACGTTGAAATTGCCGAAAAGGTCGGTGAAGAGAACATCTTTATTTTTGGTCATACCGTGGAACAAGTGAAGGCAATTCTGGCCAAAGGCTACGACCCGGTGAAATGGCGGAAGAAAGATAAGGTTCTGGACGCCGTATTGAAAGAGGTGGAAAGCGGTAAATACAGCGACGGTGATAAACATGCCTTCGACCAGATGCTGCACAGTATAGGCAAACAGGGCGGCGATCCGTATCTGGTGATGGCGGATTTCGCAGCCTATGTAGAGGCACAAAAGCAGGTGGATGTGCTGTACCGCGACCAGGAGGCCTGGACTCGCGCGGCGATCCTCAATACCGCCCGCTGCGGTATGTTTAGCTCGGATCGCTCTATTCGCGATTATCAGGCTCGTATCTGGCAGGCAAAACGCTAAGGAAGCTCGATGGAAAGCAAACGTCTGGATAATGCCGCGCTGGCGGCGGGGATCAGCCCCAATTACATCAATGCCCACGGTAAACCGCAGTCGATTGGCGCCGAAACCAAACGGCGTTTGCTTGACGCGATGCATCGAAGTACCGCCACGAAAGTGGCGGTAACGCCAGTCCCGAATGTCATGGTTTATACCAGCGGCAAAAAAATGTCGATGGCGGTAGAAGGCAGCGGCGAATATAGCTGGCTGCTGACCACCGAAGAAGGAACGCAGTACAAAGGCCATGTAACGGGAGGTAAAGCGTTTAATCTACCGACGAAGCTGCCGGAAGGTTATCACACGCTGACGCTTACTCAGGACGACCAGCGCGCGCATTGCCGGGTGATTGTCGCCCCGAAACGCTGTTACGAACCGCAGGCGTTGCTGAATAAACAAAAGCTGTGGGGTGCCTGCGTTCAGCTTTATACGCTGCGATCGGAAAAAAACTGGGGTATTGGGGATTTTGGCGATCTCAAAGCGATGTTGGTGGATGTGGCAAAACGTGGCGGGTCGTTCATCGGTCTGAACCCGATTCATGCGCTCTATCCGGCAAACCCTGAAAGCGCCAGCCCGTATAGTCCGTCATCGCGCCGCTGGCTGAATGTGGTTTATATCGACGTTAACGCCGTTGAAGATTTCCATCTTAGCGAAGAGGCACAGGCCTGGTGGCAGATGCCGACCACGCAACAGACGCTGCAACAGGCGCGGGATGCTGACTGGGTCGATTACTCCACGGTTACTGCTTTAAAAATGACAGCATTGCGGATGGCGTGGAACGGTTTCGCGCAACGTGATGATGAGCAGATGGCGGCGTTTCGCCAGTTTGTTGCAGAGCAGGGCGATAGCTTGTTCTGGCAGGCAGCGTTTGACGCGCTACATGCACAGCAAGTTAAAGAGGACGAAATGCGCTGGGGTTGGCCAGCATGGCCGCAGGCGTACCAGAATGTGGATTCACCAGAAGTGCGTCAGTTCTGCGAAGAACATCGTGATGACGTCGATTTTTATCTCTGGTTGCAGTGGCTGGCTTACTGCCAGTTTGCCGCCTGCTGGGAGATAAGCCAGGGCTATGAAATGCCGATTGGCTTGTACCGTGATCTGGCGGTTGGCGTAGCGGAAGGTGGGGCAGAAACCTGGTGCGACCGTGAACTGTATTGCCTGAAAGCGTCGGTTGGCGCGCCGCCGGATATCCTCGGCCCGTTGGGGCAGAACTGGGGATTGCCGCCGATGGATCCGCATATCATCACCGCGCGCGCCTATGAACCTTTTATCGAACTACTGCGCGCGAACATGCAAAACTGCGGTGCGCTGCGTATCGACCATGTAATGTCGATGCTGCGTTTGTGGTGGATACCGTATGGCGAAACGGCGGATCAAGGGGCATATGTCCACTATCCGGTGGATGATCTGCTCGCTATTCTGGCGCTGGAAAGTAAACGCCATCGCTGCATGGTGATTGGCGAGGATCTTGGTACGGTGCCGGTAGAGATTGTCGGTAAGCTGCGCAGTAGCGGTGTTTACTCCTACAAAGTGCTCTATTTCGAAAGCGATCACGAGAAGACGTTCCGCGCACCAAAAGCGTATCCGGAGCAGTCGATGGCGGTCGCGGCAACACACGATCTGCCTACGCTGCGTGGTTACTGGGAGAGCGGGGATTTAACGCTGGGCAAAACACTGGGGCTGTACCCGGATGAAGTGGTGCTGCGCGGTTTGTATCAGGATCGCGAACTGGCGAAGCAAGGGCTGCTGGATGCGCTGCATAAATATGGCTGTCTGCCAAAACGTGCCGGGCATAAGGCATCACTAATGTCGATGACACCGACGCTTAATCGTGGCTTGCAACGTTATATCGCCGACAGTAACAGTGCCCTGTTAGGGCTACAGCCAGAAGATTGGCTGGATATGGAGGAACCTGTAAATATTCCTGGCACCAGTTACCAGTACAAAAACTGGCGACGCAAGCTTTCTGCGACGCTTGAGACGATGTTTGCCGATGATGGTGTGAACAAGTTGCTGAAGGATTTGGACAGACGACGCAGGGCGGCAGCGAAGAAGAAGTAGAGTGCGGTTGATGCCGGATGCGACGCTTGATGCGTCTTATCCGGCCTACTCATTAGAGCAGCCGGATAAGGCATTCACGCCATATCCGGCAGTCAGTATTATCAAATCACCATATTCAGCAGCAGACAGCCTACCAGACCGCACACTGAGATAATGGTTTCCAGCATCGACCAGGATTTGATGGTCTCGCCGATAGTCAGGTTAAAGTACTCTTTGAACAGCCAGAAGCCCGGATCGTTCACGTGAGAGAAAATCACACTACCGGAACCAACCGCAATAACCATCAGCTCCGGGCTAACGCCTGTCGTTGCAATCAGCGGTGCCGCGATACCCCCCGCAGTGATTGCCGCAACGGTTGCAGAACCCAGCGCGATACGCAGCACTGCGGCAATAGACCACGCCATCAGCAGCGGAGAAATGTTGGTTTCGTGCATCATGGAAGCAATGTATTTGTCCACGCCGCTGTCTACCAGCACCTGCTTGAACGCACCGCCACCACCGATGATTAGCAGCATCATCGCGATGATTTTGATTGAAGAAACCAGCGTGTCGTTAATCTGATCCATCGAACGACCACGGTTCAGACCAAAGGTGAACATCGCGATCAGTACGGCAATCAGCGTTGCCATTACCGGGTCACCGAGGAACTCGGCTACCGGCAGGAAAGCGTGACCTTTCGGCAGGATCATTTCAGCGATGGCACGCATTGCCATCAGTACAACCGGCACCAGAGAAGTCCAGACGCTGACGCCAAAGCTCGGCATCTCTTCTTCGCTAAAGGTTTTCGCGCTGTACAGACCTTCCGGGATCGGCTTATCAATGCCTTTCAGCACGCGAGCGTAAACCGGACCCGCGAGAATCACGGTCGGGATCGCCAGAATAGTACCGTACAGCAGGGTTTTACCCATATCGGCCTGGAAGATGGTGGCAATCGCAGTCGGACCCGGATGCGGCGGCAGGAAGCCGTGGGTAACAGACAGTGCAGCCGCCATTGGTACACCAACATACAGCAGTGGGATATTTGCAGCAGCGGCGATGGTGAATACCAGCGGCAGCATCAGCACAAAGCCTACTTCATAGAACAGGGCAAAACCGACGGTAAAACCGGTTAATACCACCGCCCACTGGATGTGTTTTTTACCAAATTTGGCAATCAGCGTGGTGGCGATACGTTGTGCGCCGCCACAGTCTGCCAGCATTTTGCCCAGCATCGCACCAAACCCCATGATCAGGGCAAGGCTACCGAGCGTCCCGCCGACACCGGCTTTGATAGAGCCAATAACTTTATCCAGCGGCATCCCTTGCATTAATCCAACAGCAAGCGCCACGAGGACGAGAGCGATGAAGCCGTTCATTTTGAAGCGGATCATCAGGAGTAATAACAAGATTACACCGATAGCAACAATGACTAATGGCATGATTTACCTGGCCTTTAATTTGTTATGGGTAACGTCAGGTTTCTGACGACAAATCCTGGTTGTCCCAACTGGGAACAGAGATATAACGGCACCACGGCTGATGACCCCTAAAACGTATTAGTGTAGTCAGATGTTATGAGTGTGTTTGGTGCCCATGAGAATGATACGGGTAACATAATGCGCTTGAGAATCACCAGAGCGGGGTAAATTTAAATTATGAGAGGTTGGTCATATTATCGTGGGGAGACGAAGGGGATGGAGTAAAGCTGCGCCATAAGAACAACGAAAGCCCGATAAGACGCTTTAGCGTCGCATCGGGCAATCTACAAAAGAGGGGATAACTTAGTAGTAAGAGTGTTCGCCGCGCTGGTGTTCGGTGAGATCGCGCACACCTTTCAGCTCCGGGAATTCGTTCAGCAACTGCTTTTCGATCCCTTCTTTCAGCGTTACGTCGACCATGGAACAACCGTTACAGCCGCCGCCAAATTGTAGAATGGCGTAACCGTCTTCGGTGATTTCCATCAGCGAAACGCGACCACCGTGACCGGCAAGCTGCGGGTTAATCTGCGATTGCAGCATATACTCCACGCGCTCCATTAGCGGGGCATCGTCAGCCACTTTACGCATTTTGGCGTTCGGTGCTTTCAGCGTTAGCTGGGAACCCAGTTGGTCGGTAACAAAGTCGATCTCTGCATCTTCCAGGTATGGTGCGCTTAACTCATCAACATACGCGGTCAGCAGGTCAAATTTCAGGGCGGTGTCGGTGGCTTCTACAGCGTCAGGCGGACAATAAGAAACGCCACATTCAGCGTTAGGTGTGCCAGGGTTAATCACAAATACGCGGATTTGTGTCCCTTCTTCCTGGTTTGCCAGCAGTTTGGCAAAGTGCGCTTGTGCAGCATCGGAAATACGGATCATAGTAATGGCCTAATAGTTGACTATTTTAGTTGGTTATAATACGCCCATCATCGAGGCTCTACAAGGTTCGACAAAGGCACCAGACCTGGACAGTCGCCGCACCATTGCGTAAAAGCAACTGCGCAATCTCTGCGACGGTACTTCCGGTGGTAACGACATCATCCACAATCACCATATGGAGACCTTGCACGGGCAATTCAAGGCGAAAGGCATTTTTCAGGTTGCGCTTGCGCAGACGGGCGTTGAGAAAATGCTGGGGCGCAGTGGCTCTTGTTCGTGTGACGGCTTCGCTATCCCATTGGCAGTGCAACCAGCGTGATAACGGCTGACACAGCAAATCGCTCTGATTAAATCCCCGACGCCAGTGGCGATGCCGCCATAGCGGGACACTGACGATGCGATCCGGCAGATGTAATTCGCTGGTGCGACGGGCGTGTAAGACTTCCAATAGTAACAAACGTGCTAGCGCACTGGCGATTTCACTGCGGCGGGAAAACTTAAGCTGGTGGATGAGCGGGCTTAACGGCGGCGCATAATTGGCGATGGTTACCAGTCTTTGCCACGGCGGTGGTTTTTGCAGGCAACGACCACAGGGGAGATACGAGTGTGTAGCTGGTAATCCACATTGCGGGCATAGCATTTTATCTGTACGTGCGGCGCGGGAGCAGACCGAACAAATCCCCCAATGACCTAGCGCCAGCGGCATTCGGCATAGCCAGCATAATCCCGGTACTGTTAGCATATGTTCATCCTTGTAAGTGAAAAGAGAACAATAGCGGATGAATAACATCTGGTGGCAGACCAAAGGTCAGGGGAATGTTCATCTTGTGCTGCTGCACGGATGGGGACTGAATGCCGAAGTGTGGCGTTGCATTGACGAGGAACTTAGCTCGCATTTTACGTTACATCTTGTTGATCTGCCTGGCTTCGGGCGCAGTCAGGGATTTGGTGCGATGTCGCTTGCTGACATGGCTGATGTCGTGCTGCAACAGGCACCGGATAAAGCCATTTGGTTAGGCTGGAGCTTGGGCGGGCTGGTGGCAAGTCAGATTGCATTAGCCTATCCCGAGCGTGTTCAGGCGCTGGTCACTGTAGCATCGTCGCCATGTTTTAGTGCCCGTGATGGGTGGCCGGGGATAAAACCGGATGTGCTGGCGGGTTTCCAGCAGCAGCTAAGTGAAGATTTTCAGCGTACGGTGGAGCGTTTCCTTGCGTTGCAAACCATGGGGACAGAAACGGCGCGCCAGGATGCGCGGGCGCTGAAGAAAACCGTTCTGGCATTACCGATGCCGGAGGTTGACGTGCTCAATGGTGGGCTGGAAATCCTGAAAACGGTCGATCTTCGTTATCCGCTGCAAAATGTACCAATGCCGTTTTTGCGATTGTATGGTTATCTCGACGGTCTGGTGCCGCGCAAAGTAGTGCCGATGCTGGATGAACTCTGGCCGCACAGCGAATCATATATCTTCGCCAAAGCGGCTCATGCGCCGTTTATTTCGCATCCAGACGAGTTTTGTCAGCAGCTGGTAGCGTTGAAGCAGAGGGTGTAGGTGGCTTTAGAAATGGCGAGACAGAACTTTCCTGACTCGCCGCAGCCAACTCTTCTTCTGACACCCCGGTAAAGCGCATGATATCTGCAAGAGGGACTCCGGATTACAGCATTCTTTTGGCGATATCCAGGGCTTCCAGGCGTCGACCCAATAAATAACCAATCAGGTAACTAATAAGATATTCTCTTTGTGCATCTGTCATTAAAACCATCCTTTACGTTATTGATGATCTATTTCAGCAAGGTCTTCAACCGTCAGGCTGGTAAATCGCAGAACGTCCTCAAGAGAGACTCCGGCATCCAGCATGGTTTTGGCAATATTTAGGGCGTTGGTACGTATACCGTTCTGAAACCCTTCCTGCCGCAATCTTTCCGCAATAGTCATTAAACTTTCCTTGTGTTTCGGTGAACGTTCGGCAACGCCGTCGATAAAATCGTTAAAACGTACCGCATCGCCAGTTTGTAGTATGTAATTAAACAGCCCTTTGATTTGTCTGTCATTAGCGTACCCACTACTTAATAAGCAAGCCATTTGCTCTACCAGCCCCATCAGGTCGCGTTGACGAATATGTTTTTGAATTAACTCCAGCAGCGCCATGCGTCGGTGCTGCATGATTTCATCATCAGGCATGACGGTGATATCAATCAGCGGAAATGCCGAGGCATAAAGCTGCCTTGCCAGTTTAGGATCGGCGAAACAATCCAGCCAACACAGCGAATAGGGATAGGGGCTTTCAATGCCGTGGTAAAACAACAACGGTACGACCATCGGCAACGTTTTGTATCCTGCATCAAGGTGGTTTTGCATTGCGGCAATGGCATAACGCATCATGCGAAATGCGATCAGTCTGTTTGAGGTGCTTTGATGTTCAATCAGGCAATAGATATATCCTGGCCCTTGCTCCGTTTTCACCGACCACAGCACGTCGGAATAGCTTTCACGCAGATCGTCATCGATAAAGCTGCTCGACTCCAGCTTGAGGGTTTTCATATCACAGAGCGCGTGGATGGGTGCCGGTAAATGGAACGCAAGAAAATCGCGTGCCGTGTCCGGTTGGCGTAAAAAGAGTTTGAACAGCGCATCGTGTGGGGTGGAACTCTGTTTTTTGCTCATGGCGTTCCTTCACCTGTTTTTTTGAATGCCGCGACTTTACGCGCCACTCCACGGCTGTGCATCAGCAAGTTTTCATCCCTGCGAGACGCTTTCAGAGGAACTTACTCCATGCTGCAAGAGTTGCATTTTTATGGAAAGCCGCACGCAAAAAAGCCCGGTAGCTAATGCATACCGGGCTTTTCAAAACGAACGATGAAACAAGGTTAACGCAGCATCCACCACTCACGCAGACAGGCTTTTCCTTCCGGGCAGCTTTTACAACTGCCAGAGAGGCAGCCATCAGGTTCTTCCTGAATCCGTACCGCTTTGCCCATATTTTCCAGCTGTTGCAGCATAGCGTTAATCATCGGCTGCGGGGTGTTCAGCGTCTGGCTGATCTGGGTCGCTTCCATACGACCCCGTAACGCCAGCAAATCACGCACCTGAATGAGCGAAGCCATTGCCGTGTCCTTAGTGGCAATCGCCAGTGGTGCTGGCTGCGCAGCAACTGCTTACCGTTTTGCGGCTTGCCAGTAGTTCGATATCGACTCGACTACGCGCGCGGCGCAGCAGGCCAATAACCACGATGTTAAACAGGACAACCGCCAGAATGCACACCAGGCTGTAAGTTGGGTGCTGGCTGTAGCTGGCGACCTGATAGAACAATGTTGCCAGCGAGTAAGCGATATTCAGCCCCCACAGGATGGAGAAGCCCATCCAGCCACGGCTTGATTCACGGGCAATGGCTCCCATCACCGAAATGCAAGGTACATACAGCAGGACGAATATCAGATAGCTGTAAGCAGCCGCCGCGCTACCGAATTTCTCATCCATCACGCCCATTGCCCCAGTACCCATTTCGCCGTCGCCTTTGCTGGCTTCAATTGGGTTCATCAGTACGCTAAGGCTGAAGGTGTCTTTCAGGCTCTGCCAGGTTTCATCTACCGCGCTGAACAGCTCTTCACCGAGGTTAAATTCCGCCGGATTGAACTCTTCGTCCTGAATGTTTTCTGCGGTATAGAGGGTGTTGAGAGTACCCACCACCACTTCTTTCGCCATTGCGCCAGTAAACAGTCCAACCGTTGCCTGCCAGTTATCTTCATGCACGCCAATCGGCTTGAAGACTGGAGTGATCACGCGGCTGACAGAGGCCAGCGCCGAGTCGTTGATGTTATCGACGATTTTCCCACTCAGCGAGAAGCTGTTGAATGCGCTCAGGAAAATGCTGACGATGATAATCACTTTACCGGCGCGCAGAACGAAGCCTTTCAAACGCTGCCAGGTCTGGATAATCAGACTCTTAATGTGTGGTACGTGATAGACCGGTAGCTCCATGACAAACGGCGTCGCTTCACCGCGCATAATGGTGTATTTGAGCATCAGACCCGTCAGTACCGCCATCACAATACCGATGACATACAGTGAGAACACAGCCAGCGCGCCATTCTGCCCGAAGAACGCGGCAGCAAATACTGCGAAGATTGCCAGACGAGCACCGCAGGACATAAATGGCGCCATCATGATAGTCATCAGACGTTCACGCGGAGCATCAAGAGTGCGCGCACCCATCACCGACGGTACGTTACAACCGAAGCCAACGATCAACGGCACAAAGGATTTCCCTGGCAGACCCAACGCTTGCATCAGACGGTCCATCACAAATGCCGCTCTCGCCATATACCCGGAGTCCTCGAGGAAGGAGAGGAACAGGTACATCATGCCGATCTGCGGCACCAGTGGCAGAACGGTGTTAATACCGCCACCCAGCCCCTGGGCGAGGAAGATAGTCAGCCAGTCAGGGAAGTGGAGCGTGTAGCCAATCCACTGAATACCATGCACAAAGAGTGCCACGGAACCGACGTCAAACAGCGGCTGTAACGCCCCGCCGATGTTGATAGCCAGCAGGAACATCAGATACATCACAAAGAGGAAAATTGGCAGACCGAGGAATCGGTTGAGCACGATTTTATCTACTGCCGTGGTGAAACGGCTGGGTTCTGCCGTCAGGGTATTGCTCACCACATCGCAGATGGCAGCAATACACTGGTAACGCGCATCGGCAATGTGCAGCGCCGGATCGTCCATCTCATTACGCAGACGGGCGAGGGCTGCATCCAGATGCTGCGACGCTTCACCGGCGTAGGCGCGGCTGTAGATATCGCCTTCCAGCATTTGCAGACCCAGCCAGCGGCGATGTTTCAGCGGGATGTCTGACGGCATCACTTTCGCCAGCGCATCGGCTTCATTGATTAGCGGCTGTGCGTAATGCACCAGTTCTACATTCTCGTTGGCTTTATAGCGGTCAATTGCCAGTTTCAGGGCTTCAATACCGCGACCACGCGTGGAAACCAGCGGGATCACCGGGCAGCCAAGACGTGCCGACAGCGCATCAATTTCAATGCGAATATTTTGCTTCTCGGCAATGTCGAGCATGTTCAGCGCCACGATGCAGGGAATGCCGAGCTCCAGCAGTTGCAGCGTCAGGTACAGGTTACGCTCAAGGTTAGACGCATCCACCACGTTAATCAGCAGATCGGCGTCGCCACTCAAAATGTAGTGACAGGCGATTTGCTCATCAAGCGAAGTTTGCGATGAGATGGTGGTCAGAGAATAGGTGCCGGGCAGGTCAACCAGGGTGACCTGATGATCGGTGGTGGAGAACTGACCCTCTTTACGTTCGACGGTAACGCCAGCCCAGTTTCCTACACGCTGACGTGCGCCGGTGAGCTGGTTAAATAAGGTTGTCTTGCCAGAATTTGGATTACCAATTAAGCCAATGGTTAATTTTTTCATTGTTATTCTCACCGTATTAACAGGAAACCGCTTCCACTTCTAATAAGGCCAGATCTTTTTTCCGTAATACCAGGCTCACACGGCGAGTTTCGATATGAATGGGATCACCGAGTGGAGCGACGCGCACCACATTAAAAGAGGAGCCAGGTAACATGCCAAGAGAAAGCAGCTTCTGACGATATGCCGGGCTGATTTCACGGGAAAAGCCAGTGATTTTCCACGCAGTATCTGGAGTGTATTGCATAGGTGCCTACTTGTTTCTCATTAACTGGATAACTACCTCATGGGGCGTTTGACAGCGACATGAGACCAGATGATTTGCCAACGAAGGAGAGATGAAATAATCAACAGTACAATGATAATGAGAATGGTTTCTATCAGCAATACTTAAAATGTGTGCGAATGTTGGTTTAGATAATAATCTGACTCAATGTTGATGTGGCTCAAGGTTATATCTGGGTCAAAATAAAATTCGAGTGACGAATTATTAGGGCGGCTTGATGTTTAATTAAGGTTTCAGTTGTTAATGATGTGATAAATATTAGCGGAATATATTGTGGTTTTGGCTGTGGAATAAAAATACCGGAGCCAGGCAAGTGCACGGACAGTCCCCTCGCCCCATCGGGGAGAGGGCTAGGGAGAGGGGGGAAAGTTGTGCCTGTTTTGACCCGTAAGCGAGTTTGTCAGCAATCTCAAATGCCGGAGATGTTCTCCGGCACTTTTATGTCAGTTAAGGCGTTTATTGCCAGATGTGGTGTGAACGCCTTATCTGGCCTACGACTTCGTGCAAATTCGAACCGTAGGCCAGTTGGGCGATTAACGTTTTTTGCCCATTGCCGCTGCCAGCGCATCCATCATCGCACTGTTACCGGCAGTCTGCGCTTCACGACCGCGCGGTTTGGCTGCCGGGCGGTTATTTTGCGGGCGATCGTTACCGCTGCCGCGACGGGCGTTGGTTTCACTTGGCTGTTCATCCAGACGCATGGTCAGGGCGATACGTTTACGCTGAAGATCGACTTCCAGCACTTTCACCTTCACAATGTCGCCCGCTTTCACCACGGTGTGCGGATCTTCCACAAACTTGTTCGACAAAGAAGAAATGTGAACCAGGCCATCCTGATGTACGCCGATATCAACAAAAGCACCAAAATTGGTGACGTTGGTCACCGCGCCTTCGAGGATCATGCCCGGTTGCAGATCGTTCATTGTCTCGACGCCATCGGCAAACTGAGCGGTTTTAAATTCCGGACGCGGGTCGCGGCCCGGTTTTTCCAGCTCTTTGATGATGTCGGTTACCGTCGGCACACCGAATTTCTCATCGGTAAAGTCAGAGGCTTTCAGGTTACGCAGTTCGCTGCTATTACCCATCAGATCTTTCAGCGCCTGCTGTGTTGCCGCCAGAATGCGTTCAACCACCGGATAGGCTTCCGGGTGAACGGTAGAAGCATCCAGCGGGTTATCGCCGTGGTTAATTCTCAGGAAGCCCGCGCATTGCTCGAAGGCTTTCGGCCCCAGACGGCTGACTTTTAACAGTTGCTGACGGTTCTGGAACTGACCGTTCTCGTCACGCCAGGCAACTATGTTTTGCGCCATCATGCGCGTCAGACCCGCCACGCGGGTTAACAGCGGAACGGAAGCGGTGTTGAGATCAACGCCAACGGCGTTAACGCAGTCTTCCACCACTGCGTCCAGTTTGCGAGCCAGCTGCGTCTGGCTAACATCATGCTGATACTGACCTACGCCGATAGATTTCGGATCGATTTTCACCAGCTCCGCTAGCGGATCTTGCAAACGACGGGCGATAGACACTGCGCCACGCAGCGAAACATCGAGCTCCGGGAACTCCTGCGCTGCCAGCTCGGAAGCCGAGTAAACCGATGCGCCTGCTTCGCTGACGATCACTTTCTGCGCCGTTACTTTCGGGAACTGCTTCTGTACGTCGAGATAGAAACGCTCGGTTTCGCGGGAAGCCGTACCGTTACCAATTGCTACCAGTTCAACGTTATGTTTTTCACACAGCGCAGCAACGGTCATCGCTGCTTTTGCGGCTTGCCCGGTGTGCGGATAAATGGTGTCGGTCGCCACCAGCTTGCCAGTTGCATCGACCACCGCGACTTTTACCCCGGTGCGCAGACCCGGATCGAGCCCCATCGTCGCACGCAGTCCAGCGGGGGCTGCCATCAGCAGATCGTGCAGGTTACGGGCAAAGACGTTAATCGCTTCATCTTCCGCACGTTCGCGCACGGTGCCCATCAGTTCGGTTTCCAGGTGCATCAGTACCTTGATGCGCCATGTCCAGCTCACCACGCCTTTACGCCAGCTATCCGCCGGGGCATTGTTCAGGCGCAGGCCAAGGTGATCCATGATGATTTGCTCGCAGTAGCTCTCTTTGGGCGGCTCATCGAACTGTGGATCGGCATTCAGCGAAAGCTGGAGTATGCCTTCGTTACGACCACGAAACATCGCCAGTGCGCGGTGAGAAGGCACCGTTGACAGCGGTTCGTGATGATCGAAATAGTCGCGGAATTTTGCCCCTTCCTCTTCTTTACCGCTCACCACCGTAGAAACCAAATGCGCGTTCTTCCACAGATAATCACGCACTTTCGCCAGGAGAGCGGCATCTTCGGCAAAACGTTCCATCAGAATGTAGCGCGCGCCGTCCAGCGCGGCTTTGGTATCTGCCACGCCTTTATCGGCATCAACATATTGTGCAGCGGCGACTTCTGGCGTGTGTGACGGATCGCTCCACAGCAGGTCAGCCAACGGCTCAAGACCTGCTTCAATGGCGATTTGCCCACGGGTGCGACGTTTAGGTTTGTAGGGCAGATAGAGGTCTTCGAGTTCGGTTTTGCTTAAGGTGGCGTTGATGGCATTCGCCAGCTCATCGGTGAGTTTACCTTGCTCAGAAATGGACTTGAGGATCGCCTGACGTCTCTCTTCCAGCTCGCGCAGGTAGCTCAGACGCGTTTCCAGATTACGCAACTGCGTGTCATCCAGACCGCCGGTGATTTCCTTACGATAACGTGCGATAAACGGCACGGTATTCCCTTCGTCAAGCAGGCGAACGGCGGCTTCAACCTGTTCCGGGCGCGCCTGAATTTCACCCGCAATAATGCGGCAGAACGAATCATTCATCATGGTTTGAGTTCATCTTTTCGGATCAAAAATCAGGGGATAGTTATACGGACTGGCTGGCAAAAATGCCAGCCAAAGGCTGGAGGTTAAGACTCTTCCTTACGGTTTCACGTACTCGATGGCATTAACATACCAGCTCGCTTCCCCGGCAGGCGTATTCACCACCGCCAGATCGCCCACTTCTTTTTTCAGCAATGCGCGAGCCATCGGGGAATCGATAGAGATGTAATCTTTACGACCAAAAATTTCATCGTAGCCGACAATTCTAAAACGGTGAGTCACGCCATCGTCGTTTTCAATCTCTACCCAAGCGCCAAAGAAGACCTTGCCTTCCTGCTGCGGGGAATAATCGACGATTTTGAGATTTTCCATGCATTTAGTGAGATAGCGCACGCGACGGTCGATTTCACGCAGGCGCTTTTTATTATACTGATAGTCAGCATTTTCACTGCGGTCGCCCAGACTTGCAGCCCAGGTCACCTTTTTTGTGACCTCCGGGCGTTCTTCACGCCAGAGATAATTTAGCTCTTGTTTGAGTTTTTCATACCCTTCCCGGGTAACCAGGGGCGTTTTCATCTCGTTGATTCCCTTTGTCTGTTTGATAATGCGCACATTGGGTATAACGTGATCATATCAACAGAATCAATAATGTTTCGCCGAATAAATTGTATACTTAAGCTGCTGTTTAATATGCTTTGTAACAATTTAGGCTGAAATTCATACCAGATTTTGCTGGTGACGAACGTAAGCTTTTTTAAGAATACACGCTTACAAATTGTTGCGAACCTTTGGGAGTACAAAGAATGCAAGAGAACTACAAGATTCTGGTGGTCGATGACGACATGCGCCTGCGCGCGCTGCTGGAGCGTTATCTCACCGAACAAGGCTTCCAGGTTCGAAGCGTCGCTAATGCAGAACAGATGGATCGCCTGCTGACTCGTGAATCTTTCCATCTTATGGTACTGGATTTGATGTTACCTGGTGAAGATGGCTTGTCGATTTGCCGACGTCTTCGTAGCCAGAGTAACCCGATGCCGATCATTATGGTGACGGCGAAAGGGGAAGAAGTAGACCGTATCGTTGGTCTGGAGATTGGCGCTGACGACTATATTCCAAAACCGTTTAACCCGCGCGAGCTGCTGGCTCGTATTCGTGCAGTGCTGCGTCGTCAGGCGAACGAACTGCCGGGCGCGCCGTCACAGGAAGAAGCAGTAATTGCTTTTGGTAAGTTCAAACTAAACCTCGGTACGCGTGAAATGTTCCGCGAAGATGAGCCGATGCCGCTCACCAGCGGTGAATTTGCGGTACTGAAGGCGCTGGTCAGCCATCCGCGTGAGCCGCTCTCCCGCGATAAGCTGATGAACCTTGCCCGTGGCCGTGAATATTCTGCAATGGAACGCTCCATCGACGTGCAGATCTCGCGTCTGCGCCGCATGGTGGAAGAAGATCCGGCACATCCGCGTTACATTCAGACCGTCTGGGGTCTGGGCTACGTCTTCGTGCCGGACGGTTCTAAAGCATGAGGCGATTGCGCTTCTCGCCACGAAGTTCATTTGCCCGCACGTTATTGCTCATCGTCACCTTGCTGTTTGTCAGCCTGGTGACGACTTATCTGGTGGTGCTGAACTTCGCGATTTTGCCGAGCCTCCAGCAGTTTAATAAAGTCCTCGCTTACGAAGTGCGTATGCTGATGACCGACAAACTGCAACTGGAGGACGGCACGCAGTTGGTTGTGCCTCCCGCTTTCCGTCGGGAGATCTACCGTGAGCTGGGGAGCTCTCTCTACTCCAACGAGGCTGCCGAAGAGGCCGGGCTGCGTTGGGCGCAACACTACGAATTCTTAAGCCATCAGATGGCGCAGCAGCTTGGCGGCCCGACGGAAGTCCGCGTCGAGGTCAACAAAAGTTCGCCTGTCGTCTGGCTGAAAACCTGGCTGTCGCCCAATATCTGGGTACGTGTGCCGCTGACCGAAATTCATCAGGGCGATTTCTCCCCGCTGTTCCGCTATACGCTGGCGATAATGCTGTTAGCAATAGGCGGCGCGTGGCTATTTATTCGTATTCAGAACCGACCCTTAGTCGATCTCGAACATGCTGCTTTGCAGGTGGGTAAGGGGATTATTCCGCCGCCGCTGCGTGAATATGGCGCTTCGGAGGTGCGTTCGGTTACCCGCGCCTTCAACCATATGGCGGCAGGCGTTAAGCAACTGGCAGATGATCGCACATTGCTGATGGCAGGGGTAAGCCACGACCTGCGCACGCCGCTGACGCGTATTCGCCTGGCGACTGAGATGATGAGCGAGCAGGATGGCTACCTGGCAGAATCGATCAATAAAGATATCGAAGAGTGCAACGCCATCATTGAGCAATTTATCGACTACCTGCGCACCGGGCAGGAGATGCCGATGGAACTGGCGGATCTTAACGCTGTGCTTGGTGAGGTGATTGCCGCCGAAAGTGGCTATGAGCGGGAAATTGATACCGCGCTTGAGCCGGGCAGCATTGAGGTGAAAATGCACCCTCTGTCGATCAAACGCGCGGTGGCGAATATGGTAGTGAACGCCGCCCGCTACGGCAATGGCTGGATTAAAGTCAGCAGTGGAACGGAGCCGAATCGCGCCTGGTTCCAGGTGGAAGATGACGGCCCAGGGATTGAACCGGAGCAGCGTAAGCACCTGTTCCAGCCGTTTGTCCGTGGTGACAGTGCGCGCACTATCAGTGGCACTGGCTTAGGGCTGGCGATTGTGCAGCGGATTATCGATAACCATAACGGGATGCTGGAACTTGGCACCAGCGAGCGGGGCGGGCTTTCCATTCGCGCCTGGCTGCCATTGCCGGTAACGCGGGCGCAGGGTGCGACAAAAGAAGGGTAAATAAAACGGGAGGCGAAGGTGCCTCCCGTTTTGCTTTCTATAAGATACTGGATAGATATTCTCCAGCTTCAAACCATTACAGCTTCGGACCAGCCGCTACCAGCGCAGCACCCGCAGGGGTGTCGGTATATTTATCGAAGTTGTCGATAAACAGTTTCGCCAGCGTTTCAGCTTTTTCCTGCCATTGTTCCGGAGAGGCGTAAGTGTTACGCGGATCGAGGATCTTCGTGTCAACGCCCGGCAGTTCTGTAGGGATCGCCAGGTTAAACATCGGCAGAGTGAAGGTTTCTGCGTTATCCAGCGAACCATTCAGAATAGCGTCGATAATGGCGCGGGTATCTTTAATGGAGATACGTTTGCCAGTGCCGTTCCAGCCGGTGTTAACCAGATACGCCTGCGCGCCCGCCGCCTGCATACGTTTCACCAGCACTTCTGCGTACTGAGTCGGGTGCAGCGACAGGAACGCCGCGCCGAAGCAGGCGGAGAAGGTTGGCGTCGGTTCGGTGATGCCGCGTTCAGTACCGGCCAGTTTGGCGGTGAAGCCAGAGAGGAAGTGGTACTGAGTTTGATCGGCAGTCAGACGAGAAACCGGCGGCAATACGCCGAAAGCATCTGCGGTCAGGAAGATAACTTTAGTTGCGTGGCCTGCTTTGGAGACCGGCTTAACGATGTTTTCGATGTGATAGATCGGATAAGAAACGCGGGTGTTCTCGGTTTTTGAACCATCGTCAAAGTCGATAGTGCCATCTTCACGCACGGTGACGTTTTCCAGCAGCGCATCGCGACGGATAGCGTTGTAGATTTCGGGTTCCGCTTCTTTCGACAGCTTGATGGTTTTCGCGTAGCAGCCGCCTTCGAAGTTAAACACGCCGTCATCGTCCCAGCCGTGTTCGTCATCGCCAATCAGACGGCGTTTCGGGTCGGTGGAAAGGGTGGTTTTACCCGTGCCAGAAAGGCCGAAGAACACTGCAACGTCGCCTTTCTCGCCAACGTTGGCGGAGCAGTGCATGGAGGCAATGCCTTTCAGCGGCAGCAGGTAGTTCATCATCGAGAACATCCCTTTCTTCATTTCGCCGCCGTACCAGGTGCCGCCAATTAACTGCATACGCTCAGTCAGGTTAAACGCGACGAAGTTTTCAGAGTTCAGACCCTGTTCTTTCCACTGCGGGTTAGTGCACTTCGCGCCGTTCATAACGATAAAGTCTGGTTTGAAACCTGCCAGCTCTTCATCGCTCGGGCGAATAAACATGTTCTTGACGAAATGCGCCTGCCAGGCCACTTCGGTGATGAACCGAACGGAAAGACGAGTATCCGGGTTAGCGCCACAGAATGCGTCTACAACGAACAGACGTTTGCCGGAAAGCTGTTTGGTTACCAGGCCTTTTAGATGTTGCCAGGTTTCAGGGGAGAGAGGTTTGTTGTCGTTCTTACCTTTGCCTTTGTCTGCCCACCAGAAGGTATCGCGAGTGGTATCGTCACGGACGATATACTTATCTTTTGGTGAACGGCCGGTGAAGATTCCGGTATCGACGGCAACGGCGCCCAGATTAGTTAACACCCCGCGCTCATAACCGGTCAGGCTCGGATCGAGCTCTTCCTGATACAGCAGGTCGTAGCTTGGGTTGTAAACGATATCATGTACGTCACTGATACCATAAGCCTCGAGTTCTTGCGGGGTCAAACCATTGTTAACGCGCATTTCACTGCTCCTTAGCCAATATGTATTGCCTGAATAGTAAAGTCTTTTTGGGGGTGTTAACCGCGACAAGGCTCATAGATTTACGTATCTGGAGAAATTCATATTTGACAAAACTCCGTGATTCCTGTCACGAAACGGTAGCTATTATCGCAGAAATAGCATTTTAGGTGTGGAAAATGTTCTTAAAAGGTTAAAACTTGGTTTATATGGCGAGAATGTTGCGAGTGTAATCGCATTCCTGAGTGAAATTGATGCAAATTCAACGAGTAAAGTATCGATTCACCTCGCTAACTTTTTTTGATTACTTTCTGAGAAAAACAAATTAGTCCAGCCTGGATGCGATAATTACCTCTCCTTTTGATTCTGGATAACCAACATGGAAAACGTTGAGCTTTCACCCGCAACACGCAGGGGAATGGTTGTTACCGGATTACTCCAGGGATTAGTTTGCTACCTGCTGATCTCCTGGCTCGCTGGTAAAAATAACAGTTGGATAGTTTATGGCGTACCTGCGACCATGGCGCTTTCATCCGTTTTGTTATTTTCTGTAGTGTCCTTCAAACAGAAGCGACTTTGGGGATGGCTGGCGATAGTGTTGATTGCCACTCTTGGGATGAGCGGCTGGCTGAAGTGGCAAATTGATGGCATGAGTCCCTGGAGAGCGGAAAAGGCGCTTTGGGATTTTGGGTGTTATCTGCTGCTGATGGGAATGATGTTGCTGCCGTGGATACAACATAGTCTGCGTGAGCGTAATGACAGTACCCGCTATAGCTATTTTTACCAGTCGGTATGGCATAACGTACTTATATTATTGGTGATTTTTATCGCTAATGGCCTGACGTGGCTGGTGCTTTTACTGTGGAGTGAGTTGTTTAAACTCGTTGGTATCACGTTTTTTAAAACGCTCTTTTTTGCAACCGACTGGTTTATTTATCTTACGTCAGGTCTGGTTACCGCACTGGCGGTGATCCTCGCGCGGACACAGTTGCGTTTAATCGACTCCATTCAAAAGCTGTTCACGTTAATCGCCACAGGTTTACTGCCGTTGGTGTCATTGTTGACGCTGATGTTTATTATCACCCTACCGTTTGCGGGCCTGAACGCGATTTCTCGCCACATTTCCGCTGCCGGGTTGCTTTTGACGCTGGCCTTTTTGCAATTGCTCTTAATGTCCATTGTCGGCGATCCGCAAAAAGCGTCACTTCCCTGGACGGGGCTGTTGCGTTGCCTGATTCAAACCGCTCTGCTGGTCGCCCCATTGTATGTGTTCGTCGCCGCCTGGGCGTTATGGCTGCGGGTCGCGCAGTACGGCTGGACTGCCGAACGCTTGCATGGCGTGTTGGCTGTGGTGGTGTTACTGGTTTGGTCTCTGGGATATTTTGTCAGTATTGTCTGGCGTAAAGGGCAAAATCCCCTTGTTCTTCAGGGCAAAGTGAACCTTGCGGTTTCGTTATTGGTGTTGGTGATACTGGTGCTTCTTAATTCGCCTGTGCTGGACAGTATGCGTATTAGCGTGAACAGTCATATGGCGCGTTATCAGAGCGGCAAAAACACGCCAGACCAGGTAAGTATCTACATGCTCGAACAGAGCGGTCGCTATGGCCGTGCGGCGCTTGAGTCGCTGAAAAGCGATGCCGAGTATATGAAAGACCCGAAACGCAGACGGGATCTGCTGATGGCGTTTGATGGGAAGCAACATCTTCAGCAGCAGGTATCGGAAAAAGCATTAGCCGATAACGTGTTAATTGCCCCTGGTTCTGGCAAACCGGATGCGACATTCTGGTCGGCCTTAATCAAAGAACGCTATAACGTGATGACCTGTATTGAAAAGGATGCCTGCGTACTGGTCGAGAGAGATCTAAATAGTGATGGTCAGACGGAGCGGCTCCTGTTTGCCTTTAATGATGAAAGAGTCATCGTCTATGGCATTGACCCCACCGGGAAAGAATGGCAAGAGCTCACGATGAGTTTACTTCCGCGCGAAATAACGAAAGAGAAATTACTCACTGCCGCGAAGGAAAGAAAACTGGGAACGAAGCCTAAAACGTGGCGCAATCTTACGGTGGATGGTGAAACGCTGGAGGTGAATCTGAATGAGTGACAACACGCATCTGATTTTTGTCAGATGCGGCGCCTTAGCTGACCCACAATAACTTGCGATTTATACCGTAGGCCTGATAAACGCAGCGCATCAGGCAATTTCGTCATGAAATCCGGCAGAGTTATCTCTGCCGGAAAAACTAATTAATGAACCTGCGGATCTGCCGGAGACGCGTTGTTGCGGATCTCGGCAATATCCATCGCATTGAACAGATAGTGGTTACCGCAGTAATCACAATGCATGTCAATTTCGCCATCTTCCGCCAGGATGCTATCCACTTCTTCATCCGGCAGCGTTTTCAGCGCATCGGCGCAACGTTCACGCGAGCAGGTGCATTTGAACTCCACATCCTGCGGATCGTAAACCGTCACCTCTTCTTCGTGGTACAAACGCCACAACACTTCATTTGCCGGCAAAGTCAGCAACTCTTCGGTTTTGATGGTTTCGGTTAGCGTCGCCAGGTGGTCGAAGTCGTCCTGCTGGGCATTTTGCGCAGGCATTACCTGTAACAACATACCGCCAGCGGCGGGCTTACCATCTACGTTGCCGGTGCGAATAAACAGGCGCGTCGGAAGCTGTTCAGAACGCATAAAGTAATCTTCCAGGCAGGCCGCCAGGGTATCACCTTCCAGACCAACCACGCCCTGATAGCGTTCGCCTTCGCTCGGGGTAATGGTGATCACCACATAACCATTACCGACCAGCGTTTTCAGGTCGGCATTTTCCGGAATTTCGCCCTGTACGCGCGCCACGCCGCGCATCTGCTGGTTGTTGTTACCGTTGATAACCGCCAGATTCATCGGACCGTCGCCTTGCAGCTGTACGGTGATATCACCATCAAACTTCAGCGTAGCGGTTAACAGGCTGGTCGCAACCAGCAGTTCTGCCAGCACGTTTTTAACGGGCTGCGGATAATCGTGATTCTCAAGGATCTGTTGCAGGGTTTCCGAAACGGTTACCAGTTCGCCGCGCACGGCAAAGTTTTCAAACAGATAGCGATGTAATTGGTCATGTTGCGGCATAATCATCTCTCTTGCAGGTGACAGTTATTCACTGTCGCCGTGTTTAAATCGTAACAGGTCGCGGCGCTCTTTTTTGTCCGGGCGTCGATCCGGGTGCGGCATGGTTAAGGCATTAAGTTTACGTGCCAGCGCCATTTTTTCGCGTTTCTCTACACTTTCCGCAGTCTCTTCATACAGCAAGACTGCCTCGCTGGCGGGGCGACGCTGTTCAGTAATCGCCTTTACAATCACCGTTCGTTCGTCATTTCCCTGGCGCAGAGTGAGCGTGGCATTCAGTTCGACGACTTTACTCGGCTTGCTGCGCTGCCCGTTGTAATGCACCTTACCGCCTTCGATCATTTCACGAGCCAGCGCGCGGGTTTTGTAAAAACGGGCGGCCCATAGCCATTTATCCAGTCGAACCTCAACAGCAGGTTTTTCTTTCATGGCGTCTCCTTCACATTAGCGAGGGGATCAGGCGGCGGTAGTCATTCAGTGACGGATGGCGCTGATACTGTTTTTCAGCAATCCCTGAGTCGGGATTAGTGACGCCGAGGCAGTAACGAATACCAAATTGCGCGGCAGCATCGAGAATTGCTTCGCTGTCATCAATAAACAGCGTTCTTTCAGCTTTCAGACCCGTAGCTTCGGCCACCGCATGCCATAACCGCTGATCCTCTTTCGGATAACCAAATGTGTGGGTGGAAAGTAATAAATCAAGGTGTGCGTCAAGACCGGTATGCTCAAGTTTTACCGCCAGGTTGTGCGGATGTGCGTTGGTGAGCAAAATTCGCTGCTTACCGCTGGCTTTAAGTGCCTCAAGAAACGGAATAGTATCTTCACGCAGTACGGCGCGCGGTCCCATCTCGGTGGTCATCGCACAGATATCCAGACCCAGTTGTTCACTCCAGTAATCAAGACAGTACCAGTTTAGCGTATGCTGCACGTCGTGATATTGCTGGCGCATATATTCCATCGCTTCCTGTGGCGTGACCCCGTTTTTCGCGCCCCAGGTTTCAGGCACCAGCTTTTGCCAGAAATAGTTATCGAAGGCGAGGTCGAGCAACGTGCCGTCCATATCCAGCAGAACGGTATCTACGTCCTGCCAGGCAATGTTGATATGCATGAGGGAAATCTCCAGAGTGAAGCCATTTGCGCGACAGGGTAGCATAACCTGCCGCGCAAACGTGTTATTCGATAAGGCTTTCTGAAGGGGTGATCAGTTGTGGATTCAGGCAGCTTTCATAATAGGCCTGAATTTCCATCATGCGAGTACGATGACGGTGATAACGACGCCAGGCCTGTACGCCATTATAGATGGCACTGCCCAGCATCGTCAGCAACAGCAATGTCGTGCCCAGATAGCGCCACAGGCCGGAGCGATCCGGGATGGGGTGCAAGCCGATATGCTGCGTGCCGTTGGCATCGGTAAAAATATTGGTGACGATGCCTTCGGCGTTAAACGGTGTATGCATCAGCATTTGCGCCAGTTTCTGGAAAGCGTTCCACTGTTCTTGCGGCGGGTAGTCGTAAAGTGATGCCGAAGGCCAGGGCTGATCAACAAAATCGCTGCCTTCGTCGCTGACAATCAGGAATCCTCCCGGTGCCGGGCTATTCAGTGATTGCGCGGCTCGCGCCGTTTCATGAGTAATGAATGGTGCTGTGGAGGTTTCCACCAGGTTATCGAGTGATTCCGCGCTCACCGGGCGGAGTAATACATTCACGCCGTCGAGTTTTCCAGCGTTAGCGCGTTTTACCAGTGCGTCCCAGTCCTTACTGTTGCCGAGATTCACCAGCGCATTTTTCAACCGAACACAATCATCTTTGGCGGCACAGAGATCGGCGGTTTTCAGCACGATGTCGCCAAAGTCATCGAGCAGTACCATGCCGGATTTCTGAATTGCTGAACGCAATGTGGCGCTGACGCGAGATTCGTCATCCGGTTTCGGGTGCAACTGGCGGTTTACTGCCTCGGTCAGTGCCGTGGCCTTGTTGACCAGTTCAGATTCCGGTAATGGCAATGAACGGGCGTCATTCCAGATGATCTGCGAGCAGTCAAATGGCAAAAACGGTGAATTGGTTTTCGCGCTCCAGGTGCCAGAAGTGCGGATATTACACATGCCTGTACCGCTAAGACGTAAGGTATCGCCTACACGTACTCCGGCATCTGCCAGTTGTTTAACGCTGGTGGCTTCAATGGTCTGCGCGCCTTTCATCCACGAGAGGGTGAATTTCAGCGGCATATCCAGCGGAACCCAGAACAGCAGCATAAACAGCACCAGCAGAGAACCCGCCGCGATAATCGTACTGCGTAGCCAGTGTTGCAGCGGGAAGTTTTTCACTTCGTCATGCAGTGAAAGATAGCGTCCCTGACGTACCACGTGCCGATCAAGATAGATATCGATATCCGTTTGCTGCCCCAGATCCTGCGCAATATAAGGCTGCCAGTGCGCGGGATAGACCAGGTCGATAATACCGAGCGAAATATTGTTGATCTGTTCCTGATCGTTTTCGCCAAACAATCCCCAACGACGCGGCGTACCACGCAGACAGTGGATCTCCCGCAGGGATGATTTTGCCGGTGGCGCAAATAGCCCCCACAGACCTGCGCCCAACAGCAATAACGCGCCGCCAGCCAGCCACGGGACAAATACATCCGGAGTAATCAGGCAGAAAAAGAACATCAGGAAGGAGGCGACAATCAGCAACGCTTCACGCAGCCCACGTGGGCGACTAAGCGCATACTCTTCGTGTGTTTCTTTGCGAATATTGAGCAGTTCGATTTGTTCGCTTTCTTCGCCGCGAATCGACGCCTGCGTTGACGGAACAGGCTGCAACGCATAGCCACGAGTTTCCTGAATGTACTCTTGCAGCGTATGACCGTTGAGAGAAATAACCAGCGGCAGCGAATCGGTATGGATCAGTTCAACGCTATTTTCATCGTTGATGTACTGCTCCCAGAACGGGGGCAGGTGGACTTCCACCGAATCGAGATAATAACGCCATTTGTTAGGATCGTCGGTTGAAATGCCATAACGCGTGATGGCATGTGTCAGCATCATGACGTTGTTGCTTTCCGCGTTCAGCGTCAGTGATACGGGGGCCGTGCTGGCGCCCGTCGGACCAGGAACCTGCAAAACCTGCGTCAGGCTGTCGAGATAATTTTCAACGGCGTTACGTTCTTCAGGCATGAGTTTGCGCGTTTGCGCATCAGCGAAGGCGTTAGTCCAGGGCAGTTGACGCCGCCTGGAGCGCACTTTTATCAGCCATCCCGCAAGTAGTGAGCAGGCCAGCAAAGCAGCTATAAAAATTACAATGGTGCTCATGCTTTCCCCATCTTACTTAATTTGTCAGGTGTGATTAGTCGCATCCTGGACACAATATAGGATCCTGCGGTTGGCTATCGGCAAGCGTGGAGTTGAACTTGAGCATCATTAAGCGCATCCCAGTAACCGGTGATCATAGCAAACCCTCTGAGGGCGGAATATCAGCAAATTCCTGGAGTTATTTCAACCTATTGACTTTTAATTTGATTTGAGAATGATTATTTATTAAGTTGCGTAAATGTAAATAACATGCAATTCACATTGCCGAATGCGTGTCCGATATCGCACAATAACTGCTGATTTCACAGCATAGATTCCACGATGAGCAAATCATTACAAAAACCCACCATTCTGAATGTTGAAACTGTAGCCCGTTCCCGATTGTTTACCATCGAAAGCGTGGATCTGGAGTTCAGCAACGGCGTGCGGCGTGTTTATGAACGAATGCGTCCAACCAACCGGGAAGCCGTGATGATTGTGCCGATTGTGGACGATCACCTGATTTTGATCCGCGAATACGCGGTGGGAACTGAATCCTACGAATTAGGTTTTTCGAAAGGATTAATTGATCCCGGTGAAAGTGTTTATGAAGCAGCAAACCGCGAACTCAAAGAAGAAGTGGGATTTGGCGCAAGGGATCTGACTTTTTTGAAGAAACTCAGCATGGCACCGTCTTACTTTTCCAGCAAAATGAATATCGTGGTGGCGCAAGATCTCTACCCTGAATCGCTGGAAGGCGATGAACCAGAGCCACTACCTCAGGTGCGCTGGCCACTGACACATATGATGGATTTGCTCGAAGATCCTGACTTCAACGAAGCGCGTAATGTCAGCGCGTTGTTCCTGGTGCGCGAGTGGTTGAAGGGGCAGGGGCGGTTGTAAATACGTGGAGCTTGCCTGATGCGCTACGCTTATCAGGCCTACGTGGTTCCTGCAATGTATTGAGTTTCGACGATTTTGTTGGCTGGATAAGGCGTTCACGCCGCATCCAGCATGAACAACGCGCACTTTGTCTGCAAACTGAAAAGGCGCCGAAGCGCCTTTTTAATCAGAACAATTCCTGAGCCTCACCATTATCGATAATGGTTGTCCCTACCTCGCGTACCGCTTGCTGTGTAGGCTGCGTACCTTCGATGAAATACTCTTCGCGGCTGTTACCACCGTTGGCCAGTTGCCCGGTGCTGCGATCGATATTCACCGTCACAATACCCGGCGGCGGCGTCAGCGGTTGTTCCGGTACACCTTCCAGAACGGCTTTCATATAAGCATCCCAGGCTGGCTGGGCGCTCTTCGCACCGCCTTCGTAACCGGAGATCTGATCTTTAATCGCCCCGGAAGCCGTAGTGTGACCGAGATTACGGCGGTGATCGTCAAAGCCAATCCATACCGAGGTCACAACGCCCGGACCGTAACCCGAAAACCACGCATCTTTCGAACTGTTGGTCGTCCCGGTTTTCCCGCCGATATCATGACGTTGCAAATCACGACCTGCGCGCCAGCCAGTGCCCTGCCAGCCAGGTTCACCAAAGATATTGGTGTTCAGGGCGCTCTTAATCAGGAACGCCAGCGGTGTGCTGATGACGTGTGGTGCGTATTCTGGCGCACCAGTCTTCGCCACTAATGCCTGATTAGCCTGCTCCAGTTGTGGCATTGGCACAGAAACATTCTGCTGTTCGCGAGAGATAGCCACGTCTTCAACGTCGCTGTTTTCCAGCACGTTTGATTTTTGCGTATCACCGTAAATCACCGGAATATCACATTCCGGGCAGGCTACTTTCGGTTTCGCTTCGAAAATCACGCCGCCCTGGTCGTTTTCAATTTTGCTGATAAACCAGGGGTCGACCAGGAATCCACCATTAGCCATTACTGCGTACCCGCGCGCCACCTGTAACGGCGTGAAGGAAGCGGAACCCAGTGCCAGCGATTCAGTGTGGACAATGTTTTGTGCCGGGAAGCCGAAGCGTTGCAAATACTCTGCGGCATAGTCCACGCCCATTGCTCGCATTGCGCGTACCATTACCACGTTTTTCGACTGGCCCAACCCCTGACGTAAACGGATTGGACCGGCGTACTGCGGCGGTGAGTTTTTCGGCTGCCAGTCAGAACCCGCGCCTGCGTCCCAGCGGGAAATTGGCACATCGTTCAGCATACTTGCCAGCGTCAGACCTTTATCCATCGCTGCGGTGTAGAGGAACGGCTTGATATTCGAACCCACCTGACGTAGTGCCTGGGTGGCGCGGTTAAACTTGCTCTGATTGAAATCAAAACCACCGACCAGCGCCATAACTGCGCCGTTTTGCGGATTGATCGATACCAGCGCCGAGTTCACTTCCGGCACCTGTGCCAGCCACCAGGCATCGCCCACCTGGCGAACCCAGATTTGCTGACCTGTTTGCACAACATCGGTCACTTTACGCGGCGTCGGTCCCTGCTGAGTATCGGAGCGATAAGGCCGTGCCCAGCGAATCCCTTCCATACGCAGCGTCACAGATGTTCCGTCCGCCAGCATTGCTGTTGCTTCCTGCGGGTTGGCGCGGGTGACTGCGGCAGGTAGCAGCGGACCATAGGTTGGCAGCGCCTTCAGCGTATCGGTAATCTTTTTGTCATCCCACGCTGATTCACCTACTTTCCACAGCACATTGGCCGGGCCGCGATAGCCGTGACGCATGTCGTAGTCCAGTACGTTATTACGCACGGCTTGCTGTGCGGCCTGCTGCACTTTGCGGGTAATGGTAGTGTAAATGCGATAGCCGTCTTCATAAGCGTTTTCGCCGTAACGGTTATACATCTCCTGACGTACCATTTCGGTGAGATATGGCGCTGAGAAGGCGATCTCCGGTGCGTGATAGTTGGCGTTAATCGCTTCGGTGCGTGTCTCATCGAGCTGCTGTTGGGTGATATACCCTTCGTCCAGCATTCGCGACAGCACGACGTTACGCCGCGCGACGGCTCGATCCATTGAATAGAGCGGGTTGAAGGTGGAAGGGGCTTTAGGCAGCCCGGCAATCACCGCCATTTCGTTCAGTGTCAATTGGTCGACGGTTTTACCGAAATAGACTTGTGCCGCAGCACCGACACCATAGGCACGGTAACCGAGATAAATCTTGTTCAGATAAAGCTCGAGGATCTCGTCTTTCGTCAGCAACTGTTCAATACGAATCGCGAGGAAGACTTCCTTAATTTTACGCATTAGCGTGCGTTCTGGACTCAGGAAGAAGTTTCTCGCCAGTTGTTGGGTGATGGTGCTCGCCCCTTGCGATGCGTGACCGGAGAACAGCGCCACGCTTGCCGCACGGAAGATCCCCACTGGGTCAACGCCGTGATGCTCGTAGAAGCGGCTGTCTTCCGTCGCAATAAAGGCTTTCACCATTTCCGGCGGGATTTGATCCAATGTAACCGGAATACGACGTTTTTCACCATATTGAGCAATTAGCTCGCCATCGGCGCTGTAAATCTGCATCGGAATTTGCAGGCGAACATCTTTTAATGTTGCCACATCCGGCAGTTGTGGCTCGATGTAGCGGTATAGGCCATAAATCGAGCCTGCTCCCAGCAGAATGCAACAGACTGCAAGGATCAATAAATACTTTACGAACTTCACTGGAAATTTCCCATTTAGTTTCATTTGGGCAGTTTATAAACAAACGCGCGGTAGTATAAAGGCAAGCCAGACGCATTGATATACCCGTCAGAGTGACGGGGGATAAGGAGATCATCACAATGGCATTTAAGACCTGGCAAATTGGTTTGCATTTACAACAGCAAGAAGCGGTGGCGGTTGCTATCGTGCGTGGCGCGAAAGAATGCTTTTTGCAACGCTGGTGGCGTTTGCCGCTGGCGACCGACATTATCAAAGATGGGCGCATTATTGACGCGGAACGGCTGACTAAAACGTTGTTACCGTGGAGTCGTGAACTGCCACACCGTCATCACATTATGTTGGCATTTCCCGCTAGCCGAACGTTACAAAGGGCATTTCCGCGTCCGGCAATGTCCCTGGGCGAACGGGAGCAAATGGCCTGGTTGACAGGTACGATGGCTCGCGAGCTGGATATGGAACCGGACTCCCTGCGCTTTGATTACAGCGAAGATTCGCTAAGTCCCGCTTATAACGTGACCGCCGCGCAAAGCAAAGAGCTGGCAACGCTGCTTAGCCTGGCAGAAAGATTGCGTATTCACGTTAGTGCGATTACCCCAGACGCCTGCGCTTTGCAGCGATTCCTGCCTTTTTTACCTTCTCATCAGCAATGTCTGGCCTGGCGTGATAACGAACAGTGGTTATGGGCGACGCGTTATAGCTGGGGACGCAAACTGGCGGTGGGGATGACAAGCGCGAATGAACTGGCCGCGACGTTAGCCATTAATTCTGAAAGTCTCGCGATATGCGGCGAAGGCGGATTTGACCCCTGGAATGCGGTTTCTGTGCGTCAGCCGCCACTACCGCCACCAGGTGGAAACTTTGCTATCGCGCTGGGGCTGGCGCTTGGGGAGGGGTACTGATGAATCCGCCAATCAATTTTTTGCCCTGGCGAGAGCAACGCCGGACGGCCTTTCTTCGCTTCTGGTTGCTGATGTTCGTTGCTCCTCTGCTGCTGGCTGTCGGGATAACGCTCATGCTGCGTTTGACAACCAACGCTGAAGTACGCGTTGACGCTGTTTTGCTTCAGGCGGAACAACAACGCGCCAGCACCCTACAAACCAGTAAACCACGTTTGCTGGAACGCCAACAATTACGCGAACAGCGTTTGCAACGTCAGCGCCAGCGACAATTTACCCGCGACTGGCAATCTGCGCTGGAGTCACTGGCGGTACTTTTACCAGAACATGCCTGGCTGACAACGATACGCTGGCAGCAGGGAACGCTGGAGGTAAAGGGACTTGCGACGAACATTACTGTGTTAAACGCACTGGAAAAAGCACTCCGCCAGGATACTTCTTTTCAACTCAACCAGCGTGGAGCCACGCAGCAAGATGCACAAGGACGCTGGCAATTTGAGTATCAGTTAACAAGGACGGTTAGCGATGAACACTCTCTTTGATTGGTGGTTCGCGACATCACTCCGTATCCGCCAGTTTTGCTGGGCAGTCTGGTTGCTGATGTTAGTTACGCTCATTTTTCTTTCCTCGGCACACCAGGAAGAGAGTGACGCATTAATTCGACTGCGGGCAAGTCATCACCAGCAATGGACTGCACTTTATCGCCTGGTAGACACCACTCCCATCAGCGAAGAAAAAACGCTGTCCTTTTCGCCACTGGATTTTCAGTTGCCCGGCGCGCAACTGCTTTACTGGCATCCATCCGCTCAGGGAGGCGAGTTGGCGTTGAAAACGTTCTGGGAAGCGGTGCCGTCGGCATTTACACGGCTGGCAGAGCGCAACGTCAGCGTGAGCCGTTTTTCATTAAGCGTGGAAGGTGATGATCTTTTGTTCACGCTACAACTGGAGATGCCGCATGAGGGTTAAACGCGGGTTGTTGGCAGGTATTGCCTTGTGCCTTTTAACCGGTATGCGTGACCCTTTTAAGCCGCCGGAAGATCTATGCCGGATTAGCGAACTTACCCAGTGGCGTTATCAGGGGATGGTAGGGCGAGGCGAGCGCGTTATTGGCGTAATAAAAGATGGGCAAAAAAAATGGCGACGGGTGGAGCAAAACGATGTGCTGGAGAATGGCTGGACAATTTTACAACTGACGCCAGAAACATTAACGCTGGGAACTGGAAAAAACTGCGAACCGCCACAGTGGTTGTGGCAACGGCAAGGAGATAAAAATGAAGCAATGGATAGCCGCACTACTGTTGATGATGATACCCAGCGTACAGGCGGCAAAGCCGCAAAAAGTGACGCTGATGGTGGATGACGTTCCGGTGGCTCAGGTGTTACAGGCGCTGGCTGAACAGGAGAAGTTAAACCTGGTGGTTTCGCCAGACGTCAATGGTACGGTGTCGTTACATCTCACTGACGTTCCCTGGAAACAGGCACTACAAACCGTAGTGAAAAGCGCCGGGCTGATAACGCGCCAGGAAGGCAACATTCTTTCAGTGCATTCCGTTGCCTGGCAGAATGACAATATCGCCCGTCAGGAGGCTGAACAGGCGCGGGTGCAGGCAAATCTGCCGCTGGAAAATCGCAATATTACTCTGCAATACGCCGACGCCGTAGAGCTGGCGAAAGCAGGAGAAAAGCTACTTAGCGCCAAAGGCAGCATGACTGTCGATAAACGTACTAATCGCCTTTTGCTGCGTGATAACAAAACGGCGTTAAGCGCACTGGAGCAGTGGGTAGCGCAAATGGATTTGCCGGTCGGGCAGGTTGAACTGTTGGCGCACATTGTCACCATTAATGAAAAAAGTCTGCGCGAGTTAGGCGTGAAATGGACGCTGGCCGATGCGCAACAAACCGGCGGCGTTGGGCAAGTGACCACGCTCGGCGGCGATCTCTCTGTGGCAACGGCAACGACGCATATCGGTTTTAACATTGGGCGTATCAACGGGCGTTTACTGGATCTGGAGCTTTCCGCGCTCGAACAAAAACAGCAACTGGATATTATCGCCAGCCCGCGTCTGCTGGCCTCACATCTCCAGCCTGCCAGCATTAAACAGGGAAGCGAGATCCCGTATCAGGTTTCCAGTGGTGAAAGCGGCGCGACGTCGGTGGAATTTAAAGAGGCCGTACTGGGAATGGAAGTCACGCCCACGGTGTTACAAAAAGGTCGCATCCGACTGAAATTACACATCAGCCAGAACGTTCCGGGACAGGTGCTACAACAAGCTGATGGCGAAGTGCTGGCGATTGATAAGCAGGAGATCGAAACGCAGGTTGAAGTAAAAAGCGGAGAAACGCTGGCACTGGGTGGTATTTTTACCCGTAAAAATAAATCGGGTCAGGATAGCGTACCGCTGTTGGGCGACATCCCCTGGTTCGGGCAATTATTTCGTCATGACGGAAAAGAAGATGAACGACGCGAGTTAGTGGTATTTATCACGCCACGGTTGGTTTCCAGTGAGTAAACTGCCGCAAAAACGGCGATGTTTTCATGCTGAACATGTTTCATCTATTTGACGTGCGCAGGTATTTAGCATACAAGGAGTACCGATTTGAGAGTCGGTGCTCTTTGTTACCTGCGTTTTATGATGGTGATTTATCTTTCACGCGGCATTTTGCTGTCTTTTTTACGCTAATCTTACCCGGTGATTTATCGCCAGAGCGGTGATAGCAAGGCAGTGCACCTGCAGCGACCAGATATGCAGAGGGATGGGCAATTTATTCAGTTGCCAAACCCGCTGGAGTATTGAGATAATTTTCAGTCTGACTCTCGCAATATTTTATGAGGTTTCAGTTCATGTCCTGCGGCGCTCTCTGAGCGAAGCGGGTTTATCATTAACGAATAGTCTTAGTAGTACCGAAAAAATGGCAGAGAAACGCAATATCTTTCTGGTTGGGCCTATGGGTGCCGGAAAAAGCACTATTGGGCGCCAGTTAGCTCAACAACTCAATATGGAATTTTACGATTCCGATCAAGAGATTGAGAAACGAACCGGAGCTGATGTGGGCTGGGTTTTCGATTTAGAAGGCGAAGAAGGCTTCCGCGATCGCGAAGAAAAGGTCATCAATGAGTTGACCGAGAAACAGGGTATTGTGCTGGCTACTGGCGGCGGCTCTGTGAAATCCCGCGAAACGCGTAACCGTCTTTCCGCACGTGGCGTTGTCGTTTATCTTGAAACGACCATCGAAAAGCAACTTGCGCGCACGCAGCGTGATAAAAAACGCCCGTTGCTGCACGTTGAAACACCGCCGCGTGAAGTTCTGGAAGCATTGGCTAATGAACGCAATCCGCTGTATGAAGAGATTGCCGACGTGACCATTCGTACTGATGATCAAAGCGCCAAAGTGGTCGCAAACCAGATTATTCACATGCTGGAAAGCAACTAATTCTGGCTTTATATACACTCGTCTGCGGGTACAGTAATTAAGGTGGATGTCGCGTTATGGAGAGGATAGTCGTCACTCTCGGGGAACGTAGTTACCCAATTACCATCGCATCTGGTTTGTTTAACGAACCAGCTTCATTCTTACCGCTGAAATCGGGTGAGCAGGTGATGTTGGTCACCAACGAAACCCTGGCTCCTCTGTATCTCGATAAGGTTCGCAGCGTACTTGAACAGGCGGGTGTTAACGTCGATAGCGTTATCCTCCCTGACGGCGAGCAGTATAAAAGCCTGGCAGTACTCGACACCGTTTTTACGGCGTTGTTGCAAAAACCGCACGGTCGCGATACGACGCTGGTGGCGCTTGGCGGCGGCGTAGTAGGCGATCTTACCGGTTTTGCAGCGGCGAGCTATCAGCGCGGCGTTCGCTTCATTCAAGTCCCGACGACATTGCTGTCGCAGGTGGACTCTTCCGTTGGCGGAAAAACCGCAGTCAACCATCCCCTCGGTAAAAATATGATTGGCGCTTTTTATCAGCCAGCATCAGTGGTGGTGGATCTCGACTGTCTGAAAACGCTTCCTCCGAGAGAGTTAGCTTCGGGGCTGGCGGAAGTCATCAAATACGGCATTATTCTTGACGGTGAGTTTTTCAACTGGCTGGAAGATAATCTGGATGCGCTGCTCAATCTGGATGGTCCGGCAATGGCGTACTGTATTCGTCGTTGCTGTGAGCTGAAAGCAGAAGTTGTCGCTGCCGACGAGCGCGAATCCGGCTTACGTGCTTTACTGAATCTGGGACATACCTTTGGTCATGCTATTGAAGCGGAAATGGGGTATGGCAATTGGTTGCACGGTGAAGCAGTCGCGGCGGGTATGGTGATGGCGGCGCGGACGTCGGAACGTCTCGGGCAGTTTAGTTCTGCCGAAACGCAGCGTATTATTACCCTGCTTACGCGGGCTGGATTACCGGTTAATGGGCCGCGCGAAATGTCCGCGCAGGCGTATTTACCGCATATGCTGCGTGACAAGAAAGTCCTTGCGGGAGAGATGCGCTTAATTCTTCCGCTGGCAATTGGTAAGAGTGAAGTTCGCGGCGGCGTATCGCACGAACTTGTTCTTAACGCTATTACCGATTGTCAATCAGCGTAACAACAAGAAAGGTCCGGCCGCTTATCAGCGGTCTATTAGCTTCAGGTTAATTGCAACGTGGTAAGCATTAACCTTTTAGTGGGGTGTTAAATGGATGAATTCAAACCAGAAGACGAGCTGAAACCCGATCCCAGCGATCGTCGTACTGGTCGTTCTCGTCAATTTTCTGAGCGTTCAGAACGTACTGAACGTGGCGAACCGCAGATCAATTTTGATGATATTGAACTTGATGAAACTGACGATCGCCGTCCGACTCGTGCGCAAAAAGAGCGCAATGAGGAACCGGAAATCGAAGAAGAAATTGATGATTCCGAAGATGACGCTGTGGATGAAGAGCGTGTAGAGCGTCGTCCGCGTAAGCGCAAAAAAGCAGCCAGCAAACCGGCTTCTCGTCAGTATATGATGATGGGCGTCGGTATTCTGGTTCTGCTGCTGTTGATCATCGGTATCGGTTCTGCGCTAAAAGCCCCCTCGACCTCTTCCAGCGATCAAACCGCGTCTGGTGAGAAGAGTATTGATCTTGCTGGCAATGCGACTGATCAGGCAAATGGCGTGCAGCCAGCGCCGGGAACCACGTCTGCGGAAAATACCCAGCAGGATGTTTCTCTGCCGCCGATTTCTTCTACGCCGACCCAGGGGCAAACCCCGGCGGCAACGGATGGTCAACAACGTGTTGAAGTGCAGGGTGACCTGAATAACGCGCTGACCCAGCCGCAAAATCAGCAGCAGTTGAACAATGTGGCGGTCAACTCCACGCTGCCAACCGAACCCGCGACTGTAGCGCCAGTTCGTAATGGCAACGCATCGCGTGATACGGCGAAAGCGCAAACCGCTGAACGGCCGACCACTACGCGTCCGGCACGTCAGCAGGCGGTGATTGAACCGAAAAAACCACAAGCAACTGTGAAAACGGAACCGAAGCCGGTAGCACAGACGCCGAAGCGTACTGAACCGGCTGCACCTGTGGCGAGCACAAAGGCACCGGCTGCGACTTCTACGCAAGCCACAACGCCAGCAGCACCAAAAGAGACGGCGACTACGGCTCCAGTACAGACGGCATCTCCGGCGCAAACCACGGCAACACCAGCCGCTGGAGCGAAGACCGCAGGTAATGTTGGTTCGTTGAAATCGGCACCGTCCAGCCATTACACTCTGCAGCTGAGCAGTTCTTCTAACTACGACAACCTGAACGGTTGGGCGAAGAAAGAGAATCTGAAAAACTACGTTGTCTATGAAACGACGCGTAATGGTCAGCCGTGGTATGTACTGGTTTCTGGCGTGTACGCTTCAAAAGAAGAAGCGAAAAAAGCGGTATCTACATTGCCAGCAGATGTCCAGGCCAAAAACCCGTGGGCGAAACCGCTGCGTCAGGTACAGGCCGATCTGAAGTAATCAAGGTTATCTCCCGCAATGGTTTATCGTTGCGGGAGTTGCCTGAAGCGCTGGATGCTGTCGGAGCTTTCTCCACAGCCGGAGAAGGTGTAATTAGTTAGTCAGCATGAAGAAAAATCGCGCTTTTTTGAAGTGGGCAGGGGGCAAATATCCCTTGCTTGATGATATTAAACGGCATTTGCCTAAGGGTGAATGTCTGGTTGAACCTTTTGTGGGTGCCGGGTCGGTGTTTCTCAACACCGACTTTTCTCGTTATATCCTTGCCGATATCAATAGCGACCTGATTAGTCTCTACAACATTGTGAAGATGCGTACTGATGAGTACGTACAGGCTGCCCGCGAGCTGTTTGTTCCTGAGACAAATTGCGCCGAGGTTTACTATCAGTTCCGCGAAGAGTTCAACAAAAGCCAGGATCCGTTCCGTCGGGCGGTACTGTTTTTATATTTGAACCGCTACGGTTACAACGGCCTGTGTCGTTACAATCTGCGCGGTGAGTTTAACGTGCCGTTTGGCCGCTACAAAAAACCCTATTTCCCGGAAGCTGAGTTGTATCACTTCGCTGAAAAAGCGCAGAATGCCTTTTTCTATTGTGAGTCTTATGCCGATAGCATGGCGCGCGCAGATGATGCATCTGTCGTCTATTGCGATCCGCCTTATGCACCACTATCTGCGACCGCCAACTTTACGGCGTATCACACAAACAGTTTTACTCTTGAACAACAGGCGCATCTGGCGGAGATCGCCGAAGGTCTGGTTAACCGTCAGATCCCGGTACTGATTTCTAACCATGATACGGCGCTAACGCGCGAGTGGTATCAGCGCGCAAAATTGCATGTCGTCAAAGTTCGACGCAGTATAAGCAGCAACGGCGGCACACGTAAAAAGGTGGACGAACTGCTGGCTTTGTACAAACCAGGAGTCGTTTCACCCGCGAAAAAATAATTCTCAAGGAGAAGCGGATGAAACAGTATTTGATTGCCCCCTCAATTCTGTCGGCTGATTTTGCCCGCCTGGGTGAAGATACCGCAAAGGCCCTGGCAGCTGGCGCTGATGTCGTGCATTTTGACGTCATGGATAACCACTATGTTCCCAACCTGACGATTGGACCAATGGTGCTGAAATCCTTGCGTAATTACGGCATTACCGCCCCTATCGATGTACATCTGATGGTGAAACCGGTTGATCGCATTGTGCCGGATTTCGCTGCCGCAGGTGCCAGCATCATTACCTTTCATCCTGAAGCCTCCGAGCATGTTGATCGCACGCTGCAACTGATTAAAGAAAATGGCTGTAAAGCGGGGCTGGTATTTAACCCGGCGACACCGCTGAGCTATCTGGATTACGTGATGGACAAACTGGATGTGATCCTGCTGATGTCCGTCAACCCTGGTTTCGGCGGTCAGTCTTTCATTCCACAAACGTTAGATAAACTGCGCGAAGTACGTCGTCGTATCGACGAGTCTGGCTTCGACATTCGACTGGAAGTGGACGGTGGCGTGAAGGTGAACAATATTGGCGAAATCGCTGCGGCGGGCGCGGATATGTTTGTCGCTGGCTCCGCTATTTTCGACCAGCCAGACTATAAAAAAGTCATTGATGAAATGCGCAGTGAACTGGCAAAGGTAAGTCATGAGTAAGTTTGAAGATATTCGCGGCGTTGCCTTCGATCTCGATGGCACGCTGGTTGACAGTGCTCCCGGTCTGGCTGCTGCGGTAGATATGGCGCTGTATGCGCTGGAGTTGCCCGTTGCAGGCGAAGAGCGTGTTATTACCTGGATTGGTAATGGCGCAGATGTGCTGATGGAGCGGGCATTGACCTGGGCGCGTCAGGAACGTGCGACGCTGCGTAAAACGATGGGCAAACCGCCCGTTGATGACGATATTCCGGCAGAAGAACAAGTACGTATTCTGCGTAAGCTGTTTGATCGTTACTATGGCGAAGTTGCTGAAGAAGGCACGTTTTTGTTCCCGCACGTTGCCGATACGCTGGGCGCATTGCAGGCTAAAGGCCTGCCGCTAGGTCTGGTTACCAACAAACCAACTCCGTTCGTCGCCCCGCTGCTGGAAGCCTTAGATATCGCAAAATACTTTAGCGTGGTTATCGGCGGCGATGACGTACAAAACAAAAAACCCCACCCGGACCCGCTGCTACTGGTGGCTGAACGTATGGGCATTGCCCCGCAACAGATGCTGTTTGTCGGCGATTCTCGCAATGATATTCAGGCAGCAAAAGCAGCCGGTTGCCCTTCAGTTGGCTTAACCTACGGATATAACTACGGCGAGGCTATCGATCTCAGCCAGCCTGATGTAATTTATCACTCTATAAATGACCTTCTGCCCGCATTAGGGCTTCCGCAAAGCGAAAATCAGGAATCGAAAAATGACTAAGCCCATCGTTTTTAGTGGCGCACAGCCTTCAGGTGAATTGACCATTGGTAACTACATGGGTGCGCTGCGTCAGTGGGTAAACATGCAGGATGATTACCATTGCATTTACTGCATCGTTGACCAACACGCCATCACCGTGCGCCAGGATGCGCAGAAGCTGCGTAAAGCGACGCTGGATACGCTGGCGTTGTACCTGGCTTGCGGTATCGATCCTGAGAAAAGCACTATTTTTGTTCAGTCTCACGTGCCGGAACATGCGCAGTTAGGCTGGGCACTGAACTGCTATACCTACTTCGGCGAACTGAGCCGCATGACGCAGTTTAAAGATAAATCTGCGCGTTATGCCGAGAACATTAACGCTGGTCTGTTTGACTATCCGGTGCTGATGGCTGCGGACATCCTGCTGTATCAAACCAATCTGGTGCCGGTCGGCGAAGACCAGAAACAGCACCTGGAACTGAGCCGCGATATCGCCCAGCGTTTCAACGCGCTGTATGGCGATATCTTTAAAGTACCGGAGCCGTTTATTCCGAAATCTGGCGCGCGCGTAATGTCACTGCTGGAGCCGACCAAGAAGATGTCCAAGTCTGACGATAACCGCAATAACGTTATCGGTCTGCTGGAAGATCCGAAATCGGTAGTGAAGAAAATCAAACGTGCGGTCACTGACTCCGACGAGCCGCCGGTAGTTCGCTACGACGTGCAGAACAAAGCGGGCGTTTCTAACCTGCTGGATATCCTTTCTGCTGTAACGGGCCAAAGCATTCAGGAACTGGAAAAACAGTTCGAAGGCAAGATGTATGGTCACCTGAAAGGCGAAGTAGCTGAAGCGGTTTCCGGTATGCTGACTGAATTGCAGGAGCGTTATCACCGTTTCCGCAATGATGAAGCCTTCTTGCAACAGGTAATGAAAGACGGCGCAGAAAAAGCCAGCGCACACGCTTCCCGCACGTTGAAAGCGGTTTACGAAGCGATTGGTTTTGTGGCGAAGCCTTAATTCACTATTGATACCAAAAACCGGGGAAACCCGGTTTTTTTACGTCGTTATTTGCAATAACCCAAAAAAATGTGAAGCATCTCGCCGTTTCCACATCTGCTTGTTGCGCCTTATCTTCATTTTCATGAAGATATAAATATTCATTTTATTGAAAATTTATTATGCGTCGAACGTTTATCAAAAAAGAAGGCGTCGTCATCACGACGCTGGCTCGTTATTTGTTAGGTGAAAAGTGTGGTAATCGCCTGAAAACTATAGATGAACTGGCAACTGAATGCCGTTCATCCGTTGGCCTGACGCAGGCAGCGTTGAAAACGCTGGAATCAAGCGGAGCGATACGGATTGAACGCCGTGGGCGCAATGGCAGTTATCTGGTAGAGATGGATAACAAAGAACTGCTGACCCATGTTGATATCAACAATGTGGTATGTGCGATGCCCTTGCCCTATACCCGCTTGTACGAAGGTTTAGCGAGCGGATTAAAAGCTCAGTTTGATGGCATTCCTTTTTACTATGCGCATATGCGTGGTGCGGATATTCGCGTGGAGTGTTTGCTTAACGGTGTCTATGACATGGCGGTAGTTTCGCGACTGGCGGCAGAAAGTTATCTCACGCAAAAAGGATTATGTCTTGCGCTGGAGTTGGGGCCGCATACCTACGTTGGCGAGCACCAGTTGATTTGCCGTAAAGGGGAGTCCGGTAACGTGAAGCGCGTGGGGCTGGATAACCGTTCGGCAGATCAGAAAATCATGACCGATGTCTTTTTTGGCAGTAGCGATGTGGAGCGAGTCGATCTCTCTTATCACGAGAGTTTACAGCGCATTGTTAAAGGCGATGTCGATGCGGTTATCTGGAACGTGGTGGCGGAAAACGAACTGACCATGCTGGGATTAGAAGCCACGCCGCTCACAGACGATCCGCGATTTTTACAGGCTACTGAAGCCGTGGTTTTGACGCGAGCCGATGATTACCCGATGCAACAATTGCTGCGTGCGGTTGTTGATAAACACGCCCTGCTTGCCCATCAACAGCGAGTGGTCAGTGGGGAACAGGAACCCAGTTATTAAACGAAAGGCATCTAAAATGGAAACCAGACTCAACCTGCTTTGCGATGCAGGGGTCATCGATAAGGACATCTGCAAAGGCATGATGCAGGTCGTCAACGTACTGGAAACAGAATGCCATCTACCAGTGCGCAGTGAGCAGGGAACGATGGCAATGATACATATGGCGAGTGCGCTGATGCGCAGTCGTCGCGGCGAACAGATCCAGCCACTGGATGACGAGTTGCTGGCTGAACTGTCGCAATGTCGCCACTGGCCAGCGATCATGCAGTTGCACCAGGTGTTATTGCAGGGATTCGCGCTGGAAGTTAACCCGTGTGAAGAAGGCTATTTGCTGGCCAACCTTTATGGATTATGGATGGCCGCTAACGAAGAGGTCTGAAGCCCACAACAAATCCACGTCGCATATCTTAAATATTCAAAAAAATGAATATTTGATTCAAGGAACAGAAACGAGGCAACAAGATGTTTGTAGAAGCATTGAAACGCCAGAACCCGGCACTGATTTCTGCCGCACTAAACCTGTGGCAGCAGGGCAAGATAGCCCCGGACAGTTGGGTTATCGACGTGGATCAGGTACTGGAAAACGGTAAGCGGTTGATTGAGACGGCTCGGCTTTATGGTATTGAGCTGTATCTGATGACCAAACAGTTCGGTCGCAATCCGTGGCTGGCGGAAAAACTGCTGGCGCTGGGATACAGCGGTATTGTGGCGGTGGATTACAAAGAGGCGCGAGTGATGCGCCGCGCAGGTTTGCCGGTGGCGCATCAGGGGCATCTGGTGCAAATCCCTTGTCACCAGGTCGCTGATGCCGTTGAACAGGGCACCGACGTCATCACCGTGTTTACCCTTGCCAAAGCGCGGGAAGTGTCTGCGGCAGCGGTGAAAGCGGGGCGGATTCAGTCTGTGCTGCTCAAAGTTTATAGCGACGATGATTTTCTTTATCCGGGACAGGAAAGTGGTTTTGCTCAACATTCGTTGCAGGAAATTGTCGCTGAAATCCAAAAACTGTCAGGACTCCATTTAGCGGGACTTACCCATTTCCCTTGCCTGCTATGGAATGAGAGTGCCGGGAAAGTTTTGCCGACGCCGAACCTCCAGACGTTGGTCAATGCCCGCAACCAGCTGGCGGAATCTGGTGTTGCTGTTGAGCAATTAAACGCACCTTCAGCAACCAGCTGTACTTCGCTGCCATTGCTGGCGGAATACGGTGTTACTCATGCCGAACCTGGTCATGCGCTGACGGGCACCATTCCGGCAAACCAACAGGGTGACCAGCCTGAACGCGTAGCCATGCTCTGGTTAAGCGAAATATCCCATCATTTTCGTGGCGATAGCTACTGCTATGGCGGCGGCTATTACCGTCGTGGTCATGCGCAACATGCGCTGGTGTTTACGCCAGAAAATCAAAGCATTACTGAAACATATCTCAAAGCTGTGGATGACAGCAGCATCGACTACACCTTGCCTTTGGCGGGTGAGTTTCCGGTGAGTAGCGCGGTGGTGCTCTGTTTTCGTACACAAATTTTTGTTACCCGCAGTGATGTCGTGCTGGTGTCCGGTATTCAGCACAGAGCGCCGGAAATCGTAGGCCGTTATGACAGCCTCGGCAACCTTCTGGAGGCGTAAATGGCGCGATTTGTGGTGTTAGTGATTGATAGCTTCGGCGTGGGAGCAATGAAAGATGTCACGCGGGTACGCCCGCAGGATGCCGGAGCCAATACTTGCGGTCACATTCTTTGTGAGTTACCGCATTTACAACTGCCAATGCTGGAGAAGTTAGGGCTTATTAATGCTCTGGGCTATGCCCCCGGAGATATGCAGCCATCGGATTCCGCAGTCTGGGGTGTGGCGGAACTGCAACATGAAGGTGGCGATACCTTTATGGGACATCAGGAAATTTTAGGTACGCGACCACTGCCGCCGCTGCGGATGCCCTTTCGTGATGTTATTGACCGTGTTGAGCAAGCATTAATTACTGCGGGCTGGCAAGTAGAGCGCCGTGGCGATGAGTTGCAGTTTCTGTGGGTTAACCAGGCCGTGGCAGTTGGTGACAATCTCGAAGCGGATTTAGGCCAGGTCTATAACGTTACCGCCAATCTCTCCGTAATACCGTTCGATGAAGTCATCAAAATAGGTCGTGTGGTGCGTGAGCAAGTTCAGGTTGGCAGAGTGATCACATTTGGGGGGCTGTTAGCGGACAGCCAGCGCATTCTCGATGCCGTAGAAAGCAAAGAAGGACGTTTTATTGGCATCAATGCGCCGCGTTCTGGCGCTTATGACAACGGCTTCCAGGTCGTGCATATGGGCTACGGCGTTGATGAAAAAGTGCAGGTGCCGCAACAGTTGTATCAGGCGGGCATACCTACGGTTCTGGTGGGAAAGGTAGCGGATATCGTCAGTAATCCTTATGGCGTGAGCTGGCAAAATCTGGTGGATAGCCAGCAGATTATGGATATCACCCTCGACGAGTTTAACGCTCATCAGACCGCGTTTATTTGCACCAATATCCAGGAAACCGATCTTGCCGGTCATGCAGAAGACGTCGCACGTTATGCCGAACGTTTGCAGGTCGTTGACCGTAACCTTACTCGCCTTGTTGAGGCGATGCAGCCGGATGATTGCCTGATCGTGATGGCTGATCACGGTAACGACCCGACCATTGGACATAGCCACCATACCCGCGAAGTGGTGCCGGTACTGGTTTATCAGCAAGGGCTGGTTGCAACTCGTCTGGGGGTTTGTTCCACGCTCTCTGACGTAGGAGCCACTGTATGTGAATTTTTCCGCGCATCGCCGCCACAAAACGGCACTTCCTTTTTATCGTCCTTTCGCTTTCAGGGTGACTCTTTATGACCATCGACTCGACCGGCTACACCCTTGCCCATGAGCATCTGCATATTGATCTCTCCGGCTTTAAAAACAACGTAGATTGCCGCCTTGATCAATATGCGTTCATTTGTCAGGAGATGAACGACCTGATGGCGCAGGGCGTGCGTAATGTGATTGAGATGACCAACCGCTACATGGGGCGCAATGCGCAATTCATGCTTGATGTGATGCGCGAGACGGGGATCAACGTGGTGGTCTGTACCGGTTATTACCAGGACGCGTTTTTCCCGGAACATGTGGCGACCCGCAGCGTGCAGGAACTGGCGCAAGAGATGGTCGATGAAATTGAACAGGGTATCGATGGCACCGACCTGAAAGCCGGGATCATCGCAGAGATTGGTTCCAGCGAAGGAAAGATTACGCCGCTGGAAGAGAAGGTGTTTATTGCCGCCGCGCTGGCGCATAACCAGACCGGATGTCCGATCTCCACGCATACCTCTTTTAGCACGATGGGGCTGGAGCAACTGGCGCTACTGCAAGCCCACGGAGTTGATCTTTCGCGTGTCACCGTCGGGCACTGCGATCTGAAAGACAACCTCGACAACATTTTGAAGATGATCGAACTCGGCGCGTATGTGCAGTTCGACACCATTGGCAAGAACAGTTACTACCCGGACGAAAAGCGTATTGCGATGCTTCATGCGCTACGCGACCGTGGGTTGCTGAACCGCGTCATGCTGTCGATGGATATCACGCGTCGCTCTCATTTAAAAGCCAACGGTGGTTATGGCTATGACTATTTATTTACCACCTTTATTCCACAACTGCGCCAGTCAGGATTCAGTCAGGCCGATGTGGATGTGATGTTACGTGAAAATCCCTCTCAATTTTTCCAATAAGGACAGACTCATGAAAAAGATTGGCGTTGCAGGCTTACAGCGTGAGCAGATTAAAAAAACCATTGAAGCGACGGCTCCTGGCTGTTTTGAAGTTTTCATTCATAACGACATGGAAGCGGCAATGAAAGTGAAATCCGGGCAACTGGATTACTACATCGGCGCGTGTAATACCGGTGCGGGTGCGGCATTGTCGATTGCCATCGCGGTGATTGGCTATAACAAAAGTTGCACTATTGCCAGGCCGGGCATTAAAGCGAAAGACGAACATATCGCCAAAATGATCGCCGAAGGGAAAGTGGCGTTTGGGCTTTCCGTTGAGCACGTCGAACATGCGATTCCGATGCTGATTAACCATCTGAAATAAAAGGCACGACTATGGATCTGTATATCCAGATTATCCTGGTGGCGTGCCTGACCGGTATGACATCATTTCTGGCGCATCGCTCGGCGGCTGTTTTCCATGATGGTATTCGCCCGATCCTGCCACAACTGATTGAAGGCTATATGAACCGTCGCGAGGCGGGGAGTATCGCTTTTGGTCTGAGCATTGGTTTTGTGGCCTCGGTGGGGATCTCTTTTACCCTGAAAACCGGCTTGCTCAATGCATGGCTGCTTTTTCTTCCTACCGATATTCTCGGCGTACTGGCGATAAACAGCCTGATGGCGTTTGGTCTTGGCGCTATCTGGGGCGTGTTGATCCTTACCTGCCTGTTGCCAGTAAACCAGCTGCTGACCGCGCTACCGGTGGATGTATTAGGTAGTCTGGGGGAACTTAGCTCGCCGGTGGTTTCAGCTTTTGCACTGTTCCCACTGGTGGCGATTTTCTACCAGTTTGGCTGGAAGCAAAGTCTGATCGCCGCTGCCGTCGTGTTGATGACCCGTGTGGTGGTGGTGCGTTTTTTCCCGCATCTTAATCCGGAATCCATCGAAATCTTTATTGGCATGGTAATGCTGCTGGGGATCGCCATTACTCACGACCTGCGTCATCGTGATGAAAATGACATCGATGCCAGCGGGCTTTCGGTGTTTGAAGAGCGCACGTCGCGGATTATCAAAAACTTACCGTATATCGCCATCGTGGGAGCATTGATTGCTGCCGTTGCCAGCATGAAGATTTTTGCCGGTAGCGAAGTGTCTATTTTCACCCTTGAGAAAGCGTACTCCGCAGGCGTAACGCCGGAACAATCGCAAACGCTGATTAATCAGGCGGCTCTGGCGGAATTTATGCGCGGGCTGGGTTTTGTACCGTTGATTGCCACCACCGCGTTAGCCACTGGTGTGTATGCGGTTGCGGGCTTTACCTTTGTTTATGCGGTGGGCTATCTCTCGCCGAATCCGATGATTGCGGCGGTATTAGGCGCCGTAGTTATTTCGGCGGAAGTCCTGTTACTTCGTTCGATCGGCAAATGGCTGGGACGCTACCCGTCAGTGCGTAATGCGTCGGATAACATCCGTAACGCCATGAATATGTTGATGGAAGTGGCGCTGCTGGTCGGCTCGATTTTCGCGGCAATCAAAATGGCAGGCTATACCGGATTCTCCATCGCGGTTGCCATTTACTTCCTCAACGAATCTCTCGGTCGTCCGGTACAAAAAATGGCGGCACCAGTGGTGGCAGTAATGATTACCGGTATTCTGCTGAATGTACTTTACTGGCTTGGCCTGTTTGTTCCGGCTTAAGGAATGCACTTATGAAGACGTTTCCTCTGAAAAGTCTGACCATTGCTGAAGCGCAGCAGAAGCAGTTTGCGCTGGTGGATAGCATTTGTCGCCATTTTCCTGGTAGCGAATTTCTTACCTGCGGTGATTTGGGATTAACGCCGGGGCTGAATCAGCCTCGCATTACCCAGCGTGTGGAGCAGGTGCTGGCAGATGCGTTTCATGCGCCAGCGGCGGTGCTGGTGCAAGGCGCTGGCACAGGAGCGATTCGTGCCGGGCTGGCGGCTTTGCTTAAACCAGGGCAGCGTCTTCTGGTGCATGACGCGCCCGTTTATCCGACGACACGCGTCATCATTGAACAGATGGGGCTGACGCTTATTACTGTTGATTTCAATGACCTGTCGGCACTTAAGCAGGTCGTAGACGAGCAACAACCTGATGCGGCGCTGGTGCAGCATACGCGCCAGCAGCCGCAGGATCGCTACATTCTGGCAGAGGTGCTGGCAACGTTGCGCTCGGCTGGCGTTCCTGCGTTAACCGATGATAACTATGCGGTAATGAAGGTGGCGCGAATCGGCTGCGAATGCGGGGCGAATGTCTCGACATTTTCCTGCTTCAAGCTATTTGGGCCAGAGGGTGTTGGTGCGGTGGTAGGCGATGCCGACGTTATCAACCGTATTCGCGCTACGCTCTATTCCGGCGGTAGTCAGATCCAGGGCTCTCAGGCGCAGGAAGTCTTGCGTGGGCTGGTTTTCGCGCCGGTGATGCATGCGGTACAGGCGGGCGTTTCTGAACGGCTGCTGGCTTTACTTAACGGCGGCGCAGTGCCGGAAGTTAAAAGTGCCGTCATTGCCAATGCGCAGTCGAAGGTGTTGATTGTGGAGTTTCATCAGCCGATTGCCGCCAGGGTGCTGGAAGAAGCGCAGAAACGCGGTGCGTTACCGTATCCGGTGGGCGCGGAGTCGAAATATGAGATCCCGCCGCTCTTTTATCGCCTTTCCGGAACGTTTCGCCAGGCGAATCCGCAATTAGAACATTGTGCGATTCGCATTAATCCGAATCGTAGTGGTGAAGAGACGGTGCTGCGGATTTTGCGTGAGAGTATTGCCAGTATTTAATGCTGGATAGCACCGTCAGCTAAATTCCGCACCGCACATTCCCCTCGCCCCTCTGGGGAGAGGGGGAGGATGAGGGGAATGTGCGGGATGTAAAATTCAGTGCGCCAGCATCGCCGGATGCGATGCTGGCGCATCTTATCCGGCCTACGGTTAATGTCGTTGGTTATCAATCGTTAAGGTGATGCGATTGGCGCGGCAGAAGAGTTCCGAAACGTGCACTGGTTTGTCATTCTGATCAAAGGCGATTTTGCTGATGCGAAACAAGGGTTCGCCCAGTTCACACTTCAGCCATTTTGCCTGCGCGCGCGTAGCGGCAAAGATATCAATGGTCTTTTTGTCGCTGACCACTCGCGTGTCAAAACGCTCCTGAAATAACTGATAGGTGGAGCTGCCTTCGACATAAATCGCATCAAAATCAGGATAACGTGACAATGGGATCCACGAGCTATCAATAAACAGCGGCTCTTTATCAAGATACATCACCCGGCTGAGACGGAACACTTTGCTGTTGCCAGGAATATTCAGCTTCTCGCAAAACGGCGCGGCGCTGACCTGCTCTTGCTCGATCACTTTCTCTTTCGTCGGTTTACCTTGCGAAACACCAAAGTCGGTAAAGCCGCTAACGGTCAGCAGGGCGTTTTCAACTTTCTGACTTTGCACAAAGGTGCCTTTACCCTGCCAGCGGATCAGTACACCGTCCGCCACTAAGTCGCTGATGGCTTTACGAATGGTGATGCGGCTGACGTTGTACTGCGTACACAGCTCGTTTTCGGTAGGGATCTGTTGCCCAGCCTGGTAAACTCCCTGCGCGATATCATCCAGCAGCCGCTGGCGGACGGTGGCATAGAGCAGTTGATGAGAGTAGCGGTCCGTAGCTGACATAATCGACCCTGAAATAAAGAATGAATTACACGGATTATAGGGTCGTTTTCCGGCAAGTAACAGCACGTTGGCGTGAAGATCCTCACGCCAACGTTATGCCTACCAGGCACCGTGATACTGAATGGTTTGCGCTGCACACGCCGTTCCCTGCGCCATCGCCTGTGGTAATGTCATCCCCGCAGACCAGCCGCAAAGGAATCCGGCAATGAACGAATCTCCGGCACCCATGGTGTCGATAACCGTCACCGGTTCAGGAGACTGACGCCAGAACTGTTCGCCATCCCAGGCAATGCTGCCGTTTTCGCCCAGCGTGACAATCACTGTTCCTGCGCCACGGGCAACAATCGCCTTCATCTTCAGACGCAGCGCCTCGTCTTCTTGCGGCGCGGAGGCAAAGGCAAAATCGAGATGCGGCACCAGTGTCTGCCAGAGCGGGCTGTCCCACTTGTCGGAGAAGTCGAAAGCGGTAAGTTTGCCCGCTGCGTGCAGGTGCGGGAATGCGTCCTCCGCATGTCCCCAGATTGCCGCGTGCACAATGTCATACTGCGCCAGCCAGGCGTAATCCTCTTCGCTCAGGGCAAAGTCGGCCATCACGCCTTCGGTGTAGTCGCCAAAAACGCGATCGTTGTCGTGCAGTTCCACCTGAGTTTGTGCGGTAACGCCGTGTTTCGTATGGACATGGCTGATATCGACGCCCATGCGGGCAAGATCCTGCTTAAGCGTCGTGCCGTAGTCATCGTCACCCACCCAGGTAATGCATCCTGGCTTTATGCCGTAGCGAGTGCAATACACTGCCACGTTCACCGCATTACCGCCAGAAAATGCTTTATTCAGTTGCGGGTAAATGTCGACGCAGTTATCGCCGATTGTCGCCAGGGTTTTCATCACGCATCCTCCGGCAGCAGCGTGCGAAAGCGTTCCAGCGCCTGGCGGGCGTAGAGTCTGGGTTCGTTCATATACATCGTCACCAGTTCCACCGTACAGTAACCGTCATAACCTCTGTCGATGATATCGCGCATCAGCTCCCGCAACGGCATTTTGCCTTCACCGGGGATGTAATGGGTGTCGCTGGCTCCGTCGCTGTCGACAATATGCAGATGACGCAGTTTATCGCCCAGTTTGTCGAAATAACTCATCACCGGCTCTGCCTGGACATACGGCGCGCAGATGTCGACCATGCTGAACAGACGCGGCGAAGGCACCAGCGCCAGCGCATGAAGCACATCGTTGGCGTTACACACGACGTTCGATTCATACGGCGTTAACGGTTCGAGGATCAAATCCATACCGATATTTTCCGCGTACTCGCACAATTCGCTTAAGTTCTCTGCCAGCCGCCCCCAGATAACATCAGGCGGCGTGAGATAACCCGCGTGAGCCGCAGAAATCAGCGTATAACCGGCGTTCATCTCTTTCGCCATATCCATCGCCAGCTTGATCATGTCGAGGCTTTCGCGACGCATATGCTCATCGCCCAGCATCATGTTATACGGATAACCATTGGTTTCTGGCGTGTAACCGATAATCGGCATCTGATACGTCTGCGCCAGTGCCTTAATGTGTTTGAGGCCGCCTGCTTTTAAGTCCGGCGCGAAGGCATGCGGACGCCCGCCCCAAATTTCAATGCCATCGTAACCCAGCTCGCTTGCGTCACGGAATGCGTGTTCAATAGGCAGCCGCTGGTGGCCGCAGGTAAACATACCTGTTTTCATCGGATAACTCCTTGCGTAAATCCGGCCCGTTGCCAGGCCGGGAGAGGGGATTAATATTCCACCAGACCACCGTAATAGCGGCGTTCATCCGGGTTGTGATCTTTGTAAATTGACAGGTAGTAGCAGAGCCACTCCATCGGCACGAACATCAGGAACGGCGCCAGCCACGGATGTAGCCCTTGCGAAATTTCGGCGTAATCGATGACGATCACGTTGTCGGTACGCTGTTTGACAAAGTTAATGGCGCGTTCGGTGGTATGGCGGCTTTCGTCATTGCCGAGCAGGAACAGGAATGGAACGCCCGGTTCAACAATCTCCAGCGGGCCGTGGCGGAACTCACCGCTCTCAATCACACAGCCGTGGGTCCAGGTAAATTCCATCAGCGTTACAATGCCTTCTTTGTAACCCAGCGGACGCAGCGGTCCCGCAGAAACCGTGTAAATCATCGGCCACTGGCTGGCCTGTTCACCGAGCTGGCGACCTTTCTCTTCCCATGTACGCACCAGATGACCGAGCGCATCCGGCAATTGCTTAAGATCGTTTTTGATCTTGCCGATTTCCGCGTTTGGCGCGAGGCGGGTGATCATCTCCAGCACCACGCTGTAGCAGAGCAGCAGGTGAATTTCCCAGATGCAGTCGGCCTGATAATCAATGGTAAACTCTGCCGCCGAAGTAATCGGGCTGTCCGCGCGTTTGGTGAACGCCGCAGTGAGTGCACCGCAGGCCCGGCCCAGTTCCAGCGCCTTGATTACCTCTTCGGTTTTACCGTAGTCAGAAACGCCAATCACTGCACAACGATCGTCGAGGCGATGCGGGGTGTTATCGCAGAACTCCCAGCCGGAAATAGCGTAGACCTGAAGATCGGAAAAACGATCCGCCAGATGTTTCGCCGTTTGCGCCGCGTTGAGCGGCGATCCGCAGGCAACGAAATAAATACGATCAATGTCGCGCTTCACCATCTCTTCCACGATGGTATGCACCAGCGGAACGTCATGGGTGAGTACTTTTTCTACTTCCTGAACCATATTTTCGGTGACCAGAAAGTCCACGGTGCTTTTATCAATATCTAACATTTCACTTTTCTCCAGATAACATTACGACAAAGCGTTGAGCTGGCTGCTCCGCTTCGCCCAGAAGGCGTAAGCAGGCAGACCAGTAGCAATAACGATGACGGCGCAGATAAGGCCGGGAATAGGTGCCCAGACAAAAGTTGAGGCAACCAGAATGAGGCTTGATGCAATGGCGAGGGTAGTCATCAGCCCGAAAGCCGGAGTACGCCACAGCGGTTTGTAATCGTCGCGTTTACGACACCAGATGATGGAGCCGAAGGTGAGGGTGTTTTTGAAACACATCACCAGCGTGAAGTAGCCCAGCAGGCTGGTGAGATCGGAAACGAAGATGAAGAAGATCCCAAGCGCCCCTTGCAGGATGATGGAAACATCTGGCGTGTTGTATTTCGGATGCACATGCCCGAAGCATTTGAAGAACAAATTGTCTTTCGCCATCGCGTATTCCAGGCGCGGCTGGTACATCACGCAACTGGAAAGCGAGCCGAGAATGACGATCATCGCCGTGACGGCAACGAAGATCCCGGCGGTGCTGCCGAGTGCGGGGATCCAGGTCAGGGCGTCGGAAATCGGCGTTTCAGAGTTGGCGAGTTTATCGAAGGGCATCAGCCCGGAAATCACCAGCGCCAGCAGGGTGTAAAGCACTAAAACCAGCAGGCAGGAGCCAATCAGCGCTCGCGGCATGGTTTTGCCGGGGTTTTTGATTTCACCAGTCATATAGCAGATGGAGGCCATGCCGGTATACGACCAACTGGTGGCAGAGATCCCCGCCAGTAGCGCCATAAAGCTGCCCGTCGCGCCAATCGAGGTGGTGGAAGGGGCGGTAAAATTCTCCGCTTTAAACCAGAAGATCCCAAGGCCAATGACGATAGTGAACGGGATAATTTTGGCGATGGTAATCAGCGTCTGAAACGCTGCGCCGCCTTCGACGGATCGCAGATGCAGCAGCATAAAGGCGATAATTAACCCGGCGGCGATAAATTTACCGAGCAGAGGATCGATAGGCGTTAAAAAGCCAAGATTGCTGACAATCGCCAGCGCCATGATTGACAGTGAAGGCGCATCGTTGGCCCAGAAGCTGGCCCAGCCGGAGAGAAAAGCCAGCGGTCGGCTACCGGCATTTTTTAAATAAACATAATCTGCGCCATTTTCCGGATAAGCGGTTGATAGCTCCGCATAGACGCACATTTGCGGGATCACAATTAACCCGCCGATGACAAAAGCGAGCACCGTCAGCCACGGCGTTCCCGCCGCTTTAGCGACTTCACCCACGGAGACGAAAATACCGGAGCCGACGGTTGTCCCGACGGCGATTGCAAGAACGGCCCAAAATCCGAGCTTGCGTTGGAGTTCCTGGCTTCCCATAGCGATACCTTTTTCTTGTCCAACACGTTGTAGGGGAGAGTTTGCAGTCATTTAAAAGGTAACATGACAATGCATGATGAATATAACAACATATAATGTTATGTGTTGTGGAGGAAGATCACAAAATTTTGCACAGGATCGTGTTGTGGCGGGAGTGAATGACTATCGCATTGAAATTAAAATGAAATTATTTTTACAGGCAGGGGGAAAGAAGGGCATAGAAACAAATACGCCCTCGGGGGATCCAGAGGGCGTCAGGCAATTAAACCGACATTAACCGATTTCTATTAAGAGATTACTGTGCAGTAGGACCGCAGCCGCCAATGATTTTAGAAATAGAAATTGCCGGGTGCAGCAGGTAGTCGTAAGAGCAGTTTTTATCACGGTTTTCGATATGACCGGTACATGCAGTCAATGTAGCCAGTACCGCACCTACCAGTGCTACTTTAATAAATTTGTTCATTTTCATTCCCTATGTAAAATATATCGAGTAATATTCATTAATTATATGAATATAAGCAAACAGCTCGTTAGAGACAATACAGGAATATCTATTACACGTCAGTGAGTGGGCTATTAATATTTCGATTATATTTGTAAGCCCCTGTAACTGTAGGTGGTTATTAAAATAAGGAATTAGTTAAAAAGTTGTTTTATGTCTAATGAAGATAAAAATTAATATGGTGATTATTGTAAATAAAAAAAGGTCAGAAATATCTGACCTTAATTAAATTTGTTTAAATTAATGGTTTGAGAACCAGTTTAATTTATCGCGCAAACCAACAACCCGGCCAATAATAATTAATGATGGACTGTTCATTTGCTGCGCCAGATCGCCCAGCTGCGCGAGCGTACCGTCAATCACGCGTTGCGTTACCGCCGTCCCGTTTTCGACAATCGCCACTGGCATTTCGCCTGGCATTCCGTGTTCAATCAATTTTTGCTGAATGGTCGCAGCCTGATTTAGTCCCATATAGAATACCAGCGTCTGTTTTTCTGCTGCCAGGTTTTCCCAGTCCAGCTCACCACCGGTTTTTAAGTGTCCGGTAATTAAGCGTACGCTCTGAGCATAATCGCGATGCGTAAGTGGAATACCCGAATAAGCAGAGCAACCAGAAGCTGCGGTAATACCCGGAACTACCGAGAACGGAATACCCGCGTTGCACAGTGTTTCCAGCTCTTCGCCACCACGGCCAAAAATAAACGGATCGCCGCCTTTCAGACGCACCACGCGTTTGCCTTTTTGCGCTTCCCGCAGCAGGATCTGGTTAATCTCTTCCTGTGGTACGCAGTGGTATCCCGCGCGTTTACCGACGAAAACGCGGTCAGCATCGCGCCGTACCAGATTCATAATATCGTCAGAAACCAGACGGTCGTAGACCACCACATCAGCCTGCTGAATTTGTTGCAGACCTTTCAGCGTCAGTAGCCCGGCATCGCCAGGGCCGGCGCCAACCAGCACCACTTCACCGCGATGGTCAAGCGGCTCGTTGATTAACTGTTCGGTCGTTTCAGTAATGGCTTTCTGATCGTTATTCGCCAGCGACTGCGCCAGGCGGTCATTAACGAACAGTTTTTCCCAGAAACGGCGACGCTCGCCCATTGTCGCGAACTGTTGTTTCACCCGACCGCGTAACTGCCCGGCGTATTTCGCTACCTGGCCCAGATGTAGCGGCAGCAGTGATTCGAGTTTTTCGCGCAGCAGTCGCGCCAGAACCGGCGAGGTGCCGCCAGAGGAGACCGCTACCATCAACGGTGAGCGGTCAATAATCGACGGCATAATGAAGCTGGCGGCTTTCGGCGCATCGACCACGTTACAGAAGATGCGGCGAGCTTCGGCGGCTTCGCTGACGCGCTGGTTAAGCGCGTCATCATCCGTCGCGGCAATCGCCAGCCAGCAGGGGTCGAGAAGGCTTTCATCAAATGGCCCTTCGACGAGGGTTAACATGCCAGCATCTGCCCATGCGGTGAACTGTGGAATAAACGCTAATGCATTCACCGTTAAGCGAGCGCCCGCGTCTAACAGCAACCTTGCTTTGCGTTCCGCAACATCACCACCGCCGACAATCAGACAGTCGCGATCGCGTAATTGGCAAAATATAGGCAAATGATCCACGTAAAAACCCCTTACTGATTAACCTGCAGCCGTTTCAGTTTGATTAAATTTGTCCGCAACCGGACGATTCGCTTTCGGCGTAGCATACCAATAACCCAATCCCATGAATACGGCGCCCGATAAAGTATTACCCAGCGTCACCCACAGCAGGTTATGCCCAATACCTGCCAGCGTGTAGGCTTCGCTGTGGTTGCCGAACCAGGAGAGCGCGAACAGCGTCATGTTAGCGATGGAGTGCTCATAGCCAGACGCGATAAATGCCAGCAGACACCACCAGATAGCGATAAATTTCGCCGCCCCTTCAGTGCGCAGCGCCATCCAGATAGCCAGGCAAACCAGCCAGTTACACAATGCGCCTTTGAAGAACAGTACCATTGCCGGTGCAGTGGTTTTAGCCAGCGCGACGGAGTGAACGATGCTGGTATCTACCGGCAGCAGGCTACCGCCGCCCCAGCTATAAAGCATGGCAACGAAGACGGAACCTACCAGGTTACCCAGCCAGGTTTGCGGCAGGATTGCCCACATTTGCCCGTGGCTAATGGTGCCCGCTTTCACCCCAAAGGTGAGGAACATGGTGTGTCCGGTGAACAGTTCAGAACCGGCGATAATTACCAGCGTTAAGGCGATACCAAAGGTCGCGCCCATCACCAGAGGACGGACGGATGGATCGAGCAGGTTACCGAGCGTGAAAATCAGGATGATCCCAAGACCCACATACGCGCCCGCCATGGCGGAGCTGACCCAAAAGCCGAGCGGGTTATTTGCCGACAGGCGTGCAATGCGCGCAGCGTTAGCCGCACACTTATTAATAGTGTTTGTAAACATTTGATTATCCTTTAAAAAATAAAAACAAAAAATAAAACAAAAAGTTTAAAAAATGTCCTGCAATATACCGAAGGTTATTACAGGACCATGCAAAAAGGGGAGGCATTGCGCCTCCCGTTAAAACATTAACCGCGTAGCTGTACCACGCCGTTTTTCACTCGCGCTTCGTAATGCTTGACGGAAAACTGTTCGTCTTCCATGCACAAGCCGTCGCTTAAGCGAAAACGCTGTTTTTTCAGCGGGCTGGCAACCCACAGCTCACCCTGATGCTCCGCAATCAGCCCGCGTGACAGCACGCTGGATTCGAAGAACGGATCGATGTTGCTGATCGCAAACACCTGGTCGCTGTGATACGGGCGGAAAATTGCAACCTGCTCGTCACCTAACAGCGCGCAGACGCCGGTTTCAGGCAGGATGTCATCGATTTTGCAGATGTCTTTCCACTGGCTCATGCGTTGTCCTCCACCAGAGTTACCGGGATACGTTCATACGGCGTTGCCGGACGGTGCTGTTCGCGCTCTGGCACCATCTGCACGTTCGGGTCACGCTTGTCGCTGTTGATGAAGTGTTTGAAGCGAGTCTGCGCAGACGGCGTATTAACCGTTTCAGTCCACTCACACACTACCGCTTCACGCAGGCGCGCCATCTCCTCTTCCAGATGTGCGTTCAGCCCCAGTTTGTCGTCAATGATCACCGCTTTCAGGTAATCAATACCGCCTTCGAGGTTTTCTAACCACGGCGCGGTACGCGTCAGTTTGTCGGCGGTACGGATGTAGAACATCATGAAACGGTCGAGATATTTGATCAGCGTTTCGCGATCGATATCCGCCGCCAGCAGATCCGCATGACGCGGTTTCATGCCGCCGTTACCGCAAACGTACAGGTTCCAGCCTTTTTCGGTGGCGATGATACCCACGTCTTTACCCTGAGCTTCTGAACATTCACGGGTACAGCCAGAGACACCGAACTTCATTTTGTGCGGAGTACGGATGCCTTTGTAGCGGTTTTCCAGTTCCACGCCGAGGCCGACGCTGTCGCCAACGCCGTAGCGGCACCAGGTGCTACCCACGCAGGTTTTCGCCATACGCAGTGCTTTCGCATAGGCATGACCGGTTTCGAAGCCGGCTTCAATCAGCTGACGCCAGATCTCCGGCAGATCGTCTTTCTGTGCGCCAAACATCGCCAGGCGCTGGGAGCCGGTGATTTTGGTGTAGAGATTAAATTCACGCGCGATACGACCTACCGCCATCAGCCCTTCCGGGGTGATTTCACCGCCCGGAGAACGCGGGATCACCGAGTAGGTGCCGTCTTTCTGGATGTTAGCGAGGAAGTTGTCGTTAGAATCCTGCAGCGGAGTATGTTCCGGCTTCAGAATGTATTCGTTCCAGCAGGAGGCCAGCAGCGAACCGACGGTCGGTTTACAAACTTCACAACCGTAGCCTTTGCCGTGTTTCGCCAGCAGTTCTTCGAAGGTTTTAATGCCTTCAACGCGGATCAAATGGAACAGTTCCTGACGCGAATAAGCAAAGTGTTCGCACAGGTTGTTGTTAACTTCGATACCCTGTTTCGCCAGTTCCGCATTCAGTACCTGAGTGACCAGCGGGATACAGCCGCCGCAGCCAGTACCGGCTTTGGTTTCGGCTTTCAGCGCCGCAACGGTGTGGCAGCCTTTGTTGATAGCAGCAATCAGGTCGCCTTTGGTGACGTCGAAGCAGGAGCAGATTTGTGCGCTGTCCGGCAGTTTATCTACACCGATAGATGGCTTACCGCTACCGGAGTGCGCTGGCAGGATCAGGGAATCTGGGTTTTCTGGCAGTTCGATAGCGTTCAGCACCAGTTGCAGCAGGTTGCCGTAATCGCTGGTATCGCCCACCAGTACCGCACCGAGCAGGGTTTTGTTGTCTTCGCTGACAACCAGGCGTTTGTAGATCTCTTTGCTTTCGTCGAGGTAAACATAGCTACGAGCGCCTGGTGTACGGCCATGCGCATCGCCAATACCGCCAACGTCCACGCCCAGTAGTTTCAGCTTGGCGCTAAGGTCAGCGCCTTCAAAGGCGTTTTCGCTACCGAGAATGTGGTCAACGGCGACCTGCGCCATTTTGTAACCTGGTGCGACCAGACCAAAGACACGGTTGTTCCAGCTTGCGCATTCACCGATAGCGTAGATATCCGGATCGGAAGTCTGGCAGGAATCATTGATTACGATACCCCCACGCGGAGCAACGTCCAGACCACACTGGGTCGCCAGCTTATCGCGCGGACGGATACCGGTAGAGAAGACGATAAAGTCAACTTCCAGCTCGCTACCGTCGGCAAAACGCATGGTTTTACGCGCTTCGACACCTTCCTGCACAATTTCAAGGGTGTTTTTGCTGGTGTGAACGCGCACGCCCATACTTTCGATTTTGCGACGCAGCTGCTCGCCGCCCATCTGATCAAGCTGTTCCGCCATCAGCATAGGGGCAAATTCGATAACGTGGGTTTCAATGCCTAAGTTTTTCAGCGCGCCAGCGGCTTCCAGACCTAACAGGCCACCGCCAACAACGGCACCGCGCTTGCTGCGACGGGCGCAGGATTCAATCGCGTTGAGGTCTTCAATGGTGCGATAGACAAAGCAATCCTGGGTATCAGAACCTTTGATCGGCGGGATCCACGGGTAGGAACCGGTCGCCATGATCAGCTTGTCATAATAAACGGTACGCCCGGCGCTGGAGTGAATCACCTTCTCCTGACGGTTGATGGTGATAGCGCGTTCGCCGACCAGAACTTTAATGCCGTGTTTCTCGTAAAAGCCTTCGCGCACCAGCGACAGCTCTTCGGCGGTGTGGTGAGAGAAGTAAGACGAGAGGTGTACGCGGTCATAAGCGATGCGCGGTTCTTCACAGAAAACGGTAATATCAAAGTTGGCCGCATCAGATTTATCAAGAAGATCTTCGATAAAGCGATGGCCGACCATACCGTTACCGATAATTGCGAGTCTGACTTTGCTCATTTTTGCCTCGATTTCTTTTCTATTACCGCCTACCTTAACGATTCAGCAACCCCACTTATTGATGCAAATCAAATTCACCTTTATATACTCCTTAAGAGGTATATTGCTGATTTGTATAAATATTCTTAAGTCACGGAATTGTCTGATATTTCATGTTTGTGCAAAAAACAGACAAAATAAAAGCATTTATAGAGATGAAGGCACGTTGCGGGAGAAGAGCTGAATAAGCCGGACGACAAAAGTGCCGCCCGGCATTGGCAATTAATGAGAGGTCAGGGTGTTGTGCTGACGGTGACGGCTGACAAAACCTAACAGGAAGCACATCACGAATACCACAGCGTACAGACCGTTTGCAGTGAGCAGTGCCGCCTGTGGACCGCTATGTTCTACGATCGGACCGGTAACCACAAAGGTCAGCATGGTGCCGATGGTTCCACAGGTGAGTACGAAGTTAACCAGTTTTGGCGATGGTACTTTTGTCTGCTGGGAACCCAGCGTGATGATGGTGGTATAGATTGCGCTGGAGAAGAAGCCCAGAGCAAGAATAGACCATGCCATATGCGCTGGTGTTCCGGTGTTAAAGACGTACATCAGAATCGCAGCCAGGCCTGCCAGCACGGTCAGAATACGTTGCAGGTCAAAGAAACGCAGAATAAAGCTGAACGCCCACATGCCGACCATGTACGACATCCAGAAGTTGCTTACCAGCGTACCCGCGTCGTTCAGGCTCATGCCCAGACCTTTGGCGTACTCTGGCACCCAGGAGATAAAACCTAGCTGACCGAGGATGTAGCACAGCGCAGCAATCGAGAGAAACAGCACGCCGATCCCCCACTTTTCTTTCGCTACCGGGGCGTCAGCTTTTGACGCATGTTTGCCCAGCGCCGGGAACTCACAGCCGAAGGTCAGAATAAAAATAGCGACGTACACCAACCCGATGCAGGCATAAACCCAGTACCACTCAATGCTGCGCGCCAGCAGAAATGCGGCGATCATCGGGAAAATCATCCCGGCCATACTGAAGAAGGAGTCGGTAAACAGCAGACGGGAACCGCGCTGGCGCCCTTCATACATTTGCGTTACCAGGAATGTACCAATCGACATGGTGATACCGCTGACCACCCCAAGGATGAACATCGCCGCCGAGAACAGCGCCAGGCTGTGGCTGAACATCAAACCGGCAACCGCCAGCACCATCAGGAGAAAGCCAAAACGTAACTGCGTTTTCAACGGGACGATTTCCATCAGCCATGCGTTGAGGAAGATAGAGATTAAAATGCCGGCGTTGAGGAAGGTGAAGGTATTACTCATACTGGAAACGGGCAGATTGAAATAATCGGCGATATTTCCCATCACCATCCCGGTGACAATAACCAACGCACCGGTCAGTGCGTAGGAAAGAAAGCTAATCCATGTGAGCTTGATGCGATTGCTGTTAGTCATGATTGGCCTGCGTTAAAAGATAAATGGCATAGTGGATATGCTGTGAGCGGGCGATTTTAGGTGATTTTGTGATCTGATTAAATATTTAATTGCAAACGGTTGCTAATTTGCAAACATTAAAGTGATTCTGATCACGAAATAAAAGTGATCATCAGGTTACATATATTTCAAGTACGTAAAATTAGGTAAAGGAATGGCCTTGTTATTGAAGGCTATTTAGAATCTCTCCACTTGCTTTTTTTCTGCTCTGTTTGTTAAGGAAATCTCATGTTCAAATCGACCCTGGCGGCGATGGCTGCTGTTTTCGCTCTTTCTGCTCTCTCACCCGTAGCAATGGCAGCGAAAGGGGATCCGCACGTATTGTTAACAACCTCTGCTGGTAATATCGAACTGGAGCTGGATAGCCAGAAAGCGCCGGTATCAGTGCAAAACTTTGTCGATTATGTGAACAGTGGTTTTTATAACAACACCACCTTTCACCGCGTTACCCCTGGCTTTATGATTCAGGGCGGCGGATTTACCGAGCAGATGCAGAAAAAAAACCAAACCCGCCAATCAAAAATGAAGCCGATAACGGCCTGCGCAATACGCGCGGCACTATTGCTATGGCGCGAACTGCGGACAAAGACAGCGCAACCAGTCAGTTCTTTATCAACGTAGCCGACAATGCCTTCCTTGACCACGGTCAGCGTGATTTCGGCTACGCCGTCTTTGGTAAAGTGGTGAAAGGTATGGACGTTGCCGATAAGATTTCCCAGGTGCCGACTCATGACGTTGGTCCATACCAGAATGTGCCGTCAAAGCCGGTCGTTATCCTTTCCGCTAAAGTCCTGCCGTAACGATTTCTCGCGCGGGCAAAATTGTCCGCGCATCTGCTCTTCCGGCGTAACCCGGATTTGCCGCTTATACTTGTGGCAAATGGACACGTTCAGGGAGGCATCCAGTGAAGAAACTCACCGATAAGCAAAAGTCCCGTCTCTGGGAGCTTCAGCGTAATCGTAATTTCCAGGCCAGTCGCCGTCTTGAAGGCGTCGAGATGCCATTAGTCACTCTTACTGCCGCTGAGGCTTTGGTGCGCCTTGAAGAGCTAAGGAGGCACTATGAGCGATAAATTCGGCGAAGGGCGCGACCCGTATCTCTATCCTGGCCTCGATATCATGCGTAATCGGCTGGATATCCGCCAACAGCAGCGGCTGGAGCAGGCGGCTTACGAAATGACGGCGCTGCGTGCCGCGACCATTGAGCTTGGTCCGTTGGTGCGTGGTTTACCGCATTTGCGCGCTATTCATCGCCAGCTGTATCAGGATATTTTCGACTGGGCGGGGCAACTGCGTGAAGTCGATATTTATCAGGGGGATACACCGTTCTGCCACTTTGCCTATATTGAAAAAGAGGGCAATGCCCTGATGCAGGCTCTGGAGGAAGAAGGTTACCTGGTCGGCCTTGAGAAAGCGAAGTTCGTCGAGCGGCTGGCGCACTACTATTGTGAAATCAATGTCCTGCATCCATTCCGTGCGGGAAGTGGCCTGGCACAGCGGATCTTCTTCGAGCAACTGGCTGTTCATGCGGGCTATCAACTGAGCTGGCAGGGTATCGAAAAAGAGACCTGGAATCAGGCAAATCAGAGCGGGGCTATGGGCGATCTCTCTGCGCTGCAGACGATATTTAGCAAAGTGGTAAGCGAAGCCGGGGAATCTGAGTAAAATAGCGCGGTTCTTTCGTACCGGAGCCGCCATGATCCTGCTTATTGATAACTACGATTCTTTCACCTGGAACCTCTACCAGTACTTTTGTGAACTGGGGGCGGATGTGCTGGTTAAGCGCAACGATGCGTTGACGCTGGCGGATATCGACGCCCTTAAACCGCAGAAAATTGTCATCTCACCTGGCCCCTGTACGCCCAATGAAGCCGGGATCTCCCTTGAGACTATTCGTCACTATGCCGGACGCTTGCCGATTCTTGGCGTCTGCCTCGGTCATCAGGCGATGGCGCAGGCTTTTGGCGGCAAAGTCGTGCGCGCCGCAAAGGTCATGCACGGCAAAACTTCACCGATTACGCATAACGGCCAGGGGGTATTTCGCGGTCTGGCAAATCCACTCACCGTGACGCGCTACCATTCGCTGGTGGTAGAACCTGACTCATTGCCAGCGTGCTTTGACGTGACTGCCTGGAGCGAAACCCGCGAGATTATGGGGATTCGCCATCGCCAGTGGGATCTTGAAGGTGTGCAGTTCCACCCGGAAAGCATTCTCAGCGAACAGGGGCATCAATTGCTGGCGAATTTCCTGCATCGCTGATTTCTGGTTGCTATCTAGTGATTTTTTATGCATATTTTGTGATTATAATTTCACATTGATTTATGCGTAACAGGGTGATCATGAGATGGCAACTGAACAAGCAGCAATTACACGCGCGACTTTCGATGAAGTGATCCTGCCGATTTATGCACCGGCAGAGTTTATTCCGGTAAAAGGTCAGGGCAGCCGAGTCTGGGATCAGCAAGGCAAAGAGTACGTCGATTTCGCGGGTGGCATTGCGGTTACGGCATTAGGCCATTGCCATCCGGCGCTGGTGGAAGCGTTAAAAACCCAGGGGGAAACGCTATGGCATATCAGCAACGTTTTCACCAATGAACCGGCGCTGCGTCTCGGGCGTAAGCTGATCGAGGCAACCTTTGCCGAACGCGTGGTGTTTATGAACTCCGGGACGGAAGCCAACGAAACGGCCTTTAAACTGGCGCGTCATTACGCTTGCGTGCGCCATAGCCCGTTCAAAACCAAAATTATTGCCTTCCATAACGCCTTTCATGGACGCTCGCTGTTTACCGTCTCGGTAGGCGGGCAGCCGAAATATTCCGACGGCTTTGGGCCAAAACCGGCAGACATCATTCACGTTCCCTTTAACGATCTCCACGCAGTGAAAGCAGTGATGGATGATCACACCTGCGCGGTGGTGGTTGAGCCGATTCAGGGCGAGGGGGGCGTGACGGCGGCGACGCCAGCGTTTTTGCAGGGCTTGCGCGAACTGTGCGATCAGCATCAGGCATTGCTGGTATTTGATGAAGTGCAGTGTGGGATGGGGCGCACCGGCGATCTGTTTGCTTATATGCACTATGGCGTGACGCCGGATATTCTGACTTCCGCGAAAGCGTTAGGTGGTGGCTTTCCGATTAGCGCCATGCTGACTACGGCGGAGATTGCTTCTGCGTTTCATCCTGGTTCGCATGGTTCCACCTACGGCGGTAATCCGCTGGCCTGTGCAGTAGCTGGCGCGGCCTTTGATATCATCAATACCCCTGAAGTGCTGGAAGGCATTCAGGCGAAACGCCAGCGTTTTGTTGACCATTTGCAGAAGATAGATCAGCAGTTTGATGTGTTTAGCGATATTCGCGGTATGGGGTTGTTGATTGGTGCCGAGCTTAAGCCACAGTACAAAGGTCGGGCGCGCGATTTCCTTTATGCGGGCGCCGAGGCTGGCGTAATGGTGCTGAACGCCGGGACAGATGTGATGCGTTTTGCACCATCGCTGGTGGTGGAAGATGCGGATATCGATGAAGGGATGCAACGTTTTGCCCGCGCGGTGGCGAAGGTGGTTGAGGCGTAATAAGACGTGTCATCGTCGCATCAGGCAAAGCATGTCGGATGCGGCGTGAACGCCTAATCCGACCTACGGTTTGCTTCTGGCAATAATGATATTACGCCTTCGAATCCCGTAACTTCCGACTCAACCAAATCCCGTGATGCGGTCGCTGCCGCCAGGCCATCGCTGAAATGGTGTGCATTGTATTCAGATGGCCAATAACGCGTTGTAAATGCTGCTCCAGCGTGCCAGACGCGCCTTCGTGTGGCAGCATCTCTGGCGAGTCTATGATATTGGCGTCACCAGAACTCCCCGGTTCATCATATTCCAGCCGCTGCTGACAGCGTTGAATAGCGATTTCACAAGACTGCAAATACTCCTGCGCCAGTTCCGGCGGCAATGCCCGGTGCTCCCGCGCCAGCGTGGTCATGGCATTAATATGCTCAACAATAAACTGACTATGCGTAACCCACAGTTTCATATCTGCCAGATAATGGCTGTTAAACGCCGGTTCCTGCATCGCCTGGTTCAATGAGTTATACAAGGTGTTATGCGCCTGATTAACCCGCATTCGTTGCCAGGCTAGTGGCGTAGGTTGCGGATCTTTACTGAGGATCAGACGAATGGCCTCCTGGTAAGTTTCTAAGGCGTCATGGGCGTTCTTGCGCAATAAGCCGCTCTGCCACTGCGGCCACAGCCAAACTGTGCCGCCGAAGGCAATCAGACAACCGATGATAGTATCGATTAGACGGGGGATGATGTACTGCTCGCCATTCAGCCATAACAGTTGCAGGGTATATACAGCGGTAATGGTAAAACCGACCGTCGCCCAGCCGTAGTTTTTGCGCAATATCAGGTAACTGGCGAGCGTGGTGAAAAGCATCAGCGTCAGGGTGTAACCTTCAGGGATTTTAAAGTGCAGTGCAACACCTGCAATAATTAATCCAACCACGGTTCCGACAGAACGATTCACAATTCGCAGACGAGTCGCGCCATAACCATTTTGCGTCACCAGCAATACCGTCATTAGTATCCAATAGGATTTCGGCAGATGCAGCGCGGTGCCCATCAGGCTGGCAACGCTTAACATCACACTCAGTCGTCCTGCATTACGCAGTGCTGGCGATTTCAGGGAAAGATAGCTTTTCAGCGCCGGGAGTAACGGCATTCGGCGCTGTTTATCGGCCAGTAAGTCACGGGTATAGAGTGGTTTTTGCGTTCGCAGCACGCGGGCGATGCGGCTGAAATGCCAGTAGCAGAATTGCCCTACAGGGTTATCCGGATGCTGGCGGGCGATTTTTTCCAGTGCGCCAATTTGCTTATCCATCGTAAAACGCGTCGGCAGGCGATGGTAAAGAATGTCATCAGCCAGCACGCGCAGGCGAGTGGCGACGGTTTGCGCATTCCAGCGGATAACCTCCTCCGCATGGCTACGCTCGACCAGCTTTTGCACCTCTTCTGGCTGATGCAAACTGACCGAGATGTGTTCCTGTAAATCCAGCGCCTCCTGGAAAATGCGCAGCATCCGCTTGTAATCGGTATTATTTTGCGCGGAAAGCATATGCATTTGCTGATAGCACTGAGTAATTAAATCGACCGCTTTTTGCTGGCGTTCCAGCAGCGGTGGCAACGCTTTTTCAGGATCGGTGTGCTGGGTAAGCAGGCTGTATTTGGCTTCGCAATAATCTGCCAGTTCACGGTACAGCAGGCTAAGTGACTCGCGTAGCGGTTGTTCGCGCCAGAGCCAGAACCAAAACCAGTTAAACAGCCCATACCAGAGTGTACCCAACGCATAGATGAGCAACGGTTCCCAGACGGGCATGTATCCCGCCAGACTTAAGGTAAAAATAGCTGCCAGCAGCGATGCGGGAAGTAATTTTGCGTGTAATGGCCCTAACTCGGCAGTAACGCCAAGTATCAACGTTAACCCTGTCAGCAGAAATGGCAGGGGGATATCTTTTTCCAGCAGCAGTTGTGTTAGCAAGCTGCAGGTGGCAAACAGCGACGCACCAATAATTAAACGTTTGAAAAAGCGTTTATGGGGCGTATCAAGCCCCGCAATATTGCAACAGGCGGGGACGAGGGAAAAGAGCAGCCCAAGCCTTAATTCGCCAAGCAATAGACCAACGGCCACGGGCAAACATAGCACCAGCGTTTGTCGTAGTGCATAGTTGATATCAGGATGGTAAATCAGTCTGCGCCACATCGGGTTAAACAAAATGGCGCGCTACTCAGTAACGCGCCACTCCGACGGGATTAACGAGTGCCGTAAACGACGATGGTTTTACCGTGTGCGGAGATCAGGTTCTGATCTTCCAGCATCTTCAGAATGCGCCCCACGGTTTCACGAGAACAGCCGACAATCTGACCGATTTCCTGACGGGTAATTTTGATTTGCATACCGTCCGGGTGAGTCATGGCATCCGGTTGTTTTGCCAGGTTCAGCAGAGTCTGTGCAATGCGGCCTGTTACATCGAGGAATGCCAGGTTGCCCACTTTCTCTGAAGTGACTTGCAGGCGACGTGCCATCTGTGCGGAGAGACGCATCAGAATATCCGGGTTTACCTGAATTAATTGGCGGAATTTTTTGTAGGAAATTTCAGCCACTTCACAGGCGGTTTTCGCACGTACCCATGCGCTACGTTCCTGGCCTTCTTCAAACAGGCCCAATTCGCCAATAAAATCACCCTGATTCAGATAAGAGAGGATCATTTCTTTACCCTCCTCGTCTTTGATCAGCACTGCCACAGAGCCTTTAACGATGTAGTACAGCGTTTCCGCTTTTTCACCCTGGTGAATAAGCGTGCTCTTGGATGGGTACTTATGAATGTGGCAATGAGACAAGAACCATTCGAGAGTCGGGTCTGTTTGCGGTTTGCCAAGCACCATGCGCGGTTATCCTCTGTTATAAGCTTTCTCCAGAGCCAGAAAACGCCGCTGTCTCTGGATTGCCGAAATGTGCTTCCCGCTACCTGGGAAGGGGCTATCAACTGAACTGCACGGTAATGTGACGTCCTTTACATACATGCAGTACATCAATGTATTACTGTAGCATCCTGACTGTTTTAGCATAGCTTTCGCGTTGTGTCTCCTGGTGTCTCGCTTCAGCATGACCCAGGTCGCCTTCCGTTGCGCGATTTGGTCAGTACGCGTACTCTGTCAGGAAAATTGACGCAATGGAGTTTCGATTATGCAAGCGCGTGTGAAGTGGGTCGAAGGGTTAACCTTTCTGGGCGAATCCGCCTCTGGTCACCAGATTTTAATGGACGGCAACTCAGGCGATAAAGCGCCAAGTCCGATGGAAATGGTGTTGATGGCGGCGGGTGGTTGCAGCGCCATTGATGTGGTTTCTATCCTGCAAAAAGGGCGTCAGGATGTGGTCGATTGTGAAGTAAAATTGACCTCTGAACGCCGCGAAGAGGCACCACGCCTGTTTACGCACATTAATCTGCATTTTATCGTCACCGGTCGCAACCTGAAGGATGCAGCGGTTGCGCGTGCGGTTGATCTCTCAGCCGAGAAGTATTGCTCAGTCGCGTTGATGCTGGAAAAAGCGGTAAATATTACTCACTCGTATGAAGTGGTTGCCGCGTGATTTAACTATCCCGTTGTGAAGCCGGAGAGTATTTTATCCGGCTTAATAGCAGAGTTACTCGATTTTCTTCCCTTCCATCAGTCGTTGCACCAGCGGCAGCATAATTAACTCCATTGCCAGACCCATTTTGCCGCCCGGCACCACTAATGTATTGATGTGGGAAATGAACGAGCCTTGCAGCATCGCCAACAGCCAGGGGAAATCGATTCCTTCCAGATTTCGAAAATGGATTACCACAAAGCTTTCATCCAGCGATGGGATGCCTTTTGCGGCGAAGGGGTTTGAGGTGTCAACGGTGGGGACGCGCTGGAAGTTAATGTGGGTGCGAGAAAACTGCGGTGTGATGTAGTTGATATAGTCTTCCATTGAGCGAACTACCGAGTCCATCACCGCTTCTCGCGAGTGCCCGCGCTCGCCGGTATCGCGAATGAGTTTTTGAATCCACTCCAGGTTAACGATAGGCACTACACCAACCAGTAAATCCACATGCTGCGCGACGTTATGTTGTGGTGTGACCACGCCGCCGTGCAAACCTTCATAAAACAGCACATCGGTGGGTTCTGGCAGCGCCTGCCACGGGGTAAACGTACCTGGCACCTGATTCCACGGTACGGCTTCGTCGTAGGTATGCAGATATTTGCGAGATTTCCCTTTGCCGCTCAGGCCGTATTCAATGAAGGTTTGTTCCAGCAGGCCGAAGTCGTTAGCTTCGGGGCCGAAGTAACTGATATGCCGCCCGGCGTCGCGCGCTTTGCGGATCGCCATGTCCATTTCCGGGCGGGTGTAACGGTGAAAACTGTCGCCTTCTACCTCGGCTGAGCGCAGATTTAACTGCGCGAAGATTTTTCGAAACGCGAGGCTGGTAGTGGTGGTTCCCGCGCCGCTGGATCCTGTTACCGCAATGACCGGATGTTTGGCAGACATAGTAACTCCATGACTTAGCTATCATTATTATCTCGTCCGCCGACGGTTGCAGGTTATTCGCGAAACTGACTGCGCGGCATGATATTGACCGTTTCGTGCAGCTCCGACCATACCAGCACCGCTTCTCCGCACTGTAGCTGGCGTTTGACGTCGGCGACTTTCTGTTCAAGTGTACGCTCATGTTCACCATAATCGGTGCCTTCACGTAACACAAAGCTTTCAATTAAATTTTCCAGCGTTTCGGGGGAGATGTCTTGCCACGGAATCAACATGATTTCGCCTCCAGATACGTTGATAACCAGTCAGGAATGCGTGACTCCAGCCACATTTGCGGATGAAGTAATGTACCGCCAATAAAGCCAACATGACCGCCATGTTCCGTCAGTTGATACTCCACCTGTGGTGGGAGATTTTCCGGTTTCGGGATCACCTGATGATCCATAAACGGATCGTCTTTGGCGTGAATAATCAGCGTGGGTTTGGCGATCCGATTGAGCATCGGCATGGCGCTACACTGACGATAATAGTCGATAGCGTCGGCGTAGCCGTGAATTTTGGCGGTGATCAGATCGTCAAATTCGCGGATGCGGCGTACCGATTTCAACTGTGCGAGATTAATCGGCAGCGTTCCGGGGTAGGCCGCCAGTTTGCGCGCAGCATTGGCTTTTAACAAGTTCAGCAAGTAACGCTGATAAACGCGGGAGAAGCCTTTATCCATGTGATAACTACAGGCTTCCAGCATAAACGGTGCAGAGACAATCGCCGCCGCATCAATCGGGAGGTCATTGCCTTCTTTGGCCAGCAAACAGGCCAGCATATTACCGCCGAGCGAATAGCCGACGGCAGCCGTTGGCGCATGACCAAATTCGCGTTGCAGCCAGCGTAAAAACCAACTGGCATCTTCGGTTTCGCCCGAATGGTAAATGCGGTGCATCCGGTTTGGTTCACCGCTGCACCCGCGAAAATGCATCACCACGCCCAGCCAGCCGCGCTTTTGCACTGCCTCAACCAGACCATGTGCATAAGGACTATTGAGGCTGCCTTCGAGACCGTGGAAGACCACCAGACGCGGTTTATGCTTCGCTTGTGTGGGGTCTTCACTCCACGCGAGATCGACAAAGTCGCCGTCGGGCAACTCCAGCCGCTGCCAGTGCGGGATGAATTTCACCTGACGACGAAACAGACGCGGTAGCATGGTTTGGAGATGACAATTGCTAAAGCCGCGCATAGGGGTAAATTCAGCACTGCTGCTGAATACATTGGCATCGGTCGTCGTTATCTGCGCCATCAGTTGCTTTGGCCTTCCAGGAGCATCTGTTCCAGTTGCTCCTGGGCTTCCAGCCACGCCATTTCGCACTCTTCCAGCCCGGATTTGGCGCTGGCTTGTTGTTGCAGGCAGGCGGTCAGTTCTGCTTTACGGCTCTGGTCATACAGCTCGCTGTCGCCAAGTTTCTCTTCCGCCTGCGCCAGTTGCGCGTTCAGCTTCTCCATCTCTTTTTCCAGACGGGCGATCTCTTTACGCAGCGGCTGGGTTTGCGCACGCAACTCTGCTTCCCGACGCTTTTGATCTTTACGTGCCTGGGCGCTGTTCGCGTTCTCTTTTGGCGCTTCGTCGGTCTGGTTTTCCTGCTTTTGTACGTCGCTCAACCACTGTTGATAATCTTCCAGATCGCCGTCGAACGGTTCGACTTTACGATCGTGAACCAGGTAGAGATCGTCAGTGGTGGAACGCAGCAAATGACGGTCGTGCGAGACGACAACCAGCGCGCCTTCAAACTCGATCAATGCTTCGGTGAGTGCCTGGCGCATGTCGAGGTCAAGGTGGTTGGTTGGTTCGTCGAGCAGCAGCAGATTCGGGCGCTGCCAGACAATTAAAGCCAGCACCAGGCGCGCTTTTTCGCCACCGGAGAAGCGGCGCGTTTCTTCCGTCACTTTATCGCCCTGGAAACCAAAACCGCCGAGATAGTCACGCAGTTTTTGCTCCAGTTCCTGCGGTGCTAAACGCGCCAGATGCTGAATAGGCGATTCGTCAGCGCGCAGGTATTCCAGTTGATGCTGGGCGAAGTAGCCGAGTTTGATCCCTTTCGCCAGGCCAATTTCTCCGCTGACTGGCGCAAGTTCACCGGCTAACAGTTTGATTAATGTCGATTTACCCGCGCCGTTTCGGCCTAACAGACCAATGCGCGAACCCGGCACCAGATTCAGTTTTATCGAGTCGAGAATAATGCGATCGCCATAGCCCGCACTGACTTTTTCCATCTTCAACAACGGATTAGGCAGGCTTTCCGGCGCGCGGAAGCTAAAGCGGAACGGGTTATCGACGTGCGCGGGGGCAATCAGCTCCATGCGCTCAAGCATCTTAATGCGGCTCTGTGCCTGCTTCGCTTTAGTGGCTTTGGCACGGAAACGGTCGATATAGCTTTGCAGATGCGCTACACGTTCTTGTTGGCTTTCGTACATCGCCTGTTGCTGCGCCAGGCGGGTGGCGCGCTGCACTTCAAACGAGCTGTAGTTACCGGTGTACTCGAACATGCTTTGCTGTTCGATATGAATAATTTTATCGACGATCGGATCGAGGAAGTCGCGGTCGTGAGAGATCAGGATCAGCGTGCCCTGATAGCTCTTTAACCATTTTTCCAGCCAGATAACGGCATCGAGATCGAGGTGGTTAGTCGGTTCGTCGAGCAGCAGCAAGTCTGAACGGCAAATCAGCGCCTGGGCGAGGTTAAGACGCATACGCCAGCCACCGGAGAAATCACTCACCGGGCGCTCCAGTTGTTCGTTGCTGAAACCGAGGCCGTGCAGCAGGCTGGCGGCGCGGGAGCGAATACTCCACGCGTCGATAGCATCCAGCTTGCCATGAATGGTGGCGATGGCGTGCCCGTCGTTACGTTCGTTGGCGTCGTGCAGCTGCGCTTCCAGTTGGCGATATTCGCGGTCGCCATCAATGACATATTCCAGCGCAGGTTGCGGTAGCGCCGGCGTTTCCTGATTCACCCACGCCAGTTGCCAGTTACCAGGAAAGGTGTAGCTGCCGCCGTCGGCGCTGATTTCATTTTTCAGCAATGCCAGCAGGGTAGATTTACCACAGCCGTTTTTACCCACCAGGCCGACTTTCTGCCCAGGGTTGATGGTGGCGGTGGCATTATCCAGCAGGACGCGCACGCCGCGACGAATTTGTAACGAGGAGAAAACAATCATAAGGCGCCGTATGTTCAGACTATGTTAACTTATCATTATGATAATGTAATGTATGGGCGAGCTGCCGCACCGGGCGCAATGGTAGCCCAAAACAGCGACTATACACAAAAACCATACCGGGAGGGGGATGATGTCTCAGCCAGCGAAAGTTTTGCTGCTGTATGCCCATCCGGAATCTCAGGACTCGGTGGCAAACCGGGTACTGCTTAAACCGGCCACGCAGCTCAGCAATGTTACCGTGCACGACCTTTACGCGCACTATCCCGATTTTTTTATTGATATCCCCCGTGAGCAGGCATTACTGCGCGAGCACGAGGTGATTGTCTTTCAGCATCCTCTTTATACCTATAGCTGCCCGGCGCTACTGAAAGAGTGGCTGGACCGGGTATTAAGCCGTGGTTTTGCCAGCGGGCCGGGGGGAAACCAACTGGCGGGAAAGTACTGGCGTAGCGTGATCACCACTGGCGAGCCGGAAAGTGCTTACCGTTATGACGCGTTGAATCGCTACCCGATGAGCGATGTTCTGCGCCCCTTTGAACTGGCGGCGGGCATGTGCCGGATGCATTGGTTAAGCCCCATTATTATTTACTGGGCGAGACGGCAAAGCGCACAGGAGCTGGCGAGTCACGCCAGAGCCTACGGCGACTGGCTGGCAAATCCACTGCCCCCAGGAGGCCGCTGATGGAAGGTTCCGATTTTTTACTCGCGGGAGTGCTGTTTCTCTTCGCGGCGGTGGCTGCGGTGCCGCTGGCATCGCGGCTGGGTATTGGCGCTGTGTTGGGATATTTGCTGGCAGGGATTGCGATTGGCCCATGGGGGCTTGGGTTTATTAGCGACGTCGATGAGATCCTCCACTTTTCGGAACTCGGCGTGGTGTTCCTGATGTTTATCATTGGGCTGGAGTTGAATCCCTCCAAGCTTTGGCAATTGCGACGCTCGATTTTTGGCGTAGGCGCGGCACAGGTACTGTTAAGCGCGGCGTTGCTGGCGGGATTATTGATGCTGACGGATTTCGCCTGGCAGGCGGCGGTGGTAGGTGGCATTGGTCTGGCGATGTCTTCAACCGCAATGGCGTTGCAACTGATGCGTGAGAAAGGGATGAATCGAAGCGAATCCGGGCAGCTCGGGTTTTCGGTTCTGCTATTTCAGGATCTGGCGGTGATCCCGGCGCTGGCGTTAGTGCCATTGTTGGCGGGTTCGGCAGACGAACATTTCGACTGGATGAAGATCGGCATGAAGGTGCTGGCATTTGTCGGTATGTTGATTGGTGGGCGCTATTTACTGCGCCCGGTATTCCGTTTTATTGCAGCTTCTGGCGTGCGGGAAGTGTTCACCGCCGCGACGCTGCTGCTGGTGCTGGGTTCCGCATTGTTTATGGATGCGCTGGGGCTGTCGATGGCGCTCGGTACGTTTATTGCGGGCGTGCTGCTGGCGGAAAGTGAATATCGCCATGAACTGGAAACGGCTATCGATCCGTTTAAAGGCTTACTGCTCGGGCTATTTTTTATCTCCGTCGGGATGTCGCTAAACCTCGGGGTGCTTTATACCCATCTGTTGTGGGTAGTGATAAGCGTGGTCGTGCTGGTGGCGGTGAAAATTCTTGTGCTGTATCTGTTAGCGCGCCTGTATGGCGTGCGCAGTTCTGAGCGGATGCAGTTTGCTGGCGTGCTGAGCCAGGGCGGTGAATTTGCCTTTGTGCTCTTTTCTACCGCTTCTTCACAACGCTTATTCCAGGGCGACCAGATGGCGCTGTTACTGGTGACGGTCACGCTTTCCATGATGACCACGCCGCTGCTGATGAAGCTGGTGGATAAATGGCTATCCCGCCAGTTTAACGGAACGGAAGAAGAAGATGAAAAACCGTGGGTCAACGATGATAAACCGCAGGTCATTGTCGTGGGCTTTGGGCGTTTTGGTCAGGTGATTGGTCGTTTACTGATGGCGAATAAAATGCGCATTACCGTGCTGGAGCGGGACATCAGCGCCGTGAACCTGATGCGCAAATATGGCTACAAAGTTTATTACGGCGACGCTACGCAGGTAGATCTTTTACGTTCTGCGGGTGCAGAGGCCGCTGAGTCTATCGTCATTACCTGTAACGAGCCGGAAGACACCATGAAGCTGGTGGAAATATGCCAGCAGCACTTCCCGCATTTGCATATTCTTGCGCGAGCGCGCGGACGTGTCGAAGCACATGAGTTATTACAAGCAGGGGTGACACAGTTTTCCCGTGAAACATTCTCCAGTGCGTTAGAGCTGGGGCGCAAGACGTTAGTGTCGCTAGGTATGCATCCACACCAGGCGCAGCGGGCGCAACTGCATTTTCGTCGCCTGGATATGCGAATGCTGCGGGAACTTATCCCGATGCACGCTGATACCGTACAAATTTCTCGCGCCAGGGAAGCCCGACGCGAACTGGAAGAGATTTTCCAGCGTGAAATGCAACAAGAACGACGCCAAATGGATGGCTGGGATGAATTTGAGTAGAGGGCGAAGATGGCAATCCGAAAACGTTTTATTGCTGGCGCGAAATGTCCAGCCTGTCAGGCGCAAGACTCAATGGCGATGTGGCGCGAAAATAATATTGATATTGTTGAATGTGTTAAGTGTGGGCATCAGATGCGTGAAGCCGATAAAGAAGCCCGCGATCACGTTCGCAAAGATGAGCAAGTGATTGGGATTTTTCATCCGGACTAGCGATATGCGCCGAGTTTTTTTAAGCTAGTGAGTACACGGCAGCAGAATTCCGATACAATCTGCGCCACTATTCTTCCCATGCTCAGGAGATATCATGAAAGTAGCAAAAGACCTGGTGGTCAGCCTGGCCTATCAGGTACGTACAGAAGACGGTGTGTTGGTTGATGAGTCTCCGGTGAGTGCGCCGCTGGACTACCTGCATGGTCACGGTTCCCTGATCTCTGGCCTGGAAACGGCGCTGGAAGGTCATGAAGTTGGCGACAAATTTGATGTAGCTGTTGGCGCGAACGACGCTTACGGCCAGTACGACGAAAACCTGGTGCAGCGCGTTCCTAAAGACGTATTTATGGGCGTTGATGAACTGCAGGTAGGTATGCGTTTCCTGGCTGAAACCGACCAGGGCCCGGTGCCGGTTGAGATCACTGCTGTTGAAGACGATCACGTCGTGGTTGATGGTAACCACATGCTGGCGGGTCAGAACCTGAAATTCAACGTTGAAGTTGTGGCGATTCGCGAAGCGACTGAAGAAGAACTGGCTCATGGTCACGTTCATGGCGCGCACGATCATCACCACGATCACGACCATGACGGTTGCTGCGGTGGCCATGGCCACGATCACGGTCATGAACACGGTGGCGAAGGCTGCTGTGGTGGTAAAGGTAACGGCGGTTGCGGTTGCCACTAATACCGTAACGGTATCAAAAAAGCGGGAATTACCCGCTTTTTTTTCGCCTCAGTAATGTGGCGGTGGCGTTTCTTCAGCCTGCGACGCGATGTTCGACGGCTGGCTGGCTTTTAACTTCTCAGTAAGCAGACGCAGATGATCGCGCAGTTTTGCCATCTCCATTTCATGAGCGGTCACCGTGACGTTCAGTTCTTCAATGGTGATTTCCTGAAAAGCCAGTCGGCTCTCCAGCTCTGCCAGGCGTGCTTCCATCGATAAATCCTGCATGGTTCACCTCTTTGGTCGAATGATCGCTGCGGATTCTACTTAACTTTGCTGCCAGAGACAGCACTCATTTCGTGACATCGAAACTAATTTAAACAAAAAGAGTCTGAAAATAGATGATAATAGGGCGTGTCTGTATGTAGATTTATCCGACAACGCTTTATAGTACCCTTCTGATAATAGTTAACCCTGGGGTGAGATGCCCCGAGCCTGGAGATATGGATGAAATCACTGTTTAAAGTAACGCTGCTGGCGACCACAATGGCCGTTGCCCTGCATACACCAATTACTTTTGCTGCCGAAGCGGCGAAACCTGCCACAACTGCTGACAGCAAAGCAGCGTTCAAAAATGACGATCAGAAATCAGCTTACGCACTGGGTGCTTCGCTGGGTCGTTACATGGAAAATTCTCTGCAAGAACAAGAAAAGTTGGGCATTAAGCTGGATAAAGATCAGCTGATCGCCGGTGTCCAGGATGCGTTTGCCGATAAGAGCAAACTTTCCGATCAAGAGATCGAACAGACTCTGCAAGCATTCGAAGCTCGCGTGAAGTCTTCTGCTCAGGCGAAGATGGAAAAAGACGCGGCTGATAACGAAGCTAAAGGCAAAGAGTACCGCGAGAAATTTGCTAAAGAGAAAGGTGTGAAAACCTCTTCGACTGGCCTGGTTTATCAGGTAGTAGAAGCCGGTAAAGGTGAAGCACCGAAAGACAGCGATACTGTTGTAGTGAACTACAAGGGTACGCTGATCGACGGTAAAGAGTTCGATAACTCTTACACCCGTGGTGAACCGCTCTCTTTCCGTCTGGACGGCGTTATCCCCGGCTGGACCGAAGGCCTGAAGAACATCAAGAAAGGTGGCAAGATCAAATTGGTTATTCCACCAGAGTTGGCTTACGGTAAAGCGGGTGTTCCGGGGATCCCACCAAACTCTACTCTGGTATTTGACGTAGAGTTGCTGGATGTGAAACCAGCGCCGAAGGCTGATGCGAAGCCAGAAGCCGATGCGAAAGCCGCAGATTCTGCTAAAAAATAAGCATTAAGAACCGCCGCCTGACCAGGCGGCGGTTTTTTTTATTACAGGCCGGATATAATTAGTGCTGGAAAGCGGAACCTCCGCTGTATTAATTTAGTTACCCGCATCATTAATGAGCCTGCCCTGAAAAGTTAACGACAGGCTCCTGAAAAGGAGTGTTTTTTTTCATGTCCAGGTCGCTTTTAACCAATGAAACCAGTGAGTTGGATTTACTGGATCAACGTCCTTTCGACCAGACCGATTTTGATATTCTGAAATCCTACGAAGCTGTGGTGGACGGGTTAGCGATGCTCATTGGCTCCCACTGTGAAATCGTTTTGCACTCTTTGCAGGATTTGAAATGTTCAGCCATTCGTATTGCCAACGGTGAACATACAGGCCGGAAGATTGGTTCGCCGATTACCGATCTGGCGCTGCGTATGCTGCACGATATGACGGGGGCGGATAGCAGCGTTTCTAAATGCTATTTTACTCGCGCCAAAAGCGGTGTATTAATGAAGTCCCTGACTATCGCCATTCGTAACCGCGAACAGCGTGTAATTGGTCTGCTGTGCATCAATATGAATCTTGATGTTCCCTTCTCGCAGATCATGAGTACCTTTGTGCCGCCAGAAACCCCGGATGTCGGTTCAAGCGTCAACTTTGCCTCTTCTGTTGAAGATCTGGTTACCCAAACGCTGGAGTTCACCATCGAAGAAGTGAATGCCGATCGCAATGTTGCCAATAACGCCAAAAATCGTCAGATCGTGCTGAATCTCTACGAGAAAGGGATCTTCGATATTAAAGACGCGATCAACCAGGTTGCAGATCGTCTGAACATCTCCAAGCACACTGTTTATCTCTATATCCGTCAGTTCAAGAGCGGTGATTTCCAGGGGCAAGAGAAGTAATGCGTTTTGCCATCGTGGTAACCGGGCCAGCATACGGTACGCAACAGGCGAGTAGTGCTTTTCAGTTTGCACAGGCGCTGATAGCAGAAGGCCATGAGTTAAGCAGCGTCTTTTTCTATCGTGAAGGGGTCTATAACGCTAACCAATTGACCTCACCGGCAAGCGATGAATTTGACCTTGTGCGTGGCTGGCAACAACTGAATACACAACATGGTGTGGCGCTGAACATTTGCGTGGCGGCAGCATTACGTCGCGGTATCGTCGATGAAACTGAAGCTGGAAGACTCGGTCTGGCATCTGTAAATCTCCAGCCGGGCTTTACATTAAGTGGTCTTGGCGCTCTGGCTGAAGCCTCGCTGACTTGCGACAGGGTGGTACAGTTCTGATGAAACGAATTGCGTTTGTTTTTTCTACTGCACCTCATGGTACAGCTGCTGGCCGTGAAGGATTAGATGCTTTATTGGCGACTTCCGCATTAACTGACGAGCTCGCCGTCTTCTTTATTGCCGATGGCGTTTTTCAGCTTCTGCCTGGGCAAAAGCCCGATGCGGTGCTGGCGCGTGATTATATCGCAACCTTTAAACTGCTGGGGCTGTATGATATTGAACAGTGCTGGGTTTGTGCGGCTTCACTACGTGAACGTGGGTTAGATCCGCAGACACCCTTTGTTGTCGACGTCACTCCGCTCGAAGCAGAAGCATTACGTCGGGAACTCGGCAACTACGATGTTATTTTGAGATTTTGAGGCTTACATGCTGCATACATTACATCGCTCACCCTGGCTGACGGATTTTCCTGCGCTGCTGCGTCTGCTCAGCGAGGGGGATGAACTGCTGTTATTGCAGGATGGCGTAACTGCCGCAGCTGATGGTAACCGCTACCTTGAAAGTTTGCGTAATGCCCCCATTAAGGTCTATGCCCTGAACGAAGACCTCATCGCTCGTGGTTTGGTTGGTCGAATTTCGAACGATATCACTCCCATTGACTATACTGATTTCGTCAGACTTACGGTTAAGCACACCAGCCAGGTCGCCTGGTAACGGTGGGATCGTTGTATATTTCTTGACACCTTTTCGGCATCGCCCTAAAATTCGGCGTCCTCATATTGTGTGAGGACGTTTTATTACGTGTTTACGAAGCAAAAGCTAAAACCAGGAGCTATTTAATGGCAACAGTTAACCAGCTGGTACGCAAACCACGTGCTCGCAAAGTTGCGAAAAGCAACGTGCCTGCGCTGGAAGCATGCCCGCAAAAACGTGGCGTATGTACTCGTGTATATACTACCACTCCTAAAAAACCGAACTCCGCACTGCGTAAAGTATGCCGTGTTCGTCTGACTAACGGTTTCGAAGTGACTTCCTACATCGGTGGTGAAGGTCACAACCTGCAGGAGCACTCCGTGATCCTGATCCGTGGCGGTCGTGTTAAAGACCTCCCGGGTGTTCGTTACCACACCGTACGTGGTGCGCTTGACTGCTCCGGCGTTAAAGACCGTAAGCAGGCTCGTTCCAAGTATGGCGTGAAGCGTCCTAAGGCTTAATGGTTCTCCGTTAAGTAAGGCCAAACGTTTTAACTTAAATGTCAAACTAAACTCGTAGAGTTTTGGACAATCCTGAATTAACAACGGAGTATTTCCATGCCACGTCGTCGCGTCATTGGTCAGCGTAAAATTCTGCCGGATCCGAAGTTCGGATCAGAACTGCTGGCTAAATTTGTAAATATCCTGATGGTAGATGGTAAAAAATCTACTGCCGAATCTATCGTATACAGCGCGCTGGAGACCCTGGCTCAGCGTTCTGGTAAATCTGAACTGGAAGCATTCGAAGTAGCTCTCGAAAACGTGCGCCCGACTGTCGAAGTTAAGTCTCGCCGCGTTGGTGGTTCTACTTATCAGGTACCAGTTGAAGTCCGTCCGGTTCGTCGTAATGCTCTGGCAATGCGTTGGATCGTTGAAGCTGCTCGTAAACGCGGTGATAAATCCATGGCTCTGCGCCTGGCGAACGAACTTTCCGATGCTGCAGAAAACAAAGGTACTGCAGTTAAGAAACGTGAAGACGTTCACCGTATGGCCGAAGCCAACAAGGCGTTCGCACACTACCGTTGGTAATCCCTTCGGAGTTTTAGTCACCAGGCGGGCGCTTCCAGTAAGCAGCCCGCTTTGGGCTACTTAAATTGAACGCCTAAAAGATAAACGAGGAAACAAATGGCTCGTACAACACCCATCGCACGCTACCGTAACATCGGTATCAGTGCGCACATCGACGCCGGTAAAACCACTACTACCGAACGTATTCTGTTCTACACCGGTGTAAACCATAAAATCGGTGAAGTTCATGACGGCGCTGCAACCATGGACTGGATGGAGCAGGAGCAGGAACGTGGTATTACCATCACTTCCGCTGCGACTACTGCATTCTGGTCTGGTATGGCTAAGCAGTATGAGCCGCATCGCATCAACATCATCGACACCCCGGGGCACGTTGACTTCACAATCGAAGTAGAACGTTCCATGCGTGTTCTCGATGGTGCGGTAATGGTTTACTGCGCAGTTGGTGGTGTTCAGCCGCAGTCTGAAACCGTATGGCGTCAGGCAAACAAATATAAAGTTCCGCGCATTGCGTTCGTTAACAAAATGGACCGCATGGGTGCGAACTTCCTGAAAGTTGTTAACCAGATCAAAACCCGTCTGGGCGCGAACCCGGTTCCGCTGCAGCTGGCGATTGGTGCTGAAGAACATTTCACCGGTGTTGTTGACCTGGTGAAAATGAAAGCTATCAACTGGAACGACGCTGACCAGGGCGTAACCTTCGAATACGAAGATATCCCGGCAGACATGGTTGAACTGGCTAACGAATGGCACCAGAACCTGATCGAATCCGCAGCTGAAGCTTCTGAAGAGCTGATGGAAAAATACCTGGGTGGTGAAGAACTGACTGAAGCAGAAATCAAAGGTGCTCTGCGTCAGCGCGTTCTGAACAACGAAATCATCCTGGTAACCTGTGGTTCCGCGTTCAAGAACAAAGGTGTTCAGGCGATGCTGGATGCGGTAATTGATTACCTGCCATCCCCGGTTGACGTACCTGCGATCAACGGTATCCTGGACGACGGTAAAGACACTCCGGCTGAGCGTCACGCAAGTGATGACGAGCCGTTCTCTGCACTGGCGTTCAAAATCGCTACCGACCCGTTTGTTGGTAACCTGACCTTCTTCCGTGTGTACTCCGGTGTGGTTAACTCTGGTGATACCGTACTGAACTCCGTGAAAGCTGCACGTGAGCGTTTCGGTCGTATCGTTCAGATGCACGCTAACAAACGTGAAGAGATCAAAGAAGTTCGCGCGGGCGACATCGCTGCTGCAATCGGTCTGAAAGACGTAACTACTGGTGACACCCTGTGTGACCCGGATGCGCCGATCATTCTGGAACGTATGGAATTCCCTGAGCCGGTAATCTCCATCGCAGTTGAACCGAAAACCAAAGCTGACCAGGAAAAAATGGGTCTGGCTCTGGGCCGTCTGGCTAAAGAAGACCCGTCTTTCCGTGTATGGACTGACGAAGAATCTAACCAGACCATCATCGCGGGTATGGGTGAGCTGCACCTCGACATCATCGTTGACCGTATGAAGCGTGAATTCAACGTTGAAGCGAACGTAGGTAAACCGCAGGTTGCTTACCGTGAAACTATCCGCCAGAAAGTTACCGATGTTGAAGGTAAACACGCGAAACAGTCTGGTGGTCGTGGTCAGTATGGTCATGTTGTTATCGACATGTACCCGCTGGAGCCGGGTTCTAACCCGAAAGGCTACGAGTTCATCAACGACATTAAAGGTGGTGTAATCCCTGGCGAATACATCCCGGCCGTTGATAAAGGTATCCAGGAACAGCTGAAAGCAGGTCCGCTGGCAGGCTACCCGGTAGTAGACATGGGTATTCGTCTGCACTTCGGTTCTTACCATGACGTTGACTCCTCTGAACTGGCGTTTAAACTGGCTGCTTCTATCGCCTTTAAAGAAGGCTTTAAGAAAGCGAAACCAGTTCTGCTTGAGCCGATCATGAAGGTTGAAGTAGAAACTCCGGAAGAGAACACCGGTGACGTTATCGGTGACTTGAGCCGTCGTCGTGGTATGCTCAAAGGTCAGGAATCTGAAGTTACTGGCGTTAAGATCCACGCTGAAGTACCGCTGTCTGAAATGTTCGGATATGCAACTCAGCTGCGTTCTCTGACCAAAGGTCGCGCATCATACACTATGGAATTCCTGAAGTATGATGAAGCGCCGAGTAACGTTGCTCAGGCCGTAATTGAAGCCCGTGGTAAATAAGCCTCAGGGTTAATACCAAAGTCCCGTGCTCTCTCCTGAAGGGGAGAGCACTATAGTAAGGAATATAGCCGTGTCTAAAGAAAAATTTGAACGTACAAAACCGCACGTTAACGTTGGTACTATCGGCCACGTTGACCACGGTAAAACTACTCTGACCGCTGCAATCACCACCGTACTGGCTAAAACCTACGGCGGTGCTGCTCGTGCATTCGACCAGATCGATAACGCGCCGGAAGAAAAAGCTCGTGGTATCACCATCAACACTTCTCACGTTGAATACGACACCCCGACCCGTCACTACGCACACGTAGACTGCCCGGGGCACGCCGACTATGTTAAAAACATGATCACCGGTGCTGCTCAGATGGACGGCGCGATCCTGGTAGTTGCTGCGACTGACGGCCCGATGCCGCAGACTCGTGAGCACATCCTGCTGGGTCGTCAGGTAGGCGTTCCGTACATCATCGTGTTCCTGAACAAATGTGACATGGTTGATGACGAAGAGCTGCTGGAACTGGTTGAAATGGAAGTTCGTGAACTTCTGTCTCAGTACGACTTCCCGGGCGACGACACTCCGATCGTTCGTGGTTCTGCTCTGAAAGCGCTGGAAGGCGACGCAGAGTGGGAAGCGAAAATCCTGGAACTGGCTGGCTTCCTGGATTCTTACATTCCGGAACCAGAGCGTGCGATTGACAAGCCGTTCCTGCTGCCGATCGAAGACGTATTCTCCATCTCCGGTCGTGGTACTGTTGTTACCGGTCGTGTAGAACGCGGTATCATCAAAGTTGGTGAAGAAGTTGAAATCGTTGGTATCAAAGAGACTCAGAAGTCTACCTGTACTGGCGTTGAAATGTTCCGCAAACTGCTGGACGAAGGCCGTGCTGGTGAGAACGTAGGTGTTCTGCTGCGTGGTATCAAACGTGAAGAAATCGAACGTGGTCAGGTACTGGCTAAGCCGGGCACCATCAAGCCGCACACCAAGTTCGAATCTGAAGTGTACATTCTGTCCAAAGATGAAGGCGGCCGTCATACTCCGTTCTTCAAAGGCTACCGTCCGCAGTTCTACTTCCGTACTACTGACGTGACTGGTACTATCGAACTGCCGGAAGGCGTAGAGATGGTAATGCCGGGCGACAACATCAAAATGGTTGTTACCCTGATCCACCCGATCGCGATGGACGACGGTCTGCGTTTCGCAATCCGTGAAGGCGGCCGTACCGTTGGCGCGGGCGTTGTAGCTAAAGTTCTGAGCTAATTACTCGTTAATTAGTTTTGAATTGAAAAGGGCGCTTCGGCGCCCTTTTTGCATATGAAAGCTGGGACGCGAATATTCGTAATTTTATCTGTGCTAAATATCTAATTCATAAATATTACCAGATACACATATTTTTAATGCAAATATATTAAATTTAATAAAACTTTATTTATTCAGGCTTTTTTCTGATTTTTATTTCTTTGTTTTATTCTATGTTGAAGCGTTCCATTAAAAAGTAAATAATTTCATTGAAGGACTTAATGTCTTGAAGTATTTTTTAATACGTCAAAAGGGATAATAATGAAATTAAATACATTTACCAAATCAATGATTGGTATGGGGTTGATTTGCTCCTCTTTACCAGCATTTGCTTTGGAAGCATGGAATAACCAACAAGGTGGAAGTAAATATCAGGTTATTTTCGATGGTAAGGTTTATGAAAATGCCTGGTGGGTTTCTTCTACAAATTGCCCCGGTAAAGCGAAAGCAAATGATGCAACTAACCCGTGGCGTTTAAAGCGTACGGCAACGGCTGCTGAAATTAGCCAGTTTGGCAATACGCTTTCCTGCGAAAAGAGCAGTAGCTCATCTTCTTCAACTTCAAATACGCCTGCATCCAATACGCCAACTAATGGTGGTTCAACTACACCAGCACAAGGTACTGTTCCATCAAATTCATCTGTTGTTGCCTGGAATAAACAGCAGGGCGGTCAGACCTGGTATGTCGTCTTTAATGGCGCGGTATATAAAAATGCCTGGTGGGTAGCTTCTTCTAACTGTCCGGGCGATGCGAAAGGCAATGATGCCAGCAATCCATGGCGTTATGTCCGTGCCGCTACGGCAACGGAAATCACGCAAACCAGTAATCCACAGTCCTGTACTTCAGCATCACAGCCTGCACCGGATGTGAAACCAGCACCGGACGTTAAACCGGCTCCTGATGTTCAGCCAGCCCCAGCTGATAAGTCAAACGACAACTATGCTGTCGTAGCCTGGAAAGGTCAGGAAGGTTCTTCTACATGGTACGTTATCTACAACGGCGGCATTTATAAGAACGCCTGGTGGGTAGGCGCGGCAAATTGCCCAGGCGATGCGAAAGAAAACGACGCCAGCAATCCATGGCGCTATGTTCGTGCGGCAACGGCAACAGAAATCACTCAGTATGGCAATCCAGGCTCCTGCTCTGTTAAGCCGGACAATGGTGGTGCTGTGACTCCGGTTGATCCGGCGCCGGTAACACCAGATACTCCGGTTACCCCAACTCCGGATAACAACGAGCCATCAACACCAGCGGATAGCAGTAACGATTACTCATTACAGGCATGGAGTGGTCAGGAAGGTAGCGAAATTTACCATGTTATCTTCAATGGTAATGTCTATCAGAATGCCTGGTGGGTTGGTTCTAAAGATTGCCCGCGTGGCACCAGCGCTGAGAACTCCAATAACCCATGGCGTCTCGTGCGTACAGCTACCGCTGCGGAAATGAGTCAGTACGGTAACCCGACTACCTGTGAAATTGATAACGGCGGCGTTATCGTTGCAGATGGCTTCCAGGCCAGTAAAGCGTACAGTGCGAACAGCATTGTAGATTATAACGATGCGCATTATAAAACGTCAGTGGATCAGGACGCGTGGGGCTTTGTTCCTGGCGGCGATAACCCGTGGAAGAAATACGAATCGGCAAAAGCGTGGTCTGCATCGACAGTCTACGTGAAAGGCGATCGTGTGGTGGTTGATGGTCAGGCATATGAAGCCTTGTTCTGGACACAAAATGATAACCCTGCGCTGGTTGCGAACCAGAACGCCACCGGTAGCAATAGCCGCCCGTGGAAGCCATTGGGTAAAGCACAGAGCTATAGCAGCGACGAGCTGAAAAATGCGCCAGAGTTTAATCCAGCGACGCTTTATGCCAGCGATACGCTGATTCGCTTCAATGGCGTGAACTATATTTCTCAAAGTAAAGTGCAGAAGGTTTCACCATCTGACAGCAACCCGTGGCGTGTCTTTGTTGACTGGACCGGAACCAAAGAGCGCGTAGGTACGCCGAAGAAAGCGTGGCCGAAACACGTATATGCACCGTATGTCGACTTTACGCTGAATACAATCCCGGATCTGGCTGCGCTGGCTAAGAATCATAACGTCAACCACTTCACGCTGGCGTTTGTGGTGAGTAAAGATGCGAACACCTGTCTGCCGACATGGGGTACTGCTTACGGTATGCAGAATTACGCTCAGTACAGCAAAATTAAAGCTCTGCGTGAAGCAGGCGGCGATGTGATGCTGTCTATCGGTGGTGCTAATAACGCTCCGCTGGCGGCTTCCTGTAAGAACGTTGACGATCTGATGCAGCATTATTATGACATCGTTGATAACCTGAATCTCAGAGTCCTGGACTTCGATATCGAAGGCACCTGGGTTGCGGATCAGGCATCTATTGAACGTCGTAACCTTGCCGTGAAGAAGGTGCAGGATAAATGGAAGTCAGAAGGCAAAGATATTGCTATCTGGTACACCTTGCCAATTCTGCCGACTGGCTTGACGCCGGAAGGGATGAACGTCCTGAGCGATGCCAAAGCGAAAGGTGTTGAGCTGGCGGGTGTGAACGTGATGACGATGGACTACGGTAACGCAATTTGTCAGTCTGCAAATACCGAAGGCCAGAACATCCACGGTAAGTGTGCAACGTCGGCGATTGCCAATCTGCATTCACAATTGAAAGGCCTCCATCCCAACAAGAGCGATGCAGAAATTGACGCCATGATGGGCACCACGCCGATGGTTGGCGTGAACGACGTTCAGGGTGAAGTTTTCTATCTCTCTGATGCTCGTCTGGTCATGCAGGATGCGCAAACTCGCAACCTCGGCATGGTGGGTATCTGGTCAATCGCGCGTGATCTGCCGGGCGGCACTAACCTGTCTCCGGAATTCCACGGTCTGACTAAAGAACAAGCTCCGAAGTACGCATTCAGTGCGATCTTCGCGCCGTTTACTAAGCAGTAAATTTGCTGGCGATACTTTCTGGTATCGCCGCATTTTTTGTCAATGGGCTACATTTTTGTAGCCCATTATTTTTATTCATATTTCTATTTTTTGATTAAAAAAGAGTCTTTTCGTAATTGAAATAAGAACTATTTTCATTTATTTTTGAAGAAAGTATACGGGAGTCTCTATGTACGTTTGTCTTTGTAATGGTATCAGTGATAAAAAAATTCGTCAGGCTGTGCGCCAGTTTTCTCCCCACTCGTTCCAGCAATTAAAAAAATTTATTCCGGTTGGAAACCAGTGCGGTAAATGTGTCAGAGCCGCACGTGAGGTGATGGAGGATGAATTAATGCAGCTGCCGGAGTTTAAGGAGTCCGCATAAAACGGAGTGTGTTTTTTGACTTACTCGTAAGCCGTTCTACGCTTCAAAGAGTGGAAGCGAAGGAGTCAAAAAATGAAAGGTGATACTAAAGTTATAAATTATCTCAACAAACTGTTGGGAAATGAGCTTGTCGCAATCAATCAGTACTTTCTCCATGCCCGGATGTTTAAAAACTGGGGGCTCAAACGTCTCAATGATGTGGAGTACCATGAATCCATTGATGAGATGAAACACGCCGATCGTTATATAGAGCGCATTCTTTTTCTGGAAGGTCTTCCAAATTTACAGGATCTGGGAAAACTAAACATTGGTGAAGATGTTGAGGAAATGCTGCGTTCTGATCTGGCACTTGAGCTGGATGGCGCGAAGAATTTACGCGAGGCAATTGGTTATGCCGATAGCGTTCATGATTACGTCAGCCGCGATATGATGATAGAAATTCTGCGTGATGAAGAAGGCCATATTGACTGGCTGGAAACGGAACTTGATTTGATTCAGAAAATGGGCCTGCAAAATTATTTGCAAGCACAGATTCGTGAAGAAGGCTAAGCCATGTCGGGAGGGACATTCCTCCCGGTTAATAAGAGATCCAGACCAGATACGTCAGGTTTATCATACTACCGAGCGCAAGCCACGGGCCGAATGCAATTGTGGTGATGGTCTGACGCTGCCACAGTTGTGATGCGATGGCGTAAAAAATGCCTCCCAGCGAGGCAATAAGTAATATCATTGGTAGCGTTTGCCAACCACACCACGCCCCTGCTGCGGCCAGTAGCTTGAAATCACCGTAACCTAATCCCTCTTTGTGGCATACAAACCACACCCCCCAGAAAACACACCACAGTACCCCATATCCAGCTACCGCGCCGTAAATCGCATCATGTAAATCAACTAATCCAGACTGCGCATTAAATAACAAGCCAAGCCAGAGCAGTGGCAAGGTGAGTTTGTCGGGCAGGAGCTGGGTACGAAAATCAATAACACTGAGCGTGATTGCAAAGCAGAAGTAGAGAAAGAGTGCGCCAGTCACGATCGGCATGAAAGGTGCCAGGGCGCAGGCGATTGCCGCAACCACGCAAAGTGCCATAGGCAACGTGTCATGCCAGACATATTTTTTTTGCCTGAAATGAACCAAAACCTGGCGAAAAGTTAACGCCGTTTTATCCTCCAAAGGCGAGAGGTGATAGGCCACGGCATTCACCAGGTAACCAGCAATAAAGCCAGCCAGAATGAAGAGCGGCAGTAGCATTGTCATTATTGTTGCCCTCTGAAGGATAAATGCTTGAGGGTGATCTCTTCGTTTCCGGCAAGGGTAAATTGAAGATCCTCAATAACAATACCGTATGTTATCTGTGCCGTAGTCAGCCAGCGGGAGACGTTTTCGAGGGGGAATGTGGCAGGATGAATTGTCAGCGTATCGTCCGGGCCATTCTCTAGCGTAATAGCTAAATTCTCACGCTTTGCTTCCTCAAGAAGGATATTTTTGACCGGTTGCCTGAGCGTGGGATGGTCAAGTAATCCATGTGCACTCGCCTGGTCTTGCATCCATTTAATATCCTTTTTAATTTTTTGTATGCGGGATTGATGATCCGCAATGTAGTTATCGATAGGTTTTATTACCGCAAGCCAGCAGAAAACGCAGAGCGAGAGAATCGCCAGCCCTATAATAATTTGTTTTTCCGATGGGGATTTTTCAGTCCACCATAATTTAATCATTTCCCTGTACTCCTTACTGTCCATACACCACTGACCGGATCTTTTTCTGTTTTTTCCATCGGAAGCCAGGACTGTGTTAACTCACAGAAACGATCAATATTGCCTTCGTTTTTCGAACTTATTTTCAAAATCAGTGATTTTTGCTTCTGACTGTAATTGGCTTCCATTAATTGCAGTTCAGGATGTTCCAGTAAGAGTGTTTGCAAATGATGGAGCAATGGCACCGCTTCAGGATATTGCTGGGCGAGTTGCTGCTTGAAGTAAAAACGAAAGTTGTGCGTTCGTTTGATCTGCGGGAAATATTGTTGCCAGGTTTCCTGCTGTTGTTGCTGAAGCTGGTCTTCAATCCCAAGCGTCTGCCAGAGTACGATTCCCCGACTACCAGCAAAAGAGAGAATGGCAAAAATGAGACTGCTTACTGCCAGCCTGGCGAGCCATTTTCCCGATCTGCTGACAGTTTTCTGTTTGCGAAAAACACCATGCAGCATGTCGTAGTGCTGGAGAGAATGATTGGCAGAATAAAAACGTAATGCTGGAGATTCTGCATGTTGGATAAGCGAATCGACCGGCACGATATCTGGAGCCGCTGTGCCAAAACAGATGACATTTTCAGGAGAAAACTGGGTGGCAAGATGCTGTAACCAGCGTTCATCAAGCTCGTTGAAGGCATGTGCAGCACTGCGAATCAGCCAGCTCGTTTGCTGGTTAACCAGAGTCCAGGAGCCTTCTTTCCAGGGAAGGTAACAACCATCTGGCAAAACCCGCGTCACGTTTAGTCCGGCAGTGTGTAAACGGTCAAGATAACGACTGAGTTTTTCCGACTGGATACCTATCACTTCCACTCGGTCATTTTGTTTATCAACAACCGTCCAGTGCCAGTTTTGGCTGGCGTCGGGTAACGTCTCCTCCGCCAGCCACTGTAATGTTTGCGCGGTGAGTTTGTATTTGGCGTTGGGCAACGTGAGTGAACGATATAAAAGACCTTCCGGTGGGATCAGAAGATGAACATTTCCTGCACCGGGCTGATCGGCCAGCGACTCCAGCGGAAGATCGTCTGTGAGCGTATGTACTGAAGATACGCTATCTGCGGAGTATGTCATCCACTCCCATTGCTTACGTAGCGTCGAGGAAGAACGTATTACCATCAACGATTCAGGCATCACGATCCTTATGATTAATAGAGTTGCAGCGTACGCCGATAGATTTGGGCGCTCTGCTGTTTACGGTTGAAGAAAATATGGCTCTGCCATCCTTGGGATTGCTCGTCGCTGATACTTTCCGTATTCAGCGTAAAATAGCGGCTATAGGGAAAGAGATGTTCTTTCACCTGAGAAACCAAGGGCTTCACGCCGGAGAAATCCTGCTGTGCCCAGTAGAGAAATGCATCTGTGGTTAACCAGCCTTCCTTTGGTCGCTTTTGTAATAAGACCTGTGCGTCCGCGTCCGTGATATTGTTGAGAAATAATGCTCTTAATAACGGGATATCATTCTCAGTTAACATATTAAGATTAATGTTGAGTTCAGTGGTTGGGAGGACGCAGACATAAGGAATAATTCGCTGGTAGGCGTTCTCGGTTATTCCTTTTATCTGACGGAGTTCACCAGTCAGAAAAAGCATCTGATTGGCACTATGCCGGGGCGGCGTCTGGCTTTGGTAAAAGTTATCTTCTGCGCCGTGAAAGCGTGGTGAATCATCAGCGTCGATATAGTCAGCGATTGATTGCACGATCTCATCGGTGTTTCCGCGATCGATACCGGCGTTAATCAGCAGCGCACTGAATACCTGGGCGGGGAAATCAGGGGAAGCCAGCGGGTCGTCAGAGATTTTTGCTAACGCATTGAGATTAAAACAGTGCTGGGCATCGCGTAACTGCCACTTCACTGTATTGCCATTTTCCAGCTGCAACTGTTGCGGTTGTGCCCAGTACTGCTGCAACGTGGTTTGTCTGTCGTTATCTTTAACGTCCTGGGTGAGGCTGGCAAGCGCAAGTTTCTCCGCCAGTTCAATATCATATTGCCGTTGCAAATGATGGTTTACCTGGCGGGTTCGCTGAAGCTGGTTGTGAAAACTCAGTGTCATATCCGCAGCCAGAGCGGACATGAGCGCCAGTAACATGAGTACGATGAGCAGCGCGACGCCACGTTGTTCAATATTCATGTTATTCGCCCCTGGCCTGGTTTTGCTGCGGAGACTCTTCTCTTGTTAATAGCTCCGGCAAAGCAAAACGACGCTGTAACGCGCCATACTGCGGGGTATTCAGATGAAGAGTGACGGAGAGGGGAAGCTCCTCGCTTTCCCCGCTGTTACTTTCCAGAAGGAAGCCTTCGACATTTTCCAGCATTGCCTGGGCGGGTTGATCCTTCATGCTATCGACAGAGGTACGAACCGCGCGGTAGAGCGTATGATTTCGTAGATACCAGTGAACTGTTTGTAAGGTTTGCGCTTCATTGAGAGGAGCCTGTGGATCGCGACTCTGCGTGGTGAAAATGGCCTCTTCACCCAAAACTATGCTTTTGTCCGTTCCCCGATTCCGGCGAATGACAAGTTGCAGGAGATCGTTATCAAGAATGGTGATGGCGCGCTGAAGCTGATTGAACTGCTGGATTTCTTTCTGTGAGCGTTGATGCAACTCGGAAGCTTGCGAAAAAATCATAAACGCCAGCACGCTAAGCATTGAGAAAATCGCCAGCGCCGCCATGACTTCCAGCAATGTGAAACCCTGCTGGCGATTAATCATCTTGCGCCTGCCCGGATTTATTATCGATATTTTGATAACGCGTAAGAGAGGTTGTCTGACCGCTGGGTAATGTAACGGTTATGGTGCGTTCCAGAAGCGTACCATCTTTGCTTGAGTGGATATCGCTGCGCCAGTTCCACTCTTCGCCATTTATTATCTCTTTGCCAGAACTGGACGTGTTTTCCTCGTCGAATGTATCTTGCAACTGAAGTTGGTTATCCGCTATCCACAACGCCAGCGTCTCGTTACGCATCCGCTCGATGGCATTTCTTTGCCCTTGCATACTGCTCATTAAGGTCAAAGCAACTGTGGTGAAAATGCTCATCGCCAGTAAGACTTCAAGTAATGTCATCCCTGATTGTTTGTTCATGGCCGGGTATCTCTGGCAAGCGTTTGATCCAGTGGCCATGTCCCTGAGCATACCAGTGTCAGGAGTGGCTCACCGGTCTCCTGGTTAGCAATCAATATGGAGAATGGGGTGATTTGCCCATCGGCCAGAATCACCACCTGCGGTTGGCTGCTGTCATCCGATTTAAATGGCTGGGTGTGAATCGCAATTTCATCACTCCAGTGATTTTCGCTATCGTCATCCGCATCCTCTTTGAGCGGGATCCAGAGCCAACTTGACGAATTTCTGGTTGGTGCCATAAGACGCCAGCCTGAATCAGAGAAATGGATACCGACCGGCTGCCCGTGAAGCGTGGCGCGGTCGACGGCCAGTTCAAGCGCAGCGGTAAATTGCGCTGCTGTTTCGCGCGCACGGGTGCTGGCGGTATCTTCCCGACCATATGTGAAGAGCACCACGCTTGCCGTGATAGCGACCAGCGCCAGCACCAGCATCATTTCCAGCAGGGTAAACCCGCGTTGCTGATTCATCGCTGACTTATTTTTTCTTCTTGCTCAAACCCCAGTTGGTAATGTCGTCCTCGGTTCCCATTTCACCGTCCGGTCCAGCGGAAAGGAGATCGTATGCACCGTGTTCACCAGGATTAACAAGGACATAATCATTGCCCCAGGGATCGGCAGGCAGACGCTTGATATAACCTTCTTTGTTATAGTTTGCAGCCAGCGGTGGTAGTGTCGGTGCTTCGACTAAGGATTCAAGCCCCTGATTTGTGGTTGGATAGCGATGATTGTCGAGTTTGTACATATCCAGGGCGTTTTCCAGTGCCACGATATCGCTGACGGCTTTTTGTTTATCCGCCTTTTCTTTATTGCCCATCAGGTTGGGAACTACCAGGCTGGCAAGTACGCCAATGATGACAATAACCACCATAATTTCCAGTAATGTAAAACCGCGTTGCTTATCCGTTGCGTGCATATATTTTCCTTAATTAATCATTGAGTTAAGTTGAAGAAGAGGTTGGAGTACCGAGACGACGATAAACAGGACGATCAGTGCCATCGTAATAATGAGTGCAGGTTCGAAGATGGAGAGCGTTAAGGCGATTCGGTTTTGTTGCAGCGTCTCCTGGTTGTCCGCTGCCCTGACCATTAATGTGCCGAGCTGCCCGCTTTTTTCGCCAGAGGCCACCATGTAGAGCATCATTGGCGGGAAGATTGCGGTTTGCTCCAGCGAAAGATGAATGCTGTTACCCTGGCGAACGTTCTCTGCCGCATTTGCTAGGCGTCGGCGAATTTCGAGGTTGCTGAGGCTTTCGGTGGATAAATTCATCCCATCAAGCAGAGGGACTCCGCTGGATTGTAAAATACTTAAGGTGCGGAGATAGCGTGCACTGTTTATGGCGCAAATCAGTGGACCAATGAGCGCAACACGCAGCAGCATGGCATGAAAACGATGGCGGTTATTGCCGTGTTTTAACCAGAGCCAGAAACCTACAGCGACAATAAACACCGTCGCTAATAATGTCGGGCCGGTACGTTGCAACGTGTCGCTCAGACCTAAAAGAATGCGTGTACTCAGCGGCAGTTGCTGCTTCATATGCACGAACTGTTCGGTAATTTTGGGCACGACAGCAGTGAGGAGAATAATCACGACCACAATCGCCACCGTGGTGAGCATGCAGGGGTAGATCAGCGACTGAATGAGTTTGCTGCGGATTTTCTGCCGGTTTTCATTGTAATCAGCCAGTTTTTCCAACACCGGAGCCAGAAGCCCGCTCTTTTCGCCCGCTTTGACCAGGGTACGGTAGAGCGAATCGAAAAGCGTGGGAAAATGCTGTAATGCATCGGAAAGGGGATGCCCTTCAAGGATGGCGCTACGTACCTGATTTAACACGTCAGTCAGTCGTTTATTACTGCTTTGCTGACCGATTACGGCAAGGCTCTCTTCCAGGGGGAATGCCGCCGCGCTTAAGGTTGCCAACTGCCGGGTGAAAAGCGTCAGTTCACTATGGCTAATCCTCGGGCGACGCGTTTTTACACCCGAACTTTTTTGGGGGCGAATATCCAGCAGGAAAAGCCCTTCTTCACGCAGCCGCAGCCGCGCCTGACGTTCATCGTTAGCATCAATGATCCCCTGCAATTTTTGACCATCCTGGGTCATGGCGCGATAGCGATAATTCATGCTTCACTCTCCAGCGTGACGCTGGCGACGCGCATCACTTCATCCCAGGAGGTGTCTCCACTTATCACTTTGTGCAGGCCATTTTTGATTAAGGCATTGTGTTGCTGCCGAACCAGTCGCTCCAGAGCTTGTTCATCCACATTTTCATGAACAGCAGCTCGTAATTCCGGTGTAATAACCATCATTTCGTGGATCGCCATGCGCCCCAGATAGCCGGATTGATGGCAGTGAGGACAGCCAACGGGAGTGCCAATCGTAGTAACAGTTAGCTGGTGATGTGTAAACATCTGCGCTTGTTGGGGGGATACAGGAGTGAATTGTCGGCATTGCGGACAAAGACGACGAACCAGCCGTTGCGCGGTAATTCCTGCCAGGGAAGACGAAAGTAGAAATGATTCGACGCCCATGTCGCGGAGCCGGGTCACTGCGCCTGATGCGCTGTTAGTGTGGAGTGTTGAGAGCACCAGATGGCCGGTGAGCGAAGCCTGAACAGCAATCTGCGCGGTTTCTGTATCACGAATTTCCCCAACCATCACAACATCCGGATCCTGGCGAAGAATGGCGCGCAAGCCGCGAGCGAAAGACATATCCACTCGGGTATTCACCTGCGTTTGTCCTATGCCTTCCAGTTCATATTCCACGGGATCTTCTACCGTCAGAATATTGCGGCCAGGGGTATTAAGCGCCGAAAGAATGGCGTAGAGCGTGGTGCTTTTACCGGAACCTGTCGGCCCGGTCACCAGGATAATACCGTGCGGAAGCTGAATGAGATTTTCTAAATCCTGCTTATCCGCAGCCGTCATCCCCAGATTGTTCAATGAAAGCTGGAGGCTGTTTTTATCCAGCAGGCGGAGCACGGCGCGTTCACCATAGATGGACGGCAGTGTGGATACGCGGACATCTATGTTACGTCGCCCGATACGCAAACTGATTCTTCCATCCTGCGGAATACGTTTTTCGGCGATATCAAGCCGAGCCATGACCTTTATTCGGGAGATAAGCAACGCTGCCAGTTTTTTGTTTGGCTGTAAAATTGTCCGCAGAACGCCGTCAATGCGAAAACGGATCGACATTGTTTTTTCATAGGTTTCAATGTGGATGTCGGAGGCGGTTTCTTTAATAGCCTCACTTAAAATGGCGTTGATTAAACGGATAACCGGTGCGGCTGAATCTTCATTCAGTAGATCTTCATTCGCAGGCATTTCTTCTGAGAGGGAGAGGAGATCGACGGATTGATCAATATCCTGCGCAATCTGTTGCGACTCACCAGTGTTCTGATGGAATACCGCTTCCAGCCGTGCTTCAAAATCAGCCTGCGACAAGCGGGTCATGGTATGGCACTGACCAACCTGGCGCTGAATATCGAGTAACTGCTCGAATGGTGTACCGGCGAGATAAATAATCTCCCCCTCTGAATAGAGATAACCGACTCTTTGTGCCATTGCCCAACTGGCAGGGTATGGTGAGTGAATTCTCATGTGAATGCCTCACCGCGACGATGACACAGGGGGGTGGCTGTTGAACGTGTTTTCATCCAGCACCGGTAAATCTTCAGAGCCAACCAATGCTTTTGATTTCGCGTCTATTCGTTGTTGTTGCTCCTGACGGTAGCGGGTGTATTTATCTTTCGACAGTGAGCGATAAACATCATCGTCACGGATAATCGTCGGTCGGATAAATACCATCAGGTTGCGTTTGGCGCGCTCGGTCGAGGTATAGCGGAAGAGTTGCCCCACTAAAGGAATATCGCCAAGTAAAGGAACCTTTGACACTTGCTCTTTAGAAAAATCATCCAGCAATCCGCCCAGGACTACCGTTTCACCGGTTTTAACCAGCACGGCGTTTTGAATAGTTCGGGTGTTAAATGTCGGGCCGAGCGTCGAATTAGACGAAGAGTCAACGCTGGAAACCTCCTGCTCTATTTCGAGCAGTACCGCGTCGCCTTCATTGACCTGCGGAGTGACTTTGAGTTTTGTGCCCACCGTTTTGCGTTCGACGGTATTAAAGACGTTATCCCCAGAAGTGGTCTGGGAGCCGGATAGCACCGGCACATCCTGACCAACGTTGAAGGACGCGAGTTTATTATCCAGCGTTACGATGCTCGGGGTGGCGAGGATATCATTTTTATTGTTACTAGCCAGCGCAGTCAGCAATACGCCCCAGTCGCCATTGAAGAAGCCTGCGGCCATGCCATTGTAGGCGCTAAACATATCCCAGGCAGGATTCGCGCTGGTGATCCCGCCATTCTTTTTATAATCAGCCACACCTTGCGCAGCGTTAAATATCGGTAATCCTGTATTGGTAAATTGCTGTGCGCCAACGTTTTTATTCGCCCATTGCACGCCGAGGTTAAGTCCATTTCCATCCTGAACTTCGACGATGATCGCCTCAACCAGCACCTGTGCACGACGAATATCCAGACGCGCAATTACCGTGGCGAGTTTTTCCTGGACGGACTGGTCAGCGGTAATGACCAACGAGTTGGTCTGTTCATCGGCGGTAATGGCAACATTATCCATCGCAGAAGAAGACGAAGGCTTACGCGCATTTCCTTTTTCATCTTTCAGCTTTTCGGAAACGCCGGTCAATACTTCGACCAGATTTGTGGCTTTAGCATATTTCAGGTAATAGACCCGGGTATTTCCTTCCTCGCTCTCTTCTACATCAAGTGTTTTCAGTAATGAGGTGATGCGCTGACGTGCTTTTTCCGGCCCGCTGATGATAAGAGAGTTGGTTCGCTTATCCGCCACAATCTTCGCGGAAAGGAGGGCAGGCATCTGGCTTTTACCGTGGCTTTCGCTGATTAATTGATTAAGAATCTCGGCGAGATCTTCCGCTGACGCGTATTCCAGATGAATAATTTGCTGCTTCTCTGTGCCGATGACATCAACGCGCTTTATCACTTCAATCAGTTTATTAATGGTGGAGGCACGACCGGTCAGAATGAGAACGTTGGAGGGTTCATAATGCACAACGTTACCGACGCTGCCGCCATCCATCATTTGACGCAGCAGGGGAGCCAGGTCACGAGCAGGAACGTTCTCAAGCGGTACGATTCGGGTGACCAACTCATCACCTATGCCTGGACGATAACTGTCAGCAATCATTCCTGGCGATGTTTTTACATTAGCTGAGCGCACCACTTTCAGAAAACCATTGTCCAGCGTGATGACGGAATAGCCGTAAAGATCAAGAATGCTCAAAAAGAACTGGTAGTACTCTTGCTGACTAAACGTATCATTACTGCGTACGGAAATGGTTCCTTGAACCGAGGGATCAATCAGAATTGTTTTACCCAGATGCTGGCTTACAATTTCCACGAACTGACGGATATCAGCATTATTGAAATTGGCCCCGTATTGTTCGTTCTCAGTATGCCCGACGGAAGGCATAAGTAGCGCCGCCAACAGGCAACATGTGATTTTATTTAATCCCTTCATCACTCTGTCCATTCATTCCAGTAAGTTCCCTGACGGAAACATTTATCAAGCGGGGTACGCCGTTGCGACGAATTGTAAACTGCGCGCTCTGTTGGGTTAGCAGTAAACTTAATGCCTGGGAAACCTCATCAGGGAGGGTCAGTGAAAGATTGTTGATTCTAAGGGCGACATCGCCAGGTTGCAGTAAGCTGGTAGCAAATGCATCGCGCCCTTTACGCGGATTCAATCGAAGGCCAAATAATTGATCCCCGTCACGAATAGGCGTCGCGATAATAAAATCTGCGAGCACACTTTGAGTATCAGAGTCAGGTTGCTCGATAACGTCCGGTAATCCCGGATGAAGCGTGACTTTTTCGAACTGTCCGTGAGTTTCAAAAACCACGCTGGTTTTATTTATTTTTCGGATGAATGTTGCCGGTGCTGACTCCAGGGCATCGTTCAGGGCATATCGCTTTTGTTCTGCGCCTTCATTAACTAAAACATAAGATGTCTCATCATTAGACGTCAGAATGATACCACTGAGTACGACAGAAAGCTTTGGCGTTTCTTGTTGGGCAGAAATCAGATGTGTGTCTTTTATACCCGCGTTACTGCCATTACGCCATAAACCCGCAAGGTTGAAATCAGATTTAAATGCGCCACCTGGTTGGTTAATGATTTGTGCATTTTTGACCAGGTTTGTGTGGAAATAATTTATATTAAAAATAACCGCCACCACACTTATGGATATCATCAATATATAAATGACTGTGCGTCTATTATGAATTGCCAGATGGAAGGAGAAAGGTAGGGTTGGCACGATATATATTCTAATAAAATAAATTGGGTGGGTTGTATATTGACGTTACTATAAATAGTATTAATGCTGGTTGAATGAATCAAGCAAAATTTATTTATATTCAGTTAACGCATTAATATCAATAAATGCATTCGATATTTTTATGATTAAGGATAATCGATTATTATTACAGGAAGTATTATGTCTACAAGAAGAGAAGTTATCCTTGCCTGGCTTCGTGAGGAGAATCGATCCTGGCGGATATGCTATCTGTCGGGCGAGGCCGGAAGTGGAAAATCCTGGTTAGCGAAGCAATTGCAAAATGATACCCATCGTCGAGTGATTACTTTAAGCCTTGTCGTGTCCTGGCAAGGTAAAGCTGCATGGGTTGTTATTGACGATAGCGCAAATAAAGAAGGAAGCCGCGATCTCGCCTGGAGGCGAGATGAGATGGGCGTGGAATTACTGCGGACGTTCCAGCAAGTGGAAAGCCGTAATCCTCTTATTATTGTTGAAAATGCTCATCTGAATCACCGCTGTGTTCTCGATGATATCCAACGCGCGAGGAGCCTTATTCCCGATTGTCAGTTTTTGCTCGTTGGCAGATCAAATCGAAAAGTTGAACGTTACGTTGAAGCCAGAGGCATTGAAATAATTACGTCAGGAGCACTGACAGAACACGAACTTCGACAAAGTATCCTTGAAGGACACCACATCGACCAGCCCGATGCCCTGTTAACAAGTAAGGTACTGAAGCGGATCGCTGCACTTTGCAAAGGCGATCGCAGAAGGCTGGCGCAGGCAGGCGAAACAATTTGCTTATTACAACAAAGCGAGCAGACCAGCGCATTCACGGCAAAACAATGGCGAACAATTTACCGGGCATTGGGTGATAAGCGGAGCCGGAAAATGTGTTGGGCTGGGGGGATGAGTGGAACCGTAATTGCTCTTGTCGGTGGTTGGCTGATGCTGTCCTCGTTTATATCTCCCTTACCGATTCCTTCGTGGTTGATGCCAGTAGCGCCATCAATAAAAGAAGAGATGACACAGGATATTTTCCGTACAGTGATGCGCGATAGTGATGCGCTAAGCGTGTTATATGGTGTGTGGGGGTACGATGTTCCGGCCGATTCAGCCTGGTGCGACCACGCTGTTAGAGCAGGCCTGACTTGTAAAAGTGGTAAGGCGTCACTTCAGGCGTTAATAGATCAGAACCTGCCCTGGATAGCGTCGCTTAATGTCGCAAATAAAAAATTGCCCGTCGTCGTCATTCGGGTCGGCGATGACTCTATAGATGTACTTATAGGGCAGCAGACCTGGACGTTAACGCGTAAATGGTTTGAGACGGTGTGGGCGGGTGATTATCTCCTGCTATTGAAAATGTCTCCGAAAGGTGAAAGCACAATTACGCGCGACAGTAGCGAGGAAGAGATTCTTTGGCTGGAAACAATGTTGAATCGTGCTCTCCATATTTCGACTGAACCCTCGACAGAATGGCGACCGCTGCTGGTAGAAAAAATTAAGCAATTTCAGAAGATTAATCACTTAAAAGCTGACGGCGTTGTTGGCTCTTCAACATTGGTGCATCTCTGGCAGGTGGCAGGGGAGAGCGCGTATCTATATCGGGATGAAGTCAATATTTCCCCGGACGAAACAGGGAAGGGAAAATAAGATGTTTGAATTCTATTTTGCCGCACATCAGCAGCGAGAAAGTGGTCAGCGAGTGACTGTCCAGCTACAAAAACATGGCAAAACGAAGTATGCCATTTGGGCGCTGGTGACAAGCCTTTGGTTCGCAGGAATGGTGTTGGCTGGGGGGTATGCCCAGCAGTTATGGGCGATATGGATAGTTAAAACGGAAAATTCAGTAGAAGAAGCACCACCTTATAAACAATCAACACAACATTATTTCTTCAAAAAACAGCCATTGCCTATCGTCGTCGAACCTGCCGAGGATGACGCGGACGAAGATGCCACGATAGAAAATGAGGCGTCGTCTTCAGAGGATGAAGGTACAGCTACAGGAGAAAGCGAGGAAAAAGCCGGTTTAAGAGAGCGAGTGAAAAATGCACTCAATGAGTTACAGCAATAATCTGCCCGTTGTTTACTTTACTAGCAATACGCTTGCGTTCGATGGTTAAGTATGTATAATGCGCGGGCTTGTCGTAGTTGACAGCAGGTTCAATCTGAACCTCAGTTAGCCGAATTTGGCTACCTAACAATGCTCCCAATCGGGGAGCTACGTAAGAACGGTTACACTCTCCCATCAATCGTAATGGGTCTGAGGAGTAATCATTTTCGTTTATAAAATAATTGGAGCTCTGGTCTCATGCAGAACCAAAGAATCCGTATCCGCCTGAAAGCGTTTGATCATCGTCTGATCGATCAAGCAACCGCGGAAATCGTCGAGACTGCCAAGCGCACTGGTGCGCAGGTCCGTGGTCCGATCCCGCTGCCGACACGCAAAGAGCGCTTCACTGTTCTGATCTCTCCGCACGTCAACAAAGACGCGCGCGATCAGTACGAAATCCGTACTCACTTGCGTCTGGTTGACATCGTTGAGCCAACCGAGAAAACCGTTGATGCTCTGATGCGTCTGGATCTGGCTGCCGGTGTAGACGTGCAGATCAGCCTGGGTTAATCAGGTCATTGAGCGATTGAGAGGTTGAAACAATGATTGGTTTAGTCGGTAAAAAAGTGGGTATGACCCGTATCTTCACAGAAGACGGCGTTTCTATCCCAGTAACCGTAATCGAAGTTGAAGCAAACCGCGTTACTCAGGTTAAAGACCTGGCTAACGATGGCTACCGTGCTATTCAGGTAACCACCGGTGCTAAAAAAGCTAACCGTGTGACCAAGCCTGAAGCTGGCCACTTCGCTAAAGCTGGCGTAGAAGCTGGCCGTGGTCTGTGGGAATTCCGCCTGGCTGAAGGCGAAGAGTTCACTGTAGGTCAGAGCATTAGCGTTGAACTGTTTGCTGACGTTAAAAAAGTTGACGTAACTGGCACCTCTAAAGGTAAAGGTTTCGCAGGTACCGTTAAGCGCTGGAACTTCCGTACCCAGGACGCTACTCACGGTAACTCCTTGTCTCACCGCGTTCCGGGTTCTATCGGTCAGAACCAGACTCCGGGCAAAGTGTTCAAAGGCAAGAAAATGGCAGGTCAGATGGGTAACGAACGTGTAACCGTTCAGAGCCTTGACGTAGTACGCGTTGACGCTGAGCGCAACCTGCTGCTGGTTAAAGGTGCTGTCCCGGGTGCAACCGGTAGCGACCTGATCGTTAAACCAGCTGTGAAGGCGTAAGGAGATAGCAATGGAATTAGTATTGAAAGACGCGCAGAGCGCGCTGACTGTTTCCGAAACTACCTTCGGTCGTGATTTCAACGAAGCGCTGGTTCACCAGGTTGTTGTTGCTTATGCAGCTGGTGCTCGTCAGGGTACTCGTGCTCAGAAGACTCGTGCTGAAGTAACTGGTTCCGGTAAAAAACCGTGGCGCCAGAAAGGCACCGGCCGTGCGCGTTCTGGTTCTATCAAGAGCCCGATTTGGCGTTCTGGTGGCGTGACCTTCGCTGCTCGTCCGCAGGACCACAGTCAAAAAGTTAACAAGAAGATGTACCGCGGCGCGCTGAAAAGCATCCTGTCCGAACTGGTACGTCAGGATCGTCTGATCGTTGTCGAGAAGTTCTCTGTAGAAGCGCCGAAAACTAAGCTGCTGGCACAGAAACTGAAAGACATGGCTCTGGAAGATGTGCTGATCATCACCGGTGAGCTGGACGAAAACCTGTTCCTGGCTGCGCGCAACCTGCACAAGGTTGACGTACGCGATGCAACTGGTATCGACCCGGTTAGCCTGATCGCCTTCGACAAAGTCGTAATGACTGCTGATGCTGTTAAGCAAGTTGAGGAGATGCTGGCATGATTCGTGAAGAACGTCTGCTGAAGGTGCTGCGTGCACCGCACGTTTCTGAAAAAGCGTCTACTGCGATGGAAAAATCCAACACCATCGTACTCAAAGTTGCTAAAGACGCGACCAAAGCAGAAATCAAAGCTGCTGTGCAGAAACTGTTTGAAGTCGAAGTCGAAGTCGTTAACACCCTGGTAGTTAAAGGGAAAGTTAAACGTCACGGACAGCGTATCGGTCGTCGTAGCGACTGGAAAAAAGCTTACGTCACCCTGAAAGAAGGCCAGAATCTGGACTTCGTTGGCGGCGCTGAGTAAGTCGGAGGAGTAATACAATGGCAGTTGTTAAATGTAAACCGACATCTCCGGGTCGTCGCCACGTTGTTAAAGTGGTTAACCCTGAGCTGCACAAGGGCAAACCTTTTGCTCCGTTGCTGGAAAAAAACAGCAAATCCGGTGGTCGTAACAACAATGGCCGTATCACCACTCGTCATATCGGTGGTGGCCACAAGCAGGCTTACCGTATTGTTGACTTCAAACGCAACAAAGACGGTATCCCGGCAGTTGTTGAACGTCTTGAGTACGATCCGAACCGCTCCGCGAACATCGCGCTGGTTCTGTACAAAGACGGTGAACGCCGTTACATCCTGGCCCCTAAAGGCCTGAAAGCTGGCGACCAGATTCAGTCTGGCGTTGATGCTGCAATCAAACCAGGTAACACCCTGCCGATGCGCAACATCCCGGTTGGTTCTACTGTTCACAACGTAGAAATGAAACCAGGTAAAGGCGGTCAGCTGGCACGTTCCGCTGGTACTTACGTTCAGATCGTTGCTCGTGATGGTGCATATGTCACCCTGCGTCTGCGTTCTGGTGAAATGCGTAAAGTCGAAGCAGACTGCCGTGCAACTCTGGGCGAAGTTGGCAATGCTGAGCATATGCTGCGCGTTCTGGGTAAAGCAGGTGCTGCACGCTGGCGTGGTGTTCGTCCGACCGTTCGCGGTACCGCGATGAACCCGGTAGACCACCCACATGGTGGTGGTGAAGGTCGTAACTTTGGTAAGCACCCGGTAACCCCGTGGGGCGTTCAGACCAAAGGTAAGAAGACCCGCAGCAACAAGCGTACTGATAAATTTATCGTACGTCGCCGTAGCAAATAATTTTAGAGGATAAGCCATGCCACGTTCTCTCAAGAAAGGTCCTTTTATTGACCTGCACTTGCTGAAGAAGGTAGAGAAAGCGGTGGAAAGCGGAGACAAGAAGCCCCTGCGCACTTGGTCCCGTCGTTCAACGATCTTTCCTAACATGATCGGTTTGACCATCGCTGTCCATAATGGTCGTCAGCACGTTCCGGTATTTGTAACCGACGAAATGGTTGGTCACAAACTGGGTGAATTCGCACCGACTCGTACTTATCGCGGCCATGCTGCTGATAAAAAAGCGAAAAAGAAATAAGGTAGGAGGAAGAGATGGAAACTATCGCTAAACATCGCCATGCTCGTTCTTCTGCTCAGAAGGTTCGCCTTGTTGCTGACCTGATTCGCGGTAAGAAAGTGTCGCAGGCTCTGGATATTCTGACCTACACCAACAAGAAAGCGGCTGTACTGGTTAAGAAAGTTCTGGAATCTGCCATTGCTAACGCTGAACACAACGATGGCGCTGACATTGACGATCTGAAAGTTACGAAAATTTTCGTAGACGAAGGCCCGAGCATGAAGCGCATTATGCCGCGTGCAAAAGGTCGTGCAGATCGCATCCTGAAGCGCACCAGCCACATCACTGTGGTTGTGTCCGATCGCTGAGACTCTGGAGACTAGCAATGGGTCAGAAAGTACATCCTAATGGTATTCGCCTGGGTATTGTAAAACCATGGAACTCTACCTGGTTTGCGAACACCAAAGAATTCGCTGACAACCTGGACAGCGATTTTAAAGTACGTCAGTACCTGACTAAGGAACTGGCTAAAGCGTCCGTATCTCGTATCGTTATCGAGCGTCCGGCTAAGAGCATCCGTGTAACCATTCACACTGCTCGCCCGGGTATCGTTATCGGTAAAAAAGGTGAAGACGTAGAAAAACTGCGTAAGGTCGTAGCGGACATCGCTGGCGTTCCTGCACAGATCAACATCGCCGAAGTTCGTAAGCCTGAACTGGACGCAAAACTGGTTGCTGACAGCATCACTTCTCAGCTGGAACGTCGCGTTATGTTCCGTCGTGCTATGAAGCGTGCTGTACAGAACGCAATGCGTCTGGGCGCTAAAGGTATTAAAGTTGAAGTTAGCGGCCGTCTGGGCGGCGCGGAAATCGCACGTACCGAATGGTACCGCGAAGGTCGCGTACCGCTGCACACTCTGCGTGCTGACATCGACTACAACACCTCTGAAGCGCACACCACTTACGGTGTAATCGGCGTTAAAGTGTGGATCTTCAAAGGCGAGATCCTGGGTGGTATGGCTGCTGTTGAACAACCGGAAAAACCGGCTGCTCAGCCTAAAAAGCAGCAGCGTAAAGGCCGTAAATAAGGAGCGTCGCTGATGTTACAACCAAAGCGTACAAAATTCCGTAAAATGCACAAAGGCCGTAACCGCGGTCTGGCGCAGGGTACGGATGTTAGCTTCGGCAGCTTCGGTCTGAAAGCTGTTGGCCGTGGTCGTCTGACTGCCCGTCAGATCGAAGCAGCACGTCGTGCTATGACCCGTGCAGTTAAGCGTCAAGGTAAGATCTGGATCCGTGTGTTCCCGGACAAACCGATCACTGAAAAGCCGCTGGCAGTGCGTATGGGTAAAGGTAAAGGTAACGTGGAGTATTGGGTTGCCTTGATTCAGCCGGGTAAAGTCCTGTATGAAATGGACGGTGTTCCGGAAGAGCTGGCCCGTGAAGCATTCAAGCTGGCAGCAGCGAAACTGCCGATTAAAACCACCTTTGTAACTAAGACGGTGATGTAATGAAAGCAAAAGAGCTGCGTGAGAAGAGCGTTGAAGAGCTGAACACCGAGCTGCTGAACCTGCTGCGTGAGCAGTTCAACCTGCGTATGCAGGCTGCAAGTGGCCAGCTGCAACAGTCTCACCTGTTGAAGCAAGTGCGTCGCGATGTCGCACGCGTTAAGACTTTACTGAACGAGAAGGCGGGTGCGTAATGACCGATAAAATCCGTACTCTGCAAGGTCGCGTTGTTAGCGACAAAATGGAGAAATCCATTGTTGTTGCTATCGAACGTTTTGTGAAACACCCGATCTACGGTAAATTCATCAAGCGTACGACCAAACTGCACGTACATGACGAGAACAACGAATGCGGTATCGGTGACGTGGTTGAAATCCGCGAATGCCGTCCGCTGTCCAAGACTAAATCCTGGACGCTGGTTCGCGTTGTAGAGAAAGCGGTTCTGTAATACAGTACACTCTCTCGATACGAATAAACGGCTCAGAAATGAGCCGTTTATTTTTTCTACCCATATCCTTGAAGCGGTGTTATAATGCCGCGCCCTCGATATGGGGATTTTTAACGACCTGATTTTCGGGTCTCAGTAGTAGTTGACATTAGCGGAGCACTAAAATGATCCAAGAACAGACTATGCTGAACGTCGCCGACAACTCCGGTGCACGTCGCGTAATGTGTATCAAGGTTCTGGGTGGCTCGCACCGTCGCTACGCAGGCGTAGGCGACATCATCAAGATCACCATCAAAGAAGCAATTCCGCGTGGTAAGGTCAAAAAAGGTGATGTGCTGAAGGCGGTAGTGGTGCGCACCAAGAAGGGTGTTCGTCGCCCGGACGGTTCTGTCATTCGCTTCGATGGTAATGCTTGTGTTCTTCTGAACAACAACAGCGAGCAGCCTATCGGTACGCGTATTTTTGGGCCGGTAACTCGTGAGCTTCGTAGTGAGAAGTTCATGAAAATTATCTCTCTGGCACCAGAAGTACTCTAAGGAGCGAATCATGGCAGCGAAAATCCGTCGTGATGACGAAGTTATCGTGTTAACCGGTAAAGATAAAGGTAAACGCGGTAAAGTTAAGAATGTCCTGTCTTCCGGCAAGGTCATTGTTGAAGGTATCAACCTGGTTAAGAAACATCAGAAGCCGGTTCCGGCCCTGAACCAACCGGGTGGCATCGTTGAAAAAGAAGCCGCTATTCAGGTTTCCAACGTAGCAATCTTCAATGCGGCAACCGGCAAGGCTGACCGTGTAGGCTTTAGATTCGAAGACGGTAAAAAAGTCCGTTTCTTCAAGTCTAACAGCGAAACTATCAAGTAATTTGGAGTAGTACGATGGCGAAACTGCATGATTACTACAAAGACGAAGTAGTTAAAAAACTCATGACTGAGTTTAACTACAATTCTGTCATGCAAGTCCCTCGGGTCGAGAAGATCACCCTGAACATGGGTGTTGGTGAAGCGATCGCTGACAAAAAACTGCTGGATAACGCAGCAGCAGACCTGGCAGCAATCTCCGGTCAAAAACCGCTGATCACCAAAGCACGCAAATCTGTTGCAGGCTTCAAAATCCGTCAGGGCTATCCGATCGGCTGTAAAGTAACTCTGCGTGGCGAACGCATGTGGGAGTTCTTTGAGCGCCTGATCACTATTGCTGTACCTCGTATCCGTGACTTCCGTGGCCTGTCCGCTAAGTCTTTCGACGGTCGTGGTAACTACAGCATGGGTGTCCGTGAGCAGATCATCTTCCCAGAAATCGACTACGATAAAGTCGACCGCGTTCGTGGTTTGGATATTACCATTACCACTACTGCGAAATCTGACGAAGAAGGCCGTGCTCTGCTGGCTGCCTTTGACTTCCCGTTCCGCAAGTAAGGTAGGGTTACTAAATGGCTAAGCAATCAATGAAAGCACGCGAAGTAAAACGCGTAGCTTTAGCTGATAAATACTTCGCGAAACGCGCTGAACTGAAAGCGATCATCTCTGATGTGAACGCTTCCGACGAAGATCGTTGGAATGCTGTTCTCAAGCTGCAGACTCTGCCGCGTGATTCCAGCCCGTCTCGTCAGCGTAACCGCTGCCGTCAAACAGGTCGTCCGCATGGTTTCCTGCGGAAGTTCGGGTTGAGCCGTATTAAGGTCCGTGAAGCCGCTATGCGCGGTGAAATCCCGGGTCTGAAAAAGGCTAGCTGGTAATTGTCACCAATTGAATCACGGGAGTAAAGACAGATGAGCATGCAAGATCCGATCGCGGATATGCTGACCCGTATCCGTAACGGTCAGGCCGCGAACAAAGCTGCGGTCACCATGCCTTCCTCCAAGCTGAAAGTGGCAATCGCCAACGTGCTGAAGGAAGAAGGTTTTATTGAAGATTTTAAAGTTGAAGGCGACACCAAGCCTGAACTGGAACTGACTCTTAAGTATTTCCAGGGCAAAGCTGTTGTAGAAAGCATTCAGCGTGTCAGCCGCCCAGGTCTGCGCATCTATAAACGTAAAGATGAGCTGCCGAAAGTTATGGCGGGTCTGGGTATCGCAGTTGTTTCTACCTCTAAAGGTGTTATGACTGATCGTGCAGCGCGCCAGGCTGGTCTTGGTGGCGAAATTATCTGCTACGTAGCCTAATCGGAGGAAAAAATGTCTCGTGTTGCTAAAGCACCGGTCGTTGTTCCTGCCGGCGTTGACGTAAAAATCAACGGTCAGGTTATTACGATCAAAGGTAAAAACGGCGAGCTGACTCGTACTCTCAACGATGCTGTTGAAGTTAAACATGCAGATAATACCCTGACCTTCGGTCCGCGTGATGGTTACGCAGACGGTTGGGCTCAGGCTGGTACCGCGCGTGCCCTGCTGAACTCAATGGTTATCGGTGTTACCGAAGGCTTCACTAAGAAGCTGCAGCTGGTTGGTGTAGGTTACCGTGCAGCGGTTAAAGGCAATGTGATTAACCTGTCTCTGGGTTTCTCTCATCCTGTTGACCATCAGCTGCCTGCGGGTATCACTGCTGAATGTCCGACTCAGACTGAAATCGTGCTGAAAGGCGCTGATAAGCAGGTGATCGGCCAGGTTGCAGCGGATCTGCGCGCCTACCGTCGTCCTGAGCCTTATAAAGGCAAGGGTGTTCGTTACGCCGACGAAGTCGTGCGTACCAAAGAGGCTAAGAAGAAGTAAGGTAACACTATGGATAAGAAATCTGCTCGTATCCGTCGTGCGACCCGCGCACGCCGCAAGCTCCAGGAGCTGGGCGCAACTCGCCTGGTGGTACATCGTACCCCGCGTCACATTTACGCACAGGTAATTGCACCGAACGGTTCTGAAGTTCTGGTAGCTGCTTCTACTGTAGAAAAAGCTATCGCTGAACAACTGAAGTACACCGGTAACAAAGACGCGGCTGCAGCTGTGGGTAAAGCTGTCGCTGAACGCGCTCTGGAAAAAGGCATCAAAGATGTATCCTTTGACCGTTCCGGGTTCCAATATCATGGTCGTGTCCAGGCACTGGCAGATGCTGCCCGTGAAGCTGGCCTTCAGTTCTAAGGTAGAGGTGTAAGATGGCTCACATCGAAAAACAAGCTGGCGAACTGCAGGAAAAGCTGATCGCGGTAAACCGCGTATCTAAAACCGTTAAAGGTGGTCGTATTTTCTCCTTCACAGCTCTGACTGTAGTTGGCGATGGTAACGGTCGCGTTGGTTTTGGTTACGGTAAAGCGCGTGAAGTTCCAGCAGCGATCCAGAAAGCGATGGAAAAAGCCCGTCGCAATATGATTAACGTCGCGCTGAATAACGGCACTCTGCAACACCCTGTTAAAGGTGTTCACACGGGTTCTCGCGTATTCATGCAGCCGGCTTCCGAAGGTACCGGTATCATCGCCGGTGGTGCAATGCGCGCCGTTCTGGAAGTCGCTGGGGTTCATAACGTTCTGGCTAAAGCATATGGTTCCACCAACCCGATCAACGTGGTTCGTGCAACTATTGATGGCCTGGAAAATATGAGTTCTCCAGAAATGGTCGCTGCCAAGCGTGGTAAATCCGTTGAAGAAATTCTGGGGAAATAAACCATGGCAAAGACTATTAAAATTACTCAAACCCGCAGTGCAATCGGTCGTCTGCCGAAACACAAGGCAACGCTGCTTGGCCTGGGTCTGCGTCGTATTGGTCACACCGTAGAGCGCGAGGATACTCCTGCTATTCGCGGTATGATCAACGCGGTTTCCTTCATGGTTAAAGTTGAGGAGTAAGAGATGCGTTTAAATACTCTGTCTCCGGCCGAAGGCTCCAAAAAGGCGGGTAAACGCCTGGGTCGTGGTATCGGTTCTGGCCTCGGTAAAACCGGTGGTCGTGGTCACAAAGGTCAGAAGTCTCGTTCTGGCGGTGGCGTACGTCGCGGTTTCGAAGGTGGTCAGATGCCTCTGTACCGTCGTTTGCCGAAATTCGGCTTCACTTCTCGTAAAGCTGCGATTACAGCCGAAGTTCGTCTGTCTGACCTGGCTAAAGTAGAAGGCGGTGTTGTAGACCTGAACACGCTGAAAGCGGCTAACATTATCGGTATCCAGATCGAGTTCGCGAAAGTGATCCTGGCTGGCGAAGTAACTACTCCGGTAACTGTTCGTGGCCTGCGTGTTACTAAAGGCGCTCGTGCTGCTATCGAAGCTGCTGGCGGTAAAATCGAGGAATAAGTAGCAGATGGCTAAACAACCGGGATTAGATTTTCAAAGTGCCAAAGGTGGCTTAGGCGAGCTGAAACGCAGACTGCTGTTTGTTATCGGTGCGCTGATTGTGTTCCGTATTGGCTCTTTTATTCCGATCCCTGGTATTGATGCCGCTGTACTTGCCAAACTGCTTGAGCAACAGCGAGGCACCATCATTGAAATGTTTAACATGTTCTCTGGTGGTGCTCTCAGCCGTGCTTCTATCTTTGCTCTGGGGATCATGCCGTATATTTCGGCGTCGATCATTATCCAGCTGCTGACGGTGGTTCACCCAACGCTGGCAGAAATTAAGAAAGAAGGGGAGTCTGGTCGTCGTAAGATCAGCCAGTACACCCGTTACGGTACTCTGGTGCTGGCAATATTCCAGTCGATCGGTATTGCTACCGGTCTGCCGAATATGCCTGGTATGCAAGGCCTGGTGATTAACCCGGGCTTTGCATTCTACTTCACCGCTGTTGTAAGTCTGGTCACAGGAACGATGTTCCTGATGTGGTTGGGCGAACAGATCACTGAACGAGGTATCGGCAACGGTATTTCAATCATTATCTTCGCCGGTATTGTTGCGGGACTCCCGCCAGCCATTGCCCATACTATCGAGCAAGCGCGTCAAGGCGACCTGCACTTCCTCGTGTTGCTGTTGGTTGCAGTATTAGTATTTGCAGTGACGTTCTTTGTTGTTTTTGTTGAGCGTGGTCAACGCCGCATTGTGGTAAACTACGCAAAACGTCAACAAGGTCGTCGTGTCTATGCTGCACAGAGCACACATTTACCGCTGAAAGTGAATATGGCGGGGGTAATCCCGGCAATCTTCGCTTCCAGTATTATTCTGTTCCCGGCGACCATCGCGTCATGGTTCGGGGGCGGTACTGGTTGGAACTGGCTGACAACAATTTCGCTGTATTTGCAGCCTGGGCAACCGCTTTATGTGTTACTCTATGCGTCTGCAATCATCTTCTTCTGTTTCTTCTACACGGCGTTGGTTTTCAACCCGCGTGAAACAGCAGATAACCTGAAGAAGTCCGGTGCATTTGTACCAGGAATTCGTCCGGGAGAGCAAACGGCGAAGTATATCGATAAAGTAATGACCCGCCTGACCCTGGTTGGTGCGCTGTACATTACCTTTATCTGCCTGATCCCGGAGTTCATGCGTGATGCAATGAAAGTACCGTTCTACTTCGGTGGGACCTCACTGCTTATCGTTGTTGTCGTGATTATGGACTTTATGGCTCAAGTGCAAACTCTGATGATGTCTAGTCAGTATGAGTCTGCATTGAAGAAGGCGAACCTGAAAGGCTACGGCCGATAATTGGTCGCCCGAGAAGTTACGGAGAGTAAAAATGAAAGTTCGTGCTTCCGTCAAGAAATTATGCCGTAACTGCAAAATCGTTAAGCGTGATGGTGTCATCCGTGTGATTTGCAGTGCCGAGCCGAAGCATAAACAGCGCCAAGGCTGATTTATTCGCATATTTTTCTTGCAAAGTTGGGTTGAGCTGGCTAGATTAGCCAGCCAATCTTTTGTATGTCTGTGCGTTTCCATTTGAGTATCCTGAAAACGGGCTTTTCAGCATGGAACGTACATATTAAATAGTAGGAGTGCATAGTGGCCCGTATAGCAGGCATTAACATTCCTGATCATAAGCATGCCGTAATCGCATTAACTTCGATTTATGGCGTCGGCAAGACCCGTTCCAAAGCCATCCTGGCTGCAGCGGGTATCGCTGAAGATGTTAAGATCAGTGAGCTGTCTGAAGGACAAATCGACACGCTGCGTGACGAAGTTGCCAAATTTGTCGTTGAAGGTGATCTGCGCCGTGAAATCAGCATGAGCATCAAGCGCCTGATGGATCTTGGTTGCTATCGCGGTTTGCGTCATCGTCGTGGTCTCCCGGTTCGCGGTCAGCGTACCAAGACCAACGCACGTACCCGTAAGGGTCCGCGCAAACCGATCAAGAAATAATCGGGGTGATTGAATAATGGCAAAGGCACCAATTCGTGCACGTAAACGTGTAAGAAAACAAGTCTCTGACGGCGTGGCTCATATCCATGCTTCTTTCAACAACACCATCGTGACTATCACTGATCGTCAGGGTAACGCGTTGGGTTGGGCAACTGCCGGTGGTTCCGGTTTCCGTGGTTCTCGCAAATCCACTCCGTTTGCAGCTCAGGTTGCAGCAGAGCGTTGCGCTGACGCCGTGAAAGAATACGGCATCAAGAATCTGGAAGTTATGGTTAAAGGTCCGGGTCCAGGCCGCGAATCTACTATTCGTGCTCTGAACGCCGCAGGTTTCCGCATCACTAACATTACTGATGTGACTCCGATCCCTCATAACGGTTGTCGTCCGCCGAAAAAACGTCGCGTATAACGCTTCGTTTTCCAGGTTTGTTGGAGAAAGAAAATGGCAAGATATTTGGGTCCTAAGCTCAAGCTGAGCCGTCGTGAGGGCACCGACTTATTCCTTAAGTCTGGCGTTCGCGCGATCGATACCAAGTGTAAAATTGAACAAGCTCCTGGCCAGCACGGTGCGCGTAAACCGCGTCTGTCTGACTATGGTGTGCAGTTGCGTGAAAAGCAAAAAGTTCGCCGTATCTATGGTGTGCTGGAGCGTCAGTTCCGTAACTACTATAAAGAAGCAGCACGTCTGAAAGGCAACACCGGTGAAAACCTGTTGGCTCTGCTGGAAGGTCGTCTGGACAACGTTGTATACCGTATGGGCTTCGGTGCCACTCGTGCAGAAGCACGTCAGCTGGTTAGCCATAAAGCAATTATGGTAAACGGTCGTGTTGTTAACATCGCTTCTTATCAGGTTAGTCCGAATGACGTTGTAAGCATTCGTGAGAAAGCGAAGAAGCAGTCTCGCGTGAAAGCCGCTCTGGAGCTGGCTGAGCAGCGTGAAAAGCCAACCTGGCTGGAAGTTGATGCTGGCAAGATGGAAGGTACGTTTAAGCGTAAGCCGGAGCGTTCTGATCTGTCTGCGGACATTAACGAACACCTGATCGTCGAGCTTTACTCCAAGTAAAGCTTAGTACCAAAGAGAGGACACAATGCAGGGTTCTGTGACAGAGTTTCTAAAACCGCGCCTGGTTGATATCGAGCAAGTGAGTTCGACGCACGCCAAGGTGACCCTTGAGCCTTTAGAGCGTGGCTTTGGCCATACTCTGGGTAACGCACTGCGCCGTATTCTGCTCTCATCGATGCCGGGTTGCGCGGTGACCGAGGTTGAGATTGATGGTGTACTACATGAGTACAGCACCAAAGAAGGCGTTCAGGAAGATATCCTGGAAATCCTGCTCAACCTGAAAGGGCTGGCGGTGAGAGTTCAGGGCAAAGATGAAGTTATTCTTACCTTGAATAAATCTGGCATTGGCCCTGTGACTGCAGCCGATATCACCCACGACGGTGATGTCGAAATCGTCAAGCCGCAGCACGTGATCTGCCACCTGACCGATGAGAACGCGTCTATTAGCATGCGTATCAAAGTTCAGCGCGGTCGTGGTTATGTGCCGGCTTCTACCCGAATTCATTCGGAAGAAGATGAGCGCCCAATCGGCCGTCTGCTGGTCGACGCATGCTATAGCCCTGTAGAGCGTATTGCCTACAATGTTGAAGCAGCGCGTGTAGAACAGCGTACCGACCTGGACAAGCTGGTCATCGAGATGGAAACCAACGGCACAATCGATCCTGAAGAGGCGATTCGTCGTGCGGCAACCATTCTGGCTGAACAACTGGAAGCTTTCGTTGACTTACGTGATGTACGTCAGCCGGAAGTGAAAGAAGAGAAACCAGAGTTCGATCCGATCCTGCTGCGCCCTGTTGACGATCTGGAATTGACTGTCCGCTCTGCTAACTGCCTTAAAGCAGAAGCTATCCACTATATCGGTGATCTGGTACAGCGTACCGAGGTTGAGCTCCTTAAAACGCCTAACCTTGGTAAAAAATCTCTTACTGAGATTAAAGACGTGCTGGCTTCCCGTGGACTGTCTCTGGGTATGCGCCTGGAAAACTGGCCACCGGCAAGCATCGCTGACGAGTAACCGGATCACAGGTTAAGGTTTTACTGAGAAGGATAAGGTCATGCGCCATCGTAAGAGTGGTCGTCAACTGAACCGCAACAGCAGCCATCGCCAGGCTATGTTCCGCAATATGGCAGGTTCACTGGTTCGTCATGAAATCATCAAGACGACTCTGCCTAAAGCGAAAGAGCTGCGCCGCGTAGTTGAGCCGCTGATTACTCTTGCCAAGACTGATAGCGTTGCTAATCGTCGTCTGGCATTCGCCCGTACTCGTGATAACGAGATCGTGGCAAAACTGTTTAACGAACTGGGCCCGCGTTTCGCGAGCCGTGCCGGTGGTTACACTCGTATTCTGAAGTGTGGTTTCCGTGCAGGCGACAACGCGCCGATGGCTTACATCGAGCTGGTTGATCGTTCAGAGAAAGCAGAAGCTGCTGCAGAGTAATCTGAAGCAACGTAAAAAAACCCGCCCCGGCGGGTTTTTTTATACCCGCAGTATCCCCACTTATCTACAATAGCTGTACTCTTTTTGTTCATCCCCTGGAGTATTTATGTGGTTACTTGACCAGTGGGCAGAGCGCCATATATCAGAAGCGCAAGCGAAAGGTGAGTTTGATAATCTGCCCGGTAGCGGCGAGCCATTGATACTTGATGATGATTCCCACGTGCCACCGGAATTACGTGCGGGGTATCGCTTGTTGAAGAATGCAGGTTGCTTACCGCCAGAACTTGAGCAACGAAAGGAGGCAATTCAACTTCTGGATATCCTCAAAGGTATTCATCATGACGATCCGCAATATCATGAAGTTAGTCGTCGGTTGTTATTACTGGAGTTAAAGCTGCGACAAGCAGGATTGAGCACCGAGTTTTTACGTGGTGAGTATGCTGAAAAATTGTTGAATAAAATCAATGAGAACTAATGGAGTAAATATGTATCGTATTGGTGAGCTGGCAAAAATGGCGGAAGTGACGCCTGACACGATTCGTTATTACGAAAAGCAACAAATGATGGAGCATGAAGTGCGTACCGAAGGTGGTTTTCGTCTTTATACCGAAAGCGATCTCCAACGTTTGAAGTTTATTCGTCACGCCAGACAGCTTGGTTTCAGCCTTGAGTCGATCCGAGAATTACTGTCGATCCGTATCGATCCTGAACACCATACCTGTCAGGAATCAAAAGGCATTGTGCAGGAAAGATTACAGGAAGTGGAAGCGCGGATAGCCGAGTTGCAGAGTATGCAACGTTCCCTGCAACGGCTTAATGATGCCTGTTGTGGGACAGCCCATAGCAGCGTTTATTGTTCAATTCTTGAAGCTCTTGAACAAGGAGCGAGTGGCGTTAAGAGTGGCTGTTGATTTATTACCCTGGCGGTATTACACTCGCGCCGTTAAATAACCAACTGGAGTTTTTATGAGCCGATATCAGCATACAAAAGGGCAGATAAAGGATAATGCGATAGAAGCATTACTGCATGACCCCTTATTCCGACAGCGTGTAGAGAAAAATAAAAAAGGGAAAGGCAGCTATATGCGAAAAGGAAAACATGGCAATCGGGGGAACTGGGAGGCCAGTGGCAAGAAAGTAAATCACTTTTTTACCACTGGCCTTCTGCTTTCTGGCGCTTGTTAAGAGCGGTTATTCTGCTCTTTCAGCAAATCACGAATTTCTGTCAGTAATACTTCTTCTTTAGTTGGTGCTGGAGCCGCCGCCGGTTCTTCTTTTTTCCGATTCAGTTTGTTGATTAGCTTAATCGCCATAAAGATGGCAAAGGCAACAATCAGAAAATCAAATACGTTTTGAATGAAGACGCCGTAATGCATAACAACAGCGGGTACATCCCCCTGCGCATCGCGTAATGTGACAGCAAACTGTTTAAAGTCGATCCCGCCAATTAATAAACCCAGTGGCGGCATGATGATATCAGCAACCAGTGAAGAGACGATCTTACCGAATGCGGCGCCGATAATGACACCTACAGCCAAATCCACTACATTCCCGCGCATCGCAAATTCGCGAAATTCTTTAATAATGCTCATGTTTTTCTCCCTATGAAGCTAACATTTATAAGTCTAACAAATGTTAAGCCATTTTCCTGCCAGGAATGAATTTAATTAATCCTTGATAATCAAAGGGAAATAATAAGGCGTCATTAGACGCCTTATTAATTACAAAAAGAAAGGGCTTGGCTGGAAGAGTCTTTCGACGTCGGTAATAAACTTTTTATCTGTGAGGAACATAATTACGTGATCGCCTTGCTCAATGCGTAAATTATCATTAGCAATCATCACGTCGTTTCCACGTACCACCGCACCGATAATTGTCCCAGGCGGCAGTTTAATTTCATCAATAACCCGACCAACAACACGAGAAGTGCTCTCATCACCGTGAGCAACAGCTTCAATAGCTTCAGCCACACCGCGACGGAGTGAGGAAACACCAACAATATCAGCTTTTCGCACATGACTAAGCAACGCAGAAATAGTTGCCTGTTGCGGTGAAATCGCAATATCGATCACGCTTCCTTGAACCAGATCCACATAAGCGCGACGCTGGATCAACACCATCACCTTTTTCGCCCCCATACGTTTGGCAAGCATGGCGGACATGATATTGGCTTCGTCATCGTTGGTGACGGCAATAAACAGATCAACTTGATCAATATGTTCTTCAGCCAGCAGTTCCTGATCCGACGCATCGCCAAAAAAGACGATCGTATTCTGCAACTTTTCCGCCAGTTCGGCAGCGCGCTGCTGATTACGTTCGATGAGTTTGACGCTGTAATCTTTTTCCAGACGACGCGCCAGCCCAGCGCCGATATTGCCGCCGCCTACCAGCATAATCCGCTTATACGGTTTTTCCAGACGTTGTAATTCGCTCATCACCGCGCGGATATGCTGTGAAGCGGCAATAAAGAACACTTCATCACCAGCTTCAACGATGGTCGAACCTTGCGGACGAATGGGGCGATCGTGGCGGAAAATTGCTGCAACACGAGTATCGATATGTGGCATATGTTCGCGCATGGTCGAAAGTGCATTACCAATCAGCGGGCCACCATAATAGGCTTTAACCACAGCCAGACTGACTTTACCCTCAGCGAAGTTCACCACCTGCAATGCGCCGGGATACTCAATCAGTCGGTAAATATTATCGATAACCAACTGCTCTGGCGCGATCAGATGATCAATCGGTACGGCATCAGAATGGAATAGCTTATCAGCATCTCGAACGTAGTCCGGCGAGCGGATACGAGCGATGCGATTAGGGGTGTTGAAAAGTGAGTAGGCTACCTGGCAGGCAACCATATTAGTTTCATCTGAACTGGTTACAGCAACCAGCATATCGGCGTCGTCGGCACCTGCCTCTCGCAATACGCGTGGATGAGAGCCATGCCCCTGCACAACACGCAGATCAAATTTATCCTGCAAGGTCCGCAGACGCTCACCATTAGTATCGACAACGGTAATATCGTTGTTCTCGCCAACCAGGTTTTCCGCCAGCGTGCCGCCAACCTGACCGGCACCCAGAATGATAATTTTCATCAGTCGCGACCCGTTATCTCATCACTTTTTGATTAGCTTAGCGTAAAAGAAGCCGTCACCGTCTTCGGCGCCTGGAAGATTTTGCTTACCAGGTTGCTCAGGTGTTCCTGTTTCGCAAAGTACGGCATCATCAGTACGTTGCAAAAAGGCTTTAATCTGCTGGCTATTCTCTTCCGGCAACACCGAACAGGTAGCATAAACCAGGGTTCCACCGGATTTTAAATGTGGCCAGATGGCGTCAAGGATTTCAGACTGCAACTGAGCGAGTTCCGGGATATCGCGATCGCGACGCAACCATTTAATATCCGGATGGCGACGAATCACACCGGTTGCCGAACAAGGCGCATCTAATAAAATGCGATCAAACTGTTGCTCGCCACACCATTGGGAAGGGTAACGGCCATCACCTTGTTTCACGATTGCCTTCATACCAAGGCGTTTTAAATTGTCGTAAACGCGAGAGAGCCGTTGCTCATCAATATCGACCGCCAGCACTTGCGCTTCTGGTGCCACTTCAAGGATATGCGTTGTTTTACCGCCGGGGGCGGCACAAAGATCCAGAATGTATTCACCATTTTGTGGAGCAAGCCAGGTCATGCAACCTTGTGCTGATGCATCCTGAACGGTAACCCATCCTTCTTCAAAACCGGGTAGCGCATGAACAGGTGCGGGTGTTTCCAGGCGTACAGCATCCGGGTAATCCGCATGTGGGAAGCCTTGCATACCAGCCTCTTCCAGAAGTGCAATCCAGTTATCGCGGGAATTATGCATACGATTAACGCGCAGCCACATTGGCGGACGCTGGTTATTGGCTTCGACGATGGATTGCCACTGCTCTGGATACGCTTTTTGCAGACGCTTCAGCAACCAGGAAGGATGTAGATAACGTGCATCACTGGCATTAAACTCGGCTAATAACTCTTCTTGCTGACGCTGGAACTGGCGTAACACGCCGTTAATCAGCCCCTTAAGTTGCGGGCGCTTAATTGCGACAGCACCTTCAACCGTTTCAGCCAGCGCAGCATGAGGTGGAATGCGGGTATAAAGCAGTTGATACAAACCAACCATAATCAGGTAATGCACAGTACGCTGTTTGCCAGTCATCGGACGGGCCATTAACTTATTAATCAGCCAGTCTAGCTGTGAGAGCGTACGCAATACGCCAAAGCACAACTCTTGAAGAAGGGCTTTGTCTTTATCGGAAACTTTTTGCTGTAGCGGTGGCAGAATGTTGCTTAATGATTGCCCTTGTTCGACGACTTGTTCAACGGCCTGGGCCGCCATGCTACGTAAATTACGTTGTTTTTTCATAAGTATAAAAATAAAAATGCCCGGCAAGACCGGGCTTAGAAGAGTGGACTATCAGGCCAGACGGTTGCCCGGAACAAACCATTCCCGACGAGAATTCAGGAGGTCTTGCGCGCTCATCGCTTTCTTACCCGCAGGTTGTAACGAGAGCAGGTTCAGGATGCCATCACCAGTCGCAACCTGAATGCCTTGTTTGTTGGCTTCAAGGATCGTTCCTGGGGCAGCGTTGGTTACCGTATCAATGACCGACGCTTTCCAGACTTTAACCGGCTGTCCTTCAATTTCCAGCCAGCTCATTGGCCATGGATTGAAAGCGCGAATGCAGCGTTCAAGCTGCGCTGCCGAAAGTGACCAGTCAATACGCGCTTCTTCTTTACTCAACTTTTCGGCGTAAGTAACAAGAGTTTCGTCCTGAATTTCTGGTTTCGCCGTGCAGTCTGCCAGTTGTTTCAATGTGGCGATAAGCCCTTGTGGGCCAAGCTCTGCCAGCTTGTCGTACAGCGTACCACTGGTATCTTCTGCAGTAATCGGGCAGGAGAGCTTATAGAGCATGTCACCGGTGTCTAAACCAACATCCATTTGCATAATGGTCACACCAGTTTCTGCATCACCCGCCCATAGTGAGCGTTGGATTGGTGCAGCACCGCGCCAGCGAGGCAGCAGTGAACCATGAACATTGATACAGCCGAGACGTGGCATCTCCAGCACAGCTTTAGGCAGAATCAGCCCATAGGCGACGACAACCATAACATCAGCTTGCAGGTCAGCGACCAGTTGCTGGTTTTCTTGTGGACGCAAAGAAACAGGCTGAAAAACGGGTAAGCCTTTTTCTTCAGCCAGCATTTTGACCGGACTTGGCATCAGCTTTTTGCCGCGCCCTGCTGGTCGGTCGGGTTGGGTAAACACGCCAACAACGTTATGTCCAGAAGACAACAGCGCGTCAAGATGACGCGCTGCAAAGTCAGGTGTACCCGCAAAAATAATACGTAGTGATTCTGACACGTTAGTTCTTATCCTTAAGCCCGGGCTTTCAGACGATCCAGTTTTTCAACTTTCTGACGAATACGTTGTTGTTTCAGCGGTGACAGATAATCCATAAACAGTTTGCCGACCAGGTGATCCATCTCATGCTGAATACAGATGGCTAACAGGCCGTCTGCTTCCAGTTCAAATGGTTTACCGTCGCGGTCCAGGGCGCGAATTTTAACTTTCTCAGCGCGTGGCACTAAAGCACGTTGTTCAGGGATCGACAGGCAACCTTCTTCAATGCCTGTTTCGCCGCTTTTTTCTAAAAGCTCCGGATTGATTAGCACCAGCCGTTCGTCACGGTTTTCCGAAACATCAATAACAATAATACGTTGATGGATATCAACCTGGGTTGCAGCCAGGCCAATACCTTCTTCTGCGTACATCGTCTCGAACATATCATCGACGATACGCTGAATTTCTGCATTCACTTCTTCTACCGGTTTAGCAACTTTGCGAAGCCGCTCGTCCGGAATATGTAACACTTGCAAAACTGACATAAATCTCCAGAGATGTGTTCAGGAGTTAGAAAGATTATTTCTTCTATTCTAGACAAATCCCCCTCTGATTGACAGCATCACTGACCAATCGCAAAGATTGCTAAGGCTGCTTATGGCAGGGAGATAAGGATGGTCGATACAGAAATTTGGCTGCGTCTGATGGGCATCAGCAGCTTGTACGGCGATGATATGGTTCGTATCGCTCACTGGCTGGCAAAACAGTCGTATATTGATGCGGTTGTATTGCAGCAAACAGGGCTTACATTGCGGCAGGCACAACGCTTTCTTTCATTTCCGCAAAAGAGTATTGAAAGCTCACTTTGTTGGCTTGAACAACCCAATCATCATTTAATCCCTGCGGATAGCGAATTTTATCCTCCTCAACTTCTCGCAACGGTTGATTATCCCGGTGCTCTGTTTGTTGCCGGGGGGCTTCCCGCATTGCGATCATTTCAGCTTGCCGTCGTGGGAAGTCGTGCTCATTCATGGTATGGCGAGCGATGGGGACGATTATTTTGCGAATCGCTGGCGACACGTGGCGTAACGATTACCAGTGGGCTGGCGCGTGGAATCGACGGTGTGGCACATAAAGCGGCGGTACAGGTAAATGGCGTTAGTATTGCGGTCTTGGGAAATGGACTCAATACCATCCATCCGCGTCGCCATGCTCAACTCGCCGCTAGTCTGCTTGAACAGGGAGGCGCTATCGTTTCCGAATTTCCGCTGGATGTTCCGCCACTGTCTTACAATTTCCCGCGAAGAAATCGCATTATCAGTGGTCTAAGTAAAGGTGTACTGGTGGTAGAAGCTGCTTTACGTAGTGGTTCTTTGGTGACAGCACGTTGTGCGCTTGAACAGGGGCGAGAAGTTTTTGCCCTGCCCGGTCCATTAGGGAGTCCGGGAAGCGAAGGACCTCACTGGTTAATAAAACAAGGTGCGACTCTTGTGACGGAACCGGAAGAAATCCTGGAAAATTTGCAATACGGATTGCACTGGTTGCCAGATGCCCCTGAAAATTCATTTTATTCACCGGATCAGGAAGACGTGGCATTGCCATTTCCTGAGCTCCTGGCTAACGTAGGAGATGAGGTAACACCTGTTGACGTCGTCGCTGAACGTGCCGGCCAACCTGTGCCAGAGGTAGTTACTCAACTACTAGAACTGGAGTTAGCAGGGTGGATCGCAGCAGTACCCGGCGGCTATGTCCGATTGAGGAGGGCATGCCATGTTCGACGTACTAATGTATTTGTTTGAAACCTATATTCACACAGAAGCTGAGTTGCGTGTGGATCAAGACAAACTTGAACAGGATCTTACCGATGCAGGATTTGATCGAGAAGATATCTACAATGCCCTGCTTTGGCTGGAAAAGCTTGCGGATTATCAGGAAGGACTGGCAGAGCCAATGCAACTGGCCTCTGATCCACTCTCCATGCGTATTTATACCCCGGAAGAGTGTGAAAGACTGGATGCCAGTTGTCGTGGTTTTCTGCTTTTCCTTGAGCAAATTCAGGTGCTTAACCTTGAAACCCGTGAAATGGTGATAGAGCGAGTGCTCGCGCTGGATACCGCAGAGTTCGACCTGGAAGATCTAAAATGGGTGATCCTGATGGTGTTGTTCAATATTCCGGGTTGCGAAAATGCGTACCAGCAAATGGAAGAATTACTCTTTGAAGTGAATGAAGGTATGCTGCATTAATCATTTCTTTAATTCAGCATAAGTTGTTATGGCGAAATCAGCACTGTTCACGGTGCGTAATAATGAGTCCTGCCCAAAGTGCGGGGCTGATCTGGTTATTCGATCCGGGAAACACGGTCCGTTTCTTGGGTGCTCACAGTATCCGGCGTGTGACTACGTCCGTCCTCTGAAATCTTCAGCGGATGGGCATATCGTCAAAGTTCTGGAGGGGCAAGTTTGCCCTGCATGTAGCGCAAATCTGGTATTACGCCAGGGACGCTTTGGTATGTTTATTGGCTGCAGTAACTACCCTGAATGCGAACATACTGAACTTATCGATAAACCGGACGAAACGGCAATTACATGTCCCCAATGTCGGACGGGTCATCTGGTCCAGCGCCGCTCCCGTTATGGCAAAACATTCCACTCCTGTGATCGCTACCCGGAGTGTCAATTTGCTATTAACTTCAAACCCATAGCCGGAGAGTGCCCTGAGTGTCACTATCCGCTACTCATCGAAAAGAAAACCGCGCAGGGTGTTAAACATTTCTGTGCCAGTAAACAATGTGGAAAGCCGGTTTCGGCGGAATAATAACGTGAATAATAACCTGCAAGGAGACGCTATCGCGGCTGCGGTAGATGTCCTCAATGAAGAACGTGTCATCGCCTATCCAACGGAAGCTGTTTTCGGTGTCGGGTGCGATCCTGATAGCGAAACTGCAGTGATGCGACTGTTGGAGTTAAAACAGCGTCCGGTTGATAAGGGGCTGATTTTAATCGCAGCAAATTACGAGCAGCTCAAACCTTATATCGATGACAGCATGCTGACGGACGCGCAGCGTGAAACCATTTTTTCCCGCTGGCCAGGTCCTGTCACCTTTGTCTTTCCCGCGCCTGCGACAACACCGCGCTGGTTGACGGGGCGCTTTGATTCGCTTGCTGTACGAGTCACCGACCATCCGTTGGTGATTGCTTTGTGCCAGGCTTATGGTAAACCGCTGGTTTCTACTAGTGCCAACTTGAGTGGATTGCCACCTTGCCGGACAGTAGACGAAGTTCGCGCACAATTTGGCGCGGCGTTCCCGGTTGTGCCTGGTGAAACGGGGGGGCGTTTAAATCCTTCAGAAATCCGCGATGCCCTGACGGGTGAACTGTTTCGACAGGGGTAACATAATGGAAATCTATGCTGTTTTTGGTAATCCGATAGCCCACAGCAAATCGCCATTCATTCATCAGCAATTTGCTCAGCAACTGAATATTGAACATCCCTATGGGCGCGTGTTGGCACCCATCAATGATTTCATCAACACACTGAACGCTTTCTTTAGTGCTGGTGGTAAAGGTGCGAATGTGACGGTGCCTTTTAAAGAAGAGGCTTTTGCCAGAGCGGATGAACTCACTGAACGGGCAGCGTTGGCTGGTGCTGTTAATACCCTCAAGCAGTTAGAAGATGGGCGCCTGCTGGGTGACAATACCGATGGCGTAGGTTTGTTAAGCGATCTGGAACGTCTCTCTTTTATCCGCCCCGGGTTACGTATCCTGCTCATTGGTGCTGGCGGGGCATCTCGCGGTGTACTACTGCCACTTCTTTCCCTGGACTGTGCGGTGACAATCACTAATCGGACGGTTTCCCGCGCGGAAGAGTTGGCTAAATTGTTTGCGCATACTGGCAGTATTCAGGCGTTGGGTATGGATGAACTGGAAAGTCATGAGTTCGATCTCATTATTAATGCAACATCCAGTGGCATCAGTGGTGATATTCCCGCGATCCCAGCATCGCTCATCCATCCAGGTATTTGTTGTTATGACATGTTCTATCAGAAAGGAAAAACACCTTTTCTGGCATGGTGTGAGCAGCGAGGCTCAAAGCGTAATGCTGATGGTTTAGGGATGCTGGTGGCACAGGCGGCTCATGCCTTCCTTCTTTGGCATGGCGTTCTGCCTGATGTAGAACCGGTCATCAAACAATTGCAACAGGAGCTGGCGGTGTGAATCAGGCCATCCAGTTTCCAGACAGGGAAGAGTGGGACGAGAATAAAAAATGTGTATGTTTTCCCGCTCTGGTGAATGGTATGCAACTGACATGTGCGATCTCTGGCGAGAGCCTGGCGTATCGCTTTACTGGAGATACGCCAGAACAGTGGTTAGCGAGTTTTCGTCAGCATCGCTGGGACCTGGAAGAAGAAGCGGAAAACTTAATTCAGGAACAAAGTGAAGATGATCAAGGCTGGGTCTGGTTACCCTGATCCAGATATTCGTCCTTCCATTTCACGTAATTATTCGCGGAATAGCGTAACCCAGCCTTCTCTTCATCACTTAACGGGCGGATCTGTTTGACGGGGCTACCGAGATACAGATATCCGCTCTCCAGCCGTTTATTTTGTGGGACCAGGCTACCCGCCCCAATCATCACATCATCTTCTACTACTGCGCCATCAAGTAAAATTGAGCCCATCCCAACCAACACTCGATTGCCAATGGTGCAGCCGTGGAGCATCACTTTATGTCCAACCGTAACGTCTTCGCCGACGATTAACGGATTGCCTTGTGGATTAGCCGTTGATTTATGGGTCACGTGTAAGACGCTGCCATCCTGGATATTGGTTCGGGCGCCGATCTGAACATAATTAACATCACCACGAATTACAACAAGTGGCCAGATCCCCACATCATCGGCCAACCGAACATCACCAATAATCACACTGCTACTGTCAATCATGACTCGCGAACCGATTTGTGGAAAAAGATCCCGGTATGGGCGTAGAGTGTCTGACATACTTACCTCAACGAAAAATGATTTATCTATGACTTTGGGTGCTTTATTAGCCTTGCGCAAGTGTTTTGCTATGTAAAAATGCGCCATTTTGCATGTGAATGCAGCAAAGAGGCTGAAAAAAGAACAAACAGAAAAAAAGATCAAAAAAGTACTTGTGCAAAAAATTGGGATCCCTATAATGCGCCTCCGTTGAGACGACAACGTGAAACACTTCACAAGATGGTCGTAACAACGAAGAGAAAAATCCTGAAATTCAGGGTTGACTCTGAAAGAGGAAAGCGTAATATACGCCACCTCGCGACAGTGAGCTGAAAGCCGCGTCGCAACTGCTCTTTAACAATTTATCAGACAATCTGTGTGGGCACTCGAAGATACGGATTCTTAACGTCGCAAGACGATAAATGAATACCAAGTCTCAAGAGTGAACACGTAATTCATTACGAAGTTTAATTCTTTGAGCATCAAGCTTTTAAATTGAAGAGTTTGATCATGGCTCAGATTGAACGCTGGCGGCAGGCCTAACACATGCAAGTCGAACGGTAACAGGAAACAGCTTGCTGTTTCGCTGACGAGTGGCGGACGGGTGAGTAATGTCTGGGAAACTGCCTGATGGAGGGGGATAACTACTGGAAACGGTAGCTAATACCGCATAACGTCGCAAGACCAAAGAGGGGGACCTTCGGGCCTCTTGCCATCGGATGTGCCCAGATGGGATTAGCTAGTAGGTGGGGTAACGGCTCACCTAGGCGACGATCCCTAGCTGGTCTGAGAGGATGACCAGCCACACTGGAACTGAGACACGGTCCAGACTCCTACGGGAGGCAGCAGTGGGGAATATTGCACAATGGGCGCAAGTCTGATGCAGCCATGCCCCGTGTATGAAGAAGGCCTTCGGGTTGTAAAGTACTTTCAGCGGGGAGGAAGGGAGTAAAGTTAATACCTTTGCTCATTGACGTTACCCGCAGAAGAAGCACCGGCTAACTCCGTGCCAGCAGCCGCGGTAATACGGAGGGTGCAAGCGTTAATCGGAATTACTGGGCGTAAAGCGCACGCAGGCGGTCTGTTAAGTCAGATGTGAAATCCCCGGGCTCAACCTGGGAACTGCATCTGATACTGGCAGGCTTGAGTCTCGTAGAGGGGGGTAGAATTCCAGGTGTAGCGGTGAAATGCGTAGAGATCTGGAGGAATACCGGTGGCGAAGGCGGCCCCCTGGACGAAGACTGACGCTCAGGTGCGAAAGCGTGGGGAGCAAACAGGATTAGATACCCTGGTAGTCCACGCCGTAAACGATGTCGACTTGGAGGTTGTGCCCTTGAGGCGTGGCTTCCGGAGCTAACGCGTTAAGTCGACCGCCTGGGGAGTACGGCCGCAAGGTTAAAACTCAAATGAATTGACGGGGGCCCGCACAAGCGGTGGAGCATGTGGTTTAATTCGATGCAACGCGAAGAACCTTACCTGGTCTTGACATCCACAGAACTTTCCAGAGATGGATTGGTGCCTTCGGGAACTGTGAGACAGGTGCTGCATGGCTGTCGTCAGCTCGTGTTGTGAAATGTTGGGTTAAGTCCCGCAACGAGCGCAACCCTTATCCTTTGTTGCCAGCGGTTTGGCCGGGAACTCAAAGGAGACTGCCAGTGATAAACTGGAGGAAGGTGGGGATGACGTCAAGTCATCATGGCCCTTACGACCAGGGCTACACACGTGCTACAATGGCGCATACAAAGAGAAGCGACCTCGCGAGAGCAAGCGGACCTCATAAAGTGCGTCGTAGTCCGGATTGGAGTCTGCAACTCGACTCCATGAAGTCGGAATCGCTAGTAATCGTGGATCAGAATGCCACGGTGAATACGTTCCCGGGCCTTGTACACACCGCCCGTCACACCATGGGAGTGGGTTGCAAAAGAAGTAGGTAGCTTAACCTTCGGGAGGGCGCTTACCACTTTGTGATTCATGACTGGGGTGAAGTCGTAACAAGGTAACCGTAGGGGAACCTGCGGTTGGATCACCTCCTTACCTTAAAGAAGCGTTCTTTGAAGTGCTCACACAGATTGTCTGATGAAAATGAGCAGTAAAACCTCTACAGGCTTGTAGCTCAGGTGGTTAGAGCGCACCCCTGATAAGGGTGAGGTCGGTGGTTCAAGTCCACTCAGGCCTACCAAATTTGCACCGCAAATTTGAAGAGGTTTTAACTACATGTTATGGGGCTATAGCTCAGCTGGGAGAGCGCCTGCTTTGCACGCAGGAGGTCTGCGGTTCGATCCCGCATAGCTCCACCATCTCTGTAGTGATTAAATAAAAAATACTTCAGAGTGTACCTGCAAGGGTTCACTGCGAAGTTTTGCTCTTTAAAAATCTGGATCAAGCTGAAAATTGAAACACTGAACAACGAAAGTTGTTCGTGAGTCTCTCAAATTTTCGCAACACGATGGTGTTTTACGAAACATCTTCGGGTTGTGAGGTTAAGCGACTAAGCGTACACGGTGGATGCCCTGGCAGTCAGAGGCGATGAAGGACGTGCTAATCTGCGATAAGCGTCGGTAAGGTGATATGAACCGTTATAACCGGCGATTTCCGAATGGGGAAACCCAGTGTGATTCGTCACACTATCATTAACTGAATCCATAGGTTAATGAAGCGAACCGGGGGAACTGAAACATCTAAGTACCCCGAGGAAAAGAAATCAACCGAGATTCCCCCAGTAGCGGCGAGCGAACGGGGAGCAGCCCAGAGCCTGAATCAGTGTGTGTGTTAGTGGAAGCGTCTGGAAAGGCGCGCGATACAGGGTGACAGCCCCGTACACAAAAATGCACATACTGTGAGCTCGATGAGTAGGGCGGGACACGTGGTATCCTGTCTGAATATGGGGGGACCATCCTCCAAGGCTAAATACTCCTGACTGACCGATAGTGAACCAGTACCGTGAGGGAAAGGCGAAAAGAACCCCGGCGAGGGGAGTGAAAAAGAACCTGAAACCGTGTACGTACAAGCAGTGGGAGCCTCTTTTATGGGGTGACTGCGTACCTTTTGTATAATGGGTCAGCGACTTATATTCTGTAGCAAGGTTAACCGAATAGGGGAGCCGAAGGGAAACCGAGTCTTAACTGGGCGTTAAGTTGCAGGGTATAGACCCGAAACCCGGTGATCTAGCCATGGGCAGGTTGAAGGTTGGGTAACACTAACTGGAGGACCGAACCGACTAATGTTGAAAAATTAGCGGATGACTTGTGGCTGGGGGTGAAAGGCCAATCAAACCGGGAGATAGCTGGTTCTCCCCGAAAGCTATTTAGGTAGCGCCTCGTGAATTCATCTCCGGGGGTAGAGCACTGTTTCGGCAAGGGGGTCATCCCGACTTACCAACCCGATGCAAACTGCGAATACCGGAGAATGTTATCACGGGAGACACACGGCGGGTGCTAACGTCCGTCGTGAAGAGGGAAACAACCCAGACCGCCAGCTAAGGTCCCAAAGTCATGGTTAAGTGGGAAACGATGTGGGAAGGCCCAGACAGCCAGGATGTTGGCTTAGAAGCAGCCATCATTTAAAGAAAGCGTAATAGCTCACTGGTCGAGTCGGCCTGCGCGGAAGATGTAACGGGGCTAAACCATGCACCGAAGCTGCGGCAGCGACACTATGTGTTGTTGGGTAGGGGAGCGTTCTGTAAGCCTGTGAAGGTGTGCTGTGAGGCATGCTGGAGGTATCAGAAGTGCGAATGCTGACATAAGTAACGATAAAGCGGGTGAAAAGCCCGCTCGCCGGAAGACCAAGGGTTCCTGTCCAACGTTAATCGGGGCAGGGTGAGTCGACCCCTAAGGCGAGGCCGAAAGGCGTAGTCGATGGGAAACAGGTTAATATTCCTGTACTTGGTGTTACTGCGAAGGGGGGACGGAGAAGGCTATGTTGGCCGGGCGACGGTTGTCCCGGTTTAAGCGTGTAGGCTGGTTTTCCAGGCAAATCCGGAAAATCAAGGCTGAGGCGTGATGACGAGGCACTACGGTGCTGAAGCAACAAATGCCCTGCTTCCAGGAAAAGCCTCTAAGCATCAGGTAACATCAAATCGTACCCCAAACCGACACAGGTGGTCAGGTAGAGAATACCAAGGCGCTTGAGAGAACTCGGGTGAAGGAACTAGGCAAAATGGTGCCGTAACTTCGGGAGAAGGCACGCTGATATGTAGGTGAAGTGATTTACTCATGGAGCTGAAATCAGTCGAAGATACCAGCTGGCTGCAACTGTTTATTAAAAACACAGCACTGTGCAAACACGAAAGTGGACGTATACGGTGTGACGCCTGCCCGGTGCCGGAAGGTTAATTGATGGGGTCAGCGCAAGCGAAGCTCTTGATCGAAGCCCCGGTAAACGGCGGCCGTAACTATAACGGTCCTAAGGTAGCGAAATTCCTTGTCGGGTAAGTTCCGACCTGCACGAATGGCGTAATGATGGCCAGGCTGTCTCCACCCGAGACTCAGTGAAATTGAACTCGCTGTGAAGATGCAGTGTACCCGCGGCAAGACGGAAAGACCCCGTGAACCTTTACTATAGCTTGACACTGAACATTGAGCCTTGATGTGTAGGATAGGTGGGAGGCTTTGAAGTGTGGACGCCAGTCTGCATGGAGCCGACCTTGAAATACCACCCTTTAATGTTTGATGTTCTAACGTTGACCCGTGATCCGGGTTGCGGACAGTGTCTGGTGGGTAGTTTGACTGGGGCGGTCTCCTCCTAAAGAGTAACGGAGGAGCACGAAGGTTGGCTAATCCTGGTCGGACATCAGGAGGTTAGTGCAATGGCATAAGCCAGCTTGACTGCGAGCGTGACGGCGCGAGCAGGTGCGAAAGCAGGTCATAGTGATCCGGTGGTTCTGAATGGAAGGGCCATCGCTCAACGGATAAAAGGTACTCCGGGGATAACAGGCTGATACCGCCCAAGAGTTCATATCGACGGCGGTGTTTGGCACCTCGATGTCGGCTCATCACATCCTGGGGCTGAAGTAGGTCCCAAGGGTATGGCTGTTCGCCATTTAAAGTGGTACGCGAGCTGGGTTTAGAACGTCGTGAGACAGTTCGGTCCCTATCTGCCGTGGGCGCTGGAGAACTGAGGGGGGCTGCTCCTAGTACGAGAGGACCGGAGTGGACGCATCACTGGTGTTCGGGTTGTCATGCCAATGGCACTGCCCGGTAGCTAAATGCGGAAGAGATAAGTGCTGAAAGCATCTAAGCACGAAACTTGCCCCGAGATGAGTTCTCCCTGACTCCCTGAGAGTCCTGAAGGAACGTTGAAGACGACGACGTTGATAGGCCGGGTGTGTAAGCGCAGCGATGCGTTGAGCTAACCGGTACTAATGAACCGTGAGGCTTAACCTTACAACGCCGAAGCTGTTTTGGCGGATGAGAGAAGATTTTCAGCCTGATACAGATTAAATCGACATGTTGAAGAACGACGTGTTGATAAAACAGAATTTGCCTGGCGGCCGTAGCGCGGTGGTCCCACCTGACCCCATGCCGAACTCAGAAGTGAAACGCCGTAGCGCCGATGGTAGTGTGGGGTCTCCCCATGCGAGAGTAGGGAACTGCCAGGCATCAAATTTAGCGTGCTGATATGGCTCAGTTGGTAGAGCGCACCCTTGGTAAGGGTGAGGTCCCCAGTTCGACTCTGGGTATCAGCACCACTTTTTAGGTTAAAGTTCGGCAGATTAGAAAAGAATTTGTCTGGCGGCAGTAGCGCGGTGGTCCCACCTGACCCCATGCCGAACTCAGAAGTGAAACGCCGTAGCGCCGATGGTAGTGTGGGGTCTCCCCATGCGAGAGTAGGGAACTGCCAGACATCAAATAAAACAAAAGGCTCAGTCGGAAGACTGGGCCTTTTGTTTTATCTGTTGTTTGTCGGTGAACACTCTCCCGAGTAGGACAAATCCGCCGGGAGCGGATTTGAACGTTGCGAAGCAACGGCCCGGAGGGTGGCGGGCAGGACGCCCGCCATAAACTGCCAGACATCAAATCAGGCGAAAGGCCATCCGAAAGGATGGCCTTTTTGCATTGTGCGAAAAAAAAGTTGGATTCACCTTTTCAGTCCAGGAAACGCAACTTAATGGATTACCTGCGATAAAAATGCCCTAGTACGCTCTGATTTAGGATGCGCAAAAAACTCATCTGGTGCAGCTTGTTCCACTATCTCTCCGCGATCCATAAAAATCACCCGGTCAGCGACGGTTCGCGCAAATCCCATCTCATGCGTTACGCACAACATCGTCATACCCGATTGCGCCAGCCCAATCATCGTATCCAGCACTTCTTTTACCATCTCCGGATCGAGCGCGGATGTTGGTTCATCAAACAGCATAATCTTGGGCTTCATACAAAGTGAACGTGCTATAGCAACGCGTTGCTGCTGACCACCGGAGATCTGTCCGGGAAACTTCTGTGCATGTTCGGCAATTCTCACCCGCTCAAGGTAATGCATCGCCAGAGCTTCAGCCTCTTTCTTTGGCATCTTGCGTACCCAAATAGGTGCAAGGGTACAGTTCTGTAAAACGGTCAGATGTGGGAAAAGATTAAAATGCTGAAAGACCATTCCCACTTCCTGTCTGACACGCTCAATATTGCGGATATCTTCGTTAAGTTCGATCCCATCCACCACGATCCGTCCCTGTTGATGTTCTTCCAGATGATTAATACAACGAATGGTTGTCGATTTCCCGGAACCAGATGGGCCACACAGAACGATTCGTTCTCCCGGTTGCACGGTTAAATTTATATTTTTCAGTACATGGAATTGCCCATACCACTTGTTAACATTTTCAAGCGTAATCATCGCGTTAGCAGGTTGCAGTAAAATTTGGCTCATAGTGTCCTCAATGCGGTGTACGCCCGGTGTTAAAACGTTTTTCCAGATGCTGGCTATAACGTGACATGCTGAAACAGAAGATCCAGTAGATCAGCGCGGCGAAAACATACCCTTCCGTCGACATACCCAACCAGGCGGGATCAACGGTTGCCTGCTGAACGCTACTGAAAAGATCGAACAACCCGATGATGATCACCAGGCTGGTATCTTTGAAGAGTGCGATGATGGTATTTACCAGCCCAGGAATTACCAGCTTCAACGCCTGTGGCAGAATAACCAGCCCCTGAGTTTTCCAGTAACCCAACGCCAGTGATTCCGCCGCTTCATATTGCCCTTTAGGCAGTGCCTGTAATCCGCCTCGCACGACTTCCGCAACATATGCTGACTGAAACAGGATCACTCCAACCAGTGCGCGGATCAGTTTGTCGATACTGGTGCCTTCTGCCATAAACAGCGGCAGCATTACCGAAGACATAAACAAGACGGTGATTAGCGGTACGCCGCGCCAGAACTCGATAAAAATGACCGATAAGATACGCACAATCGGCATATGGGAGCGGCGGCCTAACGCCAGTAAGATCCCCCACGGTAGCGCCCCCGCAATTCCAACTGATGCAATAATTAAAGTTAGCGTCAGCCCGCCCCATTGCCGGGTTTCAACCCGCTCAAGACCAAGAAAACCGCCATACATCAGCCACCAGACGATAAGTGGATAAATCACCGCCCAGACCGCAATATAGCGACCGCGATGTGGGAATATTTTCCAGAACATCGGCGCAATCGAAACCAGGCCAATCAGTAATGCCAGATTAATTCGCCAGCGTTGGTCGTGTGGGTAAAGCCCATACATAAATTGACCAAATCGTTCGTGGATGAAAACCCAACAGGCACCGGCTTTTGTGCAGTCGGCACGCGTTGAGCCAACCCAGTTAGCCTGCAAAAATGCCCAGTTCAGCAACGGTGGAATCAATTCCCACATCAACCACAAGCAGCCAATAGTCAGCAGGCTATTGCCCCAGCTGGAGAACAGATTTTTTCGCACCCACACCATAGCGCGGCTTGAGTTATGGCTCGCCGGGCGCGGGGGATGAGCCAGTAATACTTTTGTCATCATGACTCCTTAGCGTTCAACGATCGCGATGCGGCGGTTATAGATATTCATCAGCAGCGAGATAGTCAGGCTGATAATCAGATATACCGACATGGTCATGGCTATCGTTTCGATGGCTTGCCCCGTCTGGTTCAGCACGGTGCCAGCAAACAGCGAAACCATATCCGGATAGCCAATAGCGGCGGCAAGAGAGGAGTTTTTGACGATGTTGAGATACTGGCTGGTAAGTGGTGGAATAATCACCCGCAGCGCCTGGGGAATAATCACCTGGCGTAGCGTAACCGGGTTGGGTAATCCCAGCGAGCGGGCAGCTTCATGTTGACCATAAGGCACTGCCTGAATCCCGGCGCGGATAATCTCAGCGATAAATGCAGAGGTATAAACCGAAAGAGCCAGCGTTAAGGCTGCCAGTTCGGGTATGAGAACCATACCGCCACGGAAGTTAAACCCTTGTAGCGCCGGGATATTCCAGTGCACTGCTGCACCGAAAAGCCAGTGTGCCAGTAAAGGCAAACCAATGATCAACCCAACGGCGACAGGCCAGGTTCGGCGTAGTTGTCCGGTCTTTATCTGGTGTGTTTTATTAAAGCGGAATAGCCTAACAGAAAGGGCTATAGCCATAACAACAGCCAGGATAAATGCAAGAAACCCATCTCCCAGCTGCGGTGACGGAATATAAAGCCCACGATTGCTCAAAAAGATCAGATCTAACGCACTCACCGCCTGGCGTGGTCCGGGTAAATTGCGCAACACGGCAAAATACCAGAAGAAGATTTGCAGCAGCGGCGGAATATTACGGAAGATCTCAATATAAATAGTGGAAAGCTTTCGTAGTAGCCAGTTATCCGAAAGTCTCGCCAGACCGATAAAGAAGCCCAGAACAGAAGCGAACACAATACACAATGCTGAAACCAGTAACGTGTTGAGCAAGCCGACAATAAAAACGCGTCCGTAGGTATCGCCCTGCTGGTAATCGATCAAATGCTGGACGATACCGAAGCCAGCGCCGCGATCCAGGAAGGCAAAACCTGAAGTAATGCCGCGATTACTGAGATTCGTTACGGTGTTATGGAATAGCCAGCCTACAATACCGACGACGGCGACAACGGCAAGGATCTGGAAAAGCCAGGCGCGCACTGTAGGATTGGCAAATGAAAGTGAACCTTTAACGGTTGTGCGGCGATGAGACATAGGAACCTCGGAAACCATAACGCTAAAGAGAGCGCCGCCGTGGCGACGCTCGTTACCTCATATCGACTTAACGCACGGGCGGCGCATACTGAATACCGCCGTTATTCCAGAGATTATTTTGCCCACGTTTAATTTTCAGCGGGCTTTCTGAACCTACGTTACGCTCAAAAATTTCCGAGTAGTTACCCACCTGTTTGATGATGTTGTAAGCCCATTTATTATCCAGCTTCAGATCCTTGCCGTAATCGCCCTCTTTACCCAGTAGATGCGCCATATCAGGCGTTGCCGGATTCGCCGCTTTTTCATCGACGTTCTGGGAATTGATGCCCATCTCTTCAGCATTCAGCATGGCGAAAAGCGTCCAGCGCACAATAGAGAACCATTCGTCATCGCCACGGCGGACTACCGGCCCGAGCGGTTCTTTAGAGATAACTTCTGGCAGCACGATCCATTCGGCTGGGTTGCTTAATTTGATTCGCAATGCATACAGTTGTGACTGATCCGAGGCCAGCGTATCGCAGCGACCAGATTCCAGTGCCTTCGCGGATTCGTCAGAGCGATCGAAGGTCACGGGCGTGTACTTCATTTTGTTCGCTTTGAAGTAATCGGCGACGTTGAGCTCGGTGTCTGTACCAGCCTGAATACAGACCGTTGCGCCATCCAGCTCTTTTGCGCTTTTTAGCCCCGCTTTATCGTGCGTCAGGAAACCAATGCCATCGTAATAAGTGACACCAGTAAATGCCATTCCCATGCCTGCGTCACGAGATGAAGTCCAGGTTGTATTACGAGAGAGCAAATCCACTTCGCCAGATTGCAATGCAGTGAAACGTTCTTTTGCGGTGAGCGGGGTGTATTTCACTTTTGTGTCGTCGCCAAATACAGCGGCGGCAACGCCACGACAAACATCAACATCAATACCAGAAAACTTGCCATCTGCATCGGCATAAGAGAATCCAGGCAATCCGTCACTGATCCCGCATTGTACAAAACCTTTTTTCTTTACGGCATCGAGTGTCGCGCCAGCCTGTGCCTGATTTGCAACGGCAAGCAGCACGCTGGCGGCAGCCAGTGTGGCTATCATCATCTTTTTCATAATGCTTCCTGTGAGGCGAAAATTATCGTTATAGGACGTTTGGGAAACGCCTTTTACCTGTCTGTGGCCATCCTCTTATAAGCAAAAGTAGTGCCAGCTTTTGCGCACGATTTCGCGTCGCAATAAGCTGAGTGTAGACAGGAAATAATAAAAACAGCGCCCCGCAATGGTGCGAAAATGAAACATGCGCCACATTTTGGCGCAAAATATTTACTCGTATTTTGCTAAGCAGAATAATGATTATTGGCGTGAGTATCGGTGGGGAGGATGTGATTAAAAAATAAATTAATGCGTTATTTCGACATTGAGATAATGCTGCGAGATAAAATGCTTAATTAAAATGGGATTAGCCAGCGAAATATAGCGGTGTTTAACGTATTGGTAGATTCTGTATCGTTAAACAGAGCGCGAAAGTCCGCGCTCTGTTCAGTTATTTTGACAGAGCAATGATCCCCATCGTAAGGCCGGCGACAGCCGCTGCTCCGCCAGCAATAGCCCCGGCAGTTTCCCAGTTATCCTGTGTTGTACCTTTCATACAGGTATTGGTGTGAACCAGGCGTCCCTGATCGTCATAAACCGGAACGCAGGGGGAATCGTGAGCACAGCCCGCCAGCAATGCGGTGAGCAATGCCACAGGAATTAATCTTTTCATGGTGTTACCTCAGTAATAACGCTAACGCTTAATAAGTTAACTCTCTTATTAACGAGCTGAGTACCATTTTATCACTGGAGGTTATAAATCTTGCGGAATGAATAATGACAAATTATGTGAATTGTAAAAATAGTGAAGGGAACATGGGCTACGAAAAGTTTTTAAAGAGTGAGCAGAAGATTATCTTATTAATTTTTATGGTTTTCACTAAAAATAATAAAGGCGCCCGAAAGCGCCTTTATGTTTCTGATTTATCCTTTAAAGCAACGGCGGATCACCACAAAGAACACCGGTACGAAGAAGATTGCCAGCAACGTTGCAGAGACCATTCCTCCCATTACCCCGATACCCACTGCGTTCTGCGCGCCACTGCCGGCACCGTTACTGATAGCTAGCGGTAATACGCCGAGAATAAAGGCGAGAGAGGTCATCAGGATAGGACGCAGACGCATACGTACTGCCATCAGTGTCGCTTCAACAACACCTTTACCCTCTTTCTCCATGAGATCTTTAGCGAACTCAACAATCAAAATAGCGTTTTTGGCCGACAAGCCAATTGTCGTTAGCAAGCCCACCATAAAGTAGACGTCATTTTTTTGATTAAAGAGTGTCGCCGCCAGCAGCACGCCGACAATCCCTAACGGCACGACCAACATAACCGATACAGGTATTGACCAGCTTTCATAGAGCGCAGCAAGGCACAGGAAAACAACCACGAAGGAGATTGCCACCAAAGCAGGAGCCTGGTTGCCCGATAAGCGTTCCTGGTACGACATACCTGTCCAGTCATAACCAATGCCTGCAGGTAATTTTGACGCAAGGTTTTCCATCAACGCCATGGCATCGCCGGAACTGGTTCCTGGCGCAGCTTCCCCCTGAATCTCCATTGACGGCAGACCGTTGTAGCGTTCCAGTCGTGGAGAACCATACACCCAATGTGAAGTGGTAAAGGAAGAGAATGGCACCATTTCACCATTGGCGCTGCGGACGTAAAGTTTATCGACATCTTCTGGCAGCATACGGAATTTGGCATCCGCCTGAACATAAACCTTTTTCACACGGCCACGGTCGATGAAGTCGTTAACATAAGTCCCGCCCAACGCCGTAGAAATGGTCTGATTGATGTCAGAAAGCGAAACGCCTAATGCCTGCGCCTTTTCCTGGTCAACTTCAAGTTTGAATTGCGCGGTATCTTCCAGGCCATTAGGGCGCACACTGACTAAGCTGCCAGGATGTTGCGCCGCCATGCCAAGCAGCTGGTTACGAGCCTGGGTTAGGGCATCGTGACCCAGCCCTGCCTGATCAATTAACTCAAAGTCAAAACCCGTTGCCGTGCCCAGTTCAACAATAGCAGGCATATTAAACGGAATGACAAAACCGTCGCGGATCTTACCCAATTCCATTTTGGCGCGATGGATAACCGCTTCCGCGCTGTTTTCATCACCATTACGCTCTTCCCACGGTTTCAGGCTGACGAAGGCCATCCCGGCGTTTTGCGCCTGGCCGCTGAAGCTAAACCCGTTAACCGTAAAGACACTTTCAACGTTTGCTTTTTCATTGTGCAGGTAGTAATCCGTCACCTGATCCAACACTTTTTGCGTCCGCTCTTGCGTCGCGCCAGCGGGCAACTGAATCATGGTCAGAAAGACACCCTGATCCTCTTCAGGCAAGAAGGAAGAGGGAAGACGTAAAAACAACACCACCATTCCAGCAACAATCAGCGCATAGATCAGTAAATATCGTCCTGTGGAACCGAGGATTTTGCCGACGCTGTTGGTGTAGTGATTAACGCTATGATCGAAGGTAGTATTAAACCAGCCGAAGAAACCGCCCTTATTTTCGTGATGCTCAGCAGAGACGGGTTTGAGCAGCGTTGCACATAACGCCGGGGTGAGAATCAATGCCACCAGAACAGAAAGCGCCATTGCCGAAACGATGGTGATAGAGAACTGGCGATAAATTGCCCCGGTAGAGCCGCCGAAGAATGCCATCGGAATAAATACCGCTGACAGCACCATCGCGATACCCACCAGTGCGCCCTGAATTTGCGACATTGATTTTTCCGTCGCTTCTTTTGGCGGGAGCTTATCCTCCATCATTACGCGCTCGACGTTCTCCACCACCACTATCGCATCATCGACGAGTAGTCCAATGGCAAGCACCATCCCGAACATCGTTAGTGTGTTGATGGAGTAACCAAAAGCGGCGAGGATGGCAAACGTCCCTAACAACACCACGGGCACAGCAATGGTGGGGATCAGCGTTGCTCGCATATTCTGCAAGAACAGATACATCACCAGGAATACCAGCATAATGGCTTCGAACAGCGTTTTTACCACTTCGTGAATAGAAAGCTGGACGAATGGCGTGGTGTCATAAGGGTAGAGAACCTTCATTCCCTGCGGGAAGAATGGCTGTAATTCCGCCAGTTTTGCCTTAATGGCTTTCGCGGTATCGAGAGCGTTCGCACCGGTTGCCAGCTTAATACCCAGACCCGCCGCCGGTTTACCGTTGATGCGAGCGATAACGTTATAGTTTTCACCGCCAAGTTCAACCCGTGCGACATCTTTCAGGTGCACAACCGAACCGTCGCTGTTCACGCGCAGGGTAACTTTGCCGAACTCTTCCGGATTTTTTAATCGCGTCTGAGCAATAATTGAGGCGTTCAACTGTTGCCCTGGTAAAGCAGGCGTTCCGCCCAACTGTCCGGCAGCAATCTGATCGTTCTGCACTTTCAACTGGTTAATTACATCAACCGGTGTCAGCTTATATTTGTTCAGCAGATCGGCGTCCAGCCAGATACGCATCGCATACTGTGCGCCAAAGAGTTGCACGTCACCAACGCCATTCAGGCGGCTAAGCGTATCTTTAACGTTAGAGGCCACATAGTCCGAGATATCGTCCTGTGTGGTGTCTGGGTTATCAGAGACAAAGCCCGCCACCATGAGATAGCTGCTACTGGACTTTTCAACGCTGATCCCCTGCTGTTGAACTTCCTGCGGCAGCAACGGCGTAGCGAGCTGGAGTTTGTTCTGCACCTGCACTTGCGCGATATCTGGATCGGTTCCGGACTGGAAGGTGAGGGTAATTGTCACGCTACCGGCGGAATCGCTGGTCGAGGACATATACATCAGGTTATCGATACCATTCATATTCTGTTCGATAACCTGCGTCACCGTATCCTGTACGGTCTGCGCATCAGCGCCCGGATAGTTTGCCGAAACAGAAACCGCAGGCGGCGCAATGGTTGGGTACTGGGCGACGGGCAATTGTAGGATCGCCAGTGCGCCCGCCATCATCAGAATAATGGCCAGCACCCATGCAAATATCGGTCGTCGAATAAAAAAGTTTGCCATGTCAGATTGCCTTACTTCGATGCAGTATCTGCGGGGATATCGGTAGTGGCTTTAACCTGCTCTCCCGGGCGCGCTTTTTGCAGGCCGCTGACAATGACTTGATCGCCAGATTTCAGCCCTTCGCTAATCAACCATTTATCGCCAATCGCCTGGCTGGCAACGACAGGACGCGCTTCAACCTGACTTTTATCGTTAACAATCAGCACGGTTGCGTCACCACGCGGTGTGCGGCTAACGCCTTGTTGCGGGATAAGAATGGCATCGGGTTGTACACCTTCATTAATCCGTGCGCGCACAAACATACCCGGCAAAAGCGTATGTTGTGGGTTAGGGAAGACGGCACGTAGGGTTATGGAGCCGGTGCTTTCATCAACGGTCACATCGGAGAATTGCAGTGTGCCTTTCAGGGGATAGGTTTGACCGTTTTCCATGACCAACTCTACGTTGCTGGTGGCGTTTTCCTTATGCAAATTCCCTTGCACTACGGACTGCTTCAGCCTCATAAAATCGTTGCTGGATTGGGTAACATCGACGTAGATAGGATCGAGCTGCTGGACAGTTGCCAGTTCGGTCGTTTGCCCGTTAGTGACGAGCGCACCTTCGGTCACAGTAGATTTGCCGATACGTCCGCTAATTGGCGCAGTCACTTTGGTATAAGCGAGATTGATTCGGGCGCTTTCGACGGTGGCTTTTGCCGCAATCACGGCGGCATCGGCCTGGCGAGCATCAGCAATGGCTTGATCGTACTCCTGCTGACTAATGTATTTCGTTCCCACGAGTGGAACGTAACGTTTTACCGTCAAATGCGCGATGGCGGCGGCGGCTTCACTTTTCGCCAGTTCGCCCTTCGCGCTGTCATAACTTGCCTGATAGGTCGCTGGATCGATCTGGTACAGGGACTGTCCTGCCAGCACATCGCTACCTTCAGTGAAATTACGATTCAGTACGATCCCACTAACCTGTGGGCGAACTTCAGCGATACGGAAAGCGTTGGTGCGGCCTGGTAATTCAGTCTTAACTTCTAGCGGGGCCGTTTTCACAACATGAACGGTAACCTGCGGTTCACCGACGTGAGCTTTCTCTTCTCCCTTATCGTTACAACCTGCGATTAAAGCAGCGGAGAACAGGATAAAGGAGGGCAGGAGGAAAAACCTGGCATGTTTCGTCATTACTATTCCTCAAAAAACCAAAAGCGCGTTATTTACCCGAAAAGGCAACGCGTTAACTCGCAGAAAGAAAAATACAGTTCGCTATCCTACAAATTATCATTCGTCGATGTAAGGAATAGTTATGAATACTGGCGTCTAAGGCACATAAACACAAAAAAAGATTAATATTCTAATGTTTTGTTTTGCCGTTAATTGAAATGAGATGAATTACTTTCACTTAAAATGAAATATGCATTCATTAAATGAATGCATATTGGCTAAATGATAGGTTTGAATTATTTGACGATTTATAGCAACTCAATATTAGCCTCTCGTATAAATATGCGTTAGGTGATAGATTACCCTTCGCTATTTTCTCATCCTGTGTCGAATATATTTATTTTCTGAATAATTAATCATGGCAAAAAGAACCAAAGCCGAAGCCCTGAAGACCCGGCAAGAACTGATTGAAACTGCCATCGCCCAGTTTGCGCAGCATGGTGTAAGCAAGACGACACTCAACGACATTGCCGACGCCGCTAACGTCACACGTGGCGCTATCTACTGGCACTTCGAAAACAAGACCCAACTGTTTAATGAGATATGGCTGCAACAACCATCATTGCGGGAGTTAATCCAGGAGCGACTGGCGGCAGGGTCAGACCATAACCCGTACCAGCAATTGCGTGAAAAACTGATTGTTGGCTTGCAATATATTGCCGAAATTCCCCGCCAACAGGCATTACTACAAATCTTATATCACAAATGTGAATTTAATGATGAGATGCTGGAAGAGGCAGTAATACGCGAGAAGATGGGCTTTAATCCGCAGACTCTGCGCGAAGTATTGCAATCATGTCAGCAACAAGGGTATGTAGCTAAAAGCCTCGACTTAGACGTCGTAATGATTATTATTGATGGTGCCTTCAGCGGTATTGTTCAAAACTGGTTAATGAATATAGCGGGTTACGATCTTTATAAACAAGCACCCGCATTAGTCGATAATGTATTAAGAATGTTTATGCCAGATGAAAACACAACGAAATTAATTCATAAAACAAATGAATTAGGTATCGTATAAAGTTACATTCTATTGTGAAAATCCAGTTCGTCACAGTTAACCAGTTTTAGCGGATTAACCGAGTTCATATTGCGACATTTGTCTGTTTCTGTTGCCAGTAGTTCAATCCACTGCATCAGTAAGGTATCAAACAGAAAAACGGAGACAGCGAAAACGACGAGCCACCAATACTTGCGAATCATTACCTGAGCCTGTGCATGTTTAACCAAGTCTGGCAGGAAATATACACGAAATGAATAATCTGAAAACCAGGCTTACACTTCCTTTACTTTGCAATGAGATCGGGGTCAACTTCGCTGATCCGGCTTCGTTTTGACAGGTTGCCGGTCTTTCTTTTTTTCACTTTCGCCAGATCTTCCACGGAGTAATGTGACACGACATCCAGCCGTCGAAGTCCCATCTTGATGTACTCGCTGTTAATCTCAATACCAATGAATTTTCGCCCGCTGGCGACGGCTACGGCACCGGTAGTAAAGCTACCGGCAAACGGGTCGAGAACGACATCGCCAGGGTTGGAAGAGGCGAGAATAATGCGCTTCAGTAATGCTTCCGGTTTTTGCGTCGGATGGTTTTCATATTCATCCATCAAATAACGCACGCGCGGAAAATCCCAGACATTACCCGGTACTTTTTGGTGATTGTAAGGCTGTGGAGGATTTTTGCGATAATCGATCAACGCGCGTTGCGCACCGGTTTTAGCTTCAACCAGAATAGCATCACCGTTGAACGTGTAGTTCTTTGCATCTTTCACCATCATCAGGATGGGTTCGTACATGGAGCCATAGTGTTTCTTCGCCTGCACCCCAGAACTGTCATATGACCAGACGATGCGACTTTTGATGGTAAAGAACTTGCGGCACTGGATATCGATAAAGGGCATGTTTTCCGTGCTGTTCATGATGTACATACTGCCCTGCTTTTTCAGAACGCGGTGGCACTCTGCAATTACTTCAAACAGCCAGTCGATAAACAGATCATCTTTCCAGGCTTCGATCAGACCATCAAAATTTTTACCGATGTTATAAGGTGGGTCGGCAAAGATCAGATCGATGCTTTCGGTGGGTAGTTTTTTAAGCTCGGCAAGCGCATCACCGTGAATAATGGTCTTAGCTTCATTACCAAACCGGGTCGGTTCACATCCTGTTCTCATGGTCACTCCCTTTGTGACACCTATAAAAAAGGCGCTTCCCCATGCCGAGTAGCGCCTTTTTAATCAAGCATTTAGCTAACCTGGATTAGTTCATGCCGTACTTTTTCAATTTTTTACGCAGCGTACCACGGTTGATGCCCATCATCAGCGCAGCACGGGTCTGGTTACCACGGGTGTATTGCATCACCATGTCCAACAGGGGCTGTTCTACTTCAGCCAGTACCAGCTCATAGAGGTCATTCACATCCTGACCATTCAGTTGAGCAAAATAGTTCTTCAGTGCCTGTTTAACCGAGTCACGCAGGGGTTTTTGGGTTACCTGATCCTGAGAGTTAACGGTAGAAACGGTCAGTACGTCAGAATTTACGCGTTGTTCGAACATAGTTCTGTCAGCTCTTTATTTCTGTTTACGCAAAATTTTCGAAGTATGCCTCCAACGCCTCCAGCTGTTCGCTGGCATCCTCAATGGCGTTGAATGTGCGCCGAAACTGGTCATTTGGAGCGTGTTCCTGGAGATACCAGGAAACGTGTTTACGTGCAATTCGGTATCCTTTTGCCGGACCATAAAAGTCATGCAGTTCCCGAACGTGCGCGCAAAGCAAGCGCTTAACCTCTGCCAAAGGCAGCGGGGGCAGCAACTCCCCAGTGTCCAGATAATGCTGGATTTCCCGAAAGATCCAGGGTCTTCCCTGAGCTGCACGGCCTATCATCAGAGCATCCGCCCCTGTATAGTCGAGCACAGCTCTGGCTTTAAGCGGGTCAGTAATGTCGCCATTCGCGATAACCGGAATGGAAACTTTCTGCTTAACTGCCCGAATACTGTCGTACTCAGCTTCTCCATTGAACAAACAGGCGCGTGTACGGCCATGAATGGTCAGAGCCTGAATGCCACAGTCTTCAGCCAGTTGGGCAATCTCTTCACAGTTACGGTGTTCCGGCGCCCAGCCGGTGCGAATCTTCAGGGTAACAGGAACGTCCACTGCATTGACGACCTCGGTAAGGATCGATTTAACGACATCCGGGTACTGCAAGAGGGCTGAACCTGCGAGCTTGCGATTCACTTTTTTAGCCGGGCAACCCATATTGATATCAATAATCTGGGCACCGCTTTCCACGTTAATACGTGCTGCATCTGCCATTTCTTTCGGATCGCTACCGGCAATTTGCACGGTACGAATACCGGGTTCATCAATGTGCACCATCCGTAAACGAGATTTGTCGCTTTCCCAAACCTGAGGGTTAGAAGACATCATCTCGGATACTGTCAATCCGGCTCCCATCTCGTAGCACAACGTCCGAAAAGGTCTGTCTGTAATGCCAGCCATGGGCGCTGCGATCAGGCGATTTCTGAGCTGATATTGTCCGATGCGCATGAGTTAAGAAATGACCATACTGTGACTGCAAGGCGGCGTATATTACGCATTTTTTGCACGAGATGAAAGGCCAAACTTTGACCAATCCTCTGAGATGGATCAAAGAATTGCATTTAAAATGAGCGTGGCGCGATAATTACTTATAAAAATCATCATATTAGAAAATAGTGACTAAAATTTACACTCCAAGAAATTTGAGTAAGTTCTCAATTTTTCTTTATGAATGAAAATTTTGGCACGCAAAATTGCGTAAATAATCAGCAAATTTACGTGCCTTTTGTGACCTTGCTCGCACTTTGCTCTGCATCACCATGCGGTGATGCGAAGGTTAATTCTTACGACCGGTAATGCGGCACCACTCTTCTTTTTCCACGACCGGGTCCAGTGCGAAGCTGTCAGCATAAGCTTCACAAACGCTCTCTGCCTGGCTTGCCAGAATACCGGAAAGGCCCAGCAAACCGTCTGAAACCGGCAGGACGCTGATTAACGGTGCCAGTTCACGTAATGGGCCTGCAAGGATGTTAGCGACCACCACGTCGGCTTTCATTTCTTCTGGCTGATCTTTCGGTAAGTAGAGTTCCAGACGGTCAGAAACGCCATTACGTTCGGCGTTGTCGCGGCTGGCCTGAATCGCCTGCGGATCGATATCAATACCAATGGCTTTTGCTGCACCTAACTTCAGCGCCGCAATAGCCAGAATGCCGGAACCGCAGCCAAAGTCGATGACCGTTTTACCAGTTAAATCGAGGCTGTCGAGCCATTGCAGGCACAGAGAGGTAGTTGGATGAGTCCCTGTACCAAACGCCAGCCCTGGGTCTAACATCACGTTGACGGCGTTTTCGTCCGGCACATCACGCCAGCTTGGGCAGATCCACAGTCGTTCACCAAAGCGCATCGGGTGGAAATTATCCATCCATTCGCGCTCCCAGTCTTTATCTTCCAGTTGTTCGATTTTATGCGCGAAGCCTGCGCCGAGCAGTGGATGGTTTTCCAGAATCGCCACCACGTCGTTCATATCGGTTTCAGCATCGAACAGACCAATCACATCGGTGTCGCCCCACAGGCGCGTTTCGCCCGGCAGCGGCTCAAATACTGGCGTATCGTGGGTATCCTGAAAAGTGATAGAAACGGCACCCGCTTCCATCAGCGCATCGCTAAGATCTTCCGCGTTCGCGCCGGTGGTGTTCAGTTTCAGTTGGATCCAAGGCATGGCAAAACTCTTTATTTATCAGTAGTCAAAACGGTAGCTTGCGGGACGGATGTACCGAAACGGTTTCCGACCAGGAAAGCCAGCAAACTTAGCAGTAACGAGGGCACGATAGGGTGGAAGCCCAGGTACTGAATATTCAGCGTCGCAAGTACGGCATACAGCACGCCGCTGACGATCATCGCACTTAGCGCGCCTTTGGCGTTGGCGCGTTCCCAATAAAGACCTAGCACCAGCGGCCACAGGAAAACGGCTTCCAGTCCACCGAAGGCCAGCAAATTCAGCCAGATGATCATTTCTGGCGGCTTCCAGGCGGCAAGCAGCAGCAACGCGCCGAGAACTAACGTAATTACTGCCGACATCCGCTTCAGACGCGTCTCATTTTGCATTTGATCCGGACGGATATTCAGATAGAGATCTTTAATGATCGTAGCGGAACTTTGCAGCAATTGGGCGTTGATTGTTGACATGATCGCAGCCATTGGTGCAGCAAGGAAGATCCCGGCAGCAAACGGTGGCAGCACTTTTACCATCAGCGTCGGGATCACCAGATCCGGCACGGTGAGATCGGGGATCACTGCACGACCTAACGCTCCGGCAAGGTGCATTCCAAACATCAGGATCGCCACTACAACCGTACCAATGATGATCCCACGATGTACTGCTTTACTGTCTTTATAAGAGATGCAGCGTACCGCAGTATGTGGCAGACCAATCACGCCAAAGCACACCAGCACCCAGAACGACGTCATAAAGGCAGGTGACAGAATATCGTCAGCACCTTGTGGCGTAACCAGTTGTGGATCGATGGTTTGCAGCGTCTCTACTGCGTTGCTTAAGCCGCCAGCAGCATGAACCACGCCGACCAGCAGCACAATGGTGCCAATCAGCATCACCAGTCCTTGCATGGTGTCGTTCAGCACGCTGGCGCGAAAGCCGCCAAAGGCGGTATACAACGCAATACTAATACCGAAAATCAGCAGCCCGGTTTCATAAGGAATACCCGCAGCGGTTTCCAGCAGGCGCGCACCGCCGATAAACTGCACGGTCATTGCACCAACGAACGCAACCAGCAAACTCAAACTCGCCAGCCACACCAGAAGACGGCTCTGGTAGCGGGCAAACAGCATATCGTTCAGCGTCACCGCATTGTAGCGGCGCGCGAGAATCGCGAACTTTTTGCCAAGAATACCGAGTGAAAGCCATACCGCAGGCAACTGGATCATCGCCAGCAACACCCAGCCCAGCCCGTATTTATAAGCAGCACCTGGCCCGCCGATAAACGAACTGGCACTGATATAGGTTGCGGTGAGCGTCATCGCCAGCACAATACCGCCCATAGAACGGCTGCCGAGGAAATACTCATTAAGGAACGTGCCCGCGCTCCGTTTACGCATCGCGTAGACAGAGATCCCGAACACCACCACCAGATAGGCGACCAGCGGTAGAATTACTTCAAGCTGCATCGTCATCCTCCAGCGGGATATCGCGATAGATAAATTTTACCATTGCCCAGCACAGTCCAATAAACAGCAGCGGCGTCAGGATGCAGGCCATCTCAAACCAGCGCGGAAAGCCGGTAAAACCGGGGGCAACGCCAGGTAAGTAAGCGGCTACTAACCATACTGCCAGATACAAAAGGGTCAGCCCCAGCGCCCAGCGCGCCTCTTTATGGGCCTGAACAAAACGAGTGTCCACGGAAGGGGTCCTCCTCATGGGGGGATACGAGAAACGGGCAATTCTACGGCAAGTCTTCAGGCAGGGAAAACAATCTGACAGAAAATTGCCGTTCAGTGCCGTTGCAAAAAGTCTTCAATGTCAGCCAGTGAGGATATCCCTTCCATCGGGCCTTGCTGCATTACGGCGAGTGCGCCGCTGGCGTTAGCATATTGTAACGCCTTGTGTGCCGGGAAACCCGACAAGAAAAGAGTGACAAAAGTAGCGCCAAAGCAGTCGCCAGCACCGGTTGGATCGATGATTTCGCTATCGTGGCCTGCAATATGCTGGGCGTGTAATGTCCCGTTTTTTAGTTGGTAATAGCTGGCTCCACGCTGGGCGCGTTTTATCGCCACATGTTTTACGCCGCCGTGGAGAAGATCGCTAATAATCTGTTCTTCTGACAGATTTTTGTGACGGGCGAAGAAAGGGAGTTCGCTTTCGCTTGGGATAAAGATATCTGTATATTCAATTAAATAATCGAGAGCCTGCGCCATTTCGGGAATACTCAGCATCTCTTTGCGAATATTGGGGTCGAAAGAGACGGTGCCGCCAGCAGATTTGATCGTTGTTATCGCTTTGCGCATGACATCGATCATACGAAATGAGAACAGTGATGAACCCACAATGTGCAGATGATTACACTGTCTTAGCAAATCCTTATCAATGTGCCCGGCAGTAAACAAACCGCAGGCACTATTAGGAATATTAAAGACGAAATCCCGTTTCTGCGGATTTTGATAACTGACAAACGCTGTGCCTGTTACAGCATTGTTCATTATGTGGATACCATCGGTAATGACACCTTCATGACGCAGGCGTTCAATAATGAGACGGCCAAAATCATCGTTACCAACGCAACCGAAGAAAATAGCCCGCCGGGACAATTTTGCCACCTGTGCAGCAAAGATTGCTGGTGCGCCGCTGGGAAATGGCCCGATAAACTCCCCTGGCTGAGTGAATTTTTGTTGTGGGTTGCGGGACAAAAACTCGGCCAGCAATTCTCCCATAGCGCAGATGGTTATTGTCACAAAACCCCTCTCATTCCTGAAGTCTTTCGCGATTGGACCAGGTAAAGCAGTCATTGCTGGTATAAAGAATAACGAAATCAGCAGACTGCAATTGCTGCTGATATCGTTCGTTCATGCTGCGACTGACAATCACATTTTCTGCCTGATGAAGATGTCCGATAGCAGCCGTCGATGAATCGGTATTGGCAGTGACGATTACTGTCTTATTCTGGGCATTGTCAAAACAGAGTTGCCAGGCGGCGGCAACTCTGGGGGTATTGATATTCAGAGTACCATCTGCATCCAGATGACTGATTTCCAGAATGCTATGGGTAATGGTGAAATGCTGAAGCGCCTGTTCGAGCGGTTTTCCCGCCAGTGCGGTGTCAGGGCGCAGCATTTCACTGCCAGCCAGAATTATTTCGCCATCAATAAACTGATTTGCCAGCAGCGCATGTTCGGGATCGTTAGTGATCAGACGCAGTTTTTTTACTTCGCTGAGTAATGGAATGATCTTGCGGCAGATTGTTCCATGTCCAAGAAATAGCGTGTCACGATCGCTGATAAGGCGGGCACAATGCCGCGCAATTTCCATTTGTTGGGTCAGAGACAATATCGTAATGGGTGGTGCCGATTCAGGTTCAGGGGCGAGTGGTGTCGCAATGGCACCACCAAAAGAACGCTTTAAATACCCCTGTTGCTCCAGATAACTGAGATCGCCACGGATTGTCACGCCAGAGACGCCAAGTTGAGCAGATAAGTCATCAACTTTGATTTCACCCTGGGTAGCAACAATTTCTGCAATTTTTAATCTTCGTTTCAGTAGGTTAGATGATTTTCTCGGCACGTTAACACTCATCATTGGCCTTTAATGCGTAACACTATAGCCCCTTGTATTTTTCTTTGAAAGTTACCCTTCAACGTTATCTACATTTTGAAAACAAAATATTGGATAAAAAAACAGCAACGCAATGTATTTAATTTATTGAAATTAATAAGAAATATTTTTATTGAGATATTTTTGTGATGGTTTCGTTTATAAAGTAAAAACCAACTTTAGTTATATCTTGTAAGTTATTTTGACGATATTCGACATGCATCACGCTTTTTGGCGCTTTTGCTGTGCTACTTTGCTTTCAAAATGAAAGTAATAATTCTCTTTCTTCGTTTTGTAAGAAGAACGCCGAAAAACAGGAGCCGCGATGTACATCATTTCAAGCAAAAATATGCTGAAAAAAGCCCAGTCAGAGGGATATGCCGTCCCCGCTTTCAATATTCATAACCTTGAAACATTACAGGTTGTCGTTGAGAGCGCCGCACAACTTCGCTCTCCCGTTATGCTGGCGGGAACACCCGGTACTTATCGTTATGGCGGAGTGGGAAGTTTAATTTCGTTAGTACAATCTCTGGCTCATGAGTACCGCCTGCCATTAGTCCTGCATCTCGACCACCATGAAGAGCGCGATGATATTTTTAACAAAGTACGCGCAGGGATTCGTTCAGTCATGATTGATGGTTCTCATCTGCCGTTTGAAGAAAATATAGCGCGGGTGAAAGAAGTCACTACGTTTTGCCACAGCCTTGATGTCAGCGTCGAGGCTGAACTGGGCCGCCTTGGCGGGCAGGAGGATGATCTGCTGGTGGATGAAAAAGATTCGGCTTATACCTCACCTGTTGCAGCCGCAGAGTTTGTACAACGCACACAAATTGACTCCCTGGCGGTAGCAATAGGCACTGCACATGGCTTGTATGCGAATGAACCACGTCTGGATTTTGCCCGGCTGGAACAAATTCGTCAGTTAGTGGATGTTCCGTTGGTGTTGCATGGCGCTTCGGGGTTATCGGAACAGGACATTCAGCACTGTATCCGCAGCGGTATCTGCAAAGTGAATGTTGCGACAGAACTGAAAATTGCTTTTGCCGATGCGTTAAAAGGATATTTCTACAACAATCCGGCGGCGAATGATCCTCGCCATTATATGCAGCCAGCAAAAGCCGCTATGAAGGAAGTCGTTACGCGCATTATCGGCGTTTGCGGCAGTGAAGGAAAAATTTAATACGTTGTACCCTACAAAAACAATGAGGACTGTTTATGAAAAATATTAAATTACTTGGCTCGGCAATGTTGGTGAGTCTGGCGTTGTTCTCACAAAGCTCATTAGCAAAAGAGTATAAAATTGGTGCATCATTATTAACGCAACAACATCCTTTTTATATCGATCTTGCGAATGCAATGAAAGAAGAAGCTAAAAAAGATAATGTCAATTTAAGCGTTTCTATTGCCAACCAGGATTTAAATAAGCAACTTTCAGATGTCGAAGATTTTATTACTAAAAAAGTGGATGCCATTATTATATCTCCAGTGGACTCTAAAGGTGTACAGGCTGCGATAATTAAAGCCGACAAAGCTGGTATCCCTGTTATCACTGTTGATGTTGCTGCGGAAGGTGTTCCGGTAGTATCGCATGTTGCGACCGATAACTACGCGGGAGGTGTTGAAGCGGGCAAGTTAATGGGAAAACTATTGAACGGCAAAGGGTCTGTAGCCATTATTTCTTACCCGGCACTGCAATCGGTAGTTGCGCGCGTCGATGGTTTTAAAAAAGGGTTAAGCGATACACCGGAGATTAAAATTGTTGCTGAGCAACCGGGTATTACGCGTGCTGAAGCGTTAACGACGGCACAAAATATTATGCAGGCAAACGCCAACCTGAATGGGCTGTTTGGTTTTGGTGATGATGCCGCACTGGCAGCGGTTATAGCGGCGAAATCTGCGCATAACGACAATATCAAAATTATCGGTTTTGATGGCATGAAAGAAGCGCGCGATGCCGTAGACAGTGAAAAAACCTTTGCCGCAGTGATTCGACAATACCCGGATCAAATGGGCGCTAAAGCGATTGATGCCGCTGTGGATCATCTCAATGGTAAACCGGTAGAAAAAATGATCCCGGTACAACCCGGCGTTTATACAGGTAAATAATAAACATCTTCAACTCACAACAAAACGTCATCGGCGTTTTGTTGTGACACCGATGTCATTATGACGGATGTTATTCTTGATGTTTCGCATATTGCGAAGACATTTGGTCATGTTCAGGCGTTAAAAGATATTACACTCTCCTTACGCAAAGGGCGGGTGCATACTTTATTAGGCGAGAATGGAGCGGGTAAGTCGACATTAATGAAAATACTCGCTGGAGTTTATCCGCCAACTCAGGGAACGATAAAACTACGTGGTGAAACCATCACCATTAATAATCCACAACATTCACGCCAGTTAGGGATTGCTATTATTTTTCAGGAATTAAGCCTGAGCAACAATATGACAGTGGCGGAAAACATTTATGCCAATAATGAACCACGCCGTTTTGGCATTATTAACGATAAAAAAATGCTCGCAGATTGCCAGAGTCTGCTCGCGGAACTGGGCATCCCACTGGATCCGCTGGAAATGGTCGGCAATATGTCGATGGCGCATCGTCAACTGGTAGAAATCGCCAAAGCATTAAGCTACGCGGCGGATGTCGTGATTATGGATGAGCCGACATCTTCGCTCAGTGATAACGAAGCAGAGATTTTGTTTAATATTATTGAAAAGTTAAAACAGCGAGGATGTGCGGTTATTTACATCTCTCACCGCATGGATGAAATTATGCGGATTTCGGATGATATTTCAGTGATCCGCGATGGTGAATATATTGCAACGCATGAAAAGAAAAACAGTGATATCCAGCATTTGATTGCCCAGATGGTTGGGCGGGAAATGAAAAATATCTGGCCAGCACGTCTTGGGGAAAAGCCGGATGAAAATGTTCCTGCAAAACTGGAAGTAAAAAATCTTTCCCATCCTTCGCTCTTTAAGGAGGTTAATTTTGCTGTTCGCCCGGGGGAAGTGCTGGGATTTTTTGGCCTTGTAGGTGCCGGGCGTTCTGATGTTATGAAGGCGCTGTTTGGCCTTATTCCGTACCACGGAACAGTGTTGATTGATGGCAAAGAGGTCAGGATCGCTAATCCCAAACAGGCCATTGATCATGGAATTGCTTTCGTAACGGAAAACCGCAAGGAAGAAGGGTTGGTGCTGATGCACGACGTCAATATGAACACGCACCATGTAGCGTTTCAATATAACGCTTCGCGGATGGGACTCATTAATCACCGGCAAGAAGAGGCGAGAACGGTTAAATCTGTCGCCAGAATGAACACAAAAGTGAGTTCCGTACATCAGGCTGTGGGGGCGCTGAGCGGCGGCAATCAACAAAAAATCGTATTATCGAAATGGCTGGAGAAAACCCCGCGAATTTTATTGCTTGATGAGCCAACGCGCGGTGTGGATGTCGGCGCAAAATTTGAAATTTATAACGTGATACGCCAACTGGCGGCGGCGGGGACGGCCATTATTCTGGTGTCTTCTGAACTGCCAGAGGTTATGGCGCTAAGCGATCGTCTGGTGGTGATGCGTAATAAAACAATTGCCGATATTTATTCATGTGAAAATTTAACGCAGACGCAAGTAATGACCGCTGCAACAGGAGTGCGCTAAATGACAGAGAAAACTCTCTCCAGTCCAAAACGTTCTGAAATTCCCATCGCAAATAGCTTTAAAAAAGTCTTCAGGCAATATGGTGGTATCCTCAGTGGAATGGTGGTGTTAATCATTCTGTTCAGTTTTATTAATGACAGTTTTTTTACCACCAATAACATCACCAACATCATTCTTCAGGTGTCGATAATTGCAATTACCGCCTATGGAATGACTTATGTTCTTTTACTTGGCGATATTGATTTATCGGTCGGTTCAACTATTGCATTGATTGGTACATTTGCTGCTCTTGGGGCTTCATGGGGAATTCCATTTATTTTATTGGTTCCATTATCCATTATTGCAGCACTGGCTCTGGGGATGATAAATGGTGGCTTGACGGCTATAGCGGGTATCCCTTCGTTTATTGTCACCGTTGCTACTATGGGGATCTTCCGTGGGATCGCTTATATAGTGACTGACGGTATGCCTGTCATGATTAAAGATGATGCCTTTCTGGCGCTGGGGAACGGTGAATTTCTCTATATACCTATTCCTATCTGGATATTAATCATCTTATTGCTGGTTAATCATTTTATTCTTACTAAAACAACCTTTGGTCGGAAAATATATATTACCGGCGGTAATAAAGAAGCGGCAATCTATTCGGGTATTAATGTAACTCGCCTAAAAATTAAAGTCTTTATGATTACGGCGGTGTTGGCAGGCATTAGTGGGATGATCCTCGCCTCGCGCCTTTACTCAGGGCAGCCGAATTCCGCACTTAGCTACGAGTTGGATGCCATTGCTGCTGCCGTATTGGGGGGCACCAGTCTCAACGGTGGTTATGGCACGGTGGTGGGTACGGTGATCGGCGCATTAACCATAGGCATTATTAATAATGGTATGAACTTAATGAACGTTCCCTACTTCTACCAGATGGTGGTTAAAGGATTAGTCATTCTGGTAGCCGTTTATTTTGACGTAAGAAATAAAAGAAAACGCAGCTAATCATTTCAAGGAATTAATCATATGAATAAGGTCTTCACAATTGGAGAAATTCTGGTTGAAATTATGGCGAGTAAAATCGGCCAGCCATTTGACCAACCTGGCGTCTGGAACGGCCCTTATCCCAGTGGCGCGCCTGCTATTTTTATTGACCAGGTAACACGTCTGGGGGTTCCATGCGGTATCATTAGCTGTGTGGGGAATGATGGTTTTGGCGATATTAATATTCATCGCCTGGCGGCTGATGGTGTTGATATCCGGGGAATTTCCGTCTTACCTCTGGAAGCTACCGGTAGTGCTTTTGTGACGTATCATAAGTCAGGCGACCGTGATTTTATTTTTAATATTAAGAATGCCGCGTGCGGTAAATTATCAGCGCAACATGTTGATGAAAATATTCTGAAGGACTGTACCCATTTTCATATTATGGGCTCATCACTGTTTTCATTTCATATGGTCGATGCGGTAAAGAAAGCGGTAACTATCGTAAAAGAGAATGGTGGTGTTATTTCTTTCGACCCTAATATTCGGAAAGAGATGCTCGATATTCCAGAAATGCGCGACGCCCTCCACTTTGTTCTTGAGTTAACGGATATCTATATGCCCAGCGAGGGCGAAGTGTTGCTCTTGTCGCCACATTCGACGCCGGAGCGTGCAATCGCTGGTTTTCTTGAAGAAGGTGTTAAAGAGGTGATTGTGAAGCGCGGCAATCAAGGTGCCAGTTACTACTCCGAGAATGAGCAGTTTCATGTTGAGAGCTATCCGGTGGAAGAAGTTGACCCGACCGGTGCGGGAGACTGCTTTGGTGGTGCGTGGATTGCCTGCCGCCAGCTAGGGTTTGATGCCCATCGGGCATTGCAATACGCCAACGCCTGCGGTGCACTGGCGGTAACCCGACGCGGCCCGATGGAAGGGACTTCCCGGTTGGCGGAGATCGAAGCGTTTATCCAGTGCCATAGCATGACTATTCGGGAAGCCGCGCAATGAATAATGAAATATGGCCGTGGATAGGCGATCTCTCGCAGGTTGCCGGGATTAAACACTATGAATTACGTAGTGGCAGAGCAAAGGGCACGGAAGCGTTTGATGTCCGCACAGGTGCGGGGCTGGCGTTTACGGTGGTAAAAGATCGTGCGCTGGACATTGCCTGGGCCAGCTATAAAGACACGGCGCTTTCTTTCATCACCCCCAACGGCATCGTCGCGCCAGCTTTTTTTGAGCCGCATGGCAACGGTTTTTTGCGTAGCTTCTATGCGGGATTATTAACCACCTGCGGGTTAAGCTACATCGGTACGCCCTGTGAGGATAATGGTGAAACGTTAGGATTACATGGGCGCCTGGCTGCGACACCAGCTGAAGAGGTGGGGTATCGCACAGAACGAACTGACGACGGTATTGAATTTATCATCAATGGAAAAGTGCGGGAAACGCGGCTGTTCGGTGAAAATCTGACGCTTGAGAGAACCATTCGCTGCCGCTATGGCGAAAATGTGCTGCGCATTGAAGACAGGGTTACTAATCAAGGTTTCACCCGCCAGCCGCTACAAATTCTCTATCACTTTAATTATGGCTGGCCTTTATTATCGCCACGGGCCGAAATATTGCTGTCAGCGAAAAGCGTGACGCCACGGACTCCGCGCGCGGTGGAAGGGTTAGCCAACCATCTGGAGATTTGTGCTCCGCAGCCAGGTTTTGACGAGCAGGTTTACTATCTCACGTTGAATAGTGACGATGACGGAATGAGTAAGGTTGCGTTGGTGAATGCCGAACTGGGATGGGGAATTTACGAAAAATTCGACACCCGGCAGCTACCCAATTTTATCCAGTGGAAAAATTTAGGCGCGGGTGAATATGTTATGGGACTGGAGGTCAGTAATAGTTTTCCTGACGGGCGTGATAAAGAACGAGCGCAGGGGCGTCTGCCCTTTATTGAGCCAGGGGAAACAAAGACATACAGCTTTGAGCTGGGAATTGTTGATGGCGATGCTGAAATTAGTGCGTTGAAAGCGGAAATTGCAGGCTACCGTTAGCGGCAATAAAAACACCGGGCAGTGTTAACAGGCCCGGTGTGAATGCATTCATTGTTAAACGCGATGAAAGCACCGCGCATCACAATTATTTTTCCTGAAGACCGAGTTTTTTCTCCAGATAGTGGATGTTAGTGCCACCATGCTGGAAGTTCTCGTCGTTCATGATGCGGATCTGCAGATCAACGTTGGTTTTGATACCGTCGATGATCAGCTCCTGCAGCGCATTCTTCATGCGAGCAATCGCCACGTCACGGTTTTCACCGTAGCAAATCAGTTTACCGATCATTGAGTCATAGTACGGCGGCACGGTGTAGCCAGCGTAGATATGAGACTCCCAACGCACGCCAAAACCGCCAGGTGCGTGGAAACGGGTGATTTTGCCCGGGCTTGGCAGGAAGGTATTCGGATCTTCGGCGTTGATACGGCATTCCACCGCATGGCCGCGAACGTGAACTTCTTCTTGCTTGATCGACAGCGGTTGACCTGCCGCGATACGCAGCTGTTCTTTGATCAGGTCAACGCCGGTGATCATTTCAGTAACCGGGTGTTCTACCTGAATACGGGTGTTCATTTCGATGAAATAGAACTCGCCGTTTTCGAACAGGAACTCGAAAGTACCTGCACCGCGATAGCCGATATCAACACACGCTTTAGCGCAACGTTCGCCGATGTAACGACGCAGTTCTGGGGTAATGCCCGGTGCTGGTGCTTCTTCGACCACTTTCTGGTGGCGGCGCTGCATGGAGCAGTCACGTTCCGCCAGATAGATAGCGTTGCCCTGACCGTCCGCCAGTACCTGGATCTCGACGTGGCGAGGATTTTCCAGGTATTTCTCCATGTAAACCATATCATTGCTAAAAGCAGCTTTTGCTTCCGCACGGGTCATGGAGATAGACTGCGCCAGTTCAGCGTCGCTGCGCACAACGCGCATACCGCGACCGCCGCCGCCACCGGAGGCTTTGATAATCACCGGATAACCAATGCGTTTTGCAATGGCGCGGTTTTTATCCATATCGTCGCCCAGCGGGCCGTCAGAACCCGGTACGCAAGGAACGCCAGCTTTTTTCATTGCTGCAATTGCAGACACTTTGTCGCCCATCAGGCGAATAGTGTCTGCTTTCGGGCCGATGAAGATAAAGCCAGAGCGTTCAACCTGCTCGGCAAAATTGGCGTTTTCGGAAAGGAAGCCGTAACCCGGATGGATTGCTACTGCGCCGGTGATTTCAGCGGCGCTGATGATAGCCGGGATGTTCAGATAACTTTTTACTGACGGAGCCGGGCCAATACAGACCGTTTCATCTGCCAGTAATACGTGTTTTAAATCGCGATCCGCGCTGGAGTGCACAGCGACAGTCTTAATGCCCAGTTCTTTACAGGCACGAAGAATACGCAATGCAATCTCGCCACGGTTGGCAATAACAATTTTATCCAGCATGTTCGCCTCGTTACTCGATGACGACCAGCGGCTCGTCAAATTCTACCGGTTGTCCACTTTCGACCAGAATTGCTTTCACAGTACCGGATTTGTCTGCTTCGATCTGGTTCATCATTTTCATGGCTTCAACGATGCACAGGGTATCGCCCACGTTCACTTTCTGACCCACTTCGATGAACGCTTTCGCGTCCGGGCTTGGGGTGCGATAGAAAGTACCAACCATTGGGGAACGTACGATGTGACCACTGATTTCCGCTGCTGCTGGCGCTTCCATGGAAGGAACGGTCGCCGGAGCGGCTGCGTTAGATTGAGCTGGCTGCTGCATCATCGGTGCAGCGTAAGCTTGTTGCATCATCGGGAAACTAGCGGCAGGTGCTGCACGGCTGATGCGTACTGACTCTTCGCCTTCAGAAATTTCCAGTTCAGAGATGCCTGATTCTTCAACCAGCTCGATCAGTTTTTTAATCTTACGAATATCCATGAGTGGGTTCCGTACTCTTTGTTTAGTGTGATTGTGACAGGCGTTTCACCGCCGTCTGTAAAGCGTATGCCCCGACAGCTGTATGCATAGCGATAAATTCCAGCTGACCGGGACGCCGGTCTATTTTGCCCCAGAGCGTCAATGTGAGACTTGACGGACATTGTGCAGCGATCTGCTGCTATCCTCCGGCAAAAAACAAAATATACCTTCGTTGCGCCATTGTCACCTTTTCCGCAGCTTAAAAACCGCGTTAGGGAGAACGAAGTCGCACATTATAACGATTTCGTAGCAATTGGCAGCTAAATACTGGTCTTATCAGGGAAGATAATCAACAGCTAACATGTAAATAACTTTCAACGCCGCGCATTTTGCAACAAGCCGCACAGTTCATGAAATTAGCGCCACCATTGACGGAACTTCTTAAAACGTAAGGCTAAAAGTAATAAAGCCAGCCCGGCGTAGATAACCGGCTGTGGTGAGATAATCTTCACTGACCACAGATAATGTATGGGAGCCAGGATCGCGACCAGATAGACGAAGTTATGCAACTGTTGCCAGCGTTTGCCTAATTTTCGCTGCATCGCCTGCGTGGAAGTCAATGCTAAAGCCAGTAAAATCAGCCAACTGACAATTCCGAGCGTTAAATAAGGTCGGGTGATTAATTCCTGACCGAATAACGTCAGATTATTCACGCCCAGTTCCAGTAAGGCATAACTGGTTAAGTGCAGCGTTGCCCAGACGAAACACCATAAACCCAGCAGGCGGCGGGTGCGTATCAATAAGGGCTGTTTAGCATAGCGCGCTAGTGGCGTAATTAATAAGGTCGCCAGCAAGAATTTCAGCGCAGTCCGACCGGTAAAATGTTGAATATCTTTCACCGGGTCGGCGCTTAATCCGCCATGATTAATTGCCCATACCAGCCAGACAAACGGCAAAAATCCGGCAAGATGCAGGCAAACTTTCAACCATGTCACTTGTTTTGCTGTCAGTCGCACTTAAAAATTCTCCCGTAAATCCAGGCCACGATAGAGCGACGCCACTTGATCGGCGTATCCGTTAAACAGCAGCGTTGGCTGGCGTTGTACATCCAGAATGCCGCCTGAACCAATCAAACGTTCGGTAGCCTGCGACCAGCGGGGATGATCAACATGCGGATTGACGTTGGCGTAAAAGCCATATTCATTGGGCGCTGCCAGATTCCAGGTGGTTGGCGGACGTTCACGGGTCAGCTTAATACTGACAATCGATTTAATCCCTTTAAAGCCATATTTCCACGGCACAATCAGCCGCACCGGCGCACCATTTTGTGGCGACAACGCCTTGCCATAGACACCGACGGTCATCAGCGTGAGTGGATGCATCGCTTCGTCGAGACGTAATCCTTCTATATAAGGATATTTCAGGCCACCGCCAATAAACCGATCCTGCTGGCCTGGCATCTGTTCCGGCGCATAAATGGTTTCGAAGGCGACGTATTTCGCGTTACTGGTTGGTTCCGCCAGTGCCAGTAATTTGTGCAGCGGGAAACCAATCCACGGTACTACCATCGACCACGCTTCCACACAGCGCATACGGTAAATCCGCTCTTCCAGCGGGAAACGATGGGTTAAGGCGTCATGGTCGAGCGTTAATGGTTTGGCGACTTCACCACTGATGTTCAACGTCCACGGATCGGTTTTCAGGCTGCCGGCATTTGCCGCTGGATCCGCTTTATCCAGCCCGAACTCATAGTAGTTGTTATAGCCGGAAACTTTATCTTCCGGCGTGAGCGGCAGGTTATTTTGCCAGGCGGCAGGTTTACTAAACTCCAGCGGCTTCCCGGCTGGCGCGGGCGGACGATCGTTGCCCTTAAACCAGCTAAGCAGGTCGGCATGTGTAGTGGTTGGCAGAGAAAGTGCAGCTGCGCTGATGCCTAACGTTTTCAGAATCTGCCGACGTTGCATAAAAAAAGCCGATTCGGCAGTGACATCGGCTTCTGTAAATTGACGAATTTTTTTCATAACAGACTCCCGGTATGCTCCTGATTACTATGGCAGGGAGAATGTCAAAGTGCTGCTAAAATTCGTTAGTTATATGTAAATTATTTTGTACGAAATCTTAACTTATTTTTACCAGAGTGCGCCCCTGCACCTGGTTATTAATAATGGCTTCGGCAAACTTCGGTGCCTCTGTCAGTGAGATTTCTTTTGCTGCTTGTGAATAGAATGATTCCGGTAGATCGGCGACCAGACGCTGCCAGGCCTGCGCCCGACGAGCTGGTGGCGTCATGACTGAATCCACTCCTTGCAGACGAACGTTGCGCAGAATAAACGGCATTACCGTGGTTGGCAGAGCAAAGCCACCCGCCAGACCACAAGCCGCCACGCAGCCGCCGTAGTTCATTTGTGCCAGCACTTTCGCCAGTACTTTGTCACCAACAGTGTCAATTGCGCCTGCCCAGAGTTGTTTTTCCAGGGGACGGGACTCAGCAAACTCATCGCGGGGCAGAATACGGCTGGCTCCTAAACTTTTCAGATATTCATGGGTACTTTCGCGACCAGATACAGCAACGACCTGATAACCCAACTTATGCAGCAGCGCCACAGCCGTACTGCCGACGCCGCCGCTGGCGCCCGTCACCACAATCTCGCCATCCTGCGGACGAATACCGGCATCTTCCAGTGCCAGTACGCACAGCATGGCGGTAAACCCGGCAGTACCGATAATCATCGCTTTACGCGCGTCCAGACCTTGCGGCATCGCAACCAGCCAGTCACCTTTTACGCGCGCCTGTTGTGCCAGCCCGCCCCAGTGGTTTTCACCGACGCCCCAACCCGTCAGTAACACTTCCTGACCGGCATGAAAACGAGGATCTTCACTGGCGCGTACAGTTCCGGCAAAGTCAATACCAGGAATCATCGGAAAATTACGGATGATTTTTCCTTTACCGGTAATCGCCAGCGCATCTTTATAATTCAGACTCGACCAGTGGACATCGACCGTCACATCGCCTTCCGGCAGGCGACTTGCGTCCAGAGTCTGTACAGATGCGAGGGTTTTACCGTCCTGCTGTTCTAAAAGTAACGCCTGCATAAGAGATCCTCATGTGCATGATGGATTGGAAAATAATTTCTGAAGACTATACTCGCTAATGGAAAAGCAAAGCCGATGAAGCGCAATAAATTGCGAGATAAATCTGATTTGCTAGTATGCCCGCGTCCTCACTATCGGAGTTAACACAAGGATGAGATTAACGACGAAATTTTCGGCCTTTGTCACGCTGCTCACCGGGTTAACAATTTTTGTGACCCTGCTGGGCTGCTCGCTTAGTTTCTATAACGCCATTCAGTATAAGTTTAGTCATCGTGTTCAGGCAGTGGCGACGGCGATCGATACTCACCTTGTATCGAATGACTTCAGCACATTGAGGCCACAAATCAGCGAACTGATGATGTCTGCGGATATCGTTCGCGTGGATCTTTTGCACGATAAAAAACAGGTTTATACCCAGTCCCGCAATGGTAGTTACCGTCCGGTGGGAACCAGCGATCTGTTTCGCGAACTGACTGTGCCGTTGATTAAACATCCGGGGATGTCGCTGCGTTTGGTTTATCAGGACCCGATGGGCAACTATTTCCACTCGTTGATGACCACCGCACCGCTCACCGGTGCGATTGGATTTATCATTATTATGCTCTTCCTGGCAGTACGCTGGTTACAGCGGCAACTTGCCGGGCAAGAATTGCTGGAAACCCGCGCCACACGTATTTTAAATGGCGAGCGTGGCTCGAATGTGTTGGGAACCATCTATGAATGGCCGCCCAGAACCAGCAGTGCGCTGGATACGCTGCTTTGTGAAATTCAGAACGCACGCGAACAGCACAGTCGTCTTGATACACTGATCCGCTCCTATGCTGCTCAGGACATCAAAACCGGCCTCAATAACCGACTCTTTTTCGATAATCAGTTAGCAACGTTACTGGAAGATCAGGAGAAAGTGGGGACTCACGGGATCGTGATGATGATCCGCCTGCCGGATTTCAATATGTTGAGCGACACTTGGGGGCACAGCCAGGTTGAAGAACAGCTCTTTACCCTGACAAATCTGTTATCGACATTTATGATGCGTTATCCCGGGGCGCTATTGGCGCGTTATCACCGTAGCGATTTCGCCGTGCTGTTGCCACATCGGACATTAAAAGAGGCGGAGAGCATTGCCGGGCAATTGATCAAGGCGGTCGATACCTTACCGACGAATAAAATGCTCGATCGTGATGATATGATTCACATCGGCATCTGTGCCTGGCGTAGCGGGCAGGATACCGAACAGGTGATGGAACATGCGGAATCCGCCACGCGCAATGCGGGATTACAGGGCGGCAATAGCTGGGCTATTTACGATGACTCGTTACCTGAAAAAGGACGCGGTAACGTTCGCTGGCGGACGCTCATCGAGCAAATGCTGAGTCGCGGAGGCCCGCGTCTTTATCAAAAACCGGCGGTTACTCGTGAAGGGCTGGTTCATCATCGCGAACTGATGTGTCGTATCTTTGATGGTAACGAAGAGGTCAGTTCGGCGGAATATATGCCGATGGTGTTGCAGTTTGGCTTATCGGAAGAGTATGACCGTCTGCAAGTCAGTCGCCTCATCCCGCTGTTACGCTATTGGCCACAAGAAAATCTGGCGATTCAGGTCACCGTTGAGTCGTTGATTCGCCCGCGTTTCCAGCGTTGGCTACGTGATACGCTGATGCAGTGTGAAAAATCACAGCGAAAACGCATAATTATTGAACTTGCAGAGGCTGATGTTGGTCAACATATCGGTCGCTTGCAACCAGTCATTCGTTTGATGAATGCTTTAGGGGCTCGGGTCGCCGTCAACCAGGCTGGTTTGACGCTGGTAAGTACCCGTTGGATCAAAGAACTTAATGTTGAATTACTCAAGCTCCATCCGGGGCTGGTAAGAAACATTGAGAAGCGAACAGAGAATCAATTGTTGGTTCAGAGCATGGTAGAAGCGTGTTCCGGGACCAACACCCAGGTTTACGCTACTGGTGTACGTTCGCGAAGCGAGTGGCAGACCCTGATTCAGCGTGGGGTTTTGGGTGGGCAGGGAGATTTTTTTGCGTCCTCACAGCCACTTGATACTAACGTGAAAAAATATTCACAAAGATACTCGGTTTAACCTGCCGTTTGATCCGTTTTCACGTAGAATAACGCGCGCTGCGTTTCACGGGAGCGTGCTTGTCTGTTCGCCAGATTGTTGCAGCACATATGCAGATTAATGACCTTACGCAGTTGCAAACAGGCGAGGAATGCATGCTGATGCATTTAGCCTCTCTGGACTCAGGTAGAGATTTGTAACAAAGGAAACAAACTGCACTAATTTTCACCGTAGCAGATGATTTTTGCGCCTTGTCGCTGCTGCGTGTGGTTGGTAAAGTAAGCGGATTTTCTTTTCCGCCCCAGCTTTCAGGATTATCCCTTAGTATGTTGAAAAAATTTCGTGGCATGTTTTCCAATGACTTGTCCATTGACCTGGGTACTGCGAATACCCTCATTTATGTAAAAGGACAAGGCATCGTATTGAATGAGCCTTCTGTGGTGGCTATTCGTCAGGATCGTGCCGGTTCACCGAAAAGCGTAGCTGCAGTAGGTCATGACGCGAAGCAGATGCTGGGCCGTACGCCGGGCAATATTGCTGCCATTCGCCCAATGAAAGATGGCGTTATCGCTGATTTCTTCGTGACTGAAAAGATGCTCCAGCACTTTATCAAACAAGTGCACAGCAACAGCTTTATGCGTCCAAGCCCGCGAGTTCTGGTTTGTGTGCCGGTTGGCGCTACCCAGGTTGAGCGTCGTGCTATTCGTGAATCCGCGCAGGGCGCAGGCGCCCGCGAAGTATTCCTGATTGAAGAACCGATGGCAGCAGCAATCGGTGCCGGCTTGCCGGTATCTGAAGCAACCGGCTCCATGGTGGTTGATATCGGTGGTGGTACTACTGAAGTTGCTGTTATCTCTCTGAACGGTGTAGTTTACTCCTCTTCTGTACGTATTGGCGGTGACCGCTTCGACGAAGCGATCATCAACTACGTTCGTCGTAACTACGGTTCTCTGATCGGTGAAGCGACTGCAGAACGTATCAAACACGAAATCGGTTCTGCTTATCCGGGCGATGAAGTCCGTGAAATCGAAGTTCGTGGCCGTAACCTGGCAGAAGGCGTGCCACGCGGCTTTACATTGAATTCCAACGAAATCCTCGAAGCGCTGCAAGAACCGCTGACCGGCATCGTTAGCGCGGTGATGGTTGCGCTGGAGCAGTGCCCGCCGGAACTCGCTTCCGACATTTCCGAGCGCGGAATGGTGCTCACTGGCGGTGGTGCGCTGCTGCGTAACCTTGACCGTTTGTTAATGGAAGAAACCGGCATTCCAGTTGTTGTTGCTGAAGACCCGCTGACCTGTGTGGCACGCGGTGGCGGCAAAGCACTGGAAATGATCGACATGCACGGCGGCGACCTGTTCAGCGAAGAGTAATCGGATGCAGGCAGGGGGAACATCTGTTTGCCCTGCCTGGTCTGATACGAGAATACGCATAACTTATGAAGCCAATTTTTAGCCGTGGCCCGTCGCTACAGATTCGCCTTATTCTGGCGGTGCTGGTGGCGCTCGGCGTTATTATTGCCGACAGTCGCCTGGGGATGTTTAGTCAAATCCGTACCTATATGGATACCGCCGTCAGTCCTTTCTACTTTGTTTCCAATGCTCCTCGAGAATTGCTGGATGGCGTATCACAGACGCTGGCCTCGCGTGATCAACTAGAACTTGAAAACCGGGCGTTACGTCAGGAATTGCTGTTGAAAAACAGCGAACTGCTGATGCTTGGACAATACAAACAGGAGAACGCGCGCCTGCGCGAGCTGCTGGGTTCTCCGTTGCGCCAGGATGAGCAAAAGATGGTGACCCAGGTTATCTCTACGGTTAACGATCCGTATAGCGATCAAGTCGTTATCGACAAAGGCAGCGTTAACGGAGTTTATGAAGGCCAGCCGGTCATCAGCGACAAAGGTGTTGTTGGCCAGGTGGTGGCGGTCGCCAAACTGACCAGCCGCGTGTTGCTGATTTGCGACGCGACCCATGCACTGCCAATTCAGGTACTCCGTAATGATATCCGCGTAATTGCTGCGGGTAACGGTTGTACTGATGATTTACAACTTGAGCACCTGCCAGCGAATACTGATATTCGTGTTGGCGATGTATTGGTGACATCTGGTCTTGGTGGACGCTTCCCGGAAGGTTATCCGGTGGCGGTCGTCTCTTCTGTGAAACTCGATACCCAGCGCGCTTATACCGTGATCCAGGCGCGTCCGACTGCGGGACTGCAACGTTTGCGTTATCTGCTGCTGCTGTGGGGCGCAGATCGTAACGGCGCTAACCCGATGACGCCGGAAGAGGTGCATCGCGTTGCTAATGAACGTCTGATGCAGATGATGCCGCAGGTATTGCCTTCGCCAGACGCGATGGGGCCAAAGTTACCTGAACCGGCAACGGGGATCGCTCAGCCGACTCCGCAGCAACCGACGACAGGAAATGCAGCTACTGCGCCTGCTGCGCCGACACAGCCCGCTGCTAACCGCTCTCCACAAAGGGCTACGCCGCCGCAAAGTGGTGCTCAACCGCCTGCACGTGCGCCAGGAGGGCAATAGTGGCGAGATATCGTAGCCAGGGGCGCTGGGTTATCTGGCTCTCTTTCCTCATCGCCTTGTTACTACAAATTATGCCCTGGCCGGATAATCTCATCGTTTTCCGGCCAAACTGGGTATTGCTCATCTTGCTGTATTGGATCCTGGCCTTGCCCCATCGCGTAAATGTGGGCACAGGTTTTGTGATGGGTGCCATACTGGATCTGATCAGTGGCTCTACGCTCGGTGTCCGGGCGTTGTCGATGAGTATCATTGCTTATCTGGTAGCACTGAAATTCCAGCTTTTCCGCAACCTGGCATTATGGCAGCAGGCGCTGGTCGTCATGTTGCTTTCGCTGGTAGTGGATATTATTGTTTTCTGGGCAGAGTTTTTAGTGATCAACGTCTCTTTCAGACCCGAAGTGTTCTGGAGTAGTGTAGTCAATGGTGTGCTCTGGCCGTGGATTTTCTTGCTGATGCGCAAAATCCGTCAGCAGTTTGCAGTGCAATAAAGGTTTCTATGACTTCTCTGTATTTAGCTTCCGGTTCTCCGCGTCGTCAGGAGTTACTTGCGCAACTTGGCGTGACCTTTGAACGTATTGTTACGGGCATTGAGGAACAGCGCCATCCGCAGGAGAGCGCGCAGCAGTATGTTATGCGTCTGGCGCGTGAGAAAGCGCAAGCAGGTGTTGCTCATACTGCGCAGGATCTCCCGGTACTGGGAGCGGATACCATTGTTGTCCTGAATGGGGAAGTGTTAGAGAAACCGCGCGATGCAGAACATGCGGCGCAGATGTTGCGCAAATTATCGGGACAGACTCATCAGGTAATGACGGCGGTGGCGCTGGCAGACAGCCAGTACATTCTCGATTGTCTGGTGGTCACCGATGTGACGTTCAGAACGTTAACAGACGAAGACATCGCGGGCTATGTTGCCAGCGGTGAACCGTTAGATAAAGCAGGTGCATACGGTATTCAGGGGCTGGGTGGTTGTTTTGTCAGGAAGATAAATGGCAGCTATCACGCCGTAGTCGGCTTACCGCTGGTTGAAACGTATGAATTATTAAGTAATTTTAACGCACTGCGTGACAAAAGGGATAAACATGACGGCTGAATTGTTGGTAAACGTAACGCCTTCGGAAACACGAGTGGCGTATATTGATGGCGGTATTCTGCAGGAAATTCATATTGAACGTGAGGCGCGACGCGGAATAGTAGGCAATATCTACAAGGGTCGTGTAAGTCGTGTACTTCCGGGTATGCAGGCGGCTTTTGTAGATATTGGGCTGGATAAAGCCGCGTTTCTTCATGCATCCGACATCATGCCACACACCGAATGTGTGGCGGGTGAAGAACAAAAGCAGTTCACGGTGCGCGATATTTCGGAGCTGGTGCGTCAGGGACAAGATCTGATGGTGCAGGTGGTGAAAGATCCGCTTGGCACCAAAGGTGCGCGTCTGACCACCGATATCACGCTGCCGTCTCGCTATCTGGTGTTTATGCCAGGGGCTTCTCACGTTGGGGTTTCCCAACGCATTGAAAGTGAATCTGAACGTGAACGCCTGAAAAAAGTGGTCGCAGAGTATTGCGACGAGCAGGGCGGATTTATCATCCGTACTGCGGCGGAAGGGGTTGGCGAAGCGGAGCTGGCCTCCGATGCTGCCTACCTGAAACGCGTCTGGACCAAAGTGATGGAACGTAAAAAGCGTCCACAGACCCGTTATCAACTGTACGGCGAACTGGCGCTGGCGCAGCGTGTTCTGCGTGATTTCGCCGACGCTGAGCTGGATCGTATTCGCGTTGACTCGCGCCTGACTTACGAAGCGTTGCTTGAGTTCACTTCGGAATACATTCCCGAGATGACCAGTAAGCTGGAACATTACACCGGACGCCAGCCAATTTTCGATCTCTTTGATGTCGAAAACGAAATCCAGCGGGCGCTGGAACGCAAAGTAGAACTGAAGTCCGGCGGCTATTTGATTATCGACCAGACCGAAGCAATGACCACCGTGGACATCAATACCGGGGCGTTTGTTGGTCATCGCAATCTGGACGACACCATCTTCAATACCAATATTGAAGCGACGCAGGCTATCGCTCGCCAGTTACGGTTGCGTAATCTGGGCGGGATTATCATTATTGATTTCATCGACATGAATAATGAAGATCACCGTCGCCGCGTACTGCATTCGCTGGAACAGGCGTTGAGCAAAGACCGGGTGAAAACCAGCGTTAATGGTTTTTCGGCGCTGGGGCTGGTGGAGATGACGCGTAAACGCACCCGCGAAAGCATTGAGCACGTACTGTGTAATGAATGCCCAACCTGTCACGGTCGCGGAACGGTTAAAACCGTGGAAACCGTATGCTATGAAATCATGCGCGAGATTGTTCGTGTCCACCATGCTTACGACTCCGACCGTTTCCTGGTCTATGCTTCTCCGGCAGTAGCTGAAGCCTTGAAAGGCGAAGAGTCACACTCGCTGGCGGAAGTGGAAATTTTCGTTGGCAAACAGGTTAAAGTACAAATTGAACCGCTCTATAACCAGGAGCAGTTTGACGTCGTAATGATGTAAACAGATGCTGGGCCGCCATCCGGCAAAGGGTTTTTGAGTCACATTTTTAGCAGACAAGGAGTGACGGGTGAGGCGATTGCCGGGGATTTTACTGCTTACTGGAGCCGCGTTCGTTGTGATCGCTGCCCTGCTGGTTAGCGGCCTGCGTATTGCTTTACCGCATCTTGACGCCTGGCGTCCGGAAATCCTCAACAAAATAGAATCCGCGACTGGCATGCCGGTAGAAGCCAGTCAGCTCTCAGCCAGCTGGCAGAATTTTGGCCCGACGCTTGAAGCACACGACATCCGTGCAGAACTAAAAGATGGCGGCGAATTTTCGGTTAAACGCGTTACTCTGGCGCTGGATGTCTGGCAGAGCCTGTTACATATGCGCTGGCAGTTTCGCGACCTCACTTTCTGGCAGCTGCGTTTTCGCACCAACACTCCTATCACCAGCGGTGGTAGTGATGACAGTCTGGAAGCCAGTCACATCAGCGATCTGTTTCTTCGTCAATTTGACCATTTCGATCTCCGCGACAGTGAAGTCAGTTTCCTGACGCCATCCGGTCAGCGCGCCGAGCTGGCGATCCCACAACTCACCTGGCTGAACGATCCACGTCGACACCGTGCGGAAGGTCTGGTAAGCCTCTCCAGCCTTACCGGACAGCACGGCGTGATGCAGGTGCGCATGGATTTGCGCGATGATGAGGGGTTGTTAAGCAATGGTCGCGTCTGGCTCCAGGCGGATGACATCGACCTGAAGCCGTGGCTCGGTAAATGGATGCAGGACAATATTGCGCTGGAAACGGCACAGTTCTCCCTTGAAGGCTGGATGACGATCGACAAAGGCGATGTAACCGGCGGTGACGTCTGGCTGAAACAGGGCGGTGCCAGCTGGTTGGGCGAGAAGCAAACGCATACGCTGTCGGTGGATAATCTGACCGCGCATATTACGCGTGAAAATCCGGGCTGGCAGTTCTCTATTCCCGATACACGGATCACGATGGACGGCAAACCCTGGCCGAGCGGAGCATTGACGCTGGCCTGGATACCGGAACAGGACGTTGGCGGCAAAGACAATAAACGCAGTGACGAACTCCGGATTCGCGCCAGTAATCTGGAGCTGGCAGGCCTGGAGGGCATACGCCCGCTGGCCGCGAAACTTTCACCTGCACTGGGTGATGTTTGGCGCTCCACACAACCGAGCGGCAAGATTAACACTCTGGCGCTGGATATCCCGCTTCAGGCGGCAGACAAGACCCGTTTTCAGGCATCGTGGAGCGATCTGGCCTGGAAGCAATGGAAATTATTACCGGGTGCGGAACACTTCTCCGGGACGCTTTCCGGCAGCGTTGAAAATGGTTTGCTTACTGCGTCGATGAAGCAGGCAAAGATGCCTTACGAAACGGTATTCCGTGCGCCACTGGAAATCGCCGACGGCCAGGCAACTATAAGCTGGCTGAACAATGACAAAGGTTTCCAGCTGGATGGGCGTAATATTGACGTTAAAGCCAAAGCCGTCCATGCGCGCGGCGGTTTTCGTTACCTGCAACCTGCTAACGATGAACCCTGGCTGGGTATTCTGGCTGGCATCAGTACCGATGATGGTTCACAAGCCTGGCGCTATTTCCCGGAAAACTTGATGGGTAAAGACCTGGTTGATTACTTAAGTGGCGCGATTCAGGGCGGTGAAGCGGATAACGCGACGCTGGTTTATGGTGGCAATCCGCAACTCTTCCCCTATAAACACAACGAAGGTCAGTTTGAAGTGCTGGTGCCGCTGCGCAACGCGAAGTTTGCCTTCCAGCCGGACTGGCCTGCATTAACTAACCTTGATATTGAACTGGACTTTATTAACGACGGTTTATGGATGAAAACCGATGGCGTTAATCTGGGCGGCGTGCGCGCGAGTAATCTCACAGCAGTGATCCCTGACTACTCAAAAGAAAAACTGCTGATTGACGCTGACATTAAAGGTCCGGGTAAAGCCGTTGGCCCTTACTTTGATGAGACACCGCTGAAAGATTCTCTGGGTGCGACCCTGCAAGAACTCCAGCTCGACGGCGATGTGAATGCTCGCTTACATCTTGATATCCCGCTGAACGGCGAGCTGGTAACCGCGAAAGGTGAAGTGACGCTGCGTAATAACAGTCTGTTTATCAAACCACTCGACAGCACCCTGAAAAATTTGAGCGGTAAATTCAGCTTTATCAATGGCGATCTGCAAAGTGAACCACTGACAGCAAGCTGGTTTAATCAGCCGTTGAACGTGGATTTTTCCACCAAAGAAGGGGCAAAAGCCTACCAGGTAGCGGTAAACCTCAACGGTAACTGGCAACCGGCGAAAACCGGCGTTCTGCCTGAAGCGGTGAACGAAGCATTAAGTGGCAGCGTGGCGTGGGATGGTAAAGTGGGCATTGATCTGCCTTATCATGCTGGCGCGACCTATAACGTAGAGCTGAACGGCGATCTGAAGAATGTGAGCAGTCACTTACCTTCACCGTTAGCCAAACCTGCGGGTGAACCACTAGCGGTAAACGTTAAGGTTGATGGCAATCTCAACAGCTTTGAGTTAACCGGACAGGCTGGTGCGGATAACCATTTCAATAGCCGCTGGTTGCTTGGTCAAAAGCTGACGCTCGATCGTGCTATTTGGGCGGCAGACAGTAAAACGCTCCCGCCGTTGCCGGAACAAAGTGGCGTTGAACTCAATATGCCGCCGATGAATGGTGCCGAGTGGCTGGCCCTGTTCCAGAAAGGCGCGGCGGAGAGTGTCGGTGGTGCAGCGAGTTTCCCACAACACATAACGTTACGTACGCCTATGTTGTCACTGGGAAATCAGCAATGGAATAACCTGAGTATTGTTTCGCAACCGACGGCAAATGGCACCCAGGTGGAGGCGCAAGGGCGTGAAATCAACGCCACGCTAGCGATGCGTAATAACGCGCCGTGGCTGGCGAATATCAAATATCTTTATTACAACCCGAGCGTGGCGAAAACTCGTGGTGATTCAACGCCGTCATCACCTTTCCCGACAACGGAGCGCATTAACTTCCGTGGCTGGCCGGACGCACAAATACGATGCACAGAGTGCTGGTTCTGGGGGCAAAAATTCGGTCGCATTGACAGTGATATCACCATTTCTGGCGATACGTTAACGCTGACCAATGGACTGATTGATACTGGTTTCTCGCGACTCACTGCCGATGGTGAATGGGTTAACAATCCGGGGAATGAACGCACCTCGCTGAAAGGAAAACTGCGCGGTCAGAAAATTGATGCCGCCGCAGAATTTTTTGGTGTCACGACGCCAATACGCCAGTCGTCATTTAATGTGGATTACGATTTACACTGGCGTAAAGCACCGTGGCTGCCGGATGAAGCGACGTTGAATGGCATCATTCATACCCAACTGGGCAAAGGCGAAATTACCGAAATCAGCACCGGACATGCCGGGCAATTGCTGCGCTTATTGAGCGTTGATGCCCTGATGCGTAAGCTGCGTTTTGATTTCAGAGACACTTTTGGCGAAGGGTTCTATTTTGACTCCATTCGCAGCACCGCGTGGATTAAAGACGGCGTTATGCACACCGATGACACGCTGGTGGATGGCCTGGAAGCGGATATCGCCATGAAAGGGTCGGTAAATCTGGTGCGTCGCGATCTGAATATGGAAGCGGTTGTCGCACCAGAGATTTCTGCGACAGTGGGCGTGGCTGCGGCCTTTGCGGTTAACCCCATTGTCGGCGCGGCAGTATTTGCCGCCAGTAAAGTGCTGGGGCCGCTGTGGAGCAAAGTTTCCATTTTGCGTTATCACATTTCGGGTCCGCTGGACGATCCGCAAATCAACGAAGTGTTGCGCCAACCGCGTAAAGAAAAAGCGCAATGATTTGACGAGGGCGCGTAATTGCCCCAATCTCATATGATAATCGTTGCCAAAGGCCAACGAGCCGGAACATAACCGTAGGCCGGATAAGGCGTTCACGCCGCATCCGGCAGCCGTAAAAAATCCTCTACCGCAGTAACTAACGAGTAGCAAAAACGATGAGTCTGAACCTGGTAAGTGAACAATTGCTAGCGGCGAACGGCCTGAAACATCAGGACTTGTTCGCGATCCTCGGTCAACTGACCGAACGTCGCCTTGATTATGGCGATCTCTATTTTCAGTCGAGCTATCACGAATCCTGGGTTTTAGAAGACCGCATTATTAAAGATGGTTCTTACAACATCGATCAGGGCGTTGGCGTGCGTGCAATCAGCGGTGAAAAAACCGGATTTGCTTACGCTGACCAAATCAGCCTGCTGGCGCTGGAACAGAGTGCGCAAGCGGCGCGTACCATTGTGCGTGACAACGGCGATGGCAAAGTACAGACGCTGGGCGCGGTAGAGCATAGCCCGCTGTATACCTCGGTTGACCCGCTGCAAAGCATGAGCCGTGAAGAGAAGCTGGATATCCTGCGTCGTGTCGATAAGGTTGCTCGCGAAGCGGACAAGCGCGTACAGGAAGTGACTGCCAGCCTCAGTGGCGTCTATGAATTAATTCTGGTTGCGGCAACTGACGGCACGCTGGCGGCAGACGTCCGTCCGCTGGTGCGTCTTTCTGTGAGCGTTCTGGTCGAAGAAGATGGCAAACGCGAACGCGGCGCCAGTGGCGGCGGCGGTCGTTTTGGTTATGAGTTCTTCCTTGCCGATCTCGATGGCGAAGTCCGTGCGGATGCATGGGCAAAAGAAGCCGTGCGTATGGCGCTGGTCAATCTTTCTGCTGTTGCCGCACCTGCGGGCACCATGCCGGTAGTTCTCGGCGCTGGCTGGCCCGGCGTGCTGTTGCATGAAGCGGTCGGTCATGGCCTGGAAGGCGACTTCAACCGCCGTGGTACTTCAGTCTTTAGTGGACAGGTCGGGGAGCTGGTGGCTTCTGAACTGTGTACCGTGGTTGATGACGGCACGATGGTTGATCGCCGTGGTTCGGTAGCGATTGATGATGAAGGTACGCCAGGTCAGTACAATGTGCTGATTGAGAACGGCATCCTGAAAGGTTACATGCAGGATAAACTCAACGCGCGCTTAATGGGTATGAAGCCGACTGGCAATGGTCGCCGTGAATCGTACGCTCACCTGCCAATGCCGCGTATGACCAACACTTACATGCTGCCGGGTAAATCGACCCCGCAGGAAATTATTGAATCCGTTGAGTACGGCATCTATGCGCCGAATTTTGGTGGCGGTCAGGTGGATATCACCTCCGGCAAATTCGTTTTCTCCACTTCAGAAGCATATCTGATTGAAAACGGTAAAGTAACGAAGCCGGTGAAAGGCGCAACGTTGATTGGTTCCGGTATCGAAACCATGCAGCAGATTTCGATGGTTGGCAACGACCTGAAACTGGATAACGGCGTGGGTGTCTGCGGCAAAGAAGGGCAGAGTTTGCCGGTTGGCGTGGGTCAGCCGACGCTTAAAGTCGATAACCTGACCGTTGGCGGTACTGCGTAATCTATCCAGGCCGGTAAGCGTCGCATCAGGTATTGGTTGCCGGATGTGGTGCTTACCGACTTACGCACATAAATTACTTTTCTTTCCCGCGCCCGTGCATCTCCTGAAACAGCTTACCGACCTCAACAAAATAATCTGTCAGTGAGTTGATCACGACCTGCACCTTCAGTGGCAGCTTATCTTTTTCGGTATATAACGCATAAACCGGGCGTGGATCTGACTGGTAACGCGGCAGCAGGATCTCCAGTTCCCCGCGATTGATCTCGTTGATCACCCACATCAGCGGCACGTAGGCGATGCCGGCGCCTGCCGTCAGCCAGCGCACCAGCGTCATCGGATCATTTGTGACAAACCGTCCTTGCGGGATCAGTCGTGTTGAGATCCCTTCCGGTGCGATCAGTTCAAATTCATTGTCGGGTCGTACGCTGTATTCAAGCCATGAATGACTACTTAAATCGGCGGGTTTTTCCGGTATGCCGTATTGTGTGAGATAGCTTTTAGCTGCGCACACCACCATTGGCATCGCGCCCAGACGGCGGGAAAACAGGCTGGAATCCTGCAACGCGCCGACGCGGATCACCACATCCAGACCGTCGGCAATCAGGTCGGGGGCAGGAATTCCGGTAACCAGATTGACGCTCAAACCTGGGTATTCTTTCAGCATTTTTGCTGTCAGCCCGGCGAGAACATTTTGTGCCATAGTTGAAGAACAGCCAATGCGCAGCGTCCCGATGGGGGTGTTATTGAAGGCATACAGTTGCTCATGAACATCCTGCACTTCATGAAGCATCCGACGGCAGCCCTGGTAGTAAATTCTACCGGCTTCGGTCAGGCCAATGCTGCGTGTGCTACGGTTTAACAGCTTTACCTGCAACTCATCTTCCAGTTTTGACACTGTCTGACTGATGGACGAAACGCTCATCTGTAACTGTCTGGCGGCGGCGGTAAAAGAGCCAAATTCAACTACTTTGGCAAACACCGACATGCGTTTTAGTCGTTCCATTATTCACTCTGACTTAAAAGTGATTTAGATCACATAATATAGATAACAGCATAACAGTTACGCTAATATATTAAATATCAATCTACAGCAATGTTGCTCTCGCCCGGCTTTCCATGCCCTTCTCTGCGGCGACAGATGCTGAAAATAATAACGCCTGCTCTCTCTATACAACCAAGGTCAACATGAGTCTGTTTCCCGTTATCGTGGTATTTGGGCTGTCCTTCCCACCGATATTTTTCGAATTGCTTTTATCACTGGCGATTTTCTGGCTGGTGCGCCGGGTACTTGTGCCAACAGGTATCTACGACTTTGTCTGGCATCCGGCGTTGTTCAACACCGCGCTCTATTGCTGCTTGTTTTATTTGATATCGCGACTGTTCGTTTGAGGTTGAAGTGAAAACACTAATAAGAAAATTCTCCCGTACGGCCATCACGGTCGTATTAGTCATTCTGGCCTTCATCGCAATTTTTAATGCCTGGGTCTATTACACCGAATCCCCGTGGACGCGTGACGCACGCTTTAGCGCCGACGTCGTTGCGATCGCGCCGGACGTATCCGGACTCATTACTCAGGTAAATGTTCATGATAACCAGCTGGTGAAAAAAGGACAGGTACTGTTCACCATCGACCAGCCACGCTATCAAAAGGCGCTCGAGGAAGCGCAAGCCGATGTTGCTTATTATCAGGTGCTGGCACAGGAGAAACGCCAGGAGGCCGGACGTCGTAACCGTCTCGGCATACAGGCGATGTCACGCGAAGAGATAGACCAGGCCAACAACGTACTACAAACGGTTCTGCATCAGTTAGCGAAAGCGCAGGCGACCCGCGATCTGGCAAAACTGGATCTTGAACGCACAGTGATCCGCGCACCGGCGGATGGCTGGGTGACCAATCTCAACGTCTATACCGGTGAGTTTATTACCCGTGGCTCAACGGCGGTTGCGCTGGTGAAACAGAACTCCTTCTATGTGCTGGCCTATATGGAAGAAACCAAGCTGGAAGGGGTGCGCCCTGGGTATCGCGCAGAGATCACGCCGCTTGGCAGCAACAAAGTGCTGAAAGGTACGGTTGATAGCGTCGCTGCCGGGGTCACCAACGCCAGCAGTACGCGCGATGATAAAGGAATGGCGACTATCGACTCTAACCTGGAGTGGGTGCGTCTGGCGCAACGAGTTCCGGTACGTATTCGTCTCGATAATCAGCAAGAGAACATCTGGCCTGCGGGCACCACCGCGACGGTGGTGGTCACTGGCAAACAGGATCGTGACGAAAGCCAGGATTCGTTCTTCCGTAAAATGGCTCATCGCCTGCGTGAGTTTGGTTAATCACGATGGGTATTTTCTCCATTGCTAACCAACATATTCGCTTTGCGGTAAAACTGGCGACCGCCATTGTGCTGGCGCTGTTTGTTGGCTTTCACTTTCAGCTGGAAACGCCACGCTGGGCGGTACTGACAGCGGCGATTGTTGCCGCCGGCCCGGCCTTTGCAGCAGGTGGCGAACCGTATTCTGGCGCGATACGCTATCGTGGCTTTTTACGCATCATCGGCACATTTATCGGCTGTATTGCCGGGCTGGTGATCATTATTGCGATGATCCGCGCCCCTTTGCTGATGATTCTGGTGTGCTGTATCTGGGCCGGTTTTTGTACCTGGATTTCTTCACTGGTACGAATAGAAAACTCCTATGCGTGGGGACTGGCTGGTTATACCGCGCTGATCATTGTGATCACCATTCAGCCGGAACCGTTGCTGACGCCGCAGTTTGCCGTCGAACGTTGTAGTGAGATCGTTATCGGTATTGTGTGTGCGATTATGGCGGATCTGCTCTTTTCTCCGCGATCGATCAAACAAGAAGTGGATCGAGAGCTGGAAAGTTTGTTGGTCGCGCAATATCAATTAATGCAACTCTGTATCAAGCATGGCGATGGTGAAGTTGTCGATAAGGCCTGGGGCGACCTGGTTCGACGCACCACGGCGCTACAAGGTATGCGCAGCAACCTGAATATGGAATCTTCCCGTTGGGCGCGAGCTAATCGACGTTTAAAAGCGATTAATACGCTATCGCTGACGCTGATTACCCAGTCCTGCGAAACCTATTTGATTCAGAATTCGCGCCCGGAATTGATCACTGATACTTTCCGCGAATTTTTTGACACGCCGGTAGAAACCGCGCAGGACGTCCACAAGCAGCTCAAACGCCTGCGAAGAGTTATTGCCTGGACCGGGGAACGGGAAACACCTGTCACCATTTATAGCTGGGTCGCGGCGGCAACACGTTATCAATTGCTCAAACGCGGTGTTATCAGTAATACAAAAATCAACGCCACCGAAGAAGAGATCCTGCAAGGCGAGCCGGAAGTAAAAGTTGAGTCAGCCGAACGTCATCATGCGATGGTTAACTTCTGGCGAACCACACTTTCCTGCATTCTGGGCACGCTTTTCTGGCTGTGGACGGGTTGGACTTCCGGCAGTGGCGCAATGGTGATGATTGCGGTAGTGACGTCACTGGCGATGCGTTTGCCGAATCCACGCATGGTGGCGATCGACTTTATCTACGGGACGCTGGCGGCGTTGCCGTTAGGGCTGCTCTACTTTTTGGTGATTATCCCAAATACCCAACAGAGTATGTTACTGCTGTGTATCAGCCTTGCCGTGCTGGGATTCTTCCTTGGCATTGAAGTACAGAAACGGCGACTAGGCTCAATGGGGGCGCTGGCCAGCACCATCAATATTATCGTGCTGGATAACCCGATGACGTTCCATTTCAGTCAGTTTCTCGACAGCGCATTAGGGCAAATCGTTGGCTGTGTATTGGCGTTTATTGTTATTCTGTTAGTGCGGGATAAATCACGCGACAGAACCGGACGCGTATTGCTTAATCAATTTGTTTCAGCAGCTGTTTCCGCGATGACCACCAATGTCGCGCGTCGTAAAGAGAACCATCTTCCGGCACTTTATCAGCAGTTGTTTTTGCTGATGAATAAATTTCCCGGAGATTTGCCGAAATTTCGCCTGGCGCTGACGATGATTATCGCGCACCAGCGCCTGCGTGATGCGCCGATCCCGGTTAACGAGGATTTATCGGCGTTTCACCGACAAATGCGCCGCACAGCAGACCATGTGATATCTGCCCGTAGCGATGATAAACGTCGTCGGTACTTTGGGCAGTTGCTGGAAGAACTGGAAATCTACCAGGAAAAGCTACGCATCTGGCAAGCGCCACCGCAGGTGACGGAACCGGTGCATCGGCTTACCGGTATGCTCCATAAGTATCAACTGCGCTGACCGATAGTTAAGTTAAAACCGACGCCAAAAGCGTCGGTTTTTTCATGTCTATACTTAGCGATGAACGGCAGAACTCGCCGCGAAACGTGACGGTGGCAACAGATGAATATCTATACATTTGATTTTGATGAGATTGAGAGTCAGGAGGATTTTTATCGCGACTTTAGCCAAACCTTTGGCCTGGCGAAAGATAAGGTACGCGATCTCGACTCTCTATGGGATGTGTTAATGAATGATGTCCTGCCGCTACCGCTGGAGATCGAATTCGTTCATCTGGGAGAGAAAATGCGTCGCCGTTTTGGCGCGTTAATATTGCTGTTTGATGAGGCAGAGGAAGAGCTGGAAGGGCATTTGCGTTTTAATGTTCGTCATTAGCGCAAAAAAAAGCCCCCGAACCGGGGGCAATATCGTCGGACAAGACGATGAGGGTTTATTTGTACAGTTCAGCCGTAGCGTGCCAGGTGTCACCGCTACGAGCTTCAGTAATCTGGTAGGCCGTTGCGCCTTTTTCTTCCGCTTTTTTATTCAACATTTCACGCATATCCATCGGTGAAGACGCCACCCCGCTGACGGACACTGTACCGATAGCTTCACGGTTTTGCGCTTGTGCAGCATTAATGGAATCGGCAGCGAAGGCACCGAAAGAGAGAACAGAAAGTACGCTTAATACAGCAACAGTGGTTTTGATTTTCATGATTTTTACCTCGACATAATCTTTTAGCTGGGCCTTTGTTTCGTGACCCATATCACAAAATCAAGTATACACTAATTATTTAGCTAATTAATACCACGCTAACTGTTTCTATTGGATTTAAAGTGTTAAAAATATTAATTTTTATAACAAATTGGAATTAAAAACATAGGGCACCATTATAAATGTCATTAATTTCAATATGATATCGTTTTTTGCATAATGTGCGATTATTACCCTATGTATTCGATATGTGAATGTTTTGTCGCAGCAAAGCGCACTATTCGTTAATAGATGACAGGGGAAAGCAGGGGGATAAGAGGCAAATGCAGCATTTTTCCCGCCGCCAGAAGCGGCGGGGTAGAGATTAAAGCTCCTGGTCGAACAGCTCTAAAATCGCTTCGTACAGGTCTTTGACGGTAAAACCTTTAGCAGGGGTGGTAAAGATGGTGTCATCACCGGCAATGGTGCCAAGAATACCTTCTGCTTTGCCCAGAGAGTCCAGCAGACGCGCAATTAATTGTGCCGCGCCAGGGCTGGTATGAATCACCACAACAGCGTCATTGTAGTCGATATCCAGCACCAGATTTTTCAGCGGACTGGAGGTGGTTGGTACGCCCAGTTCAGCTGGCAGGCAGTAAACCATTTCCATCTTGGCATTGCGGGTACGTACAGCACCAAACTTGGTTAACATCCGCGAGACTTTAGACTGGTTAATATTGTCAAAGCCTTGCTCCTGCAATGCGGCGACAATTTCGCCCTGGGAGCTAAATTTCTCTTCTTTAAGTAACGCTTTAAACGCTTTAACTAATTCTTCTTGCTTAGCCGAGCTTCGCATAAGTCACCCGATATGGTGGTTGATACAACATTATTGTGCATACAGATGAATTTTTATGCAAACAGTCTGCCCTGGAGAAGGCTGAAATAATGTTATGAAAGAGCGGGATTTTATCAAATTTCGTTATTGAGAAACATGCCTGCGTCACGGCATGTAAATTTCGCTTAAAAGTAAATTAATTGTTATCAAAATGATGTTGTTTTGGCTGAACGGTAGGGTATATTGTCACCACCTGTTGGAATGTTGCCCTAATGCATAAGCGACTGTTAATTACGTAAGTTAGCTCCCTGATTACGTCAATTAAATGCATAAACGCCAAATTTGCGTGACTACACATTCTTGAGAAGTGGTCATTGTAAACAGGGAATTTGTGGATTAAGGTCGCGGCAGCGGAGCAACATATCTTAGTTTATCAATATAATAAGGAGTTTAGGATGAAAGTCGCAGTCCTCGGCGCTGCTGGTGGTATCGGCCAGGCGCTTGCACTACTGTTAAAAACCCAACTGCCTTCAGGTTCAGAACTCTCCCTGTATGATATCGCTCCAGTCACTCCCGGTGTGGCCGTCGACCTGAGCCATATCCCTACTGCTGTGAAAATCAAAGGTTTTTCTGGTGAAGATGCGACCCCTGCTCTGGAAGGCGCAGATGTCGTTCTTATTTCTGCAGGTGTTGCGCGTAAACCGGGTATGGATCGTTCTGACCTGTTTAACGTTAACGCCGGTATCGTGAAAAACCTGGTACAGCAAGTTGCGAAAACTTGCCCGAAAGCGTGCATTGGTATTATCACTAACCCGGTGAACACCACTGTGGCTATCGCTGCAGAAGTGCTGAAAAAAGCCGGTGTTTATGACAAAAACAAACTGTTCGGCGTTACCACGCTGGATATCATTCGTTCCAACACCTTTGTTGCGGAACTGAAAGGCAAACAGCCGGGCGAAGTTGAAGTGCCGGTTATTGGCGGTCACTCTGGTGTTACCATTCTGCCGCTGCTGTCTCAGGTTCCTGGCGTAAGCTTCACCGAACAAGAAGTGGCTGATTTGACCAAACGTATCCAGAACGCGGGTACTGAAGTGGTTGAAGCGAAAGCCGGTGGCGGGTCTGCAACCCTGTCTATGGGCCAGGCCGCTGCACGTTTTGGTCTGTCTCTGGTTCGCGCACTGCAGGGCGAACAAGGCGTTGTAGAATGTGCCTACGTTGAAGGCGATGGTCAGTACGCACGTTTCTTCTCTCAACCGCTGCTGCTGGGTAAAAACGGCGTGGAAGAGCGTAAATCTATCGGCACCCTGAGCGCATTTGAACAGAACGCGCTGGAAGGTATGCTGGATACGCTGAAGAAAGATATCGCCCTGGGCGAAGAATTCGTTAATAAGTAATTGATTAGCGGATAATAAAAAACCGGAGCACAGACTCCGGTTTTTTGTTTTGAGCGCACGACTTAATTAGTCGCTGGATATTCCTGAATGGTGACCTGCAACGTTAGCTGTTTATCGTCACGCATCACTACAACTGGGATCACTGAGCCAGGTCGGATTTCCGCAACCTGATCCATCGTCTCCAGTGCGGAGATGGCTGGTTTGTTATCCACCGAGATAATCAGATCGTTGACCTGGATACCCGCGTTAGCCGCCGGACCATCAGGTGACACTTCGTTAACCACAATCCCTTGCAGTTGATCGATGCCGCCGCCCTGCGCGTGCAAAGGTGCGATTTCTCGTCCACCAATGCCAATGTATCCACGGATCACGCGACCATCGCGGATCAGCTTATCCATAATTTTGGTTGCTAACTGGAAAGGAATCGCAAAGCCGATACCTTCCGGCGTTTCGCCATCGTTACTCTTATCAAACGACAGCGTGTTGATACCCATCAGTTCTCCCAGCGAGTTCACCAGCGCGCCGCCGGAGTTACCGTGGTTAATGGAAGCATCGGTTTGCAGGAAGTTTTGCCGCCCGGTCGGGTTCAGGCCGATTCGACCTGTGGCACTGATAATGCCCTGGGTAATGGTCTGCCCAAGGTTATACGGGTTACCGATCGCCAGCACCACATCGCCAATGTGCGGTACGCGTCGTGAATTGATAGGAATAGTGGGTAAACCACCAGTGGCATTAATTTTAAGCACCGCCAGATCGGTTAGAGAGTCAGATCCCACCAGTAATGCTTCAAAAACACGACCATCCTGTAAGGCGACGATGATCTGATCGGCGTCGTTGATCACGTGTTTATTGGTGATGATATAACCGCGTTGATCCATGATCACGCCAGATCCCAGTGTACGGATCTCAAGCTGGTTGTGTGAGGCGGTGTTCAAACCACGGTTATAAACGTTGACTACCGCTGGCGCGGCGCGGCGAACCGCCAGATTATAGCTGGCAGGCGTCTCATCGGTACTGTCGAATTGCGGTGTGGAAAGCGGGTTAATGCTGCGCAGCGAAGGCATGGCAACCAGCAGAATAGCGCCGACAATTAATCCAATCGCAACGGAACGTAAGAGCTTCACAAACATGATGGAGGCGTCATTAAAAAAGGGAACGGCAGCAGCATACCACGAGTTAACCGGACATCACACGTCAGCCTGATGCCCGGTTTACGACATTAACGCATTAGCAGGTAAATGCTCTCATTGCCACGTACGATCTGCAGGGCGATGATGGCCGGTTTTGTCGCCAGCACTTTGCGCATTTCAGCGATCGAATTCACCCGATCGCGGTTGACGCCAATGATCACATCATCTTTTTGCAAGCCAGCCTGAGCGGCGGGGCTTCCTTTGACAACCTCATCGATCTTAATACCTTTGCCGCCATCTTTTAGCTGACCGTCACTCAACGTCGCGCCTTCCAGCGCAGGTGTGATCATCTCGGCACTGGCTGACGATGAGGTGCTGGTATCGAGCGTCACTTCTACTTCCAGCGGTTTGCCGTTACGCAGCAGGCCGAGTTTCACTTTCGTGCCCGGCTCGGTGGTCGCGATACGAGAACGCAACTCAGCAAAGCTATTCAGCGGTTTGCCGTTGAGACTGGTAATAATATCGCCTGCTTTCACGCCTGCTTTTGCCGAGCCAGAACCTGGCAGCACTTCGCTGACAAACGCGCCGCGCTGAACGTCTAAATTAAATGCTTTGGCGATATCGGCACTCATTTCGGTGCCTTTAATGCCTAACAGGCCGCGTTTGATTTCACCAAAGTCGATAAGTTGCTGCGCCAGGGTACGCGCCATATTACTCGGAATGGCAAAACCAATTCCTACGCTACCGCCGCCCGGGGCAAGGATTGCGGTGTTGATGCCAATTAATTCACCATTAAGGTTTAACAGTGCACCGCCGGAGTTACCACGGTTAATAGAGGCATCGGTCTGAATAAAGTTTTCCAGACCTTCGAGATTTAACCCGCTGCGGCCTAATGCGGAAACAATCCCGGAGGTGGCGGTTTGCCCAAGACCAAACGGGTTGCCGACCGCGACGGCAAAATCACCGACGCGCAGTTTATCGGAGTCGGCAATGGCAATTTGCGTTAATTTGCCGGGATTCTGAATTTGCAACAGGGCAATATCGCTCTGCTCATCACCGCCAATCAGCTTCGCATCAAACTCACGCCCGTCATTGAGTTGAATACTGATTTTCTGTGCCTGATTAATGACGTGATTGTTGGTCAGCACATAACCTTTATTGGCATTGATTATGACGCCGGAACCTAAACCTTCGAAGGGTTGCGCTGGCTGATCCGGTAAATCATCACCAAAAAACTTTTTGAATTCTTCCGGAATTTTCTGCTCCTGGCTGGCGGTTCCTTCGACTCGAACACTGACCACTGCGGGAAGCACTTTTTCCAGCATCGGCGCAAGACTGGGCAGTGGCGCTTGACCGGCAACCTGGCCGGGAATCGATGCGATGGCCTGAAACGGCGCCGAGAGAGTTAACCCGACACTTAACGCTAATGCACTCAACAGCTGGGTTTGCTTTTTCATTATTCCTGCTCTCGTACCTGAATGATAAGAAAAAGAGATTCAAAACAGTTTGATGTTATTGAATTTTCAGATGGTAAACAATGAGACACCAGATTAAATGATAGTCGGGGGAAGAAGAGAAGAGGAGGGCGCAATGGCTGCGCCCGCAAAATAAATTAGTCGCGCTTCGCGCCGGTACGTAACAGGCCGGATGCGCCTTCAGAATAGTCACGCGGCATCTGCACCGGAGCCTGATCGTTGCTGGCTTCAGATTCTGCCAGACGATTGCGGAACGGGTTGGCTTCAGCAGACAGTTCCGGCAGCAGGCTGCTGGAGCTTTTCGCCATGTGTTGATACAGCTGGCGATAGTCGTGCGCCATAGTATCCAGTAATTCCGCGCTGCGGGCAAAGTGGTTAACCAGCTCTTCGCGATACTCGTCCAGTTCAGCTTTATTTTTTTCAAGTTCGTACTGCAACGCCTGTTGCTGGCGCAGTTTACGATTACCAAAACGCATGGCCACAGCACCAATAATGATGCCGACGACTAACCCAATTAGCGCATATTCCCAGGTCATGAACATCTCCCGTTGTCTTTTGTTTCCGTAGGGTGTTGGCTTCAGGCTCCATGCCTGCGGCTGATTATGCCACTATAACCGTTAATTCCACAGAAGTGGAATCCCGACTGCATATCGCGTAGTGTAGAACGGCCTTTTTTTCGTCAACCGTGAACAACGGCACACCGATTATTCAAGGAATAACAAGAACATCATGCAAAGCGTTACCCCAACATCGCAATACCTGAAGGCGCTCAATGAAGGCAGCCATCAACCCGACGACGTACAAAAAGAGGCCGTCAGTCGGCTGGAGATTATCTACCAGGAATTAATCAACAGCACGCCGCCAGTCGCCAGGGCTAGCGGGCTAATGGCACGGGTCGGTAAGCTGTGGGGTAAGCGCGAAGATACAAGCAACGCGCCGGTGCGTGGCTTATATATGTGGGGCGGTGTAGGGCGTGGAAAAACCTGGTTGATGGATCTTTTCTATCAAAGCTTGCCGGGAGAGCGAAAACAGCGGCTGCATTTTCACCGTTTTATGCTGCGGGTGCATGAAGAATTAACCGCATTGCAAGGGCAGAGCGATCCGCTGGAAATTATTGCCGATCGCTTTAAAGCCGAAACTGACGTGCTCTGTTTTGACGAATTTTTTGTTTCTGATATTACCGACGCCATGCTGCTGGGTGGCCTGATGAAAGCATTGTTTGCTCGCGGCATAACGCTGGTGGCGACGTCAAATATTCCACCGGATGAGCTTTATCGCAATGGCCTGCAACGTGCGCGTTTTCTTCCTGCAATTGATGCCATTAAACAGTATTGTGATGTTATGAACGTGGACGCCGGTGTTGATTATCGGCTGCGTACCCTTACTCAGGCGCATCTGTGGCTGTCGCCGCTTAATGATGAAACGCGTGAGCAGATGGATAAGCTGTGGCTGGCGCTGGCAGGTGCAAAACGAGAACAAGCCCCTACGCTGGAAATCAATCATCGACCGCTGGCGACGATGGGCGTAGAAAACCAGACGCTGGCGGTGTCATTTACCACGCTGTGCGTTGATGCCCGCAGCCAGCATGACTATATTGCGCTCTCACGTCTGTTTCACACGGTGATGTTGTTTGATGTGCCCGTCATGACGCGGTTGATGGAGAGTGAAGCGCGGCGTTTCATTGCGCTGGTGGATGAATTTTACGAGCGCCATGTCAAGCTGGTGGTGAGCGCGGAAGTACCTTTGTATGAGATTTATCAGGGCGAGCGGCTGAAGTTTGAGTTCCAGCGTTGCCTGTCACGTCTGCAAGAGATGCAAAGCGAAGAGTATTTGCAGCGCGAGCATTTGGCGGGTTAAAACCTGTCACAAATCACAAAAAGGGGTCGATCTTTGACCCCGACTTCTCTATAATCTTGCGACCCCACGTTACAAGAAAGTTTTTTTCCCAAAACTTTTTGTGTGCTGGCATAGGCTATTCGAAGGGGTAGGTTTGCCGGACTTTGTCGTGTGAACCTCAACAATTGAAGACGTTTGGGTGTTCACCAACGTGTAACTATTTATTGGGTAAGCTTTTAATGAAAACTTTTACAGCTAAACCAGAAACCGTAAAACGCGACTGGTATGTTGTTGACGCGACCGGTAAAACTCTGGGCCGTCTGGCTTCCGAACTGGCTCTGCGCCTGCGCGGTAAGCATAAAGCGGAATACACTCCGCACGTAGATACTGGTGATTACATCATCGTTCTGAACGCTGACAAAGTTGCTGTAACCGGCAACAAGCGTACTGACAAAGTGTACTATCATCACACCGGTCACATCGGTGGTATCAAACAAGCGACCTTTGAAGAGATGATTGCTCGCCGTCCTGAGCGTGTGATTGAAATCGCGGTTAAAGGCATGTTGCCAAAAGGCCCGCTGGGTCGTGCTATGTTCCGTAAACTGAAAGTTTACGCGGGTAACGAGCACAACCACGCGGCACAGCAACCGCAAGTTCTTGACATCTAATCGGGATTATAGGCAATGGCTGAAAATCAATACTACGGCACTGGTCGCCGCAAAAGTTCCGCAGCTCGCGTTTTCATCAAACCGGGCAACGGCAAAATCGTTATCAACCAACGTTCTCTGGAACAGTACTTCGGTCGTGAAACTGCCCGCATGGTAGTTCGTCAGCCGCTGGAACTGGTCGACATGGTTGAGAAACTGGATCTGTACATCACCGTTAAAGGTGGTGGTATCTCTGGTCAGGCTGGTGCGATCCGTCACGGTATCACCCGCGCTCTGATGGAGTACGACGAGTCCCTGCGTTCTGAACTGCGTAAAGCTGGCTTCGTTACTCGTGACGCTCGTCAGGTTGAACGTAAGAAAGTCGGTCTGCGTAAAGCACGTCGTCGTCCGCAGTTCTCCAAACGTTAATTGCTTTCTGCTCCGGCAGAATACAATTTGCGAAAAAAACCCGCTTCGGCGGGTTTTTTTATGGCTAAAATCTGAATCAGCGTAAAAATGGAAAGGTGCTTTTTGCTACCGCCTGACAGGCAGGTAAAACAAAAACAACATCGCCGATAAGGGATTAAGTCAACCATTTCAGACTAAAGCGCATCTCTTTTTCCCCATTTCTGGTATCGACTTACCACAAAGGTCGCAAAATCTGGTAAACTATCATCCAATTTTCTGCCCAAATGTCGGGTATTGCTCATTTTTTGTTTGATTTTCGAACAAAGAGAGTCGTTCCTTACTGGGTAACATAACTTCTGACTGGCCACCTGGTGGCTGGTAGCAGTAAAAATTCTGACTATACCTGGAGGTTTTCATGGCTGTCGCTGCCAACAAACGTTCGGTAATGACGCTGTTTTCCGGTCCTACTGACATCTATAGCCATCAGGTCCGCATTGTGCTGGCTGAGAAAGGTGTAAGTTTCGAGATCGAACACGTGGAAAAGGACAATCCGCCTCAGGATCTGATTGACCTCAACCCGAATCAGAGCGTTCCGACCCTGGTGGATCGTGAACTGACCCTGTGGGAATCTCGCATCATTATGGAATATCTGGATGAGCGTTTCCCGCATCCGCCACTGATGCCTGTTTACCCGGTAGCTCGCGGTGAAAGCCGTCTGTACATGCACCGTATCGAAAAAGACTGGTACACGCTGATGAACACCATCATCAACGGTTCAGCCTCTGAAGCCGATGCCGCACGTAAGCAACTGCGCGAAGAACTGCTGGCGATTGCGCCGGTCTTCGGTCAGAAGCCGTACTTCCTGAGCGATGAGTTCAGCCTGGTCGATTGCTACCTTGCTCCGCTGCTGTGGCGTCTGCCGCAACTGGGCATCGAGTTTAGCGGCCCGGGTGCGAAAGAGCTGAAAGGCTATATGACCCGCGTCTTTGAGCGTGACTCTTTCCTTGCTTCTTTAACTGAAGCAGAACGTGAAATGCGTCTGGGCCGGAGTTAATCTGTATGGATTTGTCACAGCTAACACCACGTCGTCCCTATCTGCTGCGTGCATTCTATGAGTGGTTGCTGGATAACCAGCTCACGCCGCACCTGGTGGTGGATGTGACGCTCCCTGGCGTGCAGGTTCCTATGGAATATGCACGTGATGGGCAAATCGTACTCAACATTGCGCCGCGTGCGGTTGGCAATCTGGAACTGGCGAATGATGAAGTGCGTTTTAACGCGCGCTTTGGTGGCATTCCGCGTCAGGTTTCAGTACCGCTGGCTGCCGTGCTGGCTATCTACGCCCGCGAAAATGGCGCAGGAACAATGTTCGAGCCTGAAGCTGCCTACGATGAAGATGCCAGTATCATGAATGATGATGAAGCGTCGGCAGATAATGAAACCGTTATGTCGGTCATTGACGGCGATAAGCCCGATCACGATGATGACCATCATCCTGACGATGAACCGCCACAGCCTCCACGCGGTGGACGCCCGGCATTGCGGGTTGTGAAATAAATGATAAACAGGCCCATGTGGCCTGTTTTGCTATCTACCTTCTTTTCGCCTGATTTTAATACTGTGTTACGATAACTTCGCTATTATCCGTCAACATATTTTCCCAGAAAGAGCTCTATGAACGCATTTGATCCGCAAGCAGAAGATTCTCCGGCTACTATCGGTCGTAACTTGCGTCGTCGTCCACTGGCGCGCAAAAAACTCTCCGAAATGGTGGAGGAAGAGCTGGAGCAGATGATCCGCCGTCGTGAATTTGGCGAAGGTGAGCAACTGCCATCTGAACGCGAACTTATGGCGTTCTTTAACGTTGGGCGTCCTTCGGTACGTGAAGCGTTGGCGGCGTTAAAGCGCAAAGGTCTGGTACAAATTAATAATGGTGAACGCGCTCGTGTCTCGCGTCCTTCTGCGGACACCATCATCGGCGAGCTTTCCGGCATGGCAAAAGATTTTCTTTCCCATCCTGGTGGGATAGCCCATTTCGAACAGTTACGTCTGTTCTTTGAGTCCAGCCTGGTGCGCTATGCGGCTGAATATGCCACCGATGAACAAATTGATTTGCTGGCCAAAGCACTGGAAATCAACAGTCAGTCGCTGGATAACAACGCCGCGTTTATTCGTTCAGATGTTGATTTCCACCGTGTGCTGGCAGAGATCCCTGGGAACCCGATCTTTATGGCGATCCACGTTGCTCTGCTCGACTGGCTGATCGCCGCCCGTCCGACAGTCGCCGATCAGGCGCTGCACGAGCATAACAACGTTAGTTATCAGCAGCATATTGCGATCGTTGATGCGATCCGTCGTCACGATCCCGATGAAGCCGATCGCGCATTGCAATCGCACCTCAACAGCGTTTCTGCCACCTGGCACGCCTTCGGTCAAACCACTAACAAAAAAAAATAATGCCACTTTAGTGAAGCAGATCGCATTATAAGCGTTCTGTATGATGTGTTGCTTATTTGATCTGGTATAACAGGTATAAAGGTATATCGTTTTTAACAGGCAAGCATCACTTCAGAGGTATTTATGGCAACAAATTTACGTGGCGTAATGGCCGCACTCCTGACTCCTTTTGACCAACAACAAGCACTGGATAAAGCGAGTCTGCGCCGCCTGGTTCAGTTCAATATTCAGCAGGGCATCGACGGTTTATACGTAGGTGGTTCAACCGGCGAAGCCTTTGTGCAGAGCCTTTCCGAGCGTGAACAGGTACTGGAAATCGTCGCGGAAGAGGCGAAAGGCAAGATTAAATTAATCGCTCACGTAGGTTGCGTCAGCACTGCTGAAAGCCAACAACTTGCGGCATCCGCTAAACGTTATGGCTTTGATGCCGTCTCTGCCGTTACGCCGTTCTACTATCCTTTCAGCTTTGAAGAACACTGCGATCACTATCGGGCAATCATTGATTCAGCGGATGGTTTGCCGATGGTGGTGTACAACATTCCGGCGTTAAGCGGCGTTAAACTGACCCTGGATCAGATCAACACTCTGGTTACGTTGCCGGGTGTCGGGGCGCTGAAACAGACCTCTGGCGATCTCTATCAGATGGAGCAGATCCGTCGTGAACATCCTGATCTGGTGCTCTACAACGGTTACGACGAAATCTTTGCTTCCGGCCTGCTGGCGGGCGCTGATGGTGGTATCGGTAGTACCTACAACATCATGGGCTGGCGTTATCAGGGCATCGTTAAGGCGTTGAAAGAGGGCGATATTCAAACCGCGCAGAAACTGCAAACCGAGTGCAACAAAGTCATTGATTTGCTGATTAAAACAGGCGTATTCCGTGGCCTGAAAACAGTTCTTCACTATATGGATGTGGTGTCCGTTCCGCTGTGCCGCAAACCGTTTGGTCCGGTGGATGAAAAATATCTGCCAGAACTGAAGGCGCTGGCTCAGCAGTTGATGCAAGAGCGCGGGTGAGTTTTTCCCCTCACTCGCCCCTACCGGGTGAGGGGAAATAAACGCATCTGTACCCTACAACTTTCATACCAAAGCGTGTGGGCAACGCCCATCGCGGGAGACTCACAATGAGTACTACAACCCAGAATATCCCGTGGTATCGCCATCTCAACCGCGCACAATGGCGAGCATTTTCCGCTGCCTGGTTGGGATATCTACTTGATGGTTTTGATTTCGTTTTAATTGCCCTGGTACTCACCGAAGTACAAGGTGAATTTGGGCTGACGACGGTGCAGGCGGCAAGTCTGATCTCCGCAGCCTTTATCTCACGCTGGTTCGGCGGCTTGATGCTTGGGGCTATGGGGGATCGTTACGGGCGTCGTCTGGCAATGGTCACCAGTATCGTTCTCTTCTCGGTCGGGACGCTGGCTTGTGGCTTTGCGCCAGGCTACATCACTATGTTTATCGCTCGTCTGGTGATCGGCATGGGGATGGCAGGAGAATACGGTTCCAGCGCCACCTATGTCATTGAAAGCTGGCCAAAACACCTACGTAACAAAGCCAGTGGTTTTCTGATTTCCGGCTTCTCTGTGGGTGCTGTCGTTGCCGCTCAGGTTTACAGCCTGGTGGTTCCGATCTGGGGCTGGCGTGCACTGTTCTTTATCGGCATCTTACCGATCATCTTTGCTCTCTGGCTGCGTAAAAATATCCCGGAAGCGGAAGACTGGAAAGAGAAACACGGGGGTAAAGCACCGGTACGCACAATGGTGGATATTCTTTACCGTGGTGAACATCGCATCGCCAATATCGTGATGACACTGGCGGCAGCTACTGCGCTGTGGTTCTGCTTTGCCGGCAACCTGCAAAATGCCGCAATCGTCGCTGTTCTTGGGCTGTTATGCGCCGCAATTTTTATCAGCTTTATGGTACAGAGTACGGGCAAACGCTGGCCAACCGGTGTGATGCTGATGGTGGTTGTGTTGTTTGCTTTCCTCTACTCATGGCCGATTCAGGCGCTGCTGCCGACGTATCTGAAAACTGAGCTGGCTTATAACCCACATACGGTCGCCAATGTGTTGTTCTTTAGTGGTTTTGGTGCGGCGGTGGGTTGCTGCGTCGGTGGCTTCCTCGGTGACTGGCTGGGAACGCGCAAAGCCTACGTTTGTAGCCTGTTAGCTTCACAATTGCTGATTATTCCGGTATTTGCGATTGGCGGCGCAAACGTCTGGGTACTCGGTCTGTTACTGTTCTTCCAGCAAATGCTTGGTCAGGGCATCTCCGGGATCTTACCGAAACTGATCGGCGGTTATTTCGATACCGACCAGCGTGCAGCGGGGCTGGGCTTTACCTACAACGTCGGCGCACTTGGCGGCGCACTGGCTCCAATCCTCGGCGCGTTGATCGCTCAACGTCTGGATCTGGGCACTGCGCTGGGATCGCTCTCGTTCAGTCTGACGTTCGTGGTGATCTTGCTGATTGGTCTGGATATGCCATCCCGCGTTCAGCGTTGGCTGCGCCCGGAAGCGTTACGTACTCATGACGCTATCGACGGCAAACCATTTAGCGGTGCCGTGCCGTTTGGCAGCGCCAAAAACGATTTAGTCAAAACCAAAAGTTAATTCTGTAACCCGGTCTCTGTACCGGGTCTTTCGCTAAGGGAAGATGTATGTCGTTACTTGCACAACTGGATCAAAAAATCGCAGCTAACGGTGGACTGATTGTCTCCTGCCAGCCGGTTCCGGACAGCCCGCTCGATAAACCCGAAATCGTTGCTGCCATGGCATTAGCGGCAGAGCAGGCAGGTGCGGTTGCTATTCGCATAGAAGGTGTGGCAAACCTGAAAGCCACGCGTGCGGTGGTGAGCGTGCCGATTATCGGGATTGTGAAACGCGATCTGGAGGATTCTCCGGTACGTATCACGGCCTATATTGAAGATGTTGATGCACTGGCGCAGGCAGGCGCGGATATTATCGCCATTGATGGCACCGATCGTCCGCGTCCGGTGCCTGTTGAAACGCTGCTGGCACGTATTCACCATCACGGTTTACTGGCGATGACCGACTGCTCAACGCCGGAAGACGGCCTGGCATGTCAAAAGCTGGGAGCCGAAATTATTGGCACTACGCTTTCTGGCTATACCACGCCTGTAACGCCAGAAGAGCCGGATCTGGCGCTGGTGAAAACGTTGAGCGACGCCGGATGTCGGGTAATTGCCGAAGGACGTTACAACTCGCCAGCGCAGGCGGCGGATGCGATGCGCCACGGCGCATGGGCGGTAACGGTGGGTTCTGCCATTACGCGTCTTGAACACATTTGTCAGTGGTACAACACAGCGATGAAAAAGGCGGTGCTATGACCACACTGGCGATTGATATCGGCGGTACTAAACTTGCCGCCGCGCTGATTGGCGCTGATGGGCAGATCCGCGATCGCCGAGAACTTCCTACGCCTGCCAGCCAGACACCAGAAGCCTTGCGTGAAGCCTTGGCCGCGTTAGTCTCCCCGTTGCAAGCTCATGCGCAGCAGGTTGCCATCGCTTCAACCGGGATCATCCGCGATGGCAGCTTGCTGGCGCTGAATCCGCATAATCTCGGTGGATTGCTACATTTTCCGTTAGTCAAAACTTTGGCACAACTTACCGATTTGCCGACCATTGCCATTAACGATGCGCAGGCCGCAGCGTGGGCGGAGTATCAGGCGCTGGAAGGCGATATAACCGATATGGTGTTTATCACCGTTTCCACCGGTGTTGGCGGCGGCGTAGTGAGCGGCGGCAAACTGCTTACCGGCCCAGGCGGTCTGGCGGGGCACATCGGGCATACGCTTGCCGATCCGCAGGGGCCTGTCTGTGGCTGTGGACGCACAGGTTGCGTGGAAGCGATTGCTTCTGGTCGCGGTATTGCGGCGGCGGCGCAGGGGGAGCTGGCTGGCGCGGATGCGAAAACCATTTTCACGCGCGCCGGACAGGGTGACGAGCAGGCGCAGCAACTGATTCATCGCTCCGCACATGCGCTGGCAAGACTGATTGCCGATGTTAAAGCCACGACTGATTGCCAGTGTGTGGTGCTCGGCGGCAGTGTTGGGCTGGCGGAAGGGTATCTGGCGCTGGTGGAAACGAATCTGGCTAAGGAGCCAGCGGCATTTCATGTTGAGTTACTGGCGGCGCACTACCGCCATGATGCAGGTTTACTTGGGGCTGCGTTGTTGGCTCAGGGAGAAAAATTATGATGATGGGTGAAGTACAGTCGTTACCATCTGCCGGTTTACATCCAGCACTACTGGACGCGTTAACGCTGGCATTAGCCGCCAGGCCGCAGGAAAAAGCGCCGGGTCGTTACGAATTGCAGGGCGACAATATCTTTATGAATGTCATGACGTTTAACACTCAATCGCCCGTTGAGAAAAAAGCCGAATTGCACGAGCAATATATTGATATCCAGTTATTGTTAAGCGGCGAGGAGCGGATTCTTTTTGGTATGGCAGGCACTGCGCGCCAGTGTGAAGAGTTCCACCATGAAGATGATTACCAGCTTTGCAGCGCCATTGAGAACGAGCAAGCCATCATCCTGAAACCGGGAATGTTCGCCGTGTTTATGCCAGGAGAACCGCATAAACCGGGATGTGTTGTTGGTGAGCATGGAGAGATTAAAAAGGTGGTAGTGAAGGTTAAGGCTGAGTTAATGGCTTAAAACTTGGTTCGTTTTAAAGATTCTCCAGACATAGTCTGGAGAATTCGAAACCGCTGAAATTAACGGCGTTTATAGCCTTCCTCTAGCACCGCCTGTGTTCGAACGAGTTCATCCGCGAGTCGTTTCTCATCAGGTAGCTGCATCTTATATTCACTTGCCAGAATGGTGTTAGGCAAACCTGCCAGAGCATAATGTGCTTCTCCGGCTCCTTTCTCTGCACAGAGAACCAGACCGATGGGTGGATTTTCATCCGGTAGTGTCCAGTGCTCTTTGGCATAGTTGAGATACATATTCATCTGTCCGGCATCGCTATAGCTGAATTTGCCCACTTTTAGATCGACGATTAGCAGGCAGCGTAAACGGCGGTGGAAAAACAACAGATCGACCCGAAACCAGTTGTCATCAATGCGTAACCTTCGCTGTCGACCAACAAAGGCAAAATCATCCCCAAGTTCCAGCATGAAATCCATCAGGTGGTTGATCAGAGCCTCCTCAAAATCAGATTCTGAGTATTCATCTTTTAATTCCAGAAATTCGAGCACAAAGGGATCGCGTATCGTCGGTTGCGGCAGAATATGCGTTTCGGCAGGGGCGTGTTGTTGCAGCATGGCTGATTTGTCATGTGATAGTAATGTCCGCTCATAAAACTGGGTCGCAATTTGTCGTTCGAGCTGACGAGCAGACCAGCCACAGCGGAGCGTCTCTTTTTCATAAAAGCTGCGGGTGTCAGCGTTTTTAACAGAAAGCAAACGGACGTAAGTGGACCAGGGTAGGGGGAAGGATTTGGCGAGTTGCGCTAAATGGCAAGATTCTCCAGACACAGTCTGGAGAATTGTGGGGGTGAATTGTGCAGACAGTGTCTGCACAATTTCAATTCGTTGAAAACAAATATAAAAATTCTTAAACTGCCATAAATTCCTGGTGGAGAACCCACGCTTATACCTTAGACTTAAATCCTTTGATAGCCGCTTGATTAACTGCGTACCATACGCGGCCCGTGCCTCACCACCTTGTTCAAATTCGACAATTCGTCGGCCAATTTCCCAGTACGTCGCGGTCATTAACGCGTTAACGCTACGTACCGTTTCTGTCCGGGCGCTATCGACCAGATGAATAATGCCGTCGTGGATTTGCTGGTAGCCTGCTGTGGTTTGAAATGAGAGCGATTCCATTATCTTTCCCTTTATATGGCGCTGTGTTGAATAATGGAATCAGCTATACGCCGGGCATCTGTCGGTAACAATCCAGATATGCGTATTACATTGGTTTTCTTCAGATTATGCGAGGCGCTTTCCAGCAAGAAAGGAGGATTTCAGCGCCGCACTCTTTTCTTAGGAGGCGGCGCTGGGGCAGGGATTAAACTTCCAGCCAGTTCATAATGCCGTCTGCCGCCTTACGACCTTCGGCAATGGCGGTCACCACCAGATCCGAACCACGCACGATGTCACCACCGGCAAAGATTTTCGGATTGCTGGTTTGGAAAGCGTTTTCGTTACCTTCCGGAGCGATAATGCGACCCTGTGAATCCAGCTCAACGCTGTGTTCTGCCAGCCATTCCATGCTGTGCGGGCGGAAACCAAACGCCATGATCACCGCATCTGCCGGAACGATATGTTCGGAACCTGCCACGATCTCCGCGCGGCGACGGCCTTTAGCGTCCGGTTCGCCCATTTCGGTGCGCACCATTTTCACGCCGCTGACTTTACCGTTGCCATTCACTTCAATACCCAGCGGCTGGACGTTGAATTTGAACTCTACGCCTTCTTCCCGCGCGTTTTTCACTTCGCGGCGGGAACCTGGCATGTTCTCTTCATCACGACGATAGGCACAGGTAACGTGCTTAGCACCCTGGCGCACGGAAGTGCGCACGCAGTCCATCGCGGTATCGCCACCGCCAAGTACCACCACGCGTTTGCCTTCCATGCTGACGAACGGTTCGTCGCGGGTTTCGCCAAAGCCCATTAACTGTTTGGTGTTGGCGATGAGGAACGGCAGCGCCGCGTACACGCCATCGGCGTCTTCGTTTTCCAGTCCGCCGCGCATGGACTGATAAGTGCCGACACCGAGGAACACGGCATCGTAATCACTCAGCAGATCGTCAAGCTGTACGTCGCGGCCCACTTCGGTATTGAGTTTGAATTCAATACCCATGCCGGTGAAGATTTCACGGCGGCGCGTCATTACCTCTTTTTCCAACTTGAAAGCCGGAATACCGAAGGTCAGCAGGCCGCCGATTTCCGGGTGACGGTCGAAGACGACAGCTTTGACACCGTTGCGTGTCAGCACATCCGCACACGCCAGACCTGCCGGGCCTGCGCCGATAATCGCCACTTTTTTACCCGTCTGCTTCACGCCGGACATATCCGGACGCCAGCCCATTTCGAACGCTTTATCATTGATATAACGCTCAATATTGCCGATGGTCACTGCGCCAAACTCATCGTTCAGGGTACAGGAACCTTCGCACAGACGATCCTGCGGGCAAACGCGTCCACACACTTCCGGCAGGGTATTGGTTTGATGCGACAGTTCTGCCGCTTCAAAAATACGTCCCTCGTTGGCGAGCTTCAGCCAGTTCGGGATGTAGTTGTGTACCGGGCATTTCCACTCGCAGTATGGGTTGCCACACGACAGGCAGCGGTCAGCCTGCGCTTTGGCCTGGCCTTCGGAAAACGGCTCGTAAATTTCAACAAACTCAATTTTGCGGATCTTCAGCGGTTTCTTTGGCGGATCAACGCGCTGCAGGTCGATAAATTGATAAACATTCTGACTCATTGTTGCTACCCCTTACTGCGCCTGCACGCGCAACTCTGCTGCGCTACGACTACGGTGCCCCAGCAGTGCTTTTACATCACTGGACTTCGGTTTAACCAGCGCAAATTTAGTGGCGAAGATTGACCAGTTCGCCAGAATCTCTTCGCCACGCTGAGAACCGGTATGCTGCACATGCTCAGTGATAAGACCACGCAGATGCTCTTCATGGATCGCCAGAGAGTCAACGTTTAAGACCTCGACCAGTTCCGGGTTAACGCGTTTGCGGAAATCACCACTTTCGTCGAGAACGTAAGCGAAGCCGCCGGTCATGCCCGCGCCGAAGTTAACACCGGTTTTACCCAGAATACAGACGATACCACCCGTCATGTATTCACAGCCGTTGTCGCCAATGCCTTCTACCACGGTAATCGCACCGGAGTTACGCACGCCAAAACGTTCACCCGCGCGGCCAGCGGCATACAGACGACCGCCGGTCGCGCCATACAGGCAAGTGTTGCCGATAATGCTCGCCTCGTGGCTGCGGAAGGCCGAGCCAACCGGAGGACGAATGGCGATTAAGCCGCCCGCCATGCCTTTACCGACATAGTCGTTGGCATCGCCCGTCAGATACAGCTCCACGCCGCCTGCGTTCCACACGCCGAAACTCTGGCCTGCGGTGCCGTTGAAGTACGCTTTAATCGGATCGGCAGCCAGCCCCTGATCGCCGTGCGTCTGGGCGATATAACCTGAAAGCGATGCGCCCACGGAACGGTCGGTGTTACGAATATCGAACCAGAAGGTTTTACTCTGACGCTCATCGACAAACGGTTTCGCCTGTTGCAGCAACTGCGCGTTCAGCAGACCGTTATCGAACGGCGGGTTGTTTTCGGTGCAGTAGAGCGCCTTACCAGGATGCGGCTCGGCAGTCTCCAGCAGCTTCGATAGCGCCAGTTTTTGCTGTTTAGCGGTGAAACCGTCCAGCTCTTTCAGCAGGTCGGTGCGACCAATCAGATCCACCAGACGCGTCACGCCCAGCTGTGCCATCAGCTCGCGGGTTTCACGGGCGATAAATTCAAAGTAATTCGTCACCTTGAACGGCAGGCCGTGGTAGTGATTTTTACGCAGTTTTTCGTCCTGAGTTGCCACGCCGGTGGCGCAGTTGTTCAGATGGCAAATACGCAGATATTTACAGCCGAGCGCCACCATTGGGCCAGTGCCGAAACCGAAACTTTCCGCGCCGAGGATGGCTGCTTTGATGATATCGACGCCGGTTTTCAGGCCGCCATCAACCTGCAAACGGATCTTATGACGCAAGCCGTTGGCAACCAGCGCCTGTTGGGTTTCAACAAGCCCCAGCTCCCACGGGCAGCCTGCGTATTTCACCGACGAAAGTGGACTTGCTCCAGTGCCGCCGTCATAGCCTGCGATGGTGATCAAGTCCGCATAGGCTTTCGCCACGCCGGTGGCGATAGTGCCAACGCCCGGCTCAGACACCAGCTTCACGGAGATCATCGCTTTCGGGTTAACCTGTTTCAGGTCGAAAATAAGCTGCGCTAAGTCCTCGATAGAGTAGATATCGTGATGCGGCGGCGGGGAGATCAACGTTACGCCGGGTACGGAATAGCGCAGTTTGGCGATGTAAGGAGTGACTTTATCGCCCGGCAACTGACCGCCTTCGCCCGGCTTCGCGCCCTGAGCGACTTTAATCTGAATCACGTCGGCATTGACCAGATACGCCGGAGTGACGCCGAAGCGACCGGAAGCGACCTGTTTAATGCGCGAGACTTTGTTGGTGCCGTAGCGCGCCGGATCTTCACCCCCTTCACCGGAGTTGGAGTTGCCGCCGATGCTGTTCATCGCTTCCGCCAGTGCCTCGTGGGCTTCCGGGCTTAACGCGCCGATAGACATCGCAGCGGTATCGAAGCGTTTAAACAGTTCGCTTGCCGGTTCAACATCAGCAATGTTGACCGCGTTTTCACCCGGCGTAATTGCCAGCAGATCGCGCAGCGTTGTTGCCGGGCGCTCGTTAACCAGCTTCGCGTATTCCTGATAGTCGCTGTACTCGCCGCTCTGTACCGCCTGCTGCAGCGTGCGCACGACGTCTGGATTGTAGGCGTGGTATTCGCCGCCATGCACATATTTCAGCAGGCCGCCCTGGCTGATGGGCTTACGCGCCAGCCAGGCTCGTTTTGACAGATTCAGCAGATCCTGCTGGAAGTCTTCGAAGCCTGCCCCGCCAATGCGGCTGACCGCGCCCTGGAAGCACAGGCTCACAACATCATCGTGCAGACCGACCGCCTCAAACAGTTTCGAGCAGCGGTAAGAGGCGATGGTGGAGATGCCCATCTTGGACATGATTTTGTACAAGCCTTTGTTGATGCCGTTACGGTAGTTGAGCATCACAGTACGATAATTTTTGGCAATCGCGTGGGTGTCAACCAGGCGACCCAGTGTTTCATAGGCAAGGTACGGATAAATAGCCGTCGCGCCGAAGCCCAGCAACACGGCGAAGTGGTGTGGATCGCGGGCGCTGGCGGTTTCGACGATGATGTTGGCGTCGCAACGCAGGCTTTGATCGACCAGACGGGTCTGGATCGCGCCAACCGCCATCGGGGCCGGAACCGGCAGGCGATCTTTAGCGATATTCCGGTCGGAGAGCACCAGCAGCACGGTGCCGCTACGCACCATTTTTTCGGCTTTATCGCACAGCTCTTTGACCGTCGCTTCGAGCGTGTTTTTGGTTGCGTCAAAGGTGATATCCAGGGTATCTGCGCGGTAGTGCTCTTCTTTCATCGTCGTGAGCTGTTTGAAATCGGAGTAGAGCAGAATCGGCGATTTAAAGCTTAAACGGTGTGCCTGGCCTTCGGCTTCACAGAAGACGTTCATTTCGCGCCCGATGCTGGTAGCGAGCGACATAACATGCGCTTCACGCAGCGGGTCGATTGGCGGATTAGTGACCTGGGCAAACTGCTGGCGGAAGTAGTCGTAAATAATGCGCGGCTGGCTGGAGAGCACGGCGAATGGGGTGTCGTCGCCCATCGAACCGACAGCTTCCTGACCGTTTTCGCCCAGCACACGGATCACAGAGTCCAGCTCTTCCGCGCTGTAGTTAAACTGTTTCTGGTAGCTGGCAAGCGTGTCGTCGTCCAGTTCACGGCTACCCACTTCTTCATCGGGCAAGTCTTCAAACGGCACCAGGCGGCGAACGTTTTTCTCCATCCACTCTTTATATGGATGGCGGCTTTTCAGGTCATCATCGGTTTCTGCCGAGTGCAAAATACGCCCACTGCGGGTGTCGATCACCATCAGTTCGCCCGGCCCCACGCGGCCTTTTTCAACCACTTCGTCAGGCTGATAATCCCAGATGCCGACTTCAGAGGCGCAGGTGATGAGCTTATCTTTGGTGATGACGTAGCGCGCCGGACGCAGACCGTTACGGTCGAGGTTACAAGCAGCGAAGCGACCGTCTGACATCACGATGCCCGCCGGGCCATCCCACGGCTCCATATGCATGGAGTTAAAATCGAAGAACGCGCGCAGTTCCGGATCCATATCCGGGTTGTTCTGCCAGGCTGGTGGAACTAACAGACGCATGGCGCGGATGATATCCATCCCGCCTGCCAGCAGCAGTTCCAGCATGTTATCCATTGAACTGGAGTCAGAGCCGGTTTCGTTGACGAAGGGTGCGGCGTCGTGCAAATCCGGGATCAGCGGCGTCTGGAATTTATAGGTACGGGCGCGCGCCCACTGACGGTTACCGGTGATAGTGTTGATTTCGCCGTTGTGCGCCAGATAGCGGAACGGCTGCGCCAGCGGCCAGCGTGGCACGGTGTTGGTGGAGAAGCGTTGATGGAACAGGCAGATAGCAGATTCCAGACGCAGATCCGCAAGATCCAGGTAAAAGCGCGGCAAATCAGCCGGCATACACAGACCTTTATAGATGTTGACCAGATTCGACAGGCTACAGACGTAGAAGTCTTTATCGGCTTCGAGACGTTTTTCGATGCGGCGACGGGCGATAAACAGACGGCGCTCCATATCGCGCGGACGCCAGCCTGCCGGGGCGTTCACAAAAATTTGCTCAATGCGCGGCAGCGAGGAGAGGGCGATTTCACCCAGTACACCTTCGTTGGTAGGGACATCACGCCAGCCGACAATCGACAAGGTTTCGCGTTGTAGCTCTTCTTCAACGACGCGGCGTGCGGCGGCGGCGAGTTCAGGATCTTTATTCAGGAAGATCATCCCGACGGCGTAGTTTTTCGCTAAACGCCAGCCGCGTTCCTGCGCAACGATACGAAAAAAGCGATCCGGTTTTTGTAACAGCAGGCCGCAACCGTCACCAGTTTTACCATCAGCGAGAATCGCGCCACGGTGCTGCATACGAGCCAGTGCGTGTATTGCAGTACGCACTACCTTGTGGCTAGGTTCGCCTTCTATGTGGGCGATCAGGCCGAAACCACAGTTATCCCTCTCAAGGGATTTATCGTACAACATATCGTGAACCTCCCCCAGGCTCTGCGGGAACCCCACTACCGAACCGCTGCGCACGGGCACAGAAAGAGCATGGCGACGGGGTTTGCGTTTCATACGCTTACCTCGCATTCGCCCCCTTTTTTGTCCTTTTCGCATCAGTTAATACGGTGAAGAGGGGAACTCAATTACTGCATAAATATGATGAGCAGGCTGCTCATCCAGAAAGCTTCCAGCGGATTTCCAACTTATCGGGAAAGCTGATACAGGTCAAATGGCAAGCTTATTGGTCTGGAAATGTGCTTTAGCGCAAAAATCTTTATTAAGATATTGAAATTAAACTAAATCTGTTATTCTTAATTAATGGAAAGAGAAAAAGGAAAACGTTGAGTGCCTGACTACTTTAGCGGCGAGTTAACCCTTATCCTGCCTTGAATTGACGTTTGAAGCAGTGTTTTATACTGCCTTAAGAGGAAAAGGCATTTCATGCTACTGTTTTTGTTTAAAATCCATTAGCGGATAAAAAAATCCGACGCAAGATAAGCAAAAGTAATTTATGTGCTATTGCATTAAATTTCAGTAATTGTGATTTATTATGCAGTTGGTATAAGCAGGCCGGGACGATTGATCCAGGTCATCGCCGAATTGAGCTAAAAATGGCAGGCTTTGGCCTCTTTTCAAGGCGCGGTCTATCAGATTATGCAGTTACAGAAATTAGTCAATATGTTTGGTGGGGATCTTACCCGTCGTTACGGGCAAAAGGTGCATAAACTGACGCTGCATGGCGGTTTTAGCTGCCCGAATCGTGACGGAACCATCGGACGCGGCGGATGCACATTCTGTAATGTTGCTTCGTTTGCCGACGAAGCGCAGCAACACCGCTCCATTGCTGAACAGCTGGCGCATCAGGCGAATCTGGTTAACCGTGCGAAACGCTATCTGGCCTACTTTCAGGCTTATACCAGCACCTTTGCGGAAGTTCAGGTGCTGCGTTCCATGTATCAACAGGCGGTGAGCCAGGCCAATATTGTCGGTTTGTGTGTTGGTACGCGCCCGGACTGCGTGCCGGATGCGGTGTTGGATCTGCTTTGTGAATATAAAGACCAGGGCTACGAAGTGTGGCTGGAGCTGGGGTTGCAAACCGCGCACGACAAAACACTGCATCGCATCAATCGCGGACATGATTTTGCCTGCTATCAGCGCACGACCCAGCTGGCGCGTCAGCGTGGGCTTAAGGTGTGTTCTCACTTAATTGTCGGCCTGCCTGGCGAAGGGCAAGCGGAATGTTTGCAAACACTGGAGAGAGTGGTTGAAACCGGCGTGGACGGCATCAAGCTTCATCCCCTGCATATCGTGAAAGGCAGCATTATGGCGAAAGCCTGGGAAGTGGGACGTTTGAACGGTATTGAACTGGACGATTACACGCTGACGGCGGGAGAGATGATTCGCCATACGCCACCGGAAGTTATCTACCACCGCATTTCCGCCAGCGCCCGTCGCCCGACGTTACTTGCTCCGCTGTGGTGTGAAAATCGCTGGACGGGTATGGTCGAGCTGGATCGCTATCTGAATGAACATGGCGTACAGGGATCGGCGCTGGGACGTCCGTGGCTACCTCCAACGGCGTAGGCCATTGAGGGGAATTCCGCATTTCTCACACAATTTATAACGTAACTGTCAGAATTGGGTATTATTGGGGCAGGTTGTCGTGAAGGAATTCCCTAATGAAGCAAATTCGTCTGCTGGCGCAGTATTATGTTGACCTGATGATGAAGTTAGGTCTGGTGCGCTTCTCAATGTTGCTGGCGCTGGCTCTTGTCGTTCTCGCCATTGTGGTGCAAATGGCGGTGACCATGGTGCTGCATGGTCAGGTCGAAAGTATTGATGTTATTCGTTCTATCTTCTTTGGTCTGCTGATTACGCCGTGGGCGGTCTACTTTCTTTCGGTGGTCGTCGAGCAACTGGAGGAGTCACGACAACGTCTGTCACGGCTGGTGCAAAAACTGGAGGAGATGCGCGAGCGCGATCTGAGCCTCAACGTTCAGTTAAAAGACAATATTACCCAGCTTAATCAGGAAATCGCCGTTCGTGAAAAAGCTGAAGCTGAATTGCAGGAAACCTTCGGTCAGCTGAAAATTGAAATCAAAGAGCGTGAAGAGACACAAATTCAGCTCGAACAGCAATCCTCTTTTTTACGTTCCTTCCTTGACGCCTCTCCAGATCTGGTTTTTTACCGTAACGAAGATAAAGAGTTTTCCGGCTGTAACCGTGCAATGGAATTGCTAACAGGGAAGAGCGAAAAACAACTGGTTCACCTGAAACCTGCTGATGTTTACTCGCCGGAAGCCGCCGCGAAAGTTATTGAAACCGATGAGAAAGTGTTTCGTCATAATGTGTCACTGACTTATGAACAGTGGCTGGATTATCCGGACGGACGCAAAGCCTGCTTTGAAATCCGTAAAGTGCCGTACTACGACCGCGTGGGTAAACGGCATGGTTTGATGGGCTTTGGTCGCGACATTACCGAGCGTAAGCGGTATCAGGATGCGCTCGAACGCGCCAGCCGCGACAAAACGACGTTTATTTCCACCATCAGTCACGAATTGCGTACACCTCTGAACGGTATCGTTGGCTTAAGCCGCATTCTGCTGGATACGGAACTCACTGCTGAGCAGGAAAAATATCTCAAAACCATCCATGTTTCCGCCGTCACTTTGGGGAATATTTTTAACGATATTATCGACATGGATAAGATGGAGCGCCGCAAGGTTCAGCTTGATAATCAGCCGGTTGATTTCACCAGCTTCCTTGCCGATCTGGAAAATCTTTCCGCATTGCAGGCGCAACAAAAAGGGCTGCGCTTTAATCTGGAGCCGACGCTACCATTACCGCATCAGGTCATTACCGACGGTACGCGTTTACGGCAGATCCTGTGGAATCTCATCAGTAACGCCGTCAAATTTACCCAGCAAGGTCAGGTTACCGTGCGCGTGCGCTACGATGAAGGCGACATGCTGCATTTTGAAGTGGAAGACTCAGGCATCGGCATTCCGCAGGATGAGCTGGATAAAATTTTTGCCATGTATTACCAGGTGAAAGACAGTCACGGCGGTAAACCTGCCACCGGCACCGGCATTGGTCTGGCCGTTTCTCGTCGGCTGGCGAAAAATATGGGCGGCGATATTACTGTTACCAGCGAACAGGGCAAAGGTTCAACCTTTAGGTTGACGATCCACGCACCGTCGGTGGCAGAAGAGGTCGATGATGCGTTTGATGAAGACGATATGCCTTTACCGGCACTAAACGTGCTGCTGGTGGAAGACATTGAACTGAACGTTATTGTCGCGCGTTCTGTACTGGAAAAATTAGGTAACAGCGTTGATGTAGCAATGACCGGCAAGGCGGCGCTGGAGATGTTTAAGCCGGGCGAATACGACCTGGTATTGCTGGATATTCAGTTGCCAGATATGACCGGGTTGGATATCTCTCGTGAACTGACGAAGCGTTATCCGCGCGAAGATTTACCGCCGCTGGTGGCTTTAACTGCCAATGTGCTGAAAGATAAACAAGAGTACCTCAATGCTGGAATGGATGATGTGCTGAGTAAGCCGCTTTCCGTACCGGCGCTAACCGCGATGATCAAGAAATTCTGGGATACCCCGGATGATGAGGAGAACACGGTGACGACAGAAGAGAACAGCAAATCTGAAGCATTACTCGATATTCCCATGCTGGAACAGTATCTCGAACTTGTAGGGCCGAAGTTGATTACCGACGGGTTAGCGGTGTTTGAGAAGATGATGCCGGGCTATGTCAGCGTGCTGGAGTCGAATCTGACGGCGCAGGATAAAAAAGGCATTGTCGAGGAAGGGCATAAAATTAAAGGCGCGGCGGGTTCAGTGGGGTTACGCCATCTACAACAGCTGGGTCAGCAAATTCAGTCTCCCGACCTTCCTGCGTGGGAAGATAACGTAGGTGAATGGATTGAAGAGATGAAAGAAGAGTGGCGTCACGACGTAGATGTGCTGAAAGCGTGGGTGGCAAAAGCCACTAAAAAATGACCCCGGCTAGACCGGGGTGCGCGAATACTGCGCCAACACCAGGGAAATCTTGGCTGCGCCGTAAATTATTATGATGAGTTACAAGGGCACAGCACTGTTTTTCAGGCCGCACGCAGTTAAGATAGCAAATCTTAAATGATTTGTTACATGAATCAGTTAAATGTGTGATGCGTAGCATTTTTATTAAAAAGATTAATGTGTTTCAGTCAGTTGCGAAAGGATGATCACAATGAAGAAAATTGGCGTAGTTCTGAGCGGGTGCGGCGTTTATGACGGTTCCGAAATTCATGAAGCTGTGTTGACGTTACTGGCGATATCGCGTAGCGGCGCGCAGGCGGTCTGCTTTGCACCGGATAAGCAGCAGGTTGACGTTATCAACCATTTAACCGGCGAGGTGATGACGGAATCGCGCAATGTGCTGATTGAAGCCGCGCGTATTGCGCGTGGTGAGATCCGTCCTCTGGCTCAGGCCGATGCTGCCGAACTGGATGCGTTGATTGTGCCTGGTGGCTTTGGTGCGGCGAAGAATTTAAGCAATTTTGCCAGCCTTGGCAGTGAATGCACTGTTGAGCGTGAATTAAAGGCGCTGGCGCAAGCGATGCATCAGGCCGGTAAACCGCTTGGTTTTATGTGTATTGCCCCTGCGATGCTGCCGAAAATTTTCGATTTCCCACTGCGTTTAACCATCGGTACTGATATCGATACCGCAGAAGTGCTGGAAGAGATGGGCGCAGAGCATGTACCGTGTCCGGTCGATGATATCGTGGTTGATGAAGACAATAAGATTGTCACTACACCGGCTTATATGTTGGCACAGAATATTGCGGAAGCGGCGAACGGCATTGATAAGCTGGTGTCCCGCGTGCTGGTTCTGGCTGAATGAGTAAAAGCCGCTTAACGGCGTTCGGTTTCGTTCGTCGTTTTCTTCTGCGGTTAGTGGTTGTCCTCGCCGTTTTATGGGGCGGGGGCATCGCGTTGTTTAGCATAGCGCCTGTCCCGTTCTCAGCGGTGATGGTCGAGCGACAGGTCAGTGCCTGGCTGCATGGCAATTTTCGTTACGTGGCGCATTCTGACTGGGTCAGTATGGATCAAATCTCGCCGTGGATGGGGTTGGCAGTGATTGCCGCAGAAGATCAGAAATTCCCTGAGCACTGGGGCTTTGATGTCGCTTCCATTGAGAAAGCCCTGGCGCACAACGAGCGCAATGAAAATCGTATTCGCGGCGCATCAACGATTTCTCAGCAGACAGCCAAAAATCTCTTTTTATGGGATGGGCGTAGCTGGATACGTAAAGGGCTGGAAGCTGGTCTGACATTGGGGATAGAAACGGTCTGGAGCAAAAAGCGTATCCTGACGGTTTACCTGAATATCGCCGAATTTGGCGATGGTGTGTTTGGTGTTGAAGCCGCAGCGCAACGCTATTTCCACAAACCCGCGAGCAAACTCACTCAGTCGGAGGCTGCCTTACTGGCAGCGGTACTTCCGAACCCACTACGCTTTAAAGTTTCCGCACCCTCAGGCTACGTGCGTAGCCGTCAGGCGTGGATTTTACGGCAGATGCATCAGTTGGGCGGTGAATCTTTTATGCGACAACACCAGCTGGATTAAGCTTCGCGCGAGGTGAGGGTGAGTTTCTTGTTCTCACTGAGTTGTGCGCCTTTCTTCAGGGCGACCGATAACGCGGGTTGAGCGATAAAACGTTGCCACAAACGCTCTTGCTTACGTAGACAACACCACTTCGACCAGGTCGCCAGCGGAATCCACGTGCTTTCACCAATGTTGTCACAGACGACGGGAATGATTTCTGACTCGCTGATGCGGTGGCAAAGAATATTCTGCGGCTTCAGCGACATCGTCACGATGCGGTTATCCTGCAAATAACGCTTCAGCTGCTTCAGTAACTGACGCAACTGAGCAACATCTTCTTCGTAACGGCATTGTCCAGCAAATTCGGTCAATGTAATAGACGGCTTGCCATCAAAATCGGCAATGACATCGTAGACATAACCGGTTCCACAATCCGTCTCAACCGTACCGTGATAGCGTGGAATACCGCTCCAGTCTTTCAAACGACGACCAAGGTGCGCATAGTACTTTAACTCACGGCGGATCTCTTTATCACCACCGTCGCCACGGTGGTAGACAATCTTGATACAGCGTTGGGCATCTTCCGGATGCGCGTAACATTTCCGATGTCTTCCGGTGCCCAGGGGACTTTGTTCAGATAAGCGAATCATGCCATCTCCTGGAAATATTTTCTGACAATCTCCAGTATGAGGACTTAACTTAAACAAAACCTAAACAGGACTTTTTAAGGTTTTCTTAAGGTTTTGTTCGTACAGAAAAGAGCACAAAATGTACAAATTGCGAAAAATGAGGACATTTTCCGCTTGTACTTTTTTCACCCCTACGGGCTGAAGGTGTATATCTGGGGGGAATTAAGCGTCAGGGTTATGAAGATTAATCTTCATCGAAACCAGAGTTAAAGAGGGCGATAACGGCGGCCAGTGCTTCCACTTCCTGTGGACCGGTCGCTTCGACTTCAATCTGCCGTCCTTTGGCGGAGTCCAGCATCAGCAGCGCAATAACGCTGTTCGCTTCAGCCTCGGTGCCTTCGTCATTACGTAACAGCACTTCAGCGTCAAAACCCTGCATTAATTCAAAGAGTTTCATGGCAGGCCGGGCATGCATGCCCAGCTTGTTTGTGATTTCAACAGTTTGCTTGACGGTCATGGTTTACGTTTTTCCAGCGTACGATGGCGTGACTGGACGTTTTTACCGCGCGAGCGGAAGTAGTCTGCCAGTTGCTCTGCAATATACACCGAACGGTGCTTCCCGCCGGTACAACCAATAGCGACCGTCAGGTAGCTACGGTTGTTGGTTTCCAGCATAGGTAACCATAGCTCAAGGTAGCTTCGCGTCTGGTAGATAAAATTGTGTACTTCTGTGTGGCGGTCGAGGAACGCGGCGACAGGTTTATCAAGACCTGTCATTGGACGCAGTTTCGGATCCCAGTGCGGGTTCGGCAGGAAGCGCACGTCAAAGACGTAATCTGCATCAATAGGAATGCCGTGTTTGAAGCCGAAGGACTCAAAGACCATCGTCAGTTCACGCTCGCGTTTTCCCAGCAAACGGGTACGCAACATTTCTGCCAACTCGTGAACGGACATTTCTGAGGTATCGACAATCAAATCTGCCCGCGAACGCAGTGGCTCCAGCAGATCGCTTTCTTTGTCAATAGCACTTTCCAGCGACAGGTTCTTGCTGGAGAGCGGATGCAGACGGCGCGTATCGCTGTAACGACGAATCAGGGTGTTACGATCGGCATCGAGAAACAGCAGTTGCGGTGAGAAAGCATCAGGCAGGTTACTCATCGCCTGTTCGAATATTTCTGGTGACTCCGGCATATTACGAACATCAATGCTGACGGCGGCAGAAATCTCGCGATCGGCGAGCGTGCGAGCCAGATCGGGTAACAGCACTACGGGAAGGTTATCCACGCAGTAAAAACCCATATCTTCCAGCGCACGCAGGGCGACAGATTTACCTGAGCCTGAACGTCCGCTGACGATCATCAGTACCATGTACTGTTTCTCCTCACAACGTCTAAAAGAGACATTACAGAATAACTACGCTTCATCCGGAGTACCTTCGGTATCCGTAATGATTTGATACAGCTCTTCATCACTCTGGGCTGCACGTAAACGGCGGCAGATGGTTTTGTCCGCCAGACGTTTCGCCACCAGCGAAAGAGTATGCAGGTGCGTTTTAGTTTGGTCAGCTGGCACCAGCAGGGCAAAAAGTAAATCCACCGGTTGGTTGTCGATGGCATCGAAAGCTATAGGCGTTTCGAGCTGAACGAAAACACCAACGGCACGCAGAGTATCTTCTTCCAGTTTGCCATGCGGAATGGCAATGCCATTACCGATACCGGTACTGCCCATTTTTTCCCGCGTCAGAATAGCTTCAAAAACCACCTGAGGCGGCAGGCTGAGTTGTTTCGCAGCCAGTTCGCTGATAATTTCCAGTGCACGTTTTTTGCTCTGACAGTGGACGCGGCTTCGCGTACATTCCCTGTTAAGAACACTGCTAAGCTGTAGAGTTGTATCATTATTTGTCATAATTTCACCTAAGAACCTGACCACTCAAATCGTGGGACAGGTTCGGAGCATTAACTGTACAAATGGCCCGTTGTGTCGCACAACAGGCCGCCATGCACTTGCTAATTGCCCGGACAATTAGTGTTGTTTCAATTTATCTTTATGCTTGGTCAACTGGCGTGCCAGCTTATCAATTAAGCCATCAATGGCAGCATACATGTCCTGACCTTCCGCGCTGGCATGAATTTCGCCACCGTTTACATGCAGTGTTGCATCTGAGGTATGGGTGACTTTCTCCACTTTCAGAACAACATAGACCTGGTTGATTCGGTCAAAATATTGCTCAAGTTTGGCAAATTTTGATGTGACAAATTCGCGCAGGGCCTCGGTGATCTCGACGTTATTTCCGGTAATGTTGAGCTGCATAGTGTCTTCCTTATCGGTTGGGTCAAACGAGCTGTTTACGCTGGTTTGACGGCGGAATGGATAAAGACTCTCGGTATTTCGCAACAGTGCGGCGTGCCACCATGATACCTTGTTCCGACAGCAAAGAGGTTAACTTGCTGTCGCTCAACGGTTTCGCTGGGTTTTCCGCCGCGATTAATTTCTTCACCAGCGCACGAATCGCCGTGGACGAGGCTTCGCCGCCGCCCTCGGTATTGACGTGACTGGAGAAAAAATACTTCAGTTCAAAAATGCCTCGTGGACTATGCAGGTACTTTTGCGTGGTCACGCGAGATATCGTCGATTCATGCATTTCGACGGCCTGGGCGATGTCGGCCAGTACCATCGGTTTCATATATTCTTCGCCTTGCTCAAAGAAGGCTTGCTGCTGTTCAACAATACAGCGACTCACGCGCAGTAGCGTATCGTTACGGCTTTCCAGACTCTTAATCAACCATTTGGCATCCTGCAGATTGCTGCGGATAAACTGGCTGTCGCCATCGTTACGTGTGTTATTGCACATCGAGGCGTAGTGCTGGTTGATTTGCAGACGCGGAATGCTGTCGCTGTTGAGTTCCACCGTCCAGTGGCCGTTATGCTTACGCACCAACACATCTGGAATGACATATTCCGGCTCACCGGTCTGGATCGACTGGCCGGGGCGTGGATCGAGCGACTGGATCAGATTGACGGCTTCTTTCAGCACATCTTCTTTCAGACGCGTGACGCGCATTAAAGTGCGGAAGTCGTGATTGGCTAACAGATCGAGATGATCGCTAATGATCAGCCTGGCCTCTTCCAGCCACGGCGTGGTCTTATCGAATTGGGAGAGTTGGATCAGCAGGCAGTCACGCAGATCTTTCGCCGCCACACCGACCGGATCAAACCGTTGGATCCGCTTAAGGACCGCTTCAACTTCATCGATGTCGATCTCTTCATCGCCCATGCTTTCGAGAATATCTTCCAGTGGGACGGTGAGATAACCGGTATCATCAACGGCATCAACGATGGAGGTGGCGATAGCGCGGTCAGTGTCGGAAAACGGTGTCAGCTCGACCTGCCACATCAGGTAATCCTGCAAGGTCTGCGTCGTTTCGCCTTGATAGACCGGCAGTTCGTCGTCAATGTAGTCACCGCTGGTGCCGGACGGCGTACCGGCTGTATAGATGGTGTCCCAACTGGCGTCGAGCGGCAGCTCTTCCGGCATCTCTTTTTGTTCGAGCGCGTCAGCGGTGTCCAGCGTTTCGCTGTCTGGCGTTTCGTGAGTGTCGATTTCATCATGAGTGTCGATTTGCTCAAGCAGTGGATTACTCTCCAGCGCCTGCTGCAGCTCCTGTTGAAGTTCCAGCGTGGACAGCTGCAACAGACGAATTGCCTGTTGTAGCTGAGGCGTCATCGCCAGTTGCTGACTAAGCCTGAGTTGCAAACCTTGCTTCATGTTCAGAATCGTACTCTCCTGCTAAAACGTCGCGAGCTTCTACCCTATCAGAGTCTGAAGTCTTCCCCAAGGTATACACGCTTAACGTGTTCGTCTTGTAAGATTTCTGTAGGTGTGCCGTGGGCGATCAAATGCCCCTGACTAACGATATAAGCGCGTTCACAAACTGCCAGTGTTTCACGCACGTTATGGTCGGTGATCAGCACACCCAGGCCGCTGTCGCGCAGGTGCTCAATGATGCGTTTGATGTCGATAACCGAGATCGGGTCAACCCCGGCAAACGGTTCATCAAGCAGAATAAATTTCGGATTCGCAGCCAGTGCGCGGGCAATTTCTACACGGCGACGTTCACCACCGGAGAGCGATTGCCCCATGCTGTCACGCAGGTGCTCAATGTGAAACTCTTCCATCAGCTCGTTCGCACGGTCTTCACGTTGTTCAGCAGACAAATCGTCACGAATTTGCAGTACCGCCATCAGGTTATCGTAAACGCTGAGGCGGCGGAAAATGGAGGCTTCCTGCGGCAGATAGCCGATACCGCGACGCGCGCGTGCGTGTAATGGCAGCAGGCTGATATCGTCATCATCAATAATGATGTTGCCTGCATCGCGCGGCACAATGCCAACAACCATGTAGAAAGTGGTGGTCTTACCGGCACCGTTTGGCCCCAGCAGACCGACAATTTCTCCGGAGTTGACGGTCAGACTGACGTCTTCCACCACGCGGCGACCCTTATAGGCTTTTGCAAGGTTCTTTGCTGTTAATGTTGCCATAACGAATTAATTACCTTTCTTCTGCGCCGGGGTCTGGCCTTTGTTGTTTTTATCCTGCAACTGCGACGGCACCAGAACGGTGGTTACGCGCTTACCTTTATCGCTGAAGGCCTGCATTTTCTGCTCTTTCACCAGGTATGTGATCTTATCGCCCTTTATATTGCTATCGACCTGCTGCAGATAAGCATTACCGGTCAGAACGACAAAATCTTTCGCCAGTTCGTAATGCATCTGGGAAGCGTGACCTTCGACAGGTTTACCGTTGTCCTGCATTTGATAGAACGTCGCTGGCTTACCGTAGCCATCGATCACTTCTTTGCCCTGCTCGCCGCCCGGGCGGGTAACGACCACTTTATCGGCATTAATTTTGATGGTGCCCTGGGTAACGATGACGTTACCCGTGAAGGTGACTACGTTGCCTTGCATATCAAGAGATTGCTGATCCGACTCAATGTGAATCGGCTGGTCAGTGTCTCCGGTAACGGCAAATGCCGGAATACTGGCGGCCAGAAGAGAGCTGGCAAGCACAAGATTAAGGCTGAGTTTGTTTGTTTTGAATTTCATAGGATGTTCTAACCTTTTCAATCAGCTCGGCGTTCTTGCTGCGTAAGTTGCCGCGCATTTTCAGACCGCTGGAGTTAAATGTTGTTCCGTATAACGTGACGAGGTCTTCAGAGGTAACATCCTGCGTCACCAGATTGATCTGCGCGTTATCCGTCGTGATTCTGCGAAGTTGAGAGTCCGGCACGAGTGCGTTGACTTCAACGTGTCCATATAAATAGAGCATCCGATCATTGGTCAGCTTGGCTTTATCCGCTTTTACGGACCATGTCGGGATTTTATCCTTATCAAACGTAGTAAGTACCGGTTGCGTAAACCACGAAACGGCCTGATCGGAATAATATTCAACGTGTTGAGCAATCAATCGATAGCTTAGCGCCCCTTCTGGGTTATAGACGAGCGTGTCCGTATGCTCGCTTTTGTAGGTGGGATCATTGTTGTTGACGACCACCTGGGCGGTATCGTCTTTCTCGGTCATGTTAATGCCGATCATCACCAGAACCGCCAGTGATAGCACAATGATAACCCAACGTCTGGCTTTACTCATATCGATTGCCCTTTGGCTTCATCCAGTTTGCCCTGCGCCAGGAGTAATAAGTCGCAAACTTCACGCACTGCGCCACGACCGCCAGCAATGCGAGTCACGTAATCGGCGCGCGGGAGCAACAGCGGATGCGCATCGGCCACGGCTACGCTTAGGCCCACTTTTTCCATTACCGGCCAGTCGATGAGATCATCCCCAACGTAAGCCACGTTTTCCGGGGCGATCGCCAGTTTTTCCAGCAGATCGCTAAAGGCGATAAGTTTATTCGACTGCCCCTGATACAAGTGAGTAATCCCCAATGTGGCACAGCGATCTTCTACCAGTTTAGCCTTTCGCCCGGTAATGATGGCGACTTCAATATCAGAGGTGAGCGCACAACGAATGCCATAACCATCACGAACATTGAACGCTTTAAGTTCTTCGCCGTTGTTGCCCATATAAATCAGGCCATCTGACAGCACGCCATCGACGTCAAGGATCAGCAGACGAATATTTTCTGCTTTTGCCATAACGTCGGCACTGACAGGGCCGTAACAGGTCTCAAGTGACGCACCTGCTTTATTCATTGTTGTTTATCCTTGAATCTTTACACTACGCCAGCACGCAGTAAATCATGCATATGTAACACACCGAGTAAATGGTCGCCATCGGCAACCATTACGGAGGTGATATGGCGGGACTGCATTAAGTTCAGTGCCTCAACGGCCAGAATGCCAGGGCGTACGCGAATTCCCCCCGGCGTCATCACATCGGCAATACTTAATTGACGGACATCCACGCCCATATCGAAGACACGGCGTAAATCACCGTCGGTAAAGATGCCTTCAATCATCATATTGTCATCGCAAATGACGGTCATACCAAGATTTTTGCGGGTAACTTCCAGTAATGCATCGCGCAGGCTGGCGGTTTTTTTGACATGCGGGATCTCATCACCCGTATGCATAATATCGTTTACGCGCAGCAGAAGTTTACGACCCAGTGCGCCGCCGGGATGTGAGAGCGCAAAATCTTCGGCGGTAAAGCCGCGCGCTTTTAACAGAGCGACGGCGAGCGCATCGCCCATAACCAGCGTGGCGGTGGTGCTGCTGGTCGGTGCCAGCCCCAACGGGCAGGCTTCTTTTGCTACTTTAACACACAGATGCACGTCTGCGGCACGAGCCATGCTGCTCTCCGGGCGACCGGTAATGCAGATTAACGGCACGTGAAGACGCTTAAGCACCGGAATCAAAGCATTGATTTCGCTGGATTCACCAGAGTTAGAGATAGCTATTACCACATCCTGCGGGGTGACCATGCCTAAATCGCCATGCGCGGCTTCGCCAGGATGGACGAAAAATGACGGAGTACCGGTGCTGGCAAAGGTCGCGGCCATTTTGCGTCCAATGTGTCCCGATTTGCCCATCCCCATAACCACGACTTTACCTTTACACCAAAACATCTTTTCGCAAGCGAGCGCGAAATTCTGATTGATGTATTGATCAAGCTCCGCCAGGCATTCACGTTCAATCGCCAGGACTTCTTTACCTGCTTGCTGAAAGTCAAAACCCGGTTGCAACTCTACGTGCGACATAATGCGTTTCCAGTTATTCAACGAGTATTGGCGATAACCAGTACAACATCGCCAGCCATACGATAAATCCGCCTGTTAATAATACCCCTACGCCACGGCCCGGTTGCGGGGAGCGTCGCCAGCACAGCAACGCAAAAATAATGCTTACCAACAACATCACGCTGTAGTCACGGCTGTACGCCAGTGGGTTAATCTCCCCTGGCGTAATCAGCGCCGGCAGACCCAGTACGATGACGATATTAAATATATTCGCGCCAATGATATTACCGATGGCGATGTCGTTTTCACCTTTGCGAACACCGGCTATCGCGGTTGCCAGTTCTGGCAGACTCGTGCCGATAGCGATTGCCGTCAGACCAATAGTCAATTCGCTGATGGCAAAGTAATTCGCCAGAACGGTGGCGTTATCAATCACCATCCGCGTAGCCACTGGCATGATGATCAGCGCAATGCCAAGCCATAAAAATGCGACGGGTAAACCGCCTTCACGCGGTAGCTCTGCAAGCTGCTCTCTGGTCAGGCTATCGGTTCCCTGACGTTCGGCCTGATGTGCAAGTTTAACAATGAACAGCAGCCATAGCACAGCCAGAAAAAGGAGAAAGATACCATCGCTGCGGCTAAGTTGTCCGTCATAGAGTACGGAACCGGCCACCACGCTGACGAATAACATTAATGGTAACTCGCGGCGCAGAACATCGGAATGGACGGTAAAAGGGCGCACCAGTGCGGTCAGACCGAGGATCAGCAAGATATTGATAATGTTTGAGCCAAGCGCCGTACCGACGGCTAAATCGCGTTGTTCGTGCAGTGACGCGGCAAGCGAAACAATAATCTCAGGAAGCGACGTGCCAATACTGACCACAGTCATGCCAATGATCAGCGGTGGGATGCCAAAAGTGCGGCAAAGAATGGAAGCGGCAAATACCAGACGATCGGCACTGTATACGACCAAAAGTAAACCAACAATTAACAGTGCCGTAGCTAAAAGCATCTAACGTCCTTTCTTCAGGTATACTCGCCGGTCGCTGAAGATTCTCAGAAAGCCGTAACGGATTCTTAATTTTGACTTTATGCGGCTAAAAAGTAAAACAAATGCCAGCTTTAGCTAACCACGGCGGGTAATATTCTGTAAATATGTTGGGTTCAAGGTTAAATTGAGCACCATGCTTAGAAAATCAACGCAAGACGAAGGGTGAATTATGGGGCAGTCTGTGGCGAATTTAGTCGATATGCGCGATGTCAGTTTTACGCGTGGCAATCGCTGCATCTTCGATAATATTTCCCTGACCGTGCCGCGAGGGAAGATCACGGCAATCATGGGGCCATCGGGCATCGGTAAAACGACGCTACTCCGTCTGATTGGCGGGCAAATCGCACCAGATCACGGTGAGATCCTTTTTGATGGCGAGAATATTCCGGCGATGTCTCGTTCGCGCCTGTACACTGTGCGCAAACGGATGAGCATGTTGTTTCAGTCCGGGGCGTTGTTCACAGATATGAACGTATTTGACAACGTTGCCTATCCACTGCGCGAACATACCCAGCTCCCCGCGCCATTGTTGCATAGCACGGTGATGATGAAGCTGGAAGCCGTGGGGCTGCGTGGAGCGGCTAAACTGATGCCTTCTGAACTTTCCGGCGGGATGGCTCGTCGCGCTGCGCTGGCGCGTGCGATTGCCCTGGAGCCGGATCTCATCATGTTTGATGAACCGTTTGTTGGGCAGGATCCGATCACTATGGGCGTACTGGTGAAGCTGATTTCTGAACTGAACAGCGCGCTGGGCGTGACCTGCGTGGTAGTTTCTCACGATGTGCCGGAAGTCTTAAGTATTGCGGATCACGCCTGGATTCTGGCGGATAAAAAAATTGTCGCTCACGGTAGCGCCCAGGCGTTGCAGGCGAATCCTGATCCGCGCGTACGTCAGTTTCTGGACGGGATAGCTGACGGACCTGTTCCGTTCCGCTATCCTGCCGGCGATTATCACGCTGATCTTTTACCAGGGAGTTAAGCCACTCATGCTGTTAAATGCGCTGGCCTCGCTTGGACATAAAGGGATTAAAACCCTGAGAACGTTCGGACGGGCCGGGTTAATGTTATTCAATGCGCTGGTCGGCAAACCGGAATTTCGTAAACATGCGCCGCTGCTGGTGCGTCAGCTCTATAATGTCGGCGTCCTGTCAATGCTGATTATTGTGGTTTCTGGCGTATTCATCGGAATGGTGCTGGGTCTGCAAGGTTATCTGGTGCTGACCACTTATAGTGCGGAAACCAGTCTGGGTATGCTGGTGGCGTTATCGCTACTGCGTGAACTGGGGCCGGTGGTTGCTGCGTTGCTGTTTGCTGGTCGAGCCGGTTCGGCGTTAACCGCAGAAATCGGCTTGATGCGCGCCACAGAGCAGCTCTCCAGCATGGAGATGATGGCGGTCGATCCGCTGCGTCGGGTTATTTCTCCGCGTTTCTGGGCTGGGGTTATTTCATTGCCGTTGCTGACGATTATTTTCGTCGCCGTGGGGATCTGGGGCGGATCGCTGGTCGGCGTTAGCTGGAAAGGTATTGATAGCGGATTCTTCTGGTCGGCAATGCAAAATGCTGTCGACTGGCGTATGGATCTGGTCAACTGTCTGATTAAGAGCGTGGTGTTCGCTATTACGGTGACGTGGATTTCGTTGTTTAACGGCTACGACGCCATCCCGACTTCTGCCGGGATTAGCCGGGCAACCACTCGCACCGTTGTCCACTCGTCTCTGGCTGTTCTGGGGCTGGATTTTGTGCTGACCGCATTGATGTTTGGGAATTGAGTTCATGCAAACGAAAAAAAATGAAATTTGGGTGGGTATCTTTTTATTAGCAGCACTGCTGGCGGCGCTGTTTGTCTGCCTGAAGGCGGCAAACGTGACGTCCATACGTACTGAACCGACCTACACGCTTTATGCGACGTTCGATAACATTGGCGGCCTGAAAGCGCGCTCTCCGGTCAGCATTGGCGGCGTTGTCGTCGGTCGGGTGGCAGATATTACGCTGGATCCGAAAACCTATCTGCCGCGCGTGACGCTGGAAATTGAACAACGTTATAACCACATTCCTGACACCAGTTCGCTGAGCATTCGTACTTCCGGCCTGCTTGGAGAGCAATATCTGGCGTTAAACGTCGGTTTTGAAGACCCCGAACTGGGTACTGCTATCCTGAAGGATGGCGATTCGATTCAGGACACCAAGTCTGCGATGGTGCTGGAAGATCTCATTGGTCAGTTCCTTTACGGCAGTAAAGGCGATGACAATAAGAATAGTGGCGATGCGCCAGCTGCTGCGCCAGGTAATAATGAAACCACTGAACCTGTGGGTACAACGAAATAATTTCAGGAGAACCGACGCATGTTTAAACGTTTAATGATGGTCGCTTTGCTGGTGATTGCACCGCTGAGTGCGGCAACTGCGGCAGACCAAACCAATCCGTATAAGCTGATGGACGAGGCGGCGCAGAAAACGTTCGATCGCCTGAAGAATGAGCAACCGCAAATCCGGGCCAACCCGGATTACCTGCGTACTATCGTCGATCAGGAACTGCTGCCGTATGTGCAGGTGAAATACGCTGGTGCACTGGTACTGGGTCAGTATTACAAGGGCGCGACCCCAGCCCAACGTGATGCATACTTTGCCGCTTTCCGTGAGTACCTGAAGCAGGCTTATGGTCAGGCGCTGGCGATGTATCACGGGCAGACTTACCAGATTGCGCCAGAACAGCCGCTGGGTGACAAAACCATTGTGCCTATTCGCGTTACTATTATTGATCCGAATGGTCGCCCGCCGGTGCGTCTGGACTTCCAGTGGCGTAAAAACTCCCAGACTGGCAACTGGCAGGCTTACGACATGATTGCCGAAGGCGTCAGCATGATCACCACTAAACAAAACGAGTGGGGAACGCTGCTGCGTACCAAAGGTATTGACGGCCTGACCGCGCAACTGAAATCAATTTCTCAACAGAAAATCACTCTGGAAGAGAAAAAATAATGAGCGAGTCACTGAGCTGGGTGCAGACGGGCAACACTCTGGTATTAACCGGAGAGTTGGATCAAGACGTACTGCTACCGCTTTGGGAAGTGCGTGAAGAAGCGGTGAAGGGAATTACCTGCATCGATCTTAGCCGCGTGTCCCGCGTCGATACCGGTGGACTGGCGCTGCTGCTCCACCTTATCGATCTGGCGAAAAAGCAGGGCAACAGCGTGACGCTTCAGGGGGTAAACGATAAGGTGTATACCCTGGCAAAGTTGTATAATTTGCCGTCTGATGTCCTGCCTCGTTAAATTTTTTCAGGCTGGATAAGGCGTTAACCGCCTGTCCGGCAAATCCGCCTGCAAGTCGAGCCTTGTTTGATTTATCAGCAAGGCTTTTTGCTTATTTATGCCAGCGCAACTTTGCTCTAAGATGTTTTGCTGGTTTATTAACTGATGAATGAAGATCCCATGGAAAATAATGAAATTCAGAGCGTGCTGATGAACGCTCTCTCCCTCCAGGAAGTCCACGTTTCCGGCGATGGCAGCCACTTTCAGGTTATTGCCGTGGGTGAGATGTTTGACGGCATGAGCCGGGTTAAAAAACAGCAGACGGTTTATGGTCCGCTGATGGAATATATTGCGGATAACCGCATTCATGCTGTGTCGATCAAAGCGTATACCCCTACGGAGTGGGCGCGAGATCGCAAACTGAACGGCTTTTGAGCTATGGGCGATTTGCCGGTAGCGGATATGAATTGTTAACTGAGAACAAACTAAATGGATAAATTTCGTGTTCAGGGGCCAACGAAGCTCCAGGGCGAAGTCACAATTTCCGGCGCTAAAAATGCTGCTCTGCCTATCCTTTTTGCCGCACTACTGGCGGAAGAACCGGTAGAGATCCAGAACGTACCGAAACTGAAAGACGTTGATACGTCAATGAAGCTGCTAAGCCAGCTGGGTGCGAAAGTAGAACGTAATGGTTCTGTGCATATTGACGCCCGCGACGTTAATGTATTCTGCGCACCTTATGATTTGGTCAAAACCATGCGAGCCTCTATCTGGGCGCTGGGGCCGCTGGTGGCACGTTTCGGTCAGGGACAAGTTTCTCTACCTGGTGGTTGTACGATTGGTGCGCGTCCGGTTGATTTGCATATTTCCGGGCTTGAGCAATTAGGCGCGACGATCAAACTGGAAGAAGGTTACGTAAAAGCTTCCGTTGATGGGCGTCTGAAAGGCGCGCATATCGTGATGGATAAAGTCAGCGTCGGCGCAACCGTGACCATCATGTGTGCTGCAACCCTGGCGGAAGGCACCACGATTATTGAAAACGCCGCGCGTGAACCGGAAATCGTCGATACTGCGAACTTCCTGATTACGCTGGGCGCGAAAATTAGCGGTCAGGGCACCGATCGTATCGTCATCGAAGGTGTGGAACGTTTAGGCGGCGGTGTCTATCGCGTGCTGCCGGATCGCATCGAAACCGGCACGTTCCTGGTGGCAGCGGCAATCTCTCGCGGCAAAATTATCTGCCGTAACGCCCAGCCAGATACTCTGGACGCCGTGCTGGCGAAACTGCGTGACGCTGGAGCGGACATTGAAGTAGGTGAGGACTGGATTAGCCTGGATATGCATGGCAAACGTCCGAAGGCCGTTAATGTCCGCACTGCGCCGCATCCGGCGTTCCCGACCGATATGCAGGCTCAGTTCACGCTGCTGAACTTGGTGGCAGAAGGCACCGGATTCATCACCGAAACGGTCTTTGAAAACCGCTTTATGCACGTGCCAGAACTGAGCCGTATGGGCGCGCAAGCCGAGATTGAAAGCAATACCGTTATTTGTCACGGTGTCGAAAAACTTTCCGGCGCACAGGTCATGGCGACCGATCTGCGTGCATCAGCAAGTCTGGTGCTGGCTGGCTGTATTGCGGAAGGGACTACGGTTGTTGATCGTATTTATCACATCGATCGCGGCTACGAACGCATTGAAGACAAATTGCGTGCATTAGGTGCGAATATCGAGCGTGTGAAAGGCGAGTAATCGTCTGAAAGCTGGCAGCCCCGTTCGCGGGGCTACCGCCAGACCACTCATTTTTTCGGTTTAGTGTAGCTGCGCATCAACTGCGTTCTGTCGATAAACTCATGGGTCTGCGGATCATGGTAGCGTGATGGCCATATAACCCAGGGGTCAGTACCCAGGGCTTTCGCAATAATCATCTCTCCCTTTGGCCACGGACGCGATAATGCATTTGCCAGCGTCGAGGAACTCAAACCATTTCTGCGAGATTCCGCCGCCATTGACGTTCCCTTCTTGCGCAAACCCGCAATGATGTCAGCGGGATGCCAGTCAATGAAATTACTCTCCATCTTGCCTCACTCCTTAAGTTAGTCGCTTTCATTCAGAACATGTGTTCTATCGAGCATCACTATACTCCTGATGGCGCATTGCTCTAAAAAGTTCATGTAAATAGTGTGAAGATTCAGAATATATAAAGACAAAAAGCTGATTATTCAGATGGTATTGCACTGAATAAGTGTTTTTATGGAACTTACTGGAGTTATCCCGCGCAATACGCGGGATAAAGGGAAGGAATTAACGATCGCGTTGAACCGCGATATGTGCAAGGCCGATTAACGCCTCTCGCCACGGGGTATCCGGGAGTATCTGTAACGCTTCGATGGCTTTGTCTGCCTCTTCCTCGGCACGCTGACGCGTCCATTCAAGAGATCCACACGCGTTCATTGCTTCCAGAACCGGTTCCAGAAGATGACGCCCGTTGCCTTGCTCAATAGCAGTACGGATCATTTGCGCCTGCTCCGGTGTACCATTATGCATCGCATGTAGCAGCGGCAGCGTCGGTTTACCTTCGTTCAGATCGTCCCCGACGTTTTTACCTAACTGTTCACCATCGGCGCTGTAATCGAGCAAATCGTCGATGAGCTGAAAAGCGGTGCCGAGGTAACGTCCATAATCCTGCAGGCCTTTTTCCTCTTCCGGTGTACATCCTGCCAGAATCCCGGAACACTGCGCAGCAGCCTCAAACAGACGTGCAGTTTTGCTGTAGATAACGCGCATGTAGTTTTCTTCGGTGATATCCGGGTCGTTAACGTTCATCAGTTGCAGAACTTCACCTTCTGCAATGACGTTTACGGCTTCAGACATCACTTCCAGCACTTTGAGCGAGCCGAGGCTGGTCATCATCTGGAACGCGCGGGTGTAAATAAAATCGCCTACCAGCACGCTGGCGGCATTGCCAAACGCGGCGTTGGCGGTAGCTTTACCACGGCGCATATCTGATTCATCCACAACGTCATCGTGTAGCAGAGTCGCTGTGTGGATAAACTCGATCAGAGCGGCAATGGTGACATGCGCATTTCCCTCATAGCCAACAGCTCGTGCAGCCAGTACAGCAATCATCGGACGAATACGTTTACCGCCGCCGCTGACGATGTAATAGCCTAACTGATTGATCAGTTGGACGTCGGAATTAAGCTGCTCAAGGATTGCCGCATTAACACCCGCCATATCTTGCGCGGTTAACTCATTGATTTTTTCTAAATTCATCGCAAAAGCCGGGCTTTTCGCCCCGATTACCTTACTGTGAACAAAGGCAACTTAGGGTTTATGGTTAGGAATATAGGGTGATTGTACTGAAAAAATGGCACAGATAAACGTTACCGTACAAGTTGTGTTTTTTTTCTTCGTGTATTGACTGTAGCACTTGTCAAAGGCGTGCGTTTTGCGTAATATTCGCGCCCTATTGTGAATATTTATAGCGCACTCTGAATCATTGAAAAGGTGTGCGCGGAAGCGGAGTTTTATATGTACGCGGTTTTCCAAAGTGGTGGTAAACAACACCGAGTAAGCGAAGGTCAGACCGTTCGCCTGGAAAAGCTGGACATCGCAACTGGCGAAACTGTTGAGTTCGCTGAAGTGCTGATGATCGCAAACGGTGAAGAAGTCAAAATCGGCGTTCCTTTCGTTGATGGCGGCGTAATCAAAGCTGAAGTTGTTGCTCACGGTCGTGGCGAGAAAGTTAAAATCGTTAAGTTTCGTCGTCGTAAACACTATCGTAAGCAGCAGGGCCATCGTCAGTGGTTCACTGATGTGAAAATTACTGGCATCAGCGCCTAAGACCTGAGGAGAGATTTCAAATGGCACATAAAAAGGCTGGCGGCTCCACACGTAACGGTCGCGATTCAGAAGCTAAACGCCTGGGCGTTAAGCGTTTCGGTGGCGAATCCGTTCTGGCGGGTAGCATCATCGTTCGTCAACGTGGCACCAAATTCCACGCTGGCACTAACGTAGGTTGCGGTCGTGACCACACTCTGTTTGCTAAAGCAGACGGTAAAGTGAAATTCGAAGTTAAAGGCCCGAAAAACCGTAAATTTATCAGCATCGAAGCTGAATAAGTTTTTCGCGTCCCGGTAACGGATGAAAGCCCCGCAACACGTTGCGGGGCTTTTTACATTCGATAGCCGGTAAAAATGCGCATCGTGCGGCGTTAATCCGCAAATGCGTTTTGCAGGGAATACGGTATGAAGCAGCAGGCAGGCATTGGCATTCTTTTGGCGCTCACCACAGCAATTTGCTGGGGGGCGTTGCCAATCGCAATGAAGCAGGTGCTGGAGGTGATGGAACCTCCGACAATTGTGTTTTACCGTTTCTTGATGGCGAGTATTGGCCTTGGTGCCATTCTTGCGGTGAAGAAGAAGCTGCCGCCATTACGCGTGTTTCGTAAGCCACGCTGGTTGATATTACTGGCGGTGGCGACTGCCGGGCTGTTTGGGAACTTCATCCTGTTCAGCTCATCCTTGCAATACCTGAGTCCGACCGCCTCGCAGGTGATTGGGCAACTCTCGCCGGTTGGCATGATGGTTGCCAGCGTATTTATCCTGAAAGAGAAAATGCGCAGCACCCAGGTTGTGGGAGCATTGATGCTCCTGAGCGGCCTGGTGATGTTCTTTAACACCAGTCTGGTCGAGATATTTACAAAGCTCACCGATTACACCTGGGGAGTTATCTTTGGGGTCGGTGCGGCGACGGTTTGGGTGAGTTATGGCGTGGCGCAAAAGGTTTTATTGCGTCGGCTGGCCTCACCGCAGATCCTATTTTTACTGTACACTTTATGTACAATTGCGCTCTTCCCTCTGGCAAAGCCTGGGGTGATAGCGCAGCTTAGCCACTGGCAGCTCGCATGTTTAATTTTTTGCGGACTGAATACATTGGTAGGATATGGCGCCCTGGCGGAAGCGATGGCTCGCTGGCAGGCAGCGCAGGTGAGCGCGATAATCACGCTCACCCCACTGTTTACGCTGTTTTTTTCAGATCTTTTATCACTGGCCTGGCCCGATTTCTTCGCCAGACCGATGTTAAACCTTTTAGGTTATCTCGGTGCGTTTGTCGTGGTTGCGGGCGCGATGTATTCCGCCATTGGTCATCGTATTTGGGGCGGATTACGTAAGCATACAACGGTGGTATCGCAACCCCGCGCAGGCGAATGATTTACGGAGAATAAAATGAAGTTTGTTGATGAAGCATCGATTCTGGTCGTTGCAGGTGATGGCGGTAATGGTTGCGTGAGCTTCCGCCGCGAAAAATATATTCCGAAAGGCGGCCCGGATGGCGGCGACGGTGGTGACGGCGGTGACGTATGGATGGAAGCCGACGAGAACCTGAATACGCTTATCGATTATCGTTTTGAAAAATCTTTCCGCGCCGAGCGTGGTCAGAATGGCGCAAGCCGCGACTGCACCGGTAAGCGTGGTAAAGATGTGACGATTAAAGTACCAGTAGGTACGCGTGTTATCGATCAGGGCACCGGTGAAACCATGGGCGATATGACCAAACACGGTCAGCGTCTGCTGGTTGCTAAGGGCGGCTGGCACGGTCTGGGCAATACTCGTTTCAAATCGTCCGTTAACCGTACACCACGGCAGAAAACCAACGGCACGCCGGGCGATAAGCGCGAGTTGCTGCTGGAGCTGATGCTGCTGGCTGACGTCGGTATGCTGGGGATGCCAAATGCTGGTAAATCGACATTCATTCGCGCTGTTTCGGCGGCTAAACCGAAAGTAGCGGACTATCCGTTTACCACTCTGGTGCCAAGTCTGGGTGTGGTACGAATGGACAACGAAAAGAGCTTCGTTGTTGCCGATATTCCAGGGCTGATTGAAGGCGCTGCGGAAGGCGCAGGTCTGGGGATTCGCTTCCTGAAGCACCTGGAACGTTGCCGCGTCCTGTTGCACCTTATCGATATCGATCCGATTGACGGCACCGATCCGGTTGAAAACGCGCGTATTATTATCAGCGAGCTGGAAAAATACAGTCAGGATCTGGCGGCGAAACCGCGTTGGTTAGTCTTCAACAAGATCGATCTGCTGGATAAAGCGGAAGCCGAAGAGAAAGCGAAAGCGATCGCTGAGGCGCTGGGCTGGGAAGATAAATATTATCTGATCTCTGCGGCAAGCGGACTGGGCGTTAAAGATCTCTGCTGGGATGTGATGACCTTTATCATTGAAAACCCGGTCGTGCAGGCCGAAGAAGCGAAACAGCCAGAGAAAGTCGAATTCATGTGGGATGATTATCACCGTCAGCAGCTTGAAGAAATTGCTGAAGAGGATGATGAAGACTGGGATGACGACTGGGACGAAGACGACGAAGAAGGCGTTGAGTTCATTTACAAGCGTTAATTACTGATGACAAACGCCAAATAGCCTGATGCGCTACGCTTATCAGGCATAAACAAAGCGCACTTTGTCAATAATCTGAAACCCCGACCATGCGCCGGGGTTTCTTTTTGACTAATTGTTCTGATAAATATCTTTATACAAGCGGCTTTCAAAGCGCACTAACGGAATACGGCGATTACGCTGATCCGCCGGTTCTACTGCATAGCCAGAAAGATATTGCACAAACGCCATTCGTTGCCCGCTCGCTGTGGTAATGAATCCCGCCAGGTTATATACCCCCTGCAACGAACCGGTTTTCGCTGAGACTTTGCCATCCACGCCCGCCTGATGCAGACCCGCACGGTACTGTAACGAGCCGTCATAACCCGCCAGCGGCAGCATAGAGATAAAGTTAAGCTCATTGTCATGTTGGGCGATATATTGCAGCACCTGCATCATGGTGGCAGGCGCAATCAGGTTATGGCGTGAAAGTCCCGAGCCGTCGGCAATAATCGTGTTGCCAATATCGACACCGGCTTGCTGACGCAGAATTTGGCGCACGGCGTCCGATCCGGCCCGCCATGTTCCAGGCACATTGAAACGCGCATGGCCTATCATGCGGAAAACCGTATCGGCGATCATGTTGTCTGATTTTTTCAACATAATCTTAAGCAGATCATGCAAAGGAGCCGATTGTTTACTGGCCACCACCGTTCCCGGTTCGTTAACCTGCGTTTGTCGCAGCAGTGTTCCGCTCCAGGTGATACCCGCTTGTTTTAACTCATCTTTCAGAATCGCCCCGGCATAGCTGGCACCATCTTGCACCGCAAAGGCTAACGGTAGAGGTTCGGAACGTTGTGGCAGGCATCCGGTCAGCGTAAAGCGGTTCAGGTCGCCTGGCACGACATCCAGCTCGCAGTATTGCGCTTCGGCAGAACCACGGGGTAGGGTGCGTACCTGGCTGAACATCGTAACGGGGTAATAAGATGCCACGCGTATAAAAGCCATATCACCGGGTTTTTGGGCGCTGTAGAGCGAGACGGAGAAGCAATTGCGGTCAACAATGGCAGCGGCGGGTGGTGCGCTAAAGCATTGTGTCATGTCATTCCATGGCCAGCCGGGAGCTTTATCATGGCTGGCAAAAATGGAGGTATCTATGAGTACATTGCCATCGATTTGTGTGACACCAGATTTTTTCAGAGTCGCGACCATATTGCGAATATCCTGACGTTTTAACGTCGGATCGGCACCAAATCGCGCCACTAAATCGCCTTTAAGCACTCCGTTTTCCACATTACCTTTGGTTTCAAGCGTAGTGGTAAAACGAAAATCGGGGCCGAGTTGAATCAACGCAGCCAGCGCAGTGATTACTTTTTGCGTACTGGCGGGCAGCGCCATCTGCTGACTGTGGTAATCAATCGTGGGGGCAGACGCGCCGACTCTTTGCACCATCAGGGCAAGGTTGGCACCAGCGGGTAGTTGAGTAATGTACTCATCAACATTCGCAGCCTGAACACTGAACGCTATACAGCTGGTCAATCCGATGATAAATCTGGAAAATCGCATAATCTCGCGCTAACAACCTGGAATCGAGCCGTCATACTACGGCGCAACGCCCTATAAAGTAAACGATGACCCTTCGGGAACTTCAGGGTAAAATGATCATCAAAATGTGAATTGTAGCTGACCTGGAACCTGTTTCCGGGTCGGTATTTTTTTGCTTCTGGCCTGGTGAGGAGTTATGCCGGGCTGACCGAACAGCCGGGGTGGGTGGAGACTCGCCCCATCAGGAATATTCAAGAGGTATAACAAATGCAAGCTATTCCGATGACCTTACGCGGCGCTGAAAAATTACGCGAAGAGCTGGATTTTCTGAAATCTGTGCGCCGTCCTGAAATCATTGCTGCTATCGCGGAAGCGCGTGAACATGGCGACCTGAAAGAGAATGCTGAATATCACGCTGCGCGTGAACAGCAGGGCTTCTGCGAAGGCCGTATCAAAGACATCGAAGCCAAGCTGTCGAACGCGCAGGTGATTGATGTCACCAAAATGCCAAACAATGGCCGCGTTATTTTTGGTGCTACCGTAACGGTGTTGAATCTGGATTCTGATGAAGAACAGACTTATCGCATCGTAGGCGATGACGAAGCTGACTTTAAACAAAACCTGATTTCTGTAAACTCACCTATCGCTCGTGGCCTGATCGGCAAAGAAGAAGATGATGTTGTGGTCATCAAAACGCCAGGCGGCGAAGTAGAATTTGAAGTAATTAAGGTAGAATACCTGTAAGAATTACCCAATACTCAAAATGTTGATGTATTGTAAAGAAAGGAAAAAGGCCGCTATGCGGCCTTTTATCAACGAACAGAGCGTGGCATTTTGCTCTCCTGCCTGCGGAAAATCCCTCGTTTTACACAGAAAATGTGTGTAACTTTAGGATAATCTTAGCGTGGCAGCGAGATTTTACGTTCTTTAGTTGGGCGATAAAGCACCAGCGTTTTACCGATGACCTGTACATTACAGGCGCCGGTTTCGCGCACGATAGCTTCCACGATCAAGGTTTTAGTTTCGCGATCTTCTGTGGCGATTTTCACCTTGATGAGTTCATGGTGCTCTAACGCTTGTTCAATCTCGGCCAGCACCCCTTCGGTCAAACCATTACTGCCAAGCAGAACAACTGGCTTGAGCGGATGTGCCAGACCTTTCAGGTGTTGTTTTTGTTTAGTACTCAGATTCATCGTATTTTTTTGCTTACGTTGGGATTGAAAACGGGTCATTCTACCGCCATCTCCCATATATCACCAAATAGGCGCGTAAAAATTTACGCAATTGGTTACGATGAGTTATCCCAATGGGAAAGTTAAATGACAGGTAAGAAGCGTTCTGCCAGCTCCAGCCGCTGGCTTCAGGAACACTTTAGCGATAAATATGTTCAACAGGCACAGAAAAAGGGGTTACGTTCCCGTGCCTGGTTTAAACTTGATGAAATACAGCAAAGTGACAAACTCTTTAAACCGGGAATGACGGTTGTCGACCTTGGTGCTGCCCCGGGTGGTTGGTCACAATATGTGGTCACCCAAATTGGCGGCAAAGGCCGCATCATCGCTTGCGATCTTTTACCTATGGATCCTATCGTTGGTGTGGACTTTCTTCAGGGCGATTTTCGTGATGAACTGGTGATGAAAGCACTGCTGGAACGCGTAGGCGACAGCAAAGTCCAGGTTGTCATGTCCGATATGGCACCAAACATGAGCGGAACACCGGCGGTGGATATCCCCCGTGCCATGTATCTGGTGGAACTGGCGCTAGAAATGTGTCGTGATGTGTTAGCGCCGGGTGGCAGTTTTGTAGTGAAGGTGTTCCAGGGCGAAGGTTTCGATGAGTATCTAAGGGAAATTCGCTCCCTGTTTACGAAGGTCAAAGTTCGTAAGCCGGACTCTTCTCGTGCACGTTCGCGGGAAGTGTATATTGTAGCGACCGGGCGTAAACCCTAACCGGGAGATTTCAGACGAAAGTTTGAAAGATGCTGGATATAGAGTATCCTGACGCTGTTTTTAACACAGTTGTAATAAGAGGTTAATCCCTTGAGTGACATGGCGAAAAACCTAATACTCTGGCTGGTCATTGCCGTTGTGCTGATGTCAGTATTCCAGAGCTTTGGGCCCAGCGAGTCTAATGGCCGTAAGGTGGATTACTCTACCTTCCTACAAGAGGTCAATAACGACCAGGTTCGTGAAGCGCGTATCAACGGACGTGAAATCAACGTTACCAAGAAAGATAGTAACCGTTATACCACTTACATTCCGGTTCAGGATCCGAAACTACTGGATAACCTGCTGACCAAGAACGTCAAGGTTGTCGGTGAACCGCCTGAAGAGCCAAGCCTGCTGGCTTCTATCTTCATCTCATGGTTCCCGATGCTGTTACTGATTGGTGTCTGGATCTTCTTCATGCGTCAAATGCAGGGCGGCGGCGGTAAAGGCGCGATGTCGTTCGGTAAGAGCAAAGCGCGCATGTTGACGGAAGATCAGATCAAAACGACCTTTGCTGATGTTGCTGGTTGCGACGAAGCAAAAGAAGAAGTTGCCGAACTGGTTGAGTATCTGCGTGAGCCGAGCCGCTTCCAGAAACTGGGCGGTAAGATCCCGAAAGGCGTCCTGATGGTCGGTCCTCCGGGTACGGGTAAAACGCTGCTGGCGAAAGCCATTGCAGGTGAAGCGAAAGTTCCGTTCTTTACCATCTCCGGTTCTGACTTCGTAGAAATGTTCGTCGGTGTGGGTGCGTCTCGTGTGCGTGACATGTTCGAACAGGCTAAGAAAGCGGCACCGTGCATCATCTTCATCGATGAAATCGACGCCGTAGGTCGCCAGCGTGGCGCTGGTCTGGGTGGTGGTCATGATGAGCGTGAACAGACCCTGAACCAGATGCTGGTTGAGATGGATGGCTTCGAAGGTAACGAAGGTATCATCGTTATCGCGGCGACTAACCGTCCGGACGTTCTCGACCCGGCACTGCTGCGTCCTGGTCGTTTCGACCGTCAGGTTGTGGTTGGTCTGCCAGATGTCCGTGGGCGTGAGCAGATCCTGAAAGTGCATATGCGTCGCGTACCGTTGGCGCCAGATGTTGATGCGGCAATTATTGCTCGAGGCACACCAGGCTTCTCCGGTGCAGACCTGGCGAACCTGGTGAACGAAGCGGCACTGTTTGCGGCACGTGGCAACAAACGCGTTGTATCAATGGTTGAATTCGAAAAAGCGAAAGACAAAATCATGATGGGTGCGGAACGTCGCTCCATGGTGATGACGGAAGCGCAGAAAGAATCGACTGCTTACCACGAAGCTGGCCACGCGATTATTGGTCGTCTGGTGCCGGAACACGATCCGGTGCACAAAGTAACGATTATCCCGCGCGGTCGCGCGTTGGGTGTGACCTTCTTCCTGCCTGAAGGCGACGCAATCAGCGCCAGCCGACAGAAACTGGAAAGTCAGATTAGTACCCTGTACGGCGGTCGTCTGGCAGAAGAGATCATCTACGGACCAGAACATGTTTCTACCGGTGCGTCGAACGATATTAAAGTTGCGACTAACCTGGCGCGTAACATGGTGACCCAGTGGGGCTTCTCTGAAAAACTCGGTCCGCTGCTGTATGCGGAAGAAGAAGGTGAAGTTTTCCTCGGTCGTAGCGTGGCGAAAGCAAAACATATGTCCGATGAAACCGCGCGTATCATCGACCAGGAAGTGAAGTCACTGATTGAACGTAACTATAATCGTGCGCGTCAGTTGTTGAACGACAACCTGGATATTCTTCATGCGATGAAAGATGCACTCATGAAATATGAGACCATCGACGCACCGCAGATTGATGACTTGATGGCTCGTCGCGATGTACGCCCGCCTGCAGGTTGGGATGAGTCGGGAGCATCTAACAATTCTGACAATAATGGCACTCCAAAGGCGCCGCGTCCGGTTGATGAACCACGTACGCCAAATCCGGGTAACACCATGTCAGAGCAGTTAGGCGACAAGTAAGTTCCCGCATCAGATGACTGTATTTGTACCGAAAACCCCGGGGCGTGCTCCGGGGTTTTTTCTTATCAATTTATACCAGGGATAACACCATGAAACTCTTTGCCCAGGGCACTTCACTGGATCTTAGCCATCCTCACGTGATGGGGATACTCAACGTCACGCCAGATTCTTTTTCTGATGGTGGTACGCATAACTCTCTGATTGATGCAGTGAAACATGCGAATCTGATGATCAACGCTGGCGCGACGATTATCGACGTTGGTGGAGAGTCTACGCGTCCAGGTGCAGCGGAAGTGAGTGTTGAAGAAGAGTTGCAACGTGTTATTCCGGTGGTTGAGGCAATTGCGCAACGATTCGAAGTCTGGATCTCTGTGGATACCTCCAAACCGGAAGTTATCCGTGAGTCGGCGAAAGTGGGCGCTCACATCATTAACGATATCCGCTCCCTTTCCGAACCTGGCGCTCTGGAAGCGGCTGCGGAAACTGGTTTACCCGTATGCCTGATGCATATGCAGGGAAATCCAAAGACCATGCAGGAAGCGCCGAAGTATGACGATGTTTATGCTGAAGTGAATCGCTACTTTATTGAGCAAATAGCACGCTGTGAACGGGCGGGTATCGCAAAAGAGAAATTGTTGCTCGACCCGGGATTCGGTTTCGGTAAAAATCTCCACCATAACTATTCATTATTGGCGCGTCTGGCTGAATTTCACCATTTCAACCTGCCGCTGTTGGTGGGTATGTCACGAAAATCGATGATTGGACAACTGCTGAACGTGGGGCCGTCCGAACGCCTGAGCGGTAGTCTGGCCTGTGCAGTTATTGCTGCGATGCAGGGCGCACACATCATTCGTGTTCATGACGTCAAAGAAACCGTAGAAGCGATGCGAGTGGTGGAAGCCACTCTGTCTGCAAAGGAAAACAAACGCTATGAGTAATCGTAAATATTTCGGGACCGATGGGATCCGTGGTCGTGTTGGGGATGCGCCGATCACCCCTGATTTTGTGCTGAAGCTGGGCTGGGCAGCAGGTAAAGTGCTGGCGCGTCATGGTTCCCGTAAGATCATTATTGGTAAAGACACGCGTATTTCTGGCTATATGCTGGAGTCGGCGCTGGAAGCGGGTTTGGCGGCAGCGGGACTTTCCGCACTTTTTACCGGCCCGATGCCAACACCGGCAGTGGCTTATCTGACGCGTACCTTCCGCGCAGAGGCCGGGATTGTGATTTCCGCATCGCATAACCCGTTCTACGATAATGGCATTAAATTCTTCTCTATCGACGGCACCAAACTGCCGGATGCGGTAGAAGAGGCCATCGAAGCTGAAATGGAAAAAGAGATTAGCTGCGTTGATTCGGCAGAACTGGGTAAAGCCAGCCGTATCGTTGATGCTGCGGGTCGCTATATCGAATTTTGCAAAGCCACGTTCCCGAACGAACTTAGCCTCAGTGAACTGAAGATTGTGGTGGATTGCGCAAATGGCGCGACTTATCACATCGCGCCAAACGTGCTGCGCGAGTTGGGAGCGAACGTTATCGCCATCGGTTGTGAGCCGAACGGCGTAAACATCAATGCCGAAGTGGGGGCAACTGATGTTCGTGCGCTACAGGCACGCGTATTGGCTGAAAAAGCAGATCTCGGCATTGCCTTTGACGGCGACGGCGACCGCGTGATTATGGTTGACCATGAAGGCAATAAAGTCGATGGCGATCAGATCATGTATATCATCGCGCGTGAAGGTCTTCGTCAGGGGCAGCTGCGTGGTGGCGCGGTGGGTACATTAATGAGCAACATGGGGCTGGAACTGGCGCTGAAACAGTTAGGCATTCCATTTGCACGTGCGAAAGTGGGCGACCGCTACGTACTGGAAAAAATGCAGGAAAAAGGCTGGCGTATCGGTGCAGAGAACTCCGGTCATGTGATCCTGCTGGATAAAACCACTACCGGTGACGGCATCGTTGCTGGTTTGCAGGTGCTGGCGGCGATGGCGCGTAACCATATGAGCCTGCACGACCTTTGCAGTGGCATGAAAATGTTCCCGCAGATTCTGGTTAACGTGCGTTATACCGCAGGCAGCGGCGATCCGCTGGAGCATGAGTCTGTTAAAGCCGTGACCGCCGAAGTTGAAGCGGCGCTGGGTAGCCGTGGGCGTGTGCTGTTGCGTAAATCCGGCACTGAGCCGTTAATTCGCGTGATGGTTGAAGGTGAAGACGAAGCGCAGGTCACCGAGTTTGCTCACCGTATCGCTGATGCGGTAAAAGCGGTTTAATGCGATAACTAACTGGCTAAAAAGGCGGCGATTGTCGCCTTTGTTTTTCTTATGCACATCTATTTTGCTGTTTTTTTCCGCAGTTGATACAATGCAATAAAATTGCCCTTGCGAAGGTCATTCGCTTTGGTTAGTATTCACACCCGCTTCAGTGGGAAAGATTAAATTCTCCCGCTTTATTGGTTGAAGCATTGGTACGCGGCAACTCCGCAAGGAACAGGTTGATTATGTACGAAGCTCTTTTAGTAGTTTTCCTTATTGTAGCAATTGGCCTTGTTGGTCTGATCATGCTGCAGCAAGGTAAAGGCGCTGATATGGGAGCCTCCTTCGGAGCAGGCGCTTCCGCTACGCTGTTTGGTTCAAGTGGTTCTGGCAACTTCATGACCCGTATGACGGCTGTGCTGGCAACGTTGTTCTTCATCATCAGTCTGGTGCTGGGTAACATCAACAGCAACAAAACCAATAAAGGTAGCGAATGGGAAAATCTGAGTGCTCCGGCGAAAACCGAACAAACTCAGCCAGCTGCTCCGGCTAAGCCGACCAGCGATATCCCGAACTAAGAATAGTATCTGTGCTGAGGTGGTGGAATTGGTAGACACGCTACCTTGAGGTGGTAGTGCCCTAACGGGCTTGTGGGTTCGAGTCCCATCCTCAGTACCAATATTCCAAAAGAAAGACGCTGAAAAGCGTCTTTTTTTGTATCTGTTGCCCGTCTGAATAGCGTTAAACAAAGTTTTCTGCATTATTATTTTCTACAAGCGCAATCGCCCTATGTTGCATAGGTTGTGATTACATAATCGTTGTAGATACCGTTTGAAGAGGCTGAAGATTACCAACAGAGTCCAGAGCATTGATGGATGCGCATAAATCAAATTTGTGAGTGCTCACTCTTCCTGCCAAAACCGCAAAATAACGTCAGCAAATTTGTCGGAAATAATCCCCCGACGGGCTGCCGAGCTAAAATGACTGCTTCGTAGCGCCGTTGTCCAGTTTTCTGGCGTTCGGTACGCTGAACCGTAATATCCCGTGATTAAATCGTCCGGATCTTCATCAGGCTCGTTCGTTAGCCCTCGTTCGTCTTGTTGCTGGAAGCCGACAAAAATAATATTGGTTAAGGCATTCTTTTTGTAATTGCCATAAAGAGTTTCGTACGCATGAGGATAATTTTCTTTCCAGTACCAGGTGGTATCGCCGCAGAACCACGGAGCAGCGGAAGTGTTAGTATTCAGAAGCTGAGAACTGTACTGCTTTAAATCCTTACGAAAGGCCTCAACCATATTATTAAAATATTGAGGGTGTAACGCGTAGTCACTCGTCATTAAGTCAAATTCGCCCTGCATCCAGCATACGCCGAGGAATTTATTCTGCGGATTCTTCGCCAGTGCAGCTCGCGTTCTGTTGACTAAATCCTGATACAGCGGAGTATCCGTTCCCCAACGACATGCATCATGGCTGGCTCCGTGCTGTTCTGAATATGTTCCTTCGCAGCCTGCGGTAAAAGCCGATCCGCCACGGCAACAAGGAACGATGAGAACGCCAGCATTATCAGGAATGAAGGGCAATAATTTCCGCGCAATATGCAGTGCCTGTCCAACTGTACCGTATTGTGTTTGATGATTCGTTGCCAGAGGATGGTGATAATCCCGCATATCCTGAACATCGTGTGGGCAGTGAGTTAGTGGAATAATGTCATTAAATTGACATGACGGGCCACCGGGATGCGTCTGTGTAAATCTTGCCAGTTGTTTTATTCTGGGGTGAGGCGCATCTTCACTGTCTGGTAACGGGAGTCCTTCGCCATATGCCATGGCATTAGATTGTCCGGCAACGGTAAGAACATAGTAATAATCGGGCGATATTATCGTGTTCATATATATGCGTAATTGAATGACAACGGGTGATGAGCCATTGAGCGCAGGGCTCCTTTGCTGGAGCCCTGAAAAGTTAGTTTTGCACAGTAACTTTATTATCTTTCACAGAGAGCAACACTGAATCCGCCACAGCTTTGCCGCCCGTAGTTTCACCGCCAATAATCAATAAATTATTATTCCAGGGCAATGATACTCCGTAGGCCCGACCTTGCGACAGTTCGCCAGATTTCTCCCATTTCCCGTTATGCCAAAGATGAATATCGGCGCTATACGATTTTTTCAGACCTGCATGCGCATAGTTTTTACCGTTCTGGTAATTTTCTCGTGAACCTTTGAATCCGGCTCCCCCGGCAAATATAAGAGAGTCATTGCTAATACCTGCAAAACCGCCAGCTACGCCATCTGGGGAGGAGACGGGAGAAAGTTTATTCCATTTTATGCCATTGCCGGTGAAATCAAGCTCAAATACAGCATCAGTTCGCAGTCCTGGTTTTGCTTCGCCATTAATAAGCCAGGTTTTATCACCTTTATTTACTACCGCTGCACCAGCCGTACCATACCAGGGGGATTCGCCAGTGTAACTCCATTGCTGTGTAGAGGGATCAAAAGACAACAGGAACTTATTGAAGAAATAATCTTCTGCTTTTTTGTCAAAATAGTGGGTGTTGATTTTATCTATAGCCGCTGAATCTTTTCCTGCCTCCTTGAGATCTTCAAAATAGCCATTAAAGATATTTTGGTTAACGCCGCCAGTAATATAGGCTTTGCCGTTGTGTACAAAGGTCACATGACCTGCCATGCCCATCGGTGCGTGCGACATTAATTTAACCCAGGTATTGGTTTTGGGATTATATTTGTGTACGTCGTTGAATACCTGAGTTAACCCCTCACTGTTTTTACCAACACCGCCAAATACATACAAATTACCATCAATAAAGGCAGAGGTTGCTTGATCTCTCGGGCCAGCGGGGAATTCCGCCAGAGCTATCCATTTTTTATCTTTGGCTTGCGTATCCAGCTTGTACCATGCCGTACCTGCGCTACCTAAACCAATGTAGACAGTGTCGTTATCAATTACACCAGTACCACTTTTAAATGGCACAGGAGTTTCTGGTAATACCGACGCGTTTGCGGCACATGAAGCCATCATGATAGCAAGTGCCGTTATTGTTTTATTCATTGTGACTGTCTCCTGTCTACTACAGTTTAAATGACACACCAATGCGATAACTGTTTTCCGATAAATTATCTCTACCGTTGTAAACACCCTGACGGTCAAGGTAGTCATATTCTATGTATGGCGTAATATCGGGCGTCATATGGTATTGTAGAACAAATGCATTTTCCGTCGCCCATTTCTTATGGTTTGCATAGCGATAATCGTTTTGTTTGCTGTACAGCGTCGTTTGCCATGCGAAGGTGAAATCACTATTAATATTGTAAGTGACATATCCATCCCAACGATGAACGTTATCACGAGACATATCACCAGATAAGTCTTGTTGTCGGTAAGCTTTCCAGTCGTAACGATAGCGAATGCCAAAATTGAGATCTTTTGTCGCATCCCATGACAGTTTTACGTAAGGTCCATAGCGTGTGCCATTGCTGCTAAAATGGGTTAACATTCCTGGGCGCACGGTCCATTGATCATCAAGTTTAATCGCGTAATTAACTTCAACCTGAACATCATTTAATGCGGCATTTTCCTTTTTATTATCATGAATGGTATTCCAGGTATTACTTTCCATACTTGCCCACCATCCATTTTTCCACCCCTCACTGACTTTGAGTCGAGTTTCATAGGCATGGCTTCCACTACGATATCCACCACGCACATCCAGTGTTGCAGCCTGAGAAATTAATGGTGACGAAAAGCAGAGTAATAATACGCCAGAAAGTATTTTAGCCTTTTTCATAAATTTCACTCATTTGTAGAATACAGAAAGTAATACGAAGTCCGAATAAACAAATAGCATTTATGTTATGTGCTCTTTTTTGCCAGGCTTATAGCGTCATTGGCCACGGATAATTATATTTTATTTTTTTTGTATAATGCCTCCTGTGAGAAATTGCTTTCCACATAATTTAAGATAAACAGAGATCTGGATTAAATACCTGAGTATTAAATCTATTCTGATGTTTATTTGATTTTAGTGTTCGTAAGCTATTTCACTTACTAAATCCATTTTTAGCCAGTGTCATAAAATGGATTGTTTGTTGATCTCATTTTCATACTCCTGTCAGACTGAAGTGCTCTTTCATCACCCGATAAGAGAGGACGCCAGGGATGTTTGTATTAGATTGCGATATGAGTCGTCTTATTTATCTCTTGTGTGTACCTTTATACCTGTTATACCAGATCAAAAATCACGCAATCCATACAACAAAACCAGATTTGCAATTCGCGTCACAAAATATGTCGATATTTTTCGAAGGTAAAGATGTTATGTAAGGCCAGATGGTCATTGTCGACTGCCTTCATGAAACTGAAGTTTTGTTATTAACTAATTGTTTACAATGTATTTTTAATGATTTTCGGCAGTGCCGGGTTTACAAGCTAACTCCTCAGGTATGGTGAAAATGAGTGTTTATCTGCTATCAGATTGACAATAATTCTCATCATAAAATATGTTTTAACGTTCTGAGACTAAGGGCAACCTGGTATGTAGTAGAGGAGTTTCTGATCCTGTCCAGGGCTGGCTCGTTGATGTTCAGCACACTTCAGGATGGGGGGGGATCGGTTATTTGCCGTATCGCCAGTAAATAGTAGTGAGTAAGAAAAGATTAAGTTGAAGTAACCACACCATATTTAACACGAATGTAGATGAAAAAAGGTGCATGCAGACTTCCCCCCATATCTTTGGACAATACACGGTCTGGAAAGGAATATAACAATCTCACTGCATGAATTTACAAACCAAATGGTAATAATGGCTAGGGAACTAAGCATTAGCATGATAATAGCCACTTAAAAATTAAGGAATCTCATGAAATAGCAATTTTGAGGAAAATGGAGTTGACTAATAATGTTATATGTGAGATGGCGCGTTGAACAAAAAATTAAATTTTGCTGAATTTTTTTTATGTTGATTTTACTTGTTACAGAACATATCACGTGATATATAGATAAGATTAGTTACATTGATGATGAGGGTTATTATTAGATTCGTCTCAGATTGAAAATATATAAAAGAACATAGCATGCAAGAGCATAGCGTTGTATGGCAAAGTTATTATAAGTAGCTATCGCCATTCTATTTAAGTTCATTCAAAAGAGCTGGTCCACTTGCGTTAGTCATTAAGCAAACATTCGCTTTTATAAACATAATCAGGATTACAATGTTGGATTATTGCTAACCCAGCACAGCTAGTGCGCGTCTGTAATAATAAGGGAAAACGATGAAGAATAAGGCTGATAACAAAAAAAGGAACTTCCTGACCCACAGTGAAATCGAGTCACTCCTTAAAGCAGCAAATACCGGGCCTCATGCTGCACGCAATTATTGTCTGACTTTGCTTTGTTTTATTCATGGCTTTCGGGCGAGTGAAATTTGCCGATTGAGAATTTCGGATATTGATCTGAAGGCAAAGTGCATATATATCCATCGATTAAAAAAAGGCTTTTCAACGACGCACCCGCTATTGAACAAAGAAGTTCAGGCTTTAAAAAACTGGTTGAGTACGCGTACTTCTTATCCACATGCTGAGAGTGAGTGGGTATTTTTATCACGCAAAGGGAATCCGCTTTCTCGTCAACAGTTTTACCATATTATCTCGACTTCAGGTGGTAATGCCGGGCTATCACTGGAGATTCATCCGCACATGTTACGCCATTCGTGTGGTTTTGCTTTGGCGAATATGGGAATAGATACACGACTTATCCAGGATTATCTTGGGCATCGTAATATTCGTCATACCGTCTGGTATACCGCCAGCAATGCAGGGCGTTTTTACGGCATCTGGGACAGACCCAGAGGTCGACAGCGTCACGCTGTTTTATAAAGATGGATGAGATACCAGGGATGGTGTTAAAACCTACATTATTCTTACGATATATCAATAATAATTAACCATTTATTAATTGATGTTATTGTTGGTGTAATTCTTAATTATCATAATAAACATTAGCTTAACCATACACATACAAAATACAATGGTTTATTTTATTCGAAATAAACAAACAAAAGCATTCATAAATTTACATATCACTTAGATCCTTCTCTTTCTGCACTTTTTTCTTTATTTTTTAAGCAACTGGGAGTTAATCAGGTGCTATCTATTGTTATATTGAATTAAATCAATGAAAATAGATGTTGTCACATCAGTGATATTTTATTTTTGTATGATGTTTAATGTAATTGACTGATAACCACATAACTTTATGTGTGATTATCTTTTTATCTATTGGGCTAATTTTGACCGTTTGAGGTTTCCTATAGGTATTCATTCAAATATATCTCAGTCAGGAGTACTACTATTGTGAGTAAACGTCGTTATCTTACCGGTAAAGAAGTTCAGGCAATGATGCAAGCGGTTTGCTATGGGGCAACGGGCGCCAGAGATTATTGTCTTATTCTGTTGGCATATCGGCATGGGATGCGTATTAGTGAGCTGCTTGATTTGCATTATCAAGATCTTGACCTTAATGAAGGTCGAATAAATATTCGACGGCTGAAGAACGGATTTTCTACAGTTCACCCATTACGTTTTGATGAGCGTGAAGCTGTAGAACGCTGGACCCAGGAACGTGCTAACTGGAAAGGCGCTGAGCAGACCGACGCCATATTTATTTCCCGTCGTGGAAGTCGACTTTCTCGTCAGCAGGCCTATCGCATCATTCGTGATGCCGGTATTGAAGCTGGAACCGTGACGCAGACTCACCCTCATATGTTAAGACATGCTTGCGGTTATGAACTGGCGGAGCGCGGTGCTGATACCCGTTTAATTCAGGATTATCTGGGGCATCGAAATATTCGCCATACTGTGCGTTATACCGCCAGTAATGCAGCACGTTTTGCCGGATTATGGGAAAGAAATAATCTCATAAACGAAAAATTAAAAAGAGAAGAGGTTTGATATAACTTATTGATAAGAAAATGAAAAAATAAAAAAATACAAGACAATTGGGGCCAAACTGTCCATATCATAAAAAAGTTTCGTATTTTTTCTCAAGCATAAAAACATCAAAAAACGACAAAAATCAACTAACTGTTTGATATGTAGACTATTTCTATTGTAAATTAATTTCACATCACCTCCGCTTTACGTAAAGATAACGTCTCTCTTTCTCGAAGCAACTTCCTCATTCTTCTCTCCAAAAACCACCTCATTCAATATAAAAATCTATGAATAAATATAATCACAGAACATAAAGCCAACAAATAAACTGAAAAAGTTCGTGCGCGATGCTTTCCTCTATGAGTCAAAATGGCCCCAAATGTTTCATTTTTTGGGGGGAAACTGTGCAGTGTTGGCAGTCAAACTCGTTTCCAAAACAAAGTGTACAGAACGACTGCCCATATTGATTTATACGTAGATTTAAAAAGGAAAGCAGCATGAAAATTAAAACTCTGGCAATCGTTGTTCTGTCGGCTCTGTCCCTCAGTTCCACAGCGGCTTTGGCCGCTGCTACGACGGTAAATGGTGGGACAGTTCACTTTAAAGGGGAAGTTGTTAACGCCGCTTGTGCGGTTGATGCAGGCTCTGTTGATCAAACTGTTCAGTTAGGTCAAGTGCGTACCGCTTCGTTGGCACAAGAAGGTGCAACCAGTTCTGCTGTCGGTTTTAACATTCAGCTGAATGATTGCGATACCACTGTTGCAGACAAAGCAGCCATTGCCTTCCTTGGCACAGCAATTGATGGAAATCATACCAACGTACTGGCTCTGCAGAGTTCAGCTGCGGGCAGCGCAACAAATGTTGGTGTGCAGATCCTGGACAGAACGGGTACTGCGCTGGCGCTGGACGGTGCGACATTTAGCGCACAAACAACCCTGAACAACGGAACCAACATCATTCCATTCCAGGCACGTTATTTTGCAACCGGTGCTGCAACCCCTGGTGCTGCTAATGCGGATGCGACCTTCAAGGTTCAGTATCAATAACCTACTCAGGTTTAGGGACGTCATTATGGGCAAGGATGCCCACTCCTTGTGCGATAAGAATAATGATGAAAAGGACGAGATTATTTCTAGTAGCGTTGTTGCTGCCGATGTTTGCTCTGGCCGGAAATAAATGGAACACCACGTTGCCCGGCGGAAATATGCAATTTCAGGGCGTCATTATTGCGGAAACTTGCCGGATTGAGGCCGGTGATAAACAAATGACGGTCAATATGGGGCAAATCAGCAGTAACCGGTTTCATGCGGTAGGGGAAGATAGCGCACCGGTGCCTTTTGTTATTCATTTACGGGAATGTAGCACGGTGGTGAGTGAACGTGTGGGCGTGGCTTTTCACGGTGTCGCGGATGGTAAAAATCCGGATGTGCTTTCTGTGGGAGAGGGGCCAGGGATAGCAACCAATATTGGTGTAGCGTTGTTTGATGATGAAGGAAACCTCGTACCGATTAATCGTCCTCCTGTGAACTGGAAGCGGCTTTACTCTGGCTCTACTTCGTTAAATTTCATCGCCAAATATCGTGCTACCGGGCGTCGGGTTACTGGCGGCATCGCCAATGCCCAGGCCTGGTTCTCTTTAACCTATCAGTAATTGTTCAGCAGACAATGTGATAACAGGAACAGGACAGTGAGTAATAAAAACGTCAATGTAAGGAAATCGCAGGAAATAACATTCTGCTTACTGGCAGGTATCCTGATGATCATGGCAATGATGGTTGCCGGACGTGCTGAAGCGGGAGTGGCCTTAGGTGCGACACGCGTAATTTATCCTGCAGGGCAAAAACAAGTGCAACTTGCCGTGACAAATAATGATGAGAATAGCACCTATTTAATTCAATCATGGGTAGAAAATGCCGATGGTGTAAAGGATGGTCGTTTTATCGTGACGCCACCTCTGTTTGCGATGAAGGGAAAAAAAGAGAATACCTTGCGTATTCTTGATGCCACAAATAACCAATTGCCGCAGGATCGGGAAAGTTTGTTCTGGATGAATGTCAAAGCGATTCCGTCAATGGATAAATCAAAATTGACCGAGAATACGCTACAGCTCGCAATTATCAGCCGCATTAAACTGTACTATCGCCCGGCTAAATTAGCGTTGCCACCCGATCAGGCCGCAGAAAAATTAAGATTCCGTCGCGGCGCAAATTCTCTGACGTTGATTAACCCGACACCCTATTACCTGACGGTAACAGAGTTAAATGCCGGAACACGGATTCTTGAAAATGCATTGGTGCCTCCAATGGGCGAAAGCACGGTTAAATTGCCTCCTGATGCAGGAAGCAATATTACTTACCGAACAATAAATGATTATGGCGCACTTACCCCAAAAATGACGGGCGTAATGGAGTAACGCAGGGGGAATTTTTCGCCTGAATAAAAAGAATTGACAGCCGGGTAATTTTAACCGGAGGAATAATGTCATATCTGAATTTAAGACTTTACCAGCGAAACACACAATGCTTACATATTCGTAAGCCTCGTCTGGCTGGTTTTTTTGTCCGACTCTCTGTTGCCTGTGCTTTTGTCGCACAGGCACCTTTGTCATCTGCCGAACTCTATTTTAATCCGCGTTTTTTAGCGGATGATCCCCAGGCTGTGGCTGATTTATCGCGTTTTGAAAATGGGCAAGAATTACCGCCGGGGACGTATCGCGTCGATATCTATTTGAATAATGGTTATATGGCGACGCGTGACGTCACGTTTAATACGGGTGACAGTGAACAAGGGATTGTCCCTTGCCTGACTCGCGCTCAACTCGCCAGTATGGGGCTGAATACAGCTTCTGTCTCCGGTATGAATCTGCTGGCGGATGATGCCTGCGTGCCATTAACCACAATGATCCATGACGCTACTGCGCATTTAGATGTTGGTCAGCAGCGACTCAACCTGACGATCCCTCAGGCATTTATGAGTAATCGCGCGCGTGGTTATATTCCTCCTGAGTTATGGGATCCCGGTATTAATGCCGGATTGCTCAATTATAACTTCAGTGGAAATAGTGTGCAGAATCGGGTTGGGGGTAACAGCCATTATGCATATTTAAACCTACAGAGTGGGTTAAATATTGGTGCATGGCGTTTACGCGACAATACCACCTGGAGTTATAACAGTAGCGGAAATTTATCAGGTAGCAAAAATAAATGGCAGCATATCAATACCTGGCTTGAGCGAGACATCATTCCGTTACGTTCCCGACTGACGCTGGGCGATGGTTATACCCAGGGCGATATTTTCGATGGTATTAACTTTCGCGGCGCACAATTGGCCTCAGATGACAATATGTTACCCGATAGCCAAAGAGGATTTGCCCCGGTGATCCACGGTATTGCGCGTGGTACTGCACAGGTCACTATTAAACAAAATGGGTATGACATTTATAATAGTACGGTGCCACCGGGGCCTTTTACCATCAACGATATCTATGCCGCAGGTAATAGTGGTGACTTGCAGGTAACGATTAAAGAGGCTGACGGTAGCACGCAGATCTTTACCGTACCCTATTCGTCAGTCCCGCTTTTGCAACGTGAAGGGCATACACGTTATTCCATTACGGCAGGAGAATACCGTAGTGGAAATGCGCAGCAGGAAAAACCCCGCTTTTTCCAGAGCACATTACTCCACGGCCTTCCGGCTGGCTGGACAATATATGGTGGAACGCAACTGGCGGATCGTTATCGTGCTTTTAATTTCGGTATCGGGAAAAACATGGGGGCACTGGGCGCTCTGTCGGTGGATATGACGCAGGCTAATGCCACACTTCCCGATGAAAGTCAGCATGACGGACAATCGGTGCGTTTTCTCTATAACAAATCGCTCAATGAGTCAGGCACGAATATTCAGTTAGTGGGTTACCGCTATTCGACCAGCGGATATTTTAATTTCGCTGATACAACATACAGCCGAATGAATGGCTACAACATTGAAACGCAGGATGGTGTTATTCAGGTTAAGCCGAAATTCACCGACTATTACAACCTCGCTTATAACAAACGCGGGAAATTACAGCTCACTGTTACTCAGCAACTCGGGCGCACATCAACACTGTATTTGAGTGGTAGCCATCAAACTTATTGGGGAACAAGTAATGTCGATGAGCAATTCCAGGCTGGATTAAATACTGCGTTCGAAGATATCAACTGGACGCTCAGCTATAGCCTGACGAAAAACGCCTGGCAAAAAGGACGGGATCAGATGTTAGCTCTTAACGTCAACATTCCTTTCAGCCACTGGCTGCGTTCTGACAGTAAATCTCAGTGGCGACATGCCAGTGCCAGCTACAGCATGTCGCACGATCTCAACGGTCGGATGACCAATCTGGCTGGTGTATACGGTACGTTGCTGGAAGACAACAACCTCAGCTATAGCGTGCAAACCGGCTATGCCGGGGGAGGCGATGGTAATAGCGGAAGTACAGGCTACGCCACGCTGAATTATCGCGGTGGCTACGGCAATGCCAACATCGGTTACAGCCATAACGATGATATTAAGCAGTTCTATTACGGAGTCAGCGGTGGGGTACTGGCTCATGCCAATGGCATAACGCTGGGGCAGCCGTTAAACGATACGGTGGTGCTTGTTAAAGCGCCTGGCGCAAAAGATGCAAAAGTCGAAAACCAGACGGGGGTGCGTACCGACTGGCGCGGTTATGCCGTGCTGCCTTATGCCACTGAATATCGCGAAAATAGAGTGGCGCTGGATACCAATACCCTGGCTGATAACGTCGATTTAGATAACGCGGTCGCTAACGTTGTTCCCACCCGTGGGGCAATTGTGCGAGCAGAGTTTAAAGCGCGCGTTGGAATAAAACTGCTCATGACGCTAACCCACAATAATAAGCCGCTGCCGTTTGGGGCGATGGTCACATCAGAGAGCAGCCAGAGTAGCGGCATTGTTGCGGATAATGGCCAGGTTTATCTCAGCGGAATGCCTTTAGCGGGAAAAGTTCAGGTGAAATGGGGAGAAGGGGAGAATGCTCACTGTGTCGCCAATTATCAACTGCCACCAGAGAGTCAGCAGCAGTTATTAACTCAGCTATCAGCTGAATGTCGTTAAGGGGGCGTGATGAAAAGCAAACCTTTTTATCTTCTCTGCGTTTTTTTGTGGCTGGTTGTCAGTCACGCCAGAGCCGCAGATAGCACGATTACTATTCGCGGCTATGTCAGGGATAACGGCTGTAGTGTGGCAGCTGAATCAACCAATTTTACCGTTGATCTGATGGAAAACGCGGCGAAGCAATTTAGCAACATTGGGGCGACGACTCCAGCCGTTCCATTTCGTATTGTGCTGTCACCCTGTGGTAATGCCGTTTCCGCCGTAAAGGTTGGGTTTACCGGTGTTTCAGATAGCCACAATGCCAACCTGCTTGCACTTGATAATACGGTGTCAGCGGCCGCAGGGCTGGGAATACAGCTTCTGAATGAGCAACAAAATCAGATACCCCTTAATGCCCCATCGTCCGCGATTTCGTGGACGACCCTGACGCCGGGTAAACCAAATACGCTGAATTTTTACGCCCGGCTAATGGCGACACAGGTGCCTGTCACTGCGGGGCATATCAATGCCACGGCAACCTTTACTCTTGAATATCAGTAACTGGAGATGCTCATGAAATGGCGCAAACGTGGGTATTTATTGGCGGCAATGTTGGCGCTCGCAAGTGCGACGATACAGGCAGCCGATGTCACCATCACGGTGAACGGTAAGGTCGTCGCCAAGCCGTGCACAGTTTCCACCACCAATGCCACGGTAGATCTCGGCGATCTTTATTCTTTCAGTCTTATATCTGCCGGAGCGGCATCGGCCTGGCATGATGTTGCGCTTGAGTTGACTAATTGTCCGGTGGGAACGTCCAGGGTCACCGCCAGCTTCAGCGGGGCAGCCGACAGCACCGGATATTATAAAAACCAGGGAACCGCGCAAAACATCCAGTTAGAGCTACAGGATGACAGTGGCAACACATTGAATACTGGCGCAACCAAAACAGTTCAGGTGGATGATTCCTCACAATCAGCGCACTTCCCGTTACAGGTCAGAGCATTGACGGTAAATGGCGGAGCCACTCAGGGAACCATTCAGGCAGTGATTAGCATCACCTATACCTACAGCTGAACCCGAAGAGATGATTGTAATGAAACGAGTTATTACCCTGTTTGCTGTACTGCTGATGGGCTGGTCGGTAAATGCCTGGTCATTCGCCTGTAAAACCGCCAATGGTACAGCTATCCCTATTGGCGGTGGCAGCGCCAATGTTTATGTAAATCTTGCGCCCGCCGTGAATGTGGGGCAAAACCTGGTCGTGGATCTTTCGACGCAGATCTTTTGCCATAACGATTACCCGGAAACCATTACAGACTATGTCACACTGCAACGAGGTTCAGCTTATGGCGGTGTGTTATCTAATTTTTCCGGAACCGTAAAATATAATGGCAGTAGCTATCCTTTCCCGACCACCAGCGAAACGCCGCGCATTGTTTATAATTCGAGAACGGATAAGCCCTGGCCGGTGGCGCTTTATCTGACGCCGGTCAGCAGTGCGGGTGGCGTTGCGATTAAGGCAGGCTCATTAATTGCCGTGCTTATTTTGCGACAGACCAACAACTATAACAGCGATGATTTCCAGTTCGTCTGGAATATTTACGCCAATAATGATGTGGTGGTGCCCACTGGCGGCTGTGATGTTTCCGCTCGTGATGTCACCGTTACACTGCCGGACTATCCCGGTTCGGTGCCGATTCCTCTTACCGTTTATTGTGCGAAAAGCCAAAACCTGGGGTATTACCTTTCAGGCACAACCGCAGATGCGGGCAACTCGATTTTCACCAATACCGCGTCGTTTTCGCCAGCACAGGGAGTCGGCGTACAGTTGACGCGCAACGGAACGATTATTCCAGCGAATAGCACTGTGTCATTAGGGGCAGTAGGGACTTCGGCGGTAAGTCTGGGATTAACGGCAAATTACGCACGTACTGGAGGGCAGGTGACTGCAGGTAATGTGCAATCGATTATTGGCGTGACTTTTGTTTATCAATAAAGAAATCACAGGGCTTGCTAATGCTGGTACGTAATATTACGTGATGCGCCAGGCTACCTGCAAAACCTGCATGTTAGCCCTTTGTAGGCCAGATAAGACGCGTCAGCGTCGCATCTGGCATAAACAAAGCGCACTTTGCTGGTCTGTTCCCCTCACCCTAACCCTCTCCCCGGAGGGGCGAGGGGACTGTCTGGGCACATTTTTAGACTTTGTCATCAGTCAGAGCCTGCCATTGGCAGGCTCTGGTGTTCTTTTACGCTACCATGCTGATAATCAACACAATAATCAGCCCAACCACGGAGTTGACCAGTTCCAGCAGACCCCAGGTTTTTAACGTGTCTTTTACCGACAGGTCAAAATAACCCTTAAACAACCAGAAAGATGCATCGTTAATGTGGGTGAGGGTGTTGGAACCCGCAGCCGTCGCCAGCACCAGCAGCGCCGGATTCACGCCAACCAGTTGACCGGTTGCCGGATCAAGGATTGCAGCACTGATAATCCCGGCGGCAGTCATCGCCGAAACCACACCCTGACCGGTCGCCAGACGAATCAGTACGGTGATCAGCCACGCCATGATGTAGGGCGAAATATTGCCATGCGACATCAACATGCCGATGGTGTCACCAATACCGGTGTCGATGATGGTCTGCTTCAGTACGCCGCCAGCACCGATGATCAGAATCACCATCGCAATGCTTTTTACTGCGCTTTCAAAGGCGTTCATCACCCACTGCATATCGTGCCCGCGCGCGGTGCCAAAGAGTACGAACGCAACTACCATCGCAATAAACATCGCAATCGGCGAGGAACCAATAAAGTTAACCACTTCCCACGCAGGCGTGTCTTTTACCAGCCAGATATTGGCGATGGTGGTGGAGATCATAATGATCGCCGGGATCAGCGGCACCAGAATCGAAACGCCGAAAGAGGGCAGATTATTCATATCTACCGGTTGATCTGCTTTCAGGAATGACGGCGTTGGGCGCTCAAGATTGCCGAGGAACTTCGGCAGGATCAGACCTGCGCAGATTACACTTGGGATCGTCACCAGTACGCCATAGATATAAACCATCCCCATATCCGCGCCATAAGCGTTCACCAGCGCCACCGGACCCGGCTGCGGTGGGAACAATGAATGTGCGGTAGTGGCAGCTGCTACTGCCGGGATCGCCAGTTTCAGGAACGGAATTTTAGCTTCGGCGGCAATAACAATAACCAGCGGCGCTAACATGATAAAGGCTACTTCATAGAACATCGCCAGACCGAAAATCAAGCCGATGATAATCACCGATAGCTGTACATAGCGCAGACCGAGACGTGCCAGCAGCGTATGCGCTATCTGGTGAGCAGCGCCGGAGTCGACCATCAATTTACCGATGACCGCACCGAATACCACGATGATAGCCAGTTCCCCCAGCGTGTTGCCGAAGCCCGCTTTCATGGTGTGCAGCAGCGACATCAAATCCATGCCCGCCAGCATCCCGACGGACAGCGCCGCCACCAACAAAGCTACCATCGAGTTGATCTTGAACCTCAAATTCAGTACCAGCATCAGGCCGATACCGAAGACGACCCAAAGAATGTTAAGCACATGCATAACGTTTTACCTTACCTGGTTGAGCCATTGTTATTTTGGGCGACATGTTATGTAAATTGGTCAACCATTTTTGCGATGAATATCACATACCCTGATCAATAACCGTTGTTTACCCTTTGCTGTAATTTGCAACAATCGGCGGGAGAGTAGATTTCTTGTGATGTGGTTAACCAATTTTAGAATCTGGGTTGACATGTCTTACCAAAAGGTAGAACTTATACGCCATCTCATCCGGTGCGACGCCACGGCTGTGGTCTGGTTGTTCATCCGGATACCTAAACAACTCCGGGGTTCCGCGTCTCTTCGCTGTGGAACCCACTATGTGAAAGAGGAAAAATCATGGAACAGACCTGGCGCTGGTACGGCCCAAACGATCCGGTTTCTTTAGCTGATGTCCGTCAGGCGGGCGCAACTGGCGTGGTTACCGCGCTGCACCATATCCCGAACGGCGAAGTATGGTCCGTAGAAGAGATCCTCAAACGCAAGGCTATCGTTGAAGATGCTGGCCTGGTGTGGTCTGTCGTAGAAAGCGTGCCAATTCACGAAGATATCAAAACCCATACCGGCAACTATGAGCAGTGGATCGCTAACTATCAGCAGACCCTGCGCAACCTTGCGCAGTGCGGTATTCGCACTGTGTGCTACAACTTCATGCCTGTGCTCGACTGGACCCGTACTGACCTCGAATACGTGCTGCCAGACGGCTCCAAAGCTCTGCGCTTCGACCAGATCGAATTCGCTGCATTCGAAATGCATATCCTGAAGCGTCCAGGCGCGGAAGCGGATTACACCGAAGAAGAAATTGCTCAGGCTGCTGAACGCTTCGCCACTATGAGCGACGAAGACAAAGCGCGTCTGACCCGTAACATCATTGCTGGTCTGCCGGGCGCGGAAGAAGGCTACACCCTCGACCAGTTCCGTAAGCACCTGGAGCTGTACAAAGATATCGACAAAGCGAAGCTGCGCGAAAACTTTGCGGTCTTCCTGAAAGCCATTATTCCGGTTGCCGAAGAAGTTGGCGTGCGTATGGCTGTTCACCCGGACGATCCGCCGCGCCCGATCCTCGGCCTGCCGCGCATTGTTTCCACCATTGAAGATATGCAGTGGATGGTTGATACCGTAAACAGCATGGCGAACGGTTTCACCATGTGCACCGGTTCTTACGGCGTGCGTGCTGACAACGATCTGGTTGATATGATCAAGCAGTTCGGTCCGCGTATTTACTTTACCCATCTGCGCTCCACCATGCGTGAAGATAACCCGAAAACCTTCCACGAAGCGGCGCACCTGAACGGTGACGTTGATATGTACGAAGTGGTGAAAGCGATTGTTGAAGAAGAACACCGTCGTAAAGCGGAAGGCAAAGAAGACCTGATCCCGATGCGTCCGGACCACGGTCATCAGATGCTGGACGACCTGAAGAAGAAAACCAACCCAGGTTACTCCGCGATTGGTCGTCTGAAAGGCCTGGCCGAAGTTCGCGGTGTCGAACTGGCGATCCAGCGCGCTTTCTTTAGCCGTTAATATCCACCGGCATGGCTGCGCGCCGTGCCGGTTCCTTCTTCCTTGCCGTCACTCTCTGAAGACGGATTCTGGAGTTTACGATGACTACTATTGTTGACAGCAATCTGCCGGTTGCCCGCCCGTCATGGGATCATTCTCGTCTGGAATCACGCATTGTGCATCTCGGTTGCGGGGCGTTTCACCGCGCGCACCAGGCGCTGTACACCCATCATCTGCTGGAAAGCACCGACAGCGACTGGGGTATCTGCGAAGTTAACCTGATGCCAGGTAACGACCGCGTGCTGATCGAAAACCTGAAAAAACAGCAACTGCTGTACACCGTGGCGGAAAAAGGCGCGGAAAGCACCGAGCTGAAAATTATCGGTTCGATGAAAGAAGCTCTGCATCCGGAAATCGACGGTTGCGAAGGTATTCTCAACGCAATGGCGCGTCCGCAAACAGCGATTGTCTCTCTGACGGTCACGGAAAAAGGTTACTGCGCCGATGCGGCAAGCGGTCAGTTGGATCTCAATAACCCGCTGATCAAGCACGACCTGGAAAATCCGACCGCGCCGAAGTCCGCGATTGGTTACATCGTTGAAGCTCTGCGCCTGCGTCGTGAAAAAGGGCTGAAAGCGTTTACCGTGATGTCCTGCGACAACGTGCGTGAAAATGGTCATGTGGCGAAAGTTGCCGTTCTGGGGCTGGCTCAGGCGCGCGACCCACAGCTGGCGGCATGGATTGAAGAAAATGTCACCTTCCCCTGCACTATGGTTGACCGCATCGTTCCGGCGGCGACGCCAGAAACCTTACAGGAAATTGCTGATCAACTGGGCGTTTACGACCCGTGCGCCATTGCCTGCGAACCGTTCCGCCAGTGGGTGATTGAAGATAACTTCGTTAATGGTCGCCCGGACTGGGATAAAGTGGGCGCACAGTTCGTTTCGGACGTTGTACCATTCGAAATGATGAAACTGCGTATGCTCAACGGCAGCCACTCTTTCCTGGCGTACCTTGGTTACCTCGGTGGCTATGAAACCATTGCTGATACCATGACTAACCCGGATTATCGCAAAGCCGCCTTTGCCCTGATGATGCATGAACAAGCGCCAACGCTGTCGATGCCGGAAGGGACTGACCTGAACGCCTATGCGACGCTGCTGATCGAGCGTTTCAGCAACCCGTCTCTGCGTCACCGCACCTGGCAGATTGCGATGGACGGCAGCCAGAAGTTACCGCAGCGTCTGCTGGACCCGGTGCGTCTGCATCTGCAAAACGGCGGTAGCTGGCGTCACCTGGCGCTCGGCGTGGCGGGCTGGATGCGTTACACCCAGGGTGTGGATGAGCAAGGCAACGCCATCGACGTAGTTGACCCGATGCTGGCTGAATTCCAGAAGATCAACGCGCAATATCAGGGAGCAGAACGCGTAAAAGCCCTGTTGAGCCTGAGCGGTATTTTTGCAGATGATCTGCCGCAGAATGCCGACTTTGTTGGCGCAGTGACAGCGGCATATCAGCAACTGTGCGAGCGCGGCGCGCGCGAATGCGTGGCTGCACTGTAACTGACTGATTACCATACAGACTTACTGGTCAATCAAACCAATATTTGGTTGACCAGTTTTCGTTTTTTTGCCTACCTGTACGTGCCAACTTCCAGTGCTAATGGTATAGTTTGTCATTGACGATCTACGTAAGATCGCCCGATGCGCACGCTTATCGAGCCAGGGTATCAATCACAACTTATTAAATACGCACTCTTTGTCGGTCGGATAAGGTGTTCACGCCGTATCCGGCAATAATTTGATTAACCGCACCTAACGGACACAACATCATGAAATCTGCCACCTCTGCGCAAAGACCTTACCAGGAAGTCGGGGCGATGATCCGCGATCTGATCATCAAAACACCGTACAATCCTGGCGAACGGCTGCCGCCGGAGCGTGAAATCGCAGAAATGCTCGAGGTCACGCGCACTGTGGTGCGTGAGGCGTTGATCATGCTGGAGATCAAAGGACTGGTAGAAGTGCGTCGGGGCGCCGGTATTTATGTCCTCGACAGTTCAACCAGCCACACTGCCGACAACGCAGATGCCAACGTCTGTAATGACGCCGGTCCTTTTGAGCTGTTACAGGCGCGTCAGTTACTGGAAAGTAACATCGCGGAATTTGCCGCTTTGCAGGCCACCCGCGAAGATATCGTCAAAATGCGCCAGGCATTGCAGCTTGAAGAACGCGAACTGGCCTCCAGCGCACCGGGCAGCAGTGAAAGCGGCGATATGCAGTTCCACCTCGCCATCGCAGAAGCGACGCATAACAGTATGCTGGTGGAGTTGTTCCGTCAGTCCTGGCAGTGGCGTGAAAACAATCCGATGTGGATCCAGTTGCACAGCCATCTGGATGACAGCTTGTATCGCAAAGAGTGGCTGGGCGATCACAAACAGATCCTCGCGGCGTTAATCAAAAAAGACGCCCGTGCGGCGAAGCTGGCAATGTGGCAGCATCTGGAAAATGTGAAACAGCGCCTGCTGGAATTTTCCAATGTTGACGATATCTATTTTGACGGCTATCTCTTCGACTCCTGGCCGTTGGATAAAGTTGACGCCTGACCCTTTATTTCTGGTGCAAAGTTGAGCAGCTTTGCACCAGGCCCTTTAGCCACGTAATAACCGATATTATTAATAAACGATGAGTAATTTAATAATTACTTATTACATGTCTTTTATAAGCATTTTATATCTATTTAAATCTGAGTGATTATTCGGAATAATCAAAATATATTGGTTTGTTTCTGTCTGGTTTAGTGACTTTTATCAAATTATATCTTTTTAAATAAAAAGTAAGTGGATCTTCATTTCTGTTCAGGGTCTTATACTTTGCGGGCGAGAATCAAGCCTGTTATCAGGCACGGATGCAATGAGCAAAAAGGAATGACTATGGAAAATGAGCATCAACCCAGTGGTGTCATGCCGTCAGGGCAAGATATCGATGCCGCTAAACGTCAGGAGTGCGCAAAATGATGCGCCAATTACTTCAGACCGTATTACCTGAAAACACAGGCAGCAATACATCATCGCTGCGTGATTCCGTATGTCGGGATCTCTTTCAACTTTTCAATTCTCCTCATTCACCGCTACCTGCATTACTTATTTCAGGTATGCCAGAGTGGCAAGGGGATAATCAGAGCGACAAACATCTCCAGAGCTGGTATTGCCGTCAGTTGCGTTCCGCTCTTTTATTTCATGAACCACGTATTGCTGCATTGCAAGTGAGTCTGAAAGAAGCATATTGCCACGATCTGACGATCAGTCTGGAGATGATGCTGTACCACGACGATGAACCTCTGACGTTTGAGTTGGTCTGGCAGCATGGCGGTTGGTACAGTGCGACGGTGGGAAAAGTCAGCTAAATACCATCTTCTGCGTTTTACTCTGTCAGCCGTCCGAACGGGCTTCTACGTCCATTCGGGCGGCAGACAACCGCTTATGCAGTTTCAAACGTTCCTTTCACACACGCCTTGCCGTCTTTGACCATCAGTTTGCCGTGAGCGTACACCTGCTCAATGCGCAGTTCCGGTGTCATAACCAGCAAATCCGCGTCATTGCCGGGCAGAATTTCACCTTTCCCTGTCAGGTTGAGGAAACCGGCGACGCTGCTGGTGAGTGGACGCACGGCATCGCTGATACTGAAACCGAAGTCTTTGACCAGCACCTGTACGGTTTCCAGCAAAGTCTCAAAACCGGCAACGCCGATATGCGTTAAATTCCCCTCGTCGTCAAAGAACGGCTGGCTACCGTTGCCGTCGGAGCTGAGGGTGATGCGAGCCAGCGGAATACCCGCCTGAACGGCGCGGGCAATCCCTTCTGCAGGGGCGACCGGCTCGTCAATGCTGCTGGTGATGTCGATGGTGCCGCCTTTCAGGGCGAACTCCAGCGCCTGTTCAAACAAAGGAACGTTACGGTTAACGTGCGTCGGCAGTAACTTGCTGATTGGCACATCGCAGTTTTCCAGGAGGTCATAGATTGGCTGTAACGCCTTTTTGCTGTCGCCCATGTGGAACACGGTGACGCCAGGTTTACCGCCGAGCAAGCCACCAACGCGGGATTCCGCCGCCATATTGGCCAGATGATAAACATCCGGTGCGGCAGAGCGGTGATCAGAAATGGCACATTTCACACCAATCACCCGATCGATAATCGCCACATCTTTTTCCACGGAACCCGTAATGGTGCGGGAAGGTACATGATACGCACCGGTCAGCATCCAGGCGCTGATACCTTCTTCATTGAGCGCACGGGTCTTGGCAAGGAGGGATTCCGGGTGGCGAGAGATAGAGTCGGTGCCAAGCAGGCCAACCACCGATGTGACGCCCGCTTCCGTCAGGCGGCTTAACGCCACTTCCGGCGTGCGTGTCGTGGGACCAGCTTCGCCGCCGCCGCCAATCAAATGAACGTGTTGATCAATAAAGCCAGGGCAGAGGATCTGCCCACTGAGATCGACAACCGTGCAGTCCGGTACGATGTCAGAAGGGATATTGCTGGCAACGGCGATAATCTTGCCGTTAGCGATAAGGACATCGCAAACTCCCCGATCTTCCGGCGCATACAAATGCGCTCCCTGCAGCAGGATGAAACCGGCTGCGGAATAATCAATCATGTAAACTCCTTGTTAAATAATAAACTGCATAACCCAGATCGACAGAAAAGCGTTAATCACGCCGACCGTAATGATATGCAGATGGTATTTAGCATTCACTTCGGCTGTCTCCAGGCTGCGACCGACATTTTGCACCGTGCTGGCCATTAAATACATTGCGGGCAGTAAAACGGTGTTAATGGTCAGGCTGACAGCAACTGTTGCGGTTGAGTTTCTTGACTGGCAAGGGAAATGCCCCAAAGGAAAATACCAGGGCGCTCTTCTCTGGTATGGCGGGGAGAAAAATCCCCCCTTATGAAGTCGCCGTTTGCAGCTTAAATAATTGCACTGTGCTGATGAGCGCGGCAATAAACAGCGCCGCTGCGCCACAAAGCGTGGAGTTGGCGAGCGCCGACGTTCCGTTGCCGAGCATACTGGTCAGTGCCGGGCCGAGAATTTGCCCAATGCCATAAATAAGCGTCACAAAGCCTAACAGGTTGAGATTTCCCGGCACACTAAGCTGGCGGGCGATGGTCATCACCAGCGAGGTCGTGCCCATAAAGGTGCCGCCAAAGCCAATACTGCTGATGATGAGTAATAAAGGAGAACTGCTGGCGAGGGTTAACAGTACGCAGATAGCCTGTACCAGCAAATTCACCGTCAGGCAGGGTAACGCCCCCCAATGTTTTGCTGCCCACAACCAGCCAAAGCAGCCTGGCACAATCGACAAGCCGACCAGCGTCCAGAGATGGGCGGTCAGTAACGGCAGGCCGGCGTCTTTCGCCATGAGCGGCAGATAAGTGGCAACGATGATATAACCAAAACCCGCCAGACCGTACAGAATAGCCAGCAACCACCAGCTCATAGGTTGTTGATTGGTTTTTGCTAACGGCGCAGGCGTGATGGTGTTTTTTTTCGAGGGGATCAAAAGCGCCAGTACAATCAATATCATGCCAGAAAGCGCCCCGGCACCTTGCCATAGCGTTTGCGAGGAGAGGGCAAAATGCAGCCCAGCCAGCACATATTCATTGCCTAGTGCGATGCCAACACCAACGCCAGAAAACAGTGCCGCAAGTACAAAAGGATGGCGGGTATGTTGCATGATGAGCGTCGAGCCGAAAATCAACATCCCGGCGCTGGCGATACCCGCCAGAAAGCGAACCAACAACACCAGAATAAACGACGGCAACCACGCCATCGCGAGGATCAACAAGCCGGTTGCCAGGGCGCAAGCCAATAAAAACGGGCGCAGACGTGAGGGTAAATGAAATGCGCCGAATGAAAACAACAGGCTTCCAGCCAGATACCCAGCGTAGTTGCCGCTGGCAATCCACGATAGTTCGTTAAATGAAAACTGCCCCTCCGCCAGCATAACTGGCAGCATCGGCGTATAAAGAAAGCGACCTAACCCCATACCTAAGGTCAGAACCAGCATCCCGAAAAGCGCGGTGCTGAAGGAAAAGCGTTCTACGGGATGCGATGACGGGGACATGTTTTACCTTGCTTGTCTTTTTGTTGTTAACAAGTTAATAACAAAAAGGTGAAACATGCCAGTCTGTTAATGTGATGATGTAGGGGTAAAGCGATAAAAACGATTCGGTTCGCCAACGATATAAATATTGCCAGAGGCATCCATCGCAATCCCTTCAGCCTGTTTGATGTTATGTGACAAACCCCGACTGCCTTTGGTTAGTGACATTTCACCGATAACCTCGCCAGCCAGCGTTACTTCCTGGAGTGCGCGTGATTCATGAGACAGCACCAGAAGCGTATTTTTTTGTTGGTTAAATTCTGCGCCGGACACATCATCTAAAGTAAATTGACGTTGTAGTTCCTTGTCTTTGCTGATGTGCAATTCATTGCTACTTAGTAGCCCGTTAACTTTGTAGACCTCAATCGGATTTTTCTCTTTAAAAAACCAGAAGGTGTGATCCTGGCGAGAATAAGCCAGCCCTTCAAAACCACTATTGGTTGGCGTTTCCTGTAACGGAATTTTTATTTTTTTGAGGATTTTTACTTCTGACTTTTCATTAAGTGAAATCACATAAATGGCATAATCGCGTTCATCACTGATGACGAATTTATTATCACCAATATATTCGATAGTCTCGAGATCTTTCACAAAATCCAGAGAAATGGTGCGGAGCAGATCCCCATTCGTGGTCATTTCAACAATCGCCGCAGGTTTATTGATAGTGCTAAACAGGGTATTACTCTGCGCAGACCAGGTCAGTGAGGAGATATTATTCGTTACACCTGCAATCTCTTTGCCATCAATAGTCACGTGGTAATTTTGAAACCCTGCGGGATAACTGCTTTTGCGAGCGCAAGATTGCACGAAGAAAGCACACACTGCCACAATGGCAAAAAGAATAATAATGCTGATACGTTTACTTAACGAAAACCTTTTTGTCATGGCATATCCATCCAACAAAATCAATAAGATATCGATAAGTATACGTAGTGATCTTAATGAATCCTTAACGCGGAGCCAGAGCGTAATGCGCAATGCATTTCCTGTCGCTGTCTTTCTTCCTGTTACTGACGAATGCAGGCAGATATCGCATTCAGCTCGTTGCGCAATGACAAAGATTGCGCAGGCTCTTTCTCTGCTTCTTCGAGAGTTTCAGTTGAGGTGGAGCAACCGCATCGCAGGCCGTTAGCATCTTCTGCGGCATAAACGTGCAGTAAGTGCCGACCAGCGGAATGCCGCATTTCGGAGAACTGCTCGAAAATGGCGACAAATGGAATGATTTTCCTTCCCCGTACACGGGAGACAATGAAAAAGGCCGCATTATTACCATGATTTGAGTTTGCTTTATTTGTTCTCTCTCGCGGTTAAAAATTGCCGAGGGGTAACAAAGTCGGGATTTGCGATAAAAGATACAGTATCAATCCAATACAACCACCAACCAGCGTACCGTTGACGCGGATAAACTGGAGATCTTTGCCAATATTTAACTCGATTTGCCGCGACATATCCCGCGCATCCCAGCTTTTCACCGTGTCAGTAATGTGGCGTGTCAGGAATGCCGAAAACTCTGGTGCGACGCGGTGCGCAGCCTGTTCGAGATGACCATTTAACGACGCCCGCAAGGCATCATCGGCAATTAACGTCTCGCCAAACCATTGACCCGCCCGCGCGATACGTTCCTTCACGCGAGAATCTTCGCTATTGATATCGGCCTTCAACCATTCCCGCAAATCCCCCCACAATTCACCGAGATAGCGGTTAAACGCTTCATCTTCTTTCAGATACGCTTTGATATTGTCGGCGCGCGCCGCCATTTCCGGATCGTTTTTCAGCTTATCGATCAGCGCAAAGGTAGCGCGATCAAACGCATGGCGGATCTGATGCGCGCGATCGCGGCTGATATCATCAAGCAAAGAATTAACTGCGTCAGAAACCAGCTCTGCGCTATGTTCACCCAGCCATTCAGTCGGCAAAATTTTCGCTTTCAGCGGATGCTCGCTCTCCAGCCAGCGGACGATCTGTTGGGCGATAAATTTGCGTGATTTATCGCGCTGGAGCAGGGCGATCAGTTGTGCGATCAGAGTATCCAGCAGCACCTGATGACGATCGTTTTTGGTCATGCTCTCCAGCATTAACGCACTGGTGCCGGAAAGATCCACTTTATCAATCGCCCGATGCACCGCGCGCTTAAGCAGACGCTGAATACGCGCATCATCGGTAAGTTCGAGAAAACCACTCATGATCTGCAAAAGATGCTGCCCAACGCGGCGGGCGTTTTCCGGCTGACTAAACCAGTTACCGATTAACAACGCCGGTTCATGACGACGAATTAACGCCACCAGGGATTGGGTATCGAGAAATTTTTCCTGTACGAACTGACCGAGATTTTCGCCAATCCGGTCTTTATTACGCGGGATAATCGCCGTATGGCGAGAAATAATCGGAATCGGCACGCGGCGAAACAGCGCCACCACCGCAAACCAGTCAGCCAGAGCGCCGACCATTGCCGCCTCCGCAATCGCCTTCACGCCGCTCACCCAAAAATTGGGGGGCAAAAAAAGCGTAACGATAAAAGTCGCGGCAGCAACGAGCAGTAAAGAGAGCGCCAGCATTTTGGCGCGTCGGAGTTCAATGATTTTATTCATATCGTAAGAATAGAGCCTGACGGCAGGTTCACGCAAAAATCGAGATACCTTCCAGAAAAATGTATCGCTTGCAGGAGAACAAAAATAGCCTGGAAAGCGCCTCGGGGAATGAGATATTGCCGGGTGTGAGCGGAATTAGGAATCGCTAAAGTCGGACTATCTCTTCAACAGGTGACGGATCGCCATGACAAACTTCACGACCAGTACGCCGCATGACGCATTATTTAAATCCTTCCTCACGCATCCTGACACCGCGCGGGATTTTATGGAGATCCACTTACCAAAAGGTTTACGTGAACTGTGCGATCTCGACACCTTAAAACTGGAATCAGCCAGCTTTGTCGATGAAAAATTGCGGGCGCTGCACTCCGATATTTTATGGTCGGTAAAGACCCGCGAAGGCGATGGTTATATCTATGTGGTGATTGAACATCAGAGCCGCGAGGATATTCATATGGCCTTTCGCCTGATGCGATATTCCATGGCGGTGATGCAGCGTCATATAGAGCATGATAAACGCCGACCACTACCGCTGGTCATTCCGATGCTGTTTTATCACGGCAGTCGTAGTCCTTACCCCTGGTCTTTGTGCTGGCTGGACGAATTTGCCGACCCGATTACCGCTCGGAAACTTTATACCGCTGCGTTCCCGCTGGTGGATATCACTGTGGTGCCGGACGACGAGATTGTTCAGCATCGCAGAGTTGCCCTACTGGAGTTGATCCAAAAGCATATCCGCCAGCGCAATATGATGGGGCTGATTGATCAACTGGTAGCATTACTGGTTACAGAGTGCGCTAATGACAGCCAGATAACCGCGCTGTTAAATTACATTTTACTGGCTGGTGATGAAGCGAGTTTTAAGGAGTTTATCAGCGAACTTACCAGGCGAATGCCACAACACAGGGAGCGAATCATGACGATTGCAGAGCGAATTCATAATGCGGGATGGCTGTTGGGAAGGGAAGAAGGGAGGATCGAAGGCAAAGAAGAAGGGGAACAGCGCCTTCTCCGATTATTTTTGCAAAATGGTGCAGATCCTGAATGGATACAAAAGATTACCGGACATTCATCAGAGCAAATACAGGCATTAGGTCAGTCTTTGCCTGACAGTTACCGCGATTCAGGGATCGAATAATAATCAGAGACTGATGACAAACGCCAAACTTCCTGATGCGCTACGCTTATCAGGCTTACATAGCCCATGCAATATATTGAATTTGCAATATTCTGTATGCCGGATAAGGCGCTCGCGCTGCATCCGGCATGAACAAAACGCTTTTTGCCTAAGCCATGCTGGAACGTAGAGATGTTGCTATAGAGACAAAACGAGCCACAAGCTATTCGTCAGAGGAAATTCAGGCGCGTCGTCACGATGCCGTATTTATTCCATTGCCCGATACACGGCCTCGCCAATTTGCTTCAGTGCTTCGCGGTAGGTTTCGCTGAGCGGCAAAGCGCAGTTGATGCGCAGGCAATTACGGTATTTACCGGAAGCTGAGAAAATCGAGCCTGCCGCCACCTGGATTTTCATGCGGCACAATTGCCGCGCGACGCAGACCATATCGACCTGTTCAGGCAATTCTATCCACAGTAAAAATCCGCCTTTCGGGCGCGTAATACAGATTTCGCAGGGAAAATATTCCCGTATCCAGCAGGTATAAAGCGCCATATTGCGCTGATAATTCTGCCGCATCCGCCGGATATGGCGATGATAGTGACCTTCCTGCACAAACGTCGCCGCCGCCATTTGCGTGGACGGTACATTAAAGCTGCTGGTGGCGTATTTCATATGCAGCAGTTTATCGTGATATCGCCCCGGCGCGACCCAGCCCACGCGCAGGCCTGGCGCAATGCTTTTACTGAACGAACTGCACAGCAGCACCCGACCATCGATATCCCATGAATGAATAGTACGCGGGCGTGGATACTCCGTTGCCAGTTCGCCGTAGACATCATCTTCAAAAATCACAATATCATGACGCTGAGCGAGAGAGAGAACGGCTCGTTTGCGGGCGTCCGGCATAATAAATCCCAGCGGATTATTGCAGTTTGGCACCAGAATGATGCCTTTAATCGGCCACTGTTCCAGCGCCAGTTCCAGAGCTTCAACGCTGATACCGGTTTCTGGATCGGTTGGGATTTCAATCACTTTCACGCCCATACCGCGCAGCATCTGCATTGAACCGTAATAACACGGGGATTCGACCGCGACAATATCGCCCGGTTTACACACCGCCATTAACGCCAGCGACATCGAGTTATGGCAGCCGCTGGTGATGATGATGTCATCGGCGGTGACCACCGAGCCGCTGTCGAGCATCAGACGGGCAATCTGCTCGCGCAATACCCGCTGACCGGCTAACAAGTCATAACCGAGAACGGTTTGCAGATTATGCTGCACCACCCGGCTTAGCTCCCGCCACAGCGGTTTCAGGCTGGGCGTTTCGACATCCGGCGTGCTTTTGCTTAACGGAACAATGGAACTGTCGCTATGCGCCACCAGCATATCCAGCACCTGATCCCACTGGGTAATTTCCACCGGGCGCTGCACCGGACGCGTCATCGGCGGTACAGGCGGCTGGGCTTTACGTTGTGCGACAAAATAACCCGAACGCGGCTGCGGAGTGATGAGCTTCATCGTTTCCAGCGTCTGGTACGCCTGCTGCACGGTGCTGATGCTGACGCCGTGCTCCTGACTTAAGCTGCGCACCGACGGCAATTTCTCCCCGTGACGATACAGCCCTTGCTCAATCCGCTCGGCAAGTAGAGTCGCCAGATGTTGATAACGCGTCATGCTGTACTCCTTATTTGGACCATACAGAGAGAAAAACCGGTACAGATGAGGCTAAAAAACCGGATGCAGATGCTGTTTTAACCTGTCTGTATGTTAAATAAAAGTAATATTTGCATCTGTATTGTGAACTGCCAGAAGGCGGATGATTAAGCCTCTGAAAGATGAGGAGGCAGCAGATGGAATTTCACGAAAACAGAGCCAAAGCGCCGTTTACTGGCTTCGTACAACTCTGGCAGGCAGTGAGAAGCTGGTGGCTGAAAAAGCAGACCCGGCGGGTGTTACAGCAGATGAGTGATGAACGGTTGAGGGATATTGGGTTACGCAGGGAGGATGTGGAGTGATGGAGGATGTTGAGAATAAATCAGGATATTAACTTTTTATATGTACCCAGGAAGAAACCAGGGTACATATAGATATTAGTTGAATTTAATATCAGCAATCAATTTTTTGATATAATCTTCTGGTTTCATCTTTGTTTTTTCTTTTATTTGCTGATAAGTTTCTTTCTTAATATTGATTTCAATTGTTTTATTTTTATTGAGAGTGTACGTAATCGGTAATAATATCGATATTGTAATTATCACAATTATAAAAAATATTTTTGAGTTTCCATGTGAGTCAGATTCTTTAAGTTTTTGGAACGTTCTTCTTATTACTGGATTAACTGCTGAAGAAATTATAATAATAATGATAAAAGCAGCTAAAAAATTTAATGTATATTTTGCGTAGTAACTTTCATTATTCATATCAAAAAACAGCAACCACACCAGTGCACAAAACAAAGTCATGCCAAAGCATATAAATGAAATAATAAAGCCAATTTGTTGTGTTCTTTTATCAAGTTCAGAGAGGAATTTCTCACTAACTCTTTGACATTTATAAGATGAAATAAGAGCATGAACGGCATTGAAAAATATATTTGTGCAAATCAAAACAAAGAATATATTGATTGGCATAAATCCTATAAGTGTATCAAAGAAGAAGTCTTGTTGAAGATAGTACGGTAATCGATCATCAACTTCCATCAATAATGTTAATATAAACCCGAAAGAAACATAAAAAAACAAACCTTCCTCACGTAGTTTTTTAATGTAATTTTTGAATTTAAAATCTTTAATCATCTTCAGCATAGCTATTCCTTATTGTAAATAATATGGCCGGGGTAGAAAATGCGACCCCGGCTATCAACGTATTTTATGTTGGCAAAGCAATTTTCCCCGTTAGCATATCAAACATCAGATAAGCAAAGCCCTTTGCCCGAGCTGGATCGGATAAATATTGCAACATAAATTCTTGCCGAGCGTCATTACTGTCCATTACAGCATTATCAACTGCCTGGAGGAAATCACCAAGAATAGCTTGTTCTGGCGGATTGTTTTTAATTTGTGTCATAACATTTTCATTTTCAGTTATTTTGTTATACACCGCAAAAACATTGCTGATCATATCTTTGTCGGTCAAATGGTCGCTAATGAATAATTCATTCATCCGAGAAAGAACCTGAGATAAAAACTCCTCTTTTTTATCTTTCGCTTTTGCCGTACCAATATCATTACTTGCATCCAGCGTATAGTCAGGCGTTTCTTCCTGTAAGCGTAAATCTTGCTCATGGATTTTCGATAAACGATAGTGACTCATCTCCACATTACTGAGATCAATTTCATCCTCTTCCAGACGTTGCTCATGCAGCAGCGGGCGCAGGTGGCGGGCAAACAGACTTAGCTTTTCCAGATCCTTGTCATCGTACTCGACGATCTGTGACATAAATTCGTAGAAGCGAACAAAGCTGCCGAGATCTTTTTTGAATATTTCCAGACGATCCTTTTCCTGCTTACAGGATTTAAAACTGTTTTCCGCATTGGTAATTAACACCGTGTCGCCCGTTTTTTTGGTGCGCTCGAACATCTCTTTGGCAGTCAGATAAGCATCTATTGCCATCAGATAACGCTTTTTCCAGCGTTCTACCGCCGGTTTACAGATATTACTGATCGCCGCATTCGATTTATTTTTGGTGAAGAAAGCCTCGCAGAACTGCTCGACTTCATGCCACTGAAAAATCTGCGTGGCGCGCAGTTTTTCAAACAGATCGAATACTTGTTGCGGATCGCTGACATCGGTCAGTTCCGCCGTCTGGTAATAGGGCTGGAATGCGTCGAGGATCTCGTTCGGATCGTTATAAAAATCGAGGACAAAAGTGCCCGATTCCGCTTTGCCCGGATAGGTTCGGTTCAGGCGGGAGAGCGTCTGCACGCACTCGACGCCGCCGAGGGCTTTATCCACATACATTGCGCACAGCTTCGGCTGGTCAAAACCGGTCTGGAATTTATTGGCGACCAGCATGACCTGATAATCGTCGCTGTCGAAGGCTTCGCGCATATCCCGTCCTTTCAGGCCGGGGTTCATGTTTATTTCAGTAAATTTCTGGTTTAACAACGCGAGGCTGTTGTGGTCGCCTTCCTGAAATTCAACTTCCCCGGAAAACGCCACCATTGCGCTGATTTTCTGGTAATTGTTCTCTCTAAGGTATTTATCAAACGCCAGCTTGTAGCGCACGGCAGCTTTACGCGAACTGGTGACCACCATCGCTTTGGCCTGGCCGCCAAGCAGATGCATCACATGTTTGCGGTAGTGCTCCACAATCACCTTCACCTTCTGCGAAATATTGTGATCGTGCAGGGTCACCCACTGGTGAAGCCTGACCTTCGCCCGTTTGCTATCGACTTCGCGGTCTTTGTCTTCCAGCTTTTGCAGCAACTGATACGCCACTTTGTAGTTGGTGTAGTTTTTCAGCACGTCGAGGATAAAGCCTTCTTCGATTGCCTGGCGCATCGAGTAGACGTGAAAAGCCGCAGGTTTATTGGTTTTTGACGCCGGTTCATCCGGACGCGGGCGGCGGCCAAAGAGTTCGAGGGTTTTGGATTTTGGCGTAGCAGTAAAGGCGTAGTAGTTCAGGTTACTGCTGCCCTGACGTGCGGCGATGGTCGTATCCAGAACATCTTCTGACGAAAGCACCACGTCATCATCCAGCTCTTCGCTCATCAGCACTTCTTTAAGCTGACGGGCGGTGGAACCGCTTTGCGAGGAGTGCGCTTCATCGGCGATCACCGCATATTTACGCTGTTTCAGGCTGACGCTGTTTTCGATTGCTTTGAGTACGAATGGGAACGTCTGGATGGTGACGATAATTATCGGCTGCGAGTTTTCCAGCGCACTGGCGAGCTTTTCTGATTTGGAGCCGTCGCCCTCTTTGTTATTGATGCGCCCGACCACGCCGTCGACATGTTCAAACTGCCAGATGGTGTCCTGAAGCTGGTCGTCCAGCACCGTGCGGTCCGTCACCACGATAACGGAGTGGAACTGCTTTTCCCCGTTTGTGTCGTACAGACGAGAAAGCTGGTGGGCGGTCCAGGCAATGGAGTTCGATTTACCGGAACCGGCGCTGTGCTGGATCAGGTATTTATTGCCGGTTCCTTCAATCGTCGCGGCTTCCAGCAGTTTGTTGACCACATCCCACTGATGATAGCGCGGGAAGATCAGGCTCTCTTTCTTCGCTTTCAGCCCGTTCCACTCCTCTTTTTCTTCAATCTCCAAATGGACAAAACTGGCGAGGATTTTTAATAAGTTATCCGGTAGCAGCACTTCATTCCACAGATAATCCGTGGCGTAGCGGCTGGCATCTTCAGGGATTTCGTTGCCCGCACCGCCATCTTTGGTGCCTTTGTTAAACGGCAGGAAGAAAGTGCTGTCACCCGCGAGTCTGGTGGTCATAAAGACGTCATACTGGCTGACGGCAAAATGCACCAGCGCGCCGCGCTTAAAGGTCAGCAGCGGTTCGGGTTTATTGGTCGCGGGATCTTTCGGCAGGCGGGTCTTTTTGTACTGCGCAATGGCGTTCTGCACCGCCTGTTTAAATTCGGATTTCAGTTCCAGTGTGGCAACCGGCAGGCCGTTGATAAACAGCACCAGGTCGATGCGCCATTTTTGGGCTTTTACGCCCGTTTCTGCAAAGACGTTATTTGAGGCATACGGGCTGTAGACCAGTTCTGGCACGATACGGCAGATATTCTGCTGATAGCGCGCCAGCGTTTCCGGGTTGAGGTTGTGTTCTGGCTTAAACTGGCACAGCGAAAAACGGGCGTTGCGAATTTTCAGGCCGTGGCGCAGTACGCCAAGCGTACCCCAGGTGCGCGACTGGATATCGGTGGCGTTGCTGTCGGCTTTTTGAAGCTGCGCGACCAGCGCGTCGAGGAAATGGCGCTCGGTATCGTTGGGGTAAACGCGGGCGAATTTCTCCCACTCCTGCGGTTGGGTGGTTTGAACGAAGTTTAAGGTATCCTGTGCGTATAGTGCTCGTTCCCGGTCGTAGCCGTCACCTTTGCCGACAATCCAGCCTTTTGTCACCATCTGGGCGATGATGTCGTTTTGCAGGTTGACCTCTTTTGTAATGTCGTGGCTCATGCGCTGGCCTCCGTGGGGGCTTCTGCTTCGGGGATGGGGGCGGTCCAGTTGCGGAGGTCTATTTTGCCGGTGACGGCGGCAGAGATAAGGGCGGAGCGGCATTCTTTAAGAAGTTCGATTTGTTGGAGTTGTTTATCGATTAGGATGTCGATTTTTGTGGTTTGACTATCCAGATATACAACTATACGTTCCTGTTCTTTAGGTAAAGGGAACCATATTGAGATACCTTTTAGAATTGCTTGAGTAACACTAAATACTTTTACTCCCTTTACTGTATTGCGAATTTGTGTTCGCAACTCTTTGCTATCTAAGAGATAGGCGTAAAATCTAAAACATTCTTTATTTAGAGGACGAGTGATAATAGTGTGATAGCCTGCAAAAATTGTTTCTTCAATAATTAATTGTGTGAAATTCCCAGCACCTTCGGTATCTTCTGATGTGTCTGCAAAAACAATGTCACCTTTTTGGATTAATGATGATGAGTTATTTTTAAGATGAGATATGTCTACACATTTCAATGCATGGACTTGAGGGTTAACTTCAAATCTATATTTAGAGTGTATTTCACCATAATTCACACAAGGTATACCTTCATCCTGAAGGTTTTCTTTGGTAATTGTTAATCCCTTTCCAAAGCTAAACATGTAGCGCAGTTTGCTTAATCGCCAGTGCGCGGGTATTTCCCCCAACCACTCAACCCCAGAATCTTTCATCGGCACATCAGGATTTAGCCCTTTGGTCACCGCATGGCTAATCACTGCCTGACGTTTTTCTTTTAGTAGCTCAATAAGTTGTTGTTGTTTCTCGATCAGTTTGTCGATTTTTGCGGTTTCGTTGTCGAGAAATAGAGCAATTTTCTCCGCTTCGTTATGGCTAGGTGTAAGCAAAAAGGAGTTTCTTATAAGCTCCTGATTTAATATTTTAGCACCATAAATGTTGGTTGAGGAATTCTCTATTATGAATTTTGGAAGCGCATAATATAAGTATGATAGTGGAAGTTCTGCCTTATTTAGAAACGAGGCAATTGCTTCATTTGTATATAAATCACAGTCAGCAAATGAAATAGCACCAACAGATAATTTAAAACTGTATAACAGTGACCCTCTAGGGGTTATCTCCATAGAGGCTTCTTTTGCCGCTTGATCTGAGATGCATTTTGCTGTGCTCGAAATAAATTTACCTTGCAGGTCGGAGATGTTGACCCATAAATTATTACCAATAAAATTAGCATCATTTTTAGTCGAAGGAGTCCAGCCAACTTGAAAGGGAGCTATATGTTTTACTCGACTTAATTTCCATTGGTAAGGTATCTCCCCCAACCACTCCACCCCAGAATCCCTATACTCCGGATACGCCTGATACTTATTTAACCCCGCCATCAGGAATGTACCTCCTGCAGCAGTTTCATAATCTCGGCACTTACCGCATCCAGATCCGCATCAATCTCCTCCAGCGGCCTTGGTGGCTGATAAACATAAAAATGACGATTAAACGGAATTTCATACCCCACAATCCCGATATCTCCATCTTTCGCATCGCGCTTATCGGCGTTAATCCATGCATCCGCCACATGCGGCAACACTTCTGCTTTGAAGTAACCCTCGATCAACTCGCTGGTCGATACCGCCGGGTTCAGCGGCACATTTTCGTTATCGCGCAGGTCGCCATCCGGCTCAAACTCCACAACCTTTCCGTGGTACTCAAACGCGCCGTAAAGCGGTTGAGCCGCCTCTTTCAGTACCTTGCTGATTACCGGTTTGGCGTCCGGGTTTTTGCGGGTAATGGCATCGATAAACTGTTTGTTCTCTTTCGCATCCAGCTTCACGCCTGCGGTTTTGAACGCCTCTTTCAGCGTCAACTGGAACTGATTAAAGTCATTGCTGATAGCGTCTTTGCCACCCGTCTGCATACCCATCGCAACCTGAATACGCTGCGCTTTTTCCATTAACTCACGCTGGGCCAGCCATAATTTACTGTCGAGCAGATCTTTAATTTGCTTCTCTTTCAGCTCGGTGAAATCGGCTTTAAGAATGGCGCGGGCTTCACTTTCTATGCCAGTGAAGTCACCGTAGTTACCGTCATGCCACTGGAAGGCAAAGGCGTCATACAGTTGCACCATCGGTGCGTTAAACGGCTTCGGCGCAAAGCGCAATGTGGCAATAGCGTCATCGGTCATCTGAGCCGACAGGCGTAACGGGCGCTCAACGGTTATGCGACGATAGCCAAACTCTGTGCTGTGAAAGACTTTGCTGGCAAAGGTTTTTGCTGCCTCGGTTTTGGTTGTTGCGGACTGGCGTCCCCGGCTGGATTTTGGCTCTGGTGCTTTCTCCAGGCCTAACGCCGCAAGCGTGGTGGTGGCAACGGATTCGAAATCGCCAAACGTGCGGGTGATTAAGCGAATATCTTCATCCCCGAGAATATTGCGTTTTGACCCCAGCGATTTACGCATCTTGCCGCAAAGATTGCTGCCGTCAATTAGCTGAACTTTGCCTTTACGCTCTGGCGCTTTTTTGTTGGACAGCACCCAAACATAGGTGGCGATACCGGTGTTGTAAAACATGTCGGTGGATAGGGCGATGATGCCTTCCAGTAAATCCGCTTCCAGAATGTAGCGACGGATCTCGCTTTCGCCGCTGCCCGCGCCGCCGGTGAATAACGGGGAACCGTTAAGAATGATGCCGATCCGCCCGCCACCGCTTTTGGCATCGCGCATTTTGCTGATCAGGTGCAGCAGAAACAGCAATGAACCGTCTGAGACGCGGGGCAGGCCAGGGCCAAAGCGGCCATCAGCACCTTTGAGTTTGTGCTCGTCGTTGATGTCACCTTCGATCTTTTTCCAGTCCACGCCGAAAGGTGGGTTAGAGAGCATGTAATCGAATTTTTCAGCGGGGAGTTGATCGTTTGAAAGGGTGTTGCCGAGTTTGATAAGGCTGACGTCCTGACCCTTAATCAGCATGTCGGCTTTACAGATGGCGTAGGATTCCGGGTTTAACTCCTGACCAAACGCGCGCATCACGGCATTGGGGTTTTGTTTGTGGACGTACTCCATACCGGAAGAGAGAAAGCCGCCGGTTCCCGCCGTCGGGTCGTAAAGGGTGCGGATGATGCCGTCTTTGTTGAGCGCATCATCATCATCGAAAAACACCAGCGAGGTGGTCAGATTGACGATATCTCGTGGGGTAAAGTGCTCCCCGGCGGTTTCGTTAGAACTCTCGGCAAAACGTCGGATCAGCTCTTCAAATACCAGCCCCATGTCATGGTTGGTGACGTGCTCCGGGTATAAATCTGCTTTAGCGAATATTTGCACCACTTTAAACAGTAAGTTCGCATCAGCCAACTGCCCGACAAACTCGCTGAACTTGAAGTGTTCGAAGATCTCGCGGGCATCTGAAGAGAACGACTGGATGTAGTTTTCCAGGTTGTCCTGTATACCATTTTGCCCCATTTTGCTGAGATCCATCGCTGAGGCATTGAAGAACGTGAGGCCATTGGTCGCCCGCAGGATCATTTTCTCCTGGGCTTCCTCCGGCAGTTTCATAGCTTTTACTTTTTGCGCCTCGGCAATGACCGCGTCTTTACTTATTTCGAGTACGCATTCCAGACGACGAAGAAGTGTGAAAGGGAGAATAATTCGCCCATATTGTGATTGTTTAAAATCGCCGCGTAACAGGTCGGCGACAGACCAGAGAAAGGCCGCAATTTGGCTGAAATTAGGTAATGACATAAAAAGCATTCCTTGCCCTGCATGAGAGGGGATTTTCAATGTGAAGTGAATGCTTTGTTATATCAAATTACCATCAACAATATCAAAAATATGATCTTTTTCAATAGGTTATATGTATGTGTTTGGCGTATAAATTATTCCACTGAATGTGTTCTTGGGAATTTCTTAATATGCTTTGAATTATCCTGAAATATTGTCTTTGCAGCAGTAAAGTCGCTGACTTTTATTTTTTATTCGAAGCATAATGACGCAGTTTGCCAGCGCAATTTGACAGGCGTCATTCATGAAAGCCACCGAAGCCCGATTACTCGATTTTCTAAAACGCTCTCAGCAATTCGTTATTCCCATTTATCAGCGTACTTATTCATGGTCAGAGGAACAGTGTCGCCAATTCTGGGACGATGTAATACGGGCCGGACTACGCGAGGACATCTTGGCACACTTTATTGGCTCGGTGGTGTACATCGAACAGGGTCTGTATCAGGTTTCGGGGATTTCGCCGTTGCTGGTGATTGACGGACAACAACGTCTGACAACGGCGATGTTATTGCTGGAAGCATTGTCCAGACATCTTGGTGATGAAGAAGTGATGGATGGTTTCTCCACCATGAAATTACGAAACTACCAGCTCAACCTTTCACGCAGACTTCCTCAACCCCGCAAACGCCGCCCTTATCTCTTCCTCTGGCAGCTGAATCCCGATAAACACCATCGTGCTATGCGGTTTTTCATCGCCCCACGGGCGATCCCAGTCGGCGCTGTAGAGGCGCTGGACGCCCTGGAACAGCAGGCGGTTAGGTTCGCCGTCAATCCATAGCATCCCTTTGTAACGCAGTAGTTTATCCGCCGACTCCAGCAGCAGGTTTTCCATCACCCGTGAAACTTCGCTGATATCTACCGGGTAGTCCAGTTCCACCACAATCGACGAAATATCGTTTTGTTTATCAGCGATGAAGTGGAAGCGTGGTTTGGTGCTGACGACGTTCTCTTCCAGCATAAAACCGTTGGTGTTGAACAGCAGACCCAGGTCGATGTCGCCGTGAGTGACGGTGTAGACCGGTGCGCGGGCGTTGATGCGCGCCAGACGTTCACGCAGTTTTTCTGCTTCGCCTGCGATGTCGGTTTTGGTCAGCAGAATACGGTCGGCGTAGCCAACCTGTGACTGGGCGATGGTGAACTGGTTCATCTGCTCATCGGCATGTACCGCATCCACCAGCGCAATCACGCCGTCCAGCAGGTAACGCTGGCATAAAATCTCATGGGAGAAAAAGGTCTGAATAATCGGGCCGGGATCGGCCATGCCGGTGCATTCAATCACCAGACGGTCGAACTGAATATTGCCCTTGTCGAGATTATCCAGCAGGTCGAGTAGCGCGTCTTCCAGTTCGTTGGAGCGCGAACAGCAGATGCAGCCGTTGGTCAGCGTTTTGATCTGCGTGGCGCGGTCGCCAATTAACTGATCATCAACGGAGACTTCGCCGAATTCGTTTTCAATCACGGCAATCTTGTAGCCGTGTTGTTCGTTAAGAATATGGCGCAGCAGGGTGGTTTTGCCCGCGCCTAAAAAACCGGTGAGTAGGGTAACTGCAATCGGGTTCATGCTCTCTCCATTAACAACAGCGCATACCGCCTTTACCATCGCCGCCGTAGCGTGCGTTCTGGCGTTCGCGGAAGAATTCTTCATAGCTCATGTACGGCTTGTCGGGATGGTTGGTCTTCATATGCTCGACGTAGTTGTCGTAGTCTGGAATGCCAATCAACATCTTCGCCGCCTGGCCGAGATATTTTTTTGCCTGTCCTAAGTTACCAAACATAGTTCACTCTGATAAGAACAAAGCCCCGCCGAAGCGGGGCTAAACACGGTTAGTGGTGCGAAGAGATCTTCACGCCGCCTTCCGGGATTGGAACGTACGGCGTTTCTTTGTCAGTACGTTTGTCGCTGTTACGCACCTTCAGCCAGGTTTTGAAACCGTAGAAGATGATGCTGTACACCACAATCAGGAACAGAATACTCAGACCCGCGTTGGTGTAGTTGTTCACAACGATGTGGTTCATGTTGGCAATCTGCTGCGCCGTCAGGTCAGTACCGTTAGCAATCTTCTCTTTGTACTGGCTTGCCATGTAGAAGAAGCCTTCCATCTGCGGGTTGGTGCTGAACAGTTTCAGGCCCAGCGCCCAGGTGGTGCAGATAAGCAGCCATACAGCCGGAACAACAGTTACCCAGATGTATTGGGTGCGCTTCATCTTAATCAGCACAACTGTGCCCAGTACCAGCGCCACGGCTGCCAGCATCTGGTTGGAGATACCGAACAGCGGCCACAGGCTCTTAACGCCGCCCAGCGGATCGACCACGCCCTGATACAGCAGGTAGCCCCACAGACCCACACAGCCCGCTGTACCGATGATACCGGCAACCAGAGAGTCGGTTTTTTTCAGGAACGGGATGAAGTTACCCAGTAGGTCTTGCAGCATAAAGCGGCCAGAACGCGTACCGGCATCCAGTGCGGTCAGGATGAACAGTGCTTCGAACAGAATACCGAAGTGATACCAGAAGCCCATGTCAGCCATCGGCAGCACTTTGTGGAACACGTGCGCGATACCTACCGCCAGCGTCGGCGCACCACCTGCACGGTTCAGGACAGAAGGTTCACCAATGTCTTTCGCGGTTTGCAGGATCTGCTCTGGCGAAATCACGAAGCCCCAGGAGCTGACGGTTGCTGCCGCGTGTGCGGTAACGTCTTTCAGCTGCGCCATGATGATCGGCGCGTTCTCGCCACCCATTTCATGCAGGTTAGGCATGGTGATGCCGAGACCCGCAGGCGGGGTATTCATCGCGAAGTAAAGACCCGGTTCGATGATGGACGCAGCAACCAGCGCCATAATCGCCACGAAGGACTCCATCAGCATTGCGCCGTAGCCAATGAAACGCGCGTCGGTTTCGTTAGCCAGCAGTTTCGGCGTCGTACCGGAAGAGATCAGTGCGTGGAAGCCAGATACCGCACCACAGGCGATGGTGATGAACAGGAACGGGAACAGAGCGCCTTTCCACAGCGGGCCAGTACCGTCAATGTACTGGGTCATCGCAGGCATTTTCAGTTCCGGGTTCAGTACCACGATACCCAGCGCCAGGCCGACGATAACGCCGATTTTCAGGAAGGTTGCCAGATAGTCGCGCGGTGCGAGGATCAGCCACACCGGCAGCAGTGCAGAAACAAACGCATAGCCAATCAGCGCGAAGGTAATGGTGGTGTCTTTAAAGGTCAGTGCCGGCCCCCAGTACGGATCGTGAGCAATCACGCCACCGAAGTAGATAGATGCAACCAGCAGCACGATACCAATGACAGAGACTTCACCCACACGCCCCGGACGGATAAAGCGCATGTAGATACCCATAAACAGCGCAATCGGCACGGTTGAGCAAACGGTGAAGACACCCCACGGACTTTCGGCCAGGGCTTTAACCACAATCAGCGCCAGGACGGCAAGGATGATGATCATGATTAAGAAGCAGCCAAACAGCGCGATAGTTCCTGGTACTGGCCCCATCTCTTCTTTGATCATCTCACCGAGAGATGCGCCGTTACGGCGAGAGGAGATAAACAGCACCATAAAGTCCTGTACCGCACCGGCCAGCACCACCCCCGCCAGCAGCCACAGCGTACCTGGCAGGTAGCCCATCTGCGCGGCGAGAACCGGACCAACCAGCGGACCGGCACCGGCGATAGCGGCGAAGTGGTGACCAAACAACACGTAACGGTTGGTCGGAACGTAGTTCAGACCGTCGTTGTTAATAACCGCAGGCGTCGCGCGCGTGGGGTCGAGTTTCATCACTTTCTGGGCGATGTATAGGCTGTAGTAGCGATAAGCCACCAGATACACCGACACAGAGGCGACCACGATCCACAGGGCGCTGACGTGCTCCCCCCGACGTAATGCAACTACCGCGAGGCAGAATGCACCGATGATTCCAAGAATCACCCAGGGTATGTGCTTGAATATCTTTTTAGTATCCATAGTAAAACCTGGCATGTATTGATTAATAGTTGGCCGAAGCCGTTCTAGGTTTGCGTTGCGTTTGAGGAGGTAAATTGACCGCTATCCTGCAGTGATGTTGCCAGAGTTACGCGCGCGTAAAGTAAGGTAAATAACTGAGTGGTTAAATTAGGGACGTAAGCGGTCAGTTTTGCGGTTGAGCGGTATTGAGCAAGGTTTATGAAGGTTGTTTATGTGATATTGATCACAACCGAAGCGATTTTTAGCCCTCAGTTGTGTTACTCATATAAAAATTATATTCATGCTATATATATTAAAACCCCATTTCCTCACTGATAATATTATTTTGGCCAATAATATTAATCTATTGGCAAATATCCTCACGTTCAAAATAGATACAGCTAATGTGAAAAATAAGAAAGAAAAATATATCAATACGCGGTTATTGTATTTTTGAACAAAAATAAAAAAGTGAGGTAAATTTAATCAATTTCAGGTCGCTACCTATAAAGTTTTCTCATTCCAGGCCGAAAATTCTGCTATCGGTCAACAGGAAAAGAGAAACCATGTTAAAACGTATCAGGATCGTGACCAGCTTACTGCTGGTTTTGGCCGTTTTCGGCCTTTTGCAACTGACATCAGGCAGCCTGTTCTTTAACGCTTTAAAAAAGGACAAAGAAAATCTCTCCGTCTTACAAACCATTCGCCAGCAGCAATCTACGCTAAATGGCAGTTGGGTTGCGTTGTTGCAGACGCGTAACACCCTCAACCGTGCGGGTATCCGCTACATGATGGATCAGAACAATATTGGCAGCGGTTCAACCGTCGCCGAGCTGATGCAGAGTGCCACTATTTCGTTGAAACACGCGGAAAAAGACTGGGCAGATTACGAAGCACTACCGCGTAACTTGCATCAGAGCACAGCGGCTGCTACGGAGATCAAACGTAATTACGATATCTATCACAATGCACTGGCGGAGCTGATCCAGTTGTTAGGGGCGGGCAAAATCAACGAGTTTTTTGACCAACCTACTCAGGGATATCAGGACGGTTTCGAGAAGCAGTATATGGCGTACATGCAGCAAAACGATCGTCTCTATGACATCGCCGTCGCTGATAATAATGCTGCCTTTAACCAGGCAATGTGGGTGCTGGCGGGTGTTCTGATCGTCGTACTGGCGGTCATCTTCGTCGTCTGGTTTGGTATTAAAACGTCGCTGGTAGCGCCGATGAATCGCCTGATCGACAACATTCGTCATATTGCTGGCGGCGATCTGGTGAAACCGATCGAGGTAGATGGCTCCAATGAAGTGGGGCAACTGGCAGAGAGTTTGCGCCATATGCAAAGTGAACTGGTACGTACCGTGGGTGATGTGCGTAATGGTGCAAATGCCATCTATAGCGGAGCCAGCGAAATCGCTACCGGTAATAACGATCTCTCTTCACGCACCGAGCAGCAAGCCGCTTCGTTAGAAGAGACGGCAGCCAGCATGGAGCAATTGACTGCGACAGTGAAACAGAATGCCGAGAACGCGCGACAGGCAAGCCATCTGGCGTTAAGTGCTTCCGAAACGGCACAACGTGGCGGTAATGTGGTCGATAGCGTGGTACAAACTATGCGCGATATATCTACCAGTTCGCAGAAAATCGCCGATATTATCAGCGTTATCGACGGTATTGCTTTCCAGACTAATATTCTGGCCTTGAATGCGGCGGTCGAAGCAGCGCGTGCGGGTGAACAAGGGCGTGGTTTTGCGGTGGTCGCGGGAGAAGTGCGTAATCTGGCTCAGCGTAGCGCCCAGGCGGCGCGTGAAATTAAAAGTCTGATTGAAGATTCGGTTGGCAAAGTGGATGTCGGATCGACACTCGTCGAAAGCGCCGGGGAAACTATGGCGGAGATTGTCAGCGCCGTGACCCGCGTGACCGATATCATGGGCGAAATTGCCTCCGCTTCTGATGAGCAGAGTCGCGGTATCGATCAGGTTGGTTTAGCGGTTGTTGAGATGGACCGGGTAACGCAACAGAACGCTGCGCTGGTGGAAGAGTCAGCCGCTGCTGCTGCCGCGCTGGAAGAGCAGGCCAGCCGCCTGACTGAAGCTGTGGCTGTATTTCGTATTCAGCAAGAGCAACAGCGTCAGCGCGAAGCGTTGGCGGTAAAAACGGTGACGCCGGTGGTGTCGCGTAAAGCGGTAGTGGCTGATGGCGGGGATAACTGGGAAACGTTTTAATTGCCACAAAAAATGCCCGATAAGCGATGACTTATCGGGCAAGGGGAGATTACTCTTTATGCGGATCGCTAATGGGTTGATGTACTATGAAGATGTACGCCAGCGCGCCTGCTGCGGTGACGCAACCGCAGATGAGCAGCGCCAGACGGAATGAGTGAGTGGTATCGACAATAAAACCGGTAATAATCGGCGCTAATGAGGCGCAGATGAAGCTGGCAAAGTTCTGGATACTGCCCACTGACGCGGTCATGCGAGAAGCGACCGCTACGTGAACCAGTCCCCAGCAGGATGTACTGGCAAAGTGAAGGCAGAACAGCGCCATGCCAATCAGCAGAACCGCACTCATGGGGGTTGTCGCTTGCGGTACTACCAGAGTAAAGGCGGCTGAACTGAACATCCCGGTAACAATACAGAGCTTACGGTTCTTAATCGGCTTCATCCCGCCTTTGACCAGCCAGTCGGTTACATATCCGTTGAGTAGCATCCCGATCCCACCGAACAGGAAAGGTATTGCCGCCATCAAGCCCGTACTTTTTAAATCCAGATGATAGGCTGTTTGCAGGTAACCCGGCAACCAGGCAATGTACAGCCATGCAGCATAGTTGATACCACTGAAACCGAGCATCATTCCCCACATTGTGCGGTTACGAAACAGGCTGCGCCATTCGGTAAAAGTGAGTGGGTCGCGGCGGGTATTGACGCTACCGGCGTTGAGATAGGTTTGTTCAACGGCGGTCAGCACCACCTGCTCGCGGTTGCGATAGAGCATAAACCAGGCGATGGCGAGAAAAATGCCCAGTGAGCCGATGGTTATAAACATTCCACGCCAGCCGATAGCCAGCATTATCGCCGCCAGAATCGGCGGGCTTATGGCAACACCAATGATGGCGGCTGCGTTAAAAAAGCCCATCGGACGTCCACGTTCTTTGATGTTGTACCAGTCGTTAATCACTTTAACACCGCACGGGTTCATGGGAGCCTCACCGATCCCCATACCAATACGTACCAGCACGAACTGCGTAAAGCTGTGTACCATGCCAGACATTGCCTGGAACAGCGACCAGACTAGCATCCCTAGCCCCAACATCAGACGTGAACCTTTGCGATCCAGCAGTGCGCCAGCGGGCAATTGCGCAATCCCATAAGAGAGCGAGAACACGGAGAGTAAAGCGCCCATCTCGGTGGCGTTTAACCCCAGCTCTCCACGAATAGTTACATTTGCTACCGACAGCGAACTGCGATCGAGAAAATTTATTACCGCAGCAATAAATAATAACAACATGGCGGTGGTTTGAATGTGTTTAATTCGGAGACTGCGTTGAATTAATCCATTTGGTGGCACGGGGATATCTACCGACGACGATGAGCGAAAGGACGAATGCGGATCGAGGGTAATATTTTCTTTTTCCACGCCGAACTCCTGTATTTATAATATTTTAATTATTGCGTAATTATGTATTGCGCAGGGTTAATATTAATGGCAGATGAAATTTTTAGGATTTCACTACCGCTCACAAAAAACATTTATAGTCGACTGGTTGCGAGCATAGGTAAGCCGGAAATTTCGGGCGTTTATATTTTGATAAAACCGTGCACAATCTAATAGTTTGCTGTTTTTAATCTGTATTTAATAAACGTACCGCTTGTTCTTCTTGATGGAACGAATCATCGCTTGTTTAGCTGAATTCAAATGGTTACGTAGTGCAAGCGTTGCATCCACATAGCTGCGGCAAACCAAAGCACTGAGAATAGTCATATGCTCATCTATGGCAATAATATTGCGCTGCCTGCGATCGTTTTCGTCCCATTGATAGTGGAAGTGGAAGATGACGGAGATAATATCAATGGATTGATTGAAAAAGATATTGTCAGTGGCTGAAAGCAATAAGGAATGGAACTCTCTGTCCAGTTGCGAGAAGGTGTGAAAATTACTGCCGATGTTGTCACGCAGCATTCGGTGGCGTTCGAGCATGGTTTTCACCTGAAACCAGCGCGGATCATTATCAGGCAGAGTGAGAAAACGCTGGATTGAGCGCGTTTCCAACATTTCGCGCAGTTCAAAAAGCTGCTCGGCGTAGGATTGATCGAAATGCTTTATCCTCCACTGACCGCGTTTTTCGCTTTGGGTGAGGTTATAGCACCATAATTTTAAAAGATATTTTCTTGCCGTAATCGAGCTGACACCTGCCGCTCGCGCCAGTTGTAGCTCAGAAAAAGTTTCACCAGGCAACAACTGACGCTGATTTATCATCGTGAAAAAAAACTGCTCAAATACTTTATCCTGCTCACTTATCGAAGCTGCGGGACAGGCAAAACCATCGTTGTGATCAGGTTTACGCGTGATGACGTGGTCATTTCCGACCTGCGTCAGGACACCGCATTCGCGTAAGTGGCTGAGAACATGACGCACCGTGGTGCGACTGACGTTGTACATTTCCGCTAGTGAGCTTTGCGATGGGAGTGGGGAAGGGATATGACCACATACCATCTCATCAATAAACTGGTTAACTACATTATGGCGTAAATTTTGTGAGCGACTCATATTTTTCTCCTTGTCGCGCTATTAAAACCCGATTTAAAACATTTTTATGCGTGTATTTTCACAAAATAGATTTTCTATTTCACTGGCATTTTTCATTTTCATTGATATCTAAGACAACAAAAAATGGAGAGCAGAATTATGCCTAAGATAAATACATTAATTTGCCAGAAACCGAAAGAATTAGTCTGGAAACAATATGAAATGCCTATTCCCGGTGGCGATGAAGTATTGATAAAGATTAAGTCTGTCGGAATTTGTGGTACTGATATTCATGCCTGGGGTGGGAATCAACCATTTTTTAGTTATCCACGTGTGTTAGGCCATGAAATATGTGGCGAGATTGTTGAATTAGGTAAAGATATTGCTGATCTCAAAAATGGTCAGCAAGTTGCCGTGATCCCTTATATTGCCTGCCAGAAATGCCCGGCGTGTAAAAGTGGTCGCACCAACTGCTGTGAAAGCATTTCGGTCATTGGCGTGCATCAGGATGGCGGTTTTAGTGAGTATTTAAGCGTGCCAGAGGCGAACATTTTGCCCGCAGATGGCATTGACCCGCAGGCGGCAGCGTTGATTGAACCCTTCGCCATTAGTGCTCATGCGGTACGTCGCGCGGCAGTTGCGCCTGGTGAGCAAGTGCTGGTGGTCGGGGCGGGGCCAATCGGTTTGGGAGCTGCGGCAATCGCTAAAGTTGATGGCGCACATGTGGTGGTGGTGGATACCAGTCCGGCGCGGCGTGAGCATGTGATAAGGCGTCTGGAGCTGCCCGTGCTTGATCCGTTCGCAGAAGATTTTGATGACCAACTACGTGCGCAATTTGGCGGCTCTCTGGCGCAGAAAGTGATCGACGCGACAGGTAACCAACATGCGATGAATAACACTGTTAATCTGATTCGCCACGGTGGCACGGTAGTCTTTGTCGGCCTGTTTAAAGGCGATTTGCAAATCTCTGATCCAGAATTCCACAAAAAAGAGACCACAATAATGGGTAGCCGTAACGCTACGCCGGAAGATTTTGCGAAAGTCTGGCGGCTGATGGCGGAAGGGAAAATCACTGCTGACATGATGTTAACCCATCGCTATCCGTTCGCCACGCTGGCAGAAACCTATGAGCGCGATGTGATTAACAATCGTGAGTTGATTAAGGGCGTGGTTACTTTCTGAGAATGAGTGACTGGTAAAGTGGCTATGCAGTGTTGGACACTATTTTTATTTATCAATAATGTTTTGTTGGTCGGATAAGACGTTTACGCGTCTTATCCGACCTGTAAATCCGTCAGTGTTTACCCTTCACGCGCCACCACTTTAATTTCCACCATCCCGATACCGAGTTTACGCGGCGAGTGACCGAGAATATTCCCCTCGTTGGTTGCGACAGGTTCCGGCGGCACAATCACCAGTGTGTCGGCATCGGTTGGGTTATCGAAATACAGCGTAGTGGTGGTTACTTCGTTGCCCAGCACGATGGTTTGTTCTTCATTGCCAACGCGTACCGGAATGGGGCGGCTGGCGTTATTACCGTAGGCTTTGGCGGTAATCACCAAATCAAATTTCTTCGGCAGCGGATGCTTGTACTCGATTTTCACTTCATCGCCAAGCTGTGCGTTGGACCAGCGTCCCCACGACTCCGGACGGGAAATCCCGCTAAACTGTTTTACCTCTTCCGGCGCACCCGCGACGTTAAAGATGAAACTGTCTGCTTTGTAGCGAATATCGTTATCGACAATCTTCAGTGTATCGACATTGCCTTTGTAGCGTTCCATGTCGATGACCGTGTCCTTAAATGCCGTTTTACCTTTCCATTCTGGCTTATCGACATGCTGCACTGTTTGTTGCCCGCCAAGTTGCCCCTGTGAAACACACCAGTCGGTAGAAAGCGCCAGTTCCGGCGCCCACAACTGCCCCATTTTGTAGCAGCGGTCAACCCAGATGAAATTATCACGTGGGGCGAAATCGGCCAGTTGGAAACGCAGTGGTGCGGAGTATTCACTTTCTGGCAGTGGTTCCACTCGTTTGTCTGAAACCCGCAACAGCAGCGGCAAACGGAAATGACTACCTGAGAAGGCGATCATATTTTTATTCTGATTGATGGTAAATTCTTTTATCTCGGTGGGGAATTTCCACAGACGAACGATATCCGGTTTCCACGCCAGTACTTTCTCTTTCATGTTGAGGAACACTTCTGACATTGACTGACCAGAAAGGCTACTGCGTCCGAGGCCGATAAAATTATCACCACCAAGGATATCCAGTACCGTAGCGCCGTTATCCATCGTGTTGCGCTTCACCGCCAGCGTCTCTTGCTGCGGTTTGTCGCCACGGATGACAAAAAACAGGTTATTGCGATCCTGCTTATTGAGGTATTTCCATGCCGTGTTGTTCATCGCCAGATGGTCGGAAGAGACGACAATGACGGTATCTTTAAACCACGGAGAGGCTTTGATTTTATTGATAAACGCCGCAATGTTCTCCTGGCTGCAACTTACCGCGCTGAATGACTGGTTCGGTTTACCGTCAAAATCATATTTTTTGCGATTACAGGTACGAGAGATAAAACCATCCGGGTGATGGGTATCGACCGTCAGGGTAAACAGTGAGAACCGTTGACCGGAGCGAGACAGCTCCTCAAATTTTTTCCATGCTTCATCCAGCACGGTATCGTCGTAGAATCCCCAGTCGTTGCGATAATGTGGGTCTGCGACCACGCTTTTCAGCTCTTCCGAGCCGTACAAATGGTCGAAACCGTGTGATTTCAGGAACACATCTTTACCAGCAAAACGCAGATTGGCTCCCTGTACGAAATAGTTCTGATAACCCGAGTTTTTCAGAATATCGCCCAGACAGATGTTCTGCGGGAAGAAGCTGGAAACGGATGCAGAAGCGTTGCCTTCAAATGGAGCAAAAAGCGGAATGCCACACTGGGAAGCCACCATGCCCGCAATCGTGTAGTCCGTTCCCGGCAACTGCTGCGTGTGGCTGAAATCCAGACTTTCATTTTTCAGCGCGCCCAATTCAGGCGTGAGATCCGGGAAAGCATCGTTGTCAAAATAGGTGCGCTCGAGGCTTTCTCCGTAGATATAAACCAGGTTGAGTTTCGGGTCAGGAATGGTTTTCGACGGTTCTTTATAATAAGCCGCAAAGTCCGGATCGCCATCGCGTGACTGTGATTTCACCAGTTCCGTTATCTGACGAAACGCCGGGCTGGCATCGACAGAACCCAGTGCCAGCAAGAGCGCCAAAAGGCTGTAACCAAAATGGTGCGGATGATGACGGCGGCGGCGCAGGATCCAGCCCAGTGCACCGAAAACGACTGCCAGTGCCAGTACAATGCCAATACCTGGCAGGATATATTTGCTGACGCCTGCACCGGTCAGGCTGTTGGTTAAGGTATAGAGAACCGCGTCGTTAATGCCATCGCCAGTAAAGTAGTCACTGGCAAAAAGGGTGATATTTAAAACGACAAATAGCCCCAGCACCGTTAATGTGGCGGCAAACCACCAGGTGTTACGTCCCGCTTTCCATGCGTAGATCAGCACAGAGGCGAGAAACAAGGCAAATGAGAGTAGTTCTGACAACGGGCGATCCTCACTAAACCAGGCTGTGTAGCCGATGCTTAAGATTTTTTGAGAAACACAATGTAATGGCGCTGCCATATTGCTGCAATTCTAGTGTCAAAAAAATGCGATGTTGTTAGGAATTAGTTTATAAACAGACTTTTTTGATCGGGGTTGTTTCCCGCATAGCAGGGGATGAAAGCGTCAGAAGCGGGAAAAAGAGAAGGGGATTGCCGCGCCAGCCGATTAACAGCTAAAACGCGGCGTTATGCGGATCAAGAGATAAAGTTCAGACCTTGCTTTAATACCAGATCGCAGGCTTTGGTTTTCACTTTCTCCGCCAGCGGAGTCGTACCGATGTTATCCAGATTAAGCTGCTGGCCATCTTTGGTTTTCAGCAAACCCTGAATACCGTCCAGATAGTTGGTGTCTTCTTTCTGCTCTTCGCTGTTCAGACCTAACTTTTCCAGCACCTGGTTTTTGATGTTTTCCGCATCGGTCACCGAAGCTAGCTTTTGCTTCGCGCAGTATTGCAGAATGCCTGCGGCATTGTTCATGTTATCTGCGCTTAATGCCTGGTTGCCGCTACTAAGCAGGTTAGTTAATGAAGCGAGCGACCAGCCGCCTTCCTGTGTAGTGCTGTTTTGATTGCTTAACTCGCTGGCGGCACTGGAGAGCGCATCTTTCCAGGAAGCGGCATTTACCCCGGTGGAAATTAATGCGCTGGCGGTAATTGCACAGCACAGAAGGTGTTTAACAGTTTTCATCATCATTACTCAAGGTGGAATTGTGTCGCAGTATAACGCCGGGAATGGGGATTAATACTCTTTACCCGTTACCCGACTACGATAACTGTCCCAGTTGAAGATCACCCACAGACTGTTACCCAGGCGCATACGATCCATAACACGCTCGCCCAGCAACTTCGTCATTTCTTCCATATTGCTGTTCGTCAGCATTCCGGTTGGGCGCTTGGAAGAAGAACGACGATCGACGATCTGATTGATGATCACTTTTTCGTATTTAGATTCGGTCTGCACGCCGATCTCGTCGATCACCAGTAGATCAACGTTGCTCAGATCGTTGAGCAGTTGTTCTTCACTGACGCCGCTATTTCTGAAGGTATCTTTCATCGCCGACATAATATCGGCAACAGTAATAATCAATACCGATTTGCCGCGCAGCAGTAGTTCGTTGCAGATTGCCGCCGCCAGATGGTTTTTACCGGTGCCCGGCTTGCCAGAAAAGATAAAGCTGGCGATGTTGCCGTCGAACTCTTCGACATATTGACGCGCTTTGCTCAACGCATTCATCTGCCCTTCGCATTCAACACGATAGTTCTCAAAGGAACAGTTCTGATGCAGCGGACGAATGCCGGAGCGGTTAAAGGTGCGCTGCATTTTCATCGCCCGATTCTCGCGCTCCAGAGCGGCGGAGCGGAGCGCCCCTTGTTCTTTCTGCCACGCCAGAAGTTCTTCACCCGTTTTGAAGGCGGGTTTGATATGGGCAGGCATCATTTTTTGCAGGCGTTGCATCAGGTCGCCAACGTTTTTCATCGTTACCCTCTGAATCCTGGTGGAATTTGGCTGTCAGGTTCGCTGACCGTGTTCACATCTCGTTTGGCTAGTCCGCCGTTGCTGGCGCGGCCAATTTGCAGACTGCGCGCCAGTTTTTGCTGCCACTGCACATGGTGAAAAACTTTACCTTCCGCCTGCCAGTAGGCAATGAATGAGGCTAGTTCTTCGGCGGTAGCGGGTTCTCTTAGTGCCACGCCCCATAATGCGGCCTGGCGGGTAAAGTCGGCATCGGGTCGCCAGTCTGGGTACATGGCAAATTTCCCCATCGGTACGGCAACGGGGGCAGTTTGCGGTTCCTGATAGAGTTGATCGTCCAGAGCGATATCGCTTCCCGGACGTGCCAGCTTTTCTTCCAGCGCCAGCAGTTCAGCAAGACGCGCGGGCGTGACGGCATAAAACGCCGGAGCGTTGTTAGCAAATACGGCAACCATTCCGCCTTCAGCTTTTGCCAGAACGGTCTGGTGATCGTGTACCAGGGCGTCAATACCAACGACGTCCGGGGTCAAAACTCTGGAAGACATACTGTTTCTCAATATGGAACGATGAACGAGAAGGGAGATTACTTTTATAGTAACACACGGATGAAAGGAGGCTGTCTCTCATCCGTGTGCTTTAAGCGAGGCAATTTTATACGCGAGGGCGCTTGCGGTACAACCATAATCCAGGAATGGAAAGGCCGATGGATAATGCTCCAACAATTGATGACGCTGTAAGAAAGTTGGTTAACAGGGTAATCATCAACGGCTCGCTGTAACCTAACTGACTGATTTTTACAGCTGAAATCATTGCTGTATAAGCAGAGATGCCAGGGAACATAGGGATAACGGCCGCCACGGTAAAGACTTTTGGATGCGCCAGATACCAGCGCGACCATTGAATTCCAATGGTGCCGACCAGCATAGAGGCCATAAAGGTTGACCACTCAATATTCAGCCCGGTAGTCATTAAGATCATTCGTGAACCATGACCAATCGCGCCAAGCAGCGCACACCAGCGTAACGCTCGAACCGGAACGTTGAATACCATCGCAAATCCGACCGCAGGAATTGCCGCGAGGATCATATCCTGCACCAACGCTATGAGAAATTCGATCACACCCATCCGCGTAGCCCCCAAATCGTCAGTGCCATCACTACGCCGACGCAGGTAGCCAACGTCAACAGGCTGGCAATTGCCCAGCGTGCCAGCCCGGTATTGATATGGCCTTTAAACATATCGGCGACGGCATTAATCAACGGAAAGCCCGGCACCAGCAATAGAACGCTGGCCGCCATCGCGATGGTAGGCGTATGACTGAATGTCGGAAGTTGTAAAAGGAGGCCGGAAATCGTGGTGGCGGCAAATGCGGTAATGCAAAAGTTTATCTGTGGGTGAAGATGGCGTTGTGCCAGCAGTTGGCGGATATACATGGCGATCATGCTGGCGAAGAACGTAATTAGCGCGCCGTCCCAGCCACCGTTATTCAGTTTGCAGAAACAGGCGCAAGAAAGTCCTACCATCAAGGCTACCAGCCAACGCGGATAGCGCAGAGGATGTATTTGGCTAAAACGCTTCTCCACACCTTTGTAATCCAGCAATTTGTGTTCCGCCAGAATCACAATGTGTTGTACTTCAGTAACCACATGCATATTAATGCCGCGATCCTGATTTTTACGTGTCGAGGTTAAACATTGACCATCTTTAATGGTGGTTAGCACAATTGCGTTGGAAGAGATGGAGCTTTCAACGCAGTCCATCCCCAGCGCGCGCCCAAGTCTTGAAGAAAGCTCATCCACCAGTGCGCTTTCCGCCCCGTGCTGCAAAAGAAATAATCCGCACTGGATACATAACCGTGTTACGGCTCGCTGTTGCTCAGTTTGCATAACTCGCCCTTTGTCATAGACGCGCTGCGTATTGTTCAAATAATGAGACCCCATTTGTATCATGAAGCGCGGTTGTTTTGGGGTTGGTTAAGATCAAAATTGCGCTGATTAATTCTGGTTATGGCGACAGGAAGCGATCTGCGTCAGAGGTCAAATAAATATCCTCATGAATATTATCACTGAAATGAATTTATAGTTTTGTTTTTACTCGTTTGGCTAATAGCAGGGAAAATCAATTTTTCGAATCTGGATAAGAAATATCTTTCAGTTTTTATTGATTTTTTTGTTGCTCTTTCGGTCTAAAGGTCTTGATTTTCGCCTTTGACCATTATTTTGAATGATATCGTAAACTGATTGGATTTGTGGTTTTTGATTAAGTATTTCTAACAACATAATTTAGATATTTTAAATGTGTCAGAGGTATTTTACCAGGTTATTATTTGATGCTAGCCTCCTGAAACATACAAAGGATTTTTGGTGTGTCAGGGGTAAACTGATATGGAAGTGAATGCTAAGGATAATTTATTCGCTAGAGCTATTAATTTGTTGGATTAATTTAGGGGATGAATATCCTGAATTAACCATCATGATTTATAGAGAGTGGATATGGAGGATATATGTTGCCAGGATGCTGCAAAAATGGAATTGTTATCAGTAAAATACCCGTTATGCAGGCAGGATTAAAAGAGGTCATGAGGACCCATCTACCTGAATATGAAATAACGAGTAGCGCCTCTGCGGAGGAGTTAACCTTATTACAATTACGTCGTGCTGGGTTAGTGGTTGCCGATTTATCCGGCGAAACGGAAGACCCGCGTTCCGTTTGTGAACATTACTATTCATTGATCTCACAATACCGGGAAATACATTGGGTTTTCATGGTTTCGCGTGCCTGGTACTCCCCGGCAGTAGAACTACTAATGTGTCCAACAGCGACGTTACTGTCGGATATTGAACCCATTGAGAATCTGGTTAAAACCGTTCGTTCCGGTAATGCGTATGCGGATCGTATCAGCGCGATGCTGACCTCTCCGACAATGGCTGAAACTCAGGATTTTAGCTATCGCACCGTCGTTCTGACGCTTTCAGAGCGTAAGGTACTGCGGCTGTTAGGCAAAGGATGGGGCATCAACCAGATAGCTTCATTGCTCAAGAAAAGTAATAAAACTATCAGCGCACAAAAAAACAGTGCGATGCGTCGGCTGGCAATTCACAGCAATGCTGAGATGTATGCATGGATAAATAGCGCACAGGGTGCAAGAGAACTTAACTTGCCTTCTGTTTATGGAGATGCCGCAGAATGGAACACAGCCGAATTAAGAAGAGAAATGTCGCACTCGTAGAAAAATGCGTCATGAGCAGTATCGGTATTGAGAGTTTATTCAGAAAGTTTGCGGGTAACCCTTATAAGCTCCACACCTATACCAGTCAGGAGTCGTTTCAGAATGCAATGTCGCGGATCTCGTTCGCGGCGGTCATTTTTTCTTTTTCTGCCATGAGAAGTGAGCGCAGAGAAGGATTATCTTGCCTGACTGAGCTGGCGATTAAATTTCCGCGTACCCGACGTTTGGTTATTGCAGATGATGATATTGAAGCACGGTTGATCGGTTCATTATCTCCATCTCCGCTGGACGGAGTATTAAGTAAAGCATCGACGCTGGAAGTTTTTCATCAGGAGTTGTTTCTGTCATTAAATGGTGTGCGTCAGGCGACCGATCGGCTGAATAATCAGTGGTACATTAACCAAAGCCGGACGTTAAGCCCAACGGAGAGAGAAATATTGCGTTTTATGTCGCGTGGCTACTCAATGACACAAATTGCCGAGCAGCTTAAACGCAATATTAAAACGATCCGGGCGCATAAATTTAATGTGATGTCGAAACTGGGCGTCAGTTCTGATGCGGGGTTGTTGGAGGCCGCAGATATTCTGTTATGTATGCGGCATTGCGAAACAAGTAACGTGTTGCATCCCTTTTAATATGCTTAATGCCGGGTTATCGTCCCGGCAAAGTTTTTATTTCAGCGTACAGTCACCACATTGCTGCACATCCGGTAGGCGATAACGCTGGCAGCAGGTACGGCGTACCAGCAGACCATCGCGTAGCACTACTGTACGCCAGAGTGGATTATCTTCACCTGTAGTGAGCGTTTTCTCAAAAAACAGGGCATGACGCAGCGATTCAACCGCTGCCTCGCCGAGCAACTGCTTCATCTCTGTCAGATACCAGTTGATCAAATAACCGGTATTACTCCAGATGAGTTTGCCGTTGATCTCTCCAGTTGCTTCTAATGTCTGCACTACCGGGACAAGCGCCTGGCTGATTAACGTTTCCATTCGTTGTTGTGGAGAATGCGTTGTTGCGTTTTTATCTTCACATACATCGACCCAGAAACAGGCTGCGCGCCCGGTTTCGTGAAACTCAACGTGGAAATGTTCTGGAGAAAGGTCTAACGCTTTTTCCTGCGTCAGCAGCGCCAGCATTAAGGGTGGCACCATCAGGCCGATATACCATTGCGCCCAGAGTGAGATCAGCGGTTTGTTCTCACGGATCATCATCGGTTGATTACGGTAGATATGATCGGAATAGACCGCCAGTAGAGAACGTAGCGCATTCGGTGATGACCATTGCGCCAGTGTCATGGCGTTAAGCGGGGCGGGTTCATCCAGACGGATAAACTCCAGCAAATGTTCACGATGTTCTGCGATCGTCGCCCGTACTGATTCCGCAAGCCCAGCGTCCTGCGGCTGGAGATGCGTTCGCCAGATAACATCTTCATAGAGCGGTGCAGAACGATAGGCCATAATCGTGATAGTAATCTAAATGATAATGATTGCTAATCCTAGCGATAGGTTTGCCCGATAGCAAGGGATTTCTCTGGCTTGCAAATGATAAAAATTATCATATGATATTGGTTATCATTATCGCTTTGAGAGATTAAACCATGTTGCAACGTATGCTGGGCAGCGGCTGGGGAGTGTTGCTGCCGGGATTGCTGATTGCAGGGATGACGTATGCGGATTTATCGCCGGATCAGTGGCGGATTGTCATTCTGATGGGATTAGTGTTGACGCCGCTGATGCTATATCACAAACAGTTACGGCATTACGTTTTACTACCATCGTGCCTGGCGCTTATTTCTGGCGTCATGTTAATGATAATAAACTGGAATCAGGGATGAAAAAGCAGGGAAGAAACACGAAAGGAAGTAAAGATAATTGGTGCGAGGGGGGGGACTTGAACCCCCACGTCCGTAAGGACACTAACACCTGAAGCTAGCGCGTCTACCAATTCCGCCACCTTCGCACAGTCATCTTACTTTTTTGATATCGCCTCGTTTGGTGCGAGGGGGGGGACTTGAACCCCCACGTCCGTAAGAACACTAACACCTGAAGCTAGCGCGTCTACCAATTCCGCCACCTTCGCCCAGTGCGAGCAATATCAACGTGGTTTTTGGTGCGAGGGGGGGGACTTGAACCCCCACGTCCGTAAGGACACTAACACCTGAAGCTAGCGCGTCTACCAATTCCGCCACCTTCGCATACCATCAATTCTTAAAAAGAATTGCTGCCACGGAGGCGCATTCTAGTGGTTTTCAGCTTTTCGTCAATAGTTAATTATCGCCTGATGTGTAATTGCTGGAAAAATGGTCATCAGGAGGCTAACGTGCAGGTTTTGTATGTCGGATAAGGCGTTCACGCCGCATCCGACATGGTATGTGGGTGCAGATGCCAGATGCGACGCTGGCGCGTCTTATCTGGCCTATGAAGGGCTAATGTGCAGTTTTTGTAGGTTGGATAAGGCGTTCACGCCGCATCCAACAAGGCTTGCGGCGAGAGACTTAACCTTTCTTCGCCTGGCGGGTCATAATGGCGCGATACACCTTGAAACGCCCGGTTTGCGCAATGACTTCGTGGAAGCCAAATGTCTCATCCAGCACGTCCGGATAAGGCAGGAAGGCGTTCGCTACAATTCGCAGCTCGCCGCCGCTATTAAGATGACGCACCGCGCCGCGAATCAGCGTTTGCGCGGCATCCAGGCTGGTTTGCATCCCATCGTGGAACGGCGGGTTGGAGATGATCATATCAAAACGACCTTTCACCTCAGAAAAGACGTTGCTGGCAAAGACTTCACCTTCAACACCGTTGGCCGCAAGTGTTGCGCGGCTGGCTTCTACCGCCGGGGCAGAGACATCGCACAAGGTGAGACGAATTTTCGGCGAATGGCGCGCAAAGGCAACTGAAAGCACACCTGCACCGCAGCCGACATCCAGCACTTTACCTTTCGTGTGCGGGGTTAACGTCGAGAGCAGCAGCTGGCTGCCGACATCCAGACCGTCGCGGCTAAACACGCCCGGCAGCGTTTTGACCGTCAGTCCATCTACGTTATATTCGCCCCAGAATTTATCCGCATCGAACACTGGCTGCTTTTCCAGACGACCAAAATAGAGGCCGCAGCGACGGGCGCTGTCTACCTTATTCAATGGCGCATAATCTGCCAGCATTTGCTCGGCGCTGCGCACGCCGCTACGGTTTTCGCCAACGACGAAAATGTCAGTGCCCACTGGCAGCAGAGAAAGTAAATTCATCAACTGGAACTGAGCTTCCGGTTTGTTCTTCGGCCAGTAGTAAATCAGCGTATCGCAATCTGCGATGTCATCCGCCGTGGCGACCAGACTAAAACGGGCGTTATCACCCATCTGGCGGCTTAACACCTGCCAGTGGTGGAATTGTTGGGTATGAGCACGACTGGTTGCGGTATCTAAACGCGCGGGCAGGTCATCCTGTAAGTCACCGGCAAACAGAATACGGCTTTGTTCGAAATCATCACTGTGGCGCAGCAAGACTTCACTTGCCGGGGTAAATGCAGACATGGAATGCTCCTCAATTGATACTGGCGGCGATTATAGCCATATGTTGGCGCGGTATCGACGAATTTGCTATATTTGCGCCCCTGACAACAGGAGCGATTCGCTATGACATCCCGACGAGACTGGCAGTTACAGCAACTGGGCATTACCCAGTGGTCGCTGCGTCGCCCTGGCGCGTTGCAGGGGGAGATTGCCATTGCGATCCCGGCACACGTCCGTCTGGTGATGGTGGCAAACGATCTTCCCGCCCTGACCGATCCTCTGGTGAGCGATGTTCTGCGCGCATTAACCGTCAGCCCCGATCAGGTGCTGCAACTGACGCCAGATAGGATCGCGATGCTGCCGCAAGGCAGTCGATGCAACAGTTGGCGGTTGGGTACTGACGAACCGCTGTCACTGGAGGGCGCTCAGGTGACATCACCGGCGCTCACCGAATTACGGGCAAACCCAACGGCACGCGCCGCGTTATGGCAACAAATTTGCACATATGAACACGATTTCTTCCCTCGAAACGACTGATTTACCTGCGGCTTTCCACATTGAACAACGCGCCCACGCCTTTCCGTGGAGTGAAAAAACCTTTGCCAGCAACCAGGGCGAACGCTATCTCAACTTTCAGTTGACACAAGATGGCAAAATGGCTGCGTTTGCGATTACGCAAGTGGTGCTGGATGAAGCTACATTGTTCAATATTGCGGTCGATCCCGACTATCAGCGTCAGGGACTGGGAAGGGCGTTGCTGGAACATCTGATCGACGAGCTGGAAAAACGCGGCGTGGCGACGCTATGGCTGGAAGTCCGTGCCTCTAACGCCGCCGCCATTGCTCTGTACGAAAGTTTAGGCTTTAACGAGGCGACGATTCGCCGCAATTACTACCCCACCACGGACGGTCGCGAAGACGCCATCATCATGGCGTTGCCAATCAGTATGTAAGACAAGGTGGAATAATGAAGTGGGACTGGATTTTCTTTGATGCCGATGAAACGCTGTTTACTTTTGACTCGTTCACCGGCCTGCAGCGGATGTTCCTTGACTACAGCGTCACCTTTACCGCTGAAGATTTTCAGGACTATCAGGCCGTTAACAAACCACTGTGGGTGGATTATCAAAACGGCGCGATCACTTCATTACAGCTCCAGCACGGGCGTTTTGAAAGCTGGGCCGAACGGCTGAACGTCGAGCCGGGTAAACTCAACGCTGCCTTTATTAATGCGATGGCGGAAATCTGCACACCGCTGCCTGGCGCGGTTTCCCTGCTTAACGCCATTCGCGGCAATGCCAAAATCGGCATCATCACCAACGGTTTTAGTGCCTTGCAGCAAGTGCGTCTTGAACGAACGGGTTTGCGTGATTATTTCGATTTGCTGGTGATTTCCGAAGAAGTTGGCGTTGCCAAACCGAATAAGAAAATTTTCGATTATGCGCTGGAACAGGCGGGCAATCCTGACCGTTCACGCGTGCTAATGGTTGGTGACACTGCTGAGTCCGATATTCTCGGTGGCATCAACGCCGGGCTTGCTACCTGCTGGTTGAATGCGCACAATCGCGAGCAACCAGAAGGCATTGCGCCCACCTGGACCGTTTCTTCGTTGCACGAACTGGAGCAACTCCTGTGTAAACACTGATTGCCTCCCCCCCGTTGATGGGTAAAATAGCCGCAATTTTTCGTTTTCAACAAGCGCGGCGCGATGCCGCTTACTCAAGAAGAAAGAATTATGACGTTGTCTCCTTATTTGCAAGAGGTGGCGAAGCGCCGCACCTTTGCCATAATTTCTCACCCGGACGCCGGTAAAACCACCATCACCGAGAAGGTGCTGCTGTTCGGACAGGCCATTCAGACCGCCGGTACAGTAAAAGGCCGTGGCTCTAATCAGCACGCCAAGTCGGACTGGATGGAGATGGAAAAGCAGCGTGGGATCTCCATTACCACGTCTGTGATGCAGTTTCCGTATCACGACTGCCTGGTTAACCTGCTTGACACCCCGGGGCACGAAGACTTCTCGGAAGATACCTATCGTACCCTGACGGCGGTGGACTGCTGCCTGATGGTTATCGACGCTGCAAAAGGTGTTGAAGATCGTACCCGCAAGCTGATGGAAGTTACCCGTCTGCGCGATACGCCGATCCTCACCTTTATGAACAAACTTGACCGTGATATCCGCGACCCGATGGAACTGCTCGATGAAGTTGAGAACGAGCTGAAAATCGGCTGTGCGCCGATCACCTGGCCGATTGGCTGCGGCAAGCTGTTTAAAGGCGTTTACCACCTTTATAAAGATGAAACCTATCTCTACCAGAGCGGTAAAGGTCACACCATTCAGGAAGTGCGTATCGTTAAAGGGCTGAACAACCCGGATCTCGACGCTGCGGTCGGTGAAGATCTGGCACAGCAGCTGCGTGACGAACTGGAGCTGGTGAAAGGCGCCTCTAACGAGTTCGACAAAGAATTGTTCCTTGCGGGCGAAATTACTCCGGTATTCTTCGGTACTGCGCTGGGTAACTTCGGCGTCGATCATATGCTGGATGGCCTGGTGGAGTGGGCACCTGCGCCGATGCCGCGTCAGACTGACACCCGTACCGTAGAAGCGAGCGAAGACAAATTTACCGGCTTCGTATTTAAAATTCAGGCCAACATGGACCCGAAACACCGTGACCGTGTGGCGTTTATGCGCGTGGTATCCGGTAAATATGAAAAAGGCATGAAGCTGCGCCAGGTGCGCACCGCGAAAGATGTGGTGATCTCCGACGCGCTGACCTTTATGGCGGGTGACCGTTCGCACGTTGAAGAGGCTTATCCTGGCGATATCCTCGGCCTGCACAACCACGGCACCATTCAGATCGGCGACACCTTTACCCAGGGTGAGATGATGAAGTTCACCGGTATTCCGAACTTCGCTCCGGAACTGTTCCGTCGTATACGTCTGAAAGATCCGCTGAAGCAAAAACAGCTGCTCAAAGGGCTGGTACAGCTTTCTGAAGAGGGCGCAGTGCAAGTGTTCCGTCCGATCTCCAATAACGACCTGATCGTCGGTGCGGTTGGTGTGCTGCAGTTTGATGTGGTGGTATCGCGCCTGAAGAGCGAATACAACGTTGAAGCAGTGTATGAGTCAGTCAACGTTGCCACCGCCCGCTGGGTAGAATGCGCGGACGCAAAGAAATTCGAAGAGTTCAAGCGTAAGAACGAAGGTCAACTGGCGCTCGATGGCGGCGATAACCTCGCTTACATCGCCACCAGCATGGTTAACCTACGCTTAGCGCAAGAGCGTTATCCGGACGTTCAATTCCACCAGACCCGCGAGCATTAATTCTTGCCTCCAGGGCGCGGCAGCCGCTGCGCCCTGTCAATTTTCCTTCCTTATTAGCCGCTTGCGGAATGTTCTTAAAACATTCGCTTTCGCTTATGTTTGCTCGCTTTTTAGCCGATACGGCGGGCGGTTTCAAAATTGTGATCTATATTTAACAAAGCAATGACATTTGTGTCGGCTTTAAATACCGTTATGTGAGTAGGTAACAGTATTTAAAACCGTTAACTGTCATTCGATTGATATTAATAACTGATTAAGAAGTTGTAACGGTCGTTATTCATCACCTATCGCTTTTGTGATGGCGACCATTGACTTCTGTCGAGGGTGAAGTCTCTCCCTATTCAGCAATGCAACCTCGTGTTGCCTGGCTCAAATTACGAGCAAATATACAGGAATAAATCGATGACTATGACAAGACTGAAGATTTCGAAAACTCTGCTGGCTGTAATGCTGACCTCTGCCGTCGCGACCGGTTCTGCCTACGCGGAAAACAACGCGCAGACCACCAATGAAAGCGCAGGGCAAAAAGTCGATAGCTCTATGAATAAAGTCGGTAATTTCATGGATGACAGCGCCATCACAGCGAAAGTGAAGGCGGCTCTGGTGGATCATGAAAATATCAAGAGCACTGATATCTCTGTCAAAACCGATCAAAAAGTCGTGACTTTAAGCGGATTTGTTGAAAGCCAGGCACAGGCCGAAGAGGCAGTGAAAGTGGCGAAAGGCGTTGAAGGCGTGACCTCCGTCAGCGACAAACTGCACGTTCGCGACGCTAAAGAAAGCTCCGTGAAGGGTTACGCCGGTGACACCGCCACCACCAGTGAAATCAAAGCCAAACTGCTGGCGGACGACATTGTTCCTTCACGTAAAGTGAAAGTTGAAACCACCGATGGCGTGGTTCAGCTCTCCGGAACCGTAGATTCTCAGGCACAAAGCGACCGTGCTGAAAGTATCGCCAAAGCGGTAGATGGTGTGAAAAGCGTTAAAAATGATCTGAAAACTAAGTAATTCGTCGTAATTCGTCCTCCCGAACTTTGTCGGGAGGCGCGATGTGCACCACACTAAAAATATCGCATTGAGTGAATATCAAGCGGTGACATTAACTATGGTAAAGGAGAGGCTTATGTTTCGTTGGGGCATCATATTTCTGGTTATCGCGTTAATCGCCGCCGCTCTTGGGTTTGGTGGTCTGGCCGGTACTGCAGCGGGTGCTGCAAAAATTGTCTTTGTCGTCGGGATTATTCTGTTCCTGGTGAGTTTGTTCATGGGCCGAAAACGACCCTAGATTTCAGACGATTAAGAAAATTTTATACAAAGCCAGTCCAGCGGACTGGCTTTTGCGGTTTTAGCGAATAATAAATTGCGTTACTTTGTCATTCTTTCACAACAAAAACAGGAAGGCAGAGGTGGGGCAGCGAATACCTGTAACGCTTGGTAATATTGCGCCGTTGTCGCTAAGGCCGTTCCAGCCTGGACGAATTGCGTTGGTGTGCGAAGGCGGCGGGCAGCGTGGAATCTTTACGGCTGGCGTGCTGGATGAGTTTATGCGCGCGCAGTTTAATCCTTTCGATCTCTATTTTGGCACGTCCGCCGGGGCGCAGAACCTTTCGGCGTATATTTGTAATCAGCCCGGTTACGCGCGCAAAGTCATCATGCGCTATACCACAAAGCGCGAATTTTTCGATCCAGTGCGCTTTGTCCGTGGAGGAAATCTTATCGATCTCGACTGGCTGGTGGAAGCGACTGCACGCCAGATGCCGTTGCAGATGGATACCGCCGCGCGGTTGTTCGATAGCGGCAAATCGTTTTATATGTGTGCCTGTCGTCAGGATGACTACACACCAAATTACTTTTTACCAACCAAACAAAACTGGCTGGATTTGATTCGCGCCTCCAGTGCTATTCCAGGTTTTTATCGCACCGGGGTTTCACTTGATGGGATTAACTATTTTGATGGTGGCGTCAGCGATGCGATTCCGGTTAAAGAAGCGGCAAGACAGGGGGCGAAAACGCTGGTGGTAATCCGCACCGTGCCGTCGCAAATGTACTATACGCCGCAGTGGTTTAAACGCATGGAACGCTGGCTGGGAGACAGTAGCCTACAACCGCTGGTCAATCTGGTGCAGCATCATGAAACCAGCTATCGTGCCATCCAGCAATTTATTGAGAAACCGCCAGGCAAGCTACGCATTTTCGAAATTTATCCGCCGAAGCCGCTGCATAGCATCGCGCTTGGCAGTCGGCTTCCGGCGCTACGTGATGACTATAAACTTGGGCGTTTATGCGGTCGCTATTTCCTGGCCACGGTCGGTAAAATGCTAACCGAAAAAGCACCGTTCACTCGCCATCTGGTGCCTGTGGCGATGCCGGAACCGATCGTCATTCCGCCAGCGCCAGTCGCCAACGATACGCTGGTTACCGAGGTGATAGACGCCCCGCAGGCGAATGACCCGACATTTAACAACGAGGATCTGGCTTGATTTGCCGTTTTATCGACACCCACTGCCATTTTGATTTTCCGCCGTTTAGCGGTGATGAAGAGGCCAGCCTGCAACGCGCGGCACAAGCGGGCGTAGGCAAGATCATTGTACCGGCAACTGAGGCGGCAAATTTTGCCCGCGTGCAGGCGTTAGCGGAAAATTATCAACCGCTGTATGCCGCCTTAGGGTTGCATCCGGGGATGTTGGAAAAACATTGCGATGCGTCGCTGGAGCAGTTACAGCAGGCACTGGAAAGGCGCTCGCCGAAGGTGGTGGCGGTAGGGGAGGTAGGCCTGGATCTCTTTGGCGACGATCCACAATTTGATCGCCAGCAGTGGTTACTCGACGAACAACTTAAGCTGGCGAAACGCTACGATCTGCCGGTGATCCTTCATTCACGGCGCACGCATGACAAACTGGCGATGCATCTTAAACGCCACAATTTGCCGCGTGCTGGCGTGGTTCATGGTTTTTCTGGCAGCCAGCAACAGGCCGAGCGGTTTGTGCAACTGGGCTACAAAATTGGCGTTGGTGGAACTATCACCTATCCGCGCGCCAGTAAAACCCGCGATGTCATCGCAAAATTACCGCTGGCGTCGTTGTTGCTGGAAACCGACGCGCCGGATATGCCGCTAAATGGTTTTCAGGGGCAGCCCAACCGCCCGGAGCAGGCTGCCCGGGTATTTGCCGTACTGTGCGAGTTACGCCCGGAACCCGCAGATGAGATTGCCGACGTGTTGCTTAATAACACGTATGCGTTGTTTAACGTGCCCGATGGCTGGTAAGGCCGTCCGTAAGTGAGCAATGGTGCTGCTTGTTCCCCTCACCCTAACCCTCTCCCCAGAGGGGCGAGGGGACTGATTGTGCTTGATGTTGAGTTTTGCGACATCTCTGGCATGTCACAAATACAGCGCCGGAAATATCAATCGACTTACCCCGCGCTCCCGTAACGCACCAGCCAACTGCTCAACGTCTTCCGGTGTGGCGCTCGCCCAGCTTTGCGCTTCGCCATATACGCCGTGGGCATGAAACGCGTTCAAGCGTACCGGAACATCGCCAAGTCCCTTGATAAACGCCGCCAGTTCTTCAATGTGTTGCAAATAATCCACCTGATTGGGGATTACCAGTAAACGCAGTTCTGCCAGCTTGCCGCGCTCTGCAAGCAAACTGATGCTGCGCTTAATCTGTTGATTATCGCGTCCGGTTAACTGTTGATGACATTCGCTCCCCCACGCTTTGAGATCGAGCATTGCGCCGTCGCACACCGGAAGCAATTTTTCCCAGCCGGTTTCGCTCAACATGCCGTTGCTGTCCACCAGACAGGTGAGATGGCGCAATTGTGGATCATTTTTGATAGCAGTAAACAGCGCCACCACAAACGGCAGTTGGGTCGTGGCTTCGCCACCGCTCACCGTTATCCCTTCAATAAACAACACCGCTTTGCGGATATGACTAAGCACCTCGTCCACGCTCATGGTTTGCGCCATCGGCGTGGCATTCTGCGGGCACATCTTCAGGCAGGTATCGCACTGCTCGCAGACTGCAACGTTCCACACCACTTTGCTGTCAACAATCTGCAACGCCTGATGCGGACACTGTGGCACGCATTCCGCGCAATTATTACAGCGCCCCATCGTCCACGGATTGTGACAGTTTTTGCAGCGCAGATTGCACCCTTGTAAAAACAGAGCCAGACGACTGCCTGGCCCGTCAACGCAGGAGAAGGGGATAATCTTACTGACTAAAGCGCATCTGCTGTTCATGGCTTATCACGCGCGGCTGGCGTTCCAGAATACGAGTGTTACGTGCAGCTTCTTCGCCCAGCCATGTTGTGTTGGTACGTGAACCTTCGGCACGATATTTTTCTAAATCCGACAAACGCACCATATAACCGGTAACGCGAACCAGATCGTTACCGCTGACATTGGCGGTAAATTCACGCATTCCGGCTTTAAAGGCACCGAGGCAAAGCTGTACCAGCGCCTGTGGATTACGCTTGATGGTTTCGTCGAGCGTCAGAATGTCGCTGATCCCAGAGTAATAATATGCATGATGCGGGGCGACGGTTTGCAGATGGGTGATTGGATCTGGCTCATCGCCATACGGCAATCGCGCCCCCGGCGTGGTGCCGATATCGGAACTGATCCCCGACTGTGCGTGTAACATGGCGCGTTTTTGCCAGCCATATTTCACGGGAGTATTGGCGACAAACTCCGCCAGTTGCGCGCTGATGCGATAACCGACTTCATTTGCGGCGGCTTCTTTACCGTAGCGCGCGGCAATCCCTTCTTTCTCGCACAGCAAGTTAACCGCTTCCGCCAGCCCGTACATGCCAAACATCGGCACAAAACGTTCAGGATCAATCAACCCTTCTTTTACCAGGAAGCTATTCTCAAAGAAGTGTGATTGTTGATAGAGAAATTCACATCGCGCATCGATGATGGCGATCTGCTGCTGGCAGTAGTGCGGTAGAGTGCGCGTAAAGAAGTCATCCAGCGATTCACTGCGCTCTGCAATGGCTTTCAGGTTAAGGCGTACTAGCGTGCTGCCACCACCAGCCAGCGGCAGTGAGTTGTAACAGCTCACGATCCCGTAGCCCCCTTTTGTGAAAATTTTATCATGCACCGGACCGTTGGCGATGTGCGGTTTGCTACATTCACAAATGTTTTTTGCCACTTCCAGCAGCAGATCATCAGGGGTGATTTCAGGATCGTAGATAAAGGTCAGATTTGGAGAAACCTGCTTCAGCTCAGCATCTGCGCGTAAAATTGCACGGGTGATGGGGGAGTCGGACGGGCCGATATTGGCATGCATAAAAGCGTCTGGCAGGGTTCTGTCGAGATAACGCCAGAAACGTTTTATTCGAATATCGATTTCGTCTTGTGTTAGAATTTTAACATACGGTTGCAACAACGCATCCAGTTGCCCCAGGTAGACCGGCATTGATGTGACTGACGGGACATGGTGATAAAGAATGGTCAGCAGGGAGAGCGCATCATCAAGATCTTTCGCGCCTTCCAGCTCCAGCCATTCAGAACCGTTCGCCAGAAAACGGGCGTAATCGGGTAAGACATAGCGCGGTTTGTACGGCGCATGACCTTCAAACATATCGCAGATTACGCCTTCATCCAGCGCGCGGCGGGCTTCGGCAGGAAGCTGTGGGTAAGGCAGATTGTTTTCTGCTTCCAGTGCCAGAAAATGGCGCTTCTGCTCCGGGCTAAGTACCGGACTGGTGACAATTTGCTGGCAACGTTGTTGCAGTGCCATTTCATGAGAAGTGGGCATCTTCTTTTCCTTTTATGCCGAAGGTGATGCGCCATTGTAAGAGGTTTCGTGATGTTCACTTTGATCCTGATGCGTTTGCCACCACTGGCGCATTCATTTGAAAGTGAATTATTTGATCCAGATCGCATTACCATAATGCAAATTTGTAAGTAGATTTTCTTAATTGTGATGTATATCGAAGTGTGTTGCGGAGTCGATGTTAGAATACTAACAAACTCGCAAGGTGAATTTTATTGGCGACAAGCCAGGAGAATGAAATGACTGATCTGAAAGCAAGCAGCCTGCGTGCACTGAAATTGATGGACCTGACCACTCTGAATGACGACGACACTGACGAGAAAGTGATCGCCCTGTGTCATCAGGCTAAAACTCCGGTCGGCAATACCGCCGCTATCTGCATCTATCCTCGCTTTATCCCGATTGCTCGCAAAACGCTGAAAGAGCAGGGCACCCCGGAAATCCGTATTGCTACGGTAACTAACTTCCCACACGGTAACGACGACATTGACATCGCACTGGCAGAAACCCGTGCGGCAATCGCCTACGGTGCCGATGAAGTTGACGTGGTGTTCCCGTACCGTGCGCTGATGGCGGGTAACGAGCAGGTTGGTTTTGACCTGGTGAAAGCCTGTAAAGAGGCTTGTGCAGCGGCGAATGTGCTGCTGAAAGTGATCATCGAAACCGGTGAACTGAAAGACGAAGCCCTGATCCGCAAAGCATCTGAAATCTCCATCAAAGCGGGTGCTGACTTTATCAAAACCTCTACCGGTAAAGTCGCGGTGAATGCGACGCCTGAAAGCGCGCGCATCATGATGGAAGTCATCCGCGACATGGGCGTAGAAAAAACCGTTGGTTTCAAACCGGCGGGTGGCGTGCGTACTGCGGAAGATGCACAGAAATATCTCGCGATTGCAGATGAACTGTTCGGTGCTGACTGGGCAGATGCACGTCACTATCGCTTTGGCGCTTCCAGCCTGCTGGCAAGCCTGCTGAAAGCTCTGGGCCACGGCGACGGTAAGAGCGCCAGCAGCTACTAAGCTGCCTTTTGCCAGAGGGTGGATGCCGGATGCTACGGGGCGAGTGCCGTGTAGGCATGATAAGAAGCGGTCAGCATCAGGCAATAACAACATCCGCCATCTGGCAACAACGCCTTCAAACTTATTCCACGGGAGGTTACCTTGTTTCTCGCACAAGAAATTATTCGTAAAAAACGTGATGGTCATGCGCTGAGCGATGAAGAAATTCGTTTCTTTATCAACGGCATTCGCGACAATACTATCTCCGAAGGGCAAATTGCCGCCCTCGCGATGACCATTTTCTTCCACGATATGACAATGCCGGAGCGTGTCTCGCTGACGATGGCGATGCGAGATTCAGGAACCGTTCTCGACTGGAAAAGCCTGCATCTGAATGGCCCGATTGTTGATAAACACTCCACCGGCGGCGTCGGCGATGTGACTTCGCTGATGTTAGGACCAATGGTCGCTGCCTGCGGCGGCTATATTCCGATGATCTCCGGTCGCGGCCTCGGTCATACTGGCGGTACGCTCGACAAACTGGAATCAATCCCTGGTTTCGATATCTTCCCGGATGACAACCGTTTCCGCGAAATTATTAAAGACGTCGGCGTGGCGATTATCGGCCAGACCAGCTCACTGGCTCCGGCGGATAAACGTTTCTACGCAACCCGTGATATCACCGCAACCGTGGACTCCATCCCGCTGATCACTGCCTCTATTCTGGCTAAGAAACTGGCGGAAGGGCTGGATGCGTTGGTGATGGACGTGAAAGTCGGTAGCGGCGCGTTTATGCCGACCTACGAACTCTCTGAAGCCCTTGCCGAAGCGATTGTTGGCGTGGCAAATGGCGCTGGCGTGCGCACCACTGCGCTGCTCACCGACATGAATCAGGTGTTGGCCTCCAGTGCCGGTAACGCGGTTGAAGTGCGTGAAGCGGTGCAGTTCCTGACCGGTGAATACCGTAACCCGCGTCTGTTTGATGTCACAATGGCACTGTGCGTGGAGATGCTTATCTCCGGCAAACTGGCGAAAGATGACGCTGAAGCGCGCGCGAAATTGCAGGCGGTGCTGGACAACGGTAAAGCGGCAGAAGTCTTTGGTCGTATGGTGGCGGCACAAAAAGGCCCAACCGACTTCGTTGAGAACTACGCGAAGTATCTGCCGACAGCGATGCTGACGAAAGCAGTCTATGCTGATACCGAAGGTTTTGTCAGTGAAATGGATACCCGCGCGCTGGGGATGGCAGTGGTTGCAATGGGCGGCGGTCGCCGTCAGGCATCTGACACCATCGATTACAGCGTCGGCTTTACTGATATGGCGCGTCTGGGCGACCAGGTAGACGGTCAGCGTCCGCTGGCGGTTGTCCACGCGAAAGACGAAAACAGTTGGCAGGAAGCGGCGAAAGCGGTGAAAGCGGCAATTAAACTTGCCGATAAAGCACCAGAAAGCACACCAACCGTCTATCGTCGTATCAGTGAATAATTGTATACTGATCTGATCATTTAAATTTGAAGCACTGAGTACGGAGAACATATGAAACGTGCATTTATTATGGTGCTGGACTCATTCGGCATCGGCGCTACAGAAGATGCAGAACGCTTTGGTGACGTCGGGGCTGACACCCTGGGTCATATCGCAGAAGCTTGTGCTAAAGGCGAAGCTGATAATGGTCGTAAAGGGCCACTGAATCTGCCAAATCTGACCCGTCTGGGGCTGGCGAAAGCACACGAAGGTTCTACCGGTTTCATTCCGGCAGGAATGGACGGCAACGCTGAAGTTATCGGCGCGTACGCATGGGCGCACGAAATGTCATCCGGTAAAGATACCCCGTCTGGTCACTGGGAAATCGCCGGTGTACCGGTTCTGTTTGAGTGGGGATACTTCTCCGATCATGAAAACAGCTTCCCGCAAGAACTGCTGGATAAACTGGTCGAACGCGCTAATCTGCCGGGTTACCTGGGTAACTGCCACTCTTCCGGTACGGTCATCCTGGATCAACTGGGCGAAGAGCACATGAAAACCGGCAAGCCGATTTTCTATACCTCCGCTGACTCCGTGTTCCAGATTGCCTGCCATGAAGAAACCTTTGGCCTGGATAAACTCTACGAACTGTGCGAAATCGCCCGTGAAGAGCTGACCAACGGCGGCTACAACATCGGTCGCGTTATCGCCCGTCCGTTTATCGGCGACAAAGCCGGTAACTTCCAGCGTACCGGCAACCGTCACGATCTGGCTGTTGAACCGCCAGCACCAACTGTGTTGCAGAAACTGGTTGATGAAAAACACGGCCAGGTGGTTTCTGTCGGTAAAATTGCAGACATCTACGCCAACTGCGGTATCACCAAGAAAGTGAAAGCGACCGGTCTGGACGCGCTGTTTGACGCCACCATTAAAGAGATGAAGGAAGCAGGTGATAACACCATCGTCTTCACCAACTTCGTTGACTTCGACTCTTCCTGGGGGCACCGTCGTGACGTCGCGGGTTATGCTGCGGGTCTGGAACTGTTCGACCGCCGTCTGCCAGAGCTGATGTCACTGCTGCGCGATGACGATATCCTGATCCTCACCGCTGACCACGGTTGCGACCCAACCTGGACTGGTACTGACCACACCCGTGAACACATTCCGGTACTGGTGTATGGCCCGAAAGTAAAACCGGGTTCGCTGGGTCACCGTGAAACCTTCGCGGATATCGGTCAGACTCTGGCAAAATATTTTGGCACTTCTGATATGGAATATGGCAAAGCCATGTTCTGATAATGGGTGCGGCTTGATGCCCTCACCCCGACCCTCTCCCACAGGGAGAGGGTGAAAACATGTTGATAAGGATAAAACAATGGCTACCCCACACATTAATGCAGAAATGGGCGATTTCGCTGACGTAGTTTTGATGCCAGGCGACCCGCTGCGTGCGAAGTATATTGCTGAAACTTTCCTTGAAGATGCCCGTGAAGTGAACAACGTTCGCGGTATGCTGGGCTTCACCGGTACTTACAAAGGCCGCAAAATTTCCGTAATGGGTCACGGTATGGGGATCCCGTCCTGCTCCATCTACACCAAAGAGCTGATCACCGATTTCGGCGTGAAAAAAATCATCCGCGTGGGTTCCTGTGGCGCTGTTCTGCCGCACGTAAAACTGCGTGACGTAGTTATCGGTATGGGTGCCTGCACCGATTCCAAAGTTAACCGCATCCGTTTTAAAGACCATGACTTTGCTGCTATCGCTGACTTTGACATGGTGCGTAACGCGGTAGACGCGGCTAAAGCACTGGGCGTTGATGCTCGCGTTGGTAACCTGTTCTCCGCTGACCTGTTCTACTCTCCGGACGGCGAAATGTTCGACGTGATGGAAAAATACGGCATCCTCGGCGTGGAAATGGAAGCGGCTGGTATCTACGGCGTCGCTGCAGAATTTGGCGCGAAAGCCCTGACCATCTGCACCGTGTCTGACCACATCCGCACTCACGAGCAGACCACTGCCGCTGAGCGTCAGACCACCTTCAACGACATGATCAAAATCGCACTGGAATCCGTTCTGCTGGGCGATAAAGAGTAATTGTTTTTCGCTGAAAGGCGATTGTCGTGTTAAGCCGGAGCGGGAGACTGCTCCGGCTTTTTAGTATCTATTCATTAATAGCGACTGATTTATAGATTTACTATTATTTTTCATGTGGATAGAAAATAAAATCCATTCAAGTATCTATTCATGTATGTTCAGCCGTCATCCATGAAGGGCATATCAGCAACTCTGGTGGACAACCATAAATTCCTGCCATTTTGTTTTTGATGTTTGAGCTAAGCCGCTCCGTCTTTTCTATCCGTTTTAGAGAGTTAATCGAGATACCTAACATTTTACTTAATTCAGCAAGCGATAATTTATGCATGATACGCACAGCGGCTAGCCAGGAAATACGCTGGCTGAACATTAAGTTGATAATCTCCCGTTTCTGCTTTTCCATATCGTTCATATTCGCTTCCTTTGGTATTTTACTCAGCAAGTTACCGCACTGCCCCAGCCATCCACGCCGACAATTCCCGTAGCTCTTTTTCCTGTTCAGGGAAGTCAACCAACAGAGCTTCGCATTCCTGTTGCAGCATATCTGCGCGGTACAGGCAGCCTTGCAGTCGCCCGGCGAGGGCTTCCAGCGGCGCGGGGTTAAGACTGTCGGTAAATACCTGGGCGCGGGTGATATGGCCTTTTTCAACGTCGAAATGCAGTTCTACGCCGCCCCAGGTAAAGCGTTCATCCAGCAGATGCGAGAACGCCGGAGCCTGACCGAAGTTCCACTCCCAGCTACTCTGGCGGGCAAAGGTTTCAGCGAAATTTGGCAAGTCTGGCGTTTTGTCCGGGGAGATGATTTCCGCTTCCACGCTCTCGCCATAATGGGCGAAAAAGGCCTCGGTTATGGCCTCGCAAACCTGCTCATGGGTGATCCCCGGCAGCAGCTCGGTGAGGTTGGTCACGCGGGAACGCACTGAGGTAATGCCTTTCGCCGCCAGTTTCTTTTTATCCGGGTTGAGATAGTTTGCCAGGCGGCTAAGGTCGGCATTGAGCAGCAAGGTGCCGTGGTGGAAGCCACGATCTTTGGTTTCGCGATAGGCCGAGCCTGAGACTTTGCGGTCGCCTTCGGCGGTTTTCACCACCAGATCGTTACGTCCGGAGGCTTCGGCGCTGACGCCAAGCGCGTTCAGCGCATTGAGCACAATCGATGTGGAGATGGTTTTATCGTACTCCGGCTTGCCAGCCATAAAGGTAAAACAGGTATTGCCGAGATCGTGGAACACCGCGCCGCCACCGCTACTGCGCCGCGCCAGTCGGACGTTATCTTCTTCCATCCGCCGGGTATTACACTCTTTCCACGGGTTCTGTGCACGACCAATCACCACGGTGTCGGCATTGCGCCAGAGAAACAGAACGCGCTGCGTGGCGGGCATCTGGCGAAAAATACATTCCTCAACCGCCAGGTTAAACCACGGGTCGTAAGAGTCAGAGATAAGCAGGCGTAATGTGGACATAACGATTTCCTTTCTTGTAGTAATGGGTCACTCTTTTTTCTCGCCTTCTTCCTCTTCCGGCACCGGTTTGCTGGCGGTTAACAGGAAGGGAGATTGCTGCCAGCGGGTGCGCTTACCCTGCAACAACGTGCGGGTCAGCACTACGCCGATTGCCAGTGAGAGCAGCAACATCAGGCGTAAAATGTTAGTGGTGTTATCCACCTGTTGGGCTTCGGTGGCGAGCGTATGGGTGTCGAGTGTCAGGCGCAGATAGCCGAGCGGGCCGTTTTTACCCGCAATTGGCTCGACAATCTGCTGGTTAAAATAGCCGCCTGCTTTTTTACCGTCGAGCGCCAGCCGGTCGCGCACTTCGACGCTTTCGCCAGAACGTGCGATAAGATCGCCTTGTTCGTCATACACACCCGCGTCGAGGATGCGGCTTTCATCCGTTAACTGATCGAGGATCGCCTGAATGCGTTTTTCATCCGGTGAGTCGGTACGCATCAGCGGTGCAACGTTCAGCGTCACCTGACGCGCCAGGGTGCGGGCCAGTTCTTCCAGCTGTGGATTACGCTGTCGCTGGTGGTTTTGACTAAACCATGACGCCCCCTGCATCAGCGCCACTAACAAGGCGAGGCAGAACAGGACAATCACTGCCCGATGCAGCCGGAATTTCAGTTTTGTGCGAGCCATCTTCCACCCTTTGAAAATTTGAGACTTAATGTTGCCAGAAGCAATGGATACAAGGTAGCCTCATGCGTTATTTTCCCTGCTTCGAACGATTTTACAGGAGCCTTAATGCCTAACATTACCTGGTGCGACCTGCCTGAAGATGTCTCTTTATGGCCGGGTCTGCCTCTTTCATTAAGTGGTGATGAAGTGATGCCACTGGATTACCACGCAGGTCGTAGCGGCTGGCTGCTGTATGGTCGTGGGCTGGATAAACAACGACTGACCCAGTACCAGAGCAAACTGGGCGCGGCGATGGTGATTGTTGCCGCCTGGTGCGTGGAAGATTATCAGGTGATTCGTCTGGCTGGTTCGCTCACCGCGCGGGCTACGCGCCTGGCGCATGAAGCACAACTGGATGTTGCTCCGTTGGGGAAAATTCCGCACCTGCGCACGCCGGGTTTGCTGGTGATGGACATGGACTCCACCGCTATCCAGATTGAATGTATTGATGAAATTGCCAAACTGGCCGGAACGGGCGAGATGGTGGCGGAAGTGACAGAACGGGCGATGCGTGGAGAACTTGATTTTACCGCCAGCCTGCGCAGTCGCGTGGCGACGCTGAAAGGCGCTGACGCGAACATTTTGCTTCAGGTACGTGAAAATCTGCCGCTGATGCCAGGCTTAACGCAGTTGGTACTCAAACTGGAAACGCTGGGCTGGAAAGTGGCGATTGCCTCCGGCGGCTTCACCTTCTTTGCCGAATACCTGCGCGACAAGCTGCGCCTGACCGCCGTGGTAGCTAATGAACTGGAGATCATGGACGGTAAATTTACCGGCAATGTGATCGGCGACATTGTAGACGCGCAGTACAAAGCTAATACCCTGACCCGACTGGCACAGGAGTATGAAATCCCGCTGGCGCAGACCGTGGCGATTGGCGATGGTGCCAACGACCTGCCGATGATCAAAGCGGCAGGGCTGGGGATTGCCTACCATGCCAAGCCAAAAGTGAATGAAAAGACGGAAGTCATCATCCGTCACGCTGACCTGATGGGGGTGTTCTGCATCCTCTCCGGCAGCCTGAATCAGAAGTAATTGCACACCCGTCATCCTGCGGGCGGCACAGCATTAACGAGGTACACCGTGGCAAAAGCTCCAAAACGCGCCTTTGTTTGTAATGAATGCGGGGCAGATTATCCGCGCTGGCAAGGGCAGTGCAGCGCCTGTCATGCCTGGAACACCATCACCGAGGTGCGTCTTGCTGCGTCGCCAACGGTGGCGCGTAACGAGCGTCTCAGTGGCTATGCCGGTAGCGCCGGAGTGGCGAAAGTCCAGAAACTGTCGGATATCAGCCTTGAGGAATTGCCGCGTTTTTCTACCGGATTTAAAGAGTTCGACCGCGTATTAGGCGGCGGGGTGGTGCCGGGAAGCGCCATTCTGATTGGCGGTAACCCTGGTGCCGGTAAATCCACGCTGCTGCTGCAAACGCTGTGCAAACTGGCGCAGCAGATGAAAACGCTGTATGTCACTGGCGAAGAGTCGCTGCAACAGGTGGCAATGCGCGCTCATCGCCTTGGCCTGCCGACCGATAATCTTAATATGCTGTCTGAAACCAGCATCGAACAAATCTGCCTGATTGCCGAAGAAGAGCAACCGAAGCTGATGGTAATTGACTCGATCCAGGTGATGCATATGGCGGATGTTCAGTCATCGCCAGGCAGCGTGGCGCAGGTGCGTGAAACGGCGGCTTATCTGACGCGATTCGCCAAAACACGCGGCGTGGCGATTGTCATGGTCGGGCACGTAACCAAAGATGGCTCGCTGGCTGGTCCGAAAGTGCTGGAACACTGTATTGACTGTTCGGTGCTGTTGGACGGCGACGCCGACTCCCGTTTCCGCACCTTGCGTAGCCATAAAAACCGCTTCGGCGCGGTGAATGAGCTGGGTGTATTCGCGATGACCGAGCAGGGACTGCGTGAAGTCAGCAATCCTTCGGCAATCTTCTTAAGCCGTGGCGATGAAGTGACCTCTGGCAGTTCAGTTATGGTGGTATGGGAAGGGACGCGCCCGCTGCTGGTGGAGATTCAGGCGCTGGTCGATCATTCGATGATGGCGAATCCGCGCCGCGTGGCGGTCGGGCTGGAGCAAAACCGTCTGGCAATCCTGCTGGCGGTGCTGCACCGTCACGGTGGGTTGCAAATGGCCGATCAGGATGTATTTGTTAACGTGGTCGGCGGCGTGAAGGTGACGGAAACCAGCGCCGACTTAGCGTTACTGCTGGCGATGGTTTCCAGCCTGCGTGACAGACCGCTGCCGCAGGATCTGGTGGTGTTTGGCGAAGTGGGGCTGGCAGGGGAGATTCGCCCGGTGCCCAGCGGTCAGGAACGAATCTCTGAAGCGGCGAAACACGGTTTTCGCCGGGCGATTGTTCCGGCGGCCAACGTGCCGAAAAAAGCGCCGGAAGGGATGCAGATTTTTGGCGTTAAAAAACTCTCCGACGCGCTTAGCGTGTTCGACGACTTATAATGAGAGATACGGAGGGAGATATGTCGTCATTTGATTACCTGAAAACCGCTATTAAGCAACAAGGCTGCACGTTACAGCAGGTGGCTGATGCCAGCGGTATGACCAAAGGGTATTTAAGCCAGTTACTGAATGCCAAAATCAAAAGCCCCAGCGCACAAAAGCTGGAGGCGTTGCACCGTTTTTTGGGGCTTGAGTTTCCCCGACAGAAGAAAACCATTGGTGTGGTATTCGGTAAGTTCTACCCGCTGCATACCGGACATATCTACCTTATCCAGCGCGCCTGTAGCCAGGTTGATGAGCTGCATATCATTATGGGCTTTGACGATACTCGCGACCGCGCGTTATTTGAAGACAGCGCCATGTCGCAGCAGCCAACGGTGCCGGATCGTCTGCGCTGGTTATTGCAAACCTTTAAATATCAGAAAAATATCCGCATTCATGCCTTCAACGAAGAGGGCATGGAGCCGTATCCGCACGGTTGGGATGTGTGGAGCAACGGCATCAAAAAGTTTATGGCTGAAAAAGGCATTCAGCCGGATCTGATCTACACCTCGGAAGAGACCGACGCACCACAGTACCTGGAGCATCTGGGGATCGAAACGGTGCTTATCGATCCGAAACGTACCTTTATGAGTATCAGCGGTGCGCAGATCCGCGAAAACCCGTTCCGCTACTGGGAATATATTCCTACCGAAGTGAAGCCGTTCTTTGTGCGCACCGTGGCGATCCTCGGCGGCGAGTCGAGCGGTAAATCTACCCTGGTAAACAAACTCGCCAACATCTTCAACACCACCAGTGCGTGGGAGTTTGGTCGTGATTATGTCTTTTCACACCTTGGCGGAGATGAGATTGCGTTGCAGTATTCCGACTACGATAAAATCGCGCTGGGTCACGCACAATATATTGATTTTGCAGTTAAATATGCCAATAAAGTGGCGTTTATCGACACCGATTTTGTGACAACGCAGGCGTTCTGCAAAAAGTACGAAGGGCGTGAGCATCCGTTCGTGCAGGCGCTGATCGATGAATACCGTTTTGATCTGGTGATCCTGCTGGAGAACAACACGCCGTGGGTGGCGGATGGTTTACGCAGCCTCGGTAGTTCGGTGGATCGTAAAGAGTTCCAGAATCTGCTGGTGGAAATGCTGGAAGAGAACAATATCGAATTTGTGCGGGTTGAAGAGGACGATTACGACAGCCGTTTCCTGCGCTGCGTGGAGCTGGTGCGGGAGATGATGGGGGAGCAGGGTTAAGACCCAATGCCTGATGCGACGCTGACGCGTCTTATCAGGCCTACTGTTTTGCAACCTATTGAAATCACTGGGCTTGTAGGCCGGATAAGGCGTTCACGCCGCATCCGGCATCTTACAAATTACTTCGCAATACGCTTGTACTTGATACGCTTCGGCTCCAGCGCGTCTGCGCCCAGCGTGCGTTTCTTATACTCTTCGTACTCGGTAAAGTTACCTTCGAAGAACTCGACTTTACCTTCATCCTGGTAATCCAGAATGTGCGTCGCGATACGGTCGAGGAACCAACGGTCGTGCGAGATAACCATCGCGCAGCCCGGGAACTCCAGCAGGGCGTTTTCCAGCGCACGCAGGGTTTCGATATCCAGATCGTTGGTCGGTTCGTCGAGCAGCAGCATGTTGCCGCCAACCTGCAGCAGCTTCGCCAGATGCAGACGACCGCGCTCACCACCGGAAAGTTCGCCAACGCGTTTACCCTGATCAACCCCTTTAAAGTTAAAGCGGCCTACGTAGGCACGGCTCGGCATCTCGGTGTTACCGATCTTCATGATATCCAGCCCGCCGGAAACTTCTTCCCAAACGGTTTTGCTGTTATCCATTGAGTCACGGAACTGATCAACAGACGCCAGTTTCACCGTTTCACCTAAAGTGATGGTGCCGCTGTCCGGCTGTTCCTGACCAGAGATCATACGGAACAGGGTCGATTTACCCGCACCGTTCGGCCCGATGATCCCGACGATTGCCCCTTTCGGGATCGAGAAGCTCAGGGAGTCAATCAGCAGGCGATCGCCGTAGGATTTACGCAGGTTGCTGACTTCCAACACTTTATCGCCCAGACGCGGTCCAGGTGGAATAAACAGTTCGTTGGTTTCGTTACGTTTCTGGTATTCGGTGTTGTTCAGCTCTTCAAAGCGCGCCAGACGTGCTTTACCTTTCGACTGACGGCCTTTAGTCCCCTGACGTACCCACTCCAGCTCTTTTTCAATCGACTTACGACGTGCTGCTTCTTGCGAAGCTTCCTGCGCCAGACGCTGATCTTTCTGCTCCAGCCAGGAGGAGTAGTTACCTTCCCACGGAATACCTTCGCCACGGTCAAGTTCGAGGATCCAGCCCGCAACGTTATCGAGGAAGTAACGGTCGTGGGTAATCGCCACAACGGTGCCTTCGAAGTCGTGCAGGAAGCGTTCCAGCCACGCTACGGATTCGGCATCTAGGTGGTTAGTTGGTTCGTCGAGCAGCAGCATGTCTGGTTTTTCCAGCAGCAGGCGGCACAACGCCACGCGACGACGCTCACCACCGGAGAGGTTAGCGATTTTCGCCTCCCAGTCCGGCAGACGCAGCGCATCTGCTGCACGTTCCAGTTGCACGTTCAGGTTATGACCGTCGTGAGCCTGAATGATCTCTTCCAGACGGCCTTGTTCAGCGGCCAGCTTGTCGAAATCGGCATCCGGATCGGCGTATAACGCATACACTTCATCCAGACGTTTCAGGGCGTTAACCACTTCAGAAACCGCCTCTTCAATGGACTCACGCACGGTGTGTTCCGGGTTTAGCTGCGGTTCCTGCGGCAGATAACCAATCTTGATATCCGGCTGCGGACGCGCTTCGCCTTCGATGTCTTTATCGATGCCCGCCATAATGCGCAGCAGGGTAGATTTACCGGCGCCGTTCAGACCCAGGACGCCGATTTTTGCCCCAGGGAAGAAACTCAGAGAGATGTTTTTCAAAATATGACGTTTCGGCGGAACAACTTTGCCGACACGATGCATGGTATAAACGAATTGAGCCACGTTGGACTTCGCCTCTATGTTTATCGTGATGATGAGTTTTCAAAGGCGAAGTGTAGCCTGTTTCCTTATCTAATCCCAGCCGGTCGATCACCCTCGCAGTAAAAGTAAAAAAGTGTCCATAACGTGGCACAAACGGCAATGACTGGTTAGCATAAATCTATTAGGCGGCATGACGCTGCATTGATGTATTTACACTTAGAGGATGCGCTTGTGGAAAAAGCCAAACAAGTTACCTGGCGGCTGTTGGCTGCCGGTGTCTGTCTGCTGACGGTCAGCAGCGTGGCGCGAGCCGACTCACTGGATGAGCAGCGTAGCCGTTACGCGCAAATCAAGCAGGCCTGGGATAATCGACAAATGGATGTGGTCGAACAAATGATGCCTGGACTGAAGGATTATCCGCTTTATCCCTACCTGGAATACCGCCAGATTACCGATGACCTGATGAATCAACCGGCGGTCAAGGTCACTAACTTTGTTCGCGCTAACCCCACGCTTCCTCCCGCTCGCACGCTACAATCTCGCTTCGTCAATGAACTGGCGCGGCGTGAAGACTGGCGTGGTCTGTTAGCTTTTAGCCCGGAAAAACCAGGGACTACCGAAGCGCAATGTAATTATTACTATGCGAAATGGAATATCGGGCAGAGCGAAGAAGCCTGGCAGGGGGCGAAAGAACTTTGGCTAACCGGAAAGAGTCAGCCTAACGCTTGCGATAAGTTATTTAGCGTCTGGCGCGCGTCCGGTAAGCAAGAACCACTGGCTTATTTAGAGCGTATCCGCCTGGCGATGAAAGCGGGCAATACCGGGCTGGTGACGGTACTCGCAGGGCAGATGCCTGCCGATTATCAAACTATCGCCTCGGCGATTATTTCGCTGGCGAACGATCCTAATACAGTGCTGACCTTCGCGCGTACTACCGGAGCGACTGATTTTACCCGCCAGATGGCAGCGGTGGCGTTTGCCAGCGTGGCGCGCCAGGATGCAGAAAACGCACGGCTGATGATCCCGTCACTTGCCCAAGCGCAGCAGCTTAATGAAGATCAGATTCAGGAGCTACGCGATATCGTCGCCTGGCGTCTGATGGGCAACGACGTCACCGACGAGCAGGCGAAATGGCGCGATGACGCCATTATGCGTTCGCAATCCACGTCGTTAATTGAACGACGCGTGCGGATGGCGCTTGGCACTGGCGACCGTTCTGGCCTGAATACCTGGCTGGCACGCTTGCCGATGGAAGCGAAAGAGAAAGATGAATGGCGTTACTGGCAGGCGGATTTACTGCTGGAACGCGGTCGTGAAGCGGAAGCAAAAGAGATTTTGCATCAACTCATGCAACAGCGTGGTTTCTACCCGATGGTTGCTGCACAGCGGATCGGCGAAGAGTATGAGCTGAAGATTGATAAAGCGCCGCAGAATGTTGACAGCGCCCTGACTCAGGGGTCGGAGATGGCGCGCGTGCGCGAGTTGATGTACTGGAATCTCGATAATACCGCGCGTAGCGAGTGGGCCAATCTTGTGAAGAGCAAGTCAAAAGCAGAGCAGGCTCAACTGGCGCGATATGCTTTCAATAACCAATGGTGGGATCTTAGCGTTCAGGCAACGATCGCCGGGAAGCTGTGGGATCATCTGGAAGAGCGATTCCCGCTGGCCTACAACGATCTTTTCAAACGCTACACCAATGGCAAAGATATCCCGCAAAGCTATGCAATGGCGATTGCCCGCCAGGAGAGCGCCTGGAATCCGAAAGTGAAGTCGCCGGTAGGCGCCAGCGGCCTGATGCAGATTATGCCTGGCACAGCGACCCATACGGTGAAGATGTTCTCAATTCCAGGTTACAGCAGCCCAGGACAATTGCTTGATCCGGAAACGAACATCAACATTGGCACCAGTTACCTGCAATATGTTTATCAGCAGTTTGGTAATAACCGCATTTTCTCATCGGCAGCCTATAACGCGGGACCAGGGAGAGTGCGTACCTGGCTTGGCAACAGCGCCGGACGTATCGACGCGGTGGCGTTTGTCGAGAGTATCCCGTTCTCCGAGACGCGCGGTTATGTGAAGAACGTGCTGGCTTATGACGCGTACTATCGCTATTTCATGGGCGATAAACCGACGCTTTTGAGCGCCACAGAATGGGGGCGTCGTTACTGAACCGCCCGTTTATGATATGCTATCGTACTCTTTTGCGAGTACAACCGGGGGAGGCATCAGGCTTTCCCCGCTAACAATGGCGACACACTATGGCTCAACAATCACCCTATTCAGCAGCGATGGCAGAACAGCGTCACCAGGAGTGGTTACGTTTTGTTGACCTGCTTAAGAATGCCTACGAAAACGATCTCCATTTACCGTTGCTAAACCTGATGCTGACGCCGGATGAGCGCGAAGCGTTGGGGACTCGCGTGCGTATCGTAGAAGAGTTGTTGCGCGGTGAAATGAGCCAGCGTGAGTTAAAAAATGAACTCGGCGCGGGCATTGCGACCATTACTCGTGGATCTAACAGTCTGAAAGCCGCGCCTGTCGAATTGCGCCAGTGGCTGGAAGAAGTGCTGCTGAAAAGCGATTGATTTTGTAGGCCTGATAAGACGCGTCAGCGTCGCATCAGGCATTGCGCACCGAATGCCGGATGCGTCGTGAACGCCTTATCCGTCCTACAATGGCTGATATACCGCATTATGAAACGGACTTAGCGCCAGGATCACCGCCTGGTGATAGACGCTGGCGCGGGTGAGTTTCCCGGCGGTAAACACGCCGATCGCACCCTCTTTACGGCCAATCTCATCAATGCCGGTATAACGCGACATCACGGGGCCAAGCGCCTCGCCCTCACGCACTTTCTCCAGAATTACCGCAGGTAACGGCAAAGTTGCCGAACGCGCTTCACCGCGCTGGCTCGCGTTTTCAATCACCACCCAACTGAAGGTGCTGTCACCATCAATACCCGCTTCAATTGCTACCCAAAAATCAGCCTCTGGGCGTAAACGACGAGAATTTGCTACCCGATTTCGTGCGCCAGCGCGCGTTTCCTCACTGCCAAAGGGCTGTTCTGGTACGCCGCTCTCGACGGCAACGGACTCAATGTGGCAGGATCCTTCGCCGAAGATCTCGTGAAATGCCTGCAGAATGGCCTGAATTTTAGCGGGATTAGTGGTCGCACAGACAACATGGTGCATAATCAGGATTACTCACAAAATTAACATTAAAGCAGTATACGGAAAAAAAGCATGTTACAGGTATACCTTGTCCGCCACGGTGAAACACAGTGGAACGCCGAGCGACGTATTCAGGGCCAGTCTGACAGCCCGCTGACTGCAAAAGGTGAGCAACAGGCAATGCAGGTGGCGAACCGTGCCAAAGAGCTTGGCATTACGCATATCATCAGTAGTGATTTAGGCCGCACCCGGCGTACGGCGGAAATCATCGCCCAGGCTTGTGGTTGTGACATCATCTTTGATTCCCGCTTGCGTGAGTTAAATATGGGCGTGCTGGAGAAAAGACACATTGACTCTCTGACTGAAGAAGAAGAGAACTGGCGTCGTCAGCTCGTCAATGGCACCGTTGACGGGCGTATTCCTGAAGGCGAGTCGATGCAGGAACTTAGCGATCGCGTTAACGCAGCACTGGAATCTTGTCGGGATTTACCACCGGGAAGTCGACCACTGCTGGTGAGTCACGGTATCGCGCTGGGATGCCTGGTGAGTACCATTCTGGGCTTACCGGCATGGGCAGAACGCCGCTTACGTCTGCGTAACTGTTCTATTTCGCGCGTGGATTATCAGGAAAGCCTGTGGCTGGCATCTGGCTGGGTAGTTGAAACCGCAGGGGACATCTCGCATCTGGACGCCCCTGCATTAGACGAGCTACAGCGTTAACGACGTATTGGAATAAGCAGCTCGCAGCGCAGATTAATTGGGCGATCTCCCGCTTTGGCATCTTCTGCCGGGTAGTATCGCTCAATATCCTGACCTTTACGGCGGGTCAGGTTGAGCATCGGCATACAGGTTCCGTATACCGTCAGAATAAACTCCTGCACGCCGGTTCCCAGACCTTCGTAGGTAAACATCACATAGTCGCCACCCTGCAACAGTACCGGATGTCCCGTCAGTACATAGCCGTCAGCTTGATCCCGAGCCAGAGCCGTGGTGTAAAACACTTCTTGCTCGTCATCTTTATCCTGGCTTGGACGCGTTTCGTTCAAACCGTAAAGCACTGGTGGAATGGTCGGCGAGTTGCCGAGAAAATCGTGCCAGAACTGGTAGCGCATTTCGTGGCGGAAATCAGAGATTTGCTCCAGCGAACAGGAGTAGCTCTGGGTAACACCAATCAGCGGCGTATCTTCCAGGGTGACAAATTTGTGCTCTGGCATGGTAAATTCACCCAGACGCAGCGGCGGGCGAATACCAAAGGCGCTCCATTCAGGAGAACGGCGGTAAAGTGCGGGAGTCTGGGCAAACTGCTTCTTGAATGCGCGGGTAAATGTCTGTTGAGAGTCGAAGCGGTATTGCAGCGCGATATCCAGAATCGGACGCGCAGTCAGGCGTAGTGCGACCGCCGATTTCGACAAACGACGAGCACGAATATACGCGCCAATAGCATGGCCAGTGACATCTTTAAACATTCTCTGTAAGTGCCACTTGGAATAACCTGCTTTCGCCGCTACATTGTCGAGCGACAGGGGCTGATCCAGATGACCTTCCAGCCAGATTAAAAGGTCGCGAATAATGCCGGCCTGATCCATAAAATATCCTCATCCTTTCAACAACGAGCACCTGACATCAGGTAATTGGATAATAGCATTTTTTGTTGTTTTAGCATTCAGTGTTTTTTTTCTTAGCAGAGTATGTTTTAGGTCTTGACGGAGATAAAAATATTGAATTTTTGTTCTTAATCAATATGTTATTTATCATGACGAACTAATTGCTCAGTGTAACTTATAAAAATGGTAACAATATGAAATACAAGCATTTGATCTTGTCCTTAAGCCTGATAATGCTGGGACCATTGGCTCATGCGGAAGAAATTGGTTCGGTCGACACCGTATTTAAAATGATCGGCCCGGATCACAAAATTGTCGTGGAAGCCTTTGACGATCCCGATGTAAAAAATGTCACTTGTTATGTGAGTCGGGCGAAAACCGGCGGTATTAAAGGGGGATTAGGTCTGGCGGAAGATACTTCCGATGCGGCCATTTCCTGCCAGCAGGTAGGGCCGATTGAACTGTCGGATCGCATTAAAAACGGCAAAGCTCAGGGCGAGGTAGTATTCAAAAAACGCACGTCCCTGGTCTTTAAGTCGTTACAGGTCGTGCGCTTTTATGATGCCAAACGCAACGCGCTCGCTTATCTGGCTTACTCCGACAAAGTTGTCGATGGTTCGCCGAAAAACGCGATTAGCGCGGTTCCTGTTATGCCGTGGCGGCAATAACAGAGGCGATTTATGCAACGGGAAACGGTCTGGTTAGTGGAAGATGAGCAAGGGATAGCCGACACGCTGGTCTACATGTTGCAGCAGGAAGGTTTTGCCGTCGAGGTCTTTGAGCGAGGCTTACCGGCGCTGGATAAAGCGCGCCAGCAGGTTCCTGACGTTATCATTCTCGATGTCGGCCTGCCTGATATTAGCGGTTTCGAACTGTGTCGCCAGTTGCTGGCGCTCCATCCTGCGTTGCCTGTACTGTTTCTGACCGCCCGTAGTGAAGAGGTGGATCGCCTGCTTGGGCTGGAGATTGGCGCTGACGACTACGTGGCTAAACCGTTTTCACCTCGCGAAGTGTGCGCCAGGGTGCGCACCTTACTGCGTCGGGTGAAGAAGTTTTCTACGCCGTCTCCCGTCATCCGTATTGGTCATTTTGAACTGAATGAACCTGCGGCGCAGATCAGCTGGTTTGACACGCCATTAACGCTGACGCGGTACGAATTTCTGTTGTTGAAAACGTTACTCAAGTCGCCAGGCCGCGTCTGGTCACGCCAGCAATTGATGGATAGCGTCTGGGAAGATGCACAGGACACTTACGATCGCACTGTCGATACTCACATCAAAACGCTGCGCGCCAAACTGCGCGCTATAAATCCCGACCTTTCGCCAATTAATACTCATCGCGGAATGGGATACAGCCTGAGGAGCCTGTAATGCGCATCGGGATGCGCCTGTTGCTGGGCTATTTTTTACTGGTGGCGGTGGCAGCCTGGTTCGTACTGGCAATTTTTGTCAAAGAAGTTAAACCGGGTGTGCGAAGGGCGACGGAAGGTACGCTGATCGACACCGCAACGTTGCTGGCGGAGCTGGCGCGTCCCGATTTGCTCTCTGGCGACCCCGAGCATGGACAACTGGCGCAGGCGTTTAACCAGCTACAAAATCGCCCGTTTCGCGCCAATATCGGCGGCATTAACAAAGTGCGCAATGAATACCATGTCTATATGACTGATGCGCAGGGCAAAGTATTGTTCGATTCGGCAAACAAAGCCGTGGGACAGGATTATTCCCGCTGGAATGATGTCTGGCTAACGTTGCGTGGTCAGTATGGTGCGCGCAGCACGTTGCAAAATCCTGCCGACCCCGAAAGTTCTGTGATGTATGTCGCCGCGCCGATTATGGACGGTTCACGGCTTATTGGCGTTTTGAGCGTAGGCAAACCGAACGCGGCGATGGCACCGGTCATTAAACGCAGCGAGCGACGAATTTTATGGGCGAGTACCATTTTGCTGGGGATTGCGCTGGTGATTGGCGCGGGAATGGTTTGGTGGATCAACCGCTCCATTGCCCGACTCACCCGCTATGCTGATTCCGTTACCGACAATAAACCCGTTCCTCTCCCTGAACTCGGCAGTAGCGAGCTGCGTAAGTTAGCGCAGGCGCTGGAAAGTATGCGCGTGAAGCTGGAAGGGAAAAACTATATTGAGCAGTATGTTTACGCATTAACGCATGAGCTAAAAAGCCCACTGGCGGCGATTCGTGGCGCAGCGGAAATTTTACGTGAAGGCCCGCCGCCAGAAGTGGTGGCTCGCTTTACCGATAATATTTTGACGCAAAATGCGCGAATGCAGGCACTGGTGGAAACGTTATTACGCCAGGCAAGACTGGAGAATCGCCAGGAAGTGGTTCTTTCTGCGGTTGACGTAGCGGCATTATTTAACCGCATCAGCGAAGCGCGCACCGTGCAGTTGGCAGAAAAAAATATCACTCTGCATGTTATGCCTACAGAGGTTAAGGTTGCTGCTGAACCTGCGTTACTGGAGCAGGCGCTGGGGAATTTACTGGATAACGCCATCGATTTTACCCCCGAGAGCGGTCGCATAACGCTAAGCGCCGAAGTGGATCAGGAACACGTTACGCTTAAGGTGCAGGATACCGGCAGTGGTATTCCTGACTACGCGCTGTCGCGCATTTTTGAACGCTTTTACTCTTTACCGCGTGCAAATGGGCAAAAAAGCAGTGGTCTTGGGTTGGCGTTTGTCAGCGAAGTTGCCCGTTTGCTCAATGGCGAAGTCACGCTGCACAACATGCCGGAAAGCGGTGTGCTGGCCTCGCTTCGGCTTCACCGTCACTTCACATAACTTCAAATTCTTCCCACATAGCCTTCATACACTGCCGTCATTGCAAAGGAGAAGACTATGTTGAAATCCCCCCTGTTCTGGAAAATGACCACTTTGTTTGGCACGGTGTTGCTGTTGTTAATTCCATTAATGTTGATTCGGCAGGTGATTGTCGAACGTGCCGATTACCGGAGCGATGTGGAAGATGCGATTCGCCAAAGCACCAGCGGACCGCAAAAACTCGTTGGGCCGCTCATCGCTATTCCTGTGACCGAGCTTTATACGGTGCAGGAAGAGGATAAAACCGTGGAGCGGAAACGAAGTTTTATCCATTTTTGGTTACCTGAGTCGTTGATGGTTGATGGCAATCAGAACGTGGAAGAACGGAAGATCGGTATTTATTCCGGCCAGGTCTGGCACAGTGATTTAACGCTGAAAGCCGATTTTGACGTTTCGCGTCTTAGCGAACTCAACGCGCCAAATATCACCTTAGGCAAGCCGTTTATCGTGATTAGCGTTGGTGATGCGCGTGGCATTGGCGTGGTGAAAGCGCCTGAACTTAACGGAACTGCGCTGAGCATTGAACCTGGCACCGGGTTAGAGCAAGGCGGGCAGGGCGTGCATATCCCTTTACCCGAAGGAGACTGGCTGAAGCAGAACCTGAAGCTGAATATGGCGCTGAATTTAAGCGGTACTGGTGATTTTTCTGTGGTGCCGACGGGACGTAATAGCGAGATGACCTTAACCAGCAACTGGCCGCACCCCAGTTTTTTAGGCGATTTTTTGCCAACGAAACGGGAGTTAAGTGCATCCGGTTTTCAGGCGCAATGGCAAAGTAGCTGGTTTGCTAATAATCTCGGTGAGCGTTTTGCTTCAGGCAGTGATAGCGGCTGGGAAAATTTCCCGGCGTTTAGCGTCGCAGTCACTACGCCAGCCGATCAGTATCAATTAACGGATCGGGCGACCAAGTACGCCATTTTGCTGATCTCGCTAACTTTTATGGCCTTCTTTGTCTTTGAAACATTAACGGCAAAGCGTTTACACCCGATGCAATATTTGCTGGTAGGGCTGTCATTGGTGATGTTTTATTTGCTCTTGCTGGCGCTTTCTGAACATACCGGTTTTACCGTGGCATGGATAATCGCCAGTCTGATTGGGGCGTTAATGAACGGTATTTACTTGCAGGCAGTATTAAAAGGCTGGCGCAACAGCATGTTGTTTACTCTCGCGCTGTTGTTGCTGGATGGCGTGATGTGGGGACTGCTGAATTCTGCCGATAGCGCGCTGTTGTTGGGAACCTGTGTGCTGGTGGTGGCGCTGGCTGGCATGATGTTTGTGACACGTGATATCGACTGGTATGCATTTTCACTACCGAAAATGAAAACCAGTAAAGAAGTCACAACAGACGATGAGTTACGCATCTGGAAATAATGTTGAAAAATAAAAACGGCGCTAAAAAGCGCCGTTTTTTGACGGTGGTAAACCGATTAATCTTCCAGATCACCGCAGAAACGATAACCTTCACCGTGAATGGTGGCGATGATTTCCGGCGTATCCGGCGTAGATTCGAAATGCTTACGAATACGACGGATTGTCACGTCTACAGTACGGTCGTGCGGCTTCAGCTCACGGCCGGTCATTTTCTTCAGCAGTTCAGCACGGGACTGAATTTTGCCTGGGTTTTCACAGAAGTGAAGCATGGCGCGGAACTCGCTGCGCGGCAGTTTGTACTGCTCGCCATCAGGGCCGATCAACGAACGGCTGTTGATGTCCAGTTCCCAACCATTGAACTTGTAGCTTTCAACGCTACGACGTTCTTCGCTGACAGTACCCAGATTCATGGTACGAGACAGCAAGTTGCGTGCACGGATAGTCAGTTCACGCGGGTTGAACGGTTTGGTGATGTAATCGTCTGCACCGATTTCGAGGCCGAGAATTTTATCGACTTCGTTGTCACGGCCAGTCAGGAACATCAACGCAACATTCGCCTGCTCGCGCAGTTCACGCGCTAACAGAAGACCGTTCTTACCCGGCAGATTGATATCCATGATCACCAGGTTGATGTCATATTCAGAGAGGATCTGATGCATTTCCGCGCCATCTGTCGCTTCGAAAACATCATAGCCTTCCGCTTCGAAAATACTTTTCAACGTGTTGCGTGTTACCAACTCGTCTTCAACGATAAGAATGTGCGGGGTCTGCATGTTTGCTACCTAAATTGCCAACTAAATCGAAACAGGAAGTACAAAAGTCCCTGACCTGCCTGATACATGCTGCAAATTAACATGATCGGCGTAACATGACTAAAGTACGTAATTGCGTTCTTGATGCACTTTCCATCAACGTCAACAACATCATTAGCTTGGTCGTGGGTACTTTCCCTCAGGACCCGACAGTGTCAAAAACGGCTGTCATCCTAACCATTTTAACAGCGACATAACAGGCTAAGACGTGCCGGACACCCAATAAAACTACGCTTCGTTGACATATATCAAGTTCAATTGTAGCACGTTAACAGTTTGATGAAATCATCGTATCTAAATGCTAGCTTTCGTCACATTATTTTAATAATCCAACTAGTTGCATCCTACAACTAATAAACGTGGTGAATCCAATTGTCGAGATTTATTTTTTATAAAATTATCCTAAGTAAACAGAAGGATATGTAGCGTTTTTTAACAATTGAACGGTTAGTACAGTCAAGAAATAGTTTAGCTTTTTTTAAGTTAAGTAAAGGGCTTTTTCTGCGACTTGCGTTAATATTTTGTAAATTCTCTCCGCGCAGTAAGTTGACATTCATCACTCTATTCGCGGTTATTTGGTCAAGAAGAGTAGCAACATGCGTTTAACGATTATTCTGGTCGCACCCGCCAGAGCAGAAAATATTGGGGCAGCAGCGCGGGCAATGAAAACGATGGGTTTTAGCGAACTGCGGATTGTCGATAGCCAGGCACACCTGGAGCCAGCCACCCGATGGGTTGCTCATGGCTCCGGTGATATTATTGATAATATTAAAGTTTTTCCGACGCTGGCTGAATCGTTACATGACGTAGATTTCACTGTCGCCACTACAGCGCGTAGTCGGGCGAAATATCATTACTACGCGACACCGGTGGAACTGGTGCCATTGTTGGACGAAAAATCGGCATGGATGAATCATGTGGCGCTGGTCTTTGGTCGTGAAGATTCCGGGCTGACCAACGAGGAACTGGCTCTGGCTGATATTCTTACCGGTGTGCCAATGGTGGCAGATTACCCTTCGCTCAATCTGGGGCAGGCGGTGATGGTCTATTGCTATCAATTAGCAACATTAATACAACAACCGACGAAAAGTAACGCAACGGCAGACCAACATCAACTGCGCGCTTTACGCGAACGTGCCATGTCGTTGTTAACGACGTTAGCGGTGGCAGATGACACAAAACTGGTCGACTGGTTACAGCAACGTCTGGGGCTTTTAGAGCAACGAGATACCGCAATGTTGCATCGTTTGTTGCATGATATTGAAAAAAATATCACCAAATAAAAAACGCCACGTCATGTTGTTTTTAGGTTTTCATTCTGACTGCAACGGGAAATCTGTCTCTGAATGGATTAAAAAAGAGCATCTGCCAGCAGCTTATGAACTGGTTGCCTTCCGTGAGTAAATTAAAATTTTATTGACTTAGGTCACTAAATACTTTAACCAATATAGGCATAGCGCACAGACAGATAAAAATTACAGAGTACACAACATCCATGAAACGCATCAGCACCACCATTACCACCACCATCACCATTACCACAGGTAACGGTGCGGGCTGACGCGTACAGGAAACACAGAAAAAAGCCCGCACCTGACAGTGCGGGCTTTTTTTTCGACCAAAGGTAACGAGGTAACAACCATGCGAGTGTTGAAGTTCGGCGGTACATCAGTGGCAAATGCGGAACGTTTTCTGCGGGTTGCCGATATTCTGGAGAGCAATGCCAGGCAGGGGCAGGTGGCCACCGTCCTCTCTGCTCCCGCCAAAATAACCAACCATCTGGTGGCGATGATTGAAAAAACGATTAGCGGCCAGGATGCTTTGCCCAATATCAGCGATGCCGAACGTATTTTTGCCGAACTTCTGACGGGACTCGCCGCCGCCCAGCCGGGATTTCCGCTGGCGCAACTGAAAACGTTCGTCGATCAAGAATTTGCCCAAATTAAACATGTTCTGCATGGTATCAGCCTGTTGGGACAGTGCCCGGACAGCATCAACGCTGCGTTGATCTGCCGTGGTGAAAAAATGTCGATCGCCATTATGGCCGGTGTACTGGAAGCGCGCGGACATAACGTTACCGTTATCGATCCGGTCGAAAAACTGCTGGCAGTCGGTCATTACCTCGAATCTACCGTCGATATTGCTGAGTCCACCCGCCGTATTGCGGCAAGCCGCATTCCGGCTGACCACATGGTGCTGATGGCAGGTTTCACCGCCGGTAATGAAAAAGGCGAACTGGTGGTGCTGGGACGTAACGGTTCCGACTACTCCGCTGCGGTACTGGCCGCCTGTTTACGTGCCGATTGTTGCGAGATCTGGACGGACGTCGACGGTGTCTATACCTGCGACCCGCGTCAGGTGCCCGATGCGAGGTTGTTAAAGTCGATGTCCTATCAGGAAGCGATGGAGCTTTCCTACTTCGGCGCTAAAGTTCTTCACCCCCGCACCATTACCCCCATCGCTCAGTTCCAGATCCCTTGCCTGATTAAAAACACCGGAAATCCACAAGCGCCAGGGACGCTCATCGGTGCCAGCCGTGATGAAGACGAATTACCGGTCAAGGGTATTTCCAATCTGAATAACATGGCGATGTTCAGCGTTTCCGGTCCAGGAATGAAAGGGATGGTCGGCATGGCGGCGCGCGTCTTTGCAGCAATGTCACGCGCCCGCATTTCAGTGGTGCTGATTACGCAATCGTCTTCCGAATACAGCATCAGTTTCTGCGTTCCACAAAGCGACTGTGTGCGAGCTGAACGGGCAATGCAGGAAGAGTTCTATCTTGAACTGAAAGAAGGTTTACTGGAGCCGCTGGCGGTGACGGAACGACTGGCCATTATCTCGGTGGTGGGCGATGGTATGCGCACGCTGCGTGGGATCTCGGCGAAATTCTTTGCCGCGCTGGCTCGTGCCAATATCAACATTGTCGCCATTGCTCAGGGTTCTTCTGAACGCTCAATCTCTGTCGTGGTAAATAACGATGATGCGACCACTGGCGTGCGCGTTACTCATCAGATGCTGTTCAATACCGATCAGGTTATCGAAGTATTTGTGATTGGCGTTGGCGGTGTTGGCGGCGCGCTGCTGGAGCAACTAAAGCGTCAGCAAAGCTGGCTGAAGAACAAACATATTGATTTACGAGTCTGTGGCGTTGCCAACTCGAAGGCGTTGCTGACTAATGTGCATGGCCTCAACCTGGAAAACTGGCAGGAAGAACTGGCGCAAGCCAAAGAGGCGTTCAACCTTGGGCGCTTAATTCGCCTGGTGAAAGAATATCATCTGCTGAACCCGGTCATTGTTGACTGCACCTCCAGCCAGGCGGTGGCGGATCAATATGCCGACTTCCTGCGCGAAGGTTTCCACGTTGTCACGCCGAACAAAAAGGCCAACACCTCGTCGATGGATTACTACCACCAGTTGCGTTATGCGGCGGAAAAATCGCGACGTAAATTCCTCTATGACACCAACGTCGGTGCGGGATTACCGGTCATTGAGAATCTGCAAAACCTGCTCAATGCTGGTGATGAATTGATGAAGTTCTCCGGCATTCTTTCAGGTTCGCTTTCTTACATCTTCGGCAAGCTAGACGAAGGCATGAGTTTCTCTGAGGCGACCACGCTGGCGCGGGAAATGGGGTATACCGAACCGGATCCGCGTGATGATCTTTCTGGTATGGATGTGGCGCGCAAACTGTTGATTCTCGCCCGTGAAACTGGACGTGAACTGGAGCTGGCGGATATCGAGATCGAACCTGTGCTGCCCGCAGAGTTTAACGCAGAGGGTGATGTTGCAGCTTTTATGGCGAATCTGTCACAGCTCGACGATCTCTTTGCCGCGCGCGTGGCGAAGGCTCGTGATGAGGGTAAAGTTTTGCGCTATGTTGGCAATATTGATGACGATGGCGTCTGCCGCGTGAAAATTGCTGAAGTGGACGGTAACGATCCGCTGTTCAAAGTGAAAAATGGCGAAAACGCCCTGGCCTTCTATAGCCACTATTATCAGCCGCTGCCGTTGGTTCTGCGCGGATACGGCGCGGGCAATGACGTTACGGCTGCCGGTGTCTTTGCCGATCTGCTACGCACCCTCTCATGGAAGTTAGGAGTCTGACATGGTTAAAGTTTATGCTCCGGCTTCCAGTGCCAATATGAGCGTCGGGTTTGATGTGCTTGGCGCGGCGGTAACGCCTGTTGATGGCGAGTTGCTTGGGGATGTGGTGACGGTTGCGGCGGCAGAGACATTCAGCCTCAACAACCTTGGACGGTTTGCCGACAAGCTACCGTCAGAACCACGAGAAAATATCGTTTATCAGTGCTGGGAGCGTTTTTGCCAGGAGTTGGGCAAGCAAATTCCAGTGGCGATGACCCTGGAAAAGAATATGCCGATCGGTTCTGGTTTAGGTTCCAGCGCCTGTTCGGTGGTTGCGGCACTGGTAGCGATGAATGAACACTGCGGCAAGCCGCTCAATGATACCCGTTTGCTGGCTTTGATGGGCGAGCTGGAAGGACGTATCTCTGGCAGCATTCATTATGACAACGTGGCACCGTGCTTTCTTGGTGGTATGCAGTTGATGATCGAAGAAAACGGCATCATCAGCCAGCAAGTGCCGGGGTTTGATGAGTGGCTGTGGGTGCTGGCGTATCCGGGGATTAAAGTCTCGACAGCAGAAGCTCGAGCTATATTACCGGCGCAGTATCGCCGCCAGGATTGCATTGCGCACGGGCGACATCTGGCGGGCTTCATTCACGCCTGCTATTCCCGTCAGCCTGAGCTTGCCGCGAAGCTGATGAAAGATGTTATCGCTGAACCCTACCGTGAACGTTTATTGCCAGGCTTCAGGCAGTCGCGGCAGGCGGTTGCGGAAATAGGCGCGGTAGCGAGCGGTATCTCCGGCTCCGGTCCGACATTGTTCGCTCTGTGTGACAAGCCGGATACCGCCCAGCGCGTTGCCGACTGGTTGGGTAAGAACTACCTGCAAAATCAGGAAGGTTTTGTTCATATTTGCCGGCTGGATACGGCGGGCGCACGAGTACTGGAAAACTAAATGAAACTCTACAATCTGAAAGATCACAACGAGCAGGTCAGTTTTGCGCAAGCCGTAACGCAGGGGTTGGGCAAAAATCAGGGGCTGTTTTTTCCGCACGACCTACCGGAATTTAGTCTGACCGAAATTGATGAGATGCTGAAGCTGGATTTTGTCACTCGCAGCGTGAAGATCCTCGCCGCGTTTATTGGTGATGAGATCCCGCAGGATGCATTGGAAGAGCGCGTGCGCGCGGCGTTTGCCTTCCCGGCTCCGGTCGCCAATGTTGAAAGCGATGTCGGTTGTCTGGAATTGTTCCACGGGCCAACGCTGGCATTTAAAGATTTCGGCGGTCGCTTTATGGCGCAAATGCTGACCCATATTGCGGGTGATAAGCCAGTGACCATTCTGACTGCAACCTCCGGCGATACCGGGGCGGCAGTGGCTCACGCTTTTTACGGTTTACCGAATGTAAAAGTGGTTATCCTCTATCCACGCGGCAAAATCAGTCCCCTGCAAGAAAAGCTGTTCTGTACGCTGGGCGGCAATATTGAAACCGTTGCCATCGACGGCGATTTCGATGCCTGTCAGGCGCTGGTGAAGCAGGCGTTTGATGATGAAGAACTGAAAGTGGCGCTGGGGTTAAACTCCGCTAACTCCATTAACATCAGCCGTTTGCTGGCGCAAATTTGCTACTACTTTGAAGCTGTGGCGCAGTTGCCGCAAGAAGCGCGCAACCAGCTGGTTGTCTCGGTGCCGAGCGGTAACTTCGGCGATTTGACGGCAGGCCTGCTGGCGAAATCTCTTGGCCTGCCGGTGAAGCGTTTTATTGCTGCGACCAACGTGAACGATACCGTGCCGCGTTTCCTGCACGACGGGCAGTGGTCGCCAAAAGCCACCCAGGCGACGTTATCCAACGCGATGGACGTGAGTCAGCCGAACAACTGGCCGCGCGTGGAAGAGTTGTTCCGCCGCAAAATCTGGCAACTGAAAGAGCTGGGTTATGCGGCGGTGGATGATGAAACCACGCAACAGACGATGCGTGAGTTAAAAGAGCTGGGCTATACCTCAGAACCGCACGCTGCTGTGGCTTACCGTGCGCTGCGTGACCAGTTGCATCCAGGCGAATATGGTCTGTTCCTTGGCACCGCACATCCGGCGAAGTTTAAAGAGAGTGTGGAAGCGATTCTCGGTGAATCGCTGGCGCTGCCAAAAGAGCTGGCAGAACGAGCTGAATTACCGCTGCTTTCTCATAATCTGCCCGCCGATTTTGCCGCGTTGCGCAAGCTGATGATGAATCATAAGTAGTATCCATTAATTTCCTGAAAATGGCCGGGCTTGCGTTTATGCAGTTCGGCTTTTTTATGGAGAAAACATGAGAAAAATCGACAGAAAAAAAGGAGAAATTTTCAATAAATGCGGTAACTTAGCTCTTTGAATTGTAGAGAATGACAACGGGGATTCTTTTACCGTAAGCTCCTCATATCGGCCCATAACTGGCAATGATAAAAGGAGTCACCTGTGAAAAAGATGCAACCTATCTTACTCGCACTTTCCCTGATTCTGGTCGCTCCTATGGCAGCGCAGGCTGGGGAAATAATGCTAGTACCATCAGTGAAATTACAGATTGGCGATCGCGACCACCGTGGTTACTACTGGGATGGCGGTTACTGGCGTGACCGTGACTGGTGGTATCGAAATTATGAATGGCGAGACAATCGCTGGCACCCACACGGAGCGCCGCGTCATAATTGGTATAATGATCATCGAAATGATCACCGTGGAGATCATCGACATGATCACGGCGGCGATCATCGTCCGGGTCCGGACAGGCACCATCGGTAAATACAAATGCCGGATGACCTCCGGCATTTACCGCAAACTTAACGCAGTTCGTAGCGTTTAAACACCAGTTCGCCATTGCTGGAACTGGCTTCATCGAAGAAGTAACCTTCACTATTAAAACCAGTCAGTTGCTCTGGTTTGGTCAGGCGATTTTCAATAATAAAACGACTCATCAGGCCACGCGCTTTCTTAGCGTAGAAGCTAATAACCTTAAACTTACCGTTCTTCTCATCGAGGAACACCGGCTTGATAATCTCAGCATTCAGTTTCTTCGGTTTCACTGATTTAAAATACTCATCTGACGCCAGATTAATCACTACCTGATCGCCTTGCGCTTCGAGCGCCTCGTTCAGCTTGTTTGTGATCACATCACCCCAGAATTGGTACAGATCTTTACCCCTGGCGTTCTCAAGACGAATACCCATCTCCAGACGATATGGCTGCATTAAATCAAGTGGGCGCAGTACGCCATACAAACCGGAAAGCATACGCAGGTGCTGCTGGGCAAAAGCGAAATCTTCTTCACTGAAGGTTTCGGCCTGCAAGCCGGTGTAGACATCACCTTTAAACGCCAGAATCGCCTGGCGGGCATTCTCCGGCGTGAAATCTGGCTGCCAGTCATGAAAGCGAGCGGCGTTGATACCCGCCAGTTTGTCGCTGATGCGCATCAGCGTGCTAATCTGCGGAGGCGTCAGTTTCCGCGCTTCATGGATCAACTGCTGGGAATTGTCTAACAGCTCCGGCAGCGTATAGCGCGAGGTGGTCAACGGGCTTTGGTAATCAAGCGTTTTCGCAGGTGAAATAAGAATCAGCATATCCAGTCCTTGCAGGAAATTTATGCCGACTTTAGCAAAAAACGAGAATGAGTTGATCGATAGTTGTGATTACTCCTGCGAAACATCATCCCACGCGTCCGGAGAAAGCTGGCGACCGATATCCGGATAACGCAACGGATCAAACACCGGGCGCACGCCGAGTTTACGCTGGCGTAGATAATCACTGGCAATGGTATGAACCACAGGCGAGAGCAGTAAAATGGCGGTCAAATTGGTAATAGCCATGCAGGCCATTATGATATCTGCCAGTTGCCACATCAGCGGAAGACTTAGCAAGGTGCCGCCGATGACAGTTGCGGAGGTGCAGATCCGCAAACACCAGATCGCTTTAGGGTTGTTCAGGCGTAAAAAGAAGAGATTGTTTTCGGCATAAATGTAGTTGGCAACGATGGAGCTGAAGGCAAACAGAATAACCACGAGGGTAACAAACTCAGCACCCCAGGAACCCATTAGCACCCGCATCGCCTTCTGGATAAGCTGAATACCTTCCAGCGGCATGTAGGTTGTGCCGTTACCCGCCAGTAATATCAGCATGGCGCTTGCCGTACAGATGACCAGGGTGTCGATAAAAATGCCAATCATCTGGACAATCCCTTGCGCTGCCGGATGCGGAGGCCAGGACGCAGCTGCCGCTGCCGCGTTTGGCGTAGAACCCATTCCCGCCTCATTGGAAAACATACTGCGCTGAAAGCCGTTTGTAACCGCCTGACTCAGGGTGTAGCCCGCTGCGCCGCCTGCCGCTTCCTGCCAGCCAAAGGCGCTTTCAAAAATAGACCAAATGACGTGAGGAAGTTGCTCGATATTCATCGCACAAATGGCCAGACTGGTGAGTACCCAGATTAATGCCATCGCAGGGACAAACCATTGCATCAGTCGGGCTACGCCATGAATACCGTGGGTTATCGCCAACAGAGTAAAGACGGCGAGAATGATGCCAGTTACTAATGGTGGAACATCAAACGCAAAATTCATCGCGCGGGCAACGGCGTTTGCCTGAACACCGCTGAAAATCAATCCGTATGCAATGAGCAAAAAGATAGCGAATAGCACGCCCATCCAGCGCATCCCCAATCCACGTGCCATATACCATGCTGGACCACCGCGAAACTGCCCATTAGCGTCACGTTCTTTATAAAGCTGGGCAAGGGAACATTCTGCAAAAGAGGTCGCCATGCCGATAAACGCGGCAATCCACATCCAGAAGATAGCACCGGGTCCACCGGCAGTAATGGCCAACGCAACACCTGCGAGGTTACCGCTGCCGACGCGCGCGGCAAGACTAGTGCACAGTGACTGAAAAGAGGTTAAGCCACCCGGTTGGGGATGAACGCTATTTTTGAGACTTTTGCCAAACTGGCGAATGTAGCGAAACTGAACGAATCCGGTGCGAAAAGTGAACCAGCAACCTGCACCGAAGAGCAGGTAGATCATCACTGATCCCCATAGTACATTGTTAATAAAAGAGAAAAAATCAGGCATTCGTATCCCTCTTGTCGCCGGCACGCGGTTACATTCCTGTGTAAACGTTACCAATTGATTAAGAATTATATACGATGTGCATTGGTAGATAACGCCTGTGTAGCATACTCGAGTTTTTGTTTAAAAATGGCGAGCGATATCAACGCAGTGTCAGAAAACGTAAACAGTCTCGCCTGGCTATAACCCTCTCGTCTGCGGTTGCGCTGTCGTTGCGTCGTGATATCATCAGGGCAGACCGGTTACATCCCCCTAACAAGCTGTTTAAAGAGAAATACTATCATGACGGACAAATTGACCTCCCTTCGTCAGTACACCACTGTAGTGGCCGACACTGGGGACATCGCGGCAATGAAGCTGTATCAACCGCAGGATGCCACAACCAACCCTTCTCTCATTCTTAACGCAGCGCAGATTCCGGAATACCGTAAGTTGATTGATGATGCTGTCGCCTGGGCGAAACAGCAGAGTAACGATCGCGCGCAGCAGATCGTGGACGCGACCGACAAACTGGCAGTAAATATTGGTCTGGAAATCCTTAAACTGGTTCCGGGTCGTATCTCCACTGAAGTTGATGCGCGTCTTTCTTATGACACTGAAGCGTCAATTGCGAAAGCAAAACGCCTGATCAAACTCTACAACGATGCGGGTATCAGCAACGATCGTATTCTGATCAAACTGGCGTCTACCTGGCAGGGTATCCGTGCTGCTGAACAGCTGGAAAAAGAAGGTATCAACTGTAACCTGACTCTGCTGTTCTCCTTCGCTCAGGCGCGTGCTTGTGCGGAAGCGGGCGTGTTCCTGATCTCGCCGTTTGTTGGCCGTATTCTTGACTGGTACAAAGCGAATACCGATAAGAAAGAGTACGCTCCGGCAGAAGATCCGGGCGTGGTTTCTGTATCTGAAATCTACCAGTACTACAAAGAGCACGGTTATGAAACCGTGGTTATGGGCGCAAGCTTCCGTAACATCGGCGAAATTCTGGAATTGGCAGGCTGCGACCGTCTGACCATCGCACCGGCACTGCTGAAAGAGCTGGCGGAGAGCGAAGGGGCTATCGAACGTAAACTGTCTTACACCGGCGAAGTGAAAGCGCGTCCGGCGCGTATCACTGAGTCCGAGTTCCTGTGGCAGCACAACCAGGATCCAATGGCAGTAGATAAACTGGCGGAAGGTATCCGTAAGTTTGCTATTGACCAGGAAAAACTGGAAAAAATGATCGGCGATCTGCTGTAATCATTCTTAGCGTGACCGGGAAGTCGGTCACGCTACCTCTTCTGAAGCCTGTCTGTCACTCCCTTCGCAGTGTATCATTCTGTTTAACGAGACTGTTTAAACGGAAAAATCTTGATGAATACTTTACGTATTGGCTTAGTTTCCATCTCTGATCGCGCATCCAGCGGCGTTTATCAGGATAAAGGTATCCCTGCACTGGAAGAATGGCTGACATCGGCGCTAACCACGCCGTTTGAACTGGAAACCCGCTTAATCCCCGATGAGCAGGCGATCATCGAGCAAACGTTGTGTGAGCTGGTGGATGAAATGAGTTGCCATCTGGTGCTCACCACGGGCGGAACTGGCCCGGCGCGTCGTGACGTAACGCCCGATGCGACGCTGGCAGTAGCGGACCGCGAGATGCCTGGCTTTGGTGAACAGATGCGCCAGATCAGCCTGCATTTTGTACCAACTGCGATCCTTTCGCGTCAGGTGGGCGTGATTCGCAAACAGGCGCTGATCCTTAACTTACCCGGTCAGCCGAAGTCGATTAAAGAGACGCTGGAAGGTGTGAAGGACGCTGAGGGTAACGTTGTGGTACACGGTATTTTTGCCAGCGTACCGTACTGCATTCAGTTACTGGAAGGGCCATACGTTGAAACGGCACCAGAAGTGGTTGCTGCATTCAGACCGAAGAGTGCAAGACGCGACGTTAGCGAATAAAAAAATCCCCCCGAGCGGGGGGATCTCAAAACAATTAGTGGGATTCACCAATCGGCAGAACGGTGCGACCAAACTGCTCGTTCAGTACTTCACCCATCGCCAGATAGATTGCGCTGGCACCGCAGATCAGACCAATCCAGCCGGCAAAGTGGATGATTGCGGCGTTACCGGCAATGTTACCGATCGCCAGCAGGGCAAACAGCACGGTCAGGCTAAAGAAAACGAATTGCAGAACGCGTGCGCCTTTCAGCGTGCCGAAGAACATAAACAGCGTAAATACGCCCCACAGACCCAGGTAGACACCAAGGAACTGTGCATTTGGCGCATCGGTCAGACCCAGTTTCGGCATCAGCAGAATCGCAACCAGCGTCAGCCAGAAAGAACCGTAAGAGGTGAATGCGGTTAAACCGAAAGTGTTTCCTTTTTTGTACTCCAGCAGACCAGCAAAAATTTGCGCGATGCCGCCGTAGAAAATGCCCATGGCAAGAATAATACCGTCCAGAGCGAAATAACCCACGTTGTGCAGGTTAAGCAGAATGGTGGTCATGCCGAAGCCCATCAGGCCCAGCGGTGCCGGATTAGCCAACTTAGTGTTGCCCATAATTCCTCAAAAATCATCATCGAATGAATGGTGAAATAATTTCCCTGAATAACTGTAGTGTTTTCAGGGCGCGGCATAATAATCAGCCAGTGGGGCAGTGTCTACGATCTTTTGAGGGGAAAATGAAAATTTTCCCCGGTTTCCGGTATCAGACCTGAGTGGCGCTAACCATCCGGCGCAGGCAGGCGATTTGCAGTACGGCTGGAATCGTCACGCGATAGGCGCTGCCGCTGACCGCTTTAACCCCATTTAGTGCCGCGCCTACAGGGCCTCCCAGCCCCGCGCCGCGCAGCAAACCATGCCCAAGTACGCTCATTGCTGCGTGGGTGCGTAAAATGCGGGTCAGTTGGCTGGAAAGCAAATGCGACACGCCTTTGGCCAGTTGCTTGTCTTTCATCAATAACGGCAGCAGCTCTTCCAGTTCGTTAACCTTCGTGTTGACGGTCTGCAAAAACTCCTTTTTATGCGTCTCGTCCATTTTCTTCCAGGTGTTGCGCAGAAAATGTTCGAGTAACTGTTGCTCAATTTCAAAGGTAGACATCTCTTTATCGGCTTTCAGTTTCAGCCGTTTGGAGACGTCGAGTAAAATAGCGCGATACCGTTTGCCGTGTCCGCGCAGTTTGTTAGCGATGCTATCGCCGCCGAAATGTTGTAATTCCCCGGCAATTAGCTGCCAGTTGCGGCGATGCTGCTCTGGATGCCCTTCCATCGATTTAAACAGTTCGTTGCGCATTAATACGCTGGACAGGCGGGTTTTGCCTTTTTCATTATGAGTGAGTAAGCGGGTAAAGTTTGCCAGCTGTTCTTCGCTGCAATGCTGTAGAAAATCTAAGTCCGAATCATGTAGATAATTGACGTTCATGTCATTGTGGCTTCTGTATTAAAAGATTAGTCGTCGCCGATAATTTTCAGCGTGGCCATATCCGATGAGTTCACCGTATGACCGGAAAAGGTGATTTTTGACACGCAGCGTTTGTTGTCGTTATCGCTGTTAATGTTGATCCAGCCGGTGGTTTGCCCTTCTTTGATTTCAGCCGGAATGTTCAGGCTTTGGCTGGCGCTACGGGTTGCTTTGAAATAAACCGACGCGGCGCTTAACTGTAAATCGCCATGATCGGCAGTGAGTTGTATGCGTTTTACAATGCGGCAAACGGGGAGTTTCAACGTCAGATCGTTGGTTTCGTTACGCGGCATGGCAATGACGCCGAGGATTTTATGGTCGTTGGCCTGCGCGGTGCAGCACAGCATCAGGCCGAGCACGAGGCTGGCGGAAATCATAAAAATGGATTTCATGAAGATTCTCTTAGCGGGGAGCAGTCGGGGGAAGAATAGCCACTAGTTTACTGCTGACGAAAAGAAGATTCAGGTGCGTAATCTTTTCTTTTTATTACAATTTTTTAGTGAATGATTTGTGTGAAATTCATTTTTTACGTGAATATTATTGCTCCCTTTTTTTCACTTCTTCCGGCATATCGTGAAATTTCTGCGCAAAAGCACAAAAAATTTTTGCATCTCCCCCTTGATGACGTGGGTTACGACCCCATTTAGTAGTCAACCGCAGTGAGTGAGTCTGCAAAAAAATGAAATTGGGCAGTTGAAACCAGACGTTTCGCCCCTATTACAGACTCACAACCACATGATGACCGAATATATAGTGGAGACGTTTAGATGGGTAAAATAATTGGTATCGACCTGGGGACTACCAACTCTTGTGTAGCGATTATGGATGGCACCACTCCTCGTGTGCTGGAGAACGCCGAAGGCGATCGCACCACGCCTTCTATCATTGCCTATACCCAGGATGGTGAAACTCTGGTTGGTCAGCCGGCTAAACGTCAGGCAGTGACGAACCCGCAAAACACCCTGTTTGCGATTAAACGCCTGATTGGCCGCCGCTTCCAGGACGAAGAAGTACAGCGTGATGTTTCCATCATGCCGTTCAAAATTATTGCTGCTGATAACGGCGACGCATGGGTCGAAGTTAAAGGCCAGAAAATGGCACCGCCGCAGATCTCTGCTGAAGTGCTGAAAAAAATGAAGAAAACTGCAGAAGATTACCTGGGCGAACCGGTAACTGAAGCAGTTATCACCGTACCGGCATACTTTAACGATGCTCAGCGTCAGGCAACCAAAGACGCAGGCCGTATCGCTGGTCTGGAAGTAAAACGTATCATCAACGAACCGACCGCTGCTGCACTGGCTTACGGTCTGGACAAAGGTACTGGCAACCGTACTATCGCGGTTTATGACCTGGGTGGTGGTACTTTCGATATTTCTATTATCGAAATCGACGAGGTTGACGGCGAAAAAACCTTCGAAGTTCTGGCAACCAACGGTGATACCCACCTGGGTGGTGAAGACTTCGACAGCCGTCTGATCAACTACCTGGTTGAAGAATTCAAGAAAGATCAGGGCATTGACCTGCGCAACGATCCGCTGGCAATGCAGCGCCTGAAAGAAGCGGCAGAAAAAGCGAAAATCGAACTGTCTTCCGCTCAGCAGACCGACGTTAACCTGCCGTACATCACCGCAGATGCGACTGGTCCGAAACACATGAACATCAAAGTGACTCGTGCAAAACTGGAAAGCCTGGTCGAAGACCTGGTGAACCGTTCCATCGAGCCGCTGAAAGTTGCTCTGCAGGATGCTGGCCTGTCCGTATCTGATATCGACGATGTTATCCTCGTTGGTGGTCAGACTCGTATGCCGATGGTTCAGAAGAAAGTTGCTGAGTTCTTTGGTAAAGAGCCGCGTAAAGACGTTAACCCGGACGAAGCTGTGGCAATCGGTGCTGCCGTACAGGGTGGTGTACTGACTGGCGACGTGAAAGACGTACTGCTGCTGGACGTTACCCCGCTGTCTCTGGGTATCGAAACCATGGGTGGTGTGATGACGACGCTTATCGCGAAAAACACCACTATCCCGACCAAGCACAGCCAGGTGTTCTCTACCGCTGAAGACAACCAGTCTGCGGTAACCATCCACGTGCTGCAGGGTGAACGTAAACGTGCGGCTGATAACAAATCTCTGGGTCAGTTCAACCTGGATGGTATCAACCCGGCTCCGCGCGGTATGCCGCAGATCGAAGTTACCTTCGATATCGATGCTGACGGTATCCTGCACGTTTCCGCGAAAGACAAAAACAGCGGTAAAGAGCAGAAGATCACCATCAAGGCTTCTTCTGGTCTGAACGAAGATGAAATCCAGAAAATGGTACGCGACGCGGAAGCTAACGCCGAAGCAGACCGTAAGTTTGAAGAGCTGGTACAGACTCGCAACCAGGGCGACCATCTGCTGCACAGCACCCGTAAGCAGGTTGAAGAAGCAGGCGACAAACTGCCGGCTGACGACAAAACTGCTATCGAGTCTGCGCTGACTGCACTGGAAACTGCTCTGAAAGGTGAAGACAAAGCCGCTATCGAAGCGAAAATGCAGGAACTGGCACAGGTTTCCCAGAAACTGATGGAAATCGCCCAGCAGCAACATGCACAGCAGCAGACTGCCGGTGCTGATGCTTCTGCAAACAACGCGAAAGATGACGATGTTGTCGACGCCGAGTTTGAAGAAGTCAAAGACAAAAAATAATCGCCCTATAAACGGGTAATTATACTGACACGGGCGAAGGGGATTTTCCTCTCCGCCCGTGCATTCATCTAGGGGCAAATCAAAAAAAATGGCTAAGCAAGATTATTACGAGATTTTAGGCGTTTCCAAAACAGCGGAAGAGCGTGAAATCAAAAAGGCCTATAAACGCCTGGCCATGAAATATCACCCGGACCGTAACCAGGGTGACAAAGAGGCCGAGGCGAAATTTAAAGAGATCAAGGAAGCTTATGAAGTTCTGACCGACTCGCAAAAACGCGCGGCATATGATCAGTACGGTCATGCGGCATTTGAGCAAGGCGGCATGGGCGGCGGTGGTTTTGGCGGCGGCGCAGACTTCAGCGATATTTTTGGTGACGTTTTCGGCGATATTTTTGGCGGCGGACGTGGTCGTCAACGTGCGGCGCGTGGTGCTGATTTACGCTATAACATGGAGCTCACCCTCGAAGAAGCTGTACGTGGCGTGACCAAAGAGATCCGCATTCCGACTCTGGAAGAGTGTGACGTTTGCCACGGTAGCGGTGCAAAGCCAGGTACACAGCCGCAGACCTGTCCGACCTGTCATGGTTCTGGTCAGGTGCAGATGCGCCAGGGCTTCTTTGCCGTGCAGCAGACCTGTCCGCACTGTCAGGGGCGCGGTACGCTTATCAAAGATCCGTGCAACAAATGCCATGGTCATGGTCGTGTTGAGCGTAGCAAAACGCTGTCCGTTAAAATCCCGGCAGGGGTGGACACTGGAGACCGCATCCGTCTTGCGGGCGAAGGTGAAGCAGGCGAGCATGGCGCACCGGCAGGCGATCTGTACGTTCAGGTTCAGGTTAAACAGCACCCGATTTTCGAGCGTGAAGGCAACAACCTGTATTGTGAAGTCCCGATCAACTTCGCTATGGCGGCGCTGGGCGGCGAAATCGAAGTGCCGACCCTTGATGGTCGCGTCAAGCTGAAAGTGCCTGGCGAAACCCAGACCGGTAAGTTGTTCCGTATGCGCGGTAAAGGCGTTAAGTCTGTTCGCGGCGGTGCACAGGGCGATTTGCTGTGCCGCGTTGTCGTCGAAACGCCGGTAGGTCTGAACGAGAAGCAGAAACAGCTGCTGCAAGAGCTGCAAGAAAGCTTCGGTGGCCCAACCGGCGAGCACAACAGCCCACGCTCAAAGAGCTTCTTTGATGGTGTGAAGAAGTTTTTTGACGACCTGACCCGCTAACCTCCCCAAAAGCCTGCCCGTGGGCAGGCCTGGGTAAAAATAGGGTGCGTTGAAGATATGCGAGCACCTGTAAAGTGGCGGGGATCACTCCCCGCCGTTGCTCTTACTCGGATTCGTAAGCCGTGAAAACAGCAACCTCCGTCTGGCCAGTTCGGATGTGAACCTCACAGAGGTCTTTTCTCGTTACCAGCGCCGCCACTACGGCGGTGATACAGATGACGATCAGGGCGACAATCATCGCCTTATGCTGCTTCATTGCTCTCTTCTCCTTGACCTTAAGGTCAGTAAGAGGCACTCTACATGTGTTCTGCATATAGGGGGCCTCGGGTTGATGGTAAAATATCACTCGGGGCTTTTCTCTATCTGCCATCCAGCTAATGCCTGAGACAGACAGCCTCAAGCACCCGCCGCTATTATACTGCTCACTTTAATCCATTCTGTTTTATCGATTCTAATCCTGAAGACGCCTCGCATTTTTATGGCGTAATTTTTAAAGGATTCAATTAATTAACGTTGATTTCTCCCTTTATTGCAATTATTGACAATAAGTTGGATATATTTGAAATATTGCCCTAACAAACAGCTCCGGCTTACAACAAATTACTTATTCCGAACAAACCCCTCAGAAATCTTGACATTAGGCTATGATTATCAGGGTTTGAGGTCATCAGCCACCGCTTTCGAGCGCCAACAACACTTCCTCTGCTGGTGACATAATCTTCTTTATAGATCGTTAAAAGCGAATTGTTCCTACACTATAATCTGATTTTAACGATGATTCGTGCAGAGTAAAATAGTAAAAACGATCTATTCACCTGAAAGAGAAATAAAAAGTGAAACATCTGCATCGATTCTTTAGCAGTGATGCCTCGGGAGGCATTATTCTCATCATTGCCGCTGTTCTGGCGATGATTATGGCCAATAGCGGTGCAACCAGTGGATGGTATCACGACTTTCTTGAGACGCCGGTTCAGCTGCGGGTAGGTTCTCTTGAAATCAATAAAAACATGCTGTTATGGATAAATGACGCGCTAATGGCGATATTTTTCCTGTTAGTTGGTCTGGAAGTTAAACGCGAGCTGATGCAAGGATCGCTGGCCAGTTTGCGCCAGGCTGCGTTTCCGGTTATTGCCGCAATCGGCGGGATGATTGTCCCGGCATTGCTCTATTTGGCCTTTAACTACGCCGATCCTATCACTCGTGAAGGGTGGGCAATCCCGGCGGCGACTGATATTGCCTTTGCCCTCGGTGTCCTGGCGTTATTGGGAAGCCGTGTACCGTTAGCACTGAAGATTTTTTTGATGGCGCTGGCTATTATCGACGATCTTGGAGCCATCATTATCATCGCCTTGTTTTACACTAATGACTTGTCAATGGCCTCTCTTGGTGTTGCTGCTGTAGCAATTGCGGTGCTCGCGGTGCTGAACATTTGTGGTGTTCGCCGCACGGGAGTTTATATTCTGGTCGGCGTGGTGTTGTGGACTGCAGTGTTGAAATCAGGCGTCCACGCAACGCTGGCAGGCGTCATTGTCGGTTTCTTTATTCCATTGAAAGAGAAGCATGGTCGTTCTCCGGCGAAGCGCCTGGAGCATGTATTGCATCCGTGGGTGGCTTATCTGATTTTGCCGTTGTTTGCTTTTGCCAATGCCGGCGTTTCTCTGCAAGGCGTGACGCTGGATGGCCTGACCTCCATCCTGCCATTAGGGATCATCGCCGGTTTGCTGATTGGCAAGCCGTTGGGTATTAGTTTGTTCTGCTGGCTGGCGCTGCGTTTGAAACTGGCGCATTTGCCGGAGGGAACCACTTATCAGCAAATTATGGCGGTTGGTATCCTGTGCGGTATCGGTTTTACTATGTCTATCTTTATCGCCAGCCTGGCTTTTGGTAGCGTAGATCCAGAACTGATTAACTGGGCGAAATTGGGCATTCTGGTTGGCTCAATCTCTTCGGCGGTAATTGGATATAGCTGGTTACGCATTCGTTTACGTCCATCAGTTTGACAGGACGATGTTCCGGGGAGCCATAAATGGCTCCCTTTTCATTCTATCAGGGAGAGAAATGAGCATGTCTCATATCAATTACAACCACTTGTATTACTTCTGGCATGTCTACAAAGAAGGCTCTGTGGTTGGCGCAGCGGAGGCGCTTTATTTAACACCACAAACCATTACCGGACAGATCCGGGCGCTGGAAGAGCGCCTGCAAGGGAAATTATTTAAGCGTAAAGGACGCGGTCTGGAACCCAGTGAACTGGGGGAACTGGTCTATCGCTATGCCGATAAAATGTTCACGTTAAGCCAGGAAATGCTGGATATCGTCAACTATCGTAAAGAGTCCAACTTATTGTTTGATGTTGGTGTGGCAGATGCCCTTTCCAAACGCCTGGTCAGCAGTGTTCTGGATGCAGCCGTTGTAGAAGACGAGCAGATCCATCTACGCTGTTTCGAATCGACGCACGAGATGCTGTTAGAGCAGTTGAGTCAGCATAAGCTGGATATGATCATCTCTGACTGTCCGATAGACTCCACCCAACAGGAAGGGCTGTTTTCCATGAAAATTGGCGAGTGTGGCGTCAGTTTCTGGTGCACTAACCCGCTGCCGGAAAAGCCGTTTCCTGCCTGTCTGGAAGAGCGTCGCTTACTTATTCCGGGGCGTCGCTCAATGTTGGGACGTAAGCTATTAAACTGGTTTAACTCTCAGGGCTTAAACGTTGAAATTCTGGGGGAGTTTGATGATGCGGCGTTGATGAAAGCCTTTGGGGCGACGCATAACGCTATTTTCGTTGCGCCTTCGCTATATGCCAATGATTTTTATAATGATAACTCGGTTGTGGAGATTGGGCGAGTTGAGAACGTCATGGAAGAGTACCATGCGATTTTTGCCGAAAGGATGATTCAACACCCTGCGGTACAGCGTATTTGCAATGCCGATTACTCTGCGCTGTTTACGCCAGCCACGAAATAACTATTCGTACTTTGCAGGCTGCAGTTTTGGCCTGCTGGAGACATAAAAAAACCCGCTTACGCGGGTTTTTTTACAAAGCTGACAACAAAAGGCGATTAAGCCAGTTTGTTGATCTGCGCAGTCAGGTTAGCCTTATGACGTGCAGCTTTGTTTTTGTGGATCAGACCTTTAGCAGCCTGACGGTCCACGATCGGTTGCATTTCGTTAAATGCTTTCAGTGCAGCAGCTTTGTCGCCAGCTTCGATAGCTGCGTATACTTTCTTGATGAAAGTACGCATCATAGAGCGACGGCTTGCGTTGTGCTTACGAGCCTTTTCAGACTGAATGGCGCGCTTCTTAGCTGATTTGATATTAGCCAAGGTCCAACTCCCAAATGTGTTCTATATGGACAATTCAAAGGCCGAGGAATATGCCCTTTTAGCCTTCTTTTGTCAATGGATTTGTGCAAATAAGCGCCGTTAATATGGCGGCGCTCGTTACGTAGTGATGGCGCAGGATTCTACCAGCTTGCGTGGTGTGAATACAGCTTTTCCGCGATAAAATTGCAGCAGGTCGTTAGTTTCTTACCGTGATTTGCGCCATGGCAATGAAAAGCCACTTCTTTCTGATTTCAGTACTCAATCGCCGGTTAACCTTGACCGCTGTACAAGGTATACTCGGACGATTTTCACTGTTTTGAGCCAGACATGAAGCTGATACGCGGCATACATAATCTCAGCCAGGCCCCGCAAGAAGGGTGTGTGCTGACTATTGGTAATTTCGACGGCGTGCATCGTGGTCATCGCGCGCTGTTGCAAGGGTTGCAGGAAGAAGGGCGCAAGCGCAACTTACCGGTGATGGTGATGATTTTTGAGCCTCAACCGCTGGAACTGTTTGCTACCGACAAAGCCCCGGCACGTCTGACCCGACTGCGGGAAAAGCTGCGTTACCTTGCAGAGTGTGGCGTTGATTACGTGCTGTGCGTGCGTTTCGACAGACGTTTCGCGGCGTTAACCGCGCAAAATTTCATCAGCGATCTTCTGGTGAAGCATTTGCGGGTAAAATTTCTGGCTGTTGGTGATGATTTCCGCTTTGGCGCTGGTCGTGAAGGTGATTTCTTGTTATTACAGAAAGCGGGCGCGGAATACGGCTTCGACATCACCAGTACGCAAACTTTTTGCGAAGGCGGCGTGCGTATCAGCAGTACCGCTGTGCGTCAGGCATTGGCAGATGACAACCTTGCTCTGGCGGAAAGTTTACTGGGGCACCCGTTTGCCATTTCCGGGCGCGTTGTCCACGGTGATGAATTAGGGCGCACTATAGGTTTCCCGACGGCGAATGTACCGCTACGCCGTCAGGTTTCCCCGGTGAAAGGGGTTTATGCGGTAGAAGTGCTGGGCCTCGGTGAAAAGCCGTTACCCGGCGTGGCAAACATCGGAACACGCCCAACGGTTGCCGGTATTCGCCAGCAGCTGGAAGTGCATTTGTTAGATGTTGCAATGGACCTGTACGGTCGCCATATACAAGTAGTGCTGCGTAAAAAAATACGCAGTGAGCAGCGATTTGCGTCGCTGGACGAACTGAAAGCGCAGATTGCGCGTGATGAATTAACCGCCCGCGAATTTTTTGGGCTAACAAAACCGGCTTAAGCCTGTTATGTAATCAAACCGAAATACGGAACCGAGAATCTGATGAGTGACTATAAATCAACCCTGAATTTGCCGGAAACAGGGTTCCCGATGCGTGGCGATCTCGCCAAGCGCGAACCGGGAATGCTGGCGCGTTGGACTGATGATGATCTGTACGGCATCATCCGTGCGGCTAAAAAAGGCAAAAAAACCTTCATTCTGCATGATGGCCCTCCATATGCGAATGGCAGCATTCATATTGGTCACTCGGTTAACAAGATTCTGAAAGACATAATCATCAAGTCCAAAGGGCTTTCCGGTTATGACTCGCCGTATGTGCCAGGCTGGGACTGCCACGGTCTGCCGATCGAACTGAAAGTAGAGCAAGAATACGGTAAACCGGGTGAGAAATTCACCGCCGCCGAGTTCCGCGCCAAGTGCCGCGAATACGCTGCGACCCAGGTTGACGGTCAGCGCAAAGACTTTATTCGTCTGGGCGTGCTGGGCGACTGGTCGCACCCGTACCTGACTATGGACTTCAAAACTGAAGCCAACATCATCCGCGCGCTGGGCAAAATCATCGGCAACGGCCATTTGCACAAAGGTGCGAAGCCGGTGCACTGGTGCGTTGACTGCCGTTCTGCGCTGGCAGAAGCGGAAGTTGAGTATTACGACAAAACCTCTCCGTCCATCGACGTTGCTTTCCAGGCAGTCGATCAGGATGCGCTGAAAGCGAAATTTGGCGTCAGTAACGTTAACGGCCCAATCTCGCTGGTTATCTGGACGACTACGCCGTGGACTCTGCCTGCGAACCGCGCAATCTCTATTGCACCGGATTTCGACTATGCGCTGGTGCAGATCGACGGTCAGGCCGTGATTCTGGCGAAAGATCTGGTTGAAAGCGTAATGCAACGTATCGGCGTTACCGATTACACCATTCTCGGCACGGTGAAAGGTGCAGAGCTTGAGCTGCTGCGCTTTACTCATCCGTTTATGGGCTTCGACGTTCCCGCAATCCTCGGCGATCACGTTACCCTGGATGCCGGTACTGGTGCTGTTCACACCGCGCCTGGCCACGGCCCGGACGACTATGTGATTGGTCAGAAATACGGCCTGGAAACAGCTAACCCGGTTGGTCCGGACGGCACTTATCTGCCGGGTACTTACCCGACGCTGGATGGTGTGAACGTCTTCAAAGCGAACGACATCGTCGTTGCGCTGTTGCAGGAAAAAGGCGCGCTGCTGCACGTTGAGAAAATGCAGCATAGCTATCCGTGCTGCTGGCGTCACAAAACGCCGATCATCTTCCGCGCGACGCCGCAGTGGTTCGTCAGCATGGATCAGAAAGGTCTGCGTGCGCAGTCACTGAAAGAGATCAAAGGCGTGCAGTGGATCCCGGACTGGGGTCAGGCGCGTATCGAGTCGATGGTCGCTAACCGTCCTGACTGGTGTATCTCCCGTCAGCGTACCTGGGGCGTACCGATGTCACTGTTCGTGCACAAAGACACTGAAGAGCTGCATCCGCGTACTCTCGAACTGATGGAAGAAGTGGCAAAACGCGTTGAAGTTGATGGCATTCAGGCGTGGTGGGATCTTGATGCGAAAGAGATCCTCGGCGACGAAGCTGACCAGTACGTGAAAGTGCCTGATACGCTGGATGTGTGGTTTGACTCTGGATCTACCCACTCTTCCGTTGTTGACGTGCGTCCGGAATTTGCCGGCCACGCTGCGGACATGTATCTGGAAGGTTCTGACCAACACCGTGGTTGGTTCATGTCTTCCCTGATGATCTCCACTGCGATGAAAGGCAAAGCGCCGTATCGTCAGGTACTGACTCACGGCTTTACCGTGGATGGTCAGGGTCGCAAGATGTCTAAATCCATCGGCAACACCGTTTCGCCGCAGGATGTGATGAACAAACTTGGCGCGGATATTCTGCGTCTGTGGGTGGCATCAACCGACTACACTGGCGAAATGGCTGTTTCTGACGAGATCCTGAAACGTGCTGCTGACAGCTATCGTCGTATCCGTAACACCGCGCGCTTCCTGCTGGCAAACCTCAATGGTTTCGATCCAGCAAAAGATATGGTGAAACCGGAAGAGATGGTGGTACTGGATCGCTGGGCCGTAGGTTGTGCGAAAGCGGCACAGGACGACATCCTCAAGGCGTACGAAGCATACGATTTCCACGAAGTGGTACAGCGTCTGATGCGCTTCTGCTCCGTTGAGATGGGTTCCTTCTACCTCGACATCATCAAAGACCGTCAGTACACCGCCAAAGCGGATAGCGTGGCGCGTCGTAGCTGCCAGACTGCGCTGTATCATATCGCAGAAGCGCTGGTGCGCTGGATGGCGCCGATCCTCTCCTTCACCGCTGATGAAGTGTGGGGCTACCTGCCGGGCGAGCGTGAAAAATACGTCTTCACCGGTGAGTGGTACGAAGGCCTGTTTGGTCTGGCAGACAGCGAAGCGATGAACGATGCATTCTGGGACGAGCTGCTGAAAGTGCGTGGCGAAGTGAACAAAGTCATCGAGCAGGCTCGTGCGGATAAGAAAGTCGGCGGTTCTCTGGAAGCGGCAGTGACCCTGTACGCGGAACCCGAACTGGCGGCGAAACTGACCGCGCTGGGTGATGAATTACGATTTGTCCTGTTGACCTCTGGCGCTGCCGTTGCAGACTATAACGACGCACCTGCTGATGCGCAGCAGAGCGAAGTACTCAAAGGGCTGAAAGTCGCGTTGAGTAAAGCCGAAGGTGATAAGTGCCCACGCTGCTGGCACTACACCCAGGATGTCGGCAAGGTGGCGGAACACGCAGAAATCTGCGGCCGCTGTGTCAGCAACGTCGCCGGCGACGGTGAAAAACGTAAGTTTGCCTGATGAGTCAATCGATCTGTTCAACAGGGCTACGCTGGCTGTGGCTGGTGGTAGTCGTGCTGATTATCGATCTGGGCAGCAAATACCTGATCCTCCAGAACTTTGCTCTGGGGGATACGGTTCCGCTGTTCCCGTCGCTTAATCTGCATTATGCGCGTAACTATGGCGCGGCGTTTAGTTTCCTTGCCGATAGCGGCGGCTGGCAGCGTTGGTTTTTTGCCGGTATTGCGATTGGTATTAGTGTGATCCTGACGGTGATGATGTATCGCTCGAAGGCTACGCAAAAGCTAAACAATATCGCTTACGCGCTGATTATTGGCGGCGCACTGGGCAACCTGTTCGACCGTCTGTGGCACGGCTTTGTGGTCGATATGATCGACTTCTACGTCGGCGACTGGCATTTCGCCACCTTCAACCTCGCCGATAGCGCAATCTGTGTCGGTGCGGCATTGATTGTGCTGGAAGGTTTTTTACCTTCTAAAGCGAAAAAACAATAATAAACCCTGCCGGATGCGATGCTGACGCATCTTATCCGGCCTACCGATTGCTGCGAAATCGTAGGCCGCATCCGGCAAAAATCCTCAAATACAAGAGCAAACCTGCATGTCTGAATCTGTACAGAGCAATAGCGCCGTCCTGGTGCACTTCACGCTAAAACTCGATGATGGCACTACCGCCGAGTCTACCCGCAACAACGGTAAACCGGCGCTGTTCCGCCTGGGTGATGCTTCTCTTTCCGAAGGGCTGGAGCAACATCTGCTGGGGCTGAAAGTGGGCGATAAAACCACCTTCACGCTGGAGCCAGATGCGGCGTTTGGCGTGCCCTCACCAGACCTGATTCAGTACTTCTCCCGCCGTGAGTTTATGGATGCAGGCGAGCCAGAAATTGGCGCAATCATGCTTTTTACCGCAATGGATGGCAGTGAGATGCCTGGCGTAATCCGCGAAATTAACGGCGACTCCATTACCGTTGATTTCAACCATCCGCTGGCCGGGCAGACCGTTCATTTTGATATTGAAGTGCTGGAAATCGATCCGGCACTGGAGGCGTAACATGCAGATCCTGTTGGCCAACCCGCGTGGTTTTTGTGCCGGGGTAGACCGCGCTATCAGCATTGTTGAAAATGCGCTGGCCATTTACGGCGCACCGATATATGTCCGTCACGAAGTGGTGCATAACCGCTACGTGGTCGATAGCCTGCGCGAGCGTGGGGCTATCTTTATTGAGCAGATTAGCGAAGTACCGGACGGCGCGATCCTGATTTTCTCCGCACACGGTGTTTCTCAGGCGGTACGTAACGAAGCGAAAAGCCGTGATTTGACGGTATTCGACGCCACCTGTCCGCTGGTGACCAAAGTGCATATGGAAGTCGCCCGCGCCAGCCGTCGTGGCGAAGAATCTATTCTCATCGGTCACGCCGGGCACCCGGAAGTTGAAGGGACGATGGGGCAGTACAGCAACCCGGAAGGGGGAATGTATCTGGTCGAATCGCCAGACGATGTGTGGAAGCTGACGGTCAAAAACGAAGAGAAACTCTCCTTTATGACCCAGACCACGCTGTCGGTGGATGACACGTCTGATGTTATCGACGCGCTGCGTAAACGCTTCCCGAAAATTGTCGGGCCGCGCAAAGATGACATTTGTTACGCCACTACCAACCGTCAGGAAGCAGTACGCGCCCTGGCAGAGCAGGCGGAAGTTGTGCTGGTGGTCGGTTCGAAAAACTCCTCCAACTCCAACCGTCTGGCGGAACTGGCACAGCGTATGGGCAAACGCGCGTTTTTAATTGACGATGCGGCAGATATCCAGGAAGAGTGGGTGAAAGAAGCGAAATGCGTCGGTGTGACTGCGGGCGCATCAGCTCCGGATATTCTGGTACAGAACGTCGTCGCACGTTTACAGCAGCTTGGCGGTGGTGAAGCCATTTCGCTTGAAGGCCGTGAAGAAAACATTGTTTTCGAAGTGCCGAAAGAGCTGCGTGTCGATATTCGTGAAGTTGATTAAGTCATTAGCAGCCTAAGTTATGCGAAAATGCCGGTCTTATTACCGGCATTTTTTATGGAGAAAACATGCGCTTGCCGATTTTTTTGGATACCGACCCTGGTATCGACGATGCCGCAGCGATTGCTGCCGCGATCTTTGCCCCACAACTCGATCTCCAATTGATGACGACTGTCGGAGGCAATGTATCGGTGCAGAAAACTACCCGAAATGCGCTGCAATTGCTGCATTTCTGGGATGCGGATATCCCACTCGCCCAGGGGGCGGCAACACCGTTGGTACGCGCACCGCGTGATGCGTCTTATGTTCATGGCGAATCCGGCATGGATGGTTATGACTTCGTTGAGCACAATCGAAAACCACTGGAGAAACCGGCGTTTCTGGCGATTCGTGATGCGCTAATGTGCGCGCCTGAACCCGTTACCCTGGTGGCGATCGGGCCGTTGACGAATATCGCGCTATTGCTTTCACAGTGCCCGGAATGCAAACCGCATATTCGTCGTCTGGTGATCATGGGCGGTTCTGCCGGTCGTGGCAATTTCACGCCGAATGCCGAGTTTAATATTGCGATTGATCCTGAAGCGGCGGCCCAGGTCTTCCAGAGCGGACTGGAGATTGTGATGTGTGGCCTGGACGTCACCAATCAGGCGATGCTCACTCCCGAATATCTCACCACACTACCGGAATTGAATCGCACCGGAAAAATGCTTCATGCACTGTTTAGTCACTACCGCAGCGGCAGTATGCAAAGTGGCCTGCGAATGCACGATCTCTGTGCCATTGCCTGGCTGGTTCGCCCGGACTTGTTCACTCTCAAGCCGTGTTTTGTGGCGGTAGAAACACAAGGTGAATTTACTACGGGTACGACAGTCGTCGATATTGACGGTCGGCTGGATAAACCGGCAAATGTTCAGGTTGCGCTGGATCTGGACGTGAAAGGTTTCCAGCAGTGGGTGGCGGAGGTGCTGGCGCTGGCGCCGTAACCTGTCACATGTTATCGGCATGTAGTCATTCACTGACTCATGCCTTTCACTGATATCCCTCCCTGTTTATCATTAATTTCTAATTATCAGCGTTTTTGGCTGGCGGCGTAGCGATGCGCTGGTTACTCTGAAAACGGTCTATGCAAATTAACAAAAGAGAATAGCTATGCATGATGCAAACATCCGCGTTGCCATCGCGGGAGCCGGGGGGCGTATGGGCCGCCAGTTGATTCAGGCGGCGCTGGCATTAGAGGGCGTGCAGCTTGGCGCGGCGCTGGAACGCGAAGGATCTTCTTTACTGGGCAGCGATGCTGGCGAACTGGCTGGAGCAGGAAAAACCGGCGTTATCGTACAAAGCAGCCTTGATGTTGTAAAAGATGATTTTGATGTGTTTATCGATTTTACCCGTCCGGAAGGTACGCTGAACCATCTCGCTTTTTGCCGCCAACATGGCAAAGGGATGGTGATTGGCACCACGGGTTTTGATGACGCAGGTAAACAGGCGATTGGTGAAGCTGCCAAAGATATTGCGATTGTCTTTGCCGCCAACTTTAGCGTCGGTGTCAACGTCATGCTTAAGTTGCTGGAGAAAGCGGCTCAGGTCATGGGTGACTACACTGATATCGAAATTATCGAAGCGCATCATCGACATAAAGTCGATGCGCCGTCAGGCACTGCGCTGGCGATGGGGGAAGCGATTGCCCATGCGTTGGATAAAGATCTGAAAGATTGTGCCGTTTACAGCCGCGAAGGGCATACCGGTGAACGCGTTCCCGGAACGATAGGTTTTGCCACCGTCCGCGCCGGAGACATTGTGGGCGAGCATACTGCGATGTTTGCCGATATTGGTGAGCGTCTGGAGATCACTCATAAGGCTTCCAGCCGCATGACATTTGCTAACGGCGCAGTAAGATCGGCATTGTGGCTGAGTGGCAAGAAAAGTGGCCTTTTTGATATGAGAGATGTGCTTGATCTCAATAAATTGTAACCACAAAACATTTGTAATGGCGCAAAAATAACACATTTAATTTATTGATTATAAAGGGCTTTAATTTTTAGCCCTTTTATTTTTGGTGTTATGTTTTTGAATTTTATTCAAGTGCTAAAAATTACATGTTTTGTCTTCTGCTTTTGTTGTTTTAATGTAAATTTTGACCATCTGGTCCACTTTTTTTCTTCGTGTTCTTTGTTTACACATTCTTCTCGCTGCGCAAGCGTTTTCCAGACCTTGTTAGATTGTGTTTTTGTCGCTTAGTGCCTGTAAAACATGTGTGAGGCATAAAATTATATAATAAATCCCGCTATTGAGTTGACTTTTAGCGCCCATATCTCCAGAATGCCGCCGTTTGCCAGAAATTCGTCGGTAAGCAGATTTGCATTGATTCATCGCATCATTGTGAATTAATATGCAAATAAAGTGAGTGAATATTCTCTGGAGGGTGTTTTGATTAAGTCAGCGCTATTGGTTCTGGAAGACGGAACCCAGTTTCACGGTCGGGCCATAGGGGCAACAGGTTCGGCGGTTGGGGAAGTCGTTTTCAATACTTCAATGACCGGTTATCAAGAAATCCTCACTGATCCTTCCTATTCTCGTCAAATCGTTACTCTTACTTATCCCCATATTGGCAATGTCGGCACTAATGACGCCGATGAAGAATCTTCTCAGGTACATGCACAAGGTCTGGTGATTCGCGACCTGCCGCTGATTGCCAGCAACTTCCGTAATACCGAAGACCTCTCTTCTTACCTGAAGCGCCATAACATCGTAGCGATTGCCGATATCGATACCCGTAAGCTGACGCGTTTACTGCGCGAGAAAGGCGCACAGAACGGCTGCATCATCGCGGGCGACAACCCGGATGCGGCGCTGGCATTAGAAAAAGCCCGCGCGTTCCCTGGCCTCAATGGTATGGATCTGGCAAAAGAAGTGACTACCGCAGAAGCCTATAGCTGGACACAAGGGAGTTGGACGCTGACCGGCGGCCTGCCAGAAGCGAAAAAAGAAGACGAGCTGCCGTTCCACGTCGTGGCTTATGATTTCGGTGCCAAGCGCAACATCCTGCGGATGCTGGTGGACAGAGGCTGTCGCCTGACCATCGTTCCGGCGCAAACCTCTGCGGAAGACGTGTTGAAAATGAATCCGGACGGTATCTTCCTCTCCAACGGCCCTGGCGATCCGGCACCGTGCGATTACGCCATTACCGCCATCCAGAAATTCCTCGAAACCGACATCCCGGTATTTGGTATCTGCCTCGGTCATCAGCTGCTGGCGCTGGCAAGTGGGGCGAAGACCATCAAAATGAAATTTGGTCACCACGGCGGCAACCATCCGGTGAAAGATATTGAGAAAAACGTGGTGATGATCACCGCCCAGAACCACGGTTTTGCGGTGGACGAAGCAACATTACCTGCAAACCTGCGTGTTACACATAAATCCCTGTTCGACGGTACGTTACAAGGGATTCATCGCACCGATAAACCGGCGTTCAGCTTCCAGGGGCACCCTGAAGCCAGCCCTGGTCCACACGACGCAGCGCCGTTGTTCGACCACTTTATCGAGTTAATTGAGCAGTACCGTAAAACCGCTAAGTAATCAGGAGTAAAAGAGCCATGCCAAAACGTACAGATATAAAAAGTATCCTGATTCTGGGTGCGGGCCCGATTGTTATCGGTCAGGCGTGTGAGTTTGACTACTCTGGCGCGCAAGCATGTAAAGCCCTTCGCGAAGAGGGTTACCGCGTCATTCTGGTGAACTCCAACCCGGCGACCATCATGACCGACCCGGAAATGGCTGATGCGACCTACATCGAGCCGATTCACTGGGAAGTGGTGCGCAAGATTATTGAAAAAGAGCGCCCGGACGCGGTGCTGCCAACGATGGGCGGTCAGACGGCGCTGAACTGTGCGCTTGAGCTTGAGCGTCAGGGCGTGCTGGAAGAGTTCGGCGTCACCATGATTGGTGCTACCGCCGACGCGATTGATAAAGCAGAAGACCGCCGCCGTTTCGACGTGGCGATGAAGAAAATCGGCCTTGAAACCGCGCGTTCTGGTATCGCACATACTATGGAAGAGGCGCTGGCGGTTGCCGCTGAAGTTGGCTTCCCGTGCATCATTCGACCTAGCTTTACTATGGGCGGTAGTGGTGGCGGTATCGCCTATAACCGCGAAGAGTTTGAAGAAATTTGCGCCCGTGGTCTGGATCTCTCCCCGACCAAAGAGTTGCTGATTGATGAGTCGCTGATCGGCTGGAAAGAGTACGAGATGGAAGTGGTGCGTGATAAAAACGACAACTGCATCATCGTCTGCTCTATCGAAAACTTCGATGCGATGGGCATCCACACCGGTGACTCCATCACTGTGGCGCCAGCCCAGACGCTGACCGACAAAGAATATCAAATCATGCGTAACGCCTCGATGGCGGTACTGCGTGAAATTGGCGTTGAAACCGGCGGTTCCAACGTTCAGTTTGCGGTTAACCCGAAAAACGGTCGCCTGATTGTTATCGAAATGAACCCGCGTGTGTCGCGTTCTTCGGCGCTGGCATCGAAAGCCACCGGCTTCCCGATTGCCAAAGTGGCGGCGAAACTGGCGGTGGGTTACACCCTTGACGAGCTGATGAACGACATCACCGGCGGGCGTACTCCGGCTTCCTTCGAACCGTCCATCGACTACGTGGTTACTAAAATTCCTCGCTTCAACTTCGAGAAATTCGCCGGTGCGAACGACCGTCTGACCACCCAGATGAAATCGGTTGGCGAAGTAATGGCGATTGGTCGCACGCAGCAGGAATCCTTGCAAAAAGCCCTGCGCGGCCTGGAAGTCGGTGCGACCGGCTTCGACCCGAAAGTGAGCCTCGACGACCCGGAAGCCCTGACCAAAATCCGCCGCGAACTGAAAGATGCTGGCGCAGAGCGTATCTGGTACATCGCCGATGCCTTCCGTGCGGGCTTGTCTGTAGACGGCGTTTTCAACCTGACCAACATTGATCGCTGGTTCCTGGTGCAAATTGAAGAGCTGGTGCGTCTGGAAGAGAAAGTGGCAGAAGTGGGCATCACTGGCCTGAACGCTGACTTCCTGCGCCAGCTAAAACGCAAAGGCTTTGCTGATGCGCGTCTGGCAAAACTGGCGGGCGTGCGTGAAGCGGAAATCCGCAAGCTGCGCGACCAGTATGACCTACATCCGGTCTACAAACGTGTGGATACCTGTGCGGCAGAGTTCGCTACCGACACCGCTTACATGTACTCCACTTATGAAGAAGAGTGCGAAGCGAATCCGTCTACTGACCGTGAAAAAATCATGGTGCTCGGCGGCGGCCCGAACCGTATCGGTCAGGGTATCGAATTCGACTACTGCTGCGTACACGCCTCGCTGGCGCTGCGTGAAGATGGTTACGAAACCATTATGGTTAACTGTAACCCGGAAACTGTCTCTACCGACTACGACACGTCCGACCGTCTCTACTTTGAGCCGGTAACCCTGGAAGATGTGCTGGAAATCGTGCGTATTGAGAAGCCGAAAGGCGTTATCGTCCAGTACGGCGGTCAGACCCCGCTGAAACTGGCGCGCGCACTGGAAGCCGCTGGCGTACCGGTTATCGGCACCAGCCCGGATGCCATCGACCGCGCGGAAGACCGTGAACGCTTCCAGCACGCGGTTGACCGTCTGAAACTGAAACAACCGGCGAACGCTACCGTTACCGCTATTGAAATGGCGGTTGAGAAGGCGAAAGAGATTGGCTACCCGCTGGTGGTGCGCCCATCTTACGTTCTCGGCGGTCGGGCGATGGAAATCGTCTACGATGAAGCCGACCTGCGCCGTTACTTCCAGACGGCGGTGAGTGTCTCTAACGATGCGCCGGTGCTGCTGGATCATTTCCTTGATGACGCGGTAGAAGTTGATGTGGACGCCATCTGCGACGGCGAAATGGTGCTGATTGGCGGCATCATGGAGCACATCGAGCAGGCAGGCGTGCACTCCGGCGACTCCGCGTGTTCTCTGCCTGCGTACACACTGAGCCAGGAAATTCAGGATGTGATGCGCCAGCAGGTGCAGAAACTGGCCTTCGAATTGCAGGTGCGCGGTCTGATGAACGTGCAGTTTGCAGTGAAAAACAACGAAGTCTACCTGATTGAAGTTAACCCGCGTGCGGCGCGTACCGTTCCGTTCGTCTCCAAAGCCACCGGTGTACCGCTGGCAAAAGTGGCGGCGCGCGTGATGGCTGGCAAATCGCTGGCTGAGCAGGGCGTAACTAAAGAAGTTATCCCGCCGTACTACTCGGTGAAAGAAGTGGTGCTGCCGTTCAACAAATTCCCCGGCGTTGACCCGCTGTTAGGGCCAGAAATGCGCTCCACCGGGGAAGTGATGGGCGTCGGTCGCACCTTCGCTGAAGCGTTTGCTAAAGCGCAACTGGGTAGTAACTCCACCATGAAGAAACACGGTCGTGCGCTGCTCTCCGTGCGTGAAGGCGACAAAGAACGCGTGGTTGATCTGGCGGCAAAACTGCTGAAACAGGGCTTCGAGCTGGATGCGACCCACGGCACGGCGATTGTGCTGGGTGAAGCGGGTATTAATCCGCGTCTGGTGAACAAGGTGCATGAAGGTCGTCCGCACATTCAGGATCGTATTAAGAATGGCGAATATACCTACATCATCAACACCACGTCAGGTCGTCGCGCGATTGAAGACTCCCGCGTGATTCGTCGCAGCGCGCTGCAATATAAAGTACATTACGACACCACCCTGAACGGCGGTTTTGCTACCGCGATGGCACTGAATGCAGATGCGACCGAAAAAGTTATTTCGGTACAGGAAATGCACGCGCAGATCAAATAATAGCGTGTCATGGCAGATATTTTTTATCCGCCAATTTGATCGAATAACTAATACGGTTCTCTGATGAGAACCGTTTTTTTTACCAGTAAGGATAATCTTTCCGGGAAACTCTATTTTTGATGATGTAAGCAGGATTTAGCTCACACTTATTGACAGGGAAGTTGCATACTATCGATATATCCACAATTTTAATATGGCCTTGTTTGATTGCTTCAAAACGAGTCATAGCCAGACTTTTAATTTGTGAAACTGGAGTTCGTATGTGTGAAGGATATGTTGAAAAACCACTCTATTTGTTAATCGCCGAATGGATGATGGCTGAAAATCGCTGGGTGATAGCAAGAGAGATCTCTATTCATTTCGATATTGAACACAGCAAGGCGATTAATACCCTAACTTATATTTTGTCGGAAGTCGCAGAAATAAGCTGCGAAGTTAAGATGATCCCTAATAAGCTGGAAGGGCGGGGATGTCAGTGCCAGCGACTGGTTAAAGTGGTCGATATTGATGAGCAAATTTACGCGCGCCTGCGCAATAACAGCCGGGAAAAATTAGTCGGCGTAAGAAAGACGCCGCGTATTCCTGCCGTTCCGCTCACAGAACTTAACCGTGAGCAGAAGTGGCAGATGATGTTGTCGAAGAGTATGCGTCGTTAATTTAATTTCGTTGATACCGTGCGGCCTGGTTGCCGGATGCGATGCTGGCGCATCTTATCCGGCCTACGGTTGCGCTCCTGGTTGGTCGGATAAGGCGTTTACGCCGCATCCGATGATGTTACCGCTTTGGCGTCACATCCGTCGTCCCCTGCAAACGGGGACGATTTTCCTCCATTTGCCTCAACGGTTGCGTTTCATGTAACGCTGCATGGCAGCGCCCGACAAGATCCTGATACTCTTTGGTATTCAATTGCTTCCAGTGCAACTCGTCATCGCTGACGCTGCGCACGGCACGGGCTGGCGTGCCCATCAACAACTGGCGTTTCTCGCCGCGAAAGCCTGCTTTGACAAAGCTCATGGCGGCAACAATGCTCTCTTCGCCAATGACCGCGCCATCCATAATCACGCTGTTCATCCCGACCAATGCATCACGACCGATCACACAGCCATGCAGGATCGCGCCATGACCGATATGACCGTTTTCCCCGACAATGGTGTCAGTATCGCTGTAGCCATGCATAATGCAGCCATCCTGAATATTGGCTCCCGCTTGCACAATCAGTCGTCCGTAATCACCACGCAGCGAGGCGAGGGGACCGATGTAGACACCGGCTCCCACAATTACATCGCCAATCAATACCGCACTGGGATGGACAAACGCCGTCGGGTGAACCACCGGAATTAATCCCTCAAAGGCGTAATAGCTCACGGTTATTAACGCCCTTTCCACACCGGATCGCGCTTCTCAGCAAACGCCAGCGGCCCTTCAATGGCATCTTCCGAATGCAGAACTGAGGGATAGTTTTTCAACACACCGCTGCGAATATAGCGATATGCCTCTTCAACCGGCATTTCGCTGGTGGTGCGATAGATCTCTTTCAGTGCCGCAATCGCCAGCGGGGCGCTATTAACCAGCTGCTGCGCCAGTTCGCGGGCGTTATCCATCAGTTCGGTCTGGCTAACCACCCGGTTGACTATTCCCCAACGCAGCGCCTCTTCTGCGCCCATTCGTCTGCCGGTCATCACCATTTCATTGACGACGGCAGGTGGCAGGATCTTCGGCAGACGCAGCACGCCGCCGCTGTCCGGGACAATACCCAGTTTGGCTTCCGGCAGGGCGAAGCTGGCATTATCGGCACAAACAATAAAATCTGCCGCCAGCGCCAGTTCAAAGCCGCCGCCAAAGGCGTAGCCGTTCACGGCTGCGATAACCGGTTTATCGAGATTGAAAATTTCGGTTAACCCAGCAAATCCGCCTGGCCCGAAATCAGCATCCGGCGCTTCGCCTTCTGCTGCCGCTTTTAAATCCCAGCCGGCGGAAAAGAATTTCTCTCCGGCTCCGGTAATAATAGCGACGCGCAATTGCGGATCGTCACGGAAATTAAGAAATACTTCGCCCATCTCAAAGCTAGTTTTTGCATCAATAGCATTGGCTTTTGGACGATCAAGGGTAATTTCCAGAATTGATCCATTGCGGGTCAGATGTAATGATTCACTCATTCCTTTTCTCCATTTTTATTTTTTCAGGGACGACAACATCCCTGCAAAGAATGCATTTATTTTTAGAGCGTGATTATTAGCTTGCAGGATAATTCCCTGCCATTATGTTTATTTCAGATTCTTTCTGATTATCTTCCCCGAGCAATTACGCGGCAGATCTTTTCTGATCTCCAGATAAGAAGGCACTTTAAATTTCGCCATATTTTGTTCACAGAAGCAGAAAAATTCTTCCTCGCTCAATGTTTCACCTTCATTCAGCACCACAAAGGCCTTGATAGCTTCATCGCGAATAGAATCTTTAATACCAACAACCACGATATCCTGAATTTTCGGATGGGTGGCGATGATATTTTCCAGCTCCACGCAGGAAACATTCTCGCCACCGCGTTTGATCATGTTGCAGCGACGATCGACGAAATAAAAAAAGCCCTCTTCGTCGCGGTATCCGGTATCGCCAGTATGAAGCCAGCCATCGGCTTCCAGGACTTTGGCGGTGGCTTGCGGGTTGAGAAAGTACTCTTTGAAGATGGTTTTCCCCGGTTCGCCTTTAATGCAGATTTCGCCGATCTCTCCCGCCGGGAGCGGACGATTGTGATCGTCGCGGATCTCCGCTTCGTAGCAAAATCCCGCCCGGCCAATCGACGGCCAGCGCCGTTTATCGCCAGGACGGTCGCCGATAATGCCAACGATGGTTTCCGTCATCCCATAAGACGTCAGCAAACGAACGCCGAAGCGTTCACAAAAAGCGTCTTTTTCCTGCTCCGACAGGTTGAGATAAAACATCACTTCCCGCAGGCAGTGTTGTCGGTCGTTCGCAGAAGGCGGCTGCACCATCAAGGTACGGATCATCATCGGAATACATTCGGTAACGGTGGCATGGTACTTCTGTACCTGTCCCCAGAAGGCGCGGGCGCTGTATTTCTCGACCAGCACAAAGGTGGCTCCGGCAGAAAACGCCGCCATCGCCGCAGTGCACTGGCAATCGATATGAAATGCAGGCATTACCGTCAGGTAGACGTCATCGTCACGCAGGGCGCACTGCCAGGCGGAGTAATATCCGGCGAAGCGCAGATTGTAATGGGTAATCACCACCCCTTTCGGTCGGGAGGTGGTGCCGGAGGTAAAGAGAATTTCCGCCGTATCGTCGGTCGATAGCGGCGGTGCATAACACAAGGTGGCAGGTTGTTGCTCTTTCAGTTGAGTAAACGAACTGACGCCATCATCAGCGGGAAGCGCCACATCGGTCAGGCAAATGTGCCGTAGCTGCGTAGTATCTTCCTGCTGAATCTGTTGATACATGGAATAGAATTGCGCACTGGTCACCAGCAGGCACGCCTGGCTGTTTTGCAGGATCCACGCACTTTCTTCGCGCAGCAGGCGGGCGTTAATCGGCACCATAATCGCGCCAATTTTTGCCAGCCCGAACCAGCAAAAGATAAATTCCGGGCAGTTGTCCAGATGCAGCGCGACCTTGTCGCCTTTGCGGATCCCCAGCGTATAAAACAGGTTTGCCGTGCGGTTAATCTCCTGATTTAACTCAAGATAACTGTACCGGTTAACGACTCCGCCGCTGGATTCACAAATCAGCGCCGTTTTATGACCGTAAACGTCCGCCAGATCGTCCCACATTTGACGTAGATGTTGTCCGCCAATGATATCCATTGCACCTCTATCCATTTTGTTCGTTTGTTATTGAGCGGGCGCTAGTCGGGTAACCCGACCTACGCCACGCGTTTAATCCTCAACTTTGGCCAGACCTTTGCTGACCAACTCCTGAATGTCGTTTTCGCTGTAGCCGATATTTTTCAAAATGGCAGCCGTGTCCATGCCGTGCGATGGCATTCCGCGCCAGATTTGGCCGGGGTTATTTTTGAATTTCGGCATGATGTTCGGCCCTTTGCAGGTGCGACCATCCATCGTTTGCCACTGAGTGATTGATTCGCGAGCCACATACTGTGGATTGCTTTCCAGTTCCGGTACGGTCAGTACTTTGGCACAGGCGATATTCAGTTCGGCAAAGCGTTCTTTTACTTCCGCGATGGTGTGTGCTGCCAGCCAGGTATCGAGTTTCTCTTCAACCAGCGGGCCGTAAGGGCATTCGATACGGTGGATAAGCTGAGTGCCTTCCGGGATTTCCGGCGTACCAAGCAGATGCGCAAGACCAATATCTTTAAAGCACTCTGCGATCTGAGTAATACCCACCAGTTCCATCACAATGTAGCCGTCGGCGCATTTGTACAGACCGCAACCGGCGTAATAGGGATCTTTACCTTTGGTCATGCGCGGGCACATTTCGCCGCCGTTGAAGTAATCCATCATGAAGTACTGACCCATGCGCAGCATCACTTCATACATGGCGATGTCGATACTTTCGCCTTTACCGGTTTCGCGCACTTTGTGCAGTGCCGCCAGCGCCGCCGTGGTGGAGGTCAGGCCGGAGAAGTAATCGGCGGTATACGGGAAGGCAGGCATTGGCTGGTCAACATCACCGTTCTGAATCAGGTAACCACTGAAGGCCTGGGCGATGGTGTTATAGGCCGGAAGGTTGGTGTACTCCTCGGTGCCGTACTGACCAAAACCGGACAGGTGAGCGATAACCAGTTTCGGGTTGTGCTGCCACAGGACTTCATCAGTAATGCCACGGCGGGCAAAGGCTGGGCCTTTACTGGCTTCGATGAAGATATCGGTGGTTTCCATTAATTTCAGAAACGCTTCGCGGCCTTCATCTTTGAAGATATTTAATGACAGCGCGTGCAGGTTGCGACGAGAAAGCTGCGGGTAGTTTGGTTGAACGCGAATGGTGTCGGCCCAGGCGACGTTCTCGATCCAGATAACTTCCGCGCCCCATTCTGCGAACATTTGCCCGGCGAATGGCCCGGCGATTTCGATACCGGAGAAGACAACGCGCAATCCGGCCAATGGCCCGAATTTCGGCATGGGTAGATGATCCATATTAGCTCCTGAAAAATTTATGTAGCGCATGACTGCCGGATGCGGCGTAAACGCCTTATCCGGCCAACCGTAGGCCTGATAAGACGCGGCAAGCGTCGCATCAGGCAGCGCACGGACTTAGCGGTATTGCTTCAGCACCGCACGACCCAGCGTCAGGATCTGCATTTCGTCAGATCCCCCGGAGACGCGGTCTACACGCAGGTCACGCCAGAAGCGGCTGATGCGGTGGTTACCCGCAATCCCGACGCCGCCCAGCACCTGCATTGCGCTGTCCACCACTTCAAATGCCGCATTGGCGCAGAAGTATTTGCACATCGCAGCATCGCCAGAGGTGATGGTGCCGTTGTCTGCTTTCCACGCTGCTTCATACAGCATGTTTTTCATGGAGTTTAATTTGATCGCCATGTGGGCGAATTTTTCCTGAATCAACTGGAAACGACCAATAGCCTCGCCAAACTGCACTCGCTGATTGGCGTAGCGCGCCGCATCTTCAAAGGCGCACATCGCCGTACCGTAGTTGGTGAGGGCTACCAGGAAACGTTCGTGGTCGAACTCTTCTTTCACGCGGTTAAAGCCGTTACCTTCCCGACCGAACATGTCTTTCTCGTCCAGTTCCACATCGTCAAAGGTGATTTCACAGCAGCTATCCATACGCAGACCGAGCTTCTCAAGTTTGGTCACTTTGATGCCCGGTTTGCTCATATCAACAAACCATTCGGTGTAGACAGGTTTGTCCGGAGAAGCACCGTCGCGCGCCATCACCACGATGTACGGGGTGTAGGCGCTGCTGGTAATAAAACACTTACTACCATTAAGATAAATCTTACCATTTCTACGGGTATAAGTCGTTTTCAGGCTACCCACGTCGGAGCCCGCGCCCGGTTCGGTAATCGCTGAGTTCCACATCTGCTTACCCGTGCCACGGAACGCCATAATCTTGTCGATCTGCTCTTGTGTGCCTTCGCGCAGGAAGGTGTTAAACCCACCCGGCAACTGGTACAGCACGTAGGTTGGCGCCCCCAGACGCCCCAGTTCCATCCACACGGCGGCGAGGGTGACGAATCCTGCGTCCAGACCACCGTGTTCTTCGGGGATCAGCAGGCTATCGATACCCATATCCGCCAGTGCTTTAACAAATCGTTCCGGGTAGACGCTGTCACGGTCGCACTCGGCAAAATAGGCCTCCCAGTTTTCACTGGCCATCAGTTCACGGATACCGGCGACAAACAGTTCCTGCTCATCATTTAAATTAAAATCCATCTTTCAACCTCTTGATATTTTGGGGGTTAATTAATCTTTCCAGTTCTGTTTCGCGTCTTTAATAAAGGAGAGCGTTACCATAATGTTGACGAAGAACAGCGGGCATCCTCCGGCGATAATGGCGGTTTGAATCGGTTTCAGGCCGCCGAGCGCCAGCAGAACAATACCGATAATGCCAACCAGAATTGACCAGCCGATACGCACCAGCAGCGGCGGCTCTTCGCCGTCGCGTACTTCGCGGCAGGTGGACATCGCCAGGGTATAAGAGCAGGCGTTAACCAGCGTAACGGTGGCAATAAAGCAAAGAATGAAGAAGCCCCACATGGTGGCGGTGCTGAGCGGCAGAGCGGCCCAGGTTTCGATGATGGCGCGCGCCACACCGTACTGTTCGATCAGGTTCGGAATGTTGATGATGTTTTTATCTATCAACAGCAAAGTGTTACTACCAAGCACGGTCCACAAGATCCAGGTGGAGGCTGTCAGCCCCAGCACCATGCCGAAGCACAGTTCACGCACGGTACGACCACGGGAAATACGCGCCAGGAAGATACTCATCTGGATAGCGTAAATCACCCACCATGCCCAGTAGAAAACCGTCCAGCCCTGCGGGAAGCCGCCTTTGGCGATAGGATCGGTATAGAACAACATGCGCGGCAGATACATCAGCAACATCCCCACCGAGTCGGTGAAGTAGTTCATGATGAAGCTGGCACCACTGACGATAAACACCCAACCCAGCATCAGGAAGCTCAGGTAGCTACGCAAATCACTGGCGATACGTACCCCTTTTTGCAGGCCGCAGGCGACGCAAATGGCGTTGAGGATAATCCAGCAGGTAATGATGATGGCGTCCAGTTGCAGGGTATGCGGAATGCCAAACAACCACTGCATACACTCGGTCACCAGCGGTGTGGCAAGGCCGAGACTGGTGCCCATCGCGAAGATCAAGGCGACGAGATAGAAGTTATCGACAATAGTACCGAACAACCCTTTGGCGTGTTTTTCACCCACCAGCGGCACCAGCGTAGAGCTGGGGCGAATCACTTCCATTTTGCGGACAAAGAAGAAGTAAGCGAAGGCGACTGAAAGGAAGCTGTAAGTGGCCCACGGCAGAGGCCCCCAGTGGAACAAGCTGTAAGCCAGCCCTAACTCTTTCGCGCCGGTTGAGTTAGGTTCTAAGCCAAACGGCGGGGTGGAGATGTAGTAGTAGATCTCAATAGAGCCCCAGAACAGTACGGCAGCAGACGTACAGGAGGCGAACATCATAAAGATCCAACTGGCGGTACTAAATTCAGGCGGTTCGTTACCTAAACGCTTTTTGGCATACGGGCCAAACACCAGCCAGAACCAGCCGAAAAGCATCACCACCATATACCATTCAAATGCCCATCCCCATACATTGGTGACGTAACTGAATACAGCATTAATAACGACATTCGCCGCATCCAGATCTCTGACTGTAAGCCAGCAAAGTATGCCAACGATTATTAACGGCGGAAAGAATACCTTCGGTTCTATTCCCGTTTTTCTCTTTTTATCTTTCATGAGTTAATTCCACTGTGAAAACGAATATTTATTTTGCGTTCCCGTTTGTTTTATTTTTGTTAACATTTAATATAATTATTATTAACCTCGTAAACGCGTTAATGGCTAACTCATAATGGGTATTCGATAAGCTGTATTCTGTGATTTGTGTCACATTTTTGTTTCGGGTGAATAGAGGGTGTTTTTCCGTTAATTTTGGTTATTAATCAGTTTGTTATGTTCTTTTGTGCGTAAAAAAATAACATCTGGCTTTCAATATTGGTGATCCATAAAACAATATTGAAAATTTCTTTTTTCTACGCCGTGTTTTCAATATTGGTGAGGAACTTAACAATATTGAAAGTTGGATTTATCTGCGTGTGACATTTTCAATATTGGTGATTAAAGTTTTATTTCCAAATTAAATAGCGTGATATCTGTAATTAACACCACCGATATGAACGACGTTTCCTTCATGATTTCTGGAGATGCAATGAAGATTATTACTTGCTATAAGTGCGTGCCTGATGAACAGGATATTGCGGTCAATAATGCTGATGGTTCATTAGACTTCAGCAAAGCCGATGCCAAAATAAGCCAATACGATCTCAACGCTATTGAAGCGGCTTGCCAGCTAAAGCAACAGGCAGCAGAGGCGCAGGTGACAGCCTTAAGTGTGGGCGGTAAAGCCCTGACCAACGCCAAAGGGCGTAAAGATGTGCTATCGCGCGGCCCGGATGAACTGATTGTGGTGATTGATGACCAGTTCGAGCAGGCACTGCCGCAACAAACGGCGAGCGCACTGGCTGCAGCCGCCCAGAAAGCAGGCTTTGATCTGATCCTCTGTGGCGATGGTTCTTCCGACCTTTATGCCCAGCAGGTTGGTTTGCTGGTAGGCGAAATCCTCAATATTCCGGCAGTTAACGGCGTCAGCAAAATTATCTCCCTGACGGCAGATACCCTCACCGTTGAGCGCGAACTGGAAGATGAAACAGAAACCTTAAGCATTCCGCTGCCTGCGGTTGTTGCTGTTTCCACTGATATCAACTCCCCACAAATTCCTTCGATGAAAGCTATTCTCGGCGCGGCGAAAAAGCCCGTCCAGGTATGGTCGGCGGCGGATATCGGTTTTAACGCAGAGGCAGCCTGGTCAGAACAACAGGTTGCCGCGCCGAAACAGCGCGAACGTCAGCGCATCGTGATTGAAGGCGACGGCGAAGAACAGATCGCCGCATTTGCTGAAAATCTTCGCAAAGTCATTTAATTACAGGGGATGCTATGAACACGTTTTCTCAAGTCTGGGTATTCAGCGATACCCCTTCTCGTCTGCCGGAACTGATGAACGGTGCGCAGGCTTTAGCTAATCAAATCAATGCCTTTGTCCTCAATGATGCCGACGGCGCACAGGCAATCCAGCTAGGCGCTAATCATGTCTGGAAATTAAACGGCAAACCGGACGATCGGATGATCGAAGATTACGCCGGTGTCATGGCTGACACTATTCGCCAGCACGGCGCAGACGGTCTGGTGCTGTTGCCAAACACCCGTCGCGGCAAATTACTGGCGGCAAAACTGGGATATCGCCTTAAAGCGGCGGTGTCTAACGATGCTAGCACCGTCAGCGTACAGGACGGTAAAGCGACAGTGAAACACATGGTTTACGGTGGTCTGGCGATTGGCGAAGAACGCATTGTCACGCCGTATGCGGTACTGACCATCAGCAGCGGCACGTTCGATGCGGCTCAGCCAGACGCGTCACGTACTGGCGAAACGCACACCGTGGAGTGGCAGGCTCCGGCTGTGGCGATTACCCGCACGGCAACCCAGGCGCGCCAGAGCAACAGCGTCGATCTCGACAAAGCCCGCCTGGTGGTCAGCGTCGGTCGCGGTATTGGCAGCAAAGAGAACATTGCGCTGGCAGAACAGCTTTGCAAGGCGATAGGTGCGGAGTTGGCCTGTTCTCGTCCGGTGGCAGAAAACGAAAAATGGATGGAGCACGAACGCTATGTCGGTATCTCCAACCTGATGCTGAAACCTGAACTGTACCTGGCGGTGGGGATCTCCGGGCAGATCCAGCACATGGTTGGCGCTAATGCGTCGCAAACCATTTTTGCCATCAACAAAGATAAAAATGCGCCGATCTTCCAGTACGCGGATTACGGCATTGTTGGCGACGCCGTGAAGATCCTTCCGGCACTGACCGCAGCTTTAGCGCGTTGATCCACTCAGGCAGGGCTGTATTTCGGCTCTGCCGCTGACAGGGAGTTCTTATGTCCGAAGATATCTTTGATGCCATCATCGTCGGTGCAGGGCTTGCCGGTTCGGTTGCCGCACTGGTTCTCGCCCGCGAAGGGGCACAAGTGTTAGTTATCGAGCGTGGCAATTCCGCAGGTGCCAAGAACGTCACTGGCGGGCGTCTCTATGCCCACAGTCTGGAACACATTATTCCTGGTTTCGCCGACTCCGCCCCCGTAGAACGCCTGATCACCCATGAAAAACTCGCGTTTATGACGGAAAAGTCAGCGATGACTATGGACTACTGCAACGGTGACGAAGCCTCACCATCCCAGCGTTCTTACTCCGTTTTGCGCAGTAAATTTGATGCCTGGCTGATGGAGCAGGCCGAAGAAGCGGGCGCGCAGTTAATTACCGGGATTCGCGTCGATAACCTCGTACAGCGCGATGGCAAAGTCGTCGGTGTAGAAGCCGATGGCGATGTAATTGAAGCGAAGACGGTGATCCTTGCCGACGGGGTGAACTCCATCCTTGCCGAAAAGCTGGGGATGGCAAAACGCGTCAAACCGACGGATGTGGCGGTTGGCGTGAAGGAACTGATCGAGTTACCGAAGTCAGTTATCGAAGACCGTTTTCAGTTGCAGGGTAATCAGGGCGCGGCCTGCTTATTTGCGGGTTCCCCCACCGATGGCCTGATGGGCGGCGGTTTCCTTTATACCAATGAAAATACCCTGTCGCTGGGGTTGGTTTGCGGCCTTCATCATCTGCATGACGCGAAAAAATCGGTGCCGCAAATGCTGGAAGATTTCAAACAACATCCGGCAGTTGCACCGCTGATCGCGGGCGGCAAGCTGGTGGAATATTCTGCTCACGTCGTGCCGGAAGCGGGCATCAACATGCTGCCGGAACTGGTCGGTGACGGCGTGCTGATTGCCGGTGATGCCGCCGGAATGTGTATGAACCTCGGTTTTACCATTCGCGGTATGGATCTGGCGATTGCCGCCGGGGAAGCAGCAGCAAAAACCGTGCTTTCAGCGATGAAAAGCGACGATTTTGGTAAGCAAAAACTGGCGGAATATCGTCAGCATCTGGAGAGTGGCCCGCTGCGCGATATGCGCATGTACCAAAAACTACCAGCGTTCCTTGATAACCCACGCATGTTTAGCGGCTACCCGGAACTGGCGGTGGGTGTGGCGCGTGACCTGTTCACCATTGACGGCAGCGCGCCGGAACTGATGCGCAAGAAAATCCTCCGCCACGGCAAGAAAGTGGGCTTCATCAATCTGATCAAGGATGGCATGAAAGGAGTGACCGTTTTATGACTTCTCCCGTCAATGTGGACGTCAAACTGGGCGTCAATAAATTCAATGTCGATGAAGAGCATCCGCACATCGTTGTGAAGGCCGATGCCGATAAACAGGCGCTGGAGCTGCTGGTGAAAGCGTGCCCCGCAGGTCTGTATAAGAAGCAGGATGACGGCAGTGTGCGCTTCGATTACGCCGGATGTCTGGAGTGCGGCACCTGTCGCATTCTGGGGCTGGGGTCGGCGCTGGAACAGTGGGAATACCCGCGCGGCACCTTTGGTGTGGAGTTCCGTTACGGCTGATGTTGGTTTGATACGTAACGCCGTACTGACTCTCATTGCAAAAAAACAGGAATAATCCATGCAACCGTCCAGAAACTTTGACGATCTCAAATTCTCCTCTATTCACCGCCGCATTTTGCTGTGGGGAAGCGGTGGGCCGTTTCTGGATGGTTATGTCCTGGTAATGATAGGCGTGGCGCTGGAGCAACTGACTCCGGCACTGAAACTGGATGCAGACTGGATTGGCTTGCTGGGCGCGGGAACGCTCGCCGGGCTGTTCGTCGGCACATCGCTGTTTGGCTATATCTCCGATAAAGTTGGACGGCGCAAAATGTTCCTCATTGATATTATCGCCATTGGCGTGATATCGGTGGCGACGATGTTTGTCTCATCCCCCGTCGAACTGTTGGTGATGCGGGTACTCATCGGCATTGTCATCGGCGCGGATTATCCCATCGCCACCTCGATGATCACCGAGTTCTCCAGCACCCGTCAGCGGGCGTTTTCCATCAGCTTTATTGCTGCCATGTGGTATGTCGGCGCAACCTGTGCCGATCTGGTTGGCTACTGGCTTTATGATGTGGAAGGTGGCTGGCGCTGGATGTTGGGCAGCGCGGCGATCCCCTGTTTGTTGATTTTGATTGGTCGATTCGAACTGCCTGAATCTCCCCGCTGGTTGTTACGCAAAGGGCGAGTAAAAGAGTGCGAAGAGATGATGATAAAACTGTTTGGCGAACCGGTGGCTTTCGATGAAGAGCAGCCGCAGCAAACCCGTTTTCGCGATCTGTTTAATCGCCGCCATTTTCCTTTTGTCCTGTTTGTTGCCGCCATCTGGACCTGCCAGGTGATCCCAATGTTCGCCATCTACACCTTTGGCCCGCAAATCGTTGGTTTGTTGGGATTGGGTGTTGGCAAAAACGCGGCACTGGGGAATGTGGTGATTAGCCTGTTCTTTATGCTCGGCTGTATTCCGCCGATGCTGTGGTTAAACACTGCCGGACGGCGTCCATTGTTGATTGGCAGTTTTGCCATGATGACGCTGGCGCTGGCGGTTTTGGGGCTGATCCCGGATATGGGGATCTGGCTGGTGGTAATGGCGTTTGCTGTGTATGCCTTTTTCTCTGGCGGGCCAGGTAATTTGCAGTGGCTTTATCCTAATGAACTTTTCCCGACGGATATCCGCGCCTCTGCCGTGGGGGTGATTATGTCCTTAAGTCGTATTGGCACCATTGTTTCGACCTGGGCACTGCCGATCTTTATCAATAATTACGGTATCAGTAACACGATGCTAATGGGGGCGGGGATCTCGCTGTTTGGCTTGTTGATTTCCGTAGCGTTTGCCCCGGAAACACGTGGGATGTCATTGGCGCAGACCAGCAATATGACGATCCGCAGGCAGCGAGCGGGGTAATTTATTCAGAATTCTCTCTTTTCTGAATCAATATTATTGACTATAAGCCGCGTGAATATGTGACTACACTTTGTGGGAAAATAAAGGCGTAAACACGCGGGCTAATAACTATGATCCTCATAATTTATGCGCATCCGTATCCGCATCATTCCCATGCGAATAAACGGATGCTTGAACAGGCAAGGACGCTGGAAGGCGTCGAAATTCGCTCTCTTTATCAACTCTATCCTGACTTCAATATCGATATTGCCGCCGAGCAGGAGGCGCTGTCTCGCGCCGATCTGATCGTCTGGCAGCACCCGATGCAGTGGTACAGCATTCCACCGCTCCTCAAACTTTGGATCGATAAAGTTTTCTCGCACGGCTGGGCTTACGGTCACGGCGGCACGGCACTGCATGGCAAACATTTGCTGTGGGCGGTGACGACCGGCGGCGGGGAAAGCCATTTTGAGATTGGTGCACATCCGGGCTTTGATGTGCTGTCGCAGCCGCTACAGGCGACGGCAATCTACTGCGGGCTGAACTGGCTGCCGCCGTTTGCCATGCACTGCACCTTTATTTGTGACGACGAAACCCTCGAAGGGCAGGCGCGTCATTATAAGCAACGTCTGCTGGAATGGCAGGAGGCACATCATGGATAGCCATACGCTGATTCAGGCGCTGATTTATCTCGGTTCGGCGGCGCTGATTGTACCCATTGCGGTACGCCTCGGTCTGGGATCGGTACTTGGCTACCTGATCGCGGGCTGCATTATTGGCCCGTGGGGGCTGCGACTGGTGACCGATGCCGAATCTATCCTGCACTTTGCTGAAATCGGCGTGGTGCTGATGCTGTTTATTATCGGCCTCGAACTCGATCCACAAAGGCTGTGGAAGCTGCGTGCGGCAGTGTTCGGCGGTGGCGCATTGCAGATGGTGATTTGTGGCGGCCTGCTGGGGCTGTTCTGTATGTTACTTGGGCTGCGCTGGCAGGTAGCGGAATTGATCGGCATGACGCTGGCGCTCTCCTCTACGGCGATTGCTATGCAGGCGATGAATGAACGTAATCTTATGGTGACGCAAATGGGCCGCAGTGCCTTTGCGGTGCTGCTGTTCCAGGATATCGCCGCGATCCCTCTGGTAGCGATGATCCCGCTACTGGCGGCGAGCAGTGCCTCGACGACGATGGGCGCATTTGCTCTCTCGGCGTTAAAAGTGGCGGGCGCGCTGGTGCTGGTGGTACTGCTTGGGCGCTATGTCACGCGTCCGGCGCTGCGTTTTGTTGCCCGCTCTGGCTTGCGGGAAGTGTTTAGTGCCGTGGCGTTATTCCTCGTGTTTGGCTTTGGTTTGCTGCTGGAAGAGGTTGGCTTGTCGATGGCGATGGGCGCGTTTCTGGCGGGCGTACTGCTGGCAAGCTCGGAATACCGTCATGCGCTGGAAAGCGATATCGAACCATTTAAAGGTTTGCTGCTGGGGCTGTTTTTCATCGGTGTTGGCATGTCGATAGACTTTGGCACGCTGCTTGAAAACCCATTGCGCATTGTCATTTTGCTGCTTGGTTTCCTCATCATCAAAATCGCCATGCTGTGGCTGATTGCCCGACCGTTGCAGGTGCCAAATAAACAGCGTCGCTGGTTTGCGGTGTTGTTAGGGCAGGGCAGTGAGTTTGCCTTTGTGGTATTTGGCGCGGCGCAGATGGCGAATGTGCTGGAGCCGGAGTGGGCGAAATCGCTGACCCTGGCGGTGGCGCTGTCGATGGCGGCAACGCCGATTCTGCTGGTGATCCTCAATCGCCTTGAGCAATCTCCTACTGAAGAAGCGCGTGAAGCCGATGAGATCGATGAAGAACAGCCGCGCGTGATTATCGCCGGATTCGGTCGTTTTGGGCAGATCACCGGACGTTTACTGCTCTCCAGTGGGGTAAAAATGGTGGTGCTCGATCACGATCCTGACCATATCGAAACGTTGCGCAAATTCGGCATGAAAGTCTTTTACGGTGATGCTACGCGGATGGATTTACTGGAATCTGCGGGAGCGGCGAAAGCGGAAGTGCTGATTAACGCCATCGACGATCCGCAAACCAATCTGCAACTGACGGAGATGGTGAAAGAACATTTTCCGCATTTGCAGATTATTGCCCGCGCCCGCGATGTCGATCACTACATCCGTTTGCGACAGGCTGGCGTTGAAAAGCCGGAGCGTGAAACCTTTGAAGGTGCGCTGAAAACCGGGCGTCTGGCGCTGGAAAGTTTAGGTCTTGGGCCATATGAAGCGCGAGAACGTGCCGATGTGTTCCGCCGCTTTAATATTGAGATGGTGGAAGAGATGGCAATGGTTGAGAACGACACCAAAGCCCGCGCGGCGGTCTATAAACGCACCAGCGCGATGTTAAGCGAGATCATTACCGAGGATCGTGAACATCTGTCATTAATTCAACGGCATGGCTGGCAGGGAACCGAGGAAGGAAAACATACCGGCAACATGGCGGATGAGCCAGAAACTAAGCCATCGTAATCAGAAAGTGTGGTGTAGCACGCACTTTACAACTAACTGTTTGTTTTTGCGCAACTGTAATGAGGCGAGTCCACGGACATAGCGTGGACTCGCCAGCAGAATATAAAATTTTCCTCAACATCATCCTCACACCAGTCGACGACGGTTTACGCTTTACGTATAGTGGCGACAATTTTTTTTATCGGGAAATCTCAATGATCAGTCTGATTGCGGCGTTAGCGGTAGATCGCGTTATCGGCATGGAAAACGCCATGCCGTGGAACCTGCCTGCCGATCTCGCCTGGTTTAAACGTAACACCTTAAATAAACCCGTGATTATGGGGCGCCATACCTGGGAATCCATCGGCCGCCCGCTGCCAGGACGCAAGAATATTATCATCAGCAGCCAGCCGGGTACGGACGATCGCGTAACGTGGGTGAAATCGGTGGATGAAGCCATCGCGGCGTGTGGTGACGTACCGGAGATTATGGTGATTGGCGGTGGTCGCGTTTATGAGCAGTTCCTGCCAAAAGCGCAAAAACTGTATCTGACGCATATCGACGCGGAAGTGGAAGGCGACACCCATTTCCCGGACTATGAGCCGGATGACTGGGAATCGGTGTTCAGCGAATTCCACGACGCCGATGCGCAGAACTCTCATAGCTATTGTTTTGAGATTCTGGAACGGCGGTAAGTTTGTATAGAATTTACGGCTAGTGCCGGATGCGACGCCGGTCGCGTCTTATCCGGCCTTCCTGTATCAGGCTGTGTTTAAGACGCCGCCGCTTCTCCCATATCCTTATGCCGGTTCGATGGCTGGACGAAATACTGCTTATCTTCCCAGCGCAGGCAGGTTAATGTCCCACCCCAGCAGCATCCGGTATCCAGCGCGTAAATACCTTCCGGCGTACCTTTTCCTTCCAGCGATGCCCAGTGACCAAACACAATATTGTATTCTTCGCTAACTGGCCCTGGAATGGTAAACCACGGTTTCAATGGTGCTGGCGCGTCTTCTGGCGACTCTTTGCTGTACATATCCAGTTGACCGTTCGGGAAGCAAAAACGCATACGGGTAAAAGCGTTGGTGATAAAACGCAGTCGTGCCAGTCCGCGTAACTCTGGCGTCCAGTTGTTTGGCATGTCGCCGTACATGGCGTCGAGGAAGAAAGGATAGGAGTCACTCGACAATACTGCTTCTACGTCGTGAGCACACTCTTTAGCAGTCTCTAAGTCCCACTGCGGCGTGATCCCCGCGTGAGCCATCACCAGCTTTTTCTCTTCGTCGATTTGCAGCAGAGGTTGGCGACGCAGCCAGTTAAGCAGCTCATCAGCGTCGGGCGCTTCCAGCAGCGGTGTCAGGCGGTCTTTCGGTTTATTACGGCTGATCCCGGCGAATACCGCCAGCAGATGCAGATCGTGATTACCCAGCACCAGACGCACGCTGTCGCCTAAGGATTTTACATAGCGCAGAACATCCAGCGAACCAGGCCCGCGAGCGACCAGGTCACCCGTCAGCCAGAGGGTATCTTTCCCAGGGGTAAATTCTATTTTATGCAGCAAAGCGATCAGTTCATCGTAACAACCATGAACGTCGCCAATAAGGTATGTCGCCATATTATTTTAATGAATGAGTATTGGAACGGAGAGTCGAAATACAGGAATGTCGATGCTGAATGGAACGCCATTTTCATCGATCATTTCGTAGTGACCCTGCATGGTGCCCATCGGTGTTTCGATTATCGCACCGCTGGTGTACTGGTACTCTTCGCCAGGGGCGATATGCGGCTGAACGCCCACCACACCTTCGCCCTGGACTTCGGTTTCACGGCCATTGCCGTTGGTGATCAGCCAGTAACGCCCCAACAACTGCACTGGCGCTCGCCCCAGGTTGCGTATGGTTACGGTATAAGCAAAAACGTAACGTTCATTATCAGGTGAAGATTGTGCTTCAATGTAAACACTTTGAACCTGAATACACACTCGGGGCGAATTGATCATCGTTAACTCTCCTGCAAAGACGCGTTCTCCGCCAGATAGTTCGCCATCTGGCAATATTGCGCGACAGAGATATTTTCCGCTCGCATCGCCGGGTCGATGCCCATTCCCGTTAACACCTCGACGCTAAACAGGTTGCCGAGGCTGTTACGAATGGTTTTACGACGCTGGTTAAAGGCTTCGGTGGTGATACGGCTTAACACGCGAACATCTTTAACCGGGTAAGGCATCGTTGCATGAGGAACCAGGCGCACGACAGCGGAATCCACTTTTGGTGGTGGTGTAAAGGCCGATGGCGGTACTTCCAGCACCGGGATCACGTTGCAATAATATTGCGCCATGACGCTTAATCGACCATACGCTTTGCTGTTCGGTCCTGCAACCAGACGATTCACCACCTCTTTTTGCAACATAAAGTGCATGTCGGCAATGGCATCAGTATAGCTAAACAGATGGAACATCAACGGCGTGGAGATGTTATACGGCAGGTTACCGAAAACTCGTAGCGGCTGACCCATTTTCTCAGCCAGCTCACCGAAGTTAAAGGTCATCGCATCCTGCTGATAAATCGTCAGTTTCGGGCCTAAGAATGGATGCGTTTGCAGACGTGCCGCCAAATCGCGGTCAAGTTCGATGACTGTCAGTTGATCCAGACGTTCGCCGACTGGCTCGGTCAACGCTGCCAGACCGGGGCCGATTTCGACCATCGCCTGACCCTTCTGCGGGTTAATGGCAGAAACAATGCTGTCGATCACGAACTGATCGTTGAGAAAGTTTTGCCCGAAGCGTTTACGGGCTAAGTGGCCCTGGTGGACTCGTTTATTCATTGGGTATTAACAATCATTTTGATGGCGAGATTAAGCGCCGTAATAAAACTGCCGACATCGGCTTTGCCACGTCCCGCCAGTTCCAGCGCGGTGCCGTGGTCCACTGATGTGCGAATAAAGGGCAGGCCCAGCGTAATATTCACACCGCGCCCGAAGCCCTGGTATTTTAGCACGGGAAGACCCTGATCGTGGTACATCGCCAGCACCGCGTCGGCGTTGTCGAGATATTTAGGCTGAAACAGGGTATCGGCAGGCAAAGGCCCGTTGAGTTTCATCCCCTGCGCCCGTAACTCGTCGAGCACCGGAATGATGGTGTCTATCTCTTCCGTGCCCATATGACCGCCTTCGCCCGCGTGCGGATTCAGGCCACAGACCAGAATGCGCGGCTCAGCAATACCAAATTTGGTTTGCAAATCGTGATGCAAAATAGAAATGACTTCATGCAGCAGGGGCGGGGTGATGGCGTCAGAGATATCGCGCAGCGGTAAATGCGTCGTTGCCAGCGCCACGCGAAGTTCTTCGGTTGCCAGCATCATCACGACTTTTTTTGCCTGCGAACGCTCTTCGAAAAACTCGGTATGACCGGTAAACGGAATACCAGCGTCGTTAATGACGCCTTTATGCACGGGGCCGGTAATCAGCGCGGCAAATTCACCGTTCAGACAGCCATCACACGCTCGCGCCAGCGTCTCTACCACGTAATGCCCATTTTCAACCGTTAATTGCCCCGCAGTCACAGGTGCACGTAGCGCGACAGGAAGTAGCGTTAATGTGCCCGCAGTTTGCGGTTGTGCAGGGGAGTCTGGGGAGTAAGGGCGAAGATTAAGCGGCAAACCGAGCATCGCTGCCCGGTCAGTAAGGAGAGTGGCATCGGCACAAACAACCAGTTCGACCGGCCACTCACGCTGTGCAAGCTGGACAACTAAGTCCGGGCCACTCCCGGCGGGTTCGCCGGGAGTGATCACAACACGTTGGGTTTTAACCATTAGTTGCTCAGGATTTTAACGTAGGCGCTGGCGCGTTGTTCCTGCATCCAGCTTGCTGCTTCTTCCGAGAACTTACGGTTCATCAGCATACGATAAGCACGATCTTTCTGCGCAGCGTCGGTTTTATCGACATTACGGGTATCCAGCAGTTCGATTAAATGCCAGCCGAATGAAGAGTGAACCGGTGCGCTCATTTGACCTTTGTTCAGGCGGGTCAACGCGTCACGGAAGGCCGGATCGAAAATATCTGGCGTAGCCCAGCCGAGATCGCCGCCCTGGTTGGCAGAGCCTGGATCCTGAGAGAACTCTTTCGCCGCAGCGGCAAACGTGGTTTTACCACTCTTGATGTCCGCTGCAATTTGCTCCAGTTTTACGCGAGCCTGTTCGTCAGTCATGATCGGCGACGGTTTCAGCAGAATATGGCGAGCATGAACTTCGGTTACCGAAATATTTTTGCTTTCGCCGCGCAGATCGTTAACTTTCAGGATATGGAAGCCAACGCCAGAACGAATCGGACCAACAATATCGCCTTTCTTCGCGGTGCTTAATGCCTGGGCGAAAATTCCCGGCAGTTCCTGAATGCGACCCCAGCCCATCTGGCCGCCGTTCAGCGCCTGCTGATCGGCAGAGTGAGCGATCGCCAGTTTACCGAAATCAGCGCCATTACGCGCCTGATCGACAATGGCACGCGCCTGTGTTTCCGCTTCGTTTACCTGCTCAGAAGACGGGTTTTCCGGCAGCGGGATCAGGATGTGGCTTAAGTTCAGCTCAGTGCTGGCATCGTTTTGATTACCGACTTGTTGCGCCAGAGCTTCAACTTCCTGCGGCAGGATGGTGATGCGACGACGCACTTCATTGTTACGCACTTCAGAGATAATCATCTCTTTGCGGATCTGGTTACGATAGGTGTTGTAGTTCAGACCATCGTAGGCCAGACGGCTGCGCATCTGATCCAGCGTCATGTTGTTCTGTTTGGCAATATTGGCAATTGCCTGATCGAGCTGCTCATCGGAGATTTTCACTCCCATTTTCTGCCCCATCTGCAAGAGGATTTGATCCATGATCAAACGCTCCATGATTTGGTGGCGCAGCGTCGCGTCATCAGGAAGTTGCTGCCTTGCCTGGGCGGCATTCATTTTTACCGACTGCATTAATCCATCAACGTCGCTTTCCAGCACGACGCCGTTATTGACGACGGCTGCGACTTTATCGACTACCTGGGGGGCAGCGAAACTGGTGTTCGCGATCATCGCGATACCGAGAAGCAGCGTTTTCCAGTTCTTCATACTTTTTCCATTTCAATTAACCGCACTGCGGATTACGTGGTAAATCAACAAATCACAAAGAGTTTTGATACGGCAGAATGTTCGAACGCAGCATCTCTTGCGTACCCAGACCGTAGTTGGAACTCAGGCCGCGAAGTTCGATGTTAAAGCCGATTGCGTTGTCATATACCGCATGTTGTTTATCGTTATCCCAACCGTTCAGCTTCCGCTCGTAACCGACGCGAATCGCATAGCAGCAGGAGCTGTATTGCACACCTAACATTGAGTCGGCTTGCTTGTTCGCATTGGTGTCGTAGTAGTAAGCCCCGACAATTGACCAACGATCGGCGATTGGCCAGCTGGCGACTGCGCCTACCTGCGAAATACCGTTTTTGTACTGCTCGGCGGTGGAATAGTACTTAGGCAGCGTAGCCTGAATATATTCCGGGCTGGCGTAGCGGTAGTTCAGCTGTACCAGACGGTCTTCATCCCGACGGTATTCAATGCTGGTGTTACTGGTGGCTACGTTATCCAGACGAGTATCGTACTGAATGCCGCCACGCAATCCCCAGCGTTCGGAGATGCGCCAGTAGGTATCGCCTGCCCATACCAGTGAGCCCGTTTTGTCGTCATTCTCCCATGTTATGTTGTCATCGCCGGTGCGAGACTCCGTGAAGTAGTAGATTTGACCAACGGAAATATTAAAACGTTCAACGGCAGCGTCATCATATACGCGAGTTGTGACACCGGTCGTCACCTGGTTAGCCGAAGCAATACGGTCAAGACCACCGTAAGTCCGGTCCCGGAACAGGCCAGAGTAGTCAGATTGCAGCAGAGACGAGTCGTAGTTGTAGATATCGCTCTGATCGCGATACGGCACATACAGGTATTGCGCGCGCGGTTCCAGCGTCTGGGTGTAACCCGGCGCCAGCATTTCCATATCGCGTTCAAAGACCATTTTGCCGTCAACTTTGAATTGCGGCATTACACGGTTAACAGAATCTGCCAACTTATTGTTTTGTGGGTTGCTGTTATACCAGTCAAGATTGGTCTGTTGATAATGCGTCGCCATCAGTTTGGCTTCGGTATTCAGACTCCCCCAGTTATTCGACAACGGAAGATTGATTGTCGGTTCAAGGTGCAGACGTGTGGCTTCTGGCATATTGCTATTGGTATTTACAAAATGCACAGCCTGACCATAGATGCGGGTATCAAACGGACCGAGATCGTTATGGTAGTAATTGACGTCTAACTGCGGTTCAGCGGCGTAGCTGTTGCCACTGGTATCATCAAAAACCTGGAATTGTTTATGCGAAAGCGTGGCGTCAAAGTTCTGCACTGCATAGCCAACGCTGAATTTTTGCGTTGCGTAGCCGTCAGTACTGGAACCGTACTTGTTATCGAAGTCATTGAAATAGCTGGGATCGCTGACTTTGGTGTAGTCGATGTTAAAGCGCCAAACCTGGTCCATCACTCCGGAGTGTTGCCAGTAGAACAACCAACGGCGTGAATTGCTATCTTCTGGATGTTCATCTTCATAGACTTTATCCGAAGGCAGATAATCCAGTTCCATCAAGCCTGCGCCTGCCTGGGTGAGATAACGGAATTCGTTCTCCCACATGATGTTGCCACGACGATGCATATAATGCGGCGTGATGGTGGCATCCATATTTGGCGCGATGTTCCAGTAATATGGCAGATAGAACTCAAAGTAGTTGGTGGTGGTGTATTTGGCGTTCGGGATCAAGAAACCAGAACGGCGTTTATCACCCACCGGCAACTGCAAATACGGGCTGTAAAAGATCGGAACCGGACCCACTTTAAAGCGGGCGTTCCAGATCTCCGCAACTTGTTCTTCGCGGTCATGAATAATTTCGCTACCTACCACGCTCCAGGTATCGGAACCTGGCAAACAGGAAGTAAAGCTACCGTTATCCAGAATGGTGTAGCGGTTTTCGCCACGTTGTTTCATCAGGTCCGCTTTACCACGACCCTGGCGACCCACCATCTGGTAATCACCTTCCCAGACGTTGGTATCTTTGGTGTTCAGATTCGCCCAGCCTTTCGGCCCTTTGAGGATCACCTGGTTATCGTCGTAATGGACATTACCGAGCGCATCAACAGTACGTATCGGCTCCGGTTGTCCTGGTGCCTCTTTTTGATGGAGCTGCACTTCGTCGGCCTGCAGACGGCTGTTACCCTGCATGATATCTACGCTGCCAGTAAACACGGCGTCATCGGGGTAATTCCCCTTTGCGTGGTCAGCATTAATCGTCACGGGTAAGTCGTTAGTATCGCCCTGTACCAGAGGACGGTCATAGCTTGGCACGCCCAACATGCACTGTGAGGCGAGGTCGGCTGCCAGTCCCTGTTGACTATAAAGGGCGGTGGCAATCATGGTGGCCAGGAGAGTGGGGATACGTTTTTTCATACGTTGATTTTATTGTTCCATCATCGGTAACGTTGCGCGTGACAAACGGTCAGAGACTAACGTACTCGTCATCTCTACGCTAGTGTTAATCCTGTCCGAATAGCGTCAGTGGTGTTAGGCACGGCATTGAATGACAGGTATGATAATGCAAATTATAGGCGATGTCCCACAATTGACCGCAGCCGGAAAACGGTAAAAGCACCTTTATATTGTGGGAGATAGCCCTGATATCCGTGTGTCGATTTGGGGAATATATGCAGTATTGGGGAAAAATCATTGGCGTGGCCGTGGCCTTACTGATGGGCGGCGGCTTTTGGGGCGTTGTATTAGGTCTGTTAATCGGCCATATGTTTGATAAAGCCCGCAGCCGCAAAATGGCGTGGTTCGCCAACCAGCGCGAGCGTCAGGCGCTGTTTTTTGCCACCACTTTTGAAGTGATGGGGCATTTAACCAAATCCAAAGGACGTGTTACTGAGGCTGATATTCATATTGCCACATTGCTCATGGATCGGATGAATTTACACGGTGCTTCCCGTACTGCGGCGCAAAATGCATTTCGGGTGGGAAAATCAGACAATTACCCGCTGCGCGAAAAGATGCGTCAGTTTCGCAGTGTTTGCTTTGGTCGTTTCGACTTAATTCGTATGTTTCTGGAGATCCAGATTCAGGCGGCGTTTGCTGATGGTTCACTGCACCCGAATGAACGGGCGGTGCTGTATGTGATTGCTGAAGAGTTAGGGATCTCCCGCGCCCAGTTTGACCAGTTTCTGCGCATGATGCAGGGTGGGGCGCAATTTGGCGGCGGTTATCAGCAGCAATCTGGCGGTGGTAACTGGCAGCAAGCGCAGCGTGGCCCGACACTGGAAGATGCCTGTAACGTGCTGGGCGTGAAGCCGACGGACGATGCAACCACCATTAAACGAGCCTACCGTAAGCTGATGAGCGAACACCATCCGGATAAGCTGGTGGCGAAAGGTTTGCCGCCAGAGATGATGGAGATGGCGAAGCAGAAAGCGCAGGAAATTCAGCAGGCGTATGAGCTGATTAAGCAGCAGAAAGGGTTTAAATAAGTTTCAGAGCGAGTAAGAAATTGTAGGCCGGATAAGACGCGCCAGCGTCGCATCCGGCGATCAGCATCCGGCGGCACAAATTGCCGGATGCGGCGTGAACGCCTTATCCGGACTACCGGACTGCGCCGTCGTCACTATCAAAAATCCGCTGGCGCCTTAAACGTCATACTATTGCCATATGCCGGATGGGTAATCGTCAACATCTCTGCATGTAGCAGCAAACGCGGTGCCATCGCCCTGGCTTCTGGTGAAGCATAAAAACGATCGCCGAGAATCGGATGCCCCAGCGCCAGCATATGCACACGTAGCTGATGCGAACGTCCGGTAATCGGCTTTAACACCACTCTTGCCGTGTTATCCGCCGCATAATCCACGACTTCATATTCTGTCTGCGCAGGCTTACCCGTTTCGTAACAGACTTTCTGTTTCGGGCGGTTTGGCCAGTCGCAAATCAACGGCAGATCCACCAGACCTTCCGCAGGGGATGGATGCCCCCAGACGCGAGCCACATACTGTTTTTTCGGCTCGCGCTCGCGGAACTGGCGTTTTAATTCCCGCTCCGCAGCTTTAGTCAGCGCCACTACAATCACGCCGCTGGTGGCCATATCCAGACGATGCACCGATTCCGCCTGCGGATAATCGCGCTGAATGCGCGTCATCACGCTGTCTTTGTGCTCTTCCAGACGTCCCGGCACAGACAACAAACCGCTCGGTTTGTTGACCACCATAATGTGATCATCCTGATACAGGACAACCAGCCAGGGTTCCTGCGGCGGATTGTAGTTTTCCATCCCCATCTTCGGCTCCGTTACTGATGCGTCACAACGATTAAACGCAGGGCATCCAGACGCCAGCCTGCCTGATCCAGACTTTCCATTACCTGCTGACGGTTGCTTTCAATGGCGGCCAGTTCGTCGTCACGAATGTTCGGGTTCACTGCGCGCAGTGCTTCCAGACGCGACAGTTCCGCAGACAGTTTTTCGTCAGCTTCGTTACGCGCCGCATCGATCAGTGCACGGGCAGACTTCTCAATCTGCGCTTCACCCAGTTGCAGGATAGCGTGAACCTCTTGCTGTACGGCGTTAACCAGCTTGCTACCGGTGTGGCGATTCACTGCGTTAAGCTGACGGTTAAAGGTTTCAAACTCTACCTGTGCCGCCAGGTTGTTGCCGTTTTTATCCAACAGCATACGTACCGGCGTCGGCGGCAGGAAGCGGTTGAGCTGCAACTGCTTCGGCGCTTGTGCTTCAACCACGTAAATCAGTTCCACCAACAGCGTACCTACCGGCAACGCTTTGTTTTTCAACAGTGAAATCGTGCTGCTACCAGTATCGCCAGAAAGGATCAGATCCAGACCGTTGCGGATCAGCGGATGCTCCCAGGTAATAAACTGTGCATCTTCACGCGCCAGCGCCACTTCACGATCAAAGGTGATGGTGATGCCATCTTCCGACAGGCCAGGGAAGTCCGGCACCAGCATATGATCGGACGGCGTCAGCACGATCATGTTGTCGCCGCGATCGTCCTGATTAATACCGATAATATCGAACAGGTTCATGGCGAAGGCGATCAGGTTGGTATCGTCATCCTGCTCTTCAATGCTTTCTGCCAGTGCCTGGGCTTTTTCGCCACCGTTGGAGTGGATCTCCAGCAGGCGGTCACGACCCTGCTCCAGTTGTGCTTTCAGGGCTTCGTGTTGCTCGCGGCAGTTTTTGATCAGATCGTCAAAGCCTTCGGTTTGATCGGGTGAAGCCAGGTAGTTAATCAGATCGTTGTACACGCTATCGTAGATAGTACGTCCGGTCGGGCAGGTGTGCTCGAACGCATCCAGACCTTCGTGATACCAGCGCACCAGCACCGACTGAGCGGTTTTTTCCAGATAAGGTACGTGGATCTGAATATCGTGCGCCTGACCGATACGATCCAGACGACCAATACGCTGCTCCAGCAGGTCTGGGTTGAACGGTAGATCGAACATTACCATGTGGCTGGCGAACTGGAAGTTACGTCCTTCAGAACCGATTTCCGAGCACAGCAGCACCTGTGCGCCGGTATCTTCTTCGGCGAACCAGGCGGCTGCGCGGTCACGTTCGATAATCGACATGCCTTCGTGGAACACAGCAGCGCGAATACCTTCACGTTCGCGAAGCACCTGCTCGAGTTGCAGCGCGGTGGCGGCTTTGGCGCAGATCACCAACACTTTCTGTGAGCGATGACTGGTCAGATAGCCCATCAGCCACTCAACGCGCGGATCAAAGTTCCACCAGGTGGCGTTATCGCCTTCAAATTCCTGATAAATACGCTCCGGATAGAGCATATCGCGGGCGCGGTCTTCCGCACTTTTACGTGCGCCCATAATGCCGGACACTTTAATAGCCGTCTGATACTGCGTCGGCAGCGGCAGTTTAATAGTGTGTAGCTCGCGTTTCGGGAAGCCTTTCACACCGTTACGGGTGTTACGGAACAGCACGCGGCTGGTGCCGTGGCGATCCATCAGCATCGAAACCAGTTCCTGACGGGCGCTCTGGGCATCTTCGCTGTCGCTGTTTGCTGCTTGCAACAGCGGCTCGATATCCTGTTCGCCGATCATCTCACCGAGCATGTTCAGTTCGTCATTGCTCAGTTTGTTACCTGCCAGCAGCATGGCAACGGCGTCCGCAACCGGACGATAATTTTTCTGCTCTTCAACGAATTGCGCGAAATCGTGGAAACGGTTCGGGTCCAGCAGACGCAGACGGGCGAAGTGGCTTCCCATCCCCAGCTGTTCCGGGGTTGCGGTCAGCAGCAGAACGCCCGGCACATGCTCTGCCAGTTGTTCAATGGCCTGATATTCACGGCTCGGCGCATCTTCGCTCCACACCAGGTGATGCGCTTCATCGACTACCAGCAGATCCCACTCGGCTTCACAGAGATGTTCCAGACGCTGTTTGCTGCGGCGGGCAAAATCCAGCGAGCAAATCACCAGCTGTTCGGTGTCGAACGGGTTGTAGGCATCGTGCTGGGCTTCGGCGTAACGCTCATCATCAAACAGGGCAAAGCGCAGGTTGAAACGGCGCAGCATTTCTACCAGCCACTGATGCTGTAAAGTTTCCGGGACGATAATCAGCACACGTTCAGCAGCGCCAGAGAGCAACTGCTGATGCAGGATCATCCCAGCTTCAATGGTTTTCCCTAAACCCACTTCGTCAGCCAGCAGAACGCGCGGCGCGTGGCGGCGGCCAACATCATGAGCGATGTTGAGCTGATGGGGGATCAGACTGGTACGCTGACCACGCAGGCCGCTGTACGGCATACGGAACTGTTCGCTGGAATACTTACGCGCGCGATAACGCAGCGCAAAGCGGTCCATACGGTCAATCTGCCCGGCAAACAGACGGTCCTGCGGTTTGCTGAACACCAGTTTGCTATCAAGGAAAACTTCACGCAGGGCTACGCCGGACTCTTCAGTATCCAGGCGAGTACCGATATAGGTCAGCAAGCCATTTTCTTCTTTTACTTCTTCGACTTGCATCTGCCAGCCATCGTGGCTGGTAATGGTATCACCAGGGTTGAACATCACGCGGGTCACGGGGGAATCACTGCGTGCGTACAGACGGTTTTCACCCGTAGATGGGAAAAGCAGAGTGACAGTTCGCGCATCCACCGCGACAACGGTTCCAAGTCCCAATTCGCTTTCTGTATCGCTGATCCAGCGTTGACCAAGTGTAAAAGGCATATGTGTTCGGCTCTATATCTTTAATTGCAGGCAATAACTACCCGCTACCGGGCTTATGTGGTAGTGGCGTTATTCAGGTCCAGGAATGGAAAGGGCGCTATGGTACTGGATGGCAAAGGATTCGTCACGCATCAAAATGGTATCTGACGAACTCTTTTTTTTGCTCAAAATAGCCCAAGTTGCCCGGTCATAAGTGTAGCAAAATTATCCTCAATAAAAGGGAGTATTCCTTCCGCCACCGGTTGAAGCTGGCGAGTCAGATAGTGTTCGTAATCCAGCGGTGAACGTTGATAGTCCAGCGGTTCCGGGCCGTTAGTGGTCCAGACATATTTAATGGTGCCACGGTTCTGATATTGCAAAGGACGACCACGCTTTTGGTTTTCTTCATCGGCAAGGCGTGCGGCGCGTACATGAGGCGGCACATTACGCTGATATTCGCTCAGCGGACGGCGAAGGCGTTTACGGTAAACCAGCCGCGCATCCAGTTCACCTGCCATCAGTTTGTCGATGGTCTCGCGGATATAATCCTGATATGGCTCGTTGCGAAAGATGCGCAAATACAGCTCCTGCTGAAACTGCTGAGCCAGTGGCGTCCAGTCGGTGCGCACCGTTTCCAGCCCTTTAAATACCATCCGCTGTTTGTCACCCTCCTGAATCAGCCCGGCATAACGCTTTTTACTGCCGGTATCGGCTCCGCGAATGGTTGGCATCAGAAAACGGCAGAAATGAGTTTCATACTCCAGTTCCAGTGCGCTGGTCAGCCGTTGTTTTTGCAGCGTTTCAGCCCACCAGGCGTTAACGTGCTGCACCAGTGTACGACCGATTTTCGCCGCCTCTTCTTCCGAATGTGCGCCTTTCAGCCAGACAAACGTTGAGTCGGTGTCGCCGTAGATCACGTCATAGCCTTGCGCTTCAATTAACGCTTTGGTTTGCCGCATGATCTGATGACCACGCATGGTGATCGACGACGCCAGGCGCGGATCGAAGAAGCGACAGGCGGTGGTGCCGAGCACGCCATAAAAGGCATTCATAATGATCTTCAGCGCCTGCGACAGCGGCTTATTGCCCTGACGTTTGGCTTCATCGCGTCCATGCCAGATGTTAGTTACGATCTCTGGCAGGCAATGTTTTTCCCGCGAGAACCAGGCTTCGAGAAAACCTTCGGTACTGTGCTCTGGATCGGGGTGCGCCATGCCTTCCACCAGCCCGACGGGATCAATCAGAAAGGTGCGGATGATCGACGGGTACAGGCTTTTGTAGTCCAGCACCAGCACCGAATCATACAGCCCTGGTCGCGAATCCATCACGTAGCCGCCAGGGCTGGCGTGCGGCGGCACTTCGCCGAGATTAGGCGCGACATAACCAGCGCGATGCATTCGCGGAAAATAGAGATGACCAAACGCCGCCACCGAACCCCCGTGGCGATCTACAGGCAGGCCGTTAACCGTCGCCCGTTCGAGCAAAAACGGCATGATTTCGGTTTTGTGGAAGATCTGGGTGACCAGCTCGCAATCTTTCAGGTTATAAGTCGCAAGCGAAGGTTTATCTTCGGCGAAACGGCGGTCAATCTCGTCCATCCGATCCCACGGGTTATCGATAGATTTGCCTTCGCCTAACAGCTCCTGAGCGACAGTTTCCAGCGAGAACGAAGAGAAATTCCAGAACGCGGATTTTAGCGCCTCGATACCGTCGATAATTAGCCGGCCTTTGGCCAGGGCAAAAAAGACGCCGTTTTTAAAGCCGTGCTCACGCCACTCCAGCTCGCTGTTATCACGCCCCAGACGCAGCGGAATGCGGTATCTCTCAGCATGTTTTTGCAGCATTCGCAGATCGAACTGCACCACGTTCCAGCCGATGATCACATCGGGATCGTGGTTGGCAAACCAGGCGTTGAGTTTTTCCAGTAGCTGCGGGCGGCTGGCGACGTATTCCAGTTCGAAATCGAGCGAGGAGGCGTCGCCATTCTCTGGCCCCAGCATATAAACGATGCGCTGCCCGCAACCTTCCAGGCCGATGCAGTACAGCTCACCGTGGCGGGTGGTTTCAATATCTATAGAGACCCACTTGAGCGGCGGGCGGTAGTCGGGATGCGGTTTCAGGCGAGCATTAACGATAGCGCCATCACGCAAATCACCCTCGACCCACACCGGAGCGGTAATAAACCGTTCCATCAGATAGCGTTCTGGCGGGCGCACATCGGCCTCGTAAACGGTAACGCCAGCTTCACGCAGGCGCTTTTCGTAATTCATCAACTGGCGATGGGCGCGACAATAAAGGCCATACACCGGCTGGCGGTGAAAATCCTTTAACGCCAGCGGCGTCAGGCGAAATCCTTGCTCACCCTGCAAAATATGTTGAGTGCGGGGAACGTGATCAGCGGGAATAAACGCCACGGACTCTTGCGGCGCAAGCGTGACCTGCAACGGCTCGTTGTCCGTCGCTAACCAAAAGGAAACTTCGGTTCCTTGCGGGGTGTCCCGCCAGTGTCGGGTTAAGATAAAACCTGCCTGCGCCACGCTGAAAATCCAATAAAAAACCAGGCTTGAGTATAGCCTGGTTTTGGTTGACTGGCTGTGGTTTTATACAGTCATTACTGGCCGTAATAGGCTTTTGCGCCATGCTTACGCAGATAGTGCTTATCCAGCAATGTTTGTTGCATATCCGGTAACTGCGGCGCTAACTGACGGCAGAAAATCCCCATATAAGCGACTTCTTCCAGCACGATGGCGTTGTGCACCGCATCTTCGGCATTTTTACCCCACGCAAACGGACCGTGAGAATGCACCAGCACGCCTGGCATTTGCGCCGCATCGATACCCTGTTTTTCGAAGGTTTCTACGATGACGTTACCGGTTTCCCACTCATATTCACCGTTGATTTCTGCGTCGGTCATTTTGCGGGTGCAGGGAATGGTGCCGTAGAAATAGTCGGCGTGGGTGGTGCCGGTTGCCGGAATCGACTGACCTGCCTGCGCCCAGATGGTGGCGTGGCGCGAGTGCGTATGCACAATGCCACCAATGGACGGGAATGCCTGATAGAGCAACCGGTGAGTTGGCGTGTCGGAGGAGGGCTTTTTCTTGCCCTCAACCACTTCACCGGTTTCGATACTGACCACGACCATATCGTCGGCGGTCATGACGCTGTAATCGACGCCGGAAGGTTTGATCACCAAGACGCCGCGCCCGCGATCAACGGCGCTGACGTTGCCCCAGGTCAGCGTGACCAGGTTGTGTTTTGGGAGCGCCAGATTGGCTTCTAATACCTGGCGTTTGAGATCTTCTAACATGTTGACTCCAGAGAGGTCATTTCCCCTCACCCCGGCCCTCTCCCCAAAGGGGCGAGGGGGAAAAGAATGCCGGATGCGCTTTGCTTATCCGGCCTACAAAATCGCAGCGTGTAGGCCTGATAAGACGCGCCAGCGTCGCATCAGGCGTTGAATGCCTGATGCGACTACTTAGCGACGAAATCCGTAATACACTTCGTTCCAGCGCAGCGCGTCTTTAAACGCAGGCAGGCGGGTGTCGTTATCAATCACCGTGATTTCAATGTCGTGCATCTCGGCAAACTGGCGCATATCGTTCAGGTTCAGCGCATGGCTGAAGACGGTATGGTGCGCGCCGCCGGCGAGGATCCACGCTTCGGAAGCGGTTGGCAGATCTGGCTGCGCTTTCCACAGCGCATTCGCCACCGGTAGTTTCGGCAAGGAGTGCGGGGTTTTCACCGTGTCGATGCAGTTAACCAGCAGACGGTAACGATCGCCGAGATCAATCAAGCTGGCGACAATCGCAGGGCCGGTTTGGGTGTTGAAGATCAGGCGGGCAGGATCGTCTTTACCGCCAATGCCAAGGTGCTGAACGTCGAGGATCGGTTTCTCTTCTGCGGCGATCGACGGGCAGACTTCCAGCATATGGGAGCCGAGCACCAGATCATTACCTTTCTCGAAGTGATAGGTGTAGTCCTCCATAAAGGAGGTGCCGCCCTGCAGACCGGTTGACATCACCTTCATGATGCGAAGCAGGGCGGCAGTTTTCCAGTCGCCTTCGCCCGCAAAGCCGTAACCCTGCTGCATCAGACGCTGTACGGCGAGACCCGGAAGCTGTTTCAGGCCGTGCAAATCTTCAAAGGTGGTGGTGAACGCGTGGAAGCCACCTTGTTCCAGGAAACGCTTCATCCCCAGCTCAATACGTGCCGCTTCCAGCACGTTCTGCCGTTTTTCGCCGTGGATTTGTGTGGCAGGCGTCATGATGTAGCTGCTTTCGTACTCATCGACCAGCGCGTTAACATCGCCATCGCTGATGGAGTTTACCACCTGCACCAGATCGCCAACCGCCCAGGTATTCACCGAGAAACCGAACTTGATCTGTGCGGCAACTTTATCGCCGTCAGTGACCGCCACTTCACGCATGTTGTCGCCAAAACGGCAGACTTTCAGATGACGGGTATCCTGTTTAGATACCGCCTGGCGCATCCAGGAGCCGATACGCTCATGCGCTTGCTTATCCTGCCAGTGACCGGTAACGACGGCATGTTGCTGACGCATACGCGCGCCGATGAAGCCGAACTCGCGGCCGCCGTGCGCGGTCTGGTTCAGGTTCATAAAGTCCATGTCGATGCTGTCCCACGGCAGCGCCGCGTTGAACTGGGTGTGGAATTGCAGCAACGGTTTGTTGAGCATGGTCAGGCCGTTGATCCACATTTTTGCCGGGGAGAAAGTGTGCAGCCACACCACCAGACCGGCGCAACGATCGTCGTAATTGGCGTCGCGGCAAATAGCGGTGATTTCATCCGGCGTGGTGCCCAGCGGTTTCAGCACCAGTTTGCAGGGCAGTTTCGCTTCAGTATTCAGCGCATTAACGACGTGCTCGGCATGTTGGGTGACCTGACGCAGAGTCTCTGGGCCGTAAAGATGTTGGCTGCCAATGACAAACCACACTTCATAATTATCAAAAATCGTCATAGTCGTGTCCTTATAGAGTCGGAACGGCCTGGGCAGCCTGTGCCGGGGCGGAAGTTGGAAGATAGTGTTGTTCGGCGCTCATCGCCCATTGCTGATAGCGGCGATAAAGCTGTTCAAAGCGTTGTGCCTGTTCGGTGCGCGGTTGCAGGGTTTTCTCGACCGCACTGGCCATTTTTTGCTGGGCTGATGGGATGTCTGCGTGCACTTTCGCGGCGACGGCAGCGAAAATCGCCGCACCGAGCGCACAGCACTGGTCAGAGGCAACAATTTGCAGCGGGCGATTCAGCACATCGCAGCAGGCCTGCATAATGACCTGGTTTTTCCGCGCGATGCCGCCCAGCGCCATCACGTTATTAACGGCGATCCCCTGATCGGTAAAGCACTCCATGATTGCGCGTGCGCCAAAGGCGGTGGCAGCAATCAAACCGCCGAACAGCAGCGGAGCGTCGGTAGCGAGGTTCAGATCGGTAATCACCCCTTTCAGGCGTTGGTTAGCGTTTGGCGTGCGGCGGCCGTTAAACCAGTCGAGCACCACCGGCAGGTGATCCAGAGACGGATTTTTGGCCCACGCCTCAGTCAGCGCCGGAAGCAGTTGTTTCTGGCTGGCGTTGATTTGCTCTTTCAGTTCCGGATGCTGGGCGGCAAGCTGTTCCAGCGGCCAGCCGAGTACGCGACCAAACCAGGCGTAGATATCACCAAAGGCCGATTGGCCTGCTTCCAGACCGATAAATCCAGGCACCACGCTGCCATCAACCTGGCCGCAAATACCTTTCACCGCGCGTTCACCGACGCTGTGTTTGTCGGCAATCAGAATGTCGCAGGTGGAAGTGCCGATAACTTTTACCAGCGCGTTAGGCTGTGCGCCTGCGCCAACTGCGCCCATATGGCAGTCAAACGCGCCGCCGGAAATCACCACGCTTTCAGGCAGGCCGAGACGCTGCGCCCATTCCGGACATAAGGTGCCCACCGGAATATCGGCAGTCCAGGTATCAGTGAATAGCGGGGAAGGTAAATGACGGTTGAGGATTGGATCCAGCTCATCAAAGAAACTGGCTGGTGGCAGGCCGCCCCAACTTTCGTGCCACAGTGATTTATGCCCGGCGCTGCAACGTCCACGACGGATATCCTGCGGGTGGGTGGTGCCGGAAAGCAGGGCTGGCACCCAATCGCACAGCTCAACCCACGATGCGGCAGATTGCGCAACAGCGTTGTCCTGACGGGTAACGTGGAGAATTTTCGCCCAGAACCATTCGCTGGAATAAATACCGCCAATATAGCGGGAGTAGTCAACGTTGCCCGGTGTGTGACATAAGCGGGTGATCTCTTCTGCTTCTTCAACCGCAGTGTGGTCTTTCCACAATACGAACATCGCGTTCGGGTTTTCGGCAAACTCCGGGCGCAGCGCCAGCACGTTACCGTCAGCGTCAATCGGTGCGGGCGTCGAGCCGGTGCTGTCCACGCCAATTCCGACCACAGTTGCGCGCTGTTCGGCGCTAAGCTCTGCAAGCACGGTTTTCAGCGCCGCTTCCATTGACTCAATGTAGTCACGCGGATGATGACGGAACTGGTTATTCGGGGCATCACAAAATTGCCCTTTCTGCCAACGGGGATACCACTCTACGCTGGTGGCGATCTCTTCACCGGTGGCGCAGTCCACCGCCAAAGCTCGCACAGAATCACTGCCAAAATCGAGGCCAATTGCAATCGCCATCGTTTCACTCCATCCAAAAAAAACGGGTATGGAGAAACAGTAGAGAGTTGCGATAAAAACAGTCAGGCAGTATTCGCTAATCTTATGGATAAAAATGCTATTGCATAGCAAAGTGTGACGCCGTGCAAATAATCAATGTGGACTTTTCTGCCGCGATTATAGACACTTTTGTTACGCGTTTTTGTCATGGCTTTCGTCCCTCCTTGTTACAAAATGCTTTTCACAAGCGGGGTTGCCGGTTGGATTAGTGAAGATAGCCCACCAGAGACGCAATGCTGATGATGTTTAATGCAATATGGACAATTGGTTTCTTCTCTGATTGGCGGGAGTATGAAAAGTATGGCTGAAGCGCAAAATGATCCCCTGCTGCCGGGTTACTCGTTTAACGCCCATCTGGTGGCGGGTTTAACGCCGATTGAGGCCAACGGTTATCTCGATTTTTTTATCGACCGACCGCTGGGAATGAAAGGTTATATCCTCAATCTCACCATTCGCGGTCAGGGGGTGGTAAAAAATCAGGGGCGAGAATTTGTCTGTCGGCCGGGCGATATTTTGCTGTTCCCGCCGGGAGAAATTCATCACTACGGTCGTCATCCGGAGGCTCGTGAATGGTATCACCAGTGGGTTTACTTTCGTCCGCGCGCCTACTGGCATGAATGGCTTAACTGGCCGTCAATATTTGCCAATACCGGTTTCTTTCGCCCGGATGAAGCGCACCAGCCGCATTTCAGCGATCTGTTCGGGCAAATCATTAATGCCGGACAAGGGGAAGGGCGCTATTCGGAATTACTGGCGATAAATCTTCTTGAGCAATTGTTATTGCGGCGTATGGAAGCGATTAATGAGTCGCTCCATCCGCCGATGGATAATCGGGTACGCGAGGCTTGTCAGTACATCAGCGATCACCTGGCGGACAGCAATTTTGATATCGCCAGCGTCGCGCAGCATGTTTGCCTGTCGCCGTCGCGTCTGTCACATCTGTTCCGCCAGCAGTTAGGGATTAGCGTCTTAAGCTGGCGCGAGGACCAGCGCATTAGTCAGGCGAAGCTGCTTTTGAGCACCACCCGGATGCCTATCGCCACCGTCGGGCGCAATGTTGGCTTTGATGATCAACTCTATTTTTCCAGGGTATTTAAAAAATGTACCGGGGCGAGCCCTAGTGAGTTCCGTGCTGGTTGTGAAGAAAAAGTGAATGATGTAGCTGTCAGGTTGTCATAACTGGTAACGAATCAGACAATTGATGGCTTGACGGAGTGGCAATGGGTTTGCAGAATCCCTGCTTCGTCCCTTTGACAGGCACATTATGCAAGCATTGCTGGAACACTTTATTACCCAATCCACCGTGTACTCATTGATGGCGGTGTTATTGGTGGCTTTTCTGGAGTCGCTGGCGCTGGTCGGGTTGATTCTACCCGGTACGGTGCTGATGGCGGGGCTGGGGGCGCTGATTGGCAGTGGCGAGTTAAGTTTCTGGCACGCCTGGCTGGCAGGGATTATTGGCTGCCTGATGGGCGACTGGATCTCCTTCTGGCTGGGCTGGCGTTTTAAAAAGCCGTTGCATCGTTGGTCATTTCTGAAGAAAAACAAAGCACTACTCGACAAAACCGAACATGCGCTGCATCAGCACAGCATGTTCACCATTCTGGTCGGTCGTTTTGTCGGCCCGACGCGTCCGCTGGTGCCAATGGTGGCGGGGATGCTGGATCTGCCGGTGGCGAAATTTATCACGCCAAATATTATCGGCTGTTTGTTGTGGCCGCCGTTTTACTTCCTGCCGGGGATTCTGGCGGGCGCGGCGATTGATATTCCTGCCGGAATGCAGAGCGGTGAGTTTAAGTGGCTGTTGCTGGCGACGGCGGTGTTTTTGTGGGTTGGCGGCTGGCTGTGTTGGCGGTTATGGCGCAGCGGTAAAGCAACTGACCGTTTAAGTCATTATTTGTCGCGTGGTCATTTGTTGTGGCTGACACCGTTGATATCTGCCACTGGCGTGGTGGCGCTGGTGGTGTTAATTCGCCATCCGTTGATGCCGGTGTATATCGATATTTTGCGTAAAGTGGTTGGGGTTTAGGGGATAGTTCGCACCGGCACTGGTTTGTTCCCCTCACCCTAACCCTCTCCCCAGAGGGGCGAGGGGACTGTCCGTGCGCTTTTAACCTGTAATTCCCAACAGCGCCGAAGCACTCGCCTTACCGCTCAACAACTCATCAGTCTTACCCTGCCAGGCGATGCGCCCGTCGGCGACCACCACCGAGCGCGTGGCGATCCGCGCCGCATCTTCCACACTGTGCGATACCATCAACAGCGTCATTTTTTGCTGCTGGCAGCTCGTGCTCACCAGCGTCAACATCTCCTGACGTAACGCCGGATCGAGCGCGGAGAACGGTTCATCAAGCAATAAAATCGGCTGTTCGCGTACCAGACAACGCGCTAACGCTACGCGCTGCCGCTGACCGCCGGAAAGCTCGCCAGGCAACCGCGCCATTAAATTATCAATCCCCATCTGACGGGCGATAGCGTGCATTTTCTCCTGTTGTACCGCGTTCAACTTCAATCCCGGATTTAGCCCCAGCCCGATGTTCTGCGCTACCTTCAGGTGACTGAACAGGTTGTTTTCCTGAAACAGCATTGACACCGGACGGCGTGACGGCGGCGTCGTGGTGTGCTCAACGCCGTCGATAGTCAGCGAACCGCTGGCTGGCGTCAGAAAACCGGCGATCAAATTCAGCAGGGTACTTTTACCTGCGCCGCTTGGCCCGAGGATCGCCACCTGCTCGCCGCGTTCCACCGTTAAGCTAAAACGCATCGGCAAATGGTGGTAAAGCCAGGTGATATCAGTCAGTTTTAACATTTCGCCCCGGTAGTTTTTCAATCACGGTAAACAGCAGAAAACAGAGCAGCAGCAGAATTAACGCGGTGACCGCACCGTCCTGGCTGCGATAAGAGCCAATTTGCTGGTAGAGATAAAACGGCAGGGTGCGGAAATCGTCGTTACCGAACAACGCCACCACGCCAAAATCACCAATCGACAGCACGCAGGCAAAGGCCAACGCCTGCGCCAGCGGGCGTTTCAGCGCGCGAAACTCGACCACTTTTAAGCGCGACCAGCCTTCAATGCCCAGCGACTGACACAACATGCTGTAGCGGGTGGTGATATCGCGCATCGGATTTTCCAGCACCTTCAGCGCGTAAGGGATCGCCATTAACGCATTGGTGAAAATCACAATGCCGTCAGCAGATTGTGGCAGGCCAGTCGTATTGTTGAGCAGCAAAAAGAAACCCGTTGCCAGTACAATACCCGGCATGGCGAGGATCAACATGCCGCTCATCTCCAGCGCCTGACCCGCCAGTATTTTTTGCCGCGCCCGCAGTTCGCGACTGCTCCACAGCAGCATCATGGTCAGCACCACGCACAATACGCCTGCCGCCAGCGCAATACGCAACGAGGTCCACAGCGCCTGCCACAGCACCGGTTGCGTCAGCACTTCCGGTAGCTGGCGATTTACCCCATCGACGATCACCGCCAGTAACGGTGGCAGCAACAGCAGCAGCGCCAGCACAATCAACACAGTGTCGCAAATGCGGCTATGCAGACGATCGTCCGGGTCGCGCCAGCCTTGCAGCATCGTGGTGCCGGGCGCAATGGCCTTACTTAATCGCTGACTCAACAGCACCAGCCCAAGGCAGCACACCATCTGGATCAGCGCCAGCATCGCCGCGCGGGCGGGATCGTAGTCGTAACTCAGCGCCTGATAGATTGCCAGCTCGATAGTGGTCGCCTGTGGCCCGCCGCCCAGCGACAGTACGGTGGCGAAGCTGGCGAAACAGAGCATAAAGATAAGCGCAGCAACCGGCGGGATTTGTCGCCGTAACCACGGCCATTCGACGAAACGAAAGAAGTGCCAGCCACGCATCCCAAGCTGGGCGGCAAGTTGGCGCTGCTCGCCGGGAATATTTTCCAGTGCCTGAAGTAATAAGCGGCTCGCCATCGGCAGATTAAAAAATACGTGCGCCAGCAAAATGCCTTGCAGGCCGTAGGGCGAAAAGGTCCACTCGAGACCAAGCGATTGGCAGAGCGAGGCCAGCCAGCCCTGGCGACCATAGACGCTAAGAATGCCGAAAACGGCGACCAGCACCGGCAGGATCAAGGTCATTGCGCACAGACGTAACAGCGTCAGCCGACCCGGAAAGCGCCTGCGATAGAGCGCGCGGGCAAGGAATATCGCGGGCACGACAGAGAGCAGCGCCGAGAGAAACGCCTGCCAGAAGGAGAAGCGCACCACATGCCACAGGTAGCTGTCCTGCCAGATTGTCGCCCAGTCACCCTGCGGCGCGTTCCACCACAGGGCGAGAAACGCCGCCAGCGCAACCGCTACCACCAGCGTGGCGGCGCTTACGCCTGGAATTAACCAGCCGGGAATTAACGGCTGACGGCGCGTTGCCATTCGCTAATCCATGCCTGACGTTGTGCCGCCACTTCGGCTGGCGTGAATTCCAGCGTGGTTGCTGGTTTGGTCAGTTGTTCAAATCCGGCAGGCAGCGCGACGTTTGCCACCGGATACATCCAGTTGCCGGTTGGGATCGCATTCTGGAAAGCCGGAGAAACCATAAACTGAAGGAACTTTTGCGCCAGCTCCGGCTGCTTGCTGGCAGCGGTGCGGGCGGCGACTTCCACTTGCAGATAGTGACCTTCGCTGAAGTTCGCAGCGGCGTAGTTATCTTTCTTCTCTTCGAGAATGTGATAAGCCGGAGAGGTGGTGTAACTCAGTACCAGATCGCTTTCGCCTTTTAAAAACAGGCCGTAGGCTTCGCTCCAGCCTTTGGTGACCGTGACGGTTTTCTTCGCCAGCTTCTGCCAGGCTTGCGGGGCGTTATTGCCATAGACTTTTTGCATCCACAACAGCAGACCCAGCCCCGGCGTACTGGTACGCGGATCTTCATAAATCACTCGCCAGTTCTGATCGCTCTCAACCAGCTCTTTCAGGCTTTGCGGCGGATTTTTTAGTTTGTTCTTGTCATAGACGAAGGCGAAGTAGCCGTAATCAAATGGTACGAAAGTGTCATTATTCCAGCCGCCGGGAACGTTAACGGCATCGGCTGCCACGCCGCTTTTGGCAAACAGTCCGGTTTTGCTGGCGGCATCTAACAGGTTGTTATCCAGCCCCAGCACCACATCGGCTTTGCTGTTTTTGCCTTCCATCCGTAAACGGTTGAGAAGCGAAACACCATCTTCCAGCGCCACCAGTTTCAGTTCGCAGTTACAGTCGGCTTCAAAGGCTTTTTTAACCACCGGACCAGGCCCCCAGTCGGCGGCGAAGGAGTCGTAGGTATAAACAGTCAGAACGGGTTTAGCGAAAACGGGCGCTGTGCACAGCAACAGCAGGGGAAGACATTTTTTTAACACTTTGCACCTCAAAAAAGAGTGGCAAAGGACTTGAGAAGGAGCCTCAAATCCCTTCGCCGGCGTTATCCGGATCAGGTTCGACGGGTATTTTCTCAGCGCACGCGTCTGCGTGGCACCCCGTTGAGAACGGCGTTAGTGTAGTGATTTTGTTATCAACCAGCAATCATGGATCCGGCGGCGCAAACCACGCCGATTTAAAATCGAACCAACCGAGGGTATTCATGCGCAGGCCGCGCATACTGCGTTGCCCCTGAATAATCAGCCAGTGATGGATCAGCGGCACCATTGCTTTGCTGGCGACCAGTTGCTGGCACCAGTTCGCCAGATTCATCTCGCCATTGCGCCAGCGGGCGGCGTCGGCTTGCCAGTCGATCTGAATACAGTGTTGTAGCAACGGCACCTCGCACAAGTGCGCGAACAGCGAAAAATCTAGCGGTAGCGTAAAGTTGGCGCTGTTAAGCCAGATGTCGCTTTCGATCTCACCTTCGTGCCACTGATCGTAGCTGATCTCTTTGATTTCCAGCGTGACATGGTGACTTGCCAGAATCTGCTGCATGATCCTGGCAATGACCCGATGTTCAATATGATCCTGGTAAAAGGTCAGGGTGAGATGTTCCAGTCCGGCTGGTTTTTCGCAATGTGTCGGGCGGGCATGGTGCCAGCGGGGGAGCATTCCATAAGCCGGGAACCACAGTTGCTGGTACTGTTCCTCGGCGAAATAAACCAGATTGGTAGGAGAAAGTACATAGCTTACCCAGTTTCTGACTTGCTGATTCGCCCCGCGATGGGTGCGGCTGTCGAACAGTAAATAGTAGCAACCTTCCTCCAGACGGCTTTCAATCTCTTTTTCCTCGCCCTGTGGTCCTTTCAGCATCAGCCCTCCGGCTGGCTCGTCGGCAATTTCCGGCAAGACCCAGACGTTAACCTCGTCGATTAGCGCGCGATAACCGAAGAAGTCATCGAATGCCTGAATTTTCAGTTGATTGGCGCTGTTACGCATTACCGCATACGGACCGGTGCCGATGGGATGGCTGGCAAAGTTGCTGAGGTTTTCCCATTCACGCGGCAGGATCATCGCCGGAACTTGCCCCAGCAGTAACGGCAACCAGCGGTCTGGCTGCGTGAGATGGATATCCAGCGTCCAGGGCGTCGGCGATACAATTTCAGCAATATGCGAATAGAGCGGCAGCGTATTGATCCGTTTCAATGAGGCGATCACGTCGTCCATTTCCAGTTCACGACCATGATGAAAATGGACACCCGGACGTAAAAAGAAGCGCCAGTGAAGCGGGGAAATTTGTTGCCAGTGGTGGGCGATGTCCGCTTCCAGTTCCCCATTTTCCTCATTTATGCGGGTTAACGCGCTGAAGATTTGCCGGGCGATATGCGTTTCGGAACGGCGTAATGCGCTGCCAGGCAGCAGGTTGCGCAACGGACGATAGTAGAGGACGCGCAGGATGTGCCGTCCCTGGCGGAAGCTACGCCCCAGATGAGAAACCAGCATTTGCCGCACGGCGGTTTTATCACCGACAAGTTGTACCAGTTGGTCGATGCGATCCTGCTCCAGCAGATCCTCTGCCCGCTGTTGTTGTAGCGCCAGCCCGGTATAGAGGAACGTTAAACGCGAGCGTTTGCCGCGCCCGACTTCCGCTTCCCACGTCAGCCAGCCGCGATCCTGCATGGTGTTGAGCAGGGTGCGCATATGACGACGGGAGCAGCTCAATAACTCCGCCAGTTCGTTCAGCGTTGTCTCCTGAGATTTACCCTCACAGCATTGCCACAGGCGGATGAACTGTTGTTGCAGACGAGCAGATGGCATAAAAGGGGAACTCCTGCGCAAAAGTCAGCAATTTTATTTTCCCTATATTAAGTCAATAATTCTTAACGATGAAGCAATGAGGTATCCCATGCGTCAGTTTTAGCGGCACTATTTTATCGTGACAGAGAAGATGTGCTGGCTTCGCGGGTTAAGCGTTCTACAACGTTTAGCTATGCCTGAAGAACAAGATGCAGTGGGAGGGGAGTGATTCTGACTACTGATTTGCAGACATCATGTGTGACTGAGTATTGGTGTTAATCGCCACGCCAGCAGTGAATACCTGCTGGCTTTTTTCTTTTTAGCGATTGAGTGCCGGACGGTGTACAAACTAACGCATAAACGCCGGTTGCTTCTCTTCATAAGCCGCAATGGCGTCGTCGTGCTGCAGGGTCAGACCGATGCTGTCCAGACCATTCATCATGCAGTGGCGGCGGAAGGCATCGATGGTAAAGCGATAGGTTTTCTCTCCCGCTTTCACCTCTTGCGCCTCCAGATCCACATCGAAGTGAATCCCCGGATTGGCTTTCACCAGGGCAAACAGCTCGTCCACTTCTTCATCGCTTAATTTCACCGGCAGCAACTGGTTATTAAAGCTGTTGCCGTAAAAGATATCGGCGAAACTCGGCGCAATCACCACTTTAAAACCGTAATCGGTCAACGCCCACGGCGCGTGCTCACGCGAGGAACCGCAGCCGAAGTTTTCTCGCGCCAGCAAAATGGAAGCCCCTTGATATTGCGGGAAGTTCAGCACAAAGTCCGGGTTTGGCTGTTGGCCTTTTTCATCGAGAAAACGCCAGTCGTTAAACAGATGCGCGCCAAAACCAGTGCGCGTCACTTTCTGCAAAAACTGTTTCGGGATAATCGCATCGGTATCGACATTGGCGGCATCCAGCGGAACCACCAGGCCTGTGTGTTTGATAAATTTCTCTGCCATAGTGTGCTCCTTATTTGATGTTGCGAATGTCGGCGAAATGTCCGGTCACGGCAGCGGCGGCCGCCATTGCCGGGCTGACCAGATGCGTGCGCCCGCCGCGCCCCTGGCGGCCTTCAAAGTTACGGTTGCTGGTAGAGGCACAACGCTCGCCCGGATTCAGACGGTCGTTGTTCATCGCCAGACACATTGAGCAGCCAGGCAAGCGCCATTCAAAACCGGCTTCAATAAAGATTTTGTCCAGACCTTCTGCTTCTGCCTGGGCTTTTACCGGACCGGAGCCGGGAACCACCAGTGCCTGTACGCCTGGCGCGACTTTCCGGCCTTTGGCGATTTGCGCCGCCGCGCGTAAATCTTCAATACGTGAGTTGGTACAGGAGCCGATAAACACTTTGTCGATAGCCACTTCGGTCAGCGGAATACCCGGTTTCAGTCCCATATAGGCCAACGCTTTTTCTGCCGACGCGCGTTCAACCGGATCGGCAAACGAAGCGGGATCAGGGATATTCTCGTTAACGGAGATCACCTGTCCTGGGTTAGTTCCCCAGGTCACCTGTGGGGCTATCTCTTCTGCTTGCAGAGTGATAACGGTATCGAAAGTTGCGCCTTCGTCGGTTTGCAGGGTTTTCCAGTAGGCGACGGCGTCGTCGAAATCTTTGCCTTTCGGCGCATGAAGACGGCCTTTGACATAGTTAAAGGTGGTTTCGTCCGGCGCAACCAGACCAGCTTTCGCACCCATTTCGATTGCCATATTGCACAGAGTCATGCGGCCTTCCATGCTTAAATCACGGATTGCTTCGCCGCAAAACTCCACCACATGCCCGGTGCCGCCTGCGCTGCCGGTTTTACCGATGATCGCCAGCACGATATCTTTCGCGGTAATGCCAGGCGCAGCTTTGCCCTGGACTTCAATTTTCATGGTCTTCGCACGACCCTGTTTCAGGGTTTGCGTTGCCAGTACGTGTTCAACTTCGGAAGTACCGATACCAAACGCCAGTGCGCCAAACGCGCCGTGAGTGGCGGTATGTGAGTCACCGCAAACAATGGTCATCCCCGGCAAGGTGACACCCTGTTCTGGCCCCATCACGTGGACGATTCCCTGATACGGGTGATTCAGGTCATACAGCTCAACGCCAAACTCTTTGCAGTTTTTGATCAGTTCCTGCATCTGGATGCGCGCCATTTCACCGCAGGCATTAATGTCTTTGGTCTGGGTAGAGACGTTGTGATCCATGGTGGCGAAGGTTTTACCTGGCTGACGCACCGGGCGGCCGTGGGCGCGCAGGCCATCGAACGCCTGCGGTGAGGTCACTTCATGTACCAGATGGCGGTCGATATATAACAGAGGGGTTTCGTTTTCAGCTTCGTAGACTACGTGAGCGTCGAACAATTTTTCGTATAACGTCTTAGCCATGATTACACCCCTTCAGCCACATAGCGGGCAATGATATCGCCCATTTCATCGGTACTAACGGCGGCAGCGCCACGGGCTAAATCCCCGGTGCGAATGCCTTCTTCTAATGCGCGGTTAATGGCGCGTTCAATGGCGGAAGCCGCATCATCGGCATCCAGGCTGTAGCGCAGCAGCAGCGCCAGTGACAGAATTTGCGCAATCGGGTTGGCGATATTTTTGCCTGCGATATCTGGTGCCGAGCCGCCCGCCGGTTCATACAGTCCAAAACCTTGTTCGTTCAGGCTGGCGGAAGGCAACATCCCCATCGAGCCAGTGATCATCGCGCACTCATCAGAAAGAATGTCGCCAAACAGGTTGGAGCACAGCAGAACGTCAAACTGCGATGGATCTTTAATCAGCTGCATGGTGGCATTGTCGATGTACATATGCGCCAGTTCGACATCCGGATATTCAATGGCGATCTCGTTAACGATCTCCCGCCATAAAATAGAGGATTGCAGCACGTTGGCTTTATCGATCGACGTCACTTTGTGGCGACGCTTGCGGGCAGATTCAAACGCGATGCGAGCGATACGCTCGATCTCAAAACGGTGATACACCTCGGTATCAAACGCTTTTTCATATTGTCCGCTACCTTCGCGGCCTTTGGGCTGACCGAAATAGATGCCGCCGGTCAGTTCGCGCACGCACAGGATGTCGAAGCCGTTAGCGGCAATGTCTGCTCGCAGCGGGCAGAACGCTTCCAGTCCCTGATACAGTTTTGCCGGACGCAGGTTGCTGAATAATTTGAAGTGCTTACGCAAAGGCAACAGCGCGCCGCGTTCCGGTTGCTGGTCTGGTGGTAAATGTTCCCACTTCGGGCCACCAACTGAGCCAAACAGCACAGCATCGGCTTGCTCACAACCTTCAACCGTCGCAGGCGGCAGTGGTTGCCCGTGGTTATCAATGGCTGCGCCGCCTACATCGTAATGGCTGGTGGTGATGCGCATCGCAAAGCGGTTGCGCACGGCGTCCAGCACTTTCAGCGCCTGGGTCATCACTTCCGGCCCGATCCCATCTCCGGGCAATACGGCAATATGATAATTCTTCGACATCACACGGTTTCCTTGTTGTTTTCGTTGTGTTGAGCTTTGCGTTGCAACTCTTTTTCGACTTCTGCGGCGCGCCAGATATTGTTCAGCACGTGTACCATCGCTTTGGCGGAGGACTCGACAATATCAGTGGCCAGGCCGACGCCGTGGAAGCGGCGACCATTGTAGTTGGCGACAATATCCACCTGACCCAGCGCATCTTTACCGTGACCTTTGGCGGTCAGGCTGTATTTCACCAGTTCGACGTTGTAGTCAGTGATGCGGTTAATTGCCTGGTAGACGGCATCGACCGGGCCGTTGCCGTTGGCGGCTTCCGCTTTTACTTCCTCGCCACAGACCAGTTTGACGGCGGCGGTGGCGATATCGTTAGAGCCAGACTGCACGCTGAAGTAATCCAGACGGAAATGCTCCGGTTCTTCTTGCTGTTTACCGATGAAGGCCAGCGCCTCCAGGTCGTAATCAAACACCTGACCTTTCTTATCTGCCAGTTTCAGGAACGCGTCGTACAGGTTGTCTAAATTATATTCACTTTCTTTATATCCCATCTCATCCATGCGGTGTTTCACCGCCGCACGACCGGAACGAGAGGTCAAATTCAACTGGATTTGGTTCAGACCAATAGATTCTGGTGTCATGATTTCGTAGTTTTCGCGGTTTTTCAGCACACCATCCTGGTGAATACCTGAGGAGTGTGCGAACGCACCGCTGCCGACAATGGCTTTGTTTGCCGGGATCGGCATATTACAAATCTGGCTAACTAGCTGGCTGGTGCGCCATATTTCCTGGTGATTAATGGCGGTGTGGACGTTGAGAATATCCTTACGTACCTTAATCGCCATGATCACTTCTTCCAGCGAACAGTTACCGGCACGCTCGCCGATCCCGTTCATCGCGCCTTCTACCTGCCGCGCTCCGGCATGTACCGCCGCCAGTGAGTTGCCGACCGCCAGGCCTAAGTCGTCGTGGGTATGCACGGAAATAATGGCTTTATCGATGTTCGGTACACGTTCATACAGGCCGCTGATGATTCCGGCGAACTCAAACGGCATGGTGTAGCCCACGGTATCCGGAATGTTGATGGTGGTGGCGCCGGCGTTAATTGCCGCTTCGACCACTCGCGCCAGGTCGGCAATCGGTGTGCGTCCGGCATCTTCACAAGAAAACTCAACGTCATCAGTGTAATTACGTGCGCGTTTCACCATATAAATAGCACGTTCGATAACCTCATCCAGCGTACTGCGCAGCTTGGTGGCGATGTGCATTGGGGAGGTAGCAATAAAGGTATGAATACGGAAGGCTTCGGCGACTTTCAGGGATTCGGCCGCCACGTCGATATCTTTTTCCACGCAGCGGGCTAACGCACATACGCGGCTATTTTTGATCTGGCGGGCGATGGTTTGCACCGATTCAAAATCGCCCGGCGAAGAGACGGGGAAACCAACTTCCATCACGTCAACCCCCATACGCTCAAGACCCAGCGCAATTTGCAGTTTTTCTTTCACACTCAAGCTTGCCTGTAACGCCTGTTCACCGTCGCGCAATGTGGTATCGAAAATAATGACTTGCTGGCTCATGGTTTGGGTCCTTATCTCTTTTAGAGCGCCTCGCTTCGGGCATAAAAAAACCCGCGCAATGGCGCGGGTTTTTTGTTTGACTGCGTGCTGGCTTAATGCTGAATGCCGCTCACTCGTCTACCGCGCAAAGAAGATGCGTTTAGTAGTAGTAGACCGATAAAGCGAACGATGTGAGTCATTAAATCAGCTCCAGATGAATGCGATATGCTTTTAGAGTTACTGGATACAAAAACGGATGTCAACCCTGACGCAACAAAAACGTCCCGTCAGCGTGAGTTCTGCATGAGTTGAATTAGCTAATTGTGCTGCGCGGGTTAAAACAGTCGATATTAATTTCTGCTTAACAACACATACCTTTCATTGGTGGACATACTTCAGAATAATTTATGGCATTTAATCAATGAGGTAAGAAGGAGGGAAATTTATTCTTTACCCTATCTATCCTGATGATTTGTATTGAATTATATTTTGAGTGAATGTTTTGATATTGATTTTATGAATATTATTGATCGATTAATGTTAAGAATTAATGCATCAAATATATAAATTAATTATTAAATACGCACGTTTAATCCATTTTTTGGATGATTGAGTATTCGCGGAGCTTATGATTAGATTGTTTTCGCAACAAAAACATTATGGATTATTATGCTGTGGTGAATGACTCTTCGCACGGCAATGGATTCTGTTTTTATCAGAACCCGTATCTTTATGTTTTCCTAATTTTACGCATTTTTCTTTTTCTTATTTTATATGCATGGTAAATCATATTTTTCAGGATTATTTCTCTGCATTCCAATAAGGGAAAGGGAGTTAAGTGTGACAGTGGAGTTAACTATGTCAGAGGTAAAAACAGATCATCCAGAAATTGCGGAGTTAAGCAAGCCACAGCTACGCATGGTCGATCTAAACTTATTAACCGTTTTCGATGCCGTGATGCAGGAGCAGAACATTACCCGTGCCGCGCATGTTCTGGGCATGTCGCAACCTGCGGTCAGTAACGCTGTTGCACGCCTGAAGGTGATGTTTAATGACGAGCTTTTTGTTCGTTATGGGCGTGGTATCCAACCGACTGCCCGCGCTTTTCAACTTTTTGGCTCTGTGCGTCAGGCGCTGCAATTAGTGCAAAATGAATTACCAGGTTCAGGTTTTGAGCCGGCCAGCAGCGAACGTGTATTCCATCTTTGCGTTTGCAGCCCGTTAGATAGCATTCTTACCTCGCAGATTTATAATCACATTGAGCAAATCGCGCCAAATATTCATGTGATATTCAAGTCTTCATTAAATCAGAACACCGAACATCAGCTACGTTATCAGGAAACGGAGTTTGTTATTAGTTATGAAGACTTCCATCGTCCTGAATTTACCAGTGTGCCATTATTTAAAGATGAAATGGTGCTGGTAGCCAGCAAGAACCATCCGACTATTAAAGGCCCATTACTGAAACATGACGTTTATAACGAACAACATGCGGCGGTTTCGCTTGATCGTTTCGCGTCATTTAGTCAACCGTGGTATGACACGGTAGATAAGCAAGCCAGTATCGCGTATCAGGGCATGGCAATGATGAGCGTTCTTAGTGTGGTGTCGCAAACGCATCTGGTTGCTATTGCGCCGCGTTGGCTGGCTGAAGAGTTCGCTGAGTCCTTAGAGTTACAGGTATTACCGCTGCCATTAAAACAAAATAGCAGAACCTGTTATCTCTCCTGGCATGAGGCTGCCGGGCGTGATAAAGGCCATCAATGGATGGAAGAGCAATTAGTCTCTATTTGTAAACGTTAAACAAAGGCAGAATAAATCAGGCGCGTAATTCTGGTTTATTCTGCATTTTTTATTAAATGTAGAATTTTATTCTGAATACATGTTTGCCCTGATTTTAGAAATAATGAAAAAATAGAGAAATTGCTGTAACTGGTCGAATTTGACCGATTTATTATCAATTCTGTCCGCCATTCTGGATTATTTTATCGTTTATTTTCTCCTTTCCTCCTGTTTATTCTTATTTCTTCACGCTTGTGAATCAGCTTGTCAATTGCTTAAGCAAGATCGGACGGTTAATGTGTTTTACACATTTTTTCCGCCAAACAGTGAGGCAAGCCATGGAGATGTTGTCTGGAGCCGAGATGGTCGTCCGATCGCTTATCGATCAGGGCGTTAAGCAAGTATTCGGTTATCCCGGAGGCGCGGTCCTTGATATTTACGATGCATTGCATACCGTGGGCGGTATTGATCACGTATTAGTTCGTCATGAGCAGGCAGCGGTACATATGGCCGATGGCCTGGCGCGCGCGACCGGAGAAGTGGGCGTTGTGCTGGTGACATCGGGTCCTGGAGCCACCAACGCAATTACCGGTATCGCCACCGCCTATATGGACTCCATTCCGCTGGTTATCCTTTCCGGGCAGGTGGCAACCTCGCTGATAGGTTACGATGCCTTTCAGGAGTGTGACATGGTGGGAATTTCCCGGCCGGTGGTTAAACACAGTTTTCTGGTTAAGCAAACGGAAGACATTCCGCAGGTGCTGAAAAAGGCTTTCTGGCTGGCGGCAAGCGGGCGTCCTGGTCCGGTGGTGGTTGATTTACCGAAAGATATTCTTAATCCGGCGAACAAATTACCTTACGTCTGGCCGGAATCGGTCAGTATGCGCTCGTATAACCCGACAACGTTGGGTCATAAAGGGCAGATTAAACGTGCACTACAAACGCTGGCTGCGGCGAAAAAACCGGTCGTTTACGTAGGCGGTGGCGCAGTGACTGCGGCTTGCCATCAACAACTCAAACAGATTATTGAGCAACTTAATCTTCCTGTCGTCTCGTCATTAATGGGATTAGGCGCGTTTCCGGCAACGCATCGTCAGGCGCTGGGAATGTTGGGAATGCACGGCACTTACGAAGCCAATATGACAATGCATAATGCCGATGTCATTTTTGCGGTTGGTGTACGCTTTGACGATCGCACTACTAACAATCTGGCAAAGTACTGCCCGAATGCGACGGTGTTACATATTGATATTGATCCAACCTCTATCTCAAAAACCGTGACCGCCGACATCCCGATCGTTGGCGATGCGCGGCTGGTGTTGGATCAAATGCTGGAGTTGTTATCACAAGAAACGTCTTCGCAACCACTGGATGAGATCCGCGACTGGTGGCAGAAAATTGAACAGTGGCGCGCTCGCCAGTGCCTGAAATACGACACTCAGAGCGAAAAGATTAAACCGCAGGCGGTGATAGAGACGCTCTGGCGACTGACGAAGGGGGACGCTTACGTTACGTCCGACGTCGGGCAGCACCAGATGTTCGCCGCACTTTATTATCCTTTCGACAAACCGCGTCGCTGGATCAACTCCGGTGGCCTCGGCACCATGGGGTTTGGTTTACCTGCGGCGCTGGGCGTCAAAATGGCGTTGCCGGAAGAAACTGTGGTCTGCGTTACTGGCGACGGCAGTATTCAGATGAATATTCAGGAGCTGTCTACAGCCTTGCAATACGAGCTTCCGGTGCTGGTGGTGAATCTTAATAACCGCTATCTGGGGATGGTGAAACAGTGGCAGGACATGATCTATTCCGGCCGTCATTCACAATCTTATATGCAATCTCTGCCAGATTTCGTCCGCCTGGCAGAAGCCTATGGTCATGTTGGTATCCAGATTTCGCGCCCGGATGAGCTGGAAAGTAAACTTGGCGAGGCGCTGGAACAGGTACGAAATAATCGCCTGGTATTTGTTGATGTCACCGTCGATGGCAGTGAGCACGTTTATCCGATGCAGATTCGCGGGGGCGGAATGGATGAAATGTGGTTAAGCAAAACGGAGAGAACCTGATTATGCGCCGGATATTATCAGTATTACTCGAAAATGAATCAGGCGCGTTATCCCGCGTGATCGGCCTTTTTGCCCAGCGTGGCTATAACATTGAAAGCCTGACCGTTGCGCCAACCGACGATCCGACATTATCGCGTATGACCATCCAGACCGTGGGCGATGAAAAAGTGCTTGAGCAAATCGAAAAGCAATTACACAAGCTGGTCGATGTGTTGCGCGTGAGCGAGCTGGGGCAGGGCGCGCACGTTGAGCGGGAGATTATGCTGGTGAAAATTCAGGCCAGCGGCTATGGACGTGACGAAGTGAAACGCAATACGGAAATATTTCGTGGGCAAATCATTGATGTCACGCCTTCGCTTTATACCGTTCAACTGGCAGGCACCAGCGATAAACTCGACGCATTTTTAGCATCGATTCGCGATGTGGCGAAAATTGTTGAAGTTGCCCGCTCCGGCGTCGTCGGTCTTTCGCGCGGCGATAAAATAATGCGTTGAGAATGATCTCAATGTGCAATTTGCAGCCCAATAAGTCACGTTGGGCTTTTTTTGCGAATTTAGTAGGAACCTGGAATAAAAGCAGTTGCCGCAGTTAATTTTCTGCGCTTAGATGTTAATGAATTTAATCCATACCAGTACAATGGTTATGGTTTTTACATTTTACGCAAGGGGCAATTGTGAAACTGGATGAAATCGCTCGGCTGGCGGGAGTGTCGCGGACCACTGCAAGCTATGTTATTAACGGCAAAGCGAAGCAATACCGTGTGAGCGACAAAACCGTTGAGAAAGTCATGGCAGTGGTGCGTGAGCACAATTACCACCCGAATGCCGTGGCGGCTGGGCTTCGTGCTGGACGCACACGTTCTATTGGTCTTGTTATCCCCGATCTTGAGAACACAAGTTATACCCGCATTGCTAACTATCTTGAACGCCAGGCGCGTCAACGCGGCTATCAGCTACTCATTGCTTGTTCCGAAGATCAGCCAGACAACGAAATGCGTTGTATTGAGCATCTTTTACAGCGTCAGGTCGATGCCATCATTGTTTCGACTTCGCTGCCGCCAGAGCATCCTTTCTATCAACGCTGGGCTAATGACCCGTTCCCAATTGTCGCGCTGGATCGCGCCCTCGATCGTGAACATTTCACCAGCGTGGTTGGTGCCGACCAGGATGATGCCGAAATGTTGGCGGAAGAGTTACGTAAGTTTCCGGCCGAAACGGTACTTTATCTTGGCGCGCTGCCGGAGCTTTCTGTCAGCTTCCTGCGTGAGCAGGGTTTCCGAACTGCCTGGAAAGATGATCCGCGCGAAGTGCATTTCCTTTATGCCAATAGCTATGAGCGGGAAGCTGCTGCCCAGTTATTCGAAAAATGGCTGGAAACGCATCCGATGCCGCAGGCGCTGTTCACTACCTCTTTTGCATTGTTGCAGGGAGTGATGGATGTCACGTTGCGTCGCGATGGTAAACTGCCTTCCGATCTGGCGATTGCCACCTTTGGCGATAACGAATTGCTCGACTTCTTACAATGTCCTGTGCTGGCCGTGGCTCAGCGTCATCGGGATGTCGCTGAGCGCGTGCTGGAGATTGTCCTGGCGAGTCTGGACGAGCCGCGTAAGCCAAAACCAGGCTTAACGCGCATCAAACGAAATCTCTATCGTCGCGGCGTACTCAGTCGTAGCTAAACGTTAAACAAAAAATGATGCGCCGGTTGATTGCGACTGGCGCATTGAGTACGTAATTGGACATCAATATCCTTTATGTAAATAAGACTATTCCTGACTATTATCCATAAGACCTTCTAAATATCTCACCAATTAACTTCATTCGATGTGCTTAATGATAATTAAGTCGTAACGATGGATTGCGATTGCATTATTTTGTTACATGCAAATCGGCAATTGCCGATTAAACAAACACTTTTCTAATCTTTTACGCAAAGTCGCTGACGTCAGGCATGGCGCGTGCGCAACAGGGACTGTTATCCGGGGGCGATATGTCCTAAAATGCCGCTCGCGTCGCAAACTGACACTTTATATTTTCATTAAGGAAAAAGAAGTCGTTTTTAAAACGGTAATGATGAGTGGGATTTTTTCTTACAACTATTCATAACGTTAATTTGCTTCGTTCGTTGGGCGATTTTTAAACAATGCAGATATTAGTCGTAAACATCGGGTTTTTTGCTTCGGTAAGGAATGTTCCTGGCTTGACAAGCTTTTCCTCCGCTCCGTAAACTCCTTTTAGTGGGAATTTGTGGGATAAAGTGGTAATTGGGGGAAGACTGGCATGTTCCGGGGAGCAACGTTAGTCAATCTCGACAGTAAAGGGCGCTTATCGGTGCCCACCCGTTATCGGGAAGAGCTGCTCGGGAACGCTGCCGGTCAAATGGTGTGTACCATTGACATTCATCACCCATGTCTGCTGCTTTACCCCCTTCCTGAATGGGAAATTATCGAGCAAAAATTATCGCGTCTGTCGAGCATGAACCCGGTTGAGCGCCGTGTGCAGCGCCTTCTGTTAGGTCATGCCAGCGAATGTCAGATGGATGGCGCAGGTCGATTGTTAATCGCGCCAGTACTGCGGCAACATGCCGGGCTGACAAAAGAAGTGATGTTGGTTGGACAGTTCAATAAGTTTGAACTGTGGGATGAAACAACCTGGCATCAACAAGTCAGGGAAGATATCGACGCAGAACAGTTGGCTACCGAAAACTTATCGGAGCGGCTGCAGGACTTGTCTCTATAAAATGATGGAAAACTATAAACACACTACGGTGCTGCTGGATGAAGCCGTAAATGGCCTCAATATCCGTCCTGACGGTATCTACATTGATGGAACTTTTGGTCGCGGTGGTCACTCACGTCTGATCCTCTCGCAGCTTGGCGAAGAGGGACGTTTGCTGGCGATCGATCGCGATCCGCAGGCTATTGCCGTTGCGAAGACTATTGATGATCCGCGCTTCTCCATCATACATGGACCTTTCTCCGCGCTGGGCGAATATGTCGCCGAGCGTGATCTTATCGGCAAGATTGACGGCATTCTCCTCGATCTTGGCGTCTCTTCACCACAACTCGATGATGCTGAACGCGGTTTTTCCTTTATGCGCGATGGCCCGCTGGACATGCGTATGGATCCGACGCGCGGTCAATCCGCTGCCGAATGGCTACAAACTGCCGAAGAAGCCGATATCGCCTGGGTATTGAAAACGTATGGCGAAGAACGTTTCGCTAAACGTATTGCGCGCGCCATTGTCGAGCGTAACCGCGAACAGCCGATGACACGCACCAAAGAACTGGCAGAAGTGGTGGCGGCGGCAACGCCGGTGAAGGACAAATTCAAACATCCCGCGACCCGTACCTTCCAGGCGGTGCGCATCTGGGTAAACAGTGAACTGGAGGAGATAGAGCAGGCGCTAAAAAGCTCGCTCAACGTGCTGGCGCCAGGTGGGCGGCTTTCGATCATCAGTTTTCATTCGCTGGAAGACCGTATTGTGAAACGCTTTATGCGTGAAAACAGTCGTGGTCCGCAGGTTCCGGCAGGATTACCGATGACCGAAGAGCAGCTCAAAAAACTGGGTGGCCGTCAGTTGCGAGCACTAGGCAAGTTGATGCCGGGCGAAGAAGAGGTGGCAGAGAACCCTCGCGCCCGTAGTTCAGTTCTGCGTATTGCAGAGAGGACGAACGCATGATCAGCAGAGTGACAGAAGCTCTAAGCAAAGTTAAAGGATCGATGGGAAGTCACGAGCGCCATGCCTTGCCTGGCGTCATTGGTGACGATCTTTTGCGATTTGGGAAGCTGCCACTCTGCCTGTTCATTTGCATTATTTTGACGGCGGTGACTGTGGTGACCACAGCACACCATACCCGTTTGCTGACCGCTCAGCGCGAACAATTGGTGCTGGAGCGAGACGCTTTAGACATTGAATGGCGCAACCTGATTCTTGAAGAGAATGCGCTCGGCGATCATAGCCGGGTGGAAAGGATCGCCACGGAGAAGCTGCAAATGCAGCATGTCGATCCATCACAAGAAAATATCGTAGTGCAAAAATAAGGATAAACGCGACGCATGAAAGCAGCGGCGAAAACGCAGAAACCAAAACGTCAGGAAGAACATGCCAACTTTATCAGTTGGCGTTTTGCGTTGTTATGCGGCTGTATTTTACTGGCGCTGGCTTTTCTGCTCGGGCGCGTAGCGTGGTTACAGGTTATCTCCCCGGATATGCTGGTTAAAGAGGGCGACATGCGCTCTCTTCGCGTTCAACAAGTATCCACCTCACGCGGCATGATTACTGACCGCTCTGGTCGCCCATTAGCAGTAAGTGTGCCGGTAAAAGCGATCTGGGCTGACCCAAAAGAAGTGCATGACGCTGGCGGTATCAGCGTCGGTGACCGCTGGAAGGCGCTGGCTAACGCGCTTAACATTCCGCTGGATCAGCTCTCAGCCCGCATTAACGCCAACCCGAAAGGACGCTTTATTTATCTGGCGCGTCAGGTAAACCCTGACATGGCGGACTACATCAAGAAACTAAAACTACCGGGGATTCATCTGCGTGAAGAATCTCGCCGTTATTATCCGTCTGGCGAAGTGACCGCTCACCTCATCGGCTTTACCAACGTCGATAGTCAGGGGATTGAGGGTGTCGAGAAGAGTTTCGATAAATGGCTTACCGGGCAGCCGGGCGAACGCATTGTGCGAAAAGACCGCTACGGTCGCGTAATTGAAGATATTTCTTCCACCGACAGCCAGGCAGCGCACAACCTTGCGCTGAGTATTGATGAACGCCTGCAGGCGCTGGTTTATCGCGAACTGAACAACGCGGTGGCCTTTAACAAGGCGGAATCCGGTAGTGCCGTGCTGGTGGATGTCAACACCGGTGAAGTGCTGGCGATGGCTAACAGCCCGTCATATAACCCAAACAATCTGAGTGGCACGCCGAAAGAGGCGATGCGTAACCGTACCATCACCGACGTCTTTGAACCGGGTTCAACCGTCAAGCCGATGGTGGTGATGACTGCGCTGCAACGCGGCGTCGTGCGGGAAAACTCGGTACTGAATACCGTTCCTTATCGAATTAACGGCCACGAAATCAAAGACGTGGCGCGCTACAGCGAATTAACCCTGACCGGGGTATTACAGAAGTCGAGTAACGTCGGTGTTTCCAAGCTGGCGTTAGCGATGCCGTCCTCAGCGTTAGTAGACACTTACTCACGTTTTGGACTGGGAAAAGCGACCAATTTGGGGTTGGTCGGAGAACGCAGTGGCTTATATCCTCAAAAACAACGGTGGTCTGACATAGAGAGGGCCACCTTCTCTTTCGGCTACGGGCTAATGGTAACACCGTTACAGTTAGCGCGAGTCTACGCAACTATCGGCAGCTACGGCATTTATCGCCCGCTGTCGATTACTAAAGTTGACCCCCCGGTTCCCGGTGAACGTGTCTTCCCGGAATCCATTGTTCGCACCGTGGTGCATATGATGGAAAGCGTGGCGCTACCGGGCGGCGGTGGCGTGAAGGCGGCGATTAAAGGCTATCGTATCGCCATTAAAACCGGTACTGCGAAAAAGGTCGGGCCGGATGGTCGCTACATCAATAAATATATTGCTTATACCGCAGGCGTTGCGCCTGCGAGTCAGCCGCGCTTCGCGCTGGTTGTTGTTATCAACGATCCGCAGGCGGGTAAATACTACGGCGGCGCCGTTTCCGCGCCGGTCTTTGGTGCCATCATGGGCGGCGTATTGCGCACCATGAACATCGAGCCGGATGCGCTGACAACGGGCGATAAAAATGAATTTGTGATTAATCAAGGCGAGGGGACAGGTGGCAGATCGTAATTTGCGCGACCTTCTTGCTCCGTGGGTGCCAGACGCACCTTCGCGAGCACTGCGAGAGATGACACTCGACAGCCGTGTGGCTGCGGCGGGCGATCTCTTTGTAGCTGTAGTAGGTCATCAGGCGGACGGGCGTCGATATATCCCGCAGGCGATAGCGCAAGGTGTGGCTGCCATTATTGCAGAGGCGAAAGATGAGGCGACCGACGGTGAAATCCGTGAAATGCACGGCGTACCGGTCATCTATCTCAGCCAGCTCAATGAGCGTTTATCTGCACTGGCGGGCCGCTTTTACCATGAACCCTCTGACAATTTACGTCTCGTGGGCGTAACGGGCACCAACGGCAAAACCACGACTACCCAGCTTCTGGCGCAGTGGAGCCAACTGCTTGGCGAAACCAGCGCGGTAATGGGCACCGTTGGTAACGGCCTGCTGGGGAAAGTCATCCCGACGGAAAATACAACCGGATCGGCAGTTGACGTTCAGCATGAGCTGGCGGGGCTGGTGGATCAGGGCGCGACTTTTTGCGCGATGGAAGTTTCCTCCCACGGGCTGGTACAGCACCGTGTGGCGGCATTGAAATTTGCGGCATCGGTCTTTACTAATTTAAGCCGCGATCACCTTGATTATCATGGTGATATGGAACACTACGAAGCGGCGAAATGGTTGCTTTATTCTGAACATCATTGCGGTCAGGCAATTGTTAACGCTGATGATGAAGTGGGTCGTCGCTGGTTGGCAAAACTGCCGGACGCGGTTGCGGTGTCGATGGAAGACAATATCAATCCGAACGGTCATGGCCGCTGGTTGAAAGCGATCGACGTGAACTATCACGACAGTGGCGCGACTATTCGCTTTAGCTCAAGTTGGGGCGATGGGGAAATAGAAAGCCGCTTGATGGGCGCTTTTAACGTCAGCAACCTGATGCTGGCGCTGGCGACACTGCTGGCGCTGGGCTATCCGCTGGCCGATCTGCTGAAAACCGCCGCGCGTCTGCAACCGGTTTGCGGACGTATGGAAGTGTTCACCGCACCAGGCAAACCGACGGTGGTGGTGGATTACGCGCATACGCCGGATGCACTGGAAAAAGCCTTACAGGCGGCGCGCCTGCACTGTGCGGGCAAGCTGTGGTGCGTCTTCGGCTGCGGCGGCGATCGTGATAAAGGCAAACGTCCACTGATGGGCGCAATTGCTGAAGAATTTGCTGACGTGGCGGTGGTGACGGACGATAACCCGCGTACCGAAGAACCGCGCGCTATCATCAACGATATTCTGGCGGGAATGTTAGACGCCGGACATGTCAAAGTGATGGAAGGCCGCGCTGAAGCGGTAACGTGCGCCGTTATGCAGGCTAAAGAGAATGATGTGGTGCTGGTCGCGGGCAAAGGCCATGAAGATTATCAGATTGTTGGCAATCAGCGTCTGGACTACTCCGATCGCGTCACGGTGGCGCGTCTGCTGGGGGTGATTGCATGATTAGCGTAACCCTTAGCCAACTTACCGATATTCTCAACGGTGAACTGCAAGGTGCAGATATCACCCTTGATGCTGTAACCACTGACACGCGAAAACTGACGCCGGGCTGCCTGTTTGTTGCCCTGAAAGGCGAACGTTTCGATGCTCATGACTTTGCTGACCAGGCGAAAGCTGGCGGCGCGGGCGCACTACTGGTTAGCCGTCCGCTGGATATCGATCTGCCGCAGTTAATCGTTAAAGATACGCGTCTGGCGTTTGGTGAACTGGCTGCATGGGTTCGCCAGCAAGTTCCGGCGCGCGTGGTTGCTCTGACAGGTTCCTCCGGCAAAACCTCCGTTAAAGAGATGACGGCGGCGATTTTAAGCCAGTGCGGCAACACGCTTTATACGGCAGGCAATCTCAACAACGACATCGGCGTGCCGATGACGCTGTTGCGCTTAACGCCGGAATACGATTACGCAGTTATTGAACTTGGCGCGAACCATCAGGGCGAAATTGCCTGGACTGTGAGTCTGACTCGCCCGGAAGCGGCGCTGGTCAACAACCTGGCAGCGGCGCATCTGGAAGGTTTTGGCTCGCTTGCGGGTGTCGCGAAAGCGAAAGGTGAAATCTTTAGCGGCCTGCCGGAAAACGGTATCGCCATTATGAACGCCGACAACAACGACTGGCTGAACTGGCAGAGCGTAATTGGCTCACGCAAAGTGTGGCGTTTCTCACCCAATGCCGCCAACAGCGATTTCACCGCCACCAATATCCATGTGACTTCGCACGGTACGGAATTTACCCTGCAAACCCCAACAGGTAGCGTCGATGTTCTGCTGCCGTTGCCGGGGCGTCACAATATTGCGAATGCGCTGGCAGCCGCTGCGCTCTCCATGTCCGTGGGCGCAACGCTTGATGCTATCAAAGCGGGGCTGGCAAATCTGAAAGCTGTTCCAGGCCGTCTGTTCCCCATCCAACTGGCAGAAAACCAGTTGCTGCTCGACGACTCCTACAACGCCAATGTCGGTTCAATGACCGCAGCAGTCCAGGTACTGGCTGAAATGCCGGGCTACCGCGTGCTGGTGGTGGGCGATATGGCGGAACTGGGCGCTGAAAGCGAAGCCTGCCATGTACAGGTGGGCGAAGCGGCAAAAGCGGCGGGCATTGACCGTGTATTAAGCGTGGGAAAACAAAGCCATGCTATCAGCACCGCCAGCGGTGTTGGCGAACATTTTGCTGATAAATCCGCGTTAATTACGCGTCTTAAGTCACTGATTGCAGAGCAACAGGTGATTACGATTTTAGTTAAGGGTTCACGTAGTGCTGCCATGGAAGAGGTAGTACGCGCTTTACAGGAGAATGGGACATGTTAGTTTGGCTGGCCGAACATTTGGTCAAATATTATTCCGGCTTTAACGTCTTTTCCTATCTGACGTTTCGCGCCATCGTCAGCCTGCTGACCGCGCTGTTCATCTCATTGTGGATGGGGCCGCGCATGATTGCTCATCTGCAAAAACTCTCCTTTGGTCAGGTGGTGCGTAACGATGGCCCGGAATCGCACTTCAGCAAGCGCGGTACGCCGACTATGGGCGGGATTATGATCCTGACGGCGATTGTGATCTCCGTACTGCTGTGGGCTTACCCGTCTAACCCGTATGTCTGGTGCGTACTGGTGGTGCTGGTTGGTTACGGCATCATTGGCTTCGTTGATGACTATCGCAAAGTCGTGCGCAAAGACACCAAAGGGTTGATCGCACGCTGGAAGTATTTCTGGATGTCGGTCATTGCGCTGGGTGTTGCTTTCGCTTTGTACCTTGCCGGGAAAGACACGCCAGCAACGCAACTGGTTGTACCGTTCTTTAAAGATGTGATGCCGCAGTTAGGTTTGTTCTACATCCTGCTGGCCTACTTCGTTATTGTCGGCACCGGTAACGCGGTAAACCTGACCGATGGTCTTGATGGCCTGGCGATTATGCCGACCGTATTTGTCGCTGGTGGTTTTGCGCTGGTGGCGTGGGCGACCGGCAACATGAACTTTGCCAGCTATTTACACATACCGTATCTGCGACATGCAGGGGAACTGGTCATTGTCTGTACCGCGATAGTCGGAGCAGGGCTGGGCTTCCTGTGGTTTAACACCTATCCGGCACAGGTCTTTATGGGCGATGTTGGTTCGCTGGCATTAGGCGGCGCGTTGGGCATTATCGCCGTACTGCTGCGTCAGGAATTCCTGCTGGTGATTATGGGCGGCGTGTTTGTCGTCGAAACCCTGTCGGTTATTTTGCAAGTCGGCTCCTTTAAACTGCGCGGGCAACGTATTTTCCGCATGGCGCCGATTCATCACCACTATGAACTGAAAGGCTGGCCGGAACCGCGCGTCATTGTGCGTTTCTGGATTATTTCGCTGATGCTGGTCCTGATTGGTCTGGCAACGCTGAAGGTACGTTAATCATGGCTGATTACCTGGGTAAAAATGTCGTTATTATCGGCCTGGGCCTCACCGGGCTTTCTTGCGTGGACTTTTTCCTTGCTCGCGGCGTGACGCCGCGCGTAATGGATACGCGTATGACACCGCCTGGCCTGGATAAATTACCCGAAGCGGTGGAGCGCCATACAGGCGGTCTCAATGATGAATGGCTGATGGCGGCAGATCTGATTGTCGCCAGCCCCGGCATTGCGCTGGCGCATCCGTCCCTAAGCGCCGCTGCCGATGCCGGAATTGAAATTGTTGGCGATATCGAGCTGTTCTGCCGCGAAGCACAAGCGCCGATTGTGGCGATCACCGGTTCTAACGGCAAAAGCACTGTCACTACCTTAGTGGGCGAAATGGCGAAAGCAGCAGGTGTTAACGTTGGCGTGGGTGGCAACATTGGCCTGCCAGCCTTGATGCTGCTGGATGCTGAGTGCGAACTGTACGTGCTGGAACTGTCAAGCTTCCAGCTGGAAACGACTTCCAGCTTACAGGCGGTGGCGGCGACCATTCTGAACGTGACTGAAGATCATATGGATCGCTATCCATTTGGTTTACAGCAGTATCGTGCGGCAAAACTGCGTATTTACGAAAACGCAAAAGTTTGCGTGGTTAATGCCGATGATGCCTTAACGATGCCGATTCGCGGTGCAGATGAACGTTGTGTCAGCTTCGGCGTCAATATGGGTGACTATCACCTGAACCATCAGCAGGGTGAAACCTGGCTGCGGGTGAAAGGCGAGAAAGTGTTGAACGTGAAAGAGATGAAACTTTCCGGGCAGCATAACTACACCAATGCGCTGGCAGCACTGGCGCTGGCAGATGCCGCAGGGTTACCGCGTGCCAGCAGCCTGAAAGCATTAACCACCTTTACCGGTCTGCCGCATCGCTTTGAAGTGGTGCTGGAGCATAACGGTGTGCGCTGGATTAACGATTCGAAAGCGACCAACGTCGGTAGTACCGAAGCGGCGCTGAATGGCCTGCACGTAGACGGCACGCTGCATTTGTTGCTGGGCGGCGATGGTAAATCGGCAGACTTCAGCCCACTGGCGCGCTATCTGAATGGCGATAACGTGCGTCTGTATTGTTTCGGTCGTGATGGCGCACAGTTGGCGGCGTTACGCCCGGAAGTGGCAGAGCAAACCGAAACGATGGAACAGGCGATGCGCTTGCTGGCTCCGCGTGTTCAGCCTGGCGATATGGTTCTGCTCTCCCCGGCATGTGCCAGCCTTGATCAGTTCAAGAACTTTGAACAACGAGGCAATGAGTTTGCTCGTCTGGCGAAGGAGTTAGGTTGATGCGTTTATCTCTCCCTCGCCTGAAAATGCCGCGCCTGCCGGGATTCAGTATCCTGGTCTGGATCTCCACGGCGCTAAAGGGCTGGGTGATGGGCTCGCGGGAAAAAGATACCGACAGCCTGATCATGTACGATCGCACCTTGCTGTGGCTGACCTTCGGCCTCGCGGCGATTGGCTTTATCATGGTGACCTCGGCGTCAATGCCCATAGGGCAACGCTTAACCAACGATCCGTTCTTCTTCGCGAAGCGTGATGGCGTCTATCTGATCCTGGCGTTCATTCTGGCGATCATTACGCTGCGTCTGCCGATGGAGTTCTGGCAACGCTACAGTGCCACGATGCTGCTCGGATCAATCATCCTGTTGATGATCGTGCTGGTGGTGGGTAGCTCGGTTAAAGGGGCATCGCGTTGGATCGATCTTGGCTTGTTGCGTATCCAGCCAGCCGAACTGACCAAGCTGTCGCTGTTTTGCTATATCGCCAACTATCTGGTGCGCAAAGGCGACGAAGTGCGTAATAACCTGCGTGGCTTCCTGAAACCGATGGGCGTGATTCTGGTGCTGGCGGTGTTGCTGCTGGCGCAGCCAGACCTCGGTACGGTGGTGGTGCTGTTTGTGACCACGCTGGCAATGCTATTCCTGGCGGGGGCGAAATTGTGGCAGTTCATTGCCATTATCGGTATGGGGATTTCAGCGGTTGTGTTGCTGATCCTCGCTGAACCGTACCGTATCCGCCGTGTTACCGCATTCTGGAACCCGTGGGAAGATCCCTTCGGCAGCGGCTATCAGTTAACGCAATCGCTGATGGCGTTTGGTCGCGGCGAACTGTGGGGGCAAGGTTTAGGTAACTCGGTACAAAAACTGGAGTATCTGCCGGAAGCGCACACTGACTTTATTTTCGCCATTATCGGCGAAGAACTGGGGTATATCGGTGTGGTGCTGGCGCTTTTAATGGTATTCTTCGTCGCTTTTCGCGCGATGTCGATTGGTCGTAAAGCGTTAGAAATTGACCATCGTTTTTCCGGTTTTCTCGCTTGTTCAATTGGCATCTGGTTTAGTTTCCAGGCACTGGTTAACGTAGGCGCGGCGGCAGGGATGTTACCGACTAAAGGTTTGACATTGCCGCTAATCAGTTACGGTGGTTCGAGCTTACTGATTATGTCAACAGCCATCATGATGCTGTTGCGTATTGATTATGAAACGCGTCTGGAGAAAGCGCAGGCGTTTGTACGAGGTTCACGATGAGTGGTCAAGGGAAGCGATTAATGGTGATGGCTGGCGGCACTGGCGGACATGTGTTCCCGGGGCTTGCGGTTGCGCATCATTTAATGGCCCAGGGGTGGCAAGTTCGCTGGCTGGGTACTGCCGATCGTATGGAAGCGGACTTAGTACCGAAGCACGGTATCGAGATCGACTTTATTCGTATCTCTGGTCTACGCGGTAAGGGTATTAAAGCGTTACTCGCAGCTCCGTTGCGTATCTTTAACGCCTGGCGTCAGGCGCGGGCGATTATGAAAGCGTATAAACCTGACGTGGTGCTCGGTATGGGCGGCTACGTTTCAGGCCCAGGAGGTCTGGCCGCGTGGTCGTTAGGCATTCCTGTTGTACTTCATGAACAAAACGGTATTGCGGGCTTAACCAATAAATGGCTGGCGAAGATTGCGACCAAAGTGATGCAGGCGTTTCCAGGCGCTTTCCCTAATGCGGAAGTGGTGGGTAATCCTGTTCGTACCGATGTGCTGGCGCTGCCGTTGCCGCAGCAACGTTTGGCTGGACGTGAAGGTCCGGTTCGTGTGTTGGTAGTGGGTGGTTCTCAGGGCGCACGCATTCTTAACCAGACAATGCCGCTGGTTGCAGCAAAGCTGGGCGATTCAGTCACTATCTGGCATCAGAGCGGCAAAGGTTCGCAACAATCCGTTGAACAAGCGTATGCCGAAGCAGGGCAACCGCAGCATAAAGTGACGGAATTTATTGATGATATGGCGGCGGCGTATGCGTGGGCGGATGTTGTCGTTTGCCGCTCTGGTGCGTTGACGGTGAGTGAAATCGCTGCGGCGGGGTTACCAGCATTGTTTGTGCCGTTTCAGCATAAAGACCGCCAGCAATACTGGAATGCACTGCCGCTGGAAAAAGCGGGCGCAGCCAAAATTATCGAGCAACCACAGCTTACTGTGGATGCTGTCGCCAACACCCTGGCCGGGTGGTCGCGAGAAACCTTATTAACCATGGCAGAACGCGCCCGTGCTGCATCCATCCCGGATGCCACCGAGCGAGTGGCAAATGAAGTGAGCCGGGCTGCCCGGGCGTAATTGTGGCGATGCCTTTTGCATCGCATGAATTTGAGAAGTTAATGGCGTAAAGAATGAATACACAACAATTGGCAAAACTGCGTTACATCGTGCCCGAAATGCGTCGCGTTCGGCACATTCACTTTGTCGGCATCGGTGGTGCCGGTATGGGCGGTATTGCCGAAGTTCTGGCCAATGAAGGGTATCAGATCAGTGGTTCAGATTTAGCGCCAAATCCGGTCACGCAGCAGTTAATGAATCTGGGGGCGACGATTTACTTCAACCATCGCCCGGAAAACGTGCGCGACGCCAGCGTGGTCGTTGTTTCCAGTGCAATTTCTGCTGACAACCCTGAGATTGTTGCCGCCCATGAAGCGCGTATTCCGGTGATCCGTCGCGCGGAAATGCTGGCTGAGTTAATGCGTTTTCGTCATGGCATCGCCATTGCCGGAACGCACGGCAAAACGACAACCACCGCGATGGTTTCCAGCATCTATGCGGAAGCGGGTCTCGATCCAACTTTCGTTAACGGTGGGCTGGTAAAAGCGGCTGGCGTTCATGCACGTTTGGGGCATGGCCGCTACCTGATTGCCGAAGCGGATGAGAGCGATGCATCGTTCCTGCATCTGCAACCCATGGTGGCGATTGTCACCAATATCGAAGCCGACCATATGGATACCTACCAGGGCGACTTTGAGAATTTAAAACAGACCTTTATTAATTTTCTGCACAACCTGCCGTTTTATGGGCGTGCGGTAATGTGTGTTGACGATCCGGTGATCCGCGAATTGTTACCGCGCGTGGGGCGTCAGACCACAACTTACGGCTTCAGCGAAGATGCCGACGTGCGTGTAGAAGATTATCAGCAGATTGGTCCGCAGGGACACTTTACGCTGCTACGCCAGGACAAAGAGCCAATGCGCGTAACCCTGAATGCGCCTGGTCGTCATAATGCGCTGAACGCGGCGGCTGCGGTTGCGGTTGCTACGGAAGAGGGGATTGACGACGACGCTATTCTGCGTGCGCTGGAGAGCTTCCAGGGAACCGGTCGTCGCTTCGATTTCCTCGGTGAATTCCCGCTGGAGCCGGTCAACGGTAAAAGTGGTACAGCAATGCTGGTCGATGACTACGGTCACCACCCGACCGAAGTGGACGCCACCATTAAGGCGGCGCGTGCAGGCTGGCCGGATAAAAACCTGGTAATGCTGTTTCAGCCGCACCGTTTTACCCGTACGCGCGACCTGTATGATGATTTCGCCAATGTGCTGACGCAGGTTGATACCCTGTTGATGCTGGAAGTGTATCCGGCTGGCGAAGCGCCAATTCCGGGAGCGGACAGCCGTTCGCTGTGTCGCACGATTCGTGGACGTGGGAAAATTGACCCCATTCTGGTGCCGGACCCGGCGCAGGTAGCCGAGATGCTAGCACCGGTATTAACCGGTAACGACCTGATTCTCGTTCAGGGGGCTGGTAATATCGGAAAAATTGCCCGTTCTTTAGCTGAAATCAAACTGAAGCCGCAAACTCCGGAGGAAGAACAACATGACTGATAAAATCGCGGTTCTGTTGGGCGGAACCTCCGCAGAACGGGAAGTTTCTTTGAACTCTGGTGCCGCAGTGTTAGCCGGGCTGCGCGAAGGCGGCGTCGACGCGCATCCTGTCGACCCGAAAGAAGTTGACGTGACGCAACTGAAATCGATGGGATTTCAGAAAGTATTTATCGCTCTGCACGGGCGCGGCGGTGAAGACGGCACATTGCAGGGGATGCTTGAGCTGATGGGACTGCCTTATACCGGCAGCGGAGTGATGGCATCTGCGCTTTCAATGGATAAACTACGCAGCAAACTGCTGTGGCAAGGTGCTGGTTTACCCGTAGCGCCGTGGGTAGCGTTAACCCGCGCAGAGTTTGAAAAAGGCATTAGCGATAAGCAGTTAGCCGAAATTTCTGCTCTGGGTTTACCATTAATCGTTAAGCCGAGCCGCGAAGGTTCCAGCGTGGGAATGTCAAAAGTAGTAGCAGAAAATGCTCTACAAGATGCATTAAGATTGGCATTTCAGCACGATGAAGAAGTATTGATTGAAAAATGGCTAAGTGGGCCGGAGTTCACTGTTGCGATACTCGGTGAAGAAATTTTACCGTCAATACGTATTCAACCCGCCGGAACCTTCTATGATTATGAGGCGAAGTATCTCTCTGATGAGACACAGTATTTCTGCCCCGCAGGTTTAGACGCGGCACAAGAGGCCAATTTGCAGGCATTAGTGCTGAAAGCATGGACGACTTTAGGTTGCAAAGGATGGGGGCGTATTGATGTCATGCTGGACAGCGATGGACAGTTTTATCTGCTGGAAGCCAATACCTCTCCGGGTATGACCAGCCACAGTCTGGTGCCGATGGCGGCACGTCAGGCAGGCTTAAGCTTCTCGCAGTTGGTAGTACGAATTCTGGAACTGGCGGACTAATATGTCGCAGGCTGCTCTGAACACGCGAAACAGTGAAGAAGAAATTTCTTCTCACCGCAATAATGGAACGCGTCTGGCGGGGATACTTTTCCTGTTGACGGTTTTAACGACTGTGTTGGTGAGCGGCTGGGTCGTGTTGGGCTGGATGGAAGATGCGCAACGCCTGCCGCTCTCAAAGCTGGTGTTGACCGGTGAACGCCATTACACGCGTAATGACGATATCCGGCAGTCGATCCTGGCATTGGGTGAGCCGGGTACTTTTATGACTCAGGATGTCAACATCATCCAGACGCAAATTGAACAACGCCTGCCGTGGATTAAGCAGGTGAGCGTCAGAAAGCAGTGGCCTGATGAATTGAAGATTCATCTGGTTGAATATGTGCCGATTGCGCGGTGGAATGATCAACATATGGTAGACGCCGAAGGAAACACCTTCAGCGTGCCGCCAGATCGCACCAGCAAGCAGGTGCTCCCGATGTTGTATGGCCCGGAAGGCAGCGCCAATGAAGTGTTGCAGGGTTATCGCGAAATGGGGCAAATGCTGGCAAAGGACAGATTTACTCTGAAGGAAGCGGCAATGACCGCGCGGCGTTCCTGGCAGTTGACGCTGAATAACGATATTAAGCTCAACCTTGGCCGGGGCGATACGATGAAACGTTTGGCTCGCTTTGTAGAACTTTATCCGGTTTTACAGCAGCAGGCGCAAACCGATGGCAAACGGATTAGCTACGTTGATTTGCGTTATGACTCTGGAGCGGCAGTAGGCTGGGCGCCCTTGCCGCCGGAGGAATCTACTCAGCAACAAAATCAGGCACAGGCAGAACAACAATGATCAAGGCGACGGACAGAAAACTGGTAGTAGGACTGGAGATCGGCACCGCGAAGGTTGCCGCTTTAGTAGGGGAAGTTCTGCCCGACGGTATGGTCAATATCATTGGTGTGGGCAGCTGCCCGTCACGTGGTATGGATAAAGGCGGGGTTAACGACCTCGAATCTGTGGTCAAATGCGTACAACGCGCCATTGACCAGGCAGAATTGATGGCAGATTGCCAGATCTCTTCGGTATATCTGGCGCTTTCTGGTAAGCACATCAGCTGCCAGAATGAAATTGGTATGGTGCCCATTTCTGAAGAAGAAGTGACGCAAGAAGATGTGGAAAACGTCGTCCATACCGCGAAATCGGTGCGTGTGCGCGATGAACATCGTGTGTTGCATGTGATCCCGCAAGAATATGCGATTGACTATCAGGAAGGGATCAAAAATCCGGTAGGACTTTCGGGCGTGCGAATGCAGGCAAAAGTGCACCTGATCACATGTCACAACGATATGGCGAAAAACATCGTCAAAGCGGTTGAACGTTGTGGGCTGAAAGTTGACCAACTGATATTTGCCGGACTGGCATCAAGTTATTCGGTATTGACGGAAGACGAACGTGAACTGGGAGTCTGCGTCGTCGATATCGGTGGTGGTACAATGGATATCGCCGTTTATACCGGTGGGGCATTGCGCCACACCAAGGTAATTCCTTATGCTGGCAATGTGGTGACCAGCGACATTGCCTATGCCTTTGGCACGCCGCCAAGCGACGCCGAAGCGATTAAAGTTCGCCATGGCTGCGCGTTGGGTTCCATCGTCGGTAAAGATGAGAGCGTGGAAGTGCCGAGCGTAGGTGGGCGACCACCGCGTAGTCTGCAACGTCAGACGCTGGCGGAGGTGATTGAGCCACGGTATACCGAGTTGCTCAACCTGGTCAACGAAGAGATATTGCAGCTCCAGGAAAAGCTTCGCCAACAAGGCGTGAAACATCACCTGGCGGCGGGCATTGTATTAACCGGTGGCGCGGCGCAGATCGAAGGACTTGCCGCCTGCGCTCAGCGCGTGTTTCATACGCAGGTGCGTATTGGCGCGCCGCTGAATATCACCGGTTTAACTGATTATGCTCAGGAGCCGTATTACTCGACGGCTGTGGGATTGCTTCACTACGGGAAAGAGTCACATCTTAACGGTGAAGCGGAAGTAGAAAAACGTGTTACAGCATCAGTTGGCTCGTGGATCAAGCGACTCAATAGTTGGCTGCGAAAAGAGTTTTAATTTTTATGAGGTCGACGGTGATTACGGCCTCAGGCGACAGGCACATATCGGAGAGAAACTATGTTTGAACCAATGGAACTTACCAACGACGCGGTGATTAAAGTCATCGGCGTCGGCGGCGGCGGCGGTAATGCTGTTGAGCACATGGTGCGTGAGCGCATTGAAGGTGTTGAATTTTTCGCGGTAAATACCGATGCACAGGCGCTGCGTAAAACGGCGGTTGGGCAGACGATTCAGATCGGTAGTGGTATCACCAAAGGACTGGGCGCTGGCGCTAATCCAGAAGTTGGCCGTAATGCGGCTGATGAGGATCGCGATGCACTACGTGCGGCGCTGGAAGGTGCAGACATGGTATTTATTGCAGCAGGTATGGGTGGTGGTACTGGTACAGGTGCTGCGCCGGTCGTTGCTGAAGTGGCAAAAGATTTGGGTATCCTGACCGTTGCTGTCGTGACTAAGCCTTTCAACTTTGAAGGCAAGAAGCGTATGGCCTTCGCGGAGCAGGGGATCACTGAATTGTCCAAGCATGTGGACTCATTGATCACCATCCCGAACGACAAACTGCTGAAAGTGCTGGGGCGCGGTATCTCCCTGCTTGATGCGTTTGGCGCCGCGAACGATGTGCTGAAAGGCGCAGTTCAGGGTATCGCCGAACTGATTACTCGTCCGGGTCTGATGAACGTGGACTTTGCAGACGTACGTACCGTGATGTCTGAAATGGGCTACGCAATGATGGGTTCTGGCGTGGCGAGCGGTGAAGATCGTGCGGAAGAAGCGGCTGAAATGGCTATCTCTTCTCCATTGCTGGAAGACATCGACCTGTCTGGTGCGCGCGGCGTGCTGGTTAACATCACGGCGGGCTTCGACTTGCGTCTGGATGAGTTCGAAACCGTAGGTAACACCATCCGTGCATTTGCTTCGGATAACGCGACTGTGGTTATCGGTACTTCTCTTGACCCGGATATGAACGACGAACTGCGTGTAACCGTGGTTGCAACAGGTATCGGCATGGACAAACGTCCTGAAATCACTCTGGTGACCAATAAACAAGTTCAGCAGCCGGTGATGGATCGTTACCAGCAGCACGGTATGGCACCGCTGACGCAAGAGCAGAAACCGGTAGCTAAAGTGGTGAACGACAATACGCCGCAAACTGCGAAAGAGCCGGATTATCTGGATATCCCAGCTTTCCTGCGTAAGCAAGCTGACTAAGATTAAGCTGGAATTTGGGTTACCAGGCTCTTTGTGCTAAACTGGCCTGCCGAATGTATAGTACACTTCGGTTGGATAGGTAATTTGGCGAGATAATACGATGATCAAACAAAGGACACTTAAACGTATCGTTCAGGCGACGGGTGTCGGTTTACATACCGGCAAGAAAGTCACTCTGACGTTACGCCCTGCGCCGGCCAACACCGGGGTCATCTATCGTCGCACCGACTTGAATCCACCGGTAGATTTTCCGGCCGATGCCAAATCTGTGCGTGATACCATGCTCTGTACGTGTCTGGTCAACGAGCATGATGTACGGATTTCAACCGTTGAGCACCTGAATGCTGCGCTCGCGGGCTTAGGCATCGATAACATTGTTATCGAAGTTAACGCACCGGAAATCCCGATCATGGACGGTAGTGCCGCTCCGTTTGTTTACCTGCTGCTTGATGCGGGTATTGACGAGCTGAACTGCGCCAAGAAATTTGTTCGCATCAAAGAGACTGTTCGTGTCGAAGATGGCGATAAGTGGGCTGAATTTAAGCCATACAATGGTTTTTCGCTGGATTTCACCATCGATTTCAACCATCCGGCTATCGATTCCAGCAATCAACGTTATGCGATGAACTTCTCTGCTGATGCGTTTATGCGCCAGATCAGCCGTGCGCGTACGTTCGGTTTCATGCGTGATATCGAATACCTGCAGTCCCGTGGTTTGTGCCTGGGCGGCAGTTTCGATTGTGCCATCGTTGTTGACGATTATCGCGTACTGAACGAAGACGGTCTGCGTTTTGAAGACGAATTTGTTCGTCACAAAATGCTCGATGCGATCGGTGACTTGTTCATGTGTGGTCACAACATTATTGGTGCATTTACCGCTTATAAATCCGGTCATGCACTGAATAACAAATTGTTGCAGGCTGTCCTGGCAAAACAGGAAGCCTGGGAATATGTGACCTTCCAGGACGACGCAGAACTGCCGTTGGCCTTCAAAGCGCCTTCAGCCGTACTGGCATAACGACATTTATACTGTCGTATAAAATTCGACTGGCAAATCTGGCACTCTCTCCGGCCAGGTGAACCAGTCGTTTTTTTTGAGCTTTTATCAGAGCCGTAAGAAACGGTGCGAACGCTGTTTTCTTAAGCACTTTTACGTACAACTTATCTTCATTCCTGCTGTGGACTTCAGGCTTTAATGATAAGATTTGTGCGCTAAAAACGTTTGAATACGATCGGGATGGCAATAACGTGAGTGGAATACTGACGCGCTGGCGACAGTTTGGTAAACGCTACTTCTGGCCGCATCTCTTGTTAGGGATGGTCGCGGCGAGTTTAGGTTTGCCTGCGCTCAGCAACGCCGCCGAACCAAATGCGCCCGCAAAAGCGACAACCCGCAACCACGAGCCTTCCGCCAAAGTTAACTTTGGTCAGTTGGCCTTGCTGGAAGCGAACACGCGCCGCCCGAACTCAAACTATTCTGTTGATTACTGGCATCAGCACGCAATTCGCACGGTAATCCGTCATCTTTCCTTCGCAATGGCACCGCAAACGCTGCCCGTTGCCGAAGAATCTTTGCCTCTTCAGGCGCAACATCTTGCTTTACTGGATACGCTCAGCGCGCTGCTGACCCAGGAAGGCTCGCCGTCTGAAAATGATTATCGCATTGATTATGCGCATTTTACCCCACAAGCAACATTCAGCACGCCCGTCTGGATAAGCCTGGCGCAAGGCATCCGTGCTGGCCCTCAACGCCTCAGCTAACAACAATAAACCTTTATTTCATTTTATTAACTCCGCAACGCGGGGTGTTTGAGATTTTATTATGCTAATCAAATTATTAACTAAAGTTTTCGGTAGTCGTAACGATCGTACCCTGCGCCGGATGCGCAAAGTGGTGAACATCATCAATGCCATGGAACCGGAGATGGAAAAACTCTCCGACGAAGAACTGAAAGGGAAAACCGCAGAGTTCCGCGCGCGCCTGGAAAAAGGCGAAGTGCTGGAAAATCTGATCCCGGAAGCCTTCGCCGTCGTGCGTGAAGCAAGTAAGCGCGTCTTTGGTATGCGTCACTTCGATGTACAGTTGCTCGGCGGTATGGTTCTTAATGAACGTTGCATCGCGGAAATGCGTACTGGTGAAGGTAAAACCCTGACCGCAACGCTGCCTGCTTACCTGAACGCATTAACCGGTAAAGGTGTGCACGTTGTTACCGTCAACGACTACCTGGCGCAACGTGACGCCGAAAACAACCGTCCGCTGTTTGAATTTCTCGGCCTGACCGTCGGCGTCAACCTGCCGGGAATGCCTGCGCCGGCAAAGCGTGAGGCTTACGCGGCTGACATTACTTACGGTACTAACAATGAATACGGCTTTGACTACCTGCGCGACAACATGGCGTTCAGCCCTGAAGAACGTGTACAGCGTAAACTGCACTATGCGCTGGTGGACGAAGTGGACTCCATCCTGATCGATGAAGCGCGTACACCGCTAATTATTTCCGGCCCGGCTGAAGACAGCTCGGAAATGTATAAACGTGTGAATAAAATCATTCCGCACCTGATCCGTCAGGAAAAAGAAGACTCCGAAACCTTCCAGGGTGAAGGCCACTTCTCGGTTGATGAAAAATCTCGCCAGGTGAACCTGACCGAACGTGGTCTGGTGCTGATTGAAGAACTGCTGGTGAAAGAAGGCATCATGGATGAAGGGGAGTCGCTGTACTCTCCGGCCAACATCATGCTGATGCATCACGTAACGGCGGCGCTGCGCGCTCATGCGCTGTTTACTCGCGACGTCGATTACATCGTTAAAGATGGCGAAGTTATCATCGTTGACGAACACACCGGTCGTACCATGCAGGGGCGTCGCTGGTCCGATGGTCTGCACCAGGCTGTTGAAGCTAAAGAAGGTGTGCAGATCCAGAACGAAAACCAGACGCTGGCTTCTATCACCTTCCAGAACTACTTCCGTCTGTATGAAAAACTGGCAGGGATGACCGGTACTGCTGATACCGAAGCATTCGAATTCAGCTCAATTTACAAGCTGGATACCGTAGTCGTTCCGACCAACCGTCCGATGATTCGTAAAGATTTGCCAGACCTGGTCTACATGACCGAAGCAGAAAAAATTCAGGCGATCATTGAAGATATCAAAGAACGTACTGCGAAAGGTCAGCCGGTGCTGGTGGGTACTATCTCCATCGAAAAATCGGAACTGGTGTCAAATGAGCTGACCAAAGCCGGTATCAAACACAACGTCCTCAACGCCAAATTCCACGCCAACGAAGCGGCGATTGTTGCTCAGGCAGGTTATCCGGCAGCGGTGACCATCGCGACCAACATGGCAGGTCGTGGTACTGACATTGTGCTTGGTGGTAGCTGGCAGGCAGAAGTTGCCGCGCTGGAAAACCCGACCGCAGAGCAAATTGAAAAAATTAAAGCCGACTGGCAGGTACGTCACGATGCGGTACTGGCAGCAGGTGGCCTGCATATCATCGGCACCGAACGTCACGAATCTCGTCGTATCGATAACCAGTTGCGCGGTCGTTCTGGTCGTCAGGGGGATGCTGGTTCTTCCCGTTTCTACCTGTCGATGGAAGATGCGCTGATGCGTATTTTTGCTTCCGACCGAGTATCCGGCATGATGCGTAAACTGGGTATGAAACCAGGCGAAGCCATTGAGCACCCGTGGGTGACCAAAGCGATTGCCAACGCCCAGCGTAAAGTTGAAAGCCGTAACTTCGATATTCGTAAGCAACTGCTGGAATATGATGACGTGGCTAACGACCAGCGTCGCGCCATTTACTCCCAGCGTAACGAACTGCTGGATGTTAGCGATGTGAGCGAAACCATCAACAGCATTCGTGAAGATGTGTTCAAAGCGACCATCGATGCCTACATTCCGCCACAGTCACTGGAAGAAATGTGGGATATTCCGGGTCTGCAGGAACGTCTGAAAAACGATTTCGACCTCGATTTGCCGATTGCCGAGTGGCTGGACAAAGAGCCTGAACTGCATGAAGAGACGCTGCGTGAGCGTATTCTGGCGCAGTCCATCGAAGTGTATCAGCGTAAAGAAGAAGTGGTTGGTGCTGAGATGATGCGTCACTTCGAGAAAGGCGTCATGCTGCAAACGCTTGACTCCCTGTGGAAAGAGCACCTGGCAGCGATGGACTATCTGCGTCAGGGTATCCACCTACGTGGCTATGCACAGAAAGATCCGAAGCAGGAATACAAACGTGAATCGTTCTCCATGTTTGCAGCGATGCTGGAGTCGTTGAAATATGAAGTTATCAGCACGCTGAGCAAAGTCCAGGTACGTATGCCTGAAGAGGTTGAGGAGCTGGAACAACAGCGTCGTATGGAAGCCGAGCGTTTAGCGCAAATGCAGCAGCTTAGCCATCAGGATGACGACTCTGCAGCCGCAGCGGCACTGGCGGCGCAAACCGGTGAGCGCAAAGTAGGACGTAACGATCCTTGCCCGTGCGGTTCTGGTAAAAAATACAAGCAGTGCCATGGTCGCCTGCAATAAAAGCTAACTGTTGAAATAAAAGGCGCAGGATTCTGCGCCTTTTTTATAGGTTTAAGACAATGAAAAAACTGCAAATTGCGGTGGGTATTATTCGCAACGAGAACAATGAAATTTTTATTACTCGTCGTGCCGCAGATGCGCACATGGCGAATAAACTGGAGTTTCCAGGCGGTAAAATTGAAATGGGCGAAACACCGGAACGAGCGGTGGTGCGTGAACTTCAGGAAGAAGTCGGGATTACCCCGCAACATTTTTATCTATTTGAAAAGCTGGAATATGAATTCCCGGACAGGCATATAACACTGTGGTTCTGGCTGGTCGAAAGCTGGGAAGGGGAGCCGTGGGGTAAAGAAGGGCAGCCCGGAGAGTGGATGACGCTGGCCAGCCTCAATGCAGATGATTTTCCGCCAGCCAATGAACCGGTAATTGCGAAGCTTAAGCGTCTGTAGGTCGGACAAGGCGTTTACGCCGCATCCGACATTTGCGCAAGATGCCTGATGCGATGCTGACCGCGTCTAATCAGGCCTACGTGCGGCATCAGACAAAATGTCACTGCTTTGGCTCTTCGCTCCAGTCATCACTCTCAGAAAGATCACCGCTGCTGGGGATTCGTTTTTCTTCAGCAGCCCATTCTCCGAGGTCGATCAGTTGACAACGTTTGCAACAAAATGGCCGAAACGGGCTGACTTCACCCCAAACCACCGTTTTCCCGCAGGTAGGGCAATTCACCGTAATAGTTTCTGACATTTTTACTCCTTAGCAACAGGCCAGTTCGAAATCCAGACGTTCCGGTACTTGTCCATTTTCACTGTCCAGTGGCATAAAACGAATCGCAAAACGGCTTTTATGACCGGAAATTTGCGGATAAAGCTGTGAATCGAGCGCCAGATTCAGGCGCAGCAAATCGGCATCGTCACCGTTATCCTGATAAAAACCATTCAGGCTGGTTTGTTTGCGGAAGGGGGCAGACTGGCGAATTAAATCAAGCACCATGGTAAGTGCCTGGGTGAGCGGGTTCAGGCTGGCAATCCAGGTTTCTACCTGGCTGTCGCGTTGTGACTGGGGTAAATGCAGCCAGATATGCAAAGTGGGCAAATCAAAGCTACAACAGCCGCCAGGGATGCTCAGACGCTGACGCACTAAGGCAATCAGCCTGTCTTCACGTAGAAATTGCCCGATACGCGGCGCGGAAATCAACACGCTACCCGCTGTTTTTAACTGCTGAATTAATGCTTCAATACGGCTCTGATCAACGCCTGGCACGCCAATCCAGGTCTGGAGTTTACGTTGCTGGCGGTCAAGCTCTTTCAACAGCTCAGTGCGCACTTCTCCGCGCTCGAAAACATCCAGCAATTCGCTGACATTACGGAAGAAATGCAGGGCGCCAGCGTAGTCAACGATGGGTAAATTTACGGTGAGTTGTTGAATTAAAAACTCAATGCGCAGCCATGTACGCATTTTTTCATTTAGTGGATGTTCAAAAAGGACCTGGGTCTGCATTACGGTTTTTCCTGTGAGACAAACTGCGACGCAAGCTGCAAATAGTGTGCGTGCAGGCGGGCAACATCCGATGCAATAGCATCCGGTGCGCCGTTATTATCAATGACGTCATCTGCCACGGCAAGACGGGCTTCGCGCGTTGCTTGGGCAGCAAGAATTTGTTCGACATGCTCGCGAGTAACATCATCGCGCTGCATGGTGCGCTTAAGTTGCGTTTCTGGGCTGACATCCACCACCAGCACACGATTCGCTTTTTTATACAGTGAGTTTTCTACCAGCAATGGCACAACCCACAGTATATAGGGAGAAGTTGCCTGCTGGATCTGACGTTGCGTCTCCTGCTGAATCAGCGGATGCAGCAGGGCGTTAAGCCAGTTTTTCTCTTCCGGGTTAGCGAAGATCCGCTCGCGCAAGACCCTGCGCTGCAATGACCCATCAGCAGCAATCATGTCAGCGCCAAAGTGTTCAGCAATGGCACGTAGCGCAGGTGCACCTGGTTCAACCACCTGACGCGCAATAATATCGGCATCAATGACGTTAATTCCGAGGTCTGCAAACGCATTTGCAACGGTACTCTTGCCACTGCCAATGCCTCCCGTTAAGGCAACTATATACCTCATAATTTATATTCCCGGGAATTCATCATGATTATCAAAATGTTAAAAATGAGCGTACAAAAGCGAAATTGATGGAACATTCGCTCATTATTTACCAGGTAAATTTATGGGATTGTAGCGTAAAAAAAGACAATTTCGCAGTCTTGCGCCACATCGATTAGTGCGTATGATAGCGTCACTGGAGTTGCGCTCTTATCCTTATAGCCATTAACCCCAGGAATCCGCACATGCGTATTGAAGAAGATCTGAAGTTAGGTTTTAAAGACGTCCTCATCCGTCCTAAACGTTCTACTCTTAAAAGTCGTTCCGATGTTGAACTGGAACGTCAATTCACCTTCAAACATTCAGGTCAGAGCTGGTCCGGCGTGCCGATTATCGCCGCGAATATGGACACCGTAGGCACTTTTTCCATGGCCTCTGCGCTGGCTTCTTTTGATATTCTGACTGCTGTGCATAAACACTATTCTGTCGAAGAGTGGCAAGCGTTTATCAACAATTCTTCCGCTGATGTGCTGAAACATGTGATGGTTTCTACCGGCACGTCTGATGCGGATTTCGAAAAAACCAAACAAATTCTCGACCTGAACCCGGCATTAAACTTCGTTTGTATTGATGTGGCGAATGGTTATTCCGAACACTTCGTGCAGTTCGTTGCGAAAGCGCGTGAAGCGTGGCCGACCAAAACCATTTGTGCTGGCAACGTAGTGACTGGTGAAATGTGTGAGGAGCTTATCCTCTCCGGTGCTGATATCGTTAAAGTTGGTATTGGCCCAGGTTCTGTCTGTACAACTCGCGTCAAAACAGGCGTCGGTTATCCGCAACTTTCTGCGGTAATCGAATGTGCCGATGCCGCGCACGGTCTGGGCGGGATGATCGTCAGCGATGGTGGCTGCACCACACCGGGCGATGTCGCGAAAGCCTTTGGCGGCGGTGCTGATTTCGTGATGCTCGGTGGTATGCTGGCAGGCCACGAAGAGAGCGGTGGTCGCATTGTTGAAGAGAACGGCGAGAAATTTATGCTGTTCTACGGCATGAGCTCCGAGTCTGCGATGAAACGCCACGTTGGCGGCGTTGCGGAATACCGCGCAGCAGAAGGTAAAACTGTTAAGCTGCCGCTGCGAGGCCCGGTTGAAAATACCGCGCGTGATATTTTGGGCGGCCTGCGTTCAGCTTGTACATACGTTGGGGCTTCACGCCTGAAAGAACTGACCAAGCGCACCACGTTTATTCGTGTGCAGGAACAAGAAAACCGCATCTTCAACAACCTGTAATCTCCCAACGCTGGCGTGGAGCAACACGCCAGCGTTATCCCATCCCACTCATCGCATCGCCTAAATGGAAAATTGGCAGATACATTGCCACCACCAGCGTACCGATAATTCCTCCCGTTATGATCAGCAACGCCGGTTCCAGTAAGGCTGCGAGGTTATCCGCCAGCGCCATTGTGTTATCTCGATGATGATGGGCGAGGTTGTCTAGCATGAGATCCAGCGAGCCGGATGCCTCTCCTGTTCTCACTAATTGCAAACAGAGCTGGCTAAACTCACCGGTATTTTTTAGCGCCAGCCAGATGGGATGACCGTTACTGATATCGTGCTGGATTTGTGTCAGAAGTTGCGCCCAGTACGGGCAGCGCATTGTTTCTCTGACGCTCTCAATCCCTTGTAAAAAAGTAATCCCTGCACTTTGTGTCAGCGCCAGAATCGTAAAAATCTGCGTGAGTTTTTGTCCCCGCATCAGGGAACCCATAATCGGGATGCGTAACAGCAACTTCTGCCGCGTGATAAGCCAGGTCGGGCGGCGTATCAGCAACTTATTAGCTATTGCCAGCAGAAAGCCGAACAACACCAGCAGCCAGCCCCATTCACCACTAAAATCTGCCAGCGTCATGATCCCCTGCGTTAGCGCCGGTAACGGGGTATTAAAGGTCCTATAGATAGCGGCAAACTCCGGCAGAACAAAATGCAGCATTGCCACAACCACCATGATTGCCATCGCTAAAATGATGATGGGATAGCGCAATGCTGATTTCACTTTGTCGGCCAGCTGTCGCTGGGCTTTTTGCTGACGAGCCAGTTCAAAACAGCATTCATCCAGCTTACCGGTCAGTTCACCCGTGCGGATCATCGCCTGATAGAGCGGCGGAAATACCTCTGACCAGGGTAATAAGGCATAGGAAAAAGCAATGCCCTGTTCGAGATCGTGCGCCAGCGATTGCAGCAATGCTTGCCATTGCTTACTGGGATGCTGTTCCGCCAACAGTGCCAGCCCTTCAGAAAGCGTCAACCCGGCTTTGAGTAGCGTCGCCAGTTGATGAATGACTTCCGCGTTTTTATCTCCTCGCCACTGCGCAGAATTGATGGCGATTCGCTTCAGGCTTAGTGGGGTAACCATCTGTTGCTGTAGTGCAATAAGCAGCAAAGCACGGCTCTCTGCCCATAGCATCCCATCTTGCGTATTGCCGTCGCCGGTTATGCCATGCCAGCGCCAGAGTTGTTTACTCGCCATGCGGCATCCCCAATACGCGGATTAACTCTTCAAAGGTGGTTAAGCCTTGCTTCACGGCCAGGCTGCCGTTTTCAAAAAGCGTGCGCATTCCCGCCTGTCGGGCGTGCGTTTCAAGCGATTCAATGTCGGTATTAGCGGAAATAAGCTGGCGTATGACCGGTGTTATGGGCAGAACTTCAAATAAGGCCGTGCGACCATAAAAACCGTGGTAGCAATGTACACAACCGGGTGCCTGCCAGTGGGGCAGCGGCGACGGCCATACATTGTCTGGAATATGGATGGGCTCCCCTTGCTGTCGGCGACAATGTGGGCAAAGTTTACGTACCAGACGCTGGGCTATTACCAGCGTAAGTGCCGATGAGAGCATCCAGCGAGCAACGCCCATTTGCTGTAAACGCACCAGCGTTTCGCAGGTGGAATTAGTGTGTAGCGTGGACAATACCAGATGACCCGTTTGCGCGGCTTTAATAGCGATTTCTGCCGTTTCGCCATCGCGGATCTCTCCGATCATGATGACGTCAGGATCCTGGCGCAATAACGCACGCAAAACGCCCTGAAAGGTGAGCCCGGCACGCGGATGTATTTGCGTCTGGTTTAGCCCGGCGATGGGGATCTCAACCGGATCTTCGACGCTACAAATATTAATATCAGCGGTATTCAGCGTTTGCAGGGCACTATAAAGCGTGACCGTTTTGCCGCTTCCGGTAGGGCCAGTTACCAGCACCAGTCCCTGTGGTTGCTGTAGGGCATGAGCAAAGTCCGCCAGTTGTAACGGCTGCATTCCCAGCGTGTTGACATCCAGCGCCTGGTTCACCTGCTGTAACAACCGTAATACCACCTTTTCACCGCCCCGACATGGCAAGGTCGCAATACGAAATGAGACGGCGTTCCCTGCCAGTTCGACAGTGAATTGCCCGTCCTGCGGCAGGCGATGTTCCGCAATATCCAGGCTTCCCAGCACTTTTAATCTGGCGGTTAATGCGACTCCGGCATCCGGTGAAACATCCGGTAAAGGATGCAATACGCCGTCGATACGCAGGCGGATACGGTATCCATTGTCTGCTGGTTCGATATGAATATCAGACGCGCGTTGTTCCAGCGCAGATTGTAACGTTTGGGTCAGCAACTCTGCTCTGGGCTGATGCTTCTCCTGAACGGCTAAGGGCAACGTTTGTTGTACGCGACTGGCGTGACCTTCCATCTGCTGGCGCGTCCAGCAGGTGATCTCAATGCGTTTAGTGGTGGCAAAATGTAAGGCGTCGAGGAATTCATGCGAAGGCGCATCGACCACCGCCACATGAACCACCTCTTCGCTGGCATCCAGCAAGACTCCCTGATAACGCAGACACAGGGCGGTGAGCTGTGAAATATTCATGGCCGCTCCTTAGTTAGCGTCATCAAAGCGGAAGACATCTTCGCAGGCTTGCTGCAACGCGCTGTCACTTTGAATATTGCAGTTGCGCGTCCAGCCGGTGACGCCGTTTGCGTTATCCCAACTCGGCGTCATGACGACGCTTAGCCCATTGAGGCTCTCCTGCCCGGTCAGCGACACCACGCCCTTTGCCACACTCATGGCTGAAACATAGCGAGTGGTGGTGGGCGAGGGGATGCCATTGCTACCGCCGTCACAGGTATCTAATCCACCATGTTCCAGCGCGCACAATTCTACGGCAGTACGGTAAGGCACAAAGGTTTGTAGCATGTCGGTGAGTGCGGCTTTGCGCAGGTAGTTCTGATAAGCGGGAATGCCGATGGCGCTTAAAATGGCAATGATGCCAATAACCACCATCAGTTCGATAAGTGTAAAACCGCGTTGCTTGTCCATCTGTTTTGCTCCTTGATTTCGTTGGCGCTACTTTGGCAAACGCCATCGGCACAAGCGAGGGGCAAAAAACAAAACGGGAAAGCAGCTTCCGGGGTTTTTTATTACGTTGCAGTGAAAGACAAGAAATTTGCGAGGCGTTACGAAGAAAGATGGGGGAAGGGAAGATTATCCGCCCGCTACGGAGCGGATAAATCTGTCAGCAATTAGCGAAAACGCATTGAAAGGTCGAGTGCCTGTACGTGTTTAGTTAGCGCACCGACGGAGATAAAGTCCACGCCCGTTTCGGCAAATTCGCGCAGAGTTTTGTCGGTGACGTTGCCAGACACTTCCAGTAGCGCCTTGCCGTTGGTGCGTTTGACGGCTTCGCGCATCTGGTCTGTTTCGAAGTTATCCAGCATGATGATATCGGCACCTGCTTTCAGGGCTTCATCAAGTTCTTCCAGATTTTCTACTTCGACTTCTACTGGCGCATCCGGGTGCAACCAGGACGCTTTTTCGACCGCCTGACGCACTGAGCCGGAGGCAATAATATGGTTTTCTTTGATAAGGAAGGCATCAGAAAGCCCCAGACGGTGATTCGCTCCGCCGCCGCAAAGTACCGCGTATTTCAGAGCTGAACGCAGGCCGGGTAAGGTTTTGCGCGTATCCAACAACTGCGTGTTGGTGCCTTCCAGTAATTCGACATAGTGGCGTACCTTACTGGCAACCCCTGAAAGGGTTTGCACAAAATTGAGCGCAGTGCGTTCGCCCGTTAACAGCACGCGGGATGGGCCTTCAAGTTCGAACAAGGGTTGATTGGCGTTGATGACATCGCCGTCATCGACATGCCAGATGATGGTGACATCGTCGCCTGCCAGCTGAATAAACACCTCTTCAACCCAGCGTTTGCCGCAAAATACGCCATTCTCGCGGGTGATCACCGTGGCATGAGAGCGAGAATTTTCCGGTAAAAGTTTTGCCGTAATGTCATTGTTGGCATCGACTGTTCCGCCTAAATCTTCCCGCAGCGCCTGAGCCACCGCGCCGGGGATATCGAGATTAATGCGTTCCAGCAGCTCGTCACGTCGGGTGTCAGGGTTATAGCGGCGAGGCGGCATGTTAAAACTCCAGATAGCTAACGAATCATAAGGTAGAAACATGCTACTCTGAACCGGGTATTAGCACCACATATAAGGAGATCCTGCATGTTGTTAGAACAGGGGTGGCTGGTCGGCGCGCGCCGCGTTCCCTCACCACATTACGATTGTCGCCCGGATGACGAAACACCCACCCTGCTGGTGGTGCACAATATTAGCCTGCCGCCAGGCGAGTTTGGCGGTCCGTGGATCGACGCATTATTCACCGGAACTATTGATCCGCAGGCACATCCTTTCTTTGCTGAGATCGCCCATTTGCGCGTTTCCGCTCATTGTTTGATTCGCCGTGATGGTGAAATTGTCCAGTATGTTCCTTTCGATAAACGCGCCTGGCACGCGGGAGTCTCTCAGTATCAAGGTCGCGAACGCTGTAATGATTTTTCTATTGGGATTGAGCTGGAAGGTACTGACACGCTGGCGTACACCGATGCGCAGTATCAACAGCTTGCGGCGGTTACGCGGGCGCTGATTGATCGCTATCCAGATATCGCTAAAAACATGACGGGGCATTGCGATATTGCGCCGGAGCGGAAAACCGATCCCGGTCCTGCATTTGATTGGGCACGGTTTCGTGCGCTGGTTAGCAAGGAGACAACATGACGCTATTTACAACCTTACTGGTGCTAATTTTTGAGCGCCTGTTTAAGTTGGGCGAGCACTGGCAGCTTGATCACCGTCTTGAAGCGTTCTTTCGGCGGGTGAAACATTTTTCGCTGGGGCGCACGTTAGGTATGACCATTATTGCGATGGGAGTGACTTTTTTGCTGTTGCGCGCGTTGCATGGGTTATTGTTCAACGTCCCTACGCTGCTGGTATGGCTGTTGCTTGGTTTACTGTGTATTGGCGCGGGTAAAGTGCGTCTCCATTATCATGCATATCTGACAGCCGCTTCACGTAACGATAACCATGCCCGTTCCACGATGGCTGGCGAATTAACCATGATTCACGGTGTTCCTGCAGGTTGTGATGAACGTGAGTTCTTGCGTGAGCTGCAAAATGCACTGCTGTGGATCAATTTCCGTTTTTACCTGGCGCCGCTGTTCTGGTTGATTGTAGGGGGAACCTGGGGGCCAGTTACGCTGATGGGGTATGCGTTTTTGCGTGCATGGCAATACTGGCTGGCGCGTTACCAGACGCCGCATCATCGTTTACAGTCCGGCATTGATGCCGTGCTTCATGTGCTGGATTGGGTGCCGGTTCGTCTTGCGGGTGTGGTATATGCCTTGATCGGTCACGGTGAGAAAGCATTACCTGCCTGGTTTGCTTCGCTGGGTGATTTCCATACTTCGCAATATCAGGTGTTAACGCGTCTGGCGCAGTTCTCTCTGGCGCGTGAACCGCATGTTGATAAGGTGGAGACGCCGAAAGCAGCGGTTTCAATGGCGAAGAAAACTTCGTTCGTGGTTGTGGTGGTGATTGCGCTACTGACGATTTACGGAGCGTTAGTGTAAAGATTGTAGCCCTCACCCAGCGAGGGTGAGGGCGTAGAGAGATTAATGCGCTTTTATGGCTTTTGCGGTTTTCTCTTTAAACAGATAACCGATGCCTAACACGAGCAGCCATACCGGGATCAGGTAAACCGAAATCGCCATTCCCGGCGTCATCAGCATAATCACCAGTACCGCCGCCATAAATAGCAGGCAGATCCAGTTACCCAGTGGATAGAGCAGGGCAGGGAAACGAGTTATCACACCTTGTTCTTGCTTAGCGCGGCGGAACTTCATATGTGCCAGGCTAATCATCGCCCAGTTGATCACCAGAGCGGAAACCACCAGCGCCATTAACAGGCCGAATGCGGACTCTGGGGCAAGGTAGTTAATCAGTACGCACAATGCCGTAACCAGCGCAGAGACCAGAATGGTGTTTACCGGTACGCCGCGTTTATCGACGGAAGCGAGCATTTTCGGTGCGTTTCCTTGTTGTGCCAGACCGAAAAGCATACGGCTGTTGCAGTAGACGCAACTGTTATAAACCGAAAGCGCCGCCGTCAACACCACGATATTCAGGGCGTTAGCTACAAAAGTATCGCCCAACTCGTGGAAGATCAGCACAAACGGACTGGTATCGGCGGTAACGCGCGTCCACGGCATCAGGGAGAGCAGAACGGCTAAGGAACCAATGTAGAAAATCAGGATGCGGTAGATAACCTGATTAGTCGCTTTGGGAATACTTTGCTCCGGGTTATCTGCTTCTGCTGCGGTGATGCCCACCAGTTCCAGACCGCCGAACGAGAACATGATAATCGCCATCATCATCACCAGCCCGGTGAAGCCGTGCGGCAGGAAGCCACCTTGATCCCACAGGTTGCTAACGCTCGCCTGCGGGCCACCGTTGCCGCTAAACAGCAGCCAGCCACCGAAGATGATCATCGCCACCACCGCGATAACTTTGATAATGGCAAACCAGAACTCCATCTCGCCAAACACTTTAACGTTGGTCAGGTTGATGGCGTTGATCACCACAAAGAATACGGCGGCCGAAGCCCAGGTGGGGATTTCCGGATACCAGAACTGAATGTATTTGCCGACGGCAGTAAGCTCTGCCATGGCAACTAAAACGTACAGTACCCAGTAGTTCCAGCCAGAGGCGAAACCAGCAAAGCTGCCCCAGTATTTATAAGCAAAGTGGCTGAAGGAGCCTGCTACCGGTTCTTCGACCACCATTTCACCTAACTGACGCATGATCAGAAAGGCGATAAACCCGGCAATAGCGTAACCCAGGATAATCCCTGGCCCTGCGGACTGTATTACGGAGGCGCTTCCCAGGAATAGCCCGGTTCCTATCGCGCCACCCAGCGCGATAAGCTGGATATGGCGGTTTTTAAGGCCGCGCTTTAGCTGCTCGCCGTGCTGTTGACCTTCCATCATGAAACCTCGTGCGGTGATTGTTTTTTTGATCTACGCAGTAATGCGTGTGTAAGTTTGCAATTCCGTTTGTTGTATTAATTTGTTTACATCAAAGGCGTTTGAATTGTTACAAAGGGACTTCCGTCAGATCAAGAATAATGGTATGCGGCAGCGAATGCACTCGCTTTATGCCAGGTTGAAGATGAGTTGCCTAAAAAGAAATCGTTTGTAAAGGGAAGCCCCGAAACACCCCCACCGCAATAAATGAATATAAATTCGTTTTAATAGCATTAAAAATCGAAAAATTGGTAAGTGAATCGGTTCAATTCGGATTTTTATAGTTTAATAAACGTTAAAAAAACCATTGCTCACGTAAAGTCTACATTTGTGCATAGTTACAACTTTGAAACGTCATATGTGTCAAGTTGTTAAAATGTGCACAGTTTCATGATTTCAATCAAAACCTGTATGGACATGAGGTGAATACTTTGTTACTTTAGCGTCACAGACATGAAATTGGTAAGACCAATTGACTTCGGCAAGTGGCTTAAGACAGGAACTCATGGCCTACAGCAAAATCCGCCAACCAAAACTCTCCGATGTGATTGAGCAGCAACTGGAGTTTTTGATCCTCGAAGGCACACTTCGTCCGGGCGAAAAACTCCCACCGGAACGCGAACTGGCGAAACAGTTCGACGTCTCCCGTCCCTCCTTGCGTGAGGCGATTCAACGTCTCGAAGCGAAGGGCTTGTTGCTTCGTCGCCAGGGTGGCGGCACTTTTGTCCAGAGCAGCCTCTGGCAAAGTTTCAGCGATCCGCTGGTGGAGCTGCTCTCCGACCATCCTGAATCACAGTATGACTTGCTCGAAACACGACACGCCCTGGAAGGTATCGCCGCTTATTACGCCGCGCTGCGTAGTACCGATGAAGACAAGGAACGCATCCGTGAACTCCATCACGCCATAGAGCTGGCGCAGCAGTCTGGCGATCTGGACGCGGAATCAAACGCCGTACTCCAGTATCAGATTGCCGTCACCGAAGCGGCCCACAATGTGGTTCTGCTTCATCTGCTAAGGTGTATGGAGCCGATGTTGGCTCAGAATGTCCGTCAGAACTTCGAATTGCTCTATTCGCGTCGCGAGATGCTGCCGCTGGTGAGTAGTCACCGCACCCGCATATTCGAAGCGATTATGGCCGGTAAGCCGGAAGAAGCGCGCGAAGCATCACATCGCCATCTGGCCTTTATCGAAGAAATTTTGCTCGACAGAAGCCGTGAAGAGAGTCGCCGTGAGCGTTCTCTGCGCCGTCTGGAGCAACGAAAGAATTAGTGATTTTTCTGGTGAAAATTAGCCAGAAGATGTTGTAAATCAAGCGCATATAAAAGCGCGGCAACTAAACGTAGAACCTGTCTTATTGAGCTTTCCGGTGAGAGTTCAATGGGACAGGTTCCAGAAAACTCAACGTTATTAGATAGATAAGGAATAACCCATGTCAGAACGTTTCCCAAATGACGTGGATCCGATCGAAACTCGCGACTGGCTCCAGGCGATCGAATCGGTCATCCGTGAAGAAGGTGTTGAGCGTGCTCAGTATCTGATCGACCAACTGCTTGCTGAAGCCCGCAAAGGCGGAGTCAACGTAGCCGCAGGCACCGGCGTCAGCAACTACATCAACACCATCCCCGTTGAAGAACAACCGGAGTATCCGGGTAATCTGGAACTGGAACGCCGTATTCGTTCAGCTATCCGCTGGAACGCCATCATGACGGTTCTGCGTGCATCCAAAAAAGATCTGGAACTGGGCGGCCACATGGCATCCTTCCAGTCTTCCGCAACCATTTATGATGTGTGCTTTAACCACTTCTTCCGTGCACGCAACGAGCAGGATGGCGGCGACCTGGTTTACTTCCAGGGTCACATCTCCCCGGGCGTTTACGCTCGTGCTTTCCTGGAGGGTCGTCTGACTCAGGAGCAGCTCGATAACTTCCGTCAGGAAGTTCACGGCAATGGCCTCTCTTCCTATCCGCACCCGAAACTGATGCCGGAATTCTGGCAGTTCCCGACCGTATCTATGGGTCTGGGTCCGATTGGTGCTATTTACCAGGCTAAATTCCTGAAATATCTGGAACACCGTGGCCTGAAAGATACCTCTAAACAGACCGTTTACGCGTTCCTCGGCGACGGTGAAATGGACGAACCGGAATCCAAAGGTGCGATCACCATCGCTACCCGTGAAAAACTGGATAACCTGGTCTTCGTTATCAACTGTAACCTGCAGCGTCTTGACGGCCCGGTAACTGGTAACGGCAAGATCATCAACGAACTGGAAGGCATCTTCGAAGGTGCTGGCTGGAACGTGATCAAAGTGATGTGGGGTAGCCGTTGGGATGAACTGCTGCGTAAAGATACCAGCGGTAAACTGATCCAGCTGATGAACGAAACCGTTGACGGCGACTATCAGACCTTCAAATCGAAAGATGGTGCGTACGTTCGTGAACACTTCTTCGGTAAATATCCTGAAACCGCAGCACTGGTTGCAGACTGGACTGACGAGCAGATCTGGGCACTGAACCGTGGTGGTCACGATCCGAAGAAAATCTACGCTGCATTTAAGAAAGCGCAGGAAACCAAAGGCAAAGCGACAGTAATCCTTGCTCATACCATTAAAGGTTACGGCATGGGCGACGCGGCTGAAGGTAAAAACATCGCGCACCAGGTTAAGAAAATGAACATGGACGGCGTGCGTCACATCCGCGACCGTTTCAATGTGCCGGTGTCTGATGCAGATATCGAAAAACTGCCGTACATCACCTTCCCGGAAGGTTCTGAAGAGCATACCTATCTGCACGCTCAGCGTCAGAAACTGCACGGTTATCTGCCAAGCCGTCAGCCGAACTTCACCGAGAAGCTTGAGCTGCCGAGCCTGCAAGACTTCGGCGCGCTGCTGGAAGAGCAGAGCAAAGAGATTTCTACCACTATCGCTTTCGTTCGTGCCCTGAACGTGATGCTGAAGAACAAGTCGATCAAAGACCGCCTGGTGCCGATCATCGCCGATGAAGCTCGTACTTTCGGTATGGAAGGTCTGTTCCGTCAGATTGGTATTTACAGCCCGAACGGTCAGCAGTACACCCCGCAGGACCGCGAGCAGGTTGCTTACTATAAAGAAGACGAGAAAGGTCAGATTCTGCAGGAAGGGATCAACGAGCTGGGCGCAGGTTGTTCCTGGCTGGCAGCGGCGACCTCTTACAGCACCAACAATCTGCCGATGATTCCGTTCTACATCTATTACTCGATGTTCGGCTTCCAGCGTATCGGCGATCTGTGCTGGGCGGCTGGCGACCAGCAAGCGCGTGGCTTCCTGATCGGCGGTACTTCCGGTCGTACCACCCTGAACGGTGAAGGTCTGCAGCACGAAGATGGTCACAGCCATATTCAGTCGCTGACTATCCCGAACTGTATCTCTTACGACCCGGCTTACGCTTACGAAGTTGCTGTCATTATGCATGACGGTCTGGAGCGTATGTACGGTGAAAAACAAGAGAACGTTTACTACTACATCACCACGCTGAACGAAAACTACCACATGCCGGCAATGCCGGAAGGTGCTGAGGAAGGTATCCGTAAAGGTATCTACAAACTCGAAACCATTGAAGGTAGCAAAGGTAAAGTTCAGCTGCTGGGCTCCGGTTCTATCCTGCGTCACGTCCGTGAAGCAGCACAGATCCTGGCGAAAGATTACGGCGTAGGTTCTGACGTCTATAGCGTGACCTCCTTCACCGAACTGGCGCGTGATGGTCAGGATTGTGAACGCTGGAACATGCTGCACCCGCTGGAAACTCCGCGCGTTCCGTACATCGCTCAGGTGATGAACGACGCTCCGGCAGTGGCATCTACCGACTATATGAAACTGTTCGCTGAGCAGGTCCGTACTTACGTACCGGCTGACGACTACCGCGTCCTGGGTACTGATGGCTTCGGTCGTTCCGACAGCCGTGAGAACCTGCGTCACCACTTCGAAGTTGATGCTTCCTACGTAGTGGTTGCGGCGCTGGGCGAACTGGCTAAACGTGGCGAAATCGATAAGAAAGTGGTTGCTGACGCAATCGCCAAATTCAACATCGATGCAGAAAAAGTTAACCCGCGTCTGGCGTAAGAGGTAAAAGAATAATGGCTATCGAAATCAAAGTACCGGACATCGGGGCTGATGAAGTTGAAATCACCGAGATCCTGGTCAAAGTGGGCGACAAAGTTGAAGCCGAACAGTCGCTGATCACCGTAGAAGGCGACAAAGCCTCTATGGAAGTACCGTCTCCGCAGGCGGGTATCGTTAAAGAGATCAAAGTCTCTGTTGGCGACAAAACCCAGACCGGCGCACTGATTATGATTTTCGATTCCGCCGACGGTGCAGCTGACGCTGCACCTGCTCAGGCAGAAGAGAAGAAAGAAGCCGCTCCGGCAGCAGCACCAGCGGCAGCGGCGGCAAAAGATGTTAACGTTCCGGATATCGGCAGCGACGAAGTCGAAGTGACCGAAATCCTGGTGAAAGTGGGCGATAAAGTTGAAGCTGAACAGTCGCTGATCACCGTTGAAGGCGACAAGGCTTCTATGGAAGTTCCGGCGCCGTTTGCAGGCACCGTGAAAGAGATCAAAGTGAACGTTGGCGACAAAGTGTCTACCGGCTCGCTGATTATGATCTTCGAAGTTGCGGGTGAAGCAGGTGCGGCAGCTCCGGCTCCGGCGGCTAAACAGGAAGCGGCTCCGGCAGCAGCACCTGCACCAGCGGCTGGCGTGAAAGAAGTTAACGTTCCGGATATCGGCGGTGACGAAGTTGAAGTGACCGAAGTGATGGTGAAAGTGGGCGACAAAGTTGCCGCTGAACAGTCACTGATCACCGTAGAAGGCGACAAAGCCTCTATGGAAGTTCCGGCTCCGTTCGCGGGCGTCGTGAAGGAACTGAAAGTCAACGTTGGCGATAAAGTGAAAACTGGCTCGCTGATTATGATCTTCGAAGTTGAAGGCGCAGCGCCTGCGGCAGCTCCGGTGAAACAGGAAGCGGCAGCTCCGGCTCCAGCAGCAAAAGCTGAAGCCCCGGCAGTAGCACCGGCTGCGAAAGCGGAAGGCAAATCTGAATTTGCTGAAAACGACGCTTACGTTCACGCGACTCCGCTGATCCGCCGTCTGGCACGTGAGTTTGGCGTTAACCTGGCGAAAGTGAAGGGCACTGGCCGTAAAGGTCGTATCCTGCGCGAAGACGTTCAGGCTTACGTGAAAGAAGCTATCAAACGTGCAGAAGCGGCTCCGGCAGCGACTGGCGGCGGTATCCCTGGCATGTTGCCGTGGCCGAAGGTGGACTTCAGCAAGTTTGGTGAAATTGAAGAAGTGGAACTGGGCCGCATTCAGAAAATCTCTGGTGCTAACCTGAGCCGTAACTGGGTGATGATCCCGCATGTTACTCACTTCGACAAAACCGATATCACCGAGCTGGAAGCGTTCCGTAAACAGCAGAACGAAGAAGCAGCGAAACGTAAGCTGGATGTGAAGATAACCCCAGTTGTCTTCATCATGAAAGCCGTTGCTGCGGCACTTGAGCAGATGCCTCGCTTCAACAGTTCGCTGTCGGAGGACGGTCAGCGTCTGACCCTGAAGAAATACATCAACATCGGTGTGGCGGTGGATACCCCGAACGGTCTGGTTGTTCCGGTATTCAAAGACGTCAACAAGAAAGGCATCATCGAGCTGTCTCGCGAGCTGATGACTATTTCTAAGAAAGCGCGTGACGGTAAGCTGACTGCGGGCGAAATGCAGGGCGGTTGCTTCACCATCTCCAGCATCGGCGGCCTGGGTACTACCCACTTCGCGCCGATTGTGAACGCGCCGGAAGTGGCTATCCTCGGCGTTTCTAAGTCCGCGATGGAGCCGGTGTGGAATGGTAAAGAGTTCGTGCCGCGTCTGATGCTGCCGATCTCTCTCTCCTTCGACCACCGCGTGATCGACGGTGCTGATGGTGCCCGTTTCATTACCATCATTAACAACACGCTGTCTGACATTCGCCGTCTGGTGATGTAAATAAAAGAGCCGGCCCATCGGCCGGCTTTTTTCTGGTAATCTCATGAATGTATTGAGATTATTAGCGAATAGACAAATCGGTTGCCGTTTGTTGTTTAAAAATTGTTAACAATTTTGTAAAATACCGACGGATAGAACGACCCGGTGGTGGTTAGGGTATTACTTCACATACCCTATGGATTTCTGGGTGCAGCAAGGTAGCAAGCGCCAGAATCCCCTGGAGCTTACATAAGTAAGTGACTGGGGTGAGGGCGTGAAGCTAACGCCGCTGCGGCCTGAAAGACGACGGGTATGACCGCCGGAGATAAATAAATAGAGGTCATGATGAGTACTGAAATCAAAACTCAGGTCGTGGTACTTGGGGCAGGCCCCGCAGGTTATTCTGCTGCCTTCCGTTGCGCTGATTTAGGTCTGGAAACCGTAATCGTAGAACGCTACAACACCCTCGGCGGTGTTTGCCTGAACGTCGGCTGTATCCCTTCTAAAGCACTGCTGCACGTAGCGAAAGTTATCGAAGAAGCCAAAGCTCTGGCTGAACACGGTATCGTCTTCGGTGAACCGAAAACCGATATCGACAAGATTCGTACCTGGAAAGAGAAAGTGATCAATCAGCTGACCGGTGGTCTGGCTGGTATGGCGAAAGGCCGCAAAGTCAAAGTGGTCAACGGTCTGGGTAAATTCACCGGGGCGAACACCCTGGAAGTTGAAGGTGAGAACGGTAAAACCGTGATCAACTTCGATAACGCGATCATCGCAGCGGGTTCTCGCCCGATCCAACTGCCGTTTATTCCGCATGAAGATCCGCGTATCTGGGACTCCACTGACGCGCTGGAACTGAAAGAAGTACCAGAACGCCTGCTGGTTATGGGTGGTGGTATCATCGGTCTGGAAATGGGAACCGTATACCACGCGCTGGGTTCACAGATTGACGTGGTTGAAATGTTCGACCAGGTTATCCCTGCGGCTGACAAAGACATCGTTAAAGTCTTCACCAAGCGTATCAGCAAGAAATTCAACCTGATGCTGGAAACCAAAGTTACTGCCGTTGAAGCGAAAGAAGACGGTATTTATGTGACGATGGAAGGCAAAAAAGCACCGGCTGAACCGCAGCGTTACGATGCCGTGCTGGTAGCGATTGGTCGTGTGCCGAACGGTAAAAACCTCGACGCAGGTAAAGCAGGCGTGGAAGTGGACGACCGTGGCTTCATCCGCGTTGATAAACAACTGCGTACCAACGTACCGCACATCTTTGCTATCGGCGATATCGTCGGTCAGCCGATGCTGGCACACAAAGGTGTTCACGAAGGTCACGTTGCTGCTGAAGTTATCGCAGGTAAGAAACACTACTTCGATCCGAAAGTTATCCCGTCTATCGCTTATACCGAACCAGAAGTTGCATGGGTAGGTCTGACTGAGAAAGAAGCGAAAGAGAAAGGCATCAGCTACGAAACCGCCACCTTCCCGTGGGCTGCTTCTGGTCGTGCTATCGCTTCCGACTGCGCAGACGGTATGACCAAACTGATTTTCGACAAAGAATCTCACCGTGTGATCGGTGGTGCAATTGTCGGTACTAACGGCGGTGAGCTGCTGGGTGAAATCGGTCTGGCAATCGAAATGGGTTGTGACGCGGAAGACATCGCGCTGACCATCCACGCGCACCCGACTCTGCATGAGTCTGTGGGTCTGGCGGCAGAAATATTCGAAGGTAGCATCACTGACCTGCCGAACCCGAAAGCGAAGAAGAAGTAATTCTTCGTGTGCCGGAACATCCGGCAAATTAAGAAGCGGCTATTCTGGCCGCTTCAGATTGTTGACAAAGTGCTCGTTGTTGATGCCGGATGCGGCGTAAACGCCTTATCCGGCCTACAAAATCATGCAAATTCAATACATTGCAGGTGCCGTGTAGGCTCGATAAGCTTGCGCATCGGGCGATTCGATGTTTGTCATCAGTCTTAAGCGGCTAACAACGCCGCTTTTTTTACGCCTGCAATTTATCTTTCCAGTCTTCTTGCTCCACGCTCAGACAACCGTTCACGTACCGCAGACCGTTGCTCGTTATTCAGCCTGGCAGTACGGTTACTGTCGTTTAGACGTTGCGGGCGGTTCTCCTGAACTTTCTCCCGAAAAACCTGACGTTGTTCAGGAGATGCCGATTGAATACGCTGGCGGGCGTTATCACGTTGCTGTTGGTTGAGTGGGTGCTGCTCTGGTGATGCGGACTGAATACGCTCACGCGCTGCATCTCTTCGCTGCTGGTTCTTCGGGTTAGTCTGCATTTTCTCGCGGACTGCCTGGCGCTGCTCAGGTGAAGCGGACTGAATACGCTGACGCGCCGCCTCTCTTCGCTGCTGGTTCTGCGGGTTAGTCTGCATTCTCTCACGGAACGCCTGGCGCTGTTCAGGTGAGGCCGACTGATAACGCTGACGAGCGGCATCCTTTTGCTGCTGGGTCAGTGGTTGGCGACGGCTGAACTCGCGAAAATCTTCATAATTGCCATCGTGTTCCGCTTCATTAAACCGTTGTGCCGCAGCCTGACGTTGCGTATCTCGCGTAATGGCTGGTGCGGCGTGTGTTCGTTGCTGAAACTGACTTGCCGCTGCCTGACGCTGACTGTCGCGCGACGGTGCAGGAAGCGGCGTGGCGCTCATGCCGCCACTGACATCGGTTTGATGAAACCGCTTTGCCATATCCTGATCATGATAAGGCAAACCATTACGGTAGTTTGGATTGTGCCGCCATGCCATATTCTTATCAGTAAGATGCTCACCGGTGATACGGTTGAAATTGTTGACGTCAATATTGATGTTGTCACCGTTGTGTTGCCAGCCGTTGCCGTCACGATGACCGCCATCGTGGTGATGATAATCATCATCGTCATGATGATGGTCATGATCGTCGTCATCCCAGTCGATGCTGCTGAATAACGCGTATGTAGTAGCGACGCCCATGCTGTAGCCGAAACCGCGCACAAAGCTGTCAACAAACGGTTCTCCGGCTGGCGGCGGCAGGTAAACCGGCGGATACGCGGAATTGGCCCAGTTCCCGTAAACCACGGTCGGGTTATAGTTGGGAATATAAACCACATCCGGATTGGTTGGTTCGATGGTTATTACGGTCGGTGCAGGTTCTGTAATGACGGGGCTGGCTGTTGAAACGGTATTGGATTGTATGGCGGAAGGCGCGACAGCCGGTTTTACCGGTACAGCTTTCTTCGTTGTCGTAATGACTTTCTGTTCGGTTGATGACTTCAGCGACCCGGTTTGTTGCGCCAGTTGACGCAAACGCTGTACCGAGTCCATCACGTCCTGCGGCTGTGCCAGAAACGCATCGCCCAGGTTTTGCACCCACTGCGGGTTTTCGCCCATCAATGCCATCAACTGTGGAAACGCCACCAGTGATTTGACGCTGGCATCCCACGGCTGGTCAGATACCGCCTGAATAGCAGCATCGCCTTGTTTAAGTGGATTATCGTGCGACCATTGCACTGCTTGAGCAACGTTTGTCGGATAGGTTGATGCCATTAACACTTGTGAAAGCAGAGAATCGGGGTACAGTGCGACAGGCGCGACCCATTGATCAATTTGCGCAGTGCTGAATGTAGATTTAACGACGGCAGGTACTACTGGCGGCGCGGAAACCGTTGCTGGAAGCGTAGCTGTAGTGACAACAGGCACAGTTTGCGCTTCTATAGGCGTTTCCACAGTGCGGCTTTTTACATACAAAGCACCGGAAGCGGCACAAAGCCCGGCACTGCAAATTAGCGCCAGCACATGGGGTTTAAACGGCAAAGTCATTTTCATAATTCGGATCTCAAGGAAATCGCAATGGTCGGCGAACTGCCACCCGCAGGTGCTGTGAATCCGAGTATAAAGAGGCGGTAGTTTAAATTTTGACTAATCTTGGGATTCGTTGATAAAGGTGATTATCACTCTGCGAATTAACGAAGTTTTTACGAAGGGAAACAATCTCTAGACCATCCTTAACGATTCAGCCACTTTTTTATGTTGCTTTTTTGTAAACGGATTAACACATCGTCAAAATCCTGCTATTCTGCCCGTTGCGGTACTGGGCATTTACCCTACAAACTGCTGTCTCACAGGAGCGTGAAGAGAATCGCCTGCCGCACTATGACAATGAGAGCGAGGAGAACCGTCGTGCTAGAAGAATACCGTAAGCACGTAGCTGAGCGTGCCGCTGAGGGGATTGCGCCCAAGCCCCTGGATGCAAACCAAATGGCCGCGCTTGTAGAGCTGCTGAAAAACCCGCCTGCGGGCGAAGAAGAATTCCTGTTAGATCTGTTAACCAACCGTGTTCCCCCTGGCGTCGATGAAGCCGCCTATGTAAAAGCTGGTTTCCTTGCTGCTGTCGCGAAAGGCGAAGCCAAATCCCCACTGTTGACTCCAGAAAAAGCCATTGAACTGCTGGGCACCATGCAGGGTGGTTACAACATTCATCCGCTGATCGATGCGCTGGATGATGCCAAACTGGCGCCAATTGCCGCCAAAGCACTGTCTCATACGCTGCTGATGTTCGATAACTTCTATGATGTAGAAGAAAAAGCCAAAGCCGGCAACAAATATGCGAAGCAGGTTATGCAGTCCTGGGCAGATGCCGAATGGTTCCTGAATCGCCCGGCGCTGGCTGAAAAACTGACCGTTACCGTCTTCAAAGTGACCGGTGAAACCAACACCGATGACCTCTCTCCGGCACCGGATGCATGGTCGCGTCCGGATATCCCACTGCACGCCCTGGCGATGTTGAAAAACGCCCGTGAAGGCATCGAGCCAGACCAGCCAGGCGTTGTTGGACCGATCAAACAGATCGAAGCTCTGCAACAAAAAGGTTTCCCGCTGGCCTACGTGGGTGACGTTGTAGGGACTGGTTCTTCGCGTAAATCCGCCACTAACTCCGTACTGTGGTTTATGGGCGATGATATTCCACATGTGCCGAACAAACGCGGCGGTGGTTTGTGCCTCGGCGGTAAAATTGCACCAATCTTCTTTAACACGATGGAAGATGCCGGTGCGTTGCCAATTGAAGTGGACGTTTCCAGCCTGAACATGGGCGACGTGATTGACGTTTATCCGTACAAAGGTGAAGTGCGTAACCACGAAACCAACGAACTGCTGGCGACCTTCGAACTGAAAACCGACGTGCTGATTGATGAAGTGCGTGCGGGAGGCCGTATTCCGCTGATTATCGGTCGTGGCCTGACCACCAAAGCGCGTGAAGCACTTGGCCTGCCGCAGAGTGATGTTTTCCGTCAGGCGAAAGATGTCGCTGAGAGCGATCGCGGCTTCTCGCTGGCGCAGAAAATGGTGGGGCGTGCCTGTGGCGTTAAAGGCATTCGTCCGGGCGCTTACTGTGAGCCGAAAATGACTTCGGTCGGTTCTCAGGACACCACCGGCCCAATGACTCGTGATGAACTGAAAGACCTGGCGTGCCTGGGCTTCTCGGCTGACCTGGTGATGCAGTCTTTCTGTCACACTGCGGCTTATCCGAAGCCGGTTGACGTTAACACACACCACACACTGCCGGACTTCATTATGAACCGTGGCGGTGTGTCGCTGCGTCCGGGTGACGGCGTAATCCACTCCTGGCTGAACCGTATGCTGCTGCCAGATACCGTGGGTACGGGTGGTGACTCCCATACTCGTTTCCCGATTGGTATCTCCTTCCCGGCGGGTTCTGGTCTGGTGGCATTTGCTGCCGCAACTGGCGTGATGCCACTGGATATGCCGGAATCCGTTCTGGTGCGCTTCAAAGGCAAGATGCAGCCGGGAATCACCCTGCGCGATCTGGTACACGCCATTCCGCTGTATGCGATCAAACAAGGTCTGCTGACCGTTGAGAAGAAAGGCAAGAAAAACATCTTCTCTGGTCGCATCCTGGAAATTGAAGGTCTGCCGGATCTGAAAGTTGAGCAGGCATTTGAACTGACCGATGCGTCTGCCGAGCGTTCTGCTGCCGGTTGTACCATCAAGCTGAACAAAGAACCGATCATCGAATACCTGAACTCCAACATCGTCCTGCTGAAGTGGATGATCGCGGAAGGTTACGGCGATCGTCGTACCCTGGAACGTCGTATTCAGGGCATGGAAAAATGGCTGGCGAATCCTGAGCTGCTGGAAGCCGATGCGGATGCGGAATATGCAGCGGTGATTGACATCGATCTGGCTGATATCAAAGAACCTATCCTCTGTGCACCGAACGACCCGGATGACGCACGTCCGCTGTCTGCGGTACAGGGCGAGAAGATCGACGAAGTGTTTATCGGTTCTTGCATGACTAACATCGGTCACTTCCGTGCCGCTGGTAAACTGCTGGATGCGCACAAAGGTCAGTTGCCGACCCGCCTGTGGGTGGCACCGCCAACCCGTATGGACGCCGCGCAGTTGACCGAAGAAGGCTACTACAGCGTCTTCGGTAAGAGCGGTGCGCGTATAGAGATACCTGGCTGTTCCCTGTGTATGGGTAACCAGGCGCGTGTGGCAGACGGTGCGACGGTGGTTTCCACCTCTACCCGTAACTTCCCGAACCGTCTGGGTACTGGCGCGAACGTCTTCCTGGCTTCTGCGGAACTGGCTGCTGTCGCGGCACTTCTTGGCAAACTGCCAACGCCGGAAGAGTACCAGACCTATGTTGCGCAGGTAGATAAAACTGCCGTTGATACTTACCGTTATCTGAACTTCAACCAGCTTTCTCAGTACACCGAAAAAGCGGACGGGGTGATTTTCCAGACTGCGGTTTAATAAGTAAGCGCACGCGCTGCGCATAAACAACACAATGCCCGGTGAATGAGATTCCCGGGCATTTTTTATTTCTAAACCATCGCCGTTCCGCTGTTTTTCTCCGGTAAGGCTGCGATAATTACATCAATGGCGCAATGCGATTTCGGCGCATTGCCGGGAGCAGAGGAACACACTATGGATTATGAATTTCTGCGCGATATTACCGGAGTGGTAAAGGTGCGTATGTCCATGGGGCATGAAGTGGTCGGGCACTGGTTTAATGAAGAGGTGAAAGAAAACCTGGCCTTGCTTGATGAAGTGGAAGACGCCGCGCGCACGCTCAAAGGTAGCGAACGTTCCTGGCAGCGGGCAGGGCATGAGTACACGCTATGGATGGACGGCGAAGAGGTGATGATTCGCGCCAATCAACTGGAATTCGCTGGCGATGAAATGGAAGAGGGGATGAACTACTACGACGAAGAAAGCCTGTCGCTATGCGGCGTTGAGGATTTTCTGCAGGTGGTGGCGGCTTACCGTAATTTCGTGCAGCAGAAGTAAATAAATCTGGCGGAGCCTGGGAGCTCCGCCAGAGCCGTTAAACGGCTGGCATATTGCGCCCGTAATAAATCTCGCGCATTTCTTTCCACAGCGCAGCAGTAATTTCCTGGCGCTCGCTGTCGGTTAAATCTTCCGGTTTGGTGTGGAACATGTAGTGCTTAAGGTCGAACTCTTTAAGCAACATCTTGGTATGGAAGATATTTTCCTGATAGACGTTTACATCCACCATGTCATACAGCGCCTTCATATCGTCAGACATAAAGTTCTGAATCGAATTAATCTCATGGTCGATAAAGTGCTTCATACCGTTAATGTCGCGGGTAAAACCGCGCACGCGATAATCAATGGTTACGATATCGGACTCAAGCTGGTGGATCAGGTAATTCAGCGCCTTCAGCGGAGAAATCACGCCGCAGGTGGAAACTTCTATATCGGCGCGGAAGGTACATAAACCGCCTTCAGGATGACTTTCCGGGTAGGTATGTACGCAAATATGACTTTTATCGAGATGGGCAACCACGGCTTCTGGCAGCGGGCCGGGGTGTTCTGTTTTGTCGATAAGTTTCGGATCAACCGGCTCTTCGCTCACCAGAATAGTGACGCTGGCACCCTGTGGTTCGTAATCCTGGCGGGCGATGTTAAGAATATTGGCCCCGATAATGGAACAGGTTTCTGACAGGATTTCGGTCAGACGGTTGGCATTATAGAGTTCATCGATATAAGCAATATAACCGTCGCGCTCTTCGGCAGTTTTGGCGTAGCAGATATCGTAAATACAAAAACTCAGACTTTTGGTCAGATTATTAAAGCCATGCAGTTTCAGTTTTTTCAATTTCTTATCTTCTCCTTAGGACGGCTGTGAAGCCAGTGCGTCTTGCAGATACTGAGGTAAGGCAAAAGCTGCCGTATGGACTGCCGGGTTGTAATAACGGCATTTCAGGCCAGAGGCGAGAAAACGCGCCTGAATAATTTCGGTAGAGAGATGGCGTAAGGCGTCGTTATCTGTTGCCCATGCAAAGGTCATGATGCCGCCGTAATAGGTCGGGATCGCCGCCTGATAAAAGCCAACGTCGCTGAAGTAATGGCTGAGTTTGCGATGGCTGTCGATGGCCTCTTCCTGCTGTAAAAAGCAGACACCGTTCTGCGCGACGAAAATACCGCCAGGATTCAGGCAACGTTTGCAACCTTCATAAAATGCTGAGGTAAACAGGCTTTCGCCGGGACCGATAGGATCGGTGCAGTCGGAGATAATTACGTCGAAGGTCTGGCTGGTTTGATTAACGAAATTGACACCATCATCGATCACCAGTTTAAAGCGTGGATCGTCGTAGCTACCGGCATTATGGTTGGGCAGATACTGACGGCAGAACGACACGACACCCGCATCGATTTCCACCATCGTGATTGACTCAACGTTTTTATGTCGGGTCACTTCACGCAGCATGGCACCGTCGCCGCCGCCGATGATCAGCACATGTTTCGCGTGACCGTGAGCCAGTAGAGGAACGTGGGTCATCATCTCATGATAGATAAACTCGTCGCGCTCGGTGGTTTGTACTACACCATCCAGCGCCATCACGCGACCAAATGCGGCGTTCTCAAAAATGATCAGATCCTGGTGATCGGTCTTTTCATGATACAGAACATTATCTACAGCAAAGTACTGCCCAAACTGGTCGTGTAGCGTTTCATGCCACCGTTTTTTTTCGGCCATGGGTTGATACCTCCTTTGTTAACACCCGTAAAAAAAGGGCGCAACATAATAGCTAACATTGACCGCAGATGCACGGTCAATATTTCTACAAAAAGGTATCAGGGATTATTTGACGTAGGCAAGCAGGCTTAAGGAATCGCGAGCCAGGGCTTTGCACTTTTTAGCGACAGGAATGCCAATACCGCTGAGATCGCGATAGCTATCTTCACCGAGAGATTTCATATCGAAGGTGTCGTAATTGCTGAGATCCCACTGGTTTTGCTGGGCGAAAAAGACCAGTGCGCGACGAATTTGCCCGTTAGGTAAGTTCTGGTAACCGCAATCGTTCTTCAGAAAAACAAACACTGCCGTTAAATCGGCCATATCTTCGGCTTCAGACTCGCTGAGCGCGTAACTGTTTGCGCATACAGCCATCAGGCTGCCGAATAATACTGTTCTGAAAAACGTCTTCATTGCTTCTACCAGGACTTAAAGATGATAAACGTTAGCACACTGCGAGCGAGGCGACGACCATTATTGTGGATTAAATTGTGTCTGTGGCTTGACCTTCCTGTAAGGGGAAGGACTATGCTCAACGTTTGATTTTGTTTCGCCTGCTTAAGAATAAGGAAATAACTATGCAACGTCGTGATTTCTTAAAATATTCCGTCGCGCTGGGCGTGGCTTCGGCTTTGCCACTGTGGAGCCGCGCAGTATTTGCGGCGGATCGTCCAACGTTACCGATCCCTGATTTGCTCACGACCGATGCCCGTAATCGTATTCAGTTAACTATTGGTGAAGGCCAGTCCAGCTTTGCCGGGAAAACGGCGACCACTTGGGGTTACAACGGCAATCTGCTGGGGCCGGCGGTGAAATTACAGCGCGGCAAAGCGGTAACGGTTGATATCTATAACCAACTGGCGGAAGAGACGACGTTGCACTGGCACGGGCTGGAAGTGCCGGGTGAAGTGGACGGCGGCCCGCAGGGGATTATTCCGCCTGGCGGTAAACGCACGGTGACGCTGAACGTTGATCAACCTGCCGCCACTTGCTGGTTCCATCCGCATCAACACGGCAAAACCGGGCGTCAGGTGGCGATGGGGCTGGCAGGACTGGTAGTGATTGAAGATGACGAGATCCTGAAATTAATGCTGCCGAAACAGTGGGGTATCGATGATGTCCCGGTGATCGTTCAGGATAAAAAATTTAACGCCGACGGGCAGATTGATTATCAACTGGATGTGATGACCGCCGCCGTGGGCTGGTTTGGCGATACGCTGCTGACCAACGGCGCTATTTACCCGCAACACGCTGCACCGCGTGGCTGGCTGCGCCTGCGTTTGCTTAATGGCTGTAATGCCCGCTCGCTCAATTTCGCCACCAGCGACAATCGCCCGCTGTATGTGATTGCCAGCGATGGTGGTCTGCTGCCTGAACCGGTGAAGGTGAGCGAACTGCCGGTGCTGATGGGCGAGCGTTTTGAAGTGCTGGTGGAGGTTAACGACAACAAACCGTTTGATCTGGTGACGCTGCCGGTCAGCCAGATGGGAATGGCGATTGCGCCGTTTGATAAGCCGCATCCGGTAATGCGTATTCAGCCGATTGCCATTAGTGCTTCAGGTGCCTTACCTGACACATTAAGTAGCCTGCCTGCTTTACCTTCGCTGGACGGATTAACGGTACGCAAGCTGCAACTCTCTATGGATCCGATGCTCGATATGATGGGGATGCAGATGCTGATGGAGAAATATGGCGATCAGGCGATGGCCGGGATGGATCACAGCCAGATGATGGGGCATATGGGGCACGGTAATATGAATCATATGAGCCACGGCGGGAAGTTCGATTCCCACCATGCCAATAAAATCAACGGTCAGGCGTTTGATATGAACAAGCCGATGTTTGCGGCGGCGAAAGGACAGTACGAACGTTGGGTTATTTCTGGCGTGGGTGACATGATGCTGCATCCGTTCCATATCCACGGTACGCAGTTCCGTATCTTGTCAGAAAATGGCAAACCGCCAGCGACGCATCGCGCAGGCTGGAAAGATACCGTTAAAGTAGAAGGCAATGTCAGTGAAGTGCTGGTGAAGTTTAATCACGACGCACCGAAAGAACATGCTTATATGGCGCACTGCCATCTGCTGGAGCATGAAGATACGGGGATGATGTTAGGGTTTACGGTGTAAAAATACGTATTCGGAAATATGCCCGGATCTCTCCGGGCATTATGGTTATTTCACATCATCCGGCAGCGCATAAGCCACAATATAGTCGCCCATCTTCGTACCAAATGAACCGTGACCGCCTGCGGAGATCACCACATACTGCTTACCATTCACTTCATAGGTCATCGGTGTTGCCTGACCGCCCGCTGGTAGACGACCCTGCCACAGTTTTTCACCGTTGCTCATGTTGTAAGCGCGCAGGTAGTTATCTGCCGTAGCGGCAATAAACAGCACGTTACCCGCCGTGGAGATTGGTCCGCCGAGCATCGGCATACCCATATTAAACGGCACCGGAACGGGCATCGGGAACGGCATACTGTCCTGCGGCGTACCAATACGTTTCTTCCACACCACTTCATTGGTTTTCAGATCCAGTGCCGAGATGTAACCCCATGCTGGTTGTTTACACGGCAGACCAAACGGTGAAAGGAACGGGTTAAGCGTGACGCCATACGGCACGCCGTACTGCGGCTGAATACCGGATTCCGTACCCGTGCCTTTGGCATCTTTCGGCTGTTCCATCGGGTTGCCAGGACCGCGTGGGATCAGTTTCGAAACAAACGGCAGCGCCATTGGGTTGGCAATTGCCACTTCACGATTCGGATCAACGGAAATCCCGCCCCATTCGAACATCCCCAGGTTACCCGGGAAGACCAGCGTACCCTGTTCAGATGGTGGGGTGAAAATGCCTTCATAGCGCATCTGGTGGAACATTACGCGGCACACCAGCTGGTCAAACATGGTGGCGCCCCACATGTCCGCACCGCTTAAATCTTTCGTCGGACGGAAGCTCAGTTCAGAGAACGGTTGGGTAGGGGTGACGTAATCGCCTTTCGCTGCGCCTTGTGGAACCGGTTTTTCCGGTGCAGGAACCACCAGTTCACCATTACGACGATCGAGCACAAAAATGTTGCCAGTTTTCGCCGGAGCGTAAATGACCGGCACCTTTTGACCATTAACGGTGATATCCGCCAGCGTCGGCTGTGCCGGAAGATCCATATCCCACAGGTCGTGGTGAACGGTCTGGTAACTCCACGCCAGTTTCCCGGTAGTGGCATTCAGCGCCAGAATCGAGCTGGCATAACGTTCCTGTTCCGGTGTGCGGTTACCGCCCCAGATATCTGGCGTGGTCACGCCCATCGGCAGATACACCAGATCCAGCTTCGCGTCATAGGCCGCAGGTGCCCACGAGTTTGGCGAGTTAAAGGTAAAGGTGTGTTCGTCAGACGGGATCGCGTTCGGATCTTTCGCGCCCGGATCAAAGGCCCACAGCAGCTTCCCGGTGTTGACATCAAAACCACGGATCACGCCAGACGTTTCGCGGGTTGAGAAGTTATCGGTGACTGAACCAGCCATCACGATGGTTTTATCGGTGATAATCGGCGGCGAAGTCGGCTCATACAGACCCGGTTTGGTATCCGGCATATTGCTTTGCAGATTGAGCACGCCTTTATTGGCGAAGGTTTCGCACAGCTTGCCGTTTTCAGCGTTAATCGCAATCAGGCGACCATCATTGACCGGAAGAATGATACGACGCGGGCAATCCGCCATCACTTCCGGCGAAGCGGTTTCTGCTTTGGCTTCATGATAAGAGACGCCACGACAGGTTACGTGCTGGAAAGACTCGTTGGTTTTCAGCTCAGGATCGTAATGCCATTTCTCTTTGCCGCTGGCGGCATCGAGTGCAAACAGACGCTGGTGAGCAGTACACAGGTAAAGCGTATCGCCCACTTTAATTGGCGTCACTTCATTGGTGATTTCGCCCGGATCGTTCGGCTGTTTCACATCACCCGTGCGAAATACCCAGGCTTCTTTCAGGTTGTGGACGTTATCGGCGTTAATTTGCTTCAGAGGCGAAAAGCGTTGGCCTTCCTGATTGCGGCCATAGGCAGGCCAGTCCTGATCGGCAACGGGGGAGATAGCTTCTGCTGGCGTGGCATCGGCGCTTAAGGTGCCGTTGATTTCCTGCGGATCGTTAAATCCGGCCCAGGTGAGGATTCCGCCACTAATCAGCAGTGCGACCATCAGTGCGGCAACTGCGCCGCTGGCAGGAATGACCAGGCGACGCCAGACAAACGGCAGGATCAGCCAGATGCCGAAGAAGACCAGAATGTCGCTGCGCGGAGTCAGCGCCCAGAAGTCGAAACCAACTTCCCAGACGCCCCAAATCATAGTGCCGAGCAGCAGAGCCGCGTATAGCCAAAGCGCGGCGCGTTTACTGCGCCACAGCATCCAGGCGACGCCGAGCATCACAAGGCCTGCAATAGGGTAGTACCAGGAGCCGCCAATCGCGACCAGCCAGCCTCCGCCAATGAGAAGATACAGCCCGCAAAGAGCTGCAAAAAGGGCTGTTAGCGTGACGAGTAATCGTCGCAAGCCTGTATTGTTAATTGCCATAAAGAGACACCATTTCAATTCATTAATATTTTAGTAGCAATTAATTATAGGTTTTAACATGTGTGATCGTCATCACAATTCGAGCTTTATTAACAGATTCCGCGAATGAATCGTTTTACTGGTATACTGCGTGTCTTGCGCTTTGTTGCGGTGCCAAAACCTGCCCGTGCGAAGTGATTTGTTTTTAAATCATATGGTTAGAGATATGAAACATACTGTAGAAGTAATGATCCCCGAAGCGGAGATTAAAGCGCGTATCGCCGAACTGGGTCGTCAGATTACTGAGCGTTACAAAGACAGCGGCAGCGATATGGTGCTGGTGGGTCTGCTGCGTGGCTCATTTATGTTTATGGCGGACCTGTGCCGTGAAGTTCAGGTATCTCATGAAGTCGACTTTATGACCGCCTCCAGCTACGGTAGCGGCATGTCCACCACCCGTGATGTGAAAATCCTCAAAGATCTGGATGAAGATATCCGTGGCAAGGACGTGCTGATTGTTGAAGATATCATCGACTCGGGGAATACACTGTCGAAAGTGCGTGAAATCTTAAGCCTGCGCGAACCGAAGTCGCTGGCGATTTGTACGCTGCTGGATAAACCGTCCCGCCGTGAAGTGAACGTGCCGGTAGAATTTATCGGTTTCTCGATCCCGGATGAGTTTGTGGTGGGTTACGGTATTGATTACGCACAGCGTTACCGCCATCTGCCGTATATCGGCAAAGTGATTCTGCTGGACGAGTAAGTGCGGATTTGCCGGATGTGTTGCATCCGGCATGGCGAATTTATTTGTGATTGATGTGCTTCAGCTTGAGGTTGGAAATCCCGTGACGGTAACGTTGCTCCAGGGTTTCGCGGTTGGTGGCTGTGACATCCAGGTCACGCAATAAGCCGTCGTGAATGCCGTAAGCCCAGCCGTGAATGGTGACTTTCTGCCCGCGTTTCCACGCTGATTGCATAATGGTGGAGTGACCCAGGTTATATACCTGTTCCATTACGTTCAGTTCGCACAGGGTATCCAGACGACGCTCTGGCGGCATTTCGCCGAGCAATGAGCTATGTTTGAACCAGATATCGCGGATGTGCAGCAGCCAGTTGTTGATAAGCCCCAGTTCCGGGTTTTCAACAGCAGCTTGCACGCCGCCGCAACCATAGTGGCCACAGATAATAATATGTTCAACTTCGAGAACATCCACTGCATACTGAACCACGGAGAGGCAGTTTAGATCGGTGTGAATGACCAGGTTAGCAACATTACGGTGAACAAAGAGTTCGCCCGGCTCAAGACCGGTTAAACGTTCTGCAGGAACGCGACTGTCGGAACATCCAATCCATAGAAAGCGCGGTTTTTGCGCTTGTGCCAGTTTCTCAAAAAACCCGGGATCCTCTTCCACCAGCATTTTTGACCATAGTGCATTATTGCTGATGAGTGTATCTATGTCTTTCATGGAGGTTAACGACCTGTAACCAAATAATTACGTTTGGCTAATATAGGGCAACTCCGGGACGATTTAAACCACAGATAAAGTGTAAGAACGTAAGGTAAGTAAAAATTTATGACCATTGCACTGGAACTTCAACAGCTTAAAAAAACCTATCCAGGCGGCGTTCAGGCGCTTCGTGGAATAGATTTGCAGGTCGAGGCGGGTGATTTTTATGCGCTTCTGGGGCCGAATGGGGCCGGGAAATCGACCACTATCGGTATTATCAGCTCGCTGGTAAATAAGACCTCTGGGCGCGTCAGCGTATTTGGTTACGATCTTGAAAAAGATGTCGTTAATGCCAAACGCCAGTTGGGGCTGGTGCCGCAGGAATTTAACTTCAACCCGTTTGAAACCGTGCAGCAAATTGTGGTAAATCAGGCGGGGTACTACGGTGTAGAGCGCAAAGAAGCGTACATCCGTAGCGAAAAGTATCTTAAACAGCTCGATCTATGGGGAAAGCGTAACGAACGTGCGCGCATGTTATCTGGCGGGATGAAGCGCCGTTTAATGATTGCCCGTGCGTTAATGCATGAACCTAAACTACTGATTCTCGACGAACCGACCGCAGGCGTGGATATTGAACTTCGCCGCTCAATGTGGGGCTTTTTGAAGGATTTAAACGACAAAGGCACCACCATCATTCTCACCACACACTACCTGGAAGAAGCAGAAATGCTGTGCCGCAATATCGGCATTATTCAGCACGGTGAGCTGGTGGAAAATACCTCGATGAAGGCGCTGCTGGCGAAGCTGAAATCGGAAACCTTTATTCTCGATCTCGCACCGAAAAGCCCGTTACCGAAGCTCGATGGCTATCAGTATCGACTGGTCGATACCGCGACGCTGGAAGTTGAAGTGCTGCGTGAGCAGGGGATCAACAGTGTGTTTACGCAGTTAAGCGAGCAGGGCATTCAGGTATTAAGTATGCGTAACAAAGCTAACCGTCTGGAAGAGCTGTTTGTTTCACTGGTTAATGAAAAACAAGGAGATCGCGCATGATGCATCTTTACTGGGTGGCGTTAAAAAGCATCTGGGCGAAAGAAATTCATCGCTTTATGCGTATCTGGGTGCAGACGCTGGTGCCGCCGGTCATCACCATGACCCTTTATTTTATTATCTTCGGCAACCTGATTGGTTCGCGCATTGGTGATATGCATGGCTTCAGCTATATGCAGTTCATCGTGCCGGGGCTGATCATGATGTCGGTGATCACCAATGCCTACGCCAACGTCGCTTCATCATTTTTTGGTGCAAAGTTCCAGCGTAATATTGAAGAGTTGCTGGTCGCTCCGGTTCCAACGCACGTGATTATCGCCGGATATGTCGGCGGCGGCGTGGCGCGTGGGCTGTTTGTTGGCATTCTGGTGACGGCGATTTCGCTGTTCTTTGTGCCGTTTCAGGTGCATTCGTGGGTATTCGTTGCCTTAACACTGGTGCTCACGGCGGTGTTGTTCTCCCTTGCGGGTTTGCTGAACGGTGTGTTTGCCAAAACGTTCGATGACATCAGTCTGGTGCCAACCTTTGTATTAACGCCACTCACGTATTTGGGCGGGGTCTTTTACTCCCTGACTTTGCTGCCGCCGTTCTGGCAGGGACTGTCGCACCTGAACCCAATCGTTTATATGATCAGTGGATTCCGCTACGGCTTCCTCGGCATTAATGATGTGCCGCTGGTCACGACTTTTGGCGTGCTGGTTGTTTTTATTATTGCGTTTTATCTGATCTGCTGGTCGCTGATCCAGCGTGGGCGCGGCTTGCGTAGCTAAGTCGCTCTCCTCTCCTCCGGATACGGGGGAGGGGAGTTTTGACGGCTATCACCCTTTATCAATACTGGTCAGGGTAGACTGATTTTCGGCTAAGGAGGAAAGCGATGTTAGGTTGGGTTATTACCTGTCACGACGATAGGGCGCAAGAGATACTGGATGCGCTGGAAAAAAAACATGGCGCACTTATCCAGTGTCGGGCAGTGAATTTCTGGCGCGGGTTAAGTTCAAATATGCTCAGCCGCATGATGTGCGATGCTCTGCATGAAACTGATTCTGGCGATGGGGTGATTTTTTTAACCGATATAGCAGGCGCTGCACCTTATCGTGTTGCGTCGTTATTAAGCCACAAGCATTCTCGTTGTGAAGTCATTTCTGGGGTGACGTTACCGTTAATTGAGCAGATGCTCCCCTGTCGGGAGACAATGTCCAGTGCGGCATTTCGAGAGCATATCGTGGCATCAGGAGCACCTGAAGTCAGTAGCCTCTGGCATCAGCAACAAAAGAATCCCCCTTTTGTCCTCAAGCACAATTGGTTCGAGTATTAAATCGCATTCTGATTTTGCTACACTAACGGCGTTGTTTCTCGCCTGGTAGTTTCCTCATGATTAAAAAGATAATTTTCCTGGTGCTGCTGGTTTCATCTGCTGTCAGCGCAGCACTTCCCACGCGTTATATGCAAACCACTCAGGATGCGACTATCTGGGGAAAAATTGGCGACAACACGGTAACCGTCGGTAACATTCGTGCCGGGCAGATTATTTCGGTCATCCCAACCACAGCCGACTATTATGAATTCAATTTTGGTTTTGCTACGGGGTATATTGATAAAGGTCATCTTGAACCTGTACAAGGGCGGCAAAAAGTTGAAGATGGTCTGGGTGATCTGAATAAACCACTGAGCAACCAAAATCTTATTACCTGGAAAGATACGCCGGTATATAACGCGCCCGATGCAAGCAGTGCGCCATTTGGCGTGCTGGCCGATAACTTGCGTTATCCCATTATCAGTAAATTGAAAGATCGCCTGAATCAAACCTGGTATCAAATTCGTATTGGCGAACGACTGGCCTATATCAGCGCGCTGGATGCGCAGCAGGATAACGGTATTCCTGTATTGACCTACCATCATATTTTACGCGATGAAGAGAATACCCGTTTTCGCCATACGTCGACCACAACGTCGGTACGTGCATTCAATAACCAGATGACCTGGTTGCGTGACAGGGGATATACCACGTTGACCTTGTATCAACTGGAAGGATATCTGCGTAATTCGATGAATCTCCCCGCTCGCGCGGTTGTGCTAACGTTTGATGATGGTTTGAAATCGGTGAGTCGTTATGCATACCCCATTCTGAAACAATACGGTATGAAGGCGACGGCATTTATTATTACCTCGCGTATTAAACGCCATCCACAAAAATGGAATCCACAGTCATTACAGTTTATGAGTATTTCTGAACTGCATGATGTCAGCGATGTTTTTGATTTCCAGTCACATACCCATTTTTTACATCGGGTTGATGGTTATCGCCGACCCATATTACTTAGCCGCAGTGAGCATAATATTTTGTTTGATTTTGAACGTTCACGTCGGGCGCTGACGCAATTTAATCCGCATGTATTGTATCTTTCTTATCCGTTTGGCGGATTTAATGACAAAGCGGTTAAAGCGGCAAATGATGCCGGGTTTCATCTGGCGGTGACGACCATGAAAGGTAAAGTAAAACCGGGGGATAATCCCTTGTTGCTAAAACGGCTTTATATCTTAAGAACGGATTCGCTGGAGACGATGTCGCGGCTGGTGAGTAACCAGCCGCAGGGATGATTATCAGGCAACCTGAACCGGGATCGCTTTCGCGGTACGTTTCATTTCGTTGTCGCCTTCAAAGTAGGCAACGTTGGGGCGCCAGGTGCGGGCTTCGGCATCTGGCATAGTGACGAAGCTGGCGATGATGACAATATCGCCGACGCTGGCGCAGTGAGCCGCCGCGCCGTTGACAGAAATAATTCTCGAACCGCGCTCTGCCGCGATGGCGTAGGTGGAGAAACGCTTGCCGTTGGTGACATTCCAGATATCAATGGCTTCGTTTTCGAGAATACCGGCTGCGTCAAGAAAATCCTGGTCAATGGCGCAAGAACCTTCATAGTGCAGGTCCGCATGAGTCACTTTCACGCGGTGGAGTTTGCCCTGCAGCATCGTGCGAATCATAACTTCTACCTTTCTACCCTGTCGTTAACGAAGCAGGCGGAGCCTGCTTTGAGAAAATTCTCACGCAGTATTGCCCGATTTTTGTTTAGTGTCTACTCATCTGACGGCATTTGCATCAGCAGTTTGCGTACCGCGCCGAAGCCCGCCATGCAACGCCTGTAACCGATTGAAATTTCTCTGAACGCAGCTCGGTAAACAACAAAGAGGCGGCTGACGACTGCGCGCCTTGACTGGATACTGCCTTCACGCAAGACAACACGGAAGGCAGGTAAGATGGACGCACCAAGTACCACGCCGCATGACGCGGTGTTTAAACAATTTTTAATGCATGCGGATACCGCTCGCGACTTCCTCGACATACACCTGCCTGAGGAATTGCGTGAGATCTGCGATCTCAACACGCTGCATCTGGAGTCGGGGAGTTTCATCGAAGAAAGCCTGAAAGGGCACAGCACCGACGTGCTCTATTCTGTGCAAATGCTGGGTAATCCCGGCTATCTGTATGTCGTGATTGAACATCAAAGCAAGCCGGACAAAAAAATGGCCTTTCGCATGATGCGCTACTCTATTGCCGCCATGCACCGACATCTGGAGGCTGACCACGATAAGCTGCCGCTGGTGGTGCCGATTCTGTTTTATCAGGGCGAGTCCACGCCTTACCCGCTGGTGGATATCACCATCACGCCGGATGACGAGATCATGCAACATCGGCGGATTGCGATCCTCGAACTGCTGCAAAAACATATTCGCCAGCGTGACTTAATGTTATTGCTGGAGCAACTGGTCACGCTGATTGACGAAGGGTACACTAGCGGAAGTCAGTTAGTTGCCATGCAAAACTATATGCTGCAACGCGGTCATACTGAACAAGCGGATTTGTTTTACGGTGTGGTGAGAGACAGGGAATCGGGAGGGGAGTCTATGATGACGTTGGCGCAGTGGTTTGAAGAGAAGGGGATTGAGAAGGGAATTGAGAAGGGGATTCAGCAGGGAATTGAGAAGATGGCCCATCGTCTTCTGAGTAAAGGAATGTCTCGGGAAGACGTTGCAGAGATGGCAAATTTACCTCTTGCCGAGATTGATAAGCTGATTAACTAAGTTGCCTGCGATATGAATAATCGCTTACAGACGTCATCGCCATGACGTGGGCAAATGAATAACTGGCGCCATCAGCCGTAGCGCCAGTTAAGTATTACGCCAGTTCGACCATTTTATTGTCGATCAGGCGAGCGTCGCCAAGCCAGGCGGCTACCAGAATCACGGCGCGTTTACTGTTTTCAGTGACTTCCAGCAACGTGTCAGCATCACGAATCTGAATATCATCGGCGCGGAAACCTTTTTCATTCAGTTCTTGCCCGGCAATGGCAATAATTTCATCGAGATCCCGCTCTCCAGCCTGCAATTTGTCGGCAATCGAACTTAAAACCTTGTACAGGCCTGGCGCAATTTTGCGTTGTTCTGCCGTCAGATAACCATTACGGGAACTGAGCGCCAGACCGTCTTTCGCGCGCATAATCGGCACACCGACAATCTCAATATCAAAGCCCATATCGGCAACCATTTTGCGGATCAGCGCCAGTTGCTGAAAATCTTTTTCACCGAAGCAGGCGATGTCCGGCTGGACAAGGTTGAACAGTTTGCTGACGATGGTCGAAACGCCACGGAAATGCCCTGGGCGGCTGGCACCTTCCAGCATGGTGGAAAGACCGGGAACATCAACATAGGTGTGGGTTTCTGTACCGTTCGGGTAGATCTCTTTTACTGATGGAGCGAAAACCAGATCCACTTTACGTTTATTCAACTTCTCGCAGTCTTCCTGCAAGGTGCGTGGATAGCGAGCCAGATCTTCCGGGCGATCGAACTGCATCGGGTTAACGAAAATACTGACGACGACCACATCGGCGCGGGCTTTCGCTTCATCGACCAGCTTCATATGACCATCGTGCAGGTTACCCATGGTAGGCACCAGCGCCACACGCTTGCCTTCCATACGCAGGCGGCGGATTTGCTGACGCAGCAGCGGCAGAGTTTCGATAATTAACACAACGTGACTCCTTAATGGAAACTGTGTTCTTCGCCCGGATAAGCGCCGGACTCCACTTCAGCCATATACTGCCGTACAGCAGCGCGGATGTCGCCCGCTTCGGCAAGGAAATTTTTGGCGAATTTAGGTATGTGACCACCGGTTATGCCGAATGCGTCGTGCATCACGAGGATTTGTCCGTCGGTTACATTCCCCGCGCCAATACCGATAACCGGAATCGCCAGCGCCTCGGTAATACGTTTTGCCAGCTCAACCGGTACGCATTCCAGCACCAGCAACTGTGCCCCAGCGGCTTCTAAGGCTAAGGCGTCATTAAGTAAACGGTCGCCTGCATCGCCACGCCCTTGCACTTTATAACCACCGAAAATATTCACTGACTGTGGCGTTAAGCCCAAATGCCCACAAACAGGAACTGCGCGTTCGGTCAGCATTTGAACTGTTTCTACCAGCCAGGCACCGCCTTCGATTTTGACCATATTCGCACCCGCGCGCATGACAGTTGCGGCGTTTTCAAATGCTTGTTCAGGAGTGGCATAAGCCATAAATGGCAGGTCAGCCAGCAGCAGACAGTTTGGCGCACCGCGACGAACGGCGGCAGTGTGGTAGGCGATATCTTCCACAGTGACAGGGAGGGTGGAGTCATGGCCCTGAACCGTCATTCCAAGGGAATCCCCCACCAGCATGACGTTAATTCCTTCGTCGGCAAACAATTTTGCAAAGCTATAGTCGTAAGCAGTGATGGTGGCGAAGCGTTTTTTTTCCTGTTTACATTTTTGCAGCAGGGAAATGGTAGTTGGTTTCATAACGTGTCCTGATGGCTAATGTCAGATCTGTTGGCATTCTATCAGTCGTATTAAGGGGGGCAATCGTTTTAGTGGGTCACATCGTCAGTTGCCTGACGATGTGTTTGGCTTGTCAAGGGTAGGTAATCTGGAATCTGCCGGTGGCTTCGAAATCGCCTGCTTTTATCGTACTATTCCCGTCTTGCTTCAATGTCGCCTGAAATTCAAGGGGCTGTGTTGTGCCTTGACCTTTTCCGGGGTAAATCCCCCCTGATGAATCAATCTCGCTTTCATACGCTTTATAAACAGACGTTCCTACATTAGGCTCAAGAACCATTTTTCCATTAACACTGTTTTTTAAGCCTTCAATAAGTACGCCGACGCCCTCTGCTGCACCGTTACCTTGCAGAGTATTGGCGAGTAACTTTTTATTCTGTTGCCCTATTTTTGCAGAGGTCATTTTGGTTTCAATATTTTGTACTCGAATACAGTTTTGCAATGTTATCTGAAAGGGCACAGGCGTTGCGCCATTTTTAATTTGACTGACTTCGTAGCTCCCCAATGCGACAGTTGAGTTCTGGACGGTATCACCTGTTACAACTGAAGAAAAACATGTAGGAAGCGATAGTTTTACATTACTTAAATTAAAGTTGATATAGATAGGTCCGCTGTATCCCTGGATCGCTGAGCCGGCGTCTTCGGCTTTAAAACGATAAATATAATCACTTGTGCTCAGTAATGTGATATTTTGGGTTGCTGTAGGCGCAAACGTGGCATCTGTATAAAATTCAACGGTAAAAGTCTGGAATATTCCTCCTAATCCCCAAAATTGTGGATAGTTATTATCCATGTCTTTACATCTTCTTTCCATATCGGCGTCATGGAATACAAAGTGAAATTTTTGCGCTTCTGTATCCCCGATATATATTTCAGAAACATCTGCTCTTGTATTATAAGCTGACCATATAGCTGAAATTTTTAATGTGTAATAAAGTCCGGTAACAGATGTTTTGAATAATTTATGTCCGCCATAAGAGAGTCCGGAGTCGACCATTGCATTTCGTATCGTCATCGGGCCACCAGAGGCGCTCTTATGTGCTGTACAATAAAGAACACCATTAGAAGCAGTATCCTGCCCCTCCCAGTATAATTGTACCCCAGTAGGCCCCAACGATTTCGGGCGATAAAACACCAGACTATTATTTCCCGGATACATAAAATTTACGCGACCATCTCTGTCTGGTGGAGTCGCGCCGGCACCCACAATAAAATCAATTTTTGCGTAACAAACAGAACTAAACAAAAAAAGAATACTAAAAAAAATAATATGTGAAGATGTTTTCATATTCACTCCTTTAAATATGTTTGTTGTATGAGTGCATAATAAATTGTCTTACTAAAGAATAGCTGGCATAGCTAACCTGAGGCGTTCGTCCAGGCGATAGTGAAATTGTGCTTGTCAATTGCACCTGCTCATTGAGAATTTCTAATTGTGTTAAAATCATAGGTTCCATCCTGATTTTTCCATTTCCTTACGCTGGTTATTCGTACCATGCATCGACCAGTACGCTGGTTGTCACTTTGCCACTACCAACGCTGGCAGCGTTATTGACTTTTTGCATTCTGGTATAAAAATTCCAGCGTGAGTCATTCATTTTATCGGCGTCGATAGTGTATACAGACCGGGAAACTCCTGCAGGAGACCAGACATTAAACTTATTATTACTGTCATTAACCGAAAAAATGACTATTCCGATATTACTGGCTCCGTTGATGTCCTCGTTTGGGAATATCTGCGATGAGCCAGGTGCAAAAGAGCCCGTTCTGGGTTTAAAGTCCAAGTGCAACTGTTTTGTTCCGGTTAATGCTGTACCGGAACAACCAGATAACAGAATGGAGAAGTTTTTGCCGCCCGTATAATATTGTTCCGCTGTCGTGCTGTTGGCGAAATAATCCAGCCCTACAGTGGCTAAATTAATGATACCGTTATTGTCGATTTCCATTTTGCAAGTTGAGCTGAGAACTTTAGCATTAAAATCAACATTAAGCTCCGCATAGGCGGCGGAACACATCAAGGCTATGTTTATCGTTAAAGCGGCAAATAAATTATGTCTTTTCATAACATCACTTTTGCACTGGCTACGTCAAAATTTACTGGTAAGTGATGTTAAACACCGCAGGGGTGTTAAAATCACCGGCTCTGACGTCAGTATCTGCTTTGCCACTATCGCGTACCAACCGTGCGCTAAGCGGAAACACTTTGGCATTATTCGTCATGTTCACAGTGGTCGAGTTTTTAGCTTTACACTCGATTTGCTTACCACTGTCTGGTGTCGCAGAGTCCCAAACTTCGACGGCTACCGCTTCCGCTTTGTTGGTCGATGCGGCGTTAGCAAATGCTTTCCCATTGCCGTTGCCATCACAAGTTGCGCCATTTCCCGGGCTTAGGGTAAATACCGCCTGATTCTGTGGCAGACCATCACAGCCGCTAAATGCCAACTGGAATTTTTGCACCTTTGCTTTGCTGATCACTTCGGGAATATAGACGTTCTGGAAATTGACGGTGTCAATCTTTGCACTACCCGTGTCCTGCAGCTCAACTTTACAGGTCCCGGCGGTGATATTGGTAACAATAGTCAAATCTAATGCGTCAACGGTCGCTTGCACTGGGTTGATACCAAGAGTAGCGCAGGTCAAAACACTCGCGACACACCAGGCTAATTTTACTCTTTTCATTAGATTACCCCGTTACTCATAGGTGAAATTAAACGTGACTTTGGCATCAAATGGGCCGATCGTGCCAGTATTTGGCGTAACTTCACGCATCGCTGCGCTTAAGTTTAATCCTTTACTCATTTCATCGGCCGTCCATACAATGGTGGTGTTATTATTTAAGCCAAAGTAGACATCGTCCGATGATGACTGGCGGCGGAAAGCAACGCCAATGTTTGAGGCCTTGCCAGTGGCTGAAGACGGTATGGCTAACACGGGTTGTTCGGTAGATGTTTTTTCCGCTTTTATTGTCGTTTTCAGTCCTGTAAGCCCATTACAGTTAGCAGGCTTCAATGTAAAGTTTGCCTGGCTCTCGGCACCTTTAGCACGCAATTGATCGAGACGAATATCGGGAATAGTTAGCTTATAGGCGTTCGTTCCTGCATTACTGATGTTTGAACCGCCATAGGGGATCACCGACATATCACAGGTTGGCTGTACGATTGTGGCGATGAACTTTACATCGACATCAACAGCGAACACCGGAGCGGTTAGCATAAGTGCGCCTAAAGCAAAGGGAATACTTTTCCGTCTCATAGCTTTTCCAAAATTTGCGGATTTAGCGAGTCACAGATACCGTACACAGTACGTTATCCAACAACAGGGACCGGTTGCCACTTTCTTCAGTAGCTGTCATCGGAACCTGATAATGAGCAAGGCAATGCTGAGCTTGTCTGTTCTCATCGAACCAGTTCACCCGCAACACCCCTTTATCTTCTATACCTCTGATAAAGGCCCGGTTACCCTGGCCGATATAACCAAGGACATTACCTTGTTCATCGGTGACATCTGCGGCAAACGGCAATGGCTGGCCGTCATTGCGGTGTAGGGTCACCATTGCTGAGCGCCCCTGGTCAGTTTCAAAGTTGGTCAGTGTGATAGCACCGTAGCGCGGTACGGTGCGGGAACTGGTACTTTTTAGCTCGACATCGTTTTCCAGCCCTTTAATATCCAGGCTGATGTTATTTTCCTTGTAAGGCGATGCGGATGAGGAGATGCCATATCCCCAGCGATCGATGGTATTGTTACCATAGTTTATTCGTGCGCCTGCAGCGCCAGGGGCTTTTACCAGAACCAATGTATCGCTGTCGCTGAAGCTGTCGCCAGAAAACGTAACCCCTCCCTGATGCAGAACAAAACCGCCGTCAGTGCTTAATGACATCTGACGGTTACTGTCAGTATCTGCACTTGCGGAAGCAGACAACGTTCCCCAGGGAGATTCGTAACTTATGTAGCCCCCGATATCAGCCAGATCGGTACTGTTTTTATTGATGATGTAATCAGTACTCACGCTGTAGCTGTATTTACCATCACCGCTGGCACCGTTGGTGCTGGCGCTGAAAGCGTGGCTGCCGTTAAAGTCGGTGTTCATTCGTGCGTCAACGTACTGGAAGCCACTTTCACGTCGTTTACCACCAAACAATTTTTCGATAGGAAGGCTGACGCTCAGATAGAAACTATCATCCTGCTCGCCATCTTCATTCCAGGTACGCTGAATGGAAGCACTCCAGGAGCCCCAATCCGTCCCTTTGCTGTAGCCCATTGAGTAGTAGCTCCGGCTGCTGCTTCCGCCCCAGTAATCTGTCCAGCTACCGTTCAGATAAAAAGAACCATAATCTATCTCTTTAAATTTCAACGGTTGGTTGAGGCTGATCGTAAACTGGTTGCGTAGACGCTGGTACGTGTTCATCGTTTGCCGTTCATTGGCGGGTAGATGTTTGGCATCATCCTGTAGATTCAGTGCGTCATTGAGCCCCAGGTAGTTGCTGGTGGAGTAGCGATAAGCGGCAAGATTTAAAGACGTATTGGTTTCATTAAACATTTTGTTCCATGAAACACGGTAGCTCTGCCCTGTGTAGGTCTTGTCCTCATATATCCTGGCCTGAGATTGCGTCACATCAAACGACACGGCGCCAATTGACGTGTTTACCCCGACCCCTAACAGGAAGGCCTGGTAGTCAGCATCGGTGAGTTGAATGCCGGTGTAGCCAGTAAAGGTGTTGTTAATGCCGTAATACCATGTACCTTGTAGAAGATTGTAATCATCGCGAAGATCGTCGCGATCAATCTGCCCGCCGCTGATATCCCAGCGACCCACGCCAGGGCGCAGCATCTGAATAACGGACGAGAAGGGTTGAGAGAAAGTGCGACGCGAACCATCTGCTTCCTCGATAGTGACTAACAGGTCGTTGCCGTAGCCGGAAGGGGAAATATCGTCGATGGCGAACTCACCCGGAGGAACGGTGCCTTCATAAATTTTGTAGCCGCCCTGTGTTACGGTAACCTTAGCGTTGCTGTTAGCAACACCACGGATAACAGGCGCAAATCCGGTCATTGACGGTGGCAACATGCGGTCGTCGCTATACAGGCGTACCCCTTTTATACTAACGGAGTCGAAAGTTTCCCCGGTTGTATAGGTTTCCCCGACCACTAATTGTGAGCGAATAAATGGCAGTTCACGCTGAAGATAGCTGTTCTGGAAATCCAGATTGCTGCCAATATCCTGCTGCCAACTGTAGTTACCGTTGCTTCTCAGATGCCAGTTTCCGAGGTTAATACCGGTATTGAAGGCGGTATAAAAAGTCTGGTTTTCGTCGTTATGCTGCGTGTTGCGCCAGGCATTCATACGATAGGAGAGCATGGCTGCATTTATACCATCCTCCCATAGTGAAGGATCAACATAGCCCTGATAATTACGCATGATCCAGACTTGCGGAACTGTCAGTTCCAGTTTTTGATCGTTAGTATCGAAATAAACCTGTGACTGTGGAATAGCTTTTGCGATATCAAGGCAATCATCTGCGCTTTCATTGCGTTTTTGTAATACTGCTTCTCCGTCCCGGAGATCAGGTTGTTTTATATGAAGCTGACTCAGTATTTTTCGCGAAATACAGGCTTCGGCGTTTCTCTTGCCCACATCAATCATTTCGATGTTCTGGCTGCTGGCGGAAATATTATTGACGTAAACTTTTACGTCATAATTTCCAGGCATTGCCGGGTTGCCATCAGAATAGCGCGATAAGTCTATTCCTCTGGCGGAAGAGCCCATGAGAAAGCTTGGGTCGTACTCAATCGTCTCTGTTGCATTCGTGCTTTGGGCATAAATGCAGGAGAAGATAATAGCGATCCTTGTTAATTTACAATGAGCCATCTTTTTTTTTATACTCGCATCGCAAAAAAATCATCAATAAAATCAGGTTTAAAGATTGCTTTCACCTTTAATTTCACTGCCATAATCACTAATTGCTGAATAGCGTAATTTTGCGCCGCCTATAGATGTTTGTAGCCCTTGCACACTAAAATCGCTATTGCTATTTGGAGCTATCATAGAAGTATTTACAACATAAGACTTTGTGCCTGATACAACATCAACGGCTGAAAATGAGACATAGTATGGAGTAGGGTTAGTTACTTTGATTTTATTACCGCTCCATTGCCATTTTAATTGGGATGGCGCCGTAAATGGATCACCACTTAACCCCTCCGGTCGGTAAAATAATTTAATGCGCGTACGGAAAGCCAGTTGCAGAAGATTTTTATTTTCAGCTTCTTTATCTTTTACTTTAGGCGGTACTTCCAGCACATTAAACCAAAAGACACTTTCGCGATCTTTTGGTAACGTCTGGCTATTCGTATAGGTGATTGTCACTGTCTGACCGCGTTTCGGGTCGATGCGTGAAACCGGGGGGGTAGCGTTAAACGGAACTTTAATGGTCGCCGGATCGGCATTATCGTCACCCGTATCCAGCCATGACTGGACCAGTAATGGGTGCGAGCCTTTATTTTCCAGGCGCATAGTGACATTCTTGTCTTTTTCTTTATAAATAACACGTGTTCCGTTAATGACAATATCAGCCTGCGCAACTGATGCGAAAACAGATAAAGTACTTGCAAGTAATAGCGGAATAATTTTCTGATAAATCTGCATCTCTTCTCTCCTTGAAAAACGCAAAATCATAAATAAGAGGCTGCAAGCACAGCCTCTTAATACAATTAATTCAACTCTAATAAAAATTAATTGTAAGTTAAGGTATAGGTGCTGTTAGTTTTCACATGACCAGAGGTCACGGTGGCATTAGCATCAGACTTCACATAAGATGCTTTTAAATGGAAGTTCGCAACATGAGTGGTGGTGTCGAATGCTTCAGTGATCTGGTTGCTCGGGTTATTCACTTCGACCAGATTCAGTGCTCCAGTATTATTTACATGGTGCAGAGCGATATCGACATTACCTGCTGGATCCTGAACTGAGCCGTCATTACTCAAAGTACCCTGGTTAGAGTTATGGTACATAGAACTGAAACTCATGACTGCGTTTTGAGCCGTTGCATTACCTGTCGCACAATCAACTTTAATATTAATATCTTCCGGGAACCCACCTGCAGCAGTTTTGCTCATTGCCGGGACATCAGCAATTTGTGCAGTCTGTAGCATAACCGTAACGTCTTTACCGCCACCATTTATTGTCGTTACACAAGTACCAGCGGTAACAAAACCACCGATATTCAACTGCCCACCGTCAACACCAGCCATTACTGAACCGGCTGAAAGGGAAGATGCTGCTAATACGATGGCAAGTAGCTTTTTGTTCATTAAAATTCTCCATAAAAAAAGAGAGACGAATCAATAACAAATATTAATTTATTGTTATTCTACGTCTTCCAAAAACGCGGCAGAGACTAGCAATATAAGGATGAAAATAAAAATTGATGGTGTGAATGATTTGGGGTGATTTATTGATTTACCTTCACTTGCATTCATCATTTGAATAGCTATTTATTTTAGAGCAAGCGGTTAGGTGAGTATAAGAGTGTTTATAAGGGGGGGCTTGATTGTTAACTCATTGATTTTTTAATTTTATTATTTTTCTTGTGATTGATTGTGGTGTGTCATTTTTATTATATATATATTTTAGTGTGTCATTTTGTATGCATTAGTTTTTCTGTATTTACATATTAGATTATCTTAATATAAAGTTTAATATTATTAATATATACGTTAATTTTCATGTGTTTTTTTTGCCCATTTGTGCCTTTCTTGGGGGGATCTCACTTTTTTTTGATCTTAATTATCTAAAAGAAGAAAGGAATTTTAACCATAAAGATTATGACTGGCATATCAGAGGCAAGAACCAGATTACTGATGCGTATTTCACTACGCATACTAGCTTGAATAATTAGAAAGGGGAGGGTGATTACCAGCGTGGTAAGGGACAAGAAGCATTGCTCGTTAATAAACTTTGCAATGTCTCTCCATCAGGGAAAATTAATTCCGGCGCAATCTCAAACAGCGGCCACAGCATAAATCCACGATTTTTCATATCGTAGTGCGGAACGGTCAGGCGCTCGGTGTTAATCACCTGATTGCCAAACAACATAATGTCTAAATCGAGCGTGCGCGGCCCCCAGCGTTCGGCTTTACGGACGCGACCTTGCTGCAATTCAATACGCTGTGTGTGATTGAGTAACTCTTCGGGCGCGAGTGCGGTTTCCAGCGCCACGGCGGCGTTGAGGTAATCAGGTTGATCCTGCGGCCCCAGCGGAGGGGTGCGGTAAAACGAAGAAACGGCAAGAATGCAGCTTTCAGGGATATCACCGATTGCTTTCACGGCAGCATTGACCTGCTCCAGTGGAGAGGCCAGATTGCTGCCTATGGCAATATACGCCACTGTCATGCGGTGCCCTCACGACGCGGCGCGCGTTTGCGTGGGCGACGAGTACGACGACGCGTTGACGGTTCCTCGTCCAGTTCGTTAAGCATCCCTTTTTGATCCGGCGGCGCGGAAACCTGGAACTCACCCCACCATTTCACCAGACGTTGCAGTTCAGCGTTACGCTCAACTTCAGCTCGCAAGGCCAACAGGTCGTAAGCCGCACGGAACTTAGGATGCTCCAGCAGCTTCCACGCACGTTTACCCTGACGACGAGACATACGCAACTGTAGCTGCCAGATGTCGCGCGTTAAGGTAGTAAGACGTTTCGGGATCGCCAGTGAACGGCAGGCTTCGTCCAGCACATCGTTCATCGCCAGTGCGAAAGCGTCGTGATAGGTCAGGCCACTCTCCTGAGCGATCTTCTGTGCCGTCTCCAGCAGCGGATACCAGAACATGGCGGCAAACAAGAACGCCGGGTTCACACGCATATCGTTATGGATACGCGTGTCGGTATTCTTCAGTACCTGCTCAATAATGCGCTCCATCGGACTGTCGCCATTTTCCGTGAAGTAACGGGTAATGGTCGGGAACAGCGGCTGGAACAGATGATATTCACACAGCAGTTTATAGGTTTCGTAACCGTATCCCGCTTGTAGCAGTTTAAGAGACTCTTCAAACAGGCGTGCCGGAGGAATATCGTTCAATAAGGTAGCGAGGCGGGGGATCGGTTCTGCGGTTTCTGGGCTGATGCGCATCCCCAGTTTTGCAGCAAAACGTACCGCGCGCAGCATCCGTACCGGATCTTCACGGTAGCGCGTTTCCGGATTACCAATCAGACGGATAACGCCGTCTTTCAGATCCTTCATGCCGCCAACGTAATCGCGAACGGTAAAATCCGCGACGCTGTAATACAGGCTGTTGATAGTGAAATCGCGGCGCTGGGCGTCTTCTTCGATGGAACCGAAAATGTTGTCGCGTAGCAACATGCCGTTTTGCCCGCGTTGGGAGGTTGTGCGGTCGCTGACGTTACCTTCGTGGTGTCCACGGAAGGTTGCGACTTCGATAATCTCCGGGCCAAACATCACATGAGCAAGACGGAAACGGCGACCCACCAGGCGGCAGTTACGGAATAGTTTACGCACCTGCTCAGGCGTAGCGTTGGTGGTCACGTCAAAATCTTTCGGCTTTTTGCCAAGTAACAGGTCGCGCACGCCGCCGCCAACCAGCCAGGCTTCGTATCCCGCTTTATTGAGCCTGTACATTACCTTCAGGGCATTTTCACTGATATCTTTGCGGGAGATAGCATGTTGCTCACGCGGGATCACCGTTACCTGGGGACGGGCGGCAGCCTGTTCAGCTTCGCTTTCCTCGCGGCTTAGCACCTTGCGGCAAAAATTAGCGACTCGGGTAAAAATAGTACACCTCGGTAGTGTCAAACATCATTCAGGACAAAAAAATAGCGGCTAATCATAGCTCAGCATGACGCATTTGAGAATGTTGAATTTACAATTGCCGACTCAGGCACGGCGGTAAGCCGCCAGTTTTTGACGGCTGACTGAAGGATTTGCTCGACGCTGAAATCCTGCCAGTGTGTTTCTGTCTGCTGACCCAAAAATTGAAGCGCGGCGATTAACACCGGGCGCGGATCGCCTTTCGGTAACGCAGGCGCATGATTCTGCTTGGAAAGTTTAGCGCCTTGTGCGTTAAGTGCCAGCGGCAAATGAATGTAATCTGGCACTTGCCAGTCAAAAAGCTGGTACAGCGAGATTTGTCGCACCGTCGGTTCGATCAAATCTGCGCCACGGACAATTTCTGTCACGCCCTGGAAGTGATCGTCAACCACCACCGCCAGGTTATAGGCGAACAAACCATCACGGCGATGAATAATAAAATCTTCCCGCGCCAGTTTTTCGTCGGCGTGAATAATACCGCGCAACTGATCGGTAAACTGGGTGACCGGATGCTGCTGGCGGATGCGTACTGCGGCGTTTTCTGAACCATGATGTAATTCACGGCAATGACCGTCGTAAATACCGCCAATGCTGTGAATACGCGCACGCGTACAGGTGCAGTAATAACTTAGCCCTTGCTCACGTAACCAGGCGAGTGCTTCGTGATAGGCGTCATGACGTTGCGATTGCCAGAGAACATCGCCGTCCCAGTGCAGACCGTAATGTTCCAGCTGGCGCAGGATTGTCTCTGCGGCACCGGGAACTTCACGAGGCGGGTCGATATCTTCAATACGAACCAGCCAGCGACCTTGCCGGGCGCGTGCCTGTAGATAACTGCCAAGCGCGGCAATCAGAGAGCCAAAATGAAGCTCGCCGGAAGGAGAGGGGGCGAAGCGACCAATATAGTGTGTGTCTGTCATCTCGTTGAACAAAAAATAAGGCGGGAGCATTTCCCGCCTGTGGTAAACGTGATGGAACGGCTGTAATTAGCCAGCCATCTGTTTTTCGCGAATTTCAGCCAGCGTTTTGCAGTCGATGCACAGATCGGCTGTCGGGCGCGCTTCCAGACGACGAATACCAATTTCAACACCGCAGGATTCGCAGTAGCCGAAATCTTCGTCTTCCACTTTTTTCAGCGTCTTCTCGATCTTTTTGATCAGCTTACGCTCGCGATCGCGGTTACGCAGTTCGAGGCTGAACTCTTCTTCTTGGGCTGCACGGTCTACCGGATCCGGGAAGTTGGCTGCTTCATCCTGCATATGTGTAACGGTGCGATCGACTTCATCCCTGAGTTGATTACGCCATGCTTCCAGAATACGACGGAAGTGCGCCAGCTGGGCTTCATTCATATACTCTTCGCCCGGCTTCTCCTGATATGGTTCCACCCCAGCGATGGCGAGAATACTCAGGGACGATGTTTTACGGTTTTGCCCTTCTTGCATGTTGCTTCTCCTTAACACGCACTATCGATCCCCATGTTCGGGGGAAAAATGAGGCCGCTATAAATAGCAGATGCTTTTCCGGATAGCAATTATCTAAACGTAACACTTGACAACTGTGTGAGGAAAAGCGTATTTGCGCACGCGACCAGAATGTAAATTAACCAGTTACTTACTTTACTACAATGTAACCGGCAGTGATTTTTTAAGAGCCATGCCTTCAGCAGAAAGTTCCGCTTTATAAGCCAGAATTTCCACCCCCTTTTGTTGAGCCTCTGACAATAGTTGCGCGTATTTCTCATCGATGTGGCGCGCGGGTGAAAACCGTGTAATGGCTGAATGCAGCACGGCAAAAAAAATCACTGCACGCTGACCTTCAGCTGCTACGCTCATCAACTCCCGAAGATGTTTCTGACCTCGTTCAGTGACTGCATCGGGAAAGTATCCCTGTTCATTTTCCGCTAACGTAACCGATTTCACTTCAATATAGCAGTCAGGTCGAAACCTCGCCTGTAACATGAAGTCAATACGACTGCGCTCGGCGCCGTATTTTACTTCGCTTTTCAGCGAGCTATAGCCTGACAGTTCCGAAATATCCCCATTGAGGATAGCCTCTTTCGTCAATCTGTTTGCCCAAAGTGTATTGACGCAAATAAATGCACCGCTTTGGCTTTGGGTCAATTCCCAGGTGTGCGGATATTTCCGTTTTGTGTTGTCGGAAGTGGAATACCAGACGGTATCGCCAGGCGTTGCACAACCGGTCATCGCACCAGTATTAGGGCAGTGTAGCGTTAATTCGCGACCATCGGGTGTGATCACATCAGCTAAAAAGCGTTTATAACGCTGAACCAGCGTGGCGCGTTGTAGAGGGGGTGAAAATTTCATTGTGACAACCCTTGTTATTGCGTCAGTGTCCAGCGTTTTAGCGGCGTGTAGCGTGTACGCCCACGGGCAAACGAGGAGGCGTAAAGAGTGAACTCCGTCACCGTATATGACCAGTTAAAACCTGGCGGCGGGATTGTCACCGCCTCGCTGGCGTCGCGCAATAAGGTGATATGCGGATGAAACGGTCGATTGCTTTGAAAACAACCACTGCGGGCGGCCTGCGAACGGAGCATATTGGCTAACTGGATTAAGCCGCGCGGTGGCTGGCGCATCCCTAACCACACCACGCGCGAACGCAGCCACTGACCGGCGTCATCAAGCGTCAGAGTGAATCCCGGTTGACGAATCCGTCCGGCTAAAAGAGAAAGCGCCTTCTCTTTCTCTGCGCTCACTTCGCCTAAAAACGCCAGCGTCAGATGCAAATTTTCGGCGGCAACCGGACGCCCGGCTTCAGGCGGAAATTGTGCGGCGCGCCAGTGGATAATCTGCTCGCGAATTTCTGCGGGTAAGTCGATGGCAAAGAACAGCCGTTGCGGTTCAGACATGTGAGGTACTCGGTTATGAATTACCGCGATGCTACAATGTGGCGCGAAGAATGTTAACCCTCAGGAGCGTTTTGTGTCGTCGTTGCCCGTTGCTGCCGTCTTACCTGAATTACTTGCTGCTCTCGATACCGCACCGCAGGTGTTATTAAGCGCGCCGACCGGAGCCGGGAAATCGACCTGGTTGCCGCTGCAACTGCTGGCGCATCCAGGCATTAACGGAAAAATTATCCTGCTGGAGCCACGGCGTCTGGCGGCACGTAACGTTGCGCAACGACTGGCGGAGCTGCTTAACGAAAAGCCTGGTGACACGGTTGGCTACCGGATGCGTGCGCAAAACTGCGTGGGGCCGAATACCCGACTGGAAGTGGTTACGGAAGGCGTGCTGACGCGCATGATCCAACGCGACCCAGAGCTGAGCGGCGTCGGTATGGTGATCCTCGATGAATTTCACGAGCGTAGCTTGCAGGCGGATTTGGCGCTGGCACTATTGCTGGACGTGCAACAAGGGCTGCGCGATGACTTAAAACTGCTCATTATGTCGGCCACGCTGGATAACGATCGTTTGCAACAAATGCTGCCGCAAGCGCCGGTTATTGTTTCCGAAGGACGTTCGTATCCAGTAGAACGTCGCTATTTGCCGTTGTCCACACATCAACGCTTTGACGAGGCTGTCGCGGTTGCTACCGCCGAATTGCTGCGTCAGGAAAGCGGATCATTACTCTTATTTTTACCCGGCGTCGGAGAAATTCAGCGCGTTCAGGAACAACTGTCTTCGCGCATCGGCAGTGATGTGTTGCTCTGCCCGCTGTATGGCGCGTTGTCGCTGAACGATCAGCGAAAAGCGATCCTTCCGGCACCGCAAGGAATGCGTAAAGTGGTGCTGGCAACCAATATCGCTGAAACCAGTTTAACCATCGAAGGTATTCGCCTGGTGGTGGATTGTGCCCAGGAGCGTGTAGCGCGCTTTGATCCGCGCACGGGGCTTACGCGATTGATTACTCAACGCGTTAGTCAGGCATCAATGACGCAACGCGCCGGGCGTGCCGGGCGTCTGGAACCGGGTATCTGTCTGCATTTAATCGCCAAAGAACAAGCAGAACGCGCTGCCGCGCAAAGTGAACCGGAGATCTTACAAAGCGATCTCTCCGGCTTGCTGATGGAATTACTGCAATGGGGATGCAGCGATCCGGCGCAGATGAGTTGGCTTGATCAACCGCCAGCGGTGAATCTACAGGCCGCGAAACGCCTGTTAGGGATGCTGGGGGCACTGGACGGCGAACGGCTTAGTGCGCAAGGGCAAAAAATGGCGACACTGGGTAACGATCCACGTTTAGCGGCAATGCTGGTGAGCGCGAAGAGCGACGACGAAGCCGCAACCGCCGCAAAAATTGCTGCCATTCTCGAAGAGCCGCCACGGATGGGGAATAGCGATCTGGGTGTGGCGTTTTCGTGCAATCAACCGGCCTGGCAGCAACGCAGTCAACAGCTATTAAAACGCTTAAATGTGCGTGGCGGCGAGGCAGACAGTTCGCTTATCGCGCCGTTACTTGCTGAGGCGTTTGCCGATCGCATTGCTCGTCGTCGTGGGCAAGAAGGGCGCTATCAGCTGGCGAACGGCATGGGAGCGATGCTGGACACCGATGATGCCTTAAGCCGCCATGAATGGCTGGTCGCACCGTTATTATTGCAGGGCAGCGCCTCGCCGGATGCGCGAATTTTACTGGCGCTACCGGTCGATATCGATGAGTTAATACAGCGTTGTCCGCAGCTATTACGGCAGTCTGATACCGTTGAATGGGACGATGTGCAAGGCACACTAAAAGCCTGGCGTCGGTTGCAGATTGGTCAGCTCACAGTAAAAGTACAGCCGCTGGCGAAACCGTCGGAAGATGAATTACATCATGCAATGCTCAACGGTATTCGCGATAAAGGTCTCAGTGTACTTAACTGGACACCGGAAGCGGAACAGCTACGTTTGCGTTTGCTGTGTGCTGCGAAGTGGCTACCGGAATATGACTGGCCAGCGGTTGATGAGGCAAATTTGCTGGCGACGCTGGAAGCGTGGTTGTTGCCACATATGAGCGGTGTACATTCACTGCGTGGCCTGAAATCACTCGATATTTACCAGGCGCTGCGCGGATTACTTGATTGGGGAATGCAGCAACGGCTGGATAGTGAACTTCCTGCGCATTACACTGTGCCGACGGGAAGCCGGATCGCCATTCGTTATCATGAAGATAACCCTCCTGCGCTGGCGGTGAGAATGCAGGAGATGTTTGGCGAGGCCACCAATCCGACGATTGCCCAGGGGCGCGTGCCGCTGGTGCTGGAGTTGCTTTCACCCGCCCAAAGGCCGCTGCAAATCACGCGTGATTTAAGCGCCTTCTGGCAGGGGGCGTATCGCGAAGTGCAAAAAGAGATGAAAGGGCGTTATCCCAAACATGTCTGGCCGGATGACCCCGCCAACACCGCGCCGACGCGCCGGACGAAAAAGTATTCGTAAAACGGGTATGGGCAGTCCCCTCGCCCCTATGGGGAGAGGGATAGGGTGAGGGGTAATGTGCGCGCTGATGCCCTCACCCCGGCCCTCTCCCACAGGGAGAGGGAGAAAAGCAATTTTGAGAGATATCTTCTTCTGTCTTGCAACGGAAGAACAGAAAATCGGGCTTTTGCGCCTGAATATTGCGGAGAAAAAGTATGGCCGGGAATGACCGCGAGCCAATTGGACGCAAAGGGAAACCGACGCGTCCTGTCAAACAAAAGGTAAGCCGTCGTCGTTACGAAGATGACGATGATTATGATGACTATGAGGATGAAGAACCGATGCCGCGCAAAGGTAAGGGCAAAGGGCGTAAGCCTCGTGGTAAACGCGGCTGGCTCTGGCTGCTACTGAAACTGGGCATCGTATTTGCGGTGTTAATCGCCGTTTACGGGGTTTATCTCGATCAAAAAATTCGCAGCCGTATTGATGGCAAGGTCTGGCAATTGCCAGCGGCAGTTTATGGTCGGATGGTAAACCTTGAGCCAGACATGACTATCAGCAAGAACGAGATGGTGAAACTGTTAGAGGCGACCCAATATCGTCAGGTGTCGAAGATGACCCGTCCTGGCGAATTTACCGTGCAGGCTAACAGCATTGAGATGATCCGCCGTCCGTTTGATTTCCCGGATAGTAAAGAAGGGCAGGTGCGTGCGCGTCTGACCTTTGATGGCGATCATCTGGCGACGATCGTCAATATGGAGAACAACCGTCAGTTCGGTTTCTTCCGTCTTGATCCGCGTCTGATCACCATGATCTCCTCGCCAAACGGTGAGCAGCGTTTGTTTGTGCCGCGCAGTGGTTTCCCTGATTTGCTGGTGGATACTTTGCTGGCGACAGAAGACCGCCATTTCTACGAGCATGATGGGATCAGTCTCTACTCCATCGGACGTGCGGTGCTGGCAAATCTGACCGCAGGTCGCACGGTGCAGGGTGCGAGTACGCTGACGCAACAGTTGGTGAAAAACTTGTTCCTTTCCAGTGAGCGTTCTTACTGGCGTAAAGCGAACGAAGCTTATATGGCGCTGATCATGGATGCGCGTTACAGCAAAGACCGCATTCTTGAGCTGTATATGAACGAGGTGTATCTCGGTCAGAGCGGTGACAACGAAATCCGTGGTTTCCCGCTGGCGAGCCTGTACTACTTTGGTCGTCCGGTGGAAGAGTTGAGCCTTGACCAGCAGGCGCTGTTAGTCGGTATGGTGAAAGGCGCGTCAATTTACAACCCGTGGCGTAACCCAAAACTGGCACTGGAGCGACGTAATCTGGTGCTGCGATTGCTGCAACAACAGCAGATTATTGATCAAGAACTCTACGACATGTTGAGCGCGCGTCCGCTGGGCGTTCAGCCGCGCGGTGGGGTAATCTCTCCACAGCCTGCTTTTATGCAACTGGTACGTCAGGAGCTGCAGGCGAAACTGGGCGATAAAGTGAAAGATCTCTCCGGCGTGAAGATCTTCACAACCTTTGACTCGGTGGCTCAGGACGCGGCAGAAAAAGCTGCCGTGGAAGGTATTCCGGCACTGAAGAAACAGCGTAAGTTAAGTGATCTGGAAACGGCGATTGTGGTTGTTGACCGCTTTAGCGGTGAGGTTCGTGCCATGGTCGGTGGTTCGGAACCGCAGTTTGCGGGTTATAACCGTGCGATGCAGGCGCGTCGTTCGATTGGTTCACTGGCAAAACCAGCGACTTATCTGACGGCCTTAAGCCAGCCGAAAATCTATCGTCTGAACACGTGGATTGCCGACGCCCCCATCGCGCTGCGCCAGCCGAACGGTCAGGTCTGGTCACCGCAGAACGATGATCGTCGCTATAGCGAAAGCGGCAGAGTGATGCTGGTGGATGCGTTGACCCGTTCTATGAACGTGCCAACGGTAAATCTGGGGATGGCGCTGGGGCTGCCTGCGGTTACGGACACCTGGATTAAGCTGGGCGTGCCGAAAGATCAGCTGAATCCGGTTCCGGCTATGTTACTGGGGGCGTTGAACTTAACGCCAATCGAAGTGGCGCAGGCATTCCAGACTATCGCCAGCGGAGGTAACCGCGCACCGCTTTCTGCACTGCGTTCAGTGATTGCTGAAGATGGTAAAGTGCTCTATCAGAGTTTCCCGCAGGCGGAACGCGCTGTTCCGGCGCAGGCGGCGTATCTGACATTGTGGACCATGCAGCAGGTTGTACAACGCGGTACGGGTCGTCAGCTTGGGGCGAAATATCCAAATCTGCATCTGGCAGGGAAAACAGGGACTACCAACAACAACGTTGATACCTGGTTTGCGGGCATTGACGGCAGCACGGTGACCATCACCTGGGTTGGCCGCGATAACAACCAGCCAACTAAACTGTATGGCGCCAGTGGGGCGATGTCGATTTACCAGCGTTATCTGGCGAACCAGACGCCAACGCCGCTGAATCTTGTACCGCCGGAAGATATTGTGGATATGGGCGTGGACTACGACGGTAACTTTGTTTGCAGCGGTGGTATGAGAACCTTGCCAGTATGGACCAGCGATCCTGATTCGTTGTGCCAGCAAAGCGAGATTCAACAGCAGCCGTCGGGCAATCCGTTTGATCAGTCTTCTCAGCCGCAGCAACCTGCGCAACAGGAGCAGAAAGACAGCGACGGCGTAGCAGGCTGGATCAAGGACATGTTTGGCAGTAATTAACGTTCTCAGGCAGTAATGCGTTGATACTAATGGCAGGTTCTCTGTTGATACAGGGAACCTGCTAAATTTAGTGGGATGCAAATATCAGAAGAAATTGACCTGTTTAATATTCAACGCAATGAATTTAAATATTTTTTGCGTGAAACATTCTTCCTTTGATGCCAACAGACATCCTCTCAGAATAGTCGATGAAGCGTATCGACACAGCCTTTGCCGGACTTAATGAGAAAGCGAATCAAAAAGGTAAATAGTGAATGACTATAGCAGTGCACGCTAATGAGGTATCTCTCAACGTTGTTATTGGTATTAATGAGGGGGGCAAAAGATGATGCGCTCTGGTCAGCAAGAATCACATCCTGAGAATCACTATCAGGCATTATTGCAGGAAATTATGGCATTAAGTGGCCTGGATCCGAAAGGCGTGGCGCAGTATCTCGGCACTTCTTACATTTCAGTTGCTCGCTGGATTCGCGGGGATATTGAACCCAGTGCCGATACGATAAAAGAATTGCATGAGCTACTTGCGAAGCTCAATGCGGGTCTGGCGATCGATCTTGCGAATCTGAATACGACACGAACATTCGCCTCTCGTGGGATACGTAAAAAAACGACAGCCGACAAATATGAAGGCACGATTGTGCTGCGCGATGAGCCGAGGCTGCCTCTGCTCTCCCGACTTAAAAAAGGAGAACTTTGGGGCAATGGTGAATACCTGTTGGCTGAAATTCTTTCATCACATTCTGAAGCTGCGCAGACCGTGAAAGAGGCTGTGGCGGAGGGCGTTTCAGCAGGAAAGAATACGTATACTTATGACGCGCATACATATCACACCAAAGTTCCGCCTCAAGGGATTGCCCAGGTGCTGCAAAAATATTTGCCCGAAGGCGGACTGGTGCTTGATCCCTTTGCGGGAAGCGGTATGACAGGGGTCGCGGCACTGACGACCGGTCATGATGTCATTCTCAATGAACTGTCACCTGCAGCCAGTTTTATCGCTAATCGATTTACATCGCAATGCGATCCCGCTGCGCTCGCGGCGGCGGTAAAAGTAGTTACTGAGAGTCTGGAGGATCTGCGTAAAACCCTTTACACAACGCAATGCCGCACCTGTGGAAAAGAGGCGGAGTTGCTCTTTACTGTCTGGTCATACAAAGTCATTTGCAGTGAGTGTAGTAAGGAGTTTGTGCTTTGGGACGAATGCCGTAGCTACGGTAACACTGTGCGCGAACATAAATTTTTGCGCGAGTTCCCGTGCCCTTATTGTCATCATCAGGTCAAAAAATCGCGCCTTGCCCGAACGACGCCAGTGCCGGTTCTCGTGGGGTATAAATGCTGCGGTAAAGCTCAGTCCGAGGTGCCGCCTGTGGAGGCCGATCTTAAGCTCATTGCCGCAATTGACGCAGGCAAATATCTTGCTGAGGGGTTCATCCCGGATTTCGATCTACCAGATGGCGTGAATCTGGCACAGCCCAAGCGTCATGGCCTGACTAACATAAAGCATTTTTATACTGCCAGAAATCTGGCGGCGATGAGCCAGTTGTGGAAAGCGATTCATCGCGTTGAAGATACCAATATTGCCGCATTTCTCGGCTTTGTTTTCACTTCGCTCTATCAGCGTGTGACCCGGCTTTCTGAGTACCGTTTTTGGGGCGGCAGCGGTAATACGGCAAATTTTAATGTCCCGTATATTTTCAATGAAGCGAATATCTTTTTGACCTTCGAACGCAAGGCCAGATCAATTATTGATCACCTTGAAACCACGGCTAAAGCTTACGTTGGCCGTTGTCAGGTTAAAACGGGTTCCGCGACCGATCTTTCGTTTCTGCCGGATAATAGTGTTGATTTGATTTTCACCGATCCGCCGTTTGGAGCCAACATTAACTATAGCGAAATGAATATGTTGTGGGAGTCCTGGTTAATGTCCTATACGGATGCCACGGATGAAGCCATAGTTAATCGCGTACAAAAAAAGGATGCCAACAGATATCAGGAATTAATGACGCAGAGTCTGGCTGAAAGTTATCGTGTGCTAAGACCAGGACACTGGATGGTGTTGGTATTTATGAACTCTTCGGAGGACATCTGGAATCGTCTGCGTAATGCAGTGCTGGATGCTGGTTTTACCATTGAAAGGATCGATATTTTCGACAAGCAGCATGGTACGTTTAAGCAATTTGTTAGCGATAACACCGCAGGTGCTGATCTCATGCTGCATTGTCGTAAAGTTGAAAATGGCAACAAGCAGGAAGTGTCAACGGCGGAGGCGAAAACCATTTCAGTTAAGGAATTCCTGAGCCAGCGAAATGGTACGATCCCCGTGCTTCCTTATCTGCACGTTAAACGTGAGGCTGATATTGATTATCGCACTCTCTACAGCGAATATCTGGCTGAAAGTCTTTTACTGCATGGGAAAATGTTGGACTTCGCGACCTTCAGGTCTCAGGCAATTGCTCTTTTGGAAGGTAATAAGGATCCGTTGTAATGGCATACTTACAAGCATTTACTGATACTGAAAAGGTATTTGCTAAACGGTGGTTGGCAACTCAGGTTGCCGCCATGATGGGCAGAAAGCTGGAGGAAGGTGACTGGAGTCGCGTTTACTGCCTGGCAAAAAATATTCCTGATGGTGGCTGGAGCAATTTACATATTGATGTCAATTATCAGGGATTGGGGCTGGAGATGAAACTCTTGCGCATAGCAGGCCTGCGTGACAGACCGATCAAGTCAGTCTGCGGCACTACGCTTATGCACCCGGCTGCAACGCGTTCGATCCGTATTGATGATACCACTCGTGATGCTAACGACGTGATGCATGACGTCTTCCAGCAATACGCAGAGCTTATAGAACGTCGAACGCAAACGGTAAGAGATGCCGCACCTCATAAGACCCCTGATATGCGTACAGGCTGGCTACTATGGGAGGATAGTCTGACGGAATTCCTCTATTTTGAAGAGCGGATGATCCCGCCAAATCCGGAGCAGTACACAGCAGTATGGAATGTTACTCCAGCTAAAGGGGCACGTAAGGCCAGCAAAAGTTTGTGGATATATGACCGGGATACAAAGCAGAAACGCTATTCCGTGACGACCAGTGCGGGTATCAAGATCCAGCCATATTTTGACGTGCCGCTGCCGTCAGACGAGAATCTTTGCTATTTTCGTGTGCAGAGTGAACCGGTGAATGAAGAGATCGTCCGCATGTGGGTTTCTGCCTCCACCGCTCAGGCACTAAAAAGCCGTCTGGGTTCGCTCGACACTGCCACCATGAATGAAGCAATTTTCCGTGCCATTGAACAGAGTGAGAACAACACTCAGGCGCCGGAAGTTGATGAAGGACTGGCGGTTTCTATAGATATCAGTAAACAAGCGCACGTTCAGCTTGCGGAAGCCTGGGAGACCGTGAGCGATGAGCATCGCGCGCAGCTTCTTCTGAAAGCGTTATCCTGACGCGGCTTGTATAGACTGGGGAATAAATCACTACGCCTTGTGGAATGAATGAACACAGGGCGTAGATAAGTCAATATCAGTAACATCCCGCCTAAACAATTAACCCTTTCTTTTCATCTGATTGTTTATTGACCCTTCAGGGGCGCGCATATTGCGTACCGCTTGCGAACCCGTCAGCCTTTCGAATATTATCTTATCTTTATAATAATCATTCTCGTTTACGTTATCATTCACTTTACATCAGAGATATACCAATGGCGCGTTACAAAACTGCTCAGCCAAAACACTCGCTGCGTAAAATCGCAGTTGTAGTAGCCACAGCGGTTAGCGGCATGTCTGTTTATGCACAGGCAGCGGTTGAACCGAAAGAAGACACTATCACCGTTACCGCTGCACCTGCGCCGCAAGAAAGCGCATGGGGGCCGGCTGCAACTATTGCGGCGCGACAGTCCGCTACCGGCACCAAAACAGATACGCCGATTCAAAAAGTGCCACAGTCTATTTCTGTTGTGACCGCCGAAGAGATGGCGCTGCATCAGCCTAAGTCAGTAAAAGAGGCGCTCAGCTACACGCCAGGTGTCTCTGTTGGTACGCGTGGCGCATCCAACACCTATGACCACCTGATCATTCGCGGTTTTGCGGCAGAAGGCCAAAGCCAGAATAACTATCTGAATGGCCTGAAGTTGCAGGGCAACTTCTATAACGATGCGGTCATTGACCCGTATATGCTGGAACGCGCTGAAATTATGCGTGGTCCGGTCTCCGTGCTTTACGGTAAAAGCAGCCCTGGCGGCCTGTTGAACATGGTCAGCAAGCGTCCGACTACCGAACCGCTGAAAGAAGTTCAATTTAAAGCCGGTACTGACAGCCTGTTCCAGACTGGTTTTGACTTTAGCGATGCACTGGATGATGACGGCGTTTACTCTTATCGCCTGACCGGTCTTGCGCGTTCTGCCAATGCTCAGCAGAAAGGGTCAGAAGAGCAGCGTTATGCTATTGCACCGGCGTTCACCTGGCGTCCGGACGATAAAACCAATTTCACCTTCCTTTCTTACTTCCAGAACGAGCCGGAAACCGGTTATTACGGCTGGTTGCCGAAAGAGGGAACCGTTGAGCCGCTGCCAAATGGTAAGCGTCTGCCGACGGACTTTAACGAAGGGGCGAAGAACAACACCTATTCTCGTAATGAGAAGATGGTGGGCTACAGCTTCGACCACGAATTTAACGATACCTTTACCGTGCGTCAGAACCTGCGCTTTGCGGAAAACAAAACCTCGCAAAACAGCGTTTATGGTTACGGTGTCTGCTCCGATCCGGCGAATGCTTACAGCCAACAATGTGCGGCATTAGCGCCAGCGGACAAAGGCCATTATCTGGCGCGTAAATATGTCGTTGATGATGAGAAGCTGCAAAACTTCTCTGTTGATACCCAGCTGCAGAGCAAATTTGCCACTGGCGATATTGACCACACCCTGCTGACGGGTGTTGATTTCATGCGTATGCGTAACGACATCAACGCCTGGTTTGGTTACGACGACTCCGTACCGCTGCTCGATCTGTACAATCCGGTGAATACCGATTTCGATTTCAATGCGAAAGATCCGGCAAACTCCGGCCCTTACCGCATTCTGAATAAGCAGAAGCAAACGGGTATTTACGTTCAGGATCAGGCGCAGTGGGATAAAGTTCTGGTCACCCTGGGCGGTCGTTATGACTGGGCGGATCAAGAATCTCTTAACCGCGTTGCCGGGACGACCGATAAACGTGATGACAAACAGTTTACCTGGCGTGGTGGTGTTAACTACCTGTTTGATAATGGCGTAACACCTTACTTCAGTTATAGCGAATCGTTTGAACCTTCTTCCCAGGTCGGAAAGGATGGTAATATTTTCGCACCGTCTAAAGGTAAGCAGTACGAAGTCGGCGTGAAATATGTACCGGAAGATCGCCCAATTGTGGTGACGGGTGCACTGTATAATCTCACCAAAACCAATAACCTGATGGCGGACCCTGAGGGTTCCTTCTTCTCGGTTGAAGGTGGCGAGATCCGCGCACGTGGCGTAGAAATCGAAGCAAAAGCGGCATTGTCGGCGAGTGTTAACGTGGTGGGTTCTTATACCTACACCGATGCGGAATACACCACCGATACTACCTACAAAGGCAATACGCCTGCGCAGGTGCCAAAACACATGGCTTCTCTGTGGGCTGACTACACCTTCTTTGACGGCCCGCTTTCAGGTCTGACGCTGGGCACCGGTGGTCGTTATACAGGCTCCAGCTATGGTGATCCGGCTAACTCCTTTAAAGTGGGAAGTTATACGGTCGTGGATGCGTTAGTGCGTTATGATCTGGCGCGAGTCGGTATGGCTGGCTCCAACGTGGCGCTGCATGTTAACAACCTGTTCGATCGTGAATACGTCGCCAGCTGCTTTAACACTTATGGCTGCTTCTGGGGCGCAGAACGTCAGGTCGTTGCAACCGCAACCTTCCGTTTCTAATTTCTCTTTTGGGGCACGGATTTCCGTGCCCGTTTCACAAGTTGGCTGTTATGCAGGAATACACGAATCATTCCGATACCACTTTTGCACTGCGTAATATCTCCTTTCGTGTGCCTGGGCGCACGCTTTTGCATCCGCTGTCGTTAACCTTTCCTGCCGGGAAAGTGACCGGTCTGATTGGTCACAACGGTTCCGGTAAATCCACGTTACTGAAAATGCTCGGTCGTCATCAGCCGCCGTCGGAAGGTGAAATTCTTCTTGATGCCCAGCCGCTGGAAAGCTGGAGCAGCAAAGCGTTCGCCCGCAAAGTGGCTTATTTGCCGCAGCAGCTTCCTCCGGCAGAAGGGATGACGGTGCGTGAACTGGTGGCGATTGGTCGTTACCCGTGGCATGGCGCGCTGGGGCGCTTTGGCGCGGCAGATCGCGAAAAGGTCGAGGAAGCTATCTCGCTGGTTGGCTTAAAACCGCTGGCGCAGCGGCTGGTCGATAGTCTCTCTGGCGGCGAGCGTCAGCGGGCATGGATCGCCATGCTGGTGGCGCAGGATAGCCGCTGTCTGTTGCTGGACGAACCGACCTCGGCGCTGGATATCGCCCACCAGGTTGACGTACTGGCGCTGGTGCATCGTTTAAGTCAGGAGCGTGGCCTGACGGTCATTGCCGTGCTGCACGATATCAATATGGCTGCGCGTTACTGTGATTATCTGGTCGCCCTGCGCGGCGGTGAAATGATTGCTCAGGGAACGCCTGCGGAAATTATGTGCGGCGAAACCCTCGAAATGATTTATGGCATCCCGATGGGTATTTTGCCGCATCCGGCGGGTGCTGCACCTGTGAGTTTTGTTTATTGATGAGCGGCTTATCTCTTATTTCGCGCCGCCGACTGTTAACGGCGATGGCGCTTTCTCCGTTGTTATGGCAGATGAATACCGCCCGTGCGGCGGCTATTGATCCCAATCGTATTGTGGCACTGGAGTGGTTGCCGGTGGAGTTACTACTGGCGCTCGGCATCGTGCCTTACGGCGTGGCGGATACCATCAACTATCGACTGTGGGTCAGCGAGCCACCATTGCCGGAGTCAGTGATTGACGTTGGTTTGCGTACAGAACCTAACCTCGAACTGCTGACCGAAATGAAACCGTCGTTTATGGTCTGGTCGGCGGGATATGGTCCTTCACCAGAAATGTTGGCTCGTATTGCGCCGGGTCGCGGATTTAACTTCAGCGACGGCAAACAGCCATTGGCGATGGCGCGTAAATCGCTGACGGAAATGGCAGATTTACTTAACCTGCAAAGTGCAGCGGAAACGCATTTAGCGCAATATGAAGACTTTATCCGCAGCATGAAACCCCGCTTTGTAAAGCGAGGAGCGCGTCCGTTACTGCTGACGACGCTTATCGATTCGCGCCATATGTTGGTCTTCGGTCCAAACAGCTTATTCCAGGAAATTCTCGATGAGTACGGCATCCCAAATGCCTGGCAAGGGGAAACCAACTTTTGGGGCAGTACCGCCGTCAGTATCGATCGTCTGGCAGCCTATAAAGATGTTGATGTGCTCTGTTTTGATCACGACAACAGCAAAGACATGGACGCGTTAATGGCGACGCCGCTGTGGCAGGCAATGCCGTTTGTCCGTGCCGGACGCTTTCAGCGCGTACCCGCCGTCTGGTTCTATGGTGCGACGCTCTCGGCAATGCATTTTGTGCGTATTCTGGATAACGCCATCGGAGGTAAAGCGTGAGTAAACGAATTGCGCTTTTCCCGGCGTTATTACTGGCGCTGCTGGTGATTGCCGCTGCGGCGTTGACCTGGATGAACTTCTCGCAGGCGCTGCCGCGTAGTCAGTGGGCGCAGGCTGCCTGGTCGCCGGATATCGATGTCATTGAACAGATGATTTTTCACTACAGCTTGCTGCCGCGTCTGGCTATTTCGCTGTTGGTTGGCGCAGGTCTGGGGCTGGTGGGCGTGCTGTTTCAGCAAGTGTTGCGTAACCCTTTGGCAGAACCGACCACGCTGGGCGTCGCAACGGGCGCGCAACTGGGAATTACCGTCACCACGCTCTGGGCGATCCCCGGCGCGATGGCGAGCCAGTTTGCCGCGTTGGCAGGGGCTTGTGTCGTTGGCTTAATTGTCTTTGGCGTCGCGTGGGGCAAGCGCCTTTCGCCGGTAACGCTGATCCTCGCGGGTCTGGTGGTGAGCCTTTATTGCGGGGCAATCAATCAGTTACTGGTTATCTTCCATCACGACCAACTGCAAAGCATGTTCCTGTGGAGTACAGGAACGCTGACGCAAACCGACTGGGGCGGCGTTGAGCGTTTATGGCCGCAGTTGCTGGGCGGTGTGATGCTGACGTTGCTGCTACTTCGTCCATTAACCCTGATGGGGCTTGATGATGGCGTGGCGCGCAATCTCGGGCTGGCCTTGTCGCTCGCGCGTCTGGCGGCGCTGTCGCTAGCGATTGTCATCAGTGCTCTGCTGGTGAACGCGGTAGGGATTATCGGTTTTATCGGGTTGTTCGCACCACTGCTGGCGAAAATGCTGGGGGCGCGGCGTTTGCTGCCACGGTTGATGCTGGCGTCGCTGATTGGTGCGCTGATCCTCTGGCTTTCCGATCAAATCATCCTCTGGCTGACTCGCGTGTGGATGGAAGTTTCCACCGGTTCGGTCACTGCGCTCATCGGTGCGCCGCTGCTGTTGTGGCTGCTGCCGCGTTTACGCAGCATTAGTGCGCCAGATATGAAGGTGAACGATCGTGTCGCGACTGAACGCCAACATGTGCTGGCGTTTGCCCTCGCTGGCGGCGTGCTGCTGTTGATTGCTGTGGTTGTGGCGTTGTCGTTTGGTCGTGATGCGCACGGCTGGACGTGGGCGAGCGGGGCGCTGCTTGATGATTTAATGCCCTGGCGCTGGCCACGAATTATGGCAGCACTGTTTGCGGGCGTCATGCTGGCGGTGGCGGGCTGCATTATTCAGCGGTTGACCGGAAACCCGATGGCAAGCCCGGAAGTGCTGGGGATTAGCTCCGGCGCGGCGTTTGGCGTAGTGTTGATGCTGTTTCTGGTGCCGGGCAACGCCTTTGGCTGGCTGTTGCCTGCGGGAAGTCTTGGCGCGGCGGTGACGCTGTTGATCATTATGATCGCCGCCGGACGCGGTGGATTTTCCCCACACCGCATGTTACTGGCGGGGATGGCGTTAAGCACCGCGTTCACCATGCTTTTGATGATGTTGCAGGCGAGTGGTGACCCGCGAATGGCGCAAGTGCTGACCTGGATTTCCGGTTCGACCTACAACGCGACCGATGCACAGGTCTGGCGCACAGGAATTGTGATGGTGATTTTGCTGGCGATTACCCCGCTGTGCCGCCGCTGGCTGACCATTTTACCGCTGGGTGGTGATACCGCACGAGCTGTGGGAATGGCGCTGACGCCGACGCGAATTGCGTTGCTGCTGTTAGCGGCTTGCCTGACAGCGACCGCGACGATGACTATTGGACCGTTGAGTTTTGTTGGTCTGATGGCACCGCATATCGCGCGGATGATGGGCTTTCGACGAACGATGCCGCATATTGTGATTTCGGCGCTGGTGGGAGGTTTGCTGCTGGTATTCGCTGACTGGTGTGGGCGGATGGTGCTGTTTCCGTTCCAGATCCCAGCGGGGTTGCTATCGACGTTTATTGGCGCGCCGTACTTTATCTATTTGTTGAGAAAGCAGAGCCGTTAATTGAATGCCTCGCCCGGTGGGCGAGGCAAAATCATCACAACTTCGCAAACACCCGACGCGCAGCATCGATGGTGTTATTGATATCTTCCATGCTGTGCGCCACAGACATAAAACCCGCTTCAAACGCTGACGGTGCCAGATATACACCTTCATCCAGCATCATATGGAAGAAACGCTTAAAGCGTTCCACGTCACAGGCCATCACGTCCTGGTAGCACGTCACGGACTCGGCGTCGGTAAAGAAAATACCGAACATGCCGCCAACATGGTTAACGACCAGCGGAATTCCCGCTTCTTCTGCCGCTTCCAGCAGACCTTCCGCCAGACGCGTGGTTAACTCATTCAGCGTTTCGTGAATGCCCGGCTGCGCGACTTCATTCAGACAGGCGAAACCTGCTGCCATCGCAATTGGGTTACCGGAAAGCGTACCAGCCTGATAGACCGGGCCGGTCGGAGCCAGTGCATCCATTACATCACGACGACCGCCGAATGCGCCTACTGGCATCCCACCGCCGATGATTTTGCCCAGGCAGGTGAGATCCGGCACCACGCCGTAATAATCCTGTGCGCCTGCCAGCGCCACGCGGAAACCGGTCATAACTTCATCGATGATCAGCAACGCGCCAAACTCGTCACACAGCGCGCGCAGACCCGGCAGGAACTCTGGCAGCGGAGGAACACAGTTCATGTTGCCTGCCACTGGCTCGACGATAATGCAGGCAATCTCTTGCGGATACTGTTCAAACGCGGCGCGTACAGACGCCAGATCGTTATAGGTACAGGTTAAGGTATGTTTGGCGAAATCTGCCGGAACGCCCGGAGAGTTTGGCTGACCTAACGTGAGCGCGCCAGAACCGGCTTTCACCAGCAGGCAGTCAGCGTGGCCGTGGTAACAACCTTCGAATTTAATGATTTTGTCGCGACCGGTAAAACCACGCGCCAGGCGGATGGCGCTCATCGTTGCTTCGGTGCCAGAGTTCACCATGCGCACCATATCCATCGTCGGCACGAGTTCGGTCACCAGCTCCGCCATTTTTACTTCCATTTCGGTCGGCGCACCAAAGCTCAGACCACGTTCAGCGGCTTCAATCACTGCATTGCGGATCGCCGGATGATTATGACCCAGCACCATCGGCCCCCAGGAACCGACATAATCGATATAGGCTTTGCCATCAACGTCGTACAGATAAGCGCCGTCCGCTTTTTCGATAAACAGTGGAGTACCGCCCACGCCGGTAAAGGCGCGAACAGGAGAGTTCACACCGCCAGGGATCAGCTCGCGCGCTGCGCTGTATAGGTTTTCAGACTTACTCATGGAGGGTTCCTGATTCGTAGAAAAAGTGAATGGCTGCTATTCTATGTTATTCATAACAAGTTAAATACTCGTCAAACATCAGGTTGCTTATACTGCTGCAACCTGGATTTCTAAGAGTATAAAAGTTTTGGGTATTTGAAACATTACGCTTTGCAAAGGATTTTCATGGAACGAGCGAGTAAAATGCCGTCATCTTATTTGTATGACCAATATGTGATCATTGGATGAAAACTGAAACTCCTTCTTATGAAATACCGCAGGCCGCGCGTCTGCGACGCAGACAACTGATTCGCCAACTTCTTGAGCGCGACAAAACACCATTAGCCATTTTGTTTATGGCGGCGGTCGTCGGCACCCTTGTCGGGCTGGCTGCAGTTGCTTTTGACAAAGGCGTCGCCTGGTTGCAAAACCAACGTATGGGTGCGCTGGTACATACTGCTGATAATTACCCACTTCTGTTAACCGTCGCTTTTCTTTGTTCGGCGGTGCTGGCAATGTTCGGCTACTTTCTGGTGCGTAAATACGCGCCAGAAGCAGGTGGTTCAGGGATTCCGGAAATTGAAGGGGCGCTGGAAGATCAACGTCCCGTTCGCTGGTGGCGTGTTTTGCCGGTGAAATTCTTTGGCGGGTTGGGGACACTCGGTGGTGGTATGGTTCTGGGGCGTGAAGGACCAACCGTGCAGATCGGCGGTAACATTGGCCGTATGGTGCTTGATATTTTCCGCATGAAAGGTGATGAAGCTCGCCACACGTTGCTGGCAACCGGTGCAGCGGCGGGGCTGGCGGCGGCCTTTAACGCGCCGCTCGCGGGTATTCTATTTATTATCGAAGAGATGCGTCCGCAGTTTCGCTATACGTTAATTTCGATTAAAGCGGTATTTATTGGCGTCATTATGTCGACCATTATGTACCGGATATTTAATCATGAAGTTGCGCTGATTGACGTCGGTAAACTTTCTGACGCGCCGCTCAATACCCTGTGGCTTTATCTGATCCTCGGCATTATTTTTGGTATCTTCGGCCCTGTTTTTAATAAATGGGTTCTGGGGATGCAGGATTTGCTGCACCGTGTGCACGGCGGCAATATCACTAAATGGGTGTTGATGGGCGGTGCGATTGGCGGTCTGTGCGGGTTGTTGGGTTTCGTTGCACCAGAAACTTCGGGCGGCGGTTTTAACCTGATTCCTATCGCTACGGCGGGGAATTTCAGCATGGGAATGCTGATATTTATTTTTGTCGCGCGTGTGATCACTACGCTGCTCTGCTTCTCTTCTGGCGCGCCGGGCGGTATTTTCGCTCCGATGCTGGCGCTCGGTACGGTTTTGGGAACGGCATTTGGCATGGCTGCCACGGAGATATTTCCGCAATACCACCTTGAAGCAGGGACATTTGCTATAGCTGGAATGGGGGCGTTACTGGCGGCCTCTGTTCGTGCGCCGTTGACCGGGATCATCCTGGTGCTTGAGATGACAGATAACTATCAGCTCATTTTGCCAATGATTATTACCGGTCTTGGCGCAACACTATTAGCACAATTTACTGGTGGGAAACCGTTATACTCGGCGATTCTTGCCCGCACGCTGGCAAAACAGGAAGCGGAGCAGCTGGCGCGAAGCAAGGCCGTGGCTGCCAGCGAGAATACTTGAACGAAATACCAGGGTATTAGATAATGGCAGTTATTATTGGGTTAGAATTTGCCCAATTGCCGATGTCGTTTGGAGCAAAATATGAGTGATGACGTAGCACTGCCGCTGGAGTTTACCGACGCAGCAGCCAACAAAGTTAAAAGCCTGATCGCTGACGAAGATAACCCGAATCTGAAATTACGCGTGTATATCACCGGTGGCGGTTGCAGCGGCTTCCAGTATGGTTTCACCTTTGATGATCAGGTGAACGAAGGCGATATGACCATCGAAAAACAGGGCGTTGGCCTGGTGGTTGATCCGATGAGCCTGCAATATCTGGTCGGCGGTTCCGTTGATTATACCGAAGGTCTGGAAGGTTCACGCTTCATCGTAACCAACCCGAATGCGAAAAGCACCTGCGGTTGCGGTTCTTCCTTCAGCATCTAATCTGCTGTTAATGTGCCGGATAAACTATCCGGCACACCTTCTCTCTTCAACGCCCATTCTCATCCAGCGCAAACGTCGGCAATTTCAGATGCCACCGAATAGCCGCCAGCCGTATCAATAGCGTTACAACCATTCCCATCATACTGGCTGTTTCCAGCGGTACGGAGAAGGTGTAATGAGCTGTAGCGTGGACAATACCGCCGATAATACAGGCCGTCGCGTAGATTTCTGTGCGTAATATCATCGGAACTTCGCGCGCCAGTACATCGCGGATGATCCCGCCGCCAACGCCGGTGATCACACCCATACAAACCGCGATTAACGGACCGGCTTCCGCATTAAAGGCTTTGTTGACACCAATGCCAACAAACACTGCCAGACCAACAGCATCCAGCACCGGCAGCATCCATTTGGGTAAGCGCCTTGGCTGGCGTACCAGAACGATAGTCAGCATACTGGTCACCATCGCGACGACCAGATCGGTGGGATCTTTCACCCAAAATACCGGACCGTGATCCAGCGCCATGTCGCGAATTGTCCCGCCACCTACTGCGGTAACCACGCCCAGAACCAGGACGCCAAAAGGGTCCATACGCAATTTTCCGGCCAGCAAAACGCCGGAGATGGCAAATACCGCTGTACCGACTATATCCAGCCAATAGACGAGCATTTTTCAATCCCCACTGAGCACCTGAAAGGTCAGGCGCTAATCCACTTGTGAAAGCGCATTACAGAGTTGTTGTGCAGCGAGGATAATACGTGGGCTTGCGCGTTCAAACCAGTCACTTGTGAGAGGAATAACGGGAATTTTGAGTTGTTCGCCCCAGTATTGCTTTATTTTAGGAATTTTATCCGCTCCGCCAGTGATGACAATGGCCTGCGGTGCGCGTGCTAATACTTGTTCACGGCTAACCTGCGGCCAGGGAACTCGACTGTCTTTAAAGATGTTTTCTCCGCCGCAAACTTCCAGTATCTGGTTCTGAATCGACTCTTTTCCGCTGGTGAATGGCGGATTAATGCCGAATTGTAAGAAAACACGTTTTTTCGGTTTATCAGCATATTGCGCTTTCAGTTGCGCATACTGTTCCAGTAAGGTTTGCGCGGCTTTTCCGGCCTTGTCAGGTTGCGGACTCCAGGGAGCCAGTTGACGTAACGCATCGGCAATTTGTTCAATGCTTGTCGCATCGACCCACATGACTTTTATTCCCAGCGAAGCAAGTTGGTCAACCTGCCGCTCGGCGTTCCCTCCGCGCCAGGCAACCACCAAATCGGGTTTCAGCGCCACGATGCGTTCCAGATTCATCCCTTGCCAGGTGGAAACCTGCTCAATATTCTGCGCTTCTGGCGGATAGTCGGAATAACTGCTGACCCCTACCGGCGTGATCCCGACGGCAAAGGCAAGTTCAGTGTTGGCGGGAGAAAGTGTGATAACGCGCGGCGCGGCGTTGAGCCACAGCGGTGCGAGAAAAGACAGGGCGACCAGCGCCCTGAACAGTGACTTAGCCATGCGCCAGTTTCTGCACCAGTGACTCAACCATTAGGCTGGACTGTTTGGCTGCAACGGCCAGAAATTCGTCGAAGCTGAGATGAGACTGTTGATCGGCCACGTCGGAGATGGCGCGTACCACCACAAACGGTACATTAAAATTGTGGCAGACATGAGCGATAGCTGTCGCTTCCATCTCTACCGCAATGGCCTGCGGGAAATTGTGGCGGATTTTCGCCAGACCAACAGAGCCGTTGATGAACGCGTCGCCGCTGACAATCAGGCCTCGTACAGCGTTAAGATTCAGTTCGGCAATGCAGGACTCGGCGGCAGCGATCAGTTTATCATCAGCTTTGAAGCCTGCCGGACAGCCAGGTAACTGACCATATTCATAACCAAATGCCGTGACATCCGCGTCGTGATAACGTGCTTCGTCAGAGACAACGATATCGCCCACTTTCAGCGTTGGCGCCAGGCCCCCTGCAGAACCAGTGTTAATAATCACATCTGGTTTGCAGTGTTCCAGCAGCAGAGTTGCACCCAGCGCCGCAGCGACTTTACCGATGCCCGATTTCAGAAGCGCAACCTCGGTTCCGTTCAGTTGACCTGTGTAGATTTCACAGCCACCCAGACGGAGAGTTTGACGGTTTTCGATTTTGTCACGCAGTAGCGTAACTTCTTCTTCCATTGCACCAATGATGCCGATTTTCATAGATTTACTCGCGATAAGCCTGATTTGAGGGCATAGTTTATCATGCGCTTAAGAGGAAGCGTATTTCTCACGCGGGAGAGGACATGGCACAGATTGATTTCCGAAACAAAATAAACTGGCATCGTCGTTATCGTTCACCGCAGGGCGTTAAAACCGAACATGAGATCCTGCGGATCTTCGAAAGCGAGCGCGGGCGTATTATTAACTCTCCGGCGATTCGTCGTCTGCAACAAAAGACCCAGGTTTTTCCACTTGAGCGCAATGCCGCCGTACGCACGCGTCTTACCCATTCAATGGAAGTTCAGCAGGTGGGGCGCTATATCGCCAAAGAGATTTTAAGTCGTCTGAAAGAACTTAAATTGCTGGAGGAGTACGGCCTGGATGAACTGACCGGGCCGTTTGAAAGCATTGTCGAGATGTCATGCCTGATGCACGATATCGGTAATCCACCGTTTGGTCATTTTGGTGAAGCGGCTATAAATGACTGGTTTCGCCAGCGTTTGTACCCAGCGGATGCCGAAAGTCAGCCGCTGACCGACGATCGCTGTAGCGTGACAGCGTTGCGATTGCGGGAAGGGGAGGAACAACTTAACGAGCTGCGGCGCAAAATTCGTCAGGACTTATGTCATTTTGAAGGCAATGCACAAGGTATTCGTCTGGTGCATACATTGATGCGGATGAATCTCACCTGGGCGCAGGTTGGCGGTATTTTAAAATATACTCGTCCGGCGTGGTGGCGTGGTGAAACGCCTGAGACTCACCACTATTTAATGAAAAAACCGGGCTATTATCTTTCTGAAGAAGCCTATATTGCCCGTTTGCGTAAAGAACTTAATTTGGCGCTTTACAGTCGTTTTCCATTAACGTGGATTATGGAAGCAGCTGACGATATCTCTTATTGTGTGGCTGATCTTGAAGATGCGGTAGAGAAAAGAATATTTACCGTTGAGCAGCTTTATCATCATTTGCATGATGCGTGGGGTCAGCATGAGAAAGGTTCTCTGTTTGCACAAGTGGTAGAAAATGCCTGGGAAAAATCGCGCTCAAATAGTTTAAGCCGCAGTACGGAAGATCAGTTTTTTATGTATTTACGGGTGAACACCCTCAATAAGCTGGTGCCCTATGCGGCACAACGATTTATTGATAATTTGCCGACGATTTTTGCCGGAACGTTTAATCATGCCCTGTTAGAAGATGCCAGTGAATGTAGTGAACTTTTAAAATTATATAAAAATGTCGCCGTAAAACATGTGTTTAGCCATCCAGATGTCGAGCAGCTTGAGTTGCAGGGGTATCGGGTGATTAGCGGGTTATTAGAGATTTATCGTCCTTTATTAAGCATGTCATTATCAGACTTTACTGAACTGGTAGAAAAAGAGCGAGTAAAACGTTTCCCCATTGAATCACGCTTATTCCACAAGCTCTCAACGCGCCATCGGCTGGCCTATGTCGAGGCTGTCAGTAAATTACCGTCAGATTCTCCTGAGTTCCCGTTATGGGAATATTATTATCGTTGTCGGCTGTTACAGGATTATATCAGCGGCATGACGGACCTTTATGCGTGGGATGAATATCGGCGGCTTATGGCGGTAGAACAATAACCAGGCTTTTGTAAAGACGGACAATAAATTTTTACTTTTTGCAGAAACTTTAGTTCGGAACTTCGCGCTATAAAACGAATCTGAAGAACACAGCAATTTTGCGTTATCTGTTAATCGAGACTGAAATACATGAAAAAAACCACATTAGCACTGAGTGCATTGGCTCTGAGTTTAGGTTTGGCGTTATCTCCGCTCTCTGCGACGGCGGCTGAGACATCTTCAGCAACGACAGCACAGCAGATGCCAAGCCTTGCACCGATGCTCGAAAAGGTGATGCCTTCGGTGGTCAGTATTAACGTAGAAGGTAGCACAACCGTCAATACGCCGCGTATGCCGCGTAATTTCCAGCAGTTCTTCGGCGATGATTCTCCGTTCTGCCAGGACGGTTCTCCGTTCCAGAGCTCTCCGTTCTGCCAGGGGGGCCAGGGCGGCAATGGCGGCGGCCAGCAACAAAAATTCATGGCGCTGGGTTCCGGCGTTATTATTGATGCCGATAAAGGCTATGTCGTCACCAACAACCACGTTGTTGATAATGCGACGGTAATTAAAGTCCAACTGAGCGATGGCCGTAAGTTCGACGCGAAGATGGTTGGCAAAGATCCGCGTTCTGATATCGCGCTGATCCAAATCCAGAACCCGAAAAACCTGACTGCAATTAAGATGGCGGATTCCGACGCGCTGCGCGTGGGTGATTACACCGTCGCTATCGGTAACCCGTTTGGTCTGGGCGAGACGGTAACTTCCGGTATCGTCTCTGCGTTGGGGCGTAGCGGCCTGAATGCCGAAAACTACGAAAACTTCATCCAGACCGATGCGGCAATCAACCGTGGTAACTCCGGTGGTGCGCTGGTTAACCTGAACGGCGAACTGATTGGTATCAACACCGCAATCCTCGCACCGGACGGCGGCAACATCGGCATCGGTTTTGCTATCCCGAGCAACATGGTGAAAAACCTGACTTCGCAGATGGTGGAATACGGGCAGGTGAAACGCGGCGAGCTGGGTATTATGGGAACCGAACTGAACTCCGAACTGGCGAAAGCGATGAAAGTTGACGCCCAGCGCGGTGCATTTGTAAGTCAGGTTCTGCCGAATTCTTCTGCCGCGAAAGCAGGTATTAAAGCGGGTGATGTGATCACCTCACTGAACGGTAAGCCAATCAGCAGCTTTGCCGCGCTGCGTGCCCAGGTAGGCACCATGCCGGTGGGCAGCAAACTGACTCTGGGCTTACTGCGCGACGGTAAGCAGGTTAACGTGAACCTGGAACTGCAGCAGAGCAGCCAGAATCAGGTTGACTCCAGCTCCATCTTCAACGGCATTGAAGGCGCTGAGATGAGCAACAAAGGCAAAGATCAGGGCGTCGTCGTGAACAACGTGAAAACGGGCACTCCGGCTGCACAGATTGGCCTGAAAAAAGGTGATGTGATTATTGGCGCGAACCAGCAGGCAGTGAAAAACATCGCTGAACTGCGTAAAGTTCTCGACAGCAAACCATCCGTGCTGGCACTGAACATTCAGCGCGGCGACAGCACCATCTACCTGTTAATGCAGTAATCTTCCTCAACCCCTTCCCGTTCAGGGAAGGGGGTCTTCATGCAATCTGTGAACTTCCCCACAACTCCATATATATCTTCGTTCCTTTGGGCATTTTCACAATGCCGTACGTTTCGCACTTCCTTATGCTAAACCGTGCACAAGGGAGGACTTATGGCTGGCTGGCATCTTGATACCAAAATGGCGCAGGATATCGTGGCGCGCACCATGCGCATTATCGATACCAATATCAATGTAATGGATGCTCGCGGGCGCATTATCGGCAGCGGCGATCGTGAACGTATTGGTGAATTGCACGAAGGTGCATTGCTGGTACTCTCGCAGGGGCGAGTTGTCGATATCGATGATGCGGTAGCACGTCATCTGCACGGTGTGCGGCAAGGGATTAATCTACCGTTACGGCTGGAAGGTGAGATTGTCGGCGTAATTGGCCTGACTGGTGAACCAGAGAATCTGCGCAAATATGGCGAACTGGTCTGCATGACGGCTGAAATGATGCTGGAACAGTCGCGGTTGATGCACCTGTTGGCGCAGGATAGCCGTTTGCGGGAAGAACTGGTGATGAACCTGATTCAGGCCGAGGAGAATACACCCGCACTCACTGAATGGGCGCAACGGTTGGGGATAGATCTCAATCAACCGCGAGTGGTGGCTATTGTCGAGGTCGACAGCGGTCAGCTTGGCGTGGACAGCGCAATGGCAGAGTTACAGCAATTGCAAAATGCGCTGATTACGCCGGAGCGTAATAATCTGGTGGCGATTGTCTCGCTGACCGAAATGGTGGTGTTGAAACCGGCGTTGAATCCGTTTGGGCGCTGGGATGCAGAAGAGCATTGTAAGCGAGTTGAGCAGCTCATTACTCGTATGAAAGAGTACGGCCAGCTGCGGTTTCGCGTTTCGCTGGGTAATTATTTTACTGGACCTGGCAGTATTGCCCGCTCTTACCGCACGGCGAAAACAACGATGGTAGTCGGTAAACAGCGAATGCCCGAAAATCGCTGCTATTTTTATCAGGATCTGATGCTACCAGTTTTACTGGATAGTTTGCGCGGCGACTGGCAAGCCAACGAACTGGCGCGACCGCTGGCGCGATTGAAAGCGATGGACAATAACGGATTGCTGCGGCGAACACTGGCGGCGTGGTTTCGCCACAATGTGCAACCGCTGGCAACGTCAAAGGCGCTGTTTATCCATCGAAATACGTTGGAGTATCGACTTAATCGTATATCAGAACTGACCGGCCTGGATTTGGGCAATTTTGATGACAGGTTGCTGCTGTATGTGGCGCTGCAACTGGATGAAGAGCGGTAGGTTCATAACAAAATTAAAGCCGGGTGATACTTTACCCGGCTCGCAGAATGACATCAGTTACTATTATTTGCGTGTCAGCTTTTCCAGATCCGCTTCAATCTCACTGATCTTATTGGTTACCACTGACTCCAGGTGACGCAAGTCATCGAGGATCTTACGCTTAAGATCAACTTCGCTACGGTCACGCTGGCAGATTTGATCAAGCTCATCAATGATATAACGAAGATTTGGGCTGATTTCCTGCACTTCTTTATAACCCTGACCCACACCATCGGCGACCACCGTTTTGCGCTGACGCGGATATTTAAACTTCACGCTCTTGGCGAAAAACTCACCTTTGTCTTTCTGAAAATAGATTTTCAGAATATCGTTGTTGGCTTCCTGCCGGAGGCTGTAACGATCAATTTCTTCAGGATTGGTAATACCCAGACTTTTCAGATTGTCGTACATAGCGTTACCTCAAAATGAGTCAGTAAATTGTGCTTATCTTAGCATTTGGCCTGGCCCGCCCGGCTCGACTGTGATCGCGGAAAGCCTTTTTCTTCCAGACTTCTATCATGGCGTAAAATTTAAAAAATTACCTGCTTTATTCTGGCGATATTCCAGAGGATGGATTAGCACATTTATCTTCGTTTTGCGAATTACATGACAGTCCAAAAAAGATGAAAAAGTATTTAAAAGAAGGGACAAGAATGAGTAGGGCGAATTAATCTGAGTCAGAAAGCACACGGGCAGCATCGTGCTGCCCGTTTGCATACTTTTAGTCGATGGTACGCAGCAGTTCGTTGATACCGACTTTACCGCGAGTTTTCGCGTCAACTTTCTTAACGATAACGGCACAATAAAGGCTGTATTTGCCATCTTTCGACGGCAGGTTGCCAGAAACAACCACAGAGCCTGCCGGAACGCGACCGTAGTGGATTTCGCCGGTTTCACGGTCGTAAATACGGGTGCTCTGACCGATGTATACGCCCATGGAAATAACGGAACCTTCTTCGACAATCACCCCTTCAACCACTTCAGAGCGCGCGCCGATGAAGCAGTTGTCTTCAATGATGGTCGGGTTAGCCTGCAGCGGCTCCAGCACGCCGCCAATGCCTACACCGCCAGACAGGTGCACGTTTTTACCAATCTGCGCACAGGAACCGACGGTCGCCCAGGTATCAACCATGGTGCCTTCATCAACATATGCGCCGATGTTGACGTAAGACGGCATCAGCACGGTGTTACGGGCAATAAACGCACCCTGACGTACCGCCGCTGGTGGTACAACACGGAAGCCTTCTTTCTGGAAACGTGCTTCGTCGTAGTTGGCGAATTTCATCGGCACTTTATCGAAGTAGCGGCTTTCTGCCCCTTCGATCACCTGATTATCATTAATACGGAAAGAGAGCAGCACCGCTTTTTTCAACCACTGATGCGTCACCCACTGACCGTCAATTTTTTCCGCAACACGCAGCGCGCCGGAGTCCAGCAGCGAGATCACCTGATTTACCGCTTCGCGGGTAACAGTGTCTGCATTGGCTGGCGTGATTTCGGCACGGCGTTCAAAAGCGGTTTCAATAATGTTCTGTAACTGCTGCATTGTTAAACTCTTTTCATATCAGTAAACACATCACCCTTTATCGTTTGGATTGAGGGCCTCTGTCAACCGCTGATGCACTTCCTGCTGCAACTCATTATTAAGCGCACGTCGGTCGGCGGTGGCGATTATGAATAAATCTTCTACTCGCTCACCAATGGTTGTAATTCGGGCGCCATGAAGCGAAATTCCCAGATCGGCAAAAATTTTCCCCACCCGTGCCAGCAGTCCTGGTTGGTCGAGGGCGATCAGTTCGAGGAATGATTTGCGGTCGGTATGGGTCGGCAAAAACGTCACTTCGGTTTCAACAGTAAAGTGACGTAATTTGGCGGGTTGACGACGCGGCTGCGGTGGCTGCCAGCTACTTTGTGTCAGTACTTGCTCCAGACCAAAGCGAATAACCTCATGGCGATCTGCGGATAGCGGGCTGCCATCCGGCTCCAGCACAATGAAGGTATCCATCGCCATACCGTCGCGGGTCGTGAAAATTTGCGCGTCATGAACGCTTAAATTGCGGCGGTCTAATTCGGCACACACGGCGGCAAACAGATACGGCCGATCAGGACTCCAGATAAATATCTCCGTACCGCCGCGCGTAGCCTGTGGGCTAAGTAATACCAGCGGCTTGCTTAAATCATGCTGTAATAAATGGCGAGCGTGCCAGGCCAGTTGATTTGGGCTATGGCGGACAAAATAGTTAGCGCGACAGCGTGACCAGATCTGGTGTAGCGCCTCTTCGTCGATATTGTCCATACGCAGCAGCGCCAGTGCCTGAAGCTGGTGATGGCGAACTCGTTCGCGCATATCTGGCGTGTTTTGCATTCCGCGTCGTAGCTGTTTTTCGGTGGCAAAATAGAGTTCGCGCAACAGACTCTGCTTCCAGCTATTCCACAGCGTTTCGTTAGTGGCGCAAATATCGGCTACCGTCAGACAGACCAGAAAACGCAGTCGATTTTCCGTTTGTACTTCTTCGGCGAATTGTTTGATGACTTCCGGATCCTGAATATCGCGGCGCTGGGCGGTGACCGACATCAGCAAGTGCTGGCGAACCAGCCAGGCGACCAGTTGCGTTTCGCGCGAGTTCAGGCCGTGCAGTTCGGCAAAATGCACCACGTCTTGTGCGCCGAGTATGGAGTGGTCACCGCCGCGCCCTTTGGCGATATCGTGAAATAGTGCGGCGATAAAAATCAGCTCTGGTGATGGCAGGCGCGGCCAGACGTCCACACACAACGGATGGCGCTGGCGCGTTTCTTCACTGGCAAAACTCTCCAGTTTCAGCATCACGCGGATAGTATGTTCATCCACTGTGTAAGCGTGGAACAGGTCAAACTGCATCTGCCCGACGATATGCGACCATTGGGGCATATAGGCGCCCAGCACGCTATGGCGATGCATCGGCAGTAACCCGCGACGCATTGCGCCGGGGTGACGCAGAATGCTCAAAAATAGCTTTCGCGCTTCCGGAATGTTGCACAGTGGTTGTTGCAGATGACGGCGGGCGTGACGTAACTGGCGCAGCGTGGTGGAGTAAATGCCGGTGATCGCACTGTTGCGTACCATAGTGTAGAACATACGCAAGATGGCTTCCGGCTGGCGCATAAATAGTGTTTCATCACGCAGGTCGATAAGCGTACCGCGTAGCTGAAACTCATCGTCAATCGGACGCGGCTTTTCATCGGCGGGCAGGGCGAGGATGGCTTCATCAAACAGTTGTAGCAGCATCTGGTTGAGTTCGCTGACGCGGCGCGTGACGCGGAAGTAATCCTTCATCATCCGCTCGACCGGTTCGTTACCTTCACCACTGTAATTCAGACGCTGGGCGACGCTAAGCTGGCGATCAAACAATAGGCGGTTATCGTAACGGCTGACGACCAGATGCAGGGCAAAGCGAATACGCCACAAAATATGCAGGCACTCGTTTAATTCTGCTCGTTCCGCTGAGGTTAAGAAGCCAAACCCGACCATTTCATCCAGCGATGTTGCGCCAAAATGGCGGCGGGCCACCCACTGTAAAGTGTGAATATCACGCAAGCCCCCGGGGCTGCTTTTGATGTCTGGCTCAAGGTTGTAGCTGGTGCCGTGGTAACGCTGGTGGCGCTGGTTCTGTTCTTCAACTTTCGCCGCGTAGAACTTGTCGGAAGGCCAGAATCCTTCGCTGAAAATGTGTTTTTGCAGTTCGAGAAATAGCGCAACATCGCCAATCAACAAGCGTGATTCAATTAAATTGGTGGCTACGGTTAAATCCGATAACCCTTCCAGGATGCATTCTTCAAGTGTCCGCACGCTATGACCGACTTCCAGCTTCACATCCCAGAGCAGCGTTAACAACTCGCCTACTTTTTGTGCCTGGTCGTCCGGCAGTTTCTTGCGGCTTAAGATCAGTAAATCGACGTCCGAAAGTGGATGCAGCTCGCCACGACCATAGCCACCGACAGCGACCAGCGCCAGGTCGGCAATCTGACTGAAACCGGCTTCAATCCACAAGCGTTGCAGGAGTTGGTCGATAAACTCGGTGCGGGCTTCAATCAACTGTTCTGCGGAGATCCCGCTATCAAAGGCATCGCCCAGCCAACGCTGAAAGGTATCAATATGGGCTTTTATCCCAGAGACGGTTAATTCGTCACGGGGCCAGACGCATGGATTTTGCGGTTGACCGGGCAGGGTGGGGAGAGCGGTATTTGCGTACTGTTCTGGAAGGGTATTCATTGTGCGCCACCCATAAGATTAAATTATCGCATTAAAAAAGCCGGCATTCGCCGGCTTCAGATTGTTGACAAAGTGCACGTGTTCATGCCGGATGCGGCGTGAAGGCCTTATCCGTCCTACAACTCCTTGCAAATTCAATATATTGCAGGAGAAAGTAGGCCTGATAAGCGTAGCGCATCAGGCATTTTTGCGTTTGTCTGCCTCTTATTCGTCGTGCGAGATTATCGCCGGGATGGTGTCATCCTTGCGTAGCGTCAGAATTTCGCAGCCGTTATCAGTCACCACAATAGTATGCTCGTATTGTGCAGACAAGCTGCGATCTTTGGTTTTTACCGTCCAGCCATCTTTCATGGTGCGGATCTCTTTTTTACCCGCGTTGACCATTGGCTCGATGGTGAAGGTCATCCCCGGTTTCAGCACGACGTTGGTTTCAGGTGAGTCATAGTGCAGCACTTGCGGCTCTTCGTGGAAGCCGCGACCAATACCGTGTCCGCAATATTCACGAACAACGGAGAAGCCTTCTGCTTCGACAAATTTCTGAATTGCCGCGCCGATTTCGCGCAGATTAATACCTGGTTTTACCATGCGTAGCGCCAGGTACAGGCTTTCTTGCGTGATGCGGCACAGGCGTTCGCCCATGATGGTCGGTTTACCGACGATAAACATTTTCGAGGTGTCGCCGTGGAAACCATCTTTGATTACGGTGACGTCAATGTTAACAATGTCACCGTCTTTCAGCAGTTTGGCGTCGTCCGGGATACCGTGGCACACCACTTCATTAATAGAGATGCAAACGGATTTCGGATAACCGTGATAGCCGAGGCAGGCCGAAACCGCGTGTTGTTCATTAACAATATAATCATTACAGATGCGATCCAGCTCGCCGGTGCTGACGCCCGGTTTAACATAGGGTTCGATCATCTCCAGCACTTCGGCAGCCAGGCGGCCAGCGACGCGCATTTTTTCGATATCTTCAGGGGTCTTGATTGAGATAGCCATTAATTCTGTCCATCAGCGTCGGTGATACCGACAATATATATGTAAGTGCTGTCAATGGTATCACACCCTGTCAAATTGAGAATCATTCTGAACTTCGCGAAACGTGCCACCGAGGGTTTTCTATAATAGAAAATTCAGCGTCTGATGCTGTACACAGCGCCAACAATTATTGGAGTCCACGGCGTATTTGTGGTATAAAGCGCGCCGGACTTCCGATCCATTTCGTATACACAGACTGGACGGGAGCGACAATCTCACTTTGTGTAACAACACACACGTATCGGCACATATTCCGGGGTGCCCTTTGGGGTCGGTAATATGGGATACGTGGAGGCATAACCCCAACTTTTATATAGAGGTTTTAATCATGGCAACTGTTTCCATGCGCGACATGCTCAAGGCTGGTGTTCACTTCGGTCACCAGACCCGTTACTGGAACCCGAAAATGAAGCCGTTCATCTTCGGTGCGCGTAACAAAGTTCACATCATCAACCTTGAGAAAACTGTACCGATGTTCAACGAAGCTCTGGCTGAACTGAACAAGATTGCTTCTCGCAAAGGTAAAATCCTTTTCGTTGGTACTAAACGCGCTGCAAGCGAAGCGGTGAAAGACGCTGCTCTGAGCTGCGACCAGTTCTTCGTGAACCATCGCTGGCTGGGCGGTATGCTGACTAACTGGAAAACCGTTCGTCAGTCCATCAAACGTCTGAAAGACCTGGAAACTCAGTCTCAGGACGGTACTTTCGACAAGCTGACCAAGAAAGAAGCGCTGATGCGCACTCGTGAGCTGGAGAAACTGGAAAACAGCCTGGGCGGTATCAAAGACATGGGCGGTCTGCCGGACGCTCTGTTTGTAATCGATGCTGACCACGAACACATTGCTATCAAAGAAGCAAACAACCTGGGTATTCCGGTATTTGCTATCGTTGATACCAACTCTGATCCGGACGGTGTTGACTTCGTTATCCCGGGTAACGACGACGCAATCCGTGCTGTGACCCTGTACCTGGGCGCTGTAGCTGCAACCGTACGTGAAGGCCGTTCTCAGGATCTGGCTTCCCAGGCGGAAGAAAGCTTCGTAGAAGCTGAGTAATAAGGCTTGATAACTCCCCCAAAATAGTTCGAGTTGCAGAAAGGCGGCAAGCTCGATAATTCTTGGGAGCTTACATCAGTAAGTGACCGGGATGAGCGAGCGAAGACAACGCATCTGCGGCGCGAAATATGAAGGGGGGAGAGCCCTTATAGACCAGGTAGTACACGTTTGGTTAGGGGGCCTGCATATGGCCCCCTTTTTCACTTTTATATCTGTGCGGTTTAATTCCGGGCAGATCACATCTCCGAGGATTTTAGAATGGCTGAAATTACCGCATCCCTGGTAAAAGAGCTGCGTGAGCGTACTGGCGCAGGCATGATGGATTGCAAAAAAGCACTGACTGAAGCTAACGGCGACATCGAGCTGGCAATCGAAAACATGCGTAAGTCCGGTGCTATCAAAGCAGCGAAAAAAGCAGGCAACGTTGCTGCTGATGGCGTGATCAAAACCAAAATCGACGGCAACTACGGCATCATTCTGGAAGTTAACTGCCAGACTGACTTCGTAGCAAAAGACGCTGGTTTCCAGGCGTTCGCAGACAAAGTTCTGGACGCAGCTGTTGCTGGCAAAATCACTGACGTTGAAGTTCTGAAAGCACAGTTCGAAGAAGAACGCGTTGCGCTGGTAGCGAAAATTGGTGAAAACATCAACATTCGCCGCGTTGCTGCGCTGGAAGGCGACGTTCTGGGTTCTTATCAGCACGGTGCGCGTATCGGCGTTCTGGTTGCTGCTAAAGGCGCTGACGAAGAGCTGGTTAAACACATCGCTATGCACGTTGCTGCAAGCAAGCCGGAATTCATCAAGCCGGAAGACGTATCTGCTGAAGTGGTAGAGAAAGAATACCAGGTACAGCTGGATATCGCGATGCAGTCTGGTAAGCCGAAAGAAATCGCAGAGAAAATGGTTGAAGGCCGCATGAAGAAATTCACCGGCGAAGTTTCTCTGACCGGTCAGCCGTTCGTTATGGAACCGGCAAAAACTGTTGGTCAGCTGCTGAAAGAGCATAACGCTGAAGTGACTGGCTTCATCCGCTTCGAAGTGGGTGAAGGTATCGAGAAAGTTGAGACTGACTTTGCAGCAGAAGTTGCTGCGATGTCCAAGCAGTCTTAATTATCGAAAAGGAGCCGCCTGAGGGCGGCTTCTTTTTGCGCCCATCTTGTAAATTCAGCTAACCCTTATGGGGCTGCGCTGAAAAGCGACGTACAATGTCGCTAGTATTAATTCATTTCAATCGTTGACAGTCTCAGGAAAGAAACATGGCTACCAATGCAAAACCCGTCTATAAACGCATTCTGCTTAAGTTGAGTGGCGAAGCTCTGCAGGGCACTGAAGGCTTCGGTATTGATGCAAGCATACTGGATCGCATGGCTCAGGAAATCAAAGAACTGGTTGAACTGGGTATTCAGGTTGGTGTGGTGATTGGTGGGGGTAACCTGTTCCGTGGCGCTGGTCTGGCGAAAGCGGGTATGAACCGCGTTGTGGGCGACCACATGGGGATGCTGGCTACCGTAATGAACGGTCTGGCAATGCGTGATGCACTGCACCGCGCCTATGTGAACGCTCGTCTGATGTCCGCTATTCCATTGAATGGCGTATGCGACAGCTACAGCTGGGCAGAAGCTATCAGTCTGTTGCGCAACAACCGTGTGGTGATCCTCTCCGCCGGTACTGGTAATCCATTCTTTACCACTGACTCCGCAGCTTGTCTGCGTGGTATCGAAATTGAAGCCGATGTGGTGCTGAAAGCAACCAAAGTTGACGGTGTGTTTACCGCTGACCCGGCGAAAGATCCAACTGCAACTATGTACGAGCAGCTGACCTACAGTGAAGTGCTGGAAAAAGAGCTGAAAGTAATGGATCTGGCGGCCTTTACGCTGGCTCGTGACCACAAATTACCGATTCGTGTTTTCAACATGAACAAACCGGGTGCGCTGCGCCGTGTGGTAATGGGTGAAAAAGAAGGGACTTTAATCACGGAATAATTCCCGTGATGGATAAATAAGGGTAAGATTCCGCATAAGTATCGCGGGGGCGTAAGTCTGGTTATAAGGCGTTATTGTTGCAGGCAGTTTGGTCACGGCCAGCGCGCAGCAACCGGAGCGTACATAAGTACGTGAGGATAGCGAGCACTGCCCGGGGTCAAAATGGCAAATAAAATAGCCTAATAATCCAGACGATTACCCGTAATATGTTTAATCAGGGCTATACTTAGCACACTTCCACTGTGTGTGACTGTCTGGTCTGACTGAGACAAGTTTTCAAGGATTCGTAACGTGATTAGCGATATCAGAAAAGATGCTGAAGTACGCATGGACAAATGCGTCGAAGCGTTCAAAACCCAAATCAGCAAAATACGCACGGGTCGTGCTTCTCCCAGCCTGCTGGATGGCATTGTCGTGGAATATTACGGCACGCCGACGCCGCTGCGTCAGCTGGCAAGCGTAACGGTAGAAGATTCCCGCACTCTGAAAATCAACGTGTTTGATCGTTCAATGTCTCCGGCCGTTGAAAAAGCGATTATGGCGTCCGATCTCGGCCTGAACCCGAACTCTGCAGGTAGCGACATCCGCGTTCCGCTGCCGCCGCTGACGGAAGAACGTCGTAAAGATCTGACTAAAATCGTTCGTGGTGAAGCTGAACAGGCGCGTGTTGCAGTACGTAACGTGCGTCGTGATGCGAACGACAAAGTGAAAGCACTGTTGAAAGATAAAGAGATCAGCGAAGACGACGATCGCCGTTCTCAGGACGATGTACAGAAACTGACTGATGCTGCAATCAAGAAAATTGAAGCGGCGCTGGCAGACAAAGAAGCAGAACTGATGCAGTTCTGATTTCTTGAACGACAAAAAACGCCGCTCAGTAGATCCTTGCGGATCGGCTGGCGGCGTTTTGCTTTTTATTCTGTCTCAACTCTGGATGTTTCATGAAGCAACTCACCATTCTGGGCTCGACCGGCTCGATTGGTTGCAGCACGCTGGACGTGGTGCGCCATAATCCCGAACACTTCCGCGTAGTTGCGCTGGTGGCAGGCAAAAATGTCACTCGCATGGTAGAACAGTGCCTGGAATTCTCTCCCCGCTATGCCGTAATGGACGATGAAGCGAGTGCGAAACTTCTTAAAACGACGCTACAACAACAGGGTAGTTGCACTGAAGTCTTAAGCGGTCAGCAGGCTGCCTGCGATATGGCGGCGCTTGAAGATGTTGATCAGGTGATGGCGGCGATTGTCGGTGCTGCAGGCCTGTTACCTACGCTTGCTGCTATCCGCGCGGGTAAAACCATACTGCTGGCCAACAAAGAATCACTGGTCACCTGTGGACGTCTGTTTATGGACGCCGTAAAGCAGAGTAAAGCGCAGTTATTACCGGTCGATAGCGAACATAACGCCATTTTTCAGAGTTTACCGCAACCTATCCAGCACAATCTGGGATACGCTGACCTTGAGCAAAATGGCGTGGTGTCCATTTTACTTACCGGGTCTGGTGGCCCTTTCCGTGAGACGCCATTGCACGATTTGGCAACAATGACGCCCGATCAAGCCTGCCGTCATCCGAACTGGTCGATGGGACGTAAAATTTCTGTCGATTCGGCTACCATGATGAACAAAGGTCTGGAATACATTGAAGCGCGTTGGTTGTTTAACGCCAGTGCCAGCCAGATGGAAGTGCTGATTCACCCGCAGTCAGTGATTCACTCAATGGTGCGTTATCAGGACGGCAGCGTTCTGGCGCAACTGGGAGAACCTGATATGCGTACGCCAATTGCCCACACCATGGCATGGCCGAATCGCGTGAACTCTGGTGTGAAGGCGCTCGACTTTTGCAAACTGAGTGCTTTGACATTTGCCGCACCGGATTATGATCGCTATCCATGCCTGAAACTGGCGATGGATGCTTTCGAACAAGGCCAGGCTGCGACGACTGCATTGAATGCCGCAAACGAAATCACCGTTGCTGCGTTTCTTGCGCAACAAATCCGCTTTACGGATATCGCCGCATTGAATTTATCCGTTCTGGAAAAAATGGATATGCGCGAACCACAATGCGTGGACGATGTGTTGTCTGTCGATGCCTGTGCGCGTGACGTCGCCAGAAAAGAGGTGATGCGTCTCGCAAGCTGAGGATAATCCGGCTACAGAGAGTCGTGCTATTTGTTAGCGTAGGGCTTCAGTGATATAGTCTGCGCCATCTGATCGTAAGTAGTTGGCTTTCTAAGATCAGGTATGCCGTGGTTTTACACGGCTTTTTTTTGTATAGGCTTCAGTATTCCTGAGTACCGTAAACCCTGTCAGGGAATAAGAAACGCGTGATGTTGTCTGCTACTCAACCACTTAGCGAAAAATTGCCAGTTCATGGCTGTCGCCATGTCGCGATCATTATGGATGGCAACGGGCGCTGGGCAAAAAAGCAAGGGAAGATTCGTGCCTTTGGGCATAAAGCCGGGGCTAAATCGGTTCGCCGGGCGGTCTCTTTTGCGGCCAACAACGGTATTGAGGCGTTAACGCTGTATGCCTTTAGTAGTGAAAACTGGAACCGACCAGCGCAGGAAGTCAGTGCGTTAATGGAACTGTTTGTGTGGGCGCTTGATAGCGAAGTAAAAAGCCTGCACCGACATAACGTGCGTCTGCGTATTATTGGCGATACCAGTCGTTTTAACTCGCGTTTGCAAGAGCGTATTCGTAAATCTGAAGCGTTAACTGCCGGGAATACCGGTCTGACGTTGAATATTGCGGCGAACTACGGTGGACGTTGGGATATAGTCCAGGGTGTCAGGCAACTGGCTGAAAAGGTGCAGCAAGGAAACCTGCAACCAGATCAGATAGATGAAGAGATGCTAAACCAGCATGTCTGTATGCATGAACTGGCCCCTGTAGATTTAGTAATTAGGACTGGGGGGGAGCATCGCATTAGTAACTTTTTGCTTTGGCAAATTGCCTATGCCGAACTTTACTTTACAGATGTTCTCTGGCCCGATTTCGATGAACAAGACTTTGAAGGGGCACTAAATGCCTTTGCTAATCGAGAGCGTCGTTTCGGCGGCACCGAGCCCGGTGATGAAACAGCCTGATGGGGGTCGCTTTTGCTGAAGTATCGCCTGATATCTGCTTTTGTTTTAATACCTGTCGTCATCGCGGCGCTGTTTTTATTGCCGCCGGTAGGGTTCGCTATTGTTACGCTGGTAGTCTGTATGCTGGCAGCGTGGGAATGGGGACAGCTTAGCGGTTTTACCTCTCGCTCGCAGCGGGTATGGCTGGCGGTGCTGTGCGGGTTATTGTTGGCGCTGATGCTTTTTCTGTTGCCGGAATATCACCGAAATATCCATCAACCACTGGTTGAGGTCTCACTTTGGGCTTCGCTTGGCTGGTGGGTTGCCGCGCTATTGCTGGTGTTATTCTATCCCGGTTCCGCGACAATATGGCGTAAATCCAAAACATTGCGCATTATCTTTGGCGTGCTAACCATTGTTCCCTTCTTTTGGGGCATGCTGGCGTTACGGGCCTGGCACTATGACGAGAATCATTACAGTGGCGCGATATGGTTGCTCTATGTCATGATCCTGGTCTGGGGCGCTGACTCTGGCGCATATATGTTTGGCAAATTGTTTGGCAAACATAAGCTGGCACCGAAGGTTTCTCCGGGTAAAACCTGGCAAGGCTTTATTGGCGGACTCGCGACCGCAGCGGTAATCTCATGGGGTTATGGCATGTGGGCGAATCTGGACGTTGCACCCGTCACCTTACTCATTTGCTCTATTGTCGCAGCGTTAGCTTCAGTGCTCGGCGATCTGACCGAGAGCATGTTTAAGCGTGAAGCAGGAATTAAGGACAGCGGTCATTTAATTCCAGGACATGGCGGTATTTTGGATCGTATTGATAGCCTGACGGCTGCTGTACCGGTCTTTGCTTGCCTGCTGTTGCTGGTATTCAGGACGCTTTAACGGAAGGTATTATGCTGAGTTTTCTCTGGGATTTGGCTTCGTTCATCGTTGCATTGGGTGTACTCATCACCGTGCATGAATTTGGTCATTTCTGGGTTGCCCGGCGTTGCGGTGTTCGCGTTGAGCGTTTCTCTATAGGTTTTGGTAAGGCGCTCTGGCGCCGAACTGATAAGCTAGGCACCGAATATGTCATCGCCCTGATCCCTTTGGGCGGTTATGTCAAAATGCTGGATGAGCGTGCTGAACCGGTTGTTCCGGAGCTTCGCCACCATGCCTTCAATAATAAATCTGTTGGCCAACGTGCGGCGATCATTGCCGCAGGTCCGGTTGCAAACTTCATTTTTGCTATCTTTGCTTACTGGCTGGTTTTTATCATTGGTGTGCCTGGTGTACGTCCGGTGGTTGGCGAAATAGCAGCCAATTCGATAGCTGCGCAAGCACAAATTGCACCAGGAACGGAACTAAAAGCCGTAGATGGTATCGAAACGCCTGATTGGGATGCCGTGCGTTTGCAGTTGGTCGATAAAATAGGTGATGAAAGCACCACCATTACGGTAGCGCCATTTGGTAGCGACCAACGGCGGGATGTAAAGCTCGATTTACGTCAGTGGGCGTTTGAGCCTGATAAAGAAGATCCAGTATCTTCTTTGGGGATTCGTCCCCGTGGGCCGCAAATTGAACCTGTAGTGGAAAATGTGCAGCCAAATTCGGCGGCAAACAAGGCGGGTTTGCAAGCAGGCGACAGGATCGTTAAAGTCGATGGTCAGCCATTAACGCAATGGGTGACCTTTGTGTTGCTTGTCCGGGATAATCCGGGTAAATCCTTAGCGTTGGAAATCGAAAGGCAGGGGAGTCCCTTGTCTTTGACATTAATCCCGGAGAGTAAACCGGGTAATGGTAAGGCGATTGGTTTTGTCGGTATTGAGCCGAAAGTCATTCCTCTGCCAGATGAGTATAAAGTTGTACGCCAGTATGGGCCGTTCAACGCCATCGTCGAAGCTACGGACAAAACGTGGCAGTTGATGAAGCTGACGGTCAGTATGCTGGGAAAATTGATCACCGGTGATGTGAAACTGAACAACCTCAGTGGGCCGATCTCTATCGCCAAGGGGGCTGGGATGACAGCGGAACTCGGGGTTGTTTATTATCTACCGTTTCTTGCGCTTATTAGCGTGAACTTAGGGATAATTAACCTGTTTCCGTTGCCCGTACTTGACGGGGGGCATCTGCTGTTCCTTGCGATCGAAAAGATCAAGGGCGGACCGGTATCCGAGCGGGTTCAAGACTTTTGTTATCGCATTGGCTCGATTCTGCTGGTGCTGTTAATGGGGCTTGCACTTTTCAATGATTTCTCTCGGTTATGAGAGTTAGTTAGGAAGAACGCATAATAACGATGGCGATGAAAAAGTTGCTCATAGCGTCGCTGCTGTTTAGCAGCGCCACCGTATACGGTGCTGAAGGGTTCGTAGTGAAAGATATTCATTTCGAAGGCCTTCAGCGTGTCGCCGTTGGTGCGGCCCTCCTCAGTATGCCGGTGCGCACAGGCGACACGGTTAATGATGAAGATATCAGTAATACCATTCGCGCTCTGTTTGCTACCGGCAACTTTGAGGATGTTCGTGTCCTTCGTGATGGTGATACCCTTCTGGTTCAGGTAAAAGAACGTCCGACCATTGCCAGCATCACTTTCTCCGGTAACAAATCGGTGAAAGATGACATGCTGAAGCAAAACCTCGAGGCTTCTGGCGTGCGTGTGGGCGAATCTCTTGATCGCACCACCATTGCTGATATCGAAAAAGGTCTGGAAGACTTCTACTATAGCGTCGGTAAATATAGCGCCAGCGTTAAAGCTGTCGTGACCCCGCTGCCGCGCAACCGTGTTGACCTAAAACTGGTGTTCCAGGAAGGTGTGTCAGCTGAAATCCAGCAAATTAACATTGTTGGTAACCATGCTTTCACCACCGACGAACTGATCTCTCATTTCCAACTGCGTGACGAAGTACCGTGGTGGAACGTGGTAGGCGATCGTAAATACCAGAAACAGAAACTGGCGGGCGACCTTGAAACCCTGCGCAGCTATTATCTGGATCGCGGTTATGCCCGTTTCAACATCGACTCGACCCAGGTCAGTCTGACGCCAGATAAAAAAGGTATTTACGTCACGGTGAACATCACCGAAGGCGATCAGTACAAGCTTTCTGGGGTTGAAGTGAGCGGTAACCTTGCCGGGCACTCCGCTGAAATTGAGCAGCTAACTAAGATCGAGCCGGGCGAGCTGTATAACGGCACCAAAGTGACCAAAATGGAAGATGACATTAAAAAGCTTCTCGGTCGCTATGGTTATGCCTATCCGCGCGTACAGTCGATGCCTGAAATTAACGATGCTGACAAAACCGTTAAATTACGTGTGAACGTTGATGCGGGTAACCGTTTCTATGTGCGTAAGATCCGTTTTGAAGGTAACGATACCTCGAAAGATGCCGTCCTGCGTCGCGAAATGCGTCAGATGGAAGGTGCATGGCTGGGTAGCGATCTGGTCGATCAGGGTAAGGAGCGTCTGAATCGTCTGGGCTTCTTTGAAACGGTCGATACCGATACCCAACGTGTTCCGGGTAGCCCGGACCAGGTTGATGTAGTCTACAAGGTGAAAGAACGTAACACCGGTAGCTTCAACTTCGGTATTGGTTACGGTACTGAAAGTGGCGTGAGCTTCCAGGCTGGCGTGCAACAGGATAACTGGTTAGGTACGGGTTATGCCGTTGGTATCAACGGAACCAAAAACGATTACCAGACCTATGCTGAATTGTCGGTAACCAACCCGTACTTCACCGTAGATGGCGTAAGCCTCGGTGGTCGTCTCTTCTATAATGACTTCCAGGCAGATGACGCCGACCTGTCCGACTATACCAACAAGAGTTATGGTACAGACGTGACGTTGGGCTTCCCGATCAACGAATACAACTCGCTGCGAGCAGGTCTGGGTTATGTACATAACTCCCTGTCCAACATGCAGCCGCAGGTTGCGATGTGGCGTTATCTGTACTCTATGGGTGAACATCCGAGCACCTCTGATCAGGATAACAGCTTCAAAACGGACGACTTCACGTTCAACTATGGTTGGACCTATAACAAGCTTGACCGTGGTTATTTCCCGACAGATGGTTCACGTGTCAACCTGACCGGTAAAGTGACCATTCCGGGATCGGATAACGAATACTACAAAGTGACGTTAGACACGGCGACCTATGTACCGATCGACGACGATCACAAATGGGTTGTTCTGGGTCGTACCCGCTGGGGTTATGGTGATGGTTTAGGCGGCAAAGAGATGCCGTTCTACGAGAACTTCTATGCCGGTGGTTCCAGCACCGTGCGTGGCTTCCAGTCCAACACCATCGGTCCAAAAGCGGTTTACTTCCCGCATCAGGCCAGTAATTATGACCCAGACTATGATTACGAATGTGCGACTCAGGACGGCGCGAAAGACCTGTGTAAATCGGATGATGCTGTAGGCGGTAACGCCATGGCAGTTGCCAGCCTCGAACTCATCACCCCGACGCCGTTCATTAGCGACAAGTATGCTAACTCTGTTCGTACTTCCTTCTTCTGGGATATGGGCACCGTTTGGGATACAAACTGGGATTCCAGCCAATATTCTGGATATCCGGACTATAGTGATCCAAGCAATATCCGTATGTCTGCGGGTATCGCATTACAATGGATGTCCCCATTGGGGCCGTTGGTGTTCTCCTACGCCCAGCCGTTCAAAAAGTACGATGGAGACAAGGCAGAACAGTTCCAGTTTAACATTGGTAAAACTTGGTAAGTGTTCTCCACAAAGGAATGTAGTGGTAGTGTAGCGATGACTTTAGGCGATCAATATAAGATCGCCGGGCCACGCAAAGAACTGCACCCTCCGGTGCAAATGGGATGGTAAGGAGTTTATTGTGAAAAAGTGGTTATTAGCTGCAGGTCTCGGTTTAGCACTGGCAACTTCTGCTCAGGCGGCTGACAAAATTGCAATCGTCAATATGGGCAGCCTGTTCCAGCAGGTAGCACAGAAAACCGGTGTTTCTAACACGCTGGAAAATGAGTTCAAAGGCCGCGCCAGCGAACTGCAGCGTATGGAAACCGACCTGCAAGCTAAAATGAAAAAGCTGCAGTCTATGAAAGCCGGTAGTGATCGTACTAAGCTGGAAAAAGACGTGATGGCTCAGCGCCAGACTTTTGCTCAGAAAGCGCAGGCTTTTGAACAAGATCGCGCACGTCGTTCCAACGAAGAACGCGGCAAACTGGTTACTCGTATCCAGACTGCTGTGAAATCCGTTGCCAACAGCCAGGATATCGACCTGGTTGTTGATGCAAACGCCGTTGCTTACAACAGCAGCGATGTAAAAGACATCACTGCCGACGTACTGAAACAGGTTAAATAAGTAATGCCTTCAATTCGACTGGCTGATTTAGCGCAGCAGTTGGATGCAGAACTACACGGTGATGGCGATATCGTCATCACCGGCGTTGCGTCCATGCAATCTGCACAAACAGGTCACATCACGTTCATGGTTAACCCAAAATACCGTGAGCATTTAGGCTTGTGCCAGGCGTCTGCGGTTGTCATGACCCAGGACGATCTTCCTTTCGCGAAAAGTGCCGCGCTGGTAGTGAAGAATCCCTACCTGACTTACGCGCGCATGGCGCAAATTTTAGATACCACGCCACAGCCCGCGCAGAACATTGCACCCAGTGCAGTGATCGATGCAACGGCGAAGCTGGGTAACAACGTCTCAATTGGTGCTAACGCGGTGATTGAGTCCGGCGTTGAGCTGGGCGATAACGTGATTATCGGTGCCGGTTGCTTCGTTGGTAAAAATAGCAAAATCGGCGCAGGTTCGCGCCTTTGGGCGAACGTAACCATTTACCACGAGATCCTGATCGGTCAGAATTGCCTGATTCAATCCGGAACGGTGGTAGGTGCGGACGGCTTTGGCTATGCCAACGATCGTGGTAACTGGGTGAAGATCCCTCAGATTGGTCGCGTGATTATTGGCGATCGCGTGGAGATCGGCGCCTGTACTACCATCGATCGCGGTGCGCTGGATGACACCATTATCGGCAATGGCGTGATCATTGATAACCAGTGCCAGATTGCACATAACGTCGTGATTGGCGACAATACGGCGGTTGCCGGTGGCGTCATTATGGCGGGCAGCCTGAAAATTGGTCGTTACTGCATGATCGGCGGTGCCAGCGTAATCAACGGGCATATGGAAATATGCGATAAAGTGACGGTTACGGGCATGGGGATGGTGATGCGTCCCATCACTGAACCTGGCGTCTATTCCTCAGGCATTCCGCTGCAACCCAACAAAGTCTGGCGCAAAACCGCTGCACTGGTGATGAACATTGATGATATGAGCAAGCGTCTGAAATCGCTTGAGCGCAAGGTTAATCAACAAGACTAACGTTCCATCTTTTGTTCGCCAAACTTTACGGCCTGTCTCATTCTTACGATTGCGGCAGGCCGTGTTATTATTGTCGTTTCTTATATTTTGACAGGAAGAGTATCTTGACTACTAACACTCATACTCTGCAGATTGAAGAGATTTTAGAACTTCTGCCGCACCGTTTCCCGTTCTTATTGGTGGATCGCGTGCTGGATTTTGAAGAAGGTCGTTTTCTGCGCGCAGTAAAAAATGTCTCTGTCAATGAGCCATTCTTCCAGGGCCATTTCCCTGGAAAACCGATTTTCCCGGGTGTGCTGATTCTGGAAGCAATGGCACAGGCAACAGGTATTCTGGCGTTTAAAAGCGTAGGAAAACTGGAACCGGGTGAGCTGTACTACTTCGCTGGTATTGACGAAGCGCGCTTTAAGCGCCCGGTCGTGCCAGGCGATCAAATGATCATGGAAGTCACTTTCGAAAAAACGCGCCGTGGCCTGACCCGCTTTAAAGGGGTTGCTCTGGTCGACGGTAAAGTAGTTTGCGAAGCAACGATGATGTGTGCTCGTAGCCGGGAGGCCTGATACGTGATTGATAAATCCGCCTTTGTGCATCCAACCGCCATTGTGGAAGAGGGCGCGTCGATTGGTGCCAACGTTCACATTGGTCCTTTTTGTATCGTTGGACCCCATGTTGAAATTGGTGAGGGGACCGTACTGAAATCTCACGTTGTCGTGAATGGCCATACTAAAATTGGTCGCGACAATGAGATTTATCAGTTCGCCTCCATCGGCGAAGTTAACCAGGATCTGAAATATGCTGGTGAACCGACCCGTGTGGAAATCGGCGATCGTAACCGCATTCGCGAAAGCGTCACCATTCATCGTGGCACAGTCCAGGGCGGTGGATTGACGAAGGTGGGCAGCGACAACTTACTGATGATCAATGCGCACATTGCGCACGATTGTACGGTAGGTAACCGCTGTATTCTCGCCAACAACGCAACGCTGGCGGGGCACGTATCGGTAGATGACTTCGCGATCATCGGCGGCATGACTGCAGTCCATCAGTTCTGCATCATTGGTGCGCACGTGATGGTTGGCGGTTGCTCCGGTGTGGCGCAGGACGTCCCTCCTTATGTCATTGCGCAGGGTAACCACGCAACGCCGTTCGGTGTCAATATCGAAGGGCTGAAGCGTCGCGGTTTTAGCCGTGAGGCGATTACTGCTATCCGCAATGCGTATAAGCTGATTTATCGCAGCGGTAAAACGCTCGATGAAGTGAAACCGGAAATTGCTGAACTGGCGGAAACATATCCGGAAGTGAAAGCGTTTACCGATTTCTTTGCACGCTCAACGCGCGGTCTGATTCGTTAATGACTAAACAGCGTCCATTAACGATTGCCCTGGTCGCCGGAGAAACCTCCGGCGATATCCTGGGAGCCGGTTTAATCTGCGCTCTGAAAGAACGTGTGCCCAACGCCCGCTTTGTTGGTGTTGCCGGGCCACGAATGCAGGCTGAAGGCTGCGAAGCCTGGTACGAAATGGAAGAATTGGCGGTGATGGGCATTGTTGAAGTGCTCGGTCGTCTGCGTCGCTTACTGCATATTCGTGCCGATTTGACAAAGCGTTTTGGTGAACTGAAGCCAGATGTTTTTGTCGGCATTGATGCGCCTGATTTCAACATTACCCTCGAAGGTAACCTCAAAAAGCAGGGTATCAAAACCATTCATTACGTCAGTCCGTCCGTGTGGGCGTGGCGACAGAAACGCGTTTTCAAAATAGGCAGAGCCACCGATCTGGTGCTCGCATTTCTGCCTTTCGAAAAAGCGTTTTATGACAAATACAACGTGCCGTGTCGTTTTATCGGTCACACCATGGCTGATGCCATGCCGTTAGATCCAGATAAAAACGCCGCCCGTGATGTGTTGGGGATCCCCCACGATGCCCACTGCCTGGCGTTGCTGCCTGGCAGTCGTGGCGCGGAAGTTGAGATGCTTAGTGCCGATTTCCTGAAAACGGCTCAGCTTTTGCGCCAAACATATCCCGATCTTGAGATTGTGGTGCCGCTGGTGAATGCCAAACGCCGCGAGCAGTTTGAACGCATCAAAGCTGAAGTTGCGCCAGACCTTGCTGTTCATCTCTTAGATGGATTGGGGCGTGAGGCGATGGTGGCAAGCGATGCGGCGCTACTGGCGTCGGGTACGGCAGCACTGGAGTGTATGCTGGCAAAATGCCCGATGGTGGTGGGATATCGCATGAAGCCTTTCACCTTCTGGCTGGCGAAGCGACTGGTGAAAACTGATTATGTCTCTCTACCCAATTTGCTGGCGGGCAGAGAGTTAGTCAAAGAGTTATTGCAGGAAGAGTGTGAGCCGCAAAAACTGGCAGAGGCGTTGTTACCGCTGTTGGCGAACGGGAAAACCAGCCACGCGATGCACGACACCTTCCGCGAACTGCATCAGCAGATCCGCTGCAATGCCGATGAGCAGGCGGCACAAGCCGTTCTGGAGTTAGCACAATGATCGAATTTGTTTATCCGCACACGCAGCTCGTTGCGGGTGTGGATGAAGTCGGACGTGGGCCGTTGGTTGGCGCGGTTGTCACCGCTGCCGTAATCCTCGACCCGGCGCGCCCGATTGTCGGGCTGAATGATTCCAAAAAGCTGAGCGAAAAACGCCGTCTGGCGTTGTATGAAGAGATTAAAGAGAAAGCGTTAAGCTGGAGTCTGGGTCGCGCTGAACCTCATGAAATCGACGAACTGAATATTCTACACGCGACCATGCTGGCGATGCAGCGTGCGGTTGCGGGGCTGCATATCGTCCCGGAATATGTGTTGATTGATGGCAACCGCTGTCCGAAATTACCGATGCCGTCGATGGCTGTAGTTAAAGGCGACAGCCGCGTGCCGGAAATCAGTGCGGCGTCTATTCTGGCGAAAGTCACGCGTGACGCTGAAATGGCGGCGCTGGACATCGTTTATCCACAATATGGCTTTGCCCAACACAAAGGGTATCCAACAGCTTTTCATCTTGAAAAACTGGCTGAACACGGCGCGACCGAACACCATCGGCGCAGCTTTGGCCCTGTCAAACGCGCACTGGGACTTGCGTCCTGATTCTTGTGTCGAGATTAAGTAAACCGGAATCTGAAGATGTCTGAACCACGTTTCGTTCACCTGCGGGTGCACAGCGACTACTCGATGATCGATGGCCTGGCAAAAACCGCGCCGCTGGTAAAAAAGGCGGCGGCGTTGGGTATGCCTGCTCTGGCGATCACCGATTTCACCAACCTTTGCGGTCTGGTGAAGTTCTACGGAGCGGGACATGGCGCGGGGATTAAGCCCATCGTCGGGGCAGATTTTAATGTCCAGTGCGACCTGCTGGGTGATGAGTTAACCCACCTGACGGTACTGGCGGCGAACAATACCGGCTATCAGAATCTGACGTTGCTGATCTCAAAAGCGTATCAGCGCGGGTACGGTGCCGCCGGGCCGATCATCGATCGCGACTGGCTTATCGAATTAAACGAAGGGTTGATCCTTCTTTCCGGTGGGCGCATGGGCGATGTCGGACGCAGCCTTTTGCGTGGTAACAGCACGCTGGTAGATGAGTGCGTTGCGTTTTATGAAAAACACTTCCCGGATCGCTATTTTCTCGAACTGATCCGCACCGGCAGGCCGGACGAAGAAAGCTATCTGCACGCGGCGGTAGAACTGGCGGAAGCGCGCGGTTTGCCCGTCGTGGCGACCAACGACGTTCGCTTTATCGACAGCAGCGACTTTGACGCGCATGAAATCCGCGTCGCTATCCACGACGGCTTTACCCTGGATGATCCTAAACGCCCGCGTAACTATTCGCCGCAGCAATATATGCGTAGCGAAGAGGAGATGTGCGAGCTGTTTGCCGACATCCCCGAAGCCCTTGCCAACACCGTTGAGATCGCCAAACGCTGTAACGTAACTGTGCGTCTTGGTGAATACTTCCTGCCACAGTTCCCGACCGGGGACATGAGCACCGAAGATTATCTGGTCAAGCGCGCAAAAGAAGGGCTGGAAGAGCGTCTGGCATTTTTATTCCCTGACGAGGAAGAGCGTCTTAAGCGTCGCCCGGAATATGACGAACGTCTGGATACTGAACTTCAGGTTATCAACCAGATGGGCTTCCCGGGCTACTTCCTCATCGTTATGGAATTTATCCAGTGGTCGAAAGATAACGGCGTACCGGTAGGGCCAGGCCGTGGCTCCGGTGCGGGTTCTCTGGTGGCTTATGCGCTGAAAATCACCGACCTCGATCCACTGGAATTTGACCTGCTGTTCGAACGTTTCCTTAACCCGGAACGTGTCTCCATGCCTGACTTTGACGTTGACTTCTGTATGGAGAAACGCGACCAGGTTATCGAACACGTGGCGGACATGTATGGTCGTGATGCGGTATCGCAGATTATCACCTTCGGTACGATGGCGGCAAAAGCGGTGATCCGCGACGTAGGTCGCGTGCTAGGGCATCCATATGGCTTTGTCGATCGTATCTCGAAACTGATCCCGCCCGATCCGGGGATGACGCTGGCGAAAGCGTTTGAAGCTGAACCGCAACTGCCAGAAATCTACGAAGCGGATGAAGAAGTTAAGGCGCTCATCGACATGGCGCGCAAGCTGGAAGGGGTCACCCGTAACGCTGGTAAACACGCCGGTGGGGTGGTTATCGCGCCGACCAAAATTACTGATTTTGCGCCGCTTTATTGCGATGAAGAGGGCAAACATCCGGTCACCCAGTTTGATAAAAGCGACGTTGAATACGCCGGGCTGGTGAAGTTCGACTTCCTCGGTTTGCGTACGCTCACCATCATCAACTGGGCGCTGGAGATGATCAACAAGCGGCGGGCGAAGAATGGCGAGCCGCCGCTGGATATCGCCGCGATCCCGCTGGATGACAAGAAAAGCTTCGACATGCTGCAACGCTCGGAAACCACGGCGGTATTCCAGCTTGAATCGCGCGGCATGAAGGACCTGATCAAGCGTCTGCAACCTGACTGCTTCGAAGATATGATCGCACTGGTGGCACTGTTCCGCCCCGGCCCGTTGCAATCAGGGATGGTGGATAACTTTATCGACCGTAAACATGGTCGCGAAGAAATCTCCTATCCGGACGTACAGTGGCAGCATGAAAGCCTGAAACCGGTACTGGAGCCAACCTACGGCATCATCCTGTATCAGGAACAGGTCATGCAGATTGCGCAGGTGCTTTCTGGTTATACCCTCGGTGGCGCGGATATGCTGCGCCGTGCGATGGGTAAGAAAAAGCCGGAAGAGATGGCTAAGCAGCGTTCTGTATTTGCTGAAGGTGCAGAAAAGAACGGAATCAACGCCGAACTGGCGATGAAAATCTTCGACCTGGTGGAGAAATTCGCTGGTTACGGATTTAACAAATCGCACTCCGCAGCCTATGCTTTGGTGTCATATCAAACGTTATGGCTGAAGGCGCATTATCCGGCGGAGTTTATGGCGGCGGTAATGACCGCCGATATGGACAACACCGAGAAGGTGGTTGGCCTGGTGGATGAGTGCTGGCGGATGGGGCTGAAAATCCTGCCACCAGATATAAACTCCGGTCTTTACCATTTCCACGTCAACGACGACGGCGAAATCGTGTATGGTATTGGCGCGATCAAAGGGGTCGGTGAAGGTCCGATTGAGGCCATCATCGAAGCCCGTAACAAAGGCGGCTACTTCCGCGAGCTGTTTGATCTCTGCGCCCGTACCGACACGAAAAAGTTGAACCGGCGGGTGCTGGAAAAACTGATCATGTCCGGGGCGTTTGACCGTCTGGGGCCACACCGTGCGGCGCTGATGAACTCGCTGGGCGATGCGTTAAAAGCGGCAGATCAACACGCGAAAGCAGAAGCCATCGGCCAGGCCGATATGTTTGGCGTACTGGCGGAAGAGCCTGAGCAAATTGAACAATCCTACGCCAGCTGCCAACCGTGGCCGGAGCAGGTGGTGTTAGATGGGGAACGTGAAACGTTAGGTCTGTACCTGACGGGACACCCTATCAACCAGTATTTAAAAGAGATTGAGCGTTATGTCGGAGGCGTAAGGCTGAAAGACATGCACCCGACAGAACGTGGTAAAGTCACCACGGCTGCGGGGCTCGTTATTGCCGCGCGGGTTATGGTCACCAAGCGCGGCAATCGTATCGGTATCTGCACGCTGGATGACCGTTCCGGGCGCCTGGAAGTCATGTTGTTTACTGACGCCCTGGATAAATACCAGCAATTGCTGGAAAAAGACCGCATACTTATCGTCAGCGGACAGGTCAGCTTTGATGACTTCAGCGGTGGGCTTAAAATGACCGCTCGCGAAGTGATGGATATTGACGAAGCCCGGGAAAAATATGCTCGCGGGCTTGCTATCTCGCTGACGGACAGGCAAATTGATGACCAGCTTTTAAACCGACTCCGTCAGTCTCTGGAACCCCACCGCTCTGGGACAATTCCAGTACATCTCTACTATCAGAGGGCGGATGCACGTGCGCGGTTGCGTTTTGGCGCGACGTGGCGTGTCTCTCCGAGCGATCGTTTATTAAACGATCTCCGTGGCCTCATTGGTTCGGAGCAGGTGGAACTGGAGTTTGACTAATACAGGAATACTATGAGTCTGAATTTCCTTGATTTTGAACAGCCGATTGCAGAGCTGGAAGCGAAAATCGATTCTCTGACTGCGGTTAGCCGCCAGGATGAGAAACTGGATATTAACATCGATGAAGAAGTGCATCGTCTGCGTGAAAAAAGCGTAGAACTGACGCGTAAAATCTTCGCCGATCTCGGTGCATGGCAAATTGCGCAACTGGCTCGCCATCCACAGCGTCCTTATACCCTGGATTACGTTCGCCTGGCATTTGATGAATTTGACGAACTGGCAGGTGACCGCGCGTATGCAGATGACAAAGCTATCGTCGGTGGCATCGCACGTCTTGATGGTCGTCCGGTGATGATTATTGGTCACCAGAAAGGTCGTGAAACCAAAGAGAAAATTCGCCGTAATTTTGGTATGCCAGCGCCAGAAGGTTACCGCAAAGCACTGCGTCTGATGCAAATGGCTGAACGCTTTAAGATGCCAATCATCACCTTTATCGACACACCGGGGGCATATCCGGGCGTGGGCGCAGAAGAGCGTGGTCAGTCAGAAGCCATCGCACGCAACCTGCGTGAAATGTCTCGCCTGAGCGTACCGACTATTTGTACCGTTATTGGTGAAGGTGGTTCTGGCGGCGCGCTGGCGATTGGCGTGGGCGATAAAGTGAATATGCTGCAATACAGCACCTATTCTGTTATCTCGCCGGAAGGTTGTGCGTCCATTCTGTGGAAGAGCGCCGATAAAGCGCCGCTGGCGGCTGAAGCGATGGGCATCATCGCTCCGCGTCTGAAAGAACTGAAATTGATCGACTCCATCATCCCGGAACCGCTGGGCGGCGCTCACCGTAACCCGGAAGCGATGGCGGCGTCTTTGAAAGCGCAACTGCTGGCGGATCTGGCCGATCTCGACGTGTTAAGCACTGAAGATTTAAAAAATCGTCGTTATCAGCGCCTGATGAGCTACGGCTACGCGTAATCAGCAAATGTTCTGAAAAGGGTCACTTCGGTGACCTTTTTTGTATGTAGTTTATTTAGTCATATTATAAATACATTTAGATAATCTCACTTTCATTTTCCCCATCCCAAAAATTCTTGAACTCATGTTGATAACTCCGATTTCGGAGGCATATACCAATATACACAGTGGTTAAAAATAATATAAATTTATCAGGCTCATAGAATTTTTAAGGATAAAATATGAAAGCAATTTTAGGATTTGATCGTCTTCTTATGCCGCGTGTGCTGGTGTTTTTTTACTGGCTGGCTATGGTGCTGACACTGATAGGCGGTGTCTTCTCCATATTTAGCGGAAACTTTCTCTTAGGGTTAGCTTATACCGTCATTGGTCTTATAAGCTGTCGTATGACTTTCGAATTAATTATGATAGCGTTTAAGAATAACGAATATTTGCGCCGCATTGCTGAGAGTGTTAGCAAGAATAGCGCAGAGTAATCTCCCGTAAAACGCTTCACCAAACCGCATCTCAACCGCTATTACAGGCGTTTGAGATGTTGTTTTAAAGTCAGTGTAAATGTCTGATTCATCTTTCCTGCAATTTATGCGTATTATCAATATATCGCGATGCACGTGCGTATCATATCAATGCAGGAGATTCTATGTTGGGTTTAAAACAGGTTCACCATATTGCGATTATTGCGACGGATTATGCGGTGAGCAAAGCTTTCTACTGCGATATTCTCGGCTTCACGCTGCAAAGCGAAGTCTATCGTGAAGAGCGCGATTCGTGGAAAGGGGATTTGGCGCTTAACGGGCAATATGTGATTGAACTTTTCTCATTTCCGTTCCCGCCGGAGCGCCCCAGCCGACCGGAAGCCTGCGGCTTGCGGCATCTGGCGTTTAGTGTTGATGATATCGATGTGGCAGTGGCGCACCTTGAAAGCCATAACGTGAAGTGTGAAGCCATACGTGTCGATCCATACACGCAAAAACGGTTCACCTTCTTTAACGATCCTGACGGGCTGCCGCTGGAACTGTATGAGCAGTAAGGCTTGTCATTGCCGCATTTGCCCGGTAACGTGCCGGGCAACGACCTTGTAGATTTCCACCATCATGACACTCACGCTCAATAGACAACTTCTCACCTCCCGCCAGATTTTGGTGGCCTTTAGCGGCGGGCTTGACTCCACCGTTCTGCTGCATCAGTTGGTGCAGTGGCGGGCGGAAAATCCAGGCGTCACTCTACGCGCTATCCATGTGCATCACGGTTTAAGTGCCAATGCCGATGCCTGGGTTACGCATTGCGAGAACATCTGCCAGCATTGGCAGGTGCCGCTGGTGGTCGAGCGCGTACAACTTGCGCAAGAGGGGCTAGGCATTGAGGCCCAGGCGCGGCAGGCGCGTTATCAGGCATTTACCCGTACACTTCTGCCTGGCGAAGTGCTGGTTACCGCGCAGCATCTTGACGATCAATGTGAAACCTTTCTGCTGGCGCTAAAACGCGGTAGCGGCCCTGCCGGGCTTTCGGCTATGGGGGAAGTCTCCGATTTTGCCGGAACGCGGCTTATCCGCCCGTTGCTCGCTCGCACGCGGGGAGAACTGGAGCTGTGGGCCCGTGAGCATGATTTACGCTGGATTGAAGACGAAAGTAATCAGGACGACTCATACGATCGTAACTTCCTGCGTCTGCGCGTGGTGCCGTTATTGCAGCAGCGTTGGCCGCATTTTACCGAAGCAACGGCTCGCAGCGCCGCACTTTGCGCTGAACAAGAGAGCCTGTTAGATGAACTGCTGGCGGATGATTTAGCGCACTGTCAAACGCCGCAGGGGACGTTGCAGATTGCGCCAATGATGACGATGAGCGACGCCCGTCGAGCGGCGATTATCCGCCGCTGGCTGGCAGGGCAGAATGCTCCGATGCCTTCCCGCGACGCGCTGGTGCGGATCTGGAAGGAAGTGGCGCTGGCGCGAGAAGATGCTTCTCCTTGCTTGCGATTTGGTGCGTTTGAAATACGTCGCTATCAGTCGCAATTGTGGTGGATTAAATCCGTTGCCGGACAAAGCGAAACGGTTGTGCCGTGGCAGGCGTGGCAACAGCCGCTGGAATTACCGGCAAGTCTGGGAAGTGTGCAACTTATTGCGGGTGGAGATATTCGCCCTCCGCGTGCAGACGAAGCGGTCAGCGTGCGTTTTAAAGCGCCAGGATTGCTGCATATTGTCGGGCGCAACGGCGGGCGCAAGCTAAAGAAAATCTGGCAGGAGCTGGGCGTGCCGCCGTGGCTACGTGACACCACGCCACTACTGTTTTATGGCGAAACGCTGATTGCGGCGGCGGGGATTTTTGTGACGCAAGACGGTGTGGCTGAAGATGAGAATGGCGTAAGTTTTGTCTGGCAGAGAAACGCTTGGTTAAGTGAAAGCCGGATAAGACGTATCAAACGTCGCATCCGGCAAAAGTGAATCAGGACTCGCTCACCACCACCGTACCGATTTCCGGATGGCTAAAGCTGGTAATTTTATCCAGACGCAGCTCGCGGGTTTCGCCAGCGGCTTCGACGACCAGATACTCCACATTTTTGCGGGAGACTAAATCGCTGGCCTTCCCCTGCAATTTTTCGCCATCTTTCATCTCAAGTGTCAGCATTAAATGATGCTGGCAGGCGAGCTCAAGATTATCGTAATCATCACAATTGATTGGTTGATACGTATCATTCATTGACATAATCGCTCACCAGTAAGTTTGCCGCAGCGTATGCTGCTTTTTCCCTGACAGCCTCAGAAAGGGCGTCGTCGGCAGCCATTTCATTCAGCACTTTCAAAACGCAGCCCAGCGCGTCCGGAACGTATCCTAAGTCTCCGCTGGCGATTTCCGCGTACCGCTTGCGTATTAACTCACAATATTTTTCCACATGCCCTCCTGTCAGCACTCTGACTTAACCGTGGATGCAAGTCTAAGCCTACGAAGATAAACTCTGTTTCGCAAGGTGACTATACCACACTCATTTCTGCAATATCAGCGCCGCAACTGCACGTATTCCGTTACAATGGCCTCCTGATTCGAAAGGAGTTTTCTTATGGCGCTTAAAGCGACAATTTATAAAGCGACGGTTAATGTGGCCGATCTCGACCGCAACCAGTTTCTCGATGCCTCTCTGACGCTGGCGCGCCATCCTTCAGAAACCCAGGAGCGTATGATGCTGCGCCTGCTGGCGTGGCTGAAATATGCCGATGAACGTCTGCAATTTACCCGTGGCTTGTGTGCCGATGATGAGCCGGAAGCGTGGCTGCGTAACGATCACCTGGGCATTGATTTGTGGATTGAGCTGGGGCTGCCGGATGAGCGGCGGGTTAAGAAAGCCTGCACCCAGGCCGCAGAAGTGGCGCTGTTTGCCTATAATAGTCGGGCGGCGCAAATCTGGTGGCAGCAAAATCAGAGCAAATGCGCGCAGTTTGCCAATCTTTCCGTCTGGTATCTGGATGACGAGCAACTGGCGAAAGTAAGCGCCTTTGCCGATCGTACCATGACGCTGCAGGCAACAATTCAGGATGGCGTGATCTGGTTATCGGATGATAAGAATAATCTGGAAGTGAACTTAACCGCCTGGCAACAACCTTCATGATTGTGATTTCCCGACATATTGCTATTCCTGATGGTGAGCTTGAGATCACCGCCATTCGTGCGCAGGGCGCGGGCGGGCAGCATGTTAATAAGACCTCAACGGCTATTCATCTGCGTTTTGACATTCGGGCGTCCAGCCTGTCAGAGTATTACAAAGAGCGCCTGCTCGCCGCCAGCCATCATCTGATTAGCAGCGATGGGGTGATAGTCATTAAGGCACAGGAATACCGCAGCCAGGAGCTGAACCGCGAAGCGGCGCTGGCCCGGCTGGTGACAGTGATTAAAGAATTAACAACAGAACAAAAAGCCCGGCGACCGACACGACCTACCCGCGCATCGAAAGAGCGCAGGTTGGCATCGAAAGCACAAAAATCAAGCGTGAAGGCGATGCGTGGCAAAGTGCGCAGCGGTCGGGAATAAAAAGAAGGAATGGATGGTGAAAAAAGCGATTGTGACAGCGATGGCTGTAATCAGCCTCTTTACACTGATGGGATGTAATAATCGGGCCGAAGTCGATACGCTTTCCCCGGCGCAGGCTGCCGAACTGAAACCGATGCCGCAAAGTTGGCGCGGCGTGCTGCCGTGTGCCGATTGCGAAGGAATCGAAACCTCTCTGTTCCTCGAAAAAGATGGAACCTGGGTGATGAATGAGCGTTATCTCGGTGCTCGTGAAGAACCTTCCTCCTTCGCTTCCTACGGTACATGGGCGCGAACCGCTGACAAGCTGGTATTAACCGACAGCAAAGGTGAAAAGTCATATTATCGGGCGAAAGGGGATGCGCTGGAGATGCTCGATCGTGAAGGTAATCCAATTGAGTCGCAGTTCAACTACACGCTGGAACCTGCAAAGTCCAGCCTCCCCATGACACCGATGACTCTGCGTGGCATGTATTTTTATATGGCTGATGCGGCGACCTTTACTGATTGCGCGACTGGAAAACGTTTCATGGTGGCGAATAACGCAGAGCTGGAACGTGGCTACCTGGCTGCTCGCGGTAACAGTGAAAAACCCGTGTTACTGTCTGTAGAAGGTCACTTTACGCTTGAGGCTAACCCGGATACCGGTGCGCCGACCAAAGTATTCGCGCCCGATACGGCAGGGAAATTTTACCCAAACCAGGATTGCAGTAGTTTGGGGCAGTAATTGAAAGCCGGAGCATTCTCCGGCTTTCATCACTGAGTCAGCCCAACAAAGCGACCCGCCTTGATATAAATCCCAGGCTTCAGGTGTCCAACATACTGTAACTGCGTTTCTGGCTTAAACGCAGAGACATCGCCAGTACGCATATGCATCAGATCGGCAGGGCTAATCCAGCCCGATTGCGCCAGCGTAAGCGGATGCCCGGCTTTGGCAAATGCATCAGTGACAAATTCTGAACAAAACCACGACTTTTTGTCTCCTTCGCCCACACCGCTTAACTGCGCTTTTGCCAGCCCGCTGATGCACTGTTGCCGAAAATCTGTGGAAAAAGGATTTAGTGAGCACATCTGGCGAGTCACCATAAACGGAATGAACTCGACAATGCCACGATAGTTGTAACCGCTGTCTTTGATTTTATTGGCGAAAGCGGTGATTTCTGTGGCTTGTTGCGGGGTAAGATCCGGGACTCGTAAGACGAAAAGCTTATCACTGTGCTTCATGGCTTTTTTAAGGGGAACAATCTGGACGCCATCTCCAGTCGCTTCTGCAACGTTATTTTCACCCAAATATATTGCAACGTGACTTACAGAGGAAGTGCTGAAGACGCGGATACCAAATGAGGTTACCCCAAGGCTTGAGGAGAACAGCAAATCGCCGGGTTTAAGGTCAGGCTCGGTTATTTCTTTTATTGATTGTTCGGTGAAAGAGCTTTGATGCTGGAATTTGACTGCCCATGTTTTCGCCTCGGCATCCACCGCTGTTGCTGATGAGTCTGGCTGGCTGATATCAACGGTACAGGCCGAAAGTAAAAGAAAGAAGGGGAGAAGCAGGCGGCAGTACGCCTTTGGTTTATCCATTTTATACAATCCATGTAAAAAAGGGCCCTGAAATTCAGGACCCTTTCTGGCATCAGCCTTTAATCTGTTTCACCAGATATTCGACGATGTCACCAGTCTTAATTAACTGTTTCTCGCCGTTACGACGATATTTGTATTCGATATCGTCGTTGTCGAGGTTACGGTCGCCAAGCACAATAGTGTGCGGAATACCGATCAGTTCCATATCAGCAAACATCACGCCCGGACGCTCTTTACGGTCATCCAGAAGCACTTCGATGCCCTGCGCGCGCAGTTCGCTGTACAGTTTCTCAGCAAGCTCCTGTACGCGGAAGGATTTGTGCATGTTCATCGGCAGAATTGCGACCTGGAACGGCGCGATAGCGTCAGGCCATACGATGCCGCGTTCGTCGTAGTTCTGCTCAATTGCCGCAGCGACTACGCGCGTTACCCCGATACCGTAGCAACCCATAGTCAGAATTTGGTTACGCCCATCTTCGCCCTGTACGGAGGCTTTCAGTGCTTCGGAGTACTTAGTACCCAGCTGGAAGATGTGACCGACTTCGATACCACGTTTGATCAGCAGCGTACCCTGACCATCCGGGCTTGGATCGCCAGCCACTACATTACGAATATCAGCAACTTCCGGGGTAGCAACATCGCGATCCCAGTTGATACCGAAGTAGTGTTTGCCATCAATGTTAGCACCGGCAGCAAAATCACTCATCGCCGCAACGGTACGGTCAATCACCACCGGAATCGGCATGTTTACCGGACCCAGTGAACCCGGACCGGCTTTAACCACGGCACGAATTTCTTCTTCGGTCGCGAAAGTCAGCGGGCTGGCAACCTGTGGCAGTTTTTCTGCTTTAACTTCGTTCAGCTCGTGGTCACCACGCACCAGCAGCGCAACCAGCGGGAAGCTACTGCCTTCAACCGCTTTAACCAACAGAGTCTTAACCGTTTTCTCAATCGGCAGATTGAACTGTTCAACCAGTTCAGCGATGGTTTTCGCGTTAGGCGTATCAACCAGCGTCATTTCCTGGGTAGCAGCAGCGCGCGGTTCTTTCGGCGCGATAGCTTCTGCCAGTTCAATGTTCGCTGCATAGTCAGAGGTATCGGAGAAGACCACATCGTCTTCACCGCTCTGCGCCAGCACCTGGAATTCGTGAGAGGCGCTGCCGCCGATAGAACCAGTGTCGGCCTGTACGGCGCGGAAATCCAGCCCCATGCGGCTGAAGATTTTGCTGTAGGCCGCATACATTGCATCGTAGGTTTCCTGCAGGGATTCCTGAGAAGTATGGAAAGAGTAAGCATCTTTCATCAGGAATTCGCGGGAGCGCATGACGCCGAAACGCGGACGCACTTCGTCGCGGAACTTGGTCTGGATCTGATAGAAGTTCAGCGGCAGCTGTTTGTAAGAGCTAAGCTCGTTACGAATCAGGTCAGTGATCACTTCTTCATGAGTTGGGCCGAGTACGAACGGACGCTCGCCACGGTCAACAAAACGCAGCAGTTCCGGACCGTACTGTTCCCAACGACCACTCTCTTGCCACAAATCGGCTGGCTGAACCACCGGCATCGACACCTCGATCGCACCGGCGTTGTTCATCTCTTCACGCACGATGTTTTCGACTTTTTTCAGAACGCGCACGCCGGTCGGCAGCCAGGTATATAACCCGGAGGCCAGCTTGCGGATCATCCCGGCGCGTAGCATCAGCTGATGGCTGATCACCTCGGCGTCGGCAGGTGTCTCCTTGAGAGTGGAGAGCAGGTATTGGCTAGTACGCATGTTGTTACGGTTCCAGTTGGAAGGTAGAACAGGCTCAAGGTGAGCCTGGGACAAAAAAAGTGATTTAGTTTACCAGTGCAGGAGAAATGTCAAAAGAGAAGGGCGTGAATTTAACGCGGTTCCAGCGCAAAGACTTCAAAACCTGCGTCGGTGACGCGCCAGCGAACATTAAAATCATGCAGCCAGACGGCATAGGTTTTGCCCGTTTCCTCACCTTTACGATAGGCCGGACGCGGATCCTGCGCCAGTACTTCGCGGATAAACAGCGTTAACTGCGGATAACGCTTCTCCAGCATCAATAGTTGCTTTTCAACATCTGCGGTAAAGGTCACAGACATCTCTGCCGTTGGCGCACTTTGCGCATAGCTGGCACTGGCATCGGGAAGCGATTCGGCAAAGGGGAGATACGGTTTGATATCCACCACTGGCGTACCATCAACCAGATCCAGGCTACCGAGCTTCAGAATCACGCTGTCTTTATGGCAAACAACCTCTTTCAGTTCTACCAGCGACATACCAATTGGGTTAGGGCGGAAAGTAGAGCGTGTGGCGAAAACGCCCATTCTGGCGTTACCGCCGAGGCGCGGAGGGCGTACAGTCGGACGCCAGCCGCCTTCCATCGTTTGATGAAAGACGAAAAGGATCCATAAATGGCTGAATGCTTCCAGGCCGCGCACGGCGTCGGCCTGGTTGTAGGGAGCAATGAGATGCAGTTCGCCGTTGACGCTTTTTACCAGACCTGGCTGGCGCGGAACGGCGAATTTTTCTTTATAGGGCGAGCGAATAACGCCTATTTGCTCAAACTGGAAACTGCTCATTTTGCCGTAATGTTAAGCGCAGAACCGATACATACAGCCTGACGGTAGCAGCCTGGCGTACCGCTGGTGACTTCACAGCTATGCAGTAAAACAGCATTGGCTTTCATTTTGGAGGCATTGATCTGCATCCGCTTACGCGCGGTTGGAATGCTCGGTGGAGAGTCCTGATTAGAGGCCTGGCAAGAGTCGCCACTGACTTCACCGAGATCGCGGAACGGTTTGCCGACTAATTCTTCTGCATTGGTATAAATTCGGACCGGCGTGGCGCGCGGTGCTTTCGGTTTTGCAGGCTCCGCTTTCGGCTGGGGTGCAGTGCTTTGAACGGGTTCGACAGGGGATCTGCTTAACATGGAACAGCCGCTTAGCATGAGTGCTACTAAACAGATCGGTAAAGCACGCATAGTATTTCCTCAATGTATGATCAAAACGTCAATATTGAATCAGGCGCTTGTAAAAATGACAAGACGGGCAAGCGCCCGTCCTGAATGATATTACAAATTGTGGAAACAGCCTAAATATTACCAGCCTTTAACAGCGCCGCCGTTAAACACTTTGTTTGCCGCTTCGTACACTTCATCAGATTGATAAGCCTGCACGAATTTCTTCACGTTCTCTGCGTCTTTGTTGTCTTCACGAGTTACGATCAGGTTAACGTACGGGGACTCTTTGTCTTCTACAAAGATGCCGTCTTTCGCCGGAGTCAGGCCAATCTGGCTGGCATAGGTGGTGTTGATAACTGCCAGAGCGATTTGCGCGTCGTCCAGAGAACGCGGCAGTTGCGGTGCTTCCAGTTCAACAATTTTCAGGTTTTTTGGGTTCTCAACAACATCAAGAACGGTCGGCAGCAGGCCAACGCCATCTTTCAGTTTGATCAAGCCCACTTTTTGCAGCAGCAGCAGTGAACGACCGAGGTTAGTCGGATCGTTTGGAACTGCAACCTGCGAACCATCCTGCAGTTCATCCAGCGATTTGATTTTCTTGGAGTAACCAGCAATTGGATAAACAAAAGTATTGCCTACAGCGACCAGTTTGTAGCCACGATCTTTCAGTTGCTGATCAAGGTACGGTTTGTGCTGGAAAGCGTTAGCGTCGATATCGCCTTTGCTCAATGCTTCGTTTGGCAGAACATAGTCGTTGAAGGTTACCAGCTCAACGTCCAGGCCATATTTGTCTTTCGCGACTTTCTGCGCGACTTCTGCAACCTGCTGTTCGGCACCGACAATCACGCCGACTTTAATGTGGTTCGGATCTTTTTCATCCTGGCCGCAGCCTACCAGTGCCAGTGATCCAATCAGGGCTCCCACTGCCGCAAAGGTTTTGAATTTGAACGCCATACCTTATTCCTTCTTCAATTATTTATGTTGTGTTGAACGTTACTTGCGAGTGACAGCCCGGACGATGCGGTCGCCTGCGAACTGAATTAAATAAACCAGAATGACCAGCAATACCAGTACCGTATTCATCACCGTCGCGTTATAGCCGATGTAGCCATACTGATAGCCAATCTGACCTAAACCACCGGCACCGACTGCACCACCCATCGCGGAATAACCGACCAGGGTAATCAGGGTGATAGTTGCCGCATTCACCAGACCCGGCAGCGCTTCCGGTAACAGCACCTTACGGACGATCTGCATCGGCGTGGCACCCATTGCGCGGGAAGCTTCAATTAACCCAGTTGGGATCTCCAGCAGAGCGTTCTCGACCATACGGGCAATAAACGGTGCTGCACCAACGGTTAACGGAACAATCGCTGCCTGCAAACCAATCGATGTACCGACAATAACGCGGGTAAACGGAATCATCCATACCAGTAAGATAATGAACGGGATGGAGCGGAAAATGTTCACAATCGCAGAAACAGTACGGTAAAGCTTCGCGTTAGCAATAATTTGCCCCGGACGCGTGACATAAAGCAGGACGCCAACCGGCAGACCAATCACAAAGCCAAAAAAACCGGATACGAAGGTCATTGCCAGCGTTTCCCATACGCCACGAACCAGCAGCCACATCATCGGCTCAGACATAACCCAGTACCTCTACTTTTACATGGTGTTCTTGCAGCCAGGCAATAGCGGCTTGCGTATCTTGTTGTGTGCCGTGCATTTCGGTCAGCATAATGCCGAACTTAACGCCACCGGCGTAATCCATCTGCGCGCTAATAATGTTGTTGTTGACGTTGAAACGACGCGCGGTTTCAGAAAGCAGCGGGGCATCGACCGACTGGCCGGTAAACTCCAGGCGCAGCATCGGCACACAGTCAGTAAATGGCTCCGCTTGCAGACGTTCCTGATAATCTTCCGGGATATCCAGATGCAGGGTTGACTGAATAAACTTCTGCGCCAGCGGCGTTTTCGGATGCGAGAACACTTCGCTTACCGTGTCTTGCTCGATCAGTTCGCCATTGCTGATGACTGCCACACAATCACAAATGCGCTTCACAACGTCCATTTCGTGGGTGATCAAAAGAATCGTCAAACCCAGACGGCGGTTGATGTCTTTTAGTAGTTCGAGAATAGAACGCGTGGTTGCCGGGTCCAGCGCGCTGGTGGCTTCATCGCACAGCAATACTTTGGGATTGCTGGCTAATGCACGGGCAATCGCCACACGTTGTTTCTGCCCACCGGAAAGATTCGACGGGTAGCTATCATGCTTATCGCCAAGACCAACCAATGACAGCAATTCCGTCACGCGACGTTTGATCTCGTCTTTCGGTGTATTGTCCAGCTCCAGCGGCAGAGCCACGTTGCCAAAAACAGTACGCGAAGAGAGCAGGTTAAAATGCTGGAAAATCATACCAATCTGGCGACGAGCTTTGGTCAACTCGGATTCTGACAGCGTGGTCAGTTCCTGGCCATCGACCAGCACGCTACCCTTGGTTGGGCGCTCCAACAGGTTTACACAACGTATAAGCGTACTCTTACCCGCGCCTGAGGCACCGATAACGCCATAAATTTGTCCAGCTGGCACATGCAGGCTGACGTTGTTCAACGCCTGGATGGTGCGGGTGCCCTGGTGGAACACTTTGGTGATATTCGAAAGTTTTATCATTGATTATTTATTATCGTCATTAAGTTAGTCGTGGCATTTCGAATGCCTGGAACGGGCAACGCCGTCAATGAAATGGATGTTAAGGCATCCAGACGTCTAAATCAATCAGGTTTATGCGAAGAGCACTTTCTTGCAGGTCGAAACATGCGATACTAGCGTCACATGCCTTATTAAGGAGCTATAAAAGGTGGCGAAGAGCGTACCCGCAATTTTTCTTGACCGTGATGGCACCATTAATGTCGATCACGGCTATGTCCATGAGATCGACAATTTTGAATTTATCGACGGTGTTATTGACGCCATGCGCGAGCTAAAAAAAATGGGCTTTGCGCTGGTGGTAGTAACCAACCAGTCTGGCATTGCTCGCGGTAAATTTACTGAAGCGCAGTTTGAAACGCTGACCGAGTGGATGGACTGGTCGCTGGCGGATCGAGATGTCGATCTGGATGGCATCTATTATTGCCCGCATCATCCGCAGGGTAGTGTTGAAGAGTTTCGCCAGGTCTGCGACTGCCGCAAACCACATCCTGGGATGCTTTTGTCGGCACGCGATTATTTGCATATTGATATGGCCGCTTCTTATATGGTGGGCGATAAATTAGAAGATATGCTGGCAGCGGCTGCGGCGAACGTGGGAACAAAAGTGCTGGTGCGTACGGGTAAACCTGTTACGCCTGAAGCAGAAAATGCAGCGGATTGGGTGTTAAATAGCCTGGCAGACCTGCCGCAAGCGATAAAAAAGCAGCAAAAACCGGCGTAATGATTAAAAGATGAGCGGTTGAAATAAAAATGCATTTTTCCGCTTGTCTTCCTGAGACGACTCCCTATAATGCGCCTCCATCGACACGGCGGATGTGAATCACTTCACACAAACAGCCGGTTCGGTTAAAGAGAAAAATCCTGAAATTCAGGGTTGACTCTGAAAGAGGAAAGCGTAATATACGCCACCTCGCGACAGTGAGCTGAAAGCCGCGTCGCAATTGCTCTTTAACAATTTATCAGACAATCTGTGTGGGCACTCGAAGATACGGATTCTTAACGTCGCAAGACGAAAAATGAATACCAAGTCTCAAGAGTGAACACGTAATTCATTACGAAGTTTAATTCTTTGAGCATCAAACTTTTAAATTGAAGAGTTTGATCATGGCTCAGATTGAACGCTGGCGGCAGGCCTAACACA